>NZ_CP200321.1:7500-4807500 GCF_056868045.1 Mesorhizobium sp. HAY1-8B
TCGATGGCCGGCTCCTACGACGTCAAGATCGTGCCGGAAAACGTCTCGGTGTCTCCGCGCGCCGCCATTGACGACCAGGCACCGGCTTTTGCCGAGGAAATCATTCCCTTCACCAAGGACACCGACCTCACCGAGGCCTTTGCCGATTCGGGCTATACGGGTGACGACGCGACCGGCATGGCCGAAGCAATCGCCAAGCTGTTGAACGCGCCGACGCTGAAGGCCGGAACCGTGCTGCGCGTCGGCCTCGAGGTTCACGGCGATGCCGCCAAGGTCGTGCGCACCAGCGTATACGACAAGACCACGCATATCGTCACCATCGCGCTCGACGACCGCGGCCAGTACGTGCCGGCGCAGGAACCGGAGCCGAATCCTGAACTCTTGACGGCATTCGATGATTCGTCGGCGCCCGTTGTGGTGCGCGGCAACCTGCCCAATGTCTATGACGGCATCTACCGTGCCGCCTATTCCTACGGCATGTCCAAGGCGATGACCCAGCGGCTGATCAAGCTCCTGGCGTCCGATGTCGACTTCCAGTCCCGCCTCAATCCCTCCGACCGCCTCGAAGTGCTGTTCTCGCAGCCCGATGGTGACGACCAGACATCGGACAATTCCGAACTTCTCTATGTCTCGGCGACGTTTGGCGGCACCACGCGCAACTTCTACCGTTTCCAGATGCAGGACGGCAGCACCGACTATTTCGACGAGGACGGATCGAGCGCCAAGCAGTTCCTGCTGCGCAATCCGCTGCCCGCCGGAAAATTCCGCTCCGGTTTCGGAGCCCGCAAACATCCGATCCTCGGCTATGTCCGCATGCACACCGGCGTCGACTGGGCGGCCCCGATCGGCACGCCGATCATCGCCGCCGGCAACGGGGTCATCGAGAAGGTCGGCTGGGCCGGCGGCTACGGCAAGCAGATCATCATCCGCCATGCCAATGGCTACGAAACCTCATACAATCACCAGAGCGCCTTTGCCAAAGGCATCGAGCCGGGTATGCGGGTACGCCAGGGCCAGACCATCGGCTATCTCGGCCAGACCGGCCTCGCCACAGGCCCGCATCTCCACTATGAGCTGATCGTCAACGGCACCAAGGTCGATCCGATGCGGGTCCGCCTGCCGGTCGGCAAGGTCCTGAAAGGCGACGATCTCGTTGCCTTCAAGCGCGAGCGCGAGCGCATCGACGATCTGCTGAAGCAGGAAGATGGCAATTCACTGAAAGTCGCCAGCGCCAAGATCGAAGGCTGAACCTGCGCGTTTCAGTCTTGCCTGGTTTCCGCACGCCGCGACCACGGCAGCGGCTCTCCGGAAATTGTCGTCCACGCGATGACAGCTGAAAACAGGCAAAGCAGCGCCGTCACCCAAGACACCACGGAGAAGGCTGCGTCACTGGCGGCCAGCCGTGCCGCATCGAGCGCGGGCGCAAGTCCAGCCGGTGCCGGTTCGCCGAAGCCTGGCACGGCTGAAATCGCATTCCCGTCCAGCGCATGGGCATAGACCCAGGCCGCCAGCGATCCCATTGCCGCCACCGCGATCAGGCCGCCAATGCGCGAGACGGCATTGTTGATGCCGGAAGCAGCTCCCGTATCCTTGTCTTCCACCGCTGTCATGATCGCGGTCGACAGTGGTGAGACGACCAGCGCCATCCCGAGTCCCATCAGCGCCATCAGCGGGAACGTCCCCGTCCAGAAATTATGGATGCCGGCATGGGTGAGCAAGGCAAGTCCGGCAAAGGCGAAAGCCACGATCAGGCTGCCGCAGGCAATAGGGAAACGCGGCCCGATCCGGTCAGACAACTGGCCGACCGGTCCCGATAGAAGTGCGATCAATGCAGACAACGGCAGGAAGATGAAGCCGACCTCGGCCGTGCTCAGCCCCCAGCCGGCGATCAGCAGCATCGGCAGATAGAAGAGATTGGCCGACAGCGCGAAATAGAGAAAGAAGGTCGCTACATTGGCGCCGGCGAAAGCGCCTATGCGAAACAGGCTGAGATCGATCATCGGCTCGCGCTGTCGCTGCTCGAACAGGATGAAGACCACAAGCAGCACCGCGCCGGCGGCAATGCTCGGCCCCGCCATGTGGCCCTCGCCGCTGGAACTCATTGACGTCAGCCCATACGCAAGCGCGCCGAAGGCCAATGTCGCCAGCGCCCCACCGCCGAGATCCAGGCTGCGTTTCTCCGTCGGCGCGTCGGCTGGAATCTTGGCAAGCAGGAGATAGATCGAAATCAGGCCGAGAGGTAGGTTGACGGCGAAGATCGCCCGCCAGATGCCGTCGCCGAAAGCCGACAGAACAAGGCCGCCGAGCACGGGACCGAGTGCGGTGGTCAGTGCCGAGGCCGCCGCCCAGATACCGATCGCACGGCCGCGTTCCTTCTTCGGGTAGGCCTTGGCGATGATGGCGAGGCTGCCCGGCACCATGATCGCCGCGCCAATGCCCTGAAGGGCGCGAAACGCGATCAGCACGACGGCATTCGGTGCCAGCGCACAGGCAAGCGAGGCTGCGACAAACAACACAATGCCGGCCACGAAGGCGCGGCGCAGCCCGAACCGGTCGCCGGCGGCTCCGCCGGCAAGGATCAGCGCCGACAGCGTCAACGCATAGCCATTGGAGATCCACTGCGCCTCGGCGAGATTGGCGCCAAGATCGACGCGGATCGCCGGCATGGCGATTGCCAGGATCGAACCGTCGATGAAGCCGAGCGCCGACGCCAGGATCGCCGCGATCAACACGTATCGGCGCTGCGATTGCGGGCAGAACGTCCCGTTCGTGACCGGCCTGGTCAGCGGAACTGCGGCGGCTTCATCTGGCGAATGCATGGCACTCTGCTTAGACCGCCGATGGGCTGGCAACAACCGGCCAGCAGCTTGTAGTCCTTGAAATCAGCCATATTGCCGGGAAACATCCCGTCCGGATGCAAATGGCGTCAGTCGTGCTGGATTTTTCTGGGAACCGCGGGCGGAGGAAACGATGAAGCGTCCACTCGAAGCGTCGGCGGAAGGACACTGTTCATTCCCAGGGCGACCTGCTTGCCGCCATCGCGGCGCTGGCGCCGCGCTTCCTGACCTATGCGTTGAGTTTCCTGACGCTGATCATATTCTGGTTCGGTCAGCAGGCGCGGCATGGGCTGATCGCCAAATCCGACAGACGGCTCGCCACGCTGAACCTTTGCTTTCTCGCCTTCATCGCGCTCTTGCCGTTCTCGACCGACCTGCTGGCGGACTTCCTCGAATTCAGGACCGCGGCACTGGTCTACTGGCTCAACCTGCTGATGCTCGGCGTGACCCTGTTCGCCAGCTGGCACTATGTGGAGAAGAACGGCTTTGTCGCGGAAGATGTCGACGCCGACACAAGGCGCATGGTCTACATGCGCATCGTCAAGGCGCAAATCCTGTCGGCGATCGGCGCCGCACTCTGCCTGGTCAACCCGTTGCTCAGCGTCGGCTTCATTCTGCTCGTGCAGCTGATCTATGCCGCCACGTTGCGCGGCTCATTGCTGCGCAACGTCATCGGCTGAAGGTCCGCCGACAAACTCCACGGTAACACCCGGCGACACCAGCTTGGCGAGTTCACGCGCGTCCCAGTTGGTCAGGCGCACGCAGCCATGGCTTTCGGTCTTGCCGATCTTCGAAGGTTCGGGCGTTCCGTGGATGCCATAGGTCGGCTTGTCCAGGGCAATCCAGACCGACCCGACAGGTCCGTTGGGGCCTGGCGGAATGGTCAGGATCTTGTCGTTCTGGCCCTGCTTGAAATTGATGTTCGGGTTGTAGGTGTAGTTCGGATCGAGCGCGATGCGCGACACGGCGTGGATGCCGGTGGGCGACGGCGTATCGGCCGAGCCGATGGTGGCGGGATAGGCGGCGACCAGCTTGCCACCCGCATCGTAGGCGTACACTTCTTTCTTGGTCTTGTCGGCAACGATGCGCGCGACTGGCGTTGACACCAGCTTGCCGAAATTGGCGACCTTGATGATCGTGCCGGGTCGGTTGAAGTCGAGGCCCTTGTTGATCGACTTCAGATAGTTCTCGTCCATGTGGAAGCGCTCCGCCAGCGCCTCGGTGACAGAGGTGTAGCACATGCAGTTGAGCTGCGCCTTCTGGCTGTAGTCTTCCGGGACCGAGGCGACATAGGGGCCGGCCGCATCCTCCGCGGTGATCGTATAGTTGGCAAACGCGTCCCCACCGGATTGCGCAAGGGCCGTCTGGATGCCGACAGCATCGGTCGACTTGAGATTGCTGCCGGTGATCTCATTATAGGCGGCAATCGCCTTGTCGACATTCGAGCCGAAGCGCCCGTCGATGACGCCGGGCGAAGCGCCGCCCCGGTCGAGCAGCACCTGCAGCGCCGCCACATCCTGACGGGCGCCCAGCGACAGCGATGGGTCAACCGTGGTCTTGCCGCCAATCTTCGGCGGCAGTGCCCCTTGGTCGGCCGGCGGGGCCTGTTCCGTCGGGGTCGCGGGCTGCATAGGGTCTATCGAGGCCTCGTTCAGCGGCTGGCGCTTGATGGCGCCCGGCTTTGTCGGCTGCGGCGCATCGGGATAGTTGTTGTCATAATTGCCATCGTCCTGCGGCGCCGGCGGATAGGCTTCCACCGAATTGTCACCATAGGGGTCATATTCGTCGGCCGGCGGCGGGATGACCCGGCCTTCCTCTTCCAACTGCTTGCGGCGGAACCGCGCCATGTCTTCCGGATCGTCGAGATAGTAGCGATCGTCATCGGCGGGAGCCCGGCCCAACTCGCGCAGCCTTGTCTCGCGGCGCAGCGCGCGCCGATCAAGCCGTGTCTGCGGCGGCTGGATGGCGATGACCTTGCCGGTATCGGCATCGACGATGACGCGGTTGCCGCGGGCGTCATAGTAGATGTCCAGATTTCCGTCCTGGGCGACGAGAATGTCGCCGTCATTGGCAGCGCGGACAACCCGTGGTGCATTGTCCTGTGTCGGCGCCGCGAGCGCACCAAAAGACACAAGCCCGGCGGCAAGCGCCGAAAGGGCAAAGATCGTGCGGAACATCGTGGCCAAACTCTCCGGTCCGTAATTGCCGCCGCCCGGCGTTGTTCTTCGGCGAACCCCTTCGCCAGCAAACCAGTTACCCCACCATATGGTTCCAACATGAACCGGGCATGAAGATGGCGGGTTTCCGGCGTACAGACGAATATCAACTAGCTTGCGGCAAGGCCCAGTTCCTTGCGCGCCTGCTTGGTCAGCTTCAGGGCGACAAGGCGATGGCTCTCGCGCAAATAGTCCTTCAGCGCACCATCATCCATGCTCTGGCTTGTCCGACGCTGGATCCATTTCATGCCGCGTGAGGCAAGGTAGGGCGCGGGCCGCAGCCCCGGCTGTTCCTTAAGCACGTCATAGGCGATGTCGGAACATTTGAAGGTGACGAAGAGCTGCTCGCCCTGATCCCAGCCGCCGATCGCAAACACCTTGGTCCCGACCTTCCAGACATGGGCGCCGCCCCACTGGACGACATGGTTTGTTGCGGGCAGCGAGGCGCAGAAGCTGTTGTAGTCGTCCAGCGTCATCCACGCCCCGTCATCAGTATGAAAACGCCGCGCGTCCGAAGTGGACGCGCGGCGCAGGATCAAGCCGCCGCTTCGGTCGCCACGACCGTCGGCTTCGAGCGGAAGTTCAGCCGGTCCGAGCCGGCCGTCACCTTGACGGTCGAGCCGTCGAGGATCTCGCCGAGCAGGATCTTCTCCGCCAGCGGGTCTTGCAACTCCTTCTGCATCACCCGCTTCAGCGGCCGCGCGCCATAGGCCGGGTCATAACCCTTGGCCGCCAGCCACTCGATCGATTCATGATCGAGCGACAGCGTGATCTTGCGATCGACAAGCAGGCTTTCCAGCCGCTTGAGCTGGATCTCGACGATGCGGTCCATGTCCTTGCGGCGCAGCCGGTGGAACAGTATCACTTCGTCGACGCGGTTGAGGAACTCCGGCCGGAACGACGCCTTGACCACATTCATCACCTCGTCGCGCACGGCATCGACATCCTGGTCCTCGCCGAGATTGACCAGATATTCGGCGCCGAGGTTCGACGTCATGATGATCAGCGTGTTGCGAAAATCGACCGTTCGGCCCTGGCCGTCGGTCAGACGCCCGTCATCGAGCACCTGCAAGAGCACGTTGAAGACATCGGGATGCGCCTTCTCGATCTCGTCGAACAGCACGACCTGATAGGGCCGGCGCCGCACCGCTTCGGTCAGCGCGCCGCCCTCCTCATAGCCGACATAGCCGGGAGGTGCACCGATCAGCCGGGCGACCGAGTGCTTCTCCATGAACTCCGACATGTCGATGCGCACCATGGCGCTGTCGTCGTCGAACAGGAAGCTTGCCAGCGCCTTGGTCAGTTCGGTCTTGCCGACGCCCGTCGGTCCGAGGAAGATGAACGAGCCAATCGGCCGGCTCGGATCCTGTAGGCCGGCGCGGGCACGCCGTACCGCCTTGGAAACGGCCTGCACGGCCTCGCCCTGGCCGACGACACGCTTGCCGATCTCGTCTTCCATGCGCAGCAGCTTGTCGCGCTCGCCCTGCAGCATCTTGTCGACCGGAATGCCGGTCCAGCGCGAGACGATATGGGCGACGTGGTCGGGGGTTACCACTTCCTCGACCATGCCGACCTTGCCGTCCTGGGCTTCTGCCTCCTTCAGCTTCTTTTCCAGTTCCGGAATCTTGCCATAGGCAAGTTCGCCGGCGCGCTGGAATTCACCCTTGCGTTGGGCAATGGCCAGATCGTTGCGTGCCTCGTCGAGCTGCTTCTTCAAGTCGGCGGCGAGCCCGAGCTTCTGCTTCTCGGCCTGCCACTTGGTAGTGATCTCGGTCGATTCCTCCTCGAGCCCGACAAGTTCCTTTTCCAGGCGGGCGAGCCGGTCTTTCGAGGCGTCATCCGTCTCGACCTTCAGCGCCTCGCGCTCGATCTTGAGCTGCATGATGCGGCGGTCGATCTCGTCCAGCGCCTCGGGCTTGGAATCGACTTGCATGCGAAGCCGCGAGGCGGCCTCGTCGACCAGGTCGATCGCCTTGTCCGGCAGGAAGCGGTCGGCGATGTAGCGATTGGACAGCGTCGCCGCCGCCACCAGCGCCGAGTCGGAGATGCGCACCTTGTGGTGCTGCTCGTATTTCTCCTTCAGGCCGCGCAGGATCGAGACCGTATCCTCCACCGTCGGCTCATCGACGAAGACCGGTTGGAAGCGGCGGGCAAGTGCCGGATCCTTCTCGACATGCTTGCGGTATTCATCGAGCGTGGTGGCGCCGACGCAGTGCAATTCGCCGCGCGCGAGGGCCGGCTTCAACAGGTTCGACGCATCCATCGCGCCGTCCGCCTTGCCGGCGCCGACCAGCGTGTGCATCTCGTCGATGAACAGGATGATGTTGCCATTGGCCGAGGTGACTTCCGAGAGCACGGCCTTCAGCCGCTCCTCGAACTCGCCGCGATACTTGGCACCGGCGATCAGCGCGCCCATGTCGAGCGCCATCAACTGCTTGTCCTTCAGCGATTCTGGCACGTCGCCATTGACGATGCGCAGCGCCAAGCCCTCGGCGATCGCCGTCTTGCCGACGCCCGGCTCGCCGATGAGCACCGGATTGTTCTTGGTGCGCCGCGACAGCACCTGAATGGTGCGGCGGATCTCGTCGTCGCGGCCAATCACAGGGTCCAGCTTGCCGGCGCGGGCATCGGCGGTCAGGTCGCGCGCGTATTTCTTCAGCGCGTCATAGCCCTGTTCGGCACTCGCCGAATCGGCGGTGCGGCCCTTGCGGACATCATTGATTACTTGGTTCAGCGCCTGCGCGGTGACACCGGCCTTGGCCAGGATGTCGGCGGTTTTTGCCGACTTCTCCATGGTAAGCGCCTGCAGCAGCCGCTCGACCGTGACGAAGCTGTCGCCGGCCTTCTTGGCCAGTTCCTCCGCGGTCGAGAACACCTTGGCCAGCGGCTGCGCCAGATAGAGCTGGCCATTGCCGCCTTCGACTTTCGGCATTGCCTCGAGCGCCGTCTCGACGCCGAGCTTGACGTCGCGGACATTGCCGCCGGCGCGTTCGATCAGCGACGCGGCCAAGCCCTCCTCATCGTCGACGAGGACCTTCAAAATGTGTTCGGGAGTGAATTGCTGGTGATTGCGGGAGAGCGCCATGGTCTGCGCGGACTGGATAAAGCCGCGCACGCGCTCGGAGTATTTCTCAAGGTTCATATCTGTCTCCTTCCATCACCGGCCCGCTTCGCGGCACCGGATCAGATTGCGGTGACGGACCCGCCCATTCGAGCCGGATCCTGTTCAGCCGAGATATGGTGAATGGACCATGCCGTCTCAAGGCGCATTGATATCGGTCAATGCATAATATTCCACGTCAGCCCAAACGGAAACGGCGGAGATTTCTCCCCGCCGTTCCACGTCTTGAAATGGTGTCCGATCAGTTGTCGATGTCGGCAATCACCGGCTCGGAACTGCCGTTGTCTGCCGGAACCGAGGCCACCTCGCCGGCGTCCGCATTGCTGCTGCCGGCGTCGACTTGGTCGGCACTGGCGCGTGGACGGCGCGGACGACGCGGACGGCGAGCGGCACCGCTCTCGGTGGCCGCCTCGTTGAGCTCGGCCTGGGCGGCAAGAGCCGCTGGCGAAAAACTCTCGAACAGCGGAGCCGGCTCGACTGCCGCGGCGGTCTCGGCCGGCGAACCGGGCTCTGCCTGTACTTCTGCCTGCCCCGGGAACTCGTTGCGCTGCTGAGCGCCCTGCTCGGCGGACGAAGCATAATCGCGCTGGCCATTCTGGCCATAGCCGCCATTGGGACGGCGATCGCGGTGGCGCCCGCCATTGTTGTCGCGGTTATTGTTTCGTCCGTTATTGTCGCGCCCGGCATTGTCACGCCCGGCATTGTCACGATTGTCGCGGCCGTCCCGGTTCAGCGCGACCTCCGCCGGCATGCCTTCGATCACCGGCTGCGGACCGGCGCCATGGTTGATCACGGGTACTTGTGGTTCGGAAACGGTGTTGCCGCTGTTGCCGGCCCCATTGTTCCCGGCATTGTCGAACTCGTCGCGATCCTCATCACCGTCATCGTCGAAATCGTCGCGGTTCTGCTGGACGTTCTGGATCGGCATCTGCGCCTGCGCGGCGGCAATGATGCGATTATAGTGTTCGGCGTGCTGCAGATAGTTCTCCGCCATGACCCTGTCGCCGGAGCTTTGCGCGTCACGGGCCAGGGTGGCGTATTTCTCGGCGATCTGCTGAGCCGATCCACGGATCTTCACGTCCGGGCCGTTGCTCTCGTAGTTGCGCGTCAGGGGATTCGGGCCCTTGCGGTTGTTGTTGTTATTGTTGTTGCCACCGCCGCCGCCATTGTTATTGCGACCGCGCATGCGCCTGTTCTGCTGTTGTGGCCTCATTCGACTCTCTTCATCTTGAAATTTTCGAAAACTCGTCACGAACGGAGGCGCTCATGCAGCCAGCCGTTTCGTTTCTTCACCGGCGTTCGCCCGCATCAATTGCGTTGGCGCCACGTGCCATCCTGTTCCGGTTACATCACTTGCCGGACGATTCCCGCACGAAGCTTGGGCGTCGTTTGCGCAAGAAGGCAGCTATTTCCAAGGAGGACCGAATCGCTAAGAGCACTGCCTGCTTCGTCTCATCCGGTTGAGGCGACCCTAGCCGCATTCCCCGGTATTGCCAAGCGGTTTTTTCGCAGTGCGTCAAGGCTTATCCCCATTGAAAGACAAGAACCCTGTCGTTTCCGCCGAGATCGCGAAACAACTCGCCCGCAGCGTAGCCGGCTGCGCGGAATATGTCGTTGACCTCGTTGCGTTGCGTGTGGCCGATTTCGACCGCAATCCTGCTTTCTGCTTCCAGAAATGGTGCCGCTTCGGCGGCGATGATCCTGTAGGGGGTCAGCCCATCCACGCCGCCATCCAAGGCCAAGCGTGGGTCGAAATCGCGGACCTCGTCCTGCAGATTTCCAACATCTCTTGAAGGTATATAGGGAGGGTTTGCGGCAATTACATGGTACCGGCCGGAAACTTTTTCGAACCAGTCCGACCGCACCGTCGCGAACCGGTCACCAAGCCCGATTTGCACGGCATTGCGGGCCGCCGTCGCCAGCGCTCCGGCTGCGATGTCGACGCCGGTGGCGGTCGCGGCCGGCACCGCACTCAGCAGCGCCAGGGCGATGGCGCCCGTCCCGGTGCCGAGATCGAGGATGCGGCACGAACCCTCCCGCGCGGCAATTGTCTTGACGAAAGGCAGCACCGCCTCGACCAGCGTTTCGGTATCCGGCCGCGGCTCCAGCGTTTCCGGCGACAGCGCCAGGCGCAAACCGTAGAATTCACGGTAGCCCAGGATGCGATGCACGGGTTCGCCGGCGGCTCGACGCCCCAGGGCGGCGTCGATCACGGCGATGGCGTTCCTGTCGATCTCATGGTCAGGGTCGGCGATGGCCTTCGTACGGGTCTTGCCGGAAAAATGTTCGACAATCAGCCGTGCGTCGAGCGCGGGATCATCGACCCCGGCCGCCACAAGCCTGGCCCGCGCTTCCCGCAGCAGCGGCCCCAGCGCCTTGGGCAGAGGGTCAGCCATCGAGGCCGATATCGGCCAGCAGCTTCGACTGGTGGTCGGCGATCAGCGCGTCGATGATTTCGTCGAGTTCGCCCATCATCACCCGATCGAGCTTGTAGAGCGTCAGGTTGATGCGGTGGTCGGTGACGCGGCCTTGCGGGAAATTATAGGTTCGGATGCGTTCCGAGCGATCGCCGGAGCCGACCTGCGATTTGCGCGATTCGGAACGCTCCTCGTCGGCCTTGCCGCGCTCCAGGTCATACAGCCGGGCGCGCAGGATCTGCATGGCCTTCGCCCGGTTCTGGTGCTGCGACTTCTCCGCCTGCACCACCATGATGCCGGTCGGCAGGTGGGTGATGCGGACAGCCGAATCGGTGGTGTTCACGTGCTGGCCGCCCGAACCCGAGGCGCGCATCGTATCGATGCGGATGTCTTCGGCACGGATCTCGATGTCGACCTCTTCGGCTTCCGGCAGCACCGCCACCGTCGCCGCCGAGGTATGAATGCGCCCGCTGGCCTCTGTTGCCGGCACCCGCTGCACGCGATGCACGCCGGACTCGAATTTCAGATGGGCGAAAACGCCCTTGCCGGAGACCGTGGCGATGATTTCCTTGAACCCGCCGGCATCGCCGTCACTGGCCGACACCGTCTCGAACCGCCAACCACGCTCGGCGGCATAGCGCTCATACATGCGAAACAGGTCACCGGCGAAGAGCGCTGCCTCGTCGCCGCCGGTTCCGGCGCGGATTTCGAGGATGGCGTTCTTGTCGTCGGCGGCATCCTTGGGCAGGAGCAGGATCTGGATGTCCTTCTGCAGCGCCTCGATGCGCTCCTCCACCCCCGGGAGATCCGCCTCGGCAAGCGCCCGCATTTCGGCATCGGTGCCCTTGTCGGCGAGCATTGCTTCGAGGTCGGCCTGCTCGTGTTCGGCCGCTCGCAATTCCCTGACCTTGGCCACCATGTCCTGCAGTTCGGCATACTCGGATGCCATCTTCACATAGGCATCCGGCGCCGGTCCGGCCGACATCTGCGCTTCGAGCATCTCGAAACGCTTGACGACTTGATCCATGCGATCGCGGGGCAAATTGACCATGATGTGATGCTACAACGGGATCGAGCGGTCGTCGGCAAAGGCCTGCAGCAGCGCCCGCATCGGCAGCCCCTGCGCCGGCGCCATCAGATTGTCGTCGAAGAACGCCGTTAGCTCATCCAGCGGCAATTCCGTCAGCATGGCCTTGACTGGGCCGATCGAGGCCGGTGACATCGAGATCGAGCGGAAGCCGAGGCCGATCAGTGCCATCGCCGAGATCGGCTTGCCGGCGAGCTCACCGCACAGCGTCACCGGCGTGTGGTTGCGGATGCCGGCATCGGCGATTTGCTTCAAGACGCGCAGGAACGGCGCCGACAGCGTGTCGAAGCGGTTGGCCAGTTGCGTGTTGCCGCGATCGACCGCCATGACGAACTGGAACAGATCGTTCGACCCAACCGAGACGAAGTCGACCGCCTTCATCAATTCGTCGAGCTGGAACAGAAGCGACGGCACTTCCAGCATCGCGCCCAGCTTGAGGCTGGTCGGCAGGTGATGAGCGAAGCGCGACAGATGCCGCACTTCGCGGTCGATGATTTCTCGCGCTTGTGCAATTTCGCCGAGCTCGGTCACCATGGGCAGCATGAGCTTGAGCTCACGCCCGCCGCTGGCCTTCAGCAGGGCGCGGATCTGAGTGCGCAACAACCCCGGCCGGTCCAGCGTCAGGCGGATCGCCCGCCAGCCGAGCGCCGGGTTCTCTTCCTGGATCGCGCCTTTGAAGTAGGGCAGCACCTTGTCGCCGCCAATGTCGATGGTGCGGAAGGTGACCGGCTTGCCGCGTGCGGCCTCCAGCACGTCGCGATAGAGTTTCTCCTGTGCCTCGGCACGCGGAAAGGTCGAGGCGACCATGAACTGCAACTCGGTGCGGAACAGACCGATGCCGGCAGCGCCCGCCTCGGCCAGTTGCGGCAGGTCGACGGCAAGCCCGGCATTCATCAGAAGGTCGACCTGGACGCCGTCCCTGGTCATCGACGGCTTCTTGCGCAGTTCGCGGTAGACCTCTTGCCGGCGCGCCCTGAAACGCACTTTTTCGGCATAGGCGGCTTCGAGATCGGACTGCGGCCGCAGATGGATCGTGCCTTCCTCGCCGTCGACGATGATGGCATCGCCGTTTTCCGCCATCGAAACGGCGCCCTTCATCTGGCCGGCGACCGGAATGCCCATGGCGCGGGCGACGATGACGACATGGCTTGTGGCCGCGCCATCCTCCAGCACCAGCCCGCGCAGCTTGTCGCGAGGGTAGTCGAGCAGTTCGGCGGCGCCCATCGAGCGGGCGACGATAATGGCGTCCTTCGGCAGCGAAGCCGCGACATCTTCCGGCCCGCGTCCCATCAGTTGGCGCAGGAGCCGGTTGGCGAGGTCGTCGAAATCGCTCATCCGCTCGCGCAGATAAGGATCGGTCATGTGCAGCATGCGGGCGCGCATGTCGCTCTGCACCTTCTCCACCGCGGCCTCTGCCGTCAGGCCGTTGCGGATGGCCTCTTCCAGGCGCCGCACCCAGCCGCGGTCATTGGCGAACATGCGATAGGCTTCCAGCACCTGGCGGTGCTCGCCCTCGAAGGCGACGTCGCGGCGCTCCAGCATGTCGTCGATGGAGAGCCGCAGCGACCCGAGCGAGCTTTCCAGCCGCCGGACCTCTTCCTCGCTGTCCTCGTTGAACAGATTGGTGACGACGATGCGGGGCTCGTGCAGCACGACATGGCCAAGCCCGACGCCATCGTTGAAGGACAGGCCGGTGAAGCTGACGGGGCGGCGCAAGTCGAGTTCGAGGCCGGGTCGGGTCAGCCGCGCCAGGTCGCCGGTGGCGATCATCTCGGCGATGACCATCGCCGTGGTTTCCAGCGCCTCGACCTCGTCGTCGCGGTAATGACGCATGGTCTTGTTCTGGACGACGAGGACGCCCAGCGTGCGCCCTGCCCTGAGCACCGGAACGCCAAGGAAGGAATTGTAGATTTCTTCCCCGGTCTCCGGCAGGTAGGCAAAGGCTGGGTGTTCCTGAGCATTGGAAAGGTTGAGCGGCCGCGCGCTGGCGGCGATGGTGCCGACCAGGCCTTGTCCCAGCCGCAGTTGCGCCAGGTGGACGGCGTTCGGGTTCAGACCCTCGGTGGCGTAGAGCTCGAGCACCGAATCGGCGCGCAGCACATAGAGCGAGCAAACTTCCGCGACCATGTTGGAGGCGATGTCGCGCACGATCCGGTCAAGCCGCTCCTGCGGCTCCAGCGGCTCCTGCATGAGCTCGCGGAGCCGTTTCAGCAAAACGCGCGGGCCACTGGCCTGGTCACGCATCGCGGCTTCTTCTCCAATGAAACACTTGCCGGCGCAGTTTCCGCCGCTGCCGGCACGCGCGCAACAACTGATTCAGTCTTGCTACTGCTTATCCAGACCGTAGACGGAATGCAAAGTGCGAACCGCAAGTTCGGTGTACGGACCGTCGATCAGTATCGAAATCTTGATCTCGGAGGTGGTGATGGCGCGAATGTTGATCGCCTTGTCCGCCAGTGCCTTGAAGGCGGTGGCGGCGACACCGGCATGGCTCCTCATGCCGATGCCGATGACCGAGACCTTCGACATGCCGGCTTCGGACTGCACGACATCGTAGCCGACCTCGGCTTTCAGCCGATCAAGCACGGCCAGCGCCTTGTCGACGTCTCCCGATGGCACTGTGAAGGTCATGTCGGTGAACTTGCCGTCCTCGGAGATGTTCTGGACGATCATGTCGACATTGATGTTGGCCTCGGCCAGCGGCCCGAAAATGCCGGCGGCGACGCCTGGGCGGTCGCCGACGCGGCGCAGCGAAATCTGGGCCTCGTCCTTGGCGTAGGCAATTCCGGTGACGACCTGCTGTTCCACGATCTCTTCCTCGTCGCAAATGAGCGTTCCCGGAGGATTGAGCAAATCCCCCATTCCGGGCGCGTCGGGATCGTCGAAGGACGACCGCACGAAGGTGCGCACCCTGTGCACCATGGCAAGCTCGACCGAACGCACCTGCAGAACCTTGGCGCCGAGCGAGGCCATTTCAAGCATTTCCTCGAAGGAGATCTTGGCCAGCCGCCGCGCCTTGGGCTCGATGCGCGGATCGGTGGTGTAGACCCCGTCGACGTCGGTATAGATGTCGCAACGGTCCGCCTTGACCGCCGCCGCGATGGCGACCGCGCTTGTGTCGGAACCGCCACGGCCAAGCGTTGCGATGCGATTGTCGGGCCCGATGCCCTGGAAGCCGGCGATGACGGCCACCTGGCCCTCGCCGAAGCGCTTGATCAGGAACGCACCGTCAATGTCGAGGATGCGCGCCGCGCCATGCGCGTTGTCGGTCTTGATCGGGATCTGCCAGCCCTGCCAGGAGCGGGCGTGCACGCCCATGTTCTGCAAGGTGATCGCCAGCAGGCCTGCGGTGACCTGTTCGCCGGAAGCGACGACCGCGTCATATTCGCGTGCGTCATGCATAGGCGAGGCCTCGCGCGTCCAGGCAACCAGTTCGTTGGTCTTGCCGGCCATGGCCGAAACCACCACCGCGACCTCATGGCCGGCGTCGACCTCGCGTTTGACGTGACGCGCCACATTGCGGATGCGGGCGATGTCGGCGACGGAGGTTCCGCCGAATTTCATCACGATACGCGCCATGGAAGCGAAATGCCTTTGACTGAAGCCGGCCCCTTGCCAAAAAACTGGGAGCCGAAAGCGGAGGAAAGCGCCCGGCTGGCGCCGGTCGCTGAATGCGCGGCCTCCTTAGCCAAATGATGAAGGTTTCGCAAGGCTGGCGGCGGAATGCCGGCGTCAACAAGACGGCATATTGCCTTCCAGGCCCGTGCCGCTTACCAGATGCTGCCCGCGGGGAATTCCTTTTGGTTCGGCATAACAGATGATTGCTCGTCTTCGACGCGCCACGCGATTGCAATCGCTCCCGCTTGTCGCCGGCTTCGCCGTGCTGGCATTGATCGTCGGCACCCGTGCCCTGCTCGTCGAGGGCCAGAGGGCCAATCGTGCCGCCGCTCGCGAGACGATCGAGTACCAGGATCTGCTTTCCGGGCTCCTCTCAATGGCGCAGGATGCCGAGAGTGGTCAGCGCGGCTACCTGCTGACCGGGGAAAAATCCTATCTCGAACCGTATCGGAAGGCCGTCGAGGCAATCCCCGGACAGCTCTCCCGCATCGATGCCATGACGGCTTCCGACGACCAGTTGGCCCAGCAGATCAATCACATCAAGGACGCGCTGGCGCAGAAACAGGCTGAACTGGCCGTGACGATCGCCCTTTACGACAAGGGCGACGTGGCCGGGGCCTTGCGACTGGTCCGCAGCGGCCAGGGCAAAGCCGCCATGGACGAGGTCCGCGCCAGCATGGACACGATCCGGCGCATGGGAGGCGCCGCGGTTGCCGAGCGCGACGAGCGCACCGACCAGGTCGAGACCTGGCTGCGCATCGGCTCGCTGGCGGCCCTCTTCGCCATCTTCCTGCTCGCCGCCTACACGATCCGCGAATCCCGCCGCCGCTTCCGCGAGGTCGCCACCGCCCAGGCAGAGCTGATGGGCAAGAACATCGAGCTCGGCAACGAGATCGAGACCCGCGAGAAGGCCGAATCCCAGATCCGCCAGATGCAGAAGATGGAAGCCGTCGGCCAATTGACCGGCGGCATCGCCCACGATTTCAACAACATGCTGGCGGTGATCCTCAGCGCCATGAACCTTGCCCAGCGCAAGCTGAAGCGCGGCGAGAACGACATCGAGAAATTCATCGAGGCCGCGACGGATGCAGCCAGCCGTGCCGCCAATCTGACCTCCCGATTGCTTGCCTTCTCCCGTCTGCAACCGCTGGCGCCGCAGGTCGTCGACACCAACCGGCTGGTGACCGGCATGTCCGACCTTCTGCACCGAGCGCTCGGCGAAGGCATCCGTATCGAAACGGTTTTGGCGGGCGGCCTGTGGAAAACCCACGCCGATCCGAGCCAGATCGAGAACGCGATCCTCAACCTGGCGGTCAATGCCCGTGATGCCATGGACAATGACGGAAAATTGACCATCGAGACCGCCAACAGCCATCTCGACGAAGCCTACGCCTCGACTCATGCCGAAGTCACGCCTGGCCAATATGTGATGGTGGCGGTGACCGACACCGGCGCCGGCATGCCACCGGAGATCATCGCCAAGGCCTTCGAACCCTTCTTCACGACCAAGCCGGTCAACAAGGGCACGGGACTTGGGTTGAGCCAGGTGTTCGGCTTCGTCAAACAGTCGGGCGGCCACGTCAAGATCTACTCCGAACCGGGTGAAGGAACGACGATCAAGATCTATCTGCCGCGGTTTTTCGGGCCGGAGGAGCCAGCAGCACCCGCCGGGCGTGGCAAGAGCTCCGTCAAGGTCACCGAGACAATCCTCGTCGTCGAGGACGATGCCCGCGTGCGGGCCGCCACGACGGACGCCATGCGCGAACTCGGCTACACCGTCATCCATGCCGCAAGCGGCCCGGAGGCCCTCGAGAAGCTCGCCGCGACCTCAGGCATCGCCCTGCTGTTCACCGATATCGTCATGCCGGTGATGAACGGCCGCAAGCTCGCCGAGGAGGCGGTCGGGCGCCAGCCCGGACTGAAAGTCATCTTCACCACCGGCTTCACCAGGAACGCGGTCGTCCATAACGGCGTGCTCGACCATGACGTGCACTTCCTGGCCAAGCCGTTCACCATCGAGCAACTGGCCGCGAAACTGCGCGACGTGCTGGACAAGACCAGCTGAGGTCTGACGGACCCTGTTTGGCAGCATTGAAAAAAGCTGCCTTGACATTCGCTCCCCCACGCCCGACTTCCTAGCGCTCTGAAGCCGTTCCAGGAAAAGTGTGAAGCGGTTTTCCGTCCGGAATTGCGACCAACAAAGAGCTCTAGGAGACAATCGATGCCAGAGCCCCGACGATCGACGATCGATGCCGGAGAAGTGGAACGCTTTTCCGCCCTTGCCGCCGAATGGTGGAACCCGAACGGCAAGTTTCGTCCGCTGCATAAATTCAATCCGGTCCGGCTTTCCTATATCCGCGACCAGATAGCGTCGCGCTTCGGCCGTGACCCACGCGCCGCGCGGCCGTTCGAGGGCCTGCGGATCCTCGACATCGGCTGCGGTGGCGGTCTTTTGTGCGAGCCGATGGCACGGCTTGGCGCCGAAGTCGTGGGAGCGGATGCCTCCGAAACAAACATCGAAGTTGCGAAACTGCATGCCGCCGAAGGCAATGTGAGCGTCGACTACCGCGCCACGACGGCCGAGGACCTTGCCGACGCCGGCGAGACATTCGACGTCATCCTCAACATGGAAGTGGTCGAGCATGTCGCCGACATCGAGCTGTTCGTCGCCAAATGCGGGCAGATGGTCCGGCCCGGCGGCATCATGTTCGTGGCAACCATCAACCGCACGCTGAAGGCGCTGGGCCTGGCCATCATCGGCGCCGAATACGTGCTGCGCTGGCTGCCGCGCGGCACCCACCAGTTCGGCAAGCTGGTCCGCCCCGAAGAGCTGGAAAAGGCGCTTGGCGGCGCCGGCCTGACGATCATCGACCGCACCGGCGTCACCTACAATCCGCTCGCCGATCGCTGGACGCGATCGAAGGACATGGATGTCAACTACATGGTGCTGGCGGAGAAAGGATCGGTCTGACCGACCAAGCGTTCCGGAATTCGTGCCGCAGGCGGCGCGGGCAGCCGGCATCCTCGGCCGCAGCCCAGTGGCGATGCCGACGACGGCACAAACTGAGACCTTCAGGCTTTCTGGTTTTGCGCCCTGGTGGTGATGAACACGCCGGCGGTGATGATGACGGCGCCGATCCAGGTCAGCAGTTGGTAGTGTTCGCCAAGGAAGATCGTGCCGGCAAATAGGCCGACCGCGGCGGCAACATAACCGATCTGGCTGAGATAGACCGGGCCACCGACCGCCTGCAGCCGGAAGAAGAAGGCGAACATCGCCGACGCGGATGCGACTTGCGCGACGACGACCAGCGGCACGCCGCCGAGCGGCGCGAAGGCCCTGATGCCGAACAGGGTGAGAATACCGGCGATCAGCAGCGCCGCCGACGCCAGATGACTGCCGACGGCGAGCTCGATCGGGCCGGTGCCTTCAGGCCAATCCACCGTGCGGTAGATGTTGCCGGCGGCAAGGCTGACCGGAATGAGCAGGCCCATGACCACCCAGAAAAGGTCGGCCGGCTGGCCGGCCTCTCCGCGCGTCACCGCCACCATGACGGCACCGACGAAGCCGACGGCAATGCCCGCTATGCCCAGCATGTTCGGGCGCCGCACACGCAGCAGGATCGAGAACACCAGCGTGATGACAGGCGAGAGCGTGAACATGATGCCGGTGTAGCCGGCGCCAAGGTGCGGAATGGCCGAGAACATCAGGAGATTGGGAACGGCATAGGACACGGCGGCCGTGACCAAGAAATAGCGCAATTTGTGCGCGGTGAGCTGGACACGCTCCCCGCGCAACAAAAGTACGCACAAAAGCACGCCGCCGGCACCGAGCGAGATGACGAAAGCCCAGACCATGGCCGGCACGCCAGCTGCCGTGGCGAGCTTGCCGAAGGGCAGCGTCAGCCCGAGCAGGCCGCCCGTGACGACCAGCAGGCCGAGCGCCGAATCCCAGAGAAACTTCATCGGATGGTCCCGTCACTCATTCGGCACTTGCGGCGCTTGGCCGGCTCTGTATCTTGAGGTAAGATAACGCAAAGATTCTTAACGTCAAGATATTTAATGGTGAGACAAATGGATCGCGCGACAAAGGCGGTCGAGCAGTGGAAACGGGAGCGGCCGGATCTGGACGTCTCGCCGATGGCGGTGCTCGGGCGATTGAACGAAGCCTCGTCGCTGATCGCGCGTGATCGCCTCGCCCCGCTGTTTGCCCGTTTCGGACTGCAGGCCGGCGAATTCGACGTGCTGGCGACGCTGCGCCGCTCCGGAGCCCCGTACGCGCTGACGCCGACCGCTCTCTATGAAGCGACGATGGTGACATCGGGCGCCATGACCAATCGGCTCGACCGGCTGGAGAAGGCCGGATTGATCTTGCGCGGCCCGCACCCCAATGACCGGCGCGGTATTGTCGTGCGGCTTACCGGGAAAGGTCTGGCCTTGATCGACGAGGCCTTGACCGCCCACGTCGCCAACGAGCATGAAATTCTCGCCGGTCTAAGCGACGCCGAACGGGAGATGCTGGCCCGGCTGCTTGGCAAATTGATCGCAAACGTGAGCTAACCGCTCAGTTGCGGTCGTCCGGAAACACCGGGATCGGCATGAACTCGACGCCGTCCTCGGCAAGGCTCTTGGCCTCTTCGAGCGTCGCCTCGCCATAGATGCCGCGCGGATCTGTTTCGCCGAAATGGATTTTCCGCGCTTCCTCGGCGAACTTGTCGCCGACATAGTCGGCATTCTCGCGCACCTTCTCGGCCATGGCCTTGAGTTGCGCCAGGGCCCGTTTCTGCGCCTCGCCCATGGCGAGCGCGATGGTCTCCTGCTTGCGGGCCGTCGAAACCGCCGGCGCCATCAGGGCCTTCTCTACCTTGTGCGAGCCGCAGCTGGGGCAATCGACAAAGCCGCGCTTCTTCTGGGTATCGAAATCGTCATTGCTGCGAAACCAGCCCTCGAACTCGTGCTCGTTTTCGCAGATCAGGGAAAAGCGGATCAAGAGGCAGCACCCCTGAGGCGCGGCGCGTCGACCTCGCCGGCATTGATGTCGAACTCCCGCGCATTCTTCAAATTCGGGATCTTCTTGCGCGCCGCAAGCGACTGCGCCGGGTCGATCTCGGCGACGATCACCGCCGGCTCGTCATGCGCGGCTTCGGCGATGACGCGGCCCCAGGGATCGACGATCAGCGAATGGCCATAGGTCTCGCGGCCATCCTCATGCAGGCCGCCTTGCGCGGCGGCGACCACAAAGGCACCGTTCTCGATGGCGCGCGCCCTCAGCAGCACATGCCAGTGCGCCTCGCCGGTCTGGCGGGTGAAGGCGGCGGGCACGGTCAGAATATCGGCGCCGGCCAGCGCCTCGGCGCGGAACAGTTGGGGAAACCGCAGGTCGTAGCAGACCGCAAAGCCCAGCCTGGCGCCGGCAACCCCGGTCACGACGGCCTTGGTGCCTGGTTCATAGGCTGAGGATTCGCGCCAGCTCTCGCCATTGTCGAGGTCGACATCGAACATGTGTATCTTGTCATATGTGGCGAGCGTGGCGCCATCCGGGCCAAACAGCAGCGCCCGGTTGGCGAGCTTGCCGTCCGCGCGCAGGATGGCTGTCGAGCCTATATGCAGGAAGACCTCGAGTTCGCGCGCCAACCTGCGCGCGGTCGCCACGATGATGTCCTTGTCTTCGGAGGTGAAGGAGGCTGCGCGCGCTTGCTTGTCGCGGATCAGCGCCCCGGTCATTTCCGGCGTCTGGATGTAGGTAGCGCCCTGGCCTGCCGCTTCACGCACCAGCCGTTCTAGATCGACCGCATTGCGCTCGGGACTTTCGCCTGAACGCATCTGGACGGCGGCAGCCTTGAAAACACCCATCATCAATCCTCAAATAGTCGCGCCGTTGGCGAGCAGTTTGTCGAGCCGGCCTTCGGCCTCCAGCTCGTGGAGGTCGTCGCTGCCGCCGACATGCGTCTCGCCGATGAAAATCTGCGGAAAGGTCGTGCGGCCGTGAGCGCGCGAGATCATCTCCTGGCGCAGCTCCGGCGAAAATGAAGCGTCGTGCTCGGTATAGGCAACGCCCTTGCGCTCCAGCAGCCGTTTGGCTGCCGTGCAGTAGCCGCACATCATGCGCGTATAGATCGTGACATCCACCATGACGAATTTCCACTTTCGTTGCCGACTTATATAGTCGCGGACTCGTCCGCCCGGAAGTCCCCCGGCAACACGCGGGCAAAGGTCAGCACGTCGACGGCTCCGGCGCCCCCTTTTTCAGCGCCTTGGTGGCGGCGCGCACGGTGGCGCCGGTCGTGTAGACGTCATCGATCAGGAGCACCCTGCGGCCGGCGATCTCGATTTCCGCCTCGACCGGCACCCGAAAGGCGGCCCGCACATTCTCCTCGCGCTCCTGCCGCTCCAGCCCGACCTGCTGGCGGGTGAGTTTCACGCGCCGCATGGCGGCGGGCGCGAAAGACAGCCCGCTGAGTTCGCAGACCGCACGCGCCAATTCCGCCGACTGATTGAACCGTCGCCGGAAAAAACGCCGCCAGTGCAGCGGCACCGGCACAACCACATCGGCTTCGGCGATGAGATCGGCGCCCGCCCGCACCATCCAGCGCGCCATCCAGGGCGCAAGATCGGTGCGATCCTGATATTTCAGGCCTTGCACCATCTGGCGGGCAACGCCGGAATAGGCGACGGCTGCCCGCGCCCGTTCGAAGGGCGGCGGATCGGCGATCGCCTCGGCCGACAGAAAGCCCTCGCCCATATGGTGGGTGAACGGCGTGCCCATCACCGGGCACCACGGCCGTTCCAGGAGCCGCAGCTTCGGCCAGCAGGCGCCGCACAGCACCCCGGGTTGCGAGACATGACGGCGGCAGCCGGCGCAGACCGGCGGAAACAGGATACGCGCCGGCCAGCCGAGGGCCGATCGGGTGAGGTTCCTGATCCCGATGGACTTGATCTCTGGCATCGGATCGGCCACGTGGTTGGTTCTCCGTGCCATCATACCAACTATATCAGGGCGTGGACAAACAAGGATCCGCCCGTTGCAGCCTATTATCGATACCTCACTGTGGCTGGCGCACAAGTGGCGTGCGCTCACCCATCCGGTCGACGGTGCCGATTTCCTCATGAACCGCGCCGCCGAGGACCTTGCCGACCGGCTGGGTGCCGTCGAGCGCAGGTTCGGCAAGGCCGCGGTGCTGTTTTGCCAGACGCCGGCCGCGGCCAATATGCTCGCCGCGAGCGGCAAGGTGACGGAGATCGTCCGCGTCGAGACGGACGCGGTTTTCCTCGATGGTGCCGCCGGCTTGGTCGCACCGCTGGAAACCGTGCCGTTCGAGCCGCAAAACCTCGATCTGGCGGTGTCGCTTCTGTCGCTGCAGGCGATGAACGACATTCCCGGCATGCTGATTCAGATCCGCCGCGCGCTGCGGCCGGACGGGCTTTTCCTCGGCGCCTTCGCTGGCGCCGGCACACTCAGTGAGTTGCGCGAGTGCCTGCTTGCGGCCGAGACCGAACTCTATGGCGGCGTCAGCCCGCGCATCATACCCTTCACCGACGTGCGCGATGCCGGTGCGCTGCTGCAGCGCGCCGGTCTTGCTCTGCCGGTCGCCGACGTCGAGACCGTGACGGTGCGCTATGCCAATTTGTTTGCCCTGATGGCCGACCTTCGCGCCATGGGCGAAACCAGCGCCCTTGCCGATCGCAGCCGGCGGCCGGGCACGCGTAGACTGTTTGCCCGTGCCGCGGAAATCTACGCCGAGCGGTTTTCCGACCCCGACGGTAGAATCCGGGCAAGTTTCTCGATGGTGTGGATGTCTGGCTGGGCCCCCGATGCGTCGCAGCAGAAACCACTGAAGCCGGGTTCAGCCAAGGTCTCGCTGAAGGCTATACTGGAGGGTTCCGGCGAATCCTGATGCGCTCGTCGCGATTGCGGTCAAGGCGAAGCGAAGGCGTTCGAAAGCCTGCTGGTGTTGTCGCTGAACAGCCAGGTGATCGAGTTGAAGACCTGGCCGATACCGCCGATGATCGTCAGCGACAGCACCGCGACGATCAGGGCGTACTCGACGACTGTGGCGCCGGTCTCATCTGCCAGAAAACGCAGAAGCATTGTTTTCATAACCTCGATCCCCCTTGCCTGGACTTTACCGCCGATCTGTTAAGAAAGGTTAATGGCAAAGCCTTAACAGGCGGTGAAACCGCCCCCGTCTCCAAAATATCTTAACCATGTCAGCAGTCGCCGCTGGTCCTGCCGTCGGAACCGATGATGCAGACTGAATCGGGCTGCGGCTGCAGCACGCTGCGGCGCACCGTGTAGGTGCCGCGATGACTGATCGAGCCGGTCGCCGTCATGTCGAGACCGCCGGAATAATCATCGCGCGCCGATTGCGAGTGCGTCTGGCGGTCGAGGAAAGGGGTCGCGATCAGCGCCAGCGCCACCGCGGCCGACCCGAACAGCAGCGTGATGCGCAGGATGCCCATGCCCGCATCGGCGGCACGAAAGCTGCGGTCGGGCCGGATCGAATCCCAATCCCTGTCCAGGCTCATACGATCGCTCCCCAGCGAATTGGCGACGCGGCCGCAAGGACACGGCCATGCATCAATTTTTCATGATGAGATAAATCTTCCATTAACGCTGGCTGATATGGACCGTGGTCCCGATCGTCAGAGCAATTCCAGGAAAAGTGTGAAGCGGTTTTCCGTCCGGAATTGCGTCAAAACAAATCCTCAGAGCAGATCGATGAGGAACGGAATCAGCGGCGCGTCGGCCGGCGGCATCGGATAGTCGCGCATCTGCTTTGGCCGCACCCATTTCAGCGCTTGCCCTTCCCTGGGCCGCGCAATGCCCCGGAAGCGGCGGCACACAAACAGCGGCATTAGGAGATGGAAGTCGTCATAGGAATGGCTGGCGAAGGTGAGCGGCGCCAGGCACGGGATCTCGGTCTCGATGCCGATCTCCTCATGCAGTTCACGGACGATGCATTGTTCCGGCGTCTCGCCGAGCTCCACCTTGCCGCCGGGAAATTCCCACAGGCCGGCAAGCTGCTTGCCTGGCGGTCGCTGCGCCAGCAGCACGCGGCCGTCGGTGTCGACCAGCGCGCAGGCCGCGACCAGGAGCAGGCGCTTGCCGGTATTCACCAGATCATTCATGCCCAACTTCATTCATGACCGGGCGGCCGGCGGTAGTGGTATCGGTAGACTTCCTCGAAGCCGAGTGAATGGTAGAGCGCAAGCGCCGGCGCATTGCCGGCCTCGACCTGCAGCCAGGCTTCGCGCGCGCCGCGCAGCCTGGCCCACTTGAGCGCCGACAGGATCAGGTTGCGGCCGTGGCCCTTGTTGCGCGCCGACTTGTCGGTGGCGACCTCGAACAGGCCGGCAAGATCGCCGTCATGCACGCAGATCAGCGTCGCCAGCGCCTCTGCGCCATCCTCGAGCGCGAACAGCCCGGCCTCGGGCTGGATGGCGCCTATGATCTCCGACAGGCCGGGCCGCAGCGAAACGTCCGAGCCGCTGACCTTGAGCGACGCGCCGATGAAGCGGCTGATGTCCTTGAGCGGAATCTGGTCCATGGCGGCGTCGAGCTGGGCATCGGCCAGCGGCAGCCGCATGACCAGCGATTCGTCGAACCGGCTCCAGCCCTCCTTGTCGAGATGATTGGCCAGATCTGGGCCCGAGAGCGGCGACATGCGGAACGTCAGCGGCCTTCCATAGGCATCGAAACGGCGGCTGGCCCGGCCGATACGGTCGGCGATGTGCTGGATGTCGCCGGGATCGAGCGGGTTGACCGAATTCAGCCGCTTGGCCGGATGGCCGGCTGTCAGCCGCACCACCCAGGTGCCGTCATAATGGACGGCCGCCGCCGGCCAGGCGCGAAAGCCGGCCGCTTCGTAGCGACGCACGATCGCGAGCATGCTTGCCGGATGCCTGGAAGCCAAAACCGTCAGCTCCGATAATCGCCATTGATGACAACGTATTCCTTGGTGAGATCGCAAGTCCACACCGTTGCCTTGCCGCGGCCGATGCCGATATCGGCGCGGATACGAATATCGTCGCGCTTCATGTAGGCGGAGGTCTTTTCTTCCGAATAGGCCGGATCACGCTCGCCCTCATGCGCCAGCCGGTTGTCGCCGAACCAGATCGACAGCCTGTCGCGGTCAGCGGGCTCGCCTGCCTTGCCGACGGCCATGACGACACGGCCCCAATTGGCATCCTCGCCGGCGACCGCCGTCTTGACCAGCGGCGAATTGGCGATCGACAGCGCGATGCGCTTGGCCGAGCGGGCCGATTTCGCACCGGTGACGGTCACTTCGACCTGCTTGCGGGCGCCCTCGCCGTCGCGCACCACCTGCAGCGCCAGCGACTTCAGCACCTTGCCGAGCGCCCGGCGGAACTGGCCCAGTCGTGCATCTTTCGGGTCGGTGATCTCAGGCGCGCCGCGCTTCGCGGCCTTGCCGGTGGCGAAGATCAGCAGCGTGTCGCTGGTCGAGGTGTCGCTGTCGACGGTCACGGCGTTGAAGGTCTTGGCCGTGCCGCGCGACAACAGGTCCTGCAGCACTGGGGCCGCGATCGGCGCGTCGGTGGCGATGAAGGAGAGCATCGTCGCCATGTCGGGAGCGATCATGCCGGCGCCCTTGGAGATACCGTTGATGGTGACTTCGGTGTCGCCGAGCTTGATCGTCTGCGTCGCCACCTTCGGATAGGTGTCCGTGGTCATGATGGCCTTTGCCGCCTCGGTCCACAGGTCGGGCTTGCCATCACTGACCAGCCCGGCGAGCAGATGGCTGAACTTGGTTGTGTCGAGCGGCTCGCCTATGACACCGGTCGATGCCAGGAAAACCTCACTTACCGTGCAGCCGGCGGCCTTGGCCGCGGCCTCGCCGGTCAGCGCGGTGGAGTCGCGGCCCTTCTTGCCGGTGAAGGCGTTGGCGTTGCCGGAATTGACGACCAGCACCCGCGCCTTGCCGGCGCCAAGGTTCTGGCGGCAGAAATCGACCGGCGCCGAGGGGCATTTCGACTTGGTGAACACGCCGGCGACCGTAGTGCCGGCGTCGAACACCATGGCCAGGAGATCGGTGCGGTTCTTGTACTTTATCCCCGCTTCGGCGGTGGCGATCCGCACCCCTTCGATGACCGGCATCTTGGGGTATTTCTTCGGCGCGAGCGGTGAAATCGTCGTGGACATGGAGACCTCGGGCGGGAAAATCGCAAGGGAAGGCCGGTTTGCCCGATACGGCGCGCGGGCGCAAGGGCGTTTTCGCCGCGCCTGCCGGGGCGGCCAACCACGCCGGATTAAGCCTTCATTTCAAATCTGTTGGCGTCGCCGGCGCCTGTGGCGCCATGATTGCGCCCCATGGGCAGGCTTGCGATCCTCGCATGGGCATTTCTGGGGTTTTTGCTGCTGAGCGCCGACGCTGAGCCGGCGCGGCGCGTGGCGCCTGTCATCGGCAACGGCACCTATGCCGAGGCCGTGACGCTGGCCAATCCGGTCAACGACGCGCTCGACATCGCCGACAAGCTGCGGCGCGAATTCACGCGCTTTCGCGCGACATGAATTCGGTGGCGAAACAGAGCAGTCCTGCAACCGGCAGTGCCAGGCCGATCCAGGACACCAGTGGCCAGCCGCCTTGAGCATACGCCCAGCCGCCAACGCCCGAGCCGATTGCGCCGGCGATGAAGAATGTCGCCATGTAGAGCCCGTTGAGACGGCTGCGATGTTCGGCGCCGAGCGCGAACAGGTCCCGATAGCCCAGGACAAGGTTGGTCTGCACGCCGAAGTCGAGGACGATGGCGGCGGCGACGAGCAGCGCCAGCGAAAGCGGCGAACCGCTGCGGGCGATGTGGGTTACGAGAAACGCGACGGCGACGCACAACATGGCAAAGGCGGTTGCCGGCCGGCTCCATCCGCGGTCGGCGGCTCTGCCGGCGAGCGGCGCGGCGATTGCGCCGGCGACGCCGGCCAAAGCAAACAAGCCGATGCCGCGCTGCGTCAAGCTGAAATCTGGACCGGCCAGCAGCAGTGGCGTCGTCGTCCAGAACAGGCTGAAAGCCGCGAAAAGGAATGCCTGGTAGAGAGCCCGCCGGCGCAGGACCGGCGTCGTGCGCGCAATATGCACCATGGACGCCAGCAGCGCGCCGTAGCTCAGACGCGCCGTCGGCACGCGCCTGGGCAGCGCGAACCGCAGCACCACGGCCAGCAGGATCATGACGGTGCAAGAGGCGAAGTAGACCACATGCCAGGACGACAGCGCGGTGATGAAGCTGGAAAACGGGCGTGACAGCATGATGCCCAGCAGCAATCCCACCGAGACATTGCCGACCACGCGGCCACGCCTTGCTTCCGGCGCAAGGTGCGCCGCATAGGGGATGAGCATCTGTACCGCGACCGAGCCAAGGCCGACAAACAGCATCGCGGCCAGAAAAGCCATTGGCTGCGTCGAAATTGCCGCGCCAAGCAAGGCGAGCGTTGCCACGGCGAGTATGCCAAGCACGAGCCTGCGGTTCTCCATGAGGTCGCCTAGCGGCACGATGAACAGCAGGCCCACCCCGTAGCCGATCTGGGCCATCGTAACGATCAGGCCCGCCGCATGTGGCGGCAGGCCAAGTTCGGCGCCGATCGGGCCGATCAGTGGTTGTGCATAATAGATATTGGCAACAATCAGCCCGCAGGCGGCTGCCAGCAGAAAGGTCATCCAACTCGAAATCGTCGTCTCGGCGGGCGCGGAGCCGGATGCGATAATGGTCGTCATGGCGATACCCATCGGAACGGAACGTTCCGATGGGTAGAACGAACCGTTCCGTTTCGTCAAGCGATGATGTATGAACATCTCAATGTGAGCATATGTTGGCATCAGCGCTTTTGCGGCCAAATGGCTTCATTTGACGTCCGCACGAATGCTGACAGGAAAACGAGCGCTTGTGCTTCGGAGGGTTCCTGTCCGAGCAAGAATGTGGTGAGGCAAAAGAGTTGCTGGCGGGTTGTTGTTCCAGCCGAGACGAGACCCGCTTCAGGAGGAACGGCCAATGAGCGAAATCGCCGATCCGGCACGCAGATCGATTGGCGCCAGGCGCAACCCCGACAGCGCCGAAGCGATTCTGGAGGCCGCCGAGGCCGTGCTGATCGAGGCCGGTTATGCCGGCTTCTCGATCGAGGCGGTGGCGCGGCGCGCCCGCGCCGGCAAGCCGACCATCTATCGCTGGTGGCCGAGCAAGGCGGCCCTGCTGCTCGAAGTCTACCAGCGCCAGAAGCGCGTCGACGTCCCCGATACGGGAAGCCTGGAAGAGGATCTCGTCGGCTTCCTGGTCAATCTGTTCGCGCACTGGCGCGAGACATCGTCGGGCAACGTGTTCAGGTCGCTGATCGCCGAGGCGCAGTCGGATGAAACCGCGGCCGCGGCCCTTGCCGGTTATGCCGGAGGACGCCGCACCCACACCGGCCTGATCATCGAGCGCGCCAAGGCAAGGGGCGAGATCCCCAGCGATATCGACCCTGGCGTCGTCGCCGACCTCGTCGCTTCCTATGCCTGGCGGCATCTCTTGACCAACCGGCTCGACGAGCCTGAGGCGACGATACGCAAGATGGTCCGCTATCTCCTGCAAGGCATAGCGGCGCCCGGTGGATAACGGCATCGGCGACACCAAAAAAAGGGCGCGGCAACCCTTGGCTGCCGCGCCCTTTTTGAAAAAACGTCCAGGCTTACTTGCCGGCTTCCATCGTATCGACGGCCTGCTTCAGCTTGGCGTCGGGAATCTCGACCTTGGCATCGGCGCGCAGCGACTTGACCAGCGCGAAATACTTGTCGCGGATGACCGCCTGCTTGGCCTGGTCCTTCACCTCGTCGAAGGCCGGCGGCTGCTTGGCGCGCTTGTCCTCGAGCTTGATGACATGCCAGCCGAACTGCGACTGCACCGGCTGCTCGGTGTATTTGCCGACCTCAAGCGCGAAGGCCGCCTTGTCGAATTCCGGCACCATCTGGCCAGGCCCGAACCAGCCGAGGTCGCCGCCATTGGACTTGCCCGAGGGATCGCTGGTGTGCTCGTTGGCGAGCTTCTGGAAGTCGGCGCCGCCGTCGAGCTGCTTGATGATCGCCTCTGCCTCTTCCTTCGTCTTCACGAGGATGTGACGGGCATGCACCTCGTTGACCGGCGGCGTGTTGGCGATCTCCTGGTCGTAGCGGGCGCGGACCTCGGCGTCGGTGACCTTGTCGACGACGCCCTTCTCGACCATCTCGCCATGCAGCGCGCGCTGCTGCAGGAAGGCCATGCGGCGCTGGAAGTCGGGATCCTTGTCGAGACCGTCGGTAACGGCCTTGGCAGCCATGACGCGGATCTCGATGGCCGCCGAAAGGGCCGCGGCGCGGCGCTGCTCGGGCGGCAGCTGCGCGAATTGCTGCGACAGCTCGCCTTCGGCAAGCACCAGATCGGCTTCAGTCAGGGGCTGGCCGTTGACCGTGGCGACCACGGCGTTCGGATCGACCGGCGCCGCCGCGGGTGCCGCCGCATCGGCCGGAGCAGCAGGAGCGGTCTCCTGCGCCATCAGCGGCGACAGGCAAAGAGCCGACAGGCCGAAGGCCAAGCCAAGGCTGGCGAGCGACGCACGGCGGAACAACAAGGACATAAGGATGACTCCGGTGAAGGATTGTAAGGAGGGATGGCTTCCAGATCAGCCAGATTGTGGCGGAATTTGGCGCGACCGGCATGGCCAGCGCGGCGTTGACATCAGTTGAGCCCCCTCTTATCTGTCCAACGACTTGGCGTCCAGAACCGTTTTCCGGGCGCTTTTTGTGTTTGCCCGCATTCAGGCGGTGCGTTCACGCGGATTTGATGGGGCCGGCCGGCGCCTGTCTCAAGATTGAGAATTCTATCGAAAGGACCATTGGATGGTCAGTCTCGGCGGTCTCGCCCGTAAGGTTTTCGGTTCCTCCAACGACCGTCGGGTCAAATCAACCCGGCCCCGCGTCGAGGCGATCAACGCCATGGAAAACGAGATGCGGGCGCTCTCCGATGCCGAGCTTGCCGGCCGCACGGAAAAATTCCGCCAGGATATCGCCAATGGCGCCAGCCTTGACGACCTGCTGGTCCCGGCCTTCGCAACGGCACGCGAGGCCGCGCGCCGCGTGCTCGGCATGCGCCCCTTCGACGTCCAGCTGATCGGCGGCATGGTGCTGCACAATGGCGGCATCGCCGAGATGCGCACCGGCGAAGGCAAGACCCTGGTCGCGACGCTGCCGGTCTATCTCAACGCGCTCGCCGGCAAGGGCGTCCACGTTGTCACCGTCAACGACTATCTCGCCACGCGCGACTCCGAATGGATGGGCCGCGTCTACAAATTCCTAGGCCTCTCGGTCGGCGTCATCGTCCATGGCCTGTCCGACGAGGAACGCAGCACCGCCTACGCTGCCGACGTCACCTACGCCACCAACAACGAACTCGGCTTCGACTATCTGCGCGACAACATGAAGTATGAGCGCGCCCAGATGGTGCAGCGCGGCCACAATTACGCGATCGTCGACGAAGTCGATTCCATCCTGGTCGACGAGGCGCGCACGCCGCTGATCATTTCCGGTCCGCTCGAGGACCGTTCGGAAATGTACAACACGATCGATACCTTCATCATCCAGCTGCAGCCGCAGGATTATGAGATCGACGAAAAGCAGAAGACCTCGATCTTCACCGAGGAAGGCACCGAGAAGCTGGAGAACCTGCTGCGCGACGCCGGCCTGTTGAAAGGCGAGTCGCTCTATGACGTCGAGAACGTCGCCATCGTTCACCACGTCAACAACGCGCTGAAAGCGCATCGGCTGTTCCAGAAGGACAAGGACTATATCGTGCGTAACGGCGAGATCGTCATCATCGACGAATTCACCGGCCGCATGATGCCCGGCCGCCGCTATTCGGAAGGCCTGCACCAGGCGCTGGAAGCCAAGGAGCATGTGGCCATCCAGCCGGAGAATCAGACGCTCGCCTCCGTCACCTTCCAGAACTACTTCCGCCTCTACAAGAAGCTGTCCGGCATGACCGGCACGGCGCTGACCGAGGCCGAGGAATTCGGCAACATCTACGGCCTCGAAGTCACCGAAATCCCGACCAATTTGCCGGTCATCCGCAAGGACGAGGACGACGAGGTCTACCGGACGGTCGAGGAGAAGTACAAGGCGATCGTCAAGGAGATCCGCGAGGCCAGTGCCAAGGGCCAGCCGACGCTGGTCGGCACGACCTCGATCGAGAAGTCCGAGCAACTGGCCGAGCGCCTGCGCAAGGAAGGCTTCAAGGATTTCGAGGTACTGAACGCCCGCCACCACGAGCGCGAGGCGGCGATCGTCGCCCAGGCCGGCAAGCCCGGCGCCATCACCATAGCCACCAACATGGCCGGCCGCGGCACCGACATCAAGCTCGGCGGCAACGCCGAGATGCGCATCGAGGAAGAACTGGGCGACATGCCTGCAGGTCCCGAGCGCGAGGCGCGGGAAAAGGAAATCCACGCCGATGTCGAGCGCCTGAAGGAAAAGGCGCTGGCCGCCGGCGGCCTCTATGTGCTGGCCACCGAGCGCCATGAATCGCGCCGCATCGACAACCAGTTGCGCGGCCGCTCCGGCCGCCAGGGCGACCCCGGCCGTTCGAAATTCTTCCTGTCGCTGCAGGACGACCTGATGCGCATCTTCGGCTCCGAGCGCATGGACGGCATGCTGCAGAAGCTCGGCCTCAAGGAAGACGAGGCGATCATCCATCCCTGGATCAACAAGGCGCTGGAAAAGGCGCAGAAGAAGGTCGAAGCGCGCAACTTCGACATCCGCAAGAACCTGTTGAAGTATGACGACGTCTCGAACGACCAGCGCAAGGTGGTGTTCGAGCAGCGCATCGAACTGATGGACGGCGAGGGCCTGTCGGAAACCATTGCCGAGATGCGTGAGGGCGTCATCGACGAGATCGTCGCCAAGGCCATTCCCGAAAACGCCTATGCCGAGCAGTGGGATGTCGCCGGGCTGAAGGCCGAGGTCGCCGAATTCCTCAACCTCGACCTGCCGGTCGACGAGTGGGCCAAGGAAGAGGGCATTGCGGAGGACGACATCCGCGAGCGCATCACGCAGGCCGCCGACGCCGCCGCCAGGGAGCGCGCCGAGCGTTTCGGGCCTGAAGTGATGAATTATGTCGAGCGCTCGGTGGTGCTGCAGACGCTTGACCACCTGTGGCGGGAGCACATCGTCAATCTCGACCATCTGCGCTCGGTGGTCGGCTTCCGCGGCTACGCCCAGCGCGATCCGCTGCAGGAATACAAGGGCGAGGCATTCGAGCTGTTCCAGGCAATGCTCGGCAATTTGCGCCAGGCCGTCACCGCGCAGCTGATGCGCGTCGAACTGGTCCGCCAGGCCGCCGAAGCCCCGCCGCCGGAAGCGCCCGACATGTTCGGCTCGCATATCGACGGCACCACCGGCGAGAACGATTTTGGCGACGGTGAGACCGCGCTTCTGGTGCGCCAGGACAGCAACGCCGTCGTCGCCCCCGAAGACCGCGACCCGAACAACCAGGCGACCTGGGGCAAGGTCGGCCGCAACGAAGCCTGCCCCTGCGGCTCCGGCAAGAAATACAAGCACTGCCACGGCGCGTTCGCGTAAGGGAAGCGCTCTTCCTTCTCCCCGTCACGATACAGGGAGAAGGTGCCCGAAGGGCGGATGAGGGCGGCGCTGAGTTCCAAGATTTGGCCTGTGTCCTCTAGCCGTATCGTCGTTGGTGTTCCGCAACACGGCGGATCTCGAAAAGCGGATTCTGGGCTTCACCCACTTAGGCGGTCGCCGGCCCTCCGCTATGGCTCCCTGCCCGTCGGGCGTTCAGCCCCTTCAAAAGGTCCACTGGACCTTTTGATCCGCCCGAAGGCGGACCGGGTCTTCACCGTTCGTTGCTCGAAAAGCCAAATCGTTGGCTTTCATCCGCCACGCATCCCCACTGTCACCCAACCGTTTCTTAATGTGTCTCCGCTACACCAAAGCCTGAAAAAGAGGCGGAAAATGGAGAATATTCGGGGTGCGCTTTTCCGCGGCCACGACTGCCGGGCGGTTCTTGCCGCAGCGCTTGGCGCTGCGCATGGGGCCATTGCTTGGCCGCATCGACGCCGTGCTGTTCACCGCCGATGAACGCGGCGAGGCCGGCCGCATGTCGGTCATCGCCTTCTCCATCCGCATCGTCAGCGCCGTCATCGCATTCATCAGCCAGGTGCTGATGGCGCGCTGGATGGGCTCGTTCGAATACGGCATCTTCGTACTTGTCTGGGTGACGATGGTCATCGTCGGCAACCTCGCCTGCCTCGGCTTCCACACCTCGGTCATCCGTTTCATCCCCGAATACCGCGAGCGCGGCATGATGGACGAACTGCGCGGCATCGTCGTGGCCAGCCGCCTGTTCGTGCTGATCGCCTCGACCATCATCGCCGGGCTCGGCGCGCTCGGCGTCTGGCTGGCGGCGCCCTGGATCGAAAACTACTACGTGATACCGTTCATCCTCGGGGTCATCTGCCTGCCGATGATCGCGGTGTCGGATCTGTTGCAGGGCCAGGCCAGGGCGAACAGCTGGGCGCTTTTCGCCCTGTCGCCAACCTATCTGATACGGCCGGTGCTGATCCTGCTGTTCATGGCGCTGATGCTCTACGCCGGCTACGCCGCCGATGCCAGGACGGCGATCTTCGCCTCGATCGCCGCCACCTATGTCACCACGCTTGCCCAGCTGATCGGCGTCACCCACCGTATGGAAAAGCAGATCCCGGCCGGACCGATGAAGGTGCATTTCGCGCAATGGTTCATCGTCTCGCTGCCGATCTTCCTGGTGGAAGGCTTCTTCTTCCTGCTCACCAATGCCGACGTGCTGATGGTCGGCGCCTATATGGACCCCAACGACGTCGCCGTCTATTTCGCCACGGTCAAGACGCTGGCTCTGGTGCATTTCGTCTACTTCGCCGTCAAGGCCGGTGTTGCCCAGCGCTATGCGCAGTTCACCCATGGCGAGCCGGCTAAGCTTGCCGCCTTCGCCCGCGAAACGGTGTCGTGGACCTTCTGGCCCTCGCTGCTGATGGCGCTGCTGGTGCTGGCGCTGGGCAAACCCATGCTGGTGCTCTTCGGCCCCGAATTCACTGCGGGCTATCCGCTTCTGTTCCTGCTCGTCTTCGGCGTCGTGGCCCGCGCCGCCGTCGGCCCTTGCGAGAGCCTCCTCACCATGAGCGGCAACCAGAACATCTGCGCCGCCGTCTATGCCATGACACTGGCCTTCAACATCAGCCTCAACGTGGTGCTGATCCCGATGTTCGGCCTGTGGGGCGCGGCCATGGCCACCGCCTTTGCCATGATCTTCGAGGCCAGCGCGCTGTCCTTCACGGTGTGGCGCAAGCTCGGCATCGTCATGGCGATCTTCGTACCAGCCAAAGGAGCCGCCTGATGGCCGCCATCCCGTTGCTCGAGGAAACAAGCGGCGGCACCGCCGGCGCCATGGTCTCTGGTCTTGCCGGGCTGGCGCGCGACCCCGACCCCGCCCATATCGAAATCTTCGCCAACAACCGGCCCGAGCGCAAGCTTGCCATCTATCCGGCATCGGCCGGTTTCGACCTGGTCGAGGAGCTGGACTATCTCTGCGCCCGCACGATCGAGCCGAACGTCTTCTTCAACCCGCGCTTCCTGGCACCCGCCATGCCCCGGCTGGAGGATCGTGAAGTGCGGCTGGCCGTGATCCGCGACGGCGACGAATACCGCAACCGGCTGCGCCTCCTGGTGCCGATCTCGGTGGAGCGCCCGGTGGTCCCGCTCGGCGTTCCGGTGATGCGTACCTGGTCGAGCCCCTTCGGTCCGCTCGGCACGCCGCTGATCGACCGCGACGATCCGGTCGGCGTCGTCGAGGACTTCTTCTCGATGCTGTCGCGCCCGCATCTCAAACTGCCGAAAGTCTTCGTGCTCCCCGACATCAGGCTCGACGGCCCGGTGGCGAGCCTGCTCGGCACCGTGGCCGAAACGCGCGGCCTGACGCTGGTCACCACCGGCCAGACCCTGCGCCCGGTGCTAGAGAGCGAACTCGACGGCGACGACTATCTGAAGGCATCGCTGCGCTCGCACCATTATCGCGAGTTCCGCCGCCTGAAGCGGCGCCTTGCCGACCTCGGCAGGCTGGAGCATGTGGTGGCGCGCGGCCCCGAGGAAATCCGCCACGCCATAGAGAGCTTCCTGACGCTGGAAGCGTCCGGCTGGAAGGGCCGCGAGCGCACCGCCATGGCGATCGACCGCTTCCGCGCCGCCTTCGCCCGCGAGGCCGTGCACCGGCTCGCCGAACAGGACATGTGCCGCATCCATTCGCTGACGCTCGACGGCCGCACCATCGCCTGCCTGATCGTCTTCGTCGAAGCCGGCGTCGCCTATACCTGGAAGACGGCCTATGACGAGACGCTGGCCGCCTATTCGCCGGGTACGCTGCTGATGATCGAGGTCACCCGGCAGCATCTCGACGATCCCAACATCATGATGACCGATTCCTGCGCGGTGCCCGACCATCCGGTGATGAGCAGGTTGTGGAGCGAGCGCAAGCCGATCGGCACGCTGGTGATCGGGCTGACCACGGACGCCGACCGCCTCGCCCGCCAGGCCGCCTCGCAACTGCATCTCTACCGCGAGACCCGCAACATGGCGCGCCTGCTGCGCAATCGGATGAAGAGCCTGCTGAGACGACGCTGAATGCCGGACCCCAGTCTGCGACTACCCGGCCTTTGGGTGGCCTTGTTGATCGGCCTTCTTGATCCTGTTTAGACATGTATTCGGGGACTGGATCCCCCTTCTAGCCACCGGCTAGATGGCTGCCCGGCCGCCGCGCAACCGGCTGGTGTGAGCGTGCTGTCGGTGTGGCCAATCTGCACCGCAGAGACCCTGTCGCGAGCCGTATGGGCAAAGTCGTCCACACGAATGGCACACCGTCACATAACTGTAATGGCGCGCGCCTAGCAAAATCACCGCCACATCCAACGCGCCGCTCCATCCCGATGCGGCCGCTACATCTCGAGGAAAGACCATGCTTTTGCGCACCATCGTCGCCCCATTGGGCGTCTGCTTGTCCATGGCCACATCAGCCTTTGCCGCCGATCTGGTCGAAGCCCCGCCACCGGCAGCGCCGACCTGGACGATTGCAATAGAGGGGAGCCCGGAATTCTACGCCATCGACAATGGCAGCAACACCGCCCGGTCGCTTGCCGACACCTATTTCAAGCTCAGCGTTTCGCACAATTTCGACAACAATTTCGTCGGTGGCATCTTTATCCAGCCCACCTTCAAGACCGGTGGAAAATCCCAGTACTACGCCGAGGCCAGCCTCGGCTACAAAATCAAGGTCACGGATGCCTTCACCCTGACCCCCAGCCTGGGGCTCGGCTACACCTGGCACGATACGGGCATCATCAAGGATGCGGATGCCAATGCGAATGTTCCTTACTACGCCCTCTATATCGCGGGCGATTGGAAGGTCTCCAAGCAATGGACCTGGAACGTCTTCAACTTCCGCTACCGCAATGCCTTCAACACCACCTGGGAAACACCCAAGCTGGCCACCGGCTTGACCTACAGCATCGACTCCACCAACGCGGTCTATGCCAGTGTTGGCTATTCCTGGAAGAAGACCGATACCACTTCAGCCCCCTACAACGATCTCGCGGGCGACAAATGGAATATCGCGATCGGCTATAAGCACTCGCTCTGAACGGATTGGAGAGGGCGCAGGCTGGCGTTGTAGCCGGTCTTCGCCCTCAATCCTGTCGGCGGGGTTTGCCCTGCATCATGGGCAGGCGAGCAATACGGATCAGTTCCTGAACATGGAATGGTGCCCCTAGCCGGGATCGAACCAGCACTCCTTGCGGAACTCGATTTTGAGTCGAGCGCGTCTACCAATTCCGCCATAGGGGCTCAGGCCGGACAGCCTGGATGGGCGCGGACTATACGGTCGGAGGCCTGTTCGTCAACTGGCCAATTCTCAGCTATCCCCGGATGCGACCAACTGCGCCTTTCGATTTCGTGGCGGCGCTGCCATTGTGCGGCGCGGAAAATCTTTCTAGACAGGCGGCGCATGAAGCGTGGCGCGTCTGAGGGGACCGACGCGCAAGCCTGTGCCTCTGTTTTCATCCCTGCCGTTGTCCCCGGGCGGCTGCGCATTTTGGACCACATGCAGTAGGAGAGCCGATGCTTCGCGGACTGTACGACTGGACCTTGTCGCTGGCGGCCCGCAAATCCGCCGAATGGTGGCTGGCCTTCATCGCTTTCGTCGAGAGCTCTGTGTTCCTGGTGCCGGCCGATGTGCTCTATCTGCCGATGGCGCTGTCGCGGCCGGATCGTGCCTATCGCTATGCGCTGATCGCCACCGTCGCCTCGGTGCTGGGCGGCATTGCCGGCTGGTTCATCGGCCACTACGCTTATGAGGCGCTGGCACGGCCGATCCTCGAATTCTACGGCAAGTATGATGAGTTCGAGCAACTGCGCACCTCGTCGGGCGTCGGCTTCATCATCCTGATGCTGATCACCTCGGGTGCGGCGCACCTGCCGCCGATCAAGGTGGTGACGATCCTGTCCGGCGTCATCGGCGTCAATCTGGCGCTGTTCATCGTGCTGGCCATCGTGGCGCGCGGCGCCCGTTTCCTGCTACTGGCCTGGCTGTTGCGCCGCTATGGCGAGTCGATCCGCGAGTTCATCGAAAGGCGCCTTGGCCTGATCGTCGGCGCTGCCGCGGCTGCCCTGATTTTGCTCTATATCCTGATCAAATACGCCCTCTGAGGCCCCGCCCTCAAAACCGGGTGACGGTTTTGAGGGCAAGCGGACCCGGCGGGTGGCGAACACAACGGACGAAAGACCCATGACAGCGACCATGAATGTCGATACCGGACGCCAGCGGACGCGGACTGCCCTGTTTCTCGCCGTCGCCATGGCCGCGACCGTCGGCTCGGCGCTCGGCTTCCAGTACATTGGCGGCTACATCCCCTGCCATCTCTGCCTGGAACAGCGCACCCCCTACTATATCGGCGTGCCGCTGATGGTGCTTGCGGTGATCGCATCGATGCTGCGCGCGCCCGCATGGCTGACGCGCGGCCTGCTGGGCATTGGCGGTCTCTTGATGCTCTACGGCCTCTATCTCGGCGTCTACCATTCCGGCGTCGAATGGCAGTGGTGGGCCGGCCCGACCGACTGCACGGCGGGCGCCGGCCCGGTGGACACCGGCGGCAAGGGCGTGCTCGACGCGCTCGACAAATTCGTGCCGCCCTCCTGCGACAAGGCGGCCCTTCGCATCCTCGGCCTGTCGCTGGCCGGTTGGAACGCCATCGCCAGCCTCATCCTGGCCGCCGTCGCGTTCCGGGGTGCGCTAGCCCGCGACTGATACGGATCAGGACAACTTCAGACCTGCTCGACGCTGAGGATGTTCATGGCTCCGTGTTCCCCAAGATACGCAGCGAGACAGTCCCAGAAATCATCGAGCAGGGCCTTTGCGTCGGCGTCAAAGTCATTTCTTGCGACCAGCAGAAGCTTGCCGTCCGCGTAGGTACAGCTGGGCTGCTGGTGCCAAGTTCGTTCGGCGTGAAACTCTTGCTCTATGTCGACGGCGGCTTGCGGGCCTAGCGACGGCGCAACGTCAAGGCACTCGATCGTGATCTTGTACATGCGTCGGCCAATCGGCTCCCGGCACCGACATTATGGCTCCAGCTCGACATCCCAATAGAGATAATCCATCCAGCTTTCATGCAGATGGTTCGGCGGGAACAGGCGGCCGTTGTTGTGCAGATCATGCACCGTCGGCTGATAAGGCTTCTGCAGCGGAAACATCTTGGCGTGCGCCGGCATCATGCCGCCCTTCCTGAGGTTGCAGGGCGAACAGGCGGCGACGACATTCTCCCAAGTCGTCGCGCCGCCGCGATGACGCGGGATGACATGGTCGAAGGTCAGATCCTCGGGCGTGCCGCAATACTGGCATTGGAAGCGATCGCGCAGGAAGACGTTGAAGCGGGTGAAGGCCGGATGCCTGGACGGCTTCACATAGGCCTTCAGGCTGACCACGCTCGGCAGCTTCATGGAGAAGGTCGGCGAGGACACCGCATGCTCGTATTCTGCGACGATGTTCACCCGGTCGAGGAACACCGCCTTGATGGCATCCTGCCAGGACCAGAGCGACAAGGGGTAATAGCTGAGCGGACGGTAATCCGCATTCAGCACCAGTGCTGGAAGCCCATCCGGAGATACGGCAACCGTCACGTGTTTACCTCCTTGGTTCTAGACCCGAACGGCGCGGATACTGTAAGCCCGACATGACAGGGATGTGAAGCGGATTGTCGCTTGCCCAAAGCGTCAAAACCCCCCGATTTTTATGCTTTTTTGCGGATTCAGGACGGCGGCGCGGCGTCCCTGCCCCTGGTTTCGCGATAATAGGACCAGAAAAGCCGCGATGCGACACCTCGCCACGGGCTCCATGATTCGGCCAATGCGATCAGTGTTTTCTCCGGCGGACGCGGGTCGATGCCGAGCGCATGGCCGACCGCCGTTTGCAACGCGACATCGCGCGCGGGAAAGATGTCAGGGTGCCCGGCGGCAAACAGAAGGTACACTTCCGCCGTCCAGGGGCCGATGCCGGGCACCGCGGTCATCGCCGTGATCGCATCGGTCGCGTCGAGCGAACAGAGGTGATTGAGGTCGAGCCCGTCGGCCACGGCCTGGGCAACCGCGATGAGTCCGCGCTGCTTGGGCCGCGACAGGCCGGCCTCGCGAAACATGTCCTCACCGGCGGCAAGGATCGCCTGCGGCGTCAGCGGGTCGACCAGCTTCGTCAGCCGGCCGAAGATCGCATCGGCGCTCGCCCGGGAGACCTGCTGCGAGACGATGATCGAGGCCAGGCTCCTGAAGCCCGGCTCGGACAGCCTGAGCGGCACTTCGCCGGCCATGCCGCGCACCTTTTCCAGGCGCGGATCGATGATGCAAAGCGCATCGAGCCCGCGGGCAATGTCGTCCAGTGTCGCGATGCGTTGCATGGGTTTCCTTGTCCTGGAATGTGCCGCAAGGTAGCAACCGCCGAAACAGCAGCACAACCCGATTGCCGCCCGAGACATGACGCTCCTGACATTCCGCTTCGCGCCCAGCCCCAACGGCGAACTGCATCTCGGCCACGCCTATTCGGCGCTGCTCAACCAGAAGCTCGCCAAGGTCACTGGCGGCCGCCTGCTGCTGCGCATCGAGGATATCGACACCACGCGCTGCACGCCGCAATTCGAGGCGGGCGTGCTTGCGGATCTGAAATGGCTGGGGCTTGGCTGGGAAGAGCCAGTGCGCCGCCAGTCCGAGCATTTCGCGGAGTATCAGGCGGTGCTTGACCGGCTGATCCACGAAGAACTCGTCTATCCCGCCTTCATGAGCCGAGGCGACATCAGGGCCTTCATCGCCGACAGCGAAAAGCGCGGGCGTGACTGGCCGCGCGATCCCGACGGCGTGCCGCTCTATCCCCCCGCCGACAAGGCGCTGCCGGTGAAAGAACGCAAACGGCGCATCGCCGGCAACGAGCCTTTTGCCTGGCGGCTGGATGTCGGCGCCGCCAGGGCGCGTGTCGGCAAGGTCCTCGCCTGGACCGAATTCACCGATGAGACGCTATCCGCGACGCGCCCGGTCGAGGCCCGTCCACAGGATTGGGGCGACGTGATCGTGGCACGGCGCGACATCCCGACCAGCTACCACCTCGCCGTCATTGTCGACGACGCCCTGCAAGGCGTCAGCCATGTCGTGCGCGGACAGGACCTGTTTTCAGCCACCGGCGTGCAGCGCCTGCTGCAGGAATTGCTCCGGCTGCCGCAACCCGCCTACTTCCACCATCGGCTCATCCTCGGGCCGGACGGGCGAAAACTGTCGAAGAGCCTTGGCGACACTGGCCTTGCCAAGCTGCGCGGGGCCGGCGCGACACCTGCCGACATCAGGCGGATGGTTGGTCTGTGAGCCCAGCGAGGCTCTGGAAAGCCCTGTCGAACCCACCGCTCCGTTGAATTCCCGTGATGCATGGATCAATCGTTTCATTTTGCACGCTGCGTTGAACGGGACTAGAGCATCGCCACGGTCAACTCTCCCCAACGCGGCGGTCTCCGGAAAATGCACGGCATCAAGCGGTTCATCCCCGCAACCTTCGTCGTCCTGTGGGCGACCGGATTCATCGGTGCGCGCTACGCCATGCCATGGGCGGAGCCTTTCACCTTCCTCGCCGCGCGTTTCGTCATCGCCGCCATCCTGCTGGCTGTCCTGATGCCGGTGCTGGGCTCGAAGCGAGCCACCCGCAAGGAGGCGCTGCACGCCACCGGCGCCGGTGTGCTCATGCATGGCGTCTATCTCGGCGCCGTCTTCTGGGCCATCCACAGGGGCATGCCGGCCGGGTTTTCAGCCCTGATCGTTGGCCTGCAACCGCTGATCACGGCGGTGCTTGCCGGCAAGTTCCTCGGCGAGGCAATCCTGCCGCGCCACTGGCTTGGCCTTGGCATTGGCCTGATCGGCATCGTCATCGTGCTGTGGCCAAAACTCGGGGCGCTGGGCGGCGGCGTGACCGTCGCGACCCTGACCGCCTCGCTGGTTTCGGTGCTCGGCATGAGCGCCGGCACCATCTGGCAGAAGCGTTTCGCTTCCGGCGGCGACCTCGTGGCCGCCACCATGTGGCAATATGTCGGCGGCGCCTCGCTGATGATCCTTGCCGCGCTTGCCTTCGAGACACACACCGTCATCATCAACGGCGAACTGATCTTCGCCATGGCCTGGCTCGTACTGGTGCTGTCGCTCGGCGCCATCTTCCTGTTGATGGTGATGATCCGCGACGGCGAGATGTCAAAGGTCGCCTCGCTGTTCTACCTTGTCCCGGCGGTAACGGCGATCATCGCCTGGGCGTTGTTCGACGAGCAACTCAACGCGCTGCAGATCGTTGGCATGGCCATCACGACTTTCGGCGTTGGCCTGGCAACGGCGCGGCAGACCAGGGGAAGAATCGAGGAACTGAGGAACTGAGGAAAGCGGCCAAATCTGGCGCTGTGTGCTTCTTGTTCAATTCCTCAATTCTCGGCTCCTCAATCCGGCCGGTATCGGCTCAGCCGACCCTTGCACGCGCCTCCAGATAGCGGCTGATCGCGGCATTGAGCTCGCCGCCAAGGATGAAGATCGCCGAGACGATGTAGAGGAAGACCACCGCGATCATGATCGAGGCCAGTCCGGCATAGGTCGTCACATAGGACGAGAAATGGTCGAGATAAGTGGCGAACATCGTCGAGCCGATAAGCCACGCCGCCAGCGTGAAGACGATGCCCGGCACCAGCGAGACGAAGCGGCGCTTGCCGGCCGGCAGCCAGTAGTGCACGGCAAACAGCCCACCAATGATGACGGTTGAGGCAATGACGTAGCGCCACAGTGTGATCGTGCCGGTATAGGGCTTGATCCACTCGAAATGGGCTTCCGCCAGCCGCGCCAGCAACGGCGCGAACACCAGGAGCACGCTGATCGCCAGGAACCCGGCGGTGGCGATCAGCACGAAGAAGATGCTCTGCACACGACGGTAGATGATGCCGCGCGTCTCCGTGACGCGATAGGCCCGGTTGAGCGACGTGCGCAGCGCCTCGATGCCGTTCGAGGCAAAGTAGGCGGCGAGCAGCACGCCATAGGTCAACAGGTCGGTGCGCCGGACGGTCAGCACATTCAGCACCTCATGCGCAATCGGCTTGGCGATCTGATCGGGCCAGGTGTCGAAGACCAGGTGCACGGCCGTGTCGGCAAAGGCCTCGGCGCCAAGGAAGCTGCCCAGCGTCGTGGCGAAAATCAGGAACGGAAACAGCGCCATCAGCGAAGTGATCGCCAGATGGCTGGCCATCGCCCAGCCGTCATCGGTGTTGAAATGACCGAGCGCGTCGTAGAGCACGCGGCGCAGGGCGACAATATTCCGCAGCAAAACGCGCGCTCCCCTTCGATTGTCTAGACGCCGCGAATATGGGAAGTGAATGCGGCAAATGGCAACCCTTCGTCAAACCACGAATTCTCCAGCGGCGGAGTTGCGCACCGTCATCGTCACCGGCGCGTCTTCGGGGATAGGTGCCTATTGCGCCCGAGCGTTGAAGGCCGAGGGCTGGCGGGTGTTCGCGACGGCACGCAAGCCGCAAGACATCGCAGCCCTCGAAGCGGACGGCATCGAGGCTTTTTACCTCGACTACGGCGAACCGGATTCTATCGCCGCCCTGGTGACTTCAGTGCTCGAACGCACCGGCGGCCGGCTCGACGCCTTGTTCAACAATGGCGCCTACGCGCAGGCCGGTGCGGTCGAGGACCTGTCGGTGGCCGCGCTCAAGGAGCAGTTCGAGGTCAATTTCTTCGGCTGGCACGATCTGACCCGCCGTCTGGTCCCGGTGATGCGCCGCCAGGGTCATGGCCGCATTGTCCATTGCTCATCGATACTCGGCCTCGTGCCTGTGCGCTTTCGCGGCGCCTATTCGGCGTCGAAACATGCGCTCGAGGCCCTGATGCTCTGCCAGCGCCAGGAACTGGAAGGCAGCGGCATTCATGTTTCGCTCATCGAACCGGGACCGGTGAAATCGAAGATCGCCAGCAACGGCCTGCCCTGGTTCCTGAAAAACATCGATATCGAGAATTCCGTGCACGGTGCGGACTATGCCGCGCAGCTGGAACGGCTGCGGGCCGGCGGCAGCCAATCGGCGCTGAAGCCTGGGCCGGAAGTGGTCCACAAGGTTCTGCGCCATGCACTTCTGTCGCGGCGCCCGCGCCCGCACTATGTGGTAACGGTGCCGGCCAGGATCGGCGCTGCATTCAAACGCATCCTGCCGGCATCGATGCTCTACCGCCTGATGGCCAAACGCGCCTGAACGCGAAAACAACTGGAAACGCAACAATGGCAACCGTCTTCAATATCCTCGCCATTCTGGTCATGGCCGCCGTGGTGATCGTGCTGATCCGGGGCCTCATCAACATGATGCGCGGCGGTTCCGGCGTCACCTCGAACAAGCTGATGCAGGCACGCGTCATGCTGCAGGCCGTGGCGCTGGTGCTGATCCTGCTGGCGGTGTATTTCACCCGCAAATGAGCACCGTTCGGGAGGCGATGTGGTCAAGCTCAACAAGATCTACACCCGCACCGGCGATGACGGCACAACAGGACTCGGTACTGGCGAGCGGCGGCTGAAATCCGACCTGCGGGTGGATGCCTACGGCACGGTCGACGAGGCCAATGCCTGCATTGGCGTTGCCCGTGTCCACACGGCAGCGAACCACCTGGCGATCGATGCCATGCTTTCGCGCATCCAGAACGATCTGTTCGACCTCGGGGCTGACCTTGCCGTACCCGACGACGGCAAGCCGCTTGGCTATGAGCCTTTGCGGATCACGCCCGTGCAGACCGACCGTGTCGAAAAGGATATCGACCTCCTCAACAAGAATCTGCAGCCGCTCAAATCCTTCGTGCTCAACGGCGGCACGCCCGCTGCCGCTGCCCTGCATCTTGCCCGCACCGTGGCACGGCGGGCCGAACGGCTGATGGTGGCGCTCGCTCAAGATCCGGGCGAGCATGTCAATCGCGACGGGCTGAAATACATCAACCGCGTCTCGGACTTCCTGTTTGTCGCCGCCCGGGCGGTCAATGACAATGGAAATGCCGACGTGCTATGGGTTCCCGGCAAGAACCGCTGAACGGACCGAAAGCGGGAGGGGCCAGACACGCATGTTCATCCCGCTTTACGACACCAACAGGCTGCGCCACATCCGCCTGCAATATGTGACGATCGGCCTGATTGTGGTCAACGCTTTGGTCTATTGCGTCACCGCGCTCGGCGGCGAGAACTTCACCAACGCCGCCGTGCTTGGCCTCGGCTTCATCCCGTCCGTCGTCCATGACACGGCCGAACTCGACCCTCGCTTTGTCGTCATCCCCGAAAGCCTGAGCTACCTCACCTATTCCTTCCTGCATGCCGACATCTTCCACCTTGGCGGCAACATGCTGTTCCTGTGGGTGTTCGGCGACAATGTCGAGGATGCCCTCGGCCACATCCGCTACCTCATCTTCTACCTCCTGTGCGCCGTCGCCGGGGCCGCCTTCCAAAGCTTCGTCGCCTGGGACTCGCAGGTGCCGCTGATCGGCGCCTCCGGCGCCATCGCCGGCGTGGTCGTCGCCTACCTGATCCTCTATCCCAGGGTGAAGGTCTGGGTGCTTGCCTTTGCCCGCATACCACTGCGCATTCCGGCCTTCATCCCGCTTATCCTGTGGGTGCTGTTCCAGGTCTTCATGTTCGCTGCTGGTGGCGAGGATCAGATTTCCTGGGCCTGCCACATCGGCGGCATCATTGCAGGCGCGGTGCTGGTGCTTGTCCTGCGCAGCCGCGGCGTGCCGCTTTTTGCCGGCGCCGACGAGGATACCGTGGTTCCCGCTCCCGACCAGCCACCGGTCGCGGCTCAGCCAGCGGCGCCCGAACCACCCACCACCACGGCGCGTTGGGGCCGGGGAAACCCTGCTGGCCCAAACTGAACCGATTTGAGCCGCTTTCAGCGTATTGACGTCAAGGGTTGCCCCAACTACGGAAACGTCTCCGTCCGAGCCCAAGGCTGTTAAGGAGCAGTCAAAGGCGGGCAAAGACCAGAATTTCCATCCGGCCAGAATTCCGTCTGGCCGGAATTCAGTCAGGAATGTCGGCTTTCGACAACTCAGAACGGGCGCAGGCTGTTATAGCGCGCCCAACTAGCGTGAAGAGGTGACAGGCAAATGAAGATCCTTGTGCCCGTGAAGCGGGTTGTGGATGCGAACGTCAAGGTTCGCGTGAAGGCTGATGGTTCGGCGGTTGAACTCGCCAACGTCAAGATGGCGATGAACCCGTTCGACGAGATCGCGGTGGAAGAGGCGATCCGGCTGAAGGAAGCCGGCAAGGCCGAGGAGATCATCGTCGTTTCGATCGGCCCGCAGCAGGCGCAGGAAACGCTCCGCACCGCGCTCGCCATGGGCGCCGACCGTGCCATCCTGGTCAAGACCGACGAGCAGACGGAGCCGCTCGGCGTCGCCAAGGTGCTGAAGGGCGTCGTCGACGCCGAACAGCCCGGCCTCGTCATCCTCGGCAAGCAGGCGATCGACGACGATTCCAACCAGACCGGCCAGATGCTGGCGGCCCTGCTCGGCTGGGCGCAAGGCACCTTCGCTTCCAAGGTCGTGCTCGACGGGGACAAGGCCAAGGTGACACGTGAAGTCGACGGCGGCCTGCAGACGGTGGAACTGAAGATGCCGGCGATCATCACCGCCGACCTTCGCCTCAACCAGCCGCGCTATGCCTCGCTGCCCAACATCATGAAGGCCAAGAAGAAGCAGCTCGACGAGAAATCGCCGGCCGACTACGGCGCCGACGTCAAGCCGCGCCTCAAGGTCATCAAGACCGAGGAGCCGGGTGGCCGCAAGGCGGGCGTCAAGGTCAAGAGCGTCGCCGAACTGGTCGACAAGCTCAAGAATGAAGCCGGCGTGCTCTGAGATCGGAAGGAACAGATAAAATGGCAATTCTCCTCATCGCGGAACACGACAACGCCACTCTTTCCGACCAGACCGCCAAGGCGCTGTCGGCAGCCCTGCAGATCGGTTCGGACGTGCATGTGCTGGTGGCCGGCAAGGGCGCCAAGGGCGCTGCCGACGCGGCCGCCAAATTGAAGGGCGTGAGCAAGGTGCTGCTCGCCGAAGCCGACGAACTCGCCGAGCGCCTCGCCGAACCGACGGCAGCCCTCGTCGTGTCACTGGCTGGCGGCTACGACACCATCATCGCGCCGGCGACTTCGTCGGGCAAGAATGTCGCGCCGCGCGTCGCGGCGCTGCTCGATGTCGCGCAGGTCTCCGAGATCATCGAAGTGGTCTCGCCTGATACCTTCAAGCGTCCGATCTACGCCGGCAACGCCATCCAGACGGTACAGTCGACCGACGCCAAGAAGGTCATCACCGTGCGCACCGCCTCCTTCCAGGCGGCGCCCGAGGGCGGCTCTGCTGCTGTCGAGACCGTCAAGGCGGCCGCCAATCCGGGCCTGTCCTCCTTCGTCGAGAACAAGCTGTCGGAGACCGATCGTCCGGAACTGACCTCTGCCAAGATCATCATTTCGGGCGGCCGTGCTCTCGGCTCGTCGGAGAAGTTCCAGGAGGTAATCCTGCCGGTCGCCGACAAGCTCGGGGCCGCGGTCGGCGCGTCCCGCGCCGCCGTCGATGCCGGCTATGCGCCGAACGACTGGCAGGTTGGCCAGACCGGCAAGGTCGTCGCTCCCGATCTCTACATCGCGGTCGGCATCTCCGGCGCCATCCAGCACCTCGCCGGCATGAAGGACTCCAAGGTCATCGTCGCCATCAACAAGGACGAGGAGGCCCCGATCTTCCAGGTTGCCGACTATGGCCTCGTCGGCGACCTCTTTGTCATTCTGCCGGAGTTGCAGAAGGCGCTTTGACGCTCTCTGGCAAAGCGTATTAAATGCTTGGGGTGGGGTAGACGAAGTCGCCCCGCCCTTTTAGTTTGCACCGCACAAAAAGCAGGCTGCAAAGGCCTTTTGACGGGATCGGTGTAATGAGCAAGATCGAGACGATCGGCATCATCGGCGCGGGCCAGATGGGTGGGGGTATCGCCCATGTCTCCGCGCTTTCGGGCTACAAGGTGCTGATCTACGATATATCGCCCGAACGCATCGAGAAGGGCATAGCCACCATCAGCGGCAACATGGCCCGCCAGGTGGGCTCCGGCAAGCTCGACGAGAAGCTGCGCAACCAGGCAATGGCGCGCATTGCCTCGGCACCGGCGATGGCCGATCTCGCAGGCGTCGATCTGGTGATCGAGGCGGCAACCGAGGACGAAACCGTCAAGCGCAAGATCTATACGCAGCTCTGTCCGCAGCTCAATCCCGAAGCCATTCTGGCGACCAACACCTCGTCGATCTCGATCACCCGGCTTGCCGCGCAGACCGACCGGCCGGAGCGTTTCATCGGCATACATTTCATGAATCCGGTGCCGCTGATGAAGCTGGTCGAGCTGGTGCGCGGCATCGCCACCGAGGACCAGACCTTCGAGGCCGCGAAGGCCTATGTGAAGCAGCTCGACAAGACGATCACGGTCTCGGAGGACTTCCCGGCCTTCATCGTCAACCGCATCCTGCTGCCGATGATCAACGAGGCGATCTACACGCTCTATGAGGGTGTCGGCTCGGTCGACGCCATCGACACCGCAATGCGGCTCGGCGCCAACCATCCGATGGGGCCGCTGCAGCTGGCCGATTTCATCGGCCTCGACACCTGCCTGTCGATCATGCAGGTACTGCATGATGGCCTGTCGGATTCGAAGTACCGGCCCTGCCCGCTGCTGGTCAAATATGTCGAGGCCGGCTGGCTCGGCCGTAAGACCGGGCGTGGCTTCTACGATTATCGCGGCGAGCATCCCGTTCCGACGCGCTAGAGTATCCGCCGGCCGCCGCTCACGACGCCGCGGCGAGAGGCTTGGGCGCTTCCGACCCGTGGTCGATGATACTGCCGTCCGGCGCCACGCAGACGCATCCGCGGCCGGCGGCCTTGGCCGCATAGCAGGCGGCGTCGGCCCTTGCGATGATCTCATCGGCTTCGCCGCAGTCGGCATTGATCGCCGCCAGCCCGATACTGGCGCCGATCGCGTGTGGCCGGCCATCCCAGGTGAAGTTCAGGCCGGCTATCGCATCGATGATGGAGCGCGCCGCGATCCTGGCACCGGCGGTCGAACCAGATTTCAGGATGACGGCGAATTCGTCGCCCCCCAGGCGTGCGACGATGTCCTCGGGACCAAGCACGCCGCGTACGGCCTCGGCGACCTGCTTCAGCAAGGCGTCTCCGGCGGCGTGACCGCCCGTGTCGTTGACCAGCTTGAAATGGTCGAGGTCGATGAACATGAACTGATGGCCGCTCCCAGCCGTCGTGCCGTCCTTGCGCGCCTGCTCGACCAGTTCCTCCATCGTTCGGATGAAGCTTCGAGCGGTTGGCAAGGCCGGTCAATGCGTCATGCGCCGCGGCGTGGGCAAGCTGACGCTGCAGCGCGCGCGCATCGGTGAAGTCCTGGAAGACGATGACCAGCCCGCAGAATTCGTTGCGCTCGTTCATGATTGGCGACACGACCTGGCGGATGCTGCAGCGTGTGTTGTCGCGGCGGATCAACACGGCGCGGCTGTTCTGGTCGGAGGGAACCTCCCCGCTGATTGCCGGCCGCGTCACGCCGATCCTGTGACCCGTCTCCTCGTCGACCGCCCAATAGACATGGCCGAGCGTCTTGCCGAGAGCCGCCTCGCCGGAAACGCCGGTCAGCTTCTCGGCAACCGGGTTCATGAAGGTGACGCGGTTCGCCGCATCGGTGCAGATGACGGCATCGCCGATCGACTGCAGCGTCACCCGCAGCCGCTCCTTCTCATCGGCCAGCATTGCCGCCGATACGGTCAGACGCTCCTCGATCTCCTTGCGCCGGGTGATGTCGGTCAAGCTGCCGATGGCCCTGATCAGACGCCCATCCTCGTCGCGCTCGATGGCCTTGCCGCGGTCGAGTATCCAGATCCAGCGGCCGTCCTTGTGGCGCATCCTGAATTCGGCTTCGAAGAATGGGGTCTTGCCGTCAACGTGGGCACGATCCGCTTCGGCGACGGTCTCGCGGTCGTCGGGATGGATCATGGTCAGCCAGTGGTCAGGATCGCCATCAAGCTCGCCCTCGTCGAAACCCAGCATCTTGACCCAGGTCGAGGAATAGGTTGTGCCGCCCTTGCGCATGTCGAGGTCCCACACGCCCTGACCGGCGCCGGCGAGCGCGAAATTCCAGCGCGTCTCAGCCTCGGCGATGCGCGCCTCGGCCTGCTTGCGCGCGTCGATGTCCTCGATCTGCGAGACGAGATAGAGCGGGCGACCGCTTTTCTCGTCACGAATGACGGAGCCGGCAAGATGCGCCCAGACCGGCGTGCCGTCCTTGCGCAGATAGCGCTTCTCGAAGTGAAACGCATGGGCGGTCCCTGCTTTCAGACGGTCCATCGTTTCGCGTCCGATCTGCAGATCGTCGGGATGCGTGATCTGGAAAAAGGTCAGCGCCTCGATCTCGTCGCGGCTGTAGCCAAGCATGGTGGCGAAGGCCGGATTGGCTTCGAGAATGCGCCCATCCAGCCCGACAATGGCGATGCCGATCGCCGAATCCTGCATGGCCCGGCGAAAGCGCTGCTCTGTCTCCGCCATCTGTCGTCGATCTTCCGAGATGCGGCCGATGGAAAGGTAGGCGAAGAAAAGCGCGCAGACTGTCACAGCTACCGATACCTGGAGACAAAGTCTGAGCGTTTCCGCGCCAAGATCCAGCCTGGACAGCACAAACGAGGCCGACACCACGCCAAAACCGGCCACAAGCAGCGCCAGCGCTGCATGCTTGTAGGGTCCCGGCCCGATCATTCCTCGCAAAGTCACGATCTGTACCACCCCCGTGGGCAATCGCTTTTTTCCGTTAAACCCTGAAGGATCGATTTTAAGGAAAGGTTGCCCCGGGGCACTGGCGACATGCCAACCGGCAAACAATTGCCGGCATGATTAAGGATCGGTATGCGCGAGGGTGGTCGCAGGTATCCTGTTACCAGCGCACGAAGAACCGCCCGCCAAGCGCGCCAAGCAAGGCGAGCGCAGCGATCGCGATCGTGTACCACGTGGCGACGAAAAGCGGCGAATCGTCGAAACAGTGCGCGGCGTAGAAGGTCGCCGCCAGTCCGCCGGCGAGTAGCCCCGCGACGGCGCCGGCAAGCACCGGCCGCGTCGGCGCGCCGTAGCGCAGCATCCACAGGAAGATCGCCAGCGGGCCAATGCCGATCAGCGGAATGAAGCTCATGCAGATCATCATGTTGGAACCGATCATGCGCGTGCCCCACAACGCTTCCGGCACCATGAAGAGCTCCAGAACCACCGCCACGGCCACCAACAGCGGCGCGGCAACCATCCCCGCCATCGCCAGACCTGTCGGGGCACCTGGCGTCGACAAAGCGCGGATCAGGGCGAAGGCACTGACCGCCAGCACGATGGTGAAAACGAATTTCGACAGGAAGCGCATCGTATGCGCGGCCACCATGAAGTCGGGGCGTGGGCCGATCGTCAGCAGGAAAACGACTGCCGCGATGACAATGGCCGCACCGGCAGCCAGCCACCAGGCCGAACGCAACGGCATCGCCTTGCTGCTTGCATCGGCGTCGAGCGCCTTGATGAGATCTTCGGTCCTCATGTCATTCCCGCCCGAATCGCCCCTGCCCAAATCGCCTGGCTATGGCGGCAAGCCCGCGATGCAGCGACACACGCACCGCCGTCTCGCTGATGCCGAATTTCGCAGCCGTCTCGCCGATCGAGCGGCCTTCCACGGATACGGCCGCGACCACGGAACGCTGTGCCGGAGGCAACCCGTCCAGGGCCCGGTTGATGTCGCGCTCACTGACGGTTTCGGTTTCCGGCTCGGCGAAGGTCTCGGCGATATCGTCGACATCGATCTCGATGCGCCGACCGCGCCGCCGGAACGCGTCGATCAGCTTGAAGCGGGCGATCGCATAGACCCAGGGCAGGACCGATGCGTCCTGGCGCCAGGTATGCCGTTTCACATGAATGGCCAGCAAGGTTTCCTGCACGACATCCTCGGGATCGACCCCGCCCTGCACGATCTTTCGCCTCACAAAACCGCGGACCAGCGCGGCAATCCGGTGGAGAAAGTCGGCATAGGCCTTTTCATCTCCCGCGATCGCGGCCCGCAACAGCCGGGAAAGCTCGGCCTCGTCCTTGCCGCTCACAAGAGTTCACTCCCCGGTTTTCGCGCCTCGGCGCAGATTTGTTACGTGGCCGGCGAAATAATGTCCAAGCCAAACTATGGGCAAGTCACGAAAGTTTGCGAGGCAACCCACGAAACTCCATGCGGGATTCCCAGGCTCCCGGCCGCCCTGGGTGAGAAACAGCGCGGTCAAACCCTTCGTTGACGCAACGTAAGCCCTACTATAGCGTGAAAGGATCGGAGGGAGGCCAAGATGGATTTCATAGAACGCATTTTTGGATTTTCTCCCGACAATGGCTCGGGAACTTTCGAAGGCAGCATTGTCATTGCGGTCATAGTCCTTATCGCCGCGATCTACTTCTATAGAAGACAGAGATCACCGAAAAAGTAGCATTCTAGACAGCTGGCGGCGATACCTCCGCCAGAAAAGCATCGCCTTTGCGTCCTCTCAGCGTGGGAAACACGATATGGCAGGATCTCTGGTCAACCACATTCGAATTGCCGTCCTTTTGTTGTTCGCCGCCGATTTCTGGAAGCGTCTCGCGGCCGGACTGAAGGTGCTGTTTGCCACGATACGCATGCTGCTTTGCCGGCTGGTCAAGGGCCAGCCGCTGCCGAAGCCGGCACAGAACGATTGCTGTATCCAGCTGCCGCCCGATATCTACAAGCGCGCCGATCCGCTTCTTTATGCCCAATACTACCTTATGGCGCAGGGGCTCGCCGTTACCTGGGACAATCCCGATATCGACATTTTCGACGGCGCCGCACTGGTCACCGGGCCGCTTCAGCCCGCCCGTCGATATCGCGTCCGCGTCCGCGTCTGGAACGGGTCCTATGACGCCCCGGCGGTCGGAGTGGGGGTGGCGCTGTCCTATCTCTCCTTCGGCGCACAGACGGTTTCTCATCCGATCGCCAGCACTGCCGTCAATCTCGGCGCCAAGGGCACGATCGATTGCCCTGCCTATGCGGAGTTCAGTTGGACCACGCCAGCCATTGGCGGCCATTACTGTCTCCAGGCACAGCTCTCCTGGGGCGATGACGCCAATCCCAACAACAATCTTGGCCAGAAGAACGTCAACATCGCCCAGATGCAGTCTCCGGCAAAGTTCGCCTTCACCGTCCGCAACGAAGCTTCGGCCGCCCGCCGCTTCCAGATCGAGGCGGACTGCTACGGCCTGCCGAAACTGCGGCCATGTGTCCCGGAGGCGCCACACGGCCAAGGTCGGGGCGACACGCCGTTGCCACGCCTGGCCGAGAGCAAGGCGCGCTGGGCGAGAGCTTTGGAAGAACAGGCCTATGGCCGGTTTCCCGTCCCGGATGACTGGTCGGTCAGGATCGTTCCGGACACGCTTTCCCTGCAGCCGCGCCAGGAGGCCGAGGTTGCTGTCGAGATCGAACCGAAGGACGCCGCCTTCCGCGGCACGAAGACCTTCAACGTCCACGTCTTCACGATCAGCGAGAGCGGATCGCGCACCATGACCGGCGGCGTGACGCTGACGGCGACGAAAGGCTGAGGCGCTCCGATGGCCTACAAGCACTATACGAGCTGCTTTCTCTATCCCGCCGGAGGCAAGCCCTACAATGAGGACGACCGGCTGGCCTTCCTCGCCGGCCAGGCGCTGCAGATCATCGTCATCACCGGGCTGGCGGCCGCCTTCGGCTTGCTGCTCGGGCCGGTCGGTGCGGCCCTTGCCGCAGCCATCGCATTCCTCTCTTCGGCCACGGCAACGATCGACAAGGCCGCCGCGGAATGGCTCAACCATCGCCTGGTCTGCCTCGACAAGGACAATCCGAAATGCGCCGTCGGGATCGTGTCCTACAATCCGTTCCGCAGCGATCTCGGCGCCTTCGACAATGACCAGTATTTCGACGTCATCCTCATGCCGCATCCGACGGCCGAAATCCTCAACGCCGAAACGAACCAGACGGCTCTTGCCGCCGCCAATCGCTACGATGCCAATGGCACTGTCGTGTCGGAATTTGCCGCCAAGGTCACGGCCCATCCGGCAAACGACATTCTCAATGACGGCTTCCAGGGCCATGAATTGCTGCTCCCACGCGATGACCTGAAGACGGATCTGGGCTATGCGCCCGCCGACGACCATGCACGCTGGGGCCTGCACTGCGAGGCCGAGGGCGACTTCTGGATCAAGATGCGCCAATGGGCGCCGGCCATCGTCATCCTGCTGACGGCGGCCCTGGTCGTGACCGCGGCTGCGGCGGCCGCCGGCGCAAGTGTCGGCGCGGCTGTCGGTTGCGCCATAGGATCGTTCTTCCTGGGTGCGGTGGGGTGCGCCATCGGCTCGTTCCTTGGGGGATTGCTCGGAGGGGCCATTGGTGGCGCCATCGGCGGAGCGGCATCCTACTTCGGTGCAGTCAAACCGGTCCTGGATGGGCTGTTCAACTGGAACCCCGGCAATGTCGAGGACGCCAATGTCGGCGACAAGGCGCTCGGGCCCATAAGGATGGGCGATCATGTCGCCGTCCTTGGCGAACATGTCTATGACGGCTACCACAAGGGGTGGCATGAGTTTCATCCCCTGATGGCGGTGGTCAAATTCGATGCCGCGCCCGGTGTCGACGCAAAGCACTATCTTCAATGGAATCCGGACTTTCCCGATACGGGCACGGTCCCGCCCAAACCTCCGGGCGAAGCCACCGACCTCACCGCTCAGGATATGCGCGACGGACTCGGCAGCGCGGCGTTCAAGACACGCTGTGAGAATTTGCGCAGAACCTGGTGCGCCATGCTGAATGACGCGTTCGATCCCGAGACCAAGCGGACACAGCAGGGGCTGGACCAGCGCTGGACGATTCATCCCATGATCGACGGCTGTATCCCGGAGCCACGGCCGCCGGGCCCACATATCGGGTGACATGTCGCCATCAATGCCGCGAAGCGCAAAACCGTAATGAACGGAATTCAATCTTGACTAGTGCATTCATGAATTGATACTCGGTCGCATCCGCAGCGCGGACAACCCGAGGAGACCTTATGAAATCCCCCCTTCTTGCCCTTGCCGGTGTCGCCGCATTTGCAATCAGCCTGGCTGCCGGTCCGGCGATGGCCGAGGATGCGGGCATCATCGTCTACAACGCCCAGCACGAAAGTCTGGCCAAGGAATGGGCCGAAGGTTTCACCAAGGAAACCGGCATCAAGGTCACGCTGCGCAATGGCGGCGACAGCGACTTCTCCAACCAGATCGTCGCCGAGGGTGCCGCCTCGCCCGCCGATGTGTTCCTCACCGAAAACTCGCCGGCCATGGTGCTGGTCGAGAATGCCGGCCTGTTCGCGCCGGTCGACGCCGACACGCTGGCTCAGGTGCCGCAGGACTATCAGGCGGCCAGCGGCAAATGGGTGGGCGTGGCCGCGCGCAGCACTGTCTTTGCCTACAACACCACCAAGCTCAAGGCCGACCAGTTGCCCAAGTCGCTGCTCGACCTTGCCGACCCGAGCTGGAAGGGCCGCTGGGCGGCCTCGCCCTCGGGCGCCGATTTCCAGGCCATCGTCAGTGCGCTGCTGCAGCTCAAGGGTGAGGCCGCGACGGCGGACTGGCTGAAGGCGATGAAGGAGAACTTCACTGCCTACAAGGGCAACAGCACCGTGATGAAGGCGGTCAACGCCGGCGAGATCGAAGGCGGCGTGATCTACCACTATTACTACTTTGGCGATCAGGCCAAGACCGGCGAGAACAGCAAGAACGTCGCGCTGCACTATTTCAAGAACCAGGATCCGGGCGCTTTCGTCTCGGTCTCCGGTGGCGGCGTGCTCGCCTCGAGCAAGCATCCGAAGGAAGCCCAGGCTTTCCTGAAGTGGGTGACGGGCAAGGGCGGCCAGGAAGTGCTGAAGAACGGAACCTCCTTCGAATACGCGGTCGGCAAGGGCGCGGAATCCAATCCGAAACTGGTGCCGTTGGCCGATCTGCAGGCACCGAAGGTCGACGCCGCGACGCTGAACTCCAAGAAGGTCACCGACCTGATGACGGCAGCCGGCTTGCTTTAGTTTCTGTTCGTCCTAATAAGGACAAACCGACCGAGCTCCCGCGGGACTTCGCCTTCCGCGGGAGCGTTTGTTTTCGAAATGGCATTCGTCGATGACGACACGCTGCGTTCCTGACCGCGATCGTGGTCCCTTTATTTCCGCCGCCGCGCCGCAACCGTGGGGTGTCTGAGCCGATGCAGCCTGCGGTCGATCTCGCGCGCGCTGGTTCGCCGCCGACGATGCGCCGAAAGGCGCGGCGGGCGGCACCCTGGCTTGTCACCGCCGCTGTTCTCGTCTCGCTGCTCGCCCTTCTGCCGCTCGCCTTCATCATCTGGACCGCGGTGCAGACCGGCTGGGAAACCGTTTCGGCGCTGGTCTTCCGGCCACGCGTCGGCGAACTGTTGGTCAACACCGCCCTGCTGGTCCTGCTGGCCGTGCCGATCGCCATCGTGCTGTCTGTCGCGCTGGCCTGGCTCACCGAGCGCAGCGACCTGCCTGGCGCCAGGCTTTGGGCCTGGCTGTGCGTGGCGCCGCTCGCCATTCCGGCTTTCGTGCACTCCTATGCCTGGATCACCATGGTTCCCGGGCTGCACGGCCTGTGGGCCGGCGTGCTGGTATCCGTGATCGCCTATTTCCCCTTCCTGTATCTGCCCATATCGGCGGCGCTGCGCCGCCTCGACCCTGCCCTGGAGGACGCGGCCTCAGCCCTTGGCCTTGGGCCCTGGCGCGTGTTCTGGCGCGTCGTGGTGCCGCAGCTCAGGCTCGCCATCTGCGGCGGCTCGCTGCTGGTCGGACTGCATCTGCTGGCCGAATATGGTCTCTACGTCTTCATCCGCTTCGATACCTTCACCACGGCGATCGTCGACCAGTTCCAGTCGACCTTCAACGGACCGGCCGCCAACATGCTGGCCGGCGTCCTGGTGACCTGCTGCTTCGTGCTTCTGGGCCTCGAAGTGCTGGTGCGCGGAGAAGAGCGCTATGCCCGAGTCGGCTCCGGCGCGGCGCGCTACCAGCAACGCACGAACCTCGGCCGCGCCACGATCCCGAGCCTGGCCTTGCTTGCCGTCACCACGCTGCTGGCGCTTGGCGTGCCGTTCGTGACCATCGGCCGCTGGCTCATCGCCGGCGGCGCCGAGGTCTGGCGTCTCGACGAGATCGGCCCGGCGCTCGGCCAGACACTGTTCCTGTCGCTTGCCGGGGCCTTGCTTGCCACCGTCGCCGCCATGCCGATGGCCTGGATCTCGATCCGCGCGCCGGGACCGTTGCAGCGCCTGCTGGAGGGTTGCAACTACATCGTCGGCTCGCTACCGGGTGTCGTCATCGCGCTGGCGCTGGTCACCATCACCGTTCGTATCGCCCTGCCGCTTTATCAGACGCTGTTCACCATTCTGGTCGCTTATGCACTCATGTTCCTGCCGCGTGCCCTGGTCAGCCTGCGCGCCTCGATCGCCCAGGCCCCGGTCGAGCTCGAGCGCGCCGCGTCCAGCCTCGGCAGGCCGCCGCTCAACGCGCTTTGGTCGACGACCATCCGCCTGTCGGCGCCCGGTGCCGCGGCCGGCATGGCGCTGGTGGCGCTCGGCATCATGAACGAACTGACCGCGACCCAGATGCTGGCGCCAAACGGCACCCGCACGCTGGCAATGGCGTTCTGGTCCTACAGCGGCGAGATCGATTACGCCTCGGCGGCGCCTTACGCCTTCATCATGGTGGCGATGTCTCTGCCGCTGACATGGCTGCTCTATGTCCAGTCGAAACGGATGGCGGGACGATGAGCTTTCTCGAAATCAGCGGCCTGAAAAAGCATTACGGCCCGGTCGCGGCCCTTGCCGGCATCGACCTCAGTGTCGCCAGCGGCAGCCGGACCGCAATCGTCGGCCCCTCCGGCTGCGGCAAGACGACCTTGCTGCGGCTGATCGCGGGCTTCGAGGCACCGGACCAGGGCCGTATCATGCTCGACGGCAAGGTGCTGGCCAATGGCGGCGCCGCTGTCCCGGCACATCGCCGCGGCATCGGTGTGGTGGCACAGGACGGCGCCCTGTTCCCGCATCTGACCATATCGGACAATATCGGTTTCGGCATGGACCGGGGCGAGGACAAGCGCGCAGAGCGCATTGTCGAGCTCGCTTATATCGTGGGGCTGGACAAGGCGATCCTCAAGCGCCGCCCGCACGAACTCTCAGGCGGCCAGCAGCAGCGCGTGGCGCTGGCCCGCGCCATGGCGATGAAGCCGCGGCTGATGCTGCTCGACGAGCCGTTCTCGGCGCTCGACACCGGCCTGCGCGCCTCGATGCGCAAGGCGGTGGCCGAGCTTCTGGAGGCGGCCGGCATCACCACCATCCTGGTGACGCACGACCAGGCCGAGGCACTGTCCTTCGCCAGCCAGGTGGCGGTGATGCGCGACGGCATATTCTCGCAGGTCGGCACGCCGCGCGATCTCTACCTCAAGCCGAAGGACCGTATGATCGCGGAGTTCCTCGGCGATGCCATCATCCTGCCGGCGAGCATCTCGGGGGGCTTCGCCAACTCGCCGCTGGGTCGCATCGCCGTCGACACGTCGGACAGCCGCGATGTCGCCCGCATCATGCTGCGGCCGGAGCAGATCGGGCTGAAACGGACGTCGCGCGAAGGCATGTCGGGCACGCCGGACATGTTGTTCGGCGAGGTGACGGAATCGGAATTCGCCGGCGCGACATGCACGATCGCGGTGCGGCTCCTGAACAACGCCGATCCGCCGGACGCCGCCGCGATAGGCAACACGCCGCTGATCCTGCGCAAATCGGGCATGGACGCGCCAGCGGTCGGCGAAATCGTGCGGCTCACCGTGTCGGGAAAGGCGCATGTGTTCGCCTGAAGGGCGACGGCACTGCCGGCGCGCAACGGACAGTTCAGGCGGCGATGCGTTCGCCGATATCGGCTGAACAGATCGGCCACTGCTCAAGGAGGCCTGAAAATCAGAGCGCCGGCTCGGGCACGGACGCCTTGAAGACATCGAGGCGGCTTCCCGTCTCCGACGAGAAGAAATGCATGTCCTCGGGCAAGATCTTCAGGCCGACAGCGCTGCCGGGCTCGGGGTGGACCGCCTCCGACGTCATCACCGAGAACGGCGCGCCGTCGAGATCGACATAGATCACCCGTCCCGCACCCAGTTCCTCGACCAGGTCGACGGTGGCGTCGAGCGCACCGGCCGTGCCCGGTGCAACCAGCCGAACGGCTTCCGGCCGGATGCCCATCGCCACCTTCGTGCCGACCGGCAGGCCTGCGCGAGCGATAGCCAGGCGCCTACCGCCGCCGAGCAGCGACAGACCGTCGAGTTCGACCGTGCCTTCCAGAATGTTCATCGCCGGCGCGCCGACAAAGGTGGCGACGAAGCGGCTGGCCGGGCGGGTGTAGATTTCGCCGGGTGTGCCGACCTGTTCGACGCGTCCGCCATTCATCACCACCAGCCGGTCGGCGAGCGTCATCGCCTCGACCTGATCGTGCGTGACGAAGACGGAGGTGGCGTTCAGGCGGCGATGCAGCTTGCGGATTTCCGAGCGCATCTGCACACGCAGCTTGGCGTCGAGATTGGACAGCGGTTCGTCGAACAGGAACACCTTCGGTTCGCGGATCATCGCGCGGCCCATGGCGACGCGCTGACGCTGGCCGCCGGAAAGCGCCATCGGCTTGCGGTCGAGCAGATGTTCGAGCTCCAAAGTGCGAGCGACCGCCTGGATCCGCTGCATGCGCTCGGCCGAGGGCACGCCGGCGACCTTGAGCGAATAGCCGATGTTCTGGGCCACGCTCATATGCGGATAGAGCGCGTAGTTCTGGAACACCATGGCGCAGCCGCGCTCGCGTGGTTCCAGCCTGTTGACGACAGTGCCGTCGATCGCGATCTCGCCATCGGAAATCTCTTCCAGCCCCGCGATCATGCGCAGCAGCGTGGACTTGCCGCAGCCGGAAGGCCCGAGGATGACGACGAATTCGCCCGAGGCGAAGTCGAGGTCGACACCGTGCACGACCTGCGTCTTGGCGTAGTTCTTCTTGACGCCGCGTATTGCGATGGAGGCCATCTTGTCTCCTCTTATTTCTCGGTGGCGATCAGACCGCGCACGAACCAGCGCTGCATCAGCACCACGACGATCAGCGGCGGCAGCATGACGATCAGCGTCCCGGCCATCGCGATGTTCCATTCCGGAATGCCGCCGACATTGGGGATCAGCTGCTTGAGCTCGGTGACCGCCGTCGCGTGCGACTGGTCGGTGGTGATGAGCAGCGGCCACAGATACTGGTTCCAGGCCCACAGGAACATGATGGTGCCAAGTGCCGCCATGTTGTTGCGCGACAGCGGCAACAGGATATCGATGAAGAACCGCAGCGCACCGGCGCCGTCCATGCGCGCCGCCTCGGTCAGTTCATCCGGCACCGTCAGGAAGAACTGCCGGTAGAGAAACGTGCCGGTGGCCGTGGCGATCAGCGGCATGATCAGCCCGGTATAGGAATTGAGCAGCCCGAGGCTGAGCGAGACCTGCACGCCCGACACCTTCTCGATCAGCCAGCTCAGGCCGGTCACGTCCAGAATGGCCTGATAGGGCGACAGGACATTGGCAACGACCGCGTAGGTCGGCACGATGCGCACCTCCAGTGGCAGCATCAACGTCACGAAGATCAGCCAGAAGATGAAGGTGCGCCCAGGATAGCGGAAGTAGACGATCGAGAAGGCGGTGAGCGCCGAGATGATCACTTTGCCGGCGGCCACACCTGCCGCCATGATGAAGCTGTTGAGCAGCTTGGGGCCGAGGTCTGCCGTCGTCCAGGCGGTCTTGATATTGACCCAGAAGTCGCTGCCCGGCAGCAGCGACATCGGCACATCGTTGACATCCCGGAGATTGTGCGACGCGGCGATCGCAACGACCACGAACGGCGCGATGCAGAAGACGAAGCCGATGAACAGGATCAGGTGCGTGAAGACATTGAGGAACGGAGTGCGCTCGACCATGGAGATCTCACCTGTAATGCACGCGCCGCTCGATGAAGCGGAACTGGAAGATGGTGAGCACGATGATGAGCAGCATTAGGATGATGCTCTGCGCGGCGGCGCCCGAATAATCGAGGCCTTTGAAGCCGTCTGAATAGATCTTGTAGACCATCAGATTGGTGGCGTTCGCCGGGCCGCCAGCGGTCATGATGTCGACGATGCCGAACGAATCCTGGAAGCTTTCGGTGATGTTGATGACCAGCAGGAAGAAGATCGTCGGCGTGATCAGCGGGAACTGGATGTCCCAGAAACGCCTGATGACGCCCGAACCGTCCATCGCGGCGGCCTCGATCAGCGAACGTGGGATGGCCTGGAACGCGGCCAGGAAGAAGATGAAGTTGTAGCCGACATATTTCCACGAGAAGGCGATGATGATCGAAGCCATGGCGTCGGCGCCATCGAGGCCGGGATCCCAGAAGCCGGGCCAGACCCGGTTGACCACGGCCATGAAGCCGGCTTCCGGCGCCAGGATGAAGCGGAACGCCATCGCCAGCGCCGGCGCGGCGATGCCATAGGGCCAGATCAGCACCACGCGATAGAGACGCGAGCCGGCGAGTTGCCGATCGGTCAGGGCCGCGAGCACCAGCGCGATGAACATCGCAAGCCCGGTGCTGAGCCCGGCAAAAACCAGGCTGGCGGTGATGGAGTTCCAGTAATCGGCGTTGGACAGGATCGAGCGGAAATTGTCGAGCCCGACCCAGATGTTGCCGCCGCCCCAGGGTTGCTGCAGCGTCAGCGACCAGTAAACGGCCTGGCCGGCGGGCCAATAGAAGAACGTGAAGATCAGGAGGAGTTGCGGCACCGCGAAGAGGATGCCGATCGTCCATTTCCCGAAAGTGACGCGTTTTTCCATCGATCCGCCGATGCCGTTGAACCGCCAGTCCGCTTTCTCGGCGGAAGACTAAAGCATGTCTCCCGAAAGTGGGCCCCGGTTTCGGGATAAGAACATGCGTAAATCAAAACCTGTACGAAATGGCCGCCCGTCGAGTCTCGACGGACGGCCGCTCCGCTATCCGGGATTAGGGCAGGGTCTTGCCCGGATAGGTCTGCTGGAAGCGGTCGAGGATGGCATCGCCATTCTTGACCAACGTATCAAGGCCTTCCTGGACGCTGACCTTGTTGGCGAAGATCGCCTGCATCTGCGTACCGAACTCGGCGCGGATCTGGGTGAAATTGCCCAGGCGCACACCGCGGGTGATTTCGGTCGGTTCGGAAGCGGTCAGGCTGGCGATCGCGACTTCACGGCCCTTGTAGGGAGCCTTGTCGTAGAACCCGCTCGACTTCATGTAGTCGAAGCCCGACTTGGTCACCGGGATGTAGCCGGTGTTGGTCGACCAGAACAAGGCGGTCTTGGGGTCGTGGATGAAGTTGAGGAACGCGGCCGCGCCCTTGTATTCCGCATCCGACTTGCCGGAGAGAACCCACAGCGAAGCGCCGCCGACGAGCGAATTCTTGCGCTCGGTGCCGGCATAGACGGGCAGTTCGGCGACGTCCCAGTTCATGCCTTCCTTCTGCGTCTTGCCGACGGTGCCGTGGTCGCCGACCGAGGTCAGGATGACCTGGCAAGTGCCCGAGGCGAAGGCCTGGACCATATCCTGGCCAAGATCCTTGGACTTGATCTTGATGAGACCGGCGTCATACCACTTCTTGAGATCGGTGACGTACTGGACGAATTTGGTCTTGTTGACTTCCAGGCGCGCGTCGAGGCCATCATAGCCGTTGCTCTTGGTGGCGATCGGCTGGTTGTGCAGCGCCGAGAACTGTTCCATCAGCTGCCAGCTTTCGTTGGCCGAGATGTTGATCGCCATCGGGCACTCGTAGCCGGCGTCCTTCATCGCCTTGAGGTCGGCGCCGACATCTTCCCAGGTCTTCGGCGCCTCGGTCTTGCCGATCTTGGCGAAGGCGTCCTTGTTCCAGTACATCAGCGCGGTCGATGAATTGAACGGGAAGGACAGCATCTCGCCCTTCGACGTCGCGTAGTAGCGCGCGATGCCGGGAAAATAATCCGCGTAGTCGATCTTGTAGCCGTTTTCTTCCATCAGCTTGTCGGCGGGCTTGTAGGCGCCCGACAGCATCATGGTGGCGGTACCGACGTCATAGACCTGGACGACGGCCGGCTGCTTGCCGGCGCGGAAGGCGGCAATGGTGTTCTGCAGCGTGGCGTCGTAGTTGCCCTGACTGGTGCAGACGACTTCATAGTCCTTCTGCGACTCGTTGAAGTTCTTGCACAGCGTGTCGACGACGCGGGCGAGGTCGCCCGAAAGGCCGAACCAGAAATCAAATTTTACCGGCTCCGCAAAGGCAGGCATCGCCAGCGCGGTGCTGAGCGCACCTGCGGCAAGGGCAGCAAAGCCCCGCTTGATCATGGTCATGGTTTTTCCCTCTTGAGTGGCTGGTGACAAGGGTCTTGCGCAAGTCCTTGCCCGCTCTCTTAGAGAACGTATGTGACAGTTCTGCTGTGGCGCTCAGGCCTTTGCACAGCTGCTCGCTCCTCTCCTCGGCGGCTTGGCCGGCATCAAAACGTCACACCGGCGCCTTGGATAGCTAGGGCGACCGCGGAGGACGTAAAGACTGCGAAGCCACCATGATTATCCGGCTAAGGGAATGATGAAATGCCGTGCGGCAACCGACGCAACGCCCACGGGCACCCGATGCCCGTGGCCTTGGCGACAGCGCTATCCATTTGCGGCATGCCGCCATCATTCCGACCCTCGGTCCGATCGAAATCGACGGCCCGGCGTCGCCAGAATTTGAACCATGAAGCCCTGGCGGTGGCCGCTCGCTGGTTTCCGCCGGAAGATATCCTGTCATGCTGCGGCCTTTCCACGCCCGAAAGGCACGCTACGGTTGCAGGCGGCTTCATCGATCCTTCAACAGCCAAGCATTAATCAGTCATATTTCGTTTTTTATTTCCGATGGGCTTGGGGAAATAAGATGTTGACGGTCTATAATTGTATCGTGAACCAGCACGATCTGAGATTGGTCGCACTCGCTGCACTGATCTGCGGAATTTCCTCTTTCTCCGCTGTCAATCTGCTTCACCACATCAGCCGCTCGACGGACCGGAACCGGCTTGCCTGGCTGATGATCGCGGCCACCTCGACCGGCTTCGGCATCTGGGCAACGCATTTCATCGCCATGCTTGCGTTCACGCCGGGCATACCCAGCGCCTACGATCCGGGGCTCTCCGTGCTCTCGCTCGCCGCCTCGGTCACACTGACGGCGGCAGGTATGTGGATCGCCACCTTGCGGGACGAACTTGACTATCATCTCGTCGGCGGCGCCGTTCTGGGTGGTGGCATCGCGGCCATGCACTACATCGGCATGGCTGCATTCGAGGTTCAGGGCCGGATCGAGTGGAACCTGTTGCTTGTCGCCGTTTCCCTGCTGGCGGGCGTAACGCTTGCGGCGCTGGCGCTGCGTGTCGTGCTGCGCCGCCCCTCCCTGCCGGCGACGTCCGTCGGCGCGGTGCTTCTGACGCTGGCGATCTGCACCTTGCATTTCATCGGCATGGGCGCCGCCTCGATCTTTCCCGATTCCTCGATCACCATCTCCGAATATACGATCGCCCCGACCTCGCAGGCTTTCGCGGCCGCAGCCGCCACGCTGGTCATCCTGGTGCTGTCGGCATCGGCACTGTGGATCGACCTGCGCTTCCGTCGCCAGAAGCTCGAGGTCGACCGCATGCATGGCCTGGCCAATGCCGCCGTGGAGGGACTGATCGTCTGCGACGGCAACCGCATCGTCAGCGCCAATGACAGCATGGGCAAGCTGACCGGCACGCCGGCCGCGGCGCTGAACGGCAAGGAACTGGGCGAGCTCTTCGACGAACGCACCGCAACCGACGCGGCCAGCCTGGAAGGTCAGCCGCGAGAGGCCGAGTTGAGGAACCGCGACGGCACGCAAATTCCCGTCGAGCTGATCGCCCGAAGCATCGACTATTGCGGCAAATCCCATAACGTCATCGCCGTCCGCGACATCCGCGAACGCAAGAAGGCCGAGGAGGAAATCCTTCGCCTCGCCCATTTCGACCCGCTGACAGGGCTTGCCAATCGCCGCAGTTTCTCGAGCCGCCTCGACGCGGAAATCGCATCCATGAACCGGACGGCCAATGCCGAGACGGCCGTCAAAGGCCGGCATCTCGCACTTCTGCTGTTCGACCTCGACCGTTTCAAGGAAGTGAACGACCTCTACGGACACGGCGCCGGCGATGCGATGCTGCAGAAGGTGGCAAGCTGCGCGGCGGGCGTTCTGCGCCACGGACAATTGCTTGCACGCCTTGGCGGCGACGAATTCGCCATCATCGCCCCCAACCTGCCCGACCCGCAGGCTGCGGGCCGTATCGCAGGCTCGGTTCTTGCCGCCATGCGTGAGGAAAACCGGTCAGCGGCCGGTGGCGGGCTGGTCTCGGCCAGCATCGGCATCGCGATCTATCCGCTCGATGCCGAGGACCAGACCAGCCTGATCAGCCATGCCGATACGGCACTCTACCGGGCCAAGACCGAAGGCAGGGACACTTATCGTTATTTCGAGGCGTCGATGGGCACCGAGGCCCGCGACAGGCGCGTGATGGAGCACGAATTGCGCCAGGCCGTCGCGCGTGGCGAATTCTACCTCGTCTACCAGCCGCAGAAGGAGATCAGCAGCGGCAGGATGGTAGGCTTCGAAGCCCTGATCCGCTGGCGCCATCCCGAACGCGGCGACGTTTCCCCGGCCATATTCATCCCGGTCGCCGAGGACAGCGGCGCCATCGGACAGATCGGCGACTGGGTGCTCGACGCGGCCTGCGAGGAGGCCGCCCGCTGGGAAAATCCGCTGACGGTCGCAGTCAACGTCTCAGCGGTACAGCTTCACAATCCCAATTTCAGCCGCAAGGTCCACGAGACCCTGCTGAAGACAGGCCTTGCCCCGACACGACTGGAACTCGAGATCACCGAAACCGCGCTGGTGAAGGACATGCCGCGCGCACTGGCAACCCTGCGGCAGGTCAAGGCGCTTGGCGTGCGCGTGGCCATGGACGATTTCGGAACTGGCTATTCCTCTTCTCCAACCTGCGCGCCTTCCCATTCGACAAGATCAAGATCGACGCCTCCTTCATCAAGGCGGTCGACACGAACGGCCAGGTCGCCGCGATCGTGCGCGCCGTGCTGGGGTTGGGACGTGGGCTCGGCCTGCCGGTCCTTGCCGAAGGCGTCGAGACGCTTGGCGAGCTCAAGTTCCTGGACGCGGAAGCCTGCGAGATCGGCCAGGGCTACTATCTCGGCAAGCCGGCACCGATCGAAGCGTTTGACGATCTGACCGGCCATGGCAAGCGCACTCCGGCTCGCATCGACCGCCAGGACGACAATCTCGTCTTGCTCAAACCAAACGTGCGCTCGGCGTGAACAATTCCAGGAAAAGGGTAAAACGGTTTTCCCCGAGGAATTGCGTCAAAACACGCTGATGTTCACGATCCGAGCGCTGTCTCGACCAGCCGCTTGGCGTCGGGCCCCGACCATTCCGCCGGACCGTTCATATGGGCGATCAGGCAGCCTTCGTCATCGATCAGCAGGGTGACGGGAAGGCCGAGTGCCAGGCCGCGTGCCTTGAGATCGTTGAACAGCGCCACCGTCGAATCCCGGTAATAGCCGAGCGCCTCGACGCCGGTATCCTTTAGGAACTTCTTCGGCTTCACATCGTCGCCGGCATCGACATTGACGGCGACGACCTGGAAGGCGGCGCTGCCTTTCTCCTTCTGCAGCGCATCGAGCGCCGGCATTTCGGCGCGGCACGGCGCGCACCATGTGGCCCAGAGGTTGAGCAGCACCGTCTTGCCGGCATGGTCGGCGATCGTCATCGGCTTGCCGTCCGGGCCATTGAAGGCGAGGCTCCTCATGGATTGCGGCGGATCGGCGGGCAAAAGTGCGGCGACCTCGCCGGTGGCCGAGGCCGCTACCTTCTTGGCGCGGTCGTTCTTGGCGGCGCAGGCGATGTCGTCCTTGCTCTCGCCGACCGCCACTTGGGGCGCGGCGTTGTTGCCAGACCGGCTCTCGCTGACATATACCGCGACCGCGCCGGCCAGCGCTCCCGCCACCAGGGCGGCGAGGATCAGGCGCGGGGCCGGGAAAAATCTGTTTCCGTCTGCCATTTTCTCAAAACTGCTCCGAAGCACGGGTTTTATAGCGATGAGCGACAAGAAGACCAGCAACCAGATGTGGGGCGGACGATTTGCCTCGGGTCCGGCCGCGATCATGGAAGCGATCAACGCGTCGATCTCGTTCGACCGCAAACTCTACGCGCAGGACATACGCGGCTCCATCGCCCATAGCGAGATGCTGGCGCAAACGGGCATTATTTCGGCGGCCGATCAAGAAAAAATCGCTCACGGCCTGAACACGATCCTGAAGGAGATCGAGGCCGGCAGCTTCGAGTTTTCGACCAAGCTTGAAGACATCCACATGAATGTCGAGGCTCGCCTCGCCGAGCTGATCGGCCCCGCCGCCGGCCGCCTGCACACCGCCCGCTCGCGCAACGACCAGGTGGCGGTGGATCTGAGGCTGTGGGTCAAGGACGAGTGCTCTCGCGTCGCCGAGGCGCTGAAAGGGCTGATCACCGCGCTGCTGGAGCGGGCCGAGGAGCACGCGGCGACCGTTATGCCGGGCTTCACCCACATGCAGGCAGCGCAGCCCGTGACCTTCGGCCATCACTGCATGGCCTATGTCGAGATGTTTTCGCGCGACCTGTCGCGCGTGCGCGATGCGATCGAGCGCATGGACGAGAGCCCTCTCGGCGCCGCCGCCCTGGCCGGCACCAGCTTCCCCATCGACCGCCATAAAACGGCCAAGGCGCTCGGCTTCCGCGAGCCGATGCGCAATTCGCTGGACAGCGTTTCCGATCGCGATTTCGCACTGGAATTCCTCGGCATGGCGGCGATCTGCGCCACGCATCTGTCGCGGCTGGCCGAAGAGATCATCATCTGGTCGACGCCGCAATTCGGCTTCATCAGGTTGTCGGACAGTTTCTCCACCGGCTCCTCGATCATGCCGCAGAAGAAGAACCCCGACGCCGCCGAACTGGTGCGCGGCAAGACCGGCCGCGTCAACGGCCATCTGGTCGGCCTGCTGACAGTGATGAAGGGCATGCCTTTGACCTATGGCAAGGACATGCAGGAAGACAAGGAATCGGTCTTCGATGCCGCCGAGACGCTCGACCTGATGCTGGCGGCAATGACCGGCATGGTCTCGGACATGACGGTCAACGCCGCCGCGATGAAGAAGGCCGCCGGCTCCGGCCACGCGACCGCGACCGATCTCGCCGACTGGCTGGTGCGTACTTTGGGCCTGCCGTTCCGCGAGGCGCATCACGTCACCGGCCGTGCGGTGGCGCTTGCCGAGGGCAAGAAGGTGGGGCTGGAGAAGCTCTCGCTGGAAGAGCTGCAGTCGATCAATCCAGGCATCACATCCGATATTTTCTCCGTGCTGGCTGTGCAGAATTCGGTCAAGAGCCGCACCAGCTTCGGCGGCACCGCGCCGTCGGAGGTGAGGAAGCAGATCCGCTATTGGAAAAAGCGACTGGCGAAGGCGTGATGCCCAATATTGCGATCGCAATATCCGGGGTGCAATACACAGAGAACTCGGCTAAAAGCGGCGGCTGACAGAACGTTTCGGACGGATGGATCGATGACCGGAAGCAGGATTTTGGTGACGCTGACGCTTCTGGCGACGATGGCCGTCGTGACCGCCTGCGGCCGCAGGGCCGGTCTCGACACGCCCTACGAGGCGGCCGTCCAGGCGCGCAAGGATGCCGAGAGGGCCAAGCAGCCCCTGCCGCCGGAGCCGGAAAAACCGGTCAAGGACAAGAAATTCATCCTCGACCCGCTGATCTAGCACCGATCGGACCGGGTTTAGTCTTCTGAACCCGATCTCATCGTGCTCCAACTTTCCGGAACCACTCTCGTGAACCATTTCGACTACCGCGACGGCGTGCTGCATGCCGAGGACGTGGCAATCCCAGATATCGCCGCTCAGGTCGGCACGCCGTTCTACTGCTATTCCACCGCCACCTTGACCAGGCACTACCGGGTGTTCGCCCAGGCCTTTGCCGGCCTCGACACGCTGGTCTGCTACGCCATGAAGGCCAACTCCAACCAGGCCGTGCTGCGGACGCTGGCCAAGCTCGGCGCCGGCGCCGATGTGGTTTCGCAAGGCGAATTGCGCCGGGCGCTGGCCGCCGGCATTCCGGCGAGCAAAATCCTGTTCTCCGGCGTCGGCAAGACCGCGCGCGAAATGGACTTCGCGCTCGAAGCCGGCATCCTTTGCTTCAACGTCGAATCCGAACCGGAGCTTGACCTCCTCTCGGCCCGCGCCGTGGCACTCGGCAAGGTGGCGCCGATCTCGCTGCGCATCAATCCCGATGTCGATGCCAAGACCCACAAGAAGATCTCCACCGGCAAGGCCGAGAACAAGTTCGGCATTCCGTGGCAGCGCGCACGGCAGGTCTATGCCCGCGCCGCAACGCTTCCGGGCATCAAGATCACCGGCATCGACACCCATATCGGCAGCCAGATCACCGAACTGCAGCCCTTCGACGATGCCTTCGCCCTGCTTGTCGATCTGGTCGGCGTGCTGCGCGCCGATGGCCATTCGATCGAGCACGTCGATCTCGGCGGTGGGCTGGGCATTCCCTACCGCGTCGACAACAACCCGCCACCCCTTCCCGACGCCTATGCCCAGATCGTCAGGAAGCATGTCACCAAGCTCGGTTTGAAGGTCATGTTCGAGCCGGGCCGGCTGATCGTCGGCAATGCCGGTATCCTCGTTTCGGAAGTGATCTTCGTGAAGGAAGGCGACGCGAAGAATTTCCTCGTCGTCGACGCCGCCATGAACGACTTGATACGGCCGACGCTCTACGATGCCTTCCACGACATCAGGCCGGTCGTGCAGCCGCCGGCCGATACGCCGCGCATGATGGTCGATGTTGTCGGCCAGGTCTGCGAGACCGGTGACTATCTCGGCCTCGACCGTGACCTGCCCAGGCTGAAGGCCGGCGATCTGGTCGCTATTTCCACGGCCGGCGCCTATGGCGCCGTGCAGGCCGGCACCTACAACACCCGCCTGCTGGTGCCCGAGGTGCTGGTCGACGGCGACCGCTTCCACGTCGTGCGTCCGCGCCTGACCTATGACGACCTGATCGGGCTGGATTCGGTCCCCGATTGGCTGGCATAAGGCGGAATCTCACGACGAGGAGCAAGTCATGGCGCAGGGCAACACCGTCACCCGCGAACGTATTGCCGCGATGGAACCGCGCATCCGCCCCTATGTGCGCCACACGCCGGTGCTGCGCGTCGACATGGCCGACTTCGACCGGGCGCCGCTGGCCATCGACCTCAAGCTCGAATGCCTGCAGCATTCCGGCTCGTTCAAGGCGCGCGGTGCCTTCACCAATCTGCTCGAGCGGCAGGTTCCGGCGGCCGGTGTCGTCGCGGCATCGGGCGGCAATCATGGCGCCGCCGTCGCCTATGCAGCCATGCGGCTCGGCCACAAGGCAACAATCTTCGTTCCCGAAGTAAGCCCGCAAGCCAAGCTGGACCGCATTCGCTTCTATGGCGCCGACCTTGTCGTCGGTGGCGCTCGCTATGCGGAAGCGCTGGCCGCCAGCGAACGTTTCGCCCAGGAAAGCGGCGCCTTGCAGATCCATGCCTTCAACCAGGAGGAAACGCTGGTCGGCCAGGGCACGCTCGGTCTCGAAATCGAGGCGGACTTGCCAGAGATCGACACGCTGCTGGTCGCTGTCGGCGGCGGCGGCCTGATCGGAGGCATCGCCGCCTGGTATGCCGGCCGCATCCGCATCGTCGCCGTCGAGCCCGAGGGTGCGCCGACGCTTCATCGCGCCTTCGAGGCCGGCCATCCAGTCGATGCGCCGGCCGAAGGCATCGCCGCCGATTCGCTGGCGCCGAAACGCGTCGGCGAAATGATGTTCCCGATCGCCGAAGCCTTCGTCGAACGCTCCATCCTGGTCAGCGACGACGATATCATTGCTGCCCAAAAGGCCCTGTGGAACCGTGTGCGCATCATTTCCGAGCCGGGCGGGGCGGCAGCCTTCGCCGCGGTGCTGTCCGGCCGTTATGTACCGTCGCCGGGCGAACGGGTTGCCGTGCTGGTCTGCGGCGCCAACGCAAACCCCGCCAATTTCTGATTGCAGCCGTTTCGGCCGGGTTCACGTTTTTTCAAACTGCCTCGCCTTTGCCGTGTTTGCTGGTATTCTTCGAGTCGTGAGGCTTGGGCTATCCTGCCCCGCCTCACGACATGATCCCGAAAACCGATCATGCTCAAAGAGATAGAGCCCCACCCCGGTTCTTTCGGGATGGAACAGGCTCCAGGAAGGGCCGATGACCGAACGACCCACCTTCAGCAACGACCGCGGCCTGGCCGGGCGCCTTGCCTTGAGCCGGCTGGCGACACGGGTCTCGATGATGGTCGAGCGCGGCTGGCCGCTGCTGCTTCCGCTGCTTATTGTCGCCAGCCTGTTCCTGAGCATGTCCTGGTTCGGCATCTTCTCCCGGCTGCCGGATATCGCGCGCATCGGCCTCGTCGCGGCATTCGGCCTGGCAGGGCTGGCTGCGCTGTATCCGCTGCGCTTCTTCCGCATGCCCTCGGCCGCCGAGGTCGATCGCCGCATCGAGGCCGCCAACAGGCTGCTGCACAGCCCCGTGCTGGTGCAGACCGACCGGCCAAGCGGCCGGGAGAGCAGCTTCTCGCAAGCGTTGTGGCGCGAACATCAGAAGCGCATGGCCGCAAAGCTCGACAGCCTCGGCGCCGACCTGCCGCGCACGCGCGTGCCGGAGCGCGACCCCTGGGGGCTGCGCGCCGTGGCGGCCCTCCTGCTGGTCACCGCCTTTGCCTTCTCCTTCGGGCCGACCGGCGGCAGGGTAACTGACGGCTTCAGCGCCCACGGCGCGCATGATGCCGTGCCGCCGCGCATCGATGCATGGGTGACGCCGCCGGCCTACACCGGCAAGCCGCCGGTCTTCCTGACCGCCGACGCCAACCAGGCAACGCCGACGTTTCATGTGCCCGAGGGTAGCGATGTCTCCTTGCGCGTCACCGGCGGCTCGGGCGAAGAAACGCTTGCCTATGCCGACAAGGATGGCAATTCGCGCGCCATCGACCCGGCTGCCGCGACGGCCAAGCCTGCCGCAAACCCCGCGGCGCCGTCCACCAGTTCACCTTCAAGGGTGCGCCAGTTCACCGGCAAGCTGACCGGCGACGGCACGCTGACGTTGAAATCGGGCGAGGATCAGCTTGGCCGCTGGGCCTTCGCGGTGATCCGGGACAAGCCGCCGCAGATCCGCTTCGTCGGCGAGCCAAAGCGCGCCGCCAACGGCGCCTTCGAACTCAACTACCAGATCGACGACGACTATGGCGCCGCCACCGCCAAGGCGGTGTTCGCGCTGGCCGACCCGCAGGCGCCGGATGCGCATGCGCTCTACGGCCCGCCCGAAATGCCGCTGACGTTGCCGCGCCGCGGCGGCAAGTCGAATGCCGCCAAGACGACAAAAGACCTGACCGAACATGTCTGGGCCGGCAGCAGCATCAAGCTGACGCTGGTCGCCACTGACGATGCCGGACACACCGCGTCCAGCGAAACCAAGACGCTTGTTATGCCCGAGCGCCCGTTCGCCAACCCGCTGGCGCGTGCGGTGATCGAACAGCGGCGCCTGCTGGCGCTCGACGCCAATGCCAAACCGCGCGTGCTCGACCTGATCGACGCCATTACGCTGCGGCCGGAAGACACTTTCGACAACATGTCGCACTACCTCGCCATCATGAGCGCGCGCAGCCGGCTGAAGCTGGCCGGGAACGACGATCAGCTGCGCGGCGAGGTCGGCTATCTCTGGGAAATCGCGCTTGGCATCGAGGAGGGCAATCTCTCGGCGGCCGAGAAGCGGCTGCGCCAGGCACAGCAGGCGCTGCAGGACGCCATCAAGAACGGCGCCAGCGACCAGGAAATCGAAAAGGCGATGAAGGAACTGCGCGAGGCGATGAACCAGTTCCTGCAGGAATTCGCCGAACGCGCCAAGCAGAACCCGAACGCGCCGCAGATGCAGCAGAATGGCCAGGAACTGCGCCAGAGCGACATCGACCGGATGATGGACCAGATCGAAAACCTGGCAAAGTCGGGCGATCGCGACAAGGCGCAGCAATTGCTGTCGCAGTTGCAGGACATGATGAACAATCTCCAGGCCGGCCGTCAGCAGCAGGGCGGCGAGCAGGACAGCCAGATGCGCCAGCAGATGGACAAGCTTGGCGAGATCCTGCGGCGCCAGCAGGAGATGATGAACGACACCTTCCGCATGGACCAGATGCAGCGCGGCGAACGCCAGCGGGGACAGAACCGCGACGAGCAGCTTGGCCAGGACGGTGGCGAGGACCAGGACCAGCCCGGCGTCGGCCAGGACCGCGACCCGCTCGCCAGGCAGAAGCCGATGACGCCGCAGGAATTCGCCGATGCGCTGAAGCAGCTGCAGGAAGGCCAGGGCCAGCTGAAGAGCGATCTCGAGCAGCTGAAGAAGAGCCTCGAAGGCATGGGCATGGAGCCCAATGAAGGATTTGGCGAGGCGGGCAAGTCCATGGGCAGCGCCGAGCAGGCGCTTGGCGAGGGCCAGGGCGACGAAGCGGTCGGTCACCAGGGCCGGGCACTCGAGGCGCTGCGCAAGGGCGCCAAGGACATGATGAAGCAGATGCAGGCCATGCAGGGCGACCAGGGCGGCAGCCAGGAGGGTGGCCGCCAGCAGAATGCCGACCGCGACCCGCTCGGCCGGCCGCGCGCCAGCCAGGGTCCCGATTTCGGCGATTCGGTGAAGGTGCCCGACGAAATCGACGTCCAGCGCGCCCGCCAGATCCTGGAAGCGATCCGCAAGCGGCTCGGCAACGCGCTCAGCCCCGATATCGAGCGCAGCTATCTGGAACGGCTGCTTGAGCTGAAATAGGAACCGCCGCCCCCAAATCCCGCCCGAACGGTCGCAACACCATGCCGAAGCTCGGTACTGTCACGCCCATCTTGCGCATCTTCGATGTTGCCAAGGCGCATGAATTCTACGTCGGTTTTCTGGGTTTCGAAGTGCAGTTCGAACACCGTTTCGAAGACAACACGCCGCTTTACACAGGCGTTTACCGCGACGGCTGTGTCTTGCATCTGAGCGAACATCATGGCGACGGCGCGCCAGGTTCTCACGTCCGGATCGAGACGACCGACATCGCCAGGCTCCACCATGAGTTGACCGAAAGAAAGTACCGCTTTGCCAGGCCGGGGTTGGAGGAGACGCCTTGGAAGACGAAGGAGGTCACGGTCAACGACCCGTTCGGCAACCGCCTGACCTTCTATGAGGATGTAAGAGACTAACCTTGCCGGTTGACGAACGCTTCGCGGATCGCTTCCTGCATGCCGTCGATCGCCTCGCCCGATGCATTCGAGTTGCGATGCATCACCACATTGGAGGAATCGATGTCGCCGAATCCATCGGCGGAGGTCAGTTCGCGGCAGCCGTCCGGAATGTTGCTGCGCGAGATCGGGGCAATCGCCAGTCCCGACGTGACGGCAAGCTTCAGCCCGCCCGTGGTGTCGCTGGTATAGGCGACACGATAGGCAAGCCCGCGCTGCTCCAGCGACTTGATGGCGAAGTCCTTGCACCAGCTGACTCGGTTGTAGAGCGCGATCGGCACCGGCCGTTCCTCGTGCATGTGATGCACGGCCGACGTCACCCAGACGGTCGGGTCGTGCATCAGCACTTCGCCGCCGGCCGGGTCCTGCCATTCAAACACCACGCACAGATCGAGTTCGCCGGCGGCGAGCGCCGCCAGCTGCGCCTCCGAATGCGCGTAGCGCACGGTGACCTCTACCTTGGTGTGGCGTTTCGAAAATGCGCCGAGCGCGCGCGACAGGATGGCGTGGCCATATTCCTCTGGAATGCCGATGCGCACCGGTCCGCCGAGCGGCGCGGCCGCCATCGACGCCGCCGTTTCGTCGAGCAGCGAGACGATGCGGCGGGCGTTGACGATGAGTTCGCCGCCGCGCCGCGTCAGCGCGACGCCGCGCGAGCCGCGCTCGAACAGGCTGTCGCCGATCAGTTCTTCGAGCTTCTTCATCTGCATCGACACGGCCGACTGGGTGCGGCCGGCCTGCTCGGCCGCCCTGGTGAAATTGCCGGCCTCGGCGATGGCGACGAAGGTGCGCAGGAGATCGCTGTCGAGGGTCGGGCGCATGATTTCCATCATAAGAAAATTTGATTGCTGATATCATTCCAATTCGTTTGCAACATGTCAAACGCCGGATAATAGTCGCCATACCCATTGGATAAGCGGCCGCGAAATCGGCCGCGGACCAATCAAAGAGTCCTCACTCGTGCCCGCTGCCCGAAACGGTGGCGGGTTCTTTTTACTCCGCAGGCGATAGCTTCGGACCATACGCGCAGGAGCCGGAAACCAGATGCAGAATAGGATGGTGCGCGGCATCCTGAGCCTGTGCCTGGGCGTGCTGGTTTTCTCGCTGCAGGACCCGCTCGTCAAAGCCGTGTCGAGCTCCTATCCGGTGACTGAAGTGATGGCGATCCGCTCGATCGTCGCCTTGCCCATCCTGATCATCCTCGTCCACGCCGATGTCGGGCTGCCGGCAATCCTGTCGAAGCGGTTCGGCCTGCTGACGATACGCGCCTTCATCCAGTTCACCTCCTACACGGTGTACTATCTGGCCATCGCCGCGCTGCCGCTGGCTGACGCCGTGGCGCTCTATTTCATGGCGCCGCTGTTCATCATGGCGCTGGCCGGACCCTACCTCGGCGAACGCGTGTCCTGGCGGACGCTGGCGACGGTGCTGATCGGACTGCTTGGCGTCATCGTGATGGTGCGCCCAGGCGCGGGACTGTTCGACTGGGCGGCGCTGCTGTCGCTGGGCTCGGCCCTGCTCTATGGGTTCTCGCAGTTGATGGCGCGCAAGATCGGCGACACCGAATCGTCCACGGTCATGGCCTTCTACCAGAACGGCGCCTATCTCATCGGTGCGGCCGTGGTTGCCGGCACATTCCACCTGGCCGGCATAACCCACGCCGTCCACCCGAGCCTTGAGTTCCTGGTGCGGCCATGGATATGGCCGACGCTGCCGGATTTCCTCAAGATGGCCGCCTGCGGCTTCGTCGCCTCCGCCGGCATGATCCTTCTGTCGCAGGGCTACAGGCTGGCACCGGCCAATCGGGTCGCCACCTTCGAATACACCGGCATTCTATGGTCGCCGCTCTGGGGCTTTCTGTTCTTCGCCGAGGTGCCCAGGTCGACGACCGTGATCGGTGCGGCCCTCATCATCGGCGCCGGCCTGCTGGCGCTCAACACGGAACGGCGCAGGAGCCAAGCCCCCGGGCTGGCAACTGCCGATCCGGCGTGATCAGGCGAAGCAGATCAGCGCCCGTTCGACGCGCGAGCGGATTTCGGCCAGTGTGAAGGGCTTTTGCACGACGTCGAGGATGATGCCGTTCAACTCCTCGGCGCGCTCGCGCTGGTCGGCGTAGCCGGTCATCAGCATGATCTTCATCGCCGGGAAAAGGGCCGCCGCCGCGATCGCCATCTCGATGCCGTCCATCTCCGGCATGCGGATGTCGGAGACGACGAGATCATAGCCGCCATGCGCGGCTCGTATCAGCGCCAGGCCTTGAGCGCCGTCCGCCGCGATATCGATTGCGTGGCCGGCGCGTTCGAGCGCGCGGGCTGCGAGGGTGCGGACGGATTCATCGTCCTCGACGATCAGAAGCTTTGCCATGGCCGGCATATTTGGCGGGCAAAAGTTGACTTTTCCTGAAAGCCCCGGCGCTCGACAGGGGCTAATTTTCCTGACGCCGTTAAGGCCTTTTCAAGAATTCGCCGACGCGAGGCGCTCGCCTCACGCATCGCCTTTCACAACACCGACAAACGGCAATTCACGGAAGGCGTGCGCGACATCCATGCCGTAGCCGACGACGAAGTAATCGGGGCAGTCGAAGCCCACATAGTCGGCGGTGAGCGCGGTCTGGCGGCGCATGCGCTTGTCGAGCAGCACGGCGATGGAACAGCTTTTTGCGCCGCGCGACAGCATCAGGTCGCGGGTGAAGGTCAGTGTCTTGCCCGATTCCAGGATGTCGTCGATCAGCAGCACGTCGCGGCCGGCGACCTCATTGTCGATGTCGCGCAGCACCCTCACCTCGCCGCTGGTGGTGCCGGCGCCATAGCTGGAAATGAAGATGAACTCGACCTCTGGTGACAGGCCGACATCGTGCATGGCGCGGATCAGGTCGGCGGCGAAGATGAACGAGCCCTTGAGCACCGAAATCACCAGCAGATCGTGATAGTCGTGCCCGGCGATCTCCTTGGCGAGCTCGAGATTGCGCCGCGCGATCGCCGACGCCGAAAACAGGACTTCGATGTCCTTGCCACGTACGATGGGCATTGATGGTCTTCCCTGGTGATCGCCTATTCGGCGAAAGTAACCAAAACGGTCCTTACGCCGTTCTTAGGCACGTCGAGCCGGCTGGCAAAGCCGAATCTTTCGCCCGATGCCAGCGAATGGCCGGATGTCCCCAACGTATAGCGGGTTGTGCGCCCATCATTGCCCGTCACGCGGATTTCAAGCGGCGGCATTGTCGCCGGCCCCTTCCCGTCATTGGCGGCCTCGCCATCGACGAACAACACCGGATTGGCTCCCGAGGCATCGACGCGTGAGGTGACGCTTGAAATGGTCAGCGCCGATGCTTGCGCATCGGGCAGGAACGGCGCCTGGCGCACCAGCGCATGCCCGCCGGAGACCCAGAAGGCGGCCAACGCGGCACCGATGCCGGCGATCCAGAAGATCGGCCCACCACGCACGGCCGGCGGCCGTTCCGCCGGCGCTTCCGGCTTGCGCAGCATGTCCATGCCCTCGATGGACGGCGTGACGATCAGGCGCGGCGGCGGTGAAACGCTTTCCATGGCAGGGACAAAGCGCGGCATCACTTCATAGTCCGCATCGACGATATCGGCCGCCGGACCGCGCACGATCCGGTCCGCCACGGCAATTGCCGGGGGATCGGTCATGATTTCGCCGGAAACCGGGCGCGCGGTTCGTTCGTCAGCCATCATGGCCCCAGTATTGCGCGTGTTCGCTTTTCGTTTCTTTTGCGTAAACATAAATGGTTAACGCTTCCCCACCGGAGCCCTCGTGACGCGCCGAAACAAGCCAGGAATTAACCGCCGGTTAACCATGCCGGCCGATGGTCTTTTCCCAGAACGGGATGGTTCGCCGCAACCCGGAACTTCAGGTCGTCGAAATTGATTCGCTTCGAAAATGTCGGCCTCCGCTATGGCATGGGTCCGGAAATCCTCCGTGACATTTCCTTGCATATACCGGAGCGCTCCTTCCAGTTCCTGAGCGGGCCTTCGGGTGCCGGCAAGACGACGTTGCTGCGCCTGCTGTTCATGTCGCTGAAGCCGACACGCGGCCTGATCACCATATTCGGCAAGGACCGCTCGCGCATCTCGCGCACCGAGCTGCCTCATCTGCGGCGCCGCATCGGCGTGGTGTTCCAGGATTTTCGCCTGCTCGACCACATGACCACTTATGAGAACGTCGCACTGCCGCTGCGCGTGCGCGGGCGCGAGGAGGCGAGCTACCGCACCGATGTCACCGAGCTGTTGAAATGGGTGGGGCTGGGCGAGCGCATGCATGTGCTGCCACCGGTCCTGTCGGGTGGCGAGAAGCAGCGCGCCGCGATCGCGCGGGCGCTGATCGAGCAGCCCGAGATACTGCTGGCCGACGAGCCGACCGGCAATGTCGATCCCCCGCTGGCGCGGCGGCTGCTACGGCTGTTCATCGAACTCAACCGTCTCGGCACCGCCGTGGTGATCGCCACCCATGATCTTGGCCTGATGGAGCAGGTCGACGCGCGCCGCATGATCCTGGCCGGCGGAAGGCTGGATATCTATGACTGACCTGTCCGCCGAACATTTCGAAGAGCAAGAGCAGGAAACCGAGGCAACTGCGGCACGGCCGCGTGCCCAGCGCCGGATGGCACCGATCGTGCCGGCACAGAACATTGCCGGCCGGGCGCTGGTCCTGGTCATCGCCATCATGACCTTCCTGTCCTGCCTGACCTTCGGCGCGGTGACACTGGTGCGCGACACCGCCTCGGTCTGGGAAAACCAGATCTCGCGCGAGGCGACGATCCAGATCAAGCCGGTCGACGGCCTCGACATGGAGGCCGCCCTCACCCAGGCATCGCAGATCGCCGGCGAATTCCCCGGCGTGAAGTCGACAAGGATCATCGATCGCGATGCGACCGCCAGGCTGCTGGAGCCATGGCTGGGTTCGGGCCTCAACATCGACGACCTGCCGGTGCCGCGCCTGGTCATCGTCACAATCGACGAGAACAGCCCCCCCGACTTCGCCGCCATGCGCGCCGCGATCACGCCGAAGCTGCCAAGCGCGTCGCTCGACGATCACCGAACCTGGGTCGACCGACTGGTGGCGATGGCGCGCACCACGGTGACCATCGGCATTGCCGTGCTGGCGCTGATGCTGTCGGCGACCGTGCTGACGGTGGTGTTCGCCACGCGCGGCGCCATGGCCGGCAACGGCCACATCATCGAGGTGCTGCATTTCGTCGGCGCCGAGGCGCGCTTCATCGCGCGCGAATTCCGCCGGCATTTCCTGGTCACCGGCATGAAGGGCGCTGCCGCCGGCGGCGCGGCGGCGGTTCTCGTCTTCATCGTCTTTTCCTGGTGGTCGTCGCGCAACATGGCAACGCCGCAGGCCGACCAGGCAACCGCCTTGTTCGGCAATTTCGCCATCGGCTCTGCGGGTTATCTCGGCGTCGTCCTCATGGTGCTGGTGATCGGCGCGCTGACGGCGGCAACCTCGCATGCCACCGTCGTCGCCTATCTCAGCGACATCGACGTTCGCCAACCCGACGCGTGAGAAGCGAACATGCTTTGGCGAGGTCGAAAGCAAGGTGATCACGGATGGAGAAACGGCGTAACGCAAAGTGCGTCTTTTTCCTACCAAAGGCCGCATTTCAGGATTAACCATATGGCCATGGACGTGCGGGACTCGACCGGGACGGCTGGACAGATGCCAGTGGTGGTTGCTCGTTTGCGCGACCACGGCCGGATTAGCCGTTTAAAGACCGCACTTCGGATATCCGCACTCTCTCTTCTCGTCCTCGCAACCCTATTTGCCGGCGGCTTCGGCTGGTTCGCCAACAAGGTCAGCCATCTGACCACGCCCGCCAATCCGGCCAAGGCCGACGCCATCATCGTGCTCACTGGCGGCCAGTCCCGTCTCGACGCCGCGATGGAGCTGCTGGCGTCCGGCAAAGGCGAGCGCCTGTTGATCAGCGGCGTGCATCCCTCGGCGAGTCGGCGCCAGCTCCAGGTAGCGACCGGCGGCGACAAGAAGTTGTTTTCGTGCTGCGTCGACATCGACCGCGCCGCGCTCGACACGATCGGCAATGCCGAGGAAAGCGCCAAATGGGTCGAAAGCCACGCCTACAACACGGTGATCCTCGTCACCAACAACTACCACATGCCGCGCAGCCTGCTTGAAATGAGCCGGCTTCTGCATGGCGCCAAGCTGGAACCCTATCCGGTGGTCAATTCCAACCTCGACAATGGTGGCTGGCTGACCAAGCCGCAGGCCTTGCGCGTACTGTTCACCGAGTACAACAAATATCTGCTGGCGCTGGCACGCGGCATCGTGCCGGTGAAACCGACCCCGGACGGCATCGCACTGGCCGAGACCGCCGCCGGCGGCTGACCCCTCGACTGTACCGTCATTCCTTGTCTGTCCCCGTCGACGCCTGCTTCAGGCGCGCGATCTCCTGCTCGAGGTGCTGGATACGCTTGTCGCGTTCACCAAGCGCTGCCGCGACATCGGCGGCCTCGAAACGCTGCGGAATATGTTGCGGGCAGTTGGCATCCCATGCCGAGACGGTGAACAGGATGACCTGCTCGGGCCGCGCCTTGTAATCCTGCGGCATCAGCTTGGCCATCAACTCGGCATCGTCTTCTACGACGCGCGCCGTACCCCAGATCTTGATACGCTGGCGCAGCATATAGTCGATCAGGAACAGAAAGGCGCGTGGGTTGTCGGCCAGGTTGCCCTGCGTGATGAACTGCCTGTTGCCGGAAAAATCCGCGAAGCCGATCGTCCTTTCGTCGAGCACCTTGAGAAAGCCGGCCGGCCCGCCGCGATGCTGGATATAGGGCTGGCCATCGCCATTGGCCGTCGACAGGAAGACGCTGGTCTGCATCTCGATGAAGGCGGCAAGGTCCGGCGTGATCACCGATTTCCAGCCACCGCGCTCCTCGACGCGGGAGTAGGACTGGCGCGAGCCCTTGCGTGTCTGGATCGCCTTGACGGTCGGCGTGAAGGCGACGTCGCTGGCAAAAGCATGTGCGTTCATCGAAAGCCTCCTTGCATGGGGCGGGGCTTGCGGCAGTTGGCGCAATTCCTGTGGGAAACCGTTTCGCACTTTTCCCGGAATTGCTCTAAAGCCCGAGCTCCGACAATGTTGGGTGGTCATCCGGGCGGCGCCCGAGCGTCCAGTGATATTTGCGGTCGGCTTGCGCGATCGGAAGATCGTTGATGCTCGCGATGCGCAGGCGCATCAGCCCGTGCTCGTCGAACTCCCAGTTCTCGTTGCCGTAGCTGCGGAACCATGAACCGCTGTCGTCGTGCCATTCATAGGCGAAGCGCACGGCGATGCGGTTACCGTGGAAAGCCCAGACTTCCTTGATCAGTCGATAGTCGAGCTCGCGGCTCCATTTGCGCGTCAGGAAAGCCTGGATGGCATCGCGGCCTTGCAGGAATTCGGCGCGGTTGCGCCAGCGGCTGTCGGTCGTATAGGCAAGCGCGACCCGTGCCGGATCACGCGAGTTCCACGCATCCTCGGCCATGCGCGCCTTCTGCGCGGCTGTTTCGGCGGTGAAGGGCGGAAGCGGCGGGCGGCTTTCAGACATGGGAATCCTCTGCGACATGAAAGGTGGGGACCGGCGGACACCGCCTGCCCTTTCCGGATTCAGGCAGCATCGCGGACAGAAACAACCGGAAAATCGATCTCGGTCTGGGCAACTTCATTGATATAGTTGGTCCAGACGTTCAGGGCGACATGCTGGACGATCTCGATGATCTCTCCATCGTCGTAGCCTGCCAGCCTGACGGCGGAGAGATCTTCGTCGCCGACATGGCCGCGACTGTGCGCAACCTTGGCGGCAAAACGCACCGCCGCGGCCGCCTTGGGGTCCGTGGAGCCACCGTGGCGGTTGGCGAGCATCTCGGCATCGTCGAGCCGGGCGAGGTTCTTGCCAAGGTAGGTGTGTGCGGACAGGCAGTAGCTGCAGCCATTGATCTCGGCGACCGCCAGCGCGATGCGCTCGCGCGTCGGTGCAGGCAACCGACCCTTGGCCAACGCCCCGGACATGCCCAGATAGCCTTCGAGCGCGGCTGGACTGTTGGCGACCATGCGAAACAGGTTCGGCACGACGCCGAGCTGCTTCTCGACAGCCTGCAGCACGGGTTGCGTTGCTGTGGGAGCAGCGGTGATGGACGATGGCGTGGCGATGCGCGGCATTGCGATTTCCCTGTTGGTCACGCCGCTTATTTGCACTCTTCCACTTGCCGGATGTAGATGGCATATTTGCAATCAATCCTTCCAATTTCTGGAAGAACTGATGGATCGCCTGGAGGCCATGTCCCTTTTCGTCGCGACGGTGGAGGCCGGCAGCCTTTCCGCCGCCGCACGCCGTTCGGGCGTTCCGCTTGCGACCGTCAGCCGCAAGGTCTCCGATCTTGAACGGCATCTCCAGACACGTCTGCTGAACCGCTCGACACGCCGGCTGACGCTGACCGACGCGGGCGACGCCTATCTTGCCGCCTGCCGCCGCATTCTCGACGAGGTCGGCGAGGCCGAACGCGTTGCGGGCGGCGAATACAGTGCCCCGACCGGCGAACTGATCATCACCGCGCCGATCGTCTTCGGCCGACTTCACGTGCTGCCGATCGTCACCGCGTTCCTTGCCGCATACCCGCAGGTGGATATCCGCCTGACGCTTGGCGACAGGATAGCCCAGTTGGCCGAGGACCATATCGACCTCGCCATCCGAATCGGCCGGCTGCCGGACTCGCGCATGGTTGCCCTCGGAGTCGGTTCGATCCGTCATGTTGTCTGCGCGAGCCCCGCCTATCTGGCCGAGCATGGCGCGCCGAAGACCCCAGGAGATCTCGAGACACACAGTTGCATCACCTTCGAGGGTCTAGGCTCGCTCGCCACATGGACCTTTGCAGCGGACAAGGCCGACTTTCCTGTCCCGGTCCGCTCAAGGCTCCGGGTCAATACCGCGGAGGCGGCGATCGATGCCGCGATTGCCGGCCTCGGGATAACGCGCGTGCTTTCCTACCAGATTGTCACCGCTGTGCGCTCAGGGACACTCTGCCCGGTACTCAGGGACTTCGAGCCCGAGCCGTGGCCGGTAAACCTGGTGCATGCCGGCCAGGGCCGGCTGCCGGTGAAACTGCGCGCCTTCCTTGATTTCGCCGCCCCACGCCTGAGGGAACGTCTGGCGCAGGCGACTTGGTAGCAATGAGCCGCATCGCTCTGTTTCCTTTTTCCCCTCGCTTGGTGTAACCAACGCACAATTCCCCACCGGACCTCCCCCATGCTCTATGTCAGATCGCTGGCGTTCAACTTCGTCTTCTACGTCAATCTGATCGTCCAGATGATCCTCTGGACCCCATACTATTTCCTGTCGCCCCGCCACCGCGCCTGGTTCGTGCCGAAATTCTGGTCGCGCAGCTGCATGTGGCTCTATGACAAGATCGCCGGCACCAAGAGCGACATCACCGGGCAGGAAAACCTGCCCCAGGGTTCCTTCATCCTGGCGCCCAAGCACCAGTCGTTCTGGGACGCGATCGCCTTCTTCCCCTTCCTTCAGGACCCGCTGTACATCCTCAAGCGCGAGCTGACCTGGATCCCGTTCTTCGGCTGGTACATCATGAAGATGCGCATGATCCCGGTCGATCGCGGCAGCCGCTCCAAGGCCTTGAAGGCGGTGGTCGCGGCGACCAAGAAAGAGATGGCGCGCAACCCACGCCAGTTGATCATCTATCCCGAGGGCACGCGCCGGGCGCCGGGCGACGAACCGGCCTACAAATACGGCATCGTCGAAATCTATGCGCAGCTTGGTGTTCCCGTGGTGCCGGTTGCCCATGTCGCCGGCCTCTATTGGCCGCGCCGCAAGTTTTTGCGCTATCCCGGCACCATCAAGGCGCGGTTCCTGCCGCCGATTCCACCGGGCCTTGGCAAGGACGAATTCATGGCGCGGCTGATCGGCGAGACGGAAGCCGCCTGCGACCAGATGCTCGTCGAGGCATCGCGCGCATCCAACCCGCCGGCACTGCCGCCGACGGCGGTGAAGCGGTTGCGGGAACTGGGCGCGAAAGTCTGAAGTCCCTCCGGCCAGGCAATCAGCCGTAGACAGCCAGCAGCGTGGTCAGCACCAGCGCCGCGGCGAAGACCAGATTGGTGATGCGCGAGGCGACAGGCCTGCGCAGGAAGCGGGCGAACGCCGCACCGGCAAGAAGCCACGCGGCGTGGATGACGACGATCATCGCCGCAAGCACCGTCAGCTTCAGCCATAGGCCGAGTTCCACACCGCCCTGGCTCGAAGAGGCGCCGGCGAACACGGCGGCGATCGCCACATAGGCTTTGGGGTTGGCGACCGCCAGCAGAAACCCGGCCAGCCAGGTCGGACGCGAAGCCTCGACCGCGCGCGCCGCCAGCGGCGGCGCGGTGGCGATCTTGACGGCAAGATAGAGAATGTAGGCCGCGGACGCGACAACCAGCAACGGCGCCAGCCTCGGCATCGACCCAAGCACCGCCATGATCCCGGTCGCCACGACCAGCAGAACAGCGATCGTGCCCAGGACGATCCCCAAGGTGTAGCGCAGCGAATCGCGCAGGCCGAAGGCGGCACCAACAGCGGTGACGCTTATCGTTGCCGGCCCTGGACTACCCATAACGACGGTCGCTGCAAGCACCAGTGCGAGCAGCGGTCGCCAAAGCTCCGGCTGCGAAAGAAGCGGCTCAGTCATTGCACCCTCTGTCTTGCCACGAGCGCAGGACGCTATGGCAAGACAGGAGCGTGGGTCTTGGACGTTCGTGCGTACAGCGACGGCCGAAACCTCAGCCGCTAACTCTGTCGAGCTCGGCCATGTCGTCGGCCGTCAGCTTCAACGATGCCGCCTTGATCAGGCTGTCCATCTGACTGGGCTTGGTGGCGCTGGCGATCGGCGCGGTGACACCTGGCCGCGCGATAACCCAGGCAAGGGCGACTTCCGCCTGCTTCGCCGAATGCTTGGCGGATATGGCATCAAGAGCGGCCAGAATGCGCATGCCGCGCGCATTGAGGTAGTCTTTAACCCCGCCGCCGCGCTCACTTTGGCCAAGATCGGCCTCGCTGCGGTATTTGCCGCTCAGAAAACCCTTGGCCAGGCTGAAGTAGGTGATGACGCCGATATCCTCGGCCACGCACAGATCGCGCAACGGCCCGTCGAAGGAGGAACGATCGTAGAGATTGTATTCCGGCTGCAGCACCTCGTAGCGCGGCAGGCTGCGCAGGCTCGCCACATCGAGTGCGGCGCGCAATTGGCCGGCGTCGAGGTTCGAGCAGCCGATATGGCGGACCTTACCCTTGGCAAGCAGCTTCTCGTAAGCGCCGAGGGTTTCCTCGTAGGGCGTGGCCGGGTCCGGCCAATGTGACAGATAGAGGTCGACGAAATCGGTTTGCAGCCGCTTCAGCGAGGCTTCGACAGCCTTTTCGATATAGGCGGCGGACAGATCCTTGTGGCCCTGCCCCATGTCCGAACCGACCTTGGTGATCACCACGACCTTGTCACGGTTACCACGGTCCTTCATCCATTTGCCGATGATGGTTTCCGATTCACCGCCCTCGTTGCCCGGCACCCAGCGCGAATAGGCGTCCGCCGTATCGATCGCGTTGAGTCCGCCGCCGACGAAGCGATCAAGCAGGTCGAACGAGGTCTTCTCGTCGGCGGTCCAGCCGAAGACGTTGCCGCCCAGAACCAGCGGCGCGATGGAAAGGTTGGTGCGACCGAGACGGCGTTTCTGCAAGGCGAATCTCCGTTATGATTGGGACCGGGCGGATGCCGCCCGCTGGCTGGGTTCGGAGCCTAACCTAGGTCTTGCCTCGTCGAGATCAAAGGCCTGGCCGCCTCTTTCCGCAGAGCCAGCGCTTCACAAAGGCGCTATCCCCCGTGCCACCTCCTCCAGCCAATGGTCGCGAATGCCAAGTGCTTCCAGATGCTTCAGCGTGCTGAGAACATAATCCTCATTGTTGCCGGATTGGCCGACAGCGCCGCGCACCACCGCCGCCGCGTCCGCCGCGTCCAGCGCGCCGGCATATTGCTCATGTTTGCGGTCGACGATGTAGGCCACGGCTTCGACCCCATCGCCACCGTCGAGCCGGACCTTGAGGGTGCGCTCGAGATAGACTGATGTGACGAGTTCACGCTCGCGCAGATAGGCGATGACCTCGTCGCGCAATTCCCCGGGCACACGGAAAGCCAGGCCGACGCAGGAACCGCCATGGTCGAGGCCGAGCACCAGCCCGGGCCGCTGGCGCGTGCCGCGGTGCACGAAGGAATAGACACAAAGTGAGCGGCGGTAGCCGTGCAGCCGGGCGCGTCGTGTCTCGACATGCGCGAAACCCGGTCGCCAGATCAGCGAACCGTAGCCAAACACCCAAAAATCGCCCATATCGCCGCGCCTGATTGCAAAAGATTGCCGACACCGCATCCGAATCGGTGTTTTTTCCGTCCGTGTCTGTCTACCTATTGTTGTCGGAATCGAAGCTCCGTCCACCAATACCCATGCGTTAATGAGAGCCAAAGCATGACGTCAAGTGACGAACGCCAACCAAAGTCCCGCCGCGGCCTGCTCTGGCTCGTGGCGTTGATCGTTGTGCTGTTTGCCATCTACAGCGGCGGCTGGTTCTACCTGGCCAACAGGGTCAGGGCTGAAGCCGACAAGGCGGTTGCCACGCTCAACAAGAGCGGCGTCGAGGCCGGCTGCGCCAATCTCCAGGTCAGCGGCTATCCGTTGAACTTTACCGTCTCCTGCGACAACCTCGCCTACGAGGACGATGCCAAGAACATCGCCGCCTCGGCCGGCTCCTTCAACGCCGTCGCCCAGATCATCCAACCCCTGTCCCCGGTTGCCAATCTGCGCGGACCGCTCAGAACCTCCGTCCCGGGCATGATGCCGCTGTGGATTGACTGGGACAATCTGCAGGCCAACGTCAAATTGTGGTACCCGCTGCCGCACCGTATATCCCTGCAGGCCGAGGGCCTGTCCGGCCAGACCGATCCGGCTGACGACACCGATCCGGTTGAACTGTTCAGCGCTGGCAAGGCCGCTGCCCAGTTGCAGCCGAATGGCGGCGATCTCGACTATGTCGGGAGCTTTGGTGATCTCGAGATCGACCCGGATGCGATCGGCGGGCGCGTGCTGCCGGCGCTCGATGCCAGCGGCGATGCCACGCTGAAGAACGGCGTCGCGCTGATCGGCACGCAGGTGAAGAGCCTGCGCGGCCAAAGGATAGAGATACGCAACCTCGATTTATCGTCGGGCACGGCGAGGGTTACCGTTTCCGGGCCGTTGTCGGTCGATGCCGAAGGCCTGGTCGATGCCGATCTGATGATCCGGATCAAGGATCCGAAGGCCGTAGCATCTATCCTTGCCGGCGCCATACCCGAGCAGAAGAATGCGATCCAACAGGGCTTTGCCGCCCTCGCTTTGCTCGGCAGCGAACCGTCGATGCCGCTGAAGGTGGTCAAGGGAAAGGCCTCGCTTGGCTTCATTCCGCTGGGCAAGATCAAGCCGGTTCAATAGCGCTGCCGTGGCAAGACCCCCGAGACTCCTGAGTGTCGGCGCGCTGACGCTGGACACGATCCTGCGTGTCGAGGCGCTGCCCGCGCATCAGGGAAAATTCATCGCCTCCGACGGCGTCCAGATCGCCTCTGGCATGGCCACCAGCGCTGCCTGCGCCGCGCATCGCCTGGGCGCCAACGTGTCGCTGTGGGCAAGTGCCGGCGATGATCCGGTCGGCGATCAGCTGATTGCCGGGATCGAGGCCGAAGGCGTCGACTGCAGCTACGTGCGCCGCGTCAGCGGCGCCCGCTCGGCGCTGGCATCGATCCTGGTCGACGCCCATGGTGAACGCATCATCGTGCCTTTCTATGACAGTTTGGCCCAGACCGATCCCGATTCTTTGCCTTTCGCCGACATCGCGGCGTTCGATGCCGTGCTGGTCGACGTGCGCTGGCCGGGTGCCGCGGCCCTTGCCCTCAAGGCGGCGCACGCCGCCAACCGGCCGGCGATTCTCGATGCCGATACCGCGCCGCTGGCGGTGCTGGAGCAGCTGTTGCCGCTGGCTTCGCACATCGTCGCCTCCGAGCCGGCGGTCCGCATCATATGCGGCCAGGCCCTGGATCTGGAGAGTGCTTGCACCGACCTCGCCTCCCGCACCGACGCCTTCGTCGCGGTCACCGGTGGCGCGGCAGGCACCTGGTGGTTCGATCGCGCGACGCAATCATCCCGTCATGTCGCGGCGCCCAAAATCAAGGCGGTCGACACGCTGGCGGCGGGTGATGTCTTCCACGGCGCCTTTGCCGTCGGGCTGGGCGAAGCCATGCCGGTCGAGCAAGCCTTGCGCTTTGCCAGTGCCGCCGCCGCGCTCAAATGCCAGCGCTTCGGCGGCAGGCTCGGCGCACCGGACCGGGCCGAGACACTGGCAATGGTCGCGGCGACCTGGCCCGCCTGACAGGTTTAAGTTTTCGCCGGGTGTTCTACGGCCTGACGTCCGAAATCGGGCACATCGATGTCCTGGCCCGCCTCGATGATCGAGCGGCGCACGGCCCGGGTGCGGGTGAACAGGTCGAACAGCTTGTCGCCGTCGCCCCAGCGGATCGCGCGCTGCAGGAACGCCAGGTCTTCGGAAAACCGCGCCAGCATTTCGAGGATGGCATCCTTGTTGTGCAGGCACACGTCCCGCCACATGGTCGGGTCGGAAGCGGCCAGGCGCGTGAAGTCGCGAAAGCCGGAGGCGGAATATTTGATGACTTCCGTCTTGGTTACCGATTCCAGATCGTCGGCGGTGCCGACGATGTTGTAGGCAATGATGTGCGGTAGATGCGAAACAATGGCGAGCGTCATGTCGTGATGCTGCGGGTCCATCGTGTCGATGTTTGCGCCGCAGCGGCGCCAGAATTCCGACAGCTTCTCCAGCGCGTCCGGATCGGTGCCCGGCAGCGGCGTGAAGATGCACCAGCGATTGTCGAACAGGTCGGCGAAACCCGCATCCGGACCGGATTTTTCGGTACCCGCCAGCGGATGGCCGGGAATGAAATGCACGCCGTCAGGCACATGCGGCTGCATCTGCGCGATGACGGAGGCCTTGGTCGAGCCGACATCGGTGAGGATCGCGCCCTTCTTCAGCGCCGGCGCGATCTCCTGCGCCACCGCGCCGGACGAGCCGACCGGCACCGAGACGATGATCAGATCCGCGTCGCGGACCGCTTCCTTGGCATCGGTCGTGTAGGAATCACCCAGCCCAAGCTCCTGCGCCCGCGCCAGCGTCGCCGTGCTGCGGGTCGAGATGGCAACGTGGCCGGCAAGGCCCTCGCGGCGGATGACGCGGGCCAGCGACGAGCCGATGAGGCCGATGCCGACCAGCGCGATCTTTTCAAACATCGGTGATGTCATGTCGTTACAGCTTTCGGGCGTTACAGCTTTCGGGCGTTCTAGCTTTTCAGGAATGTCGCGAGCGCGGCGACGACGCCGCGATTGGCCTCTTCTGTGCCAACAGTCATGCGCAGCGCGTTGGGGAAGCCGTAGCCGGAAACACGCCGCAATATATAGCCGCGCGCGGTCAGGTAATCGTCCGCCGCCGCCGCCGAATGCTTCTGGTCGTCGGGAAAATGGATGAGGAGGAAATTGCCGACGCTGGGCGTCACCCGCAGTCCGAGCCCGGTCATCTCTGCGGTCAGCCAGGTGAGCCAGGTCTCGTTATGCGCCACGCTGCGCTCGACATGGGCGCGGTCGCGGATCGCGGCGATGCCGGCCTCGATCGCCGTCGCATTGACGTTGAAGGGGCCGCGCACGCGATTGATGGCGTCGACGATGTGCATCGGCCCGTACATCCAGCCGATCCGCGCCCCGCCAAGGCCGATCTTGGAGAAGGTACGCGTCATCACCACGTTCTCGGCGCTGCCGACCAGCTCGATGCCGGCTTCATAATCGTTGCGGCGGACATATTCGGCATAGGCCGCATCGAGCACCAGCAGCACGTTTCGCGGCAGGCCGGCATGCAGGCGGCGCACCTCCTGGAACGGCACATAGGTGCCGGTCGGATTGTTGGGATTGGCGAGGAAGACGATTTTCGTGCGTGGCGTGACGGCGGCCAGCATCGCATCGATATCGGCACGCTCGTCGGTCTCCTTGACCGCGATCGGCGCGGCGCCGGCAGACTGGATGTAGATCTTGTAGACCATGAAGGCATGTTCGGTAAAAATCGCTTCGTCACCGGGCGCGAGATAGGTTTGTGCCAGCAGGCCCAAAATCTCGTCGGAACCGTTCGAGCAGATGATATTCTGCGCATTGAGCCCATGCACCTCGGCGATCGCCTCGCGCAGCCGTTTGGCGGTACCGTCGGGATAGATGTCGAGTTTGGCGGCAACCTCACGCGCGGCTTCGATCGCCTTCGGTGAGGGGCCGAGCGGGTTCTCGTTCGACGACAGCTTGTAGACCTTGGCGACACCGGCCGGCGCCGTGCTCTTGCCGGGCACGTAGGCGTCTATGTCCATGATGCCCGCGCGCGGGGTTGGACGTGCCTGATCCGGTGTGTGGTTCATTTTTGCAAAATCCGTCGAAAATGCCTCCATCCGGAGGCCGCAGCGGAAATACAAGCCATGGCCGGCAATGTCGAGAGGCGGCGGTGGGGCCAGCGCCGGCACAGCCTCCGGCATTGACGGCGAGGCGGGCGAGTTCTAGAAGGACAATGACAGTTCCGTGGTGATTTGGCCGGTCGGCTTGCAGCCACGTTAAACAATTCGCTAAAGGGCCGTTTGCGTGACGTAACCGGCTTTGCGAAGGCAATGCCGGTTTTTTATTGTCCGCGGCCGGCCGGACAAAACGCGTCGGCGGCGATTTTTCGTCGGGCACGATGCAGCAAGTGAGTACGTGAATGGCCGCTCTGCGCGCAGGAAAGACCAACAACGAGGCCGACCAGCCGTCGAGCCCGGTGTTGCGCTTCGGGCCCAATAAGCCTCTCAAGCTCGACGCCGGCACGCTTTTGTCGCCATTCCAGATCGCCTACCAGACCTATGGCACGCTGAACGATGCCCGCTCCAATGCCATTCTCGTCTGCCATGCGCTGACCGGCGACCAGCATGTCGCCAACACCAACCCGGTAACCGGCAAGCCGGGCTGGTGGGAAGTGCTGATCGGCCCCGGCAAGATCATCGACACCAACCGCTTCTTCGTCATCTGCTCCAATGTCATCGGCGGCTGCCTCGGCTCCACCGGCCCCGCCTCGACCAATCCCGCCACCGGCAAGCCCTATGGGCTCGACCTACCGGTCATCACCATCCGTGACATGGTGCGCGCGCAGCAGATGCTGGTCGATCATTTCGGCATCGAGAAACTGTTCTGCGTGCTCGGCGGCTCGATGGGCGGCATGCAGGTGCTGGAATGGGCGTCGAGCTATCCCGAGCGTGTCTTTTCGGCGCTGCCGATCGCCACGGGTGCCCGCCATTCCTCGCAGAACATCGCCTTCCATGAAGTTGGCCGGCAGGCCGTCATGGCAGATCCGGATTGGCATGGCGGCAAATATTTCGAGCATGGCAAGCGCCCGGAAAAGGGCCTGGCGGTGGCGCGCATGGCGGCCCACATCACCTATCTGTCGGAAGCCGCGCTGCATCGAAAATTCGGCCGCAATTTGCAGGATCGCGACCACCTGACTTTCGGCTTCGACGCCGACTTCCAGATCGAAAGCTATCTGCGCCACCAGGGCATGACCTTCGTCGACCGCTTCGACGCCAACTCCTATCTCTACATGACGCGGTCGATGGACTATTTCGACCTCGCCGCCGATCATGGCGGCAGGCTGGCGGATGCCTTTGCCGGCACCAAGACCCGTTTCTGCCTGGTGTCGTTCACTTCGGACTGGCTGTTTCCGACCGAGGAGAGCCGCTCCATCGTGCACGCGCTCAACGCCGCCGGCGCCTCGGTGTCCTTCGTCGAGATCGAGACCGATCGCGGCCACGACGCCTTCCTGCTCGACGAGCCGGAACTGTTCGCCGCCATCAACGGCTTCATCGGCTCGGCGGCCCGCGCAAGAGGGCTGAGCGCATGACCCCGCAAAGTTGCAGACTTTCAGGATCGGGATCATGCGCCACACAGGAGGCGACATCATGAGCGTCAACGGCAGCCAGCGCGTCGACCTCGAGGTCGTCGCCAACCTCATCCCGCCACGGTCGCGCGTGCTCGACGTCGGTTCGGGCGACGGCTCCTTGCTTGAATTGCTGCAGGAAACCAAGCAGGTCGACGGCCGCGGGCTTGAACTGTCGCAGCGCGGCGTCAACGAATGCGTGGCGCGCGGCCTCTCTGTCATCCAGGGCGATGCCGACAAGGATCTCGAATTCTATCCCGACAAGGGTTTTGACTTCGTCGTCCTGTCGCAGACCTTGCAGGCGACCCGCAACCCGAAGCTGGTGCTCGACGAACTGCTCAGGATCGGCAACAGGGCGATCGTCTCTTTCCCCAATTTCGGCCATTGGCGGGTACGCCTGTCGCTCTTCATCAAGGGCCGCATGCCAGTGACCCAGGACCTGCCCTACTCCTGGTACGACACGCCCAACATCCACTTCTGCACCATCCGCGACTTCGTCAACCTGTGCGATGAGCTTGGCGCGACGGTGGAAAAGGCGACCGCGCTCGACGCCGCCGGCCAGAAGATCGGCCTGTCGATGCCCTGGTGGTTCTGGAATTTCTTCGGCCAGCAAGCGGTGTTCTTGCTGAAGCGGTAAGGCACGGAACGTCTAGCCCAGGACATCCGTGGCCTTGTGCGGATGCTCGACACCGTCGGCGAACACCACATCGGATTGGGAATTGTCCGTGCGCACCTTGCTCACCAGCCAGTTGCAAGAAAGCGGACATGACTTCGTCCGGGTAGATGCCCGAGCCATGGCCGGCGTTGGCGCCGCAATCTCTACAATGAGTTTCGCAACCGGTTCGGCGCCCGGCCGGCTTAGGTGCCGCCAGGCCTACCGGTCGAGTTCCGGGAAATAGGGATCCGACAGGAACCGCCTGTCCCGTTCGCCCTTCAGGCAGTCGATCGGCGCGTCCGTGTCGACGGGAATGATCTCGGCCTTGTCTTGAATACCGCTCACTTCGAGGATCAGCTTGCGTCGGATGGCGGTGGAAAATTCGGCGGCCGCATGGATCGGCAGCACGAAGGAGCCAGGCCCGCCGGTCACGCACTGCGCATAATACTGGTCGAGATGGCTGAAGGTCGGCGACGGGTTGATCAGGATCGGCAGGCCGTTGATGACGATGCCTTTGGCGATGGCCGCGTCGCGCGTCGCGGTGACCGGCGGCCCGATATTGTTGGGACCATCGCCGGATATATCGATGACGCTGCGTTCGCCGGCGAAGTTCGTCCTGTCGAAAAGCCCGGCACCGAAGGCAAGCGCGGTGGAAATCGAAGTGCCGCGAAAACTCCGGAACGGGCGCGCCGCCACCTTGTCGGCAAAGCTGTTGGCGCTTTGCGCGCCGTCGATGATCTGCCAGCCGATGATCGCGTCATCGCGCACGGTGCCCGCCCATTCGAAATAGGCGAGCGCGATGCGGCCCGTATTGCCGGAACGGACGGCCTGGATGAAGTCGGGATGCCGCAGTGCCTCGACATAGCCGGCGCGTTGCAACGCGAACTCCTTCTCGTCCATCGACAACGAGATGTCGACCGCCAGGACCAGTTCGACGTCGACGGCCAGCGCCGGTGGCGAGGCAATGGGGGCAGCCTGCGCGCAGGTGAGACAGGCAATCAGAAGAGCATCAAACATGGCGGCGCCAGGGTTGTTTCCCCGGGAAATCTTCCATCGCGATCACGGCAAAATAAGGTTTTGCGCACGCAACCGGAGAAACAGCCTACTTCTTGCGGCGGACGGCGGGAGGCGGATCGATGGCGCCGGCCCTGACGCAGGCGGGCTTCAGCGCCGGCGCACCGGAATCCTTCACGATCGTCAAACCGCGCGGAAAGAACTGGTTGTTGTGCTGGCCGCGCCCGATATTGATGATCGTGGCTCCCGTCAGATGCTTTTCCAGCATCGCCAGCACGCGGCGTAGCGCGGGTCCATCGAACGCATCCATCGCTTCGTCGATGATCACCCATTTCGGCCGCCGCAGGGCGAGCCTGGCCACGCCCAGCAAGCGCTGTTCGTCATCACCCAACTCATGGTCCCACCGCCCGACACGGTCGAGCGAAGACGACAGCCGTTCAAGACCAACCTCGGCCAACATCGCCGAAATGTCGGCATCGCTCGCGGGCGCATGCCCGTTCGCATGATTGAGCACCTCGCGCAGGGTGCCGGTGGGCAAATACGGGACACGTGGCACGAAGATGAGGGTTTCTCCCGCCGGCAGGCCGATCTTTCCGCTGCCCCAGGGCCAAAGCCCGGCGATGGCGCGGAAGAATAGCGTCTTGCCGGCGCCTGGCTCGCCGGTGATCATGACGCGCTCGCCGGCGCGGATTTCGACATGTTCGTCGGAGAGTTTTGTGCAGCCCTCCGGCGAGGCCACTTCGAGCTTCTCGAAGGTCAGGCTGCCATTGGCGTTTTGGTCGAAGGTGATGCGCTTTTCGGTGTCGTGCAGCACATCGGTTTCATTGAGCGCGATGCGGAAATCGGCGACGCGCATCAGCGTGGCGCGCCAGTCGGCGATGCTGCCGATATTGTTGATGAACCAGCGCAACGACGAGTGGACCTGGTTGAAGGCGCCGACCGCCATCATCAGCCCGCCGAAGCTGATATCGCCCGAGAAATAGACAGGCGAGGCGACCAGGATCGGTGCCACGACGGTGATCCAGCCATAGGTATCGGTTACCCAGGACAGGTTGATCTGGGCGGTATAGATGCGCCGCATGGCGCCCAGCACCGTGCCGAGGTCGAGTTCGAGCCGTCGCCTGGCATCCCCCTCGCCATGGTAGAGCGCGATGGCATCGACATTCTCGTTGACGCGCACCATCGAGGAGCGCAGCTCCGCTTCGCGCGTGTAGCGGTCGCTGTTCAGGCTGATGAGCGGGCGCCCGACCAGCCAGCTCAGCCAGGAGGCGGTGCCGGCGTAGAGGAACGCGGCCCAGACCATGTAGCCCGGTATGGCCAGCGACCAGCCGTTGACGTGGAAGACGAAACCCGAAGACAGTTCCCACAGCACACCAACGAACGACACGAGCAGGATGAGCGACTGCAGGAGCCCGACGCCGAGGTCCGTCGACAGGTCCGACAGATGCGCCGCATCCTGCTGCATGCGCTGATCCGGATTGACGCCGATGGCGCCGGCATTGGCCAGGCGGAAGGCGCGCGCCGGCCGCATCCACTGGTCGATCAGGTCCAGCGTCAGCGCCTCGCGCAGCTTCAGCCGGATCATCTGGTTGAGCCAGGTCTGGCCGATATTGAGCACCAGCAGCCCGCCGGCGATCACAGCGAAGACAAGGAGCTGGTGCAGGAAGGCCGCCATGTCGCGGCGCGCCAACGCATCGTAGAAAGGCTGGTTCCAGCGATTGAGCAGGACCTGGCCGATCGATGTCGCGACGATGACGGCCATGATGCCGACCGATGTCCACAGCAACCACTTGCGAACCGGCGACACCACCAGCGCTTGCTTGATCGTCGCGACCTGATCACGCAGGCTGCTGGCCACGGCGACCGGCTGAACGGTGGCCTGATTGTCCAGTTGATCAGCCATATCAGAAGTCCTTGCGCTCAGATGCGATGCTGAAACCGGATGAAGAGGGCCGACGGCCGCCGCCCGTGCACGACAGATAGGTCGGAAAAATGCCGCGCGGGGAGAGTTTCCGCACCGATCACGAAGGTTTCACCTGGCGAGTCGACGTTGCCGCGCCTCCGGCGTCTGCCCGGCGGCCGAGCCGTGTCGCGCCATGCGGCGACAGCACCGGCACGAAGACGCGGCGAGACGCGCGCTGGACCACCGGCACGCCCTGGTAGAGCCGCTTCTGCGCCTCTACGACGATGACACCGGAAAAGATCGGCCACAGCCGCCGGCCGAAGCGCTCCAGCACGTTGTGGAAGCGCATCATGAAGCGCCGCCGCGATGGCGGGAAGAACAGCGCATCCGACCACGCCGCGGGCGTGAAATTCGCCTCGCGCAGCAGTTCCGTCAGCTGCCCGCGCGAGAAAGGCCGGCCATTGCCGAACGGCGTGTGCTCGAAGCGCGCCCAGACCCCGCGCCGGTTCGGCACGACTATGACGACACGCCCGGCGGGCGACAGCACCCGCCAGATCTCGTTCAGCGTCTCGCGCGGGTTTTCGACATGTTCGAGCGAATGGACGAGCAACATGCGATCGATACAGGAATCGACCAGCGGCAGTTCCTCGTCGAAGACCAGCGCGGTTGCCGTCGGCCCTGTTGCCGGCCAGACCACGGCGCCCTGCGTCGCCGGCATGAAGGCGAAGACCCGCTCGGCGTCAGAGCCGAAACGCTCCAACCAGGGCAAGGTATAGCCGAGACCGACCAAGCGTTCGTTTGGCACGGCAGCCCATATCGAGGACAGCGCCATGGTGATCGAGCGTTCGGCGAACTGGCCGAGCGTTGTCGAGTAGAACGAGCGAAGGTCGACGATGTCGGAATGCATGTCAGGGATGTAGCCGTGATATCGGCAGGTTTCAACAAAGGGTCCTGAGGGGGGCCGGCACATCCCCCGGATGACATTGGTCTTCCCGGGGATGACATTCGTCACCCCTAGATGACATCCGCCCTCTGGCGCCCTATGTCTGCGGCGACAAATGGAGAGACGCGATGGCGATCGAAATCGAACAGTTCATGTGCCGCACCGACAATTTCGGTGTGCTGGTGCTTGACCCCAAGAGCGGTCAGACCGCGATCATCGACGCGCCCGAGGAGGCGCCGATCCTGGCCGCGATCAAGCGCACCGGCTGGACACCGACGATGATCCTGACCACGCATCATCATATGGATCACGTCGAGGCGAATCTGGCGCTGAAGGAGCGCTTCAAGCTGCGCATCGTCGGCCCGGAGGTGGAAAAGGCCAAGATCCCCGGCATTGACGAAACCGTCGAGGAAGGCTCCGTCCTTCATCTCGGCGATGAGCGCATCGAGGTGATCGCCACCCCCGGCCATACCGCCGGGCACGTCTCCTATCATCTGCCGGCATCGCAGGTGGCGTTCACCGCCGATACGCTGTTCGCGCTCGGCTGTGGACGGCTGTTCGAATGCAAACCGCCGGTGATGTATGATTCTCTGAAGAAACTGGCCGCGCTTCCCGCCGCGACGACAATCTATTGCGGCCACGAATATACGCTCGCCAACGCCCGTTTCGCGCTGACCGTCGACCCGACCAATTCGGCCTTGAGGGAGCGCGCCGCCAGGATCGAGGCGCTGCGGGTCGACAACAAGCCGACACTGCCGACGACGATCGGCGAGGAACTGTCGACCAATCCCTTCCTGCGCTGGCACGATCCGGCGATCCGCAAGCATCTCGGCATGGAAAAGGCCGGGGATGCCGAAGTGTTCGCCGAAATCCGCAAGCGCAAGGACAATTTCTGAGCCTGGTGGTATCGTCGACCCCATGACGAGTTCCGCAGAAATCATCGCTTTGCTTGGTCTGAAGCCGCATCCGGAAGGCGGCTGGTACGCGGAGACATTTCGCGACGAAGCCGGCGGTGCGCGTGGCCATTCGACCGCGATCTACTTCCTTTTGGAACAGCACCAGCTTTCGGCATGGCATCGGGTCAGGGACGCCGCCGAGGTCTGGCATTTCCACGCCGGCGCGCCGCTGGCGCTGTCGATGTGGGAAGAAGGCGCAGCCGTGATCGAGCAGGTGCTGGGCATCGAACTCGCGGCGGGCGAACGGCCGCAGATCGTCGTGCCGGCAGGCTGGTGGCAATCGGCGCGCAGCCTGGGCGACTGGACGCTGGTCGGCTGCACCGTCGCGCCGGGGTTTGATTTCGCCGCCTTCGAACTGGCAGCGCCGGGCTGGCAGCCTAGCCCAGCAGGAAACCAAGCGTGATCGCGAGCTGGGCAGCGTAATACAAGACCCAGACCGCGAAACGCATCCAGCCGCGATGTGGCGAGATGGCCGCGACCAGGAATTTCTCCGTGGCCAGCAGCCCGTCCGATGCCATGAACAGCACTGCGCCGCCGATGACCCAGGCATTGCTTGTCGTCAGTGCCGCCATGCCCATCGCCAGGATCGCCACGACATAACAGGTGATCGGAACACGCAGGCTGGGGCCGACGCGGCGCCAGAGCGCGGCCAGCATGACGATCACGAATACCGCCAATGCCAGGGCAATCGCCCCGCGCCAGGATTCTGCGCCAAGCAGCGCCAACCCGCCACCGCTACGCAGGAACAGCGCGATATAGACGATGTGGGCGACGAGAAAGCTGGCCAAACCGCCGAGAAACGCCTTGTCGCCGTCGCGCGACAGGGACGCGTCGCCAATGGCGCTCAGCGCAAGAGCGGCGACCAGCAGCAGTGGGCCACCTTGCAGCGCCGCCAGCACGGCAAGCATCGCGACCGCGAGCGTCTTTGCCGCCGAGCGGGCGAGCGTCGGCGCCATGCCTGACGAGAAGGCGTAGATCGCCGCCGCCACCAGCGAAAAGATCAGCGTTGCATTGGCGTTGGCATCGATGCCGCCGGCAAACGGCATCGTCATGCCCCGGCTCCGCTTTCGGATGCCCCGGCCTCGCCCTCAGCCGCGGCCGGCTTGCGCAGGAACAGCGACTTCGCAGCCAGGGCCGCGCCGCCGGTGATCAGCACGCAGGCCGCGAGAATGCGCAGCGATGGCTCGGCGACGCCGGCCGCAATCAGCACCAGCGTCGACAACAGCGGCGCCGCATAGCTCGCCGCGCCCAGCACCTGGATATTGCCGCGCTTGACGCCGATGTCCCAGGCATAGAAGGCAGCCCCCACCGGCATCAGGCCAAGGCCAAGCACCGCCAGCCACTGTCCGGCGCCGTCCGGCAGGACCGTTTGCTCCAGCGCCAGATGGCAAACGAGCGACAGCACGGCGGTCGCCGCGCAGAACCAGGTGACGATGCTGGTCGGTACAGACGGAAAGCGCCGCGACAGGAGCGAATAGGACGACCACAGCAGGGCGCAGACGGCGGCCATCGCATAGCCGAAGGTATAGCGTGCATCGAAGGCCAGCCCGCCACCCTTGGTCACGATCAGCACCGTGCCGGCCAGGCCGAGCAGCGCGCCGACGACATGGTTCCACGCCAGTTTTTCACCCGGCATCAGCGCGGAGCCCAGCACGATCAGCAGCGGCCACAGATAGGCGATCAGGCTCGCCTCCACCGCCGGCGCGTTGCGCAAAGCGGTGAAATAGAAAAAGTGGTAGCCGAACAGGCCGGCAATACCGATGACCCAGACCTGGGGTGGTATCTTCTGGCTCCTGTCGGCCGCCGGAATCAGGAGACGCGCGACAAGACCGACCCCTGTACCGATCGAGAAGGTGATTGCCGACAAAAGGAACGGCGGCACCTTGCCGGATGCGTCGGTGAGCAGCGCCAAAAGCGCCCACATGGCGACCGCCGAAAAGCCGATCAGTGTTGCGCGCCCCATTCTTTCTCCCGTGGCGCGCCCTCTTCTGTTTCCGGTGGCGTGCCTATTGTACCGCTTCGAAACGCCCGGCGCTGATGGTCAAGGTGCCGATCTGCGTTCCGACCGTGGCGTGGATCGGCGCATATACTCCGGTTTGGCCGAGCGGCGCAAACGTCACCATCATGCGGCTTTTGTTCTTGAGATAGTTGAGCGCCTTACGTCCCTTGCGATAGCCGGCCACCGGCTCGAAACCCATCTGGCAGGTGACGGTGTCGCCCTTGTAGCCCGGGACCGAGATCGTGCCTTTCGAATCGTAGGTCAGCGTCAGGTCGGCGCGCATCTCGCCGTCATAGAACTTGACCTTGCGGCCGCAGACCTGGTCGAGGCTGTCGGCATGGATGACGGTCGCCGCCATTGGATCGAGCACCGCGGCCAAGTCGCCGGCACCGATCGGCACCCAGGCATTGGGGTCACGCTTGCCGGGCGCCGGGATGACCTGCGTCGAGGTCACGTTGCCATTGGTAAAGCGGATGTCGATCGCGGACGCCTTCTTGCCGGAGGTGTAATCGGCACGAAATGCCTGGGGCACCATTTTCTGGCCCGAAATCGTGCCCTTGGAAGAGATCGTACCCCGCGTGTCGTCGAACAGCTTGGCGAGACCGGCCGCCGTCACCGTACCGTCGATCGCGTAGGCGCCGTTCTCGTAATGGCTTGAGAAGGTCGATCTTGCGATCGAGAGGCCAAGGAACGAAACCGTATATTCTCCTTTGAAGGACTGCGGCGATGCCGCGGACGCGGCCGACGGCAAGGCGATGGCAAGCACGGCAACAAGTGCGTGAGACAAACGAGGCATGGCGGGATCGGATCCTTGATTTTCGGCCGGAGGCGGGCAACTCCGGTCTGGCATGTCCCTATAAGACCGCTTATAGGGTGAAATCCGGCCTTAATATGAAATGCCGCGCGCTTCCGTGGCGAAGCCGGAGCTTGACGCCCCGGTGAAATGCAACTATGGAACGCCAACTTTTTCCATAAGGCCGCCTGACCAGAACCGCGCGCCACCCGGCGTGGGCACAAGGGTTTGACAGGTCCCGAGAGAACTGAAGGTTAGAATTATGTCCCGCACCTGCGAACTCACTGCCAAGGCAGTCCAGACCGGCAACAATGTGAGCCACGCCAACAACAAGACCAAGCGTCGCTTCCTGCCGAACCTCGTCAATGTGACGCTGATTTCGGAAGCACTGAACCAGAATGTGCGCCTGCGCATCTCGGCCAACGCGCTGCGTTCGGTCGAACATCGCGGCGGTCTCGACGCTTTCCTGGCCAAGGCCGACGTCAAGGAACTGTCGCAGCGCGCGCGCCTGCTGAAGAAGCAGATCGCCAAGAAGCTGGCCGAACAGGTCGCCGCGTAACATCGGATAAAGGCGGGGGACGACCGCCCTGGCCAACATTTCGTTGGCCTCTGGCCAACCACTTGTTGGCCTTGGGGCATCGGATAGATCCGCAAGGTTCGACAATCCGATGCTCAGCTACGAAGCGAGCACCGCCCGATGGGCAGATGCTCCGCTGGTTCCATTACCCAGGATAAAAAAATGAATTCCTTCTCGCGATATTTGCCCTTCGTGGCCGCCATGGCGCTTGTCGTCGTGGCGTCGAACATTCTCGTGCAGTTCCCGATGCAGGGCCAGATCGGTGGCCTGTCGCTGGCGGACCTGCTTACCTGGGGCGCTTTCACATATCCCTTCTCGTTCCTCGTCACCGACCTCGCCAACCGCCGCTACGGGCCTGCCGTGGCGCGCCGGATCGTCTTTGTCGGCTTCATGACAGCGGTGGTCTGCTCGATCCTCGTCCCGCCCTTCCTGTTCCGCCATGGCCTGATCGAATTCGAGACCGCCGCTGACCGGCTGGCGCGCATCGCCGCCGCTTCAGGCGCGGCATTCCTGTCCGCGCAATTGCTTGACGTGACCGTGTTCAACCGGCTGCGCAGGCAGAGCTGGTGGCGGGCGCCGATCGTCGGCACGCTGGTCGGATCGGTGTTCGACACGATGGTCTTCTTCACCATCGCGTTCTCGGCCGCCTTCGCCTTTGCTGGCCCCAATGACAGCTTTGCGCTCGAAACGGCGCCCCTGATGGGCGTCTTCCACATCGAGGCCATGCGCTGGGTTTCCTGGGCGCTGGGCGATCTCTCGGTGAAATTGATCATTGCCGTGGTCGCGCTCATCCCCTACCGGCTGCTCGCTGCTCGATGGAGCCAGCCGGCAGTCGCGGCCTAGACCCGTGATACCCTGGGTCCAGCTCGATTCGGCAAAGACCGGGGACGGTGTCCAAGAACTTCGCCTCAAGCGGCGCGGCAGCGAATTCTCGATCATGCTAGGCACCAACGAGCTGATGAACAGCCGCCTCAGCGGCTCCGAGCAAGCGCTGGCGAAACTGTCCTGCCAAAAGATTGCGGGCCATCGGCAGCCGAGGATCCTCATCGGCGGCCTTGGCATGGGTTTCACGCTGCGCGCTGCTCTTGCCGAACTCGGCAAGGATGCCAGCATCGTTGTCGCCGAACTGGTGCCGGCGGTCGTCGCCTGGGCACGTGGCCCGATGGCGGAAGTTTTCGGCGATTGCCTCGACGATCCCCGCGTCGCCATAGAGGAGACCGATGTCGGGCAGCTGATACGCTTCGAGCCCGCAGCCTGGGACGCCATCCTGCTCGATGTCGACAATGGCCCCGAAGGCATCGTCCACAAGGGCAATGACGCCCTCTACAGCCTGGCGGGCCTTGGCGCCGCGCGCAGTGCTCTCAAACCCGGCGGCGTATTGGCAGTGTGGTCGCAGGGGCCGGATACAGGTTTCACGCGGCGGCTCAAGCAGGCGGGTTTCGCTGTCGAGGAGGTCAACACGCGCGCCAACGGCAAGCGTGGCGCGCGCCATGTCATCTGGATCGCCACCAACGGCTCGTGGTGAACAGTCGACCCCCCACTCCGTCGAGCTTCGCCGCGAAGCAGCGACAGAGTGGGGGAAGGATCAGACCAAATCGAACCCGCCGTCGAAAACCCTCAACTTCAGCTTCGCAGTTGGAGCTGCGGCTCAATCCTGGTGGAGAATAAATTCCAGGTAGAGGTTGCGCTGCAGGATCGAGTGGTTGTCATCGGAGATCAGCGACACCATCAGCGCGCCGTCATAGCGGGTCCAGACGTCGAGACCTTCCATATTGTCGATCTGGTAGCCCATGTCGGCTTCCAGCAGCACCGGCCCGTCGGCGACAGCGCCCTTTGCGACGCTCTCGCCATAGATGCGCCGCAGGCGCATCTTGAGGCCACCCGCCATAGAAAAGCTGCGCTCCAGCAGCAAGAGGTCGCCGTCCGGCAGGACGGCGCCATCTGTGATGTCGAAATCGCCGTTGCGCTTGACGGTGAAGACGCCCTTGTGCGGCCCTTCGATGATGGCGGCATAGATATTGCCAGCCTTGTCCAGGCTCTTTTCCGAGACCACGACCAGACCGCCCTCGTGCTGGCCATTGGCATTGGCATGGGTGACCGTCTCGAAGCCGCGGTTCTGGCGCAGCTCTCGCGCCGGTACCAGGAAATCGAGTTGCCGGTATGGCGCCTTCATATTGGTCGGGTCGATCCTGAACTGGGAGACGCGGTGGTTGCGCTCGAAACCGACCGTGGCGATGCCATCCTTGACCGCAAGGCCCTCGGCGTCGACTTCCCATTTCTCGTCGATCGGCTGCCCGCTCTGGTCGACCATCTGCTGCATGCGGAAGTTCTGGATGGCCACGGGTCGCCCGTCGGCATCACGGGCCACCGTCCCGAAGAACCAGTAGCCGGTGTCGGCCACGCCGATGAAATCGCTCCCTCCTTTCAGAAACCGAAAGGCAGACAGCGCACCGAAATCGCGCGATGGCGAGGTCATTTCCAGCCCGCCCACGAATTCCAGCGGACCGAACTGTTTCTCGTCATGTCCGATCTTGAATTGGCTTATCGGTCTCGCCGAAACCTCGGCCGGCTCGACCGAAGCCGGCCCGGCCGCAATCGCTGGCGAAAGCACCACGCCGGAGAGTGCGCAAGCGGCAAGAACCGTTTGCCGAAACCCGCCCCGCGAAAGGATCATCCGGCGCGCCGCATGCCGCCGCGCCGCGTGTCGCGTACGCTTTCTTCGGCAAACAGCGAGGCCAGTTGCTCGGTCATGGCGCCGGCCAGTTCCTCCGCATCGACGATGGTGACGGCGCGGCGGTAATAGCGCGTGACGTCATGGCCGATGCCGATGGCAAGCAATTCCACCGGCGAGCGCGTCTCGATCAGCTCGATGACGGCGCGCAGGTGCCGCTCAAGGTAATTGCCCGGATTGACCGACAGTGTCGAATCGTCGACCGGCGCGCCGTCCGAAATCATCATCAGGATCTTGCGCTGCTCCGGCCGGGCGATCAGGCGATTGTGAGCCCACAGCAGCGCCTCGCCGTCGATGTTTTCCTTGAGCAGGCCTTCGCGCATCATCAGGCCGAGATTGCGCCGGGCTCGGCGCCACGGATGGTCGGCGGATTTGTAGATGATGTGGCGTAGATCGTTGAGGCGGCCGGGGTTCGGCGGCTTGCCGTCCTTCAGCCATTTCTCGCGCGCTTGCCCGCCTTTCCAGGCCCGCGTGGTGAAGCCGAGGATCTCGACCGAGACGCCGCAGCGCTCCAGCGTGCGCGCCAGAATGTCGGCGCAGGTGGCGGCGACCGTGATCGGCCGGCCGCGCATCGAGCCCGAATTGTCGAGCACGAGCGTCACCACCGTGTCGCGGAATTTGGTGTCGCGTTCCTGCTTGAAGGACAGCGGCTGCATCGGGTCGATGACGACGCGTACCAGCCGCGCCGGGTCGAGATAGCCTTCTTCCAGGTCGAAATCCCAGGACCGGTTCTGCTGCGCCATCAGGCGGCGCTGCAGCCGGTTGGCGAGCCGCCCGACGACACCGGACAGATTGGCAAGCTGCTTGTCGAGGAAGGCGCGCAGCCGGTCGAGCTCTTCTTCTTCGCAAAGCTCCTCGGCGCCGACCGTCTCGTCGAAGGCAGTGGTGTAGACCTTGTAGTCGATTTCCTTCGGCAGATTGGTGAAGGGATTGTCGTTGCGGCGCGCCTCCCCGGGCGTCTCGGCATCGGCATCGTCATCGTCGGACAGATCGTCGGCGGTGGCGTCGGAGGCTTCGGTTTCCGACGACTGCTCGTCATCGGCCGAAGCCTCGGCATCCTCGGACTGCGACTGCTCAGAGCCGGAATCCTCTTCGCCGCCTTCCTCGCTTTGCTCCTCGCCTTGCGGCTGGTTGTCGTCATTGTCCTCGGAATCTTCCGTCTCCTGGTCGTCGCCGAGTTCCTCGGCCATTTCCATGGAGGCGAGCATTTCGCGCACGACGCGGGCGAAGGCCTGCTGGTCGTCGAGCTTGGCCGACAGCCCGTCGAGGTCGGCCTTGGCCTTCTCCTCGACCCAGGGCCGCCAGAGTTCGACCAGCCGCTCGCCGCTCTTCGGGACCGGCCGGCCGGTCAGCTTCTCGCGCACCATCAGCGCCAGCGCTTCCTCGATCGGCGCGTCGGCCTTGTCCTTGACGTCGACAAGGTTGGCCTTGGCGTATTTATCCTCCAGCATCGAGCCGATATTGTCGGCGACGCCCTGCATGGCGCGGCTGCCGATCGCCTCGACGCGGGCCTGCTCGACCGCGTCATAGATGGCGCGGGCCGCCTTGCCTTCCGGCGCCAGCTTGGTGTGGATGCGCGCATCGTGGCAGGCGCGCTTCAGCGCCATGGAATCGCCAAGGCCGCGGGTGATGGCGATGTCGGTCTTCGACGCCTTCTTTGGCAGTTCGGGCAAGCGGGCGCGGCTGCCGGCGAGTGCCGGCCTATCCTTGGCGAAAGCGACTTCCAGGTCCTTGTCGCCGGCGATGGCACGCATGCAGACGGTGACTGCGCGCTTGAAGCTGTCAGCTTCAGAACCCGTCTTCGACTTGTTGCGCGTGTTGTCGCCCGGACCCGCCATCGATTATTCCCTGGAGCACGATGTTGCCGGACAAGTCATATGACCTTCCGGCATCGCGCTCTTAGCCCAGCACCACGTTGGCGGCGCTCTCGGGCAGATCCTCGCCGAAGGCGCGCTGGTAGAATTCGGCCACCACCGAGCGCTCGAGTTCGTCGCACTTGTTGAGGAAGGTCAGCCGGAACGCCATGCCGATATTGCCGAAAATCTCGGCGTTCTCGGCCCAGGTGATGACCGTACGCGGGCTCATCACGGTCGACAGATCGCCATTGATGAAGGCCGAGCGCGTCATGTCGGCAACGCGCACCATCTTGTTGACGATGTCCTTGCCCTTGTTGTCGCGATAGTGCTTTGCCTTGGCCAGCACGATGGCGACTTCATTGTCGTGCGGCAGGTAGTTCAGCGTGGTGACGATCGACCAGCGGTCCATCTGCGCCTGGTTGATCTGCTGGGTGCCGTGATAGAGACCGGTGGTGTCGCCGAGGCCGACCGTGTTGGCGGTCGAAAACAACCGAAATGCCGGATGTGGACGGATGACCCGGCTCTGGTCGAGCAGCGTCAGCCGGCCCGAGGATTCCAGCACGCGCTGGATGACGAACATCACGTCCGGGCGGCCGGCGTCATATTCGTCGAAGCAGAGCGCGACATTGTGCTGGTAGGCCCAGGGCAGGATGCCGTCGCGGAATTCGGTGACCTGCAGCCCGTCCTTGACGACGATCGCGTCCTTGCCGACGAGATCGATACGGCTGACATGGCTGTCGAGGTTGACGCGCACGCAGGGCCAGTTGAGGCGGGCGGCGACCTGTTCGATATGGGTCGACTTGCCGGTGCCGTGATAGCCCGAGACCATGACGCGGCGGTTGTAGGCAAAGCCGGCAAGGATCGCCAGCGTCGTCGCCTTGTCGAACAGATAGTCCGGATCGATATCAGGAACATGTTCCGATGTCACCGAGTAGGCCGGCACCACCATCTTGGAGTCGAAGCCGAATTTCTCCTTAACCGACACCGTCGTGTCGGGCAGGTTGGCGATGTCGCGATCGACCTTGTTCATATCTCTCAACGTCTCCACGGGCGAAACGTCCCGTTTCGCCGGCAATCGATTTTGTTCGGGGGCGGTCTTAAAGCCTTTTCCAACCTTAGGAAAGTTGGAAAACGACACAAACCATAGGGTCGCTCAGCACAGGCCCGCCTGTTTGAGCACGCGATAGGCCTGCAGCACATCGCGGAACCGGTCTTCCGAACCTCTGTCGCCACCATTCGCATCCGGATGGTGACGCTTCACCAGTTCCTTATAGCGCGCCTTGATATCCTTGCCAGTCGCCTTTGTATCAAGGCCAAGCGTTTCCAGCGCCTTGGCCTCAAGCGGCTTGGCCTTGCGCTCGCGCGCCTCGCGCGGATCCTTCGGTCCCTTGAACAGGTCGAACGGGTCGCGCATGCGGTTGTAGTAGCCGGCGCGGCCGGAGCGCATCTGCGCCATATCGGGCGACGAACGCGTCGAGGCGCCGTTGACGCCCATCTTCCAGGTCGGCCGGTGGCCGGTCATCGCTTCCTTCTGGAAGCGCGCCACCTCGGTATCCGGCACGCCGGAGAAATAGTTGAAGCCCTTGTTGTACTCGCGCACATGGTCGAAGCAGAAGCGGAAATACTCGCCCTCCTTCATGCGCCCCACCGGGGCGCGATGGGTGCCCGGCTCCTTGCAGCCGTCCCACTGGCAGATCGGCGAGTGCGACTTCAGCTCCGCGTCCTTCTCCGGGCGGATGCGAATCTTCTCGAAATATTTGGGGTACGGCTTCATCTCACCCATTTATGGGGCGTTCGCAGATGCGAAACAAGAATTGACATTTTCGCGATCATCGCCCTAACCGCTGAATCGCGGCATAAAGCAGGCGAATGGCGGATTTTGTTGCGAAACAGCGGGCCCCTTGTGAAACCGGCTTCCGGTTTTCACGCTGGTACGCCAGCCATATGTGGTGAACGGAGACGGCGATGTCCATACAGGCGACCATGGAAGACAAGCTCAACAGGGCATTTTCGCCGGACCGGCTGGTCATCATCAACGAAAGCCATCTCCACGCGGGCCACCACCACCACGGCTCCGACCATCATGGCACCTATGACGGCACCGGCGAGACGCATTTTCGCGTCCGCGTCGTCTCAGCCGCCTTTGCCGGCATGAGCCGCATCGACCGCCACCGCGCCGTCAATGAACTGCTGGCCGACGAACTGAAGGCCGGCGTGCACGCGCTGGCGATCGAACCGGCGGCCCCTGGCGAAAAGACGCGCTGGTAGGTCAGCCCTGCTCGCCCGTTGGTTGGACGGTCAGATCACCGCTTCGATCAGGAACGGGCCGCGCCGCGACAGGGCGCTGTCCAGAAGCGCATCGAACCGCTCGCAGGTGTCGGCGCGCGCCGCCTCTACCCCCATGCCCTTGGCCAGCGACACCCAGTCCAGCGCGGGATGGTCGAGGTCGAGCATGCGCCTGGCGTTCTCGCCGATCGCATTGACGCCGACATTCTTCATCTCGCCATGCAGGATCGCGTAGGTGCGGTTGGAAAAGACGATCGTCACCACGTCGAGATTTTCCCGCGCCTGCGTCCACAGCCCCTGTACCGTGTACATGCCGCTGCCATCAGCCTCCAGATTGATCACCTTGCGGTCGGGACAGGCGATCGCAGCTCCCGTGGCCATCGGAATGCCGCCGCCGATCGATCCGCCGGTGCCCATCATGTAGTCGTGCGGAGCGGCAAAGGCCGACAGCGCGAAGAAACGCCGCGCCGAGGTGACCGCTTCGTCGCAAATGATTGCCTCCGCCGGAAGCTTGCGCGCCACCGATAGCGCGATGGCGTCTTCCGTAAGCTGGCCGCGCGGCGCTGCCTCGTCGGGAAAGGCGGTTGCGAAGTCAGTCCATTGCGATGGTTTGACGCCGAGTTCGTCGCGAAGCGCTTCCAGCGCCGCAAACAGATCCTGCCCATGGGCCGCGAGCGTCAAAACCCGACAATCGTCACGCACAAGCCGGCCCGGTTTCCCTGGATAGGCGAAGAAGGCGACCGGCTCCTTGCCGCCGACCAGCACCAAAACGTCGATGTCACTCAGCAACGCCGTGGCCGCGTCGATTGGATAGGGGATGCGGGTCGGCGCGACACGCCCAAGCCCGCGCTGCATCCGTGCGACCAGCACCTCGCTGAACAGACGCACATCGCAAGCCGTCGAGATCTGGCCGGCGAGCTCCAGCGCATCGGCCCGCGCCGCCCGCCCGCGAACGATCATGCCGACGCGCCCCGGAGCCGAACGGATCGCCGCGGCGGCCTCGCCGACGACGTCCTTGTCAACGGCCGGCGGCGGTGAAAGGACGACCTTGCCCGGTGAGGCCAGAGCAGCATCGCCCCAGGCCGCATCCGCCGGCAGGATCAGCGTCGTGACGCCCGGCGGGGTGAGCGAGGCGTGAAAAGCCGCCTCCGTGGCCGACTGGACATCGGCTGGTCCCGTGATGCGGCGAACCCAGTTGGACATCGGCGCCGCCAAGCCTTCGATGTCGCTGGTCAGCGGCGCGTCGAGCGGCAGGTGGTAGGAGGCATGGTCGCCGACGATATTGATCATCGGGCTGAACGCACGGCGCGCATTGTGCATGTTGGCCAGCCCATTGGCCAGGCCCGGACCTGTGTGCAGCAAAGTCGCGGCCGGACGGTCGGCCATGCGCGCATAGCCGTCGGCCGCCCCCGTCACGACGCCCTCGAACAGGCCAAGCACGCAACGCATTTCCGGCTTGCGGTCGAGCGCGGCAACGAAATGCATCTCGGAGGTGCCGGGATTGGCGAAGCAGACCGTCACATCATTGGCCAGCAGCACGTCGCACAGCACATCGGCACCATTCATGTGATTTTTCTCCCATTCGCGGTCAGGAGCAATTCCGGGAAAGGCGCGTAGCGCATTCCCTGGAGAATTGCGTCAAGACAGACAGATGGAGCAATTGCACCCGCGGATGTCCACGCGGCAATATCCCGCCGCCACTTTTGGCATGATCCAGTTGCCGGAGTGGACGAGCGGACGTCGCCGGCTATCAGCGGGCCGCGGATTTGAGGAATGCCAAGGCGGCAGCGGTCAGCGCGTCACCATCCCTGCCGAAATCGCGGTTGATCGACATATGCGTATAGGCACTGCCGTCGAACAGCGTCACCTCAGTACCCGTGGCGCGCAGGCGCTCGGCAAAGGCCCTGGACTCCTCGCCACGGCCCTCGGCGCGCGAATAGGCGATGAAGGTCGGCGGATGCTTGCGGCCGTCGACATAGCTGGCCGGCGAAAGTGCCGCCCATTGCGAGGGATCGGAAAACACCCGGGCATAAGCCCTCACCATGCCGCCATTTTTCTCAAGCGCCGGCAGGTCATAGGCCCTGGTATCGTCAAGGAGCAGGCCGGCGACGCCGGGCAATCCACCGCGCATGCCGGTCAGCGCGATCAGGTGGCAGCCGGCCGAATGGCCCATGCCGACAATGCGATTGGGGTCGCCGCCATGCCCGGCGATGTTAGCCCTGACATAGGCGTAGGCCTTTTCCACATCGGCGGCCTGGGTGGCGACATCGGCCTCAGGCAGCATGCGGTAGTCGATCGACACGAAGCAGAAGCCGTTGGCGAGCAGGAATGCCGGCTTGGCGCCCACCTGGCTGCGTTTGCCGAACTCCCAGGCGCCGCCATGGACGAAAAAGACGACAGGCAGTCCTTTCGCGCCGTCGGGCGCGTAGATGTCGAGCTTGGCCGGCCCGTAATCGAGGGTTTTGGGAGAGGATTGGCGCGCGAAAGTCGTGGCTGGCAGAAAAGCCGCCATCGAAGCCAGAAGCAGAGTTCGCCGATCGATCATCATTTTCTCCTGGCTGCCCCGCGCAAAATGCACCGGGACGCCACGAAGTTCCAATGAAGGATTGGTAACGTGGTCCTCGGCTTGGCGGGTCGGACGTGCTTGTCTTGACGGACCACATGCCTTGGAGATTGGCGAAAACGCCCATCACGTCGTCATCCTATGGCGAAGCAAGGAGCGAAGCGAAGCGGCGCAGACCATAGAATCCATGCCGCGACTTCAATGCGTTGCAGTGGTCCAGAATTCTGCTCCGCCGCATCCTTCGGCCGGGGTCGCGGCATGGATCCTCGGGTCTCCGCGACGCCGCTTCGCGGCTGCTCCGCCCGTGGATGACGAAGTTGGGGCTGCGCCAATCCCGAACGTCTACGGTTTCTAAGCGTCGCCGGCCGGCCTGATCCTCAACCGGGCGATCCGGTTCTTGTCGCGCTTCATGACGATGAAGCGCTTGCCGTGGAAGGTGAAGGCCTGCTTCTCCTCTGGTATCGACTGTGTCTCATGGATGACGAGGCCGGCGATGGTGGTCGCCTCCTCGTCCGGCAGATTCCAGTCGAGCGCCCGGTTCAGGTCGCGGATCGGCACCGTGCCGTCGACGACAACGGAGCCGTCCGCCTCCTGCTTGACGCCCTGTATGTCGACATCGTGCTCGTCGGCGATTTCGCCGACAATCTCCTCGATGATGTCCTCCAGGGTCACCAGCCCCTCGACCTCGCCATATTCGTCGACGACGATGGCAAAATGCGCCTTGCGGCGCAGGAAGGCGTTGAGCTGTTCCTGCAGGGTCGTGGTGTCGGGCACGAACCAGGGTTTCGAGGCGATCTTCATCACGTCGATCCTGGAAAAATCATTGCCGACTTCGTTCAGCGCACGCAGCAGATCCTTGGCGTGCAGCACGCCGACGATATTGTCGAGCGAGCCTTTCCACAACGGCATGCGCGTGTGCGGGCTCTGCAGGATCTCGCGCACCACCGCTTCCGGCGCGTTGTCGGCATTCACCGATCGCATGTTGGTGCGGTGCACCATGATATCGGAGACTTCGAGCTCTTCGAGATCGAACAGGCCGCCGACGCGGTCGCGGTCCTCGCGCACCACCTGGCCGTCGCGGCGGAAATCGTCCACCGCGCCACGCAATTCGTCCTGGCTCGACCGCTGCGGCTCTATTCGCGACAGCTCATAGCCGAACATGGCGAGAAGACGCGTGCGCACGGCAACGACCAGCAGGATGACGATGCCAAGGACGGCGACGACGATCCAGCCCGTCTCGTTGTCCATCTCAGCCGGCTTTCCGGCTGGTGGGATGGTTTTCCCTCAGAAAGGACAACACTTCCGAAGCAGGCACGTCCTTGGCGATGAAGGCTTGGCCGACGCCGCGCGTCAGGATGAAGGTCAGCGCGCCGCGCGATACCTTCTTGTCCTGGCTGATGAAGGAAAGCAGCGCCTCGGCATCGGGCAAGTCACCTGGAATATCGGACATCCGCCACGGCAGGCCGACGGCGCGCAGATGCGTCTCGACGCGCGCCGCGTCGTCGGGACTCGCCAGATTGAGCCGCGAGGAGAACCGATGCGCCAGCGCCATGCCGATGGCGACCCCCTCGCCATGGACGAGACGGGCTCCGTCATACTGCGTGGCGGCTTCGAGCGCGTGACCGAACGTGTGCCCGAGATTGAGCAGCGCGCGGTCGCCGGTCTCGAACTCATCGCGCGCGACGACATCGGCCTTGGCCCGGCAGGCCTCGGCAATCGCCTGTGCCCTCTGCGGCCCTCCGGCGAAAACTTGTCTCCAGTTCACTTCCAGCCAGGCGAAGAATTCTGGCCGGTCGATCAGCCCGTATTTGGCGAGTTCGGCATAGCCGGCGCGGAATTCGCGGATCGGCAGCGTGTCGAGCACTTCGGTGTCGGCCAGCACCAGCTTGGGCTGCAGGAAGACGCCGACGAGGTTCTTGCCGCGCGGGCTGTTGATGCCGGTCTTGCCGCCGACGGAGGAATCGACCTGCGCCAGCAGCGAGGTCGGGATCTGCACGAAATTCATGCCGCGCCGCACGATGCCGGCGGCAAAACCGGTGAGATCGCCGATCACGCCACCGCCAAGCGCGATGACGACGTCGCCGCGCTCCAGCCTGGCTGCCAGGACGCCATCGACCACCTCTTCGAGATGGGCAAAGCTCTTGGTTTTCTCACCCGGTGGCATTGTGATGACTGTGGGCCGGATGCCGCCCTTCTCGAGCCCGGCCTTCAGCGTATCGAGATGCGCGGCGGCGACATTCTCGTCGGTGACGACAGCGGCGCGCGTGCCCGGCAGCCGGCGAGAAATCTCCTCACCGGCGCGCGACAGAAGGCCGGAGCCGATCAATATGTCGTAGGCCCGGTCGCCAAGCCCGACTTCGACGGTGACGGGTTGATCCGCGCTCACGATTCGACCTCGCCCGTCGCTGCGATTTCATCGATGCCGAAATGCCGGCACAGTGCGTCCAGCACCTCGGCGGCGATGATCTCCTTGCGGTCGTCGCGGGTCAGCACGGTGACATCAGCGGTCGCATAAACCGGATAGCGCTCTCCCATCAACCGTTCCAGCACGGCGCGCGGATCGGCGCTCTTCAGCAGCGGCCGGTTCTGCTTCTTGGAGACCCGTTCCATCAGAAGGTCGAGTTCGGCCTTCAGCCACACCGACACGCCATGGGCCGCGATGGCCTCGCGCGTCTGCGCGTTCATGAAGGCGCCACCGCCGGTCGACAGAACCTGCGGGCCATTTTCCAGCACGCGCAGGATGACACGCTGCTCCAGCGCCCTGAACTCGGTCTCGCCATAGCGCTCGAACAGCTCCGGCACCGTCATGCGCGAAACGCTTTCAATCTCCTGGTCGCTATCGATGAAGGGCAGCGAAAGCATGGTCGACACCTTGCGGCCGATCGCCGTCTTGCCGGCGCCCATCAGGCCGACAAAGACAATGGACCTGCCGCCCAGCCGGCCAAGCAGCGCGGCGTGGGTCTCGCCTGGAGGATTTGCCTGGTGCGCGTTCATCAGCTGTTTCTTGGGCCCTCTTTGCCGGCGTATCGACATGAAAAGCCGGTTTGCGTCAAGCGTGCCGAGCGCCCGGGGCCCGATATGGGCGGATGGGCGCCTGCATCAGAAGTTGCTAACAGGCCTCCGCTTCGTCCTTGAATTGGTCGGATTGGCGTCCCATAAGGGCACAGGGTTTGGAAACGCAGAACAAGAAGACGAGCGAAAATTGATGCCGACACTGTTTCGCTTTGTCGTGACCCTCGCGATTCTGGCCGGCATTGCCTATGGTACGATGTTCGCACTGGTGATGTTCGTCGAGCCGAAAAAAGCGGAGATGAGCGTGCGCATCCCCCCGGACAAGCTGAATCCCAAGAAAAATTGACATCCCAAGAAAAATTGACCCGAGGAAACTGATCCTAGGATGAACAGCGCCGCCCGCATCGAGGCCTTCCTGGAAATGATGAGCGCCGAGCGGGGCGCTGCCGAAAACACGCTTTCCTCCTACCGGCGCGACCTCGAAGACGCTTCGGGCGAGATCGATGGCGGACTTGCCGGTGCGGCCGTCGCCGATATCCGCGCCTATCTCGACGATATCGCCGCGCGCGGCTTCGCGCCGACCTCGCAAGCGCGCAAACTGTCGGCGATCCGCCAATTCTTCAAATTCCTCTATGCCGAGGGTCTGCGCGGCGACGACCCGACCGGCACGCTGGACAGCCCGAAAAAGGGCCGGCCCCTGCCCAAGACGATGAGCGAGGCCGAGACCGGCCGGCTGATCGACCGTGCCGCGCAGGAAGCCGCCGACGCCGGGCTCGGCAATGGTGACCGGCTGGCGGCCCTGCGCCTGCATGCGCTGGTCGAAGTGCTTTACGCCACGGGCTTGCGCGTGTCCGAGCTTGTCGGCCTGCCGGTGACGGTGGCGCAGCGCGACGACCGTTTCTTCATGGTGCGCGGCAAGGGCGACAAGGAGCGCATGGTGCCGCTGTCGGCCAAGGCGCGCGCGGCGATGCGGACCTGGCTAGCCGCCCGGGCCGGGGTGCCGGCCTTCGCCGACAGCCCGTTCCTGTTTCCGGCCGCATCGGACAGCGGCTACCTCTCGCGCCAGGTCTTTGCCCGCGACCTGAAAGGACTGGCAGCGCGAGCCGGCATCGCTTCGGGCAAGATATCGCCGCATGTGCTGCGTCATGCTTTCGCCAGCCATCTCCTGCAGAATGGTGCCGATCTCAGGGCGGTGCAGCAGCTGCTCGGTCATGCCGACATATCGACGACACAGATTTACACCCATGTGCTGGAGGAGCGGCTGGTGCGGCTGGTCAACGATCATCATCCGCTTGCCGACTAGGCCTCATATCGCTATGTGAGGACAACATTTCACCGCCCGGAACCTTGGTTTCAAGGGTTCCGCGGTCCTTGCCTTCCGACGTATCGGTCCGCTCAAGCATGTACAACTATCTCGATTTCGAAAAGCCCGTGCAGGATCTTGAACTCAAGATCCTCGAGCTCAAGAAGCTCGCCGAGAACGGCGAGGCGGTCGATGTCGCCGATGAGATCACCAGGCTCGAGAAGCGTTCGCGCGACGCGCTGCGCGATCTCTACAAGGCACTGACGCCGTGGCAGAAGGTGCAGGTGGCGCGCCATTCCGACAGGCCGCACTGCGTCGACTACATCAAGGGCCTGTTCAGCGACTTCACGCCGCTCGCCGGTGACCGCAATTTCGGCGAGGACCAGGCGATTGTCGGCGGCTTTGCCCGCTTCCGCGGCGAGCCCGTCGCGATCATCGGCCAGGAAAAGGGCTCCGACACGACAAGCCGCCTGAAGCACAATTTCGGCTCGGTGCGTCCCGAGGGTTACCGCAAGGCCGTGCGGCTGATGGAACTCGCCGACCGCTTCAAGATCCCGCTCCTGACGCTGGTCGACACGGCGGGTGCCTACCCCGGCGTCGGTGCCGAGGAGCGCGGTCAGGCCGAAGCCATAGCCCGCTCGACCTCGGCCTGCCTTGCGCTGAAAGTGCCGTCGATTTCGGTGGTCATCGGCGAAGGCGGTTCGGGCGGCGCCATCGCGATCGCCACCGCCAACCGCGTCTACATGCTCGAGCACGCCATCTATTCGGTGATTTCGCCGGAAGGCGCCGCCTCGATCCTGTGGCGCGACACGACGCGGTCCAAGGACGCTGCGACCAACATGAAGATCACCGCGCAGGATCTTCTGGAACTGAAGATCATCGACGCCATCATCCCCGAGCCGATGGGCGGCGCCCAGCGCGCGCCCGAAAAGGTGATTGCCGCGACCGGCGACCTCATCGCCAAGACGATGAAGGAATTCGCCGGCGCCAACACCGATTTCCGCGAACAGCGCCGCGAGAAATACCTGGCCATGGGCCGCAGCCTCTAGGGGACTGGGTCACGATGGACACCCTGATTTAACGGCGGCTAATTAAGCTTGTCGTTTTACGGGGATCCGAGATGAAAAATACGAGGGACCGACGCTGGTCAAAGCGGCCCGACTACAAGCACTAGCGGCGCAACAGGCGAGTTCCCAACCGCCAGTGGACATAACGAAGGCGGCAGCGTTACCTGGTCCCCGGCAAATCCGGATCTGTCAAAACGTGTGATCGCCTTGGGATTGCCCCGGCCACCACACGGCAAAGTGGCGGGAAGGCACGATTCCGCCACAAAAATGCCGTCGCATTCGGTTCAATGAAATTGCCGCGAGGCGTTGGCCGAGGCTTGCGGTAAGGAATTTTCAAGGTTAACGGGCTTACGGTCCGTGGGTGTTCAGCATGCGGGCCCGGCATTTTGAAGCCATTGGCCCGAGGGAAAAGACATAGCCGTATCCATGTTTGCCAAGCTCGCCCGCACCGGAGTCCTCATCACCTCGATAGCCATCGCCGGCTGCAATGATTCGTCGATGAAGGACTTTGCCCCGGAAGCCAACAAGCCGCTGCCGGACAAAATACTGGCCGACATGAGGGCCAAGGGGATGGTGCGCACCTCTTCGGTGATGGCGCGCATCTTCAAGGAAGAGGGCAAGCTGGAGATCTGGAAGGCCAAGACCGATGGCCGCTACGGTCTCGTCGCTTCCTATGACATCTGCAAATGGTCGGGCAAGCTCGGCCCCAAATACACCGAGGGCGACCGCCAGGCGCCTGAGGGCTTCTACACGGTGCGTCCGTCGCAGATGAATCCCAGGTCGAACTATCACCTGTCCTTCAACATAGGCTTTCCCAACGCCTATGACCGTGCCAACGGTCGCACGGGTCAGAACCTGATGGTGCACGGCGCCTGCTCGTCGTCGGGCTGCTACTCGATGACCGACGCGCAGATCGAGCAGATCTATGCCTTCGGCCGCGACGCCTTCCAGGGCGGCCAGACCGAATTCCAGATCCAGGCCTTCCCGTTCCGCATGACCGCCGCCAACATGGCGCGTTATCGCAACGACCCGAACTATGAATTCTGGAAGATGCTGAAGGTCGGCTACGACAATTTCGAGATTACCAAGGTGCCGCCGAAGGTCGACGTCTGCGAAAAGCGCTACGTCTTCAACCAGGTCGCCGCCGACGGCCAGACATTCGATCCGACCGGACCGTGCCCGGCGACCACCCAGCCGGATTCGCTGAAGAGCGCCTACAACGCCTACCAGAGCACCTACGACGCTGCATTCAACGGCGCGCTCAAGGCCAGCGTGCCGCCGCCCAAGCCGACCATTGCAGGCATCAAGGAAGCCAGCATCGTTTCGGATTGGTCGAAGCGCCGGGCGCGCGGCGAGCGCGTGCCGATCGATCCGCCATCGCTCAATTCCGACGGCTCGGTGACCGAGACGGCGCGCATGGGTCGTATCGATTCGCCGGCCGGCCGCAAGATGGCGGCATTGGATGCCGAGAAAGCCGCCAAGCAGAAGGCCGAGGAGCAGCGGCTGGCGGCCATAGAGGCCGCCAAGCAAGCCAAGGAAGCCGCCAAGGCCCAGGCGCTGGCCGAAAAGGAAGCTGCCAAGGCGCAAGCCGTTGCTGCAAAGGAAGCGGCCAAGGCCGCGAAGGAAGCCCCTGTCGCCACCGCCACCATCGCGGCCCCCACGGATGTCGCGCCGGTCGCCGAAACGCAGGCCGCGAGCGCTGATGAAAGCCGGGTGACAAAGCTGAAGAACAAGCTGCTCGGCATGTTCGGCGGCTGAGCTTAATCTTGACCGCGGATACCGCCAGCTATGACCTCAAGGGCCTGAACTGCCCGCTTCCCGTGCTCAAGGCGAAAAAGCGCCTGGCCGGGATGGAGCCCGGCAGTCGACTCTGGCTCGAAACCACCGATCCGCTGGCCGTCATCGACATACCGGCATTCTGTGCCGACAGCGGCCATCATCTGGTGGAAACGTCGGCCGTTTCCGGCGGTCATCGCTTCCTGGTCGAGCGCGGCGAACAGCGATCGTAGAAATTCAAAGCCCGGCGATCGCCAGCGGGTTGTTTTCCAGCGCCGCGCGGTCGGGCGTATCGATCGACGGCCGGTTGGTGAAGGCGGCAAACAGCCGGCGCACATAGTCTTCGGGCATATCGAGCGTGATCAGCACCAGCCGTGTGCCGCGCTGGCCGTCGGGCCAGGCCGGCAGCCGTGCCGGCGGATGCAGGATCTTCTGCACGCCGTGGATGACCAGCGGGCGTGACGGATCCTCCCTGAGTTCGATCACGCCCTTCATGCGCAGCAGCTTTTCGCCATGCGTCGAACGCAACAGGTCGAGAAACATTTCTATCGCCGAAAACGGCACCGGACCATCATGGACGAGCGAATAGGAGCGCACGCGGGAATCGTGGCGATGGTCATGATCATGACTGTGATCGTGGTCATGACCGTGATGATGGTGCTCATGCGCCGCTTCCTCGCCGAGCCATCGCCGCACGTCGGCGGATTTGGTGGCGGGATTGTAGAGGCCACAATCAAACAGCGCCGCCACGCCTGTTGCTGAATTGCCGGCGTCAAGCAGCTCGGCGCCCGGATTGATCTGCCGCAGGCGTGCCCGCAGCGTTTCGAGGTCACCCGGATCGGTGACCAGGTCGGCCTTGCTCAGCACGATGCGGTCGGCGACGGCGACCTGCTTGACCGCCTCTACATGGGCATCGAGCGTGGCATTGCCATTGACCGCATCGACCAGCGTGATGACACCGTCGAGCCGAAAAGCCTGGACGAGCGCTGGATGCGCCATGATCGACTGCAGCACCGGCGCCGGGTCGGCAAGCCCCGTTGTCTCGACGATGACGCGGGCAAGCCGGGCGATGCGGCCGGTCTGCAGCCGGTCGACGAGGTCGGCCAGCGTGTCGACCAGTTCGCCGCGCACGGTGCAGCACAGGCAGCCGTCCGAAAGCTGGATGATGCCGTCGGAAGACTGCTCGACCAGCAGATGGTCGATCGCCACTTCGCCATACTCGTTGATGATGACCGCCGTATCGGCCAGCGCCGGATCTTTCAGGAGCCGGTTGAGCAATGTCGTCTTGCCGGCGCCGAGGAAGCCGGTCAGCACCGAGACAGGGATCGGGAATCCGCTCATCAGGTTAGTTCGCGACCTTGACCGGCTGATCGCCTTGCGCGGCGGAACCGGCAACGGCCGGACCGGCGCCGGTCGGCGCTGGCCGATCCGGCCGCCAGCTCGGGATCGGCACGTCGGCATATTCCTGGCCGCCCTGGTCGAGCATCGCCTTCGGCGCCGGACCTGTGGCGCCGCCGAGGCCGACGGCGACCAGCGTCGGCACATGGTCGAGCTTTTCCTGGTAGGGCGATTTCGGCACGTCCTTTGCGGCGGCGGCCGGCGGCGCCTCGGACTGCTCCTCCGGCGTCTTTTTCTTGCAGACCTCGTCATGCATGTCGTTGGGCGAGACCGTGTCACCGTAGGGCGCCAGCGTCGCGACAGTGGCCGAACCGGCGGCTTGGGTGTCAAATCCCTGGTCGAGCAGTCTTGCCGCGGTCTCGGCACGGCTGACCGCCGATTTCTCGCCAAGCACAACCGCGACCAGCGTACGCCCATTGCGCGTCGCCGAACCGATCATGTTGAAGCCGGAGGGGCAGACAAAACCCGTCTTCATGCCATCGGCGCCGGGATAGCGGCCGATCAGGAGATTGTAGTTCGGGATCGCCTTCTTGCCGACCGCGAGCCCTTCGATGGAGAACCACGGCGCATATTGCGGGAACTCGTGGCGGATCGCCATCACCAGCACCGAAAGGTCGCGCGCCGTGGTGTACTGGTCGGGCGAGTAGAGGCCGTTCGGATTGACGAAATGGGTGCCGTTCATGCCGAGCCGGGTCGCCTCGGCATTCATCCTCTCGGCGAAGGCGGCCTGCGAGCCGCCGACATTCTCGCCGACCGCCATGGCGATGTCGTTGGCCGATTTGACCAGCATCATCTTCAGCGCGTTGTCGAGCCGCATCACCGAGCCTGGCTTGAAACCCATCTTGCTCGGCGGTTCGCCGGCGGAGTGCTTGGTCACCTTGATCGGCGAATCAAGCTGGACTTCGCCGGCCGCGATCGCCCGGAAGGTCACGTAGGCGGTCATCAGCTTGCTGAGCGAGGCCGGATACCAGCGCTTGAACGCATCCTGATGCTGCAGGATCTGGCCATTCTTCAGGTCGAAGACAACCACCGGATTGGCCAGCGCCGGCCCGGCCAGGACCGAGAGCGCGATTGCGCCGGCCGAGAATAGTTTGAGGAAATGCCTGTGCCGCATGATCGAATCCGAAATCGCCTCTTGCCCTGATCGCCCCTGGCTCCGTAAGATTTCGTTACGTGATCGCCAGCATAAGGAGTCCGTCCCTCAAAAAACGGACCGCATCGTTGCGGTGCTATTTACCCTATGTGACGCCAACATGGCAAAGCACCTGACAATCACAATTGCAAAACACCCGGCACAATTGCAAAACGGGCACAATTGCAGAACACTGGGCCCAGTTGCAAAACACCAGGCTGAAGCCGGCTGCTCCAACCACGAAATGGAACCATCATGCCAATCCTGAACCGCGCCGCTGAAATGCAGGACGAAGTTGCCGGCTGGCGTCGGCACCTGCACCAGACGCCGGAGCTCAATTTCGACGTCTTCAAGACGGCCGCCTTCGTCACCGAAAAGCTGAAGGAGTTCGGTTGTGACGATGTGGTCACCGGCCTCGGCAAGACCGGCGTCGTCGGCATCATCCGCGGCCGCCAGGGCGAAGGCGCCACCATCGGCCTGCGCGCCGACATGGACGCGCTGCCGCTCAACGAGATCACCGGCAAGGCCTATGCGTCTACCGTTCCCGGCAAGATGCATGCCTGCGGCCATGACGGCCACACGGCGATGCTGCTGGGCGCCGCCAAATATCTCGCCGAGACGCGCAATTTCGCCGGCTCCGTGGCCGTGATCTTCCAGCCCGCGGAGGAAGGCGGCGGCGGCGGCAATGAGATGGTCAAGGACGGCATGATGGAGCGCTTCGACATTGTAAAAGTGTTCGGCATGCACAACATGCCGGGACTGCCTGTCGGCCAGTTCGCCATCCGGCCGGGCCCGATCATGGCGGCGACGGCCGAATTCACCATCACCGTGAAAGGCCGCGGCGGCCACGCCGCGATGCCGCATGGCACGATCGACCCGATCGTCATCGCCAGCCAGCTGGTCGGCGCGCTGCAGACGATTGCCTCGCGCAGCACCGATCCGGTCGAGGCCGTGGTGGTGTCGGTGACCAAGTTCCATGCAGGCGACGCTTACAACATCATTCCCGAATCGGCCGAGATCGCCGGCACAGTGCGCACCTTGCGCAAGGAGATCGCCAAGAAGTCCGAAGAGCGCATCCGCACCATCTGCGACGGACTGGCGACTGCTTTCGGCGCCAAGATCGAGGTCGACTACCAGGCAAATTACCCGGTCACCTTCAACCACGCCGAAGAGACGGTGTTTGCCAGCGACGTTGCGGCAAACGTCGCCGGCGACAGCCATGTCCACCGCAGCATCCAGCCGGTGATGGGCGGCGAGGATTTCTCCTACATGCTGGAAGCCCGCCCCGGCGCCTTCATCTTCATCGGCAATGGCGACACCGCCGGTCTTCACAACCCAGCCTACGATTTCAACGACGAAGCCATCCCGCACGGCATGAGCTACTGGGTGAAACTGGCGGAAACCGCGCTGGCCGCTTGAGGCCCGCCGCGCAAGGAGCCGGCCGAATTGCATGCGGCCGGCCTCTTGGCGAAACGATCCGAAGCGGCTATGTGTCTGGCCGCGTGGTCCCGTAGCTCAGTAGGATAGAGCGGCAGATTCCTAATCTGTAGGTCACAGGTTCGATTCCTGTCGGGATCACCAATTAAATCAAATGGTTGGAAGGTCGGTGCCGTACTTTTCCCGGCGCCAGCGCCGCTGTATCTCGCGCGTGAGATGGCCGCCTCCTCACTTGGGGCGCGCCCGAAGGTCTTGCCGTCCCCAGGCCGTGCTTTGTTCTCGTCATCGATCACCTTCATCTCGATGCGGAATAGCGGATAGTCCCGCCTCCCCTGGCCATCGAGCCCGGCTTTGCCCGTAAGCGTCTCATATTGCGGCTTCAGTGTGCAGAGCGTGCCGACAGGCGACATCTCCATCATGCACCACCCCGTGGATGACCTGGGAGAGCTATTCTTGACCAATCAAGGGGATGTTGCGGAGAAGGGTGGCGAGAAGGAACGCGCCGCCTTTAGGCCGCTTGTTAGACGGTTTGACCAAAATTGCTCGCTTGTTAACCGCCAAATGACGATATCTGTTTCCCAGGTTCAGTCAAAATCAGCCAATAATGATAGGAATCACGCATCAGGGTGACAAATCATTGGGCTAGCCCGAGGGATTCGTGATATTCGCGACACAGAGTGCGCTGTGAATCAGGTGAGCGCGTCGCGACCATGCGGAGATACGAACGTGGCAAGGAATGTCCGAAAATCAACAGCGGAGGACGTGGCGCCTGTCGTGTCCGCCGGGGCATGGGAGGACGATGGCGGACGCGGGCGGGTCGATCTGATTCCGGCCAAGCGTCACGCCTTCATCCTCGAATGCCTTAAACGAGAAGGAGCCGTCGGCGTTCAGGAACTCATCGATCTCATCGGCGCCTCGCCTTCGACGATCCGGCGCGATCTCGAGACGCTTGAACGGCAAGGAGCGTTGGAGCGGACGCATGGCGGCGCAATGCTTCAGCGCACGGAACTGGCCACATTCGAGCCGGATCTCGCCACTGCAGCGCAATTCGCCAGAGCCGAGAAAGAGGCCATAGGCGCCGCCATGATGTCGGAACTTCGAGCCGGACAGAGCGTCATTTTCGACGCAAGCACGACCGTTCTGGAAGTCGCCCGCGCTATCGCCGCGGCGCCTATCCCGCTTACGGCTGTCACCAACAGCCTTGCGATCGCGCAGATACTTGCACCTGTGCCGGGAGTGCGTCTCGTGATGCCCGGAGGCACCTGCAAGCCTGGTTCGCTTACTCTGATCGGCCAGCCTGGCGAGAATTTCCTGCGGACCATTCACGCCGATGTGGCCATTCTGGGCACTCATGCCATCACCGGAGACATGCTCACGGAGACCTCGCTGGAGGTTGCGGCAATGAAGCAGGCGATGATTGCGGCGGCGCGTCGTGTCGTCGTGCTTGCCGACCATTCGAAGTTCACTGTCCCCAATTTTTGCACGATCTGCCGTCTGACCGAGATCCACCAGATCATTACCGACGAGGGCATCGATCCGGCTCACCTCACCAATCTTCGGACGCTCGATGTAGACGTCAAGGTCGTGCGCGTCAGCCGTTCGGGTTGTTAAGTTGAGCACTCCTGAGGTTACGGATATCCGGGTCGTCGCGGACGACTTGACCGGCGCCCTGGATAGCGCGGTTTCCTTTGCATCACCTGGGAGTGGCATTGGGGTAAGCTGGCAGCTAGACCGTACGTTTGCGGGACGTATGGCTATCGACACCGCCACCCGAGAGGGGCCTGCGGCGACGGCGGTCGAGCGACACCGGGCGCTTGCGCCATGGCTCGCCGGCGGACAGTTGAGTTTCAAGAAGATCGACAGCCTTTTGCGCGGCCACGTCATCGCTGAAATTGAGGCCTGCATCGTCAACGGAACGTACCAGCGGGTTGTCATCGCACCTGCGTTCCCATTTCAGCGACGCGCCACGCGCCTTGGGCGGCAATGGCGGCTTGATCAAACTGAAATGGTAGGTCCCGACCTGGTCGCCGGTCTAGGCCAGCGCTTCGCGGCTGGGCGTTCGGCACCAGGGTCGCAACCAGTTGATTTCATCACACTCTACGATGCCGAAACGAATGCGGACCTGGACAAGATCGTCGCGACCGTGCCGAAGCAAGCGACATTGTGGGTCGGCACTGGCGGCTTGGCGGCGGCACTCGCACGGCACATGAATGTGCCGCACAAGCCTGTTCCTGCGTTTTCCGATCCATTTCTGGCTCTTGTCGGCACAAATCATGAGGTCACGGCGGGACAGGTAGCCCTCTTTGCAGCCAGGCATGCGGATGCGCATGTGGTCGTGGAGCACGATATCGACAAAACGAGAAGGCGTTTGGCGAAAAGGATGATGCGCGGGGAGCCGTCGGTCGTCAGTGTCGTTGCATCGGGTGATCGCCACGCCGCGGCAGCCCATATCGGCAAGGTGTTTGCCTCGCTTCTCGCAGGCTTGCCCAAGCCCGGCACGTTACTCGTCACCGGCGGTGAAACATTGCGATCGGTGTGCGACAGCCTGGGCGTCATCGAACTGACGGTCGAATGCGAGATCGAGCCAGGGCTTCCGGTCTCCAGAGTCAAAGGTGGTGTTTTCGAGGGGCTGGCCACCATTTCGAAATCCGGCGCATTCGGCGACAGCGCCCTGCTCTGCAGGCTCGCGGCCCTCGCGCATCGCTGATCAAGACGATCTGCGGCCAAAAGCACCGACGGGTCCGTCTCCGCCGGTCAAATGACGTCAAACGATATTTCAAGAGCCTGACACCTCGGATCGCACGCCACAGAGAGGCAGGCGAAGAGGCGATTCTCACGTTCGCATGATTACGGATGACCGAAAAAGAAAACTATTGCACGTCGATGGTTGAAAGGATTACAAGATGACCACAATTGACCGATTAGAGGCGTTTATGTCTGGTCCAAGACTCGGCATCACAATGGGTGATCCTGCGGGCATCGGCCCTGAGATCATTGCAAAAGCATGCGCAAGGCTGAAACCGCGGCTTGCCGACGGATCATTGTCGCTTCTCATTATCGGCAGCGTCACCGCGATGCGCGCTATGGAGTCCATTTCAGGACATATCGAGCTGGAAGAACCGTCAGCTTCGGCAACGGGGACCTTTCCGCCCGTGGCCATTCTTGAGGCTGGACCGGAGCGGACCCCCATTGAGACAGGCGTCATGTCGGCTGAAGGCGGGCGCCTCGCCTATCTGGCGATCGAAAAAGCTGTACGCCTGGCGCAGGCCGGTTCAATCGCAGGTATCGTTACGGCTCCTCTCAACAAGGAAGCGCTCAATCTGGCCGGCTATCATTATGCCGGTCACACCGACATGCTGGCGGAACTGACAGGCGCCCGCGATTCCGTGATGATGCTTGCCCATGGCGATTTCCGCGTCAGCCATGTCTCGACCCACGTAGCGCTGGCCCAGGTTCCGTCGAAACTGACCGAGCCTCGGCTGCGGCGGGTCATCCAGTTGACGGTCGAGGCGTTGCGCGTCCTCGGCATTGCCCATCCCCGCATTGCGATTGCCGCGCTCAACCCGCACGCTGGTGAGGGCGGCATTTTCGGTCGCGAGGACATCGACATCACGACCCCGATCGTGGCCTCCTACACCTCTGCGGATTTTACGGTGGTTGGGCCCGTTCCGGGCGATACGGTTTTCGTCAAGTTGCGCGCCCGCCAGTATGACGCGGTGGTCGCGATGTATCACGATCAAGGCCATGTCCCGGTGAAGCTGCTCGGCTTCAACGTCGATCCCGCGACCGGTGAGTGGAAAGCGCTCTCCGGTGTCAATGTCACGCTCGGCCTTCCGATCATCCGCACCTCCGTCGACCACGGCACGGCCTTCGACATTGCCGGCAAGGGCATCGCCAATGAGGACAGTCTGATCGAGGCGATCGAGTTCGCGGTCCAGATGGCTGCGGCGAAATCCAACCCTTAGCGTCGGCACGCCTGCAACGCACGCAAAAGCGATCGAACCATGGCAGCAGAAGACAATAAATCCTATCTCATGCTGATTGACGGGAAGTTTGTCACCGGCGAAGCCGGTATGCGCCCGGTGATCAATCTGCACGACCGCATCCCTTGCGGGCCTGATGCTCGCGGCCCGCTCCACGGCAGGCAATCCCAGCCTGGCAACGGGTCTCGAACTGGACGTGATCGGGGCCGTGATCATAGGCGGGACAAGTCTCTTTGGCGGTTATGGATCAATCGTCGGTTCGGTCGTCGGTGCGATCTTCATAGGCATTCTCGGGTTTGGTCTTCTCGTGCTCGGTCTTTCGGCCAGCATCCGGGAGGTCATCAAGGGAGCCATCATCATTGCCGTCTCGTTGAACCGGCGTTGATGGCAGCAGGACCGATGATCCGACCATATGCGCCCATCTCAGGAATTTGGCCTCCGCAACGGCAACTGCGGCGGAGGAAAGCTCACATCAATTTGAAAGCCGGCGGTGGTCGCCGGACAACGGGAGGAAAGTGAAATGAAAAGACATATGACGCTTCTGATGATGGGCGCCCTTGCAGCATCCACCGCAACGCTCACAAGCGCCCGGGCGCAGGACACCTACAAGCCGGACTGCTATGCTCCTGCACCGGACAGTGCTTCGGTGATCTCCTATCCGAAGAAGTCCGGGCCTTATAAAATTGCCTTGGTCAACGGCTATGTCGGCAATGACTGGCGTGCCAACTCCATCCAGACCGCAAAAGCCTGGGGCGCGCGTCCTGAGAATAAGTCCAAGCTGTCCGACCTGAAGATCATATCGGTGGGCAACGATTCCACGGCGCAGATCTCCGCGATCGACAATTTCATCGCCGCCGGCTACGACGCCGTGATCATCAATGCCGTCAATCCCACCGCCTTCGACGCAGTCGTGAGGCGTGCCAAGCAAGCTGGCGTGGTGCTGGTTACCTATGACAACGTCCTCGACTCCAACCAGGTCGTGCAGATCAATGAAGATCAGGTCGAGCTGGGCCGGATCAAGGCGCAGGCCGTGGTTGATGGCATCAAGGCCAAGAAAGGCAATGTTTCGGGTCAGGTTCTGGAAATCGATGGCGTCCCCGGCAACAGCGTCGACCGCGACAACCAGGCGGGCTTCAGCGAGGTCTTCTCCAAGTACCCCGATCTGAAGACGGTCAAGGTCGAAGGCGACTGGGACGTGGGTAAGGCGTCGAAGGTAACGTCCGACGCCATCGCCACCAACGGCAATTTTGACGGCATCGTTGTCCAGGAGGGCTCCGTTGGCGCGCTTGAGGCGATGGCCGCGGCCAAGCACCCCGTGGTCCCGGTCGGCGTCGATGCCGGCAACGGCACGCGGATGCTGGTCAGCAAGGGCAAGTATCCGGGGACTACCGCCGCTCAGGCGCCGGCGCTGGCCGCCATGGCGCTGGAGGCCTCGGTCGTGCTGCTGGAGGGCAATGCGCTGCCGCAGAAGGTTTTCCTGCCAATCCCGCACAAGGACAACGCGGACCTGACAGAGGGCAAGGATTTCTTTCCCAACCTGCCCAAGACCTTCTACACGGCCACCGGTTTTCCGCAGTGCTTCCCCGTGTTCACGCCCGATGAGCTGAACGGCCAGACGGCCGATAACTCCAACTAGGCAATCACACAGGAGCCTGGCCGGCGTCTGCGCCGGCCAGGTCGACGGCAGGGAGCGCGCATGGCCGACCGCTATGTTGAACTGAAATCGGTGTCGAAATCCTATGGTGGCGTTCCAGCCTTGACCATGGTGGATTTCCGCTGCGAGCCAGGACGCGTGCACGCCATTCTCGGCGAAAATGGCGCCGGCAAATCGACGCTGATGAAATTGTTGGCCGGTGTCATCCAGCCGGATACGGGAACGATCTCCATCGGCGGGCAGACGGTGCAATTTTCCTCGCCGCGCGAGGCGGCCGAACAGGGCACGGTCTGCATGTTCCAGGAACTGTCGCTGATGCCGCACCTTTCGGTCGGCGACAATATCGTGCTTGCCGCGCCCCGCACCCGGATGGGATTGATGCAGCGCGGTGTTTATCGTGAGGCGCGCGCGGCGCTGGATCTGGTAGGGGCCAAGTCGATCCCGCTCGGCGCCCGAGTCTCCGGCCTGTCGCTGTCCGAACGCCAGCTTGTGGAAATCGCCAAGGCCGTGTTCCGCAAGCCCAAGCTTCTTATCCTTGACGAGGCAACCTCGGCGTTGACCAGCGAACTCGTCGAAACGGTGTTCGGTGTCCTCAGAATGCTGAAGGAGCAGGGCGTCGCCATCCTTTTCATCTCGCATCGCATGCACGAGGTCGAGGCCATCGCCGACCGCATTTCCGTCTTCCGCAACGGCAAGCATATCGAGACCTTCGACGTTGGCGCACGCACGACCGATGAGATCGTCGGCCTGATGATTGGCCGCTCGCTGGAGGAGCTGTTTCCGCCGCGCCGCCCGCCTGTGCCCGACACGGCGCCGATCGTTCTGGATGTGTCCAACGTCAGTTGGCAAAACCAGCTTGTCGACGTGTCGATCGCCGCTCGCGCCGGCGAAATCGTCGGGCTTGGCGGTTTGGATGCCCAGGGCCAGCAGCAGATCATGCATGCCGTCTTCGGTGTGCTGCGCGGAGTGACGGGCCGCATCACGTTGAATGGCAAGCGACTGAATGGTTTGCAGCCGCCAAGGGTGAAACAATCCGATGTCGGTCTGGCGCTCGTGCCCGAGGATCGCAAGACCGAGGGGCTGATCCCCGGCATGTCGGTAGCGCAGAACCTGCGCTTGGCAGTTCTTGGGCGCGCGCCCTTCGGCCTGCTCGACCTGAACGGCGGTAACGAGGCCCGGCTTCAAGGCCTGATCGAACGGCTGGCATTGACCTACGGTTCGCTCGATGATCCCGTCGCGACGCTCTCGGGCGGCAACCAGCAAAAGGTGGTGCTGGCCAAATGGCTGGTGCTGTCGCCCAAATGTCTGCTGCTGATGGACCCGACGCGCGGCATCGACCTGCCGACCAAGGCCCAGATCTACAGGCTGCTCACTGACCTGGCGGCCGAGGGAATGGCAGTGATCCTGCAATCGACCGATTATGAGGAACTTATCCACTTGTGCGATCGGGTCTATGTCTTCTACCGGGGCAGTGTGGCCAGGGAACTAAAGGGCGACACCCTGTCCGCCGATGCGCTCATCGCCGCCTCGATGAACGTGCACCTTCACGCTGAGGCCCGAGCATGATGTCCTGGCTTCGCCAAAATGCCAAGGAAGCGATTGCCGCGCTCGCGCTGATAGTGCTTTTCGCCGGCTATATGGTCGTCCATCCGCGCGGCTTTTCAACCTATGTGGTTACAATCTGGTCGAACCAGGGGGCACTGCTTGGGCTTGCCGCGATCGCTCAGTTCTTTGTGGTTCTGGTCAAGGGAATCGACCTGTCGGTAGGATCCATTATTGCACTGACCAACGTGGTGGCGTCGTTCCTTCTAAACGGATCTCCGACCTCGATCGCCCTTGGGATGATTGCAGTGCTGGCCGTCGGGGTGGCATGTGGGCTGGTGAACGGGATCGCGGTTGTCTATGGCCGGGTGCAGCCAATCGTCGCCACCCTTGCGACGGGTGGCATCTTCGGCGGCATCGCTCTGCTTTTGCGGCCTACGCCCGGAGGCAGCATCGATGAGACGATGTCGGACGCGCTCACCTATGCAGTTGCGGACGTTCCGGTCTCGGCGATGATTCTTGTCGTCGTTCTTGTCGCACTGATGGTCTTTCTGCGCCGGTCGGCCCTCGGCCTCGGCCTCTATGCTGTCGGATCGTCTGAACAGTCGGCTTACATGACCGGCCTTCGCGTAAACCGGCTCAAGCTCATCGCCTACGGCAGCAGCGGCTTCATCGCGGCCCTTGCCGGCATCTATGTCAGCATGGTCACGCTTACTGGCGATCCCAATATCGCGCCGTCCTACACGCTGAATTCGATCGGCGCCATCGTGTTGGGCGGAGTGGCGCTGAGCGGTGGCGTCGGCAACCCCATCGGTGCCGTTATCGGCGCCTTGATCCTCAAGACAATCTCGTCGCTGATGTTCTTCTCCGGGCTGCCGCCATTGGCGCAGCCGTTCTTCGAGGGATTGATCCTCGCAACTGCAATTGCACTGGGCGCGCTCGGCGTTTTCCGGGTGCGCAGCCGGCTTGAGTTGTACCGCTGATGACTGATGCAACCGCACGACGCGCCGCACCCTACAAATCCCGCCGCTGGTTAAGCCGGGACCATGTGTCCGTCCTGCTGATTGGGCTGGGCTGCATCGCCCTGCTCTTGGGTGGCTCGCTATTGTATCCTGGCTTCCTGAAGCCCAGCTACATTCTACAACAGCTTCAGATCGCCGCCTTTCTTGGTATCATCGCCACCGGTGCCATGCTGGTGATCCTGCTTGGCGAGATCGACCTTTCGGTGCCCTGGACGATCACAGGCACGGCGATTGTTGTCATCTCGGCCTCTGGCAGTTCCAATCCCGTGATCGCCGGCCTGGCAATTCCACTGGGCCTGTGCTTTGGCATGGTTATTGGGCTCTTGAACGCCATCGGTGTTGCTATCTTTCGGGTACCCGCGATGGTCTGGACGCTGGCGGTGAACGCCATGCTGCTTGGCGCCACGGTTTTCTACACCGGCAACAGCCGTCCCAACGGTGAGGTTCCCTGGCTGGCGACACAGGCGGCGATCGGTCGGACCTTCGGCATCCCCAACGCCTTTCTCGTATGGCTGGGAGTTGCCGTGATCACAGTCTGGGTGCTCCGGCGTACCGTCTATGGCAACTACCTCTATGCACTGGGTAATTCGCGACGTGCGGTGTTCCTTGCCGGGGCGCGGGTCCGCCTGGTGACAGTGGCAACCTTCGTCCTTGCCGGAGCGTTTTCCAGTTTCGGCGCTATCCTGCTGCTGGGCTACACCAACCAGGCCTATCAGGGCATGGGCGACCCCTATCTCATGCCGGTCATCTCGGCTGTGGTGGTCGGAGGAACCTCCATTCAAGGCGGTCGGGGGAACTATGTCGGCACCTTCGCCGGCGCGATCTTCATCACGCTTCTGTCGTCGATCCTTTCGGTGATGCAGATGCCCGCCGCCGCGCGCGAGATGATCTTCGGCGCGATCATCCTGGTCATGCTGCTGATTCACGGTCTCAGCGCCAAGAACAAGGATATCTGAAGCTGTTGGCGGACCTGTCAATGAGGCGTCATACATCTCTTCAGCACCCCGAGGCACTTAGCTCTGCGATGGGATGCGACGTCCGCGGCTATCGGGCCTTCATTGCCCATAATGCCGACGGGGCCGAGCGCGAGCTGCGCAGGCGTTTACGCGACGTTGAAACGCTCTATCGGGCCATGTGCAAGCCCGAAGGAACCGGCCGATCGGCAAGGCAACCCAGCAAGCAAGGCACCTGAAGATGACATACTACGAGGTTCTTGATCGTCGCTTCCACGACTTCATTATCCCGTTGTGCAAACTCGAAAAACTTCACACTGGAATGCGCTGGGCCGAAGGGCCCGTGTATTTCGCCGATGGGCGCTTTCTGCTCTTCAGCGACATTCCCAACAACAGGATGCTGAAGTGGGATGAAGTGACGGGTGATGTTTCCACTTTCCGCTATCCTTCGAATTTTTCCAACGGCAATACGCGCGACCGGCGGGGACGCCTCGTCAGTTGCGAACATGGGGAACGGCGCGTCACGCGTACTGAATATGATGGCAGTATCACCGTCCTGGCCGATCGGTTCGAGGGCAAGCGTCTCAATTCGCCCAACGATGTGGTGGTCAGATCTGACGATACTGTCTGGTTTACCGATCCGCCCTACGGTATCCTGAGCAACTATGAGGGCTACAAGGCGCCCAGTGAGATCGGAGCCTGGAACGTCTACCGCCTTGATCCCAAGTCAGGTACGCTATCGGTAGTTGCCGGCGACTTCGACAAGCCGAACGGCCTTGCCTTTTCCCCGGATGAGACACAGCTCTATGTCGCCGACAGCGGCCGTTCCCATGGCTGGGATAAGCCGCACCATATCCGCCGCTTCGATGTGGACGAACACGGCCGCCTTTCGGGCGGCAGCGTCTTTGCCGAGATCGATCCCGGCATCCCTGATGGGTTTCGTATCGATGTTGACGGCAATTTATGGGTGTCGGCAGGCGATGGCGTTCATTGCTTTGCGTCGGACGGTACGCTTCTTGGCAAGATTCTTGTCCCGGAGACTGTCGCCAATGTGTGCTTTGGCGGACCTCATCGAAATCGCCTGTTCATCACTGCCGACAGTTCGCTTTATGCCGTCTATCTCAATACGGCCGGATTGCATTTCTGCTGAGCAAGGAAATTTCCATGCTCCCGGATGCATCGCCGATGATGCGGACCGTTGGCGCATCCATAGCTGGCGCGGGCATGAGATAGGCATTGCAAAGTGGATTGGGCGAAACCCGTAACCGAGCACGCGGGGCAGAAAGCCAGCGGCGATCGACATCAGCGCAGCGGGCCCGTTCATGCTCCGCTTCCAATAGCCGGCAAGAAGGTTTTAGGGCGAGCGCCACGATCGGGAAGTCGGCTGATTAGATCCCGCCGGACTTCACCGCCAACGCGGCGAGAGAGCATTGTCGCCGGCCACAGCGGCCATTTCAGCGCGATGGAAATGCGGGACGGGCGCGCCGCGGAAGCGATGCTCCATCAAAGCCCGGGATCAAACATCTAACGCGAGAGCTTTCCGCCTACTGAGCTATCCTCGATGACAGGGTGCGCCCAACTGGGGCAATTCCTGGTAGGGCGGCAGCGGGATCAGGACAGGTACACGAGATCGATCATGTCGCGCACGGTGATGCGATCACCAACGCCAAGCGCCTGAACCGCCGCCGTGTACATGACCGTGTCCTTCGGGCAGGCCACGACAAACTGTCTGGCATCGCCCAGAGCCAGCGCCTCCTTGATGCGGTTCTCGCTCGGCCGTTCAACCGATTTGCTGTCGTCCATCCAGATACGCCCGCCGCCGGCGCCGCAGCAGAAACTGTTCTCTCGGCAGCGGCCCATTTCATGCAGTTCGTAGCCCGCTTTGCGGATGATTTCGCGCGGAGCGTCGAAGCCGCCATTGTAGCGGCCGAGGTAGCAGGGATCGTGATAGGTGACGACGCCTCCGTCGTTGGCCAAAGGCTTTAGCCGGCCCGACTCCAGAAGCTCCAGCAGCAACTGCGTATAGTGGATCACCTCATAATTGCGGTCGAAGAAGCGGTATTCTTGCCGCAACGCGTTCAGGCTGTGCGGATCGGTCGTCATGATCCGATTGAACTGGCAAGCGTCGAGCACTTCGATGTTCTGGCGAGCCAGCACTTCGAAGACGCCTTCCTCACCGGCCCGGCGGACATCATTGCCGCTGTTCTGTTCGGCGTCGTAGAGGATACCGAAGTCCACTCCGGCCTCGTGCAGCACGCGCGCCACCTTCAGCGTGATGCGCTGGACCCGGGCATCGAAGGACGCGTAATCGCCGACGAACCAGAGGATGTCGACAGGCTCCTCGCGCGCGTCCTTGATCTTGAAGTCCAGGTCCCGGGTCCATTTGGCGCGCTGGCGCGCCGGCTTGCCCAGTGAATTGCCGTTGCGCTGCAGGCTCGCCAGCGAATCCTGCAGCATCGGCTCGACATCGCCTTCCTCAACCAGGCTGCGACGCATTTCGATGATCTTGGTCATCGGCTCGATATGGACGGGACAAACGTCCAGGCAGGCGCGACAGGTCGTGCACGCCCAAAGCGTTTCTTCCTTGATCACCCCGCCGATCAGCGGCACGTCGCGGCAATTGCCACGCTCGCGGTCCATCATATGATCGCGCAGATCCATGATCAGCTTCTTGGGGCTGAGCGGAAGCCCGGCGGCGTTGGCCGGGCACGCCTCCTGGCACCGGCCGCATTCGGTGCACGAAACCAGGTCGAGCTTGTGCTTCCAGTGGAACTGATCGATGTCGGTAATGCCCGCAGCCTCGGAGCCGGCGGGCGTGAGCAGGCCCTTTGGCCCGATGTTGCGGAAATAGATGTTGGGAATGGCCAGGAACATATGGCGGTGCTTGGAACCCGGAATGTAGATCAGGAAGGCAAGCACGACGCATATATGCGCCCAGTAGAAGAATTCGGCCCCTCCAGCCGCAACGGCCGGGCTTATGCCCAGGACGACAAGAAACGAAGCTATGGCGCCGGAGACTGGGCGCCAGGAAGTCGCCGTTCCGACGGCCACGATATGGAACGCGTTCTCCAGCAACATCGTGCCGACCACGCAGCCGACCAGCCCGTAGATCACCCAGGCATCGACGGCATTCGAGCCCTTGAAGCGAGCCGGCCGCAGAAAGCCGCGCTGGAACGCCGCCAGCGCCAGCGCCGCGATGATCAGCACGGCGAAGATGTCCTGCGCCAGCGCGATCCAGGTGTTGCCGCCGATCGCAGCCAGCGAGAAACCGGGGAAAAATCCGGAACCGAAGCTCTGGATGATCGCGGTGAAGAGCACGACGAAGCCGGAAAACAGCATCGCATGGAGCAGCCCGGAATAGCGTTTCCGGAATAGCCGTCTGTGCAGGCCAACATCGGCCGCGGCTCCAGCAGCACGCTGCCCGGGGTGGTCGAGCCTGTACACGGACGCCCCCCGGAACACCGGTGCCAGGATCCTATAGAACCGATATCCGGATATGGCGACGGTGGCGGCGACCAGGGCGGTCAGAACAAGCTGCGTCTGAAGCACGTCAGCCCACCTTCCTGGCCAGAGCCTCCTTGAAGGCAGGCAGGAAATCGGCGACGTCGACAGCCGCACCGAAATGCGCATGGTCGAAGATCGGCGCGCCGGCGTCGGTGTTGATCGCCACGATCGTGCCCGCACCCCCCATGCCTTCGATATGTTCAGGCGCACCCGAAACGCCCAGGGCGAGGTATAGCTGCGGCTTGACTTTGCGGCCCGATTTGCCGACCTGGCGCTCCTTCGGCAGCCAGCCGGCGTCGATGATCGGCCTGCTGCCGACGATTTCGCCGCCCATCAAATCGGCGACTTCGCGCGCCTCCTCGATGACGTCCTGTTCGCCAATCCCGCGGCCCACGCAGAGCAAGCGGCTGGCCTTGGTGATATCGACTGCATTCGGATCCGGCCGATTGGCGGACAGCAGCCGCACCGAGGACTGAGGCCTGTCGGGAAGCTGAATGATCTCGGCATTTTCGGCCTGGCTGCCGTTTTCCTCGCTGAAGGTGCCGGCATTCACGAGGAGCACGGCAGGCATTGAAGCCTCGGCGGTGGAAACAAGTTTGCCCCCATAGATCTGGCTATCCGCCTCCACCGTGCCGCCGGAAATCCGCACCGCCGTGCAGTAGCTGAGAAGCGGCAGGTCGTTGCGGAACGCAAGGACAGGCGCAAGGTCGAGACCCGAGGTTGTACAACCGAAGACAATGAGGTCGAACCCGTTGTCGGCCACGATGCCCTGGAGATAGGCGCCATGCGCCACGGGATCATAGGGCGAAGGGGTCGATGTGAAGACGCGGGAGGCGCCCAGCTTCCTGGCCGCGTCGGCGTTGCCGCCAATCAGCGCCAGTTCGATGCTGCCGCCCTGCCCGGCGAGCCGGCGCGCGCCGGCCACAAGTTCACGCGACAGCGCGGTGGGAACACCGTCCTGAAGATCGAGATAGACGAGTATCTTCATCGTTCAGGCTCCGACCAGTCCGCGTTCGGCGAGCATATCCACGAGCTTGGCGGCAATCTGCTCGGCGCTTCCGGTGATCATGTCGGCCTTGGTGCCGGATTGAGACGCGCCAAGGCGCGTCGAGACCTGAGCTCGGAAACCGTCCGGGACTGTCGACACCACCGATGCGATCGTGGCTGTGCTTGCCTGGCGCAGCTTGCTGCCCGAGATGTAACGCGGCGGCTTCGACGCGGCCTGGATTCCAAGGACTGCCGGCAGTTTCACGGCGAGGCGGGATGAATAGCCGCCGCTGTATTCCTGCGTCACCTCGAGCCCGCCCTCCGCAACGGACACGCCGTTGATCGCATTCAGCACCGGCCATTGCAGGTCCGCCGCCAGGAACGGCGCCAACTGCCCGAAGACATCCTCGGGCGTCTGCACGCCGGTCAGCACCAGATCGGCACCAAGATTTTTCAGGACCGAACCCAGCAGATGCGCGGCGGCACGTGCGCCTACCGCGCCTTCCTGGTCATGATTGACCACCATGGCATTATCGGCGCCACGCGCGATCGCGGTCTGCAACTGGCGTTCCGCGCCATCGCCGGCAAGCGTAACAGCCGTCACGCGCGCGCCGGTCGACTCCTTGAGGAGCACCGCTTCTTCCAGCGCATGATCGTCGAACTCGTTGAGCTTGAGGCCGATCCATTCACGATCGATCTCGATGCCGTTGCCGGCGATCTCGATCTCTTCCGTTACGTCTGGCACGATGCGCAGAACAACCGCAATATGCATTGATCCTCCCCTTAAAGCCGCGCCGTCAGCGCGCCTCCGATGGGCCGTGAGCCCCGGATTGATGCCGCCTCCCGCAGCCGTCTTGAGACCCATACAGCGCGCGCCACCAAAAATGTCAACTATAATGTCGACAATGTTGTCAGAACGTTTTTGGTGTGCAAAGGTGACGATATGGCAGTCCTCTCTGGGCCGCCCGTCATGATGTTTGGGAGGAGGAACCGCATGGCACCCCAGGGTAGACCACCCCAAGTCGCGGATGTTTTGATCATTGGCGCCGGCGCATCCGGTTCGGTTGCGGCGAAGCACCTCGCCGCCAACGGCTTCAGCGTCGTCTGCCTCGAGCAGGGCGGGCGTGTCGACAATGCCGAATTCTGGGGCAACAAGCCGGAATGGGAGTTGATGTCGCAGAAGCGCTGGCATCCCAACCCCAACGTTCGCGATCTCGAGCAGGACTATCCCGTGGACACGTCTGAATCGGACGTGAACCCGTTGATGTACAGCGCCGTCGGCGGCAGCACGATTCTCTATGCGGCGCATTGGCAGCGCTTCATGCCGTCGGATTTCCGCGTCAAGACGCTGGATGGCGTCGCCGACGACTGGCCTTTCACCTACGAGGATCTCGAGCCGTTCTACGATCAGATGGACATAGAGATGGGCGTGTCGGCTCTGAACGGCGATCCAGCCTATCCGCCGGGGAAAGCATCGCCGTTGCCGCCACTGCCGATCGGCAAGATCGGCATGAAGGCCGCCGAGGGCATGAACAGGCTCGGTTGGCATTGGTGGCCGGCACCCAATTCCATTCCCTCCAAACCTTATGGCGGGCGCAACCAATGTGTCCGCTGGGGCACGTGCCTGACCGGCTGCCCCGAACGCGCGAAAGCCTCCTTCGATCACACCCATTGGCCCGACGCGCTTCGCGACGGGGCCGTTCTCATCACCGGCGCGCGTGTTCGCGAAATCACGCTCGACGCCCAGAACCGTGCCAACGGTGCCACCTATATCGATCGCCAGGGCCGTGAGCGGCATCAAAAGGCGCAGACCGTCATCGTCTGCGCCAACGGTGTCGGCACACCGCGCCTGCTGCAACTGTCGACCTCCGGCCGTTTTCCCAATGGGCTCGCCAACTCCTCCGGACTGGTCGGCAAGAACCTGATGATGCACCCCTATGCCGCTGTAACGGGCTATTTCGACGAACCGCTGGAGAGCTGGCTCGGACCGGCCGGCCAGACGATCCAGTCGATGCAGTTCTACGAAACCGACAAGTCGCGCGGCTTCGTGCGTGGCGCCAAATGGCAGGTCATGCCCTCGGGTGGCCCGCTCGGCATGCGCGCCGCCTATGGTGGCAAGCCGCTCGACGAGGCCTGGGGCGCCAATCTGCACCGCAACACCCGCAAGGTCTTCGGCCGCGCCTTCGAATGGGGCATCATCGCCGAGGATCTGCCTGACGAGACGAACGCCGTTGTGCTCGATCCGGTGTTGAAGGACAGCGACGGCATTGCCGCGCCGAAAATCATCTACAAGAACTCCGACAACACCAAGAAGATGATCGACTTCCATCTAGAACGGGCCAAGGAAGCCATGCTCGCCGCTGGCGCGGTGGACATTTCCACCACGCCTCTGATGCGCGACTGCGGCTGGCACCTCATGGGCACCTGCCGCATGGGCAACGATCCCGAGCGCTCGGTCGTCGACCAGCACGGCCGCTCGCACGACGTGCCGAACCTGTTCGTCTATGACGGCAGCGTCTTCGTGACCTCCTCCGGCTTCAATCCGACGGGCACGATCGCGGCCGTGGCGCTGCGTTCGGTCAAGCACCTCATCGCCAACCGTCGTGATCAGCAGGTGGCGGCATGAGCCAGTTGGACGCCAACATTCGCGAGACATTCGCAGCCATTGCCGATGTGCTTATTCCCAATGCCGAAGGCATGCCCGCGGCCAGCGAGATGAACGTGCAAGGCGACATGCTTGACCGCATTCTGGAGCTGCGGCCCGACCTGCGCGAGAATTTCCTGCGCGGCCTTTCGAAGGCTGGCGGACGCGACGCATCGGAGGTCGCCAACGAGCTGAACCGCACCGATGCCGATGCGCTCTCCGCGATCGGCCTTGTGGCTTCCGCCGGCTACTATATGACCCCGCATGTGCGGGACCTGATCGGCTATCCCGGACAGCAGAGTCGCCCGGAAGCAAACCCGGATGCCGTTCCGGAATATGTCGCCAACGGCATGCTGCAGCAGGTGATCGACCGGGGTCCAATCTTCCGGTCGACACCGAAATAATAGTGCTTGTCTCAAGGGAGGAGATCATGGCTGCGATCGCAGCGTCCGGTTCTCGCGCCGGGCGGGAGGATATTGCCGACGTTTTGATCATTGGCGCGGGGCCGTCCGGTTCCGTTGCGGCAAAACATCTGGCGCAGGCCGGCTTCAAGGTGGTCGCGCTGGAGCAAGGCCACATGCCGGATGCCGGCCGCTATCCCGGCCGGCGCCCCGAATGGGAGTTGGTCACCCAGAAGCAGTGGCATCCCAATCCCAATTTTCGCGACATGCCTCGCGACTATCCCATCAACACTACGGAATCAGACGTTAATCCACTGATGTTCTGTGGTGTCGGCGGCAGCGCCACGCTCTATGCCGGCCACTGGACGCCGTTCATGCCGTCGGACTTCAAGGTGCGTACGCTTGACGGTATCGCCGACGATTGGCCTTTCACCTACGAAGATCTGGCGCCATACCTTGAGGTCATCGAACGCGAAGTCGGCGTTTCCGGACTGGGCGGCAATCCCGCCTATCCGCCCAAGATGGCCTATCCGACCCCTGCCCTGCCGATCGGCAAGGTCGGCCATAAGGCTGCGGAATGCCTGGACAGAATGGGCTGGCATTGGTGGCCGGGGACCAACGCGATACCGTCTGTGCCCTATAATGGCCTGAATGCCTGCGTGCGACGCGGCACCTGCATGAGCGGCTGTCCCGAAGGCGCCAAATCGACCACCGATCTCACCCATTGGCCACACGCGATCAAGGCTGGCGCCCGCCTCGTCACCGGTGCCCGGGTGCGGGAAATCACCGTCGACGAACGGGGCCTCGCCACCGGTGCCATCTACATGGACGAAAATGGCCGCGAGCGGCGTCAGCGGGCGGCCACGGTGATCCTGTGCGCGAACGGTATCGGTACGCCGAGACTGCTCCTGCTGTCGAAGTCGGCACGCTTTCGCGACGGTCTCGCCAATTCGAGCGGACTGGTCGGCAAGCGCCTGATGATGCATCCCTTCTCGGCCGTGCAGGCCACGTTCGAGGAGGATCTCGAATCGTGGCGCGGGCCGTTTGGCCAGAATGTCTCCTCTTACGAGTTCTACGAGACGGACGAGAAACGTGGTTTCTTGCGCGGCGCCAAATGGGGCGCCATGCCGGGTGGCGGACCGCTTGGCGCGACAAGCTTCGTCGGTTCCAAGGTCTTTGCCGACCCCAACGCCAAGGTCGAGGACATGTGGGGAACGAACCTCCATGACCTCGTTTCCCGTCGCTTCGGCCGCACCATGGTCTGGGGAATCATTGGCGAGGATCTCCCGGAGGAATCCAATCAGGTCCTTCTTGATCCGGAACTGACCGATACCGATGGCATCCCCGCCCCCAAGTTGATCTACAAGGTCTCCGAGAACTCCGAACGCATGCTCAAATTCCACGAAGAGCGCTGCGCGGAGGCCTGTCAGGCCGGCGGAGCCGTGGAGATCTCGGTCGTTCATCAGATGCCGGATACAGGATGGCACCTGCTGGGCACCTGCGTCATGGGAACCGACCGCGAAACCTCGGTCGTCAACGAATGGGGCCAGACCCACGACGTTCCCAATCTCTTCATTTTCGACGGCAGCACATTCCCGACCTCGGCCGGCCTCAACCCCACGGCCACCATCATGTCTGTCGCCTTGCGGCAGACCCGTCGCATGATTTCTGAACGCCGCAACCTGGAGGCCGCGTGATGCCGAGCGCCAACCAGATCACTACGGACATGCGCAAGCTTTTCGGCCGGATCGCCGACATGCTGATCCCCGCCTACAAACAATTCCCCTCGGCCACTGCGGTCGGCGTGCATGAAAAGTTGCTTGACGATGTGTTGGCGTTCAGGCCCGACATCGTGGAGAGCTTTCGGCGCGGCCTGGCTGGTATCGACGCGGATGCCTTGTCAAGGAGCATCAACGATCTTTCGCGTGACGATCCGGAGGCCTTCAATGCGCTGACACTGGCCGCTTCCGGCGGCTACTACATGGCGCCCGAAGTGCACACGGTGCTTGGCTATCCCGGGCAGGAGTCCGTATCCTACAACCCCCATGAGGTGGCCGATTATCTGACGAACCATATGCTCGAACGAACCATGCGCCGCGGCCCGATCTATCGCCCGACACCCCAGTCCTGACCGGCCACTCAGGTGCCGGACTTGGACATCCCAATCTGCGAGCCAGCAGACCTTGCGCCGCGAGCGCCTCGGAGCGGTCTCCCGGCCAATGCCATCGATACGCATTTCCATGTCTTCGGCCCCCGGCCGGACTATCCCTTCGCATCCGGCCGAAGCTACACCGCTCCTGACGCCAGCCTTGCTGACTACGAGCATCTGGCGCGCAAGATCGGTTTTTCCCGGGCCGTGGTGGTGCAACCCAGCGTCTACGGTACCGACAACAGGCGTACACTCGACGCGTTGCGCGAGGCGCGCATTCCCATGCGGGCCGTCATCGTTGTCGATGAGACCCTGCCGGAGCGCGAATGGCTTGCCTTGCATGAACTCGGCGTGCGCGGCGTCAGGATCAATCTCGTCTTCAAGGCCGGCAATGGCCTTGCCACGGCCCGCGCCTTGGCCAGTCGCATCCGCGAGTTCGGCTGGCACCTGCAGTTCCTCGTCGACGTGTCGACGATACCCGATCTGGCGGATTGGGTACGGGCATTGCGCGTGCCGGCGGTTTTCGATCATTTCGGCCACGTGCCGGCGACAAGGGGCCTGGCAGACCCCGGCTTCCAGGCGCTTTTGGATCTGGTTCGCGAAGGCAGTGCCTGGGTCAAGCTCTCCGGCGCCTACCGCATCACCGGCATACCGCGTCCGCCCTATGACGACGTCAGGCCTTTCGCGGAGGCATTGCTGGCAGCCAACCCAGAAAGGGTCTTATGGGCGACGGACTGGCCACACCCGGCCATATCAGTGCCAATGCCTAATGACGGCGACCTGGTCGATATGGCACTGGACTGGACCACGGACCCCGACCTTCGCCGCAAGCTGTTCGTAACCAACGCGGAGCAGCTCTACGGCTTTGATACGGCAATATCCCGCGCTGAGGACGATGCATGCTGAAGGCTGTTCTGATCGCCCTGGTTGCCGGCTCCGTCCTGCCAATCCAGGCGCTCGTCAACGGACGGCTTGCGGCAGGTCTTGGCAGTCCATTGATAGCGGCCGGCATCTCCTTCCTTGTCGCGACGCTCGCGCTCATGGCCGCGCAGCTGCTTCTGAGAACGCCACTCCCCCCGATGGAACAGGCCGTATCCATACCGGGCTGGGTCTGGCTTGGTGGATTGCTCGGCGCGATCTATGTCACCGGGGCGATCGTCAGTGTCGGTGCGCTCGGCACGACGACTGCGATCTGCCTTGTCATCGCCGGACAGATAGGGGCCGCGCTGCTCGTGGATCGCTTCGGAGTCCTTGGCGCCTCAAGCCATCCGCTTGGCCTGTTGAGGTTGTTCGGCGCCGGCCTCGTTCTGGCCGGCGCCATCATCGCCGTGAGGGGTTAGCTTCCTGTCCAGCCAACGACAACGTCCCCCACCCATTGCTGAAGCGGGGGACGCGGTAAGCCGCATCGTATCTTTGGTAGCTCAGCCTGCCATGGCGGCAGCGGCGGCGGAAGCGATCGCCTCGTCATCCGGCGGCATGCCACCGGCCACGCCGACGGCGCCGACGACCTGATCACCGCGTGAAACCGGAACGCCGCCGGCAAACACCACCAGCGGCAAGCGGTGTGAATTCTCCATTCCGTAGAGCGGCCCACCGGGCTGCACCAACGGCATCACGTCGCCAGTCTTCATGTTGAGCGAACGCGAGGTATAGGCCTTGGCTTGCGAGATTTCGACACTGGCGAGCAATGCGCCTTCCATGCGCACGAAACCCAGCAGGTTCCGCCCCTCGTCCACGATGGCGATGCTGGACGGCGAGTTCAATTCGCGCGCCTTCTTCAGACCCGCCTGCAGTCCGGCCTGTATCTTTTCGGCAGTGATCGTCACGTCCTCTTCTCCTTGATGTTACGCTGCGATTTCTGTTGTGCTCCCGCCCATGGAAAGAGCGAGAAGCTGGTCGTAGTTGCAGTCCGTCTTCCTGGCCGCGTGGACGATCGCGCCCTTGCGGACCACCACCACCGTCTCAGCCAGCGAAAGGATCTCCTTGATCGACGAGGAGATGATGATCACCGCCGCACCGCTTTCGGCCAGCCGCAGAATGATGTCGTAGATCTCCTTGATCGCGCCGACGTCGACGCCGGAGGTCGGCTCGACGAATACGTAGACACGTGCCTCGGCCTTCAGCCATTTGCCGATCACGGCTTTCTGCTGGTTGCCGCCGGAGAAGAACTTGACGATGGTGTCCGGCTGTCGTGGCATGACATTGAGTTGGCCCATTACCGCCTGCGCATAACCATCCTTGAGGCGTCCGTTGACCAGGCCCCATCGGGACAGTCTTGAGAGCACGGGCAGGCAGATATTTTCCGCCATTGTCAGATTGGGAAACAGCGCCTGCTTGCGCCGGTCCTCGGGGATGACTGCGATGCCCGCCCGCCGGGAGGCGGGCGGATCCGGAATCTGCCGCGCCGTCCCATCGACGCGCACCGTGCCCGAGGCCGCGGCTATCCCGCCGAGTGCAAGCTCCAGCTGCTCCATGCCGCCGCCGACCGGACCGGTGATGCCGAGAACTTCGCCGGCATGAACCTTGAGCGACAGCGGTTCGAGCTTGGCCGTTCCGACGGCTTCCAGTTCGAGCACCACCTGCGCCGTCGAATGGCCGGTGTTGTAGGTTTCCAGATCGCTGCGGCTGCGATCGACCATCAGCTCCGTCACCCGATCCTCAGTGATCTCGTCACGGTCGAGCGTTGCCGAAACCGTGCCGCCGCGCAGGACAGTCACGCGATCGCAGATGCGTTTGATCTCCTCCAGCCGGTGCGAGATGTAGATGATGGTGATGCCTTGCGACAGGAAGTTCTGGATGATCCGGAACAACAACTCCACCTCGCTAGCCGACAGTCGAGCCGTCGGCTCGTCGAGAACGATCACCTTGTAATTGCGGTGAAACAGCGTGCCCAAGGTGACGAGTTGCATTTCGGCTGCGGAAAGCGTCCTGGCAAGGCGCGTGGCGTCGATCTCGATGCCGATGCGGTCGAGGATTGCCTGCGCCTGAGCATGGATATTCCTGTTGCTGATCAGCGCTTTTCCCGGCTCGTTGCCGAGCAGCAGATTCTGCCCGACGGTGAATCCCCCGATCAGTTCAGCATCCTGATAGACGGCGCCAAGCCCGAGCCTATGGGCGTCGAGCGGGCTGCCGATCCGCACCGGCCTGTCCTCCAGCAAGATTTCACCGCTGCTGGCGCCATAGACGCCGGTCAGGATCTTGATCAGCGTGCTCTTGCCGGCTCCATTTTCACCGAGCAGCCCGTGGACCTCACCGCGCCGGAAGCCAAGATCGATGCCTTTCAGCACCTTGGTCCCGCTAAAATCCTTGGTGAGGTTGCGAACCTCGAGAAGCCATTGCGACATGATGGTGTCCTCCGGCTCAGATGAATTTGAGGTGAATTTCCTCGCGGTTCAGCATCGCATTGGCGCCGACGGCGAGGATCAGGATAAGGCCCGAGAACAGCTGACGCGCGGCGAAGGGGAAGCCGACCATACTCATTCCGGAATTGACCATGTAGATGAAGAAGACGCCAAGCAGCGTGCCGAACACATGCGGCTTGCCCTTGCCGAGCACGGTCGCGCCCAGGAACACCGCGGCGAACGCCTCCAGCAGATATCCTTCGCCACCCACCGGCTGCGCCGAGGAGGAGACGGAGGTCAGAATGATCCCGCCGATCGACGACATGACGCCAGCCAGTATGAAGGCCAGGATCAACCAGTGATAAACTTTCACGCCCGAATAGTAGGCAGCCATGGGATTGTCGCCGACGGCGGCGATGTAGTGCCCGGGCTTGGTGCGCGTCGAGACGACATGCATCAGCGCCACCACCGCCAGCAGGATCAGGACCGGAAAGGCGACGAAGCCGATCTTGCCCTGACCGATGAAGGCGAACGCCGTTTCCTTGTAGTCGACGGCGATCTGGTAGCCATCGGTAAGGAAGATGTTGATGCCGCCGAGCACGAACATCATGCCGAGCGTGACGACGATGCCGGACAGCCGCCCGTAGGTGACCAGGAAGCCGTTGAGCAGACCGATGAAGGCGCCGACGAACAAGGCGCCGACGATTGCCAGCCACGGCCCGACGATCGGGATAAGGAAGGCGGTTACGATCGACGTCGTGGTTACGGTCAGACCAACGGAGAGGTCGAAGCTGCCACCGACCACCACAAAGGTGAGCCCGACGGAAACCAGGCAGCTGACGATCATCGAGAACAGGATGTTGTTGAAGTTCGACAGCGTCAGGAACCAGGGCGAGGCAAGCGCGAAGCCGATGCCCGTGGCGACGATGACAACGATCGTGCCCCAGCGGCGCAGAAAATTGACCAGAGGCGATCCTCGATCCTGCTTCGGCTTGCCTTGCATCGCGACTGTCCCCGAACCGATTTCAGTTGTTGACTGTGCCATCTCATTCTCCTCCCAGGCCGATCCGAGCTTCTCAGCGAGAGGACTCAGGAATTGTAGACGCCGCCATCGATCGTGATCGCCTGTGCGGTCATGTAAGAGGACTCGTCCGAGGCGAGATAGACGAACATCGGCGCGATCTCGCTGCTCAGGGCCTGCCGGCCCAAGGGCACCACCGAGGACACGGCTTTCGCCTGGGCGTCGAGGCCACCCATGAAATTGATCGCCGGCTGGTTGAAGGCGGTATCGACCCAACCCGGACAAATCGCGTTGACGCGGATATTGTCGGCCGCCAGCTCCATCGCGAGCGCGGTGGTGAAGGCGATCACCGCGCCTTTCGAGGCCGAATAGGCGGTCATCCCCGGCCCGCCGCGCTTGCCGGCCAGCGAGGAGGTGTTGATGATCGACCCCTTCCCGTTCTTGCGCAGCATCGGAACCGCGTACTTCGCGCCAAAGAAATGGGCTCGCGCATTGACCGCGAAGAGCGCGTCCCATTTCGCGGCATCGAAATCGGTCACGGCGCCTGAGTGCTGGAGACCGGCGTTCTGGCAAAGGACATCGAGGCCTCCGAGCCATGCGGCACCCTCTTCGATCAGCGACCGCACGCTGCCTTCCTCGGTGACATCGACCTTTATGAAATGCACCGCGCCGCCAAACTCTTGCGCGGTGGCCGCACCTCTCTCATCCCTGTCGCCGATGACGACTCTTGCACCCTCGGCCACGAAGCCACGCACGGCTTCCTTGCCGATATTATCGACAGCGCCCGTGATGATGATGCGCTTTCCGCTCAGACGTCCGCTCATTTTCGTTCCTTTTCCTGAACGGCTATTGCGGCGATGTCGGACAGCAGTTGCCCGCCGCGACCCCAGCTCTCTTCCGCAACTTCGTTGATGATGACGTGGACACGGTCCCTGGCCGCGCCGCATACGTCGACCAGCGCATCCGTGATGCGCGAAACCAGTTCGCGCTTCTGGTCGAGCGTGCGCCCATCCTTGATATTCACCTGAACGACAGGCATCGCCTACTCCACAAAGACCTGGTCAACACGATCATGAGGGGCCGGGTCCGAGCCCGGCCCCATTTCGACTTGGCTCAGCCGCCGTAGTCCTTAAGGAAGGCGATCGCTTCCTCGTCCATCTTCTGCACCTCGGCCAGCGCCTGACCCGCCTGGTCCTTGGTGATCGCCGTCACCGGAACCCGGCTCTGATAGGGCGGCACCGTCTCGCCCTGTCCAAGCTTGATGGCGATCTCGGCGACCTGCTCACCCATCAGATGCCAAGGCACGTCGGTCGAGAATTCGACCGGCGAGTTCGGTTTGACCATCTCTTCCAGCAACTGGTTCGAGAAGTAGTGGTTGAAGATGCGGACATCGGTGCGGCCCATCTGCTGCATCGCTTGCGCGGCGCCGATCGTCAGCGGCCACCACCAGGAGATGATACCGGTCAACGAGCCAGGTTCAGGATTGGCCTGGAGCAGCGCCAGAGCGTTCTCGCGGCCCTTGGATATCTGGTCCTGGGTCGAGACCGAACCGGAGACGAATGGCAGCACCTTCATGCGTGGCTCGTAGCTGGCCATGAGGCTGAACTGGTCCGCCTCCTGATCGAACGGCGTATAGAACCCTTTGCTTTCGGCGGTCTGGACGAATGTACCCTGCCGGCCGGTGACGTTCAGCACATGATAGGACAGCGTGGCGCCTGTGCCGTAGGTGTCTTCCGTGACAAATGGCGAATCCTTGACCGGTACCGCGAAGCCAACTGTCTTGATGTTGCGCTTCTTCGCCTCGTCGACGAGGTAGGCGGTTTCCGATTCCAGCGAATAGATGCCAAGCACCAGGACATCAATGTCGCGATCCAACAGCGAACGCGCCGAATCCTGTTCGCTCTGCTTGCTGGGTGTGCCGCGCACGGTGACGGCCTCGCCGCCCAGTTCCACGACCTTCTTCAGCAGCGTGTAGCAGCCGCGCCGCCAGGGCTGATTGAAGGGCCCGTAATTCAGCCCCAAGCCGACCCTCACCTTCTTGGCCTGGGCAATTGCCGGCGTGGCCAGTCCAGCGCTCAAAAGGCCCGCGGCGGCCATCGTGCCGCCGGCTGCTGTCAGGAATGTGCGGCGGCTCAGGCCGGGCACGGCAGGTGATTTGATCTCCTCGGTCATTTGTTCTCCTCCGGTTTGTCACCCCAAGCGGGTTTGTGTGGCGGACGCATCTGATCCGCCTGTCTGCGGGTCGAGCTCGGCCGTAACTTCGGCAAGGAACTCGGCAATGACGCGGGTCACGCGATCGGGCTGCTCGATCGTGAACAGATGGGCCGCGTCCTCCAGAACGATGAAACGCGCGCCTTCGATACGTTCATGAAGCCGCGCCATCGTCTCAGGCGGCGCCGAAGGATCGTCGGCCGCGGCGACCAAAAGCGTCGGCAGCGAGATATGCTGGGCGGCACCGGAAATATCCATATCGCGGATTGCGGCAGCACATCCGGCATATCCTTCTGCCGAAGTCTTGCCGATCATGCCGCGCACCGCGTCCACGACATCGGGACGCGCCGCCCGAAATCCAGGCGTCAACCAGCGCGTGAGGGTCGGTTCGATCAGGGGTTCGACGCCCTCTTTGCGCGCAAGCTTGACGCGCTCGTCCCACATCTCGATCGAGGTCGAGGCAAACGTCGCACACAGGACCAGACTGGACAGCCGATGGGGCGCGCGCACGGCGAGAAGCTGTCCGATCATTCCGCCCAGCGAAAGTCCGACGAAATGCACTTTTTCGATGTCCATCGCATCCAGAAGCGAGAGGACGTCATCGACCAGAAGATCGAGAGAATAGTCGTCCGCCGTAGCTTCCGTCCGCCCGTGTCCCCGGGCGTCGAAGCGGATGACACGGTAGTTCTGCGCCAACTGCTGAGCTTGCGCGGCCCACATCGAGGTGTCCGCCGCAAGGCTGTTGCTCATCAGCACCGCCGGCGCACCGACAGGTCCGATCTCCTCGACGTGAACGGAAATCCCGTTGACGAGCAGCCGCTCCAAAACGCCCTCCCCACTCTTGCGCAAACGCATTCCTCGCCATCATGAGATTGCACGGCGACAATTTTGTCAACAATCTTGTTGCAGATTTTGCCGACATATGGCCAATTGCGGAAAAGAGGTGTTGGATTGGATATCGAAACGATCGTCGTCGGAGCTGGCGTCATCGGCCTCGCGGTCGCGCGGCAACTGGCGCTGCATGGCCAGGAAGTTCTTGTGCTCGAAGAGGAAAATGCCATCGGCACACACACCTCGTCGCGCAATTCGGAGGTCGTCCACGCCGGGATCTACTATCCGTCCGGAAGCTTGAAGGCGCGGCTATGCGTCGCCGGACGGCGGATGCTCTACGACTATTGCGAGCGCCGCGGGGTTCCGGTGAGCCGGCTCGGCAAGCTGATCGTCGCCACCACCCCCGCGCAGATAAAAACACTCGAAGCCCTGGCGAAGCGGGCAGCCGAAAACGGCGTTCTTGATCTGATCGCTCTCGATGGTGTTGAAGCCCGGCGCATGGAGCCGGAACTCGAATGCCTGGCCGCGCTTCACTCGCCCTCGACCGGTATCATCGACAGCCATGCATTCATGCTCGCCTTGCAAGGCGACGCCGAGGCCCATGGCGCCCAATGTGTTCTGCGCACGCGGGTGAATGCCGCGAGACAGCGAGCCGATGGATTCGACGTTCAAGCAGCCGGCGAAAACGGTGCCAATGCCATATCGATAAGCTGCAGAAATCTGATCAATTGCGCGGGGCTCGGAGCCCAGGCGGTCGCCGGCAGCATCGAGAACCATCCACCGGGCCGAATCCCTCGCCGCTTCCTGGCGAGAGGAAATTACGTTTCGGTTTCGGGAGCGACACCCTTTTCTCGCCTCATCTACCCCGTGCCGGTGGAGGGCGGTCTCGGTATTCATCTGACTCTGGATCTCTCCGGCCGGATGCGCCTCGGTCCCGATCTTCATTGGATTGATGAAATCGACTATATACCTGATGCACAGGTTGCAGAGGAGTTCTACACCCTCGTGCGATCATACTGGCCTGGGGTCATGAACAGGGAACTCAATTGTACGCACTGCGGTGTCAGGCCCAAGATCAGCGGCCCTGGCGCGCCGAGCGCGGATTTTCTGGTCGAAGGCCCACTTGACCATGGAATCCCGGGGCTAGTGAATTTTTTCGGGATAGAATCACCCGGTCTGACATCCGCGCTCGCGCTTGCCGAGTATGCTGTCGGAAAACTATTGGAACGGAGTTGAGATTTTGGCCCAGAACAAGAACAGCCAGCATGTGGCTCAGATCGTCGATTTCATCAAGCAGAAGATCATCTTTGGCCGACTCAGGCCACGCGAACGCCTGATTGAGGAAGACATCACCGCTCAGTTCGACGTCTCCCGGCACATCGTGCGTTCCGCCATGGCTGATCTCGAGCAGATGGGGCTTGTCTCGCGCCGCCCCAACAAGGGCGTGACGGTACGCGATTTTTCCGTCGAAGAGGTCGAGCAGATCTACGAGACCCGGGCGCTGCTGCAGACCGAAGCCGCACGGCGCATTCCCCTGCCCGCCAGCAGGGAGTTGATCGCCGACCTCGAGGCCATCCATCGCGACTATTGCGCCGCGCACGAGAGTGGCGAACTTCAGAAGGTCTGCACGCTCAATAACAAGTTCCATCGCCGCATCTGGGCGGCATGCGGCAATGTCTGTCTGGCCGGCCTGATCGACCGCGTCTGGGTGGAAACCCTCGGCATCCGTTGCTATGGCATCGGCGACCCGGTTCTCCTGAAGCTTGCGCGTGAAGAGCATGGCCGCATGATCGATATGTTGCGCACCGGTGACCGGGAGGGTTTCATCAGCCTGTCGGTCGATCACATGCAGCCCGCGCTCGAAGCCTACAAGCGGGCGCATGGCGGCTGGAATACCTTGCCCGAGACATTGCGCTGGGTAGAGGAAAGGCAAGCCTCTTGAACCCGTCCTACGAGATCGTCGTTGCCGGGAACAATCTGCGCCTGAAAGACGATTTCCTGGGGATGTCGAATGTCACGCTGATCCATGGCGGGCGCGGTCCGATCCTCTTCGATACCGGTGGCTACATTTCCCGACTCGGCCTGCTGAAGAAGTTGCGCGAACGTGGCCTCGAGCCGTCCGACATAAAGACCGTCTTCCTGTCGCATCTGCATTTCGATCACGCGCACAACATCGATCTGTTTCGCAACGCGCGGATCGTCGTCAGCCGGACCGAGTGGAACTACGCAGCCAACCCGCATCCCGATGATCTGCTGGTTCCCTGGGGCATTCTCGACCAGTTGTCGCGCGGCCAGGTCGACCTGATCGATGGCGAGGGCGAACTGGAACCCGGCATCTCCTATTTCCCGGCGCCCGGCCACACACCCGGCAGCTATGCGCTGCGCTTCGAGAGTGCGGAAAAGGGCCGAGTCATCATCGCCGGCGACGCCATCAAATATATAAAGGAGGCGATCCTGGCGCGATGCGACATGGCCTTCGACACGCTGGAAGCAGGCACAGCCACCATAAAGCACATTCTTGCAACGGCCGATCGCATCGTGCCCGGTCATTTTCCCGAGCTTATCAGGCAGCCCGAAGGTTCCTTTTCATGGGAGGGCGAGGCGCCCTTCAACCTTCTGGTCAGATAGTCGATCACGCGCTGGCCGGACGCGTTCCGCGACGCGATGATCCTTGGGCAGGAAATTGGGATTTGGCACGAATCCCCTGACCCCTGGCGCGACCCTTGAACATTGCTCGCACCTCCAATGCCGCGGAGCGTTCCATGCCACGGTCCACTTACTGAAAGTTTGCCACAGAACCCTCTCCCCCGGCAACGCGCGTCAGCTGCCGGGGCGACATCCAGTCTCTGGATCACCGCTTTCGCCGCTTGGACGGATCCTCTCGTGTCGTATCTTCAACGCCAGACGTGGACGTCGCGATTGTGCAAGCCCGCGGCGGCCCGTCAGTGGTAGTAGATGCCGCCGTCGACGTTGAGCGACTGGCCGGTGACGAAGGCCGACAGATCCGAGGCGAAGAACAGCACCGGCCCGACGACGTCTTCCGGTGCGCCGAGGCGCTTCAGCGCCGCGACATCTTCCCAATGGCGGATCGCCGCCTCGCTGCCGAGGTTGTTCTTGCCCATCTCGGTCAGGATGATGCCGGGGCAGATGGCATTGACGGTGACGCCGTCCATGCCGACTTCCTGCGCCAGCACGCGGGTGAGCGTGATCACCACCGATTTGGTCGCCGCGTAATGACCCTGCGTCGGCACGCCCTGGCGGCCGGCGATCGAGGCGATGTTGATCACCCTGCCCGATCTCCTGGCGCGCATATGCGGCAGCACGGCCTGGCACATCATCAGCACGCCCTTGGCATTGATGTCGAAATGCGCGTCCCAACTGGCCTCGTCGAGATCCTGGAGCAGGCTGGGTTTCAGGATGCCGGCATTGTTGACCAGCACGTCGATGCTGCCAGCCGCCTCAAGCAGCGCCTGTGCCGTCGCCTCGATCTCGTGCTTCCTGCTGACATCCATTGTGTAGACATAGGCCTTGCGGCCGGCCGCCTCGATCTCGGCCTTGGTTGCGGCAAGCTCCGCCGCCTGCGACGGCAGGTCGGTGACGGCGACGTCGAAGCCCGCGTCGGCGAGCCCCTTGGCGAGCGCCCTGCCGATACCGCGGCTGGCGCCGGTGACGAGAGCCGTTTTGCCCTTGGCCTCAGGAAGAATGGTCATGCTGCTTGCACCTTTGATGTCTTGACAGGGAGCGAATTCATCGCCGCCACCGTGTCGTCGAATGAAACGAGTTTGCCGTCGGAGCCGAGCCCCATCGCCACCTTGGCGGCGACGGCGGTTGCGAACCGCGCCGACTGTTTGAGGTCCCAGCCCTTGACGATTCCGACGATGATGCCGGCGGTGAAGGAGTCACCGCAGCCCGTGGTGTCGAAGACCTCGACGTCGAAGGCCGGCAGGTGGAAATCCTCGCCATGCTGCGGCGAGACATGCACGCCATCGGCGCCGAGGGTCAGGATGCAGTTTTTCACGCCCCTCGCCTTGAAGAAGGCGGCAACGCGGGCCGGATCCCGGTCGTGCGCCATCTCGCCTGCCTCGTCGATGCTCGGCACGAAATAGTCGATATAGGGCAGACACGGCTCGACCAGCTTCCAGGTTTCCGGCGTCGCCTGGATCAGATCGAAGGTTGTGATGCGGCCAAGTTCCTTGGCGCGTTTCAACAGCTTGACCGTCGGCGCCCCGTCAAAACGCTTCAACAGCCCGGTGCCGCCTACATGGACGACCGTGGCGTCAAGCGCGGCGTCGAGATCGGCGTCTGCGACCTCGAACACGGCGGCCGTCCCCGGCACATGCAATGCCGGACGCTCGCCATTTGGCCGCACCGGCAGAATGGTGGAGGAAGTCTGGACGCTGCCGTCGCGGCGCACCAGGCCGCACTCCAGGCCATATTTCTTCAGCTTGGCGAGGAACCAGTCGCCCATATCGTCGGTGCCGAGCGTGGTAACGGCCCGCGTTTTCAGCCCGAGGATGGCGCAGTCCATGCCGGTCGCGCCGGCCGTGCCGGCGACTGTCATGCGGATCTCCTCGATATAGTCGGCGCGGCCGCCTTCGGGGATGCGCGACACCGGCCGCCCCAGGATGTCGAGGACGTAGAAGCCGATCGAGCTGACGTCGAATTGTGGCATGGTTGGCTGACCTTTCGAACTCATGTGGTCGAACTCAATGGGTGGCGCGGCGCAGGCCGAAGCTCACGGCGAGCACCAGGAAGACCAGCACGCCGATGCCGACCTGCTGCCAGTAGAAATTCCAGCCAACGAGGAGCAGCCCGTTCTTGACGATGGCAAGCAGCAGGACACCGAGCAGCGTGCCGATCACCGAGGGCTTGCGCTCGCGGCTGAGCGTCGTGCCGATGAAGGTGGCGCCGATGGCGTCGAGCAGGAAGGCGTTGCCGGACAGCGGCACGTAGGACTTGACCGTTGCCGACAGCAGGATGCCGGTGACGCCCGCCAGCAGCGCGCACAGCACATGCACCATCGACAATTCGCGCGGCACGCGGATGCCGGAATACCAGGCTACGCCCGGCTGCGCGCCCATCGCCTGCACATAGCGGCCGAAGACAGAGCGGTGCAGCAGGACGTGAACCGCGATGGCCGAGACGATCAGCACAATCACCGGTGTCGGCACGCCGAACAGAGCGGTGCGGGCAATGGCGTTGAACTGGTCGCCGGCATAGCCGCTGGTGAGGTAGATCGGCTGGCCGCCGCTGGTGGCGAGCTGCTGTGTGCTCTGGCCTATGAACAGCACGCCAAGCGTTGCCAAGAACGGGCTGATGTTGAGCCTGGTGATGAGGATGGCGTTGAGGATGCCGACGACCAGGGCAGCACCCAGGCCGCCACCGACGCCGACCACGCCACTATAGCCGGCGGCGAGCAGCATGACGAAGACCATGCTGGCCATGTCGACGGACACGCCGACGGAAAGATCGATGCCGCCGGACGATATGACGATCGTGAGCCCGAGCGCCACGATCGCCAGCATGACGACATTGTTGACCAGCACGTTGAAGAGGTTGGCCGGTGTCAGGAAGGTCGGGCTCGCCATCGCGAAGAAGATGACGATTGCAGCAAAAGCAATGAGCACGCTGTATTTGGCAAGGAAGGCGCGCAGGCTCATCTTGGGACTGTCGTTGGCCGAGACGCTCATCGTGAACCCTCCGAGCCGCGGGCAAAGGATGTGATGGCCACCACCAGCAGGATCAGCGCTCCCTGCACGCCGTTGACCCAGTAGCTCGAGACGTTGAGCAACTGGAAGCCGTTGGCGAGCAGGCCGATGAACAGCACGCTGAGCAGCGTGCCGCCCATGGTCGGCACGAAGCGGCGGGAAAAGACGGTGCCGAGCAGCGCCGCCGCCAGCACCGACAAAAGCAGTTCGCCGGAACCGGGCGTGCTGGCCGAGAGCCGCGAAACGGTGAGGACGCTCGCCACCGCCGCGCAGAAGCCGCTCAGCACATAGGTGAAGGACACGTAGAACGGCACGCTGAGACCGGCCGCGCGCGCGGCCTCGGGATGGCCGCCGACCGCGTAGAGCCGAAGCCCGAAGGCGGTGCCGTGAACGATCACGATCATGATCGCGGAGAAGACGATCAGCGCCCAGGCAAGCGCGGAGATGCCGAGGAAACTGCCCGAGACCAGGAAGCCGAGCAGCGGGGAGGATGCGCCGACGACCGTGTTCTGGGTGAGCGTGAGTTCCATGCCGGCGGCGACGTTGAGCACGGCAAGCGTCGCCAGCAGTGGCAGGATGCCGAGACCGACGACCGCAAGGGCGTTCAGCGCGCCGACCGCCATGCCGACGGCGATGGCCGCCAGCACCGAAAGGAAGTCGCCATAGCCCATCGACAGCAGCGTGGCGTAGACGGCGGCGCACAGCCCCATATTGGCGGCGATCGACAGGTCGATGCCGCCTTCGGTGACATCGGAGCCGCCGCCGATGATGACGGAAGTCATGCCATAGGCGAGCACGCCCAGGATCGCCGACTGCTCGACGACGTTGATCAGGTTGAAGGTCGAGGTGAAGCCCGGCGCAAAGACGACGAAATAGGCCATGATCGCGGCGAAAGCGGCAATCGCGCCGAGCCGCACGACGAGGGTGGCGAACCGCCGCCCAGCACTTTTGCCTGTGGCGCTGGCTTGGTCGGACACGCCGGCCTGGGCGTGGACAGTTGTCGCGCTCATGCCGCCACCCCGTCAGCGTTGGAGCGCGCGCCCGACGAGGCCGCGAGCAACGCATCGCTGTTCATCGCCGTACCGGAGAAGGTACCGGCCAGCCGGCCGCGATAGACGACCAGCACCCGGTCGCAGACGCCGACCAGTTCGAGCAGGTCTGACGACAGAAGCAGGATCGCCGCGCCCTCGCCCGCCAGGCGGTTCAGCAGATTGTAGATCTCGACCTTGGCGCCGACATCGACAGCCACCGTGGGCTCGTCAAGCACATAGACCCGCGACTGGCAGCTCAGCCATTTGGCGATCGCCACCTTCTGCTGGTTGCCGCCGGAGAGTTCGCGCACCAGCGCGTCGCGATGCGGCGTCTTGATCGACAATTCCCTGATCAGTCCGTCGACCGCCTGGTTCTCGCTGTTGCGGCTGACCAGCCCGCTTCTGGAATAGCGGCGCAGGCTCGCCAGCGAAATATTTTCGCGTACCGACAGGCCGAGCGCCACGCCGTGCGCGCGACGATCCTCCGGCAGCATGGCGATGCCGTCACGAACTGCCTTGACCGGCGTCGACAGCGACAGCTGCTTGCCCTCGACCTTGATCGAGCCGCCCTCGGCGGTCTTGAGGCCGAACAGGCACTGCACGATCTCCTTGGCGCCGGATCCGAGGAGGCCGGTGAGGCCGACGATCTCGCCGGCGCGAACGTTGAAGCCGATGTTTTCGAAGCTCCCGCCGAGCCGCAGATTGGCGACTTCGAGCACCGGCGCGCCCAACGTGACCGAACGCTTGGGAAACATCTCGCCGACATCGCGGGCGATCATCATCGATATGATCTCGTCGATCGATGTCTCACGCGGGTCGACCGTACCGACATCGGTGCCGTTGCGCATCACGGTGACGCGGTCGCAGAGCTTTTCGATTTCCTGCATGTAGTGGGAGATGAAGACCACGGCGATGCCGTCGTCGCGCAGCCGGCGCAGCACATCGAACAGGCTGTCCACCTCGCGTTTGACCAGCGCCGCCGTCGGCTCGTCGAGCACCAGCACGGACGCTTTCTGCGCCAGCGCCCGCGTGATCTGCACCACTTTCTGCTGTGCCGTGGTCAGGTCCTTGACCAGGGTTCCCGCCGGCAATTCCATGCCGAAGAACCGCTTCAGCAGATCGCCCGCCTTGCGCTCCATGGCGCGGCGGCTGACGAACGGGCCGAGGCCGATTTCGTGGCCGAGGAACACCGCCTCGCCGACCGTCGCGGTCGGCACCAGCAGCCTGTCCTGATGGATGAAATGCACGCCGAGCTTTTCCACAGATGCCGGCGACAGCGAGGTCACGGTCTCGCCATTGATGACCACGGTGCCGCTGTCCGGCCTGATGATGCCGGCCAGCACCTTGATGATCGTCGACTTGCCGGCGCCGTTCTGGCCGACAAGGCCGAGGATCGAGCCGCGCGCGATCTCGAGGTTCGCGTTTTCCAGCGCCCGCACCGGGCCGAACCGCTTCGATATGTCCGTCATCGATACAGCAATTTCACGCTTTGCTGTCTGCATGGCCGTCAATCCTGGTTGATGGTGGCGGGCGGCCATTTCCCTGGAGATGGCTGCCCGCCGTTTCGTTCCGCCTATTTAACGCCTGCCTTTTCGGCGGCGTCGAGGAACGGCTTTCCTTTTTCCGCGGCATTTTCCTTGTTGATCAGCACCGCGGGCACGAAGGTGAAGGGCGCAACCTTCTGGCCGGCAAGATATCTGGCGGCATTGTCAACCGATGTCTTGCCGATTTCATAAGGCTGCTGCGCGGCCACCGCGCCTGCCGACGACTTCGGATCCATCACCATCTTGATGACTTCCGGGCTGCCGTCGATGCCATAGGTCTTGACCTCGTTGCGGCCGGCGGCCTCGACCGCCTGCGTGGCGCCGATCTGCGGCACGTCCCAGCAGGCCCACACCGCGCCGATCGAGCCCTTCTCGGGCGACTTGGTCAGCATGTCCGTCACGTTGGAATAGGCGCTCTGCACGGTGTTCGGGATGACGTCGCGCAGTTCCGGCTCGACGATCTTCACATCCGGGAACGAAGTCAGCACATATTTCAGCTGGTCGTAGCGGATCTTGCAGACCGGCACGCTGTAGAAACCGTTGAAGACCAGCACATTGCCCTTGCCGCCCATGTCGGCGACCATCTGCAGCGCGATCTCGGCGCCGATGTTGTAGTTGTTGGACGTGGTGTTGTTGATGGCGTGCGGCGTCGCGGTGTCGACCGTGAACAGCGGGATGCCGGCATCGCGGATCTTCTGCAGCCACGGGTTCAGCACTTCGAGATTGCCGAGTTGCTCGATGATGGCGTCGGGCTTCTGCGCGATCAGCGTCTGCAGCTGCGCGATCTGCTGCTGGTCCTTGCGGCCGGCGTCGAGCGCGATCACTTCGCCGCCGAGCTCCTTCACACGGTCCTGGATGCCGCGGAACGCCATCAGGTCCCAATAGTGGTCCGTGCCGATGGCGGAGACGCCGATGCGCTTGCCCTTGAGCGACAGTTCCTCGGCACTCGCGCCTGAGATGGCAGCCAGGCTGCAAGCCGCCGCCAACCCCAAAGCGAGCGCCTTGACGAGGCCTCTCATTGATCCGGTCATTTCATTTCCTCCCTTGTTGATCGCTCCGGGCCTTCCCGGAGGATTGTGCCAGATGGCCGCCGCTCAGGCAGCAGCCTCCTTGTCGCGCAGGCCGTAGCTGGCCATGCGCCTGATGACGTTCTCGATCTCCTCCTCGGACAGGATCGGCGGCTCGCCGATCTGCAGGGCGCCGTGATACTGCCGCGCCAGCGTTTCCACCTCTACCGCCAGCCACATCGCCTGGCTGAGGCTGGAACCGACCGCGATCATGCCGTGCTGTGCGAGCAGGCAGGCCTTGCGGTCGCGCAGCGCCTCCACCGCATGCGCCGAAAGCTCCGCCGTGCCGAAGGTGGCGTAAGGGGCGCAGCGAATGTCGCTGCCGCCGGCGACCGCCACCATGTAATGGATCGCCGGTATCTTCCTGCCCATGATCGCGATGGTCGTGCAATAGTTCGGATGCGCGTGGACGACCGCGTTGACCTCGGGCCGCGCCTTCATGATGTCGAGATGGAAACGCCATTCGCTCGACGGCGGCAGGCGCCCGTCAATCTCGCCGTCCCAGGCCATGAAGACGATGTCCTCGGGCACCAGCCTATCGTAAGGCGTGCTGGTCGGCGAGATCAGCATGCCCTCGCCATGGCGCCGGCTGACATTGCCTGAGGTGCCCTGGTTGATGCCCAGCGCGTTCATCTTGAGGCAGGCATCGATGATTGCCTGGCGTGCCTCTAGGTCCGAAACGGTCATGCGATATTCCAATCCTTGCTCGGCCCGTCACCAGGCCGTGTAGCCGCCATCGATCGACAGGATCGCGCCGGTGACGTAGCTCGACGCCGGCGAGGCGAGAAACAGGATCGCCGAAGCGATCTCGTGCGGCTCGCCGAGCCGGCCCATCGGCGTCATGTCGATCCAGGTGTTGAAGAGTTCCGGACGCTCGCGCATTTTCAGCGTCATCTCGGTGCCGACATAGCCCGGCGCCAGGGCGTTGACGCGAACGCCCGATTTCGCCCATTCGACGGCGAGCGCCTTGGTCATCATGTGCACGGCGCCCTTGCTCACCATATAGGAGGGCGCGGTCTGCGGACGGTTGATGACCAGGCCCGACATCGAACCGAGATTGACTATCGAGCCCTTGTTGCGGGCGACCATCGAGCGGCCGAAAGCGCGTGAGACCCAGTAGACGCCGTTGACGTTGACATCCATCACCAGGCGCCATTCCTCGTCCGATGTGTCGAGCGCGGTGTTGAGGCGGGCGATGCCGGCGCTGTTGACCAGTATGTCGACCTGGCCGAAATCGCTGACGACCCGGGCGGCCATCGCCTCGACGGCTTGCGGATCGGTGACGTCCAGCACGCGGCCGTCGACGCTTGCGACACCGGCCGCCGTGAGTTCGTCGGCGGCGGCTTTCAGCCCTTGCGCATTCATGTCGAGAAGGACGATGCGCGCGCCGCAAGTGCCAAGCGCCTTGGCGGCCTCCAAGCCGATGCCGCTGGCGCCGCCGGTGACGACGGCAACCTCGCCCGTCAGGTCGAATTGCGACCGGTAATCCACGCAGATCCTCCATCGGGCCAGGCTTGCACGCGGGCAAAATCTTTCCCTCGCCGCCAAGGCGGCGTCGCAAGCCGATCGATCCTGATAATGCCTCCAGGGTCAGGCTCCTCCCGACCCCATGACAAGGACGTTACAGAAGCTTCCCGGGTCCGTCAATCTGGTTATAACCAGAAAACGGATTCTTTTTCACGGATGTGATTCAGGTGCGATCGACACCGTTCACCGTCGCCGACGGTTGCTCGACCGCCATGTGGATGCGGGCGACGGAGGAGTTGTAGAAGGCCTCGTAATATTCGAGCGCCGCGCCGTCCGCGTCATAGGCGATCGACTCGATCTCGATCAGCGGCGTGTTGGCGGCAACGCCCATCTGCTCGGCCTCTTCCTTGGTGGGCAAGGCCGCGCGCAGCCAGCGGTCGGCGCGCTTCACCGTCAGGCCGAACACCGCGCGGATGGTGCCGAAAATCGACTGGTTTTCCGACAGGATGTTTTCGAGACCAGGCACCCGGTGCCCCGGCAGGCTGATGCGCGTCATGGTGATCGGCGCGCCGTCGGTCATGTAGACGCGGCTGATGCGGACCACGCTGCCATTGGCGGGAATGCCGAAGACGCTGGATTCCTTCTCGTTCGGCGGGCAGCGGTAGATCTCGAGCGTGCGCGTCGAGACCTTGTGGCCCTTCGCCGTGAGGTCGTCGAACACGCCGAGATTGGCGGTCATGAAGTCGACATGCTCGCGCGGTGCGGCGACGAACATGCCTTTGCGCGGCATCTTGATGATGCGGCCTTCGCTGGACAGCGAGCCGATCGCGGCGCGCACGACCGGACGCGAGACGCCGAAGAAGTCGCACAGCGCCTGCTCGGAAGGGATGCGCGAATTGGCCGCCAGTAGGCCGGTGTTGATGGCTTCCTCGACCTGGTTGCGCAATTGCACCCACAGCGGTGCCGCCTCGTCGCGGTTGAGCTCGACCTTGGAGCCGATCGAGCGGAACGCCTCGGCGGCTCCGGCATCTTCCTGGTCGTAGCGAGGACGCCCACGCATTCTGGTCGTTTGTTCCATTCGGTCCCGCCGCAAAATCATTTGCCGCGACTCAAGGAGCGGCAGCGTCCTCCCTAACGGAGGCCGCCAGCCATATTCACGCTCTCCGGCAAGTTTCGCAACCACAGCATGGCGACGGCTCCGAGGAGCGGGCCGGGAACCAGCAGCAGGAAGGCCCAGCGCCAGCCGCCGATGAGGTCGGCAAAGTGCGGTGTCAGCCAGATGGCGAGCACCGTCAGCGCGAAACCGGCGCCGAGTTGCACCGAGAGTGCCGTGCCGACAAAGCGGCGGTCGGCAAGCTCGGTGATGGCGGCGGAGAACTGCGCGGAATCGCCGATCACCGAAATGCCCCACACGACGGCCACCAGCATGAACAGCCAGAGCGGCCCGGTGAACAGAAAGCCCATCAGCAGGGCGCAGCTCCCCGAGACGATCATCATGCCGGCTGTGGTCGCCGTTCGGCCGATGCGGTCCGACAGATAGCCTCCGAGCAGGCAGCCGAGCATGCCGGAGGCGACGACGAAGAAGGTCGACAGCGAAGCGGCGGCGGCTGTTCCGATCGCCTGCGCTTCGAAAGCGGCGCGCGTGTAGGCAAGCAGCCACGCCCACATGGCGTAGAGTTCCCACATATGGCCGAGATAACCGAGATTGGCCAGCAGCAGCGGCTTTTCACGAAACACCTGGCCGATGCGCGCCGGCTCGAACACCGCCTTGCCGAAGGGATAGGGCCCTTCCCTGGCAAACAGCAGGAACAGCAGCGCGCCGATGGCCGTCGCCAGGCTGGCGGCGGCGACCACCGGCCGCCAGTCGAGCGCGCCTGAGGCGGCGCGGAACAGATGCGGCAGCGCCGAGCCGATGGTCAGCGCGCCAATGACCGCGCCGAGCGCCAGCCCCCTGTCGCGCGTGAACCAGGTTGCGACCAGCTTCAGGGCCGGGGGATAGACGCCGGCGAGTGCCGCGCCGGTAACGATGCGCGCGGCGATGGCGCCGCCCGGATCGGGGTGGAACAGCAGGCTGGCATTGGCGAGCGCGGCAATCATTGCTGCCGCCGCCATGAGACGGCTGAGCCGAACCAGGTCGGGAAGGTTGACGAGGCTCGCCGCCAGCGCACCGATCACGAAGCCGACCTGAACGCCATTGGTCAGCCAGGCCTCGGCGCCAGGGCCGAGCGCAAGCTCCTGCTTCAGTTCGGGCAGGATGGCGGTCGCCGAAAACCAGGTGGTCAGCGACAGGACGACCGCCAGGCAAAGCAGCGACAGAACGCGCCAGCGTTCGCAGTCGGCCGCCACGCCAAGCCGGCTGTCGCCCACCGTGTTCATGCGCCTTGCAGCGGAACGGTGAACACGGTCGCCGTGCCGGTGAGACAAAGCTCGCCCTGGCCGTTGCGCACGCTGGTCTCGATCTTGCAGATCGGCTTGTCGGGGCGCACCTCCTTGACCTCGACGCGCCCGGTGATCTCCTCGTCGACGCCAACCGCCTTGACGAACTTCCAGGCGACCTCGAGGAACACGGTGCCGGGTCCCGGCAGATCCTCGGCGACCAGCGCATTGAGGATACCCGAGGTGACGCCGCCCTGGACGATCAGCTTGCCGAACACCGATTTCTCGGCCAGCGCGCGGTCATAGTGCAGCGGATTGCGGTCACCGGTGATGTCGGTGAAGGCTTCAATGTCGCTGATGCGCGTGCGGCGCGTGCGTTCGGCAAAGGCGCCGACCTGCGGACGGCCCTTCACCACGCCTGCCCAGCCGTCTTTCGTCTCGGTGCTCATTTCGGCTTCTCCTCTGTTGCGGTTTCGACGGGTTTGAAGGCCGGCAGGACACGGCCGCCTATGGCTGTCGGCGCGAGCAACAGCGCGTCCCCCACCTTGGGCGATCGCATGCCCGGCAAGATGAAGCTGAGCATGGTCGGGCCTTCGGCCAGTTCGACCAGCCCAACCACGTAAGGTGCCGCCGGCAGCCAGCCGGGATGGCCCGGCTTGTGCACTTGTGAAAAGGATTTCAGCTGGCCCCTGCCCGACGCCTCCGTCCATACGAGGCGCTTGCTCCAGCAATGCGGGCACATCGGGCGAGGATAGAAGACGGCCTTGTCGCAGTCCTCGCAGTGCTGGATTTTCAGCCGCCCTTGCGCCGCGGCGTCCCAGAATGGCTGAGTCGACGCGGTGATCGTCGGAGCGGGGGTTTTCAATGTGTCGAGATCGACGGACATCAGGCGGCTCCCAGCACGAGCGCGGTCGCCTCGCTCATCGTCGCGCCATTGCCGGTGACCAGTGCCAGCTCGGCCTTGTCGATCTGGCGTTCGGCCGCCTCGCCTCTGAGTTGACGCACCGCCTCGACGACATGCGTCATGCCGCCGGCAAGATCCGGCTGGCCGAAGCCGAGCTGGCCGCCATGGGTGTTGAGCGGCTTGTCGCCTTGGTGAGAAAGATCATGGTCGCGCAGCCATGCGCCGAACGCGCCCGGCGCGCAGAGCCCGGCATCCTCGATCGTCGTGGCGACCATGATCGTGTAGCAGTCGTAGAGCGACAGGAGATCCATCCCATTGGCGTCTGTGCCAGACTGCGCGAAGGCTCGCGCCATGGCGCTCTTCAGCGGACCGGAGGTGAGGCTGGGCGCCTGACTGACCGCGCGATGCGTGACCTTCTCGCCGGCGCCAAGCAGATGCACGGGTCTTCTGGGCAGCGCGCGCGCACGTTCGGCCGAAGTGACGATCACAGCCTCGCCGCCGGCGACCGGCATGACGATCTCGTAGAGATGCAATGGCGAAGCGACCATCGGCGAAGCCAGCACGGCGTCCACATCCGCCGGTTTGCCGAAAAAGATGGCGTCGGGGTTGAGCTGCGCATTGGCCCGCGCCGCGGCGGCGATCAGCGCGAAATCCCTGGCGGTCGAGCCATGCAGCGCCATATGCGCCTGCATCAGCAGCGCGTAAGAGATGTTGGCGCCCGAGGCGCCGAACGGCACGTCGAACTCGCGGATCGGATTGCGGTTGGGCGAGCGGGGCGCCGCCGCCTCGCGGTTGTTGGCGAGCACGCACAGCACTGTCTCGCACATGCCGGCCTCGATCGCCGCCGCCGCGCGCCAGACCATCCCTGCCCCCGAAGCGCCGCCGAGGTCGACGACATTGGCCATGGTCGGCGCCAACCCGAGATATTCGGCAATCGTCGCCGGAACATGCTGCGGCGTCTCGCCGACCTGCGGCCCGACCAGCAGCCCGTCGATATCAGCCGGCTCCAGCCCGGCATCGAGCACCGCCAGACGCGAGACCTCCGCGATCATCTCCAGCGTCGTCACGCCGCTGGTCAGGCGCAGTGGCTTCAACTCGCCGATACCGACGATCGCTCCCTTGGCTCGGCTCATGCCGCCTTGCTCCTGTCGAGCGCTCGGTATTCCTCCAGGCATGCGGGATTGGCGAGCGAAGCGATATTTTTCACCGGCTTGCCCTCAAGTGTCGTTCGCGCCGCCCCTTCCACCCGTTTGCCGTTGAGCGTGTAGGGCACGGCCTGCACCGCATGGATGCGGTGCGGCACGTGACGCGGCGAAGCGCCCTCGCGAATGGCGCGGCGGATCCGCGCGGCAAGCTCGGTCGTAAGGCCCAAACCGGCGTTCAGCTTGACGCAAAGCACGATCTCTTCGTCGCCTTCGACCGGCGCGCCGAAGACCAGGCAATCCTCGATCTCGGCGAAGGTCTCGCAGGCGGCGTAGATTTCGGCCGTGCCGATACGCACGCCGCCTGGCTTCAGCGTCGTGTCCGAACGGCCATGGATGATCCCCGAGCCGTGCGCCGTCATCTCCGCGACATCGCCATGCGTCCAGATTTCCCGGCGTGCGGCAAAATAGGTGGCGTGGTAACGCGCGTCACCGTCCTTGCCCCAGAAGGTCAGCGGCATGGACGGGAACGGTTCGGTGCAGACCAGGTCACCCTGCCGGCCGATGACCGGGGCGTTGCGCTCGTCCATGGCAGCCACCGCGAGGCCCAGCCCTTTGACGGTCAGCTCGCCGCGGCGAACGGCGTGGATCGGCGAGCCGAGCAGGAAACAGCCGATGATCTCGGTGCCGCCCGAGATCGAGGCAAAGATCATGTCCGACTTCACATGCGCGTAGACCCAGTCGAACTGGCTGGGAGAGACCGGCGCGCCGGCTGAGAGCAGGGAGCGCAGCGAGGACAGGTCGTGCAGCCGTCCCGGCGCGTAACCTTCGGCGGCCAGCGTCGCCAGATATTTCGGGCTGGTGCCGAAATGGGTGACGCGTGCACGCTCCGCCATTGTCCACAGCGGACTGGGGTCGAGGCCATCAGTGGTCTTCAGGATCGGCGCGCCGTCATAGAGCACCACGGTCGCGCCGCAGGCGAGGCCCGAGACCAGCCAATGGTACATCATCCAGGCTGTGTTGGTGTACCAGCTCATCACGTCGCCGGGGCGAACATCGCCGTGCAGCAGATGCTCCTTCAGATGCTGGAGCAGCACGCCGCCGGTGCGGTGGACGATCGCCTTCGGCGCACCCGTGGTGCCCGAGGTGTAGAGCACATAGGCCGGATGGTCGAAGGGCACGCGTTCGAAGGCGAGCGCGCCGTCGCCGCCGAAATCGTCGAAGGCGAGACAAGTCGCCGCGCAGTCCGGCCTTGCGCCCGGCTCGCCGGTCAACACCAGCGTGGTCACGGTCGGCATCGCAGCGACGATCTCGGCCAGCCGCTCGGAGATGTCGTGTTTCCTGCCCGCGTAATGATAGCGCGGCGCGGCAAACAGCACCTTGACGCCGATCTGGCCGAGGCGGTCGACGATCGCCGCGGCGCCGAAATCCGGAGAGCAGGACGACCAGACGGCGCCGATCGACAGCGTCGCCAGCAGTACCACGAGACCTTCGACGCGGTTGGGCAGGATGCCGCCGACGCTGTCGCCCCTCGCCACGCCGGCCGCGCGCAGGCCTTGCGTCGTCCTGGCGACGCGCCGACGCAACTCGCCAAGGGTGAAGGTACGGAAATGGCCACTCTCGTCCGCCTCGATGACCGCGGCCCGATCATCGTCGCCCCGCAGCAGGTTTTCCGCGAGATTGAGTGATGCGTCGGGGAAGAACCGGCTCTGCGTCATCGGCGCCTGATCGTCGCGCAGGAAAGATCGCGCGCCGGGATCGCCGATCACGCGGCCAAAGTCCCACACCGACCGCCAGAAGGCGCCGGTGTCACTGACCGACCAGCGATGCAGCGTTTCGTAGTCGCGCGGGTCGAAGCCGTTGGCCCGGCAAAAGCGCGCAAGATTGGACGATTCGAACGCGGCCGGCGCCGGCGCCCAAAGCACGGATGACATAAATTTCCTCCCGGAATGCAGGCCGGCACGAAGCCGTCATCTTGTCTGCATGTTGCTTTCAGATTATTGGTTATAACCAGAATGTCAAGCGGTGAACACAGCCTGTGTGCCGCGAAGGTGGAGGACGGGAAATTGCAAGATGCGGTGTATATCGTCGCGGCCAAACGCACGCCGATCGGCAAGCTGAATGGCGCGCTCGCCAGCCTTTCGGCGGCGGAACTGGGCGGACAGGTCATTCGGGCGATGCTGGCCGAAACCGGGCTTGCGCCAGGGGCCGTCAGCGAAGTGATCATGGGCCAGGTGCTGACCGGCGGCGCCGGGCAGAACCCGGCAAGACAGGCATCGCTCAAGGCCGGCCTGCCGGTCAGCGTCCCCGCCATGACGGTCAACAAGGTGTGTGGCGCCGGCCAGAAGTCGATCCACCTTGCCGCGCAGGCCATTCGCTGCGGCGACGCCGATTGCGTCATTGCCGGCGGCCAGGATTCGATGACATCGGCGCCGCACTTCATTCCAGGCGTTCGCGGCGGCGTGCGCATGGGCGACCGGGTCGTCAAGGATTCGATGATCACCGACGGGCTGTGGGACGCCTTCCATCAGGTCCATATGGGCGTCACGGTCGAGTCGCTGGCGCGGCGCTACCAGATCATCCGCGATGAGCAGGACCGTTTCGCGCTGCGCTCGCAGGAGAAAGCCGACGCCGCCATCCGCTCGGCAAGGTTCGACGATGAGATTGTGCCTGTCTCCTTAAAGACCACGCAAGGCGATGTCATTGTCGGCCGCGACGAGCATCCAAACCCCTCGACCACCCTCGAAGGGCTTGGCCGGCTGAAGCCGGTCTTCGAGCGAGAGGGGACAATCACGGCCGGCAACTCCTCCGGCCTCAACGACGGCGCCGCCGCCGTGCTGGTGATGTCGGAGACACGGTTGAACGAACTCGGGCTAAAGCCCCTCGCCCGCATCGCGTCCTATGCTTCGGCGGGTGTCGAGCCGATGGATATGGGGCTGGGCCCTGTCGCGGCGTCGCGCCTTGCGCTGGAGAAGGCCGGCTGGCGGCCGTCCGAGCTCGACGTCATGGAGATCAACGAAGCCTTCGCCGCGCAAGCGATCGCGGTCAACCGCGAGATGGGCTGGAACGAAGAGATCATAAACATGAGTGGCGGCGCCATAGCGCTCGGCCACCCACTGGCCGGCTCCGGCTGCCGCATCGTGGTGACGCTGCTTCACGAGATGACGAGGCGCAAGGCCCGCAAGGGCCTGGCCTCGCTCTGCATAGGCGGCGGCCAGGGTGTGGCGATCTGCCTGGAGCGGTGAACGGAGGCTTTGATCGGTTGGCGTCCGAGAGCTTTGGACGACGGCCTTGGCCAAGCCACCTCTGGAATTTCGTCACGGCGAATGACTCCAGCGGCCCGGGAGGATGTGAAGGCCGGCCTTTGGCCGGTCCACATGCGCCCAGATCACGGGCAGCACGACATCACGAAGCGGATGCGGCGGCTTGGGGGCGGACTCCACGTCCGAACTCGACGTCCCAGCTACGCTCCGCTTGCGCGGCCTCACCGCTTAGTCCGAGTTTGGGGAAAAGAAGTTCAGCAACGTTGAACGCCTCTTCCAGATGCGGGTAGCCCGATGCGATGATCGTCTCGATGCCGATGTCCTGATACTCGCGAATCCGCGCCGCGACATTGTCGGGATTGCCGACCAGCGCCGTTCCCGCACCGCCGCGCACCAGCCCGGGTCCCGCCCACAAATTCGGGCCGACGACCAGCCGGTCGCGCCGCCCCTGATGAAGCGCCGACATGCGCTTTTGGCCGACGGATTCCGAGATATTGGTGAACCCGTTCTGGGCTTCGGCGATCAGGTCGTCGGTGACATGGCTGATCAGACGGTCGGCCGCCGCCCAGGCCTCATCTTCCGTTTCGCGCACGATCAGATGAATGCGAAGTCCGAAGCGCATCGTCCGGCCTTGCGCCGCGGCGGCCTTCCTCACGCGATCGATCTTTTCGGCAAGCTGGTCCACCGGCTCGCCCCAGCTCAGATAAGCGTCGACGTGCTTGGCGGCGATCGCAATGCCGGCGTCGGATGAGCCTCCGAACCACAGTGGCGGGTGGGGCTGCTGAACTGGCGGGAAGGAAATGTCGGTGCCATGGGCGGACAGATACTTGCCCTCGAAATCAGCCGGCTCGCCCGAAAGTATCCGCCGCCAGATGGTGAGGAACTCGTCGGTCTGCGCATAGCGCTCGTCATGACCGAGCTTGTTGCCGTCGCCGGCGAGATCGGCCGGGTCGGCTCCGGTGACGACATTGAGCAGGACACGACCACCGGAAATGCGGTCCAGGGTGGCCGCATGACGCGCGAACAGGGCCGGCGTTCCGCTGCCCGGCCGCAGCGCCACGAGGAACTTGAGCCGTTCGGTGAGCGGGATCAGCCCCGCCGCCACGATCCAGGCATCCTCGCACCGCGTCCCGGTGGGCAGGAGCACACCCTTGAAGCCAAGCCGGTCGGCGGCCTGGGCAATCTCCCTGAGATATCCGAACGTCGCCGGACGGTGCCGTTCGTCCGTGCCGAGATACGGTCCATCGCCATGGGTCGGCAGGTACCAGTAGAGGTCGAGCGGACGGGTGTTGCTGGACATGGGTTGCTCCTTCAGGGCTGTGGAATGTAGGGCAGGCGTCAGATCTTGCCCTTCCAGGGGATGAGGCGATGCTCCAGCCAGCGCATGCCGCTGGTGAAGGCGAAAGCAAGGATGGCGATGACGATGAGGCCGACGAATACGACATCGGTGGCGAGAAAATTGGCCGCCGACATGATCATGTAGCCAAGGCCCGACTGGGCCGCGATCAACTCGGCCGCGACCAGCGTCGACAGGCCGGCGCCGATGGCGATCTTCAGGCCGGTCATGATCTCCGGCAATGCGGACGGCAGGATGATGCTGGTGAAGAGCTGCAGGCGGCTGGCGCCAAGCGACAGTGCGGCATTGATCCGTTCGATGGGCACGGACCTGACACCGGCCTGTGCGGCAAAGCAGATCGGAGCAAAGGTCGACAGCGACAGGAGCACGATCTTGGAAGTCTCGCCGATGCCCAGCCAGATGATCAGCAGCGGCAGGTAGGCCAAGGGCGGCAGCCCCCAGTAGAGGTCGATCGGAACGCTGAAGATGCCCTTGACCCAGCGATTGAGCCCCATCAGCAGGCCAAGCGGAATGCCAAGAAAAATGCCAACGCCGAGCGCCGCGGCGATGCGGCCAAGGCTTGCCAGCGTGTGGTCGAGGAGCGTGCCGTTGGCATAACCGTCGGCCCAGACGGCCCTGAACTGGGTCAGCACCTCGGCGGGCGAAGGCAGGAACAGCGGCGAGGCCCAGCCGAAATGCGCGGCGAGGAACCACAACGCGATCAGCGCAGCCAGCGTGACCAGGCTGATGCCGAGTGTGCTTGTCGATGTCGACCGGCGTGGCCGAGCGGACCGCGCGCTGTGAGTTGTCGAAGCTGGAAATGAGGTTCCCGAATTGGCGGCAAGCGTCATTGCAAGGTTCCTTTGCGGGCGCCTTCCGGCAGGTGGATGAGCGAGCGGATTTCTTGACGCAGTTCGATGAAGCGTGGGTGGGACTGGATTGGCCCGATGTCGCCGCTCTCAGCGAACTCGCGCACGAAATCGGCGTCGAACCGAGCAACGATACGGCCGGGCCGAGGCGACATCACAACGATGGTCGTGCCGAGCGTAAGGGCTTCCTCGATGGAATGCGTGATGAACAGGATCTGCTTGCCGGTCTTGGCCCAGACCGAGGCCAGAAGCTGCTGCATCGTCTCGCGTGTCAGGCTGTCGAGGGCGCCGAAAGGCTCGTCCATCAACAGTATCTTCGGATCGGTGGCCAGCGCACGCGCGATGCCGACGCGCTGGCGCATGCCGCCGGAAAGTTCGTAGGGCGGTTTTTCGGCGAAATCGGCGAGCCCGACCAGATCCAACAGGCGTCGTGATTGCTCACGTCGGTCGCCGCGCCGCACGCCTCGGTATTTCAGGCCGAGAGCAACATTGTCCAGCACGCTGGCCCAGGGCAGCAAGGTATCCTTCTGGAACACGACGCCCCGATCGCCGCCGGGCGCGACAATCTCCTTTCCATCCAGCGTGATCGAGCCTTCGGTAAGCGGCAGGAAGCCGGCGATCGCGTTGAGCAATGTCGACTTGCCGCATCCGGAAGCGCCGACCGCGACGACGATGGAATCCGGGGCGATGTCGAGCGAGACATGATCGAGCGCGTGTACCTCCTGGCCATCCGAGGCTGGAAAGGTGACACTGGCGTCGCGAATTCGAAGCATGGTGGCCTCCAGGCAGCCTGGCTGGCGGGATTTCCGCCAGCCAGAACCGAATGTCGTTCGGGGATTTCTAGTTGGAGGCCTTGGCGGCCTCCGCGTATTGCGGATCGGCGGCCGCTGCGTAGCTGTCCTTGATGGTGGTGATCTTCTTCTGATCCTTCAGGAAGCCCGCGGTGTCCTTGAGTATCTTCGCAACTGCGCTCTTGTCGCCACCGCCCAGCCATTTATCCGACACCTGCTCGTCGAGCGGCGGAACGACAGTCGTCTTCAACTGTTCGGAATTCTCGGCCGCCGTGCCGCCCTGCAATTTGGCGATCGCCTTGGCGTTCTCGGAGTCCGGTCCCCAGGCGGCCGGGTTGCCCAGATAGGACGTGGTGTAGCCGTCGATCAGCCGGACATACTGGCCGAGGAAGTCGGGATTGGCCTTGGCGAAATCGCCAGTCACGACCAGCGCGCTGAAGGTCGGCGCGCCACGATCGGCAACCTGGCCGGCCGTGAGCAGGACCTTGCCGTTCTTCTTGAGTTCGGAGAGTGCCGGATCCCAGACGAAGGCGCCATCGATGTCACCGCGCTTCCAGGCCGCGACGATCTCTGGCTGCGGAATGGCGATGACCTGGGTTTCCTTCTCGGAAATGCCTTCCTGCTTGAGCACGGCGAGAAGCTGGTAGTGGTCGGTGGAAACCGGCGCGGCGGCGAGCTTCTTGCCCCGCAGTTCGGCCGGCGTCTTGATCTCGGGTCGCACCACCAGGGCTTCACCGTCACGAGAAACCGACGAAATGTAGAACGCCTTCACGTCGATGCCCTTGCTGACGGCAGCGGCGAACGGGCTCGATCCCACGTCCCCGATCTGCACGTCGCCGGACGCGATGGCGGCAAAGATGTCGGCACCTGAGTTGAAGCGGCGGAACTCAATGTCCCAGCCGGTCTTCTTGGCAAGATCGCCATTGGCGATGCCGAGATTGTAGGGGTTGGCACCGGTCTGGTAGGCGATGACGACTTTCTTGTCGGCGGCGTGCGCTGCAGCGGAAATGGCTGCCAGGGCAAACCCGACAAGGGTGGCGGAAATCAGTTTTCGCATGGCATTCAATCCTTTTGAACAGAGGGCAAACCCCTCGATTGCCCGCCCTGGCCAAGAGCGTTGGACTAAATTCCACTTAATTTATAGATTTAGATAGAAATGAAATTCTGAAATGCGGCTCGCCTTTGAAAAAGAAGCGGGCCCCGACATCGGGTTTGTCGCGCATGGCGACTGTCGAGCCGAATATGATTGCCTGGACCGCACAACTTGGCGTCAGCCGGCATCAACGTCTATTTCATCACGAACCCAAATCCGGGATCGCGCGGATGGCGCATTCTCGACGGAAGGCGATGATTTGCTGCTCCAGCGCGCCAATGGTCAGACAGCTGTCCCTCCAAGTCACCGCGCCATAGCCCTCTTCGACCAAGGACCAGAAGCCTACCGAGGCTTGTCGCTCGGCGCCCATTTGAAGTGATCGCCGTCTTTCTCGATATAGCCAACACCCGGGAAGGGGAAATGTGGCGCAAAGATCATTTCGTGGTCCTTGGCAAGTGTCGCCAAAGTCTTGGCCCGGCTGTGCTCCGCCTCCGGCTTGTCGCCGTCGAAGGCCACCGCCCAGTCGGGCTTGGCAAGCGAGAGGATCGAACTGTGCACGGTATCGCCGATATCGAAAAGCCGTTCCTTTCCGGATTTGATCTGATAGCCGACATGGCCTGGCGTATGGCCCTTGAGCGCTACCGAGGTAATGCCGGGGGCCACCTGGGCGCCGGCCTTGAACGGTTTCACGTGATCGGTGATCACCTTGACGATATCGGCCACGGCCTCGTTGGACTTGGCGAAATTCCACTCCACGTCCGACATCCGTATCGTGGCGTTGGGGAAAGCGAGTTTCCCGTCCTTGACCAGTCCTCCGATATGATCGGGGTGAGAATGGGTGATCAATATTTCGCTGACGTCACCTGCTTTCACCCCGGCCTTGGACAGGCTGTCCTGCAGCGCGCCGCCGACCCCGGTGTCGATCAGCACAACGCTGTTCTTTGATTTCACCAGCAAGGCATCGACGCTCAGCGTGATGGTGTCAGTCGGAGCCCCCGCGGCCTTGAGCAATTCGCCGACTTCCGCGGGGCTGTGATCGAGGCCGAAGGTCGTGCCATCATTTGGTTTCACGAACTGGGCGTCATGCAAGGCGATAATGTCAAGCTCGCCAAGCTTGAACGACTTGGCGTCCGCCTGCTGCGCAGGCATCTGCGCCATTGCCAACCCTTGATGCAGAACCATCAAGGCCGTCACGGCCATCAGCCTGACCGTGGAATTGAACCTTGTCATACGGGTATCCTCTCGCTGCGGGCGGCGCGACCGTAACGGATTACCTCCACCGCGACAGGCAGTTTGGGGTCCCGTTCGATCACAAATGCGCTAGCGGATATAGGTCGCGAGCATGCTCCGGCAACGGCGGTCCGTTGCCGATGTCCGTTTTCCCGGGACGACTTCATGAGCTGGCGCATAAGCCTTCTCCAACGCTCGGCCTTGCCGATGACGTAGTCGAAATAGGCATCGTCCTCTTCTGTACGGATCATGCGATGGCAAGGCGTGTCATGAGAGGCACTGGCGTCCGCCTTTCCAAGCGAGGCAAGCCGCCAAACCGATATGGCAAGGAAAAGCCCGCCATGGTTCGCCATGGCGGGCCTCTCATGCTGCAACTGCGATCAGGCTGGTTCAGCCAACCCTGACCACGAAATGCTTGGTCACCGGCTCGATGATCTTCCAGGTTCCCTTGAAATCGGCTTCCACGACGAAAGCGTCGCCGGGGCCCACTTCGACAGGCGTGCCGCCGTCCGGCGTGATGATGATGCGGCCGGCGATCATGTGCACGAACTCGTAGTCGGTGTAGGTCGCGTGATAGGTGCCGGGCGACGCCCGCCAGGTTCCCGATATCACCTTGCCGTCCGCGGTCGTGTGCTGGACAGCGGTTTGCATGGTCGGCTGGCCCTCGACCGCGATCCAGCCTGGCAGGTCGCCGCCTTCCGCGTGTTCGACGGGGCCGAATTTGAGGATCGTCTTGTTCGTCATGCCGGGCTCCTTTTGCTGTCCGAGAGGTCGGATAGCCGATGCGCATGACGGGAGCAATGCAAATACCAGGAGAACCAGCGGCGTTTCCGCATCAGGCAATCCAGCTTGGGACGTCCTGCTGCCCGTTCCCGCGTTACGGTTTGTGCCGGGCCGAGACGAGTTCGGCCTTGCGGCGTGCCGTTTCCAGCCCAAGACCGATGAAGGCGCGCGCGTGCTTGGCGAGCGCCATATTGTCGGTCCACAGATTGCGCCAGATCGCGGTTTTCTTCGACAGGTTCTCATCGACGATCTCCGAGGAGAAGGATTCGAAGCTGAGATCGTCGGCGTAGCCGATTGCCGTCAGCGCATCGAAGATCGCGGCGAAGTCGATGTTGCCGGTGCCCAGGAAGCCGCGATGGCTTTCGCCGATATGGACATAACCGATCTTGGCCGCGGCATGGCGGATGGCCAGCCCGAGATCGACCTCCTCGATGTTCATGTGGAACGTATCGAGATGCAGGAAGATGTTGTCCGACCCGGTGTCCTCGATGAAGGCCAACCCTTGCGCGGCGGTGTTGAGCAGATTGCTTTCGAAGCGGTTGACGATCTCGAGATTGAGCGTGACGCCGGCCGCCTTTGCCGTCTCGGCAACCTTGGCCAGTGTTCCGGCGCTGCGGCTCCATTGGTCGCGCGTCGGCGCTTCGACCTGCAAGCCGTGGCTGGCCGACAGAATGCCGGCGACCTTGCGGCCGCCCAGGTCGCGCGTCAGTGCGATGGTCTCGTTGAGGATTTCGACGCCGCGCGCGGCGACCGCCTTGTCGGCGCTCGATATGTCGCCGTCACCAGGCAATCCGATGCTGATCGCCACACCGAGGCCGAGATCGGCGATACGTTTGGCAAGCCCGCCAATGTCGACATCGGCGGGATCGAGGTAGGAGAATTCGATCAGGTCGAAGCCCGCCTCCCTGGTGTTGGCCAGCGTGCGTTCGAGCTCGCCCTGCGCCGAGCTTGCCGACCAGACGAAAGAATGGATTCCGATGCGCGACATGATCGTCTCCGGGTTGGCGGCGATGAGGAAGGCGCGGCCGGATCAACCCGGCCGCGCCTGTGTCGGACTGATCAGCGGGCCGCGGTCCAGCCCTTGTAGTCCTTCAGGTTCTCGGCGGTGATCAGCTTGGGATCGAGCAGCACGGTTGCCTCCGCCGGCTTCTTGCCGGCGAGCAGCTCCGCCGCCATCGTCAGCGACTGACCGGCCATCACATAGGGGTCCTGCGAGGCCGAGGCCTTGATCATCGAGGTGCCGGAAGAGAGCTCCTTTTCGATGTCGGGCGCGCCGTCGACCGCGGTGATGATGAACTCGGAGCGGTTGAGCTGCTTGGCGGCGAGCTGGGCGCCGATCGCGGTCGGATCGTTGATGGCGAACACCGCGTCGATCTTGTCGAAACGGGTGAGCAGCGACTGGAACACCTTCAGGCCGCCGTCGCGCGAACCTTCGGCGTTCTGGTCGTCCGAGAGGATCTTGATGTCGGGATGCTGCGAAAGCACGTTCTTGCAGCCCTTGACCCGCTCCAGGATCGACGACGACGCCGGGCCGTTGAGGATGACGTAGTCACCCTTGCCGCCAGTGTGGTCGACCAGGTACTGGCAGGCTTCCTCGCCGGCCTTGACGTTGTTGGTCATCACGGTGACGTCGGCGCCCGGCGCCGAAACGTCGAAGGCGGCAACGATGATGCCGGCGGCCTGTGCCTTCTTCACCGCCGGTGCGATCGCCTTGGCGTCGACAGCGTTGAGCATGATCACGTCGACGCCGGCGGCGATGAAGGAATCGACCTGCGAGACCTGCTTGTTGAGGTCGTAATCGGCCGAAACCGACGTCACCTCGACCTTCGGGTTGATCTTCTTGGCCGCGTCCTCGATGCCCTTGATGGTGGCGACGAAGAAGGGGTTGCCGAGCAGGCCGACCGAGATGCCGACCTTGTTAAGGTCCTTGGCCGATGCCGGCGCGATGGCGACGGCCGCGAATGCGGCGCCGCAGAGCAGTTTGGCGATGGTCTTCATTACGCTTACTTCCTCCGATTGCCCCGCGCCTCTCACGGTGCGTTACACAAGCCGGCCTTTGATGCCGGCGACCAGGTCACTCACGTTCTCGCCCCTGCCTGGAGCCGGTAGCGGTCGAGGGCGACCGCCACGATGATGACCAATCCCTTGATGATGTACTGCCAGATGTCCGAAACGCCGGCCAAGATGAGCCCGTTGGAGAGCACCGCGATGATCAGGCCGCCGATCAGCGTGCCCCAGATGGAGCCGACGCCACCGACGAAGCTGGTGCCGCCCAGGATGACCGCGGCGATGGCGTCGAGTTCGTAGGACTGGCCGAGCTGCAGGCCGTTGGCGGCATAGAGCCTTGCCGCCGACATCGCGCCGCCGAGCCCGGCGAGCAGGCCGGAAACGCCGTAGACGAAGAGCAGCACCAGCGGCACCTTGATGCCGGTCAGCCGCGCCGCCTCGGCATTGCCGCCGACGGCATAGATCCAGGTGCCGAGCACCGTGCGCTTCAGCACCAGCCAGGACAGCACGACGACCGACAATGCGATGACGACCAGCCAGGGAATGCCGAACAACGAGCCGTTGCCGATGAAATCGAACGGCAGGTCGGAGTTGAACACGGTCGTATCCTGCCCGAGCAGGCGGGCAATGCCGCGCACGGCCGTCAGCGAACCCAGCGTGACGATGAAGGGGGGCAGCCTGATATAGGCGACGAGCAGCCCATTGATGAGGCCAAAGCCGAGGCCGGCCAGGATGGCCGCCGGCACGCCGAGGAGACCCCAGTCAGGCACCAATGACACCAGCACCGCCACCATCGCCGCGGCGGCGAGGATGGAGCCTACCGACAGATCGATGCCGCCAGTCAGGATGACGAAGGTCATTCCAGCCGCCAGCACGATGTTGATCGATGATTGCTGCGTGACGATGAGCAGGTTGGTTTCGGTGAGGAAGCGGGGATTGATGAACTGGAAGCCGGCCGCCAGCAGCACCAGCACCGGTAGCATGCCAAGTGCTGCGAAGGCGGTGCGCAGCCGGCGGCTCCTGACCGCGGCCTGATCCACGCTCGTCGTTGTTCTGTCGGTCATTCCTGGGCCGCTCCCGTCGCAAGTTCCATGATCGCTTCCTGACGAAGCGGCTCGCCCCCGGATGCAGCCACCTCGCCCGCTATGGTGCCGTCGCGCATCACCAGCACGCGGTCGGCGACGCCGATCACCTCGGGCAATTCGCTAGAGATCATCAGGATGGCGATGCCTTTGTTGGCGAGATTGTCGATCAGCCGGTAGATTTCCGACTTGGCGCCGACGTCGACGCCGCGGGTCGGCTCGTCGAGGATGACGACCTTCGGCTCGGTTTCCAGCAGCCGGGCGAGCAGCACCTTCTGCTGGTTGCCGCCCGACAGCGAGCCCGCATTGGCCTGCGCGGAACGGGTACGGATCGACAGGTCGGTAATCGCTTTTGCCGCACGCCTGTCGGCGGCGCTGAAATCGCGAAATCCGGCGGCCCGCGCGTCCCTAGCCAGCACGCCCATGTTGATGTTGTCGGAAATCGACATGTCGAGGAACAAGCCGAGTTCCTTGCGATCCTCGGTGAGGTAGGCGATGCCGGCATCGAGCGCCTCGCGCGGCGAGCCGATGGAGATCAGTTTGCCCTCGAGCTCCACCGTGCCCGATATGCGTTTGTCGGCGCCGAAGATCAGCCGGGCAAGCTCGGTGCGGCCGGAACCGACAAGACCCGCCAGAGCCAGCACCTCGCCCTTGTGAAGATCGAACGAACAGTTCTTCAACAGCCGCCCGTCGGACATGCCGTGCACCGAGAGCGCGACCGCGCGCTTCTCGTCCGGTGGGCGATGATCCTTCTTGTAGAAGGCGGAGAGATCGCGTCCGACCATCATCGACACCAGCCGCGAAGCGTTGAGGTCGGCGCGCTCCAGCGTGCCGACATAGCCGCTGTCGCGCAGCACGCTGACGCGATCGGCGAGCTGGTAGACCTCTTCCATGCGATGGCTGATGTAGATGATGGCGATGCCTTGCGATTTCAGCGTCGCGATCACCTCGAACAGCCGGTCGGTCTCGCGCGAGGTCAGCGACGTGGTCGGCTCGTCCATGACGATGATGCGCGCATTGGTCGACAGCGCACGTGCGATCTCGACCAGCTGGCGCTCGCCGAGCGACAGGCTGGAGACCAGGGCGCGCGCCGAGAAGGAGACGCCGAGCCGCGCGATGATTTCGTTCGCGCGCCGGCTGCACTGGTCACGGTCGACGATGCCGAAGCGCCGCGGCTCGTTGCCGAGGAAGATGTTCTGCGCCACCGTCAGGTTAGGCGCCAGCGACAACTCCTGATAGATCACCGCGATACCCGCGGCGCGCGCCTTGATCGGATCACCGGTCGCGGTGGGCGCGCCATCGATCAGGATCTCGCCGCCCGCATCCGGACGATAGGCGCCCGACAGCACTTTCATCAGCGTCGACTTGCCGGCGCCGTTTTCGCCCATCAGCGCGTGCAGTTCGCCGGCATGAACGGTGAGCGAGACATCATGAAGGGCGCGGATCGCGCCGAAGGTCTTGGAGATGTGGCGCATCTCCAGCACTGGATGACTGCTTGCGTGTTTCTGCGCGGTCACGCTCATCGTGCACCACCCGCAGCCTTGACGGCGGCCCCCTGCGCGACAATGCGATCGCGCCAGGCGTCGCGGTAGCCGGCGAGGCCGCCGAAGCCCGTCGCGTACGCCGGCTCTGGCGCCTCGGCGGCGAATTCGCGCCCAACGCTCTCGAATGCGAGCGCTGCCGCCCCCGTGGCACTGCCTTCCAATGAGGCGCCCTGCAGGAATGCCTGTCCGGGACGCAATTGTGCAATGAGCCCGGCAAGCAGCCCGCCGACGTTCAGCCCGCCATCGACGATGACGGTGTTTTGCGAATGGATGAGGTCAAGGCAGAGATCGACCATCAGCGCCACATAGAGCAGAGCCGCCGCGGCGCGTTCTCCGGCATCGGGCGTGCGTCCTACCAGCCGGCCGGGACTGTCCGGCATCGGACCGCCCGGCGCGAAGCTCGGCAGCGCCATGATGCCGGCGTCGATCGCTTGCTGGATCGAGCCATGCGGAATCGCGCCTTGCCAGCCGTCGCTGATGACGGCGAATTCGCGCCCGCCCATGAAGCGGATGGTCGGCACCGGGCCGCCGTCGACATCGACATTGACCAGCATGTCGCGCTCACGATCGAGCACTTCCAGCGGGCAGTCGGGATTGAGCACGATGACCCAGGTGCCTGTCGACACGACGGTCAGCGGGCCCAGGTCCTGCCGGCGATAGGCATGCAGCGCCGCATTCGAGTCGTGAACGCCATTGTGGATGGCGATCGGCCGCGCCGCGCCTGCAAGGCGCCGTTCGCCGATGACCGTGCCGGCGCGCTCGAAGGCCGGCATCCGCCCGCGCCACCCCTGGGCATCGACCAGTGAGGAGAAATCGCGTTTGCGCGGCGCCCACAAATGCGAATGGCAACCGAGATAGGACACTTCGCAGGCTGGCCGGCCGCCCAGGCGCCAGCTCCAGTATTGCGGATAGGCGAGGATCGATTTCGACGCCGCGAACGCATCGGGATCGACCTCCTGCAGCCACAGCATGTGACGACCATAGTTGAAGCCGAGCGGCAGGCGGGGCGAGAACGTCTCGGAGAAGTCCGGGATGCCGCGATCGATCCGCGCGGCGATTTCGGCCGGCGGCTCCTGCTCGTAGTCGAGGATCGGATGCGTCAGCGCCGCGTCATCGACGAGAGCAAAGGTGCAGCCATGGCCCGACACCATCACCCCTTCCACGCCATGGTTTTCGATCGCGTCGGTGACGGCACCGAGTGCCCAATCATGGAGCTCGGCCTCCTCGAGCACGCTGAACCCGTCCTTGCGCGTCCATTTCGGCTGGGTCCGGCGCTCGTCGAGAATGCGTCCGTCCTGGCCGAAGACGAACAGCTTCGAATTGGTCTTGCCGAAATCGAGCACCGCCAGCCTCACGGGATCGCCCCCGAAGTGGAAGCAATCCGCACCATGACGCCGGCATCCTCCAGCATGCGCGCATCGGCATCGGAGAGCCCGTCATCGGTCACCAGCGTGCCGATGCGCGACAGGGGCAGCGCGACATTGCGCGCGTGGATCGACAGTTTGCGGCTGTCGGCCAGCACCACGATCTGGTCGGAGCAGAGGCTGAGGTCGACGATGGAGCGCACCAGCAGCGGGTGCGATTCCAGCACCCCTTCCTGGTTGAGACCTTGTGCGCCGAGAAAGAATTTCGATGCGTAGAAGGGCGTTGCCTGGGTCAGGGAGTGGATGATGCCGGGCTCGCGATGCAGGTCACCACCCGCAACAGTCAGGCTGCAATGGCCGTGGTCGCTGAGATAGGCGGCCAGCGGCATCGAATTGGTGTAGAGGCGGATGTTGCGGTCGGCGAGCTTGACTCCGAGGTGGAAGCAGGTCGAGCCCCCATGGACGATGACAGCGTCGCCGTCGCGCACCATGGTCGCCGCTACGGCCGCGATCTGCCGCTTGGCCTCGACGGCGAGGTCACGGTTTTCGTCATAGGGCCGGGCATAGGCAATGCCCGCCTGCGAGGCCCCGTCGAGCGCCGAGATGCCGCCATAGACCTTGCGCGCCTCACCGGCCTCGTCGATCCGGTCGATGTCGCGCCTGACCGTCGCAGCCGAAACGCCAAGCCGCTCCTGCAGCTCGCGCACCGAGGCAAACGGGCGATCCCGCAGCAGTTCGACGATCTGACGCTGGCGGCCGGAGTCGCTCAACTTCTTCCTCCCAATGCCATTTTCCCATGGCAATTGGCGCAACTTACTCAACATCAGTGAGATTGCAAGCCAGTTTTGATGATAGTAGATCACTGTTGACGTAAGTCGCTCGCATCTGCGATATCAGCGCCAACAGCGGCCCGGCGACGGGATTTCGTGCAGCGTGGAAGGAAAGGCGCCATGGCAACCCAAGCTGACGCGCAGGAACTGGCGGCCTTGCGGGCACTTTCAGCCGGCATTGGGTTGGACGCGCATATGACCCAGGCGGCGGGCGGCAACACCTCGCTCAAGGCCGGCGACACGCTTTGGATCAAGGCGTCCGGCACCTGGCTGAAGGATGCGCTCACCGACGACATCATGGTGCCGGTGGCGATGGCGCCGCTGCTCAAGGCAGTTGAAGAGCGCGACCCGGCCGCCGACAAGCCGCAGGGCTTCGCCATTGCGGCGCTCAATTCGCGCGGCCTGCGCCCATCGATCGAGACCACGGTGCACGCTTTGATGCCGCAGCGCGTGGTTTTGCATGTCCACTGCGTCGACACGATTTCGCTTGCCGTGCAGGCCGATGGCGAAGCCCAGGTCGCCAGGCGGCTGGGGGGCATCGAATGGGCCTACGTGCCCTATTTCCGGCCGGGCCTGCCGCTTGCCCGCGGCATTGCCGAGAAGCTGCGGCCTGGCGTCGATGTACTGATTCTCGGCAATCACGGGCTGGTCGTCGCCGCCGAAACCGTCGCCGAGGCGGACCGGCTGCTCCGCCGCGTCCGATCACTGCTGGCGCGCCCGGCGCGCGCGACCATCGCACCCGACATCGCGGCCCTGACATCGCTTGCCGGCGAAAGCGCCTACCGATTGCCGGCGGATGTCGAAGCCCATGCCGTAGCGCTCGATCCGGAAAGCCGCCGCATGGCCGGGGCCGGCAGCCTCTATCCCGACCATGTCATCTTCCTCGGCCAGGGCTCGGTCGTGGCGAGGCCCGGCGAAAACGCCGCAGCAGTCACCGCGCGGCTTGGCGCGGCACCCGTGGCGATCCTGTTTCCCGACGCCGGTGTGCTGATGCGCGGCGACGCCAGCGCCGGCGCCGACGCCATGCAGAGATGCCTGGCCGATGTGACGGCACGCGTCGATGTCACGGCCCGATTGAGCTATCTCACCGCCGCCGAGAATGACGAACTGGTCAATTGGGACGCCGAACAGTATCGCCAGAAGCTGAATGCCGCCGGTTAGCAAAGGACTGAAGACATGATGCCACTTGTCATCGGCATCGATATCGGCACATCGGGCGCGCGCGCTGTCGCGATGCGCCCGGACTTTTCGATTGCCGGCCAGTCCGCCGTCCGGCTCGACAGATTCGGCCAAGACCCCCGCGCCCCCTCGGCATGGTGGCGAGCGGCCCAGGCGGCTCTGATGGAACTGCTTTCGGGCATCGACCGCGCCTCAGTCCGCGCCATCGCCGTCGACGGCACGTCGGGTACACTGCTGCCGGTCGACGCCACAGGGCAGCCGCTGGCGGAGCCGCTGATGTACAACGACAAGGTCGCCGAAGGGGATATACTGGCCGCGATCGCCCGCGACGCGCCGGATGCGAGCGCCGCCCACGGCGCGACGTCCGGCCTCGCCAAGGCGTTGCGGTTCCAGCATCTGCCTGATATCGCGGCCGTGCTGCACCAGGCCGACTGGATTGCCGGAAATCTCTCCGGCCGCTTCGATGTCAGCGACGAGAACAATGCCCTGAAGACAGGCTATGATGTCGGGGCCCGCCGCTGGCCGGACTGGATCGCGGCCACCGGCATGCGCATGGACTTGCTGCCTGATGTCGTCGAGCCGGGCGACGTCACCGGCACGCTCGCCGCGGCCGCCGCGGAGCTGTTCGGTTTGTCGCGCAATGTGGTCGTGGTCGCCGGCACCACGGATGGCTGCGCCTCATTCCTGGCGACGGGCGCCACGGCGGCCGGCGACGGCGTCACGGCGCTGGGATCCTCGCTGACCATCAAGATACTGTCCGACCGGCCGATCTCGGCGCCACGCTTCGGCATCTACAGCCATCGCCTCGGCGATGCCTGGCTGGCCGGCGGTGCATCGAATTCCGGCGGCAAGGTGCTGGCTCAGCATTTTCCACTGGCGCGGATCATCGAGCTCAGCGCGGCAATCGATCCCGCGACCGAGACCGGCCTCGACTATTACCCGCTCAGCGTACCAGGCGAGCGGTTCCCGATCGCCGATCCGACCCTTCCGCCGCGCCTTGCCCCGAGGCCGGCTGACGACACCGAATACCTCAAGGCGATGTTGGAAGGCATGGCGGCGATCGAGGCACTCGGCTATCGCAGATTGGCCGAACTTGGCGCGCCGGCGCTGACATCGGTCAGGAGCGTGGGAGGCGGCGCCGCAAATCCGGCATGGACTGATATCCGGCGGCGCAAGCTCGGCGTCGACTTCCTGCCCGCACTTTCCGACGAGGCCGCCGCCGGCACCGCGCGGCTGGCGCTGAGGGGCGCAAGCAAGGCCGGACTCCTATGAGCGCGAAAACAATCGAACGACTCGACGGTATCGGACCGCTGGCTGGCCTCTACCAGGTTTTCCTGCTCGACCAGTTCGGCGTGCTGCATGACGGGCGGGCCCCTTATCCAGGCGCGGTAGAGGCATTGTCGGCGCTAAAGAGCGCCGGCAAGACGGTGGTGCTGATTTCCAACTCCGGCAAGCGCGCCAGGCCCAATGAGGATCGCCTGCTGAAGCTCGGCTTCGCCGCCGGAAGCTGGGACCATTTTGTCTCCTCCGGCGAGGTGGCGTGGCTCTCCTTCAATGACATGGCGGCATCGGGAAGGCTGCGCCCGGGGACAAAGTGCCTGCTGATCAGCCGCGACGACGACCGCACCGCGGTCGAAGGCTTGCCCTTTGTGCTGACGCAGGCCGGCGAAGACGCCGAATTGGTACTGATCTCGGCCAGTGAGGGCGACCGCCATGACCTCGATTATTATCGCCGGCTGCTTGCCCCGGCGGCGGCGCGTCAGGTGTCGTGCTTCTGCACCAATCCCGACAAGATCATGCTGACGGCGGTAGGCCCCCGTTTCGGCGCGGGCGAGATCGCCGATCTCTACGAAGACCTCGGCGGCAGCGTCACCCGCATCGGCAAGCCCTATCCGGCGATTTTCGACGCGGCCCTGGCACTGGCCGGCGAGCCCGATCGCGCCAGCGTGGTCTGCGTTGGCGACAGCGTCGAGCATGACATTGCGGGCGGAAACGGTTCCGGCATCGCCACGGCACTGGTTCTCAGCGGGATATTGGCGGACACACCGGATCTTGCCGCCGTTTTCGACGAGCAGCGGGCCTGGCCCGATTACATTACCAGGTCCTTCAGCCTGCGCTGACCGCCTCGAGCATGCGCTTTGCGGTCTCCTCGTCGGTGATCAGGATCGTCGGCGCGATCAGGTTCATGGCGCCGAGCAGAGCCTCGATCTTCTCCTCGCCGCCGGAGGTCAGGATACGGATCGGCGCCTTGCGCAGGCGGTCGACATCCACCGACATCACCAGGCTGTTGATCGGATGGTCGACCAGATCGCCATTGCGGTCGAAGAAATGGAACAGAAGGTCGCCGACCGCGCCGCGCGACACCAGCGCCTCACGCTCCGCCTCCTTGAGGAAGCCGCCCCGATAAAAGGTCGTCGCCGAGGCGATGCCGCCGATCGACAGCAGCACGGCGTCGAGCGTGTCGGCCATCTCGAAGATTTCCTGCAGGCCGCAGCGCTCCACCAGCGCGATCTTGGTCTCGACGCTGTCGACAACGGCCGGTGTCGGAATGAGATAGCCGTCACCCTGGAAGACCTGGGCGAACCGCCAGGCGAACTCCGCCGGATTGTAGCGACGCGCGACGCCAACGCCGCCCAGCAGCGAGATGACCTTGAAGTCCGAGAGCGACTTGGCGCTGATGAACGGCAGGCTCGAGAACAACGTCCTGCCCCAGCCGACGCCGACGCGCATGCCGGATTTCATCGTATCGGACAGGAAGATCCCGGTCTTGGCGCTGATCGCGGGGATCGGGTCGGCATTGGGCGCGGTGAGCGGCGCCACCAGCGCCTGCTGCAGGCCGAACGTCCGCTCCAGCGCGCGCTCCAGCCGCACGATCTCCGACAATTCGCTCTCGATGGTGATCTTGACCTCGTTGCGCGAACGCGCCTCCGCCAGCATGCGCACGATGGTGACGCGGCCGACGCCAAGCACGTCGGCGATCTCGTTCTGCGTCATCTGCTCGACGAAATACATCCAGGCCGCCCGAATCCTCAGACGATCCGTCCGGCTTTCGCTGACGACCTGTTCGGTCGCTTCGGCTCCCGCCCGACCTTCGTCGATTTGTCGTCGCCTGGCCAAGTCATCCCTCCCCCGCGGTGACGGATGCGCGCGCCGTCACCGATTCTGCATGCTGGTCTACTATCGCCTATTGATCTACCAATCGATAGGAACAATGTAGAGTTGGTGGCCGCCCCTTGCTGGCGGCAATCCACGGCACTTTCGAGGCGAACCGCGATGCTCCGACAAATCTCCGAAGACGTCCGCGTCAACCTGAAGGACCGGTTGCGGGAAGTCCGAGACATCATCCGGCAGAGCCGCCATGACGGCAGCGGCGACGCCAGCGTCCTGCGCGAGGCGACCAGCCATCTGCCGCCGTTTCCCGGCAAGGGCATCGAAGGCTTGCTCAGCCATGCCGCCAGCGCCGTCGACGACGCGTTGTCGATCGCTGAATCCTTTGTTCCGCATGAGCGTCCGATCAAGGTGGACGGCACGACCGTAAAGGGCCTCGGCACCTATTTCCCGGCCGGAAACGAAGAGCGGCAATTGAGTGCCGAGCGCCTGTTCCGGCGCGACATGTACTATCTGGCCAAGGCGGTGCTTGCCGGGCTCAAGATCGAAAACGCCCGCATCCACGAAGCCGATTTCGCAGCCGCTCACGCCGCCATGCGCAAGCGCCATGCTGATTTGTTGGCGGCCCTGGCCGCGCCGGGTGCCGGGCTGCCGGCAATCGCGGCCACCTGCGCGGCATTGCTGGTCGAGTTGCTCGGCCAGCGTCCGGTCCGCTTTGGCGAAGCCGCGCCGGAAATGGCGAGGGAGCGGGCACTCGACATAAGCTGCCTGGCGCCGGTCGTTCTGGCCTGCGGCCTGGCGACCACCGGTCGCGACGGCGCGCCGGAGCCGGACATGCTGGAGATCGCGATCCTGGCGGTCGATATCCGTCATGACCGCATTCTGCAGGCCTGCGCCAAGGCAAGCCCGGTCGACGAGCTGACGCCTGTCTTCGCCACCTTGCTTGCGCATTTGCCGTAGCCCCAGCAGCGCTTTCGGAAATCTATTCCCCGGCTATCATGGCCGTGATCGTTTTCTTGGCGCGCTGGATCGAGGCCGGGCTCATCGAAAGCTCGGTCAGCCCCATCTTCACGAAGGCCGGGATCAGGTCCGGTCGCCCGGCCGCTTCGCCGCACATGCCAACCATGATGCCTGCGGCGACGCCGGCTTTTGCCGTCAGCTCGATCGCCGACATGACCGCCGGATTGGTGACGTCGTTGAGCTTGGCCACGGTCGGGTTCAGCCGGTCGGCGGCCATGATGTACTGGGTCAGATCGTTGGTGCCGATCGAGAAGAAGGCCACTTCCTTGGCCAGCGCCGGGGCGATCAGCACCGCGGCCGGGGTCTCGATCATCACGCCGAGATCGAACGTCGCATGCGGCACGCCTTCGGCCTTGAGTTCGGCGGCGCATTCATCGACCAGTGCGCGGGTGCGCGTGACTTCGGAAATATCGGACACCATCGGCAGCATCACCTTGATGTTGCCATGCACGGCCGCCCTCAGCAGCGCCCTGAGCTGACGCTTGAAGATGTCGGGCCGGTCGAGGCACATGCGGATGCCGCGCCAGCCGAGAAAGGGGTTTTCCTCGTCGGGGAACTCGATGCCGGCGATCGGCTTGTCGCCGCCGATGTCGAGCGTGCGCACGATGACCGGATAGGGCTCGAAGGCCTTGGCCAGCGCCGCATAGGTCTCGGCCTGCATGTCCTCGGAGGGCAGGTGCATGTGGCGCATGAACAGAAGCTCGGTGCGGAACAGGCCGACGCCCATGGCTCCGGCCTCCTGCGCTGCTTCGATTTCCTCGAGCGAACCGATATTGGCCGCGACCTCGATGACCCTGCCGTCAGCGCGCTTCGGCGTCACCGTCTTGAAGGCGGTCAGGCCGGCACGCTCGCTCGCCGCCGCTTCGACACGGCCGGCAAAATCGGCACGCGTCGCCTCGTCGGGGTCGATGATCACATGGCCGGTGTTGCCGTCGAGCGCCACGTCGTGCGCCGTGCGCAAGGCATTGATCTGGTCGCCGAGGCCCAACACCGCCGGAATGCCGTGCGAGCGGGCAATGATGGCGATGTGCGAGGTGGCGCCTCCATGGCCGCAAATCACCCCGCCTATGCGTTTCAGCGGCGCGCGCGCCAGATCCCAGGCGCCGATGTCGTCGGCGATCAGGATGGCCCCCTGCGGAATGTTTTCGAGGCTGACGTCGTCCTGCCCAAGCAGGACGAGACAGATCTGCCGCCCGACGGCATGAACGTCGTCAGCGCGCGCATTCAGATAGTGATCGTCGACTGCGCTGAAATCGGCGGCGATGGCGGACGCGGCGGTGATGACGGCCGAGACCGCGTCGTTGCCGCCCTTGATCGCCTTCTCGGCCTCGCCGGTCAGGCTGTCATCGGCGGCGATATCCCTGAGTGCCGCGACGATGCCACGGTCTCCGGCCGACAGGCTGTCCTGCGCCAAGGCCCGGTCCATGCGCGCCTGGACGGCGGCGACGGCGGCGCGGAACCTGTCAATCTCGCCGGCGATCTCTTCAGCCCGCAGCGTGCGACCTTGCCCGGTGATATCAGGCGGGAAATGCGCGAAAGCCGGCCCGATCGCGACACCCTCGCTTGCCGCGACACCGCGCAAGCCATTTGCTTCGCCGGAGGCAGCGAGCGCAGATTCGGCCGGCGCGGGTGCCGCTTCCGGCCCGGCATCATTGGCCGGGCTCTGCGGCCCCGCTTCATCGTCGAGACCAGCCTTGGGGTTTTCGAGATAGCCGATCAGCGCTTCGATGGCCTCGATGGCATCCGCGCCGTTCGCCCGAACGGTGACTTCCTGGTTTTCCTTGACCGCCAGCAGCATCAGCTTGACCGAGCTCTTGGCGCTGACCGCCTTGCCGTCCTTGACCAGTTCGACATCGGATTCGAAACCCTTCGCGAGTTTGACGAACCGCGTGGCGGGACGGGCGTGCAAACCTTCATGCACTCTGACGATGGTCGAGCGTTCCATGGCAAATACTCTGCTTTTCCTGGAGCTATTTCGCCATTTCGGCGAAATCGCTCTAACTCTTTGTTTTGACGCAATTCCGGACGGAAAACCGTTTCACACTTTTCCTGGAATTGCTCTTGGCGCCAAGACCGGACGGTCCCAGCGCGTGTGTTCAGGCGGCGATGGTGATGATCGCGCCTGTCTCCAGGGCGGCCACGAGCGCTTGGGTATCGACCTGCGATGCGCAGATCTCGCCCGGCCTCTCGGCCTCGGTGGCGCCGTTGAACGAGATGACGACATGGCCCATCTCGAGCACCTTGCTCCATGCGCTGGAGCCTACCGCCGTTATGACGGCTGAAACCGAACCGACGGTGATCGAAGCGCCCTTGGCGGGCGCTCCGTCACTTGGTCCCTGCTCCGTCTTGTGCAGGACGGAGACTTCGGCAAGCTCCGGCGGCGAGCCATCCGCGAACAGGATGAGCACGCCCCCTTCGGCAAGATCCGCCACTTCGGGTCCGATGGAAGTGACCCGTGTTCTCAACAGAACCGTCATATGGCGAACCTCATTTCCTTACTCTCTTTAAAACACGATCAGTGAGACGACCCAGGCGATCAACACCGAGACCGGACCCATGATCTGGCGGCTGATGAGCACCGCCGGCACACCGATTTCGATGGTTTTCGGCTTGGCTTCACCAAGCGCCAGGCCGACAGGCACGAAGTCGCAGCCGACCTGGGTGTTGTAGGCAAACAACGCCGGCAGGGCCATCGCCGGCGAAATCGTGCCGTTGGCGATCTGCGGGCCGATGATGGCCACGCCGATGACCTGCGCGATGACCGCGCCCGGCCCCAGGATGGGCGACAGGAACGGCAGGCCGCAAATGGCCGAGATGATCAGCAGGCCGACGATGTTGTTGGCCAGCGGACCCATCGGCTGGGCGAGCACATCGCCAATGCCGGTGTAGAGGATCAGGCCGATAAGCATGGTCACGAAGGCCATGAACGGCAGCACGTTGCGCACCACCTGGTCGATGGTACGGCGGCCGGCATTGAAGAAAATGCCGACCACCCGGCCCATGACGCGGCCGATCGAGCTGATCAGGCCGATCAGCCCGCCTTCGCTCGGCAGCGGCTGTGGCGCCGCGGCTGCAGTGTTGTTGCCTGAACTCATCGATGCTGCTCCCCCCGCGGTGGTGACCGCCTCGGATCCGTCCGCCATTGTGACGTTGGCCGGTTTCACGCCCGAAACGTAGATGTCCTCCGTGATGAACTGGGCGAGCGGCCCAGCCTGACCGACCGGCGTTAGATTGACGGTCGGGATGCGCTTGCGCGGATAGACGCCGCAGCGTGCGGTGCCGCCGCAATCGACGACGACAACAGCCATCTCGCCTTCGACCGGCGGCGCCTTGAAGCCGTCGACGGCCGTGGCACCGGTCATGTCGGCGATAAGCTGGGCTACGGGATGGATGCCGCCGCCGGTGACGGAGACGACCTTGTCGCGCTGCGCGGTCGGCTCGATGACGAGCGGGCCGCCCCAGCCGGTGGAGCCCCGGGAGATCTTTACGGCTTTGTATGTCTTGGCCATGATTGTCCTCCCCGCCCTTACAGCTCGACGCCCTGGCGGCGTGCCATGATGGTGGTGATGCGCTCGGTCAGCATGCCCTTGAGCAGGATGACGACGAGGCCGACAATGGCGTACCAGATCGCCACCTTGACATGGTAACCGGCGACGACGACGCCCTTCTTCTCAAGCTCGAGCAGAGCCACGAGAATGCCGCCCCAGACGAAATATTCGCCGGGATTGATGTGCGGGAACAGGCCAAGCGGTGGATGCACGTAGGACACGGCCGCGTCATAGAAAGCCGGCTTGTGCTTTTCTTCCAGGAACGATCCGAACGTATAGGCCATCGGATTGGTGAGGAAGAACACCGCCAGCAGCGGCAGCAGCGTATAGCGGGTCAAGGCAATCCTGCCGGCGCCGCGTGCCAGGCCATGCACGCGCTCCTCGCCGACCAGTTCGGTGACGGCGTAGAAGGCGGTCATCAGCACCACCAGCGTCGGAATAATGCCGGTGACGAAGCCGGCGAACACTTCGCCGCCCTTCTGGAAGATGCCGATGAAGTACTTGCCGATGGCGGTCAGCCAGCCGAGCTGCTCTTCCTGCTGGACGTCCTTCAGCTTTTCCTTGAACTGGTCGACGGTGATGGGCCCGCTGTCTGCTTGCGCAAGGACAACGAGATGATCGGAAGCATGCTCGACGGCGAGCTTGCCATGCAATGCAGCATCCGAGACCATCGCACCTGCGACATGCAGATTGTGCACGGCCATGTCGGCATGCTGCGCCAACAACGAAAATACAGACATTTCTCCTCCTTATGCCGGTCGGCCGGTTGATCCCAGTCGGCGCACGGCGTCCTCTATGCCCTTGCTACATTCAAGCCGGCCAGGCCCGGCTTCTTCCCCGGCTCCGACCGTGCTTTGTCGATCTGTTCGATCGCCCGCTTCACGGCCTCGGCCACACCGGGTTCCCCCTCCCCCATGATCGCAGGGTTGGACCGGAGTCGATCGAGGGGAACACCCTCGAATTCTTCATGTCTTTTGAACTTGGTGAAAACGGAACGGCCGCTCATCACCATCATGCGGCGCACGATCAGGTCGGGCGTCACCACGACAAGCGCGATGGTGCCCTTGGCCAGCCGGCCGCGAAAATTGCCGGCTCCGACGAAGCCATCCTTGTACTGGTCGGTGACGCCCCGGAAGACATCCGAATAGTGCCGCATCTGCAGCCAGACGCCGAGCGACTGCAGCGCCCACACAATAACCAGCAGAAGCAGTCCCCACTGCCAAATCGCCATTCGGTTCTCCTCCCGAAGCCTCAGTTGAACCGCACCTTGGACCGGCGCGCGACAACAGCAAAGTGAGAACATTTGTTTCCGCGAATGTCAATATGTATGATATTGGCCTTGGTCGCGGTCATCCACAGGACCGTCGGCCGATTTCGGCGGCGGCACGGCTGTGCTAACCTGCCACCAAACGGGATGCATGCAATGGAACTGCCCTTCAGGGATGAACTGGCCCTTATGCCCGACCTGCGCCATCGGTTGCGGCAGCTGCGCTGGTTCCGCGCCACCTTCCGCGGCAGCGCCAAGGTGGTTTCGGACACGTTCGGCGTGCGCTACGAGATCGACGAGGCGAAGCTCACCCGAGCTTTTCTCGACTGGGTCGAGATCATGGAGGCGCAGAAGCGCTTTGCCGCGATAGACCGCGCCGACTTCATCGTCTTTGCCGCCGGCCTCGTGCTGCGCGAACTGATCAAACAGGCGCCGGCAAGGGAGATCTCCGGCCTCGCGCAGCTCGTCGAGACGGATCAGAATGCCGGCACGCTGGAAATCATCCGCTTCTGGCCGGAAGGCTTCCTCTACACCAACTACTGCGTCTCGGTGATCTCGGCCATCTACGAACAGGAGTTCGGCAAGGCGCCCAGCATCGACAAATGCGCCGACGACCTGCGCACATGGTGGTCCTATCGCGAGAATGTCACCGAGATGCCGGCCTACGCGGTGGCTTTCCTCGACCGCTTCCTCGGTGCCGAGCCGAACTGGATAACACCCGACCGCGCACAGTCCCGGCAAGCCATGCAACGGGCGCTCGGATCCTCCCGCGCAAGCGATGCGTTGCGCCAGCTTTGACTGCTCTCCGTTTTCGAGCCCAAGCGCCATCAGCCCGTCGCACTATTGAACATTTGACTTTTTGCCGATAGCGATGTGCGGAAATTGACTTCAGGAGACAAGTGCGTGGCGCGACCAAGGCCTATCATTTTCGATTGCGACGGCGTGCTCGTCGACAGCGAGCCGCTGGCAGCCAGGGCCTATGAACGCGTCTATGAAAAGCACGGCATGCCAGGCGTCCATGGCGGCATCATCGCCCAGTGCGTCGGCATGAAGCAGTCCGACATCATCGTGCGGATCAGGGAATTGACGGGCCACCAGTTTCCGGCCTCGGCCGACGGCGACATCTGGGCCGAGACCAAGGTCCTGTTCACCGAGGAATTGAAGCCCACCCCTGGGATCGCCGCGTTTCTGGAAGCGCTCGAGGGCGACCGCTGCGTTGCCTCGTCGTCCTCCGTCGAGCGGATAAACCACAGCCTTGCCGTCACCGGGCTGGCGCATTTCTTCGGCGATGCGATCTACAGCTCCTCGATGGTCAAGAACGGCAAGCCGGCGCCCGACATCTTCCTGTTCGCCGCCGCCAAAATGGGCGCCTACCCGGCCGACTGCATCGTCGTCGAGGATTCGCCTTTCGGCATCCAGGGCGCGGTTGCCGCCGGCATGACGGCGATCGGCTACACCGGCGGCGGCCACACCTATGCCGAGCATGCCGCGCGGCTGACCGCGGCCGGCGCCGATTTCGTCTGCGCCGACTGGCATGAAATTAGCCGGCAATTGGCCGGGCTCCGCGTGCCGGCCTAGACTGGCAGGCTAGAGAGGCCGCGGCCATTCGCTGCGTGGAAGCTCAGCGCCGACACGGAAGTCGAACGACAAGACCCTCGTCGCATCGGTGTCGACCTCGCACCGGAAGCTCAGATGGTACCATGTGGTTGTCGTACTGAAGGCGACATCCGGAGCGTAAATTATATTGCCCCCCTTCAGCGGAACTTTCGGCCACTGAATAGGAAAATAGGAACCTTCCACCAGTTGCTGTTGCAACTCGCTGGCGCAAAGTAGGGAAGCACGCTCATTGCGAGGCACGCCGCCCATCGAGGTGGTGGCCAGCGCATCGCTGGTTGCGCCCTGCGAATAGAGCCTGCGAACACTTGGAAGGCCCGAACCGTTCCGCGATGCAGACTTCGAGGCCTTAGAAGTGCTGGGCTTCGGCGCACTTGCAGGTTTGGACTTCGGCGCTTCGGCTGATGGGGGAAGCTCGATCTCGCCGTCGGCAGCCAAAGGCGCTGGTGCCGTGCCCTGTTGCTTGGCGGCGTCGATCGCCGCCTGTTTCTCCGCATCCTGTGTCGGCTTGGCGTCCGTCGTCGCGGTTGCCGACTTCTCCTCAGCCTTGGTTGGATCTGCCTGCTGCTCGGAGTCTGCCGGCTTGACAGGCTGGTTTTCTGCCGGCGGCTCGACCGGCGGCTTCGAAGCGTCATCCTTGGCCGGCGCCAGCGAACTGTCCTGAGCGCTGGCCCCATCCAAGGATTTCCTCGGGCCGTTATCCTTGTCGCCGAACTGAAAAACGGGCTTCAGGACCTCTACCGGCGGGGGCTTCTGTGCCTGCTTTTCGGGCGGAGGTGGCTTTTCAACTCTCTGCTCGGGCGGTTGTTCTACGTTAGGCTCCGGTGGTTTTTCAAACTTCGGTTCCGGTGACTTAGGGGGCGATACGGGAGTAGGTTTCGGTTTCGGCTGATCGGGCGGAGGTACGAGCGCCACATTGACTGGCTGCTCCTCCTGCGGCTTTTGCGGAGGAATTGGCAGGCCATATATCAGGATTGCCGCGACAAGCACGTGCAGGATCAGCGATGCGGGGATGCCCCACAACAGATACCGACGCCGTTCCAGTGCCTCGTCCTTCATCCTGACCGATGTGGAATGAAATAGCGGCGGCTTCAAGCATAGGCATTGGATTTGCGCGTGTAGCTTGTCGATTCACCACACCCGGGCCAGCCCGGCCAAGGCGCAGGGGCGGCTCAACGAGCCGCTGCCACACGATCCGCCCCATCAAGACAAGGGGACCGGACAGTTCGCTGCCGCCATGCCGCCCACCTGACGGAGGCTGGTGCCGATTCGTCTGCGCCGACTGGCAAGAAAATAGCCAGCAATTGTCCCGGCTCGGCGTGCCAGCCTAATTCAGCGGATACTTTGTAAATCCGCGACTGGCCCATTCGCCACGCGGGACCAATGAGCCCACATGGAAGTTGAAGGACAGGACCCTCGTCGCATCGGCGTCGACTTCGCACCGGAAGTCCAGATTGTACCAGGCGCTTCTGGTGCTGAAGGCGGCTTTCGGAGGATTGAGGACATTGCCTGCGTCCAACGGGCTGTTTGGAACCCACTTGATCGTATAGTCGGCATTCTGCAATTCTCGGCTCAGAACGTTGCCGCAAAGGGTGGCCGCGCGCACCCCACGCGGCACTTTATCCATTGAGCTCGTGGCGAACGCATCGCCGGTTGCTCCCGGCGAGTAGAGCTTTCTGACGCCCGGAAGGCCGGAATAGATCGGTGATCCCGCAACGTCGTTGTTGGTGGGGTTTGACCTTCCAGCATTCCCAACCGGCGCCTTGAAGGCTCTTGCCGGTTTGAACGCCATTGTCTTGGCAGGTTTGGGCTTTGCCTTTCCAGTTGAGGCTGGAGGCGCCGGCTTGTCACCGGTCTCAGCCGCCAATGGCTTTGGCGTCACGACCTCTGGTTTTTCGGCGGTTTGCGATGCTGGCTCCTGCTTGTCCGACTGTTGCTTATCGGCATCCTCGGTCGCTTGCTTTTCCTCGCTTTGCGCGGGTTTTTCGTCGGGCGGAACGGTGGCAGGCTTCTCGTCAGGTTTGCTGGGCTCTGCCTTCTGCTGAGGCGTTGCAGCCGGGGCGGGCTGGGCCGGCGCAGGCGTCGGTGTTATAGGCGGCTTCGCCGCCTCATCCTTGGCCGGCGACGGCGTGCTGGGTTTAGCGCTGCTTCCGTCGAGCGATTTCTCCGGCCCAGTATCTTTCTGGCCGTACTGAAAAACGCGCTTCAGAACCTGTTCGTCTGGCGGTTTCGGCGGTTCCGGAGGCGGCTTTTGTTCAGGTGGCTTTTCAGCCTTCTTTTCAGGCTTAGGCTCCGGTGGCTTTGGAGCAGGTTTCGGCTTAGGCTTCTCGGGCGGCGGCACGATCGCGACATTGACGGGCTGTTCCTGCTGAACCGGTTGCTGCTCGGACCTCGGCACGCCAAAGAACAAGAACGCCGCGATCATGGCATGCAGGATCAGCGATGCGGCCAAGGCCCATCGCCAATTGCGAAACCACTCTCGTATCTTGCCATTCATTGCGCCCGATGTGGAATGAAATAACGGCAGCTTCAAGCATAAGCATTGGATTGACGCAATTTGACCGCTGACAGCTTGGTGATCTGCGGTCTCGCGAGCCGGCCTCCAAAACGCTAGCGTCACTCGCGCAGCTCGACGATCCAGACCTGAAATCAGCTGGCGTCGCCGTTGCCCGGAATCCCGTCCAGAAATCGTTCGTCCAGCCGCGTTTCGCCAAACCAGTTCAGCCGGTTGATGCTGACGAAGCCGGCATCGATCGCCTCGTTCTCGTCGCCCGGCTCACTGGCATGGGCGCGCCCGCGCGGAACCGTGATGACCGTGCGATCGCCGTCGCTTTCCACGACCTCGGCCTTGCGGCCGATCTTATCGCGGCCAATGCGCGGCTGACGGATTTCAGCTGGCAAGGCGGTCGGCAGATTGACGCTGAGCCAATGGCCTTCGCTCGCCCAATCGGCGCGCGACTGCCACAATGAGGCGATCAGCGCGCCAAGCCACTGGTCGTCGCCATCAGTGAAGTCAGGATTTTTCACCCGTGAGAAGCCGATCGCCAGCACCCCCCAGAAAGTTGCCTCCCGGGCAATGCCGAGCGTGCCGGAATAGGCGAGGTCCTCGGCGACGTTGCGGCCGTCATTGACACCCGACAGCACCAGATCCGGCTTCATGGCGTCTGCGAACAGCCACGTCATCGCGCTCACCACGCAATCGGCCGGCGTGCCGGAGCAGGAGTACCAGTTCGGCTTGACGCGCCGCATCGTCAACGGCCTCGCAATGGTCAGCGACGAGCTGGCGGCGGTGCGCTTGCCATCGGGCGCGACCACCCACACATCGTCGCTCAACCCGCCGGCGGCGTTGGCGAGGCGGGCAAGGCCCGGCGCCTCGATGCCGTCGTCATTGCAGATCAGGATTCTCATTATTTGCTTCCTTGCGGCACCGCGATGCGCTGGCCTGTGCGGCATTGCGTGCGCAGTGACGGGATGTGGCTCTTGAGGTCGGCGAGAAGATCCGTGGCGCAGGAATGTCCCAGCGCCTCAGGCCGCCCTGCCTTTTCCCAGATATCGACATTGCCCGACAGCGTCGGATGGGTCGGCATGCGCACCCAGTCCGCCCGGCCGGCCCTGTACAGGAGATCGCCCGGAGAACCCGCCGGCAGATGCCCGGTAAGCAGTACAGGGAACCCGGCCTGATCGGCGCGCGGCAACAGGCGCGACGACGGCCCGGCCTCGCCCATGCCGTCATCGGCCAGCAACGGCAGCGGCGGCAACGGATCGGCATCGGTCCAGTCGACAGCGCCCGCCAAGCGGACACGCAGAAGCTCGGAAACCCCAGGCAACAAGGCCGCCGTGGCGCCAATCTGTGCTTCCAGGGAGAAACGCATGCCGGCATGGATGGCAAACGGGCCCGGCAGAGCCGCGATCAATTCCAGCGACCGCCCCGACAAAGGCGTCGGCAGGAGGCACCCCTGCGGATGCCTTGCCACCCATTCGGAAATTTCCCGCGCACGCGCCGTCCCTGATACTGGATCGGCGCCGTAGGAGGCATCGAAGACCAGAAGATCGCAGTGCGGGATCGTGTCCATCACGAACACATGGCTATCTGGCACCACATCGGCCGAATAGGCGACGCGGCTTTTCCCGTTATCGACGGCGAACCAGACACCGCCCACGACATGTCCCGACCGCCCGGTCCGGACCGTAAGATTGCCACTCTTCAATGTATCACCGGGTTCGAAGATTTCGACACGATCGTGCGGGAACGGAAAGCGCCTGAAATCCTCCGGCTCGGCATAGGCAGCGAGCGTGGCCGGCGCCTCGTCGCGCGTTTCGGTTGTCATGAAGATCGGGCCGGTATAGCCGCGCGACAACAGCCAGCTCAGCGCGCCGACATGATCCTCGTGGGCGTGCGAGACAAAAAGCGCATCGATGTCGCCGACCGATCCGTTGAGCGCCGGATAATACTCCGCGCCGGAAGCGCCGACCTTGATGCCGACATCGAGCAGGATGCGGTCGTCGCCGTTGTTGACAGCGAGGCTGGTACGGCCCTTTTCCCCAAAGCCGCCGAGCAGGTCCAGCATCATCACGATACCGCCTCCGCCGGGATGAGCCATCCGGATCTTATCCGCAGCCGCGCCTGAGCCCCGCTCTCGAGCGTGACCGGGTCTGGCTGTTCAAAATGCAAGGTAAGCTCGGGACCGGCCGCAGGCGTGAATTCGACGCGCGCCGCGCCGCCCTGATAGATCACCCGCTTGACGAGGCCGTCGAAACCCGGACCATCCGGTGATGCGTCGAGATCCGCGGACCGACAGCAGATCTTGGCACCCGCGCGCGGTCGCTCGCCGAGGCCGCAGCGGACCACCAGCTCGGCTCCGAGAACCCTGACCTTGCAATGGCCGCCCTCCTCGCCCGTCAGAACATCCGCCGGCAGCAATATGCCTTGCGAGATGAAGGACGCCACCATTTCATTTGCCGGCTCATGATAGAGCTTGCGCGGCGTCGCCAGCTGCACGAGCCTGCCGTGATCCATCACCGCGATGCGATCGGCCAGCGCCATTGCCTCGGCCTGATCATGGGTGATGTAGACGATGGTTGTGCCGGTGCGCTTGTGGAAGGCTGCGAACTCGTCCTCCATTGAGGCTCTGAGATGCACGTCGAGATTGGCGAGCGGCTCGTCGAACAGCACCAGCGAGGGCGCGGCGACAAGGCATCGCGCCAATGCCACGCGCTGGCGCTGGCCGCCGGAGAGATTGGCGGGTCTGCGCTCGCCAAGCCCCTGCAAATTGACCAAGGCGAGCGCGTCCTCGACCTTCTGGCGCGCAACCGCCTTGTCGAGCTTCGCCACCTTCAGCGAATAGCTGATGTTTTCGGCAACCGTCATGTGCGGCCACAGCGCATAATTCTGGAAGACAATGCCGACGCGCCGCTTTTCCGGCGCGACGCTGCCATCCTTGGCCGACACCACCTCGCTGCCGATGCGGATTTCGCCCGATGTCACTTTCTCGAAGCCGGCGACGAGCCGCAGCAACGTCGTCTTGCCGCAGCCGGAAGGCCCGAGCACGGCGAGAAACTCGCCGTCGGCGACGTCGATCGAGACGTCCTTCACCGCATCGAAATCGGCGAAGCTCTTGGTCACATGGTCAAGGGTCAATCGCGCCATGGCAGAACTCCGCTCGGAAGATGAGGGGCAAGCAGATTGGTCACCAGCATGAGCACGAAGGTGACCGCGACCGTGATGACCGACATCGCCGCCGCATAGTTGGAATCGCCGCCTTGCTCGAAGGAAAACATCACCACGCCGATCGTCTCGGAGCCCGAGGACCACAGCAGCGCCGAGACGGTAAGTTCGCTGAGCGCCGTCATGAAGATCAACAGGCCGCCTGCGATCGCCGCCGGGGCGACCAGTGGAAAGACTATGGTGCGCATGCGCGTGAACAGGCCGGCGCCGGCCACCTGCGCGGCCTCTTCCAGCGCCCGGTCGATCTGGTGATAGCCGCTGATGGTCGGCCGCAGCGCCAACACCAGGAATCTGGCGAGATAGGCGTAGAGGATGATCCAGACCGTGTTGTAGAGCTGGATGCCGGTGAACGGGATCGGCCGCAGGAACAAGAGCAGCGAGGCGATCGCCAGCACCACGCCGGGCAAGGCATAGGGCAGTTCGACCGACAGGTTGAGCAGCCGCACCCAGCGTTGCTTGCCCCAGGCGATGAGATAGCCGACAGGCACGGCCACGATGACCGCGAAGAAAGCCGCCGCGATCGACAGCCAGAAACTGTTGAAGAAGGCGCGCTTTGCGGCATCGTGCTCGAACAGAACGAAACGGTAATTGTCGAGCGTCGCCGTCTTGGCGGTCAATGCGATGCCATAGCCCGGCACCAGCGAGGTCAGCACCAGCCCGAACAGCGGCAGGAACAGTACCAGCACGATCAGGAGCCACATGCCGGCCTGGACGGCGGGCCGCCAGCGGCCGAGCTCGTAGGGTTCAGCCGGCAGCGATGTCGAGGAAATGCGGTAGTCGCGGCGGCGGCTCATCACCTCCTGGACAAGGATGCCGGCCATGGCGATGACCCCGATCAGCACCGAGAGGAATGCGGTTTCGCCGAGCACCGCCGGACCGCCGCCGGCCAGCTTCTGATAGATGAGCGTCGGCAGCACGAGATAGTTGGCCGGAATGCCGAGAAAGGCCGGAATGCCGAAATTGCCGACGCAGGAGACGAAGGCCAGCGCCGCGGCCGCCATGATCGACGGCGTCATCAAAGGCAGCACGATGGTGACAAGCACGGTGAACCAGCCGGCGCCACCGGCGCGTGCGGCCTCGACCAGTTCGCGCGGCAGCTTGCGCAGGCCGGCCCGCACCAGCAGGAAGACCAGCGGGCCGTATTGCACGCCAAGCAGCAGGATGATGCCCGAGGTCGAATAGAGCGGGTTCTTCGTGCCCAGTGGCGGTGCGGCGCCGAACAGCTTGAGGAAGGGGCTTGCTGGACCGAACAGTTGCAGCCAGGCCAGCGCCGTCACCTGCGGCGCGATCATCAGCGGCATGACGTAGCACAGCACCAGGGCGCCGCGGCCGCGTATGTCGGTCAGCGAGACCAGGACCGCCACCAGCGTTCCCGACAGCACGGCAAGCAATGTCCCGCCGATGCCGACGACCAGTGTGTGCCATGTCGCGATCCAGGTCGCCGGGCTTCTCAGCCCGGCCTGCACGGCCACGGTCGACAGGGTTCCGCCGGGTGCCACGATCTCCTTGACGAGGCGCAGCATGGGCAGCAGCGAAAGCAGCACGATAACGACCGCCACCGCCGTCGTCAGGGCCATTTCCTGCCCCCGACTTTCCCTGATGCGTGTTGACATGATTGTGCTTCCTGGAATCGATCCGTCGACGCGGTCGGGATGCCGTCTGATCGGCATCCCCCGCGATTGCCGGCTCAGCCGCCGAACAGTTCCTGGAACTTCGCCTTGTCGGCGTCGGTCTTGGCGACGATTGCCTTGGTGTCGAACGGCATTACCTTGACCTTGACGCCTTCCGGCAGCCAGTCGGGGCGGCCGACCGAGGCGCGTGCCGGCAGATAACCCATGGACAGCGCCAGCTTCTGGCCTTCGTCCGACAGAATGAAGTCGACGAACTTCTTGGCGCCATCGACGTTCTTGGCTGTCTTCATGATGGCCACCGGCTCGGTCACCGCCGGAACGCCTTCCGAGGGGAACACGAACTCGACTGGCGACCCCTTCTTCTTGGCGTTCATCGCCATGAAGTCGACGAGGATGCCATATGGCTTCTCGCCTGATGCCACGGACTTCAGCACCGCGCCATTGCCGCGCACGCTGACGGTGTTGTTGGTCTTGAGCTTCTGGAAGAAATCCCAGCCATAGTTCGTATCGCCGGCGAAGCCCGAGAGCAGATAGGCGGCCGCACCCGAATAGAGCGGACTCGGCATGACCAACCCATCGGCATAGGCCGGCTTGGCGAGGTCGGCCCAATGCTCCGGCTTTTCCGCGGCGGCGGTGTTGTAGACGATCCCGGTGGTGATCAGCTTGCTGCCGAAATAGGTCTTGTCGGCGTCATAGGCGTCGGCCTCGATGCCGTCGAGCTTGGCCTCGGGATAGGCCATCAGCCTGTCATCTTTCTTCAGCAGCTCCATCGAGACCGCGTCGGCGATCAACAGCACGTCGGCCTGCGGGCTTCCGGCGGCGAACTCGGCCGCCATCTTGGTCAGGATGTCGCTGGTTCCGGAACGATAGATGGTCACGTCGATGCCGGGTTGCGCCTTCTTGAAGGCGTCCACCGTCTTGGCCGCGTCGGCTTCCGGCTGCGATGTGTAGAGCGTCAGTGTTTCGGCACTTGCCACGCCGGCAAACAAAGTTGTGGCGAGCGCCAGCTGGCTGGCCAGCAGCTTGATGAATAGCGTCTTCATGAGACCTCCTGTCTTGTCTGTGCATGACCGGTCCGGCCCCTGGCCGGCTCCCCGTCTCTTCCTCCCTGCACGGCGCATATGACTGGTGGATGACACAGCGCGCGGAACCCACAAAATATGTTCATATGTACAATGTCAATTACAAATGAACAGAGATGTGCGACAATCGGCATGCCGCAACCCGGCATCCAGTTGACATCCGGCCGGCGTTCCTCCGATGAGGGCAACGCCGTCAGACCACGGCTCATGAGGGACCAGAACCGATGCCCGCCGAAAAACCCAGACCGGCTCGCCTGCCGATGGTCTCGTCGGACCTCAACGTCAAGACGGCCTGGCTCTACTATGTCGAGGGCTTCACCCAGGAGCAGATCGCCGAGAAGCTCGATGTTTCCAGGGTGAAGGTCATGCGCACGCTGGCCGCCTGCACCGCGGAAGGCATCGTCGTCACCATGATCAACGCCCCGACAGCAGAGCAGGTGGCGCTCGAGCGGCAGCTGGAAAAGCGCTGGGGCCTCAACGCCGCCGTCGTCATCCCGACACCCTCGGCGCATGAGCATCTGGAGAAGGCGATCGGCCATGCCGTGGCGGCCTATCTCGGCGAGCAGATGCGGGACGGCATGACGCTGGCGATCGGCGGCGGCGCGACGCTGCATGCCAGCCTGGGTTTCCTCGCCCGCCGGCAGCTGAAGCACGCTTCGGTGGTGGCCCTTGTCGGCAGCCTGCCGCATTCGCAATGGATCAACCCGTCGATCGTCGCGGCCAAGGTCGCCGATGTCTTCGAGGTCGACAGCTACCAGATCACCGCGCCGGTGATGGTGGACAATCCTTCGCTTCGCGATCTCCTATGGGCACAGCCGACCCTGCAGGACGTGCGCCGCCGCGCCGCGGCCGCCGATATTGCTCTGCTCACCGTCGGCGACATGTCGCCGGACGCCACCATCTTCCGCCATGGCATCGTGCCGTCATCGCTGATCGCGCCATTGAAGGCGAAAGGCGCGGTCGCCAATATGTTGTGCTACTTTGTCGATGCCGCCGGCAGGCTGGTCGATCACGAGGTCAACGGGCGCGTCATGGCCATCGATCTCGAAATGGTCGGCCAGGTGCCGAATGTCGTGCTGGCCGCTGGCGGAAAACGCAAGGTGGCGGCGATCTTGGCCGCGCTGGAAGCCGTCAGCACCAATGTGCTGATCACCGACAGCGACACGGCCACCGCGCTGCTGGCCAAGGGCGGCTAAGACAGCTTTCGCTCTGGCCGTCGGTTCGAGCTAAATAAGTCCGCGCTCGCGCAAAAAATCCTCGACGCCGACATGCGTCATTGATTCGAATTCGGCGATCGCCTCGGCAATCCGCCTGCGCTGGGCCACCAGCAACGTGAACACCTGCTTCATCTCGCCGGAAACGCCGAAACGGCTCCAGCGCTCGGCAATATGGGCGGGCAGGCCGATATCGGCACAGAACGCGTCCAGGCTGTCATAACCAAGGCCGGCGACAAGCTGCTTCGTCTCGTCCGCCGACATGCGCGGCTCGAAAGCGTGATCGTGCAGGCGCTGCGCTACAAGCTTGATATCGGACGGCGAGGCACCCATGACCTTGCCGAATAAGGTTTTGACGTCAGACGGGTCGAATGCAGGCATGCTGGCCTCCCTTGAACGCAATCCACTGGGGAACATGGGTCAAGGGTCGACGCCTGACAAGTCGTTTCTGAATGTGAGCCGGCTTTGCAGGTCGGCCTCACCCAATTGTCAACACGCCCTATACCAACAGCCCCATCGGGTTTTCGATCAACCGCTTGAAGGCGACCAGCAGTTCGGCGCCAAGTGCCCCATCGACGGCACGATGGTCCGTCGACAGCGTCACCGACATCACGGTGGCTATTCTGATCTCGCCGTTCTTGACCACGGCCCGCTCCTCGCCGGCACCCACCGCCAGGATCGTCGCATGCGGCGGGTTGATGACGGCGGCGAAGTCCTTGATGCCGAACATGCCGAGGTTCGACACCGCCGTGGTGCCGCCCTGATACTCTTCCGGCTTCAGCTTGCGGCTGCGCGCACGGCTCGCCAGATCCTTCATCTCGTTGGAGATGGTGGACAGCGACTTCTCGTCGGCATGCCGAATGATCGGCGTGATCAGGCCACCGGGGATCGAGACGGCGACGCCGACATCGGCATGCTTGTGCTTGACCATGGCGCTTTCGGTCCATGAGGCATTGGCATCCGGCACCGCCTTCAGCGCCATGGCCATCGCCTTGATGACCATGTCGTTGACCGACAGCTTGTAGGCGGGCGCCTCGCCCTTGTCGGTCTTCTTCACCGGGGCGGCGGCATTGATCTGCGTGCGCAATGCCAGCAGCGCGTCGAGTTCACAGTCGAGCGTCAGGTAGAAATGCGGAATGGTGGTCTTGGCCTCGACGAGGCGGCGCGCGATGGTCTTGCGCATATTGTCGTGCGGGACGAGGTCGTAGGAGCCCTCCTCGAACAGCTTCAGCACCTGGTCGTCCGACATCGCCTTCACGGCAGGCGCGGAAGCAGCGGCGGCGGCGGGAGCTTCAGGAGCCAATGCTGGGGCCTCTTTGGCACCGCCCTTGGCAATCGCCGCGTCAATATCCGCCTTGACCACGCGGCCGTAAGGACCGGTGCCGGTGACGCTGGCAAGGGCAAGGCCCGCCTCACGCGCCAGACGTCGGGCAAGCGGTGTCGCGCGTGCGCCCGACGGCGATTGGCCGATCTCCCCCCAGAGGGGGAGATGCCCGGCAAGGCAGAGGGGGGCGTGACAGAATGCGACGTTGGCGGGACAGCGCCCCCCTCTGTCGACTTGGTCGACATCTCCCCCACAAGGGGGGAGATTGGCGCCGTGTCTTGCTTGGCCCCATAAGCCTCGCCATCGGCATAGATCCAGGCGACCGGCGCGCCGACCGGAATGTCGACGCCTTCCTTGCCGGTCACGTCGCGCAGCACGCCGCTGGCCGGCGCGTCGATCTCCATCGCCGCCTTGTCGGTCTCGATCTCGAACAGCACGTCGCCCTTCTTGACCTGCTGGCCTTCCGTGGCGAACCAGCGCGAGATCTGTCCGGTCGCCATGTCCATGTCGACCTTGGGAAGAATGACTTCTGTCGGCATGTCTCAGCGAACCCCTTTCACGAGGTCGCGCGCGGCGGTGATGATGTCGGGAACCTGCGGCACGGTGGCCTTTTCGAGCTCCGGATTGTAGGGGATCGGCGTCTCGGCGCCGCCCAGCCGCACGATCGGTGCGTCGAGATAGTCGAACGCCTCGCTCTCGGCGATCATGGCGCTGACTTCGGCGCCGATGCCCAATGTCTTGACCGCTTCGTAGACGCACATCAGCCGCGACGTCTTCTTGACGCTGTCGATGACGGTCTGCTTGTCCATCGGCCGGATGGTCCGAAGATCGACGACTTCGACGTCGATGCCCTCGGCTTCCAGCGTGGCGGCGGCTTCGAGTGCCTTCTGCACCATGATCGAGGTGGCGACGATGGTGAGATCCCGGCCTTCGCGGCGTATGTCGGCCTTGCCGATCGGAACCGTGTAGTAGCCTTCAGGCACCGGGCCCTTCACCTTGTAGAGCAGCTTGTGCTCGAAGATCATCACCGGATCGGGATCGGCGACGGCGGCCAAAAGCATGCCCTTGGCATCGTAGGGCGTCGCCGGCTGAATGACCTTCAGGCCCGGCACATGGCCGAGCCAGGCCTCCAGGCTCTGGCTGTGCTGCGCGGCGGCACCCGTGCCGGAGCCGGCCGGAAAGCGCATCACCACGGGAACGGAAACCTCGCCGCCCAGCATGAAACGCATCTTGGCCGCCTGGTTGACGATCTGCTCCATGGCGAGCGTGGCGAAATCGGAGAACTGGAATTCGAAGATCGGCCGCATGCCGGTGACGGCGGCGCCGACAGCGACGCCCGCACCACCCAGCTCCGAGATCGGGGTGTCCATCACCCGGTCAGTGCCATAACGGTCGACCAGGTCGCCGGTCACCTGGAAGGCGCCGCCATAAACGCCGATATCCTCGCCCATCAGGAAGACGCGCTCGTCCATGTCCATGGCGATCGCCATGGCTTCCTGGATCGCCTGGGCGTAGCTCAGTTCACGCACCATCGCGTCCATCACGCCTGCTCCGTATACACATAATTTCCAGTCTCGCTCACATCCGGCGAAGGGCTCGCCTTGGCGAACTCGATGCCGTCGGCAATCTCCTGCGCCACGGCGTCGCGAATGGCCTCGATGCCCTTGTCGTCGATGAAGCCGAATTCCCGCAATTCGTTCTCGAACAGCGTGATTGGGTCACGGTTCGACATCCAGTCCTCGATCTCTTCCTTGGTGCGATAACGATTGCGGTCGCTCTTGGAATGGCCGCGATGGCGGTAGGTCTTGGATTCGATGAGCGTCGGCCCTTCGCCCGCGCGCGCCCGCTCGACGGCCTTGTACGAAGCCTCGGCGACTTCGGAGAAAATGTTGCCGTTGACGATGACACCGGGCATCGAATAGGCGGCGGCGCGATCGGCGATGTTCTTCACCGCGGTCGAACGGGCCGTCGATGTCGACATGCCGTAGCCGTTGTTCTCGCAGACGAAAATGACAGGCAGCTTCCAGACAGCCGCCATGTTCAGCGCTTCGTGGAAGGCGCCTTCATTGTTGGCGCCATCGCCGAAGAAGGAGACGACGACCTTGCCGGTCTTCATCATCTTGGAGGAGAGCGCAGCACCGACGGCGATCGGAATGCCGCCGCCGACAATGCCATTGGCACCGAGATTGCCCTTGGCGACATCGGCGATGTGCATCGAACCGCCACGGCCCTTGCAGTAGCCGGTTGTCTTGCCGAAGAACTCGGCGAACATGCGCTTCACCTCCGCACCCTTGGCGATGCAGTGGCCATGGCCGCGATGCGTCGAGGTGATCTGGTCATCCTCGCCAAGCGGCATGCAGATGCCCATGGCGCTGGCTTCCTGGCCGATCGACAGGTGCATGGTGCCGTGGATCAGGCCACGCATGTAGCTTTCCTCCGCGCCCTCTTCGAAGCGGCGGATCAGGTACATCTTGTAGAGCACCTGCTTGAGCTGCTCGGCGCTGTACTGGCGATAGACGAAAGGCAGGTTGGCGCGGCTGTCCGCGACGGCTTTGCTGGCTGTGGCCATGATCAGGCTCCCACGGTTCCGTAGACGAGTTTGTCCTGGCGGGCGCGCAGCTCCGCAATCTTGGAGCCCGGCACAGGAGCGGCATTGGCATAGGTGATGAGCTCGCCCTTCTTGATCGGCGCCGTCACCGAACCGCCCTGCAGCAAGCCGCAAGGAATGGCTCGCGCCGCATGCGCTTCCGGCGCCGTCATGATCCAGGCGCGGTAGCAATATTCGCCGATCGCATCGAGCTTATCGCCCGGCTGCATGTCCTTCTTGGCGACCGCGGCAACTTCAGCCACCGGCGTTGCCAGCGGCACCATGTCAGCCTTGCCGTAAAGGACGACGCGGGCGCAGGTCAGCGGCACTTCGAGCGAGGTCAGGTGATAGGGGCGATGGAAGGTGAAATACGGGCCCTTGCCCATCTTCAGGTCTTCCATGCGCTCCGAAATGCGCGGATGCGACATGTCGGCGACGACGAAGACGCCGGGCGCCACGCCCTTGCCGATCGAGTAGTCGACGACGCCGACCTTGGACAGCACGCCGCCATCCTTTTCAGGCACCAGGACTTTCGAGAGTTCGCCGAGTGTCGCCGCGGGGCCATGCATGCCGGCCTTGTCCGGCACCAGGCCGGTGGCATTGGCGATCGCCGCCATTTCGACCATGGTCTTGGAGCCATCGACGAATTCGACCAGCATACGCACATTCATGTGCCGGCGCTTGGCCTCTTCCTCGTAGGCGGGCGGCGTGGCGTCGATGTTGAGCGGGTTGTTCTTGCCCTTGCCGGCGGCGACGATCGGATGGCCCATGGCCGAAACGAACTCGATCAGTTCCATGCAGGAGGACGGCTCGTCGCCGGCGCCCAGCGAATAGGTGACGCCGAGCCGGTCGGCCTCGCTCTTCAGATAGGCGCCGATGGTGACGTCGGCCTCGACATTCATCATCACCAGATGCTTGCCGTGCTCCATGGCGCGCAAGCCGATCTCGGCACCGACGGCGGGAACGCCGGTCGCGTCGATCACCACGTCGATGAGATCATTGTTGATGACAAGGTCGGCATCGTTGGTGACCGCCACCTTGCCGGCTTCCATGGCAGCCGTCATCGCCGAAGCGTTCGACACTTCCCGCGCATGGCCGGTTTCCTGGAAGGCAATATCCACCGCCTTGCTGGCGGCCGGCAGGTTCAGCTCCGAGATCGCGCCGATCTCGATACCGGACATGTGGGCGACGCGGGTGACGATGTCTGTTCCCATCTCGCCGGAGCCGATCAGGCCGATGCGGATGGGCTTGCCCGACTTGCCACGCTCATCGAGATCGCGGGCAAGGCCCGTCAACGAAATATTGGAAGCCATACCGCTTATTCCTCCCACATTGCAGGCTTGTTCAAGTGCTTGACGGGTATTGAACATCTGTATTTCTGTCAAGACTAATGTCCAAAATCACCGCACTTTCGTGCCCTTTCCGGAGGCTTCCGACAGGCACGGAATGGCCGCAGGCAAAAGCCGGACGCCACGCGTTGCGGCAGGCTGTCCGGGATGCGGAACAGCCGTCGAGCCGCAAAGCCGAGCGGCGGACGCCGCGATGTTCCGGCAGAGGCGGCTACTTGATGCCAGCCCGCATGAAACTCTGCACGAACTGGCGCTGGAACAGCAGGAAGCCGATCAGCAGCGGCGCCGAGGTATCAAGGCGGCCGCCGAGATGATGCTCCACTGCACGCCCTGGTCGGGCGAGGCGAAGACCTGCAGGCCGACCGTCAGCGGCCGGGTCGAGACCGAGTTGGTAATCACCAGCGGCCACAGGAGATTGTTCCAGTGGTAGCTGACCGAGACCAACCCATAGGCGACATAGATCGGGCGCGACAGCGGGACGTAGACCTTGAGCAGGATGCCAAGCGGCCCGGCCCCTTCGACGCGTGCGGCGTCGTCGAGCTCCTTGGGCACGGTCAGGAAGGCTTGGCGCAGAAGGAAGATGCCGAAGGCCGACGCCATGTAGGGCAGGCCCATCGCCAGCACGGTATCGACGAGGCCGAGCTTGACCATGGTGCGGTAATTCTCGACCAGCAGCACCTCGGGCATGATCATCAGCTGGATCAGCACCAACATGAACACCAGCGTCTTGCCGCGGAAATCGTAGCGGGCGAAGGCATAGGCGGCGAGCGTGCAGATGACGAATTGGCAGGCCAGGATGACCGTGATCAGCACGAAGGTGTTGAGGAAATAGCGCGCGAACGGAGCCGCATTCCAGGCCTGGATGAAATTGCCGAATGTCAGGGGCGCCGTCAGGTCGAAGCGCACTTCGTACTCGGCGGGATGGAACGCCATCCACACCGCATAGAGCAGCGGCAGGATCCACAGCGCGCCGAGCAGATAGCAGCCGATCACCTCGATGGCGTGCCAGAAACCTTGTTCGCGCGACTGGATCGGCTGGGGGAGAGCGGTGACGGTCATTTGTAGTGGACCCTCCGGTCGAGAATGCCGAACTGCACGAAGGCGAGTGCTGCGAGCAGTGCCAAAAGCACCATGGTCAGCGCGGCGGCATAGCCGGTATCCCAGAAGCGGAACGCCGTCTGGTAGATGTAGTAGAGGAGCAGCGTGCTGGCATTGTCGGGGCCGCCACGGGTCATGACGATGACGTGGTCGATCAGACGGAACGAATTGATGATGGCGTTGATCAGCACGAACAAGGTCGTCGGCATCAGCAGCGGGAAGGTAACGCGGCGAAAGAAGTACCAGCGCCCGGCGCCCTCGAGAGCCGCGGCCTCCGACAGCGACGGGCTGATCTGCTGCAGCGCCGCCAGGTAGAAGATCATGAAGAAGCCGGCTTCCTTCCAGACCGCCAGCACCATGAGGCTGCCCAGCGCCGTCGAGCCATCACCCAGCCAGTTGCGTTCGGCAAAGCCGAACAGGCCAAGGAAGCGGTCGATGAGACCGTAGCCGGGCGTGTAGAAGAACAGCCAGATGTTGGCCACCGCGATCATCGGCAGGATGGTGGGCAGGAAGAACGACATGCGCAGCAGGGCCTTGCCGCGGATGGACGAGTTGACGATCAACGCCATCAGCATGGCGAGGCCGATCGCCACCGGCACCGTGCCGATGGCATAGATGGCATTGTTCTTCAGCGCGGCCAGGAACACCGGGTCGCTCAGCATGTCGCTGTAGTGGCCGAGCCCGACGAACTTTGCCGGGCGTACGCCGCGCGGCGTGTTGTAGAAGCTGTTGACCAGCGTCATCACCGCCGGGATGTGGGTGAACGCCGCCAGCAGCACGACGGCCGGCAACAGCAGCAGCCAGGCGGTGATCTGATTTCGTCCCTGTGTCACGAGACACCCTTTCCTGTCGCTGTGGCGGAAAGGGCGGCGGATCGGCTTCGACCCACCGCCCTTCGTATCGGTCAGCGATACTGCTTCAGGATGCGGTCGGCTTCCTGCTGCGCATCGCTCATCGCCTGTGCCGGCGTCTTGGTGCCGGTCAGCGCGGCCTCGATGCCGTCATCGATGACGCGGGCGACACGCTGGTTCTCATGCGTCGAAAGCTCCGGCACCATGTAGGGAATCTGGTCGTGCGGGACGGCGGCACCCGGGAATTCCTTGACATAAGCCTGCATTGCCGGCGTGTTCCAGGCATCGTCGCGCGGCGCGATATAGCCGGTCTTGATGCTCCATTCGGCGGCCTGGTCGGCCGAGGTCAGCCATTTCGCGAACTGGAAGGCCGCCTGCTGCTTCTCGGGCGCCGTGCCGTTGAAGATGAATATGTTGCCGCCGCTGGTCGGCGCGCCGCGCTTCTTGTGCTCCGGCAGCATCTGCACGCCGAACGGGAACGGCGCGTTGGTCTTGACATTGGTCAGGTTGCCGCTGGTCGTGGTGATCATGGCGGCACGGCCCTCGAAGAAGTCCTTCGGGTTGGTCGCCCACTCGATCACGCCGGGCTTCATCACCTTGTGCTTGAGCGCAAGGTCCGTCCAGTACTGCAGTCCTTCGACGACCTCGGGGGAATCGAAATAGGTCTTGTCGCCCGAAACATCGGCGATCGTGCCGCCATTCTGGGCGACATAGCCCTGCAGCAACCAGTAGGAGGTCAGCGACGACGGCACCTGCATGCCCCATTGCGTGACGTTGCCGCTGGCGTCGCGCTTGGTCAGCTTGGTGGCGAAATCAACGACTTCTTCCCAGTTTTGCGGGCCGACATCCGGGTTGAGGCCGGCCGCCTTGAAGGCATCCTTGTTCCAGAAGAACACGGTCGTACCGCGCTGGAAGGGGATGCCCCAGGTCTTGTCCTCGCTCTTGCTGTTGATCATGAACACCGGCGAGAATCCGGCGAGCCAGGCCTTGTCGTCGTCGGTCTTGGCCATGTCGTCGATCGGCGCGATCGCGCCCTCGTCGATCAGCGTGAAGAGATCGGCCGACAGCATGACCGCCAGTTCCGGTGGCTGGCCGGCCTTGAACGCGGTCAGCGACTTGCTGATCGTCTCGGAATAGGTGCCGGAGTAGATCGCCTTGACCTTGATGTCGGGATTGGCCGCCTCGAACCGAGTGATCAGGTCATCGACGATCTTGGTCACCGGTCCGCCGATGGCCACGGGATAATAGAAACTGATTTCGACCGGCTCGGCCTGCGCCACGCCGAGGCTCAGGCCTGCTCCCAACAGCGCGGCGCCAAGCCAATTGCCACTTCTTACAAACATCGTTTCCTCCGGTTTGTGATGTTTTCTCGTTGTCGTCGCCAATCGGCCTGTTTCGAGGCCGTGGGCCGTTCCCGGCAGGTCAGGGCACCGCGCGCAGCACGCGCTCGCCGGCAGCTTGACCGACCAATACCTTACGCTCGGCCCTGTTGCCGTCCGCCTCGTCGAAGACGTGCATGGCATCGGGCAGCCAGCCCAGCCGCACCTGGTCGCCAACGGACTGCCGGCGGATGCCGTCCACGCGCACCTGCAGAAGCTGGTCGCCGACGGCGCACTCCAGAATGCTGTCGGCGCCGTGATATTCGATGCCGCGGATGATGGCGGGAACGACGCCATCCGGCTCGATCCGGATCTCCTCCGGCCGCAACCCGAGCGACAGTCCATCGCCCTTGCCTTCGACCAGTGCCGGCCCCGCCGATCCCTTGATGATGGCGCCGGCCGGCCCATCGGCCAGCGAGACGAGGTTCATCGGCGGCGTGCCGATGAACCTTGCCGCGAACGATGTCGCCGGCCGCAGATAAAGCCCTGCCGGCTCCGCCTTCTGTTCGATGCGGCCGCCGCGCATGAGGATGACCTGATCGGCAAGGCTCATCGCCTCGATCTGGTCGTGGGTGACATAGACCATGGTCATGCCCAGCGCCTGCTGGATGGTGCGTATTTCCTTGCGCATCTCGTGGCGAAGCTGCGCGTCGAGGTTGGACAGCGGCTCGTCCATCAGGCACACCGACGCCTCCGCGACGATCGCCCGGCCGAGGGCGACGCGCTGCTGCTGACCGCCCGAAAGCTGGGAAGGCTTGCGGTCAAGAAGCGCCCCCAGCCCGAGAATGTCGGCTGCCTTCTTGAGGCGGCGCGCCCGCTCCCCGGCCGGCACCCGCCGCACCTTGAGACCGAATAGGATGTTTTCCGCAACGCTGAGGTGCGGGAAGAGCGCATAGGACTGGAACACCATGGCCAGGCCGCGCTTGGCCGGCGGCTGCGCGGTGACGTCCTTGCCGCCGATGAAGATCTGGCCCGAAGTGACCGCATCGAGGCCGGCAATCAGCCGCAGCGTCGTCGACTTGCCGCAGCCGGACGGCCCAAGCAGCACCGTCAGGGTGCCGGGCTTCACCTCGAAGCTGACATCCTTCACGGCGTCAAAGGTCGCCCACCTCTTGTTGAGGTTCCTGATCTCGATGCCGGACATGGTGCCTCCCTGTTCCGGTAACCTCCCGCCCGATCCCTCCGGAATCCGCGCTGCGAAGGCGCGCTCGGGCTGGCGATCCGTTGATCGCTAAAATCGAATATTGAACTATCATTCTCAAGTCAATACAATTGTACAATTCTGAAGCAGCGACGCGTCAGACCACGACCACTGGCAAAGAGAGATCCATGGCCTCGATTCGAATTATGCAGATATCCGACACCCACCTGTCGCCGCGAACCCACCGGTTTCACGAGAACAACGAACTCATGATCGACGTGCTGAAGGCCGCCGATCACGACCTGATCGTCCATACCGGCGACATCACGCTCGACGGCATACGCTTCGAGGAAGACTACCCCTTCTGCCGCTCGTTCCTGGAGCGCGCCGGCAAGGACATCCGCTATATTCCCGGCAATCACGATGTCGGCGACAATCCACGCCTGTCGCAGCCCGAAACCGCCATGGGCAGCGCCATCAGTCCGACCAGGCTTGACCGTTACGAGCGCTATTATGGCGCCGACAGATGGTCGATCGACCGCGGCAACTGGCGGCTGCTCGGCATCAATTCGCTGCGTGTCGGTTCGGGACTGGACGGCGAGCAGCAGCAATATGACTGGATCGGCGAACAGCTGGCAACGCTTGGCCAGCGGCACCTGGCGCTGTTCTCGCATCAGCCGCTCTATGTCGACACGCCGGAAAGCACCGAGCTGACCTACTGGACAGTCGATCCGATCGGCCGTGAGAACCTGCACGAATTGATGGAGCACAAGCAGCTGAAGATGATCGCCAGCGGGCATCTTCACCAGCAACGCTCGCGCGGCCACGATGGTGTGAGGCTCGAATGGTGCTCGTCCATCGCCTTCACCACCCGCGAGGAACTGGTGCCCGAAATGGGCGGCAACCGCGAGGTCGGCTATCTCGAGCACGTGCTGCATGACGACGGCGGCATCGAAACCCGCGCGGTGACCATTCCCGGCTTCGTCAACAGCTATCTCGACGATTGCCTGCTCGAGGTCTACCCGAAATACTGATCTCCCAATGGTCGATAACGCAAAAAGGGCGATCCGGTGATCCGGGCGCCCTTTTCAGTTCGAATCCGGTTAGTCCGATCTTTTCGAGATCAAGTTCTAGGCGACCGCCTGTTCGAGGGCCCCGTCGAGTTCCGACAAGGCGCCCGCCGGCACGACGGCATGGCCCATCCAGTTCAGGCAGGTGACCGAGGCAATGCCGGAATCGATCAGGCTGTTTTCGTCACCCGGCGTCGTGGCGTAGTTGCGGTCGGCCAGCGGCTCGATGCGGGCGCTGCGCCCATCCTCGGCATGGATGATGACCCGCGTCGCGCATTTATCGCGGCCGATGCGCGCCGAACGCATCGGCGCCGGCACATTGCGCGGCAGGTTGACGCTCAGCCAATGCCCCTCCTGGGCCCATTCCTGGCGGGTGTTCCAAAAACCTTCGATGCGCGCCGCCAGCCATGCGACCTCGCCATCGCCATAGGTCTGGCTGTCGCGCGGCATCGAGAAAGCGACGCCTGCAATGCCGCACAGGGCCGCCTCGCGCGCCACCGCCATGGTGCCGGAATAGGAGACATCCTCGGCGACGTTGCGTCCCTCATTGATGCCCGACAGAACCAGATCGGGTTTCGCGCCGTCGCGGAACACCCAGTGCATCGCCCCTATGACGCAGTCGGCCGGAGTGCCGGTGCACGAATAGCGCCGGGACGCGACCTGCTCAACGGCAAAGGCCTGCCGCAGCGTGATCGAATGGCCAAAGCCGCTGCGGTTTCCGCTCGGCGCCACGGTCCAGATGTCGTCGCTCAGCAGCGCCGCCGCCCTTTCCAGGATCGCCAGACCGGGCGCGTCGATTCCGTCATCATTGGAGAGCAGTATTCGCATATCGTATCCTTCTGGCTGCGCCCAAGCGTCTTCACAATTCGTACATTTATGTCATATTGAGAATTATTGTACAATTCCGTAAGATGAATCGACCAAGCTTTTCGGCTTGCTCGACTTCGACGGGCGGCCGGCGCGCGAGCGGCCGCGTGATTTCCCTCCGCCGGCAAATCGTCTAATGGGGATACGTCTTGAGGGAAGTGGGCATGGCAGGTTCGGAAAAGCGACCGAGGCGGACGAAATTCCAGTCCGACCAGGACGAACTCAAGCTGAGAGCCGCCTATCTCTATTATGTCGAAGGCATGACCCAGGAACAGGTTGCCCAGCATCTCGACATCAGCCGCATCAAGGCCCTGCGCCTGCTTGCGGCGACGCGTGAGGACGGCACGGTCCAGATCACCATCAATTCGCAGGCCGAATCGCTGATCCGCCTGCAGCGGAACCTGGAAAAGCACCTCGGCCTGACCGAGGCGATCGTCGTGCCCGCGTCGAGCCAGGACGAGGAGAGCGTCGCGGCCGTCGTCGGCCACGCCACCGGACGCTACATTTCCGAACAGGTCACCAACGGACTGTCGATTGGGGTTGGCTGGGGCGCCACGCTGCAGGTCTGCATGCGGTCGCTGATCTGGCGCGAGGTCGACGACATGACCGTCATTTCACTGCTCGGCGGCCTGACCCATGCGACCGCGCACAATCCGTCGGCCGTCGCCTGGCGCTTCGCCGAATTCTACCGCACGGAACTCTACCAGATCACCGCGCCTGTCTTTGTGCCCGACCGCGAACTGGCCGACGCACTGTGGAAACAGGATGATCTCAAACAACTCTACGAGCGGGCACGTGCCGTCGACATCGCTCTGCTCAGCGTCGGCGATGTCGGCACCCAGGCTTCGATCTTCCGCCGCGGCATCCTCAACTGGTCGGACGCCAAGAGCCTCAAGGATGCCGGTGCCGTCGGCGATGTGCTCTGCCATTTCGTCGATGCCGACGGCAATGTGCTTGACCATCCCGTCAACCATCGCGCCATGGCCATCAATCCCGCCGACATCAGCAGGGTGCCGAAGGTCATCATCTCGTCAGGCGGACTGCGCAAGATCCACGCCATCCGCGCCGGCATCGCGGCGACCAACGCCAAGCTTCTCATCACCGACGTCGCCGCCGCCCAGGCGCTGCTCGAGCTTCCTCCGCTCGAACAGGCCTCCTGACCCGTCGCGACACGACAGCGGCAGCGTGCCTGTCACTTAGGCGGATGATGGGCTTGTCCCTGGACACAAGCTGTGCGGAAAGGCAGGAATATGCATCGGTAGGGACTTTCCGATGAACGTCCAACAAAGGCTGCGGCCTGCATCACCGGGCCATGGACCGGCACATGCGATCGCCGGAAGGGAAAGCTCTCCTCTCTCCCTTCATCAGCCGGTCAGTCCGACACGGCCCATGGCTGCGGAAAACCTCCCAATCCTTCCGCGGCCGCCATCAGGATACAATCATCCCTCAGCGATAGGGAACCGCCTTTTTGGGTACTGGTCGATAAAAGCAGAAATGTTCCGACGGACGCGTTACTGCGCCGTCCAGCCGCCATCCATCGGCAACGTCGTGCCGGTGATCTGCCTGGCGGAATCCGAGCACAGGAACAGCGCCAACGCGGCAAGCTCCTCGACGGTGACGAATTCCTTTGTCGGCTGTGCAGCGAGCAGCACATCATGCTTGACCTGTTCCTCGGTCATGCCGCGCGCCTTCATCGTGTCGGGAATCTGTTTCTCGACCAGCGGCGTCCAGACGTAGCCCGGCGCTATGGCGTTGACGGTGATGCCGTCCTGCGCGACTTCCAGGGCGACCGTCTTGGTCAGGCCTGCAATGCCGTGCTTGGCCGAGACATAGGCCGACTTGAACGGCGAGGCGACCAGCGCATGCGCCGACGCCGTGTTGATGATGCGGCCCCATTTGCGTGCCTTCATGCCCGGCACCACCGCCTTGATGGCATAGAAGGCCGCCAGGAGATTGATGCGGATGATCGCTTCCCACTTGTCGTCGGGGAATTCCTCGATCGGCGCGACATGCTGGATACCGGCATTGTTGACCAGGATGTCGAGGCTGCCAAACGCCGCCTCGGCGTCGTGAACCATCGCCGTGACGGCAGCGCCGTCCATCATGTTGGCATCGGAATAGCGGCACTTGACGCCGAAATCCTTCTCGATGCCGGCGCGCTCCTGTTCGATGGCAGCGGCATCGCCAAGGCCGTTGATGGTGACGTTGGCGCCCTCGGCGGCAAAGGCGCGGGCGATGGCCAGGCCTATGCCGCTGGTCGAGCCGGTAACGAGGGCATTCTTCGAAGACAGGGAACCCATGGTGATCTCGCGAGAGGTGGGAGGGGAATAGGAAGATATAATTGTGCGTCGCAGCATGACAATGACAGAGCCATGTGTCGATGCGATTACAGCCAGACGACAGCCTCCGTGTGGCCTCAACCGGCTCGAGACCATGGTCGTCTGGCTGACACGGCACTGTCATGGTGCCGTGCAACATAATCGGTAGCGCATTCGCGCGGTCATTCCTGAACGAAATTCGCCCGACAGAACTTCGCCTGACGGAACCTTGGGGGGTGCAGCTTGGAAATCGCCGATGTCGTGAAGCGCGCCTATGCGATGCCGCTGACCAATCCGTCTTTCCCGCCCGGGCCCTACCGTTTCTTCGACCGGGAATACATCATCATAACCTATCGCACGACACGCGAGGCGCTCGAGGCCGTCGTGCCGGCGCCGCTGGAAATCGACGAGCCGCTGGTCAAGTACGAATTCATCCGCATGCCTGATTCCACGGGCTTCGGCGACTACACCGAGACCGGCCAGGTCATTCCGGTGAAATACAAGGGCCGGCACGGCGGCTACGTCCATTCAATGTATCTCGACGACGACGCGCCGATCGCCGGCGGCCGTGAGCTCTGGGGGTTTCCGAAGAAACTGGCCAACCCAAAGATCGTCCATGAGGGCGAGGTGATCGTCGGCACGCTGCACTATGGCAGCGTTCTGTGCGCCACCGGCACGATGGGCTACAAGCACCGGGAAGCCGATCACGATTCCGTGCTCGCCGCGCTCGCCGCCCCCAACTTCCTGATCAAGATCATCCCGCATGTCGACGGCACGCCCCGCATTTGCGAGTTGGTGCGCTACTACCTCACGGATATCACCCTGAAGGAGGCATGGACGGCGCCTGCGGCACTCGACCTGCGGCCCCATGTCATGGCCGACGTGGCGAAGCTGCCGGTGCTCGACATCGTCTCCGCCGTCCACTTCAAGGCCGATCTGACACTTGGGCTGGGCGAGGTCGTCCACGACTATCTTGCCGATCACGACCGGCTCGCAACCAGCACAGCCCAGCCGGAGAAAATTCGTGCTTGAACGCAACCGAAACAAGGAAGCCGCGGCCACCATCGAGGAAATCTCGGCGCAGTATGACCGCATCGCCCTGGTGTTCCAGGGTGGCGGCGCGCTCGGCGCCTACCAGGCCGGGGTGTACCAGGCGCTGGCCGATGCCGGCTGCGAGCCGACTTGGCTGTCCGGCGTCTCGATCGGCGCCATCAATGCCTCGATCATCGCCGGCAACGAACCGAGCCGACGACTGCAGCGGCTCGAACAGTTCTGGCAGACGATCTCTGGCCGCAAGATCTGGGCCTATACGCCGGAAGGCGACATCTACCGCGACATTCGCAACCGCACCTCGTCATGGATGACCATGACCATGGGCCAGCCCGGCTTCTTCAAGCCGCGCAATCCCAATCCCTGGTTCGAGCATCCGGGCGCCGAGGGCGCCACCAGCTTCTACAACACCGCCGAGTTGAAGGACACGCTGGAGAGCCTGATCGACTTCGATATCCTCAACGACGGCAAGAAGCGGCTGAGCGTCGGCGCGGTCAATGTCCGCACCGGCAACTTCGTCTATTTCGATACCGAGAAGGTGCGCATCGGACCCGAGCACATCATGGCCAGCGGCGCGCTGCCACCCGCCTTTCCGTCGGTCCGCATCGAGGGCGAGTACTATTGGGACGGCGGCATCGTTTCCAACACGCCGCTTCAATATCTGCTCGATCAGGAAGAGGACCGGTCTTCCCTGGTGTTCCAGGTCGACCTGTTCAGCGCCCGCGGCGTGCTGCCACGCAGCATGCCGGACGTGCTGTCCCGCCACAAGGACATCATGTATTCCAGCCGCACGCGCCAGAACACCGACAATTTCAAGCGCATCCATGGCCTGAAGATGCGCCTGCTCGATGCGTTGAAGCGCGTGCCCAAGGAGCAGTTGACGCCGACGGAGGAAGCGCTGATCGCGGACTATTCCGACGCCGGCATCGTCAACATCGTGCACCTGATCTACCAGCACAAAGGCTATGAAGGGCACGCCAAGGACTATGAATTCTCCGGTACCTCGATGCGCGAGCACTGGGAGACAGGCCTGGAAGACACCCAGCGCACCTTGCGTCATCGCAACTGGCTGACCTTGCCGACCAATGTCGACGGCGTCGCTATCCACGACCTGCATCGCGAAGACCCGACATAGCCCCGACTTCGTCGCCCTTGGGCGAAGCGGAGCGAAGATCCAGGGATCCTCGATCGAAGGGCGCGGCAACGCAGAATTCCGCACCGCGGCAGCGCGCTTGAAGTCGCGGCATGGATCCCTTGGGCTGCGGAGCAGCTCCAGGGGTCTGCGCCGAGTCGCTTCGCTCCTTGCTCCGCGACAGGATGACGAAGCGATGTTTTGGCCAATTTCCCAGGTACGTTCCACGCCACCAGAAACGAATACGTTCTCGCCTCCTGAACACCGCACCCCCCTCAAGGAAAAGGCAGCGCCGGCGACCGGCGCTGCCTTTTGTTTGAGAGCTCTTGCGCTCCGCTCAGAACACCTGGCGGAAGATGATGAACAGCACGAAGGCCAGCGCGATCGAGCACGGCAGGGTCAGCACCCAGGCCAGCAGCAGGTTGCGCACCGTCGACCATTGCAGGCCCGAACCGTTGGCGGCCATCGTTCCGGCGACGCCCGACGACAGGACATGGGTTGTCGACACCGGCAGGCCGAGCCGATCGGCCATGCCGATGGTCACCATGGCGACGAGTTCGGCCGCCGCACCTTGACCATAGGTCAGATGGCTCTTGCCGATCTTTTCGCCCACAGTGACGACAATGCGCTTCCAGCCGACCATGGTGCCGAGGCCCAGCGCCAGCGCCACCGCGACCTTCACCCAGAGCGGAATGAACTTCGTCGCGTTGTCGACGGCCTTGTGGTAGTCGGTAACCGCCTTGAGATCGGCGGCCTGCATCGGCAGCAATTGCTTCTTGTCGATCAGCTTGAGCGCCTCGCCGATCAGGTAGATGTCGTTGCGGGCGTTGCTGACCAGGTCGGTCGGAACATTGTCGACCGAGGCATAGGGCTGCAGCGAAGCCGTGGTGTTGTGGATGTAGGTCTGCAGCGCGACCGTCGTCTGGTCGCTCCAGGTCCGGGTGCGCACGGCATCCTGAACGGCAGCCTTGGCGTCGGCGACAGTGATACCGGGCTTCACATATTTGCCCAGCGCCTGCTCGACGCCGGCAGAAGCCGACTTGTAGGCCTCGAGATAGTTGATGTCGGGCGTGCGGTTCAGCGCAAAGGCCGTCGGCACGACACCGATCAGGATCAGCATGATCAGGCCCATGCCCTTCTGCCCATCATTGGAGCCATGCGCGAAGCTGACGCCGGTGCAGGTGAAGATCAGCAGGCCGCGGATCCACCATGGCGGCGGCGTGTTGCCTTTCGGCGCCTCGTAGAGTGCCGGATTGCGCACCAGCAGCTTCATCGCATAGAGCAGGATCGCGGCGGCGAAGAAGCCAATGATCGGCGACACCAGCAAGGTCACGCCAACATTGGTCGCCTGCGACCAGTCGACGCCGCTGGTGGCGCTGCCTGCCGGTGCCATGAACTGGTTGGCAAGGCCGACGCCGATGATCGAGCCGACCATCGTGTGCGAACTCGAGGCAGGCAGGCCGAGGAACCAGGTGCCGAGATTCCACACGATCGCCGCGACCAGCAGCGCGAACACCATGGCAAAACCGGAGGAGGAGCCGACCTGCAGGATGAGCTCGACCGGCAGCAGCGACAGGATGCCGAAGGCGACCGCGCCGCTGGACGTGAGAACGCCGAGGAAATTGAAGACGCCCGACCACATGACGGCGAACTCGGCCGGCAGGGAGCGTGTGTAGATGACCGTCGCCACCGCATTGGCGGTGTCGTGGAAGCCATTGACGAATTCGAAGCCCAACGCGATCAGCAAGGCGATGCCCAGCAGGATCCACGGCACGGTCTTGGCTTCGGCCAGGTCCTGGCTCAGTGCGTAGCCGACATAGATGATGCCGACCAGCACCAGCACGCCGAAAGCCGGCAGGAACCACTTCGCGCTGCCCGAACTGTCCAGCGGATGATCCGGTCTCGGAATGCCCGCCTCGCTAGAAACTATGTCCACCATGTCCCACTCCTATTGCATCGCAGCAAAGAACCGGGGGGAACGCTATGTCCGGACGATGAACCCTGTGTGACGCCGGAGAGGCGTTTGCCCTCCGGGTGGCCGCTCCTTCACGCAAGTCCGGGGCTGGTCTTCAGGATCGCCGAGAACAAGGGATCGAAGGCGCGGCTGATCGGCGCCGCGGCCGCGCCGAGCGCGATCGACCAGGGGTCCGTGGTGCCGAGCTGCAGGCGCGGCAAAGTCCTATTTGGCCGGTCGGCGATCGACGGCAACAGCGGATGCATCGCCTCGACAAGGCGGCGCGCCAGCGCTTCCGGCGCGCCGCTGGTCAGGATGACTGTCTGCGGATCGAAGATCGTTTCGATGAGATGCACGCTCCAGCGCAGATCGTGCGCCGCGCCATCGATCCAGGCCATCATCTTCGCATCCTCGGCCAGCACCAGGGCGTTCATCTGTTCGTAGATATCACTGTCAGCCGGATTGAGGCCGAGGTGCTGATAGAGCGAGGCCAGCGAGGCGCGGTGTTCGAGCGGCGTCGAGCCCGGACCGGCAGGCGCCAGCAGTGCCATGCCGATTTCACCGGCATTGCCATGGCCGCCGCTGTAGAGTTCGCCATTGAGGATCAGCCCGGTGCCGATGCCATAGCCGACATAGAGGCAGACCGCGTGATCGACGCCATGCGCCGCGCCGACGATGCGCTCGGCCGTGGCGCAGGCGGCGGAATCGTTCTGCAGGCCGACATTCAGTCCCGTCCTCGCAGCCAGCGTCTCCAGCAGCGGAAACTTCTGCCAGGCCGGCATCATCCATTTGTCATCTGAGTTCTTCAGGCCGAAAGGGCCGGGCATGGCAATGCCGAGACCGACAAGCCGTTTCTCCGATTGCGAGGAGATGCCGGCCAGGTCGCGACGCACGCCGTCGATCAGGCCGAGAATGACCTCGACGCCCTTCGACGGTTCATCGAAAGGCAGGTTCGCCTCGGCGCGCGCCAGCACGCTGCCCATCAAATTGACCGCAACCGCCCGCGTCAGGTGGCGGTCGATCTGCAGGCCGATGGCGAAGGCGCCTTCGGGCACCAGCCTGTAGGGGGTCGAGGGTTGTCCCCTGCCCTTGCGCACCGCATCGAGCGCGGCGACCAGGCCGTCGCTTTCGAGATCCTCGATGATGTTGGACACCGCCTGTTTGGTGAGCTGCGTCGCCCGCGCCAGGTCGGCCCGCGACAGGGCGCCATTGAGGCGCAGCGCCTCGATCATGACGCGGCGGTTGTGCGCGCTGGTGCCTTCCTGATTGGTGCCGCTTTTGGCGCGGATCGGGCTGATGTCGTCCATCGGCGTTTCCCCTCTTGACTCCATTAGAATATTGATCGACTAATTAAGTCAAGCGAGTTGACTTAATGCAAACGGAACGACCCAGAACAAGATGGCCAGGGCCTCCGCCTGTCGCCACTGGTCAGCCGGATAACCATCAGGTCACGCGACATGGATCCGGGAAGACGATGCGAAACGCCCGCATTGCCGGCCCGTCAACGCCGGAAATGGGAGAAGAAAATGCTTAGGACAATCACCAAGACACTAATCGGCGCGGTCTTCGCCGGAGGACTGCTTGTCCCCCACGCCTTCGCCGAAACCACGCTCAATGCGCTTTTCATGGCTCAGGCCGCCTACAGCGAGGCCGACGTGCGGGCCATGACCGACGCCTTCACCAAGGCCAACCCGGACGTCAAGGTCAATCTCGAATTCGTTCCCTATGAAGGCCTGCACGATAAGACCGTGCTCGCACAGGGTTCGGGCGGCGGCTACGACGTCGTGCTGTTCGACGTCATCTGGCCGGCCGAATACGCCACCAACAAGGTGCTGGTCGATGTGACGTCGAAGATCACCGACGACATGAAGAAGGGCGTGCTGCCCGGCGCCTGGACCACCGTCCAGTATGACGGCAAATATTACGGCATGCCATGGATCCTCGACACCAAATACCTGTTCTACAACAAGGACATCCTGGAAAAGGCCGGCATCAAGACACCCCCGAAGACCTGGGAAGAGCTCGGCGCACAGGCCAAGATCATCCAGGACAAGGGTCTGCTGAAGACGCCGATCGCGTGGAGCTGGTCGCAGGCGGAAGCCGCGATCTGCGACTACACCACGCTGGTCAGTGCCTATGGCGGCGACTTCCTGAAGGACGGCAAGCCCGACTTCCAGAACGGCGGCGGCCTCTCGGCACTGAAATACATGGTCGACAGCTACAAGTCCGGCCTCACCAACCCGAATTCCAAGGAATTCCTGGAAGAGGACGTGCGCAAGGTCTTCGAAAACGGTGATGCCGCCTTCGCGCTGAACTGGACCTACATGTACAACATGGCCAACGACCCGAAGGACTCGAAGGTGGCCGGCAAGGTCGGCGTCGTGCCGGCGCCCGGCGTCACCGGCATCAGCGAGGTGTCGGCCGTCAACGGCTCGATGGGTCTTGGCGTCACCGCGGTCTCCAAGCATCCGGACGAGGCCTGGAAGTACATCACCTTCATGACCTCGCAGGCGACACAGAACCAGTATGCCAAGCTCTCGCTGCCGATCTGGGCCTCGTCCTATGACGACCCGGCCGTGACCAAGGGCCAGGAGGAACTGATCGCCGCCGCCAAGCTCGGCCTGGCCGCCATGTATCCGCGCCCGACCACGCCCAAGTACCAGGAGCTGTCGACCGCGCTGCAGCAGGCCATCCAGGAATCGCTGCTTGGCCAGTCCTCGCCCGAGGATGCGCTGAAGACCGCCGCGCAGAACAGCGGCCTCTAGGTATTGTTCTCCGATCACGGGCGGCACTACAGCGCCGCCCGTCCACTTGGACGGGCAAAGGACGCTGTAGCGCTTTCCAAGTCTTGCGCATGATCCTTTCCGGAAGTCGGTTCCGACTTCCGGGGTCATGCGCGAGTGCCGCCCGTGCTATGTCTGAAATCACCGTGAACGAAGAGAGGCTGCTCTGATGTCGAGCACCTGGATGACGACCCGTGCCTGGTTGCTGATGCTGCCGCTGCTCGTGGTCATGGTCGCCGTCATCGGCTGGCCGCTGGTCGATACGGTCGGCCTGTCCTTCACCGACGCCAAGCTAGTCGGCACCGGTGGCAATTACGTCGGCTTCGACAATTACACCAACATGCTGTCGAGCTCGAATTTTTCGCGCACGCTGGTTACCACGACGCTGTTCGCGGTGATTTCGGTTGCCGCCGAAATGGTGATCGGCGTGCTCGCCGCCCTGCTGCTCAATCAGCAGTTTCACGGCCGCGCCGTCCTGCGCGCCCTGATGATCCTGCCCTGGGCACTGCCGACCGTGGTCAACGCCACGCTGTGGCGGCTGATCTACAACCCCGAATATGGCGCGCTGAACGCTGCCTTGACGCAACTGCATCTGATCGACGCCTATCGCTCCTGGCTCGGCGAACCCGGCACGGCACTGGCGGCCCTGATCGTCGCCGACTGCTGGAAGAACTTTCCGCTGGTGGCGCTGATCGCGCTTGCCGCGCTGCAGGCAGTACCGCGCGACATCACCGCTGCTTCGCTCGTCGATGGCGCCGGAGCTTTCAACCGCTTCCGCTTCGTCATCCTGCCCTATCTCGCCGGCCCGCTGATGGTGGCGCTGGTGCTGCGCACCATCGAGGCCTTCAAGGTCTTCGACATCATCTGGGTGATGACCCGCGGCGGCCCGGCCAACAGCACGCGCACACTGTCGATCCTTGTCTACCAGGAAGCCTTCTCCTTCCAGCGCGCCGGCTCCGGTGCGTCGCTGGCGCTGATCGTAACCCTGCTCGTCACCGTGCTCGCCGCCGCCTATGCGGCATTGGTCAGGAAAACCGCCGGGAGCGCTGCCTGATGGAACGCAGGAGCCCCGCCTTCACCGTCTTCATCCATGCCTGCGCACTGCTGCTTGCCGCCATCATCCTGGCGCCCATCGCCTGGCTGTTCATCATGAGCATTTCGCCGGCCGCCGATCTCGCCGCCAAGCCGCTGCGCTGGTGGCCGCAAACAGCCGACTTCTCGCGCTACCAGACATTGCTGTCGACAGCCGAAAACAGTGCTGGCGCGGCCTTCACCTCGTCACTGCGCAACAGCTTGGAGATATCAGGCATGGCAACGCTGGCGGCACTCGCTCTGGCGATCCCCGCCGGCTGGGCGGTGTCGCGCACGCCGGCGATCGGCTGGTCGCTGTCGATGGTCATCGCCACCTACATGCTGCCGCCAGTGGCGCTCGCCGTGCCGCTCTATATGGGCCTGTCGCATCTCGGCCTGCTCAACAATGTCTTCGGCCTGGCGCTTGTCTACCTGACCATTCTGGCGCCCTTCACCACCTGGCTGATGAAGTCCGGCTTTGACTCTATCCCGCGCGAGATCGAGGCGGCGGCGATGATCGACGGTGCCGGCCTGTTCCAGACCTTGCGCATCATCACGCTGCCGCTGGCGGCACCTGTCATGGCAACGTCAGCGCTGTTTGCCGTGCTGCTGGCCTGGGATGAATTCTTCTATGCGCTGCTGTTCACCTCCGACCAGCGGGCCAAGACCTTGACCGTCGCCATCGCAGATCTGGCCGGCGGCCGTGTCTCCGACTACGGATTGATCGCGACGGCCGGCGTACTGGCCGCGCTGCCGCCGGTTCTGATCGGCCTGGTCATGCAGCGTGCGCTGATCTCGGGCCTGACCAGTAGCGGCGTGAAAGGATGATGATGACTGCAACAAAAATTCGGCCGGCGGGACTGCTCGCCATCGACCGCGAAATGGCGCGCCAGCACACGGACGCGCGTGCTTCGTTCGAGAGCAATGCCGCCATGGCGGCAAACGTTGCCGCCTCGATCAGGAAGACCGGGCGTCTGCTGCTGCTCGGCATGGGCGGCTCGCATGCGGTCGGGCGCGCCGTCGAGCCGCTCTACCGCGCGCTTGGCATCGATGCGCTGGCGCTGCCGCTCTCCGAACAGCTCGGCCAGCCTCTGCCGCTGGCGGGTCGGACGGTACTCGTCACTTCCCAGTCGGGCGAGAGCGCCGAAGTCGTCAGGTGGTTTGCGGAGGCCGGCAACACTGCCGATATTTTCGGCCTGACGCTTGAGGGCGGCTCTTTCCTCGCCCGCACCGCGCCTTGCCTGGTTGGCGCCGGCGGAACGGAACTCGCCTTCGCCGCGACCCGCAGCCTGACCGTGACCTTCGCCTTGCATCTGGCCATTCTTGCCGCACTTGGGGAGGATCCGACTGCCGCGCTCGGCGCACTGGATCAGGGGCAGGGCAACGACATCACACAGGCACTCGCAGCGCTGGAAAAGGTGACCACCATCGTCACCTCGGGACGCCGGCTGCAAGGCGTTGCCGAGGCGTTGGCGCTCGGTCTTACCGAGCTATCGCGCCTGCCCTGCTTTTCGCTCGAAGGCGGCCAGTTGCGGCATGGACCTATGGAGATGCTCGGGCCGAAGGTCGGCGTCATCCTGTTTCGCGGCAACGACCCAACGGCGGAGCTGGTGACGGCGATGGCTCTTTCCGTGGTCGAGGCCGGCGCGCCGCTGGTGATCTTCGACGCCTCCGGGCAACCACCCATCGAGGGCGCCGCCACGCTCTCCTTCAAGCCGGCTTCGGGTCTCGCCGCGGTCTTCGCCATGCTGCCGGTGGCGCAGCGCCTGATGATCGCCTTCGCCGATAGCCGTGTCGACAATGCCGGCACGCCCGTGCGCTCCACCAAGATCACCAGGAGCGAGTGATGCGTCCGCTCGCGGTGATCGGCAACGTCAATGTCGACCTGATCGTCGGTCCCGTCGAGCCATGGCCGAAGGCGGGAACGGAAACCGTCGTCGACCATGACGAATTGCGCGTCGGCGGCCAGGCCGGCAACAGCGCGCTCGCCTGGGAAGCGCTGGGCGTCGACTTCACCATTGCCGCCAATGTCGGCGACGACCAGTTCGGCCGCTGGCTTCGCGAGGCTTTTGGCCATCGCGCCGAGATCTGGCCGGTCCGTCCCGAAGGCACGACGCTGTCCGTGGGCATGACCCACCCGGATGGCGAACGGACCTTCTTCACCACGCGCGGACACCTGCCGCGTTTCAGCCTTGCCGACGTCTTTTCTGTCCTTGACGGCAGTGCGCTCTCCGGCGGGTACGCGCTGTTGTGCGGCTCTTTCCTGACCGACGACCTTACCCGCGAATACGATGCGTTCTTCGACTGGGCGGACAGCCACGGCATCGCCGTCGCGCTCGACACCGGCTGGCCGATGGATGGCTGGACCGAGGCCAATTGCGCTGCCACCCGCGCATGGCTCTCGCGCTGCGCGCTGGCGCTGTTCAATGAAGTCGAGACGGTGACCCTGGCGGGAATGTCGAGCCCAACGGACGCCGCGCGCCAGATCCGCTCCAGCATGCGGCACGGCGCAACCTTCGTCGTCAAGCGCGGACCGCGAGGCGCCATCGCCGTCGGTCCCGACGGCACGCTTGTCGAAGCAACGGCGCCCGATGTCCGCGTGGTCGACACGATCGGCGCCGGCGATGTCTTCAACGCCGCTTTCCTGGCGGCCATGGCGCGGGACCAGCCACTGTCCGCTTGCCTTTCAGCCGCGACGCATGTCGCCTCGCGCGCCATCTCCACCTTGCCCCGCAACTATGGCGGGCCGATGCACCTCGAGGACGCCACGCATGAGCGCGCTTGAAATCCGTAACGTTCGCAAGAACTACGGCAATGTCGAAACGCTCAAGGGCATCGACATTGCGCTGCAGAGCGGGGAATTCCTGGTGCTGCTCGGCTCCTCGGGCTGCGGAAAGTCGACGCTCCTCAACATCATCGCGGGCCTCGCAGAAGCGACAAGCGGCGATGTGCTGATCGGCGGCCGCTCGATCCTTGGCGTTCACCCCAAGAATCGCGACATCGCCATGGTCTTCCAGTCCTACGCGCTCTATCCGAACCTGACTGTCCGCCGCAACATCGGCTTTGGCCTGGAGATGCGCGGCGTCGCCGCCGATGAGCGCGAAAAGGCGGTGAACGAGGCGGCAAGGCTGCTGCAGATAGAGGCCTTGCTCGACCGCAAGCCGAGCCAGCTTTCCGGGGGCCAGCGCCAGCGCGTCGCCATCGGCAGGGCGCTGGTGCGCAAGCCCCAGGTCTTCCTCTTCGACGAGCCGTTGTCCAACCTCGACGCCAAGCTGCGGCTGGAAATGCGCACCGAGTTGAAGCGCCTGCATCAGATGCTGCAGACCACCGTCGTCTACGTTACCCACGACCAGATCGAGGCGATGACGCTGGCGAGCCGCATCGCTGTCATGCGCGACGGCAGGATCGAGCAACTCGGCACACCCGAGGAGATCTACAACGAGCCGGCCACGCTCTACGTCGCCGGCTTCGTCGGCGCGCCGTCGATGAACATGCTGCAGGCGACCGTCAAGGGAGCCGCGCTGGCAATCGATGGCTCGGACGCGCGGCTGCCCTTGCCGGCCCGTTTCAGCCATGCGGTTGGGGACGGCGCGCGCGTCGTGGTCGGCATAAGACCCGAGGCGCTGCGGATCGCGGCGGGGGCTGCCGAACCGTCAGTGCCGGTCGAAATAGAGGTTGTCGAATTGACCGGCCCCGAACTGGTCACGACCGCGCGGGTGGGCACACAGCGGCTGACCGCCTGCTTGCCGCCGGCAGCCCGCGTCTCGAAGGGTCAGGCAAGCCTCTTTGCCTTAGACGAGGACGCGCTGCGGCTCTTCGACCCTGACACGGGCAGGGCTTTTTGAGCCTGACCCGAAAATGGAAGCCGTGCCTGCTCGTGAAAGCCCTTCAGGATCGCGTCCCGGAGACTTGCTCCGATTCGGGTGATCCGGCGATCTCCAGCAACGACGCCACCAAGAACTCGCGCTCATCCTTCGACAGCACGTCGAAATCGAAGAGGTTCATGCTGCGCAGCCCCTCGATGGCGAGATAACAGATCAGCAGCGATTTGAGGTCTGATGTCTCGCCCTTCAGCCGCTCGAAAAGCTGCCGCTTGAATGTCTTTATCGGCGTCATGAAATCGGGATCCTCGGCGATCGCCGAGAAAATCCAGGAGGCCGAGGGCTGCTTTTCCTCGCACTCACTGGCCGACAGCCTGATATAGGCGGCGAGCGGGTTTTCGCCATCGTCGCCGCTGCTGGCGGCTTCCAGCGCTTGCTCGAAATCGCGCAGATAACCCTCGACCAACCCCTGCATCAATTTGGCCTTGGTCGGGAAATTGTAGAGCAGCCCGCCTTTCGATACGCCGGCGCGGCTGGCGACGGCGTCCAGCGATAGGCTGCCGGGCCCGGATTCCCGGGCAACATCAGCCGCCGCTGCGAGGATCTTCTCGCGCGAGTTCGGTCGTGGGGCTCTCATGGCGCCTCCCATCGCAAGCTTAGGCCCAATTGACAAGACCGTCCAGACGGTACAGTAAGACCGCCACTATTTGAAATCGGGACCCGCGGTCGATATGTGTCCCGATGTCCGAGCTTCGCGCCGGATTTCGACTGAGGGGACTTCCTTGTTCAAGCGCATACTACGTATCTTTCTCATCGTTCTCGTCCTGGCCGTGCTCGTCATTGTGGTCGGCGGTATCGTCGGCTTCAACTTCCTGCGCGACAACGGCATCAAGCAGTATTTCGCCACGATGAAGCCGCCGGCGGCGACCGTTTCGACGACCATCGCCAAACCGTCGAACTGGACGCCGGGCATCGAGGCGATCGGTACGGTGCGCGCCGTGCGCGGTGTCGACCTGACCGTCGAGACCGCCGGCATCGTCAAGGAAATCCCCTTCCATGCCAACGAGAAGGTGGCGGCCAACGCGGTGCTGCTGCAACTCGACGACGCCGTCGAACGCGCCGATCTAGACGCACAGAAGGCGCAGGCCGCGCTCGATCAGGTGTCGCTGACCCGCGCCATCGAACTGACCAAGCGTGGCGTCGGCTCCGACTCGACGCTGGACAGTGCGCGAGCGGCGGCGTCCGCTTCGGCATCCCAGGTCACCAGGTTGCAGGCCGTGCTCGACCAGAAGCAACTGACGGCGCCCTTCGGCGGCACGGTCGGCATTCCGAGGATCGACCTGGGCCAGTACATTGCACCCGGCACCTCGGTGGTGACGCTGCAGGATCTCGACACGATGCGGGTCGACTTCTCGGTTCCCGAACAGCAATTGCCGCTGCTCAAGATCGGTCAGACGGTTCGGCTGGGCCTGAGCGGCGCGGACATGCCGTTCGCCGGCGCCATTCGCGGCATCGACCCCAAGATCGACTCGTCCAGCCGGCTGGTGAACATCAGGGCGGAAGTCGCCAATCCGGAAGGCAAGCTTACTCCTGGCCAGTTCGTGCAGGTGCGTGTCGAATTGCCCGAGGAGCAGAACGTGCTGGCGCTGCCGCAAACGGCGCTGACCACCAGCCTTTATGGCGACTACATCTTCGTGGTGCAGCAGGCGAAGCCCGCCGGGGCGGCCCCGGCCCAGACCGCCAAACCAGAGGAAAAGCCGGCGTCGGCCGCCACCGACAAGCCGGCGGACGCCAAGCCGGCCAACGCGATGAAACCGGCGGCTGATGCCATGAAGCCTGCCGCCGATGCCGCCAAGCCAGTGGACAAGGCCGCTTCCGATGCCACCAAACCGGCAGCCGCCGACCCTGCCAAACCGGCGGCGGAAGGCGACAAGCCCGCGCTTGTCCTGTCGCAGGTCTTCGTCAAGCCCGGCCGCCGCAATAAAGGCATGGTCGAGATCGTCGAAGGGCTGAAGGCTGGCGACGAGGTCGTCACCGCGGGTCAGAACCGCCTCTTCAACGGCATGTCCGTCAACGTCGACAACACGATCGACCCGACCAAATCGGCGAACAAGCAGGCCGACCAGCAATGAGCTTTTCCGATCTCTTCATTCGCCGGCCCGTCCTGTCGACGGTTCTTGCCTGCATGATCCTGCTGCTCGGTTTCCAGGGCATCTTCAACCTGTCGATCCGGCAGTATCCGAAGGTTGACGAAACCGCGATCACGATCACGACGGCCTATCCGGGCGCCAGCGCCGACCTGATCCAGGGCTTCATTTCAGCCCCGATCGCGCGCGCCGTCGCCTCGACCGAGAACATCGACTACGTCACCTCGTCCAGCCGTCCATCCTCCAGCACCGTGACGGTGCAGATGAAGCTCGGCTCCGACCCGGACGTCGCGCTCACCGAAGTGCTGTCCAAGGTCCAGGGCGTGCGCGGCACCTTGCCGGACGCCTCCAAGGATCCGGTCATCGTCAAGGGCACCGGCCAGCAGTTCGCGATGATGTACATCTCGATGCAGAATCCGAACATGACGAAGGAGCAGTTGACGGAATATATCGAGCGCGTCATCAGGCCCCGCATGTCGACGGTCGAAGGCGTCGCCGACGTGCAGATTTTCGGCGCCCAGGAATACTCGATGCGCGTCTGGATCGATCCGGTCAGGCTCGCGGCGCGTGGCGTGACGGCGGCGGAAGTGCTGGCGGCGATCAACAACTCAAACTTCCTGTCGGCCCCCGGTAACACCCAGAACGAGTACGTCGTTTCGTCGATCACCGTGCGCTCGACGCTGCAGACGCCGGAGGCCTTCGCCGAACTGCCGCTGCGCTCGACCGACGGCAATGTCGTGCGGCTGCGCGACGTGGCCCGCGTTGAACTCGGCGCTGAGAACACCGACACCAGGGTCTCGTTCAACGGCAAGCCCGGCACCTTCCTCGCCATCTTCCCGACCCCGGCGGCCAATCCGCTGACCACTGCGGCAGCGCTGACCAAGCTCGTACCGCAGATCCAGGAGACGCTGCCGAAAGGCATGACGATCGAGGTCGTTTACGACGCGACCGGACAGATCAGCGCCTCGATCGACGAAGTGTTCAAGACCATCGGCGAGGCGGTTGCCATCGTCGTCGTCGTCATCCTCCTGTTCCTTGGCTCCTTCCGTTCGGTGATGATGCCGATCATCACCATCCCGCTGTCGCTGATCGGCGTCTGTTTCCTTTTGTTCGCGGTCGGCTACTCGATCAATCTTCTGTCGCTGCTGGCCATGGTGCTGGCGATCGGCCTTGTCGTCGACGACGCCATCGTGGTGGTGGAGAACATCCACCGCCACATGGAAGAGGACCACATGTCGCCGATGCAGGCCGCCTTCAACGGCATGCGCGAAATCGCCAGTGCCATCGTCGCCATGACCATGACACTGGCTGCCGTGTTCGCACCGCTGGCCTTTACGGGCGGCCTGACCGGCGCGCTGTTCCGTGAATTCGCGGTGACGCTCGCCGGCTCGGTGGTGCTGTCGGGCATCATCGCCATCACCATCACCCCGATGATGTCGGCACGCCTCTTGAAGCCCGGCAAAGCAGGCCGTTTCCAGCGCATTGTCGACGGCACGTTCGCGCGGGTGGAGCACGTCTATGAGCGAGCCGTCACCGGTTCGTTGAACTACCGCCCGCTGACGCTGCTCATCGTGCTGGCTCTTGTCGGCGTGACCGGCTTCATGTTCACCAAGACCTCGAGCGAGCTGGCACCGGAAGAAGATCAGGGCTTCCTGCTCTCGCTGGTGACCGCGCCGCGTTATGCGACATCCGATTACACCGAGACCTACGTCAACCAGATTCTCGGCCTGGTGAGGGACATTCCGGAAACGCGGGCGCAGTTCTCGGCCGTTGCCTTCGGCGGTACGACGAACAGCGCCTTCGTCGGTTTTGCTTTCAAGGATTGGGCGGAGCGCAAGCGCAATTCGAAAGAGCTGCAGGCCGACATTACCGCTCGTATCGCCAAGGTGGCGGGCGTCCAGGCCTTCGTCTTCGCACCGCCGACGCTGCCGGGGTCCGGCGGCGGCTTGCCCATCTCCCTGGTGGTACGCTCGACCGGTGATTCCGCTGAAGTGTACGAGGCGGCCGAGCAGATCAAGAACAAGGCGCAGGCCTCCGGCCGCTTCATCGTCGTGCAGAATTCGATGGCCTATGACGCGCCGCAGGTGACGGTGACCATCGACCGCGACCGCGCAGCGGCGCTCAACCTGCCGATCGCCGATATCGGTCGCACGCTCACCTTGCTGGTCGGCGGCGCCGAAGTGGCGCAGTTCGATCGCGACTCCAACAGTTACGACATCATCCCTCAGGTGCCGCAGGAATTCCGCGACAACCCGGAAAGGCTCGGCGAGTATTTCGTGCGCAGCGTGACGGGCGAGATGGTGCCGCTGTCGGCCGTGGTAAAGATTTCGAACAATGCCTCCCCGGCGGCAATCGAGCAGTTCAACCAGCTGAATTCGTCGACGATTTCCGCGCTGCCGCTGCCCGGCGTCACCACCGGCGACGGTTTGAAGGTCCTGGAGGACATTGCCAAGGAGAGCCTGCCCGATACCTTCTTCATCGACTATTCCGGCCAGTCCCGGCAGGAGAAGGAACAGGGCAACACGATCCTGATCGCTTTCGGCGCGGCAGTCATCGTCATCTACCTGGTGCTGGCGGCGCAGTTTGAGAGCTTCCGCGACCCGCTGATCATCATGATGGCGGTGCCGCTGTCGATTTTCGGCGCTATCGTGCCGCTCAATCTGGGCCTTGGCACGCTCAACATCTACACGCAGGTCGGCCTGATCACGCTGATCGGCCTGATCACCAAGCACGGCATCCTGCTGGTCGAGTTTGCCAACCAGCAGCGCGAGGCCCATGGCATGCGGCGTCGCGACGCCATCATCGCCTCGGCCAAGGTGCGCCTGCGGCCGATCCTGATGACGACGGCGGCGATGGCGCTTGGCGTTGTGCCGCTGATCACGTCGAGCGGCGCTGGTGCCGCGGCCCGCTACTCGATGGGCCTGGTCATCTTCACCGGCATCCTGGTCGGCACCATGTTCACGCTCTTCGTCGTGCCCATGTTCTACACCTTCATCGCCAGCAAGGACTTGCCGCATCACGCGGAAAAGCCGGATCCGAAATTGATGCCGGCGCTGCCGGATTGATAGAAAGCCGAAGAACAAAAAAGAGGCCGGGAATTTCCCGGCCTCTTTTTTTGGCTGCGCTCAACCGCGGGAAATGGTCCTGCGGGAGTCCTGAACGGGCACGGCGGTCCGCCGGCCCGCTCCCAGCCTGCTACTTGACGATGACGATGCTGGTGTTGGCCGGCCCGAAGGTCTCGACAAGCTGGTAGAAATCGGCCGCATTGTCGGGATGCAGCCGAACGCAGCCATGCGAGGCCGGCTGGCCGAGGCGCTTGATCGCATAGGTGGCATGCACCGCGTAGCCGCCGCTGAAGAACACCGAGTGTGGCATCGGGGCGTTGTCGTACTTCTTCGAATACCACATCTCATGCATGCGCGTCGGCTTGAACGAGCCAGTCGGCGTCACATGCGCCCGGTCGCCGGTGGAAACCTTCCAGGCGAAGGTCGGCCGGCCATCGACCGAGACTTCCATGATCTGTTGTGAAAGCGAGACCCGTGCAACGATCTTGTTGGCGGCGTGCGCTGCGTCGGCGCCGAACAGAAGCGCGGCACCCGTGAACGCGGCGGCGGTGATGTTGATGAGCTTGGCGGAAATGGTGGTGTGCATGATATCCCCTCTCTCTGCCGGTCCGGCCGGCTCCAATTCGATGAGCGGCTTATCGCTGCGGCATGTTTCGGACAGATTTCGCGGTGTGCTCGTTTGTGTTTCGAATCTGTTTCCTCTGGTTAACAAATCAAACGACCGCGACGCCCTGCATTCGCTCGCACAAACCGGGACGGGATGCGGCACATAGGTATTTTCCATGAAACGAAAGTTCGTATTTCCTTATATGAAAGACCGGATGTCAATCTCGAAACCAATCTGCAACAAAACGTTAGGTCTGGCGGCATGATCCGGATACGGGCCCGAAGCAAAGTTGACGTAACGAAAGCAGACGGCAACGACCATGGGAACGAAAACGAACACGCGGTCCTGGCTTTTCAGGATCAGCATCGCGGCAGCGGTCATCGGCGGTGTCGGCACGGTTGCCGGCGGTTCCGTGGCGAGGTTGGCGGCGATGAGTTCGAACGAGATCTCTACCCTGCACGCCGCCCTGTTTTCAGCCACGGTCTGGATTGTTTCCAGCCTGCGCATCGCCCGGCTCAAGGCCCTCTGGCGGGTTGGCCTTGCTGGCATTGCGCGGCCCCTCCGGCTACTTGCTGCCGAGAGGACCGAAGGCCCGCGCCGCGACGGGGGGCTCCGTGGGCGGCGCGGGCACTTCGGGAGTTTCCTGAAGTGACCCGCGGCACATTGATTTTTGACGAATTGGCATTTCTGGGGAGTTGGAACGATGAAAACGAAATTCGCGGCGTCGGTGCTTTCCGCATTGCTTTATGCGCAGGGCCTGCTCGGCTTTGCCGCCCTTGCCACCGTGCTTCTGAGGGATCGTGCCCAGGCCAATGAACTCGTCATGAGCAACGACATGCCATCAGGGCCGTCGCTGCTGGTGGTACGCTGAGCTTCGGGAGCATCGGTACGAGGGGGGGGAAATCCGATGCTCAGCCAGAAAGATCTTCCGGGCACCCTGCCATCAGTCGGCGAATTGCTGCGGCGGATCAAACCGGTAACCGGCGCCGCGTATGGTGGTGATGGTCTCGGTGTCGAGCTTGCGACGCAGCCGCACGATGCGCGAATCGATCGAGCGATCGAAGGCGTCGGCGTTCTCGGCCGGTGCCGCGGCGATGATGTCGTCACGCGTCAGCACCTTGCGGGGGCTCGCCAGGAACAGCCTGAGCAGCGCCACCTGGCCGGGCGAAAGCTGTTCTTCCGCGCCGGAGCGGTGCATGACGATGGCCGACCTCAAATCGACGGTCGCATTCTCCAGCACGATCAATTCCTGGGTGCCCCTGCCGCGCCGCGAAAGCAGGCCGCCGACACGGGCGGCGAGTTCCCTGACATTGAGCGGGCTTTCGACAACGTCGGCCGCACCCAGTTCGAGCGCCAGCACCTTGTCGACCAGATCGGTAGGCCGGCAGATCAGGATGAAGTCGGGGCCATCCCCGCCGCCCTCGCCTTGGCCGCCATGACGCCTGAGCAGATCCCGCCCTTCCGCCTGGCTGAGACTGTCACCGACGACAACGACATCGATGCCCTTGCCCGCCAGCAGCGATTCCGCCTCCCACGGCTGTCGCGCCTGGCGCACGTCATGGCCACGCCGCTCGAGATGGTCTGCAAGTTCGGTCGCGACCACCTCGGCGACGGAAACAAGCGCGATGACGGCTCGTGAGGCCATGTTTTCCAACCATTCCCTTGCAACCGGATATGAGTGCTGGACATGATGTTTATACCCAATCTACTTTCCACTGAAAGTGGGAGCGAGTGCATCGTGCGGGCAAGAATTGTTATCGTCGAGGATGAGCCCGACCTGAGGGACGCGGTTGCCGAATATCTCGGCGCCGCCGGCTATGACGTGGCGACCGCGGAAACCGCGGCCGCCGCGCGCAGCCTGATCGAGACGCAACCCTTCCATCTGGCCATCCTCGACATCGCCATGCCGGGCGAGGATGGGCTGTCGCTTGGCCGCTGGCTGCGCTCGAAAATGCCGATCGGCATCATCTACGCGACCGCCGCCGGCACCGCGCTCGACCGCATCGTCGGGCTGGAACTCGGCGCCGACGACTACATCGTCAAGCCATACGAATTGCGCGAAGTGCTGGCGAGGGTCCGCAGCGTGCTGCGCCGCGTTCCGCAGCCGACCGAGCTGCTCGACAGGAAAGCGAAGACAGATCGCCGCTCGGTCGCCTTCGGCCCGTTCCAGGCCGATCTCGACGGCAGGCTGGTCACCGGTGCCAATGGCGCCGTGATCGACATGGCCAAGAGCGAATTCGACGTGCTGGAGGTCTTTCTGACCCGCGCCAACCGGCTGCTGACGCGCGCCGCGATCTCGGAGGCCATCGGCTTCACCGAGGATCCGGAATCGTCGCGCGCCGTCGACATCCGCATCATGCGCCTGAGGAAGAAGATCGAGATGGACCCGGCCAACCCGAAATTCCTGCGCACGGTGCGCGGCGAAGGCTATATCTTCTCGCTGCCGACCGGCGACGGCAACTGAGCGTCAGGCCCACAGGGTTCAGGTTCGCAGCCGTTGCTCGCCGATCGAATTTGGGCCGATCGAATTGGCAATGACCTTGGAATAACGGCTGACAATGACGGGCGAAGCAACAAGCACGGATATGCAGGGATTCAGGCAGGGCGCGGCGATGGCGGCCGTGCGCGTCGTTCGTCGGCTACGCGAGGCCGGCGACTGGCAGCGCGAAATGGTCGGGATATTGGAAACGCTGTGCCGGGCCATCGAATGCCAGCGCGGCATCCTGTTCCGCTTGCGTGAGCTGCCTGGACAGGGTTTTGCCCAGTCGGTGTCCGCCTATTGGATCGACCCCGACTTCGGTGGAGAACTGGCCTCGCCGACCGTCATCATGCAGTCGATCGTCAACTCCGATCCGCTGTTGGAGCGGGTAGCCGAGGACGAACGGCAAGGCAAGATCTTCGCCGGGCACACGCGCAATCTCGAAGGCTTCCTGAGAACCGATTTCGAAAAGCAGAGCATCAAGTCGTTCCTGTCGGTGTCGGTCTTCGCGCATGGTCATCTGTGGGGCACGCTGGCCGTCAATGACTGCGTCGGCGAGCGCGAGTGGACCGATGAGGAAGAGGCGACGCTGCACATCATCGCGCTCGCCATCGGCGACGCCATCGAACACTCGCCCTCCGACGCCCATGCCAGCGAAGTCATCCGGCGAACCATGCTACAGGCCTCGCTCGACGCCATTATCGTCATCGACGAGGCCGGATCGATCATCGAATTCAATCCTGCCGCCGAAAAGATGTTCGGCTTCCGGCGCAGCGACATCCTCGGCAAGGACCTGCTCGACACCGTCGTGCCCGTATACTACCGCAAGGGCTATTCCTCGGGCGCCGATTACATGTCGGGCCGCGGCGCCCCCATGGTTGGCCAGCGGCTCGAGACCGTGACGCAGAATGCCGCGGGCGAGGTGTTTCCGATCGAACTGACGGCGACCGAGATGCGGGTGGCCGACCGCCGCCTGATCTTCGGCTCGATCCGCGATTTGCGCGACCGGCTACGCGCCGAGGAAGAGATCAACCGGCAGCGCGAGAAACTGCACCAGAACGAGAAGATGGCGGCGATGGGCTCGCTGCTCGCGGGTGTTTCGCACGAGCTCAACAACCCACTGGCCGTGGTGGTCGCGCAATCGACACTGCTGCATGAATTCGCCACCGATCCACAGACCAAGGTCCGTGCCGAGAAGGTCCGCGCCGCCGCCGAGCGCTGCGGCCGCATCGTCAAGAGCTTCCTCTCCATGGTGCGCCTGCATCCGGCGGCGCAGACCGAGACCGATCTCAACCAGGTGATCCGCGCCGCCCTGGAGGTGACAGCCTATGGCGCCCGCTCGAGCGGCATCATCATCGATACCGATTTCGCGCCCGGCCCGCTGCTGGCCATGGCGGACGCCGACCACGTGACGCAGGTGGCTGCCAACTTCTTGATCAACAGCCAGCATGCGCTTGCCGGCATTGCCGGCGACCGGCTGATCAAGGTGCGGACATTCCGTACCGATCGCGGCAATCCCGGCTTTTCGGTCGAGGACAACGGGCCCGGCATTCCCGAGGCGATCCGCAACCGCATCTTCGAATCCTATTTCACCACCAAGCCCGTCGGCGTGGGCACCGGCATTGGCCTGTCGATCTCGAAATCGATCATCGAACGGCACAATGGCAATGTCTGGTTCGAGGAAGTTGTGCCCAGAGGCGCGCGTTTCGTCGTCCATCTACCGGCCATCTCGACGGGCATCGCCGCCGCCGGCGAGACGCAGCCACGCTCGAGCGGCCTGCGCCATGCCTTGATCATCGACGACGAACCTGACGTCGCCGGCTCGCTGTCGGACATTCTCGAACTGATGGGCATCAAGTCGCGGATCGCGCCTGTCTGGGTATCGGGCACCGCCACCTTGAGCGGCCATATGCCGCCGGACATCGTCTTTTCGGACCTGCGCATGCCCGGCACATCGGGCATTGCGATCTACCGCGAACTGCTTGCGGAGAGGCCTGACCTCGCACGACGTTTCGTGCTGGTCACCGGCGATCTGATCGGCGCCAAGGCGGAAATCGAGGCCTTGCCGGCGCAGCAGCGGCCGCAGATCCTGGAAAAGCCGTTCAGCACGCTGGACGTGCGCAGCGTGCTTTCAACGATTGCCGAGCAGGCGGCGGCGAAAGGGTAAAAAGAGGCTCCCGGCCGACTGCGCGGCGGGAGCCGAAGAGAGCGCTGGAGGGAGCGCTCGGGGAGGTCAGAGCGTGATCCCGAAATGGGAACCGGTTTCGGGATCACGCTTCGACGGAAATCAGAAAATGTTTGGCGTTTTGGTCAGCGGTGCGGCATTGGCGATCATGCGGATCGCGCGAGCCTTGTGCGTGCCGGACTGCTCGGCGATAGCACGCAGGCAATCCACGCTCTCGGCGCCCCAGGCCTGTCCCTTGCAGGCGAAATCGAGCGTCGGCATCGGCAGGCGCGCGGTCTTGATTGTCGTCGGCGCGCCGTCAACGACGTTGGCCGGCGGGTTCAACGAAGCGAAGGCCGGCCCGACTGTCGGCGTAAGCGCCATGCCGACGAAGGCGCAAGCAGCCAGCCCCATGAACATAGCCATCGGGTGGTCGCTGGCGCGTTGGCGCAGCGCCAGTTTCGGGCGGCGGTCAGCGCGCTCTGGAGCCTGGAGGCGGTGCTCGCCGCTGATGATCTTGACTTTCGCATGCATTGCCTTCCCCTTCGTTGCGTTTCTTTTTGATGATGAAACGAACTTACTCGCGCTTTGTAACAGCATGAACGTGGTGTAGACCTGGAAATGTAACCAGGCCGAAACAGAAGTTTCGGGCAAAATCGGGCAGAATCGGTCATCCCAGCTCGAATTTGGCCGAGGCAAGCGAACCTCAAGTCCCACACGCGATCCCGGCCCCAGCGCCTGCCGAACAGCAGATCGGCCGGGGCGCGGCGCGCTTTTTGCCTCCGGCCAGGCGTCTTGCCCTTCGGTTTCCGCGCCTCGGGAAATCGTGCTGAAACGGCGTCTCGGAACCGAGGCTAACACCCGGATTCTCCGCGATTTTCCTGGGCAGCAGCCATATCGAATTCAGCCGAAGGCGACGCCCAAGTCTCGCCTCAGAATCCTTCGTATTTTCACAAGCCATTGCATTTCAATGCAAAATATGATTTTATTGAATGATTATTCAACAAAAAGAAGAGACGTTTTATGAACCCGCACCTCCGTGACGTGGCGATCCCCAACGATTGGGACCGGCGGGGACTACCGGGCTGGAGTTACCATTCCGATGCCCTTCTCGAACTCGAGAAGGAGCATGTTTTCCGCAACCACTGGCAGATCGTCGGCCATGTTTCCGACATCCCGAACGCCGGCGATTACCTGACCATGGACGTGGTCGGCGAACGTGCCCTCATCGTGCGCGGCAAGGACGGCGTCGTGCGCGGCTTCAACAACATGTGCCGCCATCGCGGCAGCCGCGTCGTCGCTGACAGCCAGGGCAATTGCAAGAACGCGCTGGTGTGCCCGTTCCATGGCTGGGTCTACAATCTCGACGGCACACTACGCGGCGCCGCGCGCCCGCGCTCCTTCCCCGACCTCGACAAGACCGAGTTCGGCCTGATGCAGCTCGATCTCGAAATCTGGATGGGCTTCATTTTCATCCGCTTCCGCAATGGCGGCCCGCAGCCTTCGGTCGCCGAACTGATGAAGCCGATCGAACCCGAATTCGCGCACTACAATGCCGCCGACATGGTGCCGTCCTGGGGCATCTGGACCCAGAAGACCCCGGTCAACTGGAAGTCGGTGCGCGATGTCGACAATGAGGGCTATCACGTCGCCATGGCGCATCCCGCCTTGCAGGATCTCTATGGCGCGACCTATTTCGATGAGCCCTTCATCAACGGCGTGTCGCGATCCTTCGCCACCTACAACCCGCATGCCGGCCGCCGCTGGAGCGTCAGGAACTACGTCAAGATCGCGCCTGAGCCGACGCACTTGCCGGACTATCTGAAGAAGGCATGGGTCTACTACGGCATTTTCCCCAATGCGGTCATTTCGGTGATGCCGGAATCCGTGCAGTTCTATCAGGAGTTTCCGCTGTCGACGGGTCAGACCCTGCTGCGCGGCGCCATCTACCGTTACCGTGACGAAAGCCGCGAGCAGGCCGCCGCCAGGTACCTGTCCTTCCGCATCGACCGCGACACCATGTCGGAAGATGTGCAACTGTCCGTGTGGTCGAACGAATCCATGCTCTCCGAAGCCTTTGAGGGCTTTTATCTCTCAGACCTCGAATACGGTGTGCGGACCCACCACGACCATCTGCGCAAGATGCTGCCGGTGCTGGGCCTCGAGACCGCGCCCGAGGAGAAGGACATGTGGAATCTGAACGACGCGCTCAGGTCGCGGTCCTAGAGCAGTTCACTATTTCACGGAAACGGCGAACCGCTCTGGCTATTTGTTTTTACGCAATTCCGGACCGAAAGCCGTTTCACACTTTTCCTGGAATTGCTCCAGGCGAGGCGCAACCGGACCCCGTGCGGGCAAATGTGGCTCGCTTCAAACCGGGCCGAGCGATGCTGGTGCGGCCCCGCTACGACGACTTCGCGCCGTGGCGCAGCCCGTCGACGAGGAGAGCGACCATGCGCTCCGCGCGGCCGCTTCCGGCATTGTGGGCCGACATGCACAGGCTCGCCACCGCGCCCAGAAGCTCGTCGGCATCGACATCGGCACGAATTTCGCCGGCGTCGGTCGCGGTCTTCAGAAGCGTGCGCAGGGCAGGCCGCAACCTCTGGTCGAAGTAACCCGGCAGACTGTCGAAGGCCGGATCTCCTGAATGCAGGGCCTTGGCGAGCCCGCGCTTGGCCGCGACGAAGGCCGCGTATCGCTGCATCCAGTTCGCCAGCGCATCGAAGGGTCCGTGGCCGGCCGACAGGATCGATGCTGCGTCCGCGCAGGCATCGATCTCGCGGCGGAAGACGGCGGCGATCAGGTCGGAGCGCTGCGGAAAGTGCCGATAGACGGTGCCGACGCCGACGCCCGCCCTTTCCGCGATCTCGCGCACCGGCGCATCCACGCCGGAGCTCGCAAACACCGCCATGGCCGTCTGGAGCAGCGTTTCGAGATTGCGCCGAGCGTCGGCGCGCACGCGCCGGTCGGCGCGAGCCTGAGGCTCCAGGCCACCATCCGAATCGTCTGTCTGGTCGTTCACGGCACACCCGCTTACAAAACGGAACATTGTTCCGTATAAAACGGAATACTGTTCCGCTTAGGCTGAATAGCACAGCAAGGCAGTGCTGGCCACAACCCTGCACCAAGGAGAACGTTATGCACTACCGCACACTGGGACGGACCGGCATCAAGGTCAGCCCTTACTGCCTGGGCGCGATGATGTTCGGCGGACTGGGCAATCCCGACCACGACGATTGCATCCGCATAATCCACAAGGCCCTGGATCACGGCATCAACTTTATCGACACCGCCGACCGGTATAGCCGCGGCGAGTCGGAGGAGATCGTCGGCAAGGCGCTGAAGGGCCGGCGCGACAACATCGTGCTGACCACCAAGGTGAATGGGCCCCATGGGGGAAGACGCGAACAGCCAGGGCAATTCACGACGCTGGATCATGCAGGCTGTGGAGGCGTCGCTGCGCCGTCTGCAAACGGACCATATCGATCTCTACCTTATCCATCGGCCAGCACCGGACACAGACATCGAGGAAACGCTTTCCGCGCTCACCGATCTGATGCGCGCCGGCAAGGTGCGGGCGATCGGATCCTCGACCTTCCCGGCCTCCGAGATCGTCGAGGCCCAATGGGTCGCCGAGCGGCACGGGCTAGCCCGTTTCCGCACGGAACAGCCGCCCTATTCGATCCTCGATCGCGGCATCGAGCGCGACGTGCTTCCCACCTGCGAGCGACATGGAATGGGAGCGATGGTCTGGAGTCCATTGTCGAAAGGCATGCTCACCGGGCGTTACCGCAAGGGGCAGAAGATGCCCGACAGCCTGCGGGTAAAATACATGCCCAGGCAAATGTCGGATGAGCGCAGCCTGGATGCGGTCGAGCAACTCATCCCGTTGGCGAACGAAGCCGAACTGTCACTCACCCACATGGCGATGGCTTTCGTGATGGCTCATCGGAGCGTGACATCGGCCATTCTTGGACCGCGCACAATGCAGCATCTCGACGATCTGCTCGCCGGCGCCGAGGTTCGCCTCGGCGACGACGTTCTGGATCGGATCGATCAGATCGTCCCGCCGGGAACCGATGTCGGACTGAATGAGGCCAACTACAACCCGCCGGCGATCCTGCAAGCCGATCTGCGCCGCCGGCCTGCCGGCGAACGCGCCGCTGCATAGATCCGGAAGACCGGAGGAGATCACCATGCAGGACAAACCCGTCGCCCTGGTCACCGGGCCAACCAGGGCATCGGCCTTCAGATCGGGAAGGACCTGGTTACGCACGGCTTCACCGTGCTGGTCGGGTCGCACAATTTGGAGCGCGGGGCGCGTTGCACTGCTGGGCCCGGATGGTCCAACAGACGTTCACGCCCGTGAAAAGGGGAGAAGGTCAGCCTTACCCCTGCCACACGCCTTCCCGACGCAAGTCATCCATCGTGCGTGAAATGCCTTCGCGCAGGATTTCGACCATATCGTCGATCTGCTCGCGCGTGATGATCAGCGGCGGCGACATCACGCACATGTTGATCAGCGGACGCACCAGCAGGCCAAGCTCATGGCAATGGGCGTCGATGCGTTTGCCGACATCCTTGTCAAGTTGCAGCGGGTCCTTGCTGTCGCGGTCGGCGACGCATTCGACGCAGCCCATCAGCCCCACGCCGCGCACCTCGCCGACCAACGGCAATTCTTCCAGCGTCTTCAGCTGCGCCTGGAAATAAGGGGCAACCGCCTGCGTGTGCGCAAGCACGCTTTCTTCCAGCAGGTCGAGGTTCTTCAGCGCCACGGCGCAACCGACGGGATGGCTGGTGTAGGTCAGGCCGTGGCCGAACATCGCATCGGGATGGTTCGAGCGGCGCAGTTCTTCAAGCAGCCGTTCCGAGATGATGACGCCACCGAGCGGAAAATAGCCCGAGGTGACGCCCTTGGCGAAGGTGATCATGTCGGGGTCGATGCCGAACACGTCGCCCGAGGCGAAGACATGGCCAAGCCGGCCAAAGCCCGTCACCACCTCGTCGGAGACATAGAGGATGTCGTTGTCGCGGCAGATCTCGCGGATGCGTCCGAGATAGCCATCGGGCGGCACGACGACGCCGCCGGAGGCCTGCACCGGCTCGCCGACGAAGGCGCCTATTCTGTCGGCGCCGACACGGGCGACCGTGTCGCGGAACTGGTCGACGAGGAAATCGGTGAAAGCGGCAAGGCTCATGCCTTGCGGACGGCGGAACGGATCGGGCGAGGACAGCTTGATCACCAGCTCGTCGGCACCATCCATCCAGTCGCGGTCGCGCGGGCGGCCGTTGAGCGAGGCCGACAGATAGGTCGAGCCGTGATAGGCACCGCCGCGCGAGAGGATCAGCTTCTTTTCCGGGCGACCGCGCACATTGTTATAGAACTGCATGAAGCGCAGTGCCGTCTCCACGGCCGAAGAGCCGCCAGTGGTGTAGAAGACATGGCTGAGATCGCCCGGCGCATGGCCGGCGATGCGCATGGCAAGCTCCGCCGATGGCGCGTTCATCGTGTACCAGGGCGTGTTGTAGGACAACGCCATCGCCTGGTCGTACATCACCTTCGCCAGTTCCTCGCGGCGGTGGCCGACATTGACGCACCACATGCCGGCCGGACCGTCGATCAGCCGCTTGCCGGTGTTGTCGGTGATGTAGATGCCGTCGCCCTCGCCGATCAGCGCGCGTGCTTCCGCACCGACGGAACCGGCATAAGGCCAGGGCTGGATGAGATGGTGCTTGGCCAGTTCGATGGCATCGTCGCCGCCGGCCTCGGCCGTCTCGGTCGCCCTTAGATCTCTCGCAGCCGCCATGATCGCCTCCACATCATCTCGTCGATTTCTTCTCGGGCATGCAATTCAGCGTCAAATGCCGAAAATCCTGGCTTTCTTGGCTTCATTCTGAATGTCCGTTCAATCAATATTGCAGAAATAGCGCTTGATTTCAATCCGCGGATACGGGCATGATGAAAGAAAGCCGGCAAGGGGAACAACAAGTCGGCGCCAGCACAATGGGATGCCGCATGGCGGAACAGTCCAGGCCAGCAACCGAAATCACGCCCGGAACCCTGCCCCCGGGAGCCTGGCAATGACGGCGGCTGCGGAAGGGTCGCCCCCGCTGCGCATGACGCGGGCCAGACGAAATGCCCTTCTGCAGTCCGAGCCGGTACAGGGCTTTGCCTTGATCAGCCCGACCTTTCTCTACGCGCTCATCCTGCTGGTCCTACCGATCCTGGTGGTCATCGCCCATTCCTTCTGGACGCAGCATTACCTGACCATCGACCGCACCTTCACGCTGGAAAACTATCGCGTCGCGCTGACCGAACCGATCTACCGGGATCTGTTGTTGCGCTCGCTCTACATCTCGCTGACGGTGAGCCTGTTCACCGTCATCCTCGCCTACCCGATCGCCTATTTCATTTCCTTCCATGGCGGCCGTCACAAGAGCCTGTGGCTGTTTCTCATCACCATCCCGTTCTGGACCAGCTATCTCCTGCGCGTCATGTCCTGGAAGGTCATCCTCGGCTACAATGGGGTCCTGAATTCCGGCCTGATGGGCCTCGGCATCATCGACGAGCCTTCGACGGCCCTGCTCTACAATTCGAGCGCCGTCATCATCACGCTTACCCACGCCTGGGCGGCCTTCGCCATCCTGCCGATCTTCGTCTCGCTGGAGAAGGTCGACCGCACGCTGGTCGAAGCGGCCACCGATCTTGGCGATGGCCCCTTGCGTTCGTTCCTGCGCGTGACCTTGCCGCTGTCGGCGCCAGGCGTCATCTCGGCGGCGCTGATCGTCATGATCCCGACCGTTGGCGACTACGTCACGCCGAAGCTCGTCGGCGGCAAGGACGGCGTCATGATCGCCAATGCCATTCAGGCGCAGTTCGGCAAGGCCGCCAACTGGCCGCTTGGTGCCGCCCTTTCCGTCACCACCATGCTGATCGTCACCTTGATGGCCGGCGCCACGGTGCTGATCATCCGCGCCTTGCAGAGGCTGGCACGATGAGGGCACGGCGTTTCCTTTCGGGCGGCTGGCTGTCCGTCTATGCGTTCCTCTATATCGTCTTCCTCTATCTGCCCGTCATCTTCCTGCCGATCTTCTCGATCAACACCGCACCTACGCCGAAATTCCCGCTCACCGGCTTCACCCTGCAATGGTATGCGGACCTGCCGCACACGCCGGCCCTGCTCGACGCCGCCTGGAACAGCCTCAAAGTCGGTGTCTGCGCATCGGTTCTCGCCACGGTGCTCGGCATCCTCGCCGCCCGCTCGATCACCCGCTACCGCTATCCCGGTCGCCGCACCATCAACGGCCTGATCATGGCGCCGCTGGTGCTGCCCGAGGTGATCGTCGCCATCTCCATGCTGCTGGTGATGCTGCAACTGGGCTTGAGCCTGTCGCTGTTCACCGTCGTGCTCGGCCATGTGCTGGTCTGCATCCCCTATTCGATGACGGTGCTGACCTCCGGTTTCGAAGGCTTTGACCGCAGCCTGGAGGAAGCCTCCGCCGACCTCGGCGAAAGCGCCTTCGGCACCTTCCGGCGGGTGACGCTGCCGATGGTGGCGCCGGCCATCATCTCGAGCCTGCTCGTCTGCTTCACCATCTCGCTCGACGAATTCATCATCGCCTTCTTCCTGACCGGCACCGAAGCGACGCTGCCGATCTACATCTGGGGCCAGTTGCGCTTCGCCTCGAAACTGCCAGGCGTGCTGGCGCTGGGCACGCTGCTGCTCGTTGCTTCTTTCCTGTTGATGACAGTTGCCGAAATCCTGCGCCGCCGCGCGGCCAGACGCACCCAGAACGAGGGAGGCCTCTATGCCTGAACAGCCGCAGATCGAGCGCCTCCAATCCGATCGGGCCCAGTCCGATCGGGCAATGATCGAGATCCGCAACGTCACCCGCAACTATGGATCGTTCAAGGCGCTGGACGATGCCTCCCTGACCATCCGGGAGGGCGAATTCTTCTCGCTGCTCGGGCCGTCCGGCTGCGGCAAGACCACGCTTTTGCGCATGATCGCCGGCTTCGACAACCCGACCAGCGGTTCGATCGCGGTCGGCGGCCAGCCGATGGAAGGCATCCCGGCCAACCGACGGCCGACCAACATGGTGTTCCAGAGCTATGCGATCTTCCCGCACCTCAATGTCGAGCAGAATGTCGCCTATGGGCTGAAGCGGCTGAAATTGCAGGGCGGCGAAGAGAAGCGCCGCGTCGAGGAGGCATTGGCGCAGGTTTCGCTGACCGGCCTTGGCAAGCGGCTGGCCACCGAACTGTCAGGCGGCCAGCGCCAGCGCGTGGCGCTTGCCCGCGCACTGGTGATGCGGCCCAAGGTGCTGCTGCTCGACGAGCCGCTGTCGGCGCTCGACAAGAAGCTGCGCGAGCAGATGCAGGTCGAACTGCGCCGCCTGCAGCAGGCAGTCGGCATCACCTTCGTGCTGGTCACCCACGACCAGTACGAAGCGCTCGCCATGTCCGACCGGATCGCCGTCATGTTCGGCGGCAGGATCGCGCAGGTCGCCTCGCCCAAGGAAATCTACCAGCGTCCGGTCAACCGCCAGGTCGCCGACTTCCTCGGCGGCATGAACTTCGTCAAGGCCGAGATCGTCGAGGAGAACGGTGCCTCGCTGGTCGTCGACACGCTGGGCTTCGGTCGCGTCAAGACTGACAAGCCGAAGACTTTCGTGCGCAATGGCGGCGCCGCTACGCTCGGCATAAGGCCCGAGCGCCTGCGTGTTTTGTGGGACAATGCGACGGCAAAATTCGAGGTCGCCGGCAAGGTGGTCGAACGCCACTATTTCGGCGAGATCACCCATCTGATCGTCGAGATACCCGGACTGGAAAAGCCGCTATCGGTGACCGAGACCAACGATTTCGGTGCCGACGACATTCCCGTCGGCACCCCGATCCGTCTCGCCTACGATCCGGAAGCGCTGGTGGCGATGGGGGATTGAAGTATCATCCCCAATAGCGGAAAGGATCATGCTCAGCCAACAAGCTCGGCGATTATCTTTCCGGCCGCGATGCGCCCGGCGACGATCCCGCCTTCGACATAGCCGGGGAATGACGGCGACAGTTCCGAAGCGGCGAAATGCACCGGCGGCGCACCCGCAAGAATCGTCCGCTCGGCATCCCTGGCCGTCACGTCGACGATGAGGTCGCTATAGGCGCCGCCACTCCAGCGATCGTGTATCCAATCGCGCGAACTGAAATCAAGGATATCGCCGGCATCCGGACCGAGCGCTTCCTGCAATCGTGCCGTCACTTCCGCACGAAGTGCCGTTTCGCTCAGCCCCCGCCAGCGCAGCGCGAGAGGTCCGCCGATGAAGACGACGAGCGCGGCATGCTCCGCATCCTTGCTGGCATCGCAGGCGAACAGCCCGGGCAGGTCGCGCCACATCACCATGCCGCTCAAACCTTGCTCGCGCCAGAATGGTTTGGGATAGCGCACCAGGATCTTGATCACCGCGCCGCTTTCCCAGACGCCAAGCGCCGTCGCGAGTCTCGTCGGCAAGGGTGGTGCGAAATCGAGCTTCGCGGACCTCGCCGGCGGGAACGCGACCAGCACGTGTCGCGCTTCGATCGCGCCATTGCCCGTGACGACACGAACGCCTTGCGGCCCATGCTCGATGCGCGTGACCGGTTCGTTCAGCCGCACCCGGTCGCCGAGATCGCCAGAAAGATCCTCGGCCAGCGACTGCATGGTCTCGCGCAGGGAATACTGCAGTTCGGGCACTTCGTTGGTGATGCGCCGGTCATTGTCGATCAGGTACCAGAGCGGCACCTTGTCCATCGGCAGGCACCACAGGCCTTCGATCATCGAGCGGAAGGCCGTCTTGGCATCGGTGGGATCACGCTGGCGTTCCAGCCAGGTCGCGACACTCATGCCTTCTATCGAAGGATCGCCCGGCTCGATGCCGTTCATGCGCTCGCGGATCGCCATCGCACCATGATAGGTCTGCTTGGCCTCCTTGGCCGGCATCGACGGATGGGTGATGAAATCGCCCTCGACATAGGTGGTGACGAACGTCTTGCCGCGTGCCTTCGCAAGCGCCATCACTTCCGGCATGTCCTCGCACAGGAACTGGCCGCCGCTGTCGATGCGCTCGCCAAGTCCGTTGCGGACCGCCTCGACCCGTCCACCGGCACGGTCGCGCGCTTCGAGCAGCAGGAAGCCTATGCCGGCCTGCTTCAACTCAAGCGCAGCCGACAGGCCGGTGAAGCCGGCACCGACGACGACGACGTCGGTTCTTTCCAGTTCGCTCGTCAATAGCCCGCCTTGATCTTCTCGAATTCGTCGACCATGCGCTTCTTCAGATCAGGCGCGACCGGCTGCTGGAACAGCGTCTTGTCGAGGAACTTGTCGATGTCGTCGAAGCCGCGCTCGGCCAGCACCTTGTGGTCGATCGCGGCCATGCCGGCGCTGTTGCCATGGCCGTAGCCGAATGTCGTGACCATGTATTTCGAAATATCGGGCGCGTTGACCGCATTCAGGAAATCATAGGCCTGGTCGAGCTTGCCCGGCGCGTCCTTCATCAGCACGTAGCCGCACACCCAGGTCGACATGCCTTCCTTGGTATCGCGGTTCATGGCGACGGGAACGCCTTGCCCGTTCATGGCGATCAGTGTCTGGCCCCAGCCCCAGGCGAGGTCGACCTCATTGCCGGAAAAGGCCTGGTCGATATCGCTCGAGTCGGTCCAGTAGAGACGGATGTTCTTGTGCACCTGGCGCAGGAAATCGGATGCCTCCTTGAATTGCGCGTCGGTCATCTTGGTCCAGTCCTTGAGGCCGATCACCAGGCTCGCCAGCGCGTAGGCGTCGTCGACATTGTCGCCGATGGTGACGCGGCCCTTGAATTTCGGGTCGGCCAGGATCCGCAGCGACTGCGCCTGCTCGGCCGTCACATTGTCTGTGCGGTAGAGCAATGCCGTATTGCCCCAGTCGAACGGCATGAACCAGGCCTTGCCGTCCTCGGTGGTGGCGAGGTTCTTCATCGCCATGATGCCGGGATTGAGGTCCTTCCAGCCGGCAATCCGGGATGTATCGAGCGGCTGCAACAGCCCCGCATCGCGCCACTTCGCCACGCTTTGCGAACAGGGATGCGCGATATCGGCCTTGAAGCCTGCCCGCATCTTCTCGAAGGCTTCATCCTCGTCGCCAAAGAAGGCGAAGGTAGGCTCGGCGCCGTGTTTGGCGGTGTAGGCCGGATGCAGCAGCGGGTCCTCGTAGCCGGACCAGTCGAACACCACGAGATCGCCGCCGCCTTCCGCCCAGGCATAGACCCCGCCGGCGCCGATCATGCAGGCGGCGGCAAGTGCAAGGCGGCGTAGCATTGGCGTCATGTGAAACTCCCCCTTGGCGAAAAAGCTGCCGCGAGGTTAGGAGAAATCATCTGCTTTGGCGAGGGTCGTCCGCTGCACCGAGGCGGCAGCGGACGGACCGTGGAACGAGCTCAGTACCCGGCTTTGATCTTCTCGAATTCAGCGATCATCTTCAGCTTGAGATCGGACGGCAGCGGCGACTGGAACAGCGTCTTGTCGACGAATTTCTGCACGTCGTCATAGCCTTTTTCCTTCAGGATCGCAGGATCGACGCCGGCCATGCCCTTGGCATTGGCCTGGCCATAGCCCCAGTCCTTGACCAGCACCTTGGCGGTCTCCGGATCGTTGACAGCGTTCAGGTAATCATAGGCCTTGTCGATGTTGCCGGGCGCATCCTTGAACAGCACATAGCCGCAGACCCAGGTCGAGATGCCTTCGTTGGTATCCTTTACGGACTTGATCGGCACGCCTGCCTTGACGGACTGCACCGTCGCGTCGTTCCAGGCCCAGGCTAGGTCGACCTCGCCGCCGCTCAGCAGCTGCACGATGTCAGTGGTATCGGTCCAGTAGGAGCGGACGTTCTTGTGCACCTGGCGCAGGAAGTCGGACGCCTGCTTGAACTGGTCGTCCGTCATCTTGGTCCAGTCCCGCAGGCCGATGGCCAGGCTCGCCAGCGCATAGGCATCGTCGACATTGTCGCCGATCGACACCCGGCCCTTGAACTTCGGATCGGCGAACGCCTTCAGCGACTGCACGTCCTTGGCGTCGATCTTGGAGGAATTGTAGGTGAGCTGCGTGTTGCCCCAGTCCCACGGCATGAACCATGCCTTGCCATCATCGGTAGTGGCGAGATTTTTCATCGCCATGATGCCGGGATTGAGGTCTTTCCAGCCCGTGATCTTCGAGGTATCGAGCGGTTGCAGCAGCCCGGCTTCGCGCCACTTCGTCACGCTCTGCGAGCAGGGGTGACCGAGATCGGCCTTGAAGCCGGAACGGACCTTCTCGAAAGCCTCGTCCTCGTCGCCGAAGAAGGCGAAGGTCGGCGAATCGCCGTTCTTCTCGACATATTTCGGGTGGAAGCTCGGGTCCTCGTAACCGGACCAGTCGAACACGATCAGGTCCTTGTCCGCGGCGACGGCGAACGCTGCCGCCGAAGCCGCAAGCGCGCCGCCCAGCGCCAATGTCAATGTCAGGCGTCGGCTAAGTTTCTTCATGCTGTTCCATCCTCTTTTGGTCTTGCCGGTCTTGGCGGCCGGCTGTTGCTAACCGTAATGCTTCGGGAAGGCAGCGGCCAAAAAAGCATTGGCCGCCTGCAAGGCTGTTTCGCGCGTTGTGTCCTCGGTGCCCATCATCAGCCGCAGCCACAGCCCTTCCAGCATGGCCGACAGCGCCAGCGCCATCACCTGGGGCTCATAGGCATACGCGCCGCTCTGCTTGAGCGCCGTGCAGAGATCGATGAAGACCTGCTGGTAATAATTATCGCGCGAACTGCTCAGCGCCTGATAGGTGGGCCGCGACTTGGCCTCGCCCCAAAAGGCCAGCCAGGCGGCGAGCTTGCGCTTGTTGCAAATCGAGCGATCGAAGTCGGCCCACACCAGTTGCTGCAGCTGCCGTGCCGGATCGTCGCCTGCCTTCTGCAGCGCGGCGCGCCAATGCGCAGAGTACTCGTCATACATATGCTGCAGCGTCGCGATCAGCAGCTTTTCCTTGCTCTCGAAATGGAAGTTGACGATGCCACGCGAGAGGCCGGCGCCATCGGCGACATCGGCCATCGTCGTCTCGGCGTAGCCGCGCCTGGCCAGCGAATCGATCGTTGCCTCGATCAGCTGCAATTGACGGACCTCCTTCGAAGCCTTGCGGCCGCGCTTTTCGGCGTCGCTCTTTCGCGTCGTTTCGGCGAGAACGTCCCTGGCCTCGGAAGTCTTCATGGATGTGACGGTCTCCAGCATTGCCGGCTACCCAACCGGCTTCCAACCGCGCAGATGAGTGGGGCGGTGCTCGCCACTGTCAAGCACCTTCTGCATTGCCTCCCAGGTCCTGATGTTCTTGTCGACATAGGCCGCGCCGACCGCGGCCGCGGCCTGGAGGTAGAGCGGTCCCTTGAGCCGTGCGAGTTCCCCGCGCGCGACCTCGCGGTACCAGGGGTTGCGGTCGCGCACGGTGATGTCGCCAAAGCCGGCGCCACGCATCGCCTGCGCATAGCGCGCCGGCGAGGCCATGGCGAAGGACAGCCCTTCGGCGGCGACATAGGCCTTCATCTCGGGTGACGGTTCGCCGTCATGCGAAATCATCCAGTTGGAAGCGGCAAAGACGCCACCCGGTTTCAGCACGCGGAAGATTTCGGCGAACAAGGCGTCCTTGTCGGGCACATGCAGCAGCGCATCCTTGGAGAAGACGACATCGAAGGAGCGATCGGCAAAAGGCAGCGGTCCAGGAGGCGATTGAACGAAGCTGGCGCGATTTGCGAAGCCACGCGTCGCGGCTCGCTGTCTGGCCGCTTCGATCACCGGCTGTTCGACATCGAAGCCGGTGGCATGGGCGGCGCCGTGGCGCTCGATCAGATGCAAGGTGATGCCGCCGGAGCCGCAGCCGATATCGAGGACCGTCTTGCCCTTGAGCGAAAGCCCTTCGACCACCCGGTCGACCTCATCGGGACCGCCCGGCGACAGATATCCCTCGCCCCACAGCGCCTCGAGGAAGCGGATCGCGGTGTCGTCATACTCCGGCTCGGCGTCTGCCGTTTCGATCATCAGCCCTCGATCCCCAATCGATGATTGCCCAGTTCGAACGCCGGCAAAGCCTAGCGCATGCCCGAGAAAACGCAACATCATTTGTTGAACATTCATTCAGAATGGCTGGACAGAATGGCCGATGCCATGCCAAATTCCGCATATTCGGGAATAGATCACGCAAAAATGAACAGCGGGTCGCACTGGGCATTTCCAGGAAAAGTATGAGCGTTTTCCCGGGAAACCGCACAGCGCACGCCTTGGGAATTGCGCAGAAACAAAGAGACTGGCCACAATGAAAGCTTGGGACGCGATCGTTATCGGCGGCGGACACAACGGCCTGGTCAACGCCTGCTATCTGCAGCGCGCCGGGCTCGACGTGCTGGTGGTGGAGAAGAACGACTGGGTCGGCGGTGCCGCCACCAGCCGCGAGCTGACACCCGGTTTCCTCTATTCCAACTGCTCCTATGTCTGCTCGCTGTTCCGTCCCGAAATCATGCGTGACCTCGAACTGCCGCGCTTCGGCCTGCAGGTCATCTCCTATGAGGGCGGCGCGGTGTTCACCCGCGACGGCGACTACCTCGCCAACTACCGCGACCATGATGCGCACCGGCGCGAATTCGCCCGCTTCTCGAAGCGAGACGCCGAAGCCTATGACCGCTACGCCCGCGACGTGACACGGCAGTGCCGTTTCATTCAGCCGCTCTTGATGCGCACCGCGCCCGACCCGACCAGCCTCAAGCCGCGCGACCTCGGCGAGTTGCTCTATCTCGGCAGGAAGTTTGCCGGCCTGTCGGCGGAAGAAATGGCGCTGACGCTACGCTTCTGGACCATGTCGATCTCGGAATTCCTCGACGAGTATTTCGAGACCGATGTCATCAAGGCCAACTTCGCTCTGTCCGGCATCATCGGCACCGCGCTCGGGCCGATGTCGCCCGGCACAGCCTACGTGCTCTTGCATCACTATATGGGCGAGGTCGACGGCTCGGTCGGCGCCTGGGGCTATGCGCGCGGCGGCATGGGCGCGGTCACCAAGGCGCTGGCCGCGTCGTTCAAGGCCTCGGGCGGCACCATCCGCACCGGCGCCGAGGTCGACCATGTGCTGGTCCAACGCGGCAAAGCCAAGGGCGTGGTGCTGGCTGGCGGCGAGGAGATCTACGGCAAGCTCGTCGTCTCCAATGCCGACGTGAAGCGCACCTTCCTGAAGCTTGTCGAGGAGAAGGAACTGCCCGACATTTTCCTGCGCCGGGTCAGGAACTTCAAGATCCGCGGCTCGTCAGGCAAGGTCAACATCGCGCTCGATTCGATGCCGGAATTCCCGGCGCTGCCGAAGGATTCGCCGGTCTATCGCGGCGACATGCATTTCACCGATTCGATGGAACGCATGGAACGCGCCTATGACGACTGGAAGGCCGGGCGCTGGTCGGCCGATCCTTTCCTCGACATGGTGATCCCGACGATGCTCGACCCGACCATGGCGCCGCCGGGCAAGCATTTCATGAGCTGCTTCGTGCAATACGCGCCGCCCAAGGTGAACGGCCGCGAATGGACCGATGCCGATCGCGACGGCTTCGCCGAGAGCGTGATTGCGCAGATATCAGAGTATTCGCCGGGCTTCCGCGACCGCATCATCCACATGGAGGTGCGCACGCCGCGCGAGATCGAAGCCGAGGTCGGCCTCACCGAAGGCAACATTTTCCAGGGCGAACTGACCTTCGACCAGCTTCTGTTCAATCGCCCGGTGCCGGGCTACGCGCAATACCGCTCGCCGGTCGGCGGTCTCTATATGTGCGGCTCCTCCACCCATCCGGGCGGCGGCGTCATGGGCGCGCCCGGCCGCAATGCCGCTGCCGAAATCCTGCGCGATCTCGCCAAATCCACCTCGCATATGAGCCCGGCCCATGACGTCATTTGATGCACCAAGATGGGATGTGCTTGTCATCGGCGGCGGCCACAACGGTCTCGTCGCCGCGGCGACGCTTGGCAAGGCCGGCCGCAAGGTGCTCCTGCTGGAAGCGGGCAGCGAAACCGGCGGCGCCGCGCGCACCGAGGAATTCGCGCCGGGCTTTCGCGTCTCATCGATCGCCCATGTGCTGAACCGGCTGCACCCCGACGTGGTGAAGACGCTGGAGCTGGAGAAACACGGGCTGAAAATCACCCGCGCGGACTTCCTGCCATCGGCGGCACTGTCGAAGGACGGCCCATCTTTGGTCCTGCATGGCGCCTATGGCGAAGTGCTGACCGGTACCAGTTCCTCCGAGCAATCGGCCTGGAAGGAATTGCGCGCGCAGCTGCTGCGCTATGCCGGCATCCTGAAGCCGTTCCTGTCTCGACGCGCGCCCGATCTCGCCGGCATGTCGCTGCTCGAGACCGCGTCACTCGGCCAGACCGCGCTGGCGCTGAAAAAGCTCGGCAAGGAAGACATGCGCGACTTCCTGCGCGTGCTGCTCATGAACGTCGCCGACCTGCTCGACGAACAGCTCGCAGACGACCGGCTGAAAGGCCTGCTCGCCTTCGATGCGACGCTCGGCAGCCATCTCGGCCCGCGCTCGCCGACCTCGCTGCTCGGCCTCTACTATCGCCTCGCCGGCGAGAACGGCGGGGCATCCGGAGCACAGATGCTGCCGCAAGGCGGCATGGGGGCCGTTGTCGCCGCCATCCGCGCCGCGGCGGAGATGGCCGGCGTCACCGTCCGGACATCGGCTTCCGTTGGAAAGATCATCGTCGAGAAAGGCCGCGCCATAGGCGTCACGCTCGACACCGGCGAGGAGCTGCGCGCCAGGACGGTCATCTCCGCCATCAATCCAGCGACAACCTTCCTCGACCTTGTCGGGCCGCGCGAGCTCGACACCGGCTTCGTGCGCAAGGTGAAGAACATTCGGATGAAGGGCGACGCGGCGAAACTCAATCTGGCGCTCGATCGGCCGCCGCAATTCGCCGGCGTCGATGCCGCCGGCCACAAGGGCAGGCTGGTCATCGCGCCTTCGCCCGATCATGTCGAACGCGCCTTCAATCCATCCAAATATGGCGAGTTCTCGGCCGAGCCGGTGATGGAGATCACCCTGCCCAGCCTCGCCGATCCGTCGCTCGCGCCTGATGGAGCCTGTGTGCTGTCGGCTGTGGTGCAATACGCCCCCTACGCGCTGAAGGAAGGCTGGAAAACCGGCAAGCCGAAATTCCTCAAGGCAGTCATGGCGCAGCTCGAGGCTTACGCGCCGGGCATCGGCAAGAGCGTTGTCCATGCCGAGTTGCTGACGCCGGCCGATATCGACACGCGTTACCGCATGCCGGGAGGCCATTGGCACCACGGCGAATTGCAGGCCGACCAGATGCTGATCTCGCGTCCCGTCTCGGGTTGGTCCGGCTACGACACGCCGCTTGAAGGATTGTTCCTGGCCGGTGCCGGCTCGCATCCCGGTGGCGGTGTCTCCGGCGCACCCGGGCTCAACGCCGCGCGGCGCATCATTGCGATGAAGAGGTAGGTCATGGCCCAGGCAACCAGGAAGAAGCCCGTTGCAAAGACCGCCAGCGCGGCTGTTTCCGCGCGCATCGCCGCGCAAGGCCATTTCCGCACGCTGCGCCTCGGCACCCCGTTCCAGCCGCGCCTCGATGCACTGGCCAGGACTCAGGACTGGTATAACTGGGCGGGCTACCGCGCGCCGCATTCGCTGTGGGACGAGGAGCTGGAATATTTCGCCATCCGCAGCCAGGCGGCGCTGTTCGACATCTCGCCGATGACCAAATACCGGATCGAAGGACCGGATGCCGAGGCCTTCCTCGACCGCGTGACCTTGCGCGACGTGACCAAGCTGAGACCTGGCCGTGTCCACTATACCGCCTGGTGTGACGACGAAGGCTTTGTCCTCGACGACGGCACGCTGTTTCGCCTGTCGCCGACGCGCTTTCGCCTGTGTTCGCAGGAGCGGCATCTGCCCTGGTTGCTGGACAGCGCCATTGGATTCGACGTCACCGTCGAGGAAGAAACCGAGGGCGTCGCCGGGCTCGCCCTGCAGGGGCCAACTTCCTTCGCCGTGCTGCGCGATGCCGGCTTCACCGGTGTCGAGAGACTGAAGATCTTCGACCTCGCCGAATTCGCCCATGACGGCGGCACCGTCACCATCTCGCGCACCGGCTTCACCGGCGATCTCGGCTACGAGTTGTTCGTGACCGCCGACAAGGCGCTGAGCCTGTGGGACCGGCTGATGAAAGCGGGCGAACTGCGCGGCATCCGTGCCATCGGCTACACGGCGCTGAATCGCGCGCGGCTCGAGGCCGGGCTGATCGTTGCCAATGCCGACTTCACCACCGCCGAACATGCCATCCGCGCCGATCGCCTGCGCATGCCCGACGAGATCGGGCTCGGCTTCATGATCGATCCGGAGAAAGGACACTTCAACGGCCGCCGCGCCATCCTCGAAGCGCGCGCCAAACGCAGGCTGCGCCATGTGCTGGTCGGGCTGGAGATCGAAGGCAACATCCCCGCCGAACACGCCATCGTCTACCACAAGAAAAGCCAGGAGGTTGGCCTGGTCAGCGCCGCCATGTGGTCGCCGATGGCCAAGCGCAACATCGCCATCGCCTCGCTGGCGCGGCCCTATGGTGATACCATGGTGGACGACCTCTGGGTCGAGATCTACGCCATGCGCGAGCTGCAATACCAGAAGCTGATGAAGCGGGCCAAGGTGGTGGCACGGCCCTTCATAAAACTCGACCGCCGCACCGCCAATCCGCCGGCGGATTTCTGACCATGGCCGACGAAGCGGACAAGCAGCAAGAAGATGGGGAAGCCGCCGAGCAGTGGGACCTGGTCAACACGCCGCTCGGTGAAAAATGGTCCGGCCGCACGCGCTATGCCGCTGCCATGTTCTTCTACAAGCGCGGCGAAATGAGCGCCGAGACACTCGAGGTCTACCGCATCTGCGCGCGGCTTGATTCCGAAGATCCGCTGCCGATCATCCGCGATCGCGGCGTCGGCAGGGACTGGCTGAAGCGCATGGGCTTCGAATTCTAACCTATCGTTCTTTCGAGCATGCTTAGCCAGTTGCGATAGGCGATCTTTTCGATCAAGGCGCGGCCGAAACCGCGCGCTGCCAGCGCATCGATCAACTTCGGCAGGCCGGCGACGTCGCCGATGACCGCCGGGACCATGGCACCGTCGAAATCCGAGCCGAGGCCCACGCCATCCTCGCCCAGCGCCTGCAGCAGGGAATCGACATGGCGTACCATGATGTCGAGGCTGGTATCGGCATTCATGCGGCCGTCCTCGCGCAGGAATCCGGTGGCGAAGTTCAGCCCGACCATGCCGCCGGACTCGCGGATCGCGCCGAGCTGCCAGTCGGTCAGATTGCGCGAGTGGCCGCATATCGCATGCACGTTGGAGTGCGTGGCGACCAGCGGCGCATCGCTGAGCCCGGCGACATCGCGAAAGCCTTTTTCGTTGAGATGCGAAAGATCGATCATGATCTTCAGCTCGTTGCAGGCCTTGACCAGCGCCTTGCCGGCATCGGTCAGACCCGGGCCCGTGTCCGGCGAGGACGGAAAGCGGAACGGTACGCCGTGGCCAAAGGCATTTGGACGGCTCCAGACGATGCCGAGCGAACGCAGGCCGGCGGCATGCAGCACATCGAGCATGGTGAGTTCGGGATCGATCGCCTCGACGCCCTCGATGTGAAAGACTGCGGCAATCGTACCTTGCGCCATGGCGTTGCGCACGTCGCCGGCACTGCGGCAGACGGCAAGCGCCCCGGCCCTTTCCAGCCGGAACAGGATCGAAGCCATCGCAATCGTCGAATTGAGCGCATCGGCGCGCGGCACCTCCGGCGGCAGCGGCTCGCTGTCGCTGGGCGCCAATGGCACGGCACTTCGCCTGGCCTTCTCGACCGGCGGCGGGAAGATCGCGAACATGCCGCCGGCAAAGCCGCCGGCTTTCGCGCGCGGCAGGTCGATATGACCGCCCGATTTCCCCTCGATGAACAGCTTTTCGACGTCCGCGTTCTTGGACTGATAAAGGCGCAGCAACGTATCGTTGTGGCCGTCGAAGACGGGGACGAGGTCTGTTTCGGTCATCAGGGGATCATTCAGTTCGTTTGTCGGCACGGCGAGATATCATATCTAGGCAAGATATCCGGTCGCGGCAAATGACAAAGCCGACCGGCAGCGGGAGTTGCCCCTTTATCCACCCGCTGCCGCCTGTCAACGAAGTGCCGCGCTCCCTACTGCTTCAGCACGTCGGCCCATTCCGGATGGCGGCGGAACTGGGCGTTGGCGAACGGGCAAAGCGGAATGATCTTCTTGCCCGCCGCGCGCGCATCCTCGACGGCGCGGGTGACCAGCCGAAGTCCGGCACCCTGGCCGCGAAACGCGTCCGGCACTTCGGTATGGTCGATGATGATCTGGTGCTCGCCAATCTTGGTGAAGGTCATCTCGGCCTCGGCGCCACCGGGGCCGCGCAGGACATAGCGGCCCTTGGAGCCGCGGTCTTCCAGTTCGATCTCAGGCAGTTGGTCGGGCATTTCTAGACTCCTTGCGCGACACCGGCAAAGAGCCGCCGCGCCGCTTCGATTTCATTTGGCCGCACCTCGTGCCCGCCTTCGTGCCACTCCACTGTGACATCGGCGCCGTCGGCACGCAAATAGGCTTCGAGCCGCGTCGTCAGGTTCGGCGGGCAGATCGGATCGCGCTTGCCGGCGGTCAGCAGGATGTGTCGGCCGGCGAGGCTACCCTCCACCTTTGGTTCGAACGGGATCAGCGGATGCATCAGCACCGTGGCGTCGAACAGACTTGGCTCGGCGAACACCACGGACGCCAGTATGTTGGCGCCGTTGGAGTAGCCGAGGCCCAGCACCGCCGACGGCTTGGCCGCCCCGACATGGGCTGCTTCGACATGCGCCTTGACGAATTCAGCCATCTTGCTCGTCCCCCGCGCCAGGTCGTCCATGTCGTAGACACCCTCACCGGTGCGGCGGAAGAAGCGCGCCGCGCCGTGTTCCGACACATCGCCGCGCGGCGAGATGATGGTGGCCTGGGGCACAAGATCGCGCCCCGGCGACAGAAGCTGGCTCTCGTCGCCGCCAGTGCCATGGAAGACGAAAAGCATGGGACCGCCCGGCGAACCGGGCAGCACCTTGTGGATGTAAGCGTCCTTGCTCATGATCTCAGCCTTCCAGCTTCTGCAGATGCTGCTCGAGATAGGGCCGCAGATGCTGATGCTGCGTCGGCAGCTTCAGCGCTTCGCCCAGATGCGCGGTGTCCTCGTCGCGGTCGAAACCGGGCTCGTTGGTGGCGACTTCGAACAACACGCCACCCGGCGTGCGGAAATAGATCGCCCAGAAGTAATCGCGATCGATCACCGGTGTCACCCCATAACCCGTATCCATCAACGCCTTGCGCACTTCGAGCTGCTTGGCGCGGTTCTCGACGGCGAAGGCGACATGGTGGACGGAGCCGGCGCCGAGATCGGCGAAGGCCGCGGTCGGCAGCGATTCGATATCGACGACATCGGCGCCATTGCCGTTCTTCACGGCCAGCCGCCTGACATTGGCTGATTTCTCGATCTCCTCGTAGCCCATGAACTTCAAGAGCTCTTCGGTGGCGCCGCCATCCTTCAGCCGAAGCGCAACCGAGTGGAAGCCGCGGATCGCTTCGTCGGCCGGAATACCGCCCTTGACCCAGGGCGCACGGCTGTCTGCCTTGGCCTCGACGAGCGCGAAACCGTCTCCGTCGGGACCCGCAAATCTGAGCCGTTTCTCACCAAAGCTCTCCTCGCGGGCGACATCCGCCACGCCTTCGTCGGCGAAGCGCTTTTCCCAATAGGCGAGCGTGCCTTGCGGCACGGAGTAGACCGTGGTGCCGACTTCGCCGACGCCGCGGCGGCCCTTGCCGATGTTGGGAAACGGAAAATAGGTCATCACCGAACCGGGCGTGCCGACCTCGTCTCCATAATAGAGGTGGTAGACGTCGGGCGCATCGAAATTGACTGTCTTCTTGACCCGGCGCAGGCCGAGCTTGTGGGTGAAGAAATCATTGTTCCGGCGCGCATCCCCAGCCATGGAGGTGACGTGATGGAGGCCCTTGATCTGGTCGAGCATTGTCTTGCTCCTTCCCTTGTGTTTGTGCGGCCCTCGCCGCTGTCCACGCCAATATGAGGACACCACCACTTGCGGCAAAGGCGGCAAACGCAGAATGGACTGTGCTGTAAAAGTGAACAATCAAAAGAGATTTGTTCACCAATTAGGCAACGGAAGCGGCCTTGCGCCGTTGCCGGAAATCGTTTCCATGAGCGGCGTCGAACATGCAGCGAAAGGTATCGCGAGTGACAGGAAAAGCCAGGCGCCCCAACGTTCTCCTGATCACTTGCGACCAGTGGCGCGGTGATTGCCTGTCGGCCGCCGGCCACGCCGTGGTCAAGACGCCGAACGCAGATGCGCTGGCCGCCGAGGGCGTATTGTTCAAGCGTCACTATGGCGGCGCGGCGCCCTGTTCGCCCGCCCGTGCCTGCCTTTACACCGGCCTCTACCAGATGAACAACCGGGTCTGCCGCAACGGCTCGCCACTTGACGCCCGCCACGGCAACATCGCACTGCACGCGCGCGGCCTCGGCTACGATCCGACCCTGTTCGGTTACACCGACGTGTCGCTCGATCCTCGCTTGCTGGCTTCAAGCGATCCAAGGCTGAAAAGCTATGAAGGCGTCCTGCCTGGCTTCACGGTGCGGCAACTGTTGCCCGAGCACCAGAAGCAATGGCTGTCCTGGCTGAAGCTGCGTGGCATCGATGCCAGCGCCGGATCTCCCGACATCCATCGTCCCGTGGACGAGGAAGGCGACGCCGACGCGGTGACCGAGACGCCGCCAATCTATTCCAAAGACCATACGCCGACGGCTTTCCTTGCTGGCGAGTTCATCCGCTGGCTCGGCGAGCAGGAGCAGGCCACGCCCTGGTTCGCGCATCTCTCCTTCATCAGCCCGCATCCACCCTTCATCGTCCCGGAGCCCTACAACACGCTATATGATCCGGCCGATGGCCCGGCGTTTCACCGCGCGGAGAGTTGGCGGGCTGAAGCGCAGAGCCATCCCTATCTCGCCTATGATCTTGGCCGCCAGAAACGCGCTAAGTTCCGTCCCGGCACGACAGGCAGGGTGCACGACTGGAGCGAGGACGATTTCCGCCGCATCCGGGCGATTTACTACGGCATGATTTCGGAGGTCGACGCACAGCTTGGCCGCATCTGGCAGGCAGTCAAGGTTTCAGGCGCGTGGGACGATACCATCATCATTCTCACCTCGGACCACGCCGAAATGATGGGCGATCATTTCATGCTGGGCAAGGGCGGCTATTTCGACGGCAGCTACCACATTCCGCTGATCATTCGCGACCCGCGACATCGCAAGGCTGCCGGCACCAGCATCGATCGCTTCACCGAAGCGGTGGACATCTTGCCCACGCTTGTGGACCTGCTTGGCGAGCCGCCCAAACCGCATCTCGACGGATGTTCGCTGAAACCATTCCTGAGCGGCGGAACCCCGGCTAGCTGGCGCGATGCCGCGCACTGGGAATTCGACTTCCGCTCGATCGCAGGCGGCGAGGCTGAAGCGCATTTCGGCATTGGCTCACGCCAGTGCAACCTGGCGGTCATCCGGACCAAGAAATTCAAATACGTGCATTTTGGCGGCGGCCTGCCGCCGTTGCTTTTCAATATCGAGGCGGACCCGGGCGAACTGACCAACCTCGCCACCAGCCCCGCACATCTGTCCACTCGCCTGGAATTCGCCGAGCGGCTTCTCGCCTGGCGGGCCGAGCATCTCGACCAGTCACTGGCGCTGGCGGAATTGACGGAAAATGGCGTGGTTGGCCATGTGAGCAAGGCAACAAGGGAATAGGACAGCAAGGCGGTATGTTTGGGCCATCGGCACCGACGCCGACCCTACTGCCCTACTGCCCTACTGCCCTACTGCCCTACCTCACAATCATCCGCTGCTGGTCACGCTTCTCGGCATAGCTGCCCTTGTCATAGGCAGTCTGCGCCTGCAGCTGTTCCTTGGTGAAGGTCGTATAGAGATACTTCTTGCCGTCCTTGTCGGTCATGAATTTGAGATTATCCAGGCCAACCGCGACCTCCTTCCCGCCGATGCCGAGGAAGCCGCCGACGTCGACGATCACGGCATCGGTTTTGTTGTCCGGCGTCAGCACGACATCGCCGATCTCGCCGACCTTGGCATCATTGGCGCCGTAGACCGTGGTGCCCTTGAGGTCGTCGGCCCTGATCTCGCCGACCGGCATCGCGGTCAGCGTGGACTTGTCGATGGCAGCCGTCTGCGTCTGGTCGGGAGCCGTCGCGGCCGGAGCCTCGGCTGTCTTGTCCGCCGGAGCGGCGGCGGGAGCCGTGGTCGCGGCCGGTGCAGTCGTCGAGGGTTCATTGGAAGCGGTCGTCGCCGGCGCCGGATCATAAGCCTTGCGGTTGAAATCCGGCTGCGCCTGCAGCTCTTCCTTTGTCGTCTGCGCCACCAGCCAGCGGTCGCCATTCTTCTCGGCCCACTGTGCCTTGCCGAAATCATAGGTGACATTCTTGGCGCCTAGACCAAGAAACCCACCCACGCCGATAACCAGGGATTCGGCCTTGCCTTCCTTGGAAAGCACGATGTCGTTGACGCTGCCGATATTCTGCGCGTCGTCACCGGTACCGTTGTAGACGGTCTCACCAATGATATTGGTGGCAAGGTTGCCGTCGGCGCGCTTCACCGGCTCGGCCGGGGTAGCATTCATGTCGACAGGTTTCTGCGCGGTATCCGTCGTGGCGGGCGCCGCGGGAGCTGTCGCATCCGTGGAAGCGGCTGGCGCTGGTGCGGGTCCATAGGGCTTGCTGTCGAACTCCGGATGCGCCGTCAGTTCTTCCTTGGTTGTCTGGGCAACCAGCCAGCGGTCGCCATTCTTCTCGGCCCACTGCAGCTTGTCGTAGTCGAAGGCGACATTTTTCGCGCCTACGCCCAGAAAGCCGCCGACGCCGATGACGACGGATTTCGCCATGCCATCCTTGTCGAAGACGACATCGCTGACCTTGCCGATGTTCTCGGCATCGTCGCCCGTGCCGTTATAGACGGATTCGCCGATGATGTTGGTGACGATGCTGCCTTCGGCGCGCGGCACCGGTGCAACTGCGGCCGGCTCCTGAACGGCAGGTGCGTCCGCTGGAGCCGGGGTCGTCGCGCTCTGTGCGAAGGCACCGGTCGCGATCAGCGTTGCGAGTGCGGTCGTGGCTAAAAGGGTGCGGATCATGTTAGTCTCTCCTCGTGCGTCATTTCGTGCACGCCGCGCCCGATTGAACCGTCGCTGGGAAGATCGGGCGTGGCATCTCCACGGGTTCACAACGTCGTGACCATGCTGTTGTTCCGACAAAATTGGCCAGGATTCGAGCGGTTGCGCGGCGGCTTGAGAACATGCGCAGAATTGCACCGCTCCAATGGAACCTTTCCCGGACCGCCACGTTGCAGCCTGCGGCTGGGCTTCGCCCCGGCACGTTTTGACTGACAAACGGAGCGGGGCATGAAATTTGCGGCGGTGCTGAACCGGGACGGCGGCACGTTGCGCACCACCGACCTCGCCGCCCTTTCCGACAAGATGCGCCAGACGCTGGAGACGGCAGGCCATTCTCTCAGCATCGATGTCGTTGCCGGCAAGGACGTTGTGGAAGCCCTCGACAGCGCCGCCTCGCGCCGCACCATCGATGTCGTGCTCGCCGGTGGCGGCGACGGAACCATTTCAGCCGCGGCCGCCAGGCTGATGGGCAAGAAGAAGGCGCTGGCCATATTGCCGGCCGGCACCATGAACCTGTTCGCACGCGGTCTCGGCATTCCGCAGTCGCTAAATGCCGCGCTGGACTCCTTCGCCGACGGCGAGATCATCGCGGTCGACATGGCCACGGCCAATGGCCAACCCTTCGTCCATCAGTTCTCGATCGGCATGCATGCCAAGATGGTTCAACTGCGCCAAGGCATGGAATTTGGGTCGCGCCTCGGCAAGATCGGAGCTTCGGCCAAGGCGGCATGGGCGACGATCAAGAATCCGCCTGCGATGAACGTGACGCTCGGCATCGGCGACGCCGAGATGACGGCGCGCATAACAGGCATCGGCGTCACCAACAACCTGTTCGGCGAGGGCCACCTCCCCTATGCGGACAACCCTTCGGGCGGCGTGCTCGGCATCTATGTCACCGTGGCGCAGCAGCGCGCCGAACTGGTGAAGTTCTTCTTCAACGTGGCGCGCGGCAAATGGCGGGACAATGAACATGTGGAAATCCATCAGTCCGACCGCACTGTCCTGAAAATCCATTCCGGCAGCAGAAGGTTCCGCGCCGTCATGGATGGCGAACTCGTCCGGCTCGATCGTGAAACGACCATCGAGATCAAGCCTCGTGCGTTGAACGTCCTGGTGCCCGCCAGCATCGCCGAGGCAAAGGCCGCCTGATGCTGTCCCGAACCATGACGGCCGAGAATCCAGAGCATTGTTCTGACGCCATTCCGGACGGAAAGCCGCTTCAAGCTTTTCCTGGAATTGCGCTAGCCGCTCGGCGCACTTCCCTGCTCCGTCGCCGGTGTCTTGGCCACCTCACCATAGATTTCGGCGATGCCCCAGGCAGCGATAGCCAGGAGCAGCGCGGCGATCAGGATGCGCAGGCCGTGCCAGCCCCATCGGCCCTGTCGCGCCTTGTTTTCGGGAATGATCTTGGTCATGGCCGATCCTTGTTACGTTCTGCGCTTGTTGGCGCACTCGGCAAAACATGGTCGGGTAACGGTTCCCTGCTAGGATGGTTCCGGGAAAGCGAGCCCGTGGCGGGCCGGTTGGTTGGCAAGTCGGCGAAGACCGGCGTGGGCATTGGGGATTGGGGTGAATAGCAAGGCGGAAATAGGGTCGAGCCTGCCGGCCGAGGTCGCGCGCTCGATAGAGGACGAAGACCGGCTGGCCGTGCTGCACGGGCTGGAGATGCTGGATACGGCGGCCGACCCGGATTTCGACCGCATCACCGGCCTTGCCGCATCCGTGATGCAGGCGCCTGTCGCCCTGGTGACGCTCGTCGATGTCGATCGGCAATGGTTCAAGTCCTGCTTTGGTCTCGACGAGACCGAAACCTCGACCGACATCTCCTTCTGTGCCCACGCCATCGCCGCCGGCGACGATCCCATGGTGGTGACCGACGCGGCGACAGATCCGCGCTTCAAGGCCAATCCGCTGGTCACCGGCAGGCACCATGTGCGTTTCTACGCCGGCGCGCCGATGCTCGTGGCAGGCGCCAGGATCGGCACGCTGTGTGTGCTCGACCGCAAGCCACATGCCTTTCCGTCACAGGCCAAGCTCGACCAGTTGAAGACGCTGGCAGGCCTTGCCGCCAGCCTGTTTACCTTGAAGGATGCGACCCGCAGCGGCGCCATCGCCCAGGCAGCACTTGCGCGCGAGGAGAAGCGGCGTGCCATCGCGCTCGACGCTGCATCGCTGGCCAGCTGGGCATGGGATGTCCGCACGGACATCATCGAATGCGATGTCCGATTGTCGGAATTGTTCAACCTGCCGCGTTCGACCCGGCTGCGGGCACGCGACGTCCTGACCGCCATCGATCCGCGCGATGTCTATCAGACCGAAACCCGCTTTCGAGACGCCTTGACCGGCAGCGACGATTATTTCGGCGAATACCGGGTGAAAGACTTTCATCCGCCGCGCTGGGTGGCCACGCGCGGCAGCGTCATCGAGCGCGACGGCGACGGCAAGCCGACGCTGATCTTCGGCGTCAACTACGACATTTCCGAACGCAAGCTCGGCGAAGAGCGGCAGCGGCTCCTGCTGCGCGAACTCAACCACCGCGTCAAGAACACGCTGGCGACCGTCCAGGCGCTGGCGACGCAGACCGTTCGCCATGCCCGCCAGCCGAGTGAATTCCTCGAGGCGTTCAGCGCCCGGCTTCAGGCATTGGGCATCGCCCACAATCTCTTGTCCGACCGCGAGTGGCGCGGCATCGGCATCCGCGAACTCGTCCAGATCGAGATCAGGCCCTTTGACACCGACGACCAGCCGCGTATCACCATCTCCGGCGCCGACCTTTTGCTGTCACCCGATCAGGCCGTCGGCCTCGGGCTCATCCTGCACGAACTGGCCAGCAATGCGCTGCAATATGGATCCCTGTCGGTTGCATCGGGCAAGGTTGATCTCGACTGGAAGACACAAGGCAGGAAGGGCGACCGGCGCCTGGTGCTGACCTGGCGCGAAAGCGGCGGCCCTGAAGTCGCCCCGCCGCAGCGCCATGGCTTCGGCTCGATTCTCATCCGCCGCAGCCTGGCCAAGGTCATTTCAAGCGAAGTCACCCATGAATTCCGGCCCGAGGGCGTCTTCGCCGAAATATCGATGCCGCTGGAAGATCTGTCCAAGTGACGGATCTGATCCAGGGCCGGAGCGGCGGCGTCATGTCCCGTGCCCTGCATCCGGATCGTCGGGCTTCGTATTCTCGCGGTATATGGCATAGGCGGCGAGTGCCACGGCCGGACCCAGAATAATGCCGAGGCCACCCTTTCCCTTGAGCAAGGCCGGCAGCACGGCAAGTGCGGCCGTGATGCCGATCGCCTTCATATCGGCGTTGCGCCGCCGAGCCTCGCGGCGAGCGCGGGCGCCGGACATCAAGCGATGGACGAGAAGAACGAGGCCGGCGACCACCAGGAAGCCGATGCCGAAGCCAAGCGCCGCCGCGAACGATCCATAGCGGGCCGCGGCCCAGATATAGGCTGCCCCAACCAGAAAGCCGAGACCGCACAAAGCCGCCAACGCGGCAAGCGCATAGATGATGGCCGCCGTGCGCGCGCGGCGTATGGCGGCCACGGTCTCACCCGAGGCGAAACCCGAAAGCAGGGATGCCAGCAGTCCCATCTGGGGCGGATCTAGCGACGCGCGAGCAGCGCGAAGAGGAAGCCGACGCCCGCTGCGATCGCCAGCGACGTCACCGGCTTTTCGCGCACGCTCGCCACCATCTGTGCTTCGATATCCCTGGCATTGCCGCGCAGGCTGTCGAAGGCCGCTTCCCCCTGGGCACGCAACTGCTCGACGCCCTCGGCAGCCGCACGGCGCGCCGTGCCATAGCCGTGTTCGCCGGTCTTGGCCAACTGCTTGGTAAGCTTGTCGATATCAGCCTTCAGCTGCTTGATGTCGGCTTCGAGGTCCGAATTCGTCCGCGCTTCGTTGGCGGTCTTTCCTGCGGCGGTTGCCATTGCTTAACTCCTTGTGATTGCTCGATTTCAAACGCGCCTTGCGTCTCAAGGTTCCGGCATCGGGCTAAACTAGCCGAAAACGCGCGCGTACGCACCAGTCACCAAACCATGAGGAGAGGCGCGCGTCGTCAGATCAGTGGGCGACGCCCCTCGCCCAACCCTTCCCAGCCGGCGAGTTGCTTGAGCCCTTCAGTGTCGACCACCTCGCAACCGCCATCCCGCCAAAAGATCAGCTTGCGGTCCATCAGTTTGCGGATCGTCTTGTTGGTGTGAACCAGCGACAGGCCAAGCGTATCGGCGATGTGCTGCTGCGTGATCGGAATCTGGATGGATTGCTTGCCGTTCAGCCCGACGACCTTGGCGCGGCTGGCTATGAAGGCAATCAGATAAGCGGCGCGCTCGATCGCGCTGCGGCGGCCGACGCTGAGCAGGTTCTCGTCCAGCATGCGTTCTTCGCGCGACGCGATCCAGGTGATGTCGTAGCCGAGGCCCGGATGGTTGCGGTAGAGTTCGTGCAGATTGTCGCGTTCAAAAACGCAAAGCAGCATCGGCGACAAGGCCTCGACGGAATGTTGCATCTCGCCCATGACGCTGCCTTGCAGGCCGATGAGATCGCCGGGCATGAGATAGTTGAGGATCTGTCGTCTGCCGTCCGGCAATAGCTTGTAGCGGAACGCCCAGCCGGACAGTACGGTGTAGAGATGGGCGCTATGGCTCCCCTCCACGAGCACCGTGGCGCCCTTGTCGACCGCGAGTTCGCCCTTCTTGAACTTGCTGATGAAGGCCAGTTCCTGATTTTCGAACTCGCGGAAAACCGGCAATGGCCGTAGAGGACATTTCTCGCAAGGATATTGTCGACTCGATGAAGCACGCCCGTTCTGCCCTGGCATTTCGACCCCTCTCGAAAGCCTGCCGGTCAGCAGGTATCCTTAAACGTTTTGCCGGGACCGGAGTTCCGGGTTGAAAGGCATGTCTTTTTTAAATGACAACACACCCAATTGCGATCATGACTCCCGGCGTTTCAAGGAGCCTTCACCTGTGATGCCCACATTGCTTGACGGATTGCGGATTCTTGTCCTGGAGGACGAATTCCTCATCGCCATGGATGTCGAGCAGCTTTGCCGCGACCACGGTGCGCGGGAGGTGGTGATAGCCCGAGACCTGGCCGAGGTCGACGGCGGAAAGGTCGCGATGCAGTTTGACGCGGCCATTGTCGATCTGATGCTGGGCGGCACGTCGACGCTCGAATTCGCCGCCGGCTTGCGGGAAACAGGCGTCCCGTTCGTGTTTGCCTCCGGTTATTCGGATGCGGACGAGATCAAGGCGTCCTTCCCGGGGGTGAGGCTGGTCACCAAACCCTATTCAGGCGAGGATCTCGTCGAAGCGGTGGCGCGGGCCTACGGACGCGGCTCTGCGGGGTGAGATTGATACAGTGCGTTCGAATCCGCTCGCGGAACCTTACGTCAATGCGCCGCGGTCCCCGTGACCTGAGCCGAGATCGCATCGGGACCATATTCGTCCTCGCCGGAAATCTTCAGGATTTCCTGCAGGCGCGTGCGGGCCCTGCTGACGCGGCTCTTGATCGTTCCGACCGCGCAACCGCAGATTTCGGCGGCCTCCTCATAGGAGAAGCCCGATGCGCCGATGAGGATGATGGCCTCGCGCTGGTCTTCCGGCAATTGCTCGAGAGCGCCACGAAAATCCTTGAGGTCGAGTTGGCCGTGCTGGGCGGGATGCACCGCGAGCCTGGCTGTCATGATGCCGTCGCTGTCCTGAACCTCGCGGCCGCGTTTGCGCATCTGCGAGTAGAATTCATTGCGCAGGATCGTGAAAAGCCATGCCTTGAGATTCGTGCCGGGCTGGAAGCTCTCATGCTTGTCCCAGGCCTTGACCAGCGTTTCCTGGACAAGGTCGTCAGCCTTGTCGGCATTCTGCGTCAGCGACACGGCAAAGGCCCGCAAGCTCGGGATTGCCCCAAGCAGATCGGTCTTGAAGCCTTGGGAGACCGCGGCCATGCCTCAGTCCTTCTTCTGTGCGGGTTCGGTCTGTTCCAGTTGGCTAAGCAACTGGGCAAAGCGATCCGGCACATCATCCGAGACCAGCTCGTCATAATATTGCTTGAGTTTGCGTCCGATCTCGGAGTTCGGCCCCAGAGGGTCGCCGACACCGTTCCGGCGCCTGTCCTCGGCGCCAGCCACAATATCTTTCGTCATATCCTTCATTTCGCCCTTATATTCCCAGCGTTAGGCCGCTCATACTCAACTCAATACAAGGCGAGCGGCACCCTCGTCTGGTTGCCCATCCCGACACCAAACGCCGTTCCCGCCTATTCGTTCCATATCGGCCGGAACTTTTTCACAAAACCCGCGTTGTATTAGCGGGGCTTGCAATCAGCTTGACCTGCAAATCCAGGCAATCACGTCATTCTGAGGGAGACGTTTTACCATGAGTTTATCCGCCACCATCGCACCGCATCTGCCGTTCCTGCGCCGCTTCTCGCGCGCTGTCTCGGGATCGCAAGAGAGCGGCGACGCGCTGGTCGCTGCGATGCTTGAGGCCATCATCGCCGACATCGACATCTTCCCCGAGGCATCGAGCGACCGCATCGCTCTGTACAAGGTTTTCGCCAAGCTGTTCACTTCCGTCGCCATCCGCGTGCCGCAGGAACAGGCGCAATCGGCGTGGGAGCAGCGCGCCGCCGCCAATCTCAATGCGATCGCGCCGCTGCCCCGCCAGGCTTTCCTGCTGGTTGCCGTCGAAGGCTTCAGCGAGGACGAGGCGGCCGAGATTCTCGATGTCGGCGACCAGCAATTCTCCGAACTGCTTGCCCAGGCAAGCAATGAGATTTCCCGCCAGGTGGCGACCGACGTGCTCATCATCGAGGACGAACCGCTGATTGCCATGGACATAGAGGAGATGGTCGAGAGCCTCGGTCATCGTGTCGTTGGAACGGCGCGCACGCATGCCGAGGCGGTGACGATGTTCGGCAAGACGCGGCCGAAGATGGTGCTGGCCGACATCCAGCTCGCCGACGGCAGTTCGGGCATCGAGGCGGTCAACGAGATCCTGTCGTCAACCTCGGTGCCGGTTATCTTCATCACCGCCTTCCCCGAGCGGCTCTTGACCGGCGAGCGCCCCGAACCGGCCTTCCTGGTGACCAAGCCGTTCAATCCCGATATGGTCAAGGCACTGATCAGCCAGGCGCTGTTCTTCGACCGCCAGGCAAAGGCCGCCGCATAGGTTCGCTGTTTTCCAGCACGAATATTCCAGAATCAGAGGCCGTCCGACGCGATGCGTCGGGCGGCCTTTTGGCAGCCGAGACCGTCATTCCTGAATTTCGCTATCGGTTCCGCCTCTAACGGTTTGCAAGCATCGTCTTTTTCGGCAAATGGTGGAACAAACCGCATCCACCCACGTTTTCCCTGCACCATTCGGAAGGAGATGAACCATGCTTTACTGGGCGCTTGTATTTCTCGTCGTGGCAATCATTGCCGGCGCGCTTGGTTTCGGCGGCATCGCCGGCACGTCCGCCGGTATAGCGCAGATATTGTTCTTCATCTTTCTCGCCTTCCTGGTCATTTCGCTTCTGGCCGGCCTGTTCAAACGGGCGTGAGGGCGAGCGCTTCTCCGAGCGAACACTGGAAGCCGCACCCCTCAAACGGTTTCCAGCCACCGCCGGGCGGTATCCCTCCAAGGGACACCGTCCGGCGGACCGCTTTAGAGGGGCAGGTTCTCGGGACATTTCATTTTGGAACCCATTCGACAGTGAGCCGTTCAGCCTGAGTTGGGTGGACAGATAGACCGATGCGCTCCAGGACTGCAGATAAAACGGAAGGCGCACGGAGCGATGAAGTCATCGCCTTGCATCCGGCTGAAAGTGGCATGCAGCTTGGCCGCGCCCTTCTCCACGCACTGCACAATGCAGGCATTTCCGTCCTCTATCAGGATCGCGACATGAAGACCGTGTGGGCTCGCAACATGCGTGCGCCCTGGGCTTCGGACAATTCCGACGGCAACGGCATCCTGCCGACGGCGCAGGCCGACCGGATCAGCGCCGCCAAGCGCGATGTGGTTGCGACCGGCAATCCGGAGCGCCTTGAAATCAGTGTTCCGGTCGAGAATGGCGTCCGCTGGTTTCAGGTTTGGGTCGATGCCGATCGGGGCGACGCCGGTGACGTGCAGGGTGTCGTCACCACCATGGTCGAGACGACCGAGCAGAAGCGGCGCGAACAGACACTGACAACGCTGCTGCGCGAGGTCAGCCACCGCTCGAAGAATCTCCTGGCGATCATCCAGAGCATCGCGAGCCAGACCGGCCGCTATTCAGATGGCATCGGCGACTTCCTGACGCGCTTTCGCGGCCGGCTGCAGTCCCTTGCCTCCTCACAGGATCTCGTTACGTCCTCGAACTGGCGCGGTGCGGCGCTTCATGAACTGGTGACGAGCCAGGTTGGCCGCTATGGGACGAACACACCGCACAGCCTTCGCTTCCGGGGTGCTAACCCTTACCTCAATCCCAACGCCGCGCTTCATATCGGCCTCGCAATGCATGAGCTCGCCGTAAACTCGGTCAGCTACGGCGCTCTGTCCCGGCCGGATGGATTTGTAGAGGTAACCGCCGATCTCAACACCGCCGCGACCGGTGAGGTTACACTCTCGCTGACATGGGCCGAAGCCATCGGAGTCAATGGCGGTCGGGGGACGGAGAAGCGCTTCGGCAGCGTCGCGCTGGAGCGGGTGGTGCCGACATCCCTGAGCGGAACCGCGACGCTCGACATCACGGGTGGCCGCCTCGAATACCGCCTCGTCGTCCCACACAGCAATTTCGAGGCGCAGTGAGCGGCTTGCGGCAAGCAACGACTTTAACCAGCCGTTCACCATAAAAGCGGATGGTTTTTTACCCAGACACCGCCGGAACCTGTCCAGCCTTCGGACATTGTTGGCAGCAGGACTTCAGACGGTAGGGGAGGAATGTTTTGACGGTTGCCGACATCAACAGATTGGAACAGGCCGCCCGTATTTCGATGGGCGAATTTCTGGATGCCGAAGCTGCCGCGGAAACACGCCCTCATGCACGTCACGGCTTGATGAAAGGGATCGGCCTGACGCTGGCCGCGATAATACTCCTGGCCGCTCTGTTCCAGTTGACCTGACCGAAGTCCTGCTCGCCCTCCCCGGCGCTCTCGGCTGGAAGCCGCTAACTTGCCCAGGTCCCAGGCCGGCTTGTCGCTGGCAGCCTTCTGGCCGTGCGGAAACTCAGTTCTTCACACCGTCATTATTTGCTTGTCCTTGTGGCATGACAGGAACTTTTTGACGATGTGCGCCGTTGTTGCGGCGAGAGGACATCTCGTCATGGAACACATAGCCGCGTTGTTGCTGGTCATCGGCTGTTCGAACTCAATGGCCGATTGCCACGAATTGCAGGTGCCCGTCAGTGTTTTCGCGACCGCCGACGAATGCGCCGCTGAACGGCCATTCGCGATGGGCGACGTGCAAGGGCAGGCGCAGCATGTTGTCGCCAAATGCCTCGCGGTCGATCCCGCGCTTGAGGATGACTACGATCAAATAGTCTGGAATGTGCGCCCCGACGGCAGCCTCAATGCATCATTGGCGATTTCCAATGTGGTGATGGCATCGGCGGCGGCGCGCCCAGAAAAAGACTATCTTAGCCAACAATAAATTCGAGCAGCAAAGGCCGTCAGTTCGTGCTAAATGGCTGCTGGACCCAACTAAGCTAAATGGCTGCTGGAGCCAACTAAAGTGTGGACACAAGTGAGGAGTGACTCAATGCGGAAGATGATTATTGCGATGGTTGCGGTTGCCGCTCTCAGCGGCTGCACCTCGACCGAGAAGGACGTGGCTGGCGGCACCTTGATTGGTGCTGGCATTGGCGGTCTGGTGGGCGGCGGCAAGGGTGCCCTGATCGGGGCGGCTGTCGGTGCCGGATCGGGCTTGCTGGTTCGCAACCTGCGCAACGGCTATTGCCAGTATCGCGACCGTCACGGCCGGATTTACACGGCCCGCTGCAACTAATTCGGCGATAGTCGAAACTTCGATCCGGAGGCCGGCCATGCCAGCCTCCGGATTTTGCACGTATGGCATTCCATCGCTACCGGCGCGGTCACTGACCATCAGCCCGTGAGCGGAATTCTTATTTCCACCTTCAAACCATCGGCCTGAAAATCGCGCTTGATCGTGCCGCGCAACTCGCGCGTGACATTGAGGTCGATCAGCTTGGTACCGAATCCGGTCTCGACCGGCGCCTCGACCTTTTTCTTCCCGGCTTCTCGCCAGTTCAGAGCCAGCGTCCGCTCGCGCCCCCGCCCTTCCAGCGACCAGTCCACTTTAAGCGCCCAGTCACTTCGGTGCGCATTGGCGGAATTGCCGGCTTCGCCATATTTCAGCGCATTGGTCGCCAGTTCATGGAAGGTGAGGCCAAGCGCCTGCGTCGTGGTCTCGTCGAGCAGCACCTCGGGACCGGTCAACAACCCCTCCGGCAGGTCCTTGCCGAATACCTGGCCAAGTTCGATGCGCAGGAGATCGGCGAGATCGGCCTTCTGCCAGCGCGAGCGCGTCAGCATGTCCTGGGAAGCGGCCATCGCCTGCAACCTGGCCGAGAACGAGGCCGAAAACTCATTGACGTCGGTGGCTCGCGAAGCTGTCTGCCGCGCGATCGCCAGCACCCTGGTGATCGAATTCTTGATGCGATGCTTCATCTCCTGCAGCATCAGGTCTTTTTCGAGCAGGCTCTTCTCGGTTGTCTCGTGCAAGCGCGACGCCGCCTCATAGGCACGCTCCTGATAGCGCGCCACCAGCGCGATGGCGCCCGCCGCCAGCAGGCCGAACAGCCCAAGCATCACAGGGATGGCGCGCGACGACGGCTGCGAGAAGGCGCTGGTCGGCCTGAACAATACCGTCCATGGCCGGCCGGCCACCGTGATCTTGCGGGTGACCAGCAGCCGATCGCCAAAGGACGAAACCGGCGGCGTCTCCGACTGGAACAGAAGGTCGTCGCTGTTCACCGCGCCGTCATAGATTTCCGTGTTGACCGGCAACAGCGGCGCACGGCTGAGCGCGATCTGGAACAGGTCGCGGGCGCGGAAGGCCGCGTAGAGAAAGCCCGCGGTCGAGGATCGCGATGCGTTGATGACCTCGGGCGCTGTTTCGACGTTAAGCCGGACGAAGACCAGGAAGCCGGTGAAGGTCTGCGTGGCGCCCGTACCTTGGCCCAGTTGCAGCAGCCCGCTCGCGTGCTGCTGGTCATCGGCCATCGCCTTCTCGATCGCCGCGCGCCGCACTGGTTCGCTGAACATATCGTAGCCGATGCTGGCCTGGTTGGACGGGTCCATCGGCTCGAAGAGCATGATGGGCGCGCGCCATGGCTGCGTCGTCTCCGGATAGACCGGATGGCTGGCGCCAAAATCGTGCAGGATGTCGCGTTCGACCGCCGCCTCATCGCCCGTCTTGACCAGCCCGAGGAAGCCGATGCCGCGCAGGCCGGCGAAATTGGTGTCGACATCCAGCGCGTTGAAGAACGCCTTGAACTCGTTCTGGGAGATGTCGCCATTGCGGGCGTCGAACAGGGCCTGCGTCGACCGCAGCAGCGACAAATGCAGATCGATACGGCTCTCGATCCGGTTGAGTGCGTCATCGGCCGCCGCCTCGAACTTGATGCGGGCGGCTTCCTGCGTCGCGAAATAGGCGAACCCCGCCATGGTCATGCTGATCAGCGCAACGGCGATGAACGCGACAATCGGAAAAAGCTTTTTCAACGGATGATGCGGCCCATGAGCAATACCGGACCTTTATGGTCAAGTCGCCGGGCCAACACAATGGCAAGGCCAACCCATCGCGATCACTGGCACATCACGTGAGCGGCAACGGGGACGTGCGGGAGAGCCAATGCACCCCGCCGAAAGCCCTCAGGCGGCGATCTTCAACGCACCTGGTCCGGGAATGGCGCCAGGGGGACATTTGCCCAGGATGATCATGCCGAGCACCTCGTCCTGTGTGACGTCGGTGGTGCGCGCGGTGCCGACGACCTGTCCGTTCTTCATCACGCAGACCCGGTCGGCCAGCTCGAACACATCATGGATGTCGTGGCTGATCAGGAAGATGCCGATGCCGTCGGACTTGAGCTGCCTGACCAGTTCGCCGACCTGAGCCGTCTCTTGCGGACCGAGGGCCGCCGTCGGTTCGTCCATGATCAGGATGCGGGCGTTGAACAGGATCGCGCGTGCGATCGCCACCGATTGCCGCTGTCCGCCCGACAGTTTGATCACCGGTTCCTTGAAGCGCTGGAAGCGGGGATTGAGCCGCCCCATCACCTTGCGCGCCTCGGCCTCCATGGCAACATCGTCGAGCGTGCCCCAGGCGGTCATCAGTTCGCGGCCGAGGAAGAGATTGGCAGCGGCGTCGACATTGTCGGCCAAGGCGAGCGTCTGGTAGATCGTCTCGATGCCGTATCTCTTGGCGTCGCGCGGGTTGGAGATCGAAGCCTCCTCGCCATTGACGAAGATCTGTCCGGCGTCGCGCTTATAGGCGCCCGACAGGATCTTGATCAGCGTCGACTTGCCGGCGCCGTTGTGGCCGAGGAGCGCCACGACCTCGCCCGGGAAAAGATCGATCGAGGCGTCGTCGACGGCCCGGATGCCGCCAAAGGCGATCGAGATGTTGCGCATGTCGATCAGCGGCGTGCCGGCGGCGGGAGAGGTTTTGTCAGCCATGATCTTTCTCCCCCTAAACCCGTTTGCGATAGACGGTGTCGAGCCACACGGCGATGACCAGCACGGCGCCGACGACGATGCTCTGCAACGGCGAGTCGACGCCAAGCAACACCATGCCGGACTGCAGCGACTGCATCAGCAGTGCTCCGAGCATGGCGCCGATGATCGTTCCGGAGCCGCCGGCCAGCGACGTGCCACCGATGACGGCGGCGGCGATGACAAGCAGCTCGTCCAATGTGCCAAGCACGTTGGTCGACGAGTTCTGCCGGGCAGACGAGATCGCGGCGGCGATCATGGCCAGCACGCCCATGATCATGAACACCTTCATGGTGATCCAGCGTGTATTGATGCCCGCCAGGTTGGCGGCCTCCGGATTGCCGCCGATGGCAAAGACATAGCGGCCGAAACGGGTGCGGTTGGTGATGAAGGTCATGATCAGCCCGACGGCGATCGCCATCAGCACCGGGATGGCAATGCCGTGGGCGATGAACAGGCCACCCTCGGGCACGGTGATGTTGTTGGCGGCGGCGTATCTGTTCACGATGCCGATGGGCCAGGGATAGGAATTGGCCAGCCACACCGCGCCCATGATGACGGCGCAGGTGACGGTGCCAAGCAGCGCCTCGGCCCAGACCGGGCGCAACGGGAAGCGGAAGCGCTTGCGCTGCACCCGCCCATTGAACAGTGCAAACACGACGGCGAGGCAGGCGACGATGCCGACGATCCAGCTCCAGGTGGCACCGATCGATCCGGCCGGGCCGCCGCCCATCAGCTGGAACGTGGCGTCGAGCGGTGCCACGGTCTGGCCGCTGGTGACCCACCAGGCGGCACCGCGCCAGACCAGTAGGCCGCCCAGCGTGACGATGAAGGCCGGCACTTCGAGATAGGCGATGATGAAGCCCTGGAAAGCGCCGATCAGCAGCCCGAGCGCCAGCCCGATGACCAGTGCTAGAACCCAGATCCAAGGATTGCCGAGTTCAAGCCCGACGAACCGGACCAGGAAATGCACCTGGGCGAAGCCCATGACCATGCCGATCAGACCCTCGGCAGAGCCGACGGACAGGTCGATATTGCGCATGACGATGACCAGCACCATGCCGCAGGCCATGATCGCGACAGCGGAAGTCTGCACCGACAGGTTCCACAGATTGCGCGGAGTGAGAAAGGTGCGGCTGTCGAAATCGAGGGGATTGACGCCCAGACGCAGACTCGAAATCACGTGCAGCCCGACCCAGATCAGCAACAGGGCACCGATCATGCCGAGCATGCGGGTGTCGATCTCGGTTGCCTTCAGGAACCGGGCGACCGCGCCAAGCTCCGACGCGCGCGCGGTGTCGGCCTGCGGGCTGGACGTCGTGTCGGTCATGATTCCTCCCACCGGCCGGCCATCCGGCGCGGAGCCGGAACGCAGCCTAGAAGCTATCCGCCTGATGCGGAAACACAAATCTTTTTGAGAAAACGCCGCGGCTTTTGGGCCGCGGCGTCGATGACGAACCGTGCTGCGCCGTTCTAGTTGCAGGCCGCGACGCTGCCGGCGGCGACGCCCGCGCAGACTTCATCCTTCTTGATCCAGCCGGCATCGATGACGAGATTGAGATTGTCCTTGGTGATGGCGACAGGGGTCAGGAACAGCGACTTGACGGTGTTGCCGCCGGGGGTCGTGAAATCCTTCACGCCGGCGATGTCGGTCATCTTCTTGCCGTCAGCCAGCTGCGAGGCGATCTCGGCGGCATTCTTGCCGAGCTCGCGCGCGTCCTTCCACACCGACACCGTCTGGGTGCCGAGCGCGATGCGGTTCAGCGCGGCATGATCGCCGTCCTGGCCCGACACCGGCACGGTGCCGGCAAGGCCTTGCGCCGTCAGCGCCGCGACGACACCGCCTGCGGTGCCGTCATTGGCGGCGACCACGGCATCGACCTTGTTGTCGTTGGCGGTCAGGAACTGTTCCATGTTCTTCTGGGCGTTGGCGGGCAGCCAGCCGTCCGTATAGGCCTCGCCGACATTCTTGATCTTGCCGCTGTCGATGGCCGCCTTGAGCACTTCCATCGAGCCCGAGAACAGGAAATCGGCGTTCGGATCGGCACCCGAGCCCTTGATGAAGACATAGTTGCCTTCCGGCTTGACCTTGAACACTGCGCTGGCCTGCAAGCGGCCGACTTCCTTGTTGTCGAAGGTCAGGTAGAAGACGTCCTTGTTCTCGATCAGGCGGTCATAGCCGACGACCGGAATGCCTTCGTCCAGTGCCTTCTGCACCGCCGGGCCGATCGCCGAAGCATCCTGCGCCAGGATGATCAGCGAATTGGCGCCCTGCGAGATCAGGCTCTCGACATCGGTAAGCTGCTTGCCGGGATTGGACTGCGCATCGGCGGAAATGTACTTGTCGCCGGCGGCCTCGATCGCCTTCTTCATAGCGGCCTCGTCGGTCTTCCAGCGCTCTTCCTGGAAGTTCGACCACGAAACGCCGATAACCTTGTCCTTCGCCTGCGCGACCGACGCAAGCGTCAGCGACATGGCGACACCCGCCAGGATGGCGGCCGTGAATCTCTTCATGATATCCTCCCTGCGCCGCGTATGGCGCGACCAAACTGACCCAAAGGCCGGCACAGAGGCTCTATTTTTTCGAGCCTCAAAAAAAATACTGATCCATCGTCGGAACGCTGTCAACATCGATTCTGATGGATCTTGAGGTGTCGCGGACTTTTTTCGAGCCCCGCAATAAATAAATGACAGCACCAGCCGCTTCTGCCAGTATTTGCCCCAGTTGCCGGCAGTGTTCGAGGGGCAGGAAGAACCGCGGCGACCGGGAGGATGTGGGAAAGTATGTCGGTCGGAATCCGCCACGACGATCTGCGCCGGCGCAACCGCGCCATGGTGATTGCGGCCGTGCGCCGGGCCGGCCAACCCTCGCGCACCGAGATCGCCGCGACCACCGGCCTCAGCCATTCGACCATATCGGCGATCTCTTCCGACCTGATCGGCGAAGGCATCCTGGCCGAGGGCAAGCCGAGCGAGGCCGGTACGCTCAAACGCGGCAGGCCACAGGTCGGCCTCGGCCTCAACCCGGAGGCCGCGGCCATCATGACCGTCGTGCTGTCGCTGAATTTCCTGTCCGTCGCCGTCATCGACTATGCCGGCCAGGTGATATCAGAGGAACAGCGCCGGCTGGACACGCTGACCATGTCGCGCGAGGCGCTGATCGGTGAATGCGTCGCCATTGTACGGCGCCGCCTCGAGGATCCCGATATCGACGTGCGCAGCGTCGCCCGCATCGCACTGGCGATCCAGGGCATAACCGACACCAAGGCCAGGGCCATGCTGTGGTCGCCGATCACACCGCAGACCGACATCGCCTTCGCCGACATACTGGAAGCCGAGTTCGGCATCCCGGCCACCATGGAGAACGACTGCAACATGATGGCGGTGGCGCTGCGCTGGCGCGACCCCGAACGCTACCGCGACGACTTCATCGCCATCCTTTTGTCGCACGGCATCGGCATGGGCCTGGTGCTGAAGGGCGAACTGTTCACCGGCACCCATTCGTCGGGTGGCGAGTTCGGCCACATGATCCATCGGCCAGGCGGCGCGCTCTGCCGCTGCGGGCGGCGCGGCTGCGTCGAGGCCTATGCCGGCAACTACGCCATCTGGCGCAATGCCAGGCAGCTTGGCGAGGACACCGAACCGGTCGCCGACGTCAGCGACACGCAGATGCGGGCACTGGCGACGACGGCACGGGAACGGGCCGGGCCCGAGCGCGAAGCCTATCGCAAGGCCGGCGAAGCACTGGGTTATGGCCTCGGCAGCCTGTTCGCGCTGATCGATCCCGCACCCGTGGCCATGGTCGGCGTCAGCGCCGCCGCCTTCGACCTGATCGAGCCGGCATTGCGCGAGGCGATCGCCCAGACCGCCGGCGGCCAGCACTCGAAATCGATTTCGTTCGACACCGAACCGAACGAACTCCCCCTGATCCGCGAGGGCTGCGCCATGCGCGCACTGACCTTCGTCGATCAGGAGATCTTCGCGCCGGGCGTGCAGGCAAGAGGGAGTGCTGGAAAGAGCGTTGCCTGAAACCCGCGCGGAACCCCTTGGACTTCTGGAAAGGCACGGCCGGGCGCCGTGACTGCGCGTCTCAACCGCTTGACTGAGCGTCCCAAGCCATCGACGGCTTCGGCAATCGCGACATCCATGCCGTGTGATCGGAGCGACGCCGACGCAGGAGACAGTGGAAAGTTCGACACCGGTGCAGATGCGCAAACCCGACAGCACGCTCGACATGGCAACGGCACGGCGAATTGAATGGCCATTTCCGCGAGGCGAGGAATGTTTCGCCACGTGGACTTCCGTTGTCGCGGCATCATCTTTGCTGGTATTCGCGGGCGTATTGATGTTTGCCGTTATTATCTTTCGCACTCGCGCCGGCTGAGCGCTCCTTTAATCCTCGCGGATCGCGTAGCCTGCCCCACGGATGGTGCGGATGACGTCGGGCATGCGGCCATTGTTGACCGCCTTGCGCAGGCGGCCGACATGCACGTCCACGGTGCGTTCGTCGATATAAATCGTCTCACCCCAGACATTGTCGAGCAACTGGCTGCGCGAGAACACGCGGCCGGGATGGCGCATCATGAATTCCAGAAGGCGGAATTCGGTCGGCCCGAGCCGGATCTCGCTCTTCTTGCGGTAGACCCGATGCGATTCACGGTCGAGCACGATGTCGCCGACCTTGAGCACGCTGGACAGCACTTCGGGCTTGGCGCGGCGCAGCAGCGCCTTGACGCGCGCCATGAATTCCGGCGTCGAGAACGGCTTGACCAGATAATCGTCGGCACCGGTCGAAAGGCCACGCACGCGGTCGCTCTCCTCGCCGCGCGCCGTCAGCATGATGATCGGCAGCCGTTCGGTCTCGGGCCGCATTCTTAGCCGGCGACAGAGTTCGATACCGGACACCGCCGGCACCATCCAGTCGAGCACCAGAAGATCGGGCACGTTTTCCTGCAGCCGGATTTCGGCTTCATCGCCGCGGGTTACCACCTCGACCTGATAGCCTTCCGATTCCAGATTGTAGCGGAGGAGCACGCCGAGCGGCTCCTCGTCCTCCACCACCATGATGCGTGGTGCGATCATTGACTGGTCACCTCTAAAGCAATCCCGGGAAAAATATGTAACGGTTTTCCATCCTGAATTGCGTGAAACAAAGAGATAGAGCGGTTCGGCGTTTCCGCGAAACGATGAACCGCTCCAACGCTCAAGCCGCCGGCGCCGACATCGCCGTCTCGTCCTGTTTGGGGCGGTTGGCGGGCAGTTGCGTGCCGGTCAGGACATAGTACGCGTTCTCGGCGATGTTGGTCACATGGTCGCCGATGCGTTCGAGATTCTTGGCGCAGAACAACAGATGCGTGCAAGCGGTGATGTTGCGCGGATCCTCCATCATGTAGGTCAGCAGCTCGCGGAACACCGAGGTGTATTTGACGTCGATGCGTTCGTCGTCGGCGCGCAGCTTCGCAAGCGCGGCGGCATCGCGCGCCGCATACTCCTCGATCACGCCCTGCACCTGGATCAGCACCAGCTGCGCCATGGCGTCGATGGAATGCGACAGGTCGCGCGGCGTTGCGGTGAGACCGACGGTGCCGACGCGCTTGGCGATGTTCTTGGCAAGGTCGCCAATGCGTTCGAGGTCGCCAGCCATGCGGATCGACCCGACGACATGGCGCAGATCGTCTGCCATCGGCTGGCGCTTGGCGATCAGCGTGATGGCGCGATCGTCGAGTTCGCGCTGGCGCGCATCCATGATGGCGTCGTCGGAAACCACGCGCTGTGCCAGCGCGTTGTCGGAATTCAGCAGTGCCTTGGTGGCGCCGCCGACCATCGAGCCGGCGAGATCGCCCATGTCGCTGATCAGCCTGCTGATCTGTCCGAGATCCTCGTCGAAGGCTGCGACTGTGTGTTCGGCCATGATCCTGGTCCTCGTAATGCGTGCGATCAGCCGAAGCGGCCGGTGATGTAGTCTTGCGTGCGCTTCTCGCGAGGCGACGTGAAGATCTTCTCGGTGCGGTCGAACTCGACCAGTTCGCCCAGATACATGAAGGCGGTCTGCTTCGAGACGCGCGCCGCCTGCTGCATGTTGTGGGTGACGATGACGATCGTGTAGTCGGCCTGCAGCTCGTCGATCAGTTCCTCGATCTTGGCGGTCGACAGCGGATCGAGCGCGGAGGCCGGCTCATCGAGCAGGATGACCTCCGGCTTCACCGCCACCGTGCGGGCGATGCACAGCCGCTGCTGCTGGCCGCCCGACAGGCTGAGGCCGCTGGCATTGAGCTTGTCCTTGACCTCGGTCCACAAAGCGGCGCGCTTCAGCGCCTGCTCGACACGGCCGTCCATCTCGGCCTTGCTGATCTTCTCATAGAGCCTGACGCCAAAGGCGATGTTCTCGTAGATCGACATCGGGAACGGCGTCGGCTTCTGGAACACCATGCCGATCTTGGTGCGCAGCAGGTTGAGGTCCTGCGAGCGGTCGAGAATGTTCTGGCCGTCGAGCAGCACCTGGCCCTCGGCGGTCTGCTTGGGGTAGAGTTCGTAGATGCGGTTGAAGACGCGCAGCAGCGTCGACTTTCCGCAGCCGGAAGGGCCGATGAAGGCGGTGACGCTGCGCTCAGGCAGCGACAGCGTGATATCCTTCAGCGCCTTCGATTGGCCGTAGTAGAAGTTGAGGTTCTTGACCTCGATCTTGGCCTTGGCCGCCGCCTCGGCGGCGATCGTCATGTCTGGAGACAACATCTGGCTCATTTGTCCTCTCTGCGTCCGGTCAGGCTGCGCGCAAAGATGCTGAGCGCGAGAACCGTCAATGTGATTATGAGTGCGCCGGTCCAGGCCAGCTGCTGCCATTCCTCGTAGGGACTGAGAGCGAACTGGAAGATGGTGACTGGCAGGCTGGCCATCGGAGCGTTGAGATTGCTGGACCAGAACTGGTTGTTCAGCGCCGTGAAAAGAAGGGGTGCGGTCTCGCCGGAGATGCGGGCGATAGCCAGCAATATGCCGGTGACGATGCCCGAAAGTGCCGCGCGATAGGCAACCGAACGGATGACCACCCAGCGCGGCGCGCCGATCGCGGTGCCGGCTTCGCGCAACGCGTTCGGCACCAGATTGAGCATGTCCTCGGTGGTGCGCACGACGACCGGGATGACCAGGATGGCCAGCGCGACGGCACCGGCGATCGCCGAGAAATGCCCCATCGGCCGCACCATCAGCTCATAGACGAACAGGCCGATGATGATCGATGGCGCCGACAGAAGGATGTCGTTGATGAAGCGCACCACGGTAGTGAGCTTCGAGAAGCGGCCGTACTCGGCCATATAAGTGCCCGCCAGCACGCCGATCGGCGTGCCGACAATAACGGCGATGACCGTCATCACCACGCTGCCGTAGATGGCATTGAGCAGGCCGCCGGCGTCGCCGGGTGGCGGCGTCATTTCCGTGAAGACCGAAAGATTGACGCCCGCGAGGCCCTTGTAGAGCAGAGCGCCGAGGATGAGCGCCAGCCAGGCCAAGCCGATGCCGGCGGCGACGACGCACAGCGTCATCATCACGCCATTCTTGCGCTTGCGGCTGTGGTGAAGCGATGCGGCTATCGACATCGGTCAGGCTCCCGTGCGGGCATCGATGCGCATCAGCATATAGCGTGCGATGGCAAGGATCAGGAAGGTGATAACGAACAGGATCAGGCCGAGCGCGACCAGCGAGGAGGTGTAGAGATCGCCGACGGCTTCGGTGAATTCGTTGGCGATGGTCGCCGAGATGGTCGTTGCCGGCGCGAACAGCGAAGTGCTGATGCGGTGGGCGTTGCCGATGACGAAGGTCACCGCCATTGTTTCACCAAGCGCGCGGCCGAGAGCCAGCATAACGCCGCCCATGATGCCGATGCGCGTGTAGGGAATGACGACCCGGCGCGTGACCTCCCAGGTCGTGCAGCCGATCCCATAGGCCGATTCCTTCAGCACAGACGGCACCGTATCGAACACGTCCTTGGTGATCGAGGTGATGAAAGGCAGGATCATGATGGCCAGGATCATCGCCGAGGTCAGCAGGCCGATGCCATAAGGGGGGCCGGCGAACAGGCTGTTGAGGCCCGGAATACCGTGGAACACGCTGATGATGAAAGGCTGCACGGCCGTCTGCAGGAACGGTGCCAGCACGAACAGGCCCCAGATACCGTAGATGATCGAAGGGATGCCGGCCAGCAATTCCACCGCCATGCCGATCGGGCGCCGAAGCGGGCGCGGGCAGAGCTCGGTGAGGAAGATGGCGATGCCGATGCCGAGCGGCACGGCGATCAGGATGGCGATCGCCGAGGTGATGATGGTGCCGTAGATCGGGGCCAGAGCACCGAACTTCTCCGTCACCGGGTTCCAGCTTTCGCTGGTCAGGAAGGAAAAGCCGAAAGTCGACAGGGCTTGCCAGGAGCCGGCAAACAGCGAGATCGCGACCCCGCCAAGCAGGACCAGCACCAATATCGCGGCGGCGCGGGTTGTCGCGTGGAAGATTGAGTCGGTCAGCGCGAACCGTCGAACGATGGCATCGCGGGAACCTCTGACGGCTGGCAAGGCTTCCTGGACAGCGCTCATGTCAAGCTCGGCTCTTTCAGGTTGAAGGGAAAGGAGCGCCACGGTCGCGGCGCTCCTTTGGAAGATGTTACTCGCCGGCGTAGACGGGCTTGCCGCCGGCCTGGATGTCGGCCTTCCACGAAGCCTTGATCAGGTCGACGACGCTGTCGGGGATCGAGACATAGTCGAGCGCCTTGGCGGTTTCCTTGCCGTCCTTGTAGGCCCAGGCAAAGAACTTCAGGGCGTCGCCGGTGGCGGCTGCGTCGTCCGGAGCCTTGTGGATCAGAACCCAGGTGGAAGCCGCGATCGGCCAGGTGGTGTCGCCCGGCTCGTTGGTGATGATGACGTTGAAGTTCTTGGCACCCTTCCAATCGGCATTCGAAGCTGCCGCACCGAAGGATTCGAGCGACGGCTCGACGACCTTGCCGGCAGCATTCAGCATTTTGGAATAGGACAGGTTGTTCTGCGACGCATAGGCGTATTCGACGTAGCCGATGCCGCCGTCGGTCTGCTTGACGGTGTTGGCAACGCCTTCGCTGCCCTTGGCGCCAACGCCCGTCGGCCATTCGACGGCGGTGTCGGAACCGACCTTGTCCTTCCAGTCGGGCGAGAGCTTCACCAGGTAGTCGGTGAAGTTGAAGGTGGTGCCCGAACCGTCCGAACGATGCACGACGGCGATCGCGGTAGACGGCAGGGTGAGGGTGGGGTTCAGCGCCTTGATCGCGGCGTCGTCCCAGGTGGTGATGGCGCCGAGATAGATCTGGGCCAGCGTCTTGCCGTCGAGCACGAGTTCGCCCGGCTTGACGCCGGTGAGGTTGACGATCGGCACGATGCCGCCCATCACCATCGGGAACTGCACGAGGCCGTTCTTTTCCAGGTCGGCGTCGGACATCGGCTTGTCCGTGGCGCCGAAGGTCACGGTCTTGGCGATGACCTGCTTGATGCCGCCGCCCGAACCGATCGACTGGTAGTTGAGGCCGATGCCGGTGTCCTTCTTGTAGGTGTCGGCCCACTTGGCGAACACCGGGTAGATGAATGTCGAGCCGGCGCCGGAAAGGTCAGCTGCCATTGCCGCGGAAAGGGTGAAGGTAGACGCCGTAGCCATTGCAATCGCAACGGCCGCCGAGCGGATGAAATGTCTCATGTGGCCTGCTCCTGTTCGGAAGATGGTCTCTCGGCGCCATTCGTAACCGGCGCCCGCTGAGGCCAATAGCCTTCGATTATAACAGTCGCATGACAGTTTCGTGTCAGCCCGGTAACGCGTCACGGGCACTGGCAAGGGCGGTGGCATCGGGCGGTCGCGGCCTGATCCGAGTTTGCTCTCGGAATCAGTGACTTGGGCCATCCGCCAGCCGGAGCCGCCGCCGGATTCGACGGGGCTTTCTCGGGGGAAGAAAATCCGGACGGGAGCGCGTTGCTCAAGGCCAGAGCGTGTCGTGGCCGGGCCATCGCCAAAAACAGGTCCGTTGGGGTAGGTTGACGCTGCTTCTTTGCCGGCGGTCGCTGCTCCCGCCCGTAACTGCAAGGGCGGAATTCGATTTTGCTATTGTCTCGGCTGGGCGCCACCTTAGATATGGTGCGATCGCGCCATAGTCATTGCACGCGGGCGTAGCGGTAAATCCGCGATTGATTCCCTTGGCTTGCCTCTGACATCCCCGGGACAGGCAACGCGATGCTATCCCGCGTTGCGCTGGACCTGGCGGCCGGCGCCGATCCAGCGCTCGACCTTCTCCAGCAGGGCCCTGGGGCTGATCGGCTTGGGCAGATAGTCGTCCATGCCCGCCTCCAGGCACCGCTCGCGATCGCCTTTGAGCGCATGCGCGGTGACGCCGACGATCGGCACATGCGTGTCGGTTTCCTGCTCCAGCCGGCGGATCGCGGCGGTCGCCTCGAGCCCGCTCATCTCCGGCATCGAGACGTCCATCAGGATCATGCACGGATTGAGCTTGCCGAAGGCGTCGAGCGCCTTGCGGCCATTGCCGACGATCTCGAAACCATAGCCGGTTTCGCCAAGGATCTGGGTGAAGACCATCTGGTTCACCTCATTGTCCTCGGCCACGAGGATGTCCAGCCTGTCTCCGCCAGCAGCGGTGGCAGGCAGCCTGGGGCGAACCGGTGGCGGCTGCAATTGCGCGCGTTGTTCGGACAATGCCAGCGGCGGAGAAGCGCCAGGCCCCTCGCCTGCGAACGGCTGGGCGGCGTGGCCATCCGTGGCATGGCGATGGCGCTGTATGGTCGCGACCAACGTCTCCAGGAGCACCGAGGAACGCGCCGGCTTGATCAACTGGGCGTCGATGCCGAGATCGCGGTAGCTGGTGTTGGCGAGCGACTGGTCGACCGAGGTCAGCATGATGATCGGCGTGTCGGCGAGACCTTCGGTGTTGCGCACGATGCGCGCCATTTCTGCGCCGCTCATCCCAGGCATCTGGTAGTCGAGCACGACGCAATCCACGGGCACGCCGTAGGCGGCGGCCGCGATCAGCACCTTGAGGCCCTCGGCGCCGCTTTCGGCGGCGCAGGAATCGAACGTCCACGAGGTCATCTGCTCGGTCAGGATGGCCCGGTTGACGGCATTGTCGTCAACGATCAGCACCCGTGCGCCTGTCACGTCCACCGGCATGATGCGCTGCCCGTTCTGCTGCCCGGCACTGGGCAGCGTCACGGTGAACCAGAAGGTCGAGCCCTTGCCCTCGGCGCTCTCGACGCCGATCTCGCCGCCCATCAGTTCGACCAGCCGCGAGGTGATGGCAAGGCCAAGCCCGGTGCCCTCGTGCCGCCGTGTCGAAGAGGTGTCGACTTGGCTGAATTTTTCGAACACCAGCTTCAGTTTTTCCTCGGGGATGCCGATCCCGGTGTCGGTGACCGAAATCGTCAGCTTGGTTCCGGTCGGGACCCTCTCGCCGGTCACGTCGACCAGCACATGGCCTTCATCGGTGAATTTCACCGCGTTGCCGAGCAGGTTGGTGACGATCTGCCTGATGCGGCCGACGTCGCCGATGAACAGGTTTTCGAGCCTTGGCTCGACGCGCACGATAAGCTCGAGGTCCTTTTCCTTGGCACGCGTCGACACCAGCGTCGCCACATCCTCGATCGCCTCGGCAAGGTTGAAGGGCGCCGGATCGAGCACCATCTGGCCGGCATCGATCTTGGAGAAGTCCAGGATGTCGTTGATGATGGTCAAGAGCGCGTTGCCCGACTTGACGATGATGTCGGTGAACGTCTTCTGCTTCGGATCGAGATTGGACTTGGCCAAGAGTTCCGCCATGCCCAGCACACCGTTCATTGGCGTGCGGATTTCATGGCTCATATTGGCGAGGAATTCCGACTTTGCGCGGTCGGCGAGCACGGCGCGCTGGCGCGCCTCGCTGAGCTCCGCCTCGCGCATCTTCAGCTCCGTGATATCGGTGGTCGATCCGATGAGGTAGAGCGACCCGTCCGACGCGATCATCGCGCCCTTGCGCGCAAACTGGTGGCGCACGCTGCCATCGGGAAGCGTCACGCTCTCCTCGATCTCCTGGGTTTCGCCGGTACGCAGCACGGCCAGATCGCCGGCGACGAAGGCCTCGCCATCCGGGCCGAAGATCTCGACATCGGTCTTGCCGATCGCCTCTTGCTTGCTGAAGCCGGTAAGGTCGCACCAGCCCTTGTTGACATAGAACTGCCTGAGGTCGGAGCGCTTGGCGTAGATCGACACCGGCACATTGTCGATCAGGCTGCGGAACACCTCGTTCTCGCGCATGCTCTCTTCCAGAGCCCGCTCGCGCGCCTTGACGTCGGTGATGTCGGTGCTGGAGCCGACCAGATGCACCGATCCGTCGGTCGCCACCAGGCGGCTCTTGCGCGTCATCAATTGCCGCACCGTGCCGTCGCGATGGGTGACGGGCTCCTCGACCTCGCGCACGGCGCCGGTCGCCACGACATCGGTGTCGTCATGGCTGTAGGCTTCCGCTTCCGCGGCGCCGAACAGCTGGCGGTCGGTCCGGCCGATGACGTCTTCCTTGGCGAGGCCCGTGATCGCACACCAGGCCTTGTTGACGAATTCGATGCTCAGGTCCTGCGCCTTGATGAAGGCGGCCACCGGCAACTCATCCATGACGTGCCGGAACAGGTCGATCTGGCGCATGGAATCGCGCAGGGCGGCTTCGCGGCTCTTGATATCGGTGATGTCGACGCGCACACCGATGAACGTGCCGTCATCGGCGCGCATGTCGTAGACCTGATACCAGCGTCCATCGGCATTGAGGCGCTCGTAGGAAGAATTTGGCAGCCGGTAGCGCTCCAATATGCTGTCGAGCCAGCGTTCGGGTTCGGATTCGTAAAGCCCGTCGATCCCGCTATCGCCGCTCGAGCGGAAATAGCCGACTGAGCGGCCGAATTCCAACGCCTCGCGGAAACTCCGGCCGGGCTGCCAGAAAGGTTTCAACGCCGGCAGCGTATCCTGCAGCTTGCGGTTGGCGAAGACGAACTTGTCATCGCGATCGTAGATGATCACACCGGCCGGCAGCGATTCCAGCACGCTGGCGAGATGCTTGCGCGCATCCTGCGCCTCGGTCTCGCGCCGTTTCATATCGGAAATGTCGAAGAGGAAGCCGGCGACATAGTCGCGGCCGCTTGGCATGCGGACGCGGTTTTTCCTGACAATGCGCGAACGAGCGGCGCCTTCATCGTCGAAATTCTCTTCGACTTCATAGATTTGTCCCGTCGACAGGACTTCCCGTTCACTGCGTTCGAAGAGCGCGACCTGGGTCGGCCCGAGGAAATCGCCACCGGGTCTGCCAAGCATGGCTTGCGGTGTCTGGCCGAACAGTTTCGCGAATGCCTCATTGACGAAGACGAACCGGAGATGATCGTCCTTGACGAAAATCGGATCCTCGACGGCGTTGATTACCGCCTCCGCGAGCCGCGCCTTTTCCAGCGCATCGGCGAGCTCGGCGTCGCGCAGCTTCAGCTCGGTGACGTCGTAATAGGTCAGCAGTCGCTTGCCACCCGACAAGGCTGTGATGGAGAACAGCATCGTCTTGCCGTCGGCATGGCGGAACTGGCGAGCCGAGATGCTGCCGGCTCGGATCTCATCCAGCCGGCTGGCGAGATAGCGCTCCCATTCCGGCTGGGCGATATCACCATAAATGCCGTTGCGCCGATTGATCTCCATCAGCAGGCTGAAGGGTGCGCCGACGGCCACATCGCCTTCCGACATCTTGGAGATGTCACGATAGGCCTTGTTGATAATCAGCGTGTCGAGCTTCGCGTCGAGAAGCACGATCCCCATGCGCATGGCATCCATCGTCCGCTCGAGATCGGCAAGATGCCCGGCGGTGTCGCCGCCGACTGGCGGTTCCTGCCTTGGCTCCATGTCTTCGAACGCGATGTCTTCGAACGCGCTGGCCAGTGCGGTGACATTGCGGCCTATGCCGCGATAGCCGGCAAATTTTCCTTCGCTGTCGAACCGTGGGAAGCCTGAAGTCAGCACCCAGCGACAGCCGGCGCGACCTCCCTTCAGTTCATAGACGAAGTCGCGGAAAGGCCGGTGCGCCTCCAGATCCTCCAGATGCGCCGCCGCGCTGCGCTTGCCTTTCAGGACCTGGGTCAGGAAATCGAAGCGGAACCGGCCGAGCACATCAGCCGGATCGATGCCGGTGGCCGCCTGATAGGTGGGTGAAAGCCAGGAGAAGCGCAGTTCGGCGTCGGTCTCCCAGATCCAGTCCGAGCCTGCCTCGACCAGCTGGCGAAGCGCGTCGGCCGAATCCATGTCCGCGCATGCTGGCGCGTCACCACGATGCACCGCCTTGCCGGACCCACGCCTGCCGCGCGCACCGATTGCTTCGTCCGCTTCCGCCATGCTGTCCCCACCCCGAAAATCAAGGTCGAACCCTCCCTCCGCGGTTCGTCGGCGGAATGTGCCCGAGAAGCATTAACGATCCGCTAACCTTAACGGCGCGACCGGCACGCTCGGCCTGCGTTATTCCGCCCGGTTGTCGGGCGGACCAAGGCTGCGTTATAAGTCCATGCAGGGGTGTTGCTAATGTACGGACGGATAGGGCCTTTCTTGCTGGGCGTGACACTGCTTTTCGGCAGTGGCTGTTCGCGCAGCTATGACGGCACGGTCATCATCCCGCGGCCGCTCGACGCCAGGCGCTTCTGGGAACGGCCGCCCCCGAATGTCGATTACGCGCCGCAAGTCGACAATGGTGCCTTTCCGGTGCCACCACAGCCGCCCGAACAATTTTCCGAACGCAGGATTTCGAAACCTGCCGTACAGAGACGACACCACACGAGGCTTTCACCGCCGTCTCCCGCGTCCTCGGAGCCGAAAAAACAACTGGCGTGCAGGAACGTGAGCGCGCCAGGCCAGCGAGTCCGCATGGTCTGCGACTGAGCCCTGGAAGTACAAACCGAAGTCGCGAGCAGGCTCTACAGTGATGCCGCGCCTTTCTTCGGCTCCTTTGCACCAAGCTTGTCGAGCGCGAACCGAACCTGGCGCAAATCGTCCTGCCAGCCGTCATCATCACCCATCGAGCTCTCCGATGCCGCCCGTTGCAGCCCACGTGCCTCGGATTCGATCTCACGCAACTCGGCGATCTTTTGTTCGGTGGACAGGGATTCGTCCTCGACGATTTCCTGCACCCGCATTTCCCGGAACGTGGCCATGGCGTTTCTCCTGGCTGATGTCGATCACAACGCCGTGAGCGCCCCTCTGTTCCAACTGACCTTGCCGCCGCGCCGGCGGCTCGCTGCAAGTCGTATCCGCCGAATGGGAAGAAAGAAGTGGTCTATTCCGCCGGAAAAAAGGCCGGGCCGACCACGCGCACCGTCCGCTTGCCGGCCTCGATCGACTGCAGCTGGGCAACACCCGGGGCTTCGGTGCCGGATTGCGGGATTGCCGCGACACTGCCGAGGTCCGGCTTCGGCTGAGGCAGGGGAATGATGGCGTTGGACATGTCTGTCGGCGTCACCGTCCTTGCCCTGAGTTCGGCAACACGCGAATAATAACGTTTGACGTCGCAGGCCTTGAAATTTGCATCGTCTCGGTAGCGGAAAGCCGATGGCAGTTCGGTGTAGGGTTTGCGCGTATCAAGCGCGATCATCTTTTCGGTTTCCAGACTGGCATCGCCCAACGTGTAGAGATCGACGGCCGGATCATCGCAGATATAACGGCACTGATCGGCCGTTTGCTTGAGATCGCCGCTGCCGGCGAATTGCGACTTTGGCGCCGGGAAGAAATATCCATCCGACAGGCGCACGCAAAACAGCATCGTATTGCCGGTATACGTTGCTCCACCCGTTGCGGCTTGGGTCTTCGGTGCCGAACGCTGCTCCTTTGCCCCGGATGTGCAGCCGAGCGCCGCGAGGCGCGCCTGCAGGCCCGAAATGTCCCGGCCGGAATTGGACGCGGCCGCCATCTGGCGCTGCACCTCCGCCCGGTTTCTGGCAAGGTCGGCGCAGGCGTTGAAAAAGCCGCCCGTGGCACTTTGCGCCGTACACCTGCGCTGCCTCTCCAGGCCCCGGATTGCCGCAAGCTGGCGGCGCAATTGCGCCAGTTCGGGGCTCACGCCCCCGCCGCGGCCGCCAGAAAGCAACTGGCTTCTGATCGCGCTGCAACTATCCGCATAGGAAGACGTCGTGCCGAGTGCAAAGGCAGCCACCGTCAGCAGCGCGACCATCATGGGAAGCCAGAAACGGATCATCGCGACGACACTGTCCCTGTTGCTGACGACGTGGGGAAGGCGTTATTTCTACTTGGGTAATCTTGTACTAAATGAGCTATACCTAATACTTAAGACTTTCCGATCTAGACAGACTTTTATCTAGTGCAATAGAAGGACTCCTGTAAATTCGGTATTACATTTTTATTTCAAGATTGAGACGAACCGGAAAACAAGTACGACCAGACCGGCGCTGTCGACGTTGACAGGCCATGGTCTCTGGCGAACGATCAATCCGGCGTTACCGGGTGCATGACGCTGAAACCTTTGCCTGGCCGCGGCGTTCATGGACAAGGGAGAACGCAGATGTCGATCCACTTCACGGTATCGGAACTGACAAGGAACCTTTTTCATTCCCTCGGGCTGGATCACGAGCGCGCGCCACGACCGCTCAATCCCGAGCAAAATCTGCTGCTGGAATGCTACCTGGCCGGACAAATTCCGGAATCGGCCTGGAGCGATTACGTCTTCGAAACACCGGACCTGGCCCGGCATGCCGAGGTACGACGCCTAAGCCATTGAGCCGTTGGTTTGAAGAACCGGTCTGGCGGGTTGGAAAGCCCTGACGGTCAATCTGCCGTTTGGAAGCATTTCCTCGCCCAGTCGCGAGGTTACGAAATCCACGTGCCGCCACTTCCCGCTGAAGGGCCGGCGGACTGCTATTGCTTCGGGGAAGTCAGTTGCAGCGTGAAGACGTTGCCGCCAATGCCCTGCGCCAAGGCCGGTGAAAAAGTCAGGGGCGTGCAATTCCTGACGGCGGCAATGGCCGCGTCGATGAACGCCTTCCGCGCCTTGTCATCGCCGGCGACCTTGGCGGCGGTCGGCCGCGGCGGACCGATGAGCGAGCCGTCGCGCTTGAAGCTGAAACTCAAAGTGACGGTGGAATTTCCTGCATCCGCAGGCGGCGTCCAGCACGCTTGGATCGCGGCCCCGACATCATCCATTGTATTGAGCGTCGCGGCCCGCGATGGGAGAAGCGTCCCGGCAAGCATTCCACCGGCGATCATCAGCATTGCCGCCACGCATTTCATCGCAAACCCTCATCTCACTCCAGGCCGGCATTCCAGGCCGGATTCGCCGGACGGGATGTTAGAGCCAACGTCGACGATGACAATATCCCGACGCAAAAAGTTGATGCTCCGGGTTTGCCTGGTCACCGTCACGCGATGTCCCGGCAGGGGGCTCGGAAAAGCAAAAAGGCCGGCACGGAGCCGACCTTTCCTTTCACCGATATTGCGCCAGTACATCCGTGGTCGCGCGGCGAATTCCTGACAGTAGATAGGGCTTTGGTTAACGAATCCTTAACGTCAGGCCTTCGCCTGCGATCTCACATAGGCGATGTAGCCACGCACGTCGCCGGCCGGCTCGGTGTAGGCCTTGCCAAGCTTCTTCTCGATTGCCGCCATATATTCGGTCGCCCATGGCGGCAGCGCGTAGTCGATGACCGCCAGGAACTCGAGCGTCGCCGCCAGCCGGATGTCAGCGATCGACGGGTTCTGGCCGCCGATGAACGGCTTGCCGTCCCTGAAGAAGCTATGGAAAACCTCCAGCGGCTCGGCGATCGCTGCCATCGCGGCCTTCTGCGCTTCGGACTTCTTGTCGGGATGGGCATCGCTGTGGCCGACCTCGCCGGCATATTGCGGGAACCCCAGCGCGGGGTATGTGGCGCGCGCCACATAGGGGTACAGTGTGCCAATCAGGTAGAACATGGCGCTATCGACCATCGCCCGCCTGGCCGGCGCCTTGGGATAGAATTTCTCCAGCCCGTACTTGTTTGCCAGATACTGCATGATGGCGCAGCTTTCCCAAAGCACGCCTCTGGGCAACCCCTTGTCCTCGATCATCGGCGTCAGATGCGCCGGATTGCGCGCCATGTATTCGGACGAGCGCGTGTGACCCCAGGCGTCCGTCTCGGCGGCATCGAACCCTGCAGCGCGGGCAAACACCCGCACCGTCATGTTGTTGACGCTCGGCTTCAGCATGCTGAGCTTCAGTGCCGGCTTTTTCGCTGCCTTGGCCTTGGCGGTCTTCGGCGCCGGCTTTTTGGCTGCCGGTTTTGCCGAGGCTTTCGCGGCCGCCTTCGGCGCGGCCTTTGCTGCCTTCACCGCCGGCTTCGCGACTGTTTTTGCGGCAGGCTTGGCGGCTGCTTTCGGCTTTACCTTGGCACCCGGTTTCTTCACGCTCTTGGTCACTGTCTTTACCATTGTTGTCCTCCCTCTGTTTCGTTGGCCGTCAGTATGGATTCTTCGGCGACCGGTCGTCCGACAAGGTCGCGCGGGAGCTTTCGACAAGCGCCTGGATCGCATCGGCAAGATGCACCTCGGCGATGTTGTAGTCGCCGCGCGCGACGCGCAGCCTGTGTGCCTGCATCAGCACGTCGGCATGGGTGAAACCCGCCGGCGGCTCGAAGCGGTAGGAGGCGAGTTCGATCAGCAGGCCGAGCGGATCCTCGAAGTAGATCGAATCCATGAACCCGCGATCCTTGACGCCGCTGTGCTTGATGCCACGCTCGTCGAGCCTGGCGACCGCCTGCAGGAAGGTGACGCGCGACACCGCGAAAGCGATATGATGCACGCAGCCCGTATCGGTCGGCGTGCGCCGCTTGACCGGTGTGCGGCTCTCATCGGTGAAGACGGTGATGAGCCGGCCGTCGCCTGGATCGAAATAGAGATGGCTTTCGCTGGCCTTGTCGAGGTTGGGCTGCTCGAAGATGAACGGCATGCCGAGCACGCCTTCCCAGAAATCGATCGAGGTCTGGCGCCCTGCGCCGACCAGCGTGATGTGGTGGACGCCCTGCGATTGCAGTTTCTGCATTGGCCTTCTCCCCGCGGCATCGATTGCCCGTCAGGATCTGCCTGGCACCCGGCATTCCGCGCGGCGCTTCAGCCGTGCCTCGAAATCCATGACGTGATGCTAATGCAATCGGCGACGCCGCGCCAGAAGCGGCACGTCCTATCATTGCACGAAGGGCGAGACCGCTCTTGGCCGCAAAAGCCTGCGGGATCTTCAAGGGATGGCGGCACGATCGCGACGCGAAAGCCGTCCGCATCGCGTGCCGGCCGAAGCGAGACTAGGCGACGGCCCTGAGCTCGGCTTCCGCAAGCATCCCCACGCCGCCACACTCTGTGCAAGTGAGGGTCTTCCCCGGGCAACTGGTCTGATGTGTCCCTTGTGGGCAGCAGTGCCCTTTCGAGGCACTCCATCTGGAGCAATCGAAAACCTTGCCGCCGCCATGACAACGCGGGCAAATCATCTTCAGTGACGCCATTCCAACTCTACCGACCCAAAAATCCGCACTGCCGCGGATGCTACCCCGGCACCGCAAGTAACAGAGATCGCTGCGCTTTCAAGCGCCGCAGCCTGACTTAAATTGGGTGGATCGAAGGCTTTAAGCCTCCGGGCTCTCGGAAATTTCGCCAATCCCCTGGCCAGACGCGATCCGCGCGGATGCGTGCCCGAGCATCGTCCGAGCCCTCTCTATTCTCAGAGCTGGATCGCCACGAAACGTGGATAGGGCTGCCTCTTTCATCCATTCGGCCGATGCGCCAACTCATCCTGAGGGCCATATTGAACGTGATCCTACGGATCACCGAGCAGTCCGAAGCCAGTCCCTTTGCGACTACTCCAAGGCCCGCCTGACTCCCGGTCGGCGGGCCTTCCCATGCAGGCAATCAGGACGATCTCGGGGCGCAGGCGCGGATAGTGGCGCAGCCGGAATCGCCTCGATCAAAGATTGAAGACGTGCGAGGCGGTCAGCCCGGCCAGCAGCACGCCCGCAAGGAGAGCGATGATGGAGGCGAGGAACCAGCGCAGCGTGACCCGATAGACCGGCTCGTCGTCGTCGCGTGGGAGCAGCGAACGCCACAGTGCGACGAGTTGCAGAACGATGGCCAGTGCGAGAAGGACCGTCGCCAGGATCGAGGCAATCGTCCATCCGCCATCAGCTTCGAAATTCCAGTAACGCAGGAAGAGAAGCGAAAATCCGAGCAATACGGTGATCGCGGAGATCACACCTTGTCGGTAGCCGCCGGGCAAGGGAACCCTGCCTGCCTCGATTGCCTGAAAAGCCGGCTCGATGGCGTCGTCGGGATGGCCGCCCTGGCGGTTGGAAGGGTCGATCATGGAGGCAACATCTGGTTGGCAGCCCTGGAGGTCGGTGCAGGTTCCCCCTTCAATCCATACGAACGAGGAAGCCTTGCGGCCGTCATCATCATCCCTGTGCCTTCTTCGCGCAAGGTGAGCGGCTTGAGGCCATCGACAGCCAGAGTGCGGCCAGGCGCATGCTCAGGGTAAGCCGAGCGGCAAAAAATGGCCAATCTGGACAGAGAGGGAAGCTTGGTACGCCCAAGGGGAATCGAACCCCTGTTCCCGCCGTGAGAGGGCGGTGTCCTGACCGCTAGACGATGGGCGCGCTCAAGAACCGGCGATATAGGCTGACGGCCGGGAAAAAGCAACTGGCGTTCGGCGGCTTTACCAGATCGAATGAAAAGCCGCCCGCGCCTTACCGTTTCGGCTCGATCAGGTCCCAGAGATTGCCGTGGAGATCGGCGAAAACAGCAACCGTGCCATAGGGTTCGAAACGCGGCGCCTCGCGGAATTCGACTCCCTTTTCCAGCATCGCCGCATGGTCACCTGCAAAATCATCGGTTTCGAGGAACAGGAAAACCCGGCCGCCGGTCTGGTTGCCCATGCTTTGCCTTTGCGCCTCGTCGGACGCCTCGGCCAGCAGCAGCCTGGCGCCTTGCCCGTTGGCCGGCGCCACCGTCACCCAGCGTTTGCCGCCGCCGAGATCGACATCCTCGAGCAACAGGAAGCCCAGCCGCCCGACATACCAGGCGATCGCCTCGTCATAATTGGCGACGACCAGTGCCACGGTCGCGACACGGCGATGTTCGGCAAAACCCTTCATGCCTTGGGCCTGTTCGTTGTTGCGGCCTGTCATTTGTTGCGAACAGCAAAACGGCCGATCAGGCGGCGCTCGCCGATGTCATAGACGAAGATCGTGCGGCCGCCGTCGGGAAGTTCGGCATCGATCGAGATGCGATTGCCCGACAGCGACTGGCTGACCACCTTGGCGCCGACCGGCAGCACGATGTCGCCGCTCAACGGCTCGCCGGCGGGCACCTGGATATCGCCGGCCGATGGCGGGTTCTCGGGAGATGCTTTACGGGCTTTGTAGACAATCGCCGCGATCACCACCATAAGGGCCAGCAACAGCAGGCCGAGATTGATGGCCATGAAGCGGACGAGCTTGCCACGCATCTTTTCGACCTCGGGATCGAGCGGCTTTTCCTGATCTTCTTCGGCAGCGGGCCGGGCCATGGCAAAACATTCCGGAACGGTTTTTCGATGAGCGCTCATAACGAAGAGGCCCCCGAATTGATAGGGGACCAATTGACGAAGGCGGCACGCGCCGTGCTGATAGCGGGCGAGGATGCGGCCGGCCAGCGGCTCGACCAATGGCTGGCGGCCAGCCTTGGCCCTGATATGTCGCGCAGCCGCGTGCAGATGCTGATCCGGCAAGGCGCGGTCAAGGTCGACGGCAAGCCGGTCGACGAGACCAAGCGCAAGATGACACCAGGCGAACGTGTATCGGTCGCGATGCCGGAGCCGGAGCCGGCCACGCCACAGGGCGAGGACATCGCCCTCGACGTACTCTATGAAGACGACACGCTGATCGTCATCAACAAGCCGGCGGGGCTGGTCGTGCATCCCGGCGCCGGCAACTGGACCGGCACGCTGGTCAATGCGCTGATCCATCATTGCGGCGACAGCCTTTCCGGTATTGGTGGGGTGCGCCGGCCAGGCATCGTCCATCGTCTCGACAAGGAGACCAGCGGCGTCATGGTGGTGGCCAAGACCGACCGCGCCCACAAGGCCCTGTCCGAAGCCTTCGCCGACCATGGCCGGACCGGCGATCTCGAACGCGCCTACCTGGCCCTGGTCTGGGGCATCCCGCAAAGGCCGACCGGAACGGTCGATGCGCCGCTTGGCCGCGCCGCCGACCGGGTGCGCCGCGCCGTGGTGCCGGAAGGCCGCGACGACGCCCGCCATGCCGTCACCCATTTCGCCGTTCAGGAGCGTTTTGGCGAGAACCAACAGGCATTTGCAACCGCCAGCCTGGTCGAATGCCGGCTGGAAACGGGCCGCACCCACCAGATCCGCGTCCACATGGCCCATATCGGCCACCCGGTGATCGGCGACCCCGACTACGGCCAGGCCTTCCGAACCAAGGCCAATCGGCTGCCGGAGCCCCTGAAAAGTCAGGTCAAGGCATTTTCCCGGCAAGCTTTGCATGCCTGGCTCCTTGCATTTCGCCATCCGGATACCCATCTACCGATGAGGTTCGAGGCGCCGATACCGGGGGACATGGAGGAACTCGTCGGCGGCTTCCGTAATCTCTGAACCTGCCATCAACGAGCTCGAAACCAGCCATCAAAAACCTGACCGGCATTGTTCACTTCAACGTGACACACTGTTTCGTGTTGAACAAATGTCTGTCTTTTCTGGTTTTGTTCCTGTATAAGATCTGATGTCGCGAGCGAGCCTTTTGGTGTTCGCGTCACATGCCCGCCGCGTTTCGGGGGCATCACTCCAATAGAGAGGGGGCGCTATCATGGCCCAGTCACTACCCAGTATCGTTTCCGGCGAAGGCGGCCTCAGCCGCTATCTGGAAGAAATCCGCCGCTTTCCCATGCTTCAGCCGCAGGAAGAGTACATGCTCGCCAAGCGTTATGCCGAGCATGAAGACACTTCCGCTGCGCACAAGCTCGTCACCAGCCATTTGAGGCTCGTCGCCAAGATCGCCATGGGCTATCGCGGCTACGGCCTGCCGATCGGCGAAGTGATCTCGGAAGGCAATGTCGGCCTGATGCAGGCCGTCAAGAAATTCGAACCCGAGCGCGGCTTCCGCCTCGCGACCTACGCCATGTGGTGGATCAAGGCCTCGATCCAGGAATACATCCTGCGCTCGTGGAGCCTGGTCAAGATGGGCACGACCGCCAACCAGAAGCGTCTGTTCTTCAACCTGCGCAAGGTGAAGGGCAAGATTCAGGCGCTGGACGACGGCGACCTCAAGCCCGACCAGATCGCCGAGATCGCCACACGGCTCAACGTTTCCGAAGCCGAAGTGGTGTCGATGAACCGCCGCCTGTCGGGCGACGCGTCGCTCAACGCGCCGATCCGGGCGACGGAAGGCGAATCCGGCGAATGGCAGGACTGGCTGGTCGACGACCACGAAAGCCAGGAAGAGATGCTGATCGAGCAGGACGAGCTGGAAAACCGGCGCGGCATGCTGTCGGGCGCTCTTGCCGTGCTCAACGAGCGCGAGCGGCGTATCTTCGAGGCCCGTCGCCTCGCCGAAGAGCCGCTGACACTGGAAGAGCTGTCGGCCGAGTTCGACATCAGCCGCGAGCGCGTGCGCCAGATCGAGGTGCGCGCCTTCGAGAAGGTGCAGGATGCTGTCAAGGCCGCCGCCAAGCGCCAGACCCAGGCCCTGCGCACCATCGAGGCCCAGCCGGCGGCTTAAAGCCCGGGTTCGGTAATGAAACAGAACGGCGGCGTCAGGAAACTGGCGCCGCTTTTTTGTGTCTTAGCGTCGGCGCCGTCGGTTGGCGAAGACGAGGCTACTGCCAATCTCCCCTTGCGGGGGAGATTGGCAGTTTCAGCAACGGCGTACCCTCAAAGCGAATCCAGCGGAAACTTCAGATACCGCCGGCCATTGGCTTCCGGTTCCGGCAGCCGTCCGCCATTCATGTTGACCTGGAGCGCATGCAGGATCAGCCGCGGCATCGGCAATGTCCGGTCGCGTGCCTCGCGCAAGGCGACGAACTCGGCCTCATTGCGCGCTGCAACGAGATGGATGTTGGTCGCCCTCTGCGCGGCTACCGTGCTTTCCCACAACGGCTCGCGGCCACCGGCCTGATAATCATGCCCGACAAAGACGCGCGTCTCGTCGGGCAACGCCAGTATGCCCTGGATCGACCGCCACAGCCGCGCGGCACTGCCGCCGGGAAAGTCCGCCCGCGCCGTGCCGCTGTCCGGCATGAACAGGGTGTCATGCACGAAGGCGGCGTCGCCGACCACATAGGTGATCGAGGCCAGCGTATGTCCGGGTGAGAACAGCACCTTGACCGGAAGGCTGCCGATCCGAAACGTCTCGCCTTCCCTGAACAGCCTGTCCCATTGCGAGCCATCGGCGGGAAAATCCGGCCAGTTGTAGATCGCCTTCCATAGTTTCTGGACCTCGACGACCCTGTCGCCGATGGCGGTGGGTGCCCCGGTCTTCTGCTTCAGGTAGTGCGCCGCCGAGAAATGATCCGCATGCGGATGGGTGTCGAGGATCCACTCGAGTTCGAGCCCGTTTTCCCGGATGAAATCGAGCAAGGCGTCCGCATTCTTCGTACCGGTCGCACCGGACTTCTCGTCGAAATCGAGGATCGGATCGATGATGGCGCATCGCTTCGTCGCCTGGTCGGCGACGACATACTGGATGGCCCCGGTCGGCTTGTCATAGAAGCCGCTGACCTGCGGCCTGGCCAAAGCTACGTCCAATTTCGGCTTCCCCAAACCCCTGAAGCAATTCCTGGAAAAGCGTGACACGGTTTTCCGTGCGGAATTGCGTCGAAACAACGGATTAGAGTGTTCCACGGTTCCGTGAAACGATGGACCGCTCCAGCCGACAGGAATGATTTTCTCTGGCGGCACCCGAGAGGAGCATGGTTGTCCACTCGGGTGGCCCAGTCAAGCATCCCTTCGCTCACAAGGGCAAGAAAGCCAAAAACCGTTCCGAAGCGCTCAGGCGGATGGCTGCTTGGTCTTCCTCAGATAGGGCAGGATGGTTTCGAAGGCACCAAAACGCTTGATTGCATCCTCGTTGGAAACGGCGGCGGTGATGATAACATCCTCGCCCTGCTTCCAGTTGGCCGGCGTCGCCACCTGATGCTTGGCGGTGAGCTGCATGGAATCGACCGCGCGCAGGATCTCGTCGAAGTTGCGGCCGGTGGTCATCGGATAGGTCAGCACCAGCTTGATCTTCTTGTCCGGTCCGATGACATAGACCGAGCGCACCGTGGCGTTGTCGGCGGGCGTGCGACCCTCCGAGGTTTCGCCGGCACCGGCGGGAAGCATGTCGTAAAGCTTGGCGACCTTGAGGTCCTTGTCGCCGATCAGCGGATAGTTCACTGAATGGCCGGTCGCCGTCTTGATGTCGGCCTGCCACTTGTCGTGGCTCGCAACCGGATCGACGGAGATGCCGATGATCTTGACGTTGCGCTTCTTGAACTCGCCTTCCAGTCCCGCCATCGTGCCAAGCTCGGTCGTGCAGACCGGTGTGAAGTTCTTCGGATGGCTGAACAGGATCGCCCAGCCGTCGCCGATCCAGTCATGGAACTTGATCTCTCCTTGCGTGGTCTCTGCGGTGAAGTCCGGCGCGATGTCGTTGATACGAAGGCTCATGGCACATTTCCCCTGTAACTGATCTGGTCCCCGGTCAGCGCGACGGGCGGCAAACCGTGCCGCCACCAAGCGCCCGCCCACCGGCACAGCCGCATCTTAGCGCAAAAATCGTGACCGCAAGATAATATGAAACTCTTGTCGGCGGCGGAATGAGCATTTTCATCCTGCCGACGGCATCGGCGCAAGAGCTTCCGGTTGCACGCGCAAGGCCTCGGCAACTCAGGCCTTGTTGATCGCCAGCGTCGCCGTCAGATCTTCCATGCGCTGCGCCAGCGCGCCGAGCGCGTTGGTCAGCACGCTGTCGCTCTTGTCGGCCTTGGTCAACGCCTCGTCGCGCGTCTTGCGCAAGGTCAGCACTTCGCTTTCCATGCCCTTGACGCGTTTCTGCAGCTCCGACAGTTCGTCCATCACCATGATGCCGGCCATGACCGTCAGCCGCTGGTCGCCGATCTCGCCGAACGAGTCCTTCAGGTGTGAGACATAGCGGTCGAAGCGCTCGGCAAGGTCGATCAGATGCTCTTCCTGGCCCTCGTCGCAGGCCATGCGATACTGCTTGCCGTCGATTGAAACCGTGACCTGTGCCATGGGCCAGCTCCTATCTGTCCAACACGGCGCGGATGGTTTCCATGGCGGTCACCAGCCGTCGCGAGACTTCCTTGTTGGCGTCTTCCAGACGTTCGGCGCGCGCTTCGGAATTGTCGAGTTCCTGCGCCAGCCGTGAGCGGTCGGCATTCATCCGCTGCACTTCGGCCTCGGCTTCCGAATAGTCGCGCTCGTGCTCCAGCTTGGCCGCGACGGCGTTCTCCAGCCCTTCGATGGCCTTGCCCAGCCTGGCGATTACTTCCTTGAGCGTGCTTTCCCCGGTCATGGCTTCGTCCTGTGCCCTGCCCATCACCGAATCGTTCGCGTTCAGAACGCGTTATCTGGGAAACATTAGGCACCGGGTGAAGGCAACGTCAACAAAGCTCTCGCGACTGTCCCCCGCTAACGCTAATGTAGGTCCGCCGCCGGCATCACAAGACTGGCAAATGTGCGCCCGATTTGTTGACTAAAAGCCCGCGCCTGCTATGTGTCGCGCACCCTTTTCAAGGGTTCTCCCAAGCCCCCAAACCCCCACCCTGGAGGAACCATGACGTCGCGTGAACAACATGACCGGATGGCCAATGCGATCCGTTTTCTCTCCATGGACGCTGTCGAGAAGGCGAATTCCGGCCATCCCGGCCTGCCCATGGGCTGCGCCGACATCGCCACGGTACTGTTCACCCGCTTCCTGAAATACGATCCCAAGGCGCCGCACTGGGCCGACCGCGACCGCTTCATCCTGTCAGCCGGCCATGGTTCGATGCTGCTCTATTCGCTGCTCTACCTGACCGGCTACGAGGACATGACGATCGACCAGATCAAGCATTTCCGCCAGTTGGGCTCCAAAACCGCCGGTCATCCCGAATACGGTCATGCAACCGGCATCGAGACGACGACCGGTCCGCTCGGCCAGGGACTGGCCAATTCGGTCGGCTTCGCGCTTGGCGAGCGCATCATGAACGCCGCCTTCGGCAACGACCTCGTCGACCACTACACCTATGTGCTGGCCGGCGACGGCTGCCTGATGGAAGGTGTTTCCCAGGAAGCCATCGCGCTTGCCGGGCATCTGAAGCTCAACAAGCTGATCGTCTTCTGGGACAACAACAACATCTCGATCGACGGTCCGGTTTCGCTCGCCGACAACACCGACCAGGTCGCCCGCTTCCAGGCTTCCGGCTGGAATGCCAGCCATATCGACGGCACCGATCCGGAAGCGATCGCCTACGCCATCGAGGCCGCCCGCCATTCCGACAAGCCGACGATGATCGCCTGCAAGACGACCATCGGCTTCGGCGCTCCAACCAAGGCCGGCACCAACAAGGCGCACGGCTCGCCGCTCGGCGCCGACGAGATCGCCGGCGCGCGCAAATTCTTCAACTGGGAGTCGCCGCCTTTCGAGATTCCAGCCGAAATCCTCGAGGCTTGGCGCGCAGCCGGCAAGGCCGGCGCCAAGCCTCGTACCGACTGGGAAGGCCGCCTCGCCAAGGCCGAGCCGAAGCTGAAGGCCGAGTTCGAGCGCCGTCTTACCGGCAAGCTGCCGTCCAACTTCGACGCCGTCATTGCCGAGTACAAGAAGAAGCTCTCGGCCGACAAGCCGAAGGTCGCCACCCGCAAATCGTCCGAGATGGCGCTGGAAGTCATCAACGGCGCCGTGCCGGAAACCATCGGCGGCTCCGCCGACCTGACCGGCTCCAACAACACCAAGACCAGCCAGACCAAGAACATCACGCCCGACGACTATGGTCAGCGCTATGTCCACTACGGCATCCGCGAGCATGGCATGGCGGCCGCGATCAACGGCCTGACGCTGCATGGCGGCCTCATCGCCTATGGCGGCACCTTCATGTGCTTCTCCGACTATGCCCGCCCGTCGATGCGGCTTTCCTCGCTGATGGGCATCCGCTCGATCTTCGTCATGACCCATGATTCCATTGGGCTCGGCGAAGACGGCCCGACCCATCAGCCGGTCGAGCACCTGGCGGCCCTGCGCGCCATTCCCAACCACAATGTCTTCCGTCCGGCCGATGCGGTGGAAACCGCCGAATGCTGGCAGATCGCGCTCGAATCCGAAAAGACGCCGTCGACCCTGGCGCTGACCCGTCAGAACCTACCGACGGTGCGCACCGAGCACTCCGCCAAGAACCTGAGCAGCCAGGGCGCCTATGAACTGGCCGCGGCCAGCGGCGAGGCGGCGGTGACCATCTTCGCCACCGGCTCCGAGGTCGAGATCGCTCTTGGCGCCCGTGACTTGCTTGAGAAGCACGGCCACCCGACGCGCGTCGTCTCGGTGCCTTGCTTCGAGCTGTTCGACAAGCAGAGCGACGACTATCGCAAGAAGACAATCGGCAACGCGCCGATCAAGATGGCGATCGAGGCCGGCATCCGCCAGGGCTGGGATCATCTCATCGGCTCGGACGGTATCTTCGTCGGCATGACCGGCTTCGGCGCCTCGGGCACGATCGAGCAGCTCTACCCGCATTTCGGCATCACCGCCGAAGCGGCGGCCAAGGCGGCGGAAGCACGCCTGCACGCCAAGTAAGGCCTGTGCATGTGCCCAAACCGTATTGCGGTTTTGGAGTAAAGACATGCACGAAACAAGAATGCCCCGGCGAAGTCACGCAAAGCGATTTCGCCGGTCTGGCCCAACCTAATCGATTTAAATCCGCGTCGCTGCGGCTGGATTCTTTCCGCTTGCGCCGCTATGAAGCTGCGGACCCATCGTCTGCCCTCCAGCTCCCAGGGAGAGAAAAATGACCGTCAGAGTTGCCATCAACGGATTCGGCCGCATCGGCCGCAACATCCTGCGCGCCATCCACGAATCCGGCCGCAAGGACATCGACGTCGTCGCCGTCAACGACCTCGGCCCGGTCGAGACCAACGCGCACCTGCTGCGCTACGACAGCGTGCACGGCCGCTTCCCGCATGAAGTGTCGGTGTCCGGCGACCAGATCACGGTCGGCAAGGAAAAATTCAAGGTCACCGCCATCAAGGACCCGACGCAGTTGCCGTGGAAGGAACTCGGCGTCGACATCGCGCTCGAATGCACCGGCATCTTCACCGCCCGCGACAAGGCCGCCGCGCACCTCACCGCCGGCGCCAAGCGCGTGCTGGTATCGGCCCCTGCCGAAGGCGCCGACCTCACCGTCGTCTATGGCATCAACCACGACAAGCTGACCAAGGACCACATCGTCATCTCGAACGCCTCCTGCACCACCAACTGCCTCGCGCCGCTGGCCGCCGTGCTGCACGAGACGGTCGGCATCGAAAAGGGCATGATGACGACGATCCACTCCTACACGGGCGACCAGCCGACGCTGGACACCATGCATAAGGATCTCTATCGCGCCCGCGCCGCGGCCCTGTCGCAGATCCCGACCTCGACCGGTGCCGCCAAGGCGATCGGCCTCGTGCTGCCCGATCTCAAGGGCAAGCTCGACGGCATCTCGATCCGCGTGCCGACACCGAACGTCTCGGTCGTCGACTTCAAGTTCATCGCCAAGCGCCCGACCACGGTCCAGGAAATAAACGACGCGGTCATCGCCGCTTCCAATGGCAAGTTGAAGGGCATTCTTGGCGTCACTCATCACCCGAACGTGTCGATCGACTTCAACCACGATCCGCGGTCCTCGATCATGGCGCTCGACCAGACCAAGGTGATGGACGGAAACTTCGTTTCGGTGCTGTCGTGGTACGACAATGAGTGGGGTTTCTCCAACCGCATGGGCGATACCGCCGTCGCCTTCGGCAAGACCATCGCCTGATCACAGGCTCGCAGTCTCGCAGCTTCAAACGCCCGGCTTTGTCCGGGCGTTTTTCGTTTGCCGGAGCAGCAACGCCTGACCGCCCGAAAATCATCGGCTTCGGCCAAAAAACCACCCTCCCGCCTTGCACTGGCCATCCCTTCGCCCCACTCTCCCGTAAATCGATACAAAGAGGAATTCGAGGGGCAAATCACGGATGGAGCATGCGATCTATCTCGTCACGCTGGTCGGCACGGCGCTCGTTGTCGCCGCCGCGTTTTCGAGCCTGATCGCCTTCCGCTTCGGCGCCCCCCTGCTGCTTCTGTTTCTCTGCATCGGTCTCGCCACCGGAACCGACGGCCTCGGCATCGAATTCGACAATGCCCGTATTGCCTATTTTGCCGGCTCACTGGCGCTGGCTGTCATCCTGTTCGATTCCGGCTTCGGCACGCCGCTCAACGCGCTGCGGCAGGCGGCGGGGCCGGCCCTGTCGCTGGCGACCTTCGGCGTGCTTATCACCACCGGCCTGTTCGGCGCCGCCGCCCACTACCTGCTCGACCTGACCTGGCTCGAATCTTTCCTGCTCGGTGCGGCCGTCGCTTCCACCGATGCAGCCGCGGTGTTCTTCCTGCTGCGCGCCGGCGAAATCAATCTGCGCGAACGCGTGCGCTCGACGCTCGAGGTGGAATCCGGCACCAACGACCCGATCGCCATCTTCCTGACCATCACGCTGGTCGAGATCATCGCCGCCCACGCCAACCCCGAGACCAATGTCCTGGTCACCAACCTGATCCTCGGCTTCATCCTCAATATGGGCCTCGGCGCCATTGTCGGCGTGCTAGGCGGCCTCGCCATCGTGCGCCTCGTCGACCGGCTCAACCTCGACCATGGCCTGCTGCCGATCTTCGTGCTGACCCTGTCGCTGATGGTCTTCGCCGCCGCCGGCGCGATCGGCGGTTCGGGTTTTCTGGCGGTCTATCTCGCCGGCCTCATTGCCGGCAATTCCGACATCCGCGCCGTCACCATCCTGAAGCGCTTCCAGGACGGCATGTCGTGGTTGGCGCAGATCATCATGTTCCTGATCCTCGGACTGTTCGCGACGCCCTCGCAGTTTCCGGCGATCATGGTGCCGGCGATTGCGCTTGGCCTGTTCCTGATGTTCATCGCCCGGCCGATCGCGGTCTGGCTCTGCCTGATCCCGTTCCGCCTGCCGCGCCCCGAAGTCGCCTTCGTCTCCTGGGTCGGTCTGCGCGGCGCGGTCTCCATCCTGCTCGCCATCACCCCGCTGCTCGGCGGGCTGGAGAATGGCCGTGTCATCTTCAATACCGCCTTCATCATCGTGCTCGTGTCGCTGGTCATCCAGGGCTGGACCGTCGGCCCGCTGGCGCGCCGCCTTGGTCTCATCGTGCCGGCGCGCCTCGGCCCGCTCGACAAGGTCGAACTTGAACTTCCCGGCTCCGCCCATCATGAGCTTCTCGCCTATCGCGTGGCGCACGGCAGCCCGGTGGCGCGCGGCGAGCGCATTCCGCGCTGGGCACGGCCCTCGCTGGTGCTTCGCGACGGACGATCGATGCGCTTCCAGGACATGGGCCGGCTCGCCGCCGGCGACCAGGTCTACATCTTCGTGCCGGACCGCTATCCGCGCCTGCTCGACAAGCTGTTTGCCAGCCGCGCGGTGGTCGACCCCGAGGATGCCGATTTCTTCGGCGCCTTCGCCGTCGATCCGGCGCGCTCCGCCGCCGAGTTGGAGGCCGCCTACGCGCCGGGCCTGACCGAGGCGGAGCAGAAGCAGACCGTCGGCGCGCTGGTCACGGCGCGACTCGGCGGGCACGCCGAATATGCCGACCGCGTGCTCATCGGCTCGATCGAACTGATCGTCAGGGACGTCGACGACAAGGGCAGGATCACGGGCCTCGGTCTTTCCTTCGAGCCGACCGCACCGGTGGCCCGGGTGCCGGTGTTCCTCAGCGCCGGCGAGATGGGCGACCGTCTGAGTGCCTTTGTCCGTAACTGGCGCAAGCCGATCGAGACGCAGGCGCCGGCAGAGCCGGAAGACGCCCCCGAGCCGCCGGTTGAAAAGGCAACGACCGGAAGCTGACAAGGGCGATCGTTTGCGTCACCCCTTCCGCATGGGCGATCTTCACGGACTATGTCCCCGCCCGTCTCAAAATTTCGCACCGCACCGCGGCCAAAGCCTTGCATCGTCATTGATGCGAGGTATGGTCCCGGCGATTTTCCGAGGAAAGGGACCGGCATGGCTGCCTTCAAGACACTGGACGACATCGGCAACATCAGCGGCAAGCGCGTGCTGGTGCGCGTCGACCTCAACGTTCCCGTCGCCGACGGCAAGGTCACTGACGCCACCCGCATCGAACGCATCGCGCCGACCATCGCCGAACTGTCGGGCAAGGGCGCCAAGGTCATCCTGCTCGCTCATTTCGGCCGCCCCAAGGATGGCCCATCGGCCGAATTCTCGCTCGAGCCGATCGCGAAAGCGACGGCCGAGGTGCTCGGCCGTCCCGTTGGCTTCGCCTCGGATTGCATCGGCGACACGGCGGGAAGTGCTGTCGCCGCCATGAACAAGGGCGACGTGCTGCTGCTTGAAAACACCCGCTTCTACAAGGCCGAGGAGAAGAACGACCCGGCCTTCACCGAAAGGCTCGCCGCCAATGGCGACATCTTCGTCAATGACGCCTTTTCGGCGGCGCACCGTGCCCACGCCTCGACCGAGGGGCTGGCGCGTCTGTTGCCTTCCTTTGCCGGCCGCACCATGCAGGCCGAGCTCGAAGCGCTGGAGAAGGGCCTGGGCAACCCGGTCCGTCCGGTCGTCGCCATTGTCGGTGGCGCCAAGGTCTCGACCAAGATCGACCTGTTGATGAACCTGGTGAAGAAGGTCGACGCCCTGGTCATCGGCGGCGGCATGGCCAACACTTTCCTTGCCGCGCGCGGCACCGATGTCGGCAAGTCGCTGTGCGAGCATGACTTGGCCTCGACCGCCAAGCAGATCATGATCGAGGCGGCCGAGGCCGGCTGCGCCATCATCCTGCCCGTCGACGGCGTCGTCGCCAAGGAGTTCAAGGCGGGTGCGGCCTGCGAGACCGTTGCCATATCGGAGGTGCCGGCCGACGGCATGATCCTCGATGTCGGCGCCAAGACTGTGACGACGATCGGCGAGTGGATCGACCGTGCCGCGACGCTGGTCTGGAACGGCCCGCTCGGCGCCTTCGAGATCGCGCCGTTCGACCACGCCACGGTGGCTGCCGCCCAGCACGCGGCGGCGCGCACCAAGGCCGGCAAGCTGGTCTCCGTTGCCGGTGGCGGCGATACGGTGGCGGCGCTCAACCACGCCGGTGTCGCCGACGATTTCACCTATGTCTCGACCGCCGGCGGCGCCTTCCTGGAATGGATGGAAGGCAAGCCCCTGCCCGGCGTCGACGTGCTGAAGCGGTAAACAATTCCAGGAAAAGCGTGCAACGGCTTTCCGTCCGGAGTTGCGTCAAGGCAGAGAGATTGAGTGTTTCGGCGTTTTCGCAAAACGATGAACCGCGCAATGGCATTTCGCAGCCAGGCAGAAATGCCTGGCGTTGCAGAAATGCGGCCAAAACAAACAGCCTGATCAACTCACCGGGAGCAAACGAGGGCGCCTGAGACTTTCAATCGATTCGAGCTTTCCGGCGTCATTCCTTTGGCGGTAGTGTTCTGCTAGGCGCAGATCAACCGGTTCAGGAGAAGCATGATGAGCGAACGTCTCGAAGACATTGCCGCCGCGATCGTGGCCAACGGCAAGGGCCTGCTGGCTGCCGATGAAAGTTCCGGCACGATCAAGAAGCGCTTCGATGTCATTGGCGTCGAATCGACCGCCGACAGCCGCCGCGACTATCGCGAGATGATGTTCCGCGCCAAGGACGCGATGACCAAGTATATTTCCGGCGTCATCCTCTATGACGAGACGATCCGCCAGAAGGCCGCCGACGGCACGCCGCTGGTTGACATAATCAAGGCGGCAGGCGCCATCCCCGGCATCAAGGTCGATGCCGGCGCCAAGCCTCTGGCCGGCTTCCCCGGCGACACCATCACCGAGGGCCTCGACGGCCTGCGTGAACGCCTTGCCGACTACTACAGGCTTGGCGCCCGTTTCGCCAAATGGCGCGCGGTGATCGACATCGACACCGCCAAGGGCGTGCCGTCCGCGACCTCCATCGGCGCCAATACCCATGCACTGGCCCGCTACGCCGCCCTTTGCCAGGAAGCCGGCATCGTGCCGATCGTCGAGCCGGAAGTGCTGATGGACGGCGCCCATTCGATCGACACGTGCTACGAGATCAGCAAGATGACTTTGCTTAAGCTCTATGACGAGCTCTACGCGGCGCGTGTCGTGCTCGAAGGCACGATCCTGAAGCCCAACATGGTGCTGTCGGGCAAGAAGTCGGGCACGGTGGACAGTCCCGAAAAGGTCGCCGAGATGACCATAAAACTGTTCCGCGAGACGGTGCCGGCGGCGGTCCCGGGCATCGCCTTCCTTTCCGGCGGCCAGGAGGACGAGGAGGCAACCGCCAACCTCAACGCCATCAACGCCATCGGTCCGCATCCGTGGAAGCTGACCTTCTCCTACGGCCGCGCGCTGCAGGCCGCCCCGCAGAAGGCCTGGAGCGGGAAGGCATCGAACGTCGCCGCCGGTCAGGCCGCCTTCACCCATCGCGCTCATATGAACTATCTGGCGGCGCTCGGAAAATGGAAGGCGAGCCTCGAACAGGCCGCCTGAAGACGGTTCTCTCGTCTTTTTCGAACCCGGGCCAATGCGCCCGGGTTTTGTTTGCGGCAGGCCCGGGCTTGGGATGGAGCCTGTCCATCCTTATCTCCCTCTCGGCGCTGGAGGATGATCCGAAAAGTGGAAGCCGGTCTTCTCGGACAAACGGCAGCCGGTTTGTCCAGAGATCATGCTCAACCAACGAGCGATGTCGGTTTGCGCTCATCCCGAACGTCCTTGGGGTGCAGACAGGGAGAGATTCATGCATCGCAACAAGATCGTTTCACGCGAAGACTGGTTCCAGGCGCACAAGGCACATCTGGCCCGCGAGAAGGAACTGACCCGGCTTCGCGAGCGCATCGCGGCCGAGCGGCGTGAATTACCCTGGCTGAAGATGAGGAAGGATTATGTCTTCGAGACCGAACAGGGGCCGAAGAAACTGGCCGACCTGTTTGGCGCCAACAGCCAGCTGATCGTCTACCACTTCATGTTCGGGCCGGGTTGCAGGCATCATTGCGAGGGCTGCTCGTTCCTTGCCGATCATATAGACGGCGCCAACCAGCATCTGAGGCATCACGACGTATCCCTGGTGGTGATCTCGCGCGCGCCGCTGGCCGAGCTTGCGCCCTACAAGCGGCGCATGGGCTGGAAATTCGACTGGGTGTCGTCCTATGCCTCGGACTTCAACTTCGACATGCAGGTTTCCTTTACCGACAAGCAGATTGCGGCCGGCGACACCACTTACAATTTCGAGACACGTCCGCGGACATCGAAGGAGCTTCCCGGCACCAGTGTTTTCTACAAGGACGAAAACGGCGACATCTTCCTCACCTTCCTGTCGCGTGCCCGCGGCGGCGAGGCGCAGATCGGCGCCTATGATTATCTCGATATGACGCCGAAAGGCCGCAATGAAAATGGCCCCTATCATGGCCTGATGGACTGGGTGCGGCTGCACGACGAATATCAGGACAAGCAGTCGGCTCAGCCGGGCTGCTGCGACTGAAGGCGTTCACCTCCGCCGAAACATGCGCTAAGCCTGCCGCAGATCATTCCACGGTATCGCCATGCGTTTTCCCGCCCTTCTCACCTGGCTCGCCTTCCCCGTCTATGTCTGGCAGGGACTGGGTGTGCGCCGCCGCACCTCACGGATGCTGCCCGCGCAGGGACCGGTCATGCACGAGATATCAGGCCAGCCACCGGCGATCTCGCTGCTGGTGCTGGGCGATTCCTCCGCCGCCTCGGTCGGCATAGGCAATTCCGAGGACGGGCTTGCCGCGCAGCTCGCCATTCTGATCTCGCAACGTACCGGCCACGCCGTGCGCTGGCGCGCCGCCGGCTTCAATTCGGCGACGTCGGGCCAGATCCGCGATCACGTCCTGCCGAATCTGTCGGCCGATCCGTGGACGCATATCGTGCTCGCCATCGGCACCAACGACACCAAGAATTTTCATTCCGTGCCCCGCTTCAAGAAGGAGTTCGGCGGACTGCTCTACGCGCTGCGCGCCAAATGGCCGGAGGCGCGCGTGGTGTGGTCGCCTGTGCTGGAGTTCACGCGGGCGCCGGCCATGCCGACGCTGCTGGGCGAAATCCTCGAAATTCGCGCCACCGCGATGAACAGGATGGGCGAGCGACTTTGCCTGGAGCGCGGCGCAGTGCCCGCACCCCGCCTGCCGATCACCAATCCCGAGGCCGGTTTTGCCTCGGACGGCTTTCATGCCTCGGAGGCGGGTTACCGGGCCTGGGCGGAACATCTCGTCGGCATGGTACTCGCCAGCTGACAGCGAGGAAGCCGATCTTGTCTTGGGAAGGCCTATGTCAAATGCCCGAGCACGGCCGCCAGCGAGATCGCGGCCATCGCCAGCAGCGCCAGCTTCCAGAAATCGGCGCGCCGTTTGAGCCCGGGCCAGCCGATTGGCTTGATCAGTTGGATGACCATGAAGCCGACGATGACAAGGGCGAGGAGTTTTGTCATGCTGCCTTTGACCAGCAACGCGACCGGCTGTCAAAACCTGCTTATGAACCACCGGCCGAAGCCAGATGTTTCAGCGCATACCATCAGCGGACCATGCTAGCGGGGATGCAGGATCGCGCGTTGCGCAGATCATAGATCCTTACCGTCGGCGCGACATAGCCATAGTCCCCATATGGCTTCGAAAATTGCGCCGCGACATGGCCATCGAGGCAATGGAACATGCCGGCAAGCTGATAGATTAGCGGATCCTGCGCTCTCAATCCTCCGCCACGCAGATGTCGCTGAAACTTCAACGATACGAGGTAGTCTGCTGACGAGAGGTCGCGGTAGTCCCTGGTTACCGGTGCCGGCTCTCCCATTGGAAAATCCACGACGAAACGCGTTACGCCTTGCTTCTCGAGGAAGCGCATTGCTGCAAAGCGTGTATCTTTTTCCCGGCCCAGGTTCGCGACATAGGCCATGCCGGCATGCGCGCTGGCAACCATCGCGGCAAGTCCAAGTCCGATCGCCACCGGCCTGCTTCGCGACCCGATCGACCTGGAACAGGCAATACCCGTGGCCAACAGCAGATAGACAACCACCGGCAGGACGTAACGCATGGAGCCGACGAGTTTGAGCGGCGAGAGTTCGAGCAGGAAGAGCCAGATGAAGGCCCCGCCCGCGTAGGCGGCAACATATTTGTTGCGGTCGGCGATGATGGCAAAAGCGATCGCCCCAAGCGCGATCGCTACGGTCGGGCCGGTGAGGCTGGGGATCAGGTGGTAACGGAAATGCGTAAGTCCATATCCCTCCCAGAACCACTCCTTGAGGTCGTGGCCCGTTTCAGCGTGCATCAGTTCCGAGCCAAGGCCTTTGATCACCGTTGAAAGGCCACTTCCGGCCTCGGTCAGCAGCGACACGCCAAAGATCGCCAATATGGTAAGCGCGTCAGTGGCGACGATGATGATGGTCTGCCTGAGGCCGAGCCGGCAGTAGACGATCGCCACGATGAAAAGAACGAGGCTGTTGCCGGCACCCACATATTTCGCCGAGACGGCGAGGCCGAGCGCAAATCCGAAATAGACGAGATTGACTGAGTTGGCCTGCTCCTTCAGCCGCACGAGCGCATGCAGCCCGACACACAGGGCGAAGATCAGGACAGCGTCTTCCTTGAAGTAATGCGCGTGAACCGCGATGGCTGGCGAGACCGCGAAAACGCAGGCCCACAGGAAGGCACTGATATCATCCGCGTATCGCCGCAACACGATATAGAAGAGGATGCTTGCCGCAACACAGGCCAGCGCGCTGACACTTCGGCCAGCCAGCAAATAGTCATGTTCGTTCGACGCGCCGGAAAGCCATCCCGCGAAGCGCGCCAGTACGATCAACAATGGCGGATGTGCGTAATTGTGGTGCTGCCCTGCGGCAAACGCCACTTTGATCGACTCGTCCGGCTGTATCCCGTACGGGAAATCGATGTTGTAGAAGGCCAGCGATGCCGAGATCGCGGCCAGCACCAACATAGCCAGCACCTGGGAATCGCCCCGCTGTGCCAGGCCGACCCAGCCGGTTTGCTTGATCGACTGGCTGACGGTCATGGCCTGGGCGCGAGGAGTTTCGACATGCCGCCCTTTTTGACCTGCATCACGGCCGGCTGTCAAAGCGCTCCATTCATCCGCGAATGACAGGGCGGCGCCACGATCCCGGACCGTGGCGCCTGCTCTTGACTGGGGAGCGATCTACTTCAACGGCTTGAGGCCGGCCTCGATCGAGGCGCGCTTCGGTTCGAGGAATGGCGGCAGGGCCAGGCTTTCGCCCAGCGTCTCCAGCGGCTCATCTGCGGTGAAGCCTGGCCCATCCGTGGCGATCTCGAACAGGATGCCGTTCGGCTCGCGGAAATAGAGCGAGCGGAAGTAGTAGCGCTCGACCTCGCCGCTCGACGGCAGGCGGAATTCGCCCAGGCGGGCGGTCCATTGATGCAGCGTCTCCTGGTCCGGCGCCCTGAAGGCGACGTGGTGAACCGCGCCGGCGCCTTGCCTTGCCGGCGCCAGGCCGGGCTGCACGGCGACATGGAGCTCCGCCGCCGGCCCGCCCGCGCCCATTTCGAAGACGTGGACCCGGCCCTCGCCGTCCGGCGAGGCATAGTCACGGACCTTGCGCATGTTCATCACCCTGGTCAGCACCGCCTCGGTATTGGTGATGTCGGGGACGCTGATGACGATTGGCCCCAGCCCGCGAATCTGATGCTCGGCCGGTACCGGGCTTTGCGCCCAGGGGTGGCTGCCGCCCTTGCCGCCATCGCTGATCAGCCGCAGACGCTGGCCTTCAGGATCCTCGAGATCCAGGCCGGGGTAGCCGCCGATGTCGGCAATCTCTCCTGTCACGATGTTCTCAGCGGCCAGGTGCTGTTTCCACCAGGCTAGGCTCTCCTGGCTGCCGACCCTGAGGCTGGTCCGCGCGATGCTGTGGGTGCCGCGTCGTTCGCGGCCCACCGGCCAGTCGAAGAAGGTGAGGTCGGTGCCCGGTGTTGCCTCACCGTCGGCATAGAAGAGGTGGTAGGCCGACGTATCGTCCTGGTTCACTGTCTTCTTGACCAACCGCAGGCCCAGCACCTTCGTGTAGAAGTGAAGATTGCCAGGCGCATTGGCGGTGATGGCGGTCAGATGGTGGATTCCTGTCAGTTGCAGGCTCATGATCGTCTCCCTGTTTTTGGGGAAGAATTTTCTCCTGTCATATCAGAACTGCGATCCCATCGCTGAAGGCCTTGTATCCCGACAGTCCGTCGTCATGGGTTGAACAATAGCGCCTTGATAAGCACTCATACAGTGAACAATCCTCCTTCCCGTGTGCTGGTCCGAGGTTGCGGTTCGAGGACGGCCTGCCGAGGATCTGTACCAAGCGGAACTATCGCCGCGAACCCTGCCATCCTCCTGACAGACTGTTGTCAGGAGGGGTGTGCGATACTGCCTTCAGTCAGAGAGAGGAGAATAGCCATGAACGGTTTCACCATTCTGCGCGGCATGCAGCACTATGTCGGCAAGGTTCGCACGATGCGCAACGAGATCCGCACGCAGCGTTTCATGAACGCACTGCCCGCGGACATCCGCAAGGATATCGGCTGGCCGGATATGTATGCGGAACGTCGCTCCCCCGGCAATTGAGGCGAATTTTTCGACGTCGATATTGGACGTGGACGCGCCAATGCCCAGATATCAATGCATGTCGCCCAAAAGTGGCCCCCGTTTTTGGGGGCACAATATGCATGAAAATAGAGCTACGGCGCGCCGAGGGATGGAGCGAGCTTATGCCCGATCAGAAGACAATCGGTTTCCTTTTCATCGAGGGGTTTGCCGACTGGGAATATGGGTTGCTTGCGGCCTCGGCGGTTGAATGGTTCGGCGCCCGCGCCGTGTCGCTGACCCCCGAAGGCAGGCCGGTGACCGGCATCAGCGGTTTTCGGCTGACGCCTGACCGCTCGGCCGGCGTTGAAGAGAATGCCGATCTCGATGCTGTCGCCGTCATCGGTTCCGATCAGTGGGCGGGCAAGGCGCCGCCGGATGTCGCCGAACTGCTCAACGCCGTCGCAACGCGCGGCGGCGTGGTTGGCGGTATCTGCGCCGGCACGCTGGCGCTGGCCCGGGCCGGCATGTTCGAGGAAGCCAAGCATACCAGCAATGGCCGTGACTGGATCAACGGCCATGAAGCCGGCTATGCCGGCGACAGCAACTATCAGGACGTGCCGCATGCCGTCGCCGACGGCAAGATCGTGTCCGCGCCGGGATCGGCGCCTGGCACCTTTGCCCTTGCCTTTTTGAAGACGCTCTATCCTGAAAGAAGCAGCGATCTCGCTCAGATGCGAACGCTGTTCGCCAGGGAATATGCTGAAGCCTCCTGACAGTATGCTGTCAGGAGGCGCGTGCGATGGTGGGACAATGCGCAAGGCCGGCCGAGAGGACGATCGATGAAAAGCTGGAACGACAGGCTGAACACGCCTGGCATCAACGGCGTGAAACCGACGCCGCGCACGATAGGTGACGTGGTCGAAGGCCAACCGATGTTGGTGCCGACCGCTCGCCAAGTAGACGATTTCATCCGCTCGATCCCGAAAGGCGTCGAGATGGATATCCGTGCGTTGCGCACCGCCCTTGCCATCGAAAACGGCGCCGAAGTGACATGTCCGGTCACTGTCGGCTATCATCTGCGCACGGTTGCCGAAGCCGCCAAGGAAGACCTCGAGCGCGGCATGATGCTGAGCGACATCGCTCCCTTCTGGCGCGTGCTCGATGCCAAGACGCCGACAACGAAGAAACTGTCCTTTGGCGCGGAGTTCGTTGCCGCGCAGCGCAAGCGCGAAGGACTGAAGCCGTAATGCATGTCATCTGCAAGTGGATCCGGTCTGGGAGCCACGGCATGCATAGGAGAACCACTGGGGAAGCAAACGATGCGCCGCGCCGACAGGCTCTTTCAGATCGTGCAGCATCTGCGGGGTGGCCGTCTGGTCACCGCCCAGAAGCTTGGCACGTGGCTCGAGGTTTCCGAGCGAACAATCTACCGCGACATAGCCGACCTGCAGTCGACCGGGGTGCCGATCGACGGCGAGGCCGGTGTTGGCTACATGATGAGGGAGGGGTTCGACCTTCCGCCGCTGATGTTCACGCGTGACGAGATCGTGGCGCTGGTTGCCGGCGCGCGCATGGTGCGCGCCTTTGGCGGCGCCGCCATGGCACGCGCCGCCGACGAGGCGCTGGTCAAGATCGGCGCCGTGCTGCCCGATGCCGAGAAGGACCGCATCGCCCGCACCGAGATCCACACGCCGATGTGGGTGGTCAGCGACGCCGCCCGCGAGGCGATCGACCTGATCGAGCGTGCGGTCGAGAAGCGCCAGGTGCTGACCATCGACTACTCGGACGAGGCCGGCCGCGGCACCGCGCGCGACATCAGGCCGCTCGGCCTCTGGTTCTGGGGCAAGGTGTGGACGCTGGTCGCCTGGTGCGAGATGCGCGACGACTTCCGCGCCTTCCGCATTGACCGCATCGCCTCGGTGGTGATCGCCGGCCGCATCTTCAAGCCGGAGCGCGGCAAGCAGCTTGCCGACTTCTACCGGGCGGTGGAGCGCAGCGAGGATTACGGCATGGCGCCTGACCGCGTGGCGCGAAGCTGAGATCGCCCAATAAAAAAGCCCGCTCGAAGCGGGCTTTTTTTGGTCTGTCGAGACCCTTACTCGTCGTCCGTGTCCTCGTTCTTCGACTTCAGCGCCGAGAGCTTGGCAAACACGGCATTGGCGTCGAGTTCGGCATCCTCGTCCTTCGGCTTTTCGGGAGCCGGCACCAGCCGCTCGGTCAGGGCGGCGGGCAGCAGCGTGTCGCCGACCGGCTGCGCCTGCTCGCGGCCGCGCGAGGCGCGGTTGACTTCCATGTCGAGGTCGATCTGCGAGGCAAGACCCAGCGTCACGGGATCCATCGGCTGCAGATTGGCCGAGTTCCAGTGCTTGCGTTCGCGGATCTGCTCGATCGTCGACTTGGTGGTGCCGACGAGACGCGAAATCTGCGCGTCCTTGAGTTCGGGATGGTTGCGCACCAGCCAAAGGATGGCGTTCGGCCGGTCCTGGCGCTTCGACAGCGGCGTGTAGCGCGGTCCCTTGCGCTTGGATTCCGGCACCCGCACCTTGGGGTCGGAAAGCTTCAGCCGCTGGTTCGGATCCTTCTCGGCGCGCGCGATCTCGTCGCGGGTCAGCTGGCCGGTCATGATCGGGTCCATGCCCTTGATGCCTTGCGCCGATTCGCCGTCGGCGATCGCCTTGACCTCGAGCGGATGCAGCCCGCAGAACTGCGCGATCTGCTCAAAGGAGAGCGCGGTGTTGTCGACCAGCCAGACGGCGGTCGCCTTGGGCATCAGCAGCGTATTGGCCATTTTAAAAATCCTTCTCGTTCGCCCGCGTTCCCGCGCGGGCGGTGGTTTAGAGCCACCAAAATGGGAAATTCGCGGCCTGTATAACCGTTCCCTTGCCGTTTCGCAATGTTTTTGGGAAGGCCAGCAAATGGCGCGACAGCTAAGGATTGACTGGCCTGGCGTCGCCCTTCGGCTGTACGGCAATGGACGGCGCATCGGGCGGAGGGCCTGAAGCCTTTGGCTTGGGCTGATCGGCGACGGGTGTATCTGGCGCCTGCGGGCCGCTCGGCTTCAGATTGACCGAGACCGGACGCACCTATCTCAAGCGGATTTTCGCCAAGACCGGCACACGACAGCAAAGCGAACTCGTGGCCCTGCTCAAGAGCACCGAGCCGCTGCAACGCCGGTAGTCGATCGAGCTCTTGGGCCGAAGATAAAAGCCGTGATCATGGCGCCGAGAAACGGTCAACGCCCTTGAGAAGCGCCACAAGCTGGCTTTGTTGGCGTGTACCGGTCTTGGCGAAAATCCGTTCGAGATACGTTCGCGCGCTTTTGACGGTGATCTTCGACGTGGCCGCCGCGTCTTTCAGCGCAATGCCTTGCGAGAGTGCCGAGGCCAGACGCGCCTCGGCCGGCGTCAGATCGAAGAGGCCGGTGAGCAGGGTCGGTGATGGGACCATTGAACTGGCGCTCAGCGCCGTCGCAGCCATTAAGATATCGCCGCCCGAAAAAATATCGTGAGCGGAGCGATGCAGCGGCAACAGGTGAATGATGAGCGGTGGCCGTCCCTCTTGCGCCTGCAACGGGATTGACCGGACGGAAAATTCCCCATGGCCAACCATCGCCCCGACGCATTTCTGGAACAGAAGATCAGCATCCGAGTCGCCGATCGTCATGCGGCCAAGAGCAGCAGGACGGAAAATAGCCGGCATCGCTTCCAGGAGCGGATTGGCTATCAGAACCCTGCCCGCCGAGGACAGGACGGCAGCCGGCAATCCCATTGTCTCCATGGCCGAGACGGTACCACGGGCACGTTCCAGCCCAAGCCTTGATGCTACCAGACCGGCGCGAGCAAGATGCGGCCGCAAGGCATTCAAGCGCGCCATGTCCTCCCCGGAAGGACGATCATTGTGACGCCATCGTTCGGTCGAAAACAGCGCCATGTCGCCTGTCGGCATGAAGACGAAAGAGCCGACCTGCCCGCCGATCCCCAGCGGTCGGGTTCGTTCGAGACGCAGATGGTTGCTCTCCAGTGCTTCCGGAGGAAAGTAATCGGCGTCGTAGATAAAGGCTGAAGGCGGCGTCATCGAAAACATGAGTTGCACCTCCTCGCTCTTCTGCCAGCCATTGGCAGCGTCGAAGGCCTCAAGCACTGGCGCAATCAGATCGGTCGCAATGAATTTCGGTGGCGCGCGATCGCGGAACAGGACGAGCGAGGCGGCGGCCGAATTGGAGACCGTGCTCAGTTGGTCCAGCACGCCAGGCCATAGCTCGGGTACAAAGGCGGCTTCGTAGATACGATCGGTCAGTTCGACGATCATCCCTGCTCGCGCATGTTTATCTGGGGTAATTCCGCGCTCTTGAGCAGCGCGACAAGCTGGCTTTGCTGGCCGGTCCCGGTCTTGGCGAAGATCCGCTCCAGATACGTCCGGGCGGTCTTCACCGTGATGTTCGAATTGGCGGCGGCGTCGACCAGGATTTTCCCTTGCGAGAGGGATGCGGCCAGACGCGCTTCGGCAGGCGTCAGATCGAAAAGCCCGGCAAGCAAGCTTGGCGAGGGGACCGTGGAACTGGCGCTCAACGCCGTTGCCGCGACCAGAATGTCCGCGCCGGAGAAAATCTCGTGCGCGGCGCGGCGCAACGGCAAGAGGTGGAGGATCAGAGGCTGCCGGCCGGCGGCGGCCGGGATCGGGATCGATCGGACCGGCGGTTCGACTTCGCTGCGTGCCGCGACGATGGCGTGCTGAAACAGCCGGTTGGCATCGGCATCCCCGATAGCCATGCCGCCAAGGGCCACTGGAAGAAAGACGGACGACATCGCTTCCAGCAACGGATTGGCGGTAAGCACCCGCCCGCTCGAGGAGAGGACCGCCGCCGGCAAGCCGATGGCGGTCATGGCCGCGACAGTCCCCCTGGCTTTTTCGAGGCCGAGCCGCGCGGCGACCAGGCTTGCTCTTGCCATGGCCGGCCTGAGATTGTCGAGCACATCGAAGCCGCTGCGGTCGTAATTGCCTTCGCCCAGCCTACGCTGAAACACGAAGATCGCCAGTTCGCCACTTGGCATCGGAATGGCGGTACACGTATGGGCGCCGATACCGAGCGCACGCAGGCGTTTACGGACCGGATCATTCTCGATTTCCTCGGCCGTCAGGAAGCTTTCGACATCGACGAAGCTCGCCGGTTGAACCGCGCACATGCGCGAAACCGCTGTCGAAAACTGCAGAGTGTCTCCGACGAGAAACTCGCTTAGCAGGTCTTGCAACAACGGCACCGTTCTTCCGCGCACCGGCTGCTCGTCGGCGAAAAGGAAAACGGCGCCCCCCACCGACGTGGAAGCAGCATTTATGCCCTCCAGCACGTCCGGCCACAGATCCGGCACGAAAGCAGCTTCGTAGATCTTGTCGGTAAGATCATCCAACATCGAGCGTGGAAGCCTTCTTCGGCGTTGTGGCTTGCCGGCCGGACCACCACGCCCTCACGCAGCAACCGATCCCCTTCTGTCAAGATGGCATGCTGAAAACTGAGGTCAAGCCTGCCCGGCGCCTGATAGAGGTCTAACGGCGGCTTATACGCTTGCCCCAAAAGACAAAACCCGCTGGACGGGGTCCAGCGGGTTCGGAACCGGAGACGGGAAGCGTCTGCGACGGCTCTGCTTCTCGGCACGTGCACGGCCTTGCGGCCGGGTCGTGCTTGAAATCAGATCGCCTGGCGGGCGATCCGTTCGATGTCGGCGCGGTTGATACCGAGATCGCTGAGCTGACGCGCGTTGAGACGGTTCAATTCGCGCACGGTCTCGTTGTACATGCGCCAGTTACGGAAAGCGCGGATCGGGTTCATGATGGTCCTCCTGATGGGGTGTTCGTTTCGAGGCTGCACAGATAGTGATCATCGATGAGGACTTGAACGGCCGATTTTGCATAGCAATGATGCAAATGCTGCATTGCACCATTAAGCTTCTGTTCATCTTGTAGGCACTGACACCCACGCCGGGACGTGTCGGGATTCAGGTCAGGCCGAGCCGAGCGTACTCAAGGTACGTGCGCACAGTTCTACTGCGACGCAGTGGAACGGGGAAGCGCGGGAGGCCAGCATTCGCAGGCCGGCCTCACCTGAATATCGACACGTCCTAGCCGACGTCGAGCACGATCTTGCCTATATGTTCGCCCTCCTCCATCCGCTCATGCGCGCGCCAGGCATCCGTGAGGGGGTAGATCATGTCCATGACCGGAGCGACCTTGCGCGTACCGAGCAGCGGCCAGACCTGGGCTTCCAGCGCCGCCGCGATTGCCGCCTTGAACTCGACGGTGCGCGGCCTCAGCGTCGAACCCGTATGTGTCAGCCGCTTGACCATGATCTTGGAAAAGTCGGCTGTGGCAACAGCGCCCGCCTGCACCGCGATCTGGACGATGCGGCCCTCGACGGCGGCCGCCTCATAGTTGCGCTGGACATAGTCGCCGCCGACCATGTCGAGGATGACATTGGCGCCCTTGCCGCCTGTCGCCTCCTTGACCGCCTTGACGAAGTCCTCCTCGCGATAGTTGATCGCCCGGTCGGCGCCGAGTTTCAGGCAGGCGTCACATTTCTCCTTGGATCCGGCGGTGGTGATGACATAGGCGCCGAAAGCCGAGGCAAGCTGGATCGCCGTTGTGCCGATGCCGGACGAGCCCCCATGCACGAGCAGCGTCTCGCCCTTCTTCAAGCCGCCGCGTTCGAAGACATTGTGCCAGACCGTGAAATAGTTTTCCGGCACCGCCGCCGCTTCCGTATGGGTGAAGCCCGCGGGCAGCGGCAACACACTGCCGGTATGAACCTTGACATATTCGGCATAACCCCCGCCGGGGGTGAGCGCGCAGACCCGTTCGCCGATGCGCCAGCGCGATACCTCGTCGCCAAGCGCGGCCACTTCGCCCGAGACCTCGAGGCCCGGCAGGTCCGATGCGCCGGGCGGTGGCGGATAGGCCCCCTTGCGCTGCTGCACGTCGGGCCGGTTGACGCCGGCGGCATGCACCTTGATCAGGATCTCGCCGGGACCAGGCCGGGGCACGTCGCGGGTTTCCGGTTTCAGCACCCGTGGACCGCCTGGCTCCGAGATCGCGATCGCTGTCATCCTTGCCGGAATCTTCTGTCCGTTCGCCATGAACTTTCCCATCTTCCTCGCCGCGTTCTTACCGGCTGTTTGCATCGACACCCTTGCCCTATGTATGCTCATTGCCAAATCAGGCAAATGGCCAATCTGGTCTGGCGGAGGAGGAGCAACCATGGCGATCTTCGACGACGAACCCAAGAAGAAGGCGCGTCCGCACGAGATCGGGCAGGACCTGTCGCTGCTCTCGGTTGGCGAGTTGTCGGAGCGCATCGGCATCCTGTGCGACGAAATCGCCCGGCTGGAGGCCGAACTCAAGGCCAAGGACAACACCAAATCGGCCGCCGAGGCGCTGTTCCGCCGCGGATAGGCGACGAGCGCAACGGCCCGCCGCCGAAAAGCCCGAATGCGACTGTCTTCAGACCTTCTGTCCCTCCCAGAGTCCAGCCGGATCAAAAAATGCTCGCATCCTACAGGCCGATCCTCTCCCTGCTTCGCGGCACTGCCTTCCTGCTGGCGGCATCGGGCCTGCATGGGCTGCTGTTGCCCTTGCGCGGCCAGGTGGAAGGGTTTTCGACAGCCTCGCTTGGCCTGATGGGCACGGCCTGGGCCGGCGGCTTCGTCACCGGCTGCTTTTTTGCACCGCGCATCGTGCGCCGCGCCGGGCATGTGCGCGCTTTCGGCGCCTTTGCCGCGTCCGGTGCCATCGTGGCGCTGCTCACCGGCTTGGTCATCGACGAATATGTCTGGATCCTGCTGCGCGCCTTCACCGGCTTCACCATGGCCGGCGCCTTCATGGTCATTGAAAGCTGGCTTAACGAGAAAGCCACAAACGAGAACCGCGGCACCGTCTTCGGCCTCTATATGATGGTCACCTATGCCTCGATCATGGGAGGCCAGATGATCGTCGCCGGCGGCGATGTGAAATCGGCATCGCTGTTCATGATCACCGGCATCCTGTTCTGCCTGTCGCTGATCCCGACCGCGGTTTCGACGGCCTCGCACCCCAAACCGCTGCAGGACGTCAAACTCGACGTCAAGGGGCTCTACGCCAACTCGCCGGTGTCGGCGATCGCCTGCCTGCTGATCGGCATCGCCAACGGCGCCTGGGGAACGCTTGGTGCTGTCTACGGCGCCCGCATTGGTATTTCCACCGCCGAGATCGCCTTGATGATGAGCCTTGTGGTCGTCGCCGGCGCCGCCATGCAACTGCCGGCCGGGCGTCTCTCCGACAAGACCGACCGGCGTTTCGTGCTGGCCGGAGCCGCTTTCGGCGCGGCGCTGTTTGCACTCATGATCTTCCTGTTCGAACCGCGCTCCGGCATTTTCGTCATCGTCCTCACCGCTGCCTACGGCGCTTTCGCCTACACGCTCTATTCGATCGCCGTGGCGCACGCCAACGACCACGCCCGTGCCGAGGATTTCGTCAAGGTATCGGGCGGCCTTCTGCTGCTCTATGGCTTTGGCACCATGATCGGCCCGTTGCTGGCAGCCGCGCTGATGGGCTGGATGCGCCCTGAGGGCCTGTTCCTGGCGACCGCCTTCGCGCATCTGTCGCTGGCCGGCTACACGCTGCTGCGCATCAGCCGCCGCGCTCCGGTGCCGATCGGCGATCGCGATGCGTTCAAGACGCAACCGGCCGACCGCTCCGTGACGCCGGAAGCATTGCGGCTTGATCCAAGAAGAAAAGAAGAAACAGACAGTTGAGATTTGAAAAACTTTGCCTCACAAATGAGGCATGATGTTTTCCGACGCCTTCATGGCGATCGCCGACCCCAATCGGCGCCATCTTCTGGAAGAACTTCGACGCGGTCCGAAGACCGTCAACGAATTGGCGGCCGGGCTGCCAGTGTCGCGCCCAGCGGTTTCACAGCATCTGAAAGTCTTGCTCGACGCCGGACTGGTCAACGCCAAGGCCGAAGGCACGCGGCGTGTCTATACGGTAAGCAACGCCGGCTTCCTGAAGCTCAACATCTGGCTCGATCAATTCTGGGAGGCCTGATCCAGCGCCCTCAACCTTCGACAACGCCCCGATGGTCAGGTCTGTACATGCAGGAATGCACCAAGCGCGTCGAGCAGTTCGCCCGTTCCATGCTCACGCGTGGCCGGCGTGTCGTGGCCATCGAGGAAGGCCCCCTGCTCCGTCATCACAAGCCGCGTGCCGCCGCCTTCCGCCATGAGCTCGATCGTCGCCAGTGACACCGAGACGCGGGTTTCACCGAACAGCAGTTCATAGCTGTAGACGATGCGGCTGTCCGGCACGATGTCCTGATAGACCGCGTTGAAGAAATGCATCTGCCCATCGCTCGGGCAGCCGGCATTGGTTTCCCTGCCGCCAACGCGGAAGTCCATTTCGTGCCGGCTGGACATCGGGTCGTGGGGATCGACGAACCATCGCCGCTTGGCATCAGGATTGCTGAGCGCGAAGAAGACTCTTGCAGGTGCCGCCGGATAGAAGCGCTCGACGACAAAGGTGGAGTGGACGACGGATCGTTGGTTCACTCAAGCCTCCTTCATGTTTCGCCGGTGGTTTCGGCGAGAAAATCGCCGAGCCGGTCCAGCCTGCGTTCCCAGGCGTTGCGCCGCTCGTTGATCCAGTGCTCGGCCGCTCTCAATGCCTTCGGCTCGATCTGGCAGGTGCGCACCCGTCCCAGTTTTTGCGAGCGCACCAGGCCACTCGACTCCAGCACGTTGAGATGCTGGACGACGGCCGACAGCGACATCGCCAGCGGCTCGGCCAGTTGGCTGACCGAGGCGGGGCCACGCGACAGCCGGTCGACCATCTGCCGTCGCGCCGGATCGGCAAGCGCCTGGAACATCAGGTCGAGCTGGGCGGGATCGTGCAGCATCCCGGTCAGCCATTATTGTAGGGAAAGAACTTGAAGTAGGGCTGCGCCTCCTCGATCACCCTGGCGAAGGCAGGGCGCCGCAGCAGCCGGTCGTGATAGCGCTTCACGGCCGGATATTTGTCGCCGAACGGCTCGACCTTGTTGGCATAGAAGAGTGCTGGAGATGCCGCGCAATCGGCCAGGCTGAAGGCATCGCCCACCGCCCAGCTCCGCGACTGCATCTCCTGTTCGATGATGGCGTAGGAGGTGCGCAGCTGGCCCCGCGCCTGCTCGACACCGAACGGATCGGTCTTGTCCTGCGGACGCAACCGGTCGCCGACGATCTTCTGCATCGGCTCCTGCACATAGAAATCATAGAAGCGGTCAGCCTGGCGGACGGCCAGCGCCGGGTCGACGTCGGCGGGAACGAGTTCGACCGGCCCCGGATAATGCGCGGCCAGATATTCGACGACGATGGTCGATTCCAATACCGTGCGGCCGCGCGCATCGTCGCGCAGCGCCGGCATCTTGCCGGTCGGCGATATCTTGAGGAAGGCCCCGCGCGATTGCTCGTCGCCGAGATCCACGATGACCGGGTTGAAGGCGGTGCCGTTCTCGTAGAGCGCGATCAGCGGCTTCCAGCAGAAGGAGGCCAGGGGATGGAAATGCAGCGTCAGGGACATTCTTTGCTCGCCTGTTTCTGGTTCGTCGGCGGGGCGGGAACCGCATGTCCTGCCGGGTCAATACTGAAGCATTTACTTCACTATTGTGCCGCGCCTTGCCCGTCAAGGCCGGCACATCAGGTCCCCTGGTTGGACCTGATATGCATGATGATGGCGGCCGATATCGCCGGCCAGTCCTGAGGATGCAATTCATGGCCGCCGCCGTCGACGCGAAGGAATTTCGCGCCGGTGACCGCCTGGGCCAGCGCCTCGCCATGTTCGATCGGAAAAATGGGATCGGCGGTGCCATGGATGACCAGCAGCGGGGCTTGCATCTCGTGCAGGCGACCCTTCCACTCGGCGCCACCCTTGAGCGAGAAATGATTGGTCGCGCTCAGGAACCCGCCGGCTCGGTCGTAATCCTGTTCGATGAAGGCTCTCATCCCGGGCTCGTCGAATGGATGGGCGATGCTGGCGATCGCGCGCGCATCCCTGACTATGAAGTCGATCACCTGGCGGCGATCCGTCCAGTCGACGTCGGCGCCCTCGGCCGAATGCTCGATATAGGCGTCGCTCATCCCTGGCAGATGCGAGGTGTCCATCGCCATCGGCGAGCTGCTGATCACGGTAAGCGATGCAACACGGGAGGGGTGCCTGAGCGCCACGAGTTGCGCGATCATGCCGCCCATCGACATGCCGGCGACATGGGCCTTGCCGATGCCATGACTGTCGAGCACGCCAATCGCATCGTCCGCCATGTCGTCGAATGTGTAGGGCGGCTCGCCAGGCGGATATTTGGTCGAGCGACCGGTGTCGCGATTGTCGTAGCGGATCACGTACAGCCCGGCATCCGCCAACTCCCGGCAAAATGCCACCGGCCACCACAGCATCGAAGCCATCGCGCCCATTATCAACAGCAGCGGAGGACTTTCGGGATCGCCGAAGGTTTCGGACAGGATCAGGGGACGGTTGATAGTCGCCATTGCATGGTCTCCCAAACTGATTGCATTTTGCAATCAGTTGCACTGTAATGAAACTGATACGATAATGCAACTGGTTTTATGGAGAGAATCGAATGAGCCTTGATCGCCGATCCGGCTGCCCGATCAACCTGTCGCTGGAAGTGTTCGGCGACCGCTGGAGCCTGATCATCCTGCGTGACATGATTTTCGGCGGCAGGCGTCATTTTCGCGAGCTGCTCAACGGATCGATGGAAGGCATTGCCTCAAACATCCTCGCCGACCGGTTGAAGCGGCTTATGGAGCTCGGCATGCTGACCAAGGCCGACGATCCCTCGCACAAACAGAAGGCAATCTATAGCCTCACCGAGATGGCCATCACGCTGGTGCCGATCCTGGCCCATCTTGGCGCCTGGGGCCGGGTCTGGCTGCCGACCAGCGAGGAACTCTCGATCCGCGCCGAGCTCCTGGAAAAGGGCGGACCGCCATTGTGGGAGAAATTCATGGACGAGTTGCGCCATGAGCATCTCGGCACGCCGCTCGATCCGGCGACTGGCCCTTCTGTCCGCGCGACCCTGCAGGCCGCCTATGAAGCCGTGGTCGCCGGCAAGGCTCTCGGTACCAGCCCGGCCGCGTGACCAACTATTTTCCCCGCTAAGTGGCCGGCTCTGCTAGAAGAAGCGGAAACCACAATTCACGGGATTGGATAAGGTCTTGGTTGAGAACTCTCGGGATGCCGCCCGCGCGCGCGCCGATCTGCGCTTCAAGAAGCAGGAAGAGGCGGCAACCGTCCGCCAGAAAGCGATGGCGGAATACGCCGCGGAGAGTGATGCCCGCAAAGCCAAGACCGACAAGCTGCGGGCGCTGCGGCTCGCCAAGGAAGCCGAAGACCTCGCCAACGCGCCGGCAGTGCCAGCCAAGAAGCCTGCGCGCGCCAAGAAGAAATAGCGCCGCTCTCCAGCGAACCGACACTGCTCGGATACATCAGTTCGACGGCACCATTCGGACAGCCCCGGCCTTCATCCCATCGCTTCGCGAGAAGCAATTTCAACCGAAACCGGGATTGCTTCGCGCGACCGGCCGCCGATCATTGTCCTTTTCAAACAGGAGATTGCCATGACCGCACTGCCGCTCGAAAAAGCCCGTCAAATCATCGATGCCGCCTTCGCCAAGGGTGCCGATCTCAAGCTCAAGCCGCTGGGTGTCTCAGTGCTCGACGCCGGCGGCCATCTGGTCGCCTTCCAGCGCCAGGACGGCGCCTCGTTCCTGCGCCCGCAAATGTCGGCGGGCAAGGCCTATGGCGCACTGGCCATCGGCATGGGCTCACGTAAGGTCGAGGCCTTCGCCAAGGAACGGCCCCATCTGGTCGCCGGCATTTCCGATGTGTCGGGCGGACGCGTACTGCCTGTGGTCGGCGGCGTGCTGATCCGCGACAAGGCCGGCACCATCATCGGCGCCGTCGGCATTTCCGGCGACACCTCGGACAATGACGAGGCAGCGGCCATCGCCGGCATCGAGGCCGCCGGCTTTACCGCCGACCCAGGCTAAGGGCCGGAGACCCGACGGACGTTCCGCCAACTGTCGGCACAAGCGCCCGTCAAACCTCCGCTGAAGGACCTAGTTCAAGTTGATGTCCCGGCTCGCCGACCGCATCGACACCGCGAACCCGGCCAGCACATCGAACAGCGCGATGATCATCAGCGTGAAGAAGATGGAATGCGCCGCGCCCTTGACCAGCAGGAACTCGACCAGGAAGGCGACGAAGACCAGCGTCGACAGAAGGTGGTCCATGATCGAAGCGCCGGTCGTGCGCGCCGCCTTGACCATTTCGAGGAACAGGAAGATCAGCCCGAGCAGCACCATCAGGTCGCCAAGCGTCATCGAGAAAACTCCACCCGACATCATGCGGAATGAGAAGATCTCGCTCGCCCATGGATCGTCGCCGCCGCCGAATATACCCAGCAGGCCGAGATTGTAGAGAATGAAAGGCACGATCAAAAGCGGGACGGCACCGAACATCTGGCGTCTCCATAGGGGGCACCTTCTGTAGAATGCGCCGCAGGCACGCCGTCAAGATTTTTCGTGCGCAGCCGCAAACACGGTCGAAGACCGGATGCAACAACCATGTCAGCCGGTTGCCCGGCTGACATGGAGCAAACGAGGACAAAAGGCTCAGCGCTTGAAGTAGCCGGCACGCACGGCGGCACCGATGACGTTGAGGATGATATGGCCGGCCGTCATCGAGGTGATCTCGTTGATATCGCGCGCCGGCGCGATCTCGACGATATCCATGCCGACGAGACGACCCTTGCCGACCAGCCCCTTGATCAGGTCGATCGTCTGGCGGTAGCTGATGCCGCCCGGCTGTGGGCCCTCCACCGCCGGCATGACCGCCGGGTCAAGTCCGTCGGCGTCGATGGTAAGGTAGTAGCGGCCGCCATCCGGAATGCGCTTGAGCAGCGCGGCGGTGCCGATATCCTGCCATTCGTTGGTGGTGATGATGTTGGCGCCGTAGGCGCGGGCAGCCTCCACTTCCTCGGTGCGCGCACTGCCCTGGCCACGAATGCCGACCTGGAAGATATCCTTGACATGCGCCATCTCCGAGGCCCGCCGGATGGTGCTGGAATAGCCTTCCTTGACGCCGTTGACATTGTCGCGCCAGTCGAGATGGGCATCGAGCTGCACCAGCGTGATCGGGCCTTCGCCGTCGAGCGCCCGGAAGATCGGAATCGGAATGCCGTGGTCACCGCCGATGGTGATCGGCAGTGCGCCGGCGGCAAGGATCTTGCGGATCGCCGCCTCGGCCCTGCCGTAGTGCCCGACATGATCGGCGGCATTGCCCGGCACGTCACCGACATCGACCACCTTGATGTCTTGGCCGGCGAAGACCGGCCCGCCAATATCGAAATCATAGCGGTCGAGCGCCTGGCTGATGCGCTGCGAGGCGCGCCGCACCGCCGTCGGCGCGTTGGTCTGGTCGTTGATCAGCTCGTCGATCGTGTAGGGATCGCCATAGGGCATGCCGATGATGGCGACATCGGCCTTCAGAGTGTCGAGATCCTCGACCTGCGGGAAATTCAGGAATGTCTGGAAGACATCGCGCGGCGCGGTGGTAAGTTTGGACATGGGGTCTCCTCTGTGTTGAAAGGCTTTTTTGGATCAGGCGCCACGGCGGGCCGCGAGATGGGGCTGCAGCTTGTGCTCCAGGCTGCGCGAGATTGCCGCGACAAGGGCGGTCAGCCCCCAATACAGCAATGCGATGGCGGTGAAGATCTCCACCGGCGAGAAGGTGCGGCCGATGATGTTCTGGGCCATGTAGGTGAGTTCTGGCACGGTGATCGCCGACAGGATCGCCGATTCCTTGATCAATGTGATGGTGAGGTTGGTGGCCGCCGGCAGGATATAGCCGAGCACCTGCGGCACCAGGATCTTGCGGAAGATGGTGAGGTAGCGCAGGCCCAGCGCATAGCCGGCCTCGACCTGGCCATATGAGATGGACTGGATCGCTCCCCTGATGATCTCGGCGGAATAGGCGCTGGCATAGGCCGACAGCGCACCGATCGAAACCACCACCGGCGAGAGCCGGATGCCGAACATCGGCAAGGCGTAGAACAGAAGGAAAATCTGGATCAGGAACGGGATGTTGCGGAAGATCTCGACATAGGCCGACACGATTGCCCCCGGCAGCCGTCCGCCCCTCAGCCTCACCAGCGCCAGCAAGATGCCGAGTGCGAAGCCGAATGGCAGCGACACGGCGCACATCAGCACCGTATTGCCAAAGCCCTTGGCCAGGATCTGCCAGTTGTCAGCGATGACGGCGAAATCGAACGTCATGCGCGCGCGCCTTCCGCCTTGCGCTCCAGATGCCGGGTCAAAAGGCTGCAGGAAAACAGCACGATGAAATACAGCACCGCCGCGATGCAGAACGCCTCGACCGGCCGGTAGGTAACGTTCATGATGTTCTGCGCGGTGCGGGTCAGCTCAACCACGGCGATCACCGACAGGATGGACGAGGCCTTCACCAGCATGGTGAACTCGTTGACCATCGGCGGGATGATGGCCCTGAACAGCTGCGGCATGATGATCTTGAACCAGGTCACCACGAGCTTCAGGCCGAGCGCCTTGGCCGCTTCATACTGGCCGGCCGGAATGCGCGTCAGCCCGGCGCGCAGGATCTCGGCGACGAAGGCCGCGCTGTTGAAGCTGAGCGCCAGCACGCCCGCCAGGAGCGGCGGCAGATCGATACCGACCAGCCCCGGCAGCACGTAATAGACGACGAAGATCTGCACGATCAACGGCGTGCCGCGGATGAAGCTGGTGTAGAGCGCACCGATCCAGCGAACCAGGCGCCAGCGCGACCGGCCGCAGGCCAGCAGGCCGAAGCCGATCAGCGTGCCGGCCAGGAACCCCAGTGCTGAGACGCCGAGCGTGATGCCGGCGCCTGTCAGGAATTGCGGCAGGAAGGTCAGTGTTTTTGAAAAATGGAACATTTTTCAGCTCGAACGGAGAAGCACTGTCCGTCGTCGGCGCGGGCGATAGCCGCGGCAGCGCATCGCCCACGCCACGCCAGACAAGTTCAGGAGAAACGGTTCAGAGCGCGCCGGGCGGTAGATAGCCCTGGTCTGGCGTCTTCATCTCGAAGCCGAACCATTTCAGCTGCAGCTCCTTCAGCTTGCCGCTGTCCTTCAGCTCGCCGATCTTGGTGTTGATGAATTCGCGCAGATCCTTGTCCTCCGGCCGAACGACCCAGGACAGGTAGGAGAATTCGCCGATCGAGCCGACGACCTTGTAGGTGTCGGGGACGTTCTTCATCAGCACCGCCGCCGAAGGCGAGGCAATGACAATGGCATCGACCTGGCCGGAAGCGAGAGCAACGTGGGTCTCGGGGAAGGAGGTGAACAGCTTCAGTTCGCCGACACCCTTGCCGCCCTTGTCCTTGAGTTCCTTGTCATAGGCTTCGATGATCGGCTGCACGGACGAGGCAAGCTGCGTCGCCACCACCATGCCGTTGATGTCTTCCGGCTTCTTGATGCGCTCCTCATCGGCGCGCACCACGATGACATTCTCGAACGAGCCCGTCGGCCTCGTGTAGGCATATTTCGCCGCCCGCTCGGCATTGATGCCGGTCGAGGTGGCCATCAGGTCAAACTTCTTCGCCAGCAGGCCCGGCAGCAGCCCTTGGAACGGCAGGTTGAGCTGGTCGAGCTTCACGCCGAGCTGGCTCACCACATAGTCGAGAATATCCTTGTTGTAGCCGACGATCTGGCCGTCGCGGACGAACTCGAACGGCTCGAAGGCGGCCTCGGTACCGACCACGATGGTGCCGCGCTGCTTGATCTGGTCGACAAGCCCGTCGGCATGAGCGGCGGATGCGAAGGACAGGAAGAGCGGCGCGGCGGCGAGCAGAGACAGGACGCGGCGGCGCGATGCGGAAAGGAACTCACCCATTGTTACCCTCTTTTTTCTTCGGTTTTGCTGCGCTGGTAGGCCCGGCCGGAGTGCTTGAACACGCGGCCGATCATGTAGCTCTCGGAATCCTTGATCCCGGGAACGTTCGCCAGTTCGCTGACCAGGAAGTCATGCAAGCTGGTCGTTGATGGCAAAGTGAGTTGGATGATGATGTCGAACGGCCCGGTCATGGCGTAGACGCTGTCGACGAACGAATATTCCGACAGTTTCCGGGCGACGCTGATGATGTGCTCGCGATCGACATCGAACCCGACGATGGCGGCAATGCCGACATCGCTGCGCAGGGGGCGCACGACCGCCTGGATGCAGATATCCGGATCCTCGAGCACGCGCGCCATCTTCCGCCGCACCGTCGCTTCGGTGACGCCGATGCGCTTGGCGATATCGACGCTCGACATCCGCCCGTCGACCTTGAGTTGGGAAAGCACCGCCTGTTCGGTGTCGTCGAGATCACTCGTGCTGACGAAATCCCACATGTAATTCCCCACTGATGTCGATTTACGACTATTATTTTGAAAATTGCATAAGAAACCGTCATTGACAATCCCACCCATGCCGAAAAACATCGAAAGAAGGCCTGTCGATGGACGGATGAGATGCTGGAAGCTGGGCCTGGTGTTGAGGGAAGTCGCGTCGATGGACGTCAGCCAGGGTGGGTCGCGCGGCGCGCGGGTGTCCGACGCGCTTGGGCACAGCCCCCGTCGGAGACAGCCTCAAGAGCTTGTCGGTATCCTGGAGTGGGGACGGTGGCCCGGGCGTCGACCTTGCTTGTTAAGTTCCGCCAAACGCAAAAAGACCGGCCAGAGGCCGGTCCTTTGTAACTCAAACCTTCAAAAAGAGCTGGTATCAGCTTTCCTTGGGGGTCAGCACCTGGCGACCGCGATACATGCCGGTCTTCAGGTCGATATGGTGCGGGCGGCGCATCTCGCCGGAATTCTTGTCCTCGACATAGGTCGGGGCCTTGAGGGCGTCGGCCGAGCGGCGCATGCCGCGCTTGGACGGAGAGGTTTTGCGTTTCGGAACGGCCATGGATATGCTCCACTACATGGTCAAAAGCCCCGCCCGCCCTCGTGAAAGGGCCATGTCGGGGCCTAAATCTGAGAAAGTCGGGTGCCTATACACGCCTGACACTGTTTTGGCCAGCACTACAGTGAATTTTTTTGAGCCGGCCAGGCTGGGGCGTATTGAGGTTCAGGTCAGGCCGGCATCACCTGAACATCGATATACCCTACTCGAGACAGCCGACATACGCGCCGGAGCGGCCAGCCCTGCGCTCGATCAGATTGGCGAGCCGTCTCAAACCCGGCCCGGGCTTCGCCGGATTGCGGGCGATCGGATTGGGCAGCGTGACGGCCAGAAGCGCCGCCTGCCGTCTGGACAGCTGTTTTGCCGGAATGCCGAAATGGTGCTGCGCCGCCGCCTCGATGCCATAGATGCCGGGGCCCCATTCGGCGATGTTGAGGTAGATCTCCATGATCCGCCGTTTCGACATCACCGCGTCAAAATAGACGGCCAGCGGCAGTTCGACGACCTTGCGCACCGAGCCCAGCGGCCTCGACCACAGGAACAGGTTCTTCACCGTCTGCATGGTGATGGTCGAGGCGCCGCGCGTCGCCTCGCCGGCCAGCGCATCGTCGACGACCCCCCTGAGTTCGCCGAGATCGACGCCGCGGTGGAAGCAGAACTGCCCGTCCTCCGACATGATGACGGAATGGGCCAGCACCGGCGCGACATCGTCGATCGACACCCAGCGCCGGTCATAGCCGGAGAAGGTCGCCAGATCCTTCAGCATCAACGTCGACACCGGATGCACGAAGGACGGCAGGTAAAGAAAGGTCAGCACTGTCGGGATCAGCGCCAGCACGGCGGCCGCGATGAGGCCGCGCCGGACCCAGCGCCTGAGACTGCTGCGGTTCACGCCGCGCGATCTCGTCGCCATGTCCAGCTTTTCGGTTTCATGATCGACGATCGGTTCCGCCAAGCCGCCCAACCCGTGCCAGAGAGATCGTTTTGAAACTCGCTCCTGTGCATCATATGACGGTGTTTTCGAGAACCGGACCGGAGCGTACATTCGAGTACGCAAGCACCGGAAGCCCGGAAAACGCCTTCAGATGACCGCAGGAGGAGAGTTTCCAAACGGGCTCTTACTGCTCCGGCATAATGGCGCTTGCCTTCTTGCGCAACGTCTGAGTGTCGGCTACCGCTCCCGGCCATGACGAATGACGACGAAATGGCGTTCGAAATGGCGCTTATCCGGCGGGCAGCCGCCATCGAGGTGCTGCTGCGGCGGTTGCTCGACGACCGTCCGCTTTCGGGCGAGATCGCGCGGCCCGATCGTCTGATGGCGGCGATGCGCCATGGCGTGCTGAACGGCGGCAAGCGCCTTCGTCCCTTCCTGGTCATGGAAAGTGCGGCCTTGTTTTCCGCCGATGGCGAGGCCGCGCAGCGCGTCGCCGCCGCACTCGAATGCGTGCATTGCTATTCGCTGATCCATGACGATTTGCCGGCGATGGACGACGATGATTTGCGCCGCGGCCAGCCGACCGTGCACAAGGCCTTCGACGAGGCGACCGCCATCCTGGCCGGCGACGCCTTGCTGACGCTGGCCTTCGACATCATCGCCGGTGAGGCGACCGTGTTGCCGGCCGAGCGGCGGGCCGCCCTGGTGCTGGCGCTTGCCCGCGCCGCCGGTGCCGGCGGGATGGTCGGCGGCCAGAAGCTCGACCTCGAAGCCGAACAGACGCCGCCCGACGAGACCGGCATCATAAGGCTGCAGGCGATGAAGACCGGCGCGCTGATCCGCTTCGCCTGCGAGGCGGGTGCCATCGTCGCCGGCGCGCCGGCAGAGGATCGGGAACGGCTCGCCGAATTCGGCTCGGCGATCGGCCTCGCCTTCCAGCTTGCCGACGACCTGCTCGATTTGACGGCCGACGCCAGCCAGATGGGCAAGGCGACCGGCAAGGACGCCGCCGCCGGCAAGGCAACCCTGGTGGCGCTGCATGGTGTGCACTGGGCGCGCAGCCAGCTGCATGGCCTTGTTGGCCAGGCGCACGCGCTGCTCGACCCCTATGGCGACAAGGCGGCGCTGCTGAAGGAAGCCGCGACCTTCGTCGCGACGCGCAACAGCTGACGGCAGGTCCGATATCGGCGGCGTGGCGAGAGGCAAATGGGAGATCAGCTTCGATGTCGTCCAATCTGTTCGACCTCAGCGGGCGCCGGGCGCTCGTAACCGGCTCGTCGCAAGGCATCGGGCTCGCCCTGGCCAAGGGCTTGGCGCAAGCCGGCGCGAGCGTGATCCTCAACGGCCGTGACGCCGCGAAACTCGGCGCGGCGGCGGCGCAGATCCCTGCGGCGGAAACGCTCGCCTTCGACGCGACCGATCATGACGCGGTCCGCTCGGCGATTGACAATTCGAGCTGTCCGGCGGGCCGATCGACATATTGGTCAACAATGCCGGGATGCAGTTCCGCACGCCGCTTGAGGATTTCCCCGCCGATGCGTTCGAGCGCATGCTGCAGACCAATGTCGCCAGCGTCTTCCACGTCGGTCAGGCGGTCGCACGCCACATGATCAGGCGAGGCCGCGGCAAGATCATCAACATCGCCAGTGTGCAGACAGCACTCGCCCGCCCCGGCATCGCGCCCTACACGGCGACGAAAGGCGCGGTCGGCAACCTGACCAAGGGCATGGCGACCGACTGGGCCAAACACGGCCTGCAATGCAACGCCATCGCACCCGGCTATTTCGATACGCCGCTCAATGCGGCCCTCGTCGCCGATCCTGCCTTCAGCGCCTGGCTTGAAAAGCGCACGCCGGCCGGCCGCTGGGGCAAGGTCGAGGAACTGGTCGGGGCCTGCGTGTTCCTGGCCTCCGATGCCTCGTCCTTTGTCAACGGTCATATCCTTTATGTCGACGGCGGCATCACCGCATCGATCTGATCCGTCGCGACGCCCTATGCAAGAGCAATCGCGCCGTCCACGCGAACGGAATCTTAATGTAAATGAAGCGTAATCCCGATCGTTAAAATAATGCGTATGTGTTGGGGTTGCGCATGCCGGAATATTCTTCCTTCATCCGGTCTGTCCGGATCCGCTACCTTTCAGGACTGCTGATTTTCGCGCTGGCTTCCATGGCCATCATGATTGCGCTCGACCGTGTCAATTCCTTCCGCCATGACATCGATGCGCTGAGCAGCAACCTCGTCGTCTTCACCCGCGACCTGCGCAACGCGACCAGCTTCGCCGAGACGACGGGGTCCGCCTGGCGCAACGAAACGCGCGATGCGCTGACCGCTTCGGCGCGTGACCATTCCGAACGCCTGACCCGCGAGATCGACACACTGACCGCCCAGCTCGCCGCGATACGTCCGCGCCTGTCGGCCAAGACCATCAACGAACTCGAAGCCTCTTCGGTCAACGGCGATCTGTTCTGGTCGCCGCGCGACATGGTGCGCAACCTCAACCTGATGTCGGTGGCGCAAAAAGCCGATGAATGGAGCTACCGGGAAATCCGCAACCAGAACGACCTGTTTGTCCAGCCGATGCTGGTGCGTGTCCGCACCGCGATGGATGACGAGCGCCATCTGGCCGACGCTTCCAGCGACCGGCTGCTGCTGTGGGCGAGCGGCCTGTTGTTCGGCGTCCTGGCCATCGTCGCCTTCTGGATCTTCCGGCCGATGGAGCAGGCAATCCGCCGCGCCTTTGCCCAATCGGCCGAATCCCTGTTCAAGGCCGAATCCGCCGACCGCGCCAAGTCCGAATTCCTGGCCAATATGAGCCACGAGATCCGCACACCGATGAACGGCGTGCTCGGCATGGCCGAATTGCTGGCCAAGACCGAATTGACCGCGCGCCAGAAGACCTTCACCGACGTCATCGTCAAATCGGGCAATGCGCTGCTCACCATCATCAACGACATCCTCGATTTCTCCAAGATCAATGCCGGACAGCTCACCCTGGACCCTGCCCCGTTCCGTCTCTCCGAAGCGGTCGAGGATGTGGCGACGCTGGTTTCGGCACGTGTCGCCGAAAAGAACCTCGAACTGATCGTGCGCGTCGATCCGCGCCTGCCGGCCCATGTCGTCGGCGACGCCGGCCGGTTCCGGCAGATCGTCACCAATATGGTCGGCAATGCGGTGAAGTTCACCGAGAAGGGCCATGTGCTGATCGATGTCGGCGGCGAGACCGTCAACGATGTTGTCCACCTCAAGCTGCGCGTCGAGGATACCGGCATCGGCATCCCGGCCGAGAAACTGCAGAACGTGTTCGAGAAATTCGCCCAGGTCGACGGATCCTCGACCCGCCGTCACGAAGGCACCGGCCTGGGGCTTGCCATCGCCGCGCGCCTCGTCGACCTGATGGCCGGCAAGATCGGCGTCGAAAGCGAGATCGGGCGCGGTTCCGTCTTCTGGTTCGCGGTGCCGCTGCCCGTGCATCGGGCCGAGGCGCGCGACGCGGTCGTGCCGGTCGACGTCACCGGCGCGCGCGTGCTGGTCATCGACGACAACCCGGTCAACCGCGAGATCCTGCTTGAGCAGCTCAGAAGCTGGAGCTTCGACTGCGCGGCTGCCGAAAGCGGCGCCGTGGGGCTCGCCTTCCTCGATCGCGCCTGCCAGTTGGGTGCCAGCGTCGATTGCATCATCCTCGACTACCAGATGCCCGGCATGAATGGCGCCGATGTCGCCCGAGCCATCGCCGCCGACAGCCGGCTGTCCGCCATCCCGATCGTTATCCTGACCTCCGTCGACCAGGTCGATTTCGGCAAGATGATCATCGAGTTCGGCATATCGGCGCATCTGACCAAGCCGGCACGCTCGGCGATCCTGCTCGGCACGGTCATCTCGGTTATCCAGAAGGCCCGCTCGCAGGCCGGCAAGGCGCATTTCGTTCGCGAGCCGGTCCAGACGCCGCAGGCGGCTCCGCCTGCCTTCACGGTGATCCGTGGCCCAGCCGTGCCGGCCATGACAGTATCGGAATCGACCACCACGCCGAACGGCCCGATCGACATCCTCATCGCCGAGGACAATGAGGTGAACCAACTGGTGTTCGGCCAGATCCTCAACGGGCTCGGTCTGAGCTATCGCATCGCCGGCAATGGCCGCACGGCGGTCGAGATGTACCGGTCGCTGCATCCGAAACTGATCCTGATGGACGTCTCGATGCCCGAGATGAACGGCTACGAGGCAACCCGCGCCATCCGGGCGATCGAGGCCGCGTCGGGCGGCCATATCCCGATCGTCGGCGTCACCGCGCACGCGCTGAAGGGCGATCGCGACAAATGTATCGAGGCCGGTATGGACGACTATCTGCCGAAGCCGGTCTCGCCAGACCGCCTCGGCGCCAAGATCGGCACATGGCTCAGCGAAACGGTGATGGCCAAGACGGCCTGAGGTGTATCCGGCTGGGCTGCCGGATCAGCGCAGCCGACCGATCGGGATGATTTCCGCAGAGGTGTCCGCATAGGGTTCGCCCTGCCAGTCGCCGAGCCATTGCTCCACCAGCAGGCCGGTCTCGCCCAGCATCCCGGCGAGATCCTGCTTTTTCGGAAACGCGATTTTCGATTCAGCGCCCAGAATCGGTCTGCCGCCCGGAATTTCATAAAAGGTCGAATAGGTGACCACCCCAGTGGCGGCATCACAGTCGGCATCATACCAGGCCCTGACGGTGCCAAGGCTGGGATGCTCCACCATCCGTTCGGAGCGCTGCGGCGTCCATTCCAGCCACGCCTCCACGGCGGGATTTCGCGTGTCGAAGATAAAGCGCCCACCGGGAGCGAGATGTTCAGCGATGGTGCGCAGCACCACCCGCTGATCCGCCTCTGTCAGGAAAACCTGGAACACGTGACCGGTCAGCAGCACCAGATCGAACCGTCTTCCAAGCCGCACCGTTCGCGCGTCGGCAACAACCCAGTCGACCTTGTCACCGCCGGCTCTGCGCCGCGCGACATCGAGCATGGCCGATGCGGGATCGACACCGGTGACGCTGCACCTTTCGGCCAAGTCGGCTGCCAGTTGACCGGTGCCGCAACCAAGATCGAGGACCGAGCCGCCATCCCGCGCAAGACGGATGCAATAGTCGAAATCGGAGCGGCCATCCTGATTCTCGATGTCGTAGAACTGAACGAAGTCGGGATCATTGTAGATCAAATCGGTCATGTCGCCGCCTATAGCCCAAATGCTTGCCATACCCGACAGGCACAATCCACGCCGCCGATGACGTTTGCGCCTGCTCGGCCTTCTATACTCAGCTGGCCGCGTCCAGACGAAAGCGGCGCATCCAGTCGAGGCTTGTCTCGTCGGCGAGCTTTGCGACGCCCGGCCGGATCTCGTCGGCATTCGGAGGCTGAACGCCGAGGGCCTCGCAAATGCCCAGCAACGCCGCCGCCGGATCGGCGGACAGATGCTCATAGCCAACCCGCAGCGGCGTTATGCCTTGCGCCGTGAACCAAATGTTCCAGGCCGCGTCATAGGATTCAAGTTCGCCAAGCTGTTCTTTGATCCGCTCGAAATTGTATTGGAGGTCTTGCGCCGGTGCGACCCTTTCGATCTCGGTGCCGTCAGGCGCGATGTGCCAAAGGCCGGTCTGCTGTGCCTTGATCAGCGAGACCGCCTGCGCGAGCTTGTTCTCCCGCGACAGATGTATGTAGAGAACGCGGCCAAAAGCTCTTTCGAAACGCGCCGTGTCCGAGGCCAGCCCTGGGAAAATCCGGTCGAGGATCGCCGAAAGTTCATCCAGGTTTTCGCGCATCAGGCGCAGGCCGAAAATCGCGGTGCCGCCCTTGCCGGCGGTGATGGCCGCATCGAGATAGGCAACATTGAATTCAAGCTCGCCCATCGTGTCGCGGCCGGGCAGTCCCCACTCCTCGGCCCACTCCGGCACGTCTTGCCGCCGATAGAATGAGTGCGGATCGCCTGATGTCCCGGTGGATGCCAGGAGCTTGCACAGCAACGTGCTGCCGGTTCTCGGCGTGCCGCAGATAATGTAGGCGTCGAACATTCCGTTGCCCTTGTCGTTTCGCAGGCAGGGCAAACCCGGCCGATCCATCGCCGCCTATAGTCGAAATTGTTGCTGGATGCGACGGGCGCATTCCAGCGGGGTGAGATGGCTGGTGTCGACCTCGAGATCGTAGACTATGCCCGCGTGCACGCGCCCATATTGCCATCGCGCCAGGCCCGGCCGCCTGTCGGCCCTCTGGGCTTCGCGGGCTTCCAGGACCTCCAGGGGCGCCATGACGCCAACCCGATGGAGATTGAAGGCCGACAACAGTTCGACATATTCAGGCATTTCGCCATTGCACAGCACATCGTCGACGATCAGGTTGTTGCCTTGCACGGCCATGGCGGCGACGGCGTGGCGCATGCCGCGCAGGGCACGCGCTCCCGTCGGTCCGGTCCTGATCACGACCGAGGGCTGGCCGCCTTGCCGGATGGTCTCGTAGGAAAAGCCGCCAGCATGGTCCTGCAAGGCATCGGGCAGCATCTCGATGAAGGTGTCCATCTGGACATGCAGGAACGGTTCGGCGGTTATTGTCTGCAACGCCTTGGCGATCGAGCTTTTGCCGGCACTGCCGACGCCATTGAGCAGGACGATCCTGGCTTTCACGTTCGATTCTCTTTCAAGCATTGAGCCGGCTTCAGCCCTTAACGGTTGCGCACCACCACGCAGGCCCCGCCGACGCTCTGCAGTTTTTGGCAGATGACATTGGCGGCGGCGCGGTCGTCGATTCCGATCCTGACCGCGTAGATGCCGCGCCGGCCGATCGGCGTACGCACCCGGCTCACCACCGGATCATGACCGGCAAGCAGAGCCGGAAAACGGCTCCTCACCCGCAGCCACTGGCTGATTGCGGCACTGCGGCGGAAATTGCCGGCCACCTGGATGCCCCATGGTTTGACGTTGATCGAGGCCATCGCCACGGTCTGGGACATGATCACCGGCAGCTTGCGGCAGGCGACGGCAAAATCCGTCTTGGCGTCGAGCGGCGCGACCTGCCCGGCATAGGCGGGGTCGGTGAACTTGTCGACCGGCTCGCCCATGATGTCGAAGACATAGCTCTCGGTCTCCATCGGCAGGAAACCGCCCGAACCCAGCCAGCGCGACACCCGGCTTTCGCCGGCATTGTAGGCGGCGGCGGCCAGGCCAAGATTGCCGTAGCTGGTCTTCATTTCGGCGAGATACTTCGCCGAGGCCGGGATCGCCTGGTTGATGTCGAAGGAATTTTCGAGCCCTCGCATCTTGGCGGTGCCCGGCATGAACTGGGCGATGCCCTCGGCGCCGACGGGACTGACGGCGCTGGGGTCGAAACGGCTTTCCTTCCAGATCAGCCGGGCGAAGAAATCCCGGGGCAGGCCGTTCTGGTCGGCATGGGCCTGGATCAAATTGCAGACCTTGTCGATCAGCCGCTGCTTGGCCGATTGCGGCGGATCGGCCTGGGCAAGCGTCGACCAAGCCACACTGCACAGGACAATCAGCGCCGCCCGGGGGAAACGCCGCATCTGGCCTACTCTGCCGCGGCCTTGCCGCTGCGACCGAACCGTTGCTCGATGTAGTCGGCGACCATTTTCTCGAAATCCGCCGCGATCGCTGGCCCGCGGAGCGTCGCCGCCTTCTTGCCGTCGACGAAGACAGGCGCCGTCGGCGTCTCGCCGGTGCCGGGCAGCGAAATGCCGATATCGGCATGCTTGGATTCGCCAGGGCCGTTGACGATGCAGCCCATCACCGCGACCTTGAGGTTCTCGACACCCGGATATTTTTCGCGCCACACCGGCATGTTCTTGCGCAGATCCGCCTGGATGTTCTGGGCGAGTTCCTGGAACACGGTGGATGTCGTGCGGCCGCAGCCAGGGCAAGCGGCGACGATCGGCACGAACTGCCGGAAGCCCATCGTCTGCAGCAATTCCTGCGACACCTGCACCTCGCGCGTGCGGTCGCCATTCGGCTCGGGCGTCAGCGAGATGCGGATGGTGTCGCCAATGCCTTGCTGCAAGAGGATGCCCATCGCCGCCGACGAGGCGACGATGCCTTTCGAACCCATGCCGGCCTCGGTGAGGCCGAGATGCAGCGCATGGTCGGAGCGGGTGGCGAGTTCCGTATAGACGGCGATCAGGTCCTGCACGCCGCTGACCTTGGCGGACAGGATGATCTTGTCGCGGCCCAGGCCGATCTCTTCGGCCATCTCGGCCGACAGGATCGCCGACTGCACGATCGCCTCGCGCGTCACCTCCTGCGCCGTCAGCGGAAAACCCTTGTCCTGATTGTCATCCATCAGTCGGGTCAGCAGTTCCTGGTCGAGCGAGCCCCAATTGACGCCGATGCGCACCGGCTTGTCGTGCTTGATCGCCATCTCGACGATATCGGTAAACTGCCGGTCCTTCTTGTCCTTGAAGCCGACATTGCCTGGATTGATGCGGTATTTGGCCAGTGCCTCGGCGCAGGCCGGGTGATCGGCGAGCAGCTTGTGGCCGATATAGTGGAAGTCCCCGACCAGCGGCACATTGATGCCGAGCCGCAGAAGCCGCTCATGAATGCGCGGCACGGCGGCGGCGCTCTCGTCGCGGTCGACGGTGATGCGCACGATCTCGGAACCGGCGCGGTGCAGTGCGGCAACCTGCGCGACCGTCTGGTCGATATCGGCGGTGTCGGTGTTGGTCATCGACTGCACGACAACCGGGGCGCCGCCGCCGACGACCACGCCGCCGACATCGACGCCGACCGAGGTGCGGCGAGGGAAGGGAAAGGAAAAATATCCGGTCATGCCGGCAGCCTTTTGTCTCTGAAGCCCCGTACGTCCGCTCGGACGCACAAGCACTCCCCGGGGCCGATGCGCTGAAGTCCGGGCATGAGGTGGAGGAGCAAAGATGGCTTGTCAATGGCGACAGGTCGCCACTGGCCGCAATTGACCCCCGCCTGCGCCCAAACAGGGCACGATCCAGCGGTGGCCGAGGCGTAAAACGGTGACCGGAAGGATATTAGCTGCGGCTTATGACGTAGTGTTGAAAATCAAACCACCTGCACCGGCGGCGGTTGCCGCCGGCAAGGAAGACCGCATAGTGGCGGCTACGTCAGTCGGGCATCAATGCGTGGTCGGTTGCGCTTTCAGTTTCTCAATCGCATCCTTGAGTGCCAGCTTGCGTCGCTTGAGATTCACGATTTCGAGGTCGTCCACCGACGGGTGGTTCATCGCGTCATCGATTTCGCGTTCGATGTCGCCGTGTTTCCGCTGCAACTCATCAAGATGGGATGCAAGAGACATGATTGGTTCTCCCTTTCATGGTTTCCTCGATTGCAGCCGCCAAAGGCGCGTCCACCGCAGGTCGCTTCTGTGACGGCACAATGACACTTTGCCACCTTCCGACAACGATGTCGAATGCTGCGTGGTAGCATTCCACGGCAATGTGAAATGTGATATTGGCTGCGCGCCGGTGGCAGAAATTGCCGCCCCCGCCCAATCAGGCCCAGTTTTGGGCGCCGCAGACGTGCAGACGGTAGAGAATGTCCGATCAGGAACAGGCCGATATTCGCCTCGAATTTTCCCGGCTGAAGCAGGAACACGCCGATTTCGACGCGGCGATCAACGCGATGATCGCCACCAATTGCGACCCGCTGCAGATCCAGCGCATGAAAAAGAAGAAGCTGGCGCTGAAGGACCGGCTGATGAAGCTGGAAGACAAGATCATTCCCGACATCATCGCTTGAGCCGCGGGCCGCGCGATCCTCGTCACGTTTCGCCTATCCCCCGATAGAGAGCCTGCCGGCCCGCTCGCGCAGCAGGCCGATGAGACTGCCGGTCCGCTCCTCGGTGGTATCGATCGGAACCACCAGGCACATCGTCGCCTCGACCTTGCCCGGCGCTGAAAAGACCGGCACGGCAAGGCATTTGGTGTAGGCGTCGACAAGCCCCGAGGTGACGCAGTAGCCGGTGACCCGCGCTTTGGCGATGTCGGCGATGAAATCATCGAGCCGCAGCTTGCGACCATCGGGCAGCACGAGATCGTCCTGCGACACCATGTCCTCGATCGCGGCCCGCTCCAGCCCCGCCAGAAGCAGCCGGCCCGAAGCGGTCCAGGGCAGCGGTATCTGCAGGCCGGTGGCCGAGCTGATGCGGAACGGCCTGGTGCCGGGGCTGGAGTGGACGATGGTGTAGCGGCCGCTCTGCAGCATGCACAGTTCCGAGGTTTCCCCGGTCTCGCGCGACAGATGGTCGACCTCCTGGCGCCCGCGCCGCAGCAGATCGTTGCCGCGCACATAGTCCATTCCATAGAGATAGAGTTTCTTGCCGAAATAGACGCGGTTGCCGTCGCCGGCCATTTCCAGCAGGCCTGCGTCGACCAGCGAGCGCACCAGCGTGTAGGTCGTCGAGCGCGGCGCATTCACCCCCTTGGCAAGGTCGCCGATGCCGATCGCGCGCTGCGTCGTGTGCAGGAAGTCCAGGATCTCGAGCACCCGGTTGAGGCCCTTTTCGCGGGAAGCCGTCGTCTTTTCGTCGGCCGAAACGGCCAAGGCATTGCCATCTTGCATTGTCGATTCCTGGTGGTAGTATCTGTCTTGTACAGGATACATGCGTCTCTTGTAAGAGACAATCTTCTGATGATCACCGTCGCGTGTATTGCCTGTGCATAGGGGAACACAACACGAAAGGAGGTCGCCGTGAACGACACATCCGGAAGACGTGATTTTCTGAAATTGGGAATGGCGGGACTGGCCACCGCCGGCGTGCTGGCAACCGTCGATGCGCAGAAGGCCGCCGCCCAGGCCGCGTCCGACAGCCTGCTGCGCACCGTGCTCGATCGCGGCAAGCTGATCGTCGGCACCGGCAGCACCAACGCGCCCTGGCATTTCGAGAACGATGCCGGCGAACTGGTCGGCATGGACATCACCATGGGGCGCATCCTTGCCAAGGGCCTGTTCGATGATCCGACCAAGGTCGAGTTCGTCATGCAGGATCCGGCGCAGCGCATCCCCAACGTCACCACCAACAAGGTCGACATCACCATCCAGTTCATGACGATGACGGCGCAGCGCTCGCAGTTGATCAATTTCACCCGGCCGTACTATGTCGAAGGCGTTGCCCTGCTGACGCTTCCCACCGCCGAGAACAAGACCTTCGACAAGCTGCTTGCCGGCGGTTCGGCGACGCGCATCTCCATCCTGCAGAATGTCGACGCCGAAAGCTCCGTCCACTACGCCCTTCCGCAGGCGCAGGTGCTGCAGATCGACACCCAGGCCAACGTTCTGCAGGCGTTGGAATCCAAGCGCGCCGACGCTGCCGCCGTCGATCTGTCCACCGTGCGCTGGCTCGCCTCGCGCAATCCGGACAAATATTTCGACGCCGGCAAGAGCTGGTATTCGATGCTCTACGGCGCCGCGCTTCGGCAAGGCGACCTCGACTGGCTGACCTTCGTCAACCAGACCTTCACCATTGCCATGTTCGGCCATGAATCGGCGCTCTATGACGCCGCCTTCAAGGATTATTTCGGCCAGGAGCCGCCGGCGCGTCATCCGGGGTTCCCGGTCATCTGACCCAGCGGGCGGAAGGGGCATTCCGCGCCCTTCCGCCTACTTCTTCCGACGCCCTTCACACCGAGGCGGACGCATGGGCTATGCCCTCAATTTCAATCTGATCTGGCGGCATTTCGACAAACTGTGGGGCGGTCTGCTGCTCAGCCTCGAGCTTGCCGTCATCTCGATCGCCATCGGCGTCGTCATCGGGCTGGTGCTCGCGGTCTGGTATGTCTCGGCCGGGCGCGTGGTGCGAGCGATCATCGCCGCCTATGTCGAATTCATCCGCAACGTGCCGCTGATCCTGCTGGTCTACCTTGTCTTCTATGGCCTGCCGACCGTGGTCGACCTGGCCTACAGCGCGCCGACCTCGTTTGTCCTGACACTCTCGGTCTACAGCGGCGCCTATCTGGTCGAGGTGTTTCGCTCGGGCCTGGAGGCTGTCCCGCGCGGCCAGCTCGATGCCGGCAAGGCAATCGGCCTGACACCCTGGCAAAGGCTGCTCCACGTGCGCCTGCCGACCATGCTGCGCATCACGCTGCCGGCGCTGTCCAACACCTTCATCTCGCTGTTCAAGGACACCTCGATCGCCTCGGTCATCTCGGTGCCCGAGCTTACCTTCGGCGCCCAGTGGATCAACTTCAACACCTTCCGGATCGTCGAGGTCTATCTGGTGACGACGGCGATGTATCTGGTGACCGGCTACGCCTTGCTTTTTGCCCTCAGGCTCGTCGAACGCCGGTTCAGGGCGGCGCGCTGATATGCTGGGCCAGATCCTCTACGCTCTCCCTTTCCTCGCCAAAGGCTTCGCCCTGACCCTTTGGGTATCGCTTCTGGTCGTGGTCCTGTCGCTCATCGCCGGCGTCCTGCTGGGCGTCGCCCTGGTCTACGGTCCCGCCCCGTTGCGCTGGGCGGTGCGCATCTTCTCGGACACCATCCGTGGCATTCCGATCCTGGTGCTGATGTTCTTCGTCTATTACGGCCTGCCCGCCATCGGACTTCATCTGCCGTCGTTCTGGGCGGCGGTGCTGGCGCTGACCCTGTTCAAGACGGCGCAGGTCATCGAATATCTCAGGGGCGCGGTCGCCTCGATTCCAAAGGGACAGTCCGAGGCCGCAATGGCGATCGGGCTGACTTTCCGCCAGCGGCTGACCTACGTCATCTTCCCGCAGGCCTTCAGGCGCTTCCTGCCGCCCTGGATCAACGGCGTCACCGACGCGGTCAAGGGCAGCGCCCTGGTCTCGCTGCTCGGCATCACCGATTTGATGCAGGCCATCAACCAGGTCATCGGCCGCACCTATGAGGCGATGCCGCTCTATATCCTCGGCGCGCTGATCTATTTCGCGGTCAACTACGCGCTCTCGCTCGCCAGCCGGCGGCTCGAGCGGCGCTTCTCCTTCATTCGGGAATAGCAGATGTCCGACACCACAAACGCCAATCCGGCACTGCTCGAAGTGCGCGATGTCTCAAAGGCTTTCGGCGCCGTCGAGGTGCTGCGTTCCGTCAGCCTTCAGGTTAAGCGTGGCGAGGTGGTCACCGTCATCGGACCCTCCGGGAGCGGCAAGACAACACTGCTGCGCTGCGTCAATTTCCTCGAAAGCTACGATAGCGGCTCGATCCGCATCGACGGCAAGGAGGTCGGCTATCTCTCAGCCGGAACGCGCCAGCGCCGCAGCGAGCGCGACTTGGCCGCCATGCGTGCCGAGACCGGCATGGTCTTCCAGAGCTTCAACCTGTTTCCGCACCTGACGGCGGCCGGCAACATCATGCTGGGCTTGACCAAGGTGCGCGGGAAGAGCCAGGCCGAAGCGCGCCAGGCCGCCGAACACTGGCTCGGCCGCGTCGGCCTCGCCCACAAGGCCGACAGCTTGCCGGCGGAGCTTTCCGGCGGCCAGCAGCAGCGCGTCGGCATCGCACGCGCCGTGGCGATGGAGCCGAAGATCCTCTTGCTCGACGAGATCACTTCGGCGCTCGATCCCGAACTGGTCGGCGAGGTGCTGGCCGTGGTGCGCAGCCTTGCCGAGGACGGCATGACGATGCTGATGGTGACGCACGAAATGGCCTTTGCCCGCGACGCCTCGAGCCGCATCGTCTTCATGGCCGATGGCGGCGTCAGCGCCGTCGGCCCGCCCAAGGAGATTCTCGCGGCGGAGACCACCAACGAGCGCCTCCGCACCTTCCTGGCGCGCTTCCGCGCCTCGCATTTCTGACATCGGACGGCTGACGCCGTCTCATTTTTGAATATCGGATGGCTGAAGCCAACCAAGGGAGCCTTCTTCCATGACGCCTTACATCCGGCTCGCCGAACTGGGCCTGACGCTGCCCGAGCCGCCAACCCCGATCGCCAACTTCGTCACCCATGCCGAGAGCGGGCGGCTGATCTTCCTGTCCGGCCAGGGCCCGCTGCGCGCCGACGGCACGCTCTGCACCGGCAAGGTCGGCGAGGATGTGACCGTCGAGCAGGCCTATGAGCATGCGCGCCTGACCGGGCTCAATCTGCTCGCCGTCATGCATGCCGCCGCCGGCGATCTCGGCCGCATCGTGCGCGTCGTCAAGCTGCTCGGCTTCGTCAACGCGACGCCGACCTTCAGCGACCACCCAAAGGTGGTGAATGGCTGTTCCGACCTGTTCGCCGATGTCTTCGACAAGATCGGCGGCCATGCCCGCTCGGCCATCGGCGTCGGCTCGCTGCCTGGAAACATCACTGTCGAAATCGAAGCGGTCGTCGAGATCGCCGCCTGATCTGCCACCCACGGGATCCGCTCACATGAAAACCTATTCCGACACCGGCTCCAACACCACCATCCGCGAACGGCTGGGCTTGAGGCCAATCATCAATGTCTCGGGCACCATGACCGCGCTTGGCGCATCGATCATCGTCCCGGAAGCGATCAGCGCCATGGCCGAAATGGCCTCGCAATGGGTGGAGATGGACGATCTGCAGCGTGCCGCTAGCACCGTCGTCGCGCGCCTCACCGGCGGCGAGGCCGGCTTCATCACCGCCTGCTGCGCCAGCGGCATCACCATGGCGATCGCCGGTGCGATGACCGGAACCAACCTGCTCGCCATCGAGCGTCTGCCCGATGATACCGGCGACCTCAAGTCGGAGGTCGTCATCCAGCTTGGCCACATCGTCAACTACGGCGCACCGATCGACCAGTCGGTCCGCGTCGCCGGCGCCAGGGTGGTACCCGCCGGCACGGTCAGCGTGACGCAGGACTATCATGTGCGTGAAGCGATCAATGAGCGCACGGCTGCGGGCCTCTACGTCGTCGCCCACCACACCGTGCAGTACGGCATGCTGTCGCTGGAGGAGTTCTGCGAGATCTGCCACGCCAAGGGCGTGCCGGTGATCGTCGATGCCGCGTCCGAATACGATCTGCGCGGTTTTCTGGCGCGCGGCGCCGACGTCGTCATCTACAGCGGCCACAAATTCCTGAGCGGGCCGACCAGCGGCATCGTCACCGGCCGCAAGGATCTGGTGCGATCAGCCTATCTGCAGAACCGCGGCGTGGCGCGGGCCATGAAGGTCGGCAAGGAAAGCATCGCCGGCACCATGGCGGCACTGGAAGCCTGGGAGAAGCGCGACCACGCCGGCATCCGCCGGCGCGAGGAGGCCGCGCTCAACCTGTGGAAGGACGCGCTGCAGGGGATCCCAGGCATCTTTGCCAAGATCATTCCCGACCCGACAGCCAATCCGCTCGACCGGCTGCAGATCTTCGTATCGCCGGAGAGCCGCTTTACCGCCGCCGGGCTCACCTCGGCGCTTGCCTCGGGCTCGCCGCCGATCATCGTGCGCAACCACGAGATCGAGCGCGGCCATTTCTTCCTCGACCCCTGCAATCTGCATCCCGGCGAGGCCGAGATCGTCGCGGAACGGCTGCGCGCCATACTAACCGCGAAGGACCGTCCCGCCGATGCGATGAAAGCCGCCCACAAGGATTCGTCCGGCGTCTTGCGCTGGCCGGATTGAGTACCAGGCCGACCGGCAATCCCGAAATGCCCCGGGCCGATCACACGACTGTGATCAGCCGGATTTGCACGCGGCGGGAATAAACCGGCGGCGCGACAAGTCTCCTCGGTATACGCCACTGCTGGCGTTGAGGAGATCGGCATGCCGCATCATTGCCAGGACAGCGGATATGGTTGCGGCGTCAGCCGTCACCATGTGCTGGCGAGCAAGATCGTCACCAGTCCCTCCTTCAGGACGCTTGACACTGGTGACACAGATGAATTCACTTTCACCACAGCAGGCGGCGTTGCCTGCTTCCGCGGGTTTCGCCCGCGCAGGCAGGGCAAGATCGCCGTCGCTCTCTGAAAGCGCACGGCCTGTTCCTCCCGGGGTATCGGATCATGGTGCTGCTTTGAGCGAGAGGGCGCAGGCACAACGCTTCAACGAGGTGGTGCTGCCGCATCTCGGCGACGCGCTGGCGCTTGCCCGCTGGCTGACCGGCAATGCCGCCGACGCCGAGGATGTCGTGCAGGACGCCTGCATCAAGGCACATGCCGGCATGTCAGGCTATGCCGGCGGCAACGCCCGCGCCTGGCTGCTGACCATCGTGCGCAACACCTCCTACACCTGGATGTCGCGCAACCGGCCGCGCGCCATGATGGCCGTCGGCGATCTCGGCGATCTCGACGACATGGCCGCGGCACACGGCAGCAGCCTGCCGGACGAGGACGGCCCGGAGGCGAGCCTGATCGCCAGGGCCGATACGGCGGCACTCGAGGCCGCGATCGCCGCCTTGCCACAGCCATTTCGCGAAACGCTGGTGCTGCGCGATATCAACGGCCTCAGCTACCGCGAAATATCGGCCATGCTTGCCGTGCCGATCGGCACGGTCATGTCCAGGCTGGCGCGCGCCCGCGGTCTGCTGGCGTCTGAACTGGGGAGAGCGTCATGACGCACGACGACGGACTGCCCAATGATCCCGAAGGCATCAGGCTGATGATCCACGCTCTGGTAGATGGCGAACTCGATGCGGCCGCGGCACTGGCCGTGGAACGGCGCATCGCTGCCGACCCCACGCTTGCCGCCGAGCATGCCCGCATTGTCGCCTTGCAAGGCGCCGTCAGCCGCTTGCCGCGCCCCGATGTCAGCGACGCCTTTCGCGCCCGCATTGCGGCGATCGGCATGGCCGGCACCGAACAACAGGCGCCGGCCGAGGTGGCGCAGCCGCAGCGGGGCGCGCCGTCGGCATTGCCGGGATTGATTGCAGGCGCCGGCGGCGGCCAGAGACGGGAAGCCGGGACACGTCCTTCCCTGGCGCGCCCATCGCCAAGAGCGCGCCGCTTCGGCTCGTTCGATTGGCGCGCCATGGCGGCGTCGATCATGATCAGCGCGGTGCTCGCCAGCGGGGCGACGCAATGGGTGATGCAGAGTGGCGTCGATGACGGCTTTGCCGCCGCGGTCGCCAGCGGCCATCGCCGCAGCCTGCTTGCGGCGAGCCCGATCGACATCGTCTCGTCCGACCGCCATACGGTCAAGCCTTGGCTCGACGCCCGGATCGGCGTCTCGCCGCCGGCGCCGGACCTTGCCCAGGACGGTTACGCGCTGATCGGCGGTCGGGTCGAGGTGATATCGGGCAGGCCGGTGCCGGCCCTGGTCTACCGCCACCGCGAACACCTGATCACGCTGGTCGCCGAACCGAAGCAGGGCGGCAAGGCCACTCAGCCCGACGACCTTTCTTCGGGCGGCTTCTCGATGGTGCAATGGAGCGACGGCGCCTTCTCCTATTGGGCGATCTCCGACATGGAACGGCCCGAGCTTGACGACTTCGTCGCCCGCTTCCGCAAGGCGGCGGTTTGACCCGGATTGTGGCCGTCGGCATCTGGCCGATGGCCTGAAATCCTTGCGGCCCCGCGCGAATTCCGCTAAGGCGCGCCTTTGTCGCCGGGGAGCAATAGCTTGAACGACCAACGCGCCGACGTCGCCATCATCATGGGCAGCCAGTCCGACTGGGCGACGATGCGCCAGGCTGCCGAAACGCTGGAGGCGCTGGGCGTTCCGCACAAACGGCTGATCATATCAGCGCATCGCACGCCCGACCGGCTCTATGAATTCGCCAAGGGCGCCAAGGCCGCCGGCTACAAGGTGATCATCGCCGGCGCCGGGGGTGCGGCGCACCTGCCCGGCATGACGGCGGCGATGACACCGTTGCCGGTATTCGGCGTGCCGGTGGAATCGAAGGCGCTGTCGGGACAGGATTCGCTGCTCTCAATCGTGCAGATGCCGGCCGGCATTCCGGTGGGGACGCTGGCCATCGGCAAGGCCGGTGCGGCCAATGCAGCCCTCCTGGCCGCCGCCGTGCTGGCCCTGAACGACGACAAGCTCGCCCAGCGGCTCGACGCCTGGCGAGCCTCGCAGACCGCCAAGGTCGCCGCTGAACCGACGGATACGCCGTGAGCCTGCCCGCCGGATCGACCATCGGAATCATCGGCGGCGGCCAGCTTGGCCGCATGCTGGCGATGGCCGCCGCCCGCCTCGGCTACCGCACCATCGTGCTGGAGCCGCAGCCGGATTGCCCCGCTGCCCAGGTCGCCAACCGGCAGATAACAGCTGCCTATGACGATCCAGCCGCCCTTGCCGAACTGGCGGCCGCGAGTGCCGTCATTACCTACGAGTTCGAGAACGTGCCGGTCGCCGCGGCAGAAGCGCTTGCCGCCAACGTCGCGGTCTATCCGCCGGCGCGCGCGCTTGACGTGGCGCAGGATCGGGTGAACGAAAAGACATTCCTCAACGGCATCGGCATCGCCACCGCCGATTTTCGTCCGGTCGACACCGACGGCGAGCTGACGGCGGCGCTGAAGACATTCGGCGGCAGCGGCATCCTGAAGACGCGGCGCATGGGCTACGACGGCAAGGGCCAGCGGGTCTTCCGCAACATGGAAACGGGCGGCTTCGCCGGCACCTGCGAGGCGATGGGCAATGTACCGCTGATCCTGGAAAGCTTCGTGCCGTTCGATCGCGAAATCTCCGTGATCGCGGCACGGGGGCTGGACGGAGCGGTCGTCGCTTATGACCCGGCCGAGAATGTGCATCGCAACGGCATTCTCCACACTTCGACCTTGCCGGCCGCCATCACGCCCGAGACGGCGGCAGCGGCGCGTGCGGCTGCATCGAGGATATTGTCCGCGCTCGACTATGTCGGCGTCATCGGCGTCGAGTTCTTCGTGCTGGCCGACGGTTCGCTACTGGCCAACGAGATCGCCCCGCGCGTCCACAATTCCGGCCACTGGACCGAAGCCGCCTGCGTCGTTTCACAGTTCGAGCAGCACATCCGTGCCGTTGCCGGCCTGCCGCTCGGCAGCCCGGATCGCCATTCCGATTGCGTGATGGAAAACCTGATCGGCGACGACGTGCTGCGCGTGCCGGCCCTGCTGGCCGAGCCCGATCTGATGCTGCATCTCTACGGCAAGGCCGAGGCGCGGCCCGGCCGCAAGATGGGCCACTTCACCCGCATCACTGGAGCAATTCCAGGAAAAGTGTGACACGGTTTTCCGTCCGGAATTGCGTGCAAACAATAAGATAGATCGGATCGGCGTTTCCGTGAAACGGTGAACCGCTTTATCGCGGACGCAGTTTACTGCACCTCGTCGCCTTCAACCTCGTCGGAACTGGCGCAGTTCGCATCGCCTTCCTCGCAATTGGCCGAGGCGGCGAGTTGTTTGATGCGGTCGTTGGTCAACCGGGTCAGGCATTGCGAAACCTCCATCGCGTGGATGGAACCGCCCGTGCTGGCGGCGGTGATATGCGCGCATTCGGCGTCGCGGAAAGCGATCCAGGCGCGCTGCGCCGCCTGCAGCAATCTCTTGCCATCGGCATCATCCGAGCCGATCAGGTTCTGATAGGCCGCGTTGAGCTTGGCGTCGGCGGCCTGGTAATCCGCTCCGGCACAGATGTTCATCATCTGCTGGCTGTCGTCGGAGCGGTCGCATTCCTGTGCGCGAGCAACCGACGCTCCCACCAACAAGACAAGGCAGGCGGACAAGAACGTTGGGCGCATGATGGTCCCCAAATCACTTGAGATACAGCGTATCTTCCCAGTCCGCCCGGAGCGGTGCAATGCCGCCGGGACGACATTGCGGATATTTGATGATATCAGGATGCGGCGCACGCTTGCGGTTGACACGGACAAGGGTCCTCGTTTATGAGCCACCCACCGTTCAAAAGGCGCGTCTTCTGGCGCGCCTTAAAATTTCGACCCGGCACCGGGTCCACACCGACAGGCAAGACCATGAAGATCAAGAATTCGCTCAAGGCGCTGAAGGCGCGTCACCGCGACAACCAGTTGGTTCGCCGCAAGGGCCGCGTTTACATCATCAACAAGACCGCCCCGCGCTACAAGGCGCGCCAGGGTTGAGTTTTCGGCCGGAGGCTTTTGCCTCCGCCCCTTGATGCTTGTCGGCCCGCCGACCTTCTCACGCTAAAATCACTTTGATGTTCCGCCGCCCGGGACTAGGATCGGGCGATGCGGATTCTTTTTGCATTTTTGACAGCTCTGCTTGTTTGCGGTGCCATAAGCTTGCCGGCCAGAGCCGCGGACGACCAGCCGGCAGTGCCCGCCACCCCGGAGGCTCCGGCGCCGCCGATGACCAAACAGGCTCGGCTGGACAAGCTGTTCTCCGACCTCAAGCGCGAACGCAACGAAAAAGCCGCCGAACGCATCGCCGGCAATATCTGGAACGAATGGTCCCAGTCCGGCAGCGCCTCGATCGACCTGATGATGCTGTGGTCGCAAAAAGCGATGGACAACCAGAAGTTCGACGTCGCGCTCGATTTCCTCGACCAGGTGGTGACCTTGCAGCCGAGCTATGCCGAGGGCTGGAACCGGCGCGCCACGGTGCATTTCATGATGAAGAACTACGGCAAGTCGATGTCGGACATCGACCGCACGCTGCAGCTTGAGCCGCGGCATTTCGGCGCGCTGTCGGGTCTGGCGCAGATCATGGCTTTGACCGACCACAAGCAGTCGGCGCTCGAAGCCTGGCAGAAGGTGCTGGCCATCTACCCGATGATGCGCAGCGCCCAGGACCAGGTCGCCACCCTTTCGGAAGAGCTTGCCGGCGAAGGCATTTGATACTCTGAAGGGAGTAAGGGAATACGGCAGCAAGGCAGTAGGGGATCCTGCGGAACCCACAGCCCTACTGCCCTACCAGAACTAATCCCGTCCCACCTCGTATCTCCCCGCATGAACCTGATCTACGCCGCGGTCACCTTTATCCTCGCACTCGTCCTTGCCCTGATCGGCGTTACCCGCGTCGGCTCATGGCTGATCGAGCGCCGCGACCAGCCGGTTGGCGAATTTGCCGACATCAAAGGCGCACGCATCCATTATGTCCATATCCCCGCCTCCACCAAGGCGGACCTGCCGCCAATCGTCTTCATCCACGGCGCCAGCGCCAATCTGAGGGATCAGATGCTGCCGCTGAGGCCGGAGCTCGAAGGCCGCGCCGAGATGCTGTTCTTCGACCGGCCGGGTCATGGCTGGTCCGGGCGCGGCGCCGGCAACAATGAAAACCCTTCGGCGCAGGCGGCCACCATCGCCGCCCTGATGGACCGTCTCGGCATCAGGAAGGCGATCATCGTCGGCCACTCCTTCGGCGGCGTGGTCACAGCCGCTTTCGGCCGCGAGCATGCCGACAAGACGCTCGGTCTCGTCTTCCTGGCGCCGGCAACCCATCCCTGGCCGGGCGGCGCGACGTCCTGGTACTACGACCTGACCACCATTCCGGTGATCGGCTGGTTGTTTTCCAAGACGCTGACCTACCCGGCCGGAACACTGCAAATGGCGGACGCCACGACCTGCGTGTTCGCGCCCAACAAGGTGCCGGACAATTATCTCGGCATGGCCGCGATCCCGCTGGTGTTGCGGCCATCGGTCTTTCGCGCCAATGCCACCGACGTTGCCGGCCTCTACAGCTACGCGCTTGGTGCCGCACCGCACTACAACGAGATCACGGCACCGACCGTGGTCATTTCGGGCGACCGCGACAAGGTCGTCTACGCCCACATCCATTCCGTCGGCTTGGTACGCGACATAGCTGGCGCCGAGCTCGTCTGGGTGCACAATCTCGGCCACAAGCCGGACTGGATCACCCCCGACCTCGTCGTCGGCGCTATCGAGAAGGTCGCCGGCAAGGATATCGATCTGGCGGCGATGGCCAGAACGGCGGAAGCGCGGATTGCCGGCGACGCCTATGGCGCCGGCAAATGCGCCGACCTCAAGGAGCCTCAGGCCGAGCTCGCTCCGACCTGATCTCCTTTGGCCGACAGGGAAGAGGCGGCTACGCTGAGCCCTACGCTAGATGACCAGCAGCGGTGTCTTGCCAGGAACCCGCTCGTAAAGATCCATGACATCCTGGTTGAACATGCGCACGCAGCCCGATGACGCTGACTTGCCGATGGACTTCCAGTCCGGCGATCCATGAATCCGATAGAGCGTGTCGACGCCGTCCTTGAAGATGTACAGCGCGCGTGACCCCAGTGGGTTGCTGACACCGGGCTGCATGCCCTGGCGCCATTTTTCCAGCTTCGGATCCCTGCGGATCATTGCCGAAGGCGGCGTCCAGGTCGGCCATTTGCGTTTCCACTGGACGATCGCGCGGCCCTTCCAGGAATAACCCTGGCGCCCCAAGCCGACGCCATAGCGCATCGCCTTGCCGTCCTCGAGCACCCAGTAAAGGTGCTTGTCTGCCGTGTTGACCACGATCGTGCCGGGCTTTTCTCCAGTCGGATCGTCGACGATCTGCCGCAGGAACCGGCCGTCGACCTTGCTGACGGGAATCGCCGGCAGCGAATGGCCGCCATCTTCGGCCGCGCTATACATGCTGGCGTAATCGGGCGACGCCGGGGCGGCGGCTTCAGGCGCCGCATCTTCGATCGGCGCCTTTTCTGGTGCCGGCTCGAGCGGCGGCGGATTGAGAGGAGCTACCATGCCGATCGACTGTCTGGGCATTTGGGCACAGGCCGAGATGGCCGATATGCCAACAAGCGACAGCCCGGTCAGAAGCGACCGGCGCGAAACAAGAGATGACATTCACTATACTCTCAAAATGATGGGAAGGCCGACGGCGAGGGGCGACCGTTGATGCCGCCTCACCCGTGCCTTGTGGAGGCGATCGCGGCGACCCTGTGTCGAGACAAAGGCCGGGATCATTGTCCGTGCCTTCGTTGCAATATGGCCACAGCGACCTCGGCACAAAATCGCGCCGGATGGTTGCGTCGGGAAATCAGCAGATTACCGGCTGCTTTGCACGTCCGAGCCGACATAGGCGATGCGCAGCATGTTGGTCGAGCCGGGCGTCCTCAGCGGCACACCGGCCGTGATGATGACGCGGTCGCCGGGCTTGCCGAACTCTTCTTCCAGCGCAATGCGGCAGGCGCGGTTGACCATGTCGTCGAGATCGGTGGCATCGGGCGAGACCACGCAATGCGTGCCCCACAAAAGCGATAGCCGCCGCGCGGTGTTGACGATCGGCGACAGCGCGATGATCGGCACCTGGGGACGCTCACGGGCGGCACGCAGGCCGGTGGTGCCGGACGCGGTGTAGGTGATGATGGCCGACAGTTTCAGCGTTTCGGCGATTTCACGGGCGGCCAGCGAAATGGCGTCGGCGCCGGTCGCTTCCGGCTCGGAGCGCTGCGCGTTGATGATGCCGGCATAGGTCGGATCGGTTTCGACCTTGGTGGCGATGCGGTTCATCATCGCCACCGCTTCGACCGGATAGGCACCCGCCGCCGATTCCGCCGACAGCATGATGGCATCGGCGCCCTCGAACACGGCGATCGAAACATCCGACACTTCGGCGCGGGTCGGCACCGGTGCGGTGATCATCGATTCCAGCATCTGCGTGGCGACCACCACCGGCTTTCCGGCGCGGCGCGCGGCGCGCGTGATCTGCTTCTGGATGCCGGGCACGGCTTCGAGCGGCATTTCGACGCCGAGATCGCCGCGGGCGACCATCAGCGCGTCGGACAATTCGATGATCTCGGCCAGCCGGGAAACGGCCTGCGGCTTTTCGATCTTGGCCATGATCAGCGCCCGGCCGCGCGCGATCTTGCGCGCTTCGGCCAGATCTTCGGGGCGCTGCACGAAGGACAGCGCGATCCAGTCGACGCCCGTTGCGAGCACCGCGTCGAGGTCCTTGCGGTCCTTCTCGGTCAGCGCGCCGACCGGCAGGTCGGTGTCGGGCAGGCTGACGCCCTTCTTGTCGGAAATCGTGGTGCCTGCGACGACGGTGCAGACGATCGACTTGCCGTCGCTTTTAACCGCCTTCAGTTCGAGCTTGCCGTCGTCGATCAAAAGACGGTGACCGGCCTCGACCGAACTCAGGATTTCCGGATGCGGCAGGTAGACCCTGGTCGACGTGCCCGGCTCGGGATTGTCGTCGAGTGTGAAGGTCTGGCCCGGTGTCAGCACTTCCTTGCCATTGGCGAACTTGCCGACGCGCAGCTTGGGGCCTTGCAGGTCGGCGAGGATACCGATCGGCCGGCCAACCTGCTCCTCGACGGCCCGGATGCGTCCGACCAGCGTGCGCATCAGCTCGTGATCTGTATGGCTCATATTGATGCGGAACACATCGGCGCCCGCTTCGAACAGCTTCTTCAGCATCTCCTCGGAGGAGGAGGCCGGACCGATTGTGGCTAGGATCTTGACCTTGCGGCTGCGTCTCATTGACTGTTGGTTCCCGGGGCGGCTGGGGCGCCTCCCGTTGCGGGCTCATCGGTCAGCTGGACCATCCAGCTTGCCTGTTCGCCCGTGTCATATTCCTGAAATCCGGCGCGCTGGAAGCCCCGGGCGACGCAGTCGTTTACGCCGGCGATCTTGAACTCTTTTTCAGCCACGCACATGTTGATCGGGCCGTCCCAGCGTCCACCGCGCTCGGCGTCTTCTGCATAAAGATAGTAAAACCTTGATGACAGCGGCCCTTCGATCAACGTCTTGCAGCTCGATCCTTCAATGTGCCACCAGCCCTCGGTGATCCAGCCGGCCTTGGCGCGATAGCCGATGCCGACGCCGACCAGGTTCTGCGTGGCGTTGCAGACGCGGAAATCGGCGCGCGCCGGCGAGGCCATGACCACCGCCGACACCCCAACGGTCAGGATCAGGAGCGGCATGGCAAAGGCAGAGCGCATGCGCTGCCTGCCGGCGGAACCCATCCCAATACCCCTCAAGAACCACATCAGCATCTCTCTGCGCCCCTTTTCGGAAAAGTCCGCGCGCATGTCAACGCGCCGTTTGGACCAATTCCAATCGATTTAGGAAGGCTCCCGGCGCACTATCCGTCGCCCCTTGCCAGATTTCATCGGAAACCTTGGCCAAACAACGGCATTGCGCACGCGTCGTCTTCGTGGAATGACGATAGCATCCTCCCCGGAAGCCAGCGAACAGACCATCTCCCGCCAATGACCCGATCCACAGTTTTCGCGCCTTTCGATATCGTCGAGGGCGACCGCAAGCGAGGCATCGTGCTTTTGGCCGATCATGCCCGCCGCGACCTGCCCGAGGACTATGGCAGCCTTGGCCTGCCGGCGGCGGAATTCGACCGCCACATCGCCTACGACATCGGCGTCGAAGCGGTGACCCGCGAACTTGCGGCCTTGCTCGGCGTGCCTGCGCTGATCGCCAACTTTTCACGGCTCTTGATCGACCCCAATCGTGGCGAGGACGATCCGACGCTCATCCGCCAGCTCTATGACGGCACTGTCGTGCCGGGAAACTATCCGCTCGCACCCGAGGAGCGCGAAAGGCGGCTCGACCGCTTCTACCGGCCCTATCACGACGCTGTCGGCGCCTTGATTGCCTCGGTCGCGCAGGCTTCCGGCCAGGCGCCCTTCATCTTCTCGGTGCATTCCTTCACCCCGGTCATGCAGGGCAGGCAGAGGCCGTGGCATGTCGGCATCCTCTGGGATCGGGACGACCGGGTGGCGCGGCCGCTGATCGACATGCTTGCCGAAGACAAGAGCCTCGTCGTCGGTGACAATGAGCCCTATGACGGCGCGCTGCGTGGCGACACCATGTTCAAGCATGCCATTATCAATGGCTATGCCCACGCGTTGATCGAGATCCGCCAGGACCTGATTTCAGACCAGAAGGGCGCGATCGCGTGGGCCGGGCGCCTGGCGCCGATCGTTGACGCCATCGACCGCCGTCCCGATATACATGTCGTGAAAATGTTCGGCTCGCGCACCGGGCCGCTATGACGGAGGTTTCGATGACCAAACTCAGCGACGAGCAGAAGCGCGACTTCGAGGCCGCTGCCTTTCGCCGGCTGGTCGAGCATCTCAGAGAACGCAACGACGTGCAGAATATCGACCTGATGAACCTCGCCGGCTTCTGCCGCAACTGCCTCTCGAACTGGTATCGCGAGGCCGCCAACGCCGAGGGTGTCGATCTCTCCAAGGACCAGTCGCGCGAGATCGTCTACGGCATGCCTTACGCCGAGTGGCAGGCGCTCAACCAGACAGAAGCGTCGGACGCCAAGAAAGCCGAATTCGAGGCCAGGCGGCCTAAGGATCATTAGGTTCTTCCGGCGTCGCGGATGGGCCAGACTTCCGCGCCTTCGTCATCTAGGGTCTGCGCAGCGTCGCTACGCTCGTGGATGACGAAGGCAGAGGCGTTTTCGCTGATCTCCAACGTCAGACAAGTCTAACACGAACAATCCTGTCCCATTTCGGCCTTTGGTCCAAGCATTCCCCTGCGACCGACGCTTGACTGCGAATTGAATCGATCTAATTTGCCGCGCAAAGCCATTTTTTGACCGGATTCGCCCTATGAACGCGTTGAACGCCATGCAGACTGCCATTCGCGGGCGATGGGCCGTGGCCGCCATTTTCCTTGCCAATGGCTTCCTGACCGGCAGTTGGGCGCCGCAGATTCCGGTATTCCTGACCCGGCTGGACATTTCGAAATTCACGCTCGGCCTGCTGATCCTTCTGTTCGGCGCCGGCGCGGTCACAGCCATGACCTTGTGCGGCCACCTGATTTCGAAACATGGCTCGCGCACCGTGCTGCGCTGGTTCGGCCTTTGCGGCAGTCTCGGTTTGCTCCTGGTGGCGCTGGCGCCCAACGTGCCGCTGGCGGCCATCGCCATGTTCATTTTCGGCGGCTCGATCGGCGGCATGGATGTCGCCATGAACGCCAATGCGGTGGTGGTGGAGCGAAAAATGTCCCGCGCCATCATGTCGTCCTCGCACGGCTTCTGGAGCCTCGGCGGTTTCGCCGGCGGCGGCCTCGGCGGCTTTGCCATCCAGCACTATGGCCACCTCGCCCATGCCGCAGTCGTGACCGTGCTTGCCTTCGCGGCGATCGCCATGGCGGTCGGCTATCTCGTTGCCGAGGACAGACCACGGGCGGCCGAGCATCATAAATTCACCCTGCCGGCAAACCCGCTGGTCTACCTGATCGGCCTGATGGCCCTGCTGACTATGATATCCGAGGGCGCGGTGCTCGACTGGGCGGCGCTGTATCTCAGACAGGAACTCGGCGCCGACCTTGCCGTCGCCGGTCTTGCCTATGCCGCCTTTTCCGGCGTCATGGCGATCATGCGCTTCTTCGGCGATGGCGTGCGCAACCGCTTCGGCGCGGTGACGACGCTGCGCGGCTCGGCTGTCGTCGCCGCCGCCGGCATGCTGATCGCCGGCCTGTCGCCCTCGCCCTGGCTCGCCATCGCGGCCTTCGCGCTGTGCGGCTTCGGCATCGCCAATATGGTGCCGATCATCTTTTCGGCCGGCGGCAACCAGGAAGGCATGTCATCGGGCACCGGCATGAGCGTCGTCACCACCATGGGCTATTCGGGCATTCTGGTGGCGCCGTCGGCGATCGGCTTCGTCGCCGAGCATTCCAGCTTCGGGCCGATCTTCATCGCCATGTCGGTCCTGCTGATCGTTGTCTTGCTGATGGCGGGCCTCGCTCACCGCGCCGAATTCGCTCCCGAAACGGCACCCGCCGCATAGCGTTTGAGTTCCTCGTGGAGAAAGTCCGCCACGCGGCGGATGCGCACGCTGCCGCGCACATCGCGATGCATGGCCAGCCACACCGGCAAGTCAGGCAACGGCAGGCCGGGAAGCACCTTCTCCACCAGCGGATCGCGCTCGGCCAGTGGCTCCTGGCCAAGGCCAATGCCGTTTCCCGCCCGCACCGCCTCCCACAGCACGATCTGGTTGTCGGCCCTGAAGCGGAAGCTGCCACGGGTGACCGGGATACCATGCTGGACGAAGTTCCTGATGATCTCATCGCTCCGGTCGAAGCCGATCAGGGCGTGATTGACGAGGTCGGCCGGCCCCGCTGGACGGCCGCGCCGATCGAGATAGGAAATGGCCGCGCAGGCGCAAAGCGGGATATCGCAGACCTTGCGCGCCACCAGTTCGTTCTGCGCCGGCTTGACCATGCGGATGGCGATATCGGCGTCCCGGCGCAGCAGGTTCTCGACCTGGTTCGAGGCAACGATCTCGACCTCGATGCCGGGCTCCTCCATGCCGAGCCGCGCCATCATGTCGGGCAGCACATAGGCCGCCACCACCTCGCTGGCGGCAATGCGCACCGTGCCTTCGATGGCCTCGACCGAACCCAGCGCCAGCCGTGAAAAGGCACTCGCCTGCTCGCTGACCGCCTTGCCGCGCTCGAATAGCGTGGCGCCGGCTTCCGTCAGCGCGTAGCCGCTCCGGCCACGCCGGAACAGCGTGACACCGAGCGCCTGCTCCAACTCCCCGATGTGACGTCCCAGCGTCGGCTGACTGGCCGACAGTTTTCGGGCGGCGGCCGACAGGCTCCCGGTTTCCGCGACCGTGACGAAGCTCTTGATCAGGTTCCAATCGATATTGTCCATTCAATAATGAATATCAAAACTGCATCCATGGTCAATTTCAATTCAGTCCTGAGGCAATCATATTCGCCCTGCAAACACCGATACGGACTGCAAACACCAACCAGGAGAATTCAAATGACCAAGATCGCACTCACCGCCGCCGCCCTCCTCATCGCCGCCAGCACTGCTTTTGCCGGCAGCGACAAGTTCGGCTCGAACGATGCCAACCAGCCCGCCGCCACCAGCACCGACAGCACGATCACCACGTCGATCGAGAAGTCCGGGACCGCCGATCAGCAACCGGTCATCCAGGGCGCCAACCACAACCTCTTCGGCAACCGCTGAAGGGCGGTTCTCGAACGATCCTGAAAGCGGCGGGCTCGTCCCGTCGCTTCAGGGCAAACAAGGAGACGAACAATGACCAAGATCGCAATTCTCGGCGCCAATGGCCGGCTCGGCCGCGTGGTTGCCAAAGCCTTCATCGACGCCGGCTTCGACGTCCGCACCGTCACCCGCACCGGCAAGGTACCGGCCGAGCTTGAAGGCGCCACGGCGGTTGCCGGCGATGCGCTGGACCGTCAATCGCTGATCCGCGCCACCGAAGGCGTCGATATCATCTTCAACGGCCTCAACCCGATCTATACCGACTGGGGCAAATGCCTGCCGATGGCCGAAAACGTCATGGCCGCCTGCCATGCCAACAACGCGCTGCATCTGTTTCCCGGCACCGTCTACAATTACGGCTCGCCGATGCCGGCGATGATCACGGAAGACACGCCGTTCCACCCGACGACCGAGAAGGGCCGCATCCGCTGCGCCATGGAGGATCTGTTCCACCGCGAGGCCGATGCAGGCCGTGTGCGCACCATTGTGCTACGCGCCGGCGATTTCTTCGGCGGCACTGGCAGCGGCTCCTGGTTCGACCTGGTCGTCGCCGCCAAGATCAACAAGGGCGTCTACACCGCGCCCGGTCCGGCCGACCTCGTGCATGAATGGGCCTACCTGCCAGACTTCGCTGTCGGCTTCGTCGCGCTGGCGAGGAATCTCGACAAGCTCGGCTCCTACGAGGCGCTGAACTTTCCCGGCCATGCCGTCACCGATATTGAGATCAAGGCCGCTGCCGAGAAGGCGCTCGGCCGGTCGCTCAAGATGACCTCGATGCCTTGGTGGGTACTGCGCGCCGGCGGCCCGTTCGTGGCGATGTGGCGCGAGATCGTCTCGATGTCCTATCTGCGCTTCGAGCAGCACCAACTGGCCTCGACGCGGCTGGAAGGTATCATCGGAAAAATCCCGCATACGCCACTCGATCAGGCGGTCGCCCAAGCCCTCGAGGACATCGGTATCGCCACTCTGGTGGGCACGCCGAAAGCGGCCTGAGGCAGTCGGCGGGCCATCCCAGCACTTCTCTTGACGCTGGAAAGGCGTCTCGACGAACTGAAAAGCGCCTCAGAGCCGCCCCATCAGCAGCAACACCAGAGCCACCACCAGCACCGCGCCGATAATGCCCGAAGGTCCATAACCCCAGGAGCGCGAGTGCGGCCAGGCCGGCACCGCGCCGATGAGGACAAGGATCAGGACGACGATGACAACGGTGCTGATCGGCATGAGAAATTCCCCGCTTTGACGCTCTGCTACGAGACGATGCCTTGCATCGCTCTTGGGGGACAATGCAAATGGCCGCCCGGTTGTTCCGGGCGGCCTTTGCCGGTCAGATCGGGAAGCCTGCCTATTCGGCGGCTTTCGGGAAGGCGATCGCGGGTTCCGCGCCGGCATCCGCCGTCGCCGCGTCCGACGAGATCTCGCCCTTGCCGCGCCGGAACAGCCGGCTGATCAAGCCACGCCGTGCGCCGGGTTTGACCTTGGCGCGGGTGAACACCATCAGCATCGACGGCGTCACCACCAGCGTCAGCACCGTGGCGAAGGACAGGCCGAAGACAATCGCCGACGACAGCGAAATCCACCATTGCGTCGACGGCGCGTTGATCGTCGTCTCGTGATGGAAGATTTCCAGGCCAAGGCCGAAAGCGATCGGCAGCACGCCGAGGATGGCCGACACCGCCGTCAGCACCACCGGTCGCGCGCGCTCGCGGCAGGTCTGCAGCACGGCGTCCATCTTGTCCCAGCCTTCTTCACGCAGCCGGTCATAGGTGTCGATCAGCACGATGTTGTTGTTCACCACCACGCCTGCGAGGGCGATGACGCCGATGCCTGACATGACGATACCGAACGTCTCGCCTGTTATCAGCAGCCCGAGGAATACGCCGATCGTCGCCATGACCACGCAGGACAGCACCAGCCAGACGCTGGTGAACTTGTTGAACTGCGCCAGCAGCACCAGGAAGATCAGGAAGATCGCGGCGCCGAAGGCCTTGCTGAGGAAGGCGCTGGCTTCCGCGCTGTCCTCGTTCGAGCCGGCCAGCTTCCAGCGGATGCCGCTGCCGAGGTTCATGTCGGTGACGGCCTGGGTTACCTCCTGCTGCACGGCGGCGACCTGGGCGCCGGCGGCGACGTTGGCCTGCACCACCACGGTGCGGGCGCCGTCGATGCGGTTGAGGATACCGACGCTCGGCTTTGCCTTGCGGACGACGAAATTCGAGATCGGCACCGAACCTTGCGCGGTCTGCACCCTGAGCTCGTCGAGCGTCGACAGCGTGCGCCGGTCCTCCGGCAAGCGCAGCCGGATGTCGACCGCCTTGTCGGCGCCGGCAGGCCGGTATTCCGACAGCTTCAAACCATTGGTGACGAGCTGCACCACCGTTCCAACCGAGGTCGGGCTGATGCCGTATTGGGCAGCCTTGGCACGGTCGACCTCGAGAGCCCAGTCGACACCGGGTGGCGGCAGGCCATCGGAAATGTCGATGACGCCGGGCACCTTGGCGATCCGCGCCGCCACCGCACGCGCCTTGTCGTCAAGGCCTGCCGGGTCGATGGCCGAAAGCCTGATCTGGATTGGCTTGCCGGTCGGCGGCCCGGCTTCCGGCACGCGAACCTCGACGTCGACACCGGGAATACCGGCCATGACACCGCGCAGATCGTTCAGGATCTGGTTCGCCGATTTGCGTTCGCGCCAGTCGATGAACTCGTACTGGATGACGCCGACCACATCTTCCGGGACGTCTTGGCCGCCGCCTTGCGTCTTGCCGACGCGGGTGTAGACCGATTTGATGCCGGGCCAGCCAAGCAGCCTGTTTTCGGCGATCTTGGTCGCCGTATCCATTTCGGCCAGCGAAAGATTGCCGCGGGCATGCACGTAGAGCAGGCCGTAATCCGGTTCGACACTCGGGAAGAACTCGACGCCGGCGCCATACTTCGAATAGCCAACGAAGATGCCGGCCAGCAGGACGACGGTAAGCACCAGAACGGTGATTGGGAAGCGCACGGCTTGCTTGACGACCGCCATGTACCAGCCGTCGCGATTGTCATCCTCATGATGCTCCGGCGCCTTGGCGAAGATCGCGCCCAGCGTCGGCGCGAAGACCAGCGCGTAGAGCATCGACGCCGATAGCGTGACGATCAGCGTGATCGGCATGTACTTCATGAAATCGCCGATGATGCCCGGCCAGAACAGCAATGGCGAGAAGGCGGCGATGCGTGTCATCGTCGCCGCGATGACCGGACCGGCCATGCGCTTGGCGGCAAGCGCGAAGGCTTCCTGCTTCGGCATCCCTTCGCTCATCCGCCGTTCGGCGAATTCGGTGACGATGATGGCATCGTCGACCAGCATGCCGACGGCCAGGATGAGGCTGAACAGCACGATCATGTTGATCGTGTAGCCCATCATCGCGAGCAGCAGGATGCCGATCAGGAAGGACGACGGGATGGCGAGGCCAATGAGCAGCGAGGCACGGCCGGACAGCGCATAGAGGATGACGATGAACACCAGGATGACGGCGATCATCACGTGGTTCTGCAGGTCCCCCAGCAGCTGATTGACGAAGACCGACTTGTCCTGCGTGTAGGTGACGTGCATCCCCTCGGGCATCGTCTTGACGAAGGCGTCGGACACCGCCCTCACCTTGGTGAGCGTGTCGATCAGATTGGCGCCGATCCGCTTCTTCACCTCGATGGCGATGGCCGGCTTGCCGTTGAGGCGTGTGATCGTGTCGGCATCGGCGAAGGTCGAACGGATCGTCGCGATATCCTTGGCCTGCACCACCGCGTTGGGACCGGCAACCACCGGCAGCGCCGCCACATCCTCGGGCGTCTCGATCAGCGAAGGCACCTTGACGGCGTATTTCCCCTCCGACCCTTCGATGTTGCCGGCGGCGACCAGGCTGTTGGAGGCGCCCACCGCACCGATCAGCTGCTCGAGTTGCAAGCCATAGGACGATAGTTTCATCGGATCGATGACGACTTCGACGAGATCGTCGCGTGAGCCCTGCAGCGAGCCTTCCAGAACACCGGGCACCTCTTCGATGCGGTCGCGCAACTCGCGTGCGGCGGCGGCCAACACACGCTCGGGCAATTCGCCCGACAGCGTGACGACGAGCACCGGAAATTCGGAAATGTTGACTTCGGTGACGACCGGTTCCTCGGCCGCCTGCGGCAGGTCGGCCTTGCCGTCCTGCACCTTGGAGCGTGTGTCCTGCAGCGCCGTCGCCAGATTGGTCTGCGGCTGGAACTCGACCAGCACATAGCCGCCGCCCTGGAAGGCGGCCGAGCGCATTTCCTTGAGGCCCTTCAGGCTTTTCAGCTTGCTTTCCATCGGCCGCAACAGGAGGCGCTCGGAATCCTCCGGCGAAATACCTTGATAGATCAGGCTGACATACATCATCGGAATCGGAACGTCGGGTTCCGCTTCCTTCGGCGTCGACTGATAGGCGACCCAGCCTGCGATCAGCAGGAAGACCAGGACCGAGATGGTCAGGCGGGCATTGTTGATTGCAAGTCTGACGATATCCATGACTTATGCCTGCGGTTGCTTTCGGAAGTGGCGAACGGACGTCTGTCGCCGGAAGGTCCGGCGTCGTCGCCCCTGCGCTACTGCGTGCCGGCGGTGGCTTCGCCGATCAGCTTGTTGATGGTCGCCTGGTCGGCTTCGACCGGATTGACCTCATCGCCTTCCTTCACCAGTTCCTGGCCGGCAACGATGATGCGCGCGTCGGCCGGGATTCCGCCAAGCACCAGACCAGTCGGCGTGTCGTCGACCAGGTCGATCGGGAAGAACGCCACCTTGTTGTCCTTGCCGACGGCGCGGATGCCCAGATCGCCCTTGTCGCCCAGCGTCACCACCGAGCGCGGCAGCAGAACCGCGTCTGTGGGCAACGCGCTGAGCTGGATTTCCGCCGTCATGCCGGCCGGCACGGAACCGTCGGCATTGGGGATGGCGACCTCGACACGGAAGGTGCGGGTCGCCGACGAGGCGTCGCGGCTGATGTAGCGCACGGTGCCTTCGACGGTCTGGCCGCTGACCAGTCGCACTTTGGCCTTGTCGCCGATCTTGAGATAGCCGAGGTCGCGCTCGCTGATCTCGCCGCGGGCGATCACCGGATCGAGCTTGAGGATGGTCGCCACCTCGCTGCCCTGCATGACGGAACTGCCGAGTTCCACCGGCACCCGGTCGATAACGCCGTCGAACGGCGCCTTCACTTCGTTGCGGTCGAGTTCGGCCTGCGCGGTATCCAGTTGGGACTGCGCCTGGGTCAGGTTGGAGCGGGCGGTGTCGAGCTGCAGCTTGGGCAAATTGCCTGTCTTGGCGAGCCGCTCCGCGGCATCGAGTTCGGCCTTGCGCTGCGCCAGCAACTGCTTGGCGTTGTCCACATTGGAGATCTTCTCCTCCGCCGCGAGCATCAGCACCAGATCACCCGTCTTGACGTGCTGCCCCTGGCTGACTGGCAGCTTGTCGATGACGCCGCCGACACGGGTTGCCAGCACCGCGCGCTTGTCGGCCTCGGTCAGGCCTGAAATGCGGATGGCACGCGCATAGGTCTTGCGCGGCGGCGTCACCACCGCGACGGTGCGCAACGGCGCTTTCGGTTCGGCTTCCGCCGTCTTCGGCTTGCCCGCGTCTGGTGCCTTGCCCTGCTCGACTTCGGCCGCCTTTGCCTTGTTCGCCGCGACGCTTCCGACCGACGAGAATTCGCCTGTCGCCATCCAGGCCGCGAAGCCGATGAGCACAACAATGGCTGCAAGTTTGTGAAACCTGATTTTAGGCATCGTCGTTTTTCCGTTGCGGGTTCGGCCAGTGCCGCGCCTTCATGACGCGGGCGCGTCGCCGATATGGGTGCGCGCCTGACCGTGTTCAAATTGCCGTGATCGGCGAGCGCGCTTCTACATCAAAGTTGCACCGCAATATAGTCCGAAAGTTGCAACAGCATTGCATGACGGGACAAGGTGCGGCCGCCGCGAAACTGTTGTTGATCCGCTAAAATACCAGTTCAGCGGACCCTGCAGGCGGCTCACGATCCCTCCCTCATGGCCTGCGCGAATGGCCGGTCTGCCATTGCCGACAGGCAGCACGACGTCCGCCACGCGCGGATTCTTGAATCTTGAGGCGAATTTAGACCGACGAGCCAAATCGGTGAACGACGCTACCCCCGCCTTGGGGAGCATGTTCAATGCATTGGAATTACTTGCGAAATAGCTGAAAAAGCCAATCAGGCCGGGATCGCCGAGGTCGGTTTCGTTGCCATGGAACCTGGTGTCGGCAACCTCGATGTGCCCTGTTCTGGAACATCGGGGATCGGCGCAACCTCCCGGCTCGCGACAGGACAACGGGCGCGGTGCGACCGCGGAAATCCGAACTGTCTTCCGTGCTATTCGTTGGAGCCCTGGCCATCGTCCGGCCCGCCGGTTCGGCAACACCGCGCTGCATCGTCGGCACGTGGGTGGCAGGAGGCGTCAGCATGATGCAGCATCCTTCACACGCGAAGGTTGTCGTCCTGCCGGATCGGGCGAAGGATGCCGGGTCGATCGAGACATCGGCGAGGTCTCCCGGAAATCGGAGTTGGCGCTGAGGCGCAAGCCCGGCAGGTTCAGGCCCGGCGGCGCTCGGCTTCCGGGTTCTTGCGCACGGCGAGGAATTCCTTGACCCGACGGCCGGGTGCGGGACCGCGCACCGGCTTGAAGCCGTCATCGAGTTCACCGGAGAGGTCGAGCGTGGCATGGCTGCCGACGGCGTCGTAATTCTCCTCCAGCCAGTCGCTGGCGGCGGTGCGGCCAAGATCGCGCAGATAGGTCAGGAACGCCCATTCGGCATTGACCTTCGATGACGCCGACAAGTCCTTGAACGCCTCGTCGGCATCGATGCGGTGCATGCGGATGTCGCGGTATTCGCCATGCGGCAGGCGGCCGGCGGCGATCAGTTCCTTGACGAAGGCAATCGAGCGGAATTCGCGCAACAGCCCCGCGTTGAAGGTGATCTCGTCGATGCGGTTCTGGATTTCGTTGGCGCTCCTCGGTGTTCCCTCGCGCACCACGGGGTTGATCTGCACCAGGAGCACATCCTCGGTCGCCGCTGTCTTGAAGAACGGATAGAGCGCCGGATTTCCGCCATAGCCGCCGTCCCAATAGGGTACGCCCTTGATCTCGACGGCACGAAACAATTGCGGCAGGCATGCCGAGGCCATCACCGAGTCGAGGTCGATCTCGCCATCGGAAAAGACCCTCAATTGCCCGGTCTCGACATTGGTGGCGGAGATGAACAGTTCCATCGACTTGCAGGCGCGGACATTCTCGAAGTCGATCTCCTGCGCGACCACGTCGCGCAGAGGATTGAGGCTAAGCGGGTTGGCAACATAGGGCGAGAACACCCGAGACATCGTATCGAAGAAGACATAGCCCGGCGTGTTCTCGATCGACCAGTTGCCCCAGGCGACGTCCCACGGCAAGCGCTGCACCGGACTGAACCGGCCCTTCGCCGCGACGGCATGCCAGAAATCATCAAGCTTCCTGCGCGCGCCCTCGACCCCGCCGCGGACAAAACCGTCGGCCAGCGCCACCGCGTTCATGGCGCCGGCGCTGGTACCGGAAACGGCTGATATTTCCAGCCTGCCGTCCTCCAGCAGGCGGTCGAGCACACCCCAGGAAAAGGCGCCGTGCGAGCCGCCTCCCTGAAGGGCGATGTTGATCTTCTTCTTGTCCTCCGCCTTGCCGTTCTTCGTCATGGCGTTCCTGTCATCCTGATGCCTCAGCCTGCCCCAACGTCAATGGAGAGAGCAGCCACTATCGCTCTATGTTGCAGTGCAGCATATAAGGATGGACCATGGCAACACACGAACACGGTCGCGTGATCACGTGAAATTTCTTCATGCCGAAAGCCCTCCGCTTCGACGCGGAGAGGTCGTGCCTTTGATGGGCTAGGCGACGAGGTCTGGCACCGGGCCGACATAGCGCGATTGCGGGCGGATCAGCCGCCCGGTGGTCTGCTGTTCGCGCGCATGCGCGATCCAGCCGGCAACACGGCCCGCGGCGAAGACATTGCTGAAAGCCCGCGGCGGGAAACCCGCCGCTTCCAGCACCAGTGCGGTATAGAACTCGACATTGGTCTGCAGCGAGCGCTGCGGTTTGGCGATCCGCAGCACTTCGAGCGCGGTTTGCTCGACCGTTTCCGCGAAGGCCAGCCGGCGGCCGGTTTCGTCTTCGCCGCCAAGCTGCCGCACCACGGCCTTGAGCACATCGGCACGCGGATCGCGTACGCGGTAGATGCGGTGGCCGAAACCCATGATGCGCTTGCCATGGGCGATTTCGTCGCGCAGCCAGCCGGCCGCGTCGCCATGCGCCTCGATCGCATCCAGCATCTCGATCACCGGTCCGGGCGCGCCACCATGCAGCGGCCCCTTGAGCGCGCCGAGCCCGGCCAGCACCGACGAGGTCAGGCCGGCCAATGTCGAGGCGACGACACGGGTGGCGAAGGTCGAGGCATTCAGGCCATGGTCGCAGACGGTCACCAGATAGGTGTCGAGCGCTTTTGCCAATGCCGGCGATGCCGCGACGCCATTGAGCATCCTCAGCATGTCGGCGGCATGACCGGCCTTGCCGTCCGGCGCGACCGGCTGCTCGCCGCGCTGCAGGCGCAGCAAGGCCGGCGTCAGCACGGCGGGCGCCGCAATCAGCCGCAAGGCATCCGCCAGCGTCTCGCCATCCGGCAGCAGGGCCATGCCGGCGCGCATGGCGCTGTAGATCTTGAGCGGCGCCAGCAAGGGCAGCGAAGGCAGGAGCCGCTCGAACACCTCGACGCGGGCCCCACCCAGTCTCGCCGCCAGTTCGGCATCGCCAGGCAGATCATCGAAGAAGCCATCCAGCAGCAGGCGGACGACCTGCGGGTAGCTCCATCGTCCGGCCAGTTCCGGCAGCGAATAGCCACGGATCGTCAGCCGGCCACCCAGACCATCCACATCGGACAGCACGGTTTCGGCCGCCACCACATCATCGAGCCCATTCGCCATGGCCTTGTCTCCTTGAAGCTTTTCCATGTGGGAGATAAGGGTAGGCCGGACCGTCATCAATCTTGATCAATAGAATCAATATAAGGGCTCGCCATGTCCGAATGGTTGTCGCGGGAAGAGGCGCTGGAAAAGCTGCGGGTGAGACCGCAGACGCTCTACGCCTATGTCAGCCGCGGTCGCATCGGCATGCGTCCAGACCGTGCCGACCCGCGCCGCAGCGAATATCGCGCCGACGACATCGCCGCGCTGGCAACGCGAAGGGCACGCGGGCGCAGCCCCTCTGCCATCGCCGAAAGCGCCATTGCCTGGGGCGAACCGTCGATCGCAACGGCGATTTCGACCGTCTGGCACGGTCATCTCATCTATCGGGGCCGGGATGCCGTTGCGCTGTCCGACCATGCGACGCTGGAAGAAACCGCCGCCGTGCTTTGGGCCCTGCCTGAACCGGTCCGCTTCGAGGCGCCGTCGCCAGATGCGCCGCGCCAACCGGGCCGAGGCCCGGCCTTCGCGCAACTCGCCTTGCTTGCCGGCCAGGCGCGGCCCTCGCTTGGACGCAGCGCCGCCTCGCTATGCGCCGACGCGGCGCGCGCGATCGGCGTGCTGGCCGGCGCCCTCGGTGCCGAGGCGGGGCCGGATCCGGTGCATCGGCGACTGGCGCAGGGCTGGTCGGTCGGCAATGACGGTGCGGAAGCGATCCGGCGCGCCCTCGTGCTGCTCGCCGATCACGAACTCAATGCATCGACCTTCGCGGCTCGCGTTGCCGCCTCCACGGGAGCTTCACCCGCCGCTTGCCTACTGGCGGGGCTGACGACGCTGTCCGGCCCGCGGCACGGTGGCGCCGGCGAGGCGGTGATGCATCTCGCCGAAGATGCGGCACGGCACGGCGCCGATGCAACGATCCGACGCTGGCTCGGCCATGACCGGCCATTGCCGGGTTTCGGCCATCAACTCTACCCCGAAGGCGATCCCCGGGCCACGGCGCTTCTGGCCGCCATCGGCAACACCGACGAGACATTGCGGTCGCTGGAAACCGCCGCTATTGCCGCGACCGGCGCTCAGCCGAACATCGATTTTGCCCTGGCGGTGCTGACGCGCAGCCTCGGCCTGCCGCGCGATGCACCGTTCCATCTGTTCGCACTTGGGCGCAGCGTCGGCTGGGCCGCGCATATGGTCGAGCAGATCGTGAGCGGCAGCATCATCCGGCCGCGCGGCCGCTATGAGGGATTGCTGCCCTGACGGCGGTGAGGCCGTCAGGCTGGGTTGGCACCGGTCCCGAACCGCGCCCGGTACGCGGCGGGCGTCGTTGCGAATTGCTGACGGAAATGATGCCGCAACGTCGCCGCCGCGCCAAATCCGGCGGTCTCGGCAATCCGCTCGATCGGCATGGCGGTGTCTTCCAGCAATGTGCGCGCCCGCGATAGCCGTTCCGAAAGCAGCCAGCGCGCCGGCGTGACACCAGTAGCGGCCGCGAACCGGCGCAAGAATGTCCGCTCGCTCATTCCGGCCAGCTTGGCGAGGGTGGCAATGGGATAGTCGGCGGAAATATCCGCGCGCATCCTGTCGATCAACGGTCCGAGCCGGCTGCGTTCATGAGGCTCGGGAACCGAGCTCTCGACATATTGTGCCTGGCCGCCGTCGCGATGCGGCGGCACGACCAGCCGTCGCGCCACCATGTTGGCGGCCTTGGTGCCGAAGTCGCGCCTAACCAGATGCAGGCACAGGTCGATACCAGCCGCGCTGCCGGCCGATGTCAGGACATTCCCCTCATCGATGTACAAGACGTCAGGAACCACCGTGATGTCGGGATACATCTCCCTCAGTCTCTCGCTGTAGCGCCAATGCGTGGTTGCCTTTTTGCCCGACAGCAGGCCGGCCGCGGCGAGCACGAAGACGCCCGAGCAGATGGACAGGATGCGTGCGCCCCGCTCATTGGCCGCCCGGAGCGCCTCGATCAGCAAGGGCGGCACCGGACACTCCACACCGCGCCATCCCGGCACGATCACCGTGCCGGCCTCGCCGATCAGATCGGGCCCGCCATCGGCGACGATGCGCACGCCGCCCATCGCGCGCATTTCGCCGGCATCAATGCCGGCGACGGCAAAACGATACCAATCCGCGCCCATCTCCGGCCTGGGCAAGGCGAACATTTCGGCCGCCACGCCGAACTCGAACGTGCACAGCCCATCATAGGCAATGGCAACGACCAATGGATTGGCAAGAGGCGGATTTGGCATGATCTTGACGATATATGGCAAAGCTGCCAGCTGCAATCGCTGGCCCGTTGCGCTACCTCGGTTCCATCAAAAGTGATGGAGACCAGCTCCATCAGTGATGGAGACCCTTGATGAGCCTGGTGACAGACATTCCGGCGGCATCGCCGGAGATTGCGCGCGACCATTTCCTGCGTCGACTTTCGGTCGAGACCGACTGTTCCGACGTCGCCGGGACACTGCGCGCCGGTGAGCCGGACTTTGTCCTTCTGCATGTGGTCGGTTCGCCGCAAGCCTATGAGCGCCGCCATGTGCCGGGCGCGCTACACCTGCCGCACCGCGAGATCTCGGCGGAACGTATGGCGGAATGGCCGGCAGGCACGCTGTTCATCGTCTATTGCGCCGGGCCGCATTGCAATGGCGCGGACCGGGCGGCCTTCAAACTGGCCAGCCTCGGCCTGCCGGTCAAGATCATGATCGGTGGCATGACAGGGTGGCAGGATGAAGAGCTTCCTTTCGCCTCGGGCAAGGCGCCTGGCACTCTGAGGTCATGACCCCAACAACTCCGAGCCCAGCGCGCAAAGCGGTCGTCCGCCCGTTCGAGCGGCGGGATGTCGGCAAGGTGCTCGTCCTTATGCGGGCGCTCGCCGTCTTCGAGGGCTATGACGACAAATTCCGCGTCACCGAGGCCGACATCGTCGACCATGGGCTGGGGCCATCGCCCCGTTTCGGCGTGTTCGTGGCGGAAGTCGATGGCACAATCGTCGGCATCGCCGTCCATTATCTCATCCCCTGGACCTATGATCTGAAGCCAGTCGTGGCGCTGAAGGAACTTTACGTGGCTGAAGCGGCGCGCGGCATGTCGGTCGGCCACGCCCTTGTGGAACGGCTCCTAGACCATGCCACCAGCATCGGTGCATCCGCCATCAAGTGGACGGTGCTGCAATCCAATTTGCCGGCCAAGGCTTTTTATCGCTCACTTGACGGGCGGGCCGACGACACCTGGGAATTGTGGAAGCTGACCATCGACGGATAAGGCACGGCCTGCTTGGGCTGCGCCCGACCGGCTGCAGGCCTACGACATCGTATCGAGCTTGCGCTGCATGGCCGCGATCTGATCCTTCAGCTGCTGCAGATCGTCGGACTTCTCCGCCGGCGCGTCCTTCCTGGCCGGTTCGGCGGGGGCTGCGGCCGGCGCCGAGCCCGCGGGCGGAAAAGGCGTGAACAGCCGCATCGCGTTCTGAAACATCTCCATGTTGCGGCGCGTCTGTTCTTCCAGCGCCTTCATCGGCGTCGCCATCTTCATCACATCCAGCGGCGACTTGCCGATCGTGCCCTTCATCTGCTCGCGAAAGCGCTCCTGCTCCTTGGAGAAGGCGATCATCGACTGCTCGAGGAAGCTTGGGACGATCATCTGCATCTGGTCGCCGTAGAAGGCGATCAGCTGGCGCAGGAACGGGATCGGCAGCATGTTCTGCCCGTCCTTGTTCTCCAGTTCGAAGATGATCTGGGTCAGTACCGGATGCGTGATGTCGTCGCCGGTCTTGGCGTCCTGGACGGTGAACTCCTCGCCCTTCTTGACCATCTCGGCCAGATCCTCGAGCGTCACATAGGTGCTCGTCCCCGTATTATAGAGGCGGCGATTGGCGTATTTCTTGATAATGATCGGGTCGTCTTTTGCGGCCATCTGCATCCTCCCCGGACACCGGCGCGCCTGAGTAAGCGGCCGGTAACGATTGCGCCCTTTTTGAGGATATGCGCAAAAGCCTTATAATTCCAAGCAGTTTGTGCAGTGCGGGATCATATAATGCTGCATAGCAGGCAAAATATGCTGCGCAGCAGCGGCCAGCCCGCAGGCATGGCGGTGCGTGACCTGCTTGGCGTGCATGGGCGCCATGCCGATTTCCGGTTTGACTTGGGGTTGGGAAAGGGCAAGAAAAGTCCTCAACGACAGAACAACATCCTTGAAGTCTGGAGAAGAAAATGTCCGATTCCATCGTCATCGCCAGCGCCGCGCGCACGGCCGTCGGCTCCTTCAACGGCGCGTTCGCCGCCACGCCGGCGCATGAGCTCGGCGCCGTCGTCATCAAGGAACTTTTGTCGCGCGCCGGGGTCGAAGCGGCGGAGGTCGACGAGGTTATCCTCGGCCAGGTGCTGACCGCGGCCCAGGGCCAGAACCCGGCCCGCCAGGCCTCGATTATTGCCGGCCTGCCCAAGGAGACCACCGCCTGGGGCCTCAACCAGGTTTGCGGTTCGGGCCTGCGCGCCATTGCACTCGGCATGCAGCAGATCGCCACCGGTGACGCCAAGGTGATCATCGCCGGCGGCCAGGAATCGATGTCTCTGTCGCCGCACGCGCAGCATCTGCGCGCCGGCGTCAAGATGGGCGACTACAAGATGATCGACACGATGATCAAGGACGGCTTGTGGGATGCCTTCAACGGCTACCACATGGGCAACACCGCCGAGAACGTCGCCCGCCAGTTCCAGATCACCCGGGACGACCAGGACCAGCTCGCGCTGGCCTCGCAGAACAAGGCCGAGGCGGCGCAGAAGGCGGGCAAGTTCAAGGACGAGATCGTCGCCTTCACCATCAAGGGCAAGAAGGGCGACACCATCGTCGACCAGGACGAATACATCCGCCATGGCGCGACGCTGGACGCCATGACCAAGCTGAAGCCGGCCTTCGACAAGGACGGCACCGTGACCGCCGCCAACGCCTCCGGCATCAATGATGGCGCGGCCGGTGCGCTGCTGATGAGCGAAGCGGAAGCCGCACGGCGCGGCATCACCCCGCTGGCGCGCATCGCCTCCTGGGCGACCGCAGGCGTCGATCCGGCGATCATGGGCACCGGGCCCATTCCCGCCTCGCGCAAGGCGCTGGAGAAGGCCGGCTGGTCGGTCGGCGATCTCGACCTGGTCGAGGCCAACGAGGCTTTCGCCGCGCAGGCCTGCGCGGTCAACAAGGACATGGGCTGGGATCCCTCGATCGTCAACGTCAACGGCGGCGCTATCGCCATCGGCCACCCGATCGGCGCCTCGGGCGCCCGCATCTTCAACACGCTGGTCTACGAGATGCGCCGTCGCGGCGCCAAGAAGGGCCTCGCCACCCTGTGCATCGGCGGTGGCATGGGCGTCGCCATGTGCGTGGAAGCCCTCTGAAGAAAATACTGAACGGGCGGCGCAGGCCGCCCGTTTCATATCCAGTGCCTGCCAAGCCCGACAACAGGGCGATATCAAAAAAGGGGAAATGCATGACCAAGGTTGCAATCGTCACGGGCGGATCGCGCGGCATCGGCGCGGCGATCTCGATCGCCTTGAAGAACGCCGGCTATTCTGTCGCGGCCAACTATGCCGGCAACGACGAGGCGGCAACGAAATTCAGGGCCGAGACCGGCATTCCGGTCTACAAATGGTCGGTCGCTGACTATGACGCTTGCGCCGCCGGCATCAGCCGAGTCGAGGCCGACCTCGGCCCGGTTTCGGTGCTGGTCAACAATGCCGGCATCACCCGCGACGCCATGTTCCACAAATTGACCCGTGAGCAGTGGAAAGAGGTCATCGACACCAATCTTTCCGGCGTCTTCAACATGACGCACCCGCTGTGGGGCGGCATGCGCGACCGCAAGTTCGGCCGCGTCATCACCATCTCCTCGATCAACGGCCAGAAGGGTCAGGCCGGCCAGGTCAACTATTCCGCCGCCAAGGCCGGCGACATCGGCTTCACCAAGGCCCTCGCCCAGGAGGGTGCTCGCGCCGGCATCACCGTCAACGTCATCTGTCCCGGCTACATCGCCACCGAGATGGTCAAGGCAATCGATGAGAAGGTGCTCAACGAGCGCATCCTGCCGCAGATCCCGGTCGGCCGCCTCGGCGAGCCGGAAGAGATCGCGCGCTGCGTCGTCTTCCTCGCTTCCGAGGATGCCGGTTTCATCACCGGCTCGACCCTCACCGCCAATGGCGGCCAGTACGTCGCCTGAGACGTCCAACGGCTTCAGACTGTAACCAGCGGACCGGGAAACCGGTCCGTTTCTGTTGATACCCTTGGAGGCGAAAGAGCCCCCGCCGCGGCGCAATGCCTCCAATCCGGCATGCAGGGTTAATGGCGGCAGCACCGCCTTTGCGGAGTAGCGTCCGGCCTGAGGCGTGCCTGCGGGGATCCTGATCTCCAATCGGAGGTTCCCGCCCTCAGGAGACGCGCGCCCGAAAACCGCCGCTTTGCCCCTGTTCCTTCGCACCACATTGGCGGAGAAGCTGTATGTTCAGAATTCGGCTCGCATCATTATTGATCATCGGAGCCCTGCTCACCGGAACCGCGAATGCCCAAGCGTGGCAGGAGGTCGACCCGACGACGGTAGGTTGGTCTGCGGACAAGCTGAAAGTCGCCAAGCAACATTCGACGGCGCTCAAACCGACAGCCGTAATGATCGTGCAGGACGGCAGGGTCGTTGCCAGCTGGGGTAATACATCCCATAAGGTAAATGTTGCTTCCGTCCGAAAAAGCCTTCTTAGTGCCCTTTATGGCATTGCCGTTTCCGAGGGACGGATTGACCTTTCGAGCAGCCTCGCCGATCTTGGCATTGACGACAATGCGCCTAGTTTGACGGCAAGCGAGAAGACGGCAACTGTCCGCGACCTCTTGATGGCGCGCTCTGGCATCTATCATCCTGCTGCCTATGAGACTGGGGACATCAAGCGCAAACGGCCTCAGCGTGGCAGCCATCCGCCCGGATCTTTCTGGTTTTACAACAACTGGGACTTCAACACGTTGGGAACGATCTACCGGCATCAGACCGGCGAGGACATCTTCCAGAGCTTCAACCGCAGAATTGCCGAGCCGCTCGGCATGGAGGACTTCTCAGCAAAGGATGGCCGCTACTTTACCGAGAAGTTCTCCGAGCACCCTGCCTATCCCTTCAACCTAAGCGCCCGAGACGCAGCGCGTTTCGGCCAATTGTTCCTGAACGGCGGGCGCTGGGGCGACGAGCAGGTTGTGCCCGCATCGTGGGTCAAGGAATCGACGACCCCTTATTCCTTCGCCAAGCGAATACGGCAGGGCTATGGTTATATGTGGTGGACGCTCCCTGCTGACACTTGGGGTCCAAATGCCTTCTATGCGTCGGGCTACGGTGGTCAGGTCATTGCCGTTGTCTCTTCAAAACGGTTGGTCGTGGTTCAAACTGTCGATCCGAAACACAATCCGAAGGGCGTTAGGACAAGCACGTTCATTGAGGTGCTGAAAGAGATCACCTCGGCTTCGCCCTGAATGGCTCTTTGCACCTAATTGCGGCCCTGCCGTTACCAATTAGCGCCTGACGGAGGGGCTGTCTCTTCGAGCAAATAGGCGTTGACCAATTCCATGGCAATAACTCATCGATCCGGTTTATCGGGTGACAGGGGGCAGCTGTCCCTGTCTGGCTCCACGACGCCAAGTGAATACCACGTTGGTGTCCACATCGTGCCGGCGCCCAACCTCGGAAACCGATGCACCCGCAGCAGAGTGCCGCCCCGATCCGGCTGTTCTCTTCCTTGTCCCGCACACGTCGGGTCTTACGAACCGACAGAACAACATCCTCATCAACCGACATTAATGAGTGTCCATTAGCGAAATAGATGGACACTTATCTTGGTGTGATTGCCGCCACGCCAATAGACTGGTCAGGCCGGACGCCGCCTGTGCGGAACCCTGTGGCCAAGCCTGTGGATTGCCGGTGGATAAGCTGTTCACAACACAAGATATTGGGGGAACAAAAAGGGAAAACGTCGCCGGCGCTGATTTGTAGCCGATTTGTTCCGGCTTTGAGCGCAAGTTAACGTTAATAGGCCGGAATCGCCTGCAAATCCTTAACACCAAATTCAGAAAGATTAACAATTTCATAATCTTGAGTAATGGGTATCGTGCCGGCGTCGTCGTTTCCCGGCAAAGCTTAACCGTTGAGTTCGCCTAGCATAAAACGGGCCAGTTCAGGGATTCAGCATGTGGTGAGAGTCACGGTCACGAAATCCACATATAGCCGTGAACAAAAGCTGAATCTGGTCGAGTCACTGATTCGTCGCTGATTCGTTCCAGACTCGTTCCATCAGTTAAGCGGCAGCCAATTTAGCGCTGGACAAAGAGGCCTTCGAGCCGCCTACGGAACATTCCGCTTTCGCTTCGCGCCCGAAATCCCTATGTGTCGCCTGTCATACGCGCCAGTTGAGGCACGCTCCCGACAATGAGAGGCCAGAAAGCCTTATTTCCGAGCCGATGAACATCCAGCCGAAACATACCGAGCCGCTGATCCTGTCGGGCCGCGACGTGACCGCCGTGCTTGGTCCGACGAACACCGGCAAGACCCACCTCGCCATCGAGCGCATGGTGGCGCATGAAACCGGTGTCATCGGGCTGCCGCTCAGATTGCTGGCGCGGGAAGTCTACACGCGCGTCTGCGAAAAGGTCGGTGCTCATAAGGTCGCTCTGATCACTGGCGAGGAGAAGATCCAGCCGCCAGGCGCCAGATATTCGGTCTGTACGGTCGAGGCCATGCCGCGTGAGACCGACGCCGCCTTCGTCGCCATCGACGAGGTGCAGCTCGCCGGCGACCTCGAGCGCGGCCACATCTTCACCGACCGCATCCTGCATCTTCGCGGCCGCCAGGAAACGCTGCTGCTCGGTGCCGCCACCATGCATGGCATCCTGCAGCGCCTGCTGAAGGGCGTCTCGGTGGTGACGCGGCCCCGGCTGTCGCATCTTGCCTATGCGGGCTCGAAGAAGCTGACGCGCCTGCCGCGCCGCACCGCCATCGTCGCCTTCTCCGCCGACGAGGTCTATGCCATCGCCGAGTTGATCCGCCGCCAGCAAGGTGGTGCCGCCGTCGTGCTCGGCGCGCTCTCGCCGCGGACCCGCAACGCCCAGGTGGCATTGTTCCAATCGGGCGATGTCGACTATCTCGTCGCCACCGATGCCATCGGCATGGGCCTCAATCTCGATCTCGACCATGTCGCCTTCGCCCAGAACCGCAAGTTCGACGGCTACCAGTACCGCAACCTGACGGCGGCCGAGCTCGGCCAGATCGCCGGCCGTGCCGGACGGCATCTGCGCGACGGCACTTTCGGCGTCACCGGCCAGGTCGATCCGCTCGACGAGGAACTGGTCAAGAAGATCGAAGGCCATGACTTCGATCCGGTGAAGGTGCTGCAGTGGCGCACCGCGCATTTCGACTTCGCCAGTCTCGACGCGCTGAAGCGCTCGATCGAGACCAACGCTCCGGTGGAGGGCCTGACCCGGGCGCTGCCGGCGGTTGACGCGCAGGCGCTCGAATATCTTTCCCGCGATGAGGATATCCGCGCGCTGGCTACCGACGCCAAACGCGTGGCGCTGCTGTGGGAAGCCTGCGCGCTGCCCGATTACCGCAAGATCGCCCCGGCGCAACATGCCGACCTCATCGCGTCGATCTATATGGACCTCGCCAAGCGAGGCCATGTCGACGAGAATTACATGGCCGAGCAGGTGCGCCGCGCCGACACCACCGAGGGCGACATCGACACGCTGTCGCACCGCATTGCCCAGATCCGCACCTGGACATTCGTGTCTAACCGGCCCGGCTGGCTGGCCGATCAGGCACACTGGCAGGAAAAGACGCGCGAAATCGAAGACAGATTGTCGGATGCGCTGCATGAGCGGTTGACGAAACGCTTCGTAGACCGCAGGACTTCCGTCCTCATGCGGCGCCTTAGAGAAAATACCATGCCTGAAGCCGAAATAAGCCCTACCGGAACCGTCCTTGTCGAAGGCCATCATGTCGGCGAGTTGCAAGGGTTCCGCTTCACCGCCGATCAGACCGCCGGCGGCGAAGACGCCAAGGCCGTGCGCACCGCAGCGCAAAAGGCGCTGGCTGCCGAGTTCGAGGCGCGCGCCGACCGTTTTGGCGCCTGCGCCAATGGCGATCTGGCACTTGGCTCGGACGGCACGCTGCGCTGGATTGGCGCGCCGATCGGCACGCTGGTCTCCGGCGAAGACGCGCTGAAGCCGCGCCTCGTGCTGCTGGCCGACGAACAGCTGACCGGCCCGGCGCGCGACAAGGTCGCCGCGCGCGCCGAACGTTTCGTCAATTTCCAGATCGAGTCGCTGCTGAAGCCACTGGTCGACCTGAAGAACGCCGACCAGATTTCCGGCATCGGCCGTGGTATCGCCTTCCAGCTGGTCGAGAATTTCGGCCTCATCAACCGCCGCGACATCGCCGAGGAGATGAAATCGCTCGACCAGGAAGGTCGCGCGGCACTTCGCCGGCTTGGCGTGCGCTTCGGCGCCTACCATGTCTTCGTCCCGGCGCTGATCAAGCCGGCACCCGCCGGACTGGTGACCTTGCTGTGGGCCCTGAAGAATGACGGCAAGGACAAGCCCGGCTTTGGCGACGTGGTCCACGCGCTGGCGTCCGGCCGCACCTCGGTGGTCATCGATCCGGCCTTCGACAAGGCCTTCTACAAGCTCGCCGGCTACCGCAATCTCGGCCGCCGCGCCGTGCGCATCGACATATTGGAGCGGCTGGCCGACCTGATCCGTCCGGCGACCAACTGGAAGCCTGGCCTCGGCCAGCGTCCGGACGGCGCCTATGACGGCCAGTCCTTCATGGTGACGCCGCCGATGATGTCGATCCTCGGCGCCACCGCCGACGACATGGAAGAGATCCTGAAGGGCCTGGGCTACCGCGCCGAGCCGAAGCCGGCGGCAGAGGTCAAGGCACGGCTCGAGGCGCAGGACACCGCCGCGCGGGAAGCCGCCGCGGCCAAGTTCGCGGCGGAAGAAGCCGCGCGCGCCGAGCAGGCCAAGGCGGCCGAAGCCGCCGCAACGGACGCCGCCGCGGAAGCGGCAATCGAGGGTTCGGAACCGGCTGCTGTCGAAGCTCCGGCCGAGGTCATCGCGGAAGCCGCAGCAGAGCCAGTCGCGGAAGAGCCAACCGAAGCTCCGGCCGAAGTCACGGATGAGCCCGAGGCTGTCGCCGAAGCAGCTGCTGAACCTGCTGCCGAGCCAGAGGCGGAAGCTGAATCTGTCGAAGCCACGGCGGAGCCAGTTCCCGAAGCTGCACCCGCGACGGAAGCGGTTTCGGACGTGCCTGCCGTGATGGCCGAAGCGACCCCCGGCGAGCCCGCTCCAGAAGCCGAAGCGCCCAAGCCGATCCTGCTCTGGCGCCAGGGCCGTTTCGAGCAGCGCCCACGTCATCACGAAGGCCGCAACAACCGCCAGCGCAACGGACAAGCGCGCGGCCGCGGCAATGCACCGGCCGAGGCCGGCGCCGCTCAAGCGACCGGCGTACCGGGAGAACGCCCCGCCCATGAAGGGCGGCGTGACGGCGCCGGCAAGCCGCGCTTCGACCGGTCGAAGTTCAAGCCCAAGCCGCAGGGTGAAGGTGAACAGCGCCGTGACGGTCGCCCCCAGGGCGATCGTCCCGAGCGCCGCGAAGGCCGCCCCGACTGGAAGGGTGGCCGGCCCGAGGGCAAGGGTGGCCCCGATCGCGGCAAGGGGGGCGCAAAGCCGGCCTTCCAGCCGAAGCCGCGCGAGGAACGCCCGGTGCGCTTCGATCCGGACTCGCCCTTCGCCAAGCTCGCCGCCTTGCGCGACCAGCTGAAGAAGTAGGCTCGGTAGGGTTCGATGGTTGCCGAAGGCCGCCAGCGCATCGACAAATGGCTGTTCTTCTCGCGCGCGGTCAAATCGCGCTCGCTGGCGGCGAAGCTCGTCGTCGCCGGGCGCGTGCGCATCAATCGCGACAAAGCAGCGCAGGCATCCGATCTGGTCAAGCCGGGCGACGTGCTGACCATCACGCTGGACCGGCGCATTTTCGTCTGGAAGGTGATCGGCGCTGGCGTACGGCGCGGCCCGGCGGAGGAAGCCCGCACCCTCTATGAGGACATGTCGCCGCCACCCGCACCGAAGGGTGAGGCCCTTCCCGATGCGATTCCGGCGCTGCGCGAGGCCGGCAGCGGCCGCCCGACCAAGAGAGAACGCCGACAGACCGACCGCTTGCTTGGCGAAGAGTGATCCCTGTCGCTCAACACCGCATAGGGCTTTACGGCAATGACGCGGCTTGGGGCAAGGCCGAACCCGGCAAACAAGACCCTCACGAGGACATCACAGGCTTCCGCCGTGCCCGCCGTCTGGAATTCCATTCCGGAAACGACGATGCCGCCGCGCATGGCCGCCCTTGCAAGCGACGGACAAAGGCGTTACCTCACGGAAAAAGCCCAACAAAACTGGCCCATTAAAGCTGGGGCGTCCCGGAGCCGACCGATGACCTATGTCGTGACCGACAATTGCATCAAATGCAAATACATGGACTGCATCGAGGTCTGTCCGGTCGACTGTTTCTACGAAGGCGAGAACATGCTCGTCATTCATCCCGACGAGTGCATCGACTGCGGCGTCTGCGAGCCTGAATGTCCAGCCGACGCTATCAAGCCGGACACCGAGCCAGGCCTCGACAAATGGCTGCAGATCAACACCGAATATGCCGAGAAATGGCCCAACATCACCGCCAAGAAGGAGCCTCCGGCAGACGCCAAGACCTTCGACGGCGAGGCCGGCAAGTTCGAGAAATACTTCTCGGCCGAGCCCGGTGAAGGTGATTGACAATGCGGCCGTAAAGGTCGGTATTACGCAGCGTAAGAGACATGTCACATAAACCGCCTTGACAGGCGGCGCGAACCTGTGGCCTTCGCGAACGCAGCAAAACCTTGATTCTTCCGACTTTTTGTGTTACATCAGCGAAACATGCCGGTGACACAACGTCGATTTATGGCGCAGACGCCCCAAATCACTGAAAGGTGAAAAATCCCATTCCGGACCAGAGCGATCTGGGCCAGGCGGTCGCAATCCATGCGGTTTGCCGGTCCCAGCCTTTCCGATGGGTTCACCCGTTGTGCGGCTAACGATCGGTTTCCCCGGTCGCACGAGTTCGGGCCGGCAGGACGCCGGTACCACAACAAGGAGTTCAGGGCGTAATGGCAACGATCACCCCGCAGAAGAAGTCCACCGGAGCGCGTCACGGTTTCAAGACTGGTGAGTACATCGTCTATCCGGCGCACGGCGTCGGCCAAATCGTGTCGATCGACGAGCAGGAAGTGGCGGGTCACAAGCTGGAACTGTTCGTCATCGACTTCCAGAAGGACAAGATGCGCCTGAAGGTGCCGGTCGCCAAGGCGACCTCCATCGGCATGCGCAAGCTGTCGGAAGAGGATTATGTCGAGCGCGCGCTCAAGGTCGTTCAGGGCCGCGCCCGCGTCAAGCGCACCATGTGGTCGCGCCGCGCCCAGGAATATGATGCCAAGATCAATTCGGGTGACCTGATCTCGATCTCGGAAGTCGTGCGCGACCTCTACCGCGCCGACAACCAGCCGGAGCAGTCCTATTCCGAACGCCAGCTCTATGAAGCCGCGCTCGACCGCATGGCCCGCGAGATCGCGGCCGTCAACCGCATGTCGGAAACCGAAGCCGTGCGCCTGATCGAGGTGAACCTCAACAAGGGCCCTAAGCGCGGTGCCAAGGCTGACAATGAGGAAGCCGAGCAGGAAGAAGCTGCCTGAGGCTCTTTGGCCTTCGAATTTGAAAAACCCGGCCTCGCGCCGGGTTTTTTGTTTTTTGACTTGCCCTCCCCACAAGTGACGTGGAGAGCTCAGTTGCCGCCTTCCCTCTCCGCCTCCTGCTTCAGCGTCGCGATGAACCGCTTCGTCCGCTCGCGCTCCGGGTTGCCGAACAGCACCGCGGACGGCCCCTTCTCGACGATGACGCCGGCATCGAGGAACACCGCTTCCTGGGCGATCTTGGAGGCAAGCCGCAGGTCATGCGTCGCCATCACCATGGTCGTGCCTTCGCTGGCGAGCTTGCCAAGCACATCGACCACCTCTTGCGCCAATTCAGGATCAAGCGCCGATGTCGGCTCATCGCACAGCAGCACCTTCGGTGATGGCGCCAGAGCACGGGCAATCGCCACGCGCTGCTGCTGGCCACCCGACAGCGTCGCCGGCCAGGCGTCGGCCTTGTGCGCCATCCCGACCTTTTCCAGCAAGGCGAGCGCCCGCTCGCGGGCCTTCTCGGGCGACCATTTCAACACCGTGACCAAGCCTTCCATGACATTCTCGATCGCGGTGCGATGCGGGAACAACTGGAAATTTTGGAACACCATGCCGGTCTGCAGGCGCAACCGCCTGATGTCGCTCGCCGGCACCTTGACGCCCGGACGGAACTCGAGCGTCTCGTCACCTATGCGCACCGTGCCCGAAGTCGGGATTTCCAGCAGGTTGATGCAACGCAACAGCGTGCTCTTGCCGCCGCCCGAAGGGCCGACCAGCGCGGTGACGCTGCCTTCCGCAATGGCGACGGTCACGCCCTTCAGCACCAGATTGTCGCCGAAGCGCTTTTCGATATTGGTGAGGCCGATCATGAGCGCGCCTCCAGGAAGCCGCCATAGCGATTGAGCCGCTCCTCCAGCCGCGTCTGCAGTGCCGATAGCACCGAGCTCATCGCCAGATAGAGGATCGCCGCCTCGACATAAAGGATCAGCGGCTCATAGCTCGTGGCGACGATGCGCTGCGCCGCCTGGAACATCTCCGGCACGGTGATGGCGGCGGCCAGCGATGTGTCCTTGACCAGTGAGATGAAGGTGTTGGAAAGCGGCGGCACCGCGACCCGACCGGCTTGCGGCAGGATAGTGCGGCGCATCGCCTGGCTCCAGGTCATGCCGATCGAATAGGCGGCTTCCCACTGGCCTTTCGGCACGGAGCCGATTGCCGCGCGGATGATCTCCGACGTGTAGGCGCCGATGTTGAGTGTGAAGCCGATCAACGCTGCCGTGAAGGCGTCGAGCAGGATGCCGACCGACGGCAGGCCGTAGAAGATCAGGAACAGCTGCACCAGGAGCGGCGTGCCGCGGAAGATCCAGACATAGAAGCGCACGACCGCGACCAGCGGCCTTGGTCCGAACAACCGGCCAAGCGCTGCGCCGAGACCAACCGTCAGGCCAAGCACGAACGACAACAGCGTCAACGGCACGGTGAAGATGAGAGCGGCCCAGAGCAGCGAAGGCAGCGACTCCAGCATCAGTTGCAGCCAGTGCGGCACGAAAGACCCCCAGAATGATCGCGGCGGCGTTATCGAAATACGAATGCAGGCGCCATATCACGACAAAAGCGGCGGGCCGTCAAAAACGGCTCGCCGCTGGGCATGTTGCAAGGCCGAAAACCGGCCTCGACAATCAACTATTTCGACACGTCCTGGCCGAAATAGGTGTCGGCGATCTTCTTGTAGGTGCCGTCGGCCTTGATGTCGGCCAGCGCCTTGTTGATGGCCGCGACCAGCTCCGGATCGCCCTTGCGCACGATGACGCCGGAATAATCGGCGTTTTCTTCCTGCGCGGCGATCTTCACATTGGCGTCGGGCTTGTGCTTCTTGAAGTCGAGGAACGACAGGCTGTCATTGATCGTGGCGTCGGCACGGCCGGTCAGCAGAAGCTGGATCGACTGGTCGAAGCCATCGGTGCCGACCAGCTCGGCGCCGTTGCTCTCGGCCAGCTTGCCGAAATTCGAGGTCAGCGACTGCGCCGACTTCTTGCCCTTGAGGTCGGCGAAAGTCTTGATGTCGGTGTTGTCGCCGCGCACGATCAGCACCGCCTTGGAGGCGATGTAGGGATCGGAGAAATCATACTTGGCCTTGCGCGCGTCGGTGATGCCGACTTCGTTGATGACGGCGTCATAGCGGCTGACGTCGAGACCGGCGATCAGCCCATCCCACTTGCCTTCGAGGAACTCGACCTTGACACCCAGCTTGTCGGCGATCGCCTTGGCGATCTCGACGTCGAAGCCAACCAGCGCGCCCGAAGCGTCATGATAGGTGAAGGGGGCGTAGGTGCCTTCCGTGCCGACCTTGATGACGCCGGCCTGCTTGATCTGATCGAGATTGGCGCCCGCATGGCCTGAAGTGACCGCCAGGGCCTGCAGCGTTCCGGCGACGATAAGCGACTTGAGCCATTTCATCTTTTTGTGATCCCGTCCTTGGCCTGAAATCCGGCCTGTTGTGTGGGCTGGAAAATGACAGATGCAGACAGAAAGAATAAGGAATAAAATTTCGAAAACAAAGAATCTCCGAAACGTCATGCTCAAAAGGGGATTTTTTGCAGGAACCAAGGCTTCCTGGTGACGGTTTAAAAATCGCCTCGGCAGCGTCACTCCCCCGCCCGCGCGGGCGGAACCTTTCTCGCGCATGGCAGTTTTGGCTGTTCTAGGGCGCGACGCCGCGATTTCAACCGGTGCCCTGCCAAGTTCGCAATTCGTATCGCCTGAACCAGGGAGCGCCTCATGATGGAAGACACGGCAGGACGGATCATGGTCCGCGCGGCGATGAAGGCCCCCTATCTCGAGCGGGATGAGGAACATCGGCTGGCCTTGCTCTGGAAGGAAGACAGCGACCAGAACGCGTTGCACTGCATCACCGTCGCCCACATGCGGCTGGTCATTTCCATGGCCTCGAAATTCCGCCATTACGGCCTGCCGCTCGGCGACCTGATCCAGGAAGGCCATGTCGGCCTGCTCGAGGCCGCCGCCCGCTTCGAGCCGGAACGCGAAGTGCGGTTTTCGACCTATGCGACGTGGTGGATCCGCGCCTCGATGCAGGACTACATCCTGCGCAACTGGTCGATCGTGCGCGGCGGCACCAGCTCGGCGCAAAAGGCCTTGTTCTTCAACCTGCGGCGCCTGCGCGCCCGGCTGGCGAACGGCGCGGAGCCACTCTCCAACACAACTCTCTACCGCGAAGTTTCGGTTGCACTTGGCGTTTCCGAGGCTGATGTGGCGATGATGGATTCGCGGCTGTCGGCACCCGACTCCTCGCTCAACATGCCGCTAGCCGACGATTCGGGCGGCACCGAGCGCATGGACTTCCTGGTCTCGGAGGATCCGCTGCCCGACGAGATCGTTGGCGACAAGATCGATGTCGCGCGCCGCTCGCTCTGGCTGCGAGAGGCACTGCGCGCGCTCAACGCACGCGAACTGAGGATCATCGAGGAGCGCCGGCTGAACGACGAGGGCGCCACGCTCGAGGCGCTTGGCGAGACGCTTGGCATTTCCAAGGAACGCGTCCGTCAGATCGAGGCGCGCGCCATGGAAAAGCTCAAGGTCGCGCTGGTGAAGCAGAATCCGGAGTTTCTGGCGACAGCCGCCTGATCCCGCGCGACCGGCTTATTTGTCGGTGACGATCTTGACCTTGTCGCCGGCCGAAACCGCGGCCCCCGGCGACAGCGCATTGAGCACCCGGAACAGGTCGAGCTTGCGGTCGACGCCGACCATCTGCGCGGCGAGCGTGCCCATGGTCTGGCCCGGCTGCACGGTGAGCACGCGGATATGCAGCGGTTTCAAGGCTGCTTTCTCCGCGGCGCTCAGGATACGGAACGAGCCGCTGACCGAGCGCGCGACAGAATCCAGCGAGGTGCTGGCCGAGGGTGCCGCGGTCAGCAGCCGGTAGACCTGACCGCCGGCGCGGATCACCGCGATGTCGAACTGCCAGCCTTCGGCGCCGGCATGCGCGGTCGCCGCCTCGTTGCCGTTGATGGTTTCCTGCTTGACCGTGCTGTCGTCGAGGCCAGCCACCCAGCCGCTTCTGATATAGTCGGTCAAGGCGCGGTTCTTGTCGATCGAAACGCCGTCGAAGCGGATCGCGATGTCGCCCGGTCCGGTCGCCGTCACCGCTGCCGCCGAATTGTCGATGATGAAGCCGTCCGGTACCGTGAACGACACGCCAAGCCCCGGATGCAGGAAGGTCTCGCCGCGAACATAGCCTTCCTCCGGCGTATCGCCGTAGAGCAGGCCGTCGATGCCGGCGAGGAAGGAATCGCGGTCGCGCGTGCCGACGCCGGGTGCGCCGAACTGGCGGGCATGGCGCTGCGCCAGGTCGATGCGCTGCGGCGTGTTGGGATGCGTGGCCAGGAAGTCGAGGCTGGCATCGGTGGCACCGCTGATCGACCGGAAATCGGTATAGGCCGACATCGACTGCAGGAAGCGGCCGGCGGCATAGGGATCGTAGCCGGCTTCGCCGATCGACTTGATGCCAATGGCGTCGGCCTCCAGCTCCTGGTTACGCGAGAACTGAGCAAGCCTGAGCTTGCCACGGATCAGTGCCGCCTTGGCGGTCGGGCTGTCACCCAGCACATCCGAGACCACCTTGGTCGCCAGGCCTTCCTCGGCCTCGAGCTGCTGGCGCTGCAGGCCGTGATTGGCGGTGACGTGACCCATCTCATGCGCGATGACGGCGGCGAGCTCGGACGAATCATTGGCCAGCGCCAGCAGCCCGCGCGTGATGTAGAGATAGCCGCCCGGCAGCGCGAAGGCGTTGACGTTGGGCGAGTTGAGGATGGTGATGCGGTAGGTCTGGGTCGGGTTCGCCGACACAACGGTCAGATTGCCGACCACCTTGGCGACCATGCGCTCGAGCTTGGGATCGGAATACTCGCCGCCATAGGTGGCCAGAATGCGCGGATGCTGCGCCTTGGCGAGTTCCGCGAGTTTGTTGTTGGCGGCGACATTGTCGACCGTGATCGGCTTGTCGGACGGCTGGAAGCCGGATTCCTGGACTTCCGGAGGCGTGAACATCTGGCAGCTTGCAAGCGCCACGGCAAAGCCGGCCAGCGCCACAAAGCGCGCCAGCGGATTCATTCGCAGCTTGTCAACGCCGATCGCCAGAACGGCTTCCTTTCAGGTCCCGGCGCATGATCACGAAAATCGGGGGCGATCTTCGGAACCTGTCATGCGCAAAAACAAACTTCTACAGCATCCGTCACGCGTCCCTCCGGACGTGTGGCGGATGCTGTAGGCAAATCACGGCTTGTGCCGGACAAGTAGGGCGGACCTAGCCACACTACTTCTGCCATGGCAAGCAAGCGCCCCATCGCCTGATGCCGGTTTGACCGTAAATTATGTCCGCTTCCGGGCAATATCTCGTGATACGGCATTCCCGGCACTGGCACCGATATAGCGCCGGAAGGCGTCGGGACCAGCCCCGGCAAAGAAATCGCCCGCGCTGCCGGTGGCCGCCACAATGCCATTGTCCAGAAACACCACATTCTGGCCGATGCGACGGGCGTCCTCCGGCTGGTGCGTGACGAACAGCACCGTCATGCCGCGCTCCGCATGCACACCGGCGACCAGATCGAGCATGTCGTCGCGCAAGGCCGGCCCGAGCGAAGCGAAGGGCTCGTCTAGCAAAAGCACCGGGCGATCGCGCACCAGCACGCGGGCCAGGGCAACACGCTGGCGCTCGCCGCCGGAGAGTTCGCGCGGCAAGCGTTTTTCCTTGCCGCCAAGGCCTGTGCGGGCAAGCGCCCCGGCGATATCGGCGCGGTCCGCTTCGGTCAGCCGCAGCGACGGCGAGCGACCCAGCCCGACATTCTGCTCGACGGAAAGATGGGCGAAAAGGTTGTTTTCCTGGAACACCATCGACACTGGCCGTTCGGCCGGTGGCGCGGCGCCGACATCGGCCCCGCCGATCAGCACGCGGCCGGACAACGGCGTCTCGAACCCGGCGATGAGGTTGAGCAGCGTCGACTTGCCCGAACCACTCGGCCCCATGATGGCGGTGATTTCCGCTGCGGCGAACGCGACATCGAAGGCGAGCGGGGCCTCGCCATAGCTGAACGAAACCTTGTCCAGCCACACCGGAACGCCCTTCCTGTCCATTGCCCCATCAGACATTGCCGACCTTTTCCCTGCCGAGCCAATCCGCGGCCAGCACCAATGCGAGGCAGACGAAGCCAAGCAACAGCGCCAGGCCGGCGGCGTCCTCGGTGCGGTAGCTGCCCATGCGCGCCAGGAGAAGGTAGGGCAAGGTCTGCACGGAATCACTGCCGAACAGCGCGATCACGCCGAGATCGCCGAGCGAAAGTGCCATGGCGAAAGCAAAAGCGGTGGCGAGCGGACGCCGCAGTGATGGCCAGTCGACCAGAAGCAGCCTGGCCCAGCCGGAGATACCCAACAGCGCGCAGAGCCGTTCGTGACGCTCGCTCGCCGCGTCATAGGCTGGGCGGACGGCGCGCAGCGCGAACGGCATCGCCATGACGGCATTGACGGTGACAACCATCACCGGGGCGATGGCGAAGACATCGCCGGCACGGCGCAGCAACAGGAACCAGCCGGCGCCGATGACGATGGGCGGCACGACCAGCACAAACCCCGCGCCGGTGTCGGTTGCATGCTCAAGCAATGTCCTTGGCCCGGCGCGGCGGCTCAGCGCCAGCGCTCGCCGCGCCATGGTGAGCGCCAGCGACAGCATCACCGAAAGCAGCGCCGACAGGAAAGCGAGCACCGCGCTGGTCAGTGTCGCTTGCTGGACGGTGGCCTCGCCTGCCAGCCGGCTGAGATCGGCGCCCAAACCGGCGACCACGGTCGCGGCCATCGGCCCGACAACGAACAGCAGTGCCAACACGATGAGCACGGCGTTGAGCGACGCCTCCGTCCCGTTGATGGAGAGATAGCGGCGCGGCGCGACGGGCAGGTTGGTGTCGCCGACGACATTTCCGCCAAGTCGAGTCAGCGCCAGCACCACGACAAAGGTCAGGGCGATCTGCAGCAATGTCAGGGCGACCGCGCGCGCGGGATCGAAATCGAAGCGCAGCGCCTGATAGATGCCGACCTCCAGCGTCGTCGCGGCCGGCCCACCGCCAAGTGTCAGCACGATGGTGAAGGAGGTGATGCAGAGCATGAAGACCAGCCCGGCGACGCCGGGCAGAGCGGCGCGCAGCGTCGGCCATTCGATCAGCCGGAACGCCGGCCGCGCACCCATGCCGAGCTGGCTCGCCAGCCGCCACTGGTCGGCGGGAATGGTCTGCAGCGCCTCGAGCAACAATCGCACGCTAAGCGGTAGATTGAAGAAGACATGGGCGACGAGAATGCCGGACAGGCCGTAAATACCAGGCCAGCCTCGGCCGCCAATCGCACTGAACAGCCCGGCGAGGTAGCCGGCGCGACCGTAGAGCGCCAGGATGCCGAGCGCCGCGACGATCGCCGGCAGCGCCAGTGGCACGGCAAAGAGCTGCAGGATGAAGGCGCGGCCAAAGAAGCGCGGATGCCGCGACAGGGCGCGTGCAACGAAGAGTGCCGGGATAACCGAAAGCAGCGTCGAAAGGATCGCCTGCCAGAGCGTGAAGCGGACAACGCGCAAGAGGTAAAAATCGAAGGCTGCCCATGCGCCCGAGAAGTCATGAGCGCCTTCGACGAGCAGGCCGGCAAACGCTCCGCCGATCAGCAATGTGATCGCGACGAGTGCGGCAATGCCGGCGGCGATGCGGGAGTCAGCGCGCTGCACGCTGGACCGCCCAGAAGGCCTCTAGCGAGCGTCGCGTTCCTTCGCGCCCCCCTCTGTCCTGCCGGACAACTCCCTCACGAGGGGGGAGTTTGGCAGTTTCCGCGCCTCGCTCATACCCGCTGCGTCGGCGATTGGCGAAATCACCGATGGCATCCGATTTTCCCCCTTGTGGGGGAGATGTCCGGCAGGACAGAGGGGGGCGCCGCAGAGCAATCATCTTTCGATCATACGGCCAATCTACTTGCTCATCACCGCCAGCCATTCATCGACCCAGGCCTTGCGGTTGGCCGCGACCTCCTCCGGGCTGAACAGCAAGGTCTTGGTCGGCTTGACAAGCTTGTCGAAGGCCGGGTTGAGCGGCTTGTCGGTCTTGCCGGCCGGGAACATCCAGTTGGTCTCGGGGATGGCGTCCTGGAATTTCGGTCCGGTCATGAAGGCGATGAACTTTGCCGCCAGCGGGTTCTTGGCTCCGGTCGTGGTGATGCCGGCGACCTCGATCTGCAGGTATTCGCCCTCTTCAAAGGAAGCCGCCTGGTAGCGCTGCGTATTCTCGGCGACCATGTGATAGGCCGGCGACGTCGTGTAGGACAGCACCATCGGCGCTTCGCCCTTGGTGAACAGGCCATAGGCCTCGCTCCAGCCGGGCGTCACGGTCAGCACCTTGGCCTTGAGCTTGGCCCAGGCCTCCGGCGCCTTGTCGCCATAGACCGACTTCACCCACAACAACAGGCCCAGGCCCGGCGTCGAGGTGCGCGGATCCTGGATGACGATCTTGTCGTCGGCGCTGCCTTCGATCAGGTCCTTCAGGCTCTTGGGCGGGCTCTTCAGCTTCTCGGTATCGTAGACGACAGCGAAATACCCGTAGTCGAATGGAACGAAAGTATCGTCGCTCCAGCCGCCCGGCACGTTGACGTCGCTCACCGCGCCGTGCGGCGCGAACAACCCGCTGGCCTTGGCATCGGCGGTTAGATTGGTGTCGAGGCCGAGGACGATATCGGCCTTGGTCGACGCGCCTTCGAGCTTGACGCGGTTGAGCAGCGCCACGCCATCGGCAACCGAGACGAACTCGACATCGCAGCCACATTCGGCCTCGAATTCCTTCTTCACCACGGGACCTGGACCCCAGTCGGCGGTAAAGCTTTCATAGGTGTAGACGGTGAGCTTGTCCTTGGCCAAGGCCGGCCCCGACAACGCAACAACCACGGCTGAGACTAGAGAGTATAAAAGCGTGCGCATCGGCGCCTCCTTCGTTCGCGTGACAAGGAATTGAGGCGTCGGACTGTCCGAAACGTCTAATCCCTCCGCCGGTACAAACCGGATCAGGTTCAGCGGGTTGGCGAGACTGCCTCTCAGCCGGTCCGCGAAAGATCGCGTCCGGCACCCCGTTAGAGCGTTTCGACACATAGGCCCGGCCGAGGAACCGCGCAAGTGGGAGTTTGCCGCCTTCCGTTTCCGCTGCCGGGCTGGTACAGGCCACCAGATATGAGCACATTCACCATCCTGCTTGGCGGCGATCTCATCCGCACGCCCCGGCTCGACCGCCAGATCGAGGGCTCGCGCGTGATCGCCGCCGATGCCGGTATCGGACATGCCAGGCTGCTCGGCCTTGTCCCGGAACTGTGGGTGGGTGATTTCGATTCAGTGCCGGCCGATCTGCCGGACGACCTCGCCGCGGTGCCTCGCCAGACCTTCCCGGCGGAAAAAGACAAGACCGATGGCGAACTTGCCATCGCCGCCGCACTCGAGCGCGGAGCGACCCGCCTTGTGCTGGCGGGCGCGTTCGGCGGCAAGCGTGCCGACCATGCCTTCCTGCATCTGGCGCTCGCCCTGCGCCTGGCCGAGGCCGGAACCGAGGTGCTGCTGACCAGCGGCGCCCAGGAAGGCGTGCCCCTGCTGTTGGGAAAGGCCGGCTTCGACTATGCCGACGGCACGCTGTTTTCGATCCTCGGCTTTTCGGAACTTGCCGGCCTGACCGTCACTGGAGCCAAATGGCCGCTGAACCAGGTCGAGGTGGCCTTCGGCTCATCACTGACCATCTCCAACGAGGTCAAGTTCGATGAAACCGGGGGGCGCCTCGATATCGCGCTCGGCCATGGCCGCGCGCTGCTGCTCGCCCATCCCTATCCTTTGCCCGAAAGCTGACATGGCCCCGCCTCTTCTCAATCTCGATGGGATAAAACTGACCTTCGGCGGCACGCCGCTGCTCGACGGCGCCGCCTTGACCGCTTCGGCCGGCGACAAGATCGCGCTGGTCGGCCGCAATGGCTCCGGCAAGTCGACGCTGCTGAAGATCGCCGCCGGCCTCATCGAGCCGCAGGACGGCGAAGTCTTCCGCCAACCTTCCGCGACCGTCCGCTATCTGCCGCAGATGCCCGACATGGAAGGTTTCGCCACCGTGCGCGCCTATGTCGAGGCGGGGCTCGGGCCCGCCGACGATCCGTACCGCGCCTCCTATCTGATGGAGCATCTTGGCTTGTCGGGCGAAGAGCGGCCGGGCGATCTCTCAGGTGGCGAGGCCAGGCGCGCCGCCCTGGCCCGCGTCATGGCGCCGGAACCCGACATTCTGCTGCTTGACGAGCCGACCAACCATCTTGACCTGTCGGTCATCGAATGGCTCGAAGAAGAGCTCGTCCGCACCTCTTCGGCGCTCATCGTCATCTCGCACGACCGCCGCTTTCTCGAACGCGTGTCGCGCGCCACTGTCTGGCTCGACCGTGGCCAGACCCGCAGGCTGGACAAGGGTTTCGGCCATTTCGAGGAATGGCGCGATCTCATCCTGGAGGAGGAAGAGCGCGAGCAACACAAGCTTGGCCGCCAGATCGTGCGCGAGGAGCATTGGCTGCGCTATGGCGTGACGGCGCGGCGCAAGCGCAACATGCGCCGCCTCGGCGAGCTGCAGACCATGCGCCAGCGCTTCCGCGGCCATCGCGGCGCCGAAGGCAACGCTACCATGGTGGCGAGCGATGCCGCCGAATCCGGCAAGTTGGTGATCGAGGCGAAGAACATCGAGAAGAGCTTTGGCGACCTTACCGTGGTCAAGGGGTTCTCGACCCGCATCCAGCGTGGCGACCGTGTTGGCCTCGTCGGGCCGAACGGCGCCGGCAAGACGACGTTGTTGAAGATGCTGACCGGCGAATTGGCGCCGGATGCCGGCTCGGTGCGTCTCGGCACCAATCTGGAAATCGCCACGCTCGACCAGAAGCGCGAGGCGGTCGACCCGCAGGAGACGCTGGCGCAATACCTCACCGACGGGCGCGGCGAGAACCTCGTCATCAACGGCGAGCAGCGCCATGTCGTCTCCTACATGAAGGATTTCCTGTTCAAGCCGGAGCAGGCGCGCACGCCGGTGCGCGAACTGTCCGGCGGCGAGCGGGCGCGGCTGATCCTGGCGCGCGTGCTGGCGCGGCCGGCAAACCTGCTGGTGCTCGATGAGCCGACCAACGATCTCGACATGGAGACGCTGGAACTGCTGCAGGAACTGGTCGCTGGTTTTGCCGGCACCGTCATCCTGGTCAGCCACGACCGTGATTTCCTCGACCGCACCGTGACCAGCGTCATCGCGCCGGACGGCGGCGGCCGCTGGGTCGAATATGCCGGCGGCTATTCCGACATGCTGGCGCAGCGCGGCGGCACCAGGCTCGACGACCGCAAGGCCCGTGCCAAGGCGGAAGCCGCCGATGCGCCAGCGGCAGGCAAGAGCGAGCCGGCAGCCCCAAAAGGGCCCGCGAAAAAACTGTCGTTCAAGCAGAAATTCGCCCTGGAATCGCTCCCGAAGAAAATCGAGGCGGTGACCGCATCGATCTCGCGGCTGGAGAACAACATCGCCGACCCGGCCTATTACGAGCGCGATCCGGCCTCGTTCCAGAAGACCATCGCCGCCCTCGACAAGGAACGCGCGACGCTGGCCGCGCTCGAGGAAGAATGGCTGGAGCTGGAGATGCTGCGCGAGGAGATGGAGGGGTAGTTGGGTGCCTGCGAGGTTATGCGTCTATGTTGGACGCATAGAGGGCAACCCCATGCTTCAATCGAAACGCAAACTTCAGCGAAAATCCGTCAAGATATCGATCAGCTTGCAGCTGCTCGAAGACGCCAAGGGATTAGGCATCGACATCTCTCGTGCCGCGGAGACCGGTATCGCCAAGGTGATTGCAGCGGAAAAGACGCGCCGATGGCAGGAAGAGAACAAGCAAGCCATCGAAGGCTGGAACGATTATGTCAGGCGCAACGGACTGCCCTTAGCCAAGTATCGGCCGTTTTGACCCCGTGACTATAGCCATACTGCTCTTGAAACGGCCGCTCTCTCAGCCTGCCGTCTTCGCCTGCCAGGCCTTGATCGCCTCGTCGAACACCTTCTCGCCGGGAATACCTTTTTCCATGGTCAGCAGCGCCCGCCGTCCGGTCTTGTAGACCACCGGTACGTCGATCCAGTCCTGGCCGCGCAACAGGGTCATGTTCGCGTCCTCGTCGGCCTTGGTGTCGTTGAGCGCGACGAGGAAGAAGCCGTCGGCGATCTTGGCCGGAATGCCGATCAGTGGGCTGCCGGCATCCTGTTCGGAGCTCTTCATGGCGACGCGCAGGATGTTGTCGACACCGCCGCCTTCGAAACCGTCGGGCGTCAGAAAGATCATCTCGATGATATGGCTGGCCGGCAGCGTCTGGTCGGTGTTGCGGCGGATGGTCATGCGCAACTGGATATCCTTGCCGGGGATGGTCGCCTCGGCACGGATCGCCGGCTCGGGCGGCAGGTCGCCACCTGGCGATTCCTGCACCAGGGACCAGACGATGCTGCCGGGCTCGGCCGACCCCTGTGCCGTGCTGGTGCGCTCCTCATAGAAGATCGCCTTCTGGCCAACCGGCACCGAAGCTTCCGTCGCCGGAGCGGCCGCCGGCGCCGCGGGCGAGGCGCCCGCCGGCGCGGGCGACGGTGTGGCGGCGGCATCGGCCGGTGCCGCGGGTGCGGTTCCGTTGGCGGGCGGTGTCGCGGGCGCGGCACCCGGCGCAGGCGTGGTCGCGGCAGGCGCGCCGGTGACTGGTGGCGGAGTGGCCGGGGCGTTGGTCGCCGAAGGTGGCGTCGTCAGCGCGGCGACGGATTCACCCTCGCCTATGCCGCTTTGTCCCCCGGCCGGGCCGGGATCGGTTTCGCCGCCTTCAGGCGTCAGGCGCTGCGTGAATTTGGTTCCTTCGGCGCCGGCTGCCGGCACCGGTGGCGTCGCCGCTGCGTCGGTAGCCGGCTTGGCCGGCGCCGGTTTCACCGGCTCGGTCTTGGCAACAACCTTGCCGCCGTCCAGGCCCAGCATCCTGCTGAAGGCGTCCTTGTTCAGCCAGATGCCATAGCCGCCGCCGGCAACGACCAGCAAGGCGGCAACGGCGGCGATCAGCCCGCCATAGCTGCGCTTGCGTTCGGCCGGACGCAAGCGCTGGAATGTATCGGCCGCCTCCGGCTCTTCGTCATTCGGGAAGACATCGGCCCGGTCATCGTCCTGGTCCGCATCCATGCCCGGCAAGGCATGGTCGGCAAGGTTCGGAGCCGCCGGTTGCACCGGCGTGGGCTTCTGCCAGCTCGGCTCGGCCTTGGCGGCGGGCGGTGGCGCCGGCCGGTAGGGTTCCGGCTTGGCGGCTGGCGGCGTCGGCCACGCCGGCTCGGCCTTCGCCGGCTGGCGCGTGTGGCTCGGCTGGTTCTTGTTGCGGTCGATGGAGGAAAAGATGTGCTCCAGCTCGGCGAGCGGGTCTGTTTCCGGCACGCTCTTGGCATAGTCCCGCTCGACGACCACGATGGCGTCTTCCAGCGAGCGCTTCTGCGTGTTTATGGCTTCGGGAGCCGGCGGCGGCGAATATTCCGCAAGCTTCTTCGCCAGCATGGTTCGAACGCTGTCATAGATGCGCGTACGCTTCTCGGGCGTCTCGTCGCCGTGCTTGTCGAGCGCCTTTTTCAGAATAGCAACGAAATCTGCCATGCTTCAGTCGACCTGTATTTTGCTCCCGCGCCGGCCCCCGCAAATCAGCCGCGATGCCCGGAAAGGCTTCAGAAACTAGTCTTGAAACGGATCGGTCACAAGTATCGTGTCATCCCGTTCCGGGCTGGTGGAGAGGAGTGCTACCGGCGCGCCGATCAACTCCTCGATGTAGCGGACATATTTGACCGCCTGGGCCGGCAGGTCGTTCCAGCTGCGCGCGCCGGCAGTGGTGCCTTTCCACCCCTCCAGCGTCTCGTAGACCGGCTCGACACGGGCCTGCGCGCCCTGGCTCGCCGGCAGGTAGTCGATCGTCTCGCCGTCGAGACGGTAGCCGGTGCAGACCTTGATCTCGTCCAGCCCATCGAGCACGTCGAGCTTGGTCAGCGCGATGCCCTTGATGCCGTTGACGGCGACGGCTTGGCGCACCAGCACCGCGTCGAACCAGCCGCAGCGGCGCTTGCGCCCGGTGACGACGCCGAACTCATGACCGCGCGTGCCGAGGAATTCGCCGATCTCGTTCTTCTGTTCGGTCGGGAACGGACCTTCGCCAACGCGCGTCGTGTAGGCCTTGGTGATGCCGAGCACGTAGCCGATGGCGCCCGGACCGACACCGGAGCCGGCGGCGGCCTGTCCGGCCACCGTGTTGGATGAGGTGACGAAGGGATAAGTGCCGTGATCGATATCGAGCAGCGTGCCTTGCGCGCCCTCGAACAGGATGCGCTCGCCGGCGCGGCGCTTGTCGTCGAGGATTTTCCAGACACGGTCCATATAGGGCAGGATCTCATCCGCGACCGACGTCAACTCCGCCATGATCGCGTCATGCGTGACTTCCGCGTGGCCAAGCCCACGGCGCAGCGCATTGTGATGCGTCAGCAACCTGTCGACCTTCAGGGGAAGCGTGTCCAAATCCGCCAGATCCATCACCCGCACCGCGCGCCGACCCACCTTGTCCTCATAGGCCGGACCGATACCCCGGCGGGTCGTGCCAATCTTCGTTCCGGAATTTGAGGCGGCGTCCTCGCGGAATCCGTCCAGCTCCCGGTGCACCGACAGGATAAGCGCTGTGTTTTCGGCTATTTTCAGGCGATCTGGCGTCACTTCGACGCCCTGCGCCTTGAGTTTCGCCACTTCGGCCACGAAAGCATGCGGGTCGAAGACCACGCCATTGCCGATGATGGACAGCTTGCCCTGCCGCACGACACCGGACGGCAACAGCGACAGTTTGTAGACCTTGCCGTCGACGACCAGCGTGTGGCCGGCATTGTGGCCACCCTGGAAACGCACCACGACATCGGCGCGCTCCGACAGCCAGTCGACGATCTTGCCCTTGCCTTCGTCACCCCACTGCGAGCCGACGACCACCACATTGGCCATGTTTCTTTTCCCTTGAGATGCCGCCGAGCGGCCTGGATATGGTTCGAAACGACAGGCCTCTATAGCGTCAAGACCTCGCGAGTGCGACCTTTCTTTGCCGCCGAAAATGCCCTGAGGCACAACAATTTTCGGCTTTGACATCATTTACTTGGGCTCGCCGGCGCAGTAGGCCGGCAAACACCCCGGCGCGCCCGCCGCAGCTGGAATCCCGCGATGCATCGAAGCGCCTACATATTCCTGCTGCTCACCACCTTGCTGTGGGGAGGCAATTCGGTGGCAGGCAAGCTGGCGGTCGATCATGTCTCGCCGATGACGTTGGTCTTCCTGCGCTGGGTGCTGGCGGTCGCGATCCTGCTGCCGATCGGCTGGCGCACGATCCAGCAGGATTGGCCGGTGGTGCGCCGGCACTGGTTCGTGCTGGTGGCACTTGGGGCCAGCGGCTTCACCCTGTTCAACACCATCTTCTATACGGCGCTCAACTACACGACAGCCATCAACGTCTCGATCGAACAGGCGGCGATGCCGGTGCTGATCATCGTCGCCAACTTCATCTTCTTCCGCCTGCGTGTGAGTTGGGCGCAGATTGCCGGCGTCGTGCTGACCATTGCCGGCGTGATCCTGACCGCCTGCCACGGCGACCCGCGCCGACTGCTGACGCTGGAACTCAATTTCGGCGACGCCATCATGCTGGTCGCGGTCGTCCTCTACAGCGGCTATACGGTCGGCCTGCGGCTGAAACCGGTGATGCACTGGCAGAGCCTGATGTTGGCCATGTCGGTCGCCGCGCTCGTCACCTCTCTGCCCTTCCTCCTGTGGGAGGTCGCCGCCGGCAAGGCCATCGTGCCCGACGCGCGCGGCTGGACCGTGATCGTCTATACCGCGATCGGCGCCTCGGTCATTTCGCAGGTAACCTACATCAGGGGCAACGAGTTGATCGGCGCCAATCGCGCCGGCCTGTTCATCAACCTGGTGCCGATCTTCGGCACGCTGCTTTCGGTGCTGATCGTCGGCGAGACGTTTCAGCTCTATCAGGCACTGGCGCTGGTCCTCGTGCTGGGCGGCATCGCGCTTGCCGAATACAGCGGGCGCAAGATGGCGATGATCCCGCCGCCAAGGCGTGCCGAGCAGCAAGAAGGCGCGACATAGGCCGCGCCTTCCGATCTCTGGGAAAGGCGGGGGTCAGATCCCGCCCACGTCGAACTGCAGCCGCTTGGCCGAGTCGATCGACTTGTGCGCCCGCACCTGCTCCAGCACCTTCTCCGGGAACGGCGCATCGAGATAGAGCAGCGCGATGGCGTCGCCGCCCGGCCGGTTACGGCCAAGCTGGAAGTTGGCGATGTTGACGCCATTCTCGCCACACACCGTGCCGAGCAGGCCGATGATGCCTGGCGCGTCGGCATTGGTCGTGTAGAGCATGTGCTGGCCGACCTCAGCGTCGAGGTTGATGCCCTTGATCTGGATGAAGCGCGGCTTGCCGTCGGAGAAGCAGGTGCCGGCGATCGAGCGCGTCATGTGCTCGGTCTTGACAGTGAGCTTGATGTAGCCGTCAAATACGCCCGACTTGTCCCGCTTGACCTCGGCGACGATGATGCCGCGCTCCTTCACCATGATCGGCGCTGAAACCATGTTGACGTCGGCGACCTGCGGCCGGATCAGCCCGGCAAGGGCGGCACTGATCAGCGCGCGCGTGTTCATCGTCGCGGTCGAGCCGTCGAACAGGATCTCGACCTCCTTGATCGGATCCTCGGTGACCTGGCCGACAAAGGCGCCGAGCACTTCGGCGAGCTTGACGAACGGCTTCAGCCGCGGCGCTTCTTCCGCCGTGATCGAAGGCATGTTGATGGCATTGGAGACGGCGCCCTTGATCAGGTAGTCCGACATCTGTTCGGCGACCTGCAGCGCGACGTTCTCCTGCGCTTCCGCCGTCGAGGCACCGAGATGCGGCGTGGCCACCACGTTTTCCATGCCGAACAGGGGGTTCTGCTCTGCCGGTTCGACCTCGAACACGTCGATGCCGGCGCCCGCCACCTTGCCGCTCTTCAGCGCCGCGATCAGATCGGCCTCGACGACCAGTCCCCCGCGGGCGCAATTGATGATGCGCACGCCGTTCTTCATCTTGGCGATTGCCCCGGCATCGATGATGTTGCGCGTCTTGTCGGTCAGCGGCGTGTGCAACGTGATGAAGTCCGCGCGGGCGAAGAGTTCGTCGAGTTCCACCTTGTCGACGCCGAGTTCCTCGGCGCGCTTGTCCGAGAGGAACGGGTCGAAGGCAACGACATGCATCTTCAAGCCGACGCCACGCGTGGCGACGATCGACCCGATGTTGCCGCAGCCGATGACGCCCAGCGTCTTGCCGGTGATCTCGACGCCCATGAAGCGGTTCTTCTCCCACTTGCCGGCATGGGTCGAGGCGTTGGCTTCCGGGATCTGTCGGGCGAGCGCGAAGATCATCGCCACGGCGTGTTCGGCCGTCGTGATCGAATTGCCGAAGGGCGTGTTCATCACGATGATACCCTTGCGGCTCGCCGCCGGGATATCGACATTGTCGACGCCGATGCCGGCGCGTCCGATGACCTTGAGCCTGGTGGCGGCGTTGATCAGCTTTTCGGTGACCTTGGTCGCCGAGCGGATCGCGAGGCCGTCATACTGGCCGATAACCTCGAGCAGCTTTTCCTTGTCCTTGCCGAGATCGGGCAGGTAGTCGACCTCGACGCCGCGATCCTTGAATATCTGCACGGCGGTGGGAGAGAGTTTGTCAGAGACGAGAACACGGGGCGCCATGGCGACCTCCTTGAAAAATGGGATTGATCCGGGAATGGGCGGCCCGCGGGCCGCCACGGAAATCTCAGGCAGCCGCTTTCAGCGAAGCCTTCTGTGCCGCGAAGGCCCAGTCGAGCCATGGCAGCAGCGCTTCGAGATCGGAGGTCTCGACGGTCGCGCCACACCAGATGCGAAGGCCAGGAGGCGCGTCGCGGTAGGAGCCGATGTCGTAGGCGACCCCTTCCTTGTCGAGCACCGAGACAAGACCCTTGGCGAAAGCCGCCTGTCCGTCGGCGTCGAGCGCCGCGATATCCGGATCGGTGAAGGACAGGCAGACCGAAGTATTCGACCGCGTCTCCGGCAGGGCGGCGAGATGGCCCAGCCAGGACGATTTGCCGACAAAGCCATCGAGAACCGCCGCATTGGCATCCGCCCTTGCGACCAGGGCATCAAGACCGCCGATCGACTTCGCCCAGAGGAGTGCGTCGAGATAGTCCTCGACGCACAGCATCGACGGCGTGTTGATGGTCTCGCCCTTGAAAATGCCTTCGATCAGCTTGCCGCCCGAGGTCAGGCGGAAGATTTTCGGCAGCGGCCATGAGGGCTTGTAGCTCTCCAGTCGCGCAACCGCACGTGGCGACAGGATCAGCATGCCATGCGCACCCTCGCCGCCCAGCACCTTCTGCCAGGAGAAGGTGACGACATCGAGCTTTTCGAAATCGAGCCTCTGCGCGAAGGCGGCCGAAGTCGCGTCGCAAATGGTCAGGCCCTTGCGATCGGCGGGAATGAAATCGCCGTTCGGCACGCGCACGCCCGACGTCGTGCCGTTCCAGGTGAAGACCACGTCGCGGTCGAAGTCGATCTTGGTGAGATCCGGCAATTCGCCGTAGCCGGTCTCGAGCTTGCGCACGTCGGGCAGCTTCAACTGCTTGACCACGTCGGTGACCCAGGCGGAACCAAAGCTTTCCCAGGCGACCATGTCGACGCCGCGCTCGCCGAGCAGCGACCACAGTGCCATCTCGACCGCACCGGTGTCGGACGCCGGCACGATGCCGATGCGGTAGTCCGCCGGGACCTGGAGGATTTCGCGCGTCAGCTCGATCGCCTGTTCGAGCTTGGTCTTGCCGATCTTGGCGCGATGGGAACGGCCGAGCGCGGCGTTTTTGAGCGCCTCGACCGACCAGCCGGGACGTTTTGCGCAGGGACCTGAGGAGAAATTGGGGTTTGCCGGACGGAGTCCGGGCTTCGTATGCGTCGTCATCGTGGTCTATCCTTCCAGATAGTGGCCCCTCGTTGGGGAGGGGTGGCCCACGGACGGCGATATGCGTTCAGGCTTCGGGCGTCAAGAGGAAAGTTCTTGTCGCTACCGGGATACCGGCGATCCGCGATCAGGATCGCGTGATTTCAAACGCAAACGGCGGACCGCAGGGATCCGCCGTCAAAATGCTGATCTATCCCGGGCCTACCAGAGGTCGTAGCGCAGCCCGAGCTTGACCTGGTGATTGCTGATCCCCTTTTTGATCGGATAGGAGGTCAGGCTTTCGGCCGTCACATACTCGGCATTCGGGGCGGAGAAATACTGATAGCCCAGATCGACGGAAACGTTCTTCGTCACCTGGTAGGCAAGGCCCGCATTCAGCGTATAGGCGAGGGAATATTTCGTCCTGTCATCGCTCTGGACGAAATCGTCGGTAGGATCGCTATTGTTGGTGAAATAGCTCGCCGAAAGCTTGCTCGTGCTCTGCACGATACCGACGCCGCCGCCCACATAGGGCGTAATCCCGACATAGGTGCCAAGGTCGACATAGCCATTGAGCATGAGCGAGTACGCGTAATTCTTCAGCGCGGCCGACGCCTGAGTGTAAGCTACCGTGGTCCCCGAATCGTCATAGCCGACGCCGATCTTGTTGCCGGGCAGATAGCCGAGATTGAGATCGGCACGCAGATAATCGTTGAAATGGTAGCCGAAGCCGATGCTCGCAAAGATCGGATCTTCCTTTTCACTGAAGCTTGCCGGCGTGAAGGCGAAATCATCGTCCTTGAAGCTCTTCTGCACCAGGTACGAGACATCGCCGCGCAGATACCAGCCCGAGCCGACCTCGACCGGCACATAGTCGGGCGCTTGGTCGACATAGATCGGCGGATCATAGTCGGCGGCCAATGCTGGCGTCAGCGGCAAGAGCCCGAATCCGGCAAGCGCCAGCACGATACGCGATGTGAGTGTCATGGTCCCCGACTCCCGGATTTGGCGACGCTTGCAATCACAGCGGTAGCCATCGTTTCAAGGAGCATTGTTAACCATAGTGGTTAAGTCGCGGTTAAGGCTAACAGAGCGTTAGCGAATTCATTCTCGCTAATGCATGACGCCCCAAATTGTCCTCCTGCCTGGGCACCTCATTGGCGGCAGCTCAAACGAAAACCGCCCGGCCAGGCCGGGCGGTTCGCGTATATTCGAGGCAGTGGATTTCTTACTTGGTGTAGATCGGCTCAGGTTCGGGCTGGTAGGCAACCACCGGTGCACTGCACCCATTGTTGCCGCCGAACTGATAGCGCAGGCCGCCTCGCACCTCGTGGGTGTTGAAGCCGCGGTCGTAGCCAGGACCGGAGCTGCTCGCATCCCATTCGAACATGCGGCCGCCCTGGATATGGGAGAAGCGGTAACCTGCATCGAGGATGACCTTGTCGGTCAGGCAGTAGGAAGCACCGGCCATCAGAGCGTAAGCGAAGCGCCAGTTGGATGCTCCGGGGTTGGTCTCGGTGGTATTCGGGTCGTAGACGGTATCCCACTTGACGCGCGCGCCACCGATACCAGCGCCGACATAGGGCGTGATGCCATGCCAGGTGCCGATATCGACATAGGCATTGGCCAACAGCAGCAGGGCGCTCATCTTCGACACCTCGGTCGATGTCGTCAGGAGATCCGAAGTACCGCCATTGAAGTCAGACTTGAACCAGTAGTCGGCGGTCACATCCGCGCGCAGATGATCATTGATCTTGTAGCCGACGCCGGCTCCGAGCGAGAAACTGCCCTTGAGCTTGCCGAAATCAAAACTCCGGTCGCCAGGCGTGATGATGGTGGTGATGGGATCTACGGTGTAGGTCGTGTAGTCGATGCCGCGCACATCAGACTTGTGGTAGTCGAGATCTCCACGGATGTACCAGCCGCCGACCTCTGCCGGCTGCTCGTAGACAGCCTGCGGCGGCGCTTCTTCGACCTGCGGCTCTGGCAGGTCGGCTGCGAACACTGGTCCGGCCGAGCCCGCAAACAGCAGCGCGAGCAGTGTCTTTCTTGCTGTATTGAACATGCTTGTCACCCCTAGGAACCTCGGAACGGCGATCGTGTCCGAATGAGATTGGCTTTCAGGCGTGGATAATGAATTGGAAAAGTTAAAACGCGTTTAACCCTGTCGATTAACCACGAATCGCTAAAATCCAAGGGATTCATAAGCAAATTTCGACAACCGGAGACCGGCACCACTCCGGGCCAACAAAAAAGCCCGCCGGAAGGGCGGGCCTGGATGTAACCGAAGCGACTATGGCGCCCCGCGGACGCGCCGGAAATCAGGCGGCGCTGCGGGTTTCCGATATGACTTCGACGATGTCGTTGACGACGGCCTCGACCAACTGCGGATCGTCGCCCTCGGCCATGACCCGGATCAGCGGCTCGGTGCCGGACGGACGGATGACCAGCCGCCCGGCCTTGCCGAGACGGTTGCGTGCATCCTCGATCGCGGCCTTGACCGGAGCCTCCTCGAGCGGCTTGCCGCCGGCGATACGGACATTCTTCAAGAGTTGCGGCACCGGCTCGAACTTCTTCGACAGTTCGCTGACCGGACGGCCCTGACGCTTGATGCAGGCCAGCACCTGCAGCGCCGATACGAGGCCGTCACCGGTGGTCGAGAAATCCGACAGCACGATGTGGCCCGACTGTTCACCACCGACATTGAGCCCATGCGCGCGCATATGTTCCACGACATAGCGGTCGCCGACCTTGGTGCGGTGCAGTTGCAGCTTCATGTCGCCGAGGAAGCGTTCGAGGCCGAGATTGGACATCACCGTCGACACGACGCCGCCCCCGGCAAGCCGTCCGCTCTGGTGCCAGGACTCGGCGATCAGGGCCATGATCTGGTCGCCATCGACGATCGCGCCATTCTCGTCGACGATGACGACCCGGTCGGCATCGCCGTCGAGCGCGATGCCGATATCGGCGCGCACTTCATGCACCTTTTTCTGCAGGCCGGCCGGATGGGTCGAGCCGCATTCCTTGTTGATGTTGAAGCCGTTGGGTTCGACGTTGATGGCCACGACTTCGGCGCCAAGCTCCCACAGCGCCTCGGGCGCCACCTTGTAGGCCGCGCCGTTGGCGCAATCGACGACAATCCGCAGACCCGAAAGCGACATCGAGCGCGGCAAGGTACGCTTGGCGAATTCAATGTAACGGTCATGCACGCCGTCGACGCGCTTGGCCCGGCCAAGCCCGTCGGAATCGGCGAGTGAGAGTTCGATATCCTTGTCGAGCATGCTCTCGATGCGCTCTTCGATCTCGTCGGAGAGTTTGTACCCGTCTGGCCCGAACAGCTTGATGCCGTTGTCGTAATAGGGGTTGTGCGATGCCGAGATCATGACACCGATATCGGCGCGCAGTGAACGCACCAGCATCGCGACAGCCGGCGTGGGGATCGGGCCGAGCAGGAACACATCCATGCCGGCGGCGCAAAGACCGGCGACCATGGCATTCTCGATCATGTAGCCGGAAAGCCTGGTGTCCTTGCCGAGAACGACACGATGGCGGTGGCTGCCGCGCTGGAACGAAAGGCCGGCAGCCATGCCGACACGCATGGCGATTTCAGCGGTCATCGGAAACTTGTTGGCGCGTCCGCGAATGCCGTCCGTGCCGAAGTAATTCCCTGCCATGCTGGTTAGATTCCCTGACGGTTCTTTGCCGGCGTCTCATGCCACAATTGGGAGGTCCGCCATGATCACATTGTGTGATTGTATGTTACCAATCCTTAGAAAATCCTTGTTGTGCACTGCACGCAACAACGCCCCAGCATAACATCATGGCACTGTAGCACTGCAACATACCGTTCTGCGAGCTATTCGGCGCAGGTGCACGCGGAAAATCTTGTTTTCAACCCGGCAAGGGGCAATGATTTCATCACCTTATCGGGAGGAGCGCGCTGCCGGCGATATATACCTCACTTAGCATCTGGCGCAACCGATCGTTGAGCGTTATTGATTTGCAGGGACGTATAATGGGCTGCAGCAACGGAGAAACGCTATGCTCATCCACCGACTTGCCACTCTGACCGGCCTCGCCGTAGCGACGTTGTTCCTGGCTGCGCCAGCCAACGCGCTGACGATGGCCGAGTGCAGCACGAAATATAACGCGGCCAAGGACGCGGGGACACTTGCTGGCGCGACCTGGAACCAGTTCCGCAAGGCGCAGTGCGGCACCGACGCGGCTGCCACAACGGACACCAAGCCGGCCGACCCGAAGAAGGCCGCCGAGACCAAGCCGGCCAAGGCTGCCAAGGCAGCGGCCGCTGACAACAGCGCCGCGAAAGGCCTGACGGCCAAGGAATGCAGCGCCAAGTACCAGGCGGCCAAGGCCGCCGGCACTCTGAACGGCCAGAAGTGGAACGACTTCCGCAAGAGCGAGTGCGCCGCTGGCGCATCCGCCGCCGCCGACACCACCAAGCCGGCAACCACCAAGGCCGCCGCGGCTGCCGCCGACAATGGCGGCAAGGGCCTGACCATGGCCGAGTGCAGCGCCAAGTACCAGGCTGCGAAGACCGCGAACACGCTGAAGGGCCAGAAGTGGAACGACTTCCGCAAGGCCGAATGCGGCGCCGCCGCCTCGGATGACGACAGCGTGCCTGCTCCGAGCGAGGCAAGCTACACCAAGGAGCCGGCCAAGCCGACGACGGTTGCCCCCAAGGGCGTCACCTTCCCGTCCGCGATCTCGGCGAAATATGCCAGCGAGACCCCGGGAAAGGGCCGCATGCACACCTGCCTCGACCAATACTATGTCCTCAAGGACGCCAACGCGCTTGGTGGCCTGAAGTGGATCCAGAAGGGCGGCGGCTTCTACAGCCTGTGCAATGCCAAGCTGAAGGGCTGATCGATAGCTGCATCTGAAAAACAAAGCCCGCGAGCCGCAAGGTTCGCGGGCTTTTTGTTGCGTTGAAAGCTCAATGGTCCTGCTTCCGCTACCGCGAAGGCCTTGAACCGATAGCGTGGTCGCCCCACGCCCGGCAGCCGGGTGCGGGAGGTTTTCTGGGTGAGGCAGAAGATTCTAGTTGAACATAAGAAGAACAAAAAGTATACAAAAGATGTTCAATCTGTACTCGATATGGAGGGTTTGATGTCTGGCTTGAAATTGACGGCGCTGGCTGCAACGACTTTTATTGCCTGGGGTGCCATCCCGGGAAACGCAATGACGATGAAGGAATGCGGCGAGACCTATCGGACCGCCAAGGAAAGCGGTACCCTGAACGGCATGGACTGGAACGCTTTCCGCAAGGATAAATGCGCAACGTCCGCTACGGGAAGTGCCGAGGCGAACACGGCCAAAGCGGCACAACAGCCGAAGAAGGAAGCCAGCGCGGCGACCGCACCCGCCTTAGCGCCGGCTGGCGTGACGTTCCCGACCACGCTCGCGGCCGAATTTCAGGCCGAAAAACCCGCCAAGGCGCGAATGAAGACCTGCCTCCAAGGCTACCATAGCAACAAGGATGCCGGAACGTTGAGCGGCCTCAAGTGGATCCAGAAGGGTGGCGGCTATTACAGCCTGTGCAATGCCAAGCTGAAGACCTGATCGGCAGCAATAGCTCACAAGGCCCACGAGCCGCAAGGTTCGCTGGCTTTTTCTTTGCCGAGCGATCTACACGCGTTTGCGCTGCCCCTCACCTGCCTGCCGGCATCCTCTCCCCGTATAGTGACGGGGAGAGGGGCGCTCGCATCTATAGTTTCGCCAATCACTAGCGCCGCAAAAAAGCGCCAGCGTTGCGGCAAGCTACTTTCTCCCCGTCACTATACGGGGAGAAATGCCCGGCAAGGCAATGAGGGGCGGCGCCGACTTCAACAATTGGCCGGCCTTGGTCCCGGCGTACCACGGCGGTGCCTTCACAAACGAGAACGCCGCGGAGAAGGCCGCGGCGTTTTCTTAAACTCAACAACGTTCTGCTCAGCTCGACGGCTGAGGTTCCATGCCGCCTTCGGGCTCGGGGCCCTTCTTGCGGCGACCACCGGACTTCGGCACGGCCGAGCCACGGCTCGGCGGCGTGTCATCGCCGAGGTCGCGCGAGGGCTTGTTGCCCGCGATCAGCTGCTTGATCTCTTCGCCAGACAGCGTCTCGTATTCGAGCAGGCCTTGCGCCAGCGCGATCCATTCCTTCTTCTTCTTGGTCAGGATGGATTTGGCCGAGACATAGGCCTCGTCGATCAGGCGGCGCACTTCTGCGTCGATGATCTGCGCGGTCTCTTCCGAGATGTTCTGCGTGCGCGCCACCGAATGGCCGAGGAACACCTCTTCCTGGTTGTCGCCATAGGCGACATGGCCGAGCTTGTCGGAGAAGCCCCAGCGCGTGACCATGGCGCGCGCCAGCTTGGTCGCCTGCTCGATGTCCGAGGAAGCGCCCGAGGTGATGTTCTCCTTGCCGAACTTGAACTCCTCGGCGACGCGGCCGCCCATCATGATGGCGAGGCGCGAGATCATGTACTTGTAGCTCATCGAATAGCGGTCGCCTTCCGGCAACTGCATGACCATCCCGAGCGCGCGGCCACGCGGGATGATGGTGGCCTTGTGCAGCGGGTCGGCCGACGGCACGTTGAGCGCCAGGATGGCGTGGCCGGCCTCGTGATAGGCGGTCAGCTCCTTCTCGGCCTGGGTCATGGCCGACGAGCGACGCTCGGCGCCCATCATGATCTTGTCCTTGGCGTCCTCGAACTCGGCCATGGTGACGAGGCGCTTGTTGCGCCGCGCCGCCATCAGCGCGGATTCGTTGACCAGGTTCATCAGGTCGGCACCGGAGAAGCCCGGCGTGCCGCGCGCGACGACCTTGAGGTCGACATTGGGCGCCAGCGGAACGTTGCGCACATGCACCTTGAGGATCTTCTCGCGGCCGACGATGTCGGGGTTCGGCACCACCACCTGGCGGTCGAACCGGCCCGGACGCAACAGCGCCGGATCGAGCACGTCGGGACGGTTGGTGGCCGCGATCAGGATGATGCTTTCGTTGGATTCGAAACCATCCATCTCGACCAGCAACTGGTTCAGCGTCTGCTCGCGTTCGTCATTGCCGCCGCCGAGGCCGGCGCCGCGATGGCGGCCGACGGCATCGATTTCGTCGATGAAGATGATGCAGGGCGCATTCTTCTTGGCCTGGTCGAACATGTCACGCACACGGGATGCGCCGACGCCGACGAACATCTCGACGAAGTCCGAACCGGAAATGGTGAAGAACGGCACGTTGGCTTCGCCGGCGACCGAGCGGGCAAGCAGCGTCTTGCCGGTGCCGGGAGGGCCGACCAGCAGCACGCCGCGCGGAATCTTGCCGCCGAGGCGCTGGAACTTCTGCGGGTCGCGCAGGAACTCGACGATCTCTTCCAAATCTTCCTTGGCCTCATCGACGCCGGCGACGTCCTGGAAGGTGACGCGTCCATGCGCCTCCGTCAGAAGCTTGGCCTTCGACTTGCCAAAACCCATGGCGCGCCCGGATCCGGATTGCATCTGGCGCATGAAGAATATCCAGACGCCGAGGATGAGAATCATCGGCAGCCACGAGATCAGGTAGCCGAACAGCGAATTGGAACCGTCGGTTTCAGGCCGAGCATTGATGGTGACGTTCTTGTCCTGCAGCCGCGACACCAGCTGGGGATCGCCGGGCGAATAGGTCTGGAAGCCGCTGGAATTGTCGGTGTAGGTGCCGGTGATGCGGGCCCCCGCGATGGTCACCGTCTTGACCCGGCCGGCCGCGACATCCTGCAGGAACTGCGAATAAGGCACATCGCTCGAAGCCCCACGCGTCTGCGGCGTCTGGAACAGATTGAAGAGAGCGATGAGCAGGACCGCTATGATCGCCCAGAGCGCGAGGTTGCGATAGTTCGGATTCATCAATTGTCCCGTTGGTGTCCGCGGACGGACAGCATCATGAGAGGAAACTTGGGCCTAACATAGGGAGAGCGCCTCCCCTTGCCAAGCAGAACAGCACGTCTGGGTTAAGCTTTCGACCACCATCAGCCGGCACTGTGGCTGCTGAAAGGCGGGGCGGGAAGCGGTGGCGCGCCGATCAGTTCGGCAACGGCCCGCGCCGGCGCCAGATCGAAGGACGGCAGGAAGCGGGCAAAGGGAGCAACGACCGGCCGCACCGCGAACCCTTGGCGGACCGGCTCGTCGCCTCGCGGTCCAGCGTTTTCAACGGCTTGCCGCAACGTCGGTTCAGCGGCACACGCGGCGCGCATCAGGCTTTGCGGTGTCTCTCCCTTGGCGATTGCCAGCCGTCTCGTCGCCGCGCTCCCCAACGGTGCGATCAACAATGCGCCGGAACTGTCGTCCAATGTGATGTGGCGGCGGCCATCCCAGATGGTGTTGTCGATGGCCGTGGCGGTGGGCGGCAAGCCCCTTGTCTCGCGCCGCAGGAAGATGCCGGCGCGCCGGAAATCGACCACGGTCCGCGACAATGTGGCGCAAAGGAATCCGGCCTTCAACCGGCCGAACAGCGCCTCGCTGCGCGCCTGGTCCGGAAGAAAGGCGACGCCTCCAGCGGTGGCCAGCAAGATACGCAACGCGTAGATGGCCGCCCGGTCGTCGCCGGCCGAAAGCAGGCGCGGGTCGAGGCGGATGAGACCCGTGGTCGGCTGGCTGGCGAAGCGATGGATCAGATCGGCGGCGCCTTCGCCAATCTGCCTGCGTTCGACAGCCGCCTGGTTGGCCAGCGCCAGCGCATCGTCCATACGCCGAAAACTGTCACCGGCAAGCGAGGCACGCATCCGCGGCCGCTCGAAGGCCTCGTCGATGTTGGTAGGGTCCTCGGCCCAGCCGATATGTTCACGCCGCAGGAAATCGCGAAGCGCCTCGCGCCGCGTGCCCAGCAGCGGGCGAACGATCCATTCGCGCCAGTCATAGAGGGTGGCCGGTGCCATGCCGGCAAGCCCACGGCCTGCCATTTCGGCAAACTCCCGGGGCTCATCCCGCGCCTGCCGCATCAGCACCGTCTCGGCCTGGTCATCGGCCGTATGGCCGGTCACGATCAGGCCGATGCCATGCGCGCGCCCCGCCTCTGCAAGCAGCCGATAGCGCGCTTCGCGCGCCGCCGCCGGCAGGCCGGCCGATGGTTTGCTTCCGACCCAGACCATGGTGCGGTGGGCAATGCCGCGCCCGGCGCACAGCTGCGCCACGGCTTGCGCCTCGAGCGCCGAACCGTGCCGGAGGCCATGGTCGACCGTCACGGCCAGTAGCCTCACGGAGGGCGCGGTTCGGTCAAGATGCTGTTTGAGGAGGAGGAGCAGGGCGGTCGAGTCGCTGCCGCCGGACACGGCCGCAACGGCGCCGCGGGTAAAATCGATATGCGAAAAAAGTCTGGTCGAAAGATCAGGCTCGGTCTCGAGCATCAACGCGTGTCGCCAAAAAGTGGTCCCGGTTCCGGGGATAGGACATGCGGGAGAAAAATCAGCAAGCAGCCAGGGCTTTCTCCTGCTTGACCCGTTCCTTGAGCGCATTGGAGATATCGGGGTAGCGCTTGCCGACCTCGCTGAAGGTAGCGCAGGCGACGTCGTGCTGCTTGAGGCCGACCAGTGACACGCCAAGCTTCAAAAGCATGTCGGGTGCCTTCTTGGCCTTGGGGTAGTCCTTGCTGGCGGCGAGGAAGACCTCGGCCGCGTCGCGGTATTTCTGCTGGCCAAGCAGCGATTCACCCAGCCAATAATGCGCGTCCGCCGTCTTCGCATCGCGGGGGAAGCGAGAAATATGATCGCGAAAACCCTGTTCGGCGGTGCTGTAGTCGCCCGACAGGATGAACTGGTAGGAATTGCGGTAAAGTTCTTCCGGGTCGTTGGTGGAAGGCAGTGCTGCAACCACCGTGCCGTCGGACTTGCCGGCCTTGGCCGGTGCGCCGGCGGCCGGGGCGGTGTCTTGCGCCGGCGCGGTTGCCTGGGTGTTGCCGCTGGCGTCGATCACATTGCCGTTCTTGTCGACGGTGATCGAACCAAAGGTCTTTTCCGGCGCTCCCGTGCCGGGGATCACCTTGCCGGGATCGCCATCGGGTGATTCGACGATGACATCCTCAACCGTCTTGCCGCCGCTCGACTGATCGCTGCCGGTGGCGGCGCCGGCATCAGCCGGCGCCTGGGTTGCCGGGGCCGCGGCCACGTCGGTGTTGGTGTCGGTGGTGGCGTCGGACTTCTTCTTCGGTGCCGCCGGTGCCTGTCCGCCCTGCGAGCCGCCTTCCAGCTGCTGGAAGCGGAACTCGTTGTCTTCCTGCTGCTTGCGGATTTGCTCCTGCATCTGCAGGACCTGGAAATTCAGTTCCTCGATCTTGCCGTTCATCTGCCGCAGTTGGTCTTCCAGGCTGGTGACGGCAGTAGGATCGGACTGCACCATCTGGACCTGATCCGGCTTCTTCTTTTCACCGAAAAGCCTGGGCAGCTCGATGCTGGGCAGATGGAAGGAAAAGCCGCTGTCGGTTGATTGCCCCGTGCCGCTGGCCCCCAGGCCACTAGCCGGGGCGGTGACGCCTGATAGGAGCAGCAGCGCAAGCGTGCCGCTCAGAACCGATCTCAAATGCATGTGCCTCTCGCCGTGTGTCGTTAGTCTTTTCGCGCCTTCCAACCACAGTGGGACCAGCCAAGCGCCCTCGGCTCATAGCAGGGCCCGAGACTTCGGCCAAATTTTGTTTCAGGTGTCCAGATATGAAAAAGGCGGCCCGAGGGCCGCCTTTCGCAAGGGTGTGTTGTATTTTTGTCGCTCGACAGCGGCGCATCTCGCAACGCGCCGATCGGATGTATCCGACTCAGGAGCCGGCGCCGCTGAGCGTGGTGACCGCGCGGCGATTCTGCGACCAGCACGAGATGTCGTCGCAGACAGCGACAGGACGCTCCTTGCCGTAGGAAATGGTCTTCAGGCGGCTGGAAGCCACGCCCTTGGAGACCAGGAAGTCGCGGGTGGCGGCGGCGCGGCGGGCACCGAGCGCCAGATTGTATTCGCGCGTGCCGCGTTCGTCGGCATGGCCTTCCACGACGATGGCATACTGCTTGTACTGGTTCAGCCACTGCGCCTGGCGCGAAAGCGTCTGCTGTGCGTCAGCCCTGATCGAGGTCGAGTCCGTATCGAAGAAGATGCGGTCGCCGATATTGACGGTGAAGTCCTGCGCCGAACCAGGCGTTGCAGCACCGGCGCCGTTGAGGCCAAGCTCAGCGGCGTTGTTCGGAGTCTTCTTGGAGGCGCAACCGGTGATGGCGAGCATCGCCACCAGCGCGATCATGACCGGGTTTGTGGTAAGTGCTGCGATACGGCCCATGCCGCCTCTCCTTCGTATTGCGAGTGATCGTATTCGAGTGATTTCGTTGATCACCCAGTAACCACGTTTGGGTTAACCGGCATTCAAGAAACACGGTTAAAAATTGGTTTAGCTGCCCGTCCGCAACCTCTTTGATCCGGGCCACAGTTGGCGCGGACCCTAGGCGGAAATGCGGCCAAAACGCGACCAATGCATGGAAAATGAGGAATTGGAGAACTGGCGAATTGAAGAACTGAAGAGACAAATCACTTCAGCTTCTCTCAGATTCACCAGCATTTCGTAGATCTGGGAATAGGATTGCAGCCATTCATCCAGCTGCGCCTGCGTGATGTACCCAAGGTCAAATGCGTAAGAGATCCACGTCTCGACCTCGCCGCATGACCCCAAGGCCATTGAAATGACCGCGCGAATTCGGCTTTGGAGTGGGTCTGCTTGGCAAATCCCTCCGCCAACTTGGCGCAGATTCCCTTGCTGGAACGACGCAACTGATCGGCCAGCGCGTATTGCTCAATCTGCGGGAAAGCGAGCGTAGCTTTATGTACGTCAAGAGAAACCGCATAAGCGCGCTTATAGACTTCCAGATCCTTCGCACGCTTTATGTAGCTGCCTGCCTTCTCCATCTCTTCAATTCTTCAATTCCTCAATTCTCCATTTCCCTCTTATTCCAGCAACGGCGACCAGGCCGGGTCGGACGCGAAGTTCGCGGTCGGGATAGGCTGTTCGTTGCGGCCGGTGAGATCGACCGAAACCAGTTTCGGTCCGCCATTGGCGTCGCGGAAGAACATCAAGACGCGGCCATTCGGCGCCCAGGTCGGCCCTTCCTGCTGGAAGCCGGACGACAGGATGCGCTCGCCCGAACCGTCGGTCTTCATGACACCGATCTGGAATTCGCCGCCGGTCTGCTTGGTGAAGGCGATGAGATCGCCGCGCGGCGACCACACCGGCGTCGAGTAGACGCCATCGCCGAAGGAGATGCGGGTCTGGCCCGAGCCATCGGCGCCCATCACATAGATTTGCGCGCGGCCGCCGCGGTCGGAGGTGAACACCACCTTGCTGCCGTCCGGCGAATAGGAGGGTGAGGTGTCGATGGCGGTCGAGTTGGTCAACCGCGTCGTCGAGCGGCTGCGCAGGTCCATGGCGAAGATGTTGGAATTGCCGTCGTCGCGCAGCAAGCTCATGATCACCTTCTGGCCGTCGGGCGAGAAGCGCGGCGCAAACGTCATGCCGGGGAAATTGCCAACCAGTTCGCGCTGTCCGGTTTCGATCTGCAGGAGATAGACGCGCGGCTGGCCGCTCTCGTAGGACATATAGGTGATTTCCTGCCGGTTCGGCGAGAAACGCGGTGTCAGCACGATCGACCGGCCGTCGGAGAGATAGCGGACATTGGCGCCGTCCTGGTCCATGATGGCGAGGCGCTTCTTGCGCGCATTCTTGGCGCCGGACTCGTCGATGAACACCACACGCGTGTCGAAATAGCCTTTCTCGCCGGTCAGCCGCTCGTAGATGGCGTCGGCTATGATGTGGGCGACGCGCCGCTGGTTGGCGTCATTGGCGAAGAACTGCTCGCCCGCCATCTGCTGGCCGGCAAAAGTGTCCCAAAGCCGGTACTGGGCGCGAATACGGCCGTCGGCTTCCTTGCTGACGCTGCCGGTGACCAGCGCCTGCGCGTTGATCACCTTCCAGTCGTCGAAGCGGGGGGCGGCATCCGGATTGGTGATCTTCTCGATGAAGGCGCTCTTGTCGATCGGCGCGAACAGGCCGGAGCGTTTCAAATCGGCGGTGACGATCTGGGAAATCTGGGCGCCAAGCGCATCGCCGCCCTGGAAATCGGTGATCGCGATCGGCAGCGGCTCGACATTGCCCTTGTTGACGTTGAGCTCGACGAGCGCCAGCGCCGGTAGCGTGCCGGCTGCCGTCATGCCCATGGCCATGGCTGCTATCATCAGGAGCGGCTTGAGGATTGATTTCATGTCTTCTCGCTTCTCATACTGATTTTTTTCGGATGTCAGGGCCTAGAGGCCCAGCATCTCTCTTGGATCGAACGTGACGCGGATGTCGTTCCAGATGTCTTGCTTGCCGGCGGGAACCTGCAGGCCGGCCACGTCGCATTTCTGAACCGCGCGAACCGCGCTTTCATCGAACTGCCGATTGCCGCTCGACTTTTCGACCGATGGGCGACCGTCGAGCTTGCCTGAGTTGTCCAGGTTGAAGCGCACGACGACGACGAAATTCTCCGAGCCTTCCAGTCCAACCGGCAATGTCCAGCAACCGCCCAACTGGCTTTCCAGGGCGCCCTGCTCCGACCTCGACAGCTTCTGGCCCTGATCCTTGTCGCCGCCGAGCGAGGCCTGCTGCGTCGAGCGCTTGGCGCCGCCGCCGGATGGCTTCTGCTTGTCGAGCAGCGCGGAGATTTCGTTGGCGTTGAACTGCTTGTCGTCTGATTTCGGTTTCGACGAGGCTTCCTTGACCGGCTTGTCGGCATTCTTGCGATCTGGCGCCTTGGCGCTTTCAGCCGGTGTCGGCTGCGGTTTCGGCCGTGCTTCCGGCGCCGGCGCCGAGCTCGGCAACTGCGTCTCTTCGGTAGGCGGATCCTTGGCTATGGCCTCGGCGACGGCATCCGGCTTGACCTCGGGCGTCGGGTCGATGGCGGCGGTCTTGTCCTGCGGCGGCGGGGTCGGTGCCGGCTTGGCCGGCGTGGGCTTGGGCTCCGTCTGCTTGACCGGCTCGGGCTTCACCTCTTCCTTGGGCTGCGGCGCCGGCGCCACTTCCGTCGCCGGAGTGGGTTTGGGCTTCTCCTGCGGCTTCGGCACGTCCTCGGTCTTCGGGATTTCCTTCGGCGTCGGCGCGGGCGGCGGAGCCGAGGTCGTGTCGACGGGCTTCGGCTTGGCCTCCGGCGTTATCGGCTTGTCGGTGTCGACGCTGTTTTCACCAACCTTCTGGGCGGCCGGGACGATGTCGGGACGCTGCGTCGGCAGCGGCGCCGGCTTCTCATGCATCACGGCCTTCTTGTCGCCCTGCAAGGTCTGCGCAATGGCTTCCATCGGCACGATGTCGACCGCGACCGACTCGACATCGGCGGACGGCAGCGCGGCCGGCGCCGACAGGGTGAACAGGCCGAAGGCCAGCACCGCCGTATGCAGTATCACCGATGTGGTGAGGCCGGTCTTCATCTCGCGTCTATTGATCCTGTTCCTGGAGCGAAACCAGGCCGATATTCTTGTAGCCAGCAGCCGAAATACGGGCCATCACCTTCATCGCCGTGCCATAGTCGGTGGCCTTGTCGCCACGGATGAAGATGCGTTCCTCGTAGCCGGTCTTGGAGATCGCCTGCAGCTTGGCCACCAGTTCCTCGATCGGAATCTCGGTTTCCTGGAGATAGATCTGGCCGGCGGCATTGATCGAGACAGTGATCGGCTGCGTGTCGGCATTCATGGCCTTGGCCTGTGTGTCGGGCAGGTCGATCGGCACGCCGACCGTGAGCATCGGCGCCGCGACCATGAAGATGATCAAAAGCACCAGCATGACGTCCACCATCGGCGTGACGTTGATCTCCGACATCAGCCCATGGTGGCGGCCGCGCCGCCTGTGGCCGCGCCCGCCGCGTCCCGCCATGCCTACGGACATACCCATCAGTTACTCCTCAGGCCTTCGGCGCGACTTTTTCATCGATTTGGCGCGAGAGTATGGCGGAGAACTCGTCGGAGAACCCTTCCATGCGCACAGCGATCTTGCTCGCATCCGATGACAGCTTGTTATAGGCGATGACCGCCGGGATGGCGGCGAGCAGGCCGATCGCCGTCGCCAGCAGCGCCTCGGCGATGCCGGGCGCAACCACCGCGAGGCTGGTGTTCTTGGAGCCGGCAATGGCCTGGAACGAGGTCATGATGCCGATGACGGTACCGAACAGGCCGATGAAGGGGGCGGCCGAACCGGTGGTGGCGAGGAAGCCGAGGCGCCCCTCCAGCTTCTCCATCTCGCGGGTCAGCGCCAGGTCCATCGCCTTGTCGATGCGGGTCTGCAGGCCGAGCGGCGTCTTGGCGCCCTTCTCGAAGCTCTTCTTCCACTCGCGCATGGCGGCGACGAAAATGGCGCCCATGCCTGACGTCTTGCGGTCGGCGAGCGTGCGGTAGAGCTCCTCCAGCGACTGCCCGGACCAGAAGACCTGCTCGAATCGGTTCAGCGCCAGCCGCATGCGGCCATAGGAAACCAGCTTGTCGATGATGATCGCCCAGGTCCAGACCGAGGCGCAAAGCAGGCCGATCATGACCAGCTTGACCACCCAGCTGGCCTGCATGAACAGCGCCCAAATCGACAATTGCGCGCCCGGATCGGCGAGTGCGATATTTTCCATCGTTACGTCCTTAAGATTTCCGGGCGAAGCTGGCGGCTGGCCCCTGGCATCCCTTGTGGTCGGTTCGCACGAAGCTACCGGACACCCCAAACCGTGCCGTTAGCGGCCTTTTCAGGGCAAATATTGGTGAAAGGAAGGCGTTGGATGGCGCCAATCTTCACCAATCTCTTCATGAACCGTTATGGTTAAGGATGGGTTTAAGGATGGGTTAGTGAATTAGGCGCGGCGCATTGCCGCGCCCATCAATCACCGAGACCGGCCTGGCCAACTCATCCGCCGCCAAAGGTGGGTTGAGATTCAGGTCAGGCCGAGTCGAAAACGGCTGACACCGAGAACCGGAGCGGAGCGTACTTTTGGGTACGTAAGCTCAGTTCTACTGCGACGCAGTAGAACGGGGAAGCGCAGGTATCAGTCGTTTGCAGGCCGGCATCACCTGAATATCAGCCCACCTTGGGCATGAAGGCCGCTACCCATTCCTTGGGAAAGCGTCTCGGCCGGCCATTCTCGCCAATGATCGCCGCCTCGACCCTGGCCTCGACCAGCACCTCGTCGCCGCGCTTGAGCTGCTGCGCCATGAAGATGCGCGCGCCGGAAATGGTGTCGGTGCGGGTGTCGACGGTCAGGATGTCATCGATGCGGGCGGGGATGCGGAAGTCGATCTCCATGCGGCGCACCACCCAGACGATCTTCTCGCCATGCTTGCCGTCGGCGAGTTCGGTGTGATGCACGCCGGTGAGCCTGAGATAATCGGAGCGGCCGCGCTCGAGGAATTCGAGATAGCGCGCATGGTAGACGACGCCCGAGAAATCGGTGTCGGCATAATAGACCCGCGCCATCAGCCGATGGCCAAACGTCGTCAGCGCGCCGGAAAGGCCGGCCAGCAGCGTCGCCGATTCACCATGATCGCCCATTGCGCTTCCTTTTTCAGTCGCGGCGAGGCACCAGTTCCGCGCGTGACCTAGAGCATGATCCCGAAAAGTGGAAACCGGTTTTTTCGGACAAACGGTTTCCGTTTGTCCAGAGACCATGCTCCAGAAAGAAATAGATCAGGAAGACGGTTCAACCAAACGTCATCCTGATCTGACATCGGATGGCACTGTTGACGGCGATGATCAAGAGTTTGATGGCGGCGCTGCTGGTGCTGGCGGCCTTGGCGGTGCCCGGCCAGGCTGCGACATTTGCTATGAAGCGCGGCCTCAATCTCGACCAGTGGGTCACCTGGCCGGGCGAGGATCAGTGGAGCGATGCCAAGGCCATACTGCCCTATCCGGAATGGCGCAAATTCCTCAAGGAGGACGATCTCAAGGCGCTCAAGGAGGCGGGCTTCGATTTCCTGCGCATGCCGGTCGACCCCTCGCCTTTCCTGTCCGACCAGACAACGGCGTTGCGTGACGACCTCTATGCCGGCGTGCTGGACTCGGTGCGCATGATCAACCGCGCCGGCCTCAAGGTGATCGTCGACATGCACCTGATCCCGGCCGGCGGCAGCCGCAAGATCGGCATGGCCGAGGTGATGGACGATCCGCGGACCTTCGACAGCTATGTCGACATGATACGCAAGATGGCCCGCACCCTGGCCGGCGAGGATCCCGAGAAGGTTGCCTTCGAGCCGATGAACGAACCGATCGTCGATTGTGACAGCGCCGGCACCAGCCTGTGGCCGGACCGCCAGCGGAAATTGTTCGCCGCGGCGCGATCGTCGGCGACGAAGCTGACCCTGGTGCTGACCGGCGCCTGCTATTCCGCCGCCTCGTCCCTGGAGAAGATCGATCCGAAGGAGATTCCCGACGACAACGTCATCTGGACCTTCCATTCCTATGATCCATTCCTGCTCACCCACCAGGGTGCGACCTGGGCCGGCGACTTCATTCCCTATGTGACAGGCCTGCCCTATCCGCTGACGTCAGTGCCCAAGGCGCAGCTAGACGTGACGCTGGACACCATCCGCGCCCGCATCAAGGCCGAGGCGCCGTGGACACGGCAGAGCGGCCTGCTTGCATATCTCGACGAGCAGGTCGCCAGCATGGACAGTCCCGCCAAGCTGCTTGGTCTGATGGATGCGCCCTTCAGCAGGGTCGAGGCGTGGGCCAAGGCCAACGGCATCAAGCCGGAAAACATCACGCTGGGCGAGTTCGGCATGATCCGCCAGGAATACGGCAATGCCTATGTGATGCCGGCCGAATACCGCGCCGCCTATGTCAAGGACATGATCGCGCGCGCCGAGGCGCGTGGTTTCTCATGGTCGGTGTGGAGTTATGGCGGCGCCTTCGGCATCGTCGACGCCTTCAACGGCGACAAGGCCGAGCCGGACGTGATGGATGTGATCCGGTCACTTCACTAGGGCAATTCCGGGAAAATGCTTTCCTGGGAATTGCGTTAAAACAAAGAGTTAGTGCTGTATTCAAGTCAACCGAGGTCGATCTGCAGGATTTCCGGCCTCATGCCGAAACGCACCGGCATGATGCTGAAGCCGAGCCCGCCCGAGACGATCAGATTGCGGTCGTTCTCGACGACATGGCCATAGGCATAGCGATTGCCGAAGCGCGACGGCACGACGGGCGAATAGCCGAACAGCCGCACCTGCCCGCCATGGGTATGGCCCGACAGGGTCAGCGAGACGCGCCATGGCACGGTGGGAAAAATATCCGGCTCATGGGCGAGCAGGATGACAGGCGCGCTGTCACCGACCTTGGCCAGCGTGCCGTCGAGATCGTCGAGCCCCTTGCACGGGTCGCCCTTCCTGGCCGGCAGCAACGCCAGTTGGTCGGCCAGGCCGGCGATCCAGACGCCATGGCCATCCTTCTCCAGGCGCACGACATCGTTCTCCAGCACCGGGATGCCGACCTTCTCCAAGGCCTTGCGTGCTATGATCGGCCCGGCTCCGGCGCGCTGCGCGAAGCCATCGCTCCACCAATCGTGATTGCCAAGGATCGACAGCACGCCGAGCGGCGCCTTGAGGCCCGACAGCGCGGACGCCCATTGCGACGGCGTAACCGGCCCCGTCACCAGGGGCATGCCCGCAGTATAGTCGCCAAGCAGCACGATCAGGTCGGGCTGCAACGCGTTCGCATCGTCAACGAGCGAGGCAATTCGTTCCTGCGTCATCCAGGGCCGGCAGGCATGGATGTCGGCAAATGCCACGACCCGCAGCTTCAGGCCATCAGGCCAGTGCGGCGGCGTCAGGGCATAGCGCTTCACATGCGCCAGCAGCATCGGCTCGATGCCGACCGCATAGGCGCCAAGCGCGACAGCAGTCAGGAAAGACCCGCCGATGAAGCGCAGGAACCCGCGTCTGGTTATCATTCCGTGGCTCCGGCACATGCACCGCGGCGGCATGCCGCGAGACAGCGCCGATAAAATCCACGATTGCGCCGGCAAATCGGCAAAGGCGAGCAGATTTCGCGCATTCACGGATGCTTGATCGCTGGACCGGGAACCAGCGCCTGATGGCCTGCGTCCCTACTCTTCCTGGAACAGGTTGATCTGCTGCTGCGCCAGGTCCTTCGGCGCGTCGAGGCCGAGATGGCGCCAGGCATTGGCCGTCAGCATGCGGCCGCGCGGCGTGCGCTGGATGAAGCCCTGCTGGATCAGATAGGGCTCGATGATGTCCTCGATGGCGTCGCGCGGCTCCGACAGGCCGGCCGCGATCGTCTCGATGCCGACCGGTCCACCGCCGAAATTGCGCGCGATCATGGAGAGGTAGCGGCGGTCGAGCGCGTCGAGGCCGAGCGCGTCGACCTCCAGCCGTGTCAGCGCCTCGTCGGCGATCAGGCGATCGACGTGACCGTCGCCGGCGACCGAGGCGAAATCGCGCACGCGGCGCAACAGCCGTCCGGCGATGCGTGGCGTGCCGCGCGCGCGCCGCGCGATCTCCAGCGCGCCATCGTCGCCGAGCGGCATCTGCAGGATGCGGGCGCCGCGCCGCACGATCTGCTCCAGCTCTTCGACCGTGTAGAAGTTGAGCCGCACCGGAATGCCGAACCGGTCGCGCAGCGGATTGGTGAGCAGGCCAAGCCGCGTGGTGGCCGCGACCAGGGTGAAACGGGCAAGGTCGATCTTGACCGAACGCGCCGCCGGGCCCTCGCCGATGATCAGGTCGAGCTGGAAATCCTCCATCGCCGGATAGAGGATTTCCTCCACCGCCGGGTTCAGCCGATGGATCTCGTCGATGAACAGCACGTCGCCTTCCTCGAGATTGGTAAGCAGTGCGGCAAGATCGCCGGCCTTGGCGATGACCGGACCGGATGTGGAGCGGAAATTGACGCCAAGTTCGCGCGCCATGATCTGCGCCAGCGTCGTCTTGCCCAGCCCCGGCGGCCCGACGAACAGCACGTGGTCGAGCGCCTCGTTACGGCCCTTGGCGGCCTCGATGAACACTTTGAGATTGGCCCGCACCGCCGCCTGGCCGACAAAGTCGGCAAGCGTTTGCGGCCGCAAGGTCTGGTCGGCATCCTCGCCGCGTTTTTCCGGAGCAATGAGACGGGGCGAAAGGCTCATGCTGCCTTCCTCGCATAAGGCAGAGGACCGGACAAGCGAGCCCTCACCGCGCCAGTTCCTTCAGCCCGAAGCGGATCAGCTTCGAGGCGTCCGCGTCCTCGCCCGCCGTCTTCAGCGCCGCGGCAACCGCATTGGCAGCGGTGTCGCGCGAGTAGCCGAGATTGACCAGCGCCGAAACCGCGTCGGTGATCGGCGCGGCTGCCACGCCTTCGCCGAGCTCCTGCTTCAGGCCGATGGTCCCGGAGGCCGAACCCGCATAGGCCGGCGCCTTGTTCTTCAATTCGGTGACGATGCGCTCGGCCACCTTCTTGCCGACGCCTGGGGCGCGGGAAACCATGGCGATGTCGCGCAGCGCGATCGCATTGGCGAGGTCGGCCGGCGCCAATGTCGACAGGATGGCCAGCGCCACCTTGGCCCCTACGCCCTGCACATTGCTCATCAACAGCCGGAACCATTCGCGCTCGAGCGCCGACTGGAAGCCATAAAGCCGGATCATGTCCTCGCGCACATAGGTCTCGATGAACAGCACCACCGCCTCGCCGGGCGAAGGCAGCGCGGCCAGCGTGCGCGCCGAGCAATAGGCGACGTAGCCGACGCCATGGACGTCGACGAGGCAATGATCCTCGTCGATCTCGTCCAGCGTGCCCTTGAGCTTGCCGATCATTTCCAACAGCCTCTCATGACGCAAGCGCCATCCGATAGGCGGCGCTCTGCCGGTGATGCGCGTGGCAAATCGCGATGGCCAGCGCGTCGGCGGCATGTTCGGTATCGAAGGTCGCCTTCGGCAGCAGCACCTTCACCATCATGTGGATCTGCTTCTTGTCGCCATGGCCGACGCCGATCACCGCCTTCTTGACAGCATTGGGCGCATATTCGGCGACGACGAGGCCGGCCCGCGCCGGCACCAGCATGGCGATGCCGCGCGCCTGGCCGAGCTTCAGCGTCGCCACGGCATCCTTGTTGACGAAGGTCTGTTCGACGGCAGCCTCATGCGGCATTGCCGCATGCAGGACTTCGGCGAGCCCGTCATGCAATTGGCATAGCCGCGTCGCCAGCGCCGCCTTGTCCTCGGAGCGCACGGTGCCGGAGGCGACGAAGCGCAAGGAATTGCCGAGGCTCTCGACGATGCCCCATCCGGTGCGCCTGAGCCCCGGATCGATGCCAATGATGCGAATCGCGTCCCCCATTCGGTAACTTTACCCCTTGGGCGGACAGCGATGCCAGCGAAATGTGAACAAACCGGAAACAGTGACCTGTCGAGCCGGAAAAAATTCCGAAGTCGCCTAGTTGCGGGCGAACGCCGTATTGAGCAGGCTGATCTGATCCGAAACCGGATTGGGCCGGCGGCTCAACGGCTGCATGTCGACCACGGAGCCGTCGCCGTATATTTCGTCATCCATGCGGCGCACCAGTGCCTGCAGGCGAAGCGAGCGGTTGACGAGGTCGAGGAAATCCTCGGGCAGTTCGGCCCAGCCGGCGGCTTCGTCATGCGCGGAAGCGGTATCGAGGCGGACCTTGGATTTTTCCGACGCAACCTGGTCCCGGGTCATTTCACCCGAATTCGCCGCGCGCTGCAAAAGCAGCCAGGAGGCAACCTGCATCAGCCTGGTGGTCAGCCGCATTGATTCGGCCGCGTAGAGCGTGGCCGCCAGCCGCGACAGTTTCTTGGCCTCGGCGCGGCCCTTGCCATCGAGATATTCCGCCGCCTGTTCGACCAGTCCCATGCCTTCCTGGTAAAGCGGTTTGAAGGAGTGCGAAAAAACCCGGCGTTCCGCCAGCTTCACGGTTTTCGCACTGCCCTTCGAAGGCTCGTTCATTGATACGCCCCTGCACTTGCGACCGGTCGATTCGGCTCACTGCCGATACACCCGGCACCCTATATAACTGAAGCTTGAAAATGCGCTTCGCAGGGGGTGAAGGCAAGCACATGTTTAACAGAAGGTTAACAGCCATCCGCCGCGCGAGGTGCCGCCGGAATGCGGACAAAAAAAGAGCCGCGGATAAGGCGGCTCTCAGGAGTTTAACAGGGAGGCGTCAAACAAAGTGGCTCCAACCACTCGGTAAGAATCCAGATCACTGGATGCACATAGTAAACGCCTGTAAAGCTTAATGAACCTTTAACAGCCCCGAAGTTTTTTGATCGAACACCCGATTCCTGTGCCGTAACAGCACAGGCCGGAGGTCAGTTCCCGCCCTGCTCAGGCCTTCTTCCAGACCACCGGCAGGGAGATGAAGGCAAACAGAAGCATGCCTGCATAGAAGCCGATCGAAGCGATCCCCAGCAGAGGTTCGATTGCCGGATTGCCGGCAAGCAGGATGTAGAGGCCGATCATAAGCCCGATCCCGCTGATTGCCGTCAGCCAGAAGTGAACGACGGCGATCATCTTTTGCCCGACAGCCGGAAACAGATGATAGAAGAAGGCAAAGACCGCCGACATCAGCCAGCCGGCCACCATCGTGTGGGCGTGGGTTGGCATCTGGCCATGGTCTTCGCTGATGGCCATGTGAATGCCGAGCGCCATGCCGCACAGTGAATAGATGATGGCCAGCGTAAAGAAATTCCGTGCTACCCCTTGCATGCTTGTCCCCTCGAATTGCCTTTTCCCGTTTTCGGGAATGGGTTGATCGTCAGGCGATTTCTGTCGCCACCGGGCTTCCGGCTCGGCGCACTAGCATCGGCAATGTTTCTGGACGATGTCGCGCCGCCCCCTCCCGCACTTTTCACGATAGCAGAAAATGAACCGCGCATCGGTGGATGCTGAGAGCCGGCGCTGGCCGAAAACCGCCGAAACAAAAGCTGTTTTTTCGCGACATCGTTCCGAAACAGGCGCCACGCTAAACGCCCGCTCCTCTGACGGCAGGCGAATATCCGCTCCGCCGCAAAACCACCAGAAATACCCCAGGAGCAACCGATGGACTGGTATTCGATCGTCAAATTTCTCCATATCGTCTCTGCCATTTTGTGGCTCGGAGGCGGCTTCGTGCTGTTCCTGCTCGGCGTTCTTGCCGAACGCGCCGGCAACATCGCGGACAAGCTTCAGGCGATGCGCGCCAGCGGGCAGTTGGGCGGGTGTTTCTTCGCGCCGATGTCGATGCTCACCCTGATCTTCGGCCTCATCATGTGTGGCTTCTGGGTCGGCTTCTCCGACCTGTGGATCATCATCGGCCTGGTCGGCTACGCCACGACCTTCTCGATCGGCATGTTCATCTTCAAGCCGACCGGCGAGCGCATGGGCGCGATGATCGCCAAGGAGGGCGTCACGCCGGCTGTGCTTGCCATTGGCCAGCGCATGATGAGCGCGGCGCGCTTCGACTATGCGGTGATGCTGGTGATCGTCGCCGACATGGTGCTCAAGCCGACCACGCATGACATCGGCATCCTCGCCGGCATGGCGCTGGTCATAGCGATGGGCGCGACGCTGGCCTTTGGCGGCAACCGCCTCGTGCCCAGCGCCGCCTGATCCCCTTGATGGCGAGAGCGGCTGGGCAGCCGCCTCGCCTGCTACATCAGGCCGGCGAGGCCGTCCCACAGCAGCTTGACCGCCACGACGGCCACTGTCGCGTAGGTGAAGGGATAAAAGATCTCCGGCCGCATGCGCCGCACCAGCCAGGCGCCGGCGATGGTCGACAGCGGCGCCAGGGGCATCAGCACGGCGGACGCCGTCAGATTGGCGGTGTCGAACTGGCCGAGCGCGAAATAGGGGATGAGCTTCAACGCATTGGTCGCGGCAAAGAAGATCGCGGCCGTGCCCGACAGCACCTTGGGGTCGAGGCGGATCGGCAGCGCATAGACCTGGAAAGGCGGCCCGCCGACATGGGCGACGAAGCTGGTGAAACCGGCGACCGTACCCCAGATCGCGGCGGCCACACGATTGGGTTCGGCGGCATGGTCGGAGCCGTGGCGGAACTGCAGATAAAGCCAGCGCAGCACGAAGATGATGGCGACGGCGCCGACGATGAGCCGCACCGCCTCCTCGGTGACAAGTGCCGCCGTCAGCCAGCCGAGGCCGATGCCGATGACGGCGCCCGGCATCATGTCGGCCAGCATCTTGCGGTCGTAAACGCCCCACCATGTCCACACCGAGACGATGTCCATCAGGCACAGGATCGGCAGCAGGATGGCGGCCGCCTGCACCGGCGGAATAGTCAGCGCCATCAGCGGCACGCCGACGAAACCGACAGCGCCGCCGAAACCGCCCTTGGACAGCCCGACCAGAATGACCGCCGGAACGGCGGCCGCGTAGAACCACGGATCGAGAAGCAGGCCTGACATGGGAGGGACTGGTCTGGAGGGAAAGTGCGTCACCGCCTGAATAGCCCAGAATTCTGAGCGGAGCGACAGCAAATCCAGGCATGGCGCGTCTCGCCAATGACGCCCTTGTCCTCTCGACTATCCTATCGGCGCGCCGAGACCAGCAGGAACATCGGCCGCTCGAGTTCTTCGGCCAGGTCGGGCTTGGCCGCGACCTGCGCATCCGTGGGGCGGAACTCCTCGACATGCTTGATCGTGAAGCCGGACTTGATCAGCGCGTTGAGCGTCGTGCCGATGGTGCGGTGGTGTTTCACCACGCCCTTGGCCAGCCAGTCTGTCTCGCGCGGACCTTCCACCAGATAGCGGTCGACAGGCCATGTCCTGCGGCCTTCCTCGTCGACCACCCAGCCCGGCCTGGTCGGGGCCATGTAGATCGGATGTTCGGTGGAGAAGACGAAATGCCCGCCGGGCGACAGGGCCTGATGCACCGCACTGAACAGGCGCGCGACATCCTCGACATAGTGGAGGGCAAGCGAGCTGTAGGCGAGATCGAATCCGCCTGGCGGCAGGCTGAGTTGGTCGAGGTCGGCCCGCTCATAGGTGATGCCGGTGTCCGGGCCGGCGGCTCTTGCCCGGGCCAGCATCTTCTCCGACAGGTCCAGCCCAAGGACGTGGCTCGCTCCGTGCTCATGCGCCCAGCGGCAGAACCAGCCGAAACCGCAGCCGAGGTCGACGATCCGCAGGCCGCCGGCTTCAGGGAGCATCGCGCGCAACGCCGGCCATTCCGCGGCACCGTCCAGGCCTTCGATCGACCGGCCAAGCCGGCTGTAGCCCGCGAAGAACTCCGGCTGGTCGTAGATATTTTGCGCCATGTTTTCTTCCTCGTCTCTCGGCCAATCGTCTGGTGGAAGACCGACTTTTGGTGGACAGGCGCCGCATTTCCACCACTGCCTTGCTGAGTCAAGACGATGAGGCCGATGAGGCCGATGGCGCCCCGAGCGGTGGCGGCCGCCGCCGGATCGGCTGCGCCTTGATGATGGCGGTACTGGTCTCGGCCTTGTCGGCGATGCGGTCGAGAATGCCGTCGAGGTCGCCGATCGAGCGCACGAACAGACGGGCGACGAAACAGTCGTCGCCCGTCACCTTGTCGCATTCGCCAAACTCGGCGATCTCCTCGATCAATTTCTGGACGATGTGCAGCTTGCCTGGCAAAGGCTTGATGCGCACGATCGCCTGCAGCGTATAGCCGAGCGCCAGGGGATCGATCTCGACGGTGAACGCCCGGATGACGCCGCGCTCCTCGAGCCGCCGCAGCCGCTCCGAAACGCTCGGCGACGACAGCCCGACCTGGGCAGCCAGCTCCTTCAGCGAGGTCCGTGCATCCCGCACCAGGATTTCGAGGAGATTTCGGTCGAGATCGTCCAGCATTTTAGATTTCTCACGAATTCGCAGCCGCGACCTAATATAATTAGGTTATCTCTCCATACTGCCTTTTCAATCGGATAGAAAGCACTCACCTAGCATGAGATTATGCCGCCTCAGCGGGCACAGAGGTCTATCATGAACGATACGGTACGCGGCACGGTCGAGATGTCGGCCGCAATGACGATCCTAGGCACGATCGGATGGTTCGTCATCATGTCCGGCCAACCGATCATGGACGTCGTGTTCTGGCGCTGCGCGTTCGGCGCGGCGACACTGCTCGTCATCTGCGCTTCGCTCGGCTTGCTGCGCGACAGGCTGCCCCTGCGCGTCATCGGCCTGGCCGCGCTTGGCGGCGCGGCCATCGTCATCAACTGGCTGCTTCTGTTCAGCGCCTTCTCGCGCGCCTCGATCTCGATCGCCACCGCCGTCTACAACACCCAGCCCTTCATGCTGGTCGGCTTCGGCGCGCTCTTCTTCGCGGAACGGCTGACGCTGAGCAAGCTGACCTGGCTGACAATAGCCTTCGCCGGCATGGTGCTCATCGTCGAGGCCGCCCCTGACGCCGGCGATGTCGGCACCAACTATTTTGCCGGCATCCTGATGGCGCTGGCCGCGGCCTTCTTCTGGGCCATCGCGGCCATCGTCACCAAGAAGCTCAAGGGCACGCCACCGCATCTGATCGCGCTGATCCAGGTCTGCGTCGGCGTCGTCATGCTGGGGCCCTTCGCTGATCTTTCGCATCTTCCCCCCGACCCGTGGAGCTGGACCATGCTGGCGACGCTCGGCATCGTCCACACCGGCCTGATGTACATCCTGATGTATGGTGCCATCCAGAAGCTGCCGACGCATCTGCAGGGATCGCTGTCCTTCATCTATCCGGTCGTCGCCATCCTGGTCGACGTCGTGGCTTTCGGCCATCGGCTGCATCTCAGCCAGGTCGCCGGCGCCGCTTTGATCCTGACGGCGGCGGCCGGCATGAATCTCGGCTGGTCGCTGTGGAAGTCGAAAGTGCCGACATAACGTTCTCGACTGTTGGATCGCGGCGGCGATACTTTCGAACCCATGGTCTTGCGGGCGGATAACGTGTTGCTGATTTGCTCGGCGATCGCCGTCCGTGCGATGTGGATGGGGGCACAAAGCAACGGGGTAAAGGCGTGGCGAGCGGATCTTTTCAGGGGCGGCTATTGCCCCGCGAACACATCCTATGGAGCGGCCTTCCCGCGCAGGGCCTGTTCTTCACCAGCAAGGACATGTTTCTAATACCGTTCAGCCTGCTCTGGTGTGGTTTTGCAATCTTCTGGACCTATACCGCGGCAAGGCAAGGCGCGCCGCTTTTCTTCGACGCATGGGGAGCAATGTTCATCTGCATCGGGCTCTTCTTCGTCTTTGGCCGATTTGCTGTCGACGCGTGGCTGAGACAGCGGATCGCCTATGCGGTCACGGACAAACGCATCCTCATCATGCGCACCCCTCCTTTCGCCAACTTCACATCGATCGATCTTGAGCGTCTTCCCGACATCCAGCTCACCGGCGAGGGCGAAAGGCGTGGCAGTTTGCGCTTCGGCGCGGCGGCATCGTTGTTCGGAAGTCCGGGCGGCTGGTCTCAGTCGCGCTATCAAAGTTTTGGCAGCTGGTCGCCGGCTCTCGACCCCGTGCCGCAATTCCTTGGCATCGAGGATCCGTCGAAAGTATTCGACATCGTCACGAAAGCCCGCAATGCTCTTCGTTCCGCCTGATGCCGTCTGACAGCTGACGCCTGTTCAATCCCGGCAGTTTGTTCTATGCCGCAATCCAACCATCTTCGCCCGGCATAGGCGAAACCCGGGATCCAAGAACCATGAACGACGCCATACCCCCAAATCGTTGCCGCATCGTGCTGATCGCGCCGCCCGGCGTGCCGGCCGCCCGCATCGCCAACGCATTCGACGGCGGCGACGTCGCCTCGCTGATCCTGCCCGAGAACGGCATGGACGAGGCCTCCTTCCAGGCTTTTGCCGAACAGATCGTGCCGACGGCCCAGGCTGCGGGCGTGGCCGTGATCATCGCCGGCGACACCCGCATCGCGGGCCGTGTCCAGGCCGACGGCATCCATGTCGAGGCGTCCAAGGCCGAACTCGCCGAAACGATCGAACATTTCCAGGCGAAGATGATGGTCGGCGCCGGCGGCGCCAAGAAGCGGGATGACGCACTCGAACTCGGTGAGGTCAGGCCGGACTACATCTTCTTCGGCCGCTTCGGCTACGACAACAAGCCGGAGCCCCATCCGCGCAATCTGTCACTGGGCGAGTGGTGGGCGCAAATGATCCAGATCCCCTGCATCGTCATGGCCGGATCCGATCTGGCTTCCGTCGAGGAAGTGGCCGCCACCGGTGCCGAGTTCGTCGCGCTGTCGAGCGCGGTGTTCGCCGATGGCGTCGATCCGCAGGCGGCAATAAGCCGGGCCAATGCGCTGCTCGACGAAACCGCGCCGCGCTTCGAGGACTGATGTGGCTCCGGTGAGGCTTCCCCTTCAGGCCTTGCTTGCAGCGGTCATGATCCAGGCCGCCGCCGCCGCCGAAACGATTCCCTTGCCGCAGCCCAAGCCCGAAATCGGCGTGCACACCGACAAACCGATCGAAAAGCAGCTGCCGCAACCCGCCACCACGGCGGAGCCGGCGCCGCTGCCCTCGGCCGACAGCATCAATCCCGACCGCTTCGGGGCCAAGCCGGCGGACGCGGCCTACGGCGCCTTCCAGCGCGGGCTCTACAAGACGGCCTACAACCTTGCGCTGGTCCGCGCGAAAAATGGCGACCCGGCGGCGCAGACATTGGTGGCCGAGATCCTGTCGCGCGGGCTGGGCGTACCGCTCAACGCAGCGGAGGCGGCCAAATGGTACGCCGCCGCCGCCGAACAGGGCGTGCCGGAATCACAGTTCCAATACGCTCTGATGCTGCTCGACGGCCGTTACGTCAAGAAGGACACGAAGGAGGCCTATGCCCTGATGCAGGCCGCGGCCGAAGCCGGCAACCAGCTGGCGCAGTTCAATTTCGCGCAGATGCTGGTCCAGCAGGATCCCGGCGACGCCGGCCTGACCAAAGCAGTCTCCTATTATGAGCGCGCCGCCGCGACCGGGCTCCCCGACGCGCAATACGCCATGTCCCAGATCTACGCCAATGGCGTCGGCGGCAAGCCGCACGACGATGCGCAGGCAAGGCGCTTCTTGGCGCAGGCCGCACGACAGAACTATGACACCGCGCAGATCGATCTCGCCGCCTGGATGATCGAGGGTCGCGGCGGTGCCCGTGATCTGAAATCGGCTTTCGGCTGGACGAAGCAGGCCGCCGAGGGCGGCAATGTCGCCGCCCAGAACCGCCTGGCGAAACTCTATATGCAAGGCATCGGCACCGACCCGGACCTCGTGCTCGCCGGAGCCTGGTACATCGTCGCCCGCCGCGCCGGTCTCATCGACCCCGACATGGACGACTTCCTGCAAGGGCTGAGCGACGACCAGACCAAGCAGGCCCTGCAGAAGGCAAACCGCCTGCCGTGATGGCGCTCGTGCAACCGTCCATTCCTGCCCGCTCCCTTGCCTCTCCGGGCGATTTGTGGTCTTGGGAGCCCCTAAATCGCTTGTCCCGGCGAAAATCTCATTCCGGATCCCATCATCATGGCCAAGATCAATGGCAACGAAATCCGTCCCGGCTATGTCATCGAGCACGATGGCGGCCTGTGGGTGGCGGTCAGGACCAACACCGTCAAGCCCGGCAAGGGCGGCGCCTACAACCAGGTCGAACTGAAGAACCTGATCAACGGCACCAAGCTCAACGAGCGCTTCCGCTCGGCCGAGACGGTCGAACAGATCCGCCTCGACCTGAAGGATTTTTCCTTCCTCTACGAGCAGGACGACGCGCTGGTGTTCATGGACACCCAGAGCTACGAACAGCTCGAACTGAACAAGGATTTCGTCGGCGACCGCGCCGCGTTCCTACAGGACGGCATGATGGTGACGGTCCAGCTCTATGAGGAGAGGCCGATCGGCATCTCGCTACCCGACTATGTGACCTTGACCATCACCGAGGCCGATCCGGTGGTGAAGGGCCAGACGGCGGCATCCTCGTACAAGCCGGCGGTGCTGGAGAACGGCATTCGCGTCCTGGTGCCGCCCTTCATCGGCGCCGGCGAACGCATCATCGTCGACACCAACGAAATCACTTACGTGCGCCGCGCCGACTAGAGCATGATCCCGAAAAGTTGCAGACTTTTCGGACAAGATCGTGCGTGCAAAGACAAGCAGATGAAGCGGGGTCGCGATCCAATTTGAGTTGATCCGCCCCAGGCTTTTGGAGTTTCAACGATATGGCACGCTCAGCCCTTCTCAACGTCATGGTCCAGGCCGCAATGAAGGCCGGCCGCTCGCTGTCGCGCGACTTCGGCGAGGTCCAGAACCTGCAGGTCTCGATGAAGGGTCCGGGCGACTATGTCAGCCAGGCCGACCGCAAGGCCGAGGACATCGTCTTCGCCGAATTGTCGAAGGCGCGCCCGGGCTACGGCTTCCTGATGGAAGAGCGCGGCGCGGTCGCCGGCGACGACAGCCAGCACCGCTGGATCGTCGATCCGCTCGACGGCACCACCAATTTCCTGCACGGCATTCCGCTTTTCGCCGTCTCGATCGCGCTGGAGCGTCAGGGCCAGATCGTTGCCGGCGTGATCTACAATCCGGCCATGGACGAGCTCTATACGACCGAGCGCGGCGGTGGCGCCTTCCTGAATGACCGCCGCCTGCGCGTCGCCGGCCGCACCAAGCTCGTCGACGCCGTCATCGGTTGCGGCGTGCCGCATCTGGGGCGCGGCCAGCACGGCAATTTCCTGATCGAGTTGCGCCACGTCATGGCCGAGGTTTCCGGCATCAGGCGCCTCGGCTCGGCCTCGCTCGACCTTGCCTATGTCGCCGCCGGCCGCATGGACGGTTTCTGGGAGATCGGCCTGTCGCCCTGGGACATCGCCGCCGGCCTGCTGCTGATCCGCGAAGCCGGCGGTTTCGTCTCGGACATGGATGGCGGGCAGGACATGCTGGACAACGGCTCCGTCGTCGCCGGCAACGAAGTCATCCAGCGCGCGCTGCTGAAGACGGTGAAAAAGCCCCTCGCACCCCGCTAAAGCCTTCCGCCGCGCTGAACGGTCGCAGTCGCAAAACCGCCACCAAAGCTTGAAATACTGTCCGGCGGTTGCCCAGATACGGGGTGACGCAGGACGATCGATGACCGAAACACCGCCGCAACTCGAAATCCCCTTTGTCGGGCGCTGGCACTACTCCCGCGCGGAGATGATCGCCGACGGCATTGTCCATGCTGTGGGCATCGTGCTGGCGATCGCGGCCGGCTCGGCGCTGCTGGCGCTGGCGGCGTTTCGGGTCGGACCCGGCGAGTACGTCGCCGCCGCCTTCTATGTCGTTTCGCTGCTCACCGTGCTCTCGGTGTCGCTGGCCTATAATCTGTGGCCGGTATCGTCACCGGCCAAATGGGTTCTGCGGCGCTTCGATCACGCCGCGATCTATCTTCTCATCGCCGCCACCTACACGCCCTTTCTGGCCCAGCTCGACGGCTCGCCGCTGGCCCACTGGATGATCGCGCTGGTCTGGATCGCGGCGGCGACAGGCATCGCCATCAAGGTGTTCGTTCCCGGCCGTTTCGACCGGCTGGCGATCGTCTTCTATCTCGCCATCGGCTGGAGCGGCATCGTCCTGGTCAAGCCGCTCGTCGCGACACTGCCGACGACCTCGATCGTGCTCATCGTCGCCGGTGGCGTCGTCTATTCTTGCGGCGTCATTTTCTTTGCCTGGAAGGGGCTGCGTTTCCACAACGCGCTGTGGCACGGCTTCGTCGTCACTGGAGCGGGCCTGCATCTGGCGGCCATGGTCGACTGCCTGGTGATAAACCGCTTCTGATCCGCTCGCGGCAATATTGCCAAGCGCCATTCAATTTGGTCACAATTCCGTTTAGAGTCGCCAACTACGTGATCGGCGGCAGCGGCATCGGAAACGGGGCACGGATGGCTTTTCTCAGATCCTTCGGCATGGGCAGGCGCTCCGACGTACTGATCTACGATCCGCATAAACTATCGAGTCCGCAGGTGTTCCTGCTGACCATGGTCATCTTCCTGGCCATCGTCGCCTTCATTGCCGCCATCCTGACCCGCCAGATCTCGACGGCTTTCGTCACCAATCCCGGCCTCAATGGCCTGATCATCGGCGTGCTGATGGTCGGCATCCTGCTCGCCTTCGCCCAGGTCGGGCGGCTGTTTCGCGAGGTGCGCTGGGTCAACTCCTTCCGCGCCGGCTCGGAAACCACCGAACCGGTGCTGCTGGCGCCGATGAAAGCCATGATCGGCCGTTCCTCGACCATGGCCTTCTCGACCTCTTCGATGCGCACAATGCTCGATTCCATTGCCACGCGCCTCGACGAAAGCCGCGACACCTCGCGCTACCTGGTCGGCCTCCTGGTGTTCCTCGGGCTGCTCGGTACCTTCTGGGGTTTGTTGAACACGATCGGCTCGATCCGCGAGACCATCGAATCGCTCGACCCCGGCACCGGTGACGCGGCGGCGGTGCTCGATTCGCTGAAGCAGGGACTTTCGGCGCCGCTGGCCGGCATGGGCACGGCCTTCTCGTCCTCGCTGTTCGGCCTGTCTGGCTCGCTTGTCCTCGGCTTCCTCGACCTGCAGGCCGGCCGCGCCCAGACGCGCTTCTACACCGAGCTTGAGAACTGGCTATCTTCGGTCACTGATCTCTCTTCCGACATCGTCGTCTCCGATCCGGCCAAGTCCGAACCGTCGGACGAAATCCGCCTGTTGTCGGAGCGGCTGCGTAGCATGCAGGAGAATGGCGGCGGCTCCAATCCTCGTGTCGCCACCGCCATGGCCAATCTCGCCGATGGCATTTCCGGCCTGGTCAAGAACATGCGCTCCGAGCAGCAGATCATGCGCGACTGGGTCGAGGCCCAGTCCGATGAACAGAAGGCGATGCGCAACACGCTGGAAAAGATCGCCGACGCCCTGAAGAAGCCCGGGGTGCACTGACATGGCGCTTGCCAGGGGCCGGCGTACCGATCGCCGCATCGACTACTGGCCGGGCTTTGTCGACGCTTTGTCGACGCTGCTGCTCGCCATCATGTTCCTGCTCACCGTTTTCGTGTTGGCGCAGTTCCTGCTCGGCCGTGAAATCTCCGGCAAGGACACGGTGCTCAATCGTCTCAACTCGCAGATCAACGAACTGACCCAGCTTCTGGCCCTGGAGCGCTCGACGGCGCAGGACAAGGAGGATTCGCTCGCCAACCTGCAGGCGTCGCTGTCGGCGGCGGAGGCGGAAAAGAGCCGGCTCGAGCAATTGCTGGCGCAAGGTGCCGGCGCCGGGGACGCGGCCAACCAGCGTGCCGCGGAACTGGGCGGCGAACTCGACAACCAGCGCCAGATCAGCCAGCAGGCACTGAGCCAAGTGGAGATCCTCAACCAGCAGATCGCCGCACTGCGCAAGCAGATCGGAGCACTCGAGGACGCGCTCAACGTTTCGGAGGCCCGCGACCGCGATTCCAACACCAAGATCGCCGATCTCGGCCGCCGCCTCAACGTCGCCCTGGCGCAGCGCGTGCAGGAATTGAACCGCTACCGCTCCGACTTTTTCGGACGCCTGCGCGAGATCCTCGCCGACCGGGAGAACATCCGCATTGTCGGCGACCGTTTTGTCTTCCAGTCGGAAGTGCTGTTCCCGACCGGCTCCGAGGTCATCAACGATGCCGGCAAGGTCGAGATGAAGAAACTCGCCGACGCCATCATCGAGTTGCAGAAGGAGATTCCGCCGGAGATCAACTGGGTGCTGCGTGTCGATGGCCACACCGACAACAAGCCGCTCTCCGGCACCGGCCGCTACCGCGACAATTGGGAACTGTCGACGGCGCGTTCGACTTCGGTGGTCAAGTTCCTGATCGAGAACGGCGTGCCGGCCAACCGGCTGGTCGCCGCCGGCTTTGGCGAGTTCCAGCCGCTCGACCCTGCCGATACCGACGAGGCGCGCAACAAGAACCGCCGCATTGAACTGAAGCTCACCGAACGTTGAACCATCATCACGCGATGTCACGCGAATTTGTTCGACGACTCAACTCTAGGGCGCAGACGGCTGTCGGCAAGGCCTGAAAACATTATCTTTTTTTAATTCCACTTCCCGCCGGAGCGCTCCTAGCCTGCCGCCCAGGGCCGAGAACCGCCGGCGATGCCTCCCATCGCGACGCGACGGAACCCGACGGCCCGCGGCTGGAAGGCAGACGAAAGAACCGCTGCCTTCCTCTTCTGGAGGAGACGCGACGATGCGCTCTTTTAACCCCACGCTCAGAACTGCAGCACTGACCGCATCCTTTATCGCCATTCCGCTCGCCGGCGCCTATGCCGCGGGCCATCACAAGGGCGCTCTCGACGCGACCGACCCGACAGACATGACCGGCCCGCGTGTCGAGGCTCTCATGCAACAGGTTCAGGGGGTCCACCAGGGCATTGTCGACGCCAGGCTGGCCAACAACATTACCCCGGCCGTGGCTGAGCGCCTGGAAATGCGCACCGCGCGCATCAACCAGGCAGCCCAGAAGATAGCCGCGTCGGATCACGGCAGGATACCGGCCGCGCAATATCATGAACTGCTGCGCCGTCTCGACAATGTCGACCAGCGGCTGAGGGTCGACACCGGCAGCGGCTTCCTGATGGGCGATGGTTCCGACGGGGGAAACTACCCGAACGGCTGAGGCCTCTGGAACGGTCAAAGAGGAAGGGACCACTTGGCGCCTTCGGGACCCCAATTCCGCGGGCGTCCTTTTTCCTCACCAGCCCAGCTTGCTACCAACCAAGCCAGAGCGCGACGAGGGCGACCACCGCCGGCACGGTCTGGATGAACAGGACCTTGCGGCCGACCGTCGCCGCGCCGTAGAGGCCGGCGATGGCCACGCACAGCAGCAAGAAGACCTTGACCTGAAAACCGGAGGCGCCGAGATAGAGCCCCCAGATCAGTCCGGCGGCGAGAAATCCGTTGTAGAGACCCTGATTGGCGGCAAGCACCTTCGAGGCCTTGGCGAATTCGGGCGTCAGGCGGAATGTCTTGTGCCCGCGCGGCGTGTCCCAAAGCATCATCTCGAGATAGACGATGTAGACATGGATCAAGGCCACCAGCCCGACCAGGATGTTGCCGGCCATTTGCTCCCCCTGCACGCGTTGCCCGCAGCATTTCATGTGTGGCATCGGCTGCGCAAGGTGCATCTGCCGGACGGTATCCAGAGCAATTCCAGGAAAGACGCGCAGCGCTTTCCCTGGGGAATTGCGTCAAGACAATGAGTGAGAGCAAGTTGCCGTTTCCGTTAAACGGAGAACCGCTCTGAGGGTTGCCAACGCTTTTGCGTTGGTGTCTTTTCGCGCCGTCCTCAATCACGGAAGTCGCCATGTCCTTTCAGAAACTCGACGACCTCGGCCACAAGCTCGAAGCGCTCGAGCATGCGCTGGCCATCCTCGGCGCTGACGAAGCGACGCATATGGCCGTCGGCGGCGGCGAGAAGCGTGCCGAGGCGATGGCGGCACTGGCCGGCATGTACCACACCAGGGCAACCGCACCGGAAATCGCCGACTGGATCGCCGCCGCCGAAGCCGAGGCGCTCGACGACGAGCAGCGCGCGGCGCTGGGCGAATTGCGGCGGCAGTACACCAACCTGACCTGCCTGCCGGTCGAATTCGTCGAACGCCAGACGACGGCGCGCATGCGTTGCGAGCAGCTGTGGCGCGATCTGCGCGCCAAGAACGATTGGGCGGGCTTCCAGCCGGCGCTCGAGGGTGTGGTGGCGCTGGTGCGCGAAGAGGCGGCCCTGCGCTCCGACGTGCTCGGCCTCGCCCCTTACGATGCGTTGATGGAGCAATTCGACCCCGGCAACCGTACCGCCGACATCACCCCCGTCTTCGCCGACCTGAAAGCCTTTCTCAAAGGCTTCGTGCCGGAGGCGCTGGCGATCCAGGAAGCGCGGCTGCGCAAGCATCCGCTGAAGCCGCTCTCGGGTACCTATGCGATCGACAAGCAGCGCGAGCTCGGCCTTGCCATGATGGCGGCGGTCGGCTTCGACCTGACGCACGGCTCGCTGTCGGTCTCGCACCATCCCTTCTGCGGCGGCGTGCCCAGCGACGTGCGCATCACCACCCGCTACAAGACGTCCGATTTCCTGTCGGCGCTGATGGGCGTGCTGCACGAGACTGGCCACGCGCTCTACGAGCAGAACCTGCCGAAAGCATGGTCGCACTGGCCGCTCGGCAAGGCGCGCGGCATGGCCGTGCATGAAAGCCAGAGCCTGTTCGTCGAAAAGCAGATCGGCCGCAATCCCGCCTTCTGGCGCTGGGCGCTGCCGGTGGTGGAAAAGCATCTCGGCGAGGCCTGGTCGCTCGACGATCTCCTGCCGCATGTGCATCGCGTCGAGCGCGGCCTGATCCGCGTCGACGCCGACGAGGTGACCTATCCGCTGCATGTCATCCTGCGCTACGAACTGGAGCAGGACCTGGTCTCGGGCAGGCTGGAGGTGGCTGATCTCCCCGAAGCCTGGGACGCCAAGATGCGCGACTATCTCGGCCTCTCCACCATCGACAATCCGGCCGACGGGCCGATGCAGGATGTGCATTGGCCGGGCGCCGCCTTCGGCTACTTCCCGTCCTACACGCTGGGCGCGATGATGGCGGCGCAGCAATGGGCCGCGCTGACGCGCGAGCATCCTGCCGCCGACGACGACCTGGCGAAAGGCAATTTCGGAGCAATCAACGGCTGGCGCCGCAAGAAGATATGGTCGCAGGGGTCGCGATGGTCGACACCGGACCTGCTCGAACGCGCCACCGGCGAAAAACTCAACGCCGTGTACTTCGTCAATCACCTGAAGCAACGCTACGGGGCGTGAGCGGGACCATGAGATGGTCTCTGCTCACGCCCGTCGGTCCGGGATCGTTCGTGATCCGGCACCAGTAGGGCAATTCCAGGAAAAATGTGGGGCAGTTTTCCGTCCGGAACTGCATCAAAACAACTCTGAGCAGGCTGCCGTCAGATCTCCCTGACGAACAGATTTATGACCTTCCACGTACCTCCCTGCCAGAGGTCGGCGGTCACGTCGTCCAGCGACGCGAACATCTGCGACCTGGCACCGAGAAAACACGTCACGGATCGGTCCTTGTACATTTGGCCGATGGGTGAAATGGCGAGTTCCAACGTTCGGCTGTCGCCTCGGGTCACGATGTCCACATCCGGATACCCATAGTACGTATTCTTGGTTCCGTATTGGGAAGCATCGTCCTGGCTGTGGTCCCCGTCGCCGACATAGGCTGAACTCGGCCCGACGTCTCGGAACACCTTCCCATAGCTTTCTATGCCGCTCGAGAAATAGCCGGCCGTGAGGTAATTCTCCTGGTCTATCTGGCAGTTGCTGACCTGCATCCATTGGTCGCCAAGCCTTCGCCGGCTGCGCGAGTAGGTTTCCACAACCAAGGCACGGATCTCCAAGTGGCAATCGCGGCTGGGCGTGTAGTCCCAGCAAAAGCCGCTTTCCGCATGACCGTTTATGTAGTCCCTGCCATCGGGACTGAAATTCTCCGCGCGAAGAAAGCCGCCCATCTTGGACGTATCGACATTCTGGTAAGTCTCGATTTTCTTGATAACGCCGTCGCCGGTCTCCTCGGCCCACGCGTCCCAATACCAGCCGATAGAGCCCAGATTGATACGGGTTCCGAAAACATCCTGACCCCACGACCCATCACCTGATTGGTCCCGAAAGTGAATAGTGCCCAAACTGTCGGCCAGTTCGGAGACACTGATGCTGGAACTGAGGAACGCTTCTGAAATGAGCCTCTGCCCCAGCTTCTTGATCGACTTGTTGGCCGGAATGGAACGCACGCCCGTCCACTCCTGGCCTGCCACCCCTTTCTGCAATTCCGCCCTTGCGGCGATGGGATCCACGCCGGATTGCGCAGCACTGCTCGCCTTCTTGCGCAGCCCGGTCATCAGATCGACGAATGGGCTTGCGTTCTTCCGCTTCGATCCGTCCCGGTTGAAGAATTCCATGGAACTGGACAGCGAAGCTCTGGGTATTCTTTTCGCCATGGCTATGGAGTCGTTCATTGCATTTGCCTCCTCAGGATCAGGAATGATCAACCGATTCCGGCGCGCCGATTTCAGCTAAAACTTACGCCGGTCCGATGAACGGACTGCTCCACATTTTATACGCCCGCCGCGCGTGAGTATTCGTCTTTACGATGTGTAGCTGCCGCACATATCTTCCGGTACGAAGCTCAGAAGATTTTGTACTTTATCCCAGACTAGTAAAGACGCACAGTCGGCATATGACGACTACATTTCAGAATGATCTAATTTATTGTTTTACTTAAATTCGACGCTCGCCGCGATTTCAGCGTGCTGTCTCAGTCACTGTGCAGCCGTTTTCTCGAATACTCTCCGGCTGCCGGAACCTACTCCGCCGCGCCCCTGAAGGCGCTGGCGCCGGTCTCGAACTGCAGCTTGGCCAGCCTGGCATAGATGCCGCCCTTGGCGACCAGGCTCTGATGCGTGCCTTCCTCGACGATGCGGCCGCCATCCATGACCAGAATCCTGTCGGCCTTCAGCACTGTTGCCAGCCGATGGGCGATGACGATGGTGGTGCGGCCTTGCATCAGCCGCTCCAGCGCCGTCTGTACCAGCGTCTCGCTTTCGGCATCGAGCGCCGAGGTCGCTTCGTCGAGCAGCAGGATCGGCGCGTCGCGCAGGATGGCACGGGCGATCGCCACACGCTGGCGCTGGCCGCCGGACAACGTCACGCCGCGTTCGCCGACCTGGCTGTCGTAGCCGTGTTCGAGCTTGAGGATGAATTCATCGGCCAGCGCATCCTTCGCGGCCGCCTCGATCTCGGCACTGCCCGCGCCCGGCCGGCCGAAGCCGATATTGTCGCGCGCGCTCGCCGCGAAGATGGTGACGTCCTGGGGGACGATGGCGATACGCTTGCGCACCGAAACCGGATCGGCTTCGCGCACGTCGACGCCATCGATCAGGATCTTGCCGGTTTCGGGATCGTAGAAACGCAGGATCAGCGAAAACACCGTGCTCTTGCCGGCCCCTGAAGGACCGACGATGGCCACCGTCTCGCCGGGCATGACCTGAAAACTCAAGCAGTGGACGGCGGCACGGTCGGGCCTTGCCGGATAGGAGAAGGAGACGTTGTCGAAGACGATCGCGCCCTTGGCGACCGACGGCAGCGGCTTCGGATCGGCCGGTGCCTGGATCGCCGGCTTCTCGGCGAGGATTTCGGTCAGCCGTTCGGCCGCGCCAGCCGCCTGGGCAAGTTCGCCCCAGACTTCCGATAGCGCGCCGAGCGCGCCGGCGGCGAACACCGAATAGAGCAGGAACTGGCCAAGCGTGCCTGGCGACAGATTGCCGTCGAGCACATCGCGCGAGCCGAACCACAGCACCGCCACGACAGACGAGAAGATGGTGAAAATGGCGAAGAAGGTGAGGAAAGAGCGAGCGAAGATCGAGGCGCGTGCAGCCTCGAAGGCAGCTTCCACCGCGCCCGAAAACCGCCCGGTGACCAGTTTCTCATTGGTGAAGGCCTGCAGCGTGCGCACCGCGCCGATCTGCTCGCTGGCATAGGCTGTCGCCTCGGCAAGCGTGTCCTGCGCCTGCCTTGACTTGCGCCGCACCGAGCGGCCGAAGGCGACCAGGGGCAGCACGATGATGGGAATGGCTGCGATGACCAGGCCGGACAGTTTCGGGCTGGTGATGACCATCATTCCCACCGCGCCGAGGCCGAGGATGACGTTGCGCAGCGCGACCGAGGCCGTGGCGCCGACCGCCGATTTGACCTGTGTGGTATCGGCGGCGAGCCGCGAGACGATCTCGCCCGACTGCGCGGTGTCGAAGAAGGCAGGCGACAGCGTCGTCACATGGGCAAAGACATCGCGCCTGATATTGGCGACGACGCGTTCGCCCAGCGTGATGACGAAATAATAGCGGCAGGCCGATGCCGCCGCCAGCATGGCGGCCATCGCCACCAGCGCCGCGAAGTATTCGGCGATGAAAGTGGTGCTGGACGACGAGAAACCATGGTCGATCATGCGCCGCACGGCCAGCGGCAGCGCCAATGTGGTTGCCGCCGCGATGGTCAGCGAGATGAGGGCGCCGACGACCAGCGTGCGATATTGCGTGATATAGGGGAACAGGCGTCGGAGCGGCTTGAGCGAGCGTCGGCGCTCGTCTGCGCTGCTTGATTGCGCCATCTCGGTGTTTCCTCTAGCCGCTTCAGCTCTAGGCGTCGCAATATGCGCTTGCCGCGGCCTTGTGATTCAATTCCGCCTGATGTATAGGCTCGCCGACCGTTTTAGAAGCCGTGGCTCCTCAATAGCTGCGGCTTCGAGTTTTAAAAAGAGGCGCATCGACGCAGGCTCATGCCCGTCAGCCGCGCCGGCAAGCCAGGAACCGAGCCATGAAGAGCGCTATCCATCCCGATTACCACACCATCAAGGTCGTCATGACCGACGGCACCGAATACATGACCCGTTCGACCTGGGGCAAGGAAGGCGATACGATGAACCTCGATATCGACCCGACCACGCACCCGGCCTGGACCGGCGGCCAGCAGACCCTGCTCGACCGCGGCGGCCGCCTGTCGAAGTTCAAGAAGCGTTTCGAAGGTTTCGGCCTCTAAGCCCTTTCGGCATTGCCGCAGATCAAAAACCCGCCTTCGAGGCGGGTTTTTTGTTCAACGAATGGTGGCACGAACAAAGTCACCCTTGATGGCAACCGAGGGTTTGGCGCCGGCGGTGCTGACAAGCGAACTGTCGACCAAGGACGCCGTCGCGGTGACCGAATAGCTGATCGCAACCCCCTGCCCGAAGGACAGCGTGGCATCCAGCGCCTTGCCGGTGATGGCGATGTTTTCGTCCTGCCTGACACTGCCGAAGGCGAGATCGGCTTTCAGCGCGTCGCCTCTGAGGTCGACGGTCGAGGCATGCCCATCCAGCGAAATATCGGCCGCCTTGCTGGTTATGGCGATGGTGGAGAAATCCCCCGACATGTTGGCCTGCAGCGCGGCCTGGTCGATCGACACCGAACTCTCGGGCTGAATGTTGGCGTTGATCTCGACCCTGCAGTCGGAGGGATCCAGCCATGAGGAGGGGGCAACGTCGATACGCAATGTCGAGGCCTCCAGCTTCATGTCGCTGGCAAGGCTGCAGTCATTGGCGAACCAGCTCGAATACCAGCGCGCGAACCAGCCTTCGCGCCGGCTGCCGATCGTCGCCTGGTAAGGCGCCGAGGCCGAAGTGGTGAGTCTGACGGAACTGGCTTCGCCCGATATGACGACGGCGCTCACGCCGGCGAGATCAAGTGTCTTGCCGGCATCCCCGCTTGCCGGTGACGCAAGCACGACGCTGCCGAATGACAGCAGGCCAAGAATTGCGGATTTCATTGATATCTCCGATCATGTGTGGCGGTCCCGGCTGGACCGTGGCGCTGTCGGAATGACCCGGGACGCCGATTTCCGCGACCTCGATCGCGATCCGGGACGACCGTGAACGCAATCCAGGTCATTGTCGGTCGCTGCCAGCCCTGGGACCACGCTTGCGATCATGATCTTCATTCCCCTGCCGTTCGTCGTCGCCCTGCTGCTCGTGATCCTGCTTGTGCAGATGATCCGCGCAAACGAGGCCGATCTGCGCGAGCACATCGCCTTCATGCTACTGATGGCCGCCTATGCCTTGCAGTCGGTGCTGATCGGCATCCGCTGGGGTTATGATGTCAGGGCCATGATGCCGGTCCAGTCGGTGCTGGCGACGCTGATCGCACCGCTTGCCTGGATCGCCTTCAGCGGCTTGACGAAGGAACGATCGGAGCATCGCCTGGCACGGCTGTGGCCGCATCTGCTGCCGGCCTGCCTGGTTGCCTTGCTGTTGATCTTCTGGCGCGAGCCGGTCGGCCCGGTGATCATCCTGGTGTTCCTGTCGTATGGGCTGGCGCTTCTCTGGCTTGCACTGGCCGGCCCGGATGTCCTTGTCGAATCGCGCCTCGACGGCGTCTTGCGGTCCTACCGGTCGCTGTGGGTGACGGCGCTGGCGATCTTCGCGTCGCCGGTCACCGACATCATCATCAGTCTCGACATGCAATGGACCGGCGGATCTCATTCCGGCGCGGTGATTGCCGGCGGCAACGTGCTGGCGCTGTTGCTTCTCGGCGGTGCTGCCGCGGTCGCCAGCGAAACCGCCGCACCGGACGAAGACCAGGAAGAAGAGGATGAGCCTCGGGGGCAAGCCGCGCCGCGGATAACCAGCGAAGACTCCGCGGTCGCGGCGGCGGTCGACGCGCTGATGCAGTCGAAGGAACTCTACAAGGATGTCGATCTCAACCTTGGGCGCATCGCCAGGCGGCTCGGCCTGCCGGCACGGCAAGTGTCGTCGGCGATCAATCGCATTCACGGATCGAGCGTGTCGCAATATGTCAACAACCAGCGGATCGACGAGGCGCGCCGCCTGCTGGCGACGACGGACGCGCCGATCACCCGCATCATGTTCGACGCCGGTTTCCTCAGCAAATCGAACTTCAACCGCGAGTTCCTGCGCATCACCGGCCTGAGCCCGAAGGCCTGGCGGCTTGAGCACCAGCCGCCAGGCGGTGCGATGTTGGTCACATCCTTGCCGGCCACATCTTTGCCGGAGGGAGGAAGATGAACATGCGCAGGGCCACTCAGTCTCCGGTCAGTTCCCGCAGCGCCATGCGCTTGTAGGCGGCGACCAGCCTGTCGCCTTCCTGCCGGTCGACCGAGATGGCCAGCCGCATCGCGGCCTCGCCCATCTGCCAGACGAGAAATGCGGTCGTCTCCAGGGAGACCGGGTCGGCGCCCGGATGTAGGCGCTTCAGCACCGCCACAAGGAATTCAGCGTTGGCCCGGCTGTCGGCGAGTTCGAGCTGGCGCAGCGCCTTGTCGGCCTGCGTGCCAGACCAGATGTCGCGCATCACAGGCTCGGCCAGGAACAGCCCGTAATAGATATCGACAAGGTCCGAGAAAGCCCGCCGCAGGCCTTCGGCATCGCCGACATTGGCGAGTGCCGCTGAAATGCAGGCCTGGCTCTCGGCTGTGTAGCGCTCGGCCAGCGCCCAGATGATCGCCCGCTTGTCGGGAAAGAACTGGTAGAGCGAGCCGATCGACACCCCCGCCCGTTCCGCGACTTCGCCCATGCGCATGGCATCGCTGCCTTGCTCGGTGATCAGCGCCGAGGCTGCGGCCAGCATGCGCTCCACCCGCTCGCGGCTGCGCTGCTGGCTCGGCGCCCGCCGTGGCGAAGCGATCTGCTCGCTGGCCGGCGTGCCTTCCATGGGCTGTCTCCAATAAAGCACTCGGCACGATCGCCGAGGAAATGGCTTGACTCGCAAAATACGAGGGTTTATCACGTTTTGCAAATGTGAGTATTACTCATGTTTTGAACCGAAGGAAAGCCACCATGACCGACACCAAGCCAATCCTGATCCTCGGCGGCACCGGCAAGACCGGCCGCCGTCTTGCCGAGCGGCTGACGGCGCGGGGCATTCCGGTACGGATCGGCTCCCGTTCCGGCACGCCGTCCACCGAAAGACTTCTCCGCCTACGCAACCGAAACCGCCGCTAGCCGAATCTGGAGCAACTGAGATGATCAAGCTTCTTCCCGCTCTCACCATCATTGCCGCGATCGGCTCGGGACTCGTCGCCGGCGTGTTCTTCGCCTTTTCCAATTTCGTCATGGCGGCGCTTGCCCGGCTGCCTGTCCCGCAAGGCATCGCGGCGATGAATTCGATCAACATCACGGTGATCACGCCCACTTTCATGACGGCGCTTTTCGGTACCGGCCTGCTCTGTCTGGTGCTTATCGCCGCCGCCATTATGGGCTGGGCCCAGTCCGGCTCGTACTGGCTGCTCGCCGGCGCGGTGATCTACGTCATCGGCAACCCAATCGTGACCATGGTCTTCAACGTGCCTCTCAACGATGCGCTTGCCGCTGTCGACCCGGCCAGCAGCAACGGTGCCGCCGTGTGGGCGAACCATCTGAGCCAATGGGTGATGTGGAACCACGTCCGCACCATCACCGCCATCGTGGCGATGGCCTGCTTTATCTTCGCGTTGCGCTAGAAGCAATTCCAGGAAAAGTGTGAGGCGGTTTTCCCGGGAAAAGCGCGCAGCGCTTTCCCTTGGGAATTGCGTCAAACAAAGCAGTCGATGAAACGCAAAAGCCTCAGCTCAGGCAGGGTCTTTTTGCGCGTGCCCTTTTGACGTGTGGCCCTTGCGATCGGAATGACCGAGATCGCGATCCGGGTCGATCACGTCACGCACCAGCTGCTTGAGTTTTGCCGCATCCGGAAAGCCGCCGTCGCGCTTGCGGTCCCAGACCAGCACGTCGTTGCAGGAGACGGTGAAGACGCCGCCGGTGCCGGGCACCAGCGTCACCTCGCCGAGATCCGTGCCGAAGGTGGAGAGCAGCTCCTGCGCCATCCAGCCGGCGCGCAACAGCCACTGGCACTGCGTGCAATAGGTGATGCGGATGGCGGGCAACGGCTTCTCGCTCATATCGGATTGAGCTCTGCTCATATCCCGCCGATCACGCCGCGCTGAGCTTGGCCAAGGTCTCGTCGTCGACTTCAAAGTTGGCGTAGACGCTTTGCACGTCGTCGTCGTCCTCGAGCGTGGCGACCAGCTTCATCAGCGATTGTGCCCGCTCCTCGTCGACCGGAACATTGTTTTGCGGCTTCCAGATCAGCTTCACCGATTCCGCTTCGCCGAGCGAAGCCTCCAGCGCCTTCGACACCTCGCCGAGATTCTCGAAGGCGCAGTAGATCGTGTGGCCTTCCTCGTCCGACTCGACATCGTCGGCGCCGGCTTCGATCGCCGCGTCCATGACCTTGTCGGCGCTGCCGGCCGATGCCGGATAGTAGATCTCGCCGACACGGTCCCACATGAAGGACACCGAGCCGGTTTCGCCCATCGCGCCGCCGGCCTTGGTGAAGGCCGCGCGCACATTCGACGCTGAGCGGTTGCGGTTGTCGGTCAAGGCCTCGACGATGACGGCGACGCCACCTGGGCCATAGCCTTCATAGCGCACAGCCTCGTAGTTTTCGGCATCGCCCATCGAGGCCTTGTTGATGGCGCGTTGGATATTGTCCTTCGGCATCGACACGGCCTTGGCGTTCTGGATCGCCAGCCGCAGGCGTGGGTTCATCGATGGATCGGGCGTGCCGCTCTTGGCGGCAACGGTTATTTCGCGCGCCAGCTTGGAAAACATTTTCGACCGCACCGCGTCCTGACGGCCCTTGCGGTGCATGATGTTCTTGAACTGCGAATGGCCAGCCATGGCACCCCTGTCGTCTTCTCGGCTAGAGCATCCTGCAGCCAGGTGGATCACCTTGCCCTTCGCAAAAATGCTCGAATTCAAAATTTCAGAGCGTCCCAGGTGCAACCCACGGAAGCACGGCGTTCTCTGTCGGAATGGCCGGCTTATAGATAAATCGGCTCAATTCGTCCAGCGCGCCGTATCCGGGACGTCTGCTTGCGCCTGATGACCGATGTCGGCCGGATTGCCGGTGTTCTGGGGAAGAGCCAACTCTGGATTCAATGCCCGTCGCCGGATTTCGCTTTCTTGCGCCGCCGTGCCAGCATGTTGAGCCCCTCGACCAGCGCCGAGAAACCCATCGCCGCGTAGATGTAGCCCTTCGGCACATGGTAGCCCATGCCATCGGCGATCAGCGTCATGCCGATCATCAACAGAAAGCCCAGCGCCAGCATGACGATGCTGGGGTTCCGGGCGATGAAGTTGGCCAGCGGCCCCGCAGCCAGCATCATCACGGTGACGGCCACGATCACCGCGATATACATGATGGCGATCTCGTCGGTCATGCCGACGGCTGTGATGATGGAGTTGATCGAGAAGACCAGATCGAGCAGCAGGATCTGGAAGATGGCGCCGGCCAGCGAAATCTTGAGCGTCTCGCCCAGCATCGTGTCCTGATGGTCGTCCGGATCGACGGTATGATGGATTTCCTTCGTCGCCTTCCACACCAGGAACAGGCCGCCGGCGATCAGGATCAGGTCGCGCCAGGAGAAGCCGTGGTCGAATGCGGTGAATACCGGCGTCGTCAGCTGGACGATGACCGAAATGGTGGCCAGCAGCACGAGCCGCATGACCAGTGCCGCCGAGATGCCGAGCCGTCGGGCGCGGGCCCGTTGCGCTTCCGGCAGCTTGTTGGTCAGGATCGAGATGAAGATCAGATTGTCGATGCCGAGCACGATCTCGAGCACCACCAGCGTCAGCAACGCGACCCAGGCCGTTGGATCGGATACAAACTGAAAATGCGGCGCCAGGAACTCAATGAGCTGCATGGAGGTCGTCCCCTCTACGATCTAGAGCAGTGTCGCCGGCAGTTAGGTACTACAAACCTCTATATCAATGTCACGACCAGAAAGACGGGGCCGTTTCTTCAAGTCTCGGCCCGCGACGAAACGGCGCGATCTTTTCGGTCAGGCCCGTGCGATCGGAAATAGTCACGCCGACACCGCACAATGTTGCAGGTCCAGTCGCAGCCTCGAAGCGGCCTTTCGGCACTTTCGACAGGAACCGGTTGAGCGGCTCCTCCTTGTCCATGCCGAGCGAGGAATCATAATCGCCGCACATGCCGGCGTCGGAAATGTAACCCGTGCCGCCATTGAGGATCTGGTGATCGGCGGTCGGCTGGTGGGTATGGGTTCCGACGACGAGACTGGCGCGGCCGTCGACGAAATGCGCGAAGCACATCTTCTCCGAGGTCGCCTCGGCGTGGAAGTCGATCACCACCGCATCGGCCTGCTCGCCGAGCGGACAGGCGGCAAGCTCGCGCTCACCAGCCTGGAACGGATCGTCGAGCTCCGGATGCATGAACACCCGGCCCATGATGTTGGCGACCAGGACCCTGGCCCCGCTCCTGGCGATATAGACGCCGGACCCGCGCCCGGGCGTGCCCCTGGGAAAATTGGAAGGGCGCAGGAAGCGCTCTTCGCGCGGCGCGAAGGCGAGTGCGTCACGCTGATCCCAGACATGGTTGCCGGTGGTCACGACATCGGCGCCGGCCGCGATCGTTTCTCGGAATATCTCTTCGGTGATGCCGAAACCGCCGGCGGCGTTCTCGCCATTGACGATGACGAAGTCGAGTTTGAAATCCGAGATCAGGCCAGGCAGTTGTTCCCACACCGCCGTGCGTCCTGTTTTTCCAACCATGTCTCCGAGGAAGAGAAGTCTCATATGATCCCGCACCGAAAGTCAGCGAAGCAAAAGCTGCATGACGTCCGCGAAAAGATCATGCCTCCATTATCTACAATTTCGGTGCGAAGCGGCGCAACCCGTTCTCTGTGAGTATTTCCGGGATGACGACGTCATGGGGCTCATCCGGAACCTGCGGGACTTCCTGGCATTCGAAGGCGATGCCGATCAGCCGGGGTGCATGCCCCTTGTCGACGAGCTTCGCGATCGCCCGGTCGTAATAGCCGGCGCCATAGCCGATGCGGTGGCCGCGCGCGTCGAAGGCGGCGAGCGGCACCAGCATCACCTCGGGATCAAGGACCTCGGCCTCTTCATGGGGTCCGACCGTGCCGAAGCCCATATCCACCATCGGTGCCCCGCGAACCAGCTCGCGAAAGACGATCGTGGTCTTGTCGAGAATGGCCGGCAGGCAAAGTCTCGCGCCCTTTTCGCGCAAGGCGAACATCAACGGCCTGACGTCGACTTCCGAACGCATCGGCCAGAAGCCGGATACGATCTGGCCGGGCTCGATAGCGAGATGATCGCGCGCCGTCTCGGCCATTTCGAGCGCTGCCTCGACCCGCCAGAATTCATCGAGCGCGTCGCGGCGTCCAAGCGCTTCGCGCCGCAGCTGTTTTTTCAGGTCTTTGAGAGATGTCATGCGCGGACGATAGAAAAGGCCGGATATGGATGGCGTTTTAGGAGCGACGTTTTCTACCGCATCATCCACCGGAATCCACGAGCGCATGCAAGAAGTGACGATCCACGCAACCGGTGGAGAGAGCGATCCCGGGAACCTACAAAGTAGGTGGGCGCCGTGTGAGAAAACCCACGGGTCTTCCCAGGGACAGCTCCCTAAGGATCGTTAAGGCCCCGGGGAAAATGTTCTCCTGCCGGGAAGCGCAGACCGTCTCCCTCAATATAGGCCGATGGTCCCCCGAGCGCCAGAGAGTTGCCATTCTTTCCGTGCGGGGCTCGCGACGTCGCCATCGCCGCCTCACTCTTGCGCGGGCCGAGCCGCCTCCTTACGGTCGCCCGGAATGAACGAAGGAGCAAAAATGCGTTTCGAAGGCACGGCGGCCTATGTCGCCGACAAGGACCTGATGGTGGCCGTCAACGCGGCGATCGCGCTGGAACGGCCCCTGCTGGTCAAGGGCGAGCCCGGCACCGGCAAGACCGAGCTTGCCCACCAGGTGGCGGCCGCCCTCGGCCTCGACCTCATCGAATGGCACGTCAAATCGACGACGCGGGCGCAGCAGGGTCTTTACGAATATGACGCCGTCTCGCGACTGCGCGACAGCCAGCTCGGCGATGCCAGGTTCAACGACATCAAGAACTACATCAAGCGCGGCAAGCTGTGGGAAGCGTTCGCGGCCGGCAGGAAGGTCGTGCTTTTGATCGACGAGATCGACAAGGCCGACATCGAATTCCCCAACGACCTCCTGCAGGAACTCGATCGCATGGAGTTCTTCGTCTACGAGACCGGCGAAACCATAAGCGCCGCCGTGCGCCCCATCGTCATCATCACCTCCAACAACGAGAAGGAGCTGCCTGACGCCTTCCTGCGCCGCTGTTTCTTCCACTACATCCGTTTTCCCGACGTCGACACGCTGCACAGGATCGTCGACGTCCACTATCCCGGCATCAAGCAGAATTTGGTGCGGGCGGCCCTCACCCAGTTCTACGAAATCCGTGACGTACCGGGCCTGAAGAAGAAGCCTTCGACCTCCGAGGCGCTCGACTGGATAAGACTGCTGGTGGCCGACGACATCGCGCCGGAGGATTTGCGCGCCGACCCCAAGAACGCGCTGCCCAAGCTGCACGGCGCGCTGCTGAAGAACGAACAGGACGTCCATCTGTTCGAGCGGCTGGCCTTCATGGCGAGAAGGCAGCAATAGGCAGGCAGCAATAGCGCTTTGCCCTTCTGTGGACCGTTGCTGCCGGCAGGACAGGAAGGCAGCTTCGGCCAGAACCCTTCGGAGGAATGAAATGTCTGAGATTATCGTCCGCCCGCTCGCGCAGTCCGACCACGCCGACTGGAAGCGCCTGTGGACCGACTACCTCACCTTCTACGAAACCAAGCTGCCGGAAGAGGTCTACGTCGTTACCTGGAAGCGGCTGTTCACGGAAGGCGAGTTCGAGCCGAAGGGCTTTATCGCGACGCTCGACGGCAAGGCGGTCGGCCTCACCCACTATCTCTACCACCGCTCCGGCTGGTCGGAGAAAAACAACTGCTATCTGCAGGACCTGTTCGCCGACCCGGACGTGCGCGGCAAGGGCATCGGTGCGGCGCTGATCAAGGCGGTGAAGGACGCGGCGGAAAAAATCGGCGTCAGGAATGTCTACTGGATGACGCACGAAACCAACACCACCGCGCGCAAGCTCTACGACCATGTCGCGCGTCGCACCGGCTTCATCGAGTATGATCTGCTATAGGTAGAAGATGTTCATCCCCTTCTTCCTCGAACTGAAGGCAGCGCGTGTTCCCGTCTCGCTCAGGGAATATCTGTCGCTGCTGGAAGGATTGGAAGCCGGGCTGGTCGACTATGACGTCGAGGGTTTTTATTACCTTGCCCGCGCCGCTTTGGTGAAGGACGAGCGCCACATCGACCGCTTCGACCAGGTGTTCGCCCATGTCTTCAAGGGCATCGAGGCGCTGGGCGGACCGGATGCGGTCGACGTCGCCAATATTCCCGAGGAATGGCTGCGCCGGCTTGCCGAAAAACACCTGACCGAGGAAGAGAAAAAGCTGGTCGAGGCGCTCGGTGGCTTCGAAAAGCTGATGGAAACCTTGAAGCAAAGGCTGGAGGAGCAGAAAGGCCGCCACCAGGGCGGCTCGAAATGGATCGGCACCGGCGGCACCTCACCCTTCGGCGCCTATGGCTATAATCCCGAGGGCGTGCGCATCGGCCAGCACGAAAGCCGCAACCGACGCGCGGTGAAGGTGTGGGACAAACGCGAGTTCCGGAATTTCGACGATGCGGTGGAACTCGGCACTCGCAACATCAAGATAGCGCTGAAGCGGCTGCGTCGCTGGGTGCGCGAGGGCGCCGAGGAGGAATTCGACCTGCCCGGCACCATCCACGCCACCGCCGAGCACGGCTATCTCGACGTGCAGACGCGGCCTGAACGGCGCAATGCCGTGAAACTGCTGATGTTCTTCGATGTCGGCGGCTCGATGGACGACCATATCAAGAGCGTGGAGGAGCTGTTTTCGGCGGCACGAGCCGAATTCCGTCAGCTCGAATATTTCTATTTCCACAACTGCCTCTACGAAGGCGTGTGGAAGGATAACCGGCGCCGCCATGCCGAGGTAATCCCGACATCAGACCTCCTCCACAAATACGGTCCGGACTACAAGGTGATCGTCGTCGGCGACGCCTCGATGAGCCCTTATGAAATCGCCCACCCCGGCGGTTCGGTCGAGCACTGGAACCCGGAGGCCGGAGCCGTCTGGCTCGGCCGCCTGCTGCAGCAATGGCCGAACGCGGTATGGCTCAATCCGGAAAACCAGAAGAACTGGGGCTACACCCATTCGATCGCGATGATCCGCGACATCTTTGGCGGCCGCATGTTCCCGCTGACGCTGGCCGGGCTTGAAGGCGCGACCAAGCAGCTTTCTCGGAAACATTGATCTTGTCGAAAGTCCGCCGCTGGGCGAACCTGTAACAAATGCCTATGTTCATGCGAATATGAGCTGCAACCAATAACGAGCCGCCAAGGCTGAGGAGATCAAATGGACACCCACACCTACCCCGTCACCCGCACCGATGCCGAATGGCGCGCCCGGTTGACGCCGGAGCAGTATGCGGTCATGCGCAACCACGGCACTGAGCGCCCCGGAAGCTGCGCTCTTCTCTACGAGAAGCGCGCCGGCACCTTCTTCTGCGTCGGCTGCGATCAGCCGCTGTTCGAATCCAAGCTGAAGTTCGAAAGCGGCACCGGCTGGCCGAGTTTCAACGACCCGGTGCCGGGTTCGATCGAGACCACGGTCGACCGCAGCTACGGCATGGTCCGCACTGAATGCCACTGTGCTCGCTGCGGCAGCCATCTCGGCCATGTCTTCGAGGACGGTCCGCCGCCGACCGGTCTGCGCTACTGCATCAACGGCGTGGCGCTGACATTCGAGCCTGCGGCCTGAACGATATCCTGTAGGTTTCGGCAAAGGGCGGCTTCGGCCGCCCTTTTTCGTACGCGCTCAACTGACTATCGCCTCAGATGACAACTGTCGCTATCAGCCAGAGCGCCGAGCCCAGCATCATCAACAATGCCTTGGCGCCTGATGTCTCGGCCGTCCGCCAGACCGCGATAGTGAGAAAGATGTTGTACGGCACCGGTGCGAGATGCACCGCCAGCACAAGGCCGAGCGGCATCTTCAGCCCAAGCAGGATCAGCGCTGCCGCGGACGATGCAACGTTGATCCCCGTCCCGACCAGCAACATGTCGCGCCAGAACAGCCGGCCGATCGGCACCAAGCCAAGCCAACGCGAGCGGAAGAAGGACCTGACGCCTTCCTGTGACACCGGCGCCCTATCCCTGTCCGAGCACTTCGGTGACGGCGCGCTCGACACGCGAGCATTCGGTCACCAGCCAGTCGGTCATCGCCGGCCAGTTATCCTCGGCAAAGCAATTGACCCGCCACATCGAATTGATGCCGAGGCCTTCGCAACTTTGTTCCGGCCTGAGCTTCAGCCGGTCCTCGATCTCTGGCTGGAACGGCTTCAGCCGCGACCAGCTTTGCGTCGCGCCGAACTTCTCGTTGCGGCCGAAGAAGACGCCGACATGATTCTGCGCCGGCGCGACATACATGGAAATGACCAGGGCGAAGTCAGGCAACCCGCGCTGCCAGAACCAGGGTCCGCGCCGTGCCAGCCGGGCTCTCTCTTCCGGATGCCGCTCAGCGAACAGCGTCCAGAAGCCGCGATGGCGGAATTCCGAGGCGCGGCGGCCGCCGAAGTCGAATTCGCTCATGGTTCAAACCGTATCTCCTGCAGGCGCATCGGGCTCCGGGTGGCCAAAGCAATTCCAGGAAAAGTGTGAAACGCCTTCCCTTGGAAATTGCATCAACAAAGAGATAGGGCAGTTCGCCGTTTGCGTGAAACGGAGAACGCTCTGGTCCTACTCCATGCCGAGCGCGGCCATGTACAGGTCGAGGATGGCGTCCTCTTCCTGCCGTTCGGCCTGGTCCTTCTTGCGCAGACGGATGATGGTGCGTATCGCCTTGGTGTCGAAACCGGTGCCCTTGGCCTCGGCGAACACTTCCTTGATGTCGTCGGCGATCGTCTTCTTTTCTTCCTCGAGCCGCTCGATGCGCTCGATGAGGGCACGCAGCTGGCCGGCGGCAACAGTCTGGCTGGTCTCGGTGATATCGTCGGCCATGTTCTTCTCCAAAGATTGTTTCTGCGCCGCGACTCGCAAAGTTGCCGGCAGCGAATTTCAGCGGTTCGATGCCCGACCGGGGGCGACGGGTCAAGCCGTTATCGAACAGCTCACCAAGGGCTGCCGACAGAAGCCGACAGCCTGCCCGCTCTTTCGCGAGCTTTCAGTTGAAGGCGATCAGCAGATCCTTGGCATCGATCTGGTCGCCGGCCTTGACCAGCACCTCGGCGACGGTACCGTCTCGCTCGGCATGCAGAGCCGTCTCCATCTTCATGGCTTCGATGGAGAGCAGCACGTCACCCGCCTTCACCGCCTGGCCGGTAGTGACGGAAAGGGCGGAGACCACGCCCGGCATCGGCGCGCCGACATGCGCCTCATTGCCAGGCTCGGCCTTGCGGCGGGCCTTGGCGGCGGAAGCGCCATGCGCCCGGTCAGGCACCTTCACGCGACGCGGCTGGCCGTTGAGTTCGAAGAACACGGTGACCATGCCCTTCTCGTCGACATCGCCGATGGCGAGGCAACGCACGACCAGCGTCTTGCCTTTCTCGATGTCTATGAAGATCTCGTCTTCGGACTTCATGCCGTAGAAATAGGTCGGCGTCGGCAGGACGCTGACCGGGCCGTAGGTCTCTTGCGCGCCGGCAAAGTCGGTAAACACCTTCGGATACATCAGCCACGAGGCGAACTCGTATTCCGAGAGCTTGCGCTCGAGCTTCTCCTCGATTTCCTTGCGGTTGGCCTTGAGGTCGGCCGGCTTGAGCAGCGATCCGGGCCGCGCCGTGATCGGCTTGTCGCCCTTCAGCGCCTTCTTCTGCAGCGCTGCCGGCCAGCCGCCCGGCGACTGGCCGAGATCGCCGCGCAGCATCGAGACGACCGAATCCGGGAAGGCGATGTCCCTGGCCGGATTCTCGACATCGGCGACCGTCAGGTCCTGGCTCACCATCATCAGCGCCATGTCGCCGACGACCTTGGACGACGGCGTCACCTTGACGATGTCGCCGAACATCAGGTTGACGTCATGATAGGTCTGCGCCACTTCGTGCCAGCGTGTCTCCAGTCCGAGCGAACGCGCCTGTTCCTTGAGGTTGGTGAATTGCCCGCCCGGCATTTCATGCAGGTAGACTTCCGAAGCCGGCCCTTTCAGGTCGCTTTCGAAGGCGGCGTACTGGTTGCGCACCGCTTCCCAATAGAACGAGATCTTGCGTATCCATTGCGGGTCGAGGCCCGGGTCACGCTCGGTGCCCTTCAGCGCCTCGACGATCGACCCCAGGCAAGGCTGCGATGTGTTGCCGGAGAAGGCGTCCATCGCCGCGTCGATGGCGTCGACGCCGCTCTCCACCGCCGCCAGCACTGTCGCCGCCGACAGGCCCGACGTGTCATGGGTGTGGAAATGGATCGGCAGGTCCGTCGCCTCGCGCAGCGCCTTGAACAGCACGCGTGCCGCCGCCGGCTTCAGCAGCCCGGCCATGTCCTTGACGGCGATGATGTGGGCGCCGGCGGCCTGCAGTTCGCCCGCCAGCCCGACATAATATTTCAGATCGTACTTGGCCCGCGCCGGGTCGAGAATGTCGCCGGTGTAGCACATCGCCGCTTCGATCAGCTTGCCCTCGGCGCCGACGGCGTCCATGGCGACGCGCATGTTCTCGACCCAGTTCAGGCAATCGAAGACGCGGAACAGATCGATACCGCCGCTCGCCGCCTGCTTGACGAAATGCTGCACGACATTGTCGGGATAGTTGGTGTAGCCGACGCCGTTGGCGCCGCGCAGCAACATCTGCAGCAACAGGTTGGGGGCCGCCTCGCGCACCAGCGAGAGCCGCTCCCACGGATCCTCGGTGAGGAAGCGCATGGCGACGTCGAAGGTCGCACCGCCCCAGCATTCGAGCGACAGAAGCTGCGGCAGGGCGCGTGCGTAGGTACCGGCGATGCCGGCGATGTCGTGTGTGCGCACGCGCGTGGCCAGCAGCGACTGGTGGCCGTCACGCATCGTCGTGTCGGTGACCAGCACCTCTTTCTGTTCGCGCATCCAGACGGCGAATTTCTCCGGCCCCAGCACGTCGAGCTTCTGCTTGCTGCCAGCAGGCACATTGCCGTTGAGGTAGGGCACGACGGGTGCGGCCGCATCGGCCTTCGGCATCGGCCGGCCGCGCGTCTCGGGATGGCCATTGACGCTGACATCGGCCAGGTAGTTGAGCAGCTTGGTCGCCCGATCCTGACGCTTGACCTGCTGGAACAGCTCCGGCGTCGTGTCGATGAACTTGGTCGTATAGGAATTGTCCGCGAAGCTCGGGTGGTTGATGATCGCTTCGAGGAAGGTGAGATTGGTGGCGACGCCGCGGATGCGGAATTCGCGCAGCGCGCGATTCATGCGGGCAATCGTCTCGGCCGGTGTTGGCGCCCACGCCGTCACCTTCTCCAGCAACGGATCGTAGAAGCGGGTGATGACCGCGCCTGAATAGGCGGTGCCGCCGTCGAGGCGGATGCCGAAGCCGGTGGCGCCGCGATAGGCGGTGATGCGGCCATAGTCCGGAATGAAATTGTGCTCGGGATCCTCGGTGGTGATGCGGCACTGCAGGGCATGGCCATTCAGCCTGATGTCCCTCTGCGCCGGCACGCCCGACTGCGGTGTGCCGATGGCGAAGCCGTCGAGAATGTGGATCTGCGCCTTGACGATGTCGATGCCGGTCACCTGCTCGGTGACGGTGTGCTCGACCTGGATGCGCGGATTGACCTCGATGAAATAGAATTTTCCGGTATCGGCATCCTGCAGGAACTCGACCGTGCCGGCACCGATATAGCTGGTTTCGCGCGCGATCTTCAGCGCATGGCCACAAAGCTCCTCGCGTTGCGACATTTCGAGATAGGGAGCGGGCGCCCGTTCGACGACCTTCTGGTTGCGGCGCTGGATCGAGCAGTCGCGCTCGAACAGGTGCACGACATTGCCGTGCGTGTCGCCAAGCACCTGCACCTCGACATGGCGGGCGCGTTCGATCAGCTTTTCGAGATAGACCTCGTCCTTGCCGAAGGCGGCCTTGGCCTCGCGCTTGCCTTCCGTGACTTCACGGGCGAGATCGGCCTCGGACCGGATGGCGCGCATGCCGCGTCCACCGCCGCCCCACGAGGCCTTCAGCATCACCGGATAGCCGATCTCCTTGGCCAGTCTCTTGACCGCCTCCATATCGTCCGGCAACGGGTCCGTGGCTGGGATGACCGGCACGCCGACCTCGATAGCGAGGTTGCGCGCCGCGACCTTGTTGCCGAGGCGGCGCATCGTGTCCGGCTTCGGGCCGATGAAGGTGATGCCGGCTTGCGCGCAGGCTTCGGCGAATTCGGGGCTTTCGGACAGCAGCCCGTAGCCCGGATGGATGGCATCGGCGCCTGAAAGCCTGGCGACGCGGATCACTTCCTCGATCGACAGATAACTCTCGATCGGCCCCATGTCCTTGTTGAGATGCGGGCCGCGCCCGACCTGGTAGCTTTCGTCGGCCTTGAAGCGGTGCAGCGAATATTTGTCCTCCTCGGCCCAGATCGCCACGGTTTTGAGGCCCAGTTCGTTGGCCGCGCGAAAGACGCGGATGGCGATTTCTGACCGGTTGGCGACGAGGATCTTCGTGATTGCCAAGGACTGGGCTCCAGCAGCGGAAGGGGACGGGAAATCGGCGCAATGATTAGCGTGAAAATGCTGCAGTGCAAACAGAATCGGCGCGCGATTAAACCGATTTAAATGGATTTTTTATCAGGAACCCGCCCGCATCGGCTCGAAAGTTTGGCCTCATGGCCGCGAGCGCCGCCGGTGCTTCGATGTTTACCGGCTAAAGAGCGTGCTGTGTGCCTGTTGTGCGGCGCCCGTCATGCCACGTCGACGGTCAAAGAAAATGCCCGGCGCAACGCGCCGGGCATCATGGATATCAGACCTGCTGAAGCAGCTTATTTCGGGAACCAGGAATACTTTCCGTCGTCCTTCTTCTTCCACTCGTACATGATGTAGCCCGGCAGCTTCGGGTCGCCCTTGGCGTCATAGGCAAGATCGCCCAGAACGGTCGGGTACGGTCCGTTTTCATGCAGTGCCTTGGCAACAGCCTGCGGATCGTTCGACTTGGCTTTGGTGGCCGCCTCGGCGATCGCCTGCACGGCGGCATAGGCGTAGAGCGTGTAGGCCTCGGGCTCGAAGCCCTGCGCGCGGAACTTTTCGACGAGTTCCTTGTTGGCCGGGATCAGGCGCGGGTCGGGACCGAACGTGTTGAGCGTGCCGGCGACAGCGTCGCCCGCGATCGCTGCGAGTTCGTCGGTGACGATGCCGTCACCCGACATCAGCGTGGCCTTGAGGCCCTGGTCCGCGGACTGGCGGATGATCAGGCCGGCTTCGGTGTGCAGGCCGCCCCAGTAGATCAGGGTGACGCCGGCTTCCTTCATCTTGGCGATGAGCGCCGAGAAGTCCTTGTCGCCGACATTGACGCCTTCATACATCACTTCCGTGACGCCGGCGGCATTCATCGCCTTCTTGGTTTCATCGGCAAGGCCCTGGCCATAGGGCGTCTTGTCGTGCACGACGGCGACCTTGGCATCCTTGAAATTCGCGGCGATATAGGCGCCGGCGATGCCGCCCTGCTGGTCGTCGCGTCCGCAGGTACGGAACACGTTCCACAGGCCACGCTCGGTGAACTTCGGATTGGTCGCGGCCGGCGTGACTTCGACGATGTTGTTTTCAGCGTAGACTTCCGAGGCCGGGATCGACACGCCCGAGTTGAAGTGGCCGACCACGAACTTGACGCCGTCGCCGACGAACTTGTTGGCGACCGAGATACCCTGCTTCGGATCGGAGACGTCGTCGCCGACTTCAAGCTTGATCTGCTCGCCGTTGATGCCGCCCTTGGCATTGATCGCGGCGACGGCCGCTTCGGCGCCCTTCTGCAGCTGTGCGCCGAAGGCCGCGTTCGGACCGGTGATCGGACCGGCCACGCCGAACATGACATCAGCCCACGCATTGCCGCTGAACGCGACCAGCGCGGTCAGGGCAACGGCGGACAAAAGTGACTTTTTCATTTAAACGCTCCCATTAACGGAGTGGGCGTGGATGAAGCTTTCATGCGATGCCCACCCTTATCGCAGAAAGCATAGTTTGCCGATTTTCAGGCACTTGTCACGCCGATTCATCCCTGACGCGGCGTTAATGACGAGCCTCAACCTTTGGGTTTCCAGCTCAAGATTGAAGCTCTTTCGTAGAGCCAATTATACTGTGTGACCATCTGGTTGGTTCGTGTGTATTGATAGCCAACGAAACCCAGTATCATCAGTACGATGGTGTCGACGATATAGTAATGCAGCGAGAACATCGTGCCGTTGAACAGCGCATGGTGGATGAAGCGGATGCCGATGCCGAGCCCGAGCAGATAAGCGAACAGCTGGATGAAGCTGCGCCATGTCTGGGCGCTGGCCTTGCCAGTCATCCAGGCTGCCCAACCGCCGAGCAGGCAGGTGACGAAGAAGAACTGCCAGATTGACGGTTCTTCGTAGAGAATGCCTTGCATGGTGAGGACTCCTGAACTCAGTGATGTCCGCCTTCGAGATAGGCGGCGCGCACTTCCGGATTGGCGAGCAGTTCCTTGCCGGTGCCGCTCATCGTCACATTGCCGTTGACCATGACATAGCCGCGCGTGGCGAGCTTCAGCGCGCCGAAGGCATTCTGCTCTACGAGGAACACGGTCAGCCCTTGCGTGCGGTTCAGCTCGCGGATGGCATCGAAGATCTGCTTGACGATCAGCGGCGCCAGCCCCAGCGACGGCTCGTCGAGCAGAAGCAGTTTCGGCCGCGCCATCAGCGCGCGTCCGATCGACAGCATTTGCTGCTCGCCGCCCGACAGCGTGCCGCCGCGCTGGGCGATGCGCTCCTTCAGCCGCGGGAACAGCGTGAACACCTTCTCGACGTCCTCGTCATAGTGCTTGAGATTGTCGAGGCTGGCGCCCATTTGCAGGTTTTCCATCACCGTCATGCGCGGGAAGATGCGTCGGCCTTCGGGTGATTGCGCGATGCGCATGCGTGCGATTTCGTGCGTCGGCAATTGGGTGATGTCGGTGCCGGCGAAGGTGATTGTGCCCGTGCGGGCGCGCGGAGCCCCGAAAATGGTCATCATCAGCGTCGACTTGCCGGCGCCGTTGGCGCCGATCAGCGCCACGATCTCGCCCTCGTTGACGGAGACATCGACGCCGTTCAGCGCCCGGATGTTGCCGTAGTAGGTCTCAACGCCCTTGATATCGAGCAGCCTTGTCCCGGCCATTATTTGCCCCCTCCACGCTTGCTCGACACAGGTTTGGCCGCGGCCTTCCCGGATGCCGCAGTGGCACTCTTTGCCGAAGTATGGCTGGCTGCCACCTTGCCCGCGTCGACACGGCGCGAGAATTCCGTATCCTTGCCCTGACCGAGCAGCTTGGCCTGCTTGACCCACTCCTCGCGCGCGATGCGCCCGTCGAAGGCGAGATAGGCTTCGGCCGCCTCGACGTCGGCCTTCTTCCAGGCGCCGATCTGGTCGAAGTGGAAGATGCCGTGTTCGTTGAGCTTCTTTTCGTTGACCGTGCCGATGCCCTTGATGCGGGTCAGATTGTCTGCCTTGCCGCCACGAGGGGCGGCAAGGCGGTTCGAAATGCCTTCAGCCTTCGCCGCGGGCGCCTTGGTGGCGGTTTTCTTCGGTGCGGCCTTCGCCGCTCCGGCCTTCGCGGCCGATCTTGATGGTGTCCCGACAGGTTTGCTCACCACGGTGGCCGCGCGGGCATCGATCTGCGCCGCTTTCGAGGCGCCCTTCGACACGGTGACGCGCTCGCCCTCGCTGTGTCCGACGGTGTCGGTCACCGGTCCTGCCAGGTAGGATGACGATGTCCCCGGGCCATGCGCGGCATCCGGCCCGATGTCGAGCTGCTCGATGACGTCCTCGTCGCCGACCTCGGTCAGCACGGTCTCGACCTCCTCGTCGTCGACGCCGAGATAGGCGGCGATGACGCGCGGATCGGTGCGCACCGACTGCGGATTGCCGTCGGAGATCTTGCGACCGTATTCCAGCACCACGACGTGGTCGGAAATCTGCATGACCACCGACATGTCGTGCTCGATCAGGAGTATCGAGGTGCCGGTTGTATGCTTGATGTCCATCAAGAGTTCGTTGAGTGCCGCCGATTCCTTCGGATTGAGGCCGGCCGCCGGCTCGTCGAGGCACAGAAGCTCGGGCCCGGTGCACATGGCACGCGCGATCTCGAGACGCCGCTGCGCGCCATAGGGCAGGTCGCCGGCCGGATCGTCGGCCCGGTCGACGAGATCGGCCTTCTCGAGCCAATGTCTGGCCAGGTCCACCGATTCGGCCGAGGCCTTGCGGTAGCCGCTGAAGCCGAACAGGCCTAGGATCGTATAGCCCGATGCCTTCATCAGCTTGTTGTGCTGGGCGACCAAAAGGTTCTCCAGCAGCGTCATGCCCGAGAACAGGCGGATGTTCTGGAAGGTACGCGCCACCTTGGCGCGCGCCGGGATCTCATGGTTGGGCAACCGTTCGAGCAGATAGCTCGAACCGTCGGCGCGGTTGAGCGTGATCATGCCTTCCGACGGCTTGTAGAAGCCGGTGATGCAGTTGAACACGGTGGTCTTGCCGGCACCGTTGGGGCCGATTAGTGCCGTGATCTCGCCGCGCCTGGCGGTGAAGGACAGGTCGCCGATGGCGACCAGGCCGCCGAACTTCATCGACAGATGATCGACCTGCAGGATGGCTTCTTTCATTTGCGTGGTCGCATTCATCAGCCGTGGCCCTCCTTGGTGAAGGAGCTTGAGACAGCCCTTCGCTCCTTGAGGAAGGCGGTTGGTTCACGACTGCCGACGAAACCGCGCGGCTTCCACAGCATGACGATGACCATGGCCATCCCGAACAGAAGCATGCGGTAGAGTTCCGGGGTGAAATCAGGCCCGAAGACCTGCTTGAGGAAGTCGAGTTCGCGCAGCGCCTCGGTGCCGCCGATCATCACCATCGCGGCGACCGCGATGCCGACCAGCGACCCCATGCCGCCGAGCACGACGATGGCCAGGATGATGGCCGATTCCAGGAAGACGAAGGATTCGGGGCTGACGAAACCTTGCCGCGCGGCGAAGAACGAGCCGGCGAACCCGCCGAACATGGCACCGGTGGCAAACGCCGTCAGCTTGGTCGTCGTCGTGTTGATGCCGAGCGAGCGGCAGGCGATCTCGTCCTCGCGCAGCGCTTCCCAGGCACGGCCGACAGGCATGCGCCGCAGGCGGATCGTGACGAAGGCGGTGAGCAGCGCCAGCGCCAGGATCAGGTAGTAGAGGAATATCTTGTAGTAGGCGCTCGAGGTCGCGAGGTGCAGAACCTTGGCGATGTAGTTGGGGTCCGAAACGTTGAAGGTCATCAGACCGAAGAAGGTGACTTTCGGAATGCCGGAAATGCCGGCCGAGCCATTGGTCACGTCGCGCCAGTTGATCAGCACCAGGCGGATGATCTCACCGAAGGCGAGCGTGACGATCGCCAGGTAGTCGCCGCGCAGGCGCAGCACCGGAAAGCCGAGCAGCACCCCCCACAGCGCCGCCATGGCGCCCGCGGCCGGCAGCAGGATCCAGAACGACAGGCCGAAATGCGTGGCGAGCAGCGCGTAGGCGTAAGCGCCGACCGCGTAGAAGGCGACGTAGCCGAGGTCGAGCAGGCCGGCGAGGCCGACGACGATGTTCAGTCCCCAGGCCAGCATCACATAGATCAGGATCTGGATGCCGAAATTGTCGACCCATTTCAGCGAGCCCTGCAGCCCGGTGGCGACAGACCACGACATGAGCGACAGCACGGCGACGACAAGAATCGGGTAGAGCACCAGCGCGGCAATGCCGAGCTTGGTGAAGTTGGCATGGATGAAGCCGCGGAAATAGTAGATCACGCAGGCCAGCACATAAATGACCGCCAGGGCGCGCAGGAATTGCAGGTAGCCCGCCGGTTCCGCTCCCACCCATCCGGCGAGCGAGTTGTTGAACACGAACAACAGCACCGCCGCGACGATGGCCCCGATGAAGGCCGGCAGCGTGAAGAAACGCGACGCCACGCTGGCCGGCAACAGGCCGGTGGCTACGTTGGCGATCTTCTGGTTGGCCATGAAGGGTTGGCCGTAGGCAACGTAGAGAAAGCGTCCGACCGCGGTCGCGATGACCACGGCGGCGAGCAGGCCCCAGCGCTGCACGACGACCAGTTCGTTGGACATGTTCTGGTCGGTTCTGAGCCCGATGAACAGCACGAACAGGCCAAGCGCGATGGCGCCAGCATACAAGGCCTCGCGCAATGCGCGCGGCACGGGGTTGGCGACGGTGTCGCGGTCGGGAGAAACGGTCACGGCCATGGTCTCAGACCTTTTCGACTTCTGGCCGGCCCAATATGCCGGAAGGCAGGAAGATCAGCACGATGGCCAGGATCGAGAACGCCGCCACGTCCTTGTAGTCGATCGAGAAATAGGCCGACCACATGCTCTCGATGAAGCCGATCAGCAACCCGCCGAGCACGGCACCGGGAAGCGAGCCTATGCCGCCAAGCACCGCCGCGGTGAACGCCTTCACCCCTGGGACGAAGCCGTCGGAGAAGGCGATGACGCCGTAATACATCAGGAACAGCGTGCCGGCGACGGCGGCAAGGGCCGCGCCCATGATGAAGGTGATCGAGATTGTGCGGTCGACATCGATGCCGAGCAGCGCGGCCATCTTGCGGTCCTGCTCGCAGGCGCGCTGGGCGCGGCCAAGCGAGGTCCTGTTGACCAGGTACCAGAACAGCACCAGAAGCAGCGCCGTGACGACGACGATGATGATCTGCTTGAGGGAAACGCTGACGCCGTTGATGTTATAGACCTGGCTGACCATCGGCGGAATCGGCTTGTTGCGCGGGCCTTGCGTGACCTGGACGAAGTTCGACAGTGCGATCGACATGCCGATGGCGGTGATCAGCGGCGCCAGCCGGAACGAACCGCGCAGCGGCCTGTAGGCCACCTTCTCGATCGTCCAGTTATAGAGGCTGGTGAGCAGCATCGCCACGATCATCATGACCAGCAGCGCGATGACCACGGGCACCGAATAAAACAGCGCGCCGAGGATGAGGAAGACGATCAGCGCCGTGAAGGCGCCCACCATGAAAATGTCGCCATGGGCGAAGTTGATCATGCCAATGATGCCGTAGACCATCGTGTAGCCGATCGCGATCAGCCCATAGATCGATCCCAGCGTCAGCCCGTTGATAAGCTGCTGGACAAAGTACTGCATGTGTACATGGCTCCCCTGGAATGTCGCCCATGCAGACGCATCCCTTTTCGTATTTCCCCTAGTCGTAAAGTTTCGAGCCCGGATTGCAACGTGATTTTTTTGATCGCCCCGCGTGTTTCCGATTCACGTCGTTCCGACCGCCCATTCTTTGCACCCGACCCTGGACTATCGCGGACCCTAGCATTGGCATAACGCAATGTCCTTGATGATTCAGACGTATAATGCGCTCCGTTTCGAAGAAACTGCCGTCAAAATTAGGTGATAGGACGAATTGTTGCGTTCCTGACATGGTTCGTTCTTTTGCCACATACCTTTCCGCAAGGGCAGGATTCCTCCTACTTGACAACAAAACCATGCGCGAACGGATCCCGGTCGTCGATGAAGATCGTGTTCAGTCCGGTCATCCGTGCCCAGCCGCCGATCGAGGGAATGATCGCCGGCTTGCCAGCCACGGTGACCTCTTTTTCGACCTTGCCCTTGAACAGCGAACCGATGATCGATTCATGCACGAAGGCGTCGCCGGCCTTCAGATTGCCCTTGGCATGAAGCTGCGCCATGCGCGCCGAGGTGCCTGTGCCGCACGGTGAGCGGTCTATCGCCTTGTCGCCGTAGAAGACGGCATTGCGGGCATCGGCCCCTTCCACCGTCGGCTCGCCCGTCCACAGCATGTGCGAGAGCCGGTTGATGCCGGGGTTTTCCGGATGCACGAAGGTGTATTTCTCGTTGAGCCGCTGCCGCACCACCGGGCTCCAGGCGATAAGATCGCCGGCCGAATAATCCGCCATGTCGCGAAAGTTCTTCTGCGGCTCCACGATGGCGTAGAAATTGCCGCCATAGGCGACATCGACGGTGATCTCGCCGAGCCCGGGACATTCGACCGTCAGGCCTTCGGCATAGAGGAACGACGGTACGTTGGTGATGCGCACCTCTTCGACATACTCGCCGACCTGTTTGTACTCGGCGATGACCAGGCCGGCCGGCGTGTCGAGCCTCAGCACACCTGGCGTCTTCGGCTTGATCAGCCCGTGTTCGATCGCCATCGTCACCGTGCCTATGGTGCCGTGGCCGCACATCGGCAGGCAGCCGGAGGTTTCGATGAACAGGATCGCGATGTCGCAATCCTCGCGCGTCGGCGGATAGAGGATCGAACCCGACATCACGTCGTGGCCGCGCGGCTCGAACATCAGGCCGGTGCGGATCCAGTCATATTCGGCGAGGAAGTGCGCGCGCCTTTCCATCATGGTCGAGCCCGCAAGCAGCGGGCCGCCGCCGGCGACCAGCCGCACCGGATTGCCGCAAGTGTGGCCGTCGATGCAGAAGAAGGATTTCTTGGCCATGTCGCTCCTCGAAAATCAAAACCGTTGTGGGCTGAAAGGGGCCAGATCAACCTGCGGAGTCTGCCCCAGGACGAGTTCCCGGATCAACCGCCCGGTCGCCGCCGCCTGCGTCAGGCCGAGATGGCCATGGCCGAAGGCATAGACAACCGACCGGCTTCCCGGCGCCTTGCCGATGACAGGCACGGAATCCGGCAGTGAGGGCCGGAACCCCATCCATTCGCGGCCGCCGGACGGGTTGAGCCCCGGCAGGAATTGCTGCGCCTTCCGCAACAGCGCTTTCGACCGGTTGAAATTGGGCGGCCGCTCGATACCGCCGAGTTCGACCGCCCCGCCAACGCGCAGGCCCGTTTCGAGCGGCGTGATGACGAAGCCATGGCCTGAGAAGATCAGTTGCCGCCTCACATCGAAGGCGTTCCGCGGCAAGGTCGTATTGTAGCCGCGCTCGGTCTCCAGCGGGATGCGGTCGCCGAGCTGTCGCGCCAAAAGGTGCGACCAGGCGCCGGCGGCGACGACGAGCTGCCTGGCTTGCCGACTGGTGCCGTCGGCCAGTGTCAGTGTCGCGCCATTCTGGTCCGTCGCTATCCGGTCGATGCGCGCCATTTCAAAGCGGGCACCCTTGGCCTCGGCGTAAGCCCAAATCGCCTTGCCGAGCAGCTTTGGATCGGCGACCGTCTTCCAGCCCGGTACGAAGGTGCCCTTGATGAAGCGCGGTGAAAGGCCCGGCTGCAGATCCGCCAGACTTTCGCCCTCGACATGGCGGAAGCCGATGCCGAAACGTTCGCGCGCCGCCCAGCCCGGCAGCGAGGCGCGGAACTCGGCTTCGCTTTCATAGAATTCGAGCGAGCCATCCTCGCGCAGCATGCGCCTTGTACCGGAACGATCGAGCAAGCCCATCCATTCCGCTTCGGCGAGCTTCATCAGGCCGGCCTGGGCGGCGAGGCTGGCCTCGTATTTCGCCGGTGCGCCGGCGCGCCAGAAGCGGATCAGCCAGGGCAGCAGCTTCGGCAGGTAGGCCGGTGGAATGCTGAGTGGGCCGAGCGGATCGGCCAGCCATTTCGGCAGATTCTTGATCATGCCCTTGTGCGCCATCGGCAGCACGTCGGAGAAGGCAAGGGCGGCGGCATTGCCGGAACTCGTTTCCTCGCAGATGCCGGTGCGGTCGAAGACCGTTACGTTTCGCCCGGCCTCGGCAAGGAAGGCCGCCGCGCAAATGCCGATGATACCGCCGCCGATGATGGCGATGTCTTCCCCTTCCCCCGTTCACGGGGAGAAGGCGCCCGAAGGGCCGATGAGGGACGGCGCCTCTCGTCTGGAGATTTGGAATTTCCCTGCACGTCTATGCTGCCTCTCCCCTGACCGCGACCATCTTCTCCCGGTGAACGGGGAGAAGAAAGCCCTCAGAACTGCGGCAGCTTCGGACGAACCGCCAGAGCGTCCTTGACGATCTTCTCGACCGCCTTGCGGCGCTCGCCCGACAAGGGCTGGCGCGGCATGCGCACACGGTCATTGGTGTTGATGGCGAAGACTTCCGCGAGCTTGATGTTCTGCACCAGATAGGTCGAGACGTCGAGGTCGAGCAGCGGCCGGAACCAGCGGTAGATGGCGAGTGCCTCCTCGCGGCGGCCCTGCTTCATCAGCTGATAGATGGCGACGGTCTCGCGCGGGAAGGCGGTGACCAGGCCGGCCACCCAGCCAATGGCGCCGACCGACAGCGCCTCGAAGGCCAGATTGTCGACGCCGGTGAACAGGTCGTAGCGGCTGCCCAGGCGGTTGATGATCTCTGTCGAGCGGCGAATGTCGTCCGAGGATTCCTTGATGGCGACAAAACGTTTGTCCGATGCCAGCTCCTCCATCTGATCGACGGTGACGTCGACACGGTAGGCAAGCCGGTTGGAATAGATCATGACCGGCAGGTCGCCGGCTTCGGCGACGGCGCGCAGCGCCGCGACAGTCTCTTCCGCGTTGGTGTGGTAGATCGGGCTCGGCACCACCATCAGGCCGTTGGCGCCTTCCTTGGCGGCGCGCTTGGCGATGCTGGCCGCCTCGCGGGTACCCGCCTCGTTGACCGTCAGCAGCACGGGCTTCTTGCCGGCGACTTTCTGCGCGGTCTTCAGCACCTCGATCTTCTCGTCATGCGACAGCATCGGCCCTTCGCCGAGCGAGCCGCAGACGATGATGCCGTCGCAGCCGGCCTCCATCTGCAGGTTGAAGCAGCGCTCCATCTCGGCGTGGTCGAGCCGATCGTCGGCGGTGAATTTGGTCGTGACTGCGGGGAAAACTCCGGTCCACATAGCTATCTCTCCATCTGATATATCAGTCGTATATCTATTAAGAAAGCCGCTGTCAATGCGGAATCTGTTATGATATATTCTAGATATATCAGGAGACCACCTTTGATATCCATCGAACCAGGATCGGCATCCGAGCCGGCCGCGACCAAGGCCTACCGTGTGCTCGAGCATATGATCGTCACGCTGGAGCTGGCGCCGGCGAGCTTTGTCACCGAGGGCGCGCTCATCGAAAGGCTGGCGCTCGGCCGCACGCCCGTGCGCGAGGCGATCCAGCGACTGGCCTGGGAAGGGCTGCTCGACGTCAGGCCCCGCGCCGGCATCGCGATCGCGCCGCTGCATCCCGGCGACTGGTTGCGCGTTCTCGATGCCCGGCGCGGCGTCGAGGTGGTGCTTGCCCGCTCGGCCGCCCGCTTCGTCACCCGCGAGGCCGCCGATCTGTTTCACGAGGCGGCGCTGGCCATGCAGAAGGCGGTCATATCAGGCAATGTGCTTGCCTTCATCCAGGCCGACAAGGCGCTCGACGAAGCGCTGGCGCTGGCCGCCGACAATCCGTTCGCCGCCCGTCTGGCCGCGCCCCTGCAGACCCACAGCCGCCGCTTCTGGTTCCGCTACAAGGCGGATACGGGCCTGGCCGAGTCAGCCGAGCATCACGTCGCGCTGATCCGCTCGATCCTCGACGGCGATGAGGAGGCCGCGGCCAAGGATGCCAAGCGGCTGATGGCGCTCCTGCGTGGCCATGCCGAGACGGCGGCGACGCGCTGAACGGGCGATCAGATCCCTTGCGCGGCGTTGATGGCGGTATTCTCCCATCCATCGCCGGTCGCGAAGATGCAGCTTCGGCCGTTCACATCGGTCACCAGCATGGACCAGGTCCCACTCGCCGAAACATAGACCTCGACAATGGCGGCTTGGCCGACAACACCGTAGCCGATCTGCTTTTGTTGAAAGGCCTGCGCCAGTCCCGCGACGATGTCGCTGTGGCCGCCGCAGATAAACTGCGCCTGCGCCGATAGCGCCGACAGCGCGAGCGCGGCGCCGATCACGGCTATCCTGATCCATCGAAACGAAAATTTGTGTGCCATTTGGCACCTCCTTCGCCTTGGCGTTCCGGCAAAGGGAGGCACATGGGGCAGCCTCAATGCACCGGAACGCTCCAGGCCGGGTTCGACGTCTTCATCACGTCACTCCTTCTGGTTTCCGGTCTGTCGTCTGGGAACTTTACCATTCCCTGGAATCGATATGGTGAGGTCCCGATCCGAAAACAAGCGTCATTCCGGAGCTCGCGGCGCGATGCAGACGACGACCCCGTCAAGCTTCCGCCGGGTCGCGGAGTGCCGCCCATTTCAACAAGGCGTCGAGGGCCGGGCACAGGGCCTGACCCCAATCGGTCAGGCAGTACTCGACCTTGGGCGGCACCTGGTGGTGCACAATACGGCGCACGATGCCGTCGCTCTCCATCTGCCGCAACTGCTGGATCAGCATTTTCTGCGAGATTGTCGGGATCGCCCGTTCGAGGTCGGAAAAGCGCAGCACCTTGCCGCCGAACAGATGAAACAGGATCACCAGCTTCCAGCGGCCCTCTAGGATACGCAGCACATTCTCGACGCCGCTGGCCGCCGACAACGGCGTCAGTGTCTCGGGCTCAACCTTACTTTCAGGCCCAGCCTTACTTTCAGGCCCAGCCTTACTTTCAGGCCCAGCCTTACTTTCAGGTAAGTACCTTACTTTTTCGTCGGTTCTTGTCATTTCACCAGCATATCTCATTTTAGAGGCCGCACAAGCGCCGCCGGCCTCCCCCGGCGGCGGCAACCCGCACCGGAGACGACACCATGACCGCAAACCTTCCGCAGCCGCTGGCCAACTATTTCGCCGCCAAGAACAGGCATGACATCGACGCCATGCTGGCGCCCTTCGCGTCGGACGCCACGGTCAAGGACGAAGGCAAAACCCATCGGGGTCCGGCCGCCATCCGCGGCTGGATGGAGGAGACGACACGCAAATACCGGGTGACCGTCGAGGTCGCCGACGCGACGGTCCATGGCGATGCATGGTGGATCGCCGGCATCGTCTCAGGCAATTTCCCGGGCAGCCCAGCGACGCTCCACTACGTCTTCACGCTGGCCGGCGACCGGATCATGCGACTGGAGATCGGCGCATGACCATCGTTCAGAAATTTGCGTTCGACGACCGGGAATTTGCCGGCAAGCGCGTTCTGGTCACCGGCGGCACCAAGGGCGCCGGCGAAGCCATCGTGCGCAGGCTTTCGGCGGCAGGCGCGATCGTTATTACCACTGCCCGCTCAGCGACCGAAGCATCATCGCAAGAGCTGTTCGTGCAGGCCGATGTGAGTACTTTGGCGGGCACCGAGACAGTGGCCGCGGCCATAATGAAGCAGCTTGGCGGCATCGACATCATCGTGCACAGCGTCGGCGGTTCGAAAAGCCCCGGCGGCGGATTTGCCGGACTGACCGATCAGCTCTGGCAGGACGAGCTCAGCCTCAATCTGCTGGCGGCGGTGCGGCTCGATCGCTTGCTGATTCCCGGCATGATCGAGCAAGGCGCAGGCGTGATCATCCACATATCGTCGATCCAGCGCCGCCTGCCGCTGCACGAATCCACCATCGCCTATGCGGCGGCCAAGGCAGCCCTTTCAACCTACAGCAAGGCGCTATCCAAGGAACTCGGTCCGAAAGGCATCCGGGTCAACAGCGTGGCCCCGGGCTGGATCCACACCAGCGCATCGGAAGCCATGGTGAAGCGGCTGGCATCCCACTCGGGCTCGGATGAGGCAACCGCCCGCCAGGGCATCATGGATGCGCTGGGCGGCATCCCGATCGGCCGGCCGGCATGGCCGCAGGAGGTTGCGGAACTTGTGGCATTCCTTGTTTCGGACCGCGCTTCGGCAATCCACGGCGCCGAATACGTCATCGACGGCGGCACCATACCGACGGTCTGAAGGAGGCAAGCGAACGACAAAAACAAAAAGAGGCGGGATGAGCCGCCTCTTTTCATTTGGAACGTTTCCCGATCAGTTCATCGTCGGGATGACGAATTCCGCACCGTCCTTGATGCCGGACGGCCAGCGCGAGGTCACCGTCTTGGTCTTGGTGTAGAAACGGAAGGCGTCCGGGCCATGCTGGTTCAGGTCGCCGAAGGACGACGCCTTCCACCCGCCGAACGTGTAATAGGCGATCGGCACCGGGATCGGCACGTTGACGCCGACCATGCCGACCTGGACGCGCGAGGCAAAGTCACGCGCGGCGTCGCCGTCGCGGGTGAAGATGGCGACGCCATTGCCCATTTCGTGGTCATTGGCGAGCTTGATCGCGCTCTCATAGGTCGGGGCGCGCACCACCGAGAGCACCGGCCCGAAGATCTCTTCCTTGTAGATGCGCATGTCTGCGGTGACGTTGTCGAACAGGCAGCCGCCCATATAGTAGCCGTTCTCGTAGCCCTGCATCTTGAAGCCTCGGCCGTCGACGACCAGCTTGGCGCCTTCCTTGACGCCGGTGTCGACGTAACCCTTCACGCGCTCCAGCGCCTGCGCCGTCACCAGCGGGCCGAAATCGGCGGCCGAATCCGTCGATGGGCCGACCTTCAGGCTCTCGACACGCGGAACCAGCTTCTCCATTAGCCGGTTGGCGGTGTCGTTGCCGACCGGAACCGCCACCGAGATCGCCATGCAGCGTTCGCCGGCGGAGCCGTAGCCGGCGCCGATCAGCGCGTCGACGGTCTGGTCCATATCGGCGTCGGGCATGATGATCATGTGGTTCTTGGCGCCGCCGAAGCACTGCACGCGCTTGCCGGCCGCCGTGCCGCGCGAATAGATGTAGTGGGCGATCGGCGTCGAGCCGACGAAGCCGACGGCCTTGATGTCGGGATCGTCGAGGATGGCGTCGACGACTTCCTTGTCGCCGTTGACGACGTTGAGGATGCCTGCCGGCAGGCCAGCCTCGAGGAACAATTCGGCGATGCGGATCGGCACGCCCGGGTCACGCTCGGACGGCTTCAGGATGAAGGCATTGCCGCATGCAATCGCAGGCGCGATCTTCCACAGCGGGATCATCGCCGGGAAGTTGAACGGCGTGATGCCGGCGACGACGCCGAGCGGCTGGCGCATCGAGTAGACATCGATGCCGGGGCCGGCGCCATCGGTGAACTCGCCCTTCATCATATGCGGCGCGCCGATGCAGACTTCCACCACTTCGAGGCCGCGCTGGATGTCACCCTTGGCGTCGGCGATCGTCTTGCCGTGCTCGCGCGCCAGTATGTCGGCCAGTTCGTCATAGTCGCGGGCGACCAGTTCGAGGAATTTCATCAGCACGCGCACGCGGCGCTGCGGGTTGGTGGCGGCCCATTTCGGCTGCGCCGCCTTGGCATCCTCGACCGCCGCGCGCAGTTCCGCCTGCGAGGCCAGCGCCACCGTGCCGCGCACGGAGCCGTCCATGGGCTGCATGACATCTTGCTTGCGGCCGCTGGTGCCGGCGACACGCTTGCCGCCGATGAAATGACCGTATTCGATCATGATTTCTCTCCCTGGTTTGTGATGCTGTATTGTCCGCCTTTGCGGGGTCGAAGGCAACGCGAGGGAGAACGCAACCGTTGTGCGAAAATTAGATATCGATTGACGAGCGCGCATCAATTCTCGCAAATGGTGGTCACAACATATCTCCTGAAGGATTCCCATGAACTGGGATGACGTCCGCATCTTCCTCGCCGTCGCCCGCGCCGGCCAGATCCTTGGCGCCGCCAGACGGCTGGAGCTCAACCACGCCACCGTGTCGCGCCGCATCGCCGCGCTCGAAGACGCGCTGCGTACAAAACTCTTTCGCCGCCTGACCACCGGCAGCGAACTGACGCCCGCCGGCGAGCGCTTCCTCGATATTGCCGAGCGCATGGAGGGCGACATGATCGCCGCGCGCTCGACCATTGCCGGCGAGGACGACGTTTCGGGCACGGTGCGCATCGGAGCACCCGACGGCTTCGGCGTCGCCTTCCTGGCCAGGCGTCTCGGCGAACTGACCGCACTGCATCGCGAGCTGACGATCCAGCTCGTGCCGGTGCCGCGCTCCTTCTCCCTGTCCCGGCGCGAGGCCGACATCGCCATCACCGTCGAGCGGCCGACGGAGGGCCGGCTGGTGGCCGGAAAGCTGGTCGACTACTCGCTCGGCCTGTTTGCTTCGCGGGCCTATGCCGACGCCAATGGTTTGCCCAGGACCGCCGCCGAACTCGGCCAGCACACGCTCATCGGTTATGTTCCGGATCTCATCGTCAGCCCATCGCTCGACTACGCGGCCGAGTTCAGCGCGGACTGGCGCACCAGCTTCGCCATTTCGTCCGCGCTCGGCCAGGCCGAAGCGGTGCGCTCGGGCGCAGGCATCGGCATCCTGCACACCTTCGTCGCGCGTTCGATGCCGGAACTGGTGGCCGTCGATGTGGTGGCGCCCATCCGCCGCGCCTACTGGCTGGTCTATCACGAATCGGTCAGGCCGCTGCGTCGCATCCAGATTGTCGCCAGCTTCATCACCAAGGCGGTTGAGCGGGAACGGGGCTTGTTCAGCTAATTTTCGGCAAACCGGCAATCGCAGTGCGCTGTTAAGTCGGGTCGAGAACGAAAGAATTCACCACACGCTCAGCCTTGTCCGCCATTGGCGCCCACATCTGCTTCACCTGCTCGGCGCTCTGGCTCATCACCGCGCAGTTGACATAGCCGTAGCGCACTCCTCGCACCGAAAACGCAAACCTGGAATGGCCATACAGGGTCCTATCCTTGTCGATAACCGTAAAGTCCAGATCGGCAAGCCGCACGGGGTAGCCGTCCGGAAACTTTGCAAGCTTGTCATTGCTGAAATTGGCTGTGCTGTATGATCTACCTATCATCCACTTCCACGTATCCATCGACCAATCCTCGATGAACTTGCGCGGATCGGGCGGCGAACCCGATGGGCTGTAGAGAGAGCCGGAGACCATACAGGTAAGCCCCTGATCGCTGGATTTTACACTCATCAAAATCCCCTCGTCGGAAAGCGGCTCATTGATCCACTCCTCGGGAAAGGTCAGCGAAACCCCGTTGTTTCGGTCATGAACGGTCTTGTCGGCAGCATTGGCTCCTGCAACGCAGCAAAGAAGTCCTACCATCGTAACGAGAGGGTAGATCCGCATCGTTGTTTGTCCCCCAAATGCCTGTCGGGTTTGTGCGCCCTTCAGGAAGATTGTATCGCAGCGACAATATCACTGCCCGCCAACACACGCCGCCTTTTCCTTGCCATAAAACCGACCAGTGTGGCATCAGGCATGCGGTCGTCGGCCACTAGGCAGGGCCACCGGGTGGGGAAAATCGTTCAGAAAGCTGGCGCGGATAAAAATGCGAGCCGTTCTTGCCATCCTGCCGCTGCTTTTGGTTTCCGCATGCGCCAATCCATGGACGAAGGTGCCGGAAGCCGAATTGCCCAAACCGATCCGCTACGTCATGGCCCGCCCCTCGCCCTTCGTCATCGGCAATTACTGCGGCCCCGGCACCCGCACCGGCGATCTGTCGGCCCGGCCGGTCGACCGCCTCGATGCGGTATGCCAGACCCATGACGCCTGCTATATCGCCCGCCACAATCATTGCGACTGCGACGGCGCGCTTGTCGCCTCGGCCAGGGCAATCCGCGACGACAAGACGGCGCCGCGAAAAATGCGCGGCGAGGCGGAACTGCTGATCGCCACTTTCGCCATCCCGGCCTGCAAGGTTTTTCCGCAAGGCTTCATGCCGCCGCGCGACCCGGCGCAGTTGAGCGCCATGAAGGCCGGAGCCGCCGGGTGAACCGCCGCGCATCCGCCCTCCCTGCCGTGTTCGGACTGGTGCTCATCGCCCTTGCCGGCTGCGCCGGCGCAAGCCGCGATGCCTGCGACCTCCTGCCTGGCCAGGAGGCCTGCACACGGCCCTCGCTGTCGGCCAGCACGCCCGGGCCGCAGGTGGCAGCGTCGCGGTTTTTCGGCGATGCCGGCACCAACGACTATGAAAGACGGTTCCTGGCACTGCTCGCCCACAACCAGCTTGGCGCCATGGATCGCGCCAACGGCACCGGCCCTTTCGGGCGCAACCGCCGCGATGTCCAAAATCGCGACTTCCAGGCGACCTATTCGACGCTGCAGCAACTCGCCGGACCAGTCGCCAAGGCGCATCTGCGGCCAGCCGGCGGCGGCAGCGGCGAAGGCCATTTCGCCGGACGCTGGCGGGTCTCGCGGCAGACGCTCTACATCGATGCGGCTGCGCGCGCCTCGGCACCCAAGACTTTCGATTTCTCCGGCCTGCAGGCACGCAGCACCGAAATCGTCGTACGCCAGGCCGGCAAGCAGCCTGCCGACATCGAGGGCACCTGCGACGGCGCATTGGCGATCCGGACCGCCGGAGCCTCCCGCACCATCGCCGCCGGCGCGGAATTCCGCTTTCGCCTGTCGGGCGAGGACGATGCGGTCAGCCTGTTTCCCGGCGACAGCCTGAGCCGCTGCACGGCGAGGATCCGTTCCAGCCTTGACCCGGCAGGCGCACCGCTCACCATCCGGCGCGAAGAGACCGCCGATCCGGCGCTCGCCAGCTTCGACAGCCGCTACCAGCGTTGCCCGGTTCCCGACAGCGCCGGCCTCGACGCGCTTGAGCGCGCCTTCTATGCCAGCCGCTGGCTGTCGCAGACCTGCGCCATGCCGATCGGCGCACCCAAGCTGCTGCGCAAGTCGCGCGAGGGCTTCAACGCCAAGGTCGAGGCGCTGATGGGCGCGCCGCTGTCCGATGCGGCAATAGACAAGGGCGACCCGGAACTGCCGCTCGATTTCTCCAGGGCGCCAAGGCTGAAGCTGATCTATCTGTCCTCGCTGGAATTCAAGGCGGACTTTTCCGGCCGCATCATCGAACGGCTGATTCGCCATCATGCGGCCCTTGGCACCAAGGTGCGCATCATGGTCACCGATGTGCTGGAACGCGACAAGGACGATGCCATGCTGCACCGCCTGGCGGCCGAGTTCCCTAACGTCCAGTTGCAGGAATACCGCTGGCGCGCCGATCATGGCGCGCCGATCGACGAGCAGATTTCACAACTGCACAAGGTCCTTCACATCAAGATGTTGGCGACGCTGGCGCAGGACCCCGCGCGCTCGCGCGTCATCATCGGCGGCCGCAACATCCATGACGGCTTCCTGTTCCACCAGCCGATCGACCTGTCGCGCTATCCGAACCTTGAGCAATACGGCAAGACCGACGGCTTTTCGCTGAACTACTATTCGAACTGGAGCGACTTCGACATCGAGTTCGCCGACAGGCCGACGGTCGAGACGCTTGCCGCGCACCTGTCGACCGTGTGGCAGCGCGACGCCGACACCAATCTGGCGCGCCCCTTCTCCATCCCGGTTCGCGCCGATGGCCGCCCCCTGGGCAACGCCCGGCATTTCATTTCCGTGCCCTACGAGGACGACCATGCTCTGGAGGACTATTTCGTCGAGCTGGTCGATGCCGCCCAGCACCATATCCAGATCGTCAACCCCTATCTCAACCTGACGCCGAGCCTCGCCCACGCCTTTGACCGGGCACTCGCCCGCGGCGTCAAGATCGACATTGTCGGCCGCATCGATCTCAAGGGCGATATTGGCGGCAAGTTCCTCACCGCGCTCAACAAGCTGTTCGTCGAGAAATATGGCGACCGCATCAATATCCGCGAATTCAAGGCGCCCGACGTGGTGCTGCATTCCAAGATCATGATGATCGACGAAAGGCTGGTCGCCATCTCCTCGGTCAACCTCAACAACCGCAGCTTCTTCCACGATTCGGAGAACGGCATGATGGTGCTCGATCCCGCCTTCTACGTCAGGATGAAGCCGATCTACGACGACTATCTCGCCCACTCGAACCCGGTTTCCACCGAGGTGACGATCCCCTGGGCCTACCGGCTGCTGTTCGACGAGGCCTGGGTCAGGCAGGCGTTCTGATGCAATTCCAGGAAAAGTGTAAAGCGGTTTTCCGTACGGAATTGCATCCACCCAAGAGGACGCGCCGCTCCTATTTCAGGTAGCGTTCCTGCGCCAGGGCACGGGCGTCGATGTCGGGCACCCGGTTCGACATGATGTCGGCAAGCACCTTGGCCGAGCCGCAGGCCATGGTCCAGCCGAGCGTGCCATGGCCGGTGTTGAGATAGAGATTGGAAAGCTCGGTGCGGCCGATCAGCGGCGGGCCATCCGGCGTCATCGGCCGCAGCCCGCACCAGAAGGTCGCCTCGCGCATGGCGCCGGCGCCTGGAAAGAGATCGCCGACCGAATGTTCGAGCGTGCGGCGCCGCGATTCATGCAGCCTGAGGTCGAAGCCGGAGATCTCGGCCGTGCCGCCGACGCGGATGCGGTCGCCCAGCCGGGTGATCGCCACCTTGTAGGTTTCGTCCATCACGGTCGACACAGGCGCCAAGTCGGCATCCTTGATCGGCACGGTGATCGAATAGCCCTTCACCGGATAGACCGGGATCGACCGCTTCATCCGGCGCATGAAGCCCGCCGAATAGCTGCCCAGCGCCATCACATAGGCGTCGGAGGCCTTGAAACCCTTGCTGGTGCTGAGGTTGGCGATGCGGTTGCGGCTGCGGATGACGCGGTATATCGTCGTGTCGTACTCGAACTTCACGCCGCGCGCCACGCAGAGTTCCGTCAATTTGTCGGTGAACATCTTGCAGTCGCCGGTCTCGTCATGCGGCAGCCGCAGCCCTCCGACGAATTTCTCGCGCACGCCGGCCAGCGCCGGTTCCGCCGCGATGCAGCCGTCCGGGTCGAGGATCTCGTAGGGCACGCCATATTTCTTCAGCACATCGACATCGCCCGCGGTGCCGTCAAGCTGCTTTTGCGTGCGGAACAACTGCAGCGTGCCCTGGGTCCGCTCGTCGTAAGTGATGCCGGTCGCCTCGCGCAACGCCTTCAGCGTGTCGCGGCTGTATTCGGCCAGCGGCACCATGCGCGATTTGTTGACCGCATAGCGCTCGGCCGTGCAGTTGCGCAGCATCTTGACCAGCCAGGTCCACATATGCGGATCGAAAGCCGGCCGCACCACCAGCGGACCATGCTTCATCAACAGCCATTTGATCGCCTTGAGCGGAATGCCGGGCCCGGCCCAGGGCGAGGCATAGCCGGGCGAAATCTCGCCGGCATTGGCAAAGCTGGTTTCCAGTGCCGGGCCTTTCTGGCGGTCGACCACCGTCACCTCATGGCCGGCCTCGGCGAGATAGTAGGCCGTGGTCACCCCGATGACGCCACTGCCCAGTACCATGATCTTCATCGTTCACTCCTTGCCGCGCCGCGCGTCCCCAGGACGCCATTGGCCGCGACCGCATTTCTCGATTTGCGCATGATCCCAGATGAAAATCGATGCCGATTTTCGAGAACCCTGCGCTGTGGCCCATTCACGCCGCCGAGGGACCGGGGTCGTCGTCTTCTGTCTGCCGCATTCCGGCCGTCTCGCCAAGAGGCCGCCAATCGGCTGCGGCGCTATAGACGAGAGTGAGCCCGTGCGGTCGCCGGTCTTTCTGCCTGACCGCGCGCCGGGCAGCCTCCGGTTGGTAAAGCACGGCCTTGATCAGGATCGACTCCCGCCGGCCATCGGCGTGCTCGATCGAAGCCGTTTGGCCTTGCGCCATGCCAAGCATGCAGAGCCCGCGCCTGGTTGCCACCGACAGGCTCGAGCCGACCGGTCCGCGCACCTCGTTCTGCACCAGGGTGCGCGTCTCGGTGTGACCGGCATCGACGCTGAACACCACCCTGCTGTTCAGCGTAACGATATCAGGGCCGACCGAATCGATCGGGACGACATCGGCGCTTGAAAGCTTGTGTTCAAGCATGTGCACGATCGGATCCGCGAATGCCCGCCGGCGCTCCAGCATGACTTCGAGGACGGCGAAGTCCTTCGTCGTCAGGCAGCAATTCGTGCTCGTCATCACCGCCTCCACGATCAGCGCCGCTGCTGGCCGGAGGCCGGCGAGTCGACGGCTTCGATGGTCACCGACAGTTCCCGGCCGCCCCGACTGCTCCAGCACACCGCCTGCCCGATCGCCGCTCCGATGAGCGCCGTTCCCATCGGCGTCAGCACCGAAATCCTGTTTTCGGCAATGTCGGCTTCGCCGGGATAGACCAGCATGATGCGCTGGGTATCGCCGCCCTCGGCGCGGACCGTCACGATTGAACCCATGCGCACCACGCCGGCCGGCATCGCCGCCGCGTCCGTGATGACGGCCCGGTCCATCTCCGAAAGCAGTTCCTCGGCCGTCTCGGGGGCACGGTCGAGCAAGGCTCTCGCCAGGCCGGTCAACCTGTCATGGTCGGTGTCGCTGATCAGTATCTGGCTGCTTGGACGCAGTCCCGTAGCATGTTGCATGGCAAACCTCATGGATCGGCGCGTCGAACGAATGCGCGCTTGCCGCCGCACTGGCGGCGCTGCGAAAAGCCGCCAGCGGCAAAAGGCTGGACGGCTTGATGGCGATTTTGGATGTATGGATGCCCCGGTACGGACGGACGCCAAAAGGCGGCCGCGCCGGGGCTACGATCCCGCGATCGGGCAGACCCTGAACAAGGTTCTGATGTAAGCGAGGTTGCTCATGCCCCGAACCTTGCCGACAGGCGCCCGCTTGTCAAGCGTGGCCAAACCGCTCAACCGCCGACATAGTGCCGGTGAAAGCGGGGACCAAGACTGGCCAGGATTTCATAGCCGATGGTGCCGGCATGGCCGGCGGCATCGTCGACGCTCTGCGAAGGACCCAGCAGCTCGACGAGATCACCCTCGCGCAATCTGCCGGGCGGCAGGGCGGAAATGTCGAGAATGATCGAATCCATCGACACGCGCCCAAGGAAAGGCAAGCGTATCCCTTCGAACCAGGCTGCCGAAGCGGAACGTCGCAGCCAGCCATCCGCATAGCCGAACGAAATCGTCGCCAGGCTCAACGGACCGTCCGCGTAGTAGGTGTGACCGTAGCCGATACCGGTGCCTTTTTCGACCCGGCGCGTCTGCGCCACCTTGGCCTGCAGCCGCACCACGGGCAGCATTGGATTGGGCCCGCCTGGCCTCGGATTGATGCCGTAGAGCGCCGCCCCCGGCCGGGCGAGATCATAGTGATAGCGCTGACCAAGAAAGATGCCGGAGGAGTTGGCGAGCGAAGCAGGCACCTCGGGCAGCATGGCGCGCAGCCGCTCGAAAGCCAGCCGCTGTTCTTCGTTGGCCGGATGGCGCGGCTCGTCGGCGCAAGCCAGATGGCTCATCACATATCTGACGTCGATTCCATCGAGCGCGCTGGTATCCTTGGCCACCGCCTCGACCTCGGCTGGCGCCATGCCAAGCCGCGACATGCCGCTGTCGACCTGGATGGCGGCCGGAAGCCGGCGCCTGGCGTCGCTCGCGGCCGCGCTCCAGGCTTTCAACTGCACACCGCTGTTGATCACCGCGCACAGGCCGGCCGCCACCGCTTCCGGCTCGGAACCCGGCGGCAGTCCATTCAGCACGTAGATTTCCGGTTCGCTCCCAACCACCTCGCGCAGCGCGATGCCTTCGGCCAGCAGCGCGACGAAGAAGATGTCGCAGCCTTCTTTCATCAAGGCCAGTGCCACCTGCGCGGCACCGAGACCATAGGCATCGGCCTTGGCCACGCCGGCGCAGCGCACGCCGCCCAGCCTTGTCTTCAGACGCTGGTAGTTTTCGCGGATCGCATCGAGATCAATGGTCAGGATTGCTCCGGCCGCCGCTTCGCTTATGGCAACAACGTCCTCGGGCGGCAATTTTATGGGGGCGTCGTTCATGGCGACCCTCCTTGTGGCGGATAAGCATCAATAGGACCGCTGGGCCGGCGCGGCAACTGCGGCCCTTCGAACCATGGCAGCCATCCGTCCAGCTACGGCACGAGGTGCCGGAACGCCGCCACCACGTCTTCATAGACCTTGCGCTTGAACGGCACGATCAGGTCGGGCAGGTCTCGCATCGGCCGCCACGACCATTTGTCGAATTCGGCGGTGTGGCCGCCCGGCGGCGGATTGATCTGGATCTCGCTGACATCGCCATGGAAGCGGAAGGCGAACCATTTCTGAGTCTGGCCGCGATAGCGCCCTTTGAAGGCGATACCGACCAGATGGTCCGGCAGATCGTAGTTTATCCACCCCGGTGCCTCGGCGAGCAGCGAGACGCCGCGCATGCCGGTTTCCTCATAGAGCTCCCGCTCCGCGGCCTGCAGCGGCTCCTCGCCCTTGTCGATGCCGCCTTGCGGCATCTGCCAGAGCCGCGTCGCGCCTGCGAATTCGCTGTCGGGTTCGACAATACGATGCCCGACCCAGACCAGGCCCTCGCCATTGAGGATCATCAGTCCGACACAGGGACGGTAGGGTAGCGTTTCGCGGTCGACCTTTTTCGTCTTCGCCATTATCTGTGCTCCGAGAGGTTCGCGGCCAGGCGTGGCTAGCCTTTTTGCGGGTCTATCGCCACCGCTGAAATCGGCACGATCTCGATGCCGCGCTTTTTGGCCTCGGCAATCCAGGACGAGACGGTGTCGACGGTCAGGTCGAAGGCCGAGCCAATGCCGACGGCGGTTCCCTTGGCCCGCGCGGTGGCTTCGAGACTGTCCAGCTTCTTCAGGATGGAGCCCCGATCCTGCACCGCGTCGATCGCGGTGTCGCCGGCGACGAAGGGCACGCCGTCCTTCAGCGCCAGGTCGGGCGCCAGGCTGCGCGCCGACGAGCCATCGTCGATATAGGCAAGCCCGCGTTTGCCGAGTTCGGCCATGAAAGGCTCCATCGCCGCCGTATCGGCGGAGAAACGCGCGCCCATATAGTTCATGACACCGGTATAGTTCGTCGTTCGCGACAGCGCCCAGTGCAGGTTCTTCAGGTTCTCTTCGGCGCTCGCCGCCACCATCAGCGTGTTGCGGCCGGGATTGACGTTGGGATAGTCGAACGGTTCGAGCGGCACCTGCATGACGATCTCATGGCCGCTCTGTCGGGCGGCCTGCATCCAGCGGCCGATGCTGTTGCCTTGCGGCGCGAAGGCCAGCGTCACTTCCGGCGGCAGCTTGGCGATCGCCGCCTGGGTGCCGGTCTGGGAGACGGCAAGCCCGCCAATGACGATCGCCACGCGCGCCCCGCGCGCGCCGGACCATGGCCGCGCATAGACATCGAACGGCCGCCTTCCGTCGGCGGAGCGTATCGGCAAGGGTCCGGTATCGCTGGCTTCGATCAGCGCCCTGTCGGGAAGATGGGCGATCTTCAGGTTCTGCCCGATGCTCGAAGGGTCGCGAATGACGATGGCTGCCTGCGGCGGACCATCGCCCTCCTCCTTCTGCACATGGATGATCTGGGGACCACCGGTCTTGGCTGGCGTTTCAACCTTTGACGACGCGACGGGGGCCAGGGCGGATGGCGCGGCGGCGGGCTCGGCCGCCGTCACTTTCGGCGTCGAAATGGCGACCTCTTGCGGCTTGCGAAACGGCTTGTCCCGGAGCGCGATCGCGGCCGAAACGCCGACCACCGCCAGCACGACAATGCTCGCCGCGACAATGCCCACGCTGACCTTGCCGGCGGCGCGCGGCGTCCGGACGGTCTGTCCAAGCGGGCGTTCAATGTCCTTGCCGATATCAGCCAAGCCCTGTCCCCGGAGCGCATGGTTCCGAAAGCGACCCCTTCGGCAAGACATGCGCAAATTCATCAACCCCGGCGCACCCCTGGCGCCATATCTGGGGGCCTCGCCTTGCCCCCGAATCAAACTGCCGGAACCTTTCGGCCCCGGCAGCATCGCATTGCTTCGTTCAGGCGGCCAGACTGTTGCTGGCCGTGAATTTTACTGGTTGAGCACGGCCTTTTCCGGATTGGGCGGGAAGGCCGGATCGGTCTTCTCGCCGCGCAGCAACTGCTCGGCGAAGATCAGTTGCAGATCGTCCTTCGGATCCGGCGGCACATAGGCTGCCGAGCCCGAGCCCGTCGAGCTCTCATCGGCGCCCTTGATATGGCCTTTGAGGTCGGATTCGCCGCGCGTCAGGTCCCTGCCCTGCAGTTCCGGCGGCAGAGGCTGGTCGACCTTGATGTCGGGCGTGATGCCCTTGCCCTGGATCGACTTGCCCGACGGCGTGTAATAGAGCGCCGTCGTGAGCCGGAGCGCGCCATTCTCGCCGAGCGGAATGATGGTCTGCACCGACCCCTTGCCGAAGGACTGCGTGCCGACCACGGTGACGCGGCGCAGATCCTGCAGCGCGCCGGCAACGATTTCGGAAGCGCTGGCCGAGCCGCCATTGACGAGCACGATCATCGGCTTGCCGTTGATGTCGTCGGTCTGCTTCGGCTTGGCGTCGAAACGGGTGACGTCCTTGGGATCGCGACCACGCGTCGAGACGATCTCGCCGCGCTTCAGGAAGGCGTCGGACACGCTCACCGCCTGGTCGAGCAGACCACCCGGATTGAGGCGCAGGTCGAGTACATAGCCCTTCAGCTTGTCGTCCGGCACCTGCTTCTTGATCGTGTCGATGGCGTTCTCGAGGTCGTCATAGGTCTTTTCGGTGAAGGAGGTGATCTTCATGTAGCCGATGTCGTTCTCGACCCGGAACTTGACCGCCTTGACCTTGATGATGTCGCGCACCACCGTGAGCTCGATCGGCTTGTCGGCGCCCTGGCGCAGGATGGTGAGCTTGATCGGCGTGTTGACCAGGCCGCGCATCTTGTCGACCGCGTCGTTGAGCGTCAGGCCGCGAACCTCTTCGCCGTCGATCTTGGCGATGTAGTCACCGGCCAGCACACCAGCCTTGGCGGCCGGCGTATCGTCGATCGGCGTGATCACCTTGACCAGGTCGTTCTCCATGGTGACCTCGATGCCGAGGCCACCGAACTCGCCCTTGGTCTGCACGCGCATGTCCTGCGCCTGTTCGGCGTTCATGTAGGAGGAGTGCGGGTCGAGCGACGAAAGCATGCCGTTGATGGCGTTCTCGACCAGCGACTTGTCGTCGGGCGGCGTGACATACTGTGCCCGCACCCGCTCGAAGATGTCGCCGAAGATCGCCAGCTGCTTGTAGGTCTCCGATCCCGCAGCGTTCGCCGAAGAGCCAGGAGCCCCATAGACAAGGCTCATGGCGGATGCGCCCATCAGCGCACCGGCAAACAGAAGCGACAGTTTCCGCATCATTTCACGTCCTTCCAGAAAAACGGTCCGCCCACCATGGGGCCGGATCGACGGGTTTTCCATCCTTGCGGAACTCGACATAAAGTTCCGGCGTGGCATTTCCATTCTTCGAAACCGAGGTGCTTGCCACCCGGGCCTCTCCCATCGCGCCGACCGGCTCTCCTGCGAGCACCGACTGGCCAGTCACGACGCTGATTCTGCTCATCCCCGCCAGAACGACATGATAGCCGTCCCCGGCATTCAGGATCAAGAGTTGACCATAGGAGCGAAACGGCCCCGCATAAAGCACATTCCCATCCGCCGGAGCGGTGACGATGGCTCCCGATTGTGTCGCAAGCATGTCTCCAAGCATCACCGCGCCGTTACCGTCATCGGCGCCGAACCGGCGTTTGATGCGGCCGGTGACCGGCAGCGCGATCTGCCCCTGCAGCGCCGAGAACGGGGCCGTCGCGGTGAGCCGGTTGCCTTCGGGGACAGGGATTGCCGCCAGCGATGCCGTTGTGTCGCCGCCCGTCTTATCGTCACCCGCTTGGCCCGCGGCGGCCACCTTGGCGGCATCAGCGGCCTTGCGGGTCTTGTCGGCCTGCGCTTCGAGCGAGGCGATCAGGTCCTTCAGGCTGGAGGCCTTGGCCGCCAGTTGCTCTGAACGCTGTTGTTCGGCCGCCATTTGCGCCTGCGTATCGGCCTCGAGCTTCTGCTTGGCTTCGAGCAGCATGCCGAGCCGCTTCTTTTCCGCCACCTGCTCGCCGACCGCTTCCGTCAGCCGCGCCCGCTCGGCCTCGATCGAAGCCGTCACCCGGGTCTGCTCCTTGAGGTCGGCCAGCAGGCGGTCGGTCTGCTGGCGCAATTCCGGCACCACGGCGCCGAGCAGGATGGCGCTGCGCACCGACGACAGCGCGTCCTCCGGCTTGACCAGAATCGCCGGCGGCGGGTTGAGTCCCATGCGCTGCAACGCGCCCAGCACTTCGGCCAGCACGTCACGCCGCGCCACAAGCGACGCGCGGATCTTCTGTTGCTGGCCCTTCAACCCCTCCAGCTTGGCGCCGATATCCTCGATGTCTTGGCCAAGCTTCTGCTCGGTCATCGCCGACTGGATCAGCGCGGCGGTGATCGAGGCATGTTCCTTCTTGACCGCGGCGATATCGGCGGCGAGCTTGGCCAGCCGTTCCGACGACAGCGTTATTTCCTTGGAAACCTGCTCGTACTCGGCGCGGCTCTGGTCCGGATCAGGCGCCATGTCGAGCGTGTTCTCGGCCCGCGCCGCGTGGAGCGACAAAAGGATCGCCGCCGCCGCGATGCCGCAACGCGCGCGCCCGAAGCGCCCGGTTGATGAGCCCCTTGTTGAGCCCGGTGTCGATTTCCAGCCTTCAGACATTCCCGGTCGACTCTATCCGCGGCTTCGTTAACGAACCATCAACCATGTTAACGCCTGTCGCCCAAAACCGCGCGGTTGTACTGGGATAGCGGCATGCACATGGAAAAATAGTCTCCCAGCCCGATCTCGCGCGGCATTGGGGCGGAATTCGGTGCGATCCGGGAGCTTTCAGGATCTGTGATAGGGGTGCCCGGAAAGGATCGTCGCCACCCTGTAGAGCTGCTCCCCCACCATCACCCGAACCAGCTGATGCGGCCAGGTCAGCGCACCGAACGACAGCACCAGATCGGCTTGGCCGCGCAGCGACGATTCGTGACCATCGGCGCCACCTATGGCGAGCACAAGCGCCTTGCGCCCGCCATCGCGCAACTGTCCGATGCGATTGGCGAAATCCTGCGAGGAAAGGCTCTTGCCGCGCTCATCGAGTAGGATCAGCGCCGTGCCCGGCTGCAGCTGCGCCTGCAACCTGGAGCCTTCGTCGCGCTGGCGTTCGGCAGCGCTCTGCGACCGACCCTCGGCGATCTCGGTAATCCCGGCGAATTCAAGCCCGATCGCGGGTCCGCTCTTGGCGAAGCGCTCGAAATAGCGGTCGGCCAATTCCCTCTCGGGGCCGGCTTTCATTCGGCCCACGGCATGAACTGAAATCTTCATCCCGCCTCTATAAGCCGTTAATGCACGTCACCCAAAGGCGAAATCCGACTTCCGGGCAACGACACGAAGCAGCTTAGTGAAGGGTCTCTTCCTCGAGATCCGGCGCCTGCCACATCTTTTCGAGATTGTAGAATTCGCGGACTTCGGGGCGGAAGACGTGGACGATGATATCGCCCGAATCGATCAGGACCCAGTCGGCACCGGAGAGCCCCTCGACGCGCGCCGTGCCGAGGCCGGCATCCTTGAGCGCCTTGAGGAGATGGTCGGCGACAGCCGAGACATGACGGTGCGATCGGCCCGACGCGACAACCATATAGTCGCCGAGGCTCGATTTCCCCTGAATGTCGATTGAGACAATATTTTCGGCCTTGGAGTCTTCCAGACTGGCAAGGACTGTCTTGATGGCGCGGGACACGGCGTCGTCTACGCTGATCCCGGCCGGCGAAGGCATGATATCGGCCTTCTTCCGCAGTGCTGTTCTCAGTGTATTTCCTTTCGCAGCAAGAACAACCAAATCACCCCCAAAAGCAGGTGACACCACTTAGATAGGCAGAGTTCCGTTGCAGTTTCAAGACGCAGTCCCGACTCACGCGAACTCGCCGATTGCCCGCTTGTTCCATGCGGCACGCAAAAAAGATCGGAACCCAGGCGTCGCGCGGCGGTTATCGGCTGACCGACCAACCGGAATCACGCCATGCCGATCGACCCGCAAGACACCCTTCTCACCGTTCAGGCCGGCCTCGCGCAGCTCAGCACGCTGATCGTCTCCTATTCCTTCTCCGCCATCGGCGCCGTCATCCTCCTGGTGGTCGGCTACATCGTCGCAGGCCTCGCCGAGCGTTCGATCTTTGCCGGCCTGGGTCATATCCACGGTTTCGATGCGACGTTGCGGCATTTCTTTTCCAAGATCGTTCGCTACGCCATCCTGATACTCGTCGTCATCATGGTGCTCGGCCAGTTCGGCGTGCAGACCGCCTCGATCATCGCCGCCATCGGCGCCATCGGCCTCGCCATCGGGCTGGCGCTGCAAGGTACGCTGCAGAACATCGCCGCCGGCATCATGCTCCTGGCGCTGCGGCCGTTCCGCATCGGCGAATCCGTCGAGGTCGGTTCCATTGCCGGTTCGGTCGAGGAAATCGGCCTGTTCGCCACCAAGCTCAGGACCGCCGACGGCCTCTACATACTGGCGCCCAATTCGACGCTGTGGAACCAGCCGGTGCGCAATTTCTCGCGCAATGGCGTGCGCCGCGCCGATATCAGCCTGAGTATCGGCTCGTGGAACGACATCGACGGCGCCCAGAAGACATTGCTTGCCATTGCCGGCGCCGAGAAACGCATCCGTCGCGAACCGGCGCCGATCGCCTTCGTGGCAAGCCTCGGCGACACGACCGTTTCGCTTACCTTGCGCTACTGGACCTCGGCGGCCGACTACTTCTCCACGAATATCGACATGACGAAACGCGCCAAGCAGGCTTTCGACAGCGAGGGTATTTCCATTCCGCTGCCGCCACCGGAAGCGCCGGCGCCCGAAGCTCGCAAGCAGTAAGCAATCGCGGCAATCCGGAGCGGTTTCCGCCCGGCGTTGCGGCGAGACAAACAGCCTTCAGTCCTTGGCCCGGCCTGCGGGCTCGTCCGGCGCATAGGCGAGTTCGACCGGCAGCGGCGCCTGCGCCGTCATCGGTGCGAAGCTGCCGGTCTCAGTGGCAGGCACGGCCTGTGTGGTGAACACACGCAACAGCACGAAAAGGCAGAAAGCACAGGCAATGACGATTGCCACATAGATGAAGGCTTGCGTGCCGAAGACGGCCGACAGCGCCGTCACGATGCCCGGCACCACAAAACCGGCCAGCGACCAGGCAAACAAGAGCGAGCTGGACAGCGTCACCATGTCGTCCTTGCCGGCACGATCGGCGGCATGCGCGCTGGACAGCGAATAGATCGATTCCGAGGCGCCGTCCCACAAGATATAGATCACCAGCAGCGCCGGCAGCGCGCCGCCGTCGAAACCGAGCGCGAACATGCCGGCCGCCGCAGCTAGCGCGGACGCTCCGATCAGCACGTAACGGCGGTCGGTGCGGTCGGAAATCCAGCCGAAGGGAAGCTGCAGGATCAGCGTGCCGAGCGGCATCACCGAAAGCAGCAGCGCCACATCGGCCTGGCTGTAACCCTTGGCCGTCGCATGGATCGGCGCGAAACCCGCAATCGACATGGACAGCCCGCCGACCGCCAGCATGCCGGCAACACCGACCGGCGAGATCCGCCAGGCGCGGCGCAGCGCCACCGAGGCCGCCTGCGGAGCGGGTGGCTGCGCCAGCCGCGTCATGCCGACGGGCAGGATCGACAGAGCGGTGAAGACGATGCCGATCAGCGGCGCGTCCGCCGTTTTGATATCGACCAGCGCCAGCGTCGCATAGCCGACACCCAGCCCGGCGACGTAGGCGACGTAGAAAAAGGCCATCACCCTGCCACGTATGGCATTGGCGACCGCATCGTTCAGCCAGCTCTGCGCGACGATGAACAGGCCGCATATGGCAAAGCCGTAAAGGGCACGGGCGGCGATCCACAAAACCGGATACGGCCCGGCGCCGACGGCGGCATTGGCCAGCGCGATCAGCGCCGACAGCACCATGAAGGCGCGGGCATGGCCGACTCTGCGCACCAGTGGTCCGGTGAGGATGCAGCCGGCGAGGCCGCCGGCCGACAGGCCGGTTATGATCAGCCCGGCCCAGGTCGGGTCGAAACCCTCGACGCCGAGCCGAACCGGGATGTAGGCGAACATCAGCCCGTTGCCGATGGCGATCAGCGCCATCGACACGATGACGCTGGCAATCGCGATCAGCGGCGTGGGCGCACTGCCATGCCCGCGGTCGGTTTCGGTGCGGTTTCCATCGAGAATCGGCATGTCTGCTCAGGATTGCCTGGGAAACCCTGCCAAGGGAGCAATAAAAGCGACATGGCAGCGGCGGCAGCCGATTCACGGTGCTCGAAACGACGCTTTGCCGGCCAAACTCCTGTGCAGTACGTCAATTGGATATCTAGGTCTTTACGGCACGGCTGCAATCAAAAGGAACATGACGAATACTCCAAGGTGGATCGCACCGTGCAGCGTGGTCGTTCGGCCCGTACACCGTTGAGCACGATCATGATCGATGTACACGGCCTTCAGACAACCCATCGGATTGGGTCGCATTCATCGGGGGGCCTGACATCGTCATCGATTGGGCACAGATCATTAGAATCGCCAGGTCACCCCCAGCACCGGCCCAGACAATCGAGAATCGAAGACGTGACCGCCGGACTCGTAGTCGACACTGAGTACTTTGTAGCCACCCGAGACGGAAAGATGGTCGTTTATGATGTAGTTGGCGGTTGCCAGCACCTGCCAGGTGGTTTTGGACCCGACGTTGAAGCCGCCGACATCCGCCTGAACCTGCGCCGAGAGTTTGTCCGTCATCCTGAGAAAGGCGCGCGCGCCAACGACCGGATCAGCCCATCCAAAGCTCTCCTTGTAGCTGCCCGACAACCCTGCCGCCTGCACGGTCACCCGGTTGGAGATATGCCACAAGCGAACACCGCCCAGCGCATCCAGGGTGAAGGCTGGACTGTCGTAGACACGATAGCCGGCCTGCAGTGTCGATGTGAATTCCTTGGTGTCCACGCTGCCGCTGATGCTGGGGATTTGCGGCAATGGCGGGGGCAGGGGCGGAAGCGGGCCAGTTGCTTTCTCGTCTGTCGTGTCGACATACATGGCGTCGGCGGAGAAGACCAAGCGGTCGTAGCGCCCCCATACATTGATGAAGCCGCCGATGTTCAAATCATTCATGACGTCCGAGAATGATTTGTCGACACCAATGGTCGGTGCCCTGCGGAAAGGCGATATGTCGCCGTTGATGCCCGCCGCCCAGAGATAGGGCGTGACCTGCAGGGCCCAGTTCTTTTCGCCATCCGCGGTCGTATCGGCGCTTCCCGCAAGCACGTCAGCCGCCCTTGCTTCCATGGAAACGAAGGCGGAGACGGCAAGCATGCCTATCCCAAGGATTGCTCTCAAGATCATCCCCCCAGCGTGTTCTTGTGGATGCGCCCATCCTTCATGATGAGCTTCAACGTCCGATCCGGATTTGCGATGAGGGAAATGTCCTCGAGCGGATTGCCGTCGACGATGAGCACGTCGGCATAGGCGTCGGGTTCGATGCGTCCGAGTTTTCCGGGGTACGGATTGCGCGGGCCGGAAAGGCCGGCAAGCTCGGCATTGCCGCTGGTCAGCAGCCGCAACACATCGACATTTTCATACCACCGGCTGAACTTGGCGAGTTGCTTTCCCTGTGTCGAGGTGCCTTTCGGGTTGAACAGGATATCCGTACCCAGGGCCATCTTGATTTTGTATTTGCGCCCAAGCTCGACGGCCCGCGCCGTACCTTCGGCGATTGTCTGCTGCTGCGCGCGCTGTTCCGGCAAGGCGTAGGTGTTGGCATCCTCGTCGGCAAGGAAGGGCTGGATGCTCCACCACGCATCTGCATCGGCTATGCGCTTGGCGGTCTCCTCGTCAGCGAGTTGGCCATGCTCGATCGACTTCACACCGCTGGCGACCGCACGCTGCACGGCGGCGGGCGTATAGGCGTGGATGCACACATAGGTGCCCCAGTCTGCCGCCGCGGATACGGCAGCCTTCATCTCGGCTTCAGTGTATTGCACAACATCGATCGGGTCGTACGGCGAGGCGACGCCTCCCCCGCCCATGATCTTGATCTGGCTCGCCCCCAGCATGAGCTGCTCGCGTACACGGCGCAGGACTTCCGCCTCACCATCGGCGATCTCGGCGATACCAGCCTCTTCCGCCAGGCTCGCGTTGCTTTGCGGCGTGCGCGGCAAATCCGTGCGCATGCGGAAGTCGCCATGCCCCGAAGTTTGCGAGATCATGGCGCCGGAAGGATAGATGCGGGGACCCACCAGTCGCCCGTCATCGATGGCGCGCTTCAAAGCAAATGACGGACCACCGACATCACGAACCGTCGTGAAGCCGCGCAACACTGTCCGCTCGGCCTCCTGCGCGGCGACGAGATGGACGTAAGGGACGTCGGCTGTCATGGCCGCGACCTGCGAGATACCGGCAAGCAAGGCATGCCAGTGGGCATCTATCATGCCCGGCATCAGCGTGCCGCCTGCGCAGTCGATAACCTCGGCATCGGCAACCGTTTCGCTGGCGCCAAGCAGAGCCTTGATCGTCTTCCCGTCGATAAGGACAGACTTGCCTTCGATGAGCTTGCTTGCCTGGCCGTCGAAGATCCTGGCATTGCTGAGCAGGATCGGCTTACCCGCTGCCTGCGCGAAGGATGGGGATGCAAGGCCGAGCGCCGAAACACCGAACATCCCGGCGATACCGGAAAGAACAGAGCGGCGTGAAATGTCTCTGTTCAATCGATCGAAGAGGTTGAGTGCAAGCGGACTATGACAAGGGCAGTCCAACCCGTGCGCCAAGCCCCCATACCTTTTGCCGAAACTAATTCTCACAACAACTTCCCCCGCCGAAAAGAGGTAAAAATTAAAGAGATAAAAATTGATGTAGACAGCGCTCGCACGCGATCAACTGTATCGCCGACGAACTCGTCTTTGATGGCAGAGGCGCCGTAGCCCGTCAATGTCAGGGTTGCGATAGCAGCGAACGCTGCCGGATCGCTCACTTACTATTGAGCGCTGTCGGTGATGCTGGACCAATCACCCCTTTGCCATCTTCCGGATCGCGCTCGACGACAGCGACGAGCGCGGGCCGTGGATGAAGGTCCAGGCCGGCGCCTTCATGCGGGCGAGCCGCGGCGCGTCGCCTTCGTCGATGCGGGCATAGTCGAAGGTCTTGGCGACGACCGACGACAGGAACGACAGCGTCGCGCCCGGACGGTCGATGACCGCGATCGGGAAGGTCAGCACGATTTCGCGCCAGCGCTGCCAACGGTGAAAGTCGCGCAAACTGTCCGCGCCCATGATCCAGACGAAGTCGACGCCCGGATTGCGCGCCTTGACCAGGGCCAGCGTGTCGGCGGTATAGCGCACATGATGCGCCGCCTCGAAGGCGGTGACCTTGATTTTCGGGTTCTTGGCGATCCGCTCCGACAGTTGCAGCCGCTCGGCCAGCGGCGCCAGCTCGCGCGTGCTCTTCAACGGATTGCCTGGCGTGACCATCCACCATAACTGGTCGAGCGCCAGGCGCCTGAGCGCAATCTCGGCGACCAGTGCATGACCGGCATGCGGCGGGTTGAACGAGCCGCCGAACAGGCCGACGGTGAGGCCCTTTTCGGCATGCGGCATCTTCAGGTAACGGGAGGGGACCGCCGCTTCGGAGGATGCCAGCATAGCCTCAGGCTCTAGCAACGAAAAGCGTCAAGGCCTCACCTGTCCCGACCCGCGCACGCGATATTTGAAGGAGGTCAGCTGCTCGACGCCGACCGGGCCGCGCGCATGCATCTTGCCGGTGGCGATGCCGATCTCGGCGCCCATGCCGAACTCGCCGCCATCGGCGAACTGCGTCGAGGCATTGTGCAGCAGGATGGCCGAGTCGATCTCGTTGAAGAACCGCTCCACCGCCTTCGCATCTTCGGCGATGATCGCCTCGGTGTGATGCGAGGAGAAGGTCTCGATATGCTCGATCGCACCGCTGACGCCGTCGACCAGCTTCACCGCGATGATGGCGTCGAGATATTCCGTCACCCAGTCGGCATCATCAGCCGGCTTGGCATCGAAAAACAGTTTCAGCACTTCTTGATCGGCATGGATCTCGCAGCCAGCCGCGCGCAGTGCGTCAAGGATCGGCACCAGATGGGTGGACGCCACCGCGCGGTCGACCAACAGCGTCTCGGCCGCGCCACAGACGCCGGTGCGCCGCATCTTGGCGTTGACGGCGATCTTCACCGCCATGTCGAGATCCGCCGAGCGGTCGATGTAGAGGTGGCAGATGCCTTCGAGATGGGCAAAGACCGGCACGCGCGCCTCGCTCTGCACCCGCCCGACCAGGCTTTTGCCGCCGCGCGGGATGATGACGTCGAGCGTACCGCCAAGCCCCTTGAGCATCTCGCCGACAGCGGCGCGGTCGGTTGTCGGCACAAGCTGGATGGCGTCTTCAGGCAGGCCGGCGGCCTTCAGGCCTTCGACCAGGCAGGCATGGATGGCAGCGGACGAATTGAGCGAATCCGAGCCGCCGCGCAGGATCACCGGATTGCCGGCCTTGAGGCACAGTGCGCCGGCATCGGCCGTGACGTTCGGCCGGCTCTCATAGATGACGCCGACGACGCCGAGCGGCGTACGCACGCGCTCGATCTGCAGCCCGTTCGGCCGCTGCCATGCGGCGATGACATCGCCAACCGGATCCTTGAGTTCCGCGATTTCGCGGATGCCGTCGGCCATAGCGCGGATGCGAGCCGGATTGAGCTTCAGCCGATCCATGAAGGAGGCGGACAGCCCCGATTCCTCGCCATTCGACACATCGATGGCATTGGCGTCGAGAATATCCTGTTCCCGGGCGACGATCGCGTCGGCCATGGCAAGGAGCGCGGCGTTCTTGGCGTCGGTGGTTGCGATGGCCAGCGGTCGGGCGGCGGCGCGGGCGCGGCGGCCGATATCGGCCATCAGCGCCACGGTGTCATCCCCGGATTTTTCATGCAGCTTCAGCATGGCTTATCCTCCGCTTATGTCGCCCCCGGCGTGACTCACCACGAGGTCGTCGCGGTGGATCATCGCCGAACGCGCTTCGTAACCGAGCACGGTTTCGATCTCGGCCGTCTTCAGGCCAGCGATCCTTACGGCATCGGCGGCATCGTAGGCAACCAGTCCGCGCGCGATCTCGCGGCCCTCGGGCGACAGGATCGCCACCGTGTCGCCGCGGGAGAAATTGCCGCTGACCAGCTTGACGCCGGCGGGCAGCAGCGATTTGCCCGACGTGAGCGCGCCGACGGCGCCGGCATCGACCGTCAGCCGGCCGGCCGGTTCGAGTTGGCCGGCGATCCAGGTCTTGTAGCCCTTGACCGGATTGGCGCTGGGCCGGAAGAAGGTCGCGCGCTCGCCGCGCTCGATCGCCATCAGCGGCGACAGCCGCGTGCCCGAAGTAATGATCATGGCGGTGCCTGCGGCGGTGGCGATCTTGCCGGCATCGAGCTTGGTGCGCATGCCGCCGCGCGACAATTCGGACGCGGCCGCTCCCGCCATCGCCTCGATGTCGGGTGTGATGCGGTCGACCACCGGGATGAATTTGGCCTGGGGATCGCGCGCCGGCGGTGCGGTGTAGAGCCCGTCTATATCGGAGAGCAGCACCAGCAGATCCGCGCCCATCATTGTCGCCACCCGCGCGGCCAGCCGGTCATTGTCGCCATAGCGGATTTCGGAGGTGGCAACCGTATCGTTCTCGTTGATGACCGGCACCGCCTTCATCTTGAGCAGCGTCGAGATCGTCGCCCGCGCATTGAGATAACGCCGGCGTTCCTCGGTGTCACCAAGGGTCAAAAGGATCTGACCCGACCTCAGGCTGCCCTTGCCGAGCGCATCCGACCAAGCGCCGGCGAGCGCGATCTGGCCGACGGCGGCAGCCGCCTGGCTCTCCTCGAGCTTCAGCGCGCGCTTGCCAAGGCCAAGGATGGTGCGGCCAAGCGCGATGGCACCGGACGACACGACGAGAATTTCGGCGCCGCCCTCGGCGAGCACGGCGATGTCGTCGGCGAGCGAAGCCAGCCAGTCGCGCTTCAGGCCGCTCGCGCGGTCGACCAGCAACGCCGAGCCGATCTTGACGGTGATGCGCCGGTATTTTTTCAGCGACTGCATGGCACTACTTTTCCCAGCGCGTCTCGACCACGGGTGCAGCCTCCGCGCGCGCCTCGGCAATCACCGCCATCAGCGCCCGCAGCACCGCTTCGACACCTTCGCCGGTGACGGCGGACAGAAGCATCGGCGCGCGGCCGGCGGCGCGCTTCAGCGAGGCGACCTTCTTCTTGCGCCCATCCGCATCGAGCGTGTCGACCTGGCTGAGCGCCAGGATCTCGACCTTGTCGGTCAGCCCCTGGCCATAGGCTTCCAATTCGGCGCGCACGGTCTTGTAGGCCTTGCCCGGATTTTCCTCCTGGGCCGAAACCAGATGCAGCAGCACGCGCGTGCGCTCGACATGGCCGAGGAAACGGTCGCCGATGCCGACGCCCTCATGCGCGCCTTCGATGAGGCCCGGAATGTCGGCGATGACAAATTCGCGCGCATCGATGCGGGCGACACCAAGGCCGGGATGCAGCGTCGTGAAGGGATAATCGGCGATCTTCGGCTTGGCCGCGGTGACGGCCGCGAGAAATGTCGACTTGCCGGCATTGGGCAGCCCGACCAGCCCGGCATCGGCGATCAGCTTCAGCCGCAGCCAGATGTTGAGCTCCTCGCCCGGCAGGCCGGGATTGGCGCGGCGCGGCGCCTGGTTGGTCGAAGTCTTGAAATGCTGGTTGCCGAAGCCGCCATTGCCGCCCTTGGCAAGCAGGAAACGCTGGCCGACCACGGTAAGGTCGCAGATCAGCGTCTCATTGTCTTCCTCGAACACCTGGGTTCCGGCCGGCACTTTCAACGTGACGTCGGCGCCCTTGGCGCCGGTCATGTTGCGGCCCATGCCGTGGACGCCGGTCTTGGCCTTGAAATGCTGCTGGTAGCGATAGTCGATCAGCGTGTTCAGCCCGTCGACCGCTTCCAGCCAGACATCGCCGCCACGGCCGCCATCGCCGCCGTCCGGCCCGCCGAACTCGATGAACTTCTCGCGCCGGAACGACACCGAACCGGCGCCCCCGTCACCGGAGCGGACATAGACCTTGGCTTGATCGAGAAATTTCATGGGATTGCAGTTTCTTTTATTGGCCTTGCGGCATTGCTCTAAACCTTGGGCCTTGCTCTAAACCAAGGTGCGGCGAAGGGCGAGGCCGTTTTATGACAATGGCCGCGCGGGGTGGGCCTGAGAGATGTCGGTATGAAGCTTGTAACCTACAACATCCAGTACGGCATCGGCCTTGATGCGCACTACGATGTCGCGCGTATTGCCGACGCGGTACGCGGCGCCGACGTGATCGCGCTGCAGGAGGTCACTCGCAACAATCCCAGGAACGGCAACCGCGACATGGTCGCTGAGATCGGCGAGGCGCTGCCCGACTATTTCGCCGTCTATGGCAGCAATTTCGAGGTCAATATCGGTTCGCGCATCGAAAACGGCCGCGCCATCACCACGACCTTCCAGCTCGGCAATATGGTGTTGTCCAAGACGCCCATTCATCTGTCGCGCAACCTGCTTTTGCCGCGCAGCCGCAGCTTCGAGATGATGAACTTCCAGCGCGGCGCGCTGGAAGCGCTGATCGAGACATCGCTTGGTTTCATCCGTTTCTATTCCATCCATCTCGATCATCGCAGCCCCGTGGAACGCGCCAGCCAGATCCAGTTCCTGCGCCGGCGCCTGTTGAACTACGCGCTCGAAGGCGGCGCGCTGTCCGGCGTCGCCGAGATCGGCCTGCCGGAACTGCCGCATCCCGAGGCCTTTGTGGCCATGGGCGATTTCAACATGCTGGCCGCCTCGCCCGAATATGTTGAACTCGCCGGCCGGCCGGACCATGAGTTCGGTATGCCGCTGACCGCCGACTTCGCTGTCGATGCCGCCGTGCGCCTGGATGTCGCCGGCGACGATCTCGTCAGCTGGGTCGATCCCAAGGATCCTGCCAATGCCAGCCGCCACAAGCGCATCGACTATGTCTTCACCAGCGCCTCGCTTGCCCGGTCGCTGAAGCGCCTGTGGGTCGACCGGAAAGCAGCGGGTTCGGACCACCTGCCCGTGTGGGTCGAACTGGGCTGATGACCATTCATCCCGCAGCGTTTTCGCGTTCGACGATCGCCATCACGATCGCATCGCGATATTCCCCATCGATATAGATCGCGTCGCGCTGCACGCCCTCCCACAAATCCGACCTTGTCGTAAAGCGCGATGGCGCGGGCATTGTCGGAATGCACGAAAAGCTCGATACGGACAAAGCCGTCCTTGCGCGCCTGCGCCACAGTTGCATTGATGAGCTTCCGTCCAAGGCCATGCCCGCGATAATGCGGGACAATGCCCATCCCAAGCGTGCCGCGATGAGCGTGTATGGGCCGATCATGGCGAGTGATGTCGCACCAGCCGACAACCTCGCCACGAACGGCGGCTACATAGCCTGGATCGCCCCTTGCGATTCGGTCCATCACAAATCTTCTGGCTTGATCCAGCGGCGGCGCCTCGAGAAAGGACAAATACTTTCGCTCACGCGAAACGACATCGAGCGCGTGATGAAAGCTTTCGATGTGCCCAAGCGCTAGCGGCGCGATCTCGACCGATTCAATATCGCTGCTGTCCTCAACCATTGGCCTCACCGGTGCCATGCATCAGAAATGCACCCAGTTGCGCAGGCTCGTCCACGTCTTGCGGTCCAGCCTGTAGCGCTCGACCGGCACCTGGCCGGCGACAATCGAGTTCAGCATGCCCTGGCCCGCATACTGGAAACCGCACTTGTGGATCACCCGGCGCGAGGCCGGATTGATGACCCGCGTCGAGGCATGCAGCACCTGGATCGAGGTCTTCTGGAAGGCGAGGTCGACCAGTGCATGGGCGGCTTCGGTGGCATAGCCCCGCTTCCAGTGGGGTTCGCCGATCCAGTAGCCGAGCTCCAGCCCGCGATCGGTGGTGTTCAAGCCCGCGCAGCCGACGAAAGTGTCGGTGCCGGCCAGCGTCAGGGCATAGGCAATGCCGGCCCGGCGCGACCTGGTCATGGCGAGGAAGGCGCGCGCCTCGTCCTCGCCATAGGGATGCGGCATGCGCGCCAGCATCTCGGCGACATGACGGTTGTCGGCAAGCTTGACCAGTTGCGCGATGTCCTCTTCGCGCGGCGCCCGCATCACCAGCCGTTCGGTGACCAGCACCGGGCAGTCTATCGCGTAACTTTCGTCTTCACTGTCTTCCGCTTCGGCAACCATTTGAACGTCCTCCAGGCACAAGAAAAAGGGGAGATGGAAACCCATCTCCCCTGATCCTTTTCCTGGTTTTGCCAGACACCGGTTCCCGAGATGGGCGCCGGTGTTCTAGTGCGGAACCGGCTACTCCGCGGCTTTGGTAATCGGGTTGACCGATACGTAGGTTCGGCCGTTGGCTTTTTTGTTGAACGTCACGGCGCCGGATTCGAGCGCAAAAAGGGTATGGTCCGTGCCCATGCCGACATTGACGCCGGGATGCCAGGTGGTGCCGCGTTGACGAATGATGATGTTGCCCGGGATGACGGCTTCGCCGCCGAACTTCTTCACGCCCAGACGCTTGGAATGCGAGTCGCGACCGTTGCGCGACGAGCCGCCAGCTTTCTTGTGTGCCATCTAACTAACTCCGTTGCGCCGCAAGGCGCCTAAAAGGCCTTATGAACGCGTTCGCGTTCCGTTTCAAGTCCGATCCGGCTGATGTTTCGCCGGAAAAATTACTTCTTGGCCAGTTCCTTGGCCTGTTCGCGCCAGTCCTTGATCTGGTCGGCGCTGAACGGCATGTGCTCGTCGATCTTGGCGACGTCCTTGTCGGTCAGCTTGGCCATCTGCGCGAAGGTGATGATGCCCTGCTCGGCGAGATCCTTGGCGGCGACCGGGCCGATGCCCTTGATCACGGTCAGGTCGTCCGGCTCGCCCTTCGGCGCCTTGAACAGCGGCGCGGCGGCCGTCTCGGCCTTCGCTTCGTCCTTCGGAGCAGCCTCCGGCTTGGCTTCCTTCTTGGCCTTGGCTTCCTTCGGCGCGGCCTCGGCGGCGACTTCAGCCTTGGCTTCCGCCTTCACGGCCGCCTTCTTGGTCGGCTTGGCGCCACCCAGCAGGATCTCGGAGATCCGCACGGTGGTCAAAAGTTGGCGATGGCCGATCTTGCGGCGCGAATTCTGGCGGCGGCGCTTCTTGAAAGCGATGACCGTGCGGTTCTTGCCCTGCTCGACGACTTCGGCGGTAACCAGGGCGCCGTCGACGAACGGCGCGCCGAACGTGACATTCTCGCCCTCGCCATGCGCGAGCACGTGGCCGATCTCGACGATATCGCCGACATTGGCTTCGACTTTTTCGATCTTCAGGAGATCGTTGGCGGCGACGCGATACTGCTTGCCGCCCGTTTTAATGACTGCGAACATTTTTTGCCTTTCGCTGTTCGGTCGGCCTTGATGAACCGCGTCTGGCGGTTCGGCCGTCTTTTTGTCAGTCTGCGGGTTCAAAAAACAAGCGGCGCGGAAGAACCCTCCACGCCGATTGCGCGCTGTCCCTAACCGAAGGTTGAGCGGGAGTCAAGGCAACACCCGTTGGCGGGCCTGTTATTGGCGGCGGGCCGGCCGGCCAGCGGTCTTTGCGGCAAGGCCTGTGGCGCGCTGGAGAAATCGGCGACTGCCACGATGACGTCAAGATCGGCGATGCCCTGGCGGGCCGATGCGCGGCGAATGCCGCCCGTGAATCCCATGCTTGTCCGGCAAGCCAAATATCGGTGGATTTGGCCTTGTAACCTGCCCGTTCAGCCGTTATCTAGTGCGCCGCGCCGGCAACGGCCGACCATGACCGCGGAGAGGTGGCAGAGTGGTCGAATGCACCGCACTCGAAATGCGGCATGGGTGCAAGCCCATCGGGGGTTCGAATCCCTCCCTCTCCGCCATTGTGCATCCTTACTCACAAGACAGTTCGATGTCGCATGCGGATAAAAGCACCCAGCTTTTGCGACAGGACCCGCGAGGCAGGCTGCTCCCAACCCTTGGAGCAATATGTATCGTATGCTCTAAGTGCGCCGAATTCCCCTTTTTGCGTGTGGAGCTATGGCTATCGACATCGAGGAAGTGCTTGGGCGTTCCGAGCAAGGAGTCACCGAGCCCTATATCTGCCGTGGTTCTGACGGCAACCTTTATTTCGTTAAAGGAAAACGAGCGGGCTACGATTCACTCGCAAAGGAATGGATCGCCGGAAACCTGGGCCTGCGGGTAGGATTGCCTATACCACCATTTCGAGTGATGGAAATGCCGCGCGAACTATACGAATTGGGTCGGGATAGCCTCTTGGGCGACCTCGGCTTTGGATTGCTGTTCGGCTCCCGACAGATGCCAAATGTAAATGAGTTGTCATTTCTCAATTCTGTCGCTCTCGACGACGGTTTGAAGCGCGATATAGCTGCTTTCGATTGGTGGGTGATGAATGGAGACCGGACGCTCACCGAAGCCGGCGGAAACCCCAACATCCTATGGTCTGAGACGGAGAGCCGCCCATTCGTGATCGATCACAATCTGGCGTTTGACAAAACCGTAACCCTTAATTCACAGCTCGATAGTCATATATTTGCCGCTTCATTAGCTCAAATATGTGAGTCTCCTGCGCTTCAGGCTGACTACAATTCGAAGTTCGAACAAGCGTTGCTGGAGTTGCCAGCCATTATCCATGACATCCCTGAGCGGTGGCGCTATCTCGACGATGCTCTGACAATTGAGAGTCCCTTCTCGCTTCAAGATGTAAGCGGGACATTGAAACGGTATCGAGTGGACGCATTTTGGAAACGACCATGAAAAAGCACGCGACAAGCTATGCAATAGTCCGTTTCCAACCTCATGTGGAGACAGAAGAATTCGCGAACATTGGAATCGTCTTGGTCGCTCCGAGGCAAAGCTTTCTTGATTTTCGTCTTGAGACAAGGCGAATTGGGAGAATTACAAATTTCTTTGACACGTTAGAACAATCTAAAACTAGAAGTATTCTGAGAAACTATCGTGAAGAACTCGGGAGAATTAAGAATTTATCTGGACACAAAGGCGATGGCCAAACTCGATTTGAGTTCGAGATAGCAGACAATGCCGAGCACCTTTTTCGGGCTCTGACAAAGGATCGTGAGGGCATTATTCGATTTAGCGATATTCGCTATGCGATGACTGATAACCCGCGCAAAAAACTGGACGAGCTTTTTGAGTACTATGTTAGGCGAAATTTCGCGAATGCTGTCTATAAGGAAGGCCTTCTTGAAAGGCACGTGCGCGACACACTGCGCCTGAGAGACATTAGTCAGAACTATAAAAGAAAAACCTTCTCTGATGGCATCTATTCCGCGAATTTTCCATTCGTCGAGGTTATAGATGGAAAAAACATCCGGATCATCAAACCAATTTATTTGGGGCAAGATGACCCAACCCGTATACTCGATCATAGTAATAAGTGGATATTCACTGTAAACCGCCTCAAAGCCCTGCTCCCTCGAGAAGTTGTTTTCGCGGTAGAGGGCCCGATCGGAAATCAACCACAAAAGAAAGCGTTTGAAGAAGCGATAGGGCAATTTAAATCCAATAACATCATGGTTGTCGATGCCATGAACGAGGCCGAACTCATTGGTGCGGTTGGATAGATTAGCACAAAATCCTATCAATGTTGGGATAAACCTTACGCGATGAGGCAACCAAGAGATAACGGCTCATTGCAGAGCATCCTGGTGACGCCGCACTTAGGAAGTGATCTACGATTTCGACCATCAAAGTCGCCATTCGTTGCACCTCAGATGCTCGATAAGCGCGCAATTTCAGCGCAGCGTTCCGTCGGCTTGGATAGTAGGGATAAAATCCAATAAAGCGCGGGCAGTAGTCCTCCAGCAGCGGGACCAATTCGCCTCACTCGGTGAACGGAGTGCCAGCTACCGCCAGCAGCGCACATGTCGCGTGACAAAAATCTGCTACATCCGATAAGTGATAGGATCTCTAAGGGGCCATCCTGCGGCGGATTCGTTTCGACATGTGCTCCGCGCGCAATCCAACAAGTGTCCGGCCACTCTTTGGATCGGCTGTTTCACAACGGGTGATAAGATGATCGGGCGAACCATAGCGACTGCCTTTGCAATTGCGGTTTCCCTCTCGCCTGCGCATGCGGGACCACAGCATCGTTTGCCAAGCGGTTATAAAGGGGGCCGCTGCCTGCTTACCGTTCACGGTCAGACCCGCATATCCGGAAGACGCTCCTATCAAATCGAGAAGGGCGGCGATTTCAATATCCAGGGACCCCGGCAGGTTTTTGCAGGCATCGACTATCCCGACACGCACAGTGGGGCTGGTGAAATGTCCCGGGATTACTGGGCGGCTGTCTACAAGGACGGAGAGGCTTGGACAGGCTATTCGAACTCGGAGATTGACAAAACGCACGCAGACAAATTCGATTGGGGTGAGCTTCGCCGCGAAGGCGCATGCTATTTCGGCAAGGACGTCAAGGTGTGCCTCTGGCATTAGCCGGGTCAGGGGCGGTTGCACGGTTGAGGCCAAGCAGATCGATTGCTGCGTAAGCCGGTCGCCGACCGCTGGCTTGCGCCGGCCCATCCGGTGGCGTTTCTGGACAATGCGTATCCCGCCGATACGGCTCGGCCGACGGCATCGTCAGACACCGGCACCAAAGACAATCGCCTGCCGCCCTTCGGCGGTGCCCGCTTTCAACCGGCCCAGCGCGCTAGTCACGTCCGCGAGCGTGACGCGCTCGACCTGAGCCTCTAGCGGCTGCGCCTCGTGCAATTGCATCAGTTCACGCATCTGCGCGCGCGTGCCCACGCTGGTGCCGGTTATCCAGACACCGGTGGCGGTGAGCCATTCCTGGCTGAGAGGTACCGGTTGCGAGACCATGGCCGCGGCGATGATCCTGCCACGCGGACGGATGGCCACGGTCATCACATCCCAGCTCGCCGGTGTCGGCGCAAAATTGACGCAGACATGGGCACGCAGCTTCGCCGGCCAATCACCGGCCAGACGAGGCGAGGCAAGAAGCGTGTGTTCGGCGCCAAGTGAAGCCGCAAGGCGGAGCTTGGCCTCATCCGTATCGACGGCGATGACCACCGCGCCGAGCCGCCGGGCGATCTGGATCGCGTACAGGCCCAGGCCGCCGCAGCCGAATACGGCACAGACCTCGCCGGCAACGATCCCTGCCCGCTTCAGCGCCCCGAAGGCGGTCAGGCCCGCGCACATCAACGGCGCCAGTATGGCCGCATCGCCTTGGTCCGGCACGCGCGCGGCGAAACGCGCATCGGCCACGACATATTCGGCAAAAGTGCCCGCGACATCGAAGCCATGGGCGCGCTGGTGCTGGCAGAAGGATTCCATGTCGGCGTGGCATTCATCGCAGCAGCCACAGGTGTCATGCAGCCAGGCGACGCCCGCCCGCTCGCCAACCCGCCAGCCCGTGACGCCGGCGCCCGTCCGCACCACCCTGCCCACGCCCTCATGGCCAAGAATCGCCGCCGCTTGCCCCGAAGCCGGCCGCAGATGCCCTTGCCACACATGCACGTCGGTATGGCATATGCCGCTGGCCTCCAGACGGACCAGTATTTCTCCGGGACCCGGTTCCGGCCGCGGCACGCTCATGATGCGCAACGGCTGGCCGGCGCGTTCCAGCACGGCTGCAAGCATGCTTTGCGTCATCTAAAGGCCGAGAGCGCTTTTCACGGCCGGCAAGGCTGGCTGGCCGGCAAGGGTCGAGACGCCGTCCAGCCATTTCGCCAGCTTGTCGGGATTGCGCTTGATCATCTCGCGAGCGGCTTCGTCTGCGGATTTGCCCTCCCCCAGGATCATCCGCATGCCATGGTTCTCGTAGTCGAGATCGAATGCCAGATTGGCGAACAGCCTGGCCGCGTTGGGGCATTCGGCCGAAAATCCCTTGCGGGCGATGGTGCGCACCGTGGCGCCGCCGAAATTCGGTCCAAACTCGACGTCCCCTCCCGACAAATAGGTGATCTTGTAGTCGAGATTCATCGGATGCGGTTCCCAGCCAAGGAAGACGACCCAGCCCTTATCCGCCACGGAATTCGCGACCTGCGTCAGCATTGCCGCCTCGCTGGATTCGATAATCTGCCAATCGCCCAGCCCGTGCCGGTTGGCGGCCACCATGTCGAGCAGCGGCTTGTTCGAGCCTGCCTCGATTCCGTAGATCTTGTGGCCGAACTGGTCAGCATGGGAAGCAAGATCGTCGAAGCTTTTGATCCCCTGGTCCGCGACATATTGCGGTACGGCCAGCGTGTATTTGGCGCCCTCCAGGTTCACGCCCAGCACTTCGACCGCCCCCTCGTCGAAGTAGGATTTGTATTCCTCATCCTGCACCGGCCTCCAATTGCCCAGGAAGACATCCATGTCGTTCTCCTTCAAAGCCGAATAGGCGACACCCAGGCCGAGCAAGGTTTGAGAGGCGTCATATCCCAAGGCGTCGAGGATGACCTCGGCGGTGGTGTTGGTCAGGGCGATGTCGGTCCAGCCCAGATCCGCCATGCGGACCTTCCGACATTGTGATGCGTCGGCGGCCATGACCGGCGAGGCGACGAGTGCTGAAAGCAAGGCCAGAACGAGTGTCGTGCGCATTGTGGCTCCCCATTTTTCTTGGTGTGACGAATTGCCCGCCAACGCTATGACCTCTGCATTATATGTCAATATAGAATCTTGTATGAGCATACAAAAATCTTCTTTGCTAGAAAGAGCAATGGCGACTCAGGGCAAGCGAACGAAAATCGAGGACATACGGCGCGTCGAGCTGATTGCCGCCGCCCGCCGCGTATTCCTCGAGCATGGGTTGCAAGGCATGACCTCGGCCCGCATATGCCGCGAAGCCGGCATGTCGCCGGGCATCCTTGCCTATTATTTCAAGGGTAAGGACGAGGTTCTGTTCGGCATGGTGCGCTACAACAATCGCCTGCTGATGGAAGACGTCATAGCGCGCCTGGGGGCGGCGCAGACCGGTTGGGCACGGTTGGAAGCGATCGTTGAAGGAAACTTTCCCGCCTTGGCGTTCACCCGCCCCATCGCCAATGCGTGGCTGTCAGTCTGCGCCGAGGCGGGCGTAAATCCGCAATATGCCCGGCTCCAGCGGCTGTTTTACCGCCGATTGCGCTCAAACCTGGCTTCGGTGTTTGCAGGGATGTTCGATGCGACACGCCTTCGCGAGGCGAGTTTTGTCATCGCTGCCCTGATCGATGGACTTTGGCTACGCAAGGCAGCCGCCGACGATGTCGGGCGCGACGAAGCCATAGCGCTGGTGTTCAGAGCGATCCGGTCCCTGCTGAGCAGCGGGGAGGAGCAGCAGTTGCGCCACCCTACGGGTTGAAGGGCACATAGCTCTCGCTCTCTCCGCCACTTTCATCCGTCTCTTGTCACACTGCGGATGCCGGGGTTCCGCGCACGGTCACGCCGGGCTGGACGCTGCGGGTGACCACCGAGGCGGCGCCGACCGTTGCGCCGGCACCAATTTCCACACCGGGCATCAATTGGACGGCGCTGCCGATACGGGCACCCTGCCGAACGACAACGGGACCGGCAGCTGTCCTTCCCTTGGGACTGAACGTGGTGGCGAGCGCGACAACGTAGGGCCCGATGGCGCAGTCGCTTTCGATAATGGTCCCAGCCGGAAATCCGCAAAACCCTTGGATTCTCGTGTTTTCTCCGATGACGCACTTGCTTCCCACCGTACAGGAGAAACCAACGCTGCTTCTGTCCCCAAGACGCGCGCCTTCGCGGATCAGGGCATGGTCACCGATATAGGCGTCGGGGCCGGTTATCGCACCGGAGCAGACGATGGCGTAGGCGCCAACGATTGTTCTCTCGCCTATATCGGTCGGCTGCTGAACTGCTGGCTGGGCAACCGAACCAGGATTCGATTGGCTTGGCCTGCCTATTATGGCGCCATGCTCGATACGGGCCCCGCGGCCCAATCGTGTTCCGGGATAGAGTACGACATAGGCGCCTATGGAGACGTCGTCCGCGATTTGAACATCGTCCGCGCACATGAGATAAGGGGCGCGATCGGACTTCTTCAACTCGTTCATTCTGTCAGCCTTCGATAGTGCTTGCGTATCAGGCGCTTTATCTTCGCAATGACGACGCGGCGATTGATTTGGGACATGTGGATTTTCACGCCCGGTTCATCCGTGGTGTCTTCGGACAGCTTGCCCTGATCAACCTCGAGGTCCCGGTCGATTTTCGCTGCCATCCGAAGCCGGAGTTCGTTTCGCTCTTCCCCTGCTGTCGGGATGCTGAGCTCCCTCGTCAGTTGCTCGAGCGTGCGGCGGTATTGTTCGTTCTCGCCGCGAAGTCGGCTGACTTCATCCTCGGCCCTTTTGGCGCGCTCGGCCACCGGCCCAAATGCTATCCGGGCAGACAGCAACTTGGATTCCGACCTCCAGTTCGACGCCACCAATCTCGAGAGCTCAAGCTTCGGCGTGGTCCGGCTTGCCGTCGGCCTTGCCAGATCCGAACACAGATCGATCATCTGCTGGGCATGGATTCGAGCGTGGTGATGCATCATCACCAGTTTCCGATTCGCCATTCCCATGAGGGGATCATAGGCAGCTAGATCGGTCACCAGTTGTACGGGATCAAAGGGGCGCGATAGAGCGAGCCCCGCGAACGCATCGGCCTCCATCGCCTCGTAGACCTGTGGAGTTACCCAGCCATCCATCCCAAAGACGTCGTACACATAGGCAGGCCGACCGCAGGACATGGCATCCAGGATCGCCCGGGCCTTCCCCACGACGATATCCGCCTCCGCGATGGCTTGGACAATGTCGGCGGAATTGGTGCCGGCGGGGCTGCCGACCTGCATGAACTCGACCCCGGCGCCACTCCACGCGTCGACCAGAAAGCGCTTTGCTTCGCCTTGCAGATAATTCCCCAGCAGAAGCGCTTTCTTCGGCTGTTTGCGGGCTGCGCCGCGGGGCGCCAGCCTGTCGACATCGATCGGTTGGCGAAAGCGAACAATCCGGTGCTTCGTGGCCAGGGCACGAAGTCGATCTTCAAATCGCTCGCTCATGACAACAACCGCGCCGACCACGCCAGGAACAGCCGGAGGCGTCTGCAATTCGAAAAGCGGACTGTGGCAGATAAAAGCGTGAGGAACCTCAGGCCATCTGGCCGACATCTCATAGGCGACAACGCCGTCCTGGCTGAGCACGACATCGGGCGTTGGCAGCTCGAGATCCGTGGCAATCCTGATCGCACGCTCCCTGGCCACCTGAGCCATCTTCCCAGGTGCCTTCACATAGATCGTGATCTCGTGGCCAAGCTTCAGGAACTGTTCGGCAATCGTTATTGCATAGGTCTCGCTGCCGCCAACATCATCGAACTGATAGGTTCCTAGAACTATTCTCACAGATGGGTCCTGGCACAATTTTTCGGCAGCGAGCGAAGCCGGTCAGCACTGCCGCCCGCCGGCAAACGATCTCACGACCATGGCAATTCGATTCGGCGAGGGAGGACATATCCGTGATCTTCATATCAGCCCCCTTTCAAAGCCAGCATGACGTATTTTGGCAAAGCATGTCAAAACCGGAGTCGTCTCCGCGCCGTGAGCCGTGACCGCTATTCCCTGGCCAATGCCGGCGGAATGCGACAAAAAACGCGGCAGGCGGAACAACTGCGGAAGCAGCACTTCGCGGGACATCGATTTCAGTTCCTGGCAGAGCCTGCTTGCCACCCTTATCGGCCTGGCGCTGTTCACGCTGATCAGCATCGGCATTCGCTTGCTGATCATGTTCACCATCCGGCTGGCCGAGCACGCCGTCCGGGAGATGGTCGCCGGGCGTCCCGTGCACAGGCACGACCTCGTGGTTTCGCTGCGAACTTCATTCGCGAGGCCCTCGACCTTGCCCCGATCCCGGCCGACCTCATGATCCCGCAACAAGGTCCGGCAAGGCCGTCGGCCTCGACCGCGCGCGGCAAGAACGAGCGTGGCAATGATACGTCCGGCGGCGGTGGAAAGGTGGCGGCGGAGGCATGGGCGGTGGTGGCATGGGGGGCGGCTCCGGTGGTGGTGACGGCATCGCAACCGACGATCCGTCGGATCCCGCTTCGGGCCACCGCCCCTAAGGAGCCGCCGTTCAAGCACCGCGCCGCGGCGCGCGAGCCTGCTTGGGCTTGGTGGCGCGTCTTGCCGTGATCACGGCTACGTAGTGGACGCACCGCGCGAGGCGGACGCCTCATTGCGCCGTAGCGCGATCGATGGTCACCGTTGCGGAAGTCCCGGCAACCAGCCTTGCCTTCGTGGCCGCGTCGCTGTCGATCACGATATGCACGGGAACGCGCTGCGCGAGCCGCACCCAGGTGAAGGTCGGATTGATGTCCGCCAGCAGCGTGCCCGAGCTGCGTTCGCGGTCCGCGATTCCCGCGGCGATGCTTGCGACATGGCCGGACAAGGAGTTTGGCCATCCCATCAGCCTGATGGATGCCCTGGCGCCGATCCCTATGCGCGGAAGTTTCGTCTCCTCGAAATAGCCCTCGATGCGCATCGTGTCGGTGTCGACGAGCGCCATGGTGGCCGTGCCGGGGGCGACATAGTCTCCCGGGCGAAGGCTGAGATTGGTGATGATGCCATTCACCGGCGCCCGGACTTCGGAACGGTCCAGATTGAGCTGCGCCAGGTCGCGCGCCGTGCTGGCCTGCAGGCTTTCCGATTCCGCCTCGGCCACCGTCGACCGCGCTTCCTCGATCTGCTGGACGCTGACCGCCGAAGCGGTCAGGCGCTGAAGCCGGTCGAGGTTTCGCTTGGCCTGGTCGAGCGTTGCCTGCTTCCCCTCCACCACGGCCTGCGCCTGTGCGAGCGCCACGGCGAAGCGCTGGCGGTCGACCTGGAAAAGAGCATCGCCCTTCTTCACCGCCTGGTTGTCCTTGACCATGACCTCGGCCACTAGGCCCGACACGTCAGGCGTGACGCCGACGACGTCGGCGCGGACATGCGCATCACGCGTCCATGGAGCATTCATGTTGTCGTCCCACAGCTTCCAGGCGGCGACGCAAGCGACGACAACGACGATAGCGGTGACGAGGATCCTGCCGGTAAGGCGCAGAAAGCGGTACTTCATGACAACAGCCGATTTGAAAGCGAGGACAATGCCCCGAGGATGAGGATGTAGAGCGCGAGATTGAAGAGCGCCCTGTGCCAGACGAAGGAATAGAGGCCTGTCCACGACAGCACTTGCCAGACGATCCGCGCCACGACGAAGGCCGCCAGCATCAGGACAAGGAGACCCGGCAGATAGACGCCGGCTATGCTGATATCGCTTTGCATGATCGATCTACTCCGCCACCAGCAGCATGGGCTCCGGCATTGTCGAATAGATCGGTGGCGCGGCGTTCCGGTACAGCGCCCGTCGCACCCCGACCAACGCGTCCGCCGACCGCCGCGCCGGCGTGGCCTGACGGCCCGCGACCGTGGCGAGGGCGCGATCGATGCGCGCCAGCAGCCGCGGCGGCGCGGTGACGGCTGCGCCAAGGCGCAGGCGCTCCTTGAACAGCTCGGCGACGGCCGACAGGACGGTGCCGACCTCGCGCCTCTCGTCGGGTGTGAGACGGTTGCGCATTCGCTGCAGTTCCACGATGTTCAGGCCGAGCCTGATTTCCGCATAGCCATCGATCGTCGACAGCGCCTTGTTCTCCGTCCCCGCGAGCCTGGGCACGAGCTGGCCGAGACGATCGAGCATGCGGCCGGCGAGCCGGCGCTGGTCCTCGACGCGGTCGCCGGCGGCGAGTTGGGCAAGGTCCGACCAGCCGGCATGCACCAGTCGCCGGGCCGCGATCTCTCCGCCGAATGGCCGCACCATCAGCGTCCACACCAGTGCGAAACCCACACCCGCCAGGGCGGCGAGGCCGCCGCCTGCGAACGAGACGAAATCGGCGGAAAACCGGTCGCTGAGGGCGATGAAGGATGCGGTGTTCACGGTGAGCAGCATCGCCAGCATGCTGAGCTGAGGCCTGGGAATGAGCGTGCCGAGCACGAGGAAAGGCGGCGCCAGCACGAGAACCAGCAAGGGGAAGCTTTGAACCATCGGCAGGATGGCGAACTGGTAGAGGGCGGTGACCGCCAGGCTGACCGTGCACCAGACGAACATCGACAGGAGAAGCGGCGCCGGCCGATCGGCGGCAGCGAAGAATGAACTGCCGACCGCCACCATCAGCACGAATCCGGCGCCTTCCGCCCAGCCGGAATAAATCCACAGAGCACTGGCCGCCAGCACGGCGAGGATCACGGAACCGGCATAGAAGAACAACATGCCGTAGTCGTGATGGCGGGTGCGCGAGAAGGTGCGGCGACGGCGGAAGGCGAGCCTTTCGCCCCGGGAATCGCCCGTCGCGATCTGCTTTTTCAGCACCAGGCAGTCGTGCCAGGCGTCGACGATCTCTCTCAGCCTGGCCAAGGCGCTGTCGAGGATGAGGCTGTCCCAATCGACCGCGTGCGCGGGCGGCCGCAAATCAGCGATACGGGAGCGGAATAGAACGGCGCGGTCCGGACCGTCCACCGCCTGGAGCCAGGTTCCGACATCACCGAGAAGGATGAAGAACTCCTCGTGGATCGCCCGATCCTGCGACTTCAGGCCATGGATGCGGTCATCGAGCGACGACAGCAGTGGAAGCAGCAACATCAGCCGCCCGCGCAACTGTCGCGCCTGTCGCGTGACGCCGCGCGTATGGGCATCGTATCCGAGCTGGCTGATGAGGATGTCGAGCCCTGAAATGTCCGATGCCAGCTTCTGCCGGGCCTGCAAGGTTACCGCAAGCGCGCCCTCGCCGCGCAGGATCTCGCCCGCCCATGCCGCGGCATCGCCAAGCCAGTTGGAAATGCGCGAGGACAAGAGCGAAGACAGCCCGATCGGGAACAGCAATTGCGCGACCACGCTGGCGCAAACGATGCCAAGGATGATCTCCTGGCTGCGGGCCGAGGCGATATCGAAGATCGTCTGGGGCGCATCGACCGCCGGCAGCGCGATCAGCGGAAGCGAATAGCCGGCCAGCATGAAGACATAGCTGCGCGGCGTCCGGTCCAGCATCGAAAGATAAAGCAACCCCCCAGTCCACAACGCCACGACCATGCTCATCAGCAGCGGCGAATTGACGAACATCGGCAGGAAGAGGACGGACGCCGACGCACCGATCAGTGTACCGAGCGCGCGATAGAGTCCCTTGGAAGAGGTCGCGCCGGCGAGCGGATTGGCCACGACGTAGACGGCGGCCATGGCCCAGTAAGGGCGCGGCAGGTCGAACGATAGCGCGATATAGAGCGCCAGCATCGACGCGGTGAACGCCTTGATCGAAAACAGCCAGTCTTGCCAGGAAGGGAGCGTCATTGTGCTTCAGCTCTTTGGCCCGCTCCTCCCAGGCGGACCCGGAAAGCTCCTTGAACCTAATTGTTGATGTCGACATCCTTCGTCTCATTCCCGATCAACAAGGAGATCAGGGTGAGCACCGCCATGGCCGACAGATAAACGCCGACCCAGAAAGGTCCGCCTCCGGCGCTCCAGAGGGCTACCGCGATGAATGGCGCCACGGCCGCGCCGAGGATCGAGGATACATTGTAGGAGATACCCGAGCCGGTGTAGCGAACATTGGCTGGAAACAGCTCGGGCAGCAGCGCTCCCATCGGGCCGAAGGTCATGCCCATCAGGCTGAAGCCGACGATGAGCCACGCCATGACGCCGACGGTACCGGCATGAAGCATCGGCACCCACAGCAGGCCGAAAGCCGCGATCGCCAGGGTGATCCAGATCAGCGTACGGCGGCGGCCCCAGCGGTCGGCCCACGGGCCGGAAACCATGGTGAAGACGCCGAAGAAGACAACGCCGATGATCATCATCAGCACGAAGGTCGTGTAGCTGTAGCCGAGGCCCGGCACCGCCGCCGAGGGCGCCGCGCGGCCGTAGCTCAACGAAAACGTCGTCATCAGGTAGAACAGCACATAGGTGGCGAGCATGTAGAAAGTGCCGAGTATGAGCTCTCTCCAATGCGTCTTGACCGCCGAAGCCAGCGGGAGCTTTCTGACCTGGCCAGTGCGCACCGTATTGTCGAATGCCGCGCTCTCGACCAGGTTGAGCCGGACCCACAGACCGATGGCCACCATGACCACCGAAAACAGGAACGGGATGCGCCATCCCCACGAAAGGAACGCCATCGACGGCCGCGAAGGATCGTCCGAGGGCATCGCGGCGGCAATGATCAGGAACAGGCCGTTGGCGATGATGAAGCCGATCGGCGCGCCGAGTTGGGGGAAAGTGCCGTACACCGCGCGCTTTCCCTTCGGCGCGTTCTCCGTCGCCACCAGTGCGGCGCCGCTCCACTCTCCGCCGAGAGCAAAACCCTGAGCGAGGCGCAACACCACCAGCAGGGCAGGCGCCAGCCATCCGGCGCTCGAGTAGGTTGGGAGCAGGCCGATCAGGAATGTCGCCAGCCCCATGGTGAGCAGCGCGCCAACCAGCGTGATCTTGCGGCCGCGCCGGTCGCCCAGATGGCCGAAGAAGATCGCGCCGAGCGGGCGCGCAATCATCGCCGCGCCGAACACGGCAAAGGAAGCGAGAAGCGCCGTCGTCTCATTGCCGGCCGGGAAGAACAGGTGAGGAAACACCAGCACGGCAGCCGTGGCGTAGACATAGAAGTCGTAGAATTCGATCGTGGTGCCTATCAGGCTCGCCAGGATGACGCGCGAACGCGGATTTGCGGGAGTGGAAGCTGAGGGCACTGCGCTAAAAGCAACGGACATACGAAAACACCTAAAAGGGTCGGCGAACGCCGATTCCTCACACTGAGAACGGACACCTGGCGGACAGATGGAAGGATCGACTTCGTCGCCTCGCTGGTATCAATTGCATTCAAATAGATTGTATGCGAACGATTGGCAATGGAAAATGAACGATCCAGAAGCCGCGAAACGATCGGCCAGGTGATAACCAATGTTGCGCGCCTTTGGCGTCGCACCGCCAACGAGCGATTGGATCGTTATGGACTTTCGCATGCCGTGGCCATGCCGCTGCTGGCATTGTGGCAACTGGGCGGCGAGGCTCGCCAGGGAGCGGTCGCGGAACAGGCCGGCCTCGAAGGGCCTTCGCTGGTGCGTCTCGTCGATCTCCTGGTGGCCGAAGGCCTGGTCACAAGGCGTGAGGATCCCAGCGACCGAAGGGCCAAGATACTGTCCTTGACCAAGGACGGTGAGGCGCGGATGAGTTCGATCAACACGGTGCTGGCCGAGCTCCGCCACGAACTGGTCTCTCTCATTGGCGACGACGAGCTTGAGACCGCCTCGGCGGTGCTGCGGCAAATCCAGGCAGAACTCTCCACCAAGCTCGGGAGCTGAATTGCAAACGCCGGCCTTGCCGGCACCGGTGTCAATGCCATGCCGGCACCTTCCGGCTGCGTGCACTCGCCGCCAGGCCGATCGTCTTCCAGGTTCCGGCGAATGAAATCTGCTCCAGGAATGTAAGCTGCCGGCCGGCGTGCCGCCGGAAGCCTCACGCCCCTGACAGATGCGCCGCGATTGCGTTCAGGAATATCTCGCCGAATTCCTTGAGCTTCGCCCCTCCCACACCGTTCACTTCGGCGAAAGCGTCGAGGTCGCGCGGGCAGCGCTCCGCCATGTCGATCAGCGTGCGATCGGAGAACACCACATAGGCCGGCACCTGGCGCTCCTTGGCCAGCCGCAGCCGCAGGGATTTGAGCATGGCCAGCAGCGAAGCATCGATGCCTTCGGCATTGATGGCCGAACCGTCAGCCGCTCGCATCTTGCGCAAGGCGCGGCCGCGCACCTCGACGCGATAGTGGAACGGGATCTCGCCACGGCCGAGCGCGCGACCTTTCTCGGCGATGGCGAGGCCGCCATGGCCGCTCGGATCCGGCTCCAGGAAGCCGCCGGCGACGAGTTGCCGGATCAGTGACTGCCAGAAATCCTTCTTGTGCGCCACGCCGCCACCGAAGCCGGCCAGCCTCTCATGGCCCCTGGCCAGCACCTTTTCGGTCTCATGGCCGAGCAGGATGTCGATGACATGGGCGGCGCCGAAGCGCTCGCCGCTCTGGGCAACGGCCGCCAGGATGATGCGCGCCTCTGCAGCGCCATCGGCGCGCGGCACCTGGTCGAGGCAGTTGTCGCAATTGCCGCAAGGCTCGGCTTCCTCGCCGAAATAGCCAAGCAGCACCTGGCGCCGGCACTGCGCCGTCTCGCAATAGCCGATCAGCGTATCGAGCCGGCGATGCGCGCGCATCTTGTGCTCGACCGAAGCATCCTCGTCGTCGATGAACAGCCGTCGCATGCGGATGTCGCCAAGGCCGTAAAGCATATGCGCCTCGGCCTTGCGCCCATCACGGCCGGCGCGGCCGATCTCCTGGTAATACGCTTCCAGGCTGCCCGGCATGTCGGTGTGGAAGACATAGGCGACATCCGGCTTGTCGATGCCCATGCCGAAGGCGATGGTCGCCACCATGACGACGCCGGACAGCGTCATGAAAGCGTTCTGATTGGCCTCGCGCGCCTCCTTGCTCATGCCGGCATGATAGGCGAGCGCGGTGACGCCATTCTTCTCGAGGAAGGCTGCCATCTCCTCCGTCTTCTTGCGCGACAGGCAGTAGACGATGCCGCTCTTGCCGGCGTGACGCTCGATGAAACGCAGCAATTGCCGCTTGCTGTCCTGCTTGGATTCGATCGCCAGCTTGATGTTGGGCCGGTCGAAACCCAGCACCAGCGTTTCGACCCGCTCGGCGAACAGCCGCGCCTCGATGTCGCTGCGCGTGCTCTCGTCCGCCGTCGCCGTCACCGCGATGATCGGCACGTTGGGGAAGATGTGCCGCAGCCGCGACAGGTCCTCATACTCGGGCCGGAACGCCGGTCCCCATTGCGAGATGCAATGCGCCTCGTCGATGGCGATCAGGCTGACGTCGAGCCTCGAGAGCGCCTCGAGCATGCGCTCGGTCATCAGCCGCTCCGGCGCCAGATAGAGCAGCCGCGTCTGGCCGGACGCCACGCGGCGCCAGGCCGCGACATTGGCCTCGCGGTCGAGCGAGGAATTGATCGTATCGGCGCCAACGCCCGCCAGCCGCAACGCGGCGACCTGATCCTGCATCAGCGCCACCAGCGGCGAAATGACGAGGGTGAGCCCACCCATGACCAGCGCCGGTACCTGGTAGCAAAGCGACTTGCCGGCACCTGTCGGCATGACGGCCAGCACATGGCGCCCGCCGAGCAGCGCGTCCATGACATCGGCCTGGCCGGGGCGGAAATCGTCGAAGCCGAACACGTCCTTCAGCACGCGCCGCTTGCGATCCTCGGCCAGGATGCCGGTTGCCTGGGTCATTCAGCCAATTCCGTCGTCAATATGCCGGCCGAATTGTCATAGCCGAACTCCCGGCAGAAGCTGTCCACGCGCTCGAGAAACGACGGCGGCAGACCGCCCAGATAGGTCCTGAACGCTTTATTGCGCTCCCATTTTCTCAGCGAGGTGGACCTGATGGGATTGTTTGCATCGCGGCTGAAGAGCGTGGCCGGCGCCAGGCCGAAGGATCGGCCAATCCTCGCCTGCACGATGTCCGGTTCGGCGATCAGGTCCTCATAGCGCAAATAGGAGATGACTCTCTCCGGCTGGGCCTGTCGCAGCCGTATCAAACCATCATACTCCGCCTCCCAACGCTCCATGGTCACATGAAAAGGCCGCAGATCGACGGTCTCCGGATGAGAGCTGGTCAGCACGTCGAAAGGATGCCGCACGCAATAGATCAGGCCGACCGAAGCGGGCAAATTCTCGAGATCCCTATAGCTCACGAAAGTGCGTTTTACGACCAGGTTGGCTTGATAGCGATCCAGTTCGATCAGTGTCTGGTACGGCGCTTCGCTGGTATGGACATAGATATCCTCGAAACAGCCCATCAGATTGAGGCTGAGCGTGGTGCCGCTGCGCGCGCATCCGGCGATGAAAATTCTATTTCGGGATCTCATTGCCGAAGGCAGCATTGGAGCCTTCTGTCGAAGGCGCCAGAAAAACCGCCTTGCGCGGCGGCGTAACGCCGCTATCGGCTTGCGGGGCGCCGCGGCTGGCTCCTCGGAAAAGCCAAGCTCGGCCAGGGCGATTCCGCTTTCTCCGGCGACCGCATAGAACAGCCAGGTCTGATTATCCTGCTCAAAAATGGCCGGATCGCGTAGCGCGTTTTCCCTGCCTTGGGCCAGACCGATCCGACTGGGGCGGATCGGCAAGTCGGCCCCTTCGAACTCCGTCAACGGCCGCAACACTTCGCTGTCGCCTCGCACGGTCCAGTCCCGCCAATCCTCGGCGAGATCGATTGTGCCGTAAAGGATCCGTTCCGGCGCGTCGCCCCGACGCGTGTAATAGACCCGCAGCCAGCGGCCGGATTTCTGGAGCGCGACATGCCGTGGGGCGAGGTCGTGCCGCATGGCAGGCAGCACGACCGGACCGCGTTGGAAATCCGAAATGCCGTCTCTCGATCGGTAGGCGGTGATCGCTCCCGTTCCAAGCAAACCGTACCACCAGCCATCGTGGCGGAACATGCGCGCGTAGAACGGCCCGAGCGGCTCGGAAAGCGGAGTGAAACGAAGCCCGTCGACGGATGTCGCGGCGAAGGTGATCTGGCCTTCACCGGATTTTGCCGGGCCGTGAAAATACATCACGAAATGGCGAAGCTTCTGGTCGATGTGAACGTCGGGCGAGGCGATATGCCCGACGATGAATGGACATTGATCGAGAGACAGCACACCGCCGGGGTGGATGCGCCAGGGCCCGTGCAGCGAAGCGGAGTAGGCGAGGCGGATATAGGTCCCCGTGTGGTCGGCGAAGTAGAGATAGTAGGCACCAAGCCGACCGGGCACCCAGTCAGGCATGCTGACCAGCGACGGCCCGTTGATGTTGGCCCCGTCATCGCCGGGCAGCATGTCCGGCGTAATGACGGGTCCGTGTCGCATGGCGGTGACACGAATTTGCGGAATCATGCGCCACGCGCCCTTGTCGGAGATTTCAGCTTGCCGCATTCGATACAACGGCATGGATGCAAACGGAAGGTCAAACAGCCATGTGAGCCTCGCCTGTCCTCGCGGCATGCTCCTGGCTGGATTCAGGCTGGCCCTGATGTAAGCTGGGCAGGAGCAAGGAGCGCGCGCGATGCTGCAGGTGAGACAGGACGTTCTCGGCGAGCGGTTCCGCTTGCAGCGCGCCGCCTTCGAGAAACAGCCCTTTCCGGACCTGAGCGTGCGAAAAGACCGCCTGAAGCGTCTGCTGGCGCTGACCGAGCGGCACGAAGCCGACATTTGCGCCGCGATCAACGCTGATTTCGGCAGCCGCTCGACTCACGAGACCCGCCTCGCCGAATTGTTCGTCGTGCGCGCCGGCATCCGTCACGCGCTGTCTCACTTGAAAGGCTGGATGCGGGAGCGTCGCGTGGCCACCACCTTGCCGTTCCTGCCGGGCAAAAACCGCCTCGTGCCGCAGCCGCTCGGTGTCGTCGGCATCGTCTCGCCATGGAACTATCCCTTCCAGCTCGCCGTCGCGCCGGTCACGGCAGCGCTTGCCGCCGGCAATCGCGTGCTGGTCAAGCCGTCCGAACTGACGCCGGCTTTCTCGGAGTTGCTGGCCGGACTAGCCGCCGCGCATTTTTCGCCCGACGAGTTGAGCGTCATCACCGGCGATGCCGAGATGGGCAAGGCCTTCGTGTCGATGCCGTTCGATCATCTGCTGTTCACCGGCTCGACCGCGGTCGGCCGCCAGGTCGCGATCGCCGCTGCCGCCAACCTGACCCCGGTGACGCTCGAGCTCGGTGGCAAGTCGCCGGCGATCTTCGATCCCTCCTGCGATCTCGATGCGGCGACGGCCAGCATTGCCTACGGCAAGCTGCTCAATGCCGGTCAGACCTGCATCGCGCCGGATTACCTGCTGGTGCCCAGGGGGCAGGCAGACACGGTCACGGCCAAGCTCGCAGCCGCGGTAGCGCGGCTCTACCCCACGCTGCGCGACAACCCCGACTACACCGCCATCATCAGCGACCGCCATTTTCAGCGCCTGCGCGCCATGATCGCGGAAGCCCGCGATGCGGGCGCCGAGATCGTCGAAATCAACCCCGCCGGCGAAGACCTTGGCGCCACGAGCCGGAAGCTGCTGCCGACCCTGGTCCGCAATGCAGGCCCGGATCTGCGGCTGATGCGCGAGGAGATTTTCGGCCCGGTGCTGCCGATCATCGAATACGCCACCGTCGACGAGGCGATCAGCCATGTGAACCAGGCCGATCGGCCGCTGGCGCTCTACTGGTTCGGCAACGACAGTGCCAACCGCCAGCGCATCCTGCGCGAGACCGTCGCAGGCGGCGTCACCGTCAACGACTGCATGCTGCATCTGGTGCAGGAGAACCAGCCCTTCGGCGGCGTCGGCGCCAGCGGCATGGGCGCCTATCACGGCGAATGGGGATTCCGCACCTTCAGCAAGGAGAAACCGGTCTTCCTGCAGTCGCGCCTGAGCGCCGGCGCCCTGCTGCGCCCGCCCTATGGCAAGACGTTCGAGCGGCTTTTCGGCCTGCTCAGGCATATCACCTGACCAGGTCGCCGCCTCAATGCCGGATGGCGGGGCGAAAGGCGGCGATACCAGCCAATACGGCCCCTGGTATTACGTTTGACGCATATTCCCTCTGGATTCAGCCGGGATTTTGCTGTCTTTCTGCAAAGTCGTTTCCGAAACTTCTCCCCTCCTCCCGAAATCACACCTGACGGACTCGCCTGGTCAATATCTCCGACACGCCGATCGAGGCTATCCACGCATCGCTTGCTCGCCACCAGCCGTCGCGACCACCCGGCGCCGGCGCATTAAGTTTATATTCACTATGATCCGGCAGGTTTCCAATCCTGCGGTGATGTCTTGAGTACCGCGGCGCCACTGGCGCCCAGGCAACAAACCCGCGCCTTGTCTAAGGCGCGGGCTCCCTGTCGAGGAGCCGGTTGGCCGGCCACGCCAGGCTGCCGCCCACCAATATAACCTTCCATCATCGGCTGTCGGGCCGCGCGTGGATCAGAGATCCTCCTCCGGCAGCAAAACACCTGATATCCGCCGACGGCCGACCGGCTGCCTGGGCACGGCCAAGCTTTGCCGGACAATGCGCGGCGCATGCGCCGCACCCTTCACGGCGGGCAGCAGCCCGGCCAGTTGAAATCGTGCAGCCCAAGGCTGCCGCATGGCGGTTGTGCATGGTTCTGATTCCCTGTCGAATTCGTTACGCTCGAACGCGAACTGCCTCCGAGAGTGTCTCTGGTGCGAATTTCAGGCAGCGAGCCCAAGTCTGCTGGAGAGGTCGCAAAAATCCTCAGGCGACAGATGTGGCCGCGCCGCGAATTCGATGACGGCGGCGAACGCGTCGGCAGGCGCCGAGACCTTCATGCCTCCCAGAAGCGCGGCACGCTCGCCGCGGCTCATGGCGGGAATCATCAGGCGCATGAAGGCGAGGTTCTTTTCCGGCGTGAGCGACCCGATGATCGCCATTTCGATGCCTTGCAGTTCGGCATCCGTGAAGTTCGCCCAAAGTTGCGGCGCGGTTACCGTCTCCTCCTCATGCATGTGTTCGAGATCGTGTCCGACAAAGACCGTGAAAGCGATGTAGAGCCGGCGACCAAGGCTGGCTCGGGCATCAAGGGGTGCCTCCTCGATCGCCCGGATCATGTCCTCGAGTTCGGCAAATGCCAGCCGGTGATCGTCGTGCTGGTGCTCGAGGCGATCGGTCGAAGCCTGCACGCGCGCTTCGAGTGGCAGGTGGATATACCTGTCCTCATGGGCAAGATGGCTGGCCCCAAGCATGAGGATCGTACGAAGGTCGGCCAGCAATGGAGCAGTCGCCGCGGCATCGTCGAAATCCGCGCCGCCCAGGCGCGCAAGCAATTCGCATTGGGCCTTGCGAAGACCCTTGTGAATCAGGCCATAAAGATCATAGCGGCCATTGAGATCTGGTATTCTTGCATGTGTCATTGAAGGTCTCCCGTCTGTACGGCGTCCCGATTGTCAAGATGACTGATCGCGCCGGCTTCGCGAGGCCTTCTATTCAAGGGCGGAAGAACATGCTTCCTAAATGCTTCCTAAGCGAGCATTCCTGTTCCTAAAACTTTCCTATCCGATTAGACTGTTTGCACGTAGGCAATGGGGCGGCCTTGATCAGCAAGGAAATAGACGACCTGCTCGCAGGTCCGGTGATGATTCTCGTATCCACACGCAATGCCGCGTTTCGTCCAGCCATCGGCCGCGGCACCGGCGCTGTGCATGTCGCGAGCCTCGGATGTATCGACGTGCTCGTATCGCGGGCGCAATGGCCCGAAGTTGTCGAGAACGCGGACTTGGGTGCACCGGTGGCAGTCACGATGGTACGCCCGCACGACTATCGCGCCTTCCAGATCAAGGGCAGCATCCTGGCGGTGTCACCGGCCGACGATGCCGACAGGGCGAGAGCGCAAAACTACATTTCCGAGATGCTGGTGGTGATGGATGCGCTTGGCGTGACCCGGCATCAACTCTCTCATACCCTCGTCGACGGTGATCTGCTTCGCATCCGTTTTCAGCCTACCGATGTCTTTTCGCAGTCACCCGGACCCGGAGCGGGCGAGAGGCTACGGACAAACCCGCCATGATCTCCCTCAGCGACATCCGCGACAGTTTTGAAGGTGTGATCCCGTCGGTGATCGCGACCAGCGATGGCAATGGCATACCCAACATCTCGTATCTGTCTCACGTCTATTACGTCGATGAGAGCCATGTAGCGCTTTCGAACCAGTTCTTTTCCAAGACGGCCGCCAATGTCCGCGCCAGCGGCGTCGCCACGCTGATGGTTGTCGATGGACGAAGCGGCGTCCATCACATACTCGATCTGGAATTCCTGCATGCGCTCGATCATGGCGAGCTGTTCGAACGCATAAAATCGCATCTTTCAGTGATGAGTGCGCAACAGGGAATGGCGGAGATCATGAAACTGCGCAGCGCCGACCTGTATTTCGTGCGCGATTGCCGCGCGGTGGTCGGCGCCGTCCCGCTTGAACATCGCAATTCCGCCTCCGTGACAACGAACCACCTGCCCAAGGCTGCGGTTCTTGCCGCCGCCATCGGCTCGGAAGCCGATGCCGATGTGATGCTGGACAAGGCCCTGGCCGGACTTGAGTGCAGCTTCGACTATCGGCATGCGATGGTTCTGGTGCCTGACGAGACCGCTCAGCGGCTAAGCACTCTGGCGAGTCGCGGATATAGCAGCCTTGGTGTCGGCGCGGAGATCGCGTTTGGTGAAGGCGTGATCGGTATCGCGGCCGCTACGCGCCAGCCGGTTCGTATCTGTGACCTGCGGCGTTCCCAACGATATGCCTCAGCCATACTTTCGGCGTCTGACCGCACACGCCATATCCCGCTTCCCGGACTAGCCGGTCCGCGCAGCCAGATGGCGGTGCCAATGCTTGCCCAGGGAAGATTGCGAGGCGTGCTGTTTGTCGAGTCCGAGGCCAGTTTCGCGTTCGGCCATCAGGATCAGGACGCCCTGATGCTGGTTGCGAGCCAATTGGCCGCAGGCTTGCGGCTTGCCGAACTGGAAGGTGGCCACCAGGCCAATGCCTTCGCGAAGTCGGCACAAGGCGGACATGCCCCGGATCAAGTCGGAGCACCCTCGTTCAAGATAAGATACTTCGCTTTCGACGACAGTGTATTTATCGACGACGACTATCTGATCAAAGGCGTCCCCGGGCGGCTCCTGATCCACCTTGTCCGCACCTTCCTCGCCACGGGACGCCGCGATTTCTCCAATCGCGAGATCAGGCGGGACGCAACGCTGCGGCTGCCTGATATCAAGGACAATCTTGAAACCAGGCTCATCCTTCTGCGTCGGCGCCTTGACGAGAAAAGCGCGCCGATCCGGCTGCTGCGGCCCGAACGTGGGCATATCAGGCTGGACCTTGCCGGCGTGCCGCAGCTGGAAGCCGAACCGTGATCCTTCCCGGTTAGCGCCCTCAGGCGAGGAAATCAGCCCTGCACGGCGCAAAACTGTCGACCAGCCGCCCCGCTTCAAGCGCCTTGACGCCATGCACCAGGCCGGACGGCACGATGAAGCTGCCACCGGCCTCAAGGATCTCCGTCAGCCCGTCGACAGTCACCTCGAAGCGGCCCTCGGCGACATAGCTTGACTGGACATGCGGATGCGAATGCAGCGCACCGATACCCCCCTTGTCGAAGCCGAACTCCACCAGCATCAATTCATCGGTGGAGAGGAGAACGCGCCGCCTGTTGCCGTCGGGCGTCGGCGTCCAGGGGGCCTCACCGGCAGGGGCGAATATCTTCGTCATCGTCATCTCCTTGCCGCGAATGGCCGGCCAACATCAGAGCCGATAGGCTTTCTTGGCAAGCGTATAGGCCAATTCCCCGGCCAGTTCATGCGCCTCGTCCTCACGCAGCCGGTGCTCGGCGACGAGGCGCGCCAGGAATGCGCAGTCGACCCGTCGCGCCACATCGTGACGGGCCGGGATCGAGGGGAAGGCGCGGGTGTCATCGTTGAAGCCGACAGTGTTGTAGAAGCCCGCCGTCTCCGTGGTCATCTCGCGAAACCTGCGCATGCCTTCCGGACTGTCATGGAACCACCAGGCCGGACCGAGCCTAAGCGCCGGGTAGACGCCAGCGAGCGGCGCCAGCTCGCGCGCATAGCTGCTTTCGTCGAGCGTGAAGAGAATGACGGTCAGGTCGCGCTCCAGCCCGACGCAGTCGAGAAGCGGCTTCAGCGCCGTCACGTAGTCCGTCCGTGTCGGGATGTCGAAGCCCTTGTCGCGGCCGAATCTCTGGAAAACGGAAGCCGAATGGTTGCGCTGGGAGCCAGGATGGATCTGCAACACCAGCCCGTCCTCCCTGCTCATCTTGGCCATCTCGGTCAGCATCTGGGCGCGAAACAGCTTTCGCTCACGCTCGTCATCCGAGCCGCGGCGAATGCGGTTGAACAGCTCCTCGGCCGCCGCATCGGATAGGTTGGCGGTCTCGGCTGTCGGATGGCCGTGGTCGGACGAGGTCGCGCCGAAGCCTTTGAAGAAGGCGCGCCGCTGGCGATGCGCGTCGAGATATCCGGCCCAACTGCCGGTGTCGCAGCCGGTGATCTCGCCCAGCCGGTCGAGATTGGCCGCAAACCCTTCGAAGTCGGGATCGACAACCGCGTCCGGCCGGTAGGTGGTGACGACACGGCCCTCCCAGCCGCTGTCGCGGATCATCTGGTGCCATTTGAGGTCGTCGAGCGCGCCTTCCGTCGTGGCGATCACCTCGATGTTGAAGCGCTCGAACAGAGCGCGCGGACGGAAATTCTCCCACTGCAACACCGTCGCGATCGTGTCGTAGTGGCGGTCGGCGGTCTCGGCGCTCAGCGGCTCTTCGATGCCGAACAGATGCGCCAGCACATGGTCGAACCACAGCCGGGTCGGCGTGCCCCGGAACAGGTAATAGTGCTCGGCAAAGCGCCGCCAGATCGTCCTGCCGTCGGTCTCGACCGGGGCGCCGTCCAGGGTCGCCACGCCCAGATCCTCCAGCCGCACGCCCTGGCTGAACAGCATGCGGAAGATGTAGTGGTCGGGCACGATGAGCAATTGTGCCGGATCCGGGAACGGCTCGTTCAGCGCATACCAGCGCGGATCGGTGTGGCCGTGAGGGCTGACGATGGGCAGGTTCTTGACGCCGGCATAAAGGTCGCGGGCAAGCGAGCGCGAATGCGCTTCAGGCGGAAAAAGCAGATCCGGATCGATCAGCGCGACCATGGGAAAGCAGCTCCTTCCAGTTGGGTATCGGTACGTTCGGGCCAACGCGATGTCAATGTGCCCCGCCAAAGCGGCATCCTTGCGGCAGGCGGACGTAGGTGTTACGCCGCCTGTCATCCGCCGCGTCCCCAAAGCCCTCAGCCCCGGTATCGTGATGACCAGAAGCCACCTGTCCAACGCAACGCTGCAACGGCTGCCCGCGGCCGCCGAAATCCCCGCCTATGACCGCAGCCGCGTTGCTCCCGGCATCGTGCATCTCGGCGTTGGTGCCTTCCACCGAGCCCATCAGGCCGCCTATGTCGACGACTGCCTGGCGGCGGGCGAGACAGACTGGGGCATCATCGGCGTCTCCTTGCGCAGCGCCGACACGCGCGACGCACTGGCGCCGCAGGACGGGCTCTACACGCTGGCGATCCGCAGCAGCGGCGAGGAGGAGCTGCGCGTCATCGGCTCGCTTCAGTCGATGCTTGTGGCGCCCGAAGATCCGGCCGCGGTGCTGGCCGCGCTGATCGATCCGCGCACCCGCATCGTCACGCTCACCATCACCGAAAAGGCCTATCTCAGGGCCGCGGGCGGCGGGCTGGACGCCGCTCACCCCGACATCGCCCACGATCTGGCAAATCCGCGAACGCCGAAGACGGCCCACGGTTTCCTCGCCGAGGCGCTTGCTCAACGACTGGCAGCCGGCTTGCTGCCCTTCACCGTGCTCTGCTGCGACAACCTGCCTGCCAATGGCGCTACCTTGCATCGGCTGCTGACCGAATTCGCCGCGCTGCGCGATGCCAAGCTTGCCGCAGCGGACGATACCGGTCTCTTGGACCATATCGCAAACCAGGTCGCTTTTCCGTCGAGCATGGTCGACCGGATCGTGCCGGCAACAACCGACGCCGACCGGGCACGCGTCGCTGGCGAACTCGGTGTCGACGATGCCTGGCCCGTGATGACCGAGCCTTTCCGCCAATGGGTGATCGAGGACAATTTTCCGACGGGCCGGCCGGCCTGGGAAAAATTTGGCGTCACCATGGTCGGCGATGTCGGCCCCTTTGAGGACATGAAGCTCAGGCTCCTCAACGGCGCGCATTCAGGCATCGCCTATCTCGGCCTGCTCAGCGGCCACGCCACGGTCGACCGGGCCTTTGCCGATCCGGCGATCCGGCAATTTGTCGACGGGCTCTGGGCCGAAGCCATCCCGACATTGCCGGAGGATGCCGGGCTCGATACATCAACCTACACAGCCGAGCTTGCCGAGCGTTTTTCCAACACCGCGCTCGCCCACCGCACGGCTCAGATCGCCAATGACGGCAGCCAGAAACTGCCACAACGCATCATCGCCTCCGCCATCGAGTGCCTCGAAGCCGGTACCGAGTTCGTGCATCTCACGCTGGTGGTGGCGGCCTGGATTGCGGCCTGTGCCGCGCGCGGAAAGACCTTGCCCGAAAACCATTTCACCGATCCGCTCGACGCGGCACTTACGGCGCTTTTGAACCAGCAGCTGCCGGCGAACGAAACCGTGACAGCGGTGTTCGACCTGGCCGGCTTTGCCGGGGATCACGCCGAGCGCCAGACGCTGATCGAGCTCGTTGCCGTGCATCTCGTGCATCTGCGAAGGGATGGCCCGACACTGGCCTTCGCTGCCTTGGGCATTTAAACAAAAAAGCGAGGCAAGGCCCCGCTTTTCATCAAGTCATCCAGAGCAATTCCAGGAAAAGTGTGAGCGGTTTTCCGTCAGGAATTGCGTCGAAGCAAAGAGTTAGGGCGGTTCGCCGTTTCCATGAAACGGTGAAACGCTCGAAGGCCGAATTTCAGGCCGGGATAAGCGCGCCTTCCAGCGTGGTGAGCTGGCTGAGGAACTGCTCCGCCTTGCTGCGCGCCTGATCGTCCTTGGCGTCGGTGGCATCTTCCTTGGCCTCCTGGATGCGGCGGGCGAGATCGGCCCGGTCGACATCCTTCACCGCGACCGCCGATTCCGCCAGCAGCGTGCAGCCGGCCGGAACAATGTCAGCGAAACCGCCAAACACGACATAGCGCTCTTCGCCGCCCGAAGCGGTCTTCACCGTGACGACACCCGGCTTGATCGTGGTCATGACCGGCGCGTGATGCGCCATCACGGTCATCTCGCCTTCGGCGCCCGGAATAACGACGGATTCGACCTCGGCGGAAACCAGCAGGCGCTCCGGCGAGACCAGTTCGAATTTGAAAGCTTCAGCCATGATCATTTTAGCGAGCAGGGAATAGTGAGTAGCGAGTAGGGAAGAAACTCGCTCGGCTCACCTTGCCCTATTCGCTACTCCCTATTCGCTTTTTACGCTGCTTCAGCCGCCAGGCGCTGTGCCTTCTCGACCGCTTCCTCGATGCCGCCAACCATGTAGAAGGCTGCTTCCGGCAGGTGATCGTAGTCGCCGTTGCAGAGGCCCTTGAAGCCCTTGATGGTGTCCGCGAGGTCGACCAGCTTGCCTGGCGCGCCGGTGAACACTTCGGCGACGAAGAACGGCTGCGACAGGAAACGCTCGATCTTGCGGGCGCGGGCCACCGTCTGCTTGTCCTCTTCCGACAGCTCATCCATGCCCAGGATGGCGATGATGTCCTGCAGCGACTTGTAGCGCTGGAGGATCGACTGCACCTGGCGGGCGACGGCATAGTGCTCTTCGCCGACGACCATCGGGTCGAGCATGCGCGAGGTCGAATCCAGCGGATCGACCGCCGGATAGATACCCTTTTCGGCGATGGCGCGGTTCAGCGTCGTCGTCGCGTCAAGGTGGGCGAACGAGGTCGCCGGCGCCGGGTCGGTCAAGTCGTCGGCGGGCACGTAGATGGCCTGCACCGAGGTGATCGAGCCCTTGGTGGTGGTGGTGATGCGTTCCTGCAGCGCACCCATGTCGGTGGCGAGCGTCGGCTGATAGCCCACGGCCGACGGGATACGGCCGAGCAGAGCCGACACTTCCGAACCCGCCTGCGTGAAGCGGAAGATGTTGTCGACGAAGAACAGCACGTCCTGACCCTGGTCGCGGAAATATTCGGCGACCGTCAGGCCGGTCAGGCCGACGCGGGCGCGCGCGCCCGGCGGCTCGTTCATCTGGCCGTACACCAGGGCCGCCTTGGAGCCTTCGCCGCCGCCCTTCTTGTTGACGCCGGATTCGATGAACTCGTGATAGAGATCGTTGCCCTCGCGGGTGCGCTCGCCGACGCCGGCGAACACCGAATAGCCGCCATGGGCCTTGGCGATGTTGTTGATCAGTTCCTGGATCAGCACGGTCTTGCCGACGCCGGCGCCGCCGAACAGGCCGATCTTGCCGCCCTTGGCGTAGGGCGCGAGGAGGTCGAGCACCTTGATGCCGGTGATCAGGATCTGCGCTTCCGTCGACTGCTCGACATAGGTCGGAGCCGGCTGATGGATGGAGCGCATTTCGATTGCGTCGACCGGGCCCTCTTCGTCGACCGGCTCGCCGATGACGTTGATGATGCGGCCGAGCATGCCCGGACCGACCGGCACGGTGATTGGCGCGCCGGTGTCACGCACTTCCTGGCCGCGCACCAGACCCTCGGTGGAGTCCATGGCGATGCAGCGCACGGTGTTTTCACCCAGATGCTGGGCAACTTCGAGCACCAGACGATTGCCGACATTGGTCGTCTCAAGCGCGTTCAGGATCGCCGGCAGGTGATCGCCGAACTGCACGTCGACGACGGCGCCGATGACCTGGCGGACCTTGCCGACAACACCGGTTGCCTTGGCAACCGCTGCCGATGTCTTGGCCGCGGCGGCCTTGGCCGGCGCTGCCGCCGTCTTTGCCGGAGCTGCCTTCGCGGTGGCTGCCGGAGCCTTGGCCGCCTTCGCGGGGGCTGCGGTCTTCGCGGCGGCGGCCTTGGGGGCTGCCGTCTTGGGGGTCGCTGCTTTCGCCATCGTCTTTACCCTTTTTCGTCCTTTGTTTCTCACGCGGTCCGGTGGCGGGCCAGATGGCCCACGGACCGCGCCTAGAGCGCCTCGGCGCCCGAAATGATTTCGATCAGTTCCTTGGTGATCTGCGCCTGCCGCTGGCGGTTGTAGGTGATCGACAGCTTGTTGATCATCTCGCCGGCGTTGCGCGTCGCATTGTCCATGGCGCTCATCTTGGCACCCATTTCGCCGGCCGCGTTTTCAAGCAGCGCGCGGAAAATCTGCACGGAGATGTTGCGCGGGATGAGGTCGGACAGGATTTCGCCCGGCTCCGGCTCATACTCATAGACGGCGCTGCCGCCATCCACCGCCTCGGCGGGTGCCGAAGCGACGCCGGCCGGAATGATCTGCTGCGCGGTCGGGACCTGGCTGATCACCGACTTGAACTGCGAATAAAACAGCGTGCAGATGTCGAAGCCACCCTCGTTGAAGAGGTGGATGACCTTCTTGGCGATCGCGTCGGCATTGACGAAGCCGAGCGTCTTGACTTCGCGCAGATCGACGCGGTCGAGGATCATCGATGCATAGTCGCGGCGCAGGATGTCGAAGCCCTTCTTGCCGACGCAGATGATCTTGACCTGCTTGCCGTCGGCCAGAAGCCGGCGGATGTGGTCGCGGGCCAGACGCGCGATCTGCGAGTTGAAGCCGCCGCACAGGCCGCGCTCGGCCGTGCAGACGACCAGCAGGTGCACGTCGTCCTTGCCGGTGCCGGTCATCAGCGCCGGGGCATCGCCACCGCCGCCGATCGCCTGGGTGATGTTGGCCAGTACGGAACCCATGCGCTCCGAATAGGGGCGCGCCGCTTCCGCGGCCTCTTGCGCACGGCGCAGCTTCGCCGCGGCGACCATCTGCATCGCCTTGGTGATCTTCTGCGTCGCCTTGACCGAGGCGATACGGTTACGAAGGTCTTTTAATGAAGGCATGCTTCAAACCTGATCCCGTCTTGTCGCTTCGCTCAGGCGAAGGTCTTGGCGAAAGCGTCGATCTCTGCCTTCAGCTTGGCGCGCAGATCGTCCGACAGCGCCTTTTCCTTGCGGATGGCGTCGAGAACGTCCTTGCCCGCCGCACGCATGTGGCTGAGCAGGCCATGCTCGAACTTGCCGACCTGGTTGACCGGCAGCTTGTCGAGATAGCCGTTGACACCGGCGAAGATCACCGCGACCTGCTCTTCCGTCTTCAGCGGCGAGAACTGCGGCTGCTTCAGGAGTTCGGTCAGGCGCGATCCGCGGTTGAGCAGGCGCTGCGTGGCGGCGTCGAGATCCGAGCCGAACTGCGCGAAGGCCGCCATTTCGCGGTACTGCGCCAGCTCGCCCTTGATCGAGCCCGCAACCTGCTTCATCGCCTTGATCTGCGCCGAGGATCCGACGCGCGACACCGACAGGCCGACGTTGACCGCCGGACGGATGCCCTGGAAGAACAGGTTGGTTTCGAGGAAGATCTGGCCGTCGGTGATCGAGATCACGTTGGTCGGGATATAGGCCGACACGTCGTTGGCCTGCGTTTCGATGACCGGCAGGGCCGTCAGCGAACCATTGCCCAGATCGTCATTGAGCTTGGCGGCGCGCTCGAGCAGGCGCGAGTGCAGGTAGAAGACGTCGCCCGGATAGGCTTCGCGGCCCGGCGGGCGGCGCAAGAGCAGCGACATCTGGCGATAGGCGACGGCCTGCTTCGACAGATCGTCGTAGCTGATCAGCGCGTGCATGCCGTTGTCGCGGAAATATTCGCCCATGGTGCAGCCGGCGAACGGCGCCAGGAACTGCATCGGCGCCGGATCGGAAGCGGTGGCGGCGACGATGATCGAATATTCGAGCGCGCCGCGCTCTTCCAGCACCTTGACGAACTGCGCGACGGTCGAGCGCTTCTGGCCGACGGCGACGTAGACGCAGTACAGCTTTTCTTTCTCGGGGCCGTTGTCGTGCACCGACTTCTGGTTGAGCATCGTGTCGAGGATGATGGCGGTCTTGCCGGTCTGACGGTCACCGATGACCAGCTCGCGCTGGCCGCGACCGACCGGGATCAGCGCATCGATGGCCTTGAGGCCGGTCGACATAGGCTCATGCACCGACTTGCGCGGAATGATGCCGGGCGCCTTGACGTCGACGCGCTTGCGTTCGGTCGCCTTGATCGGGCCCTTGCCGTCGATCGGGTTGCCGAGCGCGTCGACGACGCGGCCGAGCAGGCCCGGACCGACCGGAACGTCGACGATGGCGCCGGTGCGCTTGACGGTGTCGCCTTCCTTGATGTCACGGTCGGCGCCGAAGATGACGACGCCGACATTGTCGGCTTCGAGGTTGAGCGCCATGCCGCGGATACCGCCGGGGAATTCGACCATTTCGCCGGCCTGGACGTTGTCGAGGCCGTAGACGCGGGCGATACCGTCACCGACGGACAGCACCTGTCCGACTTCGGAGACTTCAGCCTCCTTGCCGAAATTCTTGATCTGGTCTTTCAGAATTGCGGAAATTTCCGCGGCGCGGATGTCCATCAGCCGACCTCTTTCAGTGCAAGCTTGAGCGAATTGAGTTTGGTTTTGAGCGACGTATCGATCTGGCGCGAGCCCATCTTGACCACCAGCCCGCCAAGCAGCGACGGATCGACGGTGACGGAGATGGCCACGTCCTTGCCGGCAACGCTCTTCAGCGCCGCCTTGAGTTCTGTCTGCTGGGCGGCGGTCAACTCATGAGCCGACGTCACTTCAGCAGCGGTTTCGCCACGGTGTTCGGCCGCTATCTGGCGGAACGCCTTGATCATGCCGGGCACGGCGAACAAGCGGCGGTTCCGTGCGACGACGCGCAGGAAATTGCCGGTGAGACCGGTGATCTTGGCCTTGTCGGCGATCGCCGCGATGGCCTTGGCCTGATCCTCGCTGGAGAACACCGGGCTGTTGATCAACCGGGTCAGGTCGGCGCTCCCCGCGAGCAGCGCCTCGAAACTGCTGAGGTCGGCCTCGACCTTGGCCACGGAATTTGCCTGCAGGGCGAGTTCGAACAGCGAACCCGCGTAGCGTTCTGCGACACCTGAGATTGGCGATGACGATTGAGCCACGGACCGTCTTTTCTCTTGTCTGACAGGCCGCAGATTGTTGGCGCGAGCAAAAACTCTGGCTAAATCTTTGACCTTACTGCATTTTTTCGAGCACGGAGGCGCGGCTTCCGCTATCCCCGGCCGAAAGTCGATTGCCGTCTAGCACAGGCATTTTAAGACCGCAATGCGTCGTTCCGCATGCTTTTCAGGCACTATTGTCGCATCCGGCGAAAGACTCGGGTCTCGCGCGCCGGAATACCCTTGGATTCAGGGCACAAAGCCGAAGGCAAAGGCAAGCGGCAACGCCGCCAGGACCAATTCCACCACAATGGAAACCCAATTGAAAGGTGTGTTGGCGCCGTCGGACATCATCGACAGCAGCCGGCCGAAAGCGGTGAACAGCCAGGAGAAGCCGAGCGCCATGTAAATCAGCGGCTGCGCCAGGAGGATACAGCACAGGCCGACGCCAAGATAAAAGCCCGACATCCTGCCGCGTCCCTCGGCGATCGCCGCAGCCTTTTCGGGCTTGGCCTGCAGGCGCAGGATGCGAAAGGCCAGGCTAGGGGCCAGGAAAACAGAAGGCCGAGCAGCACGGTGAAGACGGCACTCGACCAGGCCAGCCATTCGCCCTGGCTCGTCGGCCATGGAAGCGCAAAATCCATTTTGTCCCCTCGAAATGCCTGTTTTGAAATTGCGGGCATTCTACCGGAGGAAAACCGCCGCGCCAGATGGCTCCGGGCACTTTAGGACAAGCGTATCAACCGAGAGCGAATTCCACGGCCGCCTCGGCATGGATGCGCGTCGTGTCGAAGACCGGAATGTCGAAATCGCGCTGGCCGATCAGCATGGTGATCTCGGTGCAGCCCATGATCAGGCTGTCGGCGGCCTCTTCACGGCGCAGACGCTCGGCTTCTTCTATGTATGCAGTCTTCGAAGCGTCGCTGACAATGCCCTGGCAGAGCTCGTCATAGATGACGCGATGCACCATGTCGCGCCCCGCGGCATCGGGCACCACGGGTGACAGGCCGTATTTGTCGGCGAGCCTGCCCTTGTAGAAATCCTGCTCCATGGTGAACCGCGTCGCCAACAATGCCGGGCGCTTCATGCCTGCGCGCTTGATCGCCGCCGCGGTGGCATCGGCGATGTGGATCAGCGGAATGGATACGGACGCCTGCACCTGGTCAGCCAGCTTGTGCATGGTGTTGGTACACAAAAGCAGGCCTTCCGCGCCGCCCGCCTCGAGCTTGCGCGCGGCTTCGACCAGAAGCATGCCGGCGCCATCCCAATCGCCATGATGCTGCCGCTCGGCGATCTCGGCGAAGTCGAACGACCAGAGCAGCAGTTTCGCCGAATGCAGCCCGCCAAGCCGCTCGCGCACGATCTCGTTGAGCAGCCGATAGTAGATGGCGGTCGATTCCCAGCTCATGCCGCCCAGAAGGCCAAGGGTTTTCATGTGATTTTCCGTTTCTCGCTGGACTCAGCCTATCGCTGGAAGCGTCACTCACAAAAAGCTCTGCGGATCGATGTCGACCTGCACCCGGACCGAACCGCGCTGTTTCGGCCCATTGGCCAGCATGGCGCGGATAAACCCTTGCATGTCGGCGCGCCGTTCGCCCTGGATCAGCAGGCGGAAGCGGTGACGGCCGCCGAGCAAGGACAGTGGCGCCTCGGCAGGGCCGAGCACGAACAGGTCCGACGCCTCGGGCGCGGCGCGGCGCAGCCCGCGTGCATGGCCCTCGGCTTCCGCACGCGTCACCGCGCTGACGATGACGCCGGCCAGCCGGCCGAAGGGCGGCAAGGCCGCCCGCTCGCGCTCGGCGATCTCGCGCTCGTAAAAAGCCTCGGCGTCGCCAGAGACGATCGCCCGCATCACCGGATGGTCCGGCTGGAAGGTCTGCAGCAGACCGAGGCTTTTCTTGCCGGTGCGTCCGGCGCGACCCGTCACCTGGCTGAGCAGCTGGAAGGTGCGCTCGGCGGCGCGCGGATCGCCATTGGCGAGACCGAGATCGGCGTCGACGACGCCGACCAGCGTCATGTTGGGAAAGTTGTGGCCCTTGGCAACGAGCTGCGTGCCGATGACGATGTCGGCCTCGCCATCGGCGATCGCCTCAAGCTCCAGCCGCAACCGCCGCACGCCGCCCATCAGGTCCGATGACAAGACGATTGTCCGCGCGTCGGGAAAATGCGTGACGACCTCCTCGGCGATGCGCTCGACGCCCGGTCCGCAGGCGACCAGATGGTCAAGCGTGCCGCATTCCGGGCAGGCCTCGGGGCGGCGCTCATTGTGCCCGCAATGATGGCAGACCAGTTGGCCGCGAAAACGATGCTCGACCAGCCACGCCGAGCAAACCGGGCAGCCGAAGCGGTGGCCGCACACCCGGCACAGTGTCAGCGGCGCATAGCCGCGCCGGTTGAGGAACAAGAGCGACTGCTCCTTCCTTTCCAGCGTCCGGCGCATATGGTCGATCAGCACCGGTGACAGAAAGCCGCCGCGCGCCGGTGGCGCGCGCCGCATGTCGATCGACTTCAGCTGCGGCAGCGCCGCTTCGGCGAAGCGGGCGGAGAGGACGGCCCTGTTGTATTTGCCCTGGCTCGCATTGACCCGGCTCTCGACCGATGGCGTCGCCGACGCCAGCACGACCGGAAAGCCGCCAATATGGCCTCGCACCACGGCCATGTCGCGGGCGTTGTAGAAGACGCGGTCTTCCTGCTTGTAGGCCGGGTCATGCTCCTCGTCGACGACGATCAGGCCTAGTTCCTTGAACGGCAGGAACAAAGCCGACCGCGCGCCGGCAACGACGCGCACCGTGCCCTCAGCCACCTGCCGCCAGACCTTTTCGCGCATTCTTGGCGGCAGGTCCGAATGCCATTCGCCCGGCTTGGCGCCAAAGCGCTGCTGGAAACGTTCAAGAAAAGCGTGGGTCAGCGCGATTTCCGGCAAAAGGATCAGCACCTGCTTGCCCTGGTCGAGCGCTGCCGCCACCGCCTCGAAATAAACCTCCGTCTTGCCCGAACCGGTGACGCCGTCGAGCAGCGCGACATTGAAGGCGCCGGCCGCGACATTGGCGCGCAGCATCGATGCTGCGTCGCTCTGGTCCGGCATCAGCTCCGGCACGGCATAGCTTGGGTCGGGAGCGGCCACCACGGGGCGCGGCGGGATCATCACCGTCTCGAACACGCCTTGCGCCTTCAGCCCCTCGATCACCGTCGACGACACGCCGGCCGCATGTGCCAGGCCGGATCGCGTCCAGGCGAGCCCGCCTTCGGCCGTCTCCAGCACGCGCGCCCGCGCATCCGTCATCCGGTCGGGAACGAGGAGCGTTCGCTGCAGTCCCTCGATCCAGGGTTCGGGGTCAAAGGCCTCCGGCGCGCGAAGCAACATGCGCGCCACCATGCCCGGCGCCGACAGCGTGTATTGCGCCACCCAGTCGACGAAACGGCGCATGGCGCGGTCGATCGGCGGGCAGTCGAAAACCTGTTCGATCGGGCGCAGTTTTTTCGCGTCGATGTTCTCGACCACGCCGTCCCAGACGATGCCGGCAACCTGGCGCGGTCCGAGCGGCACGCGCACGATCGACCCCGGCACCACGCGCATGCCGGCCGGCACGGCATAGGTGTAAGGGCGTTCGGCAGGCATCGGCACCAGCACCGGTGCGGCTGCGACAAAGGGCGAATCTTCGATCATGAGGCGTGACCTTGCCCCGACTTTGGTCTAGATCAAAGAGCAACGCTGAACGTGCCTTCCCAAGCACGACGAAATCGCCAGGAGACCGCCATGAAATTTTTCGTCGACACCGCCGACATCAAGGATATCCGTGAGCTGAACGATCTGGGGCTGCTCGACGGCGTCACCACCAACCCGTCGCTCATTCTCAAATCCGGCGGCAAGATCGCCGACGTCACCAAGCAGATCTGCGACATCGTCGAGGGTCCGGTTTCTGCCGAAGTGGTGGCGACCGAATACAAGGACATGATGGCGGAGGCCGAGGTCCTGGCCAAGATCGCGCCCAATGTCTGCATCAAGGTGCCGCTGACGCTGGACGGCCTGAAGGCCTGCAAGACGATCCGCACTCAGATGAACCGCATGGTCAACGTCACGCTGTGCTTCTCGGCCAACCAGGCGCTGCTCGCCGCCAAGGCCGGCGCCTCGTTCATCTCGCCCTTCGTCGGCCGCATCGACGACACCGGCTCGGACGGCATGGAGCTGATCCAGGAGATCCGGCAGATCTATGACAATTACGATTTCCAGACCGAGATCCTGACCGCATCGGTGCGCACGGTAAACCACGTCAAGCAGGCGGCCCTGATCGGCGCAGACGTTGTCACCGCGCCGCCGGCGACGCTGAAGGCGCTGGTCAACCATCCGCTGACCGACAAGGGCCTCGCTACCTTCCTCGCCGACTGGGCCAAGACCGGCCAGAAGATCGGCTGAGATCGCACTGCTTCCATGAGAAAGGCCGGGCAACCGGCCTTTCTTATTTTCGGGAGAAGAGCATCGCCGAAGGCCGCCGATCAATCCGTGCCGTCGTCGTCAGGCGCGGCCACCGGCGTGCGCCGCCCCATGGTGATCTCGCGCTTGCCGACGTGGTTCGGCGCGCCGACCAATCCTTCTTTCTCCATGCGTTCGACCAGTGAAGCGGCGCGGTTGTAACCGATGCCGAGCCGGCGCTGGATGTAGGACGTCGAACACTTCTTGTCGCGCAACACCACCTTGACCGCTTCGTCATAGCTGGAATCGCCGTCCTCGGCGGCGACCGATCCCTTGTCGAAGACCGCGCCCTGGTCGTCTTCGACCTCTTCCTCGTCCTCGTCGGCGGTCACGGTTTCCAGATATTCCGGGCGGCCCTGGGCCTTCAGGTGCGCCACGACATGCTCCACCTCCGCGTCGGACACAAAGGGACCGTGCACACGGGCGATGCGTCCGCCACCCATCATGTGCAGCATGTCGCCCTGGCCAAGCAGCTGTTCGGCGCCCTGCTCGCCCAGGATGGTGCGGCTGTCGATCTTTGACGTGACCTGGAAGGAGATACGGGTCGGGAAATTGGCCTTGATCGTGCCGGTGATGACATCGACAGACGGGCGTTGCGTCGCCATGATCAGGTGGATGCCGGCCGCGCGCGCCATCTGCGCCAGGCGCTGGATGGCGCCTTCGATCTCCTTGCCGGCGACCATCATCAGGTCGGCCATCTCGTCGACGATGACGACGATGTAGGGCATCGGCGCAAGGTCGATTTCCTGCTGCTCGAAGAGCGGCGCGCCGGTGCCCTTTTCGAAGCCGGCCTGCACCGTCATGACGACCGCCTCGCCCTTATCGCGGGCCTGGGCGGCGCGCTCATTGTAGCCGTCGATGTTGCGCACGCCGAGCCGCGCCATCTTGCGATAGCGGTCCTCCATCTCGCGCACCGCCCATTTGAGCGCGGTGACCGCCTTCTTGGGATCGGTGACGACGGGCGTCAGCAGATGCGGGATGCCGTCATAGACGGAAAGTTCGAGCATCTTGGGATCGACCATGATCAGCCTGCATTCTTCCGGCTTCAGCCGGTAGAGCAGCGACAGGATCATGGTGTTGATGGCGACCGACTTGCCCGAGCCGGTGGTGCCGGCAACGAGCAGATGCGGCATCTTCGCCAGTTCGGCGATGACGGGCTCGCCGCCGATTGTCTTGCCGAGGCAAAGCGCCAGCTTGCAGCTGGTCTTGCGGAAACCCTGCGATTCGATCAGCTCGCGGAAATAGACCGTCTCGCGCGTCTCGTTCGGCAACTCGATGCCGATGACGTTGCGGCCGGGCACGACGGCGACGCGCGCCGAAATCGCCGACATGGAGCGGGCAATGTCGTCGGCAAGACCGATGACGCGGGACGATTTGACGCCCGGCGCCGGCTCGAACTCATAGAGCGTCACGACCGGACCCGGGCGAACGTGGATGATCTCGCCCTTGACGCCGAAATCCTCAAGCACGCTTTCCAGGAGATCGGCATTCTGCTCAAGCCGCTCCTGCGACATGTAGAAGCCCTGCCCTTCCGGCGGCTGCTGCAGCAGCTCTTCGGAGGGAAGTTCGTATGCCTCGCCTGTCGTGGCCGGCACGATCTTGCCGACCCTGGGCAGCGGCGCGGATGCGCGCATGGCCGGAGCCTGCACTGTCTCATCCGCGCTTTGCGCGACCTGGACCTGAACGGCGTTGCTCGTCGCGGCGACGGGAACCGCGACCGCTGTCCGGGCATCCTGCGGCGCGTTGCTCGCGGCGTCGTTCGAGTTGGCCGGACGGACATCCGGCAGGGCGGATGGGGCTTGCAGGACTGGAAGGCACTCGATGACCCGAAACAACGCTGTCGGGTCGGCCGTGGGCGTGGCACGGATATCTACCCGTGGTGGCACGACCGGTGCGGCCGGCCGCGGAGCCGAGACCGCCCGTGGCGCCGGCAACGGGCTCTCGATCATGTAGGGCGCCATGAGCTCGAAGAAGACGTGATCCGACAGATAGGGCCAGCGTGCATTTCCGCGGCCTTGTGTTCTGACCGGTGACGCAACCTCGCCAGCAGACGCTGCCGGCGTGGATGCACGTGCCGTTGCCGCCGTCCTGGAGCCCGCCGGCGCAACAGTCCGCGCCTTGTCGCCGGCATGCCTTGGCTGGGCGGATACCGGGGCAGGGGCAGGCTGCCTTTCATGCGCCACCGCCCTGTTGCCTGCAAGAGGCCGAGCGGCTTCCAGGGCGGGGTTTCTCAGTGGCGATGGCGAGGACGAGCCGGCTTGGAGTGCCGCGGCCGGATGGGCGATTGCCTGCTGGGTTGGCTGCGTCAGTGGTTCACTTTCCTCGACAGCAACCTGCTCGCGCCGCGTATTGTTTGTGCTGGCGTCATAGTCCGGCGTGCGCGTGAACCGCACATTGGGCGCCAGGAAGAAATAGTCCTGCCAGGCGGGGCTTTCGTTGCCACCAAGATGAACGGGCGGCGGCGAATTGCCGGCCTTGGCTGCGTCGGGCCGCTGGCTATCCGCCCTGTCGCTCCTGCCGCTGAAACGCTCTACCCCGGGGTCATCGGGCGAGGTTGCCTTCAATGAATTGACCCGGGGAAAACGCTTGGATTCCATTCTCAAGACTCACTCTGAAACGTCTGCTGAGCAATAGGGAGCGAGTGGTTAACAGTTGCTTCCCGTCAGCGCCGCTAAAGCGACTGAAACGTATCTTTCGCGACGATATGGAGTGATCGGGATTCGACCGGGTGATCGTCATTCGGCGATCACTCGCTCATCCCTGCGTCGGGCTAGAAAAGCGTGCTAAAAAAGGCCCCCGGCTGCTGCCCGGCGGCCCGACACCAAGATGGAGATGGCGTCTTCGAGAAAACGAAGAACAGCGTCAGCTAGCCGCCTTGCCGTGCCGCGCCAGATCCTGGACGATGGAAAGTTGCAGGGCCTCGGCCAGTTCGCGCGCGGCGCGATTTTCGGCGTCGATCTGCGCCCGATACGAGGCGAATTCCTGACGCGGCCTGTCGAAGGAGGAGGTGATCGCGCGCTTGCCGACCGTGATGACGACGCCGGTTTTCGCATCGGTCAGCGTATAGCTGGCGGTAAGCGTCACCGAACCGGCGGTCGGCTCGTCTTCATCGGTTCCGACCTGCACGAGGGCGGAGGATTCAACGGCTTCGGTCACGCTGAGATCAAGCGAATAAAGCGGCGATGCCGGTTCGCCGGCACCGCGCCCAAAGCCGAAGATCAGGTTGTTGCGCACCTGCTGGGCATAACGCGTTTTGACCGGCTTGATGGCGATCGATGCCAGTTCGGCATTGGCGCTCGAGCCGGTGGTCAACGGCGCGCTGGAATAGAGCGGCCGCACCGTGCAAGCCGAAACCAGCGCGAGCGAGCCGACAAGGCCGGCAAACGCCACACGGCGCAGCAAACGACTCAGCTCTGTCTTTTCCCGATCAGGCAACGACATTGACGATCCTCTGCGGCACGATGATCACCTTGCGCGGAGCCTTACCTTCAAGTGCTTTCTGCACGAAGTCGAGAGCCAATACCGCTTTTTCGACCGCACCTTGGTCCGCGTCGCGGGCAATTGTCAAATCCCCCCGCTTCTTGCCGTTGACCTGCACCGGATAGGTGACTTCGTTGTCGACGACCCGCGCCGGATCGAAGACCGGCCACGGCCGTTCGGCGACCAGTTCGGTGCCGCCGAGCGTCTCCCAGCACTCTTCGGCCAGATGCGGCATCACCGGCGCGATCAGATGCACCAGGATCTCCACGGCCTGGCGGCAGGCGCCTTGCAGCGCCGGATCGGCCTTGCCTTCGGCCACCTCGTTGAGTGGTGTGGCCAGCACATTGGCCAGTTCATAGATGCGGGCGATGGCGCGGTTGAAGGCGAGTTTCTCGATGTCCTCGCCGACTGCCTTGAGGATCTTGTGCGTGGCTTTAGAGACCGTTCCCGCCTCACCGGCGCCAGCCGCGGCAGGCTTGACGCCCGCCAGCGTCTCGGCCGCTGTCGACACCAGGCGCCAGATGCGCTGCATGAAGCGATGCGCGCCCGCGGCGCCATCGTCGGTCCATTCGACGTCGCGCTCGGGCGGGGAATCCGACAGCATGAACCAGCGCGCCGTGTCGGCGCCGTAGCCGTCAGTGATGTCTTCCGGGCTGACCGTGTTCTTCTTCGACTTCGACATCTTCTCCAGCGGGCCAATGGTGGCAGCCTCGCCGGTGGCGATGTCGATGGCGCGGCGCTTGCCGTCGACTTCCTCCAGCCGCACCTCGGTCGGTGCCAGCCAGCGGCCATTCGATGCCGAACCGACTCGGTAGGTCTCGTGCACCACCATGCCTTGCGTGAACAGGCCCTTGAACGGCTCGGCCAGATCGACATGGCCGGTCTCGCGCATGGCGCGGGTGAAGAAGCGCGAATAGAGCAGGTGCAGGATCGCGTGCTCGATGCCGCCAATATACTGGTCGACCGGCAGCCATTCATTCGCCGCCTTGGGATCGGTCGGCTCATGCGCCCAGGGCGCGGTGAACCGGGCGAAATACCAGGACGAATCGACGAACGTATCCATCGTGTCGGTCTCGCGCCGCGCGTCCTTGCCGCATTGCGGGCACTTCACGTGCCGCCAGGTTGGATGCCGGTCGAGCGGATTGCCTGGCCGGTCGAAATCGACGTCGTCGGGCAGCTTGACCGGCAGGTCGGCCTTGGGAACCTGCACCACGCCGCAATCCTCGCAATGGATCATCGGGATCGGGCAGCCCCAGTAGCGCTGGCGCGAAATGCCCCAGTCGCGCAGGCGGAAATTGACCTTGCGCTCGGCCATCGGCCGGTTGCCGATCGTCTTCTGTTCCAGGAGCTTGGCCACTTCGTCAAAAGCCTGGGTCGGCTTCATCCCGTCGAGGAAGCGCGAATTGATCATCGCGCCGTCGTCGCCATAGGCCACGTCGATGATCTGGAAGGTCGCCTGATTCTCGCCTTCCGGCATCACTACCGGCACCACCGTCAGGCCGTATTTGTTGGCGAAATCGAGATCGCGCTGATCATGCGCCGGGCAGCCGAAGATGGCGCCGGTGCCGTATTCCATCAAAACGAAATTGGCCACGTAGACGGGCAGTGTCCAGCTGTCGTCGAAGGGATGGACGACGCGGATGCCGGTGTCGAACCCCTTCTTCTCCGCCGTCTCCAGCGCCGCCACCGAAGTGCCCATATGGCGGACCTCCTCGATGAACTTCGCCAGTGCCGGATTGGTCTCGGCGGCTTTCTTGGCCAGCGGGTGATCGGCGGCGATGGCCATGAAGGAGGCGCCGAAAATAGTGTCGGGCCGCGTCGTGTAGACTTCCAGCTCATGCTCGCCGGCGATGTCCGAGGCGAGCGGCCAGCGGATCAGCAAGCCTTCCGAACGACCGATCCAGTTCTGCTGCATCAGCTTCACTTTTTCGGGCCATTCGTCGAGCCCGTCGAGCGAATCCAGCAGGTCCTGCGCGAAATCGGTGATCTTGAAGAACCACTGCGTCAGCTCGCGCTGTTCGACCAGCGCGCCGGAGCGCCAGCCGCGTCCGTCGATGACCTGCTCGTTGGCGAGCACGGTCATGTCCTCCGGGTCCCAATTGACCTTGGAGGATTTGCGCGTCACCAGTCCTTTCTCGACGAAATCCAGGAACAGCATCTGCTGGCGGTGATAGTAGTCGACGTCGCAGGTGGCGAATTCGCGTGCCCAGTCCAGCGACAGGCCCATGACCTTGAGCTGCTCGCGCATTGTGGCGATGTTCTGGTAGGTCCATTCCTTGGGATGGACCTTGTTCTGCATCGCCGCGTTCTCGGCCGGCATGCCGAAGGCGTCCCAGCCCATCGGATGCAGCACGTTGAACCCCTTGGCCCGCTTGTAGCGCGCCACCACGTCACCCATCGTGTAGTTGCGGGTGTGGCCGATATGGATGCGCCCCGACGGATAGGGGAACATTTCCAGCACGTAGTATTTGGGCTTCGGGTCATCATTATGCGCTTCGAAAAGCTTCTTGGTGGCCCAGGCCTTCTGCCATTTGGGCTCTGACGCGCGCGGATTGTATCGTTCGGTTGCCATGGGACGTTTTTCACTTAAAAGCAGGCGCGAACCGCGGGCCACTGGCTCGGCGGTTCAGGGAATGTGGTCCGGGTGTTCACCATGGTTTGGCAAACCCGTCAACCATATGGGCATCGCGGCGACTAAAAACGCGGGTCAAAACAGCGGGATTTGCATATGGGTGACACCGTTCAGCAGTTTTTCGCGGTCAAGGCGAAGATCGCCGCCGCCGAGCGGGAGGCCGCTCGCCAGGCCGGTGCCGTGACGCTCGTCGCGGTTTCCAAGACGTTTGACGCCGCCGACATCCAGCCGGTGATCGAGGCCGGCCAGCGCGTCTTCGGCGAGAATCGCGTCCAGGAAGCGCAAGGCAAATGGCCGGATCTGAAGCTGGCATTCCCGGACATCGAACTGCACCTGATCGGTCCGCTGCAATCGAACAAGGCGAAAGAAGCGGTGGCGCTGTTCGACGTCATCGAGACGGTCGACCGCGAGAAGATCGCCGCCGAACTCGCCAAGGAGATGGCCCGGCAAGGCCGCGCGCCGAAACTCTATGTCCAGGTCAACACCGGCTCCGAGCCGCAGAAGGCCGGCATCGAACCGCGCGATACCGTGGCCTTCGTAACCCGCTGCCGCGATGTCCACGGCCTCGCCATCGAAGGCCTGATGTGCATCCCGCCGGCCGACGAGAACCCAGGCCCCCACTTTGCGTTGCTGGAAAAGCTTGGACGTGAGGCCGGCGTCGCCAAACTGTCGATGGGCATGTCCGGCGATTATGAGACGGCGATCGCCTTCGGCGCCACCAGCGTCCGCGTCGGTTCGGCGATCTTCGGCAGCCGGTAGTCTCCGACGATCTACCGGTCGAACAATGGCATTTCCTTGCTGCTCGTCGTGACGCGGATGGATTATAGTCGCGACGGCGCTCTTCCGCGATCCTATCCTTGTGACGCGCAACGTCGGCGACCTCGACGATACCGGCGTCACAATGCTCAATCCCTGGGAAGCCTGATCCGATCGCAACGCCGGTGAGCCCGCGCGCTTGGGTCGACGACGGTTTGAGCCAGCGCCTGCCCCATCATTACGCCAACACTGGAAACGAAACGTACCGTTCCTATTTGTTTTTCGTCATCACATTTTTTGGAGCCTTCGCCATGCGTTACAACCAGCTTGGGAATACGGGGATGTTCGTCTCCGAACTCTGTCTCGGCACCATGACCTTCGGCGCCCCCGGCCAGAATGCCCAATGGGGCCTGATCGCCAGCCTCGACCAGAAGGGCGTCAACGAGATCGTCGGCCGCTCGATCGCCGCCGGCGTCAACTTCTTCGACACGGCCGACGTCTATTCCTTCGGGGAATCCGAGCGCCTGCTTGGCCAGTCCCTGCGGGACCTCGGCATTGCCCGGTCGAGCGTGGTGATCGCCACCAAGGTCCATGGCACCATGGGCAACGGACCGAACGATCGCGGCTCCTCGCGGGGTCACATCATGGATTCGGTCGATGCCAGCCTCGAACGGTTGCAGCTCGACCATATCGATCTCTATCAGCTGCACGGTACCGACGCGGTGACGCCGATCGACGAAACGCTGCGGGCGCTCGACGATCTCGTTGCCAGCGGCAAGGTCCGGTATGTCGGCGTTTCCAACTGGCAGGCCTGGCGCATCGCCAAGGCGCTCGGCATCGCCGACCGCAAGGGTTTTGCTCGTTTCGAAACCATACAGTCCTATTATTCCATCGCCGGTCGCGACCTCGAGCGCGAGATCGTGCCGCTCATCAATGAGGAGAAGCTCGGCTTGATGGTGTGGTCGCCTATGGCCGGCGGCCTGCTGTCGGGCAAATACGGCCCCGGTGCGCCCGGCAATGGCGAGGGCCGCCGTGCGTCCTTCAACTTCCCGCCGGTCAACGAGGATCGTGCCTGGGCAGCCGTCGGCGTCATGCGCGAGATCGCCAAGAAACACGATGTCAGCGTTGCCACGGTGGCGCTCGGCTATGTCCTGGCCAAGCCTTTCGTGATGAGCGTCATCATCGGCGCCAGCCGTATGGACCAGCTCGAACAGAACCTTGCCGCGGCTGAAGTGAAACTCGACGCGGACGACCTCGCCAAGCTCGATGAAGTCAGCGCGCTGCCGTCCGAATATCCCGGCTGGATGCTGGAGCGGCAAGGCGCCGGCCGGCGCCCGGCGCCGTTCGTGCCCAAAGCATAAGCAGCCGGCACAGACTTTTCGGGAGCCGGCGGGCTCCTGAAAACCGTTCAGCCCAGCCGCACGCTCTCGCCCAGAAAATCGAGAAACGCCCTTACCCGTGCCGGCAGATGCCGGCCCTGGCCGACATAGACAGCGTGCGTCGCCTCCTCGTCGCCCGGGTTGAAATCCTCCAGCAGCGGCACCAGCCGCCCGGCGGCGATATCGGCCGCCACATGCCAGCGCGCCAGCCGGGAAATGCCTACCCCGGCCAGCGTCATCAGCCGCATTGCCTCGCCGTCGCTGACCTGGGTGTTGCCGGTGATCGGGATGATGACGGCATTGCCCTGCGCGTCGAGGAACGGCCAGCCGTCAATGTGCCTGACGAAGCCGAAGCCCATCCGGTTGTGTGTGTCGAGATCGGCCGGCGTCAGCGGCGTGCCGTGCGGCTCGAGGTAGGAAGGGGCCGCAACGACGACCACCGGGCTCTGTCCGAGCTTGCGCGCCACCAGCCGTGACTCGCCAAGCGGCCCGGCCCGGATCGCTACATCGGCACGTTCAGCCATCAGGTCGATGACACTGTCGGTCAGCACCAGATCGACCGAGATTTCGGGATAGCGTTCGAGGAAGCGCGGCAGCAGCGGGATCAGCCGGTGCACCCCGAACGGCACGTAGGTGTTGACGCGCAGCCGCCCGCGCGGCGCGGCGCCCGCGGCCGCCTCGCGCTCGGCTGCTGCCATGTCGGCGAGGATGCGTAGCCCGCTTTCATAGAATGCCGCCCCTTCCGGCGTCAGCAGCAGCTTGCGCGTCGAGCGGCTGACCAGCCGCGCGCCGAGCCGGGCCTCCAGCCGAGCGATCAGCTTGCTGACGGCCGACGGCGTCATGCGCAACGCGCGCGCCGCGGCGGAAAAGCTGCCCGTCTCCACGACGCGCACGAAGACTTCGATCTCGCCGGAACGGTTTATGTCGGGTCTGGCCATCTGTGAATCTATTTCACAGAAAATATGCCCTGATCAAGTCTGGTTCACAGCACCAGGCAACACGATCTTCCCGGTCGGGGGCGCGGATTGGACAAAGGCGCTCATCGCCTTGACGGCCGTCTTTCAAAGTGGAAACCGCCATGCCTCTTGCTCTCTACGCCCTAGCCGCCGGTGCCTTCGGCATCGGTGTCACCGAATTCGTCATCATGGGCCTGCTGCTCGACGTCAGCAAGGATCTCGGCGTCTCGATCTCCGCCGCCGGGCAGCTCATTTCGGGCTATGCGCTCGGCGTCGTCATCGGCGCGCCGCTGCTCACCATCGCCACCGGCAATTGGCCGCGCAAGACCGTGCTTCTGGCGCTGATGGCGATCTTCACGCTGGGCAATCTCGCCTGTGCGCTGGCGCCCGACTACTGGACCCTGATGGGCGCCCGCATCATCACCGCCTTTGCCCACGGCACCTTCTTCGGCGTCGGCTCGGTGGTCGCCACCGGCCTGGTCGCGCCCAACAGGAAGGCCTCGGCGATCGCGTTGATGTTCACCGGGCTCACCATCGCCAACATCCTCGGCGTGCCTTTCGGCACCTGGCTTGGCCAGGCCTTCGGCTGGCGTGCGACCTTCTGGGCGGTCACCGCGGTCGGCCTGGCGGCCTTCGCCGTCATCCTGGCCCTGGTGCCGCGCAGCCAGGCCGCGCCCGAGAGGAGCGACCTGCGCGCCGATCTCGCCGTGCTGCGCCGCACGCCGGTCCTGCTCGGGCTTGCCACCACCGTGCTCGGTTATGCCGGCGTCTTCGCCGTGTTCACCTACATCGCGCCGCTGTTGACGCAGATCAGCGGCTTCGAGGAAGCCGCCGTGTCGCCGATCCTGCTCGTCTTCGGCGGCGGCCTCATCGCGGGCAACCTCGTCGGCGGCAAGGTCGCCGACCGCTGGCTGGTGCCGGCGGTGCTGGGCAGTCTGGTCGTGCTGGCCCTGGTGCTGGCAACCATGAGCTTCGCCATCCACAGCCAGGTCATGGCCGTCATCTATGTCGGCCTGCTTGGTGCAGCCGCCTTCGCCACGGTGGCGCCGTTGCAGATGTGGGTGCTGGAAAAGGCGCAAGGCGCCGGCCAGAGCCTCGCCTCGTCCTTCAACATCGCCGCCTTCAATCTCGGCAACGCCGCCGGCGCCTGGCTTGGCGGCGCGGTCATCGCCCATGGCATGGGGCTGGGTTCGCTCACCTGGGTCGCCGCCCTGCTGCCGGTCGCGGCACTCGCCGTGGCCGGGCTGGCCCTGCGCCTCGATCGCACCAACGCGCTCGGCGGGCCTGTCTCCGTCCGGTCCTGACGCTCGTCGGCGAGCCGGATTGCCTTTCCTCTTTCCAAACCACCAGGAGCAGAAAATGGATTATCGACGTCTCGGCACATCGGGCCTGAAAGTGCCCGCACTCTCATTCGGCGCGGGAACCTTCGGCGGCTCCGGCCCGCTGTTCGGCGCCTGGGGCAACAGCGACGCCAGGGAAGCGCGGCGGCTGGTCGACATCTGCCTGGAAGCCGGCGTCAATCTGTTCGACACGGCGGACGTCTATTCGAACGGCGCCTCGGAACAGGTGCTGGGTGAAGCGATCAAGGGCCGTCGCGACGCCGTGCTGATCTCCACCAAGACCTCACTGCCAATGGGTGACGGGCCGGCCGACTACGGCTCGTCGCGTTCGCGGCTGATCAAGGCCACGGACGCCGCGCTGAAGCGCCTCGACACCGACTATATCGACCTGTTGCAACTGCATGCCTTCGATGCAGGTACGCCGATCGAGGAGGTGCTGTCGACGCTGGACGAACTCGTGCGTGCCGGCAAGCTGCGCTATGTCGGCGTCTCCAACTTCTCCGGCTGGCAAGTGATGAAGTCGCTGGCGGAGGCCGACAAGCATGGCTATCCCCGCTACGCCGCACACCAGGTCTACTACTCACTGGTCGGCCGCGACTATGAGTGGGAACTGATGCCGCTCGGCCTCGACCAGGGCGTCGGCGCGCTGGTGTGGAGCCCACTGGGTTGGGGCCGCTTGACCGGCAAGATCCGCCGTGGCCAGCCTCTGCCGGAAAAGAGCCGGCTGCATGACACGGCAAGCTTTGGCCCGCCGGTCGAGGACGAACATCTCTACCGGGTCATGGATGCGCTGGATGCGCTGGCGCAGGAAACCGGCAAGACCGTGCCGCAGATCGCCATCAACTGGCTACTGCAACGCCCGACCGTTTCCTCGGTCATCATCGGCGCCCGCAACGAAGAACAGCTGAGGCAGAACCTTGGCGCCGTCGGCTGGTCGCTGACGCCGGATCAGATGAAAAAACTGGATGCGGCCAGCGAAGTGACCGCGCCCTACCCGTATTTTCCGTACCGCCGCCAGGAAGGTTTTGCGCGGCTGAACCCGCCGGCGGTGTGACCACCGCGCCAAAGTTAAGGCGTGTCGAGATTCAGGTCAGGCCGAGTCGAGAATGGTGGCTTCCGAGAACCGGAGCGGAGCGTACTTTTCGTACGTGAGCACCGGAAGCGCAGGAAGCCGCCATTCGCAGGCCGGCCTCACCTGAATATCGGCACGCCTCAGTGCAGCACGAACTCCCCATCCACCTTGCGCCATTCATTCGGCGCGATCAGCTTCTGGTGCGTGTAGACGACCGAATGCAGTGGCCCGTCGAGCTTGGCCTTCCAGAATTCGATGAACTTGATCAGCGCCGGAAACTTCGGCGCCAGGTCGTAGTCCTGCCAGATGAAGCTCTGCAGGAGATGGGGATGGTCGGGAAAGTGATAAAGAATCTTGGCCGTGGTCAGGCCATAGCCTTTGAGCATCAGGTCCATTTCGGAATGGTCGCGCATGGCGGTCCCCAAGGTTGAGTCTCCTTCCTCCCAACGTCAGATTGTGCGCGCCGTTGCTTAACTGTCTATTGATTTTTCCTGATCGAAACAGGCTTTTCGATTGGAAAACATACAGTTAGCAGCGAACCGGCTCGAGTGCTGACAGCGCGTACGAGGCTCCCTGCGGCATCCCGCCGCGCGAATCCAACGTCTAATATTGCCGTTACGGCGGAACTGGTAATAATGCCGCCGAATTCGTGGCTGCGTCGCCGCGATCCCGCCGACGTTTCAAGCCGGCGGATTGGTTCGGGAGGAAAGTCAGGAATGTCCGAGGTTCATGTCCATCGCGTCCAGCCGGCGTGGAAGAAGAATGCGCTGATCGACAATGACACCTACCTGAAATGGTACGCCGACAGCATCAAGAACCCGGACAAATTCTGGGGCAAGCACGGCAAGCGCATCGACTGGTTCAAGCCCTTCAGCAAGGTCAAGAACACCTCCTTCGACGGCAAGGTCTCGATCAAGTGGTTCGAGGACGGGCTGACCAACGTCTCGTACAATTGCATCGACCGCCACCTGAAGAAGCGCGGCGACCAGACCGCCATCATCTGGGAAGGCGACAACCCCTACGACGACAAGAAGATCACCTACAACGAGCTTTACGAACATGTCTGCCGGCTCGCCAATGTGATGAAGAAGCACGGCGTCAAGAAAGGCGACCGCGTCACCATCTACATGCCGATGATCCCGGAAGCCGCCTATGCGATGCTGGCCTGCACGCGCATCGGCGCCATCCATTCGATCGTCTTCGGCGGCTTCTCGCCGGATGCGCTGGCCGGCCGCATCGTCGACTGCGAATCGACCTTCGTCATCACCGCCGACGAGGGCTTGCGCGGCGGCAAGCCGATCCCGCTGAAGGAGAACACCGACAAGGCGATCGACATTGCCGCCAGGCACCATGTGATGGTGAAGAACGTTGTCGTCGTGCGCCGCACCGGCGGCAAGATCGGTTGGGCGCCTGGCCGAGATGTCTGGTACCACGACGAAGTCGCATCGGTGAAGGCCGAGTGCAAACCCGAGAAGATGAAGGCGGAGGATCCGCTGTTTATCCTCTACACGTCCGGCTCGACCGGAAAGCCGAAGGGCGTGCTGCACACCACCGCCGGCTATCTCGTCTACGTGTCGATGACGCACCAATATGTCTTCGACTACCATGATGGTGACATCTACTGGTGCACCGCCGATGTCGGCTGGGTCACCGGCCACAGCTACATCGTCTATGGCCCGCTCGCCAACGGCGCCACCACGCTGATGTTCGAAGGCGTGCCCAACTACCCGTCGCAGTCGCGCTTCTGGGAAGTCATCGACAAGCACAAGGTCAACATCTTCTACACCGCGCCGACGGCGCTGCGCGCGCTGATGGGGGCCGGCAACGATCCGGTGAAGAAGACCTCGCGCAAGTCGCTGCGCGTCCTCGGTTCGGTCGGCGAGCCGATCAATCCGGAAGCCTGGGAGTGGTATTTCAACGTCGTCGGCAACGGCAAGGTGCCGATCGTCGACACCTGGTGGCAGACCGAGACCGGCGGCATCCTGATCACCCCGCTGCCCGGCGCCACCGACCTCAAGCCAGGCTCGGCGACAAGGCCCTTCTTCGGCGTCAAGCCGCAGCTGGTCGACGGCGAAGGCAAGGTGCTGGAAGGAGCCGCGGACGGTAATCTCTGCATCACCGATTCCTGGCCGGGCCAGATGCGTACCGTCTATGGCGATCACGACCGCTTCGTGCAGACCTATTTCTCGACCTACAAGGGTAAGTACTTCACCGGCGATGGCTGCCGTCGCGACGCCGACGGCTACTACTGGATCACCGGCCGCGTCGACGACGTCATCAACGTATCCGGCCACCGCATGGGCACGGCCGAAGTCGAATCGGCGCTGGTCAGCCATGAGAAGGTCTCCGAGGCCGCCGTCGTCGGCTACCCGCACGACATCAAGGGCCAGGGCATCTACAGCTACGTTACCTTGATGAAGGGAGAAGAGCCGACCGAGGACCTGCGCAAGGAACTTATCGCCCATGTCCGCAAGGAGATCGGCGCCATCGCTTCGCCCGACAAGATCCAGTTCGCCCCGGGCCTGCCCAAGACCCGATCCGGCAAGATCATGCGCCGCATCCTGCGCAAGATCGCCGAGGACGATTTTGCCGCGCTCGGCGACACCTCGACGCTGGCCGACCCGGCGGTCGTCGACGACCTCGTTGCCAACCGGCAGAACAAGAAGGGCTGATGCGCGAAGACGCGGCATTGGGCTCTGTCAGCCAGCTCTGGCGCTATCCGGCCAGTTCGCTCGCTGGCGAGCGTCGGGACGCCATCCTGGTCGGACCGGCGGGCATGGCGGGCGACCGCATGTTCGGCCTCGTGGATACCTCGGACAACGAGATTGCCCGGCCCGACCGCGAGGCGAAATGGCACAAGGTGCCGCGCATCCGCACCCGGCTGGCCAATGATCGCGACCTGGAGATCGCCGTTCCTGACGGCGACTGGCTGGCCGCGCCAAGCGCCGAATGCGACCGCGCCGTATCGGCCTATCTCGGCTTTGCCGCCTCGATCCGGCCGTTCGGCCGGGAGAATGCATCACCCGCCTATGCCGGTCCGGTCACGCAGGCGCGTTATACCAAGGCGCCGATCCACCTCTTGACCACGGCTTCGCTTGCGCGGTTGAAGGCGCTGCATCCTGATGGGGCGGCCGACGCGCGCCGCTTCCGCCCCAACATCGTCGTCGACATGGCGGCGATGGAAGGCTCGTTTCCCGAAACGGAATGGATCGGCCGCAAGCTCGCGATCGGCGACCTGCTCCTGACGATTTCCGAACCATGCCGCCGCTGCGGCTTCACCATCATCGCCCAGGACGGCTTCGGCCACGATCCCGGTATCCTGCGCAACCTGGTCCGCCACAACGCCCACAATCTCGGCGTCTACTGCACGGTGGATCGGCCGGCCGGCATCAAGGTCGGCGACGCGATGCGTTTCCTGTAACTACCGATACAGATCGGCTCGCGTCGGCGGCAGGCCGCTCGGCCCCCGCGCGCGCTTGGTGACGACAGTCTGGAAGATTTGCGCCGAGCCGCGATCGAAAGTGATCGAACAGCCGGTCAGGTAAAGCAGCCATAGCCGCGCCTTGGGCTCGCCGACCTCCGCGATCGCTTCGTCGAAACGGGCATGCAGGCGCTCCGCCCACAGCCTGCAGGTGCGGGCATAGTGCTCGCGCAAATTCTCGACATCGGCGACGAGAAAGCCGTGCGCCTCGAGATTGCCGAGCGTCATGCCGATCGTGTCGACCTCCCCGCCGGGGAAGATGTATTTGATCAGCGCCTTGTATTCCGCGCCCTTGCGCAGCGTCTTCCTCGTGCCGCCCTTGCCACGACGTGTGATGGCGTGGTGCAGGTAGATGCCGCCCGGCTTCAGCAGCCGGTGGACGGTCGAGAAATAAGTGGCGTGGTTGGCGAGACCGACGGCCTCGAACATGCCGATCGACGAGATCTTGTCATAGCTGCCGTCGAGTTCGGTATAGGACTTGATGTCGATGGTGATCTTGTCCTCCAGCCCTTCGGCGCGGATACGTTCTCGCGCCAGCCGGGTCTGTTCCTCGGACAGGGAGACACCATGGCCGATGGCGCCATAGTGCTTCGCGGCATGGATCAGCATCGCGCCCCAGCCGCATCCGATGTCGAGCAGACGGTCGCCCGGCTTCAGCCTGAGCTTGCGGCAGATATGGTCGAGCTTGTCCTTCTGTGCCTGGTCGATCCCATTGGCGAAATCGGTGAAATAGGCGCAGGTGTAGACCATGCGCTCGTCGAGGAAGAGCCGGTAGAAGGCGTTCGAAATATCGTAGTGATGCTCGATCGCCTGCTTGTTGGAACCGCTGACGAAGGGATTGCGGCCGGCCAGATCGGCCCGTTTCGTCATTTGCCGTCGCGAGAACAGGACCGCGGGCAGGTCGCGCAGGATCGCCAGCTTCGGCAGTGCCTTCAACCTCAGCTTTCCTTGTGACGGCAAGGCGTAGAGATCGAACAGCGACCCGTCCTCGACGTCGATCGACCGGGAAATCCACATCTCCAGCAGCGTCGAGAAATTTGGCCGGCGGGCCAACTGCCAGACAATGTCCTGATCGTTGATGGCAAGCACCGGTCCCCCGGCGGGACCGATCCGTTCCCCGGTCCACAGGCGGACGGCAAAGCCCGGCTTCAGGGCCTCGATTACCGTTCGAACGATGCGCGCGGCTCTTTCGGTGGCGTCCATGCTCGTTCCCCCCACGGCCCGATTGCGCAATCTTGTCCGTTTGGGACGTGGATCGCAAGCCGAAGCACGGGTCAGGCTTGGGCGGGGTTTTCCGGCAGGCGCCTTTTTCAACATGGCACCTTGTCATTTGCTGCAACGCACCCCATCATGAGCATGTGTTCAACAAATCGAAAGGAGGTGATCCGATGTCGAGTGATTTCGTTTTCCAGAACGTGGCCTCAGCGGATTGCACTTTCGGGAAGCAGTCTTCCCGTTAAGGCGCGAGATGCGCGGCAGGTAGCCCGAAGGGGTTGCCGCCAAAGGCCGCGCCATGGACGGAAACACGGAAGGCCGCCGGCTTCGAAAGAAGCGGCGGCCTTTTCCTTTTTGCGGATTACTGGGTCAGTGCGACCTTTTCTGTATTGCGGATGATTTCCTGGAAGGCGGCATCCAATTCCACCCCGGTGGACACCTCGAAATAATGCCTCGCCGCGGCGGAGGCGTCTTTCGAAGAACAGCCCTTCAGCACCGCCTTTGCCTGGTCTCGCTCGGTTGGCGACATGTCCTTGTCGTTCAGATCGAAGCCGATGGTGAAAATCTCGATGCCATCATTTTTCATGTTGGCGCACAGGGCTTCGGCGTTGCCACGCGCAAGGTTGCCCTGGCCATTGTAGTTCCCCCCGACTCCCGCGAAGGCGGTATTGAACTGGCCATCGGTCATCAGGATCGCGACCTTGGCGATCTTCTTCGCATTGGTATCCGAGGCGCCGTTGCCGAGACCGGCATTCTTGATCGCAGCCCGCCATTGCGGAGACAGCATATAATAGGTCCACTGGATGGCGATCGCGCCGGCCGTATAACCATCGGCCCGGAAGGCACCGATCGAATCAAGCAATGCGCCGGAATCGGCCGTTAGCGGGATCACTTCCGCGTCAGGGCATCTGTTCATGCTCCCGCCACCCAGATGATCATCCCGGTTGACCAGGGCATAGTAGTTCTTGCCGTTCTTGTCGGTGCGAACCGTGTCCGGGCCGTCGGCACTCAAATCCGCATTGCCGTTCTTGTCCTTCCTCTCCGTCGCGCAATTGTCGGTCTTTGGCATTGCCGCGCCAACAATGGATTTGTAGTCGCTGAAGGACGGCAACGTCGTCTTGCCCGTCTTTGCGACGAGAAGCGAACTGCCGGCGACCGGCGGCAGATCAGAGCTCGCCTGCTTCTCGGCGTAGACGTTTTCCGCCAGCTTGCCGACGTTCACGCCGGATGCGTAAGGCACTATCGCGACGCGGATGCGGGGGTTCTTCGGATCCTGATTCTGGAGCATCGTCTGGACGGCGTTTTTCGCAGCTGCTTTCAGATCGCCGATCTTGTCGACGTTGCCTCGTTTCGCCATCGATCCCGTGATGTCGAGCATCATGGCGACCTCGACCTGCTTGTCGGAATAGAGTGCCGTGGTGGAAGCGCCGACGCGCCGCATGTCACTGATGCCGAACAGCGGAAAATAAAGGCTGACATCGACATGCACATCCGCCTGCACGGTTCTGGCGGTCGGGTTGACGGTGAGCCTGTCCAGCACGACCTGGTCAGGCGTCAGGATGCCGGCCATGCTGTTGGCGTCGAGAAAGGCTTGCACTGCCTTGTCGGCATCGGCTTCCTTGATGGCGCCAGTCGTCAGGTCGCGCGCCGTTGACGTCACCGCGGCGTCGACCACGCCCTGCAGGCTCGATCTGGCATTGTAGAGCTGCGCGACATTGACCGAGAAGCCGGCGGCCAGCGCCAGGACCGAGGCAGCAAAGCCGAACAGGACCGTGAAATTTCCACCCCTATGTCTGGCGAACCCGCCGACCGCGTGGACAAGACCCCCGTAATTTCGCATCCAACAACCTCCGCATGCCTCGGCCTCGTCGCCGCGATGAGGGCAATGCAGGATTCCAGCCGGACGGCGCCCGTTATGCTCCGGAACCGAGTCGCCGATCTCAACATGTTGTTTTTGTTGGGTTTCGATCTTCGCAAAGGTGAACGATCGGTAAACAGTAACGCGCGACTTCGGTGGTGTTTACGGACCGCTTACCATGGCCGGATCGAAGCAATCGCGCAGCGCTCGACGCCGTCCTGTTGCGGCACAGCCTTCTGTATCGAAGCGGATCACTGTCCCGAATTGCGGGACAGAAATGATGTGGTAAAGAACCAAGGCGCGTTGAGCAGGTATCAGCCGTTTGCAGGCCGGCATCACCTGAACATCAATGCGCCTCAAGCCAGCATCTGTGCGCTGACCGTTCTGTCGATGCCGTGATAGGGCGGATTGAACAGCTTGCCTTCCTGTTCGTAGGTCCACACCTTGAACAGGGTGAGCCGGTGCGGGCCGAAGCTGTGCAGCAAGGGCACATCAGTGGCGTCGCGGCCGCGCGCGATGACGACGCGGCCGGTCCTGGGCCGGTTATGGCGTGGATCGAACGTGTACCACTTGCCGTCGAGGAACACCTCCATCCAGGCCGAGAAATCCATCGGCGCCGGATCGGCCGGCACGCCGATGTCACCAAGATAGCCGTTCACATAACGCGCCGGAATGTTCATGCAGCGGCAAAGCGTGATCGCCAGATGGGCAAAGTCACGGCAGACCCCGACCCGTTCCTCATGCGCCTGCGCCGCCGTGCGGGTCGAACGCGCGTAGCCATAGCCGAACGACAGCCGGTTGTGGACATAGTCGACGATCGCCTGCACCCGCGCCCAGCCGGACGGAAGATGACCGAACAGTTGCCAGGCGAGGTTGCTGAGGTGATCTGTCTCGCAGTAGCGGCTGCCAAGGAGATAACCCAGCACCTCGTCGGGCAACTCGGCCACCGGCACTTCCCTGGCCAGCATGTTGACTTCGTCCGGCTCGCCGCTGTCCTCGACGACCGCGTCATAGAGGATGCGGAACGTACCGGCAGGCGCGGTGAAGCGGCGGCAGCCATTGCCATGCAGGTCGTGATAGAGCTTGGTCGGCACCGCAGGCGAGGTCAGTACCCGCGTCTGCCGCTTGATATCGGCTTGCCTGTCCTTGTGGATCTCCAATAGCGAAATCACAGGAGTGGCTTCAGTGCATTCAATAGCGATTTCGTAGCCGAGCCGGATCAGCATCGCACGTCCCCTTCGATCGTCATGGAAAGCAGCGTCGTTGAAACGTCGCAATGTGGCGGTGGTTCCCTGCACCGCCCCAAAATACGCCTCGTGCCTTTCCATGTCGGTGCCTTGACGTTACGGTTGGGCTTCCCTCGACACGCCCCCCGGACTTCAAGGAAAATCATGTTTTCTGGCAGAAAATTCGCCGCCTTCCTCTTCGACATGGACGGCACCCTCATCAATTCCATCGCCTCGGCGGAGCGGGTGTGGAGCGATTGGGCAGGCCGCCATGGTCTTGACGTCGCCGCCTTCCTGCCGACGATCCATGGCGTGAGGGCGATCGAGACCATCACGAACCTTGCCCTTCCAGGCGTCGATCCGGCGCATGAGGCCGACCTGCTGCTGAAGGCCGAGGCCGACGATCTGGACGGCATTGTCCAGATCCCCGGCGCCGCGGCGTTTCTCAACGCGTTGCCAAGCGAAAGCTGGGCGATCGTGACTTCGGCGCCACGCTCCTTGGCGCTTGCGCGCATGAAGGCCGCCGGCATTCCGGTTCCCGCCGTCCTCGTCGCCGCGGAAGACGTTTCCCGCGGCAAGCCGGCGCCCGACTGCTTCCGGCTTGGAGCGGAACGGCTCGGCGTCGATGCGCGCGACTGCCTTGTGTTCGAGGATGCTCCGGCCGGCATCTCGGCGGCCGAGGCCGCGGAAGCCGCGGTCATGGTGATCAGCGCCACACACGCGCATCCGTTGCCGACGCACCATGCAGCCATCGCTGGCTACGACGATGTCGGCATCACCATCGACGAACGCGGTTGGCTGGCGCTTGAGCGGCAGCGCAACGCTGCCTAAGCAGCACTGGCCAGGGTGTGTTGGGATTCAGGTCAGGCCGAGCCGAAAATGGTGGCTTCCGAGAACCGGAGCGGAGCGTACTTTTGGGTACGTGAGCACCGGAAGCGCAGGAAGCCGCCGTTTGCAGGTCGGCCTGACCTGAATATCAACGCACCCTAGAAGTCGCTGGTCAGGCCCTTGACCTCCCAGTCGCCATAGCGGCCGGGTTCCTTGCCGCCACGACCGCCGATCTCCTTCGGCAGGGCGGCTTCCTTCTCGCGATATTCTGTGCGCCGGGCCTCGGCTTCGGCCAGCGCCCGCCGTGCGGCCGGCGTCAGTTCCTTCGGCAAGGCATCGCCATCGGTTTCGGCGGGCGTTTTACTGGTTTCGTCGGTCATGCGATATTCCCCGCGGATTGAAACAGCGGCAGGTCTTTCCCATCATATAGCCATGAAACCAAGACGATCGACCTCTTTTTGCCACCACCACGACCGGAGCAGACGATGAACACCATCCGCACCGCCATGCTTCTTGCCGCGATGACCGCGCTGTTCATGGGCGTCGGCTTCCTGATCGGCGGTTCGGGCGGCATGATGATCGCGCTGCTGATCGCCGCCGGCACCAATCTGTTCAGTTATTGGAACGCCGACAAGATGGTGCTGTCGATGAACCGTGCCGTCGAGGTCGACGAGAAGAACGCGCCGGAATACTACGCCATCGTCCAGGCGCTGGCCAAGCAGGCCGGGCTGCCGATGCCGAAAACCTATCTGATCGACAATCCGCAGCCGAATGCCTTCGCCACCGGCCGCAACCCGCAGAACGCGGCGGTCGCCGCTTCCACCGGCCTGTTGCAGCGGTTGAGCCATGAGGAGGTCGCGGCGGTCATGGCGCACGAACTCGCCCATGTCCAGCACCGCGACACGCTGACCATGACCATCGTCGCCACCTTTGCCGGCGCCATCTCGATGCTGGGCAATTTCGCGTTTTTCCTCGGCGGCAATCGCGACAACAACAACCCGCTCGGCTTTGTCGGTGTGCTGGCGGCCATGATCGTGGCGCCCTTCGCCGCCATGATCGTGCAGATGGCGGTCAGCCGCACACGCGAATACGAGGCCGACCGGCGCGGCGCCGAAATCTGTGGACACCCGCTCTGGCTGGCATCCGCGCTTGACAAGATCGCCCGCGGCGCCGAACGCATTCCAAACCCCGATGCGGAGCGCAATCCGGCGATGGCGCATCTCTTCATCATCAATCCCCTGCATGGCGAGCGCATGGACAGTCTGTTCTCCACCCACCCGAGCACCGAGAACCGCATCGCCGCGTTGCGGGAGATGGCGCGCGGGATGAGTGACGGTGCGGCACGCACCACCCAACGCCAGGCGCCGGTTCCATTGCAGGCCGACGAACAGCAGTCGGCCGGCCCCTGGGGCAAGCCGGCCGCTGCCGAACCGCCGACCGAACCGGCCAAGCCGAAACCCAATCCGTGGGGTCGCAACCCGACCGGGCCCAAAGGCCGGTGGTCGTGAGCGTGGTAGGCAGAACACCTCGGCGCACAGGCTCAGGCGATCAGGACCACAAGGACGGCGGCGAATTCGTCGCCGGTCTCGCTGCCCGCAAGGCGGCGGCGCGGCTGCTTGCCGCCGTCATCGACGCAAGGACGCCGCTCGACGGCTTGACCGACCACGAAAACGGCCACCCGCAATACAGGGCGCTCGACCTGCGTGACCGTGGCTTGGTGCGCGCCATCCTGGTCACCGCGCTGCGCTATCGCATGACCATTACCGGGCTGCTGGCAAAGCGCCTGGAAAAGCCGCTGCCGCCCAATGCCACCGCTTTGTCGCACATACTGCATGTGGCGGCGGCGCAGATCCTGTTCCTCGACATTCCCGACAGCGCCGCCGTCGACCTCGCGGTTACCCACGCCAAGTCCGATCCGCGCACACAGCGTTTTTCCGGCCTGGTCAATGGCGTGCTGCGCACGCTGGCTCGAGCCAAGGAAACCGAACTGCCGGCCGCCCTTGCCGCCACCGACGAAGCGCCGAAATGGTTTTCCGACCGGCTGAAGGCCGCCTATGGCGTGGACAAGACCCGACAGATCCTGGCGGCGCATCGCCATGAGGCGCCCGTCGATTTCTCGGTCAAGGCCGATCCCGAACTGTGGGCCGAAAGGCTTGGTGGGACCGTGCTGCCGACCGGCACGGTGCGCGTGGAAAATCTTGTCGGCGCGGTCACCGACCTGCCGGGCTTCGCCGAAGGCGCCTGGTGGGTACAGGATGCGGCGGCCAGTCTACCGGCAAAACTGTTCGGCGATGCCAGGGGATTGCGTGTGGCCGATCTCTGCGCCGCGCCCGGCGGCAAGACCGCCCAGCTGATCCTGGCCGGCGCCAGGGTCACCGCCGTCGACACCTCGAAGAGCCGGCTGGCGCGGCTGGCGCAGAATCTCGACCGCCTCGGCCTCTCGGCCGACATCGTCCAGGCCGACCTGCTCGAATACGAGCCGGCGGAGCTGTTCGACGCCGTGCTCCTCGACGCGCCCTGCTCGTCGACCGGCACGGTGCGCCGCCATCCCGACGTGCCGTGGACCAAGACCATGGCCGACGTCGAAAAGCTCGCCGACCTGCAACGCAGGCTACTCACCCGCGCCGTCACCCTGGTCAAGCCCGGTGGCAGGATCGTCTTTTCCAACTGTTCGCTCGACCCGCTTGAAGGCGAGGATCTTTATCGCGCTTTCCTCAAGCAATCGCCTGATGTCGTCGACGATCCGCTGCATCGGGGCGAGATCGCCGGCATCGATTCGTTCCTGACGAAACAAGGCACGCTGCGCACCACGCCAGCCGATCTCGATCTCGGCGCCCCGGAGCGCTCCGGCCTGGACGGCTTCTTCGCCGCCCGCATGCGGCGCGCCGGCTGAATATGTAAGCATCCGGATTTGCTGACTTTTTTAGGGAGGGGATGGGACAAAACCCGGTGAAACGGACCCGATCCCAGGAATTCGCCTTCGCACGAGTCGTTCAATCATGTAAACTTGGTGCCGGGGTAGAGGACGACCAGGAGGGCTTTTGGCACTTGCTGCCGGCAACACGACGCGTCTGTGGACGCTGGTCGCGAAGGAGTTCTGGCGCAAAACGCGCCGGCGCCTGCGTGCCGGGCCGATTTATCGCTGGCGCTATTCCGGCCGCACGCCCGAACGCGTCCTGATCGCGCCACCGGATCTGCGCCTCGCCGACCCGCAGATCGCGCTCGAGATCTATTACGGCCGTTATCCCTTGTCGGGGCATCTGGTCGAGACCGGCGGCAAATCGCCGTTCCAGATCAACGTGCCCAACCGCGGCTGGCAAAAGACGCTGCATGGGTTTCGCTGGCTGCGCCACATGCGCGCCGCCGGTACCGAGCTTGCCGCCGCCAATGCGCGTGCCCTGGTGTCCGACTGGATCGCCATGCACGGCAACAACATTGCCGGTGTCGCCTGGGAGCCCGGCACCACGGCCAAGCGCATCATCGCCTGGCTGCAGCATTCCTCCGTCGTGTTGCAGGGAGCCGAATTTCCCTTCTACCGCGCTTTCCTGAAATCGCTGGCCGTCCAGATCCGCTATCTCAGGTCGATGGCGCGCGAAATGCCCGACGGCAAGGACCGGCTGCGTGCCCGCATCGCGCTCGCCTTCGCCGCTCTTTCGCTGCCGGCGCCGGCTTCGGCGTTGCGCGGCGCAACCCGCAACCTCGCCGAGGAGCTTAATCGCCAGATCCTCGCCGATGGCGGCCATATCTCGCGCAATCCGATGGCGGTGCTGGAAATTCTCGCCGACCTTTTGCCGTTGCGCCAGACCTACGCCAACCAGGCCGAAACCCCGCCGCAGGCACTGATCGGCGCCATCGACCGCATGCTGCCGGCGCTGCGCTTCTTCCGCCACCAAGATGGCAGCCTCGCCCGCTTCAACGGCATGGGCGCCACCATCCATGACCGCATCGCCACCATCCTGCGCCATGACGACACCGCCGGCGCACCGCTGCTGCACGCGCCGCATTCGGGCTATGAGCGGCTGTCGATGGGCGGCGTCACGGTCATTGCCGACACTGGCCTGCCGCCGCCGGTCGACGTCTCCAACGCCGCGCACGCAGGCTGCCTCGCCTTCGAACTGTCGTCCGGCCGCCAGCACTATATCGTCAATGCTGGCATCGACACCTATGGCGCCGCTGAATTCCGGCCGCTGGCGCGCGCCACGGCCGCGCACTCGACCGCCACCATCAATGACACCTCGTCGGCTCGCTTCAGCCATTCGTTGCGCGTCAACGACCTGCTCGGTTCGCCGCTGATCGGCGGCCCGCAGCATGTGCCGTGCAAGCGCATCGACCAGAAGGGCGTCCAGGGCTTCATCGCCCGCCATGACGGCTATGTCCAGCGGTTCGGCTTCCTGCATGAGCGCGAGCTGAAGCTGTCGACGAACGGCAATGTGCTGGCCGGCAGGGACCGGTTCCAGAGGCCCGGCAATGCCTCGATCCGCAACAATGGCCGTGATTTCATCACCGTGCGCTTCCATGTCCATCCCGACATCAACCTGCTGCAGGACGAGCACGATCGCCTCGTGCTGACCGCCGACCAGGCCGACAGCTGGGTGTTCACGTCAAGCGAAGTGGTGCCGGAGGTCGAGGAATCGATCTATTTCGCCGGTCTTGGCGGTCCGCGCCGCAGCCGCCAGATCGTGCTTGCCTTCAAGGCCTCCGAGGTGGCCGAAGTCCACTGGCAGCTGACGCGCACCAGCATCGCCGGCTATCCGGAAAACAATTGATGGTGCCGGCCACCGCTGGAGCATGATGCCGAAAAGTGTGCAGCGCTGGGTTGCCGCTTGATTTCCTGATGTCATGTGCTACGGCGCGGGCTTGCCCCTCCAGCCGTGAAAGGCCGCCAGCCCATGGCCGTCGCCGCCAAGAACATTCCCGCCCCGGATCTCGTCCCCGTGCGCCGCGCCCTGCTTTCGGTTTTCGACAAGACCGGCCTCATCGACTTCGCCAGGGCATTGGCCGCGGCCGGTGTCGAGCTGGTCTCGACCGGCGGCACGGCCAAGGCGATCGCCGAAGCCGGCATGGCGGTGCGCGACGTCTCCGAGCTCACGGGGTTTCCCGAGATCATGGACGGCCGCGTCAAGACCTTGCACCCGTCGGTGCATGGCGCGCTGCTTGGCGTGCGCGACGACCCCGAGCATGCCATGGCGATGCGCAAATACGGCATCGAACCGATCGACCTCGTCGTCTCCAATCTCTATCCCTTCGAGGAAGTCCGCCGCTCCGGCGCCGACTATGCCGCGATCGTCGAGAACATCGACATTGGCGGCCCGGCAATGATCCGCGCCTCGGCCAAGAACCATGCCTATGTCGCCATCGTCACCGATCCCGGCGATTACGCTTCGGTGCTGAACGCGCTGGAGATGAACATCGGCTCGCTGTCGCTGGATTTTCGCAAGAAGCTGGCGGCCAAGGCCTTTGCCCGCACCGCCAGCTATGACGCGGCGATTTCCGGCTGGTTCGCCGAGGCGCTGGAGATCGAGCATCCGACCTGGCGCGCCTTCGGCGGCAGGCTGGCCGAGGTGATGCGCTACGGCGAAAACCCGCACCAGGGCGCCGGCTTCTATGTCAATGGCGACAAGCGTCCGGGCGTCGCCACGGCACGACAGCTGCAGGGCAAGCAGCTGTCCTACAACAACATCAACGACACCGACGCCGCCTTCGAACTCGCCAGCGAGTTCGATCCTGCCCGCTCCGCCGCTGTGGCCATCATCAAGCACGCCAACCCTTGCGGCGTCGCCGAGGGCGCCTCGCTGAAGGCGGCCTACGCCAAGGCGCTTGCCTGCGATCCGGTCTCTGCCTTCGGCGGCATCGTCGCCGTGAACCGCATCCTCGACGCCGAGGCGGCGGAGGAAATCGTGAAAACCTTCACCGAAGTGATCATCGCGCCCGACGCCACCGAAGAAGCGGCGGCAATCGTCGCGGCGAAGAAGAACCTGCGCCTGCTGGTCACCGGCGGCCTGCCCGACCCGCGCTCGCCTGGCACGACGGTCAAGTCCGTCTCCGGCGGCCTGCTCGTTCAGGGTCGGGACAATGCCGTGGTCGACGACCTCGAGCTGAAGGTGGTGACGAAGCGGGCGCCGACGCCGGCCGAAATGGCCGATCTCAAATTCGCCTTCCGCGTCGCCAAGCACGTCAAGTCGAACGCCATCGTCTATGCCAAGGACGGAGCCACCGTCGGCATCGGCGCGGGCCAGATGAGTCGGGTCGATTCCTCCCGCATCGCCGCCCGCAAGGCGCTCGACGCGGCCGAGGCCGCGGGCTCGGCCGAACCGCTGACCAAGGGCTCGGTGGTCGCCTCCGACGCGTTCTTCCCCTTCGCCGACGGCCTGCTCTCGGCGATCGAAGCCGGCGCTACGGCGGTGATCCAGCCAGGCGGCTCGATGCGCGATGACGACGTCATCGCCGCGGCCGATGAACATGGCATCGCCATGGTGTTCACCGGGGTCAGGCATTTCAGGCACTGAGCGCGTTCACCCTCCCCCCTTGTGGGGAGGGTCGGCGAACGATCTTTGCGAAGCAAAGTTCGTGAGACTGAGTGGGGGCAGCGCCGCCCCCGCTTCGCGGATCGACCCTTCGACAAGGAGGGTAAGCTCACTCCGCCGGCCGGTCCGCCGGATATGGCGTGCGAACCAGTATCGCCATGCCGATGCCGAGGAACAGGATGATCACGGCCATGCCAAGCCGTGCCGAATCGCTCAGCGCGGTGATGGTGGCAACCATGAACGGCGCCAGGAAACTGGTCGCCCGGCCGGCCAGCGCGTAGATGCCGAAATAGCGCCCGGATTCCGCCGCCGTGACGCTGCGCGCCATGTAGGAACGCGACGACGCCTGCACCGGACCGAAGGCCAGCCCGATCAGCAGGCCATACATGATGTAGGCCTTTTCGGCGGCCGTGCCGAACAGGCCACCTGAGTCGGTGGTCGGGAGTTGGATCAGGCCGAGCAAGGTGAAGCCGGGACCGGTCGAGACGACGCCGATGGTGGCGACGGACAGCATGACCAGCGAAATCATCACCACCGCCTTGGAGCCGAGCGCGGTGTCGAGCCGGGCCGCGATCCAGCAGCCGAAGATGGCGACGACATTGAGGATGATGCCGAACATGCCGATCTCGGTGATCGACCAGTGGAACATGCCCGCCGCGAAGGTACCGCCAAGTGCCAGCAGCGCGTTGACGCCGTCCTGGTAGATCATGCGGGCGACGAGGAAGCGGAAGATGCCGCCGCGCCTGCGTACCTCGGCCAGCGTCGATTTCAGCTCCGACAGGCCTTCACGCACCGCCGGCCCGATCGGAATGCCCTTGATGGCATCCGGCGTGAAGAAGAACATTGGCAGGATGAACAGGAAGTACCAGCCGGCAGAAAGCGGCCCGGTGGCGCGCGCATCCTCGCCAAGCTTCGGGTCGAGCCCGAACAGCGGGTTGATGCCGATGATCGTCTTGCCGGTCTCCGGCGAGCCCGCCAGACAGGTGACGACGAAAATCAGCGCGATCATGCCGCCGAGATAGCCGAGGCCCCAGGCCGTGTTGGAGATGCGGCCGATCTCGCTCTTCGGCACCAGCCGCGGCATCATCGAATCGTTGAACACGGTGGAGAATTCCGCCGCCACCGATGCCAGCGAGAACAGCGCCACGATCAGGAACAGGTTCGAGCCCGGGGCGGCGAACCAGAGCAAGATGAGACTGATGATCTTGATCGCCGCGAAAAACCCGATCCACGGCTTGCGCGGCCCGGTCTGGTCGGCGATCGAGCCGAGGATCGGCGACAGCACGGCGATGACCAGCCCGGCGGCGGCGATGCCGTAGCCCCAGACAGCCTGGCCGGTGGTTGGATCGCCCGCCATGCGCGAAACGAAATAGGGGCCGAAGATGAAGGTGGTGACGACCGTGAAGAACGGCTGCGCCGCCCAGTCGAATAACATCCATCCCCAGATGCCGCGCCCCGACGCACGCTGCACTGTTTCTACCGCCATGATGATTCCTTTGGCCCCGCCCGCGTCGGGCGCCATGTCTGCATGTTTCCGATGCTCATGCAAATGACAAGCGTCGCGCCGCCCCTCATTGTCCTGCCGGACATTTCCCCCGTATTGTGACGGGGAGAAAGACGCTCTCGTGGAGATTCTCGTCACTTGTCGACGTCGCAGAATGGGCGCCGGCCTTGCGGCCAGTTCCCTTCTCTCCGTCACTATACGGGGAGAAGGTGGCGGCAGCCGGATGAGGGCGGCGCCAACCTCTGCAAGAGTTCCTCACATCCCCGTCAGGTCGCTCATCAGTCCTGACGCGACCGACAGCCGCGACACGGTGATGTCGCCGCCTTCGGTCAGCGCCTGCAGTCGCTCGCGGATGCGCGACACGCGCTCGCCGCCGGCTTCCAGCCAGGCCGCGACCGGATCGGCGGCCTTGGCATGGCCGGTGAGTGCCGCGACCGCAATGCCGCGACGCGACGCACCAATCGTGTCGGTGGCGCGCGAAAGAGCGAGCTGATCATAGTAGTCCGACGGCGTGATCGAGCGCGCCGCGTCCTCGACGCGCGGGATGCGGAAGGCATCGCTGACCGCGAAGAACGCCTTGGCAGCGGCGACGATGTCGGCATTTGCCATCCGTGCGGTCAGCGCGATGTCGGGGATGAGTTCCGCCACCTCGCTCAGCGCCAGCTGCTCGGCCAGTTTTTCCGGTGCGCCGGCCTTGAACAGCCCGTGCCGCTTCTCCTCGATCCGCTCGCGCGAGAAGGCCGGCAGCAGCGAAACGAGCTTCGGCTCCAGCGCCTTGCGCGCCTCCTGCAGTTCCGCGATGCGCTGGCCGAGCGGCGCCATGCCGGTATCGTTCTTGAGATACCAGCCGCTGGTCACGTAGATCAGCCGGCTGACCATCTGATAGAGATCGAGCTGCACCTGACCGTCGATCTGGTTGTCGAGCGCGTCGATCTCGCGATAGAGCGCCGGCAGCGCGAAGCCGTCACGCACCACGGCGAAGGTGCGCACCACGTCGGCGGCGGTACGCCCCGTGGCCTCCTGGAGCCGGTTGACGAAGGAAGGGCCGCCGCGATTGACGAGGTCGTTGGCGATGACGCGGGCGATGATTTCGCGGCGCAGTCGGTGGCCATGGATTTCGGCGGCGTATTTCTTCGCCATCCGGTCCGGGAAATAGCCCATCAGATCGCGGTCGAAATGCGCGTCATCAGGCACGTCACTGGCGACGATGTCGGAAAACAGCACGATCTTGGCATAGGCGAGCAGCACGCCGAGCTCGGCCCTGGTCAGCGGCTCGCCACGTGCCTCACGCTCGGCAAGGGCCGCCGGTGACGGCAATGTTTCCACGGCACGGTCGAGCAGGCCGCGCGCTTCGAGGGCCGACATGAACCGGGCCTGATGCGCGATGTCGGCGAGGCCGCGCTTGCGGGCGATCGAAAGCGCCAGCGTCTGCTGATAGTTGTTTGACAGCACCAGCCCGCCGACCTCGTCGGTCATCTCGGCCAGCAGCTTGTTGCGTGCGGGGCGCGTCAGGGATCCCTTGCGCATGGCCGACGCCAGCGCGATCTTGATGTTGACCTCGACGTCGGAGCAATTGACGCCGCCCGAATTGTCGATGGCGTCGGAATTGCAGCGGCCGCCATTCATGCCGAACTCGATGCGCGCCCGCTGCGTGACACCGAGATTGGCGCCCTCGCCGATCACCTTGGCACGCACGTCGAGCGCCGTGATGCGGATGGCGTCGTTGGCGCGGTCGCCGACCTCGGCGTTGGTTTCGGCGGATGCCCTCAAGTAAGTGCCGATACCGCCGAACCACAGAAGATCGACCGGCGCCTTGAGGATGGCGGTCATGATCTCGACCGGCGTGGCGGTCGTCTTGCCGAGGCCGATTGCGGCCGCGGCCGCGGCCGGCAAGGTGATCGACTTCTGATTGCGCGAGACGATGATGCCGCCTTCCGACAGCTTGCTCTTGTCATAGTCCTGCCAGCTCGAACGCGGCAGCGCGAACATGCGCTCGCGCTCAGCCATCGAGGCCGCCATGTCCGGATCGGGATCGATGAAGATATCGCGATGATCGAAGGCGGCGATCAGCCTGGTTTTCGGCGACAGAAGCATGCCGTTGCCGAACACGTCGCCCGACATGTCGCCGACACCGACGGCGGTGAAAGGCGATGTCTGGATGTCGCCGTTCATCTCGCGGAAATGCCGCTTGACCGCTTCCCATGCGCCTTTGGCGGTGATGCCCATCTTCTTGTGGTCATAGCCGGCCGAGCCACCGCTGGCGAAGGCATCGTCGAGCCAGAAGCCATGCTTCTCGGAGATGGCGTTGGCGGTGTCGGAGAAGGTCGCCGTGCCCTTGTCGGCGGCGACGACGAAATAGGGATCGTCCTGGTCGCGGCGCACGACACCCGCTGGCGGAATGACACCGTCCAGTCCGATATTGTCGGTGATCGACAGCAGGCTCGAGACGAAATTCTTGTAGGCAGAGGTGCCCGCCTCGAAGATCGCGTCGCGGCTGCCGCCGACCGGCAGGCGCTTGGGGAAGAACCCCCCTTGGCGCCGACCGGCACGATCACGGCATTCTTGACCTGTTGCGCCTTGACCAGGCCGAGCACCTCGGTGCGGTAGTCCTGGGCACGGTCCGACCAGCGCAGGCCACCACGCGCCACCGGGCCGAAGCGCAGATGCAGGCCCTCGACCTCGGAACCGTAGACGAAGATCTCGCGCCACGGCCGTGGCGCCGGTAGCCCTTCGACCGCCTGCGACTCAAGCTTGATCGCCAGGGACTGGCCTTTCTGCTTCGTATCGGCAACGAAATGATTGGTGCGTAGCGAGGCTTCGATCAGGTTGAGGTAGCGGCGGATGATGGTGTCGTCATCGATGTTGGGCACATCCTCCAGCGCATCCTTGATCTTGGCCTTGAGATGCTTTGCCGCCACCACCCCATCGCCCTCGGCCGTGGGGCCAAGCCGGGCAATGAACAGCGCGTGCAGGCCGCGCGCGATCTCGGGATAGCGGTTGAGAGCCGCCGCGATGAAATCCTGGCTTTGCGGAATGCCGACCTGCTGCAGATAGCGGCCATAGGCGCGCAGGATGGTGATTTCACCGGACCACAGGCCGGCTGTCTGGGCCAAGCCGTTATAGCCGTCATTGTCGACATCGCCGCGCCACACCGACAGGAACGCGTCCTCGAACAGCGCGCCGCCGTCGGTAAGGTCGATCGGCTTGCCGTAGCTGTTCTCCAGTTCCATGTCGTGGATGAAGACCAGCCCGGATTGCACGCCACCGACCTCGAAGGTGCGCTCGCTGATGACGCGGAAGCCGATGTTTTCCAGCACCGGCACGCGCCGCGACAGCGCCACCGGGCTGCCGTGGTGATAGATCTTCAGCGCCGCCTGATGCGGCTTCTGCTCGGCATGGCGGTAGTAGTCGATGGCGATCGGATTATCGGCGCTGATCCTGGCGATGCGCCCGGCATCGACCAGCGCCACCGCCGCGCTGAAGGAGTCGCGATAACTTTCCGGCAGTCTTGCGGCGATGGCCTTCAACGCCTGGTCGCCGCCATCGGCTTCCGCCGCGTCGGAAAGGGCATCCTCCCAGGTGCGCACGATGTCGCGGATCGCCGCCTCGATCGTCGCCTGCTCGACTTTCGGCGTCTTGCCGCCGGAGCGGCCGATGATGAAGTGCACGCGCGCCAGCCCGCCTTCGGGGAAGGCCGGGTAATAGGCCGACAGTCGGCCCTCGAACACGGTCTTGAGATAGGCGCCGATCTTCTCGCGCACGACGCTATCGTAGCGGTCGCGCGGTACGAAGACGAGGATCGAGACGAAGCGGTCGAACTGGTCGGCGCGCACCAGCGCCCGAACGCGCGGCCGCTCGATCAACCCCAGAATGGCCGCGGCGTGCTTGCGCAAGATCGGCACCGGCACCTGGAACAGTTCGTCGCGCGGATAGCTTTCCAGCACGTTGATCAGCGCCTTGCCCGAGTGGTCGTGCCGGTCGAAACCGGACTTGGCGATGATGGTCTCGGCCTTTGACCTGAGATACGGGATCTTCATCACCGACCGTGTGTAGGCGGTCGAGGTGAACAGGCCGACGATGCGCAGTTCACCCGACAATACGCCCTTGGCTGTGTAGGTCTTGACGCCGATGTAATCGAGATAGATGCGCCGGTGCACGGAAGACTTGGCATTGGCCTTGGTGACGATCAGCGGCTCCGGCCCATGCAGGAAGGCGCGAATCTCGGGCGTTGTCGTCACCGCCTCGGTGCCGCGCCTCAGCACCAGTACGTCGGGATCGCTGAGGATGCCGAGGCCGGGCTTGTCGGCGCGCTCCAGATTGCCGCTTTCCTCGCCGCCGGTGTATTTGAACTCACGCATGCCGAGGAAGGTGAAATTGTCGTCGCGCAGCCATTCCAGGAAGGCGATCGCCTCGGCCACGCTCTTCTTGTCGAGCGGCACCGGCGAATAGCGGAACTCGGAGATCGCCTGGTCGAGCCGGGCCAGCATCGGCTTCCAGTCGTTGACGGCGGCGTGAACCTGCCCAAGCATCTTGCGCAGCCGCTCGGTCAAGGCGTTTGCCGCGTCCGCCGTCAGCCGCGGGATATGGACGTGGATGACGCTCAGCCGGTCGTGATTGCCGTCGTCCTTGGCGAAATTGCCGTCGCCCAGGATCTCCTCGACACCGCGTTTGCCGTGCCGCACGGTGATGACCGGGTGGGTGACCAATGTCGGTTCACCTGATGTCTCGGTAACCTCGCCGAGGATGGAATCGAAAAGGAACGGCATGTTGTCGTTGACGACGGTGATGACCGTCACCGGGCGGCCTTCGCGAACGACGCCCGAATCGGTCTCGACGGCAACGACGCACGCGCCCTTCTTGTGCCTGGCTACCGCCTGGCCGGCGAGGTCGGCGGCGCGTTCGAGATCGGCCACGTCATAGGCGGCGATGTCTTCGGCCGGGGCGCGAGCGAGCAGGTAATCAGCGAGCCGGGCTGGCCTTTCCTCGGTCTTTGTCGCTGATGTGGGTTTTTTCTTCGGCTTCGCTGCGGATTTCACGCGGGCCATGACGCTATTCCCTCCCGTCGAATGCTTTTACGACTATCGTAGCAGATGACCGCTGTTTGGCGACAAAGGTTTGACGGCTTGCCAAGAATTATCCGAATTCGGCGGCAAGGCGGCGCCCGAAGAGGAGAAATGACCATGACCGGCAAAATCACCGCGCTTGACCTCGATTCAAGGGAACTGAGCGAACCGACAAAGGCCTATTTCGCCAAATGCGAGGAGAAGCTCGGCCTGGTTCCGAACGTGCTCAAGGCCTACGCCTTCGACGACAAGAAGCTGCGCGCCTTCACCGACATGTACAACGATCTGATGTTGGGTGATTCGGGCCTGTCGAAGCTGGAGCGCGAGATGATCGCGGTCGCGGTCTCCTCGATCAACCATTGCTATTACTGTCTGACCGCGCATGGCGCGGCGGTGCGCCAGTTGTCGGGGAACCCGGCGCTCGGCGAAATGATGGTGATGAACTTCCGCGCCGCCGATCTCTCGCCGAAGCAAGCCGCCATGCTCGAATTCGCGGTCAAACTGACCGAGGAGCCGGCAAAAATCGTCGAGGCCGATCGGGCGGCATTGCGCCAGGCCGGCTTCAGCGACCGCGACATCTGGGACATCGCCTCGACTTCAGCCTTCTTCAACATGTCAAACCGCGTGGCTGCTGCGATCGACATGCGGCCGAACGACGAATACCACGCCATGGCACGGTGAGGCTCCAACCTCGCCTTACATTAGGCATTCCTCATTCTCGTTGCTTGTTTGCCGGTTTGGTCCGATGATCGGCAGGCGGCATGACCGCATGCCGGTTCGATGCCGCTCATCAAGGGAGGAGAACATGGCGAAGTTTCTCTATGTCTATCACGGTTCCGGCAAGATGCCGACGAGCGAAGCCGAGCGAAAGGCGATGACCGACGCCTGGACAGGCTGGTTTGGAAAGCTTGGTTCGGCTGTCGTCGACCCGGGCAATCCGGTCGGCATGTCGAAGACCGTCATGCCCGGTGGCAAGATAGAGAACAACGGCGGCAGCAACCCGACCGGCGGCTACTCGATCATCGAGGCCAGGGATATCGACGATGCCGCCGAGAAGGCCAAGGGTTGCCCCATGCTGGCCATGCCGAACTGCAACGTCGAGATCGCACCCATCATCAATATGATGGGCTGACGCTTCGCCTCAGGATCGTGACGCAATGGCCGCCGCGGCACCGGCCATCGTGGTGGCGCTGACGCGGTTGGCGATCTTCATGGCGCGCTTGCTCTTCAAGAGCTTGCGCGCCTGCGAGGCGGCAAGCACCCAGGCGAGATCGATGGCGATCAGCACCACAGCCATGGTCGCCGTCAGCTCGACCCAGCCGACAATGCTGACCGACGCCAGGTCGATGATGGTCGGCAGCAGCGCCAGGTAGAACATCATGATCTTGGGGTTGCCGAGCGTCACCGCCATGCCCGCGAAAAACAGCTTCGCCGGCGAATCCTCGCGCGGCATCTCGCCCTCTTTCGCGTCGACAGGCGCCGTCCACATCTTCCAGGCGAGGTAAGCGAGATAGGCGACACCGACCCACTTCACCACGACAAAGGCGAAGTGGAAGGTCTGTGCCACCACGGCCAGCCCGAACACCGCCAGCGACAGCCAGATGCCCTCGCCGATCCACATGGCGAGCAGGAACGGAAACACGTCGCGAAAGCCCTTCGAGATGACGCGCGCGACGAGTGCGGCGATCGACGGGCCAGGCGAACCGGCGGCGACGAACAAGGCGGCGGCAAAAATCAGCAGCGAGGTAAGATGCATGGCCGATATCTCTGTCTGACAGACTCCGAAGCTTGACACTAGCGCAAGCGGTCGACCTGCGGTAGCGCCGACAAAAAAAGACGCTTGTCGGCGCGGCGTCACGCCGCTAGAAGACCCGCCGCGAAACAATTTCGAGCTTCACTTTGCCTCAGTAACCGCCGGTCTCGTCAACTCCCCCGACACACTCGCACGGCACTGCATCCGCGGTGCCTGTTTCATGTTCACGTGTTCTTCTGGGCGGCGGTTCGAGACCGGTTTGGCACTGCTGAACCGCTGTCGCGCGCTTTCCGCCGGCGACACCTGACTTCACCATCTCCGCAGCCTACCGCCACGCCGCGCCCGCAAGGGCATCTCGACATTGCCGACCTGATGAACTTCCCGACGGGAAGGGCTTATCGGCATGTTTTCGACTCTACGCATCCACTGGGCGATCACGCCCGAAATCGCACCTCAACCCCTGATCAACTGCAATCGTTGTGGCGGCATAAGGGCCTATCGCTGCAGCGGCAAATTCCGCGTCAACGCCAACGGCAAGCGCATCGACGTGTGGCTGATCTACCGCTGCGCCGATTGCGACAATTCCTGGAATTTCGGCATTTTCGAACGCTGCAACCGCCGCGACATCGAGCCGGCGCTGCTGCGGGCGCTCGAAAGCAACGACCAGGGGCTGGCACGGCGCCATGCCTTCGACATCGTCGCCCTGCGCAACCAGGTGGGACGTGTCGAGGAGTTTGCCGATGTTTCGGTGCGCAAGCGGTTGCTCGGCGGTACCAGGGAAAGCGCGGCGACCCTGGAACTGCGGCTCGGGTTGGAAATGCCGACATCGCTCCGGCTCGATCGTCTGCTTGCCAATGAACTCGGAATCTCGCGCTCGCGGCTTCAGGCGCTGGTGGAGCGGCGCCTGCTGGTCGTTGAGCCGGACGGAGCCAAAGCCTTGCACAAGCCGGCCCGCCAGGGAATGACGATCCGCGTCGACCTGGCCGGCGAGCCGGATCACGAAGCGATCATCAGCGCGGCCGGCGGATGAACGAGAGAGGGGCGGAGCACTTGATGCTCCGCCCCTCTCAGAAATCGTCAGAAGAAAAAATTACGCAGCGCCGACCGCCTTGGCCGATTTCTCGAAACGCTTGCGTTCGTTCGGATCGAGATAGAGCTTGCGCAGGCGAATGGTTTTCGGCGTCACCTCGACCAGTTCGTCGTCCTGGATCCAGGCCAGCGCGCGTTCCAGCGTCATGCGGATCGGCGGGGTGAGCTTGACCGCCTCATCCTTGCCGGCGGCGCGGATGTTGGTCAGCTTCTTGCCCTTCAGCACATTCACTTCGAGATCGTTGTCGCGGGAATGGATGCCGATGATCATGCCCTGATAGACCTTGACGCCCGGGTCGATGACCATCGGGCCGCGGTCTTCCAGGTTCCACATCGCGTAGGCGACCGATTCGCCCTGCTCGTTGGAAATCAGCACGCCGTTGGTACGGCCCGGCAGTTCGCCCTTGTAGGGCTCGTAGGCATGGAACAGCCGGTTCATCACGGCGGTGCCGCGCGTATCGGTCAACAGTTCCGACTGGTAGCCGATCAGGCCGCGCGTCGGCGCGTGGAACACGATGCGCTGGCGGTTGCCGCCCGACGGGCGCAACTCGACCATCTCGGCCTTGCGCTCCGACATCTTCTGCACGACGACGCCGGCATGCTCCTCGTCGACGTCGATGACGACTTCCTCGACCGGCTCCAGCAATTCGCCGTTCTCGCCCTTCTGCATGACGACGCGCGGACGCGACACGGCGATCTCGAAACCTTCGCGGCGCATGGTCTCGATCAGCACGGCGAGCTGCAATTCGCCACGGCCGGAGACGAAGAACGAATCCTTGTCGGGCGATTCCTCGATCTTGAGCGCGACATTGCCTTCCGCCTCGCGCAGCAGGCGGTCGCGGATGACGCGGCTGGTCACCTTGTCGCCTTCGGTGCCCGCGAGCGGGCTGTCATTGACCAGGAACGACATGGTCACGGTCGGCGGATCGATCGGCTGCGCATGCAGCGCCTCGGTCACCGCCAGGTCGCAGAACGTGTCGGCGACGGTGCCCTTCGACAGGCCGGCGATGGCGACGATGTCGCCCGCCTGGGCCTCCTCGATCGGCTGGCGCTCGAGGCCGCGGAAAGCCAGGATCTTCGAGATACGGCCGGTTTCGATCTGGGTGCCGTCATGGTGGAGCACCTTGACCGCCTGGTTGGCCTTCAGCGTGCCGGATTCGATACGGCCGGTGATGATGCGGCCGAGGAAGGGGTTGGCTTCCAGGATGGTGCCGATCATGCGGAACGGGCCGGGATGAACGGTCGGCGCCGGCACATGCTTGACGATGAGGTCGAACAGCGGCGCCAGCTGCTGGTCCTTCGGGCCCTCCGGATTTTCCGAAACCCAGCCGTCACGGCCAGAACCATAGAGGATCGGGAAATCGAGCTGCTCATCGGTGGCGTCGAGCGCGGCGAACAGGTCGAACACCTCGTTGACCACCTCGACATGACGAGCGTCCGGGCGGTCGATCTTGTTGATGACGACGATCGGCTTCAGCCCGACCTTCAGCGCCTTGCCGACGACGAACTTGGTCTGCGGCATCGGACCCTCGGCGGCATCGACCAGCACGATGGCCGAATCCACCATCGACAGGATGCGCTCGACCTCGCCGCCGAAATCGGCGTGGCCGGGGGTGTCGACGATGTTGATGCGAGTGTCCTTCCAGTCGACCGAGGTCGCCTTGGCCAGGATGGTGATGCCGCGTTCCTTTTCGAGGTCGTTGGAATCCATGGCGCGCTCGGCGACGCGCTGATTGTCGCGGAAGGAGCCGGACTGCTTCAAAAGCTGGTCGACAAGGGTTGTCTTTCCATGGTCGACGTGCGCGATGATCGCGATATTACGGAGTTTCATGTTCTGGTCTCGGGAGCGTTGCAGGCAGCAGGCCAAAGGCGCCGCCTCTTTCGGTTGCGCGGCTCATACAGGGTTTTTCGCATTTGCGAAAGAGGACGCGCGACACCAAATACTCATCAAATCTTAAGCATCTGCGTGTGAGATGATTTTGTTAACCAAGGCGGGAACCTTTTCAGGCCCGGACAGTTCGACCATCATGACCGATAAACTCAATCGTTTTTGGCCACTCATCGCATCCGCGGCCTTTGCCATGCTGCTGGCGGCCAATGCCGCGCAGTCGGCCGCGACGCAGAAGGGTGCGCGCGCTGTTACACAGTCTGACACCCAGACGGCCGAGCAGATTTTTGCCGATGCGCCTGATGGCGTTGACCCGGTGGTGACGGGACCGGTCAGCACCGCCTTCAAGCAGAGACAAGCCAGCGCCAACTGCGACAGTGCCGTGTGGCCGAATATTCCGATGGTCTGCTACCCGGACTGATTCTCTTCGGCCCGTTTGCCGTTTAACGGCAGCAATCGTTGATGCTTCCTCACACGGAAAGGCGACCTGACTCCCGTTAGATCGCCTTCGATCGTAATTTCATCTAGCCTGCCTCAAGCGGCCTGCGGTTCCGGATCGAACGCCGGTCGGCTGGTGTTGATCAGCAGCGAGATACAGGCGGCGGCTATTGCCGTCATGCCGGCGATCAGGAAGGCCAGTTCGTAATTGCCCTGAAGCTCGCGCATGGTGCCACCGAAAGCAGCCGCCGTGGCCGCACCCACCTGGTGGCCGGCAACGATCCAGCCGAACACGATCGGCCCGCTGCGGTCGCCGAACGCCTCGTTGGCGAGCCTAAGCGTCGGCGGCACGGTGGCGATCCAGTCGAGGCCGTAGAGCACCGCGAAGATGATCAGGCTGGTCGCCGAGAAGCCGGAATAGGGCAGATAGATCAGCGACAGGCCGCGAATGGCATAGTAGACGCCGAGCAGCTTGCGCGGATCGAAACGGTCGGTGAGCCAGCCCGACAGCGTCGTACCGATCAGGTCGAAAATGCCCATCATCGACAACAGACCGGCCGCCTGCACCTCGCCGATGCCCATGTCGCCACAGAAGGCGATCAGATGCGTGCCGACTAGGCCGTTGGTGGTGAAGCCGCAGACGAAAAAGGTGGCGAACAGATACCAGAACACCCTTGTGCCAGCGGCGCGGCGCAGCGTGTTCAGCGTATGCGCCAGGAAATTGCCTTGCGATGCCAGCGATGTCGGCGGCACGTCATCGGCCTCGGCGCCATAACGCACCATGCCGATCGAGGCTGGCCGCTCCGGCACCAGCAGCCAGACCAGCGGTATCATGGCCGCCGTGGCGATCGCGACCGCAATGGCAACCGGCTGCCAGCCGCCCGATTGCGCTAACGCAGCGATCAGCGGCAGGAACACCAGCATGCCCGACGCGCTGGAGGCCGACATCAACCCCATGACGAGACCGCGATTGGTCTTAAACCAGCGATTGACGATGGTGGCGCCAAGCACGCTGGCGACGGCGCCGGAGCCAATGCCGGAGAAGACGCCCCACGTGATGAAGAGATGCCAGGGCTTGGTCATCAGCAGGCTGAGTGCCGTCGAGCCCGACATGATCACCAGCGAGGCAAGCAGCGTGCGGCGCAACCCGATCCTTTCCATGAGCGCGGCGGCGAACGGACCGGTCAGACCATAGAGCAGGATGCCGACACCGGCGGCCAGCGAGATGACGTCGCGCCGCCAGCCGAAGCTGTTCTCGAGCGGCAGCATCATGACCGACGGTGCAGAACGAAGCCCTGCGGCGACCAGCAGGCAGAGGAAGATGACGCCGACCACGACGAAAGCGTAGCGCTGGCCAAAGGGACGGGATTGAGCTACCATGTTACTGACCGGTACGTTGCAGGACGGGAGCATGTATACGTACCGATCGGTAACACGTCAATCGAGTCACATGATGCCAACCGACAAAAATATTGAACTGACCATCAGCGAAGGTCATGCATCGGCGCCACCCAAGGCCGCCAAGAAGATCCTCGACGTCGCCTATGACCTGTTCTACCGGCGCGGCATCCGCGCGATCGGCGTCGACGAGATCGTCAAGCGCGCCGGCGTCACCAAGCCCAGCCTCTATCGCAGCTTTCCTTCCAAGGACGAATTGGCCGCTTCCTACCTCCGGCAATACGATCTTGAATACTGGGAGCGCTGGGACGAGGCGGTGAATGCCCATCCCGGTGATCCGCGTGCGCAGATCAAGGCGTTCCTGACCCGCATCGGCAAGCGCACGCAAGTGGCCGACTATCGCGGCTGCGGCATGACCAATGCTGCGGTCGAATATCCCGAACACAGCCATCCGGCCCGCGTCGTCAGCGAGGCCAACAAGCAGGAACTGCGTCGCCGGCTGCGTGCCATGGCCGCCGCGATGGGGGCGGAAGATGCCGACACGCTGGGTGACGGCCTGCTGCTGTTGATCGAGGGCGCCTATATCAGCGGCCAGCTGTTCGGGCTCGGCGGTCCCGCACAGTCGGTTGCCCGCAACGCCGATCTGCTGATCGAAGCGAGCTTGAAGAAATAGCGATTGGCGGTACGCTGCTCCGGTTCGAACCGGAGGTGTCCGTCATGCGTGCCGTTCTGATCCCGCTTGCCCTCGCCGGTCTCTGCCAGGCAGCCCATGCCGGCGACATTTCCAGCGCCTACACCGACCTCGACTGGAAGAAGGACTGCGTGACTTACGCGCAGGCTGGAGAAGGCGATGGCGACTGGGCCGATCTCGCCTGCTCCGGCTACCGCGGCTATCCCGTGCTGATCGCCTATGACGACGCCCGCGAATCGCTGTTTTACGGTTTTCCGCCGGGCGGCGACATGACGTCCGCCTGGGAGAGTTTTTCTGGCTTCAATTCATCTGGAGCCAAGATCGAATGGCGCATCGAAACCAATGGCGACAAGGCCGTGCCCTTCGCGGTCATCCACCGCCGCACAATCAGCAATGGCGAGGACGAGGACAAGTCGATCGAGGTGCTGCTCGTCGCCAAGGTCGGCCAGATGGATGCGCGAGAAAGCTGCACGGTCGGTCTTGTCCTGGCCAGCGGTAACCCGCAAGCCAACGATCAGGCGCGAAAACTCGCCGACGAGAAGGCGCGCACATTTGCCTGCGGCAAGGACCGGCACACCGCCATCGGCAATGTGCCGCCCTTCGGGAGGGTGGATAATTAGGCACGTTGGAGATTGGCTGCAGCGCCCGTCACTTCGACATCCACGGGCGAAGCAAGGAGCGGAGCGACGCGGCGCAGACCCGAGGATCCATGCCGCGACATCAACACCGCCGCAACGGTGCGGAATTCTGTTCCGCCCCGCACTTCACCCGGTGTCACGGCATGGACACCAGGGTCTCCGCGACGCCGCTTCGCGGCTACTCCACCCTGGTATGACGAAGCCGAGTCGCCTACTTGCTCTTCTTCGCCCGTTCGATCGCCTCGACGATCATCTTCTTGGCATATTTGGAATCGTGCCAGCCTTCGATCTTGACCCATTTGCCGGGCTCGAGATCCTTGTAGTGTTCGAAGAAGTGCTGCACCTGCTGGCGCGTGATGTCGGGCAGATGCGTGTACTCGGTGACGTTCTCGTAGCGCAGCGTCAGCTTCGGCGACGGTACGGCGATGACCTTTTCGTCCTGACCGGCATTGTCTTCCATCACCAGCACGCCGATCGGCCTGACATTGATGACGCAGCCCGGCACCAGCGCGCGCGTGTTGCAGACCAGTACGTCGATCGGATCGCCGTCACCCGATAGCGTGTGTGGTACGAAGCCGTAATTGCCGGGGTAGCGCATCGAGGTGTGCAGGAAGCGGTCGACGAACAACGTGCCGGCCTCCTTGTCCATCTCATACTTGATCGGCTCGCCGCCGATCGGCACTTCTATGATGACGTTGATATCCTCAGGCGGATTCTTTCCGATGGCTATGGCTTCAATGCGCATGGCTTTGTCCCTCTCTCGATTGGGAGGAGATAGCGGGCGGCGCGGAATGGTGCAATGCGGCGAATGGTGCTCACCAAGGTCGGGCGAGACGCGCCGGCATCCGGCACGTTCAATCATCGGCACAAGATGTTTCAGCGCCGTGATTTGGCATGGGATACGAACCATGCACCGGCTTGGCTTGCCGCAATCATCCCTGGGCGGTCACTCCCAGACGAAGGCGACCTTCTTCAGCGCCTTCTGCTCGAAGATTTCGACACCCTCGGCGATATCGCGGCCGCCAGCGCCGGCATAGAAGGCCAACGCGTTCTGGTTATCTTCCAGCGCCCATACCACCATGCCTTTCAGGCCATGGTCGGCAAGACGCGCCCTGGCTGCCGCGAACAGGCGACGGCCGAGACCGATGCCCTGATATTCCGGGCGCAGGTACAATTCATAGATCTCGCCTTGCTGCTTGAGCTCCCGGGCGCGGTTCTTGCCGATCGTCGCATAGCCGGCGATCGTGCCGCCGATTTCGACCACCAGAACGGTGGCGGCGCGGCGAATCGCATTCGCCCACCAGTCGGCGCCGCGGCGGTTGATCATCGATGTCAGCGTGCGGTGTGGAATAATGCCGGAATAGGCGCCGCGCCAGGCTTCCAGATGCACCTCGGCGATGGCGCCAGCGTCGCGCGGTTCGGCTTTGCGGATGTCGATCGTCAGCGTATTCATGATTTGTTAACCATAAACCCGCATGGCCCGATTGCAAAGAGTCCGGGCGGCTCGCCGGCCGCTTTCTCACAACCGCCGCTGACACTGCTGACATTGGGCAAAACCCGCCCTGAAACAGCCCCGATCGGTGAGGAGCGGCTGCCGGCAGGCTCTCAGATTTCGACCAGATGGTCGTCCAGCTCATTGGTATCGAGCGAAGTGACCGGGAAATGCTCGGCCAGCACCGCGCCCACCTGTTCTATCGACTTGACAAAACCGTCGGCAAGCCGGTCGTCGCCGGCGTGCGCCGTGAGATCGCGCACCACACCATCCCAGACATGCTGGCCGACCTTGGCGTCGATGCCCGAATCGGCGACCACCTCGGCATAACGTTCGGCGATCGAGACGAAGATCAGCACGCCGGTGCGCGCCGTGGTGCGGTGGACGTTGCGGGCGAGGAACTGCTTGATCGCATTGGCGTGCGCCGCGCGATAGCGCAGCCGCCGCGGCACCATATGGATGCGCAGGCCGGGCAATGCCCACAGCAGGGCCAGCACGCAGACAAGCGCCAAAAGCTCGGCGATGACGAAATGCGGCAGGCGGATGGTCAGCCACCATGCCTCGAGGCCATAGGCGACAGCAAGGCTGACGACCAGCATGCCAAGCGTCGCCATCAGGGCGGCGGGGGCGAAATAGCCGTCGCTGGCGCGCGCGATGACGCAGTAGATCTCGCCATCGGTTCTGGCCTCGGCGGCGCGGATCGCATCGGCAATGCGCTCATGATCCTGCGGGCTGATCGGTCGTGTTGCCATTGTCTCACCAGCTTCCTGAAGAACCGCCACCACCGGACGAGCCACCGCCGCCCGAAAACCCGCCGCCGCTGCTCGACCCGGACGACCAGCCACTGCTGGAGCTTCCCGACGACCAGCCGCCGCCTGACGAACCCGTTGTCCAGCCCCTGGAGCCCGAGGATGATCCGCTTGGCCCCCGGCCGTAACGAAACGTCATGCCCAGCCATCTATACACGCCCGGCGACAGTTTCGTGCCGAACATCGGCGGCAGGAATGCCATGGCCAGGCCGCCGAAGAACAGCGTCGCCCACAGGATCAGGAACACCGCGACGATGGGATCGATGGGGGCACTGCTGTCGGCGGGATTGCGCTTGCCGCGTGCTTCGAGCTCCTCAGGATTGCCTTCCAGCACCATGACCATGTCGTCGACGGCCTTGGAGATGCCACCCGAGAAGTCGCCGGCACGGAACGCCGGCACCATGTCGTTTTCGATGATCAGCTTGGTGTGCAGGTCGGTCAGCGTGCCTTCCAGCCCGTAGCCGACCTCGATGCGCATCTTGCGATCGTTCGGCGCGACCAGCAGCAGGACGCCGTTGTTCTCCTTGGCCTGGCCGAGCTTCCAGAAGCGGAACAGCCGGTTGGCGTAGGGTTCGATCTCCTCGCCGTCCAGGCTGGGAATGGTGGCGACGACGATCTGGTCGGAACCCTTTGTCTCGAAGTCGGCGAGTTTTTGCGTCAGCGCCGCCTTGGTCGAGGCATCGATGATGCCCGCATTGTCGACAACGCGGCCCGTGAGCGCCGGCAGGTCCGCCGCGAAGGCCGCCAAGCAGGACAGCAGCAACGCCAGAGCCGTCAGGACAGCGTGGATCGCCGGGCTAAGGAAACCAGGCCTCGGCGTGCCGATGGTGCGTGTCGTCATGCGCTCACCAGCTTCCCGAGGAGCCACCACCGCCGGACGAACCGCCGCCGCCGGAAAAGCCACCGCCACCCGAAGACCAGCCGCCGCCGGAACTTCCCGAGGACCAGCCGCCCCGGGATGAGGAGCGCCGTCCGGGTTCGAAGGTCATGCCAAGCCAGCGATAGCGTCCTGGCCCGAGCTTCTGGCCAAAGATCGGCGGCAGGATGGAGGCGGCGATACTGCCGAAGAAGATGATCGCCCAGATGCTGATGAAGATAGCGAAGAACAGGTCGTCGGAATTGAACGGCGCCTCCTGGTTGCGCTTGCCGCGTGCTTCGAGCTCCTCAGGATTGCCTTCCAGCACCATGACCATGTCGTCGACGGCCTTGGAGATGCCACCCGAGAAGTCGCCGGCACGGAACGCCGGCACCATGTCGTTTTCGATGATCAGCTTGGTGTGCAGGTCGGTCAGCGTGCCTTCCAGCCCGTAGCCGACCTCGATGCGCATCTTGCGATCGTTCGGCGCGACCAGCAGCAGGACGCCGTTGTTCTCCTTGGCCTGGCCGAGCTTCCAGAAGCGGAACAGCCGGTTGGCGTAGGGTTCGATCTCCTCGCCGTCCAGGCTGGGAACGGTGGCGACGACGATCTGGTCGGAACCCTTTGTCTCGAAGTCGGCGAGTTTTTGCGTCAGCGCCGCCTTGGTCGAGGCATCGATGATGCCCGCATTGTCGACAACGCGGCCCGTGAGCGCCGGCAGGTCCGCCGCGAAGGCCGCGAACGGAAGCACCAGGATGAAGAGCATGGCTGCGACAAGGCGAGCCAGGCGTCGTCCCTCATCGGCCTGCAAGATCACCACGTTTGGCCCCGGCTATCACCCGCCCTGCTTCGTGCCGAAATCGACCTTCGGCGGCTGCATCTTGTCTTCGTCGACGGTGAAATTGGCGAAGGGCTCGTTGCCGCGGAACCAGAAGGTGGCCCAGAGCACGGACGGGAAGGTCTTCAGCGTCAGATTATAGTCCCTGACCGCCTGGATGTAGTCGCGCCGCGCCACCGCGATGCGATTCTCCGTACCTTCGAGCTGTGCCTGCAGCGCCAGGAAATTCTGGTTGGCCTTGAGGTCGGGGTAGGCCTCCGACACCGCGATCAGCCGCGACAGCGCGCTGGTCAGCCCGGCCTGGGCATCCTGGAATTTCTTGAGGGCTTCGGGATCCTTCAGCGTATCCGGCGTCACCGTGATCTGCGTCGCCTTGGCGCGGGCCTCGACGACAGCGTCGAGCGTGTCCTTCTCATGCGAGGCATAGCCTTTGACCGTCTCGACCAGATTGGGGATGAGATCGGCGCGGCGCTGGTACTGGTTCAGCACCTCGCTCCATGCCGCCTTGGCGTTTTCCTCCGCCGTCGGGATCGTGTTGTAGCCGCAGCCGGCAAGCAGCGGCAGCACGATTGCCATCATCAGGAAGGCGGGCAGCGTGCGGAATGTCGATGGTCGGGCAAGGCGCTGGGCAAGCATGATGGGGTCCCTCGGTAGAAGTTGCATGCGAAGCATTACCACAATCGGCGCGCAAGAAAACGGCCTCGACCTCACGAATAAGCCGGCATGCGTCGTCCTCTCGCAAGGCCCTGTGATTGGCCGCGCGAACGCGATAAGGTCCGGGCAAAACGGGACATCATCATGGCGGAACGTCCGGACAGCGACAGGGAATCGCGCCGTATCCTAGAGCGCGTTGCGCAAGAAACCGACCCGGCCGGCGCCTCCTTCGTGGCGCGGACGACGAAAGGCATGCGCGACCACGTCGCCGCCGCCGACGCCGACCGCGCGGACCCGATCGAAGTCTGGGGCACACGCATTGGCAGGATACTCGGCCTGCTTCTGGCGCTGGGCCTGATGGTCTGGCTCGTGCTTTTCCTCACCCGGGGCAGCTAGGAATCACAAAACAATGAGCGCCGAAAAACCCGACGCGCCGCGCGCGGTCATCGTCATTTCCAGCCATGTCGCGCGCGGTTCGGTCGGCAACCGTGCCGCCGTCTTCGCACTGGAGACGCTGGGCTTTCCGGTCTGGGCGGTGCCGACGGTCATCCTGCCATGGCATCCCGGCCACGGGCGGGCGACGCGCATCGTGCCGCCACTCGACCAGTTCAAGGCACTGATGGCCGATCTCGAGCGCGCGCCATGGCTGGGAGAGGTCGGCGCCGTGCTGTCGGGCTATCTGGGCGAGGCCGGCCAGGCCGAGGCCGTCGCCTCGCTGGTTGCCGCGGTCAAGGCCAGGACGCCGGACGCCGTCTATATCTGCGATCCGGTGATGGGCGATTCCGGCGGCCTCTATGTGCCCGAGTCCACCGCTGCCGCCATGCGCGACCGGCTGATGCCGATCGCCAACATCGCCACGCCCAATCGCTATGAGCTCGAATGGATGGCCGGCGTTCCCTTGCCCGATCTGAAATCGGTGATTTCGGCGGCACTCCATGCCGGACCGTCGACCATGCTGGTCACCTCGGCACAGTCGATGATGTCAGGCGGTACCGGCAATCTGCTGCTCGACGGCACCCAGGCCCTGCTTGCCGAGCACCGCCTGATCGACAAGCCGCCGAACGGCCTGGGCGACCTGACGGCGGCCGTCTACCTCGCCCGCATCCTTTCCGGCCAGCCGCCGATCAAGGCGCTGCAGTCGACCACGGCGGCGGTCTACGAGATCCTGGCGCGCACCGCCAAACGGGGCGGCGACGAGCTGCAGCTCGAGACCGACGCCCAGAGCCTGTCGCACCCGATGGCCATGGTGCAGCTGCGCCACCTCACGCATCCGGGGCGGGACCGCCGGGCGTGACTTCGACCGGGGTCGTGCTCGTCGGCGCCGATGGCTGCAAGGCGGGCTGGATCGCCGTGCGGCGCGAGCACGGTTCGACACCTCGTAACCCCGGTTCGGCGCCCCAAGTCGAGGTGTTCGCCAGCTTCGCCGCATTGCTCAAGGCAAGCCCGGACAATGCGATTGTCGCCGTCGACATGCCGATCGGCCTGCCCGAATTTTCCAGCAAAGGCGGGCGCGGACCGGAAGCGCTGGTCAGGCCACTGCTCGGGGCACGCCAGTCCAGCGTCTTTTCGATCCCGTCCCGCGCCGCGCTCTACGCCGACACGAGCGATTTCATCACCGTCGAAGCCTGGTATGCCGCGCATCGCAAGGCAAGCGAGGTGGCCAGGGCCACATCCGACCCGCCGCGCGGCGTTTCCATCCAGGCCTTCGGCATTTTCTCGAAAATCCGCGAGATCGATACTTTGCTGATCGCGCGGCCGGATCTGCGCGGCCGCGTCTTCGAATCGCATCCCGAAGTCGCCTTCTGCCGCTTGAATGGCGATCAGGCCATGCAATTGCCGAAGAAGATCAAGGGCAGCGTCAATCCGGCCGGCATGGCGGAGCGCAAGGCGCTGCTGTGCCGGCACGGTTATGAGATGGGCTTTCTCGACCAGCCGCCGCCGCGCGGGGCGGCCGCGGACGATTTCCTCGACGCGGCTGTCATGATGCTGATCGCCGGCCGCATCGCCAGCGGCAGCGCGAAGCCATTTCCGAACCCCCCGCTCGCTGACGGTTTTGGCATACCGGTCGCCATCTGGGCATGAATGTCGACACACTCCCCGCCTTGGCGCATGGCATTTATGCCCAGCCCCTACAATTCTGCATTGCTCGCAACAGGCTTTTGCCGTTAGAGGCTTTCTCGACCGCAACGAGCTGCCGCCTCCAACCCCGGAAAGGCCTTAGCCGCCCATGCCTCACCTTCCCGACCACCTCCTAGCCGGCTACCGCAATTTCATGAATGGCCGCTACCTCACCGAGAGCGGCCGCTATCGCGAGCTCGCCCGAGAGGGGCAGGCCCCCGAGACGATGATCGTCGCCTGCTGCGATTCCCGCTCGGCCCCCGAAGCGATCTTCGACGCCGGGCCGGGCGAACTCTTCGTGCTGCGCAATGTCGGCAATCTGGTGCCGCCCTACGAGCCGGATGGCGAGTTCCACTCGACCTCGGCCGCGCTCGAATTCGCGGTGCAGAGCCTCAAGGTCAAGAACATCGTCGTCATGGGCCACGGCCGCTGCGGCGGCATCCGCGCCGCGCTCGACCCCAATTCCGCGCCGCTGTCCCCCGGCGACTTCATCGGCAAGTGGATGAGCCTGATCGCGCCGGCCGCCGAGACCGTTTCCTCCAGCACCTTCATGACGGCGACGGAGCGCCAGACCGCGCTCGAGCGCATCTCGATCCGCTATTCCATCGCCAACCTCAGGACCTTTCCTTGCGTCTCGATCCTCGAGGGCAAGGGCCGGCTGTCGCTGCACGGGGCCTGGTTCGACATTTCGACCGGTGAGCTCTGGGTGATGAACAAGGACACCGGCGATTTCGAGCGGCCGGTGCTGGAATGAACGGGGTGGTGCGCCAGGCGATGAACGTCCGGTCGGTCGTTTTCACGGCGGCCGCACTGCTGGTGGCAATTATCGCCGCCCGCGCCGATGACGGCGCCATCATCAGCCGCTGGTATGCGGCGCTGCTGGTCGCCGACCGTACCGAACTCGCCGACCTGCTTGCCGACGATGTCCGCATCAAGCTCGATGACCTCGGCATCGTTCAAAGCAAGGAGGAGTTCATCGCCTCGCTCGACGAATGGAAAGGCGCGGTAGCGGGTGCCGCGATCCGCCACCGGATCGAGAAGAGCGAGGGCGGTGTCACCACGGTGATCGCCTGCTACGACTTCCCCAACAACGACATGCTGATGCAGGAGACCTTCGCGGTGACAGACAACCGCATCTCCGCCAGTTCGCAAGCGGCAATCGCCGAAAACTGCGAAGGCTATTGAGGCGGATCGGCCAACTGCCATATTGCGGCCCCGCGGGCCGCGCCCTACATCGGTGACACCCTCCTCCCTGATGCCAGCGAAAGACCTCCATGTCCTCCACGAAAGCCGTCGACCTCGCCGCCCATCCGCTGACCGCGTGGCAGGGCCCGCTCGGTCTGCCGGACTTCGCCCATATCGGCGACGGTGATTTTTCCCCGTCTTCGACGCGGCGCTGAAGGCGCATGAGGCCGAGATCGACGCGATCGCCGCCAACAAGGATGCACCGACCATCGAGAACACGCTTGAAGCGCTGGAGCTGGGCGGCGAGGCGCTCGATCACGTCTCGTCGATCTTCTGGTGCCGGGCCGGCGCCTACACCAACGATACGATCCAGGCGCTGGAGCGCGACATCTCGCCAAAAATGTCCAGGCATTTCTCGGCGATCTCGATGAACGAGAAGCTTTTCGCCCGCATCGACGACCTCTACCAGCGCCGCGAGAGCCTCGGGCTCGACGCCGAGACCTTGCGGGTGCTGGAGAAGACCTGGAAGGGTTTTGTCCGCTCCGGCGCCAAGCTCGATGCCGAGGGCAAGAAGCGGCTGGCCAGGATCAATGAAGAACTGTCGTCCCTCGGCACGACTTTCGGCCAGAACGTGCTGGCAGACGAGCGCGACTGGGCGCTGTTCCTCGACGAGGCCGATCTTGCCGGCCTGCCGGATTTCCTGAAGAGTTCGATGGCCGAGGCCGCCGAGACGCGCGGCCAGAAAGGCCGCTACGCCGTCACTTTGTCGCGCTCGATCTACGAGCCGTTCACGACCTTCTCGGAACGCCGCGACCTGCGCGAGATCGCCTTCCGCGCCTTCACCATGCGCGGCCAGAATGGTGGCGCCAGCGACAACACATCCGTGGTGCGCGACATGCTGAAGCTGCGCGCCGAAAAGGCGAAACTGCTCGGCTACGCCTCCTTCGCCGCACTGAAGCTAGACGACACCATGGCCAAGACGCCGAAGGCGGTGCACGCGCTGCTCGATCCGGTATGGGAAAAGGCGCTGGAAAAGGCCGCCGCCGACCAGAAGGAACTGGAACGGCTGGCGGCGGAAGCCGGTAGCAATGAAAAATTCGCCGCCTGGGACTGGCGTTTCTACCAGGAGAAGCTGCGCGCGGAAAAATTCGCTTTCGACGAGGCGGAACTGAAGCCCTACCTCCAGCTCGACCGCGTCATCGACGCCTGCTTCGACGTGGCGACCAAACTGTTCGGCATCAGCTTCGAGGAGAAGAAAGGCATTGCCGCCTGGCATCCCGATGCACGCGTCTTCGTGGTGAAGAATGCCGATGGCAGCGAGCGTGCCCTGTTCCTTGCCGACTATTTCGCGCGGCCCTCGAAGCGGTCCGGCGCCTGGATGAGCGCGCTGAAGTCCGGCTACAAGCTTGGCCAAGGCTCGAAGCCGGTGATCTACAACATCATGAACTTCGCAAAGCCGCCGGCCGGCGAACCGGCACTGCTGTCGGTCGACGAGGCGAAGACGCTGTTCCATGAATTCGGCCATGCGCTGCATGGCATGCTGACCGACGTCACCTGGCCGTCGGTCGCGGGCACTTCGGTCAGCCGCGATTTCGTAGAGCTGCCTTCGCAGCTCTACGAGCATTGGCTGACGGTGCCGGCGGTGCTGGAAAAGCACGCCCTGCATGTCAAGACAGGCAAGCCGATGCCGAAGGCACTGCTCGACAAGATGCTGGCCACGCGCACGTTCGGGGCCGGCTTCGCCACGGTCGAATTCACGTCTTCCGCCTTGATGGACATGGCCTATCACGCCCGGCCCGATGCCCCGGCGGAGCCGCTTCGTTTCGAAGCCGAAACGCTCGCCAGGCTCGACATGCCCGACACCATTGCCATGCGCCACCGCACCCCGCATTTCGGCCATGTCTTCTCGGGCGACGGCTATTCGGCCGGCTACTATTCCTACATGTGGTCGGAAGTGCTGGACGCCGATGCCTTCGCCGCCTTCGAGGAGACCGGCGATCCCTTCAACCCGGCGCTGGCCGAGCGGCTGAGGAAGAACATCTACGCCGCCGGCGGTTCCAAGGATCCGGAAGAGCTTTACACGGCCTTCCGCGGCAAGATGCCTTCGCCCGAGGCGATGATGGTGAAGCGGGGGCTGGTGTAACGCCAGCCAATCCCCCTCGAGAGGGAGATCAGCAACGTCACGCCTTCCACGGATCCTTCACCCTCGGCCACACCGGCCGTGTCAGCTTCTTGTAATCCGTCACCGCAGGATTGCTCGGATAGGAACTCGGTGCAGAGACATAGATGATCTCGGCGGCTATCGGTTCGAATCCGGCATAGAAATGGTTGGTCGACTTGATCAGCAGCATGTCCTTGGCCAGCGGATCGACGCCGATGTTGGAGAAAATGTCCGGCTCGAAAGTCTGCGTGCGGTTGGTGTTGAGGATGATGTCGACCTCGGTACCCTCGATGCGGACCAAAGCGGCCGGCCCAAGTGTCACCCGGCTTGGCCCGAAACTCTGCCACCCCTCGTTAACGGCCTTCAGCACCTTGACGCGCGCATCGATCGGCTCGCCCGCCTGAGGTCCGGCCTTGCCGCCGAAACGCAGGTCGATGACGGCGCCCTCGCCGGCCGCCAGGCAGAAGGTCACGGCAATCGGATCCCAGATCGTCGCCACGCCGAACTTGTCTAGGCCGCGCGCCAGCATCTGGCGCAACACGAAGGTGCCGTCGCCGGGAACGCCGCCGCCGGGATTGTCCCAGATGTCGGCGATGACCACCGGCTTGCCGGGATTCCCGGCACGTACGGCCAGCGCCCGGTCGATGCCGCCGGCGGTATCAAGCATCGTCATCGCCGTATTTTCACGCATGGCATAGAGTTCGCGTCCGAGCTGTTGCGCCAGCGCATCGCCCCTGGCCTTGTCATTGTCGGTGACGACGAGGATGCGCGTGCCCATTTCCGGCACGTCGGCGGCCATGAAGCCGTGGATGACCGATACCGACAGCACACCGTCCTTGCCGTGCATCGCCTTGATACGGTCGACGAAGGAGCGCATCGGCTCGCGGCTGGTCGGCAGCACCTGGATCATGCGGCAGTCGAAGGTCGAAATGACCGGCTTGATCTCGCCGCGCGCGGCAGCCAGGCCAAGCTCGACGACATGTTCGCCGCGCTCATAGAAGTCGGTATGCGGGAATTCGAGGAAATAGGCCATGATATCGGAGGCGGCCACGCGCTTCGGCGTCAAATGGCTGTGCGGATCGAACTCGGAGGCGATCACCACCTTGGGTCCGACAATTGCCCGCACGCGCTCAAGCAGGTCGCCTTCGCAATCGTCATAGCCTTGCGCCACCATGGCGCCATGCAGGCCGAGGATGACCGCGTCGACCGGCAGTGCCGCCTCGAGCTGCCCGAGAATCTCGTCGCGCAGCGCCTCGAAGGTCTGCCGCTGCACCAGGCCGCCGGGCTCGGCCCATGTGGCGGTGCCTTCGATCACGGTCAGTCCTTCGGCGGCTGCGCGCCGGCGCAAGGCCACGATCGGCGAGGAACACAATGTCGGCGTCTCAGGATGCTTGCCCGGCCCGGCATAGAACGCCATCTCGAACGAGGCCCGGTCGGTCGGCACCGGCGAGAAGGTGTTGGTTTCCGTCGCCAGCGAGGCGGTGAAGATACGCATGAAGACTCCGTGGTGGCACTATCTGTTTCTTGCAATTCCGGTGGGAAACCGCTGCACACTTTTTCCTGGAATTGCTATTTGACCGCCCCGAGCGCCAGTCCGCGCACGAGATAGCGCTGCAGCCAGATGAACAAGATCGCCACCGGCAGCGTCGCCAGCAAAGTCGCGGCCATGACGTGATGCCACTCGATCGTGTAGCGGCCGGCGACGAGAGAAAAGACCTGAATCGGCAGCGTGTAGCTCTCCTGGCTGCGCAGCATGGTCAGCGCCACGACGAATTCGTTCCAGGCGTTGATGAAGGTGAAGATCGCCGTGACCGCGATCGCCGGCAGGCAGAGCGGCAGGAACACTTTGCGCAGGGTCAGCCAGCGGCCGGCGCCTTCCATCCAGGCGGCTTCCTCGAGATCGCGCGGAATGGTGTCGAAATAGCTCTGCAGCATCCACACGGTGAAGGCGACGTTGAAGGCCATGTAGATGAAGCCCAGCGCCGTCGTCGATTCGACCAGCCCCCAGGCGGCCATCAGCCGGAACAGGCCGAGCACCAGCACGATCGGCGAGATCATCTGCGAGATCAGCAGGAACTGGCGAAAGGCCCCATAGCCGGCAAAGCGAAAGCGCGACATCGCATAGGCGGCGGGTACGGAGATCAGGATGGCGCCGACCGTGGCGATGACCGACACATAGAGCGAGTTGGCCAGCGCCTGGCCGAAACCGGTCGCCACCCACATGTCGGAGAAGTTCGACCAGCGGAACTCGCTCGGCCACCATGTCGGTGACAGCACTTCCTGCCGTGGCTTGACCGCGGTCAGGAACATCACCGCGAAGGGAAAGATCGTCACCACGATCAAAGGCGCCAAAAGCAGCCAGGCGATGATGGTGCGTTTGAGCTTGGGCGTCATGCGCGTTGCTCCCGCATGGCGAGGCGCACATAGATCATGGTGAAGACCAGCAATATGGCGAACATCACCAGCGACACCGCCGAGGCCTCACCCAGTTTGCCGATGCGGAAAGCCAGCTTGTAAAGGTGGGTGACCAGGATGTCGGTCGAGTTGGCCGGCCCGCCCTGCGTCATCACCCAGATGATCGGGAACGAATTGAAGACATAGATGGTGTTGAGCACGATGGCGATGTTGATGAACGGTTTCAACAACGGAAAGGTGATCTCGCGGAACTGCTGCAGCGGCGTGGCACCCTCAAGGGCGGCCGCCTCGTAGAGATCGTCCGGGATCGACGACAGGCCGCCGAGGAAGATCGTCGTGGTGAACGGCACCGTCACCAATATGCCGATCAGCACCTGCATCGGAAACGCCGTCTCGGCGCTGGCCAGCCACTGGATGTTATGGTCGATCAGGCCAAGCCCGAGCAGCGCCGAGTTCAGCATGCCGCTTTCACCGCTCAGCGCCCAGCGCCAGACCACCGCCGTCATGGTAAGCGACACCGCCCAGGGCAGCATGATGATGACACGGGCAAGACCGCGGCCATAAAAATCGGTGTTGAGGATCATCGCCACCGGCACCGACAGCAGCAGTGCGCCGCCGACCACCAGCACGGTCCATAGACCGGTGCGCCAGAGTGCCGCGACGAAGTCGGGATCGGCGGCAAGCGCCGCGAAATTGGCAAGGCCGCTGAATTCGCGCAACTGGCCGAAGCGGTTGACGTCATGCGTCGAGATCTGGATCAGGTCCCAGACCGGCCAGAAGATGACGACCGCCGCCAGGAACAGGCTGGGCAAGGTCAGAAGATAGGGTAAGAAACGATTTTGCATCGGTTGGCCTGCAACCTCGGCGCACAGGATCAGAAGGTTCTGCTTATGCGAATTTCGGATCGGGAAACCAAGGGGAGTGGCGCGCCCCGCCTGAATCTGAGGCGCGCCACGGGCGCAGGGAGATACGCCCTATTTCTTGAGCACGGCCGCTATTTCTTCAACACTGCATTGGCCTTGGCCGCCGCGTCCTTCAGGCCTGCCTCGGGGTCGCCACCGAGATAGATCTTCTGCATGGCATCGGACGTGATCTGGGCAACCTCTTCCCAGCCCGGGATGACCGGCGCGAAGCGGGCGTCGGGCAAAAGCGCTGTGAAGGCGGCGAGGTCGGCATTGTTGACGTAGTAATCCATCTTGGCCTCTTCCTTGTTCACCGGCAGGAAGCCTTCGCCTTGCGTGAACTTGGCGCGCTGCTCCGTGGTGAACAGGAAGTCCATCAGCTTCCAGGCCTCATCCTTGTTCTTGGAGTTCTTGAACATGATCATGGAATCGGTGACGCCATAAGTGCCGCGCGCCCCGGTCGGGCCGGCCGGAATGGCGGCGACGCCATATTTCAGAGTCGGTGCCTCGTCCTTGATCTGGTTGGACAGGAATGGCGCGGTGATCATCATGCCGACCTTGCCCTGCTTGAACAGGTTCTGCACATCCTCGCGGTTGTTGGAGGTGACGCCGGGCTCGGTCAGGCCTTCGTCGATCATCGACTTGTAGAGCTTGGCGGCTTCGAGCGCGCCCGGCGTGCCGAGGCCCGACGTGCCGTCCTTGTTGAGGATCTCGGTGCCCTGCGACCACATGGCGTAGTAGTAATAGACGTCGGTCTCGATCTCCTTGCCCTGCAGGCCGAACCCGAAAGTACCGGACCCCAGCGCCTTGATCTTGCGGGCATCGTCCTGCAACTCGGTCCAGGTTGCCGGCGGCTTGGCGATGCCGGCCTTCTCGAACAGCTCCTTGTTGTAATACATGGCGCGGGCAGACGCCGCGATCGGCAGGCCGTAGGTCTTGCCGTTCATGATCGAGGGCGACAGGAAGGTATCGATGAAACGGCCCTTGAATTCGGGCGTGATGTAGCCGTCGAGCGGCTCGGCGACATCCTGCTGGACGAAGTCGATCAGCCAGCGCGTGCCGATGATGGACAGATCCGCATTGGTGCCGGCGGTGATGTCGGTGGTCAGCTTCTGCAGGAGCACATCCCACGGCACGACTTCGAACTTGACGGTGATGCCGGGGTTCTTTGCCTCGAACTCCTTCTTCACTTCCTCGAAATAGGGGCCGGTCTTGGCACTGTATTCGGCGACGGTGACGCGCACCTCACCCGCGGTCGCCTGCGCCGCGAAGGCCAGCATGCTCATTCCGGCCGTCAGGCCGGCAGTCCATTTGGCTAGGCTCATCCGATCTCTCCCATTTGTTTCGCGCATTTGCGCTCCCTATGCCGATAGCTGGCACAAGATTTATGTGACTTTCCTACATTATCGATGAATTCGCGCCATGCAAGCGGATTATCATGTTGCTTAATTACATTCCTTTCTTTAGCCTGCCGGCATCTGCCTGACCTGCGGGAGGAACAAGCGCCGTGGTTTCGAAAGCCGAATTCGCAGGCCGCACTGTTGTCGTCACCGGTGCCGGCGGCGGCCTTGGCTCGGCCATCGTCGCACTGCTGGCCGGGAGGGGCGCGCGGGTGGTCGGCTGTGACCAGTCCGAGGAGGCGCTGGCAAGCCCGCGGCTTGCCTCGCGCCATGTCTTCAACCTTCTCGACCGGGCTTCGATCGAGGCGGGGATCGCCGCTGTGCTGGACAAAGACGGCGTGCCCGACATCCTGATCAACAATGCCGGCTGGACGCGTGCCGAGACGATCTCCGCGCTCAACGCCGACAACATCGAGCATGAACTCGACCTCAATCTGACCGGGGTCATGACCTTCGCCGATCCTATTGCCAAGGCGATGGCCGCGCGCGGCTCAGGCAGCGTCGTCTTCATCTCTTCCGTCAACGCCATCGCGCATTTCGGCAATCCGGCCTATGCGGCCGCAAAGGCCGGCATCAACGCCTATGCCAAATCGATCGCGGTCGAGCTTGGCCGCAGCGGCGTGCGCGCCAATGTCGTCTGCCCGGGATCGATCCGCACCGCCGCCTGGGATCATCGCCTGGCCAAGGATCCGGAAATCCTGGGCAAGTTGCAGCGGCTTTACCCGCTCGGCCGCATCGTCAATGCCTCGGAAGTGGCCGAAGCCGTGGCTTTCCTTGCGTCGGACCGCGCCTCGGGCGTAACAGGCGTGGTGATGCCCGTGGATGCGGGGCTGACCGCCGGCTGCCTGCCGTTCATCGACGACATATTGGGAGCGTGACCATGACCGACGTCCTGTTTCGCAACCTGTCGAAATCCTTCGGCCAGCACAGGATCCTCGAGGACATCGGCCTCGACATCAAGAGCGGCGAATTCGTGGTGCTGGTCGGCCCGTCCGGCTGCGGCAAGTCGACCTTGCTGCGCATGCTGGCCGGGCTGGAGACGATCACGTCAGGCGATCTCCTGATCGGCGGCGTGCGCGCCAACGACCTGCCGCCACAGCAGCGCAACATCGCCATGGTGTTTCAGTCCTATGCGCTGTTCCCGCATCTGAAAGCCTCGGACAATATCGGCTTCGGCCCGAAGATCCGCGGCGAGACCCGCGCGGCCATCGACCAGAAGGTCAAGAAGGCCTCGGGCGTCCTCAACCTGTTCTCCTATCTCGATCGCTATCCCCGGCAATTGTCGGGCGGCCAGCGCCAGCGCGTCGCCATGGGTCGCGCCATCGTGCGCGAACCGTCGGTGTTCCTGTTCGACGAACCCCTGTCCAACCTCGACGCCCAATTGCGCGTGCAGATGCGCACCGAGATCAAGGCGCTGCACCAGCGGCTGAAGTCGACGATCGTCTACGTCACGCATGACCAGATCGAGGCCATGACCATGGCCGACCGCATCGTGGTGATGGACCGTGGCCGGATCCAGCAGGTCGGAGCGCCGCTCGAGCTCTATGACAGGCCGGCCAACAAGTTCGTCGCCGGCTTCCTCGGCTCGCCGTCGATGAGCTTTGTGTCGGGGGCTCTGAAGGCGACGCCTGAGAAGACATGGTTCGAATCGGCCGGCGGCGGCCGGCTGGCGCTTGCCGGCAAGGCGGTGCCGGCGGGCAGCGCCGTGGAGGCCGGCATCCGACCCGAGCATTTCATCATCGGTGAAACCGCCGACGCCATGGCGCTCAAGGTGGATGTCGTCGAGCCGACCGGCTCTGAAACCCACGTCTATGGCGTCATCGGCGCCGATACGGTGCGTGCCGTGTTCCGCGACAGGGTGCCGGTCAGGCCGGGCGACCTGCTGCCGGTCTCGGTTGATCCTGGCAACATCCATCTGTTCAACAAGGCGACAGGCCTGCCGCTGTGAAACGAGAAGTACCAACATGAAGACGAAAACACGGGCATGAAGACGCCGGCCGACATCATCACGCGGCTGCAGCTGATGTCGCAGGACGGCACCAAGTCGGATCGCCGGCTGGCTGGCCTCGTGCTGTCCGATCTCGATTTCGCCTCCAAGGCCGCGATCTCCGAGATTGCCGCGCGCGTCGGCGTCAGCGAGCCTACGGTAACCCGCTTCTGCCGCAATCTCGGCTGCGAGGGGCTGCGCGACTTCAAATTCTACCTGGCGCAGGCCATCGCCATCGGCGGCCAGTATCTGTCGCCCGAGCCGCTGAGCCGCGACGCCCGCGAGCAGCGCATCGCCTCCGCCATCACCGAGGCCGCGATATCGGCCATCCAGCGCGCCAGCGAGAACCTCGACATGACGACGCTGGTCGCTGTCGCCGAGCGGCTTGCGACGTCAGGCAATGTGCTGTGCATCGGCTCCGGCGGCATCTCCTCGATGATGGCGACCGAAATGCAGAACCGGCTGTTCCGGCTCGGCCTGCCGGTGCTGGCCCAGATCGACGGCCAGTTGCAGCGCATGTACGCCGCCGTTGCCACGCCGGAAACCACGCTGGTCGCCTTTTCAGTGTCCGGCTATGCGCGCTCGGTCATCGAGGCGGTGCAGGTCGCGCAGCAATATGGTGCCACCACGGTGGCCGTCACCGCGCCCGATTCGACGCTGGCCAAGGCGGCCGATACGGTCATCCACCTGCAGCCGCTCGAGGATGGCAACATCTACAAGCCCACATCGTCGCGCTACGCGCTGCTGGCGATCGTGGACATGATCGTGACATCGGTCGCGGAGGCGCGCGGCCCCAGGGTGCTGGAGAATTTGCGCCGCATCAAGCAAAGCGTGAACACGCTGAAGGTCGACGACCCAAGGCTGCCGCTTGGCGATTGAGGGCAGGCGCCGAAGCGGCCAATCTCCTCCCTTGCGGGGGAGATGTCCGGCAGGACGAAGGGGGGCGCTGTCCCGCCGACAGTCAGTTCGGAAGTGCCACAGCACTGGATTGCGGATCAGCCGAGCGCTTCGACACGCTGCGCCAGCGCCCCTGGATCACCCGCTATGCGCAGCGTCTTGAGCCGTGCCGTGCCGCCGGCGACGACCGAAACGGCCGATGTCGGCACTCCCAGCGTCTTGGCGACCAGCTTTTCCAGCGCCTGATTGGCGGCGCCGTTTTCCGGCACGGCGCGGACCCGCGCCTTCAAATGGCTTCGCCCGTCCGCCGATGTTTCGACGCCTTCCAACCTGTCCATGGAAGATTTTGGCGTCAGCCGGACGAACAGTTCGATGCCGTTCTCGCGGATGCGCAGGGGCGCGCTCATGCGATTGTCGGGATCACAGCACCAGCGGGGCTACCGTGGTGAGAATGAACTGCCTGACGAAGAACAGGATCAACAGCAGGATGATCGGCGAGATGTCGATGCCGCCAAGGTCGGGCATGAAGCGGCGGATCGGCCGCAGGGCCGGCTCGGTCAGCCGATAGAGCATGTTGCCGATGCTGCCGACGAACTGGTTGCGCGAATTGACGACGTTGAAGGCATAGAGCCAGGAAAAGATCGCCGAGGCGATGATGATCCACCAGTAGAGGTCGAGCGCCATGACGATGGTTTGAATGAGGGCGAGCATGCCGGTCTCCAATTGTTGCCGACATGTAGCCATTGCACGCGAAACCGGCAAGGGCCGGCAGCCGCCGCGCCGGCCAACGAGGATTCGGCAAAACGCCGCCTTGACAGAAATCCGCCGCGCCCGATAAATGCGCCATCCGTTGGACGGGGCTGTAGCTCAGCTGGGAGAGCGCGTCGTTCGCAATGACGAGGTCAGGAGTTCGATCCTCCTCAGCTCCACCATCGGAATAATCGCTTCTCCGGTTTTTGGCGCGCCGCCAGGGCGCAAGCCCATGCGATGCAAGGCGATGCGACGTTCCGCGCGCCAAAGCCCCCGAAAAAAGCCATAGGCGATTTGGCTGGGTTCGAGGCAAGACAGATTGTCAATTGGACTTATGGCGATGACCGTTGTCGGATTGCGCTATTTTTTTTGAAAGCCTCCCCATTAGACTGCTGTTCTCAAATCAGTTTTTTCTGTGAGTTGCGACAAGGCGTTTCGGCGGGGGCGACCGAAGGCGCTATATGGATTCCGAGTCGGAATGAAGAATTCGCCCGCGAAAGCAAAGACGTGTCCATTCGCGAGAATCTCGCTGCAAATCTCAGACGGCTCTGCAAGGACCATGCCTCCGTAAGCGCGGTTTGCCGCGAGTTGGGTATCAACCGCACGCAGTTCGAACGTTACCTGCAAGGGCAGACCGTTCCGAACAAGGCCACTGCCAAACTGATCTGCGACTACTTCCGCATCGATGAAGCCGAACTGTATCGCGACCCGGGCATTCCCGAGCCCATGGCCACCGGCCTGCCGCCGATTTCGGAAAGCCTGTTCAAGCAGATGATCCGCCCGCCCGCCCCATCGATCGCGGGAGGCACCTATTTCACCTATTTTTCGATCCCGACCCGTTCCGACCTGTTGGTGCGGTCGGTAACCTTCGTGCGTCGCGAGGCCGAACTGGTCACATTCCGCCGGGTCACCGGGTGGTCGGAGCGCCGTGGCTCGATATGGGCGCGGGCGCGCGGCAATCACTATGGCGTGGCGATCTCTCGCCTGAACTGGATCTATTTCAGCGGCATCAACCGTCGCCAGACCGGCGAGCCCTCACTGATCTCCGTGCAATGGGCGCCGATCTCCGAACCGGTTCTGATCGGCAAGGCCATGCTCCTGACCGAGGCCGGGCCGGCATTCGTATCGGTCATCATGCGGCAGGACATGTCCGGCATCCGGCCACGGCATGCGATCCGCATGGCGCATGTCGTCAAGCTTGACGATCCGGGCATCGATCCGTTGGTCGTCAGCCTCACCCGGGACGGGCAGGGCTGATCTCGCGCACCCAATTTACGCTAAATAAGAATAAGAATACCTCGAAAGAGCGTATGCTGGCGTAGCCCTACTCTTTATCCGAGAAAAATCGATTTTTTAAACTTTAACACGAAGAAAGATATTTTAGATCGCGCGCCTTTTACTACGGTTTTAACAAACCATTAACTCTTTCGACCTTACCTTTCTTCTCGCGGATCCCACGGTGGGGATCTTTCAACAGATCCCATTTGGGGGTCGGGAAAGGGACGAAAAATGGCCAAGAAAGTGAGCAATGCCCCGAAGCTGACGGTTGCCGCGGGCACGCAGACCGTCTTCTTCTCGCAGGGCATGCACTACAACAAGCGCTGAAGTCGTTCGGCGCCGACGGGATGTTCGCCCGTCGGCGCGTCACATTCACAAAACGGCATTCAGCATCATGAAAATGCGCTCTTCAAAAACGCTTGTTTTCTATCCCGGGACCAACAAGGTCACGGCCTGCAATTTCCTGACCAGAAGCGTCTTCGAATGCAGCCCCGAGGTGATCGGTCTTCTTGCGTCCTGGGACGAATGGGCCTCCACGGCGGAGATTGCACGCGCCCACGGATGGTCGAAATCCGACCTCAATGCCGTCGTGCCGCAATTGCTTGATTTTTCCGCCCTGGTCACCGCCGGCTCGCCACTGGCCGAACAGGAAACACAGTTCTCCGGACAGTGGAGCTGGGGCATTCCGACCGCGCTGATGCATTTCTGCGTCCAGGACTCAGAATTCATGACCATCGAACAGGCCGAGGCCCGCCAGATCGAACGCGCCGGTCATGTCGCGCAGCCCGACCTCATGCTCAAGAACGCCGTCGGCGCCATCCGGCTGCCGAACGCACTCGAAGACAATGAACTGCTGAGCCTGATGGCGCGGCGCCGCACCAACCGCACCGCGGCCGCGCCCACCATCACCGCGCGGCAGCTCTCCGATTGCCTGTTCGCGGGCATGGGCATTACCGGCGAGACCAGCAACTGCGTTGGCGCCCTGCCGCTGGGCATGACACCTTCTGGCGGCGCGCGGAATCCTTATGAGGCCTATGTGGTCGCACTTGGTGTCGAGGGTCTGCAACCCGGCGTCTATCATTATTCCGCCGCCGATCACGATCTCGGCAGGATCCCTGCCAACCATCTGCCGAAGATCTCCGAACTGGTCGGCAGGCAGGAATGGGCTGATACCATGCCATGCCTGATCCTGCTCTGCGCCAGGCTCGACCGCACCATGTGGAAATATGAGGATCCCAACGCCTATCGTGTCGTGCTGATCGAGGCCGGCCATATCGGCCAGAACATGATGTTGGCGGCAACCAGACATGGCTTGTCGGCCTGCCCTACGGCAGCGCTGAGCCATTCGGCGATCAAGCGTCTCCTTGGCCTCGACCGCCTCACGGACGCACCTGTTTATGCGTTGACCCTCTCGATCCCGGAACCAAGCCCGTATCCGGCGGGCCAGTCTATTAATTAGCCGACTTATTATATTTAACCAGTATGCGTTCCCCGAGTTCTTATGCGATAACAGGAGCAACACGTGGCAAATCATTCCCTACGGCAGTCAGAGATCGATAGCCTTCAATATATCGCGTCGATGACCAACGAGCTGGTGCAGATGGCCGAAGCAAGCCGTTTTCCCATGATCTCCTATCTGCTGGGCATGGCCTATGCCGAAGCCTTCGACGTCCTGCGCGGCGCGCGGCCGGCAAGGCATGCGCAGCTCAGCGGCAACCCGATGCATTCCAGGCCGAATGTAAAGGAACACGCTCAGCCACGGAGAGCGTAGGGGATGCAACCGTCAACCCTGTGCTCGCCGGTGGGCTCTCAGCCGAACCGGTGGGAGACACTGTGTGCGCTGCAAACCCTGCTGCCGCTCCTGAAGAAGGCAGCTGGCGGCCTTGAGCGTCCCGACATGGTCTACTGGTTCGAGCAGGCCGACGCAGAGCTTGCCAAGATCATCAGGGGTCGGCCGTCCGATACCGCCGCGATCCCCGCCTTGATCGCCCGCGGCCCGCAGAATTGACATTCATGCCTAGAGAATCGAGGGGCGCCCGCCAATGAACATGATCGCACCCATCAGGAGCGCCGACGCCAGGGAAAGCGTCTTCGGCCGGCTCCATGTCCTGATCGCCAGTCGACCGGCATCACCGGATGCCGCGCGCGTCGAGGCCCGGCAACTGATCTCCATGGCGATGGCCGACACCTGGCAGGCCGACAGCCTCTGGGGCGCGGCGGACGCCTTTCACATCCATTTCGATTTCATGATGCAAACCATCGAGATCAACGGCGCCGACGATCCGAACCTCCGGCTCCTGCGCACGAAATGCCGCTTCTACCTGGAGCAGGTCGAAGCGCTCTGCCAGTCGATGAGCTGCTGATCGGTCGCTGTCGCGCGAGGGTCCATCGCACCACCGTTTCGCCCCAGGACGCGCGCTAATTGCGCAGGTTGAAGACGAACGGCGCCGTGCGGCTTTGGCGCCCGCCAAGCTCAGGCGGAGGTGCCGGCACGGTAGCACCCTGGAGCACGGAAATTGCCGCCCGATCCAGGTCGGCATTGCCTGAGGAGCGGGTCAGCCTGGCGGACAGAACCCGGCCGGATGAGTCGACTGTGAACGTGACGTAGGCACTGCCTTCTGCGCGTAGGGCTCTCGCCGCACTCGGATAGCGCGTGTGCCGATTGATCCATGAGCGCAGTTTTGAATCCCATTTGCTGGAGTCGCCGGATCGCCCTGTCGCTTCCGCCGACTTCGGCGCGGCTGTCTTGGCCGCTGGCTTGGCATCGGCGCTGGCGGCGGTCACCGTCTTGGGCGGTGCCGTCTTTTCCTTCTTCGGTTTGGGCTTGTCGACAGGCTTTTTGGCCTTGGCCTCGACCGGTTTCTTTTGCTTCGGCGTTTCGGCTGGCTTCGCCTGCGGCAACGGAATGACTACATCCGGGGCGACAGCCTCGACAATGTCCGGGATCGCCTCGTCCAGTGGTGGCTGATCGACCTGCTCCGTCTTTTCGGTCTGGGTGGGCTCGGTCTCGTCGGGCGCGACCGCTTCCGGCTGTTCGGTAACCGGTTCCGCCTTCTCGACCTGTTCAGGCGTTGGCTCCGTCGTCGGTGTTGGCGTTGGCTCGCTCTGGTCAGGCATCACTGCGTCCAGTGCCGCGACGTCTTCCTCCACGGCCGGCATCACCGTCATCGGTGCCATCTCGATCACCGGGGCCGGTGGTGGACCGCCATCCGTTTCATTGACCATGCTGAAGGTCTGCACGGCATAGGCGACCGCGACATGGGCCCCAAGGATAAGCGTCGCCGCCCCCGCCCAAAGACCAAGATCGCGCCAGCCGAAGCGCGACAGTTGCACCGTGGGCAAGGTGGCGGACTGCGTCATGGCGCGGGAGCTCCCGCGGGTGCCGGTGCAGCAGCGGTCGCCGTCTCCAGGCCGACCAGCGCGATCTTCAGATAGCCGGCGCCACGCAGCAGGTTCATGGCCTCCATCAGGTCGCCATAGGCGACCGCCTTGTCGGCGCGCAGGAAGATGCGCGTCTGCTTGTCGCCCTTGGTCCTGCTGTCCAGCGTGGCCGCGAAGGCCGGGCGCGGCACGGTGTCATTGCCGATCGCCAGCGTGAGATCGTCCTTCAAGGTCAGGAACAGCGGCGTTTCGGGCCGGGGCGCGGGCGTCGCCGTCGACCCCGGCAGGTCGACATTGACGTCCACCGTCGCGAGCGGCGCGGCGACCATGAAGATGATCAGCAGCACCAGGATGACATCGATGAAGGGTGTGACGTTGATCTCGTGGCTCTCCTCGAGATCGTCGTCCATGGTCTGTCGGATTCTGCTTCCCATGGCGTCGCCCGCTACGCCGCCGCCAGGGCTGTCGCCGGCGAGACGGCACGGAAATCCAGGTCGCGGCTGACCAGCCGTTCGACGCCCGCCGAGGCGTCGGCGAGGATCTGCCGGTAGCCGGCTATCGAGCGGGCGAAGACGTTGTAGATCACCACCGCCGGAATTGCCGCGACAAGACCCATCGCGGTGGCGAGCAGCGCTTCGGCGATGCCCGGCGCGACCACGGCGAGATCGGTGGTCTGCGCCTGCGAGATGCCGATGAAGGCATTCATGATGCCCCAGACGGTGCCGAACAGGCCGACGAACGGCGCGGTGGAACCGATCGTCGCCAACACGCCGGTGCCGCGCGACATGCGCCGCGACGCCGCCGCCTCGATGCGCGACAGGCGCGAGGTGACGCGTTCCTTCAATCCGTCGCCGCCGACATGGTCGAGCGCGCCGGCCGAAAGCGCGGTCTCTTCTTCCGCCGCCTTGACCAGAAGCGCCCCGGGACCGCCGCTGCGGTCGAGCGCGCGGCTGGCTTGCTTCAGCGTCGCGGCATCGCCGATCGCGCGCACCGCACGGCGGATACGAAGCTTGCCACCGAAAATCTCCAGCGATTTGGCCAGCCATATCGTCCAGGTGACGAGCGAGGCAAAGGCCAGCCCGATCATCACCGCCTTCACGATGATGTCGGCGGCCATGAACATGCCCCATGGCGACAAATCGTGCGGCAGGTTCAGCTCCATGGCCCCCGTCGGCGCGGCCCCGGCAGGCGCCGACGTAGCCGGCTGGCCAACTTGCTGCGCGGGCGCCATTGTGGCCGGTGCGGCGGGAGAGGCAGGGGCCTCGGCCGCGGGAGCAGTACCGGCCGGTTGCTCCTGGGCCACGGCGCCGCCGCCTGCCAGGATCACCGATGCGACCAACGCCGCCAACAAACGCGTTCTAGACAACAGCTTCTTCCTTGTTCTCGCAGCGACCAGCCGCTTCCTATTGCGCCACCGCATCAAATCTCGTCACTGCACATAGCCGGCGGGTTGTCCGGTGCCCGGGTGCGCGAACACGCCCGTCTCCACGCCGAAAATGCCTCTCAGCACATCGCCCCGCATGATTTCGCCTGGCGTGCCGCGCGTCAGCAGCTTGATCAGCGTCGACTTGCCCGAACCGTTGTGACCGATCAGCCCGTGGACGCGCGAGCGTTGCAGTTCGAGCGAGCCAGCGCCAAGCAGCGTCCGCTCGCCGACGGCAAACCGCACCGCGTCGATATGAAAGGCGGTCTCAGCTCCAGCCACGGTCATGGTGTCTCCAGTGCGGCCACCCGCATTTCCAATTTCTGGCCTCGGCAGTCCAACGTCCGGTTGACTATGAAACATGACCTTACTAGTCAACATTTAAGATGACTGCAACAGGTCGTGGCAGCGATACATACCCAGCGGCAGCATGACCGCCCCAACATCCTGCCACTTCGCGTCAGAGCGGCGAGCTGAGTGGACGACTTGAACTTCGCCAGTCAGGATGGCTCTCACGATCGGTAAGGAGGCACCTTCGGATGATCAAGGCAACGCCCTTCGACTTCCCTTATGACGGCAGGCTGGTGGCCGAAAACACAGCGCTTGTCGTCATCGACCTGCAGCAGGATTTCCTGTCGACGACGGGCTATTTCGCCAAGCAGGGATATGACCCCTCGCCGCTGCGGGCGATCCTGCCGGCCGTGAATCGGCTGATATCGGCCGCGCGCAAAGCCGGCGTCAAGGTCATCCACACCAGGCAGGGTTATCGGGCTGATATGGCCGACATGACGCCCTACGAGAAATGGCGCCGCAAGCGCTCCGGTCTCGACGGAACCGACATCCTGCTGCGCTCGGGCGCGGGATTCCAGATCGTTCCGGAGATCGATGTCGCGCCTGATGACATCATCGTCGACAAGACCTGCAACAGCGCCTTCACCTATACGGATTTCGAGCTTGTGCTGCGCGCGCAAGGCATCACGCATCTGATGTTTTCCGGATGCACGACCGACGTCTGCGTCCACACCACGCTGCGCGAAGCCTGCGACCGCAATTTTCAGTGCCTGACGATCTCGGACGCCTGCGCCAGCGGCGACAGGCAAGCCCATGAGGCAGCGCTTCACATGGTGACGGTCGAGGACGGCGTCTTCGGGGTGTTGGCCGATTCAGCCGCCGTCATCGAGGGCCTGTCGCGGCTTGGCGACAGGCGGGGCGCAACAAACGATTGATCGGCTTCAGCCGGCAGCCCGTGTCTCCAGCCCTGCGCGTGGCGCATAGGCCCCCGGCTGGAAAGCATCATGTTCTTCGCGGCGTGCCAGGGAATTGCGCAGCAAGGCGATGGTCTCCCTGCCAACCGTCGCGATCTCACGCGGCGTGTCGACGCCAACGATCATGAATTCGTCGATCCCGAGCCCGGCATAGGCAAGCAGCGACAGGGCGGCTTGAGCAGGCGGGCTGGACAGGTCGACCGCCTTGTAGCCGGCGGTGAAAGCGCCTTGGTGGATCCTGACCGGAAGCGCGAAGCGCAGCTTGCCGGCCCGGCCGTGTTCGGCGGCGGCACCGCGCACCCGCTCCATCAACTGCCGGACCTCATCAATCGAGCCCGGCGCCAGTTCGAAGACATCGGCATGTCGTCCGGCCACCTTCAGTGCCGTTCCCGATTGCCCGCCCATGCGGATGACAGGGTGGGCGCCATGCGGCCCCTTGCGCTCGATATAGCCGCTCTTGATGCTGTAGAAGGCGCCTTCATGGTCGAAGGGCCGGTCGTTCGACCACAGCCGCTTCAAAAGCACCAGATATTCGTCGATGCGCTGCCAGATCACGCCATGTCCGACCGGCCGCGTCTCGGCGTCATCGTCGTTCAACGGCTCGCTGATCATCCGAAGCGCCAGCCGTCCGCCGCTCTCCCTGTCGATCGATGCCAGTTGGCGGGCCGCCACCGTCGGTTCGATCACGCCGGCCCAATGGGTCAGCACCACTTCCAGCGACGCGGTGCGATTGAGCACCTGGGCACCAAGATCCATATTGGTCAGCAGTCCGGCCGGATCATCGACGACGATCTTCTGGAAACCGCTATCCTCGATCAGCCCGAGCTTGGTCGCGGTCTCGGCGAAATCGTAGAAGAAGGGAACGGCGGCGTCAGCGGGCTTGCCGGGGACATGGGTGAATTCGATCGGCATTGTCATCTCCTCCATCGCTGGAATCATGGATGCTGTGAAATGCGAACCACGGCCGCGCGCAAACGCACCGGGATCCGGTTCATTCAACTCCGATTGCCTGAAGACAGTGGGGAAACTAACCCCTGTCGGTCCGACGCCTTAGGGAATGAGGCCCAGAACGACGGCCCCGGTGAACACGAACGCAAGGGCAAAGACGAGATAGGCGAAAGCTCCGGCATAGGCCGGGCGAAAGGTCTGGGCATTGGCCAGCCTCTGGCCGCTGCTGTCAGTCTGAGCGTTCTGGATATAGGACATATCGACCTCCGTCTCGCCCGTTAATCTATAAAACTTGTAGACTTTGTCGATTGCTATTTTTGAGCCATAGGCAGAATAATTTTCTCATTTCAGGCCGTAGGTTGGTTATGAATTTCTGGGATCAACCTGTCATGCGGTCGATGGCGGCCATTGGAATTGTTCCCAGGCACGCTCGAATGGACCTATGTCCTTGTTTCCGCTGCACCCACTTCGTCCATTGGCCGCCCGATGCGGGGCGCGGTAGCATCACTCAACAGGCAAGCGCAAAATGGGTCGAACAGGGGAGTAGACAATGGGCACAAGACTGGCCGGCAAGGTCGCCATTATCTCGGGCGGCGCGACGGGAATGGGTGGGGCGGCCTCGGAGCTGTTCGCGGCGGAAGGCGCCAAGGTGGCGATCATCGACCGCAATGGCGAGGCGGCCGCGGCAACGGCGGCGACGATTCGTGCTCGCGGACACATAGCCGAGCATTTTGTCGCCGACGTATCCGACGAAGCCCAGGTCGAAGCGGCGGTGAAGGGCGCGACGGAGAAACTCGGGCCGGTCACGGTGCTGTTCAACCATGCCGGCACCATCGTGATAAAGCCGTTCCTGGAGACGACCGTGCAGGAATGGGACTGGCTGCATGCCGTCAATGTCCGCTCCATGTTCCTGATGACACGCGCCGTGCTGCCCGGCATGATCGCCGCCGGCGGCGGTTCGATCGTCTGCACCTCGTCGATCTCGGCGGTGGCGGCGACGCCGATGGAGGTGCTCTACGACACCACCAAGGGCGCCTGCCACATGTTCGCCCGCGCCATTGCCGTCGAGTTCCGTGACCGCAACATCCGCTGCAACGCCGTCTGCCCTGGCTTCATCAGGACGCCGCACGGCCTGCGCGAGGTCGCCGACCTCGGCAAGCTTGGCGTCGACGTTTCCGATGCGGCACTCGCCGCGCAGCAGGGCCGCATCGGCGAACCTGAGGAAGTGGCGAAGGCAGCGCTGTATCTCGCCAGTGACGAGGCCAGCTTCGTCAACGGCGCGCATCTGTTCGTCGATAATGGCTTTACGGCAATGTGAGGCTTTCCGCTGAGGTTGGCGCTGCCCCTCATCTGCCTGCCGGCATCTTCTCCCCGTGAACGGGGAGAAGGGGGCTGGCCGCAACGCCGGCGCCCAATCCGCAATGCTGAAAATTGGCGAAACCGTCGACGACCGCGACCTTTCTCCCCGTCACTATGCGGGGAGAAATGCCCGGCAGGGCAATGAGGGGCAGCGGGAACGCTGAAGGTCTCGCCGGATGAGCTGCAAGCCCTCTACCGCTCTTCCCTTCGAAACGGCTTGAGCAGCGCCGACGGCGCCACCGCGTTGCGCGACATGAAGGCCATCGCGACAATGGTGAAGATAAACGGCAGCATCAGGAACGCCTCGTAGGGTATGTGCCCGAGTCCGCTCGCCTGCATGCGCAGCTGCAGCGCATCGACGAAGGCGAACAGCAGCGCGGCACCCGCCGAGCGCCACGGGTCCCAGCGGCCGAACACGACCAGCGCGATCGCCACCCAGCCACGCCCGGAGACGACGCCGAAGGTGAAGGCGTTGAACTGCGCCATCGACAGGAAGGCGCCCGCCAGTCCCATCAGCGCACCGCCGATGATGACGGCCTGGAAACGCGTCGCAATGACGCTGACGCCGGCCGAATCGGCCGCGCGCGGGTTCTCGCCGACCATGCGCACCGACAGGCCCCAGGGCGTGCGATAGAGCACGAAGGCGGCAAGCGGTATGGCAATGATCGCCATGTAGACCAGCGCGAACTGGTTGAACACCGCCGGTCCGAGCACCGGAATGTCGGAGAGAACAGGGATCGGCAATGTCTGGAAACCCTTGATGCTTGGCGGCACCGATTGCTGGCCGAAGATCAGCCGGTAGAGGAAATAGGCGAGGCCCGATGAGAACAGCGTCACGCCAATGCCGCAGACATGCTGGCTGAGGCCAAGCGCCACCGTGAACAGCGCATGCAGCGCGCCCATCAGCATGCCGGTCAGCACCGCCGCAAGCACGCCCAGCCACAGGCTGCCGCTCAGGCTGGTGGCGGTGAAGCCGGTCATCGCGCAGAGCAGCATGATGCCTTCGATGCCGAGATTGAGCACGCCGGCCCGCTCGGAAAACATCTCGCCCAGCGTGGCAAAGGCCAGCGGCGTGGCGATGCGGATGATGGCGGCCAGGAAGCCGACCTGGAAGATCTGTTCGAACACCGCGCTCATGAGGCTGTTCCCACGCGGCGGATGCGATAGGCGGTGAACAGCAGCGCCACCAGCATGGCGAGCAGCGCTGTCCCCTGGATGACGTCGCTGAGGAAGGCCGGCACGCCGGTTGCCCGCGACATCGCCTCGGCGCCGGTCATCACGGCGGCCAGGAAGACTGCCGCCGGCACCACGCCCAGCGGGTTGAGCCGCGCCAGCATGGCGACGACGATGCCGGAATAGCCGTAGCCCGGCGAGATGTCGCTCATCACCTGGAAATGCACGCCGCCGACTTCGCCGACGCCGGCAAGCCCCGCCAGCGCACCGGACAGCAGCGCGGTCGACAGCAGCACGCGTTCGACGTGGATGCCGCCATAGCGTGCGGCTTCCGGATTTTCGCCGGTGACCCTGATCCTGAAACCAAGCGTCGTGCGCGCGATAAGGAACCAGATCAAAGGTGCGGCGATCAGCGCCGCCACGACGCCGAGATGCAGGCGTGTGCCTTCGATCAGCACCGGAAAGTTGGCCGAATCCTCGATCGGCGGCGAGATCGGATAGCCGCTGAAGCTATCCTTCCACGGCCCTTCGATCAGCGCCATCAGGGCATAGTAGATGACCGAATTGAGCAGCAGCGAGCTGACCACATCGTCAACCTTGAACTTGACCCGCAGCGTGGCGGGAACAAGGGCGACGGCTGCTCCGGCTGCGGCTCCGGCGATGGCCATCAGCAGCATGGCGAGCGGCCCCGGCATCGGGATCGCGCCGACGAAGCAGCTGGCGACCGCGCCGGCCAGCAATTGCCCTTCAGCACCGATGTTCCAGAATTTGGCGCGGAAGGCGACGGCGACCGCCAGCCCGGTGAAGATCATCGGTGCGGCGCGCACCAGCGTTTCGGTGATCGCATAGCTGTCGCCGAGCGAAGCCGTGAACATCACGCCGTAGGATTCGAGCACGCCGGCGCCGGCCAGCGCGATGAGGCCGCTGCACAGGACAAGCGTGGCGCCGATCGCCAGCAGCGGTAGCGCCAGATTGAACCAGGCGGGCGTGGAGGTGCGGACTTCCAGGCGAAACATCAGCCGTGGCCCTCCGCCCCGGTCATCATCAGGCCGAGCCGCGCGATCGTCGCATCGGCGCTGTCGAGCGTGCCGACGATGCGGCCTTCATACATCACCGCGATGCGGTCGCAGAGCACGAGCAGCTCTTCGAGATCCTCGCCGATGACGATGATGCCGCAGCCCTTGGTCCGCATGTCGAGGAATTTTTCGTGGATGAAGCGGGCGGCGCCGATGTCGAGGCCGCGCGTCGGCTGGGAAACGATCAGCACCTTCGGATCGAAGGCGAGCTCGCGCGCCAAGAGCGCCTTTTGCAGATTGCCGCCGGACAGCGCCCCGGCCCGGGTCATCGGCCCGGGGCATCTGATATCATAGGCCTTGATCTGCGCTTCGGCGAAGGCGCGGATCGCGTCCGGCTTGAGCAGGCCCTTGGCTGAAAACGCGGCGGTGCCGATGCGCGGCAGCACCATGGAATCGGCGAGCGGCAGATTGGTGACCAGGCCGGTCGTCATGCGGTCTTCCGGGATGCGGCCGAGGCCAAGCGCCTGCACCTCGCGCGGCGAGAACCGGGTGACCTTCTGGCCGGCAATCGTCATCCGGCCGGCATCGGGTGCGCGCACGCCGGAGATCACCTCTGCCAGTGCCCGCTGGCCATTGCCCGACACGCCGGCGATACCGAGGATTTCACCGGCGCGAACGGCAAGCGACACATCGCGCAGCACGGTGCCGGAATGACGCGAGGTGGAAATGCCGTCGAGCGTCAACACATCGGCACCGGGCGTCGACGCGCCCCTTGCTGGCGGCACGATTTCGTGGCCGCACATCAGTTGTGCCATCGCCGCCGACGTGGTGTTGGCCGGATCGTCGACGCGGCCCGCGACACGGCCATGCCGCAGCACAGTGCAACGATGGGTGAGCGCCCGCACCTCGTTGAGCTTGTGCGAGATGAAGATGATGCCGAGGCCCTGTGCCGCCATCGAGCGCAGCGCTGAAAACAATCCGTCGACCTCGCTTGGCGCGAGCACCGCCGTCGGCTCGTCGAGGATCAAGAGCTTGGCGCCGCGAAACAGCGCCTTGACGATCTCCAGCCGCTGCTGTTCGCCGACCGAGAGCGCCGAAACCGGCAGATCGGGATCAAGCGTCAGCCCGTGCTGGCGGCTGATTTCGGCCAACCGCGCCAGCCCGCCGGCGCGATCGATCCGCCCCGATTTGCCCGGGATACCGATGAGCAGATTTTCCAGGACCGTCAGCCGTGGCGCCAGATGAAAATGCTGGTGCACCATGCCGATGCCGGCGGCCAGTGCGTCAGCCGAACTGGTGATCCTCACTGGCTGGCCCTGGATCAGGATTTCGCCGGCGTCCGGCGCGTAAGCGCCGAACAGCACGTTCATCAGCGTCGTCTTGCCGGCGCCGTTCTCGCCCAGCAGGCCGAGGATCTCACCCGGCGCGACACTGAGGTCGACGGCTTCGTTCGCCTTGACGGCGCCGAAGCTCTTGGTAATGCCGCGCATTTCGATGAGTGGGGCGGGCAAGGGGACTCCTGAGGAGAAATGGCTCTGCTTCACCCTCCCCCTTGTGGGGGTGAGAAGCGGTCCGCGCAGTGGACGAAAAGCCAATTGCTTGGCTTTTCGAGTTCGAACGCCCTGAGCCAGCGAAGGGTTCGGCGACAACTTGCCGGGTCCCCGCTGCTACGCAGCCTTTCATCGTGCCACCGGCACGATGAATTCGCCTGCGGCGAACCGGCTGCTCACCTCCAAAAGGGGGAGGGTGGAAGATCAATCCGAAACCGGCGTGTTCTCGTCGACATCCACCCGGAAGTTGCCCTCAAGAATCTCGGCCTTCTTCTTCTCGACCAGGTCCTTGACATCAGCAGGCAGCGTCTTGTCGAACTTATGGTACGGGGCGAGATAGGAGCCGCCCTTGGCCATGCGCGAGAAATCGCCATAGTCCTGCGCGGTGTAGACGCCGGCCTTGACCAGTTTGATCGCCTGCTCGACCGTGGGGTACATATCCCAGACCGGCCCGGTGATGACCGTGTCGGGGCCGAGGCTCGACTGGTCCGACATGTTGGAGATGGCGAGGATTTTCTTCTCGACCGCCGCCTCGATGACACCGAAGCGCTCGGCATAGATGACGTCGACGCCGGCATCGATCTGCGCCACCGCGGCTTCCTTGGCCTTTGGCGGATCGAAGAAGGAGCCGATGAAGGCGACCTTCTTCTTGACGTTCGGGTTGACCTCCTTGGCGCCGGCGAAGAAGGCGTTGACCAGCCGGTTCACTTCCGGAATGCCCATCGCCGCCACGGCGCCGACGGTGCCCGACTTCGACATCTTGCCGGCGATCATGCCCGAGAGATAGGCCGGCTCATGGATCCAGTTGTCGAAGACGCCGAAATTGGGCTCCGCCGGACCGGCACCCGAGCCGAACAGCCAGGCCGTCTCGGGGAACTGCTTGGCCGTGCGGCGCGACTCGCGCTCGGCGGCGAAGGCATCGCCCAGCACCAGCTGGTAACCGCCTTGCGCATATTCGCGCATGACGCGGCTGAAATCGGCGGTCTGCACCTTTTCCGACCATTTGTATTCGATGCCGAGTTCCTTCTCGGCCTTCTGCAGAGCGACATGGATCTGGTTGTCCCACGGCTCCTCGATCGGCGTGGCGAAGATCGCCGCCACTTTCAGCTTCTTGTCCTTGGCGAAAGCGGCGCCCGGCAGCATCGCCGCTGCCAGGCCAAGCGCGCCGAGCTCCAGCACGTTGCGTCGCGAAATCCCTTCGCGTGTCGATTGGAATTTGGTCTTCCGGTTTTCCATTGCAGTCCCCTCTGTTCGACAGCCGTGTCGAGCCGGCTGTTCTAAAAATCAGCCTACAGCGCCGCGCGTCCCTCGGACGTGCAGAGGACGCTGTAGCTCTTAGTTCTGCGCATGATCCTTTCCGAAAATCGATTTCGATTTTCGGGGTCATGCGCGGGGAACTATGGAACGAGCCTGGGCTTTTGTCCACATGGTCAAATTTGGCGACGCGCCGAATCGGACCATGATTTCGGCAAGCCAAGGGATCGCGCGATCAGACCCTTTCGAGCGCGATGGCGATGCCCTGGCCGACACCGATGCACATGGTGGCCAGCGCATAGCGACCGCCGCGTTCGCGCAGCTCCAGCGCCGCCGTGCCGGAAATGCGCGCGCCCGACATGCCCAAGGGATGGCCAAGCGCGATGGCGCCGCCATTCGGGTTGACGTGGTCGGCATCCTCGGCAATGCCGAGCTGGCGCAGCACGGCGATGCCTTGCGAGGCAAAGGCTTCGTTGAGCTCGATGACATCGAATTGTTGCGGCGTCAGGCCGAGCCGCGCGCACAGTTTCTGCGTCGCCGGTGCCGGGCCGATGCCCATGATACGCGGCGCAACGCCGGCCGCGGCCCCGCCGAGGATGCGGGCGATCGGCGTCAGGCCGTATTTGTGCGCTGCTGCTTCCGAGGCAACGATCAGTGCGGCCGCCCCATCATTGACTCCGGAGGCATTGCCAGCCGTCACCGTGCCGCCCTGACGGAACGGCGTCGGCAACTTGGCCAATGTCTCGACCGTGGTGCCGGCACGGGGATGCTCGTCCTTCGAGACGACGACGGCATCGCCCTTGCGCTGCGGGATCGTCACCGGCGTGATCTCCTTGGCCAGCCTTCCATTGGCCTGCGCGGCGACGGCCTTGTCCTGGCTGCGCACGGCAAAGGCGTCCTGGTCCGCGCGCGAAACGGCAAAATCCTCGGCGACGTTCTCGCCGGTTTCGGGCATCGAATCGACCCCGTACTGCTTTTTCATCAGCGGATTGACGAAGCGCCAGCCGATGGTGGTGTCGTAAATCTCGGCATTGCGCGAAAAGGCCGTGTCGGCCTTGGGCATGACGAAGGGCGCCCGGCTCATCGATTCCACGCCGCCGGCGATCATCAGTTCGGCCTCCCCGGCCTTGATGGCGCGGGCGGCGATGGTCAGCGCGTCCATGCCCGACCCGCACAGCCGGTTGACGGTCGAACCCGGGATCTCCTTCGGCAGGCCTGCCAGCAGCAGCGCCATGCGCGCGACGTTGCGGTTGTCCTCGCCGGCCTGGTTGGCGCAGCCATAGACAATGTCGTCGACCGCCTGCCAGTCGATGCCGGAATGGCGCTCGACCAGCGCCTTCAGCGGGACGGCGCCGAGGTCGTCAGCACGCACGGAAGACAGCGACCCGCCGAAGCGGCCGATCGGCGTGCGGATGTAGTCGCAGATATAGGCCTCGGCCATGTCATGCAGCCTTTGCTTTTCCGGTTCCCTCATGCGCCGCCCTGGTGCGGGCCTGCAGGTCGCGCAATGTATTGAGTTCGAGTTCGCTTGGCGCCGGTGTTTCGTCAAGCGCCTCGGCGAACTTAACGACCCAGCCACAGCTTTCCTGCACCTGCTGGCGGGTGACGCCGGGGTGTAGCGACACGACGGTGAATTCCTTGGTCACCGGGTCCGGCTTCCAGATGGCGAGATCGGTGATCAGCAAGGTCGGGCCTGATGTGTCGATGCCCAGCCGCTTGCGATGGTCGCCGCCCTCGCCATGGCCGAAGGACGTGAAGAAGTCGATCTTTTCGACCATGCCGCGCTTGGTCTGCGCCATGGTGATGTAGATTTCCTTCGATGAGGTCGCGATCTCCGGCGCGCCGCCACCGCCGGGCAGCCTGGTCTTGGGATGGAAATAATCGCCGATGACCGTGGTGTTGATGTTGCCGAACTTGTCGAGCTGCGCCGCACCGAGGAAACCGATCGAGATGCGGCCGCCCTGCAGCCAATAGCGGAACATTTCCGGCACCGCGACGGTGGTGACAGCTGTTTCGCACAATTCGCCATCGCCAATCGACAACGGCAGCACATCAGGCGCGGTGCCGATCGTGCCGCTCTCATAGATCAGCGTGATGTCGGGCGCATGCGTCAGTCGCGCCACATTGCAGGCGGCGGACGGCGCACCGATGCCGACGAAGCAGACATCGTCGTTCTTCAACGCGCGGCTGGCGGCAATGGTCATCATCTCGTTGGGGGTGAAGCCTGTCCCGCTCATGCCGCTTTCCTCAGATGCTCGACACGTCCGGCGAAGTCGCCGGCGCTCTTCTCGATGACGTTTGCCTGCATCCAGGCCTGGAATTTCTCACGGTCGGCGGCGATCTCGTCCCACTCCAGATAGGCGGCGTTGTCGCGCGCGTAATAGCCATGCGCGTAGGACGGGTGCGATCCGCCGGGCACGACGGAGATCGCCGCGATCGTCCAGCGCGGCAGCACCGTCAAATTGGGATGGAGATCGTCGAAATTGTCGACCACTTCCTCCACGGTCACCACGGCGCGTTTGGCCGCCAGCACCGCTTCCTTCTGGATGCCGATAATGCCCTCGACCAGCACATTGCCTTTCTTGTCGGCCTTCTGCGCATGGATGAAGGTGACGTCGGGACGGATCGAAGGCACCGCCGCCAGAACCTCGCCGGTGAACGGACAAGTGACCGACTTTATGTTCGGGTTGACCGCCGCGAGGCCTGCGCCGCGATAGCCACGGAACACCGCGCAGGGCAGGCCGGCCGCTCCCGCCTCATAGGCATTGGCCATGCCGGCATGGCTGTGCTCCTCGACCTCGATCGAACGGGGGAAACCGTTCTCGATGGCGTCACGCGCCCGCCGCAGAAGGCCAACGCCGGGATTGCCGACATAGGAGAAGACGATCTTCTTCGCCATGCCCATGCCGATCATCTGGTCGTAGATCAGGTCTGGCGTCATGCGGATCAGGGTCAGGTCGCGAAATCCCTGGCGGATCGCCTCATGCGCGGCGGCTGTCGGGATCAGATGGGTGAAGCCCTCGAAGGCGACGGTATCGCCATTGTTCAAATTCTCCGCAACGGCCTGCTTGAGCGGCAGGAACTTGACCATCGCCAGGGCTCCAATCTAAAAAGTTCGTATTGCGAACATATGTTTTATATGCGATACTTCTAGTCCGATTAAGGGCACGGAGTCAATCCTGGCGACAGCACCCTTGCGCGGAGGCGAGATGAACGAAGAGCCCCCTTCCCGCGATCATGTCGGCTCGCTCGAACGCGGCCTTGCCGTCATGGAAATCCTGGCCCGGCATCCGGCCGGCATGACGCTGACCGAAATGGCCGAGGAGGCGGACCTGACCCGCGCTGGCGCCCGCCGCTTCCTGCTGACCTTGGTTGCCACAGGCTATGCCACACAGGCCGGCCGCGTGTTTTCGCTGTCGCCCCGTCTGCTGACGGTCGCCCGCACCTGGCTCGGCGGCGCCTCCCTGTGGAGCTTTGCCGTCCCCATCATGCGGGCCGTGGCGGCACAACTGAACGAGGCTTGCTCGGCCGCGATCCTGTCGGGCGAGGATGTCGTCTATGTCGCCCGCATTCCCGGCCGCCGTATCCTCAGCGTCTCGCTCGATGTTGGCACGAGGCTGCCGGCCTATTGCACGTCGATGGGGCGGATCCTGCTTGCCGGCCTGGCATCAGGGGAATTGGAAACATTTCTCGGCCAGGCAACCATCGAGAGGCGAACGCCAAAGACCATCACCGATAAGCGTGCGCTGGCCGGCGCCATTGGCAAGGCGAAGGCGGACGGCTTCGCCATCGTCGACGAGGAGCTGGAGCTCGGCCTGCGCTCCATTGCCGTGCCGATCCGCGACCGGGCGAAACGCACGGTCGCGGCGATCAATGTCTCGACCCAGTCGGCGCGGTTCACCGTCGCCGAGATGGAACGGGAAATCCTGCCGGCGCTGCTTGGAGCCAGTGAGCGCATCGAGGATTTCTTTGTCGTCTAGATCGCGTCTGGCGACCTCAATGCTTGATCCGGTCCCGCATCGCGTACCATAGCATGCCCAGTACATAGAGTGGCCCACGCAGCGCCGTGCCGCCGGGGAACGGCATGGGCGTGAGCGTCGAGAACAAATCCAGCCGTGAGGCATCGCCGGTGATCGCTTCGGCGAGCAGCTTGCCCGACAGTGTCGACAGGATGACGCCCTTGCCGGAATAGCCATGCGCGAAATAGACCTCGCCATAGTGCCCGACATGCGGCAGCCGCGACGTCGTCACCGAAACCAGGCCGCCCCAGGCATGATCGATGCGGCAGCCCCTAAGCTGCGGAAACGTGCCTTCCATATGCGGCCGCACGAAGCCGGCAATGTCGGCCGGCGGCGACGGCGTGTAGCGCTCGCCGCCGCCGAAAAGCAGGCGGCCATCCGCCGACATGCGGTAGTAATTGACGACGAAGCGTGTATCGGACACCGCGACATTGGCCGGGATGACATTGCGCTTGCCCTCCAGCGGCTCGGTGGCGACGATGTAGTTGCCGACCGGCATGATGCGGCTGTTGACGCGCGGCTCCAGCCCGTGCAGCAGCGCATCACCCGCCAGCACGACATGTTTGGCCCGGACCGAACCCTTTGACGTCGAGACGCGGATGGAAGGCTCACGCTCCAGCTTCACCGCCACCGAGTTCTCATGGATGACGACGCCGGCGGCCACGGCCGCGCTGGCAAGGCCGAGCGTGTAGTTCAGCGGGTGCATATGGCCGCCAAGCGGCTCGTACATGGCACCGTGATAGGGCGTGTCGACCTTGGCGCGTGCGGCCGTCGCCGACAGGATCTCGACGTCGCGAAATTTCATCACGCTCTCGAGGCATTTGGCCTCTTCTTCCAGATCCTTGAGGTCGGAACCGTTGACCGCGCCGACCAGATGGCCGGTCAGTCTCAGATCGCAATCGATGGCATGGCGCTTGATGATGTCGAGCACCAGGCCGCGCGCCTCGAAGGCGAGGTCGAACAGCACCTTCGCCCGCTCGGGACCGTAGAGCTTGACCAGGCCCTTGGCGCCCTTGCGCAGGCCGGGGATCATCTGGCCGCCATTGCGCCCCGAGGCCCCCCAGCCGATCTTGCCGCCTTCGAGCAGCACCACCTTCAGGCCGCGCTCGGCGGCGTGAAGCGCGGCGGACAGCCCGGTGCAGCCGCCGCCGACGACGACCAGGTCGGCTTCGACATCGCCGGCGAGCGCCGGATGGTCCGGCGCCGGATTGGCGGTGGCGACATAGTAGGATTTGCCGATATCGAGACCGGAATTGAAGCCTGTTGAAGATGCCATGATCACACCTTCAACAGCAGATGGTCGCGTTCCCAGCTCGTCACCACGCTCTGGAACAGGTCGAGCTCGACGCTCTTGACGCGCAGATAGGTCTGGAAGAAATCCTCGCCGAGCAGTTTGCGGACCGGATCGCAAGCCTCGAAACGATCGAGCGCCTCCTCCATGGTCTTCGGCAGCGTGCTCTTGATCTTGTAGGCATTGCCCGACGCCTCGGCCGAGCGCGCCAGCTTCTGCTCGACGCCGAGATAGCCGGCGAGCAGCGAACCGGCGATCGCCAGATAGGGATTGGAATCGGCGCCCGGCAAGCGGTTCTCCACCCGTCGCGCCGCGCGCCCTCCGGCCGGCACGCGCAGGCCGCAGGACCGGTTGTCGTGCGACCATTCGATGTTGGCCGGCGCGCTGTGGTTGGGTCTTATGCGGCGGAACGAGTTCACATTGGGCGCGAACAGCGGCATGATTTCAGGGATATATTTCTGCAAGCCGCCGACGAAATGGCCGAACATCTTGGTGTCGGCATCATCCGCGCCGGCAAACAGCGCGTTGCCCGCCTCGTCAACGACGGACATGTGCAGATGCATCGAGCTGCCGGCCTGCGCGGCGATCGGCTTGGCCATGAAGGTCGCATGCATGCCGCATTGCTGCGCGGCCTGGCGCGTCAATCGCTTGAACAAAAGCACCTGGTCGGCCAGTGGCAGCGCGTCGCCATGCAGGAGATTGATCTCCAGCTGCGCCGTGCCCGATTCATGGATCAACGTGTCGAGCGGCAGCCCGGCGGCCGCGGCATACTCATAGACGCGCCGGATCACCGGCTCGAACTCCTCGAGCGCCGCCATGTCATAGGGATGCTGCACGGTCTCAGTGCGGCCATTGGCGCCGACCGGCGCGGTCAGGGGCCTGTCCGGATCGGGATTGTACGCGGTCAGATAGAACTCGACCTCCGGCGCCACCACGGCCCGCCAGCCACGCTGGCGGTAGAGATCGAGCACGGCGCGCAGCACATGGCGCGGCGAGGCCATCCATGGCCTGCCGTCCATATGGAAGGCGTCGGCGAAGACATAGGCCTTCCCCGCCCCAGCGCCGGGCGCCAAGCAGAGCGTGGAAACGTCAGGCACCATGCGCATGTCCGGGTCCGAATAGGCAAAACCCTCGTCGATCGAGCCGGAATAGCGGCCGTCGATGCTGACCAGGAAGGCGCTGCTTGGCAGATAGAGCGCGCGGTCTTCCAGCGCCTTGAGGAATTTTGCCGTCGGCAGCGCCTTGCCGCGCAGCACGCCGTTCATGTCGGGCACCAGGCATTCGACCTCGTTGATGCCGTGCTGGGCCAGCCAGGCCTTGGGGTCGTTGATCGCGGTATTCGTGTTCTTGTCGAGCATTTCGTTCACGTCCGTATCAGGGAGAGTATGGCTTGCGCGGCCACGTCCGTTCCGGGTTTCAGCGCCATCTGGACTGCATTGTCCCTCAGGCGGGCGCGCATGGCGGCATCGGCCAGCAGGCCGAGAATGGCTCTCTCCAATACTCCTTCGGTCCAGCCGTCACGGCCGATATGGTCGCCGGTACCGGTCTCTTCGGCGCGGCGCGCATTGTCGTGTCCGTCCCAGCAATAGGGCATGATCAGCGACGGCACGCCGAAGCGCAGCGCCTCGCAAAAGCTGTTGTTGCCGCCATGGTGGATGAACAGGTCGGACTTCGCCACCACCGAAGGCTGCGGAAACCAGGCGTCGAGATAGACATTGTCCGGCACCGCGCGATAGGCGTCGCGCAGGCCGCCGGCATTGACGATGAAACGCGCCGGCAGCCTGTCGAAGACGGCGAGCATGCGCTCGATCAGCCCGACATCCATGGCGCCGAGGCTGCCGAAGCTGACATAGACCAGCGGTCCGCCATTGCGCGGGAAGACCGGCACCTCGAACGGTCCTTCCGATCGCACACAGCCTTCGAGATAGACGAAGCGGGCCGGATCGAGCGGCTCGGCACGCTCGCGGCGCACGATCGTCGGCGTCAGCAGCAGATTGAGGTGGGGCGAGCTTTCCAGGAACAGGCCCTTCGGCAACGGCGCCAGGCCGGCGTCCACGCGAAAGCGATTGAAGCGGTCATGCGCGGCCGCGGAGGCCGAGAGATAGCGGGCCTCGAACGCCGCGCGTTGCGGGTCATCGGCTCCGAGGCCGGATAGGTAAGGTGGCACCCGGGCGTCGGGCAGCTCCGTCTCGGCGCAGGAGACGACACGCACCCAGGGACAGCCGGCGGCGGCGATCGCCGGGAACATGATGACATTGTCGAGCACCACCGCGTCGGGCTTCAGCCGCGCCAGCAATTGGCGCAGCGGCCCCTCTGCATTGACCGCCGTATCGACGATCGCTTGCCAGGTCGGCGCGACATAGGTTTCGAGCTGGTCGATCGGGCTGAGCCTGAAATGCGGCAGGTGCCGGCGCACGAAGGCCTGCCAGTAGCTCTGGCGCTCGCTGTCACTCAGCGGCTCGTCGGTCGGCAGCTGGTATTCCTGGAAACCATAGTCGGCAAAGACACCGGCGAAGCCCGCATGGCAGATGAAGACCGGCCGGGCGCCCTTGGCCCGCAACGCCTGCGCGATGCCGACGCAATTCAGCGCCGCCCCGAAACTGGCTTCGGGAAACAGCGCGATGGTCGGGCTGGCTTTACGCGTCAATTAATCCTCTTCATTCCGGCCGGCTGATCATGCCGAACAGCGCGGGGGCGCCGCGGCTGGCCGCCTGCGGTCGCTGGTTGCGGGAGAGCCGCAGGTGGATGCGAAGCAGATCTGCAGCCACCTCATACTGCCGGCTTTCGAGATGGTCGAGTATGTTCAGGTGTTCCAGCAAGGATTGCCGGAGCCGGAAGACGTTGACGCCGCCATAGAGGCCCGGCAGCCGGCGCAGCCTGAGGTGATCGGCCAGCGCGTCGGCGACGAAGCGATTGGCGCAGCCCTCGGCGATCATGCTGTGAAAATCTATATCCAGCCGCTGGAACTCGCGCGTGTCGAACGCGGCATCCGGCAGCGCCGATAGCGCGTCCATGCCTTGGCGCAAGGCCGCAGCCCGCGCGCCGTCCAGCCGGAAGCCCGGCGTCAGGATCGCCACGGGCTCCAGCACCAGGCGGAATTCGTAGCTTTCGCCTTGCGCCTCCGGATCGTCGGGCGTGCGGCGGAACAGCCATGACTGGCCGGGCGCACGGTCCAGAAGATTCTCTTCTGTCAGTTTATTAAGCGCTTTTAGTACCGTCTTCCTCTCGGCGCTGTAGCGTCGCATCAACGCCGCGGCGGTCACCGTCTGGTCCAGCCTGCGCGCCGAGCGGTCGCGCAGGATAGCCTCGGCCAGCTCGTCCTCCTCCGCGCTGGGAAGCTCGGTGGCAATGGCCGGCTGCGCGGCGAGGTCGACCGCCAGGTGGTAACCAGTATCGGCCTCCCAGCGCACGACGCCCCGCTCCGCCAGCAGGCTGAGTGCCGCCCGCACCGGCGTGCGCGAGACATTGCACAGCGAAGCGATCTGCTGCTCGGGCAGGCGCGCGCCGGGTTCGAAGCCGCGCTGCCGCGCCACGTCCAGGATGCGCTGCGCCAGATCGAGATGGTTGGTGCGAGGTCGTCGGGCTGCGGCTTGCATGACTGGTCTCGGCGGACGGATGGGATCTCACTGGTTTGGCCGATCGCCGGGACAAGCGCAATCGGCCAGATTCCTCGGTCGGTTGGCAAATTATGGATTGACGTACTTTTTTCTGCAATAGTACTGTCAGCGCAATCGGCGATAAAAAGACCGAGGGAACAGGATCGAGGGCAGCGGCATGGGTCGCGACCGGTCCAGCACAGAATTCGACGATCAACCGGAATGGGAGTCTGCCATGACCGCTACCAGCCCGCGGCGCCGTGCGCTCAAGGTTTCTTCAATCGCTGTCGGCCTTGCCCTGGCGCTGTCCGCACCGGCAATGGCCGCCGGCCTCGTCATCTCCAACTGGGACGGCTACATGGCGCCCGATGCCATGGCCGCCTTCAAGACCACGACCGGCGTCTCCGGCGAGGTCGTGGTGCACGCCACCAATGAAGAGATCATGGGCAAGCTCATCGCCGCCGGCGGCAAGGGCTATGACGTGGTCTTCGTGTCCTCGCCCTTCGCCGAAGTGCTGAACAAGCTTGGCCTGACCGAGCCGATGGACCACGCCAAGGTCCCCAACCTCGCCAACCTCTATCCCGAAGCAACGAAACTGCCGCACGATGTCGGCAACACTTTCTCGGTGCCGTACACCTGGGGCACGACCGGCCTCTGCTACCGCTCCGACCTCGTCAAGGCGGCGCCAACGAGTTGGAGCGACCTGCTCGCCCCTTCCGACGAGCTGAAGGGCAAGACCACCATGCTGGCGACCGATCGCTGGCTGCTGGCCGCCGGCCAGCTCGACAAGGGCTTTTCCGTCAACGAGACCGATCCGGCCAAGATGGCCGAAGTCAAGGACCTGCTGATCTCGGCCAAGAAGACCCTGCTCGCCTATGACGACACCACCTTCTATTCCAAGCTGGTTTCGGGCGAAGCGCTGATGGTGCAGGCCTGGGACGGCTGGTGCAATTACGGCATCGCCGAAAAGCCGGAGATCAAATACGTCATCCCGAAGGAAGGTTCCGACCTCTGGGTCGACACGATGGTGGTGATGAAGGCATCCGAGCACAAGGACGACGCCTTCAAGTTCATCAACTTCATGCTCGACGCCAAGAACCACGCCTGGGCGGCGCAGAACATCGACTACAAGGTGCCGAACAAGCCGGCGATGGAAAGCCTGCCGGCCGACTTCCTGGCCAAATTCCCCAACATGGCGATGCCGGTGGCCGACCTCGTCAAGTTCGAACAGCTGCGCGATGTCGGCGAAGCCCAGCGCGACTATTCCAAGATCGTCAGCGAGATCAAGGCCGCCCAGTAGGCGGCACGGATATCACGGCCGGCAGCGCTTCGGCTGCCGGCCCTGAGCGGTACCTTAAATTGTCCCAGACCCGACTTCGCTCCTCCCTGCTGATGGCCCCGGCGCTGGTCTGGCTGACCGCGCTGATGGTGGTCCCGTGCGCGCTGGTGCTGGCGCTCGCCTTCTTCCGGCGCGGCATCTATGGCGGCATCGACTACACCTTCACGCTGGAGAATTTCGGGCTGGTCTTTGACCCGCTCTATGCCGGCATCTTCCTCAAATCGGCGCGCATCGCCGGCAGCGCCACCCTGATCGCCGTGGTGATCGGCTATGCCGCCGCCTATGCCATTGCCGCGGCACCGCGCCGGTGGCAGCCGGTGTTCCTGTTCTTCGCCGTGCTGCCGTTCTGGTCCAACTACCTGATCCGCACCTATGCCTGGATCGTGCTGCTCAACCGCGAAGGCCTGATCACGCAACTGCTGCGGTGGTTGGGCTACACCGGCGAGCCGCCGTCGATGCTCTATACCGAAGGCGCCGTCATCGCCGGCTTGGTCTACAACTATTTGCCCTTCGTCATCCTCGCCTGCTACGCGCCTTTGTCCCGGCTCAACCCGGAGCTTGCCGAAGCCTCACGTGATCTCGGCGCCTCGGCCGCCACCACCTTTCGCCGTGTCGTCCTGCCGCTGACCGTGCCCGGCATCGCCGCCGGCGCGGTCTTCGTCTTCGTGCTGTCGATCGGCAATTTCGTCACCCCGGCGCTGCTCGGCGGCGGCCGCTTCCAGATGATCGGCAATCTCGTCTACGACCAGTTCCTGACCGCCAATGACTGGCCCTTCGGCGCGGCACTCGCCATGGCGCTGATCGCCATCATGCTGCTGGTGCTGATGGCGCAAGCGCTGGCCGCCGACCGCGCCTCGGGGCGGGCGGCCGAGGCCAACGGTAATGCCGATGGCTGAGCGTTCCCCAGCCACGCGGCGCACGCTCTGGCTCGTGCTCGGCCTCGTCTTTGCCTTCCTCTACATCCCGATCGGCGTGCTGGTGGCACTGTCCTTCAACGAAGGCGGGCTGCCGACGGCATGGTCGGGCTTTTCGCTGAAATGGTATGTCTCGCTGGCCAACAACTCCGCGATCCTTTCCGCCGCGCTCAACACGCTGATCGTGGCGCTGGTCTCCACCGCCATCGCCACATTGCTCGGCACGCTGCTGGCGATCGGCGTCGAGATGCGCCGGCAATACGGCAAGGGCCTGGAAGCGCTGATCTTCGCGCCGATGATCATTCCCGACATCGTGCTGGCGATCGCGCTGCTGTCGTTCTTTTCCATGCTCAACCTGACCATGGGGCTGCATACCATCATCCTCGCCCATGTCGTCTTCAACCTCGCCTTTGTCTGCTCGGTGGTGCGTGCCCGGCTGAAGAGTTTCGACTGGTCGATCGTCGAGGCCTCCGCCGACCTCGGCGCCTCCGCCGTAACCACGTTCCGGCGCGTGACCTTGCCGGTCATCCTGCCGGCGGTGATCGCCGGCGCGCTGCTTGCTTTCACGCTTTCGGTCGACGAGTTCATCATTGCCTTCTTCACATCCGGCGCCGGCCGTGCCTCGACCACGCTGCCGATGCAGATCTACGCCATGATCCGCTTCGGCATCACGCCGGAGATCAATGCGCTGGCAACCATCGTCATGGCTGTCTCCATCACCGCGTTGACCCTGTCGCAGCGGCTCAATCGAGGGATTATCGGCCAATGAGCGAACCGCGCACGCTGCTGGCCATCGACCATGTGTCGAAGAAATTCGGCCGCGTCACCGCCGTCGACGGCATCTCGCTCGATATCCGGGAGAACGAGTTCTTCGCGCTGCTTGGGCCCTCCGGCTGCGGCAAGACCACGCTTCTGCGCATGCTGGCCGGCTTCGAGACGCCGACCGACGGACGCATCCTGCTCGACGGCAAAGACATCGCCAGGACGCCGCCCAACAAGCGGCCGGTCAATCTGATGTTCCAGTCCTACGCGCTGTTCCCGCATATGAGCGTGCGTGCCAATGTCTCCTACGGGCTGGAGATGGAGCGCTTGCCGGCTAAAGAAATCCGCTCACGCGTCGACGCCATCCTGGCGACCACCGAACTCGTCCCGTTCGCCGACCGCAAGCCTGAGCAATTGTCCGGCGGCCAGAAGCAGCGCGTCGCGCTCGCCCGTGCCCTGGTCAAGCGCCCCCGGCTGCTGCTGCTCGACGAGCCGCTCGGCGCGCTCGACAAGAAACTACGCGGAGCCATGCAGCTGGAGCTGAAGCGCCTGCAGCACGAGGTCGGCATCACCTTCGTCATCGTCACCCACGACCAGGAAGAATCGCTTGTCATGGCCGACCGCATGGCGGTGCTGAAAGACGGCAGGCTGCTGCAATGCGACACGCCGCACGCGATCTATGAACATCCCGCGGACCGCTTCGTCGCTGACTTCATCGGCGTGATGAATTTCGTGCCCGGCAAGGCCGCCGCCGATGGCGTGGTCGCTGCAAACGGCGCGCGCATCACGGGCAAGGTCCCCGCCACACTTTCACCTGGCGCATCGGCGGTTGCCTCGGTGCGGCCCGAACGCATCCGATTGTTCCCGTCAGCCGAGACCGCCAACCGCACGACCGGCACGGTCGAGGCGCTGGCCTATCACGGACTCGACCTGCAGCTGCATGTCCGCACGCCTTTGTCGCCAAGGCCGTTCCTGGTGCGCGTCACCGCGGATGCCGCCGACCGCAGGCCTGTCGCATCAGGCGACCAGCTCGAACTCGGCTGGGACGCCGCCGACGTCAGAATTTTTGAGGAATAGAGGAGAAGCCTGATGGCGCAGAAGACGATCGCGTTTTTTCCCGAAGCCGCCTACGGCCCGGCGCTCAATTCCGTCGGCATCGCGCAAGCCGTCGAGGCGCGCGGCCACAAGGCTGTGTTCCTGTCGGACCCCGGCTTTGTCGAGGTCTACAGGGGCTACGGTTTCGAGGCGCATCCGGTGAACCTCTCCGAACCGATGCCGCCCGAGCAGATGGCCAAGTTCTGGGAGGATTTCATCAACGGCCACATCCCGAACTTCCGCAAGTCGCCCTACGACCAGGTCGACAACTATGTGAAGGATTGCTGGAGCGCGATCGTCGACAGCGCCAAATGGGCCCAGAAGGATCTGCCGGGCGTGCTTGCCGCCATCAAGCCCGACGTGATCTGCGTCGACAACGTCATCCTGTTCCCGGCGATAAAGCAGTTCGGCAAACCATGGGTACGCGTCATCTCCTGCTCGGAAAACGAGATCGAGGACGAGGACATCCCGCCGCATCTCTCCGGCTGCGGTGAGAATGACCACGCCGGGCACCAGCGCTACCGCGATCACTTCAACGCGGTGATCAAGCCGATCCATGACGACTTCAATGCCTTTCTCACAGCCAACAACGAAGCGCCCTATCCGGTCGGCCAGTTCTTCGAGGCGTCGCCCTATCTGAACCTGCTGCTCTATCCCGAGGCCGCGAAATTCAAGCGCCGCCATCCGCTCGACCCGGCGCAATTCCAGTATCTCGAAGGCTGCGTACGGCAAGAGAAGCCCTATGCGGTACCGACCTTCGCGAAGAACAATGATGGCCCGCTGCTCTATGTCTCTTTCGGCAGCCTCGGGGCCGGCGATGTCGATTTGCTGAAGCGCATCATCGCAACGCTAGGCAAGACGCGCTACCGCGCGCTGATCAATGTCGGCGGCTACAAGGACCAGTACACAGACGTGCCCGGCAACGTCATCGTCGAGAGCTGGTTCCCGCAGCCTTCGGTCATCCCGCAGGTTGACGCCGTCATCCATCACGGCGGCAACAACTCGTTCACCGAATGCCTCTATTTCGGCAAGCCGGCAATCATCATGCCCTATGTCTGGGACGGCCACGACAACGCCACCCGGGTCGAGGAAACCGGCCACGGCTTCGGCATGCCGCGCTACGACTGGAGCGATGCCGAGCTGATCGCGAAGATCGAGACCTGCCTGACCGATCCCAGGATGAAGGCGAGGCTGGCGAAGACGTCGGCACAGATGCACGCGCAGAACGGGCCGGAAAAGGCGGCTGGGTTGCTGGAGGCGCTGCTGTGACCTCTTCCGCCCCACACCTCCACCACGCCTCCACCCGCACCGACCTCGTCGACTGGGGCACCCAGCCCGATGCACTGGAAGGCGCCTCGCATTCCACCGGCAGGCTGGTGCACAAGGGTCCGAACAACCAGCCGGAATCCGGCATCTGGGTGTGCACGCCGGGCCGCTGGCGGCTCTCGATCCCGCGCGATGAATTGTGCCATTTCGTCGCCGGCCGCGCGACCTACCGATCGGATGTCGGTGAAGTGATAGAAGTGTCGACCGGGACCGTGGTCATGTTTCCCGCCGGCTGGACAGGCGAATGCACCGTGCATGAGACCATGCGCAACGTCTACATGCTGGCCTGACCGAGGAGCTGACATGCCGACACCGCACTGGCCAAAGGCCTCAACCGTAGAACTGGACGACTGGGGCGCGGGCAGCAATACGCTTGCCGGCGCGCCGCGCGCCTCCGGCAAGATCCTGTCGCAGAACCCGGACGGATCGAGCGAATGCGGCCTGTGGTCATGCACGCCGGGCACCCGCAAGGTCACCTTCGCCGCCGACGAGTTCTGCCACTTCCTGTCGGGTCACGGCAGCTATGTCCATGAGAATGGGGAGCAAATTCCGGTCGAGGCCGGCACGCTCGTGTTCTTCCCCGCCGGCTGGACCGGCATCTCCATCATCACGCAAACGCTGACCAAGGCCTTCATGTGCCGGTGAGCCCATTTCAAGGAAATCGATATGACCACACCCATCATGCAATCCCCCTTGGCCATCGCCGACCTCGTCGACTGGGGCATCATCCCGACCATGATCGAGGGGCAATCCCACACCTCGGGTAAATTGCTGCACAAAGGGCCCGAGGGCCGCTCCGAGTGCGGCCTGTGGGTCTGCACCCCTGGCAAATGGCACTGCCACGTTACCCGCGACGAGTTCTGCCACTTCCTCGAAGGCCGCTGCACCTACGTGCATGAATCCGGCGAGGTGATCGAGATCGAGCCGGACACGGCGGCCTTCTTTCCGCAGGACTGGAAGGGCGTCTGCACCGTCCATGAGACCATCAAGAAGGTCTATATGATCCGCTGAGCTCCGCAGCGCGAATCCTCAAAAAAGGCTCCACGCGTGGAGAAGGATAAGAATGCATTTCTCCCCTGACCAGCCGACTTTCTTCGTCAATCCGGACTACCGGCCGATGGCTGGCGCAAGCAAACCGGTGATCGACCCGGCCACGCTTGAAACGGTTGGCGCCATCACCGCGGCCAGCGACGACGAAATCGACGCCGTGCTCACTGCCGCAACCACGGCGCAGGTTAGCTGGAAAAAACTCGACGCCAAGAGCCGAGCCAGGCATCTGCATGCTGTCGCCAATGCCATCGAGGCGGCGGACTTCACCCGCTGCGCCGAACTGATGGTGCGAGAGATGGGCAAGCCCTATCCCGAAGCCATCGGCGAGATCGCCAATTGCGCGCCGATCTTCCGCTACTATGCCGAGATGGCGCGCGACGACGCCGGCAAGGTCGCCGGCACGACGCAGGCCGGCTCCTTCCAATATGCGCGCTACGAGCCCTATGGCGTCTCCGTCCACATCATGCCCTACAATTTTCCGATCCTGCTGATGTGCTGGACGGTGGCCGCCTCGCTTGCCGCGGGGAATGCCTGCATCATCAAGCCGGCCGAGGCGACGACGCTGTCGACGCTGGACTATATGGCCGTGTTCCGCTCGCTGCCGGAAGGCCTTGTCTCCTGCCTGCCGGGCGGCGCGGTCACCGCGCAGGCACTGATCACTTCGGACCGCACCCATGCGGTAGCCTTCACCGGCTCGGTCGCCGCCGGCAAGGCGGTCGCGGTGGCCTGCGCCGAGCGCATGAAACCTTGCGTCATCGAGGCAGGCGGCAGCGATCCGCTGATCATCAGCGAACACGCCCCGCTCGAGGTCGCGGCCGCCGGCAGCGTTACCGCCGCCTTCCACCTCACCGGCCAGGTCTGCACCTCGGCCGAGCGTTTCTTCGTCGTCGACGCCGTGCACGACCGCTTTGTCGAATTGTTCGCCGAGAGGACACGCGCGCTGCGCATCGGTAACGGCATGGACAAGACCGAGATCGGTCCGCTGGTCAGCGAGAGTGCGCGGGCCAAGGTGATGCGGCTGGTCGATGACGCCATTGCGCACGGCGCGAAGGCCGTCACCGGCGGGCGCATCCCGCCAGCGCACAACACGGGCTGGTTCTACGAACCGACGATCCTGACCGGCGTCACCCCTGACATGGCGATCGTGCGCGAGGAATGTTTCGGGCCGGTCGCCGCCATCTGCCGGGTGAAGGATTTCGACGAGGCGATCCGGCTTGCCAATGACAGCCCGTTCGGGCTCGGCGCCTCGGTGTTCACGACAGACCTCGCCGAGGCGCATGAGGCGGCCGAGCGGCTCGAAGCCGGCATGGTCTGGGTCAACAACCCGCTGATCGACAATGACGCCTTGCCCTTCGGTGGCTGGAAGGCATCAGGCCTTGGCCGCGAGCTTGGACGCCAGGGGCTCGATGCCTTCCGCCGTTCCAAGATGGTCATCATCGACCACAAGCCCGAAATCCAGGGCTGGTGGTATCCCTACCCGGACAGCTGGTTCCGCGAGACAGGCGGCCGCAAGCATGTGTGAGAAATGCAGCACGGCACAGCCGCGCTGCTCCGACGGCTCATGCCTCGATTGCTTCCACCAAGGCGCGCGAGACCGAGGCAATCGTCGCATTGCGCTTGGCCAGGCTCTGCTTGGTGCCGGTCAGGTAGACCGACATCAGAACCGGATTGCCTGACATCGGCCAGATGACCGCCGCGTCATTGGTGCTGCCATGCTCACCGGTGCCAGTCTTGTCGCCGCATTTCCAGCCTTTCGGCAGTCCTGCCCTGATGCGGTCGTCGCCGGTCTTGTTGGCCGCCAGCCAGTCGACAAGCTGCACCCGGCTCTTTTGCGACAGGCTGTCGCCGAGAGCGAGGCGCTCGTAATCCTCGATCATGGCTAGCGGCGAGGTCGTATCGCGGGGGTCGCCCGGCACGGATTCGTTCAGCTCCGGCTCGATCCGGTCGAGCCTGGTCACCGTGTCGCCGATCGAGCGCAGATAAGCGGTCAGTTGCGGCGGTCCGCCAAAGGAGGCCAGCAGCAGATTGGCCGCACCATTGTCACTGACCGTCACCGCGGCCTCGCAAAGCTGCGCCACCGTCATTGCGCCGCCGGCATGGTTCTTGGTCGTTGGCGAGTTCGCGACAACGGCGTCATGCGGCACCTCTATGCTGCGGTCGAGCTGCTCGACGCCGCCGTCGACGCGATGCAGGATGAGCGCCGCGGCCAGCGTCTTGAAGGTGCTGCACATCGGAAACAGCTCGTTCTCGCGATAACCGAACTGAACCGCCGTTCCTGCGATCCGGCAGGCCACACCAAGCCGGCCGCCGCTTTTCGCTTCGATCCGCCTTATTTTCGGCAAGACCCCATCAAATTTTGTCGGGCTTGTTGCCGCCTTCGCCACCGCGCCAAGCGTGATGGGCGCCGTCAAAACCACTGCGAGACCACCAATGAAACTGCGTCTGCTCGTCATGTCCACACTCTCTGTTGCCCCGCGCCGCAGAACTGGACCGGATCCGACGCCATCGCAAACGAGTAAACGTCGCCTCCGCCATAAGAAAAATTAGGGCTGCACCCGATGAAGCGATCGCATCTTCCGCTGAACGGCTTGCGCGCCTTCGAGGCCGCCGCACGGCATCTCAGCTTCACCGGCGCCGGCCTCGAACTGCGCGTCACCCAGGCCGCCATCAGCCATCAGGTCAAGGGCCTTGAAGAGGTGCTTGGCGTCCGGCTCTTCCGCCGGCTGCCGCACGGGCTGACCTTAAGCGATGAAGGCGAAGCCTTGCTGCCGGTGCTGAGCGACGCCTTCAACAGGATCAGCATCACGCTCGACCGTTTCGAGGGCGGCCGCTTCCACGACATCGTCACTGTCGGCGTCGTCGGCACCTTCGCCTCGGGCTGGCTGATCCCACGATTAGCGCTGTTCCACCAAGCCTATCCGGACATCGAACTGCGCATCTCGACCAACAACAACCGGGTCAACCTCGCCGCCGACGGCCTCGACTTCGCCATCCGCTTCGGCGACGGCTCCTGGCAAGGGACGGACAACACGCCGCTGATGTCAGGCTCGTTCTCGCCTGCTTGCGCGCCCGACATAGCCGCGCGCCTGCGCGATCCCTCCGATCTCGCCCGCGAAACGCTGCTCTGCTCCTACCGGGAGGACGAGTGGCTGCGCTGGTTCGAGGCGGCGGGGCGCCATTGCCCACCGATCAAGGGCATCGTCTTCGATTCCTCCGTCACCATGGCCAACGCGGCCGTCCAGGGCGCCGGCGTGGCGCTGCTGCCGGTCTCGATGTTCAGCCGCGAGTTTGGTTGCGGCCAGCTGGTACAGCCCTTCGGCAGCACGGTCGATGTCGGCCGCTACTGGCTGTCGGCAAGACGCAGGCGGCAGAACTCGCAGGCGATGACGACCTTCGCGGACTGGCTAACGACGCAAACACTGCGATCAGCCGATGCTCTCGCCGCCGTCGATCACCAGCGCCTGGCCGGTCATGAAGGATGACCGGTCGGAGACGAGGAACAGGATCGCCTCCGCTATCTCTTCCGCATTCGCCCAGCGGCCCATCGGGATCTTGGTGCGGACATAGGTTTCGATCGCCTCGCGTCCGCCCATCTGGGCGATGAACGGCTCGTTGAACGGCGTGTCGACCCAGCCCGGGCAGAGCGCGTTGACGCGCACATTGTGCCGGGCATAGTCGAGCGACATTTGCCGCGTCATCGCCACCACCGCATGTTTCGACGTAGCGTAGGCGATCATCTCGCGGTCGTAGAAGACACCCGAATTCGAGGCAGTGTTGAGGATGACGCCGCCGCCTTGCGCGATCATCGACGGCATGACGATCCTCGCCGCCAGGAATTGCGCCCGCACATTGACCCTCCACGAGGCATCCATGCCGTCGGTTCCGACCTCGGTCAGCGTACCGCCGACCTGGATGCCGGCGTGATTATGCAGGATGTCGATGCGACCATGCCTTTGGAGCGTGCCGGCAAGGAGCTGCTCGACATCCGCGTCATCCGAAACGTCGGCGGCAATTGCCTCGGCACTGCCGCCCGCCGCGCGGATATCCGAGGCTGTCGCCTCGCCGCCGGCCTGGTCCCTGTCGGCGATGACGACCGTCGCGCCTTCCCTGGCCATGATCATGGCGCCGGCGCGGCCGATGCCGGAACCCGCGCCTGTCACCACGGCGATGCGGTCTTTGAGGATCATGATGCGGCTTTCAGTTGGACGGCTTGCGCTGGCGCAACTGCCATTGGGCAAGCACCACGAGCAGCACGGAGGCGACGAGCACGATCGTCGCGATGGCGTTGATTTCCGGCGTCACGCCGCGCCGGATCGAGGCGAACACATAGATCGGCAGCGTCGTCTGCGCGCCGGCGACGAAGAAGGCGATGATGAAATCGTCGAAGGAAAAGGTGAAGGCGAGCAGGAAGCCGGCGACCACCGCCGGCATGATCTGCGGCAGCACGATCGAGCGGAACGTCGTCAGCGGCGTCGCGTAGAGATCGCTGGAGGCCTCGACCAGGTTGCGGTCGAGACTGCCGAGCCGCGTGCCGACGATCATCGTCACCAGCGCCATCGAGAACAGGCCATGCGCGGCGATGATCGAACCATAGCCGAGCGACAGGCGCGGCGGCTGATCGTCAGGCCAGATCGAGGCGAGGAACGGATTGACAACGGCGAACAGCTGGACGAGCGCGACCAGCGTCGAGATGCCGATGACGACGCCGGGAACCACGATCGCGGCACCCAGCAGCGCGTCGAAGACAGCCCGGGTTCTGATTCCGACACGCGCGAGGCCCAGCGCCGCCGCGGTGCCGAACACAGCCGCCAGCAGGGCACTGGTGGTGGCGATGAACAGGCTGTTCTTCAGCGCTTCGACCAGGAACGGGTTCGACAGCGCCGTGCCGTACCACTGCACCGAAAAACCGGTGAACTCGCTGGCATGGCGGCCGGCATTGAAGGAGAACAGCACGACCAGCGCGATCGGCAGATAGAGGAAACCGAAAACGGCAATGACGAAGGCGCGCATTAGATCAGGTCCACCCGGCGGGCGCCCGAGACGCGGGTCGAGATGCGGTTGGCCACGATCAGCACCACCACCGAAACCAGAACCAGCGTGATGGCGATGGCCGATCCGAACGGCCAGTTGCGCGACTGTAGGAACAGGTCGACCAGCGCATTGCCGATGAAGAACACCTTGCCGCCGCCAAGCAGCGTCGGAATCAGATACTCGCCGAGCAGCAGGATCATCACCAGCGAGAAGCCGGTCATCACGCCCGGCAGCGAGAGTTTCAGAGTCACGCCGAGGAAGGTCGACAGCGGCGTCGCGCCGAGATCGGCGGAAGCTTCCAGGAGCCTTCGGTCGAGCCGCTCGAGGCTGACGTAGATCGGCAGGATCATCAGCGGCAGATAGCCGTAGACGATGCCGAGCAGGACGGCGCCCGGCGTGTTGATCAGCCTGACATCCTCGATGCCGACAAAGGCGAGCAGCGCCGGGATACCGCGTCCGCCCAGAATGTACATCCAGGCATAGGTCCGCATCAAAAGGCTGGTCCAGAACGGAATGACGACCAGCGCCAGCAGGATCAGCCGCCAGCGCTGCGGCGCCTGCAGGGCGAGATAATAGGCGACCGGATAGGCGACGAGCAGACAGGCCAGCGCGCCCACCGGGGCCAGCACCATCGTGTTCCAGAAGGCCGTCGCCCGCGCCGGAAGGTTGGCATATTGCGCGAAGGTGAAGGCCGCCTGATAGCCGCCTTCCGGTGCCCGCTCGCCGACGCTGAAAACGGCAATGGCGATGAACGGCAGCACCAGGAACACCACCAGCCACGCCGTTGCCGGGGCAAGCAGCAAGGCGGTCAGGAAATTATGACGAAATCTGTTGCCGTACATCTGGAACCGCCCCGATACCGGCAGGCATGTGCCCGCCGGTCAATTGTCCCCGTCAGGCCGACCCTCAGGCCGACTTGAAGCGCGCCATCAGTTCGGCGCGGCCCGGATCGGTCAGCGTTGCCGCGGCGCCGAACTCCAGCGGCGTCAACAGGTCGGCCGCCGGATAGAGGATCGGATTGTCGAGCACTTCCTTGGGCAGCAGCTTGTTGACGCGAGCATCGGTCGAGGGCGCGCCGTTGGCAAGGTGCTCCTTCACCGCGACCTGCGGGTTCATCAGGTAGTTGAGCAGTGCATAGCCGGCCGGCTTGTTCGGCGCGTCCTTCGGGATGGCGTAGAAGTCGGTCCAGATCTCGCCGCCCTCCTTGCCCAGCACATAGGCGATCTCGGGAATGTCGCGATGCAACTGCGCGCCGTCATTGGTCCAGCACATCGTCATCCAGGCGTCGCCCGCGCGCATGCCCGGCTGATAGTCGGAGGAGACCGCGAACAGATGCGGCTTGACCTTCAGCAGCAGCTCCTCGGCCTTGGCAAGCTCGTCCTGCTTGAGCGAGTTGAACGAATAGCCGTAATATTTCAGCGCATTGCCGATCGTGGTCAGCTGGTAGTCGTGCACCATGGTGCGGCTGTCGCCCTCGGCCATCGCCGTGTCCCAGAACTCCTTCCAGCTCGTCATCGGCTTGGTCAGCTTCTTGGTGTTGACGGCGAAACCTGTCGTGCCCCAGTTCTTCGGCACGGCGTAGATCACCTTGTCGATCGTGCCCTCCGAGGTGAAGCGCGGGTCTTCCTGCGTACCGTCGAAATTCGGCAGTTTCGCCATGTCGAGCGGCTCGATGATGCCGAGCTTCTTGTAGGTCGAGATCGTGTAATTGGTCGGCACGAACAGGCTCCAGCCAGAGGCGCCGGCCTGCAGCTTGGCCAGCATCTCCTCATTGGAGCCGAACACGTTGACCTCGACGGCGACGCCGGTGTCCTTCTTGAAGTTCTCGAAGGTCTGCGGATCATGGTAGTTGGGCCAGGTGGCGATCGACATACGGTCGCCCAGGTTTTCGGCGGCAAAAGCCGGCGTCGGCATGATGCCGATCTCACGCGCCATCACCGCCGTCGCAATACCGAGGCCGGTAAGGCCTAGGAAGTCGCGGCGGCCGATCGAGCCGCGCTTGAGGCGCATCAGTTGGTCGACGAAGTTTTCAGGGCTTATCGGCAGTCCGTCACGATATGATTTCGACATTTTGGTTTACCCTCTGGTTGGTCCCGTTGTTCTTGGTTTCCGGAAACGCCAACGGCGTTCCGGCGGCATAGCCGATGGCGACGGGTTCGCCCGGCTTGAAGAGATTGCCTTGGCCGATCAGATGATCGGCCTTGGCCAGCAGCGTTCCGATGCCCTGGACCTCGATCGCGTATTCCGCGGTCGAGCCCAGGAAGATGCGGTTGCGCACGATACCCTTGAGCGGACCGCTTTGCGGAGCGCCGAGGCTGAGTGATTCCGGGCGCAGGCTGACCGAAACGGTCTCGCCTTGCCGCAAAGCGGTCCGCTTGCGCGCCGCAATGACGGTGCCGTCGGCCAGCGCCACATCAACCAGATCGCCTGAATGCCCGGCGACCTTGCCGCTCAACAGATTGGTCTTGCCGACGAAATCGGCGACGAATAGATCGGCCGGCTCGTCGTAGATCTCGCTCGGCTGTCCGAGCTGGACGATGCGCCCGCCATTCATGACGCAGACGAAATCGCTCATCGACAGCGCTTCCTCCTGGTCGTGGGTGACCAGCACGAAGGTGATGCCGATCTCGCGCTGCAGGTTTTGCAACTCGATCTGCATGTCGGTGCGCAGCTTCTTGTCGAGTGCGGCCAGCGGCTCGTCGAGCAACAGCACGGCCGGCTTGTTGACCAGTGCGCGCGCCAGCGCGACGCGCTGTTGCTGGCCGCCGGACAGTTCGTGGATCTTGCGGCCGCCATAGCCGGCAAGCCGCACCATTTCGAGCGCTTCGCCGGACCGCTGGCCGATCTCGCGTGACGACAGGCGCGGCCGTGCCTGGCGCAGCCCGTAGGCAACGTTGTCCTCGACATCCAGATGCGGAAACAGCGCATATTGCTGGAACACCATGTTGACCGGCCGCCGATAGGGCGGCGTGCCGGCCATGTCGTGGCCACGGATGAACACCCGGCCTTCGCTCGGCTGTTCGAACCCGCCGATCATGCGCAGGCACGTTGTCTTGCCGCAGCCGGACGGCCCGAGCAGGGCGACAAAGGCGGAGGGCGGGACAGAGAGATCAATGCCGCTGACCGCGGTCACCGCGCCATAGCGCTTCGTGACGCCGCGAAACTCGATGTCGGGCACTGCGGTCAAAGGCTGCGGGCTCCAGCGACAGGGCTATTTCCGAACGCTACCAGAGCCAATGGCCGCTAGTATATACCTCGCAGGTGGTATATCTGATCTATTTTCGCGTTTAAGGGGGTAGGTATTGAGTGCGTCCCGCAGCGACGAATATAGCCGGCTCGCCGCCCTCGTCGCGGCGACACGGGAGACGAGCGGCGACCTGTTCGGCAAGGCGATGGTCGATTGGCTGCGCCAGCATGTCAGCTTCGATCACTGCGTGGTCTTCGGCTATCGCGGCGCCTCGCGCCCGCCATTGCTGTTCGAAACCTTCTCGCCGGCCGAAAGCCATGTCTTCGTCGCGCTCTACCAGGAAGGGCCCTATCTGCTCGATCCGTTCCACCACGCTGCGGTCGAGCGCAAGGAAGGGTTCTGGCGCATGCGCGAACTGGCGCCGGACCGCTTCTACGCCAGCGAGTATTTTCGCTCCTATTACAGCCAGACCAGGCTGGCCGAGGAGGTTGGCTTCTTCGTGCCGCTGCCGGGCAAGGACGCGCTTGTGCTGTCGCTGATGCGGCTGCGCGCTTCAGGCCCGTTCGGCACCGCGGACGCCAGGCTGCTGCGCGACATGGCGCCGGCCGTGATCAGCTTCATCAGGTTGCGCTGGCCTGCCCTTCCCGTCGACGAGCCGGCTGAAGCCAGGCAAGATGAGACGATCGCCGCGGTCAACGAGTTCGACCGTGCCCATATCTGGAAGAGCCTGTCGCTGACGCCGCGCGAAAAGCATGTGGTCGACCTGGTGCTGCAGGGCCATTCGACGGAATCGATCGCGAGAGCCATGCGCATCGTGCCGGGAACCGTGAAGGTCCACCGCCGCAACATCTACCGCAAGCTCAAGATCAAGTCGCAGGCCGGCCTGTTCGCCCGCTTCGTCGAAATCATCGACGCACGGATTCGATAACCGCCACAGCCCTCAGCGTCATCTGGTCAGGCTGTCGCGTCGGCCTCCCAGGAGCCGGTCTCGGCCATCCGCTTCAGCAGCGTGGCCGGCTTGAACACATCCTTGCCGGTCCGCCGGAACCAATGCTCGAGCCGTTCGACAATCCTGGCTCCGCCTTCGAGGCCGGCCCAGAACATCGGGCCACCCTTGCCGATGGGAAAGCCGTAGCCATTGACCCAGACGACGTCGATGTCCGAGGCGCGGGCCGCGATCTTTTCTTCGAGGATCTTCGCCCCCTCATTGATCATGGGATAGAGCGTGCGCTCGATGATCTCCTCGGCGCCGATGGCGCGCGCTTCGATGCCCCGCTCGGCCGCCTTGGCGCGGATCAGCGCCTCCACCTCGGGATCGGGAACACCTGCCCGTGCACCGGCCTCGTAGAGATAGAAGCCGCGGCCTGTCTTCTGGCCGAAGCGCCCCTGCTCGCACAGCGTGTCGGCGATCACGGCCGTCAGGCCGCGCGCCTTGCGGTTGCGCCAGCCTATGTCGAGACCGGCGAGATCGCCCATCTGGAACGGCCCCATCGGCCAGCCAAAATCGGTGAAGGCCTTGTCGATCTGGCTGGGTGTCGCGCCCTCCAGCAGCAGCGCTTCCGATTCCGAGCCGCGCGCGGCCAGCATGCGGTTGCCGACGAAGCCATGGCAGACCCCGACGACGACCGCCACCTTGCCGATCCGCCGCGCGAGGTCGACCACCGTCGCCAGCGCATCCGGCGCGGTCTTTTCGGCGCGAACGATCTCCAGCAGCTTCATGACATTGGCCGGCGAAAAGAAATGCAGGCCGAGAACATCCTGCGGCCGCGAGATCGAGCCGGCGATTTCATTGATGTCGAGATAGGAGGTGTTGGTGGCAAGGATGGCGCCCGCCTTGGCGACGGCATCCAGCTTGCCGAAAACCTCCTTCTTCACCGCCATGTCCTCGAACACCGCCTCGATGATCAGGTCGCACTCGGCGAGATCGGCATAATCGGTCGAACCCTTGAACTGGGCGAGCCGCCGACGCTTGGCATCTTCGGTCAGGGAACCGCGCGAAACGGAGACCGCATAGTTCTTCTCGATCGTGCCCAGCCCGCGTTGCAACGCCTCCCCGCTGGTTTCCAGCAAGGTCACGGGATAGCCGCCATTGGCGAAGGCCATGGCAATGCCGCCGCCCATCGTGCCGGCGCCGATGACGCCGACCCGGGCAATGCTGCGCTTGGGCGTGTCCTTGCCGGGAAGCTTTGCCGCCTCGCGTTCGGCGAAGAACAGATGACGCTGGGCGCGCGACTGGTCGCTGCCGACAAGCGTCACGAATAGCGCGCGCTCCGCCGCCAGCGCCTCGTCGAAGGGCAGCGTGACGGCATTGCGCACCGCTTGCGCACAAGCGATCGGCGCTTCCAGCCCGCGCGCTTTCCTGGCGAGGTCGGCGGCCTCGGCATCGAAAGCCCTGAGGTCGGTTTCCTTGAGCCCGTCATCGCGATCACGCACCGGCGTGAAGGGGCCACCCTTGCGGGCGATTTCCCGGGCGAAGTTCACGGCATGCGTGGTCAAATCGCCTTCGAAAACGGCGTCTACGAGACCGGCGGCATGCGCCTCGGCCGCACCGATCGGCGTGCCGGAAACGATCATCTTCAGTGCCTTCACCGCACCGATGAGGCGCGGCAGCCGCACGGTGCCGCCGCCGCCCGGCAATAGCCCAAGCTTCACCTCGGGAAGGCCGAGCTTGGCGCCGGCATCGGCGACGCGGAAATGGCAGCCAAGCGCCAGTTCCAGGCCGCCGCCGAGCGCGGTGCCGTGGATGGCGGCAACCGTCGGTTTGGCGATGGTCTCAAGCGTGACGATCAGAGCGCGCAGATCGGGCTGTTGCACCGGCTTGCCGAATTCCGTGATGTCGGCGCCGGCAACGAAGGTCCGTCCGGCGCAGGCAATCACGATGGCCGCGGCCGAAGCATCATCGCGCAAGGAAACCAGCGCGTGCATCAGCGGTTCGCGGACATGAAAACTCAGCGCGTTGACCGGTGGATTGTCGATGATGACGATGGCAACGTCGCCGTCCCGGCTGACCTTCACGAAATCGGACACACAAACCTCCCAGCAACGGTTAGCGGCCTGGCCGCGATCAGGATTTACAGGGCTGCGGCACGGATGGGAACCAGATGCCTGCCTGGCACAATGTTTACCGTTTGGATCAGCGCCGGCCGGCACTCTCCGCCGCCAGCATCTCCGGCATCGCGGTATTGGCGGTGCGTCCGCCGCGCCAGGAGGCGAAAGCCGCGACAAGGTAGAGAATGGCCGAGAAGGTGAAGGCGAAGACCAGCCCATGCTTGAACGGCCCCGACATCAACTCAGGGAAGAAGACGTGGCCGGTCAGCGTGTCGATGCTCTGCTGCGGCAGCGCGTGCAGCACATTGGCCGGGATCAGTTCGCCCATCGGATTGTAGCCGAGGAAGGCTGCGAACAGGCTGGCGACCGGCGGCATGTTGGCGATCTGGTGAGCGACCGCCTCAGGCACGTGCTGCGCCAGCAGGCCGGCCTCCATGCTCTGCGGCAGGCTGGCGGCGAGGCCGACGATCATCAGGCTGAAGAACAGGCCGATCGACAGAACCTGGCCGGCATTGGTGGTGGTGGCGCGCATGCCTGAAGCCTGGCCGCGTTCGCGCGCCGGCACCGAATTCATGATCTGCGTCGAGTTCGGCGCCACGAACAGGCCGGAGCCGAGGCCGTTGAGGAACAGCAGCGCGGCAAAGGCCGTGTAGGAGAAATCGGCCGGCAGCGCCATCAGCGCCACGAAGCTTGCGGCACCCACGACCATGCCGCCGACCGCGAACGGCACGCCGCCGACCCGGTCGGAGAAATAGCCCGATACAGGACCTGCGATGAGGAAGCCGACCGTCAGCGGCAGCATGAAGATCGCCGACCACAGCGGTGTCTCCTCGAAGGAATAGCCGTGCAGCGGCAGCCAGATGCCTTGCAGCCAGACGATGAGCATGAATTGCAACCCGCCGCGCGCTATGCCCGAGGCGAGATTGGCGATGTTACCGTAGGCGAAGCCGGGGATGCGGAACAGCTTCAGGTCCAGCATCGGCTTGGCGACGCGCTGCTCTATAAAGACGAAGGCGATCAGCGAGACGAAGCCTATGGCAAACAGAACGAGCACTTTCGGGCTGGTCCACGCCATCACCTGGTCGCCATAAGGCTGCAGGCCATAGGTAATGGCGGTGAGGATGAGCACGAGGCCGAGGCCGAAACTGATATTGCCGAGCCAGTCGATCGTGTGGGTGGAACGGTTCGGCGCATCATGCAGCTTGAGATACGCCCAGACCGTGCCGACAAGGCCGAACGGCACGTTGATCCAGAACACCAGACGCCAGTCGGTGTCGGCAAGCAGGCCGCCGATCAGAAGGCCGACGAACTGGCCGCCAATCGCCGCCACGACATTGATGCCGAGCGCGAAGCCGCGCTCGTTTTCCGGAAAGGCATCGGTGAGCAGCGCCGTGGAGTTGGCCATGATCAGCGCGCCGCCAATGCCCTGGATGATGCGCACGGATATCAGATACATCGCCGCGAAACCGCCTTGTCCCGGCAGCAGGCTGAGCGCGATCGAGGCGGCGGTGAAGACGGCAAAGCCGAGATTGTACATTCTCGCCCGGCCGAACTGGTCGCCGAGCCGGCCGAAGGCGACGACCAGCACCGCCGTGGCGATCATGTAGCCGATGATCGCCCAGAGCAGATAATTGATATTGCCGGGATCGAGCGCCTTGAGGCCGATGCCGCGGAACACCGCCGGCAGGCTGATCAGCAGGATCGAGCCATTGATGGCGGCGGCCAGCATGCCGAGCGTGGTGTTGCTCAGAACCATCCATTTGTGACTCTGCGGGCGGCTGTCTGCGGCGGTATTCATGGTGGCAAGGTCCAAGGGTGCTGGCGCGGTTGCCGCCGGCGCTATATATGAGGATAGTCTCAGGTTTGGAAATATGAGGATGGCCTCGGAAAAGGCAAGAGCATCGGTGGCGAATCCGCGTGCACCGCAGCAAAAAAGAGGGCGCGAACGGGTCGCGGCACTCACGGCGAGCGCGGCAGCGCTGTTCGTCGAGAAGGGTTTCGACGCCACCACGATGACCGAGATCGCCGCCCGCGCCGGGGCCGCCATCGGCACGCTCTACCTTTTCTTCCCCACCAAGGAAGCGTTGGCGCAGGCCATTCTGGCCGAGAACGCGGAAACCCTGTCCACTCAGCTTGACGCTCTGCAGGAACAGGCCAAGGGCTTGGCGCCGGCAGCGATCGCCGACGCGCTGTTCGCGGTGCTGGGCCGTTTCGTCGCCACGCACCCGGTCTATTCCGCGTTGCTCGACCTGCCCGGTGACGATGGCTGGCGCCGCAAGATGCGGGCCCGCCGGCGCGACCAGATCGCCGCGCTGTTCGCGCAGGCAGAGCCGCCGCTTCCAGCCGGCCAAGCCGAGCGGCTCGCCGTCATCGTGCCGCAGCTGATGCGCATCCCGCTGGCGCTGGTGGGCGAAAAACGGCTGCGCGACGGCGTGCTGGAGGAATTAAGGCTGATGCTGGCCCGGCACCTCGAGGGCACCGCGTAACGAGGCGACTCAGCGCACTGCCTTCTCCCCACCAGCAGCCGTAATCACCCCGACGATGATGAGCCCCGTCAGCAGCAGACGCACGCCGGCGCTGACGCCGAACGTGTTGAGCATGGTGAGCAGCAACACCAAGAACAGCGCCGCGCCCCACACGCCAGGCACATTGGCCTTGCCGCCCGCGACCGACGTGCCGCCGATGACCACCACGGCGATCGAGGCCAGCAGATATTCGTTGCCGATATCGACATTGGCGCCACGGAAATAACCGGCGAGCAGCGCACCGTCGATGCCGCCGAGCGCCCCCGACAGCGTATAGGTGAGGAAGCGGATGCGGCCGACATTGACCCCAGCGAGCCACGCGGCGCGGATGTTCTGGCCGATCGCCAGCACCGAGCGGCCATAGATCATGCGCTGCAAGGCGATGGCCGCCCCGATGGTGAACAGCACGGTCAGGATCGCCAGCACGGGAATGCCCAGGATCTGCCAATTGGTGAAATCGGCGAAGCCGGGCGGCGGCTTGATCTGCAGCCCGCGTCCATAGCTGATGTCGATCGACTGGATGATGAAGCTCGCCGACAAGGTGGCGATGATCGGCGGAATGCGCAGCGCCCAGATCAACAGGTAGTTGACCGCGCCGATCGCAGCGCCGCAGGCGAGCGCGGCAAGCAGCCCGACCAGGATCATGGAATCGCTGCCGGCCATCACCTTCATGGCAACGGCACTGGCGAGCCCGATATTGGCCGGCAGCGACAGGTCGACATTGCCGGGCCCGAGCGTGATGACGAACATCTGGCCGACGCCGACGATGACGGTGAACACGGCGAGCGAGAGTGCGGCCGTGACCATGCCGCCGGCGCCATAGCCGCCGGTGAAGGCGATCGTCGCCAGCCACACGACAAGCGCGCCGACGAACGACCATATCCAGGGTTTGGCGGCCAGCGATTTCACCAATGCCATCGCTCACCTCTCCCTGCGGCTGATCAGCACCCGCGCCGCCAGCACGATGATCAGGATGGCGCCGTTGGCGGCCACCTGCCAGTCGGGTGGAATGCGCATGAAGGTGAGCAGCGGCGAGGCCGCCAGCGCCAGCGTCAGCGCGCCGATCACCGCGCCGATCGGCGACACCCGGCCGCCGACGAATTCGCCGCCGCCGAGGATGACGCCGGCGATCGCCAGCAGCGTGTAGCCATTGCCGATATTGGCGTCCGCCGATGTGGTGATGCCGATCAGCGCCATGCCGGACAGCACGCCGAACAGGCCGGCCAGCGCGAACAGCACGACCTTGGTTTTGAGCAACGACCAGCCGGCACGTCGAAGCGCTGCCGGATTGCCGCCGGAACCGCGCAGGATCACGCCATAGGAGGTGCGCATCAGGCCAAAGTGGACAATGAGACCGATCAGCAGCGCCGCGATGATCGGGAAGGGAATGAAAGGCGGCTTGAACGACATGATCGCCAGCAACCAGTCCGGCGCCTTGCCGCCGGGCTTGGGCAGGACGAGAATGGCCAACCCCTGCCAGACGAAACTCATGCCGAGCGTCACCACGATCGACGGCAGATTGCGCAGATGGATCAGCGCGCCGAGCAGCGCATAGACGCCGATCGAGCCGAGCAGGATGGCGACGCCGATGAGCGGCGCGTCCTTCAGCCAGGTCGCGGTGACGCAGCCGACGAAACCGACGAAGGTGCCGATCGACAGGTCGAGCTCATTTCCTGATATGACGAACATCTGCGCGATCGTCGCCAGCGCGATCGGGATCGCCAGGTTCAGCATCAGGCTGAAGCCGAAATAGCTGATTGCGCGTGGGTTGAGCCAGGCAATGGCGAGCAGCACCAGCGCCAGTGACAGCGCCGGCAGCAAGCCACGCAGCAGGCGGGCGCGCGCCGCCGCATTGCGTGCCGCCGCCCCTTTGAAGCCATTGTCGATGGATGCTGCCGTCATCTCAGGCCGCATCGCCGAACGAGGACTGGATGATCTTTTCCTCCGTCAGTTCGTCGCGCGTGAGGTTGGCGACGATGCGGCCGTTCTTGAAGACATAGACATGGTCGCAATTGTCGAGCTCTTCGGTTTCGGTCGTGTACCAGAGGAAGGTGCGGCCGCGGCCAGCCTCCTCGCGCACGAGGTCGTACACTTCGAGCTTGGTGCCGATGTCGACGCCGCGCATCGGGTCGTCCATCAGCACGATCTGGGCATCGGAGCCGAGCGCGCGGGCAAACAATGCCTTCTGCTGGTTGCCTCCCGACAGCGAGAAGATGTTGTTGTTCATGTCGGGCGTGCGGATGCCGATCCTCTTCTGCCAGGCCTCGGCAAGTTCGGCCTCGCGCTGTGGCGAGATCAACAACCCCTTGCGCAGGCGCGCCAGCGAGCGGATGCCGATGTTTTGCGCGATCGACCATTGCGGGAAGATGCCGTCCGACTGACGGTCGCCCGCGACAAGCGCCACTGGGGCGGTCACCTCGATCCCTGTCCTGGCACGCGAGGCTCCGCTGAAGATCGCCAGCAGCAGGTCGGTCTGGCCATGACCGGCCAATCCGGCAAGACCGATGATCTCGCCGGCCCGCGCCTCGAGGTCGGCGCCATCCTTCTGCGCGGCGGGCCTTGCACGCACCCGCAGCGGACCGGCCCCGGGTTTCGCAGCGGCTTGCGCCGCGATCTTGCGGCGTGCTTCCGCTCCGCCCATCACCGTCACCAGCCGGTCGCGGTCGAAGGCATCGGCCGCATCCGACGCCACCACCTTGCCATCGCGCATCACCACAATGCGGTCGGCGTTCTTCAGCACCTCGCCCAGCACATGCGAAATCAGGATGCAGCTCTTGCCGCCGGCGACGAAGCGGCGCACGAAGGCCAGCAGCTGGCCGGCCGTATGCGCGTCGAGCGACGAAGTCGGCTCGTCGAGGATTACGAGGTCAAGCCGGTCCTGGGTGACCGTGAAGGCGCGCGCCACCTCGACCATCTGGCGCCGGCCGATCGACAGGTCGCCGACAATGTCCCAGGCCGAGATGCCATGGTCCGGAAAGATTTCGTCCAGCTTGGCGGTGATCAGCGCGGCCGCCTTGCGCCGCCAGCCGACGCCGGAGAGCGAGGCATGGTTGATGCGCGTGTTCTCGGCGACGCTGAGATTGGGGCACAGTGACAGTTCCTGGAACACGCAGCGTATGCCGAGTTTCTGCGCACGCGACACCGAGTAGTTCTCCTCGATGCCGCCATGCACGCCGATCTTGCCGCTGTCGGGCGCCATCGTGCCCGCCACCATGTGCATCAGCGTCGATTTGCCGGCGCCATTGTGGCCGACCAGGCCGACGCACTCGCCAGGCCCGACATGAAAATCCACCCCGCCCAGCGCGCGAACGGCGCCGAAATGTTTTTCGGCGCCGTTCAGTCTGATGATGTCAGCGTTCCCTTCAGGCATGCTCAACGGTACCCGCTCGGCGATACGGACGGCAACGCTGCCGCGATGCTCACTTGATGTTGGCTTTGATGGCCGCCATTGCATCTTCCTGGCTGTATTCGTGAGTGGCGACGCCGCCTTCCTTGATCTTCGGCAGGGCTGCCTCGAAATCGTCCTGGGTGAAGGCCAGATATGGCACCAGGAGATCGTGCGGTATGTCCTTGCGGCCGTCGAGCACCTGTTGCGCCACCCAGAAGGCAAGCGAGGACACTCCGGGCGCGATCGAGGCCGACCAGGTCTGGTAGCCGTCCTTGTCCTTCTGTTCCTTCCACCACTTCAGCTCGTCCTGGCGGTTGCCCATGATGATGGTCGGGCGCGGCTTGTTGGCGGCGGCGAAAGCCTGGGCGGCGCCATAGCCGTCGCCGCCCTGATCGACGATGCCGACGACATCGGGCAGCGAAGGCAGGATGGTCGCGACCGCTTTCTGCGCCGTCGTCTGGTCCCAGTCGCCGGTCACCGAACCGACGATCTTGAATTCGGGATGGGCGGCGACGCCTTCGAGGATACCGGCATGGATGGCATCGTCGATGGACGTGCCGGCAAGACCGCGGATTTCCAGCAGGTTCCCGCCCTTCGGCTGGAACTTGGCCATCTGCTCGATTTCCTGCTTGCCCATGTCCTTGAAGTCGACGACGACGCGATAGGCGCAGGGCTCGGTGACGATGCCGTCGAAGGAGACGACGACAATGCCGGCGTCGCAGGCCTGCTTGATGGCGCCGTTGAGCGCATCCGGCGAGGCGGCGTTGATGACGATGGCGTCATAGCCCTGCAGGATCAGGTTCTGCACCTGGGCTGCCTGCGTCGGCACTTCCTTGTCGGCGGTGGTGAAGATGTCGGCCGCGCCGACGACCTTGTCGTCGACCGCCTTCTTGGTGACGATGCCGTAGCTGTCGAGCATGGCCTGCCGCCACGAATTGCCGGCGTAATTGTTGGAGAATGCGATCTTCTTGCCGCTGGTGTCGGCAAGTGCGGTGCCCGAGGCCAACATAGCTGCCAGCGCACCCAGAACGAACAGTTTCTTCATATGATTTCCTCCCAAAGTTGCTAGTTTTGCCTGATGATCGTTACGCGCAGTCCCTGTTTTTTATCTATTGTCAGACAAATGCAGACGAACCGCAAGCTGTCAACTGCAAAGCTTGGCGTGCCTTCGATCAACTTGCGGTGCGATGATTGAAAAAGCCGCCGGCACATGGTCTAGGAGCACGACAGGAGGCCATTTGATGGCAGTGACGCCGACCGTTGCCAAAGGCGCGCCCGGAATACCGGCGCGCTGGACATCAAGCGCCAAGAGTGGCGTCGGCACCGCGTTTTCAGCCAAGAGCCCGCTCTGGTTCACCATCAGTCACGGCATCTTGAACGAGATCTACTATCCGCGTCTCGACAGCGCCTGCACGCGCGACATGGAGCTGATCGTCACCGGCCCCGGTGGCTATTTCTCGGAAGAAAAGCGCGACGCCACGCACGCCATCGCGCCGTTCGAGGACGGCGTGCCTGGCTACAGGCTGGCCAACACCGCGACAGACGGCGCCTACCGTATCGAAAAGCGCATCATTACGGATCCGAAACGGCCTGTCCTGCTGCAGGAGATTGCATTCGTACCGCTGAAAGGTTCGGCGGCCGACTACCATGTCTACGCGCTGCTTGCGCCGCACCTCGTCAATGCCGGCATGGGCAATACCGCCTGGGTTGGCGAACACAAGGGCCAGCGCATGCTTTTCGCCACGGGGCGCGGCGTATCCCTGGCGCTGGTCTCCTCACTGCCCTGGCATGGCTGTTCGGCCGGCTATGTCGGTTTCTCCGACGGATGGCAGCAATTGCAGAACGGCGGTGCGCTCGATCCCTCCTGCCAGCGAGCGGAAGACGGCAATGTCGCCCTGACCGGCGAGATCGGCTTTTGCGCTGGCAAGACCACGGCCTTGCTGGCGCTTGGCTTCGGCGCTTCGCCGGAAGCGGCCGCGGACCTGGCGCTGGCCAGTCTCAAGCAGGGTTTCGACGCCGCCACGCAAACCTATGTCGGGAACTGGCGGACATTCCAGGCCAGGCTTGAGAAGCTCGACCGCCACACCGCCTCCGGGCTGAACACCTATCGTGTGAGCACAGCGGTTCTGGCCACGCATCTCTCGGTCGCGAGACCCGGCGCCGCCGTTGCCAGCCTTTCGATCCCATGGGGCTTCAACAAGGGCGACGACGATCTCGGCGGCTACCATCTGGTCTGGCCCCGCGACCTGGTCGAGACCGCTGGCGGTTTCCTTGCCGCCGGCGACGGCAAGCAGGCGCTGCAGATCCTGGCCTATCTGCGCTCGATCCAGCAGCCGGACGGTCACTGGCCGCAGAATGTCTGGTCGGACGGCACCGCCTACTGGCCCGGCATCCAGATGGATGAATGCGCCTTTCCGCTGCTTCTGTCCGACGCCTTGCGCCGCGCGGGCTATCTGCCGCGTGCCAAGCTCGCCGATTTCATGGCCATGATCGAAAACGCCGCCTCGTATGTCGTGCGCAACGGCCCCGTCACCGGCGAGGACCGCTGGGAGGAAGACGCCGGATACAGCCCGTTCACGCTGGCCGTCGAGATCGCCGCGCTGCTTGCCGCCGCCGATATGCTGGATGTCGTCGGAAAGACTGAGCCGGCAAACTACCTGCGCGAAACCGCTGATTGCTGGAACGATCAGGTCGAACGCTGGACCTACGTCACGGGCACTCAGCTCTCCATCGACGCAGGCGTCACAGGCTATTATGTCCGTATCGCGCCGCCGGACGATGCGGGCGCCGCTACGCCGAAGGACGGCTTCGTGCCGATCAAGAACCGTCCACCGGCCGACACCGACAAACCGGCGGAAGCCATAGTCAGTCCCGACGCCCTGGCCCTGGTTCGCTTTGGCCTCCGGGCGGCCGACGATCCGCGCATCGTCGATACCGTCAAGGCCGTCGATGCCCTTTTGCGTTGCGATCTCCCGCAAGGCCCGGTCTGGTACCGCTACACCAGTGACGGCTATGGCGAGCACGAGGATGGTGCGCCTTTTGACGGCACCGGCCAGGGACGCGCCTGGCCCCTGCTTACCGGCGAGCGGGCGCATTACGAGCTTGCCGCCGGCCGCAAGGAGAAAGCCGCGCAGCTTCTCGAGACCTTCGAGCGTTCGGCGGGTATAGGCGGGCTGCTGCCGGAACAGGTTTGGGACAGCCCGGATGTGCCGGACCGCGAGCTGTGGCTGGGCAAACCGTCGGGCAGCGCCATGCCGCTGGTCTGGGCACATGCCGAGCACATCAAGCTGTTGCGCTCGTTGCGCGACGGCGCGGTCTTCGACATGCCGCCGCAAGGCGTCGAGCGCTACATCAAGGGCAAGACAAGCTCGCCGCTCAGGACATGGCGCTTCAACAACAAGATCCGCTCCATCCCGGCCGGCAAGGTTTTGCGCGTCGAGCTTTCGGCGCCGGGCGTTGTCCATTGGAGCAGCGACAAATGGCTGACGATCCAGGACCACAAAACCAGCGAGAACGCTTTCGGCGTTCATCTGGTCGACCTCCCGGTCGCCGGACTGGAGCCGGGAGACGGCCTCGTCTTCACTTTTTTCTGGCCCGATGCGATGCGTTGGGAGAATGTCGACTTCAGCGTCGGCATTGACGCATCATGATGAAAGCAGCGGGGCCGATAGATTTGTTCTTTCCTCAAACAATCGGGACGAAACCATGCAGATCGGAATGATGGGACTGGGCCGGATGGGCGCCAACATGGTGCGCCGCCTGATGCGCGACGGCCATGAGTGCGTCGTCTATGACATCAACCCCGCCAGCGTCGCGGCCTTGGTGAGCGACGGTGCGCTCGGGGCGGCATCCCTGACGGAATTCGTCGGCAAGCTCGCCAAGCCGCGCTGTGTCTGGCTGATGCTGCCGGCTGCCATCACCGGCAAGATCATCGATCAGGTCGCGGCCCTGATGGAGCCCGGCGACATCGTCATAGACGGCGGCAATTCCTATTATCACGACGCCGTCGACCAGGCCGCGAAACTGGCCACCAGGGGTATCCATCTTGTCGATGTCGGCACCAGCGGCGGTGTCTGGGGCCTGGAGCGCGGCTACTGCCTGATGATCGGCGGCCCCGACGTGGCGGTGCAGCACCTCGATTCGGTCTTCGCTACGTTGGCGCCGGGCGCCGATGCGGGCGCGCCGACCCCGGACAAGGCCGCCGGGACGGCGCCCTTCGGCTATCTGCATTGCGGACCGAGCGGCGCCGGCCACTTCGTCAAGATGGTGCACAACGGCATCGAGTATGGAGTCATGGCCGCCTATGCCGAAGGCATGAACATCCTGAAGTCGGCCAATGCCGGCAAGCGGCAACGCACGGCGGACGCCGAGACCAGCCCGCTGGAAAATCCTCAATACTATCAATTCGACATTGACCTGCCCCAAGTAGCCGAGGTCTGGCGCCATGGCAGCGTCATCGGCTCCTGGCTGCTCGATCTCACCGCCGGTGCGCTGAAGAGCGATCCGGGCCTGGCGCAGTTCGGCGGCCGTGTTTCGGATTCGGGCGAGGGCCGCTGGACGCTGAAGGCGGCGATCGACACGGGCGTGCCGGCGCCAGTGCTATCCTCGGCGCTGTTCGACCGCTTCTCCTCGCAAGGCGAATCCGAATTCGCCGACAAGCTGTTGTCCGCCATGCGCTATGCCTTCGGCGGCCATGTCGAAAAGCCGAAGGCCGGCAAGTGACGCCACAGCGGGAGACGCACGCATGAGCCAGGAACGGTCCGACACGCTGGTGCTCTTCGGAGCCACCGGCGACCTCGCCCACAAGAAGATATTTCCAGCGCTGTACCAGATGGTCGCCAAGGGCACGCTCACCGAACCGGTGATCGGCGTCGCTTTCGACGCCTGGGACATCAAGCAGCTGCAGGACCGCGCTCGCGACGGCATCGTCAATGCGCTGGGCAAGATCGACGAGAAGGTGTTCGCCAAATTCGCGTCGCTGCTGCGCTATGTCAGCGGCGACTACCGCGATGGGGCCACCTTCGAGAAGCTGAAGACCGCGCTTGGCAGTGCCCAGCGGCCGCTGCACTACATGGCGGTGCCGCCGATCATGTTCGAGACTGTCGTGCAAGGGTTGGAGCAGTCGGGCACCGCGCATGGCGCGCGGTTGATGGTGGAAAAGCCCTTCGGCCACGATCTGCAGTCGGCGCGCTGGCTGAACCGGGTGCTGCATCTGGTGTTCGACGAACAGTCGATTTTCCGCATCGACCACTATCTCGGCAAGGAAGCGATCCAGAACCTGCTCTATTTCCGCTTCGCCAATTCCTTGCTCGAGCCGATCTGGAGCCGCAATTTCGTCGAGAGCGTGCAGATCACCATGGCCGAGGATTTCGGCGTCGAAGGGCGCGGTAAGTTCTATGACGATGTCGGCTGCATCCGGGACGTCATCGAGAACCATCTGCTCAACATCCTCCTGCTGCTGGCCATGGAACCGCCGGTCGGCCGCTCCGCCGACGATTTGATCGACGAGAAGGTTCAGGTGCTGCGCGCGATCCGCACGCTGACCAGGGACGATGTCGTGCGCGGCCAGTTCACCGGCTACCTGGCCGAGCCCGGCGTCAAGCCGAACTCGCCGGTCGAGACCTTTGCCGCGGTGCGCTTCTTCGTCGACACATGGCGCTGGCAGGATGTGCCGTTCTTCATCCGCGCCGGCAAGAACATGCCGGTGCATGTCACCGAGGTGGTGGTGCGGCTCAAGCGCCCGCCGCTCGACGTCTTCGACCCGATCAAGCCCGCCGACCAGAACTACGTGCGCTTCCGCATCGACCCACAGGTGGTGATCGCCATCGGCGCGCAGCGCAAGGCGCCTGGCGACGACATGGTCGGCGAGCAGGTGGAACTGACGGCGCTCGACGACAGGAAGGCCGACATGCCACCTTACGAGCGCCTGATCGGCGACGCCATGAACGGCAATGGCCAGCTCTTCACCCGCCAGGACGCGGCAGAACTGGCCTGGCGCATCGTCGGGCCAGTGCTTGGCGACACCACGCCGCCGCATCTTTACGAGCCGAAGACATGGGGGCCGGCGGACGCCATGGCCGGGTTCGGCCCGCCCAATGGCTGGATCGACCCGGTGGCATGAGCGGAGGGGACCCGATGGCCAAGGCGGTGAAGCAAGCAGCAACCGGCCCCGAGCAGATCGTGCTGGCGATCGACATTGGCGGCTCGCACGTCAAGATCCTGACCAGCGCCGGCGACACGGAGCGCCGGGACGATTCCGGCCCGGACCTGACGCCGCAGCAGATGATTGACAAGGTGAAGAAGCTCGCCGAGGGCCTGTCCTATGACGTCATCTCGATGGGCTATCCGGGCCCGGTGCGTCACAACAAGCCGGTGCTCGACCCGATGAATCTCGGCAAGGGTTGGGCCGACTTCGATTTCGCCGCGCAGTTCGGCAAGCCGGTCAAGGTGGTCAATGATGCGCTGATGCAGGCCATCGGCAGCTATGAAGGCGGGCGCATGCTGTTCCTGGGCCTCGGTACCGGCCTCGGTGCGGCGATGGTCTTCGACAATGTCGGCCAGCCGATGGAGCTCGCCCATCTTCCCTACAGGAAAGGCCGGAGCTTCGAGGACTATGTCGGCGAGCGCGGCCTGGAAAAGCACGGCAAGAAGAAGTGGCGCAAATACGTCTTCGACGTCGTCATCCGGCTGCGCGCCGCCCTGCAACCAGACTATGTCATCATTGGCGGCGGCAATGTCGACAAGCTCGACGAGTTGCCGGCCGAGTCCAGGCGCGGTGACAACACACGCGCCTTCGAAGGTGGATTTCGTCTGTGGCGAGACAAGGCCTTGATCGTCTGATATTATTACAGTTTAGTATAGTTGTTCAAAATAACGTGTGACGGCGCGCTAAATCATTGCGTTATGCAGATTTGCCGACTAGGAATTTCGCCGCACTGCCCGGCGTGCTCCAGTGGATACGCTTAAGACGCTTCAGCATTTTTGATTTTGTGCCTCGTCCTGTCGAAAGCGATTCTGATTTTCGAGGCCGTGTGCCACAGACGGAGGAAACATTGACCGACGATAGCAACGACGCTCGCAAAGACATCGACCTTCTCGAGCTGACCGCCCATATCGTGTCCGCTTACGTCGAGAAGAATCGCCTGCCCGTCTCCGGCCTTGCCGACCTCATCGCCAGCGTCGCCACCTCGATCGGCGGGCTCGGCAAGCCGGCCGTGCCGGTGGCAGCCCCCCTGGTTCCCGCTGTCAACCCGAAGAAGTCGGTGACGCCGGATTTCATCATCTGCCTCGAGGACGGCAAGAAGTTCAAATCGCTGAAGCGCCATCTCGGCGTGCATTTCGGCCTGACGCCGGACGCCTATCGCGCCAAATGGGGCTTGCCGGCGGACTATCCGATGGTTGCGCCCAACTATGCGGCCTCGCGCTCGGAACTGGCGAAGTCGATCGGCCTGGGCCGCAAGGCTGTCGAAGTGGTGCCCGCCAAGGCCACCAAGGGCCGGAAGGCCAAGGTCTCGGCCTGAGAAGATCAGTCCTGAACCAATCGCTAGGACGACTGGAACAGAAGCCTGCCGGCGAATTCGCCTTGGCAGGCTTCACGTTTTTGTGGCTTGGATGAACCGGACAGGTTTTTGGGGGAAGCGAAGCCATGAACTACACCAGGATGGTGATCGAGAAGGAAGCACCGGAGGAATACGGCTACGACCGTATCCGCTACAATCTCTCCGAAAGCTCGATCGCCGATCAGAAGCTTTCCGACATCGGCCTGTCGCTGCCGGACCTGACGCTGTTCTATGGCGAGCATCGCGGCGACAAGGACTTGCGCGCTCTGGTCGCGGCGCAGGATGCCGGCATCTCGGCCGATGATGTGCTGGTCACCGCCGGTGCCGCCGGCGCGCTGTTCATCATCTCGACCTCGCTCTTGTCGGCGAGCGACCATCTCGTCGTCATCAGGCCCAACTACGCCACCAACATCGAAACCCCGAGGGCGATCGGCTGCGCCATCAGCTTTGTCGACCTCGCCTTCGAGAACGGATTTGCCATCGATGTCGAGGCCATCAAGGCGGCGATCCGGCCGAACACGAAACTGATCAGCGTCACATGCCCGCACAACCCGACCGGCACGATGATGTCACGTGCCGATCTCGACGCTCTGGTGGCGCTGGCCGAGGTCAACAACTGCCGCCTGCTGGTCGACGAAACCTATCGCGATCTTTCCTATGGCAGGCGCCTGCCGTCGGCGGCCTCGCTGAGCAAGAAGGCAATCAGCGTCTCGTCGCTGTCCAAGGCCTTCGGCATTCCCGGCATCCGCATCGGCTGGCTGATCACCAGGGATGCCGCCCTGCAGGAGACATTCCTCGCCGCCAAGGAGCAGATCGGCATCTGCGGCAGCGTCATCGACGAAGGCATTGCGCGCGGCATGCTGGAGCGCCGGGATACGTTCCTGGCGGCACTGCTGCCCGAGATGGCCAAGCGCCGCGATATCGTCCAGGCCTGGATCGACCGCGAGCCGCTGGTCGACTGGATCAGGCCCGAAGGCGGTGTCGTCGGCTTCCCGCGCCTCAATGTCGAACCCGGCTTCGACCTCGACCGCTTCTACGCGAACCTGCTGGAGAACCACGGCACCTATGTCGGACCCGGCCACTGGTTCGAAATGGAAAAACGCTTCTTCCGCGTCGGTTTTGGCTGGCCGACGGAAGCCGAGTTGCGGGGCGGCCTCGACGCCATTTCCGCGACACTGAGACAGTAACTTCATCGTGCGATCGAAGGAACCGGCTGAAAATCCCTTGATCCAGGCCTGATTTTGACGCACATCCCGCCACGAACTTTGTTAGACGTTCCATTGGTCGGACCAGCGCCCATCCGGGAAGTGCCCCGCCGATCAATGACATTGCAACGGGGCCTCTCTCCATGACACCAGTACAAACTTCACCGGAGCAGCGTTACGCCGCCTTCCGGCACAAAGCCTTCCTCAGCTACTGGACGGCGCGCTTCCTCACCACCTTCGCTACCATGATCGTCTCCGTCGCGGTCGGCTGGCAGATCTATGATCTGACGCGCGATCCCTTCGACCTTGGCATTGTCGGCATCGTCCAGTTCCTGCCATCGCTGCTGTTGGTGCTGGTCACCGGCGTCGTCGCCGACCGCTTCGGCCGCCGCCTGATCATGGCGCTGGCAACGGTGGTCGAGGCAAGCTGCGCGCTCGTTCTCCTGTATTTCACGCTGCGCGGCCTCGTCAGTCCGCTGCCGATCTTCGTCGTTCTGGCGCTGTTCGGCATGGCGCGTGCCTTTTACGGACCGGCCTCGTCGTCGCTGTTCGCCAATCTGGTGCCGCCGGAGGATTTCGGCAATGCGATTGCCTGGAACTCATCCGCCTGGCAGACGGCGACCATCGTTGGGCCGGTCGCCGGCGGCCTGCTCTACGGCGTTTCGCCGGAGGCTGCATACGCCGTCGCCTCCGTGCTGATGCTGGTGGCTGGTCTGCTGATCTTCACCATTCCCAAGCCTGCCCAGCAGACCGCCACCGACAAGCCGACCATGGAGACGCTGTTTGCCGGCTTCCGCTACATCTGGAGCGAGAAGATCGTGCTCGGCGCCATCTCGCTCGACCTCTTCGCCGTGCTCCTCTCCGGTGCCTCGGCGCTGCTGCCGGTCTATGCGCGCGATATTCTTGAACTCGGCCCCTGGGGCCTCGGCCTGCTGCGCTCGGCGCCCGGCATCGGCGCCATCTGCGTTGCGGTGTGGCTCGCCGGGCACCCGCTTCGCGACAATGCCGGCAAGATCATGCTCGGCTTCGTCGCGGCATTCGGTGCCTGCACCGTATTGTTCGGCCTGTCGACCGTCACCTGGCTGTCGATCGTCGCATTGGCCCTCCTCGGCGCCACCGACATGTTCAGCGTCTACATCAGGGAAACACTCATCCAGTTGTGGACGCCGGACGCGGTCCGTGGCCGCGTGAATGCCGTGAACCAGGTTTTCGTCGGCGCCTCCAACGAGGTCGGCGAATTCCGCGCCGGCACCATGGCGGCGCTGATCGGCACCGTGCCGGCGGTGGTCATTGGCGGCGTCGGCGCCATCGCGGTTGCCGGCTTGTGGGCGTATCTTTTCCCGCAATTGCGCAAGGTGCGGCATTTGAACGGGCGCAACTGATTCAGCCCCCTATGTGAGCCGCTGCCCCGAGCAATCGGCTTGCGCCGGCAATGGCTGAGATAGGGCCAATCCGGCAAGCATGTCGGCTATACGTGGAAGGTCGGCTTGAGTGCGCGGGAAATCGACATTGTCCGGCACGTCCACTTTCCTTGCGGTCGACGTTCCGTTGCCGGCGTCTCTTCCGGCGCTTCCAGGAGAAACCCGAATCGGGTACGCCGCTCGTGCCGACTCTGGCGATCGGATGGAGCCCTCGCTTGGGGCGGATGAAGATGACCACCTGTCTCAGCGTCGCCCTTTGTGTCGACGGTGGAAATGTCGACCAGGCGGCGGTGACGATCGCTTCGGTGCTGGCCCATCTGTCGCCTGGGCCACCACTGGCGTTTCATGTATTTTATGGCGAGCCACCCAGTCGCCGCTCCCGGCGCCTGGAAACGCTGCGTGTGGCCCCACACCGCCTTTTCGTGCACTATGTCGAGAACCGGTTTCGGAATATAGGGATCTTCGACCACGTTACCCCAGCGGCGTTGCTGCGGCTGCAACTCGGCGAGTTCCTCCCCGACCTGGATCGCGTTCTATATCTCGATGCGGACGTCCTTGCCGTAGCAGACATCCGGCCGCTGCTCGCCGCCGATCTTGGCGATGCCGTGGTGGGTGCCGTACAGGATTTGGGCCTGCACGCGGCCATAGCCGAGGAGAAGGTTACCGGCCGACTCGACTATATCCTCCATGTCCGCGACGCGCTCGGTTGGGACCCTGACAACTTCGCCTATGTCAACTCCGGCATGCTGCTGCTTGACCTTGCCGCCCTTCGTCGCGAACGGTTCGGCGAGCGGGCGGGGCAACTTGTACTGGACCATCCCCATAGGTTCCGCTGGCGTGATCAGGATGCGATAAACCTGCTGCTCCGAGGTCGCGTCGTTCTGCTGGACCCGCGCTGGAACAGCATGGTGTGGTTCCTCGAGCGCGAGCCACGCCGCGGCCATGCCGATATGGCTGCCACGGTACTACAGCGCCGCGACCCCTGGCTGTTGCATTTCTCAGGCCCCAGCAAACCATGGCATGGCCTTGTGGACATACCCGACTACCGTCGCTGGTGGCGCGCCGCAGTTCGCACGTCCCCGATCTGGGGCCTGAGATGGTTCAGGCTGCTGCTCGCGACAGCGGGAGCGCAAGCGTGGGGGTGGATCCGACGAGAACGCAGGTAACGGTGCGTGAAACCGCTCTCGTCGAGCACAACTCGATCAAAGCACACGATGTGGCCGCAACGGCTTCCAGTGGATGACGTCCGCTCTCGGCTGCTCTTGGGCCAAGCCCGGCGGTTCAACGCAATTGGATTTTGCTCTGCCTCATCGCCGGCCTGCCGAACACCATCCGCAAAAACTCGTCCAGCCAGCGTTTCAGATGCATATCCCAGATCAGCCGGCCGCCGAGATGGTCGCGGCCGGGCTGCGCGCCCGGCAATTCGAAGCGATGCGCGCCGCGCACCACCCAGCGCTGCATCATCACCCGGGTCAGTTCGCCATGGAACTGGATGCCCCAGGCATTGTCGCCGTAGCGGAAGGCCTGATTGGGGTAGGTATCGGCCGTCGCCAGCAGCGTCGCGTCCCTGGGCAGCGAGAAGCCCTCGCGGTGGAACTGGTAGACCATGTCGGGCCAGTGCATCAGTTTTTTGCCGGCCTCGGTCGCCTTGAGCGGATACCAGCCGATCTCGACCAGCCCTTCGCCGTGCCCCTCGACCTTGCCGCCGAGATGGTTGACCAGCATCTGCGCGCCGAGGCAGATACCGAGACATGGCCGGTTCTCCTTGAGCGGAATCTCCAGCCAGTTGGTCTCGCGGCGGACGAACTCGTCCTCGTCATTGGCGCTCATCGGCCCGCCGAACACCACCGTGCCGGCATGGCCATCCAGCGTTTCCGGCAAGGCGTCGCCCAGCGGCGGCCGGCGGATGTCGAGCTCGAAACCCTCTTCGATGAGCATGTGGCCGACGCGTCCGGGGCTCGAATTCTCCTGATGCAGGACGATCAGGATTTTTGGCTTCGAACGCATCCTGTGCGGCATCTGTCGGCGAGATCCCGTCTATTCGTCGCTGGATGTTCCACGCGCGCCCGGCGCATGCGCCGCCGCCTTGCGGCGCGCCTCGACCCGGTCATGGCGCTCGACGCCGATCAGCTCGGCGACACGCCAGACCGTATTGTCCTCGAGTTCATGCAACTCGCCGTCGGCATAGACGATCTCCCACATCAGACCGATGAACGCCTTGCGCCCCTCGGCGTCGAGATGGCGCTTGAGTACGCTGGTGAAGGCATAGAGGTCGATCGCCTCGTTGTCGGCCCGTTCGCCGGCGGCGGCGAGCGCCTCGAGTTCGGCGCCGCTGATCGAATAGCTCTCGGAGAGCACCGCCATGAACCGCTCCCATTCGACATCTTGGCGCACGCCGTCGGCATTCATCACATGGTAGAGCAGCGCCGAGGCGGCAACACGAGGATCGTCCGTGCTGGCATGCGCGCCGGCGCCGGCCGGCAGGTCCCTGAGAAACGATAGAACGCGTTCGAACATCAATCCATTCCCAACCGGCCCAATGGCCAAGTCAATCACCCGAAGGCCAAAATCAAAACAGCCGGAACCGGCGTGGCGACTTCTCCGCCTCATCGTCCGGATCGACGCCGGGATCGTCCGGCAGGCGCGCCAGTTCCTCCGCCGGCTCCACGGCCTCGGCATCGGCCGGCACCGCCGCGAACGCCGCCGCCGTGACCGGGGTAACATGGTCCTCGCGGCTCTCGACGTCCTTGCCCCTCGCCTCGTCGGCCGGGGCGGCATGATCGATCACGTCGATCGGCTTTTCGCTGGCCGGCTTCGCCAGCGCTTCGATGACCGGCACGGCGGCGTCCGGCGCATCGTCGCGGCTGTCGATCAACTGGCCAAGCCGCTCCATCGGCGCGCGCCACTCGAAGGCATCAAGCCGTCCGGTGATCGGCGACACCGGCGCCCAGCGTTCCGACACGACGCCGTCGGCCACCCAGGCCGGGTCCCGCGGTGCCCTCAAAGCCTTTGAAAGCAATTGCCGCACCTTGCCCTGGTCACCGGTCTCGGCCTCCTCGATATCGGCCAGAAGCAGATAGGCACCCTCGCGGCGGTCCATCCGGATCGCGGCCTCGGCTTCGCTGCGGGCGGTCGAAAAATCCTGCGCGTCGAGCGCCGCACGCGCCACCGTCATCGACGATTCGGCATGGTTCTTCTTCATTTCCTGCAGCTTCTTCGCCCTGTTGAGGCGGTCGAGCACGGCGTCGCCCGGACGAGCATGGGTGTAGAGCTCGGCGATCTCGGGATGCGGCTCGGCCCTCCACGCCGTCTCCAGGATCTTGGAGCCTTTTCGCACATCGTTCTGCTTGAAGAGCGCTGCCGCGGCGGCAACGGCGGCCGGAGCGAAATCCGGCCTGAGCTTGTTCGCCTCCAGCGCCGCTGTCCTGGCGGCCGTGGGATCACTGTCGGCGAGCGATTGCGCCTTGGCGGTCAACAGCACGGCGCGGCGGCGGCTGGCGGCGTCGCGTTCGATCTGCCGCGTCGACTTCTGCGCGTCGACCAGTTTCAAGGCTCCGTCCCAGTCACCGCGCGCCGTCAACTCCTCGAGCGTCGATTCGGCCGCCCAGGCCAGTTGCGGCGCAACGGCGGCGGCACGGCCTGCATAGTGGCGAGCGGCATTGCGGTCGCCCAGCCGTTCGGCTTCGAGATAAAGCCCGCGCAGGCCGAGCAGCCGCATTTCGGGATCGTCGAGCATGCTCTCGAATTTCTGCCGCGCGCCTTCATGGTCGCCTTCGAGCAGCGACGCCTGCGCCTCGAGCAGATGGATCAGCGGCTCCTGGTCGGAACGGATCAGTTTGGCCGCTTCCTTGGTCTTCTTGCGGGCCAGCGCGCCATCACCGGCGCCGGCGGCGATCATGCCGGTCGACAGTGCCTGGTAGCCGCGGTCGCGGCGGCGCACGCGGAAATAGCGCGAGATGGTGTAGGGGCTGTTCCACAGCGACCTGACCAACCACCACAAGATCATCACCGCGGCGACGACGGCGACGATGGCCACCGCCGCCACCATCAGGCTGACCTGGTACTGGTAGCCGTTGAAGGTGACGACCATGTCGCCCGGCCGGTCGGCCAGCCACGCAAAGCCCAGACCGAGCGCGAAGACGACGATGAGGAAGGCGAGCAGGCGGATCATCGTGTTGCCCTCATGCCTTCATCGCGCTGGAGATCAGGGCGTCGACCTGGGTTTCGACCTCGATGCGCGCCTTCAGTTTGCCGGCAAAGTCGGCGCCCGCGGCCTTCGCGGCCTCAGGCAACGAATTATACTCGCTGAGCGCCTTGGCATAGTCGCCCTGGGTGACCGCCACTTCCATGCGCGCCACGGTTTCGGGTGCACCCACACCCTCGACAGCACCGATCGGCCGGACCTTGACCAGCGATTCGGCGCTCGACATCAGGTTCTGCAGGAAGCCAGCATTCTGGTCGACCGGCGTGGCGGCGGCGACCATGGCATTGGCGGCGGCATCCATCTGCGAGGCGATCTCGGTGCGGGTCGGAACGCCCTTCTCGGCATAGGGCCGCAAGGTCGCGAGCTCAGGCGCATTGGGAGAGATCGCGGCCAGCGTATCCAGTTCCGCCGAGAACGGCGCGCCGCGTTCGAGCGCCGACTTCAAAGCCGACGCGGCAATGGCGAGCGCGATCTTCGGCTGTCCCGCCGCCGCCTCGACCTTGCTGGAAAGCTGCGACACCGACTGTTCCAGCGCCGTCAGCCGGCCATCCTGCGCCTTCGCCGCCTCGCTTGTTGATTTCACCAGCGCGTCGAGACCGGCCAGTTTTTCGTTGAGCGGGCCGAGATCGACCGGGGCGGCGCTGCCGGCCTTGCCGAGAGCGGCGAGCGCGGTTTCGATCTGCTTGACCTTGTCGCCGAGCGCGGCAAGCCCGGCACTGTCGCCGGCGCCACCCTGCTCGACCGCCGATTTCAGTGCCGCGACATCGGCCTTTACCTGCTCCAGACCCGAGGAAAGCCCGACCATCTTGGCCGCCGCGTCATTGTTGCCGCCGGTTTCCTTCAGACCGGCGATTTCGCTCTTCAGCGAGGCGATCTCGCCATTGACGCCGTCCAGTGAGACGCCGGCGCCGGAACCGGGCGCGCCGAGCAGGCCTGCAAACTGCAGGCCGCCGGCGCCGACCAGTGCGATGACGCCGCCGATAAGGCCGGCGGCAATGCCGTTTACGCCGCCACGCCTTGCTGGAGGAGGAGTAGGCGCCATTTTTTCGCCCCGTGTCTCGGTTCTTGCCTTGCTGTCGTCGGCGCGCTTCGCCGACGCGTCCTCGAAATTGTAGTCTGAGGCCTTGGCGCGGTTGGACGGTGCATCCGAACCGGGATAGGGCAGCTCCGGCCCAGCGGCTTTGGCCTCCGCGGGCGGCTCTGTCACGGCCTGCCCCGCGGCATCGGCATGTTCCCAGGGCTCAAGGTCGGTCTGGTCGGCATGCACCGGCTCTTCGGGAATCTCTGCTTGAGAACCTTCCGCGGCCTCGGCTTCTTCGCTTGTTGCTGGCGACTTCGCGGCATCCTCGTCGACAATACGGGAGACGGCGCCGGGTTCGAGATCGATGGTCACCGGCTCGCGGCGGCTTTTCGAGTGTCGCATCTTCGGCGTCTTGACCATGCCTGGCTCCGCAAAATTCGCTTCATCTCAACGCCTGGGGGCGCGTGATGGTTCACAAAGGGTCTAGCACATCACCAAGCGGTGAAAAGGGGCGGTGTGATGACGCGGGTCAGCGGGGCGGTGGCAAAAGCGCCAGCAGGGCTTCCTCATCGGGCTCTTCGGCAATGCGGATTGCCTTGCCGCCACTGTCGTCGAAGGCAGCGGCAATACGCGCGGAAAGAGCGAAAAAACATGTCTTTTCAAAGGCCCCTTGCAAGGCAGGCTGTTTGGCCAGATCCCGCATCGCGGCGGCCGCCTTGGCCGAATAGAGCAGTACCGCATCGACCGGTCGGCCGGACAAAAGCGCAAGGATGGAGTCATCCGAATGCCGCACCGGAAGCGTGTCATATGTCTCCAGGGCGTGGACCAGGACTCCAGCCGCTTCCAGCCTCTGCTCGAACATCGGAAACCGCACGCGTCCGCAGGGATAAACGATTGCCTTGCCGGGAAACGCTTTCGCAAGGCTATCGGCCAGCGCCTCGGCATCACCGGCGCCTTCAACGACCGACGAGAACCCCATCTTGCGAGCCGCTTCGGCGGTCCTTCCCCCCACGGCGTGGCAGGGCAGGGTAGCAAGCGCCGCGATCACTTCCTTCGGGGCATGACGCAAGCCATTGGCGCTGGTGACGGCAACGGCGACAGCGTCGTCTGGAATCAGCCCGGCATCGACAGGCAAAGTCACCGTTTCAGTCAGGGGCAGGAGAACCGGCTGAAAGCCTGTGTCCTGAAGCCGCCGGGCCGTGCGCGAAGCGCCCGGTTCCGGTCTGGTCACCAGGACGCGAAGCATGTTCAGACCCAGCCATCGAAGAACTTTTCGCCGGCCTTGGCCCGCACCGTCCGCGCGGCCTCATCGCCGATGCGGGCGGCATCCTGTGCTGCCCCTTGCAGTTCGACCGTGTGCGATTGCGTGCCGTCGGGCGAGATGATCAGGCCGGCGAAGGTGAGTTTCCCGGCCTCGATCGCCGCATAGCCGGCGATCGGCGTGCGGCAGGAACCGTCGAGTGCCGCCAGGAAGGCGCGCTCGCAGGTGAGTGCCTGTCCGGTCGGCACATCGTGGATCGCCATCAGCATCCTCTCGGCAGCGCGATCGCCGATCCGGGTCTCGATGCCGATCGCGCCTTGGCCGGGCGCCGGCGGGAAGATCTCGAGCGGCATCAAATCGGTGGCGACATGTTCGAGCCCCAGCCGCTTCAGCCCCGCGTAAGCGAGGATGGTTCCGGCCGCGACGCCTTCGTCCAGCTTGCGCAGCCGCGTCTGCACATTGCCGCGAAACATCACCACGTCGAGATCCGGCCGCATGCGGCGGATCAGCGCCTGCCGCCTGAGCGATGAAGAGCCCACTTTGGCCCCGCGCGGCAGTTCGGCGATCGTCCTCACCGCCTTGCCGACAAAGGCGTCGCGTGCGTCCTCGCGCGGCAGGAAGGCGGAGAGCTCCAGGCCGTCGGGCAATTGCGTCGGCATGTCCTTCGACGAATGGACGGCTATGTCGATCGCACCGGCGAGCAGCGCTTCCTCGATCTCCTTGGTGAACAGGCCCTTGCCGCCAGCCTCCGACAGCGGACGGTCCTGGATGCGGTCGCCGCTCGTCGAAATGACGACGACCTCGAAGGCGTCCGCCGGCATTTTATGCGCGGCCATCAGACGCGCCTGCGTTTCATGCGCCTGGGCGAGCGCCAGCGGGCTGCCGCGTGTTCCGATTTTCAAGGCTGTTTGCATGGCGCGCGGTCCGTGATAACCCCCGGCCAGAGCATTTTGCAGCCAAGTGGAGCCACCTGGCGTCGCGGAAATGCGGCTGGAATAACCGAGGCCTTTTCGGGCTTTCTCCTAACGGGGAAAGGCCAGATAAACAATCTCTTGGGATAGCGACGAATTGATCCGTGTTCTGGGCATTGAGACGAGTTGCGACGAGACAGCCGCCAGTGTCGTGGCGCTCGAAGGCGACGCCGTGCCGAAAATCCTGTCCAATGTCGTGCTTTCCCAGATCGAGGAGCATGCCGCCTTCGGCGGCGTCGTGCCCGAGATTGCCGCGCGCGCCCATGTCGAGGCGCTGGACGGTATCGTCGAGGCGGCCCTTGCCGATTCGGGCACGGCCCTTGGCGACATCGATGCCATCGCCGCCACCGCCGGCCCCGGCCTCGTCGGTGGCCTGATCGTCGGGCTGATGACGGCCAAGGCGATCGCCGCGGCGACGGGCAAGCCGCTGATTGCCATCAACCACCTGGAAGGTCATGCCTTGACGGCGCGGCTGACCGACGGGCTTGAGTTTCCCTATTTGCTGCTGCTCGTCTCCGGCGGCCACACGCAGATCCTGGCCGTGCGCGGTGTCGGCGACTATCAGCGCTGGGCCACCACCATTGATGACGCGCTCGGCGAAGCCTTCGACAAGACCGCCAAGATGCTCGGATTGCCCTATCCCGGCGGCCCGAATGTCGAGAAGGCGGCACAGAGCGGCGACGCCACGCGCTTTGCCTTTCCCAGGCCGATGAAAGGATCGGCGCAGCCCGATTTCTCCTTCTCCGGCCTGAAGACCGCCGTACGCCAGGCCGCGACGGCGATCGAGCCGCTGAGCGATCAGGACGTCGCCGACATCTGCGCCTCGTTCCAGGCGGCGGTCGCCGATGCGCTTGCCGACCGCGTGTCTCGCGCGTTGGCACGGTTCAGCGAAACATTTCCCGGCACCAGGAACCCGGCGCTGGTCGTCGCCGGCGGCGTCGCCGCCAACCGCACCATCAAGGCGACGCTGGAGCGGCTCTGCGCCCAGGCCGGTTTCACCTTCGTCGCGCCGCCGTTGAAGCTTTGCACCGACAATGCGGCGATGATCGCCTGGGCCGGCATCGAACGCCTGCGCGAAGGCATGGCGCAGGAGAACGGCTTCGATTTCGTGCCGCGCTCGCGCTGGCCGCTGGACAGCATCTCGGCGCCGATGGTCGGCTCCGGCCGGCGCGGAGCCAAGGCATGACGGGTGAAGCCAAGAACAATCCAGGCAAAAGCGGCTGGCGTGTCGCCGTGCTCGGCGGCGGCGCCTGGGGCACGGCACTGGCGCTGGCCATGCTGCGCGCCGGACATGCGGTGCGGCTCTTCGCGCGCGATCCGGAAACCGTGGCCGCGATCGGCCAGGGCCAGAACCCGCGCTACCTGCCCGGCATCGCGATTGCGCCCGGCATCGAGGCGACATCGGACATCGGGACAGCGCTCGCCGGTGCCGATTGCGTGTTGGCGGTGACCCCGGCGCAGTCCTTGCGGGCTGCTCTGACGGCCGCGAAGGACCATATTCCGGATGGTATCCCGATCGTTCTCTGCGCCAAGGGCATCGAGCGCGACACCGGCGACCTGTTGTCGGCGATTGTCACCGAGATCCTGCCGCGAAATCCTGTCGCCGCCTTGTCAGGTCCGAGCTTCGCCACCGATGTCGCCCGAGGCCTGCCGACAGCGGTGGTGGTGGCCGCCGGCGACGAGGCCCTGGCGGCCGACCTTGCTGCCCGCTTTTCCGCGGAGAATCTGCGCTGCTATTCGAGCGACGACCTGATCGGCGTCGAGATCGGTGGCGCCCTGAAGAATGTCTTTGCCATCGCCGCGGGTGCGGTCACCGGCGCCGGGCTCGGCGCCAGCGCCCAGGCCGCGATGGTGACGCGCGGCTTCGTCGAACTGCGCCGCATCGGCGCCGCCTTCGGCGCCCGGCCAGAGACCCTGATGGGGCTTTCCGGCCTTGGCGACCTGCTGCTGACCTGCTCGTCGGCGCAATCGCGCAATTTCGCCTACGGGCTGGCGCTCGGGCAAGGCAAGGCGCTTTCCGGACTGCCGCTGGCCGAAGGTGTGCCGACGGCGGCGATCGCCGCTCGCATCGCCGCCGAACGCGGTATCGACGCCCCGATCATCTCCGCCGTCGCTGCCATACTGGACGGCACCATCACCATCCGCCAGGCTGTAACGGCCTTGATGACCCGGCCGCTGAAGACCGAGACCAACGATTGATCCCCACGACTTTGATCCCTCAATCTCGATCCCCCAAAACTCGATCTCAAGACCAGGAGAAAAACCATGCTGTTTGCTTTGATTTGCAAGGACAAGCCGGGGAGCCTGCAGGTGCGCCTCGACACGCGGCCCGAGCATGTCGCCTTTCTCGAAGGGCTGAATGGCGACAAGAAGCTGGCATTTGCCGGTCCGTTCCTCGATGCCGACGGCAAGCCCAATGGCAGCCTCGTGGTCGTCGAGGCGCCGGATCTGGCAGGAGCGCAAGCCCTGTCGGCCGCCGACCCCTATGCCAAGGCCGGACTGTTCGAAAGCGTCGAAATCCACCCGTGGAACTGGACGTTCAACAAGCCGGCGGCTAGTTAATCTCGGTCGCTCGCAGCAGGGCCGCAAGGAGGAGAAGAAATGAACTACTGGCTGTTCAAATCGGAGCCGTTCAAGTTCTCCTTCGAGATGCTGAAGGCCAAGGGCAAGGCCGGCACGCAGTGGGATGGCGTACGCAATTACGCGGCCCGCAACAACATGAAGGCCATGCAGATCGGCGATCTCGGCTTCTTCTACCATTCCAACGAGGGGCTGAACGTGGTCGGCATCGCCGAGGTCTGCGCGCTCGCCCATCCCGATACCACGTCGGATGATCCGCGCTGGGAGTGCGTCGATGTCCGCGCTTTCAAGGATGTGCCCAACCCGCCGACGCTGGCGGAGATCAAGGCCAACCCAAAGCTTGCCGAGATGGCGCTGGTGCGGCTCGGACGGCTTTCCGTGCAGCCGGTCACCCCGGCCGAATGGAAGGAAGTCTGCCGCATGGGCGGCCTGACACCTGCTCCGTGACGGCACTCACCCCGCACAGCGCCAGGCAGTTCATCCTCGACAACACGGCGCTGATGGCGCCGCCGCATGTGCCCGAGATTCTGCTTCATCTGGCCGATGAAGCGCACGATCTTTGGCAGCGGACCGAGGACGAACTGGTCGAGATCGGCCTGCCGCCGCCTTTCTGGGCCTTTGCCTGGGCCGGCGGCCAGGGCCTCGCCCGCTATATCCTGGACAATCCCGACACGGTGCGGGGCAAGCGCGTGCTCGACTTCGCCTCGGGTTCCGGCCTTGTCGGGATCGCCGCCGCCAGGGTGGGTGCTGCCGGAGTGACCGCCGCCGACATCGATCCGTTCTGCGCCACCGCCATACGCCTCAACGGCGAGGCCAATGGCGTCGGCATCGATTTCCTCGGCACGGACTGCATCGGCACCGACGCGGGCTGGGACGTGATCCTCGCCGGTGACGTTTTCTACGACAAATCCTTCGCCGACCGCCTGATGCCGTGGTTCGCAACGCTCAAGGCGCGTGGTGGCGAGATCCTCGTCGGCGATCCCGGCCGGTCGTATCTGCCAAGGTCAGGGCTGGAACCGCTTGCGGTCTATGAGGTCGCCGTCACGCGGGCACTGGAGGATTCGCTGGTCAAGCGCACCACCGTCTGGCGCTTTGCTTGACGCCACCGCCGAACAGGCGTTTCCATAAAACCAGCATCGAGGGGGAAGCTCATGGATTTTTCGGCAGTGAACTGGCTGGCGGTGATCGCCGCCGCCGTCTTGGCCTGGCTGTTCGGCGCCGCCTGGTACATGGCCCTGAGCAAGCCTTGGCTGAAGGCGGCCAGGCTCGATCCGGCGACAATGAAGAAATCGCCGCTGCCTTTCGTCATCAGCTTCATCGCCGAACTGGTCATGGCCTACATCATGGCCCTGGTCGTCGGCGCGATGACCGGCGGTGAGCCGACACTGCTTGCCGGGCTTGTCTTCGGCTTCGTGCTCTGGCTGGGTTTCGTCGCGACAACGCTGTCGGTCAACCATCGCTACGAGAATTTCGGCTGGGACCTGACCCTCATCGATGGCGGCCACTGGCTGGGTGTGCTGTTGATCATCGGCGCGGTGACCGGCTGGTTCGGCGCCGCGGCAAGCTGAGAGTGGGTTGACGATGGCAGACGACTCCGGTTTCCCGCGCGACCTGGTGTTCACCCGGGTCTGCCACGTCAAACAGGGCTATGACGACCGGCGCCGCCACATTGTCCGCGAATTCGAGCGGCGCGGCGTGCCGGTCTATTTCTATACCGACTGGGATCAGGCCGACATCACGCCGGAGATCCGCGACGAATTGATCGCGCCCACCTTTACCCACCCACCGGCCGTCTCGCTGGCACTGAAGCATGTCGGCATCTGGCGCGATTTCCTCGAGACCGACCAGCCTTATTGCCTGGTGTTCGAGGACGACGTGTTCCTCGCCCGCGACTTCGTCGCCAAGTTCCGCCAGGGACTGGCGGAGCTCGGCAGCCCCATGCGCAAGGCCGTCATCTATCTCGGCAATGGCAGCAACTACTACACGCCGAGCTGGGAACTACGGAAGGGTCGAAGGCTCTACCCGGCACTGCATGCCAGATGCACCGATTCCTACCTCATCACCCGTCCGGTCGCAGAGGCCCGTTGCGCCTGGATCGCCCAGAACAAGATATACACGTCGATCGACCACCAGGTCGAACAGATGGACGAGAAGCTTGGCATTGAAATGCTTTGGTTCGAACGGCCGATCGTCGAACAGGGGAGCGAGAACGGAGCGTTTCAAACGTCCATTTCCGCGAAAAGGTACCCGCGTTTGTACAAAAGCCTGAAATGGAAGTGGAAGAAATACACCCGCATGATCTTCGGCCACAACGCCAGGTCGTGAGCTGAATTTGGCCGTGATGATCTATGCCTTGTCCATCGTTCGCGTCCTGGCCACTTCCTCCAGGATCCATTCACGGAAAGCGACGATGCGAGGGTCGTCAACCATCGCCTGGGGATAGACCAGGAAGTAGGCGTATTCGGGCGCGACCTTGATGCTGAGCGCGAAGGGCTGCACCAGCCGGCCTTCGGAAAGGTCGTTCGCCACCATGGCGAAATCGGCGAGTGCGACGGCGTTGCCGTCAAGCGCCGCCTGGACCGCATCCGTGGAGGTGCCGAAGACAACGGTGCGGCTGTCGTCGAAATCGTCGACACCGGCCGCCGCCATCCACATGCGCCAGTTCGGCCATGTCACGCCCTGCCGCGCCCATTCGATATGGGCGAGCGTGTGGAGGAAGAGGTCGCGCGGTTCGCGCAACGGTGGCCCCGATGCCAGCAGGCCTGGGCTGCACACCGGAATGATGATGTTGTCGAACAGGCGGTGCGCGCAAAGCCCCGGATACTTGCCAGCCCCGAAGCGGATGCCGACATCGACATCATCCAGGTCGAAATCACGCAGCCCGTAGGCGATGTCGAACCTGAGCTCGATCCCCGGCCTTTGCTTACGGAAATCCTCGACGCGCCGCATCAGCCATTTCGCCGCGAACTGGGCATCCAGCGTGACCTTCAGAAACTCCGTCCCGCGTGCCATCTTGCGCGCCCGCATGACGGCCCGGCCAAGCAGGTCGAGCGTGTCGGTCGCGGCCTCGAACAGCACCGTGCCCGCCTCCGTCAGACGGATGGTGCGGCTGGTGCGCGTGAAAAGCACGATGCCGAGCTGATCCTCGATTTCCTTGATCTGGTGGCTGACCGCGGCCGGCGTCAGCCCAAGCTCGTCGGCGGCGCGGGTGAAATTGAGGTGACGCGCCGCCGCCTCCAGCGTCCTCAGCGCCCGCGTTCCCGGCAGCAGGGTTGCCATCAGCGCGTGACCCGGGGAAAGCGTCCCATAACATCTCAATCCTCAAATAAAACTTGATGATTGAGAAAAAACTACTCGTTTCCTTCCAAGATTTCAATCCGGCATGATGCGGGCACTGAAACACCATCAAACCGGATTTGAAGTCCGGAAGGACGGATCACACCATGTCTCACATCGCTCTTCACCCCGCCTATAGCGCCAGGTCGGCACGGCTGTCGGCGATCCGCGACTGGCTGCGTCAGGCCAGGGTCGCGATCAATCTTCCGCACCAAAACGTCGAGGACCTGTCCGATCGCCAGTTGCGCGACATCGGCGCCGGACGCAAGGACATCGCCCGCGCCATGGATCGGGAGATCGGCCGGCTGGGCCTGCTCGACATCGGCTGGCAGCAGCCCCGCAGGAAGGGAATAGGGGAGTAAGGCAGTAGGGGAAATGCAAGGCAGCACCGGAAGACACGCCCTACTGCCCTACTGCCCTACTGCCCTACTGCCCTACTGCCCTACTGCCCTTTCCTACCTCACCACCCTCACCACCGTCCGGGCCGACAGCAGCGGCAGCAGGCGCGCCATCGTGCGTGCACTCACCGCGACGCAGCCTAGCGTCGGCGTGTATCCGGGACGCGCCAGGTGGAAGAAGATGGCGCTGCCGCGCCCCCTGCGGCGTGGCGCGATGTTCCAGTCGAGCACCAGGCAGGCGTCATAGAGATCGTCGTCGCGCCGCATGCGTTCGTGGCTGGCGCGGTAGGGAAGCCTGACCGGACGGTTGTAGTTGCGGTCGTCAGGCACTTCGCACCAGCCGAGATCGGGCCCGATCGGCGTCATCGCCAGACGCGTCCGGCGGCCGGCGGCGAACTGATCTCCCCGGAAATAACCCGACAGGATCCGCATCGAGCCCAGCGGCGTGGCGCCGTCGCCCTCGCGCTTGTCGGCCGAGATGCCGCCATGCCCCAGCGCACAGGCAAACACCGCATTGCCGGCCTGCAGCAGGCCCTGGCTGGGGTGGCCGGGCCTTGCCCGCACGGTCAGTACGCGCAGCCGTTTTACCAAAATTGCGCCGGCTGCATTGCGATCGCGTTTTTTCTTGTATGATCGTGCCACGGAACAAATCACTGTGATCGGCTATTGTGTCGGCCAGCTTCCGCATAAATACGCAGCGGTCAACTGAATTTCATTTTCAAAACAACGGATTGATCCATGACTTCACGCACCATCCTGATCGTCGACGACGATGACGACCTGCGCGGCACGCTGGTCGAGCAACTCGCCCTCTACGAGGAATTCGACGTGCTGCAGGAAGCGACTGCGGCAAAAGGCGTCACGGCGGCACGCGGCGGCCTCATCGACCTGCTTATCATGGATGTCGGCCTGCCCGACATGGATGGCCGCGAGGCCGTCAAGATCCTGCGCAAGGGCGGCTACAAGGCGCCCATCATCATGCTGACCGGCCACGACACCGATTCGGACACGATTCTGGGTCTCGAGGCCGGCGCCAACGACTATGTGACCAAGCCTTTCCGCTTCGCGGTGCTGCTTGCGCGCATCCGCGCCCAGTTGCGCCAGCATGAGCAGAGCGAGGACGCCACCTTCTCGGTCGGCCCCTACACCTTCAAGCCCAGCCAGAAGCTGCTCATCGACCCGCGTGGCGGCAAGGTGCGGCTGACGGAGAAGGAAGCCTCGATCATCAAATATCTCTATCGCGCCGACCAGAAGGTGGTGACGCGCGACGTGCTGCTCGAGGAGGTCTGGGGCTACAATTCCGGCGTCACCACGCACACGCTGGAAACCCATGTCTATCGTCTGCGCCAGAAGATCGAGCGCGATCCTTCCAATGCGGAAATTCTTGTGACAGAAAGCGGCGGCTACAAGCTGGTTCCTTAAACATTTCATTATCCAATGAGCAATTCCAGGAAAAGTGTGGGCGGTTTTCCGTCCGGAATTGCGAAAACTAAAGGGATAGAGCGGTCTGGGCGGGACCGCTTTCGGGTGCGATCCTGTTGGAGGGTATACGGGATCGACTCGTGAAGGAGGGATTGGACTGACCGTTCGGGGACGCAGCTAGAGATGGCGTTGGATGACGACATCCGCATCCTGTCCGCCGTGAGGCTCTTCGAGGGTTTCACGCAGGAACAACTGCGCCTGCTCGCCTTCGGCGCCGAGACCACCGTGGTGCGGGCCGACCACAAGCTCTACCGCGAGGATGACGAGGCCGATTCGGCCTATATCGTGGTCAGTGGGCGCATCGTGCTCTACCGCGAGCAGAATGGCCAACGCATCCCGATCGGCGAGGCCGGCCCCGGCACGATGCTCAGCGAACTGGCATTGATCGCCGACACCAACCGGCTGACGAGCGCGTCGGCCGAAATCGACTCGGAAGTGATCCGCCTCAGCCGCAAGATGTTCCGCCGCATCCTGGAGGAATATCCGGAAGTCGCGATGAAACTGCACCAGCGCATCTCCGAGGAATTCCAGGCCATGATCCGCCGTATCGAGGAACTGGCGTCGCGGTTTTCAGGATAGGTGAGAGCCGCGGATGGACTTCCGGCTTGTTCGCGCCACCGAAAATGACCTGCCCTTCATCATGGCGACCGAACGGCGCGAAGGCTACGACGCCTTTGTCGGACGTTGGGATGAGGCGCGCCATCACGAAGCCTTTGTCGACGGCAATCACGCCTATTTTGTTGGGATGGACGGTTCCGCACAGATCGGCTTCGTGATCCTGCGCGGTTGGGCTTCTGCCGAACGCGTGACGCTGGTCAAACGCATTGCCGTCGTCGCGCCTGGGCAAGGCCAGGGCAGAATGCTGCTGACGGCAACGGTGGAACAGGTTTTTGTCGAAACGGGTGCCTATCGGCTCTGCATTGGCCTTTTCCCCGACAATCATCGCGCGCGGCGCGCCTATGAGGCTGCCGGTTTCACGGCGGAGGGTATTGCGCGAGGCAGCGCATTCTTCAATGGCGTGCATCGTGACGAACTGGTCATGTCGCAACTGCGGCCGGAGTGGGAACGGCGTCGAACAAGGGCTAGTCCAGATCGAACCGCGCAATGACAGGCACATGGTCCGAGGGGCGGTCCCAGCCGCGTGCCGCCCTCAGGATTTCGTAACCGGCGAAATCGGGCACCAGGTTGGGCGACGACCAGACATGGTCGAGCCGCCGGCCCCGGTTCGACGCTTCCCAGTCCTGCGCGCGATAACTCCACCAAGTGTAGAGCTTCTGGTCTGATGGCACGTTGAGCCGCATCAGGTCGACCCAGTTGCCGGCGAGCCGCATCGCCTCGAAGTTTTCGGTCTCGACCGGCGTGTGGCTGACCACATTGAGCAATTGCTTGTGCGACCAGACGTCGTGCTCGAGCGGCGCGATGTTGAGGTCGCCGACCAGCACCGAAGCGGACACCTCGTTGTGCTCGGCGCGGATGGCGTTCATCTCGGCGACGAAATCGAGCTTGTGCTTGAATTTCTTGTTGATTTCGGGATCCGGTTCGTCGCCGCCCGCCGGAACGTAGAAATTGTGCAGCAGGATCGTCTTGCCGCCGGCGCGCACCGTCACCGACAAATGCCGGCTGTCCTCGATCTCGCAGAAACGGCGCTTTTCGACCACCTCGATCGGCCGCCGCGCCACGGTGGCGACGCCGTGATAGCCCTTCTGGCCATGAAAGGCGATGTGCCCGTAGCCGAGCTTGCGGAATGCCTTTTCCGGGAACAATTCGTCCGGAACCTTGGTCTCTTGCAGGCACAGCACATCGGGGGCGTACTCATCGAGCAGGCGTTCGACGATCGGCATGCGCAGGCGCACGGAGTTGATGTTCCAGGTGGCTATCGAAAAGGGCATTGGCAATCCGGACAGCGTACTTCCAGCCAGGACCGATGAATCCTGGCGGAGAAGACGCCTTTTTGAGGGAGTCAGTCCGGAAACTGCCAGCCGGGCGCCACAAAGACAAGCCGGGCCATGTTCGGAACCCGCTCAAGCGCGGCCCAAGATGCGCTGAGATTCAGGTCAGGCCGAGTCGAGAACGATGGATTCCGAGATGCGGAGCGTACGTTTGGTGCGTGAATTCTTTCTACTGCGACGCAGTAGAACGGAGAAGCGCAGGAGGCCGCCATTCGCAGGCCGGCCTCACCCTAATATTAGTGTACCTCAGCGCGTCTTGGTGTTCAGCTCGCGGTTGGCCGTATAGTCGATGGCAAAGGTGTCGGCGGCGAAGCTGACGCCTTCCTTGGTGTTGAAGATCATCACCGTGGTGTCCTTGCCTTGCGCGTCGGTGATCGTCCACTGCCGCAGATCATAGGTTTTCGGATCGAACATCATGGTGATCATCGCATTGCCGAACACCGACTTGTCGGCGAGCTTGATGGTGGTGAGGTCGTCCTCTTCCTTGACGCTCTTGACGCGATCGCCGGAGAGGTCGATGCGATCGTCGAGCAGGAGCTTCAGCGGCGTCTTCGACAGCGGATAGAGATCCGACGTGTTCAGCTTCTTGTTGAGGATGACCACCGACTTGCCGTCCGAAATCACCCGGAAATTCGACGCTCCGTCATAGTTGAAGCGGATCTTGCCCGGCCGTTCCAGGAAGAACTTGCCGCCGGTCTGCTCGCCCTTGGGGCCGAACTGGACGAATTCGCCGCTCATCGATTTGACCGCGGAAAAATGGTCGGCGATTTTCTGTGCGGCCGTGGGCACGGCCGCCTGCGCCGAGGCCAGCAACTGGAACCCGGGCACCACATTGATGGCGGCGGCACCCGCAAAGGCAAGGCCGAGGCCGAGCAGCTGACGACGGGTCGGAGCAAAATCGCTGAGTGCGGAAAGATCGTTCTTCATGTCGGTCACTCGCTTGATGATTCCTGTATCTGTCGCTGTCCTGAACCCCCAGTTGGGCTGAAGTTTGGCGGCGCACCCCTCGCTTCAACGCGCCGCGAGGTTCAAGGTTGCGGCCGGCTTCCCATCAGAACTTGTCCTCTTCGGTCGGCACCAGGATTTCGCGTTTTCCCGCGTGGTTGGCCGGGCCGACAATGCCTTCCTTTTCCATCTTCTCGATGATCGAGGCGGCGCGGTTGTAGCCGATGCCGAGACGGCGCTGGATGTAGCTGGTCGATGCCTTGCCGTCGCGCAGCACCACGGCGACCGCCTGGTCGTAGGGGTCGTCGGAATCCTCGAAATTGCCGCCACCACCACCGCCGGAACCGCCCTTGCCGGACGGTTCGTCGTCGTCCTCGTCGTCATCCTCGGTGATGGCGTCGAGATATTCGGGTACGCCCTGCAGCTTCAGGTGCCCGACGATCTTCTCCACCTCGTCGTCGGAGACGAAAGGACCGTGCACGCGCTGGATGCGGCCGCCACCGGCCATGTAGAGCATGTCGCCCATGCCGAGCAGCTGCTCGGCGCCCTGCTCGCCCAGAATGGTGCGGCTGTCGATCTTCGACGTCACCTGGAAGGAGATGCGGGTCGGGAAGTTGGCCTTGATGGTGCCGGTGATGACGTCGACGGAGGGACGTTGCGTCGCCATGATGACATGGATGCCGGCGGCACGCGCCATCTGCGCCAGGCGCTGCACGGCACCTTCGATGTCCTTGCCGGCGACCATCATCAGGTCTGCCATTTCGTCGATGATGACGACGATGTAGGGCATCGGCTCGAGGTCGAGATTCTCGGTCTCGTAGATCGCCTCGCCGGTCTGGCGATCGAAGCCGGTCTGCACCGTACGCGATATCTTCTCGCCTTTTTTCTCGGCCTGCTGAACCCGGGCGTTGAAACCGTCGATGTTGCGCACGCCGACCTTGGACATCTTGCGGTAGCGGTCCTCCATCTCCCGCACGGTCCATTTCAGCGCCACCACCGCCTTTTTCGGGTCGGTGACGACGGGCGTCAGCAGATGCGGGATGCCGTCATAGACGGAAAGTTCGAGCATCTTAGGGTCGATCATGATCAGCCGGCATTCCTGCGGCGTCAGCCGGTAGAGCAGCGACAGGATCATGGTGTTGATGGCGACCGACTTGCCCGAGCCTGTGGTGCCGGCGACCAGCACGTGCGGCATCTTGGCGATGTCGACGATGACGGCCTCGCCATTGATGGTCTTGCCCAGCGCCAGCGCCAGCTTGGCCTTGGTCGTCTCGAAGTCGCGGCTGGCCATGATCTCGCGCAGATACACCGTCTCGCGCTTGGCATTCGGCAATTCGATGCCGATGGCGTTGCGGCCGGGCACCACGGCGACGCGGCAGGCGATCGCGCTCATCGAGCGGGCGATGTCGTCGGAGAGGCCGATGACACGGGACGATTTGATGCCGGGCGCCGGTTCCAGCTCATAGAGGGTGACCACGGGACCGGGGCGTACGGCAATGATCTCGCCCTTGACGCCGAAATCTTCCAGCACCCCTTCGAGCAGGCGCGCGTTCTGCTCCAGCGCGTCCTTCGACAGGCTCGGGTCCTTCGCCACGTTCTTCGGTTCGGACAGGAAATGCAGCGACGGCATCTCGAACTTGTCCGAGCCGATCAGCGAGGTCTGCGCCTCACGCTGGACGCGCGCGCCGGGCGCCGGGCGTGGTGCCGGCGCCTCGACGCGGGTGGCGGCGTCGGAGCGGAACTGCTGCACCTTGGCGGCGGAGCCCGCGCGACGCTGGACGATGGGCTTCTCGTCTAGATCCATGTCCTCGTCGTCGCGGTCGAAGATATCGTCATCATCCGGATCGACGGAAACGCTGCGGTCATTGACCATGGCGGCGAAGAATTCCGGCTCGACGCGGGCGCGGCCATCCTGGCTCATGCGCTGCTCGGCGAACTCGGCCGATTCGACCCGTTCGGCGGCGCGGCGCCAGGCGCTGGCGCGCGGCTCCAGCTCCGGCTCGTATTCGTCCCGCTCCTGCCTGCGGCGTACCGCGCGCCGATGCATCCACGCGCGCAGCGACAGCCACCAATGGGTGATGGCGCCGAGCGCCAATATGCCCTCGTCACCCTCATCCTCGTCATTGTCGAACAGAAGATCGTCCTCGCGCGGGTCCGCGGCCGGTTCCTCCATCACGGCGAAGCCGTTCTTGCGCCCGATCAGCGCCGAGCCATAGGCGAACAGCCAGAGCGCGGGTGCAGCCAGCAGAACTGCGAGCACGCTGGCGATCAGTCCGGTCGGATAGCCGCCGATGAGGACGCCGGGAATCTTGAGCACCATGTCACCGAACACGCCGCCAAGGCCGGTGGGCAGCGGCCAGGTCTTGGGTGGAACGATGCAGCCGGCGATGGCGGCGGCGAGCAGCGCGAAACCGAACCAGAACAGCCCGCGCTTGGGCAGCCTGTCGACGCCGCGCGCCGAAAACAGCAGGTACCCCCAGACCACGGCCGGGACCAGCGCAGCAACCGCGGCAAGGCCGAAGAACTGCATGGCAAGATCGGAGAACACAGCGCCGGCATAGCCCATGGCGTTGGTGACGGTGTTGTTGGTGGCGTGCGAGAAGCTTGGATCGGCAACATTCCAGGTGGCGAGGCTGGCAACCCCGAAGGCCACCGCCAGGAACATGCCGGCACCGACCAGACGGCCGACCTGGCGCCGCGCGAAAGCCTGGATGCCGTGCCCCGTATCGGCCAGCGCGAGCGGTGCTGAAGCCCCTGAACGCATGCTCTTCCCCGTCAGATTGCCTGGCCGGAGCGCATGACGCACTCCGGCAGATTCGGAGGTCAGACTAGCTGTGGGAAGGTTAAGGCCGCATTAACCATGGCTTTTTACCGATGCCGCCCCGCGGACAGGAATGGCGGGCCGCGAAGCCCGCCATTCTTGTCTTGAAACGACGAAGCGATCGGGGCCTTCCGGACCCGATCCCGCGCGATCATTTGTGACCGGCGTACATCATCAGGTTGGCGCAGAATTCGGCATGAGGCTTGCTCATCGCCGCGTCCTGGCACTCCTTCATCATCGTGTCCTGCTTGTCCTTGGCCGTCGAGGCCCAGGCTGCCTTGAAGTCCGCTTCCGGCTTCATGGTCTTCATGCCGGAATCGGTGAAGAACGGCGCCATGTTGTCAGGCTCGTCGAGCGCGCCAGCAAGTGCAACACCGCTGAGCATCGACAGAGCCAGCGCTCCCAGGAAGATGTTCTTAATGTTCATCAGTTGGTTCCTTCCCTGTTGGTAGCGAGCGTCGGAACGGCGCTCGCTAACCCCAGTACGGAGCCGGGAAGCCCTATGTTTCTTCCCTTTGGCCGATCACGCGAACGTGATCATTCCGAAAAACGATTCCTCCTTCGCCTTTTCGAAGCGTACGATTTTCCAAAAAAGAGGCCCGAATTGCTTCGGGCCTCAATGCGTGAGCCTCTTTCGAGAACGTCACGACGGGATCTCTGGAGCAACTCCGGTGAAAACCGAACCGTGGCCTTCAGGTGTAAGTTGCGTGAAAATATGAGGCCGGCGGGAGGAGGATCCGCCGGCCCCTTGGCGAGGCTGGCCTTACGGCACCACTTCGCCATGCTGGGAGATGTCGAGGCCTTCGACCTCTTCCTGGGTCGTCGGACGCAGGCCGACCAGCGCCTTGACGATGTAGAGGATCACGAAGGTGGCGATCGCCGTCCACAGGATGGTGAAGACGATGCCGTAGAGCTGCTTGCCGACGGAGGCACCCGACGACAGGCTGTTGATCGCCGGATCGGCGAGCAGGCCGGTCAGCAACGCACCAACCACGCCGCCGACGCCATGGACGCCGAAGGCATCGAGCGAGTCGTCATAGCCGAACATGTGCTTCACCTTGACCGCCGAGATGTAGCAGACCACGCCGGCGACGATGCCGACGATGAAGGCGCCGGTCGGGTTGACGAAGCCGGAAGCCGGCGTCACCGCGACCAGGCCGGCGACGGCACCCGAGATGATGCCGAGCACCGAAGGCTTCTTGGCGACGATCCATTCGGCGAACATCCAGGCAAGGGCCGCCGCGGCGGTAGCGACCTGGGTGTTGAGCATGGCGGCGCCGGCAAGGCCGTCGGCCGCCAGTTCCGAACCGGCGTTGAAGCCGAACCAGCCGACCCACAGCAGCGAAGCGCCGATCACCGAGTAGACCAGGTTATGCGGTGCCATGTTGGTGGTGCCATAGCCCTCGCGCTTGCCCAGAACCAGGGCGCAGACGAGACCGGCGACACCGGCATTGATGTGGACGACCGTGCCGCCGGCGAAGTCGAGCACGCCGGCCGCGCCAAGGAAGCCGCCGCCCCAGACCCAATGCGCGATCGGCGCATAGACGACCAGCAGCCACAGCGCCATGAAGATCAGCAGCGCCGAGAACTTCATGCGCTCGGCGAAGGCGCCGGCGATGAGGGCAGGCGTGATGATGGCGAAGGTCATCTGGAACATCGAGAAGACGAATTCAGGAATGTTCGCGACCCCGGGCGCCCACAGCGTCGAGGTGGTGATGCCGTGATGGAAGAATTTCGAGAAGCCGCCGAGATAGGCATTCATGCCGCCGCCGTCGGAGAAGGCGAGCGAATAGCCGAACATGAACCACAGGATCGTCACCAGGCAGGTGATGGCAAAGCTCTGCATGATGGTGGCGAGCACGTTCTTCTTGCGCACCATGCCGCCGTAGAACAGCGCCAGGCCCGGGATGGTCATCATCAGCACCAACGCCGTCGAGGTCAGCATCCAGGCGGTATTGCCGGTATCGAGCACCGGCGCGGGGGCGGCAGCCGGTGCGGCGGCGGCAGCGGCCGGAGCTGCTTCCTGCGCGAAGGCGGCGACGCTGCCCAATGCTGCGAGAGCAAGCGAGCCCAGAAGGGCCGCCCGTCCCGTCGTCTTCAAGGTGGAAGAAATATTCATTGAACTCTCCATTGGAATACGTGTTCGCCGCTTAGAGCGCGTCGGTGTCTGTTTCGCCGGTGCGGATCCGCACCGCCTGGTCGATGCCGAAAACGAAGATCTTGCCGTCGCCGATCTGGCCGGTCTTGGCCGCGGCGGTGATGGCTTCGACGGCCTTGTCGACCGTGTCGGCACTGACCGCGACCTCGATCTTGATCTTCGGCAGGAAACTGACCGCGTATTCCGCCCCGCGATAGATTTCCGTATGCCCCTTCTGACGCCCGTAGCCTTTGACTTCGGTGACGGTCAGGCCCTGGATGCCGACGGCGGTAAGCGCTTCGCGTACCTCGTCCAGCTTGAACGGCTTGATGATTGCCATCACGATTTTCATAAGGTTTCACCCTTTGCTGTTGCGGTCCCCCGCGTTTGCACGACTTCACCGATCCCAAGGAGCCGGAGAGTGCCCCCAAGGATTCAAGCTCCGTGCCAAGTGCCGAAGCAGCGTGTTAACCTGTTGTAAACAAAGGGAATGGAGTGACCGAGGTCAGCAGGCGCCGGTCGCTGCGGCGCGCCATATGCTCAAAATTTGTGCAATTTTTCCATTTTGCCTATTTTGCCGGCTTTGAGCCTGGCGCGAAAGGCGGGAGCTCGGTTTTCTCGGACAAACGATTTTCGTTTGTCCAGTCATCCTGCTCAAACAAGACTCGCAATGCTCAACGCTTGAGCCGGATCAGGCCTTCCTGGGCCACCGAGGCGATCAGCGTGCCGTCGCGGGCATAGAGCGTGCCGCGGCTGAAGCCGCGCGATCCCGAACTCGAAGGGCTGTCCTGCGCATAGAGCAGCCAGCCGTCGAGCGAATGCGGTCGGTGAAACCACATGGAATGGTCGAGACTTGCCGCCTGGATATCGGGATCGAACAGGCCGCGCCCATGCGCGAAGGTCGAGGTGTCGAGCAACGTCATGTCGGAGAGATAGGCGAGCAGCACCGATTGCAGCGCGCGGTCGTCGGGAACCGGCCCGGCAAGCCGGATCCAGACATTCTGCCGGGGCGGCAGCTTGTCGCGGCTCTCATAGTGCTGGAGATTGACCGGCCTGAGCTCCAGCGGCCGCTCACGCGCCCAGAAACGTCGCACCGCTTCCGGCACGCGTTCGGCCTTCTCGAGCAGCTGCCGCTGGGTCTGCAGGCCCTCCGGCGGCGGCACGTCGTCGGGCAGCGCGAATTGATGCTCGAGCCCCTTTTCATCGACCTGGAACGAGGCTTCCAGCGAAAAGATCGCCTGTCCGTGCTGGATCGCCAGCACGCGTCGTGTGGTAAAGGAGCCGCCGTCGCGGATGCGGTCGACCTCGTAGACGATCGGTACCTTGATATCGCCTGGCCGCATGAAATAGCCGTGCAGCGAATGCACGAAGCGATCCGGCTCGACCGTGCGCTGCGCCGCCACCAGCGCCTGGGCGATGGTCTGGCCGCCGAACACGCGCTGCCACTCCACCTGGGGGCTGCGACCACGATACAGATTGTGTTCGAGCCTCTCGAGGTCGAGAATGCGCAGAAGCTCGTCCATGGCCGCCGTCATGTTTTGTGACCTCGCCGCAAAATTGCTATGGCGGTTTCCGACAGGAAGGACGAGCCGTCAAGGGCGCAAGCCCGGTCGGTGCGCAAGGAGCCAAGACAATGGAACGCAAGGCGGACGCCAAGACCAGATCCGGGCTCGATATCCTCGTTGCCGGCGCCGGCTATGTCGGACTGGCCGCCGCCGTCTCGCTGAAGCAGGCGCGGCCGGGTCTTGCCGTGGCGTTGGTCGATGCCGCGCCGGCCGGCGCTTGGCAACGCGATGGCCGTGCCTCGGCCATTGCCGCTGCCGCCTGCCGCATGCTCGAACAGCTCGGCGTCTGGGCCGAGATCGCCCCGCAGGCGCAGGCCATCACCGAAATGATCATCACCGATTCACGCAGCTCCGATCCGGTGCGCCCCGTCTTCCTGACCTTCGGCGGCGAAGTGGCGCCGGGCGAGCCCTTCGCGCACATGATCGCCAACAAGGCGTTGAACGGCGCCTTGCGCGCCAGGGCCGAGAAGCTCGGCATCGATATCATCGAAGGCGTCGCGGTGCAGGGTTTTGAGACCGGCGGTGCCGGTATATCGGTGCATCTGGCCGATGGCGCCGCGCTGACGGCGCGGTTGCTGGTCGCCGCCGACGGCGTCAATTCGAAGCTGCGCGACATGGCCGGCATCAAGACGGTGAAATGGGAATACGGCCAGTCCGGCATCGTCTGCACGGTGGCGCATGAGCGGCCTCACAACGGCCGCGCCGAAGAACATTTCCTGCCCGCCGGGCCCTTTGCCACGCTGCCGCTGAAACCCGACGAGGACGGCACCAACCGCTCGTCGATCGTCTGGGTCGAACGCACGGAAGATGCCAAGGCGCTCGTGGAGGGCGACGATCTCGTCTTCGAGCATGAGCTCGAACAACGCTTTGGCCTGAAGCTCGGAGAGATCCGTGTCGCCGACAAGCCGCGCGCCTGGCCGCTCGGCCTCACCATTGCACGGGCCTTCGTCGCGCCGCGCGTCGCCCTTGCCGGCGACGCCGCCCACGGCATCCATCCGATCGCCGGACAGGGCCTCAATCTCGGCTTCAAGGATGTGGCGGCACTTGCCGAGGTGATCGTCGAGGCGGACCGGCTCGGGCAGGACATCGGTGCGCTCGACGTGCTCGAGCGCTACCAGCAATGGCGCCGTTTCGACACGGTGCAGATGGGCGTCACCACGGATGTGCTGAATCGGCTGTTTTCCAACGACATCACTCCACTGCGCGCCGTCCGCGACATCGGCCTCGGCCTCGTCGAGCGCATGCCGCGCTTGAAGGAGTTTTTCATCCGGCAGGCATCGGGACTTTCGGCCGGTACGCCGAGGCTTTTGAAGGGCGAGGCGATCTAGTCTTTCGTATAGTCAGGCCCGACACGTGTCGGCAGGCCGTCGGCGAGTTTCAACCAAGGGAGCTTCTCCTCGAAAGCGACATGCAGCGTTGGTGCAAATTTTTCCGGCTCCTCCATCGCTGCGGCAAAAAAATGCATGACACCGGACATGTTCTTTGAGCGGAAGGACAGCGGCGAGCCACAGTGATCGCAAAATGTTCTTTCCACACCGGGAGAAGAGTTGAATACCTTCGGCGGCTTGCCCAGCCATCGCCATTGGCTGTCCAAGACGCCAATGTAGGTGGTCATCGGCGCAGAACATTGCCGCCGACAACTTTCACAATGACAGCTCACGCAGGCTTGTGCCGGGCCATCGACTTCAAAAGCAATAACGCCGCATAAGCAATGACCGCGCATGCAAAGTCTCCTTGAGCCAACCGACCTGACCGATAATTTATACCCGTCGTAATGAGGAAGTCGGCGTGAAATGCGCTGAACTGGCGCCCAATTCCGACACCATGTCGAGAACGGTAGTTTTTGAGAACGGAGCGGGGCGTACTCAAATACGTGAGCATTGGCCTACGCCGGCCGGTAGCCTTAACTGCAACGCCACTCATGAGTGCTTCGGCCGGCGAAGGCCGGAAGCGCAGGAAGCCGTCGTTCGCAGGCCGGCTTCACCTGAACATCAGCACACCTAGTTCACTTCAAAGCCCAGCCTCTGCCGCAGCCTCAGCATGCGCTGGTCGGCGATCTCAAGACGCTCCTCGCCGCCTTGGGCCGCACGGTTCACCATCTGCAGCAGGTCGTTTCGTTCCGATACGTCGAGGCGCTCGCGCAGGAACGGCGCCAGCTTGTCGATGACGACAGTGGTGTCGTCGATCTGTGAGGCCGCCCACTTGGCGTAGTTGATCGCCTCGTCGGTCTTCTTCTTGTCGGCGATCTCGGAGATCACCGCGCGAATGACGGCTTCTCGCCGCGGCAGGACAGGGCCGTTCTCGGAGACGATCGATGTAATCAGCGTCGCGGCGGCCACCACCGGATCGTCGATCGCCGTCAGCGGCGACAGGGCCGCCTGATTGCACAGCTTCTTGCGCCTGATGTTGCCTTGCACGCGCCCGACGACATCGGCGACCTCGCGCGCGGCGTCGTTCATGGCCTTCATCCGGTACCACCAGAACGCCGCCGCCCCGAGCACGCCAAGGACAGCAATCAGGAAAGGCATGTCGAAATCCCCCAGGAATCCGACGGACGATAAGAGACCTGCCACGTTGCTTCAACACGCAAGAGTTGCCTCTGGCGAAGAAAATTCAATTTGCGGCTGGTGGAGCTTGAGCGACTGAACAAGCCGATTGCAGGCCCAACCGCCAAAGCCACGCGCCGCCTATGACCCGGGTATGTCATAGATCGCCCGCACCTCGATCGTGCCGAGTTCGGCCAGCGGAATGTCGGCGGCGATGTCCAGCGCTTCCTCGAGAGTGTCCGCCTCGATCATGACGAAGCCAAGCAACTGCTCCTTGGTTTCGGCGAAAGGGCCGTCGGTGACAAGGCGCTTGCCCTTGCGCCGTCGCACCGACTTCGAGGTCTTCACCGACTGCAGCGCCTGCGCGATGATCAGCTTGCCCTGTTGATCCAAGGACCTGTCATAGGCCAGCGAATCGGCGTCGAGCTTGGCCCCGCGCTCCACGGTCAATGCATGGAGGTCTTTTTCCTCACCATAGACCAGACAGACATATTTCATTGCGCGCTCCCGTGCTGCGATGAATCATAGGATGCGGCGACGAGCGTGTCAGCCTTGCCGTCGACCGCGGCCGCGTGGTCGAGAAGGCATGCCGCGGCGCCGATGATGGCAACAGCCGCCAGCAGCCTGCCGAAGCCGCCCACCGGCGGGTCTAGCCAGAGATCTTCCTGTCGCCCGGCCTTATGGCCTGGCCTCTTCCACAATGCGAAAAACAGATTGTCCATGTGATACCTCCATCCGGCCACAAATCCGATGGCCGCCCCCAGGACGGCCGGGCCGGATGGAAGTCGACATTTTCGCACGCGCTTTTTTCAGGAAAAATTTCGGCCCGACACCAATGTCGCGGTTTCCGCTGCGATCGCGCGGTGGCCTTCCCCCGCGCCCGCGCTATAGTTGGCTGGAACGCCGGCGCCGGGCCGGCGCAATCGAGGCCAAGGAGGACTTCATGGACCGCACCGCAACCGCCGTCTGGAAAGGCAATCTGAAAGAAGGCAAGGGCACGCTCGACAGCCAGAGCGGAACCTTGAAAGGCACGCCCTATTCGTTCAAGGCGCGCTTCGAGGATGAAAGCGGCAAATCCGGCACCAATCCGGAAGAGCTGATCGCGGCTGCCCATGCCGGCTGCTACGCCATGCAGCTTTCGCATTTCCTGGCCGAGAACGGCACGCCCGCCGCCGAACTCGACGCCAAGGCCGTGGTGACGCTGGTCCCGGGCACCGGCATCACCGGCAGCGCGATCACGCTCGTCGGCAAGGTGCCCGGCATCGATGCGGCGAAATTCAAGGAATTGGCCGAGAAGGCCAAGGCCGAATGCCCGGTCTCCAAGGCTCTTGGCGCCATAAAAGTGTCGCTCGACGCCAGGCTTGGCTAGAGCAGGATGCCCTGAAGTGACAAACGCCGACCCAAGAGCCGGCGTTTTCATTGGGGGCAACGGCACCCTGCGTCAACGTCTCGAATGAGTGCTGGCGGCCCTAAGCGCCCAGCGCGTCAAGCCGGGCGCGAAGTGCCGCGACTTCCTGCTCCAGAGCCTCCAGCCTCGCTTCCAGGTCGGAGTGAGGCAAGGCCGGGGCACTGCGCTGCGCCGATAGCACCGCGACGTCCAGCGGGCCGGCGAGAAGATGCACATAACGGTCCTCACGCTGGCCCGGCCCGCGCGGTATTTCCTGGATCAGCGGCGGCCGACGGCCGATCAGCATGTCGAGTTCACCGCGCAGGTCTTCGATCGAGGAAAATCGCGCCATGCGCTCGGCTCGCGCCAGGAGCTCGTGCGCCGTCTGTGGTCCGCGCAGCAAGAGCAGGCCGAGCAACGCGCTCTGCGGCGTGGTCAGCGAGAAGCGCTGCGCCATCTGATGCTCATAGCGCTCGACGCGCGAGCCGAACATCTGCCGCACAAGCCCCTTCTGCTCGAGCAGCTTCAGTGCCCGGTGCACCTCTGTCTGCTCCAGCGCCATCACCGGCTCGCGCGCCGTCTTCTGGTTGGCGGCGGCAAGTGCGCTGTTGAGCGTCAGCGGGTAGACATCAGGCGTCAGCTCCTTCTTCTCGATCAGGCAGCCGAGCACGCGCGCTTCGACGGGATTGAGGATGGGAAGGTCTTCGCTCATGAAAGTTCAGCCTCCCGGCGGTAGAGATCGGTTGCAAGCGTTCGTTTGCGGGCTTGACGGGCGTCATCCCTGGCCATGCCGGCCAGGTTGATTTCCTCGAGCACTCCATCCAATGCCTATAGCCGCCACCGCACGCGCCGTTCAACCGTCATTTTCGCCATTGCTGTCGTCACAGCCTGTCGTCGCCAGGCAAGGTCGCGGTCGAGCCGGTCACCACGGCGGATGCCGGCGGGATCAGCGGTGTTACCATCCGGCCCTCCTCCGCTTTGTAGAAATACTGGCTGGCCACCAGCCATCCCTTCAGCGGCCGCAGCGGCGGGATGCAGGTCAGAAGCATGAACGGCAAGGTGGTGAAGAGATGGACCCAGTAGGGCGCTTCAAAGCGCACCTCGATCCAGAGCGCGAGCACCACGCTCGGCACGCATGCGAAGCAGATCACGAAGAACGCCGGGCCATCGGCTGGGTCGGCGAACGAATAGTCGAGCCCGCAGACCTCGCAGCCCTTGCGCAGCTTCAGGAAGCCCTCGAACAGATGTCCCTCGCCACAGCGCGGACACCGTCCCCTTATGCCCGTCTCAATCGGTGAGAGGGGAGGCCATTCGCGATCCTGAACCATTTGTTTTGCCCTTGCCTGCGGCGCCTGCATAGAGACCCCTGCCCTTTCGCGGTCACTCGCCCGCGTGCGACGGCAGGAACTTGCTGGTCTCCACGGCGTCATTGATTGCACAATGTATGTGGTATGTATGCATACATTGTCAAGAGCAGTCCCTACAAGATCAAACCACCATCGACGATATGGCCGGCGACTGCGACAGAAGGTCCGCAACGATCCGCAGGCTGTCACGCAGATCGTCTTCGTTCGCGGCCGCGCCAAGTCCCAGGCGGACAGCCTCGGGCGGCGACGCGATGGCGAAGGCATCGCTCGCCACCACGCCGATGCCGGCCGAGCGCAGCCGCGCGGTGAATTCGCCCCGCGTCCAGGGACCGGTCAGCCGCAGCCATGCGTGGAAGCCCCGCGGGTCGGCCTGTCCGAAGCCGGGCGGCAGAATGGCGGCGGCGATCGCCTGCCGGCGACGCGACTCCTCGCGGATCGCGGCAAGGACCGCGTCGGCGGTTCCCTCCTCGACCCAGCGGGTCGCGATCGCGGCCGTCAGGGGGGAGGCCATGGAGGCGGTCGCCCTTATGGCGCCCGCCACCCTGGCGGCAGCGCGGCCGTCCGGCAGCACGAGATAGGCAATCCGCAACGCTGGGGACAGGCATTTCGCCAGGCCCGCGACATGATAGACGAGATCCGGCGCAAGCGCGGCCAGCGGCGGCATGGGGTCGGCCGGCAAGGCGCCATAGGCATCGTCCTCTATAATGGGCATCTGATGGCGGCGGGCAATCTCGATCAAGGCCTCGCGACGGCGGAGAGGTAAGGTCGCGGTCGTCGGATTGTGCAAGGTCGGCGTGCAATAGAGGGCTTTTGGCCGATGCTCCGCGCACACGGCCTCGAATGCTTCGGGAACGAGCCCATGCTCGTCGATCGGCACGCCGACGAGATTGATCCTGAGATGCGCGGCCAGCGACCGGAAGCCGGGATAGGTCAGGGCCTCGACACAGATCGTCTCGCCGGGTCCGGCGAGCACGCCGGCCAGCGCCAGCAGCGCGCCCTGTGCTCCCGGGCAAACCAGAAGCCGCTCCGCGGGAATGGCGCCGAGCCTCGGTGAAAGCCAGCGCGCGCCAGCGGCGCGGTCGCGACCGGTTCCGCCGGCCTCCTGGTAGCGCAGAAGCAGGCCCAGCCCGTCATCCGCCCGCAGATCGGCAATTCCATCCCACATCCGCGCGACCAGCCCGGCATCCTCGAACCGGGGTGGCAGGTTCATGCTCATGTCGACAAGGCCGGTCGAGACACCTCGTCCCTCGGTCGGTCGCCGAGCCCGGACATAGGTGCCCTGCCCGACCCGCCCGTCGATCAGACCCCGCTTGCGCGCCTCGGCATAGGCGCGGCTGACCGTGGTGAAATCGATGCCCAGCGCGTCCGCCAGCGCGCGTTGCGGCGGCAGTCTGAAACCGCCGGCCAGCCGGCCCGAAGCGATATCGGCCGACAGGGCATCGGCAATGGCGAGGTAGACCGGCCCGGCGCCCTTGCGGATGACCGGCGTCCATGAAGCCTGATTGTCGTCCATTGCCTTCGCCTCGCGATCCAGATGTATGGATATTGTATGTCACGGTAGGCGAATGCAAGGCCTCGACAAATTGGCTGGCGATGGGAGCACTGCCGGCGACCGGACGATCCGACCTTGCCGACACGACAGCCCGCCCCAAGGGCGGGCAAGATAGTCGGCGTCAGACGCGCCGTTCGACCATCATCTTCTTGATCTCGGCGATCGCCTTGGCCGGGTTGAGGCCCTTGGGGCAGGTCTGCGCGCAGTTCATGATGGTGTGGCAGCGGTAGAGCCGGAACGGGTCTTCGAGATTGTCGAGCCGCTCACCCTTGGCCTCGTCGCGGCTGTCGATCAGCCAGCGATAGGCCTGCAGCAGCGTCGCCGGGCCGAGATAGCGATCGCCGTTCCACCAGTAGCTCGGGCACGAGGTCGAGCAGCAGGCGCACAATATGCACTCGTAGAGCCCGTCGAGCTTCTCGCGGTCCTCATGGCTCTGCAGCCATTCCTTGGCCGGCTGCGGCGACACCGTCTTCAGCCACGGCTCGATCGAGGCGTGCTGGGCATAGAAATTGGTGAGGTCCGGCACCAGGTCCTTGACCACCTGCATATGCGGCAGCGGGTAGACTTTCACGGCGCCGGAAATGTCGTCGCAGCCCTTGGTGCAAGCGAGCGTGTTGGAGCCGTCGATGTTCATGGCGCAGGAGCCGCAAATGCCTTCGCGGCAGGAGCGGCGCAAGGTCAGCGTCGGGTCGATCTTGTTCTTGATCCAGAGCAGCGCGTCGAGCACCATCGGCCCGCAATCGTCCATGTCGACGAAATAGGTGTCGATGCGCGGATTCTCGTCATCGTCCGGCGACCAGCGGTAGATGCGGTATTCCCGCAGATTGGTGGCGCCCTCCGGCTTCGGCCAGGTCTTGCCCTGCTGGATCTTCGAGTTCTTGGGAAGCGTGAGTTCGACCATTACCTCAGGTCCTTTCGGATGACGAGCTTCAGCCCGGACCAGATTTCATTCACTGCGGCGACCTTGACGTCGACAAGGTCGCGCTTCAGCGCTTCAGTGCGCACGACACCCTCGGTGACATCGGTCGGCACTTTCGATGCCTTCTTCGGCCAGGACACCCAGACCATGCCGTCGCGCTTGATCGCCGCCTCGACATCGCCCAAGCGATTCTCGATCTCGGCGCGCTGCCTGGTGAAGGCGTGGACAGCGTCGTATTTGAGAGCAACGCCTGAAATGCCGGACCAATCGGCCAGCCGATCGACTTCGGCGAAGGCGACGGCGTCCGTCAGGTCGTCGAGTTCCGGCGGCAGCGCGATAAAGGCCGCGGTCATGCCGTCCTTCAGGCCGAGCTTGGCCGGAAGAGGCGTGCCGGAATATCCCGTCGCCGCCAGCGCCATTGTCAGTACACCCTGGCCTTGGGCGCGATCTTGGCGAGGCTGATGCCACCGTCCTTCTCGGCCAGCAGCGGCTCGGTGTGCACCGGCCGGTAGCTGAGCGTCACCTTGCCGTCCTCACTCACCCTCGCCAGCGTGTGCTTGCGCCAGGTGGCGTCGTCGCGCGCGGAAAAGTCTTCCCGCGCATGCGCGCCACGGCTCTCCTTACGCGCCTCGGCGCTGTAGACCGTGGTGATGGCATTGGCCATCAGGTTCTCAAGTTCCAGTGTCTCGACCAGGTCGGAATTCCAGATCATCGAACGGTCGAACACCTTGACGTCCTTGAGCTCGCCCCAGATTTCCGAAATGCGCTTGCAGCCGTTCTCCAGCGATTCCTGCGTGCGGAACACGGCAGCGTCTTCCTGCATCGCCTTCTGCATCTTCTCGCGCAGCACCGCCGTCGGCGTCGAGCCATTGGCGTGGCGCAGTCCGTCGAAGCGATCCATGATCCTCTCGACCGAGGCTTCGTTGGGCGAAGGGATCGCCGCCTTGCGGTCGATGACCTGGCCGGCGCGGATCGCCGCGGCGCGGCCGAACACCACCAGGTCGATCAGCGAATTCGAACCAAGCCGGTTGGCGCCATGCACCGAGGCGCAGCCGGCCTCGCCGACCGCCATCAGTCCGGGCGACACCTTGTCCGGGTTCTCTGCCGTCGGCCTCAGCACCTCGCCCCAGTAATTGGTCGGCACGCCGCCCATATTGTAGTGCACCGTCGGCAGCACCGGGATCGGCTCCTTGGTCAGGTCGACGCCGGCGAAGATCTTTGCCGATTCCGAGATGCCGGGCAGCCGCTCATGCAGCACGGCTGGATCAAGATGGTCGAGATGCAGGAATATATGATCCTTCTTCTTGCCGACGCCACGGCCCTCGCGGATCTCCAGCGTCATGCAGCGCGAGACGACGTCACGCGAGGCAAGGTCCTTGGCCGACGGTGCGTAGCGCTCCATGAAGCGCTCGCCTTCGGAATTGACGAGATAGCCGCCCTCTCCGCGCGCGCCTTCGGTGATCAGGCAGCCGGCACCATAGATGCCGGTCGGGTGGAACTGCACGAACTCCATGTCCTGCAGCGGGAAGCCGGCTCTGGCTGCCATGCCGCCGCCGTCGCCGGTGCAGGTATGCGCCGAAGTCGCCGAGAAATAGGCGCGGCCGTAGCCGCCGGTCGCCAGCACCACCATCTTGGCCGAGAAGCGGTGGATGGTGCCGTCATCGAGATTCCAGGCGACGACGCCGGTGCAGGTGCCGTCCGGCTCCATGATCAGGTCGAGCGCGAAATACTCGATGAAGAACTGCGCGTTGTTCTTCAGCGACTGGCCGTAAAGCGTGTGCAGGATGGCGTGGCCGGTGCGGTCGGCGGCGGCACAAGTGCGCTGCACCGGCGGACCTTCGCCGTAGTTCATCATGTGGCCGCCGAACGGCCGCTGGTAGATCTTGCCCTCTTCGGTGCGCGAGAACGGCACGCCATAGTGCTCGAGTTCGTAGACCGCCGCCGGTGCTTCGCGCACCAGATATTCCATGGCGTCGACATCGCCGAGCCAGTCCGACCCCTTGACGGTGTCGTACATGTGCCATTGCCAGGAATCCGGACCCATATTGGACAGCGAGGCGGCAATGCCGCCTTGCGCCGCCACCGTGTGCGAGCGGGTTGGGAACACCTTGGTGATGCAAGCGGTGCGCAGGCCCTGCTCGGCCATGCCCAGCGTGGCGCGCAGGCCGGCACCGCCGGCCCCGACCACCACCACGTCGAACTTGTGGTCGACAAAAGTATAGCCTGCCATGTTGGCTGATTTCGCGTCCTTGGCCAACTCAGCCTCCGAATGCCAGCTTGAGCAGGGCGAAGATCGAGGCGACGCCAACCGCTACAGTGAAAAATGTATTGAGCGCGATGAGCGCCAGCTTCATGCCTTCGCCATGCACGTAGTCCTCGATGATCACCTGCATGCCGAGCCGCATATGGACAAGGCCGGAGACCAGCACCAGGGCCAGCACCAGGGCGACGAACGGATTGGCAAGCGCCGCGCGCGCCTCCGCATAGCCGGCGCCGTTGAGCGCGATGAGAAACCCGACGAAGAACAATGTCAGCGGAATGTTGGCGATAGCCGTGAGGCGCTGGCGCCAGAAATGGCCGGTGCCCTCACGGGCGGAGCCAAGGCCGCGGACTTTCGCCAGCGGCGTGCGCATGTCGGTCTTGCCAGTACTCATGGTCAGGCTCCTCGCGCCATGTAGCCGGCGACCCAGATCAGCAATGTGAGCAGGATCGAACCCGCGAGCGTTGCCCAGGCGATCTTGGAGGCCGTGTGCTTTTCGAGGCCGGCGCCGGTATCCCAGACCAGGTGGCGCACACCGCCCAGCATGTGATGCATCAGCGCCCAGGTGTAGCCGAACAGGATGAGCCGGCCGAGCCAGGTGCCGAAAGCCCAGTTGACCCAATCGAAAACCGGTTGCGAGCTTGCCGCCGCCATCAGCCAGGCCGCGACCAGCAGCGTACCGAAATAAAGCGCGCCACCGGTGATGCGATGGATGATCGACATCGTCATGGTGATCGGCGGCCGGTACACGCTCAGGTGCGGCGAAAGTGGCCGTTCACGCCGGGCGAATTCGCGGGTGGCTGGTGATTTGCTCATGGCTCCCCCAGTTCGGCGTCTCTGGAGCCCCAGGTGGAAATGCGGCATTACCGCTTTCGGTTGCGACTTCGGACAGCCGGTTTCTAATGCTCTTTTTGCACCGCGTCAAAGCCAGAAAATCGTTTTGGAAACGTCATTTAGTCTGACAAACCGGCGGCCTTCCGCCTCAATCGATTAGAAGCCGGCACAGCGTTCGCTGCAGTGCGATAGGCCGCGGCGGTTTACGCGGGCCCTATCGCTTGCAGGTCTGTGGCGTCGAGCCCCTCTTCATCACCAGCGCCTCACGCCCGTCGATCACGATTGCGTCATGCGTCGCGGCCTCCTGGTAGCGGCTGGACTGGTTGGCGGGCGAGGCCGCAAACTCCTCGGTCGCGCCGTCAGGCCCGACCACATGCAACGACGAGCCGAGATTCTGGATGGTGATCATGCCGTTGTTGCCGCATCTGTAGGTGGCCGTGCCGATGCCGGATCGCGGCGCGGTCAGGTCGGTGGTGATCTTGGTCGCAGGTGCCGGAGGCGGCGTGGCTGCGATGGACTGCTGAGCCGGCGGGGGCGGGACGGAGTTGGCCGCCTTCGGCGCGTCATCCTGCGGCACGCAGGCAGCAACGATAAGGAGCAACGGGAAAACGGACATCCAAACCGTTCGGCGTAACGCCATATGCTGTCCTCCCGCGCGGCAGACTAGCCACGATGCCACCCCAAGATCAAGGTTGCCTCGGCGTTACCCTCAGATCCATTCGATGCCGGCCGCGATGGTGCGGTCAAGCATGGCCGAATGATGGCCGCCGGATTTTTGTCCAGACGGATATTAACCATGTTTATCGAGACATCGCCGCCAAACGCGCCGGCCTCTTAACAAAGGTTAAGAAAAGGTTAATTTCTGATTCGAGGAGGCTGTGCATGTCGCTCCAAGGTGCGTCAGCGGTTTGGGCAACGACATGCATCCCATCAACCTCGAACACGGAGGACGCCATGCGTTCGAACTCTGGCAGATCGCGCCTTGCGGCGATCATCATGGCGGCTTCGGTTGCCGGCCTGGCTGTACCGGCGCTCGCCGGGACCCGTCATCAGGACCGCGTCTACGCCGATTCCTTCGGCAATCTCGTCATCGACAGCGCCGCCGGCTACAAGCGCATCCTCGTCGGTGAGGGCAGACTGGCCAAGCAGTTGTCCGACTACACCAGTGCCGGCCAGCCCAAGGTGATCTACCAGAACGAATCCGACGAGATATCAGGCTACAGCGATTGCTACCGGCCGCCGGTCTTCGTCAAAGGCCGCAGCTACATGTACGGACTGTCCGACGGCGAAATGCCCGAACTCAGCCCCTGCCGCTAGCGTTGGCTTCCGACCCGGCTGACACCCGGGCATCCGCCGGCCCGGCGGAAATGCGTACGCAGTCGCGCCCGGCATTCTTCGCCTGATAGAGCGCCTCGTCCGCGCGCCGCATGAGATCGGCAATCTCTTCGCCCGGATGAAGTTCGGCGACCCCGAAACTCGCCGTGCAGCGATTGTCCGCGGGCAGCCCGTCGATGGGCTGCGCGCCGAAAGCGCTGCGCGTGCCTTCGGCGAACAACCGGGCGGCGGCGAGGTTGGTCCCGGGCAGGATGATTGCGAATTCCTCGCCGCCAAGGCGGCCCGCGACATGATGGCCGGCGGCGGCTTCGCGCAGGAAACCGGCAAAGGTCTCGATCACGCGGTCGCCGGAGGCATGGCCGAAACTGTCGTTGATGCTCTTGAAATGATCGAGGTCGGCGATGACCAGGGCGACCGGCACGCCTTGCCGCATGGCGCCAAGCACCGCGAGCTCGGCCTGGCGCGTGAAGGCACCACGATTGAGCAATCCCGAGAGCGTATCGGTTTCCGACTTGGACGTCACTTCGGCAAGCGCCTCACGAACCAGGATGGCCAACATCAGCAGCGCCAGCGCCAGGGCAAAGACAGTGCCGAGCGATTGTGAGACCAGCGCGTAGTTGCTTTGCAGATAGGCTTGCGGATTGGCCCCCCAGCCGCCGAGCGCATGCGCGATGAACGGCTTTGAGGCGAACAGCAGCCCGCTGGCGGCCAGCACGGCCATCAGGATGCGATCGAGCCGGCCATGCCTTTGCCTCGACGACCAGACAATGGCCAGCCCGACGAATTGCATGACGGCATAGGGAAGCTGGTAGGCCGTCATGCGGGCCAGTGACTGGCGCGGCAGGTCCTGGACAAGATAGACGGCGATGGTGGCGGCGACGAGGAAGAACAGCATCGCCGGCCATGGCGGCACGATACCGTATTTGCGCGCCAGTCCGGCATTGAAGGCTATTGTTGCGCCAAGGAAAACCGCGAAGGCGGTCACCACCGGAAGCCGGGCATCGGTGAAGGCGGGAATGCTGAATTCGATGGCCGAATAGGCCATGCCCAGGACATAGCCTGATGCAAACCATCGTGCCGGCGCGCGGCCGGCATCATGGAACGCGACCGCCATGAAGGATGCCGCCAGAAGGCCGGCAACCGACAGATTGATCAACAGGATGAAGTTGGCGCCGCTCATCTCTTTTCGCACCCCCCGAAAAGTGTGAAGCGGTTTTCGGACGGCATCATGGTCTATCTCTTTTGATTGGGGCCGGATGACTTCAGGTCGATTCGACCTGAAGTCATCCGGCTCTGGACGGCTCCGGCACGAACATCGCTTCCGGCCGTTCGTAGGAAAGGCGCACACTGTCGCGGCCATTTCTCTTGGCCTTGTAGAGCGCTTCGTCGGCACGGCGCATCAACGGTTCCAGCGCTTCCTCGCCGCTGCGGGCCGCCACGCCGAAGCTGGCGGTGACCTTGGTGCCGGCGGGGAGCCCGTCGATGCCGCCCGCCGAATAGAGCGTGCGCACGGCCTCGGCGAACAGCCGCGCGGCGGCGAGATCGCTCAGGGGCAAGAGCACGGCGAATTCCTCGCCGCCGATGCGCCCGGCGGCACCCCGTGCGCCGGTCGCGGACCGGAGCTTGGCGGCGAAATCGGCGATCACGCGGTCGCCGGCGGCATGACCGTGCACATCGTTGAGCGCCTTGAAATGATCGAGGTCGGCCAACACCAGCGCGACCGGAAACTTCGCCGCCGCGCAACGCTGCAGCAGGAACTCGGCGCGCTCCTCGAAGCCGCGCCGATTGAGCAGGCCTGACAGCGGGTCGGTATGCGTCTCGGCCTTGAGCGCCTTCATCACGTCGAGTGCGGCGGCCGTGAACAGGGCAAGCGCGATCAGCAGGGATAACAGCACGTGCGACAGCAAAGCCGTCGTCCAATAGGACGAAGCATGGAGTTCGTCGTAACTCTCGAAGGGTCCGTGCGCGATGATGACAGCCAGCGTCCGCACGAAGAAATTGAGCCCGGCGAGCAGCGACAGGGCGAGCAGGATTTTTTCCGTCGGGCCGTTACCGCGCACGGTGCGCAATTCGGCGGCGGCGATCAGGCTGATGCCGCCTATTGCGAAATTGACCACCAGGATCCGCCAAGTGAGATCCGGCTCGACGAACAGAAACCAGCAGAAGGCAGCCATACCGCTGCCCGCCAGCGCGCCGATGCCGAAATAAGGCACGCGCCGGCCATAGCGCGCCACGATCGCGCCGGCGAGACAGGACGCGGCCAGGCAGAAGCACAGGTTGGAAAGCAGCTTGGACGGTGCCAGGCCGACCGGCAGCGTGAAATGCTGAAACAGGAAGCCGGCCGCCGCCAGTGAGTAACTGAGCGCCAGCACGGCCAGATGGGGGCGGTGGCGCTGATGGGTCCATAGCACGAGGAAGGCCGCGCCGAGGGCCAGCGCGATCGTTGGATTGAGCAGCGCTATGAACAGGCCGGTGTCCAAAGGACCGTGACTTCCCCTCGTTTGACGTCACGTAAGAGAGTAGAGGGCAAGCCCAAACAAGCGGTTAAGCCTAGAGCATGATGCCGAAAAGTATGAAGCGGTTTTCGGACGACATCATGCTCTATCTCTTTGATCTAGAGGCGGATTCAGATTTCAGGTCGATTCGACCTGAAATCATCCGGCTCTAGGCGAATATGCGGGCCGCTCGAATGAAAAAGACCCCGGAGCCGCGATGCGGTCCGGGGTCTGTCATACGTGGGAACGTGTGGGCCGGCTGTTATTTCCAGTCGCGGATGTCGACGAAGTGGCCAGCGATCGCCGCCGCCGCCGCCATCGCCGGCGAGACCAGATGGGTGCGGCCCTTGAAGCCTTGCCGGCCCTCGAAATTGCGGTTCGAGGTCGAGGCGCAGCGTTCATGCGGCTTCAGCCGGTCGTCATTCATGGCCAGACACATCGAGCAGCCCGGTTCGCGCCAGTCGAAACCGGCGGCCAGGAAAATCTTGTCGAGGCCCTCGGCTTCCGCCTGTTCCTTGACCAGGCCCGAGCCTGGCACGATCATGGCGTTGACGCGCGGATTGACGGTCTTGCCCTCGATCACCTTGGCGGCGGCGCGCAGATCCTCGATACGGCCATTGGTGCAGGAGCCGATGAAGACTCGGTCAAGCGCGATGTCGGTGATCTTTGTCCCCGGCGTCAGGCCCATATAGTCGAGCGCGCGCTGCTTGGAGGTGCGCTTGTTTTCGTCGGTGATATCGTCCGGGTTCGGCACGATGCCTTGCACGGAGACGACATCCTCGGGCGAAGAGCCCCAGGAGACGATCGGCGGCAGTTTCGCTGCGTCGAGCACGATCACCTTGTCGAAATGCGCGCCTTCGTCGGACTGCAGTGTCTTCCAATAGGCGAGTGCCGCATCCCAGGCCGCGCCCTTCGGCGCGCGCGGCTTGTCCTTGACATAGGCGAAGGTCGTCTCGTCAGCCGCGATCAGGCCGGCGCGCGCGCCGCCCTCGATCGACATGTTGCAGATCGTCATGCGGCCTTCCATCGACAGCGAGCGGATCGCCTCGCCGGCATATTCGATGACATAGCCGGTGCCGCCGGCGGTGCCGATCTCGCCGATGATGGCCAGGATGATGTCCTTGGCGGTGACGCCTTCCGGCAACTGGCCGTCGACACGCACCAGCATGTTCTTGGCCTTGCGTTGGATCAACGTCTGCGTCGCCAGCACATGCTCGACTTCCGACGTGCCGATGCCGTGCGCCAGCGCACCGAACGCTCCATGCGTCGAGGTGTGGCTGTCGCCGCAGACGATGGTCATGCCGGGCAAGGTAAAGCCCTGCTCCGGGCCGATGATGTGGACGATGCCCTGGCGAATATCGTTCTCGGAATAATATTCGACGCCGAAATCCTTGGCGTTCTTGGCCAGCGCCTCGACCTGGATGCGGCTTTCCTCGTTCTTGATGCCGAACTTGCGCTCGGGCGAGGTCGAGACATTGTGATCGACCACGGCCAGCGTCTTTTCCGGATGCCGGACCTTGCGGCCGCTCAGGCGCAGGCCTTCGAAGGCCTGCGGGCTGGTCACTTCATGGACGAGGTGGCGGTCGATGTAGAGCAGGCAGGTGCCGTCGTCCTGGCGGTCGACGACGTGGTCGTCGAAAATCTTGTCGTAGAGGGTGCGCGGTGCGCTCATGTGCGTAAATCCGTCGATATGAGAATGGGAAAGAGCAGACGCCGGGCAGTTCCCGGCGCGACGACCTGAACAGGTTGGCCTAGGTAAGTCGGCTGGTCAGCGCGCCGGACACGCGCGCGGAGAAGCGCGACGGCAGGCGTTTTCTGTCCTGCAGCACGAACCCCTTGTAAGCCGGATCGCCAAAAAGCTCTTCCATGGCGTGGCTCATACCAATGTTTTGGCTTTTCGGCAATTGCGGCGTGGCGGGGCAGGAATTGGGTTCCTCACCCTCACTTCCGCACTTTCAGGGAGAAAGGGCACCAACGTCGGGCGAACTCGCAGCTCACAAGACCTCGAACACAAACGTCTTCACCAGTGCATCCGGCTCGGCGATGGCGTAGCAGCGGAACCACGGGCTTTGCTCTGCCAGGCGCCATTTACCCGCCCGCTCCAGTTCGTCGAACACCGCCTGGAAGCCGCCGCTTTCAAAGACCTGGTCGCGTACAGTGAAGATGGCGTGGCCACCCTTTTTGGTGATGCGCACCAGATCGTGCAGGCCGGACGCCGGAGCGTGGCTGATGGTGAACACACCCGTCGAGAAGAAGGCCCGGAAATGACCGTCCGGCCATGGCAGCGGTCCACCCAGCATCGCCTGTTTCAGCTCGCCATAGGCGTTGCGGCTGCCGGCGATCCTGAGCATGTCATCCGACAGGTCGAGCCCGGCAATGTCACGATAGCCAAGCGCCTTCAGCGACGGCCCAGACAGGCCGGTGCCGCAGCCGGCATCGAGCAGCGGCCCTTCATCGGGCGGGACATAGCGCGCCACCCAGGCAATGATCAGGAAGGGGAGCAGATAACCGAGCGAGGCGGTCTCGCTGTCATAGGTCGCGGCCCATGCGGCATAAGCTTGCGCCAGCGATTCCGGCGTGTCGGCGCCATAGACGGAATCCAGCGCCGCATTGGCTTTGTCGACGATCATGAGACCTCCCCAAACCAGTATGCCGACAGGATCGTAACCCTGTCTGCGTCCAAAGACTATTCCTCGTGCTGGCGGCGCAAGCGCCGCTCCAGCGCCCTCAGCGCCAGCGACAGGCCGACAGTCAGGATGAGATAGATATAGGCTGTTATCGAATAGGTCTCGAAGAAGCGGAACGAGCCGGCGGCATAGACCTTGCCCATCTGGGTGATGTCGGCGACGCCGAGCACCGAGACCAGCGAGGAATCCTTGACCAGGGCGACGAAATCATTGCCGAGCGGCGGCAATATGGTGCGGATCGCCTGCGGAAACACGATCAGCCGGAAGCGCTGCGCGCGGCTCAGGCCGAGCGCCTTGGCCGCTTCGATCTGGCCTTTCTCGACCGACTGGATGCCGGCCCGGAAAACCTCGGAGATGAAGGCCGAATAGCCGATGGTCAACGCCATGATGGCGCGCCACAGCAGCGAGACGTCGCGCACAAGAAGCTCGCCGAGATAGCCGGCGCTTTGCAGCGGCGCGGTCAGCGCGTTCCAGGCCGCGACGAAGCCCGGCGCGCCGGCAAAGGCGATCCAGAACAGCAGCACCAGGATCGGCACGCCACGGATGATCTCGACATAGAAGCGGGCGATCTGGCGCAGCCAGGGCGACGCGGACAGGCCCATCAGCGCGATGCCGAGGCCGATGATCGACGCCAGGGCGAAAGCGACCACGGTGACGAAGACAGTGATGCCGATGCCCTTGGCGACGGTGGCGAAGACCTGGGCGTAGAGATCGCTGGCCGCGATGAACAAAGCCGCCGCCAGGGCAAGGGCGGCGGCAACGGCAAGCCACCAGGGGAATTCGGCTTTGTTGGAGGAGGACGAAGGCGCCATCAGGCGTGGCCGCCGAGGCGGGCATCGCGAAGGCAGGGTGCCAAGCCGGCCGGGCGCGGACCTAGCGCGAGTTGTGCATCACCCCACGAATGCGCCAAGACGAGTTCACTGCCCCATCTTGTAGTCAAGGAACCACTTCTTGTTCAGAGCGTCGAACGTCCCGTCCGCCTTGAGCGCCGCGATCGCGGCGTTGACCGGCTTCACCAGATCGGATCCCTTCGGGAAGATGAAGCCGAAATCCTCGGTGCCGAGCGGCCCGCCGATGAGCTTCAGCTTGCCCTCCGACGCATCGACATAACCCTTGCCGGCGGTGCCGTCGGTCAGCACGACATCGACGTCGCCGGACTTCAGCGCCTGCACGGTGGCGCCAAAGGTCTCGAAAAGCTTGATGCGCGGGTTCTGCTCATTGCCGTCGAGCACGCTGTAGACCGCGGTGTAGAAGGGCGTGGTGCCGGCCTGCGCGCCGATCAGCCCGTCCTTGAAGGCACCGAACGTCTTGGCGTCGGTGAATCGACTCTCGTCGCCGCGCACCAGCATGAACTGCTCCGAGCGCATATAGGGATCGGAGAAATCGACCTTCTCCTTGCGGTCGTCCTTGATGGTGATGCCGGTCATGCCGACGTTGTACTGGTTGTCGGAAACGGCCTGGATCATCGCGTCCCAGGAGGTGTTCTGGTACTCGACCTTGAAGTTGAGCCGCTTGGCGATCTCGTTCATCGCGTCATACTCCCAGCCGATCTGTTTGCCGGTCTTGGCGTCGATGAACTGCAGCGGCGGATAGGCGTTTTCGGTCACCACCACCACCTTCCTGCCGCCGAGATCGGGCAGCGCCTGGGCGAAAGCGGCGACAGGCGCCAGGACGAGGGCAAGCAGGCCGGCCAGCAGCAGTTTCGACTTGGTCATGACACACTCCCGAAATTCAAAGCGCCCGGATGGGCTTACAGGAAATCCGGCGCCGACTTTAGCTTTCCGCAAACGCCATGCAAGACGGTCCGCTGCGTCAGCGCGCGTGAAAGGGGATTCCAATGCCCTCGATTCAGGGATTTCGGGATGATCTGCTTATCTCGCGGCGTTGCGCAGACCGGCGACAAGATGGGTGAGTGTTGCGTGCAGGGCTTTCACTTCGCCAGGCTCCAGCGGCACGCTGCAGGCGAGGGCGGCGGACACATCCTTCATGTGAGCACGCAGCGCCTGGCCCTTGGCCGTCGGTTCGACGAACACCCGGCGCTCGTCGGCGGCATCGCGCCGGCGGGTGACGAGCCCACCCGCCTCCATCCGCTTGAGCAGCGGCGTCAGCGTCGCCGAATCCAGGCCCAGCGCTTCGCCAAGCGCGCCAATGGTGCTCGGCGCGTGCTCCCACAGCGCCAGCATCACCAGATATTGCGGATAGGTCAGACCGAGCGGCTCAAGCAGTGGCCGATAAACCTTGGTCATCAGCCCGCTCGCCGAATAGAGCGCGAAGCACAGCTGTTGATCGAGGCGCGGCACGTGAAATGTCCCAGCGGCCTCCGCCGGGACATCCTTGGCTCTCTTTTCGACTTTTGTCGTCATGCCGCCTTTACCGAAAGCGCTACGTCGACATTGCCCCTGATGGCGTTCGAATAGGGGCAGATCTTGTGTGCCTCCGATACAAGCGCCTCCGCGGCCGCCTGATCAAGGCCTTTCGTCTCCGCCGCGAGCGCGACACCCAGCTTGAAGCCCTCGCCATTGGGCAGCAGGTTGACGGTGGCGGTTATCGCGGCATCCTCGAGCGGCAGCTTCTGTTTGCGCGCGACGAAGCGGATGGCGCTTTCGAAGCAGGCAGCGTAGCCGATGGCGAAAAGCTGCTCGGGATTGGTGGCGCCACCCGGCCCACCAAGCTCCTTGGGCATCGCCAGATCGACCTTGAGCAGACCATCGCTGGTCTCGCCATGGCCGGCGCGGCCACCGGTGACGTGAGCCTGTGCGGTATAAAGTGCCATATCATGTCTCCAATTATCTTGTGCACGATTATTTAGTACACAAGATAATATGCCGTCAACACCCGAATTCGATTTCCGGGGCCGAAGGCGTTCACAGTCCGGTGAAACGAAAAAGGCGGCCGAAGCCGCCTTTTTGAATGGGATTGCCGAAAATCTTATTCGGCCGGGGTCGCTTCAGCGGCCTTGGCGGCTTCAGCCTCGGCGGCGGCCTTCTTCTCGGCGGCTTCCTTGGCGGCCGTCTCGGCGGCCAGCGCCTGGGCAGCGGCGACCTTCTCGGCCTCGATGCGGGCCTTCTCGGCGTTCAGCGCATCGCGCTCCTCATCGTTGAGCTTGCGGGCGCGCACGCCGGTGTTTTCCGAAATACGGGCCGACTTGCCGCGACGATCGCGCAGGTAATAGAGCTTGGCGCGCCGCACCTTGCCGCGACGCACGATCTCGACACCTTCGACCATCGGCGAATAGACCGGGAACACGCGCTCGACGCCTTCGCCGTAGGAAATCTTGCGGACGGTGAAATTTTCCTGGAAGCCGGAACCAGCGCGGGCGATGACGACGCCCTCGTAGGCCTGGACGCGGGTGCGGGTGCCTTCGGTCACGCGGACCTGGACGCGCACGGTGTCGCCGGGCTGGAATTCGGGGAGCTTGCGCTTGGCTTCGATCTTGGCGGCCTGCTCGGCCTCGAGCTGACGGAGAATATCCATCTCAATAGTCCACTTCTTGTTCTTCCGACAGTCAGAGCGCCCTGCGCTCGCCTTGCAGTTCCATTGACCGCTCGGCTATGTCCTTTGTCTCTGAGACATTTTTGTCTCTAAGACATCGGACAGGGGCGACTACACCGTCATTGTTGACGGGCCCGGCAGATTTTTCTTCCGGTTCGGCGCGCACATACAGCTATTTCGGCGCTTTGTCACGCCCGACAGGAGTCTTTTTTGCCTGCATGGCACCATTGTAATACCGGCCGTGCCGGGTTGCACCCGCCTGCCAAGCTTCCTAAGCCTGGAATATCACAGTCTCCGCGGCGGCATTCCATGTCTGTCTTCGACGCCATTCTGCTTTTCCTGGCGGGCTTCCTGTCCGGCGCTGCCAACGCGGTCGCCGGCGGCGGCACCTTCATCACCTTCGGCGCCATGACATTGGTCGGCGTGCCGCCGATCGTCGCCAACGCCACCTCGTCGGTTACGCAATTTCCAGGCTACATCACCTCGACGCTCGCCTATCGGGACGACATCAGGCATTTCTGGCGCGGCGCCCTGCTGCTCTGCCTCATCTCGGCGATTGGCGCGCTGGCGGGCGCACTGATCCTGCTGGCGCTCGACAACCCCTCGTTTCGCGTCCTGGTGCCATGGCTGCTGCTGGGCGCAACGGCGCTGTTTGCCGCCGGGCCATGGCTGAGGCCGGCGCCAAAACCCGGCCATGAGGCATCGGTGGGCTCGCTCGCCGGCTCGCTGGCGCAATTCACCACCGCCATCTATGGCGGCTTCTTCGGCGCCGGCATGGGCGTGATGATGCTGGCAACGCTCGGCCTGACGCAGGCCGGCGACTACCACCGGCTGAATGCGCTGAAGAACATGCTGGCGGTGATCATCGCGGCTGTCGCCATCGTCGTCTTCGTCTCGGGTGGCGTCGTCGCCTGGCCGCAGGCAATCGTCATGATCCCCGGCGGTGCGCTGGGCGGCTATGCCGGCGTCTTGATCGCCAAGCGCGTGCCGCAGAACGTGGTGCGCGGCTTCGTCATCGCCGTCGGCCTGTTTCTGGCTTTTTATTATTTCGGCAAGGGCTGATCGCCGAGCAAATCCGGCCGCCGTTCTTTCGTCAGCGCTTCCGACTGCTCACGCCGCCATGCCGCGATCTTCTTGTGATTGCCGGAGATCAGCACTTCGGGAATCTCCCGTCCCTCGAATTCCTGCGGCCTTGTGTAGTGCGGATGTTCGAGCAGGCCGTTCTCGAAACTTTCTTCCTCGCCCGACACCGCATTGCCCATCACGCCGGGCAACAGTCGCACCACAGCGTCGAGCAGAACGAGCGCTGCCGGCTCGCCGCCGGAGAGGATGAAATCGCCGATCGAAACTTCCTCTAATCCTCGCGCTTCTATCAGCCGCTGGTCGACGCCCTCGAAGCGGCCGCACAGGATGACGGCGCCCGGCCCGGCGGCGAGCTCGCGTACGCGCAACTGCGTCAGCGGCTTGCCGCGCGGGCTCATCAGCAGGCGCGGACGCAAATCGCCTCCCGGCGAGGCGTGGTCGATCGCCCTGGCCAAGACATCGGCGCGCATCACCATGCCGGCACCGCCGCCGGCCGGCGTGTCGTCGACGGTGCGGTGCTTGTCGGTGGCGAAGTCGCGGATCTGTATGGCTTCCAGCGACCATGTGTCCGCCTCGAGCGCGCGGCCCGCCAGCGACAGGCCGAGCGCACCCGGAAACATCTCGGGATAGAGCGTCAGCACCGAAGCCTTGAATGTCACCGGTTGCCCCCGGCGTCGCGCGGTCCGCGCGGCCTGCCCTTGGGGTCGAAGTCTTCCTCGCGCGGCGCTTCGCCATCCTCGTCCTCGACCAGCCCGGCTGCTGCCGGATCGACGCGGACGAAGCCATCGGCGATCGACACCTGCGGCACGGCGGCCTGCGTGAACGGGATCAGCACGCCCTTGCGGCCGGAAAGCGTCACGTCGAGAATGTCGCCGCCCCCGAAATTGTGCACCGCGATCACCTTGCCGAGCGCGGCACCCGTATCGTCCCGGACTTCCAGCCCGATCAGGTCGGCATGATAGAACTCGTCCTCCTCGCCATCGTCGGGCAACATCGAGCGGTCGACGAACAGCTCCGTGCCGGCGAGCGCCTCGGCCGCGTTGCGGTCGCTGATGCCCTTGAAGCGCACCACGACGACGGTGTTGGCCGGCCTTATGTCTGTTATCTGGAAGGCACGGCCATCCCTGGCATAGAGCGGGCCATAATCGGCCAGCGCCATCGGCTCGCCGGTGAAGGTTTTCACCCTAAGCTCGCCCTTGATGCCGTGGGCGGCGCCGATAACGGCCATCTGGACGGGGTTTTGCGGCTTGCTCATCGCGAAATATCCTTTGGCCTGCTCTAGCCCCAGCCCGGCGTCATTTCAATGATCGCCTGCTGTCATTTCAATGACCGGCTCTTCACCGCTTCCTAACCCGAATACTCGAAAATGCCGCCATGCAGGAATTCCTTATCCCGGCCAAACCCGATCTCCAGGCAGCGCGTGAAAGCTGGCTGAAGATGCTCGCGCGTGAACGTCGTCTGTCACCCGAGACAGTGGAAGCCTATGAGCGCGACACGCGCCAGTTCCTGAATTTCCTTACTGGCCATTGCGGCGGCTCGCCCGGCATTTCCGATATCGCCAATCTGCGTCCGGCCGATCTGCGTGGCTTCCTCGCCGCCCGGCGCAACGATGGCGCCGGCGCCCGCACGCTCGGCCGGGGTCTGGCCGGCATCCGTTCGCTGCTGCGGTTCCTGGAACGGCGCGGTCTCGCCAATGCGGCGGGTGCCGCCGCGCTACGCGCGCCTCGCCAGCCCAAGTCGCTGCCCAAACCGCTGACCGCAAGCGACGCCAAACAGGTTGTGTCCATTGAAGGTCAACTGGCGGAAGAGCCATGGATCGCTGCCCGCAATGCAGCCGTGCTGACGTTGCTCTACGGCTCGGGCTTGCGCATCTCGGAAGCGCTCGGCCTCGCCGGTGCCGATCTGGCCTCGGAGGCTGACACCGTGCTGCGCGTCACCGGCAAGGGCGGCAAGACGCGGCTGGTGCCGGTGCTGCCGGTGGCGCTCCGGGCAATCGCCGAATACCGCCGGCTCTGCCCCCATCATCTCGACCCGAAAGGCCTGTTGTTTCGCGGCGCGCGCGGCGGCCCGCTCAACCCGGCCATCATCCAGCGCGACATGGCGAAACTGCGCTCGGCGCTCAACCTGCCCGACACCGCGACGCCGCACGCGCTGCGCCACTCCTTCGCCACGCATCTGCTTGGCAGGGGCGGCGATTTGCGCACCATCCAGGAACTGCTCGGCCATGCCAGCCTGTCGACGACGCAGATCTACACCGGCGTCGACACGGCGAGGCTGCTCGAAATCTACGAATCGGCGCATCCAAGGGCGTGACCTCTTCAATTTCGACCTGCCAATTAACCGTTTTGCCGCTTTTCATCCTTAGAAGAAGGGCATGAGACGTATCATTGCCATCGCTGACCGTGCAGCTTCCATGTCGCTGAAGCTGCTTGTCGCGCTCAACGTGCTGTTTTTCCTGTCCTTCCTTGCCGTGCTGTTGTTCGCGGCCGGCAGGGCGCATGCGGAAATCCCGACCTGCACCGGCGCCGACATGGTCTCGGCCCTGCAGAAGAGCAGCCCTGCCACCTACAGCAAGATCGAGGCGGAAGCCGCCGCGACGCTCAATGGCAAGGGCCTGTTGTGGAAGCTGGAAAAACCAGGCGAACAGCCATCCTACCTGTTCGGCACCATGCACATGACCGACCCGCGCGTCACCACGCTGCCGCCGAACGCGCAGAAAGCCTTTGACGCCGCCGGCACCCTCATCATCGAAACCACCGACGTGCTCGACAAGCAGAAGATGATGACGGCGATGCTCAAGGAGCCGGACCTGATGATGTTCACCGACTCCACGACGCTGTCGTCCTTGCTGTCGCCGGACGAAGCGGCGGCCATGAATGCCGCGCTCGATGCGCGCGGCATTCCGCCGGCAACGGTCGCCAAGATGAAGCCGTGGATGCTTTCGGCCATGATGGCGCTTCCGGCCTGCGAACTCGCCCGCCAGTCCGGCGGCGCCCCGGTGCTCGACGTCAAGCTGGCCGAGGGCGCCAAGGCCGCCGGCAAGCCGGTGGAAGGGTTGGAAACGGCCGAGAGCCAGCTGCGCGCCATGGCCTCGCTGCCGCTCGCCTTTCACATGAAGGGCCTCGTCGACACGCTGAAGCTCGGCGACAAGGTCAACGACATCAACGAGACCATGATCCTGCTCTACCAGCGCGGCGAAACCGGCATGTTCTGGCCGCTGTTCCGCGCCGCCATGCCCGAAGAGCAGAACGACGCGGCCGGCTATGCGGCCTTCGAGGAAACCATGATCACCAGCCGCAACAAGGTGATGATCGATCACGCCGAGCCGATCCTGGCCAAGGGCAACGCCTTCATGGCGGTCGGCGCGCTGCACCTTCCTGGTCCGCAGGGACTGGTCGAGGATTTCCGCAAAGCCGGCTATACTGTCACCGCCGTCAATTGAGTCGGACGGCAGCGGGGGGTCCTAACGCCGCGTTTTCGGCGCTTTCCTTCCCTAGCGTGAAACCCATTCAACGGTTGCGCGTTGATGGCTGTTGATTGATCATTTTCATCCACGGAGGACACTTTTATGGCGAATCCATCGAACGACACTCCCAGGCCAAGCGGCGGGGGCGGCAGCCCCTGGCTGATTGCGCTGGTCGTCGTTATCCTGGCGATTGTCGCGTATTACGTTTTCGGCAGAAGCGGCGAGCATCCGGCACCCGCCGAGCCGCCGGCGGCGAGCACACCGGCTCCGGCACCCGCGCCGGCTGAACCGATGAAGCCAGCCGAACCTGCGCCCGCTCCTGCACCCGCTCCGGCTCCTGCACCCGCGCCTGCTCCGGCACCAGCGCCTGCACCCGCCCCGGCGCCTGCTCCGGCCAACTGATCGGCTCGATACCAGATACGAACGGCCCGCTGAAAAGCGGGCCGTTTTGTTTTGAGCGATGACCGTCGTTTCGCCCGGTCGTCATCCTCGGGCTTGACCCGAGGATCCATGCCGCGACCTCGACCAGGTCGCCGCGGAGCAGAATTCATGGCCGTTGGGGGCTCTGAAGTCACGGCATGGATCCTATGGTCTACGCCGCGTCGCTCCGTTCCTTGCTCCGCCACAGGATGACGAAGCATTGGGTGCCCCCTAGATATGGATCGGCTTGAAGAAGGTGGCCAACGCCGCTTCCTTCACCGCTTCCGACATCGTCGGATGCGCATGGCAGGTGCGGGCAAGATCCTCCGATGAGCCGCCGAACTCCATCAGCACCGCCGCCTCGTGGATCATCTCGCCGGCACCGAAGCCGACGATATGCACGCCGAGCACGCGGTCGCTGGCCTTGTCGGCGAGGATCTTCACGAAGCCGTCGGTGTGCAGCATGGCGCGTGCCCGGCCATTGGCGCTGAACGGGAATTTGCCGACCTTGTAGTCGATGCCGGCCTTCTTCAGTTCTTCCTCGGTCTTGCCGACCGAGGCGATTTCAGGGCTGGTGTAGACGACGCTCGGAATGACCTCATAGTTCACATGGCCAGCCTGGCCGGCAATGGTTTCGGCCACCGCCACGCCCTCGTCCTCGGCCTTGTGCGCCAGCATCGGCCCGGCGATGACATCGCCGATGGCATAGATACCAGGCACGTTGGTCTTGAGATGCCCGTCGGTCTTGACGCGGCCACGCTCGTCGACCTCGACGCCCGCTTCCTTCAGCCCGAGACTGTCCGAAAAGGCGCGGCGGCCGGTGGCGATCAGCACAACGTCGGCAGCGATGGTCTCGGTGGCGCCACCCTTCACCGGCTCGAAGGTGACGGTCGCACCTTTCTTGGCCTTGGCGACGCCGGTGACCTTGGCGCCGAGCTTGAACTCGAAGCCTTGCTTGGAGAGCAGCCGCTGGAACTGCTTGGACACCTCGCCGTCCATGCCGCCGAGGATCGTGTCGAGGAACTCGACCACGGTAACCTTGGCGCCGAGCCGCGCCCACACCGAGCCGAGCTCGAGCCCGATGACGCCGCCGCCGACCACCACCAGATGGCCGGGAACCTTGTCCAGCGACAGCGCGCCCGTCGACGACACGATCACCTTCTCGTCGAAATCGACCTTGACGCCGGGAATGCCGGCGACGTCCGAACCGGTGGCGATGACGATGTTCCCGGTCTCGATGTCCTCGACCTTGCCGTCCTCGCCAGTCACCGACACCTTGCCGGCCGCGACCACCTTGCCGGTGCCTCGAAAGCTGTCGATCTTGTTCTTCTTGAACAGGAAGGCGACGCCGTTGACGTTGGACGACACAGTCGCATCCTTGTGCGCCATCATCTTCTTGAGGTTGAGCTTGGGTGCCGCGATCTCGACACCGAGCGTATCGAAGGAATGGCCGGCCTCGGCGAACATTTCGGAGGCATAAAGCAGCGCCTTGGACGGGATGCAGCCGATGTTGAGGCAGGTGCCGCCGAAGGTGGCGTTCTTCTCGACCACCGCGACCTTCAGCCCAAGCTGCGCCGCCTTGATGGCGCAGACATAGCCGCCGGGTCCCGATCCGATGATAACGACGTCATAAGCCATGTTTGTTTCCCTTTGCTTGGCGCTCAGCGGCCGCCGCTGACATTCAGGATCGCGCCTGTCGTATAGGATGCGGCGTCGGATAGAAGATAGAGAACAGCAGCGGCGACTTCATCGGCGGTGCCGGCTCTTTTCATCGGCAGCGAGTCCTGGATCAGCGCCACCCGGTCCGGCTGTCCGCCGGAGGCGTGGATGTCGGTGTCGATGATGCCCGGCCGCACCGCGTTGACGCGGATGCCTTCCAGCGCCACCTCGCGGGCGAGCCCGACGGTGAACGTGTCGATGGCGCCCTTGGAGGCGGCATAGTCGACATAATTGTCCGGCGCGCCCAGCACCGCCGCGGCCGACGAGATATTGACGATCGCTCCGCCCTTGCCGCCATGGCGGGTCGACAGGCGCTTGACCGCCTCGCGGGCGCACAGGATGGAACCAACGACATTGATGCGCATCATGCGTTCAAGCCGTGCCGCGCTCATTTCGTCGACGCGCGCCTTGGCGTCGACGATGCCCGCATTGTTGACGAAAGCATCGAGCCTGCCCCAGGTGCGGTCCACCGCGTCGAAGATGGCCAGGATATCGGCCTCGCTGCCGACATCGCCCTTGACCGAAAAAGCGTCGCCGCCGGCGGCCTTGATGTCGCCGACCAGCGCATCGGCGGCAGCCTGGTTCGAGGCATAGTTGACCGCCAGGCGATAACCGGCCTCCGCCCCGAGCCGGCAGACGGCGGCGCCGATGCCGCGACTGCCGCCGGTGACCAGCAGCACCTTTTGCGCCTCGTTCATTCCTGGCACCCCTTCAGCGTGAACATATCCGACGGCACTTTCGAAAATCCGCTGCCGCCATAGGCGGTGGACTGATGCAGCATCGGACCGAGATCCGGCAGGATCAGCGTCTTCGGTGCCTCGACGCCTTCCGCCGGCAAGAGCCCGATGCTGCCCTTGTCGTCCGACGTATAGATGACGCCGTGCCAGGGGGTACAGGCGGCGAGTTCATCGCCGGTGGTGTCGCCTTCCGGGCATTTGTACATCAGCGCGCCGTTCGGCCTGGAAACACCTTCGTTCCACATGACGATGCCGTTCAGCACCACATTGTTGTCGAGGATCATGCGGAATGTATTGGTGACGGTGGCCGAGGTGCCGGTTGGCGTGAAGTCTATTTCGCTACCGCTTTGAGGGTCGCCGTAGACGGCGAGTTCGATGGGGCAGGCAGCATGCGCGTTGGCCGCCGCCAGCGCCATGCCGCCCACGATGGTCGAGATCAAAACGCTCCTTGGAGTCGTCATCCTGCTGCGCAGATCCCTTCCTCCGGCTTGCAGTGCAAACTCCGGATCAGCACCAATCCTAGAGATCGAGCACCAGCCGTTCCGGATCTTCGAGGCTTTCCTTGACGCGCACCAGGAAGGTCACGGCTTCCTTGCCGTCGACGATGCGGTGATCGTAGCTCAGCGCCAGATACATCATCGGCCGGATGACGATCTGGCCGCCGACCACGACAGGCCGGTCCTGGATCTTGTGCATGCCCAGAATGCCCGACTGCGGCGCATTGAGGATCGGCGTCGACATCAGCGAGCCATAGACGCCGCCATTGGAGATGGTGAAGGTGCCGCCCTGCATGTCGGCGACCGACAGCTTGCCGTCGCGCGCGGCGATACCCAGCCGGCCGATTTCCTTCTCGATTTCGGCGATGGACATCTGGTCGGCATCGCGCACGACCGGCACGACGAGGCCCTTCTCGGTACCGACAGCGACGCCGACATGGGCAAAATTCTTGTAGATGATGTCGGTGCCGTCGATCTCGGCATTGACCGCCGGGATTTCCTTCAGCGCGTGGGTGACGGCCTTGGTGAAGAAGCCCATGAAGCCGAGCTTCACGCCGTGCTTCTTCTCGAACACGTCCTTGTACTTGGTCCGCAGCGCCATCACCGCCGACATGTCGACCTCGTTGAAGGTGGTGAGCATGGCGGCGGTCGACTGCGCTTCCTTGAGCCGCCGCGCGATGGTCTGGCGCAATTTGGTCATGCGCACGCGCTCTTCGCGCGAGGCATCGTCGCCCGAGGATGGCGCACGCACCGCGATCGGCGCCGGCGCCGCCTTTGGCGTCTCGGCCGGCTGTGACGGCGCGCCCTTTGAGATGGCGTCGAGCACATCGCCCTTCAGCACCTGGCCGCGCTTGCCCGAGCCGGCAAGCTGGTCGACCGACAGATTGTTCTCGGCGATCAGTTTTGCGGCGGCCGGCGCCGGCGGCATCGAGCGCGGCTCGACCGCGCCGGCATCGCCGGCGATCTTGGCGGTCTCGGCCGCGGCCTGCTTGGTGGTCGACGCCGCATCCGGCGACGAGGCCTGAGACACCGCCTGCGACTTGGTCGCGGGTGCGGCGGCGGCACCGCCGGCCGAGATCGACCCCAGAAGCGCGCCGACGCCAACCGTTTCACCTTCCTTGACCGCGATCTCCGAAAGGATGCCCGCGGCCGCGGCCGGAACCTCCACCGTCACCTTGTCGGTTTCGAGCTCGACCAGCGGTTCGTCGACGGCAATGGCATCGCCGACCTTCTTGAACCATTTGCCGATGGTCGCCTCGGTGACGGATTCGCCGAGAGTGGGAACGCGGATTTCGGTAGCCATTGTGCCTGTCCGTTCTTGTCGGTTCTGTTCTTTATTTGCCCAATTCTGCTCTATTCGCCGAGCGCGTCTTCGAGCAAGGCGGCGAGCTGGGCTAGGTGCTTGGACATCAAGCCGGTCGCCGGCGACGCGGCTGCCGGGCGGCCGGTGTAGCGAACCCGCTGATGCTTGGCGTCGATATGCGCCAGCACCCATTCCAGGTACGGGTCGATGAACGACCAGGCGCCCATGTTCTTGGGCTCCTCCTGGCACCATACCATCTCGGCGTTGCGGAAACGCGACAATTCGGTGATCAGCGCCTTGGCCGGGAACGGATAGAGCTGTTCGACGCGCAGCAAATAGATGTCGTTGATGCCGCGCTTCTCGCGCTCCTCGTAGAGGTCGTAATAGACCTTGCCCGAGCACAGCACGACACGGCGGATCTTGGAATCCTTTGTGAGCTTGATCGCCTGGTTGGGCAACAGCTGCGCGTCGTCCCACAACAGCCGGTGGAACGAGCTTTCGCCCGAGATTTCCGGCAGCGTCGACACCGCCCGCTTGTGGCGCAGCAGCGACTTCGGCGTCATCAGGATCAGCGGCTTGCGGAAGTCGCGCTTCAGCTGACGGCGCAGGATGTGGAAGTAGTTGGCCGGCGTCGTGCAGTTGGCCACTTGCATGTTGTCTTCGGCGCAAAGCTGCAGGAAGCGTTCCAGCCTGGCGGACGAATGTTCCGGGCCCTGGCCTTCATAGCCATGCGGCAGCAGGCAGACGAGGCCCGACATTCTGAGCCACTTGCGCTCGCCCGACGAGATGAACTGGTCGAACACCACCTGGGCGCCGTTGGCGAAGTCGCCGAACTGCGCTTCCCACAAGGTCAGCGCCTTCGGCTCGGCCAGGCTGTAGCCATATTCGAAGCCCAGCACCGCCTCTTCCGACAGCATCGAGTTGATGACTTCGTAGCCGGCCTGCGCCGCCGACAGATTGTTGAGCGGGATGTAGCGGGTCTCGTCGCGCTGGTCGTAGAGCACGGAATGGCGCTGCGAGAAGGTGCCGCGCTCGGAATCCTGCCCCGACAAGCGGATCGGATTGCCGTCGAGCAGGATGGCGCCGAAAGCCAGCGCCTCGGCCGTCGACCAGTCGATGCCTTCGCCGGACTCGATCGCCTCGCGGCGGTTTTCGAGGAAGCGGATGATGGTCTTGTGCGCCTCGAAGCCCTTCGGCACCTCGGTCAGCTTCTTGCCGATTTCCTTCAGCGTCTTGACCGGCACGGCGGTCTTGCCGCGCCTTTGTTCGTCCTGGTTGTCGGCCGTGCGCAGGCCGGACCAGGCGCCATCCAGCCAGTCGGCCTTGTTGGGCTTGTAGTGCTGGCCGACTTCCCACTCGGATTCCAGATGCGCGCGCCAGTCGGCCTTCATCTGGTCGAGCTCGGCCTGGGTGAGGTGGCCCTCGGCGATCAGCCGGTCGCCATAGATCTGCACCGTCGTCTTGTGGGTGCGGATGTTGCGGTACATGATCGGCTGGGTGAAGGCCGGTTCGTCGCCCTCATTGTGGCCAAAGCGGCGGTAGCAGAACATGTCCACGACCACCGGCTTGTGGAACTTCATGCGGAATTCAATCGCCACCTTGGTGGCGTGGACCACGGCTTCGGGGTCGTCGCCATTGACGTGGAAGATCGGCGCCTCGATCATCTTGGCGACGTCGGACGGATAGGGCGACGAGCGCGAGAAGCGCGGATTGGTGGTGAAGCCGATCTGGTTGTTGATGATGAAATGCAGCGTGCCGGCGACGCGGTGGCCGCGCAGGCCCGACAGGCCGAGGATTTCGGCGATCACGCCCTGGCCGGCGAAGGCGGCGTCGCCATGCAGGAGCAGCGGCAGCACCTTGGCGCGCTCCTCCAGCGGCACGATCTCCTCGCGGCCGCGGCCGAACAGGTAATCCTGCTTGGCGCGCGCCTTGCCCATCACCACCGGGTCGACGATTTCCAGATGGGACGGGTTGGCCGTCAGCGACAGGTGGACCTTGTTGCCGTCGAACTCACGGTCCGACGAGGCGCCGAGATGGTACTTCACGTCGCCCGAGCCTTCCACCTCGTCGGGTGCGGCCGAGCCGCCCTTGAACTCATGGAAGATAGCGCGGTGAGGCTTCGCCATCACCTGGGAGAGCACGTTCAGGCGGCCGCGATGGGCCATGCCGAGCACGATCTCCTTCATGCCGAGCTGGCCGCCGCGCTTGACGATCTGCTCCAGCGCCGGGATCAGCGCTTCGCCGCCGTCCAGGCCGAAGCGCTTGGTGCCCTTGTACTTGACGTCGATGAACTGCTCGAAGCCTTCCGCCTCGACGAGCTTCTGCAGGATCGCCTTCTTGCCGGTGGTGGTGAAGGAGATTTCCTTGTCGGCGCCCTCGATGCGTGCCTGGATCCAGGCCTTCTCCTCGGGGTCCGAGATGTGCATGAATTCGACGCCCAGCGTCGAGCAATAGGTGCGGGTCAGGATCTCCAGCATCTGCCGGATGGTGCCGAATTCGAGCCCCAGCACATTGTCGAGGAAGATCGGCCGGTCGTAGTCGGCTTCGACGAAGCCGTAATTCTCGGGCGACAATTCATTGTAGTCCTCGAGCGGCTTGGCGATGCCGAGCGGATCGAGATTGGCGTGCAGATGGCCGCGCATGCGGTAGGCGCGGATCATCATGATGGCGCGCACCGAATCGCGCGTCGCCTGGTGCACGTCGGCGTCGGAAAGAACGGCGCCGTTGGTGACCGCCTTGTCCTTGACCTTCTTTTCCAGATGCTTCTCGACAATGCCCCAATTGCCGTCGAGCGCCGACACCAGCTCGCCATTGGCCTGCAGCGGCCAGGAGGGCTTGGCCCAGGAGGCGCCCTTGGCGTTCTTGCGTACATCGCCGGCATCGTCCTTCAGGCCAGCGAAGAACTCCTGCCATTCGGGATTGACCGAGGCGGGATCGTCCTCGTAGGCGGCATAGAGCGCGTCGATGTAATCGGCGTTGCCGCCATAAAGGAATGAGGTGAGCGAAAATTGGTCGTTGGCCTGATCTTGTCTTGCCATGTCGTTTCAGCGGAGCAGCGCTCCGTCTCCTTGCGTTTGCGGCAGGGCCGCGATAGTGGGCGGTTCACCCGCCCTTCTTGTCCCCTCAAAAGCCAACGAACCGTCGTTGGCCCTCATTCCACAACCGGCGCCAGATTCAGCCCTTGATGGCTTCAACCAGCGTCGTGCCAAGCCGCGCCGGTGACGGCGAGACCTTGATACCGGCCGATTCCATTGCCGCGATCTTGTCCTCGGCGCCGCCTTTGCCGCCGGAGATGACCGCGCCCGCATGGCCCATGGTGCGGCCTGCCGGCGCCGTGCGCCCGGCGATGAAGCCGGCCATCGGCTTCTTGCGGCCACGCTTGGCTTCGTCCTTGAGGAACTGCGCGGCGTCTTCCTCGGCCGAACCGCCGATCTCGCCGATCATGATGATCGACTTGGTCTCGTCGTCGGCGAGGAACATCTCGAGCACGTCGATGAACTCGGTGCCCTTGACGGGATCGCCGCCAATGCCGACGGCGGTGGTCTGGCCGAGGCCGACATTGGTGGTCTGGAACACGGCCTCATAGGTAAGTGTTCCCGAGCGCGAAACAACGCCGACCGAACCCTTGCGGAAGATGTTTCCGGGCATGATGCCGATCTTGCATTCGTCAGGGGTAAGCACGCCCGGGCAGTTCGGTCCGATCAGCCTCGAGGTCGAGCGGTCGAGCCGCGCCTTGACCTTGACCATGTCCATCACCGGAATGCCCTCGGTGATGCAGATGATCAGCGGGATTTCCGCCTCGATCGCCTCCAGGATCGCTGCGCCGGCGCCCGCCGGCGGCACATAGATGACCGAAGCGTTGGCGCCGGTCTTTTCCTTGCCTTCGGCGACGGTGGCGAAGATCGGCAGGCTTTCGCCCTTCGACCCGGTCCAGGTCTCGCCGCCCTTCTTGGGATGGATGCCCCCCACCATCTTGGTGCCGTGATAGGCCAGCGCCTGTTCGGTATGGAACGTGCCGGTCTTGCCGGTCAGGCCCTGCACCAGCACCTTGGTGTTCTTGTCGACGAGAATGGACATCGGAGCCCTTTTCTAAAAACCGTTGATCGAGGAAGGCGAGACGCGCTTGTAGACGCCGCTCACCATGTCTTGCCATGCATCGCTGCCGGCGGGTTTGAAATGCAATCGCATGCGGTAGGTGTCGGCATCGTCAAGAATATACGTCACGCGCGCCGAACCACGCGGTGATGACCGCTCCAGATTGAGCTCGCCACCGTTCCATGTGCCCGTGGCCGGCGAGGCCGGCACGAAGCCCATAGAATCGAACTGATGCATGGTGACGACGCTGTTCTGCTGGTCGAAGCCGAAGACGTTGTGCGAACCGAAGGAAATCGTGCCGTCGCGGCGCTGGCGATAGCGCTGCACCACGAACAGGCCGCCGAACTGTGCCTCCGCCAGCACTTCCGACGTCGCCGGGCCGCCATCGGCCCATTGTGTGTCCGCCACCTCTTCCTCGCCACGCCACGCGCCGACCAGCGCCTGCAGGCGCTGGTGATCGGCCGAGAGCGAGGAGAAGGAAGCCGCGTTCATCGGTCAGAGCCGCTTCAGGTCGGTGACGGTAAGGTCGCTCTTGGCATTGCCGGTGTTGAGCGTCGTCGCCGGCTCGAACATCAGCACCACGGGCTCCTGGGTCAGCGAACGCGGCCGGTGCTCGACGCCACGCGGCACGACGATGAAATCGCCCTCGCCAAGCTCGACCGGACCGTCGCGGAAATCGATGGCAATGCGCCCGCGCAGCACGAGGAAGGCTTCGTCCTCATGCTCATGCGCGTGCCAGTCGAAAACCTCGCCGAACTTGGCGACCTTCGCCTGGCTGTCATTCACGTCGCCGGCGATATGCGGATCGAACACCGCGGTGATCTTCGCGTCCGCCGCCTCGACCAGGTTTATCTTGCGCGGAGGCATCCGCTCAGCCCTTCACCGCCGCCACGATCTTCTTGGCTGCGTCATCGAGATCGTCGGCCGACACCACGTTCAGGCCGCTGTCGTTGATGATCTTCTTGCCGAGCTCGGCATTGGTGCCTTCCAGGCGCACCACCAGCGGAACCTCGAGGCCGACTTCCTTGACCGCGGCGATGACGCCCTCGGCAATGATGTCGCACTTCATGATGCCGCCGAAGATGTTGATCAGGATACCCTTGACCGCCGGATCCTTGGTGATGATCTTGAACGCCGCCGTCACCTTCTCCTTGGACGCGCCGCCGCCGACGTCGAGGAAGTTGGCGGGTTCGGCGCCATAGAGCTTGATGATGTCCATCGTCGCCATGGCAAGGCCGGCGCCGTTGACCATGCAGCCGATATTGCCGTCGAGCGCGACATAGGCGAGGTCGTATTTCGACGCCTCGATTTCCTTCTCGTCCTCTTCGGTCGTGTCGCGCAATTCGAGCACGTCCGGGTGGCGGAACAGCGCGTTGTTGTCGAACGACACCTTGGCGTCGAGCACGCGCAGCCGGCCATTCTTCATGACGATCAGCGGGTTGACCTCGAGCAGGCTCATGTCCTTCTCGACAAAGGCCTTGTAGAGGATCGGGAACAGCGTGCCGCCGTCCTTGGCCGCGTCGCCGTCGAGCTTGAGGGCCGCGTTGAGTTTCTTCACATCATCGGCCGTGACGCCCTTTTCAGGGTCGATGGCGACGGTGATGATCTTTTCCGGCGTGTCATGGGCGACCGCCTCGATGTCCATGCCGCCTTCGGTCGAGACGACGAAGGCGATGCGGCCGACCGAACGGTCGACCAGGATCGAAAGATAAAGCTCGCGCTCGATGTCGGCGCCGTCCTCGATATAGAGGCGGTTGACCTGCTTGCCGGCCGGGCCGGTCTGCTTGGTCACCAGCGTGTGGCCGAGCATCTCGTTGGCGTTGGCGACGACTTCGGCGACCGATTTTGCCAACCGCACGCCCCCCTTGGCATCCGGGCCGAGCTCTTTGAATTTGCCCTTGCCGCGGCCGCCGGCATGGATCTGGCTCTTCACCACATAGAGCGGACCGGGCAGCGCCTTGGCGGCGGCTTCGGCCTCGCTTGCCTTGAACACCGGCACGCCTTCGGCCACCGGCGCGCCAAAGCTCTTCAGCAGCGCCTTGCCCTGATATTCATGGATGTTCATCGGGAACTATCTCCAGGTCTTTGCCGGGGTTGTTTTTGGCGGGGTTCACTTCGAAGCGAGTTGCGGCGCGATCTTGACGCAGGCCTCGGTCAGGCCCTGCACCGTCGCCACCGAGCTTTCGAACATCTTCTGCTCGGCCTTGTTGAGGTCGATCTCGATGATGCGCTCGACGCCGCCGGCACCGATCACCACGGGCACGCCGACATAGGTACCCTTGACGCCATACTGGCCGGAGAGGTGCGCCGCGCAAGGCAGCACGCGCTTCTTGTCCTTGAGATAGGCTTCGGCCATCTGGATCGCCGAAGCGGCCGGCGCGTAATAGGCCGAGCCGGTCTTGAGCAGGCCGACGATCTCGGCGCCGCCGTCGCGGGTGCGCTGCACGATCTGGTCGAGCTTTTCCTTCGAGGTCCAGCCCATCTTGACGAGGTCGGGCAGCGGAATGCCCGAGACCGTCGAATAGCGGATCATCGGCACCATGGAATCGCCGTGGCCGCCGAGCACGAAGGCGGTGACGTCCTCGACTGAAACCTTGAACTCCTCGGCCAGGAAATAGCGGAAGCGCGCGCTGTCGAGCACGCCGGCCATGCCCACGACATGGGTCTTGGGCAGGCCCGAGAACTTCTGCAGGGCCCACACCATGGCATCGAGCGGGTTGGTGATGCAGATGACGAAGGCCTTCGGCGCGTACTTCTTGAGACCTGCGCCGACCTGTTCCATGACCTTGAGATTGATGCCCAGCAGGTCGTCGCGGCTCATGCCCGGCTTGCGCGGCACGCCCGCGGTGACGATGCAGACATCCGCGCCCTCGATGCCGGCATAGTCGTTCACGCCGGTCAGCCGGGAGTCAAAACCATCGACCGGCGACGACTGCGCGATATCGAGACCCTTGCCTTGCGGAATGCCCTCGGCAATATCGAACAGCACTACGTCTCCGAGGTCCTTGAGGCCGATCATGTGGGCGAGCGTGCCGCCGATCATACCCGAGCCGATAAGCGCTATCTTGTTGCGTGCCATGTGAGGATGTTTTCCCTTTGTCTGTGACTGCGCCGAAATCTTTGACGACTTGATGACGGTGCCGAGGAAGAGGCCGGAATGCTGCGGAAACCCGCGAGATTTCGCCGCACCCAATAGCCCCGGTACAAGATAAATTCAATCGATTATTTTGGAGTGAGCGTTTTCAATCGGTTAGATGGTTTGGGATTTACGTAAGCGTCAAAGTTTGTAAGCCGACTTGCCTGAGATTACACAATTAGGATGACAATCAGAAGGCTTGAAGAGGCGATGACGCCCTTGTGATGCGGGCCGCCGAGGATGTGAACCTCGGCGGGACAGAGGGGCGCGAAGGATCGCGGCCTTCTGGAAACCGTCTCCTTACGCCTGCGCGCGCGACGCTTCCGGGGCCGCCTTCTCTTTCCGCCGCTCCGCCCAGTCTTCCAGCCAGTCGCGACTCTGCATCTCGATCAGGCGTGACGCGGTGCGCTCGAACTCGAACACCTCGACGCCGCGCTTGGCCACATAGAGCTCTTGCGGCGGCGCCTCGGCGCTCGCCACCAGGCGCACATGATGGTCGTAGAGCGTGTCGATCAACAGGATGAAGCGCTTGGCCTCGTTGCGCTTGCCCTCGCCCAGAACCGGAACGTGATCGATGAAGACCGTCGAGAAGCGTCCGGCGATGGCCAGGAAATCGCGCGCGCCGAGGGGTTTTTCGCAGAGGTCGGCGAAGGCAAACCGCGCCGCGTCGCCGGCGGCAGCCGGCACCACGACTTGCCGGCCCTTCAGCGTCAGCGACGTCGCGGCTGTCGGCGCGCCGCGCGTCATCGCCTGCCAGGCCTCGTCGAGCGCGCGGTCGGCTTCCGCGTCGGCCGGCGTGACATAGACCGGCGTCCGGGCGAGCTTTTCCAGCCGGTAATCCTTGTCGCTGTCGAGCGACAGCACCTGCGCGTGCCGTTCCAGAATGCCGATGAACGGCAGGAACAGCTGGCGGTTGAGCCCGTCGCGGTAAAGATCCTCCGGCGCCACGTTCGAGGTGGCGATCAGCACCACGCCATTGGCAAACAGCGCCGAAAACAGCCTGGACAGGATCATCGCGTCGGCGATGTCGGTGACGGAAAACTCGTCGAAGCACAGCACCCAGGCCTGCTCGGCCAGGGCTTTTGCCACGGGTGGGATCGGATCGTCTTCCTTGACGTCGCCATTCTTGCGCGCCTGCCGGTGCTTCTGGATGCGGTCCTGCACGTCGGCCATGAAGTCGTTGAAGTGGACGCGACGCTTGCGCCGGACCGGCAGCAGCTCGAAGAACATGTCCATCAGCATGGTCTTGCCGCGGCCGACACCACCATGGATGTAGAGGCCCTTGACGATCTCACGCGTCTCGCGCTTGCGGGCAAACAGCCAGCCCAGCGCACTGGATTTGTGCGCCAGCCGTTTTGCCGAGATTTCCGATGTCAGCCGGTCGAGCGCGGCGGCGATGCGCTCTTGCGCCGGATCGCGCTCGATCGCGCCGGTTTCCACCAGATGGTCGTAGCGCTGCCTGACGGTCGCATGGGTCTGGAGGCCGTCACGCAGATGCATCGGTCACGTCGTTGTTCAGTCCGGGGAGGACTAGGTGTGTTGAGATTCAGGTCAGGCCGAGCCGAGAATGTCGGCTTTCGAGAAGCCGCCGTCCGCAGGCCGGCATCGCCTGAATATCGGCATATCCAGCTTACCTTGTAAGCGAAATCGGCTGCCCGTTGGAAGTCTGGCCGTCGAATTTCGAGCCGCCCGAGGAATAGAGCCGCGCCAGCGAACCGCCATTCTCATCATAAAGCGTCAGCTGCTTGCCGGCGACATTCCACGACTTGATGCCATCGATCGGCGCCGGGCAGTGCAGCGGCCCGGCGCGGAAGCCGGCGCCGAACTTGGTCTGCGGCGTCGCGATCTTGCAGCTCTGGCCGGAAACGCTGGCGTTCCAGACGCCGGCGACGCTTGCCGCGCTGAGATCCGAGGCACCGGCGGGTGCCGAGCCGTCCGGCGGCAAGGACGCGACCTGCGTGTTCGCCGGAGCGGTCGGGAACTGCGACGGGTCGGTGGTGCCGGGCGAGGCTGGCGGCGGCAGCTGGTTGGAGGTCACCTGGCCAGCCGGCGCTGGCTGCAGTGGCGCCGGCTGCTGGTCGTCCATCGACGAGAACCGTGAGGTTGAGCAGCCACTCGCAACGAGCGCCGCCAGCGATACGGCCGCCAGGCCGCTTTTCGAAAAATTCATTCCAACCTCCGTCGGATCCGGCTGGGGGGACGCCGTCCGCGCAATCTCTCACCTCCACCAAGATGGAGAAGGTGGCGAAATTTCAACCCGATATGGTTAAAATAGGGTTTGTAGCAAGATTTGTTGCAAATTTATCGCAATCAGGATGGACTGGCCGGCTTGCTGCCCGGCCTCCGCAATCCCAGCCTGCAAGGCTTGCGCCTTCGCCATTCGGCGCTTGCGCCGACCGACGCAGGACCTATGTCTAGGGACCGAAACGCGGGAGCACACCTTGGCCGCGAGAAAGAAAGCCGCCAACCGCTATTACAGCGGTCCGCCCAGCGACCATTTCGATGGCACCCTGTTCTTCAACCCGGGCGGCCGGATGCCCGGCCGCTTCGTGGATCTGCTGAAATGGCAGTTCAATGGCCAGCGCGCGAAATGGCCCGCGACCAGTGCGAACCCCTTTCCGCAGGCTAGGCCAGCCGGGAAGGTCGAGGGTGCCGAGCTCACGGTGACCATGGTCGGTCACTCCACACTGCTGATCCAGACCGCCGGGCTGAACATACTCACCGATCCGGTCTGGTCGCAACGCGCCTCGCCGTTTTCCTTCGCCGGGCCAAGACGCGTCAATCCGCCGGGCATCGCCTTCGCCGACTTGCCGCCGATCGACCTCGTCCTGGTCAGCCACAATCACTACGACCATCTCGACCTCGCCACGCTGAAGCAGCTCAAGGCCGGCCACGATCCGATGGTGGTCACCCCGCTCGGCAACGATGTCCTCATCGGCGAGGCGGTTCCCGGCATGCGTCTTTCGGCATATGACTGGGGCGGCAGGATCGATCTCGGTGACGGCGTTTTCGTCCACATCGAGCCGGCGCATCACTGGTCGGCACGCGGCGCGCGTGACCGGCGCATGGCACTGTGGGCCGGCTTCGTCATCGAGACGCCGGGCGGCAAGATCTATTTCGCCGGCGACACCGGCTTCCACGACGGCATCAACTACCGGCTGATGGCGGCGAAACATGGCGGCTTCCGCTTCGCCATCCTGCCGATCGGCGCCTACGCGCCGCGCTGGTTCATGGCGCCGCAGCACCAGAACCCGGAGGAAGCGGTGCAAGGCATGAAGCTGTGCGATGCCGCCTTCGCCGCCGGCTGCCACTGGGGCACCTTCCAGCTCACCGACGAACCGATGGACGAGCCGGTCCGCAAACTTGCCGAGGCGCTTGACGCCGAGGGCCTGCCGCAGGAACACTTTCGCGCCTTGCGGCCGGGCGAGGTCTGGGACGTGCCCAAGACCGTCGCGCCCTGAACCGGGAGCCGGCTTCGCGGCTCGCGGGAACCTAGGCACGACAGCCGCGTTCTTCATGCGGTTTCGAAATGTGTCGGTTCGCGAGGCATTCCCATGATCAAATGGATCATCATTCTCCTGATCATCGCCGCGGCGGCGAGCCTGCTCGGCATGCCGGCGCTGGCCGGAGCCGCCGCCACAGGCGCGCGCATCCTCATCGGCATCGTTCTCGTCATCTTCCTGCTGGTCGTGCTTGGCATCTTTGCCGTGACCTAATCCCGGCGTCTTCGCCGTGACTGAACACGCCTGCGCACTGGTAATTCCCGCCCGTTTCCGCCATATAGCGCCAAATGGACACGGAATGACCGGAAGAATGGCAGGCACCGCCCCCTTCGCCAAGATGAACGGCATCGGCAACGAGATCATCGTTGCCGATATGCGCGGCCGTGCCGATCAGGTGACGGCGACGGCCGCCCTTGCGCTGAACGCCGATGCCGCGACCCGCTTCGACCAGATCATGGCCATCCATGACGCCAAGACACCGGGCACGGCCTACTATGTCGACATCCTGAATTCGGACGGCACCAGTGCGCAGGCCTGCGGCAACGGCATGCGCTGCGTCGTCCGGGCGCTTGCCGCCGAGACCGGCCAGAAGACATTTACCTTCGAGACCCGTGCCGGCATCCTCAACGCCAGGGAACATGCCGACGGCACGATCTCGGTCGACATGGGCACGCCGCGCTTCGGCTGGCAGGAGATTCCGCTCGCCGAGGAGTTCCGCGACACCCGCATGATCGAATTGCAGATCGGCCCGATCGACGCGCCCGTGCTGCATTCGCCTTCGGCCGTCTCGATGGGCAATCCGCACGCCATCTTCTGGGTCGACCGCGACGTCTGGTCCTATGAGCTTGACCGCTTTGGCCCGCTGCTCGAGAACCACCCGATCTTCCCCGAGCGCGCCAACATCACCATTGCCCAGGTCACGTCTCCCGAGAGCATGACCATCCGCACCTGGGAGCGCGGCGCCGGCCTGACCAAGGCCTGCGGCTCGGCGGCCTGCGCCGCGGCGGTGGCAGCAGCGCGCACCAAGCGGACTGGACGCAGCGTCAGCCTGTTGACCCCCGGTGGCGGCACGCTGCATGTCGAATGGCGCGACGATGACCACGTCATCCTGACGGGTGCGGCCGAATGGGAATTTTCCGGCAGCTTCGATCCCTCGACCGGCACCTGGGCCCGTGACACCGAAAGCGCGGCCTGATGTCGGTTGCTCTGTCCAGGAGCCCTGACGTCCACGGCTCCCTTTCCGAGGCCCCCAGCCGCATTGATGTGGTGACCTTCGGCTGCCGGCTGAACACCTATGAATCCGAAGTGATGCGGCGCGAGGCCGAGAGCGCCGGTCTCGGCGCGCTGGATGGCGGCGCTGTCATCTTCAACACGTGCGCCGTCACCGGCGAGGCGGTGCGCCAGGCCAAACAGGCGATCCGCAAGGCGCGCCGCGACAACCCTGGGGCACGCATCATCGTCACCGGCTGCGCCGCGCAGACCGAGCCGGAAAAATTCGCCGCCATGGACGAGGTCGATCTCGTGCTTGGCAATGAAGAGAAGCTCAAGGCGCATTCCTACCGCGCGCTGCCCGATTTCGGCGTCAACGACACCGAGAAGGCCCGCGTCAACGACATATTCTCTGTGCGCGAGACCGCCGGCCATATGGTCGACGCCATCGAGGGCCGCGCCCGCGCCTTCGTCCAGGTGCAGAATGGCTGCGACCACCGTTGCACCTTCTGCATCATTCCTTACGGTCGCGGCAATTCGCGCTCGGTGCCGATGGGCGCCGTGGTCGAACAGGTCAAGCGGCTCGCCGGCAACGGCTATGCCGAGATCGTGCTGACCGGTGTCGACATGACCAGCTTCGGCGCTGACCTGCCGGGCTCGCCCAAGCTTGGCAGACTGGTGAAGACCATTCTCAGGCAGGTGCCCGACGTGAAGCGCCTGCGGCTATCCTCGATCGATTCGATCGAGGCCGACGAGGAATTGCTCGAAGCCATCGCCACCGAATCCAGGCTGATGCCGCATCTGCATCTGTCGCTGCAGTCGGGCGACGACATGATCCTGAAGCGCATGAAACGCAGGCATCTGCGCGACCATTCGATCCGTTTCTGCGAGGATGTGCGCAAATTGCGCCCTGCGATCGTCTTCGGCGCCGACATCATCGCCGGATTCCCGACCGAGACCGACGCCATGTTCGAGAACTCGATAAAAATCGTCGAGGAATGCGGTCTGACCCACCTTCACGTCTTCCCGTTCAGCCCGCGCGAAGGCACGCCCGCCGCGCGCATGCCGCAACTGCGCCGCGAGGTGGTCAAGCAGCGCGCCGCCCGGCTGCGCGCCACCGGCGAAGCTGCCTACCGGCGCCATTTGTCATCGCTTGCGGGAACCCGGCAATCGATCCTGATCGAGCGTGACGGCCTTGGCCGCACCGAAGGCTTCACGCTTGCCGCACTCGGCACCGGCGCGCCGGGCGAGATCGTCGAAGCGACAATTACTGGCCACGATGGTATCCGGCTGATCGCAGCCCCGCTTGCCGCCCGCGCCGCCTGAGAAACGCAAAAAGCATGGCTGGTTTTTTCAAGAAGATATTTTCGTTCGGCAAGAAAGAGGTTGTCGAGGAGCGGATCGACGAGACCGCCCCGCTGCCCCCGATCAAATGGGACCAGCTCGATGCGCTGAAACCGGCAGCCGAACAGGTCGTTCCGGAGTTCTTGAAGCGCGACGAGCCGCAGCCCGAGGCGGAGGTGGTGCCGGCACCAGCGGTCGAGCCTGTTGTAGCACTGCAGCCGGAACCGGCGCCTGTCGAACCGGTTCCGACCATCCCACCGGTGCCTGAGCCGACTGTTCCATCGGAACCGGAACCGCGGCAGGAGCCCGCGCCGGAAGAAGAACCCGCGCCTGAAAAGCCTGTCGAGCCGCCGCCACCCGAGGAAATTCCGCTTCCCCCGCCTGCTCCGGAGCCCGCCCCCGAACCGCAGCCGCAAGAAGTCCCTGCTCCCGCTGAGCCGGAGATTGCGCCGCCGCGTCCGGAACGGCAGCCGGAACCAGCACCGATCGAAGTGCCGGCCCCACCCGCCGAGGTTCCAGCCGAACAACCCGCGCCGGTCGAAGTGCCGCCACCGGCCGTGCCTTCTACGCAGCCGACTTCCGAGGTCAGCGCCGCCCCTCATCCGCCTGCCGGCACCTTCTCCCCGTATAGTGACGGGGAGAAGGAAGAAGCTTCTCACCCTCCCCTCGATGGGGAGGGTCGACGCACGCCGCCCGAAGCTGCACCCGCGCCGGTCGCGCCGCAGCCCGTTATTGCCGAGATCGCGCCCGAGCCGCAGCCCATCCCGCCACCGGCCCCACCCTTGCCGGAGCCGAAACCCGCCCCCGGCAAGGTGACCGTCGCCAAAAAGGTCGAGCAGAAGGCCGAGCCGGTGAAGGCGCCGGAGCCGGCGCTGCGGCGCTCCTGGTTCCAGCGCATGCGGGACGGGCTGGCCCGTTCGTCGCGCGAACTCACCGGCAACATTGCCGGCGTCTTCACCAAGCGCAAGCTGGACGAGGAAACGCTGCAGGACCTGGAGGATGTGCTGATCCGCGCCGACCTTGGCATGGAGACCGCGCTTCGCATCACCGACGCGCTGGCCGCCAGCCGCTATGGCAAGGACGTCTCCGATACGGACGTGCGCACCGTCATGGCGGCCGAGGTGGAGAAGGTGCTGACCCCCGTCGCCCGGCCGCTGGAACTCGACCTCTCGCACAGGCCGCATGTCATCCTGGTGGTCGGCGTCAACGGCACTGGCAAGACCACCACCATCGGCAAGCTGGCGGCAAAACTGACGGATGGCGGCCTCTCGGTGATGCTCGCCGCCGGCGACACCTTTCGCGCCGCCGCGATCGAACAATTGAAGATCTGGGGCGAGCGCACGAAGTCGCCTGTCATCGCCTCCAAGATCGGCGCCGATGCCGCCGGCCTCGCCTATGACGCTTTCGAAAAGGCGAAAGAGGCGGGCTCCGACGTGCTGATCATCGACACCGCCGGCCGGCTGCAGAACAAGACCGAGCTGATGGCGGAACTGGAAAAGATCGTCCGCGTGCTCGGCAAGCTCGATCCGGAAGCGCCGCACACGGTGCTGCAGACGGTCGACGCCACCACCGGCCAGAACGCGCTCAACCAGGTCGAGATCTTCCGCAACATCGCCGGCGTCAACGGCCTGGTGATGACCAAGCTGGACGGCACGGCGCGCGGCGGTATTCTGGTGGCGATCGCGGCAAAGCACAAATTGCCTGTCTATTTCATCGGCGTCGGCGAACAGGTCGACGACCTCGAGCCTTTCTCGGCAAGCGAATTCGCCAGGGCGATCGCTGGAGTGGCGTAACGGCATGATCCCTTTGAACGGGATCGTGCGTAAGAAGGAAGATCATGAACCCACCCATTCTCGAACGCGATCCGTCCGACCCGCAGAAAGAGAAGAAGGAAGGCGTCAATCCCCTGCTCAAGCTGGTGCTGGAGCTTGGGCCGCTGCTGGTCTTCTTCTTCGCCAATGCGCGCGGCGAATGGCTGGTGCAGAAATTCCCGGTCCTGGGCGAATTCGGCGGCCCGATCTTCGTCGCCACCGGCCTGTTCATGGCCGCCACGGCCATCGCGCTGATCGCCTCATGGCTGCTGACGCGCACCTTGCCGATCATGCCGATGGTTTCGGGCGTCGTCGTCTTCATCTTCGGCGCGCTGACGCTCTATCTGCAGGACGACATCTTCATCAAGATGAAGCCGACCATCGTCAACACGCTGTTCGGCGGCGTGCTGCTCGGAGGCCTGTTCTTCGGCAGGTCGCTGCTCGGCTATGTCTTCGATTCAGCCTTCAAGCTGGATGCCGAAGGCTGGAAAAAACTCACGTTCCGCTGGGGCCTGTTCTTCCTGTTCCTGGCCGTCGTCAACGAAGTGGTGTGGCGCAATTTCTCCACCGATGCCTGGGTTACCTTCAAGGTCTGGGGCATCATGCCGATCACGCTTTTGTTCACCTTCAGCCAGATGCCGCTGATCCTGCGCCATTCCCTGGACGACAAGGCGAGCGGGGAAGAGAAGGCAGGCAAGTAGGACCTGCAAGTAGAGCAATTCCAGGAAAGGCGCGTAGCGCTCTCCCTAGGGAATTGCGTCAAAACAAAAAGGGGGAGAGCCATGGAATTCGTCACCACGCGTGAAGAGCTTCGGACGATCTACAAGACGCCGCGCCCGACCGACGGCTCGATCCGCAAGGAACTGAAGGCGCTCGACGGCCATTGCCGTTCCTTCATCGGCAAGAGCCCCTTCGTGCTGATCGGTTCGTCCGACGGCGCCGGCAATGCCGACGTGACGCCGAAGGGCGACAAGCCAGGCTTCGCCGCCATTCTCGACGACCGCACCATCGCCATTCCCGACCGGCCAGGCAACAACCGGCTGGATACGCTGGAGAACATCCTGCGCAATCCCTCGGTCGGACTGCTCTTCCTCATCCCCGGCATGAACGAGACGCTGCGCGTCAACGGCGATGCCCGCATCACCGTCGATGCAAATCTGCGCGAGCGCCTGGCCGTCGACGGCAAGGAGCCGCAAAGCGTCATCGTCGTCGCCGTCAAGGCTGCCTACATGCATTGCGCCAAGGCCTTCATGCGCTCCGATCTGTGGAAGCCGGAGAGCTGGTACGACCGTGCCACTCTGCCGACACTCGGCCAGATCCTGCGCGATCAGCTGGCGCTCGCCGATTCGGCCGAGGCGACCGACCGCTGGCTCGACGACGATTACAAGCAGACCATGTGGTAGGTTTCCCAGCGATTCGTCCGAACTGGCCTCGCCGACTGTGCTGAACATCCTTGCCATCTCCGGCAGCCTGCGGGCGGCCTCCACCAATTCGGCCTTGCTCGCGGCATTGGCGCGCAACGCGCCGCCTGGCTGCCGTGTCACTGTCCATGATGGGCTCGGCCGCTTGCCGATCTTCAATCCGGACGATGAGGGCGAGCGCACGCCGTCCGAAGCCTCCAGGTTGATCGACGCCGTCACTGGCGCCGACGGCCTCATCGTCTCCTGTCCCGAATATGCCCATGGTGTGCCGGGCGGGCTGAAGAACGCGCTCGACTGGCTGGTCTCGCGCGACGCCGCCGTCGCCAAGCCGGCCATGCCAGTGCACGCCTCGCCCCGCTCGCTATTTGCGCGTGCCGCCTTGGCCGAGATCATGCGGACCATGTCGTTCGCGATGTATGAGGACGGGTTGGAGATCGCGTTGTTGGGGAAGAAGCCGCCGGAGGTGGCGGCTATTTTGGCTGACGAGGCGAATGTGCTGGCGATGCGCGACGCCGTGCAGGCCTTCGCGGACTTTATTCGCAGGCAAACATAGGGTCGTCATCCTAGGGTTTCCGCGACGTCGCTTCGCGACTGCTTCGCCCTAGGATGACGAAGTTGAGAGCTTCGACCAATCTCTAACGTTGAGGGTTGCCACTCTCTCCGCCCTAACCCTTCCGCAGGGTCTCGACATCGGTCTTGCCGACATACCAATCGCGGGCGTTGACCTCTTCGAAAACCACCCAGACATCGTCATTGCCGAGCCCGGTGGCATCCATGATGGCCGTCGTGACTTTCTTGGCGATATCAGCCTTCTTGCCTGCCGGATCGGCGGCGATCACTTCCTTGACGATGCGGATGTTGACGAATGGCATGACGCTCTCCCCTTGGGTTTTTCTGCTTTCCGGCAAGAAGCTGCTTTGAAAGCCTCTCCGACGGACTGAATGGAGGCCGCTTCGGCAACTTCGGCGCGGCGGGCGCCCCTTTTATGCGCAGGAGCGCCATCAAAACCCGCCAAAGAAGAGTGTCCAGCCTCAATAGGTCTTGGCCCCGTTCACCATCAGCCGCACCGAATAGAGCGAGGTGGTGCCCGCGATGTAGAGACAGTTCAGCTTGGCGCCGCCGAACACGCAGTTGGCGGTCACCTCGGGCACCTTGACCTTGCCGATCAGCGTGCCGTCCGGATCGTAGCAATGGATGCCGTCAAAGGCGCTGGTCCAGATGCGTCCGTCGGCGTCGAGCCGGAAGCCGTCGAACAGGCCGGCCGTGCAGTCGGCGAAGACCTTGCCGCCCGAAACCTTCTTGCCGTGCTTGCCGACGTTGAACACCCGCATATGCGCCGGATTCTCGGCGCCATGCGTGCGGCCGGTGTCGACGACATAGAGCAGGCTCTCGTCGAGCGAGAAGGCAAGCCCGTTGGGCCTGACCATGTCGGTGATGACGGCCTCGACGTCCCCGCTATCGGGATCGACCCGGTAGACGTGGCAGGCGCCGATCTCGCTCTCGGCCTTGTCGCCTTCATAGTCGGTGTCGATGCCGTAGGTCGGGTCGGTGAACCAGATCGAGCCGTCGGATTTCACCACCGCGTCGTTGGGCGAATTCAGCCGCTTGCCCTTCCACTTGGCCGCGATGGTGGTGACCGAGCCGTCATACTCGGTGCGGCTGACGCGGCGGCCCGAATGCTCGCAGGTGACCAGCCGGCCCTGCCGGTCGACGGTGTTGCCATTGGAATTGCCCGAGGGCTGGCGGAAGACGCTGACGCTGCCGTCCGTCTCGTCGTAACGTAGCATGCGGTTGTTCGGAATGTCGGACCAGACGACATAGCGGCCGGCGGCGAACCAGGCCGGCCCTTCCGCCCAGCGGCATCCGGTGAACAGCTTCTCCACCTGCGCGCTGCCATTGAACAGGCGCGCGAAGCGCGGATCGAGAACTTCATAATAGTCTGCGGCCGCCATGCATTTCCTCCCGGCATCACGTGACGGCAGATCAAGCCAGCCCGCGATCGATCTGGCAAGACGGCGCCTTCGCAATTTGTATGACAAAACGGAGAGGAAGCTGCCATGCGGCTCCGCTGCCCCGCGACCGTGCGGCCAAGACGCGCCTTAGGACTCGATTAACCGGCTATGCGCTGCGTGCAATGGTGCATTGCAACATCTGCTTTTTGCAATGCACCATTACTATGTCATGTTCCGTATTGACCAAGGGAGGAAGAACCGGCCGCCAGAATGCGGCATAGAAGGAACCCTTGCTATGATCTTCGATCTCATGAACCGCGCTCGCAGCAGCATCGCCAAGCGCAAGCACTACAACCGCCTCGTCGCTGAAATTGATAGCTTTTCCAGCCGCGATCTGGCCGACATGCGCGCCGACCGCTCGGAAATGCTCTACCAGATCCACAAGCAGATCTACGGCTGAGTAGCCGGTCGGCCCATCATGTTCGTCATCCTTGGGCGTAGCGACGCGTAGCGGCGCGCAGACCAAGGATGCATGCCGTGATTTTCGAGCACCACGGCGGTGCCGAATCTGGTTTCGGGATGGTCTGTGATTTCGTGCTAACAGGCGCGCGTTTCGTACCGCCGCATTTCCCGGCGAACGTCTCGGCACGGATCCTAGGGTCTGCGCTGCGTCGCTTCGCTCTAGGATGACGAAGACGAGAGCGCGCCGTCAGTTCGGCACGGCTAATGCCTTCTCGATCTGCGGCAACAGCAGCGTCTGCGCCGACTCCGCCGTCAGCGGGCCGACATGCTTGTAGGCGATCTTGCCGTCCTTGCCGATAACGAAGGTTTCCGGCACGCCATAGACGCCCCAGTCGATCGCCGTACGGCCGGCTTCGTCGACGCCGATCGCCTGGAACGGATTGCCTAGGTCGCCGAGGAACCGGCGGGCGTTTTCCGGCTGGTCCTTGTAGTTCAGCGCTGTCATCACGAAGCGCTTGTCCTGCGACAGCGCCAAAAGCACCGGGTGCTCTTCCCGGCACGGCGCGCACCATGACGCAAACACATTGACCAGCGTGACCTTGCCGGCGAACGCCCTGGAATCGAGTCCCGGCAGGTTTGATCCCCCCAACGCCGGCAGATTGGTCTGCGGCGCCGGCATCCCGATCAGCGCCGAAGGCACTTCCGAGACATCGCGTCCCGACAAAAGCTGCGACAGGAACAGGCCGGCAAGGCCGAGAAAGACCAGGAGCGGCAACAGCACGAACAGGCGGCGCCCGCGCGTCGGGGTTTCGGTTTCGCTGCTCACGGCTTCTCAGCCTCCGCCTTGTCGGAACGTCGCCGCACGCCTGCTGCTTCCAGTTCGGCAAGATCCCGCTTGCGCCCCCTTTGGTCGAGCAGGATCCAGCCGATCAGCCCGGCCAGAACGACCGCCGTGATGCCATAGGCGGCCGTGACATAGAGTGCATGCGCACTCATGCCTGCCGCTCCATCGGCGCGCCTCTTTCCAACCTTCCGCCTCGTTCGATCATTCTTCCCCTTAACGGCCCGCCTACGGCTGTGCAACGCACCGTGGTTTCAAACATACGTGGCCACCGTGCCGCGGCCCTTGATGTCGCGCAAACCATGGCCAACCTCGCTCAATCGGTTCCATGCCGCAGTGCCAGCGCCGCCGAGACCGGCCCCAGCACGGCAAGAAACAAGGTCAGCGCGGCAAGAATGAGGAAGGGCTGCAGGAACGGATCGGGACTTGCGGTCGCGCCATAGCTCGCCGAAACGCCGAAGATCAGCACCGGGATGGTCAGCGGCAGCACCAGCACGGAGATCAGAAGTCCACCGCGCGGCAGCGCCACCGCCACCGCCGCACCTGCCGCGCCAATGAAGGTGATGGCCGGCGTGCCGACCAGAAGCGTGAGCGCCGTGGCGCCGATGGCGAGCGGCTCCATGTTCATGAACAGGCCGAGCAGGGGCGCGGCGATGACCAGCGGCAGCACGCTGCCCGCCCAATGCGCGAGGCACTTCACCAGCACCGTCAGCGCCAGCATGTGCCGGTCGTTGCCGAGCACCAGGAGATCGAGCGAGCCGTCCTCGCGATCGGCCTGGAACAGCCGGTCGAGCCCGAGCAGGCAGGCGAGCAAAGCCCCGATCCACAGGATCGCCGGGCCGATACGGGCAAGCAGCTTCAGGTCCGGCCCGACACCGAAGGGGATGGTGGCGATGACGGCAAGGAAAAAGATGACGCCGGTCAGCGCGCCGCCGCCGGCGCGGATGTTGAGGCGGATGTCGCGCAGGAAGAGGGCTAGCACTTCACCCTCCCCCTTGTGGGAGGGTCGGCGCGCAGCGCCGGGGTGGGGGAGCGGCGGCCATCACAAGAGATCCCCACCCCGCTCCGCTTCGCGGATCGACCCTTCCCACAAGGGGGAGGGTGAATGCCCCATCACCAATTCCTTCGCCCCCTCGATCCCCAGCGGCAGATGCGTCGCCGCTACAATCATCCCACCAGACCGGCAATGCCTTGTCATCAACCCCGCGAATCGCTCCTCCGAAGCCTTGTCCAGCCCCGCCGTCGGTTCATCGAGCAGCCACACTGGCCGGTGACTGACCAGGAGTTTCGCGATCGCCGCGCGGCGCCTTTGCCCGGTCGACAGATAGCCGAACGGCAGATGCCCGATGCCATTAAGCCCGACCGTTTCCAGCGCCTCTTCGACCCCAGCATCTCCATTGCCGTTGAAGTCGTGCCAGAAGCGCAAGTTTTCCGTGACGCTCAGCGCGGTCTTCATCGCATTCTGGTGACCGAGATAATGACAGGCCGAAGCAATCGACGGAAAGTCATCGCCGCCGTCTTCGATCAGCAATCGACCTTCCGCCTTCGGCAGCAGCCCGGCGATGATCCTGAGCAAGGTTGATTTGCCAGATCCATTCGGTCCGGTGACGACCAGCGCCTGACCATCGCCGAGGGCGAAGCCAATGCCGGAAAATACCGCCTCGCCGCCGCGTTCGCCGCCCAGATTTTCGGCGATAAGCCGCATTCCTCGCCTGCCCTGAAAACAATGTTTCGCGAGCGCTGCCGCATCGCACAAATTTGCTCTCCAACTGTCTAGAACTATTCCAGAAAATTCTCTATATGCGGTGCATCCGTGCCAGCGGTCGGCTCGGGAACAGAATTTGCGCCGAACCAGCGCACGCGCCGCCTTGAACGGCTCGGGTTGCTTGGGAGCGGACAGCGGAAATGGCCGTACCCGCACCTTTGCGCGTGATTGCATGCCATCGGCGTCCGTTCCCTTTCAGGCTGAACAGACAAGGACGGATCGCACGTGTCAAAATCCCTCGATAGTTTCAATTGCCGCCGCACACTGACCGCGGGCGGCACCGAATATGTCTATTTCGACCTTGTCGAGGCCGAGAAGAACGGCCTCACCGGCATTGCCCAGCTGCCCTATTCGATGAAAGTGCTGCTGGAAAACCTGCTTCGCAACGAGGACGGCCGCTCCGTCACCAAGGAATCGATCCAGGCGGTCGCCGGCTGGCTGACCGACAAGGGCACCGCCGGCGTCGAGATCGCCTATCGCCCGGCCCGCGTGCTGATGCAGGATTTCACCGGCGTTCCGGCCGTGGTCGACCTTGCCGCGATGCGCGACGCCATGGCTTCGCTTGGCGGCGATCCGCAGAAGATCAACCCGCTGGTCCCGGTCGACCTCGTCATCGACCACTCCGTCATCGTCGACGAGTTCGGCACGCCAATGGCCTTCGCCCGCAACGTCGAGCTCGAATACGAGCGCAACGAGGAACGCTACAAGTTCCTGAAATGGGGCCAGCAGGCATTCCGCAACTTCCGCGTCGTGCCGCCCGGCACCGGCATCTGCCACCAGGTCAACCTCGAATATCTCGGCCAGGTCGTGTGGACCAACACCGAGGACGGCGAAACCACGGCCTATCCTGACACCTGCGTCGGCACCGATTCGCACACCACGATGATCAACGGCCTTGGCGTGCTCGGCTGGGGTGTTGGCGGCATCGAAGCCGAGGCGGCCATGCTCGGCCAGCCTGTCTCCATGCTCTTGCCCGAGGTCATCGGCTTCCGCCTCACCGGCAAGCTCAAGGAAGGCGTCACCGCCACCGACCTCGTGCTCACCGTCACCCAGATGCTGCGCAAGAAGGGCGTCGTCGGCAAGTTCGTCGAATTCTTCGGCCCGGGCCTGTCCAACATGACGCTGGCCGATCGCGCCACCATCGGCAACATGGCGCCGGAATATGGCGCCACCTGCGGCTTCTTCCCGGTCGATTCGGAAACCATCCGCTACCTGACAATGTCGGGCCGCGAGGAAAGCCGCATCGCGCTGGTCGAAGCCTATGCCAAGGCGCAAGGCATGTGGCGCGAGGCGGGCTCCGCCGACCCGGTCTTCACCGACCTGCTCGAACTCGAGCTGAGCAGCGTCGTGCCGTCAATGGCCGGCCCCAAGCGTCCCGAAGGCCGTGTCGCGCTGGAAGGCATCCCGGACGGCTTCGCCAAGGCGATGGAGACCGAGTACAAGAAGGCGGCGGAAATCTCCAAGCGCTACGCCGTCGAAGGCACGGACCATGACCTCGGCCATGGCGACGTCGTTATTGCAGCCATCACCTCCTGCACCAACACCTCGAATCCGAGCGTGCTGATCGGCGCGGGCTTGCTCGCCCGCAACGCCAACCGGCTCGGCCTCAAGCAGAAGCCATGGGTGAAGACCTCGCTGGCCCCCGGCAGCCAGGTGGTCGCCGAATATCTGGAGAAGTCCGGCCTGCAGAAGGAACTCGACCAGATCGGCTTCAACCTGGTCGGCTTCGGCTGCACCACCTGCATCGGCAATTCCGGCCCGCTGCCGGCGCCGATCTCCAAGACCATCAACGATAAGGGTTTGATTGCCGCTGCGGTGCTCTCCGGCAACCGCAACTTCGAAGGCCGCGTCTCGCCGGACGTGCAGGCAAACTACCTCGCCTCGCCGCCACTGGTCGTGGCGCACGCGCTGGCTGGAACCGTGACTAAGGACCTCACCACCGAGCCGCTCGGCGAGGACAAGAACGGCAATCCGGTCTACCTCAAGGACATCTGGCCTAGCTCGGCCGAGATCCAGGAGTTCATCGAGAAGAACGTCACCCGCGAGCTGTTCGCGCGCAAATATGCCGACGTCTTCAAGGGCGACGAGCATTGGCAGAAGGTGCAGGCGCCAGAAGGCCAGACCTACGCCTGGGACGACAACTCGACCTATGTGCAGAACCCGCCCTATTTCGCCGGCATGACCGCCGGTTTCGGCAAGATCGGCGACATCAAGGGCGCCCGCGTGCTCGGCCTGTTCGGCGACAAGATCACCACCGACCACATCTCGCCGGCGGGTTCGATCAAGGCCGCCTCGCCGGCCGGCAAGTACCTCACCGACCATGGCGTCGGCGTCGCCGACTTCAACCAGTACGGCACGCGGCGCGGCAACCATGAGGTGATGATGCGCGGCACCTTCGCCAACATCCGCATCCGCAACCACATGCTGGGCGAGAACGGTCGTGAGGGCGGCTACACCATCCACTACCCGTCGAAGGAAGAGGAATCGATCTACGACGCGGCGATGGAATACAAGAAAGAAGGCGTGCCGCTGGTCATCTTCGCCGGCGTCGAATACGGCAACGGCTCGTCGCGCGACTGGGCGGCCAAGGGCACCAACCTGCTCGGTGTCCGCGCCGTCATCGCCCAGTCCTTCGAGCGTATCCACCGCTCGAACCTGGTCGGCATGGGCGTCATCCCCTTCGTCTTCGAGGAAGGCACCTCGTGGGCTTCGCTCAACCTCAAGGGCGACGAACTGGTCGAGATCGACGGCCTGAGTGCCATCAAGCCGCGCCAGACGATGACCGCCAAGATCACCTATGGCGACGGCTCGGTGAAGAACGTGCCGATCATCTGTCGCATCGATACGCTGGATGAACTCGACTACTTCAAGAACGGCGGCATTTTGCAGTACGTGCTGCGCGACTTGGCGGCATAGTCGCAAGGGAATAAGGCAGCAGGGCAGTAATGGAGCAGGGCAAGGAAGTCATCTCCCTACTGCCCTACTGCCCTACTGCCCTACTGCCCTACTGCCCTTCGGCGCGCCATAGCGCGCCGCGGCGGCCAGCAGCACGCCCAGCATCAGCCCGTTGAAGATGTGCCACAGGAAGTGCGTGCCGAGCGGAAAGCCGGTGCAGACCATCGGGTCGATCATGCGCAAGATGACGGACACCACGAAGATCGCCGACCCGGTAAGATTGTACCAGCCGGCCCGGTTGCCGCTCACCGTCACCCAGACACCGAAGAAGGCAAGCGCCAGAAACGGCGGCAGGTAGCCCGTCGTGCCGTTTGACGCCTGACGCAGCCAATCCGGCACGGCGAAACTTACCGCCCCGGCCACCGCATAGAAGACGACGAAGACCGCAATCGCCTTGCCCCATTCCATCCCCAGGAAGCGGCGCAGGTTGAACAGCGTGTAAGCCAGTGTGAAGCCGGCGATCGGCAGCACGTCAATCCAGACCGTGCCCTTGGTGGCGAAGGTATGGAAGATCGTCGAGCCGATGCCGATCGCCACGACCCACCAGGCCAGCACTTCGGCGAAGGTCCCGGTTTTCAGTCGGCGTACTTCCCGTACACCCCATAGTCCCGCGACAATGAAAGCAAGGTTAGTCAAAGCATTCGTCGGCTCGGCCCAAAGTCCAGGTCCGGTCCGCTCACAATAGAGATCGACAGGGGTCAGGAGAGTTTGCCACATGGTGATGATGCCATCCCCGAATCGAACCACGTCATGAAATGCAGTGTCTCTCCTATTGCGCCCTTACCTTCGGTTGCAATGGCAAAAATTTCACCGCAACGTGACTTCCCGTTGACTTCCGCTTCTGCCACATATTTCAGCTAATCAGAACAAAGCCGGCGCCACCGGCGGGAATTGGAATGGTCATGGCCTGGCGAAGATCACTGTGGCTGGCAGCCTTTGCGCTGGCCTTCTCGGCTTTTGCCGATGCCGGCCATGCCGGCGAGTCCGAAAGAGTCCAGGCCGAAAAAGCCCAGCCCGACAAGCCGCTCGGCGTGGTCGAACTGTTCACCAGCCAGGGCTGCAGTTCCTGTCCGCCGGCCGACGCGTTTTTCGCCGAACTTGCCACCAGGGAAGACATTGTCGCGCTCTCCTACCACGTCGATTATTGGGACTATCTCGGCTGGAAGGACACGCTGAGCCGCAAGGAAAACACCGAGCGGCAGAATGACTATATGCGCGCCTTCGGCAGCCGCTCCGTCTATACGCCGCAGGCCGTCCTCAATGGCCGTGTGCATGTCAACGGCGCCAATCGTGGCGAGGTCAACGGCGCGCTCGCCCGCATGGCGAAATCCGGCGAAGGCATGCATGTGCCCGTCAAGATCAGCCGTACCAGCGACCGCGTGATCATCGATGCTGGCGATGCCGGCACCGGCCCCAACGATGCCCATGTCGTGATCGTCTATTTCGAGCCGCCCCAGACGGTCAAGATCGCCCAGGGCGAGAACTCCGGCCGCAAGATGACCTATTGGAACGCCGTCACCAGCATCCAGACCGCCGGCATGTGGCACGGCAAGGCGCAGCGCTATGAACTGCCGTTGAGCGAGATCACAAAGAAGGGCGGCTGCGCCGTCCTGCTGCAATCGGTCGGCAAGGACGGCATGCCGGGCCCCATCCTCGGCGCTGCTTTCATCCACAAGCCTTAACGAAAATAGCCGAAATGACCCTGCCTTCGTTATCTCCGGACGAAGTTCCGTCGCGGCGACCCCAGGCCTAGTTCCTCGGCCACTTCGCGTCGTTCCGCCCCTGGAATGACGACGGCTTGGGCGGCATCACCTTCGACCGGCGCATGAAAAAACCGACGTCAGCTTGCTTCTGACGCCGGTCATTTAGGTTTTGGGATCGTCGCACCCGATTCTTCCGAGGAAAAACCGAGGTTGGTTCGATCCGACGCAGACCCGTGGGCGGGGGGCTTGGGGTTTACGAGCCGGTGCCGGACCGAACCGTCTCAGGCAACGCCGGTAAATTCGTCGGACATTGGGGCATGAGCGCGGATAAAAAAAGGCAGAAATGTGGCGAAGCATCACCAATTCCAACAGACGGCGTTACAAAAGTGACTGGACGTGGCAGAAATGGCGCGCCCCTGCAGTCGCTTCGCCGCTCTTGCAATTGCGGCGCGAAGGGGCCAATTTTGGTTGGCAAAGATTCATTTTGAAGGATCGAGGCATGAGCGATGACGGCGGCGGGACGGGGGATGGTGACGCATCCGCAATATTGATCCCGCTGCACGAGGCGCGACGCGAGCGCCTCGAGCCGGTGCGGTTCGACCGGCGTGAACTGGACCAGATCCTCAGACTCTACGGACGCATGGTCGCCGCCAATGAATGGCGCGACTACGCCATCGATCATCTCACCGACAGGGCGGTGTTTTCCGTCTTCCGCCGCGCCAGCGAAGTGCCGCTGTTCCAGATCGTCAAGGATCCGAAACTGGCGCGCAAGCAGGGCGCCTTCGCCGTTATCGCCGCCGGCGGCCGCATCCTCAAGCGCGGGCAAGAACTCGGCCGCGTGCTCGGCGTCTTTGACAGCAAGCTCAGGGTTGTGGGAGCTTGAGCGGACAATTGGAATTGAGGAACTAAGGAACTGGGGAACTGGGGAACTGACGAATTTAAGAAAAGGCTCGACGCCTGAAGAACCCGCCTTCTTCTTCAACTCCTCAGTTCCTCAGTTCTTCAGTTCCTCTCAGGCCCCGCGGAACTTCCGCTCAGGCAGCGAGGCCGGATCAGGCGGCAACGACGCGCCGCCATTCATTGACAGCTGCATGAACACCGTGTCCAGCCAGCGCCCGTGCTTGTAGCCGGAACCTTCGAGCCGGCCTGAGTGGCGGAAGCCGAGCTTTTCATGCAGCTTGACCGAGGCGCTGCCTGGATGGCCGTCGCCGATCACCGCGACGATCTGGCGGAAGCCTGCCGCCTCGGCCGCCGCGATCAGGCTGCGCATCAGCATGAGGCCGACGCCCTGGCCCTTGGCCTCGGGCGCGACATAGACTGAATCCTCGACGATGAAGCGGTAGGCCGGGCGCGGCCGGAAGGCACCGGCATAGGCATAGCCAAGCACAGCGCCGTCCTTTTCCGCCACCAGATACGGGAAGCCGCCGGCCGTGAGCGTGGCGAATCGCGTGCCCATCTCGGCGCGGCCTGGCGGCTCCAACTCATAGCTCGCCGTGCCATGGGTCACCGCGTCGGCATAGATTTCGGTGATTGTGTCGAGGTCGGCCGAAGTCGCCGGCCGTATCACGATAGTGCACATTCTTGATGCAAGCCTTCTGTCTGCTTCCGATAACAGCAAACGCCGGCACAAAAGAAAAGGGCGGCCCTTGGGCCGCCCTTTCCAAACCCGATGGTCCAGTCAGACCATGAAGCGGACCGTACCTTAGCGGCGGTCGCCCATGAACTGGAGCAGGAACATGAACAGGTTGATGAAATCGAGATAGAGCCTCAGCGCGCCCATGATGGCCTTGCGGCCGGCGACATCGGAAACATCGCCCTCGAAATACATCTCCTTGATCTTCTGCGTGTCGTAGGCGGTCAGGCCGGCGAAGACCAGGACGCCGATCGCCGACACGGCGAAGGACAGCGCCGACGACTGTAGGAAGATGTTGATCACCGACGCGATGATGATGCCGAACACGCCCATGATCAGGAACGAGCCCATCGCCGACAGGTCGCGCTTGGTCGTGTAGCCGAACAGCGACAGCGCACCGAAAGCAGCGGCCGTGGCGAAGAAGGTCTGCGAAATGCTGGCCGTGGTATAGACCAGGAAGATCGACGACAGCGACAGGCCGACGAGACCGGCATAGACCCAGAACGTGGTCTGCGCGGCCGCGACGCTCATCGACTGAATCCTGAACGACAGGAAGAACACGGCGGCCAGCGGCGCCAGCATCACCACCCAGCGCAGCGGCGACCCGAAGATCGCATAGCCGAAGGACGTCAGCATCTCGCCGCTCGGCAGCGTTGCGACAGCCGAGGCCGGATCGGTGGTGGTGGCCAGCATGATCGTGCCGACGGCGGCAAGGCCGGTGATGAGGAGGCCAAGCCCCATCAGATTGTAGACCTTGATCATATAGGCGCGCAGGCCCTGATCGATGTCGGCGCGGACGCCGGGCACCGCCGACGCCTGATAATTGCGAATGGGATCAGCCATTGGAATCCTCTATTGCTTCTGCCCCGTCCGGTGTCGGGCCTCTTGCGGACCCAGGCGCCGCTGGCGGGACTCCAGCATGCCTGTGGCGAAATATGATGGTTATTCGCGTCAAGAACAAGACCGTAACCGGATGTAACGGTTCGTGAGAGGCCGAAATGCCGATTCTCCGGCCTTCCGGGCCGGGATCCTTACCAAGATTTAATTGCAGAGGGCCCGCTCCGCCCCCCAGGGATTAGAGAGTCCGGCCAGGGATTACAGGTCACGCAGCACCGGCGCCGCCTTGTGGCCGAGCACCCGCCAGGTACCGGCAAGACCGATGCCGACCGTGATGACCAGCGCAAAGACGATGGTTGCCACGGCCACCTCCGGCATGAAATGCGATGGCAGCGTCATGATGCGCGCGACAATGTACCAGGCCGCGATGCCGCCGGCGGCCAGCGCGAAGATCGCCGTGGCCAATCCGATCAGCATGTACTCCAGGGAAAATGCCGTTATCAGCGTCCTCCTGGTCGCGCCGAGCGTCTTCAGCACCACGGCGTCGTGGATGCGCGCCCGGTTGCCGGCGGCAAGCGCGCCTGCCAGCACCAGCACCGAAGCGATCAGCGCCACCCCGGCCGCGGCCCGGATCGCTGTGCCGAGCTGGCCGACAAGCCGGTTGACGACATCGAGCGCGTCCTTGACGCGCACCGTCGTCACCGCCGGGAAGGCGCGGGTAACCGCATTCAGGATACGGGCATCGTCGGCCGTCGAGGCCCTCTTTTCAGTCAGCGTCGCCATCCAGCCATGCGGCGCGCCCGCGAATGTGTTGGGCGAGAACACCATGACGAAATTGATGCCCATCGTCTCCCACTCGACCTGGCGGAAGTTCGCGATCCTGGCCGTCACGTTGCGGCCAAGCACATTGACTGTGACGGTGTCGCCGAGCTTCAGCCCGATCTCCTTGCCTTCCTGCGCCGAGAAGGAGACCAGCGGCTCGCCGGCATAATTGTCCGGCCACCATTCGCCCTCGGTCAGCGTCGCGTTTTCCGGCCGCCTGGCGTCATAGGTCAGGCCGCGATCGCCTTTCAGCACCCAGGCGCCGTCGGCCGGCACCTTGACCTTGTCGACGGCGACGCCGTTGAGCGCCATCACCCGGCCGCGCAGCATCGGCACCTTGACCAATGTCCCTTGCGGCGCCTCCTTGCCGACCAGGGCCGAGAACGCATCGACATCGCTGCTCTGGATGTCGACGAAGAAGAAATTCGGCGCCCGCTCCGGCAGGCTGCCCGAGATCTGCTGCCGCAGATTGCCGTCGATCAGCGCCAACGTCACCAGCAGCGTCAGCCCGAGCCCTAGCGACAGCACCACCGATGGCGTCAAGGCGCCTGGTCGATGGATGTTGCCGATGGCGAGGCGGAGCGCCACGGAGCGCACGCGCGGGCTCTTCCTTGCCACCCATTGCACCAACGCTCCGACCAGACGCAGCACCAGGAAGGAAAAGATGGTGGCGCCGACGAAGATCGAGGCGATGCGCTGGTCGCCGGAGAAGAGGATGGCCAGAACCGCCAGCAGCAACGCGATGCCGACAGCGGAGGCAGAATAGACAAGGCGCGGAAAGCCGCGGCCTTCCAGGCCCATCTCCCGAAACAGCGCCGTCGCCGGCACGTCGCGGGCGCGTCCGAGCGGCAGCAGCGCGAAGGCCAGCGTCACCAGCAGCCCGAACAGCGCCGCCATGCCGAGCGCGCCGGGATAGAAGCCGCCTTGCGCCGGCACCGGAATGACGGATTGAAGCGCCGCACTTGCGGCAAAAGGCATCAGCGCGCCGAGCACCAGACCAGCAGCGATACCGAGTGCCGCTATGATCAGGATTTGCACGAGATAGACGGTAAAGACAAAGCCGCCGGAAGCACCGAGACTCTTGAAGGTGGCGATGACGCCGCGCTTGCCGTCGAGATAGGCGCGCACCGCATTGGCGACGCCGACACCGCCGACCACCAGCGCCGTCAGCCCGACCAGCGTCAGGAACTGCGAGAAGCGCTCGATGTTGGACGACAGAGCGGGGGCGGCGTTGCCGCGCGTGCGGATCGACCAGCCAGCTTCCGGAAAATCCCTGGCCGCTTGATCCTGTATGGCCTTGAGCCGTGCCTCGTCGGCGTCGGCGGGCAGCCGGATCTTGTAGGCGTTTTCGACCAGGCTGCCCGGCTGCACCAGCCCGGTCGCGGCCAGGCCCTCGGTCGAGATCATCAGCCTTGGCGCGAAGCCGAAACCGTCGGACACGGCATCCGGCTCGGTGACCAGCCTGGCGCGCAGTTCAAAGGTGGCGGTGCCGAGCTTCAGCCGGTCGCCGAGGTGGAGATGCAGCCGTTCGAACAGAAGATCGGGCGCCACCGCGCCAAAGACGCCGAATTCTTCGCCGAACAATTCCTGCTTTGTCAGCGCCGGCTCCGTCTCCAGCGCGCCATAGAGTGGATAGGCATCGTCGACCGCCTTGGCCTCGACCAACGCCTGGTCGGAGCCGTCTGCCAGACGCGCCATCGAGCGCATGCTGACGGTGCGTGAGACAACGCCCAGCCTGTCGAGGAAGCCATGTTCAGCCTGGCTGGCATCGCGCTGGTTGATCTGGAAGCGAAGATCGCCGCCAAGCAGCGTCTGGCCCTGGTTGGCGACGCCGGCACTGATCGAACGGGCAACCGAATTGACACCGCCGATCGCCGCGACGCCGAGCGCGATGCAGGCGAGAAAGATCAGGAAGCCGGACAAGCCGCCGCGCATCTCACGCAACGAAAAGCGGACGGCGAGCTTCAGCGTCCGTGCCAGCGGCATCAGGCGGTGACCTTCAATGGGGTCGGCGCCTCGATACGGCCGGAGCGCATCGACACTTGGCGCGCGCAGCGCGCCGCGAGTGCGGGATCATGTGTAACCAGCACCAGCGTCATGCCGCGCTCGGCCGCCTTGGCGAACAGGAGGTCGGCGACCTGCCGCCCCGTCGCCTGGTCGAGATTGCCGGTCGGCTCGTCGGCGATGAGAATGCGCGGCGAGGGTGCCAGCGCCCGGGCGATCGCCACGCGCTGCTGTTCGCCCCCGGATAGTTCGCCGGGGTAATGGGTGACGCGGTCGCTGAGGCCCACCGCCGCCAGCTCGCGCGCCGCCACCGAAAACGGATCGGCATGACCGGCCAGCTCCAGCGGCACCGCGACATTTTCAAGCGCGGTCATGTTGGGGATGAGGTGGAAGGACTGAAAGACGATGCCAATGTTTCGGCCACGAAACGAAGCGATCTGATCCTCGCTTTTGCCATTCAGGAGTTCGCCGGCGATTCGTACCGTACCCGAATCGATCCGTTCCAACCCCGCCAGCACCATCAGCAAGGTCGACTTGCCGGACCCCGACGGACCGACGATGCCGGTCGCCTCGCCGCGCGCCACCTCGAGGCTGACGCCCTTCAGCACATGGACTGACGACGCGCCTTCGCCGAGCGTCAGGGATACGTCTTTCAGCGCGATGACGGCTTCTGTCAAAATGAAAGCGTCCTATATCAGGGATGATGGCTCTGCTCGCCGGAGGCCGTCGCCGGAAGAATTCCTTGGTCATATGGGGCCTGCCGCATGTCTTTCAAACGCCAGATAGCCGCAGGCTTGGTCCTTTTCCTCGCCATTTGCGGCGCCATTTCGTCGGCGCGTGCCGAGCCCTTCAAGATCGTCGGCTTCGGTGACAGCTTGATGGCGGGCTTCGGGCTTGGGCCCGATCAAGGCTTTACCGACAAATTGCAGGCAGCGCTGCGTGCCAAGGGCCATGACGTGACCGTCGCCAATGCCGGCGTTTCCGGCGACACCACGAGCGGCGGGCTGGCGCGGCTCGATTGGTCGGTGCCGGACGGCACGCAGCTGGTCATCCTCGAACTCGGCGCCAACGATATGCTGCGCGGCATCTCGCCCGACATCACCAGGAAGAACCTCGACGAGATGCTCGGCAAGCTAAAACAGCGCAAGATCGCTGTGTTGCTCGCCGGCATGCGCGCCGCGCCCAATCTCGGCGCCGACTACCAGAACGCCTTCGACGCCATCTTTCCGGACCTGTCGGGGAAATACGATGTCGCGCTCTATCCGTTCTTCCTCGACGGCGTCGCCGGACAGTCCGGCCTGCAGCTCGAGGACGGCATGCATCCGAACGCAAGCGGTGTCGACCGGATGGTCGAGCGCATCCTGCCGACGGTCGAGAAGACCATCGCGGCGGTGCCAGGCGGCTCATGAGGCTGGATAAACTGCTTTCCCTTGCGGAAACTTTTGGCAAAGCCTGTGGCCAATAAACCTCTTGCTCCATTCGACTATCGATGATTCGCTATGGATGACAGTTCGATTCGAGGAAGGGAGGCTCTTCATGCCGCGTCTTTTCACCGCCCTCGAAATTCCGCGTGACGCCGCTCTTTCGCTGTCCCTGCTCCGGGGCGGCCTGCCCGGGGCGCGCTGGATCGATGTCGAAAACTACCATCTGACGCTGCGCTTCATCGGCGATGTCGAGGGCCATGTCGCCGACGAGATCGCCAATGCGCTGGACCGCGTCCACCGGCCCTCTTTCTCGCTGACCCTGTCCGGTGTCGGCGCCTTTGGCCAGAAGAAGCCGCATGCGGTGTGGGCCGGCGCTTCCGCCTCGCCCGATCTGGCCGGGCTTCAGGGCGAGATCGACCGCATCTGCCAGCGGCTGGGCATTCCCGCCGATCCCCGCAAGTTCATGCCGCATGTGACGCTGGCGCGGCTGCGCAATTCGAGCCCGCTGGATGTCGCCCAGTATCTTTCGGCTCGTGGCAACTTCTCCACGCTGCCTTTTCGTATCGGCCGCTTCGTCCTGATGTCGTCGCGCGATTCGGTCGGCGGCGGCCCCTATATCGTCGAGGAGGCCTGGCCGCTGTCGGGCATCGACGCCCGCGCGGCCAGCCGTGTCGCCAGCGCCTCCGACGCCTCGCGGATCATGCGATAGACCTCGGCAAAGGCCTCCGGCCCGTCATAATAGGGATCGGGCACGTCGCGCGCCTGTCCGTGCGCGAACTCCAGGAAGAGCTGCACCCGGTCCCGCGCGGCCGGCGCCAGCGCCTTCAGGTCGGCGACATTCGAGCGGTCCATGCCAAGGACCAGGTCGAAACGGGAGAAATCCTGCGGCGTGATCTTGCGCGCCCTCTGTCCGGAAATATCGACGCCATGACGCATCGCAACCGCGATCGATCGTGGATCGGGGGGCGAGCCGACCTCCCAGCCGCTGGTCGCCGCCGAATCGAGCCGGATATCGCGGCCCCAGCCGCGCTCGGCCCAAACGGCGCGAAAAACGCCCTCTGCCAGCGGCGACCGGCAGATATTGCCGAGGCAGACGAAAAGGATGGAATTTATGGGCGTTACGCTCATTCGATATGCGCCGTTTGTGCATTCGGAACCCCAAAACCGCAAAACACTTTTGGGCGACTTGCAGTATGGTGAGGGTCGAAATTCGAAATAGCACGGGAAATCATCATGACGAGAGAAAAACTCAGCAAGGACGCCATCACCGCTGCCCTTGCCGAACTCGGCGGCTGGTCGCTGGCCACGGACGGCGCCTCGATCAGGCGCGGCTTCGTCTTTAACAATTTTTCCGAAGCCTTCGCCTTCATGACCCGCGTCGCGCTGGCAGCCGAAAAGATGGACCATCATCCCGACTGGTCGAACGTCTACAAGACCGTGGACGTGACGCTGAACACCCATGACGCCGGTGGTGTAACCGCGCTCGACATTGAACTGGCGAAGAAAATGAACCGCTTTGCCGGTGGTTGATGCCTGGTATCGCACGGTCGCCAAGGCAGCGGAGAATCCCAAATCGGTACCGGCATCTTGCACCGGGGTTCACCTTTCACCACATTTTCCCTCGCGAGGCATGCGCCAGGACGCGCGTGAGACCCGCTAGGAGTGATTGATGGCGCAACAACCCGGTTTTGATTTCTTCGGCTTTGGCGACAGGCTGGGCGGCGAGGGCGAAGTGCGCGAGAAATTCTGGCGCACGGCCAAGAAGGCCGCGCGGCAGATCCCCTTCATGGAAGACGTCGTCGCCGCGTATTACTGCGCCATGGACAAGAACACGCCATTGCGCGCCAAGGGCATATTGGTGGCGGCGCTCGGCTATTTCGTCCTGCCGGTGGACCTCATTCCCGACTTCATCTTCGGCCTCGGTTTCACCGACGACATCGCCGTGCTGACCGCCGCGATCACCGCCGTCAGCGCCCACATCACGCCGGCGCATCGCCAGGCCGCCAAGGACGCCATCGCCGACAAGGGCTGATCGTCTTCACGTGGCGCGCATCTTGTGGATGGAGGCGTTCGCGGGCCCGCTTGAAAAGTCAAACTCTTGCCGCTTTCGTGCCCTCCAAGTCGCCGAAGGGACGTCGCGCCGGCTGCTGACAAGGGCGGCGGCGCGGGAATGGCGGCGGTTTCCTGGGGTGAGCGTCCTTTTGTTGAGGGAAATTCACCGTTTGGTAACCCAGATTAAATCAAAATGAAGCGACGGCAGGACGCCAGGCGGCCCGCCTCCGCACCATTTGGAATACGGGAAAGACGATGCGCGGATTGATAGCACTAGTTTCGAGCCTGGTCCTGGCGGCCTCAGCAGCGCCGGCACTGGCGCAGCAGGCGACCAAGATCGGCCAGCACAATGCCTGGGGCACCTACAGCTATCAGGCGCAGGGCGGCAAGGTCTGCTACGTGCTGACCGTGCCGACCGACAAGCAGCCGCCGACGCTCGACCATGGCGATATGTTCTTCTTCGTCAGCCAGCGGCCCGGCCAGCAGGTGTCCTATGAGCCGCAGTTCATTGCCGGCTACAATTTCCAGGAAGGTTCCAAGGCAACCGTCACCATCGACAAGAAGTCGTTCTCGATGTTCACGCGCGGCAAGTCGGCCTGGGTCGAGAACGCCGCCGAGGAACCCGTGCTGATCGCCGCCATGAAGACCGGTTCGGACATGAAGGTGACGGCGAAATCCGGCCGCGGCAATCCCACCTCCTATGTCTTCTCGCTGAAGGGCATTTCGGCTGCGCTGTCGTCGATCGCCAAATGCAAGTAGGGTGCGAGTAGGCAGAGCTTCGCTTTGACGCAAAGGCCGGGCCGTAAAGCCCGGCCTTCTGCTTTTCAGGCATGGCCGGATTCCGGCGCTGCCTCCGCCCGCCGACGCCGGATCGCCTCGGCGATGAAGACACGCGACAGCGCGTGATAGAGCGGTTCGTGCGAGATCATCCGCGCCGTGCCGTAGCCCAGCATCGAGGCCAGCATCAGCGCTATGACATTATCGTGATTGCCGGTCATCTCCAGGATGATGACGAAAGCCGTCATCGGCGCCTGCACCACACCGGCGAAATAGCCGGCCATGCCGAGCAGCGCGGCGGCTCCCGCGCTGGCGCCGAACAAAAGGCCGAGCGAACTGCCGATACCGGCGCCGACCGCCAGCGAGGGCGCGAAAATGCCGCCCGGAATGCCCGAAACCATGGATAGCAGCCCGGCCAGGAATTTTTCCACGAAGAAGAGCCACGGCAGCGGCATACCCTCCACCGCGCCGCGCGCCTGCGCGTAGCCGGTGCCGAAGGTCAGCCCGCCCGACGCAATGCCGATCACCGCCACGCCGAGCCCGCAGAATGCGGCCACCAGCAGCGCGCGAGCCAGGGGCTGCTGCGTGTGCCAGCGCCGGATCCGCCGCGTGATCTTCAGCGCCAGCAGCGAGAACAGCGCGCCGAAGCCACCCCCGATGACGCCGCAGGCAAGCACCAGCGGCCACTCGGCGGCGAACGAGATCGTGTCTCTGGAGATGCCGAAATAGGTGTAGTTGCCGAGCAGGCCGAGCGATGCGAGGCCGGCCAGGATTACCGCCGTCAGCACCAGCCCGTTGGTGCGCGCTTCATAGGTGCGACCCATTTCCTCGATGGCGAAGACGATGCCGGCCAGTGGGGTGTTGAAGGCGGCCGCGATGCCGGCGGCCGACCCGGCCAGGATCAGGCCCCGCGCCTGCGCCATGCCGCCCCAGCGCGCCGCCTGCAGCATTAGCGAGGCGCCGACCTGCACGGTCGGGCCTTCGCGACCGATGGAAGCGCCGCAGAACAGGCCGACTATGGTGAGCGCGATCTTGCCGGCCGCCAGCCGCAATGAGAGCAGGTGGTTGCGATCGTCGTCGTCACGCAAATGGCGCGCGGCGATCGCCTGCGGAATGCCGCTGCCTTGCGAGCCCGGAAAGAAAGCCTGGGCCAGCCAGGCGCACAGCACGAAGCCAAGCGGCGTGACCATGAGCGGCAGATAGAAGCGCCAGCCGCCGCCATCACCGATCATGACATGGAACAGCGCCTGCGCCTTGTCGGCCAGCACCGCGAACAGCACGCTGATGACGCCGATCGAGACCGCTCCCGCCCAGAACACCAGGCGCGGCTGCCACACGCGCCGCGAGCCCCACATCGCGCGCGAGCGCCGCAGCATGGGATATTTTCGTGATGTGCCGGCCATGTCTGTCCTCGGGAGGGGGAGGATCGAGCCCTAACACGGCGCCGACGCATACGGCCAGCCCGGCACGCGAGCGCTCCCCGCATGACTCTGCCCTCAACCTGTGCTATGCGCCGCGCTTCAGTTCCCGGCGCGATGGATGAAATCGGCCGCAAACCGCTTATATCAGTGCGACCATGACCCTTTCCTTCGACCTCACCACTGAGGGTGCCCGTGACGCGTTGCGCGCCCGCGCCGCGCCCGAGAAGCCATCGCTGATCGGCCTGACGCGCGCGGAGCTTGGCGAGGCGCTCGTCGCGTCCGGCATCGTGCCCGAGCGCCAGGCAAAGATGCGCGCCCAGCAGCTCTGGCACTGGATGTATGTGCGCGGCGTTTCCGACTTTGCCGGCATGTTCAACATCTCCAAGGATCTGCGCGCCGAGCTCGACAAGCATTTCACCGTCGCGCGGCCCGAAATTGTCGAGGAGCAGATTTCTTCCGACGGCACCCGCAAATGGCTGTTCCGCTTTCCGCCGCGCGGCGCCGGCCGGCCGGTCGAGATCGAGACCGTCTATATTCCCGAAGAGGGCCGCGGCACGCTCTGCATCTCCTCGCAGGTCGGCTGCACGCTGACCTGCTCCTTCTGCCACACCGGCACGCAGAAGCTGGTGCGCAATCTCACCACTGAGGAAATCCTCGCCCAGTTGCTCACAGCGCGCGACCGGCTGGGCGATTTCCCCGACCGCGACACGCCGGACGGCGCCATCGTGCCGGCCGAGGGCCGCAAGGTGTCCAACATCGTCATGATGGGCATGGGTGAGCCGCTCTACAATTTCGAGGCGGTGAAGAAGGCGCTGCTGATCGCCTCCGACGGCGACGGGCTTTCCTTGTCCAAGCGGCGAATCACGCTGTCTACCTCCGGCGTCGTGCCGGAAATCTTCCGCACCGGCGAGGAGATCGGCGTCATGCTGGCGATCTCGCTGCATGCCACCAATGACGATCTGCGCGACCTGCTGGTGCCGATCAACAAGAAGTATCCGCTGAAGGAACTGATCGCCGCCTGCCGCGCCTATCCTGGCCTGTCGAACGCCAAGCGCATCACCTTCGAATATGTGATGCTGAAGGACGTCAACGATTCCATCGAGGACGCCAAGGGCTTGATCAAGCTGCTCAAGGGCATTCCGGCCAAGATCAACCTGATCCCGTTCAACCCATGGCCGGGCACCAACTACCAGTGCTCGGACTGGGAGACGATCGAGAAATTCGCCGACTACATCAACAATGCCGGCTATGCCTCGCCGATCCGCACCCCGCGCGGCCGCGACATCCTCGCCGCCTGCGGTCAGCTCAAGTCGGAATCGGAGCGCATGCGCAAGGTCGACCGGCTGGCGCTGGAAGCCATGATGATCGCGGGGCACGGCGAAGCGTGAGCTTTTCTTGGCGACTGGCGGCTGTCGCCATTTCCTATGCATCAGCCTCGCTCGTCATGCCCCTTGTGTTTCTTTTGTACGAAGACGCTTCCATCTTTTGGCGCAGCGGCCGGCTTTTCTTCGATCTGAAAGACCAGGTGGTGGCCTTGGTCGCTGGCACGATAATAGCCGCCATTTATGGCGCGCTCCCCGCGGTACCGTTGATTGTGGTATCGGAACTGACGGGGCGCCGGGGGTGGAGACTTTCGATCCTCGGCGGCGCCCTTGTGGGAACCGTTATGTTCGCGATCATGCAGATCTATCCGATGGCGCGGACGCGGCCCGCGCTCGATTTGCTGATTGCCCTGATCGTTGCGGGTAGCCTGGGCGGCGCCGTCTACCGACTGGCCATGGGACTGCTTCCGAGCGACACGCGCATCAGGACGGCCCGATGAACCGTCCCCTTGCCGGGCTCAAGCGCTTCGTCATCATAGCAGTCGGTTATGTCGCTGCTGTGCTGACATCAATCCTGGTGCCTGTGCTGCTGATCACCCTTCTGGAAGGGATCGAATACGGCAACTGGTCCCTGGTCTTCACATTCGACTGGCTGGGTTCGTTCCCGCTCGCCGTGTTGACCGTGGCGATCTGCGCGCTGCTGATCGTCGGCCCCGCGATCTTGCTTGCTGAACGGCTGTCGCTGCGAGGATGGTTCTATTTCGCGGTCACGGGTGCGATCACCTCCATCGCATTTGGCGTTTTTGTTCCCGGCTCGGCTGGAGGCTTTGTTTTCAATCCGGGCTTTCTCGGGTTCCTGGCCACCGCCGGCACCGCCGCCGGGTCGGTCTACTGGCTTCTGGCGGGGCGCAAGTCTGGCCGTCCCATACAGCGAGATGCGGGATGAACCGTCTCGTCGCCTATATCGTGCGCCTTGCCATCATCCTGTTCGGCTATGCCGTCGCGTCGCTGGCGGCGAGCGCCTTCCTCAACATCCTGTTCCTGGCCTCGCTCGGCTATGCGCCGCAGCATGCGCAGCCGGTCGCAACCGCCTCGCTGTATTTCTCGATTCCCTTCGTCGCCCTGTTCGTCGCCTATTTCGCCTTCATGCCAGCGGCGATCGTCATCCTGGTTGCCGAAATCCTCGGCCGGCGCGACTGGTTGTATTATGCGCTGGCCGGTGCGGTGGTGGCGGCCGCCTTCCTTGGCCTGGTCGATCACGCCCAGGAGTCCATCTTCGCCGTGACCGACACCAGCGCCATCATGGCCGTCATCGGCGGCGGCATGGTCGGCGGCATCTTCTACTGGCTCAGCGCCGGGCGCTGGGCCGGAAGCTGGTGGAAGGACAGGGACGCCCCTACTTCGCCTGGGCGGTCAGGATCCTGAGCGCGAAGGCCGAGAACACGCCGGAGAAGAGATAGTCGACCACCCGCGTGACGCGCGGGCTGGCCTTCATCGCCGCCGAAAACCTTTCCGCCGCCAGCACCATCGGCACAGTCACCGGGATCGACAGCACGATGAACATGACGCCGAGGAAGAACAGCTTTCCGGGCGCGTTGGGATCATGCGCGGAAACGAATTGCGGCAGGAAGGTCATGAAGAACAGGATGATCTTCGGGTTGAGCAGATTGACGCCGAGCCCTGACGCCCAGCTGCGCAACAGCGAGATCCGCGGGCCCGTCTTCTTTTCCGGCGAAAAGGCCGAGCCCTTGGCGATCGCCTGCCAGGCCAGGAAGACGAGATAACCGGCGCCGAAGATCTTCAGCACGAAGAAGGCCATCGGCGAGGCGACGATCAGCGCCGAGACGCCGACCACCACCAGCGTGGTGTGGATCAGCGTGCCGCATAGCGCGCCGGCCATCGAGGCAAAGCCGGTGACGCGCCCCTGGCTCAGCGTGCGCGAGACGAACAGCGTCATGTCGGGGCCGGGGGTGATCGCCAGGATCACGGTGGCGACGGCGAACTGGATCAGCGTGGTGGTGTCGGGAATGAAGGACATGGAAGGCCCCTGGGAATGCACAGCCTATACAAGATGCGTCGCGCCGGCGCCAGATGCGAGGCTGGCGCACCCTCCGGCAGGACGGAGAGCAGCGCTGGATCATCAGTCTGGCGCCGCGCGTGCTTGCTCGCTTTGCCGTTCCTGCTAAAAGGCGCTCCGACAATGCGTGACGCCCGTGCTTCAAGCGTCCGCCATCGACGGAGCCGAAATGTCCAAGACCAAAGACGTCAAGAAAGTCGTGCTCGCCTATTCCGGCGGCCTCGACACATCCATCATCCTGAAATGGCTGCAGACCGAACTCGGTGCCGAGGTCGTCACCTTCACCGCCGATCTCGGCCAGGGCGGCGAGCTGGAGCCGGCACGCAAGAAGGCCGAGATGATGGGCATCAAGGACATCCGCATCGTCGATGTGCGCGAGGAATTCGTCTCCGACTTCGTCTTCCCGATGTTTCGCGCCAACACCGTCTATGAAGGCACCTATCTGCTCGGCACCTCGATCGCGCGGCCGCTGATCTCCAAGCATCTCGTCGAGATCGCCAAGGAGACCGGCGCCGATGCGATCGCGCATGGCGCCACCGGCAAGGGCAACGACCAGGTGCGCTTCGAGCTGTCGGCCTATGCGCTGAACCCAGACATCAAGGTCATCGCACCGTGGCGCGACTGGTCGTTCAAGTCGCGTACCGACCTGATCAATTTCGCCGAGCAGCACCAGATTCCGGTGGCCAAGGACAAGAGGGGCGAGGCGCCGTTCTCGGTCGACGCCAACCTTCTGCATTCGTCTTCCGAGGGCAAGGTTCTCGAAGATCCGTGGAGCGAGCCGCCGGAATTCGTCCACCAGCGCACCGTTTCGCCGATGGATGCGCCCGACAAGGTCACCGAGATCGAGATTGAATTCCTGAAGGGCGACCCGATCGCGCTCAACGGCAAGAAGCTGTCGCCGGCGACAATGCTGGCGGCGCTGAACGATCTTGGCCGCGACAATGGCATCGGCCGGCTCGACCTGGTCGAGAACCGCTTCGTCGGCATGAAATCGCGCGGGGTCTATGAGACCCCAGGCGGCGCCATCCTGATCGTGGCCCATCGCGCCATGGAATCGATCACGCTCGACCGGGGTGCGGCGCACCTCAAGGACGAGTTCATGCCGCGATATGCCGAACTCATCTACAACGGCTTCTGGTTCTCGCCCGAGCGCCTGATGTTGCAGGCGATGATCGACAAGAGCCAGGAAGACGTCGAGGGCACGGTGCGCCTCAAGCTCTACAAGGGCAATGTCATGGTCACCGGCCGCAAGTCGAAAAAGACGCTCTATTCCGACGCGCTGGTCACCTTCGAGGACGACCGCGGCGCCTACGACCAGAAGGACGCCGCCGGCTTCATCCGCCTCAATGCGCTGAGGCTGCGCACGCTGGCCGCGCGCAACCGCAACAAATAAGCATGCGCCGTCTCGGCCTGGTGCCGCTGGTCCTTCTGGCGGCACCGGCCATGGCCGGGTATTTCGATCCCGCCTCTCTCGACCTCGCCGCGCTCATCGAATGCAGGGCCGACGTGCCGACCTATAACGGTTTTGCCCTTTGGCTGACCGGCGAGCCCAGGACCGTTGAGCAACTGGGCTGGAAAGAGGTTGCATCAGGCAATCCATTCCTCGGCCAGTATCAATTGCCCGCTCCGGTCCATGTCTTCGGGCGTGAGACGGCGACAATCGTCTTCACCGCGACAGGGCCGATGGCCGTGCTTGACGGCATCGCCGCGCCCGACCTCGCCCGGCAGCTCGACATCCCGGCGACGGTCTCGACGCCGGACAAATTCCTCGGCGAGAAGGTCGTTGCCGAAAGCACCGAGAGTGGCGACGTGAACCTTTCCACGCGCGTCACGCTCAATGTCTCGACCGTCGATAGCCATCCCGGCAAAGTGCTGGCCGGCTGCTCCTATGTTATTGATGTGAAATAGAAATCCGGCATTGCAACGAGTTCGATTGAGTCAGGTGAAATACGCCCCGGCTAAGGAATTTGACCGACGCATTGGTGAACCCGCATACCTTGGCGGTTAGCCGGGAACACCACCGCTTCGTCATCCACGGGCGGAGCAAGGAGCGTAGCGACGCGGCGCAGACCCGAGGATCCATGCCGGGACTTCAACGCTTCGCCACGGTGCAGAATCCTGCTCCGCTGCACTCCACGGCCGAGGTCACGGAATGGATCCTCGGGTCTCCGCGACGCCGCTATGCGGCTGCTCCGCCCGTGGATGACGAAGTTAGAGGTCTCGGCCAACTCCGAACATCCGCGACGCTCCCGCGCAACAAAAAGCCCGGCGCGTGGCCGGGCTTTTGCTCGAACAGAGCGTTCAATCAGTTGGCATCGATCGCGTCGGCGATGCGCGCGATGGCCTGCTGATAGACGTTTGCTGAATTCCAGCCGGCAATCGCGCCCATATTGGCGCTCGCGCTCGCGCCGGCCCGCCAGCCATGACCCTTGAGGTAGTTGGCGGTGGAAGCCAGCGCGGTGGCCTTGTCGCGCAGGTTTCCGTTGCCGACCGCATATTTCAAGACATTTCCGGGCAGGAACTGCGTGTGGCCGACCTCGCCATGCATGGCGCCGACCGACGAGGAGGTCAACGCGCCGCGATCAACCAGCTTCAGGGCCGCGATGGCATGTGGGTGGAAGTAGTCCGGGCGGCGGCAATCATAGGCAAGCGTCAAAATGGCGGAGACCGTATTCTGGTTGCCCATGGAGGCACCGAAGCCGGTCTCCATGCCCCAGATGGCGAGCAGCACGCCCGGCGACACGCCGTAGTTCCGTTCGATCTGGTTGAACAGCGCCGCGTTCGATTTCTTCAGCGACCGGCCCTTGGAAATGATCGCCGCCCCGCCACGGCGCTTCATGAAATCGTCCACCGAGCCGCTGAAAGCCTTGTGGATGGCGCGGTCAGCGGAGATCGTCCTTGTTGCGTAGGTCGCGCCGGCCAGAGCGGCCAGGCCCTTGGAGCCCACACCTTCGGCCTTGGCGTCCGCGGCAAAATCCTGCTTCCAGGCATCGAAGCCGGCGCCGGTCTTGCCGCAACTCCCCGCCGCTTGCGCGCCCGTCGCCAGCCCAAGCACCGCCACCAGTGCGGCCGCTAAAATCCTACCCTTGGCAAGTAATGCCATGTCGTTCTCCTGGTTGCCTGATTCACGTCCCGGCGGGAATTTGCCAGCGAAACGCGCCTTTGTCACCGTCCTGTGGCGCGATGCTGGCGAATGCCGGGGAATTTGCCTACGATCAAGTGATTATTGTGGCGGGGTCGAAATAGCCATGGAAGACGTTGATGTCGTGATCATCGGCGCCGGCTCGGCGGGGCTGTCGGCGGCCAGGACCTTGCAGGCAGCGGGCCTCTCCTTCAAGCTGCTCGAGGCCATGGACCGCATAGGCGGCCGCGCCTGGACCAGCGACCGGCATTTTGGCGTGCCTTTCGACATCGGCTGCGCCTGGCTGCATGCCGCCGACCGCAATCCGTATTTTCCCGAAGCTAGGAGTGCCGGCTGGACCCTGCACCACCACGACATGAACGTCGACCACCTCTACTACCGCGAGCGCAAGGCGAGCGAGGCGGAGGAAGCCGAGATGAAGGCAGCCGATGCGAAGCTGTTCGAATTGCTGGCGAAACATGAGGTCGGGGAAGGCGACGACGATCGCCTTTCGGCATTGCTGGTAAAAGGCCATGCGCCACGCGCGGCGGCCACGTTCGCCGGGCCGATGGATTTCGGCGCCGATGAGGACGAGATTTCGATCCGCGACTTTCAGGCCGCCGCCGATCTCGACCCCAATTATTTCAGCAAGGAGGGTTTTGGCGCGCTGGTCGCGCGGTTCGGCGCCGGCTTGCCGGTCGAACTGTCGACGCCGGTGCGCCAGATCCTCTGGGACGTACCAGGCGTCGCCTGCGTCACCGACCGCGGCACCATCCGCGCCAAGGCGGTGATCGTCACCGCCTCGCCGGCGGTGCTTGCCTTCGAGGAGATCGCGTTTTCGCCTGCCCTGCCCGACACCCATTCCGGCGCCTTCTTCGACCTGCCCATGGGCATGCTGACCAAGCTGCCGGTCGAAATCTCGGGCACGAGGCTCGGCCTGCGGCCTTTCGACGACCTTTTGATCGAACGCATGGCCAGGCACGACATCTATTTCCTGTGTTTCCCATTCGACCTCGACCTGATGGTCGGTTTCGTTGGCGGCGATTTCGCCTGGGAGATGTCGGCCGCGGGTGAGGCTGCCGGCGTCGACTTCGTCATCGACCGGCTCTGCGGGATTTTCGGCGGCGATACGCGCAAACATGTCGGGCGCGCCATGATGACCAATTGGGGCGGCGAACGCTTCGTGCGCGGCGCCTATGCGGCTGCCCGCCCCGGCCGCTCGCAAGCGCGGGCGGCGCTGATGCGGCCGGTCGCGGAAAAGATCTTCTTTGCCGGCGAGCATGTCGCCGGCCCGCTGATACAGACTTGCGGCGGCGCGCGGCTGTCGGGCGAGGCGGTTGCCAGGCAGGTCGTTGCCCAGCTTGCGGCGAAATAGTCTCGATGGAATGCGGAACGCCAGCCGGCGGTTCGCGTTTGGGCACGGGCCGCCATGAACACCGTGCCTCCCCTGGTGAATCGAGACAGACATGAAACTCTTCGACTGCCCGCATTGCGGCCACCGTCTCTATTTCGAGAACGCGCAGTGCCTGAACTGCGGGAGCCTCGTGCTCTACGATCCAGAGCATGCCCGTTTTGCCCTGTCGGGCGCGGACGGCACCTTTCAGTGCACCAATGCCGATGAATGCGCCTGCAACTGGATGGCCGAGCCGGGCCAGGTTTTTTGTCGTGCCTGCGGGCTGAACCAGCTGATCCCCGACCTCTCCGTCGATGGCAACCGCCGCCGCTGGATTCGGGTCGAAGCGGCGAAGAAGCGCGCCATCTATTCGCTGCTCGCCTTTGGCCTGCCGGTGGTGCCCAAGCAGGCGCCCGCGGACGAGGCTGGCCTCGCCTTCGACTTCCTCGCCGATCCGATCGGCGGCGGGCCCGGCGGTGAACGCATCCTCACCGGCCATGACAATGGTCTGATCACCCTCAATGTCGGCGAGGCCGATTCCGCCGAGCGCGAAAAACGTCGCGTCGAGATGGGGGAGAACTATCGAACGCTGCTCGGCCATTTCCGCCACGAACTCGGCCATTATTACTGGGATCGCCTGATCCGCGACGATCCCCGGCGGCTGGATGCTTTCCGCGCCTTGTTCGGTGACGAGCGCGCCGATTACGAACAGGCGTTGAAGACTTACTACGCTAACGGCGCTGCGCCCGACTGGCAGCAAGACCACATCTCGGCCTACGCCACCTCGCATCCCTGGGAGGACTGGGCCGAAACCTGGGCTCACCACCTGCACATCACCGACACGCTGGAGATGGTCCATGCGCTGAACTTCCCGCTCGGCCGGCTGGAGATGGTGGAAGCCAACGATTTGCCGCGAGGCGACACCGGCGGCGAACTGCAGGCCGCCCCTTCGGAGCCTGCCAACACGCCCGAGCCCTTCGAGAGGATTCTTGTCCGCTGGCTGGTGCTGTCGGAAGCCTCCAATTCGATCAACCGCTGCATGGGTCTGCCCGATCTCTACCCCTTCGTCATTTCGGACGTGACGGCGCGAAAACTGGCCTTCGTTCATGACCTTTTGACCAGTCTGCCGAAAGACGCGGGAACAAATCGTGACGTGGCGCGGGCGTTTTAGCCGGAACGCATGTGCCGCTGCCCCGTTTTCATCCCCGAGGGACCATGAAAACGGAGAGAAGACCATGAAATCCGTATTGTTTCCCGCAATCGCCGGGATGATGACCGTGATGTCGGGTACCGCGTTTGCCGACACCGCTGTCTCGGCCGTCACCGATCTCAACGTGCGCGCCGGCCCCGGCCCCCAATATCCTGTCATCGGCGTGCTTGCCGCCGGCCAGTCGGCGACGCTCAATGGCTGCATCGAAAACAGCAAATGGTGCACCATTGCCGAAGCCGGCGGCCAGGGCTGGGTCTATTCCGACTATGTGACGGCCGATTTCAGCGGCAGCCGGGTGGTGCTGACGCAGCGTCCGCACGGCTCCAGCGTTGCTGTCGTCTCACCGCCGAAAGACATCGGCGACTATTCGACCGACTATACCGGGGCGATCGTCGCCGGCGAGCCGGTCGAGGATGCCTTTCCCCCGCCTCCGGCCGAAGTCCGGACCTATGTCGATACGCATCGCCTCGACCCCGTCTACCTCGACGGCGAGGTGGTGACCGGCGCCACCTTGCCCGACACGGTCGAGTTGCGCGAAATTCCCGACTACAACTACCGCTACGTCTATGTGAACGGTCAGCCCGCGCTGATCGATCCGCAGACGCGGCGCATCATGTACGTGGTGCGTTGAAAAAAACAGCGGTCGCCGAGGCGGCCGCTGACGACTAGCGGGACAGTCGGTCCCGCGACGCCTGGGTGCCGCGTTGCGCTTGTTTGCGCATCGATGCCCGACGAATAGCGATTCCGATTCCCGAGGCCATCGGCTAGACCAACAGAGGATGGATTCGGGCAGAGGAACCAGCGTGACGATCGACGACACCGCATTCGAACGCTACCGCCACGCGCCGAACGCCAGGACGACCTCGCCGCGTCTCTTCCTCGGAACGCTGATCGTCGTCCTGCTCTGGGGCGTCACCACCGCGGCCGTGCTGTTCGGCGGCACCTATGCTTACTTCGCCTGGCAGGCGAATGCTTCGCCATCCGGCATGCAGGATTTCCTCGCCTCGCCGATCGGCATCCTCAGCGCCCTCGCCTCCTTCGCCGGCGTCTGGATCGGCCTGTGGATCGCCATGCGCTGGGTGCATGGCGAACCGCTCTCGGCGCTGCTTGGCGTCAGCCGGCGCGTCTCGTGGCCGGACTTCCTCAAGGGACTGCTCGCGGTGCTGATCACCTCGGCTCTGTCCGAAATCCTGCTCTACCTGCTGCAGCCGGAGATCGCGCGCGGCATGATCAGCCTGTCCTCCTGGCTGCTGTTTCTGATCCCGATCGTCGCGCTCACTCTGCTGCAAACCTCGTCGGAGGAGGTGCTGTTTCGCGGCTACCTGCTGCGTGGCCTGGCCAACCGGTTCAGGAGCCCGCTCATCTGGGCGCTGCTGCCGGGCCTGCTGTTCACCTCGCTGCATTGGAGCAGCGCTTCGTCACTCGCCATCAACGCTTGCGTGCTGGTCTCGATCGCCGCTTTCGCGCTGCTTCTGACGCTCGTGGTCTATGTCACGGGCAACCTCGGTGCGGCGCTGGGCGCCCATCTCGGCAACAATTTGACCGGCTTCCTGCTGATCTCGCACCAGGAGAGCTACAATTCCTTTGCCCTGTTCACCGCGAGGCCGCTCGAAGGCCCCGGCTGGATGATGTCGGATGCCATTCTCATCGCCCTTGTCGGCATCGCCTGCAGTCTGCTGACGATCGTGTTGCTGCTGCATCCCCGCTCGCCGCTGAAGGTCACGGCCGAGCTTCCGAGCGTCGCGAAGGCAGGCTGATTGGGGCGCGAGGAACGGCGCGACCTGGCTCTTGTCTTGACTCCGCGCCCGATTTCCTGTCTACACGCCCCGAATTCCGCGACGAGTATCCCTCCGAGCAAGCCGACCAGGACGCCGAAGCCTCTTTGAGGCCAAGTGCTGTAAACAGATCCTGGAGGCCAACACCCGGCAGCGCTGTGCGCCCCCGGGTGCTTTTTGGTTTTGGGCTTTGCTTTTGCTTGGACAGTTGGCGCGAACGCATTACCTCTCGGATCGAACCCGAACCGAGATTGAAGGACGATCGATGTTTGAATCGCTGCAGGAGTGCACAAGAGGCGTGGAGGGCCACCGGCCCGACAGGGATTACTATGACTCCAAGGCGCTCTCGAGCGGCGGGTTGACCAATGTTTGAGTCCCTACAAGAGCGCCTTGGCTCCATCCTGAACGGCCTGACCGGCCGCGGCGCGCTGTCGGAGGCGGATGTTTCGGCGGCGCTGCGCGAGGTGCGCCGTGCGCTGCTCGAGGCAGACGTGGCGCTGGAAGTGGTGCGCTCCTTCACCGACAAGGTGCGTGAGAAGGCCGTCGGCGCCGCGGTGCTGAAGTCGATCAAGCCCGGCCAGATGGTCGTCAAGATCGTCCATGACGAGCTGGTCGACATGCTGGGCGCCGAAGGGGTCGCCATCGACCTCAATGCGCCGGCGCCTGTCGTCATCATGATGGTCGGCCTGCAGGGCTCCGGCAAGACGACCACCTCGGCCAAGATCGCCAAGCGGCTGACCGAGCGGCAGAACAAGAAGGTTCTGATGGCCTCGCTCGACACGCGGCGTCCCGCCGCGCAGGAGCAGCTGCGCCAGCTCGGCGAGCAGGTCAAGGTCGCGACGCTGCCGATCATTGCTGGCCAGAACCCGGTCGATATCGCCAAGCGCGCCGTGCAGGCGGCCAAGCTCGGCGGCCACGACGTCGTCATCCTCGACACTGCCGGCCGCACCCATATCGACGAGCCGCTGATGGTCGAGATGGCCGACATCAAGAAGGTGTCGAGCCCACACGAAATCCTGCTGGTGGCGGATTCGCTGACCGGCCAGGACGCCGTCAATCTGGCGAAAAGCTTCGACGAACGCGTCGGCATCACCGGCCTTGTTCTGACCCGCATGGACGGCGACGGTCGCGGTGGTGCCGCCCTTTCGATGCGTGCGGTCACCGGCAAGCCGATCAAGCTGATCGGCACCGGTGAAAAGATGGACGGGCTGGAGGAATTCCACCCCAAGCGCATCGCCGACCGCATCCTCGGCATGGGCGACATTGTCTCGCTCGTCGAAAAGGCCGCCGAGAACATCGACGCCGAGCAGGCGGCGGCGATGGCCAAGAAGATGCAATCGGGCAAGTTCGACCTGAACGACCTCGCCCAGCAGCTTCAGCAGATGTCGAAGATGGGCGGCATGGGCGGCATCATGGGCATGATGCCCGGCATGGGCAAGATGAAGGACCAGATGGCCGCCGCCGGCCTCGACGACAAGATGTTCGGCCGCCAGCTCGCCATCATCTCCTCGATGACCAAGGCCGAGCGCGCCAATCCCGACATTCTGAAGCATTCGCGCAAGAAGCGCATCGCCGCCGGCTCCGGTACCGACGCCGCCGAGATCAACAAGCTCTTGAAGATGCATCGCGGCATGGCCGACATGATGAAGGCGATGGGCGGCAAGGGCAAAGGCGGCGGCCTCATGCGCGGCATGATGGGCGGCCTCGCCTCCAAGATGGGCCTTGGCGGCATGATGCCCGGCGGCATGGGGGGCCCAGGGGGTATGATGGGCGGCGGCATGCCCGATCTGTCGAAGATGGATCCCAAGCAGTTGGAAGCCTTGCAGAAGCAGGCGCAGGCCGCGGGCCTTGGCGGCATGAAAGGCTTGCCCGGGGGTCTTCCCGGCGGCGGCCTGCCCGGCCTGCCCGGCGGCATGAAACTTCCGGGGCTTCCCGGCCTCGGCGGTGGCGGACTGCCTGGGCTTGGCAAGAAGAAGTGAGGACGCTGTGAACGAAGAGAAAGACATGGCTGACGCCCGCACCATCCTGGCCGGCTACCGCGCCTCGATCGACAACATCGACGCCGCCCTCATCCACATGCTGGCCGAGCGCTTCCGCTGCACCAAGGCGGTCGGCGTGCTCAAGGCCGAGCATGGCCTGCCGCCGGCCGACCCGGCGCGCGAACAGCAGCAGATCGCCCGTCTTCGTCAACTGGCGAAGGACGCGCATCTCGACCCCGATTTCGCGGAGAAGTTCCTCAACTTCGTCGTCCGCGAAGTGATCCGCCACCACGAACAGATCGCCGCTGCCAACGGCGTGACGAAAACCGGCTGACCGGTGCATATCGCCCAAAAGTGCTGAGCGGTTTTGGGACAACGACATGCACAAACAAGAAATTCAGCCACAAACCGATCAACGAAATCAGAGCTTTTAGGAGAAAAGAAATGGCACTGAAGATCAGACTGGCCCGCGCGGGCTCGAAGAAGCGTCCTTACTACCACGTCGTCGTTGCCGACGCCCGTTCGCCGCGCGACGGCCGGTTCATCGAGTCGCTGGGCTCGTGGAACCCGCTCCTGCCGAAGGACGGCGAGCGCGTCAAGGTTGACGCCGACCGCGTCAAGCACTGGCTGTCGCACGGCGCCCAGCCGACCGATCGCGTGCTGCGCTTCCTCGACGAGGCCGGCCTTGCCAAGCGCGACGCCCGCTCCAACCCGAAGAAGGCCGAGCCCGGCAAGAAGGCCCAGGAACGCGCAGCCCTTCTGAAGAAGGCGCAGGAAGACGCCGCCGCCGCGGTTGCTGCCGCTGCCGCAGCACCCGCCGAGGCGGAAGCCGCCACGGCCGAATAAAGAGTGCGTCATCGCATCGACGAAACGGCGGGCCTATGCCCGCCGTTTTGCTATGGTCCGGCAATGCCGTGGCATTCAGGCTGATGGAGCGGATGGGCGAGCAGGCAGTCACAGAAGAAATCCTCTCAGGCGGCGTTGCCGGAGCGCTGTTGCGATGCGCTGATGCCACGACGGGTGTCGTTGTGTTGAGCGGATCGAGCGGCCGTGTCGATGCCGCTCGCGCCGGACTGTTTGCCAGGGAAGGGGCGTCCGCGCTCGCGCTCCAGTGGTTCGGCGGCGAAGGCCAGGTTCCCGGCATCTGCGAAATCCCTCTCGAGACGTTTTTCGCGGCAACAGACTGCCTTGTCGGGTTGGGTTGCCGCCGCATCGTCTATGCCGGCACCTCGAAAGGCGCCGAAGCATCCTTGCTTGCGGCGGCTCATGACACTGCCTGACAAGCTTCAGGCAGGGCGCAGACAGGGCTGCCATTCCCGTCGAGGCCACTTCGGCGGAGATTGTGCTGGTCGCGGGCGGCGATGACGCGCTGTGGCCATCGCTGGATTTTGCCCGGTCGATTGTCCAGCGCCGAAAGGATGCCGGAAAGGCCACGCGCCTCGTTTGCTCCCCCGACGCGGGCCACCGCATTCTGCTGCCGGGTGAAACGACGCCACGGTCTGGATCGCACGCACATGGCGGCAATGATCTTGCCGATGCGCGTCTCGGCGGTGACGCTTGGCACGCCATCCGGGAACTGCTGTAGAAACGGCGGGCTCGTGCCCGCCGTTTTGCCGGTTACAGTCCAATACCGGTCAATAGCCGCGCGGGCAGCGGTCTACATAGACACGGCCGTGACGGTCGCGATAGCGGCATTGGCCGCTTTCGCTCGCATGGCCTATCAGGGCGCCCGCAACGGCGCCAACCGCGCCTCCGACGACAGCGCCTTGGACCGGATCTCCAGCCACGGCTGCGCCGATCGCAGCGCCGCCAAGGCCGCCGACCGCGGCGCCTTTCTCCGTCTGCGAGCACGCACCGAGCGCCGTCGCCAATACCAGAATAGTCAGGATTTTCTTCATTTTCGTTCCTCTCACACGCGGATCGCCGTCTCGCCGCCGAGTCCTTAACTCTCAGACGGCTGATTTGATCCCGAGGAGAATGACGATCTCGCCCCCGCAGCATCGTCCCACGCCGATCATGCCTCGCTGAGGCGCTTCAAATTGGCGAGACCGACCTCGAAATCCCGGCCGATCAGCGTGTCGAAATTCATGAACAGGCCCATCAGCTTGGCGATAAAGGGGCGGCTGCCGCGCATGGCCCAGGTGACGGAGGTGTCATCGCCCGAAGGCGTCAAGGTGAAGTCGACGCTGTTGTTGGCCCGGAACGGCTTCTCGAAATCGAGCTTGAGCGACACCAGCGAGGACGCCACCGAGTTGACGATCTCCATGCGCCCCTTGCCGGCCTTGCCATTGCCTTCCCAGGCATAGACGGCACCCTTGCCGCTTTGCGCGCCGGAGAGCGTGCGCTTCATGTTGGGGTCGAGCTTTTCGTAAGGCGACCATGTCGGCCAGCGGCTGAAATCATTGATCAGCGGGAGGAGCGTTTCCGGCGGGGCCTTGATGGTGGCGGTGCGGGTGGTGACGAAATCATTGGGCCGCGTCGCGGCATGGATGAGGACGGCCGCGATGATGACGAGCAGGATGATGAGGATGGTACTGAACATTTTTCTCTCCCAAAGCAATTCCAGGAAAAGTGTGAAGCGGTTTTTCGTCCGGAATTGCCCCAAATGTACTTATCGGCCGAACGGGATCAGCGCGCGCACCCTGGGGTCGCGCAGATAGAGGCCGCCCCACAGGATGATGCCGAGATAGACGCCGAACAGCGTGTGCGAGAACAGCGGATTGCCGATCCGCGCATTGGTGGCGACGGCGCCGCCCATATAGGCGGTGAGCAGGATGGCGCCAAGTATCGAGCTGCGCGGTAGTGCGTAAAGCGCGGTCGCGATCAGGCCGATGACGCCGAGCATGCGCGCGACATTGGGCTGGGCCGGCCAGCCGAGCGGCACCATCGTCTGGGTGACGACATCGAGCGGCGGCAGCTTGATGGCGCCGTCAAAGATCATGAACAGGATGATGAGGCCGCTGAGCGCACGGCCGGTCCACAAGGCGCCGGACGAGACAGGCGCGGTTTCGGAAATGCTCATCAACGTTCCCTCCGGTTGGTTCTGGCCCCTTTCGCTGGGGTCGAACCAAGGACGCGGCCTGAGGCGGCAATCCTACAGGGGGTTGGGTTTTTTCGGTCCGTCCTTTGGCCGGCAGGCAAGCCGGACCGGATTTACGAGAAATAGAACTTTTCGGCCGGGAGCATTTTCGGCGGCGTTTCGCCCAGTGCCTCGAACACCGAGATCTCGCAAACGCGGCACAGGCCGTCGAGGGCGAGGTCGTTGGCCTCGGTGCCGAAAGGATCCTCGAGCTCTTCCGAAAGCGCGTCGAGGCCAAAGAATGTGTAGGCGATCAGCGCGGTGAACAGCGGCGTCGCCCAGCCCGTGGTCGAGATCAGCCCGATGGGCAGGAGCAGGCAGACGATGTAGGCCGTGCGATGCACAAGCAGCGTATAAGCGAATGGCAAGGGCGTGCCGGCGATCCGCTCGCAGCCGGCCTGGATGGCGGTGATCGATGCCAGCCTCTCGTCCAGGATGCGGAAGCCGATCGGATCGACTTCGCCCGCACGGCGCTGTGTATTGGCGCGCCGGCCCATGCGCCTGACCATCTCGTCCGCCGGATTGGCAAAGGCTGCAACGGTCTCCGCTTCGGCGTCGATGAAGGCACGGGCGTCCTTGATGCTGTCGGTCTTGCGCAACTGGCCGCGCAGGAAATGGCAGAAGGCCAGCGCCTCCATCAGCAAGGCACGCTGTTCGGCCGGATCGGGAATGAGACTGGTCGTGGCGCGCGCCAGGTTGCGGATTTCGAAAACCAGCGTGCCCCAGAGCTTGCGCGCTTCCCACCAGCGGTCATAGGCGGCGTTGTTGCGGAACGACAGATAGATGGACAGCGTCACGCCCACCAGTCCGAACGGCGCGATGTTGAAGACGCCGAGATCGAGCTTGAACCACCGCGCCAGGGCAAGAATGACCGCCGAATAGATGGCGAACCCGAAGATCTGCGGCAGGATGCGCGGCACCACGGAGCCGCGCATGATGAAGAACAGCTGCAGGAAGTTGGGGCGCGGGCGAACGATCATGGGCGGCCTTTCACGGACCGGCATCGGCCCTAGCCTCTGTATTGTGCGATGCGGCAGATCCGCAAGCCCAGCCGTCAGCGACATCGCGATGTCGTGCGCCCGGTGCGTGGACTATCGGCATGTACAGGTTGCGGATATTGAGAAGCCTGCGGGTCTTGGCCCGCCCGATATAGGCGAGACGAATGGCCGGCGAAACCGATCTGAAGACCCTGTTGGCGTCGATGACGCCGGAATTGCTTGACGAGACCTATGTCTTTGTCACGCAGGCGCCCGGCGTTCCGCAGCCAGAAGGCCTCGAACCTATGATGATGTTTCGCGAGCGCGAGGGCACGACGCTGATCGTGACCGAGAACGCTGCCAGCGCGATGGGACTGACCGCCTCGTTCCGCTGCCGGATGATCACGCTGAACATCCACTCGTCGCTGGAAGCGGTCGGCTTCCTCGCCGCCATCGCCACACGGCTCGCCGCCGCAGGCATGGGCGTCAATCCTGTCTCGGCATTCTATCACGATCATCTGTTCGTGCCGGCGGAGCGGGCGGAGGAGGCAATGGTCTTGTTGCTTGGACTGGCGGCGGAGAACGAAGGGGTTCAGTAAGCGGTCAGCGTCTGCGGACGTACAGAATATCCGGCAGGCCTTCCTCGTTGGTGGTGCCATCGCCGAACGCTTCCGCACGGAACCCATGCCGCTCATAGAAACGCCGGGCGCCGGTGTTGGCCTGGAAGCAATGGAGTTTCACGACCGGCAAGGCAGCGGTCGCGTCGATCAGCAACCGGCTGCCTATGCCTCGCCCTGTCCAGGCCGGGTCGAGATAGAGTTGTTCCACCCAATCGCCGCTGACGGCGATGAAGCCGACGATCTCGCTACCGGCTTCGGCGACCGTCACCTTCTGCCGTGGCAGCACGATGTCACGGATGAAGGCAAGGTCCTTGGCTGGCGTGTGGATGACCGGCATCCAGTCAAACGAGCCAAGTGCTGCCCGCATGAGTTTTGCGATAGCAGCGGCGTCAGAACCGATGGCCGGGCGTAGCCTGACTTTGGCGGTATCGTTCATGGTCGTTTCTCAACACAGGCCGGCGCCGCCCCTCATCCCCCTGCCGGTACCTTCTCCCCGTGAACGGGGAGAGGGAGAACCCCGGCCGAAGGCCGAGCCCGCGACTGCGGGCCGCCGGTCGTCCGGCGCCCGCGCGGAGGGCCAGCCGCGGCAGCGGCGGTACGGCCCGTGAGCGAAAACGAAACCGCCGTCAGGCCGCCTTCTTCTTCGGCTGGATCAGGCCGCGCTCGACCAGCAGCTCGGCGATCTGCACCGCGTTGAGGGCCGCGCCCTTGCGCAGATTGTCCGACACCACCCACATCGACAGGCCGTTGTCGACGGTCGAATCCTCGCGGATGCGCGAGATGAAGGTGGCGTCCTCGCCGGCCGATTCCAGCGGCGTGATGTAGCCGCCGTCCTCGCGCTTGTCCAAGACCTGGCAGCCGGGAGCGTCACGCAGGATATCGCGTGCCTCGTCGGCGGTGATCGGCTTCTCGAACTCGATATTGACCGCTTCCGAATGGCCGATGAACACCGGCACGCGCACGCAGGTCGCCGTCAGCTTGATCTTGGGGTCGAGCATCTTCTTGGTCTCGGCGACCATCTTCCACTCTTCCTTGGTGAAGCCGTCGTCGAGGAAGACGTCGATATGCGGGATGACGTTGAAGGCGATGCGCTTGGTGAACTTCTTGACGTCGACCTGGTCAGCGACAAACACCGCGCGGGTCTGGGTGAAGAGCTCGTCCATGCCTTCCTTGCCGGCGCCCGACACCGACTGGTAGGTGGCGACGACGACGCGCTTGATGGTGGCGAAATCGTGCAGCGGCTTCAGCGCCACGACGAGCTGCGCCGTCGAGCAGTTCGGGTTGGCGATGATGTTCTTGCGCGTGAACAGCGAGATCGCGTCCGGGTTCACTTCCGGCACGATCAGCGGCACGTCCTGATCGTAGCGGAAGGCCGACGAATTATCGATGACGACGCAGCCCTGCTTGCCGATCTTCGGCGACCATTCCTTGGAGACATTGCCGCCAGCCGACATGACGCAGATGTCGGTGTCGGAAAAATCATACTGGTCGAGCGCCCTGACCTTCAGCGTGCGGTCGCCGAACGACACTTCCGTGCCCTGGCTGCGCCGCGAGGCCAGCGCCACCACCTCGCTTACCGGAAAGCCGCGCTCTTCCAGTATGTTGAGCATTTCCCGGCCCACATTGCCCGTGGCGCCGACGACTGCAACCTTGAAACTCATCTGATATCTCCTGTCCCTCTCCGCTTGGTTTTTGGAGAAAACCCGCCGGCCGATGCGGGTTCCGTCCCCCGGGCCGGACCCGGGAGAGGGTGGTTAGGCCAAGGGAATCACACCGTTTTGGTGGTGGTTTTGCCAGTTTTTTCGGCCAGGAATGGGGTTTTGGTGGAACGGACGGACGCGTCCAAGCGCCCGGCCCAATGCTTTACATTGTGGCTGGGGGCGTCGAATGCAAGAAGAGCCATCAAAAGGCCGCGCATCGAAGACAATCCCGTTCGAAGCGGGCTTTTACGCGGTTTGCGACAGGAGTCAATTGGCGGCGCGGCGCATGGCCTTCATGGCGCGCCCTGTACAAGAGCGGCCGCAGGAAGTACGAACGGCTGAGATTGTCTGGCTGGCGCGGCGCCGGCCCCGGCTCGCGTTCCATGGTGAGCGCAGGACCCTGAATTCCGAAAGAGAGAGATGTCCAATTTCGAAGGTATCGTTCCGGCGCTGGCACAGGCGCTGGAAAAACGCGGCTATGCCGAGCTGACGCCGGTGCAGAAGGCCGTGCTGGAGCTCGGGCAGGCCGACGCATTGGTGTCGGCGCAGACCGGTTCGGGCAAGACCGTGGCCTTCGGCCTTGCCATGGCCCCGACGCTGCTCGACGGCGCGGAACGCTTTGGCGCGGCCACGGCACCACTGGCATTGGCGGTGGCGCCAACGCGGGAGCTGGCGCTGCAGGTGACGCGCGAACTGGAATGGCTCTACGAGCCGACCGGCGCCACGGTGGCATCCTGCGTCGGCGGCATGGACATGCGCACAGAACGGCGCGCGCTGGAACGCGGCGCCCACATCGTCGTCGGCACGCCCGGCCGGCTGCGCGATCACATCACACGCCAATCGCTCGACATGTCGGCGCTCAAGGCGGTGGTGCTCGACGAGGCCGACGAGATGCTCGACCTCGGCTTTCGCGAAGACCTTGAATTCATCCTCGACGCCGCCCCGGCCGAGCGCCGCACGCTGATGTTCTCGGCCACCGTGCCGCGTTCGATCGCGACGCTGGCTCAAGGCTACCAGCGCGATGCCGTGCGCATCTCCGCCGCCGGCGAGGAGAAGCAGCATCTCGACATCGAATACCGGGCGCTCAACGTCGCCCAGGCCGACCGCGAGAACGCCATCATCAACGTGCTGCGTTTCTATGAAGCGAAGAACGCGCTGGTGTTCTGCAACACGCGCGCCGCCGTCAACCATCTCACCGCGCGCTTTAACAACCGCAATTTTTCGGTCGTGGCCCTGTCGGGCGAGCTCAGCCAGAACGAGCGCAGCCACGCGCTGCAGGCCATGCGCGACGGCCGCGCCAAGGTCTGCATCGCAACGGACGTCGCCGCGCGCGGCATCGACCTGCCCAACCTCGAACTGGTGATCCATGCTGATTTGCCCACCAATCCCGAAACGCTGCTGCACCGCAGCGGTCGCACCGGGCGCGCCGGGCGCAAGGGCGTCAGCGCGCTGATCGTGCCGGGCAGCGCCCGCAGGCGCACCGAACGGCTGCTGCAGAACGCCGGCCTCAAGGCGACATGGGCAAGCCCGCCCTCGGCCGACGACGTGATCCGCCGCGACGACGAGCGCATCCTCGCCGATCCGGCCTTCGATGAGCCGGTGAAGGATGACGAGCGCACCTTCATCGACGCGCTTCTCAGCCGACATGGCGCCGAACAGGTGGCGGCCGCCTTCGTGCGCCAGTGCCGCGCCAGCCGCTCGGCGCCCGAGGATCTGATGGACGTCGCCCCGTTCACGCCTTCGCGTGAAAGAACGGCGGACGAGAAATTCACGCCCCGCGACGAGGCGCCCAGCCGCCGCGACGATTTCGGCGCCAGCGTCTGGTTCTCGCTGTCGGTCGGGCGCCGGCAGAATGCCGAGCCGCGCTGGCTGATCCCGATGCTGTGCCGGGCCGGCAGCATCTCCAAGCGCGAGATCGGCGCCATCAAGATGCAGCCGGAGGAGACTTTCGTGCAGATCGCGGCGGACTGGGCCGAACGTTTTCTGGCCGCCATCGGACCCGACCGCAAATTGCAGGGCAACATCGTGGTGAAGCGGCTCGAAGGCACGCCGGATCTGTCGCGCGCCGGCTACCAGCCGCCGAGCCCGGACAAGAAACCGCATCGCGGCAAGGCGCCATTCGATCCGAACGCGCCGAAGCGCAAATTCGAGAAGCGCGCACCGGCCGCAGCCGACCAGCGCCCGGCAGCCGCGCATGAGGCAAAGCCCTGGGCAAGGAAGCCGGGCAAGCCGAAATTCGACAATGCCGGCCCGCCGAAGCACAAGAAGGCGAAGCGCCCCTCGTAAGACCGCGCTGAAGCGGCGAGCCGTCGCGGTCGGCGTGCCTGGTGTTCCGCACGCCGCCTGGACGAGGCTGGCCTCGGAAGCCTTGCGACCCGCCCATCCCCGGTCGGGGCGCTGGCATCGGGATGCTCAGCGGTCATCGTCTGCTTTGTTGAAAACGGCTGCACGTGAAGCCTTATGCTTCATTTGCCGCTGCCGTGGTAGCCATGTCGCACGGCCTTGCCCCCGGGCTCGGCCCTGTGCCACACCTTGGCAGGGACGCGGCGACAAGGGGGTGGGTGATGCGCGGCGAAGTGCTCCACTATGACGAGGACCAGGGCTTCGGCTTCATCACCGGAGCCGACGGCAACCGCTACACTTTCACCCGCGAGAACCTTCGCCGGCAAACCGCCATGCCCAAGGGAACGGCGGTCGAGTTCCAGGCAGGCGGCGGCCAGGCCCGTGACGTCTTCTCGATCGCCGCCCAGACCGCAAGCCCGGCAGCCGAAGCCGCCACCGCCGCCGCACCGGCTCAAGCCAATCCCGCGCCGGCTGCCGTCGCATCGCAGGCGCAGCCCTTCGGCCGGTCGGCCGAGCCGGCCGAGCCCACCGATCTCTGGTCCTATTTCTGGCGAGCGATGACTGAGAACTATTTCAATTTCGCCGGCCGCGCCCGCCGCAAGGAATATTGGGGCTATTGCCTGTTCTGGACGATCGCGCTGCTGGTGGTCATCGGCGTCGGCGTTTTCACCGATGTCCAGGTCGGCAATTTCGACAGCATCGAGATGCCGGCGGTGACGATCGGGCTGTTTGGCGCTTTCCTGCTGGCCACGTTCTTCCCCAGCCTCGGTATGATCGTGCGCCGCCTGCACGATCTCGGCCTGTCGGGCTGGCTTTGCCTACTCATCCTGATCCCGACCTTCGGCAGCCTGATCATCCTGGTCTTCGCCCTTATCCCGACACAGGGACGCGAAAACCAGTGGGGACCGGTGCCGTCGGGTGTCAGGGTCTAGAAGACCAGTCCCGAGAAACAAGAAACTTTCCCGCTCGAAGAACAAAGTCGTCGCGCTGAAAATTCGTCACCCACGCCGACGAGACCTCGTTCGGCGACACGAAACTGCTGTTCCGGCATACGCTGAAGGCGGCACGCGGGTGACGGACAGGCTGGAAATTTCTGGCCCCTCGGCCGCCGAGGTCGGACCGGAACTCGGGCCGCAGATCACCATGCCGTCAGGCGCCAGATTTTAACACCTTCAGCGCATCGCTCGAAAGCCTGAGAAAAATCTTCTGGCCGTGCCGTTCGGCGCCGAGCCGCGCGTAGAAGCGCAGCGCGCCCTCGTTCCAGTCCTCAGTGGTCAGGTCGATGCGGCCGATGCCGTGGCTGAGGCAATGACCGGCGAGAAAATCGATCAGCGCCCGGCCGACGCCGGCACCGCGGACCTTGTCGCGCACGAACAGATCCTTGAGGAACAACAGCCGCTCGAGATCGATGCCCGGATGCGCGATCGCCACCGACGCCAACCCGCTCACCTGTCCTTCAACGAAGGCAAGCGCAAAATGTGGATAGGCCGGGCTTTCCTCGTCAAGCCATTTGCATGCCGCGGACAAAGCCCGCTCATGGTCGAGCGGTGGCTGCCGGTAGTGCGCCGCCATGGCGCACAGCATGACAGCGAGTGCGGACGCATCCGCGGCCGTCGCCCAATGGACGTCGACCGGCATGGGATCAGCCCAGGAACTTGGCGATGATCGCGTCACCCATCTCGACGGTTCCGACCTCGGTCATGCCTGCGGACAAAATATCCTTGGTGCGCAGGCCATCGTCGAGCACGGCGGCGATCGCGGCTTCAAGCTTGTCGGCTTCCGCGACCATGCCGAAGGAATAGCGCAGGCACATGGCGAAGGACGCGATCATGGCGATCGGGTTGGCGATGCCCTTGCCCGCGATGTCGGGGGCCGAACCGTGCACCGGCTCGTAGAGCGCCTTGCGTTTCTTGGTCTTGACGTCGGGCGCGCCGAGCGAGGCCGACGGCAGCATGCCGATCGAGCCGGTCAGCATGGCGGCGATGTCGGACAGCATGTCGCCGAACAGATTGTCGGTGACGATGACGTCGAACTGCTTTGGCCAGCGCACCAGTTGCATGCCGCCGGCATCGGCCAGCATGTGGTCGAGCTTGACGTCGGCATAGCGTGCCTTGTGGGTCTGGGTGACGACCTCGTTCCACAGCACGCCCGATTTCATGACGTTGCGCTTTTCCATCGAGGTGACGTGGTTCTTGCGGGTCCGCGCCAGCTCGAAGGCGACACCGGAAATGCGCTCGATCTCGAACGTGTCGTAGACCTGGGTGTCGATGCCGCGCTTCTGGCCGTTGCCGAGATCGATGATCTGCTTGGGCTCGCCGAAATAGACACCGCCGGTCAGCTCGCGAACGATCAGGATGTCGAGGCCTTCGACCACCTCCTGCTTGAGCGAGGACGACGCCGCCAGCGCCGGATAGCAGATGGCGGGGCGCAGATTGGCGAACAGCTCCATGTCCTTGCGCAGCCGCAGCAGGCCGGCCTCGGGGCGCACCTCGTAAGGCACCGCATCCCATTTCGGACCGCCGACGGCACCGAACAGCACCGCATCCGCCGCCATCGCCTTGGCCATGTCGGCATCGGAAATGGCCGCACCATGCGCATCATAGGCGCATCCGCCGACCAGGCCCTCATCGGTGACGAAGCCGCTGCCGAGCTTTTCGTTCATGGCCGATATCAGTTTCTTGACCTCGGCCATGGCCTCGGGGCCGATGCCGTCACCGGGGAGCAGGAAAAGATGCTTCGTTGCCATGGAGAAAACCGTCCCAGAAAGATTTGAACCGCGGCCTTGCTAAACGCCAAGCGCTTGCGGCGCAAGCCTGCGCTTGAGAAGCGCATTCACCGATGCGAGAGAATGTTGACCAGCCGGCCCAGCGGATCGCGCACATAGAAGCGCCGCACACCCCAGGGCTCGTCGGCCGGGCCGTATTCGATGGCGAAGCCGGCTTCCTTCATGGCGGCAAGCGCCTCGTCGACATCGTCGACCTCGATCGACAGATCCGGCACCGGCGTGCCGGAGCCGCCTTGCGCCATGAAGCTGACCTGCACCTGCATCCGTTCCTCGGAACCGTAGGTGGCGATCCAGCCCTGATCCATCAGCACGTCGAGGCCCAGCACGTCATGGTAGAAGCGCTTCGCCGCCGCCGCATCCCGCGTCTCGATATTGGCTACGATGCGCCGAACCTTCATGGGCGGCCTCAAGATCCCGCAGCCGGGCGCCGCAGCGCCGTGACTTCGATCTCGATCTTCATTTCCGGCTTGTTGAGCTGGCAGACGATCATCGTCGCCGCCGGCCTGATGTCGCCGAACGTCTCGCCCAAGATCGGGAAGACCGCGTCCACAAAGGCCTGGTCGGTGATGTAGTAATGCGCTCGCACCACATCCGCCATGTCGAAGCCGCCCTCCTTCAGCGCCTTGCCGATCGTCGCCAGGCAGTTGCGCGTCTGCGCCTCGACACTGTCGGGCATCGTCATGGTGGCATAGTCATAGCCGGTCGTCCCGGAGACGAAACACCAGTCGCCCTGCACCACGGCCCGCGAATAGCCCGCGGTCTTTTCGAAGGGCGAGCCGGTGGAGATGAGTTTGCGCATGGCGTCCTTGCAAATGTTCGGTTGTTTAGATCGTCAGGCTCGCAGTTGTGCCAGGACGCCTGCGATATCGCCCATGCCCCAATGCTCGATGATGCGATCGTCTTGCGCCCGGAAAATGTCGCATGAGGTGAAGCGCAGTGCCCGACCGGTCGGTGCGATGCCGAAATAGGCACCCTTGTGCGTGCCGCTGTAGACGAAACTCGCCGCGACATGGTCCTTGTCGGCGACCACGACTTCGATGTCGACCTTTAGATCCGGCATTGCCGCCAGCCGCGCCTTGAAGAAAGCGACAGTCGCCTGTTTCGGGCTGACATTGGCCGGCGGCGATGCGGCGGCGCTTTGTTGATGATTCACATAGGTGTCGGCGAACAGTTCGGAGAAGCCGTCGATATCGCCCGCGCTCAATGTCGCCGCGAACCGTTCCGCCAGCGATTGCGGCGCGGTCGCGGCCCGGGCGAGGGCGGGCGTGAGCAAGCCGCCGCCAAGAAGCAGCGCGGCTGTTGTTACTTGTCGCCGATTCTGCATCGTGACCTCCGTCGGCAAACGGCAACGGGAAGACATCCCCCTGGCGACCCGTTAATTCGGCGACCCAAGCGCCTTGTCCAGTGCTTCCTTGACATCGGCCGGCCATGCCGCCGTCGGCGGCCAGGCGTCCGGCTCGGGCTTGTCGCCCCGACGGGCGAAGTAGAGCTTGTGCTTGGCCGGGTCGACCGCCATGAAGCCGTCATTGCCGCCGCAGTCATGCGGCACGCAGCCGCTGGCATAGAATGCACCTGAAGTGGTCTTTTCGGTGCCGCCGCCGACCAGCAGGCTGGTCGCCATGTCGGGCATGTCCTTGCCGAGCAGCTTTTCGGCTTCCTTGTAGACGGCCTCATTGTGGAAGGCATCGATGATGTTGTCGTATTTCGACGGGTCGATATCCTTCCAGTCGGTGCCGGGTTCGGGCATGTAGGTCAGATTGCCTGATGTCGTCAGCCCCGATGTCGGCGACCATTGCAAGGCCGGCTTCTCATCGCCCGGCAGCAGATAGGGCACGAAATAAATGGCGCTGTCGGAGATTGCCGCCGGTGGCGCGCCGCATTCGTCCTGTTCGACCATCGTGGTCTGGATCTCGCCACCTTGCGGCTTCCACACGATCACCTTTGCCGGGCCGCATTGATTGCCGCCGTCGCCGACATCGACCAGCGCCACATTGACGTCGCCGATCTTCACGATCTTGTCGAAGAAGACATCGTAGTTGCTGGCCAACTGCTTGCCGTCATAGGCGAGCACCTTCTCGCCATCCTGCTCCGGCTGCGTGATGGTCAGTTGGCCGCCCTCGAACGGTATCGGCGCCTGGCTGTCATCGCCGGCGGGCGCCGCGTCGCTGGTGCTTGACGCTCCCGGGTCGGTCGGCTTCTGGGCTGCCGCGGGCGTCTGCTGCGCGGCGGGCGTCTGCGTCTGCGCAAAGCCGCCCATGGTGGGAAGCAGCAACAAGGCCAGCCCGCAAACGCCGGCAAGAAGCGAACGTGCCATGACTGTCCCTCCCCTCAGTCGATGCGAGCCCGGCCTGAAAGCGGCCGGATCGGGTGGTGCCGTTCAGGCCCAGGGGCGCTGCTCGGCGTTCCTCTTCTCGAACGAGGCGATGGCGCCGGCCTTCTCCATGGTCAGGCCGATATCGTCGAGGCCGTTGAGCATGCAGTGCCGCTTGAAGTCGTCGAGGTCGAAGGTGACGACGCCGCCATCGGGGCCGCGGATTTCCTTGGCTTCGAGGTCGATCGACAGGGTTGCGTTGGAGCCGCGCGAGGCGTCATCCATCAGCTTCTCGAGATCCTCGGGGCTGACGGTGATCGGCAGCACGCCGTTCTTGAAGCAGTTGTTGTAGAAGATGTCGGCGAACGAGGTCGAGATGACGCAGCGTATGCCGAAATCGAGCAGCGCCCACGGCGCGTGCTCGCGGCTCGAACCGCAGCCGAAATTGTCGCCGGCGACCAGGATCTGCGCCTTGCGGTAGGCCGGCTTGTTGAGCACGAAATCCGGGTTTTCCGAACCGTCATCCTTGTAACGCATCTCGGCGAACAGGCCGGTGCCGAGCCCGGTGCGCTTGATCGTCTTCAGATAATCCTTCGGGATGATCATGTCGGTGTCGACATTGACGATCGGCATCGGAGCGGCGACGCCGGTGAGCTTGGTGAATTTTTCCATGGCTTTGGCCCGTGTTTTCGTTGCGGGGGATTTGCTGAAGCTCCGTTTACACAAAGCCGCGGGCAAATAAAAGCCAACTGTTCGTGCACGCCCGCGCAAGGGGTGATGCATGGCGCCCGGAAGTGGCTGCGGTTTTGCAAGGGCTGATATTTTTCCGCCGTGGCCGCATCCGGTTGCCAACGGGGCGAGATCTTGCCGCTTGACATGCAACCAAATGGTTGCATATTAAGGCCATGAGCATGGATGCAGTCTTTCGCGCGCTGGCCGACCCGACACGCCGGCAATTGCTGGACAGCCTCCACGCCAGGAACGGCCAGACGCTGAACGCGCTGTGCGCGGAGATGGACATGACGCGCCAGGCGGTGACCAAGCATCTGGCGATCCTGGAAGAAGCAAACCTCGTCACCACCATCCGCAAGGGGCGCGAGAAGGAGCATTACCTCAACCCGGTTCCGATCAACGAGATCGCCGAGCGCTGGATTGGCAAATTCGAGCGGGGGCAACTGACCGCCCTCAGCGACTTGAAAAGACGCCTCGAAAGGAAAGACTGATGAGCAACAGTTTCGTTTACGTGACTTACATCCGCACCACGGCCGAAAAGCTCTGGGAGGCCCTGACCGACCCGGAGTTCAACCGGCAGTTCTTCCTCTGCTCCTATCAGGAGAGCGAGTGGAAAGTGGGCTCCAGCTGGAAGCTGATCCTGCCTGACGGACGTGTCGCCGACAGCGGCGAGATCCTCGAGATCGACCCGCCGCGGCGCCTGGTCATCAAATGGCGCAATGAATGGATGCCCGAGGTCAGGGAAGACGGCTACACGCGCTGCACCTTCGCCATCGAGCAGGATGGCGAGCTGATGAAGCTTGCCGTGACCCATGAAGCCGACGGGCCGCACAAACTGATCGGTAACGTCGCCAGGGGTTGGCCGCTGGTACTGGCCAGCCTCAAGAGCCTGCTCGAGACCGGCAAGGGTTTTGAGCGCCCGCCATCGAAGGGATAAAAGGATCGTTTCGATACCGAACCAAATATCTTTGGAGGCATCCATGATGCATGTTCCCAGGATACAGAGCATGACCAATGGCGAGACGATCATGGCATCCGCCGAGATCGCGGCGCCGCCGGAACGCATCTTCACGGCGCTGGTCACGAGAGAAGTCGAGCGATGGTGGGGATCCGCCGATACCTACCGGATGATTGATTGGTCGGCTGACCTTCGCGTCGGCGGCCGCTGGACGGCCACCGCGCGTGGCGCCGACGGCAGGGACCTGCCGGCCAGCGGTGAATTCGTCGAGATCGAGGCGCCGCGCCGGATCGTGCAGACGCGAGCTTACGCATGGGATCATCCCACGCTTGGCCGACGGCAAACTACCGTTGCCTGGCTGCTGCAGCCGATCGCCAGGGGCACGCGCCTCACCATCTGTCATGGCGGTTTCGCCGGGCTGAGCGAAGCGGCGGTCGAACATGCCGAGGGCTGGGGCCGGGTGCTGGCCTGGCTGCAGGCCTATGTCGAGGCTGGAAGACTGGCGGCGGCTTAGACGGCGGGTCGCCCCGCCTTGACCCGCACCTCATCTGGTCCACATCCCATGCATGGAAAAGCAGGGATGTTTCATAGGTACGGCTGGCTGGGGCATTCCGACGCGATACAAGGAAGACTTCCCGCAATCCGGGTCGCATCTCGAACGCTATGCCCGGCACTTTCCGATCGTCGAGATCGACACATCCTTCTACAAGCCGCATCGCCGCGAGACCTATGAACGCTGGGCAGGCTCCGCGCCAGAGCATTTCCGCTTTGCCGTCAAGACGCCGAAAGCGATGACACATGAAAATCGCCTCGTGGGCTGCGAGGCTTTTGCCGATGCCTTTCTTCAGCAGGTTGACGGTCTCGATGAAAAACTGAGCGTCCTTCTGGTGCAGCTGCCGCCGAGCTTGGCCTTCGAGCCGGACGTCGCCGACGGTTTCTTCGATATGCTGGGAAGGCGCAGTCGAGCCAGGCTGGCATGCGAGCCGCGCCACCCCAGCTGGTTTGAAGCAAAGGCGGAAGCGCTTCTGGCCGGCAGGCGGATCGCGCGTGTTGCCGCCGACCCGGCTCCGGTCCCGGCCGCGGCGGTGCCGGGCGGTTGGGCCGGCCTCGCCTATTTCCGCTGGCACGGCATGCCGCGCGTCTACTATTCGGACTACGATGCCGAAGGCCTCGACCGCATCAGCCGGCAGGTGCAAGCAACGGTCGCATCGGGGGCGGAAGTCTGGGGGATTTTCGACAATACGGCTGCCGGACATGCTCTCGGCAACGCTCTCAGGGTTGATGCGGTGATACCCCAAACTTCGTCATTCTAGGACGGAGCAAGGAGCGAAGCGACGCGGCCAGACCCTAGAATCCATGCCCGCCTCGCTCAAATCACATTCAGTTCCCGGAACGCCCTTCCTTCGGCCACGCGTTGGTAGCCAAACGCCGAGCAATCGATCGTCCGATATCCGCCATGCACCAGGAACTCCGCAAGCGCCTTGCCCACCGCCGGCGCCTGCTGCAGGCCGTGGCCGGAAAAGCCGTTGGCGAAGAGGAAATTGCCGACCTCGGGATGCGGGCCGATCACGGCGTTCTGATCCAGCGTGTTGTAGTCGTAATGCCCGGCCCAGGCGCGGGTCGGCTTGATCGCCTCGAAGGCCGGGATGCGGGTCGCCAGCACCGGCCAGATCACCTCTTCGAACAGCGGCCAGTCGACCTCGAAATCGCCGGGATTGGCCGGGCCATCGCCCTCTTCCGGCTCGGCGCCGCCGGTGAGGTAGACCGAACCTTCCGGACGCACATAAATGCCGGAGGGATCGACCAGCAGCGGCATGTCGGCATATTTCTCGCGCGCCTCGAAGACGAAGACGTTGCGCTTGCGCGGCTCGACCGGCAGCGCCAGCCCGGCAAACGCCGCGACCTTGCCGGCGTTCGGCCCGGCGGCGTTGACGACGATGCCGGCAGCAAGCGTCTGGCCATTGTCGAGGGAGACGCCGGTGACGCGGTTGCCGTCGCGCGCAACAGCGGTGACCGAAGCGCTGATGAAATCGATCTTCTTGTCACGCAGCGCCTTGCGGAACAGCATCAGCATGGCATGCGCGTCGAACCAGCCTTCGCCGGTCCGGCCATAGGCGCCGGCGGAAATACCTTCGGTCGACAGCCACGCGAAGCGCTGCGCCAGCTGCTCGGCGTCCTCGAGCACGATGTCGGCGCCCTCGGCCATCTGCGCCTCGTGATTGGCCTTGAGGATCGGCAGGCCGTTCTCCCCGGCGAGGATGAGGTAGCCGCCCTCGCGAAATCCGATATCGGCGTCCGCGCCGAATTCTTCCTTCAGCCGCCGGAACAGTTTCAGCGTGAATTGCGACAGCCGGATGTTTTCCGGGATCGAGAATTGCTGGCGGATCGAGGCCAGGGACAGTGTCGTCGCCGCATGCGCGAATTGCGGATCGCGCTCGATCAGCGCGATCGAGCCGGAAAACCCTTCCTCGCGCAGGTAGTAGGCAATGGAGGACCCAACGATGGCTCCGCCGATGATGATGATGTCGTAGCGCATTTTTTCTCCGATCCGGCCGCCGGCCTCTCTACGCCGCCGGCAGAATGATCTCGAAGCGCGTGCCGCGTTCGGAGTCAACCAGCCCGATCGAGCCATCATGCGCTTTCAGGAGGGCCAGCACGATGCCGAGGCCCATGCCAGTGCCGCCAGTATCGCGCCGCGTGGTGAAGAACGGCTCGAAGATGCGCGCCCGGTTGCTCGGCGAAATGCCGGCGCCGTCGTCGCCGACCAGCACCGTTGCCTTGCCGCCGGCACTTGCCGCCGTGATCGAAACCAGCGTCGCGCCGTGCCTGGCGGAATTGTCGATGAGATTGGCAAGCACGATTGCTCCGTTCTCGCCCGATATGCGCAGGGCCAGATCGCCGCCGGCCTCGACGCGAACCGCCAGCCTGCTGTCGACGGGCAGCAGCGCCAGCGCGGCATCGATCGAGGTGCTTTCGCCGCTGGGTGCGAGGTTTTCGGCTTTCGCCAGATCGAGGAGCCGGCGCACCAGCAGATTGAGCCGCCCGGCATCGGTGACGATATTGTCTGAGAAGCGCCGCCGCTCGGCATCGTCCATCGCGCTGCCGGAATCGCGCAGCAGTTCCGCCGCGCCCTGGATCGCCGTCAGCGGCGATTTGAGCTCGTGCGAGACATGGGTGGCGAAGGTCTGGATCGAGTCCGAGCGCGCCTGCAGCTTTTCTGCCATGTCGAGGAAGGCGGCGGAAAGCTCGGCCATCTCGTGGGTGCCGTGATGGTCGAGCGGCCGGATCGCGTCGCGCTCGCCGGCGGCGATACGCTGGGTGCGATCGATCAGCGCATAGATCGGCCGGCTGACGGTGCGCAGGAAGACGAGGCCGATGAGCAGCGTGCCGCCGAGAATGGCAATCGCCGCCAAGGTCACCTTGCCGCGCTCGCCATAGAGATGTTTGACGATGTTGTTGGGCGTCCGCGACACGTAAACCACGCCGGCCACCTTGCCCTCGACGGCTACCGGCATGGCGACGAAGACACGCACCCTGGTGCCGCGGCTGACCGAATAGAGCGGCGGCGCCGGCTGGTCGGGGATGCGCAGCCGGAGCGCGCTGGCATAGCGGCCGGCAAGTGCTTCACGCACCTCCTGGACCTCGGCCAGCGACTGCCCGACCTCCTCGCGCCCGGCGATGACGATGCCCCTGGCGTCAAGCAGCCGGAAGCCGGCCAGCGTGGTTTTCTGCGTGGCGTCGAGAACGCCGGACAGGCGCGCACCGATCGCGGCGAAGGCGGGATCGGCGGTGGCTGGTGTCGCCGCCGGCCGGGTCGGCAGCACGGTGTCGGAGGCGAGATCGAGGCGGGGCTCGATCGGCCGGTAGGGTCCGTCGGGGTTGACGCCTCGGCTTGCACTTCCGTCCGGCTGCGGGATCGGCGCGCCAAGCTTGTCCGGCGCAATGCCGGCGTCACGCACCTCTTGCGCATAGATGGCGGCGATGGCCGCCCCTTGCGCGATCAGCTCCGCCTCGGTCTGGCGGATCAGCTGGTTCTCGTAGAGGCGGAAGAAGAACAGGCCGACCAGCGGCAGCGCCATCACCAGGATCAGGATGGCGACGACGACCGTGGCGAGCCGTGGCCGCCATTTGCGGCCGATCCATTTGCTCGTCAGCCGCATCGGCCGAGCCGGAAGCCGACGCCGTGCACGGTCTCGATGACCTCCTGGCAACCCACCGCCGCCAGCTTGGCGCGGATGTTGCGGATATGGCTGTCGACGGTGCGGTCGGCGACATGGACCTTGCCGGCATAGGCATTGGCCATCACCGCATCGCGGTCGAGCACATGCGTGGGCCGCGCCAGAAATCCTCTCAGGATCGAGAACTCGATCCCCGTCAGGGCAAGCGGCTCACCGTTGAAGGCGGCCGCGTGGCTGGCCGGCGCCAGAGTGAGCTTGCCATGCGAAAACTGCCTGTCGTCGGCCGGTTCGGGCGCCGCCGGGCGGGCACGCCGCAGGATGACGTTGACACGGGCGACGAGCTCGCGCGGACTGAACGGCTTCGTCACATAGTCGTCGCCGCCCATTTCCAGCCCGAGAATGCGGTCGATCTCCTCGTCGCGCGCCGACAGGAACAGCACCGGCACATCGGACCGCTGTCGCAGCTGCCGGCAGACCTCCAGCCCGTCCATCTCCGGCATGCCGATGTCGAGCACGATGAGATCGGGAGCCCGGCGCTCGATCTCCTGCAAGGCGGCGGCGCCGTCGGCCACGCCGAGCGTCTTCATGCCGGCCTTCTCCAGCGCAAAGCAGATCACCTCGCGGATATGCGGGTCATCGTCAGCGACGAGAATGTGGTGCGGCATCGGTCAGCGGCCCGGCAAGGAGGGTTGCGAAGGCTGAGGAAGCACGACCGACCCCTTGCTGTCGAGATATCGAAGCAGCCGCCAGTCGCGAAAGCTCCAGGCGCGCCAGTTCAGCTGGACGGCGCGGTACCAGTCTTCGTCGCTGGCCCGCAATCCTTCAAGCTCACGCATAGCGCCCGCGGCGGCTGTCTTGTCCTGATGATCGAAGAAGCGATCGAGCGCCGGAAACGCGCCCGGCCCGAGCGAGCGCAGATACCAGGCGTCGAGGGAAATGCCCTGGCCGGTCATTTCAAGGGAATGGTCGACATTGTAGTTGGCGATCGTGGCGGCGAAGTTGATGAAGCAGCAGGCATAAAGCACCGCCGATAACGTCAGAAGATTGGCGGACAGGAGCCATTCATTGGATTTTCCAAGCGCGATGCGGGCGATGATCAGCGCAAGGCCCGCCGCCACCAGCCCCATCCAGACGAAGGCGGCGATGCGCCAGTAGGTCAGCGCGTAGATGCCGACATAGAGGTCGAGCCGCAGGATCGACGAGATGACAAGCACGATGTTCTGCCCGACCCAGGCATAGACCAGCCGGCGGATGAGCGGATCCGCCGAGGTTTCGCTTCCGGGCCTGAGCGCCGCAAGGACAAAACCGGCAGCAAGCAGCGCCGTGACGATCAAGGGATAGGCGCCGCGATGGGCATAGGCGGCATAGCTCAGCCCGTCGGGAAGCGCGGCCCCGCCCCACAGATAGGTGGCGTCGAGCCCGGTCTGCAGCGCGAACAGGATGTTGAAGACGACAAGCGCGCGCAGGATGGCTGCCTTGCCGAACACGATGTCCTCAACGACATGCCTGTCCGGGACGGCCGCCGGTTGGGCATCGGCGGGGGGATGGTTCGGCCGAGGGATGCGCTGCCGGAATCGCGGCAGGCGTGGCCGCAGAAAAGCCCAGACGCCGGCGAGCACGAACAGCCAGAAGGCAATCCGCGTCAGTTGGATGAGATCGAGCAGCTTCACCAGGTCGATCAGCGACAGCCAGTAGTCGATGACCGGATTGGCGGCGCCGAACAGCGCCAGGAAGACAGCGCCCAGCGTCAGCGGCATTACCCAGACCGCGATCGCCGCCAGCCGGATGCGGCGCCCGCCGAACCGGCGCGCGGTCTTGCGCCAGCGGATGAAATCATTGGCGAACCGGAACGGTGCCGCCAGCAAGAACAGTGCGATCTGGCCGGCCATGCGGGCGATGCGGTATCGCAAGCGGCCGCTCAGCGAAAGCGCGAACACGACCAGGGCCGCAAGCGCGATCGCGGCCGACAGGGCGCTGACATTTTCAGCGAGCGGCAGCAACGCGACAAGCAAGGCGGAGGCCTTGAGCCAGACCCTGCCGTCGCTGAAGGCAGCGGGATGCACGGCCACGATCGCCGCGGCGATCAGGAGGGCGAACAGGAAAACCGTGATGCCGGCGGGCTGGCCATAAAACAGAAAATCCGCCAGCACGACCAGCAGCACGGCAACGCCGAAGCGGCTGCAATAGTTTGGTGCCGCTGTGAAGAACGATGTCATGAACGGACCTTCCTGATCGCGACCGACCGCATGGCCGGCAAGCTCTTGCGGACAAAGGGAATGAGGATCGGCGCGGGATTCGCGCGCGGCGGATCGACCAGCCACCAGCCTTCGCTGCGCAGCCGGTAGGGCAGGGACCAACGGGGTTTTGCTCGCTTTTGCATGCCGCCTGTCTCGCAGGCCGGCAGGGAGACGGCAGGGCGGATCCGAGGAGCTTTTCCGCAGGCGTGTGCAGTTTTCGTGCAGGGCCTGTGCCAACTTCGACGATTGGCTCGTGTCAGGTGCCGGTCGGACGCTTGCCTCGACCATCCACAGACGGCATAGATCGAGCATGACAACCGAACCCTACCGCCCGCGCCGCTCGGTGCTCTATGTCCCGGCCTCCAGCGACAAGGCATTGGCCAAGATCGCGCAGCTCGCTTGTGATGCCGTCATCATCGACCTCGAGGATGCCGTCGCCCCGGCCGACAAAATCGCCGCCCGCGAAAGGCTGGCTGGCATTTTCGACAATCGCCCGGTCGCCCTTGGCCGCCGCTGCGAGATGGTGGTGCGGGTCAATGCGCTGGCCAGCGAATGGGGCGCCGACGACCTGCTGGCCGCGGCAAAATTCGAGCCCGACGGCATCCTGTTGTCCAAGGTCGCGACACCGCGCGATATCCTTGAGGTCGGCGACGTGCTCGATGACAATTTTGCCCCCGACAGCGTGAAGCTGTGGGCGATGATCGAGACGCCCAAGGCCATGCTCAACATCGGCGCGATCGCCGAGCTTGGCCGCGATCCCGCCTCACGGCTGAATTGTTTCGTTGCCGGAACGAATGACCTTGCCAAGGACACCGGCGTGCTGGCGACGCCGGACCGGCGCTACCTCGTGCCGTGGCTGATGCAGATGGTGCTGGCCGCTCGCGCCGGTGGTCTCGACATGCTCGACGGCGTAGCCAACGATTTTCGCGACCTCGACGCCTTTGCCCGCGAGTGCGCGGAAGCGGCGGCCATGGGCTTCGACGGCAAGACCCTCATCCATCCGGCCCAGATCGACGCGGCGAACCGCGCCTTCGCGCCGTCGCCGGCGGCGCTGACCGAGGCGCGCCTGGTGAAGGATGCGTTTGCCCTTGCCGAAAACAGCGGCAAGGGCGTGATCGCGCTGAATGGCAGAATGGTCGAGCGGCTGCACCTGGCGCAGGCCGAAAAACTGCTGGCGAAGGCCGCCGCCATCGGCGCATGATCGCGGCCAAGTTCATTCACGACAGGACTTGAGAAAATGAAACTCTACCGCTTTCTGACCGGCCCGGACGACGCCAGCTTCTGCCACAAGGTGACGGCGGCGCTGAACAAGGGCTGGCACCTGTTCGGCTCGCCGACCTATGCCTATGACAAGAAAGCCAAGACCATGCGGTGCGGCCAGGCCGTGGTGAAGGACGTCGACGGCCAGGAATACGGGCCGGACACCAAGCTTAGTGATTGGTAGGGGCTTCCTCTCTTCGAGCTTATTCAGCCGCTTCCTCGATCCGCTCCATATCATCATCCGACAGGCCGAAATGGTGGCCGATCTCGTGGATCAGCACATGGGTGACGATGTCGCCCAGCGTTTCCTCGTTTTCGGCCCAGTAGTCGAGCATGGCGCGGCGGTAGAGCGTGATGCGGTTCGGGCCTTCGCCGGTCTGCGGGTTCCAGCGCTCGGCGATGCCGCGTCCCTCGAACAGGCCGAGCAGGTCGAACGGCGTTTCCAGCGACAGGTCGTCCATGATTTCGTCGGTCGGGAACTCGGCGATCTGGATGACGATCTCGCCGGTCAGCTTGCGAAAGTCCTCCGGCAAATGGGCGTAGGCCTCCAGCGCGAGGAACTCCAGCTCCTCCATCGAGGGCGCAAGTTCGCCATGCCAGGTGCGGGTTTTGTAGATGCGGGCCATGCTTTGTCCTTTGATCCCGGCATATAGGCTTTCGCACCGGTCGAGGCAAATAACAGGGCTGAGGCGCACGGGATGAGGAATAAATTCCTTGTGACTCTGCTTGACTCTTCAATCGCCCTCTGGAATCTATAAGAACATAACAGGAACAATTGTGAGTGGAAGCTGACCGTCATGGCGATGAGCGCCGTGGCGCGGGAGACTGTTTTTGCCCTGCGCCGCCAGATCGCGAAAATCGAGGGAACGCTGCCCGAGCGCCTGCAGGCGCCGGCCGCCGCGCCGCTTGATGCCGACGCCAGCGCCGATGTCACGTCCAGTGCCGATCTCACGATCGTTCGACGCGGCCTTGCCGCGGCCTTGCCGGATGCCTTCCTGCCCATCGGCGTCGAGCGCCTCGATGCCGCCCTGAGCGGCGGCCTGCCGAAAGCCGCCTTGAGCGAAATCCATGGCGGGCAAACCCGCGATGCCGGAGCCGTTGCCGGCTTCGCTCTGTCGGTCACCAGCCTGATCCTGAAGCAGGCACACGGACTGCCGGTGCTGTGGATCGGTACATCGGAGATCTTTGGCGAGGCTGGCTTTCCCTATGCCAGGGGGCTGCATGCCTCATTCGGCATCGAGCCCCGGCAATTGCTGTTTTCCGAGGCGCCCAGGCTCGTCGATGCGCTGTGGGTCGCCGAGGAGGCCGCCCGGATGACGGCACTCGCCGCCGTCATCCTGGAAATTCGCGGCAACCCGCAGCGGCTGGACCTGACCGCGACGCGCCGGCTGCATGCAAGGGCGGCAAGCGCCGGCCGGCCGGTGTTCCTGCTGCGGCAGGCGGCCGAGCCCGAACCGACGGCGGCTCCCGTCCGCCTCATCGTCGCGTCGGCGCCGGCCGTGCCGCGCGCCACGATCGCCGGGCCGCTCGCCGGTTCGATCGGCCGCCCTGCCTTCACCATTACCATCGGCAAGAGCCGCACGGCCCTGCCAGGACAATTCACACTGGAGTGGAACCCCGATGAACGCGTATTCGACGAGAGATGGGGCGAAGAAAGACGAACAGATCGGGCAAAGGATCCTGTCGCTGTGGTTTCCCTACCTCGCGGCCGAAAGGATCCTGCGGCAGCGTCTGGGGCGGTCCTGGCGTTCCCGGCCGTCGGATCACCCACCGCTCGTGATCAGCCACCGCCAGGGGAACGCGCAGCGCATCTCGGCCCTCGACGAGCGGGCTGAGGCGCTGAACCTGAAGCGCGACATGGGCATTGCCGATGCGCGCGCCATGCATCCCTCGATCGACATCGTCGAGGCCGATCCGGAAGCCGACCGACGCCTGCTCGAAGGCCTTGCCGACTGGTGCGACCGCTACACCCCGCTGGTGGCGCTGGATGGGACGGACGGCCTGTTCCTCGACGTCACCGGCTGCACTCATCTGTTCGGTGGCGAACGCGCCATGCTGGACGACATACTGTCGCGCTTCTTCCATCAGGGGTTCGATGTCCGCGCCGGCCTTGCCCCGACGCCGGGGGCGGCCTGGGCGGCGGCACGCTTTTGCGGCGACCGCATCGTCGCCGGCGGCGAGGAGGAAGCACTGCTGGCGCCCTTGCCGCTCGCCGCATTGCGCATAGCGCCGGAAACCCGCGCCAGCCTGGAGAGCGTCGGCCTGCGCACGGCGGGCGCCGTCATGGCCGCACCGCGCGCACCGCTCGCCCGCCGCTTCGGCGCCGCCTTGCTGCTGCGCCTCGACCAGGCGCTTGGCCGCCTCGACGAGGCGGTCTCGCCGCGCCTTCCCGTCGCGCCGCTTTCGGTCGAGCGCCATCTCGCCGAGCCCGTCACGCTGACCGAGGACATCGAACGGCTGGTCGGCCTGCTGGCGACGACCTTGAAGACCGATCTCGAGCGCCGGGGCGAGGGCGCCAGGACGCTGGCGCTGCTGCTCTTCCGCGTCGACGGCGCGGTCAGCCGCATTGCGCTGGGCACCTCGCGGCCGATGCGCGATCCCCGGCTGATCCAGAAGCTGTTCCATGAAAGGCTGGCGGCACTCGAGCAAGGTATCGATGCCGGCTATGGCTTCGACCTGGTGCGGCTCTCCGTGCTGGCTGTCGCCGCTTTCGACATGGCGCAGGCCGACCTGACGGGCGAGGTGGCCGACGACGGCGCCGATATCGCGCTGTTCGCCGACCGCATCCGCGCCCGGCTCGGCGAGGGCGCGGTGCTGCAACCGGTCGCCGTGGAAAGCCATCTGCCGGAACGCGCCGTCGCCATCGTCCCTTTCACCGAGGCCCCGCGCCGGACCACGCCGCCGAAGAAGCCGGACAGGATGCAGGCGCCCAGAACCATCTTCCCGCCGGAGCGGCCGATCCGGCTGTTCCGCGCGCCCGAACCCATCGAGGTGCCGGCTACCGAAATGCCGGAGGGGCCGCCGCTGCACTTCCGCTGGCGGCGCGCGCTCTACCGCGTCACCCGGGTCGAAGGTCCGGAACGCATCGCCGCCGAATGGTGGCGTGAGGCGTCAAGCGATCCGGCCACATCCACCCGTGACTATTTCCGCATCGAGGATGCCGACGGCCGCCGCTTCTGGCTCTACCGGCAAGGCCTTTATGGCAACCCGCAGGTGCCGCCGCGCTGGTTCATGCACGGGGTCTTCGCATGAATGCGCTGACCGTCATTCCCTATGCCGAGTTCGGCATCCAGTCGAATTTCTCCTTCCTGCGCGGCGCCTCCAAGCCGGAGGAGCTGGTGGTCGCGGCCAAGCTCCTGGGATTCTCCGCGATCGGCCTTGCCGACCGCAACACGGTTGCCGGCGTGGTGCGCGCCTGGCAGCAGGCCAAGGTCGAAAAACTCTCCTATCACCCCGGCTGCCGGCTGGTTTTCGGCGACGGCACGCCGGACATTCTCGCCTATCCCCGGAACCGTGCGGGCTGGGGGCATCTGTGCCGCATGCTCACCCAGGCCAATCTGCGTGACGAGACCGAAAAGGGCGCCACGCTTCTCCAGCGCGGCGACCTCCTGGAATGGGGGGACCTGATGTCGCTGGCGGTCCTGCCCGATCTGGTGGCGGACGCGCAAGGCGGTCTTGCCCTGCTTCGCCAGCTCAAGGATCGTTTCGGCCAAGCCCTGCGGCTTGGCGTCTCGCCCTGTTATGCCGGCAATGACCGTTTCCGGATCGAGCAGGCGGCGGCGTTGGCAGAGAGTGCCGGCATCCCGCTGATGGCGACCAACGATGTCCTCTACCACACGGCCGAACGGCGCCCATTGCAGGACGTGCTGACCGCGATCCGCCTCAACACGCCCGTCGCCGAGGTCGGCCTTGAACTCACCGCCAACGCCGAGCGTCACCTGAAGCCGCCGCTGGAGATGGCGCGTCTGTTCCGCAGGCACCCGCAAGCGCTGGCCGAGACGCTGCGTTTCGGGGAGGAGCTGACCTTCTCGCTCAGCGACCTCCAGTACAACTACCCCGACGAGCCGACGGAATCGGGCCTTGGCCCGCAGGCCGAGCTGGAAAGGCTGGCGCGAGAAGGCGCGGCCAAGCGCTTCCCGGGCGGTGCCCCCACCAGCGTCATAAAACGCATCCAGGAAGAGCTCGCTCTGATCGAGCGGCTGAATTACGCCCGCTATTTCCTGACCGTCTACGACATCATCAAATTCGCCCGCAGCCAGAATATCCTCTGCCAGGGCCGTGGATCTGCCGCCAATTCCATCATCTGCTTCTGTATCGGCATCACCGAGGTGGGGCCGGACAAGATCGATACGCTGTTCGAGCGTTTCATTTCCGAAGAAAGGAATGAACCGCCCGACATCGACGTCGACTTCGAGCATGAACGACGCGAAGAGGTGATGCAGTACATCTATACCAAATACAGCTCCAAGCGCACCGCGCTCGCGGCCGCCGTCATCAGCTATCGCGGCCGCTCGGCGCTGCGCGAGGTCTCCAAGGCGATGGGGCTGTCGGAGGATGTCAGGGCGTCATTATCCGGTTCGATCTGGGGCTGGTCGACCTCGGAGCTCGGCGAGAAGGAAGCTCGCGCCGGCGGCCTTGACCGAAGCGACCCCACGTCGCGGCATGTGATGGAACGCGCCAACGAGATCATGGGCTTTCCCCGTCACCTCTCCCAGCATGTCGGCGGCTTCGTCATCACCAGGGACCGCCTCGACGAGATCGTGCCCATCGTCAAGACGGCGATGGACCAGCGCAAGATGGTCGAATGGGACAAGGACGATCTCGACTCGGTGAAGATCCTCAAAGTGGATGTGCTGGCGCTCGGCATGCTGACCTGCCTGCAGCGCGCCTTCACTCTGCTTACGGAGCACTATCCAAAAGCCCGGGACCCCTACGGCCAACCCTATGTGCTGGCCACCTTGCCGCCGGAAGACAGGCGTGTCTACGACATGATCTGCCGCGCCGATACGCTCGGCGTCTTCCAGATCGAGTCGCGCGCGCAGATGTCGATGCTGCCAAGGCTCCAGCCGCGCGATTTCTATGACCTTGTCATCGAGGTGGCGATCGTTCGGCCCGGCCCTATCCAGGGCGACATGGTCCATCCCTATCTGCGCCGCCGGCAAGGTAAGGAGAAGGCCGAATATCAGAAGGCGGAATTGAAAGACATCCTCGGCAGGACGCTTGGCGTGCCGCTGTTTCAGGAACAGGCGATGAAGATCGCCATCGTCGCCGGCGGCTTCAAGCCGGGCGAAGCCGATGAACTGCGCCGCGCCATGGCCACTTTCAAGCGCACTGGCACCATCGGCAATTATCGCGACCGCATGATCAATGGCATGGTCGGCAAGGGCTACACCAAGGACTTCGCCGAGCGCTGCTTCAAGCAGATCGAAGGCTTTGGCGAATATGGCTTTCCCGAAAGCCATGCCGCCTCCTTCGCCTTGCTCGTCTATGCCTCGTGCTGGTTCAAGACCTTCTATCCCGACGTGTTCTGCGCCGCGATCCTGAATTCGCAGCCGATGGGATTCTACCAGCCGGCGCAATTGGTACGCGACGCGCGCGACCATGGCGTCGACATCCGCGAGGTCGACGTCAACTATTCCGTATGGGACTGTACCCTGGAAAAAGCGCCTTTCGATCCTGCCCGCATTCTGCCGCGTCATGCCGAGATGCGCGGTGTCATCGAGACAGATCATGCGCTGCGGCTTGGCTTCCGGCAGATCAAGGGTCTTTCAAAGGAACGCATGGAGGATTTCGCAAAGCGGCGCGGCTCAGGCTACGAAACCGTCCGGGATGTCTGGCTGCGCTCCGGCCTCGATGTCGACGAGATCGAGAGGCTGGCGCAGGCCGATGCCTTCCGTTCGATCGGCCTCGACCGCCGTGCCGCGCTGTGGGAGGTGCGCGCGCTGGGTGCCAGGAGTGCGGCCGAAAAGCTGCCGCTGTTCGACCAGCCGGCGCTGCGCCTGCGCGAACTCGAGCCCGAGACGAAGCTGCCGAAAATGCCGCTCGGCGAACACGTCATCCACGACTACCGCTCGCTCGGCCTGTCGCTGAAGGCACATCCCGTCGCCTTCCTGCGCGAACGGCTCGACCGCGCCGGCGTCACGCCCAATGCCAACCTGCCTTCCCAGCGCGACGGCAGGCGCGTCTCCGTTGCCGGCCTCGTGCTGGTGCGCCAGCGCCCCGGCAAGGGCAATGCGATCTTCCTGACGCTTGAGGACGACAAGGCGGTCGCCAACGTCATCTTCTGGGAGCGAACCTTTACCCGCTTCCGCCCCATCGTCATGGGTGCGCGGTTCGTGAAGGTCACCGGCAAATTGCAGTCGGAATCGGGTGTGGTCCATATCGTCGCCGAGAAGATCGAGGATCTGACGCCCTGGCTGACCGTGCTTCTGGAGAAGGTCAGTGGAGCCGGAGCACCGGCCACGCGACACGCCTCCGAGGCAGGGCCGGGGCGCTCCAGCCAAACGGCGCCAGCTAGGCAGGACCTCGCAACACTGTCGGAAGAAGCGGAAAGGGTCATGCCCAAGGGACGGAATTTTCAGTAGCGTACGGCGCCGGCTTCGCCCTCACCACCTTTCGTCATCCATCGGCGGAGCAGGAGCGAAGCTCCGTCGCGGAGACCCGAGGATCCATGCCAGCGATCAAAGAACGCCAAGGTCCAGAATAGCGTCTCTACATCGTAGAAAGAAAGGCACCCGGCTCTGGCCCGCTTTCGCACGTCACATGCGTCGAGGCATGGATCCCAGGGTCTCCGCGACGCCGCTGCGCGGCTGCTTCGCCCCGGGATGACGAAGCGACTGGCGGCTCTGCACCTCCTACGAAGGCCCACCCAGCCGCGGCGGCGCCAGCACATCCTCCGCCGAAAGCGTCCGCGCCTCGGAGGGCAGCATGATCGGAATGCCGTCGCGCACTGGATAGGCGAGCTTGGCGACCCGCGAGACCAACTCGCCGCGCTCCGGATCCCAGGCCAGCGGCCCCTTGGTCAGCGGGCAGGCCAGGAGCTCCAGCAACTTGGGGTCGACATTGAAATTTTTTCCGTCACGCCCATCCGCCGCCACCGTGTCGCCTCCTGACCAACTATCGGAACATGCGTTGAGATTCAGGTCAGGCCGAGTCGAAAATGGCCGGCATCACCTGAATATCGGCACATCTTACTGTAGACTCGAGCCAAAATCCTCATTCTCGCGCGCCAGCGCCATTTCGGTGATGGCGATCAGCGTTTCGGCGCGCGTCTTCAAATCCGCCGCTTCGAGCAGCGCCTGCTTCTCGGCCGGACCATAGGGCGCCATCATCGACAGCGCGTTGACCAGCATGGCATTTTCGGCGCGGCTGACGCTTTCCCAGTCGGCTTCGAGATCATTGGCCTGCAGATAGGCGCGAAATGCCTTCAGCAGCGCCGGCCGGTCGATCTCGTTCGCCGCCGGATCGTCATCGAGATCGGCGAGGAACGGCGCGGGTTTAGCCTGGCGAAACGGCGTCTTGACCGTCAGCTCATGGGCAATGCGGAAGCGGCACACGCCTTGCAGCGAAATCAGGTAACGGCCGTCGCCGGTTTCGGAAAAAGCGATGATGCGGCCGGCGCAGCCGACATTGCAGAGCTCCGGCTCGCCATCGTCGCGCAGCGCGCCGTCGAGACGGGGCTGGATGACGCCGATCAGCCGCGAGCCGGCGACCGCCTCGTCCACCATCTGCAAATAGCGCGGCTCGAAGATGTTGAGCGGCATGCGGCCACCCGGCAGCAGAAGCGCCCCCTCGAGCGGAAAGATCGGGACCGTCGACGGCAGATCCTTGGCGAGCCGGTAATGCGCGTTTCCCGCTTGCACCTCATTCCTCCGATCGACTTCTTCGGCCTCCCGCCACAGGGAACATCGGCCTGCCGAAGTCAGCTACCTAATCTGGCGCGGCCACCGCCGACTCCAAGCCCATGCGACGAAACAGCCGCCGGCTCAGGAAAACAGCAGCGCCGACAATTTGCGCCGCGCCGCCAGCGTCGCCTCGTCGGTCATGCCCCAGGCCTCGAAGAATTGCAGCAATTGCGTCCTGGCGCCATCCTCGTTCCAGGCGCGGTCGGCCTTGATGATGGCGAGCAGATTGTCCGCCGCCGCCGTGCGTTCGCCCTTGGCGTTCTGGATCATGGCCAGATCGAAACGGGCCTGATGATCCCTAGGATTTTCCGCCAGGCGCCGCTCGAACTCGGCGGGATTGCCGAGCGTCGCCGCTTGCGCGGCAAGCGCCATCTTGGCACGCAGCGCGGCAAGCGCCGGCGCATCCTTCTTGGCGTCCGGCGCTGTTGCCAGCAACGCCTCGGCGCCTTCCGTGTCGCCGGCCTCGAACAGCAGGTCACCCAGCCCGGCGATCGCCTCGACCGTCTCCGGCGCCTGCGCCAGGATGGCGTCAAAAATGTCGGCGGCGGTCTGCATGTCGCCGGCGTCGCGGGCTTCCGTCGCTGCCGCCAGCGCCTCGGCCACGGCCGGGGCGCCATTGCCCTTGCCGCCGACCTTGGTGATGAATTCGGCGATCTGGCTCTCCGGGATCGCGCCCATGAAGCCGTCGACCGGCTGGCCATCCTTGAAGGCGATGACCGCCGGAATGGACTGGATGCCGAGCTGGCCGGCGATCGAGGGGTGGTCGTCGATGTTCATCTTGACCAGCTTGACCTTGCCGCCGGCGGCCCTGACCGCCTTTTCAAGCTGCGGCGTCAGCTGCTTGCAAGGCCCGCACCATGGCGCCCAGAAATCGACCAGCACCGGCTGGCGGCGCGATTCCTGGATGACGTCGGCGGCGAAGGCAGCGGTCGTCGTGTCCTTGATGACGTCGCCAGTGACAGGGGCTGCGCCCGGCGCGTCGCCAAGGGCGACCTTTGCTGGCGCGGGTGCCGTTCCGCCATATTGTACTGATGTGGCATACTGGCCGCCATTGCTGCCGAATGACCCGCCAAACGGATTGTTGTCGCTCATCTCGTCACCCTTTCGGTCGCGCCGCCGGCCCGCGGGTCGGCGCAATGTCTTCATTGGAAGTCGGTTTCGTCATCCATGTGGCGATCATGCCGAGACTTTCAAGATAGCAGCATCATGCCCGGTTGCCTCGACGAATCTGATGAGATCGGCCGCCGCGATCGATGTCGTCGCCTCATTGGTCAGCGGATGCGCATTGATGACGGCATGATCCATCAAATCCTTGTCGAGCACCAGCTTCACCTTGTTTGCCGTGTCGTTGATGACGCCAAAGACGGTGACCGCGCCCGGCGAAACGCCCAGAAGCTCCATCAGCATCTCCGGTTTGCCGAAGGAGACACGGCTGGCGGCGCCGATCAGCTGGTGGATCTGCTTCAGGTCGACGACGGCGTCCTCGCCGACGGTGACCAGGAAGAAATTGTCCTTCTTGTCCTTCAGGAACAGGTTCTTGGTGTGCCCGCCGGCGATTTCGCCGCGCAGCGCCTGCGAATCGGCCACCGTATAGAGCGGCGGATGGCGTTTCGTCGAAACGGCGATGCCCAGTTCGGCAAGAAAGGCAAAAAGCTCGGCTTCGGTCTTCGGCATTGGTTTCTTCTTTGTCCGTTTTCTGCCTCGCCGTTTACGGCCAATGAGGCGTCAGACACAAGACCATCGCGCGATGGCACAATGAAATCCGCGCATCGCGGCGGTTTGCCGGCATCACTCGAGAGGTTGTAAAAAGGCTGCGATTTCCCTGTTGCAATCGCCGCGCTCTTAAGCCATATAGGCCCGGCTTGCGGCCAAGACGCCGTGTGAGCGGGTGTAGCTCAGGGGTAGAGCACAACCTTGCCAAGGTTGGGGTCGAGCGTTCGAATCGCTTCACCCGCTCCAATTTCCTCCAGGGAAATCAGGCATCGAAAAGCCGCGGTCCGCCGCGGCTTTTTCGCATTTTGGGCCAGCGCAGGCTGGGTGCCTTTGGCCGAAGCGCCTATCACACCCGCTCAGAAGTCACATAAGGTTACAGCAAGGAACGCTTCCCGCGCGGGCTCGTTAGCCTTCCATCAACCCAACGATGGAGGAAACCATGCAGGATATTTCCGGTAAGCGCGTCGCTATCCTGGCGACCAACGGGTTCGAACAATCTGAACTCGAAGTCCCGCTGAAAAAATTGCGAGAAGCGGGCGCTGAGGTCTATGTCGTGTCGCTTGCAGGCGGCAAGATCAAAGGCTGGGACCACAAGGATTGGGGCCGCGAGGTCCCGGTGGACAAGACTTTGGATGAGGCGCGGGCAGACGACTACGATGCGATCGTTCTGCCCGGCGGCGTTATTAACCCTGATTTGCTGCGGGTCGAGCAGAAGGCGCTGGACTTCATCAAAGCATTCTGGTCCGCCAAGAAGGTCGTCGGCGCGATCTGTCATGCGCCTTGGCTCCTGGTGGAAACCGAGATTGTCAAAGGCCGCCGAGTCACATCATACAAGTCGATCAAGACCGACGTCGTCAATGCTGGCGGCCTTTGGGAAGACAGCAAGGTCGTCACCGACCAGGGGCTGGTCACCAGCCGCAATCCCGGCGATCTCGACGCTTTCTGCGACAAACTCGCCGAGGAAATCAGCGAAGGGCGGCACGACAGAAGGGCGGCAGCCTAACCCGCCTTTGTGTCTGAACCGGATTCACTGAAGGTCGTCCCGGTCGGCGCGGCCTTTCGGACAAGCCGGCCCTAGCTGCGTACCCTCAGCCGCTCTTCGCCCTCACCCCACCTTGCGCAGCGACGCCTGGTGTACCAGCGAGGTCCAGCTGTTGGTCGAGGCGAGGTGGCAGTAGAGCAGGGTGAGCGCGCCGGATTTCCTCAGGTCGAGGAAGGCCTCGTCGCTCAATTTGTTGAAGGCGTCCTCGTCGATCACCTGGAAGTCGGTGAGGTTGAGGGTTTCGCCGCCTTCCAGCGTCACCTTGCTCTGGCGCGGCGCGAACAGGCGATGCGCGTCGATCCTCTCGACCATTTCGCGGGTGGCCCTGAAGTCGATCTGGAACTGATTGCAGAAGGCCAGGGCCTCCCTCGTCGCTTCGGTCGGCTCGGCGCCGTTGAAGAAGGGGGCTATCTTGTCGTCACGCAGCGGCGACAGGACCTTGTCGACGACCCGCTCGCTTGCCCTGTCCACGCACAGCGTCAGCCGGCCCGCCGTGGTCGGGTCCTCGGCCAGGATGAAGGGATAGCGGCGGACATAGGCGGGGATGTAGTGCGGTGCGGTCCACCGGCCGTCTGTGTCGACGAACAGGTTCTCGCCCTGGCGCACGCCGGTGATGATCACCGGCGCCTTGGCCGGGCCGATGAAGACGATCGGATAGGAGCGCATCGCCGCCGGCATTTCCGAAGCCACCACCGGAATGGCATGCACCGCGCGCGCGAAGGAAAAGTCGCTGCGCGCGGCCAGGCCCAGCGAGCCGTGCCGCGCCGGGTTGAGCGCCTCGGGCCTGGAATAGAACAGCGGCATGGCATCGTTTCCAGCCTCCGTGTTCGCCGCCTTGTCCGCCATGGTCCATCCCTTTCTCATGCCAGCCGGCTTCTTCGCGTTGGACCCCGAAGACCGGCCTCTGCTTTTGCTGCGCTGATCTTGCCCGGGCAAGAATCCGGCGCGGCAGCAAGCTACTACAGCGTCCATTGGCATGGAATCGGTCACCCGGTCACCATCCCGGGGTCGCTGGCGGGCTTCACCGCGGCCATCGCCAAGATGGAGCCGATCAAATAACAATTTCGTCGGCATTGCCGCCCGGTCGGTATTTGCCCCTTGATCGTCGCTGCCCGCAATGCTCCGTTGCCGCTTCGGACATCGGGAGAAGACATGACCGGCTTTGTCGACCGCCAGCGCGCCGCGTATTTGATGGAACGCGCCGGCATCGGGGCGCTGGTGCTCTCCGCGCCCGAGGCCTTCCACTATGCGACCGGTGCGTGGATCGGGCCGGCCGGCCTGTTCCGGCGCGCCGGCGGCGGCTTCGTTATCATCCCTGCCCGGCAGGATCTGCCGATCGGCATCGTCGTCGCGGACTTCAACGCCGCGCAGCTGCGGCTCGCCGCGCCTGAAGCGATTGTGCGTTCGCACCCGATCTGGATCGAAACCGCGCGACTGGAAACGGGCACTCACGGTCTTCTGGCAGAACGCATCGAGGCCGGTCTCGCCTCGCTTGGCCGCGCGCCGGATTTCTCGCGGCCCGCCACCTTCGATCTCGCCGGCGCGGTGCACCAGCTGCGGGCCCTGCTGGACGACTTCGGGCTGGCGCGTGCGACGCTCGGCGTCGACCTCGACTTTATTCCCGCCGCCGATTTCGCGGCCATCCAGGCGCTGCTTCCGCACTGCCTGATTGTCGACGGTTCACCGGTCCTGGACAGGCTGCGGGCCATCAAGACGCAGCGCGAGATGGATCTGCTGCAACAAGGCATCATCCTGTCGGAAGCCGGGCTGGAGCGTCTGCAGGTGGACGCGATGGCCGGCATGCGCCAGGCCGATCTCGTGGCGCTTTACCGGAAAGGCGTTGCCGAGGCGTCGGCAGGGCTGTCGTATCCGGTCGCCACCGCCGAATATGTGACACTGGGTGCCCGGGCCAAGGACGCCGATGCCAGGGCCGTGGCCGGCGACCCGCTGAAATGCGACATGGTTTGCACGGTCGGCGGCTACGCCTCCGACATGTCGCGCAATTTCATCTTCGGGCCGCCTTCCACCGACCAGGCCGAACTGCATGCGATCGCCGAGCGCGCTTTCGAGGACGGCCTGGCGGCACTTGTGCCGGGCAATTTCCTCGCCCATGTCCACCGCGTCACCACCGAAAGCCTGGCGCGGCAAGGGCTGCGCAGCTTCCGCCGCGGCCATTTCGGCCACAGCGTCGGCCAGTCGGTTTTTTCCGAACAATGGCCGTTCATCGCGGCCGAGAGCGATGTCGTCATCGAAGCCGGCATGGTGCTGGCCTTCGAGATCCCGCTCTACATAGACGGCCTCGCCAGCTTCAATCTCGAAGACCAGTTCCTGATCACGCCGGACGGACCCAAGCCGATGAACCGCCTGCCGAGGCGGCTGGAGGGGATTGGTTAAATGGAGCAATCTTTGCTTCCGTATGTCGCCGCCGAAGCTGCTGCGCGCTTTTGGACAACGCGCCATAGGATGTGTTGAGATTCAGGTCAGGCCGCGCCGAAAGCGGTGGTTCCTGAGAACCGGAGCGGAGCGTACTTAAAGTACGTGAGCACCGGAAGCGCAGGGAACCATCGCTTGCAGGCCGGCATCACCTGAATATCAGCGCATCCTAACCGCTCACCGGCGGCCGCCGATCCTTCCACGGCATCTCCTGCTCCAACTGCGCCGACGCCGCCAGCACCGTCGCCTCGTCGCCATAGCGGCCGATCAGCTGCACGCCGATTGGCACGCCGCCTTTCGACCATCCGAGCGGCAGCGAGATCGCCGGTTGGCCGGAAATGTTGAAGGGGAAGGCAAACACGGAATCCGCCCATTTGGCATTGTAGCGGTCGATGTCGGTTTCCGACATGTCGTAATAGCCGAACGGGCGCGGCAGCTGGGTCAGTGTCGGCGTGATGAAAAGGTCGTAACCGTTGAGATCGCCGACGATGTCGCGGCCGACCTGCCTGAGCTGCTCGACATCGGAAATGTGCCTGACACCGCTCGTCGCGCGGCCGCGCTCGATGATAGCCCAGGTCACCGCTTCGACGTCGCCTGGGGTCACCGGCCTGCCGATCACCGTTTCGAGATAATCGAAGGTCGCCGCCGTCTGCACGCAGGTCATGTTGGTGTAGGTCGCCCAGACGGCATTGGCGTCGAGCGGCATGTCATGCACCTCGACATCGTGTCCCAGCCGCTCGAGCGTCGCAACGGTTGCCATCACCGCCGCCTTCACCTCCGGATCGATGGCGGTGCCGTTGGGCGGCGCAACGGAGAAGCCGATGCGCAACCTCTTCGGCGCCCGCGCGGACAGGCTGAGCCAGGAGCTATCCGGCACCGGTGGCGTATAGGGATCGCCCGGCAGCGCGCCGGACACCGCGTCGAGATAGGCCGCCGTGTCGCGCACCGTGCGCGAGCAGCAGAGGAAATAGGCGCCGCCATACCAATAGTCGCCGAACGGCGCGAGGCTGACGCGGCCGCGCGACGGTTTCAGGCCGACAATGCCGCAGCAGGAGGCCGGAATGCGGATCGAGCCGGCGCCGTCGCTGGCTTCGGCGATCGGCACCATGCGCGACGCAATGGCCGCCGCCGCGCCGCCGCTCGAGCCGCCGGGCGTGATGCCTCCCTTCCACGGGTTCTTCGTCACCCCGTAGAGTTTCGGTTCCGTCGTGATCGACCAGCCGTTTTCAGGTGCGTTCGACTTGCCGACCAGCACCAGCCCCGCCGCCTTCATCCGGCGGACCACTTCGGTGTCGAAATCGGCGACGACATCTTTCAGATAGAAGGAAGAATTCGTGTTGGGCGCACCCGTCCAGGACGAGGCCAGCTCCTTGAGCAGGAACGGCACGCCGGCAAAGGGCGCCGATCTGTCGACCGTCCCGGCCTGCGCGCGCGCCATGTCATAGAGGCGATGGATGACCGCGTTCAACGCCGGGTTGAGCCGCTCGATCAGCGTGATCGCCGCCTCGACCAATTCGGCCGGCGAAACCTCGCCGCCGCGCACCAGCCTGGCCAGGTCGAGCGCATCGGACTCGGCGTAGGTTTCCAGCAGACTGTCGGTGACCATGTCTCTCTCCCAATTTCCATGTCTCGACACCGCGCCTGAACATGCGCGAGCTGTCCCTGCCAGCCAATTGCAAATGTAAGCGCCGCCCCTCATCCGCCCGCCGGTACCTCCTCCCCAATAGGGACGGGGAGAAGGATGAAACTCCTGCGGCGCCGGCGCCTCCTCCAGCACCAGCGGCCGGATTGTCTCAGGCCAGCTCGACGGTCCGGCCGAGTTCGATGCTCTGTTCGGCGGCGAGCACGATGCGCAGGCTGTTGACCGCCGCGTCCATCTGCTCGGTCAGATCGAGATCCTCGCGAATGGCGCGCAGGAAGAAGGCCTGCTCGCGGTCGCACAGCTCCTGGTGGCCGGGCTCGTCCTCCATGCTGACGATCTCGTCGGGTTTCTTGAAGTTCTTGTCGCCGTCGACGGCGGCATAATGGATCTTCAGCGCATCGGTCTTGGTGTGCCGGTCGATGTCGGCCGAATTGGAAACCTCGGCGTCCGAGGCCGTGCTTGCGGCTTGGCCGGCGACGATCGACACCGCACCCTTGGGGCCGACAACATCCTTCACGAAATAGGCCGTCTCGCTCATCATCGGGCCCCAGCCGGCCTCGTACCAGCCGACCGAGCCGTCATCGAAGGTGACGTGAAGATGGCCGTAATTCTGCTTGTCGGCCTCCGCCCAGAGCTTGGCGCCGATGCCGTGCACACGTACGGGCTTGGCGCCCGTCAGCTGGCACATGACGTCGACATAGTGCACGCCGCAATCGACGATCGGGATCAGCGAATCGATCAGGTTCTTGTGCCAGTGCCAGGCACTGCCGCTGCTCTGCTGGTTGAGGTTGAGACGCATCACCAGCGGCTTGCCGAGCGTCTTGCCGACCTCGATGAACTTGATCCAGGAGGGGTGGACGCGCAGGATATAGCCGAGCACCAGCTTGCGGTTCTTGGCCCGTGCCGCCGCAACGACCTTTTCAGCATCCTCGATATTGGTGGCGAGCGGCTTTTCCATGAACACATGGCAATTGGCCGCGATCGCCTTCAGCGCATATTCGGCGTGGGTGTTCGGCCAGCTGTTGATCGAGACGGCGTCCGGCTTTGTCTCCTTCAGCGCCAGGTCGAAATCCTCGTAGAGCGGATAGCCGGCTAATTCCGCCGGGATCTTCGTGTTGCTCTTGATTGAGCGGCTCATGATGCCGACGATCTGAAAACCCTCGGAGCGGTGATAGGCACTGGCATGCGACGCACCCATATTGCCCAGGCCCACCACCAGCACTTTTACCTTGTCGGCCACATCAGCCTCCCATGTTTTCTTCAATGAAGTGCGGGCGGCAACCCTGTCGCCGCCCGGTTCTGCTGTCGGCAGTCCTTACTTGACCGCTGAATCGAACAGATGCGCCTTGATCTTCTCGACATCGAGCGCGGCAAAGCCTTCCGACAGCTTGACGCCGTCGGCATCGGCCTTGACCTTGGCCTTGTCGAAGTCGTTGGCCGCCGGGATCAGGTCGTTGGTGCAGACATCCTCGGCCTTCACCGGGTTGGTGACCTGGCCGATCTTGTGGATCTCGTCGAAGAAGCCCTGCCAGCTCGCCATGTCGTGCGAGCCCCAGCCGCCGCGCTTGTCCATGTCGCCACGGAAGACGTTGATCTGCTGCAGGATCGAGGTGGTGCCGAGCTCCGGCCCGAGATTCTTGGCCAGCGTCGGGAACTGCTCGAACACCGCCTCGACCGCCGCGCGCGGGTTCTGGTAGCCGAATTCGAGACCCATCGCCCAGCCGCGCAGGTACTTTTCCAGGAACGCCTTCTTGTCGGCATCCTCGAGATCGGCGCTGCGCACGACGAAGGTGTTGGCCGGCAGCTTGGAATGCTCGACGCCGAGCCAGTATTCGAAGTCGAGGCCCTTGGCGATCCATTCGGCGCGCAGCCCCTCCCATGAAAGGGCCGCGTCACCCTGGCCGCCGGCAAGTGCGGTACCCCAGGTCGGCCAGCCGGCCTCGACATATTTGATCTTCTTGATGTCGACGCCTTGCGCGGCCAGCAGCGGATCGGTGATCGACTGCCAGGCGGCGGAGCCAAGCAGGATGGTCTTGCCCTCGAGCTTCTTCAGGTCGTTCGATCCCTCGCCCTTGCGGAAGGCGATGCTGAACGTGTCGCGCGCGCCCATATGGAACACCGACTTCAGCTTCATGCCGTTCTGGATGGCGAAGGAGAACACGCCGGGCGAGGGGAAGCCCATATCGGCCTGGCCGACATCGACGAACTTCACCGTCGCCGTACCGTCCGACGGTCCCGGCTGCATGTCGGTGTCGAGCCCGTCGAAATAGCCGGCCTTCTTCGCCGCCCAGTAGGGATAGTCGTCGAGCACCTCGAGCGTGCCGCGCGGCGAGATCCAGGTGAACTTGCCGTAGGCCTCGGCCCTGGCCTTGAGGCCGGTGGCGCCGAGCGCCGTTGCCGTCACCAGGCCGGCGCCGGTGACCTGCAGGAAATAGCGGCGGGAGATCCCCGCCTGGCGGATCGAATTGTCTTTGGTCATCGCTTTCCCCTTTTTGTTTGACGTCAGTTTCTTGCCGCCCGCCTCCCGGGCGCCGTCAGTACCCTCTGCCCTATGCCTCCCAGCTCGCCCATTTCTTGCCGATGAGGAAGAACAGCACGTAGATCAGGATGCCGAGCGTCGACAGGATCAGCACCACGGCGAAGAACTGCGGCATCTGGATCATCGACGAGTAGGTGGTCAGCCGGTTGCCGAGGCCGAAGCCGCCGCCGACCATCTCGGCGCCGACGGCGGTGAGTAGGCCGAAGATGGCGCCGATCATCAGCCCGACCAGGATCATCGGCAGCGCCATCGGCGCGCGGATCTTCCAGAAAATCTGCAAGGTGCTGGCGCCGTAGGAGCGGGCGAGCGCGATCTTGGCGCTGTCGACGCGGCGGAAGCCCGTGGCGGCGTTGATCATCACCATCGGCCCGGCGGCCAGCGCCACCGCGATGATGCGCGGCGTGTAGCCGAAGCCGAAGCGTAGGATGAGCAGCGGCACCAGCGCCAGCATCGGCGTGGTGACCAGCAGCAGGATATATGGCGCGACGATCTTTTCCGCGAAAGGGAACTGGGTGATGACGGCGGCCAGCACCAGGCCGACGACGGCGCCGATCGCAAAGCCGGACAAGAGCTCGACCAGCGTGTAGCCGAGATGCGGCGCGATCAGTGGGAACTCGTCGAACAGCGCGTAGGCGATCGAGCTTGGCGGCGGCATGATGTAGAGCGGCACGTGGAACAGCCGCAGCGCCAGCTCGATGCCACCGATGATGATCACCGCAACGGCGATGATGGCCGCCACTTCCTTGCCCGACTTGACGCCGGGCCCGCTGGCGAAGGCCGAGAGGTTGGTCAGGCTGACATCCTTGCCGTCGCCCGGCTTGGATTTTGAGAATTCGGGGATCGCGTCGCTCACGGCCTGATCCTCACGATCTCGGCGCTGGCGCGCGCCTGTTCCGGTGCCTTCGGCTTGGCGCGCTCGCCGACAATGTCCATCTTGATTCGGTTGGTGAGGTCGAAGACTTCCTTGGTCGCCATGATCTTCGAGCGAGCGCGGCCGCGCGAACGGCACGCGATACTCCTTCGCGACCCGGCCCGGCCGGGCGCTGAGCACCACCACACGGTCGGAGAGGAAGATCGCTTCCTCGATGCTGTGGGTTATGAAGACGATGGTGGTCTTGGTGTCGAGCCAGATCTCCTCGACCAGCCGGTTCATCTCCTCGCGGGTAAAGCTGTCGAGGGCGCCGAACGGCTCGTCCATCAACAGCACCGACGGCTTCAGCGCCAGTGCCCGCACGATCGCCGCGCGCTGCTGCATCCCGCCCGAAAGCTCGCGCGGGAACTTGCCGCCAAAGCCGTCCAGGCCGACCCGGTTCAGGAGATGCGCGATCCAGGCGCGGTCCGGTTTCTCGCCCTTGATCTCGAAGGGGAAGCGGATGTTGGCGTCGAGATTGCGCCACGGCAGCAGGTTCGCCTCCTGGAAGACGATGCCGATATCGGGATGCGGGCCGGTGATCGCCTTGCCGTCGAGCCGGATCTCGCCGCTGGTCAGGCCGTGCAGGCCCGACATCGACCACAAAAGCGTGGTCTTGCCGCAACCGGACGGGCCGACGATCGAGACGATTTCATTGGCTCGGACGTCCAGGCTGCAGCGGTCCAGCGCCAGCAGGTCGCCGGATGCCGTGTGATAGATCTTGGTCGCTGCCTGCACGCCAAGTTTCGGCGTTGTTGTCTCGCCCGCGTTCATCCGCCCCTCGGAGATTGCGCGATGATCCAGTGGTCATCGGACTGCCAAAAATCAGTTTGTAACTATCCTACTTTGCTGTCAAGCGTTCGCGGTGATACCTGTATCACCAAAACTCCGACCTATGTTCAGTACATTGTTTTCGAAGGATTTTCTTCGCCTTGAAATGCGTGTTGCTTTCCTACATACTCGGCGAAATGGATGCGAACATGCCCTTGCGGCACGCAACGGTTGCAGCGTGGCCGGACGCATGGAACGACAGCGTGCAAACATGATAAGAGGTCAGGTCGAAAAGGGCAGGGAAGACCGACTTCATGACCGAAGCTGACAACAGGGAAGACAGCGCCTTGAGCACCGATCCGGAGGAGCGCGAGCCTGTCCGGCGTATTCCCGACATCATCTCGCTGGTCAAGGATTCCTATGCCGAGTTGCGCCCGGCCGAACGCCGCGTCGCCGATGTCGTGCTTGACGATGTCAAATACGCCGTCGACGCTTCCAATGCGGCGATTGCCGAACGCGCGGGAGTGAGCGAACCGACGGTGACCCGCTTCTGCCGCGCCATCGGCTGCGAGGGCGTGCGCGATTTCAAGCTGAAGCTTGCGCAGAGCCTCGTCGTCGGCGCGCTGTACCTGGCCAAGTCTCCGACCGTCAGCAACGACAATGGCATGCCGTTCTGGAACGCCGTCTTCGGCGAGGCGCGCCGGGCGCTGCAGGAGGCCGAACGGCAACTCGACCCGGGTGAGTTGCAGAAGGCCGCCGAGTTGATCGCCAAGGCGCGGCAGGTCACGGTCTTCGGCCTTGGCGGCAGTTCCTCCGCGCTGGCGCAGGAAACCCAGTACCGGCTGTTTCGCTACGGCATCACGGTCAGCGCCCAGTGCGACCCCTATCTGATGCGGATGACCGCCTCGACGTTGAAGCCAGGCGACCTGGTGATCGCCATTTCGGCGACCGGGCGCACGCGCGAGGTGATTGAGGCCGTCGAACTCGCCAAGCATTACCGCGCCAACGCGATCGCCGTGACAGCGCCCGACACCGATCTGGCCCGCGCCTGCGACGTCAGGCTCACGGTGGCGGTGCCCGAATATCCCGACACGCTGAAGCCGACGGCCTCGCGCTTCGCCTTCCTGGCGGCGATCGACCTGCTGGCGGTGGCCTCGGCCTACAAGCTCGACGGGTCGGCACGCGAGACGGTGCGCCGCATCAAGTACAACGCCCAGATCCACCGCACCGGCAAGGAGATGGAGCCGCTCGGGGATTAGTTCATTGCAGGAAGAGGGGAAGACATGCTCGAAATAGCACCGACGAAACAGGCAGCCGCATGGCTCGAATCCCTGGCGCAGGCGCTCGCAGCCGGCGACGTGGCAACGGCGGCCAACCTGTTCGTCGACGATTGCTACTGGCGCGATCTTCTGACCTTCACCTGGAACGTCACGACCATGGAAGGCCGCGAGGCCATTGCCGACATGCTCGAGGCAACCCTGGCGACGACAAAACCCACCGCATGGCGGATCACCGGCGAAGCGACTTCGGACGAAGGCACGATCGAAGCCTGGTTCACATTCGAGACCGCAGTGGCTTCAGGCCAAGGTATCATGTGCCTGCGCGACGGCCGCTGCCGGACATTGTTCACGGCGATGACCGACCTCAAGGGATTCGAAGAACGCAAGGGCGCTGAGCGGCCGCTCGGCGTGCGCCACAAGGCAGACCCCGAGCGCGAGACCTGGTCGGAGGCGAGAGCGCGCGAGACGCGCGAGCTCGGCGCCTCCGAGCAACCCTATTGCCTGGTCATCGGCGGCGGCCAGGGCGGCATCATGCTGGGCGCGCGGTTGAGGCAGCTCGGCGTGCCCACCATCGTCATCGAGAAGAACGCTCGGCCCGGCGATTCCTGGCGCAACCGCTACCGCACGCTCGTGCTGCACGATCCGGTCTGGTACGACCATCTGCCCTATATTCCGTTCCCGGAAAACTGGCCTGTCTTCACGCCCAAGGACAAGATGGGCGACTGGCTGGAAATGTACACGCGCGTCATGGAGCTCAATTACTGGGTCGCCACGAAATGCCTCAGCGCTTCCTATGACGAGGCCGAGAAGGAGTGGACCGTGGTCGTCGACCGTGTCGGCCGGCAGATCACGCTGAAGCCGAAACACATCGTCTTCGCCACCGGCGCCTATGGCCCGCCACGAAAGATCGACCTGGCCGGCGCCAGTGAGTTCAAGGGCGAGCTGCTGCATTCCAGCCAGTATGCCAGCGGCGACAAATTCCGCGGCAGACGTGTTGCAGTCATCGGCGCGGCAAGTTCGGCACATGACGTCTGCGTCGACCTCTGGGAAAGCGGCGCCGACGTCACGATGATCCAGCGCTCGCCGACCACAGTGGTCAAGTCGGACACGCTGATGGAGGTCGGTTTCGAGATCTTTTCGGAGAAAGCGCTGGCGCGCGGCATCACCACCGAAAAGGCCGACATGATCGTCGCCTCGACGCCATTTGCCCTGGTGCCGAAGGGCCAGCGCGCGCTCTACGATGTCATCCGGGCGCGCGACGCCGCCTTCTATGACCGCTTGCGCGCCTCGGGCTTCGCCATCGATTTCGGCGACGACGAGACCGGCCTGTTGATGAAGGCCTACCGCACCGGTTCGGGCTATTACATCGATGTCGGCGCCTCGGACCTGATCATCGACGGCAAGATCGGCATCCGCAGCGGTGTCGCCATCAAGTCGCTGACCAAAAACGGCATCCTGTTCGAGGACGGCACCGAACTCGAGGCCGACGCCATCATCGCCTGCACCGGCTACCAGTCGATGAACGAGAATGTCGCCGCGCTCGTCTCGCGCGAGGTCGCCGACAAGGTCGGGCCCTGCTGGGGCCTTGGCTCGGGCGTCAAGGGCGACCCCGGCCCTTGGCAGGGCGAGCTGCGCAACATGTGGAAGCCGACGGCGCAGGAAGCGCTGTGGTTCCACGGCGGCAACCTGGCGCTGTCGCGTTTTTACTCCAAATACGTGGCGCTGCAGATCAAGGCGCGCATGGAGGGGATCGCGACGCCGGTTTACGGGAAGCCGAGCAATTCCGGGCAGTGAAGCTGCCCGACTCCCCCTGTTGAGGGAGGAGCGATCACTGACCAAACGGGAGCGGCAGATCCGCAACGACGCTGCAAGGCGCGACGGACGACGTCAGTCTGTTGAGACCGTAAGGCGACACGGGCACGCGCGGTCGCTCGCGATAATCCTTCCAGTTCGCCGATCGCTCGGGCAGCCGCCAGCGATGTCTTAAATGTGAACGGCCGCGCCCTACTCGCTGAGTCCCTGTCCCCTAGAATCTGATGGACGAATTCTGTTCATCGGTTTCAGGCAGGGATGGAGATATGCTCACGCTTACGATCAACGGGCAGTCACGCGATGTCGATGTGCCGGAGGACATGCCGCTTCTGTGGGTTCTGCGCGACCATCTCAACCTGGTCGGCACCAAATATGGCTGCGGTATCGCCCAATGCGGCGTCTGCACGGTGCATGTGGCCGGCAAGCCGGTGCGGTCCTGCCAACTGACCGTTGGCGATGTCGGCACCCGCGCCGTCGTCACCATCGAAGGGATTGGCGGCACGCCCACCGGCGCCAAGGTCCAGCAAGCCTGGATCGAAGCCGCGGTGCCGCAATGCGGCTATTGCCAGGCCGGCCAGATCATGTCGGCCACGGCGCTTCTCAACGACAATCCCCAACCCGACGACGCCGACATCGATGCGGCCATGGCAGGCAATCTCTGCCGTTGCGGGACCTATATCCGCATCCGTCGCGCCATCAAGAACGCCGCCGCAAAATCGGCCTGACCATGAAGAAGATCATCGGCATTCTCGTCGCGGTCATTGTCGTCGTCGCGCTTGGTTTCACGGGCTGGCTTTATCTTGGCCGGGATCCGATGTCGTTTGCCGCCGGCTCGACAGTGGCGCTGGCCGATTACCATGGCGCCGATGTCACCGGCGTTCCGGCTGCGCTTGCCAGCGCCGATCTGGTCAAGCGCGGCGAATACCTCATCCATGCGGCCGACTGCCAGGCCTGCCATACCGCTCCGGGCGGCGCGCCCTTCGCCGGCGGCTTCGCCTTCAATATGCCGTTCGGCACGATCTATTCGACCAACATCACACCGGACAAGCAAACCGGCATCGGCAACTATACCGACGCCCAGTTCCTGGCGGCCGTGCACAAGGGCATTCGCGCGGACGGCGCGAAACTCTATCCCGCCATGCCCTACGCTTCCTACAGCCAGATGACGGATGCCGACGCGCTGGCGATCAAGGCGTATCTGTTCACGCTGGCGCCGGTGAATGCGCCGCCGAAACAGAACCACTTGTCCTGGCCGTTCAACCAGCGCGGCCTGGTGGCGGTCTGGAACATCATGTTCAATCCCGACGAACGCTTCCACCCCAACACCGGCCAGAGCCCGCAATGGAACCGGGGCGCGTATCTTGCCGAGGCGATGGGCCATTGCGGCGAGTGCCATACACCGCGCAACCTCGCCTATGGGCTCGACAATCACCGCAAATTCGCGGGCGCCCTCACAGCTGGCTGGCGCGCTTACAACATCACCGGTGACAACGTTTCCGGCCTCGGCGACTGGAGCGACGAGGATCTCACGTCTTATCTGTCCACCGGTCACGCCAATGGTCATGGCGGTGCCGCCGGCCCGATGGGTGAAGCCGCCGACGACAGTCTGAGCTATCTCGTGCCGGACGACACCCGTGCCCTGGTGACCTATCTGCGCAGCATTCCCAGCCATGCGAGCGACCTGCCGCGCACCGTCACGACGGCGGCGCCCGCATCGTACAAGGAGGGCGTGGCCGCGGTCGCCAATTCGCATGGCGAAAAGATCTTCGCCGGCGCCTGCGCCTCCTGCCACGACTGGACCGGCGTCAGCCCGGTCACCGGCTTTGCCACGTTGACCGGCGTGCGCGCGGTGAACGATCCCAGCGCCACCAATGTGGCGCAGACGGTCATCAACGGCGTCAACCGCAAGACCGCTGACGGCACGATCTTCATGCCGGCCTTCGGCGAGGGCTATTCCGACGACGACATCGCGGCCGTGGCGAATTACGTCACCGCCCGGTTCGGCGCCAAAGGCGCGAACCTGACAGGCAAGGATGTGAGCGCTCTGCGACAGCAGGCGGCACAGCAATCCAGTGAGGCCCCCCATGGTTGACACCCAGTCCAACTTTGCCCAGTCCGATGCCTATCTCTCGGCGCTGATACGCGGGGTCCGCTCGGCACCACCGGCCAGCGCGCCGATGACCATGGGCCGGCGCACCTTCTTCAAATTGGCAGGCGCTGGCGCCGCGGGGCTGGTGCTGGGCTTCCATCTTGGCGGCGCGGCGTTCGCGGCCGAAACGGCGAACGTCGATACGCCTGACGGCAACGACCAGGCGATGAATGCCTTCATCCGCGTCGCTCCCGACAACACGATCACCATCTATTCGAAATGCCCGGAGATCGGCCAGGGCATCAAGACGTCCTTCGGCGTGATCATCGCCGACGAGCTCGACGCCGACTGGAACCATGTCGTCATGGAGCAGGCGGACATCAATCCCAAGGTCTATGGCAGCCAGGGGGCGGGCGGTTCGACCTCCATCCCGCATGCCTGGGACCAGTTGCGCCAGGCCGGTGCCGGCGCCAGGGCGATGCTGGTCGCGGCCGCCGCGGGGCAGTGGGCGGTGGATCCCTCGCAGATCACCGCCAGGGATTCGGTCTTGACCCATGCCGCCAGCGGTCGCTCCGCAACCTATGGGTCGCTTGCCGCGGCGGCGGCGAAGATGCCGGTGCCCGATCCCAGGAGCTTGAAGCTGAAGAGCCGCGCGGACTATCGCCTGATCGGCAAGCGCTATCGCGGCGTCGACGATCCCAAGGTGGTCAGCGGCAAGCCGCTGTTCGGCATAGATGTCCAGCTTCCCGGCATGGTCTACGCCACCTACACCAAATGTCCGGCGGCGGGCGGCAAGGTCAGATCCTTCAATGTCGACGAGATCAAGGGTGAGCGCGGCGTGCTCGACGCCTTCGCCGTGGACGGTACGGGCATGATGGTCGAAGTGATGCCGGGCGTGGCCATCATCGCCAGGGATACCTGGAGCGCCTTCCAGGCCAGGAACAGGCTTCAGGTGGATTGGGACCTGAGCGACGCGTCGAGCGATTCCACATCGCAATTCTCGGCCCAGGCCCGGAGGCTGGCGGCCGATTTCCCGCAAAAGTCCGATGACGATGTCGGTGACGTCGACAAGTCCTTCGCCAATGCCGCCAAGACGGTGGAAGCCTATTACGAATATCCCTTCGCCGCCCATGTGCCGCTGGAGCCGATGAACACCACGGCGCACTGGCACGACGGCATCATGGAAATGTGGGTGCCCACCCAGCAGCCCGATCGCGGCCTGCCATTGATTGCAAAGGTGGCGGGCATTGCGCCGGATAAAGTGGTGATGCACCAGACCCGGGTCGGCGGCGGTTTCGGGCGGCGGCTGGTCAATGACTACGCCTGCGAGGCCGCGGCCATCGCCAGGAAGGTCAGTGCTCCGGTCAAGCTGCAATGGACCCGCGAGGACGATTTCGCCCACGACTTCTACCGGCCCGCCGGCTACCACCAGTTCAAGGGCGCGATCGACAATGGCGGCCGTCTCGACGCCTGGCGGGAGCATTTCATCACCTTCACCGCCGACGGCAAGAAGAAGCTTCCGGCGCCAACCTCACCGACAATCTGAGATATTCCATCAAGGCACCCAATCTGCGCCGCGCCAAGACCATGTTGCCGTTGAGGATCCCCACCGGCGCCTGGCGCGCGCCGGGCGACAATGCCCAGGTCTTCGCCGCGCAGAGCTTCATGCATGAACTGTCGCTGGCTTCCGGCCGCGACCATGTCGAGTTCCTGATCGATGCGGTGAGCCGCGACGTGCCCGAACTGGTGGCCAAGGACAAGAGCGTCAACTTCAGCCCCAGGCGGGCGATCGACGTCATCAAGATGTGCGCCGACAAGGCAGGTTGGGGCAAGACGCTGCCGAAAGGCGGCGGCCTGGGCCTCGCCTGGTGTTATTCCCACGCCGGCCATGTCGCGCAGGCGGTCGAGCTGAGTGTCGACTCCGGCAAGCGGATCAGGATCGCGCGCATCGTGGTGGTGCTCGATGTCGGCCCCATCATCGACATGGCAGGCTCCGAAGCCCAGGCGCAGGGCGCGTCCACCGATGCGCTCTCGACCGCCATGGGCCTCAAGATCAACATCGAGAATGGCCGGATCGAGGAGCGGAACTACAATGCCTATCCGATCCTGCGCATGCCTTTCGCGCCGATGACGATCGATCCGTATTTCATCCAGTCGGACAATCGGCCGACCGGCATGGGCGAACCCGCCTTCCCGGCCCTGGCGCCAGCACTCGGCAACGCCATCTTCGCCGCCACCGGCGAGCGGGTACGCCGGCTGCCGTTGCGCGATCTGGGCTACTCGCTGGCGGCCTGATCCACGGCGCCGCTGGACCAGCCGGGGCTGAAATCGCTTGCGAGGCACTCAGAACGGAGGATCTCCGCTATAATACCTGGCAACTCGGGGGAGGAGGCTGATGGGGCTGCTGAGAGGACTTCGCATAAAACTGGGATTGAAGAAGGACCCGTTGCCGCCGCTGCCCGGCGTCGAGATCGGTCGCCATACCTACGGTCTCAGCAAGAGATCGTTCTTCGTTCCGCTCGAAAACGTGCCGGTGCGAATAGGATCGTTCTGTTCGATTGGCCCGGATGTTCTCTTTATCTGCGCGGCCGAGCACCGCGTCGACACCGCGACCACCTTTCCGATCCAGTTTGTCAAAGGAAAGATCCGCAATGCGCCCGGCACAGGGGGCAAGGGGCCGATCACGGTCGGCCACGATGTCTGGATTGGTGCTCGCTCGATCATTCTTGCCGGCGTCGCCATCGGCAATGGCGCGATCATCGGCGCCGGCAGCATCGTCACCCGCGACGTCCCGCCCTATGCCGTCGCGTTCGGCAACCCGGCCCGTGTCATCCGCTACCGGTTCCAGCCCGAAATCATCGAGCGCCTGCAGGCCCTGGAGTGGTGGAACTGGAGCGATGATCTGATCGGCGAACGCGTGGAGCTTTTGACGGCGACTGACGTCGACCGGTTCCTGAGCATGGTGGAGCCCGCGTAGCCACGCCGGCGCTCAGGCTCGCACAATCTCACTCGTGCCGATGCCCGAAATGCCGGGCGGCGACCTCGACATGCGTGTGGTTGGCATGCGGCTCGAAATGTTCGGTTTCGCTGACATCGTTCGCCGCCTCGTTCGGCCACCAGGTGCCGCCGATGACGATGCCTTCCGAGACCAGCCTCTGATCGGCGACCAGCGAAGCGCCGACCGCGTCGACGAAGGTGAAGCGGCCCGGCCGCTGGCGAAGGACAGTGACGTCGCCGACGGTGCCGACCGCCAACGTGCCGAGGTTCGGCCGTGCGATCGCCTGCGCCGGTCCTTGCGTCGCGGCCCGCAAGACCTCGACCAGCGGCATGCCGAGCGCCAGGAGCTTCGACATGCAGACCAGTATGTCGAAGGCCGGCCCGTCGACGCAGTAAAGGTGCACGTCGCTCGAAATGACATCGGGCGCCAGCCCCTCGGCGAGCATGGCGCGGGCGACCTCGAAGTCGAACGAACCCATGCCGTGGCCGAGATCGAAGATCACACCGCGCTCACGCGCCAGCCGCATGTCGGGCCGCACGGCGCCGGAGGCGAAGACCGGCGCGTTGGGGAACGGCCGGAAGCAATGGGTGAGGATATCGCCCCGCCGCAGGCGCGGCAGCACTTCCGAGCGGCCGGGCGGCGGCTCGTCTATATGCGCCATCAGGGGCAGGCCTGCCTTGTCGGCGGCCTCCAGGGCGAGATCGACAGGCGCGATGCCGCTGGTGCCGCCGGCATGCTTGCCGGAGCGGACTTTCACGCCGACGACCACGTCGGCGTGCTCGCGCGCGGCGGCAACCACCTCGCGCGGTTCGCAGAGCCTGAGATCGCTGCACTCGCCGACCGAGACCGTCTGCGAGAAACCGAAGATGCCGGCAAAGGAAATGTTGACATAGGCCAGGATGCGCACCCTGGAGCGCTCCATGACATGGCGGCGGAAGCCGAGGAAATTGCCGGCGCCCGCACTGCCGGCATCGATGAAGGTGGTGGTGCCGCTCTTGGCCGCCAGACGGTCGGCATCGACACCAAGCGAGGTGCCGCCCCAATAGACGTGGCTGTGCAGGTCGACGAGGCCGGGCGTGACGATGCAGCCGGTCGCGTCGACGACCTGCGCGGCGCGATCCGCCGGGATATCGGAGTCGATCGTGGCGACCCGGCCATTGGCGATGGCGAGATCGCGCTGGGTGTCGAGCCCGGACGCCGGATCGATCAGCCGGCCACCCTTCAGCAAGAGGTCGAATTGCATGGGGAGACCCTCCGCTTCGTGGCGTCTTTTATCAGACCGGCCGGTAGGCGACCGCCTCGACTTCTATCTTGATGTCGATCATCAGCCGCGATTCCACCGTGGTGCGCGCCGGCGGATTCTTCGGGAAGTGCCTGGCATAGACCGCGTTGAAGGCGCCGAAATCGCGCGCGTCTTCCAGCCACACGGTGGTCTTCACCACGTCGTCCAAGGTGCAGCCGGCCAATGCCAGCGCTGCCTTCACATTGGCAAGCACCTGCTCGGTCTGCTCTGTAATGCCGCCCTTGACCACGATGCCGTCGCTGCCGACCGGGACCTGGCCGGAGACATAGACGAAGTCGCCGGCACGCACGGCGGGCGACAGCGGCACATGGGATGTTCCAAAAGTCTGCTTGGGCAAGGGACGACCTCCTCTGATCACACGGGCAGGGCACCAGGCCCGCTTCGGCGCAGATTTACCGCGATCGGGCCGGTCCCGATAGGGCCCTTGTTGGAAAGCAACATTCTTCGAAATCCGTGTTGCTTTATTACAAGAGCGCTTGCATCGTGCGCGCTTGCCGGACGGCCTTCACGCCGGGACGGAAAGGTGCCTATGCGAGACCGGAGAAACCGAGAATGACTTTCGACAAGAACCCGTTCCCACCAGGCGACGCCGACCGCCATGCGCTGTGGGAAATGCTAGTGCGGCGCGACATCGACGCCTTCATCGGTCAGGACTGGTCCATGGTCGAGGATGATTTCGTCGCCGAGAGCTTCTTCGGCATGCATGCCCATTTCCTTGCCAACGCCGATGCCTGGCGGCTGCAGTTCCCGAGGCTGGAAATCTATCGCGACGAGTGGCTGCGCCAGGCCAGGGAGACGGCCGCGACCAAATTCGCCGAGCCGCTGCGCGAGGCGCTGTTTCGCGTCACCAATCTGCGTGACATCGATGTCGACGGCGACCGCGCCGTGCTGCACAAGAAATTCGATGGTTCCGTTGCCAAGGCGGATGGCACCGTCGACCGGCTGAAATGGCAGACGCTGTACTTCTGCCGGAAGGTCGGCGGGACCTGGAAGATCGCCGGCTTTGTCGGTTACATGCCTTATCCGCTGGGAGCCTAGACCCGGGGCGGATAGCCGAACTCTATCGCCCAACCAGCACAGCGGCGCGGTAGGCGGGATTACCGTACCAGGCCATCCGGTCGAGCTCCGCCGCAATGACCGGAAGGTCGACAACGTCCATCTTCTGTTCGAGCCGGTCAGGCTCGATCCATGGATCGTTGAGGAAGTAGGTGCCGTCGCCACGACCATGGACGAGCACCCAGTGCGGGCAGGTGTAGCCCATCATCGGCGCCTGATCGATCAGCACCAGCGCCAACAAGCCGCGATCGAGTGCCTGACCGATTTCCTCGATGGCAAAGGCGCGCGTCTCGACCGGCAATTTCGCGGCTTCGACGTCGCGTTTGAAACCGGCCTGCACGAAGCGCATCAGCCCGCGCCTCTCCTCCGAGGCGGCTCGGTCGAGGAAGATCGGCTCGGCGCTGCTCATGAACACCTCGACCCGCAACCCGCGCCGGTGTGCCGCCAGCGCCAGGCCATAGGGGTCGCAGCCGCCCGGGCCGCTCGGGCCGATGATGGTGGTGGCCTCGCGCCACAGCTCGACCTCCAGCGAACGATCCGGCAGCAAGGCCGGGTCGAGTCCAGCCATGGCCATGGCGAGCGCCGACGGTCCGCAGGTGAAGCCCGCCGTCTGCGGCCAGGACGGCGGTATCCGCTCCGGCCGGCGCGTCGGCCCGACGCCGATCCAGCGTTGCAGGAACCCGTCACGGCGCTCCCATTGGCCGCCGATGCGCGGCGCCGCATCCTCGTCGGTGCGCAGGCAGAGCACATCTTGCGCAAGCGCCTCCGTCTCCAGCGCCTCCAGCAGGCACGGGCCGTCGCCCGCGATGAAGCTGGCGGCGGACCAGGACATGGCAATGCGCATCATCGCCGCCGACGGCCGCCGCTGGCCGACCATGATCGCCTCCGGGCGGCCTTCCCTGTATCGCGCCACGCCGGTGACACCGGCAATCTCCCGCAAGCCGGCCAGACGATCGCCGATCGCCGCCGGCACCGCCGCCGTAAGGTTCGCCCAGACGGATGCGTCTTCGGCAGTAAAGACTGTCACGCCGGCCCTGCTGGTCGGCAGCGAAGCTGGCATGGGGTCATCTCCGTTTGAAAATCGCAGCGTCATGATTCTAGCGGCAGCAGGCCTTCCTGTCGCAGCTGTTCCGTCACCACCTCTGTCGCTTCGCGCAGGATGGCGACCAGCTCGTCGATCTCGGCCCTGGTGATGATGAGCGGCGGCGACATGATGACCATCGAGCTCATCGGCCGCACCATGAGCCCGCGCGGCATGGTCTCGCGGATGATGCGCTGGACGATCTGCCAGGCCTGCGGCGGCACGGTCTTGGCGCTCTTGTCGCTGACATATTCCACGCAGGCCATCAGGTGGCTGCCGCGCACGTCGCCGACGATCGGCGAGTCCATCAGCGGCTTCAGCGCGGCCTGGAAATAGGGGCCGACCTCGCGGACATGGGCGCAGATCTCCTCGCGCTCCATGATCTCCAGATTCTTCAGGCCGGCGGCGCAGGCGACCGGATGCGAGGAATAGGTGAAGCCGTTGGCGAAGATCCTGCCTTCGGTCGTTTCCGCGATCCGCCGGTAGAGGCGATCGGACACCATCACGGCGCCCAGCGGCACATAGCCCGACGTCAGCCCCTTGGCGCAGGTGATCATGTCGGGCACGATGCCATAGACAGGTTCCGAGGCAAAGATCGCGCCGTTGCGGCCGAAACCGGTGACGACCTCATCCGAGATGTAGAGCACGTCATGGCGCCGGCAGACCTCCAGCGTGCTGCTGTGATGCCCCACGGGCGGCACGACGCCGCCCGAGGCCAGGCTCGGCTCGGCGATGAAGCAGGCGACGTTCTCGGGGCCAAGCTCCACGATCCTGTCTTCGAGCTCCCGCACCTTCTGATCGAGGAAGGCCTCGGCCGACATGCCTTCCGGGCGCCGGTAGGGATTGGGTTGGTCGTTGGCGAGGTCCTGCGGCGGCATCGCACGGCTTCCTGTTTTCCTGGCAACCATTCCTGCGTTTCCGGTTGCGGCCGGCCGATAATCTCGTAGACTGATTGATCAGTCAATGATGATTGTGCCGGTGGACCATCGCATGAGGGGCAGCGCCAACACTCGGAAAGGGGCGATGGACCACCCACCACCTCCAGTGATCGCGTGCACGCACGGCCATCCACCAAGCATTGCTTAGCCGGCCGAAAACCGGATACGAAACCACTCCAGGGAGAACGGCGCCATTGAGCAAGCCCGACAAGAAAAGCCGCGATGCCGAAAAGGTCGCGCGCCGGCGGCAAAGCCTGACCCAGGCGGCGATCACCGTTATCGCGCGAAAAGGCCTGCCGGGCGTGACACTGGCCGATGTCGCGCGAGAGGCCGGCTGCGGCTACGGCCTGGTCTCGTTCCACTTCGAGACCAAGGACCGCCTGCTTCTGGCCGCGCTCGACGCCCTGGTCGAGGAATACCGCGCTGCCTGGCATGCGCGCAGCGACGCCCATGACGATGCCGCTGCCAAGCTCGAGGCGCTGATCGATCTCGACCTCGGTTCCGATGTCACCGATGACAGGCACATCGCGGTGTGGACGGCGTTCTGGGCCGAAACCTCGCGCAACGCCGACTACCGGGCGCGGTTCAGCGAACTCAACAGGGCCTATCTGGCGCGGCTCGAGCCATTGATATCGGCCCTCGCCCAAAAGGAGCCGCCAGCCGCGGACTATCGGCTGGTCGCCGGCGGGCTAAGCGCCATTTTCGACGGACTGTGGATCGAAAGCCAGATCGGCGACGGGCATGGCGAGGCGGACTGGGCCCGTGCCCGCGCCATCTGCCGGACTTATCTCCGCGCCTTCTTCCCGAAAAGTTTCGGTACCGAAACGAGCCAACGGCCATGACCCTGCGCAAGCTGCTGCCCTCGCCCAATGCGATCTTCATGTTCGAGGCAGCCGCGCGCCATCTCAACTTCACCAGCGCGGCGCGCGAGTTCAACGTCACCCAGTCGGCGATCAGCCGCATGATCGCGCGGCTGGAGAGCCATCTCGACGTCAAGCTGTTCGTACGCGCGCCGACCGGCATCGACCTGACCGACGACGGCCGCCTGCTCTATGGCGCCGTCGGCAGCGGCTTCCAGCAGATCGAGATCGCGCTCGACGATATCAGGGCGCGCCAGGGCGAGGCCGGCACGGTGACGCTGTCGCTGTCGTCCGCCTTCGCCATGCACTGGTTCATGCCGCGCTTCGACCGCTTCCAGGCCAGCTTTCCCGGCATCGACCTGCGTTTCCAGCTGGTGCGCGGCGAGCCGAGCGGCCCGATCGAGGATGTCGATCTCGCCATCCGCTACAACCAGCCGCCCAATGCCGAACAACAGAGCTGGGCGCTGATGGAAGAAGTCGTGCTGCCGGTCTGCAGCCCGGCCTACCTGGCCGAGCACGGCAGTCTCGACGACTGCAGCGATCTCAGCCGGCACACGCTCGCCCATCTCTCCGGCGCGCTGCGCATTCCCTGGCAGCACTACCTCGGGCAGTTTGGCTATCCACAGCCGGTGGGCAGCCGCAGCCTGACCTTCTCCGACTACACGCTGGTCGTCCAGTCGGCGATCAAGGGCCGTGGCATGGCGCTCGGCTGGTGGCATGTCGTGGCCCACGAACTGCTGCAGAAAGGCCTGGTCAAGGGCGGCAAACATGAGTTGCGTACCGGCGACCACTATTACCTGGTGGCAACGGCACGACGCCCGCTGCGCAAGCCGGCCGTGCTGGTGCGAGACTGGCTGCTCAATGAAATGGCCGTGCTGAAACGGGAAATTCTGGCCGGCTGAACCGTCGACGTCTGCACTTGCCCTTACCCCCATGACTGCAGGTCATCGCCTCGTGACTATTCGGAGCGTGCGCGATCGTTTCCCGGTTCTATAGTCGCCATCGGTCCGACAGCTCGCAAAATCAAAATCACAGCGACGGACCGAGGGCTTCGGGAACAAGCCATGGGAGCAGACATTTGGCTGGAACCATAGCCGCCCTTGGCGGCATGACGCAGGCAAGGCATCGTCTCGATCCGCTGTTGCGGCCGGCGTCGATCGCCTTCGTCGGCGCGTCCGTGCGCCCCAACACGCCGGGCAACACCATGATGCGCGCCGCGGCGATGGATGGCTATTCTGGCCGGCTCTACGCCATCAACCCGAAATACGACGTCGTGGAAGGCGTGCCGTGTTTTCCCGATCTGAGAAGCCTGCCGGAGACGGTCGACCATGTCGTGCTCGGCGTCGCCAATGACTATCTCGAGGACAATCTGCTGGCGGCCGCCCGCCATGGCGCCAGGGCGGTCACCATCTTCGCCAGCTGCGACCTGACCGGCGCGGCCAACGACCCGCTCGCCGGCCGGTTGACCGAAATAGCCCGCGAGGCCGGCATCGTCATTTGCGGCGGCAACGGCATGGGCTTCTGCAACCCCGGCATCGGCCTGCGCGTCTCCGGCTTCGCCTCCCGTCTCGCCATGAAGCCCGGCGGCGTGGCGCTGGTCACGCAATCGGGCTCGGCCTTCTCCGCGCTCGCCTACAACGACCAGCGGCTGAAATTCCAGCTCTGCGTTTCCAGCGGCCGCGAACTGACAACGACGACATCAGACTATGTCGACTGGGCGCTCGACCAGCCCGAAACGTCGGTCATCGGCCTGTTTCTCGAAACGGCGCGCCGGCCCGACGATTTTGCCCGCTGCCTGGAAAAGGCCGACCGGCTCGGCATTCCGGTTGTTGTCCTGAAGGTCGGGCGCACGGAACTGAGCGCCGGCTTCGCCGCCAGCCACAGCGGCGCGATTGCCGGCGACAATGCCGCCTACGAGGCCCTGTTCGACAGGTGGGGCGCCTTCAGCGTCGACACGCTGGACCAGCTGGCCGCCAATCTCGCTTTGTTTTCGGCCGGCCGGCCGGCCGCCAGCGGCGGCCTTGCCAGCCTGCACGATTCCGGCGGTGAACGCGAAATGGTCGCCGACCTCGCGGCGAAGGCCGGCGTGCCGTTCGCCGCCATCTCGGAGCGGACGAAGGAGGAGTTGCGGCTGCATCTCGACAGCGGCCTGCAGCCGGCGAACCCGCTCGATGTCTGGGGCTCGGGCCTCGACTTCGAGACGCATGTCGAGGCCTGCATGGACGCCATGCTCGCCGACCCCGACACCGCCATCGGCGTGCTGTTCCAGGACATACGCGACGGCTCCTACGTCGCCGAAGGCTTTACCCGCGCCGTGATCCGTTCCCACGCCAAGACCGGCAAGCCGGTTGCCGTGGTCAGCAACTACGCCACGGTGAACCACCGCGCACTCGCCTTGTCGACCACGGAGGCCGGCGTGCCGGTCATCGACGGCACCGATGAAGGCCTGCAGGCCATCCGCAATCTGCTGGCGTTTCGCGACCGGCGCGCCGCGACCCACACCTATCCCGATGCCGTGGCGAGCGAGGTCCGCGAACGCTGGCGCCGGCGCCTTGGCCAGGAGAAGCCGTTCGGCGAAAGCGAAGCGCTGGCGCTGCTGGCCGACTATGGCATCGCCACGCCGCGCTCGATCGCCGCCGCCACGCCGGATGACGTTGTCGCCGCCGCGCGAAGGATCGGCTTTCCCATCGCCCTGAAGACCGCCGTCCCCGGCATCCTGCACAAATCCGATGTCGGCGGCGTCCGCCTCGGCCTGGCCGATGAACCGGCGCTGGCAGTCGCCTATGCCGACATGGCGGCTCGGCTCGGCCCGCAGGTGCTGGTTGCCGAAATGGCCCCCAAAGGCGTCGAGATCGCATTCGGCCTGATCCGCGACCAACAGTTCGGACCCTATCTGGTCATTGCCTCCGGCGGCCTCTGGATCGAAGTGCTCAGGGACCGCGCGGTCGCCTTGCCGCCGCTCAGCCTCGAGCAGGCGCAAGCCCTGGTCGTCAGGCTGAAGACAAGCCCGCTGCTCGACGGCGGGCGCGGCCGGCCGGCGGCCGACAGGGCAGCACTCCATGCCGCCCTTGCCCGTTTCTCGATGCTCGCCGCTGATCTCGGCGACCTCATCGACGAGATGGACGTCAACCCGCTCTTGGTTTCCGACCATGGCTGCATGGCCGTCGACGCGCTCTTGCTCGGCCGCAACGCCGGGCGCCCGACAAGATGAATTGCTTTTAGAGGACTGCCATGAATTTCGATCTCAGCCCGCGCGAAAAGGAACTGTCGAAGAAGGGGCGCGACTTCTGCGACCAGGTGCTTCTGCCGCTGGAAGCAATCACCGACGAGCATGGCGAATTGCCGATGGAGCGCCGCTCGACTGTCCGGCAGCAGGTGCGCGACTGGGGACTGGCCGGCATCAACCACTCGAAGGAAAATGGCGGCCTCGGCCTGACCATGGTCCAGCAGACGGCGATCGAGGAACAGCTCGGCCGCGTCACCAATGGCCTGTGGAGCTGTGTCTGGCGCCCGCCGGTGAGCCTGAAATTCGGCACCGAGGCGCAGAAGCAGGATTATCTGATCCCGTCCTCGCACGGCCATCGCCGCGGCGCCTTCGCCATCACCGAACCGGAGGCCGGCTCCGACCCGCGCCGGGTCAAGACCAGCGCGGTTTTGAAAAATGGCCAGTGGCACCTGACCGGCGAGAAATGGTTCGTCACCTCCTACAACGCATCCGATTTCGTCATCGTGCATGCCCATGTCGACGACGATCCCGACAAGCCGACCTTGTTCCTGGTCGACAAGCCGGTGAACAACATGGTGCATCTGCGCTCGCCGAAATTCATGCACAATTTCGCCTTCGACCATGCCGAATTGCGCTTCGAGGGCACCACGGTCGGCGAGGACAAGATGCTCGGCAAGATCGGCCAGGGGCTCGAACTGACCAAGGACTGGTTCGTAGAGGCGCGCCTGCAGATCGCCTCGCATGCGGTGGGCGCCGCGACCCGCGCCGCCGAGATCGCCAATGACTACGCCACCTCTCGCCACCAGTTCGACCGGCCTATCCGCGATTTCCAGGGCGTGGAATTCATGCTGGCCGACATGGCGGTCGAGATCTTCGCCGCCAAGTCGATGCTGTACCGCGTCGCCTGGGAGATCGACCAGGGTCTCGACCGCAAGCGCGTGCACGCCCATGCCAGCGCGCTGAAGCTCTACTGCTCGGAAGCCGCCGGCCGCGTCATCGACAAGGCGCTGCAGGTGCTGGGCGGTCGCGGCTACATGCGCGAAAACCCGGTCGAGCGGCTCTACCGCGACATCCGCGTCGACCGCATCTGGGAAGGCACGTCGGAGATCCAGCGCGTGGTCGTCGCCGGCCAGATCCGCAAGCGCGGCATCGGCGTCTTCAGCGAGGTGGCCTGGGCGTGACGGTAACAGGCACCCTGCCGGAGATGAAGGGGCGAACCGTGATGTCACGGCGGCATGTCGAGACCGCATGCCTGCTCGGCCCGGCGCTGATCGTGCTGGCGCTGCTGTTCGTGGTGCCGCTGGCGCGGCTTTTCTCGCTGGCCTTCACCGACCCGGCCGGACCGTTCGCGACTTTCGGCGTGCTGGCCGAAAGCGCGGTCTACCGCCAGGTGATGTGGAACACTTTTGTCGTCGCAATCATGGTGACGGCACTTTGCGTGCTGCTCGCCTGGCCGGTCGCCTATGTGCTGTCGCGCCTGGAGGGTGTTTGGTTCGGCATCGCGCTCTACGGCGTGCTGTTTCCCTTCTGGATCTCGGTCCTGGTGCGCACCTTCTCCTGGATGCTGCTTCTGGAGCGCAACGGGCCGATCAACCGCCTGTTGATGGCGAGCGGCATCACCGATGCGCCGCTGGCACTGCTGTTCAACAATGTCGGCGTGCTGGTCGGCATGATCCACATCCTCTTGCCCTACATGATCCTGCCGCTCTACGGCGCCATGGTCCGCATCGACCGCCGCCTGCTGCTGGCAAGCGATGGGCTCGGCGCCAGCCTCGCCGACACCTTCCGGCGCATCTATCTGCCGCTCTGCTTGCCCGGCCTTGCCGGCGGCGCGACCTTCGTCTTCCTGCTGTCGCTCGGCTTCTTCATTACGCCTGCCCTGCTTGGCGGCTCGAACGCCATCACGCTGTCGATGCTGATCGCCAGCTTTGTCAACGACCGCCTTGCCTGGTCGCTCGCCGCCGCCGGCTCGCTGGCACTGCTCGCCATCGTGCTGGTGCTGATGGCGTTGACCGCCCGGCTGCTGCCGATCGAGAGGGGGCTGTTCGCACGATGAACAGGTTGCCGCTCCTGCTCCGCGTATCAGCCAACGCCGGCGCCAGCCTGGTGCTCGCCTTCCTCGTGCTGCCGATCCTTGCCGTGGTGCCGGCCTCCTTCAACAAGGCGAGTTTCATCTATCTGCCGCCGCACGCATGGTCCGGCATCTGGTATGAGCGCTTCCTCGCCGATCCGGAATGGCGCACATCGCTTCTCAACAGCGTCGAGGTCGCCACGCTGGCCACGATCATCGCGGTCGTGCTCGGCACGCTCGCGGCAATCGGCCTGCGCCGCATCGACGGCCGCCTGCGCACGCTCGTCACCGGCCTGTTCCTGGCGCCGATGATCGTGCCGGTCATCGTCACGGCGGTGGCGCTCTACCGCAGCGCGCTCGATGTCGGCCTGAGCGGCACCATCCTGGGCATGAGCCTCGGCCATGCCATACTGGCGCTGCCTTTCGTCGTCATCAATGTCGGCATCGCCTTGCGCGCCGTCGACGACAACTGGCTGCGTGCCGCCGCCGGCCTTGGCGCCGGCCCATGGCGGATCTTCCGAACCGTCACATTGCCCAACATCACGCCAGGCATCGTCGGTGGCGCCATCTTCTCCTTCATCACCTCCTTCGACGAAGTGATCATCGCCGTGTTCATGGCCGGCTATGCCTCGAAAACGCTGCCGGTGAAGATCTGGGAATCGATCCGGCTCGAATTCACGCCGGTCATCGCTGTCGCCGCGACGGTGATGATCGCGCTGGCCATCGTCCTGTTCGCGCTGGCGCAAATTTTCAGCCGCAAATCCGGGAGCCCGAGCCGATGACCGCGATCCATTCGGGACAGTCGCTGCGCCTGGCCGGCGTGTCGAAGACCTATGGCAGCTTTCGGGCGCTGGAGCCGACCGACCTCGATGTGGCATCCGGCGAATTCCTGACGCTGCTCGGACCCTCCGGCTCGGGCAAGACGACGCTGCTCAACCTCACCGCCGGCTATATCGAGCCGACGGCGGGCGAGATCCACATCGGCGAGCGCGACGTCACCCGCATGCCCGCCCGCCACCGCAACATCGGCATGGTGTTCCAGAACTATGCGCTGTTTCCGCATATGAGTGTGGGCGAGAATGTCGGCTATGGCCTGAGTGTGCGCCGGCTGCCCGAGCCCGACATCACCAGGCGGGTCACCGACATACTGGCGCTGATGCGGCTCGACGGCTTTGCCGACCGGCCCGTCCAGCAACTCTCGGGCGGCCAGCAGCAGCGCGTGGCGCTGGCCCGCGCGCTGGTCATCGAGCCCGACGTCCTTTTGATGGACGAGCCGCTTGGCGCGCTCGACAAGCAGCTGCGCCGCTCAGTGCAGCTCGAACTGCGCCGGCTGCACCAGAGGCTCGGCCGCACCACGATCTATGTCACCCACGACCAGGAAGAGGCGCTGGTGCTCTCCGACCGCATCGCGGTGATGGACGGCGGCCGGATCCAGCAATTGGGCACGGTGGACGACCTCTACGACCGTCCCGTCAACGCCTTCGTCGCCGGCTTCATCGGCGAATCCAACCTGCTGCCGGTGCGCGTGCTCTCGTCATCGGACGGCAAGGCCTCGGTCGATGTCGAGGCGTTCCGCAAGACCCTCGCCGTCGATGCGGCGCCGGGAACGGCGCCGGGCGAGCCGGCGCGGCTGCTGATCCGGCCCGAGCATGTCGAGCTTGGCCGCGGAGGCGAAGGCGTTGCCGCCGAGATCGTCGAGGTGATCTATCTCGGCGAATTGACCCAGCTCACCTTGCGGCTGGAGAGCGGCCAGACGCTCGCCGCCCGGCAGATCACCGACCGGACATTGCAGGCCGGCTCCAGGGTCCATGTCTCGTGGAAGCCTGGCCATGTCCGCGCGGTTCCTCATTTCCCATCCAAACCCACCAAAACGGAGAAAGCTGATGCATAGGCGTACTTTCCTTCTGACGGCAGCGGGCGGCCTGCTGGCCGGCGCGACGGGTCTTCCCCGGCTGGCCAGGGCGGCCGGCCGGCCCTTCACCTTCACATCCTGGGGCGGCGCCCTGTCGAATGCCGAAAAGTCGGCGTTCATCGATCCCTTCGGCCAGCTCAAGGGCATCGAGGTGATCAACACCTCGCCAACCGAAACAGCCAAGATCAAGGCCATGGTCGAGGCCAAGGCGGTCGAGTGGGATCTTGTCGACCTAGGCGGCCGCACCGTGTGGCAAGGCGGTCATGAAGGTTTTCTCGAGCCGATCGACGTCTCGAAGGTCCCCAACGCCGCGGCACTCGATAAGGGATGGGTCGCCCCCAACGGCATCGCCACCTCGACCGGCGCCACGATCATCGGCTGGTCGAAGACGGCGTTTCCCGATGCCGGCCCGCAATCCTGGGCCGACTTCTGGGACGTGAAGCGCTTCCCCGGGCCGCGCGGCCTCTACCGCTACTTCTATTACAACTACGAAGCCGCCCTGCTCGCCGCAGGCGTAAAACCCTCGGAAGTGTTTCCCTACACGACCGAGAAGGCCGACATGGCGATGGCGAAGATCAAGGAACTGAAGCCCCACGTCACGGTCTGGTGGGGCAGCGGCGCACAGCCGCCGCAGCTGCTTTCGTCGGGAGAATTGGCTATGTCCTCGGCCTGGAGCGGCCGCATGTTGGCGGCTGAGGCCGAAGGCGCGCCCGTCGGCTTCACCTACAAGGACGGCATCGCCTGGGCCAACTGGTGGGCCATCCCCAAGGGATCGCCCAATGTCGAACTGGCGCATGAGGCGATCGATTTCGCGCTCGCAGAAGCCCAGCAGGCGAAGCTGCTCGCGCTCAGGACCTATGGCCCGGTGCTGAGCAGCGCGACATCGGGCGCCGATGCCGACACGAAGAAGATCCTCGTCATGGCTCCCGACAACATCAAGGACATGCTGATCCTCAACGAGGGCGAAGCCGACAAATATTCGGTCGCCTATGAGGAAAAGTGGAACCAGCTGATGCTGCAGTGAACCGCGCCGACCGGCGTGGCTGATCCGAAACTCGCCACGCCGGAGCATCGGCCCAAGGACCGCGCCCACGGTTGAAGCGGCGCATCGCGCGACCTCGCCGGAGAAGACATGCCTGTTGACGCACCCCAAGCCTTGCCGGCCAGCCTGTGGGCGGCGACGGCCACCCCCGCCCCGCTCTATGCCGGGGCGAAAGGCGATGCCGTGGCCGATGTCGCCATTGTCGGCGCCGGCTATACGGGCTTGAGCGCCGCCCTTCATTTGTCGCAGGCCGGCAGGAAGGTGATCGTGGTGGAGGCCAGCGAACCTGGCTGGGGCGCTTCCGGGCGCAATGGCGGGCAGATCATCGCCGGGCTGAAGCACGATCCTGACACGCTCGAAGCCAAGTTCGGCCGGAAGTTGGGCAGCGCCATCACCAGGACCTTTGGCGCCGGCGGCGATCTGGTCTTCGATCTCATCGAGAAGTACCGCATCGACTGCCACGCCGAGCGCAGCGGCTGGATCCAGGGCGCGCATGGACCCAAGCCTTTTTCGGACATCGTGACGCCCCGCTTCCGGCAATGGCGCGACAGGGGCGTCGAGGCGCGCCTGCTCGACCGCCAGCAAATGGCCGATCTCACCGGCTCGGCGCCCGAGGCCTATCATGGCGGCTGGTTCGACCCGCGCGGCGGCGTGCTGCAGCCGCTGAGCTACGCGCGCGGCCTGGCCGCCGCCGCCATCTCGCAGGGCGCCACGGTGCTTGCGCGTTCGCCGGCGCTTGGCCTCAGGCGCGATGGCGACCAGTGGGTGATCGATCTCGGACAGGCCTCGATCCGCGCGCGACAGGTCATGCTGGCCACCAACGCCTACACCGGGAACCTGTGGCCAGGTCTGCGCCAGACCGTCATCCCGGTGACCAGCTTCCAGATCGCCACGCAGCCGCTGGCGCCGGCGCTGCGCCGCACCATCCTGCCGGGCGGCCAGGGCGTCGCCGACACCAGGCGGCTCCTGCTCTATTTCCGCCTCGACCACGAAGGCCGGCTGGTGATGGGGGGCCGCTCCCCGGTCGACGACAACCCGACCATGGACGATGCGGCGCCCCTGAAGGCCGCCCTCGCCCGCATCTTCCCGCAGGCGGCCGGCGCGCCGGTCGAATTCGTCTGGAGCGGCAAGGTCGCGATCACCAAGGACACGATGCCGCATATCCACATGCTGGCGCCTGGCCTGTTCACCGCACTTGGCTGCAACGGACGCGGTGTTGCCGCCTGCACGACGACAGGCAGGCTGCTTGCCGATCTTGCTCTGGGCACCGCGCCGGCCGACCTGCCATTCCCGGTCACCGCACCCGACCGCTATGCGCTGCATGCCTTGCGCAAGGTCGGCGTCTTCGCCTTCAGCCAGTATTACAAGTTGCTCGACAGCCGAAGCGCCGCGTGACCGGAAGATTAGCCGGTTAATGGCGGGTCAGTAGAGGGTGACGAAGGCCGGGAACAGCATGCCCGTCTCCCGGAAATGCTCGATCAGCTCGATGGCCGGAAAGATGGCCAGGAAATAGAGCCCGTCATAGAAGGTGCGCTTGAGCGCGCGCGTCGAGAACTGCAGCTCGTCAATGTCGCGGTAGAGCAGTGGGTTCGGCCAGAACCTGGGCGTCGCCTTGATATAGGTCGCATAGGCCGGGCCGAATTTGCCCAGGAGATATTCGGCTTCCTTGCGCGCCGTGACGCGGAAGATGAGAAAGCTGGCAAGGCCAAGGATTGCCGCCGCCACCAGCGAGCCATAGAGCAAACCGATGCCGACCGCGCCGACCGTCGAAAAAAAATAGAGCGGGTTCTGGCTCATGGAAAACGGGCCGGTAGAAACCAGCTCCTCGTTCTTCTTGCCGCCGACATAGAGAATGCTCCAGAGCCGGCCGGCGACGCAGACCAGCACCAGGCAGAGGCCGAAGAATTCGAGGGCTTCGTGGCTTTCCGAGCCCTCGGTGAGCGCCGGCTTGGTGAGAAACAGGAGCAGCACCGCCAGCGCCGCCGCCACCCGCACGAAGATCAGCCGTTTGCGTTGGACGAACGCCTTCGAAACCGGCTTGAGGGAAGCATAGGCCATTCGGGTTTTCCTGGCACGGATTTCAGGTTCGGGCACTGGGGCACGCCGTTGATGGCGGATACAAGGCGCTGGCTTCTATCAGCGCAGCGCGCGAGGTTCGTAAAGACCTTTTGCACGGCCCATGTCCATTCTTACGAATTTGTAAGCCGCCGGACAGGCTGGAGTGAAGTCGCTTCCCTATCGTTCGAATGCCAGCCCGCCATTTTAGGGCCGGCTTCAGTCTAAGGCAGCCGGACCATTGGCATCGGACAGGGAAAGGTTTCATGAGAGAATTTGCACCTGCGGTCGCATTGGGCCTCGTCGCCGCATCCGGTCCGGTTTCCCTTGTTTTCGCGGCCACCGCGCCTTGCGAGGAAACGCTGAAGGCATTGCGCGCGGCGCAGGCAGCGGCCAAGCTCAACGACGCGGACAAGAACAAGGTCTCGGAACTGGAGACCAAGGGCATCGAACGCTGCAACGCGGATGACGGCAAGCGCGCCGACGACTTCTTCGCCCAGGCCATGAAGGTCATGGGCAAGTAATCCATGCCGTCCAAAGCACCCTCTGGCATCATCCGAGGGTTTTGCGGGCGATTGAGAAAGACATGCGTCACAGGGGCGGATCGCATGAATCCCTCGCGATGCGCTTTCATCCCGCCACGACCATCAACCTCAGGACTTCAGCCATGCTCCCCAGCAACAATCAGCCCGCCGGGCCGGGCCAGAACAGGGTCCCGGACGTCACCCTCGATTTCTGGCTGATCAAGCTGATGGCGGTGACCATGGGCGAGACGGCGGCCGACTATCTGGCCGTCAACCTCGGGCTCGGGCTGACCGCTACATCGCTGATCATGACCGGCGTTCTGGTCGTTGCCCTTGTCCTGCAGTTCGCGCAGAAACGCTACGTGCCCTGGGCTTACTGGCTGGCGGTGGTGCTGATCAGCGTCGTCGGCACGCTGATCACCGACAACCTCGTCGACAATTTCGGCGTGCGCCTGCAGACCACCACGATTGCCTTCAGCGTGGTGCTCGCGGCGACGTTCGCGGTCTGGTACGCCAGCGAGCGGACGCTCTCGATCCACACCATCTTCACGACCAGGCGCGAGATATTCTACTGGCTGGCGATCCTCTTCACCTTCTCGCTCGGCACCGCCGCCGGCGACCTGGTCGCGGAAAGCTTCGACATGGGCTATCTGACCACGGGCCTGCTGTTCGGCGGCGTGATCGCACTCATCGCACTTGCCTACTATCTCCTCCATCTGGACGCTATCCTGGCCTTCTGGCTTGCCTATATCCTGACGCGGCCGCTTGGCGCGTCCTTTGGCGACTTGCTGTCGCAGCCGGCCGAATATGGCGGTCTTGGTTTCGGCACCACCTTTACCAGCGTGATCTTCCTCGGCTGCATCGTCGCCCTGGTTCTCTACATGACATTGAAGAGAACCGCCGACGATGCCGACGAGATCCTCCTGGAATCGGATTGAGCCTTCGGCATGCGCTGCGTGGCTTGCCATTCCTCGACCGTCCTAGGAACGGACCCATCCCGGTGATAGCCTGTCCCCGATATCGGCAATCACCCGGATAGGCCAATGCGACTTCTTCTTGTCGAGGACGACCACAGGACGGCGGACTACATCGTCAGGGGACTGACCGAGGCCGGCCATGTCTGCGACCTGGTGCGCGATGGCCATGACGCGCTTTTCGCGGCGACCAGCGGCGCCTATGACGTGATCATAGCCGATCGTATGATCCCGGGTCTCGACGGCCTGTCGATGGTCAAGGCGGTCCGCGCCGCCGGCGTGCGCACGCCGGCCATCTTTCTCACCTCCGTCGGCGGCGTTGACGACCGCGTCGAGGGGCTGGAAGCCGGCGGCGACGACTATCTGGTCAAGCCCTTCGCCTTTTCGGAGCTTCTCGCCCGCATAAACGCACTTGCCCGCCGGCCGGCGGCGTTGGAGCAGAAGACCGTTCTGCGGGTCGGCGACCTCGAAATGGACCTCATCATGCGCCGCGTTGTCAGGCAGGGCCAGCCGATCGACCTGCAGCCACGCGAGTTCAGCCTGCTGGAGGTTCTGATGCGCGGCGAAGGCCGCGTGATCACCCGCACCATGCTTCTGGAGCGCGTCTGGGACTTTCATTTCGATCCCAAGACCAGTGTCGTGGAGACCCATATCAGCCGGCTGCGGGCCAAGATCGACAAGCCGTTCGAAACCCAGCTCATCCACACTGTCCGCAACACCGGTTACAGCCTGCACGCACCGCTTGCGTCATGACCGGAACATGGGCCCGCCTGCTGCGCAGCACGCCGTTCCGGCTCGCCTTGACGTTTGCTTTCCTGTTCATGCTGGCCTTCGTGCTGGCGGGCGCCATCGTCTACCAGATGATGAGCGCCGATCTTGCCGAGCAGCTCGATGACACCATCAAGGAAACCTACTCCGTCGTCGCCGCGACCTATGCCGACAATGACCTCAAGGAGCTGGTGGAGACCGTCCAAAGCCACTCCACGCGCAGCCCGAGGAAGGAACAGCTTTTTTCGCTGACCGACGCGGCCGGCAACCGTCTGGCCGGCAACTTCACCGCGGCGGGGCTTCCAGACGGCTTTTCGATGTTCGGGGCCGAAATGCCCGGCCTGCCTCCCGATACCGAATACCGCGCCTATTCCGGCTCGGTCGGCGGCAACAATCTGACCATCGCCTTCAGCCTGTCCGAGACGGAGGAACTGGAGACGATCATGCTGATGAGCTTCGGCTGGGCAACCCTGATCATCACCGGGCTGGCGATCACCGGTGGCGCCTTGCTCGCCTCGCGCGTCCAACGCCGTCTCGACGGCATTGCCGCCACCATGGTCGACGTCTCGCATGGCCGGCTCGACACCCGCATCCCGCTGACCGGCAATGGCGACGACATCGACATGGTTTCCGGCCAGGTCAATGCGGCGCTCGACCGGCTGTCGGGCCTGGTCGACGGCATGAAACAGGTCAGCACCAACATCGCGCACGATTTGAAGACGCCGCTCAACCGCCTGCAAATGATCCTGGAAGGCGCCGCCGACAAGGCCGCGCGGGATCAGGACGTCTCCGACGATCTCGCCGATGCGCGCGCGGAAGGCTATCAGATCAACGAGACCTTCGATGCGCTGTTGCGGATCGCCCAGATCGAAGCCGGCGCGCGCAAGGCCCGCTTTACCGATGTCGACCTCGACGAGATCCTGCGGACCATGGCCGAGATCTATACCGACGTTGCCGAGGACGACGGAAAGGTGCTGTCGTTCTCGCAGTTGAACGGAAGCGGGGACCGTATCCATGGCGACAGGGAACTGTTGACGCAGATGTTCGCCAATCTGGTCGAGAATGCGCTGCGCCATTGCCCGCCCGGCACGACCATCAGATTGTCGGTGGCGCGCCAGGGTGAGCGTGTCCTCGCCAGCGTCGCCGACAACGGACCCGGCATTCCTCCGGACGAACGCGAAAGGGTGTTTCAGCGGCTATACCGGTTGGACCACAGCCGCTCGACCCCCGGCAGCGGCCTTGGCCTCAGTCTTGTCAGGGCCATCGCCGATCTGCACGGGGCATCCATCGCCCTTGACGATTGCCGGCCCGGCCTCGCCGTGGTGGTGGGATTTCGGCTGGCATCTGCTTAGCCGGCGAATGGTTGTCCGCCCGTGTCGCTCCCATAGAGGTCGAGACGCTGAAGGCCGGCGAGAAGGTGATCGTCACCTATTCGACAAAATCAGGCGGATCGCTGGTGTCGAGCATCCAGCCCGCCAAGTAGGAAGCGGCGGCCGGGTCGCTCGCGGCCCAGCCTCCCGTATCCCAGACAAGATCACCATATCCAGACCAGGTAGGACCGCTCGTCGACGCCCGTCGGGTGCCCGGACATGACGAGCAGAAGGCAGGCCATGGCCAGCAACGCCACGGGCATGGCGACACGGATCCAGTTGCCTGAGGAATGGCCGCGGCCCTGCATGACGAAACTCCTAACGCGACGGGCTTGCTGGCCGGGGATCCAGGCTGCGGCAGCGGGTCATGGCGCGACTATGTCCGATGGAGAATACGGACGTCTTGCCGGATTTTTACAAATCGGTAAGGGCACGACGCTCAGCGGTCGATGCGCGTCGACAGAATGATCGAAGATGAGGTCCGCTCGACGCCGTCCATGGCGCCGATCCGGTCGAGCAGCGCGTCGAGGTCGCGGATCGACGGGGCGTCGACAATGACGATCATGTCGAAATTGCCGCTGACGGAATGCAGCGTCCTGACCGGCGGCAGCGCCTGCAGGGCCCGCACCACTCTGTCGGCAAGCTTCGGCGTGACGGTGAGCAGCACATGTGCCTTGACAAGCCCTTGCTCGTAGTCCGCCGAGAGCCTGACGCCGTAGCCTGCAATGATGCCGCGCTGCTCCAGGCGCTCGATCCGGCTCTGTACCGTCGTGCGCGACACACCGAGCTGCCGCGCCAGTTCGGCCGTCGATGCGCGCGCGTTGGCGCGCAGCAGGGAAAGCAGGGCCTGTTCGGCTTCACTGAGCATTTCGACGAATTCCTTCGGCAAATTGCCTAATATTAGGGTTCAGTCTGCCAGATTCCACACTTCCTTTCGACAGGCAAGCTGCGATGATTCCGCCAAATCGAATTTGGCAGGGGTATTTGACCATGAATAACATCGTTATCGTCGGCGCCGGCAAGATCGGCTCGACCATTGCCGGGATGCTCGCCGCGACGGGCGACTACCACGTTATCCTTGTCGACCGCTCCGAGGCGCAGCTCGCCGCGGCCGAAGTGCCGGCCGGCGTCGAGACGCTCGAACTCGACATCGCGGCGGTCGGCGCGCTGGAAGCGGCGCTCGCCGGCAAGTTCGCGGTGCTCAGCGCCGCCCCCTTCCATCTCACCACGCGCATCGCCGAGGCCGCGGCCAGCGCCGGCGTGCACTATCTCGACCTCACCGAGGACGTCGTCTCGACGCGCCGCGTCAAGGAACTGGCGCGTTCTGGCAAGAGCGCCTTCATTCCGCAATGCGGGCTGGCGCCGGGCTTCATCTCGATCGTCGCCAATGATCTCGCCAGCCGCTTCGACACGCTCGAAAGCGTGCGCATGCGCGTCGGCGCCTTGCCGCAATATCCGTCCAACGCGCTGAACTACAATCTCACCTGGAGCACCGACGGCGTCATCAACGAATATTGCGAGCCCTGCGAGGCGATCGTCGAGGGCGAGCTAATCGAAGTGCCGCCGCTGGAGGAGCGCGAGGAATTCTCGCTCGACGGCGTCACCTACGAGGCGTTCAACACGTCGGGCGGGCTGGGCACGCTGGCTGAGACGCTGAAGGGCAAGGTACGCACGCTGAACTACCGCACCATCCGCTATCCCGGCCATGCCGCGATCATGAAGGCGCTGCTCAACGATCTCGGCCTGCGCCACCGCCGCGACGTGCTGAAGGACATCTTCGAAAGTGCTTTGCCGGCGACGCTGCAGGACGTGGTCATCGTCTTCGTCACCGTCTCCGGGCGCCGCAACGGCCGCCTGCTGCAGGAGACCTACGCCAACAAGATCTATTCGCAGCGCGTCGGCAACCAGCTGCGCAGCGCCATCCAGATCACCACGGCGTCCGGCATCTGTGCCGTGCTCGACATGCTGGCCGACGGCAGCCTGCCGGCAACCGGTTTCGTCAAGCAGGAAGACATCCCGCTGGATGCATTTCTGGCCAACCGCTTTGGGCGCGCGTATGCGCAGCACGAGATGGTGAGCCGGCTGGCGAGCTGAGCTTTTTACCCTCCCCCTTGTGGGAAGAGTCTGCACGCAATCGGAGCGAAGCGGAAATTGCGAGACGGGGTGGGGGTGAGCGTCGACGGTCGGCGAGGCCCCCGCTCCGCTTCGCGGATCGACCCTCCCCACAAGGGGAGGGTAACCGCTCAAATATGCAGCGCGTGGCCCAGCGCCTTCAGCGCCGCTTCCTGGAAGCTCTCACCTTGCGTCGGATGGGCATGTATCGTGCCGGCGATATCTTCCAGCCGCGCGCCCATTTCCAGCGCCAGCCCGAAAGCCGCCGACAGTTCCGACACGCCCTGCCCGACCGCCTGGATGCCGAGCACCAGATGGTTGTCCGCGCGCGCGACGACGCGGACGAAACCATCTTCGCCCATCTTCGTCATCGCCCGTCCGTTGGCGGCGAACGGGAACAGGCCGATCTTGACCTCGCCCTGAGCCTTGGCCTCTTCGGGCGAGAGGCCGGCCGTCACCAGCTCCGGATCGGTGAAGCAGACGGCGGGGATTGCCCGCTTGTCCCAGCTGCGCTTGTGGCCGGCGACGATCTCGGCCACCATTTCGCCTTGCGCCATCGCCCGGTGCGCCAGCATCGGCTCTCCGGTCACGTCGCCGATGGCGAAGATGCCGCGCATCGAGGTGCGGCACTGGTCGTCGATCTTGATGAATTTGCCGGCCATGTCGAGGTCGATCTGCTCGAGGCCCCAACCTTCCGTCACCGGCTTGCGTCCCACCGTGACCAGGATCTTGTCCGCGGCGACCTTGGCACTCTTGCCATCCGCTGTTTCGACCAGCAGGGCATCGCCCTTCGTGGACAGGCCCTTGGCCTTTGCGCCTGTCATCACCTCGATCCCGAGTGTGGCGAGCCGCTTGACGACAGGTCGGGTGAGTTCGGCGTCATACTGCGCCAGCACGCGCGGCAAGGCCTCGACCACCGTAACCTTGGCGCCCATTTTAGCGAAGGCCATGCCGAGCTCCAGCCCGATATATCCACCACCCACCACCGCGAGTTTCCTGGGGACCTCGCTCAGAGCCAGCGCGTCCGTCGACGATATGACAGGCCCGCCAAAGGGAAGAGAAGGCAGCTCGACCGGCGCCGAACCGGTGGCGATGACGATGGTTTCGGCGCGGATCATCTGGCTTCCGATCTCGGTCTCGACCTCGACGGTCTTGCCGTCGCGGAACGTCGCCCAGCCCTGCACGGTCTTTACACCAGCCCTCTTGAGCAGGCCGGCAACGCCGCTGTTGAGCCGGCTGACAATGCCGTCCTTCCAGGCGACGGTCCTGGCAAGGTCGAGCGCGGGCGCGGTGACTGAAATGCCGAGCGGGCTCTTGCCGCCAGCCATGTGCGACACTTTCTCGAATTCCTCCGCCGCATGGATCAGCGCCTTCGACGGAATGCAGCCGACATTGAGGCAGGTGCCGCCCGGTTTTCCGGCCTCGACGATGACCGTATCGACGCCGAGCTGGCCGGCACGGATGGCTGAGATATAGCCGCCCGGACCGGCGCCGATGACGAGCAGCTTGCAGGAGATTTCTTTCATGGGATCACCTCGATCGGTCGCCTTGCCTTCGTGCCGTATCGCTTACGTCTAGGATTGGCCGAGGCACTCGCGCCTTCGTCATCCCGGGGCAGAGCAAGGAACGTAGCGACGCGTGTAGAGCCCGGGATCCATGCCGTGACGCTCGTGCGTTGCAACGGTGCGGAATTCTGCTCCGCCGCCCCCTTCGACATCGGTCGCGGCATGGATCCTCGGGTCAAGCCCGAGGATGACGAACGCGTGGAGGGCTGGAGCCAATCACAGGCGACACCGCTCGGCGGCCAGGAACTTGTCAGCGGCGACCGAGCCAAAGCCATTGCCCTCAATCCACGAAAATCAGCGCCGGCGTTTCCAGCAGCGCCTTGATGCGCTGGATGAACACCGCCGCATTCCAGCCGTCAATGACGCGGTGGTCGAAGCTCGACGACAGGTTCATCATCTTGCGCGGGATGAACTGCGTGCCGTCCCACACCGGCCGCACCATCATCTTGTTGACACCGATGATCGCCACTTCCGGATGGTTGATGACCGGGGTCGTCGCCACGCCGCCCATTGCGCCGAGCGAGGTGATGGTGATGGTGGAGCCGGTAAGCTCCTCGCGCGTCGCCGTGCCGGACTTTGCCGCCTCGGCCAGCCTGACGACCTCGGCGCCGCAATCCCAGATGTCGCGCGCCTCGGCATGCTTGACGACAGGAACCACCAGCCCCGACGGTGTTTGTGCTGCGATGCCGATATGGATGCCGCCATGCTGGTGGATGATGCCGGCCTCGTCGTCGAACAGCGAATTGAGCTGGGGCTGGTCCGCGATCGCCTTGACCATCGCCCGCATAAGGAACGGCAGCAGCGTCAGCTTCGGCCTCTCCACGCCACCCCTGGCAACGCGCTTTTCCTTGTTGAGCGCGGCGCGCAATTCCTCCAGCGCGGTGACGTCGATTTCCTCGACATAGGTGATGTGCGGGATGCGCGACTTGGACAGTGTCATCTTCTCGGCGATCTTGCGCCGCAGACCGACCACCTTGATGTCCTCGACCGTGTCGTTGCGAGCGAGGCCCGATGCCTTGGCCACCTGCGGCCCGCGCGCCAGGAAGGCCTCGATGTCCTCGTGGCCGATGCGGCCGGCTGGGCCGCTTCCCGCGACCTGCCTGAGATCGATGCCTGCCTCTTTCGCGCGCAGGCGCACGGCTGGGGACGCCAGCGGTTTTTCGCCCTCCGGCCGCGGGGCGCCGGAGATGGACGTCTGCCCGATGCTTTTCGAAATGGCCGGAGCGGGTTTCGCCTCCGGGTCACTTTCCTTTGGCTTGGTCTTCGCGTCCGGCTCGGCGCTCTCCAGCTTCGGCGTCGGAAGCTTCACCGGAGGTTCGGCCACCGCTGCCTCGGCCTTGGCGCCACCCTTAGGCGTTACATTGCCCTCACCCGCCACTTTCAGCCGCACGATCGGCGAGCCGATCGCCACCGTGTCGCCGATCTCGGCGCCCAGCCACAGGATCTCGCCATCGACCGGCGAAGGGATTTCGACCGTCGCCTTGTCGGTCATCACGGCGGCGAGCACCGTGTCCTCGCGCACGATATCGCCGACCTTGACGTGCCATTCGACGAGCTCGGCCTCGGCGACACCCTCGCCGACATCGGGCAGCTTGATGATGTGTTCGCCCATCTTAAGCTCCCATGGTTTCAATCAACGCGCGGCCGACCCGGGCGGGACCGGGGAAATAGTCCCATTCCTGCGCGTGCGGATAGGGCGTGTCCCAGCCGGCGACCCGCGCCACCGGCGCCTCCAGATGATAGAAGCAGTTTTCCTGAACGAGCGCCGAAAGCTCGGCGCCGAAGCCTGAGGTCAGCGTCGCCTCATGCACCACGACGCAGCGCCCGGTCTTCTTGACCGAGGTAACAATGGTGTCGAGGTCGAGCGGCAACAGCGTCCTCAGATCGATGATCTCGGCATCGATGCCGGTCTCCTCGGCCGCGGCTTGCGCGACATAGACCATGGTGCCATAGGCGAGCACGGTGACCGCCGAGCCGGCCCTGCGGATCGCCGCCTTGCCGAGCGGCACGGTGTAGTGACCGTCGGCGACCTCACCGAGCTCGTGCTTCGACCACGGCGTCACCGGTCGGTCGTGGTGGCCATCGAAGGGGCCGTTGTAGAGCCGTTTCGGTTCGAGGAAGATGACCGGGTCGGGATCCTCGATCGCCGCGATCAGCAGCCCCTTGGCATCATGCGGGTTGGACGGCACCACCGTCTTCAGCCCGGACACATGGGTGAACAGGGCTTCAGGACTCTGGCTATGCGTCTGGCCGCCGAAGATGCCGCCGCCGGTTGGCATACGGACGACGATCGGGCAGGTGAAATCGCCATTCGAGCGGTAGCGCAGCCGTGCCGCTTCCTGGGTGAGCTGGTCGTAGGCCGGATACATGTAGTCGGCAAACTGAATCTCCACGCACGGCTTCAAGCCATAGGCGGCCATGCCGATGGCCGAGCCGACAATGCCGGATTCGTTGATCGGCGCGTCGAAACAGCGGCTCTTGCCGTATTTCGCCTGCAGGCCCTGCGTGCAGCGGAAGACGCCGCCGAAGAAACCGACATCCTCACCGAACACGACAACGCGCTCGTCACGTCCCATCGACACATCCATGGCGTCGCGGATCGCCTCGATCATGGTCCGTCTCGGCATGGCTCAGACTCCCGCCTGCTGTCGCTGGCGTCTGAGATGCGGCGGCATCTCGGCGTAGAGGCCCTCGAACATGTCGCGCGTCGACGGCTTGCCGCCGGCATGCAGCGTGCCGTGGCTTTCCGCCTCCTTCTGCGCCGCGATCACCGTATCGAGGATTTCGGCCTCCGCCTGCGCATGCCGCTCATCCGACCAGACGCCGAGCCCGATCAGATGGTTCTTCAGCCGCACGATCGGGTCGCCGAGCGGCCAGGCGTCGGATTCGGTCTTCGGCCGGTAGGCGGAAGGATCGTCCGAGCTGGAATGCGCGCCGGCGCGGTAGGTGACGTATTCGACCAGCGTCGGTCCGAGATTCTTGCGCGCGCGCTCCGCCGCCCATTTGGCCACCGCATGCACGGCGAGATAATCATTGCCGTCGACGCGCAGCGACGGGATGCCGAAACCGAGACCGCGCGCCGCGAACGTGCCGGAGCCACCGCGTGCGATGCCTTGAAAGGTCGAGATCGCCCACTGGTTGTTGACGACGTTGAGTATCACCGGCGCCTTGTAGGTGGAGGCGAACACCAGGGCCGAATGAAAATCGGATTCCGCCGTCGAGCCGTCGCCGATCCAGGCCGCCGCGATCTTCGAATCGTTCGAGATCGCGGAAGCCATCGCCCAGCCGACCGCCTGGATATACTGAGTTGCCAGATTGCCGGAGATCGAGAAGAAGCCGTGCTCCTTCGAGGAATACATGACCGGCAGCTGCCGGCCCTTCAGCGGGTCGGCCTCGTTGGAATAGATCTGGTTCATCATGGTGACCATCGGATAGCCGTCGGCGATGAGCAGGCCGGCCTGGCGATAGGTCGGGAAATTCATGTCGCCCGGCTCGAGCGCCTTGCGGAAAGCGCAACTCACCGCCTCTTCGCCCAGATGCTGCATGTAGAAGGAGGTCTTGCCCTGGCGCTGCGCCATCTGCATGCGCGCATCGAAGGTCCGCAGCGTCATCATGTGACGCAGGCCTTCCAGCAGCTCATCATTGGAAAGCAGCCCTGCCCACGGGCCGACGGCTTCGCCATTGCGGTTCAGCACGCGGATGATCGAGAAAGCCATGTCGCGGATGGTGCGCGGATCGACATCGATATCGGGGCGCGGCACCGAGCCGGCCTTGGCGATGGTCACGTTGGAAAAGTCAGGCGTGCCGCCCGGCCGCACTTCCGGCTCCGGAACGTGGAAACGCAACATCCCAGCATCGGCCATGACCTTTGTCCTCCAATGTTGCCTGGCGCCGATATTTGCACATCCGCGCCGCCAGGCCAGAGCGAATTCGTCGGGCAAGCCTTTCGCATCGGGCCAGCGAACCGGCCGATCCAGCCTCCCGAGTACAAGATGAAGATATGTCCGCGAAATTTCTTGTCGATGTTTCATCCCGGCGCGCAATTTGGCGCAAGATTGGCCCGGGGTTTCCGCCAGATAAGGCGATTGGGCGGCAACAGCTGGGTTCCTCTTCCCTCGTGAGGACGTCCGATCGACGGAAGGTGAGAAGCGAGGGTTGGCCAGGCTTGGCTTCCTTCCTCTCCCCCGTCGACCGGGAGAGAGGTGTCGAGTGTCCGGACCGGATAGATAGGTAACAGAATGGACCGACAGCATGGGCGACAGTTTTCCTATCCCCACCGATTGGGGGAGAGGTGGCGTCAAGCCTGCGAACCCGAGTTTCTCCCCTCCCGATCCGACACCCTCGCGAGGAACCCAGGCTGGAGGCCGTTCACCCGGCGCTCACGCTGTGCTAACCACCCTCCATGGCACAGAAGAAAGCTTTCGAGGTCGATTCCTGGCTGGCGCGGCCCGATCCGCGCATCTCGATCGTCCTGCTTTATGGCCCCGATCGCGGGCTCGTTTCCGAGCGCGCGAAGGCCTTTGCCGAGAAGACCGGCCTGCCGCTCGACGATCCCTTTTCCGTGGTGAGGCTCGAAGGTTCTGAGGTCGACCGCGACGAGGGCCGCCTGCTCGACGAGGCCCGCACCGTGCCGATGTTTTCCGACCGGCGCCTGCTTTGGGTGCGCAATGCCACCGGCCAGAAGGCGCTGGCCGAGGACGTGAAGGCGCTGACGGCGGAACCCGCGCGCGATGCCATCATTCTGATCGAGGCCGGCGATCTCAAGAAGGGCGTTGGGCTGCGCGCCATGGTCGAGGGCGCGGACAACGCCATGGCGTTACCGTGCTACGCCGATGAGGCGAGGGATATCGACACGGTCATCGATGACGAGCTGCGCAAGGCCGGCATGTCGATGACGCTGGAGGCTCGGCAGGCACTGCGCCGCAATCTCGGCGGCGACCGGCTGGCTTCGCGCGGCGAAATCGAAAAGCTCATCCTCTATGCCCACGGCCAGAAGGAGATCGGGCTGGAAGAGGTGCGGGCGATGTCGGGCGACGTGTCCGGCGCTTCCTTCGACGACGCCGTCGACGCACTGCTCGAAGGCAAGGTCGGCGATTTCGACACCGCCTTCACCCGCCACTGCCAGTCGGGTGGCCCGCCCTTCCTGGTGCTGTCCTCGGCCATGCGGCAGTTGCAGCAGATTCAAATCATGCGCGGCCAGATGGACTCTGCCGGCCGCAACGCCGCTTCGGTCGTTGCCGCCGCCCGTCCGCCGGTCTTCTTCTCAAGGCGCAAGCTGGTGGAGAAGGCGCTCGATCGCTGGAGCAGCGAGGCGCTCAGCCGCGCGCTGACCCGGCTGCAGACCGCCGTATTGCAGACACGGCGGCGGCCGGATCTTTCGGTGGCACTGGCACGACAGGCGCTGCTGGGGATTGCGGTGGAAAGCGCGAGGCTGGGGCAGCGGTAGGAGAACGCTCTTCCCTGCTTCCATTGGTCAATTCATCATCATGGCGCCCGCCGGCTGAAAGGTTGGCAGCGTCTGTGGAAAGACGAGCACCGCCGCGCCATAAAGCAGCAGGGCGACACCCGACACCTTTGCGATCCCATCTCCTGACGGGAGAGCCTTTTCCACAAGGGTCGGTGCGGCTGGATGCGACCTCCTTGCGGCGAATCGAGGCTAGCACCAGGTCGTACCGACCTCTTCTGGCCTGCCGGCCATCTCCCCCTAAAGGGGTAAGATCAGCGCTTCGGCCTTTTGCCCAATCACCAGCGCCATAAAAGAAAGGCCGGCCTGGCAGCCAGCCCTTGAATCCAAGATAAGTTCGTCGGCTAATTACCGCTCCTGCTTCAACCTCCGGCACAGCTCATCGAGCTGCTCCAGCGAGCGATACGAAACGCGAAGTTCGCCGCCCTTGCCCTTGTGATCGATGGCCACGATCATGCCGAGCGTGTCGGTCATCAGCTTTTCCAGCGCCAGCGTGTCGGTGTCCTTTTCCGGCGCGGCTTGCGCCTGCTTCGGCTTGGAAGGCGTCGGACCCGCCGGCATCTGGGCCAGCGCCTCGGCCTGGCGCACCGAAAGGCCCTCTTCGACGATGCGCTTGGCGAGACCCGCCGGATCGTCCGCCGTCACCAGCGTGCGGGCGTGGCCGGCCGACAGCGCGCCGTCGACCAGCATGTCGCGGATCACTTCCGGCAGCTTCAGCAGCCTGAGCGTGTTGGCGACATGGCTGCGGCTCTTGCCGATGACGTTGCCGAGATCGGCCTGGGTGTAGCCGTGCTCGTCGATCAATTGCTGGTAGCCCAGCGCCTCCTCGACCGCGTTGAGGTCGGTGCGCTGGACGTTCTCGATGATCGCCAGTTCAAGTGCGGTGCGGTCGTTGACTTCGCGGATGATGACCGGGATCTCGGTCAACCCGGCGCGCTGCGCCGCCCGCCAGCGGCGCTCGCCGGCGATGATCTCGTAGCGCCCGGCCTGCGTCGGCGACGGCCGCGCCACCACCGGCTGCACCACGCCATGTTCGCGGATCGACTGGGCAAGGTCGGTCAGTTCGGCGTCGCCAAAGTGCCGGCGCGGGTTTTTCGGGTTCGGGCTGAGGAACTCGATAGGCACCTTGCCATCGGCGCTCATGCCGGGCTTTTCCGGTGCCGCCGGGCGATCGATTTCTCCGATCAGTGCTGCCAGGCCACGCCCCAGTCTTTTCCTCGAAAGGTCTTCGCTCATCTTTATTCCAGGTTCTTCAGATCGTTTCGGTATCGAATCGGCTGTTAATCATGCATCCGATCTAATCAAGCGGCGCGCAATTTACGCTCGCGGCGGATCACTTCCGAGGCCAGTTGCAGATAGGCCTGGCTGCCCGAGCACTTCAAATCGTAGAGGATCGCCGGCTTGCCGTAGGACGGCGCCTCGGACACCCGCACATTGCGCGGAATGATGGTCTCGTAGACCTTATCGCCCATATGCTCGCGCACATCCTGGACCACCTGGTTGGCCAGATTGTTGCGGCCGTCATACATGGTCAGCACGATACCCTGGATGGTGAGGTCCGGATTGATAGACCTGCGCACCTGCTCGACAGTCTCCAGCAGCTGGCTCAGGCCTTCAAGCGCGAAGAACTCACATTGCAGCGGCACCAGCACCGAATCGGCGGCCGCCATCGAGTTGAGCGTTAGCAGATTGAGCGACGGCGGGCAGTCGATCAGCACATAACCGAAACCCGCCGAACGCGCCGAGGCCGCACGCAAGGCATTGCGCAGCCGCAGCACCCGGTCCGGCGCCGAGGCGATCTCCATCTCGATGCCGAGCAGATCAAGCGTCGACGGCACGATGGACAGGCCAGGCACGGCTGTCGGAATGGCCGCGGCTTCCAGCTCAAGCGCGCCCGTCAGCACATCGTAGGACGACACGGTCCGGTCCTTGCGGTCGATACCGAGGCCGGTGCTGGCATTGCCTTGCGGATCGAGATCGACGATCAGCACCTTTTCGCCGATTGCGGCCAAGGCGGTGGCCAGGTTGATGGCGGTGGTGGTCTTGCCGACACCGCCCTTCTGGTTGGCTACGGTGATGATTCGGGGGCCGTTCTTCATCATGGGTTTATGCCAGAAATTCATTTTGGGTCGCCAGATAGCTCGACAAGTCGAAGATCAGACAGGTCGCAGATTTGACAGTTCAAGGATGACGCCATGCGGGTCCGTCACACTGGGATGTTCTACCAGATCGAAGGACCATCGGTTAACGCTTTCTTGCACTTCCGCGCGATAATCCCGGCCTTTGTGGAACAGCCCGCGCGCGCCTGATGTCAACCAGGGCGCCGACAGGTCGAGAAGGACCGAAAGCGAGGCCAGAGCCCGCGCCGTAACGATTTGCGGTGTCGCAACAACACCATGGCTGTCCTCGATGCGGCGCGCGACGACCCGAGCCGGCAGGTTGAACTGGCCGACGACAGTCTGCAGGAACGAAGCCTTTTTGCGGTTGCTTTCCACCAGATCGATAGTGGCCCCAGGGCGCTCGGCGAGCAGGAAGGCCATGACAAGGCCTGGAAATCCGCCGCCGGAACCGATGTCGGCCCAACGCACGGCACCGGGTTCTATGCGGGCGAGCTGTGCGCTGTCCAATATATGGCGTTGCCAGACATCGCCTGAGGTCGACTGCGCCACGAGATTGATGCTGCGGTTCCATTTCTGGAACATCTGTTCGAACGCCACCAGGCGGTCGAATGTTTCACGTGAAACCGGGCCGGCGGCGGCCTCCAGTCTCTCCAGGGAAAAAGAGCTCACGCAACGTCCCTTTGTTCGCTCCGGGGCTTCTGCGCGCTCTCATGATGCCGGACATGAGCGACAATGATCGCCAGCGCCGCCGGCGTCATGCCCTCCATGCGCTGGGCATCCGCGATGGAACGAGGCCGGCGTGCCTGCATCTTCTGCTTCAACTCGTTCGACAGCCCAGGAACGCCTGCGAAATCGACCGTCTCTGGGATCAGCCGACTCTCCTCATGGCGAATCTGTGCAACATCCGTCTTCTGGCGATCGAGATAGACGGAATATTTCGCCTCCGTTTCGAGGCGCTCGGCGGTCTTGGCATCGATCGCGGCAAATTTCGGCTCTATCCTGGCCAGCCAGGCGACATCGACGCCGGGATAGGCCAGCAATTCATAGGCAGACCGGCGCACGCCGTCCCGATTGATCTCCAGCCCGTGCCGTGCCGCCTCATTGGGCGTCATGGCCAGGGCCTTGGCTAGATCTCGCGCGGCGTCGAGACGCTGCATGACATCGCCATAGCGTTGCCTCCGTTGCGCCGAGGCAATCCCCAGCCTCTCCGCCAGCGGCGTCAGCCGCTCATCGGCATTGTCGGCGCGCAGCGACAGCCGGAATTCGGCACGCGAGGTAAACATCCGGTAGGGTTCGCTGATGCCCCGGCTGGTCAGGTCATCGACCATCACACCGATATAGGCCTCGGTGCGGCTGAGCACGATCTGTTCCCCGCCCGCCGCCCGGCGCGCCGCGTTGAGCCCCGCAAGCAAGCCTTGTCCGGCGGCCTCTTCATATCCAGTCGTGCCGTTGATCTGTCCGGCCAGGAACAGTCCGGCGACCCGTCCGGTTTCCAGCGTCTGATGCAGCTCGCGCGGATCAACATGATCATATTCAATGGCATAGCCGGGCTGCAGCATCACCGCGCGCTCCAGCCCCGGAATGGTTTTGAGGATATCGAGCTGCACATCCTCGGGCAGCGAAGTCGAAATCCCGTTCGGATAGACCGTATTGTCATCGAGCCCTTCCGGCTCGAGAAAGATCTGATGGCCGTCCCGGTCGCCGAACTTGACGATCTTGTCTTCGATCGACGGGCAATAACGCGGGCCGACGCCTTCGATGGAGCCGGAATACATGGCGGAGCGGCCAAGGTTGGCGCGGATCAGCTCGTGCGTGGCGGCCGTCGTGCGCGTGATGCCGCAGTCGATCTGCGGTGTCTCGATGCGGTCTGTCATCAGTGAGAATGGCACCGGATCTTCATCCGCCGCCTGCCGGTCCAGTGAAGCCCAGTCAATGGTCTTTCCGTCCAGCCGTGGCGGCGTTCCGGTCTTCAGCCGGCCAAGCCGGAAGCCGGCCCGGTCCATGGTCGCGGACAGGCCGAGGCTCGCCTGCTCGTGCATGCGGCCGGCAACAATCTTCTTCTCGCCGATATGAATGAGTCCGCGCAGGAAGGTGCCGGTCGTCAGGACCACGGCGCCGCAAGCCAGCCTTCTGCCGTCTGCCAGCAGAACGGCGGCGATCTTGCCGTTGTCAATCTCGAAATCCAGAACCTCGGCCTCAACCACATCGAGATCGTTCTGCTGCCGAATCGCTTCTTGCATCGCAAGGCGATAGAGCTTCCTGTCGGCCTGCGTGCGGGGCCCGCGGACCGCCGGGCCCTTGCGCCGGTTCAGCAGACGGAACTGGATGCCGGCGGCATCCGCCACGCGGCCCATCAGGCCGTCCATGGCGTCAATCTCGCGCACCAGATGGCCCTTGCCGAGGCCGCCAATCGCCGGATTGCATGACATGACACCGATCGTGTCGAAGCGCAGCGTTACCAGTGCGGTTCTGGCACCGGCGCGCGCGGCGGCGCTGGCCGCCTCGCAACCCGCATGGCCACCGCCCACCACAACCACATCATAGTGATCGCTCATTTCAAATTTCCCGGACTCAAAGATTGAGGGACACATGTCCCCGCAAGGCGAGCCTGTCAAGAAAACTTCGCGGCAAGTTTCACGTGAAACAGAGTGAGGGTCCACGTGCGGCAGTGTTTCACGTGAGTCAGCAGTGCACCTATGTTTCACGTGAGTCATTGCTGAGAATTGCCGAAGCGTCCCCGATTTCGTCATCCACGGGCAAAGCACGAAGCGGAGATCCGTGAGGGAGACCCGAGGAAGCGGTTAATGTTTCCGCCAATCAGCCCCGTTCGCCGAATCTTTGTTTCACGTGAGTCACTTCCCAATGCAGAACTGTCCGAAAATCACATCGAGCATATCCTCGACATCGATGGCACCGACGATCCGGCCCAGGCGATCCGCCGCCAGCCGCAATTCCTCGGCCCGCAGTTCCTGGCCCGCGCTACCGTCATCTGTGGCGCGAAGCAGATGCCGATTGGCGTCCCCAAGCAGTTCGACATGGCGCAGGCGCGATGGCAGAACATCGCCGATGTCACCGGCAGCTTCCCTCGCGCGTCGGCCGATTTCAGCAAGCAGCGCTTCCACGCCAGTCCCCTTTACGGTTGAAATAACAAGGTCATAGCGACCGGCCGCATCCCGAGCCGTCTGCCTGTCCAGCAGGTCGGCCTTGGTGCCAACGCGCAGCAAAGCTGCTGCACCCGGCAACGGGCCGACATCACCGGGAGACAGAATATCCTCCAGCAGCAGCAAGAGATCGGCACGATCCGCCTTGGCCCGCGCCTTTTCTATGCCGATCGCCTCCACCTTGCCCGGCGCGTCGCGCAACCCGGCCGTATCCGTCAGCCTGACGCGCATACCGTCGAGATCAAGCAGCACCTCAAGCAGGTCCCGTGTCGTGCCCGGTTCATCCGTTACTATAGCTGCATCGCGTCGCGCCAAGGCGTTGAACAGACTCGACTTGCCGGCATTCGGCGCACCGAGGATGACCACCTCGAACCCCTCGCGGATGATCTCGGCGGTGCGAAATCCGGCGACGTGGCGATCGATTTCCGCGATCATCGCCCTCACGTCGGACCAGACCGTATCCGAAACGGAACCCGGCACATCGTCTTCCTCGGCGAAGTCGATCTCGGCCTCGATCATGGCGCGCGCATGGATCAGCCGCCGGCGCCAGCCGAGATAAAGCGCGCTCTGAGCGCCCTCCGCATTCTGGATGGCAAAGCGACGCTGCGCCTCGGTCTCGGCATTGATCAGATCCGCCAGTGCCTCGGTTTCGACCAGGTCGACCTTGCCATTGAGAAAGGCTCGACGCGTGAATTCGCCTGGTTCCGCGTGCCTGACGCCGTCAAAAGCGACGATCGTCTCGAGCATTCTGGCTACAACGGCGCGTCCGCCATGGACATGGAACTCGGCCACGTCCTCTCCGGTAAAGCTGGCCGGGCCCGGAAAGAAGACGACGAGCCCGCTGTCCAGCACGGATCCATCCGGTGCCCTGAACGTGCGCAGAACCGCCGCACGGGCCTTAACCATACCGCCCGCAATCGTTTCGACAACGAATCGAGTCTGCGGACCGGAAATACGCAGCACGGCAACGCCGGCCGGAAGTCGGCCGCTGGACAGCGCTACGATCGAATCGCCTGAAATCATTTGCCCGCTCTGCTGAACCGCCCTAGCTTCCGCCACACGTTGAACCGAGTTACCCCGAGTTCCATTGTGACACTGCCCGCGCAAAACCTGCTTGCCGACGAGGCCAGCCCCTATCTGCAGCAGCACAGCGGCAATCCCGTCCATTGGCGGGCCTGGTCGCCGGCTTCGCTCGAGGAAGCGAAGGCCCTCGACAGGCCGATCCTGCTTTCCGTCGGCTATGCCGCCTGCCACTGGTGCCATGTCATGGCCCATGAAAGCTTCGAGAATGACGCGGTCGCCGCCGTCATGAACCGTCTGTTCGTCAATATCAAGGTCGATCGCGAGGAGCGCCCGGACATCGACCAGATCTATATGGCGGCCTTGTCCTCGATGGGCGAACAAGGCGGCTGGCCGCTGACCATGTTCCTGACCCCGGATGGCAAGCCGTTCTGGGGCGGCACCTATTTCCCGCGCGAGTCGCGCTATGGCCGCCCGGGATTCACCCAGGTGATGGAAGCGGTCGACAAGGCCTGGCGGGAAAAGCGCGCCAGCCTGAACCAGAGCGCCGACGGCCTGACCAGCCATGTCGAAGCGCGGCTCTCCGGCATGCACGCCAAGGAAAGCCTTGACTGCGGTACGCTGAGCGACCTCGCCGGCCGCATCGACGGCATGATCGATCGCGACCTTGGCGGCCTGCGCGGCGCCCCGAAATTCCCCAACGCGCCATTCATGCTCACGCTCTGGCTCTCCTGGCTGCGCGACGGCAACGCCACGCATCGCGACGACGTGCTCATCAGCCTCGAACAGATGCTCGGCGGCGGCATCTACGATCATATCGGAGGCGGACTCAGCCGATACTCGACCGACGCCGAATGGCTGGTGCCACATTTCGAGAAGATGCTCTACGACAATGCGGAGCTCGTCCGCTTCTGCAACTGGGCCTATGCCGCGAGCGGCAATGATTTGTTCCGGATACGAATCGAAGAGACGGTTGAGTGGCTTCTGCGCGAAATGCGCGTCGACGGCGGTGCTTTCGCCGCCAGCCTCGACGCCGACAGCGATGGTGAGGAAGGTCTTTTCTACACCTGGAGCCGAGAGGAAGTGGAAACCGTCCTCGGTGACGATTCTGCATTGTTTTTCAACTACTTCACACTCTCCAGCCCGCATGGCTGGGAAGGCAAGCCGGTTGTCCATCAAACCCGCGCTCAGCAAATCCGGGGCGTGGGCGAGCGCGAACGATTGATCCCGCTCAAGGAGCGGCTTCTCGCCGTCCGGGAAGAGCGGGTCAGGCCGGGCCTGGATGCAAAGACCCTCACCGACTGGAACGGCCAGATGATAGCTGCGCTCGCCGGGGCCGGCCGCTCGCTGAACCGGCACGACTGGATCGAGGTCGCGGCAAAAGCCTTTGCCCATATCGTCGCGGCCGGCCACGACAAGCGCTTGCCGCATTCCATGCTCGGCCGCAGAAAACTCTTCCCCGCTCTGTCGAGCGACTATGCCGCCATGGCCAACGCCGCCATCTCGCTGTTCGAAGCGTCAGGCGATTGGAATTATGTCGATCAGGCCAGCGGGTTCGTCGAACAACTCGACCGTTGGCACGCCGACGCCACGGGGACGGGTTACTATCTGACCGCTTCGGACAGCACTGACGTGCCGATCCGCATCAGGGGCGATGTGGACGAGGCCATTTCGTCAGCCACCAGCCAGATCATCGAAGCGCTGGTCCGGCTCGCCTCCGTCACTGGCGATCTCGACCTGCAGGAAAAGGCCTGGCAGGTCGCCGAGCACGCGGCCGGCCGCGCCGCGCATCAGGCCTATGGCCAGGCGGGCATCATCAATGCCTGTTCGCTTGCAATCGAGCCCCTGAAACTGGTCATCGTGGACAGGCCGGAAGATCCGAAGCTCGTTCCGGTTGCGAATCGATGCCCTGACCCACGCCGCGTCGACATCATTACGACGATTGGTTCGGAGGCGAATCGACCGCTTCTGCCCGGCGGCATCTTCCCGCCGACCAACAGACCAGGCGCCTGGCTTTGTACCGGGCAGGTCTGTCTGCCGGCGGTGACGGATGCGGAGGAACTGGAACAGCTGTTGCGGCGGAGATGAATCGCCAGCCCCGCGCTGGCCCGCTCCGCTGCGCGGATCCGACCCTCCCCACAAGGGGGAGGGTAAGCGCTTTACGTGTTCATCGAATCGAAGAAATCGGCGTTGGTCTTGGTCTGCTTCAGCTTGTCGATGAGGAATTCGATCGCGTCGGTGGTTCCCATCGGCGCCAGGATGCGGCGCAGCACGAAGATCTTCTGCAGGTCGGAGCGCGGAACCAGCAGGTCTTCCTTGCGGGTGCCAGACTTCAATATATCCATGGCCGGATAGATGCGCTTGTCGGCGACCTTGCGGTCGAGCACGATTTCCGAATTGCCGGTGCCCTTGAACTCTTCGAAGATGACTTCGTCCATGCGGCTCCCGGTGTCGATCAGCGCCGTGGCGATGATGGTCAGCGAGCCGCCTTCCTCGATGTTGCGCGCCGCGCCGAAGAAGCGCTTCGGGCGCTGCAGCGCGTTGGCGTCGACACCGCCGGTCAGCACCTTGCCGGATGACGGCACCACGGTGTTGTAGGCGCGGCCGAGACGGGTGATGGAATCAAGCAGGATGACGACGTCGCGGCCATGTTCGACCAGGCGCTTGGCCTTTTCGATGACCATTTCGGCGACCTGGACGTGGCGCACCGCCGGCTCGTCGAAGGTCGAGGAGACGACCTCGCCCTTCACCGAACGCTGCATGTCGGTCACTTCTTCCGGCCGCTCATCGATCAAAAGCACGATCAGATAGCATTCCGGGTGATTGGTGGTGATCGAATGGGCGATATTCTGCAAGAGCACCGTCTTGCCGGTGCGCGGCTGCGCCACGATCAGGGCGCGCTGGCCCTTGCCGAGCGGCGCTACCAGGTCGATGACGCGCGGCGAGATGTCCTTGGAGGTTGGAACCTCCATTTCCATCTTCAGCCGCGAGGTCGGATAGAGCGGCGTCAGATTGTCGAAGTGGATCTTGTGACGAATCTTTTCGGGATCGTCGAAATTGATGGTGTTGACCTTGAGCAGCGCGAAATAGCGCTCGCCCTCTTTCGGGCTGCGGATCGGCCCTTCGACCGTATCGCCGGTCTTCAGCGAAAAGCGCCGGATCTGCGACGGCGAAATATAGATGTCGTCGGGACCTGGCAGATAGTTGGCGTTGGCCGAGCGCAGGAAGCCAAAACCGTCCTGAAGCACTTCGACCACACCGTCGCCGATGATCTCGACGTCCTGGGCGGCCAGCTTCTTCAGGATCGCGAACATCAGCTCCTGCTTGCGCATGACGCTGGCATTCTCGACCTCGAGCGATTCGGCATAAGCGATCAGCTCTGGCGGTTTCTTGTTCTTGAATTCGGTAAGTTTCATTTCTTGCATAGACGGACTCTGGGTGAGCTTTGGGAAAAAATATCGGCGGGATGCGACAAATGCCGGGCGCGGCCGAAAACAATGAGGGGCGGCGCATGACGGGAAGGAAGACCCGTCTTTTATCGTCGGTCGGATGAAAGAGCAAGCCGCGTTTTGCGGGCCGAAAAAGGCCCGGAGCGCGGCATGTCGTTATCCAGAAACCGCGACCACCTTCGCGCGGCCTGCGTCAGAATGGCTTGACGACAACCAGGATCACGATTGCGATCATCAGCAATGTGGGGATCTCGTTGATCATCCGCCAGTGCTTCGCGGACTTTTCATTGCGATCTTCAGCGAATTTCCGCACCGCGCCGGAAAGATAGCCATGTACACCGGACAACAGAAGCACCAGGCCGATCTTGGCGTGCAGCCAGCCGCCCTGGAAGCCAAAGACTTTCCAGGCAAGCCACAGCCCGAACACCCAGGTGACGATCATCGCCGGATTGATGATGCCGCGCAGCAGGCGCCGCTCCATCACCTTGAAGGTCTCCGACTGCACCGAGCCTTTCTCGGCATCGACGTGGTAGACGAACAGCCGCGGCAGATAGAGCATGCCGGCCATCCAGGAGATGACGGCGAGGATATGGATCGCCTTCGCCCAGGGGTAAAAGCTGTCGGGTGCGACGAAAAACAGAAGCGCTGTCAGCACAATCAGGACGCCGATGCTGATGATCATGCGCATCATCGCCTGGGAGGTGCTGCTTGTGTTGTTCATCCCGGCCATCAGCGTACCGCGCTCCTCACCTGTTTCACCATTGCCTCGACATGCGCGATCGGTGTCTCCGGCGTGATGCCGTGGCCGAGATTGAAGATCAGCGGTCCGTCACCCAGAGCCTTCAGGATGGTATCGACGCCATCGGACAGCGCCTTGTCGCCAGCCACGAGACGCAAGGGATCGAGATTGCCCTGAACGGCACCCGAACGCTGCAGGTCCTTCGCCGCCACCAGCGGCACGGTCCAGTCGATCCCCAGGCCCGTTACGCCGGTCTTCTGGCGATAGGTCCGGTAGCGGGCGCCGGCGCCCTTGGGAAAACCGATGATCGGCACATCGGGATGGACCGCCCGGACCTGCCTGACGATCTCGGCCACTGGCCAGACGCAAAACTGGTCGAACGACGCATCGTCGAGCACGCCGGACCAGGAATCGAAAATCTGCACGACGTCGGCGCCGGCCTCGATCTGGCGGATCAGATAGGCCGCCGAATGATCGGCAAGCACCTGCAGAAGATGTTGGAACGCCGCCGGCTCACGATAGGCGAACAGCCGCGCCGGCGCCTGGTCAGGCGTTCCATGGCCGGCAATCATGTAGGTCGCCACCGTCCACGGCGCGCCGCAGAAGCCGATCAAGGTGGTTTCATCAGGCAGTTTTGCCCGCAACCGGCGAACCGTCTCATAGACCGGTTCGAGATTCACGTGAAACACATCGCTTTGCAGAGCCATGATCTCGGCAACCGAGATCGGCGTCAAAAGCGGTCCCCGCCCTTCTTCAAAGCGTACGTCGCGGCCGAGCGCATGCGGAACGACAAGGATATCCGAGAACAGGATCGAGGCATCGAAGCCGAAGCGCTCGATAGGCTGCAGCGTCACTTCGACGGCGAGGTCGGGATCGTAGCAAAGGTCAAGGAACGAACCGGCGCGCCTGCGTGTTTCACGATACTCAGGCAGATAGCGCCCGGCCTGGCGCATCATCCAGAGCGGAGGCGGAAACACTGCCTCGCCCTTCAGGACGTCCAGCATGATCCGGCTTTTGGACATTGAGCGCTCGCCTCTCCCAGCCTTCCTATAATCAAAGACTCTTATATCTAAGATTCTTCTGATTCTAAGAGTCTGTTGGTTGTGGTGGTTGTCACCTGTCCCGCTTCGTCAGGCAAAAAGCCAGCAAGCATATTGTCGCGCGCTTCTCTCTCCCGGCTGCGGGGTTCTGGGGATGGTCCGGAATCTGTCATTGGAGTCAAAGCCTTGGAACATCCCGCAGAAAACCGGCCCTGTGGATAGCCGGAAGGCAAAAGAGCCTGTCCCCAGATTTGTCCCCAGCCGCCCGACGAAGCTGACAGAGGACCGAATTGTGGACAAACCGGCATCTGATACAGTCGCCCGCCACGGCCCTGTCTTTCCATTCGACCTTATCCACATCCGCCCACAGCCCCAGGTGATCCCCTGTGAACAAACCCCAGAGCTTCTTTCACCTGCATCTGATTTCCGATGCCACCGGCGAAACCCTGCTCGCCGCCGGGCGGGCGGCCTCCGCGCAATACAAGGATGCGCGTGCCATCGAGCATATCTACCCGCTCATCCGCACCGAAAAGCAGGTGGCCAAGGTGTTCGAGGACATAGAGGAGGAGCCGGGCATTATCCTCTATACGGTCGTCGACCAGAAGCTGGCGCGCGGCATCGACGAGCGCTGCGCCACCATGGGCCTGCCCTGTGTCTCCGTGCTGGAGCCGGTGCTCACCGTCTTCCAGTCCTATCTCGGCACGCCCGCCGGCCGGCGCGTCGGCGCCCAGCATGTCCTCGACGCCGAATATTTCCGCCGCATCGATGCCCTCAACTTCACCATGGACCATGATGACGGCCAGCTGCCGCTCAACATGGACGATGCCGATGTCGTGCTGATCGGCATCTCGCGCACCTCGAAGACGCCGACCAGCATCTATCTCGCCAATCGCGGCATCAAGACCGCCAACATACCGATCGTGCTTGGCGTCCCGGTGCCGGAAAGCCTGGTTGCCGCCAGGACACCGCTGATCGTCGGGCTGATCGCCACCGCGGAGCGCATCTCGCATGTCCGCCAGAACCGCATCCTCGGCAACAGCAGCTCCTACGTGCCGACCGACTATGTCGATCGCGCGGCGATCAACGAGGAGCTCGCCTATGCCAGACAGATCTGTACCCGCCATGGCTGGCCGATGATCGATGTCAGCCGCCGCTCGATCGAGGAAACGGCCGCGGCAATCGTTGCCCTGAGAGGGAAGAACAGATAATTGGGGCCGCCGCGGGGCGCCAACACCCACCGCCATGTCGCTTGAAAGGCCGTTACAATGGCCAACGAGTGCAGCGGTTTTCTACTTGGATGAACATCTCGACGGCAACTGGACGGGTATCAGGCACACAAACCATGACCGAAAAAATCATCCTCGCCTCAGGCAGCCCGTTTCGCAAGGCAATGCTCGTCAATGCCGGGCTCGACATCGAGGCGGTTCCCGCCGATGTCGACGAGCGCGCGCTCGAGGCGCCGTTGCAAAACAGCGGCGTCTCGCCCGAGGATGTCGCTTTGGTGCTGGCCGAGGCCAAGGCCACCGAGGTCAGCGAGCGCCGGCCCGGCGCGCTGGTGCTTGGCTGCGACCAGACCTTGTCGCTCGGCGATGAGGTGTTCCACAAGCCGGCCGACATGGAGGGTGCGCGCCTCCATCTCTTGGCGCTATCGGGCAAGACGCACCAGCTCAACAGCGCCGCCGTGCTGGTCCGTGACGGCAAGGTGCTGTGGCAGCATGTCGGTATCGCCGGCATGACCATGCGCAAGCTCGACCCTGGCTTCATCGGCCGGCATCTTGCCCGTGTCGGCGCCAAGGCACTGGCCAGCGTCGGCGCCTACCAGATCGAAGGTGAAGCCATCCAGCTGTTCGAAAAGATCGAGGGCGACCATTTCACCATTGTCGGCCTGCCGCTTTTGCCGCTGCTGACGGAACTGCGCAGGCTGGGAGCCATCGATGGCTGAGGCGACCAAAAAAGCTTTTGTCACCGGCCATCCGATCAAGCATTCGCGCTCGCCGAAGATCCATGGCCACTGGCTGGCAAAACACGGCATCGACGGCAGCTACGAGGCCATCGACGTCGCGCCGCAGGATTTTGCCGAATTCATCGCGACATTGCAGGCAAACGGATTTCGCGGCGGCAATGTCACCATCCCGCACAAGGAGGCCGCCTTTGCTCTTGTCCACCGTCGCGACCAGGCGGCTGAGGAGATCGGCGCCGTCAACACGCTGTGGTTCGAGGACGGCGTCCTGTGGGGCGGCAACACCGATGGCCACGGCTTTGCCGCCAACCTCGATGATTACGCGCCGGGCTGGGCGAACGCCGGACCCGCGGTCGTGCTTGGCGCCGGCGGCGCGTCGCGCGCCGTCATCCAGGCGCTGAAGCACCGTGGCGTCAGCGACATCCGCATCGTCAACCGCACACTCGCCCGGGCGCAGGAATTGCGCGATCGTTTCGGCGCCGGCATTACGGCGCACGGCACGGCGGCGACCGACGAATTGCTGGCCGACGCCGGCCTGCTGGTCAACACCACCGCGCTCGGCATGGTCGGCAATGAAGGCCTCTCCGCCGATCCCGCCTTGCTGCCGGACCATGCCGTCGTCACCGATCTCGTCTATGTGCCGCTGGAGACGCCGCTGCTTGCCGCCGCGCGCGCCAGGGGGCTGAAGACGGTCGACGGCCTCGGCATGCTGCTCAACCAGGCCGTGCCCGGCTTCGAACACTGGTTCGGCGTCAGGCCGCAGGTCACGGCCGAGCTGCGCGCGCTCATCGTCGCCGATCTGGTGCCGAAACCATGATCGTGCTCGGCCTCACCGGTTCGATCGGCATGGGCAAGTCGACGACGGCGAAGATGTTCGCCGAGGCCGGCGTGCCTGTCCATGATTCCGACGAGACGGTGCATCGCCTTTATGCGGGCGCGGCGGCGCCTTTGGTCGAGGCCGCCTTTCCCGGCACCACGGTTGGCGGTGTGGTCGATCGCGTAAAACTTGGCGCACGCGTCCTTGGCGATGCCGCCGCGCTGAAGCAGCTGGAAGCCATCATCCATCCGCTGGTCCGAGCCGATGCTGACGCCTTCCTGGCCAAGCATCGTAACGCCGGCGAATCGATCGCCGTGCTCGACATCCCCCTGCTGTTCGAAACCGGCGGCCGTGGCCGCGTCGACAAGGTCGTCGTCGTCACCGCGCCCGCCGAAGTGCAGCGCCAGCGCGTGCTGGCGCGGCCGGGCATGACGGAAGAAAAACTGGCGGCGATCCTGGCCAAGCAGGTGCCGGATGAGGAGAAGCGCAGGCTGGCGGACTTCATCATCGACACGGGCCAGGGGCTGGACGCGGCCCGTGCCGCCGTTGCCGCCATCATCGCTGAACTCCGGGGACAAAGGGGTTCCTGACGGCAGGCCGTCAGCATTGCCCATTGCCATTTTGTTCCGGTCTCGTGATTCTGCTCCTTTGGAGCGACTGATTCGATGCGCGAGATCATCTTCGACACGGAAACCACCGGCCTTGATTCGCGCGACGACCGCGTGATCGAGCTGGGCGGCGTCGAACTGGTCAACCGTTTCCCGACCGGCAGGACCTTTCACCACTATATCAACCCGCAAGGCCGGGCGATCCATGAGGAAGCGCAAGCGGTGCACGGCATCAGCGCGGCCGACCTCGCGGGCAAGCCGACCTTTGCCGAAATCGCCGAGGAATGGCTGACTTTCACCGACGGTGCCAAGCTGGTCGCCCACAACGCCACTTTCGACATTGGCTTCCTCAATGTCGAATTCGGCCGGCTCGGTCACCCCGTCGTCGATCCCGGCCGCGTCGTCGATACGCTGGCGCTGGCGCGCCGCAAGCACCCGATGGGCCCCAATTCGCTCGACGCGCTCTGCCGGCGCTACGGCATCGACAACACGAAGCGCACCAAGCACGGCGCGCTTCTCGATTCCGAATTGCTGGCCGAGGTCTATATCGAGCTGATCGGCGGCAAGCAGGCCGCCCTCATCCTCGACAGCTCGACCGCGCCGGCGCGAGGCGGCGAAAATATCCGGCACATCGAGATCATCGTCGCCCAACGCCCGGCCCCATTGCCGCCGCGCCTCACCGAGGCCGACCGCGCCGCCCATGCCGCCATGGTCGCCACGCTCGGTGAAAAGGCACTCTGGCTGAAAGCGACGTCATCCGAAGCAAAAGCCGCGACGTCGTCCTAGCCTTCAGTACGGCCATTCGCTCCGGCCCAGCGCACCAACCGCCGCGATGATGCGCGCGAATGCCTCGGCGGCCGCGGGTACCGTGGTGCGGGCGCGCAGGAAACTGTGAACCAGGCGCTTCTCCTCATGCCACCATGCCTTGCCGCCGGCGGTGAGGATGCGATCGCGATAGGTCTCGCCATCGGATGACAGCGGGTCACATTCAGCTGATATGATCACCGTCGGCGGAAGGCCTGAAAAGTCGCTATCGAGCAGCGGCGAGAAGGTCGGATCGTCAGGCGCTTGCCGCTTGGCTGACCGGACGTCGCGATAGAAGGCGATGTCGCCGACGGACAGCAGCGGCGCCTCGGCATGCTCGACATAGGAACCCTTGCTCTCGTCGCCGCCGAGGCCGGGATAGATCAGCACCTGGCCGATCGCAGCCCTGATATGCCGGCGCGTCGCTTGTGCCACCGCCGCGGCCAGATTGCCGCCGGCGCTCTCGCCACACAGCACCAGCGGCAGGTCGGTGGCGGCCGCTGCCCATGCGAAAGCGGTCATCGCATCATCGAAGGCGGCGGGATGCAGATGCTCCGGCGCCAGCCGATAGTCGACCGACAGCACGTCGAAGCCGGTGCCGGCGCAGAGTTCGGAGCAGATGTCGTCATGGCTGTCGAGCCCGCCAAGGATGAAGCCGCCGCCATGGAAATAGAGCACCATGGCGAGCGCTGGGCCGCCTGCGGGCTGGTAGTGGCGGATCGGGATGTCGTGGCTCGACAAGGCGATCAGGCCGTCGCTGGCATTGACTCCGGCGGGGCGGCCCCGGTGGAAGGCCCGGCACATGCGGTCATAGACATCGCGCTGCTTGTCGATCGGCAGGCCGGTGATCTCGGGCGGGTACCAGCCGTTGACGCTGTCGATGTAGGCCCACAGCGCCGGATCGAGCCGTGTTTCGTATTTGCCGCGGCCGGTCATGTCGGTCTGCTCAATCTGTCACAGATCCGCGTAGAGGGCGGCTGCGTTATCGAAACTGAAGCGCAGCGGCACCGAGCCCTCGACCTGCCAGGCGGAGACCGTCTCACCAGCCAGCAGCCGGCAGGCGCCGTCCGTGTCGGTGACCGCGCCGCCATAGAGCCGGTTGGCAAGGTTGAGAATGCCGGTCTGGTGCATGGCCGCGCTGCCGCTGCCGCAGGCATCCTTGACCAGCAGCACGCGGAATCCCTTTGCCACCGCGTCTTTCACGGTGGCGTCGATGCAGGCCTCGGTCCACACGCCGGCGACCACAAGCCATTCGATCCCGGAAGCCTTGAGCCGATCGGCCGCCGGCCCCGAGCGGAAGGCGCTCGCCTCGGCCTTGATCAGCAGCGCCTCGCCATCGGCAGGCGCCACCTCATGGCAGATTTCGGTCAGCGGATCGCTCTTGTCTGAGAAAGCCGACTTGCCGTCGGCGCCAACGGGATGAAAGGGCCTGTCCTGCTTTTCGAGATCGACGATATAGGCCCAGTGCTGGAGCGGTACTTTGTTCTCGCGTGCCGCCGCCTGCAGGCGCTGGACGTTGGCGAGGATGCCGGCGAAGCCTTCGACCAGATAGCGCGGGTCCTGCCGGTGCTCTTCCTGCAGGTCGATGAAGACAGCGGCGACGGTGCCGCTCTTGATGGAGATGGGAGCTTTCATGCGGATGGGCCCTGGCTTCGTGCGGCCGCCGCCGTTCGTTTCAGTGAGCTGGCGCAGGCAGCGGTGATTGGGCGGCGCCTCCCCACCTTCGTCATCCACGGGCGAAGCAGAAGCGAAGCTCCGTCGCGGAGACCCGAGGATCCATGCCGCGACCTTTCTGACGGGCGCAGCGGAGCAGAATTCAGGACCGTGGCGACGCGTTGGAGTCCCGGCATGGATCCCTTGGGCTGCGGAGCAGCTCCAGGGGTCTGCGCCGCGTCGCTGCGCTCCTTGCTTCGCCCTAGGATGACGAAGCGGTAAGAGGCTGCGCTGGTTGACAGGGGTCGTGCAAAGACAATCAAACCTGCTTCTCCAGAAACTCATCCTCATAGGGGAAGCGCGACAGCAGCTCCGTCCCGGTGTCGGTGATCAGGATCTCGTCCTCCAGCTTGACGCCCTCGCGGCCGCCCTTCTCGCCAATATAGCTTTCCACGCTCACCACCATGCCTGGCACGATATGGCCGTCGCGGCCATAGGTCTCGTAATCCATGGCATGCGCGATGAACGGTGTCTCGCCATGCATGCCGACGCCGTGCATGACCGAAGTGTAGCGCTGGTCGACGAAGCGGTCCGGGATTGTCCAGGCCTTCTCGGCGATCTCGCGAAACGCCATGCCGGGTTTGACGATCGAAATATTGTGCTGCACCTGGTCGTGCGCCATGCGGTAGAGCGACTTCTGGTAGGGCGTCGGCTTGCCCGGCCCGCAGCGGAAGGTGCGCGAGAAATCGGAATAATAGCCGTAGCAGCCGATCGTGTCGGTATCGAGCGCCAAAAGTTCGCCGGGCCGGATCTTGCGGCCGCTGGCCTCGTTGAACCACGGATTGGTGCGCTGGCCCGACGTCAGCAGCCGCGTCTCGATGAACTCCCCGCCTTGGCGGATCACCTCGCCATACATGATGGCGAAGAGGTCGTTTTCAGAGACGCCGGGCTTGATCGCCTCGCGCACCGCGTAGACGGCGGCTTCAGCGCCCGCCATCGACACCTGCAGGCATTTCACCTCCTCGGGCGTCTTCACTGCGCGCACCGCCAGGATCTCGCCCTGGCAATCCCGCACCTCGCAGCCGCGCTTTTCCAAGGCGAGCGCCTGCAGATGGCTGCAGCGGTCGAGCCCGAGCTTCATCGAGCCGCCGCCATGCTTCTTCAAAAGCTCGGCGATCTCGTCTGCGAAAGGCCCGGCGGTCTCGTCGTCGCGGCCGGAGACAGACGACCAGACCAGCTTGGAAGGCCGCGCCTCGTCGATCGTGTCGAGCACCATGGAGACATGGTAGCTCTGCGGATACTCGAACAGCACGATCGGCCCTTCGGTGGGGATGAAGAAATAGCGGGTCGAGTTGCGCAGGAAATAACCGAACATGTTGCGCGAGCCGGTGGCGTAGCGCTGGTTGTAGGGGTCGAACAGCACCACGCCGCCATAGCCGGCGTCGCGCATCCAGCCGCGCAATTTGGCCAGCCGGCCTTTGCGCAAGGCGTCGGCATCGATGAAGGATGGCTCGGTGTCCGACAGCCACATGCCGCCCGCCGGATCGGCCGCGGCGGGGTGGCGCATGCGGTCCTTGAAGTCGACGTCCTCGGTGCTATCGGGGTCGAATACGACGATGCTCATGGGTGTGTGGCCTTGGGTGGGTTGCGAGGTCAGACCATGGCGCAGGAGGCGTGGAAGGATTGTGCGGAAAACCGCGTGTGTTGTGCAGGATACCGCTGAGCCCTTTGCCTTCGTCATCCACGGGCGAAGCAAGGAGCGAAGCGACGCGGCGAAGACCCGAGGATCCATGCCGGGGCGTTTGTTCCAGCCTAAACGCTAGGCTCAGAGACGCCACCATTCCTCAGAGTTGACGAAGTGGTAGCCTAATGCCGTCTCGCCAGTTTCGGCGGATGCCCGTGCTCCTCGCGAAAGGCGCGGGCAAAACTCGACATCGAGGCAAAGCCGCAGGCCAGCGCCACGTCGCGAACGGCAAGTGTCGAATGCGCCAAGAGATCGGCGGCGCGCTTCAGCCTGAGCCGCCGGTAATAGCCATTGGGCGAGATATCGAGTTCGGAAAGGAGCGTTCGAGCTTGTCGGAGGACACGCCGAGCCGGGCCGTCAGCTCGGCCATGCCGAGCCGCTCCTCGACCGCATCCTCCATGATGGCGATGGCCGACAGCACCAGCTCGTTCTGGACGCCGGTGCGCAGGCGCAGCGGCATCAGCTTGCGGTCGACGCTCGATCGCAGCGGGCTGTGCACGAACCATTCGGCGACGCCGGCGGCGAGCTCGGCGCCGTAATCGCGGGTGATGATTTCCAGCATCATGTCGAGGCTGCCGACGCCGCCGGCCGAGGTGAAGCGCTTGCGGTCGATGACATAGAGGTCGCGCCGCAGCTCGATGTTGGGGAAGGCCTCGGTGAAGGCGGCCTGGCTGGTCCAGTGCAGCGTACAGGCATGGCCGTCGAGCAGGCCGGCGCGGGCGAGGAAGAAGGCGGCATCCGCCACCGCGCCGATATGGGCGCCATTGCGCAGGCTGCGGCGGATCCAGCTCGCCGCGTCCTCGGCGACGAGGTGATCGGCATCGCCACCTGAGCAGACGACGATGCGGTCGACCTTCGGCGCATCCTCTGCGTAAAAACCCGGCTGGATGACGACCCCGTTGGAGGCCTCGACCGCCCCTTTCGTGCCGCCGACGATGATCCAGCGATAGCACTGCCGCTTCGCCAGCACATTGGCGGCGCGCAGCGGCTCGATGACCGAACTGAACGCCATCATCGGAAAGCCGGGGAACACCAGCACCGCGAAAGTGAGGGGCTCGGTGGGTTTTTCGGGTTCGCGCGTCGCCATGGGCGCTACATCTCGGGCGAATGGCGCGCGAGGTCAATCGGGCTGATGCATGAACCTGGCCGTCCGCGCCGGCGACACGAGTTAGCCCCCTTTCGCCCCGTTTACGGGGAAAAATGCCCGGCAGGGCAATGAGGGGCAGCGCCACCCTTGGCAACTGATAAGTTCATCCTTCCAGCGCCTGCTCCAGATCGGCGATCAGATCGTCGCCATCCTCGATGCCCGCCGACAACCTGACCAGCGAGTCCGAAATCCCGATCTCTGCCCGCTTCTCCGCCGGAATAGACCCATGCGTCATCAGCGCCGGATGCTCGATCAGGCTTTCCACGCCGCCAAGGCTTTCGGCCAGCGTGAACAGCTGCGTGCGTTCGAGGAAGCGTTTTGTGCCGGCGAGGTCGCGGTCGAGCACGGCTGATATCATGCCGCCGAAGGCATGCATCTGCTGCACGGCGATCGCGTGCTGCGGGTGGCTGGCGAGGCCGGGATAGATGACGCGGCGCACATCCTTGCGGCCTTCCAGCCATTGCGCGATTTTCAGCCCGTTGGCGGAATGGCGCTCCATCCTGAGCGCCAGCGTCTTCAGGCCGCGCAGGGCGAGAAAACTGTCGAACGGGCCCGATATGGCGCCGATGGCGTTCTGCAGGAATTTCAGCTGGGCGGCGAGATCCTTGTTGTCGCCAACAACCGCCACGCCGCCGACCATGTCGGAATGGCCGTTGAGATACTTTGTCGTCGAATGCACGACGATATCGATGCCGAGTTCCAGCGGCCGCTGGATATAGGGGCTGCAAAACGTGTTGTCGGCGACCGACAGGATGCCCTTGCGTTTGGCGAGAGCCGCGACGCCTTCGAGGTCGACGATGCGCAGCAGCGGGTTGGTCGGGGTCTCGACCCAAAGCAGTTTCGTCTCCGGCCGGATCGCCGCCTCGACCGCGGCAAGGTCGGTGAAGTCGACGAAGGAGACCTGGAGACCCGCCGAGCGTTTGCGTACCCGCTCCATCAGCCGGAACGAGCCGCCATAGATGTCGTCGGTGGCGACGATATGCGCGCCGCTGTCGAGCAGTTCCAGCACCGTCGAGATCGCCGCCAGGCCCGAAGCGAAAGCGAAGGCGGCCGTGCCGCTTTCGAGATCGGCCACGGCGCGCTCGAAGGCGAAGCGCGTCGGGTTCTGGCTGCGGGCATATTCGAACCCCTTGTGCACGCCGGGCGATTGTTGGGCAAAGGTCGAGGTGGCATAGATCGGCACCATAACGGCACCGGTCAGCAGATCGTGGCTCTGGCCGCCATGGATGGTGCGCGTCGAAAAGGCCAGGCGGTTCTTGCCGGCCGGCGGTGTGTGTTTGGTCATCGGGCGCGCCTCAGATGGTTGATCAGGTCGATGCGGGTAATCAGGCCGACGAACTCGTCGCCGTCGAAGATGATGGCGACCTCGTTGCGGTCGAACACCGGCAGCAGCGCATCCAGCGTCTGGCTGGCCTGCAGCGTGTGCAGATTGGAGGTCATCGCCGTGCGCACCGGGCCGTTGAAGCGCTCCCAGCGCCCGTCATAGGGGCCGTCGACCTTGGCCAATATGTCGCTCTCGTCGACGATGCCGACAAGCTTGCCATTGTCGAGCACCGGCAGCTGCGAAACATCCGATCGGCGCATGCGGCCATAGGCGTTGAGCAGGCTTTCGTCCGGGCCGACATAGACCGTGTCGCCGGTGCGATGCGAGCGCATGACGAGGTCGCGCAGATCGCCATGCTGCTCGTGCTCGGCCAGGCCCTGCTCGGCCAGCCAGAAATCGTCGAACACCTTGGACAGGTATTTGTTGCCGCTGTCGCAGACGAAGGTGACGACGCGCTTCGGCACCGTCTGCTCGCGGCAATAGCGCAGTGCGGCAGACAAAAGCGTGCCCGACGACGAGCCGGCCAGGATGCCTTCGCGCGACAGGAGATCGCGCACCGCCAGCATGCTCTGCTTGTCCGTGACGGAATAGGCCTTCTTGACCAGTGACAGATCGGCGTTGGGCGGCACGAAATCCTCGCCTATGCCTTCCACCGTCCAGCTGCCCGCCTCTTCCATCTTGCCGGTCTTGATCAACGGCGCCAGCACCGAGCCGACCGGGTCGGCGAGCACCATTTCGGTCTTGGGCGATACTTTCGCGAAGTAGCGACCGAGCCCGGTCAGCGTGCCGCCCGAGCCGACGCCGACGACAACCGCGTCGACATTGCCATCAAGCTGCGAAAAGATCTCCGGGCCGGTGGTCGTCTCATGCGCCAGCGGATTGGCCGGATTGGCGAATTGGTTGGCATAGAAGGCGCCGGGCACTTCCGCCGCGATCTTCTCGGCCATGTCCTGATAATATTCGGCATGGCCCTTGCCGACATCGGAACGGGTCATGCGCACCTCGGCGCCAAGCGCGCGCAGATGCTGGATCTTTTCACGCGACATCTTGTCGGGCACGACCAGCACGATGCGATAGCCCTTGGGAATGCCGACCTGCGCAAGGCCGAGGCCGGTATTGCCGGCCGTCGCCTCGACGATGGTACCGCCCGGCCTGAGCTTGCCTTGCTTTTCGGCGGCGGCGATCATCGACAGGGCGATGCGGTCCTTGATCGAGCCGCCGGGATTCTGGCTTTCGAGCTTGATGAACAGCCGGCATTTGCCGGTGTCGAACTTGGTCAGCTCGACCACCGGCGTCTGGCCGATGAGGTCGAGAACCGACGCATAGGGAGGGCGCAGCCGGGACAATGGACCATCCGAGAGGGTGCTGCCTGGCGCAGCTTTTCCGTGCTCGCTCATATCGAAGCTCCCTGATCAAGCGGCCGGCTCGGGGGCGGAGCGGCAGCGTAGCCTCTTTTCCAGCCGTTTGTCGCGGGAAAGAAGATAGATCGTGCCAATCAGACGGCCAGACGGGGAATGAAATTCCAGTCCGCGACCCGGGTCAGGGGGTGCTGTAGAGACGACCCCAACGACAACTCAGCCCAGCAACTGCTTGCTCAGTCGCGCGCACTGGACGCGGATGTCGGGGATGGCGTCGATCTCGAAGAAAGTGCCGCGTGTCAGCGGGCCGACGGCGAGGATCTTTCGCGAGACCGTGCCGTCGCTGGCGATGATCTCGCAATTGGGCGACACGTCGAGGCCGATGCGCATCGGGTCCGGCCGCGCGAGCCCGCGGTCGACCAGCGAGCGCACCACGCTGTTCGACGAGGTCGAAATGTCACGCACGATGCCCGAGCAATCATAGATGCGGGCGACCTCGAAAGTCTCGACAAGCTGGCTGTGTCGTGACTGCACGTCGACGGTGAAAGTCCTCCCCGGCACGATGCCGACGACGCGGCCGGCGACAAGCCGGATGCGGCCGGATTGCACGGCCTCGGTCACCTTGGCGTAGACTTCGGGCGCCATGCGATGGCGATGGATGTCCCACCAGGCCTTGGTGTGCTCGACGAAGCGGCGCTTGGCGGAAGCCGGCCAGTTCTGCCAGATCTTCTGGTTGAAGGGGCGCAGGCCGTCGACCACGTCGCGCCAGTCGATGCCGGCCTTCTGGTTCTCGCGGATCAGGTCGCGGAACCAGCCGACGAAATAGGAAAGCTGGGTGCCGAGCGGGATGTCGGCGACGTCGAGCTTGATCGGATTGCCCTTGCGGTGCGGCGACGGCAGCAGGCCGCGCCGGGAAACCGCGATGATCTTGCCGGTGTGGCCGCGCTGTTCCAGCGCCAGGAACGCGTCCACCATGCTGAGGCCGGTGCCCAGCACCATCACGGGGCTGCGCGGATCGAGCGCGGTGTCGGCTTCCGAGCCCATGCGGATCGCATGGCCCTGCGCCGGCTGTTCGTCATGGCCGGTGGCGAGTATCGCCAGGTGGGCGACGACGCTGGTGCCGTTGGCGAGCGCCACCTCGACGCCGGATGGGGTCGGCGTGATCGACAGGCTCTCCTCGTGGATCAGGCGCAGCCGCCCGGTCGGCTGCTCGCGCGCTTCGAGTTCGTCGAGCAGCTCGCCGAGATAGCGGGCATAGATGCTGCGTGGCGCGTAGAAGGGTGTCTGTGGCGTCTGCTCCTGGCTTACCAGGCCGCGCGCCTGCAGCCAGCGCCAGAAATTGCCGGGGTCGTCGGCATAGGCGCTCATGCCGGCGGCACTGACATTCAGCACATGCGCCGACAGCAGCGTCGAATAGGCGATGCCCTGGCCGAAATGCGGGCGCTTTTCGATCAGCGTGACACGCAGATCCGGATTGGGCGATTTCAGCAGATGAGCGGCCAGCACGACGCCCGAGGCGCCGCCGCCGACAATGATGATCGAATTGGCACGCCCGCTCATGCGCGTTCCCGCATTATGCGAGGCGTCAGGCCTGGACCTTCACCGCGACCGGAAGATCGCCGATCTCCTTCGCGACCGTGAGGTCGTCGAGGCCGATATCGCGCATTTCGGCGAGGCTGCGCTGGTCGAGCACCTCGGCGATCGCCTGCCGGACCTCCAGCATCAGATGTCGGACTTGGCATGTCGCCTCGTTGCAGTCTTCGCAGCGCTGATATTGTGTGCGGCTGGCGCAGGGAATTGGGGCCAGCGGCCCGTCGAGGACACGCACGACATGGCCGACCTTGATTTCGTCGGCAGGCCGCGCCAGCCGGTAGCCGCCATCCTTGCCCTTGCGGCTCTGGACGAAACCGGCATTGCGCAGCTCGCCCAGGATGGCGTCAAGAAACTTTTTCGGGATGTTGTTGCCGGTCGCGATGTCGTTGACGAAAGCGAGCTGCCCCGCCGGCATCTGCGCGAGGTGTACAAGCGCCTTGAGGCCGTACTTGCCTTTTTTGGTGAGCATAAACCGAACGTTTCTCTGTCATGCGATGGCTTGAGACCATCCGTTGCGAAACGCCTGGCGTGCCTCCCCGCCGCGCCCAAGCATCCATGACACATAAATTCTAGTGACATGATATACAAGCCGAGAACTGTTGATTTTGCTTTGTTTTCAAGCCGTTTCGGCCATCTTGTCAGGCTTTTGTGCCATCAAGAGCACAGAAATGCACATCGACGGCCGCAAAGCGACAGATGGCTCCCGGCGGGACGGCTGTGTCGGGCGTCGACTCGCGCGACGCTGACGGCCGATGCAAGCCGCGAGCGATCATAGTGGTGGGGTCTCCGCTCATCGTCGCCTCCAATTCCCTCATGTCGATAAGGATACTATACTTACCATCGAACACGCGGAACGGCTTGTCAATTTCTGTGGTGGTGATCAGTGCCGGCAAGATCGCGCTCGATCTGGACGTGCCGGTGGAAAGACCGTGCCGGCGCGGTTCCGCGGAGCTCGCCCGCCTCGAAGGCACGATCCTGGACCGGCCGTTCGGCTAGGGCCGCCCGGGGGGCAGGGCATTCTGTCCGAACCGGATAGATCGGTAACAGAATGGACCGATAGCGTGGGCGACTGTTTTATTGCCCGCCGGGCCGGGTTGTACGTGTCTTGCGGCGGTGGCGCGATTGGGGGGTCGACCTTTCACCCCCTACCGGTTCGCCCACAACAGCCCGGCCAGGCCGACCAGCATGGTGACGATGCCGATATAAAACCATTGCGGCTGGCCGCTCATGAAGCTGCCGCCGACCATGCCGATGCCTTGCAGCGACCACAGCGCACCGATGGCCAGCACAATCAAGGCCAGCAGATTTTTGGTCAGTCTCATTGACGGATCTCTCTTTTCAAGTCGATCGATGGCCGTGTCGTGGCCGTGATGAAAGAGCCAAAGGAAGTGGCACAATCACGTCGGATTCTACTTGGAAATTAATCCGGTATCTTGTCAAAACGAACTCGGATATCGGCCCGGAGATCATCGAGAATGGATCAGATTGCGCCGGAAAATCCCTGACAGACTGTTACCTGGTGACTCCAAACGTGTGATCTCGCCACGGAACGGACAGATGCTTGCCGCATTTCCTGCCTTATTCGGCACCTAACGGCTGGGGTCTGTCAAAAACGGAGACACCCCTTAAAGATGAAGAACCTAAACCAGACCGCGCTTGTCGCGGTAACGATCGCTGCTGGCCTGATGGTCGGCGCTTCCGCCACTTCGGCAACCGCCGCCGCCGGCCAGTGCGGTCGCGCTTCGTGGTACGCGCTGCACTCGAAAACCGCATCGGGCGAGCGCATGAACCCTTCGGCGATGACCGCCGCCCACCGCACCTTGCCTTTCGGCACCAAATTGCGGGTCACCAACCAGAACAATGGCAAAAGCGTCATCGTGCGCATCAACGATCGCGGCCCGTTCATTCGCGGACGCGTGCTCGACCTGTCGAAGGGCGCCGCCGGCCAGCTCGGCTTCATCGGTTCCGGCCATACCTCGGTCTGCATGGCACGCGTTTGATGTGATTATCCCTGGACCATGATCTCCTTCGAAAACCCAAACCAGTTTTCGGGATCATGGTCGGGTGTCCGGCGGCCAGACATATTTCCTACACATTTCGGCAGCGCACACTGAGCCGGCTCCGCCATTCCGGGCGGGTTTGCAAGCCTTTGGACGAAAGAACCATTGGTCACGCCACGTGACGTATTGCATCGCAGCAATTAGTTGTTAACTTCGCCGCGAGACATTTGAGGCTCGGCGCTGCTCGTCGTCCCTTCGGTCGCAGGCAGCAGCGGGGTTGTCGATGTTCTATCAGCTCTATGAATTGAACCATGCGGCGCTGCAGCCGGCCCGGCTGTATGCCGACGCGGTGCGGATGTTCTACTCCAACCCGCTCAATCCGATTGCGCACACGCCCTGGGGCCGTTCGGTCGCCGCGGGCGCCGAACTGTTCGAGCGTACCACGCGCCGCTATGGCAAGCCCGCCTTCGGCCTCGGCAAGACCGTCATCGACTGGAAGAGCGTCGAGGTCACCGAAAAGACCGTCTGGTCGAAGCCGTTCTGCAATCTCGTCCGCTTCGAACGCGCGGTGCCCGCCGGCCGCAAGCCGGATCCGAAGCTTTTGATCGTGGCGCCGATGTCGGGCCATTACGCGACGCTGCTGCGCGGCACGGTGGAATCCATGCTGCCCTATGCCGATGTCCACATCACCGACTGGGTCGATGCCCGCATGGTGCCGCTGGCCGACGGCAGTTTCGATCTCGACGACTATATCGATTACATCGTCGACATCTTCCATGCGCTGGGGCCTGACACCCATGTGATGGCGGTGTGCCAGCCTTCCGTGCCGGTTCTGGCGGCGGTGGCGCTGATGGAGGCGAAGGGCGATCCCTTCGTGCCCTCGACCATGACGCTGATGGGCGGCCCGATCGACACCCGCCGCAACCCGACCGCGGTCAATCTCCTGGCCGAGGAAAAGGGCATCGACTGGTTCCGCGACAATGTCGTCATGCGCGCGCCCTGGCCGGTGCCGGGCTTCGGCCGCGAGGTCTATCCGGGCTTCCTGCAGCTGTCCGGCTTCATGAGCATGAACCTCGACCGCCACATCATCGCCCACAAGGATTTCTTCATGCACCTTGTGAAGCATGATGGCGACAACGCCGAGAAGCACCGCGACTTCTATGACGAATATCTGGCGGTCATGGACCTGACGGCGGAGTTCTACCTGCAGACCGTCGACACCGTCTTCGTTCGCCATGCCCTGCCCAAGGGCGAGATGACGCATCGCGGTACCCGTATCGATCCGTCAGCCATCCGCAACGTCGCCCTGTTCACGGTCGAGGGCGAGAATGACGACATATCGGGCCTCGGCCAGACCAAGGCGGCGCAGGATCTGTGCGTCAACATTCCGGCCGACAAGAAGGCCCATTACATGCAGCCGGCGGTCGGCCATTACGGCGTCTTCAACGGCTCGCGCTTCCGCTCCGAGATCGTGCCGCGCATCGTCGACTTCATCACCAGCTACGGCCGCCAGAACCGCGTCGCGGTGAAGCCGAAGCTGGTCCGCACCGCCAAGCGGTAGGCAATTCCGGACAAAATCGGCTTCAGGGCCGATTCTGTTGCACAAGTGCCGCTGTCCCTCCCCGCGGGTAACCATGCTGCAAATCAGCCCGTCGTCGTAATTGACACGGACTGTCAATCGCCCTTAACGTTTCGTTAACAACAGGGTGAGCGGGGACAATGAATTCCTCAACAATGGCGAGAAGGCTGCGCGTGTGCGTGGCTGCGGCCGGTCTGGCAGCCACGGGAGGCTGGATGGCACCGGCTTTGGCTGCCGGAGCGATGGCGACCGGGGGCATCACCTCGCAGCCGATCGGCCACTATGATTTCTGCAAGCTGCACCCCGGCGAATGCTCGATCCGTGCGAGCAATCTGGCACCGGCCAGGATGACCGACGGGCTGATGCGCAAGCTCATCAATGTCACCGCCAGGGTCAACGCCGTCATCAAGCCGATGAGCGACATGGACATCTACGGCAAGGACGAGGTCTGGGCCTATCCCGACAAAGGCGTCGGCGATTGCGAGGACTATGTGCTGGAAAAGCGGCGCCAACTGTCACGCTCGGGCATCTCGCTCGCCGACCTCCTGATAACCGTGGTGCGCAAACCAGACGGCGAAGGCCATTCGGTGCTGACCGTGCGCACCGACAAGGGCGACTACGTGCTCGACAACCTGACCGACAAGGTCAGGGCCTGGGACCAGACCGGCTACCGCTTCCTCAAGCGGCAGGCGATCGACAACACCGGCCGCTGGGTCTCGATCCGCGGCGGCCAGCAGGTCCTGGTGGGGTCGGTGGAATAGGGGCTGGGGCTGCCCCGGTTGTGAGGCGGCGCCACCACCAGTGCTTCGTCATCCTAGGGCGGAGCAAGGAGCGTAGCGACGCGCGCAGACCCTAGGATCCATGCCGTGACACCAACATAGAACACGGCGGCCCAGGAACAGGCGCGGGCCATCTTCATGTCGGCATGACTACATTCTTCACCGCTGCGGCGCTCGCAAGTCGCGGCATGGATTCTCGGGTCTGCGCGTCCGCTTCGCCCGTGGATGACGAAGGCGAGGAGGCTCCGCCGCGCATCCCGAAAAAAAATTTCCGCATCTCCATGAACCATTTTCGTTCGCCCGGCGACACACAGCCGTGAATGACGAAAACCCAATCATGGAGACTTCAAATGACTGCTTTTCTGCGAAACACCCTTCTCGCCGTCGCCGCCGTATCGGCCCTGGGCGGATCCGCGATGGCCGACCAGACGGTCAGCTGCGCCCACACCAACCTCAATGACCTCTGGGCCGGCCGTTGTTGTGGCACTGCCGGCGCATCGGACTGCCTGGGTGGTGGAAACGGTGGCCGTGGCGACCATGATCGCCCGGGCACCAACGGCGGCAACCCCAACGGCGGCACGGCCGGCAAGAACTGATCTCGCCACAGCTGCCCGCTGGCCAATGCCGGCGGGCACTGTCTTGCGACCAGGCGGCCGCCCGGCCGTCGCGGAATCCGGATAGACCGGTTACTTCAGCCGGCCCAGCGCCGCGCGGATCGAGGCGGTGATGCGGCGCAGCTCCGCCTCGTCGAGCTTTTCGATGTTTTCGGCCAGAAGATTGGCCAGCTCTGTGGCGGCCGGGTTGAGACCCGACGTGTCCAGCTTCACGCGCGGATGCGAGGCTTCGGCCAGCCGCGCCAGCTCCTCGGCGTCGTCCCAGATGATGTTGAAATAGCCGATGATCTTCTGGATCAGCGTCCAGGTCGGCGCCCCGCGCCTGCCGTGCTCGAGCGCCGACAGATAGGCGGCGCTGATGCCGATCGCCGCCGCCATGTCCTTCTGGGTGACGCCGCGCTCGGCGCGAAGCGCCCGCAGCCTCTCGCCGAACGGCGTCATGCGCCCGGCTCCACGGCTTCAGCCCTCATGAACGCACCCGCCGCAGCCTGATGTAGAGCGCGCCGGAGCCGCCATGGTTGCGGGCGGCATGGTCGTGGCTGGAGACCAGCGGCCGGAATGCCGGCGTAGACAGCCAGGCGGGCACCGCGCGCCGCAGCACGCCGTCGCCGCCGGAGGACGACCCCTTGCCGGTGATGACCAGGACATAGCGGATGCCGCCGGCATGCGCCCGGTGCAGGAACGAGAACAGCAGCGAATAGGCCTCGTCCTGCGTCATCCCATGCAGGTCGACGCGGCCCTCGATCGGCAGCCGGCCCTTCGACAATTTGTCCAGCGTCGGCTCGTCGAGGCGATGCGTGACATGCTGCGCCTTCGGCTTTGCCGCGCCCGGCGCATTGGTGGCGGGCTGCGCCGCCTGCGGCGATGTCGGCCTGGCGTCGGCGGCGATATCGGGAATGTCGACGGCCGCCCTGCCCTTCAGCGGCTTGGCCGTGCGCGCCACCAGGTTCCACAGCACCCGGTCGTCCTCGCTGAGCTTGTCCGGGCGCTTGCTCATCTGGCGCCCCCGGCCAGCAGGCGCGGCACCAGCGCGTAGAAATCGGCGGCGTTGCGCACCACGCCGGCGATCTCGCCGGCCGCGTCGCCGGAGCCGGCGAAGAGATCGCCCCGCGCCGGCCCGGTGATGGCCGAGCCGGTGTCCTGCGCGATCATCAGCCGCCGGAACGGTCTTTCGTCGAATGCCGTCAGCGTCGGCGCGTCGATGTGGAAGGGCGTGCCGAATGTATGCAGCAGCCGGTCGACGGCGACGGAACGGCCCGGCGTCAGCGGCACCTTGGCGGCGGCGATCGGGCCGAGGGCCGCGTCCTCGACATCGGCTTCGCGGAAGAAGATGTAGGAGCGGTTCTGCCACAGGATCTCGTCAATGCGCCCCGGATGAGCCTTGAACCAGGCGCGGATCGACTGCATCGTCACTTGCGCCAGCGGGATTTCGCCCAGCTCGCTCAGGATCTTGCCCGGCCCGGTGAAACGCTGGCCTGACTTGGCCGCATAGGTGACGCGGCGGAGCCGGCCGTCGGTCATCGCCAGCCGTGCGGCGCCTTGCACATGGATGAAGAAGGCGTCGACCTTGTCGGCCAGCCAGGCGATTTCCAGCCCTTGGCCCTGAAGCGCCCCGCGCTCGATCGCGCCACGGTCGAAATACTCGGCCGGTCCGTCCGCCGTGCGGCGTGCGAAGGCGAGATAGGCATCCATCCCCTGCGGCCGGTTGGCGTCGTCGACATCGACGAGATCGGCCGGGCGCGACAGCAGCGGCACGGCAAACCGCTCCGTGCGCACCGGCGACGCCTCGACCTGCGGTTCGTAGAAGCCGGTGACCAGCCCGGCGCCGGTCTCGGCGCGGACCAGCATCGGCACGAAATGGCGCTCGAAGAAAGTTCGCGCCTCCAACCGGTTCACGGGCGGTGCGGTGCGCGCCGCCGCATAGGCCGCCGTGAAGGCGCCGAAATCGACGCCGAGCGCGCCGCTGCGATAGGGTTTTACCGGCGCGTGGAAGGCGGAACGGCGAAAAGCCTCGAAGGCCGGCAGGTGGTCGTCGTTGCTCCAGCCGGGCAGGTCGTCAAAGGATTTTTCGATGAAGAGAGGCGATAGCGACACCGGAGCCCCGTCGCCTTAAAGCGCGTCGAGTTCGAAGAGAGTCATGCGACGCGCGTCGTGTCCTGGCTTTGATGCAAGTCGTTGTCCCAAAACCGCTTCGCACCTTTGGGCGACATGCATCGGGACTCAGTCTTCTTCTTCGGTGGCGACGAGCTTCCAGTTCGGATCGCGTGAGCGCGTGTCGCGGGCGAAGGTCCAGACATCCTTGACCTCGGCCACGGTTTCCGGATCGCCGTCGATGACGGCGCCCGCCTTGTCGCGCGTCGCCGAAATCAGCTCGCTGATGATGCGCAGCGTCACATGCGCCTCGCCGCCCTTCATCTCGGCCGAGACGATATCGGCCTTGTCGATGCCGACGAAGGAGGACTGGATCTTTTCCGACTTGGCCTCGCGTTCGCCGATCGCGGCGACGAAACCGTCATAGACTTCGCGCGACAGAAGGTTCTTCAGCGTTTTGCGGTCGCCGTCGGCATAGGCCATGACGATCATCTCGTAGGCCATCTTTGCGCCGTCGACGAAGCCTTTCGGATCGAAGGACGGATCATTGTCCTTGATCGCGCGCAGGCCCTTGTTGAGATCGGTGTCGGGCTTGGCGAAAGCGTCGATCGCCGTGTAGGCATCGGCAGGCGCCGGCTCGCCCGGCAGCCGCTTGCGCGGCAGCGAAACGACATTCTCGGGTTTCTGGGTGGCGTCCTTCTCGGTGCGCGCCGCCGTGTAGGGGTCGAAGGGCGGCCGCTCGCTACCGGTCCGACGGCCCAGCACGTTGCGCAGCTGAAAGAAGATCACCACCGCCGCGATCAGGAAGAAAATCGTGCCGAAGTCGAAGAAACCCATATCTTCCGCCAATCAATCCCTGCCTCTAGGCCGGACCATCCAGCCAACAGGCCGCGGTCGCATAGCGTTCAACATTCAAAGCATATAGAACGCAAGGTGCAATCATTCAAATCAAAGGCAGGCATACCTATCTAACAGCCTTCGTGCCAGCGGCGATTGGTCGCCAGCGGGTAAAACAATCGAATGGTCGGTAAAGACTTGCGCATTTCGCTGCTTCCCTTCTTCCTCCTCGCGCTCCCGCTGCTGGAAATCGCAGGTTTCGTCGTCGTCGGCCGTGAGATCGGCGCGCTGGCGACGGTCGGCCTGGTGCTGGCCTCGAGCATCGCCGGCGTGCTTTTGCTCCGGCACCAGGGTTTCGGCGTCATGACCCGCATTCGCACCGAGATGGATGCTGGCCATGATCCCAGCCGCCAGCTGGCCCATGGCGCCATGATCGTGGTGGCGGCGATCCTCTTGATCATCCCCGGCTTCATCACCGACATTATCGGCCTGCTGCTGTTCCTGCCGCCGGTGCGCGACTTCGCCTGGAGCCGCTTCAAGGGCCGCATCGTGGTGGCCACCGATTTCTCGGCCGGCGGGTTCCGCGGCCGGCCGCGCGACAAGGTCATCGACCTCGACGACGGCGACTATTCGCGCGAGGACGATCTCAAGCGCGGCCCGGATCACAATTCGCCGTGGCGGCGTCTCAAGGACGATTAGGTCGGCCATCCGACGCTTCGCTCCAGGGGTCTCCGCGACGCCGCCGTGCGGCTGCTTCGCCCTGGAATGACGAGGTGACAAGCAAGGCGGCAAACCTTGTCTTGTCATGCCGGCCATGGTAGCGAACGCCCGATTTCAATTCGGTCAGCAACGCTGCCCAGGCAAAAGGAAAAGGCTCATGGCCAGCAATGATGACGCGCCGGTCGGCGCCAACGGAAACGGCAATGCGGGGCAGCAGCCTTCGCTCAACGTCCTGGCCCAGTATGTGAAGGACCTGTCCTTCGAAAGCCCCGGCGCGCCGAATTCGCTGCGCGGCCGCGACAAGGCGCCCGGCATCGCCATCAACGTCAACGTCAACGCCAACCCGCTCTCCGACAAGCAGTTCGACGTCAATCTGACGCTGAACGCCAAGGCTTCCTTCGACCAGGAAGTGCTGTTCAACGTCGAGCTGGTCTATGGCGGCGTCTTCGCCATTTCGGGCTTCCCGCAGGAGCACATGCTGCCGATCCTGTTCATCGAATGCCCGCGCCTGCTGTTCCCCTTCGCCCGCCAGATCATCGCCGAGGCGACCCGCAATGGCGGCTTCCCGCCGCTGATGCTCGACCCGATCGATTTCGCGCAGATGTTCCAGCAGAAGATCGCCGAGGACCAGGCCGCGTCCTCGAAGGTCCAGGTGAGCTGAGGCTTCTCATACTCGTTTCCGAAAAGCCCGGCCTCGCGCCGGGCTTTTTTATTGGCGCCACCCCTCGAAGCGTGAGCGCCCTGCGGAGCACCGCACAACTCCTGCGGATTCCAGAACACTCCCCAGCGCCACCCCCTTCTATCATCGCACCCTCAGGCAAAGGCGTCCCGGCGGTCGCAGCCGCCCCCGCGTTGGCGATTCGTCGGGACAAGCCTGTTTCCGTGCATGCCGCTGTCCCAGAACTCCCCTGCGCTTCTGGGCGGCATGCACCAACGACAAGGGGAACGACGATGAAATTCATGCTGACCGACCGCAAACTGCACCCGCAAGCCAAGCCCGTCGCCGACGATTTCAAAACCGGCGCCATCAACCGCCGCGAATATCTGGCGTTGATGGCCGGGCTTGGCGTCAGTGCCGCCGGCGCTCTGGCTCTTGGTGGCCTCGCCCCGACGCCTGCCCGCGCCGCCGAGCCCAGGAAGGGCGGCATCCTCCGCGTCGCCATGAACGTCAAGGGTTTCAAGGACCCGCGCACCTTCGACGGCGTCGAAATGTCCAACGTCGCCCGCCACTGCAACGAATATCTGGTGCGCTGGAACACCGATTTCTCGTTCGAGCCCTGGCTCCTGGAAAAATGGGAGATGAGCGACGACGCCAGAACGCTGACGCTGCATGTGCGCAAGGGCATCACCTGGTCGAACGGCGACGCCTTCAACGCCGACGATGTCGTCCACAACCTCACCCGCTGGTGCGAGGCCGGTGTCGCCGGCAATTCGGTCGCCGCGCGCATGGGCGCGCTGGTCAATGCCGACACCAAGAAGGTGGTCGACGGCGGCATCGAGAAGGTCGACGACTACACGATAAAGCTCAACCTGCCGAAGCCCGACATTTCGCTGATCGCCGGCATGGCCGACTATCCCGCTTTGATCATGCACCGCTCCTATGAGGGCGATGGCGACCCCATGAAGGCGCTCGCCATCACCACCGGCCCCTGCGCGCTGGTGAAATGGGACGCCGAAACGAGCGCCGAGGTGAAGCGCAAGGACAAGCCGTGGTGGAAGGGCGAATTCTGGCTCGATGGCATCCAGTGGATCGACTACGGCTCCGACCCCAATGCCATGCTGTCGGCCTTCGAATCCGGCGAGATCGACACCGACCACGAAACCGCCTCCGACGCCGTATCGCAGACCGACAGTATGGGGCTGAAGAATTCCGAGATCGCCACCGGCTCCACCATCGTCGCCCGCTTCAATGTCGGCAACGCGCCCTATCAGGACGTCAAGCTGCGCCGCGCCGCCCAGCTCGCCGTCGACAATTCCGCAGTGCTGAAGCTCGGCCTCGACGGGCGGGGAAAACCCGCCGACAACCACCATGTCGGTCCCATGCACCCCGAATATGCCGATATCGGCCCGGCCAGACGCGACGTGGAGGAGGCCGGGAAATTGCTCGCCGCCTCCAGCAAGCCAGACCATGAATATGAGCTCATCTCGGTCGACGTCGAATGGCAAAAGAGCACCGCCGACGCCATCTCGGCGCAGATGCGCGAGGCCGGCCTCAAGATCAAGCGCACCGTGCTCCCCGCCGCCACCTTCTGGAACGACTGGAGCAAATACCCCTTCTCCTGCACCGAATGGCTGGGCCGGCCGCTCGGCGTCCAGGTGCTGGCGTTGGCGTATAAGTCGGGCGCCGCCTGGAACGAAAGCGCCTACGCCAGCAAGGAGTTCGATGACTTGCTCGACAAGGCGCTGGCGATGCCCGACGCCAAGGCCCGCAAGGAGATCATGGCCGGCATCGAGAAGAATTTGCGCGATTCCGGCATCATCATCCAGCCCTACTGGCGCTCGGTCTACCGGACCTATCGCAAGGGCGTCGAAGGCTGCGAGCAGCACCAGGCGCTGGAGCAGCACTTTGAGAAGGTTTGGTTGGAGGCGTGAGGCTCAGGCGAGGGCGCCGCTGAGGCACGGTAAGGGCATCTTTGTAAAAATTGGCGCTGCCCCTCATCTGGCTGCCGTCCACTTCGTCGTTCGAAAAGCCAAGCAGCTGCGCGGGCCACTCCTCAACTCCCCGTAAACGGGCGAAGGGCGCTGTCATCGCCGATTCGCCAATCGCCAGCGTTGTGGAAAAGGCGCCGGCGTTGCGCCAGCTTCTTTCGCCCCGTTTACGGGGAGAAATGCCCGGCAGGGCAATGAGGGGCGGCGCCGACGTTCGCCTTCCGTGCTCTCTGGGGAGAAGGCAAGGCGCCCTACTGCATTGGCATCGCCAGCCCCAACATTTCATGTACGACGCAAAGCGTGCGGTCCCGATCGATGGACCGCTGCCGCCACAGGGCGCATGGTTGCGCTGTCGCTGGCCACTCAATGGGCGCTGGTGCTTGAGAGTGTCAGCGTACTCCCGCCCCTCCGGTAGCAATGCAAATGGAAGACCCCACCGGGCCGCCACTCACTTTCCATGCGCTGCGCAGGGCGTTCAAGGCATCCATTGCTGAACACCGCATCCCCGAGGCGCAATGGGCCGATCATTGCAAGGCCCTGCTTGCGCCAACTCACCCGCACGGCGCATGTCGACATAGGCCTCGTCAACTGGATTGTTGGCGGCGAGATGGCCGGGCGCATGCCGGTGAAGACAATTGCCTGAGTCCCGCGCCGGCCACTGGCGACCTGATTAAGGTCCGCCGCACGATTTTTGTAGCTGGCGATGGGAGCACGATCAACCGAGGCGGGATGCTTGGTACGGTTTCGCACAAAGTCCTACAGGCCGGAAGCGTGGACCCCGTTGGCACATCGCATCAGGTAAAAACTAGAGAACTCCTTCTAAGTTGGTTCTCTCCGTCCTTGTGCCAAAATTCAATCATATCAAGGTTTCTTCGCTTCCGCTCACCTGAGTACTGGCTGATGTCAAGCATGTAAGCGTCGTAGATCTGGCCGGCCTTATCTCTGGTGGTGACTCTTGATCTAACGTGATGCAAGAATTTTAGATCAACCAACTCTTTTATCATGTTGGCACTGTCTGTCTTTGTCTCCTTGTTAACAAGTATACAATTACAATTGACCTTATCGATACAAAACTTCTTAACATCCTCGAACAAGTCGTTTAGTTTCTGCGAGTCGTCGTCTGAGGTGTCTCTATTAAAATCCTCTCGCTTAAACCCGTCCAGCTCGCCAGCTGCTTTGTTGACATCCTCCGCCGAAATTCTGTCGCCGCGAAAACGGTCATTGCCCGCCAAGCGCTGCCTTGTGACATCTATTGAGCGCCTAACAATACTCAGAAAATCGCGTGCGACTCCACCGCTGGCGAGTACGAGCCTATCTCTGGCCCCGTCTGAGAGGATATCGGCCACTTTGCTATCATGCTCGCGACAAAACTGATCCAAAACCTTTATCAAGAATTCCTTTGTGAGATCGTATTTCTCAAGCGTCACATCCAAATCGATCTCGTCGGCGTCGTCCCCCAACTTCATACCGATCGGCGGTTGGCCAAAAAAATACCACTGAGTTCTATGCTTGATTGTTCCAATCTTGAGCCATGTGTTAGTTCCTTTAGTTATACGATGAAAGTAGTCGACAACCTCGGCTTGGTGATCGGAACGAATATGATACAGATCGTCAAGAAAAAGGTAGCTCTGTTTTCCAGAAATAGTGGAAAGATCTGCGAAAAGCTGCTTGAAGTCTATTATTCGGCGGTGAAGTGTCTCAATTTTTTTCGAGCTGTAGTTGTCCTGTATCTCTCGCTCTGTGCCAGATGACCGAGACACCCCGCCCTCGAGATGAAGCTGAGGGAGGTCGACTGACCCCTTACCATTTGCGTTCCGTTCTTTCGTTTGCTTTGACTTCCTTACTCGGGAAATCTCTTCGGGCTCTGTCAGCAGATGAGCCAATTCGGCCCGCATTTGCGTCACTCGCTTCAGCAGGGCATCTACTTTGCGAGGATCGATCGATTTCTCTCTGGGTTTCGCGCCAAACAACCTGTTCCAGAACGACTGCTTCGATGCGGGGTAAACGCCTGCAGTGGAAAACCATTCAGAATAGCTATCCAAGGTTTTAATGATGATGCTTATCAGAACGTCTGGATAACTGTGGCCCTTGAAGGTCTCTAGATCGATATATGCTACAGGCATCCGATCCAGAGTTAGCTCCGCCCGCAACTTATTCAGAAGGCTTGATTTGCCAGAACCACGTCGACCAAAAATAAAATGATGTCGCCGTGTTTTTCCCCGAGACAACGTCCCCTTAGCAGGCTCAATGAAGTACTTGACGCCTTCCTCGGTCGAGCGTGTAGCCTCTTCCAGTGTTGCGGCGAATTGGTCGGCTCGCTCGCTCTCAATGAATGATTCTCTTTTGTTCTTAGGCATGCTTCTATCCCCCTGGAGGGGCACGCTAGCACATAGATGCTCCAGAAGTACAATCGGTTGAGTTAGTGGAGCAGCTACTGGCAAGTGAGACTGCTGTTTAAGTCGACTGCTAGGCAAGTACATCAGGTGGGGTCTGGCACCAAAATCGTAGGTCTGGCATATACCGCGACCATGCACTCTCGCGGAACACCCACCGCGCAGCTTCCCTGCCGCGCTGGCGGGGGGCCCGCTGCCTCCGACAAATCCCCGCATTCGAAGCCTGCCATCGATCCACTGGATCGATGACTTGGCGCGCTCTGCGCGCCAACCGGCCCCTCAATCCCCCATCTTCAGCGCCTGGATAAACGCCTCCTGCGGAATATCCACCTTGCCAAACTGGCGCATCCGCTTCTTGCCTTCCTTCTGCTTGTCCAGCAGCTTGCGTTTGCGTGAGACGTCGCCGCCGTAGCACTTGGCGGTCACGTCCTTGCGCAGGGCGGAGATGGTTTCGCGGGCGATGACCTTGCCGCCGATGGCGGCCTGGATCGGGATCTTGAAGAGGTGATGCGGGATCAGCTCCTTCAGCTTCTCGCACATCTGCCGGCCGCGCTTTTCGGCCGCCGTGCGGTGCACCAGCATGGAGAGCGCGTCGACCGGCTCCTCATTGACCAGGATCGACATCTTCACCAGGTCGCCTTCGCGATAGTCGGTCAGGTGATAGTCGAACGAGGCATAGCCCTTGGAGATCGACTTCAGCCGGTCATAGAAGTCGAAGACGACTTCGTTGAGCGGCAGGTCGTAGGTCAGCATGGCGCGTTTGCCGACATAGGAGAGATCGGCCTGGATGCCGCGCCTATCCTGGCAGAGCTTCAATATGCCGCCGAGATAGTCGTCGGGCGTCAGGATGGTGGCGCGGATCCACGGCTCCTCGATGGCCGAGATCTTGACCACGTCGGGCATGTCGGCCGGGTTGTGCAGTTCCTTCACCGAGCCGTCGGTGAGCAGCAGCCGGTAGACGACCGAGGGCGCGGTGGCGATCAGGTCGAGGTTGAACTCGCGCTCCAGCCGCTCCTGGATGATTTCGAGGTGCAAGAGGCCGAGGAAGCCGCAGCGATAGCCGAAGCCGAGCGCGGCGGAGGTTTCCATCTCATAAGAGAAAGAAGCGTCGTTGAGGCGCAGTTTGCCGACGGCGGCGCGCAGGTCCTCGAAATCGGCGGCGTCGACCGGGAACAGGCCGCAGAACACCACCGGCTGCGCCGGCTTGAAGCCGGGCAAGGCATGCGCGGTAGGGCGCTTGTCCTCGGTGATGGTGTCGCCGACGCGCGTGTCGGCCACTTCCTTGATCGAGCCGGTGAAGAAGCCGAATTCGCCGGGGCCAAGCTCGTCGACATTGATGCGGGCGGGCGTGAACACGCCGGTGCGCTCGACCAGGTATTTGGCGCCGGTGCCCATCATGCGGATGGTCTGGCCCTTCTTCAGGACGCCGTCGATGATGCGCACCAGCACGATGACGCCGAGATAGGCGTCGTACCAGCTGTCGACCAGCATCGCCTTCAAGGGCGCGGTGGCATCGCCCTCGCGCGGCGGCGGCAATTGGTGGACGATTGCCTCCAGCACATCGGGAATGCCAAGCCCGGTCTTGGCCGAGATCAGCACGGCGTTGGAGGCGTCGATGCCGATCACTTCCTCGACCTGCTCGCGGATGCGCTCTGGCTCGGCGGCCGGCAGGTCGACCTTGTTCAGCACCACGACGATCTCGTGGTTGTTGTCGATCGCCTGGTAGACATTGGCCAGCGTCTGCGCCTCGACGCCCTGCGAAGCGTCGACCACCAGCAGCGAGCCCTCGCAGGCGGCCAGCGAACGCGACACTTCATAGGCGAAGTCGACATGTCCGGGCGTGTCGATGAGGTTGAGGATATAGTCCTCGCCATTGTTGGCGTGGTACTTCAGCCGCACCGTCTGCGCCTTGATGGTGATGCCGCGCTCGCGCTCGATATCCATCGAGTCCAGCACCTGCTCCTTCATGTCGCGCAGCTCCAGCCCGCCGGTCAGCTGGATCAGGCGGTCGGCAAGCGTGGATTTGCCATGGTCGATATGGGCGACGATGGAGAAATTGCGGATGTGGTCGAGGGGCGTGCTCATGCGCGCGCTTTAGCAGGGGCGGCCAGCGGCGGCAAGGCTTGCGGCGCAAGGGCTGCCCGGCGGCCACGAAGCGGAGAGCGGCGCCGGAAAATCGAGAATATCGGTCAAGCGACCGCAAATGCATAAACTTTGATCGATCCCGTTAGACCTTGATTTGCCGGCTGCGTGGTATTTGCACGGCTGCTAATGTCCTTGGGGGTAAAGAAATGCAGAAAATTGCAGACAGGTTTGCCCGCTCCCGCAGCGGGTCCATGATGCCGCTGTTCTTCCTGAGCCTGGTGCCGTTGATCAGCGCCGTCGGCTTCTCGGTCGACTATACCGATGCCGTCCAGACCCGCTCCGGCATGCAGGCCGCGCTGGATGCCGCGACGCTGGCGATCACCACGCTGCCGACGACCACGACGCTGCCTGACCGCCAGCAGGCGCTGCAGGACAATTTCATCGCCAACAACGGCCAAGGCACCGCGACGCTGGTGAGCTTCAACGTTGCCTCCGACGGCACCGTCGCGGCGCAGACGTCGGCCAGCTTCGCCATGCCGACCAATTTCATGACCATCGCCAGGATCAACAGCGTGCCGGTCGCGGTCAAATCGGGGGTCAACAAGGCGCCCAGCCTGGTGCAGGCGACGTTCAAGGTCGACAAGGTGTCGGGTTACTGGAACAAGACGGTGACGCTTTACGGCACGAGTTTCGGCGGGTCGGCGGCGCAAAAACTGATGACGGCCAGTTACGTCTACGCGCCCTACACCTATACATACAAGGTCGGGACCAAATCCTATTCCATGAAGGAACAGAAGGGCTACGGCACGACCACGATATCGCTTGTCAAGGGTTCGACGCCGACCGTGGTCCAGACGCAGACGTGCACCACCGTGGGCTCGACATCCAATTTCACCAACCCGCCGGTGGGCGCGATAGTGAGCCCCGAATACGACGGCAACAGCAAGAAGACGATCTATTTCCAGATCACGTGCGCCACCACCAACGTGCCTGCCGACGGCGCCGGTGCCGCCGTCGACGTCAGCCAGATGGGCCAGCTCTCCCTGCAGATGGAAGTCACGACCGGCAACAAGGCGACGTTCAAATCGAACGACACCAATACCTCCAACCACCTCTATCTGGGCACCGTACCGGGCACCACACTCACGCCCTTGGTCGAGGTTGCCGCGGGCAAGCTGATCGACATCTTTAAAGTCGTGCCGTGCGCGGAGACCAGCTACCAGGCTTGGGAAGATGGCGGTAACTCCCTTCCGGCGGATTATACCAATGCCGACTTCTTCTACAATGTCACCGGCAAGTGCGACTTCAACCAGCGGCCATCCGAGACGGCGCTGACGCAGTAAGGACCTGCTCGTCCTTCACCCCGTGTGGGGGAAGGACGATCGCGCCTCATCACAAACCGGTGAGCGCTGTAACGAAGCGGCAGGTATCAGCGAAATGGGGAATGACCGGCGCGTCCCAGCGCCGCCCCCATGGAGCAAGCCGATGCCGAGATTACCTGCCCTGAGGTTCGCCGCACTGTCCAGCCTGGGCGCGCTCGCGCTCGCGGCCTCGCTCGGTGCCGCCGCCGCCCAGCCGCTTACCGTGGTCGAGCTGTTCACCAGCCAGGGCTGCTCGTCCTGCCCGCCGGCCAACGCCAACCTCATCAAGGTCAAGGACCAGCCCGGCGTGCTGGCGCTGTCCTTCAACGTCACCTACTGGGACTATCTCGGCTGGAAGGACACGTTCGGCAAACAGGAATTCACCCAGCGCCAGGTCTCCTACGAACCGTCGCTCGGCCATGACGGCCCGTTCACCCCGCAGGTGGTGGTCAACGGCCATGCCGATGTCGTCGGCGCCGCGCAAGGCGAAATCGAGCATCTGATCAAGGCAACGGCCAGGACCGGCGGCCCCTCGCTGTCGCTCGAGGGCGGCAAGGTCGCGATCGGTGCCGGCGCGGCACCCGGCGGCAAGGCCGATGTCTGGCTGGTGCGCTATACCAAGGGCGTCGTGCAGGTGCCGGTCGCCCGTGGCGAAAACACCGGCCGCACATTGCCGCATGCCAATGTCGTCCATGCACTGGAAAAGCTCGGCAACTGGACCGGCGACGCCACCGCCTATGCGCTGCCCGCCGCGGCCAGTGGCTTGAGCACCGCCGTGCTGGTGCAATCGCCCGGCGGCGGGCCGATCCTGGCCGCCGCGACCAACTGATCATCCTTTATCGCGCGGGGCCGTGGAACACGGCAACGCATCACCCGGCCCGCTTCCGCGCGCCAAAACCCAAGGAGACTCCCATGACCAAGTACCTGACCCTGCCGGCGCTCGCTTTCGCGCTTTCGGCCGCCGTCTTCGTCGCCGGCGCCCGTGCCGATGACACGACCAATGCCATGAAGCCGGCCAATGCGATGGCGACCGACGCCATGAAACCGGCCACGGATGCAATGAAGCCAGCCGATGCCATGAAGCCGGCGACCGACGCGATGAAGCCCGCCGACCCGATGGCCACCAATGCGATGAAGCCCGCCGCTGATGCGATGAAGCCCGCGGCCGACGCGATGAAGCCGGCGGCGGACGCCATGGCTCCGGCCAACTAGGGCGAGGACATGCGCCCGGTCGCACGAATGTGAGGCTGGGCCGCAACTCGCGCATCGCGCCATCGTAGCTGATCCAATAGACTGATCCCCAGTTGCTGATCAAAGGGGCAAGCCATGAGGAGTGCAACCATGACCGACATCAAGACCCGTTCGACCGGCTTTGCCAGGAGTGCGCTCGCCGCACTCGCCCTGGCCGCCGCCGGTGCCGCCTTCTGGCTGACGCCGGCCGTCTCGGCGGAAGACGCCGTGGTGATCCCGCCGCCGGCGCTGGACGAAAAGGCGGCCTCGGGCAGCGAGAAGGCGATCTTCGCCGGCGGCTGCTTCTGGGGCGTGCAGGGCGTGTTCCAGCACGTCAAGGGCGTCAGCCAGGCTGTCTCCGGTTATACCGGCGGCGCCAAGGATGACGCCGTCTACGAGACGGTCGGCACCGGCCGCACCGGCCACGCCGAATCCGTCGAGATCACTTATGATCCCTCGAAGGTGACCTACGGCCAGTTGCTGCAGGTCTATTTCTCGGTCGCCCACAACCCGACGCAGCTCAACTACCAGGGTCCGGACTCCGGCACCCAGTACCGCTCGACGATCTTCGCCGAAAACGATACCCAGAAGAAGATCGCGCAGAGCTACATCGCCCAGCTCGACAAGGCCAAGCTGTATGGGGCGCCGATCGTCACCACGATCGAGACCGGCAAGACCTTCTACCCGGCCGAGAACTACCACCAGGACTTTCTGACGCTGAACCCGACCTATCCCTACATCGTCTACAACGACCTGCCCAAGGTGGCGAACCTGAAGCAGCTGTTCCCGGCGCTGTACAGCGAGAAGCCGGTGCTGGTGCTGTCGGCGAGCAACTGAGTTCGACGGGGCGCGTATATCCCTCGCGGGGGGTAGATACGCGCCCCGGCTGTCCAGCCGTTACATGGCCTTCATCGCGTCGCACGACACATCGGGGTTCATGTCGGCGAAGGTGCCGGTCGGGTTCTTCTTCCAGGCCCAGACATGCAGCTCGTAAAAGGCGCCCAGGCCATAGCGATTGGGCGCGCTGTTGAAGTTGAACAGCTGCCCTTCCAGCGAGGCCGGGCCTTTCGAGGTTATGTATTCGACCGCCACCAGTTTAAGCCGGCCGTCCGCCATCGGCTCGTACATGACAGCCTCCGGCTTTGCGAGATCGACGGCATCGTCCTTCAGGTAGGCCGCGTTGACATAGTGGATGCCCATGGCGCCGCCGCTGATGCCGCTGGCGCAAGGGATCGGCGCATAGCCTTCGGCGGTGGCCATCGCCACATTCTCGAAACGGCCATTGGCTGCCCGTACCTTCTCATCCAGCGTGCCCGTATCACGGGCATTCGCCGCCGTGGCCGCGATCGACAGGATCGACAGGTTGATGAGATGCTTGGTCCACACATGAATGTTCATTTTCTCTCCTCGTTGTTGATGGTGCGCGGGAGCAGCCGCTCCCGCCGCCGCGAAATCGGATGGCTGCACGTGTCAGGGGTCTGACCGGGTGAAATCCCAGTACTGCGGCAGCTCCTCGAGCTCCGGCAAGCCGATGTCGCGTCTCAGATAGTCGTCCTGCGGTGGCAACCGGCGCCGACCCTTGCGCAATGGTGCGAACAGCAGCGAGGCAAGCCGCCAGGGAAGCCGGCCCAGTAACGGCCGTCGTCCGACGGGTCTCGAAGCCGCCAGCACCTCGCCGAGCGCTTCGTCAGGGATGTCGCCACCGCCGCGAAGGGCAGTTTGACGCCCATCGAAGGGATCAACGGTAAAAGTAAGGGTCAAGGACCCGCACCTCCGTGATCTTGTCGACGGGCAGCGCGTTCTTCTGGGCCGTGCTGCGGATCGCTTCCGGCGAAGGCGCGTCATAGATGCAGAAGCTCTGCTTCTTGTCGGGCGACACGAAGGATTGCACCCAGGTCACGCCCTTCTCCGCATTGCGCATGATGACGCCGCCCAGCGCGTCGGCGCCGGCGTCGTTCATCGGCACGATGAGGCCGTCAGGAAATGTGCGTTGTACCACATAGCGAGGCATATCAAGTTTCCCTTTTTCGTTGATTCACGCTCGATTTGAGCGCGGCAGGACATTGATCACGCTCGCCAAGGGCGCGCATCGGAGCCTTTCCCTATTTTTTTGTTGGAAGATTCCCTATAGTGGCGACGTTATGTGGTAGGTGGCACCGAAAATGTGGGGAGGGGCACATTTCCGGTCATCGTCCCGGACGCTCGTGGCGGACGTCCAGGGATACGCCCAGACACCATCCCTGTTGAGCGAATGACGATGCTTCTGGAACGGCAGGCACAGCTGGAGCAGCTGGATGGACTTCTCGCGGAGGCCACGCGTGGCTTCGGCCATGTCGCGGCGCTGTCCGGCGAGGCAGGCGCCGGCAAGTCGGCCCTTGTCGAGGCTTTCGTCGGCGGCGTTGGCGACGGCGTGCGCATTTTCCGCAGCGCCTGCGAGGATCTTTCGATACCGGACCCGCTCGGGCCGCTCTACGATCTCGCCCGCGAGGCGCGATGGTCGATGCCGCGGGCGATCGATGCCCGGCAGGGACAGAGGCTGCCACTGTTTTCCGACGCGCTCGAAGTCTTCGAGGCAAGGACGCAGCCGACGCTCCTGATCATCGAGGACCTGCACTGGGCGGATGACGCGACGCTCGATTTCGTCCGCTTTCTCGGCCGCCGCATCGCCAACACCCACATCCTGCTCGTCCTGACGGCGCGCACCGACCGCAGTGAAGGACAGATGCGCGTGCGTCGTGCGCTCGGCGAAATTCCCACCGGCAATGTCGTGCGGATCGAAGTGCCGCTGCTCAGCGAGGCGGCGGTGCTCTCGCTCGCCATTGCCGCCGGCCGCGACGGCGACGCCATCTACCGGGCGACGGCCGGCAATGCCTTCTTCGTCACCGAGCTTTTATGCGCCGACAACGAGATGACGCCACCTGCCAGCGTGCGCGACGCCGTTGTCGCACGCGCCGAACGGTTGTCGGCCGGCGCCCGTTCGATGCTCGACGCGGTGTCGGTGTTTCCCAGACGCGCCGACGCCTGGGCCTTGCAGGGCCTGTGCGGCGTGGCCGCCGCCGGTCAGCTCGCGGAATGTGTGTCGCATGGGCTGCTTGACGACCTGGGCGACGGCTACGCCTTCCGGCACGAGATCGCACGCCGCGCCATCGAGATGATGCTGACGACGAGTTCCCGGAGACTGTTCAACCAGCGTGCGCTGTCGGCGCTGCTTGAGAACAGGGATATCGCCACCGCGCGCCTCGTCCACCATGCGGTGGAAGCGCATAATCTCGAGGCGGTGCGCGAGTTCGCGCCGATCGCGGCGCGGGAAGCCTCGCGTGTCGGCGCCCATCGCGACGCCGCCGGCTATTACGAGGTCGCCTTGCGCCAGGCCGACACCTTGCCCGAGGAAGAGCGCGCCGGCCTTTACGAGCAATATGCCTTCGAATGCCATCTGATCGCGCGCATCGAAGAGGCCATCAAGGCGCAGGAACAGGCGCGTGTCTTGCAGCAGGCGCTCGGCAACACGCTGAAGGAAGGCGACAGCCTCAGATGGCTGTCGCGCTTTTCCTATCTTGTCGGCGACCGGCAGGCCGCCGACATGTTCGGCGCCCAGGCGGTCGCGTTGCTGGAGACCGTACCGGCCAGCGCCGAGCTTGCCATGGCCTATTCGAACCTCTCGCAACTGGCGATGCTGGCCGAAAGGCTGGACGAGACCTTGTCGCTGGGTGCCAGGGCAATCGAGCTCGCCGAACGGCTGAACAGGCCCGAAGTCGTCTGCCATGCTCTCAACAATGTCGGCGCCGCCGAGCAGTGGCTGGACCTGGACTCAAGCCGGCTGCATCTTGTCCGCAGCCTCGAGATCGCGCTGCAAGAGAATTTCCAGGAACATGCGGCTCGCGCGTTCACCAATTGCGCTTGTGGCGAGATGAACCAGCTGGGCTACAGCCAGGCCCAATCCTTCCTTGATCGCGGCATCGACTATTGCATCGAGAACGATCTCGCGACATGGCGCGATTACATGCGTGGCGTGCGGGCCCAGCTGCTGCTGCGTCAGGGATGCTGGAATGAGGCGGCCGCCGAGGCTCTGGATGTGATTGCCAACGACCGGGCGACGGCACTGGTGCGCTATCCGGCCCTTGTGGCGCTTTCGCGGCTGAGGGTCCGCCGCGGCGACCCCTCGGCCGAGCCGCTTCTGGCCGAGATGAAGCAGTTTCTGGAAAGGGGAGCCGAGCTGCAGCGCCTGTTGCCCTATGCGGCGGTGATTGCCGAACGGGCCTGGCTCGGCGAGGCGGACAAGGCCGAGGCGCTGCGCCTGATCGGCCTTGCCGAAGGCCTGTCGCCGACGCGGGCGGTCTTCGCGGAACTGGCCGGCTGGCGGCAGCTTCTGGCACCCGATACCGATCCGGGCGACACGTCAGGCATGGCCGCGCCCTACCGCATGCTGCTGGCCGGTGACTGGCGGGGCGCGGCCTCTGCCTGGGCGGAACTCGACGCCCCTTACGAACGCGCGCTGGCGCTCGCCGAGGGCGACGAGGCCGCGCAGCGCACGGCGCTGGAGATTCTCGAGGCGCTCGGCGCCCGGCCGGTCGCGAGCCATGTGCGCGACATCATGCGACAGAGCGGCGTCATTCACATTGCCAGGGGCCCGCGCCGCACCACCCGCGCCAACAGCGCCGGCCTGACCCAGCGCCAGATGGAAGTGCTGCAGCTGATCGAGCGCGGCCTGTCCAACAAGCGCATCGCCGAACATCTCGCCATTTCGCCCAAGACGGTCGACCACCATGTCTCTGCGGTGCTGGGCAAGCTGGACGCCGTGTCGCGCGGCGAGGCGACCGCGGCCGCGCGCGACAGCGGGTTGATCTGACCCTTCGCCATGCCTCGGCGGTTGGGAAGGCGGCGTATCAGTCGTAGGTGAGATCCGTCGCCTTGCCGCCGAATACGCGGTAGGCATAGAAGGAATAGAAGATGATGATCGGCAGCACCACCACGGTGCCTGCCAGGATGATGGCCAGGCTTTCGGTAGCCGACGCCGCCTGCCAGATGGTCAGCCGATCGGGCACCACGAACGGGTAGAACGACCAGGCAAGGCCGGCAAAGCCGAGCACGAAGATGCCGGCCAGCGTCAGGAACGGCGTCAGCGAATGGCGGTCGTCGGGTTTCGGCAGATGGAAGGTCTGCCGCCACAGCCACAGGAACAGCAGCGCCGACAGGATCGGCAGCGGCGACAGGTACAGCATCTGCGGCCAGACGAACCATTTGTCGAAGATGCGCGGGCTGGCGAAGGGGGTCGCCAGCGACACCGCCGCCATGCCGAGCGCGGTCAGCACCAGCGCGGTGCGCAGCCAGCGCACCGCCTTCTTCTGCAACGCGCCTTCGGTCTTGTAGATCACCCAGGCGGCGCCCATCGCCGCGTAGGCCGCGGCCAGGCAGAACGCCACCAGCGCGCCGAATGCCATGCCGCCCACGCCGACATCGAGGCCGAGCACATAGACGCCCAGCATATAGCCTTGCGCGAGCGAGGCGATGACGGAGCCGAGGAAGAAGATGCGGTTCCAGCGATGCTTCTTGCCGCTCGGCACCTTTGCGCGAAAATCGAAGGCGACGCCGCGCAGGATCAGCCCGACCAAAAGCACGAACACCGGAATGTAGAGCGCGGTCAGGATGACGCCATGCGCCATCGGGAAGGCGACCAGCAGCAGGCCGACGGCCAGCACCAGCCAGGTCTCGTTGGCGTCCCAGAACGGACCGATCGCCGCGATCATCGTATCCTGCTCGGCGTCCTCGGCGACCGCGAACAAAATGCCGATGCCGAGGTCGAAGCCGTCGAGAATGACGTAGATCAGGATGGCGAGGCCCATCAGGCCGGCGAAGATGAGGGGGAGGGCCGTTGGCCAATCGAAGCTCATGTCACTCTCCCGCCGCCGGCTGTGAAAGCGCTGCTTTCATGACACCCGGCAATGGCGAGGTGTCGCCATCCTTGGCCGCCTTCAGCGCCAGGTGCACCAGCACGCCGAGATAGGCGATCAGCAGCAGCACGTAGAGGATGAGATAGACGGCGAGCGTCAGCGCGACATGGCTGCCCGCCACCGGACCGACGGCGTCGGCGGTTCTGAGCACGCCCGTCACCAGCCAGGGCTGGCGGCCGATCTCGGTCGTGTACCAGCCGGCCAGCGTCGCCAGCCAGCCCGACAGCGCCATCGGGACCATCAGCATGGCGAGCGGCTTCGGCAGGCTGTGCCGGCGCTTGAGGAAGAAGGCGGCCGACCAGGAAACGGCGAGCATCAGCAGACCGGTGCCGACCATGATGCGAAAGCCCCAGAACACCGGAAAGACCGGCGGGTGGTTGCCGGGAAAATCGTTCAGCCCCGGCACCACGCCGCTGGGGCTGTGCCGCAGCACCAGGCTGGCGCCGTCGGGAATGGCGATCTCGAATCTGTTCTCCCTCGCCGCCTCGTCGGGCAGCGCGAACAGCACCAGCGGCACGTTGGGGCCGGTGTTCCAGTTGGCTTCCATGGCGGCGATCTTCTGCGGCTGGTGTTCCAGCGTGTTCAGCCCGTGCTGGTCGCCGGCGAAGATCTGGATCGGGATCAGGACCGCCGCGGTGAAGACGCCGGTGCGCAGCGCCTTCCACATCGATTCCGAGCGGTCGCCCTGGAGATAACGCAGCGCCGACAGGCCCGATATCAGGAATGATACGGTCAGACCCGATGCAAGCAGCATATGAACGAGGCGGTAGGGCATGGACGGGTTGAAGACGACAGCCCACCAGTCGACGGCGTGTGCCACGCCGTCGCGGATTTCGAAACCGGCCGGCGTCTGCATCCAGGAATTGAGCGCGATGATCCAGAAGGCCGACAGGGTGGTGCCGCCGGCGACCAGCACCGTCGCCAGCGTGTGGACGCGGTTGGAGACGCGGCGAAAGCCGAACAGCATGATGCCGAGGAAGGCCGCCTCGAGGAAAAAGGCGGTGAGGATTTCGTAGGCCAGCAGCGGCCCGGCGATGTTGCCGACCTTTTCCATATAGCCTGGCCAGTTGGTGCCGAACTGGAAGCTCATGGTGACGCCCGAGACCACGCCCATGGCGAAGGACAGCGCGAACACTTTCACCCAGGTGAAATAGGCGCGCATCCAGGCGGAATCATTGGTGGCGTTGTAGCGCAGCTTGAAGAACAGCAGCACCCAGCCAAGTGCAATGGTGATCGTCGGAAACAGAATATGAAACGAAATATTCGCGCCGAACTGGATGCGCGACAGTATGAGCGGGTCCATGGTGGGCTCCGGCTGCTGCAAGTATTGATGAAGGATAGGCCCGAAGCAGGTTCAGGTCAAAGCGGCGTCCTGCCGCGAGGCTGAACGCCACAGGACAATTTTACCGGTCCATGCCGCGTGTCTCTTTGCTCGCAATTCCGGACGGAAAACCATTTCACACTTTTCCTGGAATTGCTCTAAGTACTGGCCTCCGGCACCGCGCCAAGCGCGTCCGCGAACTTGCGCATCAGCCGCACCAGCTCGTCGATGTCGCGCGCCTCCCATGTCTCGAAAATGGCGCGGCCGATCTTCTCGCGCGCCGCGTCGACGAGGTCGGTCATCGCCTTGCCCTTCGGTGTGATAACGGCTTCGCGCACGCGCCGGTCGGCGCTGCCCGGCCGGCGCCGCACAAGGTCGAGGCTCTCCAGCTTGGCGACCTGGCGGCTGACGGTCGTGTAGTCGCGCCCGACACGGTCGGCCATCTCGACGACGCCGATCGGCCCGAAACGCTCGATGCCGACGAGCAGCGGGAACAGTGCCCGGTCGAGCGGAATGCCGGCCGCCCTGATCAGCAACTCGTCGCGTTGCGGCCGGTTCATCAGGCCGACAATATCGAGCACGGCCTCGTGAATCTGGCGCAGCCGATCCGAGATATGTGTATTTTGCACGTTTTTTGTTGACGGCATGATGGATCTCCCTATATGTGCATTATACACATATAATGGACCCCAGAAAGGCAGACCATCATGAAAGCCGCTATTGTCCCAGGCGCCGGGCAAGCGCCTGTCTATGGCGACTTCCCCGAGCCGGTGCCGGCGGCGGGCGAAAACCGTGTCACGGTCATCGCCGCCGCCATCAGCCATGTCGTGAAGAGCCGTGCCTCGGGCTCGCATTACAGCTCTTCGGGCCGGTTCCCCTTTGTCGTCGGCATCGACGGCGTCGGCCGGATCGAGGACGGAAGCAAGGTCTATTTCGCGCTGCCCAGGGCGCCCAATGGCAGCATGGCCGAGCGGACCGTCGTGCCCGAGGCGCATTGCGTGGCACTGCCCGAAGGACTGGACGACGTCACCGCCGCTGCCATCGCCAATCCCGGCATGTCGTCATGGGCGGCCTTTACCGAGCGGGCGAAGCTCAAGCCGGGCGAAACCGTGCTGGTCAACGGCGCCACCGGCACGGCCGGCCGCCTCGCCGTTCAGATCGCGCGGCATCTCGGGGCGAAGAAGATCATCGCCACTGCCCGCAACGCAGCCGCGTTAGACTCCGTCGCGGCGCTAGGGGCGGATGTGACGATCCCGCTCATCGAGGACGGGGCGGCTCTTGAAGAAAGCTTCATCAGGCAGTTCAGAGAGGGCGTGGATGTCGTCATCGACTATCTCTGGGGCAAGAGCGCCGAACGTCTGCTCATTGCCGCGGCCAAGGCCGGAGCCGATGCCGTACCGATCCGCTTCGTCCAGATCGGCGCCGTCAGCGGGTCCGATATCACCTTGCCGAGTGCCGTGCTCCGTTCATCCGCGATTGCCTTGATGGGCAGCGGCATCGGCAGCGTCCCGCTCGACCGCTTCATCGCCTGCACCGGCGATCTGCTGCGCGCCGTGGTCCCGGCCGGCCTTCAGATCGCCACCACGCCCGTGCCCCTGGCGGATGTCGAGCAGGCATGGGCCAGGGATGACAGCACGAGACGTACAGTGTTCACCCTGGGCTAAGGCATTCCAGGAAAAGCATGAAGCGGTTTCCCGCGGGGATAGCGTCAAGGCAAGAGCTCTGGCCGCCGCAACCGCTGTCCAGAATTGTCAGCAACGCATTGACTTGCGGTTGCACACAACGACATTCGGCCTATATCAGGGAACCTCTTTCAGGCAGCCGTTTTCAGCCCATGCCCTCCATTCTGTCCATTTCCGGGGTCTCCAAGACCTACGCCACCGGCTTCACCGCGCTCAAGGAAGTCAATCTCGACATCAACCGCGGTGAGATATTCGCGCTGCTTGGCCCAAATGGCGCCGGCAAGACGACGCTGATCTCGATCGTCTGCGGCATCGTCAACCGCTCGACCGGCACCGTCACCGTCGACGGCCACGACATCGGCAAGGACTACCGCGCGGCGCGCAGCCTGATCGGCCTGGTGCCGCAGGAGCTGACCATCGACGCCTTCGAGAGCGTCTGGGCGACGGTCAATTATAGCCGCGGCCTGTTCGGCAAGCCGGCCAACCCGGCCTTCGTCGAGAAGGTGCTACGCGATCTCTCGCTGTGGGACAAGAAGGACGCCAAGGCGATCACGCTCTCGGGCGGCATGAAGCGCAGGCTGATGATCGCCAAGGCGCTGTCGCATGAGCCGCGCATCCTGTTCCTCGACGAGCCGACGGCGGGCGTCGATGTCGAACTGCGTCAGGACATGTGGGAGATGGTGCGCCGGCTGCGCGAGGATGGCGTCACCATCATCCTCACCACCCACTACATCGAGGAAGCCGAGGCCATGGCCGACCGTGTCGGCGTCATCAACCGCGGCGAGATCATCCTGGTCGAGAACAAGGCCGAGCTGATGCGCAAGCTCGGCCGCAAGCGGCTGGTGCTGGAACTGCGCAATCCGCTGACGGCCATCCCGGAGGCCTTTTCGCACTACGCGCTGGAGCTGTCGCCGGATGGCGGGCAACTGACCTACACCTATGACAACCAGGCCGAGCGGCCGGGCGTCGCCTCGCTGATCCGCGATCTCGAGGCCGGCGGCATCCAGTTCCGCGACATCGACACGCAAAACAGCTCGCTCGAGGAGATCTTTGTCAATCTGGTGAGGAGAGAGCCATGAACCTGCGCGCTGTCTGGGCGATCTACCGGGTCGAGATGGCGCGGGCCTTCCGCACCGTGCTGCAGAGCATCATCTCGCCGGTCATCTCGACATCGCTCTACTTCGTTGTCTTCGGCTCGGCCATCGGCTCGCGCATCACCGAGATCGACGGCATCGCCTACGGCGCCTTCATCGTGCCGGGGCTGATCATGCTGTCGCTGCTGACGCAGTCGATCTCCAACGCCTCCTTCGCCATCTACTTCCCGAAATTCGTCGGCTCCATCTACGAGCTGCTGTCGGCGCCGGTCTCCTATCTGGAGATCGTCATCGCCTATGTCGGCGGGGCGGCCACCAAGTCGATCATCCTCGGCCTGATCATCCTGGCCACCGCCTCCCTGTTCGTGCCGCTCAGGATCGAGCATCCGTTCTGGATGATCGCCTTCCTGGTGCTGACGGCGGTGACCTTCAGCCTGTTCGGCTTCATCATCGGCATCTGGGCGAAGAGCTTCGAGCAGCTGCAGCTGGTGCCGCTGCTCATCATCACCCCGCTGACCTTCCTCGGCGGCAGCTTCTATTCGATCCATATGCTGCCTGGCATCTGGAAGACGATCACGCTGTTCAACCCGGTCGTCTACCTGATCAGCGGCTTCCGCTGGAGCTTCTTCGGCAAGGCCGACGTCTCGGTCGGCATCAGTCTCGGCATGACGCTGGTCTTCCTGGCCGCCTGCATCGCGGTCGTCGCCTGGATCTTCAAGACCGGCTACCGGCTGCGGAACTGACGCCCCCACGAATGATAAGGCATGGCCAAGGCCGCGCGACGCGTCCCTAGATCGCCTTGACCAGCCGCAGCAGCCCCAGCATCTCGATATAGGTCCCCTTGCGGAAGGCGAGGTAGACCGGTTCCTCCAGACCATGGAAACGGCGCTTGAATGCCGCCTGGCCCTGCAGGTTGAACCTGCGGCGGTTGACCCACGGCGAGGAGTAGGCGCGCTGGAAGGCGTTGCGCCAGAAGTCGCTTTCGGCAAATCCGCTTGGGGTCACGTCGACGAGCGGCGACAGGCCAAGCGTGACCACCGATATGCCTTCCTCGCGAAACCTGTCGACCGCGAATTTGGTCAGGCCGATCTCGGCGTGCGGTGAGGCATCGATATGCTTGCGCTTGAAGGCGGTGGTGTAGCCGACGACCTTGCCGTCGCGAAAGAGCGGATCGAAATCGAGCAGGGCGACCAGCTCGCCGTCGGGACCATGCAGCACGAAACGGCGCATGTCGGTGCCGAGTTGATCGTAGAAGGGGCGGTTCAGAAAACCCATTTCCCAGCGCTTGACGATGCGGTCGCCGCGCCAATTGTCGGAAAGTCGCGTGATCTCGTCGAGGAAGACGGTCCTTTTGTCCTCGTCGAACGAAAACCCCTTCTTCAAGAGCCAGCGCTCGGAATAGCGCACGGTCTCGTTTCGCTTGCCGGAAAAATCATGCTCGGGCAAAACGAGGCTTGTGTCGATGCCCAGCCGGTTGATCTTGTAGCCGAGCCCGGCCAGCACGCGCGCGGTATCCTCGCCGATCTGCACGAACCACGGGTCGCCGGCGGTCTCGACAAAGCGCCTGATGTAGTCGGCCCGTCGCGCCGGCGCCGCCACCGGGTCGCCAAGCGCGAAATGATGCTTCATCTTGGTGCCGAAGGCGATGTAGCCGTCGGCATCGCCAAAATAGGAAAGCTTGCCCTGCACGGCAGTGGAATAGGCGAGCGAGAAATCGCCATGGCGGCGGACAAGCGCCAGGCGTTCGACATGCGTCAACGCCATGCGCTCGACCTTGGGCGAGGCGCCCTCGAGGATTTTGTCGAAATAGATCCGCAAGGAGGGCATGGTCGAGATTCCGCGTGCCGTCTGTGGCGTGGCGTGCCTGTCGACACGCAAGACGCGCCACGGCGTCCTGATTTTGCGCGGGAAGCCGAATCGGTTTCGAATTCCTGCGCCGGTAACGAGATCCGCCAGCCCCCGGAGCTCGAATCAATCACATTGCCGCGACCTGATTATCGCCGATGCCGCCGATATGCCATATAGGGCTGGATGTATTCGGACAGAAGCGGGCATTCCGCTCCATCTTGTTGTTTTGGCCGCGTTTCCGCATCCAGTCGTTACCGTTTGGCGACGAAACGTTCTGGAGCGCGGCCGCGGCCCGGCGCAGGGTTCGGCAATGACACCCATATATGGGTCTGCGCGCGATCAAACGGTTACAGCCTGCTGCGAGCCTTGCGGGAATGCGCGGCGGCTGAATGGGACTAGAGAGTGAATGGCTGATACGACAACCAGACCGATGGTGGAGCAATTGGTGGCGGTGGAGCCGGCGATCGTCATTGGCGCCGGCGCCGCCGGACTGACCGTCGCGCATGCCCTGATCAAGGCCGGCGTGCCGACGGCGATCCTGGAAAAGGAGAGCCGGCTGGCCGAACCCTGGCACCGGCGGCACCAGCAATTGCGTCTCAATACCCACCGCGATCTCTCGGCGTTGCCCGGCCTTGCCTATCCAGGGAATACCCCCGCCTTTCCGCAGAGGGACGCCGTTATCCGCCATATGAACGATTTCCGGGAGGCGAACCGCCTGCCGGTGGAGTTCGGCGTTGCCGTCGAGGCCATCGCCTTCAGGGGCGACCACTGGGCCGTGCGCACCAGCGCCGGCTTGCGCCTGGCGCGTCATGTCGTGGTCGCCACCGGCCGCGACAGGGAGCCCTTCACGCCGCAGTGGAAGGGCATGCAGGCCTTCGCGGGCCGGATCATCCATTCCGTGGATTTTGGCGACGCCACGGCCTATGCCGGCAAGAAGGTGCTGGTCGTCGGTGCCGGCAATTCGGGCTTCGATGCCCTCAATCATCTGGCCGGCGTGGATACCGCCGCCCTTTGGCTCTCGGCCCGCAATGGGCCCGCGCTTCTGCCCAAGCGCATAGGCAAGATTGCCGTGCACCGGCTCTCGCCGCTCATGGCGCGTTTGCCGCTGCGCGTCGCCGATGCGGCGATCGCCGCGACGCAGCGCCTGGTTTTCGGCGATCTGACCAAATTCGGCATGCCGCCCGCGCCGTCGGGCGGCGTCAGTCGCCTGGCCTCGGACTACACGGCGATCGCTGCGGACGACGGTGCCGTCGACGCCATCAAATCGGGCAAGATCGTCATCGTGCCGGCGATACGGGAATTCACCCGCGACGGCGTGGTCCTGGCCAATGGCAGCCTGGTCGATCCCGATATCGTCATTGCCGCGACCGGCTACCGCACCGGGTTGGAGCGCATGGTCGGCAATCTCGGCGTGCTCGACGGCAAGGGCGTCCCGCTCTTCAACGGCGGGCAAGCCGATCCGAAACTGCCAGGCCTGTGGTTCACCGGCATGCGGCCGAGCATTCGCGGCTGCTTTGCCAATGCCGCCATATTGGGCAAGGCGATCGCCAGGCGCATCGCCGGCTCCTCCCGGCCCTCGGGCGTGTCACGCTGATTTGATCGCGGAGGCGGGCGACAAGCATGTCGCCTCGACATTTTATATGCCATGTTATATAACATGTTACAAATTATCGTGGGAAATGATGATGGAAGACGTTATCCGATCGCTTGGCTATCTCTGCCTCGGCAGCCGGCTGAAGCGCATTGGCGAACAGTTGCAGGCCGATGCGCAACAGCTGCTCGACGGCCTGGAGGTTCCGCTTCAGTCGAGCCAGTACCCCCTGCTGGCCGCTCTTGACAGGCTCGGGCCCCTGGCCATCGGCGAACTGGCGCAATCGCTCGGGCTGACACAGCCGGGCGTGACACGGAGCGTGTCGCTTCTGGCCGAGTTGGGCCTGGTCGAAGCCATTCAGTCACAGGGTGACCAGCGACGGCGGGTGGTCTCGCTGACGGGCAAGGGCCAGCGGCTGGTCGATGTGGCGAAACGGGATGTGTGGCCACGCATCGAAAACGCTGTCGCGGATCTGTGCCGGGACCTTTCAGGGCCGCTTCTCGATCAACTCGCTGCCATCGAGGATGGGCTGGCCGCGGCCCCGCTCGATCGCCGTGTCAAAACGGGTGCCGTGCAATGAAACATGTTCTCGATCGGCCCGTCTGGAGCGCGCTTGAGACGCGGCATCGCGCCTTCGCGCAAGGCGGCGATCTCGCCAGGCGCTATTCGCCGTCAATCGCCCTCTTTGCCGCCACCGCCGCGGACGATTCCGCAAGCCTGCAGGCGCTCGGCGATCTTGTTGGCCCGGATGAGAGCATCATCTTGGCACAAGCCGACACCATTGCCCTTCCGCCGGGTCTCGCGGCCATCTCGACCGCCGACGCCGTCCAGATGATTGCCGAGGCACCGTCGCAGACCGTGTCTGATGAACGCATCCAGCCCCTGACGCGAGAGGACGCTGTCGAAATGCTGGCCTTGGCGTCGCTCACCAAGCCCGGCCCGTTCACATCGGGCGCCTTGAGCCTTGGCGCCTTCTGGGGCGTGAAGGTCGAGGGCAGGCTGGTGGCGATGGCCGGCGAGCGCATGAAGCAGCCCGGCTATACCGAACTCAGCGGCGTGTGCGCGCACCCCGAGTTTCGCGGCACCGGCCTTGGCCGGCTGCTGTCCGTGTTTGTGGCCAACCAGATTTTCGCACGCGGCGAAATCCCGTACCTTCACGCCTTTGCCACAAACGCCGGCGCGATAAGGCTGTACGAGTCCATTGGCTTCAGCTTGAGGACCCCGATCAATGTCGCTGTCGTTCAGCGCGCTGCATAGGGCTGGACGCGAACGCCGACATTCACGCTGATTTCGGTTCGAGCCGGCGGAAACCGACGGCTTCCATCAACATCTCCTCGTCGACCATGCCGGCATTGTGGAGCGCAAGCAGGGTGAGGGCGATTTCGCGCGCCTCCGGCGAATCGGGCTGCGCGCCGCGCCGCAGGCAGGCTTCGTCAAAGACGCGCTGCAGCCTGGCGATTTCGCCAGGCTTGAGCAGGCCACGATCATAGACTGACTTCGACATGGCAGCGGTCTCCCGGGAACGACCCAAATGCATGCCGCCCAAAAGTGACTCCGGTTTTTGGGACAACGACATGCACAAGACAAAGACCTAACGCGCGTCGCACGAATCCGTTTCGACGCGCGTTGGGGCGCCACCAATAAATTGCCAATCTGTCCCGAGGCTTGAATGAGTTACGGCCGAGGAGAGCTTTCGTGAACCGAAACCCCTCCTCGGATAGCAACCGGCGCCGGGATCAGACCGCGATCTTGCCGCCGCCTTGCCTGGTGATGGCGACGACCGCCGGCCGGACCGGCATGTCGGGCTTGAAGTCGGGCCAGCGCGTCGACGGATCCTCGTAGTAGGACGGGCGGCCAAAGCCTTCCCAATCCTCGCCGCCATCGCCCGGATGCTGGACGGCGACGAAGGCGGTCTGGTCGTCGGGCGCAAACAGCGGGCCGCACATTTCGGCGCCGATCGGCACGCGGAAGAACAGTTTCGAGGTCGCCCGCGCGGCACCTTCCGTGTCGACCGCCCACAGGCCGTCGGTGCGCCCGGTGGCTTTCGGGCCCTGGCCGTCGGTGGCGACCCACAGGCGTCCGGCCGAATCGACCGCGCAATTGTCGGGCATGCCGAACCAGCCATTGGCCGTCGTCGCCGTCGAGAAGGTGGCACCGACATCCGCGACGGAAGGATCGCCGCATTTCAGCAGCACTTCCCGTTTGCCCTTGGCGGCCGTGAAATCGCCGTCGGTCTCGGTGATCTCGATGATGTGGCCGAAGGCATTCTCGGCGCGCGGGTTGGCGGCATCGACCTGGTCGGCCTTGCGCTTGGAATTGTTGGTCAGCATGACATAGACCTTGCCGTTGACACCATTGGGCTGGATGTCCTCGGGTCGGTCCATCTTGGTGGCGCCGAGCAGATCGGCGGCGCGCCGTGTCTCGATCAGCACGTCGGCCTGGCTGGCGAAGCCGTTCTCGGCCGTCAGCGGGCCTTGACCAAAGACGATCGGCAGCCAGTCCACCGTGCCATCCTCGGCGAATTTGGCGACATGCAGTGTGCCTTCGTCGAGCAGGTCCTTGTTGGCGGCATGGTCGTTGGGGTTGAAGGTGCCCTTGGTGACGAACTTGTAGACATAGTCGAAGCGCTCGTCGTCGCCGAGATAGAAGACGACGCGGCCGTCCTTGGCGACGATCGATTCGGCGCCCTCATGCTTGAAGCGGCCCATGGCGGTGCGCTTCCTCGGCGTAGAGGTCGGATCGTTGACGTCGACCTCGACGATCCAGCCGAAGCGATTGGGTTCGTTGGGCTCCTTGGCGAGGTTGAAGCGGTCGTAATGCGCGCCCCATTCATAGGCGCCTTCGGGAATGCCGAGACGCTTGTAGTTGGCGGCTTCCTTGTGGCCCTCGGGCAGTTCGCCGGAGAAATAGCCATGGATGTTCTCCTCGGCCATCACATAGGTGCCCCATGGCGTGACGCCGCCGGCGCAATTGTTGATGGTGCCGAACACCTTGGTGCCGGACGCGTCGGCATTGGTCTTGACGCGGTCATGGCCGGCGACCGGTCCCGACAACACCATTTCGGTGGTGGAGGTAATGCGGCGGTTGAGCTTGCCGTCGCGCACCACCTGCCATTTGCCGCCCTCCTTGCGGATCTCGACGATGGTGCCGCCATGCGCCGCCATTTCGACATCGACCTGCTCCTTCGAGAGCGGGGCGACCTCGGCCTTCTTCTTCCCGTCCTTCTCGACGATCGAAACGATGCCGGGGAACATCAGATGCGAGTTGGTGTATTCGTGGTTGACCACGAGCAGGCCGTGCTCGGCCGAGCCGTCGATCGGGATGTAGCCGACATAGTCGTTGTTGTAGCCGAACTGCCTGGCCTGCGCCTCAGCCGACTGCTTCGTCGGGTCGAACTCCGGCGAATCGGCAAACAGCGGATCGCCCCAGCGCAACAGCACGTCGGCATCATAGCCCGGCGCGACATGATGCTTGTCGTCGATGCCGGCCTGAAGCTCGTCGAACTTGAAGGCCGAGCCTTCCGCGGCGCGCGCATCGTCCGCGGCGATCATGGCCAGCGGGCTGACCGTGGCGGCGATCGCCGAGACGGCGAGCGATCCCTTCAGGAACCCCCGGCGCGAGAACCGCGCGGCGATGATCTCGCCCATGGTGCGGTTGCCGGTCGGGTTGATGGCCGGTCCTTCGTTTTCCTCGAGCAGGCTGGTGCGGAATCGGGCGTCGGGAGAACGATGTTCGGTCATGGGGGCCTCTGGCTTTGGAGTGGCTGGAGCTTTTGTCGCCTTTCGACCACTACAGCCGGCTGATCACATTTTCGTGACATCATACCTGCTCTGAGGCTCCGCGCGAGGCAGTTGTCATCCATGACATCGGACTTTGGTCCAGTCTTGCGCTTCCAAAGGTCCTGGAGGACAAACGCAACGGTCGGAGGTCGCTTCCGGTCAATACATCTTTCGGCGATGTTGCTGGTTGCAACGTTGGGGTGGGCGCGCCGGCTCAATCGACGGAGATCAGGATGAACGGATCGATCACGGCCCGTTGTTGCCGGCTGGCGCTCGTCACTGCGGCTGCTTTGCCGTTGACCATTGCTCCCTATCGAATCGCGCTGCACGGCTCCGCCCCCGGAATCGATGCCGCCACCGCACAGGCCGCCAAGGGCGGCAATGGCGGTGGCAACAACGGCAACGGTAACGGTAACGGTGGCAGCAACGGCGGTGGCAACAGCGGCAACGGAAATGGAAGCGCCGGCAGCAGCGGCAACAGCGGCGGCAATAGCAGCAACGGAAATGGCAATAGCGGCAACAGCGGCGGCGATAGCGGCAACGGAAATGGAAACGGGGGCAATTCCGGAACAGATGGCGGTGATGACGGTGGCGGCGACTCGGGATCGGGCGCCGGCCAAAGCAGCACCGGCACCAGCCATGTCAACGCCACAACCGGCGACAAGGTCAGCGTGGACGGCAGCAAGATCTCGGTCGAGCACCCTAACGGCATGACGGAAAAGATCGAGAACGGTCGTTTCAGGATGCGCGACGCGCTCGGCCGCACGATCATCGACCGTCGGGCCACGCCCGCCGATGTCAGGCGTCTCAAGGCCTTGTGAGGCCGGTCAACAGGCAACGACCAGCTTCACACGTCACCTCCGCCGCCCCCGGCGGAGGTGACCTCCTCTTGTCCGGCTCTCGCGCGGTTCCGCGATGGCCTACGTGCGGTTCCTGTCTCGGTCGCGCAACTCACGCATCATGAGGGCAGCCTCGGTGCGGTTTCGCACGTTGAGTTTCGACAGCACCCCGGTCATGTGGTGCTTGACCGTCTTCTCCTGCAACTCCAGGCGCAAGGCAACCTCCTTGTTGCTGAGCCCCTCCGCCACCAACCGCAGGATTTCCGTCTGTCGCTCGGTCAGTTGCCGCAGCCGGTCCGCTTCGCCATTTGCAGGCTGCGGGGACTGGAGATCGGACAGCAGCCGCGCCGACAGCGTCGGCGAAAGATAGCTCTCGCCGGCCGTGACGTTGCGCAGGATGTCGGCGAGTGCGCGCGATCCGACACCCTTGAGGATATAGCCTTGCACCCCGGCATTTAGGGCCTTGGTGACATCGGCATTGGCCTCCGAAACGGTCAGCATGACGATCTTCTGGGCGGGGTGGTTGGCAAGGATGCTTGCAACCGCGGCCAGGCCGCCGCCCGGCATGGAGATGTCAAGCAGCAATATGTCGGGCTGCACCGTCGAGGCGATGCGTTCGGCATCCTGCGCCGTCGCACCTTCGCCGACGATCTCGAAGCCTCCGATCTCCGACAGGCTGCGCGTCACGCCTTCGCGAAACAGCGGATGATCGTCGACAATAGCGATTCGAATGGCGCCAATCATGCTTGCTCCTCAACCGATAGACTGATTACCAATCGCGTGCCTTGTGCTCCGGTCAAGGTCTGGAACTGGCCACCAATACTTTCGACCCGCTCCCGCAGGCCGGCTAGCCCCAGCCCCTCGACCCGCGCCGGATCGAATCCCGGCCCGCTATCCGACACTTCAACAAAAAGCCGGCCATTCTTCATCCCGGCACGCACTGCCTGATCCTTGGCCCGCCCGTGGCGATACGCATTGTTCAGCCCTTCCTGCACAAAACGATAGATGCTGATCTTCTCGGAGGCGCCGGGTTCGGGCAAATGCTTGGGCACGGTGAGCGTCACCGAGGTTCCCGTCCGGCGCTCATGTTCGTCGACGGCCAGCCGCAATATCTCCTTGGCGGCGGCCGTCTCTATCTGTGGCAGCACAAGGCCGGTGCAGATACCGCGTATTTCGCGCATTGCATCCTCCAGCGTCTTGCGGATCATCGCGACCTCGGTCGAACGGCTCTCGGTCCAATGGCCGTCGTCCGAAAATACCGGGCTGTCCATGCGCAACGCCGCCAGCGCCACGAGTTGCGCCGGCCCGTCATGAAGGTCGGCGCCGATCCGGCGCAGATATCTTTCGTTGAGTGCGGTGGCGCGGCGGGACGCCCGCTGCACACGCTGCCGCAAGGCGCTGTTTTGCGTCACCAGGTCCTGCAGCTCCGACACCTGGTGGCGCAGCGCCCCGCGCTGATCGTCGATGGTGCGGCTGGCGCGCAGGACGATGCCCGACAGCAGCAGAAAAGCCGTCAAGGTGGTGCCGGCCACGACCAGCCAGCTCGACAGCAGCGCGGAAGCCAGCGTGGCCTTGAAATCGCTGGCGACCTCGAAGAACTCGGTGACGGCCACCACATCGCCGGACCAGGGCTCGCGCACGGGATTGTAGATCTCCAGCAAGGGCACGCCGACAGCCTGTTCCTTCGATTCGCCTTCGTCGAATGTATCGAATTGGGCGGTGACGTTGCCCTGGAAGGCGGACCGCAGATTGTCGGTCAGATTGAAGCGGCGGCCGATCAAGGCCGCGTCCTTCGCATAAAGCACCGTGCCGTCGCGGCGCCAGAGCCTGAACGAAAGCAGCCGTTTGCCGAGCGCACCCTGGCCGAGCGTCTCGTCGAGCGCCTGCTTGACGGCCTCGCTGAGCTCTTCGCTCTTGCGCAGGTCCGGCAGCAGCGGCGCGATCACGCTGTCGACGTAGAGCGCCGTCGTGGCGGCCGAATTGCGCATGACGCCGTCCCGGATCTGCGTCGTTACCCAGGCGCCGATCACGAGCATGACGGCCAGGAGGCCAAAGCCACCGGCAACGAGGAATTGCAGGGCAAGCGAAAGCTCGCTCCAGCGCCGCGCCAAATTCTGTAGAATACGAATCATAAGCCCCTGACCGCCCCCTCCCCATCGACAGCTGGGCGACATTGGCACATTGAGCCTCAGTCTTGCCGTTGCCAAGACCTTAGTTGGAACGAGGTCGCTTGACGTCTCGAGGCGCTTCGGAAACAAGGTCCGCGGCGCACGCGGCGGCAGCCGCTTCGAAGGGGACGGGACGTTGGGTTTTTCGGGACTGCTGCAGCTTGGCTTTTCAACGGTGATCTTCCTTCTGGCGGCGACCGCCGCCAAGCAATGGGGCCTGGCGCCGAGCCTCGGCAAGATCCTGCTGACGCTCGCTCTCTATTCGCTGGGCAATTTGATCATGCTGCGGCTGATCCGTGAATTCGGCATGTCGGTGTCCTTCAGCCTCTCGGCCGTCATTCAACTGGTCTCGGTCAATGTCGTCGCGCTGGTGTTCTTCGGCGAGCGTGTCAACGCGCTGCAGGCCGCTGGCATCGTGCTGGCGATCGCGGCCGTGGCGCTGATCACGCTCGGGCCCTATCTGCAAGGACGATGACCAAATGAAGGCTGCGGCACCGATCGGATGAAAGACACTGTAAGCACTCTGCTCAACCGGATCGAATTCCCGGTCCTGCTGGCCGGCCTTGTCATCGCCGGTGGGCTTTGGGGCTTCGAGGAGTTGATGGAGGTGGCGCGCGCCACCACGCCACACGCCTTCGACACCGAAATCCTGCTTGCCTTCCGCCAGGCGGGCCAACCCGGTATTCCAATCGGCCCGCCATGGCTGGAGGGGGCGATGCGCGACATCACCAGCCTTGGCAGCGCCAGCGTACTGGTGCTGATCACGGCGGCAACGATCATCTATCTGCTGTTGATCCGCAGGCCTGGGATCGCGCTTCTCATCTTCGTCGCGGTGGCGGGTGGCCAGCTTCTGTCGAGCCTGCTGAAGGTCGGCGTCGACCGGCCGCGGCCCGAGCTCGTCTCGCATTTGGTCAGCGAGACGTCGCTTTCCTTCCCGAGTGGCCACGCCATGCTGTCGGCGGTGACCTATCTCACGCTCGGTTCGCTCGCGGCGCGCTTCCTGCATGGCCGCGCGACGAAGATATACGTCCTGTCCCTCGCCGTGCTGACGACGGTGCTGGTCGGCGTCAGCCGCATCTATCTCGGCGTCCATTGGCCGTCGGATGTGTTGGCGGGCTGGTGTGCGGGCTTCACCTGGGCGATGCTATGCTGGTTGGTGGCGCGGTTCCTGCAGCGGCGCAAGGTGGTGAGCGACGATAGCTGATGGCGCCTGACCGCGCCCTTTTGGCTTGCCCTCAGATCAATCTGTTGATCAGGTGTCCACCACAGCCCGCCAGCGCCAGAACCATTGACAGCAAGCATGCCGATGTCACCAGAGCCTTGAAAATGTTCAACCGCGTTACCCCCTGCCTCAGATGGACAACATCCTAGCTTGCAATCCTCGGGAAGTATGGACAATCGGCGACGGTGCGTAAGCCTCGAGGATTCATGCTGATGCTTGAAACATCATGCGTCATTTCCGCGGACGCAGACATGGGTTCCGGCCGATGATCACTGCCGCGCAGATGCGTGCCGCAAGGGCCCTGGCCGGCATCGACCAGAAGACGCTCGCCGAGCGCGCAGGCGTTTCGCTTCCAACCATCCAGCGCATGGAAGCGAGCGATGGCGTGGTCCGTGGCGTGGTCGATACGCTGATGAAGGTCATCCAGGCGCTCGACGAGGCCGGGGTGGAGCTGATCGGCGAGAACCAGGCTAGCGAGCGCGGCGGCAGGGGCGTGCGCCTCAAGCCCGCCGCACCGCCGGCGTCAGGCGGCCGCTGGTGACCTAAGCCGCCTCGATCCGCGACGCGCCGGCGCAACTGGCGGGGAAGTGAGAGGAGCGGTTCCCATCGCGTCCAGCTTCCTTTCAACGCAGGAGGGCGGCTGGCCGGCGTCTCATCGGTTGAGCGATCTCGGCCCGCTGACGAACGGGCTACCCCTGAGATAGAATCGCAGCAGGCGGTCGGCATCCTTCGAAATGCCGATCCTGATGCCTTGCCCGATCTCGCCGGGGTCCTGGGCATCGCCTGCGAGCCATAAAGGCCCTTTCTGGCAGAGGTCGAGCCCGTCGAGCGAACGATCGATCAGCAGTGCCGAGGCAAGCCTTCCCGGCCCGCGCGCCAGGTCACGCAAGCGCTCGATGCCACGGTTCCGCCGCATGATGGCGATGCCTTCGAGCGGTTCCAATGCCCGGATCAGGACACCAGTGCCGATCCCCTGCCCCTCGCTCGAGACGTTCAGCATCATGGAGGTGCCATAGGCGAGATAGACGTAGGCATGGCCGCGCTCGAGGAACAGCGAGCGGTTGCGCGGGGTCATTCCCCTGAAACCATGCCCGGCGGCGTCGCCGACGACATAGGCCTCGGTCTCGACGATGCGGCCGCTGACAATGCCTTCGGGCAACGCTCGCATCACCAGCTTGCCGATCAGGAAGCGGGCGAGAGCGACGGTCTCGTTCGGCAGTTCCGCACGGGCGATCGGCGGATGATTTTCCCCACGGCTCACAATATCCGCTCGGCCCATTGTGCCCGCGAGGGTCCCGGCTCGAATGGATCGCCGAAATACTGGGTCTCGCGCGCCACCTTGCCGTCCAGAAACTCCATGATGCTGACGGTATAGGATGGCTGCCCGTCATAGGTCAGGACATATTCGGTGATCCAGAGGTCATCCTTGCCGACGATCCGCCGCACGGTGAAGCGCTTGCGGTTCGGCTGCGCGGCGCGGGACGACTGGATGTTGCGCCGTCCGCGGATGCGCTCGCCCGATTGCGGATAGTCGAGCACCGCATCCTCCCGGTAGATCTGGTGTTCCGTCTCGAAGTCACCTGCGTCGGAAGCCGCCCAGTGGTGATCCAGGGCCGTCCGGATGTCCCCGTCTTCCATGGCAAAGTCTTCCATGGCAAACCTCCATCGCCGTCGATGACCCTTCCTACCACGGTCCATCGACGGCTGTTAGCGAAGGTCGCGGCTCGGCCCCGAGGCGCCGTTTCTCAGTCGAGCTTCAGCGCCGCCACCTCGCCATCGTTCATCAGCGGCACATAGAGGATCGACTTGCCGTCGGTGCCGATGTCGGCGCTGCCCGGCTTGAAATGCGCCACCGCTTCCGGCGCGCCGCCAGCCTTGTAGCGGTAAAGCGTGCCGGTCATGTAGGCGGTGGTGTAGATTGCGCCGCCAATAGCGACGACGCCGTCGAGGTCGGCGAATCTCTGCGCGCCTGGCAGCGGCGAAACCACCTTGCTGGCGAGGTCGATGGCGAGCAGCCCGCCCGGCTCCGCCGTGCTGAAGTCGGGCTTGATGCCCTTGCCCCAGGAGGCCACGATCAGCCGGCCGCCATCGGCGAAGACGCCGTTGGGCGAAGCCAGCATCGCATCCCTGACGAACAGCTCCGGCCTGTCGCCGTCGATGCGGTAGATCGTATCGGCCAGCATGTCGCTGACATAGACCCTGCCCGCTTGATCCGAGGTCATGTCGTTGAGGAAGACGGCATTCGGAACCACGATGCTGTTGACCAGCCTGCCGCTGGCGAGGTCAACGACGCGGACCTTGGTGATGTCGGCGACATAGAGCTTGCCGCCCGATATCGCCAGGCCCTTGGGTGCGTCCATGCCGTCGGTCCAGTGCTGGGCGACGATCTTGCCGTCCAGGGACAGCACTGACAAATAGCCGTTGCCGTCGGCATCGCCCGGGTTGCCGACGATGTTGGAGACGATGATGCGATTGTTGGGAGCGTCGAGCAGCGCCGATTCCGGTTGTTCGAGGCCCGTGGCGCGCCAGAGTTCACCGGCCTGGACCGCTGGTGCGGCCGCGATGCCGATGGTGGCGACCAAGGCTGAGATGATGAGGCGTTTCATGGCTGTTCTCCTGTGGTGACAGGCGGTGAGCTAGGATTTTCGATACTTTTCGAAAAGCCTGATTGCCGCTAGTATCGAAAATCGATACGAAATTGCCGGCAAGAGATGCATCCCATGAACGGTCTGATCTTCGAGGCGCTGAAGCGGACATTGAAGGCGAAGGGCGTCACCTATCGCGAGCTGGCCGATCGCATGGGCGTTTCCGAGCCGACGGTGAAGCGCATCTTCCACGAGCGCAACTGCAAGCTCGACCGGCTGGTGGAGATCTGCGCCGCAGCCGGCGTCGAGCTGGAAAACGTGCTCGGCTCGATGAACCGGGGGCCGGGCCCGGTCAACCACATTGCGCCGGAGATCGAGCGCCGGCTGGCCGGCCGACCGGCGCTGCTGTTCATCTTCGTCATGCTGTCGGAAAAGTTCACGCCGGAAGGCATCATGCGCTCGCAGGGCCTGAGCGAAGCCTCGATGTTCCTCTATCTGCGCGATCTCGAGGAACTGGGACTGATCGCGCTCGGCCGGGGCCTCACGGCAAGATTGCTGGTCGAAACGCCGATCCAGTGGAACTTCGAAGGGCCGCTCAGGCCGCTGTTCGAGATGACCAACAAGAACTTCATCGGCTGGGCCATCACCCATATCGAGAAGGAGGCGACCTTCGTCAGCTTCTCCAGGCGGATGCGGCCGGAGACGGCCGAGATGGTGCGGCGCGAAGCGGAAGACCTTGCCGAGCGCGCCAAATTGCTGGCTCACCACGACCAGCATACGACGCCCGAGGACGGGCTCACCGGTTACAAATGGACGTTCGCCTTTGGGGCGACGCCGTTTCCCGCGATCATGCCGATCGGCCCGCACCCGCGCGATGCCGGGGCGCGGATGCCTGAGCCGCCCGCCGCAAAAGGACGACGCCCGCTTCCAGCTTGAAAGGACTGCTGAAGCGCGTCGCGTCGAAGCCGGTTCATGCGACGTGCTTCAGGTCTTGTTCCATGCATGTCGTCTTCCCAAACCCGGGGTCGCTTTTGGGGCGACACGCATTATTCAGCGGCTTTCGTCTCCGCGCTGGCAGCCTTGTCGTCCCAGACCATTTGCCGGTAGTCGAAACCATATTCCAGCGTCGGCTTGACGATGCGGAAGAACGGCGACAAGTCGAAGTCGCGCGGCGTGTAGAGCGAGTGGTGGCGAATGTGCAGGATTTCCTTGCGCATATAGCTCGACTGCGCCGAGGCGCGGCCCGGCGCACGGGTGATCTCGGGCAGGATCGGGTAGTGGATCCGGCCATAGGCCTCGGCGATGAGCGAGGAGCAGATGGCGCGGGTCGGGTCGCCGGAGCCGAAGGCCAGCATGCGCCGGCGCCAGCGCACCGGCACCGGAGGCGTCGGCAGGAAATAGCGCAGCATGTCGAAAATGTTCTTGAGGTCGTATTTCAGGCCAAGCTTGCCGATCATGAAGGCGATGACCGTGTCGCGGTCCTCCGGCGTCAGCCCGCTCGCCCGGCAGATGCGGGTGTTGTAGGTGCGGTAGCGCGACAAGGGTACCGCCACGCAGCCTTCGCCGAGCGTGACCTCGATCAACCGCCGCCGCTCTGTTCCGTCCTCCGGTTCGGCCAGCGCGTCGCCGACATAGAAGGCCGCATGCGACCATGTCGACTGGGTGAGGTACTTGATCGCCGCCGAGATCTTCTGGTTGCCCTCGATCAGCAGGATGTCGCCGGGTTCCAGCGTGCGGCGCAGTGTTTCAGGGTCCGACGGCGTGTAGGGTTCATAGCCGGAGGACTCTTCCTGCAACCGGCCGGCGAGCCAGCGGCCAAGGCGGTCCAGGAGCGTGTCGCCGGGCTCGGTCATGATGGAGCGTGACTAGCACACGCCGGCGGGGAAGTGCCAGCGTGCCGGCGCTTCGTCAGCCGGCGGAAGCGCTCGTTTCGTCGCGCTGCGCCGGACTGGCCAGATCGTCGCGCGCGTTGCGGGCCAGCTTCTTGGTCGAATGCTTGGGGCTGTCGCCGAACAGCTCGCCCGCCTCGGCAAGACATGACTTTCTCAAGCTCTTCTCCGAGCGCTTCATGAGCTTGCCAAGAAGTTTCGTGTCCTCGGGCGGGCCAAGCGGCTCGTCGTCCGCCTCAAGCAGCGTGCGCATGACGAACAGATCATGCAATTCGCCGAGCCGTTCGCCCAGTTCATCGACCGCCTTGCGCCGCGCCTTGATCGGCGTCGGCCAGAGCCTGCCCAGCAGCGAGAGGTGCATGCCATGCGTCTTGGCCGCCTTGCGCAAATCGTGGAAATCATTGGCCTCGCCGCGCGCGCCGGCCTTGTCGAGCGCCTTCCTGGCACGGCGCAAGGTGACGCGGGCGCCTTCGGCAAGCACGTCGGCCGCCTGTTCCGGCTGGTCGGGCAGGGCGAGGCTTTCGATCCGCTTCATGCCGTCTTCGCAGGCGGCGGTCGCCGCGCCGATTGCCGCTTCAAGGCCGGAGCCTTCATGCAGATCGTGCTGACGGGCGATCAGCCTGTCGCGCACGGCATTGAGACCGCCATCGGCGCTCTCCTTGGGAAAAGCAGCCGCCAGCCGGTCGATTGTCTCGATCAACGCCGTCGCCTCGCGCGGGCCGGCAAGCAGCGCCGCCACGTTGCGATAGCACTGATTCTCCGTCGTGCAGAATGTTTCGTCTCCGGAATGAACCAAGCGCAACAAGGCACGCGCGCCCTTCAGCCGCTTGCGGCATTTGTGCAGCCCCTGTTCCGGCCGGCTGCGCGCCGCATCCAGATGCTGGAGCGCCTTGCCGATTTCCTCGGCGAGAATGCGCCTGACCTCGCCGGTCAGCGGCAGGCGCGGGTCGATACGAAAGCTCATGCGGCGATCTCCGGTATCCCCCCGAGGGCGAGCGACGCGTTGTAGAATTTCTGCTCGCCGGTGACTTCACGGCCGAGCCAGTCAGGCAGCATTTCGTCCGGCACGTCTTCCGGCGTCTCGAGTTCGGCCACCACAAGTCCCGCGAGTGCACCGCCAAAGACGTCGACTTCATAGAGATAGCCGCGATGCCTAACATGGTGACGTGTCTTCTCGATGACACGTCCGATGGCGAAGTCCAGCATCTCCAAGGCATCGGCGAGCGGGATTGGATATTCGAACTCGTCGCGCTCGCGCGCGCCGCTGCCGAATTTGAGCGTCAGCTTGGCGGACGCGCCGTCGCTGATGCGAATGCGCACGGTCCGCCCAGGCGCCGCGGCAAGATAGAACTGGAGAATGCGGATATCCGCCTCGACCAGCTCCCGCCATGCGGTGCTGGAGACCAGGAACTTGCGCTCGACTTCCTTGCCCATGGCCGCGCACTAAAGCGTTTGCCGCGGGCAATGGCAAGACAAGTCCGAACACAAGTTGACTTTAATCAATCGATTGATTAAAGTCTTGTCATGATCAAAGTACCCGACGCCAAAAGTCCCCGCCGCGAGACCTCTCCGGCGGATCTGACGCGCACCGCACTCGTGCGGGCGGCGCTGAAACTGTTCGGCCGGCAGGGTTTCGACGGGACCTCGACCCGCGAGATCGCGGCGGAGGCGCAGGCCAATATCGGGTCGATCGCCTATCATTTCGGCGGCAAGGAAGGCCTTCGCGCCGCCGCCGCCGACTATATCGTCGAAACCATTCAGACGGTTGCCGGCCAGGCGCTGGGCAGCGCCCAGGCCGCGGCGGCAAACGATCCGGAGGCCGCGCGCTTGCTGCTCTTCGGGGCGGTGGAGCGGATGGTCGGCTTCATCGTGGCGCAGCCGCAGGCCGGCGAGATCGTGCAGTTCGTCCTGCGCGAACTGTCGCATCCGACAGCAGCCCTCGACCGCATCTATGACGGCGTGTTCGAGCCGACGCATCGCCGGCTGTGTCTGATCTGGGAGCAGGCGACCGGCGAGCCGGCCGAAAGCGAGCGGACCCGGCTCACCGTGTTCACGCTGATCGGCCAGGTCATCTATTTCCGCATCGGCCGCGAGGCGGTGATGCGCCGTATGGGCTGGCACGACATCGGCGCCGCCGAGGCGGCCAAGGTGGTGGCCGCCGTTTCAGACAATCTCAGCGCCATACTGGCCGCCCGAACGGGATCAGAACCCAAAATGGGGTCAAAAGAATGAGTTTTCTCTGCTCCTTGCCGCTTGCCGCCCAGCTCTTCGGTGCCTGTGCCCCCGCCGCGCCGCTCGCCGTCGGCTATGTCGAAGGCGACTATGTGCTGCTGGCGCCCATCGAGGTAGCACAGGTCGATACGGTTACCGTGAAGCGCGGCGATCGCGTCACGCCGGGCACGCCCGTGGTGACGCTGGAAAGCGCCGACGCCAGGATCGCGGTGGCGCAAGCCGAAGCCGGCCTTGCGCAGGCGCAGGCGCAACTCGCCGATCTGCAGGTCGGCAAGCGGCCGGAAGAGATCGCCGTGCTGAAGGCCGAGGTCGACATGGCGAGAGCCCAGGCGGCCGACGCCAAGCGCAAATACGACCGCGCCGCCGATCTGTTCAAGCGTGGCGCTGGCACGCAAGCCGACTACGACACCGCCTCGGCGACGCTGGAGACGGCCAACGCCCAAGTTGGCCAGGCCGAGGCCAATCTCGCCGTCGGCGGCCTGCCGGCGCGCCCCGAGACGATCAAGGCCGCCGACAACCAGGTCAAGCAGGCGCAGTCGACGCTGGAGCAAGCGCAGTGGCGATTGTCGAAACGGGTGCTTGCGGCGCCCTCGCCCGGCCGCGTCAACGACGTCATCCGCAATCCCGGCGACACGGCAGGCCCGACCGCGCCGGTCATCTCGATGCTGCCTGACGGCGCGGTGAAGCTCAGCGTCTACATACCGGAGGCCGCCTTCTCCTCGGTCAGGATCGGCAGCCTGCTCAGTGTTCATTGTGACGGCTGCGGCGGTGGTGTGAAGGCGCGGGTCAGCTATGTCTCGCCCGATCCCGAATTCACCCCGCCGGTGATCTATTCGCTCGAGAACCGACAGAAGCTGGTCTATCTGGTCGAGGCCCGCCCGGAGGGCGATGCCGGCCCGCTGCAGCCCGGCCAGATCGTCGACGTCGATCTTGCGGAAACGGCAAAATGAACGCCATCGACGTTCACGGCCTGGTCAAGCGCTTCGGCGACAAGACCGTCGTCGACCACGTGACGATGTCGGTCGCCGAGGGCGAGATCGTCGGGTTTCTCGGCCCCAACGGTTCGGGCAAGACCACCACCATCCGCATCATGTGCGGCCTGCTGACGCCGGACGAAGGCGAAGGCACGGTGCTGGGTTTCAACATCCGCACGGAGTCGCTCAGGATCAAGCGCGAAGTCGGTTACATGACGCAGAAATTTTCGTTCTACGAGGATCTGACCATCGGCGAGAACCTCGAATTCGTGGCGCGGCTCTACCGGCTGAAACCCGTCGAGGAGTATGTGGCCAGGACACTGGAGGAACTCGGCCTCACCTCGCGCCGCAACCAGTTGGCCGGCACGCTGTCCGGCGGCTGGAAGCAGCGGCTGGCGCTCGCCGCCTGCATCATGCACAAGCCGAAGCTGCTTTTGCTCGATGAGCCGACGGCCGGTGTCGACCCGAAGGCGCGGCGCGAATTCTGGGACGAGATCCATCGTCTCGCCAGCGGCGGGCTCACCGTGCTGGTCTCCACCCACTACATGGACGAAGCCGAGCGCTGCCACCGTATCAGCTACATCTCCTACGGCAAGATGCTGGCCACCGGCACCGTCGCCGAAGTGGTCAGGAATGCCGGGCTGACGACGTTCGTGGTGCAGGGGCCGCGGCTGGCCAAGGTGGCCGAAGAGCTGCAGGGCCGCGCCGGCGTCGACCAGGTGGCGCCCTTCGGCGCGACGCTGCATGTCGTCGGTTCCGACAAGAAGAAGCTCGAAGCAGCGCTTGCCGACGTCGAGAAGGAGCACGAGGGCGTAACGGTCGCGCCGGGCGAAACCAGCCTGGAGGACGTCTTCATCCAGTTCATGTCGGGGTCGAAGGACAACATGGCATGAACAGCATCTTCTCCTTCGCCAGGCTTGGCGCGCTGCTGATCAAGGAGTTCATCCAGATGCGGCGCGACCGCATCACCTTCGCCATGATGCTCGGCGTTCCGCTGCTGCAGCTGGTGCTGTTCGGCTTTGCCATCAACAACGATCCGAAGGGCTTGCCGACGGCGCTGGTGGCGATGAGCAACGACCAGTACACGCGCGCCATGGTCTCGGCGCTGCAGGTGACGGGTTACTATCGTTTCGACCATGTCACCCAGAGCGCCGAGGAGGCGGAATTCCTGATGGCGCGCGGCGACGTTTCCTTCGTCGTCACCATCCCGGCCGACTTCGCTAGCCGAGTCGAGCGCGGCGACAATCCGCAGATCCTGATCGAGGCGGACGCCACCGATCCCTCGGCGGCGAGCGGCGCCATTTCCACGCTGAGCAAGGTGGCGAGCCAGGCGCTGCTGCGCGCCCAGGGCATGCAGGCGGCCGCCGCCGAGAATGCCAGGCAGCAGCTGCAGGTGGTGGTACACCAGCGCTACAATCCCGAAGGCATTTCGCAATACAACATCGTGCCCGGCCTGCTCGGCGTCATCTTGCAGATGACCATGGTGATGATGACTGCCATGGCGCTGACCCGCGAAACCGAACGCGGCACGATGGAGAACCTGCTCGCCATGCCGTCCAGCCCGGCCGAGATCATGCTGGGCAAGGTGCTGCCCTTCCTTGTCGTCGGCGCGGTGCAGGTCGCGGTGGTGCTGGTGGCGGCGAAGCTCTTGTTCGATATCCCGTTCGTCGGCAGCCTGACGCTGCTGTTGTCGTCGGTGCTCGTCTTCGTGCTGTCGCTGGTGCTGCTCGGCTACACCATCTCGACCATGGCCCGCTCGCAGATGCAGGCCATGCAGCTGACCTTCTTTTTCTTCTTGCCGTCCCTGCTCTTGTCCGGCTTCATGTTCCCCTATCGCGGCATGCCGGGCTGGGCCCAGGCGCTGGGCGAAATCTTCCCGCTGACGCATTTCCTGCGCATCACCCGCGCGGTCATGCTGAAGGGCGCCGATTTCCACGCCATTGCCACCGAGATCGGCTGGCTGGCCGTGTTCGTGCTGGTCTTCGCGGGCACCGCGCTCTTGCGCTTCAGGCGGACGCTGGACTGACCGGCGTCCGCAAGCAGGCCGGCCAAAAGGCCACGCTACATGCGGGCGACTGGATTGCGGCCGGCCAGAGCGATCAGGCGGCCGCCATGATCCCGGCATAGGTGCCGAAATCGACATTGCCGCCGGACAGCACCACGGCGACGCATTTGCCGGCAAGGTCCATCTCGCCCGACGACAGCGCCGCCAGCGCCACGCAGCCGCCGGGCTCGACCACGAGCTTCAGATAGGCCATGGCATCGCGCATCGCCTGTGCCGTCGCTGTGTCGGAGACGGCAATGGCGCCGGCGAGGTTCTTGCGGTTGATCTCGAACGTCATCACCCCCGGCTCGGCCGTCAGGATCGCGTCGCAGATCGAGCTGTGGCCCGCTTCGTTGGAAACCCGGGCGTCGGCGGCGAGCGAGCGGCGCGTATCGTCGAAATGCTCGGGCTCGACCGCCCAGACCGCGGTGCCGGGCGAGGCATCCTTGACCGCGACCGAAATGCCGCTCGACAGGCCTCCGCCACCGCAGGGGATCAAGACGGCGTCGAGGCTGACGCCGAGCGCCTTGGCCTGCCGCATCAGTTCAAGGCCGATCGTGCCTTGCCCGGCAATGATGGCAGGATCGTCGAAGGGCGGCACCAGCACCATGCCCTTGTCGATATAGGGGCGAACCACGGTCATGCGGTCATCGCGAAAGCGGTCGAAGGGCACCACCTCCGCCCCCATCTTGCGGACATTGCCGATCTTCATCGCCGGCGCGTCCGCCGGCATGGCGATGACCGCCTTGACGCCGAACATGGCGGCCGAAGCGGCAACCCCTTGCGCATGATTGCCCGACGAGAAGGCGACGACGCCCCGGCTGCGTTCCGCCTCGCTCAGCGACGACAGCTTGTTGTAGGCGCCGCGGAACTTGAACGAGCCGGTGCGCTGCAGCGTCTCCGGCTTGAACAGGATGCGGCCGCCGAAGCGCTTGTTCAGCTCCTGCGATTCGATCAAGGGGGTTTCGACGATCAGGCCGGAAAGGCGGGCCGCGGCGGCGTGGATGTCGGCGATGCCGGGTGGGGTGGTGGCGGTCATGCGAGGTCCAGTGGAAGAGAGGGTCTTCTCATGATGCGCGCAAACAGCCGTGGCGCACCATCGAAAAAATGTGACCGTTACAATGTTGGCGGGTATCGCCGGGGACATTGTCTCAAGCGTCTCGGCAGTCACCCCCAACTGGCCGGCAGGCCAGAGGGGGTGATATCCCGCCGACATCCGCCATGTTCCGCGTCTCTCGGAGCCGCCCTGCCGGGGATCGGGTTTTCACCCAAGCAACGTCCGCTGCCTTTTGGTTCCGCCCAGCTTGCGCCAATTGTTGAAGCGGTGGGTGGCGGCGGCAAAGGAGATCTTCATCTGCTGGGCGACCGAATAGCGCGACTTGCCTTCGTCGAACATGCGGTAGCAGCACTCGACCCCTTCCTCGGTCAGCTTGCCGTCGGGGGCCTTGTTGTGCGGGTTGGCGGGGTCGAACTTTTCGATCTGCTGCTCGACCAGGCCCTTCAGGCGCTGCAGATCGGCCTCGATACCGGCAATGAGATCGAGAACGGGTTTCGGGTCAAAATGTTGCGGGTGCGGCTTCGTCATGCGCGTGCTCCTCATTCTTGTCTTAGGTTCAGCTATATAGGTGAATGTATGCCAATAATAAAGAAACGGGGCCGCTGGAGCGCTTCAACAATTCTCGAACCCGTGACCTCGGCGCGATTGACCCGGAGCGTGGCAAACCCTAGTTTAGAATTATTCTAAACTAGGGTCATTTCCTCATGCTTTCCCGTGTTTTCGGCTTCGGCCGCCGCTCCTTCGAATCGCTCTCTGAACAAGAAATCCTGGCGCTGGCCATTTCATCCGAGGAAGATGACGGCCGCATCTATCGGGCCTATGCCGACGGGCTGGCGGAAAGCTTCCCGCAATCGGCAAAGGTGTTCGAGGAGATGGCCGAGGAGGAGGACGGCCATCGCGACTCCCTGATCGAACTCTTCCGCAAGCGTTTCGGCGAGCGCATTCCGCTGATCCGGCGCGAACATGTGAAGGGCTATTTCGAGCGCAAGCCCGACTGGCTGGTGAGGCCGCTCGGCATCGAGCATGTGCGCCGCCAGGCCGAGGCGATGGAGCAGCAGGCCTACCTGTTCTACGTCGAGGCGGCAAAGCGCACCACCGATGCCTCGACGCGTAAACTTCTCGACGACCTCGCCATAGCCGAACAGGGTCACGAGACACTGGCGCAGCGGCTGGAGCAGAAGCATGTGCCCGGCGACGTGAAGGATGAAGAGGCCGCCGCCGAGCAGCGCCAGTTCATCCTGACTTATGTGCAGCCCGGCCTGGCCGGCCTGATGGACGGTTCGGTGTCGACGCTGGCGCCGATCTTCGCCGCTGCCTTTGCCACGCATGACACCTGGCAGACCTTCCTGGTCGGGCTTGCCGCGTCGATTGGCGCCGGCATCTCCATGGGTTTTACTGAAGTCGCTTCCGACGACGGCAAGCTCTCGGGTCGCGGCTCGCCGATAAAACGCGGCATCACCACCGGCGTCATGACATCAGCCGGCGGTCTGGGCCACGCATTGCCCTATCTCATTCCGCATTTCTGGACGGCGACGGCCGTTGCCGCTGTGGTGGTGTTCTTCGAATTGTGGGCCATCGCCTTCGTCCAGAACCGCTACATGCAGACGCCTTTCCTGCGCGCCGCCTTCCAGGTGGTGCTGGGCGGTGCGCTGGTGTTCGCGGCGGGGGTGCTGATCGGGAATGCTTGAGCGCTGTCGCGCCAAGCCACTCACCCATTCACCGCCCGGCTGTCCGCCGGCGCCTCGTCCCTTTCGGCCAGCCCGTAATCGCGCACCACATGCGCGATGCGCAGCCGATAGCCGGCAAAGATGCCGCCGCGGCCCGCCTGCTGCGCCTGGCGGTGTTCTTCGGTGTTGCGCCAGGCCTTCACCGCGTCCTCGTCGCGCCAGAACGACAGCGACAGGATGCGGTTCGGGTCGGCGAGACTCTGAAAGCGCTCGATCGAGATGAAACCGTCAATGCCTTCGAGCAAGGGGCGCAGCTTGGCGGCGATCCCGAGATAGGCATCACGTTTGCCTTCCGCCGGTTCGACCTCGAAGATGACGGCGATCACGGCAGCACCAGCTTCGCATGGGGCCCGGAGACGTGTTTCAGGAACATGCGGTCCTCCTTGAGGATGAATCTTTCGCGGCGAGCGAACTCATAGTTTGCCTTGCCGGCGGGATCGGCGGCAAGCCGCGCGCGATAGGCCTCGTAGGCGGCCAGGCTTTCAATGTTGTAGGCGGCGTAGGCCGTCGTCGCCGAACCCTCATGCGGTGCGTAATAGCCGATCAGATCGGCGCCGCAGCGCGGAATGGCCTGGCCCCAGTTGCGGGCATATTCCTCGAAGGCGGCCTTGCCGAACGGGTCGATCTCATAGCGGATGAAGCAGGTGATGGTCATGGTCGGCTCCCTGGGTCTTGCATCGACGCTTCGAGCGCGGTCGAAACGTCATACGCATCGATGTGCTAGGCAGTTTGGGGCGTCAGGAGCCATCGTCGCTTGCGTCGCCGGCTCCTTGAGCTGAGGCCAGATTAGTGGTTATCTCACAAGGATGCTTCGACAGGGATCAAACCATGCGTGAAGGACCTGATATCTCGCGCATCGCCAGCCTGGTCGGCGATCCGGCCCGCGCCAACATGCTCAGCGCGCTGATGGGCGGCACGGCGCTGACGGCGAGCGAACTGGCGCTGGAGGCCGGCGTCTCCTTGCCGACCGCCAGCTCGCATTTGTCGAAATTGATGGAGGGTGGGTTGCTGACCTTGGCCAGCCAGGGCAGGCATCGCTATTACGGCCTCGCCGGTCCGCAGGTCGCGGGCATGATCGAAGCCATCACCGGTGTGGCGGAAGCCGTTGGCCCCAAGCGCGTGCGGCCGGGTCCGCGTGACGCGGCGATGCGCGTCGCCCGCGTCTGCTATGACCACCTCGCCGGCGAGCAGGCGGTGGCGATGCTCGACCGCCTTGTCGAGAAAGACATCCTGCTGCGCGACGACAGGGAGATCAGGCTAGGTCCGTCGGCGGCATCGCATTTTTCCGCCATGGGCATCGATGTCGATCCCAGGCCGCGCCGGCCGGTCTGCCGCGCCTGCCTCGACTGGAGCGTGCGCCGCTCGCATCTCGCCGGCACGCTGGGCGCCGCCATCCTCGACAAGATCCTTCTGGAAAAATGGGCACGCCGCGAAAAGGACAGCCGCGCGGTCATCTTCTCGCCGCCGGGCAAGCAGGCGTTTGAGAGGGCGTTTTTGAGCTGAGGGGCCTACCTCGTCCACACCTTGGTCCGGCTCACCCCCGCTTCAATATCTTCCCCTGCTTGAAAAAATCCGCCCACGGATCGGCTTGCGCCAACTGTTTCACCGTCGTCTTGTCGCCAATCGGGAACGCGTTCGGCGCCAGCCCGGCCTCGATTTCGGCCCAGGTCACCGGCATCGACACGGTAGCTCCCTTCTTGGCCCGCGACGAATAGGGTGCGACAGTCGTCGAGCCGCGGCCGTTGCGCAGATAGTCGACGAAGATCTTCCCGGTGCGCGCCTTCTTCGACAGCGTCGCCGTGTAGCGGTCAGGAGCGCCCTGTTCGAGCGCCTTGGCGAAATCATGGGCGAAGGTTTTTACCGCATCCCAATCCGCCGAGGGCTTCAGCGGCACCAGGACGTGATAACCCTTGCCGCCCGATGTCTTGACGAAATTCGGCAGCGACAGCTCGTCGAGCTTGCCCCTGATGTCGAGCGCCGCCTCGCGCACCGCTTTCACGTCGACGCCCTCATCGGGGTCGAGATCGAAGATGATCTGGTCCGGCTGTTCGAGCTTGTCGATCATGCATCCCCAGATGTGGATCTCGACCACGCCGTACTGGACGAGCGCCGCGACCCCGTCGAAATCCCGCACGAACAGGATTTCCTCGCCATCGGTCGGATCCTTCATCCGGGCTATCTTGTCGCTCATGCCGGCCGAGGCGTGTTTCTGGAAGAAGCGTGGCCCGCCAACGCCGTCCGGCGCCCGCACCAGGCTGAGCGGACGGTTGACGACGAACTGCTCCATGCGCGGCCAGACCTCTGCGTAATGGTCGAGCAGACCTTGCTTGGAGATTTTTTCATCGGGCCACAGCAGCTTGTCGGGGTGGGAGAGCTTGACGGTGGTCGTTACCGCCCCGGCGGATTTGCCGGCGCCGCTTGACGACGACTTGGCCTTGCCTGTCGCTGCCTTGGGCTTTTCCTGCACAACGTCCTCCGCCGGCTTGTCCTCGCGCAGCCCCTGGAACGAGGCATGGCGTATTATACGGTCCGAGGTCCAGCTGCGAAACTCCACCTCGCCGACAAGCTCCGGCTTGACCCAGACCAGACCCTTGCCCTTCGGCACGGCCTTGTCGAAAGGCGAATCCTTGGCCTTCAGCGCATCGAGTTTCGTCTTCAGCTCCGTCGCACCCTTGGCGGAGAAGCCGGTGCCGACACGCCCGGCATAGTGTAGTTTGCCGCCCTCATAGTAGCCGACCAGCAGCGAGCGCAGCCCACGCCCGGTCTTGTCCGACGGCAAATAGCCGCCAATGACGAATTCCTGCCGCGCCGTGCATTTCGACTTCACCCATGTCGGGCCGCGCCCGCTGCGATAGGGCGCATCGGCACGCTTCGAGACGACGCCTTCCAGCCCCATGCGGCAGGCATGCTCCAGCATGATCTTGCCGGGCTCGGAAAAGTGGTCGGAGAAACGCACCGCCGGGTTCTCGGACTGCGTGCCGAGCAGCTCCTGCAAGGCCTGCTTGCGCTCGACCAGCGGTTCGGCGCGCAAATCCTTGCCGTCGAGGCGCATCAGGTCGAACACATAATAAATGAAGCGATTTGTCCGCTTTGCCGACAAATCCTGCTGCAGCAAGGCGAAGGAAGAGACGCCGCTGTCGGCCAGCACGACGATCTCGCCGTCGACGACGGCATCGCTGCATTTCAGGCCGGCGAGTTCGGTGACGATTTCGCCGCCGAATTTCTCTGTCCAGTCGAGTCCGGTGCGGGTCAAGAGCCGCACATCGGTACCGGCGATCTGCGCCTGCATGCGATAGCCGTCGAATTTCACTTCGTGCAGCCAGTCCTTGCCCGGCGGCGCATCCCGTTCGAGTGTCGCCAGCTGCGGTTCGATGAAGTCGAGTTTCCGGGCGGCCGCCTTCGCGTTGCCGGTCGCCGGTTTGTTCGAATGCCAGACGTCGGGCTTTCGGCCTTTCGCCGTCTTGCCTTCGCCGATCTCCTCGATCGTCAGGCCGGACTTCACCGATTGCGGCGCCTCCTTCAGTATATCCTCGCCCGGGCGCGCCGCGGCATCGTCCGATTTGATCAGCAGCCAGTTGTCGCGCTTTTCGCCCGGACGCGGTTTCAGCCTGACCAGATGCCACAGCCCATGCAGCTTGTGGCCCTTGAGCTCGAAGTTGATATGGCCTTTCTTCATCGCCTTGGCCGGGTCGGTCTCGGGCACCCATGTCCCTTCGTCCCAGACGATGACCGAGCCGCCGCCATATTCGCCTTTGGGGATCGTGCCCTCGAACGGCGCATAGTCGATCGGGTGGTCCTCGACATGGACGGCCAGCCGCTTCTCATGCGGGTCCAGGCTTGGGCCACGTGTCACCGCCCAGCTCCACAGCACGCCGTCATGTTCCAGCCGAAGGTCGTAGTGCAGCCTCGTCGCCGCATGCTTGTGGATGACGAAGATGCCGCCCTCGCTTTTCCTGGTCCGCGCGATCTTGCCGGCCGGTTCCGAGGTCTTCTTGAAATCGCGCTTGGCGTTATATCGCTCGAGGCCGGCCATTTGTTTCCTCAGGCCGATTTGCGCTTGGGCGCGGCCGCTTTCGGCTTGGCGCGCTTGGCCACCGGTTTGGCCTTCGCGGACGACGCTTTCGTGGAGCCTGAATCCGACGAAAGGCTCTTCTTCAGCGCATCGAACAGGTTGACGACGTTCGAGGGTTTAGGCGCCGCCTGGGCCTTGGGCGCTTTCTTGCCGGCCTTCTTGGCGCGGATCAGTTCGAGCAGCGCGTCCTCATATTTATCGTCGAATTTCGACGGATCGAACTTCGCTTTCTTCTTGTCGATGATCAGTTCGGCCAGATCGGTCATCTCCTGGTCGGTCTTCACCGCCTTGATCTCGCCGAACACACTGTCCGGCTGGCGCACCGTGTTGTCGTAGCGCAGCGTCGTCAGCACCATGCCCTTGCCGAGCGGCTCGATGACCACGGGGCGTTCCCGGCTATAGAGCACGATGCGCGCCAGCCCGGCCATCTTCTTGCCTGCCATGGCATCGCGGATTACGGCGAAAGCCTCCTCCGACACCTTGTCGGCCGGCGCGACATAATAGGGCGTATCGAGATAGATCTGCTGGATCGAGGCTTTGTCGACGAAACCGTCCAGGTTCATCGTGTGCGAGGATTCGATCTGCACCGCCTCGATCTCGTCCTCGTCGATATGGACGAAATCGCCATCGTCCAATTCATAGCCTTTGATCTCGTCGCCATCGGCAAGCGGCTTGCCGGTTTGCGCATCGACATAGATGCGCTTCACCGTGTTGCCGGTCTTGCGATTGAGAATCCGGAACGAGACGCGCTCCGTATGGGTGACGACATTGGTCAGTTCGACGGCACAAGTGACCAGCGAAAGCTTCAGATAGCCCTTCCAGGCTGGACGTGGTGCCATGACGAACTCCCGTGGTGACAGGTCGAGAACGAGCAAGTTCCATTCCAGTTCCAACCGCACGCTGCTGCGCAAGCCATCGCCCTGGGCTCCGCGCACGAAAATTTCCCGCGTTGGCTGGAAGTTGAAACAGAACCGCGCGCAGGCGACATTCAAACGAAACATATGTGATGCAAAAGTCACACTCGGCGGAATGGCGACAAAAGGCATGGAAACACCCCGAATCAGCCGCATTCCGGCCACGAAGCAACGGGTTTTCGACCAGAAATTAACATCACGTTCACCGACTATTCACGCCTCGATGCTATCATTCGCGCAATTCGGAAGGGACATCCGAAAATCGGGACAGGGACGGGTAAAATGAACTTCCTAACGCACCTCATCGGCTATGCCGCCGCCATCCGCGAATTCGTCGCGCCGACCTATCGGCCCGAGCGCTACTACATGCGCGGCCCGGGTCCGGCTTGCGCCCGTCGCGGCACCTCGCTGGGCGCGCACTGATCATGACGTTCGAGAGCCGCCACAACAGCCGGATCTGCCGGCCAGGTGCCAACTCCCGCGCCACCACCTATCGCGCCGAGCGTCCGGCTTTCGCCGACGAGCGGCGTGCGACAACGCCGCGTCTTTGATGCCGCCTCCGGCTGGCTTAGTGTCTCCGGACACGAGCAGCCGAGGCCAGCGTGACCGACCTTTCCCAGTCAAGTCCGTCCCCGTCCAATCGGCCCAACCCAAGCCGTCTCTCTGAACCCTTCGACACAAACCATCCGTTGATCGTCTTCGACGGCGTGTGCCTGCTGTGCTCCGGCTTCGTGCGCATGGTGGTCAGGCTCGATCGCCAGGACCGCTTCCGCTTCGCCACCGCTCAATCGCCCTTCGGCGAAGCGCTGTTCCGGCAATATGGGCTGCGCACGGACGCTTACGAAACCAATCTCGTCCTTGTCGATGGCGCGGCCTTCACGCGGCTGGACAGCTTTGTCGCCGTGATGTCGGAACTCGGCTGGCCGTGGCGGGCGGCCAAGGTGCTGTTGCTGCTGCCGAGACCGCTGCGCGACTGGCTGTATGATCGCATCGCCAAAAATCGCTACGCCCTGTTCGGCAGGAGGGACAGGTGTGACGTGCCGTCGGCCGAACTGCGCGGTCGCCTGATTGGCTGATGCATGTCGCCCAACAACGGCATGCATGAACCTCAACCGTGGCTCTGGGGGAGCAGTGCATGGAACTTCTCATCGTCGGCGGCTATGGCGCCTTTGGCGGACGCATCATCCAATTGCTGGAGAGCGAGCCACGCTTTGCGGCCGCTACGCCCCGGCATGACGAAGGCGGGAAGGCTTGTGTCGTGCCCGATCAAGGCCGAAAGTTTTTCCTGCGTCCTGTCGAAATCGACCGTCGCCGCGCGACATACGTCTGGCCCCGCAAGGACGCGGCCTTCGAAACACGGGAGAAGAACCCATGCGATACATGATTTTGATCAACAGCGACGAAGCCGCGCTGGCGAACACGCCGATCGAGAAGGCCCAGCAGATGAGCGCGGCCTATGCCGCTTATACCGAAGCGTTGAAGAAATCCGGTGCATGGCTCGCCGGCGAAAGGCTGCGCCCGAGCCAGGCGACCACCTCGGTGCGGATAACCGACGGCAAGACCAACGTGATTGACGGTCCCTATGCCGATACCAAGGAGCAGCTTGCCGGCTTCTACATGATCGAGGCGGCCGATATCGACGCCGCCATCGAATGGGCGGCACGCTGTCCGGCGGCCAGCACCGGCGCGGTCGAGTTGCGGCCGATCTGGGAAATGGCCGACTACATGCCCAAGAAATGACGGCGTGCCCAGAAATGACGATATGATGGACAGTCGCCCGGAGATCGCCCGGGCGGCCGCCGAGGCCGCCGCCCGGCAGAGCTATGGCAAGCTGGTCGCCTGGCTCGCGGCGCGCACGCGCGACGTGGCCGCCGCCGAGGACGCGCTGGCCGATGCCTTTGCCGCGGCGCTCGAACGCTGGCCGAAGTCGGGCGTGCCCGAAAAGCCGGAAGCCTGGCTGTTGGCCGTGGCGCGTCGGCGTCGTGTCGATGCGGTTCGGCGGCGGCTCACCCGGGAGGCCGCCCGCGATCATCTCAAGCTGATCGCCGAGGAGATGGAGGCGCGCATGACCGACGAGGATCTGCCCGACGAACGGCTGCGGCTGATGTTTGCCTGCGCGCATCCAGCGATCGAACCGGGCGTGCGGGCGCCGCTGATCCTGCAGACCATTCTCGGCTTCGATGCCGCGACGATCGCTTCCGCCTTCCTGGTCTCGCCGGCAACGATGGGCCAACGCCTGGTGCGCGCCAAGACGCGGCTCCGCGAAACCGGCATTCCGTTCCGCGTGCCGGAGCGGGCCGAACTCGGCGAACGACTGGATGCCGTGCTGGAGGCGATCTATGCCGCTTTCGCCGAAGGCTGGTCGGATCCGGTCGGCACGGAGACTAGGGCGCGCAACCTCGCCACCGAAGGCATCTGGCTCGGCCGCCTGGTCGCCACGCTGATGCCGGAGGAGCCGGAAGCGCTTGGCCTGCTTGCGCTGATGCTGTTTGCCGAGGCGCGCCGTGCAGCCCGGCGTAGCGCCGAAGGCGACTTCGTGCCGCTGGCCGAACAGGACTTCGACCTGTGGGACCACGCCCTCATCGATGAGGCGGAAGCGCTTCTGTCCCATGCAGCGGCGAGCGGCGTCGTCGGCCGCTACCAGCTTGAGGCCGCCGTGCAGTCCGCCCACGCCGCGCGACGGCTGACCGGCCGCACCGACTGGGTGGCGATCCGTGAACTTTACGACGCCTTGCTTTCGATCGCCGGATCGCCGGTGGTGGCGATCAACCGTGCGGTGGCGCTCGCCGAGGCCGAGGGCGCCGTGGCGGGGCTGGCGGCCCTCTACGTGCTGGGTGACGACAAGCGGCTGAATGAGTATCAGCCTTACTGGGCGGCGCGGGCCGGTCTCCTGGCCAGGCTTGGCCAGGTGCCGCAGGCAACCGAAGCCTATGACAGGGCGATCGGCCTCGAACGCGATCCGGCGGTGCGCCGGTTCCTGCAGGGCAAACGCGCGGCGCTGCGAAACTGACCCTTAGAGCAATTCCAGGAAAAGTGTGAACGGTTTTCCGTCCGGAATTGCGTCAAAACAAAGAGTTAGGGTAGTTCGCCGTTTCCATGAAACGGTGAACTGCTCTAGCCCGGCCACATCTCGTGCGACGTGTTGAGCGTCTTCAGCAGTGGATGCTCGCGCAGCTTCGCCCACAAGCGTTCAATATCAGGCCATGCCGTCCGCGCGCTGTCGATGTCGGGATGCCAGGCCACGAGCATGACGAGATAGATGTCGGCCAGCGACATCGCCTCACCCACCAGCCAGCCACGGCCGCGCAAGGCGGCATCGAGAACGGCGAAGCCGCGGTCCATCTCGGCGACGGCCGCCTGCTTGACGGCTTTCGTGCCGTCGGCATCGGCCGTGTAGCGATAGGCGTAATACAGCCGCAGGATCGCGGGGTAGAGCACCGACGACATGAACGCCATCCAGCGCAGGAACTCGACGCGGGCCGGCGCGTCGATCGCCGGCGCCAGGCTGGCCTCGGGATGGCGTTCCGCAAGCAGGATACAGATCGCCGCCGATTCGGTCATCGAGCGCCCGTCCGGCAAGGTCAGCACCGGCACCTGGTTCAGCGGGCTGATGTCGAGGAATGCCGGATCGGGCCGGTCGGACTTCGGCACGTCGATCTGCTCGAACGGCGCGTTCGCCAGCGCCAGCGCGGCCTCGACAACGAAGCCGCCGCTGCCCGGACGGGTATAGAGCTTGTACATGAATTCCTCCCCCGGCCCGCGCAAAGCAGGCCGTGGGCGATATGAACCGGAAGCAGGGTGCTGCTCAAGCCGGATCGCTGGCGCCACGGAAGCCTTTTGAACGGTCCAGCGAGGAGCGGCGGTTCGTCGAAGGGGGGCGGATTACGCCCCCAGCCCTTCGAACAGGATCGTCGACAGGTAGCGTTCAGCGAAGTCGGGAATGACCACGACCAGGGTCTTGCCCTTGTTCTCGGGCCGCGAGCCGACGACGATTGCCGCTTGCAGGGCAGCACCCGACGAAATGCCGACCGGCACGCCTTCGAGGCGGGCGACGAGACGCGCATTGGCCACCGAATCCTCGTTGGAAACCTTGACGATCTCATCATAGATCGTGGTGTCGAGGATCTTTGGCGCGAAGCCGGCGCCAATGCCCTGGATCTTGTGCGGGCCGGGCTGGCCGCCCGACAGCACCGGCGAGGCTTCCGGCTCGACGGCAACGACATGCACAGATGGCTTGTGCTTCTTCAACACCTGGCCGACGCCGGTGATGGTACCGCCGGTGCCGATGCCGGCGACGAAGATGTCGACCTCACCCTGGGTGTCGTTCCAGATTTCCTGCGCTGTCGTCTTGCGGTGGATTTCCGGATTGGCGGGGTTTTCGAACTGCTGCGGAATGACGGCGTTGGGGATCGTCGCGGCCAGCTCGTCGGCCTTGGCGATGGCGCCCTTCATGCCTTTAGGACCTTCGGTCAGCACCAGTTCGGCACCGAGCAGCGCCAGCATTTTTCTGCGCTCGACCGACATCGTCTCCGGCATGGTCAGGATCAGCTTGTAGCCCTTGGCGGCGGCGGCGAAAGCGAGCGCGATGCCGGTATTGCCCGACGTCGGTTCGATCAATGTCGTCTTGCCGGGGGAAATCTTGCCTGCCGCCTCCAGTGCCTCGATCATCGCCACGCCGATGCGGTCCTTGACCGAGGCGATCGGGTTGAAGAATTCGAGCTTGGCCACGAGGTTGGAGACGATCCCCTTTTCCTTGGCGAACTTGTCGAGCCGTACCAGGGGCGTGTCGCCGATCGTGTCGGTGATGGAACTGTAGATGCGGCCGCGGCCGGGGGCGCGGGCGGGGGTGACGGGCTTGTTCATTGGTTTCGCTCCCAGAATTTCAGGCAAGTGGAGAATTTCAGGCAAGTGGCATTGCAGCCGGCAAGATAGGGCTTTCAGCCGCGCAACATAAGCTGTCGGCCGGAAATATCCGAGTGGGGCCTGTGTCTAAAACGCCCTTGTCCCGGAAAAGCATTTCGCGGAAAAGCCTGACCTCGGAATGTTTTGGCTGAAAGGGTGCTACTGGCGGGCGGCGATCGCTGCGGCGGCGCCGACCATGAAGCCGGCGGCGGTGCGGTTCAGCACCTTCAGGGCGCGTGGCGATTTCAGGAACCAGCGCGCCTTGGCGGCCAGCGCCAGGTAAGGAACCAGCACGACGAACAGGACGACGACCGTCAGCGCGGCGAGAATGCCGTAGTCGGCCAGCGTGATGGTCTTCAGGTCGACGATGGTCGGCGTGATGGCGAGGTAGAAGATCATCGTCTTGGGATTGCCGAGCGTGACGGCGAGGCCGGCGATAAAGCTCGAAACCAGTCCGCCCTTGCCCTTCCTGGCCTCAACCGTTTCGGGCGTGATGCCGGCGGTCCAGAAGCGCCAGCCCAGAAATGCCAGATAGGCGACGCCGGCCCATTTGATCGCTAGGAACACCATGCCGAAGGTCTGCGCGACAAAGGCGAGGCCAAGCACCACGGCGGTCAGATAGGTGAGGTCGCCGACCATCAGGCCGAAGAACATAGCCAGCGACGAGCGGAAGCCGGAGCCGAGCGCACGCGCGACAAGCGCGGTGATGCCGGGGCCGGGGATGGCGGCGGCGATGCCAAGGGCGGCGCTGTAGGTGAGGAAGCCGGTGAGGGTCATGGTTTCGGTCTCGGATCGGAGAGCTTTATCGCATGGAGCGGGCCACCGTTGAATTCCCTTGGGTTCGGAATCCATTGCACCAGACATCGCGGCCTTCGCCCTGTGAGGGGGCCGAGCAAGAACCCTCAGGAGCGGGCGCCACCATAGGTCACGCGCCAGATCGTGCCGTTGCCGTCCTCGGTGACGATCAGGGCACCGTCGCTCGCCACCGCCACGCCCACCGGCCGACCCCACACCTCGCCATTGGAGACCACGAAGCCGGTCATGAAATCCTCGTATTCGCCGGTCGGCTTGCCATCCTTGAACAGCAATCGGACGACCTTGTAGCCGGTCCTGTTGCCACGGTTCCACGAACCGTGCAGGGCCACAAAGGCGTCGCCCCTGTAGTCCTGGGGAAAACCGGTGCCGGCCGGAAAATCCTCGCGGTCGTAGAAGGCGATATTGAGCGGCGCCGAATGCGCCTGCATCAGCACATCGGGAATGGTTGCCTTGCCGGAGAGATCGGGCCGCGCTCCCTTGTGGCGCGGATCCTCATTGTCGCCGATATAGTACCAGGGCCAGCCATAGAAGGCGCCGTCCTTGACGGATGTCGCGTACTCGAACGGCACATTGTCGCCGAGCGCATCGCGCTCGTTGACGACGCACCACAGCACCCCGGTCGCCGGCTGCACGGTCATGCCCGAACAGTTGCGCAGGCCGGTGGCGACGATGCGGCCGTTCTTGCCGTCCGGGTCGAAGGCCAGCACGTCGGCGCGGCCGTCCTCGGAGCCCCATGTCGCGCCAAGCGGCTTCGACTTCACCCACGCTTCGAGGCCGCCATCCGGCGCCTTGCCCATGTCCTCGGCGATATTCGAACCCGAGCCGACCGACAGATAGAGCGTCTTGCCGTCAGGCGAAAAGGCGATATCGCGCGTCCAGTGATGGTTCGAGGGAATCTTGTCGACGATGGTTTGCGGCTCTCCGGCCGCCTTCAGTTCGCCATTGCGGTAGGCAAAGCGCACGATCCTGTCGCTGTTGGCGACATAGACCCATTGCGGGTCATTGCCCGGCGGATAGAAGGCGATGCCATAGGGCTGGTTGAGATTGCGGGCAAAGATGGCGTCTTCGGCGGGCTTGGCACTGTCCTTGGACAGGCGATAGACGCGGATCTGGTTGGCTTCGCTGTCGGCGACGAACAGGTCGCCGTTCGGCGCGACGCGCACGACGCGCGGATTGTCGATGCCCGCCGCGATCAGCTCGGCCGAGAATCCCGGCGGCAGTTGCGGCTTCGCGCCTGCCGGCATGTCGGCGAGCCCGGCGCTGTTCGAGGCGGATTTGGTGACATAGGGCTTCGGCAGGTCTTCCGGCTTGATCAGGCGGCGCACACCTGGCTTGTCGGCGCGCCAGTCGCCGAAGGCGGCCGCGCCTTTCAGCACCGGTTGGTCCGCCTGCTGTGCGAATGCCGCTGTCGCGAGAAGGAGCGCTGGAAGCGCCAGGCCGGCCAATCGGATCATCTTGTCCTCCATCTGGTCGCGAAGGAAACCAACGGCAGGTCTGTCCAGAAGTTCCGCCTCATACGATCCGTTGAGGAAGCGAAAGACCGGTTTCCGGCCTATGTCCCGGCAGCGTAGAAATCGTCGTCGAGGCGTTTTTCCAGCGCGACGAGATCCGCGGGCAGGGGCAGGCCCATGGCGCGCATCTCCCGCAGTTTTTCGCGCAGCTGTTCCTGGATTTCGTGCTGGTCTTCCGGCTGGTTGACCATCTCCTCGAGCAGCAGGCTGATCCGGGCCTTGAATTCTTCGAGCGCCATTCTTTTTCTCCTTGCTGCCCGTCTTTTGCTGTCCGGGGCGCTACCTTAACATGCGCGATATCAGCTGCGCGGTATAATCGACCATCGGCACGATGCGGGCGTAATTCAGCCGCGTCGGGCCGATGACGCCGAGCGCGCCGACGACGCGGGCATCCTTGTCGCGATAGGGCGCGACGACCAGCGACGAGCCGGACAGCGAGAACAGCTTGTTTTCCGAGCCGATGAAGATGCGCACGCCCGATCCCTGCTCGGCGAGGTCGAGCAGCTGGATCAGCCCGTCCTGCGTCTCCATGTCCTCGAACAGATGCCGCAGCAGTTCGATGTCGGCCTGGGCGGTGACGTTTTCGAGCAGGTTGGCGCGGCCGCGTACGATCAGCCGTGCCGGCAGGCCGCTTTCGGCGCCCGCCCACACCGCAAGGCCCTTCTCGACAAGGTCCTGCGACAGCGTGTCGAGAGCGGCTCGCGTCTCTTCCTTGATGCGGGCGATCTCGGTCCGCGCCTCGGCCAGCGTGCGGCCGCGGATATGGGCGTTGAGGAAGTTCGAGGCCTCGTGCAGCTGCGAGACGGTGATGCCGGCCGGCAGTTCGACAACGCGGTTCTCGACGTCGCCATTCTGCGACACCAGCACGGCAAGCGCCTTGGTCGGTTCCAGCTGGATGAATTCGATATGCTTCAGCGCCACCTCGTTCTTGGCGGCCAGCACCAGGCCGGCGCCGCGCGACATGCCCGACAGCATCTGGCTGGCCTCGGTCAGCATGTGCTCCAGCGTCGCGCCCGAGCCGGAGGCCCGTACCTGTGCCTCGATGGTGCGGCGCTCCTCGTCGGAAAGGTCGCCAAGCTCCATGAAGGCATCGACGAAGAAACGCAGGCCGGCCTGCGTCGGCAGCCGGCCGGCCGAGATGTGCGGCGCGTAGATCAGTCCGAGGTGCTCGAGGTCGCTCATCACATTGCGGATGGTGGCCGGCGACAACGAGGAGGGCAGGATGCGCGACAGGCTGCGCGAGCCCACCGGCTCGCCATCCCTGAGATAGGAATCGACAATGCGCCGGAAGATGTCGCGTGAGCGCATGTCGAGTGATTGCAGTGCAAGCGGTTGCGAACCGGGATCGATTGCCTTGGTCATTCGGCCAAAAACCTCCTTGTTCAGGATATAGACTTCGGCACGGCGGGCGCAACCCGGTCTCTGTGTCGGATCATCCCGGGTGTCTGTGTCAGATCACCGGTCCGTTTTCCTTTGCGCGCTGCCCCCCATGCGTCTAAAAGCCGGCCACGATTCCGAAAAATGACTGGAAAGAAGCCCGAATGCGCCCCTCCAAACGCCAATTCGACGAAATGCGCGCCATCTCCTTCGAGCGCGGCGTCTCCAAACACGCCGAAGGCTCGTGCCTGGTGAAGTTCGGTGACACCCATGTCCTGTGCACGGCGAGCCTCGAGGAAAAGGTGCCCGGCTGGATGCGCAATTCCGGAAAGGGCTGGGTGACGGCCGAATACGGCATGCTACCGCGCTCGACCGGCGAGCGCATGCGCCGCGAGGCCTCCGCCGGCAAGCAGGGCGGCCGCACGCTGGAAATCCAGCGCCTCATCGGCCGTTCGCTGCGCGCCGTGGTCGATTTGCAGGCGCTGGGCGAACAGCAGATCACCGTCGACTGCGACGTCATCCAGGCCGATGGCGGCACCCGTACCGCCTCGATCACTGGCGGCTGGGTGGCGCTCCATGACTGCCTGCGCTGGATGGAAGCCCGGCAGATGGCCAGCGTCACCAAGGTGTTGAAGGACCATGTGGCGGCGATTTCCTGCGGCATCCATGACGGCCAGCCGGTCATCGATCTTGACTATCTCGAGGATTCCTCGGCCGGCACCGACGCCAATTTCGTCATGACCGGCAAGGGCGGTATTGTCGAGATCCAGGGCACCGCCGAGGGCGAGCCTTTCTCGGAAGAGCAGTTCGCGGAATTGATGGGCCTGGCCAAGAAAGGCATTCAGCGCCTGGTCAGCCTGCAGCAGATGGCGGTGGCGTAAGCCATCGATTTTCTGGTGACCCCCTCCGGCATCCTTGAATCAGCCCTGTACGTCACCGATCTGGTGGCGGCGGAAGAATTCTATGTCGGCGTGCTCGGCCTCGACCTGCTCGGCAAGGTGGACGGCAGACATCTTTTCTTCCGCTGCGGGCCAGGCGTGCTGCTGGTCTTCAATGCCGAGGCGACCAAAATACCTCCGGCACCGGATGCCCGGCTGAAAGTGCCGCCGCATGGCACGGTCGGCGAAGGTCATCTCTGCTTCGCGGCGAGCGCTACGGAAATCGCGGCTTGGAAAGCTCATCTGGAGGCAAAAAGAATTGCCATCGAAAGCGAATTCGAATGGCCGCAGGGCGGCCGTTCGCTCTATATACGCGACCCCTCGGGCAATTCGATCGAGTTCGCCGAGCCAAGAATCTGGGGCCTTTGATGCATTCTCTTGATGGAAAGAAGATCGTCGTCGCCAGCCACAATGCCGGCAAGCTGCGCGAATTCGCCGATCTGATGGGGCCATTCGGCTTCGAAGCGAAGTCGGCGAAGGACTATGGCCTGCCGGAGCCGGACGAGACCGGCACCACTTTCGAGGAGAATGCCTACATCAAGGCGCTGGCCGCCGCGCAAGCGACCGGCCTGCCGGCATTGTCGGACGATTCGGGCCTCTGCGTCGACGCGCTCGACGGCGCGCCTGGCGTCTACACCGCCAACTGGGCCGAAACACCGGACGGATCGCGCGACTTCGCCATGGCCATGCAGCGCACCGAAGTGGCGCTGCAGGAAGTCGGCGCCGCTCTGCCGGAACAGCGCAAGGGCCGCTTTGTCGCCGTCATTTGCCTCGCCTTTCCCGACGGCGAAGCCGAATATTACCGCGGCGAGGCCGAAGGCACGCTGGTCTGGCCGCCACGCGGCGAGCTTGGCTTCGGCTATGATCCGGTGTTCTTGCCCAATGGCTTCGAGAAAACCTTCGGCGAGATGAGTGCCGAGGAAAAACACGGCTGGAAACCGGGCCAGGCGACGGCGCTGTCGCACCGTGCCCGCGCTTTCCAGAAATTCGCCCAGGCGCGATTGAATTTGCCGCGATTGGGCTCGGCATGACTGGATCCGGCATGACCATGCCGCTCGATCGGGCGCCTGGCTTCGGCGTCTACATCCATTGGCCGTTTTGCGCGGCCAAGTGCCCCTATTGCGACTTCAACAGCCATGTCCGCCACCAGCCGGTCGACCAGGAGCGCTTTGCCGCCGCCTTCGAGGCGGAACTGGCGACGATGCGCCAGCGCACCGGGGCGCGCGAGGTGACCAGCATCTTTCTCGGCGGCGGCACGCCGTCGCTGATGAAGCCGGAAACGGTGGCCAGGGTCCTGGACGCCGTGGCGAGGAACTGGACGGTGCCTGAAGGCATCGAGGTGACGCTGGAGGCCAACCCGTCCTCGGTCGAGGCCGAGCGCTTTCGCGGCTACCGGGCGGCGGGCGTCAATCGCGTCTCGCTCGGCGTGCAGGCGCTGAACGACAAGGATCTGCGCTTCCTCGGCCGGCTGCACAATGTCGACGAAGCGCTGCACGCCATCGGCCTCGCGCGGGAAATATTCCCAAGGCTGTCCTTCGACCTGATCTACGCCCGCCCTGGCCAGACGCCGGAGGCCTGGGCATCCGAGCTCGAACAGGCGATCGGCCATGCCGCCGACCATCTGTCGCTCTACCAGCTGACCATCGAGGAAGGCACGCCCTTCCATGCGCTGCATGCGGCGAAGAAGTTCATCATTCCCGACAACGACCACGCCGCCGACCTCTATGCGCTGACGCAGGAGATAACGGCGGCGCATGGCCTGCCGGCCTACGAGATTTCCAACCACGCCAGGCCGGGCGCCGAGAGCCGGCACAACCTGACCTACTGGCGCTATGGCGAATATGTCGGTGTCGGTCCCGGCGCGCATGGCCGCTTCGTCGAGAATGGCCGCCGCACGGTGACGATAGCCGAGCGGATGCCGGAAACCTGGGCCAATCTTGTCGAGGCCAAGGGCCATGGCGTTACCGGCGGCGAGATCCTGACCCGCTCGGAAGAGGCCGACGAATTCCTGCTGATGGGACTGAGACTCGCCGAAGGCATCGACCTCTCGTGCTACGAGGCGTTTTCCGGGCGCGGCCTGTCGAGCGCGCGCCTGTCCATGCTGCAGGGCGAGGGGCTGGTGGCGCCGATCGGCAATGCGCGGCTGCGCGCCACGCCGGCCGGCATGATCGTGCTCGACGCCGTGGTGGCCGACCTGGCACGCTGATCCTTGAAGAATATCCTCTTCGTCTGCAGCCAGAACCGCCTGCGCAGTCCGACCGCCGAGCAGGTGTTTTCAAAGCGTCGGGATATCGAGGTCGCGTCGGCGGGAACCAACCATGACGCGGATACGCCGCTGACGCATCAGCTTGTCGCCTGGGCCGACATCATCTTCGTCATGGAAAAGGCGCATCGCGCCAAGCTGCAGAAGAAATTCAAGATGAGCCTGAAGCATGCTCGGGTTATCTGCCTCGACATACCGGATGATTATGAATTCATGGATCCGGAGCTGATCCGGATTCTCGAGGCCAAGGTCTCGCGATATCTGGGATGACTAGTGGCTTGCCGCGCGTGCCTGACCATGACGCGTCGGCCACCGCGCAATCCGGACCCGAGTCGACTTCAAAGAAGAAATCCTGATGGTGAAAATCGCCGCCGTCCTCCCAGGATTGTTGGGTGAGACCACAGCCTGCGTAGGAAAACACGTCGATCTTTATGGCCCGCGGCGCCTGGATCCATTGTTCGCCAACTTTATGGAACATGTAGTGTGATGTGGCTGGATCGTCTGAACGCATATGCAGGTGGATGCCCGGCATCGCGAATTGCGGATCAATGTCCAGTTGCAGGTAGGCTGCGGAGAGACCTTCGACGGTTATCCAGTCCCGACTGGAAATAGGTTGGTTGAGCGCCGGGTAGCGAATTCTCGCGAATTCCCGTTCCTCGGTTTCGCCGACCAGCACGCCTCGAAGCGAAAGTGTCTTGCCAAAGAGGCCACTGGCCGCCGTTGCCCTGAACTTGATCGTTCGTGGGCTTCGGGAGGCTGATGAAGAGCCGGCCTCCGCGTTGTTTCTTGTATCGGCTGAGGACGTGAAGGCGACAAGGCCGACCGCAAGGGCCAACATTCGCGGACCAACCAGCTTTTCAGTCCCGATGCGCCTCAATTTGTGAGCGATCGCGTCAGGCGTCGTGCTTGAACCGGCGCTTGCCGCGATCCTTCTCGGAATGCACCTCTCCGTTCCGGGCCGGTTTGGCGTCAGCCTTTTCGCGGCGAACGCTGTGCTGGTCGTTCATCGGATGCGGGGGCACGCCTTCCCTGGCGCTTTTCGTTTCAAGACGGGTGATGAAGATATCGAAGCGATTGGGCATCGTTCGGTCAGTGCTCCGTCGTGCTGTCTGGTTTGTTGTCGGAAAGCCTGACATTGGTGGGCAAGGGCTTGGCGGCCCACTTGGTCAGGCTGGCGTCGTTCTCGGCAGGCAGGCGCTTGTCCCTGGGCAGGGAGGTACTTTTGCGGCCGGCATAGTAGGGCGCGAAAGCGTCCTGTATCTTCAGGCTGTCCATCCTGTCCTCCCTTGGGAATCAGGGGCTAAATCTGCCAAACCCGGTTTCGTTCCCTACTGTGGCGAAGGAATGGCGGTTACCTTACATCGGCGTGAGTTTTGCAAGCCGGCACCAGCCATGCCAAACAAGATTTGGCAGGCCAAACAGGGCTGAACGGAGACGGCATCGGTGACAGACGAGACGGGCAAGCGCAGCTATGTGGTCGGGCAGACCGAGATCGTGGCCCGTCCGCTCGAGCCGGCGCTCTATCTGGTGGCGACGCCGATCGGCAATCTCGCCGATATCACGCTGCGCGCGCTGGAGACGCTGGCCGCCGCCGACATCGTCGCCTGCGAGGACACGCGGGTGTCGCGCGTATTGCTCGACCGCTACGGCATTCGACGCCGCACCACGGCCTATCACGAGCACAATGCCGGCGAGGCCGGACCGAAGTTGATCGCGGCCCTTCAGGCCGGCCAGAGCGTGGCGCTGATTTCCGATGCCGGCACGCCGCTCGTCTCCGATCCCGGCTACCGGCTGGTCGGCGAGGCGATCGACCACGGCATTCGTGTCGTGCCGATCCCTGGTCCGTCGGCCCCGCTTGCCGCGCTGACAGCGTCCGGCCTGCCGTCGGACGCCTTCCTGTTCGCCGGGTTTCTGCCCGTGAAATCAGGCCAGCGGCTGGCGCGGTTGGAAGCGCTGAAGGCGGTGCCGGCAACGCTGATCTTCTTTGAATCGCCGCGCCGGCTGGCCGAGTCCCTGGGCGCCATGGTCGAGGCGTTGGGCGGCGAGCGAAAGGCTGCTATCGGCAGGGAATTGACCAAGACCTTCGAGGAAATGCGTATCGGCACGCTGCGGGTGCTGGCCGACCACTATGCCGCGGCCGACACGCCGAAGGGCGAGGTCGTCGTCTGCATCGGTCCCGCCGAGGCCAAGGCGGACGAGCCGGCGGATATCGACCGCCTGCTCTTGTCGCTCGCCGCCGAAATGCCGGCTTCCAAGGCAGCGGCGGAAGCCGCCAAGATGACCGGAGGCCAGAAGCAGGCCCTCTATCGGCGGCTGTTGGAACTCAAGGACGCTTCCGGAGAGGGTAGTGGCTGAGCGCCCCAGCGCCAGCCGCCAGAAGGCCTATCGGCGCGGCCATCACGGCGAATGGCTGGCGGCGGCCGCGCTGATGCTGAAGGGCTACCGGATTCTCGCGCGGCGCCACCGCACCCGTTTCGGCGAGATCGACCTGATCGCGCGGCGCGGCGACCTGGTGCTGTTCGTCGAGGTCAAGGCGCGCCGCACGCTGATGGAAGCCATGGAGGCGATCAGCCATGAATCGGAGCGCCGCATCGAGGCGGCGGCGGACATCTGGCTGTCGCGCCAGGCGGATTATGGCAGGCTGTCGATGCGCTTCGACATGGTCGCGGTGCTGCCATGGCACTGGCCGGTGCATGTCGAGAACGCGTTTTATGGGAGGAGTTAGGGAGAGGGCTTACCTACGGGCGTTGATCGCCCTTCGCAGGCTCCCTGCCCTTCGGGCGTTCAGTCTCCTTCAAAAAAAGTCCACTGGACCTTCTGATCCGCCCGAAGGCGGACCGGGCCTTCACCGTTCGTCGCTCGGAAAGCCAAGCAATTGGCTTTTCGTCCGCTTCGCGGAACACGCCTCACCCCCAAACCATCAACGCCAGCAATCCGACAATCCCCACCACCAGCCGCCACCAGCCGAACAGCGAGTAGCCGTTGCGCGAGACGTAATCGAGCAGGAAGCGCACCACGAAGAGCGCGGTGACGAAGGCGGCGACGAAGCCGATGGCGATGACCGGCAGGTCGGCTGAGGTCAGCACGTTGCGGTTCTTGAACAGGTCGAAGGCAAAGGCGCCGACCATGGTCGGAATGGCGAGAAAGAAGGAAAATTCCGCCGCCGCCCGCTTGTCGACGCCCAGAAGCAGCGCGCCGACGATGGTCGAGCCGGAGCGTGAGGTGCCGGGGATCAGCGACAGGCACTGGAAAAGCCCGATCTGCAGGTAAAGCCTGGTCGGGAACCGCTCGACGTCGCGATAGACCGGGTTCAGGTTCATGCGGTCCACCACCAGCAGGATGACGCCGCCGATGATCAGCATGATGCAGATCAGCCTCGGCGATTCGAACAGCACCGTCTTGATGAAGTCATGCGCCAGCGCGCCGATGATCGCCGCCGGCAGGAAGGCGATCAGGATGCCGATCACGAAATGCCTCGTCAGCCGGTCGTGCGGCAGGTCGAGCAGCATCTGCCACAGGCGGCGGAAGTAGACGCTGAGGATCGCCAGGATCGCACCGAGCTGGATCAGGATCTCGAAGGCCTTGCCGGTCGAATGGAAGCCCAGGAAATGGCCGGCAAGCAGGATATGTCCGGTCGAGGAGACCGGTATGAATTCGGTCAGTCCTTCCAGCAGGCCGAGCAGCAGGGCTTCGACGAAGGTCTGGCTTTCCATGGCTACCTCGGCTTTTGCGCGACGGCTAACAGAACGGCTTGCTTGTCATGGCGTTGAACTGCCCCTATAGGTCGCAACACCCTGACGGCCCGCTAACCGGGCGGCCAAGACTTACCGGTGCGCCCTGCGATTCGCCAGTGCGCTTTATCATCGCGGAACCATGCTGACGCTTTTCCACCATCCCATGTTCGCAACTTGCCGCTTCGTCCGCCTCGCCTTTGGCGAGTATGGCGAGGAGCTGGCGCTGATCGAGGAAAAGCCGTGGACGCGGCGCAAGGAATTCCTGGCGCTGAACCCGGCCGGCACGCTGCCGATCCTGCTCGCCGAAGGCGACGTGCCGATCGTCGGCGCGACCGTGATCTCGGAATATCTCGACGAGACGCGCGGCGTCTTGAAGCGCGACAAGCGGCTGTTCGCCGAGGACCCGATGCAGCGCGCCGAAATCCGCCGGCTGATCGACTGGTACTTGAACAAGGCCGAAAGCGAAGTCACCCGCCATCTGGTGCGCGAGCGCGTGCTGAAGCCGATCATGCCGGAAACGGCCGGCGGCGGTTCGCCCGATTCTGGCGCCATCCGCGCCGCGCGCGCCAACATCCGCCAGCATATGAAATACACCAACTGGCTGGCCGGCACCCGCCATTGGCTGGCCGGCGGCAGGGTCACCTATGCCGATCTCGCCGCCGCCGCGACGCTGTCGGTGCTCGACTATCTCGGCGAGATCGATTGGCGCGAACACGCCGCTGCGCGCGAATGGTACACCAGGGTTAAGTCGCGGCCCTCCTTCCGGCCGCTCCTGACCGACCGTGTGCGCGGCCTGTCGCCGGTGTCGCATTATGCGGACCTCGACTTCTGACGCCGCAAAACTGCGCGCGCTGATCGACGCGGAGGCGTATCGCGCCGGCTTCGATGACATTGCCGTCACCACTCCCGATGCGATCCCGCTGGCCCCGGCCCGCCTGGCCGAATTCGTCGCCGACGGCTTTCACGGCTCGATGGACTGGATCGCCGAGACACTGGAAAGGCGCAGCGAGCCTTCCACGCTTTGGCCTGAAGTGCGCTCGATCGTCGTGCTGGCGATGAATTACGGCCCCAACCATGATCCGCGCGACCTGCAGGCCCGCCACGACCGGGGCGCTATCTCCGTCTATGCGCAGAATCGCGACTATCACGATGTGATGAAGGGCCGGCTGAAGGAAATCGCCGGCAAGATCGTGTCGCGCGCCGGCGGCGACGTGAAGGTCTTCGTCGACACCGCACCGGTGATGGAAAAGCCGCTGGCGCAAGCCGCGGGCCTTGGCTGGCAGGGCAAGCACACCAATCTGGTCAGCCGCGAGCACGGCTCCTGGCTGTTCCTCGGCACCATCTTCACCACGGCCGAACTTGCGCCCGACCGCGCCGAGATCGACCATTGCGGCTCCTGTCGCGCCTGCCTGGACGCCTGCCCGACCGATGCCTTCCCCGCGCCCTACCGGCTCGATGCGCGGCGCTGCATCTCGTACCTCACCATCGAGAACAAAGGGCCGATCCCGCATGAATTCCGCGAAAAGATCGGCAACCGCATCTATGGCTGCGACGATTGTCTGGCCGCTTGCCCCTGGAACAAGTTCGCCCAGGTAGCCTCCGAAGCAAAGCTCGTCGCGCGCGCCGATTTGCGCGAGCCGCCGCTTGCCGAACTGCTCGAACTGGACGACGCGGCCTTCCGCGCCTTCTTCTCGGGGTCACCGATAAAGCGCATCGGCCGCGATCGTTTCATCCGCAACGTGCTGATCGCCGCTGGCAATTCCGGCGAGGCCGCCCTGGCCGGCATCGTGCGTGCGCTGCTCGGCGACGCCTCGCCGCTGGTGCGCGGCGCGGCAATATGGGCGCTGGCGCGGCTGGTGTCCGATGCCGAATATTCCGAGCGGGCCGCGAGCGGCCTGAACACCGAAAGCGATGGCGTCGTGCGCGAGGAATGGCGCCTGGCGCGGCCAGACAGGACGCATGCATGAGTGAAAAGCGGATATTCATCTTCGGCGCCGGCTATTCGGGCAGGGCCTTTGCCCGCGCCAATGCGGGGGCTGCCATGATCTTCGGCACGACGCGGTCCGAGGAAAAATTCGCGGCACTACGCCAGGCCGGCATCGCTCCGCTGCCGTTCGATGGCACGCTGACGGGCGAAATCAGCGAGGCGCTGGAGAAATCGACGCATCTGGTGATTTCAATCGCTCCCGAAGCGGCCGGCGATCCCGTGCTGAATGCCGCCCGCGACGCAATCGCGGGGATGCCAGCGCTGCAATGGATCGGCTATCTCTCCACGGTCGGTGTCTATGGCGACCATGGCGGCGCCTGGGTCGATGAAACGGCCACGTGCCGACCGGTGTCGAAACGCTCCGTCATGCGGGTCGAGGCTGAGCAGGCGTGGCTGAAGCTCGGCGAACATATCGGCCGGCCGGTGGCGATCCTGCGCCTGTCCGGCATCTATGGTCCGGGCCGCAATGCGCTGGTCAATCTGGAGAACGGCACGGCGCGGCGGCTGGTCAAGCCCGGCCAGGTGTTCAACCGCATTCATTGCGACGACATTGCCGGCGCGCTCTGGCGGCTCATCGCAGGCAACACAGGCGGCATTTTCAACGTCACCGATGATGAGCCGGCGCCGCCGCAGGATGTCGTTTCCTATGCCGCGTCGCTGATGGGCGTCGAGCCGCCGCCGGAAATTCCTTTCGACGCCGCCCAACTTTCGCCCATGGCGCGGTCCTTCTATGGCGAGAACAAGCGTGTCGCCAATGCGGCGATCAAGGCGGCGGGCTATCGCTTTCGCTTTCCGGACTACCGCGTCGCCTTCGACCATATGTGGGCAAGCGGTGACTGGCGCGACGGCGAGGCACGCAGCCCGATGAAGCGCTAAAGCAATTCCAGGAAAAGTGTGAAGCGGTTTTCCGTCCGGAATTGCGTCAAAACAAAGAGATAGAGCGGTGAGCCGCTCTATCGATCGAAGCGTCGTGCGTTGCGTGCTATGATTCGGGCCTGGGATTGCGGTGGGGATCCGGTTTCATGAAGACAGCGATGCGGCTCGGCAAGAAATCACTGCTGGCAGCGGTGCTCGGTTTGCTTGGCCTCGCCGTGCAGCCGGCAATGGCAGAGGAACGGGCAAAAGACCTGTTCGGCGCGGAAAAACTGCCGGCAGCGACCGCGGCGCAGTCGATCGGCTTCTATTCCAAGGGCTGTTTTGCCGGCGGCGTCGCCATTCCCATGGATGGCCCGACCTGGGAGGTGATGCGGCCGTCCCGCAACCGCCGCTGGGGCCATCCGGCGATGATCGCCGTAATCGAGAAGCTTTCACGTGACGCTGCGGCCGACGGCTGGCCAGGCTTGCTCATAGGTGACATTTCGCAGCCGCGCGGCGGTCCGATGCTGACCGGCCACGCCTCGCATCAGATCGGTCTCGACGCCGATATCTGGCTGACGCCGATGCCCAGCCGGCCGCTGTCGATCGCGCAGCGCGAATCGATGAGCGCCACCTTGATGGTCGACGAGAAGACGCATCTGGTGAAGGACGCGCTGTGGAAGCCGCAGCACACCGCGCTTTTGAAACGCGCCGCGAGCTACCCCGAGGTCGAGCGCATCCTGGTCAATCCGGGCATCAAGAAAAAGCTTTGCGACACCGTCAAGGGCGACCGCACCTGGCTGCGCAAGATCAGGCCGTTCTGGGGCCACGACTATCATTTCCACATGCGCATCGGCTGCCAGCCGGGCTCGCCCAACTGCAAGGCGCAGGACGCGACGCCGGACGATGACGGCTGCGGCAAGCCGCTGGCCTGGTGGTTCACGGAAGAACCGTGGCGTCCCAACAAGAACCCGGACGCGCCGAAGGCACGCGACGTGATGACGATGGCCAACCTGCCCAAGGAATGCCGCGCCGTGCTTGACGCGCCCGGTCCGGCCTCGGCCGAGGCGGCGACCTATCACGGCGGCGCCATGCCGGTCGCGGTCGCCGCGCCCGGACCGGAAGCACCGTCGCAGCCTGCCAGCACGGCCAGTGGCGATTTGCCAAGCGCGGCAAATGCTTTCGCGGCGACGCCCAGAATGGGCGCGCCCGTTCCTCGGCCACGGCCGCCCGTGAAGTGATCGCCGCTGCGCCATCGATCGGCTCAATCGGTTTAGCGGCCCGTTTTACGCGAAATAGTGGCCGTTTGGCCTCAGAACCGCACTGCGCGAGTTGCCGGGTTCGAAAACCGTTTCCCTTTTCAAACTCATACGCTAGTCAACGGAAGAACGGCGAAACGCCGTCAGAGGCGCCGGGGACGGACCAGAGCATGCCAAGCGTAAGCGATACCGACACGTCGTTGCGGTTCCCGATCCTGATCGGCGACATTGGCGGCACCAATGCGCGCTTCTCGATCGTGCTCGACGCCAATTCCGAGGCCGGCGAGCCGGCCATCGTGCAGACCGCCAACTACAACACCATCGACGAGGCGATCCAGGCGGCCGTTCTCGACCGCTCGTCGGTCCGCCCGAATTCGGCGGTCCTGGCGGTGGCTGGTCCGGTCGATGGCGACGAGATCGAGCTCACCAACTGCCCATGGGTCGTCAGGCCGAGGCAGATGTTCGCCAGTCTTGGCCTGAGCGACATCGTCGTGCTCAATGATTTCGAGGCGCAGGCGCTGGCCGTCGTGGCGCTGGGCGAAGAGCATATGGAGAAGATCGGCGGCGGCGCGCCGGAGCCCAATGCCGGTCGCGTCGTGCTTGGCCCGGGAACCGGGCTCGGCGTTGCCGGGCTGGTCTATGCGCTGCGCCACTGGATACCGGTGCCCGGCGAAGGCGGCCACATGGACATCGGCCCGCGCACGCCGCGCGATTTCGAGGTTTTCCCGCATATAGAGAAGCTCGAGGGCCGCATTTCCGGCGAGCAGATCCTGTGCGGGCGGGGCCTGGTCAACGTCTACAGGGCGGTGGCCACGGCGGACGGCAAACCGTCGCCCTTTACCACGCCGGCGGAGATCACCGGTGCCGCACTGGCCAAGACCGATCCGGTGGCGCAGGAAGCGCTGGAGACCTTCGTCACCTGCCTCGGGCGCACGGCGGGTGACCTTGCCTTGGTGTTCATGAGCCGTGGCGGCGTGTTTTTGACCGGCGGCATCGCGCAAAAGATCGTGCCGGCGCTGAAGGAAGGCAATTTCCGCGCCGCCTTCGAGGACAAGGCGCCGCACAGCGCGCTGATGCGCACCATGCCCGTCTATGTCATCACCCATCCGCTGGCGGCACTTCTGGGCCTTGCCGCCTATGCCCGAAACCCCTCCCTGTTCGGCGTCCAGACGGCGGGCCGCCGCTGGCAGGCCTGAAAGCCAGCGCGAAGCGCCCGGACCCCGCGACGAAGTTAATCAGCCGCGGGCATAGGCAAGCCGGCCTCATGACGTTAAGAGGGGTGCCGAATTCGCAGCCCGATCCTACGAGGCGGAAAACCACAAAGCGCTCCTGATTTGACACTTCAAGCCCCCAAACAAAAAGTCCGGCCCGGCGAGGTCACGGCGGTGCTCCGCCGCATCCTGGCTGAAAACGGCAACGAGTATCGTTGGACCTATGTCGTTGCCGTCAGCTGCTTGCTGATTGTTTCCGGCACCACTGCCTTCACGGCGTGGATCATGGCCCCGATGATCAACCAGATCTTCTACGAACGGCGCGGCGATATGCTCGTCTGGATCTGCGCCGGTTTCATGGGAGCCTCCCTGCTGCGCGGCTTCGCCGGTTACGGCCAGGCAGTCGCGTTGGCCAAGATCGGCAACAATCTGGTCGCGCGCTACCAGAAGCGCGCCTTCGACCATCTGATGAAGCTTGGCGTCAACTTCTTCAACGATACGCGTTCCGGTCGGCTGGCGGCACAGGTCAGCGAGAATGTCGGCGGCGTTCGCGACCTGCTGTCGCTGACACTGACCTCCATCAGCCGCGACGCGGTCACGCTGGTCGCTCTCGTCGGCGTCATGATCTACCAGGATCCGGTGTTGTCGCTCAGCTCGCTGCTGATCGGGCCTCCGCTGATCTGGGCCGTCGTCTACATCACCCGCCGACTGCGGCGTATCAACCGGGAATCCGTGTTGATCAATTCTAGGCTGAACGGGTCCGTGCAGGAGGCCACGCAAGGCATCGCCATCGTCAAGGCCTTCACCTTGGAGGCCGAGCTGGCGCGCCGCATAGGCATCATGGCCGACACGGCCGAGCAGCGTAACAACAAGATTGCCCGCGTCTCGGAGCGGCTGTCGCCAATTTCCGAGATTCTGGGCGGTCTCGCCATTACCTCCGTGCTTGCCTATTCCGGCTACCGGGCGTTGGTGCTTGGGCAACCGCCGGGTGCGGTGTTTTCCTTTATCACCGCTCTGATCATGGCCTACGACCCGGCAAGACGCCTGGCGCGCACGCAGGTCGGGATGGAGCGGGCGCTGGTCAATGCGCGCATGATCTACGAGTTGCTCGACCTGGAGCCGAAACAGGGCGATGCGCCCGACGCTGTCGAGGCCAGGATCACCACCGGCGAAGTGCGCTTCGACAATGTGACGTTCGGCTACAACGCCGACATGCCGGTGCTGAGGGACCTGAGCTTTACCGCCGCGGCCGGCAAGGTCACGGCCATCGTCGGTGCGTCGGGCTCCGGCAAGTCGACTTTGGTGGCGCTCTTGCAGCGCTTCTACGACGTCGACCAGGGCAGCATCGAGGTCGATGGTCAGGACATCTCGAAGGTGACCAAGCATTCGCTGCGGCAGTCGATCGCCTATGTGGCGCAGGCGCCTTATCTGTTCGAGGGCACGATCCGCGACAACATCCGCTACGGCCGGCTGTCGGCCACGGACGCCGAGATCGAGCAGGCGGCGAAACAGGCGGCAGCCGACGAGTTCATCCGCCAGCAGCCGCAAGGTTACGATACGTCGGTCGGCGAAGGCGGCTCGACCCTTTCCGGCGGCCAGCGCCAGCGCGTCTCGATCGCCCGCGCCATCGTGCGCCAGGCACCGATCCTGCTGCTCGACGAGGCGACATCGGCACTCGACAACGAGGCGGAGGCGCGCGTCCAGGAAGCGCTGACCCATGTCATGGAAGGCCGCACGACCATCGTCATAGCGCATCGGCTGTCGACGGTGGTCAATGCTGACCACATCATCGTGCTGGAAGAGGGACGGTTGGTCGAGGAAGGCACCCATGCGACGCTGATGGCCGACCCGGACAGCATCTATTCCCGCTTCCACCGCATCCAGGGCAAGAAGGGGCTGGGGCTTGTCGATGACAGCAAGCCGATCCAAACTCCGGTCCGAGCCACGCGTGCGAAGAAGACCGCTGTGAGGAGCACATGAGCGAAGCAGGCGATATGGGCCTGGTGGTGGTGGGCGCAGCCGGCCGCATGGGCCAGACGCTGATCCGCGCCATCCATACCATTCCGGGCGCTCGCGTCATCGGCGCTGTCGAGCGCGCGGATTCGCCCTACCTGGGCAAGGATGCCGGCGAACTGGCGGGCATCGGCATTATCAATGTACCGATCAGCGATGATCCGCTGCCGGTCTTCGCCAAGGCCGACGGCGTGCTCGATTTCACCACGCCGACCTCATCAGTCGAATTCGCCGGCTACGCGGCGCAGGCGCGCATCGTCCATGTCATCGGCACGACCGGCTGCTCGGCCGACGACAATGCCAGGATCGCAGCGGCGGCGCGCCATGCCACGATCGTCAAGTCGGGCAATATGAGCCTCGGCGTCAATCTGCTGGCGGTGCTGGTCGAACAGGCGGCGCGCGCGCTCGACGCTGGCGATTTCGACATCGAGATCCTCGAAATGCACCACAAGCACAAGGTCGACGCGCCGTCGGGCACAGCATTGCTGCTCGGCGAGGCCGCCGCCACCGGGCGCGGCATCGCGCTGGCCGGCAACGACGTGCGTTCACGCGACGGCCATACGGGTGTGCGAAAGGAAGGCTCGATCGGCTTCGCCACGCTACGCGGCGGCTCGGTGGTCGGCGACCACAGCGTCATCCTGGCCGGCACCGGCGAACGCATCACGCTGTCCCACCATGCCGAGGACCGCGCCATCTTCGCCCGCGGCGCGGTCAAGGCGGCGCTGTGGGCACGGGACAAGAAGCCGGGACTGTATTCGATGCGGGACGTGCTCGGCCTGAGCTGAGGCGGACCATCCACCTTGTAGGGATTGTAGGAGCAAATATGTCGAGAACCCTCGTGCTCGTGCGCCATGGCCAGAGCGAATGGAATCTGAAGAACCTGTTCACCGGCTGGCGCGACGTCGACCTGACCGAGCAGGGCCATGCCGAGGCCAAGGCCGCCGGGCAAAAACTCAAGGCGCGCGGGCTGAAGTTCGACATCGCCTTCACCTCGGCGCTGACGCGGGCGCAAAAGACCTGCCAGCACATTCTCGACGCGGTCGGCCAGAGCGATCTGAAGACCATCCGCGACCAGGCGCTCAACGAGCGCGACTATGGCGATCTCTCCGGCCTCAACAAGGATGATGCCCGCAAGAAATGGGGCGAGGAGCAGGTGCATGTCTGGCGCCGCTCCTACGACGTGCCGCCGCCCGGCGGCGAAAGCCTGAAGGACACCGGCGCCCGCGTCTGGCCCTACTATTTGCATGACATGCAGTCGCACGTGCTGCGCGGCGGCACCGTGCTGGTCGCCGCCCACGGCAACTCGCTGCGCGCGCTGATCATGGCGCTGGACGGCAAGTCGGGCGAGGAGATCGTCAAGCTGGAACTCGGCACCGGCGTGCCGGTCATCTACCAGCTCAATGCCGATTCGACCGTTGCGTCGAAGGAAGTGCTGGAGAGCTGAGGGTTCATGAGTCGGCAAGCGGAGGCTGAAGCTTTGCTTGGGGGGTGAACTTTTGCGGAAGCCGAATCCACCTTTAGGGATCATGGTCCAAAAAGCGCGTTGACAGCCATCGCTTGCCCGCTTACATGAGCCCGCACCAGCCCAGATGGCGGAATTGGTAGACGCGCACGGTTCAGGTCCGTGTTCCGCAAGGAGTGGAGGTTCGAGTCCTCTTCTGGGCACCAAATTCCCGTTTCGAACCGTTCGATGGTTCAGAGACGCAGACAAAGAAAGCCCGGTTCGTCCGGGCTTTTTCTTTTGGAATGGCCTCCCCTCGCGGCTAGGCACCAAACAAACCGCTTCAAACCAAGCCACGGCTTCGCTACGCTCGCATCCATGTCCCAGTCCAGCACCGCAATCTTCGGCGCCCGTCGCGACCAGGCGTTTCCCACGCTGACCGAGGCTGATATCGACCACATGCGCCGGTTCGGCGAGGCCAGCTTCTATGCCGCCGGCGAGCACATCATCAAGGCCGGCGATGTCGCGCCCGGCCTGATCGTCGTGCTGTCCGGCAAGGTCGACATCACCCAGGATGGCCTCGGCCGGCGTGAAACGATCGTCACCCATGGTCCGGGCAGTTTTGTCGGAGAACTGGCGCAGCTTTCGGCGCGCCCGTCGCTGGTCAATGCCGAGGCCGCCGAACCGGTCGAGGCCTTCGTCATCCCCTCTCGGCGCGTGCGCGACCTGATGGTGCAGGAAGCCAATCTCGGCGAGCGCATCATGCGGGCGCTGATCCTGCGCCGCGTCGGGCTCCTGGAAAGCGCGACCAGCGGGCCGATCATCATTGGACCATCAGGCAATGCCGATGTCTTGCGGCTGCAAGGGTTCCTCGCCCGTAGCGGCCAGCCGCACCGCGTGCTCGATTCCGCCAGCGACCCCTGCGCGAAAACCCTGGTCGAGCGCTTCGACGTCGATCCTCACCATCTGCCGGTCGTGCTGTGCCCGAACGGCAGGCTGCTGATGAATCCCGGTGAGAAGGACCTCGCCCGCTGCATCGGCCTGCTCAGGCCGATCGATGCCGACACGCTGTATGACGTCGCCATTGTCGGCGCGGGCCCGGCGGGGCTGGCGGCGGCCGTCTATGCGGCGTCGGAAGGGCTGTCGACCATCGTGCTCGATTGCCGGGCTTTCGGCGGACAGGCCGGCGCCTCCTCGCGCATCGAGAACTATCTCGGTTTCCCCACGGGCATCACCGGCATGGCGCTGATGGCGCGCGCCTACAACCAGGCGCAGAAATTCGGCGTCGAAATGGTGATCCCGGACGAAGCCAAGCTGCTGAGTGCCGCGGCCGATAATTCGGGCGCCCGCTACCTGCTCGATGTCGGCGACGGCGAGACCGTGCGCACGCGCACGGTGGTGATCGCCAGCGGCGCGCGCTACCGGCGTCTCGATGTCGCCAACCTGTCGCGGTTCGAGGGCACGTCGGTGCATTATTGGGCCTCGCCCATCGAAGGGCGGCTTTGCGCCGGCCAGGAGGTGGCGCTGGTCGGCGCCGGCAATTCGGCCGGGCAGGCGGCGGTCTACCTCGCCAGCCATGCGCGCAAGGTGGCGCTGCTGGCGCGCGGCGGCAGCCTCGATGCCTCGATGTCGCGCTACCTGGTCGAGCGCATCAAGGCGCAGCCGAACATCGAGGTGCTGACCGAGACCGAGATCGAGGCGCTGGAGGGCGAGGACGGCAATCTTGCCACGGTGCGCTGGCGCAACCGCGTCAGCGGGCAGCAGACGACACGCCCGATCCGCCATCTCTTCCTGTTCATCGGCGCCGATCCGAACACCGACTGGCTGGCGCAATGCAAGGTGGCGCTGGACGCCAAGGGTTTCATCCGCACCGGATCCGAGCTCGGACCGGAACGTGGTCAGATGGAGACCAGCCGCAGCGGGGTGTTTGCCATCGGCGACGTGCGTTGCGGTTCGGTCAAACGCGTCGCGGCGGCTGTCGGCGAGGGTGCCCAGGTGGTCGCGGCGCTTCATGCCTATCTCGCGCAGGACGGTAGCCACGCCGCGGAGAGCAATTTCAGGAAAAGTGTGTAACGGTTTTCCCGGGAAAAGCGCAAAAGGAATAGTTGAGCCTCAACTGGCCAGGAGAATGTGATGGCGGACGAATGCAAGCATGCGGCTGGGATCAAGGACGTCACGCCGAGCGCGCTCGGTTGCGAGGAATGCCTGAAGAGCGGCTCGTGGTGGGTGCATCTGCGACTCTGCCGCACCTGCGGCCATGTCGGCTGTTGCGACAACTCGCCCAACCGCCACGCGACGAAACATTTTCACGCCACCAGCCATCCTATCATCGAGGGCTATGATCCGCCGGAAGGCTGGGGCTGGTGCTATGTCGACGAGGTTTTTCTCGACCTCGGCGACCGCACCACGCCGCAGAACGGTCCGATCCCGCGCTTCTATTGAGGGGCGCCGAGAAATCCGAAGAAAAGCCCGGTTCATCCGGGCTTTCTTTGGATGCCGCATCGTGCCATCGGATGCCCTGTTGTCAGCGAACTGACAGGTTGCCTGTTCCAGTGTCCACCGAATCACGATCATCACGGCCCGGCCCTTGGACGTTCTCTTCAAGAAGGGGTTCGTCCCCGAACAAAGCTTTGAGATGATCGCGGCTAGTTTAGAAACGTTCAAAACTGGAAGCTCGCATGCACCCCACCTACACAAGCTCGCAGAAAGCCATTCACTGGGCAGTGTTCCTGCTGGTCATCGGTCTTTATGGCTTGACCTACGTCGAGGAGGTTTTTCCGCGCGGCGATCCGGGGCGGGCGCTCGTCTGGTGGCTGCATATTTCGTTCGGCTTGCTGCTTTTCGCGCTGGTCGTCATCCGTGTCGGCCTGCGGCTGACGCTGGGGACGCCCGGCCTGCCGCAGGAAATGGCACCGCTTGAACGAAGTGCGGCCAAAGTCGCGCACCTCCTGCTTTACGCCCTCCTGGTGGCGATTCCGGTGCTCGGCATCGTGCTGACTTGGTACAGGGGCGATGCCCTGAGTTTCTTCGGTCTCTTCACCATCCCGGCCCCGGTCTCGCCGGACCGTGACACGGCCCGGTTTATCAGGGAGATGCACAGCCTCTGCGCCAATTCGATCCTCATTCTTGCCGGCGTGCATGCGGCAGCGGCGCTGTGGCACCATTTCATCCGCAAGGATGACGTGCTCAAGCGAATGCTGCCGGAAAGTGCGCCCTGACAGGCGCACGCCATCTTTTTCGATCAGTCCCGCTTTGGCCTCACCGGCGCTGGTGTCGGATTGTCGACGCTGTTCTCATTCACCTGGAAGGCTTTGCCCTCGACCTTCTTTTTCCTGAGGTCGTCGCCGGTCTCAGGCTGAGGCGGGCGCTTCGGATTTTCTTCTGTGTTGTCGTTGATATCGAAAGCTCTGGTCATCATGTCCTCCAGGGGGCTGTCCTGGAACACAATGTCCGACAGTGCGTGGGGTTCCGCCGGCAAGGCAAGGCGCTCCTTGCGATCAGGCGTTTGTAGCCGGATCGCAACCGCGTCTGCCATCGATCCGTCGGCCCATTTGTGCCGACGTTCAGGAAACAGGGACAAGGCCGGCAACCCAACCATCATGCCGGCTTATGTTGTCGCACGATCCTCCATTCATGCCAGATCAACACCATGACCACCGCATCGAAGACGGTCAGGACCAGCAGGCCGAATGATTGGGTGTATGAGTAGCGGTAGACTTGATAGACCATGAACAAGCCCAAAGCCGCGAGCGAGGCAGGGTAAGACCAGAACTTGCCTCTCAGAAGCCCGACCACCAAGGCAAGCTTTATCAGGCCGTGGCTAAGCAGGTAGAAGGCATAAAACTCCTTGCTGGCGACCGAAAAATGGCTTGCCATCCGCGACAGATGGCCAGCTATGAAATCGTTGGGATCTTCGATCAACTCCTCCGCGGTGAGGGCGTTGACCCAGGAGGCAATGGTATCGGTGGTAACGACATAGAGCAGAATCCCGCCGATGCATTCGATCAGGGCATGCGCGCCCTTCAGCCACAGGCTGACTTCGAAGATCTGGTGGATGCGGTGTTCATCGACAAGCTTCAAGAATCCACCTCACACCAACCACGGAATCCGATGCGAACGGATGTTGCTCTAAAGACGCATTCGAGGGCGTAATCGCGCTGTTCCACGTTACAGGACGCGGCTTCAAGATTAGCCGGCGAAGTATCGATACGCCAGCCATCCCGCCAGCGCGACCGAGGCGGCCCAGATACAGGCGATGACCACCGCCGCGCTGCGGCTCACGGGCCTGTCAACGGCAAGGACGGCGGCCTCCCTGTGTTCTGCCATGACCTCGGGCGGTATCATCTTGACCACGGCAAGGATTCCCAAGGGAACCAGGATCGCATCATCAAGGTAACCAACCAAGGGGATGAAATCGGGAATCAGGTCGATTGGAGACAAGGCGTAGCCCGCGACACACACGGCAAGCGCCTTGGCGTACCACGGCGTTCGAGGATCGCGCGCGGCAAGGTAGAGCGCATGCACGTCGCGCTTGATCGCTCGGGCCCATTCGCGCAGTGCTGTAGCCATTGGATGACTGTAGCGCCAAAGGATGACGCGCCCAATAGCGCACACCCGGCGGGCTTTCGCGGCCGGCTGTTGTGCCGTCTATCGCACCGACCCGGTTACGGTGCGGTCGATATCGGGAACGGATTTGCGTTCGTTGCCGGCAAGTGCCGCTATGATCAGCAGGCTGGCGACAATCGGAACGAACAGGACGGCGACGCGGGCCTGTACATGAAGAATGGCGCGCCATTCGTTGCTGCGCTTGTCGGGGCTGTCGCTCATCATACTCACTTTGCCATGGACCCCCCGGGGAGGTCACATAGAGGTGAACGGTTAAACAACTCCTTCCGACTTCGTTAACGCCGGGATTAAAGCCCGGAGCAATTCCAGGAAAAGTGTGAACGGTTTTCCGTCCGGAACTGCTCTAAATCAGCTGAGCCCGATGCGCCTTGCGCCTTGCCGGAACAGCGCCTCGGCATCGGGGTCGAAGCGAAAGGTGCCGATGAAATCGTCGGCGCGATAATCAGGCAATGTCTTGCGGATGGCAGCGGCAAAGCCGCGCGCCTCGTCGAGCCGGCCGGCCAGCGCCAGGCAGTGCGCGGCAATCGCCAGGATGATGGTATGCGCATTGGGCCGTGCCGCCGCCTTCAGCGCCCAGTCGGCCGCCTCTTCGAACTGGCCGAGCCGGACATGCGACATGGCGCGTGACCCCAGCATGCCGAACAGCAGCGGGTCGAAGGGGCTGAGATGACGCGAATGGTCGGAGGAACTTATCGCCGCCCGCGGGTCGCCCGACTGCGAGTGGACGAAGGACAGCGCGTAATGGCCGAGCGCGAAATTCGGGCTGAGATCCACCGCCCGCCCCAGTTCGGACAGCGATCCATCCTGCTCGCCGCGCAGCCACAGCGCCCGGCCCATAGCCCAGTGCGCGGCCGGATTGTGGTCGTCGACCAGCAGGCTGTGCCCGGCGCTCTCATAGGCCAGAGCGCTTTCGCGGTCGCGGTCGCCCCAGCGCTGGAACGCATTCTGCCAGTGGGTGAACGACAGGCCGGCATAGGCGCGGGCAAAGGTTGGGTCCAGCCGCAAGGCCTTGTCAAAGAAATGCCGCGCCTGCTCGTTCTCGGCCTGGGTGAAGCGGTACATGTGCCAGAGGCCGCGATGGTAGGCCTCCCAGGCGTTGAGCGAATTGGGTGCCTTCAGCATGGCCCGGTTGCGCTCGACCGTTTCGATCTCGGCCGAGATCGACGACACGATGCTGTCGCCGATATCGTCGAGCACGGCAAAAATGTCGTCGGGCCGGCGCTCGAAAATCTCGGCCCAGACGATCCTGGCCGTGCGCACCTCGATGAGCTCCACGCTGACGATCAGCCGGCCGGCCGTGTTGCGCACCGTGCCGGTGGCGACATAGTCGACGCCAAGTTTTCTGCCGGCTTCTTCCGGCGCGATGGTCTTTTCGGCCAGCGCAAACACCGATCCGCGCGCGATGACGAAGAAATCGCGAAGTTTGGCGAGGCGGGTGATGATGTCATGGGTGAAGCCGTCGGCAAGCCCGCCGCGTGTGCCCTCGCCGGCTTCCTCGACAAACGGCATCACCGCCAGCGAGGCTTGGCTTGGCTCGACCGTGCCGGCATCCGATGGGACCGCCAATTGCGATGGCGTGGACAGGCAGGCTGGTTGCGCCTTGAGCGAGCTGCCGGACTGTTGGTCACGGATTGCCTGCCAAGCCGCGCGAAGCGGAGCGAAATCCAGCTCTTCCGATTGGAACAGGCGAGCCGCCGAAGCCAGATGCTCCTCGGCCGCGCCGATGGCGCCGCGCTCCGCCAGAGCGGACAGCAAGGCCAGATGCGCGCGCGTGTCGAACGGCGCCAGTTCGACCCATTTGTCGAGATGCATGGACATTTCGGCCGAGCCCGCCGGATGGTTTACGGCAAGCTGTTCGAGCACGGCGGCGTGGTACGCTTGGAAACGCCGGCGCTGGGCGATCAGCCAGTTATCGAAAAGCGGGCTGCGCTCGAGCTCCAGCCCGTCGAGCAAATCGCCGGCGAAGAGTTCTGACAGCGCCCGCAGTCGCTCCCTATCGAGTGTGCCGATCCCTTGCGCGGCGGCGCGGGTGACGTCCAGCGCATCGACAAGGCAGCCATCGAGATCAAGCGCCACCGTGTCGCCCCGTGTCTCGACCCGGCGCCGGTCCGGCGTGTCGAGGGCCGCGCGCAGCTTGCTCAGGTACCAGCGCAACTCGCCCCGTGGATCGTTGGGTACGTCCCATAAGAGCTCGCACAGGCGGCTGCGCCCAACCGGATGCGGCGCCAGCGCGAGATAGGCGAGCAGCGCGCGCAGCTTGCGCGATGCCGGTAGCGCTATCGGCGTCCCATCACGCAAGATTTCCAGCGGTCCGAGCAGGCGCACGGACAGGCGGGGCCTATCGCCGTCCAGCCTCGATGGTGCGGATTCCACGTCCGTTTCCACGCCTGCTCCCACGCCGGCCCGCCGGCCTTTACTGTATCACCAAACACGACACAGCGCATCCGGCGGCGAATTTCCACGCCGGGAATCGTTATTGCCGCATCGTCGGCACGTCAGTCCTAACGCGGCCATGTCTCGAAACCTCGCCGCCCAAGCCGCTGGTTTGTAACCGGCCTGTGAAGATGAACACGATCGAGGAGATCAACGATGTTGAATAAGCAGAAAATCAGGACCACGACCGGACGCGGCCGCCTGTTCGACAGCATTCTCGACACTGTCGGCGATACGCCGGTGGTGCGCATCAACAATCTCGGACCGGCCCATGCGACGATCTATGTCAAGGCCGAGTTCTTCAACCCAGGCGCCTCGGTGAAGGACAGGCTGGCGCTCAACATCATCGAGGAGGGCGAGCGCAGCGGCGCGCTGAAGCCTGGCCAGACCGTGGTCGAGGCGACCAGCGGCAACACCGGCATCGGGCTCGCCATGGTCTGTGCGCAAAAGGGCTATCCGCTGGTCGTCACCATGGCCGACAGCTTTTCCGTCGAACGCCGCAAGCTGATGCGCATGCTGGGCGCCAAGGTGGTGCTGACGCCGCGCGCCGAAAAGGGCTTCGGCATGTACAAGAAGGCGGTTGAACTGGCTGAGGCCAATGGCTGGTTCCTCGCCCGCCAGTTCGAGACGGCGGCCAATGCGGCCATCCACGAGGCGACCACGGCGCGCGAGATCGTCAATGATTTCGCCGGGTCGCGGCTCGATTGCTTCGTCACCGGCTATGGCACTGGCGGTACCGTCGTCGGCGTGGCGCGCGTGCTGCGCCGCGAGCGGCCGGACACCCGCATCGTGCTCTGCGAACCGGCCAACGCCCAGCTGGTCGGCAGCGGCAAGGCGCAGCAGCGCGGCGCCCATGGCGCCCCCGCGGCCAGCCATCCGGCCTTCGAGCCGCATCCCGTCCAGGGCTGGACGCCGGACTTCATCCCCAATGTGCTGCAGGAAGCGATCGACGCCAGCCTCTATGACGAAGTGATGCCGATCGCCGGGCCCGAGGGCATTAAATGGGCCAAGGCCCTGGCGCAGAAGGAAGGCATCTTCACCGGCATTTCCGGCGGCGCTACCTTCGCCGTGGCACGGCAGGTCGCGGAGAAGGCGCCGCCCGGATCGGTGATCCTGTGCATGCTGCCCGACACCGGCGAGCGCTACATGTCGACGCCGCTGTTCGACGGCATCGAGGCAGAGATGGATGCCGACGAGATGGCGCTGTCGCGCTCGACGCCCGGCTGCCAGTTCCCGGCGGCTTGACGGGAGACTGGTCATGGATATCGCGCAGGAGACCCTCGGCATCGTGGCCGAGGAAACGCTTGACCCCGCCGACTGGGCCTCTGTCCAGGCCCTGTCGCATCAGGTCATCGACGATGCCGTCGACTATCTGCGCGATGTCAGGGACCGGCCGGCCTGGCGGGAAATGCCGGCGGATGTGAGAGAAGCCTTCGCGGCATCCTTGCCGCGATCGCCGGCGCCGCTGGCCGCTGTCTATGGCGAGGTCTCGCGCACCGTGATGTCCTACCCGATGGGCAACGTCCATCCGCGTTTCTGGGCCTGGTATATGGGGTCGAGCAACTTCACCGGTGCGCTCGGCGACTTCCTGGCGGCAATCCAGGGCTCCAACCTCGGCGGCGGCAACCACGCGGCCGGGCTGATGGACGGCCAAGTGGTCAACTGGTGCAAAGAGATGCTGGGCTTTCCCGCTTCCGCCTCCGGCACGCTGGTCAGCGGCGGCTCGATGGCCAACATCATCGGGCTGACGGTGGCGCGCAACACCAAGGCCGGCATCGACGTGCGCGAGCACGGTGTCGCGGCAATCGAAAAGCCGCTGCGCTTCTACGGCTCGGACCAGATCCACTCCTGCCATCGCAAGGCGATGGAAGCGCTTGGCCTCGGCAACCGGGCGCTGCGCCGGATCCCGACCGATGCTGGGTTGCGCATCGATATATCGGCCTTGCGAGCAGCCATATCGGAGGATCGCGCGGCGGGTTTCAAGCCGGCCTGCGTCATCGGCAATGCCGGCACGGTCAACACCGGCGCGATCGACGATCTGCGGGCGCTGGCCAAACTCGCTCATGAGGAAGACCTGTGGTTTCATGTCGACGGCTGCATCGGTGCGCTGATTGCGATTGCCCCTGAGAACGCGCATCGCGTTGCCGGCATCGAATGGGCCGATTCGGTCGCGCTCGATCCGCACAAATGGCTGCACGCGCCATTCGAGGTCGGCTGCGCCCTGGTCAGGGATGCCGTCGCGCATCGCCGGACCTTCGCGGTGACGCCGGAATATCTGGAATCGACGCCGCGCGGCCTTGCCTCCGGCGAATGGCTGCATGACTACGGCCTGCAGACGTCGCGCGGCTTTCGCGCGCTCAAGGTATGGATGGCGCTGAAGGAGCATGGCGTCGACAAATTCGGCCGCCTGATCGACCAGAACATCGCGCAGGCGCTCTATCTCGCCGAACGCATCGAAGCCGAGCCGCTGCTGGAGCTGGCGATACAGCCAACCGTCAACATCGTCTGCTTCCGCTACCAGCCTGGCGTCACTGGCGAGGCGCTGAAGGCGCTCAACACCGAGATCATGCTGCGGCTGCAGGAGCAGGGCATTGCCACCCTCTCCGACACCACCGTGCATGGCGAGCACTGGCTGCGCGTGGCGATCGCCAACCATCGCACAAGGCGCGACGACCTCGACCTCCTGGTCGGTGAGACGCTGCGGCTGGGTCGGGAGATCACGGCGCAGGGGGCTTCCGGGAAATAGTCAGAAAACGCGAGCGACAGGCACGGGCGGCCATGCGATTCTGCGGCGATGATTCGGGAGGCCAGACCGTGATGCTCTTTCGTATGGCCGTGCTCGCGGCGCTGGTCTGCACCAATTCGGCCGAGGCCGCCGACATGGCCTTCTTCGTCAAGAACCTGCACAGCCGCGCGGTTGCGGTCGAGCTGTTCAGCCGCGACCGCGAGACGGTCTGGCCGGGCAACGACAAGGTGTTCCTGATCGATCCGGGCTCGCAGAAATCGGTGCCGCTGTCCTGCAATCAGGGCGAGCGCATCTGCTATGGCGCCTGGGTCGACGGCAACGACCAGATCTCGGCCGGCGTCGGGCCGGACAACGATCAGCCTTGCGACAACTGCTGCTTCATCTGCGTGGAACACTCGACCGAGACGATCGATCTGGTACCGTGATCGACCGGCACGTCAGTCCGGCAGTCCAGCTTTGCGGAAGCCGTCCACGAAATGCTCGAGCATCGCGGTGTCGCGGAATGGCTCCGTCCAGACCCAGTGGCGGGTGGTGAAATGCGGGTTGCCGACGAGGAACAGCTCGACCTCGGCGCGCGCCTCGTCGAGCCGGCCGAGTTGAGCCAGGCTTGCCGCCAGGAAACGGCGTGAGCTCGTCCGGTAGGTCTCGTCCCGGCGCAGCGTCTCGACGGCGGCCTCGTAGTCGCGCGCCGCATATTGCGCCTGGCCGAGGGTGAGATAGTACCAGCTTGCCGGAAACGGATTCAGCCGGAACGCCTTGCGGATCTGCTCGAGGCCTTCCTCGACCCGCCCGGCCAATGTCGTGATGTCCGACAGCGTCGCCCAGGCGTCCGCCTCGTTCGGGTCGAGCTCGAACGCCCTGGCGAATTCGGCGTCGGCCTCATCGAAGTCGCGCTCATAGGCAAGCAGATTGCCGAGCACCCAGTGGCAACCGGCATCGTTGGGGTCGATCGCCACGGCCTTGAGCGCCAGTTCAAGGGCAATGCGGCGGTTGGGTTCGACCGGCTCGCCCCAGTGCACCCATCCCATCCAGTGGTTCATGGCAAGCCAGCGATAGGCCTCGGCGTAGGCCGGATCGAGGGAGACCGCGCGCGTCAGCATCAGATGCGCTTCCCGTGCCGACCGCGGCGAATCGTCGATCAGCTTGCGCGCCCGCACGCACAGATCGTAGGCCTCCAGGTTGGTGGGCCGATTGCGCGCCGGCGGTGCGCGCAGCCGGCCGAGCAGCGCCTCCACGATCTTGGCCGTGGCCTCGTCCTGGACGGCAAAGATATCGTCCAGGCCGCGATCGAAGCGTTCCGCCCACAGATGCTCGCCGCTCAACGCGTCGACCAGCTGTGCGTTGATGCGCACGCGCCCCGCCGCGCGCCTCGCACTCCCTTCCAGGAGGTAGCGCACGCCAAGCTCCTCGGCGATCGTGCGCACGTCCATCGCCTTGCCCTTGTAGGCAAAGGTCGAGTTGCGCGCGATGACGAACAGGCCAGGGGCCCTGGACAGGTCGGTGATCAAATCTTCGGTCAACCCGTCGGCGAAGGCCTCCTGCTCGGGGTCGTTGCCGAGGTTGACGAAAGGCAGCACCGCAATCGATGGTTTGTCGGGCAGCGGCAAGGGTTTTCGCTTCGCGCGGTCGAGCTGCTCGATGGCGCCCGTGAAACGGTAGCCGACGCGCGGAACCGTCGATATCCATTCGCCGCCGTCGGCGGGAGGGCCGAGCAGTTTGCGCAACTGTGCGATCTGGACGGTGAGGTTGCCTTCCTCGACCGCCTTGCCCGGCCACGCCGCGTCCATCAATTCGGCCTTCTCCAGGATTTCGCCTGGCCGTTCGACGAGCGCCGCAAGCAGCTTCAGCCCGCGATAGCCGACGGCAACGGGATCGTCGTTCCGAAGCAGCGTTCCCGCACCCGGATCAAGCACGAACGGACCAAAGGCAAAGCGCGATCCCTGCATAGGGCGCATCTATAGAGCAATTCCGCGAAAAGCGTGAGGCGGTTTATCGGAAAACCGCAGGGCGCTTTCCCCGGGGAATGGCGTCAAAACAATGAGTTAGAGCCCATTTGGAACTTTTGAGAACTATTTGGCGGGCTTTAATTACGGCGCCGTCGGTATCCTGCAGAATCCAGCCTCTTTCAGTTCGAGGGTTGCCCATTCTCAAACCGTTTGGGCCCCAAACCACATGGAGGTTGCCATGACCAATGGCTTTGCATCGGTACCGCATCGGGCCGTACGGCGGCGAACCCCCGTCGGGCAGGCGTCGCGTCGTCGCTATAGCCTTGCGACCCTGCGAAACACCATCGCGGCCTGGCGCGGACGGACGCGCTATCGCTGGGACCTCAAGCGGATCTCGGAGGTCAATCCGCATCTGATCGATGATATCGGCCTGACCAGACGACAGGTCGAGGATGAGATCGCCAAGCTGCCGTTCTGGCAGCGATAGGCGAAGTCTTGAGATCCGGCGTCGGATTAAGTCAGGGATTGTCGCCATCATCCCTTTAGCGCCCGTCCGCGTCATGGCATGATCCCCTCCATCGGCCGTGGGTGCCGATTCTTCATCGGGGGTTTTCATGTCTTTCACGTCCGCGCGCCGGCTAGCCGCCGCGTTTTCGCTTGCCGTCCTGTTTGCGCCTGCCGCCCATGCCGGCGACGTCACCTTTACAGTCAAGAACAGCCATCCCAACGCCATGCGCCTTGAGCTCTACAGCCAGGACCGCGACTATGTCTGGCCGGGCGAAGGCAAGGATTTCTACCTCGACGACGGCGAAACCAAGTCGCTGCCGATCTCCTGCAACGAGGGCGAATCGATCTGCTACGGCGCCTGGGTCGATGGCGACGAAGGCACCTATTGGGGCGTCGGCCCCGGCAACAAGGAAAAATGTGACGACTGCTGCTACACCTGCAGCGGCGGCGAGACCGAGGAGATCGATCTCGTCCCCTGACCGGTTTGCCAGCTTGACGGTTTTCCTGTTCGAGCCATAGCCTGCGCCGAGACGATCACCCCGAGCACGCCGCGCGGCTTCCTTTGAAACGCGGCGTGCTCCAGGCAACAGGAGCCCCGCGATGGCCGGCATGGTCGAAAGCGATAAGATCGACGTCGGATTTTCCGGCAAGCGCTGCATCCATTCGCGCAATTGCGTGCTCGGCGACCCGCATGTCTTCGTGCCCAATGCGCCGGGGCAGTGGATCCACCCCGAGGCGGCCAGCGCCGAAAAGATCGTCGCCATCGCCGAAAGCTGCCCGTCCGGCGCCATCACCTATGCCAGGAAGGATGGCGGGCCGCAGGAACAGCCGCCGGTGGTCAACACCGTGCGGTTGCGCGAAAACGGCCCGCTCGCCGTTCACGCCGAGATCGTGCTCGACGGCGAGACCTTTTACCGCGCCACGCTGTGCCGCTGCGGCGCATCGGAAAACAAGCCCTTCTGCGACGGCAGCCACAGCAAGGCCGGCTTCACCGCCACCGGCGAACCGGCACTGAAGGACACGCCGGCGCTCGAAGCACGCAATGGCCCGCTGAATGTGACGCCGACCACCAACGGCCCGCTCAAGCTCGAGGGCAATGTCGAAATCGTCACCGGCACCGGCCATACGATCGATCGCACGCAACGCGCCTTCCTCTGCCGTTGCGGCCACTCGGCCAACAAGCCGTTTTGCGACGGGTCGCATAAGCGGGTTGGGTTTGTCGGATAGGTTGATGCTGCGGTCGACGCAGCCAATCTCCCCTCTCGTGGGGGAGATGGCCGGCAGGACAGAGGAGGGCGCCGTAGGGCACCAACTTCAATAGCCATCGAGCGTCGCAATGCCCATACGCCATTGCCTCCAAGACATCGCGCAAACGCCAGGTCGATGCGCAAGGAGCGGTAAGGTCGGCGGGACAGCGCTCCCTTCGGCCTGCCGGCCATCTCCCCCGCGAGGGGGAGATCCTCCCTTGGCCTATCGCTCGCTGCTTTATCGGCCCGCCCGTATCGGCTAAGGGCTGGGCCAGAGAAATTTGCTCTTCCGGATCTGCTAAAAAATGACCGCCAAGACCAAGCCAAAACCCCTGTTCCTCGGCATCGACACCGGCGGCACCTATACCGATGCCGTGCTGTGGTCTGAAACCGAAGGTCCGCAGCAGGGGCCGAACAAGGGCAAGGTGCTGGCCAAGGCAAAGTCACTGACCACCAGGCACGATCTGGCCGTCGGCATTTCCGGCGCCGTCGACGCGGTGCTCGAAAAGGCCGGCACCGATCCGGCTGACATCAAGCTGGTCTCGATGTCGACGACGCTCGCCACCAATGCGCTGGTCGAAGGCCAGGGCGGCCGCGTCGCGCTGGTCATGATCGGCTTTTCCGAAGCCGACCTCGCCCGCGACGGGCTGAAGACGGCGCTCGGCACCGATCCGGTGGTGTTTTGCCCAGGCGGCCATGATGTCCACGGCAATGCCGCCAAGCTCGACCTGTCCGGGCTTGAGGCCGCCTTGCCGGAGCTCGGGGCCTCGGTCTCCGGTTTTGCCGTCTGCGCCTATTTCGCCACCCGCAATCCGGCGCACGAGATTGCCGCCCGCGAACTGATCCGCGAGAAAACCGGCCTGCCGGTCACGGCAAGCCACGAACTGTCGGCCAAGCTCGGCGGCCCGCGCCGGGCGCTGACGACCCTGCTCAACGCCAGGCTGATCTCGATGATCGACCGCCTGGTGGCGGCGACCGAAGGCTTTCTCACAGAACGCAACATCGCCGCCCCGCTGATGGTGGTGCGCGGCGACGGCGCGCTGGTCTCGGCGGCGTTCGCCCGCCAGCGGCCGATCGAGACCATTCTCTCCGGCCCCGCCGCCAGCCTGGTCGGTGCCCGTCACATGACCGGGCTCGACAATGCCATGGTGTCCGACATTGGCGGCACCACCACCGACGTCGCCGTGCTCGACAACGGCCGGCCGCGGCTCGATCCGGAAGGCGCCACCGTCGGCGGCTTCCGCACCATGGTCGAGGCCGTCGCCATGCGCACTTTTGGTCTGGGCGGTGATTCAGAAGTGGCGCTGGAGGATGGCGCGCTCAACCCGAAAATCCTGCTTGGGCCCCGTCGCCTGGTGCCTTTGGCGCTGGCTGGCATGGCGCATGGCGAGGCGGTGACGTCAGAACTCGAGCGTCAGCTGCGCGCGCCCAACACCGGCCGCATGGACGGCCGCTTCGCGGTTCGCACCGGCGTCCCGGACAGGCTCGCCGCCGGGCTGACCGCCCCGGAAGCGCGGCTCTACGAGGCGATCGGCGCGACGCCGCTCGCCCTCGACAGGCTGCTGACGTCGAATGCCCAGAACGCCACCTTGAACCGGCTGGTCTCGCGCGGGCTGGTGCATATTTGCGGCTTCACCCCGTCGGACGCGGCGCATGTGCTTGGCAAGCAGGCCAATTGGGATGCCGCCACCGCCCGTCTTGGCGCCGACCTGTTCGCCCGCAAGCGCGATGGCCGTGGCCAGCCCATCGCGGCTTCCCCGGAAGCGATTTCGGAGCGGGTGTTGGTGACGCTGACACGCTGGTCGGCCGAATACATCCTTGAAACCGCTTTCGCCGAGGACGGGCTGGATGGCGCCGCGACCGTGGCGCACGCGCTGGTGCAGCGCGCCGTCGACGCCCATCCCGGTATCGCCCGGCTGAGCGTCGCGCTCGACCGCCCCGTCATCGGTCTCGGTGCCTCGGCGCCTCTGCACTATGCCGGCCTGGCGCCCCTGGTTGGCAATGATTGCGTGGTGCCGGAAGACACCGATGTCGCCAACGCGCTCGGCGCCGTCGTCGGCCAGGTCAGGGTGTCGGCCGAAGCGCGGGTCAGCCAGCCAAAGGAAGGGTTGTTCCGGCTTGCCTCGGGTGAGACGGTGCGCGATTTCCTCGACGAGGCGGCGGCGATCGCGGCGGCCGAGGCCGATGTGCGGGCGATTGTCGCCGAACGCGCCCGGGACGCCGGCACCGACAACGCCGAGATCGACGTCGCGACCGAATTCAGGGTTTCCACGGTCGAAGCCCAGCGCATGTTCATCGAGGCGCATGTGGTGGCGGTGGCCTCGGGACGGCCAAGGATCGCGGTGTAGATTCAGGTGAGGCCGGCCTGCAAATGGCGGCGTCCTGCGCTTCCGGTGCTCACGTACCCAAAAGTACGCTCCGCTCCGGTTCTCGGACGCCACTATTTTCGGCTCGGCCTGACCTGAATCCCGCGCCTTCGTCATCCTAGGGCGGAGCAGGAGCGAAGCGACGTCGCGGAGACCCTAGGATCCATGTCGTGACGTTGGACGTAGAATGCACGGTTCAGAGTAACGATCGGTACTTCGAACGGGGCCAAAATGCCCCACCTTCACCCTAAGCTGAATTGACCCGGCAAACTCAACATGCCAAACGCCCCGCAAAGCCTTTCATCTGGAGTAGCCTGATGACCGATCGCGTCGAGATCGCCGGATTGCGGATTGCCCCCGAGCTGCATGATTTTGTGGCCGGCGAGGCCTTGCCCGGCACCGGCATCGCCGCCGATGCGTTCTGGAACGGGTTTTCGGCCATCGTCCACGATCTCGCTCCGAAGAACCGGTCGCTTCTGGCAAAACGCGACGCCATGCAGGAAAAGCTCGACGGCTGGTACCGCGACAATGGCGCGCCCGTCGACATGGACGTCTACAGGACCTTCCTGAAGGAGATCGGCTATCTCCTCCCCGAAGGGCCGGCCTTCAGCGTGTCGACGGAGAATGTCGACCCGGAAATCGCAGTCGTCGCCGGGCCGCAGCTGGTCGTGCCGGTGATGAATGCGCGCTATGCGCTCAATGCCGCCAATGCGCGCTGGGGCTCGCTCTACGACGCACTCTACGGCACCGATGCCATTCCCGAGACGGGCGGCGCGGAAAAAGGCAAGGGCTTCAACCCGATGCGCGGCGCCAAGGTCATCGCCTGGGCCAAGGATTTTCTCGACCAGTCGGTGCCGCTCACCTCGGGCAAATGGGCAGGCGTCAACGGGCTGTCCGTGGCCAATGGCGCGCTGAAGCTCGGCGCCGGCGCCGGCGGCACCACACTGGCCGATCCCAAGCAATTCGTCGGCTATCGCGGCGATGCCGCCAATCCCGATGCCGTGCTGCTTGTGAAAAACGGGCTGCACATCGAGATCGTGATCGACCGCGCCAACCAGATCGGCCGCACCGATCCGGCGGGCATCGCCGACGTCATCCTGGAATCGGCGCTGACCACCATCCAGGACTGCGAGGATTCGGTCGCGGCGGTGGATGCCGAGGACAAGGTCGTCGTCTACCGCAACTGGCTCGGCCTGATGAAGGGTGATCTCGCCGAGGAGATCACCAAGGCTGGCCGGAGTTTTGTCCGCAAGCTCAATCCCGACCGCGCCTATACCGCGCCCGCCGGCGGTCAGCTCACCGTGCCCAGCCGCTCGCTGATGCTGGTCAGGAATGTCGGCCACCTGATGACCAATCCGGCGATCCTGGACCGCGACGGCAACGAGGTGCCGGAAGGCATCATGGACGCGGCGCTGACGGCGCTGATCGCGCTGCACGACGTCGGACCAAACGGCCGCCGCGCCAACTCCCGCGCCGGCTCGATGTATGTGGTGAAGCCGAAGATGCACGGGCCGGAAGAGGTCGCCTTCGCCGTCGAGATCTTCGACCGCGTCGAAGCGCTGCTCGGCATGGCGAAAAACACCATCAAGATGGGCATCATGGACGAGGAGCGGCGCACCACCGTCAACCTCAAGGAAGCGATCCGCGCGGCAAAAGAACGCGTCGTGTTCATCAACACCGGCTTCCTCGACCGCACCGGCGACGAAATCCACACCTCGATGGAAGCCGGCCCGATGATCCGCAAGGGCGACATGAAGCAGGCCGCCTGGATTTCCGCCTATGAAGCCTGGAATGTCGACACCGGGCTCGAATGTGGGCTGGCCGGCCATGCCCAGATAGGCAAGGGCATGTGGGCGATGCCGGACCTGATGGCGGCCATGCTGGAACAGAAGATCGCCCATCCCAGGGCCGGCGCCAATACAGCGTGGGTGCCGTCGCCGACGGCCGCGACACTGCATGCCACGCACTACCACAAGGTCGATGTGCATGCCGTACAGGCGGCGCTGAAGAGCCGCCCGAAGGCGAAACTCGACGACATCTTGTCGGTGCCGGTCGCCGTTAGGCCGAACTGGACGCCGGATGAAATCCAGCGCGAACTCGACAACAACGCGCAAGGCATTCTGGGCTATGTCGTGCGCTGGATCGACCAGGGCGTCGGCTGCTCGAAAGTGCCCGACATCAACGATGTCGGCCTGATGGAAGACCGCGCCACGCTGCGCATCTCCTCGCAGCACATCGCCAACTGGCTGCGCCACAAGGTGTGTTCGGAAATCCAGGTGCGTGATTCCCTGCAGCGCATGGCGGCCATCGTCGACCGCCAGAATGTCGGCGATCCGCTCTACCGGCCGATGGCGCCGGATTTCGACACCTCGATCGCCTTCCAGGCCGCCTGCGACCTGGTGTTCAAGGGCACGAGCCAGCCGAATGGCTACACAGAGCCGGTGCTGCATGCGCGGCGGCTGGAGCTGAAGGCGAAAGCGACGGCCTGAACACAAGGTCCAGAAGAGATTACGCACCGGCTGAGGGGCGGAAGCGCGGCGCTCCTCTTCCCCTTATAAGGACCGGATCGCGGGCGACATGAAGATGTCGGTATGGCTGACATGCTCAGGGGGTTCGCGAAAGGGCGGGCCGGACCTGAAGCCGAACAACTCGTAGACGCCGATCGCACTTGTCATTTAGAACGCCGTATGGGCGAGCACCGTCCGGCTCCGGCCCTCCCCGATCTCCACCAGCGCGGCCCCCATCAGGGCACGGCCAACCCCCTTCCGCGAAACGATTCATCGACAAAGAACTTATGAACCTCCGCCCTCTCGTCGTCGAACCGATCGAAGGCGAGGCAACCCGCCGGCTGGTTCTCCGATCGTGCGATGAAAGCCATGGCATCCGGCGCCGAACTTCGCGCCAATCCGCCGCCGCTCGTTTCGGGATGGAAAATCGCCATCACGTCTTCTGTCGAGACACCGTAGGGCCGCACGGCTTCGGCATCCCATCGCGCCAGCTTGCGGCAAAGCCCGGCCATTGTCTCGAAGCGCCGGCGAAATCGAAACCATCTCAACCCCCCCGGTGAGTGCATCACCCGTGAGACTACGCGACCCGTCAGGCGGGCCTCACGACGTGCAGCGTATCGGCAATCACTAATTTAGTCAGTGGCCATTTTGATACAGCTTTCCCGGGAATTTCGGCGTATATCTACCATGATAATGGTGACGACAACTCGGCTTGGGGGTGATCCATGCGACTTGTTTTAGGTTTCCTGCTTGCAGGCATGACCATCACTGGGGCCAAAGCGGCAGACATTGTTCAACCGGTGGCTGCCATGGATATTCCATATTCGTGGACCGGCTTCTATGTCGGCGCAAACGCTGGCGGAGCCTTCGGCAAAGTCGACGGAGATTACACCGGGATTCTCGGCTCGGCTGACATCGGGAATTTCACCGGTGGCGGTTTGGTCGGCGTCAACTATCAATACGGTCAGTGGGTTCTCGGTGTTGAAGGCGACATCAACTACCTGGGATTCAAGAAAGAATTTTCGCCTGGCGTCGACGGTGGCGGTCTCGGCGCTGAAGCGAGCGTGGATGCCTTCGGAACGATCCGAGGCCGCGTCGGCTACGCCTTTGATCGCTGGCTTCCTTATGTCACAGCCGGCGTTGCGATGGGCAATGTGAAAATTGATGAGCATGTCTTCGGGGCGGCCGAGACCAAGTTCCAGACCGGATATGCGGTCGGCGGCGGTGCTGAATATGCCTTCAACAACAATTGGACCGTCCGTGCGGAATATCTTTACGTCGACCTTGGCAAGAAGGATTTCGGGTTTGATCCGTTCGCGTCCTATGACGTGAAGACGAATTTCAGCGTCGTTCGCGCTGCCGTTGCCTATAAATTCTGACTTTCGGCCACGCAAAGCCGGTGCTTGATGTCCGCATGACCGGACGGTCCGGGCCGCGATCGATTTCGATCCGCGGCCCACGCGCGAACCGTCAGTTCAATCCCAGCGTCCCCCGCAGCTTGGACAAATCCTCGGCCAGCGCCGTCACCGGGCCGGCCAGCGCCTTGCGGTCGGCATCCGACAGCTTGTCGTAGGTCTCGAAACCGTCTGATGTCTTGTACTTTGCCAGGATGGCGTCCACGGTGGCGAAATTGTCGTCGACGGTCTTGATCAAAGTGGGGTTCTCCTTCTCGACCAGCGGATGCACCAAAGCGACGATCTTCTGGGCGCCGTCGATATTGGCCTGGAAATCCCACAGATCGGTGTGGCTGTAGCGGTCTTCCTCGCCTGAAATCTTGCTGGACGCCACCTCCTCGAGCAGCCCAGCCGCTCCGTCGATGGCTTTTTCAGGCGGCACGGTCAGGCCGGCGACGCGCTTCTGCAGGTCGAACACATCGGCGTCGAGCTTTTCGGCCAGCGGACCGAGGCCATCCGTGGTGTTCTGGCTGAACAGGCCGTATTCGATGCGGTGGAAGCCGTAGAAGTCCGCCGACTTTTCCTTCTGCTCATGGTCGTCGGCGCGCGAATCGATGGCGCCATCAAGGTCGGAGAACAGTTCGGCAATCGGCTCGATGGTCTCGTAGTTGACGCGGGCCGGCGCATAAAGCGCCTTGGCCTTGGCGAGGTCGCCTGCCTTGACCGCATCGGTAAACGCCTTGGTGCTCGTCACCAGCGTCTCGATCTTGCCCTGAACGTAGAGCTTGTAGTCGGCGATCGGCTGGACGAGATCGAGCGGCGAGACGGCGGCGTGCGCCGGCGCGAGGCCGGTCAGCAGCGCGATTGCGGAGGCGGCAAGCAGGGTTCTCATCGGATATATCCTCTCATGGTGTGAAGTGGGTTCGGGGTTCAGGCATGCGTCGAAGCGGCCATTTCGAGCAGTGACCGGCCGAGATAATCCTGATCGTCCTTCACGCCCGGCAGGACGAAGAAATAGCCGCCGCCAAAGGGTTTGATGTATTCCTCGAGCGCCTCGCCGTTGAGGCGGGTCTGCACGGCGACAAAACCCTGTTCGAGGTCGGCCTGGTAGCAGATGAACAGCAGGCCCATGTCCATCTGGTTGGATTTGCTGACGCCATTCGAATAGTTGAACGGCCGGCGCAGGATCAGGTGCTTTTGCGCTTCGGCGTCGCGCGGATTGGCAAGCCGGATATGCGCGTCGAGCGGTGTGGCCTTGCCCTGGGGGTCGCTGGCGAAGTGAGGAACATCGGCCTCGCTCGTGCCGCCTTCCAGCGGCGCGCCGCTGGCCTTCTGGCGGCCGATGATCGTCTGCTGCTCCCGCAGTGGCGTGCGGTCCCAGCGCTCGACGAAATTTCTGATAAGGCGCACCACCTGGTAGGAACCGCCTGATGTCCAGGCCGGCTCGCCGCCGCCCGGCTGTACCCAGACGATCCGCTTCATCAGCTCGGCATCGGTGGAATCCGGATTGGCCGAACCATCGCGAAAACCAAGGAAGTTGCGCGCGCTTTGCTTGGGCTTCCCAGGATTGGCCGGTCGCACCGGCACCGAACCTTCCTGCTTCCAACGCAGGAGCAACGTGTCAGGCGTGTTCTTCACGATATCGCGCAGCGCATGGATGTTGGTGTCCGGCGTGTTCGACGAGAACTGCAGCAACAGGTCGCCGTGACAGAACTCTTCCTGCAAGGCGTCGTTGGAGAAAGAGGTCATCTGGACGAGATGCCTCGGTTTCAGCCCCTGCAGGCCGAAACGATCGTCGAAGATCGACGCGCCGAGCGATGTGGTTATCGTCAGATTGTCCGGCGTCACCACCGGGCCGAGAATGCCGGAATCAGGGGCGGGAAACCTCGGGTCGAGCGCGGGCGGCGTCCCGCCCGCCATCAGGAAGGCCGTGCGTTCCGTCAGCGTGTGCAGCAGCCTCTGCAGCCCGGCGCGGTTCTGGGCAAGCACGTCGAAGGAGGCGACCAGGCCGGCGGCCGGCCGCGGCGTGACGATGCCCGGCTGGTGCTCGCCATGGAAAGGCTGCACCTGGTCGAGCGTGTCACTCTCCGGCGCATTGGTGACGCTGCCGGCGCCGGCCACGGCGACTTGCGGGGCAAGTGCCCCGGCGACAGCGCCGATCAGCACCGAGCGGCGCGAGGGTGAGAAGGCCGCGTTCGCGTCGACAGGTTTTTCCCTGGTTGTCATTGGCTGAGGTCCATGCTTTCACGCAATCGGGAGAGGTCGCCGGCGAGCACGGTTGCTGCCTTGCCAAGCTCGGCCTTGGCGGGATCGGAGAGCGCGTCGGAGGCTTCCGCACGGCGCATCGCGATCATGTCCCCCAGCACGGCGAAATCCTTGTCGAGCGACGCCACGATGTCAGGCGCGGTCTTGACTGCCACTGGACGCAAAAGGTCGAACACCTTGCGGACGCCCGTCACCGCCGCCTCGAAGGAGGTAAGGTCGCCATGCGCGTAGGGGCTGTCGCCGAAATCCGGGCCTGGCGCGGCGAGCCGCTCCAGGATTGCAACCGATCCGCTGACCATGCTCTCCGGCATGATGCGCAGATCGTGGATGCGCGTCTTGAGCGATGCTGCGTCGCTCACCAGCCTGTCGGCGACCGGCGCGAGGCTGTCGGCGCTGCCCTGGTGGAACAGCCCGTATTCGAGGCGGTGCAGGCCACCGAAGGCCGGATCGGCCTCTCGCTGGCCGAACGCGTCGGCGCGCCCGTCGATCGCCGCATCGAGGTCCGAAAACAGCGGCGACACCGGGGTCAGATGCGCGTAGGCGGTCTCGGCCGGCGGATACAGCGCCTTGGCCGCGGCCAGATCGCCCGCTTTCACCGCGCCGGCAAAGGCGTTCACCGCCTGAACGAAGGTATCGCTCTCAGTCGCCAGGAACACTTTGTACTCGGCAAGCGCGCCGATATAGGCAGCGAGATCGGGTTTTTGCACCGCGCCGGCATTGGCAGCCGGCAGCACATGCAGTCTGCCGCGTGGGTTCGAGAGCAGGCCGCAGGTGATGGCGTAATCACCGGGCTCAAGCCGCGTCGCCAAGGTCTGGGTGAAGCCCGGCGCGATGTTCTCGCGCTCTTCCAGCACCATCACACCGTCGAGGATTTCCCACTCCACGGCGCGGTCGGAGCGGTTTTCGATCTGGAACACATGACGACCAGCGGTGACGCTCAGCTCGTTGGGCTCGCAGGATTTTCCGGTGATCGCCACCGTGGTCGCCGACGCAGCGAGATGGCGTCCTTTCTGCGCGACCCGTGTCGCATGGGTGAAGGCGGCGGCAGCCGCGACCAGCAGCACGAGGGAAAACGCCAGGCCGATGCGGACCGCCGTGCGCGGCAATACGGGGGATTGCGGCGTCACGGTCATATCGCCGGCCGCCCTTGTTTGGAGGCCGTTGCCGATTGCAGACCCGGCCGGTCGGCCAGGAAGAGCCACAGCGACGGCAAGAGGAAGCCGAGATAGATGGCGATCTCGCTGACCGTTGGCGCGTCGATATAGCCGAAAATGCCTGAAAGCACCGAGCCCAGCGGGCTGTCCATCGGCAGCACGCCGCTGACGTCGAAGACGACCGTCTGCCCATGGTTCCACAGGCCGGCCTCATGCAGCGCGTTGACCGAATTGGCGAGAAGGCCGGCGGCGACGATCAGGATGAAGGCGCCGGTCCAGCGGAAGAAGCGTCTGAGGTTGAGCCGCACGCTGCCGGCATAGATGCCGTAGCCGACAGCCGCGGCCAGCAGCACGCCGGCAAGTGCCGCCAGCGGCGCAAGACTGTTTTCCTGTTGGAAGGCGGCGAGCAGGAAGAACACAGACTCGACACCTTCGCGCGCCACGGCCAGGAAGACCATGGCGATCAAGCCGAAGCCTTTGCGCGATGGCGTCTCGAAGGCCGCGTCGATGGAATTGTGCAGCTCCGCCTTGATCGAACGGGCCGCCTTGCGCATCCAGAACACCATCGACGTCAGCACGCAGACGGCGACCAGCCCGATGATGGCTTCGAACAGTTCCTGCGCCTTCTGCGGAAACTCGACGCTGGCGAATTGCAGGACGGCACCGACGCCGAGCGAGAAGGCGAGCGCCAGAAAAATGCCGATCCACACCACCGGCATCCAGGCGCCACGGCCGGTGCGGTCGAGGTAGCTGGCGATGATGCCGACGATCAGCGCGGCCTCGACGCCCTCGCGGAACATGATCAGAAACGGTACCAGCATTGTCTGTCCAGCCGCGCCGACGAGGAGGCCTTTTTGTGGAGGCTGCACCTGCTGAAGTTGGCGGCCCTCAAGAGCGAGGCTGAAAACTTGTGCAGAGCAGTCAGCTTTTATTCTCGACGGCTCGCGCTACACAAGGGCGGCGCGATCACATCCGTGAGATGTGAATGTGATCGCGGTGGATGGCGGCGTCATGAACTCGACTCGGCCTCTCACCGGCTAAAGCGCGTCAACACGGTCTCATTGAACGGTGCTGAACTTCTGGACGAGAATTTTCAATCGATCCTCGGCGCCGAAAGCGGGGATACGTTCTGATTGCTCGAGCACGACCATTCCATGCAATGCGCTCCACAGCACTTCGGCCAAGAACACCGAGTCTTGCCGATCGGGGCCGAGTGCGTTGACAAGGGCGGCGAAGGCGGCACGCAGCGCCGGCGGCGTTTCCTCGCTGGCGAATTTGATCTTTGTCGGCAGGACGAACATTGCCTCATAGACAACTGGCCGCGAACGGGCAAAATCAAGATAAGCGGCACAGACATTGCGCAAAACGTCCGGAGCGCCAGCACCGCTCGCCGCTTCCTTTGTCAATCGCGTCGCAAGGTCCTCGAATCCTCTGGTGGCCACTGCGGCCATGATGTCCGCCTTGCCTTTGAAGTGGCTGTAGAGCACCGGCTGGCTGTAGTTGATCAGGTCCGCGAGACGTCGGGTGGTGACGGCGTCCCAGCCCTCGGCTTCGGCGAGTTCGCGGGCCGTGGACAGGATGAGTTCATAGCGCTCGGCGCGCTGGCGCTCTTTGCGTTCGGCGATCGACATCCAGAAACCCTACCAATGCACCTTTTTCTGTCAACGCTAGATTTTTGTTGACGCAAAATTCTAGCGGCGCTAGTTGTTCTGCGACTGATAGGAGTTAGCCATGCTACAAACTGGATATGTGCTTTCCGGCCTGATCGCGGCCGCAATTATGTTCCTCGGTGCACGCTTTTGGTGGGCTCCTCACGCCGCTTCGGCGGACTTCGGCATTGCCGGTTCACCCCCGTCATCGACAGGATTTGCCGCGTGGCTGTCCGTGAAGGGCACGCGCGATATCGCGTCGGGCCTTTTTGTCATCCTGCTCATGGCCAATGGCTCGCCGCGCCTGCTCGGCGAATTCATGCTCATCGCAAGCCTCATCGCGTTTGGCGACATGGTGACAGTCCTCCGTTCGCGGGGAAACCGCGCCCTCGCCTTCGGCATGCATGGCCTTACAGGGCTGGTCATCGTCGCAACTGGCGCGTGCCTCATCCTGGGCGCCAAGTAAAAACGCTCTGAACACTGCAACTTAAAGGCTAGAAGGACGAAAGTGGCTCGATGGCAGTGGCATTTACGCCGCCTGCGCCACCCGCTCCGAGCTCATGCGATAGGAAATCGCCTCGGCCAGATGGATGCGGCCGACGGTTTCGCTGGCGTCGAGATCGGCCAGCGTTCTCGCGACCTTCAGCACGCGGTGATAGGCCCGCGCCGAGAAGGCGAGTTTCTCGCTGGCGTCCCTGAGCAGCGACAGGCCGGCGGCGTCGGGCATGGCGATGTCTTCGATGACGGCCGGCGCGCAATGCGCGTTGGTGGTGGCGCTGGTCACGCCGAGCCGTTCGAAACGCTCGCGTTGCAAGGTGCGGGCGCGTGCCACGCGCAGCGCCGCCGCTGCACTCTTCTCCGCCCGGTCCGGCCTTATCAGGTCGCTGGCCGAGACCGCGGGAACTTCGATCCTGAGATCAATGCGGTCGAGCAGCGGACCGGAAATGCGCGCCTGGTAGTCGGTGCGGCAGCGCTCGCCGCGCAGGCAGCGATAGCCCGGCTCGCCGGCCATGCCGCAGCGGCACGGGTTCATCGCCGCCACCAGTTGGATGCGCGCCGGATAGGTGACGCGGTGGTTGGCGCGCGCGATCATGCAGTCGCCGGTCTCCAGCGGCTGGCGCAGCGCATCGAGGGTCTGCGGTGTGAATTCGGGGAACTCGTCGAGGAACAGCACGCCGTGATGCGCCAGCGACACCTCGCCCGGCCGTGCGCGTATGCCGCCGCCGACCATCGCCGCCATCGAGGCCGAGTGGTGCGGGGCGCGAAACGGCCGCCGGTCGGTCAGCTTGCCTTCGCCAAGCTCGCCCGCCACCGAGGCGATCATCGAGACTTCCAGCAATTCCTTCGGCGCCAGCGGCGGCAGGATCGACGGCAGCCGCTGCGCCAGCATCGATTTGCCCGATCCGGGCGGGCCGACCATCAAGAGATTGTGGCCGCCCGCCGCCGCCACTTCCAGCGCCCGCTTGGCCGTCTCCTGGCCCTTGATGTCGGCAAGGTCGGGCAGGTCGCGCGCCGAGGCGTGGATGCCGGCCTCCGGCCGCGACAGCACCTGCGTGCCACGGAAATGGTTGGCGATGGCGATCAGGCTGCGCGGTGCCAAAATGTCGAAGTCCTTGCCGGCCCACGCCGCTTCCGGCCCGCAGGCGAACGGGCAGATCAGGCCCTTGCCCTCGGCATTGGCGCCGATCGCCGCCGGCAAGGCGCCGGCGACAGCGGCAATCGTGCCGTCGAGCGAGAGTTCGCCAAGCACGACATAGCCGGCCAGCATGTCGCCCGGAATGGCGCCAAGGGCTGCCATCAGCCCGAGCGCGATCGGCAAATCATAGTGGCTGCCTTCCTTGGGCAGGTCGGCCGGCGCCAGATTGACCGTCACCTTCTTCGACGGCATCGACAGGCCCGACGCATGAAGCGCGGCCTGTACGCGCTCGCGGCTTTCGGCCACCGCCTTGTCGGGCAGGCCGACGATCTGCATGCCGACCTTGCCGGGCGCGATCATCACCTGCACGTCGACCGGCACGGCCTCGATGCCCTGGAAAGCGACCGTGCGAACCCGCGCCACCATTTTCCCACCCCGGATGCGGGCTGGCCCCAGCCCCTGCGATCAGGCCAGAATGGCCCTTTGGCGAGACAACCACAGTTTCTCGGCCAAATCAAGAACATTACGGGAACGGGCAATCGCTGGGGTTGCAGCCGAACTGCGCCCGGTTGCAAAAGCGGAACATGGTTAAGACAAAATGAAAACGCTTACTTCCGCTTGTCCTCGACCGCGTCCCAGAACAGGCTGGCGATGTCGGCGCCGCCGAAACGCTGCACCTCGCGCACGCCGGTCGGCGACGTCACATTGATCTCGGTCATGTAGTCGCCGATGACGTCGATGCCGACCAGGATGAAGCCGCGTTCCCGGAGCGATGGTCCGATGCGGGCGCATATCTCGCGCTCGCGTTCCGTCAGCTCGGTTTTCTCGGCGCGTCCGCCGACATGCATGTTGGAGCGGGAATCGTGTTCGGCCGGTACCCGGTTGATGGCGCCGACCGGCTCGCCGTCGATCAGGATGATGCGCTTGTCGCCCTTGCGAACTTCCTTCAGGTAGCGCTGCACGATATAGGGCTCGCGGAAAAGCTGGCCGAACATTTCGAGCAGCGAGGCGAGGTTGCGGTCGGCCTCAAGCAGATGGAAGATGCCGGCGCCGCCATTGCCGTAGAGCGGCTTGATGATGATGTCGCCGAACTCCTTGCGGAAGGCGGCCACCTCCAGCGGGTCCTTGGTGATCAGCGTTTCCGGCATCAGGTCGGAAAATTCGGTGACGAAGATTTTTTCCGGGCTGTTGCGCACCCAGGCCGGGTCGTTGACGACCAGCGTCTTCGGATGGATGCGCTCCAGTATATGCGTGGTGGTGATGTAGTTCATGTCGAAGGGCGGATCCTGGCGCAGCAGGATGACGTCTATTTCGGAGAGATCGGTGCGCACCTTGTCGCCCAACGAGTAGTGATTGCCCTTCTCATCGCGCAGTTGCATCTCCTCGATGCGGGCAAATACCTTGCCGTCGCGCAGCGACAGCCGGTCGGGCGTATAGTGGAACAATTGGTGACCGCGCCGCTGCGCCTCCAGCGACAGTGCGAAAGACGTGTCGCCGGCGATCGACACGGCGGAGATATGGTCCATCTGGACGGCGATTTTTAACTTCATGGCAGGTCCCCAGCGCAGTCGACGAGAGCGATATAAGGGTCGCGGCGCCTTCTGCCAATCGGGCCAGCGATCTAAAGCGCATCCTTGCGACGCGCTTTAGATCTTGGTTTCGTGCATGTCGTTGTCCCAACACCGGAGCCACTTTTGCGCGACATGCATCAACGGTCGAAGACCAGCCTGGAATAACCGAGGAAGGACAGCGCCATGGCGGCCAGCGAGGCGATGGCGAGGGCGGCAAGCGGCGGCGCTCCCGGCAGCGCGAGCAGGATCGCGGAATAGACGAGGTAGTTGACGATGCTGGTGGCGACGCCGACGCCGCCATAGCGGGCGCCTTCTCTTGCCATGCCGCGGCGCGAGGGCGCGAAGGTCAGGTGCCGGTTGATCTGCCAGGTGACGCAGAGCGCAAAGCCTATCGACAGCACGCGGGCGGCGAAGGGCCCGAGCGGCGTGAAACTGAGCAGCAGCCAGAGTGCCGCCGCATCGGCGAAGAAACCGATTCCGCCGGCAAAAACGAAGCGGACGAGGCGGTTCACCGCCTCAGGCTGCCCGCGGTGTCTTGCCCGGCGCGACCTTTGCCGCGGCGGGCGCGATCGCGCTGGTGCGCCGCTCGGCACGGCCCGAAGGCATGGAGAGATAGAAGATGCGCTTCTGTTCGGCCCGCCCGCGCGACACCGAATCAAGGATCAGCCCGGTCACCGCCGCAAGCATGGACAGGAGCAGCAAACCGACCGACAGCACCCAGGTCGGGATGCGCGGGACAAGGCCGGTTTCAGCGAACTCGACCAGCACCGGCGCCATCAGGAAGAGGCTCGAGGCCAGGAAGAACAGCGAAAAGGCGCCGAAGAAGCGCAGCGGCTGCGTCTCCTTCATCAGCATGGCGAACATCCACAGGATCCTGGCGCCGTCGCCAAAGGTCGACAGTTTCGACGACGACCCGACCGGCCGGCGGCCATAGTCGAGCGCGATTTCGCTGACCGGCAATTTGAGCTGCGAGGCGTGTACCGACATTTCGGTCTCGATCTCGAAGCCGCCGGAGACGGCTGGAAAGCTCTTGACGAAGCGCCTGGTGAAGACGCGGTAGCCGGAGAAGATGTCGGTGAAATCGCTGCCGAACAGCCATTTGTAGAGTCCGTTGAAGACACGGTTGCCGAAAGCATGGCCGGCCCGTCCGGCATCGTCGGCGACGCCGCGCCTGGTGCCCACCACCATGTCGGAACGTTCGGTCAGCAGTGTGTTGATCAGCTGTGGCGCGTCCTCGGGCGCATAGGTGCCGTCGCCATCGGCCATTAGATAGATGTCGGCATCGATGTCGGCGAACATGCGACGCACCACATTGCCCTTGCCCTGGCGCGGCTCGCGCACGACGATGGCACCGGCGGCTCGGGCGCGCAGGGCCGTCAGGTCCTTCGAATTGTTGTCATAGACATAGACGGTGGCGGCCGGCAGCGCTTCGCGGAACCGCCGCACCACCTCGGCAATGGTCGGCTCCTCATTGTAGCACGGCAGGAGCACGGCGATGACAGGTTCGTGGTCTTGCGGCATTTTCGTCTCCGAATGCCTTGTCGACCACACGGCCGCACGCCGGAAACCGGCCTCATCCAGGCGGTTTTACTATTTATTGAAGCCGTTAAGGCTAGGTTTAAGACCGACTTCATGAGTGTCGATTGGCCTGGAAAGGCCCGGCATTCCCGCCAAGGGCGATCGGGATGGGCACAGCAAGGGGAACTTCCGCAGGGAAGTCCGATATCGCGTTCGCGCTGCTCGCCGCCTTGCTGCTGCTGGTCCTCAATGCCTGTGCCGGGTTCTCGCAACTGGCCAATCCGGCGGGCGACAATGACAGCCTGCTGCAACTGGTCGAGGTCCGCGATCTGCTGGCCGGCCAGGGCTGGTTCGACCTGCACCAGTACAGGATGGGCCTGGAGGGCGGCTTCGTCATGCACTGGTCGCGGCTGCTCGACGCGCCGCTGGCGCTTGCGATCCTCGCCGTTTCGGTCTTGACGGGCAGCACCTCCCTGGCCGAACAGATCGTGCAAATAGTCTGGCCTACCCTGCAATTCTTTCTCGCGATGTTCTTCATCATCCGCGCGGCGCGCGCCTTCGGCGAGGCACACGCGGTGCTGCCCGCCGCCGTCGTTGGTGGCGCGGCCCTGTACTACATCGGTATTTTTTCGCCCGGCGCGCTCGATCATCACAATGTCCAGCTGATGCTGACCCTGGCGAGCCTCGCCCTGCTGCTTGAGGCACCCACGCGCCGATCGGCCGCGTTTGTCGCGGGCATCTGCGCGACGCTGACATTGGCCATCGGCATGGAAAGCGCTCCCTATGCCGGAGCCCTCGGCGCGGTCGTCGCGCTGCTGTTTCTCGCCGCGGGTGATGCCGAAAGGCTGATCGCCAGGGATTTCGGCCTCGGCGTCGCCGGCGTCTCGGCCCTTGTCTTCGTCACCACCATCCCTGTTTCATCCTGGGGCCAGGCCCAGTGCGACACATTCTCGGTCGTGCAATTCGCGGTCACCGGGCTTGCCGGAGCTGGTTTGGCTGTCATCGCCTCCCTGAGGGCCGCCAACGCAACGGCTGCCCGGCGCCTGACCTCGCTTGGCCTGCTTGCCGTCACGCTCGCTCTGGTCGTGGTGCTGCTGTTCCCGCAATGCCTGGCGGCGCCCTATGCCCATCTCGACCCGCGCCTGCAGCAGATGTGGCTCGGCCATATCGAGGAGGCGCAGTCGATCGTCCAGCTCGTCTCCGATGACCCGGCCAGGGTGGTGGCGCGTTTTGCCACGCCGCTGGTGGCGATTGTGCTGATGGCGCTTCGCTTCAGCCATGGCGGCTGGCGGCGGCAGGACAGCCTCGTCGGCGCGCTGCTGATCGTTGCGGTCCTGGTCAGCGCCTGGGAAGTACGCGGCTCGACCTTCTCCATTGCCTTCGCGGTGATCCCGCTTTCGGCTTGGATCGGCAAATGGCGGCAGCAGGCCGAGACCAGCCCGTCCAGCGGCTCGATGCTCAGGATGGCCGCGGCCTGGTTGATCTCGGTCAATGCGATCTGGTCGGGCGCCGCTCAAGCCGCATCGAACGCCTTCGAGACCGGTGCACCCGCCAGCGATGCCAGCACCGATGCGCCCTGCAACAGCAAGGCTTCGTTCGCGGCACTCGGCACGATGCCCCCCACCACGGTCCTTGCCATCTCCAATCTTGGCTCGCCGATCCTCGCCTTCACCGGTCATCGCGTTTTCGCCGGTCCCTACCATCGCAACGTCGCTGGAAACCTGCTCGTGTTCGATGCCTTGCTGGGCTCGGCCGCCGACGCGAAAGCCATCGTCGAAAGCCACCATGTCGGCCTTGTCGCGCTCTGCCGCGGCAACGCGGAAAGCCGGCTGTTCGCGGCCAAGGCGCCGGACGGCTTCCTGGCCGGGCTGATGCGCGGCAGCGTCCCGGACTGGCTGGAGCCGGTGGCGGGAACCCGTGGCACGCCACTTGAACTCTACCGCGTCAAATCAAGCAGCTGAAAATCCGCGTGAAAACAATGGCCTGATGCTCCTTGTGCCCGGCCTCCCGAAGGCATCCGGCTGTCTGTCTGGGCAAGATCGCCGGTGAAACCCGGGTCTATTTTCCGGGATCATGCGCCGGCCGCGAAAAATTGGTTTTCAGGATACGTTTCCTAAAGGGTTTGCTGCCAGTCTCGGAAATAAATTCCGACGTCAAAAAACAGGGACACCGATGCAAACTCCGTTTGGCACCGGTCAGGCAAGCAGGGAGAGCACGGATCTGGCCTTCACCGATCCGTTGACCGGGCTTGGCAACCATCGCCGCTTCTTTGACAAGGTCGATCGCCTGATCAGCGACCGCGCCGACGATCCCGCGCCGTTTACCGTCGGCATTCTCGACCTTGACGGCTTCAAGCCGATCAACGACCTGTTCGGCCACAAGGCCGGCGACGACATCCTGATCCAGGTCGCCATGCGGCTGCGCGCCTCGATGGACGGCCACTCGACAGTCTGCCGCATCGGCGCCGACGAATTCGCCTTCCTCTATCCGCTGGTGTTCTCGGAGGAGGCGGCGGCGGAAAAATCCCGCATGCTGATCGAGATCCTGTCGGCGCCCTATGATGTCGGCGAACGAACCGCCAGGCTGTCGGCCTCGGTCGGCTGCTCGCTGTTCTATTCCGGCGACGAGACCACCGAGATCCTCATCAACAAGGCCGAAACGGCGCTCTACCACGCCAAGCGCTCTGGCCGGGGCCGGGTCGTCGTCTACACGCGTGAGATGGAAGAGGCGGCCAAGCGCGTCACCCGCATCGAGCAGGCGCTTCGCCGTGCCGTCTCGGCCGGCGAGGTTGAGCCGCATTTCCAGCCGATCGTCGATCTCACCACGCGTCGCACAATCGGCTTCGAGACGCTGGCGCGCTGGACCGATCGCGACCTCGGCGCGGTGCCGCCGACGGTCTTCATCCCCATCGCCGAGGAACGCGGCATCATCGGCCCGTTGTCGCAGCTGGTGCTGCGCAAGGCGACCGAGGCGGCCAGGAGCTGGCCGAATGACCTGTTCCTGTCCTTCAACCTTTCGCCCTCGCAGCTCGTCGACCAGAACACCGGCCTGCACATACTGGCGATCCTCGACCGCACCGGCTTCGACCCGCGCCGCCTCGAGATCGAGATCACCGAGACCGGCCTGATGAACGATCCGGCCTCGGCGGCACAGATCGTCGAGGATCTGCGCCGCGTCGGCATCCGAGTCTCGCTCGACGATTTCGGCACCGGCCAGTCCTCGCTCGGCCGCCTGCGCGAATTCCATTTCGACAAGCTCAAGATCGACCGCGCCTTCGTCTCCTCCATTCTCGATGACCGGCCGTCCGAACACATCATCCGCGCCATTCTGGCCATGTGCGAGGGGCTCGGCATGGACGTGGTCGCCGAAGGCATCGAAGAAGAAGCGCAGGCCGACCGCCTGGTCCAGTTCGGCTGCGCCGGCGGGCAGGGCTATCTGTTCGGCAGGCCGGTCGATGCCGACGCCACGCTCGGCTATCTCCGCGATTCCTTCCGGGGTGCCTTGCGCGCCAAGGCGATCTGACCGGGATCTCTGTTCGGCCGACCATCGCGACATCGCGCCGAATGCGGCGCATTGTCGTTTTGTCTGACATAAGCCCCCAAATCCAGCTTTTCGCCCTTGCCCGCGCGACTTGCGTGGCTAGGATGCGCGCCGGTTAGGCTGCAGCGCCACGCGTCCTTCAGCACGCGTAAAGGACGCTGCAGCAGTTTTGGTTTGCACATGAGCCCTTCCGAAAATCGATCCGATTTTCGGGGTCATGCGCGAGGAGAGAAAAGACATGATGCCATCGGCGGATTTTGCCGACCTCAGGGGAGCCTCGGTGCTGATCACCGGCGGCGGTTCCGGGATCGGCGCGGCCCTGACCGAGGGGTTTATGCGCCAGGGCGCCAACGTCGCCTTCATCGACATCGCCGACGGCCCGAGCACGCTGCTTGCCGACCGCATCGAGAAGGAGTTCGGCCGGCGGCCGCTCTACCTCAAGGCCGATCTGCGCGACATCGAGGCGCTGCGGGCCTCGGCGGCCAAGGCGGCCGAGGCGCATGGCGATGTCACGGTGCTCATCAACAATGCCGCCTGGGACGAGCGACATGCCATCGAGGACGTGACGGTGGAGTTCTGGGACAACAACCAGGCGATTAACCTCAGGCCGCATTTCTTCACCGCGCAGGCGGTGGCGCCGGGCATGAAGCGGGCCGGCGGCGGCTCGATCATCAATTTCACCTCGACATCCTACCTCATCAACCACCCCGACATGCCGGCCTACACCGCCGCCAAGGCGGGCATCCTCGGTTTGACAAAGGGCCTGGCCGGCAAGCTCGGACCCGATCGTATCCGCGTCAACGCCGTCGCGCCCGGCTGGGTGATCACTGAACGGCAGCAGGAACGCTGGGTGACCGAAGGGGCGCTTGCCGCCCATGTCGCCAAGCAGTGCATCAAGGACGTCATGCGCCCGGACGACATGGTCGGCACGGTGCTGTTCCTGGCCTCGGACGCGTCGCGCATGCTGACGGCGCAAATGCTGATCGTCGACGGAGGCTTCCTGTGAGCCCAGCCAGCAAGGCTCCCGCGGTCGCGGCGCTCGATTGGGGCACGACCCGGCTTCGGGCATGGCTCATTGACGGCAGCGGCAAGGTGCTGGCGGAGCGTCGCGGCGATGATGGCTTGATCACGGCGCGCGAAAAAGGGTTCTCCAACGTCCTCGAGGGTCACCTTGGCGCCATGGGAGCACCGGAAAAATTGCCCGTCATCATCTGCGGCATGGCTGGTTCCCGCCAGGGTTGGATCGAGGCGCCCTATGTGTCCGTGCCGGCGCCGATCGGCGCCATCCTGCGCGGTGCGGTCCGCATCGAGGACGGGCGCCGCGACATCCGCATCGTGCCGGGCCTCGCCCAGCGTCTGGCTGACGCGCCGGATGTCATGCGCGGTGAGGAAACACAGCTTGCCGGCGCTGGTTTGCCGGCAAAGGGGCGGCATCTCGCCTGCATGCCGGGCACGCACTCGAAATGGGTCGTGGTCGAGGACGGCGCGGTCGCCGGCTTCGGCACCTGGCCGACGGGCGAATTGTTCTCGGTACTATCGGCGCATTCCATCCTCAAGCATTCGCTGGGCGAGCATCCGGCTCCGGTGACGGTCGACAACCCATTCTTCCGGCAATGGTGCGAACGGGCGCTTGGGGAGGGCGGCGATGTCACCTCGAAGCTGTTTGCCATCCGTGCCGCCGGGCTCCTTCAGGACCTGCGGTCGCAGGATGCGTCGGCCTGCCTGTCAGGGCTTCTGATCGGCGGCGAGATCGCCTCGGCGAAGCGCCGCTATGGCGCCGGCCATGCGCCGATCGTGCTGATCGCGTCCGGCGCGCTCGCTTCGCTCTATTCGGCAGCGCTCGACCTTGCAGGACTTGCCTTCCGCACGGTCGATGCGGATGAAGCGGTGCGCGCCGGCCTGATCGAGGCCGCGCGCGAGAACGGCATGATCGCCACAACCGGAGCCTTGGCATGACCGAGACCGCAGCCTTTCCGAAACTCAAGCGCGGACTGGTCGCCATCCTGCGCGGCCTGAAACCCACGGAGGCGATTGCCATGGGGCAGGCGCTGTTCGATGCCGGCATCGAGGCGATCGAGGTGCCGCTGAACTCGCCCGAGCCTTTCTCATCGATCGCCAGGATTGTCGAAGTGCTGCCGAAGTCGGCCCTGGTCGGTGCCGGCACGGTTCTGACGGCGGCCGATGTCGACGGCCTGCACCAGGCCGGCGGGCGGCTCCTGGTCAGCCCCAACATCGATGCCGAGGTGATGGCGCGTGCCATGCACCACGGCATGGTGACGATGCCCGGCGTGTTCACGCCCACCGAGGCTTTCCAGGCGATCCGGTTGGGCGCTTCGGCCCTGAAATTCTTCCCGGCGAGCGTGCTCGGGGCGGGCGGTATTTCGGCGATCCGGGCCGTGCTGCCGGCACAGACCCTGGTCGGCGCGGTCGGCGGCGTTTCGGAAAAGGATTTTGCCGGCTACAAGGCGGTCGGGGTCACGGTCTTCGGCCTCGGCTCCAGCCTGTTCAAGCCCGGCATGAGCGTCGACGATGTGGCAGGGCGTGCGCACGCCGCCGTCACGGCCTGGGATGCGGTGTTCGGAGACGCATGATGATTGAGGCGATCGTTTCTGTTTTTTCCGACCATGTCTGCCAACTCGGCGAAGGACCAAGCTACGATCCCGCCACCGATGCGCTGTTCTGGTTCGACATCGTCAACGGCCAGCTTCTGGAGAAGCAGCTGTCCGGCGGCGCGACCAAGGTCCATGAGCTCGGCCAGATGGCGAGCGCCATTGCCATCATCGACGACAAGCGGCAGCTAATCGCCACCGAGACTGGACTTCATGTCCGCGATGTCACGAGCGGCAAGATGACGCTGCACACGCCGATCGAAGCCGACAATCCGGTCACCCGCTCCAACGATTCGCGCGTCCATCCCTGCGGTGCGCTGTGGACCGGCACGATGGGCAAGGGCGAGGAAAAGGGCGCCGGCTCGATCTACTGGTTCTTCAAGGGCGAACTGCGCCGCCTGTTTTCGGATATCACCGTCTCCAATTCGATCTGCTTTTCCGCCGACGGCGCGCTTGCCTATTATACCGACACATCGACCGGATTGCTGATGCGTGTCGCCTGCGACCCGGCGACCGGCCTGCCGGCGGGCGAGCCGAAGATTTTCGTCGATCACCGTTCTGCCAAGGGCTATATCGACGGTTCGGTGCTCGACCGCGACGGCATCCTGTGGAATGCCGTCTGGGGCGGGAGTGTCATCGAGGCCTATGCACCCGACGGCAAGCTCGTCCGCACGGTCGCCATGCCGGTGACACAGCCATCCTGTCCGGCCTTCGTCGGCAAGAACGCCGATCGTCTGGCGGTCACGTCGGCCTGGTCGGGCAAGAGTGAGAAGCAGCGCCTGCTCGACCTGCAAGGCGGCATGACTTTCCTGCTCGACATTCCCGTCAATGGCCGGTTCGAGCCGCGCGTGCTGATAGCCTGAACCGACTGGACGATCGGCGCTGCTGCCGGCGGTGTTGTCGCGCAGGCGTCCGGCGTGGGTCGGTTTCGCGAAAGCCGTTTGCATTGGCCGTGCGATGGTAGGCGATCGCACCGCCAGAGCCGGGTGATTTCAGGTCGAATCGGCCTGAAATCCGAATCCGTTTCTAGATCAAAGAGATAGAGCATGACGTCGTCCGAAAACGCTCCACGCTTTTCGGCATCATGCTCCAGGAACCGTTCATCTGATGTCGAGCCACAAGCCAAAGCTGATCCTTGTCTACGAGCCGGAAAAGGCCTGCTTCGACCGATTGATCGCCGACGGCCACCCACCGCAGCGTGCCGCTGAAATCTCGTCCTACCTGGCGCAGTCGACTGATCTTGCCCCCGAATTCGGTGCGCTTGCCGCCGCCTGCGAGGCGCGCGGTCTCGCCTTTAGCCCGGTGGCACTCGACGATGCTGTCCAAGCGCTTGACGGCGGGGATGCGGAGAACACGCTGGTCTGGACGCTGTCGGACGGCGTCGCCTATTTCCGTGGCGGCGCCGCACCCGCGCTGGCCAGGCTCAAGGGATTGAGGACCATCGGCGCCGACGATTCGTTGTTCGCGCTCTGCCAGGACAAGTTCCGCTCCGGTGCCGTGCTCGGCGCGCTCGGCCTGCCATTGCCGCAGGCCGGTCTTGCCCGGGATGGCAAATGGCTGGTCGAGCCGCCAGCATCCGCCGCCGGCTGGTTCGTCAAGCCAAACCGGCTGGGCGCCAAGATCGGCATCTGGCCGGATTCGCGTGCGGCTGATCTCAGTCACGCGCTGGAGCTTAGCCGGCGCGTCTTCGCCGCCTATCGTGACGACGTCGTCGTCCAGCCCTATGTTGCCGGCCGCAACGTGCGCGCCAGCTTCCTCGGCCTGACGCCGGAAACCGGCACCGAAGCGCTCGGCATTGCCTTTGTCGATTCGGGCGGCGATTTCCAGACCATGGCGGACAGTCTGGCGCTCTACGGTGAAACCGGCGAGGCCGCGAAGGCGGCAGGACTCTATGCCGAACCGGAACTGGTTGCCGTCGCCGACCTTCAACCCGTCGCCGACGCCAGGATTCGTGCGATCGCCGGGCGGCTGATCAGCGGGCTTGGTCTGCGCGACGTGTTTTCCGTCGACCTGCGCGTCGAGGCGGACGACACGGTGCATCTGATCGAATTCGAGGTCTGCCCCGGCCTGCCCTGCTTCGATTTCCGCGCCTACTGCCGCCAGCAGTGGGGTCTGGAGCTTGCCGACGCCATGGCCGAAACCGCGGCGAGCCGGCTGATCGGCCAGAAGCGCCTGATTTAGACCGCACCGCCGAAACCGCCGAACTTGACGGCGTGTGGCGCGGGCTGCACGCCTTGACGCGTCCCGCTCTGCCCTTAGTGTCGGCTTGACAACTTACTCTTGCCAAGGTCGCGCGATGAACACCACGCTTGTCATCCCTGAAACCCTGCACCATCACATCAGGCGCATGACCGGCCGCGATCCGCATGAAGGGCATCGTGTCGCCACCCCGCTCGAACTTCTGTTCGATCTGACCTTCGTGACGGCGTTCAGCTTTGCCTCCTCGCAGCTAGCCCACGCACTGGCCGAAGGCCATTACACCTCGGCCTTGCTCGGCTTTGCTTTCGCCAGCTTCGCCATCTGCTGGGCCTGGATCAATTTCTCCTGGTTCTCCTCGGCCTATGACACCGACGACTGGGTTTTCCGCCTTGTCACCATGGTGCAGATGATCGGCGTGCTGGTGTTGGCCGTCGGCCTGCCGCGCATGTTCGCTTCCATCGAGCACGGCGAGCATCTCGACAATTCGGTGATGGTGCTGGGCTATGTGATCATGCGGGTGGCCATGATCTTCCAGTGGTTGCGTGCCGCGAGACAGGATCCCGCCCGGCGCCGCGCCTGCGTTACCTATGCCAAGGCAATCGCGGTTGCCCAGATCGGCTGGGTGGTACAGATCGTTGTCGATTTCCCGGTCGGCACCAGCATCATACTGGCCGTCATCCTCGGCCTCATCGAACTGGCGGGGCCGGTGATTGCCGAACGCAGGGATGGCGGCACGCCGTGGCATGCGCACCACATGGCCGAACGTTACAGCCTGTTCGCCATCATCGCGCTGGGGGAAGGGGTTGTCGGCACGCTCGCGAGCCTGTCGGCCGTGGTTGAGGAACAGGGCTGGTCCCTGGATGCGGCCCTGGTCTGCATCGCCGGCACCGGGCTCACCTTCGGCATGTGGTGGGTCTATTACATGCTGCCCTCCGCGCCGATATTGCACGCCCACCGCAACCGCGCTTTCGTCTGGGGCTATGGCCAGATGCTGATCGTCACCGCCATTGTCGCGACCGGCGCCGGCCTGCATGTCGCGGCCTATTTCATCGAGCACAAGGCGCATGTCGGTCCGCTTGCGACGCTGCTTGCCACCGCTATTCCCGTCAGTGTCTTCCTGGCGGCGATCTATGCGCTCTACACCTATCTCGTCAGGCGCTTCGACCCGTTCCACATCTGGCTGCTGGTCGCAACAGTGGCGGTCGTGGCGCTCGCCATCCTCGCCGCGCTTGCCGGTGTCGATATGGCGGTCTGCCTCGTGATCCTGATGCTGGCGCCGGCCGTCACCGTCGTCGGTTACGAAACGCTCGGGCATCGCCACCAGGCGGAAGCGCTGGCCAGCGACGGGCATTCGACGGTGACTTAGCCGGACTGCTCCGGGCTATCCCGTAGGCATTCGCTCGAATGCCTGCAAGGAAGGATCGACGGTATCCCAGCCATGGCCGCGGATCGTGTAGGTGATGGCCTGCGGCTTGAAATCGCCGGGGTCGTCGAGGCTGGTCGCGGGAACGGCGATCAGCTCCGGCATGGCGACGAATGTCAGGCAGACCGGTGTTCCGCAGGTCGGGCAGAAGGCGTGGACCTTTTCGTTGCCGCTGTCAGCGGCCACCCGCCAGGTGCTCGCGTCGCCGGTAATCGCCATATCGGCGCGCTGGCCGAAGGTCAGATAGGATCCGTGGCCCGTGCCCGCGCGCCTCTGGCAATCGCGGCATTGGCAATGGTTCTGGAAGATCGGCTCGCCGCTGGTCTCATAGCGGATGGCGCCGCACGCGCAGCCGCCTCTATAGCGCTTGGTCATTGTCGTTCTCCGTTGGCCTGGTTCCGCGCGATATCGCGGCACGTCAGGCCGATTTCGGCTTGGCGAAAAGGTCGATGCCGCTGCCGGTTTCGAGGAAGGATTTCATGCTGGACAGCACGGCCGGCCAGCCCTGGCTGATGCCTTTCGCCATGCCGCTGCCGGCTTCGAGTTCGTCATGGGTGACGGTCAGCCGCACCATGGTGTCGTATTCCTCGATACCGAACGTCACCCGGCTGTATTTCGACGGGTCGTCGGCCTGCGAGGCGTTCGCCCAGGTCATCACCAGACGGGTCGGAGGCTCGATTTCGACGACCTTGCCGACCAGTTCGACGGTGCGCTCGTCATTGGCGCGGATATGTTCCCATTTCGATCCCGCCTTCCAGTCGGAGACGTTCTCGTGACCCCAGTAGCGCCGTGCCATGTCGGGCCTGGTTATGGCCTCGAACACTTTTTGCGGCGTCGAGCGGATGTAGGTCACGTAGACAAAACTGGTCGTCTCTCGGGTCATTGGCCCTCTCCTTCAAGTTCTTGCTTCAGGTCGTGCAGCAGGCTGAGCCGCTGCCGTTCGAATTTTCGCACCCAGCGCTCGTAGACTTCGTGCAGCGGCACCGGGTTGATGAAGTGCAGCTTCTCGCGGCCGCGCTTGACCGTGCTCACCAGATTGGCCGCCTCCAGGAGGTCGATGTGCTGGGTGGCGGATTGCCTTGCCATGTCCAGATGTTCGCAAAGCTGGCCGAGCGTCTGCCCGTTCTTCTCGCAGAGAAGGTCAAGCAACCGTCTGCGTGTCGGGTCGCCCAGCGCTTTGAAAACCTTGTCGGCGTCCATCGGTCTCAATCTGTTGTGGGTCACAATATGCAGGTAAATACCTGCATGTCAATCGTCAACCATTCCGCCTCGCCTTGCTCGACGAGGCTATTCGGACGCTGATGTCGATTGCCGGATGGCTAGCGCGCCGTCCTCGTTGCCGCCCAACGGCTCCGGCGGGTCGTCGGCCAGGCCGCATGGCTGGCTGACAACGTCAAGGACTACACGTAGGGACAGGAGTGGGTGCTCCGCCCTTGGGCCAAGCACGGGGCTCGCCTTCACGACTTCGCCGGGATCATTCCCGCTTCCCGTTCTGACGGGATGGGGCCTCAGATGCCTTCGACCAGCACGATCTCGCCGTCGGCGACCTTCTGGCGAATGGCGACCGCGCGCTGGTATTCGGGTGAGTGGTAGCAGTCATGCGCGACCGCGAGCGATTCGAATTCGATGATCACGTTGCGTCCGCGCCCTGGCCCTTCGGCCTTTTCATGCGCGCCGCCGCGCGCCAGGAATTTCGCGCCGAACCGGTCGAAGGCCAGCTTTGAAGCGGCGACATACTCCTTGTAGCCTTCGGCATCGCGCACATCGACGCGGGCGATCCAATATCCCTTGGGCATGCTTTTTCTCCGAGTTTCTGTCCGTCAAGCGAAGACCGGTCTTAAGAATCGCTCCAAGACGGCTCGTGGTATTCTTGGGTCACCGCAGGGTGACAAGCGCAGCGTACCCAAAGCGGATGAGCATCGGAAGCGCGGAAAACGCCGCCAGAGCGCCGTGGGAGCAGAGTTGGAACTGGTCCTCAGGCCGAGCGCATTTCTTCCAGAATGGCTTCGGCCGCCTCGCGTCGGTTGGCCGCCGCGACGATAGGCCGAGCCACAACAAGATGGCTGGCGCCGTTGCGGATCGCCTGCGCCGGCGTCACCACGCGTTTCTGGTCGCCATGGTCGCTGCCCGCCGGCCGGATGCCGGGCGTCACCACCGCCATGTCGGGTCCGACGATGCGGCGCACGGCTTCGGCTTCGGCGGCCGAGCAGACGATGCCGCCCATGCCGGCGTGCAGCGCCTGTTCAGAGCGCCTGAGCACCAGCGTGTGCGGATCATATTCATAGCCGACATCGATCATGTCCTGCTCGTCCATCGAGGTCAGCACGCTGACGGCGAGCAGGCAAAGGTCGCTGCCGCGTGCCGCCTCCACCGCCGCGCGCATTGCCTTCGGATAGGCGTGGATGGTCAGCATGGTCATGCCCATCTTGACGATGTTCTCGACGCCCTTGGCCACCGTGTGGTCGATGTCGAGCAGCTTCATGTCGAGGAAGACCCTGGTGCCGCCGCTGGCCAGTTCCCTGGCGAAGTCCAATCCGCCGGCGAAGGCCAGCTGATAGCCGATCTTGTAGAAGGAGACGACACCGTCGAGTTCGCGCACCACCTGCTCGGCTTCCCTCACGGTCGGCACGTCGAGACCGACGATCAGTCTTTCCTGCATGGATTTGGCCTGCATGGGTTGGGTCTGCATGGTTGCGGCGATCACGCCTCGATCCGCGTGGACAGCATGCGCGAGGTTTCGATCAGCGTGCGGCATAGATGCTCCATCGATTTGTGCAGTCTCTCGTCACGAAAATTGCCGCCGTCGGCGAAGGCGTCGCCGCCGTCGGGCACCGAGCATTCCGGCGTCACCACCTCCATCTGGCAGCGCACCAGCACGGCGCGCAGATGGTTGATGCAGCGGATGCCGGCGAAGTGTCCGTTGGAGGAGGAGCAGAGGGCCGCCACCTTGCCGGCAAGCGGCCTGACCGGGCGGCCACCATCGCGGCGCACGCGACTCACCCAATCGATCGTGTTCTTGAGCAGCGGCGGGATCGAGCCGTTATATTCCGGCGTGGCGATCAGCAACCCGTCATGCGCGGTGATCAGACGGCCGAGCTTGACGGCGTTTTCCGGAACGCCCTTTTCCTTCTCAAGGTCCTCGTCGAGGATCGGCAGGGGATAATCGGCGAGCGAAATGCGGGTCACCTCGGCGCCTTGCACCGCAAGTTCCTTCTGTGCCACGTCGGCGGTCCTGCCGCTATAGGCGCCCGTCCGGTTCGAGCCGGCGAAGACGAGGATTCTCGGGATCACTGCCATTGGCCATCCTTGTTCCCGGACAGGTACAGCCAGAGGCCGCCCAAATCAACGGCTGGATGGGGAATAGGGAGTAAGGGAATAGGGCAGTCGGGAGCAGTCCGGAAATTGAATCGTCATTTCCTATTCCCTTACTGCCCTCTCTCTCAATGCGCTTCCCTGCGATAGATCCACAGCTGCGTCGGCGGGATGTTGCGGATGATGAAATCGAAATGCTTGACCGTATAGTCGCCACGGCCGGCCGGGATCGGCGACATCGGGCCATAGGTCAGCTGCACGATGGGACGCCCGGCGGGGATACGGTCAAGCAGGCTCTCTATATAGGCGATGCGCTGGGCGACCGGGAAGTTGAGCAGCGGCACGCCGGAAACGACGGAATCGAAGATCATCCCGCTCCGCTCGCCAAGCGTGGCGTTGAGGTTGAAGGCATCGCCCTCGATAACGTTGACACCGGGATAGAGGCGGCGCAGGTGGCGCACGAAATCCGTGTTGTATTCGACCGCGTAGAGGTTTTCGGGCCGCACGCCCTGGGCGAGGATGGCGCGGGTGATCACACCGGTTCCGGGGCCGACCTCGAGCACCGGCAAGCCGGACCTGGGATTGACGATCGAGGCCATCTTGCGCGCGGTGATCGAGCTGGTTGGAACGATCGAGCCGACCGTCTTCGGTTTGTCGATCCAGCCCTTGAAGAATTTGAGTTCGTCGTCGAACTTCTCGGCAAGCGCCTTCCGCAGTCCGTGACCACGTGTCATGCAAGCTCTCCTCAAGGCTCCCCGCAAGCTACTTAACACCTGGTTGACGCAAGGCAAGGCGCAGCGAGACGCATGTCGTGGATAAGATAGATTTCGTCGCGTCTCAAAATGCGGCGCGTTTCATCGAGTCCGGTGCCATTCCTGCTCTGTCAACGCTCGCCGAAGGATTCGAAGAAATCCTTCATGCGGGCGAAAAACCCGCTCGATTGGGGCGAATTATCCTGCGAGGAGAGCTGTTCGAACTCCTCCAGCAACTCGCGCTGGCGGCGGGTAAGGTTCTGCGGCGTCTCGACCGCGGTCTGGATATAGAGATCCCCGACATTGGGCTGGCGCAGCACCGGCATGCCCTTGCCCTTGAGCCGGAACTGGCGCCCGTTCTGGGTGCCTTCGGGCACTTTCACCTTGGTCTGGCTGCCGTCCAGCGTCGTCACCTCGAAGGAGCCGCCAAGCGCTGCCGTCGTCATCGAGATCGGCACCTTGCAGTAGAGATCGGCGCCATCGCGCTGGAAGAATTCGTGCGGCTTCACCGCCAGGAAAATATAGAGGTCGCCCGAAGGCCCGCCGCGCAGGCCGGCCTCGCCTTCATTGGCCAGGCGGATGCGGGTGCCGTCCTCGATGCCGGCCGGAATGTTGACCGACAGTGAGCGTTCCTCGGTGACGCGGCCCTGCCCGGCGCATTTCGGGCACGGGTCCTTGATGGTCTGGCCGCGGCCCTGGCATTGCGGGCAGGTGCGCTCGATCGAGAAAAAGCCTTGGGTGGCGCGCACCTTGCCGTGGCCGTTGCACATCGAGCAGGTCACCGGCTGGGTGCCCGGCTTGGCGCCGCTGCCTGAGCATTCGGAGCAGGAGATCGAGGCCGGCACGCGAATCTGCGCGGTCTTTCCCGCGAAGGCCTCTTCCAGCGAAATTTCCATGTTGTAGCGCAGGTCGGCGCCGCGCTCGCGGCCACCCGACGAGCGGCGCTGACGCCCGCCCATCATGTCGCCGAAAATATCCTCGAAGATGTCGGCGAAGCCGCCGGCGCCAAAGCCTTGCGCGCCGCCATTCATGCCGCCCTGCTCGAAGGCGGCGTGACCGAAGCGGTCATAGGCCGCGCGCTTCTGCGGGTCCTTCAGCGTCTCGTAGGCTTCGTTGATTTCCTTGAACTTGTGCTCGCAGGAATGGTCGCCGGGATTGCGGTCGGGATGGAACTGCATGGCGAGCTTGCGGAAAGCGCTCTTGAGCTCCTTCTCGTCGGCGCCCTTTTGCACGCCCAGCGTTTCGTAGAAATCAGCTTTCATTTTTTCCCGCTGTCCGGATGCTCAACGTCTTGATGCATTGTTGCGTCGTTTGCCGGCACGTCGTCTCGATTTAGGATCGGTGCCGCCCGGATGCCAGTGCTGGCGTGCGCCTGTCCGGGCTTTTCTGTCGTTTTTTCGGCAAGGCCCCGCACTTTTTCGGCGAGGGTTGCAAAAAAGCCCGGCTTTACGCCGGGCTTTCCGCTTTATTTTGCCGTCGGGCGGCTCAGGCCGACTTCTTCTTGTCGTCGTCCTCGTCGATTTCCTCGAAATCGGCATCGACCACGTCGGAGTCCTTGGCGGCATCCGCCTTGGCGTCGGCTTCCGCCGCTTCCTTTTGCGAGGCCTCGTACATGGCCTGACCAAGCTTCATCGAAGCTTCGGCAAGTGCCTGGCTCTTGGCCTCGATGTCGGCCGCGTCGTCGCCCTCGGCTGCGGTCTTCAGCGCCGCGATCGCATCCGATATCGCCGTGCGTTCGGCTTCCGAGACCTTGTCGCCATATTCCTTCAGCGACTTCTCGGAAGAATGCACCAGCGCCTCGGCCTGGTTGCGGGCCTCGACCACGGCGCGACGCTTCTTGTCCGTCTCGGCATTGGCCTCGGCGTCCTTGACCATCTTCTCGATGTCGGCGTCCGAAAGACCGCCAGAAGCCTGGATGCGGATCTGGTGCTCCTTGCCGGTGCCCTTGTCCTTGGCCGAAACATTGACGATGCCGTTGGCGTCGATGTCGAAGGTGACCTCGATCTGCGGCACGCCGCGCGGCGCCGGCGGAATGCCGACCAGGTCGAACTGGCCAAGCGCCTTGTTGTCGGCCGCCATTTCACGCTCGCCCTGGAAGACCCGGATGGTCACCGCCGACTGCGAATCCTCGGCGGTGGAGAACACCTGGCTCTTCTTGGTCGGGATCGTCGTGTTGCGCTCGATCAGCCGTGTGAACACGCCACCCAGCGTCTCGATGCCCAACGACAGCGGCGTCACGTCGAGCAGCAGCACGTCCTTGACGTCGCCCTGCAGCACGCCGGCCTGGATGGCGGCGCCGAGTGCGACGACCTCATCCGGGTTGACGCCCTTGTGCGGCTCCTTGCCGAAGAACTGCTTCACGATCTCCTGGATCTTGGGCATGCGGGTCATGCCGCCGACCAGGACCACTTCGTCGATCTCGCCTGCCTTCAGGCCGGCATCCTTGAGCGCCGCCTTGCAGGGTTCGATGGTGCGCTGGACGAGATCCTCGACCAGGCTTTCGAACTTGGCGCGCGTCAGCTTCAGCGTCAGGTGCTTCGGCCCGGTCGCGTCGGCGGTGATGAAGGGCAGGTTGATTTCGGTCTGCGTCGTCGAAGACAGCTCGATCTTGGCCTTTTCAGCCGCCTCCTTGAGGCGCTGGAGGGCCAGCTTGTCGTTCTTCAGGTCGATGCCTTGTTCCTTCTTGAACTCGGCCGCCAGGTACTCGACCAGGCGCATGTCGAAATCCTCGCCGCCGAGGAAGGTGTCGCCATTGGTCGACTTCACCTCGAACACGCCGTCGCCGATTTCGAGCACCGAAATGTCGAACGTGCCGCCGCCAAGGTCATAGACGGCAATGGTCTTGCCGTCCTTCTTGTCGAGGCCGTAGGCAAGCGCTGCCGCCGTCGGCTCGTTGATGATGCGCAGCACCTCGAGGCCGGCGATCTTGCCAGCATCCTTGGTCGCCTGGCGCTGGGCGTCGTTGAAATAGGCCGGAACGGTGATGACCGCCTTCTCGACCTTTTCGCCGAGATAGGCTTCCGCCGTTTCCTTCATCTTCTGCAGGATCATGGCCGAGATCTGCGAGGGCGACTGCTTCTTGCCGCCGGCCTCGACCCAGGCATCGCCATTGTCGCCCTTGACGATCTTGTAGGGGACAAGCTTCTTGTCCTTCTCCGTCACCGGATCGTCGTAGCGGCGGCCGATCAGGCGTTTGACCGCGAAGATGGTGTTTTCAGGATTGGTGACCGCCTGGCGCTTGGCCGGCTGGCCGACGAGACGTTCGCCGTCGCCCGAGATGGCGACGATGGAAGGCGTCGTGCGCGCGCCTTCCGCATTCTCGATCACCTTCGGCTCCTTGCCATCCATGATGGCTATGCAGGAGTTGGTGGTGCCGAGATCGATACCGATTACTTTTGCCATTTTTTCTCTCCTCTAAGCAGGCTTTCAGGACCCATGAAGGCGTTCCGACGAAAGCCCCTGTTCATAAGAAATCCCGTTCGGCACCGGTGTTCCGCCGCCGCACGGCTTGGCGCGTATATAAGAACAGGCAGCATCGGGCGCAAGCATTCTGCGCAAGGCTTCCATGAACCTTTCCACCTCCGTGCGCGACTGACGTCCAGGTGCCGCATGGTGCGGCCCGGAAAGGAAGTCCCCATGACCAGCAACCCAGAGGCTCCGCGGTCTCCGGGAACAACAGGAGCTCGGCGCGACCACCGCCTTCGGGACGGGGTCGACGCGCTGGGCTTTCCGCTGATTCCGTTGACCCTAGGTAAGAGCAGGCGTATCGTAATGAAGAGGAAAGCAGACAATTCGATCAGGGAAGAACGTGCCGGACCGCCGCGCCCTGCTCTGATTTGCGCGGCACAGCCGGAGATTCCTCCCGTAGACTTCGGGGGGAGTTCTATGTCTTGCGATCACGGCCTGTCAGTGTCTTCTCGCGCCAGCCGTTTGCGCCGCCTGATCAAGACAACCGGCGGCGTTCTTGCATTCGCCCTGACCGCCGGCCTTTGGCTCGGCGGTGCCGCCCGGGCGCAGGACACCCAGATCATCTATCCAGGCTCGATGGCGGTCACCGGCTTTCCCGGCACCGTCATCCCTAATTTCGATGAGGGCTTGCCGCCCGGGGTCGATCCGGTCGACGAAACCTTCATCGACACCACGCGCGCCACCTTGCGTGTGTTCGACGTTTCGCATCTCGGCGGGCCGGCCTCGGGCCAGCTCGTCTTCACGCCGCCGCCTTTCGAGGTGACATCAGGCCAGATCGGCGAGGTGTTCGGCCTCACCTATGATGACGGCGTGCGCGATGGTGTCCCGTCGGGCATTCCCAACCTTTATGTCGCCGCGACCTCGCTGCATGGCATCGAGATCGTCACGCCGGACGCCGACAAGGATGGCAGGCCGGAGCGGCAGCGCCGCGGCACGGCAGGCGCGACCTTCATGGATGGCCAGTTCGGCACCGAAAATGGTGGCGGGCCGGGCACCATCTGGAAGATCGACGGTATCACCGGCCAGGTCGCTAAATTCGCCGACATCGACACCAACAGTGGTCCCGGCATCGGCAATATTACATTCGATCCCAACCACCGCCAGTTCTTCGCCTCGGACCTCGACACCGGCCTGATCCATCGCATGGACGCCAATGGCAAGCTTATCGACACCTTCGATCATGGCGTCGCCGGGCGACCGGCGCATGGCCTGGCTCCCGTCGCCGACGACGGCGCGGTGATGGACATACAGGGCGCGGCCTTCGACACCGAGGACCCCGAGACCTGGGGCTACACCCAGGACGAGCGCCGCGTCTGGGCCGTCTCCTATCATGGCGGCCGTCTCTATTACTCGGTCGGCGAAAAGTCGGAGATCTGGTCGGTCGGCATCGCGCGAGACGGCAGCTTTGCCGGCGACCCGCGCTGGGAGCTGACGGTCAAGGCCGACAAGGACTACGCCGTCACCGACATTGCCTTCGACAACAGCGGCTTCATGTACCTCGCCCAGCGCGGCCCGATCGAGAACCGCTACGACTACAGCCGGTTCGCCGATTCCGGCAAGGGCGAGGTCATCCGCTACTTCAGAGAAAATCCCGACGATCCGGCAACGGAATCGGTCTGGGTGGACGCGCCGCAGGAATACGCGGTCGGCTTCCCGCAGGGCAACCGGCAGTCGGCCGGCGGCCTCGACCTGCAATATGGCTATGACGCCGACGGCAATCTGGACACGTCGGTCTGCACCCAGACCTTGGTCAACACCGGCGACAAATTGCGCGACAATCCAACCCTTGCCGAGCAACTCGCCGCCGGCGGACCGCTTGCCGTGCATGGCGTGCAGATCACGCCCAAGGATCTGGTCAAGCCGGCCAACGTGCCGCCCTTCGGCTCCTGGTTCGTCGATTTCGACGGCTATTTCGAGGATCCCGAGGTGGAAGGCCATGTCGGCGACGTCGCTGTCTGGCACCCATGCGAGGGCCGCGCCGGCTATTATGAAGAAATCCCGGGCGGCTATCTGCCACCCTTCTACCCGCCGGACTTCCCACCGCCCGGCAACCTGCCTCCCTGTCTCGATGTTGAAGATATCAGGTATTACTGCACGCCTTCGGGCCTCGAGGCCGATCTCTATCTCCATGACCATGCCGGCTTTGGCGGCGATTCGATCAAGGCCCAGCCTTCGAATGAGACAAAGTCCAGGTCGCCCGGCGTCGGGGTGACCACACCCATGTCGCATGTGCCGGGCAAGCCCTACACGATCAACATCACCGGCCACTATCCAGGCGACAGAGTGGATATTGGACTTTGCTTCTACAGGAAGTCCGACAGGGACAAGGGTGGCTACTACCCTTGCTGCAAGATGACCTTGCCGCTCCGCACCCCAGCCGTCAGCTGCGAACGTTGAGGAGGGGAAGATGAACAATCTCGCAATCTCCCCGCTCGCGCGAAACAACTCAGCCGACAAGCAGTCAACTGTCATGGAGACGATCATGAAACCCCTGTCATACGCCAGGCGCGGCGCGCGCTGGCTGATGGCGGCCGGTATCGCGGTCGCCATGCTCACCCCTCTCGCAAGCCACGCGGAAGACGCCGCTCCGATCACACCGGAATTGAGGCTCGACCTCGACAATTCGCGCGTCGTCAATCCGAGGCCGGAACGGGTCGTGCCGTTCTTCACCAAGAAAGGCACCCAGCGAGGCTGCGACTATGTTGTCTACTCCCTGAGCTTCGGCCTGCGCGGTGACCCGCGGGGCTTTGCCGATCCGGGCCTTGTGGACTTGCTGAAGAAACTCAAGATCGAGTTCAAGGACCAGCTTCCGCACGGCCTTTCGATCGTCAACGTCAACCTGTCGGGCGACGGCACGGATGCCTCCGGCGGGCCACTGCCGGCCGCGACGATCGGCAATACGGCGGGTCCCAATGATACGGCAACGGTGTCCGATTTCCGGCTCTCCGCCGCCGATCTCGACGGCGCCGGGGCCGCCAATGAACGCGTCATCAATTTCCAGATCACGGCCAGGATCGACCATGCGGCGTTTCCCTCGCCGACGATCATCGACAATCAGGGCCTGATCAAGGTGAGCAACGGAGCCGGCACCGGGACCATCATCCCGTCGCAGGATCCGAGCAAGCCTGACGATGGCGACTACAAGACCGGCGCGAAGACCTCGATCAAGATCGATGTCACCAAGTGCAACCCGCCGCCACCACCTCCCGGCAAGGAATGCTTCAAGGTGGAACGCGGCACGGTCGATTGTGTGCCCGGCGGCGGCGCCTTCATCTACCACATGCCGGTCGGCCCGGAGATGGGCGGCAAGTGGGTGCAGGTGTCGACCACCACGCCCGGCATCACCATCATCCCCGATACCCAGCTGGTGCCGGTGGGCGGCGGCGTGCTCAACTGGAAGATCGTCGGCGCATCGCCCGGCGACGTCATCCACCTCATCGTCACCGGCATCGAGACCTATGCCGGCCCGAAGGAGGGCTGGGGCCTGTGCTGCACGCAGACCATCGACATCGTCATCCCGCGCGACCAGCGGTGCCCGCCCGGGGACAAGGAGCCGGATCTCAAGGTCGAGAAACGTGCCGATGTCGCGCGCTGCACCATGGCCGGCGGCTGCGACTTCACCATCAGGGTCACCAATGTCGGCACCGCGCCCTACAACGGCAAGATCGTGCTCGACGAGGTGACGCTGCCGGTCGGCTCGACGTTGAGTTCAGGGCCCAATCCGCCCTGGGTCTGCGTGCCCGGCACCACCCCGATGACGTGCACCTATCCGGTGACCACGCTCAATCCGGGGGCCTTTGTCGACCTCAAGCTCGGCTTCAAGCCGGCCGGGGGCTGGCAAGGCAGTGCGCTGCGCAACTGCGCCGCCTACAACTATGCCGCCAGCGGCAAGCCGTTGTTCGGCAGCCAGTCTAACGACCGTGGCTGCGCCTCGATCCCGATCTGCCGCCGTGGCGATCGTGACCGCGACTGCCAGCCGCCGGTCGAGAAGAAGGTCGACCTGATCCTGAAGAAGCGTGCCCGCACCGAAATCTGCACGGCCGACGGCGTCTGTTTCTTCGTGATCGACATCATCAACAACGGCACATCGACCTATAACGGGCCGTTGACGGTGATCGACAACTATCCCGGCGGCGCGCCGGCCTCCTCGACTTTCGGGCCGAGCCCGCCCTGGACATGCGGCCCGAATGGCCCCGGCCAGTTCCGCTGCGACAATCCCGGCATCGCGCTGCCCGCGGGCGCCTCGACGCCGATCTTCGTCAAGGCGGTCATGCCGGCCGACTACCGGTCGGACATGGTCGAGAACTGCGCCGAGGTGAAGGCCATTCCCGGTGAGGTCGACCTCACCAACAACAAGGCCTGCGCCAAGGAACGCATCCGTCGTCCCAATGGTGGCCAGCCCGGCCTGCGCATCACCAAGGTGTGCAGCGGTTCGCTGGCCGGTGCCGCGGCCGTCTCTTGCCGCATCACCGTCTCCAACGCCGGCACGGCGGCCCCCACCGGTCCGGTGCGGGTCAACGATGCCGCCACGCTGGTGTCGGGCGGCGCGCCCGTCCAGATCCAGACCGTCACTCCAGACGGCGCGGAATGGACGTGCGGACCGGTTCCGGCCAACACGCTGTCGTGCCAGATTCCCGGTGCCGTCATGACGCCCGGGATCAGCCGCCACTTCGACGTGACGGTCTCGGCCATTGGCGAGTTCGAGAACTGCGCGCGCGGCTCCTATGGGCCGGCGCAAGGCGACGATGTCGTCTACCCGATTGGCCAGGCCTGCGCCAAGGGCGGTGGCTCCTCGACCATCCGTGTCGAGAAGACCGGCGATCGCGAATGCCGGCTCGGCCAGCCCTGCTCGTTCGACATCACCATATCCAATGACGGGACGAGCCCGTTCTCCGGCCCGGTTCGCATCGGCGATGCGATCGGCGTGGAAGGGCTCGGCCGGCTGGACGGCGTTGCGATCACCTCGATCGACCCGCCCTTCGGCTGCTCGCCCGAACCGGCAAGCCTGCCTCTGTCCTGCATAGCCAACCTGACGCTTGGCGCCGGCGAAAGCCAGTCGCATCATGTCACCGTGGTCATTCCCGACGACGGGCGCCTTGCCAATCTGCAGGGCAACGTCAATGGCCAGAACTGCGTTGGTGTCCTGTCTCCCGACACGCGGGTCCAGGGCGGCGACGTGCTGTCCAAGGATGCGACCAATGTGCAGGGCGATCGCGGCAAGGCCTATGCCTGCCACCCCTTCACCATCACGCATGAGGTGAAGAACCAGTGCTCGCCGGGCTTCGTCATGAACGACGCCGGCCGCTGCGTCTGCCCGGAAGGCACCACCTTCCGCAACGGCCAGTGCACGGGCGGCGGCACCAACATTCTGCCGACACCACCGCCGCCACCGAAGCGCTGCGTGCTGCTCGAAGGCCAGATCCGTACCGAGGACGGGCGCTGCGTCTGCCCGCGCGGCACGGCGCTGGAAAACGGCGCCTGCGTCAGGACCGACAGGCCCGAGCAGTGCACCATTCGTGGCCAGGTCCACGATGCCGATGGTGACTGCGTCTGCCCGCAAGGCACGGAAGTGCGCAACGGCGCCTGCCGCCCGATCCGGCCGAAGCCCGAGCAGTGCACCATCCGTGGCCAGATCCACGATGCCAATGGCGATTGCATCTGTCCGCAAGGCACGGAGGTGCGCAACGGCGCCTGCCGTCCGGTCCGGCCGAAGCCTCAGCAGTGCCGCATCCCGGGCCAGATCCGCAATGCCGATGGCGATTGCGTCTGTCCGCAAGGCACGGAGGTGCGCAACGGCGCTTGCCGTCCGGTCCGGCCGAAGCCCGACCAGTGCACCATCCGGGGTCAGGTGCACGATGCCAACGGCGATTGCGTCTGCCCGCGAGGTACCGAGGTGAAAGGCAATGCCTGCCGGCGCAAGCAGCCGCAGGTGGAGCAGTGCGACATACGCGGCCAGGTCCACAACAAGCGCGGCGAGTGCGTCTGTCCGCGTGGGACCGAGGTGATCGACGGCGCATGCCGCAAATCCAGGCAACAGACGGAATGCGCACCGGGCTCGCAGATGATCAATGGCCAGTGCCAGCCGATCTTCAAGAGGCGCTGTCCGGAAGGCACGGTTGGACGCTATCCCAACTGCCGACCGATGCGCGGGCAGCCGTCACTGGAGCTCAACCCGGGCCTGCTGCTGCAGCAGGTCCTGCCACGGCGCCTGCCGCAGGCTGAACAGCAGCAGGATCCGGCACCAAACAGGATCCTGAAGCTCCAGCAGCAGTAGCCGTCCGCTCGACGCCAGACCTGGGACCCGCCGGAGCAATCCGGCGGGTTCTTCGTCATGTCCCGGCAAGCGGAAATTGGCTGGGCGGGATCGGAGACGCCGCAACGCCGCCCAAGCCTGTGGAGCCCACGCGCCTGCACCCTCGACAAGTCACCCGCCGGGCATTAGGCAGTCGATCCAGGGTGAACGGTATGAAAAGGACGCCCGGAAAGGCCGCGAGATGAGCAAGAAGACCTTGATCGCACCATCGGTGCTGGCTTCGGACTTTTCGAAGCTTGGCGACGAGGTCGAAGCCGTCGCGGCTGCTGGTGCCGACTGGATCCATCTCGATGTCATGGATGGCCATTTCGTCCCCAACATCACCTTCGGTCCGCCGGTGATCAAGGCGATCCGCAACCGCACCAAGGCTTTTTTCGACTGCCATCTGATGATCGCGCCGGCCGATCCCTATCTCGCCGCCTTCGCCGAGGCCGGCTGTGACGGCATGACGGTGCATGCGGAGGCCGGGCCGCATCTCGACCGCTCGTTGCAGACCATCAGGAACCTCGGCAAGAAGGCCGGCGTGTCGCTCAATCCGGCGACGCCGGAAACGATGATCGAATATGTGCTCGACCGGCTCGACCTGATCCTGATCATGACCGTCAATCCGGGGTTCGGCGGCCAGGCCTTCATCCCGGGGATCGTCGAGAAGGTGAGAAGGGTCAAGGCGCTGATCGGCGACCGGCCGATCCGCATCGAGATCGATGGCGGCGTTTCGCCCGAAACGGCCCCTTTGGTCACATCAGCCGGGGCCGATGTGCTGGTGGCCGGTGCAGCGATCTTCAAGGGCGGCAGCGTCGAGGCGTACCGTGCCAACATCGAGGCGATCAGGACAGCGGCCGACAACGCCGCCGGCTAGAGCGGTTGGCCGTTTCGAGGAAACGGTGAACCGCTCTGAATTGCTCGAACGCATCGCGATCATCCCGCTTCGAATCCAACAGGCTGGCTGTCTGACAGCCGTTGCGCGGATACGGTTCTTCAGGAGCCCGCTTCCGTCCGAATCAGATCGGTACAGGAGGTATGAGCCGGCCGAGCCGTGCGTTATTTTGCGCGCGACAGAAAAGATGCTCGCACGGGCACACAAGAAACAGATGATTCTGCGTGCATAAAAAACATGTTAAGTTTCCATTGGTTGTAGAGGCGCGCGAATTCCCCCGATCAGGCGGCGGATAACGTCATATTCCTTCGTGCTTAAGTACAAGGATGGCATCTCGTGCTTGAGCCTCTTGACGAAGGCACTGTAGGGTACATGTACGAAGGATTCTTTTCGGACTCGAATTGCCCAGAGAGAAATGGGGACAAGGAGTCGAATTTGACATACGGCGCTGCCAACCTGAACGACGACGGCACAGGATCCAAGAGTACGCTTGCCAGTACGGTCTATCATCAATTGCGGGATGATCTTCTTGGCGGCGCTCTGGAAGCCGAAAGCAAGCTGCGGGTCGAGTGGGTTGTTTCCAAGTATGGCGCCGGTGCCTCCCCTGTCCGTGAAGCCCTTAATCGCCTTGCCTCCGAGGGACTCCTTGGCCGTCACGATCAGCGCGGCTTTTTCATCATGCCGGTCAGTGCGACGGAGCTCGAGGAGCTGACGCGCACCCGCTGCTGGCTCGAGGAACGCGCGCTTCGCGAATCCATTGCGCACCGCACCACCGAGTGGGAAGAACAACTGGTGCTGGCGCTGCATCGCCTGGGCCGCGCCTCGCGACGTTCGCCGCAACATCTCTCGTCGCTCGATCCGGACTGGGAGAAATTGCACCGCACCTTCCACCGTGTGCTGATCTCGGCCTGCCGGTCGCACTGGCTGGTGGGTTTCTGCGATCAGCTTTCCGATCACGCCTATCGCTATCGGCAAATGGCCAATGACGGCGAGAACATCCAGCGCGACGATTTCGGGGAACACCGGCGGATTGCCGAATACGCGCTGGACGGCAATGCCGACGGCGCCGTCCAGGCATTGATCGATCATTACCAGCTGACCGCTTCCATATGCATGGAGCGCTTCAAGCAAGGCGAAGTCTCAAAAGCCGCCGCTTCGGCCGAACGCGCTCGGCGGTAACGATCATTTCCTTTTGCCAGAGCTTGTTGCCATCGTTCGCGGCTTTTCGGCCGATGTGACGCGCCGGACCGCCGTTTGCGGTCTTGACGACATGGTCCGGAAACGCGAACTCTGCGCGCCCCAAGGGCATTGCCGGCGCCGCCATTGCCATCACAGCAGGAAAATTTCATGAGCAATCATCTGTTCGACGCGTTCCGGTCCCGGATGCCGGCGCCCGGGCGCCTGTTGATGGAAACCGATGATGGGCGCTCGCTCAGCTATGGCGACATGCTGGCGCGGTCGGCGCAGCTCGCGCACGCGCTCCTGCAATTGCATGTCGAGCCCGGCGATCGGATCGCCGTGCAGGTCGAAAAGAGCCCGGAGGCGGTGCTGCTCTATATCGCCTGCGTGCGCGCCGGTGCCGTCTTCCTGCCCCTCAACACGGCCTATACGCTGACCGAGCTTGGATATTTCTTCGAGGATGCAACGCCTCGGGTCATTGTCTGCGATCCGGCGAAATCGGCGGATATCGAGCGGATGGTCGCACCATCCGGTGCCGTCGTGGTCACGCTCGACCGCAATGGCCGGGGATCGCTGACGGACCAGGCATCGCGGCAATCCTCCGATTTCCATGATGTCGAGCGCGGCGAGGACGATCTCGCGGCAATCCTCTACACGTCGGGAACGACCGGCCGCTCGAAAGGCGCCATGCTCAGCCATGGGAACCTGGCATCGAATGCGCGCGTGCTGGTCGACCAATGGCGCTTCACATCAGGCGATGTGCTGATCCATGCGCTGCCGATCTTCCATACTCATGGCCTGTTCGTCGCCACCAACGTCATCCTGATGGCCGGCGCCTCGATGCTGTTCGAGCAGAAATTCGATCCGGCCCGCATCATCTCGCTGCTGCCGCGCGCCACGGCGCTGATGGGCGTGCCGACCTTCTATACCAGGCTGCTGCAGCAGGACGGGCTGGACCGCGAGGCGGCGAGGAACATCCGCCTGTTCGTGTCCGGCTCGGCGCCGCTGCTGGCCGAGACGCACAAGGCCTGGCGCGAGCGCACCGGCCACGCCATCCTCGAGCGCTACGGCATGACCGAGACCAACATGAACACGTCCAACCCCTATGAGGGCGAGCGCCGCGCCGGCACGGTCGGCTTCCCGCTGCCTGGCGTGTCGCTTCGCATCACCGATCCCGATAGCGGCAAGCCGCTGGCCCAGGGCGAGATCGGCATGCTCGAGGTCAAGGGTCCGAACGTTTTTGGCGGCTACTGGCGCATGCCGGAAAAGACCAAGGCGGAATTCCGCGCCGACGGCTTCTTCATCACGGGCGATCTCGGCATGGTCGACGCCGACGGTTATGTCCATATCGTCGGCCGCGGCAAGGACCTGATCATCTCGGGCGGCTACAACATCTATCCGAAGGAGCTCGAAAGCGAGATCGACGCGCTTGATGGAGTGAACGAAAGCGCCGTCATCGGCGTCGCCCATCCGGATTTCGGCGAAGGTGTCACGGCGGTCGTCGTGCGGGCGCCGGCATCGCGGATCACCGGTGCCGAAATTCTCGGTGCCATCGCCGGGCGCCTGGCCAGGTACAAGCACCCGAAGCAGGTGATCTTCGTCGACGAATTGCCGCGCAACACCATGGGCAAAGTGCAGAAGAACCTGCTGCGCGAGACATACAAGGATCTCTATGCGTCCTAGGTGGCGGGGGGCGCACCGTTACTTCGTCTTGCGCGGCTTTTCGGTCGTCGTGCCCGAGCCCCACAAGGCGCGCGTGAGCAGGCCGCGTTTGCGGTTGCGCGGCACGAGGTCGATATCCCTGACAAGTTTCGCGCCGCCCTTGTGCCGCTCGAGCGTGATCTTGCGGGTGTGAAAGGCTTCCAGTTCGGTGCGGTGCGCAACGCTGACGATGGTGACCTCGGGCAATTCGCGGATCACCGTTTCCATCATCTGGTCCTGGCTCTTTTCGTCCAGCGCCGAGGTCGCCTCGTCCAGCACGACGATGTCCGGGCGGTGCAGCAATAGGCGCGCGAAGGCGACCCGCTGCTTTTCTCCGCCCGACAAGGTCTGGTCCCAGGGCGCTTCATCCTTGATCCGGCCGGCGAGGTGGCTGAGGCCGACCTTGTCGAGGGCGGCCTTGATCTGGTCGAGCTTCCAGTTGTTGGCCGCCGCGGGATAGGCGACCACCCGGCGCAACGTGCCAGAAGGGATGTAGGGCCGCTGCGGCAGCATGAACAATTGCTTGTCGGGATGGAAATTGACGCCGCCGCTTCCCCATGGCCAGAGGCCGGCGATCGCCCGAACCAGCGTCGACTTGCCCGAGCCGGATTCGCCGGACACAAGCACCCGCTCGCCCGATTCGACCACGACCTCCGTTTCCTTGACCACGGACGTGCCGTCGTCGAGCGTCACGGACAGATCGTCGAGCGAAAGCATCGCGTCGCCCTTGGTCTCGCCATGCTGGATGCGGCCGAGCTCGTCGCTCTGCTCGGCGCGCTCCAGCCCGTCGAGCGACATCATCAGCGAAGCGATACGCCGTGCGGAGGCGTTCCAGTCGGCCAGGCGCGGATAATTGTCGACCAGCCATCCGAAGGCGCCCTGCACGATGGCGAAGGCGGAGGCGGCCTGCATGACCTGGCCGAGCGACATCGACCCTTCGAGAAACTTTGGCGCACACAGCAGTACCGGCACGACAGGCGCGAACAGGCTGGAGCCCTGCGAAACCACCGCCGTGCGCATGTGCTGGCCGGTCAGTTGCGCCCAACGCTTCAGCACGCCGGCAAAGGTCTTGTCGATACCGCTGCGTTCCTCATCCTCACCGCCCAGCAAGGCGATGCTTTCGCCGTTTTCGCGCACGCGCGTCAGCACGTAGCGGAATTCGGCTTCCGCCTGGTTCTTCTCCTCCGACAGCCGCACGAAATCGCGGCCGATCAGGAACATCGATGTGGAGGTGATCGCGGCATAGATTACCGCGGTAATGACGAGGAATCCGGGCACGGTGATGGTCGAGCCCCCCAGAGTGACGCTCAAGGCCCCGCCGATCGTCCACAGCACCACAATGAAGGTCGAGGCTGACAAAAAAGCGGAAATGACCCCGGCGACGAAATCGACGGGGAACTCCGTGGCGACACGCAAATCTTCCGAGAGGCGGGCCTCGGGGTTCTGGTGGTCGCCCTTGACCAGATTCAGCTGGTAATAGCGGCCATTGGCGAGCCAGCGCGCTATCACCGAGGTGGTCAGCCAGGAGCGCCATCGGCGTTGCATGGTCATGCGCAGGTAGACCTGTGCGACGACGAGGCTCATGCTGCCGATCACGAGCGGCACGAACACGGCGCTGAGGAAATACACTGTGTGGGCGTCGCGCTTCTCGATGGCGTCGAATATGGCGCGGTTCCAGACATTGATTCCGTACTGGAAGCCGACATTGATCCCGATCAGGATCAACAGCCCGATCGTCAACGGCCAGCCGAGCTTGTCGCCGTGCCGTCCCCAATAGCCGCGCCCGCTGATCCAGAACCGCTTCAGCAGGTACTTCTTGCGCGCCTCTTCGGCTTGCTTGGGCGTCAGCTCCGGATCGGGTTCGACGGCCTCCGGCGGTGGTGTTTCGTCGACGATCTCGGACGCTGCGGCTTCGACGGTCGACGTGTTCTTCTCGCGTGGCTTCTTTTTGCGTGGAGCCTCGTCGTGCGACCCCTCGTCACGCGGTTTTTGTCGTGGCGGCTTTCCTCGACGCGGCTTCGGGGTGCCGTCGGGCGGTGTTGATTTGGGTTTCGCCTCGGACATGCGCTCCGACAACGACCTCGAAATCAAAAAGTTTCATGACATCAGCCTCAGCGGACGAATTCCCGATGGCAAGCCCGACGACGCCTGCTCTGGCGACGACACAATCGATTGTCTGCATGGCTTCGCTCTCAGCGTGGAGCGCCCGCCTCGAACACCTTGTCGCCGCCGATCCAGACGCGTTCTATGCCAAGATCGTCCGACAGCGCAACGACATCCGCCGCCGTGCCGTTGGCAAGTCGGCCAAGCCGATGCGACTGGCCGATCGCCTGTGCCGGGTAGAGCGAGGCCATGCGCAAGGCTTCCGTGAGTTCGACGCCGACGACGCCGTGCATGAACCGGATCGCCGAGATCATGTCGAGGTCGGCGCCCGCCAGCGTCCCGTCGGCAAGTCGGAGACTCCCGTCCTTGCGGTAGATGGTGCGGCCGTTGAGTGTGAACGAGGTCATGTCGGTGCCGATCGTCGCCATGGCGTCGGTGACCAGCACGATCTTGCCCGGTCCCTGCTTGGCATCGAGCGCGATCCGGATTGTCGCGGGATGAACGTGGATACCGTCGGCGATGAGCCCGGCGGACAAGGTACCGACATCGATCGCCGTGCCCGCCAGTCCAGGCTCGCGGTTGCCGATCTGGCTCATGGCGTTGAACAGGTGGGTGACCACGCTGGCGCCCGCTTCGGCGAAGGTTTTTGCCTTGAGATAGCTGGTATCCGAATGGCCGAGGCTGACGACGACGCCGGCCTTCGCCAATGCGGCGACCCGCGCCGGTTCGACGGATTCTGGCGCGATCGTGGTGAGCAGCACCGGTAGCTTTTGCCGCGCCGCGATCAGCATCGCCTGGTCGGCGTCCGTCATCGGTCGGATCAGCGCCGGATCATGCGCGCCCTTGCGCGCGATCGACAGATGCGGGCCCTCGAGATGCAGGCCGAGGAAACCGGGTACTTTCTGCAGCGCTGCTGCTTCGCCGGCAGCGATGGCGGCAGCGGTAATCGCGGGCGTGTCGGTGATCAGCGTCGCCAGCAGCGCCGTCGTGCCGAACGGCGCGTGCGCCCGGCAGATGGTTTCGATCGAGACGACATCGGGGTGGTCGTTGAGCATGACGCCGCCGCCGCCATTGACCTGGATGTCGACAAAGCCCGGCACCAGCATGCCGCCGCCGGCGTCGACGACACGGACGCCTGGGGGCAGGGCACCTTGGCGCACTATGGCCTCGACAAGACCGTCGCGCACGACGAGCGCCGAGCCTTCGTGCCAGTTGTCGCCGTCGAAAATGCGGGCGCCGGTCAGGGCAAAACGGTCGCTCATACGGTCTCCGTCACCTTGCGAAGGTTGCGCGGCGTGTCGGGATCGAGGCCGCGGTGGCGCGCGAAAGCCTCGACGAACACGTAGAACGAGACGATCAGCGTCAGCGGATCAGTCAGCGGGTGTCCGGTGGCGACATGCGGCAGGCGCGTGGCCCGGTTGGCAAGCGCTGATGTGACGAACACCGGTGCCCCCTTGGCCGCCAGGCCGTCGGCCGCCTCGGCGATGGAGGGTTCTGACGCATCGCGCGCGGCCAGCGCCAGCACCGGAAAGTCGGGGCCGATCAGCGCCAGCGGGCCGTGCATGACTTCGGCCGCACTATAGGCCTCGGCATGCATGCCGCAGGTCTCCTTGAATTTCAGCGCCGCCTCGTTGGCCATCGCCGCCGACGGTCCTCGGCCGAGGATGAACAGCGACTTCTGCTTCTCGATGGTTTCGGCCAGCACGCTCATCCAGTCGCAGGCGATCGCCTTGCCGAAATGCTCGGGCAAGCCGGCAAGTGCCTTGAGAAGCGTCTCGTCGCCGGTGGAATGCGCCATCAAGGCGAGACCTGCGACAGCGGAATTGACGAAGGTCTTGGTCGCCGCGACGCTGCGTTCTGGGCCGGCCAGGATGTCGATTGCATAGTCCGAGGCCCGCGCCAGCGGCGACTCGGCGGTGTTGGTGACGGCGATGGTCAGCGCGCCGCCGGCGCGTGCGGTTTCGGCCATGGCGACGATGTCGGGGCTCTTGCCTGACTGCGAGATCGCCAGGCAGGCCGAGCCGCCGAGCCGCAGCTTGCGGCCGTAGATGGAGGCGATGGACGGCCCAACCGAGGCGACGGCAAGGCCCGCGGTCAGTTCGACGGCATATTTCATGAAGGTTGCGGCATGGTCGGACGAACCGCGCGCCACGGTGACGACAAAATGCGGGTCGCGTTCCCGGATGCCGCGCCCGGCCTCGGCGAGCATGGCGCCGGAGCCATCGAGCAGGCGGGCGACGGCCTGCGGGATCTCCTCGATCTCGCGCTGCATATGTGTGGTGTTGGAGATCATGGTCGGCCCTCTTCGCTCGGCCCTGTCAGCCGCAGTTCGGCGACGAAATCATAGGCGTCGCCCCTGTAGATGGAGCGGGTGAACTCGATCACCTTGCCGCTCGCCAGATAGGAAATGCGTTCGATATGCAGGCCGGCGACACCCGGCGGCACTTCCAGCAGGCGCGCATCGCCGTCGCCGAGATTGGCGGCCGAGATGCGTTGCACCGCCCGAACCGGGCGATTGCCGGTCAGTTGCAGCGCCGCGTAGAGCGAGGAGCCGATGCCCGCCGGATCGGGCAGCACGCTGGCCGACAACGAGGCGCGTTCGATCGCCAGTGGCGTGTCGTTGGCGATGCGCAGGCGCGCCACGCGCGCCACCAGTTCGCTCGACGACAGGCCGAGCACCATCATCTCGTCGGGCGAGGGCGCATAGAGGCCGCGGTCGAGCCAGGCCGAGCGCACCGCCATGCCGCGCCGCGCCATGTCCTCCGTGAAGGAGGTCAGCCGCGACAGCGATTGCTCGACACGCTCCATGCGTGGCGCCACGAAAGTGCCGGAGCCATGGCGTTGCACCAGGATGCCGCCCTTGACCAGATCCTGCACCGCCTTGCGCACGGTGACGCGCGAGATGTCGGCCTTGGTGGCGATGTCGCGCTCGGAGGGCAGCGCGTCGCCGGGTCCGATCAGGCCACGGTTGACCGCGTCCTCGATGCTTTTCCTGAGCTGCAGATAGAGCGGCGCGCCGCTTTGCGACGATTGTTTCAGCGTGGCGAAAATCTGGTCGGCGGCATCGCTCATCGGGCCGCCTCCGCGTGTCCGGCGAACAGACGCACCGCCATCTGCACCGCGCCACCCAGCGCATCGTCGAGCGGTGACTTGAGCAATGCCCGATAACGTGGCGACAGCCGTGGCGCGTAGAGCGGCGCCAGCCCGCCGAGCAGGCAAAGCGGGGCGTCATCGGAGAGGCCGAGCGCGCCGAGCGAAGCCTCGACATCGCCGACCGCCTTGTCGACGATCCAGTTGGCAACGGCATCGCCCTTCTCGGCGTGCTCGAACACTTTGGGCGCGAAGCCGCCGAAATCGCCGGGCTTGGCATTGGTGGTGAATTCCACCACGTCCTCGGGATTGTTGCGGAAGATGGCCATCATCGCGTCGGTCAGTGGCGAGCGCGCGCGCACGCCGTCATGGGCAAGCAGCGTCTGTTCGAGCAGATCGCGGCCGATGCGGGCGCCGCTGCCCTGGTCGCCGACCTGGAATCCCCAGCCGCCGATCGCCCGTGACTTGCCGCCCTTGCGGGCCATATAGGCGGTGCCGGTGCCGAGGATCGCCATGGCGCCGTCGCCCGAGCCCACCGCCCCTTCAAGCGCGATTTCGGCGTCGGTTTCGACGCGGCTGGTGCTGAACGGCAGGATCGCTTCGAGCTGCTGCCGGTAGGTGCCGACATTGGCGCCGGCAAGGCCGAGAATGGCCGGTGTTTGAGGGATCAGCTCGGGATCCTGCCCGGCGGCGATGAAAGCCTGCCGCGCGGCGTCGACGATGTTCGACCGCGCCCCGGTGAGGTCGGTGCGAATATTGGCGGCACCACTTTTGGCGCGACCGACGACCGTACCGTCCGCTGTTGCAAGGGCGGCCCTGCAGCTGGTGCCGCCGCCATCGATACCGAGCACGAAATTCACGCGATTTCTCCTCCGAACCGATAATACCAATAAAATACCAATAGCCAAGACTTAATTTCCGTTTCAAAAAGATTAAGCTGTATTTTATTGAAAAATCTGCACATTTCGTCGGCTCAGCGATTTCGTGTCCGCGAATTCGTTAATGCGTGTGGACAAGTGGTATTTTTTTGGTATTGTTCTGGTATTGGAGGAACACGGATGGCTGAAACGCGCACCGAAGCGCTTCACAGGAATGCCGAGGGGCTGGATATCCAGGCTCCGGAAGTCATCCTTGTTTCGCTGGCCGATGCGCAGATCGAAGCCGCGAAAGCCGTCCGCAACGCCATTCCCGCCATAGCCAAGGCAGCCGAGATCATTGCAGGCCGATTGAGTGGCGGCGGCAAGCTTGCCTATGCCGCGGCCGGCAGTTCCGGCCTGATGGCGCTGGCCGATGCGTTGGAACTGCCGGGCACTTTCGGCATCCCGCGCGACCGCATCGCCATCCTGGTCGCCGGTGGCGACGAAGCTTTCAGGACGCTGGCGGGCGGCCCCGAGGATGATGTCGAGGAGGCCGCGGCGGCTGTCGCCAATGCCGGCATCGGCGCGGGCGATTGCCTGATCGCGCTTTCCGCCAGCGGCACCACACCCTATGCGGTGCGCGCCATCGAAGAAGCCGCCCGTCGTGGCGCGGCCACCATCGGCATCGCCAACAACCGGGACTCGGCCCTGCTTCGCCAGGCCGAAACCGCAATCCTGCTCGAGACGCCGCCGGAAGTGATCGCCGGCTCGACGCGTATGGGCGCCGGTACCGCCCAGAAGATCGCGCTCAACATGCTGTCGACCCTGACCGCCGTCCATCTTGGCCATGTCCATGACGGCTACATGGTCAATCTGATGGCCGACAACATCAAGCTGCGCGACCGCGCCGCGCGCATCGTCGCCGCCATCAGCGGGCGCGGCAAGGACGAAGCGGCCGGGCTGCTCGAGAAAAGCGGCGGCGCGGTCAAGATCGCAATTCTGCTCGCCGCCGGCGCCGACAGCGCCGCCGCGGCGCGGAAGATACTGGAAGAGGCTGGCCAGAAACTGCGGCCGGCCCTTTCCGCGCTGGGGCATGATCCCGAAAAGTGGAAACCGCTTTCCGGAAAAGATCACGCTCGAACAGAGAAATAGAGCCTGTTTGATCCCGATTTCCATCGGGGTGAAACGGGCTTGCGAGGGGAGCAAGGGGTCAAAAGCCCCTGTTCTCATCAAAACCGAACCTGAAAAAGGTCAACAGGGAGACTGAGCATGACAACGAAATTACTGACGGCACTGCTTCTGGGCACCAGCATTCTCGGCTCCGCCGGGTTGGCTCACGCCGAGGACGTAACGCTCAACATCGAAAGCTGGCGCGGCGATGACTTGTCCATCTGGAAGGACAAGCTGATCCCCGCCTTCGAAGCCAAGAACCCCGGCATCAAGGTGGTGTTCGCACCATCGGCTCCGACCGAATATGACGCGGCGCTCGGCGCCAAGCTCGCCGCCGGATCGGCCGGCGACCTGATCACCTGCCGCCCGTTCGACAAGTCGCTCGAACTGTTCAAGAAGGGCAACCTCGCCGACCTCAGCGCGCTGCCCGGCATGGAAAACTTCTCGCCGGTGGCCAAGTCCGCCTGGCAGACCGACGACGGCAAGGCGAGCTTCTGCGTGCCGATGGCCTCGGTCATCCATGGCTTCATCTACAACAAGGATGCCTTCGACAAGCTCGGCATCAAGGTGCCGCAGACCCGCGACGAGTTCTTCGCGGCGCTTGACAAGATCAAGGCCGACGGCACCTACATCCCGATGGCGATGGGCACCAAGGATCTCTGGGAGGCCGCGACCATGGGCTACCAGAACATCGGCCCCAATTACTGGAAGGGCGAGGACGGCCGCGCGGCGCTGATCAAGGGCACGCAGAAGCTGACCGACAAGGATTGGGTCGCACCCTTCGAGGAACTGGCCAAGTGGAAGCCCTATCTGGGCGACGGCTTCGAGGCGCAGACCTATCCGGACAGCCAGAACCTGTTCACGCTCGGCCGCGCCGCCATCTACCCGGCCGGCTCGTGGGAGATCGGCCTGTTCAACACCCAGGCCCAGTTCAAGATGGGCGCCTTCCCGCCGCCGGTCGAGAAGGCCGGCGACACCTGCTACATCTCCGACCATACCGATATCGGCATGGGCCTGAATGCGGCTTCCAAGCATGCGGACGCGGCCAAGACGTTCCTGTCCTGGGTGGCCTCGCCGGATTTCGCCACCATCTACGCCAACGCGCTGCCGGGCTTCTTCAGCCTGAACTCCTCGCCGGTGAAGATGGAAGACCCGCTGGCGCAGGAATTCGTTTCCTGGCGCGGCAAGTGCAAGTCGACGATCCGCTCGACCTACCAGATCCTGTCGCGCGGCACGCCGAACCTCGAGAACGAGACCTGGGTTGAATCGGCCAACGTCATCAACGGCACCGACACCCCTGAAGCCGCGGCCAAGAAGCTGCAGACCGGTCTCGACAGCTGGTACAAGCCAGCAAAGTAAGAGCTCAGGCAACGGAGCCGGCCGGGCGCATGCCTGGCCGGTTCCGAATACCCGGTTTTCACAAGTGCATCCGTCAGATAGCGATTGTCGGCACCGCCTCGCGGCCTTACCCTTGCTGGTCTTGGGGAAGGCTAGCTGATCAGTCGCAGGCCTTTGTTCTTGTCGTACCTGGCAAGGATTTCTGGGCCGTGCATCGAGGCATCATCTAGAGCAATTCCAGGAAAAGTGTGAAGCGGTTTTCCGTCCGGAATTGCGTGCAAAGAAGGATAGAGCGGTTCGGCGTTTCCGTGAAACGGTGAACCACTCTAGCATCAACATCGTCTGGAACCGAGAGACGGCGGGGACCGAACTCATGGCCGCAGAAATACGACCGAAAAGACCGTTTCGCTGGCACATCGCCGTCTTCCTGGCGCCGGCCGTGCTCGTCTACACGGCGATAATGATCCTGCCGCTCGCCGGCACGCTGCAGCTGTCGCTGTTCCGCAACATCGAGCAGCACCAGATCTTCGTCGGGCTGGACAATTTCCGCACCTTGTTCGGCGACCCCAACTGGTCGGTGAATTTCTGGAATGCGCTGCGCAACAACGTCTGGTTCTTCATCATCCACATGCTGGTGCAGAATCCGATCGGCGTCATGCTGGCAGCACTTTTGTCCAGCCCGAAGCTCAGGTTCTCGGCCTTCTACCGCACGGCCATCTTCGTTCCGACCATCCTGTCCTTCGTCATCGTCGGCTTCGCCTGGAAGCTGATCCTGTCGCAAATTTGGGGTGTCATACCCAGCTTGATCGGCATTTTTAATTGTCAGATTCCGCGTCTGATCGGCGCCTACATTTTTACGTTCGGCCAGACTTGTGCGCCGATCAAGATGTTGCCTCTCCTTGGGAAAGAGGAATACGCGCTAACCACACTTAGCCTGATCTCGGTCTGGCAGTTCGTCGGCATCCCGATGATGCTGATCTACGCCGCCTTGCTGTCGATTCCCGACGAGGTCATAGAGGCGGCCGAATGCGACGGCATCACCGGCCTGTCGCAGTTCTGGAAGATCAAGCTGCCGTTGATCCTGCCGTCGATCGGCATCATCTCGATCCTCACCTTCGTCGGCAATTTCAACGCCTTCGACCTGATCTACACCGCGCAAGGGGCGCTCGCCGGGCCGAACTATTCGACCGATATTCTCGGCACCTTCCTCTACCGCGCCTTCTTCGGCTTCCAGCTGCAGGTCGGCGACCCCAACATGGGCGCGGCGATCGCCACGATGATGTTCCTGATCATCCTCGGCGGCGTCTGCGTCTACCTCTTCCTCGTCCAGACGCGCCTGCGTCGCTACCAGTTCTGAGGGCCAGGAGATGAGCACCGCCACCCGTTCGCTGCCCCGCACCATCGGCGCCCACGCGATCCTTTTGACCTACACGGCGATCGCGCTGTTTCCGGTGATCCTGGTGATCATGAATTCGTTCAAGTCCCGCGCCGGCATCTTCGGCGCGCCGCTGACGCCGCCGACGCCGAAAACCTTCGACCTGATCGGCTACACCACCGTCATCGGTCAGGGCGACTTCATCCACTATTTCCAGAACAGCCTCGTCGTCACCGTCGCCTCGCTGTTCTTCGTGCTTCTATTCGGCGCCATGGCAGCCTTCGCCCTGTCGGAATACCGCTTCCGCGGCAATTCGCTGATGGGGCTCTATCTCGCTCTCGGCATCATGATCCCGATCCGGCTCGGCACCGTCGCCATCCTGCAATTGATGGTGGCGAGCGGGCTGGTCAATACGCTGACCGCGCTGATCCTGGTCTACACCGCGCAAGGCCTGCCGCTCGCTGTCTTCATCCTGTCGGAATTCATGAAGCAGGTCTCCGACGACCTCAAGAATGCCGGCCGTATCGACGGCCTGTCCGAATACACCATCTTCTTTCGCCTGGTGCTGCCGCTGGTACGGCCGTCCATGGCGACCGTCGCCGTCTTCACCATGATCCCGATTTGGAACGATCTGTGGTTCCCGCTGATCCTGGCGCCGTCGGAGGAGACCAAGACGGTGACGCTCGGCGCGCAGCTCTTCCTCGGCCAGTTCGTCACCAACTGGAACGCCATCCTGGCCGCGCTCTCGCTGGCGATCATGCCGGTGCTGATCCTCTACGTCATCTTCTCGCGTCAGCTGATCCGCGGCATCACGTCGGGAGCCGTCAAGTGAGCGGAGCTCTGCAAGTCTCTGCTGGGGGGACACCCTTTCAAGAAGAAACTGGAATATCTGGAGTACCTAGGTGAGTTCCAAATCGCCCCTTCGTGTCGTCGTCGCCGGGCTCGGCAATATGGGCCGCAGCCATGCGCTGGCCTATCACACCAATCCGGGCTTCGAGATCGCTGCGCTGATCAACCGTTCCGACGTGCCGCTGCCGGACGGGCTGTCGGGCTATGGCATCAGGCGTTCCTTCGATGAGGCGCTGCGCGATGAAAAGCCCGATGTCGCCTGCATCGCCACCTATTCCGACAGCCATGCCGACTATGCGGTGAAGGCGTTCGAGGCCGGCTGCCACGTCTTTGTCGAAAAGCCGCTGGCAACGACGGTGGCTGACGCCAGACGCGTCGTCGCGGCGGCACAAGCCAATGGCAGGAAGCTGGTGATCGGCTACATCCTGCGCCATCACCCGTCCTGGATCAGGCTGATCGCCGAGGCGCGCAAGCTCGGCGGCCCCTACGTGTTCCGCATGAACCTCAATCAGCAGTCTTCGGGTCACACCTGGGAGACGCACAAGCAGCTGATGCAGACGACCTCGCCGATCGTCGACTGCGGCGTCCACTATCTCGACGTCATGCTGCAGATCACCGACGCCAGGCCGGTCGAGGTGCGCGGCATGGGCGTGCGGCTGACCGAGGAGGTGGCGCCGTCGATGTATAATTACGGCCATCTGCAGGTTCTGTTCGATGACGGCTCGGTCGGCTGGTACGAAGCCGGCTGGGGTCCGATGATTTCGGAGACCGCCTTCTTCGTGAAGGATGTCATTTCGCCGAAGGGCTGTGTGTCGATCGTCATGAAGGAAGGTGTGAAGTCGGACGACATCGACACCCACACCAAGACCTCGACCATCCGCCTGCATAGCGCCGCGACAGGCGCGGACGGCAAGTTCGCCAAAGCCGACGAGATGCTGTCGATGGAAGGCGAACCCGGCCACCAGGACCTCTGCGATCTCGAACAGGCCTTCGTGCTGAAGGCGATCCGCGAGGATCTGGATCTCACCAAACACATGGACGACGCGGTGAAGTCGCTCGCCGTCTGCCTTGCCGCCGACGAGAGCGTGCGCAGCGGCATAGCCGTCAAACTCTAACGACAGGAACGAAGCCGTGGGCTCGCTGAAGATCGAGAATGTGAAGAAGGCCTTCGGGCCGGTCGAGGTGCTGAAGGGCATCGACCTCGAAGTGACCGATGGCGAATTCGTCGTCTTTGTCGGCCCGTCGGGCTGTGGCAAGTCGACCTTGCTCAGGGTCATCGCCGGGCTGGAGGATTCGACTTCCGGCCGGGTGTTGATCGACGGCGAGGATGTATCGGTCACGCCGCCGGCCAAGCGCGGCATCGCCATGGTGTTCCAGACCTATGCGCTCTACCCGCATCTGACGGTGAAGAACAATATGGGCCTTGGCCTCAAGCAGGCCGGCACCCCCGCGGCCGAGATCGACCGCCGCATCGGCATCGCCTCATCGATGCTGTCGCTGGAGCCCTATCTGGAGCGGCGGCCGGCCGAGCTCTCCGGCGGCCAGCGCCAGCGCGTCGCCATCGGTCGCGCCGTGGTGCGCGAGCCCAAGCTGTTCCTCTTCGACGAGCCGCTGTCGAACCTCGATGCCGCCCTGCGCGTCAACACCCGGCTGGAGATCGCGCAGCTTCACCGTCGGCTGAAGGCGACGATGATCTACGTCACCCACGACCAGGTCGAGGCGATGACGTTGGCCGACAAGATCGTCGTGTTGAACGCTGGCAGGATCGAGCAGATCGGTGGCCCGATGGAGCTCTACAATGCGCCGGCAAATGAGTTCGTCGCCGGCTTCATCGGCTCGCCGAAGATGAATTTCATCGACGGCGCCCGCCTCGGCGAAACGGCCAAGACCATCGGCGTTCGGCCGGAGCATCTGACCGTCGATCCGAAATCGGGCGCCTGGAAGGGCACGGTGGTGCATGCCGAGCATCTCGGCGCCGACACCAATCTCTATCTCGATTGCGAGAAGGCCGGGCTGATCACGGTGCGCATTTTCGGCGTCTACGACGCCGAGCCGGGCGCGACGCTCTATGCGACGCCGGATCCGGCCAAGACCTATCGGTTTGGCGTGGATGGGAAGGTGCTGAAGTAGGCAAGGTTGGCGCCGCCCCTCATCCGCCTGCCGGCACCTTCTCCCCGTATGGTTACGGGGAGAAGGAAGAGCTGACCGCTACAAATCGGCCTTGAACGTCTGCTTCTGCTGGCCCAGGCCCTCGATGCCCAGTTCCACCACATCGCCCGCCTTCAGGAACACCGGCGGCTTCATGCCGAGGCCGACGCCGGGCGGCGTGCCTGTCGAAATGATGTCGCCGGGATGCAGCGACATGAACTGGCTGAGGTAGGACACCAGATATTTGACACCATAGACCATGGTCTTGGTGGAGCCGTTCTGCATGGTCTTGCCGTTGACGGTCAGCCACATTTTGAGGTTCTGCGGATCGGCGACTTCGTCCTTGGTCACCAGCCACGGGCCGGTCGGGCCGAACGTGTCGCAGCTCTTGCCCTTGGTCCACTGGCCCTGACGCTCGGCCTGGAAGGCGCGTTCGGAGACGTCGTGGGCGACGCAATAGCCGGCGACATAGTCGAGTGCATCGGCTTCGCTGACATATTTTGCCGTTTTGCCGATGACCACGGCGAGTTCGACTTCCCAGTCGGTCTTCACCGAACCGCGCGGGATCAGCACGTCGTCGTCAGGGCCGACAATGGCCGAGCTTGCCTTCATGAAGATGATCGGTTCCGGCGGTACCGTGGCGCCGGTCTCGGCGGCGTGGTCGGAATAGTTGAGGCCGATGCAGATGAACTTGCCGGTGCCGGCGACGCAGGCGCCGAGCCGCGGCTTGCCGGAAACCGCCGGCAGCGACTTCGGATCGAGCTTGCCCAGCATCTCCAGCGAGGCCGGATGCAGCACCGTGCCGGCAATGTCGGCGACATGGGCGGAGAGATCGCGGATCGTCCCATCCGCATCGAGCAGGCCGGGACGTTCGCTCCCTACCTCGCCATAGCGCAGCAGTTTCATCTAAATCCTTCTCCTGGTTGCGGCCTCGCGGCCTTTTGCAAATTCGGGCGGACCCTACCCATCGACCTGATCGCGGGCAAGCGCGGACATTTGTTGAGCAGGTCCGCGAGCCGGATTTTCAGACTTCCCGATCTTCGATAAGCGCCGCGATCTTCCTGTTGGTCCGAGATCCCCCCAGCTTGCCGGCGGTCTCCTTGATTGCGTTAGATCGACCAGCCGCCGTCGATATTGTAGGCCTGCCCGGACGTATAGGTGGCGCCGGCCAGGTAGACGGCGAGGTCGGCGATTTCCTCCGGAGTGCCGAGCCGGCCCATCGGCTGGCGGGCGATGAAGGCGGCGCGGGCGGCCTCATAGTCGCCCTGCGCATGCATGCGGTCCTGCAGCGACGGGCTTTCGACAGTGCCGGGGCAGATGGCGTTGCAGCGTATGCCCTTGCCGACATAGTCGGCGGCGACCGCCTTGGTCAGGCCGATCACCGCGGCCTTGCTCAGGCCATAGACGAATCGGTTCGGCACGCCCTTGGTCGAGCTCGCCAGCGAGGCCATGTTGATGATAGCACCATCGCCGCGCTCCAGCATGCCGGGCAGCACGGCGCGGATGGTGCGAACCATGGCGCGGACATTGAGGTTCAGCGCGAAATCGAGGTCGCCATCCTTCATCTCGAGGATCGATCCGGAATGAACGAAGCCGGCGCAGTTGAACAGCACGTCGACGCGGCCGATCTCGGCAAAGGCCGTATTGACGGCCTCGTCGTTCAGCACATCCAGCTTGCGGGTCTTGATCCCGGACGTCTTGGCGAGTTCGGCGAGCAGCACCTCGTTGATGTCGGTGGCATGGACGGTGGCTCCAGCCTTGGCGAAGGCCAATGCGCTCGCCTTGCCGATGCCTTGCGCCGCCGCCGTGATGACAACGACCTTGCCTGCCAGATCCGCCATGCTTTTCTCCTCGCTCCTCTGGATCATCCGGATTTAACGGCATCCTGCCACGGCGTCGTGTGCCAGTACGGCATCACCATGCAGCCTGGGCCGCCGTCAGTTTATAGATAAAGATGTTTTTTCTCGTTAAAGAACATGTGTTCGGGCGTCAAGCCCGAACACGATCACCATTGCGACAGCCTGGCAATGTCAGTCGCCGTAAGGCACCCAGACATTCTTCACCTCGATGGCGCGGCGCAGGAAGGCATCGCCGGCCGCTTCCCCGGATGCCCAGTCGAGGCTGCGGCCATTGCCGCTCCAGACGCGCTTGAGGTTGCCGATGGATTCGGCTTCCGCCTTGGCGCAGGTGTCGGCATCGGCGAATATCCACAGCCCGTCGACATCGTCATGCTTGGCCAGCACGCCGGCAAGCTCCGCCGTGCGGCCAGTGACGATGTTGATGGCGCCGGCCGGAACATCGGAATATTCGATCACCTGATAGAGGTCGGTGGCGAGCAGCGGATAGCGTTCGGACGGCACGGCGACCACGGTGTTGCCCATCGCGAGCGCCGGGGCGATGAGCGAGATCAGGCCAAGCAGCGGCGAGGCATCGGGTGCGACGATGCCGACGACACCGACCGGCTCATGCAGCGCCAGCGTCACGGCACGGGCCGGCGGCTGGTGAACGCGACCCTCGAACTTGTCGGCAAGGCCGGCATAGAGGAACAGCCGTTCGATCGATTGGTCTACCTCTTCCCGCGCGGCCTTGGGCGTTGCGCCGGTCAGTTCGGTCAGGCGGGCGGCAAACTCACCGGCGCGGCCGGAAAGGTTCTCGGCCAGATAGTAAAGCACCTGGGAGCGGTTGTAGGCGGTCGCCTCCGGCCAGCTTTTGCAGCCTCGGGCGGCCGAAACAGCATCACGGATATCCTTGCGGCTGCCGAGCCCGACTTCACCCGCCAGCTTGCCCTTGGCGGTGGCGACCGCCAGCGAATAATTACCGTCCGGGCGCACCTGCTTGCCGCCGATGAACAGTTTTGCCGTGCGATCGATGGCCGAGCCATCGACCTGTTCGACGGGCTGCGCCGAGAGCGCCGCCGGCTTGATGACCGGGCCGAGCGGCAGTTTTGCCGTGAGATATTCGAACATGCCTTCGCGCCCGCCCTCGCGGCCGAAGCCGCTCTCGCGGTAGCCGCCAAAGCCGCATGCGGCGTCGAACATGTTGGTGCCGTTGACCCAGACAACGCCGGCCTTCAACTGCGGCGCGACATGGAGGGCGAGGTTGACGTTCTCACTCCAAACCGAAGCCGCTAGTCCATAGCGCGTATTGTTGGCGAGTTCGATCGCTTCCTCGGTGTTGCGGAAGGTCATGGTCGCCAGAACCGGTCCGAACACCTCTTCTTGCGCAAGGATATTAGCCGGCGAAACACCGGTGGCCAGCGTCGGCAGATGGTAATAGCCGGAGGACGGCAGCGCCGCATCCGGCTGCCAGCAGACGGCGCCCTGTTTCGCGCCTTCGGCGACCAGTCCCTTGACGCGGTCGAGCTGTGTGATGTCGACCAGCGGGCCGATATCGGTGTTCTTGTCGAGCGGACTGCCGACGCGCAACCTGCTCATCCGCGTCTTGACCTTGGCGATGAGGGCTTCGGCAATGCCTTCCTGCACCAGGAGCCGCGAACCGGCGCAGCAGACCTGGCCCTGGTTGAACCAGATGCCGTCGACCAGACCTTCAACGGCGCTGTCGAGATCGGCGTCCTCGAAGACGATGAAGGCCGACTTGCCGCCGAGCTCCAGCGACAGCTTTTTCCCTGACCCGGCGGTGGCTTTCCTGATGATCTTTCCCACCTCCGAGGAGCCGGTGAAGGCGATCTTCTGGATGCCGGGGTGATTGACGATGGCAGCGCCCGCTTCGGGTCCGCCTTGGACGATATTGACGACACCTTTCGGCACGCCGGCGCGTTCGCAGATTTCGGCGAACAGAATGGCGGTGAGCGGCGTGAATTCGGCCGGCTTCAGCACCACGGTGCAGCCGGCGGCAAGCGCCGGCGCGATCTTCCAGGCCAGCATCAGCAGCGGGAAATTCCACGGGATGATCTGGCCGACGACACCGACGCCCCTATGGCCCGGAAAATCCTTGTCCAGCGCCTGCGCCCAGCCGGCATGATGGATGAAATGGCGGATCGCCAGCGGCACGTCTATGTCGCGGCTTTCGCGGATCGGCTTGCCATTGTCGATTGTCTCCAGCACCGCGAACAGACGCTGGTGGCGCTGCATGGCGCGGCCGATGGCATAGAGCGCTTTTGCCCTGACATAGCCTGAACTGGCGCTCCATTTGGGCAATGCCTTGGTGGCTGCCGCGACCGCCGCGTCGATATCGGCCGCACTGGCGTCCGAAACCTTGGCCAGCAGCTTGCCTGAAGACGGCTCGGTGGTCTCGAAAGTCTTGCCGCCGGATGCGGCCTTCCAGGCACCGTCGATGAACAGCGCCTTGCCGAAATCGCGCGCGGCAAGCCACGCATCGGCCTCGTTTCGGGCTTCCGGCGCCGGGCCGTAGTCCATGGCGTGATAGCGGTCGAGAATGTTCATCGTGTGCCTCGTTCACCGATCGGCAAAGCCGATCAGGGTAGGTGCTCAAGCCATCGCGTGGCGGTGATTGGCCGAATAATGCCCGGTCAAATGATGCTCGAGCTGGCGCTCGATGTCGGTCAGAAGGCTCGACGCGCCGAAGCGGAAGAGCTCGGGTTCGAGCCACGGCCGGCCGAGTTCTTCCTTCATCAGCACCAGCCAGTCGAGCGAGGCTTTCGCGGTGGAGATGCCGCCGGCCGGCTTGAAGCCGATGAGGTAGCCGGTCTCCTCGAAATAGGCCCTGATGGCGCGCACCATGGCCAGCCCGACAGGCAGCGTCGCATTGACGCTTTCCTTGCCGGTCGAGGTCTTGATGAAATCGGCGCCCGCCATCATCGCCACCATCGAGGCCAGCATGACATTGCGCAGCGTGGCGAGGTCGCCGGTGCCGAGAATGACCTTCAGATGCGCATCGCCGCAGGCGGCGCGCATGGACACGATCTCGTTGTAGAGTTCCCGCCACTTGGCGCCGAACACCAGTCCGCGCGGAATGACGACGTCGATCTCGTCGGCGCCGTCGCGCACCGAGGCCTCGATTTCCTGCAGCCGCGTCGACAGCGGCGCAAGACCATGCGGAAAGGCTGTGGAGACGGCGGCGACATGGATGCCGGTGCCGCGCACGGCGTCGACGGCGGTGGCGACAAAGGGATGGTAGACGCAGACCGCCGCCGGCCGGATGGTTTCGCCCGAAATGCCGAGGCCTTCGACGATGTCGCGGCGCAGCGGGTTGATCGCCTTGGCGCAAAGCCGGCGCACCCGCTCCTCGGTGTCATTGGAATTCAGCGTCGTCAGATCCATGCAGGCAACGGCGCGCAGCAGCCAGGCCGCCTGGTTGTCGGCCTTGATCGAGCGCCGCTTGGTCAGGCTGGCGACGCGCCGTTCTAGTGCCGAGCGGTTGACGCTGCGAACCGATTCCATGAAGCCGAGATCGAGCTTCATGCCGGGATTGCGCGCGATGCGATGATCCGACGGTATCGGGGTGTTGGCGGCGGCGCGAGCCGGCAGCGGCGTCACCTTCGACGCGCTGGTGCCGGGCTCGGCTTCGCGGATCGTGTTGCTCATTTCCTGCCCTTTCTCGTTTAGGGCGATACTTACACGATCGTTTGGACCGAGGCCACAAGCTGATGTCGGCCCGCGCGCCGACGCAAGCCTACTCGGCCGCCAGCTTGCGCGCAGCCGCGCCGATTTCAGCCTCGATGCGTTCGGGTTCGCCGTGCTCCGGCTCATGCCTGCGGAATGAGGTGAGCCAATGGGAAAGGTCGTCGAGGTAGAGATAGATCACCGGCGTGGTGAAGAGCGTCAGCGCCTGGCTGACAAGCAGCCCGCCGAACATTGTGTAACCCAGCGGCTGACGGATCTCCGCCCCGGTGCCGTTCTCGAGCATCAGCGGCAGTGCGCCCAGCATCGAGACCATGGTGGTCATCATGATCGGCCGGAAGCGCAGCAGGCAGGCCTGGCGGATCGAGTCCAGGGAGCTGAGATTCTGGTCCCTTTCCGCCGCGATGGCGAAGTCCACCATCATGATGCCGTTCTTCTTGACGATGCCGATGAGCAGGATGACGCCGATCAGCCCGATCAGGTTGAACTCCATATGGAAGACGAGCAGCGTGCCCAGCGCGCCAAGCCCGGCGGAGGGCAGAGTGGAGAGAATGGTCAGCGGGTGGACATAGCTTTCATAGAGGATACCGAGAATCAGGTAGACCACCACCAGCGCGCCGAGGATGAGCACCGGCACTGAAGACAGCGACTGCTGGAAGGCCTGTGCCGTTCCCGTGTAGTTGGTCTGGATGGTCGCCGGCAGCCGCATCTCGGCGGCGGCCCTGTCGATCGCGGCAGTGGCCTGGCCGAGCGCGACGTTGGGCGCCAGGTTGAAGCTGATCGTCACCGACGGGAACTGGCCCTCGTGATTGATCACCAGCGGCTGCACCGGTTTCGTCGTCCATTTGGCGATAGCCGAGAGCGGCACCTGCGAACCGTTCGATGTCGTCAGATAGATCTGGTCGAGCGCCTTGAGGTCGCCGCGCACCGACGGCAGCACCTCGAGGATCACGTCATAGGTCGAAAGCTGCGTGAAGTACTGGGCGATCTGGCGCTGTCCGAAGGCGTCGTTGAGCGTGTTGTCGACATCGTTCGCCGTCAAGCCGTAGCGGGCCGCCTGGTCGCGATCGACCTGCAGCGTCAGCGTCGTGCCGGAACTCATCTGGTCGGTCGAGACGTCGCGCAGTTCGGGCAGGCGCTGCAAGGCCGTCAACAGTTTGGGCGCCCAGTCGTCCAGCGTGTCGAGGTCGCTGCTTTCCAGCACATACTGGTATTGCGAGGCCGACAGCTTGCCGCCGACACGCACGTCCTGCGAGGCCTGCATGAACAGGCGCGCCCCCTGGACGGCCGACAGCTTCGGCTGCAGCCGCCGGATGATCTGGTCGGCCGAAACGTCGCGCTCGTCGCGCGGCTTCAGCTGGATGAACATGCGGCCGGTGTTTTGCGTGTTGCCATTGCCGCCCGTCGATGCCGCGAAATGCGCCACCGCCGGATCCTTGGAGACGATCCCGGCAAATTGCGCCATGTAGGATTGCATCTGGCCGGTGGAGACGTCCTGGCCTGCGATCACCTGGCCGAAAATCAGGCCAGTGTCCTGCTGCGGGAAGAAGCCGCTCGGAACCAGCGTGAAGAAATAGCCGGTAAGGCCCACGCAGGTCAGGAACACCAGCAGCGTGATGAAACGATGCCCGAGCGCCCGGTCGAGGCCGCGCTCATAGGCGCGCAACATGCCGTCGAAGACGCTTTCGCTCCACCGGTAGAGCCTTCCGTGATGTTCCTCGTTGGCGGGTTTGATGAAGCGCGAAGCCAGCATCGGCGTCAGCGTCAGCGAAACGCAGGCCGAGACCAGAATGGTCATGGCCAGCGTCACCGCGAACTCCTTGAACAGGCGGCCGATGATGCCGCTCATCAGGAGCAGCGGGATCAGCACCGCCACCAGCGAAATCGAGATCGACATGATGGTGAAGCCGATCTCGCTGGCGCCGCGGATCGCGGCATCCATCGGTTTCTCGCCATGCTCGATGTAGCGGACGATGTTCTCCAGCATGACGATGGCGTCGTCGACTACAAAGCCGATCGAGATCGTCAACGCCATCAGCGACAGATTGTCGATGCTGTAGCCGGCGGCCCACATCAGGCCGCATGCGCCGAGCAGCGCCAGCGGCACGGTGAAGGCCGGAATGGCCGTCGCCCATATATTGCGCAGGAACAGGAAGATCACCATCACCACCAGCCCGATGGTGAGCATCAGCGTGAACTGCACGTCCGCCACCGAGGCGCGGATGGTCTGGGTGCGGTCGGAAAGCACCTGCAGCTTCAGCGAAGCCGGCATCGAGGCGGTCAGCATCGGCAGCTCCGCCTTGATCTTGTCGACCGTGTCGATGATATTGGCGCCGGGTTCCTTGAAGATGACGAGCACGACGCCGCGTGTCGTGTCGGTCCAGCCCGCCTGGGTGTAGTCCTGCGCGTCGAGCACGGCCCGGCCGACATCCTTGACCCGCACCGGCGCCCCGTCGCGATAGGCGATGATGGCGTTGTTCCAGTCATCGGCAGCGGTCATCTGGTCGTTGGAGAAGATGGTGAAGGAGCGCACTTCGCCCTGGATGTTGCCCTTGGGCAGGTCCACCGTGCCGATCGACAGCGGCGTGCGCACCGCTTCCAGCGACAGGCCCCTTGCCGCGAGCTTGGCTGGATCGAGCTGGACACGGATCGAAGGTGTCTGCTGGCCGCCGACCAGCACCTGGCCGACGCCGTCGACATGGCTGATCACCTGCGCCAGCTTGGTGTAGACGTCATCGCTCAACGTCGTCAGCGGCAAGTCGGTCGAGCTCGCCCCAATCAGCATGATCGGCGAGTCGGTAGGATTGACTTCCCTGTAGGTGGGCGGATTGGGGAGGTTTTTCGGCAGCTGTCCGCCGGCGGCATTGATGGCCGACTGCACCAGCCCGGCGGCCGATGCGATGTCGACGTCGAGAGCGAATTGCAAGGTGACCTGGCTGGAACCGGACAGGCTGCTCGATGTCATTTCGGCAATGCCCGGGATCTGCGCGAACTGCGTTTCGAGCGGCTGGGTCACCGACGATGCGATCGTGATCGGGTCGGCGCCCGGCAGGCTGGTAGACACCTGGATCGTCGGGAAGTCGACGTTCGGCATCGCCGCGACCGGCAGGTTGAGATAGGCGACCACGCCGACGAACAGCACGCCGATCATCAACAGCGACGTGGCGACGGGATAGCGGATGAAAGGCGTGGAAACACCGATCTGTGCCATCAGCTTGCACCTCCGGCAGCGCCGTTCTGCGCTTGTCCGGCGCCTGGAGCCGGCGTTGGATCGACGCTTGCACCATCAACCACCCGGTATTGGCCGGCAACCACGACACGCTGTCCGGCAGCGAGGCCGTCGGTGATTACCGTTTCACCGCCGTCCGAAGGACCCGTCTTCACGGTCTGCCGATGGACCTTGCCGTCGTCGCCGACGACATAGGCGAAGAGCCCGTCAGGGCCATGCTGGACGGCTTCGTCCGGCACCACGATCGCACCCGCCATCGCGCCTATGCGTATGCGCGTGTTGACGGACAGGCCCGGCCACAGCGCATTGTCCTGGTTCGTGAATGTCGCCTTGAGCGAAATCGTGCCGGAAGCCTGGTCGACCGCGTTCTGGATCGCCTCCAGCTTGCCGCTCGCCAGCACGGTCTTCATATCCGCGCTAAGCGTGTCGATCGAAACCGGGCCAGAAGCGAAAACCTTGTTGATGGTCGAAACCTCGTCCTGCGGCTGCGTGAACGACACGTAGATGGGCTGAAGCTGCACGACCGTGAAAAGCCCGGGGCTCTGGCCGGCCTGCACGATGTTTCCCGGATCGATGGTGCGGAAGCTTGTCTTGCCGGTCAGCGGCGCCGTGATCCGGGTGAAATCGAGGTTGAGCTGCGCCGCCTCGATCGCGGCCTTGTCGCCTTCGATCGTGGCGGCGGCAGTCGTGACCACCGCCTGCTGGTTGTCGACATCCTGCTGGGTTTCGAAGGTCTTTTTCAGGAGCGTGGCAAGGCGATCGAGGACGACCTGGGCATTCTTGAGCGTCGCTTCGTCCTCCGCCTCCTTGGCCTTCGCTTGGTCGAGCACCGCCTGATAGGGGCGAGGGTCGATCTCGGCGAGCAGGTCGCCCTGCTTGACTATCTGTCCTTGCTCGACCGGAACCTGGTTGACGACACCGGCGACGCGGCTCGAGATGCTGACGCTGTTCAGCGGCGTAACTGTTCCGAGCCCGTAGAGGTAAAGCGGGAAATCGGTTTTCTCTGCCGTGGCCACGGTGACTGGGACCTTGGGTGCGGGCTGCGCCGTTTGGGTGGCTGCTTTTGCCACGCCGTCGGCGTGGTTGCGCCATAGGCCGTAACCGCCGCCGAGCAGGAGGAGTGTGGTCAACAGGACGATGCTCCGGGAGCGCTTCGGCCGTTTGCGACTGGTTTGCTGTGTTGATGAAATGCTCATGGTGCCGTCCACCTGGCTGGCAAGAATATCAAGCCTTTTCAGGATGGTTAGGTGGTTAGGACCGACTGCGTCGATCACCGGGACAGTAGTCCCGATGGCCCGCCGCTGTCAGGTTACAAGTCGGTCATGTTGCGCTGCGGCATTCAAGGATGCGTGAGGCCGCCTTGAATGCTGCATCGCAATAAAGTGACTTCTATGGTCCGTCCGCGTCAGGGTTCGGGGAGCGTCTCAACCGCCCACGGCCATGCCCGCCCGGCAGACGTTGTCGGCGCCGTTCCGGGCACAACCGTGCCTGGCCTGAAATCAGATATGCCGGTATGCGCTGACAGGCGCGCTTGCAGTGCTTCCGGTCGGAATGGAGCGGCCCGACCCATTCCAGCAGGCTGTCCGCTATCAGGCGTTCGCCTGGAGGGCAGCATGTCCACAGGGTGGGTAGCAGGCCTCAGCCGACGAAGGCGCGCTCGACGACGAAAGTCGCGGGATGGCTGAGGGAACCTTCCTGGAAGCCGAGGCTTTCGGCAAGTTCCTTGACGTCCTTCAGCATATGCATCGAGCCGCAGATCATGATGCGGTCAGTCTCGGGATTGAGCTTCTCGATGCCGAGGTCGGCGTAGAATTTGCCGGAGCCGATCAGCGCGGTGATGCGGCCCATGCAGGCCGACTCTTCGCGGGTCGTTGAATTGTAGAGCGTCACGCGCCCGCCAGTCAGTTCGCCGATCAGCGGGTCGCTTTCCAGCGCCGCCACCAATTCCTGGCCGTAGGTGAGTTCGGCATTGTCGCGGCAGGTGTGGGTCAGGATCAGCTGGTCGAATTTCTCATAGGTGTCGGGATCGCGCAGCAGGCTGGCGAACGGTGCGATGCCGGTGCCGGTCGAGATCATGAACAGCCGCTTGGCCGGTGTCAGCGCATCGACCACCAACGTGCCGGTCGACTTCTGACGCATGATGACGGTGTCGCCGACCTGGATCTTCTGCAGTTCCGAGGTCAGCGGGCCGTCCGGCACCTTGATCGAGAAGAATTCCAGCTCTTCGTCCCAGGCCGGGCTTGCCACGGAATAGGCGCGGAACACCGGCTTCTCGGCATTGGGCAGGCCGATCATGACGAACTCGCCGGAGCGGAAGCGCAGCGATTGCGGACGGGTGATGCGGAACGAGAACAGCCGGTCGGTATAGTGTTTCACCGAGACGACGGTTTCAGCATAGACATTGGCCGGAATCGGAAACTGCAGCGGGCGGGCGCCGGCGGTGTTGAAGGCGGATGTGGTGTTCATCAAATCCAACTTTCTGGCCCAACCGGGGACGCGGGCGCCAAACCTTTTCCTGCACGCCCGAACCGTTCAGGTTCCGGCGTGCTGCTCGCACACTCCAAGGCGGTAAGCTCTTGTGTCCGGAATTTATTAGTATACAAACGATATTTGCGTCAAGATACCGTCGCGAAACACCTTTCCAAACTGTGCCGTATCCGTAGTCCCAGCATTTCGGGTTTCGACAATGAAAGAGAATTTTTCGGTGCAGCCGCCGGATTCCCTGGGCAGCGTCGTGGCCGGCATCGATGTCGGCGGAACCTTCACCGACCTGCTTCTGATCGACGGCAAGCACGGCGGCAAGGTGCACATCGCCAAGACCCCGACGACGGTCGACAACCAGGCGTTCGGCGTGGTTTCGGCACTCGGCGCCACCGGATTTCCGATCGACGGCATCGACCTCATCGTGCATGGCACCACCACCACGACCAATGCGGTGCTCGAGCGCCGGCTGGCCAGGACCGGCATGATCACCACACGCGGTTTTCGCGACGTGATCGAGCTTGGCCGGCGCACACGGCCGCAACCCTACGGCATGACCGGCACCTTCGTTCCCGTCATCCCGCGCAATCTCAGGCTCGAAGTGTCCGAGCGCGTCGAGGCTTCAGGTGCGGTGCGCACGCCGCTCGATGAAGCCGGGATGCGTGAAGCGGTGAAGACGCTGATCGCGGCCGGCTGCGAATCCCTCGTCATCCATTTCCTGCACGCCTACGCCAACCCCTCGCACGAGCGGCGCGCCGCCGAGATCGCCGCCGAGCTCTGGCCGAACGACTACATCACCACGGGCCATGCGCTGCTGTCGGAAGCGCGCGAATTCGAGCGCGGCGTCACCGCTTCGGTCAACGCTTCGGTGCAGCCGATCCTCAAGCGCTATGTCGAGCGGCTGCGCAAGGAGTTGGCCGCGAAAGGCTATGCCCGCGACTTCCTGATCATGAACGGCAATGGCGGCATGATCTCGGCCCGTTTCGTCACACGTGAATCTGCCAAGACCGTCATGTCAGGTCCGGCCTCCGGGGTGATTGCCGCCGCCTATACGGGCAAGCGCGCCGGCTTCGAAAACCTTGTCACCTACGACATGGGCGGCACCTCGACCGACGTGGCGCTGATCCGCAACGCCGAGCCGGCGGTCTCGAACGAGATCGAGATCGAATATGCCATGCCGATCCACGTGCCGATGGTGGCGGTGCACACGGTCGGAGCCGGCGGCGGTTCGATCGCGCGCGTCGATGCCGCTGGCCTGATCCAGATCGGCCCGGAAAGCTCCGGCGCCAATCCCGGCCCGATCTGTTACGGCCGCGGCGGCCTGGAGCCGACCATCACCGACGCCAATCTCGTGCTTGGCCGGCTGGCGCCGAAGAAGCTGCTGGCCGTCGAAAACCCGGTCACCGTGGAGCGCGTCACCGGCATCTTCGAAGACAGGATCGGCAAGGCGACCGGCCTGTCCGGCGTCGAGGCGGCGGGCGCGGTGCTCAGGCTCGGCAACATGAAGATGGCCGGCGCCATCCGCATGGTGTCGGTGTCGCGCGGCCATGACCCGCGCGATTTCGCTCTGTTCGCTTTCGGCGGCGCCGGACCGCTGCATGCCACCGCGCTGGCGCGCGAACTCGGCCTGCCCAAGGTGCTGGTGCCGGCGCGCCCCGGCATCACCAACGCGCTCGGCTGCGTCGTCGCTGACCTGCGCCACGACTTCGTCAACACCGTCAACCAGCCGGTCGCCATACTCGATGAAACCCAGCTTCACCAAATATTGGAACGGCACCGAAACGAAGGCGAGGAGCTGATCGGCAAGGAGGCGGTGAAGCCGGAGACGATCCGCGTCACCCACTCCGCCGACATGCAGTTCGTCGGCCAGACCCACATCATCAACGTGCCGCTGCCGTCCTCGGCAGTGAGCCGCAACGAGCTGCAGGACCTGTTCGAAAAAGCCTATTTCGCCCGCTTCAAGGTCGAGTTGCCGGAGATCCGCGCCAACCTCGTCAATCTCAACACCTCGGTGACAGGCGTGCGGCCGGCGATCGACCTGTCGCGGCTTATCGATCCGGCGGGGCGCGCGAAAACGCTGGACGAGGCGCGGCGTGAGATCCGCCCGGTCTGGTATGCCGGGCGCTGGCACGACACGCCGGTCTATATCAGGGAAAAACTGCCGCTCGATGCGGTCATCCAGGGCCCGGCGATCCTCGAACAGATGGACGCCACGACCGTGCTCGAACCCGGCGACCGCGCCCGTTCCGATGCCGACGGCAACATCATCATCGACATTGGCGAGGCCTGAGATGCCTGACATTGATATGGCAAAGCTCGACGCCATCACGCTCTCGGTTCTCCAGGCCGCCTTGCAGCAGGTCTGCGACGAGATGGACCTGACTTTTTCCCGCGCCGCGTTCTCGCCGGTCATCGCCGAAGCCAATGACCGCTCCGACGGCATCTATTCTGCGGTCGACGGCTCGCTGATCGCACAGGGCAGCCAGGGCCTGCCGGTGTTCGTCGGCGTCATGCAGTATTCGACCAAAACGGTGATCGAGATGATCGCCGACGGTCGCTGCCTGCCACCGGAGCCAGGCGACATCTACATCGTCAACGATCCCTATCTCGGCGGCACCCATCTGATGGATGTGCGCTTCGTCATGCCGGTCTACCGAGGCGGGAAAATCTTCTGCTGGCTGTCCAACACCGGCCACTGGCCGGATATTGGCGGCTCGGTGCCGGGCGGGTTTTCCGCTTCGGCGACCGCGGTCGAGCAGGAAGGCCTGCGGCTGCCGCCGGTCAAATTGTTCAAGAAGGGCGTGCTCGATCCCGAAATCTACGCCATCATCTGCTCCAACATCCGCGTCGCCGACCAGCGCATTGGCGACATCAGGGCGCAGGCCGCCGCGCTGCTGATCGGCCAGGACCGGCTCAATGGAATCCTGGATCGTTACGGTGACGAAACTGTTGTCGAGGCGATCGCCGAACTGCGCCGCCGCGCCGCCGAGCAGATGCGTGCCAACATCGCGGCCATTCCCGACGGCACCTATCATTCCAAGGCCTTTGTCGATTCCGACGGCGTGGTCAACGAACCGCTGACCATCGCGCTCGCTGTCGAGAAAAAGGGCGATACGCTGACCTTCGATTTTAGCGGTTCGTCGAAACCCTGCGCCGGGCCGATGAACAGCGTACTGGCGACGACCCTGTCCTCGGTCTATCTCGCCATGCGCCACATCTTCCCGGATGTGCCGATCAGCGCCGGGGCCTTCGAACCCTTGATCGTCAAGCGGCCGGAAGGCACGTTCCTTGATGCCAAATATCCGCGCCCTGTCTCTGGCTGTGCGGCGGAAGTCTCGCAGCGGATCGCCGAGGCGGTGTTCGCGGCCATGGTGCAGGCGCTGCCGGACAAGGTGACGGCGGCCCCCGCCGGCTCCAGCGGCAATTTCGCGCTCGGCGGCAACGATCCCGTGCGTGGCCGCGATTATGTGATGTACCAGATCTCCGGCGGCGGCTATGGCGGCAATTCCGGCCATGACGGCCTGACCAATGGCTGCTCGACCATCGGCATTTCCAAATCGCCGCCGGTCGAGATCATGGAGCAGGCGTTTCCCGTGCTCTACCGCCACTATGCCTTGCGCGAAGGCTCGGGCGGCGCTGGCAAGCATCGCGGTGGTTTCGGCCTCGCCTACGAGGTCGAGATCCTGCGTGGCGACGCACGGGCCTCCTTCGTCATGGATCACGGCCGCTTCGGTCCGCAAGGCGCGCTCGGCGGCGGGGATGGCGCGGTCAACACGGTGACCGTCTTCCGCAATGGCGAAGAACATGTGCCGCCGCATCTCTCCAAGGAGCAGGACATCCCGCTCAAGGCCGGTGACCGCGTGCGCGTCGGCACCCCGGGCGGCGGCGGTTATGGCGATCCGCGCGAGCGTGACGCCGATCAGGTACAGCGCGACGTGGCGCTGGGGTACTACACGTCTGAGGAAGCTGCCCAAAAATTCGGCGTGGTCCTGGCGGCGGACGGTCTCACGATTGACCGCAAGGCGACGGACAGGCAGCGCGCCGGCTAAACACCGCCACGCGCCATGGCGGAGACCGGTCACAGCGCCGTGATCGCCGCAGCACATGTCGTTTCCGTCACCGCCGGTGGCACGAAAGCCCGTAGACTTCTGCGGTCAACGGAGATCTGGAACATGCGTCTTTTCGGTCGTTTCGTGCTTGCCGCTTCCGTCGCCCTTACCCTTGCCGCTGGTGCTGCGTCCGCCCAGGACAAGAAGCTCAGGATCGGCACCGAGGGTGCTTATCCGCCCTTCAACTACGCCAGCGCCGACGGCACGCTGGGCGGCTTCGACATCGATCTCGGCAAGGCGCTGTGCGCCGAGATGAAGGCCGAATGCGAATTCATCGTGCAGGATTTCGACGGCTCGATCCCGGCGCTGCAGGCCGGCAAGTTCGATGCCATCATCAACATCACCATCACGCCGGAGCGGGCCGAGAAGGTCGAGTTCACCCACAAATACTACCAGACGCCGCCGGCCATCGCCGTACCGAAGGATTCGACCATCGTGGGCACCTCGCCGGACGATTTGAAAGGCAAGGCGCTTGGCGTGCAGACCGCCACCATCCACCAGAAATTCGCCGAGCAGAAATATGGGGGCTCGACCGTCAAGGCCTATCCCACGGGCGACGACGCCCGCACCGACATGGCCAATGGCCGTCTCGACGCGATGATGGATGGCTCGATCATCCTCACCGAATGGCTGAAGAAGCCCGACGGCGCCTGCTGCAAGCTGCTCGGCACGCTGACCGCCGATCCGGCCATTCACGGCCCCGGCGTCGGCATCGCGCTGCAGAAAGGCAACAAGGAGCTGACCGACAAGTTCAATGCCGCCATCGACGCGCTGCGCGCCAACGGCAAATACAAGGAAATCAACGACAAGTATTTTGCCTTCGACGTCTACGGCAGCTGAGACCGACAATGAATGCCTTCCGGCAGCGCCGCCGGGCGCTGCCGTTTTCATGAATGACGGAGAATTTTCTTGGCTGAGCGGCGTTCCCCTCTCTACAGCAGCATCGTCGGACTGGGTGCGACCATGGGTCGGGTTGGCGGCGATTTCATCTCGGCCAAATACTATTCCGGCATCGCCGACGAGCACCTGAACACCCGCGCAAATGTCGGCGTGCAGGATCTTAGCACCATGGGCAAGATGGACATTAAGGGGCCGGACGCCGAGGCGCTGGTCAATCATGTCATCGTCAACGACGCGGCTGCGATGAAGCCGGGCCAGGTCCGTTATTCCACCATCTGCCGCGAGGATGGCGGCATCATGGACGACCTCACCGTGTTCCGGCTGGCGCCGGAGCATTTCATGCTGGTGACAGGCTCGGTCAACCGCCTGAAGATGCTGCCCTGGCTGCAGCACCATGCCCAGGGCCGCAAGGCCTACGTCACCGACATCACCGCGGCAATTGCTTTTCCGACCATCCAGGGCCCGCGCTCACGCGAATTGTTGAAGGCCATGATCGGCGATGCCAATCTCGACGGGTTGAAGCGCTGGGCGTTCACTTCGGGCCATGTCAACGGCACGCGCGTCCTGATCTCGCGCACCGGCGTCACCGGCGAACTCGGCTTCGAACTGTTCGTGCCGGCCGACGAGGCAGCCTCCGTCTGGGACGTCCTGATGCGTGCAGGGGCGGACTTCGGCCTGAAACCCTATGGCGTGCTGGCGATGTTCACGCTCGGCCTGGAAAAGGCCTATCCGGCGCATGGCATCGACATGGATGAGAGCCGCACGCCGTTCCATGTCGGTCTCGACCGCTGGATCAAGTTCGACAAGGGCGATTTCATCGGCCGCGAAGCGCTGCTCAAGATCCGCGACAAGGGCCTCGGCGAGCGCTGGACCGGCCTGATCCTCGACGGCGACAGACCGGCCGCGACGGATGCGCGCGTGCTGGCCGAAGGCGAGGATGCCGGCGTCGTCACCTACAGCGACCACGGCTATTCCCTCGGGAAAGTGCTGGCGACGGCGCATCTGCGGTTGCCCTTCACGGCTGTCGGCACCGAACTCAGCATCGCTATCGATGGCAAGCCGACGCGTGCGGTCGTGGCGGCGATGCCGTTCTTTGATCCGGAAGGGGTAAGGTTGCGAGGTTAGCCGGAACGCCCGTCGCTTCGTCATCCACGGGCGGAGCAAGGAGCGTAGCGACGCAGCGCAGACCCGAGGATCCATGCCGGGACTCCAATGCGTCACCAACGGTGCCGAATTCCGCCCCGCTGCACCCTGCGTCTCCGGTCGCGGCATGGATCCTCGGGTCTCCGCGACGCCGCTTCGCGGCTGCTCCGCCCGTGGATGACGAAGTCGGGAAGCCTCTGCCCATTCCGCGCGAGCCTACCGGGCTCATCACCCCCGCCGGTCCAGCCGCGCCACCAGCCGGTCACCCGCCCACTGAATCCCACAGACCAGGATGATCAGCACGATCACCACAGCCACCATCACCGAGGTCTCGATTTTATAAAAGGACGTGTTTCGCTGTTCTCGGCAAAGCCGGGAATATTCTCTCAAAAATTCCAGGGAAGGGAGCACAGGACACCACTGGACCGACCGCGGCGGCACTGCGCTGCGATCCGGCAGGCATAGGTGTTGATGTAAACGACGCCGGCGCAAGGAACAGAGCTTCACTTGCTGCAATTAACGCATCAAGTGCGAATGATGTCGCCGAAGTCAGGCCTTGCATCCCGCCAGAGGCGACGATACGGGATGACGGTGACGGGCTTTGAGAACCAGCCTGCTGGCAAAGCCTGCCGCTGGTCGCACTCAGCACTGGAGAAAACGTCGCTTGCTGCCGGAAAACTCCCGTCGTTCCCTGCCTATGGCGCTTCTGCACGCCCGCGAAGCGGTGATGGCGCGGTTTCGTCCAATGCTTACGGCGCATGACGTGACCGAACAGCAGTGGCGCGTGCTGTGCGTGCTGAGCGAGGCCGGCCCGGTGGAGGCGACGGAGCTTGCCGATCGCGCGTCGGTGCTGCCGCCCAGCCTGACCCGCATCATCAAGACGCTCGAAGGCCGAAAATTCATTACCCGCAACAAGGCTGAGGGCGATGGCCGCCGCGTGGTGCTGACCATCGCCCCGGCCGGCTCCGCCCTGATCCGCGCTCTGTCGCCCGAGCGCCGCGTCATCTACGACGACATCGAGCGCCGCTTCGGCCACGAGCGTCTGGAGCAACTGCTTGATCTGCTGGAGAGCCTCATCGAGGGTGAGATCTGACCGCTCCTCCACGCGGGTTGGCGCCGCAAGCGTTGCAGGAGGACAACTTTCCCGCTTGACTGACCAGCCGGACCGAATACCCTAGGCCAAAATACCGGCTCTGATCGCCGGGCGGCAAGAATGCCTCGTATGCCTCGCCCTTGTGGCGCTGGCTGCGGGGCATTGTCATTTCTGGGGTCCTGTTTGAAACGGCGCATCGAGATCGGCATCCTCTATTCCCGCTCGGGGAGCTATCAGCTCGTCTCCGACGCGTGCCGCATCGGCGCCATGCGCGCCATCGCCGACATCAATGCCGACCGCGGCTCAGGCATCGAGCTGGTGCCGGTCGAGCGCGATCCGCAAAGCAATGCCGACCGCTACGCGACGCTTTGCGAGGACATCTTCAAGACCAGCAGCGCACGCCATGTCGTCGGCTGCGTCACATCCTGGAGCCGCAAGGAGACGATCCCGGTGCTGGAGAAGGCCGGCGGCATGCTCTGGTACGCCTGCCCCTATGAAGGCTTCGAGGCCAACGAGCATGTCGTCTACATGCACGCCTGCCCCAACCAGCACCTGGTGCCGCTGATGGCCCATGTCGTGCCGCGCTTCGGCGCTAACGGCTTTCTGCTCGGCTCCAACTATATCTGGGGCTGGGAGATGAACCGTGTCGCGCGCGACCTGATCGCGGACGCCGGCGGCAAGGTGCTTGGCGAACGCTATCTGCGCATCGGCGAGACCGACGTGTCGCGCCTGATCGGGGAAATCCGGGCGACGCGGCCGAACTTCATCCTCAACAACCTGATCGGCACATCGTCCTACGCCTTCCTGGCCGCCTATCGCGATTTGGGCGATGAGGATCCTGCCTTCAGCCCGGAAACCTGCCCGGTCATCTCCTGCAACCTCACCGAGGGCGAGCTGCCGGCGATCGGCGAAACGGGCAAGGGACATCTATCGGTCGGACCTTATTTCGCACCACGGCCTGCGGCTTTCGCCTCGTCCTTCGAGGCCTCCGCCTATGCCTCGGTTCAGGTGATGGCCGACGTGTTGTCGCGCGATCCCGACGCCGGTCCGGCGGAATTCTCGAAAGCCTTCGCCGCAACGCGCTTCTCCACCCGGCTGGGGCCGATCGCCATCGACGCCCACACCCAGCACGCGACGCTGCCGGTCATCATCGGCCGGATCGCCGACGGCCATTTCGAGGTCGTCAGCCGGCAGCACGAGGTCGCGCCGGATCCCTATCTGTCGCGCTACGACCCCGCCAAGACGTTCGGCCGTCCGCGCCTGAGGGTGGTGTCGTGACCCGAACCCCGCGTATCCCCAATCTCGGCGGCGCCAGGGCCTTCATCCTGCATCGCCCGCATCCGACGGTGCACGCCATCACAAGACAATTGTCGGCCATCGGCCTCGTCACGCTCGACTGCTGGCCGGAACTGCAGCCAGAGGCGCTCGCCGCCGATTTCGTCTTCTTCGACACCGATCTCGGTTTCGACGAGCAATTCCCCTGGAAGCCGGGCGAGGCGCCGATGCCGCTGGTGGCGTTGATCGGTTCGGAGGCGCCAGGCCGCATCGAATGGGCATTGTCGCACAAGGCCGACGCCCAGCTTTTGAAGCCGGTCGGCACCGCCGGCGTCTACAGCGCGCTGCTGATCGCACGGCAGAGTTTCGAGGCCCGCAAGAACTTAGCCGGCGAAATTTCGTCGCTGCGCCAGCGCGTCGCCGAGCGCCAGACGATCGTGCGCGCGGTGGCGGCACTGTCGAAAGGCACCGATGACGAGCGCGCCTATGCGCAACTGCGCTCGCTGGCGATGAGCTGGCAGATCAGCGTCGAGGATGCCGCACGCCGAATCGTGGCCATGACGTGCGAGGAAGTAACGAACGAGGAAGGTGGCGATGACCAGTCCCATCGCGCCTGACCTCATCGCGCCGGCGCGCATGCCGGCCAGGCCACGCGCCGGCGTCTGGCGCCGGCTGGTCAAGCGCCGTCTGGCGATGCTCGGCTTGGTCATCGTCGCCATCGTGGTCGCTGGCGCCGTGCTGGCGCCATGGCTGACCGGCTATGATCCCAACGAACAGATGTTCGACGGCCTGACCATCGAGGGCTCGCCCTTGCCGCCGGATGCCAAATTCTGGCTGGGGACCGACCTGCTTGGCCGCGACCTGCTGACCCGCATTCTCTACGGCGCCCGCACCTCGCTGATCATCGGCATCGTTGCCAATGGCGTGGCGCTGTTCATCGGCACGCTGGTCGGCGTCACCGCCGGCTATTTCCGCGGCTGGATCGGCAGCGCGCTGATGCGCTTCACCGATCTGATGATGGCGTTCCCGGCGCTGCTGCTCGCCATTTGCCTGGCGGCGGTGTTCGAGCCCAGCCTGTGGATCGTCGCCATGGTGATCGCACTGGTCAACTGGGTGCAGACCGCCCGTGTCATCTACACTGAAACCTCCTCGCTCGCCGAACGCGAGTTCATCGACGCCGAACGCACCATCGGCGCCGGCGCGCCGCGCATCCTGTTTCGCCACATCCTGCCGCATCTCCTGCCGACCATCATCGTCTGGGGCACGCTCGGCATTTCGACCACGGTGCTGCTGGAGGCGACGCTCTCCTTCCTCGGCATCGGCGTGCAGCCGCCGACCGCATCCTGGGGCAACATCATCTTCGAGAACCAAACCTATTTCCAAGCGGCACCCTGGCTGGTGTTCTTCCCCGGCGCTGCGATCCTGGCGCTGGCGCTGGCCTTCAACCTGATCGGCGACGCGCTGCGCGACATCCTCGATCCGACGCAAAGGGGCCGGGCATGATCGCCTATCTCGGCCGCCGGCTGATCCAGTCACTGCTCATCCTGCTCGGCGTCTCGCTGATCACCTTCGCGCTGCTCTATCTGTTGCCGGCTGATCCGGTACGCCAGATCGCCGGGCGCAGCGCCACGCCACAGACGGTCGAGAACATCCGCCAGCAGCTCGGCCTCGACCAGCCCTTCGTCGTCCAGTACTGGCACTATCTGGCCAGGCTCGTCAGCGGCGATCTCGGCCGCTCCTACATCCAGCGCTCCGAGGTTGCCGAGCTGATCGTCTCGCGGTTGCCGGCGAGCCTGCTATTGATGGTCGGCGCCATCCTGTGCGAGCTGCTGATCGGCCTCTCCATGGGCCTGGTCGCCGCCGTCAAACGCGGCACCGCGACCGACCAGACATTGATGGTCGCGTCCTTCGTCGGCGTCTCGGCGCCGCAATTCGTCGTCGGTCTCTTGCTGCTCTACGTCTTTGCCGTGCGGCTGAGCTGGTTTCCGATCGGCGGCTACGGCACGTGGCGTCATCTGGTGTTGCCGTCGCTCACCATGGGCATCCTCGGCGCCGGCTGGTATGCGCGCATGATGCGCTCGTCGATGATCGACGTGCTGCGCCAGGATTACGTCCGCACCGCGCGTGCGAAAGGCCTGGCGCGCGGTGCCATCCTCTTCCGCCATGCACTGCCCAACGCCATCCTGCCGATCATCGCCATGATCGGCATCGACATCGGCATCTTCATGGGCGGCATCGTCGTCGTCGAAAGCGTGTTCGGCTGGCCCGGCATCGGTCAGCTGGCATGGCAGGCCATTCAGCGCGTCGACATCCCGATCATCATGGGCGTCACGCTGGTCTCGGCCTTCGCCATCGTGCTCGGCAATCTGCTTGCCGACATCATCGCGCCCTTCATCGACCCCCGTATCAAACTCAGATGAGCATCAAACTCAGATGAAACCAAGAAAACAAACAGAGAAAGGGAACACGAAATGAAAAAATTCCTCGCCTCCACAGTCGCGGCATCGGCGCTGGCGCTGATGCTCGGCATGACGAGTGCTCGCGCCGAAGACACAATCGATCCCAACGCCAAGCAGGGCGGAGAAATCATCGCCACCTACAAGGACGACGTCACCACGCTCGACCCTGCCATCGGCTATGACTGGCAGAACTGGTCGATGATCAAGAGCCTGTTCGACGGGTTGATGGATTACGAGCCGGGCACGACCAAGCTGAAGCCCGACCTTGCCGAAAGCTACGAGATTTCGCCCGACGGCAAGACCTTCACCTTCAAGCTGCGCCACGGCGTCAAATTCCACAATGGCCGCGAGATGACCGCGGACGACGTGAAATATTCGCTCGACCGCGTCACCAACCCGAAGACGCAGAGCCCGGGTGCCGGCTTCTTCGGTTCGATCAAGGGCTATGACGATGTCGCGGCCGGCAAGGCGGACAGCCTCGCGGGTGTCACCGTCGTCGACCCCTACACCGTCAAGTTCGAACTAAGCCGGCCCGACGCCACCTTCCTGCATGTCATGGCCATCAATTTCTCGCATGTCGTGCCGAAGGAAGAGGTGGAGAAGTATGGCGCCGATTTCGGCAAGCACCCCGTCGGCACCGGCGCCTTCAAGCTCGCCGAATGGACGCTCGGCCAGCGCATCGTCTTCGTGCGCAATCCGGACTATTGGCACAAGGGCCTGCCGCATCTCGACAAGATCACCTTCGAGGTCGGCCAGGAGCCGATCGTGGCGCTGCTGCGCCTGCAGAAGGGCGAAATCGACCTGCCCCTCGACGGCATTCCGCCGGCAAAATTCCAGGAGGTGATGTCCGATCCCGAACAAAAGGCGCGCGTCGTCGAGGGCGGCCAACTGCACACCGGCTACATCACCATGAACACCACCATGGCGCCTTTCGACAATGTGAAGGTGCGCCAGGCCGTCAACATGGCGATCAACAAGGCGCGCATTATCCAGATCATCAATGGCCGTGCCGTGCCGGCCAACCAGCCGCTGCCGCCGTCGATGCCGGCCTACGACAAGGAATACAAGGGCTATCCCTATGACGTTGCCAAGGCCAAGGCGCTGCTTGCCGAGGCCGGCCATCCCGATGGCTTCGACACGCAATTGTTCGCCATGAACACCGATCCCAACCCGCGCATTGCCCAGGCGATCCAGCAGGACCTGGCGGCGATCGGTATCAAGGCCAGCATTCAGGCGCTCGCACAGGCCAACGTCATCGCCGCCGGCGGCGACAAGGCCGGCGCACCGATGATCTGGTCCGGCGGCATGGGCTGGATCGCGGACTTCCCCGATCCCTCGAACTTCTACGGTCCGATCCTTGGCTGCGCTGGCGCGGTGCCGGGCGGCTGGAACTGGTCGTGGTATTGCAACAAGGATCTCGATGCCAAGGCCGCCGAAGCCGACTCGATCGTTGATCCGGCGAAGTCGGATGAGCGCTACAAAATGTGGAGCAACATCTACGCCAAGATCATGGCGGACGCGCCCTGGGCGCCGGTCTTCAACGAGCAGCGCTTCACCATGAAATCCGCGCGCATGGGCGGCGCCGACAACCTCTATGTCGACCCGGTCCACGTTCCGATCAACTATGACAATGTGTACGTAAAAGATGTGCAATAACTGCGACTACACCATCCATGGCCGCCATCACCATTTCGGCTGGGACAATTCCTTTGCCCCGGCCGAACGTGTGGCGCCCGGCTCGACCATCGAGTTCCAGTGCCTCGATTCCTCCGGCGGTCAGCTGAAACCCGATAGCACGGTCGGCGATATCGCCAAGCTCGACTTTGCTACGATCAACCCGGTGACCGGGCCGATCTTCGTCGAGGGCGCCGAACCGGGTGACGCGCTGAAGGTGACGATCGAGATGTTCAAACCGTCCGGCTTCGGCTGGACGGCGAACATTCCGGGCTTTGGGCTGCTCGCCGACGATTTCATGGAGCCGGCGCTGAACATCTGGAAATATGACGCAGCCTCGCTCGAGCCGGCGCTGTTCGGCAAAAATGCGCGTGTGCCGCTGAAACCTTTCGCCGGCACCATTGGCAACGCCCCGGCTGAGATGGGCCATCACTCGGTGGTTCCGCCCAGGCGCGTCGGCGGCAATCTCGACATCCGCGATCTCGCCGCCGGCACCACGCTCTATCTGCCGGTGGAGGTGGCTGGTGCGTTGTTCTCGGTCGGCGATACCCATGCCGCGCAAGGCGACGGCGAGGTCTGCGGCACGGCGATCGAAAGCCCGATGGACGTCGTGCTCAAGCTCGACCTGGTCAAGGACGCCAGGCTGAAGACGCCGCGCTTCACCACGCCGGGGCCGGTGACGCGCCATCTTGACGCCAAGGGCTATGAGGTGACGACCGGCATCGGGCCGGACCTGATGACGGGCGCGAAGGAGGCCGTTGCGCAGATGGTCGACCTGCTCGCCGGGCGCTACAAGCTCGATCCGGTCGAGGCTTACATGCTGGCCTCGGTGTGCGGCGACCTGCGCATCAGCGAGATCGTCGACATGCCGAACTGGGTGGTCTCGTTCTACTTTCCGCGCTGCGTCTTCGAATGAACGCTGGCGTGGGCAAAAAGCGGACCGGGGTTGCCGCTCCGGTGACGGCGGGGCCGGTGCTCGATATCGCCGGCCTGTCGGTCAGCGTGCGCGGCGAGGATGGCGAGCGCGAGGTTGTTTCCGACCTGTCGCTCACGCTTGCACGCGGCGAAACGCTCTGCATCGCCGGCGAGTCCGGCTCCGGAAAATCGATGACGGCGCTGGCGATCATGCAATTGCTGCCGCAGCCCGCAGCCCGCATATCCTCAGGCACCATCCGTCTCGGTGATTCCGAGCTGACTGATCTCGACGAGCGCCAGATGCGGCGCATTCGCGGCGACCGCATCGCCATGATCTTCCAGGAGCCGATGACCTCGCTGAACCCTGTGCTGTCGATCGGTCGCCAACTCACCGAAGCCATCGAGGCGCATACCAGCCTGTCGCAAGCCGAGGCCCGCCAGCGTGCCATCGAGGCGCTGAAGGCGGTGCGCATTTCGGAAGCCGAAAGCCGGCTAAAGCAGTTTCCGCACGAACTCTCCGGCGGTATGCGCCAGCGGGTGATGATCGCCATGGCGCTGGCGCTCAAGCCCGACGTGCTGATCGCCGACGAGCCGACGACGGCGCTGGACGTCACCGTGCAGGGGGAGGTGCTGGAACTGCTGCGCGACCTGCAGCGCCAGCATGGCACCAGCGTCATCCTCATTACCCACGACATGGGCGTGGTCGCCGAGATGGCCGATCGCGTCATCATCATGCGGCATGGCCGCATGGTCGAGGAGGGCAAGGCATCGGACATTTTTGCCCGGCCGCGGGCCGACTACACCCGCGAACTGCTGGCCGCCGTGCCGCGCATCGGCAGCGGCGTCGGGCGGCAAAAATCCAGGGACGCACAGACGCTAACGCCGGCCAATGTCGCCGAGGTCAAAGAGCTGCATGTCCGCTTCGACCTGCGCGGCGGCGTCTTCGGCAGGGTCAACCGCCGCGTTCACGCCGTCGAAGGTGTCAGCTTCTCGATCGCGCCCAACGAGACGCTGGCGCTGGTCGGCGAGTCCGGCTGCGGCAAGTCGACCACCGCCAAGGCGCTGGCCGGGCTGGTGCCGTACAGCGGCGACATCGTTGTCGGTGGGCGCAATCTGTCGGGCCTGGGCCGCGACGAACGCAAGGCGGTGCGTCGCGACGTGCAGATGATTTTTCAGGATCCCTTCGCCTCGCTCGACCCGCGCATGCGCGTCGGTGACCTCGTTGCCGAGCCGCTGGTGATCCACGGCATTGCCTCGAAGGATGAGCGGCGGGAGCGTGTGGCGGCATTGTTCGACCGTGTCGGTCTGTCGGCCGACCAGATGGAGCTCTATCCGCACGAATTCTCCGGCGGCCAGCGCCAGCGTGTCTGCATTGCGCGCGCGCTGGCGCTGCGGCCAAAACTGATCATCGCGGATGAAAGCGTGTCGGCGCTTGACGTCTCGGTGCAGGCGCGCGTCCTCGACCTGTTGAAGGAACTGCAGCGCGAATTCGGCGTCGCCTACCTCTTCATCTCGCACGACATGGCGGTGGTCGAGAACATTTCCGACCGCGTCGCCGTCATGTATCTCGGCCAGATCGTCGAGATGGGCACGCGCGACCAAGTCTTTTCCAACCCGCGTCATCCCTACACGAAACAGCTGATCGAGGCCGTGCCGGTGCCTGATCCGGCCAGGCGCAGAAGCCGCTTCGCCCGGCTCGATCAGGAGATCCCGAGCGCGACCCGCAAGATCGGCGAGGCGCCGCTAAAGCTGGCCTTGCAAGATGTCGGCAACGGCCATCTCGTCGCTGCCGGTAATTAGAGCAATTCCAGGAAAAGTGTGAAGCGGGTTCCCGTGCGGAATTGCGTCAAAACAGAGTGGAGCAGGTCACCGTTTCCGTGAAACGGCTACTGCTCGAGAGCAATCTCTGGGATCCGCGGGCTTCTCGCAGGGAATTCGCCCAATTTGGTTAGCGAATACAGGCTTTCCATCTCGCCGGCCGGGCGCCCGGGAAAGAGCTGGTTCCAGAGTTGCAGGACATGTTCGGCCATTTTCGGCTTGATGGCCAAATCCGTTTCGTATGTGTGCAAAACATGCTGATGGATCATCTGCCGCGTGCGCAGCAGTGCCTCTGAATGGGAGGCCGTGACGGCGCTGGTAACGCTGTCGTCGTGCCGGCGGTGATGGTTGAGCAATGCAGCCTCATAAGCGACGGAGCCGTTGCGGATTGCCTCGAGGATAAAGTACCAGTCGCCGCCCGCTGGCAGGGACAGGACCTGCGCGACGAAATCCGGCGTGATGTCGAACTTCCGGAAAACCGCCGCGCTGATATTGATGACCGTGTTCTTGACACCCAGCCCTTCGTTGACCTCCTGCGCCGCCGAAACTTGGTAGCTGCGCCTCCATTTGAAATTGGAGAGATCGGTGAGGTACGGGCTGGACAGATAGTCGCCGACGGTCTCGCTTCGATCATTGATGATCTTCGATGCGCAAAAGGCAAACTTCACGCCTGGATCGCGGAACAAGGGCACCAGTGTTTCGAGGAAACTCGGGTCTGATACGTCATCGGCTTCGGCGATCCAGATCAAGTCGGCCCTTGCAAGCGCCATGCCCTTGAACCACTGGGGGTAAGGCGCCCCGGAATTCCTGTCATTGACGATGACACGGGTGCCATGGACACCGGCGTAATAATTCAGGATCGATTGGCTGCCGTCTGTCGAGGCATCGTCCAGGATGATGAGTTCAAAATCCTGAAACGACTGCCCCAGAATACTGTCCATGCGCTCATGCAGATGGCGGGCGTAATTGTAGTTCGGCACGATGACCGAGACCGCCGGCGGCTTGTCGGCGACCTTCCGCATGGCCGACAGAAGGCGCGGAAAGACCCGATCGGTGGAAAAATGTAGCCTTGCCTTGACGCCCGCCTGCTTGCCAAGCTGCATCCGCAGGGACTTGTCCCGGATCAGTCTCAACGCGGCATCGGCCATCGCGGCGGGATCAGCCCGCTCGACTATGATGCCGGCATCCTCCTCGACGAACTCCGGTGCCCCGCCGCTGCCTGCGAAGCAGATCACCGGCAATTCGGCGAAGGCCGCCTCCAGCATGACGCGGCCGAACGGCTCTTCGCGGGACGTCAGAAGAAACAGATCGGCGCGCCGAAGGTAAGCTCCCACATCGTCGACATCACCCAGAAATGTGACTTTTTCGTCCAACCCGTCGGCCCGCAATCTGTCGAGTTGCTGCGACCATGTACCGACAACCTCATCCCGTTCCCGCCCCGGAAACGAGCCGAGCCAGTAGAAATGATAGTCTTCAACCCCGCGTGCCCGAAGGATTCGGGCGACCTCGATGAAGAGGTCGGCACCCTTGCGGAAGGGCATGCCGACGCCGGAACCCAGGACGATGACCTTGTCCGTCGGCCAGCCGGCAAGGCGGCGGCTTTCAAGGCGCCGGATTTCCGTAAGGTTGTGGTCGGCGGTGGGTTGCGGAACCGCACTTGGGATGACGTCGATGGCGTCCGCTGCGACGTTGTGCTCGGATACCAGATAGTCCCGGACACTTCGGGAACACGCTACAAATCTCTGCGTGCGGGAAACGACATCGCCCATATTGTCCTTTGCGTATCGGGCAACGCTCGTTCCCAACTCCCTGGCATGCGTCAGGATCGGACTGCCCAGTCTAGCAAGCAGCGCGTGCACGCGGCCGGTAGCCAGACTGTTGCAATAGATGAGATCCGGCCTGCCGCCGAACCAGGCCGTAATGCAGGCCAGCTTTGTGGCGGTCGTCGCGGTCTTCAAAACCAGATCATCCAGAACGACGGTATCGACGAGACGTCGAAACTCTTCGAGCCGTTGACCACCTGCCAGGCACAGCACCTTGATCTCCAGATTGGTGTGCGATTGCAGCCATTGGATGATGTTCATCAACGATGCCTGCGCTCCACCGAGAGCCGCATCGTGCGACACGAACAAAACGCGCCACGACGGCCCCCCGGGTGATCTGCCGGCCGCCCGCCGTGCCGACAGGACGTCCCTCGTCTCCTGCAGATAGGCGTAGCCATAGCGGGCATCAGGCTCGAGATAGGCTCCCTCCGCCCACTCGTTCCAGGCATTGATGAAGATCAGCCGGCTGTCGAAATCGGCAAAACGGTCGCATGTATCGACGACCGCGTTGGCGAGCCATTCTCCGTAGCGGGACGGCGATGCGTTCACCAGAATGTAGGCGGCCTCCATCCTCCGCGCCGTGTTGTCCCAGGAAGGGCAAAGTCCGCGAAACAGCGTGTAGGGAACCTGCGGGTAGGCGCGGCTGCGATTGAGGAGCTCTGTCCAGTCGTAGATCTTCCCCCTGAAGCCGCTCTTGAGCGTTGGGATGCTGGCGCTGATATCGGGAAATCGTCCAAGATTCGGTGGAAACTCGACGGCGGCGTCGAATCCGAATTCGGCGGGATCGCCCGAGGCGAACGATTGCGGATAGGCAAGAAAAATCTCGCCGATGCCGGCCTCCCGGCAATAGGCTCTCCAGCGCCGTGCCGTTTCAGCTGCAGACTGAAACAATCCGGGCCGATAAACCATAAGCAGTGGCTTGCCGGCGATACGGATGTACCTTCTGTCGCGGAAATAGCCGGATACGTATTGGATGAAGGCCAGGTCGTCCTCGGGCGAGTGCGATTGCGGGATCAAGACTTCCTGTTCGCGCCCATCCCAACGGCGGCTCCACGGCTCGTTTGCCCAATTGATGCAGAAGCCCATCTCGTGTGCATCGTTCTCGACGAATTGGGCGATCGGCATCTCAAGAACGCGCTTGCCGTTGAACCAGTAGAAGTGGAAACAGAACCCCGAGAGGCCATACTGAAGGGCAATCTCGATCTGCTCCTTCTGGATGTCCTTCACGCGCAGGTCGTAGAAGCCAAGATCCGCCGGCAGCCTGGGCTGGTAATGACCGTCGAACTGCGGCGTCGCCCGCGTCACATTCGTCCATTCCGTGAAGCCCTTTCCCCAGAAGGCATCATTTTCAGGAATCGGATGAAACTGCGGCAGATAAAATGCAATGAGGCGCGCCCTCAAAGCGGCTGGTCGCCCCTCGCCGGATCGCGGCACATAGCTAGCGGGTCTCTGGAGGGCGCCGGCATTTGTGCCCGGAGCACGCCGGATGCTGCGCCCCTCAATCTTGCCGAAACGAATGTAGTGATCCAACGGATTCATCGACGCGGCAGTCACGTCGGGATACTTCGCCAGGTAGTATTCGTTGTCGAAGTCCGGACTCGGGTTTCGTGACTCGGCGGCACCGTGCCTGATGTAATGCAGGATCGGGTCCTTTCCGCTCCTGGCTACATCCGGATTCTGGACCAGATACCACGACAAATCGAACAACCCGCTGGCGCGAATTCGTTGCCAGGTTTGGAAGATCTTCCAGCGCCTTCTGCTGGTGAGCGATCCTATGAAGATCAGGAATTCGGATCTATCCAATCGGGTCTGCCTCGCGGGAATCCGGCGCCATGTCGTCATCCCAGGCAACGCCGGAGATCTTTGTGCAGATCATTCCAAGCACACGCTCTAGGGCATGCTGCAACGTGCCGTCTTGTTGGCTTGCCTCTTCGGGGAAGACCGCCAAAGGCAGATCAAGCCGCATGAGAGGTTCCAGCGCGCCGCGGCGGACCCAGAACATCGTTCCGGCAAAGAAGTCGAGACGAGAGCTGGAGGGCATCCCCATCGTCTCCAGCAAATTGAGGACCATCGCCTTGTTCTCGCCCCACGCAGCCTTCTCCCCCTTCCATTCATTGGGCAACCGAAAGCGTCTGGATCCAATCATCTGGGTATCGGGCGAACGCTCGAACTCGGCGATGATGCGGTCAACCATGTCGCGGGATCCGATCAGGTCGAACGCACTCGCCTGGCGCCAGATATCACCGAGGACCATGCGCGGTCCGCGCGGCCCGGACTTCTTGCCATGCAGCTTGCAGATCAGGTCGAAGGGATCGAGCCTTCCTTCGCGAAGCAATTGGATGAAAGGACCGACGTCGCGACCGCGATTGTCATAAACGACCACCTCGGCATCCGGAAATCTCGCCTGGACGCGTTGCGCGAGTGCCACGTCGGACTGGGTCAGTGTAAGGATGAGATGGAACGGTCGATCGATCGTCGCCAGCAGCGCCTCGAATTCGGGCCAGAGATCGGGGTAATGCAGGTGAAGCGCTACGGCGATCCTGGGTTTGACGGTGGGCCGGCGCTCGGGGGCCTCGGCTGGCGGACCATCAAAGTGCCGCGACAGGGTTTTCTGCAGATTGTCGCTCGCCGTGCCAAAACCCCAACCGGCAAGGCTGCCGAGGGCACGAGCCAACTCGCGCCCTTCCGCCCCTGAAATGTGCAAAAGAGGCTGCAATACAAGGCCTTGGCCAAGCGGCAGTTGAAATCGCTTGTGGCGGCGGCGCCGTCTCAACAGCGCGCCAATATCCCTGATGCTTAGGAGGCGGGCACTCGCTGCAACGACGTCGCCTCTATCAAACCGCAGCACCAGCCCGCCTTCACGGCTTCTAAGCAGATAGGACGTCCGCCTGGTGACAGGCACATAGACGATCTTGTCGGCCTGTCCCGGGCGGCGAACATTGAGCCGGAGAAACGGCATCCGCCTCTCTGTTGGCGAAAGCTCGACGATGTAGCGTCCCGGCGTGTGAATGTGGATTTCGCTCAGCGCACCGCTTCGGCCGACGCCATATGCGTCGCCTTTTCGCGGTTCGCAGGGCAGGACATCAGGCGGAACAAGTCTCGTGTCGATAGCGTCAGGCGACATAGCCGCTGTTCCGATTCGCGTGCGATCGGTCAAGGATGCTGTCAAATATGCCGATCAGCCGGCCCAGGGAATTGATCAGTCTATTTCGATTAAGCGTAAGACAGTAGAAGCCTATCTTCGTCAGATAGCGGAGTATGTCCACAAATGGGCTATAGGCTATGCCGTATTTTCTGCGCAAATGGATCTCCGATCGCATCTTGGACCGATACCGGAAGATCCGTGACCGGGTTGATTGTGCAACCGAAGTGCCAACGTCGTGGACAGCATGCGCGCTACTGACAAGGATCATGGGTTCGTCACGCTGCAGCAGTCGATAAGAGAGATCGTCATCCTCGAAATACAGGAAGATATCCTCGTCGAAGCCTCCTGTATCGAGGAACAGTGTTCTTCTGATCATGAACACGCCGCCATTGACGAAGCGCACGCAACAGTCCCCCCAGACCTGCCGGATACGTGTGGGCAGCGACACGCCGGAAAGGCGATCGATTTCGCTCTGCTCGCGAAACCACAGGCGCCCATCCACCGTGTTTGTGCGCGGCACGAAGACGCCGCAATTCGGGTAGCGTTCAGCCGCCTGCATGAGCGCGTCGACGGCGTCCGCGCCAAGGCGCACATCGGGGTTGACGAACAGCAAATACTCTCCCGATGCCGCCGCCGCCCCGATGTTGCAGGCACGCCCAAAGCCGAGGTTTTCAGGATTATCGATGCGATGAACGGCAAAACCGGATAGCGCGGCGGAAAGATCGTCGGTGCTTGCATTGTCGACGCACACGATCTCGATGCCCGGGGGCAGGCAAGCGAGCGCGCCGCGCACGGTATGCGCGCTGTTGTGCGTCACGGTAACGGCGGTTATCGATCTATTCATTACCAAAGCCATCCTGATATCTCAGTTGGCTTCCCCCTGGAGCCTAGCGATCCATACCGCAATCTAAGCGTTACGGCTCTGGCGGTCGAGTCCATTCCCCTGACTAAGAATGGGATGATGTGTGCGCTGATTCCGCCATGCCGCCGGTCACGCCTCACATGGCCGTGCCGCTTCCCGAGCTTCCGGCTGACATGATCTGGCCGATCGGCCTTGCTGCCACCCCGGCGGCGGCGGCAGGCTCGGAAAGCCGTCCGGCGAGCAAGAGCCTGCCAGGCTTCGAACGTGAAATCCGCAAGCCGCCCCTTGCCGTTCCTCCTCATCTTGCACATGTTCAATACCGCTTGCTGGTGATCGTTTGGGGGGACGGTCGGATTCATGATGGGAGGAAGTACATATGAAGGCATGCTGTTTCGTTTCGGCCGCGCTCCTCGCCGCGACCGCGATCCCCGCCTCGGCCGCCGAAATTTCCGATGGGAAAGTCAAGATCGGCATCCTCAATGACCAATCCGGCGTCTATGCCGATTTCGGCGGCAAATGGTCGGTCGAGGCGGCCAAGATGGCGGTCGAGGATTTCGGCGGCAAGGTGCAGGGCGCGCCGATCGAGATCATCAGCGCTGACCACCAGAACAAGCCCGACATCGCCTCCAACATCGCACGGCAGTGGTACGACACCGAACAGGTCGACGCCATCATGGAACTGACGACCTCATCGGTCGCGCTCGCCGTCCAGGGGATTTCCAAGGAAAAGAAGAAGATAGACATCGTTACGGGTGCCGCGACCACCGACCTTACCGGCAAGCAGTGCTCGCCCTACGGCTTCCACTGGGCCTATGACACCCATTCGCAGGCGGTGGGAACCGGCGGCTCCCTCGTGCAGCAGGGCGGCGACAGCTGGTTCTTCGTCACCGTCGACTATGCGTTCGGCTATTCGCTCAAGGAGCAGACCGCCAAATTCGTCGAGAGCCATGGCGGCAAGGTGCTGGGCGAGGTGCGTTATCCCCTCGGGTCGACCGATTACTCATCCTTCCTGCTGCAGGCGCAGTCTTCGGGCGCCAAGGTCATCGGGCTGGCGAATGCCGGCCTCGACACGTCCAATTCCATCAAGCAGGCGGCCGAATTCGGCATCGTCCAGGGCGGCCAGCGTCTCGCGGCGCTTCTGTTCACACTGGCCGAGGTGCATGGGCTCGGTCTCCAGGCGGCGCAAGGCGTCGTGCTGACCGAGGGCTATTACTGGGATCGCGACGACAAGAGCCGCGAATTCGGACAGCGCTTTTTCAAGCGCACCAACCGCATGCCGAACATGATCCAGGCCGCGACCTATTCGGCGGTGACGCAGTATCTGAAAGCGATCGACAAGGCCGGCACCGACGAGACTGAGGCCGTCGCCAAGCAATTGCATTCGCTGCCGGTGGACGACGCCGTGATTACCAACGGCAAGGTGCAGGCGGACGGCAACATGGTCCACGACATGTATCTCTACCAGGTCAAGGCGCCCAGCGAGAGCACCAAGGATTGGGACTACTACAAATATCTCGCCACCATCCCCGGCAAGGAGGCTTTCCTGAGCGAGAAGGAGAGCGGCTGCCCAACGGCGGCCCAGTGATCGGCGCGGCCGATGGCGCCGCCTGACCTCGACGGGAGCGAACCGCTTGTGGTGCTGTCCGCCCGCGGGCTGCGGCGCGACTTCGCCGGCTTCGTCGCCGTCAGGAATGTCGACCTCGATGTCCGCCATCGCAACATCCATGCCCTGATCGGGCCCAACGGCGCCGGCAAGACGACCGTTTTCAACCTGCTCACCAAGTTCCTGGCGCCGACCAGCGGCAGGATCGAACTGCTCGGCCACGACATCACCCGCACCTCGCCGGCGAAGGTGGCGCGGATGGGGCTGGTGCGCTCGTTCCAGATATCGGCGATCTTTCCGCACCTCAGCGTGCTCGACAATGTGCGCGTCGCGCTGCAGCGGCCGGCTGGCCTCGGCGTCCAGTTCTGGCGTTCGCTCACGGCACTCGATCGGTTGACGCCGCGCGCCGTGGAGTTGCTGCGCTCCGTCGGCCTCGACGATGCCAGGAACAGGCTGGCCGGCGATCTTTCCTATGGCAGGAAACGCGTGCTCGAGATCGCCACCACATTGGCGCTCGATCCGAAAGTGCTGCTGCTGGACGAGCCGATGGCCGGCATGGGGCATGAGGACGTGGCCACGGTTTCGGCCATCATTCGCTCGGTGGCCAGCGACCGCGCAGTTTTGATGGTCGAGCACAATCTGACGGTTGTCGCAGATCTCTGCGACTGGATCACGGTCATGCAGCGCGGCGAGGTGCTTGCGGCCGGCGACTACGCCACAGTCAGCCGCGACGAACGCGTCAAGGTCGCCTATATGGGCACCGCCGATGACTGATGCCGCGCCCCTGCTGGTGGTCCGCGGTCTCAACGCCTGGTATGGCGAGGGCCATGCGCTGCACGGCGTCGACCTGGAAGTACTTCGCGGCGAAACGGTCACGCTGCTCGGCCGCAACGGCGTCGGCAAGACGACGACGCTGCGGGCCATCATGGGGCTGATCCGCAAGCGAACGGGCGAGGTCGTTTTCGACGGCACGGACCTGATGCGTCTGCCGCTGCACCGCACCGCGCACCAAGGCATCGGCTTCGTGCCTGAGGAGCGCGGCATCTTCGCGACGCTGACCGTCGAAGAGAACCTGGTCCTGCCGCCGGTCGTCGCCGAAGGCGGCATGAGCGTCGCGGAAATATTCGATCTCTTCCCCAATCTGAAGGAGCGGCGCAACAGCCCTGGCACAAGGCTGTCGGGCGGCGAACAGCAGATGCTGGCGATCGCGCGCATGCTCAGGACCGGTGTGAAGATGCTGCTTCTCGACGAGCCGACCGAGGGCCTCGCTCCCGTCATCGTGCAACGCATCGGCGAGTTGCTGGTGACGTTGAAGAAGCGCGGTATGACGATCCTGCTGGTCGAGCAGAATTTCCGCTTCGCCAGCCGTGTCGCCGACCGTTTCTATCTGATGGAGCACGGCAAGGTCGTCGCCGGATTTCCGACCGGCGAACTGGCGGACCGCATGACGCAGCTCCACGAAATTCTGGGTGTATGATGACGCCATGACGATGATCTTCGGCATCCCCGTCCAGGCCTTCCTCGGCCAGTTGCTGGTCGGCCTGATCAACGGCTCTTTCTACGCCATGCTGAGCCTGGGCCTGGCCGTCATCTTCGGCCTGCTGCGTGTCATCAATTTCGCCCATGGCGCCCAGTATATGCTCGGCGCCTTCACAGGTTATCTCCTGCTCACCTATCTCGGCATCGGCTATTGGCCGGCTCTGATCCTTGCGCCGCTGATCGTCGGCCTCTTCGGCATCGTGGTCGAGCGCCTGGCGCTGTCACGGCTTTACGACACCGATCCACTCTACGGCCTGCTCTTCACCTTCGGCCTCGCGCTCGTGCTCGAAGGCATATTCCGCTACTCTTACGGTGTGTCGGGAAATCCCTACGCCGTGCCGCCGCTGCTTTCGGGCGGCACCAATCTCGGCTTCATGTTCCTGCCCAATTATCGCGGCTGGGTCGTGGTCGCCTCGCTGATCGTCTGTTTCGGAACCTGGGCATTGATCGAGAAGACCAGGCTCGGTTCCTATCTGCGCGCGGCAACCGAGAATCCCCGTCTCGTCCAGGCCTTCGGCGTCAATGTGCCGTTGCTGCTGACGCTGACCTACGGCCTCGGCTCCGCCCTTGCCGGGCTGGCCGGAATTCTGGCGGCACCCGTCTATCAGGTGAGCCCGCTGATGGGATCGGATCTCATCATCGTCGTCTTCGCGGTCGTCGTGGTCGGCGGCATGGGATCGATCCTCGGCGCGATCGTCACTGGCTACATGCTTGGCCTCGCCGAGGGCCTGACCAAGGTCTTCTACCCCGAGGCCTCCAACCTCGTGGTCTTCGTCATCATGGCGATCGTGCTTCTGGTCCGGCCGGCCGGCCTGTTCGGAAGGGACGCCTGACATGGCGCAAGGGACACCCGACATGGCCGAGCTGACGCTTCGCGAGACATCAGCCAGAACCCCGGCATGGCTCGAATGGACGCTGGTCGGGCTCGGCATATTGGCGCTGCTGGTGGCGCCCTTCCTGGTCTATCCGATCTTCCTGATGAAGATGTTGTGTTTCGCGCTGTTCGCCTGCGCGTTCAATCTCCTGCTCGGCTATACCGGCCTGCTGTCGTTCGGCCACGCCACCTTCTTTGGCGGCGCCGCCTACTTCACCGCGCACGCCGTCAAGGTCTGGGGCTGGCCGCCGGAAGCCGGCATCCTGCTCGGCATGGCGGGGGCCGCCCTGCTCGGCCTTGTCATGGGCTTCTTCGCCATTCGCCGGCAGGGCATCTATTTCGCCATGATCACGCTGGCGCTGTCGCAAATGTTTTTCTTCTTCTGCGTCCAGGCGCCCTTCACCGAGGGCGAGGACGGCATTCAGGGCGTGCCGCGCGGCATGCTGCTTGGCGTCCTCGACCTGAACGTCTCGCTGAACATGTATTATTTCGTGCTTGGCGTGTTCCTGGTCGGCGTCTTCGCCATCTGGCGCATCGTCAATTCGCCCTTCGGCATGATCCTGCGCTCGATCCGCGAAAACGAGAACCGCGCCATTTCGCTGGGCTATTCCGTCGCCAACTACAAGCTCGGCGCCTTCGTCATGTCGGCGGCGCTGGCCGGGCTGGCAGGCTCCCTCAAGGCGATCGTCTTCCAGTTCGCCACGCTCACCGACGTCACCTGGCAGATGTCGGGGGAGGTGATCCTGATGACGCTGCTCGGCGGCATCGGCACGATGGTCGGGCCGATCGTCGGCGCCAGCCTCGTCGTCGGGCTGGAAAACACGCTCGCCACCTCCGGTTTCCCGGTGACCATCGCCACCGGGCTCATCTTCATGGTGTGCGTGCTGGTCTTCCGCCGCGGCATCGTCGGCGAGCTTTACGCGCGGGTGCTCGGGCGGGTGGGCGGAGGCTGATCCGCTCCGGATTGATTCGACGCGATGAGCGGATCCGCCTGTCGGGTAATCCCCGTCACCAGATTCTTATGATCTTTGGAATTTCAGGATGAAGCGGTCCCAAAGCGCGGCAGTGTGAGGTAGCCCACCACGGCCAGCAGCACTAGCGCACCGCCGATCAGGGCTGGAATCCCTGGCGTCTCTGCAAAGACAAGCCACACCCAAAGAGGGCCCAGCACCACGTCGAGCAAGGCAATCAGTCCCGCCTCCGATGAGGGCACATGGCGGCTACCCAGTAGGAAGAAGAGGTAGCTGAGGCTCTGCGTGGCTAGGCTAAAGAGGAAGAGGATGCCGAATTGCCGCACGGTCGGCACCGGCAGGGCTGGCAGCGTGGCAAGGACTACGGCGAAGCAGGCCAGCGCACACAGGCCACTCGCTAGCCCCGTCACCAGCACTGCGTCGTAGCTGGTCCAGCGTCGGGCGACGACGACGGAGGCGGCGAAGCCTATTGTCATCAACAGCGCGAAGCCGTTGCCCGCAAGGTCCGCCGTTGCGGTGACCGAGCCGGCCATGATCATCACCCCGATAAAGGCCACACTGGCGGCGCAGAGCGCGCGCAGGCCGGGCCGTTCACGTAGCAGTAGGAAGGCCAGGGCGGCGGCCAGGAAGGGCACAGTTGCATAGACGACCATGACATTGGCCACGCTGGTCAACTTCAACGCCGCGACGTAGCTGAACATGGCTATCGCCATTATGGGTATCGCTACCAGTCCGCCCAGCCCGACACTCTGCCACAGCCGGAAGAGCGCCCGCCCGCGCAGCATGAAAGCCAGTGGCAGCAGTAAGAGGCAGGCGAAAAGCGAGCGCCAGGCCGTCATGGTCCAGAGATCCAGGTCAAGCGTGCGGACGAAAAAGCCGGCGCTGCTCCACATCAGGGTCGACGCCATGACCAGCAGCACCCCGTACAGCCGTTGCTCCTTGTGCCTTTTAGAAACCACGCCTGTGTCGATCAGGCCTTCTTGCACGCTGCTGACCATGCCGCTCTCCAGCCGGTCGCGCTGGGTCTTGACTGTACTAGACGACCGGTCTACTTGTAGCTCTATGGCAGAAAGTGCGACACGTAAAGAGCTGATCAGGGTGGGGTTGAAGGCCTTGCTGACGAATGGCTACGACGGTGTCGGAGTCGGCCCGATTCTGGCCGAGGCCGGCGTGCCCAAGGGTTCCTTCTATCACTTCTTTCCCAGCAAAGAGGTCTTCGCCTGCGCCGTACTGGAAGCCTATGGTGAGCACTACCGTCAGAATCTGGCCGTGCTGCTGACCGATCCGACGCAGAGCCCGCAGCAGCGCTTGGAGACCTACTTCGCCGCGCTGGAGCAAGAATTGCGCGGCGAGCAGCCGCTCGGTGGCTGCCTCTACGGCGTCGTGGCACAGACCCTGGCCACCCGCAGCCCGGCGCTCCGCAAAACACTGCAGCAGTGCTTCGCCCTCTGGGAGTTCAACCTGCGCGATGCCCTGCGGGAGGCGGATGCCGCTGGTGCCCTAGCCCCCGGCGTCGCCGCCGACGCGGCCGCCGCTTTTCTGATCGAAGCCTACGAAGGCGCCCTGGTCCGTATGAAGGCAGAGGACAGCTTTGCGCCATATGAGAGGTTCAAAGAGTATGGTCTGCGGCGACTGTTCCGGTAAGTAGTGGTGCTCGGCGATGCCGTGGAGGCCGGGCCGACGATATGTTGGGCAGGGTACGAGCAGGTCAAGGCTCAGCCTTCCCCCTCACCCGTAACACCCGCGCTCCACCGCCAGCCGCCGCACCAGCGCCGACACCGCGTCAATTGCCGGCGTCGGCTTGTCCGTTAGCCGGCCAAGTTCCTGTACCGCTGTTACCAGCGCGTCGATCTCCATCGGGCGACCGCGCTCCAAATCCTGCAGCATCGAGGTCTTGTGCTCGCCGACATCGCCGGCGCCCTTGATGCGGCGGTCGACCCCGATCGGAAAACGCACGCCCAGGCTTTCGCCGATCGCTTGCGCCTCCAGCATCATGGTGCGGGCCAGCGTGCGGGTGCCTTCGTCGGCGACGATTCCCGCCAGCGTGGAGCCGGTCAGAGCCGAGATCGGGTTGAAGGACAGGTTGCCCCACAGCTTCACCCAGATTTCGCTGCGGATATCCTCACGCACCGGCGCCTGCAGGCCGGCCTTGACCATTTCCTCGGCCAGACGCGTGACCCGTTCGCTGCGCTCGCCCGAGGGTTCCCCGAGCGAGAAGCGCTTGCCCTCGACATGGCGGATAAGGCCGGGTGCGCCGACCTCGACGGCGGGATAGACGACCGAGCCGATGACGCGCTCCGGCCCTATCCGCTGCCAGATCGCGCCGCCGGGATCGACCGCGTTCAGCCTGGTGCCTTCGAGCGGCCCGCCCACGCCATGGAAATACCACCACGGCACGCCGTTCTGCATGGTGACGACCGATGTGTGGTCTCCAAACAGCGGCGCGATCTGGTCCAGCGCGGGGTTGAGCGAATGGGCCTTTAGCGCCAGCACGACAGTGTCCTGCACGCCGAGGTCCTCGGCGCTGGCGGCGGCCCGGACGGGAGCGACCGATTCCTGGCCGTCCTCGATCAGGCGCAGTCCATTTGCCCTGATCGCTTCGAGGTGGGCGCCGCGCGCGACGATCGACAGATCCGTGCGGCCGGCGATCGCCAGCTTGGCGGCGAGATAGCCGCCGATCGCGCCGGCGCCGAAAATGGTGATCTTCATCGTCAAAGTCCGAGTTTGGCGGCAAGCCCGATGCGCTGCAGCTTGCCCGTCGCGCCCTTGGGGATTTCGTCCAGGATCAGCACCTTGCGCGGCACCTTGAAGTCGGCGAGCCGCGTCGCGGCGTGAGCGCGTATATCGCTTTCGGTGGCGCTCATGCCTTCGCGCAGCACCACGGCCGCCGCCACCTCTTCGCCGAGCTTGTCATGCGGCATGGCGAAGGTGACCACCTGCGCCACCGCCGGATGGTCCATCAGCACGTCGTCGACCTCGAGCGGCGAGATCTTTTCGCCGCCGCGGTTGATGATCTCCTTGAGCCGGCCGGTGACCCTGAGATAACCGTCCTCGTCGAGCACGCCCTGGTCGCCGGTGTGGAACCAGCCATGCGCGAAGGCCGCGGCGTTGGCGTCCGGGTTCTTCTCATAGCCCGCCGTGACATTGGGGCCGCGAATGACGATCTCGCCGGTCTCGCCGGCTGTCAGCAGCCGCCCGTCGGGCGCCATCACCGACACCTCGGGGCCGGCGGAAGCCCCTACGCTGCCCGGCTTGCGCAGGCCCGGCGGCAGCCGGTTCGAAGCCATCTGGTGCGCCGCCTCGGTCATCCCGTAGGATTCGATCACCGGACAGCCGAAGGTCGCCTCGAGCTCGGCCATCACTTGCGCCGGCAGCGACGCCGAGGACGAGCGGATGAAGCGCAGACGCGCTGCCGCCAGCACCTCTGGATTGCGGGCTGCCCGGGACAGGATGGCTTGATGCATGGTCGGTACCGCCGTGTACCAGCTCGGTTGTGCCTCGCTCAGCCATTGGAAGAAGCGCAAGGCGTTGAAGCCCGGCGTACAGTAGATGCTGCCGCCGGCTGCCAGCGACGACAGCACCGCCGCGATCAGGCCATGGATGTGGAACAGCGGCATGATGTTGAGGCAGCGGTCGTCGGCGGTCAGGCCGAGCGTCGCGCCGATATGGCGAGCGGAGGCGGCGATGTTGGCATGGCTGAGCGGCACCAGTTTTGGACGCGATGTCGTACCCGACGTGTGCAGCAAAAGCGCGATGTCGCCATCCCCTGCCATGTCGGGCGCTGCTCGCGGACCGACCGCCGCGCCCTCGATGGTGAAGCTGCCGGCAGGTGCATCGGGCTGCACGATGAGCCTCAACACGCCGATGCCGAGGCGTTCGGCCACCGTCACCGCCGGCCCGGTCTCGTTCTCCGCGACAAGGATCGCCTTGGCGCCGATGTCGGTGAGGTAGAAATCGAGCTCGTCGGCCCGGTAGGCCGGATTGAGCGGCGCCGTCGACGCGGCCGCCGCTACCGTCACGAAGGCGGTGGCCATCTCGGGCCCGTTCGGCAGCACGATCGCCACCCGGTCGCCGCGACCGATGCCGAGCTTGTGCAGCTGCTCGGCCGTGGCCTGGATCAGGCTCCGCAGCCCGCCATGGGTGAGTGTGGCTCTCTCGGGTGCCAGGATTGCCGGAGCGTCGTCGGCGCCGGCGGCGAGACGATGGGAAAGGTTTTCTGAATTCGTGCTCATGGTCACCGACTATGTTTCAAACGACTGCTTCTAGAAAGCCCTGGGGATAAGCACCGCCTCCTTCTCTCCGTTTGTGGGGAGTTGAGGAGTGGACCGCGCAGCAGATGAAAAGCCAATTGCTTGGCTTTTCGAACGACGAACGCCCGAAGGGCGGATGAAGGGGCGATGCCACCGTCCGGAAATTCCTCCAACCGCCTCAATACCCCAGCGCCATCCCGTCCTTGCGCGGATCGGAGGCACCGGTGAGCGTGCCTTTCTCCCAGTCGATCAGCACCGCCTGCCCGCCGCCGAGCGGATGCTGCGGTTCGGCGACGCGATGGGCGCGCTTGCGCAGGCCTTCGAGCGCCTCGGCGGGAACGCTGCGCTCGGCCTCCACAACGCCGTCATTGTAGAACACGCGCGGCGCGTCCAGCGCCTGCTGCGGGTCCATGCCGAAGTCGATCATGTTGGTCAAAAGGTGGACATGGCCGAAAGGCTGGTAGCCGCCGCCCATGACGCCGAACGGCATCACCGCGCGGCCGTTCTTCGTCGCCATGCCGGGCATGATGGTGTGCATAGGCCGCTTGCCGGGCGCGATCGCGTTCGGGTGCGCCGGGTCGAGGCGGAAGCTCAAGCCGCGGTTCTGCAGCACGACGCCGGTCTTCGGACCGACGACACCGCTGCCGAACGAATAATAGGTCGAGTTGATGAAAGAGACCGCGTTGCGGTCGCGGTCGACGATCGAGATGTAGACCGTGTCGCTGCCGGGCAGGTCCAGGCGCGGCAGATGCGTCATGGCGCGGTCGCGATGAATCTCGGCGCGCAGCCGGTCGGCATAGGCGCTGGACAGAAGCTCTCTCACCGGCACCGAGACATGGTCCTGGTCGCCGAGGTATCGGTCGCGGTCCTGGTAGGCGAGGCGTCCGGCCTCGATTTCGAGATGCAGGCGCTCGGCGCCGTTGGGGTCGAGCCCGCCGAGTTTGATGCCCGACAGCACGTTCAGCATCAACAGCGCCGTCAGCCCCTGGTTGTTCGGCGGCATCTGGTGGATGTCATGGCCGCCATAAGAGGTGCTGACCGGCGCCACATAGTCGCCCTTGGTCGCTGCGAAATCATCGTGCGAATGCAGCCCGCCGAGTTCATTGAGCCGGCGCACCATGTCGTCGGCGACAGCACCTTCGTAAAACCCTGCGCGGCCCTGCTTTGCGACTATCCGCAAGGTGGCGGCGAGTTCCGGCTGGCGGTGGATGTCGCCGGCCTTCGGCGCCTGGCCGCCCGGCAGGAAGATGCGCGCGGCATGCTCGTCGGCCGACAGGTCGGTCTCCGGCTCGGCCCAGTCGAAGGCGACGCGGTCATGCACGACATAGCCGTTCTCGGCGTAGTGGATGGCCGGAACCAGCACCTCGGCCAGGCTCTTGCGGCCATGATCTTCCAGCAGCCGGCACCAGGCATCGATGGCGCCTGGCACGGTCACCGCGTGCGGCCCCTGTTTGGGAAGCTCGCTGAAACCCTTGTCGAGGTACCAGTCGACGGTGGCGCCCGCGGGCGCTCGGCCAGAACCGTTGAAGGCCAGCACGTCGCCTTGTCCCTTCGGACAGTAAAGGACAAAGCAATCGCCACCAATGCCGGTCGATTGCGGCTCGACGACGCCTTGCACGGCGGCGGCGCAGACTGCGGCGTCCATCGCGTTGCCGCCGGCGCGCAGCATGTCGATCGCGGCAAGGGTGGCGAGCGGATGCGATGTCGCGGCAACCGCTTCCGTGGCACGAACCGGCGAGCGGCCGGGAAACTGGAAATCACGCATTCTGTCTGGATATCCCATGGTCACTTCAGCGAATTGGTCTGGTGGAAATCAATGCCGCCGCCCGAAGATCTGCGCCACCGACAGGAGCAGAACGGAAAGCACGATCAGGCAGGTCGAGATGGCGGCGATGGTCGGATCGATCTGGTCGCGCAGCGCGTTGAACATGCGGCGCGTCAGTGTCGTCGTCTCTCCGCCCGAGATGAACAGCGAAACCACCACCTCGTCGAAGGAAGTGATGAAGGCGAACAGCGCGCCCGAGACGATCGAGAAGCGGATCTGCGGCATCGTCACTTGCCAGAAGGCGGCGACGCGGCCGGCACCTAGGCTGCGCGCCACGCGCTCCTGGTTCATGTCGTAGGAGCGCAGGCCCGACAGCACGGTCAGCACCACCAGGGGCAGCGCCTGCACCGTATGGGCGATGACCAGGCCGGTCAGCGTGTTGTTGAGGCCGATACGGGCATAGAGGAAGAAGGTGCCGATGCCGATCAGGATCACCGGGATGATCAGCGAAGCCGTCAACAGCGCGTTGATGGTGCCGTTGAAGCGCAACGTACCCCGGTTGATCGCATAGGCGGCGGCGGTGCCGAGCGGCGTCGCCACCAGTACGGTCATGACAGCCACCTTGACCGATACGATGGTCGCATCGCGCCATTCCAGCGACTGGAAGTAGCTCTGGTACCAGCGCAGCGACCATTGCTGTGGTGGGAACTGCAGCAGCGTCGAATCCGAAAACGACATGATGACGATGATGACCGATGGCGCGATCAGGAACAACAGCACCAGGCCGCCCAGCGCGTAGAGCCACAGACGTTGCCGGTGCGAGATCGGCAGGCCGACGTCCCCGCTCATCGCGAACTCCACACACCGGTGGCGCGCGCGCCGAGCAGCCATTGGAAGAGACCGAGAAGCGCCAGCGTGACCAACAGCAGCACCACGCCAAGCGCCGCGCCCGCACCCCAGTTGGAATAGAGGCTGGTGGTCTGCTCCATGCGCATCGCCCACATGATCACCTTGCCGCCGCCCATCAGCGCAGGCGTGACGAAGAAGCCGAGGCAGAGCACGAAGACGATGACCACGCCCGAGGCGAGGCCGGGCAGCGACAGTGGAAAGAAGATCTGCCGGAAGGTGGCGACCGGACCGGCGCCAAGGTTCATGCCGGCGCGCAGGCAGTCGGTGTCGATGGTCTTCATCGAGGCGTAGAGCGGCAGCACCAGGAAGGGCAGCAATATATGCGTCATGCCGATGACGACGCCGGACAGATTGTTGGCGAGCGACAGCGGCTGGCTGATCACGCCAAGGTCGATCAGCCAGCTGTTGATCAGGCCCTTGCGCTGCAGGATCACCAGCCAGGCATAGGTGCGCACCAGCACCGATGTCCAGAACGGCAGGATGACGAAGATCAGGCAGATCGACGCCGCCCGGCGCGGCAGCTGCGACAGCATGTAGGCCAGGGGATAGCCGAGCAGCACGCAGGCGCCGGTGACGATGAAGGCTACCTTGAAGGTGGTGATGAAGGTCTTGATGTAGGAGGCCTGCTCGAAGAAGCGCGCATAGTTGGACGCGCTGAAGGCGCCGGCCTCGTCGAACAGAGAAAGCCAGAACAGCCAGCCGATCGGCACGATGATGATGGCGAAGACGAGGAACAGGCTGGGCGATAAGAGCGCCAGTAGCCTGAGCTGCTCGCGCCGGGCATCGGCGCGCAGCGCCCGCGCGTTGAGGTCCCGACCCGCGCTGGCTGCCTCTTGGAGGAGGGCGGATGGCGCGCTCATCCCTCTGCCTCCACGAGGATCGTGTCCTGCGCATCGAGGCCAAGCCTGACCGGCTGGCCGGGGGCCGGCAGCCTGGACAGCACGTCGCTGCGGCAATAGTCGCGCAACGTCAGCTGGCGGCCGTCGCGCAGCGAGGCGTAACAGACGAAGCTGTCGCCCTGGTAGATGATGTCACTGAGCGTGGCGTCGAGCACGTTGATGCCGTTCGACGGCTCGGCCGCCGTGACCAGCCGCAACTTCTCCGGCCGCACCACCATCAGATGCCGGCCGGCGGCCGGCGGCGCCCCTGCCGTCTGGATCCGCCTGTCCTCATACCAGACTGACCCGTTGCGGCATTCGACCGGAATGAAATTCGATTCGCCGATGAAGCCGGCCACGAATTGCGTCCTGGGCGCGGCGTAGAGCGTTTCCGGCTTGTCGAGTTGCTCGATGCGCCCGGCATTCATCACCGCGATGCGGTCCGACATGGTGATGGCTTCGCGCTGGTCGTGGGTGACATAGACCGTCGTCATGCCAAGCCGCCGGTGCAGGGCGCGCAGCTCGATCTGCATGTGTTCGCGCAGGCCCTTGTCGAGCGCCGACAGCGGTTCGTCCATCAGCACGATACGCGGCTCGAAGACGATGGCGCGCGCCAGGGCCACGCGCTGGCGCTGGCCCCCGGAAAGCTGGTCGACCCGGCGCTCGCCCAACCCCTTGAGCTTCACCAGCTCCAGCGCCTTTTCGACACGCGCCGCCGTTTCCGTGGCCGGCACGCCGCGTTGCTTCAGCGGGAAGGCGATGTTGTGAAAGACGTTCATATGTGGAAACAGCGCGTAGTTCTGGAACACCATGCCGATGTTGCGCTTGTGCGGCGGCGTGGTGATGATCTCGTCACCGCCGACCCTGATCGAGCCGCCATTGGCCCTGACGAAACCGGCCAGGATCATCAGCAGCGTCGTCTTTCCGGAGCCGGAGGGCCCGAGCAGCGTCAGGAACTCGCCGGCCTCGACATCGAGGTTCAGGTCGCGCAGCACTGACACGCTGCCAAATCGTTTCTCGATCCGGCGCATGCTGATAGGCAGCGCGGATGGCGCAATGGACAAGATCATCGTCTCCTGGTGAAGGGGCGGCGGAAGCAGGGCGGGTTCCGTTTCAGCGTGCGCCGCCCTGCCGTGGTTTGGGTCCGGCCGCGGCCTATTGCTGGATCAGATTGTTGAACTTCTCCGTCGCCTCCACCAGATTGTCACGCCAGAACTCGGCGTCCTGCAGCACCTGTTTCTTGACGTTTTCGGGCGACGAGTTGATGTCCTTGATCCGCTCCGGCGGGATCTTGCCGGTCTCGAAAGCCTTCTCGTTCGCCGGCCCGTTGTCGACATAAAGCGGCAGATTGGCCTGCAATTGCGGGCTGACGAACATCGCCAGCGCCTTCATGGCGGCTTCCTTGTTCTTGGCGCCCTTGGGAATGACCATGCAGTCGGCGGTGAGCACGCCCTGGTCGAAGGAGAAGCTGACCGGCGCCCCTTCCTTCTTCAGCGTGCCGGCGCGGCCGTTCCAGATGCTCGCCATGTCGACTTCGCCGTCCTTGACCAGCTGCATCGCCTGCGCGCCTGATGTCCACCAGGCATCGATATGGCCACGGATCTTGTCGACGGATTTCAGCGCGCTGTCGATGTCGACCGGATAGACCTTGTCGATAGGCAGGCCCGAGGCGAGTGCGGCGACGCTCAGCGTCTCGGTCGACTGGCTGCCGCTCAGCGCGCGCCGCCCCGGAAATTTCTCCACGTTCCAGAAGTCGGCCCAGGTCTTCGGACCCTTGTCGCCGAAGACGTCGGTCCGGTAAATGAGGACGACGGAGGTGTAGGAAATGCCGACCCAGTCGTCATGCACCAGCTTCGGGTTGATGCCGCTCTTGTCGATGATGCCGTAGTCGAGCTTCTCGAACAGGCCTTCCTTCGAGCCGCGCGCGCATTCGTCGGCGCCGAGTTCGGTTATATCCCATTTCACCGCATTGCCGGTCACCTGCAGGCGCACATCGTCGAGGCCATTGGTGGTGTCCTGCTTGATGGTGATGCCGAGCGCGTCGGCGGTCGGATTGAAGAAGGCCTTGGTCTGCGCCTCCTGATAGGTGCCGCCCCATGAGGCGACGGTGATGGTATCGCCCGCCAGGGCGGGGGCCGCGACGGCCGCCATGAGGGCGGCAACCGCAACAACGCTAACGCTTCTGATCCTGTTCATTTTTCGGCTCTCCAACCGGTGTTCCCATTATTTTTGATTTCGCATGCTATTTTGTATACAATTTTGAGTGTAGCTTGGGGATCGGCGATGTCAACAGCGCGCGGCATTGCCAGGAGCCTTGATGGGGGTGGGAGGACGCGGTGCCAGGGCGTGGCAAATCGAGCCGACTTTGAATACAGCTATGAGAACACATCGGCTTCCGGCGGAAAGACCGGAGAACTGGAAACGGACTTGGCCAAGGAAACCAAAAACACGCTGCGCGACTCTGTCTATTCCTCGCTCAAGGCGATGATCGTGACCGGTCAGATTCCACCGGGCTCGCGCGTGACCGAGAACGATATCGCGGTCAGGCTCAATGTCAGCCGCACGCCGGTGCGAGAGGCCTTCAACCGCCTCGAACGCGACGGCCTCGTCACCGGCCGGCCGCGCCAGGGCTATGTCGTCACCGAGTTCGACATCAACATGTTCCGCGAGGCCTTCGACATCCGCGAACTCCTCGACGGCCATGCGACCGAGCTGGCGGCTGCCGCCGCGACCGAGAAGGACAAGGCCCGGCTCCGCGCCATGCTGGCTGAATGCGAGCGGCTGGCCGCCATTCCCGACCGCACCACCAGGGAAAAATTCCAGGAACTCGAAGTCGGCATCGACCTGCACCGCGTCATTGCCGAGATCAGCGGCAACGCCATGCTGCATGGCATGCTGTGCGGCATCCTCGACAAGTGCCAGCACTATGTCTGGACCGAATTGTTGTGGCTCGACGAATGGAAGATCGCCCGCGAGGAGCATGCCGAGATCGTCGAGGCGATCTGCGCCGGCGACGCCGCTCGGGCCGGTGCCTTGGCCCGTGCCCATGTGCGGGGATCACGCGAGAATGTGCTTCGCCTGCTGCAGGCCAAGTCGGATTACCAGAGTTTCCTGGCCAAGGCGTCCTGAGGGCGACTTGGATTGCAAGCGAGCTTTTCGCATCCCTCTGGGAACAGCCAGCGGTGGCGATGCTACTGATGCGCGCCGCGCGCCCGAGCGGTCGCTTCAGCCAACACCGCCAGCGCTTGTTCGACACTCTGCGCCTGGGCATCGGTGCGCTCGATATGTTTCACCATCAGCTTCCGCAGCATGGCGAGCTTTGCGGCGCGATATGCGGCACTCTTTTCGGGAGAGGGCATCATGGTCATGGCATAATCAGTGTGTGGTCGGATCGATTTGGCGGAGGCGTGAGCGCGCTTCAGCCACACGTTTTTGCTCGGATCTGATCCGGCAGCAAAGGGCAAGGCTGATGCCGACGCCACGCTCCCCGTCCAGCATTGCATTTGCTCGCGTGAGAAAGGATTCCGCACGCTTGACGCGCTGCCTGGCTCTCGCCAGTTCCAGTTCCAGATGGTCGTACATTGTTCCGCACCCTTGAGGTCTGCGGTCCCTTCGAGGGGAAAACCGCCGCCGGGCGGTTTGGTTCCCACCGCCTTGCGCAAGGGCACCAGGGCCGGCAGACCTTCAGCCCTTGTGTTCCTGGAGGCTGTTGCCGCCATCGACCACCAAAAGAGCGCCGTTGACATAGCTGGCGCCTTCGGAAGCCAGGAACACGACCGCCGCCGCCACTTCATCCGGCCGGCCCGCCCGCGCCGGCGGCGTATGCAAGGCCGCCATCCGTTCCATCTCGCTCGACGCGCCCGTCTCGATCCAGCCGGGAGCCACGGCATTGACCGTCACGCCGCTCCTGGCCACTTCCAGTGCCAGCGTGCGCGTCAGGCCGACCATGCCGGCCTTGGCGGCCGAATAGGCTGAGGTACCTTCGAAAGACACCAGCGGCCCGGTGACCGACGCCACATTGACGATGCGCCCATAGCCCGCTTCGATCATCGCCGGCAGGAACGCATGGGTGGCGAGGAACGCCGTCTTCAGGCTGACGTCGATGCCTCGATCCCAGTCGGCCTCGCTCATGGCGAGAAACGCCTTGTCGGCCGAGGGTGATGCCAGCGAACCCATGCCGGCATTGTTGACCAGTATGTCGATGGCGCCGGCATCTCCCCGCAGCCGCGCGACATCGGCGGCCTTGGTGAGATCGGCGACCATGGCCCCGGCATCGATGCCCTCGGCACGAAGTTCGGTGGCGCGGTCAAGCACGCGCGCGCTGGCGCCGGTGAGGAACACGGCGTGGCCGGTGTGACCAAGCTGGCGGGCAACGGCGAAGCCGATGCCGTCGACGGCACCGGCACCGGTGACCAAGGCGCGTTTGATGCTCGGAAGGGTCATGGTCGGGTCTACTCCAAAGGCTGTGCCCGCCGCACGCAAACGGACAGTGTCGGCTGCATCAGCAGAACCACACAATCCATCGCACGGCGGGATCCCTGTAGAAATCCACTTCCGTATCGACGATCTCGTCAAGGCTGGTCCGGGGTAATGTGCCTTGACTTTTGCCAGGACGTCTTGCGCCTGCCTGGTTTCGTCGAGTTCTGAATGGCAGATGACAAGACGAACGAGTGACCATGGCGGTACGGCTGCCATTTTCGCGTAGCAGGCCGTTGCCTCGCGGTATCGTCCAGCCGTGGTCAGCAGAACGCCACGAAAGTCGCGATACCATCCCATGGCGCAGGGGTTGCGGCGCTGGGGATACCGTCGTTGCCTTTGCTTCGATCCAATGATGCGGCGTGCCGATGGCTGGGAGGAGCTCGAGGGCGTTTCCTGCGCCGGCTGGGGATATCTGGCTGGGCTACTATAAGGCCGTGTCCAAATACCGTTGGACCATATGGCGCCGGCGTCTGGACCATGCCTCCCATGATTCGCCCTTCACCAAGGGCAAGGTCCACGCAAACGAGGAAGAGGCCGGGCGGCGCTAATGGAAATCCGTCGCGCCCTGCACCATGGCCAGTATCACCACAAGATACTCTTCCCTGAAATTGGGATTGAGAAACTGCCCGAATTTCGAGCTTCCTGATGGATCCTGTCACCGGGCGATGGTTCTGCCCACACAACCTCAGCAGCATGAGGCCGGCCGGCAGCTATACTATAGTTAGTCCAATGCAAGTGTTGCTCATGTATAGGGTCTGGAACCGGCAGAACGCGGGCCGGCATCGACTTGTATGTGGTTGTGGCAAAAAGGTCACACACTTTTAACAACTTCCCCGCTATTAACTTGCGCGAGGGATTATTTGGGTTGGGAGAAATACGTGAATAAGTTCTTTGCAGTTCTGGCCGTTGCCGCCCTCTCGGCAAGCAGTGCCTCGGCAGCCGACATGGTGGCGCCTATCGCCGGTTCGACCTATGACTGGAGCGGTTTCTACGTCGGCGGCCATGTCGGCTTTGCCAATGGCGACATCACGGCAACGGACGTAACGGATCCGAACGGTGGGTTTTTCACCGACGACGTTCCGGCTGGCACCGAGGGCTTCGATTTCAACAAGGGCGCGGTGGCTGGCGGTATTCATGCCGGCGCGCAGTGGCAGTGGGGCCAATGGGTTCTGGGCGGCGAGGCTACCTGGACGGCGACGGGCATAAAGAAGACCATCACCAGCCCCTACTTCCCGGACACCGACACCGAGACCGCCAAAATCTCGAACTACGCCACGGTCGTCGGCCGGGTCGGTTACGCCTTCGATCGCGTGCTGATCTACGCCAAGGCAGGTTACGCCGGCGGCAAGGTGGATTTCCGCGCCCGAGACAACGACGCCCTCGTGACCTACGAGAAGAATGAGTGGCAGAACGGCTATGCGCTCGGCGCCGGCATCGACTATGCCCTCACCAACAACCTCTCGCTGGGCGTGGACTACACCCACGTTGACCTCGGCCATAAGACGAGCACGGGCAGCAACGTGTTCGATAACGGAAACCTCGGTTCTAATCCCGAGACCTACCGCACCAAGGCAAAGGTCGACGCCGTCATGGCCCGGCTGACCTACAAGTTCGGCATGGGTCAGTAGCTACAGGCTCCAGCAGATCAAAGTTAGGCGCCACAGGGGAGCTCTAGCTCCCCTGTTTGCGTGAGGAAAAACCTTCTCGCAGCTCTGTGGCCGAGTTCTTTCACAACGAGGCGGCTTTCCGCGCCGACACCCGGGCATTGCGCCTATGGAACACAGCAAGCGATTGCGGGGTGACCATTTTGTGAAGCTAAGCCGACGCAAGGCCGACCTGCTCGCCGAGAAATACCACGACTTCCCGGCCGCCTGTGAGGAGATGAAGCGCCAATGAGCAATACTGATCCTGACCGGAAGTCGAAGGAGACCCCAGCAAGATTCTCCTGGTGTAATCGGCGTGATGAAGGTGCTGCTCCATATCCACTATTCGAAGACCTGTCCCATGCACCAGAGCGGCTACGAAGCCTGCCTGGAGGCATCCTCGCACGGGTTCGGCAAGACTGAATAGTCGGCCTTGAGACCCACCCCTGCCTATCGGAGAGGCTGAAGGCCAGATACCGCGGAGTCACCATCGAGCTCGAAGCCTGTGACCGCAAACAGCCCTGACATCATCACACAACCTAACGGACAGGGGGCTGGGCTTATTGCTGGGCGGCGTGGTCTTCCGGCACTCACTCTCAGAACTTGTAGATAAGTCCCAGTCTGACGGCGTTTTCCTTAATGTCGACGCTCGTCTGGCCCTGGGTAACGGCCGGCGTGTTGAATGGCGAGCTTCCGAAATCTGAATAGCGATAGTCAAAATTGGCAACCAGTTTGTCGGTAATGGCGTAACCGAGGCGCTCAAACTTCAGGATGCGCTTCCAGAGGTTTCGGCCCTGTCCCTAGCTGGCATCTTGGCCAAGTTGGAAGTGATTGTCGGAGCGGACCGGGATATCGGCGATCCGACCGATTTCCCTTGGCCACACATCGCTTCCGTATTTCGCGATCTGAAAGCTATCCCGGTGATTTGCCGCCATATGAGTCTGACTGCTCCACGACCCGCGCTGATGTAGCGAGGCACCTGAAGCAGGCAACACAGTTCATAGAGGCTTTGGACACGGAAGAGGCTGCGGAGCATATACGCCAAACAGCGAAATCGTTCGCGGAAACATCCGTTTTTCCAAAACCGGCTGAATTTTAGAGATCAAGCCGGTGCCGTCCCGCTTGAAGGACCAAAAAGCTTATAAAAATCATTTGGATGGAATGGCGCGCCCGAAGAGATTCGAACTCCTGACCCCCAGATTCGTAGTCTGGTGCTCTATCCAGCTGAGCTACGGGCGCGCATCAGGCCATGTTTTCAACGGCCCCGCGATCCGATCCCAGGGACCGGCCGCGAATGTGTGCAGTTCCCTAGCGACTGAATTTGGGAAAAGCAAGCCGATCCGGCAAAAGTTTTGTCGTGAGTGTGTCATCTGGCCATGACAGCCCCGCCCCGGAGGCTTGAAGCGGCCGACGAGCCGGTCTGATTTCAAGCTGGGCGGGAAAAGTCGCGGGGAAGGGCATCAAAAGCGTCAGGCCCGGAAGGCGAGAGCTTCAGGAAAGCACCACCGAGGCCGTCACGCCGGACGGCGCAGGCTGCCGCGCGCCTGGTCGAGCCGAACCGGTTGGTCGGGGATGGTGACCGCGAAAGTGGTGCGCCCGCCAATCGATTCGACCAGTTCCACCGTGCCGCCATGCGCACGGATCAGTTCGTGCGCGATCGCCAGGCCAAGACCGGTGCCGCCGCTGCGCGCCGAGCCGCGGAACGCCGCGAACAGGTTCTCGCGCGCCTTCGGCGGCAGGCCGGGACCGGTATCGGTGACGGCGATGCGGCTGACACTGCCCATGCGCTCGGCCGAGACCGCGAGCCGCCGCACCACCGCGCTCTCGGTGTCCGCCGCCATCGCCTGCACCGAGTTGCGGCACAGATTGGTGAGCACCCGGAACAGCTGGTCGGAATCGGCATCCACCTCGAAAGCAGCCTCGACCGCGTTGATGAACTCGATGCCCTCCTCGATGTCGAGCAGCCCGTGCACGTCCTCGACCAACTGGCGCAGCCGCACCCTGCGGCGCGAAGGCGGCGGCTCCTGCGTGCGACCGTAGTGAAGCACGCCTTCCGAATAGGAGACGGCCCGGTCGAGCGCGCGCAAAAGCTTTGGCGCGAAGGCTTGCACGGTCGGATCCCTGACCTGGCGCAGGCGGTCCGACATCAGCTGTGCGGAGGCCAGGATGTTGCGCATGTCGTGGTTGATCTTCGAGACCGCCAGGCCGAGGTCCGCAAGGTGCTTCTGCTCGGAGAGCATCTTTTGCAGCCGCTCCTGCATCTGCGACAACTCGCGTTCGGCAACGCCGATCTCGTCGGCGCGGGCGGCGGGATGGATGATGCGCCCGGGATCGTCCGGGGCCTCGGAGAAGGACAGCATCGAGCGCGTCATGGTACGGATCGGCCCGATCATGATCAGATCGATCGCGGCATAGACCAGCATGGCGGTGAACAGCGAGATCAGCAGCGAGACGAAGGCGACGTTGCGCGAATAGATGAGCATCGCCTTGCGCAGGGAGTAGTCCGGCATGATCAGCTCGAATTCCTTGTCGCTGTCGCCGACCGGTCCGAAAACGCGCAGCATCCGGTCGCCGCCGAAGAACAGCGTGTCGAGCGCGCCGGTCATGCCCTTGATCATGCCGACGCTGGCGAGGTCGATGTGCTCGTCGACTTGCGGCGGCATGTCCGCCACCACCAGAAGCCGCGAGACGCCGCCGTCGCGCACCGCGATCGCCTTGGCGCCGATCGCCATCAGCACGTCGTTCTGGGCCGTGCGCGACAATGAGGTGGACTCGCCCTGCACCAGCACGATCGAAACGGCGGCGGCCGTGCTCAGCCGCTCCTTGAGCCAGCTCAGCCGGTAACTGGCGATCCAGGGCAGGAAGATGAGCACTTCAGCCAAAAGCACGAAAACGATGGTCAACAGCAGCAGTTTTGTCGACAGGCCGCGTGACAAGGGTACCGTGCGGACGGCGGCTGGCGCCGTGCCGATCCCTTCCCCTGCTTGGCTGGCTTCGCTCATGCGACTCTGTCTTCACAATCACTTGATCGGCCAAGATTAGGCGATTACGCCTTTTTTGCCAATTTCATCCTTTGGTCCGAACATTAAATTACCGTCATGAACCTGCGTCCACGTCGCGAAGACGCCGGATTGACTTCCAAAACCCTTCTTTCTATAAGCCCGCTCACGCTCGGGCCATTCGTCCCGGCGCGGTTTCGATCGCGCCAAAACAGGCCCGGCAAAGCTCCTGTTACAAAGTGACAGAATCAAGAAGGGCCGCACCCCGCGGTATTAAAACAAATGAAGCGTACCTACCAACCGTCCAAACTCGTCCGCAAACGCCGGCATGGTTTCCGTGCCCGCATGGCCACCAAGGGTGGTCGTGGCGTCGTCGCAGCTCGCCGCAACCGCGGCCGCAAGCGGCTCAGCGCCTAAGCGAGACGAGATCGTTGCCCGCAACCGGCAAGCCAGTGGGGCAAAATCCCAAGCGGCTTCTGAAACGCGCGGAATTCCTGGCCGTCCGTCGTGGTGAGAAGCGACGCGGGCGGTTTTTCCTCGTCGAGGTCCTTGACCGCGGCGATGGCGGCGTGCCGCGTGTCGGCTACACCGTTACCAAGAAGGTCGGCAACGCTGTTGTGCGCAACCGCGTCAGGCGGCGGCTGAGAGAAGCCGTCCGCACCCATGCCGCAGATGACATGGCGCCCGGCAATGATTATGTCATCGTCGGGCGCGATGATGCGCTGCGCGCCCCCTTCGGCCAGTTGAAGGCCGAACTCTCCCGCCGACTTCGCGGAACACGATAGGCCAAGGGCTCTCGATGGAAAACAACCGGAACTTCTTCATCACCATCGCGCTGTCGGTGCTGATCCTGACTTTGTGGCAGGTTTTCTACATGAACCCGCGTGTCGAGGCGCAGCGCGAGGCCGCGCGCGTCGAGCAACAGCGTGTGGAAGAGCAGAAGAAGGCGGCCGAGGCCGCCAATCCGGGTGCTGGAACACCGGCGCCGGCGCCGGGCGCCATTCCCAACGCGCCGGGCGGCGATACCGTCACCGCGGCCGGCCGTGATCAGGCGCTTGCCGCGTCGAAGCGCGTCAAGATCGACACGCCGAGCCTCGAGGGCTCGATCAACCTGACCGGCGCGCGCCTCGACGACCTCAAGCTCAAGCACTACACCGAGACCGTCGACAAGAATTCGCCCGAGATCGAACTGCTCAACCCGTCGACGCTGCCCACCGGCTATTTCGCCGAGATCGGCTTCGTCGGCAATGACAAGACCGGCACGGTACCGGGTGCGGACACGGTGTGGAGCATTGAAGGCAACCCGACGCTGACCCCGTCGACGCCGGTGACGCTGACCTACACCAACGACAAGGGGCTGACCTTCAAGCGCACCTTCTCTGTCGACGGCGACTACATGTTCACGGTCTCGGACACGGTGCAGAATGCCGGTTCCAGCGCGGTTTCGCTGTCGAACTACGGCCGTGTCACCCGCTACGACAAGCCGGCTGTCGCCAGCACCTACGTGCTGCATGAGGGCCTGATCGGTTTCACCGGAGCGGAAGGACTGCAGGAACACAAATACGCGTCCATCGAGAAGGACAAGGAAGTCAAGCCGGGCAAGTCGACCGACGGCTGGCTTGGCATCACCGACAAATACTGGGCGGTGACGGTGGTTCCGAGCGAGAAGCAGCCGTTCCAGCCGCGCTTCGGCTATTTCGTGGACGGCCGCCACCGCTATCAGTCCGACTTCCTGACCGATCCGATCAATGTCGATGCCGGCCAGTCGGCGACCGTGGAGACCGAGGTCTTCGCCGGCGCCAAGGAAGTCGCCAAGATCAACGCCTATGCCGAAGACCGCCACATCAAGCGGTTCGACCTTCTGATCGACTGGGGCTGGTTCCACTTCATCACCAAGCCGATGTTCTGGCTGATCGACACGCTCTACAAGTTCCTCGGCAATTTCGGCCTGGCGATCCTCGCCACCACCGTCATCGTCAAGGCCATCTTCTTCCCGCTCGCCAACAAGTCCTACGCGTCGATGGCGAACATGAAGAAGGTGCAGCCCAAGATGCTGGAGATCCGCGAGAAATACGCGGACGACAAGATGAAGCAGCAGCAGGCGATGATGGAGTTGTACAAGACCGAGAAAATCAATCCGCTTGCCGGCTGCTGGCCGGTGGCGCTGCAGATTCCGGTCTTCTTCTCGCTCTACAAGGTGCTCTACATCACCATCGAGATGCGCCACGCGCCGTTCTTCGGCTGGATCCAGGATCTGGCGGCACCCGACCCGACGTCGCTGTTCAACCTGTTCGGCCTGATCCCGGTCACGCTGCCGCATATGCTGATGATTGGTGTCTGGCCGCTGATCATGGGCGTCACCATGTTCCTGCAGATGCGCATGAACCCGACGCCGCCGGATCCGACGCAGGCCGCGATCTTTACCTGGATGCCGATCATCTTCACCTTCATGATGGCGGGTTTCCCGGCCGGCCTCGTCATCTACTGGGCCTGGAACAACACGCTCTCGATCCTCCAGCAGGGCGTGATCATGAAGCGCCAGGGCGCCAAGATCGAACTGTGGGACAATCTGGTCGCACTCTTTCGAAAGAAACCGTCGCCGGCGGAGTAGCCGCCCTTCTTCTGCAAAAAGCGGAATAGAAGCTCTCCTTCCCGAAAAGCCCGGTTTGTCCGGGCTTTTTCTTTGGGAAAATATCCGTTCACGTTCCCGTGATCGATGAAACTGCAAGCGGTCGCGGGACGTGACTGCGTGTGCGTTTCCAAAGGCTATCAATTCCGATCAGCCCTCACCCGGAGGAAGACCACATGCGCTTGCCATCATTCAGGACCATCGCCATTTCGGCCCTTGTCGCCAGCGTGGCGATTGCCGCTCCTGCCTATGCCAGGAACCCGAATGTCGGCGGCGCGCCGATGTACACCACCAAGAACATCGTCGAGAACGCCGTCAATTCGAAGGACCACACGACGCTGGTCGCCGCCGTCAAGGCGGCCGGCCTGGTCGATACCTTGCAGGGCGCCGGACCGTTCACCGTCTTTGCGCCCACCAACGAAGCCTTCGCGGCATTGCCGAAGGGCACCGTCGATACGCTGCTGAAGCCTGAAAACAAGGACCAGCTCACCAAGGTTCTGACCGCGCATGTGGTGGCCGGCAAGATTTCGGGCGCCGAGATGATGAAGAAGGCCAAGGCGATGGGCGGCAAATATGAGATGAAGGCCGTCTCCGGCGACACGCTCACCGCCGAGGTCAAGAAGGGCAAGCTCTACATCATGGACGAATCCGGCGGCGAGGCGAAGGTGACCATCGCCGACGTCAACCAGTCGAACGGCGTCATCCATGTCGTCAACAAGGTGCTCTTGCCGAAGTAGCGGCTTCCGGCGAAAGGGGCAGCGGCAGGCCGTTGGGGCTTTCTCGGCCTGCCGTCCCCGCCTCATGTCGAGGCGCTAGGTTTCTTGGGAAGCCGCGTCGGCGAGGCCGGGGTCCTGTCGTCCCTCACAGGACCCCGGTTTCTCTTTGTGATATGTGCGTGGCTGGCCCCGGCGCGATCAGCCGGGCCCCGGCCTCACTCCATGACGGCGCTATGGTCGACCTTGGCCGGCGTGCCCGGCTTGCGCAGCAAGAGCACCAGGGGGATGGCCGCCAGCGACAGGATCATCATCAGCTTGAAGTCGTTCATGTAGCTGATGATCGTCGCCTGCAGCGTCACCACGCCGTCCAGCGCGGCCCGGCCGGCGGCGGTGTAGGGGTTCATCGCCTGCGCGATCGCCGGGTTGCTGAACGCCTGGTTGAAGGGCGTCACATAGGTGGCGATGTTGGCATGGTTGATCTGCACGTTCTGCGTCAAGAGCGCGGTGACCACCGATATGCCGACGCTCGAGCCGATGTTTCGCGACAGGTTGTAAAGCCCGGTGCCTTCCGCGCGCCGCTCCGGCGCCAGCGTGGCGAAGGTGATGGTGGTCAACGGCACGAACAGGAAGCCCAGGCCAGCGCCCTGGACGAAGCCGGTGCTGATGATCGTCCATTGCGAGACGTCGGGCGTCCAACCGGTCATGTCGTACATCGCCCAGGCGGTGACCAGTAGGCCGGTCAGCAGCAGCCATCGCGTATCCACCTTGCCGATCAGCCTGCCGACCAGGAACATGCATGCCATCGTGCCGAGGCCGCGCGGGCCCATGACGATGCCAGCCGTCACCACCGGATAGCCCATGAGCGTCTGCAGATAGGGCGTCATCAGCGCCAGCGAGGCGAGATAGGTGATGCCGATGATGAAGATGAAGACCATGCCGACGGCGAAATTCCTGTCCAGGAAGAGCCTCGGATTCACGAAGGTGTTCTTGGCGGTGAAGGTATGGACGAGGAAGATGTAGAAGGCCGACGCGCAGATCAGCGCCTCGACGATGATCTCGGACGAGGAGAACCAGTTGAGCTGCTCGCCGCGATCGAGAAACATCTGCAAAGCCGCGATGGTGATGCTGAGCATGCCGAAACCCAGCCAGTCCAGCCTTGCCTTGATGTCCAGCTTGGTTTCCAGGACGAACAGGGACACGCCCGCAAAAGCCAGCGCGCCGATCGGCACGTTGATGTAGAACACCCAGCGCCAGGAGACATTCTCGGTCAGCCAGCCGCCGATGACCGGGCCCAGCACCGGCCCGACCATCACCGAAACGCCGAACAGCGCCATCGCCGAGCCGCGCTCCTCGACGCTGTAGATGTCAAGCAGGATGCTCTGCGACAGCGGCACCAGGGCCGCGCCGAACAGGCCCTGCAGCAGGCGGAAGCCGACGATCTGCGGCAGCGACTGCGCGAAGCCGCACAGGACCGAGGCGACCACAAAGCCGGTGATCGAGGTCAGAAGGATGCGCTTGCGGCCGAAGCGGTTGGCGAGGTAGCCCGAAGGCGGTGTCATCACCGCCGCCGCGACGATGTAGGAGGTCAGCACCCAGTTGATCTGGTCGGCACTGGCCGACACGCTGCCCTGGATGTAGGGCAGTGCCACATTGGCGATGGTCGTGTCCAGCGCCTGCATGATGACGGCCAGGATCACGCAAGCTGTGATGGCGCCGCGATTGGCGACCACCGGTGTGGCACCTGCCGCGGACGCGTTGCTCATGATTTCTGTCCGAACCGGTTCAGGAGGTTGGTGACGAAGTCCGGCAGGCCGCGCGCATGGCCGGTCTCGACGTCGACCACGGCGCTCATGCCGCCGCGCAACGGGGGCTTGCCCTCGGGATCGTCAACCGTCACGCGCATCGGGATGCGCTGCACGACCTTGACCCAGTTGCCGGTGGTGTTCTGGGCCGGCAGCAGCGAGAAGCTCGACGACGAGGCGGGGCTGATCGAGGCGACCGTGCCGTGCCAGACGGCGCCCGGATAGGTGTCGACGCTGATCGTCGCCGTCTGTCCCGGCCGCACATAGGTCAGCTCGGTTTCCTTCGGCTCCGCCTCGATCCACAGATCGGTCGACGAAACCAGGCTGAAGGCCGGCTGTGAAGCCGGCAGATACTTGCCGACCTGAAGCGCGTCGACATTGGTGACGATGCCGTCGAACGGCGCCTTGACCACCGAATCGCCGAGGTTGCGCTGCGCGTCATCGACGCCCGACTGGGCCTGCAGGTAGAAGGGGTTCTTTTCCACCGGCTGGCTGGCATCGCCGCCCAGCTGGGCAAGCATGGCCTGCGCCTGCGCCTTGGCGACGGACACTTTCTGGCGCGCTGCGACGAGGTCGTGCTGGGCGCTGTCGAAAGACGCCTTGGAGGCGGTCGAGGTCTTGAGCAGATCCTGCTGCCGCTGGAAGGCGGCCTCGTAATAGGGAATGTCGGCCTCGGCCTGCTCGATCTGCGACAGCGATTGCTGGTAGCTGGCCTGCAGGGTCAGAACCTGGTTGCGCACGGTCCCGAGCTGGGCCTGGGCGGCTGCAAGAGCGGTTTCGAAAGAGGCCGGCCGCAGGCGGAAGAGTACGTCGCCCTTCTTTACAGCCTGGTTCTCGTGCACGTCGATCTCCTGCACGGTGCCGGAGACGTCGGTGGACACGCCGAGCGACTGCGCCTGGATATAGGCATTGTCGGTCGTCATCACCTGGCCCCCGGTGACGTAATAATAGCCGCCGACGGCCAGCGCGACGGGAAGCAGGGCAAAAAGCACTGGCCGCGTCAGGCCGCGCTTCGGCTTGGCCGGGGCAGGAGGGGCAAGGGCGGCAGGGGCCTGCTGAGGCTGCGGCTCCTTGGCCGGAGCCTCGAGTGCCGCGGGCTCCAGCGCAACCGGAGCTTCCAGATCGTCATTGTCGATGACGACATTGGCGCGCCTCTGTTCGCGCTCACTGTCCAGCCGGATGATCTGGTCGCCGGCGCGACCCTTTGAAGAGTCATCCTCGGCAGGCTTCTTTGGGGATGTTGATTCAACCATGTACGTTCTCCCGGTCGACGGCTGGCTGGGTGCAAGCCGCGAGCAGATTGGATTTGATCAAGCTTAGGGTTTGCAGCAGATGCTGCTGTGTTTCAGACGAAAGGCCGGCGAAGGCCTCGTCTCTTGTTTTCTGGCCGTTGCCGCGCATGGTCTCGAGCAGCGGATGGGCCCGCGGGGTCAGGTAAAGCAGCCAGGCCCTGCGGTCGGTGGGGTCGGGCCGGCGCTCGATGAAGCCGCGCGCCTCCATCTTGTCGAGCAGCCGCGCAAGCGTGATCGGCATGATCTCTATGAGGTCGGCGAGCTTGTTCTGGTGAATGCCTTCATGCAGCGAAAGATAGGCCAGCACCTGCCATTGGGCGCGGGTCAGTCCCGATGTCCGTGAACGCTGCTCGAACCGCTTCCGAAGCAAGCGCGCAACGTCGTGCAGCACGAAGCTGATATTTGGCGAGGGAGACATGGGAGGAGGTCAGGATCTATGGACAACTTTTCGTGAGCATGCTTATTATCATCATGCACATAATCCTGCTGGACGGCGCGCGCAAGACGCACTAAGCCGCGCGGAAGAAAAATTTCATGGGCCACGGTGCGGAGAAGGTGCCTCGCGGCGCGAATTTTCCGGCAAGGATTTCGACGATGAATTGGATCAGGATCGCAGCCGTGACGGCGCTTGTCGGATGCCCGGGCGCGGCGGTTGCGAAGGATGCGGTCAGTTGCGGTGGCGCCGCGATGCTGGGCGGCGCGCAACTGAACTGCAGCCACGTGGAACCCAAGGCACCGCCGCAATTCTGCACGTTTAGCTGGGCTCTTCACATGGCATCAGGCGATCAGAAAGTCGTCGAAGGCACCTTCCTGCTGCCGCCCGGAGCCTCGAATGTCACCGTCTATCAGGGCAGCGGTTTCGACAGCGCGCTGTCCAATCCGATCGTGATCTGCCGCGGCAACAAATGAGCTTGCTCGCCACGGGAGACTGGCTCCCCGGCCGATTGGTGCTATAGGGCGGATCACGTTATTTTGACCAGGCGCCTCCGGCTGCGGATGCGCCTGCCTGCCAATTCCCGGACGAACCCGACATGGACGGACCCAACCCCGACATCAAGCATCCGATCCCGATGCACACGCGTGTCGGCTTCCTGAAGCCGCTGGTGACGGAGCCGAACATCGAGATCGGCGACTTCACCTACTATGACGACCCGGACGGGCCTGACAAATTCGCGCGGAAATGCGTGCTGCACCACTATCCCTTCATCGGTGACAAGCTCATCATCGGCAAGTTCTGCGCCATCGCCGAAGGCACGCGCTTCATCATGAACGGCGCCAACCACGCAATGTCCGGCTTTTCGACCTATCCGTTCAACATTTTCGGTCATGGCTGGGAAGAGGGCTTTGACCCGGCGACATGGTCGAGGGAGGTGCGCGGTGACACGGTGGTCGGCAGCGATGTCTGGATCGGCATGGAAGCGGTGATCCTGCCCGGCGTGAAAATCGGCCATGGCGCCATCATCGCCGCCAAATCCGTGGTGACGCATGATGTGGCGCCCTATGCGATTGTTGCCGGCAACGCGGCCAAGATGGTGAAGATGCGTTTCGACGACAGGACGATCAGGCGGCTGCTGGCATTGGCATGGTGGGATTGGCCGGTGGACAAGATCGGCCGCAACCTCGATGCCATCAGGGGCGCCGATATCTCTCTTCTGGAGGCAGCAGCTTGAACGCTCAAAACAGCACCGTGATCGGCACCGACCTGTTCACGCGCGGGTGGATTTTCATCCGCGGCGTGCCGGCCATGAAATTCCTGCCGCCGGAAGGGCCGCCGGAAATCGCCTTCGCCGGCCGCTCGAATGTCGGTAAATCCTCGCTGATCAACGCTCTGGTCAACCAGAAGGGGCTGGCGCGCACCTCCAACACCCCGGGGCGCACGCAGGAACTCAACTATTTCGTGCCGGACGGATTTTCGGGCGAAGGCGCTGACCTGCCGCCGATGGCGCTGGTCGACATGCCGGGCTACGGCTACGCCACCGCGCCCAAGGAGAAGGTCGACGAATGGACCAAACTGGTCTTCGACTATCTCAAGGGCCGCGTCACGCTGAAGCGGGTCTATGTGCTGATCGATGCCCGCCACGGCATCAAGGCCAAGGACGACGAAGTGCTGTCGCTGCTCGACAAGGCGGCGGTGTCCTACCAGATCGTGCTGACCAAGACCGACAAGATCAAGGTCGCCGGCGTGCCGCGGCTGATCGAGGAGACGCTGCAGAAGATCAAGAAGCGTCCTGCGGCGTTTCCGTTCGTCCTGGCGACGTCATCGGAAAAGGGCGAAGGCCTGGAGGAATTGCAGGCCGCGATCGTGCTTGCCGCCAATGGCGGCTAGGGCAGGGAGATAGGGCCGGTCCCGATGAACCCGGCTGGCCTTAGGCCTTTGCCTCCAGGGCAATCATCTGGTGGCTTTCCTCCTCGGCGAGCCTTTCAGTGCCGTAGGCCTTCAGGAACATGTTTACTCCCGACCGGACGATGTGGTCGATCTCATCCTGGTTCGGCGCCTTGGTCCGGTAGGCGAAGATGCACTGCCGGAAAAGGCCGGCCAGGCAAAGTTCGGTGAATTGGTAAGCGGCGAGATCGACATCGTCGATCTCGAGCAGGCCGCGTTCGATGGCGGCATTGAGGAACTCCACCACCTTGTCATGGCCGCGTTTGGGGCCGCGTTCGTAAAAGCGCGCGCCCATGTCGGGGATCCTGTCGGAGGCGCCGATCACCGTGCGTTGCGCCTGGATGACCTTGGCCGAGGTGATCTTCATGGACAGCACCTTGCCGAACTTCACCAACGTCTGGCGCAGGTCGTCGGCGCGGTCGAGCATGTCGTACATGTTCTTGAAGATGGTGCCGCGCTCTTCCTCGATCAGCGCCTCGAACAGCTCTTCCTTGTTGGCGAAATAGACATAGATGGTGCCTTTCGACACGCCGGCTTCGCGCGTGATGTCATTCATCGAGGCGGCTTCGAAGCCCTTGTCTATGAAGACACGGCGGGCGCCATCGATGATCTGGCTGCGCTTGACCGGATCCTGTCCGGCCGCCGGACGTCCGCGGCGCAGGCTGTCCAGCAGGTCGCACTCTTCCTTTTCAATACTGGCTGAGGTTTCGGCTTTGGTTTCGGCCATGGGGTGACACCTCGAAATAATTCGAACCGACCGGTTCGATTGCCTCTTGATATGGTCTTCTTTTCACGCTATGTCAACGGCCAGATCGAACCGAACGGTTCAGTATTATTACTTTAGAGAGATGTGATGTCCTCGAACGCACCCACCACCGCCGAAGTCCGCCCTTTCCCCAACGCCAAGGTCGCTCCGGCGACGGAAGCACCGGAGATTCCGGTCCAGCCGGTCGCACCGCCGCCGGCGGCTGAAGCTCCGGCCAGGAAGAAGCGCTCGGTACGCTCCTTCCTGCTGCCGATCATCGGCTTTGCCCTGCTGAGCGGCGGCGCCTGGTACGGCTACGACTACTGGACCACGGGCCGTTTCATGATCTCGACCGACGACGCCTATGTCCAGGCCGACATGGCGTTCGTCTCGCCGAAGATTTCCGGCTATGTCGACCAGGTCAAGGTGAGCGAGAACCAGCTGGTCAAGGCTGGAGATCCGCTCCTGACCATCGACGATGGCGACTACAAGATCGCTGTCGCCCAGGCCGAGGCGCAGATCGCCACGCTGTCGAAGACGCTCGACCGCATCGACGCCCAGACCAAGGCCGCGCAGGCCTCCCTGCAGCAGGCGCAGGCGCAGAAGGTCGCCGATCAGGCCGCGGCCGACAACGCCGCCCGTGCCCAGCAGCGCGCCGCGCAGCTGGTCAAGACGCATGTCGGCACGCAGGCACAGCTGGATGACGCCCAGACCGCGCTCGACCAGGCCAATGCCGCTCTTGTCGGTGCCGACGCCCAGATCGCCGCCGCGCAGGCCAATATCGGTGTGCTCGAGGCGCAGCGCGCCGAGTCGGCGAGCACGCTCGCCTCCCTGCAGCTCAACCGCGACAAGGCCGCGCGCGATCTGTCCTTCACCGTGCTCAAGGCGCCTTATGACGGCGTCGTCGGCAACCGCTCGGTCGAGCAGGGCGATCTCGTCAGCCCCGGCCAGAAGCTCGCCGTCGTCGTGCCGATGGACAAGCTCTACATCGTCGCCAACTTCAAGGAGACCCAGCTTGCCCGGCTGGTTCCCGGCGAAAAGGTCAACATCTCGGTCGACGCCATCGATGGCCAGCCCATCCAGGGAACCGTTTCGTCACTGGCTCCGGCTTCGGGAGCGGTCTTCTCGCTGCTGCCGCCGGAAAACGCCACCGGCAACTTCACCAAGGTCGTGCAGCGCGTCCCGGTGCGCATTGACGTCCCGGCCGATGCCCTGAAGACCGGCAAGCTGCGCGCTGGCTTGAGCGTTGTCGTCAACGTTGACAGCCGCACCGCACCTGCCGCCACGACCAACTAAGCGCTTTCGGAGGGCGGCTCGGTGGCTGATTGAGCACTGAGCCGCCCGGCCTGCCTCAAGGAGGCTCACGCAATGGCAACCGCAACAATCACCGCAGGAGCGCCGCCGGCACGGCCGGCGGTCCCCGACACCATTTCCACACGCCGCATCATCGCCTTCCTGGCGATGGTGTTCGGCATGTTCATGGCGATCCTGGACATCCAGATCGTCTCGGCTTCGCTGTCCGAGATCCAGGCGGGCCTCAGCGCCAGCTCCGACGAAATCCCGTGGGTTCAGACGGCCTATCTGATCGCCGAGGTGGTCATGATCCCGCTGTCGGGCTTCCTCAGCCGCATGCTGTCGACGCGCGTGCTGTTCACCATCGCCGCCGCCGGCTTCACCGCCGCCAGCGCCCTTGCCGCGACCGCCACCAACATCGACCAGATGATCGTCTACCGCGCCGTGCAAGGCTTCATCGGCGGCGGCATGATCCCGAGCGTCTTTGCCGCGGCCTTCACCATCTTCCCGCCCTCGCGTCGCGCCATCGTCTCGCCGATGATCGGCCTGGTGGCGACGCTGGCGCCGACCATCGGTCCGACCGTCGGCGGCTATATCAGTCACGCCTTTTCATGGCACTGGCTGTTCCTGGTCAATGTCGTGCCCGGCATCCTGGTGGCGACCGCCGCCTGGTCGTTGATCGATTTCGACAAGCCCAATCTCAAGCTGTTCAACAAGTTCGACTGGTGGGGCCTCGCCGGCATGGCGGCCTTCCTGGGTTGCATGGAATATGTGCTTGAGGAAGGCCCGAACAATGATTGGCTGCAGGACCAAGGGGTGTTCATCTGCGCCATCGTCATGACTGTCGGCGCGGTGATCTTCTTCTGGCGGGTCTTCACCGCCGAGGAACCCATCGTCGACCTCAAGGCGTTCAGCAACATCAACTTCGCCTTCGGCTCGCTGTTCTCCTTCGTCATCGGCATCGGCCTCTACGGCCTGACCTATCTCTATCCGGTCTTCCTTGGCCGTATCCGGGGTTACGATTCGATGATGATCGGTGAAGCGCTGTTCGTCAGCGGCCTGGCGATGTTCGTCACCGCGCCGATCTCCGGCATCCTGTCGAGCAAGATGGATTTGCGGCTGATGATGATGATCGGCTTCTTCGGCTTCGCCACCGGAACCTGGTGGATGACGCATCTGACCGCCGACTGGGATTTCTACGAGCTGCTCATCCCGCAGATCCTGCGCGGTTGTTCGATGATGCTGTGCATGGTGCCAATCAACAACATCGCGCTCGGCACCTTGCCGCCGGACCGGCTGAAGAATGCGTCCGGCCTGTTCAACCTCACCCGCAATCTGGGCGGTGCCGTTGGCCTCGCCCTCATCAACACCGTGCTGATCGATCGCAACGCCTTCCACTATGCGAGGCTCTCCGAGCATGTGCAGTGGGGCAGTGCGGCCGCGCAGACCAAGCTGCAGAACATGACGCTCAATTTCGAGCAGACCACCGGCCTCGATGCGGCCAGCGCGGCGATCTCCAAGCTGTCTGGCATGGTCCAGCAGCAGGCGGCGCTGCTGTCCTTCATGGACGTGTTCTACATGCTGACCGTGCTGTTTGCGACGCTCGGCCTGTTCACCATGCTGATCAAGAAGCCGGCTGCGCCCGGTGGCGGTGGCGGCGGCGGGCATTGAATAAGAGATCCATCCGCCGGCAGCGGTTTCGGGAAGCTCCTCCAGTCCACGCCCGAAGCCCTGACAGCGCAAAAAACTCCGGGCCGCAAGACCCGGAGTTTTTTGCATTCATAGCCTGTTCAGGCCGTGGCGGGCTTGAAGGTCAGCGCCACGCCGTTGATGCAATGGCGCAGGCCGGTCGGCGCCGGGCCATCGTCGAAGACATGGCCGAGATGGCCACCGCAGCGCCGGCAATGCACCTCGGTGCGGGTCATGCCGAGCGACCGGTCCTCGGTCTTGCCGATGCCGTTGGCGATCTCCTGCCAGAAGCTCGGCCAGCCGGTACCGGAATCGAATTTCGTCTCCGAGGGATAGACCGGCAGATCGCAGCCGGCACAGGCGAAAATGCCCTTGCGGTGTTCGTTGAGCAGCGGGCTGGTGCCGGGATACTCCGTGCCTTGCTTGCGCAGCACGTCGAAGGCGGCCGGCGACAGGATCGCTTTCCACTCGTCGTCTGTCTTGGTGATCTCGAATTTCTCGGCGGCCTGCGCGGCTTGCGGGCTGCTCATGCGCAGCAGGGTTGACGCGGCTCCGACGACGCCGATGGCGGCGGCACCGCTCAAAAGAAAGTCGCGACGGTTCATGGCCAGTTCCTCCTGTCTTCTCTTTTGCCAAACTATACCGCCACGCAGAAATCAAAAGCCGGTGACGGTTTGCCCTCGAACGACACTCCGCGCCGTTCCACGGTTGATCGTGGGCGGCGCGGAGCATGCGTGTCGACTGCGCATCACGGGAGCGAGACGGCGCGATCGATGGAGAGCTCTTGCCGCAACTTCGTGCGCGGCAAGCCCTTTGTTACATCTTCGGCAGAAGAACCTTGTCGATGACGTGAATGACGCCATTGGACTGCTCGACATCGGCGATCGTCACATTGGCGACATTGCCATTCTCGTCGGTGACGGTGACCTTGCCGCCATCGGCCTTGAGGGACAGTTCGCAACCGCCGACCGTCTTGACCTTGTGCGTACCGCCGTCAGCCTTGGCCATCGACGCCACGTCCGCCGCCATCGCCTTGGCGCCGATGACATGGCAGGTCAGTATCTTGACGAGCTTGTCCTTGTTCTCGGGCTTGAGCAGCGTGTCGACCGTGCCTGCCGGCAGCGCGGCGAAGGCCTCGTTGGTCGGCGCGAACACGGTGAACGGACCGGCGCCCTGCAGGGTCTCGACCAGGCCGGCTGCCTTGACGGCGGCGACCAGCGTCGTGTGATCCTTCGAATTGACGGCATTCTCGACGATGGTCTTGTTGGCATACATGGCGGCGCCGCCGACCATCGGGTTTTCGGCATAGGCAGCGGTGGCAAGCGCGGAGACCGCGATCGTACCGGCGAGCAAAAGGGTGGCGAATCTACGCATGATGTTCAAACTCCTCGGGTTTCTCTTCCCATTCTTGGGGACGCGAGGAGATACGGACCACAAACGCGGGAGTTTCAGAATATTTTTGAATTTCTAATTTATTCGTCCGGGCGAAGAGATTTGTTCCGCGCAACAGTTTGCCGGCACACATGCCTATTTAAGCACGTGTGACATGAGATGAATTTGGAATAGTCTGGCGACGGCTTCGCTACGAGGAGAAGCCGGTCAGATGCTCTTCAAGTCGCCCGCGGCAACCACCGGGCCGGTGGGCTGCCCGGTCGGCGAGCCGCCGGCCGGCTCAAGGCTGACAGCCAGCACCGCGCCTTGCGCCAGTTTCTGCTGCGTGGCGGGCGAGACCCCGATATGCGCTGTCGCACCGGCCGGGATGACGCCCATTGAGACCGGGGCGTTCTTGCCCTCGATCATCCAAAGCTCGAAGTCCTTGCCGGAAGCGAGCGTGCCGGAAACATGCGAAAGGCTGACCTCATGCCGCTCGGAATCATAGACCGCGAGATATTTTACGTCGCTGCCATCGGCGGCCAGCGAGGCGACAAGCCGCGCCTGCGGCTGTTCAGCCGGGCGATTGACGTAGGGCACGGCCACATAGAGAGCCAGGGCGGCAACCGCCGCCACGGCAAGGCCGCGCCAGAAGGCAAGGCTGGACCACAGGCCGGCGCCTGCCTCGGGTTGTATTGCAGCCGTCGACGCAAAAAGCCGGCGGTCGATCGCCGGCTTCATCGAAGCCGGCGGCTCAACCTCCGGATACGCTGCGCCCAGCGGCGAGAGATGAACCTCCCAGCCATCGACGAGCCGTGCGAATTCGGCTTCGGTATCGATGCGCCTGATCGCGATCTGCCGCTCTTCCGCCGGCAGAACGCCAAGAACGTATTCGGCGGCGAACAGGTCGTCGCCTCCACGTTCCGGTCCATTGTCCTCTGCCAGCGTCATCTTTCCAGACATTCTCTGAGTTTCATCAGGCTGCGGCGCAGCCAGGTACGCATCGTGTTCAGCGGCACGCCGTGGCGCTCCGCCAGTTCGGCATAGCTTTCGCCCTTGAGATAAGCACCCCGGACAGCCGCCGCCCGGTCCTTTTCCAGCTCATCGAGGCAATGATGGATGCGTCCGGATTCATCGCCCGCCACCACCATCGCTTCAGGTCCCGGTGCCGGATCGGCCACATCGAGCGCGGCATCGATATCGGCGGCAGGCCTGCGCCGCGCCCTGATACGATCGATCGCGTGGTTGCGTGCGATTGCGACCAGCCAGGAGATCGGGCTCAGATCGGAGACAGCAAAACGATCCGCCTTCGTCCATATCTTGACGAAGACTTCCTGCAACGCTTCTTCCGCATCTCCCCGATCGTTCAATACACGAAGGCAGACGCCGAAAAGTTTCGCACTGGTCTGCCGGTAGAGCAGATCGAACGCAGCCCGATCCTTCATCGAAGTCCGGACGATCAGCTTCGAGATATCCTGCGGCGTCATGCGAGCCAAATTAGGTGATTGCGTTGTATTTGCAACGCCGGAAATATTCTGTGCACCCTGAAGCTCCGGCGTTCGGTAGCGGCTTCGATTGCCAAGGGAATCGCCGCTGGCTAGCTTGGCCAAAAGTGGGGAGCGCTGATGTCGGTCGAACGGACCCTGTGGGAAGAGGACGCAACCGGCCTCGCCGGTCTGGTGCGCAAGGGCGAACTGTCGGCGATCGAGCTGACCGAAGCGGCGATCGCGCGCGCAGAGGCCACGCGGCCTGAAATCAATGCCACGGCCGAACCGCTCTACGAGGCCGCGCGGGCGCGGGCCAGGACCATCGACCGCTCGTTGCCGCTGGCCGGCGTGCCCTTTGCCATCAAGGACCTCGGCATCGCCATCAAGGGCGTGCCGTCGCATGGCGGCAGTCGCATTCCGGCCTCGGTGCCCGATATCAATTCGGTGATGACCGAGCGCTACCTCGCCGCCGGGCTGATCCCGATCGTCACCTCGACATCGCCGGAGCACGGCCTGCGGCTGATGACCGAATCAAAAGCCTTCGGCATCACCCGCAATCCCTGGAACACCGGCCATACCAGCGGCGGCTCGTCGGGTGGTTCGGCAGCCCTCGTCGCCGCCGGCGTGGTGCCGGTGGCGCATGCCTCCGATGGCGGCGGCTCGATCCGGGTGCCTTCCGCCTGCACGGGCCTGGTCGGCCTCAAGACCTCGCGCGGCCGTATCCCGCTGACGCCGCTGGTGAGCGAAAGCTGGTACGGCATGGTGGTCGACCACGCCGTCACCCGCTCGGTGCGCGACACCGCACTGCTGCTCGACCTCACCCATGGTCCGGACTCCTTGTCGCCCTATGCCGCGCTGCCGCCGAAGGGTACGTTCGCCGCAGCCGCCGCGCGCGATCCGGGCCAGCTGAGGCTGGCCGTCTATCGCAAGTCGCCGCTTGGCCTGCCGATTTCGGCTGAAACAATGAAAGCGCTCGACATGGCGGTCGCGCTTGCGCGAGAGGGCGGCCATACGGTGGAGGACATCGATCTGCCCTTCATCGACCGTGACTTCTTCGCCGACTTCTGCAGTACGGTTGCTTCGGCCGTCGCCGGCATGCTGCGGGCGGAAGCGCTGCGCGTCGGCCGTTCCGTCACCGGCGACATCGAGCGTGCCACGCGGGTGCTGGGCCGGTTGGGCGAAATGGTGTCGGCCGGCGAGATCTATGCCAGCCTGCAGCGGCTGCATGCTGCCTCGCGGCGGATGATCGAGGAAACCGCGCAGTATGATGCTGTGCTGATGCCCATCATCGCCCACCCGCCGCTCGCCTGCGGCGCCATGGATCCGCAGGGCGCCGATGAGCTGATCGAGAACCTGCTCGACAAGCTTCACTTGACGCCTTTGCTGAAGCTGAAATCACTTTTCGGCCAGTTGATGGACAAGAGCCTTTTCTTCACCCACTGGCCGGCGATCCACAATGTCAGCGGCCAGCCGTCGATCGCGCTGCCGGTCCATGTCACCGACGCCGGCCTGCCGCTGGGCATCCAGGCCGCCGGCCGCCCGGGCGACGAAGAGACGCTTTTGTCCTTCGCCGCGCAGATGGAGAAGATCTCGGGTTGGCTGGGCCGCAGGGCGCCGTTGATGGTCCCTTCGCGATGACGACGTCGTGAGACGTCGAATATGACAGCAATGCCATTTGCCCCCTGCGCCAATTCCCGCTAAGACGCCGCCGTCCTTACCCATATCCAGGGAACCATGCCGATGACGGAGATAACCGCCACCGCCGAAATGCAGGCCGCCCTGCTGTCACGGGCGCTGCCCTATATGCAGCGCTACGAACACAAGACGGTCGTGGTGAAATATGGCGGCCACGCGATGGGTGATATCGAACTCGGCAAGGCTTTCGCCCGCGACATCGCGCTGCTCAAGCAATCCGGCGTCAACCCGATCGTCGTCCATGGCGGCGGGCCGCAGATCGGCGCCATGCTGACCAAGATGGGCATTGAATCCAAATTCGAGGGTGGGCTGCGCGTCACCGACCAGAAGACGGTCGAGATCGTCGAGATGGTGCTGGCCGGCTCGATCAACAAGGAGATCGTCGCGCTGATCAACGCCGAGGGCGAATGGGCGATCGGCCTGTGCGGCAAGGACGGCAACATGGTCTTCGCCGAAAAGGCGCGCAAGACCATGATCGACCCCGATTCCAACATCGAGCGCGTGCTCGATCTCGGCTTTGTCGGCGAGCCGGTCGAGGTCGACCGCACGCTGCTCGACCTCCTGGCGCGCTCCGAGATGATCCCGGTACTGGCGCCGGTGGCGCCCGGCCGCGACGGCCACACCTACAACATCAACGCCGACACCTTTGCTGGCGCCATTGCGGGGGCCTGCCAGGCGACACGGCTGCTGTTCCTCACCGACGTGCCGGGTGTGCTGGACAAGAACAAGAAGCTGATCGACGAGCTGACCGTCGCCGAGGCCAAGGCACTGATCAAGGACGGTACGGTCTCGGGCGGCATGATCCCCAAGGTCGAGACCTGCATCGAGGCGATCGAGCGCGGTGTCGAAGGCGTCGTCATCCTCAACGGCAAGACGCCGCATGCGGTGCTGCTCGAACTCTTCACCGAACACGGCGCCGGCACGCTGATCGTACCCTAGCAAAATATCAGCCGGCTAATCTTTTCTCCGGCAGTTCGCGATTTGCGGTGGAAAGCCCCGGTTTCGGCGCCGCGCGCCGAACGGTCATCGATTCTTCCTGGGCGTCCTGCGGCGCGCCCCAGAATTCGGCAAGTGTCGGGCCGTCCTTCACCCTGCCGTCGCGGGCGAGAAAGCCCCAGACCTCGCGGAACCAGACGCGGCGGCCCATTTTGGTGTACCAGCGCATCGAATGCCGTTGCTCGGGGTCGGGGTGGAACAGGATGCGCGCCAGCGCCTTCGGCCTGGACTGCACGGCAAGTTCGATCAGCTTGACGCTGAAGAACAGCATCCATGGCTTCAGCCGGGTCATGTGCAGCACCTGGTGCTTGTAGTCCCACAGCCGGGCATCTTTTTGGATGACCTTGCGATTGCGTGCGATGCGGAAGAACGGCGTCCAGCGATGCGGCGTCACATAGAGCGCCTGGATCTGGTCGGGGTCATAGGCGACGAGCTGGCGAAAGCCGCGCCACAGGTCGCGAAACCCCTCATCCTCGAAGCCGGCCACCCAGGTCGCCATCGACAGGATGCCGTGCTGGCGCAGCAGCCTGATCGCCTCGCGGTCGGATGAGGTGCTGCCGCCCTTGCGGATCAATTGAAGCGTCTGCTCGTCGGTGTTTTCCATGCCGAGCAGCCAGCGGATGACACCGGCCTTGCGGTAGAGATGCAGTATGTCGGCGTCGCGCACGATGTCGTCGGCGCGCGTCGAGCCGACGATCAGAACCGGCACGTTCTCGGCGATCAGCGCATCCAGGAACGCGCGCCACGCCTTCTTGGAAACAGTCGGGTTCTCGTCGGCGAGATTGACCAACTCGACGCCGTGTTCGCGATGCAGCCAGGCGATCTCCCGCGCGAATTTCTTGGGGTCGCGATGCCGCCAGCGGGTCCAGAAGCCGCGCTGGCCGCAATAGTTGCACAGATGCGGGCAGCCACGCGAAAACTGCATCACCACCGCGCGCTTGCCGCCCCAATAGCTGTACATGTCATGGTCGATCAACTCCCAGCCGACACGGTAGGCGTCGAGCTCGGCAATGGTCATCGCCGCCTGCGTGGCGAAGGGCCGGCGCAGATCGTCACGAAAGGCTATGCCGGCGACGCTCGCCGGCGGCTGGTGCATCTCCAGTGCCTCGACCAGCGCCACCACGGTCGCCTCGCCTTCGCCGCGCACGATGAAATCGAAGACATCCGTCGCAGCCAGTATGTCGTGCCAGTGATAGGTCGGGAAGACGCCGCCATAGATGATGATGGTCGCCGGCTCGCGCTGCTTGATCATCTTGGCGATCAGCAAGGCGGTCGGATGCGCCGAGGTCGAGCCGGAATGGCCGATCAGGACGAAGTCCGGGAAGTCATGCAGAGCGTCGCCCACCACCTTCTTGAGGGGCATTGGCCCGAATTCGGCATCGACAAGCCGCACGTCGTGACCGGCATCGATCAGCGGGCCGCCGATCGCCAGCAGGCCGAGCGGCGGCAGATGGTCGTCGGGCACGCGGCTGCCGATGGCGGTGTGCGGCGGATTGATCAGGACGATTTTCATGGCGGACCTCATGGAGAGATGGTCCGCGTATACTGATCCGGGATGTGGACCCCTGATTGGCCTGTTTCAGCAGTTTGCGTGCAGCTTTTCCCTAGGGAACGAGGAAGGCTGGCGCCGTCATCGCCTGAGATGCGCGAGCGGCACGTGGCCTGGCCCCTTGATGTTCTGCAGCACCAGTTGAGTATGGACGTCGCGCACGCCGTCGAGCCGCATCAGCCGGTGCATGACGAAGGCGTTGAGCTCGTCGACCGACGGCACCATGACATGCAGCAGGAAATCGTGGTCGCCGGTCATCGTCCAGCACGAGGACACCTCGTCCATGCGCTGTACGGCGGCAATGAAGCTCTCGGGCGAGCCGTCGCTGTGGCTGACAAGGCGCACCTGGATGAACACCTCGACCATAAGACCGACCGCGCGGCGGCTGATCACCGCGGCGAAGCCCTTGATGATGCCGGCGTCCTGCAGCGCCTCGAAGCGCCGCGCGCATGGCGTCGTCGACAGGCCGATCTCTTGCGCCAGCTCGGAGACCGGCTTGCGGCCATCACGTTGCAGGACGTCGAGCATCTTGATCTCGAAATCATCGAATTGAGGCATTTTAACTCCGTGTGTGCTCTGATTGAGTGAATATATCCCGAATATTCCGTTCGAGCCATCATTAAAACCGATTTGCCTCGACAGATCCGGTTAGCCTCATGGCACCATCCGGCACTCATGATTTGCGAGGAGAAGAACCATGACGACGATGAGCGTTGCCGAATACGCCCGCGACTGCGCGGCTCAAGGCCTGCGCGGCGACTATTCTGTCTGCCGTGCCGATTTCACCGTGGCGCAGGGTTACGATTACAGCGACGAGGAACAGGCGGTGTGGCGCACGCTGTGCGACCGCCAGACCAAGCTGACGCGCAAGCTCGCCCACCACTCCTATCTCGACGGTGTCGAAAAACTCGGCCTGCTCGACCGCATTCCCGATTTCGAGGATGTCAGCGCCAAGCTGCGCAAGCTGACCGGCTGGGAGATCGTCGCCGTGCCGGGTCTCATTCCCGCCGCCCCCTTCTTCGATCATCTCGCCAATCGCCGCTTCCCGGTCACCAACTGGCTGCGCACCAGGCAGGAGCTCGACTACATCGTCGAACCCGACATGTTCCACGACTTCTTCGGCCACGTGCCGGTGCTGTCGCAGCCGGTATTCGCCGATTTCATGCAGATGTATGGCAAGAAGGCCGGTGACATCATCGCGCTCGGCGGTGACGAGATGATCACAAGGCTCTACTGGTACACGGCCGAATATGGCCTGATGCAGGAGAGGGGTCAGCCGCTGAAGGCCTTTGGCGCCGGCCTGATGTCGTCCTTCACCGAACTGCAGTTCGCCGTCGACAGCAAGGACGCTCATCACGTGCCCTTCGACCTCGAAACGGTGATGCGTACCGGCTACGAGATCGACAAGTTCCAGCGCGCCTATTTCGTTCTGCCGTCCTTCGACGCCTTGCGCGATGCCTTCCAGGCCGCCGATTTCGAGGCGATCGTCGCCCGCCGCAAGGGCCAGCCGGCGCTCGACCCGGCCACGGTCTAGTGGATCTCGCCCAAAGACCTGAAGCCATGTTCACGGGAAGCAACCGACGCTCCAAGGCCGAACTGGAACGGCACGCGGATGCCTCGGTGGAGGCGTTTCTTGTCACCTATGGGGTCAAGCCGAAATAGTCTCCGTCCCTGCCGACATTTGCGGTGACGCCGCGAACACAACGGCGCTCCGCCTCGCGATCTACCGCTTTTGAGAGCCATGCCGGGCTCCCGCCGGTGCCGTTATCGGCGCCGGCAACATATCAGCTTGCAGCGGGGCGAATGGGCTCGCGGCGCAACCGTCAGACCGCGACCACCTTGCTCAGATGGTCCCCCAGCCGACAGGCCAGCGCGGTGATCGTCGTCGTCGGGTTGGCTTGACCCGAGGTGCAGAACACCGAGGAGCCGCCGACATAGAGATTGTCCATGCCGTGCACCTTGCAGTTGGCGTCCACCACGCTCTTGGTGACGTCGGTGCCCATGCGCGTGCCGCCCATGTGATGGTGTCCCGCGGTCTCCTCGTTGGTCGGGTAGTCCTCGGCGTTGGCAATCCAGTCCATTAAGCGAACACGGCCGAGATCCTTCTCGATGAGCGTCGTGCCGAACAGTTTCAGGCCTTCGACAAGCGTGCGGCGTTCCAGCTCGGATTTCTTCCAGTGCAACTCGATGCGCGGCACGCCGGCATGGTCGACATCGGTCTTCGACAGTTCGACCTGGTTGGAGGCCAGCGGTGCTTGTTCCCAGGCGACGTAGAGTTGGGCCGCGCAGCGCAGGTTCTGGCTGAGCTGATAGGCGACCCATTCGGCCATGTCGGGTGCCGTGCAGGCGAGGTCGGCAATCACATGCTTGATGCCGGCATAGGGCGTCTCGATCAGCCTGATGCCGAAATTCATGATCCGCAGGCGTTCCATCGCGGCGAGAGTCGGCGAGAAGAAGGCTTCGTTGACGGCATCGACCTCGAACTCGCTGTAGTTGGCCAGGATGGCATTGCCGCCCTCGAAGGTCGGATGTTCCATCCAGTAGCGGCCGAGCGCCGTGGCGTTTGGGACCACGCCGCCGTTGGAACGTTGGTTCGACCACAGAAGCAGCCGCGAATTCTCCAGTCCGCCGGCGCAGACGATGAAATAGTCGGCGCTGAATGTGCCGGCATCCTGGCCGTTGGACCACAGTTTGGCGCCGGTCACCCGTTTGCCGTCGCCGGCAAGTTCGGTGGCATAGGTGTTGAGCACGACGGCGATGTTGGGGCTCTTGTCGAGTTCGTCGGCGAATTTCTCGCCGAAGCGCACCGCCGGGCTCTTGATCAGCTGCACCCAGCGTATGTCGTCCGAGATCGGCACGTCAGGCCGGAAATCGGGAAGTTCGAGGATATCGTGCACCTCGGGCAAATAGGGCTCGATGTCGGCGCGGCGGATTGGCCAGCCGGTGTCGGGTGCCCAGGCCTTCGGCTCGAAATCCTGCTTGTCGAGCACGCGGCACCAGCCGGCCCAGTGGTTGGAGCTGCCGCCCATATACCGCAGCCGGGTGATGTCGAGATCGAAATAGAAGTCGCCGACCGTGGTGCCGCGGTAGAAATCCTGCGACTCGTCGCTGAACTCGCGCGCGCCGGCCTCCAGCACGACGACCTGGATGCCGGCGGCACCCAGCTTGCGGGCGATGGTGGTGCCGGCCGGACCGGAACCGAGAATGCAGACCTTGGGCTTGAAGGTGGCGGCGCGGTACGCCTCGTAGCTGTCGAAGATCATGCCAGGTCGCTCCGCTTCAGGATCCAGCCATTGACCTCGACGATCTCGTTCGGGTCGGCCTGGGCTCGATTGGCATGGGTGGCGCCGGCCTCGGGCAGCTTGCGGAACAAGGACAGGGCAGGCAGTGCGATCATCGCCCGCACGAGTGTGCGGCGTGACATTTTCTTGAAGAAACTCATGACAGGTCTCTCGCATAGGGGCTTCGATGCGCATGACATTCCCCGAACGGCACACGCATCGTCACAGAAGCCAGTATCGTGCCAAGTCAGGCCGCAAGGCAGCGAAAAGGCTGGCAAGCGGCACAACCGAATGCAAACAGAGTTAGAAATTTCTTAACAGGCGGGTGTACCGGGCCGACCGCCTCAGGCGGCCGCGGAAATATCGGTATCGAGGATCGACAGATTGCGGCCGGCATGCTTGGCCTGATAGAGGCGCTGGTCGGCGGCACGCATCAGCTCCGAGACGTTTGCCTCTTCTCCGCAGACGGTGCCGCCGATGCTGACGGTCAGCGGAATGGTCCGCTCGTCGACGGGCCGGAAGCGGATCAGCTCGACCTCGCGGCGAATGCGCTCGGCAACACGCTTGGCTTCTTTTTCCGTGGCTCCGACCAGAAACGCGCCGAACTCCTCGCCGCCAATGCGCCCGAGCACGTCGCCGCTGCGCACGCCGCGCTCGATGGCGCTGGCGATCAACAGCAACGCGTCGTCGCCGGTCAGGTGGCCGAAACTGTCATTGATCTTCTTGAAATGATCGGCGTCGATGATCAGCAGTGCACCGCGGTCGGACTTGCGCCGGGAGCCGTCCAGCGCGGCGAAGAAACTTTCCCGGTTGAGCATGCCGGTCATGTCGTCGCGGCTGGCCTTTTCCGACAAGCGGCGGTGCGCCGCGGCGAGCTGGGCGTGCGCCCGGGCCAGTTCGCGGTGCGCGTTTTTCAGCCTGTCGCTCTGCCAGAAGGTGCTGATGCAGGCGACCCATGCAAGGACCAGCGGGCAGAGGGTCGAGGTCAGCCAGATCGTCCGGTTAATCGGAAATCCCATGGCCGGAACGATGATCAGCGTGAGAAGAAGGGAGGCGGCGACGGAGGCAAAAGCGATAGCGGCGGATTTCAGAATGATGCTGTTCATCGCGGGCTCCCACAGGACTGTCTCTGTGCCAGCAAGCCCTGAAGGCCACCTTTCCCGGTTGCTTAAAATTTGAATCGTGAGGTCATTTCCGCCACTGAAAGCGCGTGGAAGTTGTGGATAAAGTCCCTTTCAGAATCCCCGTTTCATGCCATAAGGAGCGCATGACCACGCTGCCTGATCCCGCCCGCTTCGCCCATGTCACCGACTGGGTGTTCGACCTCGACAACACGCTCTATCCGCATCATTCGAATCTGTTCTCGCAGATCGACGTCAAGATGACGGCCTATGTCGGGGAGCTGCTGGCGTTGCCGCGCGACGAGGCGCGCAAGCTGCAGAAGGAGCTTTATCTCGAATACGGCACGACGCTGAACGGGCTGATGACGCGCCACGGCATCGATCCCGACGATTTCCTCGAGAAGGTGCATGACATCGACTATTCATGGCTGGTGCCCGACCCAGTTCTCGGCACCGCCATCCGCCAGCTTCCCGGCCGCAAGTTCATCTTCACCAATGGCGACCGCAAGCACGCCGAGCGCACCGCGCGCCAGCTTGGCATCCTCGATCATTTCGACGACATCTTCGATATCGTCGCCGCCGGCCTCAATCCCAAGCCCGCGCGCCAGACCTATGAGAAGTTCGCCGAACTGCACGCGGTCACCGGCCACAATGCGGTGATGTTCGAGGATCTCGCCCGCAACCTGGAGGTACCGAAGGCGCTGGGCATGACCACCGTACTGGTGGTGCCACGCAATTTCGAGCCGACCTTTGCCGAGATCTGGGAACGCGACCCCGCGCAGGAGGACGACGTCGATTTCGTCACCGACGATCTGGCGGGGTTCCTGACTGCGATTGTGGAGAGGGAGTAGGTGAAGGGGAATTGGAGAACTGAGGAATTGAAGAACGATCCGGCCCCTTTTTCCTCAATTCCTCAATTCTCCAGCTCCCAGCCCTACTCCCCTAATTTGTAGAACCGGCTGATAATGCCCCAGGCCTCGTCGGCGGTGTCGACGAAATCGATGATGTCCTGGTCGCCGGGGCTGATCGTGCCCTGTTCGGCGAGGAAGTCGAGGTCGATAGCCCTTTTCCAGAAGGATTTGCCGAACAGGATCACCGGCACGCGCTCCATGCGTCCGGTCTGGATCAAGGTCAGCGTCTCGAAGAACTCGTCCATCGTGCCGAAGCCGCCGGGAAACACCGCCACCGCCTTGGCGCGCATGACGAAATGCATCTTGCGGATGGCGAAATAGTGGAAGTTGAAACAGAGCTCCGGCGTCACATAGGCGTTCGGCGCCTGCTCGTGCGGCAGCACGATGTTGAGTCCGATCGACGGCGCCCCAACGTCATCGGCGCCGCGATTGCCAGCTTCCATCACGCCAGGGCCGCCGCCGGTCACCACCACATATTCGCGGTAGTATGACGCCGCCGACTGCTGCGAGCACAGACGGGCGAATTTGCGCGCCTCCTCGTAATATTTGCTGTTTTCCTCGAGGTTCTTCTTCTGCGTCTCGTTCTTGGCCGCCCAGGCTTCGCCGCCTGGTTCCGGCAGGCGCGCGCCGCCAAACAGGATCACCGTCGAACGGATGCCGCGCTCGGCCAGGATCATTTCCGGTTTCAGAAGCTCGAGCTGCAGCCTGACCGCCCGCAATTCGCGCCGTGTCATGAAGTCGGGGTCGTTCCAGGCAAGCCGGTAGGTCTCGGCCCGCGTCTGCGGCGTGTCCGGCACGCCTTTCGACCGCTCCAGATCCTCGTCCGAATGCGGCAGCGGCGTCCATCCCGCCTTTTCCATGGGAGTCATCGAATCCACCCGTCCAATTCCTTCACTTGCGTCGTCCCGTGACGCAGCCACGATTGACCCCCATTGAGGCTTAACATAAGCAGGTTCCGCAAAGTCCGGCGGTTTTGCGACAAGAACCTGCTACATGCAAAGACCCAAGCATGCAAAGCATGCCTGGGGGGCCGCGCGACTCTCAAAACAGGTTAAGGCGCAGGCCCTTAACAGCTTGGTAATGGAGCAAATTCATGTCGAAGCCCGATCTGGCGAGCCTCGAAAAGACCATCGAGAAGGCCTTCGAGGAGCGCGACTCCATTTCGACCGCGACACGCGGCGAGACGCGCGACGCCATCCAGTCGGCGCTGGACCTGCTCGATCGCGGTAGCGCCCGCGTCGCCGAGCGGCAGGCCGACGGCAAGTGGCACGTCAACCAGTGGCTGAAGAAGGCCGTGCTGCTCTCTTTCCGGCTCAACCCGATGGAGATCATCAAGGGTGGCCCGGGCCAGGCCGTCTGGTGGGACAAGGTACCGTCCAAGTTCGATGGCTGGAGCGCCGTCGATTTCGAGAAGGCGGGTTTTCGCGCGGTGCCGTCGTCGATCGTGCGCCGCTCGGCCTATGTCGCGCCGGGCGCCGTGCTGATGCCGTCCTTCGTCAATGTCGGCGCCTTTGTCGATAGCGGCACAATGGTCGACACCTGGGCCTCGGTCGGCTCCTGCGCCCAGATCGGCAAGAACGTCCACCTGTCGGGCGGCGTCGGCATTGGCGGCGTGCTGGAGCCGATGCAGGCCGGTCCCACCATCATCGAGGACAATTGCTTCATCGGCGCGCGTTCGGAAGTCGTCGAGGGCTGCATCGTGCGCGAGGGCTCGGTGCTCGGCATGGGCGTCTTCATCGGCCAGTCGACCAAGATCGTCGACCGCGCCACCGGCGAGATCTTCTACGGCGAGGTGCCGCCAAATTCCGTCGTCGTCGCCGGCTCGCTGCCCGGCAAGCCTTTTCCAAACAACGAGCCCGGCCCCAGCCTTTACTGTGCCGTCATCGTCAAGCGCGTCGACGCCAAGACCCGCTCCAAGACTTCGATCAACGAATTGCTGCGCGATTGATCTTTCCACCGGGCTGGCGCACCTTCCGCCGGCGCGACAATCGGTCGCGCTGGTTCAACATGGAGGGGTGACATGGACTGGAAGTATCTGCTGACCAGCTATGAGGGTCGCATCAACCGCGCAAAGTTCTGGGCTTGCGTGGGCGTGATTTTCGTTGGCGCGGTGATCGCCATGATTCTCGACAACATACTGGGTACGACATTCAACCACATGCCGTACGGCTTTATCTATTTGCTCTATGCGTTGGCCATGCTCTATTCGGTCTTCGCCGTCTATGCCAAGCGCTGGCATGACCGAGGCAAGTCCGGCTGGTGGAGCCTGATCATTCTGGTGCCTTTCATCGGCGCGATCTGGTTTCTGGTGGAATGCGGCATTCTCGAAGGCGCCAAGGGTGCCAATCAATACGGATCGGACCCGCTTGCCTGACAGTTCAAATCTCACCTGGCTTTTCTTCAAGACATCGGGCCGCGTCAGTCGCGCGGTCTATTTTCTTGGTGGCTTGCTGGTCGCCATCATCCAGGCGTTCCCGCTCTATCGCTTCACGCTGGTGCCGGAAGGCTCGGCCGAGAGCAATATGTGGTCGTTCATCTTCTTCATCGCCTTCATTGCCTCGCTATGGTCGAACATCGCGCTGGCGGTGAAGCGGCTGCACGACCTCGACAAGCCGGGCATAGCCGCGCTGATCCTGTTCGTGCCGGTCGTCTCCATCGTCGCCTTTCTTGTACTGTGCTTGTTTCCAGGCCAGCCTGGACCTAACCGCTATGGCCGACGCACCAACGAGCCGGCACAACCCTAGAGCCGGATGATCTCAGGTCGAATCGACCTGAGATCATCCGGCTCTAAATCAAAGAGATAGAGCATGATGTCCTCCGAAAACCGCTTCACACTTTTCGGCATCATGCTCTGAGGACCGATCGGACATGCGCTACCGTACGCTTGATCCGAAACTGATCATCGAGACCGCCGAACGGCTTGAGGGTCGCGTTGCGGAACGTTTTCCCAAGGCCGGACTGCGTGGCGTCGCTGCCGAACTGGTATCGCTGTCGCGCGATCTGGCCAAGGCGGCGAAAGGGCTCGAGGAGCCGATCTGGTGGCTGCGCGGCCTCATCGTCGCGACCTTCATCACCGGGGTGCTGATCTTCCTGTTCGTCGGCACCATCCTGCCGCTCGACCGCATTTCCGGAACCGACGATGCCGTGCAATCGGTGCAAGGCATCGAGGCTTCGATCAACACCGTCATCCTCGCCGTGCTTGGCTTTCTGGCACTGATCCGCACCGAGGAGCGCATCAAGCGCAAGAGGGTCTTTCGCCAGCTTCATGGCCTGCGCTCGCTGATCCATGTCATCGACATGCATCAGCTGACCAAGGATCCGGCGACGCTTTCGGCCAGTTTCAAGCCGACGGCGCAGTCGCCTGCCCGCATCACCAATGCCGCCGACCTGGCGCGCTATCTCGACTATTGCTCCGAAATGCTGTCGATCACCGGCAAGATCGCCGCTCTGTTCGCCCAGTCGGTCAATGACGACGTGGTCATCGACGGCGTCAACGACATCGAGAATCTGAGTTCCAACCTGTCGCGCAAGATCTGGCAAAAGATCACCCTGATCGAGAGCCACCCGGCGGCATTACCTGTTCCGGCGCCAGGCCCGGCGAGCCAAGCCGCGCCGCTTCCGCCGCGCGCACCAAAGCGGTAACGTTTTTCAAGAGCGGCGCCGGCGTGCCCGTTCTTTCAGCGAGGCTGAGCACCGCCCCTTGCAACTTGCCGATCTCCGTCGGCCGCCCGCGCTGCAGATCGTCCCACATCGAAGAGCGTGCCTCGGGATCGATCACCAGCATGCGTCGCGCCAGCCGTTTGAACAGCCAGTCCGGCAACCGAAGCACCCTCGGCAGCAATGCCGGCCGCAGGCCGGCGATCCGCGCCGGCGCGATGCCGGAGGCCTTCATCGCCAGCAAGGCCTCGTCGATCTGTCCGGCCAGGATCAGCCGCCAGCGCCGATCGGCGAGTTCGCTCGCCAGCGGCAGGCCTGACAGCGCCACCAGGGCGTTGTTCAGGTTCATCAACAGCTTGCCCCACAGCACGGCCTTCATGTCGCCATTCGTCTCGACCGCCAGCCCTTCCACATCAAGAAGACTGGCGACATCGAGAAGGCCGGCGAGGCCGCCATCTCCGATCATCACCTTGCCCTCGCTGGCGCGGTGGACGCGCAGCGGCAGCTCGCCCTCAGGTGATTGCACCACGTTGAACGGCACCATGCCGGCCAGCACGGTTCGCTGGCCTAGCCCGGCGCGCAGCCTGTCGGCATTGTCGACGCCGTTCTGCAGGCTCACCACCACGGCATCGGGGCGGGCATGGGTATTGATGAGCGCTGCCATCTCCTGCGTCGCGCCGCTCTTGACGGTGACCAGGATCACATCCGCCCCGGGCAAGGCAGCGGCCGGATCCACGGTGATCCCGAGCGCGTCGTTCTTGACCAGGCGATCGCGGCCTTCAAGGTCGCTGATGCGCAGTCCGCCCTGCCGCATGGCTGCCTCTATGCGTGGCCGGGCCAGCAGAATCACCTGCCTGCCGGCGAGCGCCAGGCAGCCGCCGACATAACAGCCGATGCTGCCCGCGCCGGCTATGACGATCCTTTTTTGCCCGTTTGCCATACTGCCGTTCCGCACCGGCCCGACTATACGACATGAAAACCATAATGTCGGCGGCATCGTCTGCCATTGGGCTGGCCTCCATGTCTGGCCGTGACAGGCCCTCAGCTTTCGATTATCGCTTTTGCCATGACGCTGCCGACCGACCCCGCCGCAAATCTCGCCGCCCTTATCCGTTGCGCCTCGGTGACGCCAGCCGAAGGCGGCGCGCTGAGCGCGCTGGAAACGATGCTGAAACCGCTCGGCTTCCTGGTCGATCGGCCGGTGTTCTCCGAGGACGGCACGCCCGACATCGAGAACCTCTATGCAAGGCGGTCCGGCAACGGCCCGCATCTGATGTTCGCCGGCCATACCGATGTCGTGCCGGTCGGCGACGAGGCCGCCTGGACGCATCCGCCCTTCGCCGCCGAGATCGCCAATGGCGAGATGTACGGCCGTGGCGCGGTCGACATGAAGGGCGGCATCGCCTGCTTCATCGCCGCCGTGGCACGCCATGTCGAGGCGAATGGCGGTCCCAAGGGCTCGGTCTCTCTGCTGATCACCGGCGACGAGGAAGGCCCGGCCATCAACGGCACGGTCAAGCTGCTCGAATGGGCCGCTTCCAGGGGCGAGAAATGGGATGCCTCGATCGTCGGCGAGCCGACCAATCCCGATGCGCTCGGCGACATGATCAAGATCGGCCGCCGCGGCTCGATGTCCGGTTCGGTCACCGTCAATGGCCGCCAGGGCCATGCCGCCTATCCGCAGCTTGCCGATAATCCGGTGCGCGGCCTGATGAGCCTGGTCGACGCCTTGCTGCATCCCGTCTTCGACAAGGGCACGAAGGATTTCCAGCCGACCAATCTGGAGGTGACCTCCATCGATGTCGGCAACCCGGCCACCAATGTCATTCCGGCCAAGGCCACCGCGACCTTCAACATCCGCTTCAACGACACCTGGACGGCCGAGACCGTCCAGGCCGAAATCCACAACCGGCTCGACCAGGCGGCCAAGCGCAAGAAGTACCGGCCAGGTAAAAAAATGCCGGTAGACTACGACCTCGTCTGGCGCGACCGGCCGAGCCATGTCTTCCTGACCCGTGACGACAAGCTCATCGACACGCTTGCCGGCTCGATCAAGGCGGCGGTCGGCAAGGAACCGACGCTGTCCACCTCGGGCGGCACATCGGATGCGCGCTTCATCAAGGACTACTGCCCGGTGGTCGAGTTCGGCCTGGTCGGCAAGACCATGCATATGGTCGACGAGCGCGTCGCAGTCGCCGATCTCGAAACGCTGACGCGGATCTACCAGCGCTTCATCGAAGACTGGTTCGGACAGGGCTGAGCAGCATGCTGACGGCGGACGAAACTCAAGCTTCGCTGACCGGCGCCTGGCGGCTGATGCTCGGCAAGGTCGATGGCCTGCGCCTGCTCGACCTGTCGGCCGACGGTTTCTGGAATTCTTTCTTCGCCATCATCGTTGCCGCGCCGCCGCTGATCGTCGGCTGGGTCGGCATCGCCAACGAGATCGGTGATCCCGATGCTTTCGTGGGCCGCTTCAGCATGCTGTTGCGCTTGGCCACGGTCGACATCGGCTCCTGGGTGCTGCCGCTGATCGCGCTCGCCCTGGTCGCGCCGCGCGCCGGCATTGGCGGCCGCTTCGTCCACTACGTCGTCGCCAGCAACTGGGCCTCGGCCATCACCGCCTGGCTGATGCTGCCCTCGGCGCTGGTCAGGCTTTTCCTGTCGTCGGCAAGCCAGGTCTTCGAGCCTTCTGTCGCTGTTGTTGTTTGCCCTGTCGATGGTGCTGACTTGGCGCATGACCACTGCGACGATCGGCAAGGGCGCGGCGGTTGGAACCGCCGTTTTCGTCGGCATGTTCATCGCTTCGCTGCTGGTGTTGTTCGCGCTGCAGATGCTGCTTGGCATCACCGTGCCGGACGATATCGGGGCTCAGAGCCTTTCCGGGCTCTCTCCCGGGTAAGGGCCTGCCGGGCCCTATTCGGGAAGAGCCTGCAGGCTCATCCGGGATAATCGACGCCAATGAGAAAAAGTCCGTCGGGCGGTGCCACCTGGCCACAGGCGGCGCGGTCGCGCGCTTCGAGCGCCGCCTTGAGGTCGGCCTCGGTCCAGCCGCCGTCGCCGACGCGTTTCAGCGAGCCGACCATCGAGCGTACCTGGTTGTGCAGGAAGGAACGCGCCGAGGCTCTTACCTCGATCATGTCACCCGTCCGGCTGACATCGAGCCGCTCCAACGTCCGGATCGGGCTGTTGGCCTGGCACTGCGTCGAGCGGAAGGTGGTGAAGTCGTGCCGGCCGAGCAGGACTTTCGCCGCCTCGTGCATGGCGACGGCGTCGAGCCGCTTCGGCACCCACCACACCTTGCCCTTTTCCAGCGCCGAAGGCGCACGGCGGTTGAGGATGCGGTAGAGATAGTGACGGCCGGCGGCCGAGAAGCGCGCGTCGAAATCGTCAGGGACAACCATCGCCTTCAGGATGGCAACATGTGCGCCGGCCGCCTGCAGATGGGCGTTGATGGCATCGCGCACCTTGTCTTCGGGCCATGCCTTGGCGAGGTCGACATGCGCCACCTGGGCCGTTGCATGCACGCCGGCATCGGTGCGGCCGGCGGCACGCAGCCGCACCGCCTCGCCGCTGAACTTCTCGATCGCCTGCTCGATCGCCTGCTGCACCGAAGGCTGGTCGGCCTGGTGCTGCCAGCCGGCGAAAAGGCTGCCGTCATATTCGATGTCGAGGCGAAAACGCGGCATGCCGGGCGGCTATACGCTCTTGCCTAAGCGGCGAGAGCGGTGAAGGCCGAAGCGTAGACCAGCCTGCCGGCCTCCGGAGCGTCGCCCCAGGCCAGCGCCTGCAGCGCCTCGCCCTGGTATTCGCTCTCGAATTTTCCGGCCCTAGCGTGGCTATAGCCGAAACGGCCGTAGTAGGCCGGGTCGCCCAGCACAACGGCAAGCCGCTCGCCGGCATCCCTGAGACGGATATGCGCCTCGCGGATCAGCGCGCCGCCAATGCCGCTGCCATGGAACGAAGGTTCTACCGCCAGCGGCGCCAGCGCCACGGCCGCAAAGCTCTTGCCCCCATTCTGGACGAACAGCCGCGAAAACAGGATATGGCCGAGCACCTGGCCGTCTTCTTCCGCCACCAGTTCGACCACGGCGTCGCCGCCTGTGACCAGTGCGTCGACCAGCCCGGCCTCCGCCTGCTGGCCGAAAGCGTGTTCCTCGACGAGGCGGATGGCCTCGCGATCCCGCGGCGTCGCCGCGCGTATCGACATCATACTCATGAGAACTTCATTCCTTTTACGATCTTGGCTCCGCGCAGGAATTCCGACGCGGCGGCGGGCTTTCCGCCCGCACGTTGAACTTCGACCAGCCTGATCGCGCCTGCCCCGCAGGCGACCGTCAGCCGGTCATCGAGAATTCCTCCCGACTCACCCAGATCTTCCGAAACCGACAGGCCTTCGGACAGCGTCGAGCGAAGCAGTTTCAGCCGTTCCATGCGGCCGCCAATGTCAATTTCGGACCAGGCGCCGGGAAAGGGCGACAGGCCACGAAGGTGGTTGTGGACCTCGGCCGCAGGCCGCGTCCAGTCCACACGCGTCTCGGATTTATCGATTTTTCTGGCGTAAGTCACCCCTTCCGCCGCTTGCGCGGTAAATGTCAGGGCGTTCCTCTCCAGTCGCGCCAGCGCTTCCACCATCAGGGCGGCACAGACACTCATCAACCGATCATGCAGATCGCCGGCTGTCATATTGGGCTCGATGGCGCATTTTTCAAGCAATCCCACCGGGCCGGTGTCCAAACCCTCTTCCATGCGCATCACCATCATGCCGCTCTCCAGGTCTCCCGCCATGATGGCGCGCTGGATGGGAGCAGCACCGCGCCAGCGCGGCAAGAGCGATGCATGGCCGTTGATGCAGCCAAGTCGGGGGGCGTCGAGAACAGCCTTTGGCAGCAGCAATCCATAGGCGACGACCACGGCGATATCCGCCCGCAAGTCACGGAAAGCGGTCTGTTCGGCCTCGGCCTTGAGGGAGGTCGGCGTACGCACCTCGATGCCAAGCCGCTCCGCCTCGCGCTGCACCGGCGACGGCGTCAGCTCCAGCCCGCGCCGGCCGGCGGCGCGCGGCGGCTGCGTGTAGACGGCGGAAATCTCGTGTCCGGCCTCGGCGATCGCGCGCAACGTCGGCACCGAAAATTCCGGCGTGCCCATGAAGATGACGCGAAGGGGCATTCCCCTATCCCACCAGTTTGCCCGGCGCCTTGTCCTTGGCGAGCTTCTTGAATTTCTTCACCACCATGTCGCGCTTCAGCTTCGAGATGTGGTCGATGAACAGCACGCCGTTGAGATGGTCGATTTCGTGCTGCAGGCAGGTCGCCATCAGCCCTTCGGCCGCCATCTCCTGCAGCTTGCCGTCGCGGTCGAGATACTTCACCCGAACGGAAGCCGGGCGTTCGACCTCGGCGTAATAGTCGGGGATGGACAGGCAGCCTTCCTCGTAGACGGAGCGCTGATCGGCGCTTTTGAGGATCTCCGGATTGATGAAGACATGCGGCGCCGGCGTTTCGTCTTCCTTGGCGAGGTCGATCACCAGCATGCGCAACGGCTCGCCGATCTGGATTGCCGCCAGCCCGATGCCGGGTGCGTCATACATGGTCGCAAGCATGTCGTCGGCCAGTTTGCGCAAGGGCGCGTCGACGCGCTCCACCGGCTTGGAAAGCTGGCGCAGGATGGGATCGGGAAGGATGATGAGCGGCTTGATCGGCATGGCGTCCCACGTAAGACGTCCAGCGAAAAGCGTCAACCGGGGCATCCAAGCCGTGTTCTTGTTTTGATCTGTGCGATCAGGCCGAATCGGCTATGCTGTCCACATGAATGATCTTAGTAGCATCCTTTCGCAGCCCATCGCACGGCTTGGCGCGTCGACAATCACGCTCGGCCACGCGCTGGCCTTCGGCGTCTTGCTGTTTCTCGGTCTGTTCGTGGCGCTGGTTATCGCGCTGTGGCGGTCGGCCAAGGCGCGCGCGGTCGCTGCCGCGGAAGCCGCCGACCATGCCCGCGACGCCGAGGCACGGATGGCCGGCATACTGCAGAGCCAGGCCGAGATGCAGGGCCGCATGGGCGCCATCGCCGAAGTGTTCGGCGCGCGCCAGGCGGAGCTGACGCAGTCGATCGGCCAGCGGCTCGACGCCATGACCGGCCGCCTCGGCCAGACCATGACCGAGCAGACCAAATCCACGCATGAGAGCCTGGCCAAACTGCAGGAGCGGCTGGCGGTCATCGATACCGCGCAAGGCAACATCCAGTCGCTTGCCGGCCAGGTGGTGCAGTTGCAGGCCATCCTCTCCAACAAGCAGACCCGCGGCGCCTTCGGCCAGTCGCGCATGGAGGCGATCGTTGCCGACGGCCTGCCGATGGGCGCGTATGAATTCCAGGCGACGCTGTCGAACGGCAGCCGGCCCGATTGCCTGGTCAAGATGCCGAACGGCGCGCCATCGCTGGCCATCGATGCCAAGTTTCCCCTGGAGGCGTGGAATGCCATCCGCGCCGCCGATGGCGCCGACCTGCAGAAGGTCGCGTCGCAGGCCTTCCGCCGCGACATCGAGATCCACGTCCGCGATATCTCCGAGAAGTATCTGATCCAGGGCGAGACGCAGGACACCGCCTTCATGTTCGTGCCGTCGGAATCGGTGTTCGCCGAGATTCACGAGAATTTCGAGGCGATCGTCCACAAGGCGCACCGCGCCCGCGTCGTCATCGTCTCGCCGTCGCTGCTGATGCTGTCGATCCAGGTCATCCAGGCGATCCTCAAGGACGCCCGCATGCGCGAACAGGCGCATCTGATCCAGGGCGAGGTGATCCGGCTGATGGAAGATGTCGCGCGTGTCGACGAGCGCGTGCGCAAGCTGCAGGTACATTTCGGCCAGTCGGCCAAGGACATCGACGATATCCTCGTCTCGACATCGAAGGTGACCAAGCGTGGCCAGAAGATCGAGGCGCTGGAGTTCGGCGTGCAGCCCGATGGCGATGCCGCCCTGGAGGCGCCGTCCCGGGCACCGGCCGCGAAACTCGACCCCGGCCCGCGCGTTGCCGATTCAAAGACCGGGCAGCTCAGGCTGCGGGTCGTCGAAGGCGACGACTGAGCGATACTCTTTGATTTTGACGCAATTCCGATGGGAAAGCGCTACGCGTTTCCCAAGAAAACCGCCCACGCTTTTCCTGGAATTACGTTAGGCCACGGCGACGATGACGTGTGCCTGAATCTTGGCGGCAACCGCGTCGCTGCCATGCCTGGCCGCAATCGCGGCTGCGGCATAATCCGTTGCAGCGTCGAGTTTGCCCGGATCCCGGGCCTCGATTTCGGTGCGAAGGACGGTTCCCTGGCAATAGGCAACGGCCGGAATGCGCGGTGAGGGGGCACGGCTCTGTTCGGCTCTTGTTTCGACCGCCACACCGGAGAAACCGGCCTCTGCCAACTCGCTGCGGATCAGTGCCGTATCGTGGTAGCCATGCGGCGTGCGGGCCAGAAAGCGTGGCGGGTCGTTCGGAAAAATCCTGGCCAGGGCATTCGTCACATCATCGGCAAACACATTCTCTTCGATGCGATCCCATACGTTGAACAGAAAATGGCCGCCGGGCTTCAGCACCCGCCTTGCTTCGCGATAGGCGGAGGGGCGGCTCGGAAAGAACATCGCACCGAACTGGCAGCAAACGAGATCGAAGGCCGCATCTTCAAACGGCAGTGCCAGGGCATCGGCCTGGCGCCATTGGATACGATTGTCGGGCGCTTGACGCGAAGCGGCATAGTCGAGCATGGGCTGGTTGAGGTCGGTCACGACATAGCTCGCGCCAGGCGAAAGTCTTGGCGCCAAGGCGCGGGTGACGACCCCAGTGCCCGCGGCGACTTCCAGGACGGCGCTGGGCGAGAAGGACGCGGCCCGCTGTGCAAGGTCCGCGGCGAACGGCTCGAAAATCAGCGGCACCATATAGCGGTCGTAGTTTTCCGGGATCGAGCCGGCAAACAACTTGTCCGTTTCCAACATGACTATCACCCGCCCGTTTGATGGCGAGCCAGGCTAGCACAGAATTGTGGTCTGGGCCCGCTTTCGGCCGAGTGGCAGGTGCTACTGCTCTTCCACGATGCTTATGCCATCGAATTCCGGAAGCCAGTGCAGGGCCGATCGATGCCATTTCTGTTGTGTCGGGACCAGATCCTCGCGTTGCCGCGCGGTCCCCGCCCGGATCCCATAGACCTTCGGGCCGTCGCCGACAGACGTCGCATAAAGATGCGAACCGCAATCGCCGCAAAATGCCTGGGCGCGCTTGGCGCCGCTCGATCCGGTCTTGATATAGATCCTTGGCGCACCCCTGGTGATCCGGTAGTGATCCTCGGGCGCGGGAACGGTGACGCGAAAGGCCGTCCCAGTCAGCTGCTGGCAGTCCGTGCAATGGCAAATCGAGGTCTTTGCCGGGTCGACCTCCGCTTCATAGGTGATGGCACCGCAATGGCACCCGCCGTCGATCTTCATGGTCGTTCCTCCGAAATCCGTCGCCTGATCTTAGCAAGGCAATGCGACGGGGCAACGGTGCAGTGCTGGTCCACGACTAGTTCGATGCGGCCTCGATCGGCTTGCGTCGCTGCTCCCAGGTGCCCGTGGTCTGCGGCTTGACGAACAGCCGCGTGATCTCCGGCATCTCCTCCTTCAGTCGCGTCTCGATGCGCTGGACACAGGCTTCGATTTCCGGCGCAGTAAGATGATCCTCGAATTCGATGCTCAACCCCGCTACGATCTCTTGCGGTCCCATGTGAACGGTCAGGACGCCGTTCGCCCGCTGCACCGCCGGATCCTGCTGGGCGATTGCCAGCACTTTTCGTTGCACATCAAGGGATGCCGGCTCGCCGATGAGCAGGCCCTTGCTTTCGCGGGCGAGGAAAATCGCCGTCGCGCCGAGGATGAGCGCGATGCCGATCGAGGCGGCGCCGTCGAGCTCCGGCATCTCCAGCAACTCCGCTGCCAATATGCCGGCAAAGGCGACGATCAGGCCAAGAAGCGCCGCACTATCCTCGAACAGCACCGTATAGACGCTCGGGTCCTTGCTCGATTGCACGGCTTGCAGCCAGCCCTGCTTGCCCTTCTCTCGGCGAAATTCCTTCAGCGCCACCAGCCAGGAGCTGCCTTCGAACAGGAAGGAGAGGCCCAGAACGACATAGTTCACCTTGACATTGGCGACAGGCTCCGGGGCCATGATATGGACAATGCCCTCGTAGAACGACACGCCGGCGCCCAGCGCGAAAACCAGAAGCGCGACGATGAAGCTCCAGAAATAGAGCTCGCGGGCGTAGCCGAGCGGATGCGTGCGGTCGGCCGGGCGCGCGGCCCGGTGCATGCCGTAGAGCAGGAGCCCGCCATTTCCGGTATCGACCAGCGAATGGACGCCTTCCGACAGCATCGCGGAGCTGCCGGTGAAGAAGGCGGCGGCGAATTTGGTCAGCGCGATAGCCAGATTGCCGGCGAGCGCCGCATAGATGACCGTTTTGGAGCCGCCATGCCCGGCCATGCAGTTTGGTCCTCGTTTAACGCACCCAGCCTAACGGCCGGACGGCCGAAGCTCCATCACAACGCGCCAACTGCCGGGTCGTTCAAGACGCGATTTGCCTGGGACCGGCGGGGCGGTGACTATTCGACGATTTCGTCGGTCCACACCTTGAAGCCGGCCAGTGTCCCCGGTCCGAAAATATGGGTCAGCGGCACATCCGCCGCGTCGCGTCCGGAGGCGATCAGGATGCGTCCGATGCGCGGTGCGTTGTTGCGCGGATCGAAGACGTGCCAGCGGCCGCCGAGATAGACTTCCATCCAGGCGGCGAAATCCATGCTCGACCACGGTTTCGGCATGCCGATATCGCTGATGTAGCCGGTGCAGTAGCGCGTCGGGATGTTGAGCGCCCGGCAGAAGGTGACGGCGAGGTGTGCGAAGTCGCGGCACACGCCGCTCTGCTCGCGATAGGCTTCCGCCGCGGTGCGCGTCGGCCGCGCGTTGCCGTAGTTGAAGACGATGTGGTTGTGGACGAAATCACACACCGCCTGAACGCGCGGGATGCCGAGCGGCGTATGGCCGAACAGCCGCCATGCCTCGCTGGCCAAAAGGTCGCTCTCGCAAAACCGGCTGGGCAGCAGGAACAGCAGAGTTTCCGCCGGCAGGTCGCGCACCTCGTGCTGCCAGGCCATCAGCTCCCTCATCTCGAATGTGCCGGGCGCGCGGATGACGGCATCGGTGCCGAATGTGAACCGTCCGGGCGGAGCCACGAAGCGGTTGCACCAATTGCCGAAACTGTCGCGATAGCTCTCGATCGGCACCGGCGGGTTCGATGTCAAGAAATCCGGGCGCTCGAGATCGGAAGCGCGGGAATAGTGGACATTGAGCATCGCGATAAGCGGCGTTTCCTGCGGGAAGTCGAAACTCATCTCGCAGCCGATATGGATCCGCATTGTCGTCCTGACCGGCCTGCCTGACGATCACCCGGCGAATGCGCGGGTCGATGCTGCAGTGCGAAGACGAGAATGGCACGGACCGCCGTGGTTTACGAGTAAATTAGAAACCGGTTGAAAGCAGTCGGCCGACGGTCGCGACAGGCGCTGCCCCCTTGCAGCGAAGCGTTTCTCTTGTTTCACTTCACCTCCCGCAATTGGAGGAACGAATCATGGCTAAAGGTGCGATGAAGGCAGGCAAGGAAGCCCGCAAGCCGAAGAAGGACGCCAAGAAGCCGGCAGCCGCTCCCGTCCTGAAGGCGCCGCCGGTCAAGGCGATGCGCATCAAGGAGAAGTAGGCCTCGACAAATCCGGCGAGGTGGGATCTCACCGGCGGCGTCAGACAATGCCGCCGGCGGGTGTTGATAGGCTTCTGGACAACCCTATATCCCCGGCGCGGGGACGACCCCGCGCTTCTCCGAAAAACCAGGTCGGGACGACCCGCCCATTGTTGATCTGAGGATCGGATTCTATTTCCGATCCGATGCTGGATGGAGCGTTCCCGATGTCTTGGATTTTTCTGTTTTTCGCCGGCCTGTTCGAAATCGGCTGGGCAATCGGCCTCAAATACACTGATGGGTTCACCAGGTTCGTTCCGACCGTGCTCACGGTCGCGTCGATGATCGTCAGTCTCACCTTGCTCGGCCTGGCGCTGAAGGCGCTTCCCGTCGGCACCGCTTATGCGGTGTGGACCGGCATCGGCACAGTCGGCACGGCGCTGCTTGGCATCTGGCTGCTCGGCGAACCCGCCACGGCGATCCGGCTTGCCTGCATCGCGCTGATTGTCTGCGGCATTATGGGGCTGAAGTTCGCGGCTTGAATGCACGTCTTCCAAAGGCGCAAAGCGGCTTTGGGACAACGATACGCATCTCCGAAGGTCAAAGCGCTACTTTCGCACAAACACAATCAGGGCCGCTGCAAGGCGACCCTGATTCAATACTCACACTTGGCTGCGCCGAAGCTGCTAGCGGGCGGAGAAGCCGGGAGGCGCTCTGCCTGTACGCGCCTTGCGGGCCGCATAGCGTGCGTCGCGTTTGGCCTTGCGCTCGGCCTCGTCGGCGAGCAGACGGGCAATGCGCTCGGTCTCTTCGGCTTCCCGAATTTTGGCTTCGGCCTGGGCTGCCTCCTCGGCGGCAATGCGTGCCGCCTCGGCTGCTGCCTCGCGCTCAGCCTTCTCAGCTGCTTCGCGTGCCAGCTTTTCCTGCTTCAGCCTGGCCTTTTCAGCCTCGCGTATCGCGCGAGCATCGAGGATTGCCTTGCGTTCGGCCTGCCGCGCCAGCACCGCAGGATCATCTGCCGCCGGCTTTGACTTGAAACGCTCCAGAAGCGCCTTCTTTGCCTCGTTCGCGGCGTTGCGCCGCTCGAAAATGTCTTTTTCCCTGTAGATAGCCAAGTCCACTTCCCTGAAGTCAATTCGCGAGGCTTACATACGCGCGAATGCCGAGAGTTCAAGCGCCAAAACGGTATGCCAGCCATGAAATTCCGCGATGTTGCAGCCGGGAGACGCCTTTTCCCACCCAAACCGACATGCACTGTTCACCGTCAGCCTCCCTGGCGGCGAGGCGATACGATCGCTACGTCAGCGGTTCACCTTTCGGTGAACCGCTCTTTCTCTTTGACGCAATTCCGGACGGAAAACCGTTTCATACTTTTCCTGGAATTGCTTTATCGACAAAACCCAACACCAGGATGACATCACATGGAACTCGGTCTCTACACTTTCGCCGACGTCAGCCCACAGCCTGGCCCAGGTGCAATGGGGCCGCATGAGCGGCTGCGCAACCTGATCGAGGAGGTCGAATTGGCCGATCAGGTCGGCCTCGACGTCTTTGGCCTGGGCGAACATCACCGGCCCGATTATGCCGCCTCCGCGCCGGTAGTGGCCCTGGCCGCCGCGGCCGAGCACTCGAAGCGCATCAAGCTGACCAGCGCGGTCACCGTGCTCTCCTCGGACGATCCGGTGCGTGTCTTCCAGCAGTTCGCCACGCTCGATCTTCTGTCGGGCGGCCGCGCGGAGATCATGGCCGGGCGCGGCTCGTTCATCGAATCCTTTCCGCTGTTCGGCTACAATCTCGAGGACTATGACGAGCTCTTCGCCGAAAAGCTCGATCTGCTGCTTGCTATCCGTGACCAGGTGAAGGTCACCTGGTCCGGCAATCTGCGCGCGGCGATCAACGATCGCGGCGTATACCCCCGTCCGTTCCAGGACAGGCTTCCGATCTGGATTGCGATTGGTGGGACACCACAGTCCGCCGCCCGCGCCGGCGCGCTCGGCCTGCCGCTGGCGCTTGCCATCATCGGCGGCGAGCCGGCGCGCTTCGCACCGCTGTTCGACCTCTACCGCGAGGCCGCCAAGCGGGCCGGCAGTGACCCGGCCGGTCTCGCCACCAGCATCAACGTGCATGGCTTCATCGCCGACACGACCGAGCAGGCGGCCGACGATTTCTACGGCCCACAGGCCGAGGTGATGAACCGCATCGGCCGCGAGCGCGGCTGGGGTCCGACATCGCGGGCGCATTTCGACCAGGCGCGCGGCACCAATGGCGCCCTGTTCGTCGGCAGCCCCGAGCAGGTGGCCGAAAAGATCGTCGCCCAGCACAGGATATTCAACAATGACCGCTTCCTGCTGCAGATGGCGATCGGCACCATGCCGCACGCCAAGATCATGAAGGCGATCGAACTCTACGGCACCAAGGTGGCGCCGATCGTGCGCAAGGAGACGGTGAAATCCGCGCCGGCTGTGGCAGCCCCGGTGGCGTAAGCTAACGGCAGGGTCGGCTTCTCAGGCTCTGCCGGCTAACGGAACCTTGAAGCCGCGCTAGCGTTTTCGGTCGATGGATTGCACCAATTGCGGTGCACCGCTGAGGGACCGAGATGAAAGCCGAACCCGACGCGCTGGGCGCGGGCGTTGCCGAAGCGGCCGAAGCGCGCGCCGTGGCGCGTGCCGATACGCATCTGATGCGCACGCTGCTGGTCGGCATCTTCATTTTCATGACCGTCTATGCGCTCTACTTCGGCCGTGCCTTCTTCATGCCCGTCATCCTGGCGTTCCTGCTGGCGCTGACACTGACACCGATCGTCCGGCTGCTGCGCAAGCGCGGCATTCCCGAAGTGGTTTCGGCGACCCTTCTGGTGCTGCTGTCGATCTGCGTTTTCGCCAGCGCCGGCTACCTGCTCAGCGGCCCGGTCATCGACCTCCTCAACAACACCTCGTCGATCGGCCAGCAGCTTACCGAGCGGCTGGCGCAATTGCGGCGTCCACTGGAAAGGATCATGCAGGTCTCGCATCAGATCGAACAACTGACCCAGACCTCACAGGAGCCGGGCATCCAGAAAGTCGCGGTCGCCCAGTCGGGCATCCTGTCATCCGCCGCCAGCAACATCCTGGCGGCGGGAACCAGCCTCACCATCATCTTCGTGCTGTCGCTGTTCCTGCTCGCCTCGGGCACGATGTTCTACGAGAAGATCATCCAGTCCTTCGCCAGCCTCACGGAAAAGAAGCGGGCGCTGCGTGTCGTCTATGACGTCGAGCGCGAGATCTCGCACTATTTGCTCACCGTCACCATCATCAATGCCGGTCTCGGCACGGTCATCGGCCTTGGCCTTTGGGCGCTCGGCATGCCCAACCCGCTGGTCTGGGGCGTGGCCGCCGCGCTGCTCAACTTCCTGCCCTATGTCGGCGCGCTGCTGACCATCGTGCTGGTCGCGGTAATGGCGCTGATCAGCTTCGACACCATTTCATACGCGCTTCTGGCACCGGCCTTCGTGCTGTTCTGCGATGTCGTCGAAGGCCAGTTCGTGACGCCGATGGTGGTCGGCAGGCGCCTGGAGATCAACGCCGTGGCGATCTTCATCGCCATTGCCTTCTGGTCGTGGCTGTGGGGTTTCGTCGGCGCCTTGATGGCGGTGCCGCTGCTGGTCGTTATCAAGGTGTTCTGCGACCATTTCGAGGGGCTCGGCCATGTTGGCAATTTTCTCGCCGCGCAGCAGACCGGCATGGTGGGGGACGATGATGCCGCCAACACCGAGCCCGCGAAGGGCTGATCAATATTTTTGAATTTGCGGCGTCGCCACGCGCATCCTACATGCGGTTTCTACACAGGATCCCAACGCATGACCGAACTGTCCGTTCTCGACCTGTCGCCGATCGTCGAAGGCAGCGATGCCTCGCAGTCGCTGGCCAACTCGCTCGATCTTGCCCGCCATGCCGAGCGGCTGGGCTACAAGCGCTACTGGCTGGCCGAGCATCACAACATGCCGGGTATCGCCAGCGCCGCCACATCGGTGGTCATCGCCCATGTCGCCGGCGGTACCAAAACCATTCGCGTCGGGGCCGGCGGCATTATGTTGCCCAACCATGCGCCGCTGGTGATTGCCGAGCAGTTCGGCACGCTGGCAGCCCTGTTTCCCGGCCGCATCGATCTGGGGCTCGGCCGAGCCCCCGGCACCGACATGAACACCGCGCGCGCCTTGCGCCGCAACCTGGAGGCCGGCGTCGACAATTTTCCGCAGGATGTCGTCGAGCTGATGGGCTATTTCCTCCCCGCGGAGGAAGGCCAGCGCCTGCGCGCCGTGCCGGGCGAAGGCCAGACCGTGCCGATCTGGATTCTCGGCTCAAGCCTCTATGGCGCGCAGCTCGCCGCCATGCTCGGTCTGCCCTACGCCTTTGCTTCGCATTTCGCGCCGGCGGAGCTCGATCATGCGCTGGACATCTACCGCTCTCGCTTCCAGCCGTCGGAGCAACTCGACAAGCCGCATGTCATGCTCGGCCTCAATGTCTTTGCGGCACCTACCGATGCCGAGGCGCGTCTGCTGTTCACCTCGCTGCAGCAGGCCTTCGTCAACCTGCGCACCGGCAAGCCGGGAAGATTGCCGCCGCCCGTCGAGAACTATGACCGCGATCTCGACCCGATGGCCAAGACCATGCTCGGCCAGGCGCTGTCCTGCGCCGTCGTCGGCTCTCCCGAAACGGTCCGGCAAGGCATCGATGCCTTCGTGCGCCGCACCGGTGCCGACGAGCTGATGGTCACCGCGCAGATATTTGATCATGCGGCGCGGGTGCGCTCCTTCGAGATTTTGGCTGAGGCTCACAAATCGCTTTTGCAGGCGGCCTGATCTTCTAGGCAGACTCCGCCGGCTTCGCCAACGTGTCGTCTGCTTAAGTTTCTTTGTTTGCCGCAGGTTCTTGCCGCAAACCGCGGGACACTTTTACGGAACCTGCTTGGCAGGCACTGTTGCGGGCACCGCCGTTTTGCTATGGGCGGGTTTCCTTCCACGGATCGGAAACCTCCCTTGAAAAACGACCATGAAGCGCGCGAGCGGTTTGCCATCGATCTGGCGCGGCGCGCCGGTGACCTCGGGCTCGGATATTTCCGCGATCTGGAGAGCCTGACCATCGAGAGCAAGGGCCATCAGGACCTGGTCTCGCAAGCCGACCGCGAGGTCGAGCTGTTCATCCGCGCTGCAATCGCCGCCGACTATCCGCAAGACGGCATCGTCGGTGAGGAACATGCCTCCGTTGCCGGCTCGACAGGCCATGTCTGGGTCATCGATCCCATCGATGGCACCGCCAATTTCGTGCGCGGCATTCCGGCGTGGTGCGTGGTGATCGCTTGCGCCCGGGACGGGGAGACGGTCGTCGGCGTCATCCACGAGCCGTCGACCGACGAGACGTTTCACGGCAGGCTCGATGGCGGCGCCTTCGTCAACGGCCGGCCGATCAAGGCAAGCGCGGCGACCAGCCTGGAAGAAGGGTCGGTGGGGACCGGATTCTCGAACCGGGCCGAGGCCGAGAACATCGCCGTGCTGATCAAGAAGATCCTCGCCGAAGGCGGTGTCTTCTTCCGCAACGCGTCTGGCGCCCTGATGCTGGCCTATGTGGCCTCGGGCCGGCTGCTTGGCTATGTGGAAGAGCACATGAACGCCTGGGACTGCCTGGCCGGCATGCTGTTGATCGAGGAGGCCGGCGGTACCGTTCTGAAGGCGGATCGCAAGACTGTGCTGCAAAGCGGGACACAGGTCATATCAGGCGGCAAGGGCGTATTTTCGAAACTGCAGGCGCTTTGTTCGGGAGTGTTCAAGCCCTGATCCAACACGCGTCGTTCAGGCGCTCACGCTCTGCGCGATTGCTCCGAGCGGCCGGCACGAATTGCGGATCATCAGCCGGCCCTTGAGCACCAGCTTGCGCGGTGGCGCGTCCCGGTTGCCGGCAAGGCGGTCGAGCAACAGATTGGCCGCCTGTTCGCCAATCGCCTGCACCGGTTGCGCCACCGTGGTCAGTTGCGGCTGGAACACGTCGGACCACGGAAAATCGTCGAAGCAGGCGACCGAAATATCCTCCGGGCAGGACAGGCCGATGTCGCGTATCGCCTTCATGGTGCCGATCACCATCGGGTTGTTGGCCGAGAAGATCGCGCTTGGCCGATTGTGCAGCGACAGCAGCTGCATGGTCGCGTTGTAGCCGTCGATCTCATGGAAATTGCCGGAGCGAACCAGTTCCTCGGCCACCGGCAGGCCGGCCGCCCTAAGCGCCTCGCGGTATCCGGTCATACGGTCGTGCATGGGCGAAATATCGGACGTGCCGGTGATGTAGCCGATGCGCCGGTGGCCGAGATTGATCAGGTAGGTGATGGCGTCGAACACGGCGCGCTGGTTGTCGAGCACCACCGCATCGGTATCGACGCCCTCGCAGATGCGGTCCAGCAGCACGACGGGCACATTGGCGTCGTCGACGATCCCCTTGAGGATCGCGCCGTCTCCGACACGCGCCACGATCAGCCCGTCGACCATGCGGTCGAGCAAGAGCCTGATCTGGTCGTCCTGGGTGTTCAGATCCTCGTCCGTGCAGCAAAGCATGACGGCATAGCCGGCGCGGTCGAAGGCCTGCTGGATGACCGAGACGACATCGGTGAAGAACGGATTGGTGATGTGCGGCACGGTCAGGCCGATGGTGCGCGTCGTGCCCATTTTCAGGCTGCGGGCGATCGCATTGCGCTTGTAGCCGATATCGCGGATCGCCTGCTCGATGCGCTGGCTGAGTTCGGGGCTGACGGTCGCCGTGCCATTGATCAGCGCCGACACGGTGGCGACCGAGACACGCGCCGCTTCCGCCACATGCAGCATGGTCGGCGCCGTCGATTTTCGCTGTCTCGTCCGCTTGGATGCTGCCATTTCGAAACGTTTCGCCGGTGTCTGTTCGCCATACCTACGGAATATCAAGGTTTTTCGCAAGAATTGAAAAGGGTCAATCCTGCGTTATCAGATAGCGGCTTGACAGTATCGAAACGTTTAGAATAGCGTTTGGATGAGATTGACGAGGACGGAAGGGAGGCCGCCATTGTCATGGAGCACAGAGGTTCCATCGCCCATGGGCATGCCGCGGCGGCGGACCATTCCAATGTCGTCCTGAGCGCCGAGCGCATTTCCAAGAGCTTCGGCGGCATCGCCGCCCTGGTCGATGTCGGCTTCGAATTGCGGCGCGGCGAGGTCCATGCCCTGATGGGCGAGAACGGCGCCGGCAAGTCGACGCTGATGAAGATCCTCTCCGGCGTCTATACCGGCTACGAAGGCACGGTCAGCGTCGATGGAAGGCCGGTCAGCTTCGCCGGCGTGCGCGACGCCGAGGATGCCGGCATCGCCATCATCCACCAGGAGCTCAACCTGGTGCCGGAACTCAGTGTCGCCGACAACATCTTCCTCGGCCGCGAAAAACTGATCGCCGGGCTGATCGTCGATCGCAAGGCGAGCAGCCGAGCGGCGGCCGCCCTCCTGCAGCGGCTTGGCATCGAACTCGACCCGGAAGCGCGCGTCGGCGCCTTGCGCGTCGGCGAACAACAGCTGGTCGAAATCGCCAAGGCGCTGTCGATGTCGGCGCGCATCCTGATCATGGACGAGCCGACCTCGGCGCTTTCGCCCGCCGAATGCCAGCGGCTGTTCCGCATCATCCGCCAGCTTGCCGAAGGCGGCGTCGCCATCATCTACATCTCGCACCGCATCGACGAGGTGATGCATCTGGCCGGCCGCGTCACGGTATTCCGTGACGGGCGCCATGTGCTGACGCGGCCGATGGCCGAGCTTGACGAGAATGCCATCATTTCGGCGATGGTCGGACGGGACCTGCTCGCATCCTCCCAAGAAGAGCGGGATCCCGGCGGCCGAACCGTGCTTTCGGTCGGCAATCTGTCGCTGTCGAAGCCCGACCGCCAGGGCTGGCGCCAGGTGATCGACGGCGTCAGCTTCGATCTGGCCGCCGGCGAAATCCTCGGCATAGGCGGCCTTCTGGGCTCGGGCCGCACCGAGATCATGGAAGCGATCTTCGGCTCGGGCGATGGCCGTGCCGGCGGCGAGATTCAACTTGACGGCCGGTCCGTGAACATCCGCTCGCCGCGCGACGCCAGGCGGCTGGGCATCGCACTGGTCACCGAGGACCGCAAGACGCAAGGCCTGCACCTGCAGGCCTCGATCACGGACAATGTCGCGCTGCCGCTGGTCGGGTCGCTGGCACGCTTCGGCATCCGCTCGCTGGCCGGCGAGCAGGGATTGGCGCGGCAGGCGGTGAAGGCACTCGGCATACGCTGCCAGGACATCGATCAGCCCGCCGGCACGCTGTCGGGCGGCAACCAGCAGAAGGTCGTCATCGGCAAGTGGCTGGCGACCAGGCCGCGCGTGCTTTTGCTGGACGAGCCGACGCGCGGCATCGATGTCGGCGCCAAGCGCGAGATCTACGACCTCATCTTCCAGTTGGCGCGCGATGGCCTGGCCATCGCGGTGATCAGTTCCGAATTGCCGGAATTGCTGCATCTCTCGGATCGTATCCTGGTGATGGCCGACGGCCGCCAGACCGGCATTCTTTCCCGCGACGCGGCAAGCGAAGAGGCCATCATGCGCCTCGCCGCACCCCGCCGGACCCTATCGAGACCAGCCGCATGACTGCCCTGAAACTCCTGTCCCGCACCAAGCTCTATTGGGGCCTGATCGCCATATTCCTGATCGGCGTGCTCGGCTCGCCGGTGAGTTCCAAGGGCAACAACATCTTCCTGTCCTACGGCAATCTGCTCGACGTGCTGCGCCAGGTGTCGACCACCGGACTGATCGCCACCGGCATGACGGCGGTGATCATCACCGGCGGTATCGATCTTTCCGTCGGCTCCCTGATGGCCATCTGCTCGGTGGTCTGCGCCATGCTGCTGACGGTACCGGGTGTTACGCCGGGTGTCGTGCTGGGCGTGCCGACCGTCGCGCTGGTGGCGCTTTGCCTTGGCTTCGTCGTCACTCGCTTCATTTTCCTCAACGTGGAAAAATCCCGTGCCGGTCCGGATGCCGCCGCGCGGGATGTGAGGCTGGACAGCGTTCGCGGCCTGGTCACGCCGGCAATTGTCGGCGTGGTCCTGTGCTGCCTGTCGCTATGGTACCTGCTGCCGCAGATCGAGCCCAAATTCGGCGTGCTCGGTGTGCTTTTGGTGGCGCCCTGCGTCGGCCTGCTGTTCGGCGCCATCAACGGCTTCATCATCGTTGCCGGGCGGCTGCAGCCCTTCATCGTCACGCTGGCGATGATGGTCACGGCGCTCGGTATCGCCCGGCTCACCGCCGGCCAGAACAATGCCGTGCTGCCGGTCTATACCGGCTCGAACGCCACCGCCGATTTCGAGATGCTGCGCTCGCTGGTGTTCGGCGTCATCCCGATGCCCGGCCTGTTCTTCCTCGGCGCCATCCTGATCTATGGCGCCGTGCTGCGCTTCACGCCGTTCGGCCGCTATGTCTATGCCATCGGCGGCAATGAGGAGGCGGCACGGCTTTCCGGCATCGCCGCCGGCCGCGTCAAGATCGCGACCTATGCCGTCTCCGGCCTGCTCGCCGGCATCGCCGCGGTGCTCTATGTCGCGCAGTACCGGCAAGGCAAGCCCGATGCCGGCGCCGGGCTGGAGCTCGACGCAATCGCCGCCGTGGTCATCGGCGGCACCAGCCTGATGGGCGGACGCGGCAGCCTGATCGGCACGTTCTGCGGCGTGCTGATCTTCGGGCTGCTCTCCAACATACTGCAGCTCCACAACATCAATTCGAATCTACAGCTGGTGCTGAAGGGGATGATCATCATCGGCACCGTGCTCGTGCAGGAGCGCAATGCCGGCGATCTCCTGGCCTATCTGCGCCTGCCCGGCGGGCAACCGGCGCGCAAGGAAACGGCCGCAGCCAAGCGGCCGCCACAAGAGACCCCGTCTCTCAATCTCGGAGGAAACAAGAAATGAAACGACGTGACATGCTGAAGCTTGCCGCACTCGGCGCGGCATTGCTGACCACCACCGCGCTGCTTTCGACCGGCAATGCCTTCGCCCAGGACAAGAAGTGGAAGATCGGCTTCTCGCAGGTGACGACCATCGAGCCCTGGCGCGCCCAGTTCAACAAGGACATCATTGCCGAAGCCGCCAAGCATCCCGAGGTCGAGCTGATCATCACCGATGGCGAGGACAAGACCGAGAAGCAGGTCGCCGACGTCGAGAACCTGATCCGTCAGGAGGTCGACGCGCTGTTGGTGTCGCCGAAGGAATCCGCGGGCCTGACCGGCGTCGTGCAGCAGGCCATCGACGCCAAGATTCCGGTCTTCGTGCTCGACCGCAACGTCGATACCAAGGACTACACGCAGTTCGTCGGTGGCGATAACAAGCTGATCGGGCGCGCGGCAGGCGAGTATGCGGTCGAACTGCTCGGCGGCAAGGGCAAGGCGGCCGGCAATGTCGTCGAGATCTGGGGTGGCATGGGCACCCAGCCGGCGCATGACCGCCATGACGGCTTCCATGAATTCACCGACAAGGAGCCGGGCATCAAGTATCTGCTCGACCAGCAGTCGGGCGACTGGAAGCAGGACCAGGCCTACAATCTGATGGCCAACGCGCTGAAAACCAACGAGAAGATCGATCTCGTTTACGGCCACAACGATCCGATGGCCTACGGCGCCTATCTCGCCGCCAAGGATGTCGGCCGCGAGAAGGACATCAAGTTCATCGGCATTGACGGCCTGCCCAATGAAGGCGTGCAAATGGTGAACAAGGGCGAGCTGACGGCGACTTTCACCTACGTTACCCCCGGTGCCGAAGGCCTGCGCCAGGCAATCAAGTTCCTCAACGGCGAGAAGGTCGAAAAGACCATCACGCTGCCCACCGAGAAGATCACCAAGGAAAACGCCGCTCAGGTGCTGAAGGACAACGGACTCTGAGACGATACGCTTCTGCCGGGCGCTGATTGGCGTCCGGCAGGACCAGCCTACGCCAGCTTCGCCAGCAGCTTTGTGAACGTGGCGATCTCCTTGGCCGAGAGCGGCGCCAGTGTTTCCCTGGTGATCTCGCGGGCGAGCGGGATCAGCCGTTCGATCGCATCGCGACCCTCGGCGGTCAGATTGACCAGCAGCCGCCTTTTGTCGACCTCATGCCTGGAGAGTTCTACCAGGCCGCGCGCCTTCAGGCGGTCGATCACGCCCTTCACGGTCGCCGCGTCCATCGCGATCAGCGTGCCGAGCTGGTTCTGCGAGGTCTCGCCGACATCGCGCAGCTTGGCCAGTGCCGCGAATTGTGGCGGCGTCAGGTCGCCTATATGCGCGGCGAAGATAGACACATGGCGCTGGTGCGCCTTGCGCAGGATGAAGCCGACCTGTTCCTGGAGGAGGTAGTCATGTTCCCCAGGCTCTTCGGCCTCGACCAGCTTGAGCAGATTGTCCTCGCCGTTCACCGCAACCCGTCCCAGGCCTTGATGTCGTCGGCCGCAAGACCACCCATGCGATTATGGACGCGCGGGCCGCAGGTCATGGCGAGGCAGAACAGGATCTCGTCGGGACGCGGGCCGTCGCTGATGCCGACTTCCATCGCGTCGAAATGGCTGCGCACATAGGCGGCGTTGATGTGGCCGAGCGGTACGTCGAGCTTCGAGCCGAAGGCGCCGACTTTCTTCGCCGATGGCACGATCGCCTTGGCGTCGCCGAGCCGCTCGCGCATCGCGTAGCCGCCGGGCACATGCCAGAGCGCGCCGTGTTCCAGTTCGCCCGCCGTGCCGACGATGGCGCCCTTGCCGTAGCCGTCGATCTGCTTGACGTCGCCGCCGAGCACTGCGATCAGCCGGTCGCAGAGCAGCAGGCCGAGTGGCTTCAGATCGTCCATGGCACTCTGCAGATCCTCGACATAGCGCCCGGCGAACGGGTTCCTGACCACGGCCATGGCCGCCGCCCGCCGGCGCGGTACGTCCGCGACCGGTCCGCCCTCGTGAAAAATCTCTTCGCTCAGCACCGCGACCTTGCGGATCGGAAACTCAGGCATGGGCAACTTCCTCCCTCGGATTTTTGTTGGGCGCGGAAAGTGCAACCGAGCCACTGATGCGGGCCTCACCGCCAAGAAACAGCGCCGATGCGGCAATCAGCCCGCGCCGGCGAAAATCTTCGGCGACGGCAAGGCCATTGTCCAGCGCTTGCGCCACGTCGCCAAATGCCAGCGTGCCGACGGCTTGTGTCACCAGCCGCGCGCCGAGATCGCTGTCGGGCGACAGCTCCTGTGCCGGAATGCGCTTGATGGCGGGATTGCCGGGCAGATCGACCGCGTTGGCGATGAGCGTCGCCGCCGCATCGGCCTCGGCGCCGGTCCGCGCCAGCACGGTGACGGCGTCGGCAATGCCAAGCGAGAACGAGCGGCCGCGCCAGCCGCTGGTGGCAACGCCGCGAACGCCATCTTCCGCGCGGATCGTGATCCGGTCGGCCATGCCGTTGCCGGTGCCGGCGACCGCCAGACCGATCGACCGGCCCGTGCCGATGTGAAGAGCGCTGTCGCCGCCATTGTTGACATAGGCGCGATCGAGCCTGCGGCCGGCAAGCAATGCGGCGAGCATTTCGTCGGCTACCGATCCTGCAACGGCCGCCATCGGTGTTATGAAGCATTCCGCCAAGGGCATGACGGCGGCTTCCATGCGTCGCGCCGTCGCGCCGTCAAAGGCGCGCGGCCGCAGGAAAAACGCCGGGAGCCGCAATTCGGGAAGCTCCCTGACCAACTCGATCAGGATCGTCTGGAAGCGCGCGACAGCCTGGGCGTAGGCGGCACGGCATTCGTCCGCCTCGCCAAAGGCCTCGACGATCAGGTCGATCGGCCCGTGGTTGAGGTGCAGCCGCTTGCCGTCCTGCAGCCAGTGGACTTGCGGGCCGTCCATCATCCGGCTCGGTTCGAGGCGGCACGCCGCAATTGCGCGAGCGGCGGCCATGGATTGTCGGACGGCGCGCCGGTTCCGCGACGCGGGTTGAGGTATTCGCCGCCCTTGGCGACGATGTCCTCGACGCTGCGGATTTCGGCCTCGTAGCCGCCGAGCCTGATATAGTCGTCGCGGCGCAGCGTGAATTCGATCGGCGCCACCAGCGCTGGTGTCGGCACATAGCCGAAAGCACCTTCCGGCACCCGCGTCACGTCGACCATCAGCGTGATGCCGCCGCCCGGCCAGACATAGACCGGCGCGCCGCCGACCGTCACATAGGTCTTCAGGCCTTGCACCGACCGGGTGAGATTGACCGGGTTTTCGGTGACGCCGGCACGCAGCGAACCGCCGGCGCCGCCGATGAACAGCACGGTACACAGCGCCGGCTCGCAATTGTCCTCGATCAGATTGACCGACTTCCGCAGCCGTTCGGGAAACGGTTTTTCGACAGGTTTCAATTCGTCGTCGAGTTCGTAGTAGGCGAATTGTTCGCCTGTGGTCGAAACCATCAGCAACGACAGGCCTGGCCGCGCGCCCTTCTTGGCGTTCCAGTCGCCAAGGATCGACAGCGGGTCGGAAATCGAGGTGCCGCCCCAGCCGAGGCCAGGCTCGGAGACCTTGAAATAGCGGCCTGGCGTCGAGCGGCGGCCGATGATCTTGATCCCCGTATCTTGCCAGCCCAGCACCTTGCCGGCCTGATGCTCGGAAACGACGCCGGTGATGTGGTCGTCGACCACCACCACCTCGTCGACCAGCCCGCGCCATTGCGTGGCGAACATGCCGATCGTCGCCGAGCCGCAGCCGACGCGCATGCGGTGCTCCTGCTTGCCGTCGATGACGGGTGGTTTGCCGGCTTCGACGATGATGGTGGCGCCGCCATCGATGGTCAGTTCCACCGGCTTGCGGTTGCACAGATTGAGCAGCGCATCGCAGGTGGCGCGGCCTTCGGCCTTGGAGCCGCCGGTGAGGTGATGCACGCCGCCCAGCGACAGCATCTGCGAGCCATATTCGCCTGTCGTGACATGGCCGATCGCCTCGCCCTCGGCCCGAACAACAGCCGTTTCCGGTCCGATATGACGGTCGGTATCGATCTTCACCTTGACGCCGCAATACGAAAAGATGCCTTCGGTGACGACCGTGACGAGATCGACGCCCTCGACCTCCTGGCTGACGATGAACGGCGCCGGCTTGTAGTCGGGATAGGTGGTGCCGGCGCCTATTGCCGTGACGAAGCGGCGCCCGGCGTTGACCAGTTCGCCGTCCCAGGCCTCGCCGTCGGCGACGAAAGGTACGATCGCCGCGCCGGTCTCGGCCGCGTGGTCGAGGATGGCCAGCGGGTCCATGCGTACGATCCGGCCGCCGGTATTGCCGTAGCGGTCGCAGGCGCCGGTGCGGCCATCGGCGATGTAGCACATGACCGGACAGGCATCGCAGCGGATCTTCTCCGCCACCAGCTTCTCGCCGGGATCATGTGTTTCGAAGCGCTCGGCAAGCTCGCTCATGGGCGTGCTTCCTTTTCGCGGACGCCATCTTTTTCACGAATGCCAGCGCGCAGACGCGTCGGCGTCGCCGGAATCTTGGTGACCAGAACGCCGGTGGCATGGCGGATGGCGTTGAGGATCGCGGGTGCGGTCGGGATCAGCACATGCTCGCCCAGGCCCTTGGCGCCGAACGGGCCCTCCGGATCGGGAACCTCGATCAGGATGGTCTCGATCGGCGGCACGTCGCCTATGGTCGGGATGAGATAGTCGTGCAAATTCTCCGTGCGACCGGGGATATATTCTTCCATCAGCGCCATGCCGATGCCTTGCGCGATGCCGCCCTCGATCTGGCCTTCGACCAGCAGTGGGTTGATCGCCTTGCCGACATCGTGCGCGGCGGTGATTTTCAGCAGCTTCACCGTGCCGAGCTTGAGATCGACCTCGAGTTCGGCGATCTGCGCACCGAAGCCGTACACAGCGTAGGGCTTGCCCTGGCCCTTGGCATCGAGCAGGAGTGTCGGTGGGTCGTAGGTCTCCTCGGCGCGGAAGACGAAGCCATCGGCATCGACGTCGAGCGAGGCGAGATCGATGCGGCGTGTGGCCTCGCCCTCGCGGATTACGATTGCCACACCATCCAACTGGAGGGATGCCTTTTCCGAGACATTGGCAAAGCGCAGGATCTTCTCGCGCAACGCGCGGCCGGCCTTCTCGGCCGCCTTGCCGGTCACGAAAGTCTGGCGCGAGGCGGAAGTCTTGCCGGCATCGGGGCTGATCGCCGTGTCGGCGCTCTTCAGCCGGAATTTCTCCAGCGGCAGGCCGAGCGCGTCGGCGCAGATCTGGCTGATGACGGTGTTGGAGCCCTGGCCGATATCGACGGCGCCCTGGTGCAGGATGACCGTGCCGTCAGCTGCTATGCCGACCCGGATGGTCGATGGATTGGGCAGCGAGGTGTTACCGCAGCCATACCAGCAGGATGCCACGCCGACACCGCGCTTTTTGTCCGCGTGGGCATGGTTGAACGCGTCCGCGTCGGCTGTCGCGCGCGCCCAATGCGGCCGCAGCGCCTCAAGGCACTCGGCAATGCCGACGCCGGACTCCAGACGTTGGCCGGTAACCGTTTCGGAGCCGTTCCGAAGGCAGTTTTTCAGGCGAAAGTCGAGGCGGTCGATACCAAGCTTGCCGGCCAGCTCGTCATAGAGCGTCTCCTGCATGATCGTCGCCTGGGGCACGCCGAAGCCGCGGAAGGCGCCGGAAATCGGACCATGCGTATGGATGGCGCGGCCCTCGGCGCGATAGTTGGGCGTCGCATAGGGTCCGGAAGCATGCACCGGCACTCGGTTGGCAACGGTCGGGCCCCAGCTTGCATAGGCGCCGGTGTTGAAATCGCCGGCAAAGGTCATGCCGGTGACATGGCCTTCAGCGTCCACGCCGATGGTCGCCCTCATCTCAGCCGGATGGCGCTTGGTGGTCGATGTCATCGATTCGTTGCGGGTGTAGGCCAGCGCCGCCGGTCGGCCGGTTTTCAGCGCCACGAGGCCGATCAGCGGCTGCAGTGAAACGTCGAGTTTCGAGCCGAAACCGCCGCCGGTCGCGGTCGGCACGATGCGCACCTTGTCGACGGCAAGGCCAAGCACCTTCGCCGTCTCGTCGCGGTCCATGTAGGGCGCCTGCGTGCAGGCGACGACAACTAGCGTGTCGCCATCCAGATAGGCATAGCCGGCTTCCGGTTCGATGTAGGCGTGCTCGACATAGGATGTTTCGATGGCGCCGCTTACGGTGACGGCGGCATTGGCGAGCGCCGCCTCAGGATCGCCGCGCTCGACAAGGCCCTTGGTCAGAAGGTTGGCCGGGCGGTTGTCATGGACCCGTGCCGCGCCTTCGGCCTGCGCTTCGCAAGGTTGCAGGAAATGCGGCAATTCGGTCCAGCGGACCGGGAAATCCGACAGGTCGAGATCGAGGATCGCCTCGCGCTCGCCAGCGACCAGCGCCACCGCCTCGCCGCGCAGCCGCGCAAATCCTTCGGCCAGTGCCGGCTGATCGGCGAACGGGCCGATCGCACCGAAGCAGTTCTTTCCCGGAATGTCGGCCGCCGTGAAGACACCGGCGATGCCGGGGTGTCTCTTAGCCCAGTCATCGAGATCGTCGAAGGCAAAGCCGGCGTGATAATGCGGCGAGCGGACCACCAGCACGGCGAGCGCATCGGCCGGGAAGGAATCGCCGCCGAATTTCTCAGCCCCGGTCACCTTTGGCACGCCATCGAGCCTGACAGGGGACGCGCCGATGGCATGCCCGGACCGAGGCAGACGGAAATCCAGGCTCGCTGTCTGAAGGGACGCCTCCATCACCGCCGCGATGATCTTCCGGTAGCCGGTGCAACGACACAGAATCCCGCCCAGTGCATCCTGCACCTCGGTCTCGGTCGGCCTGGGTGTCGTGTCCAGGAGCGCTGTCGCCGCGACCAGCAGTGCCGGCGTGCAGATGCCGCATTGCGCAGCGCCATGGGCGAGAAACGAGGCCTGCAGTGCCGAGAGCCGGCCATTGGCAAGTCCCTCGACTGTTGTCACTGCCGCCCCTGCTACGGAAGCCGCCGGCATCAGGCAGGCGCAGACGGGAGCGCCGTCGACCAGCACCGTGCAGGCGCCGCAATCGCCGGCATCGCAGCCGACCTTGGTGCCGGTTAGCCGCAATTCGTCGCGCAGCACCTGGGACAGCCGGCGCAGCGGCGGCACATTGACCAGGACGGCGTCGCCATTGACCGCGAAGGCTATGTCGGCGCGTTCAGGGCCGAGGCCGGGCGTGCCTCCGCCCAGATCGGGCAGGGCTTCAGTCACTTCAGGCAGAAGCTGGTTCATGCCGCCACCATGTGGTCGTTCGTTGGACCGGCGGCCGTCAGCACGGCGCGGGCGACAATCTCGCGCACAGCATCGAGCCGGTATTCCGCGCTGCCGCGCACGTCGGCGATCGGCAACAGTTCCGTGATCGATGCGGACTGGACCGCATCAGCGAGCCGGTGATCCACAGGCAATCCGAGCAGCGCCGCCTCGACGCCGGCAAGGCGCCTGGCGACGGCCGAGCACGACCCGACGGCGATGGCCGCTTCGGTCACTGTGCCGTTCTCGACGATCAGACGCGCCGCCACCATGGCGATGGAAATGACGAGATAGCGCCGCGCGCCGAGCTTGACGAAAGCCGACGTGCCCGTTGCAGCGGGCTTCGGCACGCGGATGGCGCTGACCATCTCCCCCGCTCGCAAGGCCGTTTGGCGGTTGCCGAGAATGAAATCCGGCAGGGGCAGGTAGCGCGTCACTGTAGCTGAACGCAGTTCGACTTCGGCATCAAGCACGAGCAGGCCCGGCACGCCATCGGCGGCCGGCGAGGCGTTGCAGAGATTGCCCGCGACCGAGGCGACGTTCTGGATTTGCGGCGAGCCGACCTCGCGCGCGGCCTGTTTCAGCGCATCGAAGGCGGGCGGCAAGGGATGGCGGATGATGTCGGTCCATGTCGTGCGTGCACCGATGACAAAGTGGTCATCCGTCTCGGCGATGCCGCTCAGCGCAGTGAGGCCATTGATGTCGAGGACATTGTCGCGGAACGGCTTCGTGCCTTGTGCCGGATAGAAATCCGTACCGCCGGCGAGGATGCGCCAGGCGCCCTCGCCAAGCAGCGCGAGCGCCTCATCGACCGTGGTGGGTTTCGCGTAACGGATCACGCTTTGCCTTCCCAGAGAGTGGGCCTTCCCCGAATTTGGCCCTCCCAAGGATTTTCCCCTGGGATCATGTTGCCGGTTTCGAACCGGAAATTCATTCGTATGCAAATGATATCAAGCCGGTGGAAATTGTCAAAGCCAGAGTTTGAGGTGTCGCACCTGACGGGCCGCATGCAACGAGATTGTTACGCCTTCGGAGGTTGACGTGCGCGGCCATCTGGTCAAGTTTCTGCCTCCGGTCGCAACAGCGGCATCGAGACAGAGGGAAGGAAGCCGCATGGCCGACGAAGCGCTTGTTGTCATCGACCTGCAGAACGACTTTTGCCCGGGCGGCGCGTTGGCCGTGACCGGGGGTGACGAGATCGTGCCGCTGGTCAACGATATGATCCGGCGGACCGACCATGTCGTGTTGACGCAGGACTGGCACCCCGCCGGCCATTCGAGCTTTGCCTCCAGCCATCCGGGCGCGCAGCCTTTCACCATGATCGAGATGCCCTATGGCCAGCAGACGCTGTGGCCGGACCATTGCATCCAGGGCAGCCTCGGCTCGGATTTCCATTCCGGCCTTGCCTGGACCAAGGCCGAGCTCGTCATCCGCAAGGGGTTTCGCCCAGCGATCGACAGCTATTCGGCGTTCTTCGAGAACGACCACACGACGCCGACGGGTCTCGCCGGCTATCTCAGGGAGCGCGGCATCGACAGTCTGACCCTGGTCGGCCTGGCGACCGATTTCTGCGTCGGCTTTTCAGCGCTGGACGCTGTCAGCCAGGGGTTCAACACCACCGTCCGGCTCGACGCCTGCCGCGGCATCGACCTCAACGGCTCGCTCAATGCCATGCTGCGTCGCATGCGCGATGCCGGCGTGACGCTTGAAGACCATTTGTCGGACTGAACGGACGGTGGGGCATCAGGGGGACCTTTCGCGGATCACCGCAGGCGCAATGACGGGTGCCGCCATCGCCGTCGCGATGCTGTTCCCGGAAGCGGCTTTAGCGGCCGAGGAACACGCGTTGCCCGGCGCCTCGATGTCGCTGTGGTGGGCACTTCCCTTTGCCGGCCTGCTGCTGTCGATTGCCACCGGCCCGCTGCTGTTCCACCATGTTTGGGAGCACCACTACGGCAAGATCGCGGCGCTTTGGGCCGCATTTGTGGTGGTGCCTTTGGCTCTTGCCTTCGGTCTGCCTTCGGCGACCGAGGCGGTGCTGCATGCGCTGCTTACCGAATACATGTCCTTCATCATCCTGCTGTTTGCGCTGTTCACCATTTCGGGCGGCATTCTGGTCGCCGGCAACATCCACGGCACGCCGCTGGTCAATGCCGGGCTGCTGCTGGTCGGCGCGCTGCTCGCCTCGGTCATAGGCACGACGGGCGCCTCGATGATCCTGATCCGGCCGATCATCCGCGCCAACGACAACAGGCCGTTCAATGCCCATGTCGTCGTCTTCTTCATCTTCCTGGTGTCCAATATCGGCGGCTCGCTGACGCCGCTCGGCGATCCGCCGCTGTTCGTTGGCTTCCTGCGTGGCATCGACTTCTTCTGGACGACCACGAACCTCTATCGGGAAACGCTGTTCGTCGGCGGCCTGGTGCTGGCGGCGTTCCTGGCGATCGACATCATCCTGCACCGGCGCGAGGCAGGCGCGCCGAAGATCAAGGACCCGACACCGGATTCGAAGATACGCATTCGAGGCCTGCCAAACATTCCGCTGCTGGCCGGGGTCATCGGCGCCATCCTGCTGTCGGCGACATGGAAGCCTGAGATCAGCGTCTCCATTCAAGGCGTGACGCTGGAACTGCAGAACCTGGTGCGCGACGGCGTCATCCTGGCGCTCGCCTTCGTCTCGCTGGCGGTTTCGCGCAAGGAATACCGCGAGGCGAACGGCTTCAACTGGGGACCGATCGCGGAAGTGGCAAAACTGTTTGCCGGCATCTTCATCTGCATCGTGCCGGTCATTGCCATTTTGAGAGCCGGCCATGAGGGCGCGCTGGCGCCGCTGGTCGCGCTCGTCACCTCGGCGCAAGGCACGCCCAACGACCTCGCCTATTTCTGGCTGACCGGAGCGCTGTCGTCCTTCCTCGACAATGCGCCGACCTACCTGGTGTTCTTCGAGCTTGCCGGCGGCGATCCACGCCATCTGATGACCGAATTCGCCTCGACGCTTGCGGCGATCTCGGCGGGTGCGGTGTTCATGGGCGCCAACACCTATATCGGCAATGCGCCCAACTTCATGGTCTATGCCATCGCCAGGCAGCGCGGCGTCGGGATGCCGGGCTTCTTCGGCTACATGCTGTGGTCCGGGCTGGTGCTGATCCCGACTTTCTTGATCGCGGGCTTTGTGTTTTTCGGCTGATCAACCAACGCCGACATAGCGCCTGACCGCCGATGGATCGGCACGCAGTTCCTCGACATCGACCGTCTCGCGGTTGCGGCCATTCTCGATGAACGAGACGCGGTCGGCGACCGACAGCACCGCGTCGACCCGCTGCTCGACCAGGATGGTCGAGACACCCATGTCGCGCAGCGTCGAAACCGTCTCGCGGATCTTGGCGATCATCGACGGCATCAGACCTTCGGTCGGCTCGTCGAGCAAGAGCACCTGCGGCTCGAGGCAGAGCGCGCGCGCCATCGCCAGCATCTGCTGCTCACCGCCCGACAAGGTGCCCGACCGTTGCCGCAACCGCTGGCGCAGCAGCGGGAAGAGGTCGAGCACGTTTTCGCGCACGGCTTTGCCCTTGCTGCGTGCCATCAGGCCGATCTCGATGTTTTCCGCCACCGTCATCTCGGCGAACAGCCGCCGGCCCTGCGGCACATAGGCGACGCCGGCCTTCGGCACCTCATGCGCCGGCAGGCCGGTCAATTCCCGGCCGTCGAGCCTGATCGAGCCGGCGCTTGACGGAACCAGTCCCATGATCGCCTTCAGCGTCGTCGTCTTGCCGGCGCCGTTGCGGCCGAACAGGCACAGCACCTCGCCCTTGTTCAGCACGAGGTCGAGACCGTAGAGCACCTGGACCTCCCCATAGAAGCAGTCCAGTCCCGAGATCACCAGCGCTTCAGACTTTGTCTCCGCCTTGTTCGTTTCGGTCATGGGGCGGTCCCCAGATAGGCCTCCTGCACCGCTGCGTTCTCGCGGATCGCTTCCGGCGTGCCTTCGGCCAGGATCTTGCCGGCGTTGAAGACGGTGATGCGGCCGGCCAGATGCATGACCACAGGCATGTTATGTTCGATCAGCAGCACGGTGGCGTTTTTGGCGATCTCGCGCACCAGGGTGATGAAATTGTCGATCTCGCCGTCGGCCAGCCCTTGCGTCGGCTCGTCGAGGATCAGCAGGCGCGGCTTCAGTGCAAGGCCCATCGCCACTTCCAGCAGGCGCTGATGGCCATAGGATAATTGTCCGGCCGGCATGGCGGCTTGGTCGGCAAGGCCGGTGCGTTCGAGCGCCGCCATGACGGCGGCCTGTATCGCGCTCTTGGAAGGGCCATGCCGCAGTGTCAGTTGCGCGGGCAGCGCGACGTTGGCGTAAACGGACAGGTTGGCATAGACGCTGGTGATCTGGAACGTGTAGGCGATGCCTTGGCGGACCCGGACGTAGGCCGGCTGGCTGGTGATGTCGACGCCGTCGAAGACGATCATGCCGGAAGAGGGCTGGATACGGCCGCTGACCAGGCTGACGAAGGTGGTCTTGCCGGCGCCGTTGGGGCCGATGACGGCGCGGATCTCGCCCGGCATCAAGGTGAAATCGACATTGTCGACGGCGCGCAGGCCGCCGAAATTGCGCGACAGGCCCTTGGTGATCAAAAGTGGTGTCATGGCAGCCACCCGAGCCAGCGCTGACGGATGCTGCCGAGAATGCCCTTGGGGAAAAACAGCACCAGCAGGATCAGTGCGATGCCGACGATCAGCAGATAGGCGGAGGTGTAGCCGCTGGTGATGTCGATGACATAGTACATGAAGACCGTGCCGATCAGCGGCCCGAGCGTGGTGGCGCCGCCGCCGAGCAGCACCCACAGCAACGGCAGGATCGAGTATTGCACCGAGGCGAAGCTCGATCCGACATAGCCGAACAGCAGCGCGTAGGCAGCGCCCGAGGCGGCGCAGATAGTGCCGGAGACGACGACTGCCGCGAGCTTGTTGGAGAAGGTGTCGTAGCCGAGCATCTTCGTGCGTTCCTCGTTCTCGCGGATGGCGACCAACACCCGGCCATAGCGGGAGCGGACGATGGCCAGCGTGATCAGCAGCACGAGCGAGAACAGCGCCAGCGCCGTCATATAGCGCACGGTCGGGTTGGTGAGGTCAAGCGCGGTCGCGCCGAAAGTGAGGACACGCGCCGGCTGCGGCACGACCATGCCCTGGTCGCCACCGGTCCACGCCGCGAAGTAGAGGATGAGGAGGTAAAAGACCTGCGCGAACATCATGGTGACGATCATGAAGGCGACGCCCGTGGTGCGCAGTGCAAGAAGGCCGATCATCAGCGCCAGCACCGCGCCGCAGGCAATCCCGCTGAGGAAGGCCAGTGGCACGTCCCAGCCGAGCTGGATGACGGCAAGGCCGGCGCCGTAAAGCCCGGCGCCGAAGAACATGGCATGGCCGAGGCTGAGCAGGCCGACATAGCCGAACAGCATGTTGTAGCCCATGGCGAACACCGCCAGCACCATGATGCGGGCGAGAAGGCCGTGATAGTACTCAGGCAGCACGAAGCTCAGCACGAAGAGCAGGATGATGACGCCGAGATGCAGCGCATAGGCCTTTGCCGGCGAAGCTTCGCTCATCGCGATGCCGTTCCGAACAGGCCTTGCGGCCGGAACACCAGCACCATGGCGACCAGCAGCGTGGCGATGATCTTGGCCAGGGTCGGCGAGAAGAACATCGAGATGATGCCATCGGACAGGCCGATCAGCACGGCGGCGACGACGGTGCCGCGCAGCGAGCCGAGGCCGCCGATGATGACGACGATGAAGGAAAGCAGCAGCGGGTCCTGTCCCATCAGATAATGCGCCTGGCTGATCGGCACGATCAGCACCGCGGCGATCGCCGCCAGCATGGCGCCGAGCGCGAAGACGCCACCGTAGACACGGTCGACCGGGATGCCGAACGCTTGCGCCGTCTCGCTGTCATACTGCGTGGCGCGCATGATGAGGCCGATTTTGGTGCGTGTCAGCACCAGCCATGTGGCGATCAAGAGAAGAGCGGAAGCTGCGATGATGGACAGTTTGTAGCCGGAGTAGCCGAACCACGGCAAAAGGATGCGGTAGCTGAACGGCGGCTCCACCGGCCGCGCCTCCGGACCATAGAAGGTCAGCGCCAGCTGCTGGATGATGTAGAGCATGCCGATGGTGGCGACGATGGTGGCTTCCGGATTGTAGTTGAGCCGGCGCAGCACCAGCTGTTCGGCGATCAGGGCAATGGTGCCGACGATCAGCGGCGCAATCACCAGTGCCGCCAGGAAGCCGAGCGCCGGGTGGCCGCCGATCGCCGTGGAGATCGCCCAGGCGAGCACCGCGCCCAGCATGAAGAACTCGCCATGCGCGACATTGACCACCCGCATCACGCCGAACACCAGCGACAGCCCAAGCGCCGTCAGCGCCAGCACGGCGGAGGTGACGAGGCCTTCGAGGGCGGCAAGGAGGAGATGGGGTCCGAAGTGCATTCAGGGCGCCCTTAACCCTCCCCCTTGTGGGGAGGGTGACCGCCAAGCGGTCGGGTGGGGGGGTGGGGCTTGGGCCGTCGCGACCCCAACCCCGTCTCATAGGCTTCGCAAGAACGCGAACCCTATTCGCCGACCCTCCCCACAAGGGGGGAGGGTAAGGCGCCTCAAAGCGCCTGCGTCGTATAATCCCCTTCGGCCTCGTAGAGCCCGTCCTCGATCTTGGTCTTGTGCACGACCTTCAGCTTGCCGCCTTCGACCTTGGAGATGTTCTGGATCCCAAAACACTGGTGGATCTTGCCATTGAAGGTCTTCGGCCCCTGCGGATGCTCCGGGCCTTCGGCGAAGGCGGTCAGCGCCTCGGTTGCCTCGACCAGCTTGGCGCGGTCTTCCGGCCCTTTGTAGCCGGCATCCTCCATCGCCTTCTTGACGACGTAGAGCGTTTCCCAGCAGCCGAACATGTGCGCGGCGGTGGAGACATCCTTGGGGTCGCCGACGGCGGCGCCATTGTCGTCGATGCCGACGGCGGCGCGATAGGCTTTCTGCGCCTCTGTATCATCGGCCTGGGCATAGCGCGGCGAGCCTTCCCAGAAATGGCTGCCGTCGAGGAATTCCAGCCCCGGGCTGTTGATGTCTACGGCTTCGAGCGAATCGATGAAGCCGAACAGCTGCGGCCGGTTGGAGCCGTAGAACTCGCCGAGTTCCTTGACGAAGGTGAGCACCGCCGGACCGACCATCACGTGGTAGATCACCTCGGTCTCGGCCGGGATCTGCGGGAAATACTTGGTGAAGGACGATTCCGTCGGCGGGATGGCGATCTGCGCAATGACATCGGCGCCCTGCGCCTTCAGCGCCGGCGGCAGATAGTCGCGATGATCGTAGCCGAAAGCGAAATCGGGGAAGATCTGCGTCACCTTCTTGCCGGCATTGGCCGCGATCCACGGCGCCATCGACTGGATCTGGCTCTTCACATCGGTGATGCCGGGCTGGAAGACGTAGCGGTTGAGCTTGGTCGAAGCGACGTGGTGGCCTTCGCTGACGACGAAATAGGGCATCTTGTTTTCGCCGGCGGCGGGCGCCGAGCCGATGACGACATGCGAAAACAGCGTGCCGAAGACGATGTCGGTCTTGTGCTGCGTGGCGAACTTGCCGACTACCTCGGCGCCACGGCCGGGATCGGTGCCGTCATCCTCGATGATGACCTCGACCTGACGGCCATTGATGCCTCCGGCGGCGTTGATCGCCTTCACCGCGGCGGCGGTGGTCTTCTCATACCAGCGGCCATAGGCGGCACCGATGCCGGTCCGGTGCGACTGGAAGCCGATCTTGATTGGCGCCGAACTCTGCGCCTGGGAATAGCGGACGAAGCCGGGCGCCATGGCGAGGCCCGCGCCCGCTGCCAGGCCCTTCAGCGCCGTGCGGCGGGTGAGACCGGTTTTCGGGAGGTTGAAGGTCTTGCTCTTGTCCATATGCCGTTCCCCTTGTTCAGCGTTAGGAGCGCAAAGTCCGCTCATGTCCGGAAGTCGAAAAATTGCATGTGTACAAACTAAATCACCAAAGTCCGGACACGGCAATGCTGGTTCCCTAAGGGAATCCCGGTTTATTTTCCAGCGCAAATGCCTCAGCCGACCGTCGGGGTGGCGAGCAGCCAGAGACCGAAGACCGTGTAGGCGATCATCAGCAGGGTGAGCGGAAACTGGCTGAGCGCGGCGCGGGCGGGCTGCGGATGCAGGCGCCAGGCGAAGCCGTGGGCGACGAGGACGGCGAGCACATGGCCAAGGATGATGGCACCGGCCTGGATGTTCCACAGCCACCAGGCGGACGCCGCGCCGGCGACGATGCCGGCCTCGACCTGCATGTCGGCGGTGCCGAACAGGTTCCAGCCCAGCGCGAACGGGTCGGACAGGGCGGCTAGCGCATACTGGCCGTCGACCAGCAGCGCCGTCATATAGTGCGCGACATGATAGGCGAGCGCGATCGGCACGATCGACCAGACCAGCAGCCCGGCTGCCTGGGCGAGCGGCGGTCCGCTGCCGGCAAGACGTTGGCCGAGCACAACGGCCAAAAGGAACACCGCCGCCAGCAGGACGAATGTCAGAACGAGCCCGAGACTGCCGCTGCCGATCACCGCCGTGCGGCCTGGGAATTCGAGCGGATTGATGCCGAAGAGGCCAAGCCAGAAGAAGGTCTTCGACAGGCCGTCGAAGGAGACCGAGGACAAGGTCAGCAGCAGGAAGGCGATGCCGCTGGGCGGTAACGGATCCGCCGCCAGCAGCTTGGCGCCTGGCCAGCACAGCGCAAGCCGGCCTCTCTCGTCGCGCTCGACAGGCGCGAAACGCGCCACCATGGAGAAGAAGATGGTCAGGAACTCACCGCTGCGGCTCCAGCCGCGATAGCCGAACATCAGCATGGCAAGGAAGGTGAGCAGCCAGTAGAAGCCGGCGGCAAGGGCAAGCCGTGCCGGGTCGTCAGGCGCCGGATCGATGAGCTCGAACCAGGCAAAGGCGAAGAACAGTATGACGGCCGGCCAGCAGCCGATCCATCGGGGAAGGCGCCACAGCCCCTCATCGCTTGCGCCGCGCAGGCGTGAGGCGAGGCGCCACGGTCCATACCAAGGGTTGAGCCATGACCAGATGTCGCCGAGAGCGCCTTGCAGCAGCGTGAGGCCGGCCCACAACAGCGTCCAGATCACAAGCGGCAGTGGATTGGAGAGCGGGTCGCGGCTGCCGAAAAGGCCGGCGGCGATGAGAGTTGCAAAGCCGGCAAAGGATATCAGGCTGAGGGAAGTGCGGGCGGTATCGCCGAAGGTGAAAAGCGGCAGCCGCTGGCGCCAGAAACGATCGATGGAAGCCGCCGGCAGCAGCGCCAGCACGAGAAAGCTGACGGCCACGGCGAATGCGCCGCCGACAAGGTAGTAGCCGGTCGGGAGAAGCAGGACGTGGCCTCGGTCGGAGGCATGGGCGAAGGCGGGAGTGGGGAGGGCTAGAAGAGCGATGGCGCAGGCCAATCCGTGATGACGGCACTCTACGGCGCCCCCCTCTGTCCTGTCGGACAACTCCCCCACGACAGAGGGGGGCGTGAAGGAGCTCGAACTATCCATGAGTCCGATCTCGACTCACACCTTGACCAGTTGCTCCACGCGGTCCTTCTCGCCGAAAATCCGCAAATACCGCTGGATCTCCTTCTCGTCGCCGGTCGCCTTGGCTGGATTGTCGGAAAGCTTCACCGCCGGCCGGCCATTGGCCTCGGTGACCTTGCAGACCAGCGATATGGCGTCCAGGCTGTTGGTCTCCGTCGGCGCGCAGCCCTCGAAATCATTGGTGAGGTTGGTGCCCCAGCCGAAGGACATGCGCACCTTGCCCTCGAAGTGGCGGTAGGTTTCCTCGATCGTTTCCACCTCCAGGCCGTCGGAGAAGATCAGCAGTTTCTGCTTGGGATCCTTGCCCTTCTCGCGCCACCAGGACAGGATTTTTTCGCCGCCCTCGATTGGCGGGGCGCTGTCGGGGCGAAAACCGGTCCAGTCGGCCACCCAGTCCGGCGCGTCGCGCAGGAAGGAGGCGGTGCCGAAAGCGTCGGGCAGCACGATCAGCAGATTGCCGCCATAGTAGCGCTGCCAGTCCTGCAGCACCTTGTAGGGGGCCTGTTTCAGCTCCTTCTCCGAATTGGCAAGTGCCGCGAACACCATCGGCAATTCGTGTGCGTTGGTGCCGAGCGCTTCGAGGTCGTTGTCCATCGCAAGCAGCACGTTGGAGGTGCCGGTGAAGGCCTCGCCGATACCTTCCTTGAGCGCCTCGACACACCAGCGCTGCCAAAGGAAGGAATGCCGCCGGCGCGTGCCGAAGTCGGAAATGCGGATGCCGGGCAGTGCCTTCAGTCGTTCGGTCTTGGCCCACATCTTGGCCTTGGCGCGGGCATAGAGCACATCGAGCGCGAAGGGCCCGAAGGCCCGCATCGCCGCGCGGGATCGCAGCTCGTTGATGATGGCGAGCCCCGGGATTTCCCACAGCGTGGTATACATCCACGGCCCGCTGAAGGAGAGCTCATACTGCCCGTCGCGCCTGGACAGTTCGTAGTCGGGCAGCCGGAAACCTTCCAGCCAGGCCAGGAATTCCGGCTCGAATATCTGCTTGCGGCCATAGAAATTGTTGCCGCCGAGCCAGATCATCTCCTTCTTGGAGAAGCGCAAGGTGCGGGCATGGTCGAGTTGTTCGCGCAGCTCGCCTTCATCGATATCGTCGGCCAGCCGCACCGAAGTGGTGCGGTTGATCAGCGAGAAGGTGGCCTCGACCTTGGGGTACATGCCCCAGATCATCTGCAGCATCAGAAGCTTGTAGAAATCCGTGTCGAGCAGACTGCGCACGATCGGATCGAGCTTCCAGGTGTGGTTGTAGACGCGCCGCGCAATATCGGTCTTAGCCATGTTTCAACGCCGCCTTCGCTGCCTGCAATCCACAACCGCGAGAGGCCTCATAGCATCGAATTGACCAAAACGCTGCCCGCTTTCAGGCTGGCCCGACAAAAAGAACTGCCTGCGTCTGGCCATGCTCAGCCGGCGGTCTTTGCGCCGATGACCTTAAGCTGCGGACGCTTGCGGCGGCTGATGATGCGGCCCGCGACCGGAGCGTCGGCACGGCCGTCATCCCCGGCCTTCTCGGCGAACAGCCAGTCGATGAACACCTGCACGATCGGCGCCGTGCGCATTTCGTTGCGGCAGACGATGTAGAATTCATCGACCGCTGGCACCGACAGGCTGAACGGCGCGATCAGCATGCCCCTGGCCAGCAGCGCGCTTGCCGTCACGGAATCGCCCAGCGCCACGCCATGGCCGTGCACCGCGGCCTCGGTCGCCATGCGGGCATCGCCAAGATGATGGCGGCGGCCGCGCTCGAGGTCCAGCGCATCGGCGGCCGCCAGCCAGGTATGCCATTCGCGGCCGTCGTCGCCATGCAGGAACACATGGTCGGCGAGATCCCTGACGCTGCGGATCGGGCGGTTGTTGATCAAGGTCGGGCTCACCACGGGAAACAGTTCCAGCCCCGACCATTTGCGCATCCAGCAATCGGCCCAGCTGCCGTTGCCATAGTGGACGCAGACATCGATATGCGGCGCCCTTATATCCCTGGGGTCGTTGGAGGGAATGAGCGTCAGCTGGATGTCGGGATATTGCGCGGTGAAGCTGCCGAGCCTCGGTGTCATCCACAAAAGCAGCAATGCCGGCACGCAGGACACCGAAAGCGCGCCGCTGCTGGCTGGGCGCGTCAGCCGCTGCGTGGCGGCGGCGATGCCGTCGAACGCGGTCGATACAGCCGGCAAAAGTTCGGCGCCATGCGGCGTCAACTTGACCCGCTGGCCGACACGCTCGAACAGCTTGACCCCGAGCGACTGCTCCAGCGCCTTGATCTGGTGGCTGATGGCGCCATGCGTGACGTTCAGCTCACTTGCCGCCTTGGTGAGCGAGCCATGGCGCGCCGTCGCCTCGAAGGCACGCAGTGGGTTCAAGGGCGGCAGGCGTTTGGCCATCAGGGACTCGACAGTTTGTGAGATTTTCTCACAGAAAACACCCTAACAATATCAATTGATTTTTCAATGCGGCTGCCGGACACTTCGGCCCTGAACAACTTCAAGACGAGAAATCTGCAGGCAGCCAGCGGGACAAGCGACCCGGCCGGACGGCGGTCAATTCGCCTGAGGTCACCACTGGTCAAGCTGCACCAATCGAGGAGGAACCGATATGGGCTACGATCGCGGCAAGCTTGACGCGCTGCGTCGCAAATATGGCGAGAGCCATGGCGGCGAAATGTTCGACCCCAAGTTCCGCAAGGTCGCCGACAAGATCTTCTCCAAGAGCGGCACCAGGCTGGCGCCCTATTCCGGCATCCCGACCTTCCTCGCCGCGCCCTACCGCGAAATCGCCGCGGAGAACCCGGATTTCGGCGACCTGCAGGTGGCCATGATCGGCGTGCCGATGGACCTCGGCGTCACCAACCGGCCGGGCTCGCGCTTCGGGCCGAGGGCGCTGCGCGCCATCGAGCGCATCGGCCCCTACAACCACGTGCTGGAATGCGCCCCCACGCATGAGTTGAGGGTGGCCGACATCGGCGACACGCCATTCCGCAGCCGCTACCGTCTGGAGATCAGCCATGAGGATATCGAGCGCCGCACCAACCAGATCGTCGATGCCGGCGTCATTCCGCTGTCTGTCGGCGGCGACCACTCGATCAGCCATCCGATCCTCAAGGCCGTCGGCAAGAAGGCGCCGGTCGGCCTGATCCACATCGACGCTCATTGCGACACCAGTGGCCTGTTCGACATGACCAAGTTCCACCACGGCGGGCCGTTCCGCAACGCGGTGCTCGACGGCGTGCTGGATCCGACGCGCACCATCCAGATCGGCATCCGCGGCTCGGCCGAATATCTGTGGGAGTTCACCTATGAGTCCGGCATGACCGTGGTCCACGCCGAGGAGGTGACCGGGCTCGGTATCCCCGCGATCATCGAAAAGGCCCGCAAGATCGTCGGCGACGGCCCGACCTATGTTTCCTTCGACATCGATAGCGTCGATCCGGCCTTCGCGCCGGGCACCGGCACGCCGGAAGTCGGCGGGCTGACGACGCGCGAGGTGCTTGAACTGCTGCGCGGCCTCAAAGGCCTCAACATCGTCGGCGGCGACGTCGTCGAGGTGGCGCCGCAATATGACGCCACCACCAACACGGCGCATGCCGGCGCCCAGGTGCTGTTCGAGATACTGAGCCTGATGGTGTTCAGCCCGGCCATCACGGGCAAGGGGGCCTGACGGACTTCACGAAAAGGCGGCCGCCGCGCTGGAGCCGGCGGCTGACCCAACAATCAAAAAGCTTCCAGAAGGGGAATGACAATGACAATCCACTCGACACTGAAATCATCCATCGCCGCCGCGCTGATGCTGGGTGCTGCCGGTCTTGGCATTGCCACGCAGGCGGCCAACGCCGACGCGCTGGCTGACATCACCAAGGCCGGCACCATCAATGTCGGCGTCTTCGCGGACTTCCCGCCCTTCTCCTCGGCCAGCGCCGATATGAGCCTCAAGGGCTATGACATGGATGTGGCTCAATACATCGCCGACACGCTCAAGGTGAAGCTCAATCCGGTCGCTGTCACCGGCCAGAACCGCATCCCCTATCTGAACGACCATCGCGTCGACATCCTGATGAGCGTCGGCTACTCGAAGGAGCGTGAGCAGGTCATCGATTTCGCCGCCGCCTACGCGCCCTATTACATCGCGGTGATCGGTCCGGCTGCGATGACGGTCAAGGGCAAGGAAGACCTTGCCGACAAGTCGATCGCCGTCAATCGCGGCACGCTCGAGGACACTTCGCTCACCGAGGCCGCGCCCGCCTCGGCCGACATCAAGCGCTTCGACAACTACAATTCGGTGATCCAGGCCTTCATCTCGGGTCAGACACAGCTGATGGTCGTCGGCAACGATGTCGGCGCGCAGGTGCTGGCCAAGCAGGATGCGCTGAAGCCGGAGCAGAAGTTCCAGCTTCTGACCTCGCCATCGCATATCGGCCTCAACAAGAACGAGGACGGGTTGAAGAAGGCGGTCAACGACGCCATCGCCAAGATGCTGGCCGACGGCAAGCTGGACGAAAGCTCGAAGGCCTGGCTGAAGACGCCGCTCAACCCCGACAACCTCAAGGATTGAGTTCCCGTGGCCTTCGGCTGGCTTCCAGGTGCCGTGGGCGACATTGCGCACGGCGCGGCCACGACGATCCTGCTGATCGTGGTGACCACGCTGGCGGGAACGCTGCTCAGCATCCTGGGTGCCGCGGGACGGCGAAACGGCCCCGCGCTGCTTCGCCGGGCCATCGCCTGGTACGTCGAAGTGATGCGCAACACGCCGTTCCTGGTGCAGCTGTTCTTCATCTTCTTCGGGCTGCCGAGTCTCGGGATCCGGCTCGACCCGATCCTGGCCGCCATGCTGGCGATGACGCTCAACATGGCGGCCTACACGATCGAGATCGTCGGCGCCGGGCTTGACGCCGTGCCACCAGGGCAGACGGAAGCTGCCCTGGCACTGGGCCTAAGGCCACGTCAGGTGTTCATCAAGATCGTTCTGCCGCAGGCGCTCAAGATCATCTATCCGGCGCTCACCAGCCAGATCGTCATCATGATGCTGGAATCGGCCGTGGTCTCGCAGATCGCGGTGCGTGAACTGACATATGAGGCCGATATGCTGCAGGCGCGCACTTTCCGGTCTTTCGAGACCTATTTCGTCGTGACGCTGGTCTACCTCGCTCTGTCCATGGCGTTGCGCCGCTTGCTGGTCACCGGCGGGCGCCGCGCGCTCGGAGCGGGCGTGTCATGATCGAGTTCACGCTCTGGGACATCGTTCGCAACCTTCTGCTTGCCGCCCGCTGGACGGTGCTGCTGTCGCTGGCCGCCTTCATCGGCGGCGCGGTGGTTGGAATGGCGGTGCTGTTCTTCAGGATCTCCAAAAACAAATGGAGCCGGCGCATTGCCTCCGGCTACATCGCCCTGTTCCAGGGAACGCCGCTCTTGATGCAGCTGTTCCTCATGTTCTTCGGCCTGCCGATGCTCGGCCTGCGCATCGAACCCTGGACCGCGGCGGTGCTTGGCCTGACCTTCTTCGCCAGCGCATATCTGGCCGAGATCTGGCGCTCCGGGGTGGACGCGCTGCCATTGGGCCAATGGGATGCCGGCGCCAGCCTCGGCCTGCACTATCTGCAGCAACTCAGGCTGATCATTCTGCCGCAAGCCTTCTCGATCACCCGCGCGCCGACGGTCGGCTTCCTGGTGCAGCTGATCAAGTCGACGGCACTGACCTCGATCATCGGCTTCGAGGAACTGGTGCGGACCTCCAACGCCATCAACAACGCGACTTTCGAACCGTTCAAGGTCTATGGCCTGGTGGCGCTGATCTTCTTCGTCATGTGCTTTCCGCTGACGCAATATGCCCGGTCGCTCGAAAGGCGGGCGGCGGGACACTGAGCCAGCGAAGCGATACATGCAAAAACGCCGCCGGGCAGCCGGCAACCGTCCCGTTCAATGCCCGAAGGCAAGCGGCGGCGCGATCCGATCGCGGCGCAGCCAGCGCGCCAGGAGCAGCGCCGCCACCACGGCCAACCCTGTCGAGAGACCGATCCAGATGCCGACGCCGTGCAAACCAAAATGGAAGGCGAGCAGCACACCTAGCGGCAGGCCCACGCCCCAGTAACCGATCGCGGCGTAGATCATCGGCACCTTGGTGTCGTGCAGGCCGCGCAGCATGCCGGCGGCAACCGCCTGCGCACCATCGAAGACCTGGAACAGTGCGGCAAACACCAGGAAGGACACGGCGAGCGCGATCACCCTGGCATTGGCCGGGTTGGCGAGATCGATGAAGGCGCTAATCAAGAGATGCGGCCAAAGGACCATCACCAGCCCCATCAGTGCCATGAACGAGACGCCGATAACAAAGGCGGTCCAGCCAGCGCGCGACACGCCTTCTGGATTGCCGGCGCCATGCGCAAGCCCGACGCGGACCGTCACCGCCTGGTTGAGGCCGAGCGGCACCATGAAGGAGATCGAGGCGATCTGGATGGCGATGGCGTGCGCGGCGAGCGAATCCGCATCGATCAGACCCATCAGCAAGGCGGCCGCGTTGAAGATGGTCACCTCGAAAGCCAGGATGCCGGCGATCGGCAGGCCAAGCCGCAGCAGCCCCTTGAAGCGCGGCCAGTCGGATCGCCAGAAGCGGCCGAAGAGATGATAGCGCCGGAACTTCTTCTCCAGCATCACCACGACAGACATGCCGACGAACATCAGCGTGCTGGAAAGCGAGGTCGCAAGGCCCGAGCCGGAGATGCCCATGGCCGGTACGCCGAGATTGCCGAACATGAACACCCAGTTGAAGAACACGTTGCAGGCAACGGCGACGAAGACGATGACCAGCGCCCAGCCCGGCCGTTCCAGCGCCGAGATGAACGAGCGCAGCACGATATAGCCGTAGAAAGGCAGCACCGCCCATTCAAGCCAGCGCAGATAGATGCCGGCCTGATGCGCCAGCGCCGGCTCCTGGCCCATCGCCAGCAGAATGGCCTCACCGTGCCAAAGCACGAGCCATATCGGGATCGAGATCAGGATTGCCAGCCACAGGCCCTGGCGCACGGTGCGGCGCAGGTCGCGCACCGAATGGCGGCGGCGGCCAAGCTCGGTCGCGATCATCGGCGAGGTCGCCAGCATCAGGCCAAGGCCGAAGATCAGCGGCATGAAATAGAGGTTGGCGCCAAGCGCGCCGCTGGCCAGCGTATCCGCTCCAAGACGTCCCATCATCATGACGTCGGTGGCCGTCATCGCCGTTTGGCCGAGATTGGTCAGCACCATCGGCCAGGCCAGCGCCAGCGTCGCCTTGATTTCCTGACGCCAAAGATTTTCCGGCGCGCGAGCGCCGGCTTCGATCGCAGACATTGTTCCGCTCTTTCCAGGCGCGGCACGTCGGCAAAAGAAGCCGGAAGCCGCATGTCAAACGGCAAAACCAACGGTTTCGCGGCGTTTGCGCCGTCTATTGAACGAAATGCGCCATGAAGGCAAGGGAGGAGGAGCGGGTACCGATTGAGCCAGTGCCATTCCCGGGTGCGGTTGCGTCGTTCCCTTGCGGGCTGCGGGCTGTTACGGATTGCTTCGGAGATCGACAGCCAGCGAACCCCCTGGGAGGAATGGATGGCGTTCAGACAGCGAAAAAACCCTGTTGCCACGCTTCGGACGGCGCCGGCCTTCGAACATATCGTCACCGAGGCGAGCGACAGTTTCCTGTGGAGGCTCGACGACTACCCCTGGGAGCGCAATGTCTGGAACTTTCATCCGGAATACGAAATCCATCTGCTCAGGAAATCCTCCGGCGTGGTCCTGGTTGGCGATCACATTGGCGAGTTCGGACCTGGCTACCTGACCATCGTCGGCGGCGGCCTGCCGCATGACTGGGTGACGGCGGTGCAGCCGGGCGAGCTGATCGAAGGCCGCGACATCGTCCTGCAATTCGATGCGCAGAGGCTGCGCGGCTCGGCGGGCCTGTTGCCCGAACTGCGCGAACTGGAGCCGTTCCTCGAACGGTCGCTGCGCGGCATGGTCTTTCACGGTCGCACGGCGCTGGAGGGCGCCGAACTGATGGAGCGGATGGGAACGGTGCATGGGCTCGCCCGCCTCTGCCTGTTCCTCGAACTGGTCGACCTCCTGGCCAGGACCGACGAGTACGAACTCTTGTCTTCGCCGGATTTCTCGCCGGTTCTCGATGCCGCGTCGCTCGACATCATCCAGCGCACGCTGACCTATCTGTTCCAGCATTTCGCCGAGGATCTGAAGTTGCCCGACGTGGCCGAACTCGCGGGAATGACGGAGAGCACATTTTCACGCTTCTTCCAGAAGAACACCGGCAACTCCTTCAGCGACCACCTTGCCAAGCTCAGGCTCTGGCAGGCCTGCAAGCTGCTGGCGGATACCGATGTTGCCATCACCGACATCTGTTTCCAGGTCGGCTACATGAACATCTCGAACTTCAACCGCGCCTTCCTGCGCAAGCACAAGATGACGCCGTCGTCCTACCGCAAGCTGTCGCGGCAACGGCTGACGATGCGCGCATAAGCACGACTTAAATCAACGGCTTGGACGCGATCGATACTCGTGTGACGGACTTTGTTCCGAGGTGCCGTTTTTTGCGCTGCACAATGCATAAAAGTACATGTTTGCTGCAACGGGGCTTCTAGCTTGGTCCGGTTGAACTCCTCATTTTGGCGACGGGTCGCTTGTCGCTCGGGCGATGGTGAGGATCGCAGACCCCGAGGATGTCCGCTTCCCGCGAGTGTTCCTGGAGGAGAAAATCAATGAAACCAATTCGGCTCGCTGCGGGCTTGGGCGCAGCTTTCATGCTTTCCGCTACCGTATCAACCATCGCGCTGGCGCAGGCGCCGGTCTGCTCGGCGCCGGTCAAGGTGCTGGCGCAGCCAAGAGACGGCCTGACGCTTCTGGAGGATTCCAAGGCCGAGTTCGAGAAGCTTGCCGGCGCCGGCTTCCAGATCGACTATCTGAACGAGAACGACCGCCGCGCGAAATCGCGCGCCGATGCGTCCACCGTCGGCAACTACAACGTCTACTATGTCGACGAAGCCAATGTCGCTCTGTTCGCCTCGTCGAAATGGATCGTGCCGCTGACCGATTATTATCCGGCTGACTACGATTATGCCGACTTCGATCCCGGCCGCCAGAAGGTCGCGACCTATGACGGCAAGGTCTGGTTCGCGCCGCTGACCGGCGGCGGCGACCTGATGGTCTACCGCAAGGACGTGCTCGAGGCCGCCGGCATCAAGCCGCCGAAGACACTCGACGAACTGATCGCCGATGTGCCGAAGCTCACCAATCCGGACAAGGGCATGTATGGCATCGCGCTGCGCGGCGCACGCGGTTCGGGCGCCAATGTCTGGCGCTGGATGCCCTTCTTCAAGGCCTATGGCGGTCAGTGGTTTGATGGCGACAAGCCGGTCTTCAATTCGGACGCCGCCGTCAAGGCGACCGAAACCTATCTGAAACTCTTCAAGGATTCGGCCCCCGGCACGCAGACCGGCAGCTGGGATGAATCGACCGGCGCCTTCCTCTCCGGCCAGGTCGCCATCCTCGTCGAATCGACGCCGCTGTCGGGCATGGCGGTAGATCCGAAGACCTCGCAGGTGGTCGGCAAGATCGGCTTCCTGCCGCCGCCCTCGCCACTGCCCGGCGGCGGTTACGGCCATGGCCTTGCCATCGCGGCGAAGGCCAATGCCGATGATGCCTCGAAGAAATGCGCCGGCCTGTTCATCGCCTGGGCGACGTCCAAGGAAAACGAGAAGCGCAGGCTCGATGCCCACCAGTTCGGCGAGCTGAACCGCACCAGCATCCTGTCCAGCAAGGAATTCGCCGATATCTATGGCGCCGATCTCGGTCAGGCGCTGGCCGAGACCGGCAAGGTCACGGCGGTGAACTTCTGGCAGGATCCGCGCTGGCCGGATCTCGGCGACCGTTGGGGCATCATCCTCGAGGAACTGGTCACCGGCACCCGCACCGACATCAAGGGCGGCCTCAACGAGCTCGAGGCCTATGCCAACGATCTGGCGAAGAAGAAATAGAGCCATCCTCCCGCCCGTGGCGCGCGGTCCGCGACATTGTCCGCAATGCCGGGACCTGCGCGCCGCGGGAACTTTGCCCAACGAGTAAGTCATGCCGACACGATCGAGACGCAAGCGAGGATAGATGCCAATGGCCCGACGCACGTCGCTCCCTGTCACCTTCGTCGTTCCGACCATCGCCATCCTTCTGGTGCTGTCGATGGTGCCGACGCTCTACGCCATTGTCATCGCCTTGCAGAATCGCGAGTTGAGCACGCCCGACTATTCCTGGGTCTGGCTGTCGAACTTCGCCGACCTGTTCCTCGACCGCCGCTTCCTCAATGCCGTCTGGGTGTCGGTGAAATGGGAAATCGTCACCGTTGTCGCGACCATGGTGGTGGCGATCGGGCTCGGCGTGCTGATGTTCGAGGTCGCCAGCCCACGGCTGCGCAATGTCTACTGCCTGCTGTTCATCGTCCCGGTGCTGTTGCCGCGCGTCTCTGCCGCCTTCGTCTGGAAGTTCGCCTACCATCCGCTCTACGGCATCGCCACCTACCCCTACAGGCTCATCACCGGCGGGCTGATCTTCGACCCGCTGTCGAAGCCGGCGACGGCGTTGTTCGCCGTTGCGTCGGTCGATGTCTGGCAATGGGGCCTGTTCTTCGCCGTCATCGTGCTGAAGCTGCTCGAAACCCTGCCGCCGCAGCCGATCGAGGCTGCACGGCTCGACCATGCCAGGCGCTGGCAGATCCACGCCTATGTGACCTTGCCGATGCTGAAGGCACCATTGATCAGCCTGATGTTCGTCAAGATGATCGAATCGCTGCGCTCCTTCGACCTGATCTATGTGATGACCCGCGGCGGGCCCGGCGTGGCCACCGAAACGCTCGACATGTACGCCTTTTCGCAAGGCTTCATCGAGTCCGGCAAGGTCTCCTACGCCTCGGCCATGGCCGTGCTGATGATGATCGCCACCGTCATCACCTTCACCATGCTGTGGAAGCGGGTGCAGGCATGAAGCCCGGCAGGCTGATCGGCAAGGCGATATTGGCGCTGGCTGGATTCCTGGCCGTGTTTCCGCTGCTGTGGACGGCGCTCAACGCGCTCAAGAACAATGTCGACATCATCACCCGCGTGCCGCGCCTGGTGTTCACGCCGACATGGGCCAACATCAGCTACATCCTTGGCCGCGACAGCGTGCTCACAGGGCTCTACAACTCGGTCGTCGCCTGCGGCTCGGCCGTGCTGATCGGTGTCGTGCTCGGCCTGCCGGCGGCCTATGCGGTGGCGCGCTATCCCAACCGATGGGCCGGCGACATCCAGTTCTTCGTGCTGTCGCTGCGCTTCCTGCCGCCGGTCGCGGTGGCCATCCCGCTGATGGTGATCTGGCTGCAGGTCGGCCTCTACGATACTTTGCCGGCGCTGATCATCACCTATTGCCTGCTCACCATCTCGGTGATCATGTGGCTCGCCATCCCCGCCTTCCAAGGCGTGCCGAAGGAGATCGAGGAAGCAGCCTTCGTCGACGGCTATGGTGCCTATTCGGTGTTCTGGCGCATCGCGCTGCCCGTCGCCGCCCGCTCCCTGGCAGGGGCGGTCGCCTTCAGCTTCGTGCTGGTCTGGAACGAATTCCTGATCGCGCTGATGCTGTCGAGTTCCAACGCCAAGACCTTGCCGATCGTCGCTTCGGAACTCTCCCAGCAGGGCATGAATGTGCCGTGGGGCATTCTGAACGCCTCGGTCGTGCTCTTGTCGCTGCCGCCGCTGCTGTTCCTCGGCGTGCTCAGCGGCTTCCTGAATTCCGTTTTCCGGCAAAAAAAGACTTGATGTGAGGATTTCCCGATGCGGGCACTGGTGCTTGAGAAAAAAGGCGAATTGTCGCTGCGCGAGATCGCGTTGCCGCTCGATGTCGGGCCGGACGACGTCAGGATAGCCATCCACACGGTCGGCGTCTGCGGCAGCGACGTGCACTATTACACGCATGGCGCCATCGGCAGCTATGTCGTGCGCGCGCCGATGGTGCTCGGCCACGAAGCCGCGGGGACGATTGTCGAGATCGGCGCCAATGTCGAGACGTTCAAGGTAGGCGACCGCGTCTGCATGGAACCGGGCGTGCCGAACCTGTCGTCACGCGCGACCAAGCTCGGCATCTACAATGTCGATCCGGACGTACGCTTCTGGGCGACGCCGCCGGTGCATGGCGTGCTCGCGCCCTACGCCGTGCACCCGGCCGCCTTCACCTACAAACTGCCCGACAATGTCTCTTTCGCCGAGGGTGCGATGGTCGAACCCTTCGCCATCGGCATGCAGGCGGCAAGCCGTGCCCGGATCGTTCCGGGCGATGTTGCCGTCGTCGTCGGCTGCGGCCCGATCGGCATCATGATCGCGCTTGCCGCTCTTGCCGGTGGTTGTTCGAAGGTGCTGATCTCCGACTTCTCCGCGCCCAAGCTGGCGATTGCCGCGCAATATGCCGGCATCGTGCCGGTCAATATCGGCGAGCAGTCGCTGGCCGATGCCGTTGCCGCCGCGACCGGCAATTGGGGTGCCGACATCGTCTTCGAGGCCAGCGGCAGCCCGAAGGCCTTCGCGGGCCTGTTCGATATCGTGCGGCCGGGCGGTGCGGTGGTGCTGGTGGGCCTGCCGGTGGAGCCGGTCGCCCTCAACGTGCCGGCTGCGATCTCCAAGGAGGTGCGCATCGAGACGGTGTTCCGCTATGCCAACATCTTCGACCGTGCCTTGCAACTGATCGCTTCCGGCAAGGTCGACCTCAAGCCGCTGATCACCGGCACCTATGATTTCTCCGACAGCATCAAGGCATTCGAGCGGGCTGCCGAAGGCAACCCGCAGGACGTCAAGCTGCAGATCCTGCTCAGCGGCGAGAAGGGCTGACCATGTCCGCGATCGTTTGCTCCCATGTCGACAAGGCCTATGGCGCCACCACGGTGATCCGCGACCTCAATCTCAGCATTGAAGAGCACGAATTCGTCGTGTTTCTCGGCCCGTCCGGGTGCGGCAAGTCGACCTTGCTGCGCATGCTGGCGGGGCTGGAGGACATCAGCGGCGGCGAGGTCTCGATCGGCGGCAAGGTGGTCAACGATCTCGATCCGGGCGACCGCGGCATCGCCATGGTGTTCCAGAACTACGCGCTCTATCCGCACATGACGATCTTCGACAACATCGCCTTCGGTTTGCGGCGCCAGAAGGTGCCGGCGGCCGATATCCGCAAGCGGGTCGAAGCGGTATCGAGGACGCTTGGGCTCGAACCCTATCTCGGCCGCAAGCCGGCTGAGCTTTCCGGCGGCCAGCAGCAGCGCGTGGCGATTGCGCGGGCCATGATCAAGACACCAAAAGTGTTCCTGTTCGACGAGCCGCTTTCCAATCTCGACGCCAAGCTGCGCAACCATATGCGCGTCGAGATCGCGCGCCTGCACCAGTCGTTGAAGACCACCACCGTCTACGTCACTCATGACCAGCTGGAGGCGATGACGCTGGCCGACCGCATCGTGCTGCTCAAGGACGGCGTCATCGAGCAGATCGGTTCTCCGGCGGAAATCTATCGGCGGCCCGGCAACATGTTCGTCGCCGGGTTCATCGGCACGCCGAACATGAATTTCATCGAGGTAACGGTCGGCCGCTCAGGCAATGGCTGGATATTGACCGGTGCCGGAACGGTTCTTTCGGTCGAGGGCCGGGGGTTTCATCTGCGGCATGGCGACCGCGCCGTGCTGGGCATCCGGCCTCCGGACCTGAAGACGGCCGGTGCCGGTGACGCCGGCATATTGCAAGGCACGGCCGATCTCATCGAATTCCACGGCAATGACGCGCTGGTGACATTCGGTTCCGGTGGCAAGGAGATCAGCGCGCTGGTTCCGGCACGTGAATGCCCGGTGCTGAACGCCCCTGTGCGCTACACATTCGAGGAAGAAAGCATCCATCTGTTTGACGCGGCATCGGGCGCCTCGCTGCGCAAGCAGTAGTGCAAAGCCTACCGTATCGCGTCGAGCGCCTGCCGCTGCCGGTGCATTTCCAGGAATATCCGGTAGTCGCGATCGAAGCGGGCGCCGGCGACCGGGTTGGCGGCACGCCTCTTGCCGCCCTGCTGCATGGCAAGGCAGGCGGCGTTGAGGTCGGGAAACAGCCCGGCGGCGGTGGCGGCGACCATGCCGGTGCCGAGCAGTACCGCCTCGTCGGCCAGCGGTTCGACCACCGTGCAACCGGTGGCATCGGCGTAGAGCTCCATCAGCAGCGGGTTCTTGGTGTGACCGCCGGTGACATGCAGCGTGTCGATCAGATAGCCGTTCTCGTTCAGCGCCTCCAGCACATGACGCACGCCGAGCGCGATGCCGACGGCGGTACGCCAGTAAAGCTTGCACAGGCTATCGAAGGAGGAATCCAGCGTCAGCCCGCTGACAACGCCGACGGCATGCGGATCGGCCAGCGGCGAGCGGTTGCCGTGGAAGTCCGGCAGCACATGCAGCCGCGCGGCGAGGTTCTCCCCTTCGGCAGCGCGCAGTTCGGTGACACGCCTGGCGATCCTGGCGTGCATCGCGGCGTCGGGCTCGCCGCCGGCGCCGTGCCAGCGGATGATGTGGTCAAGCAGGGCGCCGGTGGCCGACTGGCCGCCTTCCGACAGCCACAGCTTCGGCAGCGCCGCGCCGTAATAGGGACCCCAGACACCGGCGAAAGGCTGCGGATCGGGCGACATTGCCATGACGCAGCTCGACGTGCCGGCGATCAGCGCCAGGTGACGGCCGATATCCTGTTCATCGCCGACAAAGCCGCCAAGCACGCCAAGCGCGCCGGCATAGGCGTCGATGACCCCGGCGCCGACCCGGCAGCTTTCCGTCAGGCCGAGCTCCGCCGCCGCTTGCGCCGTCAGCGGACCAATGTCGGCGCCGACCGGACTGGCGCGCTCCGGCAGATTGCCGTGCTCGAAAAGGTCATCCAGGCCGACGATTTCGAAGAAATCGCGCTGCCATGCGCGTTCCTCATGCGCCAGATAGGTCCACTTCGCCGTCAGCGTGCATTGCGAGCGGGCCAGCGAGCCGGTCGCCTGCCAGGTCAGGAAGTCGGCCAGGTCGAATAGATAGCCGGCTTCATTCCAGGTCCTTGGCAGGTTGCGCTTCAGCCACATCAGCTTCGGCGTTGCCATTTCCGGCGACATCACGCCGCCAATATAGTTGAGCACCTCGTGGCTGCTCGCCGTGCATTCGTCGGCCTCGGCAATGGCGCGGTGGTCGAGCCAGACGATGGTGTCCCAACGCTTGTCGCCGGTGGTCGAAACGCTGAGCTGATCGCCCTGCCGGTCGCGCACCACAAGAGAACAGGTGGCATCGAAGGAGATGCCGACAATTTCTTGCGCCGCGACACCGGCTTTTTCGCGGGCGGCACGCACGGCGGCGCAGACGGCCGACCAGATATCGCGCGAATCATGCTCGGCATGATCGGGTTTTGGCTGGTTCATGGCGATCGGCCGATCGGCACGGCCGAGCAAGGTACCACTGGCGTCGAGAATGCCCGCGCGAGCGCTCCCGGTGCCGACATCGACCGCGCAAACAAACTGTTTCGTCAAGATGCTCTAACTCTCGCTCCCATGCCTGCAATCAGATCGGGCAACTGCAGCATGTCAGCGAATATAAAGTCCGGTTCACTCGACGCAAGCCGCGCTTTCAAGGCGGGGTTGCCGGCATGCGAGCCGCCGGTGAAGGCGAAGACGCGCATGCCGGCCGCGCGCGCCGCCGCGACGCCGGCCGGACTGTCCTCGATGACGAGGCATTTGCGCGGATGGGCCCGCATGCTGGCCGCGGCATGCAGGAAAAGATCGGGCGCCGGTTTTCCCTTGGCGACCATGGTGGCGCTGAACAGATGCGGCTCCATCAGCCCGAGCAGGCCGGTCACGTCGAGCGCGTATCGAATGCGTTCCAGCGTGCCGGAAGAGGCGACGCAGAACGGCAGGCCAAGCCTGGGCAACATCTCCTTGATGCCTGGGATCGGCTGCAGTTCCTCACGGAACTTTCGCATCAGGTCGACGCGCATGGCGGTAAGGTGCTGGTCGGTGATCTCCAGGCCGAAATCGCGGCCAAGCATTTCGCGCACGCTTTTCATGCTCTTGCCGAGGAAGTGTTCGTAGGCGGCATCCACGCCGATATTGCCGCCGGCGAGTTCGATCATGCCAAGCAGCGCCGAGACGGAGAGCGCTTCGCTGTCGACCAGCACGCCATCGCAGTCGAAGATGACCAGTTCAGGCGTCATGATATCGAATGGCTTTCAGAGATTGCCGGCGAGATAGCGCGTCAGCGTGGCGCGGGCGCCATTGGCCCACAGGACGCCGAGCGCGTGACCGAAGGCCTCGACGAATGCCGTGGCGCGGCCGACATCGCCATAGATGTCCTCCATCGCCAGCCAGGCGGCGGGCGCATCCTTTGCCGCCTTTGCCGTCGCCTGCAGCCGGTCCCAGCTCGGGTCGTTGGGTTCGATGATGGCGCCGCTGTCGGTCGTGCCGAAGCAGTAGCGGCACCAGAGGGCTGATTCCAGCGCCAGCCCGGCAACGCCTTTGCCGGCCTTGAGTCGGTCGGCAATGGTCGGGATGATGAATTTCGGCTGACGATTGGAGCCGTCGAGGCAGAGCCGGCGCACCGTGTCGCCGATCTTGGGATTGGAGAAGCGCTTCTCGATGAGTTGGTAATAGTCCTCCAGCACCGTGTCCGGCACCGGCGGCACCGTCGGAATGATCTCGTCATGCTCGAGCTTGTCGAGAAAGCCGCGCACCAGCGGCTCCTGCATCGCCTCATGGACGAAATGGATGTCCATCAGCCCGGCGGGATAGGCAATGGTGGCATGGCCGCCGTTGAGGATACGGATCTTCATCAGTTCGTAAGGCGACACATCCTTGACGAACTGGACACCGACCTTCTCCAGGGCCGGCCGGCCGGCCGTGAAGTGATCCTCCAACACCCATTGCTTGAAGGGCTCGCAGAACACCGGCCAATTGTCTTCCAGGCCGAAATCGTCGGCCAGAATCTTGCGCTCGCGGTCGGTGGTCGCCGGCGTGATTCGGTCAACCATGGCGTTTGGGAAAGCGACCTTGTCGCCCACCCATCCGGCAAGCTCTTCGTCGATCAGGCGGGCTAGCCCAATGACGCCGTCCGAGGTGACGTGGCCGTTATGGGGAATGTTGTCGCAGGACATGACGGTGAACGGCACGATGCCGTCAGCGCGCCGCCGCACCAGTCCGGCAAGGATGATCCCGAACACGGTTTTCGGGGTCGCGCCCGGTTGGGCGTCGGCGACGATGTCCGGATGAGCCGGGTTGAACTTGCCGGAGGCCGGATCGATGAAGTAGCCACCTTCGGTGATGGTCAGCGACACGATCTTGATCGCCGGATCGGCCAGCCTGTCTATGATGCCGGCGGCATCGCCCGGCGTCAGGAAGTCAACCATGGCGCCGGTGACGCGGGCGCTCATATGGCCGTCATCCTGCTCGACGACCGTGGTCAGCCAGTCCTGCTCCTGGAGCTTGCCGCGACCGATCTTCTCGCCCTCGAACACACCGGCGCCGACCAGGGCCCAGTCATGGCCGACACCTGAATTGAACAGATCGTCGAGATAGACGGCCTGGTGCGAGCGGTGAAAATTGCCGACACCGAAATGGACGATGCCGGCCTTCAGCTTGGCACGGTCGTATTTCGGACCCGCAACCTTGGCGGGAAGGTTCGCGAGATTGGCGGAAGAGAGTTTCACGGTCATCTGTTTTACCCTTTGGCCGGCTCCGGCCTCGTTATTCCGCCTCTCCCGGTCCAGCCGGGAGAGGATAAGGGGCGGCATGCCCGCGAAGGCCGATGCAACCTCCGATGTTGGCCTCTGCGCCTCGCGGAGGGACGAGAAACAGAGGCCGCCCCCCTCAACTCATCCATTGGCCGCCATCGACATTGTAGGTCTGGGCGACGATGTATTCGGCATCGGCGCTGGCGAGGAAGACCGCCATCCCGGTAAGGTCCTGGGCCGTGCCCATGCGGCCGTATGGCACCGCCTCGCCGACCAGTTTCTTCTTCTCGCCCCTAGGGCGGTTCTCGTATTTGGCGAACAGCGAATCGACATGATCCCAGTGCTCGCCATCGACCACGCCGGGCGCGATGGCGTTGACGTTGATGCGATGCTTGATCAGGTCGAGCCCCGCCGACTGGGTCAGCGAGATGACGGCGGCCTTGGTGGCGCAGTAGACGCCGACCAGTGCCTCGCCGCGCCGTCCGGCCTGGCTTGCCATGTTGATGATCCTGCCGCCCTTGCCCCGCGCGATCATCGAGCGCGCAGCCGCCTGCAGCATGAACAAAGTGCCGGCGACATTGACCGAGAACAGTTTCTCGTAGCTCGCCCTGGAGATGTCGACGATCGGCGCCAGGTCGAACAAGGCGGCGTTGTTGATCAATATGTCGAGGCCGCCGGTCCGGCTCTCCACCGCCTTCACCGCGGCGTCGATCGATGCCTGATCCGTGACATCGAGCTTGACCGCATAGGCCTTGTCGCCGATCTCGGCGGCGGATTTCTGCGCCGCTTCGAGGTTGATGTCGGCAATCGCCACCGTGGCGCCCTCGCGCGCATAGGCTTCGGCGAAGGCCCTGCCGATGCCCCGCGCCGATCCCGTGACCAGCGCCGATTTGTCCTTCAGCCTCACTTCGCCATCGCCTTGCCGTCAGGGCCGAAGCGATGCAGCTTGGCCTTGTCGGGGGTGAGATAAATCGTGTCGCCGTGATGGACGGCCAGCTCGCCGTCGGCGCGTACCGTCAGCGGACCGACGCCCTCGGCTTGGACATGCAGGAAAGTGTCGGAGCCCAGATGCTCGGCAACGCCGACGGTGGCCTTCCATTCGCCCGCCGTGGTCGAGATCTGCATGTGCTCGGGCCTGATGCCTATGGTCTTGGCGCCATATTTGTCCGCCGGCGCGCCCTCTATGAGGTTCATCTTCGGTGAGCCGATGAAGCCGGCGACGAACAAATTGTTCGGGGTCTTGTAGAGCTCCATCGGTGAGCCGACCTGCTCGATATTGCCTGCGTTCAGCACGACGATCTTGTCGGCCATGGTCATGGCTTCGACCTGGTCGTGGGTGACATAGATCATGGTGGTCTTCAACTGATGGTGCAGTTCGCTGATCTCCAGGCGCATGGTGCCGCGCAACGCGGCATCGAGGTTGGAGAGCGGCTCGTCGAACAGGAAGGCCGAAGGCTGGCGCACGATGGCGCGGCCGATGGCGACGCGCTGGCGCTGGCCGCCTGAGAGCTGGCCCGGCCGGCGTTCGAGGTAGTTGGTGAGGTTGAGGACGCGTGCCGCGTCCTTCACCTTCTTGTCGATGGTGGCCTGGTCCTCGCCCGCCATCTTCAGCGGGAAAGCGATGTTCTTGGCCACCGTCATATGCGGATAGAGCGCGTAGGACTGGAACACCATGGCCAGCTTGCGCTTGGCCGGCGCCTCGCCGGTGACGTCACGGCCGTCGATGTTGATGGTGCCGCCGCTGGTATCCTCCAGCCCGGCGATCAGCCGCAGCAGCGTTGACTTGCCGCAACCCGACGGGCCGACGAAGACGACGAACTCGCCATTCTCGATCACCAGGTCGAGGCCGGGGATGATTGACGTCGCCCCGAAGGACTTGGAGACGTTCTTGAGCGTGATGTTTCCCATGGTTTCCTCCCCGGGGGGTTATTGTCCGTCGTCTGTTGCGTGCGGCGGTATTATTTCTCGGCGCCGCCCGCTATTTGACCGCGCCAAAGGTCAAGCCGCGCACCAGCTGCTTTTGGCTGAACCAGCCCATGATCAGGATCGGCGCGATCGCCAATGTCGAGGCGGCCGAAAGCTTGGCCCAGAACAGGCCTTGCGGGCTGGAGAAGGAACTGATGAAGGCGGTCAGCGGAGCAGCATCCGTGGTGGTCAGGCGGATCGTCCAGAACGCCTCGTTCCAGGCCAGGATGATGTTCAGGAGCATGGTCGAGGCAATGCCGGGCACCGCCATCGGGGTCAGCACATAGATGATCTCGTTCCACAGCGATGCGCCGTCCATGCGGGCCGCTTCCAGGATTTCGCCGGGGATCTCGCGGAAGTAGGTGTAGAGCATCCACACCACGATCGGCAGGTTGATCAGCATCAGCATGACCATCAGGCCGATGCGGCTGTCGAGCAGTCCGAGGTTGCGGAAAATCAGGTAGATCGGGAACAGCACGGCGACCGCGGGCATCATCTTGGTGGACAGCATCCACATCAGGATGTCCTTGGTCCGCTTGGTTGGCGAGAAAGCCATCGACCATGCCGCCGGAATGGCGACCAGCAGGGCCAGGATGGTCGAGCCGACCGAGAGCAGCACCGAATTGAAGAAGAACTTGAAGTAGCCGCTTTGCGCCTGAACCTCGGTATAGCTCTCGAACGTTCCCGACGGGATCAGGTTGAAGCCCTGGATCGCCTCCTGTTCCGACTTGAACGAGGTGATGATCGTGTAGAGGATCGGGAAGAAGATCAGCAGGGCCACGATCCAGGCGGCAACTGTCGCGATCGTCTTGTGCTGGGTGGTGACTGCACGGGCCATCTTGTCCTCCCTTACTTGTCGAGGTTCTTGCCGACCGCGCGCATGGCGAAGAAGGCGACGATGTTGGCGAGAATGACGGCGATCACGCCGCCCGCGGATGCCTGGCCGATTTTGAACTCCAGCAACGCCTTCTGGTAGACGAGGAAGGGCAGGTTGGTGGAGGCGTAGCCGGGACCGCCATTGGTGGTGACGAGGATCTCGGCATAGACCGAGAGCAGGAAGATCGTCTGGATCAGGATGACCACGGTGATGGCGCGCGACATATGCGGCAGCGTCAGGTAGATGAAGCGGCTGATGAAGCCGGCGCCGTCCATTTCGGCGGCTTCCTTCTGCTCGCCGTCGAGAGACTGCAGCGCGGTCAACAGGATCAGTGTCGCGAAAGGCAGCCACTGCCAGGCGACGATGATGATGATCGCCGTCAGCGGGTGCTGCCCGAACCAGTCGATCGGTTGCGCCCCGAAGAAGCGCGCTATGTCGGCGAACACCCCATATTGCGGGTGCATGATCATGTTCTTCCAGACCAGTGCGGCCACCGGCGGCATGACGAAGAACGGCGAAATGACGAGGATGCGCACGATCCCCTGTCCCCACATCGGCTGGTCGATCAAGAGCGCCAGCAGGATGCCGCCGATCACCGTGATCAACAGAACACTGACCACCAGGATCAGGGTGTTGAGGATCGACTGCAGGAAGGCGGGGTTGGAATAGAACAGCGCGTAGTTGGAAAAACCGACGAATCCGTCGCGGATCGGGTTGAGCGGATTGTACTGCTGGAAGGAGAACCAGAGCGTGAGTGCCAGCGGCACGATCATCCAGACGAACAGCAGCACAACGGATGGCGCCATCATGAAACGGGCAAGCGAACGGGTCTGCTGAGTAGCCATGACGGTCACCCTTCAATGGTCAGACTGAATTTTCACAGGCGTTGAAGGCGGCCGCCCGAGCTGGGAACTCGGGCGGCCGTTGCCGGTCGAGGAGGCAACCGGCATTCGGCACCGGGAGGAGCCTTACTTGATATACCCGCCCTCGGTCATCGCCGCGGTGGCGGCGTCCTGGGCCTGCTTCAGCGCATCGTCGACGCTCGACTGGCCGGCAAGGGCCGCCGAGAAGAGCTGGCCTACAGTGGTGCCAAGGCCCTGGAATTCAGGGATGGCGACGAACTGGACGCCGACATAGGGCACCGGCTTGACGGTCGGATGCGTCGGGTCGGCGGCGTTGATGGAGTCCAGCGTCATCTTGGCGAACGGAGCCGCCTTCTGGTACTCGGCATTGGCATAGAGCGAGGAGCGCGTGCCCGGAGGAACGTTGGCCCAGCCTTCCTTCGAAGCGACCAGTTCGGCATAGTGCTTGCTGGTCGCCCAGGACACGAATTTCTCGGCGGCATCGGCCTTCTTGGTGCCGGCGGGAATGGCCAGCGACCATGCCCACAGCCAGTTGCCGCGCTTGCCGAGGCCATTGTCGGGCGCCAGCGCATAACCGACCTTGTCGGCGACGGTCGAGTTCTTCGGATCGGAGACGAAGGACGCCGCGACGGTGGCATCGATCCACATGCCGCACTTGCCCTGCTGGAAGAGCGCCAGGTTTTCGTTGAAGCCGTTGGAGGACGCGCCCTCGGGGCCATCGGCCTTCATCAGGTCGACATAGAACTGCAGTGTGTTCTTCCATTCGGGCTGGTCGAATTGCGGCTTCCAGTTCTCGTCGAACCAGCGGGCGCCGAAGGAGTTCGACATGGCGGTCAGGAAGGCCATGTTCTCGCCCCAGCCGGCCTTGCCGCGCAGGCACACGCCGTTCACGCCATTGGCGCGGTCGGTCATCTTGTCCGCGGCCTGCTTGATGAAGTCCCAGGTCGGTGCGTCGGGCATCTTCAGCCCGGCCTTCTCCATCAGGTCCTTGCGGTACATGACGAAGGAGCTTTCGCCGTAGAAGGGCGCGGCATAGAGCTTGCCGTCGACCGAAAGACCGCCGGCAATGGCCGGAATGATGTCCTTGGCGTCATAGTCGTCACCGAGCTTGTCGAGCGGCAGCAGCCAGCTCTGCTTGGCCCAGATCGGAACCTCGTAGGTGCCGATGGTCATCACGTCATACTGGCCGCCCTTGGTGGCGATGTCGGTGGTGACGCGCTCGCGCAGCACGTTTTCTTCAAGCGTGACCCAGTTGAGCTGGATATCGGGGTTAGCCTTGGTGAAGTCGTCGGTCAGCTTCTGCATGCGGACCATATCGCCATTGTTGACGGTGGCGATGGTGATGGATTCGGCGTGTGCGGCGAAAGCGAGGGCGCTGGCCGACAACAAGCCCAGGGTGAGCGTGCGAAGTTTCATCAAATTCCTCCCATGAACCAAGATGAGCATTTGCCTTGGCTGTGAGCAATTACTCACTAAGTCTTAATTATGTCAAGCCGGATTCGATGCTGCAGCGCAGCACTCGACAGGTCGGATTCATAAGCGACGCATGGAAATTGGGGCGACGAACCGCGCCCTGTGCCGGGATATCAGGCGACGGGACAGGAAGGTCTGGAGGCTCGGGGCGGGTGCGAAGCGCCTGTCAGCAGGCGATCTCGGCAAGCAGCCAGTCGCGAAAGGCGCGGATCTTCGGCACGTTGCGGCGGGCCTCGGGATAGACCAGCCAGTAGGCGTGGCCATCGTCCCCGACCAGGTCGAAGGCCTGGATCAGGCGGCCGTCGGCAAGTTCGGCCTTGAACAGCGCCCGGGTCAGGATCGCCACGCCATGGCCGGCGATGGCCGCGTTGGCCTCATAGGCCTGCGCGCCCATGCTGCTGCCGGGCCGCTTGGCAAGGTCGTGCGAGTGCACGCCCGCGGTCTCGAACCACTGTGTCCACCAGATGTCGCCGGGATCGAGGATCGGCAGCCGCAGGAGGTCCGCCGGCTCCTTGACGCCGCCGATGCTCGCCGCGAGTTTCGGGCTTAGCATCGGCGTGAAATCGGCATCGAGCAGCTTGTGGGCCTCCAGGCCCGGCCATTTGCCGCCGCCCGAACGGATGGCGAGGTCGACATCCTCGCGGGCGAAATCCGTCAGCCGGCTCGATGTTTCGAGCCGCACGGCAAGGGCTGGATGGGCCATCTGGAACGAACCCAGATGGTGCGCCAACCAGTTCGAGGCAAAGGTCAGCACGGTGGTGACGCACAGCAAGCCATCCGCGCCGCCACGTGCCGCCGCATAGGCCTGGCCAAGGATGGCGAAGGCCTCGCTGACGGCCGGCGCCAGGCGCTGGCCGGCTTCGGTCAGCTCGATCTGTCGCGGTCGGCGCAGGAACAGCGGTGCACCGACGCGCTCTTCCAGCACCTTGATCTGATAGCTGACGGCAGCTTGCGTCATGGCGAGTTCCCCGGCTGCCTTGGTGAAGGAAAGATGCCGCGCCACCGCTTCGAACACCCGGATCGCCTGCAGCGGCGGGAGTTGCGAAATCTGTCGCGAGCCAAGGTCCGGCATAAAGCCTCCTTATGGGTTCTTATCGACGTTCGATTGGCAAAGGCGGCCGGCAAGACCGACATTCAGCGTCAACCGGTCATTCGGGATCAGGATAGCGAAGGTTGACGATCATGACCATGGCGCAACAAAAATGCACTCCCGCTCCAGATCATCGCTGGATTTCGTGGCTCACGGACGGATTCGGCTGGTTCGCGGTCAGGAAGAAGGCGCATCTCGACATCAGGGACCTGTCGCCGCATCTGCAGCGTGACCTCGGGTTCCTCGATGGAAACGACCCTTTCGGGCGGCACAGATAGCCTTGTTGGCTTTATCGCAAAGCGGTCGCCCTGGCCGCACCCGGCAAGCGGCAGCGTGCCCCCGAGGTCAGATGCCGGCCAGCAGGGCTGTCGCCGTCCGCTCGTCGGTGATGAGCCCATTGACCAGCCGGCGGTTCACGGCCGCCAGGATACCCGGCAGTTTCCGCTCGCCCATGGCCAGCGCGATAACCAGCGATTTTTCGCGTGACGGCAGCGAGGCCGACGACACCCGGTCGTTGGTGATGCCCTCGATCATGCGGCCTTCCCTGTCGAACACCCAGCCGACGATCTCGGCGATGCCACCAGCCTTCTGCAGGGCCTTCAACTCGCTTTCGGAAATGAAGCCGTCCTCGTAAAGAGGCGCCTTGGGGCCGAGGTCGCCAATGCCGATGAAGGTGACGTCGGCTTCCGCCGCAAGCGCCAGTGTCGGCTGGATCATCGGCTGGTTAAGCAGCATCTCGCGCTCCTGCGGCGAGGAGGCGATGACCGGCAGCGGCATCGGGAAGGAGCGCGCCTTGACCCTGTCGGCCATGGTGAAGATGACGTTGTAGAAGGCTGCCGAGCCGTCAGGCGAGATGTTGCCGGTCAAGGACACCACCTTGTGCTGCGGGCATTCCATGGGCGGCAATTGCTCGATCGCCGCCTTCAGCGTGCGTCCGGTGCCGATCCCCATGACGATCGGTGTCGGTGACCGCAGCCGCCGCTCGATCTCGGCGGCCGCCGCCTCCGCGATGCCGATGGTTGTGGAGGACGAATTGGGATCGCTCGGCACCACCTCGACCAGATCGAGCGCGAAGCGGGATCTCAGCCGTGCGGCGAGGTCCAGGCAGTTGGCGATCGGATGATCGACGCGAACCTTGATCAAGCCTTCCGACACCGCCAGCGACACCAGCCGCTGCGCCGTCTGCCGCGAAATGCCGAGCGTGGCGGCAATCTGGTCCTGTGTGTTGCCGGCGACATAATAGAGCCAACCGGCGCGCGCCGCGTCGTCCAGCCTGTTGCTGCCACCATCCTGCCGGCTATTCACGTCCTGCCTCCCGAAACCGCTGCTCACAGGAGCGGTCCGCTCCCAGTTTCGCAGGGAACGGCTTCCTGCGCAATTGTCAATCGCAAGGGCAATTGCCTGCCCTTGCGCGACAGGGATTTTCCCGTCGGCGATGTTGCGATGCGGAAAGCAGGGTGGCGTCGGGTCCGGTCGCGGCCAGCTTCTGTGATCCCGAAGGTTTATCTCTCGGCGCAAACCCTTTAAGGGGATCGCAAAAGGAGCTCTGCATGACACCGAAGGCGGTTTTCTGGGACATGGATGGCACGCTGGTCGACAGCGAGCCGCTGCACGAGGCAGCCCTTGTGGCGGCAATGCGCAATGTCGGCCTCACGCCGCCATCCGACCTGCATGAGCGTGTCCTCGGCGTTGCCGCCTGGCCGGTCTATGAAATGATGCGCGACGAGTTCGGCCTGGACTTGGCCTTCGACGACTGGATCGTGCGTAAATACGACCATTACCTGCCGCTGGTCGAGGGCTTGCGGCCGCGCCCCGGCGCGATCGAGGTCTTCAATGAATTGCGGGCGCTTGGCGTTCAGCAAGCGGTGGTCTCCAATTCCGACAGGCTGATCGTCGATGCCAACCTGCGCGCCGTCGGCCTCTTCTATCCCGGCATGAAGACGATCAGCCGCAACGACGTGCGCGAAGGCAAGCCGCATGCCGAACCCTTCCTGCGCGCGGCCTATCTGGCCGATGTCGATCCCGCTCACGCGGTCGCGGTCGACGACAGCTGGCCGGGCACCATGGCGGGGCTGGCGGCGGGCATGAAGACGATCTTCTGGCCGGAAAAGCCGATGGAAGGACCGCCCGGCGCCATCGTCATCAATAGCGCCGAGGAATTGCGGGCTCAGCTCGGGCTCTAATTCCGGTAAACCGGCTCTTCCTCGTCGAGGATCGCCTTCAACTCGCTGAGATGGCGCTCGGCCTGGCCGGGATAATCATCCATCTCGCTGGCCGCCTTCTCGGCGATGGCGTCGGACAGCGTGCGCAGCGGGCGGCCGGTCCACAGCGCCTTGATATAGGTCTCGGCGGCGCGTTCGAAATAGAACATGCGGTTGAAGGCGTCGGCGACCGTGTCACCGATCACCAGCACGCCGTGATTGCCCATCACCATCACCTTGACCTTGGGATCGGTGAGAAGCTGCGAGCAGCGCTCGCCCTCTTCCTCGAAGGCCAGGCCGCCATAATGCGCATCGACGACATGGCGGTTGAAGAACATCGCCGAATTCTGGTCGATCGGCGGCAATGTCGAATCGGCCAGCGAGGCCAGCACCGTGGCATGGATCGAATGGACATGCATGACGCAGCGCGCATGCGGCACGTTGCGGTGGATGGCCCCGTGCAGGCCCCAGGCCGTCGGATCCGGCGCGTTGGGCCCCGACAGCGTGTCCGGATCATTGGCGTCGATCATCAACAGGTCGCTCGCCTTGATGCGCGAGAAATGCACCTGGTTGGGGTTCATCAGGAACTGCGTGCCGTTCTCGTTGACCGCCAGCGAGAAATGATTGGCCACCGCCTCATGCATGTTGAGCCGCGCCGTCCAGCGAAAGGCACAGGCGAGATCGACGCGCTCCTCATAGAAGGGCAGGTTGGTCAGCGTTTCCTTCTGCAGGCGGGCGATGCTCATCGAAAATCCTCCGGTTTTGGCCAGAATGCCGTGATCGACGGCTGCTCGCAACGGGTTTTGGTTGGTGCAGGGAGAGGCGGATAGCTGTCAGGCCGCTGTGCTGGCGGCGGTGCCGGTCCTCAGCCCGCCATGCTCGACGATGAAATCGATGACCTCCTGCAACCCCTTGCCGCGTGACAGGTCGGTGAAGCCGAACGGACGCTTGCCGCGCATGCGGCCGGCGTCGCTCTCCATGACGTCGAGGTTGACGTTCACATAGGGCGCCAGATCGCTCTTGTTGATGATCAGGAAGTCCGAGCGGGTGATCGCCGGTCCGCCCTTGCGCGGAATTTCCTCGCCCTGGCAGACCGAGATGACATAGAGCGTCAGGTCCGCGAGGTCCGGCGAGAAGGTGGCGGCAAGGTTGTCGCCGCCGGATTCGATGAAGATGATGTCGAGATCTGGGAATTTGCGGTTGAGCTCGGCGATGGCCTGCAAATTGATCGATGCGTCCTCGCGAATGGCGGTATGCGGGCAGCCGCCGGTCTCGACGCCGACGATGCGCTCCTCGGGCAGCGCCTGCAGCCGGGCCAGCATCATGGCATCTTCCCTGGTGTAGATGTCATTGGTGACCACGGCGATGGAGAATTCGTCGCGCAGCGCCTTGCAGAGTTTTTCGGTGAGCGTCGTCTTGCCGGAGCCGACGGGGCCGCCAATGCCGATGCGAAGAGGACCGTTGGCTTGAGTCATGTCGGGAACTCCATGATGGCAAGGATGGCGAAGCCAAGCCCGATCAACAGGCAAAGCGGCGAATAGTACTGGACATCGAGCCGGGCGAAAGGCTGCTCGGGCGCCAGCCGCCGCCACCACGGCGTGAAGCCGGCAATGCCGCGACCCAGGAACACCAGGCCGATGAGCAGCGAAGTGGCGGCGAGGCCCTCTTTCGGGAAGGGCGAGGCAAAGAAGCCGATCAGCGCCAGCGGCCAGAGCGTCGCCAGGCCGAGACAGGCGGCAACGGCGAAACTGGCGAAGGGCGTGGGCATTTCGTCGACACCGCGAAAGCCAACGACGGCGCGGGCGCAGGAGGCTGCGTCTCTGCCCGGCCAGACGCCGCCAATGCCCCAATAGACATGCAGCGCCGTGATCAGCAGCAGGACGAAGGACAGCGCGAAGGCAAGCACGATCATGAGCGGAACAGCCGCGAATACTGGGTTTCGTGCTTCATCGCCATGACGTCGGAGACGAAGGCGCAGCCGCCGAGATCATCCAATGTCGAGCGCGACGCGCGGCCGGCGGTCGCGAGCGCCAGCGGCTCGAAGCCGGCCAACAGCGTGGTGGCCTCGTTCTGGCCGACGACACCGAGCCTGATCGCCGCCTGGACAAGATTGGAGAAGAAGGCCTGCAGGAAGGCGGACAGCGCATCCTGCAGCGCAATGCCATTGCCGCCGGCAATGGCGCCGACTGCGACACAGTAGGCGCATTCGGCCGGCAAGCGCCCCAGCACCGGATTGGGCCATGCGGCGGCGGCCTTGAGGAAGGCGGCACCCTGCAGCATGGTCTCGGTGTGGCGTTCCCGCGAGCCGGCGAGCGCCTCGGCCAGTGCAGCCACTTCGCCGAAATCGCCTGCGTTGCGGGCGCGGCGCCAGCTCTCGGAAAACAGCACGGCATCGTTCCAGCCCGAGCCCATCTCGATCAGTGTTTCCAGCCAGCCGGCAAGGCCGGCGGCATCGGCAACCAGGCCATCATGCACCGCGCGCTCGAGACCATGGCTGTAGGCAAAGCCGCCAACCGGAAAGGCCGGCGACAGCCACGCCATCAGCCGCAGCAAGGCGATGTTCGAAGGTTGGTCAGTCATGGTCGTGGTGATGACCGTCGTGGGAATGGCCGTGCGAATGGGAATGCGTGTCGCCATGTGAATGGGAATGCGCTTCCGCATGGCTGTGGGCATGTGCATGGCCGTGATCGTGACTGTGCACGCCGCCATGGCCCGAATAGGCGCCGCGAACCGGCTTGAACGGCTCGGAAACCTCGCGCACCGTGGCGCCAAGCCCTTCAAGCATCGCCTTGATGACATGGTCGCGCAGGATGACGATGCGATCCGCCTCGATGCCCGCCGCGAGATGGCGGTTGCCGATGTGCCAGGCAAGCTCGGTCAGATGCACACCGTCGCGGGCGCGGATGTCATAGACCTCTTCCGGTGCGGCAACGATCTCGACATGGCGGCCATCCTCGAGCACCAGCCGGTCGCCATCGTTCAGGGCAACCGGCTCGGGCAGGTCGACCAGCACCTTGCTACCATCGGACAGTTCGATGGCGCGGCGGCGCAGATGCCGTTCGTCATGGGCAAGAACCGTACGGCCGGACGGCGCTGTGGTCCCGGCCTCACCGGCGCGCACCACCGAGACGGCACGCGGGAATTTGGTGAAATCGGTGTTGAGGTTGAGCTTCATTTCATGGCTCCGCCATTGGCTTGCGCCCGCGCGCGGGCAGGGCGCGAAAGCACCCGGTTGAAATAGGCGTTGACGCGCTCGGACTCGATCGGGAATTTTCCAGCCCGGGCCCAGCCGCCCATATCACCGAGCAGCACGTCGACGGCGGAAAATCGGTCGCCGAGCGCAAACGTTTTGTCGCCAAGCCGGCGGTCCAGCGCCTTGGCTTCCGAGGCGAAATCATAGGCCGCGGCGGGGCCGACATCGACCCGTACTTCCCTGGGCAGCAGGAAGCGGTGGCGCAATTTGTTCCACAGCGGCGCCTCGAACTCGCTCTGGGCAAAATGCATCCAGGAATCCATCTCGGCACGGCCGGCGACACCTGGATTGGCGCCCATGCCCTTGTCGGCGTGCTTGTCGGCCAGGTAGACGCAGATCGCCGCCGAATCCGTCACTGTCAGCTCGCCGTCGATGAGGACCGGCACCTTGCCCGACGGGTTGAGCGCATAGGCTTCCGGCGAGCGCAATTTGACCTCGACGAATTCATAGGGCTGCCCGAGTTCCTCGAGCATCCAGAGGACGCGGCTGACCCGGGATCCGCGCGATCCGACGGCCTTGTACATGAGAAACCTGCCTTTCCCAGCAAGCCTAGAGTATTCGCAGTCGTCATACGATCGTGTCGAAGAGCCGCAGGATAAACGATATCTGATAGATCAGCGCCGCCGCGACAAAGGCGGTGTGAAAGCGACGGTCGCGCAGCAGGATCGCGGCAATGCAAAGTGCGACGAAGATCGGCGTGCGGAACAGATATTCATTGCCGAAATGGGAGAAATGCTCCGGCCCTTTCAGCAACGTGTCGATCACGTCCAGCAGATAGGTCGCGGCCAGCAGGCCGAAGAACCAGGCGCGGCGCGAATAGAAGAAATCCTCGTAGCTTGTGTAGTCCAGCATCGAATCCGGAAACAGCAGCGCGCAGAGCAGGAACAGCGTGATCGCGTAGAAGATGATGAAAAGGTATTTGCCGAAGGTCCATGCCTCGATGGCGTAGAGGCCGAACTCCCACCACCAGAAATGCACCAGCATCAGAAGCACCGAGGCGACCCAAGCCAGATGCACGGGATAGAGCCGGTACTGGCCGGGGTGCTGGATAATACGGGCCACCCCCGACAGCAGGCGGGTGACACCAAGTCCGATCACCATGCCCATGACGATGCGGATGTGCGGGAAGATGTCGTGGGCGGAGGCTATTTCGGTGGCCATGGCAAGTCATGCGGTTTCATTGAGCCGCATATTGCGGTGTCACGGCACGTGCCGCAATGGGTTTCCCGCCAGTCGGCCCGGTCGCCGATCTAGCATCAGAACAGGAAATACCGTTGCGCCATCGGCAGCACCGTTGCCGGCTCGCAAGTGAGCAATTCGCCGTCGGCGCGGACCTCGTAGGTTTCGGGGTCGACCTCGACGTGCGGCGTGGCGTCGTTGAGCACCATCGAGTGCTTGCCGATGCCGCCGCGGGTGTTTTCCACGGCGACGAACTGCTTGTCGACGCCAAGCCTGCCATGTAGGCCGGACTCGAGTGCGGCTTTCGAAACGAAGGTCACGGACGAGTTGGTCCTGGCCTTGCCATAGGCGCCGAACATCGGCCGGTAGTGCATCGGTTGCGGTGTCGGGATCGAGGCGTTGGGGTCGCCCATCGGGGCGGCGGCGATCATGCCGCCGATCAGCACCATGTCCGGCTTGACGCCGAAGAAGGCTGGGTTCCACAGCACAAGGTCGGCGCGTTTGCCGACGGCGATCGAGCCGATCTCTTTCGACAGCCCATGCGCGATGGCCGGGTTGATCGTGTATTTGGCGATGTAGCGGCGGACGCGGAAATTGTCGTTGTTGCCGGTCTCTTGCGGCAGCGAACCGCGCTGCCTCTTCATCTTGTCGGCGGTCTGCCAGGTGCGGATCGCCACTTCGCCGACGCGGCCCATGGCCTGGCTGTCGGACGAGATGATCGAGAAGGCGCCGATATCGTGCAGGATGTCCTCGGCCGCGATCGTCTCCTTGCGGATGCGGCTTTCGGCAAAGGCGATGTCCTCGGGGATCGACGGCGACAGATGATGGCAGACCATCAGCATGTCGAGATGCTCGGCCAGCGTGTTGACGGTGTAAGGCCTGGTCGGGTTGGTCGAGGACGGGATCACGTTGGGCAGGCCGCAGACCTTGATGATGTCGGGTGCATGGCCGCCGCCGGCACCCTCGGTGTGGAAGGCGTGGATGGTGCGGCCCTTGATCGCCGCGACCGTGTTCTCGACGAAGCCGGATTCGTTGAGCGTGTCGGTGTGGATCATCACCTGCACGTCGTGCTCGTCGGCGACCGACAGGCAACAGTCGATCGCCGCCGGCGTCGTGCCCCAGTCTTCATGCAGCTTCAGCGAGCAGGCGCCGCCCAGCACCATTTCCTCCAATGCCGCCGGCAACGACGCGTTGCCCTTGCCAGACAGGCCGATATTCATCGGGAATGCATCGAAAGACTGGATCATGCGCGCCATGTGCCACGGCCCCGGCGTGCAGGTGGTGGCCAGCGTGCCATGCGCCGGGCCGGTGCCGCCGCCGAGCATGGTGGTGATGCCGCTCATCAGCGCTTCCTCGATCTGCTGAGGACAGATGAAGTGGATATGCGCGTCGAAGCCGCCCGGTGTCAGGATCTTGCCCTCGCCGGCGATGATTTCCGTGCCCGGGCCGATGATGATGGTGACGCCATCCTGCGTGTCCGGATTGCCGGCCTTGCCGATCGCGGCGATGCGGCCGTCCTTCAGGCCGATATCGGCCTTGAGGATGCCGGCGCTGGCATCGACCACCAAGGCGTTGGTGATGACGGTGTCGACCGCGCCCTGCGCCCGCGACACCTGGCTCTGGCCCATGCCGTCGCGAATGACCTTGCCGCCGCCGAATTTTACTTCTTCACCGTGAATGATGAGGTCCTTTTCAACCTCGATGAAGAGTTCGGTGTCGGCCAGCCTGACCCTGTCGCCGACGGTCGGGCCATACATCTGGGCATAGGTGGAACGCGAGATTCTAGCCATCAGAGATTGCTCCCGAAATGCGGAATGGTTGGGGCCGGGTGCACATTGACGCCGTCCAATGGTCACGCAATGACCCGCTGGGCGACACCTTCTGATCCCATTTGGCGGTTGAGGTGAGCGGGTCACCCCAAAACGACCGTTTGCCAAATCGATGGAAGGAAAATCCATGCGCAAAACGATAGTTCTTGCAGCCGCCGCCAGCCTGATGCTGGCCGGTGCCGCCAGTGCCCAGCAGCAACCCGCGCAACAGCCCGCTCCAGCCACGCCTGCCCCCAAGGCGACCACTCCCGCCCCCGGCGGTCAGCAGGCTGCGCCGGCGATCCAGAGCGTCAACATCGTCGACATTACCGAACTGCCGAAGGACACCCAGACGCAGGTCAATCAGGTGATCGCCCAGCGCGGCGATGCCGGCCTGCAGAAACTGCGCAGCTCGATCGATGCCACACCCAAGGTGAAGTCCGCCCTCCAAGCAAAGGGAATGACCTCGGCGCAGGTGGTCGCGGCCAGCATGGAGCCCAATGGCGCGCTGACCCTCATCACCAAGAAGGCCAGCTGACGGCCTGGCTCGGCGGGCCGACATTCGGTCCGCCGACCGCATCATGAGGGGAACCGTGGCAGGGCTGGAGTCGTTTCGTTTCCTGAGTGCTGGAACAAACTGCGAAAGCGAACGATGACCGTCACCACCTTGCCCGATGGCCGATGGCTGTATGCCGTAGCGGCGACTGCGTTTCTGGCAGCGAGCTTTCCTCAGGCCGCGCTGAACGCGCAGGGTCTCGAAAGCCCGGAGACCGTCGATCGGATCGTCGGCTCGCAAGTCAGCGCGGAAGAGGCCAACACCACCGCTGAAATCGGCAAAGTCACCTCGGCGATCGACCGCACGCGTGAAAACATCAGCACGGTGCGCAAGACCTCCAAGCTCGACAAGGTCGATATCGTGTTCCTGACCGACGCGGCACGCAGCGAAGGCGGCCCGCCGGCGGTTATCGAGAACAAGGTCCGGCAGCATCGAGACGATGTCGCGGAACTGCGCAAGGAGATCGAGGCCAACGCTTTGCTCTACAACGCCATCGATTCGCGGCGCGTGCTCACGCAGGACATTCTGGCCGTGGAGTTCGACAATCCAGGAAAGATCGTCATCTATGCGGCTGCCAAGCCGTCGGACTAGAGCAATTCCAGGAAAAGTGTGAAGCGGTTTTCCCGGGAAAAGCGCATGGCGCTTCCCCTTGGGACTCTGTGCGCGCCGCGCGTGAGACGCCACAAAACTCACAGCTTGCCCATCACCTTCTGCTGGAATCCATAGACCTCGCGTTTGCCGCCAAGCGGCACCAGCCTGACGTCACGCTCCTGGCCTGGCTCGAAGCGCATGGCGGTGCCGGCGGCAATGTCGAGACGCATGCCGCGCGCCTGTTCGCGGTCGAATTTCAGCCCTTCATTGGTTTCGAAGAAATGATAGTGGCTGCCGACCTGGATCGGCCGGTCGCCGGCGTTGGCGACTTTCAAGGTGACGGTCGGCAGACCCTTGTTGAGCTCGATGTCGCCTTGGGCGGGGATGATTTCGCCAGGGATCATTGGACTTCACACGACGCCGAAGGCGAGGCCGACGCCGATCGCCGCGCAGGCAGCGCCCGCGACGCGGGCCAGACCGCGGAACCTCAGGCCAAGGCTCAGACCGGCGGCGATGCCGACGGCATGGAGCATCACGGTGGCGATGGCAAAGCCGGCCATGTACTCGAGCCCGCCGGCATTTTCAGGCACTTCCGTGCCATGAGCGTGGCCGTGGAACAGCGCGAACAGGCCGATAATGGCGACGCCCGCCGAGACGGGCAGATCGACCGCCAGCGCCACCAGCAGTCCGAGCGCCACGACGGAGGCCAGTATGCCCGGCTCGACGAAGGGCATCGGCACATGCGCCATGCCAAGGGCGGCGCCGCTCAGCATGACGCCGACAAAGGCGGCCGGCCACGCCCAGATCGCTCTGCCGCCCTTGAGTGCCGCCCACAGGCCAACCGCGATCATCACGGTCATGTGGTCGAGGCCGGACAAGGGATGCCCGAAGCCTGCCGTGAAGGACGACGTCGTACCGACGCCGACATGGGCGTAGGCGGGCATTGCCGCCGCCAGAAACAGGATCGCCGAGAGGGACAGTCGTTTTGCAGGGATCATTTTGATTTGCCTTCCGTTTCCAGTGTCGAGGTGTTCACGCCGCCTTGCGAGGACCGCAGCCCTCGGCCTTGAGGACGCGTTTGGCGGAAGCCGGGTATTTCTTCAGCATCGCTGTCGGTCGGATCGGCCGCGCCGAAAAATTGCCGCTGCAATTGGGGCAGACGCCACCCAGCACGGTTTCCACGCAATCGGCACAGAAGGTGCATTCGAAGGTGCAGATCAGCGCATCCTCGGCTTCGGGCGGCAGGTCCTTGTCGCAGCACTCGCAGTTTGGGCGCAGTTCAAGCATCCCGGTTTCCTCTCCTCACCTGATGGGCTCGTGCACGGTCACCAGCTTGGTGCCGTCGGGAAAGGTCGCTTCCACCTGCACGTCGTGGATCATCTCGGCGATACCCTCCATCACCTGCGCGCGGGTGACGATATGGGCGCCGGCCTCCATCAGTTCGGCGACCGGGCGGCCGTCGCGGGCGCCTTCGACGACGAAGTCGGTGATCAGCGCGATCGCTTCCGGGTGGTTCAGCTTCACGCCGCGCTCCAGCCGCTTGCGTGCCACGATCGCTGCCATGGCGATCAGCAGCTTGTCCTTTTCCCTCGGCGTCAGGTTCATGCAGGTTTCCGAATCACAGTGACCATAATTTGGGCAGCCCCGCCCGTCCGTTGAGCAATCCGACAAGCGGAACCAGCCGCTGGCGCAGTTGGTAGCCGTCCCCGGCGTAAAGCCTCGCAAGAAGCTTGCCAGATGCCTTCACGCTCCAGACACTGGCGCCGCCCTGGTCTCCGACGATCTCGCGGACCGGGTCGAGCAAAGCCTCCGCGCGTGGCGACACCAGCAGCAGCGTTGCCACGGCGATCGCGCCACCTGCAGCCGCCGGACGGGCGAGCGTGGCCGCGATGTCAGGCCCGACGCGGAAATCCTCGCCATGGATGAGAAAGCCATCCTGGCGAACACGCCAGCGGTCACGAAAAATACCCTGCGCGGCGCGTTCGCCCATGGCCAGGCGACCGAAGACGGTGGCCTCCAGCAGCAGCGCCTCGGCCCCGGCGGCAAGCTCGACATCCAACGTGCGGGCAAAGGCTGCCCGGTCGAAGACGATGGTTTCCTGCGGCAGCCAGGCGATGCGGCTGTTTTCGCCGACCGTCAGCTTGACCCGTACCTCTGCATGGTCGGAGGCGGCGCGATAGACCTTCTCGCAGGCCTGGGTCGTTATCGACGCCGAGGCATCCGCGCCGACATCCACATCCCAGCCGATGCGGTCGCCGCCGGTCAGTCCGCCGGCGGTGTTGATCAGCACCGCCTCCAGCGGATCGGCCGAAACGGCCGGCAGCCTTATCTTGGCGGAGCCGTCCTGATAGAGGCGCCGCAGCCGCGTGCGGCCATCGGCGCTGGCGCAGCCCAGTTGTGCCAGGCCGACGGCGCGCTGGGCCAAAAGGGGCGAAAACTTCGTATATTCGATCGTATCCACGCCGTCAGGTTAAGCACTGCGGCGGTTTTGTCGATATATAGCTTGTTGCTTGATGGCGTTTCCGTTTCTATAGAGGGAGCCACCTCGGTACGGTCAAGCGATGCTTGGCGGGGGTATAAGGCGACGATCGCGGCCTGATATCGAGGACAAGAAGGCGCTGTTCAGTTGGCGTCGGGAAACGACAAAGTGGGGAAGAAACCGAATGGCTGACCAACTGGCAACGGATATCATCGAAAAGATCAAGGCCCATGCCGAGCCTGGCGGCGAGGAAATCACCACCAACACCGAATTGACGGCGCTCGGCATCCATTCGCTGGAGCTGACCGAGATCATCTTCGACCTTGAGGAGGAATATGGCATCGAGATCGAGATGAACACGGTCGATGCCTGGAGCAATCTGAAGAATGTTGGCGACATGGTCGAGGCCGTTCGCGCGCTGATCGCGAAAAAAGCCTAACCGAATGCTGAGACGCGTCGTCATCACCGGCCTTGGCGGGATATGCGGGCTCGGCACCGATGTGCCGGCGATTTGGGGCGAGATGCGCGCTGGCCGCTCTGCGATAGGTCCGATCGACAATCCCTTCCTGCACGACCTGAAGGTGAAGACCGGCTGCGAGATCAAGGCGCTGCCCGATCACGGCATCGAGCGCAAGCAGCTGGTGTCGATGGACCGCTTCAGCCTGCTGGCGGTGCTGGCCGCCCGCGAAGCCCTGAAACAGTCGGGATTGGCTACGCATGCCGACAACACCTATCGCATGGGAACCATTGTCGGTGTCGGCGTCTGCGGCTTCGAGACGGTTGAGGAAAACTATCGCGCCATCCTGATCGAGGGCAAGAATCGCGCCGGCATCTTCACCGTGCCCAGGGTCATGCCGGGCGCGGCCGCGGGCCAGGTCAGCATGCACCTTGGCCTGCGCGGGCCGGTCTTCGGCGTCACTTCGGCCTGTTCGTCGGCCAATCACGCCATCGCCTCGGCGGTCGACCAGATCAGGCTCGGTCGCGCCGACGTCATGGTGGCCGGCGGCACTGATGCGCCGCTGGTCTGGGGCGTGCTCAAGGGCTGGGAGGCATTGCGCGTGCTGTCGCCCGATACCTGCCGGCCGTTTTCGGCCGATCGCCAGGGTTTGGTGCTCGGTGAGGGCGCCGGCATGGCGGTTCTGGAAAGCTACGATCACGCCATGGCGCGCGGCGCAACCATCCTCGCTGAAATCGCCGGCGCCGGTCTCTCCGCCGATGCCTCGGACATCGTTGCTCCAACCATTGAGGGACCGGAAGCGGCAATGCGTTTCTGCCTGGCCGATGCCGGGCTCAATCCCGAGGACATCGACTATCTCAACGCGCACGGCACCGGCACCAAGGCCAACGACCAGATCGAGACCAACGCGATCAAGCGCGTCTTTGGCGAGCATGCGCGCTCGCTGTCGGTCTCATCGACCAAGTCGATGCATGCCCATTGCCTGGGCGCATCGGGCGGACTGGAAATGATCGCCTGCGTCATGGCTATCCGCGAGGGCGTGGTGCCGCCGACCGCGAATTACCGCGAACCCGATCCCGATTGCGATCTCGACGTGACGCCCAATGTCGCGCGCGAGCGCAAGGTGCGCGTCGCGATCAGCAACGGCTTTGCTTTCGGCGGCACCAACGCGGTGCTGGCGTTCAAGGCCATCTGATCCCGGGCTGGTCAGTGCCTACCCAGGGTGAGCGCCTTGGCAGGCCGTGTACCATTCCGCCGCGTTCGATTCGGTTGACTGTCCGTGCATGGCGAAACTGTCCGCCATATTGATCCCGCCTGGCCGTGCGCCTAATTCTTGGCCACCCGCCAACGCCGCGCGCCTTTGGCGCAAATCCCCGCTCAGGAGTTTCTCGATGGCCGACCTGTCCGCCTTTCCGATCGCAACCCGTTGGCCGGCCAAACATCCGGACCGGATCCAGCTTTATTCGGCGACAACGCCGAACGGGGTGAAGGTCTCGATCGCCCTGGAAGAGATCGGCCTGCCCTACGAGCCGCATCTGATCAACATCGGCAAGAACGAAAGCTGGACGCCGGAATTCCTGTCGCTCAATCCCAATGGCAAGATCCCGGCGATCATCGATCCCGACGGTCCGGACGGCAAGCCGATCGGCCTGTTCGAATCCGGCGCCATCCTGCTCTATCTCGCCGAGAAGACCGGCCTGCTCATACCGGCGGACGCAGCGCGACGCTACGAGACGATCCAGTGGGTCTTCTTCCAGATGGCCTCGGTCGGGCCGATGTTCGGCCAGGTCGGCTTCTTCCACAAATTCGCCGGCCGCGAGATCGCCGACAAGCGCCCGCTGGAGCGCTACCGCGACGAATCGCGGCGGCTGATCGGTGTGCTCGACGGCCGGCTCAAGGGCCGCAAATGGATCATGGGCAACGACTACACGATCGCCGACATCTCGCTGCTCGGCTGGGTTCGCAACCTGATCGGCTTCTATGACGCGCGCGAACTCGTCGGTTTTGACGATTTCGCCAATGTGGCGGCCTGGCTGGAGCGCGGCCTTGCCCGGCCGGCGGTGCAGAAGGGCCTGACCATTCCCGCAAAGGACTGAAACTGGCCTACAGGGGCGATTGCTTGGCCGCCCGGCGACGCAGTATCTGCTACTTCGCCTTGGCCTTCGAACCGCCCTTGCCGATCACGGAGGCTGCCAGCGAGACGGCACCGCGTGCGGTGGCGACCACCGCACCGGCCGCCACGCTCGCCACGGTCCGGACGGCACTTTGTTTGCCCTTCGCCGCTTTGCGCGGGCTTGGCGTCTTGGTGGCGGCAGGCACGACCTTCCTCGGTGCGGCCTTGCCGAAAGAGGGTTTCGCGTCTTTCGAGCGCTCGGCGATCGCCGCGCCGGCACCGGTTTTCGCTGGGCCGTCCTTTGCCGTCCTGGTCTTGGCGGCTGCGGGTTTTCTTGCCTTGGTTGCCATCGGAAAATCCCTTACGCCCGACAAATGGGTTCCCGGACATAACGGCGCGCAACCCTTAAGGTTCCCGTCCAGAAATACCGAAAATTAAGCGTGTTAACCAATAACCAGATCAGCGGCCCGGCGCCGGGCCAACACGCGTTCGATGTTGGGCATGTCGTTGGAGGCGATCCAGGCGCGCGCATCCTCGTCGGAGCGGCCATGGCCGTGCCAGCGCTCCACCAGGCGCCGCTCGAGTTCATTGCGCGGCACCTCGACGAAGATCGAGAAATCGAACAGCGGCGCCAGCCGTGACCACGGCTCTTCGTCGAGCAGAAGATAGTTGCCTTCGACCAGGATGAATTTCGTCTCGGTGCCGACGATCGCCGCCGCGGCGCGCGACAATTCCATGTTGCGGTCGAAGACGGGAATCGCGATGTCTGGTTCGCCGGCCCGGATGCGCTTCAGCAGGGCTTCGAAGCCGGAAAAGTCGAATGTTTCCGGCGCCCCCTTTCGCGCACGCAGGCCGCGCGCATTGAGCACGATGTCGTCATAATGGAAGCCATCCATCGGGACGACTTCCACCGCCCCCTCCGGCAACAGGTCATGCAGGCCGGCCGACAACGTGGACTTTCCAGCCCCGGGCGGCCCGGCGATGGCGACGATGAAGCGCTTTGCCTTGCCGGCGCGCTTGAAGATGGTGGCGGCGAGGTGCGCGATTTCGGACATGGGAAGCCTCACTTGCCTGGATGATCGGCACGATGTTTTCCGCCGCATCTTGGCGGCAGTTCACGGAAATTTCAAATCCCGCGCTCGCGCGATCCCTGCTCAGGCAGGGACGGGCCGGCCGATGCGCAGGAAATCGCTGTCGAAGGGCACGTTCCAGCTCGATCCGCCCGCGGCAAGCCGCATGCGACCCTCGGCGGCAGTGATCTCCCTTGGCGGGGTGCCGCCGGACAGGGGCATGGCGCCGATGACATGGCGGAACGAAAAGCTTCGACCCTCGCCGAGCGCAAAGGCGGTCGCCACGCCCTCGCGCTTCAGCCAATTGTCGCCAATCGAGGCGGCGTGGCCGACGGCCGTGCGGCCGTCCTCGATGCCGAGCACGCCCAGATGGCGCCCGCTCCAGGGTGCGTAGTCGCGCCCGCCATTGCTGAGCCACAGCATGGTGACCGGCAGTTCGGCCGGGTTCTTCAGCACCAGCACGAGGTCGCCCTCGGCCTGGCGCGCCAGCGCCGTCCAGCCCGGCCCGCCATGATCGGCCTCGACCAGGGTGACGAAATCCTCGCGCCGGTCATCCATGCGGTATTCCGTCAGGTCGAGCGTGCCGGCGCCGGCGGCGGGAAACCGGTCGAGCTCGGCCGACCGCGCCGGATAGGCCAGCATGTAGCGGCCGCGCGCGGGATCGGGCTCCAGCGGATCGGCTAATGTCGCGGCAAAGCGCTTCGGCGAAAAGGCCAGCCGTCCGCCGCCTTTCATCACCGTCATCGGGTGATGGGCGACGGAAATCGCGCCGGAGCCGCCGGAAAACACATGTTCCTGGTAAAGGAAGGGATGGCCGTCGATGAGTGTAAAAATCTTGTCGACGCTGGCGCCCATGACCTTGTGCCGCAGCCGGAAGACGGCGCGCCAGCCGTCCTGCGTGGCGTTGCTGTCCACGACATCCCAGGCGCTGTTGGCCGGCCAGCCATGCAGTGGCGCCTCTTCGACATCGCTGCGTGAAAACGGCGCGCAGAGGAAGTCGCCGGACAGGCGAACCGTGCCTTGCGGCAGGTCCTTGGGCAGCGCCTCGCCCGCGTCGACCCAAGGGGCGCGGTGCAGTGGCCGAAGCTGCCTTCCTGCGCTCTCGACGATCATGTCGGCGATGTGGCCGACAGTCAGATCGAGCGAAACCGAAATACCTTTGGCCTTGATCGTGCTGATGGTCATTGCGCTCTCACCGAATCCGAAGCCGCGAACAGAACCCTTTCGGCGCGCGTTGCGCAAGCACTGCGGTCGGCATTTCGCATCAGCTACTGCCGCTTGTACTCCCGCACCGGCGATTTCGTCCCGTCGGTATAGGTCACCTGCACCGACATCGACTTCACACTGTCGGCAACCTTGAAATAGCTCTTGGCGTCGTAGGGGATGGCGTAGGGATCCTTCTTGTCGCAAGGCGGTATCTCGAGCGACTTGTCGAGCGCGGCGCCGTTGAGGCTGTAATGCACCTCCTTGATGGCGCAGCGGTAGGACAGCATCTGGGTGAAATAGACCAGGCCGTGATTGCCGCCGGAGTCGAAGGCGATCCACGACGTCCAGAACTGGTCGAGGATCTGCTTGTCACCTTGCTGCAGTGCCGTGTCCGGGTCGAAGCGGATGTCGAACGGGCCGGTCTCGCGGCCCCTGATGTCGAGATATCTTATCGCGATCGTGGTCGCCGCGGTGCTGTCGGGCAGTTCGAAGCTCGGATTGGCCATCGGCTTGCCGGTGGTCTGGTCGTTCATTGCCAGGAAGCCGGTGTCGGTGAAGGGACCGCTGGTGCCGAGCCGCCAGGAAATCGCGGTCGCCGGCTCGGGCAGCGAAATGGTCATCGACCAGCCCTGATTCGAGCGCATCGGCGTCAGCGAAGGCGCAAAGCGCGTGGGGTCGAGCACGTCGCCTAGTGCCGCCAGCCGGCTGCGGCCGCGGTCCAGCCAGTCGGCCAACTGGGTCTGGTCGACGAAATATTTGAGCAGTCCGCCATCCTTTTCGTAGGAGACGAATTTGGTCAGCGCCTGGGCTTCGCTGCGCTTGTCGGCCAGCGTCTGGCTGCCGAGGCGGTCTTCCGAAAACTCCTGCGCCTTGAGGAAATAGGCCGGCGCGTAGTCGGGATTGGCCGCGATGAAGGCGTTGAGCTTATCGAGGCGCTGGGCATCGTCGAACTGCAATATATGCACCAGCTTGATCGACAGCGCCTTGCCCTTGTCGGCAAGCTGCCCGAACACCTCGCGGGCACCCGCCTTGCCGTCTTGCACCCGAAGCAGCGTGGCAAAGCGCGTATAGGGGTCGATGGCGTCAACGTCGTAGCCGGCAAAGGCGAGGTAGGAGCGCCGGGCATTGAGCATGTCGCCGGACAATTCGTAGACGCGGGCATTGTGGTAGAATTCATCCGGCCGCTTCGGCTCGGCGATCGCCCCGCCTTGCGCCGCCAACTGGGCAAATCCCTTGGCGATGGTGTCGATCGAAGCGGCGATCTGCTCGGTCGTCGCCTGCAGCTTTTCCGCCTGGGCCTGTTGCTGTTGCTGGCCGGCGGCGAGCGCCTCGGTGGTCTGTTTGACCGCTTCGACGGTCTTTTGCGTCTCGGCGCCCTGCTGGGTCTGCTGCTGCTGGGCGGACGCGATCTGGTTGGTCCTCTGTGCAACCGTGTCGGTCGATTTCTTGACCTCTTCGACGGTCTTTTGGGTCTGCGTGACCGTCTGCTCGATCTTCGCCACCTTTTCCGAAACGATGCCCATCGACTGCTGCAGCCGCGAGATCGCCGGCACCAGGCCGGCGATGACGCCGTTCTGCGAATTGGTCTGCTGCTGCACGGCATAGACGCCGCCGGCGACCGCCGCCGCACTGGTGGCGAACACCAGCGCCGGCAGCGCCCTGGCCGCCAGCACCAGCCTGAGCACAATGGCGATGGCGATGATGACCGCCGCGATCGAGGCGACCAGCGCGATATAGGCGGCGAACGGCGCCAGCGGATTGAGGATGTCGGAAACCGCGCCGCCGACGAAGGCGATGCTTCCGGCCCATTTGCCGGTGCGGCTCAGCGATGCCTTGATAAGCGAGGGCGCTGCGCCCCCGGCCCCGATGTTCGTCATGCCACCCCCCAAGCCAGCCGATGCCCACGCCCCTTCCCACGGGAAGCGCGGCGTTGGCAAGGAAAGACAGGAAACCGGCGATTTCGGGGCGGCAGGCCGAACTCGACAATCCTGGGACTATCAGCCATTAACCAAATGGACGCACCAATCGCGTTACGTTAGCTTCGCCTCATCTCAGCAACAGCATCGCCAGAACGTCTTGCCCTTGTCCAAACTGCGTCCCTTTCCGCTCCTCCAGAGACTCTTCGTCGCCCTTGGCCTGTTGCTGATGGTCGCCGGCTGCTCGACCACGACGCCGCCGGATTCCGTGCTGGCCGTGCCCGCGCCGCCGCAGAAATATGCCGCGATCGTCGTCGACGCAAAGACCGGCAAGCAGATGTTCGAGGTCAACTCGACGGCGCAGCGCTATCCGGCTTCGCTGACCAAGATGATGACGCTCTACCTCCTGTTCGAGGCAATGGAATCCGGCCGCGTCACCAAGGAGACGCAGATCCCGGTTTCCGATCATGCCGCCTCGCAGCCGCCGACCAAGATGCGCTTCCGGCGCGGCGAGAGCATCGATGTCGATTCCGCCATCCGCGCCATCGTCGTCAAATCCGCCAATGACGTGGCGGTGGCGGTCGGCGAATATCTTGGCGGCTCGGAGGACCAGTTCGCCGCCATGATGACCTCCAAGGCGCGTTCGCTCGGCATGTCCAGCACCACCTTCCGCAACGCGTCGGGCCTGCCCGACGACGGCCAGATGACGACGGCGCGCGACATGGCGGTGCTGGGCATGGCGCTGCGCCAGCGCTTCCCCCAGCATTTCCACTATTTCTCCGAAAGCGATTTCATGTTCCGCGGCAAGCTCGTGCGCGGCCACAACGACATGCTCGGCCGGGTGCGCGGCGTCGATGGCATCAAGACCGGCTATATCAGGGCTTCCGGCTTCAACATCGTCACCTCCTACAATGCCGACGGCCGCCAGTTGATCGTGGTGGTGATGGGCGCCGACTCAGCTCGCCAGCGCAACGACCATGTCGAGGCGCTTATCCAGCGCAGCCTGTCGCCAACGATGGATTCCACCAAGACCAGGCTGATGTTCGCCGAGCAGCAGTAGGCTAGGAGTGATCCGCGGCGGACGAAAAGCCAACTGCCCGGCTTTTCGAAGGACGAACGCCCTGAGCCCGCGAAGTTCCGTCCGCCCCCGACTTCGTCATCCTCGGGTCTTCGCGACGCCACTCCGCGGCTGCTTCGCCCGTGAATGACGAAGTCGGGAAGCGCCTCGGCCCAGCGAAGGGGCGGCGGCCGCCGCGAAGAACAGCCGCCAAAAACCCGCAGCCGGCTATTGTTGTCACACCGTCATGCAATCGTCTGGAAGCCATGGCATAGGCAGCGCAATCCGACAGTGGATATGCCCCGCCACCTCGGCGTATCCTCCCATCAGCGCCACAGCAGGAGCCAGCACCATGAGCACCGTTCCCAAGGCATCCGAGCAGAAGGCGCCGGACAATGAGAACGACAGCGGCGGCGAATATTTCGAGGCGCCGATCACGACGGGGGATCTGCACGAGGTTTCGGACGATCATTTCGACACGCCCGAAGTGCCGGACTCCGAACCCGCCGGCCCCGGCTCCTCACGCATAAAGCCGAAGCGGAAGCCGTCGGCGATCTCGGGCCGCAAATTCCGCAAGCGCGACCTGGTGCGCATCGACGATCTGCGCCCGAGCCTGGCCGACCGCATCCGTTCCGACCACCCGGACCTGCCCAAGGGGGCCCGCATCAGCCGCGAGGAGCTCGGCCGCTACCGCATGCGCTACATGGAGGAACTGCTGCAGCAGGAGCACGGCGAATTCTCCGAGCTCGACCGCCAGGTGGTGGAATCGATCGCCAAGCAGGACACGATTTCCGAAAACTCGGAGGAGGAGTTCGAGGAGCATCGCTCTTTTGCCGATCGCGTTTCCGACAACATGGCGGCCTTCGGCGGCAGCTGGTGGTTCCTGATCTCCTTCGCCAGCGTGCTCTTGATCTGGATCGGCATCAACCTGTTCGAGGGCGCCGTCGGCGCCTTCGACCCTTATCCCTTCATCCTGCTCAACCTCCTGCTCTCCTGCATCGCCGCCATCCAGGCGCCCATCATCATGATGAGCCAGAAGCGACAGGAGACCAAGGATCGGCTGCGCTCCTTCAACGACTACCGTGTCAACCTCAAGGCCGAGCTCGAAGTGCGCCACCTGCACGAAAAACTCGACTACCTCATCTCGCGCCAATGGACGCGGCTCGCCGAAATGCAGCAGATGCAGCTCGACGCCATGCACGAACTGACCGGCGCCAAGAAGGCGAAACGGGCCGTGCGCGGGGTGAGACGGCGGACGGTGCAGGGTGAGGCGGGACAGTAGCATTGTCCCGCAGCGGGCGAAAAGCCTTCGCCTCTTCGACTGACCAACGATGGACTCGGATCTAAAGCCCAGTGGACATTTTGAAGGGGATGAACGCCCAAAGGGCAGCGAGCCTGCGAAGGACCTGACACTGCGCGAGCCTGGTCGGCATGTCCAACGCTCGATCTTCGGCGCGCCGCCCAATTGGCAATTGCCCGTTGAAGCTCGCGCCGGCTTCCGCTAAGAAGCCGTGACTTGCCGGTTCACCGGCTGGTTCGTTTTCCGGATCACCGGGAAGCACCCGTAGCTCAGCTGGATAGAGCGCTGCCCTCCGAAGGCAGAGGTCACAGGTTCGAATCCTGTCGGGTGCGCCATTTCTCCTGAAAATTGCATTGTCTGCGAACTGATGTCCGCCGATAATCCGATATTCCCACCTGCAAATTGAACTGGGATAATGTTCCTGCTGAAGATTCCTGTGACCGCCTTCCCACGCGCCAAGATGCCAAGACGCGGAGGTAAAGCCACTGAACCACTTTCATTTTTCATAAGAGACAGCATACGTCCCATTTGCTGTTCGCGCGATATGTCCGAAAGCGGGTTCGTCCAGATGCATTCCCGCGATCAGCAGGTTTTCCGAACTGGCAAGGTCCAACAGCCTCGTTCGTGTTTCGGCGGCGAGATGTGCATCCTGATCGAACGCAATCGACACGTCAGGGCGCGGAATCTGAATCTCAGGGAAATGGACAATATCTCCCCAGACCAGCAGAGTCTGGCCGCCGGATTCGAGACGGTAGCCGGTGTGCCCGGCGGTGTGGCCCGGAAGCGGAACCGCCGTCATGCCGGCAAGCACTTCGCCAGCATCGAAGGTGCGCAGCCGCTCGCGATAGCCGTCGAACGCCTGACGCGCCGCGAGGAAGTTGCCACGGGCACGCTCGGGCGCCCGGCTCAGATTGCCGTCATCTTCCCAGAACGCGACTTCCCGATGGTGGGCGACCAACTCGGCATTCGGAAAGACGGCTTCCCCTGATGCGTCCACCAAACCCCCGACATGATCGGGATGGGCATGGGTCAACAGGATTGCGTCGATCTCCGAAGGCTGGATGCCCACGCGCAGCAGATTGTCGGTTAATCGACCGCCCCATTGCTTGAAACCGCCCGCACCTGCGTCGATCAGGACCGCGCGGCCGCCTCCGCGCGCCAGATAGCAGTTGATATGGATCGAGGTATGATCCGCTATTCCTGCTCTTTCCTGCATGCGGGAAGCATCGGCCGGATCAATATTCGCGAGGAGATCGAAACTGGCATGGAGGTAGCCATCACTGACAGCGGTGATCGTGAAATCACCGACCGGCAGACTGGGTAATGCAAGACGAGACATGGTTCTTCTCCAAGCGTCAGCTCAACTTCGTGCGTGGATGCTCGACGCTTCATAGCCAAAGCAACGGATGCGCGCGGTGAGGTCCGTGTTGCGCCTTATGGCGTCGTCCAGCCCTTCCATGAACTGCGCCATGACTGGCGGCGTCCGAAAAGGCTCAAGACGGTATTGGATTTCTGCGAAAGCCGGGTGTCCCCGGCCGTGCCGGACGGCGACATAGACGATATGCACATTCTCCAACGCGGCCCGGAGGATGCCTGTGCAAAGTTCAGTGCATTGCTCTGTGAGGTCTGCGAGAGCTTCGTCCGGTGGCATCCTGTCTACGGGAATGTAGATCGTGATGTTCGGCATTGGTGTTACCGCACCTTCCCGACCGTGACGTTACCGTCATTCGTCAACTGCGCCGTCATTGGCGCATAGACATGGACGCCTTCCGGCAGATGCTCGATGTCAAGCAACTTGCCGCGCTGCACCTTGGCGAGCCAGCGCTGCTCCGGGAATTTCTCCATAGCAACCGCCTGCATCGCATGTGGGGTGAGACCAAGCCAGATCAGAGGTTCAGGGCCTGTTGCGCTCAACGCCAGATATTCGCCCTCGCCAATGGCTGGCGCGCGCTCAATGCCACCGTAGAGGTTCCGGTGCCACTCGGTGATGTGCTGTTGCCAGCGTGCGAAATTGCCGCCGCCCTTCTGGCGATATTCCTCACCCGTCAGAATATCGAGGCCATCAATTGAATGAAGAGCAAGATAAACAGGGCAGCCACGGCTCAACGCCTTGAAACGCTGCGAAGTATGGAAGCCGCTCACCGAAATGAGGGCTGGCAGCTTGTCCAGGCTGTAAAAGTCATTCCATTTCGCTTCGCTGGCCGGATCGGCAAAGCTGCATTCTACCGTATAGATCATCGCACCACCTTCGACCGAAAGAGTGGATCTTCCGGCCTTGTCTATCGTTGATATTTTCTCATGATAGACTGGTGATCTCTGCCCATATATCGACAACGGATCATGCTTCAGTGACATAACATCAAGGTGGCGGCGAATCCAATGCCGAACCACCATGTCAGGAACCGCTATGCGCCGCAAGATTCCCAGCAATTCCGCACTCATGGCGTTCGAGGCGTCGGCTCGTCATGGCAGCTTCGCTCGCGCGGCCGACGAACTGGCGCTGACCGAAGGAGCGATCAGCCGCCAGATCGGCCGACTGGAAGCGTTCCTTGGTGTCACGCTGTTCGAACGGGTTGGCAATCGTGTCCGGCTTTTGCCGAATGGAGAGCGTTATGCCGTTCAGGTTCGCGTGTCACTCGACCGGCTGGAGCGTGACAGCCAGTATCTGATGGGGCAGCCCAGCGATGGCGCGAGCCTCGACATCGCCACCATCCCGACCTTTGCCACGCGCTGGCTTATTCCCAGGCTGGCGCGGTTTGGAAAAATGCACCCGAACATCACCGTGCATCTTACTGAGCGGATGGAGCCCTTTGTGCTTGCCGGAAGCGGTTTCGATGCCGCGATCCATTTCGAGCATCCTGGCTGGACGGGAATGAGAACGCACCGCCTGTTACATGAGACGTTGGTACCTGTTTGCCATCCGGCGCTTGTCGATGAAGGTGAAGGGGCGGTATCCTTGAATGAACTGCCGCGTCTTCATCGACGTCAGAACCCGGACGCATGGCAACGCTATGCGCAGGAAACCGGGATCGCGCTGACCAATCCCGCAGTTGGCGCCCGTTATGATCTTCACGCCATGCAAATCGAAGCCGCGTTAGCCGGCCTCGGCGTTGCACTCGTACCGCGCCTCTATGTCGAAACCGAATTGGCTGAAGGTCGCTTGGTCGCACCTTGGCCAGACGGCGAGTCGATCTCCAAGACCTTCTGCCTCGTCCTTCCGGAGCCGATCCGATTGAGTGACGGTCCAATACAGGTGTTTGCAAATTGGCTTATCGAGGAAGCACGCCGTCATAGTCCAAGCTTCGATTGACACGGGGCAGCCGAATACTCCTAAGATTCGAACTCTGCTTAAAGGAGGGCTATAGCGTAGACATAGTTCTCGTCTTCACCCGGCACGGTGCGCCAGTTTAGGCAAGTCGCCCTGCTTCAGCTTCACGCTACGATCGTTCAAGGCTCCGTTTTCACATCGAAACCCGGGCAGTCGGGATGCCATTTCAGGTCTGGAGCTTTTGCTGCCTGGTGGCGGAAGAGCCCTTCACATCGGTAGTCAACTTCGGGCAACGGCGGCCTTTGAATTCACTCCCTCAAGCAAGGCGAGCAGGCCCTTCAGAATTTCGATGGGCGGTGGCGGGCAGCCTGGAATGTGCAGATCGACAGGCAACGCCTCCGACACTCCGCCCATCACGGCGTAGCTGCCGGCGAAACAGCCGCCGTTCTGGGCACAATCGCCGAGCGCGACCACCCATTTGGGGTTGGGAGTTGCGTCATAGGTCCGCTGCAATGCCTCGCGCATGTTTTTGGTCACCGGCCCGGTGACAAGCAGGACATCGGCATGGCGCGGCGATGCGACGAACCGGATTCCAAAACGCTCGATATCGTAGAAAGCGTTGTTGAGCGCGTGCATCTCGAGTTCGCAGCCGTTGCAGGAACCGGCATCGACTGCCCGGATCGACAGGCTTCGCCCCAATCTTCGATGAGCAACCCCGTTGAGGGCGCGTGCGAGTTCGTCAACCGCCGCGTCGCTCACTCGCGGCGGACGCTCGGTCAGCGGCGGGCGTATCAGGCTTTCGAAGAGGAGCTTGCGCATGATGGCTTGCCTTGGACCCTTAGAGGTCGTGCCCCGAATACGAGCAGTTGAACGATTTGTTGCATAGCGGGAAGTCGGCGACGATGTTGCCTTCGATGGCCGCTTCCAGCAGCGGCCATTGAAACCATGACGGATCGCGCAGGTGACAGCGCTCGACCAGGCCGCTTTCACCAATGCGCAGCCAGGCCAGAATGTCGCCCCGGAAACCCTCGACGAGCGCCATGCCTTCATGCGGGCCGCCTGTCCGTGCAAAGTCGACACGGATCGGTCCGCCCGGCAGCTGGCGCAGGATTTGCTCTACCAGGGACAAGCTCTGTTCGACCTCGTGAATGCGAATCCAGACACGGGCGTTCACGTCGCCTTCCTGGAGGAGAGGCACATTGAAGTTGAGCGCGTCATAGGGAGGATAGGCCAGACTGCGTCGCGCATCGAATTCTTGGCCGGATGCCCGGCCGACATACCCTCCGGCGCGATATTGTCGAGCGAGCTCCACCTTCAGCCGCCCAGTTGCGACCGTCCGATCCTGCAGCGACGCGGTGTTGTCGTAGAGTTCCACAAGCGCCGGAAACCGCTGCCTGATCTCCGCGATCAGGGACCAGATCGCTGTCGTCCCCTCGTCGTTCAGGTAGGTCGCCGCTCCTCCGGGCACGACGCGGTCGCGCATCAAACGATGGCCGAAGGCGGCATCGCTTGCCCGCAATACGCGCTCGCGCAGCACGCCGCAGTGGGCATGCATGAGTGCGAAGGCGGCGTCGTTGCAGATGGCGCCGATGTCGCCCAGATGGTTGGCCAGACGCTCCAGCTCGGCCATGAGCGCTCGCAGCCAGACCGCGCGCGGAGGAACCTCGATACCCAGGGCCGCTTCGACCGCGCGGGAAAAAGCAAGGGCGTATGCCACGGTACTGTCGCCAGAGGTTCTGCCCGCCAGCTTGGCGGCATGGTCGATGTCGGACCTCGCCATCAAGCCCTCTATGCCCTTGTGCGTGTACCCCAGGCGTTCCTCCAGCCGGACGACCGTTTCGCCGCTCGCTGTAAATCGAAAATGCCCTGGCTCGATGATGCCGGCATGCACGGGCCCGACCGGGATCTGATGCAGGCTTTCCCCCTCGGCAGGCAGGAATTGGTAGGGGGGCGCCGCCGCAACAGAAGTCCGGACGCGGGCACTCAACGGAAAGCTGATGCCCCAGTGGCCATGATCAAGCCACCGTCGTGTATCGGGCGCGCCCTGTGGCAAGAGCCCGAATAGGTCCGCCGCCGCACGTTCAAGGCGCAATGCGGGCGGATGCAGCAGGCCGACCGACGGGTAGCGGCCATCCGGACACAGCAGGCTGACAACGCCGATGTCCCCGGCGGTCTCGTCGAACAGTGCCATGTGGACGGTGCCTGGCTCGCCCCAAAAACCGAGCAGGCTCCAGTGGCCCTCGGCCAGTTGCCCGACGGCAAAGCTCCATTCTTTCGAAGTCACCACCGCGCGCGACCAGGGGAAATGGTTGTCGACACCCTTGCCGGCAAGGATGAGGTCGCTCAGTGCGGGCATGTCTTTTCTCCCGTCCGCTTCATCCCAGAAGGTTGGCGACATGCTGGAACCATATGACCAGCGGTGGTGGCAGATAGATGCCGGCGGCAAACACAAGCGCCAGGTGGGAATACATCGGAACGTAGGACGCCTCGGCGGGCGCGGTGCTGCCTCGCGGTTCGCCGAAAGCAACGCCGGTCAACCGAAGCAGCAGGGCGCCGAAAGCGAGCAGAATCCCGAACACCAAAGGAATCGCCAGAAGGGGGTGCCTTGCGAATGTCGAACTCACGACCAGGAATTCGCTCATGAAGATGCCGAGCGGAGGCAGGCCTGCAATGGCAACGACGCCGATGACGAGCGCCCAGCCAAGCCCCGGATGCGTTTCCGTCAGCCCCCGGATCTCGGCAATGTTCTGTGTTCCCTTGATCTGGGCGATGTGGCCGACCGTGAAAAAGATCGCCGACTTGGTCAGGCTGTGCATGACCATGTGCAGCAGTCCGGCAAAATTGGCGAGCGGGCCACCCATGCCGAAAGCGAACACGATGATGCCCATGTGCTCGATGGAGGAGTACGCGAACAGACGTTTGATGTCGCGGCGGCGGTAGAGCATGAAGGCCGCGAAGATGAGGGAGGTGAGCCCCATCGTGATCATCAGTGGCCCAGGCGCGATCGCGTCCGGGCTGGCCGCGAGCAGCAGCTTGAAGCGCAGCACCGCATAGAGCGCGACGTTGAGGAGCAGTCCCGACAACACCGCTGAAATCGGCGTCGGGCCTTCCGCGTGCGCGTCGGGCAGCCAGGCATGCAAAGGCGCAAGACCAACCTTCGTCCCATAGCCGAGCAGCAGGAAGACGAAGGCGACGTTGAGCAACGCCGGGTCGAAGCGCGCCGCGTGCTCGATAAGCACTGTCCAGACCATGGCATTCGTGCCTTCGCCGACAATCGGCTGCGCGGCCATGTAGACGAGGATGGTGCCGAAGAGGGCAAGCGCTATGCCGACACTGCCGAGTATGAAATACTTCCAGGCCGCCTCCAGCGCCTCGTGCGTGCGGTAGATGCCGACCATGAGCACGGTGGTCAGCGTGGCAAGTTCCACCGCCACCCACATCAAGCCGATATTGTTCGACACGAATGCCAGATTCATGCCGAACATCATGATCTGGTACATTGCGTGATAAAATCGCAAATTCGTCGCCGTCAGCCGTCCCGTATCCAGTTCGTGCGCAATGTAGGAGGCGCTGAACACACTGGTCGTGAAGCCGACGAACGTGTTGAGCACGATGAAAACGATATTGAGATCGTCGATGAGCAGGTATTGACCGGGCGGTGGCCGAACCGTGACGAAAAGCGATATTGCGGCGAGCAAGGTCAGCAAGCTCGCGGCGACATTGAGGCCAGCCGCCAGCCGATAATTCGGCAGCGCCGCCAGAAGCGCGGCCGCGACGACTGGTATCAGCAAAATGGCGGCCACCGCATCGAGGGAAAACGCGGTCAACGATGTTCTCCCCTGTAGTCGTCGAGCGCGCCGACATCGACCGAGTCGAACCTCTCGCGGATGCGGAACAGGAAGACACCGATGACGATGAAGGCGATGAGGATCGAGAAGGCGACACTGATCTCGACGACCAGCGGCATGCCCTTGGCCCCCGTGGCGGCAAGGACCAGGCCGTTCTCGAGCGACATGAATCCCACCACCTGGCTGACGGCATTCCGCCGGGTGACCATCACCAGGAGTCCCAGCAGTATTATGGACAGCGCGAAGGCCAGGTCCTCGCGGGCGAGGGGGGCGGCGTAGGGGGTGACCCTCAGCATCAGGACCATGGACAGGGTCACCAGCCCTATTCCCGCGAGCATGGTCGAACCGATCCCGACCGCCGTTTCTATATCGCGATGGATGCCGAGCCGCTGAATGATGCGATGAAGCCCGACGGGAATGATGATCGCCTTGAAAATGAGGGCAATCGCCGCCGTGACGTAGAGATGATGCGCGTCCTGTATGTAGGCCTGCCAAGCCACCGACAGGGCGAGGACGATGGCATGAACCGCAAAAACGTTGATCAGTGCAAAGAGGCGATCCTGGTACAGCATCATGAAACTGACCAGCACCAGGCCACCGGCCAGCAGATGAGCGATGTCGAAGGTGAGGCCGTTCATCAGAGGCTCCTCGAGACGAACCGCAGGAGCGTGGCAAGCAGGGCCAGCATGAGCGCTGCCCCGAGGAAATCCGGGACGCGGAAGACACGCATCTTGGCGATGGCAGTCTCGAACAAGGCGAGGAGAACGCCGCTCGCGGCAAGCTTGCAGATGTAGAAAATGACGCCCAGAACATAGGCCCAGGGCCCGGCCCCGGTGGTCACGAGCCCCCAGGGAACGAAGACACAGGAAATCAGCGAGACGTAGAGCAGAAGCTTCAGGAAGGCCGCGAAATCGATCATCGCCAGATGGCGACCGGAATATTCCAGGACCATCGCCTCGTGGATCATGGTCAGCTCCAGATGCGTCGCCGGGTTGTCCACCGGTACACGGGCATTTTCCGCGATTGCCACCATGACGAGAGCGATCAGTGACATTCCGAGCGATACCCGCAGGCCAACCTGCGGCGAGCCCATGAAAGCCGCCACCGTGGACAGTTGCGTCGCTCCGGCAACGAGTGCCAGGCTGAACACGATCAGGAGCATGGCGGGCTCGGCCAGGGACGCGATCATCACCTCGCGGCTGGCGCCGATGCCGCCAAAGCTCGTGCCGACGTCCATCGCCGCCAGCGCAAGGAAGAACCGTGCGCTTCCAAGCAGCGCCACGATCGCTATGAGATCGGCGGTCCAACTGAACTCGAGGCCGGTGGCGAATGTCGGTATGAGCGCGGCGGCGACCCAGGTGAAGGCGAAGATCAGGTAGGGTATGACGCGAAACAGCCAGGATGCATTGTCGGCCAGAACGACCTCCTTGCGCATGAGCCGCAAGAGATCGCGATAGGGCTGGATGAGAGGAGGGCCCTGGCGCCGCAACAGCCTTGCCTTCACCTTGCGGACGAAGCCGGTCAGGAGCGGTGCCAGCAAAAGCACCAGCAACATCTGCGCGCCCTGAACGGCCAACTCAAGGATCAGGGCCATAGTGCGAGCACCAAAAGCAGGACAATGAGAAAGAGAAATACAAGGGTCAGGTAGCGCCTGATCGTCAGGAACTGCAGATGGTTCAGGTGGTCGGTCGCAAAGTCGAGGGCCTTGCCTATGGGCAGATACAGCGTCTCCCAGATCACGTCATGGATTTCCAGATTGAAGCGGGCCGGACCGGTATCGCCGGGTGTCGGCATTTCGACCCTTTCAGTCGCGCGGAACACGAATGTGCCGAAGACCCGGCGGATAGGCTGTGCGAAGCTGACGCTCGTGTACTGCGAGCCCGGGACGGCATCGGCGAAGCCACAGCCCCAGGCGGGACCGCGACGGAGTGCGTGCGAGGCGAAGCGATGGATGACATAGACCGCGGCGGATGCGGAAATGGCGATGAATACAAACACCAGCAGGCCGTTGTAGGAACTGCGGCTCTCGGCGATTGGCGCGATCGAAAACCAAGGTTGCGCCATCTGCACCGGCATGCGGCTGCCGATGAGCGAAAGCGTCACGGGGGAAAGGCCATCTATGACAAAGCCCGGCAGAATGCCGGCAAGCAGACAGAGCGCGGCAAGGATGAACATTGCCGCCAACGAGTAGCGGTCGGCTTCGTGCGCTTGTTCCACCGCCGAGGTCCGTGGTCGACCCAGAAACGTAATTCCGAAGGCCTTTACGAAGCAGGCCGCGGCCAGCGCCGCCGACAGCGCCAGCAGGCCGCCGACCGCGGGCACCATCACCTTCAGGGCCCATTGCGGCAGATCCGGGCTTTGCAAGACAGCCTGGAAAGCCAGCCATTCGGAGACGAAGCCGTTGAAGGGCGGAAGCGAGGAGATCGCCACGCAGCCAACGAGAAAGACGAAGCTGGTCTGCGGCATCTTATGGATAAGACCGCCCAGCTTCTCCATGTCCCGTTCGCCGGTTGCGGTGAGCACGGCGCCGGCGCCGAAGAAAAGCAGGCTTTTGAAGAATGAATGGTTGAGAGCGTGGAACAGCGCGGCGGTAAGCGCCAGCGCGGCGGCCGATGGCATGGCGTTCGCCTTGAAGGCGAGCGCGAGACCAAGACTTACGAAGATGACGCCGATGTTTTCGATGGTGCTGTAGGCAAGCAGCCGCTTGAGGTCCTTTTCCATCAACGCGTAAAGGATTCCCAAGACAGCGGTGAGTCCTCCGAAGAAAAGGACGATGATGCTCGACCACCATGTCGGTTCACCGAGCAGGTCGAAGATAACGCGGATGAAGCCATACACGGCGACCTTGGTCATGACGCCGCTCATGAGTGCTGAGACATGACTTGGCGCGGCCGGATGAGCGAGTGGAAGCCAAACGTGTAGCGGAACGAGACCAGCCTTGGAGCCGGCGCCGAGCAACATGAGAGCTAGGACGAAAGTGGCCACGAGCGGGGTGGCCCCCGCGGCACGCATCGCTTCGAACGTGTAGTTTCCGCCCGGCCCGGACAACAAGCCGAACGCAAGCAGCAGCGCGAGCGTGCCGAAACTCGCCATCACGAGATAAATGTAACCGGCCCGTGCATTTTCCCGTTCGCGATGGTGGACGATGACCAGCGCCCAGGAAGAGAGCGACATGAATTCCCAGGAGAACAGGAAGATGAAGGCGTCGTCCGCGAGCACGACCAGATTCATTCCGGCGAGGAAGGCGGGGAAGAACGGCAGCACCCTGTGCGGCGAGGGCTCGTGGCTGCCATGGCCGAGACCGTAAAGGCTGGCCATGGCGCCGCCGAAATTGATGACGACGAGGAAGAAAGTCGAGAGCGCATCCAGGCGGAAATGAGCCCCAATCCAGGGCAGCCCGAGCGGCAATACGGCAGTCGACGGCGTGAGGGGGTCTTCGAGAATGCGGCCAGCGAGGACCAAGAGCGCGGCGACCGAAACACAGAGCGTCAAGCCGTAGACAAGGCGTGTTCCCGAGCCCGGTGTGCGGCTCAACGCAATCGCAAGCACCGCTGTCCCCAGGAGCGATGCAACGCCCCATAGGAGGACCGCGGCGTCCGAAGTCACGCCACGCTCCTCGCAGTGAATTTGGTGCCTGCATCGACACCGCCCAGCACTTTGGCGGGGTCGAAATCCGCTTTAAGCCGCACGCCACGTCCACCGATCTGGCTGGAGGCGCCCTCGGCGATCAGCTCGACGCCCGCAAGGTCAAGGGCCCCAATCAACTTCATCAGGGAATCGACGTTGCCCCGGATAATCGACTCGCTGGCTTCCATGCGCTGAATGGTCGGCACCGACAGGCCGGACAATTCGGCCAGCCTGCGCTGGTCAACGCCGAGGAGCGCCCTCGCGGCACGCAACTGTGGAGCAGTTATCACGGGTTGCATCTCTCATTGTTAGCTTTGAGATATTGTCCCTGCGGGTTGCAGCATATATTAAAATGCGGTGCATTCAATAAATGATGCGTGACACATCTATCTCTGCGCCATGGGAAACCGCGCGACAGGAGCCGGGATTGGGCGCTCCCCGGTGCCCGGCAAATGCAAAACGGGCCTGCCATGACGGAGGCCGCGAAACGCCTTGGCGAAAGGCCGTTCGAGAGACGAGTTGAGCGGCGGACTTAGGAATTTGGCTGTGGTGACCAGGTCATGATCCGGGTTGCGAAATATCATACCGATTTCGGCAACATCGAGGTTCTGCGGGCCAAGGACTCCGGTTCGTTCATCTATCGCCAAGGTGGCTGCTATCAAAGCGAGTGCGATCCGAATGGCGTCAGCGTCGTGCCCTATATACACGCCATCTTTGGTCTCCTCGCACAGGCGCGGGTGTCCGATGTCCTGATGATCGGTTGTGGCGGTGGCAGCCTGGGCACGATGCTGGATAGGGCTGGTGTGCGTGTTACGGTCGTCGACATCAATCCAAAGGCTTTCCAGATCGCCCGGAAATACTTTGGGTTACCTTATGGGGTTCACTGCTGCATCTCCGACGGGCGGGATTTTTTGCGCGCCGGCCGTCACCGCTACGATGCTATCGTTCTGGACGCATATTCCGGGCGGCGCATCCCGGATCACCTGTGCGCCGAGACATTCTTCGGCTTGGCGCAGACGCGTCTCAAGAATTCTTCCGGTATTCTGATCGGCAACGTTCATGCCCGTCACGACCTCGACATCATGCCGGATCGCGTTGCCGCAAAGTTCGCCAATATCTGGGCGGATGTGAGACTGCTCGATATCCGCGGCGCTCAGGATCGCAACGCACTCGTCATGGCAGGCAAGGTACGGGATCTCGTCCAACCGGTGATGCTGATGCCGCCGTCGGTCGGAGCCGAGGAGATCGAACGGGAGCTTGGCCTCCTGGCGTTCAGGCCTTGGCATGTGCCACGACGAACCGCCTAGAGCGTCAAAGCCCTGTCGAGCTACTGCCAGAGCCGCTTCATGCGGATAGACACATCTTCCAGGACTGGCATGGAGGCCAGCACAAGGAGAATGGCGGCGAGAAACAATGTCGCCGCAAAGCCGATGTGTTTGAAACCCACAGCGCCGATGACGCCGCCGATAAAGAACAATGCCACGAGCGACGCAAGCAGTCTCAGCTTTCTCCGGTCTGCTTTCACGAACAGTCTGTCCGAGTCATTGCCTGAGATGTTCCAGTAAAGCAGCTTGCCGAGTTCGATGCCCATATCCGTCACCAGGCCCGTGACATGCGTCGTCCGGATTCTGGCTTCCGATAGCTTGGTGATGATGGCGTTCTGCAACCCCATGATGAAACAAAGCAGCATCACCGTCATTGGCACGAACAGCGCTTCATGACGCGCAAGATGGCCGCCGAGCAGACCGAAACAGATCAGCAGGATAGCTTCCAGGACAAGCGGGAATGCGTATTCACCCTGTAGGCCCTGCCGCCTTCCCCAGTTGACCAGGATTGCCGAACAGGCGGCGCCTGTGACAAACGACAACAAGGCCCCCAACCCGGAAAGCGCCAGTCCGACATCGCCGAGTGCCAGATGGTCCGCCATCGACGAAACGATGCCGGACATGTGGGACGTGTACTGCTGAACCGCCAGGAAGCCGCCAGCGTTGGCGGCTCCCGCGATGAACGTCAGGAAACGGGCGAGATGCCGATCGGATCTTTCGCTTCGTTCCTTTCCGGTCAACCGACGCAGATACAGGATCATGATCGAACCTTGTCTTTCCATGCGGAAAAGCAGGACCGCAAGCTGATGTGGCGGGAAAGGCTCATTGAATGTTCTGGAGAAGGAAAGACAAAGGGGCGGTGAATGCGTGGCGTCGACGCTGTGCTTTGTAGGGCCTAGTTTGGCTTGCCCGGCGGCATGTCCGGATGGCGGAACCTGACACCACGCCCGCCATCGTCGCTACGCACATGTTCGCTGAGAAGCTCGACGCCGGCGCGGTTGAGCGCGTTGATCACCTTCATCAAGCTATCGACAACGCCTCGCACATTGCCCCGGCTGGCTTCCATTCGTTGGATCGTCGGCAGCGAGACGCTCGCCATTTCCGCCAGGGTTTTCTGGTCGATGTTGAGAAGGGCGCGGGCAGCACGAAGCTGGGAAGCAGTGATCATGGCATCAGCGTCTGAATATGAGAAATGATATCCATCATGGTATCATTGACGTATTAAACATCAATACAAAGCGAAAAAATATTAATCGGCCCTTGGCACGACGGGGCTCGGCAATTATCGTATCCGCATGACTCAGCGCTACGAACCTTTTCAGGAGCCGACCGGCACCTGGACCGTCAACGATGCTTGGACCGGACGGCCCGCCGAGATGGGCAGCCGAACCATCGTTGGAATGAACCAGCACGATGCCGAGGAACTCGCCGATCTCCTCAACGGATTGAATGCACAAAGGCAGGAAGCGAAATCATGAAGGTCAAGGACAGCAACGGCACTCCGCTGAGCGAAGGAGATTCCGTCACGCTCATCAAGGATCTCAAGGTCAAGGGAACGTCCGTCACCCTGAAACGGGGAACGCTGATCAAGAACATCCATCTCACGGGCAACGAGGATGAGGTCGAGTGTCGGGCCGAGAAGGTCAAGAACCTGGTTCTGCGGACAGAGTTCCTGAAAAAGGCGTAGGGAGCGGAGACGCATTCGTACGTTGCAGGGTTGCCGATGCAGGTCTGGAGTGAGGTCCATCCTAAAGTCCTGCTGATTACCGGCCGCTATCTCGCATTCGATGCATTCGGCATTCGGCATTCGGCTTGGCTGAACCTTGGCTCCGTTTCGTGGGTGCGTATGCGCCACAGGGAACACGCGCGTGATGAGAAGGTTTCGAAAACCATGCGCTGCGCTTTGACGACCGGCACCGCGTCCGTTTTCCAAGGAGCTAGAAGGGCGTCGAATTTTGTGCCTTGGCACGAAAATTGGCGACATGGGCGCGGTTGCCGCAGGTCTTGACGTCGCAATAGACCTTCGAGGCATTCCGTGTCGTGTCGACAAAGACGTTGCCGCAGGTCTCGGCCTTGCAGGTCTTCAGCCGTCCAGCTTCGCCATGGATGATCAGCGACATGATCGACATGGCGGTGTTGGATCGGATGCGCTCATCGAAGGAGAAATCGTCGTAGTAGTGGATGTGCCACCCAAACCCGCCATGGTTCATGATGCGTGGCGAAAATCGTGTCTTCTCGAGCACGGCGTTGGAGAAGTTGGCGAGCTCGTCTTGCGGCATCGAGAAGATGACGCGGAATTCCTTGGCGATCTCATGCAGCCTGTCCCGGTCGCGCTCGGTGATGTCGCGCTCGGTGATGGCGCGCGGATAAGTCATCCCGTAGCGATCGATCAAATCGTTGATCCAGGAGACGCTCACCTTCCGGCGTCTCGCCGGCGAAACAGCGACATATTCATTGAAGAGATTGCGTCTCGGGTTGATCGAATGACGGTGCAGGAAATTCGCTTCGCGCTTGGTGAAGCAAAAACCAATCTGCGCATTCTTGCCGAAATCGTGAGTTTGCTACGGTATCCCGTGCCAAAGGCCGATGCCGATTTCAATGAAGAAATGGCGTCTCGGATACGCTCGCGCATGTAGCATTGGCCTTCCGCTTTGCCCCGTCGGCCCAAGCGAAACGTTCGCGCATATCGCTAACTCCCCGCCACCGCCCGCACGCTCTCCCGCTCCACCAGCGGGCACTCCAGCTTGGTGATGGGATAGCGCCCCTGCCCGGGGGGCAAGGGTGCTTCCAGCTGTTCGATCGCCCACTGGCCCATCGCCATGTGCGGCAGGATCGATGTGGTCAGCGGCGGGAAAAGGTGCCGGGCGATTTCCTCGTCGTCGTAGCCGACCACGGAAATATCCCCGGGAATGTGCAGGCCAGCTTCCTTCAGCGCCTCGTAGCAGCCGATCGCGGTGCGGTCGTTCTGGCAGAAGATGGCAGTCGGGCGGTCCTTCAGCGCCAAAAGTTTCACCGTTGCGGCATAACCGGCGCTTGCCGACCAGTCGCCCTCGACCACCAGCTCCGGGTCGAACGGGATGTCGGCGGTGGCGAGCGCGCGGCGGTAGCCCTTCAGCCGGTCCTGTGCGGCCTGCATCCACGGCTCACCGGTGATGGTGGCGATGCGGCGGTGGCCATGGCTGATCAGATGCCGGGTCGAGCTCTGGCCGCCGGCGATCTCGGAAGGCACCACGGCGGGGAAGGCATAGTCCGACGTGTAGCAGTTGAGCAGGATCACCGGGATATCGAGGCTGTAGAGGTAGTCGGGCGCGGTGATCTCACGGGTGAAGATGGTCATGTAAATCAGCGCCGAAATGCCCCGCCTGGTCAGCGCCTGTATGGCGCGCGGTTCCATCACGGCGTCGCCCATGGTCTGTGCCACCAGCAGCACGTTGCCGGCATTCCACGAGGCCTGGCGCGCGCCCTCGATGGCGACCACCGCCTCCGGGCTGGTGGCGAGCTGGTCGACGGCAAAGCCGATCACCCCGTCAAGCCCGTCGAAGGCGGCAACAGGCTTGCGCAGTGCCGAAAAAGCGGGGGCGCTGTAGCCCAGCGCCCGGGCGGCCTCGATCACCCGCTCGCGGGTTTGCTGCGACAGCCTGATACCGGGTGAATTATTGAGCACGAAGGAAACGGTCGCCTGCGAACAGCCGGCGGCCCTGGCAATGTCGGTCATGGTGACCCGCCCCTTGGGCTTTGCCGGCGCCTTGCTGCGTCTCGCCGTCTCGCTGACCGGATCCGTCGTCTCGCTCATTGGTGTCCCCAATCCCCAGTCCTGTCTAGCGGCAGCCTGCCTGGCCGACAAGACGGCGCTGCAGTGTCGATTTATAGAAATCGTCACGATGGTTATATCTATTAGTAGCCGCGTGGTCCATCGGTCATCAGGTTCCGGCTATCCGGGGAAAGCAAGGGTTGTAAGGCTTATGCCGCCATGTCGCCCAGGGTGTAGGCTCGCGGCACGTCGTCTGGAATGTCGATGAGGCGTACCGAATGTTAGCTCAAAACTAATAGTATTTACTAATACAAAAATGCGCTGTAACGTCAATCCGTCGCGTCCGGCCCCGTTGGGTTCCGGCGCGGCGGAAAAGCGTGCGTGACTGGCCCGATGGCGAGCGGACATTGCCTCCGCAACCCCTGTCTCGGACATGTGATATGTCAGACAAATCGGACTATTTACGAATGATGGATGAGTCTCTAAAGTCCGTTGTCGTGGCTGGAACGACGCCATTCTCGTGAGTGCCGGGAACCCCTGAGGAGGAGGGGCGTCCAAGCCGCAAACGGCAAATTCAGGTGAGCAAGGCAATTCTAGTGAGCAAGACCGGTCAGCCGAATGGCTGGACCAAAACGGGAGGTTGAACATGAAATCCTTGATACGCAATGCATCCGTGGCCGCCGCGGCCCTGGTTGTCGGCCTGACGGCGACAGCCATCGCGCGCGCCGACGACAAGCCGACGCTGGCCTTCGTCGTCAACGGCGCTTCCGATTTCTGGAAAGCGGCCGAAGCCGGCGTCAAGAAGGCGCAAGGCGAACTGCCCGACTACACGCTTGAGCTGAAATATCCCGAGCAGTCCTCGGTCGCCATCCAGCAGCGCCTGATGGACGATCTGGTGACGGCCGGCGTCAAGGGCATCATGGTTTCGGCGGTTGACCCCAAGACCTCGACCGATGGCTTGAACAAGATCGCCTCGCAAACAGCGCTGTTCACCACCGACAGCGACGCTCCGCAGACCAAGCGTGTCGCCTATATCGGCTCGTCCAACGTCGACGCCGGCAAGCAGGCCGCCGATATCGCCAAGAAGGCGATGCCCAATGGCGGCAAGTGCCTCGGCTTCGTCGGCCTGCTCGGTGCCGACAATGCCAAGGAACGCATCCAGGGCTTCAAGGATGGGCTGGCCGGCACCAAGATCACGCTTGACGACGTGCGTGGCGACGATATCGACCAGGCCCGCGCCAAGAAGAATGTCGAGGACGCGCTGGTCGCCAGCCCCGACGTGACCTGCATGGTCGGGTTCTATTCCTACAACACGCCGCGCATCTATGAAGCGCTGCGCGACGCCGGCAAGCTCGGCCAGATCACGGTCGTCGGTTTCGATGACGATCCGATCACGCTGGGCGGCGTCAAGGAAGGCACCATTGCCGCCACCGTCGTGCAGCAGCCTTTCGAATGGGCCTATCAGGGCATGAAGCTGATGGCGGCCTATCTCAAGGGCGACAAGTCGGGCATCCCGGCCAATGCGCTGATCATCATCCCGACCAAGATCATCGGCAAGGATGATGTCGACGCCTATGCCGCCAACCTGAAGGCGATGGCTGGAAACTAAGGCCAGGAAGCAGTTCGGCCGGCTCAGCTTCGCTTGAGCCGGCCGCCCGCATTGACGAACCCGGCCGGGATGGTCAGTCTGCTGAGAGGTCGGCCCGCCAATCGCTGTCAGGCATGATGAATTATTCCGACACATCCATCGCGGCAATCACCCCGTTCCTCAGTCTCGAGAACGTGCGCAAGACCTATCCGGGCGTCGTCGCGCTCGATGGCTTCTCGATGGAGGTCAGGCCGGGCGAGGTTATCGGCCTCGTCGGCGAGAACGGCGCCGGCAAGTCGACCTTGATGAAGATCCTCGGTGGCGTCACCACGCCCGACACCGGCACCATCACGGTCGATGGCACCGCCCACAAGGGACTGACGGTTGAAGGCAGCCTGGGCTCCGGCATCGCCTTCGTCCACCAGGAACTCAACCTGTTCGAAAACCTCGATGTCGCCGCCAACATCTTCTTTGGCCGTGAACCGCTGCGCGCCGGACCGCTCAAGCTCGTCGACCGCGCCAGATTGCGCGCCATGGTGGCGCCGCTGCTCAAGCGCGTCGGCGCCAATTTTTCCGCCGACACGCAGGTCGCCGACCTGTCGCTTGCGCAACAGCAGATGGTCGAGATCGCCAAGGCGCTGTCGATCAAGGCAAGGCTGGTCATCCTCGACGAGCCGACATCGAGCCTGCCGATCGCCGAAACCGACAAACTGCTCGACGTCATCAAGGCGCTGAAGGCCGATGGCATCAGCGTCATCTTCATTTCGCACCGCCTGCACGAGGTCGAGCGCGTCGCCGACCGCGTCGTCGTGCTGCGCGACGGTATGTTGGCCGGCACGCTGGGCAAGCGCGACATCAACCACGACCAGATGGTCAAGCTGATGATCGGCCGCATGCTGAAGGAGCGCGAGAAGGCATCCGAGGCCGCGCGTGCGCCCGGCGCCGTCGCCCTCGCTGCCAAGGCCGTCCGCACTCCCACCTATCCCGGCCGCCCGGTCGACCTCGATGTCAGGCGCGGCGAGATCCTCGGCCTTGCCGGCCTGGTCGGCTCCGGCCGTACCGAGCTGGCACGCGTGTTCTTCGGTATTGACGGCAGCCTTGGCGGCGCGTTGGAGCTCGACGGAAAGCCGCTTGTGCTCGGCTCCGCGGCCGACGCCGTCGCGCACGGCATTTTCCTGGTGCCGGAAGACCGCAAGCTGACCGGCATCCTGCTCGACCTGTCGATCGCGCAGAACATTTCGCTACCCAATCTGCCGGCGCATGCCAGGCGCTCGCTGGTGTCGGCCAGTGCGGAGAACGCTACCGCCGAGAAGCAGAAGAAGGATCTCGGCATCAAGGCGCCATCGGTGCAGACACGCACCGGCACGCTGTCGGGCGGCAACCAGCAGAAGGTCGTGCTCGGCAAGTGGCTGGCCATGAACCCGAAGGTGATGATCCTCGATGAACCGACGCGTGGCATCGACATCGGCGCCAAGGCGGAAATCTACGGGCTGATGCGGGCGCTCGCCGATGCCGGCGTCGCCGTGCTGATGATCTCCAGCGACATGGAAGAGGTGATCGGCGTGTCCGACCGCATCGCCGTCATGCATGAGGGCCAGATCTCGGGCATTCTCGACAAGGACCAGTTCAGTCAGGAAAACGTGCTGCTGCTGGCTGTGGGCAAGCCGGCAAACTAATGCTGTCGCGCAGAAGTGACCTCGGGTTCGCGACAACGACATGCATACACCAAAGAGCCGGAGCGCGACGCGCTTAGGCCGTAAGCGGAGACGACGATGAGCAAGAAAGATCTCGGCCTGCTGATCCTGATCCTGGTGGTCGGGGCGATCGTCGCCATCATCAATCCGCGCTTTCTGTTGCCGATCAACCTTGCCAACACCTCGAACCTGATCGGTCTGTTTGGTATCCTCTCGATCGGCCAGGCCTTCGTCATCATCACCGGCGGCATCGAACTGTCGGTCGGCTCGCTGGTCGCGCTGCTGGGCACGCTGTTCATCGACTTCATCGCCGTGCGCGGCATGGGATGGCCTGTTGCCTTCATGCTCATCCTTGTGCTTGGCGCGATCATCGGGCTGGCGCATGGCTGGCTGATCACGCGGCTGAAATTGCAACCCTTTGTCGTGACGCTGTGCGGCTTGCTGATCTATCGCGGCGTCGCGCGCTTCTACACCGCCGACGGCACGGCCGGCTTCGCCTTCGGCCAGAATTTTCCTGACCTCGAATTTCTCACCGCTGGCCGCTCCTGGGGCGTGCCGAACTCCTTCTTCGCCCTGATCATCATCGCCATCGTCATGTGGGTGGTGCTGCACCGCTCGGTGTTCGGCCGCTATCTCTATGCCATCGGCAAGAACGAGGAGGCGGCGAAATATTCGGGCATCCGCACCGGCCGGATCGTCATGGCCGCCTATGTCATCTGCGGCGTGCTGACCGCCTTGTCTGCGATCTACTTCGCCATGTACACGCGCTCGATTTCACCCGCCAGCCATGGCCAGTTCTACGAACTCTACGCCATTGCCGCTGCTGTGCTTGGCGGTTTCTCGCTGCGTGGCGGCGAGGGCTCGCTGATCGGCGTCGTGCTTGGCACCGTGCTGCTGCAGGAGTTGCAGAACCTTGTCAATCTGCTCGGCATCCCGTCTTCCCTCAACTTCGCGGTGATGGGAGGGGTCATCCTCATCGGCGTGCTGGTCGACCAGCAATGGGGCGTGTTCCGCGCACGGCGGCTGATGGTGGATGCCGCTCGCAAGAATGTCGCTGGTGCGCCCGCGGAATAAGCACTTGCCCATGACTCAACTGCTTGTCCGCGCTTTGCGAATATTATAATAGCATAACCCGATATTGCTCGGGGGGTGGACGGGACATGCGCTGCGATTTGCGAGGCAAGGTAGCGTTGGTCACCGGGGCCGCGGGCGCTATCGGCAGTTCCATCGCCGAACGCCTGTCCGACAATGGTGCTGCCGTCGTCGTCGCCGACATCAACGGCGAGGGCGCGAGCCAGGTCGCGGCCGGTCTGAGCAACGCCATGGCCTGCGCCACCGACATCCGTGATGCCGCCTCGGTCGACAGTGCGATCGCCGCGATCATGCAGCGCTACGGCCGCCTCGACATCCTCATCAACAATGCCGGCGTCAACACGCTGGCGCACCGCGTCACCCTGGACGAATTCCCGCCCGAGGAATGGGACCGCATCACCGGCATCGACCTTGACGGCCTCTATATCATGAGCCGGGCGGCGCTCGGATCCATGCTCGCCGCCGGCAACGGCGGGCGTATCGTCAATATCGCCTCGGTCGTCGGGCTTGCCGCCATGCGCCTGCAGAGCCCGTTCGTCGCCGCCAAGGCCGGCATCATCCATCTGACACGTTCGATGGCGATCGAACTTGGCGCCAGGGGCATCCTGACCAACGCCGTCGCCCCGGGGTCGGTGATGACGGCGCTGACGGCCAAGCTGTTTTACGGCGACGACGGCAAGTTCGCCGGCCGCACGCAGGAGTTCCTCGCCCATGTCCCGCTCGGCCGCCCGGCTGAACCGCAAGAGATCGCCGAGGCGGTGCTGTTCCTGGCCTCGCCCGCCGCCAGCTACGTCAACGGCCAGGTCCTGGCCGTCGATGGCGGCTGGACGGCGGGATACATGATGTGAGTGACGCGATGGAAATCGATCTCGTCGGCGCGACGATAGCGCTGGAAGGCCCAGGCAATCCGCTTGTCGAAGCGGCACTTGCCGCCTTGCGTGCCAATGGCGGCCGCATTGTCGAGGGGGTGCGGGCACGGCCCGCTGGCATGCTGCCCCCCGACATCTTGCTTGTATCCTGCCCGTTGCGTCCGGGAACGACGGCCGAAGATTCCCCCACCTTGTATGCCGATGCCCGCAAGGCCGCCGTGGCCATGACCGAGCGCGGCCGCGGGCGCATTGTCTTCCTGATCTCGGCCACCGCCGGCATGCCGATGCGTCGCCATCCGCGCTTCTCCATGGAGAATGCCTCGATCCTGGCCGGCATGCGTACGCTGGCCATGGAGTTCGGGCCGAAGGTGCTGGTCAATGCCGTCGGCTTCGGCGCGGTCGAGGGTGAAACCATGGTTTCGGGCGACAAGGCGATGCTTAGCCACACACCGGTCGGCCGCGCCGGCCGCATCGAGGAAGCGGTCGCGGCGGTGTTGTTCTTCTGCGATCCGCTCAACACCTACACGACGGGCCAGATGCTGGGCGTCGACGGTGGGTGGACGGCAGGCTATGGGCGTAATTTCTGAATTGCTGAGCATCGGATCGGGAGCTCTCCAAGTCGCGTTGGTGCCGCGGATCGGCGGCTCCGTCAGTTCGCTGCGCTGGCAGGGCATCGACCTCATGCGCCGGCTTTCGGATGCGGATCTTGATGCCGGCAATGTGCTTGGCGTCGCCATGTTTCCGATGACGCCCTTTGCCAACCGCATCGCCGGAAACGCCTTCGAGTTCGCGGCACGGCGCTGGCGGGTCCAGCCCAACAATCCGCCCGAAAAATTCAACGTCCATGGCAGCGGCTGGCAACATGCCTGGACGGTCACCGAAATGGGAGTGACCAGCGCGACGCTGTCATTGGATATTGCTTGCGGAGACGAACCTTATTCCTATCACGCGACGCAAACCTTCGTGGTTTCCGACGAAAGGCTGTCGGTGACGATGACACTGGCCAACACCGGCCCGGCTGCCTTGCCGTTCGGTTTTGGCCTGCATCCCTGGTTTGATCGCGACCCCGACGTGACGGTGCAGTTCAAGGCTAGGCGCTTCTACCTCGAAGAGCCCGATGGCGTGTCGGGCGATTCCATCACCTTGCCGCCCGAACTCGACTTTGCCGGGGGCCGGCCCTTGCCGGGCGGCTGGCGCAACAATGACTATGGCGGCTGGGACGGCGAAGCGACGATCCGCTTTCCGGCACGCGGCGCGGGATTGCGGATCACTGCCGACCCTGTCTTCAAGCATCTGATGCTCTATGCCGACCCCTCAAAGCCGTATTTCTGCGTCGAACCGCAGACCAACGCCTCGGGCGCCTTCAACAGGGGCCGATGGGATGATCCGGGAGAGGGCGTGATCGTGCTCGCCGCAGGTGAAAGTGCTGCTGGCACGGTTTCGTTCACGCCCTTCGCGCTTGGGACCTAAAGCAGCCGGGCCAGGAGCCCGCCATCGACTTGCATGGCGCTGCCGGTGACGAAGGATGCGGCATCCGAGATCAGGAAGCCGATTGCCGTGGCGATCTCGGAGGGGTTGGCGATGCGCGCGATCCGGTTGGGTTCGAAGGACAGGCCGAGCGCCTCGGCGCCGCCGGCCGCTTCCAGCCCGTCCAGCGTCATCCGGGTGGCGACCGAGCCGACCAGCACGGCGTTGACGCGGATGCGGTCGACGGCATAGTCGAGCGCCATCTGTCGCGACAGGCCGACAACCGCTGCCTTGGTCGCGGCGTAGGCGGGCACGCCGGGAACCGTGGCGTCGGCGTGCACGGAGGCGATGTTGACGATCGAGCCGCCGCCGGCCGCACGCAGCAGCGGCAAGGTCGCCCGGCAGACGCGGAAGATGGCCGTCAGATTGACGGCGATGGTCCTGTCCCAGTCCTCGTCGGAAACCTCTTCAAGCCGCTTGCCGGTCGGATAGATACCGGCACAGTTGACGACTGCGTCGAGCCCACTGAAACGCTCGACCGCTGCGGCCACGGCTGCCTGGACGTCCGCTTCGCGGGTGAGGTCACTTTCGCGGAAGATCAACTGGCTTTCCGTGTGACGGTTGGCCAACGCCCTTCCTTCTTCGCCATCCAGCCCGGCGCCGAAGACCTTGGCGCCCTCCGCGACAAGGTATTCCGCTGTCGCCCGGCCGATGCCCGTCGCGGCTCCCGTGATAAAAATACGTTTGCCGGCGAACATCATGACGAAGCCCGCGCAGCCATTGCGTGGCGATCCGCTTGCGCTGATGTCACCGAGCGCAGCACGCGATCCTCGCCGCCTTCGCCGCGGTTGAATTCGTCGACGATGCGGCCGTCGGCGACGACGAGGCAACGGTCGCAAAGGCCGATCAGTTCCTCGAGTTCCGATGCGACGATCAGCAAGCCCACGCCTTTCTCGGCCAGTTCGACGACAAGCCGGTAGATTTCGTGGCGGGTCGCCGCGTCGACGCCCTTGGTCGGCTCGTCGAGCAGAAGCACTTTCGGTGCCCGCATCAGCACGCGGGCAAACAGCAGTTTCTGCTGGTTGCCGCCCGACAAATGGGTGACCGCCGCCCGCGGTGACGATGCCTTGACGTTGAGCGCACGCATGGCGGCGAGGATCGAGTTGCGCTCCAGCCGCCCGCGCACCATGCCGTGCCGCGACAAGGGCGCCAGATTGCCGATGGTGATGTTGGCCCCGACCGGCAGGTTGAACAGCAGGCCGTCGCGCTTGCGGTCCTCGGTCAGCAAAGCGATGCCGGCCGCGCGGGCCTCGGCTGGCGATCTGACCGCTACAGGCTGGCCCATGACACGGATTTCGCCTTCGGCAGCGACGCGACCATAGATGCCGTGCAGGATCTCGCTGCGGCCGGAACCAAGCAAACCCGCCAGCCCGACAATCTCGCCAGCGGTCACGGAGAGGCTGATGTCCCTTGCGCCATGAACAGCGCCGCTGTGGCCAGCGACCGTGAGATGGCGAACCTCCAACGCGGTCGGCGCACCAACAGGTGCGGCGTGCACCGGAAACAGCCGCTGCAGCCTTTGGCCGGACATGGAGAAGATGAAGGTCTCGGCATCAAAATCCTCGCGCGCGATCCGCACCGCTACCTTGCCGTCACGCAGCACGGTGGCGCGGTCGCAGATGGCGAGCACTTCGGGCAGGCGGTGCGTGATGTAGATCATGGCCACGCCTTGCGCCTTCAGGCGGCGCAGCACGCTGAACAGGGCATCGACTTCGGTTCCGGAAAGCGAGGCGGTTGGCTCGTCCAGCATCAGCACGCGCGGCTTCATGACGATGGCACGCGCGATCATAACAAGATGGCGCTGTGCCGAGGTCAGTGACGCGACATAGGCCCTGGGATTGATGTCGATGCCGAGGTCGGCGAAGATCTCGCCGGCGCGCTGCTCGAGTTTCCGCTGATGCACCAGCATGCCGGCGCCGAGCCCTGTGCGGCCGGCAAAGACATTCTCGGCCACCGAAAGCTGTTCCAGCACCTCGATTTCCTGCGGCACATAGCCGACGCCGCTCGAGCGCGCACCGGCGGGCGAGGTGAAATTGACGGGCCGGCCGTCGAGTTGGATCGTGCCGCTGTAGGAGCCGGCCGGATGCACGCCGTTGAGGATCTTGACCAGCGTCGACTTGCCGGCGCCGTTCTGGCCAAGCAGAGCGTGGATCTCGCCCGGGGTCACATCGAAGTCGACACCGCGCAGCGCCTGCACGCCGCCAAAATTCTTGGCGATTGCAGTGGCTGAAAACAGGGGCTTTTGATTGATGTCGGACACGATGATCCCTTGGAAAGGAGCCGGATCCGCGAGATGCGGACCCGGCAGTGCGGTCGTTACTGTCCGGCGCCGTCCAGCATCTTGTAGTACGGGGCGAGATCGGCTGCTGTGATCACCTTGGCCGGCAACGGATTGCTGTAGGGCACGGTCTTGCCCTGGGCGAGATCGCCCAGCAGTTCGGCCACCTTGGCGCTCTCTTCATAGAGCGGTTGCGCGACGATGCCGTAGGCGGCGCCCGACTTCACCAGATCAAGGTTCTGCCTGATGTAGTCCATGCCGATGATGACGACATCGCGTCCGGCCTTGCGCGCCGCGCCCGACCAGGTCTGGATCGAGTTGCCCGTGGTGCCGAAGGCTGCGGTCACGTCAGGATTGCCCTGCAGGATCGCCACCGCCTTGGCTTCCGCCGCCGATGGCTCGAAGCCCTCCATCTGTGTGTCGAGCACCTTGATGTTGGGGTACTTCGCCGCGATGGTCTTGCGGAAGGCATCCGACATGGCGTTCTCGGTGTCGTTGGAAGCGCCTTGCGTCAGCGCCACGGTGCCCTTGCCGCCCAGCTTGTCGCCGATGGCGATGGCCGCATTGGCGCCGACCTCGGCGATGTTTTCGCCCGTCGCTGCCTTCAAGCCTTTGACGGTGCCTTCCGGCGGCAGGACATGCCAGGTGACGATCGGAAAGCCTTCCTTGGCCAGCTTGGTGATGTAGGAAAAGATCGCCGGATCGACGCCATAGACGCCGATGGCATCATATTTGGTGCGGGCAAGGGCGGCTTCGGCCAGCGGCAGCGTCGCCGGAATGTCCCAGTTGGTTGCACTCGGGTCGCCGACGACCTCGCAGGTGTAGCCGAGCTCCTTGCATTTATTGAGGAAGCCGGCCTGCATCAACCGGTGCACGGGGTGGTCTTTCATCGCCTGCACCCAGAGCAGATGGACGTCGGCTGCTTTGGCAAGACTGGCCGAGCCCAGCGATGTGGCAATCACCGCCGCCGAAAACGCGGCGCGGACCAGCCGCTTCGTCAAATGAATTTTCATGCTTTACCTCCCTTGGTTCGCCGGCCTTTTGCCGGCGCAATATCGCTGTCTCTGGCTGGCTTTTCAGGCGCCGGCGATGAAATAGCGGCGGCGCACGATGTCGAGGCCGACGGCCATCACCATGATCACGCCGACCGCGATCTGCTGCCAGTTGGAGTTGACGCCGATGACGACGAGGCCGCTCTGCACGATTTTCAGCAAAAGGATGCCGACAACGCCGCCAGCCACCGTGCCGGCGCCGCCGAACAGGCTGACGCCGCCGACCACGACACCGGCGATGACAGTCAGTTCCCAGCCGCTGCCGATCGAGGTGCCGCCGCTGCCGAGGTCGGCCATGACGAACATGCCGGCGATCGCCGCCAGCGCGCCGACGGTGATGAAGGCGCCGATCTTGTAGGCATTGGTGTTGATGCCGACGAGGTGCGCCACCTCCTTGTTGCCGCCGGTGGCATACATGTTGCGCCCGAGCACGGTTCGCCGCAGCACGAAGTCGGCAATGATGGCGGCGATGATGAAGAAGGCAAAGCTCCAACCGAGACCGAAGACGAGATCGGTGCCGCCAATATCATTGATCGCATCCGGCAGCGGATACACGGGGTAACCACCCGTCACCACCTGGATCAGCCCCTGGCCGATGAACAGCATGCCGAGTGTCTGGATGAAGGCAGGAATGCCCAGCCTGACGACGATCAGCCCATTGAGGAGACCAATCAGGGCGCCGACGCCGATGCCGCCGAGAATGGCTGCTGTCACCGGCAAGGCCGCCGCCGTCATCAGCTTGCCGGCGACCACGGCGGACAGGCCGGCAACCGAGCCGACCGACAGGTCGAACTCGCCGGCGACCAGCAGGATGGTCTGGCCGATGGCGATGATGCCGACAAAGGACACGACGTTGAGAATGGCGCGGATGTTGCGCTCCGACAGGAAGGCCGGTTCGAGCAGCCAGAAGAAGGCGATCAGTAGCGCCATGGCCGCAAGCACCCCCACCTCGCCGACGGCAATCAAGCCGATCAGTCGCCGCCGGAACGATTGCGCGTCCCGGGGCGGCGAGTTCACCTCGGCCGCGCTGTTCATCCTGACCTCCCTGGCGGCGTCTGTTGCCGGCTCTTGCTGCCGGCCCATTCGCCAGCGCCGATGTCGGCGCACTCCTCGTCATTATTAAGATTATAATATTATAACTTGTCAACGGCGAAATTTCCTGACGTTGCGTAGCCGGGCCGATCGCTGGAAAGCATTCGCCGCAACCGCTAAGAATGAGCGGTTACTGCGTGATCCCCTTGGCGGATCCCGCCTGCTTTGGAGCCATTCGAGATGACCGATAGGCCAGGGGACGGCCCGGGCGGAAAAAAACCGCAACGCCTTGGCGTCCGCGAGATCGCCAAGCGTGTCGGCGTCGCGCCGATGACGGTGTCGCGCGCGCTGTCCAATCCCGACATGGTGTCGCCGGAGACACGCATCAGAGTGCTCGAAGCGATCGAGCAGGCCGGCTTCGTGCCCAACCGGCTGGCCTCAAGCATGCGCGGCAATGGCCGCATGATCGGCACGGTGGTGCCGCCGCTGATCAATTCGGGTATCGCCGAACAGGTGCAAGGCATGTCCGACGAATGCCACGAGAGCGGCTATTCGATGCTTCTGGTGCAGGGTGAATTCACGCAGGAAGCGGAGGAAAAATCGATCCGCAATCTGCTCGGCTGGCGACCGGTCGGCATGATCCTGCAGAGCTTCGTGCAAAGCGAGGCGGCACGCGCGCTTCTGAAGAGTAGCGGCGCACCGGTGGTCGAAATATCCGAGATCAAGGGCCGCAAGCCGATAGACATGGTGGTCGGCGTCTCCAACTTCGAGACCGCCTATGCCATGACCATGCATCTGGCGGCCAAGGGCTACAAGCGCATCGGCTTCGTCTCGACGCCGATCCATGGCAATGATCGTTTGCAGCAGCGCCGCACCGGCTATCATGCCGCACTCACCGAACTTGGTTTCAAGAACCATGCCGACATGGAGGTCGAAGTGCCGATCACCGCGCAGGGCGGTGCCGAGGCATTGCTGACGCTGACCTCCAGGCACAGGGATATCGATGCCATCTTCTTTTCCAGCGACACGCTGGCTGTCGGTGCCGTCCAGGAATGCCACCGCCGCCGCTGGGCGGTGCCCGGCAGGATCGCGATCGCCGGCTATGGCGACATGGATCTGGCCGCGCAGCTTTATCCGCCCCTGACCACGGTGAAGGTCAACCGCTACGAGATGGGCCGCCGCGCGGTGCGGCAATTGCTGGCGAGGCTCGGCGGCGACACCAAGGTGCCGACCATCACCAGCCTCGGCTTCGAGATCGTCGACCGCGAAAGCGCGTGATCAGGGTTTCCTTGCGGGTTGCTCGCGCCGCCCGAGGCGCTTTTCCCAGCCTTCGGCATGGACGTTGAGATAGGCGTTGGGATCGTAGGGGTGATCCTTGATCGCCTCGATGTCGAGATCGATGCCGAGCCCCGGCGCGTCCGGCAGCGACAGGTGGCCGTTGTCCGGATTGACCGTCGGATGCCAGGTCACCAGCTCGCGCGTCCACGGATCGTTGAAGGCGTCGAAATGCTCCTGGATGAGGAAATTCGGCACCGCCGCCGCCAGTTGCAGGCACACCGCCGTCGCCACCGGTCCGCCGCTCTGGTGCGGCGCGATGTGGCTGCCATGCGCGAGCGCCAGATTGGCCACCTGCATGGACGGCGCGATGCCGCCGAGCGACATCGGTTCGGGCTGGAAGATGTTGACACCACCGCCAGCAGCCAGCGTGTAGAACTGCCCGATCGTGTCGTACATCTCGCCGGTCGCAACCGGGATCGGCGAGCGATGCGCCACTTCGTGCACGGTCTCCTGCCGGTCGCGCGAGGTCGGCTCCTCCCACCAGTAGATGTCCAGGTCAGCGAACTTCCGCGCCGCCTGCAGCGCCGCGATCTCGGTGAAGCGGGCATGCACGTCGATCAGTATCAGCGTGTCCTTCGGTAGCTTGTCACGCAAGGTTCGGCAGATCGCGTAGGAGAGATCCAGTTCCTCGCGCGAGATAAAGCCCTGCGCGGTGCCGAACGGGTCGAGCTTGAACGCCTTGAAGCCCTTGGCCAGCACCGCCTTGGCGGCTTCCAGAAAGGCCTCCGGCGTGCGCTCGGTGCGGTACCAGCCATTGGCGTAGCCGAGCACGCTGTCGCGCACCTGGCCGCCGAGCAACTGGTGGATCGGCACGCCGAGGCTCTTGCCCAGAATGTCCCAGCAGGCGACCTCGACCGCCGCGATCACCGTGCGGTGGATATGGCCGCCGTCTAGCGAGACGCTATCCAGCATGCGCTTGGCCAGCGCGTTGATGCGGCGCGGGTCCTGGCCGATGGCGAGGTGCTTGAGTTCGTGTACACCCGCTTCGGTGGTCTTGATGAAGCCGTTCAGCGTGCCCTCGCCGATGCCATGGATGCCCTTGTCCGTGTGCACCTTGACGAAGAGCCAGTTCTTCCAGCCGGCGCCGACGGCAAAGGTCTCGATGTCGGTGATCTTCATGCGGCAGTCCTAGTTCAACGCGGCAATTGTTGCGACGATGGCGTCGGTCGTCAGCCCGTATTTCGCCTGCAAGGTCGGCACCGCGCCGCATTCGATATAGCGGTCGGGCAGGCCGATGCGCGTCACTCTCCTAGCAATGCCGGCGTCGAACAAGGTCTCCACCACAAGGCTCGCCAGCCCGCCGACCACGACATGGTTTTCCGCCGTGACGATATGGTTGAAGCCAGCGGCAAATTCCGCCACCGCCCCGGCGTCGAACGGCTTTATCGTCGGCATATGCAGCACGCCGGCCGAGATGCCTTGTTTGCCCAACGCATCCGCCGCATCCAGCGCCCGCTCGGTCATGAAGCCGGTCGAGATGATGCCGACATCGGAACCTTGGCGAAGGCGGCGCGCCTTGCCGATCTCGAAGATGTAGCCGGGCTCGAACACTACCGGCACGCTGCCACGCAATAGCCGCATGTAACACGGACCCCTATGCTCCGCGATCGCTTCCGTGGCTGCTTCGATCTCGGTCGCGTCGCAAGGGTCGATGATGGTCAGGCCGGGGATCATGCGCATCAAGGCCAGGTCCTCGATCGCCTGATGCGTGCCGCCATAGCCGGTGGTCAGTCCCGGCAGGCCGGCGACGATCTTGACGTCGAGGTTGGAGTGGGCGAGCGCGATGGCAACGAAATCATAGGCGCGCCGCGTCGCGAACACGCCATAGGTGGTGGCGAACGGCACCTTGCCCGTGCGCGCCAGCCCGGCGGCCACCGCGACCAGGTTCTGCTCGGCCATGCCGACATTGAAGAAGCGGTCCGGGAAGGCGTCGCGGAACGGCAAGATATCGGTGTATTTGCCGAGATCGGCGGTCAGTCCGACAATGTCTGGACGGCTCTGGCCAAGCCGCGCCAAAGCCTTGCCGAAAGGCGCCTCCACGCTCCGCCGCCCGCCGCCAACCGCTTCGTCCTGGCCCATGGCCAGCGTACGCCCGGCCTCCATTGCCGCGCCGCTCATTGGGCTGCCTCCACGGTCTTTTCGAACTCGGCGATGATGCCGTCCCATTGCGCCACGTCGATGCGGAAGAAGTGCGATTTCTCGGAGGTTTCGATGCGCGGCACGCCCTTGCCCGGAAGCGTGCGCAGCACGATCGCCTTCGGCTTGCCGTTGCGGTTCCTCGCATCCGCCAGCGCATCGACTATCATCCTCATGTCGTTGCCGTCGATCTCCGATGTCTGCCAGCCGAAGGCGCGCCATTTGTCGGCCACCGGCTCCATGTCGAGCACCACCGGGCCATCGGCCTGGATACCGTTGCAGTCGACCAGCGCCACCAGCCCGTCGAGCCTGAAATGGCTGGCCGACATCGCCGCTTCCCAAGTCGAGCCTTCCTGCATCTCACCGTCGGAAAGCTCGACGAAGACGCGTGCGTCGGAGCCGCCCACGCGCAGGCCCAGCGCCTGGCCGACGCCTTGTCCCAGGCCATGGCCGAGCGAGCCGCCGATCACTTCGACACCGGGCGTGGTGTCGAGCGTCGACATCTCCAGCCGGCTGTTGTCGGCGCCATAGGTGATCAATTCGTCGACGGGAATGATGCCGGCCTCGGCCAGTGCGGCCCACAGTGCGATGGAATAATGCCCGGTCGAGAGCAGGAAGCGGTCGCGATCGGGCCATGCCGGATTGTGCGGATCGTAGCGCAGTTCGTGGAAATACAGCGCGGCCAGCATATCGGCGATGCCGAGGCCCTGACCGATATAGCCCTGGCCCTGGCCGCGCGCCATGGTCAGCATGTGCCGGCGCAGCCGTATCGCCTTGCGTTCGAGCGCGCCGATGTCGGCGCTGCCGGGAGGGGAGTTTCGCAGCATGTGATCAGTCCTTGTCGAGCCCGCCCGACATGTTGAGCCGCTCGGCGGTCATGTATTTGGGCGAATCGAGGCAGAGCCAGACGACGGCCTCGGCGACCTCCGAGATCTCGGCGCGGCGGCCGAGCGGGATGCGGCGGGTGCGTTCATCAAGGAAGGCCTGCAGATCGTTGCGGCCATTGGCGCGGGCGAGATCCACCTCGGTCGAGCGCTGCATCTCGGTGTCCATCATGCCCGGCGCCAGGCTGTTGACCAGCACGCCATAGGGCGCCAGCGCCACGGCCGCGGCCCGCGTGATGGAATCGACGCCGGCCTTGCTTGCCGTGTAGGCGGTGTAGTCGGGCAGCGCCATGCGCGAACCCGGCGAGGTGATGTTGATGATGCGTCCCGAACGCTGCTCGCGCATCACCCGGCCCGCCGCCTTGCACGCCATGGCGAGTGCCGTGACGTTGAGCGCCAGCGTACGCGTCCAGGCCTTGTAGGTGGCGTCGAGAAACGGTTCGATCACGCCGTAGCCGGCATTGTTGACGAGGATATCGATGCCGCCCCAGCGCGCGACCACTTTTTCTACCGCTGTTTCCGGCGCGCCTTCCCCGGTGAAATCGCTGACGATGCTTTCGGCGTCCGCGCCGGCCTCGCCGATCAGCCTGGAGGTCTCGGCAAGCCCTTCGCCATTGATGTCGGTAACCCCAACGACACAGCCGCGCCGAGCCAACTGGATCGCCACCTCGCGGCCGAGGCCGCCCGCGGCACCGGTGACCAGGGCTCTGCTGGACGTCGTGTTCTGATTTTCGGCAGGCAAGCGAGCACCCTCCCCGGTGACCATCTTGACGCATCTGATACCGGTACCATAAATGGCTGTCAACGAGGATATGCTACTGTCCTGTCAGCCGCTCGGTCCGTTGGAAGGGGGAGACAAAGATGAAAATCGTCGCGCTCGAAACGCTGCAGCTGGCCGAGTTTCCATTCCTGTTCTGGCTGCGCGTCCACACCGATGCCGGTCTCATCGGCACCGGAGAGACCTTCTGGGCGCCGGGGCCGGTCGCGGCCCACATCCACGACAATGTCGCCGCCTATCTCCTGGGCAAGGATCCGCGCGACATCGAGCTGCATGACCGCATGCTTGGCAGCGTCTATGTCGGCGCGCGGGATTCCGGCGCCGAGGTGCGCGGCAATTCCGCCGTCAACATCGCGCTCTGGGATATCTATGGCCAAGCGCTCGGCGAACCGGTCTGGCGGCTGCTTGGCGGCCGCACCCACAAGACCGTGCCGATCTACAACACTTGCGCCGGCTACAAACATGTCCGCGCCACTAGGAAGAACGCTCTGTTCGAGCGCGGCGAGGACTGGTCTCTGAAGGCGGGCGATTCGAACGAGGGCCCGTACGAAGACCTGCTCGCCTGGCGCTACAATGCCGGCGATCTCGCCAGGAGCCTGAAATCCGAAGGCATTGGCGCGATGAAGATATGGCCGTTCGACATCGCCGCGGAGGTATCGAACGGCACCCGCATTTCGCTCCCCGATCTCGACAAGGCGCTGGAGCCGTTCCAGAAGATCCGCGACGCTGTCGGCCGCGACATGGAAATCATGGTCGAGCTGCACGGGCTGTGGACCTTGCCGCCCGTGCTGCGCATCGCGGAGGCGCTGAAAGCGTATGACGTCGCCTGGCTGGAGGAACCGATCCGCTACAATGAACTCGACGCCATGGCCGAACTTGCCCGCCACACCTCAATTCCCATTGCCGCCAGCGAGCGGCTCGCCTCGCGGCAGATGTTCAAGCAACTGATCGACAAGCGCGCGGCCAGCGTCATCATGATCGACCTCGCCTGGTGCGGCGGGCTCTCCGAAGCGCGCAAGATCGCCAACATGGCCGAGGCCAGTGAACTGCCTGTCACCTTGCACGACTGTACCGGGCCGATCGTCTATGCCGCCAGCTGCGCGCTGTCGGCCACCTTGCCGAACATCAACTACCAGGAAGCGGTGCGCGCCTATTTCACCGGCTGGTACACCGAAATCGTCGCCGACATTCCGCCGGTCAAGGACGGCCATGTCGCGCCGCTCGATGGGCCCGGGCTCGGTCTCAGCCTGCGTCCGGAACTGTTCCAGCGCCCGGATGCCACGGTGCGCATGACGAGAATCTAGCTCTTCATGCGGCTTTGCCTGGAGCCAGTAGACATTATGCTATTATAATCTATGATGCGCCGAAGCGGGCGGCAAACAAGCCCGCTGCCGGCGCTCTGCCGCCCGGCGTCAGATGGATTCAGGGAGGCTTTGGTGGCAATGTCTGCGGCGCGCGCACGCGAGGAGTCGAGGGGTGCGCCAAACCTCCCCGACCGGAAGATCCTGCTCGATCTGTTCGAACGCATGGTGCTGTTGCGCCGTTTCGAAAGCATCGCCCAGATCGCTTGCCGCAAGGGCGAAACGCCGGGCTTCCTGCATCTCTATATCGGCGAGGAGGCGACCGGCGTCGGCGTCTGCGCCCACCTCAGGCCAACCGACTGGGTCACATCGACTCATCGCGGCCATGGTCATGCTCTGGCCAAGGGCGCCGATCCCGGCCGCGTCATGGCCGAACTGTTCGGCAAGGTCGATGGCATTTGCGGCGGCCGCGGCGGCACCATGCATCTTTACGACCGCTCGGTCGGCCTGTTCGGCACCAACGGCATCGTCGCCGCCGGCATTGGCCATGCCGTCGGCATCGGCATGAGCGCGCGCAAGCAGGGCCGTGACGATATCGGCGTCGCCTTCTTCGGCGACGGCGCCGCCAACCATGGCGGCTTCCACGAGGCGCTCAATTTCGCCGCCGTGCAGCGGGCGCCGGCTGTCTTCATCTGCGAGAACAATCTCTACGCCACGGCGACGCCGCTCAACTCCATCACGCTCAATCCTGAGATCGCCACCAAGGCCGCTTCCTATGGCATGCCCGGCGTGGCTGTCGACGGCAATGATGTCTTCGCCGTCTGGCTGGCGATGAAGGAGGCCACCGAGCGCGCCCGTTCGGGCAAGGGCCCGACGCTGATCGAGGCCAAGACCTACCGCACCGTCGGCCATCACGAAGGCGATCCGGTCATCGGCACTTACCGGACGCAAGAGGAACTCGACGCCTGGATCAAGCGCGATCCGATCGACATGTTCCGCAGGAAACTGGTCGAGGAGTACGGCATCGCCGATGCCGAGGCGCTGGCCGCCATCGAGGCGCGGATCGAGAAGGTGGTCGAAGAAGCGCTGAACTTCGCCCGCAACTCGCCCGAGCCCGATCCGGCTACGGTGCGCCTGCATGTCTTTGCCGATCCGATCAACCCGCCCGCCGCCCTGCAGCCGCGCGCCGTTGGCGAGACCCGCACGCAAGGCTGGCTTGAGGCCGTGCGCGACGGCATCGCCGAGGAGATGCGCGCCGATCCGGCGATCCTCTATTTCGGCGAAGGCACCGGCGAGCGTGGCGGCAGTTTTGCCCACACCAAAAACCTCTGGCAGGAATTCGGCGCCGATCGCATGGTCGACACGCCGATCTCTGAACAGGGTTTCACCGCTGCCGCCGTCGGCGCCTCCGCCACCGGCGCCCGCACAGTCTCCGACCTGATGTTCGCCGACTTCGCTTTCGAGACCGCCGGCCAGATCTTTTTGCAGGCGGCGAAGTTGCGCTACATGACCAGCGGCTTGATGAGCGCGCCGATGGTGGTGCGCGTCGGCGCCGGCGCGCTGCGCAGTTCAGGCCCGCATCACAGCGGCATCTATCATCCGGTCTTTGCCCATATGCCGGGCCTCATCGTCTGCGTGCCCTCGACACCGGCCGACGCCAAGGGTCTGATGAAGACGGCGCTCAGAGCCGGCGACCCGGTCATCATGCTGGAACCCAAGGCGCTGTTCGCCTCAAAGGGCGAGGTGCCGGTCGGCGAGCATTTTGTCCCGTTCGGCGTCGCGCGCATCGCCCGGGCTGGCACCGACATCACCATCGTTGCTGCCGGCCAGATGGTGCAGCGCGCGCTCGAGGCAGCGGAAGCGCTGGCGGCCGAAGGTGTCGAAGTCGAGGTGATCGATCCGCGCACCATCATGCCACTCGACATCGACACCATTGTCGCCAGTATTAGGAAAACCCATCGCCTGCTCATCGTCGATGAGGCCTGGGCGATGTGCGGCCTTGGCGGCGAGATCGCCCAGGCCATCAACGAGCTCGCCTTCGACGAACTCGACGCACCGCCCGGCAGGCTGCACACGGCGCCGACCTCGCATCCCTTCGCGCCCGTTCTGGAGCGCGCCATGCTGGTCGACACCGCCCGGATTGTCCAAGGCGCTCGCGATGTCATTGCCGGCAAGCCGCCGGTGCCGGATCACTGGTACACGGTCGGTCTGAAAAGCGCTGCGCCGGCTAAGTCGGTACCTACCCCGGTGAAGCCGCAGCCCGCCGCGCCGGCAGTTGCGGCAACGGCTGCTCCCGGCGACGACGAACCGATAACGATGCCGTTCGGCGACCTCACCGTCAGCGAAGGCACGGTCGTCAAATGGCTGAAGGCGGTTGGCGAAACGGTCAAGGAGGGCGAACTGATCGCCGAGATCGAGACCGACAAGGCCGTGGTCGAGATCGAGGCACCGATCAGCGGAACGCTTGCCGCAATCGATCAGCCGGTCGGCGCCGTGGTGCCGATGGGCGGCCGCATCGGCGGCATCAAGAAATAGACCTCTACCCAGACATGAAATCCGAAGGGCAAGCATGAAGATCCTGTGCGCCAACTGGCAAGCCGCCGACGAAGCCGAACTCGAGCGTGAGCATTATCCCGACATCGAGTTCATCCTCGCCCGCTCGACCAACGACAAGGCGGCCACGCTGGACCCGGCCGTCTGCCAGACGGTCGACGCCGTCATCAACTATTCGCCCACGCACAATGTCGCCGCCGCGCCATCGGCCTTTCCCAAGGCACGCATCGCGGTGCGCTCCGGCGTCGGCTTCGACAACATCGACACGGTGGGTTGGGGGACGCGCAAGATCCCCGCCTGCAATGTGCCGGACTATGGCACGACCGAAGTCGCCGATCACGCCATTGGCCTGATGCTGGCGCTGACGCGCGGCACCTCTGCCTATGGCGCCGAGCTTGCCGGCAATGGCGCCGAAGGCTGGCATTTCTCCAAGGCGCCGCTGGTGCGCCGGCACAAGGGTGCCACCTTCGGCATCGTCGGTCTCGGCCGCATCGGGCTCGCCACCGCGCGCCGCGCCGCGGCCTTCGACATGAAGGTGGTGTTTTACGACCCGCATCTCCTGTCCGGCGTTGACCTGTCGACCGGTTACGAGCGGGTCCATTCGCTGGGCGAACTGATGGCGCGCGCGGATGTGGTGAGCGTCCACGCGCCGCTGAGCGAGGAAACCCGCAAGCTTCTCGGCGCGGCCGCCTTCGCCGCCGCCAAGCCCGGTCTTGTCCTGGTCAACACGGCGCGCGGCCCGATCGTCGATCTCGACGCGCTTGAAGCCGCCATGCGCAGGGGCACCGTCGCCGGCGCGGGACTGGACGTCTTGCCGAACGAACCCGGCGATCTCGACCATCCGCTGCTGGTGGCCTGGCGTCGCCGCGAAGCGTGGATCGCCAATCGCCTCATCGTCACTCCGCATGCCGCCTTCTACAGTCCGGCATCGATGCGCGACCTCCGGCTGAAATCGATCGAGGTGGTGCACGCCTATCTCGCCGAGGGACGGCTGACCAACTGCGTGAATTCAGAGTATCTGAAATGAACATCGCGGTGGCGCAATCCGGACGTCTGGCTGCTTCGCCCTATGCCCGCCGGCTGGCGCGCGAACGAAGCCTGTCGCTGGAAACGCTCCGCGGCAGCGGTCCGGGCGGACGCATCCTGGCCGCCGATGTGTTGGGCTTCGTTTCGGCTGGCGCGCCGGCCGCTTCGCCCGGGGCCGCCCTGCGTGTGGCAGCGCCCCAAATCGCCGTGCCCCGTGTCGCCGCTTTCGCAACCTCCATTGCGCTCGGCACCCTGCAAGATCTATTGGCGGCGCTGAAGAATTCGGGACGTACATTCGATGTCGACGACGTGCTGTTGCGCGCGGCCGGTCGAGCATTTCTCGAAATACCGGACGCCTGCGGCGTCGGCGATGCGGCCGTGGCGCTGGAACTGGCTGGCGGACAGGCGGTATTCGCCGTGGTCCCCGAGATGCCGCTGACATCGCTGCGCGCCATGCGGCTCGCCGCCTTGGCCGACAGCCGTGACGAAGCGGACAAACCGGCGGCTCTGTCTCTGCGGCTGCTCCCGGAGAGCGACGTCAGGCCGGTGATGATACCGCTCCTGGCCGGCCGTGCCATGCGCCTCACTGTCTCGGTCAATACGTCAGGCGATCATGCCGAATGCCTGCTGACGGTGGATGCGGCAAGCGTTGATGAGGCCACCGCTGCCACGTGGCTCGCGATCCTGAAATCGGCGATCGAACAGCCGCTTCGGCTCTTGGTCTGAGACGGATGATCGTCAACAGCCTTGCCTAGCCTCCGGGTGAGGAAGCTATTATAAAAGCTTTGACATTAGAGCAATTCCAGGAAAAGTGCGAAGCGGTTTTCCGTCCGGAATTGCGTCAAACAAGAGATAGAGCGTTTCGCCGTTTCCGTGAAACGGTGAAACGCTCTAGGCGCGACGAGGCTCATGGATCATTCCGCTCCCACCATCGACAGTCTTCCCAGGCGGACACTCGGCCGCGCCAATGGGCCGCTTTACCGCCAGCTTGCCGACATATTGCGCGAACCGATCGGCAACGGCACCTTCCCGGTCGGCGGCGAACTGCCGAAGGAAGCGACCATTGCCGAGCATTTCGGCGTCAGCCTGATCACTGTTCGCCAGGCGCTGCGCGATCTTGAGGCCGACGGGCTGATCCGGAAACGCTCAGCCAAGCCGGCGGTGGTCGCGGCCCGCAATCCGTCGGTCAATCTGAGCTGGAAGTTCAAGAACTTTGCCGACATGGCGGCCTTCACCAAGGATGCGAAACTGACGGTGAAATCCTATCGCAAGGAGGTTTCGCCCGTGCTCCAGCGCCATTTCGGCATGGGCAAGGACGAAGCGGGCTACTGCTTGCGCAGCGTGCTGTCGATCGGCGAACAGCGCAAGGCGCAGATCACCACCTATTTCCCGCCCGACATCGGCGCGCGCCTGAAGCGGGAAGACTTTTCCGACGTGCTGATCTTCCGTTCGGTGCAGAAACATCTCGGCCTGCGGCTCGACGTGGCGCATGTCACGGTGCGCGCCGAGATCGCCGACGAGGTGGTTGCCGCCGACCTCGGCATCACGCTCGGCAGCCCGGTGCTGACGGTGGAGATGCTCTACCAGTCGGCGGACCAGCGCAGCATCGAATTCTCCGTTGCCCGCCATCCCGCGGACATTTTCAGCATCACCTACGACGCACCCAACGATCTGTCCTGAAGCGCGCCGGAGGCCGTATTTTCTGCCGGGATCGCATAGACAGGCTCATAAAATTATAATAGCATGATAGCTAGGCTGAAGTGCCGTCCACGAGAGAAGTCGCAAGGGAGGAAATCTGGCGAATTCGGCTCGCGGACGCAGCCTCGGGGAAGTCTGGTCAAATTGACATTCGCAATTGGTACCGGTATCAATTTTTCATCTTCATCCGATCAAGATGGCGCAGTCCATCACCGGCTGGACAGGAAACACTGGGAGGAAGACCATGAAATTGAGGAGCTTGAGCGCCTGCTTCGCGGCGCTGGCCGGGTTCGCAGTCTCGATGGGCGCTATGCCGGGCCATACCGCAACCCAAAAGCCTTACGTCATCTATCTCTCGAACAATTTCGTTGGCAATGACTGGCGCCAGCAGATGGAGCGCGTCGCCAATGTCGCCGTCAACAAGGGGCCGTTGAAGGGCCGGGTCGACCTCAAGATCGAAAACGCCGAGAACACCGTTCAGGCGCAGATCAATTCGCTGAACAACATTATCCGCCAGAAACCAGCCGCCATCCTCATCGATGCGTCCTCAGCCGAGGCGCTCAATCCCACCATCAAGAAGGCCTGCGACGCCGGCATCATTGTCGTCAGCTTCGACCAGACCGTTTCGGCCGAATGCGCCTACAAGCTGCATTCCGATTTCGATATCATGGCCAACAACCAGGCCGAATGGATGGCCTCCATCCTCGGCGGCAAGGGCAAGGTTCTCATGGATCGCGGCCTCGCCGGCGCGCCGATCTCGGAACAGTTCGAGAAGAATTTTGGTACCGTGCTGAAGAAGTATCCCGGCATCGAGATCGTCGGTTACTTCAACGGCAATTATGCCGCGGGGCCCGAACAGGAGGGCGTCGCCAGCCTGCTCGCCGCCCATCCGGAAGTCGACGGTATCTTTTCGCAGGGCTACGGCACCGGCGCGATCAAGGCGCTGCAGAATGCCGACCGGCCGATGGTGCCCGTCGTCGCCGCCGCCTTCAACGGTACCGGCGTGACGTGCGCCGAGACCAAGGGCGCCAAATGCTGGCTGGGCGCCAATCCGCCCTCGCTATCGGCCGAGGCAATCAAGCTCGCGGTCGACATTCTCGACACCGGCAAGAAGCCGGCCGACACCACCGTACTATTCAACTCACCCGGCCTGACCACGGATATGGTCGATGCCAAATACGCCCCGAATTCCTCGGCGGTGAAGATCGAGCTCGGCAAGACCGTATTTCCGGATCTGGCGCCGGGACTGTCCTTGCCGGTGTCGCCGAGCTGGGTCGAGATCACGCCCAAGGAGGCTTCGGGAACCTGATGTGGATGCAAGGCGCCACTTTAGGCGTCGCGATTTCGCAACGAAAAATGGGAGGAGAAAATCATGAAATCACCAAGCCGTAACATCGGCCTTGCAGCGCTTGCCGTCACCATGATGGCCGCGGGCACACAGGCCGGCCACGCCGAGGACAAGAAGCCCTACACCATCTATCTCTCGAACAATTTCGTCGGCAATGATTGGCGCCAGCAGATGGAGCGTGTCGCCACCGTGTCGGTCAACAAGGGGCCGCTCAAGGGCCGCGTCGACCTCAAGATCGAGAATGTCGACAACACCGTCCAGGCGCAGATCAATTCGCTGAACAACATCATCCGCCAGAAGCCGGATGCCATCCTCGTCGACGCCGGCTCGGACTCGGCCTTGAACCCGACCATCAAGAAGGCCTGCGATGCCGGCATCGTCGTCATCTCCTTCGACCAGGTGGTGACCGAGCCCTGCGCGCTCGCCGTCGCTTCCGACTGGGATCGCATCCCCTCTGTCATGGCCGAATGGATGGCCGCGCAGCTTGGCGGCAAGGGCAACATCATCCTCGACCGCGGCCTCGCCGGTGCGCCTATCTCGGCGCAGCTGCAGCAAGGCTATGAGAAGGTTCTGGCCAAATATCCCGACATCAAGATCGTCGGCTATTACAACGGCAATTATGCGCTTGGACCGGAACAGTCCGGCGTCGCGGCCCTGCTTGCCGCCAATCCGAAGATCGACGGCATCATGACGCAAGGCTATGGCTCCGGCGCCATCCAGGCGTTGAAGGATGCCGGCCGGCCGATCGTCCCGGTCGTCGGCTTCTCCTACAATGTCGCCGCCGTCACCTGCGCGCAGACGCAAGGCGCCAAGTGTATCCTGGGCTCCAACCCGGCCTATCTGTCCTCCGAAGCGATCAAGCTCGCGGTCGACATTCTCGACACCGGCAAGAAACCGGCCGAGCGTTCCGTCTCGGTCAAGGGTGACTTCGTCACCACCGACCCCTTCGAGTCCAAGCTTTATCCCGGCACCAAGATGATCAAGATCGCGATTGGCGAAAATGCGTTCCCCGACCAGGCGCCCGGCCTGACGTTGCCGATCACGCCCGACTGGGTCGAGATCACCGCCGCGGAAGCTGCCGGTACCAAGTAACATCCCGTGACCACGACCCTGTCTCCCGGCATCGCAAGATGTCGGGAGAGCTTTTCGAAGGCGCATTCATGGACCTCGTCACCGTCAACGGCCTGTCCAAACGCTATGGCGGCATCGTCGCGCTGAGCGAGGCGACATTCAGCGCCCGCGCCGGCGAGGTGCACGCGCTGCTCGGTGAGAACGGCGCGGGCAAAAGCACCTTCATCCAGATCCTGTCGGGCGCCGTACGGCACGATGGCGGCTCGATCCTGGTCGATGGCCAGGATTATCGTCCCGCTGATCCGGATGCCGCACGGGCACTCGGCATTGCCGCCGTCTTCCAGGAATTGTCGCTGATCCCCGATCTCAGCGTGGAACAGAACATCTGGTTCCGCCACGAGCCAAGAACGCTGCTGCGCACGGTCAACCGCGCGGAGATGCGCCGCAAGACGTTGGCGCTGCTGGAAAAATACAATTTCCCAACACTCCGCCCCGACCAGGAGTTGCGGCGGCTGACGCTGGCCGAACGACAGATCGTCGAGATCGCCAAGGGCCTGGCCAAGGCCCCGCGCATCCTGATCCTCGACGAGGCGACCTCGGCTTTGCCGGCGCGTGAAGCCGAATGGCTGCTGAAGCTCACCCGGCAACTGGCCGCCGAAGGCCGGCTGGTCATCTTCATCTCGCATCGCATGGCCGAGGTACGCGCCATCGCCGACCGGCTCACCATCTTCCGCAATGGCAGCACAGTGGCCGCGCATGAAGCCAATGCCGTCTCCGACAACGAGATCGTCACCCAGATGATCGGTCGGCATCTCGACCGGCTCTATCCCGAGCGCATTGCCACCGCCACCGATCGCATTGCGCTGAAGGTCAGGAATTTCTCCAGTGGCGGGCGGCTTTCCGGAGTCGATTTCGCATTGCGTGAGGGCGAAGTTCTCGGCGTCGGTGGCTTGCAGGGCCACGGCCAGCGCGAGCTGTTCCAGGCACTGTTCGGAGCCACAAGAGCGAGCGGCACGGTCGAGCTTTGGGGCAAGCGCGCCTCGATCGGCAATCCACGCCAGGCGTTGACCGGCAAGGACGGCATCGCGCTGGTGCCGGAGGATCGGCGCGGGCAGGGCCTGCTCCTGACCAAGAGCGTGCGCGAAAATTTGACACTGTCGGTGATCAAGCGCTTTACCGAGAACGGCTTGCTCAGCCGGCAAAAGGAAGCCGCCCTGGTCAAGGAAATGGTCGATTTCCTGCGCATCAAGGCCGGCACGCCGGAGCAACTCGCCGGCACCTTGTCCGGTGGCAACCAGCAGAAGGTGATCTTCGGCAAGATGCTGCTCACACAGGCGCGCGTGCTGCTGCTCTACGATCCGACGCGCGGCGTCGATGTCGGCACCAAGGGAGAGATTTTTCAGCTGATGCGCGACCTCGCGGCCAAGGGCTACGCGATCCTGTTCCATTCCAGCGACATGCCGGAACTCGTCCACGTCGCCGACCGCGTGCTGGTCATGCGCAATGGCCGCATTGCCGCGACGCTGGAGGGGGACCAGATCTCGGAGGAGCAGATTTTGCGCGCCGCCATGCTTGAAACAAGGGCGGCCTGAGGCATGGTGATGTCCGCGGAGCACCCTATGGAGATGGCGCAAAGGCCAGCCGAAATCAAACCTGCCAAGCCCGGCATCGACTGGCGCGGCCGGTTGCTCGACCGCGCGCCGTTCCTGGTCGCCTGCCTGATGCTGGCCTTGATCTTCGGTATCTACGGCAGCCTGCAGTCCGGTGTCTTTTCGCTCGATGAGCTCAACCTCGACACGGCTGCGGCAATGACGCTGATGCTGGCGGCCACCGGCCAGACCATCGTGCTGGTGCGTGGTGGCATCGATCTGTCGATCGGCGGCATGATCAGCCTTGGCACGGTGATCGCGGCAACGCGCTTCACCGACGATCCGTCGACCACGGCACTTTGGACACTGATCATCCTGGCGCTCGGCTTCGTCATCGGCGCGCTCAACGGCCTGCTGATCTCGCTGCTCAGGCTGCAGCCATTCCTGGTGACGCTCGCCACCTGGTCGATCCTCAACGGCGTTGCCATGATCATCCTGCCGACCGATGGCGGCAGCATTCCCTCGTGGTGGGTCGGCTTCGCGTCCGCACAACTCATCGGCCTGACCAGCCCTGTCTGGATGCTGCTGGCGTTGCTCGTCTTCTGGTGGTGGTTTCGCGCGACGCGGGTCGGCATCGCCATCCAGGCGACCGGCTCCAACGAGAAATCGGCCTTCCTGTCCGGCGTCTCGATCACAAGGGTCAACCTCGTCACCTACGGCCTGTCGGGCCTGTTCGCGGCCGGTGCGGCGCTGTTCCTGGTGACGCAGACGGGGGCCGGCTCGCCGACCATCGGCAAGGACTATATCCTGCCCTCGGTGGCGGCGGCCGTTATCGGCGGCGTCAGCCTGTTTGGCGGTCGTGGTCATCTTGCCGGCACGCTGATCGGCGCCTTCGTGCTGACCCTGATCGGCAATCTGGTCTTCGTCCTGCATGTGTCGAGCTACTGGCAGCCGGTCGCGTCGGGCGTCATCCTGCTGCTCTCGGTGCTCGCCAGTTCCGTCGCCGAAAAAGCTGCGAGGAGCCGCGTCCAATGAGCGCCTTCCTTGCCCGTAACCGCCTGATCGTGCTCGCTTATGCCGGCATGGTCGTGCTGCTCCTGGTCACGGCGCTGTTTTCGCCGGGCTTCCTGTCGATCTCCAACATGCGCTCGACTGTCGTGCTTGCCGCCTTCGTCGGCATCGTCGCGCTCGGCCAGACCTTCGTCATCATCGGCGGCGGCATCGACCTGTCGGTACCCTGGGTGCTCAACTCGGCCGCCATCATCATGGCGCTGCTATGCGGCGGCCAGGACCTGCCGCTGGTCTGGGTGATGCCGCTGCTGCTTGGCGGCGGCGCGTTCATCGGCTTGATAAACGGCCTCGGCGTTGCCCAGTTCGGCGTGCCGCCGATCATCATGACGCTGGCCACCAACGTCATTCTGCAAGGCCTGATCCTGGTGCTGACCGGCGGTTCGCCAACACCCTCGGCGCCAGCCCTGATCCAGTTCCTCTCGGTCGGCCGCATCGGCGGCTTTCCGGTCATTGCGCTGATCTGGCTGGCATTGACGCTGGTTGCGACGCTGCTGCTCTCCAAGGCGGCGTTCGGCCGCCATCTCTATGCCTTGGGCACCAGCGCCACGGTCGCGGAATTCTCCGGCGTGCCGACAGCGCGCACCACCATCCTCACCTATGTCATATCAGGCCTCACCGCCGCCTTCGCCGGCATGCTTTTGACCGGTTATTCCGGCCAAGCCTATCTCGGCATGGGTGACGCCTATCTGTTCACGTCCATAGCCGCGGTCGCCATCGGCGGCGCCTCGATCCTCGGGGGCAGCGGCCACTATCTCGGCACTGTCGCCGGCGCCATGGTGCTCACCATCCTCACCGGCCTGCTGCCAGCGCTGAACCTGTCGAGCGGAGCGCTGCTTATCGTCTATGGCGCGGTGATCCTGCTCACCGTGTCGATCGGCAGCGAAACCTTCGCCGGGCTTGGCGGCAAGCTGCGCAGAAAAGAGGGCTGACCATGGTCGAAATTTCTTGTGTCGTCGACGCCAGGGCCGAGCTCGGCGAAGGGACGCTCTGGGACCCCCAGGCCGGCGTGCTGTGGTGGATCGACATCTGGAAGAAGCTGATCCACCGCTACGATCCGTCGAGCGGCAAGGACGAGACCTTCGAGACACCGGAATATCTTGGCTGCCTCGGCCTGCGCGAGAAAGGCGGCCTGGTGCTGACCATGACCAACGGTTTTCATTTCTTCGACCCAGTGACCGGCGGGTTCGAGGCGATCGTCGATCCGGAAGCGCATATGCCGAAGACCCGCTTCAACGACGGCAAGCCGGACCGCCAGGGCCGCTTCTGGTCTGGCTCGATGTTCGAGGTGCCGGGCCAGCCGATCGAATTCATAGGTGCACTCTACAGGCTCGATCCCGATCTCTCGGTGCACAAGATGATCGACCGCATCGGCTGCTCCAACGGGCTCGCCTGGAGCCCGGATTCAAAGACCATGTACTTCTCCGACAGCCATGCCGGCGCGGTCTGGGCCTATGATTTCGATCCCGCCACCGGCGATATCGAGAACCGCCGCACCTTCATCGACATGACGGTGACCGGCGGCGTTGCCGACGGCGCCACGGTTGACGCCGAAGGCTGCTACTGGGTGACCATTCCGGTGACCAGCAAGATCTGCCGCTACGACCCCGACGGTCGGCTGATGCAGACGGTGCTGCTGCCGACCGATCTGCCGACCTGCTGCGAATTCGGCGGCAAGGACCTCGACATCCTCTATGTCACCTCGGCCGTGCTGAAGCGTCCCAACAGCCACTTCATCGGCCAGAAGAACCCTGGCGGATTGTTCGCGCTCGATGTCGGCGTCAAGGGCCTGACCTTGCCGGCCTTCAAGGGCTGACGTCCACACTCAAGCCGCCGACATCGCCAGCGGTGTCTCGGCCTTCCTTGTCATTCCGGTAGCGAAACGACGCTCGAGATAGCCGGCATAGAGCGATAGCGGCCAGCACAGCGCGAAGTAGATGATCGACACCGTGCCGAACACCAATACCGGCTGGAAAGTCACGGTGTTGACCTGCGTGGCGGCGCGGGCGAGCTCGGTCAGCCCGATCAGCGAGGCGATCGACGTCGTCTTGACGATCTGCACCATGAAGCCGACCGTCGGCGGCAGCATCAGCCGTACCGCCTGGGGAATGACCACCAGCCGCAGCGTCCTGACAAAACGGAAGCCGAGCGCTGTCGCAGCCTCCCATTGTCCCTTGGGGATAGCCTCGATGGCGCCGCGGAAGATCTCGCCGAAGAAGGCGCCGCCATTGAGCGAGAAGGTCACCGCCGCAGCCGCCCACGGGTCTGGCCTGTAGCCCAGGAAGGATGACCCGTAATAGGCCATGAACAGCTGGATCAGGATCGGCGTGCCCATGAAGAACTGAATGTAGCCGGCAGCCAGCCAGCGCAGCGGTCGCGCCGGCGCCACCCGGATCGCCGCCACCACGAGGCCGATCAGGCCGCCGCCGGCAAAGGCGATCAGCGCCAGAAGGATCGTCCAGCGTGTCGCCAAGAGCAGGAACATCAGTTCGTTGGGGCCGAAATCGCGCAGGCTCATGGCTCAGACCTTCCAGCGGAACACGAGCTTGCCGATGCCGGCGAAGAGCAGGCTGGCGGCCTGCACCAGCACGAAATAGATGATGGCGATGATAATGTAGACCTCGAAGCTCCTGAAGGTCTGCATGACAAGGTTGTTGGCGACCGCCGTCAGTTCTTCCGCCGCGATCGCGCCGACGATCGAGGTGCCCATGATCTGCAGGATGAACTGCGCCGAAAGCGACGGGTAGACCGCGCGCGCCGCCGGCACCAGCACGACATGGCGGATGATGCGGTAGCGGCTGAGGCCGAGCGACTTGGCCGCCTCGATCTGCCCCTCCGGGACGGCTTCGATGCCGGCGCGCAATATTTCGGTCGCATAGGCGCCGAGATGGATCGACAGCGCGACGACGGCGGCCGTGTTGCTCGACAGCTTGAAGCCGAACAGCGGCAGCGAGAAGAAGACGAAATAGAGCTGGATCAGAAGCGGCGTGTTGCGGATCAGCTCGACATAGGCAGCGATGAGCCACGACACAAAGCGCGGCCCGAAGCTGCGGCCGACGGCACCGAGCACGCCGATGGCGGTGCCGAACAGGATCGACAGTGCCGCCAGCTGGATGGTCTTTTCCAGGCCGCGCAGCAGCAAGTCGAGATGGACAAGGATCGGGCCGAATTGCAGGGCGGTTTGCATGGCATCCCGTCACGAAGGTCAAGGTAGCGGGGACCGATCCAATGCCGGTCCCGCGCGGGAGCGAAAGATCAGAAGACCGGCAGCACCGGCAGTGGCTGGTTGCGGTATTTCATCGATAGCGCGTCGAGCGTGCCATCCGCCTTCATGGTAAACAGCCAGGTGTTGATCCATTGTCGCAGATTGTCGTTGCCCTTGGCGACGCCGATGCCGAAGTAGTAGGTCTTCAGCACGTATTTCTGCTCGAAGGCGCCGCCGTCTTGCGCTTTCTTCAGATAGATTTCGCCATAGTCGCCGCCGCCCATGGCGTCGATCTGGCCGGAAATCATGGCCTGCATCAGCGCCGGCTGGTCGTCGAAACGCAGGATTTCGATGCCCGGATTGGCCGCTGCCGCAGCGGTCAGCAATCCGTCCGGCGCGGTGCCGCGGGTCAGCCCCACCTTCTTGCCGACCAGATCGGCATTGCCTTTGATCGCCATGCGCTTCGGCGCGATGACCACCGCCGATTGCCCGGCATAAGGGATCGAGAAGTCGATCTGGATGGCGCGTTCCGGTGTTATCGAGAAGATCGAGATTACGGCATCGACCTGCTTGGTCAGCAGCGCCGGGATACGGCCGGGCGAGGTGACGGTAACGAATTCGACCGGCACGCCGAGCGCCTCGCCCATCTTGTTGGCGACGTCGATATCGAATCCGGCCGGCTTCAGATTGGCATCCAGAAAGGCATAGGGCGGCGTGGTCGTATCGATGGCGACGACCAGCTTGCCGCGCGCGATGATCTCGTCGACCGATTGCGCCAAAGCGGTCGACGGCAACAGCGCCGACAGCGCCAGAACCAGGCCGGCCAGCAAGGCGCCAACCCCCTTCAAGACATTCCGCATGTTTTCCTCCCCAGGCATTTTGTGTACGCCCCTCCCATCAGATTCGTCGGCGGCGAGGCGCAAACAGCCCGACGATGCACGGCAAGACCTCATGTCTTGCCTGTTGGGCTCCTCCCAATATAATTATAATATTATAATCTTTGGTGATTGTCTATGCGCTGAAGCATGGGCAAGCCAATTGGTCGTGGCGGGACCCAACGAGGCCCCCACCATCTGGAGGTGTCGATCAGAAAACCGGCAGTACCGGCAGCGGCTGGTTGCGGTACTTCATCGACAGCGCATCCAGCGTTCCGTCGGTCTTCATGGTGAACAGCCAGGTGTTGATCCACTGCCGCAGATTGTCGTTGCCCTTGGCGACGCCGATGCCGAAATAGAAGGTCTTCAGCACGTATTTCTGCTCGAAGGCGTCACCATTCTGCGCCTTCTTCAGATAGATCTCGCCATAGTCGCCGCCGCCCATGGCATCGATCTGGCCCGACACCATCGCTTGCAGCAGCGAGGAATAGTCGTCGAAGCGCAGGATCTCGATGCCCGGATTGGCTTCGGCGGCCTTGGTCAGCAACCCGTCCTCGCCGGTGCCGCGCGTCAGGCCAACCTTCTTGCCGACCAGGTCGGCGACACCCTTGATGCCGGTGCTTTTCGGGGCGATCACCACCGCCGACTGGCCGGCATAGGGGATCGAATAGTCGATCTGGATGGCGCGCGCCGGGGTGATCGAGAAGATCGAGATCACCGCGTCGACCTGCTTGGTCAGCAAGGCCGGGATGCGGCCGGGCGAAGTGACGGTGACGAATTCGACCGGCACGCCGAGCGCTTCGCCCATCTTGTTGGCGACCTCGACGTCGAAGCCGGTTGGCTTCAGATTGGCGTCGAGAAAGCCGTAGGGCGGCGTCGTGGTGTCGATGGCGACGACCAGTTTGCCGCGCGCGATAATATCCTCGACCGACTGTGCCGAAGCGATCGATGGCAACAGCGCCGCAATCGCCAGCACGATGCCGGCCAGCAAGGCACCGGCCCCTCTCAGGAAAGTCCGCATGTTTTCCTCCCATGCATTTTTCTGGCGCCTTGCGTCGATATCGTTCGAGCGGGGCGCACTCGCCGCCCGAGGATTTGAAACAGATCGATCTCGCTGCCGACATCCCTTGCAAACCAGGGACGCAGCGTTCCTCCGCGAGTTATAATGGTATGCTATTATAATGTTATTCGCCTGTCCATGAGTGTTCAGGCAGCCTTTTTCATCGCCTTGGTAACCGTAAGTGCTGGCAGAAACGTGCCTCTCTCGGCGCACCTCTTGGGCACGGCTACCGATCATCTGAATCATGAGCACTGCTGATGCCTGCAAGGCATCGAGCCGCATGGTCGCCGCCGTTATCGACCGGTCTGGCGTGCCGCGCGGCGAACGCTTTGCAGCAGGATGGCGAGGCAGCCGACCAGCAGCAGCGCGCCGCCGATGAGCGGCGGCAATGCCAGCAGCTTCACCGCCGCCACGATGGCGGCCACCAGCACCAGCGCCAGCAGCGCCAGATTGCCGTCATCGACGAACATGCCGAAGAATTCCCTGGCGACAAGACGAATGGCATTCATCGGGCGAGCCCTCCAGCGGCCGCGGGGTAGGTGCTGCGCAGCCAGCGCACCATGGCAAAGGACGCCAGCGCGACAATGGCGAAGATGGCGAGCAGGGCGAGATCTGCGCCCGGCCAGTCGGCACCGATGCCCTCGCCGGTCCAGAAGATGCCGAAGCTGGTCAGCATCAGCCCGACCACGAATTTCAGCGCATTCTCCGGCACACGCGCCAGCGGCCTGTGGACCGCCAGGCCGACGAGCATGACCAGGACGAAGGCCGCCAGCGCGCCCAGGCTGGCGTAAAGCGTTTGCCCGTGAGCCGCGCCGACGGCAATGACGATGAACACCACCTCGACGCCCTCGAGCAGCACCGCCTTGAACGAGGCCAGTCCGGCGAGGTAGTCGGCACGACGGTCGTTGGCCTGCTGGTGCAGCGCGGCGGTCTCCTTGGAGAAGGCCGCCGCCTCGTCATGCAGGGCGATGACGCCGACGCTGCGCAGGATGGCCTTTCTTAGCCAGCGCATGCCGAAGAGGATGAGCAGGACGCCGACGACGAACTGCAGTGTGGAGATCGGCACCAGTGCGAGCAGCGGTCCGAACGCCAGCACCAGGGCCGCCAGCACCGCCAGCGCCAGGGCGGCGCCGGTCAATGCCGGGCGCCAGCTGCGCGTCACGCCGACCGCAAGCACGATGGTGAAGGCTTCGACGACCTCGACGAAGGAGGCGAGAAATGCCGCCGTGACTGTCGAGAGTATGGGTGTCAGCGTCTGCATCAGGGCTTCCTGTCCTGTCTCGTCCGGCCCGAAGCTTCCGGCGGAATCCCGGGAAGGGAGGCCCGAAATCACATATATGGTCCGCACCACATAGCGCTCCGGGAGCCGCGGGAAAGCAAGTGAGCGCCACTGGGCGGCGCTTCGAGACAATCGAGCCGCACACCGCGGCTGCAGGATGCGCGCTTAGATCATGCCTGACATGTCGGAGAAGGCCATTGCCTTGCGCAGCAGCTCGGCGAAACGTTCGCCGGCAACCTCGCGTTGGCCGCTGTTGTCGATCGAGGTGACGCCGGGGCCGGACAGGGTGACGTTGGCGCTGCGCGCCAGGCGTGCCAGCACTTCGCCGCGCGACTCACGGCCACGCATCGCCAGCCGCTCGGCCAGCACATCAGGCGAGGCGGTGATCTCGACAATGGCCAGATTGGCATAGCGCTCGCGCAAGGTGGGGATGATCGCGCGTGACACATTGGCGACGGCGACATGGCCATTGGCGACCGACCAGTCGACATCGGCAGGCAGACCATAGCGCAAGCCGTGCGCTTCCCACGAGATGGCGAAGGCGCCGTCGGCCTCGGCCTCGACAAAGGCCGCGTCGGCCAGCGTGTCGTGATCCTCGCTCGCGGCATCGCTCGGCCTGGTGATGACGCGGCGGACGAACTCCAGCCGGCTCTCTTCGGCGAAGAGCGCGCGGGCGTAGCCGATCACCGTGTCCTTGCCGGCGCCACTAGGCCCCACGACAGCGACAAAGACGCCGTGGCGGATCGGAAACGTCTCGGCGGACAGCTCACGCTCGATCAAGGCCGACACCATCATGCGACCCGGCGTCCCTGCCGCCAGACGGTGCGCACGACCGGAACATGGTCGTCGACACGCACGCGCACCAGGTCGGCGCGGCGGCCCTGTTCGATGATGCCGCGGTCGGTGAGGCCAACGGCTTCCGCCGGGTTCTTCGAAACCATGGCGACCGCCTGCGGCAGCGAAATGCCTTCGACCATATCGCCGAGGAAGAAGGCCGACTGGATCAGGCTGAACGGAATATAGTCGGATGACAGGATGTCGAGCAGGCCGTCGCTGGCCAGCGTGCGCGCAGAGACATTGCCCGAATGCGAAGCGCCGCGCATGACGTTGGGCGCGCCCATCAGCACGCCGAGCCCCGCGGCCTTCGAAGCGCGCGCCGCTTCCTCGGTGGTTGGGAACTCGGCGACGCGCACACCTTGCTCGATCGCCTCGTCGACATGGCCCGACGTGGCGTCGTCATGGCTGGCGAGCACGATGCCGCGCTCCTGGCAGGCAGCGGCGATCACCGCGCGGTTCGGCGCCGAATAGCGCGCCGATTCCGCCATCCGCTTCTCGCAGAACAATTTGAAGTCGCGGTCGGTCAGCTTCAGCTTGCGCTGGTAGTAGTAGGCATAGGTTTCGAGATTGACGAACTGACGCTGGCCGGGCGCATGGTCCATCAGCGAGGCCAACTTGACCCGGTCGTCCTGATCGAAATTGGCGAATGCCTGCAGGCAGTCCGGCGCCGAAACCTCGCAACGCAGATGCAGGAAATGATCGGCGCGCAGACGGTCCTGCGCGACGCTGTCCTCGATTGCATCGGCCAGCTTGCGGATATCGGCCAAGGTGAGATCGGCGTCCTCGTCCATGCCGACGCGCAAGGCGTCGAGCACGGTGGTGATGCCGGCCGTCGCCACCTGCGCGTCATGGGCAAGCACCGCGGCGATCGGGTTCCAGCGTACCTTCGGCCGTGGTGCGTAATGCCCCTCGAGATGGTCGGTGTGCAGTTCGACCAGCCCTGGAATGACATAGTCGCCGCCCATGTCCTCGCCGGTGCGGGCAGCACCGGCATCGATGCCGGCGATGAAGCCGTCGCGCAGCACCAGCGACCCCTCGACGATCTCGTCGGCAAGCACGATACGGGCGTTGGAAAGAACGGTCTCGGCGGTCATTTTGGGCAGTCCTTGATCATCTGGGGCCGGAATTGTTCAGGCGATTTTTCTGGCCGGTCGGCGTCCCAGTGCGTGCTGGGAAAGCACCATGAACGGCGCCCCGGGTTCGGTTTCGACAAACAGCGTCAGCGCGTCCACCAGCACAGGTTGTTGCAGCACTTCGGCGAACAGGCTGTCGATTGCTAGGCGAAGACGAGGGCTTTCCTGTGGCCCGACCCGACCCGACAGCGTCATGTGGAAGCGAAAGGTCTCGAAGACATAGGGGTAGCCCCACTGGCAGAGATTGCGGAACTCGGTCGGCTTCAGCGAATCGGGGCTGCGCCGCTCGATCTCGGCCTCGGTCAGTGGCGCGCGAAAGCGGTCGAAGTCGCGCACGACCTCGTCGGCGAAGCGGTTGAGCGAAGGCAACGGTCCCTCAGGAACCAGCGCGAAGAAGCTGTCGATCTGACTGACGACGAGCCGCGGTATCGTCACCACCGGCGTCGCCTCGGCAAAATGGTCGAGCCCCGCGCGCAGCGAGGTCTCGCTCTCGTTGGCCGCAAGGCGGAAGGGCGCTTTCAGCGTCGCGTGGAAGCCATAGCGGCGGGCCGAAGCGGTGTGGAAGGCAACTTCCGCCGCCGCCAGATCAGCCACGGCCTCAACCGGCCTTGTCGCCGCGCCGAACGGGTCGCGGCCCAGCCAATTGGCGGCAATCCGCGCCAGCGGTTCGTCCTGCCGGGGAGTGAAATAGATGGCATAACGCATGGGAAGTCCTCGTCAGATCCGTTGCCATAGGTGATTTCCATGACGGATTGACGAAGCTTTGAAGGGTTTTCGAAGGCAAATCGAGCCAGGCGGTCCTTAGCCGACGATTTTTTCAAGCTGGACCAACAACTTCAGCCGGCGCCACCGCAACGATCAGGTCTTCATCAACCATTCGTGCTCCGGGGCATTGTGGAATTTCCACGTCCGCTTCGGCCCGGCCATGACGTTGAGATAGTAGAGATCGTAGCCATGGCAGGCGGCGCAGGGGTGATAACCCTTGGGCACCAGCACGACATCGCCATCCTCGATCGCCATGGCTTCGTCCAGCGCGCGATGGCCGTTCTTGTCGGCGTCGGTGTAGACGCGCTGGAAGGCAAAGCCCTGCGGCGGGTTGAGGCGGTGATAGTAGGTTTCCTCGAGATAGGATTCATCAGGCAGATTGTCCTGGTCGTGCTTGTGCGGCGGGTAGCTCGACGTATGGCCGCCGGGCGTGATGACCTCGACCACCAGCAGCGAGTCCGCCGGCTTGCCTTCCGGCAGGATGTTGGTGACGTAACGCGTGTTGGTGCCCTTGCCGCGCACCTCCTGGCCGAGATCGTCCGGCCCGATCACCCGAACCGGCAGGCCGCCACCAAGGCCGGGCGCCGAGCACACCGCGAGTTCCAACTCGGTATCGGCCGTTACCGACCAGTCCGATCCCTCGGGAATATAGACCGACCACGGCTTGCCTTCGAAGGGTGACATGCGTTCCCCGAGCAGGCCAAGATCCTTGCCACCGGCTTTCGCGGCACCCTTGCCGGTGACGAACACCAGGCAGACCTCGCGATCGTCCGTCTTTCCCGAGGCGCTTTCGCCTGGTTTCATCCGATGCAGGTCGAAGCCGACATAGGTCCAGCCAGCGCTTTTCGGCGTCACATGGGCGATGCGGCCATGGCCCTTGTCCGCCTTCACGAGCAGCTTCGACATGCCTTACTCCTTCGGTTCGGGCTCGGCCGTCGCCTTGTTCTCCTCGGCCGGCTTGTACAGATAAAAAAACTGCCAGACGCCATAGCCGGCGAAGCCGAGCGCGAGGACGCCCCAGAACGGCGTGCCGGTGGCGAACTCGATGATCGACCAGATGACGCAGACCGCGACGACGGCAACACGCCGCCACAAGGGCCGGAAGAAGGGGTGCTCGGAATCTTTCATCGGGCCAATCTACAGCAACCTGGCTCGCCGTGAACCCATCGCGTCAGGCATTCGGAAAACCCTGGGTCTCCACCGTGTAGCCGGCGGCCGTCATCACCCGCATCAGCTCCTTGTGGCCGACCTGCGCCATCTTGAGCGGCGGGTTCTTCTTCGGGTCCTGCTCGGCCTCGACCACGAACCAGCCCTCATAGCCATGGTCGGCGAAGCGCTGCACGATGGCGCCGAAATCGAGCGAGCCATCGCCCGGCACGGTGAAGGCGCCGAGCGCCACGGCGTCTAGGAAGGACTGTTTCGTGCGGTCGAGCTTGTCGATCACGTCCATGCGCACATCCTTCACATGGACATGGCTGATGCGCTTGTGGTGGTTGTCGATGGCGCGCAGCACGTCGCCGCCGGCAAAGGCCAGATGTCCCGCATCCAGCAACAGCGGAATGCCTTCGCCGGAATGGCGCATGAAGGCATCGAGTTCCGGCTCGGTCTCGACCACCGCCGCCATGTGGTGGTGATAGGAAAGCGGCATGCCTTGCTCGGCGCACCATTCGCCGAATTCGGTCAGGCGCCTTCCATAGGCCTTCATTTCGTCACTGGTGAGTTTCGGCTTGGTGGCGAGCGGCTTCGAACGGTCGCCCTGGATCGAGCGGCCGACCTCGCCATAGACGATGCAAGGCGCATTGACCGCCTTGAACAGGTCGATCATCGGCTGGATGCGGTCCTTGTTCTTGCCCATCTCCTCATCGACCAGCGTTCCGGAAAACCAGCCGCCGCACAGCGTCACGTCGGCTGCCTTCAGGATCGGCAGCATGACGGCGGGGTCGTTGGGAAAACGCCGGCCCATTTCCATGCCGGTGAAGCCGGCCGAACGCGACTGGCGCAGGCACTCCTCCAGCGACACGTCATCACTCAGTTCCGCAAGATCGTCGTTCCACCACGCGATGGGGGACATGCCCAGTTTGGCTTTCAAGTCGTCACTCCAGATTGGAACAGTTCATTCTTTGGCCGCTGGCGCCGCCCCTCATCCGCCTGCCGGCACCTTCTCCCGTATAGGGACGGGGAGAAGGGAGCTCGCATCAATCGCCGACGCTCTGCATCCGGCGCTTCTCGTCATAGGCCTTGCGCGCCGCGTTGACCTGCGGCCGCGCCGAGACTTCCGGCACCGCCACGTCCCACCAATGGCCGCCGGCATCGGTGGAAACCAGCGGATCGGTGTCGATGACCACAACGGTGGTGCGGTCGTTCTTCTTGGCCTTTTGCAGCGCGTTTTCGAGCCCGGCGATCGAGGGTACTTTCTCTGATATCGCGCCCAGGCTCGCCGCATGGACGGCGAAGTCGACATCGGGCAGGATCTCGTGGCGCGCGTCCTTCAGGAGATTGTTGAAATTGGCGCCGCCGGTCGCCATCTGCAGCCGGTTGATGCAGCCATAGCCACGGTTGTCGAGCAGCACGATGGTCAGCTTCAAGCCGAGCATCACCGAGGTTGCGATCTCGGAATTCATCATCAGGTAGGAGCCGTCGCCGATCATGACGACGACCTCCTGCTCGGGCTTGGCCATCTTGGCGCCGAGCCCGCCGGCGATCTCGTAACCCATGGTGGAGAACCCGTATTCGCCATGGTACGAGCCGGGCGCGCCCGCCTGCCAGAGCTTATGCAGTTCGCCCGGCAGGCCGCCCGATGCATTCAGCAGCGTCACGCCGGAGCCCATGGCCCGCTGCACGGCACCGATCACCTGTGCGTCGGACGGGAAAGCGGCATTGGTCGACGCTGTCACCTTGGCCGCCTCGGCCTGCCAGGCCTTCTTGCCGGTGGCCGCATTGCCGGTCCAGGCGGCAGGCGCCTTCCAGCCCTTCAGCGCGGCACCGAGTTCAGCGAGCCCCTCGGCCGCATCGGCGACCAGCGGCAGCGCCCGGTGCTTGCCGGCATCGAAAGGCTGGACGTTCAGCCCAATGATGGTCTTGCCGGAATTCTTGAACAGCGCCCACGAGCCGGTGGTGAAATCCTGCAGGCGCGTGCCGATGGCCAGCACCACATCGGCTTCTTCCGCAAGCCGGTTGGCCGCCGAAGTGCCGGTGACGCCGACCGCCGCCATGTTGAGCGGATGATCGTCCGGCAGCGAGGATTTGCCGCCTTGCGTCTCGCAGACCGGAATGCCGGCGCCTTCGATGAATTTCGCTAGCTCGTCCGAAGCCTGCGAATACAGCACGCCGCCGCCGGCGATCACCAGCGGCTTCTTCGCCCCCTTGAGCGCCGACACGGCCGTCGCCAGTTCGCCACGGTCAGGGCGTGGCCGGCGCTGGTGCCACAAGCGTTCGGCAAAGAAGCTCTCGGGATAATCATAGGCCTCGGCCTGCACATCCTGGCAAAGCGACAGCGTCACGGGCCCGCAATCGGCCGGATCGGTCAACACCTGCATGGCACGGCTAAGTGCCGGGATGATCTGCTCAGGCCGGGTGATGCGGTCGAAATAGCGTGACACCGGGCGGAAGCAGTCATTGACCGTTGCCGTGCCGTCGGAAAAATCCTCGGCCTGCTGCAGCACCGGGTCGGGGATGCGGTTGGCAAAGACGTCGCCGGGCAAAAACAGGACGGGCAACCGGTTTACATGGGCGAGGGCTGCCGCCGTCACCATGTTGAGCGCGCCGGGTCCGATCGAAGAGGTTGCGGCCATGAAGCGGCGCCGGAAATTGGCTTTGGCATAGGCGATCGCCGCATGCGCCATCGCCTGTTCGTTGTGGGCGCGGAAGGTCGGCAATTCGTCGCGCACCTGGTAGAGCGCCTCGCCGATGCCGGCGACATTGCCATGGCCGAAGATCGCCCAGACACCACCGAAGATCGGCACCTTTTTGCCGTCTACCTCGGTCATCTGGCGGGACAGGAAGCGGGTCAGCGCCTGCGCCATCGTCAGACGGATTGTCTTGCTCATTGTGTTTCCTCCGCAGTCCTTGTGCCGCCTTCTTATGCCGCCTTGCGTCCGCGCGCGGCAAGCCACGCCTCGGTCAGCTGTTCGAAGCGCGACGCCATGTCGGCGACAGCCTCGTCATCCGACATCCTGCCGGCCAGCCACTCCTCGGCCGCGTGGACGAATATGGTGCGGCCGACGGCAAAGCCCTTGACGATGGGTGCCTTGGCGGTGGCGGCGAAAGCCGCTTCCAGTTCGTCCTGCGGCGCTTCCAGGCCAAGCAGCACGATGCCGCGGCACCACGGATCATGCTTCAGGATCACCGCTTCGATCCTGGCCCAGGCGCCGCTCGATGCCTGTGGCTCCAGCTTCCACCAGTCGGGCTTGATGCCAAGCGCATAGAGTTCCCCCAGCGCGCGCGGAATGGTGGTGTCGTCGAGCTTGCCGTGCTTGCCGGCGATGATCTCGATGAGCAGTTCCCGGCCGACTTTCCGTGCCGCCTCGAACAGCGCGCGCAGTTTCTGCTGCTGTTCTTCCTTGAGCGCCGCCGGATCGTCGGGATGATAGAAGCACAGGCATTTGATGCAGTGATCGACCGGCCATTCCACCAGTTGCGAGCCGATGTCCTGCGAGAACTCGAAGCGCAGCGGCCTTGAGCCCGGCAACTCGACGGGACGGCCAAGCCAGGCGAAGGGGTGCCTGGCGAATTCAAACATCGCCTCACGGCCATGTTTCTCGTCGATCAGCATGCCGTAGCCGTCACGGCCTGCGGCGACCTTGGCCGCCGCCTTGACCGCCAGAACCTTGAAATCGCGGATGCGCGCGTCATCGGCGCCGGCCTTGGCCGCCACGTCCTCGAGCTGCACACGGTGGTCGCAGGCGAGCGCCATCAGCGAGGGGATGTCGCGCCGGCGGGTCGTTGCCCAATGGATGTGGTTGATCGCCTCGTCCTTGCGCAGGGCCCGGTGTTTGCTGCCGTTCTTGAGAAAGAACTGCAACTCCTCGAAGGTCGGATATTCCGGCGCGCACAGCAGCCGCGACACCGCGAACGCGCCGCAGGCATTGGCCCAGGTCGCCGCTGTCGCATGGTCTTCCCCACCCAGCCAGCCGCGCAGGAAGCCGGACATGAAGGCGTCGCCGGCACCCAGCACATTGTAGATCTCGATCGGGAAACCCTTGCCGACGATGCCATCTTCCAGATCGTCGCTGATCGGTCCGTCATAGACGATGCAGCCCATGGCGCCGCGCTTGAGCACGATGGTGGCCGAGGACAGCGCGCGGATCGTCTTCAGCGCGCTCAGGCAGTCGTCTGCGCCCGAGGCGATCATGATCTCTTCCTCGGTGCCGACGATGAGGTCGCAATCGGGCAGCACCGTTTTCAGCTGGGCCGAGACGCGGTCCGATTTGACATAGCGCTCGAAGCCTTCGGCATGGCCGGCAAGGCCCCACAAATTGGGCCGATAGTCGATATCGAAGACAACCTTCCCGCCCTTGGCCTTCATGACGCGGATCGCCTTGCGCTGGGCGGCGTCGCTGTTGGGGCGGGAAAAATGCGTGCCGGTGACGACGATCGAACGCGCCGAAGAGATAAACGCCTCGTCTATATCCTCCGGCGCCAGCGCCATGTCGGCGCAGTCGCTGCGATAAAAGATCATCGGCGAGACGCCTTCGCTCTCGACCGAGAGCAGCACCAGAGCCGTCAGGCGCTCCTTGTCCGTCTTCAGGCCGTCGGTGCTGACGCCTTCGCGCTTGAGCTGTTCGCGGATGAAGCGGCCCATCTGCTCGTCGCCGACGCGCGTCAGCAGCGCCGAGCGCAGGCCGAGCCTGGCCGTGCCGACCGAGATGTTGGCCGGGCAGCCGCCGACCGACTTGGCGAAGGAGGTGATGTCCTCCAGCCGCGAGCCGATCTGCTGGCCATAGAGGTCGACGGAAGCGCGGCCGATGGTGATGACGTCGAGCGGCGCCTGTCTTGAATCCACGGCTTCGCTCATTGGAACCTCCCATCGGTCTTGTTGTCAGGAACAACATTTGTTTGGGTAACACGCGCGAGCGGCAGCGTGGTGCCAGGAATATGAAATAATAATTCCAATCCATAGTCAATATGGAATGAGCATTCCCGGACCGAAAAGTACGGAATCATGATCCCCCGGTGGAGGCATGGGAAGCAAGAGCCAGCGCCCGATTTTGAGACTGGCCCGAGTCCAGCGACAGGCTCAGGCCTTGCGCTTGCGGCTTGCGTCGCGCCGTTTCTCACCAACGCCGACGGTCAGCGCCATGGCCAGCGCCATCGTCGCCGACAGCGAACGGAAGCCGGCGAAGTCCGCCTCGGCAACCTCGAACCAGACCCTGGCGAACTGCGCAAGCGGTGAGAACGAACTGTCGGTGATGGCAACGATCGGCACGCCCTGTTCGGAGATGGTGCGTGCTTCCTCGATGGTGGCCGGCGCATAGGGCGAGAAGGAGATGGCGATGACGGCGTCCGCCGGCGTCGCGAAGCCGACCATTTCGGCATTCAGGCCGGCGGCTGATTCGATCAGCTGGTTGCGGATCTTCAGCTTGCCCAGCGCATAGGCGATGTAGGTCGCCACCGGGTAGGAGCGGCGCTTGGCCAGCACGTAGATGGTCTGCGCTTTTGCCAGCAGCGAAATCGCGTCTTCCAGATGCGCGTCATCCAGCGTGCGGGAAATGTCGTTGAGCGAGGTGCTGGCGGCGGCGACGAATCCGTCGAAGATCGCGCGATGGCCGGCGCCGCCCTCGGCCTTGGCGCGCAAGGCCTGCAACCGTTCATCGTAGGACGAGTTGCGCTCACGTAGCCGCTCTCGGAACACCTGCTGCAGGCTGGTGAAGCCGTCGAAGCCAAGCTGCTGCGCGAACCGGATCAGGGTCGATGGCTGCACGCCGGCCGAAGCGGCGATGCTGGCGGCGGTGCCGAAGGCGATGTCGTCGGGATTGTCGAGCGCATAGGCGGCGATCTGCGCGATGCGTTTCGGCAGGGTTTCGCGACGATCGAGGATCGTGGCGCGCAGCGTCTCGAAGTCGCGAGGTACCCGTTCGTCCATCGTCGGCCCGTCCAAGCTTGTCCAAGGCGTGTCAACGCGCGTTAGACCGTTTGATTCCATACATGTCGGTGTCCCAAAACCGCTGCGCACTTCTGGGCGACATGCATTGGAAGCGTCCTCTCTGCCCCATCATAGCGAGCCTGTGCAAGAACGCCATAAAAAATGAGGCAGACATTCCATTCCGAGAAAAAATGGATTAATTCATCCACGCGGTGCTTCAGGCAGCGGAGAGATGGAAAATGGTTGGCGTCGGTCTTATCGGCACGGGCTTCATGGGCAAATGCCATGCCATCGCGTGGAGTGCCGTCGGCGCCGTCTTTCCGGACGTGGCCAAGCCCAGGCTTGTCCATCTTGGTGAGGTCAATGAGGAGTTGGCCCAGCGCAAGGCCAGGGAGTTCGGCTTTAACAAGGCCTCAGGCGACTGGCGCGCTGTCGTCAACGACCCGGAAGTCGACATCGTCTCGCTGACCACGCCCAACCAGTTCCATCCGGAAATGGCCATCGCCATTCTCCAAGCCGGCAAGCATTTGTGGTGCGAAAAGCCGATGGCGCCAAGCTTTGCCGAGGCAGAGGCGATGGCGGCCGCGGCGAAGACATCAGGCAAGATCGCGGCGCTTGGTTACAATTACATCCAGAGCCCGGCCATCCGCCACATCGGCGCGCTGCTCGAGGAGAAGATCATCGGCGAGGTCAATCATCTGCGCATCGAGATGGACGAGGATTTCATGGCCGATCCCGAAGCGCTCTTCTTCTGGAAGCACGAGGCCGCCTCCGGCTACGGTGCGCTCGACGATTTCGCCGTGCATCCGCTGTCGCTGGTCTCGGCACTGTTCGGTCGCGTCTCCAGCGTCATCTGCGACATGGCCAAGCCCTATGCCGACCGCAAGCTGGCGGCCGGCGGGCGCCGCGCGGTCGAGACCTATGATATCGCCAGCGTCTTGATGCATCTGGAAAACGGCATTGCCGGCACGCTTCAGGTCAACCGCTCGGCCTGGGGCCGCAAGGGCCGCATCGCCATCCAGATCTTCGGCTCCAAGGGGTCGATCCTGTTCGACCAGGAGCGGATGAACGAAATCCAGCTCTATGTCACGTCAGATCGCCCGACCGAACAGGGCTACCGCACCATCCTGATGGCGCCGCACCACAAACCCTACGACGCCTTCCTGCCGGCGCCCGGGCACGGTCTCGGTTTCAACGACCTCAAGATCATCGAGTGTCACGAATTGCTGACGCGGCTTGCCGGCAGACCGGCAAGGCTCATCGAGTTCGCCGAAGGGCTGGAGATCGAGCGCACCGTGCACGCCATGGCGCGCTCGTTCCAGGAAAAGCGTTGGGTGGATGTGCGGTAATACAAGCGCGCCTCAGCCGCCGGCGGCCGGGGTTTCCCAGCCGTCGACCCAGATCTGCCGCAAGCGGTCGCCTTCGCCCTTGAAGCGCAGCCCGGTCGGCTGGCAATCCTCGATCCGGTCGCTGCGGAAATTGCGGATGGCTTGCCGCAACTCGCACCAGGCGACGATGTTAGCGGTCTCGGCATAATAGATGAGCGCGATCGGGCGGACGAGGCGCTCGGAGGCGCGGCCCATTTCGTCGCGATAGGAGAGATCAAGCTTCTCCTCGTCGCGGATGGCGCGGCGCACCAGCGCCAGGTCGATCGTGCCGGCCGAGGGCGCGGCGAAACCCCAGGCATGCAGCGCATTGGCGTCGAAGGTCTGGCGCAGCGGCGGCGGCACCGCGCCGGCGATCTTGGCGCTGACACGTTTGGCCGCCTGTTTGAGTTCGTCGTCGCCCGTGCGCTCCAGCAGGGCCAGCGACAGGACGATCGCCTCCATCTCCTCGATCGAAAACATCAGCGGCGGCAGGTCGAAGCCGGGGCGCAGGATATAACCGATGCCGCGCCCGCCCTCGATCGGCACGCGCATCGCCTGCAGCGCGGCGATGTCGCGATAGATCGAACGGATCGTCACTTCCAGCCGCTCGGCAATCATGGCCGCCGTCACCGGCTGCCGCGCCAGCCGCAGGATCTGAATGATCTCGAACAGGCGTGACGCCTTGCGCATTTTCCTCACCCGGCTTCGACCCAACTGACACACCATTGTCAGTTGGGTCGACCTATAGGACTGCCTATCGAATTGAAAATCAACAGGTTCCGCTGCGGCTTGGTGGAACGAGGCGACAGGCAACTGACATGGGTTACGCGGAAAATCTCTGGCTTTTCTTTATTCTCCTGTTCGGCATCATCATCGTTCCGGGCATGGACATGCTGTTCGTGCTGGCCAATGCGTTGACCGGCGGCCGCGACAGGGGGTTGGCCGCGACCGGCGGCATCATGGTCGGCGGCATGGTGCACACGCTGAACGGCGCGATCGGCGTCGGGCTGCTGATGCATTTCGTGCCGGTCCTGTTCAAGCCGCTGCTGATCGCCGGCGCCGCCTACATGGCCTTCATCGGCATCTCGTTGATGCGCAGCTCCATCACCGTCGGTCAGGACGGGCCTGCCGGCAGCCGCTCTGCATGGAAGGCGTTTCGGCAGGGGCTGGTGACCTGCCTTGTCAATCCGAAGGCGTATCTGTTCGTGCTTGCCGTCTACCCGCAATTCCTGAAGCCGGACTACGGCCCCATCTGGATACAGGCAACGGTGATGGGGCTGATGACGGTGCTGACCCAGGCCGCGATCTATGGCGGGCTCGCGATCACGGCTGGCCGCAGCCGCAACCTTCTGATCGCCAATCCACGGGCGACCACTCTTGCGGGCCGGGCGGCCGGCCTGTTGCTCTTCGCGGTCTCGGTCTTCACCGCTTGGGAAGGGCTGAGGGCGGCGTGATCCCCGGCTGAAACGGGAACCGCCGCCCTGCCTTGTCTCTGGCCAGATCAGGCGGCTCCCTGACGGTTCTCCAGCATGGCACGGCGAGCCGAGCGGCGCCATTCGACGGCACCGGCCAGGCCGTGCAGCACGGTCTCGGTGGTCGCCCAGTCGATACAGCCATCGGTGATGCTCTGGCCGTAGACGAGAGGCTTGCCAGGCACGACGTCCTGCCGCCCTGCGACGAGATTGCTCTCGATCATCAAGCCGATGATGCGCTCGTCGCCCGCCGCGACCTGGCCTGCCACGTCGGCCGCCACCTTGGGCTGGTTCTCCGGTTTTTTGCTCGAGTTGGCGTGGCTGACATCGATCATCAGCCTTGGCGCGACGCCGATGCGGGCGAGTTCGACCGAGGCCGCCTCGACGCTCGCCGCGTCATAATTGGGCTGGACGCCGCCGCGCAGGATGACATGGCAGTCCTCATTGCCGGTGGTGGTCGCGATGCCGCTGCGTCCGCCCTTGGTAACCGCCATGAAATGGTGCGGCTGGGCAGCGGATTTCACCGCCTCGCCGGCGATCCTGAGATTGCCGTCGGTGCCGTTCTTGAAGCCGACCGGGCAGGACAGGCCCGACGCCAGCTCACGATGGATCTGGCTCTCGGTCGTGCGCGCGCCGATCGCGCCCCAGGCGACGAGGTCGGCAATGTATTGCGGGGTGGTCATGTCGAGGAATTCGGTCGCCGCAGGCAGGCCGAGATTGTTGACGGCCGAGAGCACATTGCGCGCCATCCGCAGCCCCTTGTCGATGTTGAAGCTGCCGTCGAGGTCGGGATCGTTGATCAGCCCTTTCCAGCCGACCGTGGTACGCGGCTTCTCGAAGTAGACCCGCATGACGATCTCGAGCCGGTCGGCCAGGGTCTCGCGCAGCGCCGCCAGACGGCTGGCATAGTCAACGGCCGCGACCGGATCGTGGATCGAACAGGGGCCGACGACGACAAGCAACCGGTCGTCGGACCCGTTCAAGATGGCGTGGATCGCATTGCGTGATGCGCTGACGGTGCGCGTCGCCGTCAGCGTGCGCGGGATCTCCCGCATCACCTGGTCCGGCGTGCTCAGTTCTCGGATTTCCTTGACCCGAAGGTCGTCTGTGGTGGTCAACACGGCTTTCTGCTCCTGTTAGGAGACCTGCCGGCTGAAACAAAAAAGCCGCCAGGTCTGGCGGCTGTTCGGATGTTGTTGCTGCAATCTTCAGATCGAGCGCAATCCTCCCGCCGCCAGCGAGCTGCTAAAGTACCAATACGTGGCGGACAGGTGGATCATGCGGCTCTTATAGTCGATGCGGAGGCGTTTGTCACGTGCCTGATGGCTGTCAATTCCGGTAGGCCGAACCCTCGCGATTTCGCCATCCCTGAGCGAAGCTCCGTCGCGGAGACCCTGGGATCCATTCCGCGACCTCAGTCGAAGGGTGCAGCGGAGCAGAATTCTGCACCGCGGCGGCGCTCAGGAGTCCCGGCATGGATCCTCGGGTCTATGCCGCGTTGCTGCGCTCCTTGCTCCGCCCGTGGATGACGAAGTGATCGGCGTTTCCGCCGGACCGTCGGCCCTACTCCGGTGACGACCCCGCAACGCTCTGGTCGTAGTCGACCAGCGATCCGGTCATGACCCCCGATTGCGGGCTGACCATGTAGCTGATCAGCCGGGCGAGCTGGTCCGGCTTCACCAACTGGCCCATCGGCTGCGCGGCTTCGGCCTTCGCCAGCCAGTCGTCCGGGGCGTCATGCCATTTCTTCTGCACGATGTCCTCGCCCTCGGTGTCCATCCAGCCCGGCAGCACCGCGTTGCAGCGGATGCGGTTGAAACGATAGGCGTTGGCGACGTTCTTGGTCAGCGTCATCAGCGCGCCCTTGCTGGTCGAATAGGGCGTCAGGAAGGACTGGCCGGTATGTGCCGACATCGAGAGCACGTTGACGATCGAACCGGGAGCCTTCTTCTCCAGGAGATGCGCCACCACGCCCTGCATCAGGAAGAAGGGCCCGCGCACATTGGTGTCGAAGATCGTGTCGAACAGCTCTTCCGATGTTTCGACGAGCGAGCCGCGCGCCGACGTCGCAGCGGCATTGACCAGCGCGTTGATGGTGCCGAAATGCGAGAGCGCGGTCGCCACCGCGCGCTTGCAGTCGGCCACCTTGGAAACGTCGGCGCTGATGAAGATGGCGTCGACGCCCGACTTCTTGAGGGTGGCGACGGCCTTGTCGCCCTTCTCCTGAGAGCGGCCGATAAGCGCCAGTGCCCGGCAGCCCTCGTCGGCGAGTGCCTCGGCGACGGCGAAGCCGATGCCTTGCGCGCCGCCGGTGACTATGGCGCGCGTTTTCGAATTGCGATCGGCGGATGTGCTCATCGCCCTGCTCCTGTAGTTGGGATCCGAATTCCGGTACTTACTTGTCGAGGCGGACGGTCTTGCCCGTCGTCGCCGATTTCAGCGCCGCGTCCGCCAGCTTCAGCGCCACCAGGCCATCGGCGCCGCTTGGCGCTGCCTTCTTGCCCTTCGTCGCGGCCGTGATGAAGGCGGCTATCTCGTTGGCATAGGCGTCGAGATAGCGGGTCATGAAGAAGTCGTGCAAAGGCGGGCGGGTATAGCCCTTCTCGTTGGCCAGTTCGATCGACACCGGCCGCTGGTTCTCGGCCGCTATCATGCCTTTCGAGCCATGCACCTCGATGCGCTGGTCGTAGCCATAGGTGGCGCGGCGCGAGTTCGAAATGATTGCCTGCTTGCCGGACGCGGTTTCCAGGATGACGCTGACGCTATCGAAATCGCCGGCCTCGCCAATTTTCTTGTCGACGAGCACCGAGGCGTGCGCGCTGACCGCCACCGGCTCCTCGCCGAGCAGGAAGCGCGCCATGTCGAAATCATGAATGGTCATGTCGCGGAAAATGCCGCCCGAACGCTTGATGTAGTCGACTGGCGGCGGGCCGGGATCGCGCGACGTGATGGTGACCATCTCGACCGTGCCGATGGCGCCGTCGTCGATGGCCTTGCGCACGGCGGCGAAATGCGGATCGAAGCGCCTGTTGAAACCGACCATCAGCGTCGCCTTGGCCTTCTCGACCACGGCCAGGCACTTCTCCACCCGCTTGACGTTCAGGTCGATCGGCTTCTCGCAGAAGATCGCCTTGCCGGCCTTGGCGAAACGCTCGATCAGATCGGCATGGGTGTCGGTCGGCGTGCAGATCACGACGGCGTCGATGTCTTTGGATGTCTCGATCGCATCGATGGTGCGCACCTCGGCGCCATAGGCGCTCGCCAGCTCTTTAGCCGCCTTCTCGAAGGCATCGGCCACGGCCACCAGTTTGGCCTGCGGGTTGGAGCCGACGGCACGGGCATGGACCTTGCCGATGCGGCCGGCACCGAGGAGGGCGAAGCGAACAGTCATGGATATTTCCTCTAGGGGTGGGTTCGAGAGAGTTGTGTCCCGACCTTTCTTGTCGGGAAAGGTGGCAAGGCTATTTTCCTGGCGCGGCGGATCGTCCCGGAACCGGGAGACCACGCCCGGCCTCAAGCCGCGAGTTCCGCCTCTCCGGTCTTGGCGCCGGTGATGTAGGAGACGATGTCCTGGCCGTCGGTGTTCTCCTTGCGCAGATTGGCGACGATGCGGCCGCGCCGGAAGACGACGATGCGGTCGCACAGGTCGAACACCTGGCGCATATTGTGGCTGATCAGGATCAGCGGCTCGCCATTGTCCTTCAGCGTACGGATGATGTTTTCGACCTGCGCCGTCTCCTGCACGCCGAGGGCCGCCGTCGGTTCGTCCATGATGATCAGCTTGGAGGCGAAGGTCGCCGTCCTGGCGATCGCCACGCACTGGCGCTGGCCGCCCGACATGTGGCGGATGGTGTTGGAGAGATTGGGGATTTTCACCGCCGTGCGGATCAGTGCAGCCTCGGTTGCCTTGCGCATGTATTTGCGGTCGAGGATTGAGAACGGCCCGAGATTGAACAGCACCTTTTCGCGGCCAAGGAACAGGTTCGACGGCACGTCGAGATCATCGGCCAATGCCAGGTTCTGGAACACGGTCTCGATGCCCGCCGTGCGCGCTTCGATCGGCCCGGCAAAATTCACTTCCTTGCCATCGAACCAGATCTGGCCGCTGGTGCGCTGCTCGACCGCGGTGATCTGGCGCACGAATGTCGATTTGCCGGCGCCATTGTCACCCATGATGGCGACATGCTCGCCCTTGCGCAGCTCGAAGTTGGCGCCCTCGAGCGCATGCACGCCGCCATAGCGTTTGGTGAGGTTTTCGGTCTTCAGGACGATGTCTGACATGGTCAAGCCCTCAATGCCCGCAGGCGTTGGCGCCACTGGTCGAGAACGACCGCGCCGACGATGATCACGCCCTTGACCATCTCCTGGTAGTAGGCGTCGAGGCGCAGGAAGGTGAAGCCGGAGATGATGACGCCGAAGATCAGCGAACCGATCACCGTGCCGATGATCGAGCCGCGGCCGCCCGACAGGGAGACGCCGCCGATGACCGCCATGGCGATGGCGTCGAGTTCGTACATCACGCCCATGCCGGCCTGGGCGGTGAGGTTCTTGGAGGAGAGCACCACGGCGGCGAGCGAGGCGAGAATGCCGGCGATGACGTAGACCAGGATCTTGTGGTTGGCGATCTTGATGCCGGACATGCGCGCGGCGTCCTCATTGGAGCCGATCGCATAGCAGTGCTTGCCGTAGCGGGTGTAGGTCAGGATCAGTTGGAACAGCACCGCCAGCGACAGGAAGATGATGACAGGCATCAGACCCTTGCCGATCGCGGCGAAGCTGTCGGTGGGAAACGAGATCGGTTGGCCCTTGGACCACCATTTGGCGATGCCGCGCGCGGTCACCATCATGCCGAGCGTGGCGATGAAGGGCGGAATGCGCGTGTAGGCGATCAAGGCGCCGTTGACGAGGCCGGCCAGCAGGCCGCAGCCGATCGCGACCAGCAGCGGCACGATCACAGGCAGGTCGGTCCAGCCTTGCGCCAGGAACATCGCCTTGGGATTTGGGTTGCCGTTGACGGTTGCCACCTGGGCGAAACTCATGGCGATCATGGCGGTGGCGCCGACAATCGAACCCGAGGACAGGTCGATACCTCCGGTGATGATCACCTGCGTCACGCCGATGGCGATGATGCCGACGATCGACACCTGCAGGATGATGATCTGCAGGCGCGCCTCGTTGAAGATGCCGCCGACGTCGCTGCGGGTGTTGAACAGGAAACTGTCGCCGAGAAAGACCCGGCCGATCACTTCAAAGGCGACGACGAGGATGACAAGCGCCAGGAAAACATTGAGCTCGGCCGGCCATGCGCGCTTCTTCGCATCGTAGGTGAGCCCTCCGACGCCATGGGATGTCTGTGACAATCTTCTATCCTCCGTCAGCCGCGGTCGTTCCTCGATCGCCTTCAGGCGCTGAGGGAAAGAGGAGCGGCGCCTTCTTTGGCGCGAAAGCGCCGCTCCGTATGTCCGTGGCTCAGTTCTTCTTCAGGAACTTGTCGATGTTGGCTGGGGTGACGAGCTGGAACGGCACGTAGACCTTGTGCTCGACCTTTTCACCCTTGGACAGCTTGAGCGCCGCATCCAGCGCGCCGGCACCCTGGCCGGCCGCGTCCTGGAACACGGTTGCGTCAAGGTCGCCCGCCTGCATCGCCGCCAGCGCGTCCTGGGTGGCGTCGACGCCGCCGACGACAACCGATTTCATGTCGATGTTGGCGGCCTTCATCGCCTGGATGGCGCCGATGGCGCTTTCGTCATTGTTGGCGATGACGCCATCGAACGGCTTGCCGGTCGACAGCCAGTTGGTCATCAGGTTCTGTGCCTCGTCGCGGTTCCAGTTCGAGGTCTGCTTGTCGATGATCTTGATGAAGCTGCAGTCCGGCGTGGCGATCACCTCTTCGATGTCCTTGGTGCGCTGCACGGCGGCCTGGTTGGAAAGCTCGCCCATGATCACATAGACATTGGCTTCCTTCTTGCCGGCCTCCTTGAACAGGCGGCAGACTTCCTTGGTCTCGAGCGTGCCGGAATCGGCTTCGTTCGAGGCGACGAAGGCCTGGTTGTCCGGCAGCGAGTTCACATTGACCGGCTCGCGGTTGACGTAGACCAGCGGGATCTTGGCGGCCGCGGCGGCGTCCGACATCGCCTGCGTGGCCGAGGTGTCGACAGGGTTGACAATGATGGCGTCGACGCCCGAAGCGGCGAAGTTCTTGATCTGGTCGAGCTGCTTGGCGACGTCGTTCTGTGCGTCCTCGACCTGCAGCTCGACGCCGCTCATGCCCTTGGCCTGCGCGATCATGCCGTTGCGCAGCACGGTGAGGAAGTTGTCGTCGAACTTGGCCATCGATACGCCGATCTTGGCGGCCATGGCCGATGAACTCATCAGCGCCGCGAAGGCGACGCCCAAAAGCAGTTTCTTCATTGTATCTCTCCTCCACTTTTGGTGTCCGGTTGCACCGATCTATCCGGAATCCCCGATCTCCCCGGGGAATCTCTCCCTGATATCGTTTCGTTCCGCGCTGCATTCCCCGCATCGGCTGGAACGCCAAACTCTCCGTTTGAAACAGACGTTCCGGAACGAAAGAACCAAAATATACAGTTGGTGAAATATTTATTCCATTTTGCCACAAGGCGTCAAGGGCGATTCCAGAACCGGATGCGCGATTTTGGCCGATGCGGGAAAGCGGCGTCGATGCGGGCTGGGCGAGCGTGCTCGATGCGAGGGCTGACCCAAGCCGGGGCAAGTCCGGGGGCATAAGTGAGGGGCCCGTGATGGGCTGCGGCGATTGGCCTAGAAGTGCCAGATGTCCCGCTGCATCAACAAGTCGAGCGGAGCCCGCCACACCCGGTATCTTCCCGCGGACTCTATCTGTTGACTTACGGTAAGATGATTGGCGCGCTCGAAAAAGGCTTCAATGCGCTGCCTGGCAAATAGCTTTCGACCTCTGGTGTTATAGTTCCGCAGGGGCAGCCAGTGTCCGCTTATGGAGCGACCGTGCTGCGATAACGCCACACCAATGCAGAACTGTTCGGACGTGTGTGCTCTGACCACGCCGATCATTTGCTCGATGGCCTGGTAAGCTTCAGCCAGCGCCGGAAGATTGGAATTGTGGACACCTACGACGCCGCTATTCCACATCGGCTCGCGTCCGGACAGCCGCTGGTCCCCAAGCAAAAATCCCTTATCCGCGATTGCCTGATAGGCGGCGGCCTTTGGCGTCCCTTCGCATTTTCTCATGATCGAGTGCGAGGCGGAGATTTTTCCGAAGCATCTCGATACATTGCCAACGGGGTAGATGTCGGTATCCATGAAAAACAGGCGATCGCAACGCCGCAATAGCTCAATGATGCCGGCCGCCTTGATGCCAAACAGGTACCGATCGCCAAAAGACATCTCGGTCATTTCTTTGGCGGTAAGCTCGATCGCTTCGATCGGATAGCCGTCGAAAACGCCTGGCCGGTCCGTCAGGACTGAAATTCTGGCTCCCGGCGTGTAATGCAACAGCCGAAGGGCGCTGAAAAGCGCCCCACGAGCATAGAGCTCGTCCTTGCCAAAGGCGATGTACCCAAACCTGTCCTCACCCATTAGCGGTCTATATTGGCGACGGGATTCTGCGTCAACTCGGCCGGGCGATACCCGGAGGCGCAATGCATCGCTAGATATTCTCGGGCAGGTAGATTTCAAACGGCAGGAAGGTCTGCCCCGGCGCGTTCGCGGCGCCGGTCTCGATGGCATGCGCCATCAGGTCCATGAGGTCGCGGCAAAGTGCGGTCAGCGGCGTCGAGATCACCATCGTCAGGATGCCGTCGGCCAGGGCCGAACGCGAGACCGCCGTGATCTCGTTGCAGATCACCGCCGGCATCTGTGCCGGCCTGGCTTGCCTCAGCGCCGCGACCGCGCCTTCCATGCCGCCGCCGGCGACATAGCAGCCGACCAGATCGGGATGGCGGGCGAGAACATCGAGCAGCGTATCCTGCGTGATCTGGTTGGCCTCGAGATTGACCAGCGTTTCAAGCAAGGTGAAGTCCGGCGCCTGTTCGCGGAAGAAGGAGCGGAAGCCGATCTCGCGCAACTCATGCCCGTGGAAGCGGTGGCTGCCGACGAACAGCGCGACCTTGCCAGGCCGTTTCGCCGCTTTCGAGATCATCCAGGCCGCGGTGCGGCCGACCTTGCGGTTGTCGAGGCCGACATAGCCTTCGCGAATGCCGGCCGCGAAGTCGGACAGCAACGAAAACACCGGCAACCCCTTGGCCTTCATCTCCTCGACGACGACCGTCAGCGTCGGGTGATCCGGCCCGACCAGCGCGACGGCCCTGCATCTGGCCGCCAGCTTGCGCGTGCGCTCGACGATTTCGTCCGGCGTCAGCGAACTGGCGAAATCGATGATCGCGACGCCGCGGAAGCGCTGTGATTGCGAGACCGCGAGCTCGAGCTGCCGCGCGAACTCCGAATAGAACACGTCATTGCCTCGCAACAGCAGGAAGCCGAGCCGGTACTCCGGCAGCTCATGGCGCATCCGCTGCTTGATCAGGCCGGCGGCGTGATAGCCGATCTCGGTCGCGGTCTCGTAGACACGGCGCGCGGTTTCCTCGCGCACTGGCAGGCGGTTGTTGAGCACCCGGTCCACCGTGGCAACGCTGACGCCGGAAATGCGTGCCAGATCGGTGATGGTCGGCCGTTTCGCCATGATCGCCCTCGTTCTATTCCCAATAGCATGGATACATCATTCTGATAGGAAATGATAGAAACTATCTTTGTGATATTGAGTCTATCATCGCTCGGCGGTATTTTTAGGCTCGAAGCCAATGGGTGAGCCGCATTCGCCCGGGCGGATGCCCAGCCGAGGGAGGCAATCATGACGACAGCGCCGTCCCGGCGTGACTACAGCCTGATCGGGCGCGACGCCAAGCTCGCCGTGGAAAACGGGCTGTCGGCGGCCGAGTGGTATCACACGGACATTCCGCGCAAGCAGATGAAGGAGCTGATGCAACGCTCCGACGGGCCGGCGATCCGCGACACCGCGATCTGGCTCGCCGCCCTCATTGTCAGCGGTGCGGGTGGCGCCTGGTTCTGGGGCACTTGGTGGTGTGTGCCGTTCTTCTTCGTCTATGGCGTCTTCTACGGCTCATCCACCGATTCACGTTGGCACGAATGCGGCCACGGCACGGCTTTCCGGACGCAGTGGATGAATGATGTGATCTATCAGATCGCCTGCTTCATGATCATGCGCAACCCGGTGACCTGGCGCTGGAGTCACACGCGCCATCACACCGACACCATCATCGTCGGCCGCGACCCGGAAATCTCGGTCATGCGGCCGCCGGACCTGGTGCGCGCCATCCTCGGCTTTGTCGGCGTGCTCGATGCCTGGCATGCGATGTCGGACATGCTGCGCAACGCGGCCGGCAACATCAGCGCGGCCGAAAAGACCTTCATTCCCGAGCAGGAGCAGGGCAAGGCGATCCGCATTGCCCGTATCTGGACCGCGATCTATGCCGCAACCATCGTGCTGGCGCTCTACACCGGATCGTTTCTGCCCTTGATGCTGGTCGGCCTGCCCAGGCTCTATGGCGCCTGGCATCACGTCATGGTCGGCCTGCTGCAGCATGGCGGCCTCGCCGACAATGTCATCGACCACCGGCTCAACAGCCGTACCGTCTACATGAACCCGATCAGCCGGTTCATCTACTGGAACATGAACTATCATGTGGAGCATCACATGTTCCCGATGGTGCCTTACCATGCTCTGCCCAAGCTGCATGCGCTGATCAAGCATGATCTGCCGGCGCCGACGCCATCGATCCTGGCCGGCTACCGCGAGATGATCCCGGTCTTCCTGCGCCAGCTGCGCAACGAGGATTATTTCCTCAAGCGCGAACTGCCGCCGACCGCCAAGCCGTACCGCGAGGAATTCCATGGCGATGTCATCGCCGCCGCGGCGGAATGATCGTGGCATCCGATCTACACTCTTTGTTTCAACGCAATTCCCTGGGGAAAGAACTGAATGAGCGACTGGGTCGAGGCCTGTGCTGCCGATGACATCGACGAAGAGGATGTGATGCGCTTCGATCATGGCGGGCGCACCTTCGCCATCTATCGCAGCCCGGACGATGAATACTTCGCCACGGACGGGCTCTGCACACATGAAAAGGTGCATCTTGCCGACGGTCTGGTGATGGACGACATCATCGAATGCCCCAAGCACAATGGTCGCTTCAACTACAAGACCGGCGCGGCCAGGGGCGCGCCGGTCTGCGTCAACCTCAGGACCTATCCGGTCAGGGTCGACGCCGGCAAAGTCCTCGTGCAGATCGGGTGACGGAGATGACGCGCGGAATGGTCATCATAGGGGCTGGCGAATGCGGGGGGCGCGCAGCGCTCACGCTGCGCGATCTCGGCTATGACGGGCCGGTGACGCTGGTCGGCGACGAGCCGCACCTGCCGTACGAACGGCCGCCTTTGTCCAAGGACGCGATGGCCGGCGACGCGCCGGAAATCAAGGCGATCGCCAGCGACGCGATCCTGGCCGAGAAATCGATCCGGCATATCCGTTCCGTCCGGGCCGTCGCGATCGATCGCGCGGCGCATACGGTGCGCCTGTCGGACGGTTCGGTCCTGCCCTACGACAAGTTGCTGCTGGCCACCGGCTCGACCCCGCGCAAACTGCAGATGCCTGGCCTCGGCAAGCGCTGCGTTTATCTCAGGACATTCGGCGATGCGCTGGCCATTCGCGCCCACCTCCGTGCGGGCAACCGCATCGCCGTCATCGGCGGCGGCTTCATCGGCCTCGAACTCGCCGCCGCGGCCCGCAATCTCGGCGCTGCGGTCACTGTCGTGGAGGCACAGCCGCGCATCCTGATGCGCGGCGTACCGGCCGAGATCGCCGAAATCATTCATGCCGCGCATGTCGCCGAAGGCGTAGATATCCTGTGCGGTGAAGGCCTTGCGTCCATCGCCGACGACGGCGAGCATGTGCGTATCGCGCTCGCCGGCGGACGCGAAATCACAGCCGACCTCGCTATCATCGGCATCGGCGCCGTGCCAGTGACCGGGCTCGCGGCCGAGGCCGGCCTGGCCATCGACAATGGCATCGCGGTCGATGCCGAGCTGCGCAGCAGCGATCCCGATGTCTTTGCCGCCGGCGACTGCTGTTCGTTCCCGCTTGCCGTCTATGGCGGCCGCCGCGTGCGGCTCGAAGCCTGGCGCAATGCGCAGGAACAGGGCGCGCTGGCGGCGAAAAATATGCTCGGAGCCGGCGAAGCGCATGCGGCGGTGCCGTGGTTCTGGTCGGATCAGTATGGGCTCACCCTGCAGATATCCGGCCTTGCCGACGAAGGCCGCGGCACCGTGCGACGCGATCTCGATGATGGCGCCTTCATCATCTTCCACCTGGCCGAGGACGGCAGGCTGGTGGCGGCCAGCGGCATCGGTCCCGGCAACGCTGTCGCCCGTGACATCAGGCTGGCCGAAATGCTGATCGGCAAGCAGGCCAGGCCGGCGCCGGAGGCGCTGGGATCACAGGCCGTAAAGCTGAAATCGTTGCTGGCCGCTTGAGCCGTGCTAGCCTGCGCAGGTTGCTCTAGGTTACCGGCTCATGCCCTATTCGATCCTCTACGGCATTTCGGTCGCGCAGATCAGGGACGATTTTGCCGCTGCGAAAGAGGCTGTAGCGCGTCTCGAAGCACTGCGGCGCGCCAAGGCCGTGGGTATCATCATTCTGGACAAGAACGGCGCGGAGATCAGCGAAGCGCGGCTGAATGCACTTGCCAAGATCGAAGACGGCGACAGGCAGACGTAGGGTTCTGCGGGTTCCCTGAAGCGATCTAGAAAAGCGCCTTGAGTTCCGGCAGCTTGTCGTTGACCAGCCAGCCGTAATAATTCTCTTCCGGCAGCTTCACCTGTTCACCGGCGGCGCGACGCTCGTCGTTCTCCGCCTTCAGCGCATAGGCACGCTGCTCCGGATTGCCGACATTGTAGAGCGTGGCGGTCAGTCCCGGATTTCCCGAAATGTCGAAGCCGGCGATGCTCTTGTAGGCATCGATCGATTTCCTGATCGTAGCGGCGACATAGGGCAGCGTCAGGTCGGGATCCATGATGGTCTTGTAGACCGAATTGGGGTCCCCGACGTCGAGCCTCGGCAGGCCGGAGACCTTGTGCACGAGATCGCTCATCTGCAGCGCCGTCAAAGGGTTGAGCTGGCCAAGGCCGAAGGTCTGGCCGGCATAGTAGGGCTGGAAGAAAGTGGCGCCGAAGCGGTCATCGGGAAAGCTTGTCCCTCCGACCGATTTGCCGCGAAACGAATGGTTCCAGACCTGCTCGCGGCATTCCCAAAGGTCGTAGCTGTCCGACATCGCGGCGCATTTCTTGAATTCCGGCCGCTGCACGAAATCGGTGATGTCCTCGCCGTCATAGGCGAAGGACAGCTTGCTGGAAAGATAGGAGATCGCCTTGACGTAGTATGTCTGCAGCCGGTCATAGGCGTCGACATTGTAGGTGTGCTCGCCGACGATGGCGCCGACGATGTGCAGGGGATCAATGCCGTAGGCGGAAGCGGCCTTCTTGATCTTGGCGCGCAGATCGGCGTCGTTCTGCAGCAGGGCATAAACCTTCCGGTATTTCGCCTGGAAGGTGGTGTTGGTCGCCTGCGTGCGCCGGCTCGAGGCGCCTGGAATGTCGGGCTGCTCGGCATTGCGGTTTCCCGGCGGCACCAATGTCGCCGCATCGGCGACGAACAGCGTCGCGGCCAGCGTCAAGCCCAGAATGACTGGCCTGAGAATGATTGGCCTGAGAATAATTGGGATGAGTTTTTTCATGCGCCGCCGCCCTGAGGTATTGCCGCGCAAACTAGGGTAATGCTCTGGGTTGAGTCGAGAGCGCCCTTTCCGCCGGCAAGACGAAAGGTGGCCAGATGGTACCATCTGGCCACACATGACTCCGCCGGAGGTGTTGCCTGTTCCGGCGCCGGAACCTTCCAGAGCTGTCGTTTAGAGGATGAATCGCGACAAATCTGTATTTCTGGAGAGATCGCCGACATGCTTTTCCACATAGGCGGCGTCGATGGTGACGCTCGTGCCGTTGCGGTCGGGCGCGTCGTAGGAAATCTCGTCCAGCACCCGTTCCATCACCGTCTGCAGTCGCCTAGCGCCGATATTCTCGACGCTGGCGTTGAGATCGACAGCGATGCCGGCGAGCGAATCGATGGCGTCGTCGGTGAAGGTCAGGTCGACGCCCTCGGTCTTCATCAGCGCGATATACTGCTTGATCAGGCTCGCTTCCGTCTCGGTCAGGATGCGGACGAAATCCTCCTTCTCGAGCGCGCGCAGCTCGACCCGGATCGGCAGGCGGCCCTGCAATTCCGGCAACAGGTCGGACGGCTTCGAGACGTGGAAGGCGCCCGATGCGATGAACAGGATGTGGTCTGTCTTCAGCGGCCCGTATTTGGTCGCCACCGTGGTGCCTTCGACCAGCGGCAGCAGGTCGCGCTGCACGCCTTCGCGCGAAGGCCCGCCCGAAATGTCCGATCTGGCCGCGATCTTGTCGATCTCGTCGAGGAAGACGATACCGTCATTTTCCGCGGCATCCAGCGCCCGGCGCACCACCTCGTCCTGGTCGAGCAGCTTGTCGGACTCGTCACCGACCAGCAGATCGTAGGATTCCTTCACCGTCGTCTTGCGCAGCTTGGTCTTCTTGCCGCCCATCGCCTTGGACAGCATGTCGTTGATGTTGAGCACGCCGATATTGGCACCCGGCATGCCGGGGATCTCGAAACCGGGCATGCCGCCATTGCCGGTATCGGCCACTTCGATCTCGATCTCCTTGTCGTCGAGTTCGCCGTCGCGCAGCTTCTTGCGGAAGCTGTCGCGCGTCGCCGGGCTCGCCGTCTTGCCGACCAGCGCTTCCAGAACGCGTTCCTCGGCATTGATGTGGGCGCGCGCCTTGACGTCCTCGCGCATCTTCTCGCGCACCAGGCCGATGGCGATCTCGACGAGATCGCGGATGATCTGCTCGACGTCACGGCCGACATAGCCGACTTCGGTGAACTTGGTTGCCTCGACCTTGACGAAAGGCGCACCGGCCAGACGCGCCAGGCGGCGCGAGATCTCGGTCTTGCCGACGCCGGTCGGCCCGATCATCAGGATGTTCTTCGGCATCACCTCTTCGCGCATCTGGCCTTCCAGCTGCTGGCGGCGCCAGCGGTTGCGCAAGGCGATGGCCACGGCGCGCTTGGCGTCCTTCTGGCCGATGATGAAGCGGTCGAGTTCCGAAACGATTTCGCGGGGAGAAAATGTGCTCATATCACTAAATTCCACTTTGCCACTGCTTGATGGCCTCGAACGGATGCAGCAGCATGATCACGTTGAGTGTCAGATTGTCCCGGATGAGGTAGCCGGTACCCAGTTCGAAAAGGATGGCGAGGCTGACGATCACCCATATAGGTAGCCTTCGCGCCATCACAAATCCCAGCACCATGGCCAGTGTGTCGGACACCGAATTGATGATGCTGTCGCCGTAATAGTCGAGCGAGATGGTGCCGGCACGGTAGCGGTCGATGATGAACGGGCTGTTCTCGAGCAACTCCCAGCCGCCTTCGATGAGAACGGCGAACGCCAGCCTCAGGCCGATCGGCGAGCGTGGGAACAGGAACCGTGCCAGCGCGTAGAACAGGAAGCCGTGGATGATGTGCGAGAAGGTGTACCAGTCCGAAATGTGCTGGGAATTCTCGGAACTGTTCACCACGCCATGCCAGAGTTTGACGTAGCCGCATGTACAGATCGGCGTCCGGCCCATCAGATAGAGCGTGACGGCCTGGACGATGACAAGCCCGGCAACGAGCAGCAACCCCATCCGCCAGCTGTTTTCGTAGGCCGAGAGGTTCTTCTCCTCGCCGGATGCATTCATGCCCTATAGCCCCTCTTCCCCGTCGCCTTCTTCGGCATCGCCCTCTTCAGCGTCGCCCTCTTCTGCATCGATAGCCATCAGCACCACATTGCCATAGACCGATTGCCTGCGATCAATGGTCCGGAATCCGGCTTTTTCATAGGCGCGGATGGCCCTGATATTGGCCGGGTCCGGATCGATGATGACGCGCGGTACGCCTTCCCTGAACAGGTCTTCGACGAATTGGCGCACGATCGCCGAGCCATGGCCGATACCGATCAGTTCAGGCCGGCCGATCGACAGGTCGATGCCGAGCGTGCCGAACGGCTGGTCGGCATAGGGATGGTCGTCTTCCAAATGCGGATCGTAGCTCTGCAGATAGGCGATCGGCTTGCCGCCGAGTTCGACGATCAGCGGCTCGACCGAAATCGAGTCGATATGATCGCGGATCTCGGCGATTTCCGCCTCCGGATCGTTCCACCACTGAGCGACTTCAGGCTCGGCGAGCCAGCCGGCGATCATCGGCAGGTCCTCTTCAGTCACCGGCCGAAAATCATAGCTACCTTCTTGTTTGGCCATGATCTTTTCCGAAAACCGGTTCCCACTTTTCGGGATCAAGGCCCACCTTCTCAGGCGGCATCGAGCGTTTCGATGACGAAATTGTTGTTGGTGTAGACGCAGATATCGGAGGCGATCTGCATCGCCTTGCGGGCGATCTCCTCGGCATCCTTGTCGGTGTCCATCAGCGCACGTGCCGCCGCCAATGCGTAATTGCCGCCCGACCCGATAGCCATGACGCCAAATTCGGGTTCGAGTACGTCGCCGGTGCCGGTCAGCGCCAGCGAGACCGACTTGTCGGCCACCAGCATCATCGCCTCGAGCCGGCGCAGATAGCGGTCGGTGCGCCAGTCCTTGGCGAGTTCGACGCAGGCGCGCGTCAGCTGGTCGGGATACTGCTCGAGCTTGGCTTCCAGCCGCTCAAGCAGCGTGAAGGCATCGGCGGTGGCGCCGGCGAAACCGGCAATCACATTGCCGCCCTTGCCGATGCGGCGCACTTTACGGGCATTGCCCTTCATGATGGTCTGGCCAAGGCTGACCTGGCCGTCGCCAGCGATCACCACCTTGTTGCCCTTGCGCACCGTCACGATGGTCGTGGCGTGCATGGTCAGATTATCAGACATTTCCTGGCTCCGATTCGCGCGATCCCAAAAGGCGATTGGCGCGGTACGAGTGATTTTTATCGGCCATATGTATGCACGGGACCAATGATTGCAAATCGCCTCTCCGGCAAGGCCCGATACCTCTGTCCGAGGCAACTGGCAATCGCCGGATCATGCTGATAGAAGGCATTCGTTTTCAAGTCCGCGAGCGCTTGGAGCCTGTGAACCGGTTTACCATGTGAACCCGGTTTACCACGTGAACCGCTGGGACAAGGATAGAGTGATGGCGCCCCGTTCCGCCGAAGCCAGCCGCAAGACCAAGGAGACCGACATCTCGGTGTCTGTCCATGTCGACGGCTCGGGCAAATCCGATATCGCCACGGGCGTCGGCTTCTTCGACCACATGCTGGACCAGCTTCTCGCGCCATTCCCTGATCGACATGACGGTCAGGGCGACGGGCGACCTGCATATTGACGACCATCACACGGTCGAGGACACCGGCATCGCGCTCGGCCAGGCGCTGACCAAGGCGCTGGGCGAACGGCGCGGCATCATGCGCTATGCCTCGATCGACCTTGCCATGGACGAGACGCTGACGCGTGCGGCGATCGACGTGTCGGGCCGGCCGTTCCTGGTCTGGAACGTGTCCTTCTCGTCGCCCAAGATCGGCACGTTCGACACCGAACTGGTGAGGGAATTCTTCCAGGCGCTGGCGCAGAATGCCGGCATCACGCTGCATGTCACCAACCATTATGGCGCCAACAACCACCACATCGCCGAGACCTGCTTCAAGGCGGTGGCGCGCGCGCTGCGCACGGCACTCGAGCCGGACCCGCGCCAGCCGGATGCGGTTCCCTCCACCAAGGGATCTTTGAAGGGATAGCGCCATGGCCGCCTATGTCGTGATGGAACCGCCCGGCCGCAGCGAGAAGGTCGACACCACGGCCTTTGTCCGCGACGGCTTCACCTGGCTCGGCCTCTTGGTGCCGCCGTTATGGCTCGCCTGGCATCGGCTGTGGATCGAAGCCGGGCTTGCCTTCGTCGTCATGGGCCTGCTTTCGATGGCTGGGCAAAATCTTGGCCTTGGATTGGCAAGTTCGCTGCTGTCGCTGCTCGTCTCGTTCTATGTCGGCCTGGAGGGGCAGGGGTTGCGCATCGCTGCCCTTCGCCGGCGCGGCTGGCATGAATGGGGCGTGGTTCACGCCGGCCGGCTCGGCGACGCCGACATCCGCTATGCGCTTGAGGCCGAAGGGCACGCGGAGGAAACCATTCCCGCGCCACGCATGGTTCCGGATGCCGCCCTGGCCCGCCCGGCGCAGCCCGGCATGGCGCTGGGCCTGACCCACATCCCGGGACGGCCCTGACATGCGGGTAGCAATCATCGACTATGGGTCGGGCAATCTGCGCTCGGCCACCAAGGCCTTCGAGCGCGCCGCGCGCGAAGCCGGCATATCGGCCGAGATCGAGCTGACGGCCGATGCCGACCGGGTGCGTAGCGCCGACCGCATCGTCCTGCCCGGCGTCGGCGCCTATGCCGACTGCGCGGCGGGCCTGCGTGCCGTCGAGGGCATGTGGGAAGCGGTCGAGGACGTCGCGATCGCCAAGGGTCGGCCTTTCCTCGGCATCTGCGTCGGCATGCAGCTGATGTCCGAGCGCGGCCTGGAAAAAACCGTCACCAAAGGCTTTGGCTGGATATCAGGCGACGTCAAGGAGATCACGCCGGCCGATCCGGCGCTGAAGATCCCGCAGATCGGCTGGAACACGATCGAGCTTCGGCGCCAGCATCCGCTGTTTGCCGGCATTCCAACCGGAACCGCGGGACTGCACGCCTATTTCGTCCACTCCTATCATCTCGACGCGCGCAAGGCGGACGAGGTTCTGGCGGTCGCCGACTATGGCGGCCCGGTGACGGCCACCGTCGCCCGCGACAATCTCGTCGGCACGCAGTTCCATCCGGAGAAGAGCCAGGCGCTGGGGCTGGCGCTGATCACCAATTTCCTGAAGTGGAGGCCCTGAAACATGAGCAGGAAGGGCTATTGGATGGCGATGATCGATGTTCGCGATCCCGAGGTCTACAAGCACTATATCGAGGCGAATGCTGTTGCCTTTGACAAGTACGGCGCCAAATTCATCGTGCGGGCGGGCCGCCACGAGAACCCGGAACAGCCGACAGGCAATCGCCATGTCGTGATCGAGTTCGAATCCTACGACAAGGCAGTGGAATGCTATCATTCGCCCGAATATCAGCATGCCTCGAAATTCAGGCTGGCCGCATCGACGGGCCATTTCGTCATCGTTGAAGGCGCCTGAATCGTGATCCTGTTTCCTGCCATCGACCTCAAGGACGGCCAATGCGTGCGGCTGAAGCACGGCGACATGGCGACCGCCACCATCTACAACGATGATCCCGCCGCGCAGGCAAAAGCCTTCGAGGACCAGGGCTTCGAATGGCTGCATGTCGTCGACCTCAACGGCGCCTTCAAGGGCCAGAGCGTCAACAGCGCGGCGGTCGGCGCCATCCTCAAGGCGACGAAGAACCCGGTGCAGCTCGGCGGCGGCATCCGCACGATTGCGCAGATCGAGGACTGGCTCGCTCGCGGTCTCGCTCGCGTCATTCTCGGCACGGTGGCGGTGCGCGATCCCGATCTGGTCCGGCAGGCCTGCAAGGCTTTCCCTGGCAAGGTCGCGGTCGGCATCGATGCCAAGGGCGGCAAGGTCGCCGTCGAGGGCTGGGCCGAAGCGTCGAGCCTTGGCGTCATCGAACTGGCGAAGAAGTTCGAAGGCGCCGGCGTTGCCGCCATCATCTACACCGACATCGATCGCGACGGCGTGCTGACCGGCATCAACTGGGATGCCACCATCGACCTCGCCGACGCCGTATCGATCCCGGTCATCGCTTCGGGGGGCTGGCCTCGATCGCCGACATCGTGCGCATGACCATGCCGGACGCACAAAAGCTCGAAGGTGCCATCTCGGGCCGCGCGCTCTATGACGGCCGCATCGATCCGGCCGAGGCGCTGGCGATCCTGCAGGGCCGGCCGGTGGCGGAGGCGAAATCGTGAAGATCACCATCATCCTCGCCTCCTATGACAGCGGCCACTACCATGGCGGCATGGGCCAGGGGCCGGACGCGCTGATTGCGGGCGGTCTCGTCGATGCCCTGACCATGGCTGGCCACGACGTCGCGGTCGAGGATATCGGCAGGGTCGGCGGCGACCAGGAGCGGGAGATCGCCACCGGCTTTGCCGTCTGCAACGCCGTCTCGGGTGAGGTCCGCATTGCCATCGACAGGGGACGGTTTCCTATCGTGCTCGCCGGAAACTGCCTGACCAGTGCTGGCGCGGTCGCCGGCGAAGGCGCCGATGCGATCATCTGGGCCGACCAGCATGGCGACCTCAACACGCCCGAGACCTCCGTATACGGCTTCCTTGACGGCATGGCGCTGGCGACCGTGCTCGGTCTGTGCTGGCGCCCGATGGCATCAGCCATTCCCGGCTTCCAGCCGATCGATCCCTCGCGCTGCGTGCTCGTCAACGCCCGCGATCTCGATCCGGCCGAGCAACAACTCCTCAAGACCTTGCCGGTGATCCGCACTGAATGCCCCGGCGTGGCGCAAGCGACCGAAAGGCTGAAAGCCGCCGGCGCCAAAAGCGTGCACATGCATCTCGATCTCGACGTGCACGACCCGAAGGAGCTGCAGGCCAACCGCTATGTCACACCTGGCGGGCCGAGCCCCGAACAGTTGCGCGACGCGGCCTGCGCCATGGCGCTTGCTGTACCGGTCGTCGGCATCACCGTTTCCGCCTACGATCCGGCCTTCGATGCCCAGGCTGACGTGCCGCCGCTGGTCGGCCAGTTGCTCAATGACCTTATCGCCACGATAGAGAGCCGCTGATGCTGAAAGCCCGCGTCATCCCGTGTCTCGACGTCAAGGACGGTCGTGTCGTCAAGGGCGTCAATTTCGTCGATCTCATCGACGCTGGCGACCCGGTCGAGGCAGCCAAGGCCTATGACGCCGCCGGTGCCGACGAACTGTGTTTTCTCGACATCACCGCTTCGTCCGACAACCGGGAAACCATCTTCGATGTCATTGCCCGCACCGCGGAACAGTGCTTCATGCCGCTGACCGTCGGCGGCGGCGTGCGCCAGGTCGCCGACATCAGGAAGCTGCTTTTGGCCGGCGCCGACAAGGTGTCGATCAACACGGCTGCGGTGAAGAACCCGGATTTCGTCGCCGAAGCAGCCGACAAGTTCGGCAATCAGTGCATCGTCGTCGCCATCGACGCCAAGAAGGTTTCCGGCGCCGGCGAGGTCGATCGTTGGGAGATATTCACCCATGGCGGACGCGAGAAGACCGGCATCGACGCGGTCGAATTCGCCCGGAAAATGGTCGATCGTGGCGCTGGCGAGATCCTGTTGACCTCGATGGACCGCGACGGCACCAAGGCCGGCTACGACATCGCGTTGACGCGTGCGATTGCTGATGCGGTGCGCGCGCCAGTCATCGCATCGGGCGGGGTCGGCACGCTGGACCATCTGGTCGAAGGCATTCGCGATGGCCATGCCGGCGCGGTTCTGGCGGCCTCGATTTTCCATTTCGGCACCTACACCATAGCGCAGGCCAAGGCGCATATGGCCGAGGCCGGGCTGCCGATGCGGCTGGACTCCTCGGTCTATCGGTCCTAGAGGCTTTCCGGCTAAGAAAGGCTCTCGGCGCCATGGCTGAATTTTCGCTGTCCGATCTGGAAAAAATCGTCCATGAGCGCGCCCATTCCGGCGATGCGGACTCGTGGACGGCCAAGCTGTTTTCGCGCGGCATCGACAAGGCGGCGCAGAAGCTTGGCGAAGAGGCGGTCGAGACCGTGATTGCCGCCGTCAAGGGCGACAGACAAGGCCTCGTTTCCGAAAGTGCCGATCTTATATATCATTGGCTCGTCGTTCTCGGCATTTCGGGTGTTCCGTTGCGCGACGTGCTCCAGGAGCTCGAAAGCCGCACCGCGCGTTCGGGCATCGCCGAGAAGGCGTCGCGGCCCAAGGGCTGAGCACGAGGAGGGCAGGTATCTCGATGGATCAGCTCGCGCCAACCGAGAAATATTCCCCGTTTCGTTTCTTCTCCGCCGAGCAATGGTCGCAATTCCGAGCCGACACGCCACTGACACTGAGCGAGGACGAGTTCCGCCGGCTGCGTTCGCTCAACGACCCGGTCGACCTCGAAGAGGTCAAGCGCATCTATCTGTCGCTGTCGCGGCTTCTATCCGCGCATGTCGAGGCCAGCCAATTGCTGTTCAGGCAGCGCCAGGCCTTCTTCAACGCCGTCGATATCGTCAAGACGCCGTTCATCATCGGCATCGCCGGCTCGGTAGCGGTCGGCAAATCGACCACGGCCCGCGTGCTGAAGGAATTGCTGGCGCGCTGGCCGTCGAGCCCCAAGGTCGATCTCATCACCACCGACGGCTTCCTGCTGCCCAACGAGGTCCTGCGTCGCGAAAACCTGATGGAACGCAAGGGCTTTCCCGACAGCTACGATGTCGGCGCGCTGCTGCGTTTCCTCTCGGGCATCAAGTCGGCGCTGCCCAATGTGCGCGCGCCGGTCTATTCGCATCTCACCTACGACGTCATTCCCGGCGAATTCGTCACCATCGACCGGCCGGACATCCTGATCTTCGAAGGCATCAATGTGCTGCAGCCGGGCAAGCTGCCGCAGGACGGCAAGATCGTGCCTTTCCTGTCGGACTTTTTCGATTTCGCCATCTATATCGATGCCGACGAGAACCTGATCCACCAGTGGTACATTTCCCGTTTCATGCGTCTGCGCGAGACCGCATTCCGCAATCCGGATTCCTTCTTCCACCGATATTCGCAGCTCTCGGAGGATTCGGCGCGCGCCATCGCCGAAGGCCTGTGGACCAACATCAATCTGAAGAATTTGCGCGAAAACATCCTGCCGACGCGCGCCCGCGCCGACCTCATCCTGCGCAAGGGCGCCGACCATCTGGTCGAGGAAGTGGCGCTGCGCAAACTCTAGATGGCGAGGGCGGGCTCGTCGCGACGAGCCCGCCCTCGGGTCAAATCCGGCCCCGCGCCTCAGCCATTGGCGAATGGCACGGCAACATAAATCTGGCCGCCGTCGCGTTCGACCAGCAGCAGCACCGACTTGCGGCCCGACTTGCTGGCCTGGGCGATCGCCTGCGTAACCTGCCGGGCGCTCTTCACCGGCGCCTGGTTGACGGCGACGATGATATCGCCCGGCTGGATGCCGGCAGCAGCGGCCGCCTTGTCGGGGCTGACGCGCGCAACCACCGCGCCATGCTCGTTATCGGCGAGGTTCATTTCCTGGCGAATGTCGGGCGTGATATCCATCAGTCCGAGGCCGATCGCCGGCGCGCGTGAGCCTTGTTCGGCGCTCGGCATGCCGGAATCGTCAGTCGACGCTGTCTTCACGTCGTCGCTGTTTTGCCCGACATTGACGGAAATCTGCATGGCCTTGCCCTTGCGCCAGACATCGAGCGATTCCTTGGCGCCAGGGGCGACATCGGCGACGGCGCGTGACAGATCCTTGGGGTCCTTGACGTCCTGTCCGGCGAAGCCGGTGATGACGTCGCCGGCCTCGACGCCGGCGCTGGCGGCGGGCGAACTGTCATTGACCTTTGAAACCAGCGCGCCGCCAGGATGATCGAGCCCTATGGCGCTTGCCACGTCGGGCGTCACCGGCTGGATCTCGACACCGAGATAGCCATATTGGATCGAGCCGTCCTTCATCAGCTTGGCCACGACCTTCTGCGCCTGGTCGGACGGGATGGCGAAGCCGACGCCGACACTGCCGCCATTGGGTGAATAGATCGCCGTGTTGATGCCCACGACATTGCCGTTCACATCCACCAGCGGGCCGCCGGAATTGCCATGGTTGATCGGCGCGTCGATCTGGATGAAATCGTCGAACGGCCCACTGTGCAGGTCGCGGCCGCGTGCCGAAACGATACCTGCCGTCACCGTCGTGCCGATGCCGAACGGATTGCCGATCGCCAGCACCTGGTCGCCGGTCATCAGCCTGTCGGAATCGCCCCATCTGACCGTCGGCAAGGGCTTGTCGGCTTTGACCTTGAGCACGGCCAGGTCGTTCTTGGCGTCGCGGCCGACAAGCTTGGCGGGAAGTTCGGTGCCGTCATCGAGCGTCACCTTGATCGAGGAAGCGCCGTCGACGACGTGATTGTTGGTGACGATCGTGCCGTCGGCGGAGATGATGAAGCCGGAGCCGAGCGCTTCGGCGCGCTGCGCCTGTTGCGGCGGTGTCCGCGGAGCGGGCATGCCCTGGTCGCCGAAGAACTGGCGAAAATACTGATCGAACGGCGAGTTGCCGAGAGGCATCCCGTCGTCGTCATTTGCAGGCTGCGCTTTCATTACGGTTGTGACCGTCACCACCGCGGGCTTGTCGGTCGCCACGATCGGCGCAAAGGAGCCATTGGGGGCGGTGATACCGGCGACAGGGGTCTGGGTCGTCGCGACAACGTTGCTCACGCCTGTGTTGCCGGCACTTTGAGCAAATGAAACGACGAAGGGGGAGATGATGAGGGCGGCGCCCAGCAATGCGGCGACGCGATGTCTGCGAAGAATGTTGTGGGATGACATGGTCGTTGTCCGTGCGAGACATTGGGTTCGGCGCCGTGGCCTGTAAGGGAGCGGCCCATTCGGCGTACCGGCCGTCGCGGCCGCCTGTCTCGCTTCATGCGGCGGCCGTTCAGGTCGATGAAACCGGAATCTAGGACGCGGATGCGGGCGAATTAGGTTTTTTCGGTTATATTACAAAGATTTAATTCTTTGCGGCCTGATCGGCGTGCCGCGCTCGCATCACCGCTCCTGGCGATGTGAACGCTTCGCGAGGCTCAGATTTCGCCGGTTTGCTCGATGTAAGCCTTTGCAATCTCACGCATACGCTTGCGGTCGAAGCTCGGTCCGTGGCCGCCATGGCCGATGCGGATCGGCAGGTCGAGCAGCCGTTGCATGGTACTGACATAGGCGGCCCGGTCGGAATCCGGCAGGCTGTCGATCAGCGTATCGTCGTAGATGGCGTCGCCGCTGAAGAACAGCCCGTCGGCCTCGTCGAACAGCGCGATCGAATCCGGCGAATGCCCGGGAAGATGCAGGACGCGGAATTGCCGGTCGCCGAGATCGATCACGTCGCCCTCGTCGAGGGTCCGCGTCAGCGGCGCCGCTGGGATCTTGTAATCGGCCGCCTTCCAGCCCGGCCCCGGCAGTTTCGAAACGGCGCCTTCGAGATCGTGGAACATGTAGGCGTAGGTCGCCGCCTCATCCATGCTCTCGAACTGCGCGGCACTCATCCTCGGTCCGGCCCGCCATGGAAATTCGTGCAGCGAGCCGACATGGTCGAGATGGATGTGCGTGGCGACGACCAGCAGCGGCTTGTCCCGCGGCGTCTCGATCTGCGGCGCCAGCGGACAGATGCCCATGCCGGTATCGACCAAAAGGTCGGCGTCGCGACCCCGCAGATGCCAGATGTTGGCGCGCACATAGTTATGCACGAACGGCTCGGTCAGCATCGTCGTCCTGTCGTCGACGATGCTCTTGCTGAACCAGCCTGACATTAGACGAACGGCTTCCCGACCTTGTACTTTTCCGGCACCAGCCGCTTGAGATAGGCCATGCCGGCGTCGGACAGCTGGCTGACGTCGGGCTTCATGAAATTGTCCGGCATGTGGCGGGTCTTGCCGGCGACATTCTTCAGCGGCACCTTCTTCAGCACGGTCTTTGCGCCATCATATTGCAGCGCCACCGAGCCGCCACCCTGTTCGGCGACAGAGACCGCGAAGGCGCCGGCATCGAATGCCTCCCGCGCGTCGACGGCGCTGATGGCGCCGACATAGCCGCGCGGCATGTAGCCGAGTGCGTCGACGCGGGCCCGCTTGCCCGGGAGCCCATCGGCCAATGCCCGTTCCAGTGCGGCCGGCAGGTCGCTGCCCGACAATTTGACGTTGCCATGCTGGTCGCGTTCCAGTTTCTCCGGTGGCACCAGGCTCTCGACCAGTGCCTTGCCGTCGGCGGTGCTGACCCCTTCCGACACGGCGACGATACAGCGCTTGTGGCGATCGAGCGTCGCACGCACGTCGTCGATGAAACCGGCCGCGGAGAACGGCCGCTCGGGCACATAGACGAGATGCGGGCCGCTGTCGGGATCAAGCTGCCAGGCCGCGGCGGCGGCAGTCAGGAAGCCGGCGTGCCGGCCCATGACGATGCCGACATAGATGCCGGGCAAAGCGCGAAAATCGAGGTCGACGGACAGAAAGGCGCCAGCGACGAACTCCGCCGCCGAAATGAAGCCCGGCGTATGGTCGTTCTCCTCGAGATCATTGTCGATCGTCTTGGGCGCATGGACGAAAGCAATGGAGCCGCCGGCGGCGTCGGTCAGGATCTGCTGTGTGCCCGAGGTGTCGTTGCCGCCTATATAGATGAAGGCGTCGGCCCCGGCCTTCTGCAAGCCCTTGAGGATGACGTCGCAGTAGGCCGCGTCCGGTTTGTCGCGCGTCGAGCCAAGCGCCGCGCTCGGTGTCCCGGCAATCAGCCGCAGCCGGTCCTCGGGGATGGCTGAAAGGTCGACATAATTGCCGTCACGAATGCCGCGCACGCCATGGAGGGAGCCCAGCACCTTGGCGCCCGGATGCCTCTTGCGGATCTCCAGCGTGGCGCCGACAACCGTCTGGTTGATAACGGCGGTCGGGCCGCCGCCTTGCGCGATAACAAAAGTTCCGGCCATTCCTGACGTCTCCCGAGGCGATGGGTTTCAAGACACCTTCGCCTGTCTCGCGGCATCGCGCAACGGGGAGTCACGGGCACGATCCCGAAAAATGGAAACCGGTTTTCTCGGACGGACGGTTTTCCGTTTGTTCAGAAATCATGCTCGGACAAGACGATAAAGCGGCCGCGTTGGCCGCTCGAAAGATCACATGACGACGACCGGGTTCTTCTTCGAAACGCGGCTGTAGAGGTCGATGATGTCCTGGTTGATCAAGCGCACGCAGCCCGACGACATCGCCTGGCCGATGCTCCACCATTCGGGCGAGCCATGGATGCGGTAGCCGGTATCCTTGCCGTCCTGATATATATAGAGCGCGCGCGCCCCGAGCGGGTTGGTCAGGCCGCCGGGTTGGCCGCCCTGCCACTTCACCAGTTCGGGCTTGCGCTGGATCATCTCCGGCGGCGGCGTCCAGGTAGGCCATTCCCGGCCATACTGGATGTTGGCGCGGCCGGACCAGCGGAAGCCGTCCTTGCCGATGCCGACACCGTAGCGGATCGCGTCGCCACCCGGTTGGACGAGATAGAGCATGCGCTCCTTGAGATGGACGACGATGGTGCCGGGCGCTTCGCCGGTCGTGTCTACGACGATCTGGCGGCGGAATTCCGGCTTGACCTTCAGATACGGCACCTCCGGCACGTTAAAACCGTTGTCCGTCAACGCGGCATACATCAGGTCGGGGCTGGTGATGTTCTTGTCGACGCTGATCGACGGCCGCATCGGCGGTACGGAACCGGTGACCGTATTGTCGAGTTCAAGCGCCGGCATGCCGCCGCCGGAAGTCGAGCAGCCGGCGGCGCTGAGCAGCGCCAGTGCGCCTGCCCCCGACAGGACGGCGCGGCGGGAAAGACGATGATCGGTTTCGATTGCGTCGCCGTTTCGTGGCGGCGTCAGACCTTGCGGCAACTCGCGCATATACCCAAACCTTACGCTGTCGGCGGGAAGCACGGTCCGGCCGGATAGCAGGCATTTTCATCATTCATGGTTGATAAAGCGTGAATGCCTTGCATCGCCTGCATTTGCGCGTTGCCTGGCCGGGTTCGGCCCTCCCGGGTGGCCGCCCACCGAGGGGGTCTGCACAAAAAGACCCAGCTCATGTCATAATCCCGGCGTCGGCGGCTCCTACGCAGCAAGCGATCAGCGAGGGGCCTCCATGTGCAAGACGTTAAAGACCGACATCAAGCTTTTTGCCGCCGCCATTGTCGCGGCCGCATTGGTCCTCGGTGCCAATGTCAGCCTGGCCGATATCGTGAGCACGCTGGGCGGCGCGAACTGACGCCAACCCTGCCGTTCGCGCAATTGATGGCGCGGCAATTTCAGGAAAAATGCGCGGTGGTCTTGCGTCCGCAATCGCGCAAGAAACAAAGATCCTGCCCCTTTACATTCTCCCGGGACTGAGGATTTATCCTTTTCCTTAACCCAAGGGAGACAGACATGTCCTTCGAAAACTGGGCCGCTTTCGCCGCCGCGTCGACGATCCTTCTCATCATCCCGGGGCCGACCATTCTGCTGGTCGTGTCTTATGCGCTGGGCCAGGGCTGGCGCACCGCCCTGCCGATGGCCGTCGGCGTGGCGCTCGGTGACTTCACCGCCATGACCTTGTCGATGCTGGGCATCGGCGCGCTGCTCGCAGCTTCGGCTGGTGTCTTCACCATCCTGAAACTGATCGGCGCCGGCTATCTGATCTATCTCGGCGTGAAACTGTTCCGCGCCGGCGGCGCGCTGAAGGCCGAACCCCGGACCGATGCCGTATCGTCGGCAAAAATGATGGCGCATGCCTGGCTGGTCACCGCGCTCAATCCGAAAAGCATCACCTTCTTCGTTGCCTTCCTGCCGCAGTTCCTCGACCGGCACGCCGACTTCTGGACGCAGATGCTGATCTTCGAGGCCACCTTCCTGGCGCTCGCCTTTGCCAATGCCTTTGGCTATGCGCTGATCGCGGCACGCGCGCGAAACGTCGTGCGCAATCCCAAGGCGATCCGCATCTTCAACCGTACCGGTGGCACATTGCTGGTTGGTGCCGGCATCGCCACGGTGGCGATGCGTTCGGGCAATTGATGTCCTGACACGGGGTGAGGCCTGGAGGGCCTCACCATTTGACGCTGATTCCCAGATTGCCCTCGAGGATGCGCCGCTTGTCGCCGCCGAGATTGGTGGTGTAGTCGCCAGTGGCGAAGATGCTGACTTTGTCCGTCACCTTGGCCACTACGCCCCCGCCGAACTCGAACGAGGTCGACCTGCCCTCGGTCGTAATGTCGGTGGTGTCGAAGCTGACACGGTCGGTGCCGCCGAAATCGTGCCAGATGTTAGCCTTGAGATAAGGCTGCAGCGCCATGCCGTTGATGACGGTCTCGCCCTGCAGCCGCGCACCCAGCCGGCCGCTGGCGCTATCGTCGGTGCCGAAGGAAACCGATGAGAAGCGGTCGTTGGTATCGTCGAGCGACATATGCTGCCAGACCAGTTGCGCCTGCGGTTCGAGCGTCCAGCCCTGCGCCAGCGCAATGGGATAGCCACCTTCAAGTGAAGCGGTGACGCCTGTTCCGCCGACATCGATGCCGATGTCGCGCGACGATGTCGCGTCGCCGCCGAAGAAGGTGGCCATGAGGACACCATCGAGGTACCAGCCGCCCTGGCCGATGCGGGTCCAGTAGCCGCCGACGCTGGTGCCGCTGACGTCGAGGCTGCCGACGGACAGGTCGTTCCACCCCAGCGCCTGGCCGCGCACATCGCCCTTCATGCTGGCATAGGCGATGAACAGGCCGGCGCGATCGATTCCGCCCGAGGCGGTGTCGCGGCCGAACACGTCGAAGCCCGCCTGCAGGCCGAACAGGGTGCCGTCGAAGGATGGCGACACCGTCCCGGACCAGCCCATCTCAGCGTCCTGGCCATAGATGCGGCCCCAGACCGGCGACAACTCCGTATCCGACAACAGGCTTTGCTCGCCGCGCCGTTCGTGGAAGGTGCCGAGCGTGGTCATCGCCAGGTGCTCGGCCACAGGCGGCAAGGCCGAATAGACCGGCACCTCGATGCGGTAGAGCACGATTTCCTGACCGGCCGCCGGTACCGGCAGGTCGGGCACGGCAGTCGGCACCACCGGTGGCGGCGGTGGCGGATCCGCCGGAGGCGCCGGTGGCGGTGGCGGCGGTGGTTCGGGTTGCGGGTCGCTGGTTTGCACCGGCGGCGTCGGGTCGACCGGCGGATTGTCGATGTCGCCCTCGCTCGGCGGCGGCGTCGGCGGCAGTTCGGAGGGCGGCGGAGGCGGTGGCTCGGCCGCCGGGGGCACCGGTTCCACCGGTGGCGAGGGCTCGAGCGTCGGTGGCGCCGCAGCCGGCGACGTCGGTGTTATCAGCGTCGAGCGCAGATACCAGTTCTCGTCGCTGCCGGCGCTGACGCCGCCCTTGAAAAGATAGTATTCGAAGGCGCCGGCGGCGACCGGCCCATCGAGCGCGAAGGTCGAGGCGCCCGAGGTGGCGCCGTTGATGGCCTGGACGACCATGATGCCGTCCTGCTTGGTCGCCGCGCCCGCGCCGCCGACATTGACCACGGAAATGCCGGTCGAGCCTGAAGCTGTGCCGCCCGACAGGACCAGCCTGTCGGACGCGGAAGAATCGTCGCCGAGTTCGGTCTGGACAAGCAGCACGCCGCCAGCGCCGACATAATTGCCCGAAATCGTCAGCCGGTCGGTCGCTCCAGTGGTGCCGTTGGTCAGGTCGATGCGCCCGGCATTGGTGACCTGCGCCAGCTGGCCCGCCGTGAAGGCCTGGATCGTCGAGTTGAAGCCGCCGCCATAGAGCGTGCTCGATGCATCGACGCTGAGCGAGCCGGTGCCGGTGCCGCTGTCGCCGAGCACGAGATTGCCGTCGAGCGCCAGCTGCGTGTCGTTGGTGGCGTCGATGCTCTCCCAGTTCTGGACCCGGGCGATCCCGTCCAGTTTGACGTTGTCGAAGGTCAGCGCGTCGGTGCCAAGGCCGCCATTTATGGCATCCGTGCCGCCGAGATTGGCGTTGGTGAGGTTGCTCAGGCTGGCGGTATCGTTGTCGGCGCCGAGATCGACCGCGCCATAGATGATGCCGCCACCATTCCAGACGAAATTGTCGGAGCCGAAGCTCATCAGCACATCGCCACCGACCGTGCCGCCTGATATCGTCACACTGTCATTGCCGCCGCTGACGCTGATGTTGCCGCCGATCGTGCCGCCCGAGAGGATGATGGTGTCCTGGTCGAAGCCGGTGACGAGGTTGCGGTCGATGGTGCCGCCGGACATGTTGAAATAGTTCTTGTCGAGCTTCATGTTGACGCGGCCGATGCGGCCGCCGGTCATCACCGCGCGATCCCCATCATCGAAGAAATCGACGATGCGCCCTCCCGTCATGGTGAAGGTGTCGAGCCCGTCGCCCTGGTTGAGCGACCCGATCTGGCCACCGCTCATGTTGAAGTCGTCGATGCCGGCGCCCTGCTGGACGTTACCTGTGACGGTGCCGCCGCCGATGGTGAAGAAATCCGTGCCGTCGCCTTGATCGACCGTGCCGGTGATGGTGCCGGACTGCATGTTGATGCGATCCGTGCCGGGGCCGAATGTGACGTTGCCGCTCACCTGGCCGGTGCCGCCGGCGGGAAAGGTGAGCGTGTTGTCGCCGCTGGTGTCGGTGAGGCTGCCGCCTGAATCGCCGCTGTCGCAGGTGAAGGTGGTATTTCCCGCCGATGGAATCAGCACGCAGGCCGCGAAAGTCGCGGAACCGGGCAGCAATACAAACGCTGTAGTTGCAAGTAAGCTAATAAACCATGGTCGAATTTGCGCCGGCCTTCGCCGCGACAAAGAAATCAGCCTATCATCGCGCTCCGAACGGCTGTTCGGAAGCTGTATTTCAAAATGCCGCATCGCGTCCCCTCTCAGATCGCGATTACAAGCCCTTTGCCGCGCCGCAATGAAGCCACAATCCGTTCAATTTTACAAAGCCTAATCTGCTCGCCATGGTTGATGAATTGCGAAATCTACTGGAATCAGTGTGCACGGCGCATGGTTGGCGCGTCCGTGACCCATGCTTTAAGATCGCGTTGGACCGAGGAGCATCGTGCCCGCAACACGCCGGTCAGGGGATTTTGCATGGCGATCAAGGATCCATTCGACCTGGCACTTTCGGGTGCGACGCAAGCGGGATTCGTGCCCTACAGCGAAGCGGTGGGCCAATTGCAGTGCTTCATCGGCGATCCGGTGGCTTCCGTCGATCGCGCCATCGCGCAGGACCCCGGTTTTGTCATGGCGCATGTCTTCAAGGGCTATCTCTTCGGGCTTGCCACCGAACGTGAGGCGACGTCCGTGGCCAGGGCCTGCCACGAGGCGGCGTTGCCGCTTGCCGCGACAACGCGCGAAAAGGCCCATGTCTCAGCCCTCGGTCATCTCGCCAACGGGCGCTGGCATGACGCCGCCAGGATCCTTGAGGATATCACCATCGACACCCCACTCGACGCCGTTGCGCTGCAGGTCGGGCACCAGATCGACTTTTTCACCGGCAATGCCCGCATGCTGCGCGACCGCATCGCGCGCGCCTTGCCATCCTGGCAGAGCGGCATGCCAGGTTACCATGCCATGCTTGGCATGCAGGCCTTCGGGCTGGAGGAGATGGGTGACTATATCAGGGCCGAGAAACTCGGCCGCATGGCGGTCGAGATCGAGCCGCGCGACGGCTGGGCGCAACACGCCGTCGCCCATGTGATGGAAATGCAAAGCCGGCAAAGAGACGGCATTGCCTGGATGCGCGCCAACCCCGAAGCGTGGACGAAGGAAAGCTTCCTGCAGGTGCACAATTGGTGGCATCTGGCGCTGTTTCACTACGATCTCGGCGAGACCGACCAGGCGCTGGCGCTCTATGACGGACCGATCTACGGCACGCCGTCGGCGATGGCGCTGAACATGGTCGATGCGTCGGCACTCCTGTGGCGATTGCATCTCGGCGGCATCGATATCGGCGATCGCTGGGCAGCGCTGGCCGCCAATTGGCCGGGGGCCGGCGCCGGCGACTATGCCTTCAACGACGCCCATGCGATGATGGCGTTTGTGGGCGCCGGGCTGGATGCCCCGGCCCGGACCTTGCTAGAGGCACAGCGCGAGGCCATGCGTGGCGGCGACGACAACGCCGCCTTTACCCGGGATGTCGGCTATCCCCTGACGCTGGCGATCAAGGCGTTCGGCGAACGCAACTACGCCGAGGCGATACGCCTGATCCGGCCGATCCGCGCGATCGCCCACCGGTTCGGGGGAAGCCATGCGCAGCGCGACGTCATCGACCTGACGCTGATCGAAGCCGCGCTGCGAGCTGGGGACGGCGTGCTCGCCAGGGCGCTCGCGGCCGAGCGGTCGATGGCGCGGCCGGACAGCCCGCTATCGGTCCTGTTTTCACGACGCGCCGCCGATTTGTCAGAGAATTGACCCGGAGCGGATCTTGCCTTAAAAACTGGCTCGGCCAGATTTTTTCGAGATCCGAAAAAAATAATGGCGTGGGAGGAAAACATGTATCTCGGCCTCGACCTGGGCACGTCGGGCGTCAAGGCGCTGCTGATCGATGCCGGACAGAATGTCGTCGGCTCCGGCCATGGCGCGCTTGACGTTTCGCGGCCGCATCCCGGCTGGTCCGAACAGGATCCGTCGCACTGGATACGCGCCTGCGAAGACGCGATCGCCGAATTGAAGGCTTCCTATCCCAAGCAGTTCGCGGCGGTGAAAGGCATCGGCCTGTCGGGCCAGATGCATGGCGCCACCTTACTCGATGCGGCCGATCACGTGCTGCGTCCCTGCATCCTGTGGAACGACACGCGCAGCCATGTCGAGGCGGCGGCACTCGACGCCGATCCGCGCTTCCGCGCGCTCACCGGCAACATCGTCTTTCCTGGCTTCACCGCGCCCAAGCTCGCCTGGGTGAAGAACAACGAGCCTGCGGTCTTCGCCAAGGTTGCCAAGGTGCTGCTGCCGAAGGATTTCCTGCGACTTTGGCTCTCCGGCGAGCACATTTCGGAGATGTCGGATTCGGCCGGCACGTCCTGGCTCGATGTCGGCAAGCGCCGCTGGTCGCCTGAACTGCTCGCCGCCACCGCCCTTGACGAGAAGCAGATGCCGTCCCTGGTCGAGGGCACTGAGAAGGCTGGCGGGTTGCGTGCCGAACTCGCGTCGAAATGGGGCGTCGAGGCCGGCATCCCGGTTGCCGGCGGCGCCGGCGACAATGCGGCTTCCGCCTGCGGCATGGGCACGGTCGGCGCCGGCCATGCCTTTGTCTCGCTCGGCACGTCGGGCGTGCTGTTTGCCGCCAACGCGTCCTATCTGCCCAACCCGGCAAGCGCGGTCCACACCTTCTGCCACGCGCTGCCCAACACCTGGCATCAGATGGGCGTCATCCTGTCGGCGACCGATTCGCTCAACTGGCTGTCCGAGATCACGGGCAAGGGCGCTGGCGAACTGACCGCCGAACTGGGGGACACACTGATGGCGCCGAGCGGCGTGTCCTTCCTGCCCTATCTTTCCGGCGAGCGTACGCCGCATAATGATTCCGCCATTCGCGGTTCCTTCACCGGCCTGGCGCACGAATCGAGCCGCGCGGCGCTGACGCAGGCGGTTCTGGAGGGCGTCGCCTTCGCCTTCCGCGACAGCCTCGAGGCCCTGAAGAAAGCCGGCACCACACTGACGCGCGTCACCGCGATCGGCGGCGGCTCGCGCTCGCGCTACTGGCTGAAATCGATCGCCACCGCGCTGCAAGTGCCGGTGGATATTCCAGCCGACGGCGATTTCGGCGCCGCCTTTGGCGCCGCCAGGCTTGGCCTGATCGCGGCGACCGGCGCCGATCCGCTGGCCGTCTGCTCCGCGCCCAGGACGGATGCCACGATCGAACCGGATGCCGGGCTCGGCGGCGCCTATGCGGACGCCTATCACCGCTACCGGGCGCTGTATCCGGCTATCAGGGGCGCCACGGCGTGAGCGGTTTCTCGCACACGCCGCGGCTCGGCAACTCACTGCGCCGGCACCTTGTCGAGGAACCCGGTGACGCTCTTCAGGCGGCCGTTCTCGATGACACCGATGTCGGTGCCTTCGATGATGGAAGGTGTGCCTTCCGGGCCGAGATTCCAGGAGAAGCGGATTTTGTCGGCGAACCCGTCCGGCGTGCCCTTCAGCGAGAACCGGAAGCCGGCAAAGCGCTGGTGCACGCCGTCGATCAGCGCCGCGACGCCATCATGGCCGTCGCCCTGCATCAGCGGGTCGCGATAGCTGACGTCTTCGGTGAAGGTCGCCTTGAGCAATTCGGCGCGGCGGCTGGCATCGCTTTCGTTCCAGGCGGTGATGTAGCCCTCGGCGATTGCGTTGAGGTCGGTCATGGTCCGTCTCCTTTGTTTGTTGACATCAGCCTTTTCGACCGGTGCAGGACCGAAACCAATTACGCCTGAGGTAATCAGGGCGAACTATTCGAGAGAGGACAGAAATCATGAGCAGCGGATTTTTCGGCGACATCCAGAAGATCAAATATGAGGGGCCGGATTCGACCAATCCGCTGGCCTACCGGTTCTATAACCCAGACGAGGTCGTGGCCGGCAAGCGGTTGGAAGACCATCTGCGCTTCGCTGTCGCCTACTGGCATTCCTTCGCCTGGCCGGGCGGCGATCCGTTCGGTGGCCAGACTTTCGACCGTCCCTGGTTCCCCAAGGCCGGCGGCGTCGACACGATGGAACTGGCGAAACTCAAGGCCGATGTCGCCTTCGAGATGTTCTCGCTGCTCGGCGCACCCTATTTCTGCTTCCACGACGCCGATGTCCGGCCCGAGGGCAAGGATTTTTCTGAGAGTGCCGCCCGCCTCGATGAGATCGCGGACTACTTTGCCGGCAAGATGAAGCAGACCGGTGTCAAGCTCCTGTGGGGCACGGCGAACCTGTTCTCCAACCGCCGCTTCATGTCGGGTGCCGCCACCAATCCGGATCCGGATGTCTTCGCCTATGCGGCGGCGACGGTTAAAAGCTGCATCGACGTCACCAAGCGCCTGAAGGGCGAGAACTACGTGCTGTGGGGCGGGCGCGAAGGCTATGAGACGCTGCTAAACACCGACCTCGCCCGCGAGCAGGAACAGGCCGGGCGCTTCCTCAGCCTCGTCGTCGACTACAAGCACAAGATCGGCTTCAAGGGCACCATCCTGATCGAGCCGAAGCCGCAGGAGCCGACCAAGCACCAGTACGATTACGACGTCGCCACCGTCTACGGCTTCCTCAAGCGCTTCGGCCTGGAGAAGGAGGTCAAGCTCAACATCGAGCAGGGCCATGCCATCCTGGCCGGCCATTCCTTCGAGCACGAGCTGGCGCTGGCCAATGCGCTCGGTGTTTTCGGCTCCATCGACATGAACCGCAACGACTACCAGTCGGGCTGGGACACCGATCAGTTCCCCAACAACGTGCCGGAGATGGCGCTGGCCTATTATCAGGTCCTGCAGGCCGGCGGCTTCAAGACCGGCGGCACCAATTTCGACGCCAAGCTGCGCCGGCAGTCGCTCGATCCGCAGGATCTGCTGATCGGTCACATCGGCGGCATGGATTCCTGCGCGCGCGGCCTCAAGGCAGCGGCCCGCATGGTCGAGGACAAGGCGTTATCCGCGCCGCTGGCAGAGCGCTACGCGGGCTGGAACACCGCCGAGGCCAAGGCGATGCTGTCGGGCAAGCGCACGCTGGAGGAGATCGCCGAACGCGTGGTGAAGAAGAAGATCGAGCCGCAGCCGCGCTCCGGCCGTCAGGAGCTGTTGGAGAACATTGTCAACCGTTACGTCTGACGCCTGACTTCTGGACCGATATCTGCCCGATGTGGCTGAAAGCCGCCGTGATCGCCTTTTGCTAGTCCGCTCCCCAGAAGGGAGATGACAATGGCAAACGGGCGGATCACGGTACGCAAGGCGCGGCTAAGCGATCTTGTGGCTCTCAAAAAGGTGCTGCGGGAGACGTTCGAGGGCACCTGGCTGCCGCACATCTCCCAGGCATCGGCACAGCGCTATGTCGAGACCGATCTTGGCGGGCACTACGTCGAGGAGAGCTGGCCGGAATTCACCATTGCCGAGATCGATGGCGAGATTGCCGGCCTGATCCATTGGCGCGGCGATTTCATCGAGGCTTTGCATGTCAGGGCCAGCCATCAGGGCCAGGGGGTCGGTGGCAGGCTGCTGGCGCACGCCGAACAGGCTATCCGCGCTGCCGGATTCCGCCAGGCGCGGCTCGAGACCGATACGTTCAATGAGCGCGCCCAGAGTGTCTACAAGGCGGTCGGCTATGTCGAGAAAGATCGCTACCCCGACGATGAATGGGACAGCGGTTTCACCACCGTGCTGTTCGAGAAGCGGCTAGGCTGAACGTCACCTGATTCGGATTTTGGCGTGCGGAACGGCTTTGCGCCAAAGCGCTCATTCGGCGACATGGTTTTGCCCCTGGCCGCCCCTCAATGACCTCGCTCTTGCCTTCAAACTGCCGTCACGTATCTCGTATAAGAGTGACGTTGTGGCGGGTGAAAAGGAAGGAGGCGAACCGATATGCAGCACGAACGCGAAATCGACGCCCTGCTCTCATCCGGTGAGACCGGATCGATCATCGACCGGCTGATGGCGCTGCCGCGGCCGACCGACGACGTGAAAAACGAATGGGATCGCGCCGTCAGCAGCCGTTTTGAAGTCCGTCTTGTGAGGCAGATGCGCTCGCAGATCGACGCTGGCACCGATCGTCGGAACGCGGCTTAACCCCGACGAAGTCTGACCGGGGCTTCGCCAAATGCTCTTGAAAACGCTCTGGAAAATGCCGCGGCGGAGGAGAATCCCGTCCGCCCGGCAATATCCGCCATCGCCACCCTGGTGTCGACCACCAGCCGGCGCGCCGCGCCCAGGCGCAGCCTCAGATAATAGGCGCCAGGCGTCTCGCCGATCGACTTGCGAAAGATGCTTTCCAGGGTCCGCGCCGTCACGCCGGCGCGCTTTGCTATGGCTTCTATGGTGAGCGGCTGGTCGACATGCGCTTCCATCAGCCGGATGGCCTGCGCCAGGCGTGGATCGTAGCCGTCGAGCCGGCCAAGCGAGACCAGCGGCTGCGCGTCGGTAGCCACCCGCGCCTGATCGTAGATGAACGCGCTTGCCACATCCAGCGCCACGGCCATGCCGAGACGGGTGCGGATCAGGTGCAGCATCAGGTCCAGCGTCGGCGAGGCGCCGCCGGTGGTGAAGACCGGCCCATCGATGATGTATCGATCAGGGCGCACGTCGACGCCTGGAAAGGCCGACGAAAAATCCTCCATGTCCTCCCAATGGGTGGTGGCGCTGCGCCCCTCCAGCAGGCCGGCGCGCGCCACCAGCCATGTGCCCGCCTCGACGCCGCCACAGGCGCGAGCCGAGCGCGCCGCGCGGCGCAGGCCGGCGAGCAAGGCCGACGTGGCATAGTTCTGCGTGCCGAAGCCCGCGACCACGACCAGGACATCGGTTGGCTCCGTCGCATCGAACCGGCCGCTGACCGCCACGGGCAGGCCGCATGTTGTGACCGGTGCCTCCCCGGTCACCGAAACCAGCTTGAAGTCGAACAGGGTTTCGCCGGCAATACGGTTGGCGGCACGCAGCGGATCGACGGCGCATGCCACGCACATGATGGACGCCCCGGAGAACACCAGCAGCGTTACCCTGAGCGGCGACTGCTCGGCACGAAAGATTGTCGCTTTTTCGTTTTTTATCATGTCATCTTCGTAAAGCGCAAAGCAGTCCCCTGCAAGTCGCGCAATGTTATGCCTCTGTTCGAATTGGGAGGAGAATTCCATGCCGCTCGCGATGAACCGTGAGGTCTTCATTACCTGTGCCGTGACCGGATCCGGCGGCTCGCAGGATCGCAGCCCGCATGTGCCGCGCTCGCCCAAGCAGATCGCCGATTCGGCCATTGACGCGGCCAAGGCCGGTGCCGCGATCGTCCACTGCCATGTGCGCGACCCCGAGACCGGCAAGCCCCGGCGCGACGTCCACCTCTATCGCGAAGTGACCGAGCGCATCCGCGCGGCAGACGTCGACGTCATCCTGAACCTCACCGCCGGCATGGGCGGCGACATGGTGTTCGGCTCGCCAGAAGCACCGCTGCCGCTCAACGAAAAAGGCACCGACATGGGCGGCGCCACCAACCGCATGGAACATGTGCGCCAGTGCCTGCCGGAAATCTGCACGCTCGACTGCGGCACCATGAACTTCGCCGAAGCGGACTATGTGATGACCAACACGCCCGGCATGCTGCGCGCCATGGGCGGCATGATGACGGCGCTCGGCGTCAAGCCCGAGATCGAGGCTTTCGACACTGGCCATCTCTGGTTCGCCAAGCAGCTGGTCGAGGAAAAGGTGCTCAACCCCGACGCGCTGGTGCAGCTCTGCATGGGCGTGCCGTGGGGGGCGCCGGACGATCTCAACACCTTCATGGCCATGGTCAACAACGTGCCGTCGACCTGGAACTGGTCGGCCTTTTCCATCGGCCGCAACCAGATGGCCTATGCCGCGGCCGCGGTGCTCGCCGGCGGCAATGTCCGCGTCGGGCTGGAAGACAACCTCTGGCTGGACAAGGGCGTACTGGCCACCAATGCGCAGCTGGTCGAGCGTGCCGCCAGCATCGTCACCAATCTCGGCGCTCGGATCCTGGGGCCGGAGGAAGTGCGCAAGAAGCTCAACCTGACCAAGCGGGCGCCGATCGCGGCATAGTTTGGAGGGCGTCCAGAATGACAACCGTCAAATTCACCGCGATGAAGGATGGCGACAAGGACGACTACGAGTTCCTGACCGCCCATGAAATCGACTATGCCGCCAAGACCGGCGATCGGCTGCTCGATGCGCTGGTGCAGCTCGATGAGGGCCTGTCGGGCTACAAGATCACCCGGCTTGGCCATTCGCTGCAGGCGGCGACGCGCGCCTGGCGCGACGGCGCCGACACTGACTGGATCGCCTGCGCGCTGCTGCACGATATCGGCGACATCTATGCCCCTTACAACCACGACGAATATGCCGCTTCGATCCTGAAACCCTTCGTGCGCGAGCAATGCACCTGGGTGGTGGAGAAGCACGGCGATTTCCAGCGGCTCTATTACGCCCACCATCTCGGCGGCAACCGCCATGCGCGCGACCGCTTCGCCGGCCATGCCTATTTCGACGACTGCGACCAGTTCTGCGAACGCTGGGACCAGTCGAGTTTTGATCCCGAATACGAGACGCTGCCGATCGACTTCTTTCGGCCCTTCGTGCTCGAAGTCTTCGCCCGCAAGGCCTACGACCCCGCGGTGATCCGCGCCGGCGAGCGCGTGCCTCTCATCGATCCCGAAACAGCCAGGACAAGAACCGGAGCTTCCGCATGAGCATCATCAACAAGGCTGCCGCCATTGGCGGTGGTGTCATCGGCGCCGGCTGGGTGGCGCGGCTGCTGCTCAACGGCATCGACGTGTCGATCTTTGATCCGGACCCGGAAGCCTCGCGCAAGGTATCGGAAGTGATGAAGGGCGCGCGCCGCGCCTACAAGCAGATGGTGCCCGGCGGCTTGCCGAAAGAGGGCAAGCTGACCTTCGCCAAGACCATAGCCGAGGCGGTGGCCGATGCCGACTTCATCCAGGAAAGCGTGCCGGAACGGCTTGACCTCAAGCACAAGGTGCTGGCCGAGATCGACGCCCATGCGCCGGCCAACGCCATTGTCGGCTCTTCGACCTCCGGCATCAAGCCGACCGACATGCAGGTGGCGATGAAGAAGCACCCGGAGCGGCTGGTCGTCGGCCATCCGTTCAATCCGGTCTACCTCCTGCCGTTGGTCGAAATCGTCGGCGGCGATCAGACCTTCCCCGAGGCCATCGAGGTCGCCAAGGAGATCTATGCCTCGATCGGTATGAAGCCGGTCGTCATCCGCAAGGAGATCGAAGCCTTCGTCGGCGATCGCCTGCTCGAAGCGGCCTGGCGCGAGGCGCTGTGGCTGATCAAGGACGGCATCTGCACGGTCGAGGAACTCGACGACATCATGCGCTACGGCTTCGGCCTGCGCTGGGCGCAGATGGGCATGTTCCAGGTCTATCGCGTTGCAGGCGGCGAGGCCGGCATGCGCCACTTCATGGCGCAGTTCGGGCCGTGCCTGAAATGGCCGTGGACCAAGCTCATGGACGTGCCCGAATTCAATGATGAGCTGGTCGACCTGATCGCCACCCAGTCGGACGACCAGGCGCACGGTCTGTCGATCCGCGAACTGGAAAAGATCCGCGACGACAATCTGGTCGCGATCATGGATGCGCTGTCGAAGCAGAACAAGGGCAAGGGCTGGGGCGCGGGCGCCTTGCACAAGGATTATACCAAGCAGTTGGCCAAGCTGGCGGCGAAGAAGCCGGCGGCCTCAAAGGCTGCAGAAAAGGCCAAGGCCTCCAAGCCGGTGAAGAAGGCGGAAAAGCCGAAGAAAAAGAAGAAAGGCTGAGACCATGGATTTCGGGCTGTCGGAGGAACAGAAGCTCATTGTCGAGACGACGCGTGCCTTCGTCGAGAACGAGCTTTACCCGCATGAGCGCGAGGTAGAGCGCACCGGCGTGCTGCGCCGCGACCTGATCGAGGAGATAAAGGCCAAGGCGATCGAGGCCGGCCTCTACGCCGCCAACATGCCGGCGGACGTTGGCGGTGCGGGCCTCGATACGGTGACCTGGCTGCTCTACGAAAAGGAACTCGGCCGCGCCAATTACGCGCTGCATTGGACTTGCGTTGCGCGTCCCTCCAACATCTTGCTCGCCGGCACGCCGGAGCAGCGCGAAAAATATCTGTTCCCGTGCATTCGCGGGGAGAAGTGGGATTGCCTGGCGATGACCGAGCCGGGCGCCGGCTCGGACCTGCGCGGCATGAAGGCGACCGCGGTGCAGGATGGCGACGACTGGGTGCTGAACGGCACCAAGCACTTTATCTCCCACGCCGATCTCGCGGATTTCGCGATTTGCTTCATGGCCTCGGGAGAGGAAGAAACCGCGCGTGGCAAACGCAAGAAGATCACCGCCTTCTTCGTCGACAAGGGCACCAAGGGATTCACGGTGCGCGACGGCTACCGCAATGTCTCGCATCGCGGCTACACCAACGCCATCCTCGAATTCGACGATTGCCGGCTGCCGGCAAGCCAGGTGCTCGGCGAAGTGCACAAGGGTTTCGAGGTCGCCAATTCCTGGCTGGGCGCCACCCGCCTGCAGGTTGGCGCCACCTGTCTCGGCCGAGCCGAGCGGGCGCTCGGCCACGCCATCGAGTATTCCGCGCAGCGCCAGCAGTTCGGCCAGCAGATCGGCAAGTTCCAGGGTGTGTCGTTCAAGCTTGCCGACATGGCCACGGAACTGAAAGCCGCCGACCTGATGGTGTTCGAAGCCGGCTGGAAATACGATCAGGGCACGGTCACCGACCAGGACATGGCCATGGCCAAGCTGAAGGCCACCGAAATGCTGGCCTACGTCGCCGACGAAGCGATCCAGATCCATGGGGGCATGGGGCTGATGGACGACCTGCCGCTGGAGCGCATCTGGCGCGACGCCCGCGTCGAGCGCATCTGGGAAGGCACGTCGGAGATTCAGCGACATATTATTTCGCGGGCGCTGCTGCGTCCGTTCGGAGCTTAGAGCATGATCGCCCAAGCCGGGATACGGTCCTGTCGGGCAAACGAGATCGTTTGTCCCGAGATCGCGCTCAAACGAAAAGATGACCATGCATAAACTCGAACGTCTCCTGCGCCCGAAATCCATCGCCGTCTTCGGCGGCGTGCAGGCCGCCGCCGTCGTCGCGCAATCGATCAAGATGGGCTTTGCCGGCGAAATCTGGCCGGTGCATCCGACCAAGGACGAGGTTGCCGGCCGCAAGGCCTATCGGTCCGTCGCGGATCTGCCCGGCGCGCCGGATGCCGCCTTTGTCGGCGTCAACCGCCATCGGACCATCGAGGTCGTCAAGGCGCTGGCCGAGCGCGGCGCCGGTGGCGCCGTCTGCTTTGCCGCCGGCTTCCTCGAGACCGAGGCCTATGACGATGACGGCGAACGGCTGCAGGCCGAGTTGGTCGCGGCCGCCGGCCAGATGCCGATCATCGGCCCGAACTGCTACGGCCTGATCAACTATGCCGACGGCGCGCTTCTGTGGCCCGACCAGCATGGCGGCATCAGGCTGGAGGAAGGCGGCAAGGGCGTAGCCATCATCACCCAGTCCTCCAACATCGCCATCAACATGACGATGCAGAAGCGTGGCTTGCCGATCGCCTTCCTGATGACCGCCGGCAACCAGGCGCAGACCGGCCTGTCCGAAATGGCGCTCGGCCTGATCGAGGATGAGCGTGTGACATCGCTGGGGCTGCACATCGAGGCTTTTGACTCCGTAGCCGGCTTCGAACGCTTGGCCGCCAGGGCGCGCGAGCTAAAAAAGCCGATCATCGCCATGAAGGTTGGCCGCTCCGAACAGGCGCGGCAGGCGACCGTCTCGCACACCGCCTCGCTCGCCGGCTCGGATGCGGCCTCGGGCGCCTTTCTGAGGCGGCTTGGAATTGCCCGCGTCGATTCCATCCCGGCCTTCATCGAGGCGCTGAAGCTGCTGCACATCACCGGTCCGCTGCCGGGGTACAAACTATCGTCGATGAGCTGTTCCGGCGGCGAAGCCTCCGTCATGGCCGACAGCGCCGAAGGGCGCTGGGTCAACTTCCCGGTTCTGACGGAACAGCACCGCGCCCATGTCAAATCAACGCTTGGGCCGCTGGTCGCGGTCGCCAACCCGTTGGACTATCACACCTTCATCTGGAACAACGAGCCGGCGATGACCGCCACCTTCACCGCCATGGTGTCGGGCGGCTTCGACCTCAACATGCTGGTGCTCGATTTCCCGCGTCCGGATCGCTGCTCGGTCACCGACTGGTGGGCGACGCTGCGCGCCTTCGAATCGGCTCTGAAGACGAACAAGGCGCATGGCGCCATCGTCTCCTCGCTGCCGGAGAACCTGCCCGAGGAATACACCGCCGAACTGATGGCGCGCGGCATGGTGCCGTTGTTCGGCATTTCCGAGGCCATGGATGCCGCTGGCGCGGCGGCCTTCATCGGCTGGGCGTGGGCTGAACCGCAGGCGCAGCCGGTCGACACGTCAGCTGCCGGTGCCGCCGGCGGCGAGCATGTCACGCCTGACGAGGCCGAAGCCAAGGCGCGGCTCATCAAGGCCGGCCTTCCCGTGCCGAAGGGCGAGCGTGCCGGCAATGCGGTCGAGGCAGTGATTTCCTCGATGGCGCTCGGCTTTCCCGTCGCCCTGAAGGCGCTGGGCGTCACCCACAAATCCGAGGTCGGCGCCGTCAAGCTCAACCTCAAGGACGCGGAATCCGTCAGCACGGCGGCGCATGATCTGCTGCCGCTCGGCACCGGCCTCTATGTCGAACGCATGGTGCGCGACGGCGTTGCCGAACTGATTGTCGGCTTCACCCGCGATCCGATGTTCGGCGCGGTCATGACGCTCGGCACCGGCGGCGTTCTGGTCGAATTGCTGCGTGACAGCGTCACCTTGATGCTCCCGGCGACCCGCGACGACATCGAGGCGGCATTGCGCGGCCTGAAGCTGTTCCCGCTGCTCGAAGGCTATCGCGGCCGGCCGAAGGCCGACGTCGCGGCCGCCATCGACGCCATCGCGGGCATTGCCGGCTTCGTGCAGAAGAATGCCGGCGAGATCGAGGAACTCGACATCAACCCGCTGATCGTCTGCGTCGAAGGCAAGGGCGCCTGGATCGCCGACGCGCTGCTGGTGCTGGGAGAAAACAAGAATGTCTGACGTCATTTCGACCCGCCGCGAAGGCTCGATCCTCGAGGTCACCCTGGACCGGCCCAAGGCCAATGCCATCGACCTGAAGACGTCGCGGCTGATGGGCGAAACCTTCAAGGCGTTCCGCGACGATCCGGAACTGCGCGTCGCCATCGTCAAGACCGCTGGCGACAAGTTCTTCTGCGCCGGCTGGGACCTGAAAGCCGCCGCCGGCGGCGATGCGGTCGACGGCGACTACGGTGTCGGGGGCTTTGCCGGGCTGCAGGAACTGCGCGACCTGAACAAGCCGGTCATCGCTTGCGTCAACGGCATGGCGGTGGGCGGCGGCTTCGAACTGGCGCTGTCCTGCGACCTCATCTACGCCTCCGACCACTCTTCCTTCGCGCTGCCGGAAATCCGCGCCGGTACGCTGGCCGATGCGGCGACGATCAAGCTGCCCAAGCGCATCCCCTATCATGTCGCCATGGATCTCCTGCTCACCGGCCGCTGGATGGATGTCGCCGAGGCGCATCGCTGGGGCCTGGTCAACGAGGTGCTGCCCAAGGAAAAGCTCGAGGACCGCGTCTGGGAGATCGCCCGCCTGCTGGCCAGTGGTCCGCCGCTGGTGTTCGCGGCGATCAAGGAGACGGCACGGGTGGCCGAAGCGCTGACCTTCCAGGACGCCATGAACAAGGTGACGCGCCGCCAGTTGGCGACGGTTGATGTCCTCTACGGCTCCGAAGACAATATGGAAGGTTTCCGCGCCTTCGCCGAAAAGCGCGATCCGGTGTGGAAGGGGAAGTGAGCCACCTTACCCTCCCCTTGATGGGAGGGTCGGACCGAAGGTCCGGGGTTGGGTGAAGCGCCGTCACCCCCACCCGCCGCACCGCGGCGACCTCCTCCATCAAGGGGGAGGTAAAGGAGTTCCATGACCGACTACACAAAACTCATTGACGCCGAGACCTGGGCTTTCATCGAGCGGACCAATTCCTATTATCCGCCCGATACGATCGACTACACGATCGCACAGCAGCGCGAAATCTATGACCGCATGTGCCGAGAATTCTTTGCCGGCTATCCTGAGGGCGTAGCTGTCGAAACCTCAGCCATTGCAACGCCCACGCACGGCATTCCGATCCGCATCTACCGAAGCGCCCCGCAACCGGCGGCGACAGTGCTCTACATCCATGGTGGCGGCTTCATCCTTGGCGGGTTGGACAGTCATGACGATGTCTGCGCCGAGCTCTGCGCCCGCACCGGCCATGAGGTTGTCTCGGTCGATTACCGGCTGGCGCCGGAGCATCTGCATCCGGCGGCCTTCGACGACGCGATGAGCGCCTTCGCATGGGTTGCATCCACCCGCGATAGACCCATCCTGCTCTGTGGCGACAGTGCGGGCGGCAATCTCTGCGCCGCCGTTGCGCACGCCACACGCGGCCGCGCGAAACGGCCCGTGGGCCAGGTGCTGATCTATCCCGGCCTTGGCGGCGACCGCTCGAAGGGTTCCTATGTCACGCATGCCGAAGCGCCGATGCTGACCATGCGCGATCTCGAATTCTACAAGCATATCCGCACCGGTGGCGCGCACCGGGCCGGCGACATAACACTCTCGCCGCTGGCCGACACCGACTTCGCCAACCTGCCGCCGACGGTGCTGATCACCGCCGAGTGCGACCCGCTGTCTTCAGACGGCGAGACTTATCGCGACCGGATCGTCGCGGCGGGCGGGCAGGCCACCTGGTTCGAGGAACCGGGGCTGGTGCATGGCTACCTCAGGGCTCGGCACACGGTCGGTCGCGCCCGCGAAAGTTTCACGCGGATCGTCGACGCGATCGCCGCGCTCGGACGGGGCGCCTGACGCTGGTGGGGTGGCTTTCGTCACGAACTGCCAGGACATATGCGGCGTATATAATTCAGGCCAAAACCCCCTCTCGAATTCCTATGCCGCCAGCGATTATGTAGTTGCGGGCCGCTGCCTGACTGAGGCCCGATCAACAAACTGGCTTCAGACGACCATGAAATCACCTTCAGCCTGGCTGACCTCCGGGACCAGCCAAAGGGTGCCGACGGAGTATTTCGTCCTGGCAAACCTCAGGGAGAAGGGAGCAATCATCGGGCGGCTCGCGGATCATCCTATCGCCGATATCGTCGTCGATGCGAGTGGACTGCAATACCGTTTTGTCGGCGTTGCACCTCGCGACCGCAGCGGGCGCTTCGATGTCGAAGCGCTCCGCACCGGGGAATGGATCGTCCAGCCGGGGCTGGTTTATGCCGTTGACAGCAAGGCGCCTTCGTCAAGGCCGCCACGGCACGGGCAGGCCGGCACCGGTCTTGATTGCACGGCGCCGGCGATGCTCCCGTTCAGGACCAGCATGGCTTCGCGTATCGCGGTCTCGGTTTCAGGACGAACCGGAGTCAGCGGCAAACGGACATCGGGGCTCATGCCCAGCGCCAGGCTCATTGCATATTTGACCGGCACCGGATTGCTCTCTAGCTCCAATGCCGCGATCAGCGGTCGCAAGCGATGATGGATGGCCCGGGCGGTGTGGTGGTCGCCTTGCCTGCACGCATCGTGCATCTCGACGCACAGTCGCGGCGCGACATTGGAGATCACCGAGATCGTTCCGCGCCCGCCCATCGTGTTGAAGCCGAACGATGTCGCGTCATGGCCGGACAGAAAGATGAAGCGGCGCCTGAGCACGGCAGGAAGCGAGGATAGCCGGCTCACATCGCCGGTGGCGTCCTTGATGCCGACGATGGTCGGGATCTGCGCCAGGCGCTCGATCGTGTCCTCGGACAGGTCAACGCCGGTTCGCGCCGGCACATTGTAGACGACGATCGGTATCCTGACCTTTCTGGCGACCGCCTCGAAATGGCGAAAAATCCCTTCCTGGCTCGGCCTGTTGTAGTAGGGCGTCACGATGAGGGCGGCATCGGCGCCAAAGGCTTCGGCGGCTGTCGAAAAGGCGATCGTCGTCTCGGTGCTGTTCGTTCCAGTGCCGGCGATGACCGGGATCCGGCCGCCGGCGACCTTTACGCAGAGCGCGAGGATATCGAGGCGCTCCTCCCATGACAGGGTCGGGGCCTCACCTGTGGTGCCGCATGGGACCAGCCCGTTGATCCCTTGTTCGATCTGCCAGCGCAACAGCGCGGTCAGTTGCTTCAGATCGACCTCGCCGTCGGTGAACGGCGTTACCAGCGCGGTCATCGCTCCGGTCAGGCGCATTCGGGCTTGTTCGGGTGTCATGGGATTCTCCTGGATGAATTTTTGGATACACCGTCTTTTCGAGGTGCGAGGAAAGCAGGGCCGACAGCAGCGCGGCAGCCAGATCGGTGTGGTCCGCTTCTGCCCTGCCGGCCTTGGTCAGTGGCCCTGCGGATGTGATTTCAATGGAGCAAAACCAGCGCTCGCCGATCTTGCTGATGGCCGATACCGAACGCTCCGGCTCCGACGACGCGACCAGCAGGAGGACGGCTTCTAGGATGGCGCCGGCCTCCATCAGACCGGCGAATCGCCGGCCTTGCCGGGACGATCTGTCGAGCGACAGGGCGCGTGCCGCCTCCCAAAGCTGGTGTTCGAGCAGCCGGCCGACATGCGGCAGGCGATCGAGCAATCCGGCGAGATCGGCGCTGTTGGGGCCAGCAATGGTGTTGGAATTGTCCATGGCCAGATCGTTCCGATCAGCTCGGAACGGGCGCGGCTCAGTTGAACAGGGAAAGCCGCACACTCGCCGGTGCGAAGCGTATCGCGCCGGCCCGATGGCCGCTTTCCATGGTGGCGAAACGGACAGCGGAATTCTTGTCGGCAAAAACGCCGCCGGTCTGGCCTTCTTCGTCACGCGCGATCCAGTGGCCTTCGCCATCGCGCCCGACGATGAAGCGGTGAAGGGCGTTTCCGTCGGGGGGAATAGGGGAGCTTTGCATGGTCATCTCCTGCCTTTCAGGAAGGCTGGGCAGCGATCGCGGCGGCGGCCAGCAAGGCGCCGACGACCAGGAGCCACCATGTCGGTGTGAACGGCGCGATCAGGCTGACCGGCCGGCGATTGGTGTTCGCCACACGCCTGATCTGTTCGACCTGCGACGCCGGCATAGGGCGATGGGTGGGCAGATACAGCCCGTCTGAGAGGAACATCGAAGACTTCCTTCTTTCTGGTACCGCCGCCACGAGGTGGCGGCTGCCTGCAGCGGCTCAGCACCGGCTGCACTCGGAAAGATAAAAGCATCGGCATTTGTATTCGAGGCGGGCGAAATCTGAAAAATATAAAAAAGTCATATGTTTATCGCCCGGGCATATGGAGGCGCAGGCGATGGATCAGGCAGCGGTAGCGTCGTTTCAGGCCACCGAACGTGCCGCTGCCCGGCCGGCGCTGCGGCCTGAAAAGATGCAGCCGCCGAGGAATGTGCCTTCCAGCGCCGCATAGCCATGCACGCCGCCGCCGCCGAAACCGGCGGCTTCGCCGACGGCATAGAGCCCGGCGACCGGCTGGCCATCGGCACCCAGCACGCGGCTGTCGAGATCGGTCTGCAGGCCGCCCAGCGTCTTGCGGGTCAGGATGTTGAGGCGCACCGCGATCAGCGGGCCATTCGCCGGGTCGAGCATCTTGTGCGGCTTGGCCGTGCGGATGAGCTTGTCGCCGAGATAGGCGCGGGTGCCGCGCAGTGCGGTGATCTGCATGTCCTTGGAGAACGGATTGTCGAGTTGCCTGTCGCGGGCGCGGATCTCGCGCTCGACCTGGGCAAGCTCGAGCAGCGGCTCGCCGCCGGCCAGCGCGTTCATGCGCGCGACCAGTTTCGAAAGGTCGGCCTCGACGATGAAGTCTTCGCCCTTCTCCATGAAGGCTTTCACCGGACCCGGAATGCCCGATGTCGCGCGGCCGAGCACCTGACGCCAGCTCTTGCCGGTCAGGTCCGGGTTCTGCTCGGAGCCCGACAGCGCGAACTCCTTCTGGATGATTTTCCTGGTCAGGATGAACCAGGAATAGTCGAAGCCGGTGCTCATGATATGGCTGAGCGTGCCCAGCGTATCGAAACCGGGATAGAGCGGCACCGGCAGGCGTTTTCCCTTGGCATCGAGCCATAACGACGACGGGCCGGGAAGGATGCGGATCGCATGCTCGGTCCAGATCGGCGCCCAGTTCCTGATGCCCTCGACATAGTGCCACATGCGGTCGCGGTTGATGATCGAACCGCCGGCCGCCTCGGTGATCGCCAGCATGCGGCCGTCGACATGGTCCGGCACCCCGGTGATCATGCGTTTTGGCGCGGCGCCCAACCGCTTGGGCCAGTTTTCCCGCACCAGCTGATGGTTGCCGCCGATGCCGCCGGAAGCGACGATCACCGCTTGCGCATGTAGCTCGAATTCGCCTGATACCTCGCGCGAGCTCTTGTGGCCGCGCTCGACCGTGCTCGGCTCAAGGATATCGCCGCGCACACCGGTCACGGCGCCGCCCGTCCGCGTCAGTTCATTGACGCGGTGGCGGAACCTGAAGCTGACCAATCCGCGCTTTTGCGCCTCGCGCACGCGCAGCACAAAAGGTTCGAGCACGCCGGGGCCGGTTCCCCAGGTGATGTGGAAGCGCGGCACCGAATTGCCGTGGCCGATGGCGTTGCCGCCGCCGCGCTCGGCCCAGCCGACGACAGGAAAGAACTTCAGGCCGCGCTCGATCAGCCAGGAACGTTTCTCGCCGGCGGCGAAACCGACATAGGCCTCCGCCCATTTGCGCGGCCAGAAATCCTCCGGCCGGTCGAAGGCGGCGGTGCCCATCCAGTCATCGAGCGCCAGATCATGCGAATCGCGGATGCGCATGCGCCGTTGCTCGGGTGAATCGACGAGGAAAAGGCCACCGAACGACCAGAACGCCTGGCCGCCGAGCGACTGCTCCGGCTCCTGGTCGACGATGATGATCTTCTTGCCGGCCTCGGCAAGCTCGGCGGCGGCAACCAGCCCGGCAAGGCCGGCGCCGACAATGATCACGTCCGCCTCGTCAGCCATCTCTCCTCCAAGAATTAGCCGGTTAACGCAATTCCGGGTGCAAGCGGTTTTCCGTCCGGAATTGCGTCAAGCAAGAGTTAGACGGCCTCCCAGCCGTCCTTGCCGCCAGCGCGGAAGATGGCATCGATGACCTTCTGGTTGAGCACGGACTCCTCCAGAGTGAAAACACGTTCCTTGCCGCCCTGTGCCGCCCGCGCGAAAGTTTCGACCTCCAGCCGGTACTGCTGCGTGCCGGGGAAACGAAACACTTGCGCTTCGGTGTGGTTCTGGTTGTGCAATTCGACGCGGTGATGGTCATAGAGCCCGGCATTGAACGGGGAGAAGACCTCGATGAAACCCTTTTCGCCGTGGAACACCATCACCTGGCGCGCCGCCATCTGCGTCGACAGATAGAAGGACAGTTCGAAATCGCCGAAATCGGCGCGGATCGAGGAGTAGATGTCGGTGCCGAATTTCTTGTCGCGCTCGATCGTCGCCTGGACACGGCTAGGCTCCTTGCCGGTCGAAAAGCGCGTCGACACGGTCGGGTAGACGCCGATGTCGGGCAGCGCGCCGCCGCCGAGATCGAGCTGGTTGCGCATATTGTTGGGGTCGACATTGTAGTAGGAGAACGCACCCTGGACATGGCGCAGCCGGCCGATGGCGCCGCTGGCGATGAGATCGCGCACTTTGATCCATTGCGGATGATAGATGACCATGAAGGCTTCGCAGACCAGCACTTTCTTGGCGTCGCGCAGCTTGATCAGGGGGAGAATGTCCTTGGCGTCGAGCGCCAGCGGCTTCTCGACCAGCACATGCTTTCCCGCCTCGATCGCCTTTGCCGTCCATTCGACATGCTGTGAGGTCGGCAGCGGGATGTAGACGCCGTCAATATCCTTGGAAGCCAGCAATTCCTCATAGGAGCCGAAGGCGTGGCGGGCGCCGAAACGGTCTGCCAGCGCCTTGGCCTTCGACAGGTCGCGGCTGGCGATCGCCGACAGCACGCCGTTCTCCGCCTCGACGATTGCCGGCAACAACTGTTCGCGGCCGATCTTGGCCGTCGACAACACACCCCATCGGAACATCACGCGTCTCCATGTCGATTATATCAGACGAGGTTTGCCCGAAATCGATGGAAAAGCCAATGACCGAAGGCTGATCGTAGATCAGCCCCCGCTTCCCCGGGTTAGCTCCGCTTACCCGTCAGTGTCATGTCGAAATCAACGATGTTCGAATAGATCGGCGTGCCGACATCCATGCCGTAGCGCGATCTGAGCACCTTGCCAGTGACATGGAATTTGATCGTGCCGCCCTTCAAGCCGTCGAGCTCGGCGGTAAACTTTTCCGGAAACGTCTTCCCGCGCGCCGTCAACCTGCCGGTGACAAGGGCTGTCGTGTCGCCGGTGCGGGTCACGCTGGTCGAGCGGAACTGGATCTCCGGGCTGTTGGCCGCATCGAACACCGCGTCGGAGCGGAGGAACGCATCGATGCGGCCCTGGCCGGTGCCGACACTTTCGGGAAAAATGGTGAAATCGACCTCGGAGTGCCCGACATCGCTGTTGTCGATGCGGATCGAGCCCTTGAAGCGGGCGAAGGCGCCGTTCAGGCCACCACCGCCAACCTTGCCGATCGAAAAACGGATGCTCGATGTGGCCGGGCTGAACGAGTAACTTCCGGCGGCGTCGCCGAGCGCGACAGCCGCTGAAACAGGCATGGCAAGGCAAGCGGCGACCGCCGCAAATCCGAGGATGCGCGCATACATGGGGATATTCCTTGTTGGAGGCAGCGCATTTTCCTGCGCCCTCAACCCATGAACGACTGAACCTGCCGCTCTATTCCAAGTCGCGATCTGACGAAGGCGTGATCATGCGCGTGAGCACGGTGTCCCTGAGTTGGAAGTGATGACGCAGCGCCGCCGCGATATGCAGCGCAACCAGGGCGATGCCGGCATAGGCTAGGTACCAATGCGCCGCCGCCCAGAAACTTTCCGCCGCATCCGATTCGGCGAGCGGCAGATTAGGCATGACGAAAAGGTTGAACGGCAAGCTGGGGATCTCCAGCGTAGACACCGACACCAGCGCCCAGCCGGACAAAGGCAATGCAAGCTGAAACGCATAGAGCGCGAAATGTGCAAGCGGTGCGGTGCGGCGCTCAAGCGTTCCGACCGAGCGCGGCAGTGCAGGCGCAGCATTGCCGAGCCGCCAGGCGATGCGCAGGATGATGAGGCCAAGCAGCAGAAAGCCCAGCGATTTGTGCAGCTGGATCAGCTCGAAGGCCGTGCGCTGGCTGGCGATGCGCACCATCATGAAGCCGAGGGCGAACTGGCCGATGAAGATGATGCCGATCAGCCAGTGAAGGAGGATCATCGCCCAGCCGTAGCGGGTTGGCGTGTTGGTGATGGCAGATTGCATGATTGGCAAACGCCGCCGATCGACGCTTTCTTCCCGCCGACGTCAGCTGAATGAGTTCAAGCCGAAGCGACTGCCTCTTTCGTTCCCGCCCGCCCGTTACCCACTCACCTTGAAGAAATCCACGAAAGCCCTGAGTGCCGGCCGCATCTGCCGTCGGCTCGGGTAATAGACGAAGAATCCATCGAAGGAGGGACACCAGTCCTCCAGCACTCGGATAAGCCTGCCGTCGGCGAGCGGCGCGCGGACATAGGGCTCGAAGACGAAGGCCAGACCGGCGCCGTCGACCGCCGTCTGCGCGACCAGATGGTCCTCATCGAGGATCAGCGGCCCTTGCGCTGATATCTCGATCTCCTCACCATCCTTCTCGAATTCCCAGCGGTAGAGGATGCCGCTGGAGAAGCGGAAGCGGATGCAGCGATGGTCGGCAAGATCGCGCGGGTGGTGCGGCTTGGGATTCGCTTCGAAATAGGATGGCGCGCCGACCACCGCGCCGCGAAGGTCCGGCCCGATGCGCACCGCGATCATGTCGCGCTGCAGGCTCTCGCCGAGCCGCACGCCGGCATCGAAACCACCTTCCACCACATCGGTGAAGCGGTCCTCGATGACGATCTCCAGCACGATGTCGGGATAGGCTCGGGCAAAGGCCCCAAGGCGCGGCGTCAGCACCAGATGCGCTGCCGTGCGCGGCACGCTGAGCCGCAGGTTCCCGGCCGGCCGGTCGCGCGCCTCGACCGCCGTCTCCAGCGCCAGGTCGATCTCGGAAAGCGCCGGCCGCAATCGCTCCAGCAACTGCGCGCCTTCCTCGGTCGGCGCAACGCTGCGCGTGCTGCGTGCCAGCAGTCGCACGCCAAGCCGCGCCTCCAGGCTGGATACAGCATGGCTGACCGCCGACGGTGCGATGGCCAATTCCCTGGCCGCGCCGCGAAAGCTGCCGCACTGGGCAACGGTTGCCAGCACCGCCAGCTGCGAAAGATGTGCTCGATTCATTGCTCTATTTCTTAGAACGGCCCGTGCGCAGATGAACCAATTATCGAACATAAGGCAAGACGCTATCTCCTAGCCATCACAACAAGGAGACGCGTGATGCAAACCCGCAAGCTAGGAACTGAACTGAACGTCTATCCCGTCGGCCTCGGCTGCATGGGCATGAGCTTCGCCTATGGCGGCCAGCCGGAGGCAGAGGCAATCGCCACGCTGCATCGCGCCGTCGAGATCGGCGTCAACTTCTTCGACACGGCGGAAGTCTATGGCCCTTACGAGAACGAGATCCTGCTCGGCAGGGCGCTGAAGTCGGTGCGGAACAAAGTGACGATCGCCACCAAATTCGGCTTCAAGATTCAGGAGGAAGGCACGGGCCTCGACCGCATGGCCGGCGTCGACAGCCGCCCCGAGCACGTCAAGGCGGTGGCCGAAGCCTCGCTGAAGCGGTTGGGCACCGATGTCATCGACCTCTACTACCAGCACCGGGTCGATCCCAACGTGCCGATCGAGGATACGGTCGGCGCCATGGCCGAACTGGTGCGCGAGGGCAAGGTGCGCGCGCTGGGTCTCTCGGAGGCAAGTGCCGCGACCATCCGCCGGGCGCATGCCGTGCATCCGATCGCCGCTGTGCAGAGCGAATATTCGCTGTGGAGCCGTGATCCGGAAGTGGAGGTGCTTTCCGTGTGCCGCGAACTCGGCATCGGCTTCGTTCCGTACAGCCCGCTCGGCCGTGGCCTTTTGACGGGTGCCATCGCCAGGCCCGAAACGCTTGACGACGGCGACTGGCGCCGCACCCTGCCGCGCTTCCAGGCCGAGGCCATGGAAGCCAATGCCAAGGTTATCGCGGCGCTGGAAAAGCTGGCGACTGAAAAAGGCGTGACCTCGGCGCAGCTGGCGCTGGCCTGGGTGCTGCACCAGGGCGATTTCATCGTGCCGATCCCCGGCGCGCGAAAAATCCGCCATCTCGAGCAGAACACGGCGGCGGCCGGGATTGAACTGAGTGCGGCCGAGGTCGCGGCGATTGGTGACGCGCTTTCGCCCGATAAGGTGATGGGCAAGCGCTATACCGAGGAGTTGCTGGCGCTGGTGAATGGCTAGGCCGTCACCCTCCCCCTTGTGGGGAGGTCGGCTCGCTGTCGCAGCGAAGCGGAGGCAGCGAGACGGGGTGGGGGAGCGCCCTACGAGTACCCCCAGCCCGATCCGTGCGCGGATCGACCCTCCCGCAAGGGGGAGGGTAAGGTCACCAAGGCAAGACACTAATCTCCGGCCAGCACTCCCTCGCCCTCGCCCCCTTCGCCTCATGCGTCCGCTGGTTGTCCATCACCCGGTTCGGCGTGATGCGGAACGAAAAAATGTCGTCGAGACCGAACGGCGCCACCAGCTCAAGCTGCCCGCCGGCATCGTGGCGCACCCCAACCGCATGCGTCTTCGAGGCAAAATGGCTGACGGATTCGCTCGCGCTCGTATAGCGCGGGCAGGGCTGGCCGAATTTCTGCGGATACCACAGATGCACCCGCGCCTGGTTGCGCACTTCGACCGGCAGCGCCAGCCCCTCGAAATGCCGCGCCGCTCTACGGATGACCGCATCCTCGGCCTCGTAGGACAGGTCGCCATCATCGAAGTAGAAGAGATCAATGTCCTTAATGCCATAGCCCGACGGCTTGCCGGTCAGATGGTTCCAGACGCTGTTGTAGAGTGCGCCGGAAACCACCAACCAGTCCGGCAGAGCCAGCATGCGGGCACGCGCCAGGGCTTCGTGAATCAGCGGATCCCCCGATACGATGTCGAGAAACGCCTCGCGTTGTGCTTCGAACGGAAGCCCGGAATAGCGCAGATGGTCCATCGCCCTTTGGAGGACGATTCGCCATCTGCCCGCAAGTTTCGGAGCAATTCCAGGAAAAGTGTAAGACGGTTTTCCGTCCGGAATTGCGTCAAAACAGAGAGTTCTACCCGCGCAGCACGCCGCCCGTCTGCTTGCCGACATTCTCGACGATGCGCTTGGCCAGCGCTTCGAAATCCTCGTCGGTCAGCGTCTTCTCGACCGGCTGGATCGACACTTCGATAGCGATCGATTTTTTTCCCTCGCCGAGCGAGGCGCCCTCGAAGATGTCGAACACCGAAACGCCTGTGATCAGCTTCTTGTCGGAGGCCAGCGCCGCGCGGACCAGTGTGCCGGCTTCCACCGTCTTGTCGACGACGAAGGCGAAGTCGCGCTTCACCGCCTGGAAGGCGGAGAGCTCCAGCTTCGGCTTGGTCTTCGTCGGCTTGGCCTTCGGCTCGGGCACGGCGTCGACGAACACTTCGAAACCACAGAGCGGTCCGGAAACGTCCAGTCCTTCCATGGTCTTCGGATGGAATTCGCCGAACGTACCGAGCACGGTCTTCGGCCCGAGCTTGATCGTGCCGGAGCGGCCGGGATGGTACCAGGACGGCCCGCCTGCCTCGATCTGCAGCCGCTCGACCGGCGCGCCGCAGGCTTCGAGTGCCGCGATCGCATCGGCCTTGGCGTCGAACACGCCGACCGGGCCTGAATTGCCGGCCCAGTTGCGGCCGGAGCCGTCGAGCTTGGCGGTGCCGCGGCGCACGCCGGCGGCCACGCGCCGCTGCTGGTCGGCGCCGTCGCCCTCATAAGTGCCCGACACCTCGAACAGCGCGACATCGCCAATGCCCTTGTCGGCATTGCGCTGCGCGGCGGCGATCAGCCCCGGCAGCAGAGACGGCCGCATGTCGGACATGTCGGCGGCGATCGGGTTGGCAAGCTTCAGCGCCGTCTGGCCGCCGCCGAACAGTTCGGCATGTTTGGCCGGGATGAACGACCAGGTGACGGCCTCCATCATGCCGCGCACGGCAAGCGCGCGCTTGGCGGTGCGGGTGCGGACCTGCAGCGTGGTCAGGATCTTCGAATTGACTGCGTCATGCGTGCCGAGCGGCTGCGGCGCGATGTTGTCGACGCCGTGAATGCGCATCACCTCTTCGACCAGGTCCGCCTTGCCGTCGACATCGGGACGCCAGGATGGCACCGCCACATCGACGACATCGCCCGAACCCTGCGGCTTGAAGCCGAGGCGCGACAGGATGTCGAGGCCTTCCGCCTTCGGCACCTCGATGCCGGTCAGCCGCGTCACTTCCGACAGTGGGAAGGAGACGATCTTGGGCTTGTGGCCGGCATAGCCGACGACCTCGGTCTCGGCCGGCTCTCCGCCGCAGAAATCGAGCACAAGCCTGGTCGCCAGCTCGACGCCGGGCACCATGAATTCAGGATCGACACCGCGCTCGAAACGGTAGCGCGCATCCGTGATGATGCCGAGCGTGCGGCCGGTACGTGCGGTGGTGATCGGATCCCAGAGCGCCGATTCGATGAGCACGTCGGTCGTGCTCTCGTCGCAGCCTGAATGTTCGCCGCCCATCACGCCGGCGATCGATTCGACGCCGTTGTCGTCCGCGATGGCGCACATGTCTGATGTCAGCGTGTATTCGCGGCCATCGAGCGCCATCACCTTCTCGCCGTCGCGCGCGCGGCGCACGACAAGATTGCCGGCAACCTTCCTGGCATCGAACACATGCAGCGGCCGGCCGCGATCGAAGGTGACGTAATTGGTGATGTCGACCAGCGCGCTGATCGGCCTCAGCCCAATGGCGATCAGCCTTTGCTGCAGCCATTTCGGCGACGGGCCATTCTTGACACCGCGCACGAGGCGCAAGGCGAACCCGGGGCAAAGTTCCGGCGCCTCGATCACCACCTTGACCGGCGTCTCGCCCTTGCCGGAGATCGCTTCGACTGAACCACTTTTCAGCGTGCCGAGCCCGCTCGCCGCCAGGTCCCTGGCAATACCGTAGACGCTGGTGGCATCGGGCCGGTTCGGCGTGAGATTGATCTCGATCACCGGATCGTCGAGATGCGCATAGGACGCAAAGCTGGTGCCGACAGGCGCATCTTCGGGCAGGTCGATGATGCCGTTGTGCTCGTCCGACAGTTCCAGTTCGCGCTCGGAACACATCATGCCATGACTTTCGACGCCACGGATCTTGCCGACCGTAAGCGTCACGTCGATGCCGGGCACATAGGTGCCGGGCGCGGCAAAGGCGCCGATCAACCCGGCGCGGGCATTCGGCGCGCCGCAGACGACCTGCACGGGGGGCTTGCCGTCGCCCGTATCGACGGTCAGCACGCGCAGCCGGTCGGCATCGGGGTGCTGCACCGCCGTCAGCACCTTGGCGATGACGAAGGGTTTCAGGCTCGACTTATCGTCGACATGCTCGACTTCGAGGCCGATCGACGTCAGCCGCTCGACGATCTCGTTGAGCGAGGCATCGGTCTCGAGGTGGTCCTTGAGCCAGGAGAGGGTGAATTTCATGGGATTGTTCCGTCTGGTCTTTTGACGCTTGATTTCAGGTGTCTCGGCAAGTCGTCGGACATATGCAGGAAGGGCAGCTGCTCGCCGACATAGGCATGCATCGTCGGCGCGAAATCGGCCGGCGCGTCCATGGCGCCGAGCATGAAATAGATGTCGTCTTCCAGCCGCTCGTCGACATAGGCGATGGGCGAGCCGCAGACGCCGCAGAAGGAGCGCGTCACCGGCCCGTTCTCGTACATCTTCAGCGCCTTGCCGGTGAAAGCCACCTGGTCGACCAGGAAGCCGACAAAGGCCGAAACCGGCGCGCCGCTGGCCCGCCGGCAATCGCCGCAATGGCAATAGCTGACGTGGTGCGGCTCGGCCGAAGCCTCGAACCGCACGGCGCCGCAGCGGCAGCCGCCGGTGTGCGGCGCTGTCATGCGCTCAATCCGCCGAACAGCGTCGGCATGTCGAGCGGCCGGAAACCGTAATGCGACAGCCAGCGCACATCCGCGTCGAAGAAGGCGCGCAGGTCCGGCATGCCGTATTTCAGCATGGCGATGCGGTCGATGCCCATCCCCCAGGCAAAGCCCTGGTACTCGTCGGGATCGAGCCCACCGGCGCGCAGCACATTGGGGTGCACCATGCCGCAGCCGAGGATCTCCATCCAGTCGGAGCCTTCGCCGAACCGCACTTCGCCGGGCCGCGAGCGGTCGCACTGAATGTCGACTTCGAGGCTTGGCTCGGTGAACGGGAAGAAGGACGGCCGGAAGCGCATCTTGACCGACGGCACCTCGAAGAACGCCTTGCAGAATTCTTCCAGCACCCACTTCATGTTGGCGACGTTAGCTGTCCTGTCGATCACCAGCCCCTCGACCTGATGGAACATCGGTGAATGGGTGGCGTCGGAATCCTGCCGGTAGGTCTTGCCCGGAATGACGATGCGGATCGGCGGCTTCTTAGTCTCCATTGTGCGGATCTGCACCGGCGAGGTGTGGGTGCGCAGAAGCTTGCGCTCACCCTTCTCGTCCGGCTGGAAGAAGAAAGTGTCGTGCATCTCGCGCGCCGGATGGCCGTCCGGAAAATTCAGCGCGGTGAAATTGTAATAGTCGCTCTCGATATCGGGCCCTTCCGCGATCGAGAAGCCGAGGTCGCCGAAGATCGCCGCGATCTCGTCTATGACCTGGCTGATCGGATGGATGCGGCCGCGCTCGGCCGGCGACTGTCGCACCGGCAGCGTCACATCGACCTTTTCCGCGGCCAGGCGCGCGGCGATGGCGACGTCCTTCAATTCGGCCTTACGCGCCGTCAGCGCCTCGGTGACGCGGTTCTTGAGGCCGTTGATGACAGGGCCCTTGAGCTGGCGCTCCTCGGCGGTCATGGCGCCAAGCGTCTTCAGCATTTCGGATATGGTGCCCTTCTTGCCGAAGGCAGCGATGCGCACGGCCTCGATGGCCGGCTCGTCGGCGGCTGATGCGATATCGGCCAGAAGTGAGCTTTCAAGCGTATCCAGGCCGGTGGTTGCGTCGTTCACGGTCAAACTCGCTACGTTGGAAATCTGCGCTAACGTGAAAGTCACGTTCAAGTTGGGTGTTCAGGCATAAGAAAAACCCGCGCCAGCCGTGCCAGCGCGGGTTCCCCAAATCAGAATTGCGAATGCTTGGGAAGCGCTGGTCTTAGGCGACAGCGCTTTCAAAAGCGTTCGGCGTGGTGTTCTTCAGATATTCGAGCGCCACCTTGGCCTTTGCGACCAGGGCTGCGAAGGCCTGCGGCTCGTGGATGGCCATGTCGGACAGGATCTTGCGATCGATCTCGATGCCGGCCTTGTTGAGGCCGTCGATGAAGCGGCCATAGGTCAGGCCGTGCTCATGGGTCGCGGCGTTGATGCGCTGGATCCACAGCGCGCGGAACGAGCGCTTGCGGTTCTTGCGGTCGCGGTAAGCGTACTGCAGCGACTTTTCCACCGCCTGCTTGGCGATGCGGATGGTGTTCTTGCGACGGCCGTAGAAGCCCTTGGCGGCTTTCAGGACCTTCTTGTGCTTGGCGTGCGAGGTGACGCCTCTCTTTACGCGTGCCATGTCATGATCTCCTTAAAAGCAATTCCAGTGCCTGGCGGCTTTCCGTTCCGAATTGCGTAAAACTAATGCGTGTCCGGACCGAATGCCTCAGAGGCCGTTCGGCAGAAAATTCTTGATGACCTTCTTGCCATCCGGTTCAGCCAGAACCATCGTGCCGCGGGCATTTCGAATGAACTTGTTGGAACGCTTGATCATGCCGTGACGCTTGCCGGCCGCAGCCGACAGGACTTTACCCGTACCTGTGATCTTGAACCGCTTTTTGGCGGCGGATTTGGTCTTCATCTTGGGCATTTTGCTACTCCGTATTGTTGGCGCACTATCGCGCTTCTTGTTCGCTCCGGGCCGACCAAAGCCCGAAAAGCAAATGAAACCGCCACGGCATGCCCTGCCGGGCGGTTCTCTTGAACGGCGGTCCTATACGTCAAAGACGCCTTGTGCGCAACACCTGAGACCGTGCGACGCTCTGTCTCCCGGTCAGGGGAGCGTGAACCACACCGGCAGCATGCCCGACTGCTGGGCGCCGTCGATCAGTTCGAAGGCCGGCAGCGCGATCAGGAACACCAGGCCATCGAGCAGCGTGGTCAACAGCAGGCGCGGCTTGAAGCTACCCGTATCGCCCTCCTGGTACAGGGAAAGCTTCGGGAAGAAGCGCGGCACCCGCGCCAGATAGGCGGCATACGGCGCGCCGAGCGCTTCCTTGAGGAACTTCTCCTCGCGCAGGATGACGATGTGGAAGGCCCCGGCGCAGAGCAGCGCAAAGAGAATAATGCCGGAGAACGAGCCGATCTGCGCTCCGACACCAGCCGCGGCCACGGTCGAGAATACGTAGAGCGGATTGCGGGTGATCGAATAAGGCCCGCCCGTCACGACTTCGGACGACTTGCGCCCGCCTATGTAGAGCGTCGCCCAGAGGCGTCCGACGATGCCGAGGAAAATCAAGAGCACGCCGAACATCTCGATCGTCTCATGCACCGGCGTGTCGGGCGGGAAGGTCGACTGGCCGAACAGCAGCGCCAGAAACAGCACCACCACAAGCACGGCAAGCACCAGTCGGCGCATCTGCTGGTAGTTGCCCAGCCCGTATTTCACTTCATTGTCCAAGGGATATCCGATCGTCGAGGAGCCTACCGCACATCGTCCAAAAGTGGCCTCGGTCTTGGGAGGACGACATGCATAAAAACAAAGCCGGCGATCGCAGCTTTCGCCAAGAAACAGGCGTCCCGCCGATCGTCGGGACGCCCTGTAACACAATTCAGGCGGATTTAGAGCGTGATGACGGCGCCTAACCTTATCGTGATCCAGGCAGGTTCCGCAAAAATATCCGCCTAGCGCGGCGCCAGCACCATCATCATCTGGCGGCCTTCGAGTTTCGGTTCCGCCTCGACCTTGGCGATGGTAGCCACTTCCTCGCGGACCTTGTTCAGAAGCTGCATGCCGAGCTCCATATGCGCCATTTCGCGGCCACGGAAGCGCAGCGTCAGCTTGACCTTGTCGCCTTCCTCGAAGAAGCGGCGAACCGCCTTCATCTTGGTCTCGTAGTCATGGCTGTCGATGTTGGGGCGCATCTTGATCTCCTTGATCTCGATGACCTTCTGGTTCTTGCGCGCCTCGGCCGCCTTCTTCTGGTTGGCGTATTTCAACTTGCCGAGATCGAGAATTTTTACGACGGGCGGCACCGCATTGGGCGATATCTCGACGAGATCGAGCCCAGCCTCTTCGGCGAGCAGCAATGCGTCGTTTATGGAAACATCGCCGCGGTTCTGGCCTTCGGCGTCGATAAGCTGGACCCGGGGAACCCGGATATCACGGTTGGAGCGCGGCCCATCCTTGGTCGGCGCCGCTGCTTTGAAAGGTCTGCGAATGGTCGTGGTCTCCTTGGCCGTTTCGTTCAGGATTTGTCAGTCTGATGCGTGGACGCGCCAATGTGGTGAGCGCGCGGGCGGAGTCAATAGCACAGCATTGACAGAAAATCACCCTGATCGCTGGCCTGCACCAAACAAAGAAACGGCGAGAGCACTTTTCGCCACGCCTGTGGCTGTGCCACAAGAACGCCGTGCCAAAAGAGGGGCCTGAGGAAAAAGCCATGACCGTCACGCCCCCGACCTTTCTCGATGTCGATGGATCGCGCATCGCGGTGCGCCATATGGCGGGTTCGACGCCCGGCATTGTCTGGCTGGGCGGCTACAAGTCGGACATGCTCGGCACGAAGGCGCAGACGCTGTCGGACTGGGCGGCAAGCGAAGGCCGCGCCTTCCTGCGCCATGACTATTCAGGCCACGGCGAATCCGACGGCGCTTTTGCCGACGGCACGATTTCGAAATGGCTTTCGCAAAGCCTCGCCGTGTTCCGGCACTTCGCCAGCGGCAGCCAGGTCCTGGTCGGCTCGTCCATGGGCGCCTGGATCGCGCTGCGCATGGTGCAGGAATTGCGCAAGGCGGGTGACGCAAACGTCGTCGGCCTGGTGCTGCTGGCGCCGGCGCCGGATTTTACCGCCGAGCTGGTCGAGCCGGCGCTGACCGCGGCGCAGAAGCACGACCTCGCCGAAAAGGGCTTCTTCGCCGAGCCCTCCGACTATTCCACGCAGCCCTATATCTACACGCGCGCATTGATCGAGGATGGGCGCAACAACCTGGTGATGACGGGGCCCATCGACACCCATTGCCCGGTTCACATCCTGCAGGGCCTGGCCGATGCGGACGTGCCGTCGAGCCATGCGCTGAAACTGGTCAGCCTGCTGCCGGCCGATGATGTCACGCTGTCGCTCATTCCCGACGGCGATCATCGCCTGTCGCGGCCGCAGGATCTCGGCATGCTGGTGCGGGCGGTCGGTGACATGGCCGGCGGGGGCAAGTGAGAATGCGCCTTTCCATCCCGATCTCGGCCTTTGTCGCCGCCATCGTCGGCTTCGGCGGCACGCTGGCCATCGTCATTGCCGCCGCCCACGCGGTCGGCGCGACGCAAATCCAGACGGCGAGCTGGGTGACGACCGTTTGCCTGGCCATGGCGATCGAAAGCCTGTGGTTGTCATGGCGCACGAAGATGCCCGTCATCACCGCCTGGTCGACGCCGGGCCTGGCGCTGATGGCGGCATCGACCGGCTTTTCGATAGGCGAGGCCGTCGCCGCCTTCATCGTCACCGCCATCCTGTTGATCGCCACCGGCCTGTTTCGGCCATTGACGCAATTGATCTCCAGGATACCGCCCTCGGTCGCCTCAGGCATGCTGGCAGGCATCGTCGTCACCTTCGCCATCAATGCGGTCAAGACCGTTCCCGTCGACCCCTGGCTGATCCTGCCCCTGATCGCGGCGTTCTTCATCATCCGCCTGTTCAACCCGGCGCTGTCGGTGCTGGCGGTGCTGATCGGCGGCGGTTTCGCCGCGTTTCTCACCGGTCGTGTCGGCGGCCTGCCGACACCCGAGCTGTCGACACTGACGCTGATTGCACCTGACTTCACCGCCAAGGCGATGATCGGCCTGGCGCTGCCGCTCTATCTCGTCACCATGGCCTCTCAGAACCTGTCTGGCCTCGCCGTGTTGCGCGCCGCCGGCTACCATCCGGAGCCCGGCCCGCTGATCGGCGTCACCGGCCTGTTTTCGCTGCTGTCGGCGCCGTTCGGCGGCTCGACCACCAATCTGGCGGCGATTTCGGCGGCAATCTGCACCGGGCCGGACGTTCATCCCGACCCCGCCGAGCGCTGGAAGACCGGGCCGTTCTATGCGCTCGCCTATCTCGTCTTCGCAATCTTCGGCGCCTCGCTGGTGGCGATCTTCGCCGTCCTGCCGCAGAGCCTGATCGTGCTGGTGGCTGGGCTTGCGTTGATGGCCTCGCTCGCCAACGCGCTGGCGATCGCGCTCAAGGACGAGGCCGACCGGATGGCTGCCACCGTCACTTTTGTCGTCACCGCCTCGGGGCTGACACTGTTCGGCGTCGGCGCCGCGTTCTGGGGGTTGATTGCCGGGCTGGGCGTGCTTTTCCTCGACATGCTCAAAAAGCGATAATCATTTCATAAGCTTGTCCGGTTTTGGCGGACATTGTCTTGAATCGCCGTTTTTGCCTTCCCATTTCGATTCCACGCAGCCGGTCCTGGCTGTCTCCAACCGAAGGAATGGGAGAAAATGAACACATCTGCATTGATCCGCCCGGCCTGGACGCCGGCAACCATCGCGTTGATGGTGATCGGCTTCATGGTGTTCTGGCCGCTCGGCTTCGCCATGCTTGCCTACATCATCTGGGGCGACCGGCTCGACGGCTTCAAGCGTGACGTCAACCGCGCGACCGACGGCATCTTCGCCGGCTGTCGCCGTGGTTCCGACAAGGCCGCGCGCTGGGGCAACGGCTCTGCCCGCACCGGCAACGTCGCTTTCGACGACTGGCGCGAAAAGGAGCTTGAGCGCCTCGCCGAGGAACGCCGCAAGCTCGACGACATGCTGACCGAGTTCGACGACTATGCCCGCGAACTGCGTCGCGCCAAGGATCAGGACGAGTTCGACCGCTTCATGGCGAAGCGCAACAAGTCGACCGCTCCGGCGAAGACCGATCCGAGCACTGGCACGACCCCGACCAAGCGTGGCAAGGGCTCGAACCTGCTTGACGACTGAGGCCGAGCGCATGACCCCGAAAACCGAAACCGGTTTTCGGAAAAGGTCATGCGCCAACTTAAAGTGCTACAGCGTCCTTTGCGCGTCCCAGAGGACGCGCGGCGCTGTAGGACAAGCCCGATCGTAAAAACGGCGTCGCGCGAGCGGCGCCGTTTCTTTTTTGTTCTAGTCGTTTTTCTCGAATCGCGTATCGTCCGGCCATGACCATCGGATTCTTTCGCAATCTGACGAAGCCCAAGCCCACGCCTGTCGTGGAGCGCGAATATTGCGTTGCCGGCCGCACGCTGCCGCTCAAGATCGTCGAGAGCGCCAGGGCGCGGCGGCTGACGCTGCGCATCGATTCCGGCGGCCAGGGCCTGCGCATCACCGTGCCGCCGGGCCTGCGCCGCGGCGAGGTGGACAGGTTCCTCGAGCGTCACCAGGATTGGCTGGAGCAGCGGCTCGCAAAAGTGCCGACGCGGCCACAGGTGCGGCCGGGTATCAGGATCCCAATCCGGGGCGTGCCGCACCGTATCGTCCATGAGCCGTCAAAGCGCGGCACCGTCACGGTATCGCGCGACGAGCGCGGGCCGCTGCTGATCGTGCATGGCGACCGGATACATCTGCCGCGCCGCATCGCCGATTTCCTCAAGCGCGAGGCGAAGAAGGAGATCGAGAAGCTGGTGGCCAGGCACACCGAGGCGCTCGGCAAGCGCGCCAAGGCGATCCGTTACAAGGACACGTCCAGCCGCTGGGGCTCCTGCACCTCGGAAGGCAATCTCTCCTTCTCCTGGCGCATCATGATGGCGCCGCAACCGGTCATAAACTACCTTGTGGCGCATGAGGTGGCGCATCTCAAGGAGATGAATCACGGACCGAAATTCTGGAAACTGTGCGAGAAACTCTGCCCCGACACCGACCGCTGCAAGGACTGGCTGAAGCGCAATGGCGGCGCGCTGCAGGCGATCGTGTTCGAGTAGTCAATCGTCGTTAGCCGCATTGAGTTCATCCGGCCGCAACCCCTCATCGCCATGATGCGGCCAGGGCAGGAAATTCCGGTCGAACGTATCGCCACCGAAATAGTCCAGCGCCCGATGCGCTTCGGCGCCGTTGAAGGCGGCCTTGTCCATCAGGTGCGCGATGACCGCCCGCGCCTGCGCGATCTTCTGCTTCAGTTCGGCAATGGTTATGTCGGCCATGATCTTTCTCCCGCCCGGCATGCTGTCAATCCAATCCACATGCTGTCCATCAATAGGTAGCGCCTTTGGCGCTGCTGGCAAACAGCATGCTTTTTCTCGACTCTGTCGCGATTTCATGCCAATTCCCGCGCCATGGCGCTCGACATCAAGATCTGCGGCTTGAAGACCGACCAGGCAATGGCCGCGGCCCTGGCCGGCGGCGCCAGCCATGTCGGCTTCATTTTCTTTGCCAAAAGCCCGCGTTATGTCGAGCCGGCGGAAGCCGGACGCTTGCGCGAAGCGGCGCGTGGCAAGGCCTTGGCGGTCGCCGTCACGGTCGACGCCAGCGACGCGTTCCTGGACGAGATCGTCACGGCCATGCGGCCCGATATGTTGCAGCTGCACGGGTCGGAAACCCCTGAGCGGGTGGCCGAACTGAAGGTCCGCTATGGGCTGCCGGTGATGAAGGCGCTGCCGCTCAGCGAGGCTGCCGATCTCGACCGGATCAAGCCGTTCATCGGCGTTGCCGACCGGTTCCTCTTCGATGCCAAGCCGCCAAAGGGCTCCGTGCTGCCGGGCGGCAATGGCGTGGCCTTCGACTGGCGCATCCTTGCCGGCCTTGACGCCGGCGTCGATTACATGCTTTCCGGTGGGCTCAACGCCGCCAACATCGGCGATGCCCTTCGGCTTGCCAACCCGCCCGGAATAGACATTTCCTCGGGCGTGGAAAGCGCTCCGGGCATCAAGGATCCGGCGCTGATCGAACAGTTTTTCCGGGCCGTCAGGGCAGCACGCGACGATCGCGCCGCCTGAACGTGCTTCTAATCAAGAGTTAGGAGATCGGCGATGAACAAGCCGGCGACACCCAATTCCTTCCGTACCGGACCCGACGAGCAGGGCATGTTCGGCATTTTCGGCGGCCGTTTCGTCGCCGAAACGCTTATGCCGCTGATCCTCGACCTCGAGCGGCACTGGAACGAGGTCAAGGACGATCCGGACTTCAGGGCCGAGCTGACCGACCTGTCGACCCATTATGCCGGGCGGCCGTCGAAGCTTTATTTCGCCGAAGGCCTGACCAGGCATCTTCGTGAGGTTTCCTCGGCGAAGGGCCTGGGCGGCGGCGCCAAGGTCTATTTCAAGCGTGAGGACCTGAACCACACCGGTTCCCACAAGATCAACAATTGCCTCGGCCAGATCCTGCTGGCCAAGCGCATGGGCAAGAAGCGCATCATCGCCGAGACCGGCGCCGGCCAGCATGGCGTGGCGTCCGCCACCGTCGCCGCCCGCTTCGGCTTTCCCTGCGTCGTCTATATGGGCGCCACGGACGTCGCCCGTCAGAGCCCGAATGTCTTCCGCATGAAGCTGCTGGGCGCCGAGGTGCGGCCGGTGACCGCTGGTCATGGCACGCTGAAGGACGCCATGAACGAGGCGCTGCGCGACTGGGTGACGAATGTCGAGGACACCTACTACCTGATCGGTACCGCCGCCGGCCCGCACCCCTATCCGGAGCTGGTGCGCGATTTCCAATCGGTGATCGGCACCGAGGCGCGCGCGCAGATCCTGGAACAGGAAGGCCGGCTGCCCGACACCATCATCGCCGCTGTCGGCGGTGGTTCGAACGCCATCGGCCTGTTCCATCCCTTCCTTGATGACAAGGAGGTCAAGATCATCGGCATCGAAGCCGGTGGGCGTGGTCTCGACGGCATCGAGCATTGCGCCTCGATGAACGCCGGCAGGCCGGGCGTGCTGCACGGCAACCGCACCTATCTCTTGCAGAACGCCGACGGCCAGATCATGGACGGCCATTCGATTTCGGCTGGTCTCGACTACCCCGGCGTCGGCCCGGAGCATTCCTGGCTGCGCGATTCCGGCCGCGTCGAGTACGTGCCGATCCTCGACGACGAGGCACTCGAAGCCTTCAAGCTGACGACGCGCGTCGAGGGCATCATCCCGGCGCTGGAATCCGCGCACGCCATTGCGCACGCGGTCAAGATCGTGCCTGCCATGGACAAGGACCAGATCGTCATCGTCAACCTGTCCGGCCGTGGCGACAAGGATGTGCACACGGTGGCCTCGATGCTGGGCATGGAGATCTAGGCCATTTGGACAGTTTCGACTTGGGAGTTGATTATGAGCAAAATTCGTCCAAAGGGCCAGACATGACCACTCGTATCGACCGCCGCATGGCGAAGCTGAAGACCGAGGGCCGCCCGGCGCTCGTCACCTATTTCATGGGCGGCGACCCCGACTATGACACCTCGTTGTCGATCATGAAGGCGCTGCCGACGGCCGGCGCCGACATCATCGAACTTGGCATGCCGTTTTCCGACCCGATGGCTGATGGCCCGGCGATCCAGGCCGCCGGCCTGCGCGCGCTGAAAGGCGGCCAGACGCTGGTCAAAACTCTGAAGATGGCCGCCGAATTCCGGACCAGTGATGATGAGACGCCGATCGTGCTGATGGGCTACTACAACCCGATCTATATCTACGGCGTCGATCGCTTCCTGAAGGATGCCATTGTCAGTGGCATCGATGGCCTGATCGTCGTCGACTTGCCGCCGGAAATGGACGAGGAACTTTGTATTCCGGCCTTGAAGGCTGGCATCAACTTCATCCGCCTGGCGACGCCGACCACCGACGACAAGCGCCTGCCCAAGGTGCTGCAGAACACGTCCGGCTTCGTCTATTACGTCTCCATGACTGGTATCACCGGCTCGGCGCTGGCTGACACCGGCAAGGTGGCGGCGGCGGTCAAGCGCATCAAGGGCCATACCAACCTGCCGGTCTGCGTCGGCTTCGGTGTCAAGACCGCCGAACAGGCGCGTGTCATTGGCGCCAATGCCGATGGCGTCGTCGTCGGCACAGCGATCGTCAATGCGGTTGCCAATGTGCTGGGGCCGAAGGGCGAAAAGACCGCCGACCCCGCCGAGGCCGTCGCCACGCTGGTCAGCGGCCTTGCGCAAGGCGTGCGCTCTGCCCGCCTTGCTGCTGCCGAATAGTTCTCCTACCTCAAGTTTGTGCATGTCGCCCAAAACCGGTTCCCACTTTTGGGCGACATGCATTAGCAACTCTTCGTCAGGACAGGAGCCGAAGCGATGAACTGGATCACCAATTACGTTCGCCCGAAGATCAATTCGATGCTCGGCCGGCGCACCGACATGCCCGAGAATCTCTGGATCAAGGATCCCGAAACCGGCGAGATGGTGTTCCACAAGGATCTGGAATCCAACCAGTTCGTCATCCCGTCTTCCGGCCATCACATGAAGATCTCGGCCAAGGAGCGGCTGAAGTACTTCCTCGACGACGGCAAATACGAACAGCTCGAAAACCCGAAGGTGGTGCAGGATCCGCTGAAGTTCCGCGATGAGAAGCGCTACACCGACCGGTTGAAGGACGCCAAGGCCAAGACCGGGCTGGAAGACGCGATCGTCAACGCGCTGGGCACCATCGAAGGCCTGCCGGTGGTGGTGACGGTGCAGGATTTCGCCTTCATGGGCGGTTCGCTCGGCATGGCGGCCGGCGACGCCATCGTACACGGATTTGAGGTCGCCCTGCAGCGCAAGCGGCCGCTGATCCTGTTCGCCGCGTCCGGCGGCGCGCGTATGCAGGAAGGCATTTTGTCCCTCATGCAGCTGCCGCGCACAACGGTCGGCGTCGACCGGCTGAAGGAGGCCGGCCTGCCCTACATCGTCGTGCTGACCAACCCGACCACCGGCGGGGTCACCGCCTCCTATGCCATGCTGGGCGACGTGCACATTGCCGAGCCGGGCGCGCTGATCGGCTTTGCCGGACCGCGTGTCATCGAGCAGACCATCCGCGAGAAGCTGCCCGATGGCTTCCAGCGCTCCGAATATCTGATGGAGCACGGCATGGTCGACATGGTGGTGTCGCGGCTCGAGCTGCGCCAGACAATCGCGCGGCTGTTGAAGATGCTGCTCAAGATGCCGGAGGAGCAAAAGCCGCTGGAGCCGGAAATCCTGCCGCCGGCGGTGGTTGCGACCGAAGCCCGGCCGCAAGCCTGAGAATGCCACACTGTGCATGTCGCCCAAAAGTGACCTCGTTTTTGGGAAGACGACATGCACAAAACACGACTTTGACCGCCGCGAACCGCGATTGCGCCATGTCCATGGCGCGCTGTAGCCTTTTGACTGCCATGGCCATTCCGGATTGATTCTGGTGCTCGGGCCATGCGCCGGGATTTTGTCATGACAACGCTTGCCGCCGACCGCGAAATCGAAGCCCTGATGGCGCTTCACCCGAAAGGTTTCGACCTTTCGCTCGACCGCATCACGCGGCTTCTGGAGCGGCTTGGCAATCCGCAGGACTTGCTGCCGCCGGTCATCCACATCGCCGGCACCAACGGCAAGGGCTCCTGTGCCGCCTTTTCGCGCGCGCTGCTTGAAGCTGCCGGCCGTCTCGTGCATGTCCACACCTCGCCGCATCTGGTGAACTGGGCCGAGCGCTACAGGCTCGCCGCCGAGGGGGGTGGCAGACTCGTCGACGATGAGACCTTCGCCGAGGCCATTGCCCGCGTCGCCAAGGCCAATGACGGCCAGAAGATCACCGTCTTCGAGATACTCACCGCCGTTACCTTCATCCTGTTTTCGGAACATCCGGCCGATGCCGCCATCATCGAGGTCGGCCTCGGCGGCCGCTTCGACGCCACCAATGTCGTCACAAGGCCCGCCGTGTCGGTGATCATGCCGGTGTCGATGGATCATGAGGCCTATCTCGGCGACCGGGTCGAACTGATCGCGGCTGAAAAGGCCGGCATCATGAAGCGCGGCTGCCCCGTGGTGATCGGCGCTCAGGAAAGCGAGACGGCGCTGCAGGTGCTGATCGAGACCGCCGAGCGGCTGGAGTGCCCGACCTTCGTCTACGGCCAGGATTTCCTGGCCTTCGAGGAAAACGGCCGCATGGTCTACCAGGACGAGGATGGCCTGATGGACCTGCCGATGCCGCGGCTGCCCGGGCGCCACCAGTTCGCCAATGCGGCGGCGGCGATCGCCGCGGTCAAGGCGGCGGGCTTCGAGGTCAGCCACCGCGCGGTCGAAAAGGCGATGACCAATGTCGCCTGGCCCGGCCGCATGCAGAAGCTGGTGCAGGGCCGGCTGGCGGAGCTGGCGCCGAAGGGTGCCGATATCTGGCTCGACGGTGGCCACAATCCGGGCGCCGGCGTGGTCGTCGCCGAAGCGCTGGCCGATCAGGAAGAAAAGAACCCGCGCCCGCTGTTCCTCATTTCGGGCATGATCAACACCAAGGACCAGAGTGGCTATTTCCGCGCCTTCAAGGGCCTGGCCCGGCATGTCTATACCGTGCCGGTCAGCATGAGCGATGCCGGCGTGCCCAACGACGAACTGGCGGTCCGCGCCACGGAAGCCGGCCTGTCCGCCGAGCCGGTCAGTTCCGTCGCCAGCGCGCTGATGCTGCTGCGCGACACCTGGGACGGGCCGCCGCCGCGTATCCTGATCGGCGGATCGCTCTATCTGGCCGGCGCGGTGCTGGCCGAGAACGGCACGCCGCCGACCTGAGGCCGTTCATCGCTTAGTCAATGCGGCCGCTTACTTCAACTCGATCTCGATGAAAGCGTATTCGCCCTCATTGGCGCTGATGACGTCGTGTTCGACGCCCTCCTTACGGAAATAAGGCACGCCTTTCTTCATCTCGGCGAAGGTTTCGCCGTCCTTGGTTTCCAGCTTGAGTTTGCCGTCCATCAGCGGCACCACGACATAATCGTGGCCGTGGCGATGCCAGCCGGTGTTGTCGCCCGGCTGGAAGCGGTATTCGGTGACGATGACACGCTCATTGTCGATGAAGACGGTGGCCTTGGCGGATCCGGTCATGTCGCTCTCCCTGTTTCTGCTTCCCAGCAGAGGACATGGCGTGCCCTGATGTGAGGGCCAGAGCGGGCCAGCGCATGACCCAGAAAGGATCATGCGCCAAAGCGTCCTTGAGCGTCCAAGGACGCGCGGCGCTGTAGGTGACGCAAACAAAAAGCCCGGCACGATGGCCGGGCTTTGGATGTCGGAATTCAGTTGGATCAGGCGAGGCTGCCATTGATCCAGTGCGACAGGGCGGTCTTGGGCGCGGCACCGACCTTCATGTCGGCCACTTCGCCGCCCTTGAAGATCATCAGCGTCGGGATCGAGCGCACGCCGAACTGCGCGGCAAGCTCTGGATTCTCGTCGATGTTGAGCTTGGCGATCTTGACCTTGGCGCCGAGTTCCGAGGCGATCTCTTCCAGAGACGGGCCGATCATCTTGCACGGTCCGCACCATTCCGCCCAGAAATCGACCACAACCGGCACGTTGGCGTTGAGCACGTCGGCCTGGAAATTATTCTTGTCAACCTTGACGGTGGCACCCATCCGGAAAATCCTTTCGAGAGTTCTTTGTCGCACCAAATGTGGTGGTTGTCTGGCCCTTCTTCAAGCAGGTCTTGTGTCACGCTCCTGTGAGTCGGGCAAGGGCGTCATCCATGGCCTGGGCCGGCAATTCGATCAGCCTTGGCGCTTCGGTGAACAAGAGGGCCGCCTTCACCTCGCGTCCGGGATAAAGCGGCTGTAGCAGCGCGCGATAAAGCGCGAGCTGCAGCAGATAGGCCGGCGGGACTTCAGCCAGCGAGACAGGCGCCGGCCGGTTGGTCTTGTAGTCGACGATCGAAATCGTGTCGGCGGTCACCGCCAACCGGTCGATCTTGCCGGAAATGGAACGCCTTTTCCCCCTCACGTCCAGATTGCCCATGATCGCCACCTCGGCGCGCGACGAGGGCGCGAACAACTGCCCGAGGCGTGGGTCGTCGAGGATGGCGATGACCGATGCAAGGGCCCTGTCCCGTTCTGACGGCGGCCACGCGGCACCCGTTCGCGCGAGATAACGTTCGGCCGCGCCCTGGCGCGAGTTCTCGGCAATGCCGGGCAACATCTGCAGCAACTTGTGCAAAGCGAGCCCGCGCAGCACGGCAAAGCCCGGCTCGGCATCGGCGTCCAGCACCGGCGAAGCCCTGTCGACCACCGCTTCCTTGCCTTCGTCGATCAGCGCCGAGGCGCCGGATGGCGACAGCGGCCGCGGCAGGTCCTCAAAAGGTGGCAAGGGTCGGAACAGGGTCGCCGGCAACGGGTTAAAAGCACCGGCCTGCCGCGCCTGTTCACTGGCGCCCGGCGCGACGGGCGGCAGGTTGGTCACGTGAAAACGATGCACCGGGTCGCCGCCGGCGGGATGTGGACGCTGTTCGCTCTCGGGCGCACCGATCAAGGCGCGACTCACGATCGAATGCCAGGTGCCGGCATTCGGCGCCCGCTTGCCATGGTAGCCGCAGACGATCAGCCGATCCTCGGCACGGGTCATGCCGACATAGAGCAAGCGACGGTATTCGTCGTCGGCGAGTTCCCGTGCCCGCATCGCCGCGGCCTTGGAAAAGCCGTTGGCGACATCGCTGGCCGAGCGCCAGAGATAGCCCTTGCCGTCCCAGTATGTGCCCGAGCCCTTGAAAGGCATCAGGCGCGGCAGATGCTGGTCGCTGAACGGGGCGGAGCCGCCATCGACCAGGAACACGACCGGCGCCTCCAAACCCTTGGCCGCGTGCACGGTCATGACGCGGACCTCGTCACGGGTCTGGTCCATCTCGCGCTTGATCTCGGGACCGGCATTTTCCAGCGTCGACAGGAAGGCCTCCAGCCCAGGCAGGCCGGTCCGCTCCTCGGCAAGGCAGAAGCTCAGGAACTCGTCGAGAATATCGCCGGCCTCCGGCCCGAGCCGCGCGATCATTCTTTTACGCACGTGGTCGCGCGCCAGCAGGCCGGCATAGAATTCGAACACCGGCTTGAAGGCGGCCTCGTCGGCCCAGACGTCGAGTTGCGCGACAATCTTCGCCAGGCGCCCGTTTTCTTCGGCATGCTGGCGCAGCGATGTGGCCAGCGACAGGCCGGGCGCCCTCTGCGCGGCGAGTGTGAACAGCGTCTCCTCCGGCAAGTCGAAGATCGGGCTGCGCAGCACGGCGGCGAGCGACAGGTCGTCCTGCGGCTGGATCAGCAGATGGCCGAGCGCGATCAGGTCCTTGACCGCGATGTGGCCGGGCAGGCTTAGCCGATCGGCGCCGGCAACCGGAATGTCTCGGCGTTTCAAGGCGCGGGTCAGCGCATGGACGAAGCTGTCGCGCTTGCGCACCAGCAGCAGCACGTCGCCAGGCCGCAGCCGCTTGCCGCGGCCCTCGATGATTTCGCCCCTGCCGATCCAGCCGGCAATGGTGGCCGCCACATTCTCGGCAACACGCACCGCGGGTGCGTGGGCGTGGTCGATCGCCTGCGTCCAGTCGTCGGGCTCGTCGACGGCTTCAGTGCCGAGCGACGGCCAGACCTCGACATAGCCCGGCGCATCGGTGCGGATCGCCTTGTGGCTCAGCGGATCGGGATCGTGGCTGATGCCGCGCCGCACGACAGGATCGGCAAAGACGCGGTCGACGGCGGCCAGTACGTCGTCGGTCGAGCGGAACGACCAGGTCAGCTTGAGGTCGGCGAACGACGCCTCGGCATCGCGCACCCTGCCGGCGAACAACAGCCGGCTGTCGGCGAAGGAGTCGGGTGCCGCGCCCTGGAAGGAATAGATCGACTGCTTTTCGTCGCCAACGGCAAAGACCGTACGGTGGACCCTGTCGCGCGCACCGAACCCGGCGAAAAACTCCTCCGCCAGCCGCTTCACCACCTCCCATTGATCAGGGCTGGTGTCCTGCGCTTCGTCGAGCAGAATGTGGTCGATGCCCTGGTCGAGCTTGTATTGCACCCATGGGCCGGCGTCGGGCCGTGCCAGGAGATTGACCGTGCGGGTGATCAAATCGTTGAAGTCGAGAAAGCCGCGACTGCGCTTCAGCACCTCGTAGCGGGCGATCAGCCAGTCGGCGATGGTCAGCGCCGCGGCCGTGCCTTCCAGCATCCGGAACAGCGCCAGCCGGTCGACGGTTTCGATGATGGCGTTCGCGGCCGAGAGATAGCGTTCGGCCAGATCCGGCAGGCGGTCGGTCAGAGCCTTCTTGAACGCCTTTGCCGGATCATAGGGATCGCCATCGGTCTTGAGGAATGCTCTTGCGAGCAATTGCAGGCGGTGAATGGAATCGCTCTCCGCGAAGGCTTGGCGCGCATAGGGCAGGATGTTGTTCAACACCGACCTTGCGTCGGTGGATTCGGCGGCCTGGGCAAAGCCGGCGAAATAGTCGGGCAGGAAGCCGGGCAGGGGCCAGGCCGATGCCGCCAGGCCCTCGGCGGTCTGGCCGGGGCGGAAATGGAATTCATCGAACAAGGGTTGGAAACCGTCATGCCCAACGGCATCGAGAAAATGCCGCAACCCGTCCCGCTTGCGCACGATCTCGCCGAGCAATGCGTCGAGACCGGCCTCGCCGCCGCGCTCCAGCACAGTGGCGAAGGCGTCGGCCAGACCTGGATTGCCGGCAGTCGTACCGGAGATCATCTCGCGACGCGCGGCGGCGAACAGCGATGCCTCCATTTGGCCGTCGAGCATCTCGAAATGGGCCGGGATGTTGGCTTCCAGGGGAAATTGATGGAGCACGGATTCGCAGAAGGCATGGATGGTCTGGATCTTCAGCCCGCCCGGCGTTTCCAGCGCCTCGGCGAACAGGCGCCGCGCCCGGCGCATGGTGTCGCGATCGGGTCGGCGCCCCTCCAGTGTTTCGATCTTCACGGCCAGCTCGGCATCACCGAGCACGGTCCAGTCCGACAGCGTGGAAAAGACCCGGTTCGACATGTTGGCGGCGGCGGCGCGTGTATAGGTCAGACACAGGATCTTCGACGGGTCGGTGCCGTTGAGCAGCAGCCGGATGACGCGCTGGGCCAGCACATGGGTCTTGCCGGAGCCGGCATTGGCAGACACCCAGGCGGAGTTCATGGGATCGGCGGCGCGGGCCTGGCTGGTCGCGGTGTCGCTCGGGATAGGATAGGCCTTCTTCATGCCTCCCCTCCCTCGTCACCGGCATCGCCGCCGGCCGACCATTCGAGCACGCGGGCGAGGTGGTCGTAGTCGCCGTCGGTCTCGCCTTCGCGAAACGGCAGCGCGCGCGACAGATATCCGGTTTGCGGATCGATGTAGTGGACCAGCAGCTTTTCCAGCCGTGCCCAGGCTTCCTCGGCAAGATCGGCCGCGGTTCGCGGCTGCCGGTTGTGTTCGAGGATGGACTCCTCGAACACCTCGCCATTCGGCTTCAGCCGGACAAAGGCCAGTTGCGACGGCTCACGCGCGCCCAGATCCTTGAAGGCGCCGCGCCTCAGCAGAGCGCCCTCCAGCGCCAGTTGCGGCGCCAGCAGCGTGTGCGCCTGCGCCTTGGAGGGCGAGGAGCCAGTCTTGTAGTCCAGAATATCGGCCATGCCGCCGGCCAGCAGATCGACGCGGTCGGCGTAGCCGGACAGCGTGACGCCGGACTGTCCGACAGTGGTCTTCCCCGCCCTCTCCTCGGCATGCCGTTCGACCACCGCGTCGGCCCGCGTGCGCTCCCACTCGATGATGTTGGCGGCGAGCTTCTCGAAGCGCGGCCACCACACCGCCTCGACATCGGCCGGAAGGTCAGCCTCGGCAAAGCAGGCGCGGCCGGCGGCAATGAGGCCGGCCAGCGCCTCGGGCGCGCGCGGATCGGCCACCTCGGACGAGAACAGATGCAGGATGGCGTGGAACAGCGTGCCGCGCTCGGCCGCGCCGGGGTCTCGGATCACAGGATCGAGCGGCATCAGGCCGAGGATCCGTCTCGCGTAGACGGCGTAGGGATCACGGCGCAAGGTTTCGATCTCGGTGACCGAGAAATGCGTCGGGCGCACTGACAATGGCGGCTTCGGTTGCGGTCGTGGCGCGAAATCCTGCTTCGGTCCGGTATCGAGCGCACGGGCCCAGGCGAGCAGCTCGTCGCCGCGCCCGCGCAGGGTTGCCGCCTGCTCGTTGCCGATGAAGGTGAGCAGCCGCTGCAGCCAGCGCGATGGCACGGCAGGTGCGTCGCCGGAACGCGCCGAGCGGGCCAGCAAAACCTTCTTGGCACCCATGGCCATCTGGAAATCATGCGCGGCAAGGCCAATGCGCCGTTCCGGCGGTTCGAGATCGATGCCGGTCTTCATCAGCCGCGACATGAAGCGGTCGCTCTCGGGCTTGCGCGGCCACACACCTTCGTTGAGCCCGCCAATGACCAGCGTGTCGACATCCTGCAGCCGCGCTTCCAGCGCGCCCCAGATGGCGATGTTCCGGTCGGTGCCTTGCGCCGGCTTGACCGTTTCGGGCGCGATCAGCGCGTCCATCACATCGGGCCATTCGCTCGCCGCGAACGACAGCGTGGCCGAAGCGGCGACCAGCCCGCGCAGCAGTTCGGCAAGCTTTTCGCCGGCGTCACCGGCATAGAGGTCGGCAAGGCCGCCATCGGCGGCGCGGCCGAGATTTTCCAGGGCCACAACGCTGGCTTTGACCAAGGCGGCAAGATCGGCATCCCCCTGGCCGCGAAAGACCATCAGCGGAGCCAGGGCTTGCTTCAGACCTTCGAGCAAATTTCGCGCGCTTTCGATGGCGCGCACGGTCAGCCGGGAGAACCAGAAGGGCGGCCGGCTGTCATCATCCAGGCCGGTGAGGCGGGCCTCGAACAGTTCCGGCAGCGACGCGATGTCTGGGCGGCCGGTGCCGCCGCGCAGCGCCACCAGTTCGACCAGCTCCGCAGCATGGCGCGCATCGGCGCGTTCGAGACCGAGGCCTAGCAGCGGATGCTTGAGCAACGACAGCAGCCCGACCGGATCGCCAGGCCGGAACACTGCTTCGAGGGTCAACCGGAGCAGGCTGGCCGCGGGCGTGTTGGCGAGCGGCGTGCCGCCGGAATCGTCGGCGACAACGCCGAAGCGCTTGAGTTCGACCGAGACACGCCGCGCCAGCGCGCGATCGCCGGTGACGAGGGCAGCTCTTTGGCCCGGCTCCTCTACCGCCTGCCTCAGGGCGACGGCGATGGCGACGGCTTCGTCGCGTTCGCTGGCTGCTTCAAGCAGGGTCACGCCGGCGAAGGCGCCTGCAATATCGGGTGCCGAAAATCCATTGCGCGTTTCGGCCCATAATTCGGTGGTCTCGGCTGGCCGCAGTGCTTCGCCGACAAGCGCGGCGCGAAGCGCGAGGTGCGGTTCGGCCGCGCTGACTTCCTCGACATCCGAGCGCAGCACGCCGATCTTGCCGATCAGCCTGGCGAGGCCATATTGCGGGTGGCCAAGCACCGCAGGCCGTGCTCCGGGAGCGATGAGTGCCTGGAAGGATGCTTCGTCCAGCGCGCGGTCGAGCCCAGGCAGAACGATGGCGCCGCCGGGCAAGCGGGCGATCGCGGCAAGCAGCTCCGCCGTGGCCGGTATCGAGCCGGTGGAGCCGGCGGCGATGACCGGTCCGGCCGGCGGATTGCGCCGCAGCCGCGCCGCCTCGGAGCGGATCAGCGCGCTGCGATGCGCGGCCGGATTGGAGCGGTCGCTTTCACTGAGGAATTTCGGCCAGGCATCGGTGACGATGCCGAGGAATTCGAGCGTTACTTGCCACCAGCCGGCGAGGTTGCCGGTCACCAGATCGGCGAGCTTGGTCCAGTCGGTACCTTCCGTCTCGATCTCGTCCATCAGCGCCGCGAGATCGCGCGCCAGCCAGATCGCGTCCGCGGTGGAGGCGGGGATGACGATCTCCTCCGCGAAAAGCTTCGCCACATGCTCCGGCAGCCGGCGTTTCCAGGCGCGTACCAGCGGCGTCAGCAGCAGCAGGCGTTCGGTTGCCGAGATCGGCGGCGCGAGATCGATCGCCGCCGATGGCTCGGCATCGAACGCCGCTTCGTCCTCGTCGAACTCGCCGAGCGGACGGATGACCGGCAGGATCGCGGAACCGCCGCCGCCGCGGGCCGCGAGATTGTCGACGAAGACACCGCGCAAGGCGCGCGCGGCACGACGTGTCGGCACATAGATGGTGACATCGGCCAGAGCGAGCGGATCGCCATCGAAGCGAAATCCGGGAACCAGTCGACCGGCAAGCAGCGCCTCGGCCAGCGTCGGCAGAAACGGCGCTCCGGGGGGGATAGAGAAAACGCGGCCTGTGCCGCTCATTGCGACTCGGTCAGCGCGCCGGCGACTGCAGCTTCAGCGAGCGGAATGGCATCGGGCGTGCCGACAGTGATCCAGTGGCCGTGCAGCGGCATGCCGAACAGGCGGCCGGTGGCGATGGCTTTGTCGAAATAGGCGTTGAGCGAATGCGGTTCGGCGGATGCGTCCGCGAACAGGCGCGGATGGATGATCGCCGCGCCGGCATAGATCAGGCCTGCCGGATCCCCTTTTGAACGCCGCAGGGCACCGTCCGGCGCCACCAGGAAGTCGGTTGAGCCGCAGTGTCCGGTCGCCTGATGGAGATCCGCCAGCATCAGCAGAATATCCATTTTCGCGGCGTCCCATGCAAGGGCAAGGCGGCCGAGATTGAGCGGGCCGTGGTCGATCCAGAACGTGTCGGCGTTGAGGATGTAGAAAGGGTGTTCGCCCAGTTCGGGCAGCGCCTTGACGATGCCGCCGGCCGAATCGAGCAGCCGGTCGCTCTCATCGGAAATGACGATGCGGGGCTCATGGCGCGCCGCGACATGGGCAACGATCTGTTCGGGAAGATAGTGGACGTTGACGACGGCCTTGGCTACGCCGGCGGCGGCGAGGCTGTCGAGGCCCCAGTCGAGCAAGGTCTTGCCGGCGATCCTGACCAGCGGCTTGGGGATGGTGTCGGTGATCGGCCGCATGCGCTTGCCAAGCCCGGCGGCGAGCACGATGGCGGTATCCGGTCTTGTCACAGCGTTCGTTCCTCAAGCAGGCCGTGCGTGTCGTAGAAATCCTTCAAGCTGGCGAGCGCCGGATGGGACAGCGCCCGGCGCAGATAGTCGCGGATGCGCGGCAGGTGCCTGAGATAATAGGGTTTGCCGTCGCGTCTTTCGAGGCGCACGAAAATGCCGAGGATCTTCGAATTGCGCTGCGCGGCCATGATTGCATAGGCTTCCAGGAAGCTCGCTTCGTTGAACCCCCCTGCTGCATGTCGCGCCGCGACATAGGCATCGAGCGTCTGCTTTTCGATCTCGGGCGACAGGGTGACACGGGCATCCATGGCCAGCGAGGCGACGTCATAGGCCGACGGGCCGATAAGCGCGTCCTGGAAGTCCACGATGCCCAACCGGTCATGCCCGGAGCGGTCGCCGCGCCAGATGATGTTGGGCGAATGGAAGTCGCGCAGCATCAGCGTGTATTCGCTTCCCCGCAGCCGGTCGAAAAGCGCGTTCCATTGCCTGGCGTAGCCCGTGCGCAGATCCTCGCTGGCCGCGCCACCCGATATCGCCGGCACGTACCAGTCGACCAAAAGATCGGCTTCGATCATCATCGCGTCGCGGTCGAAGGGTGGCACCTCGTGGAAGCTGCCCGATCCGGCCTCCAGGCGTTGCGGCCAGGTCTTGCGGTGCATCATGGCCAGCAGTTCGGCGGCCGCCGCATAACGCTCGGCCACCGGCTCGCCGTCCTTGCCGAGAAATCCTTCGGAACCGAGATGCTCGAGCAGCAGAAAACCCTGGTCCTGGTCCTCGGCATGGATTTGCGGAACACTGACGCCGCCGGCCTTCAAGGCGCGGTCGATGGCGACGAAGGCGGAGACAGACTGGGCGGTGTGCGCGATCACGGCATAGGGCTTGCCGTCGCGCACCGGCGGGCCGAGCACCAGCCGCGGCGAGTTCATCAGCACGCGCGGCTCCTGGCCGGCAAGGGTCACGATCTCATAGGAACGGGCCGAGGCATCGCCGATGAAATGGCGGCGCCGCGCTGTCCCCCAGCCGGCGCTGTCGAGAAAATCGCGCATGGCCAGGGACCGCGCCGCCCGCTCGAAGGCCGCCCCTTGCCCAGACAGCCGCGCCAGCCGCCCTTCGCCATGCTGGACGAGTTCGATCGACAGCGCTGTCTTCGGCAGATAGCCCTCCGCCCGTTCGGGCCATTCGACCAAGGCTGCCCCTTGCGCCAACGCTTCATCGAAGCCGAGTTCGTCGAGCTCGCTCGCGGACGCCAGGCGGTAGAGGTCGAAATGATGCACCGGAATGCGCGTGTCGTAGCTCTGCACCAAAGTGAAGGTCGGGCTCGGCACGTCGAGGCCGGCATCGTCCGCAAGCGTCCGGATCAGCGCCCGCGCGAGTGTCGACTTGCCGGCGCCGAGATCGCCTTTGAGCGCCAGCACATCGCCGGCACGCAGCGCCAGCGCCAGATCCTCGCCCAGCCGCGCGGTCTGTGTCTCATCAGGGAGCAAACGCTCCAGCACAAGCCCCGTCATCGAGCGCGCTACTCGGCCGCGGCGCGGATGCCGGGCATGTCGGGGAAGGTGCAGATGACGGTCGTGCCCTTGTCCTTGCCGGTTTCGATGCGAACGCCGCCGCCATGCAGTTCAACGAAGCTCTTGACGATCGACAGGCCTAGGCCGGCGCCGCGCCTGCGGCCGCCATTGGTACGCGGTTCGAAGCGGCGGAACACCGAATCCAGCACGTCCGGCGGCATGCCGGGGCCGTCGTCATGAACCGAGAATTCCACCCCGTCCGCCAACTGGCGGCAGGCGAGCCGGATGCTGCTGGCTTCCGGCGCGTAGTTGGCGGCGTTGCTGAGCAGATTGTAGAGGATCTGGCGGATGCGGGTTTCATCACCGTGGAACGTCTTCGGTGCAGCAGCGGCATCGACCTCGAGTCGGATCGAGTGCTCCTGCAGCCGGTCGGCAACCAGTTCCGCCGCCGCCGCGATGGTGCGGTCGACATGAACCTCTGAAATGTCGAGCTGCATGATGCCCGCGTCGACGGTCGCAAGGTCCAGTATGTCGTTGACGATGGTCAGCAGGACCGAGGAGGACGAGCTGACATGCTCGACATATTCGCGCTGCTTTTGATTCAGCGGGCCCGTCGTGGGCACTGAAAGCAGTTCGGTGAAGCCGATGATGTTGGTCAGCGGTGAGCGCAGTTCGTAGGACACGTGCTGGACGAAGTCGTTCTTGAGCTGATCTGACTTTTCCAGCGCCTCGTTCTTGTCCTTCAGCGCGCGTTCGACGCGGACGCTGTCGGTGACGTCAACGAAGGTCATCATCACTTGCCCGTTGGGCAGTGGAATCACGGCGTAACGCAGCACGGTGCCGTTATTGAGCTCGCTCTGCCCGTGACGGTCGCGGCGCTCGTCGTCGAACCCGGTGATGGCGGCGACGAAGCCAGGCCAGGGACTGTCGACCGCCTGCCGGTCGCAAAGATCACGGATCGTCGACACGTGCACGTTGGGCTTGGCGGCGTCCGCGCTCAGCCCCCACAGCGTGGCAAAGGCCGGGTTCGACAGCCGCAGTCGGCCATCGGGACCGAACACCGCCACGCCCTCGGCGAGATTGTCGAGCGTTTCGCCCTGGACCCGCACCGCGGTCCGGTAGCGGCTTTCCAGGTCCATCTTCTCGGTCAGGTTCTCGAACACCCAGGTGACGCCGCCCTTGGGCTGCGGGTTGGCAACGACGCGAATGGTCTTGCCATCCGGCAGATGCCACCAATGTTCCTGCGATTCGACCGCGCGGTAGGCGCCGAGCAGGCCTTCCTTCCAGCGGCGCCATTCGGGTTGTTCGGCGATCTTGCCTTCGCTGCGCAGCCGGTCGAGCAAAAGCGCATTGTCTGGAGCGCTGTGCAGGAAGCCGCTGTCGAGCCCCCACAGCTTCTGGAACGCCTGGTTGAAGAAGCGCAGCTTCTCGTCGGTGTCGAAGATGGCGACCGCGGTGTTGAGCTGGTCGAGCGTATCGGCGTGGCTGCGCACCGTCCGCTCATATTCGCCGCGGATGGTCTCGATCGCGCTGGTGTCGCAGGCAAGGCCGGCCGAACCGTCGCCGCCGGCGAAGTCGGTCACCGCGAACACGCGGCGGTCGCCTTCGATCACAGTGGAAAGCGACTGCTCGAAGACCGGATGCGATTTGTGTTGGGCGGCAATGGCCTCGCGCGCCTGGCCGCCAAGAAATTCCTTGGCGTCGCGGACGGCGGCTTCCGCGCTTTCGGCTTCGACCGCGTCGGCATAGGCCCGGTTGACCCATTTCAGGCGTCCGTGCTCGTCGCGCAGCCACGCCGGCATCTTCAGCGCCTCGAGCAGGCCGATCATCGTGTCATGGTCGGCGGCCAGACGCTGATTCTCGATCTTCAGGCGGGCCTGGCTGCGCTGCGTCTCGGAAAGCGAGACAAACCGCACCAATATATGCGCGGCACTCTTGCGGCCATGCACTTCGAGCGGTGCGCCAGCCTGCGATTCAATGACCAGGTCGAAAGGCCTCGCCTTTTCGCGCAAACCCGCGATCGCATGTTCGAGTGCCGCCGCCGAGCGCGGCATCAGCCAGCGGCCGAAGGCGAGGAAAGCCGCTCGCTCTTCCGGGGCGCCGCTTTCGACCGGCAATGTGCCAACGAGCTCGGGTTTCTTGTTCTCCGAGGCCCAGACGACCACGCGCTGGTCGCGCAGATTGAGCAATGCTTCCGACCGGCGCAGTGCCGCGTTGACGTCGGCGACGCGGCTTCTCAGTTCGACATTCTCCGCCGAGGTGCGGGCCCGTTCGCGGATGAGAACGATGGCTGACAGCAGCGCCGCGCCCGTCACGCCGACGAACACCGCAAGCTGCATGACTTCGACCGTGCTGATCGACAGGCCGGCGGTCGCCACGGCGGCGGTCTCGGCATGCGCCACGGCACCGGCCAAAGGCCAGGCCAGTGCTGAACCGGCCAGCAACAGTCCCGCGCGGGCGCGCCATGAAAGGCGTCCGCCCTGGATGGCCGAGCCTAAGGCCCCCGAATCGTCATGGCCGCCGGAAACGGCCGATCCCGCTCCGTGCGGGTTTTGCCCCGGCATGTCTTGGTCCTCTCCGCCGCCTGAATGCAAGACCGCCCTGAAACGCGCCTCTCTGATCCCCTCTCGGGCCGGAAGCGTCGCGAATCACCTGACAATAAACCCTCGCCGAATCGCCGTGAAGGCTGATCCCGCGCAAAAATAAAGCCGGGCGAAAAGTCAATCGCCCGGCGTCAATATATGGTAGTAAATTTAGCTTTGGTTAATAGCGGTAGTGTTCCGGCTTGAACGGACCCTGCGGCGTGACGCCGATATAGGCGGCCTGCTCACCCGACAGTTCGGTCAGGCGGGCGCCGAGCTTGTCGAGATGCAGGCGCGCGACCTTCTCGTCGAGATGCTTGGGCAGGACATAGACCTGGTTCTGGTACTGCTCGCCCTTGGTGAACAGCTCGATCTGGGCCAGAACCTGATTGGTGAAGGAGGCCGACATGACGAAACTCGGATGGCCGGTGGCATTGCCGAGATTGAGCAGGCGGCCTTCCGACAAGAGGATCATCCGCTTGCCGTCCGGGAAGGTGATCATGTCGACCTGCGGCTTGACATTGGTCCATTTCAGATTGCGCAGCGACGCCACCTGGATCTCGTTGTCGAAGTGGCCGATGTTGCCGACGATCACCATGTCCTTCATCGACCGCATGTGGTCGAGGGTGACGACGTCCTTGTTGCCGGTGGTGGTGATGACGATGTCGGCGGTCGGAGCCGCGTCTTCCAGCGTGACGACTTCAAAGCCGTCCATCGCCGCCTGCAGGGCGCAGATCGGATCGACCTCGGTGACCTTGACGCGGGCGCCGGCGCCCTTGAGCGAGGCGGACGAGCCCTTGCCGACGTCGCCATAACCGCAGACGACCGCGACCTTGCCGGCCATCATCGTGTCGGTGCCGCGGCGGATGCCGTCGACCAGCGATTCCTTGCAGCCGTATTTGTTGTCGAACTTCGACTTGGTGACCGAGTCGTTGACGTTGATGGCCGGGAAGGGCAGCAGGCCCTTCTTCTGCAACTGGTAAAGCCGGTTGACGCCGGTGGTCGTCTCTTCGGTGACGCCGCGGATCGCCGCCTTCTGCTTGGTGAAGAAGCCGGGCGAAGCCTTCAGGCGCTTCTTAACCTGGGCGTAGAAATATTCCTCTTCCTCGCTCTGCGGGTTGGACAGCACGTCCTCGCCGGCCTCGGCGCGGGCGCCGATCAGGATGTACATGGTGGCATCGCCACCGTCGTCGAGGATCATGTTGGAGAGGCCGCCGTCGGGCCACTGGAAGATCCGGTCGGTGTAGTCCCAGTACTGTTCGAGGCTCTCGCCCTTGACGGCGAAGACAGGAATGCCGGCCTCGGCGATCGCCGCGGCGGCATGGTCCTGGGTCGAGAAGATGTTGCAGGACGCCCAGCGGATATCAGCGCCGAGCGCCTTCAGCGTCTCGATCAGCACCGCGGTCTGGACGGTCATGTGCAGCGAGCCGGTGATGCGCGCGCCCTTCAGCGGCTTCTTGGCGCCGAACTCCTCGCGGCAGGCCATCAGGCCCGGCATTTCGGTTTCGGCGATATCGAGTTCCTTGCGACCCCAGCCGGCAAGCGAGATGTCGGCGACCACATAATCCTTGCTACCCGTCATGGCAGTGCTCCGATGCGAATTGTTATGCCGCGAATTGGTTGCGGATGCGCCCGCGCCGGTTGGCGCGTCGAAGGGCGCGAATTGCTGGCCTGACTAGCAGATCGATGTCGAAACGACAATGGGATATAAAGAAATCTTTATCCCTGCATGTCTCTTGGATATGCTTGGGCGGTATGCGAGGTCAGCATTCCTCGCCGAAGCGCGACGCGACAAGCTGCTCCAGCGCGTCCATGACCTCGAGCGCCTCGGGTCCGCTGGCGGTGACGCGGATCGAGTATCCCGGGCTGGCGGCCAGCATCATGAGGCCCATGATCGACGTGCCGCCGACCTTGACGCCGTCCTTCTCGACATGGACCGCGGCATTGAAGCCGCTGGCGAGCTGGACGAATTTCGCCGAGGCGCGTGCATGCAGGCCGCGCTGGTTGACGATCGGAAACTCCCGGACGATCTGGTCTTTTTCCGAGGATAGCGCGTTCATTTGCTGCTCAGAAGCTGGCTGGCGACATTGATGTATTTGCGGCCGGCAGCCTGCGCCTCATCGAGCGCGGCCGCCATGTTGTCGCCCTTGCGGATCGACGACAGCTTGATCAGCATCGGCAGGTTCATGCCGGCGATCACCTCGGTGCGGCCGGACTCCATCACCGAGATGGCAAGGTTCGACGGCGTGCCGCCGAACATGTCGGTCAGCACGATGACGCCGGCTCCGGTATCGACACGGGCGACGGCGTCGACGATGTCGCGGCGACGCTGTTCCATATCGTCGTCGGCACCGATCGCCACGGTTTCGAAATTGTCTTGTGGCCCGACGACATGTTCGACGGCATGTCGGAACTCGGTGGCCAGTTGACCGTGCGTTACAAGCACGAGTCCGATCATTCTTTGGTGGCTCCCGTCATCGCCGCTTCACAGGCGCATTTTATGCTCGCCAGCCATTCCAGGCGGCGGGAGCGCTATCTTGTCGACGCGCGGCCCGTTGACAAGCCCAAAATTGCGCCTGCCCATGCCATTTTGACGCATTGCAGCAAAAAATTCCGGGCGGATCATAGAAAAGGCATGATGGATAGCCGCGCCATCACCGCGGGCAGGGCAGCCTGGACATTGCGTTCGGCCAGATCGATCCGCGGCACCGCGCACCCGGCGATCTCGTCACTGGCGTCCTCCTGGAAGCGCGCGATTTCACCGGCCGGCAGCAGGCGTATATGCAGGTCGACGACGCAGGCGGGTTCGAACGGCAGCGGCCGGGGTCCAAGTCCCGGCACTTCGGCGAGGCCGGTGATGGTGGCGGGTGCGCGGCATACCAGCCGCCCCGCATGCGCCTCGACGAAAAGCTGATCGTCGCCGACCAGCCGTGAGAACAATCCGCGCTGACGGCAATGGTCGATGAGCGTCAGCGCCAATGTCGTCTTGCCTGAACCGGACGCGCCGCTGACCAGAACGCCACGTTCGCCGATCAGGACCGCCGTCGCGTGAGTGTTTTCAGGCCGCACGGATCATGTCTTTTGCAACAGGCATGATCCCATCCGAAAACCGGTTCCCGCTTCTTGCTGCGCTGGCCTTCCGTTCGGGATCATGCTTCGGACGGCAGCGTCACGACGAAGCGCGCGCCCTTGATCTCGCCGGGCTTGGTGCCGGGAATGTTCTCGGCGGTCAGCGTGCCGCCATGGGCCTCGACGATCTGCCTGGAGATCGACAGGCCAAGGCCCGAATTCTGGCCGAACGCCTCGCCGGCCGGTCGGTCGGTGTAGAAACGCTCGAAGATGCGGTCGATGTTGTCGGCGCGGATGCCAGGACCGTTGTCGTCGACGGTGAGGATGTTGAACTTGCCTGCGCGCGCCAGCGAAAGACTGATGTGGCCGTGGTCCTCGGGAACGAAGGAACGCGCATTCTCGATCAGGTTGGTGATGACCTGGCCGATACGCAGATCGTGGCCGACGACGAAATAGCCTTTGACGCCCTGCGGCAACTTGGCGACCTTGAGTTCGATCTCGACCGCCTTCTTGTTGCGGGTGGTTTCGCGCGACACGGCGACCAGATCGGTGACGAATTTCTTCAGGTCCACGGTTCCCGCGTCTTCGCGCGCGAGTTCGGCGTCGAGACGGGAGGCGTCGGAAATATCGGTGATGAGCCGGTCCAGCCGCCGGACATCATGCTGGATGATCTCCATCAGCCGGCTGCGCGAATTGTCGTTCTTGGCCAGCGGCAGGGTTTCCACCGCGCTGCGCAGCGACGTCAGCGGGTTCTTCAATTCATGGGAAACGTCGGCGGCGAAGCTTTCGATCGCCTCGATGCGGGCATAGAGCGCGTTGGTCATGTCGCGCACCGCCACCGACAGATTGCCGATCTCGTCCTGCCGGTCGGAAAAGTCCGGGATCTCCTCGCGGCTCTTGACGCCGCGCCTGACCCGCACCGCCGCCGCCGACAGCCGGCGCAGCGGGTTGGCGATGGTCGAGGCCAAAAGCATCGACAGGATGGCGGTGACGAGTGCCGCGATACCGAAGACGCGCAGGATCGCCTTGCGCTCGGCGGCGACGATCTTGTCGATGTCGCCGCCTTCGGTCGACAGCATCAAGACGCCCAGGACGGCGCGGAAGCGCTGGATCGGCACCGCCACCGAAACGATCTGCTCGCCCTGTTCCGAGACGCGCACGATGGTCGACGGGCTCCCGGTCAGCGCCTTGACCACTTCCGGGAAGGCCGCGCCATTGCCGCCCGGCTGTTCGTGATAGACCGGCAGGTCGGTGTTGCGGAAGAAGTCGAAGATGAACTTCTGGATGCGCTCGACAAGGTCGGGCTCTTCCTCGTCGACCGGCGGCAGGTCGTAGCGCAGGATCTGGCCGCGCGAATAGAGATGGCGCGAATCGAGCAGCAGATTGGCGTCGCGGTCATAGATGCGTGCCCGAGTCCGGGTCGGCGAGATCAACCGCCGCAGCACCGGCGCGACACGTTCGGGATTGATCGGAAAATCCAGATTGTCGAGCTGGTCGGAGCCCGGCCCAAGGCTTTCGCCGGCCTGCAGTTCGAGCAGCTTTTCCGGATCGATGCTGATCGAGTCCGTTTCGACCGTCGCCGATGCCGCGATCGCGCCGGCGATGATCTCGCCCTGCGTCATCAGGCTTTCGACGCGGGCATCGATCAGCCCGTCGCGGAAGGTGTTGAGGTAGAGGATGCCGGTGACCAGGACAGCCAGGCCGGCAAGGTTGAGGAACAGGATGCGCCGCGTCAGGCTGGAAAAGATGTGATGGCCGAGGAAGCGGCGCATCGGAACGGTGATCTTCGACACGAAGGACGGCATGATGCGCGACGGTCGCCTGGCAGCGCCCGCCGGTCTTGTTCGCTGTGCTTCCACTGCCATCGAATAGCAGGCCCTGCTTAGTCTTCGGTTCGATGCATGTCGCTACCCCAGACGGGATCACTTTTGGGCGACATGCATCAGCTTAAGCTTCGCGGAACCGGTATCCGACTCCGTAAAGGGTTTCGATCATTTCGAAGTCGTCGTCGACAGCCTTGAACTTCTTGCGCAGCCGCTTGATGTGGCTGTCGATCGTGCGGTCATCGACATAGACCTGCTCATCATAAGCCGAATCCATCAGCGCATCACGACTTTTTACGACACCGGGGCGCTGCGCCAGCGAATGCAGGATCAGGAATTCGGTGACGGTGAGCGTCACCGGTTCGCCTTTCCAGGTGCAGGTGTGGCGTTCCTGGTCCATGACGAGCTGGCCGCGTTCAAGCGAGCGGGCCTGCTGGCTGGGCGCCTTTGCCGCAGCCTCGCGGGCGCTGGCACGGCGCAGCACGGCGCGTACCCGCTCGACAAGCAGACGCTGCGAGAACGGTTTGCGGATGAAATCGTCGGCGCCCATCTTGAGGCCGAACAACTCATCGATCTCATCGTCCTTGGAGGTCAGGAAGATCACCGGTAGGTCGGACTTCTGGCGCATCCGGCGCAAAAGCTCCATCCCGTCCATGCGCGGCATCTTGATGTCGAGGATGGCGAGATTCGGCGGCCGCGCCGCCAGGCCCTCCAGCGCGGACGCACCATCCGTATAGGTCTCGACACGATATCCCTCGGACTCGAGGGCGATCGACACCGACGTCAGAATGTTGCGGTCGTCATCGACAAGCGCGATTGTTGCCATTTCAAGCGGCTCCGTCATGAGCTGTCCCTTCTTTCGTAGAGAAGGGGCTTTTGCAGGACAAATTAGGTACAAAATGTGGCATAGGCCTTGTCCGCTGTCACGCGCGGGGCGCCGCAGGCCACAATCCTACCTCGACATGGATTGGACGAGCGAACGCGGCCAATCCTTTGGGCAACCGTGAAACTTTTTGCATATATAAACGATTTAAACAACTTTCAAAATATTTAAATCGATTAATGATTTGATATCATTTGGCTTTTCTGGTTCTGACCATCTCAGCCCGTACCGCGGGCGTGCCGGAAATACGCCGGCAAAGACGCAGCAAATGGAAGAAGGGACACCAATGTCGGAAGTCGGCAAACGCAATCCTGCTTGCGCGATCGATCGTATCGGCCTGAAAACCACCGGCGTGGTGCGCTACAATTTCGGGGCGGCGGCCCTTTATGAGGACTCGATCCGGCGCGGCGAGGCCCGGCTGACCGCGCATGGCGCGCTGGTCGCCGAGACCGGCCAGCACACAGGCCGTTCGCCCAAGGACAAATTCGTCGTCCGCGACGCAGCCACCGAGCCGCATGTCTGGTGGGATAACAACAAGGCGATCTCTCCGGCCCAGTTCGAGACGCTGCTTGCCGATTTCCAGGCCCACGCCGCGGACAAGGATCTTTACGTGCAGGACCTGGTTGGCGGCGCCGACGCGGAGCTGAAGCTCACCACCAGGGTGATCACCGAATTCGCCTGGCACTCGCTGTTCATCCGCAATCTGCTCATCCGTCCGGATAGCGCCGAACTCGAGCGGTTCGTGCCCGAGATGACGATCATCGACCTGCCGTCCTTCCGCGCCGATCCCGCCCGCCACGGCAGCCGCACCGAGACGGTGATCGCCGTCGACCTCAGCCGCAAGATCGTGCTGATCGGCGGCACCTCCTATGCCGGCGAGATGAAGAAGTCGGTGTTCACCATGCTCAACTATCTCCTGCCGCAGAAGGGCGTGATGCCGATGCACTGCTCGGCCAATGAGGGGCCGGCCGGCGACGCCGCCATATTCTTCGGGCTATCCGGAACCGGCAAGACGACGCTCTCGGCCGATCCGTCGCGAACGCTGATCGGCGACGACGAGCATGGCTGGGGACCGCATGGCATCTTCAACTTCGAGGGCGGCTGCTACGCCAAGACCATCAAGCTGTCGGCGGAAGCCGAACCGGAGATCTTCGCCACCACGCAGCGCTTCGGCACCGTGCTGGAAAATGTCGTGCTCGACGCCGACGGCGTGCCCGACTTCAATGACGGCCGCCTCACCGAAAACACCCGCTGTGCCTACCCGCTCGACTTCATCCCCAACGCCTCGAAGACCGGACGCGCCAATCATCCCAGAAACATCATCATGCTGACCGCCGATGCCTTCGGCGTGATGCCGCCGATCGCGCGGCTGACCCCGGCGCAGGCGATGTATCATTTCCTCTCCGGTTACACGGCCAAGGTGGCCGGAACCGAAAAGGGCGTCACCGAACCCGAGGCGACGTTCTCGACCTGTTTCGGCGCGCCGTTCATGCCGCGCCATCCGTCGGAATACGGCAACCTGCTGCGCGCGCTCATCGCCAGCCATAGTGCCGATTGCTGGCTGGTCAACACCGGCTGGACCGGCGGCGCCTATGGCACCGGCAAGCGCATGCCGATCAAGGCGACGCGCGCTCTGCTTGCCGCCGCGCTCGACGGCTCGCTGAAGACCGGCGCATTCCGCACCGACGCCAATTTCGGCTTCGAGGTGCCGGTGGCCGTGCCTGGCGTTGACAGCTCAATTCTCGATCCGCGCTCGACCTGGGCCGACAAGGCTGCCTATGACCGGCAGGCGGCAAGACTGGTCGGGATGTTCGCGGTCAACTTCGAGAAATTCGAGCCGCATGTCGATGCGACCGTCATGGGTGCGGCACCCCGCATGCAGGAAGCGGCGGAGTAGTCGTCACGCCGCTCAGCACCATTGAAGGCCCGGTTTCGATCGGGCCTTTTCTTTTTCGGTCCGCCGCGCCATGACTGCGGCATGCCGATCGATGACAACATCATCATATCAGACGAAGCCGTGATCCATCCGGGCGACCTGCACGAGGATTTCATCCGCTCGTCCGGTCCCGGCGGCCAGAACGTCAACAAGGTGGCGACGGCCGTGCAACTGCGCTTTGACGCGGCCAACGCGGCCGGCCTCTCTGAGCGCGTGCGCGCACGCACGATCAAGCTTGCCGGTCAGCGCGCCACCAAGGACGGCGTCATCGTCATCGAGGCCGGGCGCTTCCGTACCCAGGAGCAGAATCGCGCCGATGCAAGGGCGAGGCTGACGGCGCTGGTGGCCAAGGCCGCGGAGCCGCCACCGCCGCCGCGCAAGAAGACGCGCCCCTCGAAGGGCGCGGTGGAACGGCGGCTGAAAGGCAAGGCCGGGCGCGGCACGATCAAGAAGCTGCGCGGCCGGGTGGAGAACGATTAAGCACCACACCCGGCGCGTGCATAAAATGGCTTTCCATTTGACGCCTCAGATGCAAGGTTTCGCCGTTGCCACAGCAAGGGAGACCAAAGATGGGCATGTTCGATTTCGTCAAGAGCGTCGGCAAGAAACTGGGCATCGGCGGCGACGAGGAAGCCGCACCCACTGCCGACACGCTCAAGAAGGAGCTCGATTCGCACAAGCTCGGCACCGATGGCGTGCAAGTCGTCGTCCAAGGTGACACGGCGGTGCTGAAGGGCGTGGTGAAGGACCAGTCGATCTTCGAAAAGGCGGTGATTGCCGTCGGCAACACGCTGGGTGTCTCCAAGGTGCAGGCCGACGAATTGCAGGTTGCGCCGGATGCCGGCAAGGCAGCTGCGCCGGCCAAGGAACCGACCTTCTACACCGTTCAGAAGGGTGACAACCTCTGGAAGATCGCCGAGAAAAGCTATGGCAAGGGCCAGGGCGTCAAGAATACGGCCATCTTCGAGGCCAACAAGCCGATGCTGACCCACCCCGACAAGATCTATCCAGGCCAGGTGCTGCGCATCCCCTGACTTGGTGGCCAGGTCGCGCCGTTTCGATACGGCGAAGTCAAGCGCCGCGCATCCGAAAGGACGCGCGGCGTTTTCGATTTTGCCCGTCGCGCTCCGCGGAGACACCTTCGCGAATTCAGCCATCCTACCTCAACAGCCACGATGAGATCGGCGGCGGCTTTCGGGTCGCCGTTTTTCCTTGATGGTGGCATCTTGCCGGCTCGAACCATCTCAAGGTGCGCAAATCCATGCTCGTTCTGCCCAAGGGAGTCCGCCACATGCCGGCCTATCTGCCGCGCACTGTTCAGGAGGCGCTTGTCGAGGCGGTGAGAAGCATCGTCCAGCAGGCTCCGCTGTACGTGCCGGCCATGCCGCGCACCGGCAAGGAGATGAGCGTGCGCATGACCAATTGCGGCACGCTCGGCTGGGTCACCGACAAGGAGCGCGGCTATCGCTACCAGCCGACGCATCCATTGACCGGAGAACCATGGCCGCCGATCCCGGAGGGCCTGCTCGATCTTTGGCGGCAAGTGTCGGGCTATCCAAATCCGCCGGAGGCCTGCCTGATCAATTTCTACACGGCGGACGCGAAGATGGGCCTGCACCAGGACCGCGACGAGGCCGATTTCTCGGCACCCGTCATTTCCGTCTCACTGGGCGATGATTGCCTGTTCAGGGTCGGTCAGACGACGCGCGAGGGCGCCACCAAGTCATTCAGGCTGAAAAGCGGTGACGTCGTCGTGCTCGGCGGCGAGGGGCGCCTCTGCTTCCACGGCGTCGACCGCATCTATCCCTCGACCTCGGCGTTGCTGAAGAACGGCGGCAGGATCAATCTGACGCTGCGGCGGGTGACGAAGGCGGTTGTCTAGCGTCTTTGCGCGCGAACACCAAGACGTTGGCGTCTTTAGCTATCTGCCGATAATTTGACATGAGCCGGCTAAATTCTGGGTGGTCGAGAAGCCAGCCGGTCCAGACGGGGTCATCCCTTTCAACAAGAACGAGAGTGGGTTTCGCATTTTCGAATTCGACCCGCTTGGCGCTCACATATGTGTCGGCGATCGCACTGTAGTGCGCTGCCGCGACAGGGTCTCCACTCTGTTCTGCTATCTTCGACAGATAGACCGCAAAGCTCCCCAGCCAATCACTGCAGTAAGCAGAGATCCACTTTCCTTCGATCATTCTCGTCAATGGGTGGCCGACGGCAATGTCCGATCCAATCAACGCTACCGATGGTCGTTGCACCTGCGCACGGATCGCGTTGACAAAGGCGGCATCAGGCTTTTGCGTCGGGAGGAATGGTACCGCATTGGCGAGAATCACGAGAAGGAGTAGCACCTTGCGGGCGCGGTCCATTGTCATTCCGGAAGTGGATGCCCCAATCTGGGCCGCCCGCAGCAAGAGCGCTGCAACGATGAGGCTCAGCGCAGGGAAGGCATGATAAGGCCAACCCTTGCCCTGGTAGACGAGCGGCACTGTCGCCGCCAGGGACGCGACTGCGAAGACCGCGACCAGCGGAGATAAAGAGAGACCGGGCCGCAGAAAGCGGAGCGTATATAGGGCGGCGAGATAGCAGCCGCCATACTTCAACAGAAGCGGCCAGATATTATGGATACGCATATATGTGTCTTCGACAACAGGATAAACCGTATTGAAGAATTGCGGGTAGAAATACAAAACCGTCAGCAGATATGAGACACAAACGGCTGCCACAATCCAATATTCCAGAGTGACCAGCATCCAGATCGACCGACGATTCCATGCGGCATAGAGCGCTGGTGCAAGGAGCACGAGAGCATAGTAAGGTTTGACGAGCACCAGCACGCTGCCGCACAGACCTGCGAACACCACGAGCGGCAGGCTTGGTGTTCGCATGCCAGCAGGATTCGCCCGCCACGCAACGAGCGCGAGAAACGGCAGGAGCAGGGCTACGCCAAGGTGCTCTCTTTCGGAAAATGCATTCCCTGGAAAAATTAGGAGCACTGCCAGAAATGCAGGCAACAGAGCCCACAGCATGCGATTCTCAGCGAATCCGGCTCGGCGGGCAATAAGAGACGCAAAGCCGAGCCCGACGAGACAGACAGCATAGCAGTATGCGCTCACCAACGTTTCCGGCGGGAGACCGAGCGCTAGAGCTGTAGCAACGGCCGGCATCAATATCCAAGAGGTGAAGGGTGGATTCGTTTCAATCAAATCGATGTAGAGGCGGTCGCCACCCAGCATTCGCTCGCAAATGCTGATGATCCAGCTTGTGTCCGGAATGGTGCCCCAGCGCGTCTGCCAAAGAACCGCGGACACGAGAACAATCGTCAAAATCGCGACTGTTCGAACACGTGCTGTTCGATCTTGCGTGCCAAGCATATCGGGAATGGGACGATCCTGGGCCACATTCATCGCTCGCGCATTACTCTGACAGACAATGAAGAATGAAAGGCGACTAGCGGATTGAGGATGCTATCCGTTGGCAGCAGAGGGCACGACAGCGACGGGATCGCGGGTCCGCAATCTTGGCTCGGTTATTTCTCGCCAAAACATTCTTTCGGACACCCGGGCTGTGATGGTGGCTGGCACGCCGAAAAGCTTGGCTGAGAGCGCGATACACGCCATAGCCACGAACAGCCCCCCAACAGCGTCTACAGCGAAGTGACCGCCATGGCTGATGGCCGATACTGCCATCAGTGCGTTAAGCGCTGTCACCGGCATCCTAAGGTAACGCGAGCCCCAAGCCGCCCAAGTACAAAGTGCGGCGCAGGCGACGTGGACGGATGGAAAGGTTAGAAGACCCTGAATATGATCGAATCCGATCTCGAAGGTGGGCTGACTTCGAACGGCGCTGAATTCTGCGAGATAGGCAGTAGCAAAATGGATATCGATATTCTTCAACTGCGACTGGTCTACCCCATAGAAATGGAACGTTCCTTCTGAGGGAAACCAGAGCCCAATGACAGTCGAGAAAATAACGATCATCGCATATGCCGCAATCGTCGCAGTCGCTCTGGAAACGCTGCCGGTGAGAGCGAAATATGCGGGCACCAGGAGGAGCTGAACGATGAACGAGGAGTAGGCAACAAACAGCATGAGTGCCAGAAGTGGCCTTTCGTCTATCCAGCGCACAAAGGCGCGCCAGTCGAAACCCATGGCGTGGTCCATTTGCGACAGCCAGTTATCGGAGATCGGAAGACCCAGTCTCATGCCCGCATAGGTGATGGGAAGGAGGCCAATATTGAGCAGAAGAAAAAGAAAAGTCGTTTCCACGACCGGCTGAAGCCTCGAAAGACCGCGAACTCGGCAATAGATCACCAGCGCCAATTGCACGGCCAGCAGCAGCGCGAGGGTCGTCACGCTTGCGAGATTTATTGTGGTCCGCGTGACAACAAGCAAAGCGAGCATCAGCACGATGGTAGCCATCGTCACTGCCACAAGAATAAGACTTGCACGACTGGCACTCGACATCGCTCGCTGCCTCCGAAAAAGCGATGAACATGCCAAACCATAGATTGGTAGCTGTAAACACGTCCTAAACGATAGATCTGGAAAGCCACGAGTTTCCGGCGCCCGTGGGCTCGCTATGCAACCACGGTCGCGATTTCCTCGGCGCCATATCCTTTGGGGAGCGGCTTCCCGCTGTCCACACCGGCACGCCGCCATCCGTGACGGCAGGCGCTGTGTCAGCGCAATGGCGAGAACGTCGCCGAGATCAGGTGGAAGGGCAGTGCGCCATAAGCGGCGACGGTCGCCTCGTCGTCCCATTGGCGGAATTGCCGCGATGGCCGCGCTTCCAACGTCAGCGCATGCCTTTCGCCATCAAGCGTCACCTTGCCGCGAAAATGCAGCACCCGTTCCCCACCCGACCGGCTGATGGCCATGGCGCGCAGGCGCGCGACATGGTGGTCATCGGCATTGATCTCCAATTCGATGCGGCGGCGGACCGGTGGAACGCTTATCCTGACCGTGATGTCCAGCATCATCTCGCCCATTGTTCGCGGGCAAGGTATGGCCTGTGAAAAGACCGACGGCGGCGCCGTTTCCGACGGCTCGTTGCGGGCTGGCTTGCCGCGCCAGGCCTTGGCTGGCGGCTCTTGGCGCAGCCGGCCGCTCTTGCGCCTCAGCCGCAACTGCTTGGCGAGGCCGCGCGACAGCCAGACCAGCCTGCCGAAATCGGTCCGCGGCTTGGCCTGCAGCACGGCCGACCAGCGCGAGAGGCCGGAGCGGTCGGCCATGTCAAGCACGCGCGCCAGCACCCTGTCCGGCGTCGTCACGCCTATTTCAAGCGTCAGGTAGGAGAGCGCCACCGCCGCGGCAACGGCAAGGCCGCGCCTGGCGACAACATCGAGGAACACGTCCCAGTCGACATCGCCGCCGCGAATGGCCACGGCGCAATCGACCAGCCAGTCGCTGTGGGTGTGGGCGTCGAGGCCGCCATGCGCGATGGCAAGCGCGATGCGGTCGGCCGGCGACGGCACCAGCACGCCGACGCCGCTGAATTCGGCGCTATCGGCCCGTCGCCAGATGGCCAGGTCGTCATCCTCGCTCCGTTGCGAACCGTCATAGGCGAGTTGGTGCAGGTCGATGTCGCCAAGATTGCCCTTGAAGAAATTCATCGAGCGCAGCGACGCCAGTCTTGTCCGCAGATATTGCGGGCTGACGCCGGTGGCGATCTGCCAGTCACCATCGCGCAGCACGTCGAAGGCCGTCTGCATGTCCCGCGGCCGCACCAATATGTCGATGTCGTGCGCCACCCTGCCGCGCTGTGCCGACGCGTTCAAGGCAATGCGGCTGGCACCCTTGATCAGCATTACCTGGCATCCCGCATCCGCCATCGCCTTCAGCGCCGGTTCGGCCTCGCGCATGGCCATGCGCGATTTGGTCCACAGCATCTTCTGCAGGCCGACGAGGCGCGGATAAGCGGAATGGCCGGCGAGCTTCCTGCCGAACCTGTCGGAGATCGCGGCCAGCAGCCGGTGCTCGCGGAACGAGACGAGATCGATATCGTTCTCGTCCAGCCAGCGTGCGGCGCAGGTGGCAGCGGCGTCCTCGTCGGCAAGGAGCGCTGCCTTGAGCAACTGATCGAGCCCACCCGTCGGCCATGACCAGCCATAGTCCGGGAAGCGTCGGTCGATACGGCGAATGTCAGCCATCAGCCCGAGCCGGCCTTGTTCCGCGCCCGCCGCAGCATGGCGAGCCGCGCGACCTGGAGATAGCCGCGGTCGCGTGCCGGATCGCGCCCGTAGGACAGACTGCCAGGCCGGATGCGGCGCCGTGCCAGCACCTCGTCCAGCATGTCGAGGGCAAGGCCCGCTTCGCGCACCCGGGCGATCCAGTCGATCATTTCGCCACGGCCGCCCGGCGGATCGACGATTGGCCCAATCGTCTCGGCGACCTCACGGCGGATCATCATGGTGGTGCGCGACCAGCCGGGCACAGCCTCGGCCTCGGGCGCGTCGGGCCGGTCGTTGCGGAAATTCCGCCAGTGACAGAAAACCCCTGATGTCGTGGGAAATCTCTCCAGATGCGCGAGCTGCCTCTCGATCTTGTCCGGCAGCCAGAGGTCGTCCGCATCGAGCGTCGCGATGAGCGGCGTCGACAGCGCCGCGATGCCCCTGGTCGTGGCGCTGCCAGGCCCGGCATTTGCCTGGCGCAACAGCCGCATCGGCAACTCCGTTCCGCTGATCGCCGAAGCGAGATCGTCGGTCGAACCATCGTCGACGATCACCACCAGTTCAGGCCGCACCGTCTGCGCCGCGACCGAAAGCAGCGTCTCGGCAATCGTGCCGGTTGCGTTGAAGGCCGGTATGACGACGCCGTAGTTCCGCATGCTACATGAACCGCCAATTGGCGAGTTCTTTGACATCGAAGATGCCTTCGACGCCGTGCAAGGAGGGGTCGGCCTTGCGCCGTCGCATCGATTTGTGGATGGCTCGCATGAATTCCCGAAGGGATGTGTCGGCCTGCTTCGTCATGTTGCCGGGGTGACGCCTGTAATAGAGCGCCACGGTATCCGGCGTGACGAATCTGGGTCCACTTTCAAAGGTGCGCAGCAGATAGTCGGTGTCCTCCGCCTGGTGGAAGGCTTCGTCGAAGCCGCCGATCCGATCGACGAGCTTGCGCGAGAAAATGCCCGATGACAGATGAATTCCCCTCACGGTCATGAAATGGCTGCCGGGCTCGGGTTCCAGCCTGTCGTCGTCGATGCCGTCGACCAACATCATGAGGGAATAGGTGAGCTCAAGACCGGGGTCGGCCTGAAAGAACGCAATATCGGCCTTGAATCGTCCGACCGGCGAGACATCGTCCGAATCGAGGAACGACACGAGCTCCGTTTCCGGTTTGAGCAGCTTGAGGCCGGCGTTGCGGGTCCTGGTCACGCCCATGTTCTCCTGCCGAAACAGGCGGATGCAGGGGTTCTCCCCCATCATCGAGCGCACGGCCTCCGCCGAACCGTCGGTCGAGCCATCATCGATGACGATGATGTCGAGATCGGCGGCGTCGCGCTGACGCACCAGCGAGCGCAATGCCGAAACGACATAGCGTTCGCGGTTGTAGACAGGCATGATCACGCTCAACTTCATGAAGCAACCCGCGTTAGAAAATCCGCAATGGTGCCGGCGATCTCCTCGGGATGTGTTCCCAAGGACAGGCGGTAGCTTGGCAACAGGCGAGTAAGATCGCCGAAGAAACGAAAGCCGCTTTCGCGTTCCCCCGGCATCTGCATGATGCCCGACGGCGCCAGCGCTATCATGGCGTCTCGCCGCGACACCGGCACGATCGAACTCGCCTCGCCACCGCCGATATGTGGCACCACCAGCGCAACGATGTCTAGCGCCGGGGGTACCGGCCGCGGCGCTATGTCGACAATGTGAAAAGTGTGCTTGCCCTGCCAGTTCAAGGGGCTCTCGACCCCCAGCCGCTGCTTCAGGCCCAGCCGCGCGAAACCGCGCGCATCCTGCTTCAGCGTTGAAAACAGAGGCCGCGCGGTTACGCCACCGGCGAGATCGATCAGCACATAGTCATCGCCGACGCTGTCGAGCCCGTTGAGCAGACCGGCGGCGACGGTGCCGGATTTGCCGGCGCCACCCGCACCGGCAAGCAGCACGCCCTTGCCATTGGCACCGAGCGTGCCGGCATGGGTCAGCCGCATGCCGCGCGCCGCATATTCCCAATGCAGGAAGGCCCGCAGTGGCGCTGTTGGCTCCCAGGGCGGGAAGGCATCGGCCGACGCCATCAGCTGCACGCCAATGCGGCGTTGCGGATCGTAGACCTGCCAGAAATCCAGATCGTGAAAATAGTGGCCACGCAGCCCGTCCCTGGCGAGCCGTTCGGCAAAGCCGTATTCGGTGAAATGCGCGTCGCCCCACCTTGCCGGCTCAGGGATGCCGCCGATGCCAGGATGAGCGATGAAGATACGGCATGCCGCCGGTGCCGTCAGGCCATCATGGGCCTCTACAAAGGCGTGGCCCAGCGCATCCGCGAGCACACCGGGACGGACATGCGCGGTCAGCTCCAGTCGAGGCAGGCGGACCGTCAGCGGGGCCGGATAATGTGCAGCGGCTTCTTCCGCGGCGGTGATGAGATACCGTGCGTAATCCGGCAAGGTTTCGAGCGTGACGCGCGGCATCCAGCGCCCTCTATCTCGGACGCAGCCGGCTCGTCAGGATGCCTGCTTGACCGCCGGCCAGCCGAGGGGTTCCTCGACCTCGTGGATGGGATCCACGATGATCAGGTCGGCGAGGTCGTCGTGAATGCTCACATTGAGCGGTTCGTTCGTGGCGGCAAGCTCGGCGGATAGCTCGTCCGGCAGCGCTTGCGCAACCTGATCTGAACGCACCAGCAACCCCATTTCGAGCAGTTGCGAGATGAAGTGTTCGAGTTCCGCCGCGCCCAGTGTCGAGCCACCGGCGGTCAGCCCGATCAGGGCTTGGGTGTTGACCCCGGACGAGAGCGCCTGCCAAACCCTGCTGCCGGAATCGGAGAAGCCGAAATACTTGCCATTCGCAAGGTTGAGCACGACGGCCTCGCCATCGAAGGATTCGAAGACGATGTCCCTGCTCGCAACCGCATAGGTGTCGCAATCATGCGTCATTGTTGCCCCCGCTTCACAATTCCCGCCCGCCAGCGGGATCGCTTCCACTGACAACGCCTGTAAACGCTCGGTTCTTTCTTGGCAAGGCAACCGGCGCCGGCAGGGTGCCGGCACTTTTGGCGATCAGTTGGAGCGCAAGCCGATCACGCCTCGATTTCGAGAGCCGATAGCGGCTTCGAGCAGCAGGCGAGGATGAAGCCGTCGTCGATCTCGTGATCTAGGATGCCGCCATTGTGGCTCATCTCGACGGCACCGGAGACTTTCTTCACCTTGCAGGTTCCGCACAGGCCGAATTCGCAGGCCGCGGGTATCCGCACGCCAGAGGCACGCGCCGTCTGCAGCACGGTCTGGCCGGCGACGCATTCGGCGTCGACGTCCGAAAGCGCGAAGCGGATCTGCGTTGCGGCCTCGACGGGAACGGCCACGCCATCCTGCGCCGGCGTTGCGAACGGCGCCGGGATCTCCTCCACCGCGGGTGCGGCAAAGCTCTCCTGGTGGTATTTCGTCATGTCGAAGCCGGCGGCTTCCAGCATGCCGCGCACGGCGCGCATGAAAGGGTCCGGACCACAGCAGAAGATTTCGCGTTCACGGAAATCGGGCGCCAGCAATGGCAGCCGGATGGCGTCGATACGGCCCATATGGCCATACCAGCCCTCGCGGCTTGACCGCTCCTCGATCATGAAGCCCAGCGACAGGCCTGGCATATGACCGCCGAGCAGCTCAAGCTCCTTGCGGAAAATGATCTCTTCGGCGCGACGCGCGCAATTGACGAAGCCGACATCGGTCCATGGCGCGCAGTCGTTCAGCCAGCGCAGCATCGACATCATCGGCGTCACGCCGGACCCGGCCGAGATGAACAGGTATTTGGCCGCCGGATGGCTGTGCAGCGAAAAGTCGCCGCTCGGCCCATAGGCCTTGACGTGCGAACCGGGTGTCAGGTGATCGAACATCCATCGCGTGCCGATGCTGCCGGCCTGCGCCTTCACCGTGACCGCGATAGAGAAGGGCCGCGACGGAGAGGAGGACAGCGTATAGGTGCGCATCAGCGGCCCGTCCGGTACAGGTAGCTCCAGCGTCACGAACTGGCCCGGCTTGTAGCGGAACCAGGTCTGGTTGTCGGATCGGAACGTGAAGGTCTTGACGTCAGGCGCCTCGTCGCTGACGCCGATCACTTCCAGCACCTGCAGCCTGTCGTTCCAGGGCGCCATCTGATCGAGATGGCGATAGAGGCCAAGGTCGGTCATCGCATTCATCCCTCAACCTCTCAGGCGACGCTGCGCAGCGCCGGCCGGCCGCCTTCGGCGAGGCGCGGGCCGATGAAGCGGGCGTACCAGTCGACGAACTGGATCACGCCGCCCTCATGCAGCTCCGAATAGGGGCCGGGCTCATAGGCCGGCGACAGGATGCCGAGGGCGTTTTCCTCGACGATGCGGCGGTCCTGATCGTTGGTCTCGGTCCACACATGGGTGAGCTCGGCAAGATCGTAGTCGACGCCCTCGACCGCATCCTTGTGCACCAGCCACTTGGTCGTCACGGCGGTTTCGGTGGCGCTGATCGGCAGCACGCGAAAGGTGACGGCATGGTCGATGAGGATATGGTTCCAGGTCGTCGGGTAGTGATAGTGCATCAATGTGCCGATACGGTCGGCCGAGACGCTGTCGGAGAGGTTCTTCTTCACCGCCCGCTTGCCGTTCATCGTGTAGCTGACCGCATCGCGCAGCAGCGGCGCCCGCGTGGCTCGGTATTGCCCCGCCGGGTCGATACGGAACTTGCTCGGCAGGCCGGCCGCTTCGCATTTGGCCCAGTGCGCCAGCATCTCCGGATCGCTGTCGGCGCCTTGCACGCCGGTCACGGTCGGTGCTTCCGGGAAGGTTTTGCACAGCTCCGGATGATTGCCCGCGCAGTGATAGCACTCTCGGTTGTTTTCCCAGACGAGCTTCCAATTGCCCTTTTCGACGATGGTGCTCTCGAAGGCGATCTTTGCCTCGCTGAGCCGATGCGGCTTGAGATAGGGTTCGATCATCGCCCGCATCGGCGCGAAGTCGGCTGGCTCCTTCGCCAGGCAGATGAAGATGTAGCCGGCAACGCTTTCGCAGGCGACCGGCTTCAGCCCGAACTGGCTCTTGTCGAAACCGTCGGCCATCTGGCGGGCAAACAGCAGGCGACCGTCGAGCTCATAGGTCCACTGGTGATAGGGACAGACAAGTTTGGCGGCCGTGCCCTTGTCCGTGTTGCAGACCCGGCTTCCGCGATGGCGGCAGGAATTGTGGAAGGCGTTGATCTTGCCCTGCTGATCGCGCACCAGCACGACCGGGTAGTCGCCGACCTGTACGGTGATGAAGCTGCCGGGCTTGGGCAATTCGCAATCATGGCCGATGAAAAGCCAGTCGCGGTACCAGATCAGCTCCATGTCGAGCTTGAAATAGTCCGGGTCGGTGTAGAAGGGCTGTTCGAGCGAGAAACCCTCTCTGCGGCTGTCCAGGAGCCTCAGCATATCGTTGCGCACATCCATGTCCTGTCCTCGTGTTTAAGGACTGACTATGGTGGTGATGGAGGAAGGATCGGATGCAGTCCCGGCGAAGCGCCGGTCATGCACTATCCACCTCTTGACCGCCCACCGCGATCAGTCGAGTTCAAAAATCTCGGGCTGGTTTCCGGGCTCTGGAGTGTCCTTTCGGACGGTCGCTACACCTTCCCAGGCTTTCGCCCAGTGGTCTCCCGTTGCGACTTGAACTCCACCACCGTTGCGGGGGCAGCGCCGGACTTTGACCGGCTTCCCAATTCTCCGCCCCGTCGTCACGAAGCGGCACCTGAGATGGTCATGATCTAATCACGACAGCGCATGCCACATCGGCATGAAAGCGACATCGCATCCATGTGGCGCGACACGCTTGCGCAGCGGGCGGGCCGGGAACAACGGCCACGAAACGTGTCTCGGTGGAGACGGTGCCGGCTATCGAAATCGCCCCGGAATCGAAGCAAGAAAGGTTAACGGTTTCGAAAAGTGACTATTAGCAGATTCTAAAATCGAACCGAACGGTTCGTTTCTGTTGACGGTGCGTACAGCATGGTGTGAACGCTGGGCCTGCGATACATCAGGTGATCGCGTTGCTGATTTTATCTAATCGATTGATATCAAAAAGAAAAATGTTTGATCCGGAAGGCTTTGGTACAATTTCAAGTGGTGGACTCTTGGTCCACACGGAACAACTTCGTGATTGGAAACGGCCACCTGGCTTTCCCACATCGGGGCTGTCCGAACGACGCGATTTTAATCCCAAGACACGCCGCTAGACGGACGGAAAAATACTGGAGTACCAAAAATGAAAAAGATTGTTCTCACTGCCGCCGCCCTTCTGGCCATTTCCGGCAGCGCCTTCGCTGGTAGCGATCATTATGGTTCGAATGCACCTGCAGCCACTGCTGCCGTCGACGGTTCGTATACCGCTTCGACCAAGAAGTCGGAGCCGGCTGCTCAGGCGCCTGTCACGGGTGCCGATCGCAACCTCTTCGGCAACAACTAACAGTCGATTTCCAGCAGGCGGTGGGCTCGGCTCGCCGCCTTGGCGGAACTCGAAGAATTCAGGAGACTTGAAATGAAGAAGATCATCCTTGCTGCCGCCGCCGTTCTGGCTATCTCCGGCAGCGCCTTCGCCGGCAGCGACAACTATGGCTCCAATGGCGCCAACCAGCCCGCTGTTACTTCGACCGACAGCTCTTACACCGCTTCGATCAAGAAGTCGGAACCGGCTGCCCAGACACCTGTTCAGGGTGCCGACCGCAATCTCTTCGGCCACTAACAGCCGATTCTCCGGGGTGGCGGGCCCGCCTGCCGCCCCGTTGAAACTTGAAATTCAGGAGACTTGAAATGAACAAGATCATCATTGCTGCCGCCGCCGTTCTGGCTCTCTCCGGCAGCGCTTTCGCCGGCAGCGACAACTACGGCTCCAATGGCGCCAACCAGCCTGCCGCGACTTCGGTCGACAACTCACGTACGGCTTCGATCCGCAACGGCGATTCGCCCGTCTATAAGCTGCTCAATTCGTCGGGCGACGCGCAGAAGTCGGCACCCCAGGGCGCTGACCGGAATCTCTTCGGCCACTAACAGCCAAAGTCGATCCTAAAAAAGAGTGGCGGGCCTTGCCCGCCGCTCTTTTTTTGCCGTCCAGACAGGCATCTTAAGCCGCCTTTGCTTCCGCTTCATGCAGCGCGAAGGACCGCCCGTCCGTGTCGAAGATATGCAAGTCCTCGGCATTGGCTGTCAGCCGCAGCGTCGAGCCGCGCTTGACCTCGACATTGCCCGGCAGCTTGGTCACCAGAGGCAGGTCGGCGCGGCCGATGTCGACATAGACCAGTTGAACCTCGCCGAGCTGCTCGACGTAATCGACCGTTCCCTCGAACAGATAATCCGCGCCGGTGGCGATGATCAGGTCCTCCGGCCGCACGCCGAAGCTTACAGCCGTACCCTTCGCCGAGGCCGGCGTCGTGATCGGCACCGTAGCCTTGCGCCCGCCGACATGGCTGACGACGGTCGGGCTGCCTGATTTGTCGATCGTCGCCGGCAGGATGTTCATGGCCGGCGAGCCGATGAACTGGGCGACGAACAGATTGCCGGGCTTCTTGTAGAGATCCATCGGCGTGCCGACCTGTTCGATGTGCCCGTCCTTGAGCACGACGATGCGATCGGCCAGTGTCATCGCCTCGACCTGGTCGTGAGTGACGTAGATCATGGTCGTTTTGGGCATCGATTCCTTGAGCTTGGCGATCTCGATGCGCGTGGCGACGCGCAGTGCGGCGTCAAGGTTGGAGAGCGGCTCGTCGAACAGGAACACTTTCGGATTGCGCACAATGGCGCGGCCGATGGCGACGCGCTGGCGCTGGCCACCCGACATCGCCTTGGGCAGCCGGTCGAGATACTTGGTCAGCTGCAGGATTTCCGCCGCCTGACGCACGCGGCGGTCGATCTCGGCCTTGTTCTCCTTGCCGATCTTCATCGAGAACGCCATGTTGTCGTAGACGGTCATGTGCGGATAGAGCGCATAGGACTGGAACACCATGGCGATGCCGCGCTTCGACGGCGGCACGTCGTTGACCACCTCGCCGTCGATCTTGAGCTCACCCGAAGTGATTTCCTCGAGCCCGGCGATCGAACGCAGCAAGGTCGACTTGCCGCAGCCCGATGGACCGACGAAGACGATGAACTCGCCCGATTTGATATCGAGGTCGATGCCGTGGAGAATGTTGAGATTGCCGTAGGACTTCTTCACTTGTCTCAAATTGACATCGGCCATTGGTTTCCTCCCAGTGATCGCTCAAAAAAGATTCAGTCGATGCGCCCGAACCAGGCGCCGTAACCGCCCAGTTCGATCGAACCGGTGCTCGCCTGTCCGGAAAACCCGTGTCCCGGCAAAGGTTGCAGTGATGGGCCGCCAAGGTCAACCTTGGCCGGTTTGGCGCCGAGGTTGAAGACGCAGACGACTTGCTCATTGCCCGCCCGACGCGTGAACGCGACGGTTTCGCCCTCGCTTTCGATGAAGGTGATATCGCCCTTGGCCAGCGCCGGATGGGCACGGCGGAAGGTGAGGAAGCGCCGGTAGTGTTCGAGCAGCGAAGCCTGGTCGCCCTGCTGCACATTGACCGCCTGCGCCAGATGTTTTGCCGGCACCGGCAGCCACGGCTTTGCCTGGGAAAAACCGCCATTCTTGGCGCTGCCATCCCACACCATGGGCGTGCGGCAGCCGTCGCGGCCCTTGAATTCCGGCCAGAAGCGGATGCCATAGGGATCTTGCAAATCCTCGAAGCGCAATTCGGCCTCGCCGAGCCCGAGCTCCTCACCCTGATAGATGCAGACCGAGCCGCGCAGCGACATCAGCAATGCCGAGATGACCTTGAGATAGGCGGTCGGGTCGGCCTCATCGGCAGCCCAGCGCGAGGCCGGGCGCATCACGTCATGGTTGGAAAACGCCCAGCACGACCAGCCGTCGCTGGCGACCTTGCCGAAGGCTTCCAGCACCGAGCGGACCTTGGCCGCGCTGATCTTTTCCGGCGCCAGGAAGTCGAAGGAATAGCACATGTGCACGCGCTTGCCGCCGGCGGTATAGGCGGCCACGACTTCCAGACCGCGCTGCGAATCGCCGACTTCGCCGACCGCGGCGGTCGCCGGATATTCATCGAGCAAGGCGCGGAAGCGTTCGAGGAAGCCTAGGTTTTCCGGACGGCTCTTGTCGTAAAGATGGTCCTGGTAGTTGTAGGGATTGACCGCTGGCGCTGTCTGGTCGTTGCGCTGTTCAGGCGGCAGCGGCGGATTGTTTTCCAGGCCCTGGCTGTGGAAGTAGAAATTGATCGTGTCGAGGCGGAAGCCGTCGACGCCGCGTTCCAGCCAGAAGCGGGTGACGTCGAGCAGCGCGTCCTGGACTTCGCGGTTGTGGAAGTTGAGGTCGGGCTGTTCGGCAAGGAAATTGTGCAGGTAATATTGCTGGCGGCTGGTGTCCCACTGCCACGCCGATCCGCCGAAGATCGACAGCCAGTTGTTGGGCGGTGTGCCGTCCGGCCTGGCGTCCGCCCAGACATACCAGTCCGCCTTCGGATTGGTGCGGCTCGACCGGCTTTCCTTGAACCAGGGATGGCTGTCGGCTGTGTGCGACAGCACTTCGTCGATCATCACCTTGAGACCCAGCCGATGCGCCTCCGCCGTGAGCGCATCGAAATCGGCCAGCGTGCCGAACATCGGGTCGACGTCGCAATAGTCCGAGACGTCGTAGCCGAAATCCTTCATCGGCGATTTGAAGAAGGGCGAGATCCAGATGGCGTCAGCGCCGAGCGCGGCGATATAGGCCAGCCGCCCGATAATGCCCTTGAGGTCGCCGATCCCGTCGCCGTTCGAATCCTGGTAGCTGCGCGGATAGATCTGGTAGATCACAGCCCCTCGCCACCAGTCGCGATCGACGGCAAGGTCAGGCTTCGAGTTGGCCTTCAAAGCGGATTGCATGGTTTCAGCCTCCTTTCACCGAGCCGGCAAGCAGCCCGCGGACGAAATAGCGCTGCAGCGAGAAGAAGACGATCAGCGGCACGATGATGGTGATGAAGGCCGATGTGGTCAGGATCTCCCAGTTGCCGCCGCGAGAGCCGAGCAGCGCATTGAGCTTGGCTGTCAATACGATCTGGTCGGGTGCCGTACCGAGGAAAACCATCGCCACCAGCAGATCGTTCCATACCCACAGGAATTGGAAGATGGCGAAGGAGGCCAGCACCGGGAAGGACAGCGGCAGCACGATCTTGACGAAGATCTCGAAATCGCTGGCGCCGTCGATGCGGGCCGATTCCATGATCTCGCGCGGCAGGCCGGCAATATAGCTGCGCAGCAGATAGATGGCGAAGGGCAGGCCGAAGCCGGTATGCGCCAGCCAGATGCCGAGATAGGTCTTCGACGGCACGCCGAAGAAAGTGCCGACGCCGTTGTAGAGTTTCAACAGCGGGATCAGGGACATCTGCAGCGGCACCACCAGGAGGCCGATGATGACCGCGATGAGCAGCGCACGGCCAGGAAAACGCATCCAGGCCAGCGCGTAGGCGGCAAAGGCGGCGATCAGGATCGGAATGACGGTCGCCGGGATGGTGACGGTCAGCGAATTCATGAACGAGCGGCCGATGCCTTCCGAAAACAGCACGGTCTGGTAGTTGTCGGTGGTGAATTTCGGCGGTGCCGAAGAGGCATAGTAGACGCGCTGGCCACGATCGCCTTCGAACGCCTTGGGCGAGGCCATGACGAAGCTGCCGTCGGCATTGACCTGCAACGTCACGCCGTCACCCAAGTCTGCCGATGTGCCGGCCGGATACTGTGTCGGTGCCGCCGCCTTGACGCCAAAGGCGCTGATGCTGCGCCTGGCGCCGTCGCCGAAAATGTTGCCCTCGAGGACGAACTTGCCGTCCTTCTGGGTCTGCGCCGAGGCGGGCGGCAGGCGCCCGGCCTCGGTCTGGCTGGAACTGGCGAATGAATTCCACCAGCCGGAGGCAACGATCTGGTCCTTGTCGCGCAGCGACGAGACCAGGATGCCGAGTGTCGGAATGGTCCAGATCGCCACGAAGACCAGCACCGCTATATGGACGCCGAAACGGCTGGCGAAGGAATTTCCGGTCGCGACGGCCATTTCAGTGCCCTCCCGTCTCTTTGTTCGCCTGGCGGATGTTCCAGACCATGATCGGGATGACCGCGATCATGATGATAATGGCTATTGTCGCGCCACGGCCGAAATCGCCGCCGCCGCGAAACATCCAGTCGAACATCAGATTGGCCAGGACCTGGCTGTTCCACTGGCCGTTGGTCATGGTCAGCACGATGTCGAACACCTTGAGCACCAGGATGGTGATGGTGGTCCAGACAACCGCGATCGTGCCCCAGATCTGCGGCACCATGATCTTCCAGAAGATCTGGAACGGGTTGGCACCGTCGATGACGGCGGCCTCCAGCGTCTCCTCCGGAATGCCGCGCAGCGCCGAGGACAGGATGACCATGGCAAAACCGGTCTGGATCCAGATCAGGATGATCATCAGGAAGAAATTGTTCCAGAACGGCAGCGATATCCACACCTGCGGCTGGCCGCCGAAATGCTGGATGATGGCGTTGAGCAGGCCGATCTGCACCTGGCCCTCGCCGCGATATTCGTAAATGAACTTCCAGATCACGCTGGCGCCGACGAAGGAGATGGCCAGCGGCAGGAAGATCAGGCTCTTGGCAATCGTGCCCCACCAGATCTTGTCGGTGAGCACGGCAATGATCAGCCCGAGGAAAGTGCAGGCGGCGGGTACCACGGCCAGCCAAAGGATGTTGTTCAGGATCGAGTTTCGCAGATCCTGATCGCGAAGCGCCCACTCGTAGTTGGCGAAGCCGACGAAGTTCTCGCCGCCGCGGTCGAGGAAGGAGAGCCACAGTGTCGCGATCACGGGGTAGATCAGGTAGATGGTGAGAATGATCAGCGCCGGGCCGACGAACAGCCATGGCCGTATCAGGCCCTGCCGGCGCAGATTGTTGACGGCGGCCGTGCCGGAAACCCCGCGCGAGGGGAAGGTCAGGTCGAGCAGTTTGTTGGCGCCCCAGAAATAAGCGACACAGCCGCCGACGCCGATGATGATGACAAATATGGCCGAGAAAATCTGAGCCGCCATGGTCCCTCTCCCTGCGCATGATCGGCCAGGCAGTGCTGGCGATTGGATGCACCGATTTCGTTATTCGGAACAATCGAACGCGAAAGGCTTCCGGCATGTGCTGCCGGTGAATCCGGGCCGGAGGCCCGGATTCGGTATGAGGATTAGGAAAGTCTGGATTGCACCCGAAGCCGGGCTGGTCACCTGCCCGGGCTGGTCACTTGCCCGGGCTGGTCACTTGATCGCGTCCCAGCTCTTCTGGATGTCGGCGGCCACGTCCTGGGCGGATTTGCCACCGACCAGATCGATCATGCCGGTCCAGAATGAGCCGGCGCCGATCTTGCCGGGCATCAGGTCGGAACCATCGAAGCGAACCGTCGTCGCTCCGACCAGGATCTCGCCCTGCTTTTTCAGCGCATCGCTGCCATAGGCATCCTTGTTGGCACCCTTGAAGGGCGTGACGAAGCTCTTCTGCGCCATCCACAATTCATGCGCGAGCGGCATTTCGAGGAACTTGATGAACTCGCGCGATGCCTTGGAATCCTTGGTGATCATGACCAATGTTCCGGCCACTTCCAGCGGCGTGCCGAGTTCCGGCTTGGAGGCATAAGGCGGATAGTTGAAGAAATCCGCATCCTGGCCGAGCTTTACGCCCTCCGGGAAGAAGGAGGGGATGAATGATGCCTGATGGTGCATGTAGCACTTCGGCGGCACGATAAAGAGGCCCTTCGGGCTGTCGCGGAAGTCGGTCGCTGCCACTGCCTTGGCGCCGCCATCCACCATCTTGTCGTCGGTGGCGATCTTGCCGAAGATGTCGATGGCGTTGACCACCGCCGGATCGGTGAACGGGATCTCGTTCTTGACCCACTTGTCGTAGACTTCCGGCGGCTGCGTCCTGAGCATGATGTCCTCGACCCAGTCGGTCGCCGGCCATCCGGTCGCACCGCCCGAGCCAAGCCCGATGCACCAGGGCTTGCCGCCGTCGGCGATAATCTTCTTTTCGAGCTCGGCCAGTTCCTCCTGCGTCTTCGGTACCTTGTAGCCGGCTTCGTCGAAATTGTCGGGCGAGTACCAGACCAGCCCCTTCACGTCGATCTTGTAGGGAAAGGCATAGAAGCCCGGCTTGCCGTCCTTGCCATTATAGGTGCCGAGCTTTGCCCAGGAGTCGCCTGCGGCGTAGTTCTCCTTGATCCAGGCGGCGACGTCGTCGCCCAGCGGGGTCAGGACACCCTTGGAAGCAAGGTCCTGGATCAGGCCCGGCTGTGGCAGGATGGCGATGTTTGGCGGACTGCCGGCCTGCGTGTCGATGACGATCTGCTGCTCATAGTTCTCGGAAGAGGAGTACTTCACCTCGGCGCCGGTCGCTTCGGCAAAATAATCGAGCACCGAACGGGCAAGCGCCTCGTCCTCGCCGCGCCACGGCCCGAAGATGGTCAGGGTCTCGCCCTTGAGATCGACTTTCTTCAGGTCTTCGTAATTTGCCCAGTTGAAACGCTTGTCCTCGCCCGGCTTGAACTTCAGTTCGGCATGCGCGGGCGCGTTCAGGGCGAGCGTGGCAAACGCAGCACCCAGCAAGAGCATTTTCTTCATCGGTATTCCCTCCCAGTGGGTCACACACACCGGACGGAACCTCCATTCCGCCCGCCGACGCCGCAGGACTGTGACTCAGTCGCAAGGGAACCGCAACCTTTCGAAGAGTCTTCCAAAGCGCTTTGGCTTTCCTGATCTCGCCACTGAATCGACCGGAAGTCAAGAGGTTTGGTTAGCTAATCGATTTAATCTCGCCGATTCTGGCGTCAAAAAGTGCACCGCAGCATGCTTTTTGGCAACGCAACAGCAATTTTCTGTTTCAAACCGGTCCCGACCCCGCTTATGGTTGTGTCGATGCCCTCGCGGCCCTGTGGCGCTTGGGTCGATTCAATTTAAAAGCGCTTTGAGGGAATGGAGACCGTTGTGAACCTCAAGCAGCTCGCGCATATGCTGGCGCTTTCGCAGACCACGGTAAGCCGAGCGCTGAATGGCTACCCGGAGGTCAACGAGGAAACGCGCCGGCGCGTGATGGACGCCGCCAAGCGCCATGGCTACCGCCCCAACCCGAGCGCGCGCCGGCTGGCGACCGGCAAGTCCGGCATGATCGGTTATGTCCTGCCGACGGGTGCGGCCGTCGACATCGATCCGCATTTCGTCGAGTTCCTGTCCGGCCTCGGCGACTATGCCCGCTCGCATGAGCTTGATCTTGTGCTGTCGCCGGCCGATGCCGACGACCAGGAGACCACTTACCGGCGCATCGTCGCCAACCGGCAGGTCGATGCCGTCTATATCTCGTCGCCCAGGCCACAGGACAACCGGGTGGCGCTGGTCAGCACGCTCGGCATCCCCTACCTGGTCCACGGCCGCAGCGAGGGCTTCGATTTCGACTATCCTTATCTCGACATCGATAATGAGGGCGCCTTCCACGAGGCGGCGCGGTTGCTGGTCCAGCTCGGCCATCGGCGGCTGGCGCTGATCAATGGCGACGACCGCGAGACCTTTGCCATCCATCGCGAGCGTGGCGTGCGCCGGGCGCTCGCCGCGAGCGGGCTGACCCTCGGCGAGCGCCACGTCTGCTCGGTGGCCATGACCGAAGAAAACGGCTATCGCGCCACCAGGCGATTGCTTGAGGCGAGCGATGCGCCGACGGCGATCGCTTGCTCAAGCCTGATCATGGCGCTGGGCGTCGTGCGCGCGGTGCGCGACCTCGGCCTCACCATTCCCGGCGATGTCTCGCTGATCGCCCATGACGATGTCTTCCCCTGGCTGAAGCCGGAAAATTTTTCCGTACCGTTGTCGACGACGCGCTCATCCATCCGTCTCGCCGGCGAGCGCGTCGCCGAGCGCCTGGCGGCCCGGATATCGGGCCTGGAAGAGGGCGCCCGCGGCGAGGTCTGGCCGGTCGATCTGGTGGTGCGGGGCTCGGTCGCCGGTGCGCCGGCGTAGGAGATAGACCCAATCGTCCCGTGAGGCCGGCCCTTGCGGACATCGCCGGACGATCGATTGCCGTGTCGTGGGATAATGGTCTGCCTGCGTCTGCTCTTGATTTGGCTTTGGGAGGGTGGCAACCAGTAAACCAGAGCCATCGATCATTCCTCCCAGGATGCGCCACTTGCCCATATTCCCGTTCTCCGAAGCGGATCCAATCCGACATGCCGGTCCGCCGCCGAAGACATCGGATGTGGTCATTGTTGGCGGCGGTATCATTGGCGTAACGACCGCTCTTTTCCTTGCGCAGCGCAACATTCCGGTGACGCTGCTGGAAAAAGGACGCGTAGCGGCCGAGCAGTCCTCCCGAAATTGGGGCTGGATTCGAAAGCAGGGGCGAGACGCGGGTGAACTGCCGATTGTTATCGAGGCGTCTCGCCTATGGCGGCAGCTGGCTGAGGAATGCGGCGAAGACATCGGTCTGAACCAGACAGGTGTGACCTACCTGGCAAGCTCGGACAAGAAAATGGCCGGCTTCGAAGAATTCATGAAGATCGCCGCGATCCATGAACTCGATACACGCCTCCTCGACGCGGACGAAACCGCAAAACTCATCAAGGGCATGTCGCGCAGGTTCAAGGGTGCGATGACGACGCCCTCCGACATGCGCGCGGAACCTTGGTTGGCGGTGCCCGCGCTTGCTCGGCTTGCCGCCCGAAAAGGCGCCAGGATCGTAGAGAATTGCGCAGTGCGGACCCTCGAAATCTCGGCGGGCAGGATCAAGGGAGTGTGGACCGAGGCGGGGTACATTGAGACCTCCAGCGTGCTGGTCGCGGGCGGCGCCTGGTCATCCCTGCTCCTGGCAAGACACGGCGTGTCCGTCCCTCAGCTCAGCGTCAGGGTAACCGTGGCCGCAACGGAACCCCTGCCCGAAATCTATTCCGGGGCGGCGGCCGACGACCACATCGCGTTCAGGCGCAGACAGGATGGCGGATACACGCTCGCCCCGGGAGGCAGTAATTTGCTTTACGTTGGGCCCGACGCGTTCCGGCACGCCACCAAGTATCTTCCAGCCCTCATGGCCAATCCGTTCGGAACGCGTTACTTTCCGTTCGCTCCGTCAGGCTACCCCGACAGCTGGTCGACGCCGCGCGACTGGGCACCGGATTCCCGCAGCCCCTTCGAAAGGATGCGGGTGCTCAACCCAGCCGCCGAACGCTCCGGTCTCCGTTCGGTAGAACGCAATTTCAAACACCTTTTTCCACAGTTCGAAACGCTTCGGCTAAAGGCGGGCTGGGGAGGCATGATCGACGCCATGCCCGATGTCGTCCCTGTCGTCGATCGCGTGGAGGCGGTCGGCGGTCTTTTCGTCGCGACCGGCATGAGTGGTCACGGGTTCGGTATCGGGCCAGGAATCGGTCGCGTCGTTTCCGATATGATACAGGGAAACGAGACTGGGCATGATCTCAGCCGCTTCCGGCTGTCGCGCTTCTATGATGGAAGCGCCGTTCGATTGGGGCCGGCTCTATAGGGGAGCGCGCCAAGCATGGTCCATCGCCATGCAGGTCGGCGACCGCAATCCACCCATCTTGGCCGTTGCAGATAGCCGGTGTAGGTGCCCAGGCTCACTCCTTCGCCGCTTCGGCCGCCTTGATGTCCAGCAGTCCGTAGCCGAAGTCGTTGTCGCGCCCCTTGGGGCCGAGATCTTTCGCTGTCGCCGCCAGTGCTTTCTCGATGTCGTCGGCCGAGCGCCCGGGCGCGGCATGGAGGAGATTGGCGATGGCGCCACTCACGATCGCCGCCGCGAACGAGGTGCCGGTGACGACATCGGAGCCGGCGCCGCTTGGCGCCACCATCTCGACGCCGGGCGCCGAAATGAAGACATAGGCGCCACGGTTGGCCTGCGGCATCAGAGCGTCCTTGGCGTCGGTCGCGGTCACCGCGATCACGCCGTCGAAGGCGGCCGGATAGCCATAGGGTGCCTTCGGCCCGTTATTGCCGGCGGCGGCGACCAGCACCATGCCGAGTGCCCGTGCATTGCGGCAGGCGGCGCCGAGCAGGTCGTTCTTCGGCCCGACGAAGCTCATATTGATGATGCTGACATTCTGCTCGGCCGCCCAGTCGAGTGCCGACAGGATGACGTCCATGGTCGACTTGCCGCCTTCGAAGGCACGGGCGTGGTAGATCCTGGCGCCCGGCGCCATGCCTCCAAGCGCGCCGACGCCGGCGATCAGGCCGTCGATCGAAGTACCATGGTCGCGCTTTTCGATCGGCACGTCGGGCATTGCGTCGAACTGACCGGCGATGACGCCGGCCAGCGCCGGATTGGTGTCGTCGATGCCGGTATCGATAACGGCAACACGAACGTTTTCGCCGCTGGCTTGCTTGGCGTCGAGCGCGATGCGATCGAAGGCATAGTTGACGATGCCGGCGGCCTGCTGCAGCGAGTAGATGTGGTTGGGCTCGCGGCGCTGCGTGCGGCCGTCGGCGGCAAGCTGTGCCAGCACGACGCCGACAGGGCGGCCGTCGGGAATGCCGAAACGCACCAGCGTGGTGCCGAGCAGCCGCGATTGGCGCTGCGAACGAACCTGAAGGCCGAAGGAGGCGGCGATCTGCTGCACGGCGCCGGCATCGCCGTCGACGGTCACCAGCACCTCGTCGGGTACGAAATCGCCCACCACCGCGCGCTGCGGCTGAACGGCGATGAGATCGGTGGGCGAAACGATCGGCCCACCGGCCGAGGTTCCCGGTTGCGTATCGGCGGGGGCGGCCGGCGGCGTACCCGGATCCTGGCGCGGTGCGGGTGTCGGCACGGGCACCGGAGTTTCGGCGGGATTGGGAAAGAGGTCGACGATCAGGGCCGGAAGAAAGACGGCGCCGGGCCGCGCCGCCCCCGCACCGTCCTTTTCGTTGTCCTTGGCGCAGTCGGCTCCTGCCGCATTGGTACCGTTGCGGCAGTCGATCTTTGTCTGGTCGCCAGTGGTGTCGTTGGTCTGTGCCGATGCAGGCACTGCGGCGATTGTCATCGCCGCCGCAAGGATCACCGCAAATCGAATGACCGCCTCAGCCGCCATCAGCCGGTTTCCTTCCCTCGATCACAGTCTCGGTGAACGGCTGGGCAGCAATAAGGCCGAGCTGCTTGGTGTAATCGGCTGCGTTGGCCGCGGGAATGCCGAGCTGGAACACACCATCGGCGGTCGGTCCGCCAATGACCTTCAACCCGCTGCTGCCGAGGAAGCCCGAAATATCGGACATCTTCGCATCCGGCTTGAACTTGACCAGCGCGAACGGCATTTTCGCCAGGTCGTCTTGGGCGCCGGCAATCTCGAAGTCCTTGCCCTTGCCGCCGGGCTGCACCAGGGACTGCACCGCGATCAGGGCCAGCAAGACCGCGGCCGTGGCCCAGGCGACACCGACCGGCACCGCCATGAACCGCCCCCAGGCCTGCGCCAGCCAGGAGGAGCCTGCCGGTGCCCGTGCCGGTCCCGCTTCGGCGTCGAGTGCCCTGGCGAAGCGGCTGAGCGCATCGGCCGGTGGACGGATCGCCTCATTGGCGGCAGATACGCCGGAGAATTCGGCCTCCGCCTCGCCAAGGGCTGCCATTGCGGCTGGATCTGTCGCCAGCCATTCTTCGACGGCTTCCAGCTCCGAGCCTTCCAGCGAGCCGTTCAGGTAGAACGGCAGCAGCGTTTCCATTTCGTCGCGGCGCGACATTTTTTCAGCGGCGCTCATGGCCACCCCCTGTCGTAACCGGCGGCCTTGAGGGCCTCTCCGAGTTTCTTGCGGGCGTAGAACATCCGGGTCTTGACGGTCGCGACCGGGATGCCGAGCACCTCGCCGATCTCGGTCACCGACTGTCCGTGATAATAGGCAAGGTCGATCACCGTGCGGTGCTCTTCGGGCAAGGCATCGACAAAGCGGCGCAAGGCGGCGGCCTTGTCCTCTTTCATCGTGACGACCTCCGGCGTGTCGGCGCTGTCGGGCACCGCGGCAGCGGCCTCATCGTCGATCCAGTCGTCCTTCTTCTTGCGCAGCAGGGACAGCGCCTTGAACCGGGCGATGCCGAGCAGCCATGTCGAGACTTCGGAGCGTCCCTCGAAGCCTGGCGCCTGTCGCCACAATTCGAGGAAGACTTCGTTCGCGATATCGTCAGCCATCATTTCCGATCCCGTCTGGCGCGCCACGAAGCGGTATACCCGCGCGTGGTGACGCATGAACAGGAGCCGCACGGCGGCACGGTCGCCCTTCGCGACCCGGTCGACAAGCGCGCGATCGGTATCCGTCGCTGCCGTCATGGCCGGTCGAGCCGCCTGGCTCCTGCCTGCTCTGTCGCTGATCGGTCCAAAAAGGTTCATCCTCCGCCAAGGAATTCGCGGAGGCTAACCGAAGAGTGCGGACGTGGCCAGAGGGTGACGAGCGTCCCGCCGGAGGCGGTCAATCGACCATGACTTGTGGATTGAAGTGACGACGCCCGATGCCATGGTGTAAGGCCCGCGGCGCGGCGTTTCTCCAGCACCGTTATTAGAATCGGCGGCGAGCGCCGAATCCACGCTTACCCGGCCCTTCGCAAGCTCAGGGGGCGTTCGAAGCTCGAAAAGCCAAGCAATTGGCTTTTCTTCCGCCACGCGGACCGCTTCTCACCCCAAGAACGTCTTCGCCTTCATCGTCGCCGGCACCGGCACGCCGAGCCGGCTCAACACGGTCGGCGCCAGCTGCAACTGGTCGAGCAGCGTGTCGCCCTCGGGGCCTTTCGCCGAACCGAAATAATACAGCGCGAAATCCTGCATTTCGTCGTCATGGCCGCCATGGTGGCCACGGTCGGTCTGGCCGTGGTCGGCCGTGACCATGACCTCGTAGCCGGCTTCGATCCAGCCCGGCAGGAAGGCTGCCAGCATGCCGTCCATCGCATAGACGGCATGGTCCATCTCGTGGCAGTCGTGGCCGAAGCGATGGCCCATCGAGTCCAGCGTGCATGTGTGCAGGATGCCGTAGTCGATGCCGTGGCGTTTCGTCAGCATGGTCAGCGTCGCGAACAGGTCGACGTCGCTCGGCGTCATCTGGTTACGCGCATTGTAGCCGGTCATGGTGTGGAACCGGCCATGCGTGATCGGACCACCGGGCTCGTCATATTCCATGTCCTCGACCAGGTCGAACGGATAGGACCGGAAGAATTCCGACCAGTAGGAGTGCGTCACAGCGCCGGTCTTGCCGCCGGCCTTGCTGACTTCCGAGAAGATGTCGGGCTGCGCGACCCGGAAGCGGTTCTCGTTGGAAAGAATGCCATGCACCTGCGGCGACACGCCGGTGTGGATGGAAGCATAGCAGCAGGCTGAGGTCGACGGCAGCACCGAGCGCATCTTCCAGACCCGTGCCTCGCCCGATTGCACCCAGCCCTCGAGATTGCCCATCAGCCGGCGCCAGTTCCTGTAGGGAACACCATCGAGGATGATCAGCAGAAGTTTGGATTTGAGCGCCATGGGCAGCTCCATTATGTCTGGCAGTTGAAACGGGAACGCCGTGTGCCGTTTCGGGCACACGGCGTTCTTACACGTGAATCAGGCAGGCAGGGTTCGACTAAGCGTTGAGCCAGCACTCGCCAAGCGCGTAGCCGTCCATCATTTCGCCGATAGGGCTCTTGGCAAACCCGCTGATCTTGTTGGTGGCGGCGGCATCGATGAATTGGTTGAAGAACGGCACGATCAGGCCGCCTTCGTCGCGCATCAGCACCGCCATGTCGTGGTAGATCGCCTTGCGCTTGGCCTGGTCGAGTTCGCCGCGCGCCGCAAACAGCATCTTGTCGAATTCCGGCCGCTTGAAGCGCGTGTCGTTCCAGTCGGCGGTCGAAACGTAACCGGTGGAATACATCTGGTCCTGCGTGGCGCGCCCACCCCAGTAGGAGAGCGAGAAGGGCTGCTTGTTCCAGACCTCCGACCAGTAGCCGTCGCCCGGCTCGCGCTTGATCTCGATCTTGATGCCGGCCTTCGCGGCGCTCTGCTGGTAAAGCTGGGCCGCGTCAACGGCGCCGGGGAAGGCGACGTCGGAGGTGCGCAGCAGGATGGAGCCGCTGTGACCCGACTTCTTGTAGAGCGCCGCCGCCTTTTCCGGATCGAACTTGCGCTGCTCGATGTCAGCGGAAAACAGCGGGTAGGCTTCGTTGATCGGGAAGTCATTGCCGACCGAGCCGTAGCCGCGCAGGATCTTTTCCAGCAATTCGTCGCGGTCCATGGCGAGCTTGAGCGCCATGCGAAGGTCATTGTTGTCGAACGGCGCCGTGTCGCAGAACATGTTGAACGGATAGTAGCCCTTGCCCGACACGTTCTCGATGGTGACGCCCGGGATGCGCTTGACCAGGTCGACGACCTTTGGCTCGACGCGGTTGATCATGTGCACCTGGCCGCCCTGCAGCGCGGCCAGCCGCGCCGTCGCGTCATTGATGACGACGATCTCGATCTGGTCGGCATGGCCCAGCTTGTCGCCTTGCCAGTAGTTGGCGAAGCGCTCGCCGCCATGGCGCACGCCGGGCTGGTTGACGGTGACCTTGTAAGGGCCGGCGCTGATGCCGGCATTCGGATTGTCCTTGCCGCCATTCGGCTGGATGACGAGATGGTAGTCGGCCATGAGGTAGGGGAAGTCGGCGTCCGCATCGCCGAGCGTGACGATGACTTCCTTGCCGCTCGCCTTGACGCCCTTGATGTTCTTGAGGATGCCGAGCGCGCCGGATTTGGACTTCTCGTCGGCATGGCGCTCGATCGTCGCTGCGATGTCTTCCGCTGCCACCGTCTTGCCATTGTGGAACTCGATGCCGTCACGCACCTTGATCGTCCAGGTCTTGGCGTCCTTGGAAGCGCCGATCTCCTGCGCGATCATGTTGGTCAGGCTGTTGTCCGGCATCAGCCGGACCAGATATTCGCCCCACTGCTTGCCGAAGCTGTAGGTGACCTGGCTGAGGTTCAGCGCCGGATCGAGGCTGTTGGTCGATTCGCCGCCCTGCAGGCCGGCCTTGAGGATGCCGCCCTTGACCGGCGTCTGTGCGAAGGCTTTCCCGGCCAGCGTCGTTGCCAGCGCCGCCGACACACCCAGCGCCGCGGTGCGGCCAAGGAAGTCGCGGCGTGATATCCGGCCCTGGCCGGCGAGCTCAGCGAGATGGTCGAGTTCAGTCTTCATGTCCTACCCCTTGTTGAAAATAACGTCACACCAGCGGCGCCCGTCCGGAAGGACGTGTGGCGCCCTAGTGTTGCATGCTGATGACGATGGTCGCTCCCCAGCCAGCCGCTTCAGTCCATCCCTTTGTTTCAACGCAATTCCGGGCGGAAAACCCGCTCGCCCTCCTGAATTGCTCAGTTCCCCGCGCTGGCCATGCGCCGCCCCTTGATGGCCTTTTCCAGCCAGCCGATCTCCATTTCCGGAACCGACGACAAGAGAAGGTCCGTATAGGCATCGAAGGGCGGTGTGAGAACCTTGCTCTTCGAGCCGTAGCGCACCACTTCGCCGCGATACATCACCGCGATCGAATCGGCGATCGACTTCACCGTCGCCAGGTCGTGGGTGATGAAGAGATAGGCGACCTTTTCGTGCTGCTGCAGGTTCAGCAGCAGCTTCAGGATGCCATTGGCCACCAGCGGGTCGAGCGCCGAGGTGACCTCGTCGCAGATGATCAGCTTCGGCTTGGCGGCAAGCGAGCGGGCAATGCAGACGCGCTGCTTCTGGCCGCCCGAAAGCTCGGCCGGATAGCGGTCGAGGAAACCCTTGCCCATCTCGATCTCGTCGAGCAGTTCGGCAACGCGCTTGTCGCGTTCTCGGCCGCGCATGCCGAAATAGAATTCTAGCGGGCGGCCGATAATGGTGCCGACGGTCTGGCGCGGGTTCATCGCCACGTCGGCCATCTGGTAGATCATCTGCAACTGGCGCAGATCCTCCTTCGGCCGGTCGGCAAGCCGGTTGGCCAGCGGGCGTCCATCGAAGGTGATGTTACCCTGCTCGGGCGGCAGAAGTCCGGTGATGGCGCGCGCAAGCGTCGACTTGCCGGAGCCGGACTCGCCGACCACGGCCAGCGTCTGGCCGGGATAGATATCCACCGAAACGTTCTTCAGCACCTTGACCTGGCCGCCGCCATAGGCGGCGGTGACATTTTTCACCGACAGGAACGGCGTCGCGCCCGGCTTCTGTTCGGAATGTTCTATCTCATGCACCGAGACCAGCGCGTTGGTGTATTCCTGGCGCGGCTCCTTGATGATCTGCCTTGTGCCGCCCCATTCGACCAGCCGGCCGTGGCGCAGCACCATGATCTCGTCGGAGACCTGGGCGACCACGGCAAGGTCGTGCGTGATGTAGAGCGCCGCCACATGGGTGTCGCGGATGGCATCCTTGATCGCCGCCAGAACGTCGATCTGCGTCGTCACGTCCAGCGCCGTCGTCGGCTCGTCGAAGACGATCAGGTCCGGTTCCGAGCACAGCGCCATTGCCGTCATCACCCGCTGCAGCTGGCCGCCCGAGACCTGGTGCGGAAAGCGTTCGCCGATGGTTTCGGGGTTTGGCAGGCTGAGCTTCTTGAACAGCGCGACCGCTCGCTTCTCGGCCTCGGCGCGTGTCGCCGTGCCGTGCAGCAGCGTGGCTTCCACCACCTGGTCCATCAGCCGGTGCGCCGGATTGAAGGCGGCGGCCGCCGATTGCGCGACATAGCAGACCTCGCGGCCGCGCAGCTTGCGGAAGCCTTCCTTGCCGCCCTTCAGGATGTCACGGCCATTGAGGATCACCTCGCCGCCGGTGATGCGCACGCCGCCGCGGCCATAGCCCATGGAAGACAGGCCGATGGTCGACTTGCCGGCGCCGGACTCGCCGATCAGGCCCAGCACCTTGCCCTTTTCCAGCGTCAGCGAGACATCGTGCACCAGCACGATGTTCTTTGGCGCCTCGCCGGGCGGGTACACCGTGGCCTCGATTCGCAGGTTCCTGATATCGAGCAGCACGCCTGGCTTGGGTTGTCCGGGTTTCGCTTTGCTGTCGGCCATCACCCGCGTCCTCCCTTCAGGCTTGTCGTGCGGTTGAGGATCCAGTCGGCGACAAGGTTGACCGAGATGGCGAGCGCCGCGATCGCTCCCGCCGGAATGAGCGCGGCGGCAATGCCGAAGACGATGCCGTCCTTGTTCTCCTTGACCATGCCGCCCCAGTCGGCGTCCGGCGGCTGCACGCCAAGGCCGAGGAAGGACAGCGTCGACAGGAACAGCACCGCATAGATGAAGCGCAGGCCGAGTTCCGAAACCAGTGGCGACAGCGCATTGGGCAGGATCTCGCGGAAGATGATCCAGGCACTGCCTTCGCCGCGCAGTTTTGCCGCCTCGACATAGTCCATGACGTTGATGTCGACGGCGACCGCGCGTGACAGGCGGTAGACGCGTGTCGAGTTGAGGATGCCCATGACCAGGATCAGCGTCACCAGGTTCGTCGGCAGCACGGAGAGCACGACCAGGCCCATGATCAGCGTCGGGATCGACATCAGCAGGTCGACGAGACGCGACAGGATCGTGTCGAACCAGCCTCCGAACACCGCCGCCGAGAAACCGAGTATGGCGCCGAGCGAGAAGGACAGCGCGGTGGCCAGCACGGCGATGAACAGGGTGATGCGGGCGCCGTAGATCATGCGCGACAAGAGATCACGGCCCAGATTGTCGGTGCCCAGCCAATGCGTTGCCGACATCGGCTCCCAGACGTCGCCGACGATCTCGGCATTGCCGTGCGGGGCGATCAACGGTGCGAAGACCGCCGCCAGCACGAACAGGGCGGTCAGCACCAGGCCGATCAGCGCGGGGATGGGGATGCGTTTTATATCGAGCATGCCCGCCCCCTCACTTTGGATGTCTGAGACGCGGATTGGCGACGATCGCCGCTATGTCCGCGATGATGTTGAGGCTGATGTAGACGGCGGCGAAGATCAGGCCGACGGCCTGCACCACCGGCACGTCGCGCTTGGTGACGTGGTCGACCAGATACTGGCCCATGCCGGGATAGACGAAGATCACCTCGACCACGACCACGCCGACGATGAGATAGGCGAGATTGAGCATGACGACGTTGATGATCGGCGCGATCGCGTTCGGGAAGGCGTGCTTGCGGATGACCGCGAAGGCCGAAAGGCCCTTGAGCTCCGCCGTCTCGACATAGGCCGACTGCATGACGTTGAGGATCGCCGCGCGGGTCATGCGCATCATATGGGCGAGCACCACCAGGGTGAGCGCCGCCGCCGGAAGCGCGATGGCCTGCATCCGCTCGCCGAACGGCATGCCGTCATAGACGGTCGAGATGGCGGGGAAGATCTGCCATTTCACGGCGAAGAAATAGACCAGGAGATAACCGATGAAGAATTCGGGGAAGGAGGTGGAGGCGAGCGCCAGCCCGGAGATCAGCTTGTCGACCCAGCCATTGCGGTAGCGCACGGCGATCAGGCCGAGGATGATCGCCAGCGGCACCGCCACGATCGCCGCCCAGAAGGCAAGGAACAGCGTGTTCCACAGCCGGCCTTTGATCGAGGTGGCGATATCCTGGCCGCTCGACATGGCCGTGCCGAGGTCGCCGGTCAGCACACCGCCGAGCCAATGGAAATACCTGACATAGGCCGGATCGTTCAGCCCGAGCTGCTCGCGCAGATTGGCGAGCGACTCCGGTGTCGCCGATTGTCCCAGAATGGCTTGTGCGACGTCGCCGGGCAGGATCTGGGTGCCGGCGAAGATCAGGACCGATATGGCCAACAGAAGGAGGATGCCCAGCGCAATGCGCTGGGCGATTAGTTTCAGGATGGGTGAAGACATCTCTGCAAAGCCGGACTCAGGCCTGCAGCCAGCACTTCGCCAGGGCGTAGCCGTTCATCAGTTCCTGGTGCGGATCGTCCACCCAGCCATCGACCTTGGCGCCGGTGGCGTCGATGAACTGGTTGAACATCGGCAGGATCAGGCCGCCCTCGTCGCGCACCAGCACAGCCATGTCGTGGTACATCTGCTTGCGCTTGGCCTCGTCGAGTTCCGCGCGCGCCGCCAGCACCATCTTGTCGAAGTCCGGGCGCTTGAAGCGCGTGTCGTTCCAGTCGGCGGTCGACAGATAGGCGGTCGAGTACATCTGGTCCTGCGTCGAACGCCCGCCCCAGTAGGAAGCGCAGAAAGGCTGCTTGTTCCAGACCTCGTTCCAGTAGCCGTCGCCGGGTTCGCGCTTAAGCTCGATCTTGATGCCGGCCTTGGCCGCGCTCTGCTGGAAGAGCTGGGAGGCATCGACCGCGCCGGGGAAGGCAACGTCCGAGGTCCGCAGCAGCACGGTGCCGTCATGGCCCGATTTCTTGTAGTGGAACTTGGCCTTGTCGGGATCGTACTTGCGCTGCTCGATCTCGGTGAACAGCGGATAGGCGGAGTTGATCGGGAAGTCGTTGCCGAGCGAGCCATAGCCGCGCAGCACCTTGGTCAGCATCTCCTCGCGATCGATAGCGAGCTTCAGCGCCATTCTGAGGTCGTTGTTGTCGAACGGCGCCGTGTTGCAATGCATGATGAAGACATAGTGGCCCGGACCCGCATGGTTGCGGATGGTCACGCCCGGCACGCGCTTGATCAGGTCGACGATCTTCGGCTCAACGCGGTTGATCATGTTGACCTGGCCGCCCTGCAGGGCCGCCGTGCGCGCCGTCGCGTCATTGATGACGATGACTTCGATCTGGTCGGCATGGCCCATCTTGTCGCCCTGCCAGTAGTTGGCGAAACGCTCGCCGCCATGGCGCACGCCGGGCTCGTTGGTCTTGACCACGTACGGGCCGGCCGAGATGCCGGCATCGGGCTTGTCCTTGCCGCCATTGGGCTGGACGATCAGGTGATAGTCGCTGAGCAGGTAGGGCAGGTCGGCATTGGCCTCTTTCAGGGTCAGCACCACTTCCTTGCCGCTGGCCTTGATGGTCTCGATGCCCTTCATGTAGCCGAGCGCGCCGGATTTCGACTTCTCGTCCGAATGGCGCTCGAGCGTGGCGGCCACGTCCTCGGCGGTCACGGTCTTGCCGTTGTGGAACTCGACGCCGTCGCGGATCTTCAGCGTCCAGACCTTGGCGTCCTTGGATGAGCCGATGTCTTCGGCGATGCGATTCTCGAGCTTGCCGTCGGGGGACAGCTCGACGATCATTTCACCCCAGCACTTGCCGAAGGCGAACGGCACCTGCGTCATCATCAGTGCCGGATCGAGGCTGTTGGTGGATTCACCGCCGACCAGGCCGGCTTTCAGCGTGCCGCCCTTGATCGGGCCTGCCGCGCGCGCCGCACTTGAAAGAAGCGAGTTGGCGAAAGGTGCGGTGATGCCGAGTGCCGCCGCCCTGCCGAGAAAGTCACGACGGCTCAGCTTGCCCGCCGCAACACGCCGGCTAAGGAATTCCAGTTCGTTTGACATATTGAGTTCCTCACTCTGTTGGTTCGACTTTACGGTCGATTTTTGTTTTTAATTCTCCCTGAATAATGAGGGTAAGCCAACGCCGTAAGCAAGACCGAATGCGACATGCCGTGGCGTAAATCGTACGTCGCATTTGGACCAACGTCTTGGGATCTCAAACGAGCGCGCGTGGAATCTTTTCCTCGAAATTGCGCTCGAAGACGATTTTTTCACCCTCATAGGCTTCGATTCTGGCGCTGACGATGAAGTTTTCCGCGTCCGACCGCATCTCTGCCCATGTCTCGGTGCGGACCGACCATTCATTCCGCGACAGGGTCTGGGTCCAATGGGTTTTTCCCGAGGCGGACAGCGGATCGTCGGGATGGATCGCCCAGGTCTCGCGGGCGATGCTGCCGTTGACCAGGCCATGATCGAGATCGCGCACCTCGCCAAAATCATCAGATATGGAAAGCGTGACGATCCCCGTCTTTTCGTCGCGATCGACATGGCGTTCGGAATTGGCGGGCCGGACCGTTTCCGTGGCCCAGGGCGCAGCACCTTCCGGCTCGGCGAACGTCGTTTCGTCGCCTGTCGCCGGCGGGCGCAGCGGCAGGGCCAGCGTCGCTGCCGACAAGGCGAGTTGCACCGGCTGCGGTGAGGGCCAGATGACAGGCCAGTAGGCGTTCGATACCGCGATGCGCAGCCGGTGGCCCGCCGGCACGCGATAGGCGCATTGATCGAGCACGACGCGCGCCGACACGGTTTGGCCCGGCACCAGCGCCTGCGGGAATTCGTGCGACGCACGGTGCGTCAGGTTGAGCACGCCGTAGGAGATCAGCTCCGAAGCGCCGTCGGGATGCACGTCGCACAGCCGGATCGCGATGTTGGCCTGTGGGCGGTCGGAAGAGAACGTGACCTCAACTTCCGGCGCGCCGACGATGTCGATCGCCTCAGTGAGCAGCGGCTGATCAAAAAAGACCGACAGCGCATCGTCGGGGCGTTGGTCGCCCGGCAATTCCGGTCCGAAGGTGAATGGAAAATATTCGCCGCCGGCGAGGCCGCAATTCTGCGGCGAGGCGACGATGGCAGGTTGGCTCCCCTTGGGGAGCAGATCGATCGTCTGGATCTTGATGGTGGGCGAGGGCCATTCTGTCTCGGCCACCCAGCGGCCTGGCCGCTCCGGGTGCCAACGTGCCGGGCGCACGCTGTCCATCACATAGGCGCGGTAGGCCGGATCGTTCTCGACGCCGGTTTCGGCGCCCTTCAGCCAATGGTCCCACCAGCGCAGGGCCTCCTGCAGAAAGCCGATGGCCGGCTGGGGGCCGGCATAATGCGGATACTTGTGGATCCACGGACCGACGATGCCCTTTACCGGCGCCTCGATGTTGGTCACGAGGTGCGAGATCGTGTTGCGGTAGCCGTCATGCCAGCCGCCGATCGACAGCACGGCGGCATGAATGGCGGAAAAATCCTCGCAGATCGAACCGCGTTTCCAGTAGGCGTCGCGGTGCTGGTGCTTCAGCCACAGCGGTGCAAGGAACGACTGGTTCTCCAGCCGGGTCAGCCACAGGTCCCGCCATCTGTTGTCGCCGGCAATCAGCGGATCCGGCGGCCGCGACGAATAGGACAACATCGTCGAGGCCCAGCCGAAATTCTCGATCAGCAGGCAACCACCCTTGTAGTGGATGTCGTCGGCATAGCGGTCGACGGTCGAACACAGGCTGATCACCGCCTTCAGCGCAGGCGGCTGCTTGGCCGCCACCTGCAGGCAGTTGAAGCCGCCCCAGGAGATGCCCATCATGCCGACATTGCCGTTGCACCAGGGCTGAGCCGCCGCCCAGGCGATGACGTCGCAGGCGTCCTGCAATTCCTGCTCGGAATACTCGTCGTCCATCAGCCCTTCGGAATCGCCATTGCCGCGCATGTCGACGCGGATCGAAGCGTAGCCGTGGCCGGCAAAATAGGGATGCGTCAGCTGATCGCGAAAGATGGTGCCGTCGCGCTTGCGGTAGGGCAGATGCTCGAGGATGACAGGCACCGGATCGTCGCCGGCATCTTCCGGCATCCACACCCGCGCGGACAGCCGGCACCCATCCGGCATGACGATGCCCATATCAGGAAATTCGACGACTTTGCAGGGGAATTCGGTGATGGTTTTCATGGTGCGCATAACGCCCCGCGGCACGGCAACTTTCAATCGCCATTCGCGACTGGAGCAGCGAAATATGCGACCTGTGCTGCTACCGCTTCATTCTCTCAATTTAGCGGAATGTCGTTCTCGGTCTTGCTCGCTTGGTACACTTCGGACAGCTCGTCATAGCGTGCCGAGATCGCGCCGATGCGCGTCTCCAGCCGTTGGCGTTCGGCCTCAGGCAGCGCCCTCACCATCCTGCGGATGGAGAAGCTCTTCCAGTAGGCGTTCTCGGCATTGTAGCCGCCGGGGTCGAGGGTGAAGACCTCTTTCAAGATCTTCAGATCATGCGGGATGGCGAAACTGTCGCGCGAATCCTCGTGGCTGAAGAGGTAGTAGAAATTGTCGAAGCCGGTCCAGGTGATCGCCGACAGGCAGAGCGAGCAGGGTTCATGCGTGGCGATGAACAGCGCGTCCTTGGTGTCGACACGCTCAGCCCTGGGCATTTCGTAAAAACGCTTCAGGCAATGCACCTCGCCATGCCAGAGCGGGTTTTCGATCTCGTTGTTGGTTTCCGCCAGCACCAGCGAACGGTCGTCCTTGCGCAGGATCGCCGCACCGAACAGCTTGTTGCCGTGGGCGACACCTTCCGCCGTCTTCGGCACGATGTCGTGCTCGATGACGTCGAGCAGGCGGTCGATCAGTGAAATGTCGGTCATGACGGGTCTCCTGCTGCATGCCGGCCAAAGTGCCCCCGGTTTTGGGGTGGCGACATGCGCAAAATCAAGGGAGATGGATCTCGTAGGCGTGCGAGAAATGGAATTCTTCGAGGTTGGAGCCGTCGCCGCCACGGTCGACGATCAGGAAATCCTGAGCTTCGCCGAGTGGCGTCAGCACGCCGTGCCAGAGGTTGCGGGAATAATTGATGCCTTGTCCCGGCGCGGTGATGAAGGCATGCGGTTCGCCCGGCCCCTCCTTGCCGTCATGGCAGACGACGACCAAGAACGGGCGCGGCGACAGCGGAATGAAGGCCTGGCTGCCGAAAGGGTGACGCTCGACCATGGTGAGCTTCAGCGGCATCTCGTAAGGCGTGCCGCGCACCATGGAGATCAGCACGCGCGCGTTCGGTCCCGCCGCCTCGGCGGTCGCCAGGTCATGGTAGCGCTCAGCCTTGCCGCCATTGATCGGGTAGTGGTTGTCCCCGCCCATGTCGATCACATCGCCAAAGGGGGCAAAGGCCTCACGGGTCAGCGGCCGCGCGACGATATGAGCCAAGATGGGGCGGGTCACCGCGAGCGACCGCCGATGCCAGCCCCGCCGAGCTTGGCGTGCCGGTTGACGTCCTTGTAGAGCAGATAGCGGAATTTGCCGGGGCCGCCGGCATAGCAGGCCTGCGGGCAGAAGGCGCGCAGCCACATATAGTCGCCGGCCTCGACCTCGACCCAGTCCTGGTTGAGGCGATAGACCGCCTTGCCTTCCAGCACATAGAGCCCGTGCTCCATCACGTGCGTTTCGGCGAAAGGAATGACGGCGCCGGGCTCGAGCGTGACGATGGTCATGTGCATGTCGTGGCGCAAATCGGCCGGATCGACGAAGCGTGTCGTGGCCCAGCGGCCTTCGGTGCCAGGCATCGGCGAAGGCGCGATATCCTGCTCGTTGGTGAAGAAGGCTTCAGGCGTATCGAGACCGTCGACCGCTTCGTAAGCCTTGCGAATCCAGTGGAATCGGACATCAGCCGTGCTTTCGTTGCGAACTGTCCAGCCGCTGGACGGCGGCAGAAAGGCAAAGCCGCCCGGTCGCAAGACATGCTTCTTGCCGGCAAGCATGACCGTCAATTCGCCTTCGACCACGAACAGGGCGCCCTCGGCGCCGGCATCGGGCTCCGGCCGCTCGCTGCCGCCGCCGGGCGCGACCTCGACGATGTATTGCGAAAACGTCTCGGCGAAGCCGGACAGCGGTCGCGACAGGATCCAGACGCGGGTCTTGTCCCAGAACGGCAAGGCGCTGGTGACGATATCCTGCATCACGCCCCTGGGGATGACGGCATAGGCCTCGGTGAAGACGGCTCGGCCGGTCAGCAACTCGGTTTGGCCGGAATGGCCGCCATGCGGCGCATAATAGGTTCGCTCGGGCATCCTGATCGTATCCATGGTTCAAACCTATTGCGGTAGCATGTCTTTGAGGCGGAGCAGCGCGATGCGCTCGACCTGTTTGCAGGCGGTTTCGAATTCGACGCCGCGGCTGTTGCCGATGCGCGCCTCGAATTCCGCCAGGATTTCCTCCTTGGTCTTGCCCTTCACCGCGATGATGAAGGGGAAGCCGAAGGTGGTGACGTAGGCGGCATTGAGCTTGGAGAACAGCTCGCGTTCCTTGTCCGTCAGTGCGTCGAGGCCGGCCGAGGCTTGTTCCCGGGTCGATTCCGCCGTCAGCCGCTTGGCCTTGGCCAGCTTGCCGGCAAGGTCTGGGTGGGCGTTGAGCACACCGAGCCGCTCGGTTTCGCTGGCGGCACGGAAGACGCGGCAAAGCGCATTGTGCAGACCCCCTGCCGTGTCGTGCGCCGGCCCCAGTTCCAGTTCATAGGCACGTTCGGCAATCCACGGCGAATGCTCGAACACGCCGCCGAACGTGTGGACGAATGTCTCGAATTCCATCTTCGACGGTCTGAGCGCCGCCGGCTTGTAGGGATGGTTCTCTTGCCAGTGGCGGGCGATGTCGATGCGCCGTGCCAGCCAGACCTTGTCGTGCAACTTCACATAGTCGACGAAGCGCTTAAGCGCCGCCACCCGGCCAGGACGCCCGACGAGCCGGCAATGCAGGCCGATATTCATCATGCGTGGCCGTCCTGCCTTGCCTTCGGCATAGAGCGTGTCGAAACTGTCCTTGAGATAGGCGAAGAACTGGTCGCCCGAATTGAAGCCCTGCGGCGTGGCGAAGCGCATGTCGTTGGCGTCGAGCGTATAGGGGATGATGAGCTGCGTGCCGCCTGCATGCTCGAACCAGTAAGGCAGTTCGTCATCATAGGTGTCGGAGACATAATCGAAGCCGCCTTCCTCGGCGACCAGCCGCACCGTGTTGACCGAGGTGCGGCCCGTATACCAGCCGGTCGGGCGCTGGCCCGTCACCTCGTAATGCAGCTTGATCGCCGCTTCGAGATCGCCGCGCTCGTCCGCGGCGCTGTGGTCGCGGTAATCGATCCATCTCAGCCCGTGCGAAGCAATCTCCCAGCCGGCGTCCTGCATGGCCGTGACCTGGTCGGGCGAGCGTGCCAGCGCGGTGGCGACGCCGTAGCAGGTCACAGGCACTTGCTCATCGCTGAACAGGCGAAGCAGCCGCCAGAAGCCGGCCCGCGCGCCATATTCGTAGATCGATTCCATGTTCCAGTGGCGTTGGCCCACCCAGGGTGCGGCGCCGACGATTTCCGACAGGAAGGCTTCCGACGCCTTGTCTCCGTGCAGAACGCAGTTCTCGCCGCCCTCTTCGTAATTGACCACGAACTGTACTGCGACATGCGCACCGCCAGGCCATTTCGGATCCGGCGGATTGGCTCCATAGCCGCGCATGTCTCTTTCGTAACGCATCGTCCCTCCCGCCGGGCATTGCCCGCAGTGTGATCAGGATATCGAAAGCGTGCTTCTCGCATTCCCCCGAAAATTTTTGAAAGTGTTTTTGTCGCACTCCGCTCGACCGGGACTTATGCATCGCCTTTAATTGGCGCACAATTCATCACTGTTGTTCTGATGTACCTGGATGGGAGGCGGCCAATGGCTGAAACGTCGAAAGCCGATGGCGGGCGCCTGACGACCCATGTACTGGACACGGCGACCGGCAAGCCGGCGGCCGGACTGTCGATCGCACTCTATCGTCTCGACGGTTCGGCCAGGACACATCTGAAGACTGTCGCAACCAATGCCGATGGCCGTTGCGACGCGCCGCTGCTGGTAGGCCCTGAGTTCCGCACCGGCGAATACGAACTGGTGTTCGCGGCTGGCGACTATCTGCGCGGCCAGGGCACAAAGCTGCCCGAGCCCGCTTTCCTGGACAGCGTGCCGATCCGCTTCGGCATGGCGGAGGCGGTGCACTATCATGTACCCTTGCTGATCTCGCCCTATGGCTATTCGACCTACAGAGGAAGCTGAGGCATGGCCAAGGTCACCGTTCGAAACGAAATCCGCTTCATCCTGAACGGCACGGATGTCGTGCTGTCGTCGGTTGCACCCGACGCGACCCTGCTCGATTGGTTGCGGCTCGACCGCTCGCTGCGCGGCACCAAGGAAGGCTGTGCCGAGGGCGATTGTGGCGCCTGCACGGTGCTTGTCGGCAAGCTCTCCGCCGGCGGGCTGGTTTATGAAAGCGTCAATGCCTGCATCCGCTTCCTCGGCTCGCTCGACGGCACTCATGTCGTGACGGTCGAGCATCTGCGCGGCGAGCCCGGTAAGCTGCATCCCGTCCAGCAGGCGATGGTCGATCTCCATGGCTCGCAATGCGGCTTTTGCACGCCGGGCTTCGTCATGTCGCTCTATGGCCTGTGGATGAAGTCTCCAGACCCATCGAACGCGGCCATCGAAAAGGCCCTGCAAGGCAATCTTTGCCGCTGCACCGGCTATGAGGCGATCATGCGCGCGGCGCACGCCGTCTCCAGCTACGGCAAGTCGGCAAAAGATCCGCTGGCGGTGGAGCGCAAGGCGATCACGGCGAGGCTGGAAGCCATGCATGACGGCGCCCGTGTCGAGATCGGCTCGGGCAAGAAGCGTCTCATCGTGCCGGCCAATGTCGATGACTTCGCCGCCGTGCTGGACAAGGAACCCGGCGCCACGGTCGTTGCCGGCTCCACCGACGTCGGCCTGTGGGTGACCAAGCACATGCGCGACATCTCGCCGGTGATCTTCATCGGCAATCTCGACGGGCTGCGCACCCTCTCCGAGGACAAGGACGTCATATCGATCGGCGCCAGCGTCACCTACACTGAAGCCTTCTCGACCCTGGCCAAACGCATCCCGGCGCTCGGGCCGCTGTTCGACCGCATAGGTGGCGAACAGGTGCGCAACATGGGCACCATCGGCGGCAACATCGCCAACGGCTCGCCGATCGGCGATACGCCGCCGCCCTTGATCGCGCTTGGCGCGCGGCTGACGCTGCGCAAGGGCAAGAAGCGGCGCACGATCCCGCTGGAAACCTTCTTCATTGCCTATGGCAAGCAGGACCGGCAGCCGGGCGAATTCGTCGAGGCCGTACATGTCCCTGTTCCGGCCAAGGGCACGAACTTTGCCGTCTACAAGATCACCAAGCGCCGCGACGAGGACATCACGGCTGCCCTTGGCGCCTTTTTCCTGACGCTGGCCAAGGACGGTACGGTCTCCGACGTGCGCATCGCCTATGGCGGCATGGCGGCGACGCCAAAACGGGCGTCGTTCGTTGAACAGGCTCTGCTCGGCAAGCCCTGGACCGAAGAGACGGTCGAGACGGCGATGGCCGAATACGCCAGGGATTTCACCCCGCTCACCGACATGCGGGCGTCAGCCGAATACCGGGCTTTGGCCGCGAAAAACCTGTTGTTGCGCTTCTTCGTCGAAACCACCGGCACCAGGGCACCATTCCAGGTGTCACGCAACGAGGCTGCCTGATGAACAAGCATGCCACGTCAAATCTCAAGGCCGAGAAGATCGCTGGCGGCGTTGCCACCGATCAGCGGCATGATTCCGCCCACAAGCATGTCAGCGGCACCGCCGTCTATATCGACGACATGCCGGAACCGGCAGGTACGCTGCATGGCTGCCTCGGGCTCTCGGCCGCCGCGCATGCCACCATCACCCGCGTGGACCTTTCGGCGGTGCGCGCCGCTTCCGGAGTCATCGATGTGCTGACGGCAAAGGATGTGCCGGGCGAGAATGACATTTCGCCGACCGGCCGGCACGATGAGCCGGTGCTCGCCGACGGCAAGGTCGAATTCTTCGGCCAGCCGATCTTCTGCGTTATCGCCGAAACCCGCGAACAGGCACGCCGCGCCACCAGGCTGGCCAAGGTCGAGTACAAGGAATTGCCCTTCGTCACCGACATTGGCGAGCTCGATCCGAGGAAGGACAAGCTGGTCACGCCGCCGCTTACCTTGAAGCGCGGCGATGCCGCCGCTGCGATCAAGGCGGCGCCACGCCGGCTGAAGGGAAAGATGCGCGTCGGCGGCCAGGAGCATTTCTACCTTGAAGGCCATATCGCCATGGCCGTTCCCGGCGAGGATCAGGACGTCACCATCTATTCCTCCACCCAGCATCCCAGCGAAGTCCAGCATATGGTGAGCCATGCGCTGGGCGTACCCAGCAATGCCATCACGGTGGAGATCCGCCGCATGGGCGGCGGTTTCGGCGGCAAGGAAACGCAAGGCAACCAGTTTGCCGCGCTCGCGGCCATCGCCGCCAAGAAACACCATCGCGCCGTCAAGATCCGGCCCGACCGCGACGACGACATGATCGCCACCGGCAAGCGTCACGATTTCCTCGTCGACTACGAAGTCGGCTTCGACGGCGAGGGCAACATTCTCGGTGTCGATTTCATGTTCGCCGCGCGTTGCGGCTTCTCGTCGGATCTGTCAGGCCCGGTGACGGATCGCGCGCTGTTCCATTGCGACAACACCTATTTCTGGCCGGCCGTGCACGCGCAATCGGCGCCGCTCTACACCAACACCGTGTCGAACACGGCCTTCCGCGGCTTCGGCGGCCCGCAAGGCATGGTCGGCGCCGAACGTGTCATCGACGAGGTTGCGTTCGCGGTCGGCAAGGATCCGCTCGAGATCCGCAAGAAGAATTTCTATGGCACCAGCGACCGCAACATCACGCCCTACCACCAGACGGTCGAGGACAACATCATCCAGCGCATCGTCGCCGACCTCGAGGAGAGCGCCAGCTATGTACGGCGGCGGCGCGAAATATCGGCCTTCAACGCCAACAGCCGTTTCATCAAGCGCGGCCTGGCGCTCACGCCGGTCAAGTTCGGCATTTCCTTCACCGCCACGCACTACAACCAGGCCGGCGCGCTGGTGCATGTCTATACCGATGGTTCGGTGCATCTGAACCATGGCGGCACCGAGATGGGGCAGGGGCTCTATCTCAAGGTGGCGCAGGTGGTGGCGGAAGAATTCCAGATCGATCTCGACCAGGTGAAGATCACCGCGACCACCACCGGCAAGGTCCCCAACACCTCGGCCACCGCGGCATCGTCCGGTTCCGACCTCAATGGCATGGCGGCACAGAATGGCGCCCGCCAGATCAAGGACCGGCTGACCGATTTCGCCGCCGAGAAATACCAGGTATCGCGCGATCAGGTGCTGTTCCTGCCCAACCGGGTGCGCATCGGCAACCAGGAGATCGCCTTCGCCGATCTCGTCAAGCAGGCCTATATGGCGCGCATCCAGCTCTCGGCGGCGGGCTTCTACAAGACGCCGAAAATCCACTGGAACCGCGACAAGGGCGAGGGCCGCCCCTTCTACTATTTCGCCTACGGCGCCTCCTGCTCGGAAGTCTCGGTCGATACGCTGACCGGCGAATATGTGGTCGAGCGCACCGATATCCTGCACGAGACCGGCCGTTCGCTGAACCGCGCCATCGATCTCGGCCAGATCGAGGGCGGCTTCATCCAGGGCATGGGCTGGCTGACGACCGAGGAACTGTGGTGGGACGACAAGGGCCGGCTGCGCACCCATGCGCCATCGACTTACAAGATCCCGCTCGCCTCCGACCGGCCGAAGATCTTCAACGTCACCTTGGCCGACTGGCCGGAAGCGAGTGAGCCGACGATCCACCGCTCCAAGGCGGTCGGCGAGCCGCCCTTTCCGCTCGGCATGTCGGTGCTGCACGCGCTGTCGGATGCGGTGGCCAGCGTCGCTGATCACAGGATCTGTCCGCGTCTCGATGCCCCGGCAACGCCGGAGCGCGTGCTGATGACGATCGAGCGGCTGAAAGGCGAGGCGAAGGCCTGAATCCGGCAAAACGTGCAATCCAGGCCGAAAAACCCTATGTTTCCCGCACGGGAATGCGAACGATGAATTTGAAAGTGCAAAGCCTGAAAGCCTTTCTCGCCAGCGCCGGCCGGGTCGCGTTGGTCGAGGTGGCCGGCACCAAAGGCTCGACGCCGCGCGAGAAGGGCGCCTTCATGCTCGTCTCGCAAACGGCGATCTTCGGCACGATCGGCGGCGGCCAGCTCGAATACATGGCCATCGACAAGGCCCGGCAGATGCTCTTCTCTCCCCTTGAGGGGGAGAGGAGCAGTCGGCCGAAGGCCGAGAAAAAGCCAACGATTTGGCTTTTTCAGCGACGAGCGCCCGGAGCCATGGCGAAGGGCAATCCGCGAAGCGGCCAGAGGGGGGCCTCCCAGAAGGCACCGCAAGGACGTCGAGCACTGTCGCGCGGACTCCACCCGGCGGCTTCGCCGCCACCCTCGACGTTCCGCTCGGACCGGAGATTGGCCAGTGCTGCGGGGGCCGCGTCGAGGTGCTGATCCGCCTGATCGACAGGGCAATCGAACAGAGGTTGATTGCCGAAGCTGAAGCCGAGGAAGCGCATCTGCCGCACGTCTACATCTTCGGCGGTGGCCATGTCGGCCAGGCGCTGGCGTCGACGATCGCGCTCCTTCCCGTGCACGGCGTCGTCATCGAGACACGGGCCGAGGCGCTGGAAGACATGCCGGAAACCGTCGAGACGCGGCTAACGCCGATGCCCGAGGCCGAGGTGCGACACGCCCCCGCCGGCACGGCCTTCGCGATCCTCACCCACGACCACGCACTGGATTTCCTGATCGTCGCCGAGGCGCTGAAACGGAACGACGCTGCCTATGTCGGCATGATCGGCTCGAAGACCAAGAAAGCGACGTTCAAGAACTGGTTCCTGAAGTCGGCTGAAGGCAGCGAAGCCGAATTCTCCCGCCTCGTCTCGCCGATCGGTGGCGATGCCGTCAAGGACAAGCGTCCGCCAGTCATCGCAGCACTTGCCGCCGCCGAGATCATGACGGCGCTGGTGGTGCACAACGCGCCCTCAAATGCCAACCGTCAGGCCCAGCAGGACAAGGTCATGGCCGGTTAGCCAAAGGCTGCTCGTTGGCCTGCCTTGTTTTCAATCGCAGGAAAAGTGCATTTGCGGTATCCACCCGGCGTTCCTGCATGAGGTGAGGATAGATGGACGTTCTGAAAATCGCGGCCTTCTCGGATGGCAACACCGGCGGCAATCCTGCCGGGGTCCTGATAGGCGACGTCTTGCCCGATGCGGGCGAGATGCAGCGTCTGGCAGCGGAGGTCGGGTTCTCGGAAACCGCCTTTGCCGCGCCGGATGGGGACAAGTGGCGGGTTCGCTATTTCTCGCCGGAAACCGAGGTTCCCTTCTGCGGTCACGCCACTATCGCCTTGGGGGCCGCCCTTGTCCGGCGTTTCGGCGATGGGATTTTCCCGCTGATCCTCAACCAGGCCAGCATCACCGTCGAGGGTTTTCGCGATGGTGCGACGATCGCCGCCGCGTTGCAGTCGCCGCCGACACGCAGCAAGCCGGCGCCGCCGAAGCTCATCGCCGGGGCGCTGGCGCTGTTCGGCTATGCCGCGACCGATCTCGATCCGGCGATTCCGCCGGCGCTGATCCATGGCGGCGCGAACCACCTTGTGCTGGCCCTCAACTCGCGCGAGGCACTGGCCGCCATGCGCTACGATCTGAAAACCGGCCAGGCCTTGATGCGGGGCGAAGGGCTGGTGACGATCCTGCTTGCCTATGCCGAAACGCCACGGCTTTTCCACACGCGCAATCCCTTTGCCTCCGGCGGGGTCTACGAGGACCCGGCGACGGGAGCCTCGACGGCGGCCTTCGCCGGCTATCTGCGCGACATCGGCTGGCCGCATGGCGGCGCGATCGATGTCGTGCAAGGCGAGGACATGGGCATGCGCTCGCGCCTGCACGCCGATATCTCGCGCGAGACAGGCAGCTCGATCAGGGTTTCGGGCACGGCCCGCATGATGGATGAAGCATAGAAGCTGCCGGCTCAGGCCGGCCGTTTCAAACCCAGATGCTCGCGCAGCGTCAGGCCTTCATAGTCCCGGCGGAACAGACCGCGCCGCTGCAGTTCCGGCACGACCAGCGTGGCAAAGGCATCGAGCTCGCCCGGGAAATAAGACGGCATCACGTTGAAGCCGTCGGCGGCACCACCCTCGAACCGTGCCTGCAACTCGTCGGCGACCTGCGCCGCCGTGCCGACAATGCGCCAATGGCCGCGCGCGCCGGCGAAATGGCGGGCAAGCTGGCGGATAGTAAGGCCATCGCGGCGCGATTGTTCGACGACAAGAGCCTGCCGGCTTTTCATGCCCTCGCTCTCCGGCAGTTCGGGCAGCGGCCCGTCGATCGGGTAACGCCACAGATCGGAGATGCTGAGATAGCTGGAGAGCAGCGTCACGCCGACATCGTCGGGAATGAGCTCCTGCAATTCCTCGTGTTTCTCTCGGGCTTCGGCCTCGGTTTCCGCCACCACGGGCGAGACGCCGGGCATGATCTTGATGTCGTCAGGCTCACGTCCATAGGCAGCCATGCGTGCCTTGAGATCGTCGTGGAAGGCCTTGGCCTCCTCGAAGGTCTGCGCCGCCGTGAACACCACGTCGGCGGTGCGGGCGGCAAGATCGCGGCCGACATCCGAGGCGCCGGCCTGGACCATGACCGGCGCGCCCTGCGGCGAGCGCGGCAGGTCGAGCGGGTCGCGCACCGAAAAGCTCTGGCCGGCATGGCCGGAAGCCTTGCCGTGCCAAAGGCTGGTGACGACCTCGGCGAATTCGCGCGCTCGTTCATAGCGATCGGCATGGGGCTTGAGACCCGTCGCGCCAAAATTGGCGGCTTCGATGGGACTTGCCGAAGTGACGAGGTTCCAGCCGGCACGGCCGCCGCTGAGATGGTCGAGCGACAGAAACGTCCGCGCCAGGCCGTAGGGTTCGTTGTAGCTCGTCGAGGCGGTGGAAACGAGGCCGATGCGGCTGGTCTGGACGGCGAGCGCCGACAGCAGGCTGATCGGCTCGAAGCCGATCGAGCGCGACGTCTGGCTGGCGATGCCGATATTGGCCTCGCGCAGACCGGCGGCGTCCTCGCAGAAGATCATGTCGAACTTCGCTGCTTCCGCCGTGCGCGCCAGCTGGATGTAGTGGTCGATGTCGATGCCGGCGGTGACATGGGACTTCGGATGGCGCCATGCGGCGATGTGGTGGCCTGTTGCCCACAGGAAGACGCCGAGCTTCATCTGCGCGGTCATTGCTCACCTCCGCCGGCCAATCCGAGATGCGAGCGTAACGTTGTCCCGCGATAGGTCTCTCGAAACAGGCCGCGGCGCCGCAACTCCGGCGCGACACGCTTGAAGAAATCGTCGAATACCGAAAGCTGTGACAAATGGATGCTGAATCCGTCGCAGCTTTTGGCGCGAAATTGGGTTTCCAGCCTATCGGCCACGGTGGCCGGGCTGTCATCGGGGGCGAGCGAGATATTCGTCAGCACCTTCACAGCGTCCGGATCGCGCCCAGCCGCCGTGGCGCGACGCTTCAGATCATCATAGCGTACTTTCGCGCTCTCGACCGACCCGCTCTCCAGCAAGATGACATCGGCGGTGCGGGCCGCAATATCCAGATCGGGCTCGGACAGGCCTGACAGCACCAGCACCGGCGTATCCTGCGGCGAACGCGCGACGTTCAGCGGCCCGCGCACGAAGAAGAACTCGCCCTTGTGGTCGAGCAGGTGCATTTTCTCGGGATCATGGAAGCGTCCGCCGCTTTTGTCGAACAACAGCGCATCCGCATCCCAGCCCTGCCACAGGCCTTGAACGATGCCGATATATTCCTCGCTGCGGCGGCGAAAGTCGGTGTCGGAAAATCCTTCCGGCCGGCTGAAATTCGTGGCCTCGCGAGGGCTCCGCGTCATCGTCGCGTTCCAGCCGGCGCGGCCATGGCTGATGATGTCGAGCGAAGCGAAACGGCGCGCCAGATTGTAGGGCTGGTGGGTGACTGTCGAGGCTGCCGCGACCAGTCCGATCCGGCTCGTCACCGTTGCCAGCGCGGCGAGTGAAGTCGTTGCTTCGAAGGGCATCGGATTGTTCACTGTACCGCTGTGGGAAGCCGGGGCGGAATCGGCAAGCAGCACCATGTCCAGCGCCGCCGCTTCGGCTTGCTGCACAAACCTGACAAGGCGGGGGAATTCCGGTTCACCCGTTAGGTCGGAAGTCCCCGGCAACAGCGAAACGGCAAGATGCATTGTGGCGCCGTTGTCCATCGATGGTTCCTGCGAGACGAAATGGAGCCGGGACTATGTTCGCCGCTCGCAGCGATGGCAACCGCTGACGCTGGGCCAACTGCCGCTCACTTGCCGGCCAGCAATTGGTTCCAGTCAGCCATCATTTGCCGGCAAGAATGTCGTTGATCAGCCGTTGGCAGCGCTCGGCCATGAAATCCAGCAGCAGCCGCACTTTCGGATCCTGCAGCTTCTTGTGCGGATAGACGGCGGCGAACTGTACCGGCGTCGGTGGCGTGTTGGCCAGGATCACCTTCAGCCGCCGGTCGCGGATGAACGGTTCGACCTCGAAGCGCGGTTTGTTGATGATGCCGCGCCCGGACAGCGCCCAGCCGGTCAGCACGTCGCCATCGTCGGTGTCGTAGGGCCCGTGCACTTCGAATTTCTGCGGCCCGGTAGGCGTTTGTAAGGTCCAGACATATTCGCGCGCGCCGGAATAGCGCAGCATCAGGCAGTCATGCTTCTTGCCGACCAGCTCCTGCGGCTCCACAGGTTCGCCGCGCGCCTCGAGATATTTCGGCGCCGCCACCAGCACACGCTCGCATTCCATGATGCCGCGCATCCGGAGGCTGGAATCCTCGATGATGCCAAGCCGGAAGGCGACATCGATGCCTTCCTTCATGATGTCGACATTGTGGTCCGACAGCCTCAGCCGCACCTCGATATCGGGATATTTATCGTGGAAATCGGGAATGCCCGAGGCGACGAGCCGGCGCCCGAGTCCCAGAGGCGCCGTCACGCGAATGGTGCCGCGCGGCTGGCCGGACAGGGCCGACACCGCGGCCTCCGCTTCGGTAATCGCCTCCAGCACCTGCTTGGCGCCCGAGTAGAAAACCGTGCCATGCTCGGTCGGCATCAATTGCCGCGTCGTGCGGTTGAACAGCCGCACGCCAAGATGCTTCTCCAGTTCCTTGATGCGGTTGGAAGCGACCGCCGGCGAAATGCGCATGTCGCGACCGGCCGCCGACAGATTGCCGAGTTCGACGACGCGGACGAAGACGGCGATGTTGTCGAGATAGGCCATGCGGTTCCGTGGCTTTCCTGAGGCCGCCTTCGGGCGGCTCCCATCCTGCTGCGTGGGTCTAGCCTAGTATTTTCCATTTTTTTTTGAAAGTCATCGTACACCTCGCCTCTTTCCGTTTGCGTGCTACACCGTAAAGTCGCGTCATCGGCAGGGACGACTTCAATGATGGATTTCGCGATTTTCTGGGACTGGCTGAGCTTCGCCGTGCGGTGGCTGCATGTCATCACCGGCATCGCATGGATCGGCTCGTCTTTTTATTTCGTCGCGCTTGATCTCGGCCTGCGCCAGCGTCCCGGCATGCCTGTCGGCGCCTTCGGCGAGGAATGGCAGGTGCATGGCGGCGGCTTCTACCACATCCAGAAATATCTGGTTGCACCGGCCGAGATGCCCGAGCATCTGACCTGGTTCAAATGGGAATCCTACGCCACCTGGCTGTCCGGTTTCGCCATGCTGTGCGTGGTCTACTATGCCGGGGCCGATCTGTTCCTGATCGATCCCAATGTGCTGCCGATGTCGGTGCCGGTCGGCATCCTCTTGTCCATGGCCACGATCGGCGTCGGCTGGGTGGTCTACGATCTGCTCTGCCGTTCGCCGCTTGGAAAAAGCGATACCGGCCTGATGCTGGTGCTCTACTGCGTGCTGGTGTTCATCGCCTGGGGGCTCACCCACCTGTTCACCGGGCGCGCCGCCTTCCTGCATCTGGGCGCAATCACCGCCACCATCATGTCAGCCAACGTCTTCATGGTCATCATTCCCAACCAGAAGATCGTCGTTGCCGACCTCATCGCCGGCCGCAAGCCCGATCCGAAATACGGCAAGATCGCCAAGCAACGCTCGCTTCACAACAATTATCTGACGCTGCCCGTCCTGTTCCTGATGCTGTCGAACCACTACCCGCTGGCATTCGGCACGCAGTTCAACTGGGTCATCGCCTCGCTGGTGTTCATCATCGGCGTGCTCATCCGGCATTATTTCAACACCGTGCACAAGCGTGCCGGCAATCCGCACTGGACGTGGCTGGGCGCCCTTGTCCTGTTCATCATCATCATCTGGCTGTCGACCGTGCCGAAGGTGTTGACCGGCGAACCGAAGGCATCCGCTTCGGCGGAAGTCTATATCGCCTCGGCGCATTTCCCGGCGGTACGCGACACCGTGCTCGGCCGCTGCTCGATGTGCCATGCTCAGGAACCGGTCTATGAAGGCATCTACCACGCGCCCAAGGGCGTGATGCTGGATACCGACGCCAACATAGCCAACCACGCCCGCGAGATCTATCTGCAGGCCGGCCGCAGCCACGCCATGCCGCCCGCCAATGTCTCGCAGATATCAGACAAGGAACGGGCGTTGCTGGTGGCCTGGTTCGAAGGCGCGGGGAAATAGGCATGACCTCGACACTTCTGCGCGGCCGCACGCTGTCCTTCGTGCGCTGGCCGCGGACCATCGATGACCATTCGGCCTGGCGTTACGAGGAAGATGGCGGGCTTTTGATCCGTGACGGCAGGATCGTCGCATCAGGCACCTATGCGCAAGTCGAGAAGCAGGCCGGCGAGGGTACGAGGAAGATCGACCACCGGCCGCACCTTTTGTTGCCGGGCTTCATCGACACACATGTGCATTTCCCGCAGATGCAGATCATCGCGTCCTATGGCGCTGAACTGCTCGACTGGCTGAACACTTACACATTCCCGGAAGAGACGAAATTCGCCAACGCGCAGCACGGCCGCCGCATAGCGCGCCTGTTCCTCGACGAAATGGTCCGCCACGGCACGACTACGGTGGTCGCCTATTGTTCGGTGCACAAGGCCTCGGCGGAAGCCTTCTTCGCTGAGTCGCATGACCGTAACATGCTCAACATCGCCGGCAAGGTGATGATGGACCGCAATGCACCCGACGGCGTGCTCGACACGCCGCGATCCGGCTATGACGACACCAAGGCGCTGATCGCGCAATGGCACGGAAAGGGGCGCCAGCATTATGCCATCACGCCGCGCTTCGCGATCACCTCCTCGCCGGAGCAGATGGAGATGGCCGGAGCGCTCTGTCGCGAGCATCCCGACCTGCACATGCAGACGCATCTGTCGGAAAACCACGCCGAGATCGCCTTCACCCAGGAACTCTACCCCTGGTCGCGCGACTACACCGATGTCTACGAGCATTACGGGCTGCTGGGCAAGAAAAGCCTGTTCGGCCACTGCATCCATCTGTCGGAGCGTGAGGCGGACGCGCTTTCGGACAGCGGCTCCGTGGTGGTGTTCTGCCCGACCTCGAACTTGTTCCTCGGTTCCGGCCTGTTCGATTATCAGCGCTACCGCACGCGCGACAGAGCCCTCCGGATCGCCGCCGCGACCGATGTCGGCGGCGGTACCAACTACTCCATGCTGCGCACCATGGACGAAGGCTACAAGGTGATCGCGCTGAACGGCGAGAAGCTCAACCCGTTCCAGTCTTTCTGGCAGATCACGCGCGGGAATGCCGAGGCACTATCGGTGGCCGACAGGATCGGCACGCTGGACGAAGGTACCGATGCCGACATCGTCGTGCTCGACGCCAGGGCGACGCCGGCGATGCGGCTCAGGATGGAAACGGCGCAGACGCTGGCGCAGGAACTGTTTCTGCTGCAGACGCTGGGCGACGACCGCGCCGTGCGCGAGGTCTATGTTGCAGGGCGGGCTGCCAAGAGCGACATGACGAGTTAGAACGTTAGGCGCGGTCCTTGCTTGACCCGGCGGCAGCCATAGGTCAAAGCGTGCGGCGAAGTTGACAGGGGAACGACATGGCCGTTGCTGACGACATCGCACTGATCAGGAGACAGGAAGAAACCCTTGTCTTTTCCGCCTTCGACGAGGCGGTTGCCTTCAAGATCGGTTCCGCGATCCGCGATCGTGCGATCACCGAAAACCTTCCCATCATCGTCGACATCAGGCTGTGGGACCGGCCCCTGTTTTACGCCGCGATGCCTGGTTCGAACGCTTCCAATCCCGACTGGGCGCGGCGCAAGATCAATGTCGTCAGGCGCTTCCTCAGAAGCACCTATCGCATGGTGCTGGAGCAGCAGCGCCCCGACCGCACCTTCAAGGTCGGCGAAGGCCTTGACATTTCGGACTATGTGCTCGCTGGCGGCGGCTTTCCGGTCACCGTCAAGGGCGCCGGAGTCATTGGCGTGATTGCTGTGTCCGGTCTGCCGGAGCGCGAGGATCACGGCGTTGTGGTTGATGCGCTGTGCGGCCATCTCGGTATCGACAGGCGTGGGCTGGCATTACCTTCGGAATCTGAATGACCGTGCTCGATCCCAAGGCCTTTCTCACCTCCATCTTCGAAGCCGCCGTTGCTGCCGCCGATCCGGAGCGGACCATCCGGGACCATCTGCCGGCGAAGCCTAAAGGCCGCGTCATCGTCATCGGCGCTGGAAAAGGCTCGGCGCAGATGGCGGCGGCTTTTGAGAAAGTCTGGGATGGCCCGATCGAAGGGCTGGTCGTTACCCGCTACGGCTATGGGGCCAAATGCGAGCGCATCGAGATCATCGAGGCGGCGCATCCGGTGCCGGACGCCGCCGGCCTTGAGGCCTCACGGCGGCTGCTTGCAAAGGTCCAGGGGCTGACCGCGGAAGATCTGGTCGTGGCGCTGATTTCCGGTGGCGGCTCGGCGCTGCTGCCGTCGCCGGCCGCCGGCCTGACGCTGGCCGACGAGATCGCCGTCAACGAGGCGCTGCTCGCCTCCGGAGCGCCGATCGCGGCGATGAACACCATCCGCAAGCATGTCTCGACCATCAAGGGCGGCCGGCTGGCCGCCGCCGCATGGCCGGCCAAGGTGGTGTCGCTGGTTGTCTCCGACATTCCCGGGGACAATCCGGCCCTTGTCGCCTCCGGCCCGACCGTGCCGGATACTGGCGGCCGTCAAGACGCGCTGGCCTCGATATCGGCCTATGGCATGAACCTGCCGGCCTCGGTGATGGCGCATATCAATTCGCCGGCGGCCGATGCGCCGGATCCCGGCGATCTGCGCTTTTCGCGCAATGAGGTTCACTTGATCGCCTCGGCTGGCGTGTCGCTGGAAGCAGCAGCAGTGGAAGCGAAGCGACAAGGCGTCGAAGCCGTCATCCTCTCCGATGCTATCGAGGGCGAAGCGCGTGAGGTTGGTGGAGTTCATGCCGCGATCGCGCGCGAAGTCGCGACGCGCGACCGGCCTTTCCACAAGCCGGTGCTGATCCTGTCCGGCGGCGAAACCACGGTAACGCTGCGCGCCAGGGGCAAGGGCGGCCGCAACTCGGAATTCCTGCTCGCCTTCGCTATCGGCATCAACGGCGTGGAGGGCATTCACGCCCTGGCAGCCGACACCGACGGTATCGACGGCTCTGAAAACAATGCCGGCGCCTTCGCCGACGGCTCGACCGTGGAGCGCATGCGAGCGGCCGGCGTCGACGCCAAGGCGATGCTGGCCGGTAACAACGCCTGGACCGCGTTCAATGCGGTTGGCGACCTCTTCGTGCCTGGCCCGACCGGGACGAATGTCAACGATTTGAGGGCAATTCTCGTCCGCTAGGCAAACGGATCAGGCCATCAGCCGCTTCACCTGCTTCATGTCGTGTAGGAACCGTTCGCGCTCCGCTTCCTTCTCCGCCGGCTCATGGATGCGCAGGATGAAGGACGGGTGGATGGTGATGAAGACCCGCAAGCCGTCCTCGCGTTCGATGACCTGGCCGCGCATTTTTGTCACCGGGATCGCCTTGCCGAGCAATGACAGTGCAGCCGTTGCGCCGAGCGCCACGGCAAGCTCCGGCTTGATCAGCGCGAATTCCCTGTCGATCCACCAGCGGCAGGCCTGCACCTCGCCGGCATTCGGCTTGGAATGGATACGGCGCTTGCCGCGCGGCTCGAATTTGAAGTGTTTCACCGCGTTGGTGACGTAGACTTTCTGGCGATCGACGCCCGCATCGTCCAGTATCGAATCGAACACCTTGCCAGCCGGCCCGACGAAAGGTTTGCCGGCGAGGTCCTCCTGGTCGCCGGGCTGTTCGCCGACGAAGATGACCTTGGCATTATCAGGCCCATCGCCGAACACCGTCTGCGTCGCGTCGCGCCAGAGCGGGCAGCGGCGGCAGCCTTTCGCGGCCTCGCGCAACACTGAAATGCTTCTGGCGTCGTCATCTTCAGGCGTCTGCGTTGGTTCACGCTTCGGCCAATGCTTTGCCTGCACCTTGGCGTGGTGCGGCGCCGGTGTCGTTGGCATCTTCGCGATCATATCCTTGGCGGCCTTGTCCGCTCCTGCGATCAGATCTGGAATGAGCGAGGCCTCGGGAAGGTTCCGCCAATATTTCTTCGGCATCTCCTTCTGCATGGCTTTCACCTTCAGCCGTGCCGGATTGAAGATGTTCTCGAAATAGGTGCGCCACAGCGCCTCGGTGTCGTCTTGAGCCGGGGCATCGGCCTTGGCGGCGCCCGGTCCGATGGCCAGCCTGTCGCCGTCCCAGTCGGCGGAGGCGTAAGGGGTCAGGATCGTCCAGCGCATGCCGGTGAAGCGCCTGACGAAGAAATCCGCATTGCGTTCAACGATGAAATGATCGGGCTCGAACCAGGCGACATAGCGCTCCTCGTCGCCGTCGCCGATCTTTCGGAAGCGAACGAAGGCATGCATCTTGTGGCTGTCGCGCCGCACCGCCTTTTCCATGGCTTCAAGCCGCCTGGTATCGGGATCCGATGCGATCGACAGCAGCTTCGGCTCCGTGCGCAATCGCCAAAGCATCCGGTAAAGAAAGGCGAACCGGCCGGGGTCGGAATGGCAGAAGGCGGTTTCGGCACGCGCGATGAAGTCGCGTGGCACGACGAGCTGCGCACCCGCGGGGATGGCTGGCAAGTCCGTCTGGCCCTGGTCCGAGTTGGATACGACATGCCAGCTGATGTCTTCTGGCCGGACCTCGTTCAACGCCATCCGCCGTGCCGCGTCGCGCCAGCCGGCAAAATCGGTCTCGCTGTCGAGCTGCACACTATACCGTGCCAGGTTGAACTCGGCCGGCCGCATGGTCAAAACAGCGCCAGTTGTTCGCAAGGTTGCACGATCTTGCCGCGCAAGCCCAGCCTGTCGGTGAGCGCTCCCGGTGACCAGCCCTCGGCGATGATGAACGGCCTGAGCTTGGCGATTGACTGGCAAATCCGTCCCACATCTTCGAGCCGCATGCGCCGATGGCGGCGGGTTTCCAGGATTTTCGCCACCACCTTGGTGCCGAGACCGGGGACTCGCAGCAGCGCTTCGCGGTCGGCACGGTTGATGTCGACTGGGAACCGCCCCCGGTTGCGCAGTGCCCAGGCGAGCTTTGGATCGATGGTGAGATCGAGCATGCCGTCGCTGCTGCCGGCCAGGATCTCCGGCTGTGAGAAGCCGTAGAACCGCATCAGCCAGTCGGCCTGGTAAAGGCGATGCTCACGCATCAATGGAGGCTTCTGCAAGGGCAGGGACGACGATGCATCCGGGATCGGACTGAAGGCCGAGTAATAAACGCGCCGCAGATGATAACTGCCATAGAGCCGGGCGCTGGTATGCAATATGCCGTCGTCGGATGTCTTGTCGGCGCCGACGATCATCTGCGTCGACTGGCCACCGGGAGCAAAGCGTTCGCGCTTTTTGGTCCGGAGTGTCGGCTCGGCTTTCTCCTCCATCTTCTGGCGCAACTTCGCCATGGAAAGGCGGATCGTCTCCGGCTTCTTTTCCGGCGCCAGCCTCTTCACGCTCTCGTCCGTCGGCAGCTCCACATTGATCGACAGCCGGTCGGCATAGAGGCCGGCCTTCTCGACCAGTTCCGCCGAGCTCTCCGGAATGGTTTTCAGATGGATATAGCCTGAAAATTTCTCTTCCAGCCGCAGCCGCCGCGCCACCTCGACCATCTCCCCCATGGTGTCGTCAGGCGAGCGGATGACGCCTGACGACAGGAACAGGCCCTCGATGTAGTTGCGCCGGTAGAAATCCATGGTGAGCTTCACCACTTCGTCGATGCTGAAGCGGGCGCGCCGCACATTCGAGGACGAACGGTTGATGCAATAGCTGCAATCATAGATGCAGAAATTGGTGAGCAGGATTTTCAAGAGTGAAATGCAGCGCCCGTCCGGCGCGTAGGAATGGCAGATACCCATCCCTTCCGTGGAGCCGATGCCGCCGGATGTCAGCGAATCCTTTTTCGCCGAGCCAGAAGAGGCGCAGGAAGCGTCATATTTGGCGGCGTCGGACAGGATCGCAAGTTTTTCACGAACAGTGAGTGCGCTCATATGTTCATGATATGTTCTGATAGGCTGCCGCGCTACCTCATTTGACATAGGCGGCGAAAAAGTGATCGCCGCCGGGTCACTCAGCCATCAGACCTCATGCAGGTAGAGATGATAATCCAGTTCGCTGACCGTGCGTGCCACGCGCAGATATTCGGATTGCTTGATTGCCACGAAGGTGCGGTGCAGGTCATCGCCGAGCGCGCCTTTCAGGAAGCTGGAGGCTTTGGCCGCTTCGATCGCCGCGCGCCAATCCGCCGGCATCGTCGTACGCGTGACGGCCGCTTCATAGCCGTTTCCAGTCGTTTCGGGGCCGGGGTCGAGCCCTTCATCGAGGCCTTTGATGATGCCGGCGAGCACGGTTGCGGCGATCAGGTAGGGATTGGCGTCGACGCCGGACGGCCGGTGCTCGATCCGCCGGTTCCTGGCGTCGCCAGCTGGCACGCGCAGCGCCACCGAGCGGTTGTTGACCCCCCAGGTCGGCGCCACCGGCGCATAGGATTGCGAAACGAAACGCCGCCAGGAATTGGCATGCGGCGCAAACACCAGCATCGATTCCGCCATCGTCTGGATCAGGCCGCCGAGCCCTTGCAGCAAGGGCAGTGACCAGCTCTCGCCGCCGGCCTCGGCAAACACGTTTCGGCCGGCCTTGTCCTGCAGCGAGACATGGAAATGCATGCCCGAGCCGGCATATTTCTCGATCGGCTTGGCCATGAAACAGGCGGTGACACCATGGCGGCGCGCCTGCGCCCGCACCAGTCGTTTCAGCATGACGAGGTCGTCGGCCGCCCGCATCACGTCCTTGCGGTAGTTCAGCGTCAACTCGTATTGGCCCGGCGCATATTCGGAAATAACCGTCTCGGCCGGAATGCCTTGCGCCTTGGCCGCGGCATAGATGTCGGAGAACAGCGGCTCCATGCCGTGCAGATGGTCGACGGAATAGACCTCCGTCTTGCCCGAGACGCGGCCATCGAGCACGGCACGCGCCGGCTGCACCTTGCCGTCGGCATCGCGCTCGTTGGCCAGGAGAAAAAATTCCAGTTCGAAGGCACCGGCCGGATAAAGGCCCTTGGCCGCGAGGATATCGACCTGCCGTGCCAGCGCCAGCCGCGGATCCGAAGACATGGGTTGGCCATCGAGATGGTACATCGCCATCAGCACCTGGCCGCGCGGCGGGCTGGTTCCATAAAGCGGCACCAGCGTGCCGGGAATCGGCCAGGCCCGGAGGTCGCCGTCGCCTGTGGTCCAGATCAGCCCGGTCTCGTGCACATCCTCGCCGGTGATGTCGAGGCCGAGGATCGAGATCGGCATGTGCCGGCCGCCCTCGAAAATGCTTTTAAGTTCATGCCGGCGCACGATCTTGCCGCGGCCGACGCCATTGGCGTCGGTCAGCACGATATCGAAGGCTTCGATCTCGGGATGGGCGTCGAGAAAGGCTTGCGCCTCGGTGGGCGAGGAGCCCGAAGGCGAGGTCACGATGGCATTGTCCATGGCCGCTTGTCTCATGTCGCAAGCTTTGCCGCAACCGCGCCGAAGGCGGTGATCAGCCGGTTCACCTGGGTGCCTGTGGTCGCCGGCGAGATCAGCATCATGTTGTGGAAGGGCGCGATCAGCACGCCGCGATTGACCAACGCGACATGGATGGCGGCTTCCAGTTCCGGCGCGTGTGCGCCTTCCGCCTCCGCACCGTTGCGCAACGGGCCGGGTGCGCAGATGAACTCGACGCGGGCGCCGACACGGGCGACATGCCAGGGCAGGCGGTAGCGGTCGATCACCCCGGTCAGCCCGGCATCCAGACGCCGGGCGAGATGATCCATGCGGTCATAATTCTCCGGCGTCATCACCTCCTCGAGTGTGGCGCGCATGGTGGCGAATTGCAGCGGGTTGGCCGACAGCGTCGTGCCCATGCCGGAATAGCCGGGCTCCTTCGTCCGGTTGTAGTCGGCGTAGCGGGAAGCGACCTCCTCGCTCATGCCCCACACACTTGCCGGCACACCGCCGGCGATCGGCTTGCCCAGCACGAAGAAGTCGGGGTCGAGCCCGTATTTCCTGGTATAGCCGCCGGGGCCGGTCGAGATGGTGTGCGTCTCATCAATCAACAGCAGCGTACCGGTTTGGCGCGTCAGCCTGCGCAACGCGTCATGGAAGCCGGGATCGGCCAGCACCATGCAGGAATTGGTCAGCACCGGCTCGGCTATGACGCATGCCACGTCTCTGTCCTTGAGCGCTGCCTCCAGCGCGGCGACATCGTTGAACTCGATGACCTTGGCCGTGCGGGTCAGGTCGCGGAACTCGCCCGCCAGCCCGGGCCGGTTGACGGGCTTGCCGTCGATCAGCCGCACCATCGTCTCGTCGACCGAGCCGTGATAGCAGCCGTTGAAGACCAGGATCTTTTCCCGGCCAGTCACAGCGCGGGCAACGCGCAGCGCGAAGCGGTTGGCGTCGGTCGCGGTGGTCGCGATCTGCCAGAACGGCAGGCCGAAGCGCTGCTGCAGCAGCGGCCCGATGGCAAGCGCGTCTTGCGAAGGCAGCATGTAGGTCAGGCCGCGTCCGGCCTGGCGGCGGATGGCGCGCGCCACCGGTGGCGGCGAGTGGCCGAACATCGAACCGGTGTCGCCAAGGCAGAAATCGTCCAACCTGTTGCCGTCTATGTCGGTAATCGTGGCGCCTTTGGCTCTGTCGACCAGGATCGGAAACGGTGTCGGCCAGTCGTTCATCCAGTGCATCGGCACGCCGCCGAAGAAGCCGGGCAACCCATTGCCGACCTTGGCTTGCGATTTCGGCCGCGCCGCGCGGAAGGCCGCCCCCTCGGTGTCGCGCATTTGCGCGATGCGATCCCGGCTGATGCCGCCGATGGACGTCGTTGAACTGTCGCTGCTGTGCATGGAAACCCCTTTGGCTGGCCCCTCTTAGCCAATCAACATCCGCAACCGCAATTGGCCGCGCGTCTGTTCTGCATTGGCTCAGCGTCTGGCAGCGCCGCTTGACCGTGCTGTCGAAGTCAGTGCCAATATGAGCGGGAATTGGTGTGGGGGGCCAAGGATGCGGACGATCATCTGTGTGACAGTGCTTCTATCGTCGGCGGTCCCGGCCTTCGCCTCCGGCGGCATCTGGTGCAACGTCGATGATACGGCGGTGACATTCGACGTCGGCGCCGGCGTCACCAGGGGCATGGGCGGCCCGACCTTCAACTTTCGTGGCGATCTCGAAATCAAGGCGAGGCCGGCTGGCGATGGATTGCGCAAGACGGCGTTCGAGGATTCCAACCTGACCCAGTACTGGCTGGACGGCAAGGAGCTACGGCTGAACATCTACCACGAGCACGAGGTCGCAGACACCTTCGATTCAGTCGAACTGACGATCCTGACCAAGGCCAGCGACGAAGGCGTCTATGACGGCCAGTACACGCTTGCCGTCTATGACAGCACCGCCGACAAGGACAAGGATGGCAAGACCGCGGAGTTGACCGGCAAGGTTTCCTGCGGCGCCGAGTAATCGCCTATGTGAACTATGCCGTGATGTCGATGACGCCGCAGTCGCCCGCGGCACTGCCGAAGGCGATGCGCCGTTCTTCCTTGTCCCACATCATCGATGTGATGGGGCCCTTGCCTTGCCGGCGCAACAACACTTCCTTGGCATCGGCGAAACGGGCGGCGATCACCATGCCGTCGTCATAACCGATCGCCACGACATCCTGGCTTGGATGGCAGGCGACGCAGGTCACCATCGTATTGCCGCGCGTGCCGAGTTCCAGCGGCGCCTTGCCCATCGGCCCGTCCTTGCCGGAAAACGGCCAGACGATCGCCGCCGGGGCTCCGGAACTCGCCAGCCATTTGCCTTTGACGCTCCATGACAGGCTCTTGACCTTGCCGGGATAGCCGCTCATGCGCATGTGCTTGCCGTCGGCCAGCTTCCAGCCATGCAGTGCGTTCTCCTGCATCGTTGTGACGAGGAAGGCGCCATCGGGCGAGAAGGTGATGCCTGTGTGAGCGCCGGCCCATTCGAGTTCCACCGGCTTGCCCTCGGCGGCCGGAAAATGCAGCGTCGCGCCATTGTAGCGGGCGACACCGAAGCGCATGCCCTTGGGCGAAAACGCCAGCCCCTCGACCGAACGCGGATGGGCGAATTCCCTGGTCTTGCCATCGGCGAAGCGCACGAAGGCGGTCTTGCCTGTGGCGTAGGCGATGGCGCCCTGCGGCCCGGCGGCGACGCTGGTGATCCACTTTTTTCCGGCGTTGGCCAATTCCCCGACATTGCCGCCCGCAGCAACGGCAAACACCTTGCCGTCCTCGCCGCCGGTGATCAGCCGATCGTTTGCCGCATCGTGGAAGGTGGCGAGCAACCCGTCATTTGCCTGCGTCGTCTTGTGGCCGTTGTCGAGCCGATGGATGGCGCCATCGGCCAGCGCGAAATGCGGCACGTCGCCAAGGAAGACGGCGGCTAGGCAATGGCCTTCGAGATCGAGGGGGGCGACTGTGGGCATCAGAACCGTTCCAATGAGATTTGTCGCCATCCCTGGAAGTCGCCAGCGCGGCCAGGTGTGGCGCTAACCTTCCCCCACAAGGGGAGAAGGAAAAAAGGCAGCGCTAGCGTTATAAGGCTTGGAAATCAAGCCGCCTGGCAGGCATCAAAACTCTTCTTCAGCCGCTCGGCATCCAGTTCGCGGCCGATGAACACCAGCCGGCTCTCATGCTTCTCGCCATCCTTCCAGGCGCGCTGGTGGTCGCCTTCGATGATCATGTGCACGCCCTGGATGACATAGCGCTCGTCATCGCCCTTGAGCGCGATGATACCTTTCAGCCGCAGGATGTTCGGACCTTCCATCTGGGTGATCTTCTCGATCCACGGGAAGAATTTCTTCGGGTCCATCTCGCCGCCGCGCAACGACACGGACTGCACCGTCACGTCATGGATGTCGGAAGCGTGCGCGTGGTCATGGTGATGATGGTCATGCCCGTCATGATCATGATGATCGTGATCGTGGTCATGATGATGGTGGTCGTCATGCGCCTCGAGGAAATGAGGATCGTTTTCCAGCGCCCGGGACAGGTCGAAAGCGCCGCGGTCGAGCACTTCCGACAGGGCGACGCCGGCGCGCGTGGTGCGGTGGATCCTGGCCGCCGGATTGATGGCGCGGATCGTCGCCTCGACCTTGGCGAGTTCTTCCGGAGTGACAAGGTCGGTCTTGTTGAGCACGACGACGTCGGCAAAGGCGATCTGGTCCTCGGCCTCCTTGGAATCCTTGAGCCTGAGCGGCAGATGCTTGGCGTCGACCAGCGCCACCACGGCATCGAGCTTGGTCTTGGAGCGCACGTCGTCGTCCATGAAGAAGGTCTGTGCCACCGGCACCGGATCGGCGAGACCCGTGGTCTCGACCACGATGGCGTCGAAGCGGCCGGGGCGGCGCATCAGGCCTTCAACGACGCGGATCAGGTCGCCACGCACCGTGCAGCAGACACAGCCATTGTTCATCTCGTAGATTTCCTCGTCGGATTCCACGATCAGGTCGTTGTCGATGCCGATTTCGCCGAATTCATTGACGATGACGGCGTAGCGCCTGCCATGGTTCTCCGACAGGATGCGGTTGAGGAGCGTCGTCTTGCCGGCACCGAGATAGCCGGTAAGAACGGTTACGGGGATCTGCGTCTGTGCGTCGCTCATGACTTGCCTCGAAATGACCAGGCCTTGAAAATCCAGGCCGTGAAAAAGGGATTGTCGGTCCCATATAGGGTGTGTTCCGGGCTTTTGCACGGGGCAAACCAATGGGCCAAAGCGGCCGGCCGGGGTTATCCCTGTGGTTACTGTCGGGGGAAAGATCCGTACTCGGCGATGCTGAAAGGCGGGAACGACAAAGGAGGCGTCTTGGCAGGGGCTGTCAATGTCACGTCGCGTCTGGGACGTGGTCGCTGTGAATCCGGTATTTCGGAAACTCGTTTGTCATCTAACTGAAATAAACATCTGGCATCACCACGGCGAACACCGCAATGCTTGCCGGCAAAGCTGTTTGGAGCGCCGGAATCTTTTCTATCGTCGATTGCCAACCGGCCGGCTGCGTCTATGCTCCACGCACCGGCACGGCCGAAGAGGGATGACCATGGCCAAGGCGGACAAGACTGCAACAATGAGCCGGCTGCATTCGGCGGCCAGGCTGGCAAGAACCGCGTTGGCTGCCCGGCTTCTGGCGCACGGCTTCTATGCCGGCCAGGACCAGATCATGCTGGCGCTCGACCGCGAGGACGGCCAGACGCCGGGTAATCTTGCCGGTCGCCTTGGCGTGCGCCCGCCGACCATTACCAAGACCATCAACCGGCTGCAGGCGCAGGGTTTTCTGGAAAAGCGCGCATCGGAAGCCGATGCCCGCCAGGCGCACATCTTTCTCACCGACAGCGGCCGAGAAACCATCCGCGCCATCGAGAAGTCGGTGAAGAAGACCGAAAAGCAGGCGCTGAAGGGCCTCGACAAGAAGGATCAGAAGGCGCTTTTCAAGCTGCTTGCCCGCATCGAGGCCAACCTCTCCAACGAGGAATTGGTGCTGATCGACGACGACGCCGAGTCGGACGACTGATCGCAACGTCAGGCTGCCGCCGGGGCAGAGTCCCTTGTCAGCGAGGACCAGCGCCCCGGCGTCATGCCGAACGCCTTCTTGAATTGCCTGTTGAAGTGGCTCTGGTCGGTGAAGCCGGCCTCGACGGCGATCTGCGCCAAGGGTTCGCCGGCGATGATCATCCGCCGCGCGCGCTGAAGCCGGCGCATCACCAGGAAACGATGCGGGCTGGTCGAGAAAGCGGCGCGGAAATGCCGCGACAAGGCGTAGCGGTCGAGTCCGGTGATGGCTTCCAGTTCGCCGGAACGCACGGGGCGCGTGACGTTCTCCGTGAGATAGTCCCGCGCCAGGGCGGCGGCCCGCCAGGCCGTCCTGGCCATCGGCTTCGCCGGCTGGCCGGCATGCCGCGCCAGGCTCTGCATCAATTGCGTCAGGAAGTCGTCGACAAACAGCTCGTCGAGCTCCTGTTGCAGCGGCCCCAGTGCCGAGAGCAGCGTTGCGCAGAAGGTGTCGTCGCTCACGACGGCATCCCCGACGAAGGGCAGGGAAGCGCCGCCAAGGCAGTCCAGCATCAGCGACGGTTCGAGATAGAGCATCCTGTAGCGCAACCCGTCCTCGGTACCGGCGCCGCCATCATGCAATTCGTCGGGATGCAGCACGATGATCTGGCCGGGCAGGCTTAGCCGCGTCGCGCCCCGATAGCGAAAGGTCTGCACGCCCTGCAGCGTCACCCCGATCGCATAGGTGTCATGGCGATGCAGATCGAAGGCACTGCCGTGGAACCGCGCCTCGATCCGCTCCATCCCAGCGGGGTCGGGAGCGGAAATGATGCAGTTCTCAGCCGCATCGGCGCACAAACGTCCAAGACCCTCGAAGGCCCGGCGGTCTAGTTCCAACGCCATCGTCTCCCTCAGCCTCGAAAATCGGGGCGCAAGCTTGAATGGTCCATTTTCTCATGTTCGATACGAAATTTGCAATCGTGCTGCGGGAAGATCTGCCCGTCTGGCAGAAACTCAACGTCACCGCCTTCCTGACCAGCGGCATCGTCGCGCAGTTTCCCGAAATCATCGGCGAACCCTATCGCGACCGATCAGGCAATCTCTATAACCCGCTGTCGATCCAGCCGGTCATCGTGCTGTCGGCCGACCAGGTGACGCTGAGCGCGATCCACCGGCGCGCGCTGGAGCGTGGCGTGACGAGTTCGCTCTATGTCGAGGAGATGTTCTCGACCGGCTTCGACGCCGCCAACCGCGCCGTCTTCGCCGAATTCGCGCCGGAAGACGCCAAGGTGGTCGGCATCGCGCTGCGCGCCGAGAAGAAGCTCGTCGACAAGATCACCAAGGGCGCCCGCATGCATGCATAGCAGGCAAGCCTGGACTAAGCCTGCCGGCTTCTGTTGTTGTGCCAGCCGGCCTTGGCACAGCAGCGGGCGACAATTGGCTTGCCGGGAAGTCACAATTCCAGCAAAGGTGGGTTCCAGCCCAGCTTTTCCCCGGCCTGCAAGTGAGTGCTTCCCAGAGATATGTCGAAAGCGCGACGCCGCCGGTGGCGATCCTGTGCATGCTTGCCACCTATGTCTTCTTCACTTTCCTCGACACCTCAAGCAAATATCTCGTCCTGGCCGGCGTTTCCGCGCTGATCGTCGCCTGGGTGCGCTTTGCCGTGCATGTCGTGCTGGTCGGCGCATTGCTGCGCGGCTGGCGGCAACCCATGCGATTTCGCCCGGTCAACCTGCCGGCGCATGTGTTGCGCGGTGTGTTCCTGTTCGGCTCGACCATGTGCAACATCCTGGCGCTCCGCTCCCTGCAACTGGCCGAGACGACGTCGATCTATTTCTTCGGGCCGATGGTGATCACCGCACTTGCCGGCCCGCTGCTTGGTGAATGGGCAGGCTGGCGGCGCTGGCTGGCCATCCTCGCCGCCTTCGCCGGAGTTCTGATCATCACAAGGCCAGGTGTCGGCGTTTTCGGCATCGGCCACCTCTTCGCGCTCGGCTCGATGCTGTCGAACAGCTTCTATGTCATCATGACGCGCCGCATGTCGGCGACCGAGACGTCGGAAAGCCTGATCCTGTTCTCGGCGCTGGCGCCGGCGGTGCTGCTTTTGCCCATGCTGCCGTTCTCATTCTCGCTGCCGCATGATGGCTGGCACTGGTTCGTCCTGCTCATGCTTGGCGTGTTCGGCGGTGTCGGGCACTGGCTGCTGGTGCAGGCCTATCGGCTGGCGACGACCACGGCACTGGCCCCCTATCCCTACTCGCAGATGGTGTGGATGATCATTTCCGGCTGGATTGTCTTCAAGCAGTTTCCCGACCGCTGGACACTGGTCGGCGCGGCCATCATCGTTGCCAGCGGCCTCTACATCGTCCATCGCGAGCACCGGCTCCGGCTGCGGAGCCGCGCGGCCTCCGATGTCGAGGCGGAAGCGCTGGCAAAAAAACTTTGATTTGCTCCCGATCGGTGGCATAACGCCGCCTTTAAACAGTTTAGGTCGAAATTCGGGTCGTTCGGGGAGCGCAAGGCGCTGGCACAAAAAATCAAGCTTTCGACGATCGCCGATGCACTCGGCGTGTCCACGGCCACCGTGTCCCTGGCGCTGCGCGACAGTCCGCTGGTGGCCGGCTCGACGCGTGATCGCATCAAGGAACATGCGCGCGCCATCGGCTATATTTACAACCGCCGCGCCGCCAGCCTGCGCACTTCACGCTCGGGCATTGTCGGCGTCGTCGTGCACGATATCATGAACCCGTTCTTCGCCGAAATCCTGCGCTCGATCGAGAGCGAGCTCGACCGCAGCCGGCAGACCTTCATCCTGTCCAATCACTACGACCAGCTCGAAAAGCAGCGCACTTTCATCGACACGCTGCTGCAGCTTGGCGCCGACGGCGTCATCATGTCGCCGGCCATCGGCACGCCGGCTTCCGATATCCTGATGGCCGAGGAAAACGGCCTGCCGGCGGTGCTGATCGCCCGCACCGTCGAGGGCGCCGACGTGCCGGTGTTTCGCGGCGACGACGCCTATGGCACCGGGCTTGCCACCAACCATCTGATCTCGCTCGGCCACAAGCGCATCGCCATGATCGGCGGCACCGACCAGACCTCGACCGGCCGCGACCGCTACCAGGGCTATGTCAACGCCATGGAGGCGGCTGGGCTCGAAGTCAGGCCGTCCTGGCGCATCGCCGGCCCGCGCACCAAGCAGGCCGGCTTCGAGGCTGCCGGGCAGTTCCTGGCGCTGAAGGACAAGCCGACCGCCGCCTGCTGCTGGAACGACCTCGTCGCCATCGGCCTGATGAACGGCATTGCCCGTGCCGGCTTGGTGCCGGGCATCGACATCTCCGTCACCGGCTATGACGATCTCGAGGAGGCGGCGATCGCCACGCCGGCACTGACCACCGTCTGGAACGGCCAGCGCGAGGTCGGCCGCCGCGCCGCCAGCGCGCTGCTCGACAAGCTCAACGGGCAGACAGTGCGGCCCTCGCAGGAATTGATCAAGCCGGAACTGCATGTGCGCCAGTCCACCGGCAAGCCGGTGGAGCGTGCATGACCAAGGCCGAACAGCTGCAAGCCGTCGCCATTCTGGTGCCGGCGGACTTCAGCGACCATGCCGTCGGGCGCATCGATCGTACCTTCAACCGGGTCGGGATCGAGCGCGCCGATCCGGCGCTGGTCACCGACGAGATGCGCCGCACGGTGCGTGGCATAGCCTCCTTTGCCGGCATCAGCGCGGCAATGATGGATGCCTTGCCCAATCTCGAACTCATCGCTTCCTTTGGGGTTGGGTATGACTCGGTTGATGTCGGCCATGCCGCGGCAAAGAACATCATGGTCACCAACACGCCCGACGTCCTCACAGACGAGGTAGCCGACACCGCGATCGGGCTGCTGATCAACACGGTCCGTGACCTGCCGCGCGCGGAAAACTGGCTGCGTGACGGCAGCTGGGTGCGCAAGGGCAACTATCCGCTGAGCCGGCTGACCTTGCGCGCGCGCCGCGTCGGCATTTTCGGCATGGGCCGCATCGGGCAAGCCATTGCCCGGCGGCTCGAGGCGTTCGGCCTGCCGGTCGCCTATCACAACCGGCGCCGTGTCGAAGGTCTTTCCTATCAGTATCACCCGACGCTGAAGGGCCTGGCCGAAGCGGTCGACACGCTGATTTCGGTGGCGCCTGGCGGGGCCTCGACGCAGAAGGCGGTCAATGCCGAGATCCTGTCGGCGCTCGGCGCCAACGGCGTCTTCGTCAACATCGGCCGCGGCAGCACGGTCGACGAGGCAGCACTGGCGGCAGCCCTAGCAGACGGCACCATCGCCGCAGCCGGGCTCGATGTCTTCGCCGACGAACCGAACGTGCCCAAGGCGTTGCTCGACGCTCCCAACACCTCTCTTTTGCCGCATGTCGGCTCGGCCTCGGAGCACACGCGCCGCGCCATGGCCGATCTGTGCGTCGACAATCTGGTTTCCTGGTTCACCGAACGCCGGGCGCTGACACCGGTGCCGGAGACGGCGCATGTCAAGGATCGCGGCTGAGTGGCAGTTTGCCACACTTATTAACGCCAGCTTAACCCTTTGAAATCATTCTTCATCCTGCCTGTCATCTGTGGATGAAGACCAGAATGAAAACGCTTCCCGTCTTTATCGCTGCCGTCGCCGTGTTCGGCGGCGTTCAGGTCTTTCACGGCGGCAGCGGGGAAAGCGCCGCCGAAGAGGCCACGCCAACGGATAATACCTACAGACTGGTCGCCAATGGTGACGAGGGGGCTTGCATGGTCAAGCGTGGCGCCTCGATTTCACAGGGGCTGTCGTTGCTGACGGTGGCTCCGACCTGCCGCCGGCTCTTGCCAGGCATCGAGCAGGCAAAATTCTGGCGCGAAGAAGAGGATGGCACGGTCGCCTTCAGCGCCGACGGCATCGATCCGATCGTCACCTTCGCCGTGGCTGATGGCGACGGGTACGAATCCTATGCACCAGCCACGCCATTGCTTTCACTGGCGGGCGACCGGAAGACTGACGACTGATTATTCCGCGGCAGCGCGCGAGCCAGCCTTTGCCGCTGCATGCAGGCGCACCGCATCGCCGAAGGCGCGGAAGATCTTGGCCGAGTTGCTGTCCGATTTGACCCAGTATTCCGGATGCCACTGGACGCCAACGGCAAAAGCCCGGGCATCCCTGACCGAAACCGCTTCGACCGTCCCGTCGGTTGCGACGGCCTCGATTTGCAGTTTCGAGCCGAGCCGGTCGACGGCTTGGCGATGCACGGAATTGACCATGATGTCGCCCTCGCCGAAGACGCCGGCCAGACAACTGCCGGGCCTGATGGTCACCTTCTGGCGGATGCCGAAGCGCTCGTCCTGATTGTCACTCACTGGCGCGCGGTGGTCGAGCGAGCCCTCGCGTTCCTGGATCTCGGTGCCCAGCGTGCCGCCGAGCGCGACATTCAGCTCCTGGATGCCGCGGCAGATGGCGAGCAGCGGCACGCCGCGCTCGATCGCCCGGCGGATCAGCGGCAGCGTGGTGGCGTCGCGCGCCGGATCATAAGGGCCGTTGGCTTCGCTGGCATCGCCGCCGTAAAGCGAGGGGTGCACGTTGGATTTCGAGCCGGTGACCATGACACCGTCGACCGAGGACAAAAGTTCGTCGAAGTCGAGCCTGTCGCCGAACGACGGCACCAGCAGCGGGAACACGCCCGCACCGGTGATTGCGGCTTCCAGATATTGCTGAGGGGCGGCATGCCAGGTGTAGTTGTCGAACTGACGGACGTCGGTCGATATGGCGACGAGCGGCTGCTGCATTTTGGCTCTGGTTTCCATCTGGCAAGGTCTATCCTGCCTTCAAAATAGGCGATCCGCTGTGGTTTTTCCATGGCAAGTTTCGGCGTGTCGCATGGGCCACCAAATCCCCCGTTAGACTATAGTTGCAGGGCCGCATGGCTCGGTTACCAAATCACGCCGCCGTGCTGGACTAGACTTCTTGCCCGTGTATTGTTTCGGCCAACCGATACGGGGAGCCGAGGATTTCCCGAATGTCGGTCTGTTGATCCAAAAGGGAGGAACTGCATGGATCGTCGTTCGTTCATTCGCAAGGCCGGCGTGACCGGTGTCGGCGCCGCGGCGGCGGCGGCAACGCTTGCCGCTCCGGCGATCGCCCAATCCAATCCCAAGGTGACATGGCGGCTGGCGTCGTCCTTCCCGAAATCGCTCGACACCATCTATGGCGGCGCCGAGGTGTTCTCCAAGATGTTGTCGGAAGCCACGGACGGCAATTTCCAGATTCAGGTCTTTGCCGCCGGCGAACTCGTGCCCGGCCTGCAGGCCGCCGACGCCACCACGGCCGGCACGGTAGAGGCCTGCCACACGGTGGCATATTATTACTGGGGCAAGGACCCGACATGGGCGCTCGGTGCGGCGGTTCCCTTTTCGCTCAACGCGCGCGGCATGAACGCCTGGCACTACCATGGCGGCGGCATTGACCTGTTCAACGAGTTTCTCGCCACGCAAGGTCTTTTCGGGCTGCCGGGCGGCAACACTGGCGTGCAGATGGGCGGCTGGTTCCGCAAGGAGATCAACACGGTCGCCGATCTCTCCGGCCTTAAGATGCGCATTGGCGGCTTTGCCGGCAAGGTGGTGCAGAAACTCGGCGTCGTGCCGCAGCAGATCGCCGGCGGCGACATCTACCCGGCGCTGGAAAAGGGCACCATCGACGCCGCCGAATGGGTCGGCCCCTATGACGACGAGAAGCTCGGCTTCTACAAGGTCGCGCCCTACTACTACTATCCCGGCTGGTGGGAAGGTGGTCCGACCGTCCACCTGATGTTCAACAAGGCGAAATACGAAGAGCTTTCGCCAGCTTACAAATCGCTGTTGCACACCGCCGCGCAAGCCGCGGATGCCGACATGCTGCAGAAATACGACTATGTTAACCCCGCAGCGGTGAAGCGGTTGGTGGCCGGCGGCGCGAAACTGCGTCCGTTCAGCCAGGAGATCATGGCCGCCTGCTTCCAAAAGGCCAACGAGGTCTATGCCGAGATGGAGGCCTCGAACGCGCCGTTCAAGAAGATCTGGGAATCGATCAAGGGCTTCCGCAAGGAGCACTACCTCTGGGCACAGGTGGCCGAGTACAATTACGACACCTTCATGATGGTCCAGCAGCGCAACGGCAAGCTGTAAGAGGCGAACATCGACTCAAGAAGACCCGGAAAGCTCGGCTTACCCGGGTCTTTTCATTTGGCCGCGTGGTGATCCCGGAAGGGCCCGCCGCCTAGTTTCGACCCGGCACCACCAGCACCTTGACCTCGCCCGGCGCCGGCGGATTGGCGATCACATCAGCCGCCTCTTCGAGCGGCACCTGCCTGGAGATCAGCCGGTTGATCTCGATCGCGCCCGACGCGATTAGCTCGGCGGCGCGGTGATGCGTGTAGGGATTGAGGAAGGAGCCAACCACCTTCAATTCCCGGAACAGCAGATCGAAGGGCTCGAACTCGGCCTTCATGCCTTGTGGCGTCACGCCGACGATGACGACCGTGCCGCCGGCCCTTGCCAGCCGCATCGATTGCTCGACGGTCTCGCGCACGCCCGCGCATTCGAACACCACGTCGGCGCCGCCAGGCATCAGCCCCGCCGGTCCGCGAATGGCATCAATGACGTCGGCGGCGGTGGGGTCGACCGTCGCCGTCGCACCGAGCTCCTCGGCAAGCGCGCGCCGCGAGGCCTGTCTGGTCGACAGGATGATGGTCGTGGCACCGGCCAGCCTTGCCAATTGCACGGTGAGCAGGCCGATGACGCCGCCGCCCAGCACGATCACTGAACTGCCGGGCTTGATCGCGGCAAGATCGATGCCATGCAGGCAGCAGCCGAGCGGCTCGCAGAATGCGCCATGCGTTGGAGGCAGATCGGCGGGCAGGATGAAGGCCTGCTCCCGCGGCAGCACGACATACTCGGCAAAGCCGCCATCGCGATGGATGCCGATGGCATTGAGATTGCGGCAGAGATTGACCCGGCCGGCATGGCAATGCGGACATCGCCCGCAGGCGATGTTGGGATCGGCGGTGACGCGGTCGCCGATGGCGAAGCCGGAGACCGTGTCGCCGACCGCCTCGATGATGCCCGAAAATTCATGTCCGGGCGTCACCGGTGGCCGGCAGGGGAATTCGCCATGGAAGAGGTGGCGGTCGGTGCCGCAGACACCGCAGGCTTCGATCCGCACCAGAAGCTCGTCCGGGCCGGGGACAGGTTTGACGACCTCGCGCAGCGCGATGCTGCCCACGGCCTCCAGCCGCACCGCTTTCATGGCGTCGTCCCTCTCAATTGAAGCTCGGCGGTTGCGAGAGGTCCGGCGCCGGTGTCGCCGGCTTGGCCGGCGGCGCATCGCCGAAGCTCGGCGGCTGCGATAGATCTGGCGTGCCGGGCGCGGCCGGCGCGCTGCCGCCATTGGCGGGCGCGCCACCATCCTGCGGAGCGCCGAGCGGCGACAGGCCGGGCACTTCCGGCACCTTGTAGTCGATCGTGCCCGGATCGATCGCCGTCCCCTTGTAGCGCATCACCATTTGCGGGAAGGCGATGGTCAGTCCGATCATCACCACCTGGATCAGGACGAAGGGCACCGCGCCCCAATAGATCTGACCGGTGGTGACCGGCGCGATCTGCCTGCCGGTGATGCGGTCGAGATAGGGCACGCGCGCGGCGACCGAGCGCAGGTAGAACAGCGCGAAGCCAAAGGGCGGGTGCATGAAGCTGGTCTGCATGTTGACCCCGAGCAGCACGCCGAACCAGATCAGGTCGATGCCGAGCTTGTCGGCCGCCGGCGCCAAGAGCGGCACGATGATGAAGGCCAGCTCGAAGAAGTCGAGGAAGAAGGCCAGGAAGAAGACGAGGATGTTGACGCCGATCAGGAAGCCGACTTCGCCGCCCGGCAGCGAGGTCAGAAGGTGCTCGACCCAGATCTGGCCGTTGACGCCGTAGAAGGTCAGCGAGAAGACGCGCGCGCCGATCAGGATGAACAGCACGAAAGACGACAGCCGCGTCGTCGAGGCCAGTGCCTGCTTGATCACATCCAGCGACAGCCGGCCCTTTGCCGCGGCCATCGCCAGAGCGCCGACCGCGCCCATGGCGCCGCCTTCGGTCGGCGTGGCGATGCCGAGGAAGATGGTGCCCAGCACCAGGAAGATCAGCGCCAGCGGCGGGATCAGCACGATGACGACCTGCTGCGCCAGCCGCGACATCATGTTGATGTTCAACCTTCTGTCGGCGATCGCGACGACATAGATCAGGATCACGCCGACGCAGGCGCCAAGAATGTCGGCATCGTCGCCATGGGTCGGCGCCAGATAGCTGTACGCCGCATAGGAGATGGCCACCGCCGCCGCCAATGCCACCAGCAGCGAAATCACGCCATGGCCGAGTGTGCGCGCTTCGAGTGGCAGCGCCGGCATCATCTTCGGCCGGAAGATCGACACGATGAGAATGTAGAGTGCGTAGAGACCGGTGAGCACGAGGCCCGGGATCAGCGCACCCGCATACATGTCACCGACCGAACGGCCGAGTTGGTCGGCCAGAACGATCAGCACCAGTGAGGGCGGGATGATCTGGGCGAGCGTACCGGAGGCGGCGATGACGCCGGACGCCAGACGGCGGTCGTAGCCATAGCGCAGCATGATGGGCAGCGAGATCAGCCCCATGGCGATGACCGATGCCGCCACCACGCCGGTGGTCGCCGCCAGCAACGCGCCGACGAAGATCACCGCATAGGCGAGGCCGCCGCGGATCGGGCCGAACAGCTGGCCGATCGTGTCGAGCAGGTCCTCGGCCATGCCCGATCGTTCGAGCACGATGCCCATAAAGGTGAAGAACGGAATGGCCAGCAGCGTGTCGTTCGACATCACCCGGCTGCCGTAGAAATTGTCCGGCAACGCATAGAGCAGCGGCCAGGCGAGGTTGATCGCCCCGCCCGAATAGGGCGTCAAAAGCACGCCGATGAAGAAGAACATCAGGCCGTTGGCGGCCAGCGAGAAGGCGACGGGATAGCCGATCAGCATGAACAGGATCAGCGAGGTGAACATGATCGGCGCCATGTTCTGGGCGATGAACTCCATCACGAGCGCACCTCGTCGGCCAGCGCCTTGGCTTCGAGTTCAGCCTGTTCGTGCACGGAAATGAAGGGGTTGGGATCGTCCATGACGCCGCGCATGATGGCGATCTTCTTGATGATCTCGGAAATGCCCTGGAGTGCGAGCAGGAAAAAGCCGACCAGCAGGATGGCCTTGGCCGGCCAGACGATCAGGCCGCCGGCATTGGTCGACATTTCACCGCTGTGGAACGACAGCGACACGTAGGGCACGAAATAGACGACCATCAGTGTCACGAACGGCATCAGGAAGAGGATATGGCCGAGAAGGTCGATCCAGTGTTGCACGCGGCGTGAAAACAGGCCGTAGACGATATCGATGCGGATATGCTCGTTCTGCTTCAGCGTATAGGCGGCCGCCAGCATGAAGGCGGCGCCGAACAGGTACCATTGCAGTTCCAGCCACGCATTCGACGAGGTGTCGAATATCTTGCGGATGACGGCGTTGGCCGCGCTCACCAGGATCGCCAGCAGGATCAGCCAGGATACCGATTTGCCAATGAATTCGTTGAGGCGGTCGATGCCCCGCGACAGAGCGAGCGGCCCTTCCATGCAGTCCTCCCTTGTATCCGAGGCGTGCCGGCTCCCCCTTTTCAGCCGTCACGCCGCGTGGCCCAACGGTATGCCGCGCGTGGCCGGACGGGTCAACACGGATGGCGGCTGCAAAACGGTAGCGGATGAAGGGTGGCGCGGGACAAGGGCGGTCTGCCCCTGCGTCATGCAACCAAAGTCTGATGGGCTCAGACGACCTTGCCGGTATCGCGGCCGGCGCCGATCAGGATCAGCATGGCCACCAGGAACAGGTACATCCACGCATCGCGCCATTCGACCGGGAAATAGCCGGCCCACAGTGATTCGGCCATGCCGAAGGCGGCCGCGCCCAGTGCTGCCCGCGGCGGCGAAAGGTAGCCGCCGACCGCTGTCACGAACAGGATCTTCAGCCCGTAGACCAGGCCGGAACCGAAGCTGACATTGCCGTAGTAGAGGCTGGCCATCACGCCGGCCAGCGCGGCGCAGAAGCCGCCGAACAGCACGGCACGCCGGAACACGCCGCGCACGTCGACACCGCACAGGGCGGCGGCTCGTGGATCGTCCGAGACAGCACGCCAGCACCGGCCGAAGTTGGAGTGGGCAAACGCAAAGGTGGCGAGTGCGACCGCCGCCAGGACCACCGCGCAGTCGAGCACCTGGATCAGCGTCAGCGTCGCCTTGAAACCGGAGCCTTCGGCGAAGACGATCGGCTGAGCCAACATTGGCGGCAGCCACAGATCATGCGTGTCGGCCGCGATTCGGCTTGCTTCCGACAGCACGAGCAGGATGCCGAGCGTGGTCACCACGATGGCATTGGGCGAGCGGTCGGCCAGCGGTTCGAAGATGCTGCGCGACAGGACATGGCTTATCAGCGCGGCAAAGAGGAACGCCGCGACGACACCGAACAGCACCGAAGCCAACAGTGTCAGCCACAGAACCTGGTAGCCGAAGGCGACGCTCAGGATCATCGCCTGGCCACAGAACGCAAACAGCGCGCCATAGGCGAGGTTGGTGCGGTGCAGGATGCCGTTGGTCAGCACGTAGCCGAAGGCGAGCAGCGCATAGAGCGCGCCCGAATGCAGCCCGTTCAGCACCTGCTGGAAGAAATAGAGCATGCTCAACACCAGAAGCATCTCGCCCCGAATGCGCGGTGGTCCGGGACGACGAAAATGCTCAAGACAAAGCGACGATACCGTGCGCATCAGAGGTTTGCATCGTCGAATCTAACTTGTCAAATGCGATTTATCGGTTAGATTTTGCGATATGACAGTTGCCTGGACCCCGCACCGCTTCACTGGCGGCCTGCTTGCGCTCGACACGGCGAACACCGTCGTGCTGCGCGGCGATCCGCAACGCACATTCGACCGCTTCGACGATCCGGTCGAAATCGCCCGCTTTGCCGATGCGGCCAGCGGCTTCCGCGCCGCCGAGCTTGGCGACAGGCGGCTGGCGGTATCCTCACCGGCGGCAATCGCGCCTGTCGTGCTGTCGATCCGCGAGACGACCGACCGGCTGTTTCGCGGCGCGGTTTCGAAGGGCGCGCTCGCCACCGCTGACCTGCCGGATTTCCTGCGGGCCTGTGCCGAGGGCCTGGCCGGCAGCCGCACCGAGATCGGTGTGCCGGGAAGGCCGTTCGGGAATCCCTCGACACCGATCGCTTTCGAGGCGGCGCTGGCGGTTTCGGCACTGTCGCTGCTGCGTGACGACACGGTCGCGAGGCTCAGGATCTGTCCCAACTGCACCTGGCTGTTTGTCGACAGAAGCCGCAATTCCAGCCGTCTTTGGTGCGACATGTCGGTCTGCGGCAACCGGCAGAAGGCAAGTCGTCACTATCGTCGCCGCCGCTTGGCGGCCCATGAGGTCAAGGATGCCTAGGGGATTTTCACGCGCTCTCGTTGCCGGCGCCATCTTGATCGCCGCCGCCGCGCTCGGCGCCTGCCGCGATACCGGCGGCGAGGGCAAGCTGTTCGAGGTTTCCGGCAAGATATTCGTCTTCAACTACCGTCTCGCCAGGGCGACCTACGTGGTGACGCTGCGGCCGTTGCGGCCGATGGGTGAGGGCCAGGTGGCGGTTGCCAGCTTCCAGAATCCTGCCGGCGGTGCGCCTTTGGTGGTCGAACAGAAGGTCTGGCCGAAGCTCGACAAGGTGAGCCTGGAGAGCCCGGCGCTGACCTGCATTGTCAAGAACAAGCCCTATGCCATCGCCATCAGCATCAGGGGCGCCGACGGTGCCGTCCTGCAGACGATCGACACCACGCTGATGTCGACGGAGGACCAGTCGATTCTGCCCGACCGGCCGCTGGTCATCGACCAGCTCTATACGGCCAATCCCGACCTAGCGGGCCATCCCGACGGCAAGCTGCCGGGCGAGCCAAAGCCGGACTGCTCGAAAGCCGGCTGACACCTTCCGACCGCGCCGGTGTCGGCGGGAATTTTCGTACGCGTTGGCGCCGTCGATGCACGGTTTCATGCGTGCTCCGGCGCCCGCCGGACTCTTTGTTGCGCGTTGCCTGGCCCCTTCGATTTTGTTTGACCTGCCTTGCAAGGGGAGAAAGGATGCGTCATCCGATCCCGACGTTGGCTGCTGCCCCGCGGCCTTCGCAGAGGAAATGCCTGATGACGCTGCATGATGTCGCGCTCGACGACAAGTTCGACCTCGGAAAGGAGCGCATCTTCCTGTCCGGCGCGCAGGCGGTCATCCGCATGCTCCTGATGCAGCGCGAGCGCGACCGCCGCGCTGGCCTGAACACGGCCGGTTTCGTCTCCGGTTATCGCGGCTCGCCGCTCGGCGGCCTCGACATGCAGCTGTGGAAGGCGAAGAAGCAGCTTGCCGGGGCCGACATCGTCTTCCAGCCCGGCCTCAACGAGGAGCTTGCCGCCACCGCCTGCTGGGGATCACAGCAGACGGAGTTGCTGGGCGAGGGCACCCATGACGGGGTCTTTTCGGTCTGGTACGGCAAGGGGCCGGGCGTCGATCGTTCAGGCGACGTCTTCCGTCACGCCAATCTTGCCGGCTCGTCGAAGCACGGCGGTGTGCTCGCTCTCATGGGCGACGACCACATGGCCGAATCCTCGACCAACGCGCACGCCACCGAATTCCTCTTCGTCGACACAATGGTGCCGATCCTCAACCCGGCCGGCGTCCAGGAGATCATCGACTACGGCCTGTATGGCTTTGCCATGTCGCGTTTCGCCGGCACCTGGGCGGCGATCAAATGCGTCAAGGACAACATCGAATCGACGGCCTCGGTCGACGCCTCGCTCGAACGGCTCAACATCGTCTTGCCGGAATTCGACATGCCGCCGGGCGGCCTCAACATCCGCCACGAGATCGACATGCTCGGCCAGGAAGAGCGGCTGCACGAGTACAAGCGTGCCGCGGCCTCCGCCTTTATCCACGCCAACGGGCTGAATCACATCGTCTATTCGGGCGGCCGCAACCCGAAGCTAGGCATCATCACGCTGGGCAAGAGCTATCTCGATGTCCGCCAGGCCCTGGAGGATATCGGCATCGACGAGGCGGCTGCCAACCGCATCGGCGTGCGGCTGTTCAAGGTCGGTTGCCCCTGGCCGCTCGACCTGCAGCACATCGCGGACTTTGCCCGTGGCCTCGACGCCATCGTCGTGGTCGAGGAGAAGCGCTCGCTGATCGAGGTGCAACTGCGCGAGAACCTCTACGGTACCGCCGTGCAGCCGGTCATCGTCGGCAAGAAGGATGAGCGCGGCGACTGGCTGTTTCCCGCCAAGGGCGCGCTCGACCCCAACGAGATCGCCATTGCCCTCGGCGAGCGGATCGTGAAAACCATCGGTCCGTCGGAAGAGATTTCGGCGCGGGTGGCGAAGCTCCGCCAGTTCCAGGCGATGCTGGCGGATGCCACCGACATCGGTTCGCGCACGCCCTTCTTCTGTTCGGGCTGTCCGCACAACTCCTCGACCAAGGTGCCGGACGGCTCGATCGCCGCCGCCGGCATAGGCTGCCATTTCATGGCGCTCTGGATGGACCGCAATACGCTGGGCTTCACGGCCATGGGCGGCGAAGGCGCGCAATGGGTCGGCCAGGCGCCTTTCTCCAAGCGCGATCATATCTTCCAGAACCTCGGCGATGGCACCTACAACCATTCCGGCACGCTGGCGATCCGCTTCGCGCTGTCGAGCGGGGCCAACATCACCTACAAGATACTTTACAACGATGCCGTGGCCATGACCGGCGGCCAGCCGCACGAGGGCGGCCTGACGGTGGACATGATCGCCAGGCAGGTGCGGGCAGAGGGCGTCGACCGCATCGCCATCGTCACCGACGAACCCGACAAATATGCCGGCAAGGCCGAATTCCCCGCCGGCGCCACCATCCACCACCGCGACGACCTCGACCTCGTCCAGCGCGAGTTGCGCGACGTCAAGGGCGTTTCGATCCTGCTCTACGACCAGACCTGTGCGGCCGAGAAGCGCCGGCGCCGCAAGCGCGGCACCTTTCCCGATCCCGACAAGCGCGTCTTCATCAACGAACTGGTCTGCGAAGGCTGCGGCGATTGCGGCGTGCAGTCTAACTGCGTCTCGATCCAGCCGGTCGAGACCGAATTCGGCCGCAAGCGCCGGATCGACCAGTCGAGCTGCAACAAGGACTTCTCCTGCGTCAACGGCTTCTGCCCGTCCTTTGTCACCGTGCACGGCGCCAAGATCAGGAAAGCCGAGGGCCTGGCCGGCAAGACTGATCCGCTCGACGGTGTGCCGGCACCGGCCGAATTTCCTCTGGGTGCCGAGGGATGGGCGGCGATCATCGACGGCGTCGGCGGCACCGGCGTCGTCACCGTCGGCGCCGTGCTTGGCATGGCGGCTCATCTCGAGGGCAAAGGGTGCGGCATGATCGACATGGCCGGTCTCGCCCAGAAGGGCGGCTCGGTGTTCACCCATGTCCGCATCGCCCGCACGCCGGACGATATCCATGCCATCCGCGTTTCGGCGGGGAAGGCCGACCTCGTGCTTGGCTGCGACCTCGTCGTGTCAGGCGCCAAAAAGGTGCTGACGGCGGTACGCGAGGGCCATACCATCTTCCTCGCCAACACCGCCGAGATCATGCCCGGCGAGTTTGCCCGCTCGGCGGATTTCTCGCTGCCCATCGAACGCCTGAAGAAAGCGATCCGCACCGCCGCCGGCGAGGACAAGGCGCATTTCTTCGACGCCACCCGCACCGCCACATCGCTGTTCGGCAATTCGCTGGGCGCCAACATGTTCATGCTCGGCTTTGCCTTCCAGCATGGCGGCCTGCCGCTGTCGGCAGAGGCCGTCGAAAAGGCCATCGAGCTCAATGGCGAAGCGGTGGCGATGAACATCGCCGCCTTCCGCTGGGGCCGCCGCGCGGCACACCAGCCGGATTTCGTGCGCGGCCTTGTCGCCCAGCCGGGCAAGGCGGGACAAGCCGCCCCGGTCGCGCAGACGCTGGACGAGATCATTGCCCGCCGTGTCGCCTTCCTGACCTCCTATCAGAACGCCGCCTATGGCAGGCGTTATGCCGACAGGCTGGCGCTGCTGCGCGCCGCCGAGGCCAAGGCCGTGCCCGGCTCGACCGCTGTGACCGAGGCGGCGGCGAGGAACCTGTTCAAGCTGATGGCGATCAAGGACGAATACGAGGTGGCCCGGCTCTACACCGACGGCTCCTTTGCCGCCGAGCTTGGAAAGCAGTTCCAGAGCTACGAGAAGCTCGAATTCCATCTCGCGCCGCCGCTCATGGGACGTCGCGGCAATGACGGAAGCCCTCGGAAATCGAGCTTCGGCCCCTGGATGATGAAGGGTTTTCGCCTGCTGGCGGCGCTGAAGGGCTTGCGCGGCACCGCTTTCGACCTGTTCGGCTATACCGCCGAACGGCGTGCGGAACGGCAGCTTTTGGCACAGTATGAGGGTGACCTGCAGCTCGTCGCCAAGTCGCTGGCGCCTGGCAGGGCCGATGCGGCGGTCGCTCTCGTTTCGGTTCCCGCGCTCATCCGCGGTTATGGCCATGTCCGGCAGGCCAGCGCCGAAAAGGCCCTGGGTGAGCGCCAAAGACTGCTCGATCGCCTGGCAAACGCACCGGCAAGGCCGGAACTTCAGGCCGCCGAATGATCCAAAAAGCGCCTAAAACCAGGCGTTTCAGCCCAGGCTAAAGGTTTTTTAATGGGACTATGCCAAGGCTGGGGCTCATTGGGCGCCAGTAATGGGCAAAACAAAGACCGATAACATCCCAGTGGATGTTTATATCCAGTTTGTGCGCTCGTTGTTCGACAACGCGCATATGCTGGTGATCGGCGCGCTTTGCCACGCCACGATCAGCCTCATGGTGTACTGGCGTCACGGCCAGCCTATTTTCCTGGCTCTCGCCGGCGCGCTGCTCGGCATCGGCGTCTGGCGTTACTTCAGTCTGCGGCGGTTCCACCGCTCGGGCGGTGAGATTCGCGACGCCGCCGACGCAACGAAGTGGGAGCGCGAATACATCCTGAAGGGTAGCCTTCAAGGGTTGTTGCTGGGGTTCTTCTGCTTCATTTCCATCTATGTCTACTCGGACTCCTATGCCGAGATCGGGGCGCTGTCGGTGACGATGGCCTCCCTGGTGACCGTCGTCGGCCGAAATTACGGCTCGCCGCGCATGGTCATGATCTTCGCGGTCACCTTCGTCGGGCCGATCGCCGCGGCGCTCATTCTCCGGTTCGACTTGCCCTACGTCGTGCTGGGCCTGCTGATCATCCCCTTCATGTTCATCATCAAGGGCAGCGCCGACCACGTCCGCAATGTGCTGTTTTCGGCCGTTGTCGGACACAAGCAGGCGAGACAGATCGCGCAGCGCTTCAACCGCGCCCTTAACACCATGTCGCATGGCCTGGTCATGCTCGGCCCGGACGGCAAGGTGGTTGTCGGCAACGCCGAGGCCGCCCGTCTGATGTCGCTGAAATCCCCCGACCAGTTGCTCGGGCGCTCGATCCATTCATTGCTGCTGCGCGGCGTTGCCGGCGGCATGCTGGCACCGAAGGACTGCCGCTATGTCGAGGCGCAGCTGACGCGCGCCTTGCGCGAGGGGCGCGACCGCAAGGTGCTGGTTTCCTTCTCCAATGGCCAGCACTTTGAGTTCTCCGCCCGCGAGGGCAACCAGGAACTGGGCGTCATCACCTTTGAAGACGTGACCGCGCGTGTCGAGACGGAGGAAAAAATCCGTTTCATGGCGCGCTACGACAACCTCACCGGCCTGCCGAACCGCGCCTATTTCCACGAACTGGTCGGCGAACTGATGGCCTCCGGCGAGCGCGACCGCCTGTGCGGCCTGGCGGTGGTCGACCTCGATGATTTCAAGAGCGTCAACGACACGCTCGGCCATCCTGTCGGCGATGGCCTGATCTATGCCGTCGCGGAACGGCTCGCGGCGATCGCCGGGCAAGGCATTACCGTCAGCCGCTTCGGCGGCGACGAATTCATGATGTTCTTCGACCGCATCGAGGACGAAAGCCATCTCGCCAGCCTGCTCGACCAGATTTTCGCCGACCTGCAGGGCGAGGTCGACGTCGCCGGTCACGGCTTGCGGATCCAGGCCAGCGCCGGCGCGGTGCTGTCCAAGGTCGAGGGAACCGACGTCGACGCCATGATCGTCAAGGCGGACCTGGCGCTCTACAAGGCCAAGGAGCTCGGCAAGAACGGCTGGCGGCTGTTCGAGGCGGCGATGGATGCCGCGTTCCGCAACCGTCAGCTGATGAAGGCGGATCTGCGCACCGCGGTGGAAAGCAAGAACCTGCGGGTTGTCTATCAGCCGATCGTGGCCATGAAGACCATGCGCATCGCCAGCTGCGAGGCGCTGTGCCGCTGGGACCATCCCGATCTCGGGCCGATTTCGCCCGGCGTCTTCATCCCGCTGGCAGAGGAGATGGGCATCATTTCCGAGATCAGCACTTTCGTGCTCCAGGCGGCCTGCGCCGAATGCGCCAAATGGCCTGACCAGACCAGCGTCTCGGTCAACCTTTCCGCCAGGGATTTCCGCAACGGCGATGTCATCCACAAGGTCCGCGATGCGTTGGCCAGTTCAGGCCTCGCCGCCGGCCGGCTGGAGATCGAAGTCACCGAAACCGCGTTGCTCGACGACAAGTCGCAGACGCGCCAATATATCGAGGAACTGAAGCGGCTTGGCGTGCGCATCGCCCTCGATGATTTCGGCACCGGCTATTCCAGCCTGAGCTATCTCCACAAGCTGCCTCTCGACAAGATCAAGATCGACCGCTCTTTCGTGATGGATGTCACTCAGAATCCGCGCTCGCTCGAGTTGTTGAAGGGCGTCGTCGACCTGGCCCGTATCCTGGGTCTCACCGTCACCATCGAAGGCGTCGAGACATTCGAGCAACTCAAGATCCTGTTGCATTCGGTGAAACCGGATCTTGTCCAGGGCTTCCTGTTCGGCGCCGCACTGAGCGCGTCGGGCATCGAAACCATGTCCAATGTGACCTGGCCTTTCGCCGCCGAATTGCAGCCGATCGCCAAGCGCGCCGTCCCCTGAAATCCAGTTATCGAGACCCAGATTTTCCACCGGCCGCAATTTACCATTTGTTAACGTTAATTTAGGGTAAACGCAAAAGCTCGGAATTTTGCTTCTTGTTCCTTCTGTGCTTCGCTATTGTCGTTATGCGGCGGTACGAGGACAGAATGGAAAACAAGTTGTTGGGTACGCCCGTGGCGGCGACTGCGGGCAAGGGCAAGAATAGCCCCTCAGTGTTTTCAGACCACGTCATGGATGTTCTGGAGCATGTGGAGTATCGCCTTTGCGATGGCGCCGAGGATCTAGAGGCGATCTATAGGCTTCGCTACAATTCCTATCTTCACGCCGGCATGGTGAAGCCAGATGCCTCCCGCATGGTGAAGGACGACTTCGACGACCTGCCCAATTCATACCGCTTCGGCGTCTTCTTCGACGGCGCGCTCGTCAGCACCATCAGAATCCACTACGTCAGCGCGAGATATCCCGTGTCGCCCAGCACCGATGTTTTCGGCGACGTGCTGGCGCGGCGACTGGCGACTGGCGAGACTTTCGTCGATCCAAGCCGGTTCGCAGCCGACCTTGAGTGGTCGAGCAGCTTGCGCGTGCTGCCGTATGTCACCCTCAGGCTGGCGGTGGTTGCTTGCAGCCATTTCAAGCCGACCTATTGCCTGACGGCGATCAAGGAAGAGCACTCCGCCTTCTATCATCGCATCTTCCGATCGGAGCAGGCGGTGCCTCCGCGAAATTATCCCGGCCTTACCGTCCCCGTGCATCTCTTCCAGTCGAAGTGCTCCGAGAACATGCAGGCAACGCTGGATCGCTTTCCGTTCTTCAACTCGACGGCATTCGAGCAACGCATGCTCTTCCAACGCCCCAACAGGGGCGAGTTGGCACCGCTGACCATCTTGCCCACCGCCAAGTACTTCGAAGCAGCCTGAGTCCACGCAAGTCTTTTGGCCGCTTCCTCGGGCATGTCCTCGCTTTGAACCGGACTCGGCTTTTGGCCAACGTGCATCACGATGGAGCTTTCCTGGCGTGACGGCGTTGTGTATGGCGGCATCGCCGTAAGTTGGTGGGCATCGCTTCTGGAAAGGACCCCGACATGCATATTTCCCAGCTCGCGCTCACGCCGCTTATCTCGCTGATCGCCGGCGTGCTGATCCTCATAATGCCACGGCTGCTGAACTACATCGTCGCGCTCTATCTGATCGTCGTCGGATTGCTCGGTCTTTTCCCGCACCTCGCCGGCTGAGGCCGCCGATCCAGCCTCGCGCGGAGGCTGTCCCTCGCCGGGATAGGCCTGCAGTTTCAATTTTCCCTTGAGGCAGTCTCGGCCGCGATGCGGCAATAGCGCCATTGCTCTCGGCCCGGCTTTTCGCTATGTGCCTGAAAGATGTCTTCGAAGGGGTATTCCTATGGCTGATCACTCGCCGACCGGTCCTGTCGAACTGGGCGCGAAGATGGACTATGCCGAGCATGACCGCACCTATGCGGGCTTTCTCATGCTGGCTAAATACGGGTCGCTTTTCTGCGGCGCGCTTCTTCTGGCGATGGCTTTCGGCTTCTTCGCGGGCGGCTTCTTCTCGGCGCTAATCCTGTTCGTCCTGATTATGGCCGCTGGCGCCTTCATTCTGCGATAGATGCGATAGACCTTCCAAAACCCCGTTGCCATTGACGTCGCCGGATGTCCGGCCGACACTTTGCGCAAACAGGTTCCAGCCGAAAGGATCATGCGGTGGGACAGACGGTTTTCATCCCTCGTGAGCTTGACGCGAACGAGCCGCGTGTCGCGGCCTCGCCCGATACGGTCAAGCGACTGGCGGGGCTTGGCTTCGATGTGATTGTCGAAACCGGCGCCGGCACAAGGTCGCGCATCCCCGACGAGGAGTTTGCCAAGGCAGGTGCCACCATCGGCAAGGCGTCTGATGTCGCCAAGGCCGATGTCGTGCTGAAGGTTCGCCGACCTGATGAAGCCGAACTGAAGAACTACAAATCCGGCGCCGCCGTGATCGCCATCATGGATCCTTACGGCAATGACGCCGCCGTGGCGGCCTTGGCCAAGGCCGGCGTCACCGCCTTCTCGATGGAATTCATGCCGCGCATCACCCGCGCCCAATCGATGGACGTGTTGTCCTCGCAGGCCAACCTTGCCGGTTACCAGGCGGTGATCGACGGCGCTTCGGAATATGACCGGGCGCTGCCGATGATGATGACGGCGGCGGGCACCGTGCCGGCGGCCAAGGTCTTCATCATGGGTGTCGGCGTCGCCGGCCTGCAGGCGATCGCCACGGCGCGCCGCCTCGGCGCGGTCGTCACCGCCACCGACGTGCGCCCCGCCGCCAAGGAACAGGTCGCTTCGCTCGGCGCGAAATTTCTGGCTGTCGAGGATGACGAGTTCAAGGCCGCGGAAACCGCGGGCGGCTACGCCAAGGAGATGTCGAAGGAATACCAGGCCAAGCAGGCGGCGCTCACCGCCGAGCACATCGCCAAGCAGGACATCGTCATCACCACGGCGCTGATCCCCGGCCGCCCGGCGCCGAAACTGGTCTCGGCGGCCATGGTCGCCTCGATGAAGCCGGGCTCTGTGCTCGTCGATCTGGCGGTCGAGCGCGGCGGTAACGTCGAGGGCGCGGAAGCCGGCAAGGTCGTCACCACGGCCAACAATGTGAAGATCGTCGGCCACCTCAATGTGCCGGGCCGCGTCGCCGCATCCGCCTCGCTGCTCTATGCCAAGAACCTGTTCGCCTTCCTCGAGACGCTGGTCGACAAGACCACGAAGACGCTTGCCATCAACCGAGATGACGATCTGGTCAAGGCGACGATGCTGACCGACGGCGGCAAGGTTGTTCATCCGGCCTTCGCCAAGGCCGACCAGCAGCCCCATGTCGAGCCGGCCGCGATCCCGGCCACGACCATGGTCGCCGATGCTTCCAAGCCCGCCGCGCCGAAAAAGGCCGCGCCCAGGAAAACCGCCGCATCCAAGTCGCCCTCGCCCAAGTCGAAAGGGACCGCGTGATGGATCAGACCTTGCAGAAAGCCCTCGACCAGCTCGATCAGGCAAGTGCTGCCGTCCGGCTGGCGGTGCAGAACCTGGCAAATGCTCCAGGCGGTGCCGAAGCGGCGGGTGATGCCGCGCACGCGCTCTCCGGCGGCGCCATCGATCCCTTTGTCTTCCGTTTCGCCATCTTCGTGCTGGCGATCTTCGTCGGCTACTACGTGGTCTGGTCGGTGACCCCCGCTTTGCACACGCCGCTGATGGCCGTCACCAACGCCATCTCGTCGGTCATCGTCGTCGGCGCGCTGCTGGCTGTCGGCATTGCTGCCTCCGGCGTCGCCGCCGGTTTCGGCTTCGTCGCCCTGATGCTGGTTTCGGTCAACATCTTCGGTGGCTTCCTCGTCACCCAGCGCATGCTGGCCATGTACAAGAAGAAGGAAAAGTGACGTGACCGTCAATCTCGCTTCCTTCCTCTACCTGGTCTCCGGCATCCTGTTCATCCTGGCGCTGCGCGGTCTGTCGCATCCGACCACCAGCCGCCAGGGCAATCTCTACGGCATGATCGGCATGGGCATCGCCATCGCCACCACGCTGGCGCTGGCAACACCGTCTGCCGGCCGCTTCGGCCTGATCGTGCTCGGCCTCGCCATTGGCGGTGGTGTCGGCGCCGTCACCGCGCGCCGCATCGCCATGACCTCGATGCCGCAGCTGGTTGCGGCCTTCCACTCGCTGGTCGGCCTTGCCGCCGTCATGGTGGCGGCCGCGGCGATCTATGCGCCGGAAAGTTTCGGCATTGGCACGGCGGGCGACATCCATGCCCAGGCCCTGGTCGAAATGAGCCTTGGCGTCGCCATCGGTGCCATCACATTCACCGGCTCGGTCATCGCCTTTTTGAAGCTCGACGGCCGCATGTCGGGCAAGCCGATCATGATCGGCGGCCGCCATTTCATCAACGCCGCCCTTGGCATCGCGCTGGTCGTGCTGATCGTGCTGCTGGTCACGACCGAATCGAAACTGGTCTTCTGGCTGATCGTCGCCGCTTCGCTGGTGCTCGGCATCCTCTTGATCATCCCGATCGGCGGCGCCGACATGCCGGTCGTCGTCTCGATGCTGAATTCCTACTCGGGCTGGGCCGCCGCGGCACTCGGCTTCACGCTTGGCAATCTGGCGCTGATCATCACCGGCGCGCTGGTCGGCTCCTCCGGCGCCATCCTGTCCTACATCATGTGCAAGGGCATGAACCGAAGCTTCATCTCGGTCATCCTCGGCGGCTTCGGCGGCGAGACGGCCGCTGCGGCGGACGACGGCATCGAGCGCACTGTCAAGCAGGGCTCGGCCGATGACGCAGCCTATCTGATGATGAACGCACAGAAGGTCATCATCGTGCCGGGTTACGGCATGGCCGTCGCCCAGGCGCAGCACGCGCTGCGCGAAATGGCCGACAAGCTGAAGGCCAACGGCGTCGACGTCAAATACGCCATCCATCCCGTCGCCGGCCGCATGCCTGGTCACATGAACGTGCTCTTGGCCGAAGCCAACGTGCCTTACGACGAAGTCTTCGAACTGGAGGACATCAACTCCGAGTTCGCGCAGGCCGACGTCGCCTATGTCATCGGCGCCAATGACGTCACCAATCCCTCGGCCCGTGACGACAAGTCGTCGCCGATCTACGGCATGCCGATCCTCGACGTCGACAAGGCGCGCACCTGCCTCTTCGTCAAGCGCTCGCTCGGCTCCGGCTATGCCGGCATCGACAACACGCTGTTCTACAAGGACGGCACCATGATGCTGCTCGGCGACGCCAAGAAGATGACCGAGGAAATCGTTAAGGCCATGGATCACTGATCCGGCCAATCGCGCAAACGCGCCGCTTATCCGAATAGCAAAGAGCCCGGCTTCGAAACCGGGCTCTTTCATTTTTCGGGAGTGTGCCTGGGTTCAGCGGCTGGTCAGGAAAATCGCTTCCTCTTCGTCGCGCTGCCTGCCGCCGAGGGCCGCGGCGGCGCTGGCGATGAAGGCGCCGATGACCAGCGACAAGGCGCCGAGCAAGGCAAAGGTCGCGCTGCCCTTCCGGGCGGTGTCGGCCGCCTGCTTTGCCTTGACCTTGGCGTCCTCCACCTTGGCCACCAGTGCATCGACACGCGCCTTGGCGTCGGCCTCGGAAAGGCCGGTGCGGGCGGCAACCAGTTGCGATAGGTAGGTCTTGTCCTCAGCCGAAATCTCGCCCGCTGCCGCACTGGCGATAAGGATGCGTGAGGCCTGCCCGACCGCGGCGGCATCGCTGTCCGGGTTCGCAGCCGCAAGCTTGGCTGGATCGGCCGGTCTGAACAGTGAATCCACCAGATAGGAGGTCGCATTATCGGCCGATGCGCTGCCCGCATTGGCGGAAGCGCCGGCCGATGCACCCATGGCGGCACCCGACGCTACGGTTGATACCGCCTGCACGCCTGAGCTGAGTGCTGCCGAAAGCGCCGACCCAAGCACGCCGACGACGAGCAAGGTGGCCAGTGCCCAGGCGAGGAAGCCGTGAGCGGTGTCACGGAAATAGACCTCGTCGGTGTGGATCCCGACCCATTTGGTACGCAGGCGTCCGGCAAGATAGCCGCCGACGCCGGAGGACAGCCACTGCACGATGATCAGCCAGATCGCGGTCGACACAGCGAAGGTGGTGATCGAGGCGCCGGACCCTGACCATGGCGAAACCATGCTGAGGCCCAGACCGGAGCCAAGCAGCATGAGGGTGAAAGTCAGCGTCGAGGCCGCGAAGGCGCCGGCGATGATCGGCCCCCAGCTGACAGCCGTAGCTGAGGATTCTTCTGAAGCGGTTAGGTCGATAGCCGATACGGTGGGCTGCATCAACGCCCCCTACCGTACGAACAGCATGATGAGAATGATGATCGGAATCGGAATACCGAGCAACCAGAGCAAAATGCCACGTCCCATGAAGGCCTCCTGTGAGCAATTGTGATCGATGTGTCACAATGTCCCGAGATGACTTCCGTTCCGGCGGGCTATAAAATGATTTTGTTTGCCGGCGATGGAACACGTTGGCGCGTCATGGGCCGTTTCACGAGAACGTTGAACTGCTCTATCTCTTTCCTTGAAGCTATTCCCCAGGGATAGCGCTATGCTTGGGCGCGCCAATATTGCGGTCGATCAAATATCCAGATTGGCGACCGACAGCGCATTGTCCTGGATGAATTCGCGCCGAGGCTCCACCTCGTCGCCCATCAGACGCGAGAACAGGCTGTCGGCATCGGTCGCATCATTGACCTTGACCTGCAGCAGCGAACGCACATTCGGGTCGAGCGTGGTCTCCCAGAGCTGCTCGGCATTCATCTCGCCGAGACCCTTGTAGCGCTGCATGGTCAGGCCCTTGCGGCCGGTCGCAAAGACGGCGTTGAGCAGCGCCAGCGGCCCCGAGACTGTTTCGGCCACATCCTTGCGCCGCAGCACCGGCGGCGTCCCGTAGACCTCACTGAGGCGCTGTGCGTAGCGGTCAAGCTGGCGGGCGTCGGCCGAATTGATCAGCCCCATGTCGAGATGGGCGTATTCCTTGACGCTGCGCACGGTGCGCTCGAAGACATAGCCGCCGCTGCCGTCATTCGAGGTCGACATGCGGCCGATCCAGCCGCGCTCGGTGTCCTCGGCGATGATGTCGAGCCGTTGTGCAATCCGCTCCGCCATGGCGTTGGCGCGGCCAAGATCGCCGAAGACCTCGGGGTTGAGCCCGCCGGCGATCGCGGCTTGTTCGACCACGCCTCTGTTGTAGCGCGTGTGCAGGCCGTTGATCAGCTGGCGGACAGCGAGCGCGTCGTCAACGGCACCGCGCAGATCCTGCCCGGTCCGCACTTCGCCTGAACCCAGCGTGAGCGAAGCTTCCTCCAACCCGGACTCGATCAGGAACTCCTCGAAGGCGCTTTCATTCTTGATGTATTGCGAGCTCTTGCCACGCGTTACCTTGTAGAGCGGCGGCTGGGCGATGTAGAGATGGCCGCGCTCGATCAGCTCCGGCATCTGCCGGAAGAAGAAGGTGAGCAGCAGGGTTCTGATATGGGCGCCGTCGACGTCGGCGTCGGTCATCAGGATGATCTTGTGGTAGCGCAGCTTGTCGGCGTTGAACTCGTCCTTGCCGATCGAGGTGCCGAGCGCGGTGATCAGCGTACCGATCATGTCGGAGCCGAGCATGCGGTCGAAGCGGGCGCGCTCGACATTGAGGATCTTGCCGCGCAGCGGCAGGATGGCCTGGTTCTGGCGCGAGCGGCCGCCCTTGGCCGAGCCACCGGCCGAGTCACCCTCGACGATGAAGATTTCCGATTTTGCCGGGTCGCGCTCCTGGCAGTCGGCCAGCTTGCCCGGCAGCGAAGTAACGCCGAGCGAGGTCTTGCGGGTGATGTCGCGCGCCTTGCGCGCGGCTTCGCGCGCCGCCGCGGCCTGGATCACCTTCTCGATGACCACCTTGCCTTCCGTCGGATGCTCTTCCAGCCAGGTGCCGAGCGCCTCGTTGACCAGTCCCTCGACCACCGGCCGCACTTCCGACGAGACCAGCTTGTCCTTGGTCTGCGAGGAGAACTTCGGGTCGGGAACCTTGACCGACAGCACCGCCGTCAGGCCCTCGCGGCAATCGTCGCCGATCAGCGAGACCTTTTCCTTCTTGGTCTGACCCGAGGATTCGCCATAGCCGGTGATCTGGCGCGTCAGCGCGCCACGGAAGCCGGCCAGATGGGTACCGCCATCACGCTGCGGGATGTTGTTGGTGAAGGCCAGCACGTTCTCGTGGTAGCTGTCGTTCCACCACATCGCCACTTCGACGGTGATGCCGTCGCGCTCGGCCTTGATGGCGATCGGCTTCTCGATCAGCGGTTTCTTGACCCGGTCGAGATATTTGACGAACTCTTCGAGGCCTCCATCATAGTGCAGTTCATGCCGTACGATGTCAGCGTGACGGGCATCGGTCAGAACGATGCGCACGCCGGAATTGAGGAAGGCGAGCTCGCGCAGCCGGTGCTCCAGCGTGCCGAAGTCGAACTCGACCATGGTGAAGGTCTCGGCCGACGGAAAGAAGGTGATCGAGCTGCCGCTGCGACCCTCATAGGTGCCTGGCTGCTTGTCCTGTTGGTAGCTGCCCGTCGCCTTCAGCGGCGCATCGGCATTGCCGTGGGTGAAGCTCATCTCATAAATCTGGCCGTTGCGGCGGATCTTGAGCTTCAGCCATGCCGAAAGGGCGTTGACCACCGAGACACCGACGCCATGCAGGCCGCCCGACACCTTGTAGGAGTTCTGGTCGAACTTGCCGCCGGCATGCAGCTGCGTCATGATCACTTCGGCGGCCGAAATGCCTTCGCCGGTGTGGATATCGGTCGGAATGCCACGGCCATTGTCGATTACCGTCACCGAACCATCGGGGTTGAGCGTCACGGTGACGAGATCGGCGTGACCGGCCAGCGCCTCGTCGATGGCGTTGTCGACCACCTCATAGACCATGTGATGCAGGCCGGAACCGTCGTCGGTGTCGCCGATATACATGCCAGGGCGTTTGCGGACAGCATCCAACCCCTTCAAAACCTTGATGGAATCGGCGCCGTATTCGGCTTCGGCGCCGTTGGTGTTCTCGGTCTGGTCGCTCATGAAAACCTATTGTCTAGATGCCGCTTGTACAGCGCGAAAAATCGGCCCCGAATCGCGCGTCTGATATGCGCTAGATATAGGCGCTAAAGGCGGTTTTTCCAAGGTTTGCGGGCATTTCCTCGGGGATGAGCCGGCTGTCCATGGCTGGCTCCCGCCGGGCGCTATTTCGCCTTGGCCACGCGCTCCCTGAGAAACTTGATCATGAACTTGTATCGCGGCGCCAGCCGCCCGGTCCGGTCGAGTTCCAGCGTCATGTCGAGCGCCTGGGAGAGCACCGCCTTGGGGTTCTTGGCGACCTGGGCGTAGTCGACCATGGCGACCACCAGGTCGCGCTGCCATGTCGCGTTATCAGGGTCGGACCGGGCAAGCTGCTGGCGGATGTCGAGGCTGTCCTGAAAGGCCTGCCGTGCACCTCTGACGTCGCGTTGCCTGACCTTGAGCATGCCGATCTCGGACAGCGTGATCGACAAGTCGCGTTGCCAGTCGGCATTCGCCGGATCGAGTTTCGCCAGCCTGTCGGCGATGGCGAAACTGTCCATATAGGCTTTCAGCGCCCCGTTTTGGTCGCCCTGAATGGCGAGAACCCCGGCGACCTTTTCAATAGATACCGAAAGGTCGCGCTGCCAGTCGGTGTTGTTTGGATCGCTGGCTGCCAGCACGCGGGATATTCGGAGCGCTTCCTGATAGGCGGCCAGTGCGTCCGGCCACTTCTCCTGGTCGCTCAGCGCATTGCCGATCTTGGCGTTGCCGACCGACAGGTCGCGTTTCAACTCGCTGTTGTCGGGATCGCGGCTGACCAGTTGTTCGACGATCGCGTGGCTCGCCTGGTAGGCCGCGAGCGCACCGGCGGCATCGCCGCGTTCGCGCTTGAGATCGCCGATCGTGTCATGGCTGACGGAGACGTCGCGCTGGCGCTCGGCATCCTGCGGCTTCTTCCCGGCCAGCGCCAACCGGATCTTCAGGCTCTCCTCATAGGCCGCCTCGGCATTGTCGAACTGGCCGGCGCTGTGTGCCAGATTGCCGATCTCGTCATAGGTGATGGTCAGGTCGCGTTGCAGGTCGGCGCGTTCGGGTTCGTTGGCGGCGAGCTGTTTCTTGATCGACAGGCTTTCCTGATAGACCTGCGAGGCCCCCGCCAGATCGCCTTGCGTCACCAGCACATTGCCGATCTTGTCGTCGACCATGGCGAAATCGCCGAACCATGGCAGGCGGCCGGGCTCGGCCGCGGTCAAATCCAGGAGCATGGTTCTGGCTGTCTGGTAATTCTCCAGCGCGGCCGGCAGGTCGCCTTGCGCCATCCTGATATTGCCGAGCTTGATATGGCTGACGGCAAAGTCGCGCTTGACGCTCGGATCGGTTTCCCGGGCGGCGCGCAATTCGAGATTGGATACCAGCGCCGAAAAGGCTCGGCCTGCGGCGTCGGTGTTGCCGACAAGGGTGTAGAGCTTGCCGAGTTCGTCCAGGGTGCGGATCTGGCGGTCGGCATCCTCCAACGCCAATGAGGACTGCCCGGCCTCGCCATAGAGCGACAACACCGTTTCATAGTCCTTGATGGCGGTGGCGTAGTCGAGGTCGGCGCGCGCCGCACCGCCGGACAGATAAAGCGTCGCGGCCTCGGAAAGGGTGCGGCTGACGAAATTGACCTTCAGCGCCTGGCGCGAAACATTGTCGATGTCGGCTGCCTTGGCGAGAAGGGCGCGGGCGCCATCGAAGGCGCCGAGCGAAAGCTGTTCCTCGGCCTGCCGGCGCAACTCCGCCACCCGCGGATCGTCGGAGGCGAGTGTCTTCATTTCGCTGCGCACCTTGACGAACGCGTCGGCAGCTTCGCGCAGCCGGGCGTTCAGGCTGTCGGCGGAGAGATGGCCGGCGTCGGCGCTGATCAGTGCGCCATAGAGCGGGGCCAGCGGCATGTCGGCGTCGCTGGCGATCTGCTCGACCTCGCCGCGCATCTCCGGTGTCACATCGGCCATGGCAAGCAGCAGGCGTTCGCGCTCCGGCAGCTGTTCCTTGGCCGCAGTGGCAAAGAACAATTTCGGCAGGCCGCTTTCGACATAAGGCAGCTGTTTGCCGCGTGTGAGGTCATACACCTCCTGCTGCACCAAGGTCAGCACCGAGCGGATCTTCGAGCCCGTCCGTGCCGAGATATTTGGTCAGCGCCGTCGTGAAGGGTGAGTTTTGCCCGGTGCCGTCGGCGGCCGTCTCGCCGGGTGCGGCCGAGAAAGCGAACAGGATGTTTTCCGCTCGCCCGACGCGGCCGAGGCCTGGCTTGACCTTGTCGGCGACATCCTTCGCTAGCGAGGTCGCGCCGCGACCGTCGCCGCTGCTCCCCGAGAACGGATCACTGCGGCAGGCGTCGAGTACGATCAGCCCGACCTTCGCGGTGGCGGCCACGGCGTCGCGCACCTCTTCCAGCGGCAGGCTGGTCTTGTCCAGTTGATCGAGCGAGGAGGCGTCGGCATCGACCGGCAGCAGCCGGTTGTCGCCGGAGATTTCGACGCCATGGCCGGAGAAATAGACCAAGGCCACATCGGCGCCCTTGGCATCCTCGCGAAAATCGTCGAGAGCGCGCCGCATACGCCTGAGGTCGCGATTGGTTTCGAGCACGACCTCGAAGCCGAGTTTCTTCAGCGCGGCTTGCATGGCCTCGCCATCATGCAGGGGATTGGCAAGCGGCCGGACCAGCCGGTAGTCATCCTCGGCGATGACCAGCGCCACGCGCCGTTCCGCGACCGCGGTGACGGTGGTCGCAAGCATCAGCAGCAAGGCAAACAGCAAACGCAAGTCGAACCGCCCCCGGCTCAGTCCCTTGCCGACCATTCCACCTCTTCATGGCGCGAGCAAGCCGGGCATTCGGCCAAACCGGCTCTTTCAGGCAGCGCGCATCGGTTTCAACGCCTCGCTCCAGCGCAACAGCTCGTCCAGCATGGTCCTGGCGCCACCGGTCACCTGGTCGCTGGCGCTGAAGGCACCGTTCTCGTCGAGCAGCTTCTGGTACATCGGCAGCGCGACGCCCTCGGGGATCGGCATGATCCCCACGGCGGCCAACAGAGGCTTCAGCGCCTGCGCAGCGCGCAGGCCGCCGGAGACGCCGCCATAGCTGAAAATGGCGGCGGGCTTGTACTTCCATTCGCGCGCGAGGTAGTCGATCGCGTTGATGATCGCGGGCGCGGCGAAATAATTGTACTCCGGCGCCACGAAGACAAAGGCGTCGGCGGCGTCGATCGCCTTCGACCATGCCTTGGTGTGGTCGTTCTGATAGTTGCCCAGCCTCGGATGATGCGGTTCGTCGAGCACCGGCAGGTGGAACGCGGCGATGTCGGTCAGCACCGGTTCGAATTTCCCGTGCTCGCGCGCGAACGTCTCCAGCCATTCCGCGAAAACAGGACCGGCGCGGCCTGGCCGCGTGCTGCCGATGATGATGTTCAACTGGTGCTTCAAGACAGGCTCCTTTGTCGGCGGTATCTGTTGGTGACTGTCACTACGGCAGAGCGTCCTGTCGGACAAGGTTGAACGCCAGGCGGAGCGGTCACGATCGGATGAACAGACTGCCTGCTTCGTACCGCGAATTGCCTGCCGTTCGGTCACATGGACGTCCGGGGTGCCAGCCACTACATTGAAGCAGCAGCGGAGCACTTCATGGACATTCAGCCCGCCCCCTTCGTTCCTCCCGCACCGAAGCCGCGCACATCGCCGCCTTCGACGCTGGAGATGATCCGCATCGTCTACCGCAATCCGCTCGAACTCTGGGGCGAGCCGACCTACAACGAACCCTGGATTTCGGCCAAGGGCGCCGGCGGCCCGCTGGTCATCGCCAACGATCCCGGCCTCATCCGCCATGTTCTGGTCGACAACGCCAAGAACTACAAAATGGCAACGGTGCGCCAGAAGATCTTGCGCCCGATCCTGCGCGATGGCCTGCTGACCGCCGAGGGCGAGGTCTGGAAGCGGTCGCGCAAGGCAATGGCGCCGGTGTTCACGCCGCGCCACATCTTCGGCTTTGCCCAGCCGATGCTGAAGCGCACGCTCGAATTCGTCACCCGCTACGAGCAGGGCGGCACATCCGACATTGCCCATGACATGACGCTGCTCACCTATGACATCCTGGCCGAGACGCTGTTCTCCGGCGAAATCGCGGGCGAGCCGGGCAGTTTCGCCAACGAGATCGACCGTTTGTTCGAGACCATGGGCCGTGTCGATCCGCTCGACCTGCTGCGCGCGCCCGACTGGCTGCCGCGGCTCACCCGCATCCGCGGCCGCAAGACCATGGCCTATTTCCGCAAGATCGTGACCGATACCGTCAAGATGCGCGAAGAGAAATTCAGGCGTGATCCCGATGCCGTACCACAGGATTTCCTGACGCTGTTGCTCAAGGCCGAAGGCCCGGAGGGGCTGACGCGCTCGGAGGTCGAGGACAACATCATCACCTTCATCGGCGCCGGCCATGAGACGACGGCGCGGGCGCTTGGCTGGACGCTTTATTGCCTCGCCGAATCGCCATGGGAGCGCAACCGGGTCGAGCAGGAAATCGACCAGGTTCTGGCCCGCGAACCCGATCCGACGAAGTGGCTCGACGCCATGCCGTTGACCCGCGCCGCCTTCGACGAGGCGCTCCGGCTCTATCCGCCGGCGCCCTCGATCAACCGCGAGCCGATCGTGCCTGAGATGTGGAAGGATCTCTATATCCCCAAGCACGCGGCCGTGCTGGTGATGCCGTGGGTCGTCCATCGTCACAGGAAGCTGTGGGACCGGCCAGATGCCTTCCTGCCCGAGCGTTTCCACCCGGGGAACCGTGAAAAGATCGACCGTTTCCAGTATCTGCCGTTCGGAGCAGGCCCGCGCGTCTGCATCGGCGCCAGTTTCGCCATGCAGGAGGCGATCATCGCGCTCGCCATCCTTTTGTCGCGCTTCCGCTTCGACACCACGGCCGAAACAAAACCCTGGCCGGTGCAGAAATTGACGACCCAGCCGCAAGGCGGGCTGCCGATGCAGGTAACGCCTCGCTAGAGCAATTCCAGGAAAAGTGTATAACGGTTTTCCGTCCGGAATTGCGTAAAAACAAATAGTTAGAGCGGTTCTGCGGTTCCGTGAAACGCTCTAGGCATGCCGACATTCAGGTGATCCCGCCTGCGAACGATGGCGGCCTGACGTGAATCTCAACGCACCTTGGGCTTATGCTGCGGGCTTGCGCTGCTGGAACTGGCCGGCGGCGCGGAAGCGCCAGAGGTAGCTCGGCAGGATCGTTGCGATCGACTGCGGCTGGATGCCAAGCCCGGCAAGTGTCCGGTTGGCCTTGGCAGCGGCGTCCGAAACGATGTTATGCTCGCGCAACTGCATCACCTGGTCCTTGGTCAGCAGCGGATTGGGCAACAGGCCGAGGATCGACGCCTGGATGTTGGCCACCCACCACGGCACCGGGACCAGCAGGCGCTTGCGCTCGATCACCGTCAGCAACTCTTCCATGCACTCCTTGAAGGTGAGCACATTGGGGCCGCCAAGCTCGTAGATCTGGCCGCGATTGACCTTGCCGTCGACCGAGCGCGCCACCGCCTCGGCGACGTCCCCGACATAGACCGGCTGGAACTTGGTCTGGCCGCCGCCGATCAGCGGCAGCACCGGCGAATAGCGCGCCATGTTGGCAAAGCGGTTGAAGAAGCTGTCCTCGGGTCCGAAGGTGATCGACGGCCGGAAGATGACGGCGTCGGGAATCGTCTCCAGCACGGCCTTCTCGCCTAGCGCCTTGGTGCGCGCGTAATCCGATTCGGAGCCCGCATCGGCGCCAAGCGCCGAAACATGCGTCAGCCCGGCGCCAACGGAACGCGCGGCCTCGGCGACGGCGCGGGCGCCGAATTCATGCACGGCGGAGAATTTCTGCCGGCCGCTCTCATGCAGGACGGCAACGAGATTGACGACATGGTCGGCCCCTTGCACGGCGCGGTCGACCGACCAGCGCACCCGCACATTGGCCTGTACCGGCTGGATCTGGCCTACGTTGCCGAGCGGCTGCAAATGGCCGGCAAGGTCGGGCCGCCGGCAGGCGACCCGGATGCGATAGCCGCGCTTGGCCAGCGCGCGCACGACATGGCGGCCGACAAAGCCTGACCCGCCAAAGACGACGACGAGCTTTGGGGTCTGCAGGATTTCGGTCATGGTGGGCTCCGGCGCACTTTCCAGATGGCTTGGCTGAAGCCGTTTCATAGTCCGTTTTGCGCCAAAGGCAAAGGGTGACGCGTCGTCGCGTCACCGCTCTCGAAAGCTTGTCAGAATGCCTTGCCGATGCGGGCGTCGACCGAGTGCCGGTTGCCGCCGCGAATGACGAAGAAGAGCAGGATCGCGGCCCACAAAAGCGACTTCTCGGCACCCGAATAACCCTGGCCCATGGTCACCCAGTGGAACCAGACGGTGACCAGCAGCACGAACAGGCCGGCAAAAGCGGCCGGCCGTGTCAAAAACCCGATGGCGATGAAAATGCCGCCGAAAAATTCGGCGCAGGCCAGAAGCAGCGACCAGAAGGCGCCGGGATAGAAGCCGAGGCCTTCGACCATTTCGGCCGCACCGAACGGATTGGTGATCTTCTGCGAGCCATGGATGGTAAGAAACCCGCCGGCGATGACGCGAAGAAGGGTTTCGGCCCCGTCATGCAGCGACGAATACAGGCGGCCAAGCGCCGGAATGATCAGCTTGCCGTGGGAAGCGTCGGTGGTTGCGGACATCGTGGCTCCTGTTGTTGTGATGATCCCCATGCAAACGCCCGATGGTCCCCGTCAAGTCAAGTTAACAAAAGTTAACTTTCACAATCATGTTTATGTGCGCAGGATGAAACGCAGAAAACCCCGCCGAAGCGGGGTTTTCCGGGTGAAGTTCATGTCGAAACCAGGGTCCAACGAGGCGGCCTGACCTGAGACGGTATCAGCTTGGCGTGAAGCAAGCCCGCCCGCCCCAGCCCTGGACGCATCCGACAGAAGACACCGACCGGGCAACCCCAACCCGGACAATCATGGGTCGTCGCGATGCGCGCAAAGGTTCACGAAGGCACGGAAAAAAAGTCGATCTCTTCAAGCCGAATAGCGCTCGGCGAATTCGGAAATGCGCTGCACCACCGCCTTGGGCGCGGTGATGCCGCGCGCCTGCGCCTTCTCGACCGCCTCGGCCCGGGCACGGCCCGGCACATGCACGCCAAAGCGGCGGCGCAGACGGTCAAGCTGGTCCTTCATGCGCTGCTCGAAATCCGGGTCGAGCAGCTTGGGCTCGATGGCCAGCACGAACAGGCCGGTTCCGGGGCTGTCCGGCCCACCGGTGAACGATGGCGCGTCGAGCGACCAGTTGGCCCCGGAAATGCCCGCCGCCAGCACTTCGACCATCAGCGCGATGTTGGCCCCGCGCTGGCCGCCAAAGGCAAGCATGGCGCCTTTCATGGCCGCTGCCGGATCGGTGGTCGGGTTGCCGCTGGCGTCCAGCGCCCAGCCTTCGGGAATTTTCTTGCCGTCCTCGGCCGCCTTGCGGATGTTGACGAAGGCCGTGGCGCTCGAGGACTGATCGATGACAAGCGGCGCGCCGTCGGCGGCCGGTGCGGCAAACGACATCGGGTTGGTGCAATAGACCGGCTTGACAGAGCCCGAGCCGGCGAGAACGGCCGGGCCATTGGTGGCGGCGAACGATACCAGTCCCTGTGCCGCCAGCCTTCCGGTGAAATAGCCAAGCGCGCCGCATGTATAGGCGTTCTTCTGCGAGAAGATGGCAACGCCGAACAGTCTTGCCGCCTTGGCGAGGTCGTCGATCGTCCGGTCGAAGCCGGTATGCGCCAGCCCGCCGCGTGCGTCGGAAAGATAGACGGCCAGCGCCGGCCTGGTGATCACCGGATCGGCATTGCCGTCGATGCGGCCGGCCTCGAGGGCCTCGAGATAGTCGATGAAATGCGAAAGCCCGACGGCCGAAAGCCCTTCCGCCTCGGCTGCGATGATCGAGGCCGTGAGCGATTGCGCGGCCTCCTCATTGGCGCCGGCGCCGAGTGCCGCCATCCGGCACAGTCCTCTTGCCTGGTCGAGACTGAGTTGCATTATGGCCGTCCTGGGGTCGCGAGAACTGGTTGAGTTGGTCGGGTCCGTGCGTGCGTAGCAGCAGATGAGCCGGCGTTTGTGTTGAAAATCGTCCGCAACTGCAAGAAAAGCGGCGGATATCTCCATCGTGCCGTGCGCGATCGGTGCGCCTCTAGCCGACCTTGACCGGTATCCGCGCTTCGATCCGGCTGAAGGCCAGGACGAGAATGCCGGTGATCGCCATATAGATCAACGCCAGCAGCAGCAAGGGCTCGTAGGTGAGGTAGGTATCCTGTCGCACCTTGGACGAGACGGCGAAGATATCGATGACGCTGATCGTCGCCACCAGGGGCGTCGACTTCAACTGCAGCACGGTTTCACCGGTCAGCGTCGGCAGTGCCCGATAGAAGGCCTGCGGCAGCCATATGCGCTGGAAGATCTTCCAGCGGTTCATGCCGAAGGCGCGGGCGGCTTCCAGCTGTCCCTTGGGCACGCCGGCAAAGGCGCCGCGCATCACCTCGCCCTCGTAACCTGCGAAGGACAGGGTCAGAGCCAGCACGCCATACGGCCAGGCCTGTCTGAGATAGGGCCACATCCAGGATTCGCGGATCCATGGATATTGCGGGAACAGCGAACCCAGCCCGTAATAGAGCAGCCACAGTTGCAAAAGCAGCGGTGTGCCGCGGATGATGGTGCAGAAAACCTTCGCCGGCGCCGCAACCCAGATTGAACCGGCGGCTTGCGCCAGCCCGACCGGCACGGCGATCAGAAAGCCGAGCACGCAGGTGACGGCCAGGATCCACAGGGAGCGCCAGATGCCCATCAGGCCCAGTGCCCAATATTGCGGCAGCCAGTCCCAGCGCATGAAAAAGGCGGCTGACAGCACCAACCCCAGAGCGATCACGATGAGGACGATGCGATGCGGCTGCAGCCATAGCGAGGCGCGCGCCGCCGTGTTGATGATGGCAGCTTCGCCCACCATCAGCGTGCGTCCTTGATCGAAGGCATGCCGCGCCGCGCCCATTTCTCGGCGCGGCCAAGCAGGAGGTTGGAAAACAGCGTCACCGCGAGATAGAGCACTCCGGCGGCGAGATAGAATATCAGATAGGCCTTGGTGACTCCTGCCGCCTGCCGTGTCGCAAGCGTCAGTTCGAAGAAGCCGACGACGGCCAGCAGCGCGGTGTCCTTGGTCGCGATCAGCCACAGATTGGCGAGACCCGGAATGGCGAAGGGCAGCATCGCCGGCAGCGTGATACGCCGCAGGAGAAGGCCGGGCGACATGCCATAGGCGCGGGCGGCTTCGATCTGGCCCTGCGGGATGGCGAGGATCGCGCCGCGCATGACTTCTGTCGAGTAGGCGCCCTGGACGAAGCCAAGCACGGCTATGCCGGCCACCAGCCCGTTGATATCGACACGCTGGTAGCCGATCGCGGTGAGCATCTGGTTTATCAGGTCGGTGCCGGCGTAGTAGAGCAACAGGATCAGCACCAGTTCGGGCACGGCGCGCACCACGGTGGTGTAGACCGCAAGCAGGTCGCGCACGACAGGCCCGCCATAGAGCTTGCCGTAGGCACCGCAGGTTCCGATGAACAGGCCGACGATCGTGGCGCCGACGGCGATCTCGATCGAATGCAGCAGCCCGAGCATGAGTGTCCCGCCCCAGCCGACCGGCGCGGGCGACAGGAGTTCGATGATACCGGCCGCCGAGGCCGGAAGAAGCGCGTCGATCAGCTTCGCCCCCGGTTTGCTGGCGCTATTCGCCGACGTCAGTGGCCGACGGCAAGCATGCGTGGGAAGGGTCGGCCGGAGAGCATGACCTTGGCGTCATGCCCTCCGGCCTGTGCGAGGGGGGTCAGTTCGACTGCGTCGAGCCGCCGTAAATGTCGAAATCGAAATATTTCTTCGAGATTTCGTCATACTTGCCGTTGGCGCGGATCGCCTTGATGCCGGCGTTGATCTTTTCCTTCAGGGCGGTGTCTTCCTTGCGCACGCCGGCGCCGACGCCCGGTCCGAGCACTTCGTCGTCCGGAGCCACCATGCCCTTCAAGTCGCAGCAGGCCTTGCCCTGGTCGGACTTGAGGAATTCGCCAAGCGCGATGGAGTCTGCCTGCACCGCATCGAGGCGGCCGGCGGCGAGATCCTGGTTGGCTTCGTCCTGGGTCTGGTATTCCTTGATTTCGGAAGCGGTGGCGCCGAAGTGCTTTTTGGCGTAGACGGCGTGCACGGTCGACACCTGGACGCCGACGACCTTGCCCTTGAGGTCATCCGGCGTCGAGCCGAACTTCTGGTCCTTCGGTCCGATGATCGCCGTCGGCGTGTTGTAATACTTGTCCGAGAAGTCGATCGTCTTCTTGCGTTCGTCGGTGATCGACATCGACGAGACGATGAGATCGATCTTCTTGGTGGTCAGCGCCGGAATGATGCCGTCCCAGGCAACGGGCGTGATGACGCAGTCGAGTTTTTCCTCGGCGCAGACGGCGTCGATGAAGTCGATCTCCCAGCCGACCCATTTGCCCGAAGCATCCGGCGAGGTGAAGGGCGGATAGGGCTCGGCGGCGACACCGATCTTGACCGGATCGGCCTTGGCCACGCCCATGGCGGCGACGCCGAGCAGCAGTGCCGCGGCGAATGTCTTCAGAACAGTCTTCATTTCAAACTCCCAGTTTGTTGTTGGTTCCCGGTTTTCTTCCGTCTCGGCCTGTCCCTAGCCGATGTTGCGGATGAACTGCTTCAGCCTTTCGGATTTCGGTGCGCCGAAGATCTGCTCCGGCGGGCCTTCTTCCTCGACCAGCCCGTTGTAGAGATAGACGACGTGGGTCGCGACCTCGCGGGCGAACTTCATTTCATGGGTGACCAGCACCATGGTGCGGCCCTCGCGCGCCAGGTCGCCGATCACCTTCAGCACCTCGCCGACCAGTTCGGGGTCGAGCGCCGAAGTCGGCTCGTCAAACAGCATGACGCGCGGATTGATGGCGAGCGCGCGCGCGATAGCGGCGCGCTGCTGCTGGCCGCCCGACAGATAGGCGGGATAGACGTCGCGCTTTTCGGCAAGCCCGACGCGCGCCAGCAGCTTTTCGGCCTGGGCGATCGCCTCGTCGCGCTTGACGCCAAGCACATGCACCGGAACCTCGATGACGTTTTCGATCAGCGTCATGTGGCTCCACAGATTGAAATTCTGGAACACCATGCCGAGCTTGGAGCGGATGCGCTCGATCTGTTTGCGGTCTGCCGGAACGGTGTGGCCGTGGCTGTCCGCCTTCAGCTTGATCTCCTCGCCATTGACGCGGATGATGCCGCTGGTCGGATTTTCGAGGCAGTTGATGCAGCGCAGCAGCGTCGATTTGCCCGAGCCTGAGCCACCGATGATGGCGATTACCTCACCGTCGCGCGCCGACAGCGACACGCCCTTCAGCACATGCAGTTCGCCGAATTTCTTGTGTAGGTTTTCGACATGGATGGCTTCGGCGGCGCCGTCCTGCGCCGTTTGTGTGAGGACGGATGCGGCGCCCTGCGCCATCATCCCTTCGACGCTCCGCGGAGCGGTCGAGCCCATCGCTGCTGGATTGTTTTACCCATTACCCATCACTGGACAGAGTTCCCATTCTCAAGATGGACCGTTCCGCTTGCCTCCGTCAACCATGGTTTTTGGACCATTGATCACGGCTTGCTGTAGTGGTTAGTGGCGGCAGGGATGTTTCGGGAGAATTTAGTGGGCAAAACATACGGTTCGCAGTCCATGGCAGGACCGCTCAAACGCGTGCTGATGCGATCCGCGTCGAGTGCCATGCGCCACGCCAGGGCGCGGGAATGGCACTATGGCCCAGGCTTTGACCCGCAAAAAGCCGCCGCCCAGCATGAGCGGCTGACGCGGCTGGTCGCCGCTTCAGGTGCCGAGATCGAATGGCTGACGGACGCCGATGACGGGCTGGCCGATTCCGTCTTCACCCACGATCCTTCGCTGATGACCGATCACGGCGCCATCATCCTGTCCATGGGCAAGGCACTGCGCCGGCCGGAGCCCGGCCTGCACGAAGCCGCCTACACCCGCATGGGCATTCCGATCCTCGGCCGCATCGAGCATCCCGGTCAGGTGGAAGGCGGTGACTGCGTCTGGGTCGATGCTGGCACGCTGGCCATCGGCCGCGGCGTACGCACCAACCAGGACGGCATCCAGCAGCTCGCCAACCTGCTCTCGCCCAAGGGCATACAGGTCTTTGGTTTCGATCTGCCACTGTGGCACGGCGAAGAGGCCTGCCTGCATCTGATGTCGGTGATCAGCCCGCTCGCCGACGATCTGGCTTTGGTCTATTCGCCGCTCCTGCCGGCGCCTTTCTACCAGATGCTGCGGGCACGCGGCATCAAGCTGGTCGAGGGCGATGCCGATGAGTTCATGGCCTCCAACGGGCTCAGCCTCAACGTCCTGCCGACCGCACCGCACCAGGTGATCGCCGTCGCCGGTTTTCCCAAGACGGCGGCGGCCATGGCGGCGGCCGGCTGCACGGTCTCCACCTTCGAGGCGGATGCGCTGTGTATCGCTTGCGAGGGTGGTCCGACCTGCCTGACACGTCCGGTGCTGCGCCAATGACGACAGCTGGGACGACCACGGGGCCGACCATTGGCGAGGCCCTCATCACGCTGCTCGAAGCCCACGGCGTCGACACCGTCTTCGGCATTCCCGGCGTCCACACGGTCGAGCTCTACCGTGGCCTGGCGCGCTCGAAAATCCGCCATGTCACGCCGCGCCACGAACAGGGCGCCGGCTTCATGGCCGACGGCTATGCCCGCGCCAGCGGCAGGCCGGGTGTCGCCTTCGTCATCACCGGACCGGGGCTGACCAACACCATCACCGCCATGGGCCAGGCGCGCGCCGATTCGGTGCCGATGCTGGTCATCTCGGGTGTCAACGCCACGCCGACGCTGGGCAAGGGGCTTGGCTTCCTGCATGAGCTGCCGGATCAGCGCGGCATGATGGAGAAGGTAGCGCTGTTGTCGCAGCGTGTCACCGAGGCCAGCGAGTTGCCCGGGGCATTGGCACGGGCCTTCGCCCTGTTTTCGTCCTCGCGGCCGGGCCCGGTGCATATCGAGATCCCGACCGATGTCATGGTCAAGCCGGCTGACGATATCGCGGCACTGCTGAGCAATGCGGCACCGCCGGCGCCGGACGGCGCGGCAATTGCCCGTGCAGCCAAACTCATCGCGGCCGCGCGCCGCCCGCTGATCTTGGCCGGCGGCGGCGCCAAGTGTGCCGAAGCGCCATTGCGGCGCCTGGCCGAGAAACTCGGTGCGCCGGTCATCGAGACCACCAATGCGCGGGGTCTGCTGCACCGCCACCCGCTCTGCGTGCCGGCAAGCCCCAGCCTGAAGGCGGTCCGCGCGCTGATGGCCGAGGCCGATCTGGTGATTGCCGCCGGCACCGAATTCGGTCCGACCGATTATGACGGCTACGGCGATGGCGGCTTCGTTCTGCCTTCCAACCTGATCCGCATCGACATCGGCGCCGACCAGCTCGCGCGCCGCCCGGTGACGATCGGTATCCAGGCCGACTGCGCCGAGGCGATCGAGGCCTTGCTCGCCGCGACCGGCTCCGCTCATCCTGCGGCGCCAGACGGTGAGGCACGCGCCGCCGCGGCGCGGAGGGCGGCGTTCGCCGAGCTCAGCCCGGCCTATGTGGCGCAGGTGCACGCGGTGGAAATGATCCGTGACGCACTGCCGGGCGCCATTGTCGTCGGCGATTCGACGCAGCCGGTCTATGCCGCCAACCTCTACTACGACCACGACCGGCCGGGCGGCTGGTTCAACGCCGCCACCGGCTTCGGCGCGCTTGGTTACGGCCCGCCGGCGGCGATCGGGGCGGCACTTGCCGTGCCCGATGCACCGGTCGTCTGCCTGACTGGAGACGGTGGTTTCCAGTTCACGCTGCCCGAACTCGGCGCGGCACTCGATGCCCAGGCCCCGGTCATCTTCGTGGTCTGGAACAACAGGGGCTATCGCGAGATCGAGACCTCGATGCTCGATGTCGGTGTGGAACCTGTCGGGGTCTCGCCGGCGCCGCCGGATTTCTGCAAGCTGGCCGAAGCCTATGGCATCGGTGCCGAGCGGCTGGCGGATATCGGCGCCTTGCCGCAGGCGTTGAGGCAGGCGCGGGCGACCGGGTTGCCGCGTGTCATCGAAATCACGGTCGATTGAGCGCCAAGGCCGGCGTTGATTTTTCAACCTGTATCGGCCATTTGCCGGCTTGCCTGTTGCACGGCTCAAGCCGCAGGGCCGGCAAATCGCGGTGGCCAGCGAGCTGACGCATGCAAAGACGCAACAACTGCCATGTCGAGATATCAGTTGAGTGATTGGCCGAAAGGCGCGACGCTTCGCGTCGGCGCGGCGCAACAAGCGAAATAATCATAAGAATACGACAGGAGCGATCCAGGATGACGGAAACACTTCAAGGCAGGCATATCGTCGTGACCGGTGGAACCGGTGCGCTCGGCGGTGCGGTGGTTGGCAGACTGCTGGAGCAGGGCGCGGTCTGCCATGTGCCGAACGCACATGCCGCGGCACCCCAGCATTTTCCATTCGCCGCGCATGAGAACGTCAAGCTGGCGCACAATGTCGACCTGTCGGACTCCGCCAAGGTTGAAGGCTTCTACACTCAGGTTCCCGCCTTGTGGGGATCGATCCATCTCGCCGGCGGTTTCGCCATGGCGCCGGTGGAAAAGATCGAATCGGCGTCCTTTGCCGAGATGATGGACACCAATGCCCGCACCACCTTCCTTTGCAGCCGCGCGGCTATTCGTTCGATGCTGGCTTCGGGCACCGCTGGGCGCATCGTCAATGTGACCGCGCGGGCCGGGCTCGACCCCAGGCGCGGCGCCGGCATGGTCGCCTACACGGCCAGCAAGGCGGCGGTCGCGGCCATGACGGTGGCGATGGCCGAAGAGCTCAAGGCCAAGGGCATCCTTGTCAATGCCGTGGCCCCCTCGACGCTCGACACGCCGGCAAACCGCGCCGACATGCCGGATGCCGATTTCACCAAATGGGTCAGCCTCGAAGCGGCTGCCGAAGCCATCGCCTATCTCGCCTCGCCCGCCAACCAGGCCATGAGCGGAACGCTGGTGCCGCTCTACGGCCGGGCGTAGCTCCGTAATCGAACGACCTGGCTTTCGCCAAAGAAAAACCCCGCCGGATCGCGCCGGCGGGGTTTTGTTTTGGGGGTGGAAGAAGAGGCTTAGTTGCCCTGCTTCTTCAGCGCGGCACCCAGGATATCGCCCAGCGAAGCGCCGGAGTCGGTCGAGCCGTACTGGGCGACCGCTTCCTTCTCTTCGGCGATTTCCAGCGCCTTGATCGAGACCTGCAGCTTGCGGGTCTTCTTGTCGAAGGCGATGACGCGGGCATCGACCTTCTGGCCGACGGTGAAGCGCTCGGGGCGCTGCTCGTCGCGGTCGCGGCTCAGGTCCGAGCGCTTGATGAAGGTCTCGATGCCGCTGTCGACCAGCCGCACTTCCAGACCGCCATCCTTGACGCCGATGACCTCACAGGTGACGACGGCGTTCTTGCGCAGTTCACCAGAAGTCGCCGCTTCGCCGACCGTGTCGCGGGCCAACTGCTTGATGCCGAGCGAGATGCGCTCCTTCTCGATGTCGACGTCGAGCACCTGCGCCTTGACGATGTCGCCGCGATTGTACTCTTCGATGACCTGCTCGCCCGGACGGGTCCAGTCGAGGTCGGAGAGGTGCACCATGCCGTCCACGTCGCCTTCCAGGCCGATGAACAGGCCGAACTCGGTCTTGTTCTTGACCTCGCCCTCGACCTGGCTGCCGACCGGATGGTTGCGCGCGAAGGCTTCCCACGGATTCTCGAGCGTCTGCTTGAGGCCGAGCGAGATGCGGCGCTTGGCCGGATCGACCTCGAGCACCACGACGTCGACTTCCTGCGTCGTCGACAGGATCTTGCCGGGATGCACGTTCTTCTTCGTCCACGACATTTCCGAAACGTGGATGAGGCCTTCGATGCCCGGCTCCAGCTCGACGAACGCGCCGTAGTCGGTGATGTTGGTGACGGTGCCCTTGATCTTCTTGCCGATCGGGAACTTGGTGCCGATCTCGGACCACGGATCGCTCTCGAGCTGCTTCATGCCGAGCGAGATGCGGTGGGTTTCCTGATTGATGCGGATGATCTGCACCTTGACCGTCTGACCGATGTTGAGGATTTCGGTCGGATGGTTGACGCGGCGCCATGCCATGTCGGTGACATGCAGCAGGCCGTCGATGCCGCCGAGGTCGACGAACGCACCGTAGTCGGTGATGTTCTTGACGACGCCTTCGACAACCTGGCCTTCTTCGAGGTTCTGCACGATTTCCGAACGCTGTTCGGCGCGGCTTTCCTCGAGGACGGTGCGGCGCGACACCACGATGTTGCCGCGGCGGCGATCCATCTTGAGGATCTCGAAGGGCTGCGGGTTGTGCATCAGCGGGGAGACGTCGCGGATCGGGCGGATATCGACCTGGCTGCGCGGCAGGAAGGCCACGGCGCCGTCGAGGTCGACGGTGAAGCCGCCCTTGACCTGGTTGAAGATGACGCCTTCGACGCGCTCACCCTTGGTGAACTTCTCTTCGAGGCGGACCCAGCTCTCTTCGCGACGAGCCTTCTCACGCGAAAGCATCGCTTCGCCAAGCGCGTTCTCGATGCGCTCGACATAGACTTCGACGGTGTCACCGACCTTGAGGGTCGTGTCCTTGCCCTTGACGCCGAATTCCTTCAGCGGCACGCGGCCTTCGACCTTGAGGCCGACGTCGATGATGGCCATGTCCTTTTCGATCGCGGTGATCGTGCCCTTGACGACCTGACCTTCGCCGGAATGGCCGGTGGTGAATGATTCTTCGAGCAGGCTCGCGAAATCGTCGCGAGTGGGATTTGCAGCTGACATTGTTTCTCCTGGAGTGCCCCGCATCTCTGAGCGGGACGGGCGCCGTGGGTTAGCGTTGCGTTGGCCTGCCGGCGTTCCGGGCTTTAAAAAGCCCTGGGCCGCTTTGAAGCGGCAATTCCGGCGCATGAAGAATGCTGGCAGGCTGGTTCGTGCCCGATATGGGTATTTTCTTCGCTTCCGGCAACGGAAACAGCATGAAAACCCGGATCAGGCCTTGTTTCTCCTGGCCAGCACGTCGTCAACGATCGCCATGGCCGCGAGAAACGCGGCTTCTATAGCCATTTCGCTGGTATCAAGCAAGTGCGCGTCGGCGGCCGGCTTCAAGGGCGAGTCGGCACGGCCCATGTCGCGCTCGTCGCGGCGCACGATGTCGGCGAGGATTTCGGCGAAATTGGCGGTGCCGCCGATGCTTTCAATCTCGGCCAGCCGGCGTCGTGCCCGCACTTCGGCACTCGCCGTCACATAGAGTTTGATGTCGGCGTCGGGGCACACGACAGTGCCGATGTCGCGCCCGTCCAGCACCGCGCCCGGCGGCGTCTTGGCGAACGCGCGCTGCTTCTCGACGAGAATGCGCCGCACGGTCGGGAACACCGCGACCTTCGAGGCCGCCTCGCCAACGGCATGCGCCGACAAGACCGCGCGGTCAAGCTTCGCCAGGTCGACCTGACGGGCGGCGGTTTCGGCGGCCGAGACATTGTCGAGCGGCAGCGCGTGCTGGATCAGCGCATAGGCGACCGCCCGATAGGTGAGGCCGGTGTCGAGCAGGTTCAGCCGATAGTGGTCGGCAAGCCTCCGGGCCAGCGTGCCCTTGCCGGCGCCGGCGGGTCCGTCGATGGCGATGGTGAAGGTTGAGGTCATTGGCAGCCCAGCGCTTCGCAAGGCTTGGCGTCCAGCCCACGCGCCTTCGTCATCCCAGGGCGGAGCAGGAGCGCAGCTGCGTCGCGGAGACCCTGGGATCCATGCCGTGACATCAGTCGAAGAATGCTGCGGTCCATAACTCTGCATCGTCGAGACGCTTTGGCGTCACGGCATGGATCCTCGGGTCTACGCGTCCGTTTCGCTCCCGCTCCGCCCGTGGATGGCGAAGGGAGGGATGTCGGCCCCCATTCTCCAGGGTTTGTAATTGCCATCACCCGTCACTCAATCTCCGCGCCCAACCCCGTCATCAGCCCCATGAACTCCGGAAAGCTCGTCGCGATCATCGCCTGATCGTCGATGGTCACCGGCTTCTCCGTCGCCAGCCCCATGACCAGAAAGCTCATGGCGATGCGGTGGTCGAGATGGGTTTGCACCGTCGTATCCAGGCCGTTGGGATGGCCGCCGAGGCCCTTGCCGCCCGGCTTGCCGCGCACGGCAAGCGAAGCCTCGCCCTCGGTGCAGTCGACGCCGTTGAGCTTCAGCCCGTTGGCGACGGCCGACAGCCGGTCGGATTCCTTCACCCGCAGCTCTTCCAGCCCCTGCATCAGCGTCTCGCCCTCGGCGAAGCTGGCGGCCACAGCCAGCACCGGGTACTCGTCGATCATCGACGGTGCCCGCTCCGGGGGCACGGTGACGCCCTTCAATTCCGAATAGCGCACGCGCAGGTCGGCGACATCCTCGCCGCCGGCATTGCGCGGGTTGAGGATGTCGATCTTGCCGCCCATTTCCTGCAGCGTCAGAAGCAGGCCGGTGCGGGTCGGGTTCATCAGCACGTTTTCGATCACGATGTCCGAACCCGGCACGATCAGCGCCGCGACCAGCGGGAAGCTGGCCGAGGACGGGTCGCCCGGTACCGCGATCGTCTGGCCTGTCAGCTTGCCCTGGCCCTCGATGAAGATGTGGCGCACGCCGCGTTCGTCGGTCTCGACCGACAGGTTGGCGCCAAAGCCCTTGAGCATCTTTTCGGTGTGGTCGCGCGTCATCACCGGTTCGATCACCGTGGTAATGCCGGGCGTGTTGAGGCCGGCGAGCAGCACGGCTGACTTCACCTGCGCCGAGGCCATCGGCACGCGGTAGGTGATCGGGGCGGCGTGCTTGGGACCATGCAGCGTGATCGGCATGCGGTCGCCGGGTGTGGCCTTCAGCACCTGCACGCCCATCTGGCGCAGCGGCTCGAGCACGCGGCCCATCGGCCGCCCGGACAGCGAGGCGTCGCCGATGAAGGTGGTTTCCATGTCATAGGTGCCGACGAGACCCATGGTCAGCCGTGAGCCGGTGCCGGCATTGCCGAAGTCAAGCGGGCCTTCCGGCTGCAAGAGCGCACCGTTGCCGGTGCCGCGGATCACCCACTCGGCGCCGCGCTTCTCGATATGCGCGCCCATCGCCTTCATGGCCGCGCCCGTGCGCATCACGTCCTCCCCCTCCAGCAGACCGGTGATGCGGGTTTCGCCGGAGGCGAGACCGCCGAACATGAAGGAGCGGTGCGAGATCGACTTGTCGCCCGGCACGCGTGCCGTGCCGGAAAGGGCTTGAGATTTGCGGGCGGTGGCCGGCTTGGCAGCGGCGGCGTGAGACATGGAATTTCCCTGAACGGAATGCCGGCGGGCCGGCGCTTTTCATTTGTTGCGGCGGTCTCGTATCACGGCGGGGCGAAATGGTCATCCCCATGGTCGTCACTTGCCGCGAGGCCTTTCAGGACTTGGTTTTGTGACGCCGGCTTTTGGCTTTGACAGCGCCGCAAACAGTGGTTAAGGGGACCACTCTTTTATTCACGAGGCTTGCCGTGGCAAAAACCGAACTTGGCACAAAGCGTATCGACCCCGAAACGGGTCGAAAATTCTACGACCTGAACAAGGACCCGATCGTCTCGCCCTACACCGGCAAGACCTATCCGCGTTCCTATTTCGAGGAAGGCAAGATCGCCGCTCTCGAGGAGGAAGAGGAAGTGGCCGAGAAGGAAGTGGACGCCGAGGACGAAGAGGGCGTTGAAGTGGTCTCGCTCGAAGAGGCCGACGAGGACGTCAAGGGTGACGACCTGCCGGATCTCGGCGACGACGAGGACGTTGATCTCGGCGACGACGAGGACGATACCTTCCTTGCCGACGAAGAGGAAGAAGACGACGACGTTGCCGACATGATCGGCGTCGGCGACGACGACGACGAGGTCTGATCGACCCGAGAGACAAGCGTTTGCAGGCTTTCTTGGCCTGTGAACAAAAAGCCGGCATTGAAGGCTTGATATCTGGGAAAGGCGGGGTTAGAAGCCGCCTGCACTAACGGCGCGGTGTTCCAACCCGCGCTGATCTCTTCGCCGGAAACGGCGCCGGTTGACTGCCGGAAGTGGGGCCATAGCTCAGTTGGGAGAGCGCTTGAATGGCATTCAAGAGGTCGTCGGTTCGATTCCGATTGGCTCCACCAAACAGTCTCTCAGCCAACCGCAACCGGTGAATGGGCCGTACGGCCCTGGTCACGCTCGCCTCGAGCAGCTCCGCTCACTAGAGGGTTGCGCCGACAATCCAGCCTCACCGCCTAACCGCCGCGCCGACCTTTCCCAAGCAGGGCTCGCCGTCTGTTGCCCATTTCGGCGACGAGATCGATGACGACGCCCCCGCTGGGCTCTCCGCGGCTGCTTCTCGGCTCCGGTCACATTCTAGGCATCGCGGCCGCCATGCCCGACGGCGCGCTCGAGATCGTGCCGGGGCGGACACGTGCCGTCCCGGCCGTCGGCTGACGCCGGAAGCCAGTGCCGCGGAAGCTTGATCTCGATCAGTAGGTCGTGCGTCCACCCGACAGATCGAAGGTCGAGGCCGTGGTGAAGCTGTTTTCTTTCGAGACGAGCCAGGCGACCATGGCGGCGGCCTCGTCGACCTCCAGCAGGCGGCCGCGCGGAATGCGCGAACGCATATATTCGATGTGCTCGGCCGTCAGCTGCTCGAGGATGCGCGTCTGCGCCGTCGCCGGTGAGATGCAGTTGACCGCGATGTCGTACTGCGCCAGTTCCTTGCCAAGCGACTTGGTCATGCCGATGACCGCGGCTTTCGAGGCCGAATAGGCGGCGGCATTGGGATTGCCTTCCTTGCCGGCGACCGAGGCGATGTTGACGATGCGCCCGTAATTGCGCTCCTTCATCCCGGGAACCACGGCGCGGTTGACGTAGAAGGTACCGTTGACGTTGATGTCGATGACCTTCTTCCAGACATCGATGTCGTAGCTATCGAGCGGCGCGGCCGGACCGGCGATGCCCGCCGAGTTGACCAGGATGGAGATCTTGTTGGCGATCTCCTCCGTTCTGGCGCGGGCGGCGTCCACCGCTTCCCAACTGGCTATGTCCACGGCCAGCGTCGTGGCGGCCTTGCCGAGCTCCCGCTTGGCCGCATCGAGACGGGCTTCGTCGATGTCCCACAAGGTGACCGTCGCGCCGGAGGCGACAAAACGCTTGGCCATCGCGAAGCCGAGGCCTTGCGCGCCGCCGGTGACCACGGCGTGCTGGCCGTCAAGATCGATCCTGTTCATGTCGAGCGGTTCTTTCCGTTTGAGATGCTGGAGGGCTGCCCGATGAAAGCGGGCGGGATTGCTACATCGTCGCGCCGAGACTCCAGGGCACGAACTCGTTGTCGCCATAACCGAGCGATTCCGACTTGGTGCGCCCGCCCGATGCCACGCGCAGGATCTCGGTGAAGATCTCCTCGCCCTTCTCGGCCAGCGTCACACCGTCCAGTATGTCGCCGCAGTTTATGTCCATGTCCTCGCGCATCTGCTCGAAGATGAAGGAGTTGGAGGCGAGCTTGATCGAAGGCGTCGGCTTGCAGCCGAAGGCCGAGCCGCGTCCCGTGGTGAAGCACAATATGTTGGCGCCGCCGGCAACCTGTCCGGTGGCCGAGACCGGGTCGTAACCCGGCGTATCCATGAAGACGAGGCCGCGCTCGTTGATCGGCTCGGCATATTCCAGCACGGCGCGCAGGTTGGTCGTGCCGCCCTTGGCGGAGGCGCCGAGTGATTTCTCCAGTATGGTCGTCAGCCCGCCCAGCTTGTTGCCGGGAGACGGGTTGTTGTTCATCTCCATGTCGTGCCTGGCGGTATAGTCCTCCCACCAGCGGATGCGCTCGATCAGCTTCTCTCCCACTTCGCGGGTCTCGGCGCGCAAGGTGAGAAGATGCTCCGCGCCATAGATCTCGGGCGTCTCCGAGAGAACGGCCGTCCCGCCCTGCGCGACCAGCAGGTCCACCGCCGCACCAAGCGCCGGGTTGGCGCTGATGCCGGAGTAACCGTCCGACCCGCCGCATTGCAGCGCCAGCACCAGTTCGGAAGCCGGCTGCGGCGTTCTTTCCGCCGCATTCACGGTCGGCAGCATGTCGAGGATCGCCTTGACACCGGCCTCGACGGTCTTGCGGGTGCCGCCGGTCTCCTGGATCGTCATCGTGCGGAAGATGGTGCTCTCCTCGATGTTGTAGGACTGCATCCAGCGCGGGATCTGGAACGCTTCGCAGCCGAGCCCGACCATCAGCACGCCGCCGACATTGGGGTTGGTGGCAAACCCCCATTGCGTGCGTTTCAGGAGATCGTAGGCGGGGCCCTTGGTGTCGATGCCGCAACCTGTGCCGTGGACGAGCGAAATGACGCCGTCGACATTGGGATAGTCGCGCAGGATGCCCGACCGGTTGACCTCTTCCACGATGAAGCGGGCGACGCTGGCCGAGCAGTTCACCGAAGTCAGGACGGCGATGAAATTGCGCGTGCCGACCTTGCCGCTCGGCCTGCGGTAACCCAGGAAGGTGGCGCGTTCGGCCTCTGGAAGAACAGGCGTGTGCCTGGCGTTTGTGCCGAACAGGTAGTCGCGCTCGAAATTGCGCAGATACACATTGTGCTCGTGCACCCAGTCGCCGGCGACGATTGGTTCGCGTGCAAAGCCGATGGTCTGGCCGTATTTCACGATCGGTTCGTCCGAAGCGATGTCGCGCATGGCCATCTTGTGGCCGCGCGGTATCCGTGCCCTGGCGGCGACCTCGCCGGCCCTGTCGCCGACCTTCAACGGGTCGACCGCAAGAAGAATGTTGTCGGCATGCGAAAGCTGGATGAACCGCGTCATTACACAAACTCTGAAGGAAGCTCTCCCCGACGAAGTCAGGGATGAACGATGAGAAATACTAATATAATAGAATGTCAGTGGTCAAGCGGCGGCAGTGACAGCCGCCTTACCGGCGCTGAGGAACCGTCTTGGCGTAGAGGGGAGTGAATTCCACCCGTCCGCCGCGCTCGGATCAATCCCGACTGAAACCGGGCATCTGGCCGGGCAGGCGACCACGCACGATTGGTTCGCGGTCAGTCGAGATGGAAGACTTCTTCCATGGCTGCCCACCATTCTCCGTCGGCGCGGGTCGGCAATGGTTTTTGCATGGGATCGCACAGCTCCCACCATTTGCGCATGGCGGAGGATTCGCCCATTCGTGCGGCATCTTGGGCGAAATCGCTGCCATGATACTCCCAATAGGCGAAAAGCAGGTTCTCGGGCTCACGCAGGAAGATGGAGTAGTTGCGGATGTTGGCACGGCTGATGACTTCGAGCACGCTTGGCCAGACGGCGGCGTGGACGCGCTTGTATTCGGCGATCGCCTCGGCCTTCAGGCCGATGCAAAGTCCCATTCTCCGCATGTGCGGGTCGTCTCCGGTGCGGGTTCAGCCGAGAAGGTCGGCGGCGACTTCGAGCGTGTTGCGGAACGACGTCTCGAGATGGTGCTCCATTGCCTTCGCGGCGCCTTCGGCATCGTGTCGCTTCAGCGCGTCAAGGATGGCCTCGTGCTGCTCGATCGTCTGTTCGCCATAGCCGGGCTTGGGAATAGCGAGATAACGGCCACGATCCATCTGCGCCTTGGAAATGTCGACGGCCCGCCAGATCATTGGCAGGCCACAGATCTCGGCAATGGTACGATGGAAGACGTCGTCGAGCTGGATCGCGGTTGCGTACCTGCCGCGCGATATGGCCAGCCGGTGCGCCGCCATGTTGTCCTCAAGCAGTTCGGCGGCTGCCGGCGTCAGCTTCACGGCCGCACGCCTGGCGCTCTCCATCTCGAGCGCCCGGCGGATCACATAGGCCTCTTCCAGGTCGGCCCGGCTGATCGGCGCGACATAGGTGCCGGTCTGCGCCAGTATCTTGACCAGGCCCTCGTCACTGATGCGCTTGACCGCTTCCCGAACCGGCGTCCGTGAAACACCGAGTGCCTCCGCGATGGCCACCTCGTTGATAACTTCCCCCGGCTTCATCTGTCCGACGACGATCAGATTACGGATCTTCTGATAGATCTGATCGCGAAGCGGCAGAGCCCGATTGAGGGTCGAAGGGTCCAGGTCCATGGCAAATCCGTAGCTTCGTTCACCAGAAGTGATCAGATTATATTAGAATGTAGATTGGAATGCACCCAATGCGCGTGGCGATCTCTGCCGGCAATGGAGCGGTTCCAGTTCATCGGAATCCAGCTTGTCAGAACTGTTATATTAGTGCAATAGTCCGGCATCCGCAGTGAGGAATTCGATCCGCAGACGAAGGCCTGAACCAATTCGCACGCCGGGAGGTGAGCATTCAGGTCGGAGGAGGTTCGCGTTCCAATGGGGTATTATACTAAAATAACGCAACACCCGATGCCGAGGACAACGGGATAGGCCGCCAGGGAGGAACCTGCCAGACATGAGTGCCGTCGCCGCCGACTTCGCCTTGGACATGAAAGGCATCAGCAAGACGTTTCCGGGCGTGAAGGCTCTGTCCAGCGTCAATTTCGCTGTCAGGTTCGGCACCGTCCATGCTGTTGTGGGCGAAAACGGCGCCGGCAAGTCGACGCTGATGAAGGTGCTCAACGGCTCCTACGCACCCACTAGCGGCACCATCAAGGTCGGCGGTGCCGAGGTGCGCATGCGCCGGCCGGCCGACGCCCAGGCGCTCGGCATCCGCATGGTGCATCAGGAGATCAATCTGGTTCCGGATCTGACGGTCGCGGAAAACGTCTATCTGGGCCGAATGCCCGGCAAATGGAGTCTTCTGCGGAAGGGCGAGATGGTCAGGAAGGCCGCCGCCGTCCTCGACGAGCTGGGAGCGGCCATCAACCCGCGCGAACGGCTCGGCAATTTGTCGATCAGCCAGCAGCAGCTCGTCGAGATCGCCAAGGCCTACGCGGCCCAGCCCCGGATCATCGTCCTGGACGAGCCGACATCGAGCCTCAGCGAGCATGAGACGGCGGCACTGTTCCGGATCCTGCGCAAGATGCGCGACGACGGCATCGCCATCATCTACATCAGTCACAGGCTGAAGGAGGTGCTCGAGATCGCCGACGAGGTGACCGTGCTGCGCGACGGCTCGATGATCGAGACCCGTCCGATCCAAGGCATAAACGCCGCCCAGATGATCAGGCTGATGGTGGGCCGCGAGGTCAGCAACGTCTTCCCCAAAAGCCCGGCCGAGATTGGCAGGTCCGTGCTGCGCGTCGAGCGCATCAGCGACGGCAAGCACTTCCGCGATATCAGCTTCGATGTGCGAGCCGGCGAGATACTGGGCCTGACCGGCCTGGTCGGCGCCGGCCGCACCGAGGTGGCGCGCGCCATCTTCGGCCTGTCGCGGCTGGTCGAAGGCACGGTCAGCGTCAACGGCCGCAAGGTCTCGATCAATTCCCCGTCCCAGGCGGTCAGGGCCGGGATTGCCTATGTTCCGGAAGACCGCAAGGGCGACGGCATCGTGCCGGGCATGTCGATCCGGGAAAATATCAGCCTGCCCATACTGCGTCGCCTCAGCCGTTTCGGGCGCATCAGGCGCGGTGCCGATCGCGCGCTGGCGGCGGACTATGTGAAGCAGTTTTCCATTTCGCCGCCCGACGGCGAACGCCGCATCAATCTCCTGTCAGGCGGCAACCAGCAGAAGGCGGTGATCGCCAAATGGCTTGCCGCCAAGCCGTCGGCGCTGATCCTCGACGAGCCGACGCGCGGCGTCGATGTCGGCGCCAAGGCCGAGATCCATCACATCATCGGCCAACTCGTCGCCGGCGGCATGGCGGTGGTCATGATCTCCTCGGAACTGCCCGAAATCCTCGGCGTCTGCGACCGCGTCGTGGTGATGCGCGACGGGCACGCTTCCGAACCGCTGATGCGGGCCGACCTCAGCGAGGAACGCATCATGGCGCTGGCGACCGGGGAGGAAATGGCGTGACCGACGCGGCCATGGAGATCAGCGGCGTGACCCGCAACGAGCGTTTTACGCGCGGCGGCAGGCTTGTCGACGCCCTGTCGAAGGCAGGGCTCGCCTTCGCCATCCTCGCCGTTCTGCTCTACGGCTCCTTTGTCAGCCCTGCCTTTTTCACCACAGGCAATCTGCTCAATGTCCTGACCTCGATGTCCATCGTCGGCATCGTCGTCGTCGGCATGACCTTTGTGCTGGTGGTCGGCGGCCTGGCCGATCTGTCGGTGCCGGCAACGATCGCCTGCGGCGCCATCCTGTCGCTCGGGCTGCAGCCGCTGATCGGGCCGCTGCCCGCCTTCGTTCTGGCGGTCGGCCTCGCCGGCCTGATCGGCCTGCTCAACGGCGTGCTGGTCGGCTATGTCGGCATCAATCCCATCATCGCCACGCTCGGCATCGGCACCATTGGCCTGGGCATCGTCCAGGCGGCGGTCGGCGGGGTCATCGTCTACGGCAGCAACCCGGCCTCGGCCGAATTCGCCAAGGGCCGCCTGTTCGGCATTCCGGTCGTGGTGCTGATCTTCCTGGCCATCGCCCTCATCGGCCATTTCGTCCTGTCGCGTTCCGTCTGGGGCCGGTGGACGCTCGCCACCGGCGGTAATTACAAAGCCGCAGAGGCAAGCGCCGTTCCCGTGCAGGCGGTGAAGGCCGGCGCCTTCGTCATCACGGCGCTCGCCTCCGGCATCAGCGGCGGCCTGCTCGGGCTGACGTTGCAAAGCGCGCGGCCGCTCATCGGGGCTGGCTATGAATTCAGCGCCATCACCGCGGTGGTGGTCGGCGGTGTGTCGATCATCGGCGGTTTCGGCTCCGTGCCGCGGGCGATCGCCGGCCTCATCTTCGTACAGCTTCTGACCAATGTCATGGTTCTCGACGGCGTGCGCACGCCGATCCAGGGCTTTGTGCTCGGCATCCTGATCGTCGGCGCCGTCGGCATGGATGCCGCGTTGCGCAAGCGAGGGGTGGCATGATGCGGCTGCTGACGCTTGCCTCGCGGCATCGGGTCGTGATCATCCTCGGCCTGACGCTCGTCATCTCGGCGCTGGTGGTTCCCGGTTACTTCTCCGCCTCGACCCTCGGCTTAGGCCTCGACCGCGCGGCGACGATCGGCCTGATCGCCATCGGCCTGACGGTGCTGTTGATATCGGGCCAGATCGATCTCTCCGGCGGCGCCGTGTTCGCGCTGGCCGGCATCGTATCGGTTATCCTCCAACGCGAGATCGGCATCCTCCCAGCCGTGATCGCCGGCGTCCTGGTAGGCACGCTGGCCGGCGCCATCAACGGCGCGCTGGTCGTCGGCCTGAAGGTGAATTCGCTTGTCCTGACGCTGGCGACGATGCTGATCTTCCGTTCGCTCGCGCACTGGATCACCAACAGCCAGCCGGTGACAGGCACCGACATCATGCTCTCGCTGGCGCTGGCCAAGATCTATCTCGATGTCTTCACCATTCGCAGCGCCCTGTTCATCATCCTGATCGTGCTGCTGCATTTCTGGCTGACGCGCACCATTCCGGGCCGCAATGTCTTTGCCGTCGGCTCCAATCCGGCGGCCGCCAAGGAAAGCGGCGTTGCTTCGGACCGCGTCGTCTTTCTCGGCTTCGTCTTCGCCGGCACGCTCGCCGGCCTGGCCGGGGTTCTGCAGAGCCTCGTCACCAACACCGGTTCGCCCGTCTTCGGCTCGGAACTGACGGTTGCCGTCATCGCCGCCGTCGTCGTCGGCGGAACCCGCCTCGAAGGCGGCAGGGGATCCGCGCTCGGCACGCTCGGCGGCGTGCTGACCATCGGCTCGCTGACCATCGCGATGGAGTTCCAGTCCGTTCCCGCATACGTCCAGCAGGTCGTATCGGGGCTCATCCTGATCCTGCTCGTCGTGCTCGATCGGGCCGTTACCACCAAGGGGAGGGCTCCGGGCACGCGCCCCGCGCTCATTCGCGACAATCCAATCACTCAAGGAGGAAAAACATGATCGGCAAGACAAGCATGCTCCAGATCGCCGCCATCGCGGTGCTGGCATCGACAGGCTGGGCCAGTGCCAAGACGGTTTGCTATGTGACGGCGGCGGATTCGCATGCCTATGCCACGCCAGCCAACAAGGCGCTTGAAGCCCGTGCCAAGGAGCTCGACATCGAGATCCTGAGCCTTAGCCAGGATTTCGACGTCCAGAAGGGCACCGAGCAGCTAAACACCTGCGTGGCGCGCAAGGTCGACGGCATCATCCTGTGGCCGCTCGATCCGCAGGCCTACATACCGGGCCTCGCCCGCGCACAGCAGGCCAACATTCCGGCGATCCTCATCAATTCGCCGATGAGCGACGATGCCAAGCCGTTCATCAAGTCCTTCACCGGGCCTGACGTCTACGAGGAAGGCAAGCTCGCCGCGGATTCGCTCAGCAAGGCGCTGGGGGGCAAGGGCTCCGTCGTCATCATCGCCGGCCAGGCCGGCAACGGTACCACGATCGGCCGCGTGACCGGCTTCACCGACCGCCTCAAGGAAACCAACGCCGATATCAAGGTGCTCGACACGGTCAACGCCGACTTCGACCAGCAGAAGGCGCTGGTGGTGAGCCGCGACCTGATCACCCGCTTCGGCGACCAGATCAGTGGCGTCTACGCCAATGACGACACCATGGCGCGCGGCTTCATCGACGCCTGGAAGGAGGCCAACCCCTCCAAGGCGGCACCGCCGATCGTCGGCATCAACGGCCAGAAGGACGCATTCGAGTCGATCCGCAGCAATGAGATGTATTCGACCATCGTCCAGTCGCCGGTCGAGGACGGCCGCCTGGCCATCAACACGATGGCGCAGATCATCGACGGCAAGGAGGTCAAGGACCGGCTGCCGATCCCGCTCACCGTCGTCACCAAGGATAATGTCAATTCGGTCGAACCGGCATTCTGATCATCGAAGCCGGCCCGGTTCAGCCGGGCCGGCCCTCGGCCGACTCCGCCCTTATGGTCTGAAGAGAAAAAACTAATCGTGGGCAACGATTTGGAATAAACTAACTCTACAGAATTTATAGAATAAGCAATCTGCATCGGCGATCTGTTTTCTGGACAGGACCACGCCATGCCAGCCCTTCTGCGCCCGCTTTCAACGCCGTCAGGTATAGCCCGCCGCTGGATCGCGGGAGGCCGGCCATGACCACGGACGTTTCCGATCGCATCAAGGTTCTCCGCTTCCCGCCGACACTTGGCGACAGCCATTTTCCCATCACGACCGAAGGCGGCAGGACCGTCGACCTCCCCTGTCTGATACAGGTGGCGAAAGCCGCCGACATGCGGCACGATCCGGTGCGATGGAAGTACTCGATCCTCGGAAAATATATCCCCAATGGCGAAATTCCGCCGCTGCACGCCTGGAGCTGATTTCCACCGGCGGGCGGGCGGCCCGCACAGCAAAACTTCGACCATCAAGAGGCCCACTGCCATGTCAAACCCAACAGTCGTCGGCTTTTCCGGCAACATCACCCGGCCGTCAAAGACGCGCGCCTTCGTCGATCTGGTCACCAGGGACATCGCCGCGCGCCATGGCCTGTCGGCGAGCACCTATGACATCGAGGATGTCGGCCCATCGCTGGGTACGGCAAGGTGGGCGCGCGACCTCGACGGCCAGGCTCAACCGATCCTGGCCCAGATCCTCGCGGCTGATGTGCTCGTGGTCGGTTCGCCGACCTACAAGGGCAGCTACACCGGCCTGTTCAAGCACTTCTTCGACCTGATCGATCCGGCAGCGCTCCGGGGCAAGCCCATCGTGTTGACCGCGACCGGCGGTGGCGAGCGTCATGCCCTGATCGTCGAGCATCAGCTGCGGCCGCTGTTCGGCTTCTTCGAGGCCTTTGCCCTGCCGACCGCCGTCTATGCCACCGACAAGGATTTCACCGACGGCGTGCTGCGCTCAGAGGCCATCCTGAAGCGCGCGGCGCAGGCGGTCGACGAGGTCGGCTTCGTGCTCGCCAACCGCTCGGCCGGCAGGATCGCCGCCGAATAGCCAGCCGCGAAGAGGATTGCGCCAAGGTCGAAATCCGCACGGGCGGTACCGCCGCTTACGTGCAATTTACGACCGCCCGCTACAAAGTTCCTGTCTGATTCGCCCGGGACAGGAACACCATGAGCAAAGCCCTCACGACCTTCGCACTCGTCGCGGTGCTGACCGCCTTGCTGATGGCGTTGAGCCTGGCGGTGGCACGGCACGGCTATCCCTATGGTGCGATCGGCGTCAGGCGCCTCGACGGCATCGCCGATGCCGGGACGTTCATTCCGCTGGCTGCCGTCTACTTCTTCAGCGCGCTGTTGATGATGATCCTGCCGATCCGCGCCGCCAGCATCGTTCTCACCCATGCCGCCGACGCGATCTTCTGGACGGTGATCGTGCTGTTTGCCACCATCGTAGGCGGCCTTCTCGCCAGATGGGCTTTCGGTCAGGGCAGCGCCTTGTGGGCGCTGCTGAACTGGCGGTTCCTGTTTGCCGTGGCGGTTGTCGGCTGCCACTTCGTCATGAACGAGTTGCGCCGCAACGTGCTGTTGCGCAGCCTGTTCTTCGTGGTCTTCGCCGCCGCGACGCTGGCCTGCCTGTTCTGGTCGTTCACGCTCTGAGCGTGATCATGGCCGGCTGGTTTTCGCCGCGATGTGGCCGGTAGCCTGCTCCATCCACGTCCAGAGATAGGCCGCGAGACCGCGGTCGACATGGATGCGCAGCTTGCTTTCATGGCGATAGACGATGGCGCTGATGCCGGCAAAGGACAGTGCCGCACTGGTGCTCGGTTGTCCGGGATCGAGCGCCGTTCCACGGGCGATGAAAGCATCAAGCGCCGCGCCCTCTGCCTCGAACGCCTGTAGCCCGGCGCTGATCTCCGTCACCGCGAACCCCTGGCTGCACCACCCCGTGGCCATGCCGATGGGCGTGGCCGACACGGCAAGCAATCGGTCGCGTGCCAGACGAACCGAATAGCGTGCGCCCTCGGCCAGGCCGAACGCACCGACGGCCGTTCCATCGAAGCCGGATGCCTCGGCCCATGCAGCAAGGTCGCCGCTGACCAGACGTTGGTGCAGCCCGGCAACCGCGCCTATCCTGAGCCCCGGCACCTCGATCGTGGCGTTCTGCCAGTCAGGTGCGACCGACCATTTTTCCGCGAGATCACGCATGGAGCCGCTCTCCCGCCGGGTCGAAGGCGCAAGGCGCGGCAATCGTTGCCGTCCGAACCTTGCCGAGATGCTGGATTTCGATCGCCTCGCCGTGGCGGACCGCGCCGCGCTCGATCAGGCCAAGCGCGATGGGACGGCCAAGCGTCGGGCTCTGGTAGCTCGAGGTGACGAAGCCCTGGCTGTACAGTCTGCCGTCGCTCCGCTTGATGCCGTGGGCGCCAGTTGGTAGCGGCGCCTCGCCAGACGGCACCGCCAGGCCGACAAGCTGCAGGCGGTTGTTTCGCGATGCCTCCTCGGTGAACAGCGAGCGGCGGCCGACATATTCGGTCTGGCGTTTGGTGCGGGGCGCTTCGCTGCCGAGGTCGTGGGGCAGCGTCGTGCCGTCGGTGTCCTTGCCGATGACGATAAAGCCTTTCTCGGCGCGCAGGATCATCAGCGCTTCGAGGCCGATGACGACAGCGTCGAACACCTGGCCGGCCTGACGCAGATGCGCCCATAGAGGCTCGGCACGATCTGCGCGGATGGAGACCTCGTAGCTCCTGTCGCCGGTGAAGCTGACGCGGGCGACGCGGACCTCGTCGCCGCCATAGCTGCCGTGACCGATCGCCATATGCGGCAGGTCGGCCTCGTCGAGCGAGAGGCCGAGCTCCAGTTTTTCGAGCAGCTTGCGGGCGTTTGGCCCCGAAACGGTCAGCGTCGCCATGTCCGATGTGGCGTTGTGGATATAGACCGCGTCGCGGCCAAATCGGTCCTGGCGCCACTCTTCCAGCCGCGCATGCACGGCAGCGACATGCGAGGATGAACACGACACGACGAAGCGATGCTCGTCCAACCGAACCAGCACGCCATCATCGAAGACCACGCCGTTCTCCGACAGCATGAAGCCATAGCGGCAGCGGCCCGGCTTCAGCGTCGACATGGTGTTGTAGTAGAGGAAATCGACGAACGCGGCCGCCTTGGGGCCGATCACCTCGATCTTGCCCAGCGTCGAACCGTCGAACAGCGCGACCGATTGGCGCGCGCGCAACGCCTCGTCCTGGATGGCGCGATCCGCGTCAGCGCCGCGGCCGCCATAATGGGCCGGCCGCAGCCAGCCGCCATATTCCTGGAAGACGGCGCCGCCGGCGCGATGCATGGTCTCCAGCGGCAGCCTGCGCACCGGTGCCATCAGTTCGCCGACGCGCGCGCCGGCAAAGCTTGCCTGCGGCACCGGCGTGAAGGGCGGACGGTAGGTGGTGGTGCCGACTTCCGGCACGGTGCGGCCGGTGATGCCGGCCATCAGCGCCAAGCCGGGCAGGTTGGAGGTCTTGCCCTGGTCGGTCGCCATGCCGAGCGTGGTGTAGCGTTTCAGATGCTCGACCGAGACGAAGTTTTCGCGCGCCGCCAGTTCGACGTCCTTTACCGTCACGTCGTTCTGGTAGTCGATCCAGATGCGCCCTTTCGAACCGGGCACCGGCCAGGCGGCCGCAACGCCGCCCGTCGCTTCCGGACCCGTGCTGCGCGGCACGGCTGCTTTCGTCTGGCCGAGCAAGCCAACAGCTTTCTCCGAGCCGGCGAACACCTCCAACAAGGAGACCGCGCCAGCCGCGGCGCCGACGACTGAAATGCCGTCGACAGGATCGCCCGGCAGGAAGGCGGCGCGTGCGTCGCTCCAGGCCAGCCTGCCCTTGGCCTGGCCGAAGAGATGAATGGTCGGCGTCCAGCCGCCCGAGACCAGCACGCAATCGGCATCGAGCCTGGTGCCGTCATCCAGCGTCACGCCCTCGACGCGCAGTTTGCCCCTGGCGGAAGCAAGCGCGCTCCCTTTGACCAGCCGCACCTTGGCCGGTGCGTCGGGCATGCCGTCACGCCTGATGTCGACGAGCGTGACTTCGGCGCCGGCCTCGGCCAGCGCTGCCGCGACCTCGTAAGCGCTGTCATTGTTGGTGGCGGCGGCGATGCGCCGCCCAACCAGCACCGCATGGCGCCTGAGATAGGCAAGTGCCGCGTCCGCCGACAGGATGCCCGGAAGGTCGTTGTTGGCAAAGGGCAGTGGCCGTTCGATGGCGCCGGTCGCCAGCACGATCTGGCGCGGCCGAACCCGCCACAGCGTGTCGTGCCGGCCATCGAAATGACGCTGGTTCAGACCGACCAGATTGTGGTCGTAAATGCCGAAGGCGGTGGTCGCTGTCAGGATCAGGTGACCGCCCGCGCCAAGTTCCGCAACCGTCTCGTCGATCCACACGGAAGCCGGCTTGCCGTCGATCTCGCCGGCGCGGTGGCCAAGTGATCCTCCCGGCGTCCGCTGGTCGTCGACCAGCGTGACGGAGAGGCCAGCGCCTGACGCCAGCCTTGCCGCTGCCAATCCGGCCGGTCCCGCGCCGACCACCAGCACGTCACAATGGTGGTTGATCTGGTCAGCCGTGCCCGGCGACGCCCAGTCGGTGTCGACCTTGCCCAGTCCGGCCATGGCGCGGATGCGCGGCTCGAACATGTGCCAGTCCGGCCACATGAAGGTCTTGTAGTAAAACGCCGCCGGAATGAAGCGCGAGAAGCGGTCGAGAAAGGCGTTGCGGTCGGCCAGCGCGCTGGGCGTCGCGTTGACGCTTTTCGCCACCAGCCCGTCGCGTGCCGGCTCGGTCGTGGCGCGCGTGTTCGGCGTCGCCTGTGGGCCGCCGATGTCGACCAGCGCGTTTGGCTCCTCGACGCCGGCGCCCCAGATGCCGCGCGGCCGGTGATATTTGAAGCTGCGGCCGACGACCGCGACATCGCCGGCCAGCAGCGCCGAGGCGATGGTGTCGCCGGCAAAGCCGTCCACGGTTGCGCCATCGAAGCTGAATCGGATTGGGCGCGAGCGGTCGATGGCGCTGCCGCCGGTGGCGAGGCGCGAGGCGGTCACGTCGCGTGCTCCCCGCCAAGGGCGGTCGAGGACACCACCTTGTGCGTGACCGTGTCACGTTCCATGACGAAGAACTCGCCGCAATTCATGTGCACCCAGATTTCGCGTGCCGCTCCCTTCGGGTTGCCGCGCAGATAGAGGTAATTTGCCCAGCGCTCGATCGGCACGTCGGCGCCATCCGGCCTGGCATTGCCGGCATCACCGCCATAGTGGAATTCGGTCTCGTCGCGCGGGCCGCAGAACGGGCAAGGGAAGAGCTGCATGATGGCCTCTGGTCTTTGTCTCAGTGCGCGATGCCGGAGCCGGCCGCTTCGTCGATCAGCCGCCCGCTGGCGAAACGATCGAGATCGAAGGGACGGCTGATATCATTGTGCTTGCCCGTGGCCAGCAGGTTTGCCAGCAGCGTGCCGCCGGCGGGAATGGCCTTGAAGCCGCCAGTGCCCCAGCCGCAATTGAGGAACAAATTGGGCAGCGGCGAGGGACCGATGATCGGTGAGGAATCCGGCACGACGTCGACAATGCCGGCCCATTGCCGCATCAGCTTCAACTGGCCGAAGATCGGGAACATCTCCAGCAGTCCGGCAATGACGGTTTCCAGCGTCGGCAAATTGCCGCGCTGCGCATAGGAGGGGATGCGGTCGAGCCCGCCGCCAATGACGATCTCGCCCTTGTCCGATTGGCTGACATAGACGCCGCAGCCGGGCGACAGCACCACCGTGTCGAGGATCGGCTTCACCGGTTCGGAAACGCAGGCCTGCAGGGCGTAGGAATTGATCGGCAGCCGGAAACCGGCCTTGGCCGCCAGCACCGAGGAATGGCCGGCCACAGCCATGCCGACGCGCTCGGTGCGGATCGCGCCGCGCGTCGTCTGGACGCCGCGGCAGCGGCCGCCCTCGACGATGAAATCGGTGATCTCGCAATTCTGGATGATATCGACGCCGAGCCGGTTCGCCGCCCGGGCATAGCCCCAGGCGACGGCGTCGTGGCGGGCGGTGCCTGCGCGGCCCTGCCAGATGCCGCCGAACACGGGAAAGCGCGCATCCGGAGAAAAATTGTAGATCGGCGCCACGCGCCGCACATCCTCCGGTGAAAACAGCTCCGCATCGATGCCGTTGATCTGCATGGCGTTGACGGTGCGGGCGCCGATCTCCATTTCGGCGGTCGAATGGCAGAGATTGACCATGCCGCGCTGCGACAGCATGACGTTGTAGTTCAGGTCCTTTGACAGGCCTTCATAGAGCCGGTGCGCCAGCCCGTAGAGCTCGACGCTTTCCGGATAATAGTAATTGGATCGTACCACCGTGGTGTTGCGGCCGGTGTTGCCACCGCCGATCCAGCCTTTCTCCAACACGGCCACCCGGGCGATGCCGTGATTCTTGGCAAGGTAATAGGCCGTCGCCAGCCCATGGCCGCCGCCGCCGATGACGACCGCGTCATAGGATGGTTTCGGCTCGGGTGAGCGCCAGGCCTGCCTCCAGCCGGTCTGGCCGACCAGGCCTTCCTTGAACAGCGACAGAGCGGAATAGCGTCTGGTCATGGCGTGCCGGACAGGCCTGATTTCAGGGAGCGAGCGTGGATCATGGCATGGTCTTCAGCATGGATGGCACCGGTTCGATCGGTCATGCCCGCATCGCTTTGCCCAGTGGATCGTAAGGCGACGAAGCGATGACGCGCGCACCTCTTTCGACGCCGACGATATGGGTTGTCAACTCAGTATCGACATCGGTGGCATCGCCATCGACAAGCGCCATGGCGAGGCTCTTGCCGACCGTATGGCCATAGCCGCCGGAAGTGACGAAGCCGGTAAGCTTGCCTCCGCTCCAGACCGGTTCGTAGCCGCTGGCGTCCGCATCCGCGGCATCGATCTCGAGCGTCACCAGCGTGCGCCTGGCGCCGGCCTTCTGCTCTTTCAGCGCCGCTTCGCGGCCGATGAAATCGCCCTTGTCGAAAGCGATCCAGCGGTCCATGCCGGTCTCGGCCGGTGTGTAATCCTGCGTGAACTCACGCGACCAGATGCCAAAACTCTTTTCGAGCCGCAGCGAATTGACCGCGCCGAAGCCGTATTCGGTTACGCCGAGGTCGCTGCCTGCCGCAAGCAGCGCCCGGCGCAGCCCCGCATGCTCATTGGCCTGGCAATGGATTTCGTAGCCGAGTTCGCCGATGACCGAGAGCCGCCCGACCTTGGCACGAACCAGGCCGACATCCAGCATCTTGCAGGTGAGGAAACCGAAGGCCTGATGCGAGACATCCTGGTGCGTCAGCCGTTCGAGCAGGCGGCGCGCATTGGGGCCGGCGAGCGAAAAGCCGACGACCGCGTCCGAAATGTCGCGTACGGCCACGCCCTCGCCGAGATGCTGTTCGAACCAGCGCATGTGCCATTGGCGCAGATAGTAGGACCCCATGATCCACCAGCTGCCGTCACCCCAGTTGAAAACGGTGAGGTCGCCTTTGAGCTTGCCGTTTTCGCCCAGCATCGTCGCGAGTTTCGCGCGGCCAGGCTTGGGAAGGGCGCAGGCAAGCAACCGGTCGAGCCAGGCTTCCGCTTGCGGTCCGGTGACCTCGTAGCGCGAGAAGGCGGTGATATCGAGCAGGCCGACGCCTTCGCGTACCTTGCGGCATTCCCGGGCGACGATGTCGAAGGCATTGGAGCGCTTCAGCGTCGGTGTTTCGACGAAACCTTGCGGGGCGAAATAGAGCGGCACTTCCATGCCCCAGGAATTGCCCCAGCGCGCGCCGGCCGCATCCATGGCGTCATGCGCGCCTGCTGTCTTCAACGGCCGCCCCGCAGGCAATTGCTCATTGGGATAGCTCATGACGAAGCGGCGCGAATAGAACTGCCCGGTCGTCTGCTTGATGTATTCGCGGTTGGAGGCGAAATCGCCGTAGCGGGCGATGTCCATGCCGTAGACGTCGGCTTCCGGTTCGCCATGGATCATCCACTCGGCCAGCGACTTGCCGACGCCGCCGCCTTGCAGGAAGCCGGCCATGACACCGCAGGCCACCCAGTAGTTGGGAACACCGCGCACCGGGCCGACCAGCGGATTACCGTCCGGCGAGAAGGTGAAGGCGCCGTTCACCCAGCGCTTGATGCCGGCTGTCTCCAGGCAGGGATAGCGGCTGAAGCCGAGCGCCAGTTCGTTGGCGATGCGGTCGGTGTCCTCCTGGATCAGCTCGATGCCGTAATCCCAGGGTGCCCCGTCCATGTTCCAGTGCTTGTGGTTGATCTCGTAGATGCCGAGCAGCAGCCCCTTCTGCTCCTGGCGCATATAGGTGAAGCCCTCGAGGTCGACGATCAGCGGCAATTCCCGGCCGAGCGCCTGGATCTCGGGCAGCGCTTCGGTGACGAGATAGTGATGCTCCATTGGCGAAACCGGCAGATCGATGCCGGCCATCCGGCCGACCTGCTTGGCCCACAATCCGCCGGCGTTGACGACGTGCTCGGCAATGAGAGTGCCTTTCTCGGTAACCACGTCCCAGCTGCCATCGGCGCGACGATTGAGCTCCAGAACGCGGTTGTGCTCGATGATGTCGGCACCGCGCTTCCTCGCTGCCTTGGCATAGGCGTGGACGACTCCCGAGGGGTCGATATGGCCTTCGCGTGCCGCATAAAGGCCGCCCAGCATGCCGTCGGTATTGAGGATCGGGCAGCGTTGCTTGATCTCGTCGACGCCGACCAGATGGACATCGTTTATGCCCATGGTCTGGAAGATGCGGTAGGAAGCCTTCAGCCATTCCCAGCGTTCCGGCGCCGAGGCAACCGAGATGCCGCCGGTCATGTGCATGCCGATGCTCTGGCCCGATTCTTTTTCGACCTCCGACAGCAGGTCGATCGTATAGGCCTGCAGCGCGGCGATGTTGGGGTCGGCGTTCAGCGCGTGGAAGCCGCCGGCCGCGTGCCAGCTCGACCCGGCTGTCAGCACCTCGCGTTCGATCAGTGCGACATCACTCCAGCCGAACTTAGCCAAGTGATAGAGCACCGAGGCTCCAACCACGCCGCCGCCAATAACGATCGCCCTGTATTGGGATTTCATCCTGCCGCACTCCACCTGTATGGCGGCGCACCCTATCGGCATTGTACATATGTGTCTAGTGCGTTGCAGCCTTTAGCCCGGAGGGGGCGTGCTGTCCATGGGGTGGGCGCGAGGTGCGTGTCGTCAAGAAGGCTTCAGGGCCCCGCGGCCATGGTTGCGCGCCTACCGTTTGCCGGAAAGCGTCTTCTCGACATAGCGCGCGAAGTCCTCGACATCTTCCGCCGGAGGCTCCTGGCCGGTGAAGCTGCGCAGATAGGAAGCGACGTGGGTAAGGCGGGTGCTCATCGGTTCGTTGAGTTCGAGCGAGTAATAGCCGATCTGCATGAAATAGAGGACGCGGGCCCGCACGAATGCGTCTTCTTCCTCGTAGCCATGGCGCTTGAACATGTCGCGTATGGCATTGACACGCTCTTCGTCGGCCTCATCGAGCGCGCGCCGGATTGCGGGCGAGCGGCGGGCCCAGGCCCTGATCGCGAAGTCCAGCCGGGGGTCGAACAGCTTTTCATCCACCCAGCATTCGAAAATGCTCATCACCCCACGAATGACGGTCGCCGAGGGCCGCGAGGCGCGTTCGACGATGAACCTGGTGTTGGTCTGCCGCCAGTAGCCCAGCAATTGATCGAGCAGATCCTGCCGGCTCTTGAAATACCAGTAGAAGCTGGAGCGCGAGACGTCGAGCTGCTGGCCAAGCGTCAGCACGCGGACGCGTTCGACACCGTCCGAGATCAGTGTTTCAAGCGCCAGCTTCAGCCAGTCTTCACGAGTGGCCTTGATGTTGCCGGTGGCGCCGGCGCGCTGGATCGTCGTTTCGATTGCTGCCATCAGCATGACGCATGACATGCCGGATCAGGCAAATCAAGCTCGTGGACACTTATGTACAGGGCAATTCGTTTGAGCCGCGATGACATCTGGCCGATGTCAGCCGGATTGCGGGTTCATGGGTGCCGGCCCCTGCCGTCCCATCAAGGCCAGGGATAGGCCCGGGGATTTTTGTCGCGGCGGCTCGGCCAGTGCGTGCTTTCCCGCAACGCAATTGTCTGGCAAATACCAGTTCGGACAGATGCCGCCGCGCGGCCAACCAGCAGGAAAGACCAGGACATGGCTCAGTTTCGAAAAAACCTCATCGATGGCGAATGGGTCGGCGACGCCGGGTCCCGCAACATCAACCCCTCGGATACCGGCGACGTCGTCGGCGAATATGCCTCGGCGGGCGTTGAACAGGCTAGCCAAGCGATCGCCGCGGCCAAGGCGGCGTTCCCGGCATGGTCCCGCTCCGGTCCGCTGGCGCGCCACGCGGTGCTGAAAAAGGCGTCCGACGAGATCATGGCGCGCAAGGACGAGATCGGCCGCAACCTGGCGCGCGAGGAAGGCAAGACGCTGGCCGAAGGCATTGGCGAAACCATCCGCGCCGCCCAGATCTTCGATTTCTTTGCCGGCGAAACATTGCGGCTGACCGGAGAGATGGTTCCGAGCGTGCGGCCGGGCGTCGGTGTCGAGATCACGCGCGAAGCGGTCGGCGTCGTCGGCATCATCACGCCATGGAATTTCCCCATCGCCATTCCAGCCTGGAAGATCGCGCCGGCGCTGGCCCATGGCAACACCATCGTCTTCAAGCCGGCGGAACTCGTTCCCGAGAGCGCCTGGTCGATCGTCGACATCCTGCATCGCGCCGGCCTGCCCAAGGGCGTGCTCAACCTCGTCATGGGCAAGGGTTCGGTGGTCGGCCAGGCCATGCTCGACAGCCCCGACGTCAATGCCATCACCTTCACTGGCTCGGTCGGCACCGGAAAACGCGTCGCCGCCGCAAGCGTGGAACACATGCGCAAGTTCCAGCTCGAAATGGGCGGCAAGAACCCGCTGGTCGTGCTTGACGATGCCGATCTTGCGGTCGCCGTCGATTGCGCGCTCAACGGCGCCTTCTTCTCGACCGGCCAGCGCTGCACGGCCTCGTCGAGGCTGATCGTGACCGAAGGTATCCACGACCGTTTCGTCGACGCGCTGAAGGAGCGGATGGGCAAGCTGGTGATCGGCGATGCGCTCGATGCGCAGACCCAGATCGGCCCGGTCGTCGACGCCACCCAGTTGAAGCAGGACGAGGACTATATCGCCATCGGTGTCAGGGAAGGCGCCACGCTCGCCTTCGGCGGCGAGCGGCTCGACCGCAAGACGCCGGGCTTCTATCTCAGCCCCGCGCTGCTGACCGAGGCCACCAATGCCATGCGCAGTTCGCGCGAAGAGATCTTTGGCCCGGTCGCCAGCGTCATCCGCGTCAAGGACTATGACGAGGCGCTTGCCGTCGCCAATGACACGCCCTTCGGGCTGACCTCGGGCATCTGCACCACGAGCCTCAAGCACGCGACCCACTTCAAGCGCAATTCGGAAGCGGGCATGGTGATGGTCAACCTGCCGACGGCGGGTGTCGATTTCCATGTCCCCTTCGGCGGCCGCAAGGGCTCGAGCTACGGCCCGCGCGAACAGGGCCGCTATGCAATGGAGTTCTACACCACGGTGAAGACCGCCTATACACTCGCGGGCTGATGAGGCGCCGGCCTGTCGGGCCGGCGAGCCTTCACCACGGAATCGGCACGAGGCAATGGCATTGCAGGACCTGACCTGGCTCAACCCGCCGCCGCATCACGCCATTGACGGCGATGCGGTGCGCGTGCGCACCGGCAAGGAGACCGATTTCTGGCGCGAGACCTTCTACGGCTTCTGGCGCGACAACGGCCACTTCCTGCATCGGCAGGTCGAGGGCGATTTCACCGCCGAAGTCACCGTCAAGGGCGACTACAAGGTGCTCTATGACCAGGCCGGGCTGATGGTCCGGCTGAGCGAAACGAACTGGATCAAAGCCGGCGTCGAATACACCGACGGCCTCGCCTATTTCTCCGTCGTGGTCACCAACGACACATCGGACTGGTCGCTGGTGGCCATTCATGCCGGTCCCAATGGCGTCAGCATCCGCCTGACCCGCCATGGCCAGGCGATCCGCGTCCAGTATCTCGATGCTTCGGACGGTCACTGGAAGCCGGTGCGGCTCGCCTATTTCCCGATCTCGAAGACGGTCGATGTCGGCATGATGTGCTGCTCGCCACAGCGCGAGGGTTTCGAAGTCACATTCTCCGGATTTTCGGTCGGACCGCCGATTTCGAGGGAATTGCACGCCTGACGATTGGTGTGTCCAGGGTTGAATCGCGGGTTGTCGCATGGGTATGGAGCGGCAGGACATTGCAGCCGCTACCGCGTCTGGGCTAAGCGTTGCCGATGGGCATGAAGCGTTGGTGGGCAAAACGCAAAAAAGCTGTGTATTCCAAGGCGCTGCGATTCTTCAGCGTTCCTCCCGTGCTTTGGTCGCAAGGGATCGCGCATTTCTGCGACTTTGCCGGGCCCGACTGGTATCGCCGCGCACCGACCGAATCGACCCAGGGCGAGGCCTTTTTCCGCGACCACTATAGCGGCGCGCACGGCATCGTCTGGGTTCGGCTGAGCACCTTGGCCAGGGTTTCGCGAACCTGCGATCTCGACACGTTTACCCGGGTGGCCCTGCCGACCATCAAGGCGCCCTTCATCCTGCTGACCACCGACGGCGATGCCTCGGCGCCATCGGACATGGCAAGAGATACCGTCGAGCGGCTTCTCGCCAACCCCTATATGGTGTCCTGGTACACCCAGAACTGCGACAGCGATCATCCCAGGATCAAGCCGTTCCCGATCGGGCTGGACCTCCATACGCCACGTTCCCTTGCCACGCCCGCTGGTATGGCGCGGCAGTTGCGAACACTGCGCGGCCGGCAGGGGGATGCGGCTCGCCGTCCACCCAGGGTGTTCTGCGATTTCAGCATCAGCAGGGGCTCCAGCCAGCGTCGAGAAGTGCTTGATGCCCTGGACGGATGCCCACATGTCGATTTCCTCGGGAAACGTGTGTCGCAGCGCGCGATCTGGGAGCTGTATGCGCAATACCCGCTCGTGCTCTCGACCACGGGAAACGGCCTGGACTGCCACCGGACATGGGAACTGCTTTATCTCGGCTGCATCGTGGTGACCAAGACATCGCCGATAGACCCTCTCTACGAAGGCCTGCCTGTCATCATTGTCGAGGATTGGCACGAGGTCAGGGATCCCGAAGCGCCGCAACGCTGGATCGACAAGGTCGCCCATCTGACGGACCCGAACTATGTCTGGGAGCGCTTGCGCCCGCAAACCTGTCTGGAGCCGCTCAGGCTGGCGCTTCGGCAGGCCGCCGCTTCACCAGGGGACGTGTAGGATCTCCAGCTTCGGCAGGCCGACCGGCCTGATGCCGAGATCGTTGGCGAGCACGCCAAAAGCTTCGGTCTCGATCAGGTCGCGGTAGGGAATTTCGGGGAAGCGAAGGCCGCCGCGATGCAAGGCGGCATCGACCAGCAGCATCGTTCCGCCGACCGCGTCCAGGCCGATGATGTCGAGATGCCTGACATCACTGAGATGGTATCGACTTGGCGTCTGCGCCGAAGGTTGGTGAAGGCCGCCGCGTATCTCGCGGTAGTAGCGATAATCCTTGGTCTGCCGCCTGATGATGAAGCTGTTCAGGTCGAAGCTGCCGCCATTGGCGACCTTCACGCAGTTGGGCACCGCGATGCGATGTCCGGTGGCGATCAACTGCTTCAGCGCATCGCCGGGAAAGCGCCAGACGTCGATATCGATCCACAACGCCCAGTCGTCGTCTTCCTGCAGCCCGTGATCGATCAGGTAATTCCGCACCTTGGCGATCGCGCCCCGCCTGACGCGTTGCATCCGAGGCTTTGCCCGCTTTGCCCTGTCGAGCTTGGTGCCGACCTGTCGCTGCAGAAGCACGATGTCGCGATATTTGCCGGCCAGTCCCGCTGTCGCGGCCTGTAGCCGCTCCCAACTCCCGTCCAGGCTGTCGCCTTCGCAGAAGACCAGCTTGATCCTGTCCTTGGGGTAGTCGAGCCCATCCAGCGCATCGAGAAAAGGTTGGATAAGGTCGGCGGCATCGCGAAGCGGCACCAGAACGGCAATATTGCCGCCCGGGGGCGGCGGTGCCGAGAGGACAGCCTTGTCGACGCTGGCTTTTGCCACGGCCTCATCCAGATACGCACCGCGTGTCAGGTGGTACCGAAGCCGATAGGCCCGGTTGCGAAGCTTGGTCGTCCATTTCGGCGGCGGCTCCGGGGTCCACCATGTGCCTGCCCAGTGATGGATCGAAAGCGGCGCCGCATCGTCGCCGGCCTCGATCTCCGTGCTCCCGCCAGACGTCACCGGCGCGAACAGACCGGAGGGATGGATGGCGAAGGCCGCCTGATCGCTGTAGCCGCGCTGGGCGGAGGTCAAAAGGCAAGGACCGGTCGCGTCGAGCACGTCCTTGGCGCCGGCGAGCCCGGGCATCATCGACAGCAGATGGATCCAGAACGGATGACGGGGCGGGCTCGCCATCGTCCCGTTGAACAGGAGGTGGGGCAGGTCCCGGAAATCCACCTGGACGGCCGCATGCGAGGCCGGCTCCTTGCACAGCACGACACGGCTCTCGTCCATGATCGGATCGAAGGCCGCGACGCATTCGCAGTCGATGTCGGCATAGACCCCGCCAAAATGATGCAGCAGCATGTAGCGGGCCGCATCCGAGCGCTGCACGCCGTTCGTGTAGCTGCAGAACATTGGCAGGAAATCAGGATAGTGCTCAGCCACGAATTCGAGCAGCATCCGGTCGCTCCAGAACATCACCGTCCAGTGTGGATTGTGCCGCTTCCAGCTCTCAGCATACGCCTGGAAGCGTGCGGGAACGCTGTCGGTCTTCCATGTCTGGTGCAGGATCGGCGGGATCATATGGTCGCACCGTTCAGTCCAAGTCCGTCTCGAACGGCATTGCCTATCGCTTGCGGGCTGAACCTTGCCCATACCGCCTGATACGCGCGAAGGCGTTGCCGCGCCCTGCGCTCGGGGTCGAGGCAGAGTTCGATGGCCGTCTCGGCAAGCTTTTCGTCGGAGTGAGACAGCAGCACCTCGTCATTTTCGACCAGGTCCAGGCCTTCGGCCGCGATCGGCGTGGCGACCACCGGCACGCCCGCGGCCATTGCTTCCAGGATCTTGATGCGTGTGCCGCCGCCCGCCGTCAGCGGGACGATGGTGAGATGCGCGCTGGACAAGAGTGGCGCGACATCCGCGGGATCTCCAATGACCTCCACACCAGGCAATCCGGCCAATGCCTGCACCTCCGGTCTTGGGGTGCGTCCAGCCAGGACGAGCCTGGCATCCGGCAGGGCGTTTCGGATACGGGGCAATATGACACTGGCCAATCGCTGCGCGGCATCAACGTTTGGCGGATAGGCGAGATGGCCGATGTACACGATCACAGGAAAGCCGTTGCCGGTTGACGGCTCGGCAGGCAGGCGCCCGGGACCACTGCCGGCTTTCGGAATTCCGTTCGGAACGACGTCGATCGGGATCTTGTGCCGGGAAAGCGTCATCAGCTTCTGGCGATCCAGGTTCGAGCAGACCCATACCCTGTCGACAAGGGATAGTGCCTTCCTCTCGAGGAACCTGACGCTGAATGCAGCCGCGGTTCGCTTGGTGCTGAGATGCCTGATCTGTCCGGCCAGGTCGGATTCGACATTGTGCATGTCGAGAATGAGTTGCTTAGCTAGAGGCCGCAGAGGCCGCAGCAGCTTGAACAGGCTGACGCTCTCGACAATGATGGTGTCCGGGCGGAATTCCCCGATCAGGGCCTCAAGCCGTGTCAGGGCGGAACACGGTATGCGATTCTCCGCCCTTGACCGCCACCAACCGATCGACGCTGTGCGGGGCTCTCCCTCGACCGACAGAGCCTCTACGCGGATCAATGGATCAGGCACGGTCCCTTCTGTCTTTGGTCGCACCGAAACCAGGCAGACCGGGCCGAACCTGGCGGCCGCTTCAGCGTTGCGATAGTTTCTCAGATCCGAACCTGAAGCCGGCGGAAAGCCCGGGTCGTGCGACACGATCAGCGTACGCCTCCGGGCCGTCCGCTCGAGCGAGCCGACAGCCGGTCGCGCGCCTGGGCCGTTCAAAGCGGACGCCTGTGGCGTTGTTCCAGGCAGAGGCCCCAATTCAGATGGCATTCAGAACGATTCCGTGACCACAAGCATCGGCGCCACCTTGTTTAGCTGAACAAGGCTTTCGTCAAGCACTGTATATTTCTGACCACTTCCGCCCCGAGCTCTCTGCGGGCCGGCGAAGTTATCGCCTGGACCATGCCAGCCAGCGCGCCGCCAGACGCCTGCGCAAGGAGGTGAACCGGGTTCGCCTGTAGGCGTCGCCCGCCATCTTGATGCCTTGTGCCTGCGTCGGGAAAGGATGGATGACGTCGGCCAGGGCATGCAGTCCCATGCCCGACCGGATGGCGAGCGTCACCGCATTGATCATCTCGCCGCCATGGCTGGCGACGACCGTCGCTCCCAGGATACGGTCGGACCCCTCCCTGACATGGATCTTGACGAATCCTTCCTCCTCGCCGTCCATCACGGCACGGGCGACATCATGCATCAGCACCGTATAGGTCTTGACCGGAATGCCGTTCCGTCGCGCCTCGATCGGATAGAGACCGACATGGGCGATTTCCGGATCGGTATAGGTGCACCAGGGAACGACGAGTTCGCTGAGCCTTTCGCGCCCGCGAAACAGCGCATTGCGCACGACAATGCGCGCTGTCGCCTCGGCGGTATGGGTGAACTTGTATTCAAGGCACACATCGCCCGCCGCGTAGATGTGCGGATTCGTGGTTCTCAGGTGATCGTTCACCTTGATGCCGCTGGCGTCATACGCCACCCCGGCGTCTGCCAGGCCGAGGCCTTCGACATTGGGCGAGCGGCCGACGCCGGTGATGATCTCGTCGACGGAAATCGTCGTCGTGTCGCCATCCCGCATCAGATCGGCGAGCTTCTTGCCGCCCTCTGTCCGCACCGCCACCACTTCTGTGTTGAGGCGCACCTCGATCCCCTCGCGCGCCAGCGCGTCCGAAAGGATCTGCGCGGCGTCTCGTTCCTCGCCGGGCAGGAACATCGGATCGCTCTGCGCCAGGATCACGTTCGCGCCGAGCAGGCAGAAGGTCTGCGCCGTCTCGCAGCCAAGCGGCCCGCCGCCGATGACCAGGAGCCGCTCGGGACGTTGCGTGAGGTTGAACATGCTCTCATTGTCGAGATAGCCGGCCTCGGCGAGCCCTGGAATCGCCGGCACGCTCGGATGCGCGCCTGTCGCGACCAATGCCTTCTTGAAATGCAGCGTCTTGTCCGCGACCACCACCGTGTCCGGTCCGGCGAAGCGGGCTTCGCCGAAATAGAGATCGATGCCCTCGGCCGCGATGGCCACGGCCGAATCGGCGCCGCTGATCCGCTGGCGGATCTGCCGCATCCGCGTCATGGCCCGCTCGAAGTCGACCTGAAGACGCTCCGGCGTGTCGCCCCCGAAATTCTCGGCATCACGCATGTCGGCATAGAGCCTGGCCGTGCGGATGATCGACTTTGACGGGATGCCGCCGACATTGACGCACGCACCGCCGATCAGCCCGCGCTCGATCAGCGCGACTTTCGCGCCGAGGCTTGCCGCATCACGCGCCGCGGTCAGCCCCGCCGGCCCGGCGCCGATGACGACGAGATTGTAGGGACCGCCGGGGAGAGGGTTCTTCCAATGCGGCGGATGCGCGCCCCGGATCAGTTCGACGTCGTTGCGGTCGACTGGGAAGCTGGCGGCCTTTGTCCGTTCACGCGGCATCGCGCCCCTCCGCGGACGGCCCCGCCGGCTGCGACAGCCAGCCGCCGGTGAAGCCTGCTTTTCCCAAACCGCGGCGAATGTACGGATTGGACCGCATCAGCTCCCAGATCAGGCGCGAGCGGTGGTTCTCGATCATCATCACCACGATGCCCTGGTCCAGCCCGTAATGGCCTTCCGATACCCAGCCGTTGCGGCCGAATTTTCGCCTGTTGGCCAAGGTCGGATTGAATCCGCTCGGCAGCCGGAAGTTCTCGATCACCTCGGGATAGTGCTCACCGAGATGGCGCATCGCTGCCATGCAGATGTCCGGCGCGAAGGGCAGCGATGCCGGATAGGACCAGGGCGCGATCGTGCCATCATCCGGCCCGAAGGGAGCGCCGCGCGCCGCATAGCCGGAAAACCGGTGCCTCCGTCGCTCGACGCTGGCGCGAAAACCGCCGGGCCCGTCTCCGGCCGAGAGGCCCCAAAGGTTCTCGCCGTAGCCGTCGAAACCATAGGGGTTGTGGCGGGCATAGTCGCGGTGGAGGTAGGTCGCGCGGCGGCTGTTTTCGAAATAGTCGGAGTTCTTCTCGCGCATGAAGGCGTCGCGGATGCCGGCGAAATCGATCCAGGCGTGCGAGAACTGGTGCATGAACAACGGTCCGCCATAGAGCACGTCATGGCCGTAGATGTTCTCCCACTGGTAGGTCGCCGTCCAGGCCTCGTAGCTGTCGTCGGAGGTTGGGTTGTCCGGCGAGGCCATCGACAGCACATAGAGGATGGTCGCCTCGTTATAGCCCTCCCAGCCATAATGCAGAAAGCCGCTCTTCGGCTTCCAGCCCTGCCGCAAGGTCGGACTGCTGCCTTGCGCCCAGCGCCAGTCGACGCGCCGGTAGAGCGTTTCGGCCAGGTGCCGGATTTCGGCTTCCTGTTCATTCTCGCCGGAGAAATAGGCGCCGGCCACCAGGATACCGGCCATCAGCAGAGCGGTGTCCACCATCGACAGTTCGCAGCGCCAGACGCGCAGCCCGGTCCGCATATCGAGAAAATGGTAGTAGAAACCCTTGTGGCCGGTGACGTCGTCACCGCCGCCTTGCGGGCTGACCGAGAAGAAACGCAGCGCCGCAAGCGTCAGCTCCACAGCCGCCATGCGCGACATCCAGCCGCGCTCGACGCCGATCGGATAACAGGACAGGGCGAAACCGACGACGGCGATGCTGGCCGGCGAGTTCGGCCGCGACGTATCGGCGACCAGACCGTTGTCGGAATTCACATTCTCAAGGAAATAGCCGAAGGCGGCGCGCTGGTAGCGGTCCAGAAGCTCGTCATCGGACAACGCGGCAGGATTTGCGTCAGGCAAACGATGCAAGCTCCAGCCTGGTCGTCGATGCTTCCGTCGATCGCATGGTGCCGGTATGGCGGCAATGGCTAATCGCCCTTGCCGGGCTGTCTCGTCGTGTCATGGCTTCCCGCAAACCCTGTTGTGTCACCGCCCCGTCCAGTCCTCAGCTACTATACGCCTGTCCGGTTCCGATCGTTGCCTCGTCACGCGGAATTGTAGTCGCAACGGCCAGGGCCGGGATGTTTCGATCAGGCTCAATAGGTGGCGCGGCCGCCGGAAACGTCAAACACGGCGGCCGTCGTGAACGAGCACTCCTCCGAGGCGATCCAGCAGATCAGTGCCGCCACCTCCTCGACCTCGCCGAAGCGCGCCATCGGTATCTTCGACAGCATGAAGTCGATATGCTCCTGGCTCATCTGCTTGAAGATCGCGGTGCGCACGGCCGCCGGCGTCACGCAATTCACCGTCACCTTGGTCTTGGCCAGTTCCTTGCCGAGCGACTTGGTCAGGCCGATCACCGCCGCCTTTGAAGTGCTGTAGGCGGAGGCATTGGGATTGCCTTCCTTGCCGGCGATCGAGGCTATGTTGACGATGCGGCCATAATTGCGCTCGAGCATGTGCGGCACCAGCGCCTTGTTGCAGTAGAAGACGCCATTGATGTTGATGTCGATGACCCTCTGCCAATCCTCGGCCGAATAGGCCCAGGTCGTCATGTTCGGCCCGGTGATGGCCGCGCTGGTGACCAGGATGTCGACGCCGCCAAGGGCCTCGATGGTCCGTGCGGCGGCGCTTTCAACGCCGGTGGCATCGGCGACGTCAACGGTAACACCATGCAGGCCAGGGATGATGGTCCTTGCCTGTTCGATCTGGGCCGGATCGCGGTCCCAGACGCTGGCGCGTCCACCTTCCGCGACGATCCTTTGCGCGACCGCCAGGCCGATGCCCGAGGCACCGCCGGTGATGACAGCCGTGCGACCGTTGAAGCGTCCCGCGAAGTTCATTTGCTTCTCCCTTGTCCGCAACTGGCTTGATCGGCCGCGGCGACCGTGATGTCACGGCCAGGCAAGTTCAAGCCGGCATGGAGCCCCCATTCTCTGGGCCAATGCGGATCAGGCTGAAGTTCCCTCAAGCTCTCGGCGCAGCGCTTCCACCATCGCCACCAGCGCCGGTCCGATTTCGGCATGTGCGCGTTGCTCGGTGATGATCTCGCCGATACCTCCGCAAGTGATGGCGACCAGCGGCGAACCGTCTCGCGGACGGAACGGCACGCCGACCGCGTGGATGTAGCTGTGCCAGGCGCCGAACGAGGTCACGTAGCCAAGCTGAGCGTACTGGGCGATCGCCTCCTCGATTGCCGTGGCGATCATCGCTGCCTTGTCGGGCTCGGCCTCTTGCAGCGCCCGTACCAGGCTGGTCCGCTCCTCGGGCAGAAGTCCCGCCGCATAGGCCAGCCCCATCGAGGTCTTCCAGATCGGCAAATAGGAGCCCGGATTGAGCCGCAGCGTGACCAGGCTCTCCGACCGGCAATTGGCGAGATAGACCATGTTGAGGCTGTCGCGCGTGCCGATCGCCACCGCCGCACCGGTCAAGTCGGCCAGCGGCTGCATCAGCGGCCTTGCGATGTGGACGACGGCGCTGGAGCTCAGCGCCGAATAGCCGAGCGCCACGGTCGCTGGTCCCAGGCTGTAACGGCCGAGCTCCTTGTCATAGAGCAGGTAGCCGAGTGCGCTGAGCGTGTAGGTGATGCGCGAAACCGTGGCCTTGGGCAGCCCGGTGCGCGCGATGATGTCCTGGTTGCCAAGCGAGGCGTCGCCTGGCCGGAAGGCGCGCAGGATGCCGAGCCCGCGAACCAGCGACGTCGAAAGCTGCGCGCCTTCGCCGTCAACATCCGTCTCGTACCGGGTCGCTCGCTTGCGCACGCTGGCGGTCTTTCTGGCGGAGTGCCCACCTGTCGGGCCGGTCTCGCCGGCTAGTGTAGTCAAAAATGAAATTAAATTCCATTTATATTGACAGCGGCTTTTGCAGCCTGTCAATATGCCCCCTCGATGGCATCTTCCAGCGCCTTGTGCCATCTTACGAAGCCCGTCCTTGTGAAGGTAGCCACGTGTCCCGCTATATTTTGCGCCGGCTTATCGCGATGCCGTTCCTGGTGCTTGGCATCGTCACCATCGCTTTTCTGATCACCACGGTGACGAAGGGCGATCCGCTGACCGCAATCGTCGCCGAACAGCAGATGAGCAATCCCGAAGTGGTCGCCGCCGCCAAGGCGCGCTGGGGTTTGGATCGTCCTCTGCCTGAGCGCTATATGATATATCTCGGCAATTTGATGAGCGGCGACCTCGGCACATCCTTCATCACCAAGCGCAATGTCGGCACTGATATTCTCTACCGCCTGCCGGCAACACTGGAACTGGTCTTCGCCGCCATGATCTTCGGCACCACGCTCGGCATCGTGCTTGGCGTGCTGGCCGCCTATTTCCGTAACAGCCTGATCGACCATGGCGCGCGGCTGTTCGCTCTGTTCGGCTCGTCGCTGCCGGTGTTCTGGTCGGGCCTTGGCCTGCTGTTCATCTTCTCGGTCATGCTCAACTGGCTGCCGGGGCCTGGCCGGCTCGATGCTCGGCTGCCGCTGCCGCCTGGCATCACCGGATTCCTGACCATCGATTCGCTGCTGGCCGGAGACCTCACCGTCTTCAAGGACGCTGTGTGGCATCTGCTGTTGCCCGCTTTCGTGCTGGGCTGGACGGTGTCTGGGACCATCTCGCGGCTGGTGCGCGCCAACATGCTCGATGTGATGAGTCGCGAATTTGTGCTCACCGCACGCGCCAAGGGCGCGAGCGAATTCCGTGTCGTCATCGTGCATGCGCTGCGCAACACCATGGTGCCGACCTTGACCGTCATCGGCTATTCCTTCGCCTATCTGATCACCGGCGCGGTGCTGACCGAGACCATCTTTTCCTGGCCCGGCATGGGCTCCTATGCCGTGGAGGCGGCGCGTGCGCTGGATTTTCCGGCGATCATCGGCGTCACCATTGTCGGCGGCCTCGCCTTCCTGGTCACCAACCTCATCACCGACATCCTCTATGTCGTGGCCAATCCGCGGGTGAGGTTGAGCTGATGTCGGCCGTCGTCACCAAATCACGCTCCGCCGGCATTCCCGAATGGCTGACCGCGCCGCTGGTCATCGGCACGGTCGTCATCCTGTTCTGGCTGTTCATGACCGTGTTCGCCAATCTGGTGGTGCGGTTCGATCCACTCGAAATGGTCGCGCGCCGCCTGCAGCCGCCGAGCTGGGCGCACTGGCTGGGCACCGATGCGCTTGGCCGCGACGTGCTGGCCCGCACCTTGCACGGGGCGGCGCATTCGCTGCCGATCGCGGTTCTGGTCGTCGTCTCCGCCGTGGTCATCGGCTCGCTGCTGGGCGCCATTTCCGGCTTCGTCGGCGGCCTGACGGGCGCGGCGATCATGCGGCTGGTCGACGTCACTCTGTCCTTCCCGCCGATGCTGCTCGCCATGGCCGTCGCGGCCTCGCTCGGACCGGGCCTCGGCAATGCGGCCATCGCCATGGTGCTGGTCTGGTGGCCGGTCTACGCCCGCCTGATGCGTGCGCAGGTGCTGGAAGTGAAGGAGCGCGAGCATGTCGAGGCGGCGATCGCCGCAGGTGCCAGGCCAAGCCGCGTCCTGTTCAAGCACATATTGCCGCTCTGCTGGACGCCGGTGCTGATCAGCGCGACCATGGACCTCGGCCAGGTCGTGCTGCTTGCCGCATCGCTCAGCTTCATCGGCCTCGGCGCCACTCCACCGACGCCCGAATGGGGCTCGATGATCTCCGACGGCGCCGTCCATTTCTACCAGTGGTGGATCGCCTTCGGCCCCGGGGCCGCCATCCTCACCATCGTGCTCGGCTTCAACTTCATCGGCGACGGCCTGCGCGACATTCTCGATCCAAGGTCGGACTAGACGATGAGCGCACAGCTATCTTCAGCGCGTTCCGGCGCGGCCGGCAAGGGTGAGCGCGAGCCGCTGCTGTCCATTCGCGGCCTGCGCGTCGGGTTCCGCAAGGCGGGCAACCAGTTCGAGGCCGTGCGCGGCATCGACCTCGACGTCGCCAAGGGCGAGGTGGTCGGCATTGTCGGCGAGTCCGGCTCGGGCAAATCGGTCGGCATGCTTGCCGCTCTCGGCCTGACCTCGAAGAACGCGGTCGTGACCGGCTCTGTCCGTTTCAAGGGAGAAGAACTGGTCGGCAAGCCGGCGCGCGAAATGCGCAAGATCAGGGGCGCGCGCATCGCCATGATCTTCCAGGATCCGCTTTCGTCGCTCAATCCGGTTATGACGGTTGGCGCCCAGATCGCCGAGGCGGTCAGGCTGCATCAGCGCCTGACCCGCAAGCAGGCCATGGCGCGCGCGGTCGAATTGCTTAATCTTGTAGCGATCCCGCAGCCGGAGCGCCGGGTCAACCAGTATCCGCATGAATTCTCCGGCGGCATGCGCCAGCGCGCGGTCATCGCCATGGCCGTGGCCAACGATCCTGATCTGTTGATCGCCGACGAGCCGACCACGGCGCTCGACGTGACCGTTCAGGCGCAGATCCTGACGGTACTGCGTTCGCTGCAGGAGCGGCTCGGCCTTGGCCTGGTGCTGATCACTCATGATCTTGGCGTCGTCGCCGGCCATGCCGACCGGGTCGCGGTGGTCTATTCCGGCCGTGTCGTCGAGCAGGCTGATGTGTCGGACCTGTTCGCCGATCCGCGCCACCCCTACACGCGCGGCCTCATCGCCTCGATCCCCAATCTGGAGGAAAGCCGCGAGCGGCTGTTTTCGATCGATGGCTCACCGCCGGCGCTCGGCCGTCTGCCGGGCGGCTGCGCCTTCCATCCGCGATGCATCCATGCCGAGGCGCGCTGCCGGATCGAGGATCCGCCGCTGCACGATATTGGCGGCCGCTTCTCGGCCTGCCATTTCGCGACGACCTTGCCGCCCTTCCACGGCGTCTCGTCGGCGGCGGCAGGCCTGGAGACTGGAAGCGTGACCCCATGAGCGCAGTGGCCGAACACAAGACCGACGCGGCATTGCACACAGCGCCTGCGCTGTCGGTTCGCCATCTGGTCAAGGACTTCCCGGTTCGCGGCGGCCTCGTCTTCGACCGCGCAATTGCCCATGTGCGGGCGGTCGCCGATGTCTCCTTCGACGTAGCCCCCGGCGAAACGCTGGGCCTCGTCGGCGAATCCGGTTGCGGCAAGTCGACGCTCGGGCGCTGCCTGATGCGGCTGATCGAGCCGACCAGCGGCGAAAGCTGGTTCCGCGGCCAGAACCTTCTGGCGCTGAACCATGAGGACATGCGCCTGATGCGGCGCTACATCCAACTCGTCTTCCAGGATCCGTACGGTTCACTGCATCCGCGCATGCGCATCGCCGACAACATCGCCGAGCCGCTGCGCATGAGCGACATGTCGAAGGCCGACCGTCGCGCGCGCGTCGCCGAACTGCTCGAACTGGTGCGGCTCAATCCCGAGCACGGCCGGCGCTATCCGCATGAGCTCTCCGGCGGCCAGCGCCAGCGTGTCGTCATCGCCCGCGCGCTCGCGCTCAACCCGCAGGTTGTGATCCTTGACGAGCCTGTCTCGGCGCTCGATGTTTCGGTGCAGGCCGGCGTGCTCAATTTGCTGAAGGACATCCAGCAATCCTTCGGCACCTCCTATCTGTTCATCGCCCACGATCTTTCGGTCGTGCGCCATATCTCGCATCATGTCGCCGTGATGTATCTCGGCAAGATCGTCGAGATCGCGCCGGCGGCCGAGCTCTATTCAAGAGCATTGCATCCCTACACACAGGCACTTCTGTCGGCCGTGCCGCTCGCCAATCCCGAGAAGGAGCGCAAGCGCGAGCGGATCGTGCTGTCGGGCGACGTGCCGAGCCCGCTCAATCCGCCGTCGGGATGCCGCTTCCGCACACGCTGCTTCAAGGCGCAGGCGATTTGCGCGTCCGTCGAACCGCCGCTCGGACCATCAGGCGAAAAGCACCGCGTCGCCTGCCATTTTCCGGAACCCGTCAACGCCTTCAAGGCTGTCTGACGGGCCGCAAGGCCAGCCGCCGCCGCAAAGGATTTTGATCGTGACTGAAGACCACTTCAAGGATGCCGGCCAGGCAAGCCGTCCGCGCCTGCCGCTCGAAGGCATCAAGGTGCTCGACCTCTCGCGCGTGCTTGCCGGTCCATGGGCAACGATGAGCCTTGCCGATCTCGGCGCCGAGGTCTGGAAGATCGAGAACATCGATGGCGGCGACGACACTCGCGCCTGGTCGGTGCCGAGCTACAAGGGCGTCTCGACCTACTATCTCTGCGCCAATCGCGGCAAACAGAGCATCGCGCTCGACATGAAAAGCCCTGAAGGGCTGGCGATCGTACGCGAACTGGCGGCCAAGGCCGACATCGTCGTAGAGAATTTCCGCTCCGGTACGGCGGACCGTCTTGGCGTCGGCTTCCAGGAACTCAGCGCTTCCAATCCGCGCCTGATCTACTGCTCGATCTCCGGCTATGGCCAGACCGGGCCCGACGCCGGCCGGCCCGGCTATGATTTCGTCATGCAGGCCGAAAGCGGCCTGATGGCCATCACCGGCGACAGCGACGGCGAGCCGATGCGCGTCGGCGTCGCCATCACCGACGTCGTCTGCGGCATGGTCGCGACGCAGTCGATCCTGGCCGCCCTTTACGAACGCACCACCACGGGCACGGGTCAGTTCCTCGACCTGTCGCTGATCGACTGTGCGCTCAGCCTGCTCATCAATGTCGGCAGCGGCTACCTCAACACCGGCCGCGAGGTCGCCCGCTACGGCAACGCGCATCCGACTGTTGTGCCTTACCAGATATTCGACGCCTCCGATGGCGGCTTTGCGTTGGCGGTCGGCAATGACAAGCAATTCGCCGCGCTGTGCGAGAAGGTCGTCGGCTTGCCACACCTGGCAAAGGACCAGCGCTTCATCAAGGCGGGGGCGCGTGCCACCAATCGCGAAGCGCTGATCCCCGAATTGGCGAGGGTCTTCAGGACCAAGCCGCGCGACCATTGGATGGCGGCCTGTGCCGCGGCCAGTGTGCCGGCCGGCACGGTGAAGTCGATACCAGAGGTTTTCGACAGCCCCAATGTCCGCGAGCGCGGCCTCGTCCACACCTTGCCGCATCCGCATCTGGGTTCCGTCGCCATGGTGCGCCCGGCGCAGGGGCTGGCTGCCCAACTGACCGCCGACTTCACGGCACCGCCGATGCTCGGCCAGAACACAGCCACTGTGCTGACCGATATCCTCGGCTACAGCCCCGAGACCATCGACCGACTGGCCGGCTCCGGTGCCATCGGCATCTACACGCCCGCCGCCGAACCTGTTCCCGCCTGACCTTTCACGGAGCCTGCCATGTATCCTGACATCCATCTCCACATAGACGGCTCGTGGCGCCCGGCTCGCGACGGTCGCACAATGCCCGTGATCAATCCGGCGACGGAGGCCGAGCTTGGTTCGCTCGCCCATGCAGGCATCGACGATCTGGATGAAGCGCTCGCCGCCGCCGCGAAGGGGTTCGACGCCTGGCGGCGCGTCTCGCCCTTCGACCGCTCCAAGCTGATGCGCAAGGCCGCCAACATCCTGCGTGAGCGCAACGAACACGTCGCCACGCTGATGACGCTGGAGCAGGGCAAGCCGCTTGCCGAATCGCGCATGGAAGCGTTCGCTGCCGCCGACATCATCGACTGGTTCGCCGAGGAAGCGCGCCGCGCCTATGGCCGCATCGTGCCGGCACGCCTAGAGGGCGTCAGCCAGTCGGTGGTCAAGGAGCCGGTCGGCCCGGTGGCCGCTTTCACGCCGTGGAATTTCCCGCTCAACCAGGCGGTGCGCAAACTGTCCGCCGCTCTTGCCGCCGGTTGCTCGATCGTCATCAAGGGACCGGAAGAAACGCCGGCTTCGCCCGCCGAACTGGTGCGCGCCTTTGTCGATGCCGGCCTGCCCGATGGTGTCTTGAACCTCGTCTACGGCACGCCGTCGGAAATCTCCGCCTATCTCATCCCTCATCCGGTGATCCGCAAGATCTCCTTCACCGGTTCGACGCCTGTCGGCAAGCAACTGGCGTCGCTCGCCGGCCTGCATATGAAACGCGCGACGATGGAATTGGGCGGCCACGCGCCGGTCATCGTCTTGCCCGACGCTGATCTCGACCGCGCCGCCCGCGCGATGGTGGCGTCGAAATTCCGCAATGCCGGCCAGATCTGCGTCGCGCCGACACGCTTCCTCGTCGATCACGCCGTCTATGATGATTTCGTCGGCCGCTTCGCCGAGGCGACAAGCCGGATCAAGGTCGGCGACGGCTTCGCCGAAGGCACGACCATGGGCCCGCTCGCCAATCCTCGCCGCGTCCAGGCGATGGAAGAGCTGGTCCACGACGCCGTGCAGAAAGGCGCCGAGCTCGTCACGGGCGGCAAGCGCATCGGCAATTCCGGCTATTTCTTCGAGCCGACCATCCTGTCTGGCGTCGGCACCGACGCCCGCGCCATGAACGAGGAACCGTTCGGCCCGCTGGCGCTGATGACGCCGGTGAGCGGGCTGGACGAGGCTCTGGCCGAAGCCAACCGGCTGAATTATGGGCTCGCCGCCTATGGCTTCACCCGCTCGGCGGCGAGTGCCGCGAAGATGTCGTCGGGCATTGCCAGCGGCATGGTGTCGATCAACCATTATGGCCTGGCGCTGCCTGAGGTGCCGTTCGGCGGCATCAACGATTCCGGCAACGGCACCGAAGGCGGTGCCGACGCGCTGGAGAGCTATCTCAACAGCAAATTCGTCTCGCACCTGCAGGTCGACTGAGCAATTCCAGGAAAAGTGTGAAACGGTTTTCCGTCCGGAATTGCGTTGAGCCGAAGAGACTGACCAGACCGATTACTTCTGCTGGCCGTAGGTCTTGTAGCGCCCACGAATGGCAGCAAGCTCGCCGCCCTCGATCAGCACGGGCGCGCCGGCGCTTCGCGCCAGAAGATATTGCCGCGCCAGGGTTTCGAGCTTGATGGTGCGGATCAGCGCCGTGTCGAGATCGCCGGCGAAGGCGATCATGCCGTGATTGGCGAGCAGGCAGGCATTGCGGTCCTTGAGTGCAACAACAGCCACCTTGGCCAGTTCGCTTGACGCAAACAGCGCATAGTCCGAACAGCGCACATCGTCGCCGCCGAAACCCGCCACCATGTAGTGGAACAGCGGCAGTCCTTCGCGCAGGCAGGACAGCGCCACGCAATGGTCGGGATGGGCGTGCACCACGGCGCCGGCCTCCGGGAAAGCCTTGTAGATCTCGGCATGCATCTCCCATTCGCTCGACGGCTTGAAGGCGCCATCCCAGGATCCATCGAGCCGCATCGCCACCATCTGCTCCGGCCGCAGCGCGCTCGTGGCAATTCCCGTCGGCGTGATCAGCATGCCGCCTGCCGTGCGCACGCTGATATTGCCCGTGGTGCCGACATTCATCCCGCTGGCGTCCAGCGTCTCGGTCGCGGCGATCAGTTTGGCGCGTGCGGTTTCGGTATTCATCACGAAGTCTTTCCAGTCCTTGGCTCGATGGTTGGCTTTGCCGGTGGCCATGTGTCGATCGCGGGCGCGATGGTGGTGGCCCGCGTCATGTCCTGCAACACATCGGCGAAAATGTCGGGGCCGCCAAGCTTTCCGGATTTCAGCATCAGCGCCAGCGGATCGTCGGGCATGCCGGGCAGGTGGGCGATGGCGCGCGACAGGCCGGGGCCCTCATAGGCACCCATGGCGATCCGGCTGATGCCGAGCGCCTTGACCACCGAGCCGGCTGTCTCGCCGCCGGCAACGACCAGGCGCCGCACGCCGAAATCGCGAACCAGGATTTGCGCAATCCCGGCCAGTATCTCTTCCGCCCGCGCCGCCACCACGTCACGGCCATGTGCCTGCTGCAACGTCTCGACCGTCGCTTGCGGTGCGGTTGTGGCAATCGCGATCATCGCGCCGGGCAGATACCGCCCCGCAAAGGCGTGCGCTTCCGCGACAACGTCCTTGCCGCCAAAGGCCTCGGCGAGATCGATCGTCAACACCGGATTGTTTTGCGCGAAGCGTTCGAGCTGTTCGATGGTGCGATCGGCGACACTGCCGGCCAGTACCGCTGCCGGGCCATCGACTGCCGGCAGGCTGGCCGCAACGAGATCGTCTCGGTTCAGCAGCCCGTGTGCCATCCAGGCCGGTGGCAGATGCGCCACGACCGAGGAATTGCCGGTCATCAGCGGCAGGTCGAAGGCGGCTTGCGCGATCGCCGCCAGGTCGCGCTCGCGGAGCGTGTCGGTGACCAGCAGCGTCTCGCCGCGCGCGCGTTTCTCCCGCACGGCGTCGCGGATGGCTTCCGGGCCGGCATCGATGGTGAGCCAGGGCACCAGCCCTGCCTTGCCCTTGCTTTGCGCCTGCAGCACACGGACCAGGTTGGAATCGGTCATCGGCGTCAGCGGATCGAAGCGCTTGGGCGATTCGGCCAGCAATTGCGCACCGCCGAACATATGCCCCTGGTAGACCGTGCGGCCGGTTTCACACAACGCCGGCGTGAACAGCGTCGCGCCGCCGCCCAGCCGTTCGAGCAGCGCTTCCGCGCAGGGGCCGATATTGCCGGCGGGCGTGGAATCGAAGGTGGCGCAATATTTGAAGAAGATCTGCCGCGCGCCCGCTTCGGCCAGCCGGTCGGCGGCCTCGAGCACCTGGCTCACCGCGTCGCCGGCGGCGATGACGCGCGTTTTCAGCAGGATCACATGGGCAAGATTCCCCGACGGGATCGCCGCTTCGAGCCCGACCGTACAGCCGGTCGGAATGCCCCTGGCCACCAGCATCGACGCCAGTTCGGTGCCGCCGGTCAGATCGTCGGCAATGGCGCCGAACAACAGGGAAGGCATCAACGCGGTCATGCGCTTCGTCTCATTTTTGCGTGTCCGACGTCGATGGTCAGGCGACTTGTGATATCATATACACGGCCCGCTCGACTCAGGCGACGCCTGCGCCCCTGCAAGGACGGAGACTGGATGTGACTGCTTCCATCGCGCCGATCGCGCGCGACAATCTGACGACACGCGTCTACGAAGAGCTGCGCCGCGCCATGATGGAAGGCCGTTTCTGGCCCGGCCATCGCTTCAAGATCCGCGACCTCGCCGCCAGTCTTCAGGTTTCCGAAACGCCGGTGCGCGAGGCGTTGATGCAACTGGTCCGTGAAAAGGGCCTGGAGATGGAGGCGGGCCGGTCGATCACCGTCGCCCAGCTGTCGCTCGCCCAATATCTGGAACTGCGCAGCATTCGCCTGCATCTTGAAGGCATGGCCGGTGCCGCGGCGACGATGCGCATCGAACCGCGCGAGATCGACCGTCTGACGGCGGTGCATGAGAGGCTGATCGACGACGAGGACAATGGCCGCTGGTTCGAGGCCGTCCGCGACAACTGGGAATTCCACCACTCGATCTACCAGGCGGCGGGCATGCCGGAGCTGCTCGCCATCATCGAGGGCATCTGGCTGCGCAACGGCCCGCTGGTCAATTACCAGTACCCGAACGCCAGGCCGACCTATGACGGCCGCCATCGTCATCTCGACATACTCGACGCGCTGCGCGCGCGCGACGAGAACGGTGTGCGCAAGGGCATCCAGCAAGACATGATCGAAGGCGGCCGGCTGCTGGTCAAGGTTCTGGAAAGGCTGAACGACGGTTCGGTCACGCCGGAGGAACTGCGCCGCGCCGCGCAGAACGGCCGCCTGGTCTCGGCGGCCGGCTGAGCGATCCTTTCTCCCCAAACGCATCGGCGCCGGCTCACGCCACCTGCGCAGCCGCGGCCATGCCGGCATCGGCGGCCTGAAGCGCAAGGTCGACGTCCCCGGCGGTGTGCGCGGCGCTCAGGAACATGTTGTGCCGGGGATGGAAATAGGCGCCTTCGCGCAAGGCGGCCGAACAGAAGGCATCGGCCTTCCTGAATTCGGCATCGCCGTCGAACAGCACCATCGGCATCGACACTGGCCCGGTCTGGCGAAGCGAAAGGCCATGCTTCCTGGCGGCCGCGTCGAGGCCGGAGCGCAACCTCTCGCCGGCGGCATTCATGCTGGCGATCGCATTGGTGTCGCGTAGCGTCTTGATGGTGGCGATCGCGGCGGCCATGGCGACCGCGCCATACCAGAACGAGCCCGTCACATAGACTTTCGTCGCGGCCTCGCGGAACCGGTCCGTGCCGGTGATGGCGGCCAGCGGATAGCCATTGGCGATAGCCTTCGAGAAGGCGGAAAGGTCCGGCCGCACGCCGAGGGGCTCCCAGCTGCCGGCGAGATCGATGCGGAACCCGGCCCTGACATCATCGACGATCAGCGCCGCGTCGGCGGCAGAGGTGAGTTCGCGTGCGCGCTTGGCAAAGGCGGCGGTCGGCAGTTCCTGGTCGCGGGCGATGTCGTGCCGGAAGGCGGTGACGACGACGGCGGCTAGATCATTGCCGGCCTGCTCGACGGCGGCTTCCAGGCTGGCAACGTCATTGTAGTCGAAATGGATCAGATGGGCGCGATCCTCGGCGGTGACGCCGGCGAGCGAGGGCGTGCACCATGGCACCGCGCCGTGATAGGAGCCGCGCGCCACCAGTACCTTGCGCCGGCCGGTGCCCGCTCGCGCTATGGTCACGCAGGCCGTGGTGGCGTCGGTGCCGTTCTTCTGCAGCATCGCCCAGTCGGCATGCGCCACAGTCTTGACCAGCAGTTCGGCGAGTTCGACCAGCACTTCGCCCGGGCCGTTCATGGCGTCACCCAGGCTGCGCTGCCGCGCCGCCGCTTCCTCGACCGCGCGATGGTGATGGCCGAGGATGTTGGGACCCCAGCTGCACATCAGGTCGATGTATTGGCGCCCGTCGACATCCCAGACCCTGCAGCCGTCGGCGCGCTCGAAGAATTGCGGATAGGCGGAGCCGAGATAGCGCGTGGACATGTGCCCCCACATGCCGCCCGGAATGACCGACGCCGCGCGCTCGCGCAGCATCTGGTCCTTGGAGTTGATCAGGGAAGGCATGGTTTGTCTCCGCTCATTGATATATCATATATTAATTCTATGTGCTGGAAGAACAGGATTTCCGATCTTCCAGAGGGAGAAACGGGGAGGCGGCCTTGCGCCTCCCCGTCATCTTTTCGTTCAGTGGCTGAGTTCGGCCAGCGGCAGGTTGCAGCAGGCGCTGTAGCGCACGCCCTTGACGTCGGACTTGTAGGCCAGGATCAGGTTCGGGCTGACCAGCGGCAGGATGACCCTGTCCTTGATCATCTCCTCGCCGGCTTGATGCCAGAGCTTGGCGGCCTCGTCGCCGCTCGCGGCGAGCGCCGCCTTGTAGAGCTCGGACTCCTTCGGGTTGAGCACCGAAGGCTCGCGTTCCGCGCCGGCGCGCCGCGCCCACGGGCTACCCTTGGTCATGGCGAAATACTCGATGTACTGCGAGGTGCCGTAATAGTCCGGCGCGTAGAACACCGCGGTCATCGGGATGCCGTCGCCATTGATGCGTTCGCGCCAGTTGGCGAAGGGGATCGGCTGCAGATCGAGCTTGATGTTGACCTTGGCCAGGTCCTGCTGGATCTTTTGCATCAGGAGCGACAGGTCGACGCCATAGACGTTCATGCCCGGGAACGCCGCTTCCATCTCGAAGCCGTCGGCATGGCCGGCCTTGGCCAGCAGTTCCTTTGCCTTGTCCAGATCATAGGGCTGTGCCTCGAAGCCCGAACCGCCGGGGAAGCCGAGCGGGATCGGTGCACTGATCAGCTGACCTTCGGAGCCGATGGTGAAGTCGAGGATGCTCGGGCGGTCAAGCGCAAGCGAGATCGCCTCGCGCACCTCGGGCGTCAACGGCACCTTGTTGGCCTTGGCGCCGGGCGACAGCGCGACATAGATGAAGTTGTAGGACGGCACGGTCTCGATCTTGACGTCGCTGCCCGTCATCGTCTTGGCGGTATCCGGGTCGATCTGCATGGCGATGTCGGCGGTGCCGCTCTGCAGCATCTGCGCCTGCGCCACCGCGTCCTTGGTCTGGCGGATGACGACTTCGCTCAGCGCCGGCGCCTTGCGCCAGTACTTGTCGTTGCGCACCAGGCGCACTTCCGAGTTCGGCTCATAGGATTTCAGCACGAACGGCGCGCTGCCGGCCGAATGCGCCAGGAACCAGGCCTCGGCATTGTCCGTGGTCGAGGCGTCCGCACCGGCCTTGGCGCCGGCCTCGGTAGCAACCTTGCTGTTGACGACAGCCGTATAGGGCGCCGCCGCGATATTGAGGAATTCCGAGCTCGGCGCGACCATCTTGACGACGACCGTGTGTGCGTCCGGTGTCTCGATCGAGGCGACATTGTCCATCAGGAACGAAGCGCTGCCCTTGAGGTTCTTCAGCCGCTCCCACGACCATTTCACGTCCTTGGCTTCGACCGGCGAACCGTCCGAGAATTTGGCGGCCGGGTCGAGCGTGAAGGTGAAGCTGGTCTGGTCGGCATTGCCTTCCCACTTGGAAGCCAAGAGTGGGACCAGCTTGTTGTCCTTGTCCAGCGTCAGCAGGGATTCATAGACGCTGGAATTGTAGATCTGGCAGGTGTCGCAGAAGGCGCGGTGCGGATCGAGCGAGTTGAGGTCGATGTTGCGCGCGATGACCAGCGGCTTCTCGTCCTGAGCGAAGGTCGACGGCGCCCAGAAGGCGCTGGTGGCCATAAGCACGGCCGCCAGCATCGTCGCCCTGGTCTTAGTTCTCGGTAGGATGTTCATGTCAGTTCTCCCATTTTCTTGTCGGATCTTTGTGGCAATGCATCAGCTCTACCCGCTCACGCCGGTGAGGGATCGAAGAGCGGCCTTGAGCTTGTCAGCGCCGCCCAGTGCGGCCCGGTTGAGCGGGGCCGATACGACGGGAGCCGAAAGGCTGCCCGTCACATGCAGCACCTCGTGGTCGAGATAGTCGAACACGCGGTCCTGAATCTCCTGTGTCAGCCGTCCGCCGAGCGACAGTCCGCGCTGTACCTGCTCGACGACGGCGACGCGGTTGGTCTTGCGGATGGAGGCTTCCACCAGTTGCCAGTCGAGCCCGGTCGGGTCGAGGCTGCGCAGGTCGATGATCTCGGCATCGACGCCGGTCTCCTCGGCCACCTGCCTTGCAACGGACACCATGCTGGCCGAGGTGAGCAAGGTGCAGGCACTGCCTGGCCTGACGACTTTCGCCTTGCCGAGATGCACGCAATAGTCTCGGTCATCGGTTGGAACGGGCCCCTCGCTCGGGAACAGTTCGACATGCTCGATGACGACGACCGGGTCGTCGCATTTCAGCGCCGAATTCATCAGGCCGACATAGTCGAAGGGCGTCGTCGGCGCGACGATGCGCCAACCGGGATAGAGGGCGAACAGGCCGGACGGATCGCCCGAATGCTGCGAGCCGTAACCGGTGTGCGGCGAGACGCGCACCCTGACCACGATCGGCACCGGGAAGCCGCCGCCGAACATGTGCCGCACCTTGCTGACCGCATTGAAAAGCTGGTCGGCGGCGACCAGGCAGAAGTCGCCGAACATGATCTCGACGATCGGCCGCAGGCCGCACAGGGCCGCGCCCAGCGCCACGCCGACGAAACCGTTCTCGGCGATCGGCATCGCCAGCACGCGCTCCGGCCAGCGCTCCAGCGCGCCCTTGGTGGCGCCCGAGACGCCGCCGCGCAGCCGGTGCACATCCTCACCCATGATGATGATGCGCGGGTCCTGCTCCATGGCGCGCGCGATCACTTCCGATGCGGCAACCATGAACTTGACCGGCCTGGTCCCGGCCGGCGGCACGTCCTCCATCTCCAGGAAGCGTTCGTTCCTGAGTTCCGAAAGGTCGCCGCGGATCTGGTTGTCGACTTCATCAGGGCTTGGCCACAGATGGTCGGGAATGCGCAACGCATTGCCGCTCATTTCGGTCAGCGAGTCGGCGGCGGTGTTGACCACCTCCATGACGCGCTGGTCGAGTGTAGCGAGGTCGGAGGCATTGAGAATGCCCATCGTCTTCAGCCGCGCGGCCATCGTGGTGAGCGGGTCGCGCGCCTTCCAGACGTCCTCCTCGGCGCGTGTGCGATAGCCGAACTCGCTGCCCGGCCGTGCACCGCTCTGGTGCAGGAAGCGGTAGCAGAGCGCCTCGACCAGCACCGGCCCGCCGTCTTCCTCGATCGCCCGGCGCGCCTCGCGCATGGCGTGATGGACCGCCACCACATCCATGCCGTCGCATTCGATGCCGCGAAAGCCCAGCATCGGACCACGTGACGCCAGCCGCGTCTCGCGCGTCTGTTCGTTGACATGGGTGGAGACGGCATAAAAGTTGTTCTCGGCGAAGAAGATTACCGGCAGCCGGTAGAGCGCGGCGATGTTCATCGCCTCATAGGCCGGTCCGGCCATCATCGTTCCGTCGCCGAAGAAGGCGACCGAAATGTTGCCGGTGCCAAGCAGCTTGTCGGCCAGCGCATAGCCCGCCGCGTGTGGCAGGTTGCCGCCGATGATGGCGCTGGTGCCGGGAATGCCGGAAGCATCGTCGCGCATATGCATCGAGCCGCCGCGGCCGCCGCAGTAACCTGCGTTGAGCCCCATGATCTCGGCCATCAGGCCCCGCACGGACCCCTGCATGTCCGCACTGAAAGCGTCATGCAGTGGGTTGAACCCAGCCGGTGTCTGCGCGTTGACGAGCTTGGCCAGCACCTGATGGTGCGCGCGATGCGTACCGTTGATGCGGTCGCCGGTGCCAAGCATCGACATCGCGCCGACCGCCGTCGCCTCCTGTCCTATACTGGCGTGCGCGGGCCCATGCACCAGCCCGGCATTGGCAAGGTCGAGCACCTTTTCCTCGAAACGGCGGATGAGCAGCATCTGGTGATACCAGCGCACCAGGTTCGGCACCTCGGCGGCGTTCCAGTCGGACTCGTCGACGTCGAGCCGCAACCAGGGCGCCGATGGCTGGATCGCTGTCTGCTGAACCATTTAGGCTAGTTCCGTTTCGGTAGATGATATATCAAATATTGTCTCAGTCGATTGTGTCAGGCGATTTTCTCGCCACGACACTGGCTTGCGGGTTCGGCAGGTAAATGGAATTAAATTTCATTTTCTGCGCAAAGCCGAGACTAAGCCGGGACGGCGCGGTTCCGCAAGTGGAATTTTGAGGCGCGTGATCGGATCGTTTCGGCGGCACTGAAAGGCCACGTGGCGCAGACATTAGAGGCTAGCTACCGGTCGGCCCGGTGCTGGAAAAACTGCAGGAACAATTCCCGCTCGGTGGTGATGTCGAGCTTTTCATAGATGCGCCGGCGGTGGTTCTTGACGGTGCCGACGGTGATGCCGAGGCGCTCGGCGATGTTGGCCGTCGGATGGCCGGCGAGGATGAGCTGCACCAGCTCGCGTTCGCGCAGCGACAGTTCCGGCCACAGCCCCGTCGGGATGGTCGGCTCCTGCCGGGGTGAGGCGCCCGGACCGGTTGGCGCCGACGTGCGAAGAAACTCTCGTCCGCGCGCCTTGATGTCGAGCGCGTGCAGCGCCTCGAACACCGGCAGCCGCTCATCCAGAAGGGCGATCTCGCTCTCCTTGAACGCGCTGGTCGACCGGTCGAGGAAGATGCCGAGGCACCAGTCGCCGCCATCGGCGAGCATGATGCCGACCTCGTCGCAGATCTCCGACTGCGTCAGGAAGCCGGCTATGTACTGGCCGCGCTTGGCTTCGTCGTCGGCAAGCCGCTTCAACGGCATGATGCCCAACCGGCGCTCGCGCCGCCAGGAGGCATAGAATGGGTCGAAGACGTAGTAGCTGGCGAGATAGCGTTGGACCATCTCGTCGGAGAAGCGCCGGTGCTTGACGAATTCCGGTGTCTGGGTCGTCGAGTAGCGCGTCACCGTGACAAGGTCGTGATCGATGTCGGCGCCGATCAGATCGATCAGGCAGTCGACATGCTTGTCCGTGCCGGTGGCGGCGATCGCCTTTGCGAGCGGCGCCCAGATATTGCCCATGCGCATGCCTCTTTGTCGGTGACGAGTCCCCCGCTCGTCATTGTGCCTTTAGGCATATGGCGCGATCCGCGCGATCGAATCTAGCCTGCGGTCATTCTCGAAGAGGGAAGGCGACCCGTGGACCAGATCACTACCAACCCCATCGTCATCGGCATCGACGCCGGCGGCACCATGACCGACACCATCCTTGTCGATCAGGACGGCCACTTCAAGATCGGAAAGTCGGCGACCACGCCGAAGAACGAGGCCGAGGGTTTCCTCGCTTCGGCGGAGGATGCGGCCGACGCCTGGGGCATCTCGCTGGAACAGCTGTTTTCGGGCGTGAACGTGGTGCTCTATTCCGGCACCGGCATGCTCAACACGCTGTTGTCGCGCACCGGCCGCCGGCTTGGCCTGATCACCACCAAGGGCCTCGAGGACATGATCCTGATGGGCCGCGGCCTGCAGGCCTGGGCCGACTATTCCTATGCCGACCGCCTCCATGCGGTGACGCACCAGCACCCGGATCCGCTTGTGCCGCGCCGCCGCACCCATGGCGTCACCGAACGCATCGACCAGTTCGGCGACATCATCCTGCCGCTCTACGAACATGAGGTCGTTGCCGCCGCCAGGAAGCTCATCGCCGACAAGGTCGAGGGCATCTGCATCATGACGATCTTCTCGCACGTCAATCCGGTGCACGAGAAGCGCATCGCCGAGATCTGCCGCGAGGAGGTCACTGCCGCCGGCGCCGATATCCGCGTCTACACCAGCCATGAGGTCCGCCCGGTCATCCGCGAACAGTCGCGGCTGAACTCGGTGCTGATCGAGGCCTATGCCACCTCGCGCGGCCGCAAGCAGCTCAAGGGCATCGAGGACGTCGCGAAGAAATACGGCTTCAAATACGGCGTGCAGACGCTGCTCTCCTTCGGCGGTCTGACCTCCACCAACCACCCGCGCCTGCACGAGACCATGATCTCCGGCCCGATCGGCGGCATCCTCGGCGCGGCCTATGTCGGCAAGCTGATCGGCAATGATTCGCTGATCTGCTCGGATATGGGCGGCACCTCCTTCGACATGGGGGTCATCACCCGCGGCCAGACCCGGATCGAGAACGAGCCGCTGATGGACCGCTTCAAGCTCAATGTCCCGACGCTGCATCTCGATACGATCGGCGCCGGTGCGGGCATGATCCTGAAGGTCGACCCGCTGACCAGGAAAGTCTCGCTCGGGCCGGAAAGCGCCGGCTCCGACCCCGGCCCGATCTGCTTCGCCAAGGGTGGCACGGAGCCGACCATCGCCGATTGCGACGCCATACTCGGCCGCCTCAACCCGCACTATTTCCTCGGCGGCAAGGTCGTGCTGCAGGTCGAGAAGGCCAGGGCGGCCTTCGAGGAAAAGTGCTCACGCCTGCTTGGCGTCGGTGTAGAGGAGGCCGCCGAAGGCATGATCGACATGCTGGAGGCCGACGCCAACAATGCGTTGCGCCGCGTCATCTCCGGCCAAGGCATCCATCCCTCGGAATTCACGCTGCTGTCCTATGGCGGCTCAGGTCCGCTGCATCTGGCCGGCTGCTCCAGGGGCATCGGCTTCAAGGACATCATCACCTTCCAGTTTGCCGCCGCCTTCTCGGCCTTTGGCTGCACCACCGCCGATTTCATGCGTCGACATTCTGTGTCGACGCAGCACGACATCGGCGCACGCGCCAGCGATGACGAACTGCCCGCCTTCGGCAAGAAGGTCACCAATGTCTGGGACGACCTCACCAAGGCGGCGGTCGACGAGATGATCGAGGACGGCCATGCGCGCGACAAGATCAGGACCGTGCCGTTCCTGATGATGCGCTACACCGGCCAGCTCGAGGACGTCGAGGTGATGGCGCCGCTGTCGGCCATCCAATCGGCCGACGACATGCGCAGGGTCATCGACGAGTTCGAGGCGGTCTACGCCAAGGTCAACCATCGCGTCTCGCGCTATGGCGAAGCCGGTTTCTCCATCACCGAACTCGGCCTCATCGCCACCGCCGACAAGGTCAAGCCGGTGCTGCTCAAGCGCCCGCTAGGCAAGTCGGATCCGGCGTCCGCCCACAAGGGCGTTCGCGATGCCTATATTGGCGGACGTTGGCACAAGGCCAATCTCTACGAGATGGACCTTCTGCGGCCCGGCCACGAGGTCATCGGCCCGGCCATCATCGAACACCCGGCGACAACGCTGGTCGTTCACCCGCAAGACCGTGTCCATGTCGATGAATGGACGCTGCTGCACTACACCCACGCTTGAGAAGGGCGAACGCCATGCTGGACAAACCCGCCTCCGCGCTCCGCATCCGCGAAAGGCTGATCGAATCCGAACGACTCATGGAAGAGACCGGCTGCTATGACGGCATCACCGAGCTCGAACTGCGCAACCAGGACCCGCTGAAGTTCGAAACATTGCACACCAAGCTGCGCGCCTACTGCGTCTCGGCACGCGAGATGGCCCGTCGCATCTCCGCCTCGCCCGGCGTGCGTGAAGTCGGTGAAATGGTCGTCGCCATCTACACGCCGGAAGGCGATGCGATCGCGCTCTCCAACGGCATCATGGTGCATGTGCACACGATGAGCCGCTTCATCAAATGGATGATCCGCAACGGCTACGAAGAGAACCCTTGCATCCGCGACGGTGATATCTTCGCCAACAACGATGCCTTCATCGGTACGGTGCAGGTGCCCGACGTGATGGACGTTGTGCCGATCTTCCATTCGGGCAAGCTGGTTGGCTGGGCCGGCGCGGTCTGCCACGAACTCGAGGCTGGCGGCATCACGCCCGGCGGCGACGTGGCACTGGCGCAGGAGCGCTTCACCGAGGGTCTTTTCGTCTGCGCCGAAAAGGTCGGCGAGAACGACGAGATCCGCCGCGACTATGTCATCCGTTGCGAGCGCAATTTGCGCATGCCGATCTACTGGGTGCTCGACGAGAAGGCCAAGGTCGCCTCTTGCATCGACATGCGCGAAAGCGTCAAGACGCTGATCGACGAGATCGGCCTCGACTACTGGATGCAGGTGTCGAAGGAGTTCATCGAGGAAGGCCGCCGCGCGCAGCTCGCCCGCACGCGCCAGCTGACAGTGCCCGGCATCTATCGCGGCCACACCTTCTACGGCCACGTCACCAAGGGCAAGCCGGGCTACCAGCCGCTCGGCGATCCCGACTGGCTCTACAACATACCGATCGAGATGGAGATCACCACCGACGGCAAGATCATCATGGACTTCGAAGGCACGCAGCCCTGGGGTTACCATTCGATGAACTGCACGCCGGCCGGAATGGATGGCGGCATGTTCGTGACGCTCACCCAGCACATGAATTTCGAAGGCCTGGTTAATGACGGCGCCTGGATGGCGACCGAACTGAAACTGCCGCACGGCACCTGGACCAACCCCGACAACGAGATGGTTGCGACCGCCACCTCATGGGCCCTGCTGCTTCCTGCCTATGGCGTGTTCCAGCGGCTTTTGTCGCGCTCCTTCATCGGCCGCGGTTTTGTCGAGGAGGCCTTCGTCGGCCAGGTCAACAGCCCGATGATCGAGATGGGCGGCACCAGCCAGTACGGCAAGCTGTTCGGCATGGCGCATTTCGAATGTGCTGCCGCCGGTTCCGGCGCGCTGGCGATCAAGGATGGGCTGGACACGGCCTATGTCGGCTGGAACCCTGAATCCGACATGGGAAACATCGAGATTTGGGAACAGAGCATGCCGATGGTCTATATAGGCCGCTCGATCGTTCCCAATTCCGGCGGCGCCGGCAAATATCGCGGCGGCTGCTCCTTCCTGTCGACATGGCTGGTCTCGAAGACCGACCATCTCAGGCTGGTCACATCGGAGCATTCCTCCCGTGTGTTCGACAATGGCGGCATGTGCGGCGGCTATCCGGCGCCGACCTGCCAGAAGCATCGCGCGGTACGCGATTCAAACATCTTCGAACTCGCCGAAAAACGGGCGCCGTTGGCGCACCACACCGGCACCAACCCGCATCGCTCCGAACTCGAAGTACGGCTGCAGGGCGAGCACGTGACGATGGAAGGGCCCTATATCACTGCCCCGCACAAGACCGGCGACGTCTTCACCCATTCCTACAATGGTGGCGGCGGTTATGGCGACGTGCTGGAGCGCGACCCGATCAAGACGGCGATGGATGTCGAGAACGGCTATCTGACCAAGGAAGCGGCCGAGGGCATCTTCGGCATCATGCTGGATGAGGATGAGGACGGCTATCCCGTCGCCAATCTCGAGGCCACCAAGCGTCATCGCGCCGAGATGCGCGCCAGGCGGCTGGCGCAGGCAAGGCCGGTCTCGGAATGGATCGCGACCGAACGCGGCCGTGTCGAAAAGGCCGACTTCGCACCGGAGGTGAAGAAAATGTATGCCAGCGCGATCAAGCTGTCGTCGCGCTTCACCAGGGAATTCAGCGATTTCTGGAACGTCGACGCCAAATCGATCTTCATGCCGGGAGCAAAGCCATGACCTCGTACAGCAAGGAAGTCATCGCCGATCTGGTCGCGGGCACGCTGCCCTGGCCGCAGACGCGCCGCGTCATGAGCGCCTACAAGGACGACGACCGCTTCTTCAAATATGTCGCGGTGCTGCAGGACCGCGTCGGCTGGAAGGATCCGATCCTGTTGCCGGTCTCGGATCATCTCTTCATCTGCCAGAGCGGCGACGAGAGGGTGACACGCTGCGAATGCGGCCATTCCTTTGGCGACTATCGCAAGAACTGGAAGCTGAAGGCTTCGATCATCGTGCGCAACACCGAGGAATCGCTGCGCGAAATCTATCCCAACAGCGATATCCCCGATCCGCAATGGATGGAGATTCGCGAATTCATCTGCCCTGAGTGCGGCACCATGCACGAGGTCGAAGCGGCGGCACCCGGCTATCCCATCGTGCACGATTTCGAACCGGATCTTGAAGGCTTCTATCGCGAATGGCTGGGCAAGCCTCTTTGAGGGGGTGAAGCCGCGAACCGCGTCGACAAATACTCCCGGACCTGATTGCCTGCCCAAACCAACGGAGAACCACGCGATGACAGACCTTTCCGGCCGCGGCGCGATCGTCACCGGCGGGTTTTCGGGCATGGGTTTCGCCATTGCGACGGCCTTGGCGCAAGCCGGCGCCAATGTTGCCGTCGGCTCCTATATCGCGCCTGCGGACACCGACAGATCCGATGCCGCCTATTATCCGGGCGCCGACGAAATTGAGCGCGTGCGATCGGCCCTGTCAGCCCATGGCACCAGGGTTCGGGCCGCTCATCTCGATGTCCGCGACAGTGAGATCACCAACCGTTTCGTGGCCGAAGCCGAAGCCGCCATCGGCCCTGCCGACATACTGGTCAACGCCGCCGGCACCACCACCGAGCAGCCGGTCTGCGGCCATTCCGATGCGCTGTGGGACAAGATCGTCGACACCAACCTGACCGGCGCCTTCCGCGCTACCCGCGCCGTGCTTCCCGGCATGATCGAGCGCGGCTGGGGGCGCATCGTCAACATCGGCTCGACCGCCGCTTCCGTCGGCTGGAAGGATAACCCCGCCTATTGCGCTTCCAAGGCCGGACTTCTCGGCCTCACCCGCTGCGTGGCCTTGGAAGGGGCCGCGCACGGCGTCACCTGCGTCATGATCAGCCCGACATGGGTCGAGACCGAACTGATGCGACGCAATGTGGCGCAAGTCGTCGAGCGCGAGGGCAAGGGGCGGACGGCCGAAGAAGCAATGGCCGAGATTGCCAGGGGCAACCCGCAGCAGCGCATGCTGCAGCCGCAGGAGATAGCCGCTCTGGCGGTATTCCTGTGCTCGGATCTCGCCAGAGGCATCACCATGGAAAACATACAGGTCACCGGCGGAGCCCTGTGGTAGCGTTCTCCTCGCCTGATCGGCGCGAGCGTGCTGTGTGCCGGCTGACCTCTCCCCGTTCGCGCCGATGTAAGACAAGGTGACCGGATTTGCCATTGAGCATGCGGTGCGATAGGTTATATTGCACTGCACAATGGAGATGCCGTTTATTGCACGCCCCTGTTCGCGGATATGCCGGCCGGCTTGCGGCCTGCCGGACTTGGGTCGCATCGACGGGACTCTGAAATGAAGATTCCAAAGTCCCTGCTGGTCGATCCCGAGAAGAACTCGGTCTATGGCGCGTTTGCCGTTGCCCTCTCGATCTGGGCGTTCTCCTATTCCGTCATTTTCGGCCAGGTGCTGGTCCTGGCCTACTACGCCGTCTGGCTTCCGCTCATTCTGGTCGACTACCGGCGCTTCCTGCGGCAGCTGTCCAGCGCGTGGCTGCCGCTGCTGTTCGCGGCCTATGTCTGCTTCTCCGTCTTCTGGTCGCAGGCACCCGGCATCACCGCCAGGACGGCGATCCAGTACCTTTCCCACATCGCCTGTGCCTATGTCGCCGCGCGCACCGTCAGCGTGCGGACCCTGACGCTGGGCGCGCTGATCGGGATATTCTTCGTCCTCCTCTATTCGCTCAAGGTGGGCGGCTATTCCGAGGACGTGCTTGATGGCACCTACAATTTCGTCGGCGCCTTTGCCTCCAAGAACCAGATCGGCTTTGTCGGCTCCCTCGGCATCTATTTCTCCGTGGTGTTCCTTGCTTTCCTGCGGCGTGGCCGGCTGAGCTTCATCCTGACCGTGCCCGTCGTGCTGTTGTCGGCCTATGTGCTGGTTGTCTCGCATTCCGCCACCTCGATGGCCTCGATACCGGCGGTCCTGGCGCTGATCGCGCTTCTTGCCATGACCAAGCTTTTGTCACGGCGCTATCGCCGGGTGATCTTCCTGGTCGGCGCCGGCCTGATCGCCGTGGTGGCCTTCGTTGCGCTCAATCTCGGGCTCATGGACTTCGTGCTTGGCCTTTTCGGCAAGGATTCGACCCTCACCGGGCGGACCTATCTGTGGGAGCAGGGCTGGAACGCCGCGCAGCGCTCGCCGATCCTCGGCGTCGGTTATGCCGCCTATTGGGTGCAGGGTTTTGCCGAGGCCGAGCGGCTGTGGAACGAATTCTACATCACCACCCGCACCGGCTTCCATTTCCACAACACCTATGTCGAGGCGCTTGTCGAGCTCGGCTTCACCGGAGCGGCGATGGTATCGCTGATCATGCTGCGCACGCTTTACGGCCACGTCTCGACGGTGATCTTCAAGGCATGGCAGTCGGAATCGGTGGTTCTCTTCGGCGTGATGGTGCTGCTGCTTATCCGCTCCTTCGTCGAGGTCGAGATCCTCAATCCCTACATCATGGGCTCCTTCCTGATGTATTTCAGCTACTTCAAGCTGGCCCGGCTGCCTGTCACCCGCACGCGGTGGTCGCCGGCTTTCGAGCCGGCGGATGCGGCACGGGGCGAGCCAGCCTGGCCCCGCCATGTCGGTCGTCCGGCCGCCGACGCATCGTGAACTGGAGCGATTCCAGAAAAAGTATGAGCGGTTGCCCGGGAAAAGCGCGTAGCGTTTTCTCTTGGGAGTTGCGTTAAAACAAGGAGATAGAGCGGTTCGCCATTTCCGCGAAACGCTCCAATCGTTTGGCGGCCCGAAAATCGCGTCAATAAAAACCTCCACCAGGCGGGCCTGGCGGAGGTGGGAATTCCCTGAATACGGATCGAAGCGCTTGATGGCGCCGAAGTCCCGGGTCTTACTGGCTGGCCAGCGGCGCCAGCTTGACCTTGATCACATCGCCGGGCAGCACCAGCGTGTCTTCCTTGGCGGCGATTTCGCTGGTCTTGCCGTCGACATTGCGCACCAGCGAATAGAGCAGGGTAGGCTGCTGGTCGTTGGTGATGGCGGCCGTCGTCGCGGGATCGCTGGCCTGGGCTATCAGGCCTCTCTGCATATTCACCTTCAACGCGGCCTCGTTCAGGTCGGCTTCGGTCTGCTGCCGGTCGGCGGCGAGGCTCGAGCTCAACGTGTTCTGGGCATCGATGGCGTCCTGCGTCGCCTTGCTGATCGCCTGCTTGGCGGTGAGGATGGCCGTCTCGTAGTCGAGGATCTTGCCCTGCAGGTCGGTAACGGACTGCTGCGAATCCAGAAGCCGCGCATTGGCGACCAGGCCCTTCTGCGCCAGCGGACCGATGCTGGCGAGCTGCTGCTGCGCCAGGTCGACCTGCTTCTGCTGGTTGGCGATCTTCTTCTGGAGCGATTCGATTTCGGCCTGCAGGACACCCTTGAGATCGTCGAGCGCCTCAAGCTTCAGCTTCAGCGCCTTCTGGTCGGCGGTCAGGATCGTCATCTCGTCATTGACGATGGTCGGCAGCCTTGGGTCGCCCTCGACCTCCTTCGGCGCTTCGAAGCTCGTCTTGCCGGCCAGATCGGCATCGATGCGGGCGCGCCTGACGAGCAGCCGCACGCGCTGGTCGTCGGAAATATCGAAATTGCCCTTGGCGGTGACCAGGTCCTTGCCGAGCTGGGGACCGTAGTCGGTATTGCGCCTGATGCCGCCGGCGACGCTGAGTGCTTTCAGCACCGTCAGATCGGGCACATAGGGGAATTGGCCGGGATTCTGCACTTCACCCGAAATGTAGAATGGCCGGAATTGCGCCATTTCGACCGAGGCTTCGGGCTTGTCCGACAGGGCGAGCTTGTGCTGCAGCGCCTCGCCGATTGCCGCAGCGACTTCCGCCGTGGTCTTGCCGGCCGCCGGCAACTCGCCGACAAAAGGCACCGACAGCGTTCCGCCCGGGCCGACCGTGTATTCGCCGTTCACCGCCGACCAGTCGCGGAACGTGCCTTCCACGGTCTGCCATTCGGCGATGCGGATGGTGAGCTTGTCCTGCGAGCCGAGATGGTATTCCTCGGCCGCGGCGATCCGGGGAAGAAAAGCGAGCGACGCCGCAAGGCAGCTGGCCACGAGCCGAGAGCGGCCGGAAAAGCGGCCGCTGCTAAAGGCTTCGAACATGTCTGTTTTCAACTGAACGTTCCGATCCGTTTTAACCCCATCGCCCGATGAGCTTGCCGCCGGATGCCTGGTGCCTGCGGCCGGTCAGTAAGAGCCGCGTGACATCCAGACGGCCGGCACGGTCTTGATGATGATGCGCACGTCGCCGAACAGCGACCAGTTCTCGACATAGTGGCGGTCGAAGGCGACTCGGCTGTCGTACGAGACGTCGTTGCGGCCGCTGACCTGCCACAGGCCGGTCAGGCCGGGCCGGGATTTCAGATAATACACCGCGGCACTGCCGTAGATTTCCAACTCGTCACGCACCACGGGGCGAGGCCCTACAAGACTCATGTCGCCCTGCAGGATGTTGATGATCTGCGGCAGTTCATCAAGGCTGAGCTTCCGCAACACCGCTCCGACGCGGGTGACACGCGGGTCGTTCTTCAGCTTGCGGGTCGCTATCCACTCCGCATTGGCATCCGGATTGGTGGCAAGATACGCGGTCAGCACCTTGTCGCCGTCCGGGACCATGGTGCGGAATTTCAGGCACGGAAAAATCCGTCCGCCGCGCCCGATTCGACGGTGGCCATAGAAAATCGATCCACCGTCGGAAAACTTGACGAGCAGGGCAATCATCACGAACAGCGGGCTGAGAGCAATCAGACCGACCAGCGAACCGGCGATATCGAAGCAGCGCTTGATGAGGCCGCCGATCGGCGGCGGAAAATCGGTGTCAGCCTGCGAAAAGCCCGCCGTGGCCGACTTGGCAATATCCCTCATGCGGAAACTCCATGCGTTGAACGAATGGTTCACCACACGATATCAAAAAAATGTTGCAGCGCAACACACAATTTCCCGGCCCATTGAAATAGTCACGTCATGAATTGACTAAATAATAAGCTAGCAATGCACATTTTTCGGAATATTTAGCAAATTTGTGACAATAAATGGGCAAATGGAAAAAAATACGGACCTTTTTGGGGCGATTTTTGGGCAGGGCGCACTCGTTCGCCTGGGACGGCACATATTAGTGCTTTAGAAAGGTACGAGCCTCACGACTATTAACATAAAATACTACTTAATATTACGGATTGTACTGAAAAAGGCCGTCGGTTGCATGTTGAGTGAAATGCCGTCGTGTGCGTTGCAGCATGACAGAGTCGATCGCGTAAGCTCAATCAAAAATATGTGCGGTTGCCCTTGCCGCCTCCTGCTCGCCTTAATAGAATTGCAAATTATACCTGTCACAGTGGCGACAGGGTGAAAGGCCGGAAGCAACCGGCCGAGAGCGGGTGATTTAACAAGCCCGCATGACAAGGGACGGCGCTCGGGTGGGGCAATTGTTGGATATGACCCGAGCCGGTTTATGGGCTGTTGGGTAATGTCGCTTCCAAAATTCATCGTTGGGATGCTTTTCGCTCTTGCGATCGTCGTCGCCTGGTCCTGGCTTGGCGGCGCCTCGCTGGGCACGACGCTGCTGCGCCTCATCATCTGCGCGGCGGTTATCCAGGCCGGCTATTTCATCCTCGTCTATGCCATGATCGCCAGGAGCGCGCCGACGCCTGCGGACAGGCTACGCGAAGCCGAAAGAAAGCTGAACTCGCCCGACGCGCCCGAAGGCGAGAAGCTGGGCAGCGCCCGGCGCAGCCTGCATTAGGGCGTTCAGATATTCAGGTGATGCCGGCCTAGCCTGAATTCTCGCCCCCCGATCCAGCCTCAGGCCACATTGGCGGGTTCGGTTTCCGACTGTTCTCCCGACAGCATCCTGGATAGCCGGCTCGCCGGCTTCGCCTTCAGCCGCTGATACTGTCCGACCTCCACCACACGGCCGTCTTCCATCGCCACCACCCAGTCGGCGAAGGCGATCATCGATGGCCGGTGCGCTATGGTCAGGATGGTCATTGCGCCGCGCAATCCATCGATCGACCTGGCGATCAGTGCCTGGTTCTGCCAATCGAGCGCGCTGGTCGCCTCGTCGAGGATGAGCAGCGACGGCTTGCGCAGCAGCGCGCGCGCCAGTGCAATGCGCTGGCGCTCGCCACCTGAGAGGCGCGCACCACGGTCGCCGACCACGGTCTCGAGCCGCTGGCCGAGCTGTTCGACGAATTCGCTAGCATGTGCGGCGCGCAGCGCGGTCCATAGCGCGTCGTCGCTGGCCTGTGGCGCTGCAAGCCGCAGGTTCGCCGCGATCGTGTCATGCAGCAGGAACACGTCCTGGGGCACATAGGCCACCTGATCGCGCCAGCGGCGGCGATTGCTGGCGTCGATCTCGACACCGTCGACCAGGATCTTGCCGGTGGTCGGCTCGAGCAGGCCAAGCAGCATGTCGGCGATCGTGCTCTTGCCTGACCCCGAAGGCCCGATCAGGGCGGTGACCTTGCCGGCCGGAAGCCCGAAGGTGATGTCGCTCACCACCGCCTTGCCGGCGCCTTCGTCGTAGCCGAAGGAGACGCCGCGAATGTTCAGCCCGGTATCGAGCGACAGCTTTTCGGCATCGTCGAATTCGGCATGGCCCGGCTCGCGCTCGGCATCGAAGCGTGCCTGCAGGCTGCGCATGGCCATATAGGCGGGCAGGTTGATCAGCACCTGCTGGGCCTGCGTCTGCATGTCCATGAAGCGCGGCGCGATACGCATGAAAACCAGGAGCAGCACGACAATCTCGGCCAGCGACAGGTTGAAGCGGACCAGCGCCACGTAGATGAACAGGCTGAGGCCCACGACACTCGTCACCTGGAATACGGCGGTACCGATCGAGCTGTTGCGCACATAGTCGATGTTGTCGGCCTTCATCCTTTCCAGGGTTGCCTGCAACTGCGCGAAATAACTGGCCTCGACATTCAGGCTCTTGGCCACCTTGATGCCGCCGAGGAATTCCGAGACTGTCCGGTATTGATCCTGGCGGTTGCTGGTCAGGACACGCCCGAAGGCTGTGGCGCGCGAGCGAAACGGCTGCAGCGCTATGAACATCACGATGCCGATGACGATCGCAAACGCCGTCATGATCGGCGAGATGAACATGGAGATCACGAGATAGCCCACCAAAAGCACCGCGATCTGCACCAGCATCAGCAGCGAGAAGGCGGCGCCCTGGACGCGATCGATGTCGCCGGTCAGGGCATGGTCGAGGTCTGAGCTGCGCATGCGCGAGAACACCCCCCATCGCGCCTTGCCGATGCTCTCGAACAGGTTCATGCGCAAGCGGTTGATGAAATCAAACAGAAGCCTGGCCATGTAGACCGACTTGAAGCGGTTGAATGCTGCCTGCACGGCAACGAGCCCGACCAGCGCGCACAGCACCGTCGTCAGTTGCAGCGTTCCGTCCGGCACCAGCCAGCGCACGAAATCATTGTTCGGCAACCGCACCGCGAAATCCTGGTCGGCGCGCCCGACCAGGTGCAGCAGCGGCACAAGCAGCAGGATCGAGATGCCTTCCGTCAGGCTGCCGAGGATGAGGAACAGCAGCGCCGTCCAGGTCCGTCGCCCGCCGATCTGGGCAATGACGGCGCCGAACGCGGCGACATCATGAAACAGCGACAGGCGAAGGATCGAGAACTTCGACATGATTGCCCTCACCGCTGCCGACGGCCAGCCACCGGCTCCCCGGCGGCTAAACTGCCAACCGCAAGGTCGGCTTCGATCAGCTCCACCGCCTCGCCAATCCTGTCGAGGCCGGTCGGAACTTCCAGCCGGAACACGCCGACATGGTTAGCGATTGCTGAACATTGGCGAAAATGCAGCGTCGCGAAATCGCCGGACAGCGCCGCGCGGCCGAACCGCGTCACATAGGAGAATTTGATGATGGCCGGCAGGGCGGCGATACCGGGCAAGGGCGTGATCCCGGCCTTTTGGCCGCGCTCGAGGACATAGATCCTGGTCGCCGGCACCGTGCCTCCGGAGAAGGCGCCGTGCAGGCGATGTTGCATCTTCTCGATCGCCGGATGCACTTGCGGCCGCACCTCCGCCTGGCCAAGCGAAATCGCGGCCGCGGCATCTGCGGCTAGCTTGATCTGGGGAAAGCCCGGAACGATCATCGGCGTGGCCGGGTTGGCCAGGTCCAGCGCCACGACATCATCGGTAAGCAAATCATGTCCGGCTCGGATCAGCGCGCTTGCCGTCGTCGACTTGCCGGCGCCCTTGTCGCCCATGAAGATGGCGCCCCTCCCGGCCACCGCGATGGCGCTGGCATGCAGGACGAGCAGGCCACGTTGGTGCAGCAACAATGCCATCACCGGCCCGAGCAGCGGGAAGGCCAGCAGCGCGTCGTCGACGCCGGGCGCCGGCTCGATATCGATGCGGCTGAAATCACTGATCAGGAAGGCACCGACGGCATGCCATGCCAGATATTGCCGGTCCGGCTCGAAGCGGAAGATCGTCGCGGTCTCGGGCGAAGGCTTCGGCATGTCGATCATGCCGATGGCGATCAGGATATCCGGCGTCGCCGGTTCCGCCGGTTGCAGTTCGGGCAACGCCACGTCGGATGCGACGGTCAGGCCGTAGGCTCGGTAGTAACGTCGCTCCCTCATCATCCCGTCATGGGGAGGATGATCACCAAGGCAGGTGGCGAACGGCTGGTCGCGAGGCATCATGCTGGGCTCCCGCTATGCTGGACCTGCCGCAGCCAGAGTGACAGCGAGGCCGAACGCCAGACATACTGGACATCGAGAGGGGTTGCCTGATCGGGCTGGCGCAGCAGCCGGCCATATGCGGCGCTCACCTGTGGCAGGTTGACATAGGGCTCGATGCGACCGGCATCCGAGACCAGCAATTGCTCCAGCAGGTCGCGGTGGTTGCGCACCATGCCATTGACCAGATTGGCGGTGAAATCGATCTTGTCGCGCCGCCACTGGACCGCCGCCGGCAGGACGCCCTCCATCGCCCGGCGCAACACATAGCGGCCAAAGCCGTGGCTGAGTTTCTCCTCGCCCGGCAGCGCCAGGCAGAATTCGACCAGCGGCTTGTCCCAGAAGGGATACCGTGGCTCGACGCCGAAATTGGCGGCCGCCTTGTCGAGCACCTCGAAAGAGTGCGGCACATAGCCGTTCAAGAGGATCCAGCGATGGCTCAAGGCGTCGCTGGCCTGGACGCCCGGCGGCATGTATCCGGCCCGGTGGAAACGGTCGATGATCTCGGTGCGCCTGGCCAGGTCCGGATTGATCAGGTCGCGCCAGCTGCGGCCGCGCTGTATCCGCGTGGGTTTGCGTATCCGGTTCAGCGCCCGGTTCGCCAGCTGTCTCAGCCTGGCGATCCGCCATGCCGGCCCATAGAGGGTCAGGAACTGGAAATAGAGGGCGAGCGTGCTGTCGCCATAGGTGTTGGAGGCGCTGCGGACCTCGCGCCAAAGGTCCAGCCACCTGCCGCCATTGGCAAGCTCGTGCAGATGGCCATGGCCCTGTGAAACGACCTCGTCGCCGCCATGGCCGTCGAGCAGCACCTTGACGCCCTTGGCGCCTGCGGTTCTGTAGATGCCGCGGGTCAGCGTCAGGCCCGGCGCAAGGAAGGTGCCTTCCTGCTCCTCCAGCACCCGTTCGAACTCGGCGAAGGGTGCATAATTGCCGACAGGGATCAGCGTCGGATCGGTCTTTTGCTGGTCAAGCACGGCATCGATGAACGCCCGCTCATCCATCGATGAACCCTTTTCGAAGATCAGCGAGAAGGTCGGCAGCTTGGGTTTCCGCTCGGCGGCATTCTGCAGGCCGGCGACACAGGCGATCGAGGAGGAGTCGAGGCCGCCACTCAGCATCGCGCCGATCGACTGACTGCCGCGCATCCGGTTGCGCACTGATTGGGCGAACAGATGGCTAAATTCCTCCGCCGCATCCGATCGCAGCGGCCGCGTCGATGGCTCGATCTGCCAGTATCGGCGCAGCACCACCTGTTGGGCGGTGACGGTGAGGCTGTGACGCGCCGGCAGGCTGAAGATATCGCCGTAGGGCGTGGATTGCGGGTCGTCGGGAAGTCCGGCCAGGAATCCCGAAATGCGGTGCTCGCTGATGCGCGCATCGACCCCGTCGAGGCCAAGGATCGGCCCGATCTCGGAGGCAAAGGCAAAACGCCGGTCCGCGGCGTGGTAGTAGAATGGCTTGACCCCGAAATGGTCGCGAACGCAAAACAACAGCTGCCGCTCGGCATCCCAGATGGCAAAGGCGAAATCGCCCTGCAGGTGGACGGGGCAGGATTCGCCCCAGCGCAGATAGGCCCGCATCAGCAACACTGCGTCAGCGACCGATCTGTCGCGGACACCCAGCCTCGCCATCAGCTCGTCGCGATTGTCCAGCCGGCAATCGGCGGTGATGGCGAGCTTGCCGCCGGCCATGGTGAGCGGGCCGGGGCCGGCCTCATCCGTGGTGTTGAGCCAGGCGTGGCCAAGCGCGATGCCGCTGTCCAGCCACCACGAATTTCCGTCGGGACCACGGTGGCGCATGCGTGCCAGCATCTGCTGGATGTCGGTCGCCGCGTCCGCCGGCGCAGATCCCCGAACCGCGGATGCGTGTCCTCGGACCGCAATCGCGTGTCCCTGTCGCAACAGGATTCCGGCCACGCCGCTCATTTGCTGCCGTGGTCGACCAGATGCGCGAAGCCGTCGACGGAGCCGCCAAGCACGACATGGTTGTCGCTGACCAGCCAGGCATGCGCCTTCAATTGCTCGCCCGTGCCGCGTTCGATGCCGATGCGGATGTTGGAGGCATTGCCCTGGCGTGCGAGAATGTATTGACCCGAAAGTGCCTGGGTAAGGCAAGTGGCACGCGGCACGAACCGTGCAGCCGCGGCGACGCCCCAGGCGACGAGCCGCAGCTCGCCCATGCTGGCGCACTGGCGCGCGTTGAGCTGGGTCACCATGCCACGAACACGGTTGTAGGAGAACAATGTCAGCCCCAGCCGGACGGCCGCGACCACCAGCAGGCAGTGGCAGAGGAAAAGGGCTTCAGAGCCGCTCAGCGACAGAACCCTGGCCAAACTTCGCCGACCGGGCCGGCGGGTTGTCGGCCTGGGTCTTTGTTCCATCACAGGTCTTTGCCGCGGGATCATGACCTTTTGCGGAGCCTGCCTAGACGAGTGCCTCATGCTGCAGCCTCGCAAGTCCGTTTTCGGCCAGGCCTTGCAGCAATGCGTCAACGTCGGCCTTGCAGCGCTCGGCGTCGACATTGTAGCGCGCAAGCACGGCGCCGCGGATATCGGCGATCGATTTCGGCTCCTGGATCAGCTCCCAGATGAAAGCGCCGACGCCGTTGAGACTGTAATAGATATTGGATTTGAGATTGAGAAGCGCGAGGCCCTCACCAAATTCGCAAGCCACGGCATCCCCGGTGGCACTTACGCAATCGTGCTCGGATGGGTTCCAGTTCATGCCAAAACCTCGTTGCAACACACGGTCTACGCGTCGTCAGGTCAAAAGGGAAAGTCGGGGATTTTCATCCCCGGCTCCATTTATGGTCTTGGATCCCGGAGGCCCAACGTCACTCCTCCGGAACCAGGTTAGTCTCAGGAGAACGTCAGGTCGCCGATTGGGGTGTGCGCGGGAAACGACGCGTCGATTGCCGTGCTGCCACCACCGCCCTGGGTGATGGTCTCAATGGAACCATGTACCGTCAGGCTTGGCGTTTCGTACTCGTGCTTTTCAACATTCTGTTCCATTTTACTCTCCAATGAGGACTGGAAACGGCCTGTCGAGTGCCGTCAGCACTTTCATGCTGCGGTGCAATAGCTGCATGGCAGCATTTATGAGTCAAGCCTGATTTACCTCTGGTTAATCAATTGCGGGTTGCGGGCGTTACCATGCGTGTGCGGGTTGCTCAAAATTCCGCCTCTTTTGGATTGAAGCATCAAGGGATGCCTTCGGCGAGGGTGATTCTTTAAACGATTGATTTTACTTGCATAAAAAGTTGGTAATGCTGATGATTTTTTAGGCACGCCTAAAAAAGATGGATTCTTGTTAGCCGACCCATGGTGATGATCGGCCGAAACGCCTCGACGTCGGTTGCAATTCCAATCGTATATTTCGCGGTCTTCGGGAGGCTTGGCAACCGCTCTGGTTGCAAAATTTCGCACTGCGAAAGGAAAGACTTTACGCCGCCGAGGTTTTTGAGGATGCTTTGCTTCGCACCTGCAGCATACGCGTCGCGCAAACCGCGTTTTGGAGACCATGCGCTCAATGGCCTTGCCGGAAAGTTCCTATGAACGACTGCGCGCCGCCGACTGCGCCGACGAGATTGCCTATGTGCAGGCCTGCCTGCGGCTGTATTTCTCGGGCGCGGCGGCCTCGGCCGCCGATCTGTCGCGGCAGGGCCTTTCCGATGCTGCCGTCGCCGACATCGCCAGGCTGAACAAAGTCGCCACCTTCGTTCTGAAGGCGCTGTCGCGCGCGCCGGCGGGCGACAGGCCGGCTGAGCTTTCCCGATGGCTCGATACCTATCGCCGACAGACGGTCTCGATGAACGCCGCCTGCCTTATGGATTCGATGGCGATCCATCAGGCGCTGCGCGACAGGCAGATCGATTTCGTTTTTCTGAAAGGCCCGTTTCAGCAGCATCTGCTCTACGACGACCATTTCATGAAGCCTTCGGGCGATGTCGATATCCTGGTTTCGCCTGCAGGTTTCTCGACGGCGCGCGACGCGCTGCGTTCGATCGGCTACGAGGTATCAGGCAAGTCGCGCTCGGTCTGGTGGGTTCGCTTCCTTGGCGAACAGCACATGATTCGCGGAAGCGGGCCGAAATCCTCCACGGTCGACCTTCACTATCGGCTCCAGCAGCCCGGCTCGCCCAGCCCACGCGATGCCGACGGGTTCCTGCGACGCAAACGGCTGGTCGAGATCACCGGCACTGGAGTGCCGTTCACGTCGGTCGCCGACACGCTGATGCTGTCCTGCATCAGTGTCGCCAAGGCCCTGTTCAACCGCGAACCCTGCGCTGGCTATGTCTGCGACATCAGGGCCAGCGCCAACCGTCTCGACGAGGCCGATCAGCGCCGTGTTCTCGATGCGGCGGTGAGCCAGGGGCTGGACGATACGCTGCTGCTCGGCCTGCGTGCCGCCGACGTGCTGCTGGGCGGCACCGATACGCTTTTGTCGGAGCGGGCCAAGCCGATCCTTTCGCGCATCGGCAATGAGGATCTGCTCAACATGGTCATCGCGCCATGGCTGTCGTCACTGCGATGGCCGCAGCGGCGAACCGTGTTGTGGGAATTGTGCGGCCGGGCTCCCGTCCGCTATCTGGCAGAAGCCGGCTGGGCGGCATCGGCGGATATCAGCCGCCGTATCTTCGAACGGCCGGCCAGTCCGTGATGGCGATGGGCATCGAATACGTACAGGGCGAGGGCAGATCGAAACCTGTGCAAGAGGCAAAACCCATGTCGATGACGAAATCCGAGGTCTGCGTGATCATCGCGGCCAAAAACGCGGCACGTACGATCGCGGTAGCCATCGCATCCGCGTTGCGCGAACCGGAAGTGACGGAGGTCGTCGTCGTCGACGACGGCTCCACCGACAACACCGCCGAGGTCGCCCGCTCCGCCGACGACGGTAGCGGCCGGCTTGCGGTGATGCGTCTCGACGTCAATCGCGGCCCGTCCTTCGCCCGCAATGCCGCGATAGCCGGCTCGAAGGCGCCGTTCATCAGCATTCTGGATGCCGACGACTTCTTCCTCGAAGGCCGGTTCCGCAACCTGTTTGCCGGCGCCGATTGGGATTTCGCGGCCGACAACATCATGTTGATCAGGGATGACACGACAGGCGACGCGACGAAAATCGTTGCCCCGGATTTTGCCGCCGAGCCGGAATTCCTCGACTTGGAGCGCTTCGTCGAAGGCAACATCTCCAGGCGCCGCGTGCAAAGAGGCGAGCTTGGCTTCCTGAAGCCCGTGATCAGCCGCGCCTTCCTCGATCGGCACCGATTGCGCTACGATGAGAGCCTGCGGCTGGGCGAGGATTACGAACTCTACGCCCGCGCGGTCGCCCACGGGGCGCGGTTCAAGGTCATCCGCTCCTGCGGCTACGGCGCCATCGTGCGCGCCGATTCGCTCAGCGGCCGCCACAAGACGCAGGACCTGAAGCGATTGGCCGACGCGGATCTGGCGCTGTTGGCGATCGACAGCTTGCCGGAAGGTTCCAAAGCAGTGCTGCGGCGGCACGAGCGGCACGTGCGCGACAAATACCGGCTGCGCAACTTCCTTGACGTGAAGGCCGAGCGCGGGCTGGCTTCGGCCGCGGCCTATGCGTTCGCCAGTCAATCCAACCTGGTCCCCATCGTCCAGGGCGTGGCGTCCGACAAGCTCGAGGCGCTGTTTCGTCGCGTTGGCCTTGCCTCCGGGCAAAGGCATGTGCCGCCGTTGCGTTTCCTGATGGCCGGGACCAGTGCGGGCAAGGAACGGTAAGCCGCTGGGAATGCTCGCTTTGCCCCCGCCGGCAGCACGTCACCGCGCAAACCATTTCCACCGGATTTATGAGTTTACGAATTGGGTGGTTGCCTCACGGCTCCGACGATGGCAGTCTATGTTGCGGTGCAGCAAATTAAACGACCAGCCGAACTGGCCCCCGATCGGATTGGTCTGAAGTCTCTCCCGTCAGTGGAGTTGGACAATGCGGTACGAGTTTTTCAGCCCCGGTTGCGGGGATTGGCCAGTAGCCCGGCACGCAAGCCGGCGATGACAGGAATTTAAGCCATGGCCTCGATATTCGGCTTCAGATCAAGGGATCCTGCCCGCGACCGGCAGGCCGACGTCTCGCGCCTGGACCGGCTGGCGAAGCTCTTCGAGCAGATTGCAGCCGAGATCGAAGCCGAGAGAACCGGCCTGGAGAGCCGTTACCGCAAGACTGCCACCAACGCGGCCTTTCTTGTCGAAGCCATGGAAAACGGCTCTGCCTCGCGCAGACGCTCATCCGAAGTCACCGCGCTGACGGAGTCGATCCTGAATTGCGAGCGTCGCATCGCGGCATTGTCGCGCCAGAACGGCATGATGAAGGAACTCCGTCATTCGCTGCATACGGTCTTCGACGAGGGTGGGACGTCCGATTCGGCCGCCGCGGTCGATTTCGCCAGGCCCGCTGGCACCGGCCGAGCGTGACCGTGAAGGCGCGGGACTGCCGCAAGGATGCGATGCAAGACTGGAGAGGGATTTCGGGAGGGTCAAGGAGGAGGTCAAGGTTGGCCCGTTTGGAAGCGGTTCAAACGTCGACTTTGGGTTGGGGACACACAGCACAAAGGTGAGTTTGGTATGAATTCGGGTTCGAAATCCACATCCACGACTGCAATTGATGCATTGCCCATCGCGCACCGGACCCGGCGGACCGGGCTGTGGCTGCTGGGTCCGGCCGGGGCGCTGCTGTTGGCCGCTCTCGCCGGTTTCCCGGCAGTTCCCGCCTATGCACAGAATATCGAGACGGCCCCCTCTTTCGTCGACGATTTCACCAGTTTCAATCGTGAACGCTGGTACGTTTCCGACGGCTGGACGAACGGCAGTCACCAGAATTGCACCTGGTCGAAGGGGCAGATCAGCCTGTCCGACAGTGTATTGTCACTAGGGTTCGAGAAGCAGAAGACGAAGGATCGCGAGTTCGCCTGCGGCGAGATCCAGACCAAGCAGCGCTTCGGCTACGGCACTTATGAGGCGCGGATGAAGACCGACACCGGTCCCGGCCTGAACGCGGCTTTCTTTTCCTATATCGGCCCGTCCGACAAGCAGCCTTGGGACGAGATCGACTTCGAGATCCTGACCAAGGACACATCCAAGGTGCAGGTCAACGCCTATATCGACGGCAAGGGCAAGAACGAGAAGCTGGTCGAGGTGCCGGGCGGCACCGACAAGGCCTTCAACGACTACGCCTTCGTTTGGGAGAAGGATAGTTTGCGCTGGTACGTCAACGGCCAGCTGGTGAACACCATCACCGATCCGGCGAAGCTGCCCAGCCATGCGCAGAAGATTTTCTTCAGCTTTTGGGGCAGCGACACGATGAAAGGTTGGATGGGCGCGTTCGCGGATCCGGGCCGCAAGCTTTCGTTGCAGATCGAACGCGTCGCCTTCACCGCGCTCGGCGAACCCTGTCAATTTCCTGAATCGCTCGCATGCACTATAAAATAGTTGGGAACGTCGAATTGAACCGGCCGGACCGAAAGTGGTTCGCGACCCTGGACAGGAACGAAATCGAATGAACTTGACGGTGTTTGGAATTGGCTATGTCGGCCTCGTGCAGGCGGCGGTGCTTGCCGAGGTCGGCCACCAGGTTGTTTGCGTCGACATCGACGCGAACAAGGTGGAACGGCTCAACCAGGGCTTCGTCCCGATCTTCGAGCCGGGCCTCGAAAGCCTCGTCAGGGAGAATCACGCCGCCGGCCGCATCAAATTCACCACCGATGCCGCCGCCGCGGTCAGGCATGGGGAAATCCAGATGATCGCGGTCGGCACGCCGCCCGGCGAGGACGGTTCGGCCGATCTGAAATATGTGCTGGCGGTCGCCGAGACCATCGGTCGCGAGATGGACACCGCCAAGATCATCGTCGGCAAGTCGACCGTGCCGGTCGGCACCTGCGAAAAGGTAAAGGCCAGGATCGCCGAAACGCTGAAGACAAGAGGGCGAGAGGACCTGAGCTTCGACGTCGCCTCCAATCCCGAATTCCTCAAGGAAGGCTCGGCCGTTTCCGACTGCATGAAGCCCGACCGCATCATCGTCGGCACGTCCAGCGAGGACACCGAGGCGGTGATGCGCGAGCTCTACGCGCCCTTCAACCGCAACCACGAAAAGATGATCGTGATGGACGTGCGCAGCGCCGAATTCACGAAATACGCCGCCAACTGCATGCTGGCGACCAAGATCAGCTTCATGAACGAGATGGCCAATCTGGCCGAGCAACTCGGCGCCGATATCGAGGAGGTGCGCAAGGGCATCGGCAGCGACCCGCGCATCGGCTATCACTTCATCTATCCGGGCCTCGGCTATGGCGGCTCGTGCTTCCCCAAGGACGTCCGCGCCCTGATCAAGACCGCCGAAGGCGTCAAATTCGACGCCAAGCTGCTGCGTGCCGTCGAGGAACGCAACAACGACCAGAAGTCCGTGCTGTTTGACAAGGTCAACCGCTACTTCAAGGGCAATCTTGCGGGCAAGACCTTCGCGCTGTGGGGCCTGGCCTTCAAACCCAACACCGACGACATGCGCGAGGCGCCGGCGCGCGTCCTGATGGAGGCGCTTTGGAAGGCCGGCGCGACCGTGCAGGCCTATGATCCCGAGGCGATGCAGGAATGCCAGGCCATCTACGGGCTGCGCGACGACCTGATGCTGTGCGGCACCAAGGAAGCGGCACTGCGCGGTGCCGACGCACTGCTCATCGCCACCGAATGGAAGAGCTTCCGCGCGCCGTCCTTCGACGCGCTCAAGGACGCGCTGAGCACACCGGTCATCTTCGATGGGCGCAACCTCTATGATCCCAAGGTCGTGGCGCGCCATGGCATCGAATATCACTCGATCGGCAGAATGGCGGCATGAGACTGGAGTGGTGAGACTGGTCTCGGACATGAAGAACGGTCGCGAGGCCCCGATGGGTGTGTATTTCTGTGCGGAGTTGTAGCTGATGGTGCTGGATGTAAAGCCCGAGCAAATCACCAGGGATCATTTCGATCTTGTCGCGATCGGTTCCGGCTTCGGTTCGGCCTTCTTCCTGCACGAGTTCGCCAAGCGGCGTAAGGCGCGCATCCTGGTGCTGGAGTGGGGCCGACACAATACGCATGAATGGCAGCTCGACCAGAACGCCAACACCGACATCGACGACGAGACGACCTACAAGACCAATTCCGACAAGCCGTGGAATTATACGATCGGGCTGGGCGGCGGGACCAACTGCTGGTTCGCGCAGACGCCACGGTTCCATCCCAATGATTTCAGGCTGAAAAGCACCTACGGCATCGGCAATGACTGGCCGATCAGCTATGACGATGTCGAGCCGTTCTACTGCGATGCCGAAGAGATCATGTCGATCTCGGGCGACCCTGACATGGCGGCGATGCTGCCGCGTTCAAAACCGTTTCCGCAACCGCCGCATCGCATGTCGACGCCGGACAAGATGATGAAGGCGGCCCAACCCGACCAGCACTTCGTCATGCCGACCGCCCGTGCCCGGGTCCCGACCTCGCAACGCACCTCGTGCTGTGCCAATCTGCGCTGCTGGCTGTGCCCGGTCGACGCGAAATTCACCGCCAACAACGGCCTGATGCACGTCTTCGAGCATCCCGACGTTTCGGTCTGCCTCGGTGCGGAAGTGCGGCGGCTCGACCATGTCGGCGGTACGGTCCGTTCGGTCACCTTCGTCCATGACGGCAAGCAATATCAGGTCAGCGGCGACCTCTTCATTCTCGGCGCCAATGCCATCCAGAGCGCCGCGATCATGCTGCGCTCCGGCCTGGGCGATGAATTCGTCGGGCGCGGCCTGCACGAATCCTATGGCTGGAATTTCGAGGTCTATCTCGACGGCGTCGACAATTTCGACGGCAGCACAATTACCACCGGGCTGAATTTCGGCCTCTATGACGGCCCGCACCGGTCCGAGCACGCGGCGGCCCTGGTCTATTTCGAGAACCGCTGGCAGCACGGGATGCGCGCCGAGAAGGGGCGTCTGCGCCAGACGCTGCCGCTGGTCGTGGTCACGGAGAACCTGCTCGATGACGAGAACTTCGTCACCCTCGACGAGGACGACAATGCCTTTGTCTCCTTCAAGGCGCCGTCGGACTACGCGGTGAAGGGCATGGCCCGGGCGCTGGATAAATTGCCCGGGCTGCTCGCCCCGCTGCCGGTCGAAAGACTTTTCGATCGCGGCATCCGGCCAACCGAATCGCATGTGCAGGGAACGCTCAGGATGGGCACCGGCCCGGCCGATTCGGTCATCGACAGCGACATGATCCATCACCGGTTGAGAAACCTGATTGTCGTCGGCACCAGCACCTACCCGAGCTGCTCCTGCGCCAACCCGAGCCTGACGGCGGCGGCGTTGTCGCTGCGGGCGGCGAGCCGGATCGCGTGAGAGGAGCGGGCCCATGATCGAAGTCACACGGCGCTCGGCACTGGCCATCCTGGCGGGTGGAGTTGCCTCGACGGGCGCTGCCTACGCGGCCGTCTCCTCGTTTTCGGACGAGGATCTGGTTCGGGTCACGCTGGAAAAATATCTTGGCAGGCTGAACATGCGCATCGAGCATCTGCAGCAGTTCGTGCTGGAGTTCCGTAACCGGAATCCCTGGATATTCCCAAGCGAGACGCTGGGCGATGCCGTTACCTTGCTTGAAAAGACGAAGCTCGGCCAGGCGCGTGGGTTGCTGCCGCAGCGCAAGCGGCGCGATCTCAGGCATTTCGATCGCTGGCTCGTTGCCGAATTCCATATGCTGACGGACTACGCCGGGCGCAGTTCGCCCGACGATCCGATCCGCTTCACCGGATGGCACTCATGCACAAACCCGTTCGCGACGCTTGATCCGCCTCCGAGCGCATGAGGCGCCTTCGACGCGGCTGTTAACCGGCCGCATCGAATGAAACGCGAAAAGACAGGAGTCACGATCATGAAAGTTCTTTTTGCAGGCGGCAACGGCTACCCGCCGGAATTCAGCGGCGGCGTCCAGTCGAGCACGCATCATCTGGCCGAACAACTGATCGAGCATGGGCATGAGGCCGCGGTGCTTGCCGCCCTGTTCGGCGACGGCGTCTTCGGCCTCAAGGCGCGCGCCAAGATGAAGCTTTTGCGCCAGCCCGCGGTCGTCGACAGTTTCCCCGGCTACCCGGTGATCCGGGCGTGGTTCCCCTGGGAGGCGGCGGGCTTTGCCGTCAACCGCGTGAAGCCGGATGTGGCGGTGGTTCAGTGCCACAAGTCGGTTCCGCTCGGCAAGGCGCTGCAGGCCGAGGGCGTGCCGCTGGTCGTCTATCTCAGAAATGTCGAGTTTCATGAACTGGCCGGCGACCTGCGCGATTTGCGCTCCGCCCTCTACATCGCCAATTCCGAATTCACCGCGCGCACCTACAGCAGGGAGTTCGGCATCGAGGCGACAGTGATCCCGCCGACCATCAACCCGACGCAGTACAGCACGCCGACCACGGGCCAGTTTGTCACGCTGATCAATCCCTATGAGGAAAAGGGTTTCGAGTTGGCGGTGCGCATCGCCGGTGCCTGCCCCGAGATCCCGTTCCTGTTCGTTGAAAGCTGGAAGCTGGAGGAGGACCATCGCGCGCGCATCGAAGAGACGATCGCACCGCTTGGCAATGTCACGCTGGAAAGCCGCACCAACGACATGAAGACGGTCTATGGCCGCACCAGGATCCTGCTTGCGCCCAGCAAATGGGAAGAAGCCTGGGGACGCGTCGCGTCGGAGGCCCATTGCAGCGGAATCCCCGTCGTCGGCTCGCGGCGCGGCGGCCTGCCCGAAGCGATCGGCCCGGGCGGCGCGGTGCTGGATTACGACGCTCCGCTCGCCGACTGGGTCGCGGCCGTCAGGCGGTTGTGGAACGACAACAAGGAATATGATTGCGTCTCGGGCCTCGCGCGCGGTTTCGCGGCGCGCCCGGAACTCGACCCGGACCGCCAGTTCGTCACCTTCTTCTCCATACTGGACAGGGCGGTGCGGCAGCGCGCCCGCCAGGCGGCGTAGCCATGGCGGGCGCGCTGCTCGATGACAGCTGTCACGGCGTTGATCAGGCCGGGCGCTTGACCCGGCTTTTCAGCGTCTCGTAGCCGCGGGCGCCAAGCAGGGCGCGGGCGAGGGCCTTGGCGGCGCCCTTGCGGCCCTCCTGCGAGTTGATCTGCCGCAGCCTCGCTGGCAGGTTGCGCGCTGCCTGGCCGAGCGCCGGCAGCGACAGCGCGTCGGGAACGCTGACCATGTGCGTTTCGACGCAAAGCACTGGCTTGCCCGACAGTTCGGTGATCTTCAACGCCTGCGCATGCTCGCTTTCGATGAACAGGATGGCGTCGGATTTGCGGTAGAAATCAGCCTTGAAACTGCCATGCGCGCCAAGCCGCTGGCGCTCCGCCTTGCTCGGCAGGTCGAGCATGATCAGTTGGTCGTACTGGATACCGTTCCTTGCGAGCCATGCCTCGGTCAGCGCGCGGTATTTCTCGAGCCGGCTGGTGACCAGCCAGCCGATCCTGTGGGTCGGGGCATGAAGAGGGCGCGCTTCGCTGAGGAATTTTTCATAGGCGGGGCCGTCGTCGTTTTCCGCTTCGGTCGGGTCGAGGCACAGCACCCCGTCTATGTCGACGCAGCATTGCGCCAGGAATTTGTGATGCATGAAATTCCACTGGAACATGCGCGGATGAGGCACGACCTCGAAGACGACGTCGGTTTCGGGGTGCCGGGGCTGCAGGCCGAACACGGCGGCAAAGGTGAAGTCGGCTTCGATACCGGCAGCCTGGATGCGGACGCGGGCGTCGCGCATGGCATTGCCGCCCGCCACACTGTCGTCGATCACCAGCACCTTGCGCATCTCGGAGACCTTGCGGTCGAGTGCGGCGCGGCGCTTGGTGATGCCTGACGTGTAGACACGGCCTTCCAGGAAGCTATCCAGGTCGGTCATCGGAATGTTTGCGGCAAGGCTCACCAGCGTCGCCGCCAGCACGCCGCTTCTGGGAACGCCGACCACGAGGTCGATGTCGCGCGGCAGCCGGTGAAGGTTGCTGACGATGGCGTCGTTCATGTCGGAGATCGATCGGTAGTGCATGGATCGGACCTGATGCTCGTGTGGATGTTGGGTAGCCGGCAAAGGCGTCGAAATTATTGCGCCTCGCGCGGCGTTGCCGCTGGCTGCCTTGCCGGCAGCATTTTCAGGGCCTCGCGCAAGGCCTCGCGGCCGGATGCGAAGGCGAGCGCGACGACGATGGTGATGAGGTAGGCAAGAATGGCGCCGCTGGCCAAGGCGATGACATGTTGCTGCGGCAGCATCGGCTTGATCAGCCAGACCGCCGCCAGCGCCAGATGCGCGCCGAGCACGAACGGGGTCGCGGCGCGCAGCACATGACTGGCCCGCAGCGGTCCGCTCTTGCCGACATAGAGCCACAGGAACGGCGTGCGCAGATATTCGCTGACCGCATAGGCGATGGCCACGCCGAGCGCGCCATAGGGCAGGCCGATCGCGAAAGCGAGCACCGACGTCACCGCCGTGATGATGCCCCAGCGCATGAAGTCACCGGAGCGGCCCTGGCTGACGAAAAGCCAGCCCGCCGGGTTGTTGAGCGGCTGCAGCAGCCCGGCAAAGCCGAGCGCCAGGAAGATCGAAGCGCTTGCGCGCCATTGCTCGCCGAGCACGAAGGGGATCAGCACATCCGACATGGCGGTAGCGAAGGCAACGCCGGGCAAGGCCACCAAAAGGATCAGCGGCATGACGCGCAGATAGGCGCTGCGATAGCGGTCCGGTTCGTCCTTCAGCCTGGACAGCGCCGGCACCATGACCTTCGACAGCGGATTGGTGATCTGGCTGAGTGGGAACAGAAGCAGCTTGTAGGCGCGGTCGTAAAGGCCGAGTTGCTGCTCGCCCCAGTATTTGCCGATCAGCACATTGTCGAGGTTGCGGGCGAAGAAATTGGCGAAGTTGAAGCCGGTGATGCCGGCGCCGAAATTGATCAGTTCGCCGATGCCAGCGACCTTGCGCGGCATGCCGGGCCGCCACCGCGAGCTTGCCCAGTAACACAGCGTCGGCAGCACCGCGCCGGTCAGCGTGCCGGCGAACAGCGCCCAGTAGGAACGGTCGATGAAGGTCCAGGCGATCGATACCGCCAGCCCGGCGATGGCGCTGGCGACATCGATGATCGCCAGGCGCCCGAACTGCATGCGCCGGGTCAAAAGCGCCAGATGCTGGGCGCCGAGCCCATAGGCCATGATCTGCAGGCCGAACGCGGCCACCAGCCCGGCCACGCGCGGCTCGCTGTAGAAGGCCGCGACCAGCGGTGCCGCGCCCGCGAGCACGCAGGCCAGGATCGCGCTGACCGCGACATTGATCCAGAAGAGGTAGTTCACCTCCTCATGCCGGATGCCCGATTTCTGGATCGTTGCCTGGGTCAGGCCGAAATCCTGGAACAGCGCGATGAATGCCAGGACCGGCGCGCACATCGCCACGACGCCGAAATCCTGCGGTGACAGCAGCCGCGACAGCACGATGACGGATATGATCTGTGTCGCGACCCGCACCGATTGCGACAGGGCGGTCACCACCGCGCCGCGCCCGACCGATTTGCGCAACGAGCCTTCTGGCGGGTCGAATGGATTGGCTTCCAAATTCAGGATTCCTGATCTTTGCGCGGATTCCGGAAATCCGAAATCCACAACCGCCACCCACCCCAAACTACGGCAATAATTTTGCAGTGCAACAGAAAACGTGGATTTTTGCTACACTGCACCAAAAATGCTGCAATGCAGCATATCCGGATTGGCGCATGCGCCCTTCCTCGAGGCTATCCACGACAGCATCTCGGCAAGAAGTTACCTCATGGCTAAATGTCGGTCCGCCTGTATCCGTGAACGGTCATGACCAGTCTCTCCGACGGAGCCATCGGCTCCCATTTGCCGGCCCAGCGCGGGTCCATGATGGCACCTGCTGCTACCCAAAGGTCGAAATACGGCTGCATGGGCTTGTTCGGAAAGGCACCGCCGGTGGTGTCGGCCGGCGTGACGACCGCGGCTTCCTGGCCATCGATGGAAAAGATAACTCGTTTCCCGGCCTCATATTGCAGGCCGAGACGATATCGTTTGCCCGAAAGGTCGCCAACCCGAATCCATTTTACCCAGACTGCCTTGTGCTGGTTATCGACGTTCGCCCAGACGGTGAGTTGTAACCCCCTGGTGCCTACGATCTCGAAATCGACCTCCTCATGGGCCTTGTCGTTAAAGATCCAGAGTGGCGCCGCGATCAGCCCTGGTTTCATCGTCGGCAGCGTTACGTCCACCTCCCATTTCGCCGATGCGGATGCGGAATTGCTGCCCGAGATCACCTCCGCCGAGGCTTTCTCGCTGACGGTAAGCTGAAGTGCGCCATCGACGATTTTGACGTTGGCGGCCTTCCAGTCATAGCCTCCGAGCTTGGGCTCGCTCCACTGCGACGGTGCGAAGGGATTGGAGTATTTCCAAAGCTGGAGTTTCACATCGGCCCAGTCGGGAAGTTTGTCGAGGACGACGTCCCCGCTTCCCGCCACGACGCTCTCGGCCAGTGCCTGGCTGGCGACCGATTGTACCGCCGTGGAGGCGGCCAGAAGCGCCAGGAGTTTTCTGCGTGTGTAATTCATCGGTAGCCTCCATTGGCCGCCTTGCCCTTGTCGGCGGCGACGTACTCGATGCGGCCTTGGCGCCGTGGCGCTGGGCATGCGCCATCCCGAAGAGTCTTGCACCCCGGTGAGGCGGTTTTTTGCCACGCCGCATCAAAATGTTGCGATGCAACAAAAAGTTTCCTTGCGGGTGTGGGCGCGATCCGGGCAGCGAGAACAGGCGGAGTGGTCCCTCTCGATCGGTGGGCCAACGCCCAGGCAAAAAGAGCCTCTGTTGCAATGCTCGCGGTGGTGCTCAGGCCGCGGAGGCTGTCGGAATGCGGTGAACTTGCCCCGTTGCATTCTGCGGGTCAGGGGCAAACGGCAATGACACGGGCTCAAGGGGTTCAAGCGGCAGGGACTGGGGAGACGAAACGTCGAGGGCGGGATCGATTTGTGCCGGTTGGCGGGCCTTTTCCGCTGCGACACGATCGTAGAGCGCATCAAAGAACGCGCCTGCCGGCTCTGCCGCGAACATGACCTCCGCGGTCCTGCGGGCTTCGCGTCGCAGCGGCGCCATCAAGGCCGGTTGCCCGATATACGGCTTCAGCCGTTCGATGGCCAGGCTGGCGAGCCGTTCGACCTCATCGCGGAAATACCGTGCGTATTTCGCCTCCCCGCGCGCGTCGTATCCCGGGCTGGACCAGTCGCCGGTATCGTCGAGCTCCACAGGCAATGAGATCCCGTTGACGCCATCCTCCAGGAATTCCGGTAAGGCGCAGACCTTCGTTCCAAGAACCGGCGTGTGCTCGGACATCGATTCCAGCGCCGAGTAACCGAAAGTGTCTCCAAAGGTGGCGAGGACGCCGAAATGCGAGTTGCGCAGCAATTGTCGTACCTCCTGGTTTGGCAACACACCGTGATGCCGGACGTTCGGCAGTTCGAGCAGCTTGATGTAGGGGTCGAAGAAGCCCGGGCTCGTCGGATCCGTCCATATATGGCCGCCAACCTGCAGACTGGACACGATGTTCATTCGAATTGGCAGATCTTGCTCGACTGCCTTTTCCGCGATCTTGACCGCCACGCATCCGCCCTTGCGGCCAAAGTGGGCGCCGATAAATGTCAGCACCAACTCCTCGGCAACGTCTTGCGCCATCGCGTCTTTCGTTGCCGGCACCACGATGTTCGGGTGGCGGACCAGCAGTTTTTTCGTCAGCAGGTCCAGTTCTGGATGGTCGGAGTGCTGGGCAAGCAGACTTCTGCGGGCAAAATGCGACAAGGCGATGATGCGGCGGCAACTGGGGTTGGTGATCCGCCACATCAGGTAGCGCGCCACCAGCCCACGTTTGCGAAGAGCGAATTGCCGGGGCAAATGGGATTCGAACGACATGATGTATTTGGAGGAATTGACCGGTATCCGGTTGAACGCATGCACCATGTCGACAGACAGGGCAGGTTCGATCAGCGTCACACCTTCCAGCTTCGACGAGACCAGGTTCAGCGGCAGAAATCGCTGTCGCAAGATCGTATGCCTGGATGTTCGCGGTGTAACGAAGCTGGTCGGATACTTGTCGTCATAGACGGCAATACGAAGAGCCTTGCTCATACAGCACCACCCGTATCGACACAGTGGCATCAGGGGGTATTCGCAGGCTATTCCAAAGCTGCAGCAGCGCTGCAATCATATACCGCGCTGCAACACAATGCAGGCGCGGATCCCCTAGCCAACTTCCAAAACCCAACTTCCCTGGCAAGAATTCAACATCATTTTTTGTTGCACTGCAATACATTATTTAGGAATTGATTAACCATCATCTCCGTCGCTGGGGCTTCGCGACTCGTCCGGTGAGATCGCCTTGTTGCCGCAAGATGGGTGAAACTGCCCGAAATTGCTTGCGCAGCGGGCCATATTGCTTTTGCGCGGCGCAACTGCGGGGTCATTCTCAAGAGTTTGTGGACCGCAGGCGATATGTTTGTGCGGCGCGGTAGAGGTGACCAATTTTGCTACACTGCACCAAAAATGTTGCGATGCAGCAAGAGCTGTACTAGGTTCCCCCTGGGTGGGTCAAACAGCGGTCGAGTTTTCATGCTGCATGTCTTGTACCTGGTGCACGATGTCTCCGATCCGGCGGTTCGCCGGCGGATCACAATGCTCAGGACAGGTGGCGCCCAGGTCACCCTGGCGGGCTTCCGCCGCACCGCCACCCCGATTGCCGATATCGAAGGATTGCTGCCGATCGACCTTGGCGCGACGCGCGACGGCCGATTCGCCCAACGCCTTGCGGCGGTGGCAAAAGCGACGGTTTCGCTTCGGGCGAAGCTGAGCGGCACGCCGCGGCCCGATCTCATCATAGCGCGCAATCTGGAAATGCTGGCGCTTGCCCGTCGCGCCGGGTCGGCCTTCGGTGCAAAGGTGCCGATTGTCTATGAATGCCTCGATATCCACCGCCTGGTGCTCCGCGACGATGTCCTCGGCAAGGCGTTGCGCGCCACCGAACGCCATCTGGCGCGCGACGTGAAGCTCCTGGTGACCAGTTCGCCCGCCTTCATCGCCAACTATTTCAAACCTTTCCGACAGGTCGCCGCCCCCGTCGAACTGGTCGAGAACAAGTATTTCGAAGCGGCGGCGATCCTGCCGGGCACAGGCGAGGCGGTGGAGGGGCCTGTCGCTCCGCCATGGCGGATCGGCTGGTTCGGGGCGCTGCGCTGTCGCCGCTCGCTCAGGCTGCTGGCCGATTTCACGCGCCGCATGGATGGACGTTTCGAGGTCGTGCTGCGCGGCCGTCCGGCGCTCTCGGAATTCCCGGATTTCCATGACTTCGTCGATGCCGAGCCTTATCTGTGGTTTCGCGGACCCTACCGCAACCCTGAGGACATGGCGGCGATCTACCAGGACGTCCATTTCGCCTGGGCGATCGATTTCTTCGAAGAGGGCCAGAATTCGGAATGGCTGCTGCCCAACCGCCTCTATGAGGGCTGTCGCTTCGGGGCGGTGCCGATCTCGATGGGCCATACGGAAACGGGACGGTTCCTCAGCCAGCAGGATATCGGCATTCTCCTGCCCCAGCCGACTTTCCAGGCGCTCGAGGCCGCGCTTGGCAAGATGGAAGAGCACCGCTTCGGCAGGCTGAAGGCGCGCGTGCTTGCCCATAATCCCAGGACGTGGAGCTACGATCGCAGCGACTGCAGGGCGCTGGTCGAAAAATTGCGCCGCCTGACCACCGTGCGCGAGCCCCTCGCGGCCGAAGCCATGGCATAGAATGGACATCGCCTGATGACGCAAGCGCTTCCCTCCAGCCTGATCGTGATCCCCTGCCTGAACGAGGCAACCCATATCGGCACGCTGCTTGATCAATTGCGGCCCGCGGCTCAAAGGCTGGGCGCCAGGATCATCATCGCCGATGGCGGCAGCACCGATGGCACGCTGGCCATTGTCGAGCAGATCGCCGCGAAGGATTCGCGCGTCATCCTGCTTCACAACAAGCGCCGCATCCAGAGCGCGGCGATCAATCTCGCCATCGGCACTTTCGGTGAGGGCGCGGACTATCTGATCCGCATCGACGCGCATGGCGGCTATCCCGACGATTATTGTGACCGGCTGCTTGAGGAAGCGCTGGCCACGGGTGCGGATTCGGTCGTGGTTTCGATGCTGACCAGCGGCAGCGGCGCGGTACAGAAATCGGTTGCGGCGGCGCAGAATTCGAAACTCGGCACCGGTGGCTCCAAGCATCGTCACCTCTCCGCCGGAGAGTGGGTCGACCATGGCCATCACGCGCTGATGAGGATTTCAGCCTTCGGCGCTGTCGGCGGCTATGACGAGACGTTCAGCCACAATGAGGATGCCGAACTCGACTATCGGCTGCGGCAAGCCGGCTACAAGATCTGGATGAGCGGCAAGACGCATATGGTCTATTACCCGCGCGGGTCGCTCAAAGGTCTCTATTTCCAGTATCTCGGTTATGGGCGTGGCCGCGCCAAGAATGTGCTGAAGCACCGCGTCATTCCGAAGGTCCGGCAGATGGTGCCGCTGGCGGTCTTTCCGGTGGTTCTCCTGGCTGCCTTCTCCTTCGTGCATTGGATCGCGGCTGTGCCCTTGCTGGTCTGGGCGGCGGTTTGCCTGGGCTACGGTCTGGTGACGGCCATCCGCCAGCGCAATGCCGACATCGCGCTCGCCGGCGTCTCGGCGATGGTCATGCATTTCGGCTGGTCCGTCGGCTTCTGGCTGCAGCTTCTCGGCCTTGGCGCGCGACGCGGGGTGGCGTGATGGCGGTTCAGGCCAAGAACCGCGGCATCGACATCGGCGTGTGCACGTTCAGGCGGCCGGAGCTAGCCGATACGCTCCGCTCGCTCGCCGCCATGGAAATGCCGGCAGGGTTTGATGTCAGCGTCATCGTTGCCGACAATGACGACACGCCAAGCGCGCAGGCCCTGGTGACGGCGCTGGCGCGGGATTTGAAATTGCCGATCCGCTACCGGCACGCTCCGGCGCGCAACATCTCGGTCGCCCGCAATGCTTGCCTGGATGCCAGCGAGGCGGATTTCCTCGCCTTCATCGACGATGACGAGACTGCTTCGCCCCGTTGGCTGGCCGAACTGGTCGCGACGGCTGAGGACAGCGGCGCAACAGCCGTGCTCGGCCCGGTGCGCGCGCTCTACCGTCCGGATGCGCCCGAATGGATGCGGCGTGGCGATTTCCATTCGACCTTGCCCGTCTGGGTGCGCGGCGAAATCCGCACCGGCTACACCTGCAATGTCCTGCTGCGTATGGGATCGGACAGCTTGCGCGGCCGCCGCTTCAGCCTGGCGCGCGGCCAGACCGGCGGCGAGGACACCGAGTTCTTCGATCAGATGGTCACGGCAGGCGGCCGCATCGCCTTCTCTCAAGACGCCTGGGTGGACGAGGTGGTGCCGCGTGCCAGGGCCGCGTTCGACTGGCTTGGCCGGCGCCGTTTTCGCGTCGGTCAGACGCATGGTCACCTCCTGGGCGGCAATGCGCGCGGCATCGGGCTGATCAAGCATGTCGGCCTGGCCGCGGCAAAGGCGGCCTATTGTTTCGCTGCGGCACTTCCCGTCGTCGCCAGCCCGGTACGCAGGAACCGCAGCGTGTTGCGCGGCATCATGCATGTCGGTGTCGTCAGCGGTCTTGTCGGCGTCCGCGAAATCCGCCTCTATGGCCAACCCTCGCCGGGGGAAGGGGGCAAGCGTGCAGCCTGACGTTTCCCCGTCCCCCGATGTCTCAGCCCCCGACGTTTCCGTTGTGATCGCGGCCTACAATGCCGAGGCGACGCTCGACAGGGCGATCGCCAGCGCCATCGCGCAGAAGGATGTCACGGTGGAGATCATCGTCGTCGACGACCAGTCGCGCGATGCCACGCTCGATGTGGCGCGGGCCTATCCCGGGGACATCGTGCGCGTCGTTGCGCTCGCCAGGAATCGCGGCCCCGGCGGCGCCAGGAATGCCGGCCTCGACGTCGCCCGCGGCAGGTGGATCGCGGTTCTCGATTCCGACGACGCCGTCTTTCCCGGCCGTCTCGCCGCCATGATCAACCGCGCCGAAAAAGCCGATGCCCAGATCGCCGTCGACAATCTCCAGGTCATCCGCGAGGACGGTGTGGTCGAGGATGCGATGTTCCCGCGGCAGTATCTGGAAGGTTTGCGCGAGATTTCGCTGGCCACCTACATCGCCGGCAACATCGTCTTCGAATCGAAGTTCAACCTCGGCTACCTCAAGCCGATCTTCCAGCGCCGGTTCCTGGACGAGAACCGGCTTCGCTATGACGAGAAACTGAGGATCGGCGAGGACTATATCCTGTTTGCCGAAGCCCTGGCCAAGGGCGGCAGATGCGTGGTCGAGCCCGATATCGGCTACGCCTATCACATTCGCAGCGGCTCCATCTCGCGTGTGCTCGAACTTCATCATGTTGAAGCGATGCGCAAGGCGGACGCCGTATTCGCTCAAACTCATCGGATGGACGAGGCAGCTCAGGCGGCCTTTGCCCGGCGCGGCCGTAGCCTGCGCAAGGCGGCCTCCTTCCTGGCGATGGTCCAGCATATCAAGGCGCGGTCCCCGCTCAAGGCGATCCGGACGGCGCTCAGCGACCCGGCGGCGGTCAGGCATATGGGCATGCCGATCGCCGTGCGGTTGCGACGAGTAGCGGCACAGTTTGCCGTGGGGGCGGGGAGGTGAAGATGCAGGCACATGGAGGGATTTTTCGTGGCCTGTGAATGGACTGCAGTCGATCTCCTCAGAAGGAATTTGCGATGAAGAAAATCAGGAAGGCCGTGATACCGGTGGCGGGGCTTGGAACACGGTTCCTGCCGGCGACCAAGTCGATGCCGAAGGAAATGCTTCCCGTGGTCGACAGGCCTGTCGTGCAATATGCGGTGGACGAGGCCTTCGAAGCCGGCATCGAGCACATCGTGTTCGTGACCGGCCGCAACAAGGCCGTCATCGAGGACTATTTCGACCTGCATCCGGAATTGATCGGCACCCTGGAGCAGACCGGCAAGAAGACCCAGCTGGAGGCGCTAGAAAGCATGCTGCCTGTGGCTGGTGCCACGTCCTTCATCCGCCAGCAGTCGCCGCAAGGCCTCGGCCACGCCGTCTGGTGCGCCCGCGAAGTCATCGGCAACGAGCCTTTCGCCCTGCTTCTGCCCGACATGGTCTCCTTCGGCGGGCGCGGCTGCCTGGCCGAGATCACCGATCTCTACGCCGAGACGGGCGGCAATGTGATCGCCGTCGAGCGCTGCGATCCGAGCGAAACCAACAAATACGGCATTGTCGGCCGCGGCGCCGATATCGGCGGCGGTTTCGAGGTCACGGCCATGGTCGAGAAGCCGGCCCCGGCCAACGCGCCGTCGAACTTCTACATCAACGGCCGCTACATCCTGCAGCCCGAGATCTTCGCGCTGCTGGGCGATCAGCAACGTGGTGCCGGCAACGAGATCCAGCTGACCGACGCCATGGTCCGCCTGTCGAAGAACCAGCCGTTCTTTGCCCAGCCTTTCCTGGGGCGCATGTTCGACTGCGGGTCCAAGGAAGGGTTCATCCAGGCCAACATCGCCTTCGCGCTGGCGCGCAACGACATGAAGGGTCCGGTCTTCGAGATGCTTCAGGAGTTCGTCCGGTCGCATGAACGCCAGGAAGAAGCCGCATAATGCCCATTTTTCGGGAGCATTGTCACATGACTGTTGGCGAGGGGCCGGCAGGTTCCTCGCTGGTTGGCATGAGGCTTGCGTTGCCCACGGCAATGCTCCCGGCCGTCGAGGCAACTGCAAGCCAAGGCACGATCCCGGAAAGTCAGTCCCGGTTTTCGGAAAAGATTGCGCCCAAACAAAGAGATAGAGCCTCAGCCCGATGATCGGGACGCAACAGGCTCTGGGATTGGACCGACGATGAACTATGCCAACTTTCCTCTCGACAAGAGGATGCCATTGCCGAATTCGGATGCAGGAGACGGCGAAGACTTCATCGATATCGAGCGTCTGCTTGGCATGGCTGCGCGGCAGGCCAAGGTGGTTGCCGTTTGCGCCGCCATCGGTCTTTTCCTGGGCATGCTCTATCTGCAGACCACGCCACCCAAATTTGTGTCGGTTTCAAGTGTGCTGATCGATGAGGGTCTGAACAAGATCGTCGACGACATTTCGGCGGCGTCGACCACCATGCAGACCGATTCCGCCATTTTGAGCCAGATCGAGATACTGACCTCGACGCGGCTTGCCGCGGTGGTCGTCGACAAGCTCAAGCTCGACCAGAACGATGCCTTCATGAACCCGCCGCAGTCGGCGCTTGCCAGGGGCGTCGGCCTGATCCGCGGCCTGATCCAGTATGTCCGCCCCAGCCCGGCCATGCCGGGCCTTGGTGACATCAGCAAACTCGACCCGGCTGCCCGCGATGCGCTGATTGCCACGTCGCGCCGTGACTACGCGATCCTCAAGCTGCAGAACGAAATCCGGGCGGAGCGTGTCGGGCGAAGCTATGTCATCGCGCTTGGCTATCAGGCGACGGATCCGGGACTCGCGACCGCGATCACCAAGGCCTATGCCGACGCCTACCTCGCAGATCAGCTCGACGCCAGCTTCGACGCCACCGAGCGCGCGGCGGTCTGGCTGCAGGGCCGGCTGACGGAACTGCGCGAGAGCTCGCAGCAGGCATCGCTCGCGGTCGAGAAATTCAGGGCCGAGCACGGCCTGTCCGCCAACAGCGATGGCCAGCTGATGAGCGACAAGCAGCTTGCCGATCTCAACGCCCAGCTGATCGTGGCGCAGGCCGACACGGCTCGCGCCAGCGCCCGCTACCAGCAGTACAAGTCGATTGTCGATAGTGGCTCCGACAACGCCTTCAAGGACGCGGCCATATCGGCCGACCAGCCGAGCAGCTCGGTCATTTCGGCGCTCAAGACCCGCTACCTCACCGTCGCCAAGCGGCAGCAGGACGTCGAGGCGAATTTCGGTGCCGAACATCCGCAGGCCGTCGCGCTTGCCAAGGAAAAGGCCGACATATCGGCGCAGATTTTTGGCGAACTGAAGCAGCTCACTGAAAGCTATCGCAACGAATATGAGGTGGCGCTGGCGCGCGAGACCGCGCTCAGGGCCAATGTCGCCGCCGCACAGGGCAAGAGCTCCATCGACAACCAGTCGCAGGTCCAGTTGCGCGACCTCGACCAGAAGGCGACTGCGCTCACGACCCTCTACCAGACGTTCCTCGGCCGCTACGAGGAAGCCGCGCAGCAGCAATCCTTCCCGGTCGGCAAGATCCGCATCATCTCGGACGCCTCGACGCCGCTCTCCGCCTCGAGCCCGCGTACCATTGTCGTGCTCGGGCTCTCGCTCGTGCTCGGTGTGCTGATGGGGGCCGGCTTCGGCGCCCTCAACGAATTCAACGAGCGGTTTTTCCGGACCGGTGACGAGGTGCGCGACCGCGTCGGTCTCAAATTCCTCGGCTACCTGCCGACCATCGGCAGCAAACCCGCCAAGGACGACAAGCCGGCCGAGGCTCAGCCGGATGCCAAGGCAGCCAGATCGCCGGCCGCCATTGAAAGGCGGGCGCGAATGAGGGTGAGCATCGACGCTCCGGCATCGATGTTTGCCGAAACGCTGCGCAGCGCCAAGATCGCCTTCGATGTCGTGATGGAGGGACAAGGCAGCCGCGTCATCGGCGTCATCTCCGTGCTTCCCGGCGAGGGCAAGTCGACGGTGGCGGCCAATCTCGCCGGGCTGCTTGCCGCCAACGGCGCCAGGACGCTGCTCATCGACGGCGACTTGCGCAATCCCGGTCTAAGCCGCAGCCTTGGCATGGAGGCCGAGCAAGGCCTGATGGAGGCGGTGGTGAGCGGCCAGACATGGCAATCCGTCGGCAAGATCGACAGGCAGACCAAGCTCGCCATCATCCCGGCCGTGTCGCGCGGGCACTTCTCGCACACCAGCGAACTGCTTTCCTCGGCCGGAATGCGGCGCTTCATCGAGAATGCCAAGGAGACGTTCGAATACATCGTCGTCGATCTGCCGCCGCTTGGGCCGGTGGTCGACGCCAAGGCCTTCGCGCCGCTCGTCGACGGCTTCGTGCTCGTCACCGAATGGGGCCGCACGCCGCGCGCCATGGTGCGGTCGATGCTGGAATCCGAACCCTATGTCGCCAACAAGATCGTCGGGGTGGTGCTGAACAAGGTCGATCTGAAGAAGCTCGCCAAATATGGATCGTTCGGGGCGTCGGAGAAATTCTTCGACAAATATTCGACCTACTATCTCGACAAGTCGGAAGTCCGCAGCAAGGCACCGGTCTAGGGCATCTCGTCGTTTCGCGAAAACGGCGAACCGCCCTAACTCTTTGTTTTGACGCAATTTCCAAGGGAAAGCGCTACACGCTTTTCCCGGGAAGACCGTTCACACTTTTCCTGGAATTGCCAGAGCGGACGACATCATGCTCTATCTCTTTGATTTAGAGCCGCCGCGTCTGATCAGGAGAAGATCAGCCGGCCCTGCTTGTCGGCGATCCTGACCGCCGTCAGGCGGCCGCTCTGGAAGGCGGCGGTGTCGATGCCCAGCCTGCGTCCCTCAAGTCTCGGGATGCCCACCGGCGTGTCTCCATGCACCACCCAGCGGTCGAGCAGATGCGCCGCGTCGAAGAAATCCGAACGGATATGGAGCAGGTCACGGTCGTCCTGCGCCGCGAGGTCGACGCCCGGCCTGATGCCGGCATGGTTCACGCCACGGCGCAATTCCAGGACAGGGGCGAGGCGGTTTTCCGCCCCGAGCTGCACCAGAACAAAGAGATAGATCGGCTGGCGTCTAGGCAGCCTTGAGCCGGTAGCGGAAAACGGTGTGGTCGAGCAGCAGCCGGATACGCGGCTCGGCCTCGGTCGCCACCAGCCAGCTTGCCGCGATCATGGCCGCGCCGACGATCGCCATCGACGGGAGATAAGGCGCACCGGAACGGACCATCGCCCCAAGCATTGCCGCGCCGACGACATCGTGGATCAGGTAGAGCGGATAGGTCATCAGGCCGATCCGGCGCCAGCCGCTCCAGCCGAGGTTGAGCCGCAACGACCATGCCATCAAGGCGATAGCGACGAGAAAGATCAGGATTGGCGGCGCATAGGGCATCACGGCATTGACCTTGATGCTGTGGACGTCGACCGAACTGGCGATCTGCAGCACGCCGCCGCCGAGGAACAACAGGCAGAAGCCAAGGCGGGAAGGCGTCAGCGCCTTGAACCGCATCAGCCAGAGCAACACGCCGACCGCGAAGAAACAGCCATGGTGCACCAGGGTAAGCTGCAGCCAGCGTGTCTCGGCGAAGTCGGACCAGTCAAAGAGATAATAGAGGCACCAGAACAGCGTACTGATCAGGCCGATGGCGATGGCGACCATTTCCATGAGATGGAAGCGGCCGAGCCGCAGCAGGATCCAAACGATGGCGTAGAAGGCGATCTCGATGCCGAGCGTCCAGTAGACACTGTCCACCCAGGAGCCATAGGGCGCGAAGAGGCCGGTGCGGACGAGCCTGACCACCGCATCGGTTGGCCAACTCAGGCCGATGAGCAGCAAAAGCACGGCGGTGATCGGCGCGCAGATCCAGACCGCCGGCGCCAGCCTTTTGAACCTTGCCTCGAAAAACCGCAGCGGCGTCGATTTCTCGGCGCTGAAAGCGATGACAAAGCCGCTGATGACGAAAAAGATCTCAACGCCGACCCAGCCGGACCCGACCCAGGCTCCTATGGTTGGCTGCGCCGGCACGCCGCCCGTGGCCTGCGCCGAAATGCCACCAGGATAGGCCCACACCCAGAAGCCATAGTGGTAGATCATGACCAGCACGGCGGCGAGAAACCGCAGGATGTCGACGCCGCCGAACGTAATTTTCTGTTGAGCCATACCGCACCGCTGGATGGCCCCCCACCCGTCACTGTAGGGTGGCTTGCTGCATTGCACAATAAAAGTATTGCTTGCCGGTCAAGACAGGTCGACCGGCAAGGGAAGGGCGGCGCGAAACCGCTCGCCGTGTCGGCCTCAAACCCCGATCCCGCGCGCCTTCAGGGCAGCGGTGATCTCGTCCAGGATGGCAGGGTCGTCGATGGTCGCCGGCATCGCCCACTCTTCCTTGTCGGCGATCTTCTGCATGGTGCCGCGCAGGATCTTTCCCGACCGGGTCTTGGGCAGGCGCTTGATTGTCACCACGGTCTTGAAGGCGGCGACCGGGCCGATACGCTCGCGCACCAGGGCGACGACCTCCTTTTCGATGGCGCCGCCGTCGCGCGCCACACCGGCGTTCAGCACCACGAAGCCGAGCGGAATTTGGCCCTTCATCGCATCGGCGATGCCGACGACAGCGCATTCGGCGACATCGGGATGGGCGGCCAGCACCTCTTCCATCGCGCCGGTCGACAGCCGGTGGCCGGCGACATTGATGATGTCGTCGGTGCGGGCCATCACGTAGAGGTAACCGTCCTCGTCCATCATGCCGGCATCGGCTGTCTTGTAGAAACCGGGGAACTCATCGAGATAGGCCTGGCGGAAGCGGGCATCCGCGTTCCACAGCGTCGGCAGGCAGCCGGCGGGCAGCGGCAGCTTGACCACGACATTGCCGAGCGTCCCGCGCGGCACCTCGTGGCCGGCATCGTCAAGCACGCGGATGTCGTAGCCGGGCATAGGCACGCCAGGTGAGCCGTATTTCACCGGCAACAGGCCAAGTCCGGCGGGGTTGATCGTCATCGGCGAGCCGGTCTCCGTCTGCCACCAATGGTCGACCACCGGCACATTCAGCTTCTGCTCCGCCCATTTGATGGTTTCGGGGTCGGCGCGCTCGCCGGCGAGGAAAAGCGTGCGGAATTTCGACAGGTCGTATTTGGGAACGAATTCGCCTTTGGGGTCCTGCCCCTTGATGGCGCGGAAGGCCGTCGGCGCGGTGAACAGCGCGACGACGCCATGATCCGAGATGACCCGCCAGTAGGTGCCGGCATCCGGCGTGCCGATCGGCTTGCCTTCGAACAGGATGCTGGTGCAGCCATGCAGCAGCGGTGCGTAGACGATGTAGGAATGGCCGACCACCCAGCCGACATCCGACGCCGCCCAGAACACTTCGCCCGGCTTGACGCCGAACTCGTTCTCCATCGTCCATTTCAGCGCGACCATGTGGCCGCCATTGTCGCGCACGATGCCCTTCGGCTGTCCGGTCGTGCCCGACGTGTAGATGATGTAGAGCGGATCGGTGGCGAGCACCGGCACGCAGTCGACATTGGCGCCTGCGGCCCGCTCGCGCGCGACGGCATCGGCATAGTCGATGTCGAAATGGTCCTTCAAATCGCAGCGCAGCTGGTCGCGCTGCAGGATCAGGCAAGCGTCCGGCTTGTGGCGGGACATCTCGATCGCTCTGTCGAGCAGAGGCTTGTAGGCAACGATGCGGCCTGGCTCCAGGCCGCAGGAGGCCGAGATGATCAGCTTTGGCCTGGCGTCGTCGATGCGGGTGGCAAGCTCATGCGAGGCAAAGCCGCCGAAGACCACCGAATGCACGGCCCCGATACGGGCGCAGGCGAGCATGGCGATGGCCGCCTCCGCCACCATCGGCATGTAGATGATGACGCGGTCGCCCTTGCCGACGCCCCGGTTCTTCAGCACCGAGGTCAGCGCCACCACTTCACGTTTCAGCTCGGCATAGGTGAATTTTTTGACCGTTCCGGTAATGGCGCTGTCGTAGATCAGCGCGATCTGGTCGGCGCGTCCGCCGGCGACATGCCGGTCGATGGCATTGTAGCAGGTGTTGCAGGTCGCGCCGGTAAACCAGCGGCCATAGACGCCGGCGGTGGCATCGAACACCTTGTCCCAGGGCGAATACCAGTCGATGGCGCCGGCCGCGTCCGCCCAGAATTCCTCCGGCTCGCGTTTCCAGCCGTCATAGACCTCATGATAGCGTGAAGCCATCCGTAACCTCCCCAGGGAACCATTTGCCGTCTTTGCAAACAGCCTATGCTGTTTTTTCCGGCGCTGTCTTCCCTGATTTTCGTCTGAGCCGGTCTCGTCTTGACCCCTGGTGCGCTGTGTCGTGAAGTGGAGCCTTCGCGGGGGAGGATCCGAACAATGCGCCTTCCATTGCCGATCATGGCAAAACCGGTATTCGCGCTGATGACCGGCGTGCTGGTGCAGCGCTTCAGCCAGGGCCTCGAAGGCCGCGACCGCCGTTTCGTTGCCGTGACGGGGCAGGCATGCTGAGGAGCCGGTCCGATAGCCGTCTAACGAACGGTATTCATTGGACAAAATTCGATTGTACTAGATCGGCAGGGCCACAAGCATGAGGCCTACGCCGCCGAAGATCAAAATCGCCGCCGCTAGGGCTTTTCGATGACGTTCGAAAGTCGTCGGAGCCCGCTCCCAGTTGTAACGCATACGCTATCTCCCCAAAACCCGTGGAGTCTTTACCTTACTTAAGGGAAGAAAAGCAACGGTCCCATCGGTCAACGCACTTGCCTGTGGCGTCACGGCGACGACTATTTCTGGGACGATTTTCGGTTAGGAACGGGTGATGGCGCTTCTGCGATCGGCAGGAATCCGTCGCACCGCAAAGCCGCATCGGCTATCTCTCCCGGCCGGCCGATAGACAGCGCCGCACCGCCGCGCTATCTCATTTTCGGGTTCTGGCAGGGCTTGTTGGGGTTGGTGATGGAAATTGTCTCTGGAACGGTTTTGCGGCTGGCGGACGACGCCTCGGTCCAGCATGTCGGCGACGGTGCCGTCGTGCTTCTGGCGCGCAGCGGCCAGCTCTATACCTGTAACGGCACGACCGAAGCCTTTCTCGACAAGGTGGATGGCGCGCGCAGCCTCGATCAGATCGTCGGCCTGCTTTGCGAGGAGTTCGAGGTCGACAAGGATACGCTCGATGAGGACATGGCGGCATTGGCCAGCGATCTGGTCTCGGAAGGTATCCTCGCCGCCCCAAATGCTTGATGGCTAGAGGTACCGCCTGATGGCTGACAGTCCGCTCCTGCGTGCCCTGTTTCGCTGCCATCTCTGGACAAGCGCGCGACTGATGCCGTCGCTCATTGCCGGGCGCAGCTTCGAGGACGTGCTGAAATGGGCCCCGCTTGCCTCCTCGACCCCCTATCGCGGCCTGCCAGCTGCCTACATCGTCGCTCGCGTCAATCGCACTGTCCGCCATCCCTGGCTGATGCGCGACCGCAGATGCCTGCGGGAAGGCCTGCTCGGCCATCGCTTCCTGCGCCTCGCCGGCTTCGATCCGGAGCTGCGTTTCGGCGTCGATCCGAAGTCACTGCAGACGCCGCGCGTCTCTGCGCATTGCTGGGTCTGCCTCGACGGCAGGCCGGTGGTCAGTGACAGCCTTCCCGGCATGGTGGAGATCTATCGCCACCATGCCGATGCCTCAAAGGTGCGCCCCGCTTGACCAGGCCTTCAGCATGCTACGACCTCAACGGCCAGGTCTTCGGCATATCGGCCGAACGCCCCGAGCTTTGGCAGGATTTCGACAGGATGCTGGGCATCCTGCGAATCACCGGTGATACCGCGCCGGGCTTTCGTCTCGATATCACCGAGGCGGACGTTCTCGACGAGCAGCCCGGCGGATCGCTCGTCTTCGATGGTGAGATACCGGAGGACGGCTACTGCCGGATGGTCGCTGAGGGCGGCACCATCCATCTCATCTTTCCCGGGCGCCAGGCCGTTGCCATTAATGACGAGGAAGGGTGGGCGAAACTTCGGGTTCGCCCTGGTGCGAAAGCAGCCTGGACGCCATCGATGCTGGTGTTGGACGCGGCACTCGACGCCGGTGGCCAGCATATGCTGCACACGGCCGGCCTGACACTGCCGGGCCGCGACACCATCGTGCTGATCCATGCCCCAAGCGGCACCGGCAAGACCACGACGTCGCTGGCGCTGGCAACGCAAGGCTTTGGTCTCTGCTCCGACGACGCCATGATCCTGGATCTGGCTTTGGAGAAGCCCTTGGCCTGGGGTCTGCCGCGCCACGTCAAGATCCACCAGAAGACCGCCGAGATGATCCCGCAGGTTGCGCCTTGCCTTGGTCCGTCGTGGGACCGCAACGGCGAACAGGCCGTCTCGCTGCAGCGGTTGAGCGAGATCGTACGGATCGAAAGCCCGATTGCCCGGCCGGTGGCGGCCCTGCTGCACCTGGCGCGCTCCGCCGACCGTGAGACCCGGCTCGTGCCCATGGCCCGGACCGACGCGATGGTGGCGTTGGCGATGGACAATGTCCGCACCGGCATGACTGGCCTGCTGCCGTCGCAGAAGCGCCGGCTGGCGACGATCGGCAAGTTGGTTTCGTCGGTGCCGACATTCACCCTGGAAGTGGGCGCACGCCCGGCCGACGCGGCGGCGCTGATAAGCGCCACTTTGACATCACCGGGTTGACGGCAAGTTCAAGCGGCGTATGGCCTGGCCTTGGCCAGCCGCTGGATCCAGCGGAAGGCATCGCGCCGCAAACGCGAGCCGATTTTCTCCCGGGAATTGACCCTGAGCAGCGTGTTCGTCGTGATCAGCCGCTTGGCCAGCCTTATCGACAGATCGGGCTTGATCCGACCGGCGAGCTCAAGCGCGCGACCCTCGCCGAACAACTGGCCAGTGACATTGAGCACGATGGCCAGTTCGAGCTCGATGCCGGTCATCCGGGCCGCATCGAGCAGGCGTCTTTCCGATTCCGCTGATTGCAGCGCCCGCACCCCTTGCAGCACGTCGACGCAAAGCTGCAGCCGGTGGAATTTGTGGCCGCCGGCGGCGTGCACGATGGCGATGGTCAAAAGCGCGGCCGGCGTGTCCCTCACATCTCCGTCGATGACGCCCAGTTCGCGAAACCCCAGCGACAGGCGCCGCCGCATGCCGGTGTCATGCACCAGGTCGCCATGCAGTTCGACCAGCAGGCTGGAATTCTCCTTTTCCAGCCATTTGAACTCCTGCAGCTGGTAGGATTCGGCCTCATTGCTGCCGAGTTCGAAGCCGCATGCCGCGATCACCTGGTTTGCCCGCGCAAGGTTGACGGGTTCGACGAGGATGTCGATGTCGGTGAACGGCCTGTCCGACACGTTGCGATAAAGCCTTCGCGCGAAGACCGGTCCCTTGACGATCCGCGCCGGAATGCCCTGTGCCGCCATCTCCTTCATGATGCGGTCGCCATGATATTGCAGCAGCATCGACTGGCCGGTGGCGATCGTCGCCTTGTCGCGCAAATCGTCGAGTTTGTCCCGCAAGCCGGTATCCGGCGGCAGGCGTGCATCGCCGCGCTCCCTGAGCTTGCGCAGCATGATCGGCAGGATGCCGTGGAATTCGGCATTGTCGAGCAGCGCGGACAGAGACTTTGCCGACAAATTGTCCTCGACTGCCGCCGCCTCCGGATCGGCGAAGCGCAGCAGCAGTCTTTCTTCGGCGGAGGTCAGGGATGGCAGCATCAAGCCAGACAAATCTTATCGCCAGGGGGATGTCCAGGACGGTTGCAGAAAAGCGCTGTGGAAGCCAGTCCTACATGCCCCAGCGCAATGCTGCCGTGTGGACAGGCGCGTCCCACCAGCCGATCATCTCTTCATCGAGCATGGTCAGCGTGATCGAGCATCCGGCCATGTCGAGCGAGGTGACATAGGTACCGACCAGCGAGCGGGTTACCGTCACGCCGCGCTTCTCGAAAATCCGGCGGGCGCTGTTATACATCAGATAGAGCTCCATCAGCGGCGTGCCGCCGAAGCCGTTGACGAACAGCAGCGCCGGGCCTGTCGCTCTGTCACCAAGATCGCCCAGGATCGCGGTGCAGATTTCCTCGGCGATCGCATCGGCGCCTTTCAATCTGTCGCGGCGACGGCCGGGTTCGCCATGGATGCCGACGCCGAATTCCATTTCGCCGTCGCCGATGTCGAATGTCGGTTTGCCCGCGGCCGGCACGGTGCCGCTGGTCAGAGCCACACCCATCGAACGGGTGGCTGCGTTGACGCGCTCGCCCAGCGTCTTCAGCACGGGCAGGGCGAGGCCATGCTCGGCCGCCGCGCCGACGATCTTTTCCACCACCAGCGTGCCGGCGACGCCACGCCGGCCGGTCGTATAGGATGAATTCTCGACGGCGACGTCGTCATTGGTCACCACCTGCAGGACGCCTTCCGACATTTCGGCGGCCATGTCGAAGTTCATCACATCGCCCTCGTAGTTCTTGACGATGAACAGGCAGCCGGCGCCGGTGTCGACGGCCTGCGCCGCCGCCAGCATCTGGTCCGGCGTCGGCGAGGTGAACACCTGGCCGGGGCAGGCGGCGTCCAGCATGCCATGGCCGACAAAACCGCCATGCAGCGGCTCGTGGCCCGAGCCGCCGCCGGAGATCAGCGCCACCTTGCCCGGCCGCAAGGTCCTGCGGCGGACGAATTTGTGCTCCTCGCCAAGCACCAGTATATCGGCATGGGCGGCCACGAAACCGTCGAGGCTCTCGGTCAGCACCGTGTCCACCGCGTTTATAAATTTCTTCATGGCATCCTCCCAAACAGCCCGGCAAGAAATGGTCAGCCGCCACCCTTGCCGGCGATGCTGGTGATCTTCTGGATGAATTCGTTGATGGCCCGGTCGAGCGCCGCATTCTGCTTGTCGTCACCGAAATCGGGAACGACAAGCGAAACGTGCCGGGTTTTGCGCATGCCTGCCGCGATCGACATTTTTCCCGGATGCGCCTGATGGTAGGCGGCGAGGAACTGATCCCGCTCGGCCGGGCTGAAATGGCAGACGGAAAAAATAGCCGGCAAATGCTTCGACGGAATCGGAACCGTATAGGCCGGGCTGGAAATCTGCGTCACGAAACTGCGGTGCTTGCCGAGCGCGTCGGCAAGGCGTTGCCGCATGCCGGACGGGCGCTGGTCGATGACCTGCGACAGGATCGTCTTGTAGGCGCGGATCGCCTCTTCGGAACCGGGTTCGGGTTTGATGTCGACCATGCCAGCCGCGCCTACACCGAAACATCTGAAATGGCCGCCTTGGCCATGGCGAGTTGCGCCGGCGCGACGGAAAGATCGCGCAAGCCTGCTTCGAGCAGCGACGGGATCGCGTCCGGATCGCCGCCGGCATCGCCGCACAGGCTGACGGGAATGCCGCTCTCCCGTCCAAAGGCAGTGACCGAGCCGATCAGCCGCAGCACCGCGGGATGGCGAACTGAATTGAGGTGGGCAACAGTAGCGTTGTCCCGCGCTGCCGCCATCACATATTGCGTCAGGTCGTTGGAGCCGATCGAGAAGAAGGCGACGCCGGCGAATGCTTCCGGCGCGATGGCGACTGAAGGCACTTCGACCATGATGCCGAGCGGCGGCATCTTGTGCGCGACACCACGCCCGGCAAGGGCTGCCTGTTCCTCCGCGAACAGGGCGGCTGCGCGCTCATACTCATCGGCGATGGCGATCATCGGAAACATGACCCTGAGATTGCCGTGTGGCGCGGCGCGCAGCAATGCCCTGATCTGCACGCGAAAAATGTCAAGCCGCGCCAGCGACAGTCTGATCCCGCGCAGCCCGAGGAATGGATTGCCTTCCTCGACGGTGAAGCCCGGCACCGGCTTGTCGCCGCCGGCATCGACAGTACGGATCGTCACGGGCTTGTCGCCAGCCCACTCAAGCACCTTGCGGTAGGCACGATACTGCGTCTCCTCATCCGGCAATATCCTGCCGAACAGGAATTCGGTGCGCATCAGCCCGACACCGTCGCAGGTCGTGACATCTATGGCGTCGACATCGGACGGGGCGGCGATGTTGACCTGCACCCGCACCGCCGTGCCGGCTCTTGTCGCTGCCGGCCGCGCCAGAAAAGTCCTCGCCTTGCCTTGTCGGGCCGCGAAGGAAGAGGACGACCGCCGGAACGATCCGATCTCCGCCGTCGACGGCGCCAGAACGATATTGCCGTGTTCGGCGTCAAGCAGCGCCATGCCGGCAAGACCGGCAAGCGGTTCGCGCAGCCCCACCACCATCGGCACGCCACGCGAGCGCGCCAACATGGCGACATGGCTGGCGGTGCTGCCCGCCTTCAGCGCGATGCCGCCGCCATGGCTCCAGTCGGTTTCGAGAAAACGTGTCGGCGCGATGTCCTCGCCGCACAGGATGGCACCGGTAGGCGCAGTAGCGCCACCGTCCTCGGTCAGCGCGCGCAGCACCTGGTCCCTGATATCGCGCAGGTCCGTGGCGCGGGCGCGGAAATAATCCTGGTCGGAGGCCTCGTAGCCGGCGATTTCGGCGTCGAGCGCCTCCCGCCATGCCGCGTCGGCGGTCCGTCCGGACGCGATCGAAGCGAAGGCGGGTCCGCTCAGTGCATCGTCCTCCAGCATGGCGATGTGGAATTCGAGTATGCCGGCGGCGTCGCTGTCGGCGGTTTCGACTATTATCGCAAGCCGGCTTACCGCCTTGCCGATCGCGACTTCCAGCGACGTCTTCTCTTCGGCTGATGTGGCTTTGCCTGCATAGATGGCCGGCGGCCGGTCGAGGTCGAACAACGGCCCTTCGGCATAGCCGGCCGAGGCCGGAACCCCCTCAATCCGCATGGCCCGCATTCCTTGCAGGCCGGCGAAGGCGCGCGCCGGCGTCAGGCCGACCGGACATGACCGGCGTCCTCGTCGAAATCGCGCTGCACCAGTTCGATCAGCGCGCGCACGGCATCATCGGCGCCGCTGCCGCTGGCCCTGATGTGCAACACCGTGCCCTTCGGCGCCTTGGCCGCCATCACCTTGACGATGCTCTTGGCGTCGAACCATGGGCCGTTGGCGGCAAGCGCGATTTCCACGTCGGCGGCAAACGTCTTGGCCAGCTTGGTGAACTTCACCGAGGGACGCGCATGCAGGCCCACATCGTGGGTAATCAGGACGGTCGCTTCGGCGGCTGCGGACATTTTCAGAGATCCCGTTCACTCACGACGGCGACAATTCGTGCGCCGTCGCCACCACTTCCTTCAGCGAGGCGCCGCCGGAGGATTCGGTCGCCGCCATCACCGCGCCCTCGACGATCGGCGCGTTGCAGACGGCGATCTTCTGCGCACGCGGCTCGCCGATCATCTCCACCGCCATTTCCGAATTGGTCTCGGCTCCGCCGAGATCGACCAGGATGGCGACACCGGCCTCCGACCAGGCCTTGTCGATGGCACCCATGATCGCCTCGACACTGGTGCCAAGCCCGCCATGGCCGTTTCCGCCGCACCATGCAAGCGGCACTTCGTCGCCCACCATCTGGCGTACCATGTCGGCCGTGCCCTCCGCGACCAGCGGCGAATGCGACACGATCACGATCCCGACATTGCTCATGCGCTTTCCCCGATCGCTTGCCCCAACATGCGCACCAGCAGCGCGGTCGAGCGCGCGCCAGCATCCATATGGCCGATCGAGCGATCGCCAAGGAACGAGGCGCGGCCGCGTAGCGCCTTCATCGGCACGGTCGCTTCGGCGGCGGCGTCGGCGACGTCGGCGATTTGCGCCGCCGTCTTGCCTCCCGCCAAGGCGTCATGCACCGGCTGCAGTACATCGAGCATCGTCTTCTGGCCGACTTGCGACTTGCCACGCGCGGCCACCGCTTCGATCGCCTTGCCGAAGGCAGCCGTCAAATTGGCACGATCGGGCTCCGCCGCAATCTCCTTGCCCAGCGCCATGAACAGTGTGCCGAACAGCGGGCCGGAGGCACCGCCAACCGTCATCACCAGCTTGGTGCCGATCGCCTTCAGGGCCTCGGGCAAGGGCTTCGCGGCGAACACGTCAGCCTCGGCCCGCACGGCCTCGAAGCCGCGCTTCATGTTCAGCCCATGGTCGCCGTCGCCGATTGCCTGGTCGAGCGCCGTCAATTCCTCGGCGTGCGCGGCAATCGTATCCGCGGCGGCCGCGATCAGCCCGGCAAGGTTCAACGCCGTCATGTTGTCCAAAGTCCCGGTTTTCACCTTGCCGGCAGTAGCGAAAGAACGGTCATTCGACAACTGGTGCATGTGTCAGGCCGTGACGAGCAGCGCGGCGACGGCTGCGAAAACCTCGGCCACAGCATAGGCGCCGGGGTCGACCACGCCCTGCAATTTGGTGCCGACATAGGCGGAGCGTCCAGCTTTTGCCTTCTCCATGGCGGCCGTCGCCTCGGCTCCGCGCCGGGCCGCGATCGCTGCTTCGCCAGGGCCGTTGCTGTCGAGCGCCTTGAGCGCCGGCTCCAGCGCATCGACCATGGTACGGTCGCCCGGTTTGGCGCCGCCATAGAAGGTCATTCGCTCAAGTCCGGCGAGCAGCGCCTTGGGCAGGCTGGCGCCGCCGTCCAGCGCCTGCGCCGCCGCCGTGAAGAAGATCGACAGCAGCACCCCGCTGGAGCCGCCCATCGATGCGCTCAGCGTGTCGCCGACGGCGCCAAGGGTCGCCGCGGGGTTGGCCAGCGGCAGCGCGTCGAGCCGTTCAAGAATGCTGCGCGCGCCGGTCGCCACCGTCGAGCCGGTGTCACCGTCGCCCGCCTTGGCGTCGAGTCCGTTCAACGTCGCTTCGAGCGAAATCAGTCTGTCGCAGACGGTGACGATCAGGCGCCTGGTGCCGGCATTCTGGCTGGCCTTGTGGGCCGTACTTTGTCGGACTGCCTTCGCCATGGGCACAATGGCAGGTGCTGCGACCAGCTTTGCTGGCATCCAGGCGTACGGGCCGACCGGCGCCAGCAGGGCTTCTTCTCGCGCGGCATCCAGCCGGATCAGCGACAGCGAGAAGCCGTTCATGTTGAGCGCCGTCATCAGCGGGCCAGGACCGATTGCCAGCTTGACGGTCTTGGCCAGCGGCGAGGCCAGAACCGCATTGGCAACCAGCGACATTTCGAGCGGCGGCACCGCGCCGAGATTGTTGATCAGCAAGGCATGGCTTGCCTTCGGATCGGGCCGCGCCGCCAGGCGCTCGGCCATGATCGCCACCAGCCGGTCCGCGCTTTGCACCGCGATGCGCTCGACGCCGGGCTCGCCATGGATGCCAAGGCCAAGCTCGCCATCATTTTCGCCGAACCTGTCCTCGTGCGGTTGGCCGGGAATCGAGCAGGACGACAACGACATGCCGAGCGAAACAATGTCCTTCGCAGCGGCCCGCGCCGCTGCCGCGATCTCTGCCAGATCACGGCCGGTCTCCGACAAATGTCCCGCGATCTTGTGCACGAACAAGGTGCCGGCGACACCGCGCGGCTGGGCGATGTCGGGCAAAGCGATGTCGTCGGCAACGATCACCATCTCGACGGCAAAACCTTCGGCGCGCGCCTTCTCGGCCGCCAGGCCGAAATTGAGGCGGTCGCCGGTGTAGTTCTTGACGATCAGCAGGCAGCCGGCCGGGCCGGTGACGGCGCGGATGGCCGCCAGCACCGCTTCGACGCTTGGCGAGGCAAAGATCTCGCCCGAAACCGCCGCCGTCAGCATGCCCTTACCGACGAACCCGGCATGCGAGGGCTCGTGCCCGGCGCCGCCACCGGAAACGACGCTGACCTTCGCCTTGTCCCAGTCGGCGCGCAGCACGACCTTGATCTCGGGATAGCCGTCGAGGCGCGCGAGATCGCCTGAGCCAATGGTCCGCAACAGGCCGTCCAGCGCCTCGGTGACGATCGTTTCCCTGCGGTTTAAAAAGTGCTTCATCGAATTCGTCCCGTATTCGCGATCGTCAATCAGAGGCGGCGTGAACCCTCAATGGGAGCGCCGGACCCCTTTCACATCAACCGTTGTCCGTCGGCGCCGAAATAGAGCGGCGAGCGATAGCGGATCATAACCTTGTCGCCTTGCGCCAGATCGGTGTCCGGGTCGGTCAGCGTCACCAGTTTCTTTGGCCCCACCGTCACATGCAGATGGTTCTGGTCGCCGAGATGCTCGACCCAGTCGACGACGCCGTCGGCATGGCCATTCATGGCCTTTTCGATCGTCAGATGTTCGGTGCGCGCGCCGATCGTCTTGGTGCCCGCCGGAGCGCCGCCATCGGGCAGCAAGCCGGTCGGCAGAAGATTGATCGCCGGCTGGCCGAGCCTTGCCGCGACATGCAGGTTCGCGGGCTCCGAATAGATCGTCCTTGGCGTGCCGATCTGCACCAGAACGCCGTCGGCGAGGATGCCGATGCGGTCGGCCATGGTCATCGCCTCGATCTGATCGTGCGTGACATAGAGCATGGTGGCGCCGAGCTCGGACTGGATGCGCTTCAGCTCGAGCCTGAGATCCGCCCGCAGCTTGGCGTCGAGCGACGACAGCGGTTCGTCCATCAGATAGATGGCCGGCTTGCGCACCAGCGCGCGGCCTATGGCGACGCGCTGCATTTCGCCGCCCGACAGCTTGGTCGAGCGGTTGGGGAGCTTGTGATGGATGCGCACCATCTTCGCCACCTCCTCGACCCGCCGGCGGATCTGGTCTTCCGGTATTTTGCGTGCCGGTGAACGCAGCGGGAAGGCGAGATTGTCGAACACCGACAGATGTGGGTACAGCGAATATTGCTGGAACACGAAGGCGGTGTCGCGCTCGGCCGGCGACAGCGTCGTCGCATTGTGGCCGCCGATCTCGATCGTGCCGCTGTCCGGCCGCTCCAGCCCGGCGATCAGCCGCAGCGTCGTCGTCTTGCCGGCCCCGGTCGGTCCGAGCAGCACGACGAATTCCCCATCGGCGATGTGCAGGTCGAGACCGTCGACGGCGACATGCTCGCCAAAGCTCTTGGTCACGTTCTTGATGTGCACGTCAGCCATGCTGCGCTCTCCCTTGAGAGGCGGTGTCGTGGACCGCGGTTCGCACCGCGCGGCCCGATCCCTTGTCGAACAGTGACAGCCGCGCGCTGTTGAGCGTCAGGCCGACATGATCGCCGGCATTGAGCCGTATCTCGGCTGGCACGCGCGCCTTGATGATGCCGTCCGCCGTCTCCACCGCGACGATCTGGGTGGTGCCGAGATATTCGGTGCCGTAGATGGCGCCGCGCAGTTTCGAGGCATCGTCGAAGCGGATGTGTTCAGGCCGGATGCCGAGCGCCATGTCGGCTGGCGCGATGTCCTCGCGTACTTCCGGTACCGTGACCTTCGCACCCTGGACGACGATTTCCTTGGCGCCCTTGGCGAGCCCGCCGCCGAAGCCCAGAAAATTCATCGGCGGCGAGCCGATGAAGTCGGCGACGAACATGGTTGCCGGTCGATCGTAGATTTCGCGCGGACTGCCGAACTGCTCGATGACGCCGTGGTTCATGACGGCGATCTTGTCGGCCATCGACATCGCCTCCATCTGGTCATGCGTGACATACACCGTGGTGGCGTGGATGCGGTTGTGCAGTTCGCGCAATTCATGGACCATCAGGTCGCGGAATTCCGTGTCGAGCGTGCCGAGCGGCTCGTCCATCAGGAAGCACTTCGGCCGCCGCACGATGGCGCGGCCGAGCGCCACGCGCTGGCGGTCGCCGCCGGCAAGGCCGGAGACGGATTTGTTGAGCAGATGGTCGATGCGCAGGAGCTTTGCCGTCTCCTCGACGCGGCTGCGAATTTCGGCCGACGGCATGCCTTGTGCCAGCAGCGGAAAGCCGATGTTCTTGCGCACATTCATGTGCGGATAGAGCGCGAACAGCTGGAAGACGAAGGCGATGTCGCGCTCGCGTGCCCGCAGCATGGTGACGTCGTCGCCGCCGAGGAGGATCTGGCCGCCAGTCGGCAGTTCCAACCCTGCAATCATGCGCAAGGTCGTCGTTTTGCCGCAGCCCGATGGCCCAAGCATGACGAAGAACTCGCCATCCTCGACGACGAAGTTGGAATCCTGCACGGCGACGAAATCGCCAAAGGCCTTTCTCAGGTGCTGGACGCGAATTTCGGCCATGGTTATTCCGGAAACTTCGAGACGATGATGAACATCACGGTGCCGGCTAGCATGGTGATGAAGGAGTAGGTGTAGAGCGACAGCGCGAAGGGCTGGAACAACATCAGGAAGCCGATGGCGATCAGTGCCGTCGCGATGTTTTCCATCACGCCGCGCCGGGCCCAGGCCGGCCAGCGCGATTTGCGTTTGGCTGGTTTGGTCATGCTCATTTGCGCACCGCGCCGAAGGTGATGCCGCGCAGCAATTGCTTGCGAAGCAGGATGGTGAAAACCAGGATAGGCACCAGGAAGATGGTCGTGCCGGCCGCCACCGCCGGCCAGTCCTGGCCGCCTTCGCCGATGATGGTCGGGATGAAGGGCGGCGCGGTCTGCGCCGTGCCCGATGTCAGCAGTGCGGCGAAGGCATATTCGTTCCAGGCGAAGATCAGGCAGAAGATGGCGGTCGCGGCAATGCCGGTCGTCGCCTGCGGCAGCACGGTGCGCCAGAATGCCTGCAGCCGCGTGTAGCCGTCGATCATCGCCGCCTCTTCATATTCGCGCGGAATCTCGTCGATGAAGCCTTTCAACAGCCATACCGCCAGCGACACGTTGACCGCCGTGTAGAGCAGGATCATGCCAAGCGCTGTGTCCGACAGGCCAAGCTCGCGGTACATCAGGTAGATGGGAATCGCGACCGCGATCGGCGGCATGAAGCGCGTCGACAGGATGAAGAACAGGAGGTCGTCGGCGAGCGGCACCTTGAAGCGCGAGAAGCCATAGGCCGACAGCGTGCCGAGAAAGACCGCACAGAAGGTCGAGCCGAAGGCGATGATCAACGAATTGACGAAGCGGGGCAGGAAGTTGGATGGGCCGGCGATCACCATGTTGCGCTTGCGCGTGGTCTCGTCGCAGAAGCCGGTCGCCGGGCCCAGCGAGTTGATGTATTCCGGCGTCTGCCGCGTCCGCGTCGTGAACAGATTGCAGTAGCCTTCGAGGCTCGGCTGGAACAGCAGCTTCGGCGGATAGGCGATCGAATCCGGCGGCGTCTTGAAGCTGGTGGCGAAGATCCACAACAGCGGCACGATCGAGATCAGCGCATAGGCGATGATGATCGCGCCGGCGATGCGCTTCGAGTTGGCCGAGGGGGCGACGACCGAATGGGCTGTGGTCAGGCTCATCTCTGCTTCACCTTGTTGAGCGCCTTGACGTAGATGTTGGCGAGGCCGAACACCGCCACGAACAGGATGATGGCGAAAGCCGAGGAATAGCCGGTACGCCAGCTCTCGAAAGCCTGCCGCTTCAGCGTGATCGAGGCGACCTCGGTGGTCGACCCCGGCCCGCCGCCGGTCAAGAGATTGACCATGTCGAACATCTTGAAGTTCTCGATGCCGCGAAACAGCACCGCCAGCATGATGAAGGGCAGCGCCATCGGCAGCGTGATCGACCAGAACTGCCGCCAGTTGGAGGCGCGGTCGACCTCGGCCGCCTCGTAGATGTATTCAGGGATGGAGCGCAGGCCGGCGAGGCAGATCAGCATCACGTAGGGCGTCCACATCCAGGTGTCGACGATGATGATCGACCACGGCGCCAGCGATACGTTGGAGAGCATCTGGATGCTTGTCGGTGGAATGCCGCTGACGAACGAGATGACATAAGAGAACAGGCCGATCTGCGGCTCGTAGAGGAAGCGCCAGAAATTGCCGACCACCGCCGGCGACAGCATCATCGGCACCAGGATCAGCGTCGTCCAGAAGGCGTGGCCGCGGAACTTCCGGTCGATCAGCCAGGCCAGCGTGAAGCCGATCAGCGTCTGCAACAGGATGGTCCAGAACACGAAATGCGCCGTCGTCTGCATGGCGATCCAGATGTCCTGGTCGCCGAGAATGCGCTGGTAGTTGGCAAAGCCGAGGTTCTTCACCACCTCGTTCGGCCGGTTGGCCCGGTAATTGGTGAACGACAGATAGATCGCCCAGAACAGCGGGAAGATGTTGATGGCCAGCAGCAACAGGATCGTCGGCGAGATGAACAGCCAGGCGAGGCCCTTGTCGCTGATGCCACGGACCTTGCGGGCCAACGGTTCCGGGGTCGCCCGGGCAACGTTCTCCGCGGTCCGATTGAGCATGGTCAGTCCTGCTTCGGTCACTTGGGTCGTCTCTGTCATGGAATTTATCTGAACTGCGTCCCGTGCCAAGGGCGGCACGGGACCAGGGGCATGATGCCGAAAAGTGTGAAGCGGTTTTCGGACGACATCATGCTCTCTCTCTTGGTCCGGAGCGGATGATTTCAGGTCTGTTCGACCCGAAATCATCCGGCTCTGGGTCCTAGCTCGGGAGGAGCCGGTTACATTTTGCCATCGTCCTGGAAGACCTGGGTCCAGTCCTTGACCAGGCCGTCGAGCGCATCCTTGGCGGAGCCCTGGCCGGCAACGACATAGTCATGGAAGCGCTTCTGCGAGGCCTGCAGCAGCGGCGCGTAGCTTGGCTCGGCCCAGAAATCCTTCACGATGGCCATCGAGTCGAGGAAGGTCTGCGCATAGGGCTGGCTGGCCGGGAACTTCGGATCCTTCACCACGGCGTTCAAGCAGGAATAGCCGCCGAGGGACCACCACTTGGCCTGCACATCCTTGTTGGCGAACCACTTGATGTACTTCAGCGCCGATTCCTGCTTGTCGGAATAGGACACCACCGAAATGCCCTGGCCGCCAAGCTGCGCGAACTGGGCGCCGCCGGGACCCTTGGGATTGACGAAATACCCGATCTTGTCGCCGCCGACATTCTCGTCCTTCTGCAGGCCTGGCCAGGTGAAGGCGAAGTTCATGTGCATCGCCACCTGACCGGATTTGAAGGCATCGACGCCTTCACCCATGTAGCTGTTCGATGCGCCCGGAGGGGTGCAGCAGTCGTAAAGCGACTTGTAGAATTCCAGTCCTTTGACCGAGTCGGCCGAATTGACGAAGCCTTCCATCTCGTAGGGCTTCTTCGGGTTCTCATACTGGAAGCCGTAGCTGTAGAGCACGTCCATGGCGCCCATGGTGATGCCTTCCGAACCACGCTCGGTGTAGATCGAGGCGCCATAGACGGTCTTGCCGTCGATCTGCCGCTTCTGGAAGAATTCGGCGATCTGCTTCAACTGGTCGAAGGTGGTGGGTGGGCCGAGATCCCAGCCATACTTTTCCTTGAATTCCTTCTGCAGCTCGGGCTTGGAGAACCAGTCCTTGCGATAGGTCCAGCCGACGACGTCGCCCATGGCCGGCAGCGCCCAGTAGTTCGGCGTGTTCTTCGGCCATTCGGAGTAACCGACGACCGTTGCCGGCACGAAGTCGTCCATGCTGATCTTCTCCTTGTCGAAGAAGTCGTTCAGCTTGACGTAGTGGCCGTTCTCGGCCGCGCCGCCGATCCACTGGCTGTCGCCGATGATCAGGTCGCACAATTTGCCGTGCGAGTTCAGCTCGTTGAGGAAGCGGTCGGCATAGTTGGTCCACGGCACGAATTCGAATTTCATGCCGATGCCGGTTTCCTTGGTGAAATCCTTGGACAGTTCTACAAGCGCGTTTGCCGGGTCCCATGCGGCCCAGCACAGCGTCAGGTCTTCAGCGTGCGCGGCGTTCGAAACAGCTGTCGACGCAACCACCGCCGAGGCCAGTCCCAACGCCATTTTCAAGCTCGATTTCATGTCTTCCTCCCATTTGCGAAACGCGCCCGGATGACGGTTTCAAGAGCTCTCAAACCTCTCTCCTCAGAGGCCCAAACATGGCGGCGTCTCGGCACCGCGGATGTTTAGTAATTTGTTTAGTGATGCAATTTTTACTAAACAAGGCAAGCGAATTCGTTGCTGCGCCGCAGCATGACGAAACGGGTGATTGAAATCGTTGGGAAATGACCGCCGGATGGTTTTTCCGGCAGCCGCTCAGTTGGCCTCGCCGATGACATAGGGCTGTGGCGTCACCGGCCGGACCGGCGGCGCGGGCGGCAGCAAGGCGCGTATGTCGGCGAAGGGAAATGTCGGCTCGAAACGAAAGGCCTCGGCCAGTGAACCGGGGAGGCCGTTGCACTGGCCGGCGCGGAATTCATTCTGGATGCGCGCCCGGTCGACATATTGCTCCGGCCGTTGCGAGCGGTGCGCGCGGATCGCTTGCGTCTTGACATCCCGATGGGCGGAAACATCGACATAGTGCGTCGGCGAGAATCCGGTGCCGCCCATCGTGTCGGCATGCAGCACAGGAACCGCGAACGAGGCAGCGATGCGCACGCCGTCCGACAGCGCGCGATGGTCGGCGTGATAGTCGTTGGGCGCGTGCGTGAAGACCAGGTCCGGCCCGGTCTCGCGTACAAGCGCCTTCAGCGCACCGATCAGCGCCGCATCGGCCACCAGTTCGCCATCGGGAAAGTCGAGGAAGCGCGGTGCCGCGCCAAGCAGCGCCGCCGCCGCCGTTGCTTCCCCACGGCGGACACGCGCGAGGACCGCGGCATCGCTCTTGCCGCCCCTGGCACCATCCGTGGCCACGGCAAAAGTGAGTTCTGCGCCTTGCGCCGCATAGGCGGCCATCGTACCGAACATGAAGATCTCGATGTCGTCCGGATGCGCACCGAGCGCCAGTATTCTCACGCTACTCTCTCCCGGAAATGGAAAAACGTGCCGAACGGAATCCTGCTCGCCCTGATCGCCTATGCAAGCTATTCGGGCAGCGATGCCGTGATCAAGAGCCTGGGCGGACAGTTCACCGTCTTCGAGATCGGCTTCTTCTCCACCTTGTTCGCCGGCTGTTTCCTGTTCTTCAGCCGCCCCGCGGGTGAACGCTGGCGCGATTTCTGGCGCATGAAGCGGCCATGGGCCGTGCAGGCGCGGGCCCTGGCCGGCATCGCGTCGGGCGTGCTCAGCGTCTATGCCTTCACTCACATTCCCCTTGCCGAAGTCTACGCGCTGATCTTCCTGGCGCCTTTGCTGGTCACCATCCTGTCCACCGTCATCCTGAAGGAAAAGGTTGGTCCCTGGCGATGGCTGGCGGTTGTCGCCGGCTTTGCCGGGGTGATGCTGGTGGTGCGACCGGGTTTCCGCGAATTGAACCTCGGCCATCTGGCCGCCTTCGTGAACGCCTTTCTCGCCGCGGCCAGTGTTATCCTGCTGCGCTCGCTCGCCCAGCAGGAGAAGCGCACATCGATGCTCGGCGTGCTTGTCGGCTATGGCCTGCTGTTCAACGGAGCTGGCGCCGCCGTCAGCTCCTTCACATTGCCGAACGCCATGCAGCTTGTCTGGCTGGCGATGGCCGGCGCCTTCACCGCCGGCGGGCAGCTCATGCAGCTCCTGGCGGCCAAATACGCGCCCGCCAACCGGATCGCGCCGACGCATTATTCGCAGATCGTGTGGGCGGTCATCCTCGGCGCGTTGTTCTTCCAGGAATATCCCGATTGGCTATCGCTGGTCGGCCTCGCGGTTGTCGGCGCCTCCGGCCTGCTGACGATGGTGCGCGAGGAGGTGAGGCTCGGCACGGTGCGCTGGAACCCGTTTTCGCGCACCCGCCTTTGACCAGGCGTTAGCGCGATAAAGTTGCACGGCGGCCGGGACCGCTGATATGCGGGCGCGATGAAGACGAAACCGTTGCCGGAGCTTCCGGTCACAGCTGTGTTGCCGGCGCTCGGCGAAGCGCTTGGCAATGGCAACAGCGCCGTGCTGGTGGCGCCGCCCGGCGCCGGCAAGACGACGCTGGTGCCCTTGGCGCTGCTGGACGCGTCCTGGCTGGGAACCGGCCGGATCGTTCTGCTCGAACCGCGCCGGCTCGCCGCCCGCGCTGCCGCGCGGCGCATGGCCGAATTGCTAAGCGAGGAGCCCGGCGGCACGGTCGGCTATGCCATGCGGATGGAGAACCGCACCTCGGCCAGGACCAGGATCCTGGTCGTCACCGAGGGCGTGCTGGCACGCATGATCCTCGACGATCCCGAACTGCCCGGTGTCTCGGCGGTCATTTTCGACGAATTCCACGAGCGTTCGCTCGACGGTGATTTCGGCCTTGCCCTGGCACTCGATGTGCAAGGGGCGCTGCGGCCGGATCTGCGCCTGGTTGTTATGTCGGCGACGCTCGACGGCGCCCGCGTCGGCAAGCTTCTGTCGAGCGCGCCGGTGATCGAAAGCGAGGGCCGCGCCTTCCCCGTCGATATCCGCTACGACGAACGGCCGGCCGGTATCCCGATCGAGGATGCCATGGCCAAGGCGATCCGCTCGGCGCTCACCGACGAAAGCGGCAGCGTGCTTGCTTTCCTGCCCGGCCAGCGCGAGATCGATCGCACCGCCGAGCGGCTGGCCGGCAAGGTCGGCGCCGACACCGACATCGTGCCGCTCCATGGCCAGCTCGACGGCAAGGCGCAGGACGCCGCGATCAAGCCAGCGCCGCCCGGTCGCCGCAAGGTGGTGCTGGCAACTTCCATCGCCGAAACCTCGATCACCATCGACGGCGTGCGCGTCGTCATCGATTCCGGCCTGTCGCGGCTGCCGCGTTACGAGCCGGCGAGCGGCCTGACGCGGCTGGAGACCGTGCGCGTCAGCAAGGCTTCCGCAGATCAGCGCGCCGGCCGCGCCGGGCGCACGCAAGCCGGCGTCGCCATCCGGCTGTGGCGCGCAGAACAGACGGCGGCGCTTCCCGCTTTCACGCCGCCGGAAATCCTCGAGGCGGATCTGTCGGGCCTGCTGCTCGACTGCGCCGCCTTCGGTGTCGCCGATCCGACGGCGCTCGCCTTCCTCGATCCGCCGCCCGCGCCGGCGCTCAACGAGGCGAGGGTGCTGCTGCGCGCGCTGGACGCCATCGATGAGGCAGGCCGCCTCACGGAAGCGGGCATGGCTATGCGCAAGCTCGCTCTGCCGGTGCGGCTGGCGCATATGGTCGCCGAGGCGGCGAAGAGCGGCCATGCCGGCGAGGCGGCTATGTTGGCCGTGCTGCTGACCGAACGCGGCCTTGGTGGCGACGGCGCCGACCTCGAACGGCGGCTGATGCGCTTTCGCGCTGAACGATCGCCGCGCGCCGTCGCCGCGCGGCAGCTAGCGGAGCGGTTGGCAAGACAGGCGAGCGGCGCGAAGGACAGCGCGGCTGTTCCTGCTGGTCCCCTGCTCATCCACGCCTGGCCGGATCGCGTCGCCAAGGCGCGCGGCGAGCGCGGACGCTTCGTGCTGGCCAATGGTTCCGGCGCCATGCTCGATGCCGCCGACCCTCTGGCGGGCGAGCCGTTCGTGGTTGTCGCCGACCTGCAGGGCAAGGCGCAGAACGCGCGCATCGCCGCGGCGGCCGCAATCGGCGAGGACAACATCCGCGCCACGCTGGCCGACCGGATCGAAACGCGCCGGCAAACGAGCTTCGATCGCGACCGGCGCGCCGTGCGGGTGCGCGAGACCGTTCGCCTGGGCGCTATCACGCTCGCGGAGCGCATGCTGCCCGCTCCTTCAGGCGCCGAGGCCGACCGTGCCATTCTCGACGCCTTGCGCGAGCATGGGCTGTCGCTGCTAACCTGGAGCAAGGAGGCCGAGACGCTGCGCCAACGGCTGTCCTGGTTGCATCGCGGCCTCGGAGCGCCCTGGCCCGATATGTCGGATGACGCGCTGATCGAGCGCCTTGACGACTGGCTGCTGCCGTTCCTGCCGGGCGCCGCGTCCCTGGCCGCCGTCGATTCCGGGGTTGTTTCGGCCGGCCTTGCCTCGCTCGTGCCGCACGACCTCCAGCGCAAGGTCGATACCCTGGCGCCAACGCATTTCGACGCGCCGTCGGGCAGCCATGTGCCGATCCGCTATGACGGCGAATGGCCGGTGCTGGCGGTTCGCGTGCAGGAGCTGTTCGGCCTCGACCGCCATCCCTCGATCGCCAACGGCACGGTGCCGCTGACGCTCGAACTGTTGTCGCCGGCGCACCGGCCGATCCAGACGACACGCGACCTGCCCGGCTTCTGGCGCGGCTCCTGGACCGATGTACGCGCCGACATGCGCGGCCGCTATCCCAAGCATGTCTGGCCGGAGAATCCGCTGCTCGCCGCCGCTACCGCCCGCGCTAAACCGCGAGCATGATCCCAAAAAGTGGGAACCGGTTTTTGGAAAAGATCATGCTCAAACCAGAAGTAGAGCTGCAATCCGACTCCATCGGATTGGAGCGGACCTAGCCTTGGGCGCTCTGCGGCTGTAATCCATGGCCATGATCAATGTTTTGCGTGCGCCCGATTTCCAGCAAAGCCAGAGGCTGCGTCTCAATACGCTGATCCGGCTGCGCTGGCTTGCCATTGTCGGCCAGAGCGTAACGGTGCTCGTCGTCGCCTATGGCCTGAAATTCCCGCTGCCGGTCAGCCTTTGCTTCGCGCTGATCGCCTGTTCGGCCTGGATGAACCTGTTCCTGGCGTTCCGCTTTCCGGCCGCGCACCGGCTCACCCCGTTCGCCGCTTTCGGCATCCTGATCTTCGATAGCCTGCAGCTTGCCGGCCTGCTCTACATGACCGGCGGCCTGACCAATCCGTTCTCGCTGCTGATGACGGTGCCCGTCGTCATCTCGGCGACGTCGCTGCCCTTGCGCCTGACCGCCATTCTCGGCGGGCTGGTGATGATAGCGGCGACCTTGCTGGTTTTCATCCATCTGCCGCTGCCCTGGTATGAAGGCGCGCCGCTGGTGATGCCCTTCATCTATGTCGCGGGCATGTGGATGGCGGTGCTGTCCTCGATCGCCTTCACGGCCATGTATGCCTTCCGGGTGGCAGCCGAAGCCCGGCTTCTGGCCAATGCGCTTGCCGCCACCGAACTGGTGCTGCAGCGCGAGCAGCACCTTTCGGCGCTCGACGGCTTGGCGGCGGCCGCCGCGCATGAGCTTGGCACGCCGCTCGCCACCATCACGCTTGTCGCCAAGGAGATGGAAAGAGCGCTCGGCAGCGACCCGAAATACGGGGAAGACGTGAAGCTGCTGCGCTCGCAGAGCGAGCGCTGCCGCGAAATCCTCAAGCGTCTGACCAGCCTGTCGTCCGAGGGTGAGGCGCATCTTTCCCGCTTGCCGCTGACCTCGCTGGTCGAGGAGATCACCGCGCCGCATCGCGACTTCGGCATCTCGATCAAGCTTCGCCCCGGCGAGCGCACCGGGCCCGAGCCGGTCGGGCGCCGCAATCCGGGCGTCATCTATGGTCTTGGCAATCTGGTCGAGAACGCCGTCGATTTCGCCCGCAAGAGCGTCACCGTGCGCTGGAGCTGGGACGAGGCGACCGTCACCTTTTCGATCATCGACGACGGGCCCGGTTTTCCACCAGAGATCATCGATCGCATCGGCGAGCCCTATATGTCGACGCGCCAGGGCACCGAGGCCGGCGGAGGCCTTGGGCTTGGCCTGTTCATTGCCAAGACACTGCTTGAACGCTCGGGTGCCGCGCTGGATTTCCGCAATTCAAGTGGCCTCGGCGAGGGGGCGGTGGTGCAGATTTCGTGGCCGAGAACAGTCTTCCTGAACCCGGAAACGGCCCCTGCCACCATGTTTGACATTGCATAAGTTGGACAATAGCGGCGCAAAACTATATCTGCGTAAAATTAAGGCAGCAGGAATTTTCAAGACAATGACAGGCGATGAAAATATTGGCGCAATGGTTGAAGGCGAAGACACCTCGCTTTTGATCGTCGATGACGACAAGCCGTTCCTCACCCGTCTGGCCCGCGCCATGGAAACCAGGGGCTTCGTGGTCGAGACCGCCGAGAGCGTCGAGGAGGCCGTGGGCAAGGCCCGCGCCAATCCGCCGGCTTACGCCGTGGTCGACATGCGGCTCGGCGACGGCAACGGCCTCGACGTGGTCGCCGCCATCCGCGAGAAGCGCGAGGACTCCCGCACCATCATCCTGACCGGCTACGGCAACATCGCCACCGCGGTGACCGCCGTGAAGCTCGGTGCCGTCGACTATCTGTCGAAGCCGGCCGACGCCGACGACATCTTTGCCGCCCTCACCCGCACCTCGGGCGAGCGCGCCGCGCCCCCGGAGAACCCGATGTCGGCCGACCGCGTTCGCTGGGAGCACATCCAGCGCGTCTACGAAATGTGCGAGCGCAACGTCTCCGAGACCGCGCGCCGGCTCAACATGCATCGCCGCACGCTGCAGCGGATACTCGCCAAGCGCGCACCGCGCTAGTCGGCAGGTCGGGTGACATCGGAGGCGACATGCAGGATTTGAAGCAGCGGCCGCTTTCCGTCTTCCGCGAATTTCTCGATAGCGAAGCGGCCGGCGGCATCATCCTGATGGCGGCGGCGGCCCTTGCCCTGATCGTCGCCAATTCGCCGCTGTCGGGAACCTATTTCTCCGTGCTCCACGCCTATCTCGGCCCGCTCAGTGTCTCGCACTGGATCAATGACGGGCTGATGGCTGTGTTCTTCCTGCTCGTCGGGCTGGAGATTAAGCGCGAGATGCTGGACGGCCAGCTTTCCAGCTGGCCGCGCCGCGTCCTGCCTGGCATCGCTGCGGCGGGCGGCATGCTGGTTCCGGCACTGGTCTATGTCGCCATCAACCGCAACAATTCAGCCGCACTGCCCGGTTGGGCGATCCCGACCGCCACCGACATCGCTTTCGCGCTCGGCGTGCTGTCGCTGCTCGGCAGCCGTGTGCCGGCCTCGCTGAAGGTTTTTCTCACCGCGCTCGCCATCATCGACGACCTCGGCGCCGTCATCATCATCGCCATCTTCTATACCAGCGGCCTGTCGCTGGCCTATCTCGGCGCCGCCTTCGCCGTCATTGCCGTGCTCGTCGTGCTCAACCGCATGCGGGTAATGACGCTGGTGCCCTATCTCGTGCTCGGCGCCATCCTGTGGGTGCTGGTGCTGAAATCGGGTGTCCACGCCACGCTTGCCGGCGTCGCCTTGGCGCTGACCATCCCGCTCGAACGCTCGGCCGGGATCGGCCACGACCTCGACCATTCGCCGCTGCACCGGCTTGAGCATGGCCTGCACAGGATCGTGCCCTTCGTCATCATCCCCATTTTCGGTTTTGCCAATGCCGGCGTTTCGCTCGCCGTCCTTAGCCTTGGCGCGCTGATCGAGCCGTTGACGCTGGGTGTCGCCGCCGGCCTGGTGGTCGGCAAGCTCGTCGGTGTGCTCGGCTCGTCCGCGCTTGCCATAAGGCTTGGCCTGGCCGACCTGCCGGCCCATGCCGGCTGGTCACACATGCTCGGCATCTCGCTGCTCTGCGGCATCGGGTTCACCATGAGCCTGTTCATCGGCCTGCTTGCCTTCGCCGGCGACGTGGCCCTGCAGGACGCGGTCAAGGTCGGCATTCTCGCTGGCTCCTTCATCGCCGCCATCCTCGGCGCCGCCGTGCTGCTGATGGCGCCTGCTGCTGGAGCGGAGGGCGGTGAAGAGTAGCGGCGGCAGATGCCGCGCAGGCCCGCGAACTACTCGCTCTCCCCCTCCAGCACCGGCACCGAGACGCCGGCCAGCTCCGCCGCCAACAGCCGCGAGGCACCGGCGCGCGCAATCCGCAGCATCAGCGCCTTGCGCGTCGCCGCCGCCATGCGGTGCTCCGGCGCATCGCGCATGATTTCGGCGCCGTAGCCGTCGGACAGGATGAAGCCGCACTCGTCCGGAAATATCTCGGCCGGCACGCCGGGATGGGTGGCGAAGAAGAAGCGGTCGGAATGCAGCCGGTAGTCCGGCCATTTGCGGTCGACCCTGAAATCCTCGATCGAGGATTTGATCTCGATGATCCAGATATCGCCCTGGCGGGTCAGTGCCACGAGGTCGGCGCGGCGGCCGGTGGCCAGCGACAGTTCAGGCAGCACATGCGCGCCCATTTCCATGAGCAGCCGCTGCACGCCACGCCGCACCAGCAAGGCGCGTTCCGACTGGCGGCCGTCAATGAGAGGGTTGATTGCGATGGGGGAGATGATTGGCATGACAAGCACCATGCCAGATTCTGTTCACGGTTTGAACCCGTTTGTGCCGGGCGATTGTATATTTGACAGACACGTTGGACCATGAGCGACCTTCCGCGATCGCGCCATAAGCCGGTCAAGTGCAGTCTGGTATTGACCTGCTGCGAGACGGCCCTATGTCGCCTCGATCAACTTCCGATCCTAACCATAGGACGGCAGGACTAAAGTCTTGCGCCAGAAAAGCAAAGGTCCGACGTTACCGTTTTGGTTCCGTCAATGTCCATTGGACGTTCCATTACTTTAGTTATTCAGCATATAAGGGCTGACGTAAGGGAAGATGGCTGGCGGAATAGCCGGCGCAGTCTGGCTTTGGGTTTATAGGGGGCCGCGCCGGCCATTGCGGTTTGGCGTTGGGTATGATTATCCCCGCGTGGATTAACCTACATATATATTAGTAAGCGCAAATAGCGTTGAAGTCCCTGGTTCGACCGATCCGTGGCGAGCAGATTGCGTACGATGGCATCCAATGGGGTGGCCGATGGAAAGCCGGACCCTTGAAGGCGGCGTGGCTGTAGCCGCCATGAATATAGATCAGGGCGTCGGGCGTTGCGAGCACGCCGAGACGAAGCCCCGCGGCATAGTTCAGCGTTTGCGCGTGGTGCCGGAACTCTTCGAAGGGTCAGCCGAACGCCTGGTCGGCTCCCGCCGCCGTCCCCGCCATGTCATCCAGGATCGGGCAGTCCGGCCTGTCGTCGCCATGGCAGGCATGGATCAGCTTCTGCAGCGTCGAGCGCATGGATTGCAGTTCGCGCACCTTCTCCTCGATTGCCCTGACATGGGCGGACGCGATCTCGCGCACATCGGCGCTGGCGCGACCGCGATCCCGGTAGAGTGCCATCAACTGACGGCAATCGTCGATGGAAAAGCCGAGGTTGCGCGCGCGGCGCAGGAAAGCCAGCCGGTGCACGTCGTCGCCGGAATAATCACGGTAGCCGTTGGCGGCACGCGCGGGTGCGATCAGGCCGATCTCCTCATAGTAGCGGATGGTCTTGGCCGGCAGTCCTGAACGGTGGGCGGCGTCGCCGACATTCATGGCGGAGATCCTCGATCTTATGGCCCGCGCGTTCAGGCCCATTGAATTTACTTCACAATCTGGTGAAGGCTGTTGCCGAAATGCCATACTGATACGCTTACCAGCAGGTAAGGCCACGGATATAGGCATCGTGTGCTTGGCAAGCAAAGCAAATGCCAGCATGAATGATGGTGAGAAAGCGGCCGACTCGTGCCGCTGGCGTTTGGGCAGGGCACCGGATCATCACATGCGCATGAAGTCGCTTGCAATTATTGCCGCATTGGCGCTGTCCACTGCTATCGCCGGTTGCAGCACCATCGGCGGGCAGATTTTCTCAAACGACTACGGCGCGGTGACCGACGCTGGCTACCAGCTGCCGCGCATCCCGATCGAAAAAGTGCCGAGGCAGTATCACCGACAGGAAGTGAACTACGACACCAAGGAAAAGCCAGGCACAATCATCGTCGATACGCAGAACAAGTTCCTCTATTTCGTCGAGGGCGATGGCCGCGCGATCCGTTACGGCATCGGCGTTGGCCGCGAGGGCTTCGAGTGGCATGGCACCGCTCATATCGCGCTGAAGCGCGAATGGCCGACCTGGACGCCGCCCCGTGAAATGATCAAGCGCCAGCCGGAACTGGCCAAGTTCGCCAGCGGCATGGAACCGGGCCTCAAGAACCCGCTCGGCGCGCGCGCCATGTATCTCTTCAACAAGGGCGGCGACATGGGTTACCGTCTGCATGGCAGCCCGGAATGGAATTCGATCGGCAAGGCGATGTCGTCTGGCTGCATCCGGCTGATGAACCAAGACATTATCGATCTCTATGACCGCGCCTCGGTCGGCGCCAAGGTCATCGTGATGTGAGCATCCTGATCTCAGGATCAGGTCAAACCTTTCGTGCGCGGACCGTCTAGGCAACAACGGACGTCCCAAACAGAAAACCGGGCAATTCGGCCCGGTTTTTTGTTATTCACGAACAGGATGTTCCAAGTCGCGCTCGCAGGCCGAAGCGGCGGCGCGCGGGAAGTATCAGGCGACCTGCTCGACCTGCTGCACTTCGGGCACAAAATGGCGAAGCAGATTCTGGATGCCGTGCTTCAGCGTCGCCGTCGATGACGGGCAACCGGCGCAGGCGCCCTTCATGTGCAGGAACACCGTGCCGTTCTCGAAGCCGCGGAAGGTGATGTCGCCACCGTCCTGGGCCACTGCCGGGCGCACTCGTGTGTCGAGCAGTTCCTTGATGGTGATGACGAGCTCCTCGTCCGCCTTGTCGTAGAATTCGCCGGTCTGGCTGGTCTCCGCGGCCGGGCCGGTCTTGGCCATGACTGGCGCACCGGACATAAAATGCTCCATGATGGCGCCGAGGATCGCCGGCTTCAGATGCTGCCAGTCGGGGCCGTCCTTGGTCACGGTGATGAAGTCGTAGCCGAAGAAGACGCCGGTGACGCCGGTGATTTCGAACAGCCGGCCGGCCAGCGGCGAGGCCGTGGCTGCGCTATCGGCGTCGCGAAAATCGGCGGTACCTTCCAGGAGCACTTCCTTGCCGGGCAGGAATTTCAGCGTCGCAGGATTGGGCGTCGATTCGGTCTGGATGAACATGGCCGTCTCCGTGCCCATTTCGGGCATCTAGTTTGGAATAGTTCTAAATAGGCTCTATTGGCTGGATATTCAAGCGAAACGCGTCGCCCGAACGGCTGGCTGGCGGAATGTTTTTGCTGGCTGGGGATCGAATCCCTGGCTGGTTTCAAGCGAGGCTGTCGATTTCCTCGTCCGAAAGGTTTTGCGGCACGACCGTGACCGGAATAGGGAAGGCCGCACCCTTGCCGGCAACGGCACCGACCAGCGGTCCTGGCCCTTCCTTGCCGGCGCCGGCCGCCAGCACCAGGATGGCTATATCCTGGTCTTCCTCGATCAGCTTGTGGATCTCTTCCGTCGGCTTGCCTTCGCGCACCACCATTTCCGGCTCGATGCCGAGCTTCTGGCGCACCTTGTTGGCATAGCCGTCGAGGGCCGCGCGCGCCGTTGCGGTCGCCTCCTCGCGCATGATCTTCTCGACGCCCAGCCAGTGCTGGAAATCGTCCGGTACGATGACATAGAGAAGCACCAGCGTGCCGTTGGTGCTCAGCGCCCGCTTCGAGGCGTAGGCAACGGCGCGTTCGCACTCGGGCGTGTCGTCGATGATCGTCAGGAATTTCCTGCGATGACCGGCTTCGCGGCTAAGGCGTTTGGAGACCATGTCTATCTACCTAGTGTCGTGATTTCGAAGTTCGCCTGCTTTCGATATCTCGCCCCGAGCGAACTTCGAAATCAAAAACGACACTAGAAATCAATAGTTTGCTCGTGTCCCTGATTTTGAAATTCGCATTACCCTTGATATCCAACTCTGGCGAATTTCAAGATCAGAGACACGAGTGTGTTTTCGACCGCAATCTGCCACCCGCTTCGACCGGCCGCAAGCGGCCGGCCTTGTGCCAGTGTTGATGCAGTGCACCGACGCCGGATCAGCCCTGCAGCAGGCCTATAATGTCGCGCACCGTCTTCATGGTCGTTTCGGCGAGCACGCCGGCGCGTTCGCCGCCATCCCTGAGCACCGCGTCGACATAGGCGCGGTCGCCCTGGATGCGGCGCATCTCGCCGGCGATCGGCGCCAGCTTCTCCACCGCGAGGTCGGCCAGCGCCGGCTTGAACACTGAAAACTGCTGGCCGCCGAATTCCTTGAGCACGTCGGCCTTCGAAATCTCGGCCAGGCCGGCATAGATGCCGACCAGGTTTTCCGCTTCCGGCCGGCTTTCCAGCCCGTCGACCTCGCTCGGCAAGGCTTCCGGATCGGTCTTGGCCTTCCGGATCTTCTTCGAGATGGTGTCGGCATCGTCCGTCAGGTTGATACGCGACAGGTCCGACGGGTCTGACTTCGACATCTTCTTCGACCCATCGCGCAGGCTCATGATGCGTGCCGCCGGGCCGCCGATGACCGGTTCGGTGATCGGGAAGAAGCCGTTCACCGTCTCCTCGCCAACCTGCATCTCGACGCCGACGCCAAGGCTGGCGATGCGGCTCGAAAAGTCATTGTTGAATTTCTGGGCGATGTCGCGGGTCAGTTCAAGATGCTGCTTCTGGTCCTCTCCCACCGGCACATGCGTGGCGCGGTAGAGCAGGATGTCGGCAGCCATCAGCGACGGGTAGGCAAGCAGGCCCAGCGAGGCATTCTCGCGGTCCTTGCCGGCCTTGTCCTTGAACTGCGTCATCTTGTTCATCCAGCCGATGCGCGCGACGCAATTGAAGATCCATGCAAGCTCGGCGTGCTGCATCACCCGCGACTGGTTGAAGACGATGTGCTTCTTGGGGTCGATGCCGGAGGCAAGGAAGGCGGCGGTGATCGACCGCGTCTGGTCGGCAAGGTCGTCATGCACGAGTTGCGCGGTCAGCGAATGCAGGTCGACGACGCAGTAGATGCAGTCGGACGTGTCCTGCAGGGCGACGAATTTCTTGATGGCGCCGAGATAGTTGCCGAGATGCAGATTGCCGGTCGGCTGGACACCGGAGAAGACGAGAGGCTTGAAGGCGGACATGGGTTTCCTCATGGCTTGTGGAGGGCCGTTTCGCGCGCGGCGAAAGTCTTTCGACGGCGCGCTTATGAACGAGAGTGTGGAGACGATCAAGAGGCAGGAGAACCCGCACAGCCATTGCCTCAGCTGAATTGTTTGTTCGATGTTGTCGGGCGCCGCGCTTGTTGCGCCTTTCCCCGTCTGACAGGTCCGTGCCGACATCGACGTGTATGATATGGTGGCACGTGTATTTCATACGATCCTGATGAGAAATAGGATGCCCGTGACCGTTGCCGACGAGGAAGCGCTCAAGCGCCGACGCGACCGCGAGACACCGCTGGAGACGGCGGCGCGGCTTCGGTCAGAATTCGGGATCGAGCTAAGCAAACAGGCACGCGAGCCACTGCCGCGCCAAATCTACGACGAATTGTCTCTGGAGAAGACTGATGCTTGCCGGCGACATCGCCACCGTCCGGCTTACTGGTCTGGAGACTGTTCCTTAGGCGCCGGTGGTCCCTTGCGTTTGACATTGCGCCGGATCATGCCGAAATCGGCGCCGCCTATGGCAAAGGCGGTGACGAAATAGAGCAGCGCGCCGCCGGCCACCAACGTCAGCAGCGTCGTTGCCTTGACGACCAGCGGCGAACCGGGGCCGAGCCTGACGGCCAGCCAATGCTCGGCGAAATACAGCGCCACCGCCATTACCGCCGCCGACAGAACCAAGCGGGGAATGCGCTTCAGGAGCGGCACGTCGCGGCCCCAGTGGCCGCGCCGGATCAGCACCGCAAGCAGCATCAGCGCGTTGACCCAGCCGGCCACGGCCGAGGCGACCGCAATGCCGGGTGCGCCCATCCTTGGGAATAGCGTCAGCGCGGTGGCGACGTTCACCGCCACCGAGATCGCGGCGAAGATCATCGGCGTGCGCGTGTCCTCGCGGGCGAAATAGCCCGGGGTGAAGGCCTTGATCAGCACGAAGGCCGGCAGGCCCAAGCCGAAGATCGCCAGGATCGCCGCCACCGTGGGCGTCGAATGGTTGGCGGCAAAGGCGCCGCGCTCATAGACCAGCCGCACGATCGGCTCCGACATCACCCAGAGTGCGGCGGCCGCCGGCAAGGTCATGAACAAGGTGAACTCGACGGAGCGGTTCTGCAGGTTGGCGGCCTCGATGAGATTGCCTGATTTCAGCGCCCGCGACAGTTCCGGCAGAAGCACGATCGCCACCGCGACGCCGACGACACCGAGCGGCAGCTGATAGACGCGGTCGGCATAGGCGAGCGAGGAGACGGCACTGTCCTGCGCCGAGGCGATCGCGGTGCCGATCAACTGGTTGATCTGGGTGATGCCGCCGGTTATCGCCGCCGGCAGCGCCAGGATCAGAAGGCGTTTCACGTTCGGCGTCATCTTCGGCCGGCGGAAGCCGATCGAGATGCCGGCGTTGCGCACCGCCACCCAGACAATGGCGAGTTGCACGATGCCCGCCGCCAGAACGCCCCACGACAGGCTGAACCCGACGGCATGTGCGTCCAGTCCATGATACCAGGCGTAGCCAAGCACGCTGATCAGGATGATGTTGAGGAAAGCGGGCGCGACCGCCGCGGCGAAATAGCGGCGCAGGGAATTCAGCATGCCCGCCATCATGGCCGCGAGCGACATGCAGATCAGGTAGGGGAACATGATCGTCGCGAGCCGGACGGTCGTCTCGAACTTGCCCGGCGTGTCGGCGAAGCCTGGGGCCACCAGGTAGCGTACGATCAGTGGCATCGCCAGTTCCATGGCGATGGTCAGCACCAGCAGCGCCGAGAACAGAACGCCGAACACTTCCTCGGAGAAACGCTTGGCGCCGTCCGTGCCATGCGTCTCGATCTCCTTGGCGAACAGCGGCACGAAGGCGGCGTTGAAGGCGCCTTCGGCGAACAGCCGGCGAAAGGTGTTGGGAAACTGGAAAGCGGCGTTGAAGGCGTCGGCGACCGGACCGGTGCCGAGTGCCGCCGCCATCAGCATCTCGCGGCCAAAACCGAGCGCGCGGCTCATCAGCGTGCCGGAAGCGACGGTAGCAAATTTCTTGACGAGGCTCATGCGTTTGAAGACTGCCTTGGAGCAATTCCGGGAAAAGTGTGAGCGGTTTTCCCGGGCAAAGCGCATAGCGCTCTGCCCTTGGGAATTGTGTTAAAACAAAGAGTTAGCGCGGTTCGCCGTTTCCTTGAAGCGATGAATAGCTCCAGGGATCGGGACAAGGTGGGGATGGCAGTCACTCGGCGGCCGCCTTGGCCTTGCCGCCGCGTTCGGGCGCGATGCCTTCGAGCGTCGCCATCAGCCGGTTGCGGATCGTGGCGATGCGGGCCGGGCTGTCGATCTTCTGGCCGGTGAGGTCGGTGACATAGAAGGTGTCGATGACCTTCTCGCCGAAGGTTGTGATGTGCGCCGATGCGATATCGAGCGACAGGTCGGACAGCGTGCCGGTGATCTCCGACAGCAGGCCCGGGCGGTCGAGCCCCTCGACCTCGACGACGGAAAAGCGGTTCGACAGCGTGTTGCGGATCTCGGCGCGCGGCGGAATCTTGAACACCTTGGACCCGCGCCTTGGCTTGGTGCGCTTCTCGATCATCTCCGGCAGCCAGCTCTTGCCCGACAGCACGTCCTCGATCAGCCGTCCGACGCGCTCGGCGCGCCGCCGCTCATCCTCGTCCCGGTCGAATTCCCGCGAGATCAGGATCGTGTCCAGGGCGCGGCCGTCCGAGGTGGTGAAGATCTGCGCGTCGACAATGTTGCCGCCGGCGCCGGCGCACGCCCCGGCAATGACCGAGAGAAGACGCGGATGGTCCTGCGCCAGCACGGTGATTTCGGTCACCGCCTCGAACTGGTGCGTCTTGACCATGGTGGCGAGCTTGTTGCCGGCCGCGTCCGCCTCGCGGATGAATTCGGCGTGGCGAAGCTGGTCCTGCAGATCCACGGTCAGCAGGTAGTTTTCATAATGCAGCCCGACATAGCGCTTGCGGGCCTTGTCGGGCCAGTCGGCGAGCGCCTCGGCGAGGCGTTCGCGCGCCGCCGCGGTGCGCTGTGCCCGCGACACTTCCGAAAAGCCGCCGGTCAGGAGCAATTCGGTCTCGTAGTAGAGCGTGCGCAGCAACTGGCCCTTCCAGCCGTTCCACACACCCGGGCCGACGCCCCTGATGTCGCAGACGGTGAGGATCAAAAGCAGTTTCAGCCGCTCGACCGATTGCACGATCGAGGCAAAATCCTCGATGGTCTTGCGATCGTTGAGATCGCGGGTCTGCGCCGTCATCGACATCACGAGGTGGTTCTCGACCAGCCAGGCGACCGTTTCCGTATCCGCCGCCGACAGTCCCATATGCGGACAGATGCGCCGCGCTATCCGCGCGCCGGCCTCGGAATGATCTTCCGGCCTGCCCTTGGCGATGTCGTGCAGCAGCACGGCGACATAGAGCGCCTCGCGGCTCTTCTTCAGGCCCGGCATCAGCGAATGCGACAGCGGATGGATCTTCTCGCCGTCGCCGCGCTCGATCTCGGCCAGCACGCCGATGCAGCGGATCAGGTGCTCGTCCACCGTGTAGTGGTGGTACATCGAGAACTGCATCATGGCGACGATCTTGCCGAAATCGGGGATGAGCCGGCCCAGCAGCCCGGCCTCGTTCATGCGCCGCAGGTTGAGCTCGGCGTTGCGGTCCGAGGTCAATATGTCGAGGAACAGCCGGTTGGCTTCCTCGTCGCGCCGCAGCGACTTGTTGACCAGGCCGAGCGAGCGGGTGAGCAGCTTCAGCGCATCGGGGTGAAACTCCAGCCCGTGCTTGTCGGCGAACCAGAACAGTCTCAGCAGATTGACCGGATCGCGTTCGAACACCTGATCGTCGGCGATATTGATGCGGTGGTTGTCGACGATGAAGTCCGACGTGCCGGCGAGCTTGCGCTTGCGGCGCTGGAAGGTCAAGAAGATGCGGTTGAACCCCGGCACATGCTTGGCCTGCTCCTCCTCCAGCGCGGCGCAGAAGATGCGCGTCAGGTCGCCGACATCCTTGGCCACCAGGAAGTAGTGCTTCATGAACCGTTCGACCGCCGACAGGCCGGGATGGGTGGTGTAGCCCAGCCGCTCGGCGATCTCGCGCTGGATGTCGAAATGCAGCCGCTCCTCGGCCTTGCCGGTGAGGAAATGCATATGGCAGCGCACCGCCCACAGAAAGTCCTCGGCCTTCTGGAACTCCCGGTACTCGGCCCCGGTGAAAACGCCCTTTTCGACCAGTTCCTCGCCGGTGCGCACCCGGTAGAAGTACTTGCCGATCCAGAACAGCGTCTGCAGGTCGCGCAGGCCGCCCTTGCCGTCCTTCACATTGGGCTCGACCAGGTAGCGGCTTTCGCCAGCCTTGGCGTGGCGCTCGTCGCGTTCGGCGAGCTTGGCCTGCACATATTCCGGACCGGTCGTTCGCACCACCTCGTGGTCGAAGCGCAGCATCAGCTCGTCATAGAGCTTGCGTTCGCCCCACAGAAAGCGCGCTTCCAGGATCGAGGTACGGATGGTGATGTCGGTGCGCGACAGCCTGAGGCACTCGTCGATGTTGCGGGTGGCGTGGCCGACCTTCAAGCCCAGATCCCACAGCATGTAGAGCATGTATTCGACGGTCTGTTCGCCCCACGGCGTCTGCTTGTAGGGCAGCAGGAACAGGAGGTCGATGTCGGATCCTGGCGCCAGCGTGCCGCGGCCATAGCCGCCGACGGCGACGACGGCCATGCGTTCGGCCACGGAGCGGTTCTTCACCCGGTATACATGCGTCGCCGCGAAATCGTAGAGCGCCCGGATCAGCTCATCCATCAGATGCGACAGCCGCTCGGCGCAGGCGTTGCCGCCGCCATCTTGCCTCAGCATGGCCTCGGCGATCTTTCGGCCTTCGGCGAGCCGGGCCTTGAGAAGCTGGAGCACACCAGCGCGGGCGGCCTGCCCGGAACCGTCGCCGGCCGTGGCGGCCGTCAGCGCGGTCATCTCGCGGCGCAAGGCTTCGCCATCGATCAGTTCATCGAGCTTCAGGGAGATTTTCGCCATAGGTACCGGTCGGCCTTGCCTTTTGGGCGGCGTCTATAGCGCGTTTTCGCGGCGCTGGGTATGGGGCCGGCTTGCAGCCCGGTGCGAGGGCTGAAGCAACTCCAGGAAAGTGTGAAACGGTTCCTCTCGGGAAAAGCACCTAGCTTCCGTGAAACGATGAACCGCTAGTCCGTTGCCTCGATCGGATCGAGGGGTACGACAATGTGTCGCCGGAATCTGCAGAAGTCGGCGATCCACCGTATGGTCCGTCCGGCCTCTCTCTTGATTCTCACCGCTGTCGGCTTTCTGTGCCTTGTCATAAGCCCACTCGCGGTCCGCGCGGCATCCCGCTCCTGATCAAGCAGGCTTGGCAGCCTGTCGGCAACGAACTGGTCCTGCGCGCACAAGGCGGGAACAAGTTGGTAGACAGTCTTGCCGGCTGACATGATGGGGTCGAAGATGAGATCATCGACAGCTATGTTGATATGCGCCGTCGCCTCCAGAAAGTCGCGTGCCGTTTGCCGCGAGAGGAGATAACCCCCGGCCCCCGGGTGGCCCTTGCGGAGCCGGACCACGGAAAAACCGTTTCCAGCGGCGATCCTTCTCCTCTGGACCACGGTTCTGGAGAAGAACGTCTCGAGCTTCACGACATCCGCGTCCGCCGGCACCCAACCGATATCGCCCAGCAAAGCCCCCGCCTTGCCGGAGAAGACCATATCGTCTTCGAACACGGCGCCGTACGGGGCATCGTCTTGGGCAATGATCGTCCAGCAGGCACGATGGCTGTGCAGGCAGGCGATCTCGCTGCCGGAAAGCGGCCGGATGGCGTGTATCGCGTGCTGAGGCTGCAGCACCAGGTCGGGATGCTGCTTTGCATCGATCCCCGCGACCCGCTCGAACCCGATGTTGATGCGGGCAAACTCCGCTGTCATGTGGGCAAGCCGCTCGGGAGACCGATCGAGATTGATGACCAGGCGCTTCATTGGTCGCTTGCCTCGATCGGGCCGAGGGGGACGACAATCTGTCGCCGGAACCTGCAGAAGTCGGCAATCCACCGCGCGGTCCGCCGGACCTCTCTCCTGACTCGCGCCGTGACCGGCTTCCTGCGCTTGTTCGCAAGCCCGGCGGCGACCCACTCGGCGTCCCGTTCCGGCGCAAGCAGACTGGGCAACTTGGCACCAACGAACTGTTCCTGCGCGCACAGGGCTGGAACGAGCTGGTATATCGTCTTGCCGGTCGATGTTGCGAACGCGGGATCAAAAATGAGATTGTCCACTGCCACGTTGACCTCCTCGGTTGCCAGGAGAAGGTCGCGGGCGGCTTGCTTGGAGAGCAGGTAACCTCCGGCTCCTATGTGGTTCTTGCGCAGTCTGAACATGGAAAAGCCGTGGCCCACGGAAAACCGTTCTCTCTGGATCACGGTCGTGTGGAAGAATGTCTCGAGCTTGACGATATCGGTATCGGCCGGAACCCAGTTCGCATCGGCAAGCAGCGCACCGGCCTTCGCCGAAAACACCATGTCGTCCTCGAACACGGCGCCGTAGGGCGCGTCGTCCTGCGCGATGATGGCCCAGCAGGCGCGATGGCTGTGCAGGCAAGCAATCTCGCTGCCGGAAAGGCGTTGCACGGCGTGCAGTGCATGCTGTGGTTGAAGCCCCAGATACGGATGCTGCCTGCCGTCAATTGCCACCACCCGCTCGAAGGCGATCCCGATGCGAGCAAATTCGGCGGTCATATGGGCAAGCCGGTCGGGAGAGCGATCGAGATTGATGACCAGGCACTTCATGTTCTACCAGCGATTTTTGTACGAAACCCTTGCTTTCACGGAACCGGCACAGCCGTCCAGCAGGAGCCCTCTAGCACAGGTGACGTTGTGATTTGTTGATCTTTTCTGGGGATATTTTACGCCAGATCAGAAAACCAAGATTTAAACCCGGCCCATCTTCCCAGGATTACTGGCGGAGTACATGCGACGGGAAGTGGGGAAAATTTTCTATTCCAGGTCAACAAGTCTATCGGTCTGCTTCAGGCGGATCGAAAGGAACGACCGTGTATCGCCGCATTCGGCAGTAGTCAATGATCCATTCGACGACGCGTCTGGTCTCTGTCCTTATTTTCTCGGCGACCGGCCTTCTGCGTTTGATGGTCAGCCCGCTTGCGTCCCATGCCGCATCGCGTTCCTCGACAAGCAGGCTCGGCAGCCTGTCGCCGACGAACTGATCCTGTGCGCAAAGCGCGGGAACAAGCTGGTAGATCGTCTTTTTGCTCGACGTCGGGAACGCCGGATTGAAGACGAGATCATCGGCTGCCGCGCTGGCTTGTGCGGTAGCGTCGAGGAGGTCGCGCGCCATTTGCCTCGACAGGATGTAGCCGGCGGTTCCGACGTGGTTCCTGCGGAGTCTGACCAAGGAAAAGCCGTGACCGACGGCGGTTCTTTTCCTCTGGGTCATGGTTTTAATGAAGAATGTCTCGAGCTTGACGGCATCGGCATCGGCCGGAATCCAGCTCACGTCGGCAAGCAGGGCGCCGGCTTTCGCGGAAAACACGATGTCGTCCTCGAAGACGGCTCCATAAGGGGCGTCGTCCTGCGCGATGATGGCCCAGCAGACGCGATGGCTGTGCATGCAGGCGATCTCGCTGTGGGACAGGCGCCGGATGGAATACATCGCATGCTGCGGATGCAGCATCAGGTCGGGATGGTCACGCGCGTCGATCGCGACGATTCGCTCGAAGGCGATGCCGATGCGGGCAAACTCCGCCGTAATATGGGCAAGGCGGTCAGGAGACCGATCAAGATTGATGACCAAACACTTCATGTTTTAACGGGATCGGCATCGTGTTGGAGGGATCTGCTTATATAACCGGCATATATATTAGCAGGCCGCGCTCCGGAATGAGGGTTTTTTCGGGGGCGAACAGCCCGGGGCTGGATCTGGAAACACGAAAAATCAAAACAGCCCTTGACCTTCCAGTTACTGGAAGCACTACCTCCGTAAACAGGCAGAGGATAGAGGCATTCCTGGAATGACGCATTCAGACCATGACCATCGCGGCGATCACCATTCACATGGCGCGCACGGCAACTGTTGCGCGCCGAAGGGTGCCGATACGGCCGTTCTGCGCGATCCGGTCTGCGGCATGACCGTGGATCCGGACGCCGGCAAGCCGACATCGGAGCACGGCGGCCGCCTCTATCATTTCTGCAGTGAAGGTTGCCGCACGAAATTCCAGGCCGAGCCGGAAAGATACATGACGGCCACCGACCCGGTCTGCGGCATGAGCGTCGACCGCTCGACGGCGAAGCATTTCGTGCGCCATGAAGGCCAGGGCTTCTATTTCTGTTCCGCCGGCTGCAAGGCGAAATTCGAGGCGGCACCGCAAACCTATCTCAGCGACAGGCCGGCGCCGGTGCAGGCACTCAAGGGCACGCAATACACGTGTCCGATGCATCCGGAAATCGTCCGCGACAAGCCCGGCTCCTGCCCGATCTGCGGCATGGCGCTGGAGCCGATGGGCGTACCATCCGGCGATGAAGGGCCAAATCCCGAGTTGGTCGATTTCACCAGGCGGCTCTGGGTCAGCGCGGTCCTGTCGATCCCGCTTCTGATCATCGCCATGGCGCCGATGGTCGGCCTGTCGCTGGAAGGCCTGGTCGACGATCGCACGAAGGTCTGGATCGAGCTGGTCCTGGCAAGCCCGGTGGTGATCTGGGCAGCCTTTCCTTTCTTCCATCGCGGCTGGGAGTCGGTCGTCAACCGCAGCCCCAACATGTGGACGCTGATTTCGCTCGGCGTCGGTGCGGCCTATCTCTACAGCGTCGTCGCCACGCTCTTCCCCGACATCTTTCCGCATCAGTTTCGTGGCCATGGCGGCGCGGTGCCGGTCTATTTCGAGGCCGCCGCGGTTATCGTCGCGCTGGTCTTCCTCGGCCAGGTTCTGGAATTGCGCGCCCGCGAAATGACCGGATCGGCGATCCGTGCCTTGCTCGATCTGGCGCCGAAGACCGCGCGGCGTATCGGCGAAGACGGTTCCGAGACCGACGTGCCGCTGGACAGCGTCAAGGCCGGCGATCGCCTGCGCATCCGGCCCGGCGATGCCGTGCCGGTCGACGGCACCGTGCTCGAAGGCCGCTCTTCCATCGACGAATCCATGATCACGGGCGAACCGTTGCCGGTCGAAAAGGCCGAAGGCGACGCCCTTACCGGCGGCACGCTCAATAAGAACGGTTCGCTGATCATGCGTGCCGAGCGCATTGGCGCCGAGACCACGCTTGCTCGCATCGTCGAACTCGTCGCCAAGGCACAGCGTTCGCGCGCGCCCATTCAGGGCCTGGCCGATCGCGTTTCCTTCTACTTTGTCCCGGCGGTCGTCCTTGTGGCCATCGTGGCATTCATGGCCTGGGCGGTCTTCGGCCCCGAGCCCAGTCTGATCTTCGCCGTCGTCTCGGCGGTCTCGGTGCTGATCATCGCCTGTCCCTGCGCGCTCGGCCTCGCCACGCCAATGTCGATCATGACCGCCACCGGGCGCGGGGCGCATGCCGGCGTGCTGATCAAGGAAGCCGCCGCCCTTGAACGCTTCGCCTCCGTCGACACGCTGATCGTCGACAAGACGGGCACGCTGACCGAAGGCCGGCCGAAACTGACCGATGTCGTCGCTGCCGGGGGCATGGTTGAGAATGAATTGCTGGCGCTTGCCGCCGCGCTGGAAAAAGGCTCGGAGCATCCGCTTGCCGAGGCAATCGTCGAGGGCGCCGGCTCCCGTGACCTGAAGATCGCGGAGGCCAGCGATTTCGAGGCGGTCACCGGCAAGGGCGTTCTTGGCACCGTGTCGGGACAGAAAGTCGCGCTCGGCAATGCGGCGATGATGGCCGATCTCGGTATTGACATCGCCTCCATCTCCAGCAGGACGGAGGCGCTGCAGGCTGAAGGCAAGACGGTGATGTTTGTCGCTGCCGGCAAGACGCTGGCCGGCATCGTCGCCGTCGCCGATCCCATCAAGGCCACCACCGCCGAGGCGATCCGGGCGCTGCATGACAGCGGCTTGAGGATCATCATGGCAACCGGCGACAATGAGCGCACCGCCAAGGCGATCGCCAAAAGCCTCGGCATCGATGAGGTTCGTGCCGGTTTGCTGCCGGAACAGAAGGCAGCCCTGGTCGAGGAATTGCGCGGCAGGGGCGCCGGTGTTGCCATGGCCGGCGACGGCGTCAACGACGCACCGGCCTTGGCCAGCGCCGATGTCGGCATCGCCATGGGCACCGGCGCCGATGTCGCGGTCGAAAGCGCCGGCATCACTTTGGTCAAGGGCGACCTCAACGGCATCGTCCGGGCCCGTAAACTCGCCCAGGCGACGATCGGTAACATCCGCCAGAACCTGTTCTTCGCCTTCCTCTACAACGTGCTCGGCGTGCCGGTCGCCGCCGGCGTGCTCTATCCGCTCACCGGCATGCTGTTGTCGCCGATGCTGGCGGCGGCGGCGATGAGCCTGTCCTCCGTTTCCGTCATCGCCAACGCATTGCGTCTGCGGACGTTGAAACTCTGATCCAAACCCCCAAATACGAAACCGAAGTAACAGGAGACCATGAATGACTTTGGCCAAGAAACTCGTGCTTTTGCTGATGGCGGCTGGAATGCTGCTCGCCGTCTTCCTCGAAACCGTTCCGGCGCAGAGCGAAGACATGAAACACGACATGGCCGGCATGTCGACGGACGCGACCAGCCCTTCGACCGAAGGCTACAAGGCGGCGATGGACAAGATGCATGCCGACATGATGGCATCGCAATATACCGGCAATGCCGACGTCGATTTCGTTCGCGGCATGATCCCGCATCATCAGGGCGCCATCGACATGGCCAAGGTCGAGCTCGCCAACGGCAAGGACCCGGAGATCCGCAAGCTGGCCGAAGGCGTGATCGCCGCCCAGGAAGCCGAGATCAAGCAGATGCAGGACTGGCTTGCCGCCCATCCGGTGAAGTAGAGCTTTCGAGGCATCGCAAGGTAGGCTGCGGCGAGAACGCTCTGGATTTCTCGTCCGGCCTGTGATGCGATCGGGCCTCAACTGGAGCCTGCCATGCCGTCGAGCGTCAGAACCATCGCGTTGCCGTCTGGCGAGGCCATACCCGTTCTCGGCCAGGGCACATGGAAGATGGGTGAGGATCCACGCCGTCGCTCCACGGAAGTCGATGCTCTCAAGCTTGGCCTCGATCTCGGCATCACGCTGATCGACACCGCCGAAATGTATGCCAGCGGTGGCGCCGAGGAAGTCGTCGCCGAGGCCATTGCCGGGCGCCGCGACGAGACTTTTCTGGTCTCGAAAGTTCTACCGTCGAACGCTTCGCGCGCGGGTGTGCAGCGCGCCTGTGAGAACAGCCTGAAGCGCCTGCGCACCGACCGCATCGAGCTCTATCTCTTGCATTGGCCAGGCAGCGTGCCGTTGGCGGAGACGGTCGAGGCGTTCGAGGCGCTTAAGAAGGCCGGCAAGATCCGTCACTGGGGCGTCAGCAATTTCGACACCAAGGAAATGGAAGACTTAGTCAGCGTTGCCAATGGCGGCAACGTCCAGACCAACCAGGTGCTTTACAATCTGGTCCGTCGCGGCCTCGAGTTCGATCTGGCGCCCTGGAGCCGGCAGCGCGGCATTCCGCTGATGGCCTATTCGCCGGTCGAGCAGGGCGCATTGGCGCGCAATGCCAGGCTCGATGCGGTCGCCGCCCGCCACAATGCGACCGCCGCGCAAATAGCCCTGGCATGGGTGATTCATCAGGACGGCGTCATCGCCATCCCGAAGGCCAGCAGCCAGGAGCACGTCCGCCAGAACGTCGCCGCGCTCGACATCGCGCTCACGGGCGAAGACCTCGCCGATCTCGACCGCGCCTTCCCCCCGCCGATCCGCAAGCGCGGGCTGGAGATGATCTGACTACTTGCCGGCCAATCCCTTCAGCCGGTACAGCGCTTCCAGCGCTTCCCGTGGCGTCATCTCGTCGGGATTGATCTCGCCGAGCGCAGTGCCAAGCGCATCGCTTTTCAGCGGCTTCGGCGCCTCCCGCTTCATCGCCACGGAAAACAGCGGCAGGTCATCGACCAGCCGGTTGGTCTTGCCGGAAACCTCGCCTTCTTCCAGCTGGTGCAGGACTTCCTTGGCCCGATCCACCACCGCTTCCGGCAGGCCGGCCAGCCGTGCCACCTGCACGCCGTAGGAACGGTCGGCCGCACCCTTGCCGACCTCGTGCAGGAAGACGACGTCGCCCTCCCATTCCTTGACCCGCATGGTGACGTTGTGCAGCCGCGCCAGCTTGCCGGCCAGCGACGTCATCTCGTGGAAATGGGTAGCGAAGATCGCCCGGCAGCGGTTCTTCTCATGCAGATACTCCACCGCCGCCCAGGCGATCGACAGGCCGTCGAAAGTGGCGGTGCCGCGGCCGATCTCATCGAGGATCACCAGCGCCCGATCGCCGGCCTGGTTGAGGATGGCCGCCGTCTCGACCATCTCGACCATGAAGGTCGAACGGCCGCGTGCCAGGTCGTCCGAAGCGCCGACGCGCGAGAACAGCCGGTCGACGACACCGATATGAGCCGATACCGCCGGCACGAAGGAGCCCGTCTGGGCCAGGATCGCGATCAGCGCGTTCTGCCGCAGGAAGGTCGATTTACCGCCCATGTTCGGGCCGGTCAGCAGCCAGATCGCGCCGTTCTTGGCGCTCCCCTCTGGCGAGAGATCGCAATCATTGGCGACGAACGGTCCCTCGCCCGAACGGCGCAGCGCCTGTTCGACGACCGGATGCCGGCCACCGGAAATATCGAAGGCGAGGCTCGAATCCACCAATGGACGGCACCAGGCTTCGCTTTCAGAAAGCAGCGCGAGTGCCGCCGACACGTCGAGAGCGGCAAGCGCGTCGGCGCCGGCACGGATCTTTTCCGCCTCGCCGACGGCTTCTGCCGTCAGCGCATCGAAGGCGGCCAGTTCGATGCTCAGCGCCCGGTCGGCGGCATTGGCGATCTTGGTCTCGAGTTCGGCAAGCTCGGTCGTGGTGAAGCGCATGGCATTGGCCATGGTCTGGCGGTGAATGAAGCGCGCCTTGGCGCCATCGCTGCCGGTCATGACCGCGTGGTGGTTGGCGGTCACCTCGATATAGTAACCCAGCACGTTGTTGTGCCGGATCTTCAGCGAACGGATGCCGGTCTCCTCGATCAGCGAGCGTTCCAACGCGGCGATCACCTTTCGCGACTCGTCGCGCAGCGCCCGCATCTCGTCGAGTTCCGGGTGGTAGCCCCCGCGAACGAAGCCGCCATCGCGCTTGAGCAGCGGCAGTTCGTCGCCAAGCGCTTGCGTCAGGTGCTGCGCAAGCGGCTTGGGCAAGGCATGAATGGCGGCAAGTGCGGCCGCCAATTCCTGGGGCAGGGCGATCGCGGCAAAGGTCTCGGCGATGGCGCCCGCCGCCTCGAAGCCGGCGCGCAACGCGCCGAGATCGCGCGGGCCGCCGCGGTTAAGCGCCAGCCTGGACAAAGCGCGCGGCATGTCGGCGACGCTTTTCAGGCTCGCCCGCACCGCCTGGCAAAGCCGCGTTTCGGAGCGGAAGAACGACACCGAGTCCAGTCGTGCGCCGATCGCCGCCGGGTCGGTCAGCGGCGCCATCAGCCGGTCGGCGAGCAGCCTTGCGCCGCCGCCGGTTACCGTGCGGTCGATCGCCTTGAACAGCGAGCCTTCGCGGTTGCCGGACAGCGTGCGCAGCAACTCGAGATTGCCGCGTGTCGCCGGATCGATGAACAGGGTCGAGCCCTGCTCTTCGCGCTCAGGGCGCGACAGCGGCGGGCGTTCGGCCTTCTGCGTCTTCTCGACATAGGCGATGGCGCCAGAGATCGCCGACAGTTCCGCCCGCGAAAACGTGCCGAAACTGTCCGGTGTCGCCACCTCGAAGAAACGGGCGATGCGCCCGGTGGCAGAGGCCGAATCGAACAACGACGGCGGTTGCGGGTTGGCGACGCGGCCGAGCACGTCGAACACAGGCTTCAGCTCCGGATCATAAAACACCGGTTCGGCGACGATCAGCTCGCGCGGATCGACACGGAAGATGTCGGCGAGCAGCCGGTCGGCGGTGGTCTCGGCGACGCGGAAGGCGCCTGTCGAGATGTCGATCCAGGCCAGCGCGAACGAATGGTCCGCCCCGCCCTTCACCCGCCCCAGCGCCATCAGGAAGCTTGATTCCGACGGCGCCAGCAATTTGTCCTCGGTGATCGTGCCCGGCGTCACCAACCGCACCACGTCGCGGCGCACCACCGATTTGGAGCCGCGCTTCTTGGCCTCGGCCGGATCCTCGATCTGTTCGCAGACGGCGACGCGGAACCCCTGGCCGATCAGCTTCTGCAGATAATCGTCGGCCGCATGCACCGGCACGCCGCACATCGGGATGTCGTGTCCCTGGTGCTTGCCGCGCTTGGTCAGGACGATGCCCAGCGCGCGGCTCGCCTTTTCGGCATCGTCGAAGAACAGCTCGTAGAAATCGCCCATGCGGTAGAACAGCAGCGAATCCGGGTTCGCCGCCTTGATCTCGATGAACTGCTCCATCATCGGTGTCACTGCGGCCGTGCCGGGCTGTGGCGGCGTCATCACCTCGGGGACGTCGGGCTCGTTGGGGCTGTGCATGTTCATGGCCCGGCACGCTAGCAGATGTGATGGCCGGGTTTAATGCCGGGTCATCGAAAAGCAGGGGAAGACCGAGGCGAGAAGTGCCCGCAATTTCCCATGCGATCCGCGATTCAGGCGTGGTGGCGGTTTACACGCGGCGGCGCGTGGTCTTAATTCGGACCGAAACAAAGCACCCGCTTCAAGGAGGTGCTGCACCGGCGAGGAAATCAAAAGCATCATGGCCAGGAAAACCGAGAACAGCGGTCCGTCCGTCAGCGCGCAGGAAGCGCTCGAATTCCACGCCATGGGCCGGCCAGGCAAGCTTGAGATCGTCGCCACCAAGCCGATGACGACGCAGCGCGATCTGAGCCTCGCCTATTCGCCTGGCGTCGCCGTGCCGGTGCGCGCCATCGCCGAGGACCCCAGCCGGGCCTTCGATTACACGACGCGCGGCAACATGGTCGCCGTCATCTCCAACGGCACCGCTATCCTTGGCCTCGGCAATCTCGGCGCGCTGGCCTCCAAGCCGGTGATGGAAGGCAAGGCGGTGCTGTTCAAGCGCTTCGCCGATGTCGATTCCATCGACCTCGAGGTCGACACCGAGGATGCCGACGAGTTCATCAATTGCGTGCGCTTCCTCGGTCCTTCCTTCGGCGGCATCAACCTCGAGGACATCAAGGCGCCGGAATGCTTCATCATTGAGCAGCGGCTGCGCGAGCTGATGGACATCCCCGTCTTCCATGACGACCAGCACGGCACCGCCATCATCTCGGCCGCCGGCCTGATCAACGCGCTGGAAGTCACCGGCCGCGACATGAAGACCACGAAGCTGGTCTGCAACGGCGCGGGTGCCGCCGGCATCGCCTGCATCGAGCTGATGAAGGCGATGGGCTTCGCGCCGGAAAACATCGTCCTGTGCGACACCAAGGGCGTGGTCTTCCAGGGCCGCACCGAAGGCATGAATCAGTGGAAGTCGGCGCATGCGGTCAAGACCGACGCGCGCAGCCTCGCCGAGGCGCTCGACGGCGCCGACGTCTTCCTCGGCCTCTCGGCCAAGGGCGCGCTGACCACCGCCATGGTGCAGTCGATGGCCAAGAACCCGATCATCTTCGCCATGGCCAATCCCGATCCGGAAATAACGCCGGAGGAAGTGGCCGAGATCCGCACCGACGCCATCATGGCGACCGGGCGTTCGGACTATCCGAACCAGGTCAACAACGTGCTCGGTTTCCCTTACATCTTCCGCGGCGCGCTGGACGTGCGGGCCACCACCATCAATGACGACATGAAGATCGCCGCGGCCAGGGCGCTCGCCGAACTGGCGCGCCAGGACGTGCCCGACGACGTCGCCGCCGCCTATCAGGGCAATCGGCCGAAATTCGGCCCCAACTACATCATTCCGGTGCCGTTCGACCCGCGCCTGATTTCGGCCATTCCGCTGGCCGTCGCCAAAGCGGCGATGGATTCGGGCGTCGCCCGCAAGCCGATCCTCGATCTCGACCGCTACGCACAGGAACTGTCGGCCCGCCGCGACCCGATCGCTTCGACCCTGCAGCGCATCTACGACCGCGTGCGCCGCCAGCCCAAGCGCATCGTCTTCGCCGAAGGCGAGGAGGAGCAGGTGATGCGCGCCGCCGTCTCCTATGTGAACCAGCGGCTCGGCACCGCCATCCTGCTTGGCCGCGACGATGTCATCAAGGAAAACGCCAAGCACGCCGGCATCGACCTCAACAAGCAAGGCATCGAGATCATCAATGCCCGGCTGTCGCGCCGCAACGGCATCTACACCGACTATCTCTATGAGCGCATGCAGCGGAAGGGCTTCCTGTTCCGCGACTGCCAGCGCCTGATCAACAACGACCGCAACCACTTCGCCGCCTGCATGGTGGCGCTGGGCGACGCCGACGGCATCGTCACCGGTGTGACCCGCAACTATTCGACCGCGCTCGACGATATCAGGCGCGTCATCGACGCCAAACCCGGCCACCGCGTCATCGGCGTGTCGATCGTGTTGGCGCGGGGCAAGACCGTGCTGGTCGCGGACACCGCCGTGCACGACATGCCGAACGCCGAGCAGATCGCCGACATCGCCGAGGAGGCGGCTGGCTTTGCCCGCCGCATGGGCTACGAGCCGAGGCTTGCCATGCTCGCTTATTCCACCTTCGGCCATCCGCAGGGCGAACGCTCCGAACGCGTCCAGGAAGCGGTGCGCATCCTCGACAAGCGCCGCGTCGATTTCGAATATGACGGCGAAATGGCCGCCGACGTCGCGCTCAACGCCCGCGCCATGGCGCAGTATCCGTTCATCCGCCTCACCGGCCCGGCCAATGTGCTGGTCATGCCGGCCTTCCACTCGGCCTCGATCTCGACCAAGATGCTGCAGGAACTCGGCGGCTCGACGGTCATCGGCCCGCTGCTGGTCGGCTTGAACAAGCCGGTCCAGATCGTCTCGCTGAACGCCAAGGATAGCGACATCGTCAACATGGCGGTGATCGCGGCATACACGGCGGGGACTTGAGGAGCGGTCCGCGCAGCGGATGAGAGCTTCAGCCCGGCGCGAACGCCCGCGCCGCCTCGACCACGTCCGAGACCTCGTCAGCACGCAACAGGTCGATTGGGATGCGCCCGTCGAGCTGTGCCGCCGGGCGTGTCAGCCATAACCACGCCAGCCTCGGATTGCCGATCTGCTTGAGCACGTCGCTTATGCCCGCGACCGGCCTGCCGTCGACGAACTGCGCCAGCGGGAAGACGTGTTTGCGGCCGCCCTTGCGCAAGGCGATGACGTCGCCGCGCCTTTGCCAGCGATGCAGGGTCGAGCGGGCGATGCCCAGATTTTCTTCGAGGTAGGTCGAACCGGCGACACGGCCGGCCCAGTCCTCGATCAGCATCGATTCGAGGTCGTCGGACCGTGGCGGGGGAGGAAGCGGCTCATCGGCCAGCAAAGCCGTCGAAGGGCTCGTGGCCCCGGCAGTGCCGGCTTCGCTGCGGCGCTCGGCTTCCGCTGCCAGCGCGCGCACGAATTTCGACGCAAGGCCGGGAAGGTCGGCATGGATGGCGTCGATGGCCCTCTGGTGTTTCGGCGACAGCAAGGTGACGGCGGATGCTATGCTGCCGGCGATCTTGCCGACAGAGACCACGGTGGATTGGTTGATGGCCTCGTCATAATGGGCAAGCGCGCGCTCGACATCCTCCGCGACCATATCCGCGAAGTCGTCCTGTCCGAGACCGTTAATCTGAAATCTGCTCATGCATCTGTCTTCCGGCCGCGCGCGCTCTCCCCTCAGCCGCGGCCGATCGCTGAATTTCTAGTGCGGAAAACGGAAATCATGGCGGCAACGAAACGCACCGCCCGACAGCTTGCTGTCTTGCATCTTTCAACACCCCATCTGACTGCGGGCCCCCGAAATGTCAGTCACGGGAGGCTCTCAATTTCGTGTAGGAGCGATCTGTGACAGTCACGCGACGGTGAGAGGCGGTCCGCGCAGCGAACGAAAAGCCAATTGCTTGGCTTTTCGAGCTTCGAACGCACTGAGCCTGCGAAGGGCTGCGGCGCGGCCGGCTGTTTACAACAGAAGCGCCGAGCTTGCGGTTACAGCAACCCGGCCAGTTCCGCCTCGCGGCGCAGATTTTGCCTTGGCCTTGGGCCGATCTGCTGGATCACCAGGCCGGCGGCCAGGGAGCCAAGGTCGCCGCAGGTCTTGAGGTCGCGGCCTTGCGTGTAGCCATGCAGGAAACCGGCGGCGTAGAGATCGCCGGCGCCCGTCGTGTCGACCAGTTCCCGGATCGCCGTCGCCTGGATGACCACGGTCTCGTCGCCGCGCACGATGACCGAGCCTTTTTCAGAACGGGTCACCGCGGCTATTCTGCAGTCCTTGCGAATCTTGGCCACCGCCTCGTCGAAGGACGATGTCTGGTAGAGCGACTTGATCTCGTGGCTGTTGGCGAAGACGATATCGACCGTGCCCGAGCGCATCAGCTCGAGGAACTCCTCACGGTAGCGGTCGACGCAGAACGAATCCGAAAGCGTCATCGACACTTCGCGGCCCGCCGCGTGCGCCAGCTTGGCCGTCTGCCGGATCGCCTCCTTGGCGCGCGGCGGGTCCCACAGATAGCCCTCGAAATAGGTGACCTTGGCGCCCGATGCCTTTTCGGCCTCGACATCCTCGGGGCCGAGTTCGACGCAGGCGCCGAGATAGGTGTTCATCGAGCGTTCGCCGTCGGGAGTGACGAAGATCATCGAGCGTGCCGTCGGCGGCTCGCCCTTGAGCGGCTTGGTGTCGAAGGCGACGCCCTGCGCATGGATGTCGTGCGCGTAGATTTCGCCCAGCGCATCGTTGGAGACCTTGCCGAAGAAGGCGGCGCGTCCGCCGAAGGAGGCGACGCCGGCCGCCGTGTTGCCTGCGCTGCCGCCGGAGGCCTCGATCGCCGGGCCCATGCGGCTGTAGAGCAGTTCGGCGCGCCGCGTATCGATGAGGTTCATCGCGCCCTTGATGATGCCGTTGGTTTCGAGGAATTCCTCCTCGCACTGGGCGATGATGTCGACAATGGCATTGCCGATGCAAAGCACGTCATAATCCGGCATCAATATCTCCGCCAAAACCCGAGCCGGCTTCTTGCCACGCTGGCCGGGCGCGGGTTTAGCGATTAACGACAGCTTTGCCTAGAGCATGACACTCAACTTTGACGGGATCGCCCCTGAACAGGGCGCCAACAGCCAGGCGCTACGACAATTCGACCGTGGACGAAGCGTTTCATCGCCGCATTGCCTACAAATCGGGCCGGATCGACCGCACCGGAAGACGGCAAGCCCATGTCCGCGAAGAACGACAAGACCATCGACCTGGCGTTGCTTGCCGTATTGGCGGTGCTGTGGGGCGCCTCCTACACTTTCATCAAGATCGGCGTCGAGACGATCCCGCCGGTCACCTTCATCGCCGCCCGCACCTTGATCGCCGGCGGCATCCTGTTCGCCATTATCCGCTGGCGCGGGCTGGCCATGCCGGGCGATGCGGCAAGCTGGCGCCGCTTCGCCTTCCAGGCATGCCTCAACAGCGTCATACCATTCACGCTGATCGCCGCCGCCGAGCGCTCGGTCGATGCCGGCCTGGCCACGATCCTCAACGCGACCTCGCCGATCTTCACCTTCGTCTTCACCGCGCTCATCACCCGCCATGAGTCGGTGACGGCGCGCAAGCTGATCGGTGTCGGCGCCGGCATGGCGGGCATCTGCTTCATTGTCGGCACGCAGGCGCTGGGTGGTCTCGGTCACGAACTGTGGGCACAGGTCGCCATCGTCGTGGCAACGATCTGCTATGCGGGTGCGGCGATCTTCGGCCGCGGCTTCAAGGGCCTCGATCCGATGCTGCCGGCCGCCGGTTCGATGCTGTGCGGCGCGGTCATGCTGGTGCCGCTCAGCCTGTTGGTCGACCAGCCATGGACGCTGACACCCTCGATGGCCTCGATCCTGGCCCTGCTTGGCCTGTCGGTGTTTTCAACCGCGCTGGCCTTCGTCATCTATTTTCGCCTGATCCACACGCTGGGTTCGGTCGGCACGACGTCGCAGGCCTATCTGCGCGTACCGATCGGCGTCGGCATCGGTGCTGTCTTCCTCGGCGAAAGCCTGGGGCCAACGGCATGGTTGGGCATGGCCTTTGTCGTGATCGGCGTTGCGGCCATGACGATCCCGGTCAGGAAGCCGGCGTTTGCCCGATAGCGATACGCGCTTGTGCTCACGAGCCGCGCTGCCTATCTCGTGAACGTCCCGCCTTTACGGCGCTGTCGCTGATTTGGGGTTGAAGCACGGTGATTTTCGACGCTGCCCGCACTGCGGCCCTCGAGCTGCTCTCGCCGCCGTTTCGTGCCGTGTTCCTCAAGACGCTTGGCCTGACCGTGCTGGCCCTGGTCGCCTTGTGGTTCGGCCTGACCAGCCTGGTCGAATGGCTGGCGCTCCCTTGGCTGCAGGCCTTGTTGCCCGGCATGCCGTCCTGGGCCGGCTGGCTGGGCGGCATCATCGCGGCAATAGCGCTTGCCTTCGGCACGGCGCTGCTCGTCGCGCCGGTGACGGCTGTGATCGCCGGCCTGTTCCTCGACGATGTCGCCGAAGTGGTCGAGCGCACCGACTATCCCGGCGACCCGACTGGGCGCGCCATGCCGGCGCTGCGCTCGCTGGTGCTGGCGATAAAATTCTTCGGCGTCGTCATCCTCGGCAACATCGTCGCCTTGCTGCTCCTGTTGGTGCCGGGCATCAACATTGCCGCCTTCTTCGTCGTCAACGGCTATTTGCTTGGCCGCGAATTCTTCGAATTTGCCGCCATGCGCTTTCGCGGCGAAGACGAAGCCAGGGCCTTGCGCCGGCAGTACGCCGGCACGGTCTTTCTCGCCGGGCTGGTCATCGCGGCCTTCCTCGCCGTGCCGTTGCTCAATTTGGTGACGCCGCTCTTCGCCGCCGCCATGATGGTGCATCTGCACAAGACGATTTCCGCACGGGAAGCGGCACGTCGATAGCTGAGCCAGCTCGGTTCAACGGAGCAGGAAACCTCGTCCCAGCTCGTCATCGGGCTCGACGATGAATTCCGCCCGTCCGGAATAGTAGGCGCGGCCGCCGACGCGGGCGATGATCGCATCATGCGGGCCGGCCTGTGCCGTCCGAGCCACCGCGCCCGAAAAGCGCGAGCCGGCGATGCTCTCGAAGGTCCGCGTCTGCCCGATGGCAATCTCGCCCTTGGCAAGCATGGCGGCGAGACGGGCGGTGACGCCGGAGCCGGTGGGCGAGCGGTCGACCTCGGCCTCGGCGAAGACGCAGATGTTTTTCGTCACCTCGCCGGAAAACGCGTCGCGTCCGTCGGTCAGGATGGTGCCGTAGAGAAAGGCGAGGTCGGCGTGGTCGGGATGCGAAAGCGGAAATTCTGACTTGAGCCTGTCCGTCAGCGTCGTTGCGGCATCGACAAAATCGCGCACGCGATCACGGCCGAATTCCAGCCCGAACTGATGGCAGTCCGCCAGCGCGTAGAAAGCGCCGCCATAAGCGATGTCGAAGCCTATCTTGCCATATCTTGTCAGCTCGATCTGCTGGTCACCGGCAAACAGGAAGGCCGGCACGCTCTCGAACGACACGGCGCCGGCCTTGCCGTCCAGAACCTCGACCGAAGCGACGACCAGGCCGCACGGCGCCTCGATGTTGACGGTCGTGATCGGCTCCTGTTTCGTCACCAGCCCTTCATCGATGGCGTAGCGGCCGAGCGCGACGATGGCGTGGCCGCACATCGTCGAATAGCCCTCATTGTGCATGAACAGCACCGCGAGATCGGCGCCCGGCAAGTCGGGCTCGACCAGCAGGGCGCCGTACATATCGTAATGGCCGCGCGGCTCGAACATCAGGATTTTTCTGAGATGATCGAGACGGTCGCGCACATAGGCGCGCTTTTCCAGGATGGTGCCCTTCGGGATGCGGGGATAGCCGCCGGTGACGATCCTCAGCGGCTCGCCGCCCGTATGCATGTCGACAACGGTCAGCGTCATGCGCCCAGCCTGTTCATGATGATGGCTTGCTGTATAGCGCCTGCAGCTTGCCGAAAGGCATGGCGGCGCGGGTGAAGCCGAACGTGCCGTCCTGCTGGATCTCGCGTGCCGCCGTCTCCAGCATGCCGTAGGCGAAATTGGTCAGCCATGGCCCGAGTGAAATGCGCTTCACGCCGGCCATGGCAAGATCGGCGATGGTAAAGCCCGGCTTTGCCATGACATTGACCGGCTTGCCGACCGCCGAGCAGATCGTACGCACCATCTCGATGTCACCGATCCCTGGCGCATAGAGTACGTCGGCGCCAGCTTTCTCGAAGGCCTGCAACCGCTTGATCGTGTCGTCGAGATCGGTTCTGCCCCAGAGGAAATTTTCGGCGCGCGCGGTGAACACGAAATCGCGCTTCAGCGCCCGCGCCGCTTCCACCGCCGCGGCGACGCGCTCCACCGCATGCGAGAAATCATAGATCGGCTTGTCGGGATCGCCGGTGTGATCCTCGATCGAGCAGCCGGCAAGGCCGGCCGCTTCCGCCGCGAAGATGGTTTCGGCGGCCCGCTCGGCGCTGTCGCCCTTGCCCCTCTCGAGATCTGCCGAGACCGGCAGGTCGGTCGCCGCCGTCACCTCGCGGCAGTGATGGATCATCTGCTCGAAGGTCACCGAGCCGTCCGGCAGGCCTCGCGAAAAGGCGAAGCCGGCACTGGTTGTCGCCAGTGCCTTGAAACCGAAGGAGCCGAGCAGCTTGGTCGTGCCCGGATCCCAGGGATTGGGCATGACGAAGGTCGAGGCATGCAGGTCGCGAAAAATCTTGCCCTTGTCCATGAATGCTCCCCATCACGAGTTTTGGAGCGGATGCTACCGCGCTGTCTCAAGTCGGGCAAACGAATGCGTTTGGCTCAGAAGCGTTTCGCGTTCTCTGCTGACAATTTCTCGAACGCGTCGGAATCCTTGACGTAGTGTGAGGTCTTCTTGTCCCAATGGTAGGTGACGGAAATGTCGTGCGACGCCGCCTTGGGCGCAGCCTCATCGCAACTTTCACCACTCGGCACCGTGGCGTCGGTCGCCGTCACCTTGATCGCTGCATAAGGCTTTCCGTCGTCCAGCGTCAGGAAGGCCAGATCCTGGGTGCGTTTGTAGGCGCAGACGTTTTCGTCGAACGTGTTGATCGTGTCGACCAATTGAAGGCGATCCCCGCGAGGCAGGATCAGCAGCGTACTCACATAGCCCTGGTTCGAATTGAAATGCGTGCTCATGGAGATGAGCACGTCGTCGCCGTCGCCGATCGAAAGCTTGTTCGGCTCGCGGAAATAGGTGCCGCGGTCGACCGCGACATTGGCCGCATCGAGCAGTTTCGGCTTGGCCGTGACGTCGAAGAGCGCCAGCACCGCATAGCCTTCGGCGCTGTCGGGAGAATCGCCGAGATCGAACAGCATCGCCAGCCGATCCTTGCCGCCGGCCTTGATGGGAAGCACTGCCGCATTGGACAGGCTCGTCGTCTCCGGTGGCGAGCCGCCCTCATCGCCACCGGCAATGTGGCGCATGTCGATCGGCAATCCACCCTTGTAGAAACCGTCCTTGTCGGCGGCGAGGTCCGGGATGACCATTTTGGCCAGGTCGAGATAGCTGACATCGCTGCGGCCGGGCAGTGGGCTGTTGAGTTCGGGAAAACTCACGGTTTGCGCTCCGGCCGCCGTCCACAAGAACGGCAGCAGCATCAAGGCGAGCATGAAGCGGAGCAGGTTCGTCGGCATGAGTGTCCCCCCGGAGATCAGGCCAGTCACGCTAGCACGGGTTCCAGCATCGTGCAGCCGTGTCGGAACAGGATCAGTGGATCGGCACCAGGCCGGCCAGCTCGCGCATGTCGTCGAACAGGATGCCGCCGGCCTGGATCAGGCCGTCGCGGTCGGAATAGGGATCGCCATGATAGGAAAACACCCGCATGCCGGCGGCAATGCCGGCCTGCGTGCCCGCGACGCTGTCCTCGATGACGATGCAGTCGGCGGGCGCGAAGTCCATGGTCTTGGCCGCATGCAGGAACAGGTCGGGGAAAGGCTTGCCGCGCCCGACCATGGTGGCACTGAACATCGCATGTTCGAAGAGCGGCAGCAGCCCGGTCTGGCCAAGCGTGATATGCATCTTCGACACCCTTGCCGAAGTGGCGACACAATAGTCGATACCGGCCGCGCGGACCGCCTCGATGAACTCGCGGACATAGGGGATCGCCTCGACCCCATGCGCGAACAGGTCCGGTAGGCCGGCATTCCAGCGATCGACGAAATCGGTGCCGAGGCGAACATCGGTCTGCTCTTCGATCTCCTTCTGCACCGAGGCCATGCTGCGGCCGGAGAAATTCTTGCGGCAATATTCGAAGCTCGTCGGATAGCCAGCCGCGCTCAGCCACTCGGCAAGGCGCCGGTTGGCGAGGTTCTCCGTGTCGACCAGGATCCCGTCGCAGTCGAAGATAACAAGTTTCGGGATGGGCATCAGGCGGTGCCGGTCGATCCGAACCCGCCCGAGCCACGCGCCGTACCGCCGGCCAGCGAACGTTCTTCGACGGCCACCTGCGTCACGGCAGCGAAAACGATCTGGGCGATGCGCATGCCGCGCGTCACGGCAAAATCCTCATCGCCGAGATTGACCAGCAGCACCTTCACCTCGCCGCGATAGTCGCTGTCGACCGTGCCTGGCGAATTGAGAACGGTGAGGCCATGCTTGAAAGCAAGGCCGGAGCGCGGCCGCACCTGGCCTTCCATGCCTTCGGGGATTTCCAGGATCAGCCCTGTCGGCACCAGAGCGCGTTTCCCCGGCAGGATCAGCAGCGGCCGGTCGTCGGGCACCGCGGCGCGCAGATCCATGCCGGCGGCGCCGGCGCTTTCATAGGCGGGGATGGGTAGTCCTTCAGCATGCGGCAACCTGACGAAGCCGACGGTCGGACCGATGACGGAGGAGTTTTGGAGGGCTGCGCGCATAAAATCGATCCTATCGGCGCGATTGCCGATTCGGTCAATTCGCCCGCAAGGGTATCAACGGCTTTCTTTCGGGCATCACTGTGGCCTGAGCGCGCTTCAGCGCACTTCCATCGGAACCACTGTCGTTTCCTTGATCTCCTCCATCACGAAGGAGGCCGACACGTCGGACAGCGCCACCTTGGCGATCAGCCGCTGGTAGAGCCGGTCATAGGCCTTCACGTCGGCGACGCGGGCGCGCAGGACATAGTCGAGGTCGCCGGACATGCGGTAGACGCCGGTGATCTCGGGGAAGCCGGTCACCGCGGCGCGGAATTTCTGCAGCCAGTCCGGGTCATGGTTCGACGTCCGGACCAGGATGAACACAGACAAGCCAAGCCCGAGCTTGTCGGCATCGACCAGCGCCACGCGCCCGGTGATGACGCCTCCCTCTTCCAGCCGCTTGACGCGCCGCCAGCAGGCATTGCGCGACAAGGCCACCCGTTCCGATAGCTGGTCGACCGACAGCGTGCCGTCGCGTTGCAATTCGGCAAGCAGTTTTCGGTCTATTTCATCGATATCCAGCGCCATATTGGGATGTTTGTCCCATGGAATAGCAAAATACAAGGACATTTTGAGACCGATGAACCGGCGAAGCGTGCCAGGATACTCATATCGGAACTCACGCTGAAGGGGGCCAGCATGTCGGTCGCAAGCATCTTCACCTCTCATCCGGCCAAGGTTGGCGAAACCTATTTCGGCCATATGGCCTTTGCCGCCTGGTTTTCGTCGCGTTTGTTGATGGCGGCGGGTGCCGCGCTCGTTCACGCTTTCTTGCCATTTCTCTTCGAGACTACCGCCAGCCGAATCGTCCGTGAGCTTTACGAGCGGACGCACAACAGAGGCACACACGCGACCAACGAGCCCGCGGCTCTTCCGGATCGCGCCTAGAGGACGACAGAAGCGATGTGCCGTTGGGCGGCCTATCTCGGTGAAGCGGTCTTTCTCGAAGACATCCTCACGGCGCCCTGCCACTCGCTGATCGCCCAGAGCCATTGCGCCCAGGAGGCGAAGTCACCGACCAATGGCGACGGCTTTGGCCTTGCCTGGTACGGCGACCGTCAGGAGCCCGGCCTCTACCGCGACATCCTGCCGGCCTGGTCCGATCCCAATCTGAAGAGCCTGTGCCGGCAGATCAAATCCGGCCTGTTCCTCGCCCATGTGCGGGCCTCGACCGGCGGCGCCACCAGCCGCATGAACTGCCATCCCTTCATCTCCGGCCGCTGGTCGTTCATGCATAACGGCCAGATAGGGGGCTTCGAGAAAATCCGTCGCGCGCTGGAGAATTCATTGTCCGACGCCGTCTTCGACCAGCGCGAAGGCACCACCGATTCCGAACTCTTTTTTCTGCTTATGATCGACGAAGGATTGGCCGGCGACCCGCAGGGTGCGGTGTCGCGCGCCACCAGCCGGATTCTCGAAGCCTCGCGCCGAGCCGGCCTCGAACCGGCACTGAAACTCACCGCCGCATTCTCGGATGGGCAGGCGCTGCACGCGGTTCGATATGCCACCGATGCGCATGCGCCAACACTCTACACCTCTATCCTGCGCAAGGGCGGCGGCGGTTGCATCGTCTCCGAACCCTTCGATCGCGAAGGCGGCGACTGGCAGGCGATCCCGCCGTCGAGCTTCGTCACCATGACTGGGGACGGGATCAGCATTCGGCCATTTGCGCCAACGGCGGCGAAGCTTGCGCTGGTAGGGTAGTCTAAGTCGGAAACGCCGCCGTAGAGCGCCGGTCTCAACAGACGACCGGCACAATTCCGATCAAACGGAGCTAAGCTCCGAATGCTCAAATCCGCTTGAAGTCGTGCCGCTGTCCGCCATTTTCCAGGCAAGCGGTCAAGCCGGAGCATTTGCCATGGACATCGCTTTCTCCTCGATAACCAACCTCGCCGCAGCCATCGCCCAGCGTAAAATCTCCGCCGTCGAGGCACTCGATGCCCATCTGGCGCAGACCGACCGGCACAATGAAGGTGTCAACGCCGTCATCTTGCTCGACCGGGAGAGCGCATACAGCCAAGCAAAAAAGGGCGACGCCGCACTCGCGCGCGGCGCCGCGCCCGGGTCGCTGCACGGCGTTCCCTTCACGCTAAAGGACACGCACGACACCGCGGGCATGAAAACCACGGTCGGCTTCCCGGCCTTCGCCCACTATGTCGCCAGCGACGACAGCCCGGTGGTTGCGAGGCTAAAGGCCGCCGGCGGCGTGCTGATGGCCAAGACCAATGTCGCGACCATGTTGTCGGACTGGCAGTCGAACAATCCACTGTTCGGCCGCACTCGCCTGGGACAATTTTTTCGACCGCCATGATGCGCTGCTCTGCCCGGTTGCCATGACCACGGCCTTTCCGCATTGCGAGCCGGGCACGCCGATCAACGCCGGTGGCGAGGAGCAGAGCTACTGGATGCTGCCGGCCGATGGCGCCGTCTTCAATTACAGCGGCCACCCAGCACTTTCGATGCTGTACGGACAGGATGGTGACGGCCTGCCGATCGGCCTGCAACTGGTCGGCAAACGCTGGTCGGAATCGCGGCTGCTTGGCATAGCCAGCGCAATGGCGGGGTTGTCCGGCGGCTTCCGCCGTCCGCCGGGTTACTGAGCAAAGCGCGACAGCCCATAGGGCGCCAGCAGCGGATCGCGCTCGCCATCAAGAATCTCTCGCGTGGCGAACAGGCCGACGGCCGGCGCCAGCGTGATGCCGGAATGCAGGACTGCGACGTAGACGCCGTCCATGCCCTCGGCCCGGCCGATGATCGGAAAGCCATCGATCGGATTGGGGCGGTAGCCAATGGTGTGGAAATCGAGCTCCAGATCCTCGGCGCCGCGCAACGCTGCCTTCGCTACTGCAAACAATTCGCGCGCCGTGGCGGCGGGGTCATCGCCGGGATCGCCGCCGGCGAAATCCGAGCCGGCGATGATGCGGCCTTCGGCGGTCTGGCGCATATGCAGCCTGTCGGCGTGCACCAGACCGTTGAGCAGTTTCTTGTAGGGCCGCGAATGGACGATCAGCCCAGGCGGCGTCTCGATCGGCAGGCTGATCCCCGCCGTCGCGGCAATGTCCGGAGCGCCGACGCCGGCGGCGATCACCACCTCGTCGGCGGCAATCAGCCCATGCGATGTGTCCACGCCCGTGATCCTGCCATCGGTCTGGACAAGAGCCGTCACCGTACTGGACAGGACGCGCGCCCCTTGTCGCTCCGCGTCCGCCAGCAGCGCTTTCGCGGCGGCCACGGGCTCTGCGACACCTTCCTCCGCGACGTGCAGGGCAAAACCGGGAAACTCGACGAGGTTGGGTTCGATGCGTGCCACTTGCTCCCGGTCAACCCGTTCGATGCCGTAGCCCCATGAAGAGTGCTCGGCCGCGTAGGCTTCGAGCCTGTCCGCCGGCAGGTCCCAGTTCAGGCCGCCGCACCAGGCCAGCGGCAGGCCCGGCAAATCATTCGCGAGCCGCTTCCACTCGGCCATGGCGCGGATGCGGAGCCGGAAATAGGGCTCCGGATTGCCCCAGCTGGCGTTGATCCAGGCAAACGAGTTCGGCGTCGCCACACCGCCGGGTGCACTGTCCGCGATGACCGTCACCTGCGCACCTGCCTCGGTCAGGTGCCAGGCGATGGAGGCGCCGATAATGCCGGCGCCGATGACGATGATTTGTTTCGACGCGGTCATATCAACTCCTCTGCCTCTTGTCCTTGAGAGCACCCCCTCCAAGTGCCACCTCGTTCGTCGCTTGCCAACATCGGGCATGGCAAAATATGCGCCTTGACTTCAATACGTACGTACGTATTATACGACCATGGCTAGACAATCACTCCGCGAAAAACTCCTCGATGCCGGTTTCAAGACCCTCTGGAACTCGGGCTATGCCGCCGCCGGCGTGCGCGACATCGTGGCGGCCGCCGATGCGCGGCCGGGCTCTTTCACCAACCATTTCGCCTCCAAGGAGGCGTTCGCCGGCGAGGTGCTGGACCGCTATTTCGCCTATGTCAGCGGGCTGGTTGAAGCAGCGCTGGCGCAGGACGGCACGCCGCCGATCGGCAGGCTGCGCCGCTACCTCGACGTCATCACCTCGAAGCTCGAGGCGCATGACTGGGCGCGTGGCTGCATGATCGGCAATCTCAGCCTGGAGACCGCGGTGCACAGCGAGCCGCTGCGTTTGCAACTCGTCGCTATCTTCGAGCGCTGGCGCCAGCCTTTCGCCGCCTGTATCGCCGAAGGCCAGGCGGCCGGGGACATCCCTAAAACCTTCGAGGCCGAGGACCTCGCCGACTTCCTGCTGTCATCCTGGCAGGGCGCCATGCTGCGCATGAAGGTCGAACGCAGCCCCGCGCCGCTCGAACGGTTCAAGGAAATCATCTTCAGCACTGTTTTCGCCAGGGAGACACCCCAATGAACTCGAAAGCCGACAACGCCTTGCGGCGTTCTCAGATTGCCGTACTCGATTCGACCATGTCCTATGTCGAGGCCGGAACGTCCGGTCAAACCGTGCTGTTCCTTCACGGCAACCCGACCTCGTCCCATATCTGGCGCAACATCATCCCGCATGTCGCGCCGTTTGGCCGCTGCATCGCGCCGGACCTGATCGGCTACGGCCAGTCCGGCAAACCCGATATCGACTATCGTTTCTTCGACCATGTCCGCTATCTCGACGCCTTCCTCGATGCGCTCGACATCAAGGAAATGGTGCTGGTCGCGCAGGATTGGGGCACGGCCCTGGCCTTCCATCTCGCGGCGCGGCGGCCGCAGCGCATTCTCGGTCTCGCCTTCATGGAATTCATCCGGCCCTTCGAGCGCTGGGAGGATTTTCACCAGCGCCCGCAGGCCCGCGAAATGTTCAAGGCGCTGCGCACGCCCGGTGTCGGCGAAAAGCTGGTCCTGGAAGACAATGTCTTTGTCGAAAAGGTGCTGCCGGCCTCGGTGCTGCGAACGATGAGCGAGGAAGAGATGGCTGCCTACCGGGCGCCTTTCCCGACACCGCAATCGCGCAAGCCGGTTCTGCGCCTGCCCCGTGAATTGCCCATCCAAGGCCAACCCGCCGACGTTGCAGCCATCAGCGAGCATGATCATCGCACGCTGCGGCTGTCCACCTATCCGAAACTGCTGTTCGCCGGCGATCCCGGCGCGTTGATCGGGCCGGAGGCGGCACGTGAATTCGCGGCCGGGCTGAAAAACTGTCGGTTCATCAATCTCGGACCCGGCGCGCACTATCTGCAGGAGGACCACGCTGACGCGATAGGCGGCGCCATCGCCGGCTGGCTTCCGCAGATCCTCCAGGTGAGCCATATGAGCGAACTGGCCTGAGCGGCCAATGGCATCCGGCGGCGTCAGTGCCGCCGGACCGGTCGACAGCCCGGCACTGCGCTGCTAGAAGCCCGGCCTGTCACACGGAAATCCCAGAGAATGCCCGAAACAATACCAGAGGAAGTGGCGCGCCGCCGCACCTTCGCGATCATCGCCCACCCCGACGCCGGCAAGACGACGCTCACCGAAAAGCTGCTGCTGTTCGGCGGCGCCATCCAGCTTGCCGGCGAGGTCAAGGCCAAGAAGGACCGCATCCAGACCCGGTCCGACTGGATGAAGATAGAGCGCGAGCGCGGCATTTCGGTCGTCACCTCGGTGATGACGTTCGAATATGAGGACAATGTCTTCAACCTCTTGGACACGCCCGGCCACGAGGATTTCGCCGACGACACCTATCGCACGCTGTCGGCGGTCGACTCGGCCGTCATGGTCATCGACGCCGCCAAGGGCATCGAGCCGCGCACGCTGAAACTGTTCGAGGTCTGCCGGCTGCGCGACATCCCGATCATCACTTTCGTCAACAAGATGGACCGCGAAAGTCGCGATCCGTTCGAAATCCTGGACGAGATCGAGCAGAAGCTGGCGCTGGACACTGCCCCCATCACCTGGCCGATCGGCCGCGGCAAAACGTTCTCCGGCACCTATCACCTGGCGCTGAACGCGGTGCGCAAGGGCGACGACGAGAAGGAACGCACGCCGGTCAATGGTCCCGATTCCAACCGCGTCGCCGGCCTGCTGCCGGAAAACGAGCGCGAGGCCTTCATCGAGGAGCTGGAGCTCGCGCGAGAAGCGTGCAGACCCCTTGATATAGACGCTTTTCGCGAAGGCCACCTGACGCCGGTTTATTTCGGCTCGGCGCTGCGCAATTATGGCGTGCGCGACCTGATCGAGGCGCTCGGCGCCTTCGGCCCGCCGCCGCGCGCGCAGGAGGCCGACACCCGCAAGGTCGAGGCGACCGAGGACAAGATGACCTCCTTCGTCTTCAAGATCCAGGCCAATATGGACCCCAATCACCGCGACCGCATCGCTTTCGTCCGAGTCTGCTCGGGCAAGCTAGAGCGCGGCATGAAGGCCAAGCTGGTGCGCACGGGAAAGCCGATGTCCCTGTCCGCGCCGCAATTCTTCTTTGCCCGCACTCGCGTCACGGCAGACGAAGCCTTTGCCGGCGACGTCGTCGGCATCCCCAATCACGGCACGCTGCGCATTGGCGATACGCTGACCGAGGGCGAGGAGATACTGTTCCGCGGCGTGCCGAATTTCGCACCGGAGATCCTGCGCCGCGTCCGCCTCGGCGACGCGATGAAGGCGAAGAAACTCAAGGAAGCGCTGCACCAGATGGCCGAGGAAGGCGTCGTGCAGCTGTTCTCGCCCGAGGACGGCTCACCCGCCATCGTCGGCGTTGTCGGCGCGTTGCAGCTCGACGTGTTGAAGGAGCGGCTGAATTTCGAATACACGCTGCCCGTCGAATTCGAGATGTCGCGCTTTTCCGTCTGCCGCTGGATATCGGCCGACGACAAGGCGGAAGTCTTGCGCTTCATCGAGGCGCATCGCGGTGACATCGCCCGCGACCTCGACAACGATCCGGTGTTCCTCGCCCAGCACGCCTTCTCGCTGAACTACGAAGCGGAGCGCTGGAAGGCAATCCGCTTCGCCACGATCAAGGACTACCAGGTCCGCGACAGGGCGGCGTAAAGTTCTCCCTTCTCCCCGGGTTACGGGGAGAAGGTGCCCGAAGGGCGAACCGGGTCTTCACCGTTCGAAGCTCGAAAAGCCAAGCAATTGGCTTCGTCCGCTGCGCGGACAGCTTTTCACCCTTTGGCCGCCGCTTCGATCTTGGCGATGTCGATCTTGCCCATCTGCATCATCGCCGACATCACCCGGCCGGCCTTGGCCCTGTCCGGATCGAGAAGCAGCCTCGGCAATTGCTCCGGCACGACCTGCCAGGAGACGCCGAACTTGTCTTTCAGCCAGCTGCAGACACCGGGCTCGCCACCTTCCGTGAGCTTTTCCCAGAAATAATCCACCTCTTCCTGCGTCTTGCAGTCGATCGACTGTGACATCGCCTCGTTGAACTTGAAGTTCGGGCCGCCATTGAGCGCCTGGAACGGCACGCCGTCGAGCTCGAACGTGGTCATCAGCACTTTGCCCTCACTGGCGTGTCCCTTGGGCCAGCGCAGAACGCTCAGCACCTTCGAATTCTTGAAGATGGAGACATAGTGGTTCATCGCCTCTTCGGCCTGGCCGTCGAACCACAGGCAGGTGGTGATCTTTTGCATGTCGCGCTCCTCGCTTGCTCTTGCTGCTACAGTGAAACGGCTGACCCCGGGAATAGTGCCATTTCCGTGCCGTCTGCCCAAGGACGGCCGTGCGCTCCGCAATCCGACAGCGGCATGCGATTTTTCGTGGGTTCTCGTTTTTCGGCGGAATCTGGCGCATCGCAAAAATGTGGCCAGACCAAGCTGTGGCGTCTATAACGCCTGCGATCGAAATTCAGCTCCGCCGCGCCATGCTTTGGCCACGGCCAGCCACCAAGGAAAAAACATGCCTGCCTATCGCTCCCGCACCACCACCCATGGCCGCAACATGGCCGGCGCCCGCGGCCTGTGGCGCGCCACCGGCATGAAGGACTCGGATTTCGGCAAGCCGATCATCGCGGTGGTCAATTCCTTCACCCAATTCGTGCCGGGCCATGTCCATCTGAAGGACCTCGGCCAACTGGTCGCGCGCGAGATCGAGAAGGCCGGCGGCGTCGCCAAGGAGTTCAACACCATCGCCGTCGATGATGGCATCGCCATGGGCCATGACGGCATGCTCTATTCGCTGCCGTCGCGCGAATTGATCGCCGATTCCGTCGAATACATGGTCAACGCCCACTGCGCCGACGCCATGGTCTGCATCTCCAATTGCGACAAGATCACCCCCGGCATGCTGATGGCCTCGCTGCGCCTCAACATCCCGACCGTGTTCGTCTCCGGCGGACCGATGGAAGCCGGCAAGGTGGTGCTGGCTGGCAAGACGCAGGCGCTCGACCTGGTCGACGCCATGGTCGCGGCCGCCGACGACAAGATCTCCGACGAGGACGTCAAGGTCATCGAGCGCTCGGCCTGCCCGACCTGCGGTTCCTGCTCGGGCATGTTCACCGCCAATTCGATGAATTGCCTGACCGAGGCGCTCGGCCTGTCGCTGCCGGGCAACGGCTCGACGCTGGCGACGCATGCCGACCGCAAGCGCCTGTTCGTCGAGGCCGGCCATCTCGTCGTCGATCTCGCCCAGCGCTATTACGAACAGGACGACGAGACGGCACTGCCACGCAGCATCGCCTCGAAAGGCGCCTTCGAGAACGCCATGACGCTCGACATCGCCATGGGCGGTTCGACCAACACGGTGCTGCACATCCTGGCCGCCGCGCATGAGGGCGAGGTCGACTTCACCATGGAGGATATCGACCGGCTGTCGCGGCGGGTTCCTGTGCTCTGCAAGGTGGCCCCGGCAAAGTCCGACGTGCATATGGAAGACGTCCACCGCGCCGGCGGCATCATGGCGATCCTTGGCCAGCTCGACGAAGCAGGGCTGATCAACCGCGACCTGCCGACGGTGCATACGGCCAGCCTCGGCGAGGCGCTCGATCATTGGGATATTTCGCGCACCTCCAGCCAGAATGTCCGCGACTTCTTCCTCGCCGCGCCCGGCGGCGTGCCGACGCAGGTCGCCTTCAGCCAGGACCGGCGCTGGGACGATCTCGACACCAATCGTGAGACGGGTGTCATCCGTTCCGCAAAGACGCCGTTTTCGAAGGATGGCGGTCTTGCCGTGCTGAAAGGCAATCTGGCGCTCGACGGTTGCATCGTGAAAACGGCGGGCGTCGACGAGTCGATCCTGAAATTCACCGGCCCGGCGCGGGTGTTCGAAAGCCAGGACGCTTCGGTCAAGGCAATCTTGTCCAACGAGATCAAGGCCGGCGATGTCGTCGTCATTCGCTATGAGGGACCGCGTGGCGGCCCCGGCATGCAGGAAATGCTCTATCCGACCAGCTATCTGAAGTCGAAAGGCCTGGGCAAGGCCTGCGCGCTGGTCACCGATGGCCGCTTCTCCGGCGGCACGTCGGGCCTGTCGATCGGCCATGTCTCGCCCGAAGCCGCCGAAGGCGGCACGATCGGGTTGGTCAGGGAAGGGGATACGATCGAGATCGACATTCCCAACCGCACCATCCGCCTGGCCGTCAGCGATGCCGAGCTTGAGGCACGCCGGGCGGCGATGGCGGCCAAGGGCGCCTTGGCCTGGAAGCCGGAAGAAAAGCGCAAGCGCAAGGTGACGACCGCGCTGCGCGCCTACGCCGCCTTCGCCACCAGCGCCGACAAGGGCGCGGTGCGGCACGTGCCGGAGTGAGGTAGTTTCTTCCTTCTCCCACAAGGGGAGAAGGAAAGGCGCCGCGCTACGGCATCAGCTGATACTCATACAGCTTCTGGTAAAGCCCGCCCTGGTTGAGCAGCGCCTTGTGAGAGCCGCTCTCTACCACCTTGCCGCCCTCCAGCACCACGATCGTGTCGGCCTGATGCACGGTCGACAGGCGGTGCGCGATGACGATCGTCGTGCGGCCTTCGGTCAGTTGCTGCAGTGCTTCGCGGAACAGCGCTTCGGATTCGGCGTCGAGCGCGCTGGTCGCCTCGTCCAAGAGCAGGATTTCGGCGTTGCGCAGCATGGCGCGTGCGATCGAGATGCGTTGGCGCTGGCCGCCCGACAAGAGGCCGCCATTCTCGCCGACATCGGTCTCATAGCCTTTCGCCTGCGCCATGATGAAGTCATGCGCGTTGGCGGCCTTGGCGGCGGTAATCACCTCTTCGTCGGTCGCGCCTTCTCGCCCGAGCCGGATGTTGTGCATGATCGTGCCGGCAAACAGGAATGTCTCCTGGCTGACATAGGCGATCTTTTCCCTGAGCGAGGCGAGCGTCGCATGCGAAATATCCTGGCCGTCGAGCAGGACCTTGCCGCTCTTCGGGTCGTACATGCGCATGATCAGGTTCAGGATGGTCGACTTGCCGCCGCCGGAAGGCCCGACCAGCGCCGTCATCTTGCCCGCTGAAAGGGTCAGGTCGAATCCGTCGAGCACAGGCGGACCGTTCTGATAGGCGAAGCTGACGGCATCGAACCGGATCTCGCCTGGTCCGGCCCGAAGCGGCCGCGCGCCCGGTTTCTCGGCCAGGGTCAGCGGCTCGTCGGCGAGTTGGAACATCATGCGCACGCCGACAATGCCGCTTTCCAACGAGATGCGCACGCGCGCAAGCCGCTTTGCCGGCTCATAAGCAAGCAGCAGCGCCGCGATGAAGGCCATGATGTTGCCAGGCATCTGGCCGCCCTGCAGGACCAGGAAGCCGCTGACCATGACGGCGCCGGCGATCGCCAGCCCTGCCAGCGTCTCCATCACCGGGCTGGTCACCGCTTCCAGCGCGGCGATGTTGTTGGCCCGATCCTCGACGTCCGCCACCGCCTTGTACATGCGCTTGCGCATCAAGCTTTCGAGGTTGAAGGATTTGACCACCCGCACGCCGATCGCGGTTTCCTGCATCACCTGAATGATCTGGCCGACCGAGCGGAACTCCATGGCAGCGAACTTGCGCACACGCTTCAGGATGCGATTGACGCCGTAGATGGCCAGCGGACCGACGACGAAGCAGATCAGCGACAGCATCGGTTGCTGCCAGACCATGACGCCAATCAAGGCGAGCAGGGTCACCAGATCGCGGACATAGGAAGTAACGATCAGGTCGAGCACGTTGCGTGCCGCCTGGGCATTGTTGGTCATGCGGGTGATCAGGTCGGATGACGAGGTCGAATGGTAGAATTCGATGCCTTGCGCCAGGATGCGGTCGTAGATCTTGCGCTGCCGGTCGGCGATGATGGCATTGCCGACCCGGCTCATGAAGTAGGCCTGGACGAAATTGGCGAGGCCCTTGAGGATGAAAATCCCGGCGACCGCGCCGGCAATCATGTTGACACGGTCGACCCGCTTGTCGATCACGAATTCATTGGTGATTTCGCGCAGGATCCAGGCGCTGGCAGCCGTCATGCCGGCCACCACCAGCATCGACAGGATGGCGGCGCCGTATCCGAACTTATGCTGCCCGAAGGACTCTTTTACCAACCGCCCGATAAGGCGCTGGTTCTCCACCGAGCGTTCGTCGCGTTTCAGGAACGGCAAGTTCAGGTTCACACGGGACTTCCATGGTTTGCGACTGTGGCCTTGAGTCCGAAGCCGATCGCTGCGTGGACGAAAGGCGGCTTATAGAGGGAGTTGTCGCTGGAGGAAACCTTTCGCGGTCGGCGAAAGAAACGGCTGCGGCAAGCTGTCTTTTGCGCCACCATGGCTGGGTGATTCTGGAATGGGATGACGACAGATGGATTTCGACCTTATCGTTCGTGGCGGCACGCTGCCGGATGGCAGGATTGCCGACATCGGCATCAGCGGCGAGACGATCGCGGCGATCGAGCCCAAACTGCAGGGTTCCGCCCGGACCGAGGTCGATGCAAGCGGTAATCTGGTCTCGCCGCCCTTTGTCGATCCGCATTTCCACATGGATGCAACGCTGTCCTATGGCATTCCGCGCATCAACGCCTCGGGCACGCTGCTCGAAGGCATTGCGTTATGGGGTGAACTGAAGCCGTTGCTGACGCACGAGGCGGTGCGCGACCGGGCGCTTGCCTATTGCGACTGGGCGGTGTCGATGGGCCTGCTCGCCATCCGCACCCATGTCGATGTCTGCGACGACAGGCTGCTTGCGGTCGAGGCCCTGCTCGACGTCAAGAAAACGATCGCCCCTTACATCGACCTGCAACTCGTGGCGTTTCCGCAAGACGGCTTCTACCGCTCGCCGAAGGCGCGCGAAAACACCATTCGTGCGCTGGACATGGGCGTCGATATCGTCGGCGGCATCCCGCATTTCGAGCGTAGCATGGCCGACGGCACGCGCTCGGTGACCGAGCTTTGTGAGATCGCGGCAAAACGCGGCCTGATGGTCGACCTGCATTGCGACGAGACCGACGACCCGCTGTCGCGCCACATCGAGCAGCTGGCCTATGAAACGCAGCGCCTGGGCCTGCAGGGCAGGGTGGCAGGCTCGCATCTCACCTCGATGCATTCGATGGACAACTACTATGTCTCGAAACTTCTGCCGCTGATCGCCGAGGCCGGCGTCTCCGCCATCCCCAACCCGCTGATCAACATCATGTTGCAAGGCCGTCACGACACCTTCCCCAAGCGCCGTGGCCTGACCCGGGTCAAGGAAATGCAGGCGCTGGGCATCCGCGTCGGCTGGGGCCAGGATTGCGTGCTCGATCCCTGGTATTCGCTGGGCACCGCCGACATGCTCGATGTCGCCTTCATGGGTCTGCACGTCGCCCAGATGTCGAGCCCGGCCGACATGGCGCGCTGCTTCGACATGGTCACCAACGTCAACGCCGCCATCATGGGGTTGGATCATCTGGGCCTGGCGGTCGGCAAGCGCGCCAGTCTTGTCATTCTCGACGCCGGCAATCCGATCGAGGCCCTGCGCCTGCGCGCCGAGCGCATTGGCGTCATCGCCAAGGGCAAGGTTGTGGCGGAACGGACAAGGCAGGATACCAGGCTTTCCCTGCCTGGCAGGCCGGCGCAGGTGAACCGCAGGCACAGAACCACCTAGATATAGCCGATTCCCCATGCTGGTCTTACCGATTTCCTGATTTCGCCTCGTCAAAGCAGCGGCTTCGGTCTACGACGCGGCCTACGTGAGGGAGGAATCGGGATCGGCATGACGCAGCCCGTGGCGCAGAATTCCACAATCAGGAACGTTCTTCTGGCCGGCATTCTGCTGATGCTGGCCGGCGATTTCATGTTTGCGCTGAACGATGCGATGGGCAAATGGCTGGTCGCGAGCTTCTCTGTCGGTCAGGTGGTGCTGATCCGCTCTGTCGGCGCCTTCATCGTGCTCGGTCCGATGATCGCCAACCAGGGCGCCGCAAAGCTTTTCCGCTTGGAGCGGCCCATCCTCCAACTCCTGCGCGTGGTGGCGACCACGGCCGATACCGGGCTGTTCTATGCCGCGGTCGTCTATCTGCCGCTCGCCGATGTGATGAGCTTCTACATGGCCGGACCGATCTACGTCGCGGCGTTGTCGCACCTGCTGCTGGGCGAAAAGGTCGGCTGGCGGCGCTGGCTGGCGATCCTGGTCGGCTTCTGCGGCGTGCTGATCATCCTGAAGCCGTCCTCGGAGGCGTTTTCGCTATCCTCGGCCTTCGCCCTCGTTGGCAGCATCGCCTTTGCCTTCGCCATCATCCTTAACCGGCGTTTGCGTGGCACCAGCGATACCAACCTTGTGACATGGCAGACGATCGGCACGTTGCTGGTCGGCGGCGCGCTGACCATCGGCGCGTGGCGGACACCCTCCGCGATCGATTTCGGCGCCATGCTCCTGCTTGGCATCGTCTCCTGTGCCGCCCATCTGATGATCACCAGGGCATTGAAGCTGGCGCCGGCCTCGACGCTGGCACCGCTGCACTACACGCTGCTGCTATGGGCCGTGGTGTTTGGGTTGGTGTTCTTCGGTGACGTTCCCGGCCCGCGCATCCTGATCGGCTCGGGCATCGTCGTCCTGGCCGGCATCTTCATTTTCCACCGCCAAAAGGTGGTCGACACCACGGTGCCGCCTGAAAACGTGCCGAAGGGCGTGAATTGACGCCTGTCGCCCAAAGGGCTAACCCCGGCGTATTGCCGCCAGATGCCGCGAAAACTCCGGCGTCTCCATCAACGCCCTGCAGCGCGCGAAGCGGCCGTCGGCATAGGCGCGGAAATCGTCGACGGGATTGTCGTTGGCAAGCTGTATCAGCCCCCACAGCGTCCACAGCAGGTCGCACATCGCCTTGTAGATGACGATACGGCCGCGCTCCGCCGGCTTTGCTTCGCCGCCAAAATAGGCGCGCATCATCTCCTCGTCCTGCGCAGCGTCGAACTTGCCTTCGACACTGAGGTCGCCGAGATCCCAGAGCGGGTCGTTCATCCCCGAATATTCCCAGTCGACGATCCACATCCGCTCGCCCGTATCGAGGAAGTTTTCGCACAGCGGATCGCAATGGCAGGCGACGAGCGGCAAGGGATGGGTGGCCAGCGCCGAGCGCACGCTCCCGGCCTCGCGCACCACGCCATGGTAGCCGGCGGGCAGGGCGACGTCCTTGGTCGACAGGACCTTGAGATAGTCGTCGATCATCGCGAACAGTTCGAAGCGGAAAGGAAACGCCGCACCGGACGCGTGCAGCTTGCGGAACGCTTCGCCGGCGCGGGCGGGGCTGCCCGGCCGTTCCCTGAATTTCTCCGGTGACATCGTCTGTGCACCGGCGATGAAGCGCGTCACCATCACGCCGGTGCCGGCGTCGGCATGCAGCACTTCAGGGCTGACGCCCGCCTTTGCCGCTTCACGCGCGGCCACCGCTTCGTTGGCGCGGTTGATGTATTCCTCGGTGCCCTTGCCCGGAATGCGCAGGCAGAAGTCGCCGGCCTTGAAGACCAGATTGGTGAGGCCGCCAAGCCGGTCCAGCGGTCCGGCATAGCCGGCCAGCACCGGAATGGCGGCAAGTTCTGCCCGCGCCTCGTCTGTCCTCATGCCTGCGCCCCCACGCGATTATTTCTCATCGCAACGGTTCCACAATTTTCGCCGTTTGGCTATCATCAGATCGTGGTGAGCAAGAGAGCGGCTGGCGGAACGGCGATGGTGGACGGCAAACATCATGGGGCGCTCGGCGCCGCCTATGCGGCGAAGCGGCCGGAGGAAGTGGCCGCCCTCTATGACCGTTGGTCGCAGACGTATGACGCCGACATGTCAGCCGCCGGTTATCGCCATCCGACGATCTGCCTTGCCTTGCTCGCCCGCCATCTGCCGCGTGGCTTGGCGCCGCTGCTCGATGCCGGCGCGGGCACCGGGCTCATCGGTGAATGGTTGAACATTGCGGGCTATCCCGAAGTCGAGGCGCTGGACATCTCGCAAGGCATGCTGGATCAGGCCGCCCGCAAGGGCGTCTATTCCGCACTGCATTGCCTGGCGATGGGCGGGCCATTGCCCTTTGCCGACGATGCCTATGCCGGGATCATCTCGGCCGGCGTCTTCACCTCGGGCCATGTCGGCGTCGAAGGGCTGGACGACCTGATCCGCATCTGCCGTCCCGGCGGGGTGATCGTGCTGACGGTCAAGAACACGCTGTGGGATCAGGGTTTTGCAGCACGGATCGCCGAACTCGAGGCGCAAGGCATCGTCACCCGCGCCGAGGAGACGCGGCCTTACGTCTCCATGCCGGGCGAGGCCGACACCGTGCCCAGCCGAGGCCTCGTCCTGCGGGTAAACTGAAGTAATTACAGGAAGAGTGTGTCGCTGTTTTCTCTTGGGGATTGCGTCAACACAAAGAGGCGGTTCGGCGTTTCGGCGAAACGATGAACCGTATCTAGGCCTTTACCCTCTCCGCTGTTGGATCGTACATCGGCTCGAGATGGATCTTGGCTGGCGTCCGCTCCATCGCGACCACCAGTTCATAATCACCCGAGGCGAGGAAATCGTCGCTCACCCCGTCGCCATTGCGCACATAGCCATAGCCGATATTCCTGCCGAGCGTGTAGCCATAGCCGCCGCTGGTCAGGTAACCGACAGGCTCGCCATCGCGCAGGATGGTCTCCCGGCCGAGCAGCACGATCTGCGGATTGTCGACCGTGAAGCCGGCAAAGCGCTTCTTCAAAGGCACGCCATCGAGTTTCTCGAGCGCGCGCCGTCCGACGAAATCGGTGTTCTTGCGCAGCTTGACCGCCCAGCCGAGCCCGGCTTCCTGCGGCGTGTCGTTGGGCGTGATGTCGGAGCCCCAGGCGCGGTAGCCCTTTTCCAGGCGCAGCGATTCCAGCGCCCGGTAGCCGACCGGGCGGATGCGGTGCTTCTCGCCCGCCGCCGTCAATGCGTCGAAGACGTCACCGGTGGCCGCGATCGGCACATGCAATTCCCAGCCGAGTTCGCCGACATAGGTGACGCGCAGCGCCCGCACCGTGTGGCCGGCAACGGCGATCTCGCGCACATGACCGAACGGGAATGCCGCGTTCGACACATCGGCCTCGGTCACCGCGGAAAGCACATCGCGGGCGCGCGGTCCCATCAGCGACAGCGTGCCGAATTCCTCGGTGACATCGGTCAGCCTGCAATCGAGGCCCTCGCCGATATGGTCACGGATCCAGGAGGCATCATGCGTGCGGAAACCGGTGCCGGTGACGATGTAGAATTTCTCTTCGGCCAGCCGCGCCACGGTCAGGTCGGCCTCTATGCCGCCCCGCGTGTTGAGAAGTTGCGTGTAGGTCAGCCGGCCGACCGGCTTGCTGACATCGTTGGCGCAGATCCAGTCCAGCGCCTTGGCCGCATCGGGGCCGCTCAATTCATATTTGGCGAAAGACGACTGGTCGAAGATGCCGACATGCTCGCGCACATGCCGGTGCTCGTCGCCGACCGCCGAAAACCAGTTCTGCCGGCCCATCGAATAGATGTCCTGCGGCTCGACGCCTTCGGGTGCGAACCAGTTCGGCCGCTCCCAGCCGAGCTTGGAGCCAAACACCGCGCGCCGTTGCTTCAGCCTGTCGTAAAGCGGCGAGACGATGCGCGGCCGGCCTGAGGCATACTCTTCGTGCGGAAAGCCGATCGTATAGTGCTTGCCATAGGCTTCCAGCGTGCGTTCGCACACCCATTGCCGGTCGCTGTGCAGGTTGGAAAAGCGCCTGATGTCGACCACCCACAGGTCGAGCGGCGCCTCGCCGTCGACCACCCACTGCGCAAGCACCCAGCCGGCGCCGCCGCCCGAGGCGATGCCGAAGGCGTTGAAGCCGGCGCCGACGAACATGTTGGCGCATTCGGGCGCTGTGCCGAGAATGAAATTGCCGTCCGGCGTAAAGCTTTCCGGTCCGTTGATCATCTGCTTGACGCCGACGCTTTCCAGCGCCGGCACCCGTGCGATCGCCTGTGTCATGTGCTGTTCGAAATGATCGTAATCGTCGTCGAACAGCCGAAATTCCCAGTCGTTGGGCACATCACCTGTCGTCCATGCCTGCGGGTTGGGCTCATAGCCGCCCATCACCAGCCCGCCGACCTCCTCCTTGAAATAGGTGCGCCGGTCGGGGTCGCGCAGCGTCGGCGCGTCGGTTGCCAGTCCATCGATCTTCTCGGTGATGATGTATTGGTGCTTCACCGGCTGCAGCGGCACATTGATGCCGGCCATGGCGCCCACCTGCCGTGCCCATTGGCCGGCGCAGTTCACCACCTTGTCGCAGGCGATGTCGCCTTGATTTGTCTTAACGGCCGTGATGCGGCCGCCCTTCATCTCGAAGCCGGTGACGCGGACATCCTCGAACAGCTTCGCGCCATGCATGCGCGCGCCCTTGGCCAGCGACTGCGTGATGTCGGAAGGGCTCGCCTGGCCGTCGGTCGGCAGCCAGGAGGCACCGACGAGATCGCCGGTTTCCATCAGCGGCCACATCGCCTTGACCTCGGCCGGCGACAAAAGATGCATGTCCATGCCGAAGCTCTTCGCCGTCGTCGCCAGCCTTTTGTATTCGGTCCAGCGGTCTGCATTGGTGGCAAGCCGCAGGCAGCCGGTCATCTTCCAGCCGGTAGCAAGACCGGTCTCAGCCTCCAGCCCCTTGTAGAGGTCGACCGAATATTTGAGCACCCGGGTGATCGATGCCGACGAGCGTAGTTGCCCGACCAGACCGGCCGCGTGCCAGGTCGAGCCCGAGGTCAGCTTGCCCTGTTCCAGCAGCACGACGTCGGCCTTGTGGTCGCGCGCCAGATGATAGGCCGTCGAGCAGCCGATGATGCCGCCGCCGATGACGACGACCGCGGCCTGGCTGGGCAAGGTCATGATTTCAGGATCCCGTATTTCGTCCGGTAGTTGTCCAGCGCCGCGTCGAGCCGCATCAGGTTTTCCTCGGTGTAGGCGACGTAGTCGATGCCGGGCGCGTCGAGATAGAGTTCCGACACCATGCTCCACATCGCCTCGCGCAACAGCGAGGCGCATTGCATGGCGGCGTGCGAGCGGCGGATCGCCTCGTCTGGTTCCTTCATGAAATAGGCGGTCAGGAAGGCGAAGGATTCCTCGTCGCTCATGCCCGCATTCGAAGCGACGCCGGCAAGGTCGAACATCGCCGTGTTGAAGCCGGCATATTCGAAATCGATCAGCCACAGCCTGCTGCCGTCGTCGAGAATGTTGGCCGGCAAAAGGTCGTTGTGGCCGAAGACGATCGGCAGCAATTTCTGCGCCCGCTCCAATTCGTCTGCCAGCGTCAGCAGCCGTGGCAAGTCACCGCGCTTGCGGCTGCCGCCTTCCTCAAGCGTGCGCGCATAATCGCGGATGACGTGGAAGACCCAGAACATGAAGCCGGCGCCGGAAATATGATTGGGCATCTCCCGGTGGAAGCCGCGCATCAAGGCGGCGACGCGGCCGAGATTGGTGCGCACGTCCTCGGCAAGATAGGTCTTGGCGCCAAGGAACGCCGTCACCATGATGCCCGGTTCGGCGTAATGGACCGCCGGTGCGAAACCGGCGGCATGGGCCGCCCGCGCGGTCATCACCTCGCGTTCGCGGAAGACATGGTGGAACGGGTAGTCCTGACCGAAGCGCACAACATGCCGTCCGGCACCGTCGCTGACCACATAATTGGCGTTGCTCAGGCCGCCGGGCAGCGGGGCGATCTCGATGGAGCCGGTCCAGCAGGGCAGGGCGCGGATGCGGTCTTCGGCAATCACGGGGTCATCCCTGGGTTGCTGGGCTTCGACAAGGCGCCATGGACAGCGCAGCGACGGCGGGGAGAAACGCAAATAATCTCGTCGGTGCGGGACGCCAGGATCGGTATCCCGCACCGCACCGACGAGCCCCTTGGCCAGGTTTTTGATCCCGGCATCCGCCCCCGCGGATCTGAAAATTCCTTGCGTCAGGCACGTTCAAGACTGCCTGGCCAGTGAGTTGCGGCTCTGCCATCGCGCTCCCGTCGCAACTCCGAAACCCCTGTCGATGGCTGGATTTCACGCCAAGGTTGCCCGGTTGTCAACAAAAAGATGTGACTTTTTTTGGGTGTTTTGCCCGAAACTAGGGGTCAGTCCCTTTAAAAGCGCTTGAATTGCCTTAAAATCGGTCAAAAGCTGAGCCCGGGAAACCCCAATGGTCCATTCCAAACGCCACGGCGAGATCCTTCGGCTGCTGCAGGAAGAGGGAACCGTCACCATCGCCAGCCTGGCCGACCGGCTGGGTGTTTCGCTCGAAACCGTGCGCCGCGACGTCAAGCCGCTCACCGCTGATGGGTCGGTGCTGAAGATGCATGGTGCCATCGGCCTGCCGTCGATGATCGGCGAAGCGCCGTTCGAGCGACGCATGCGCGAGAATGCCGATGCCAAGCGCGTCATTGCCCGCATGGTCGCCGCCACCATCCGCGATGGCGAGTCCATCATGCTCGATACCGGCACCACGACCTCGTTCCTGGCGCGGGAACTGCTCGGCCACCGGCGGCTGACGGTCGTCACCAATTCGTCTGATATCGCCCGCACGCTGGCCACCATCAACGGCAACAAAGTCTATATGGCCGGCGGCGAATTGCGCAGCGATTCGGGGGCCGCGTTCGGGATTTCGGCCATCGAGTTCGTCAGCCGTTTCTCCGTCAGCCATGCCATCATCTCCACCGGTGCCGTCGATTCCGTGACGGGTGTCATGGACTACGATCTGGAAGAGGCCGAATTCGCCCGCATGGTGCTGTCACGCGGCCAGCGCTCGCTCGTCGTCACCGACCACACGAAGTTCGGCCGCCAGGGCCTTGTCCAGGTCTGCGGCTTCGACGGCTTTTCCGAACTCGCCACCGACCGCGCGCCGCCGCACGATGTGGCCGCGGCGCTGGCGCAGGCGGGCGCGCGGCTCAGCATCGCCGGCGGCGAAGTCGCTTTTTAGCCGAACACCAGGGATTGGTGGGCGCACACGCCAGCGAAAGTCCCGCCCGATACGGCAAAGGCGATGTTGTGCATCGCGCGCGCCGCGTCGCCGGCAGCGTAGACGCCAGGGACTGTCGTCTGCTGCCGGTCATCGACAGTAATCACCGGGCCGAGGAAGCTGTCGGTGAAGCCGCAACCAAGCTGCTCGGCCAGCGGGCTCGCCATCATGTTGCGCGGTGCGGTGAACATCGCCCTGACACCAACCTGTCGGCCGCTGTCGAGGTGGACGATCAGGCCGCCGGAGCCGTCCTCCCTGAGTTCGCTGACTATCGCGGGTTCGAACCTGATGGTCTTGCCCTCCATGGCGAGCATCTGCTCGGTGTCGGGCTCTATCTGGCCGTTGCCGAACAGCGTGACGTCGCCCCAGTCGGCGATCAACTGCGCCTGATGCATGGACATGGGGCCGGTTGCGAGCACGCCAAGCGGCCCGCCGGAAACCTCGAAGCCGTGGCAATACGGGCAGTGCAGCACGGTCTTGCCCCATTGCCCGGCAAGCCCGGGAACCTCCGGCAGGATGTCGCGCACGCCGGTGGCCAGAACCAGTCGCGCGGCGCCGAATGTCTCGCCGCCATCGGTGGTGATCTCGAAATTGCTGCTGCTGTTGGCCACGGCCTTGTCGGCACGCGCCTGGACAAACCTGGCCGTCGGATAGGCAAGCAGTTGCCGCCTTGCATCGTCGAGTATGGCGCCGGGGGTACGCCCGTCCTGACCGAAAAAGCCATGCGAATGCGCGGCAAAGCGGTTGCGCGGCTGGCCGGCGTCGATCACCAGGACGTTGCGCCGGGCCCGCGCCGCCTGGATCGCGGCGGACAAGCCGGCAAAGCTGCCGCCGACGACGGCAAGGTCATATTGCATGGCTGGAGACTCCAATGAGGTCATAACGGCGGCGGAAATCGGCGGTCAGGTCGGCCAGCGTGATGCGGCTGAGCTTCTCCGCCAGCAGCTTCTCCGCCGCGATGCGAAAATCGTCGAGCACGGCGATCACCGCTTGCTCGACGAGACAGCCGGGGCTTTCCGGCTCGGTGCTGAACGGCAGCAGCGTCTCGCCAAGCGCGGCGCTGATCTCGGCCAGCGAGATGGTCCCGGGCGTTCGCCCGAGCAGCCAGCCGCCGCCATGCCCGCGCGATGAGGTGACGATGCCGGCATCGCGCAAGCCGGCGATGGTGCGACGCACCACCACCGGATTGGTGTGGATGAAGGTGGCAAGCTGCTCGGAGGTCAGCGCCTGTTCGGGCTTCTCGGCCATGTGGACGAGAATGTGCAGGGTTGAGGACAGTCGGCTGTTGCGTTTCATGTAACTTAGTTAGTTACGATTGATGGCGATGTCAAATCCGCCGCGTTAGCGCCCTCCCGCAATGTTTATGCGATCCAATCATTGCAAACAGCGCCGGTCGGCACGAACCTCCCTTGCCGACATCAAGGTGTCGGGTTCGAATGTGCACAGGTTCGGGTTCGGCGCTGAGACAGCAAGTGCCGTATTCTCAATCGGAATTCCACCGGAAGAACCTCGACGCGGAGAACGCCCGCCACCGGCTTTCCTTCCTTCCCGCGCCGGTGTTTAGTCCGGCCATGGCCTTCACCATCCGCCAGTTGCAGTTCTTCATCGCCGTCGCCGAGCAAGGCACGGTGTCGGGCGCGGCGCAGAACCTTTCCATCTCGCAATCCTCGGTCACCGAAGCGATCAAGGAACTCGAAAGCGATCTCGGCGTCGAACTGTTCGAGCGCCATCCGCGTGGCCTCAACATCACCCACAAGGGCCATCAGTTCCTGCGTCATGCGACCAAGATCCTCGCCGACGTGTCCGATGCGCGCCGCTCATTCTCCGGCGAGCAGGCTGTGGCGGGCGGGCGGCTGCAGCTCGGCGTCACCTCGCTGGTCGCCGGCTATGTGCTGTCGGATCTGCTCGCCCGCTATCGACGCGCCTATCCGGGTGTCGAGGTCTCGGCCATCGAGGACAATGGCGACTACCTCGAACATCTGCTGATCGGAGGCAAACTAGACATCGCCGTCATGGTCACTTCCAATTTGCGCGACCGCACGGCGCTGCAGTCCGAAATCCTCGAGGTCTCGGCCTACCGCCTGTGGCTGCCGCTCGGCCATCCGCTCGCCGGCGCCGACATCATCGGCATTGGCGACATCGCCGGCGAACCGCTGATCATGCTCACCGTCGACGAGATCGAGGAGAACACCGGCAAGCTGCTGACGGCGATCGGCGCCAAGCCGCATGTCGCCTTCCGCACCCGCTCGGTCGAGGCAGTGCGCAGTCTGGTTGCAACCGGGGCCGGCGTGGCGCTGCTGCCCGATCTTGTCTACCGGCCATGGTCGCTGGAAGGCGACCGTATCGAATCGCGCGATATTTCAGGCTCCTTGCCGGTGGTCCAGGTCGGCATGGTCTGGCGGCGCGGCTCCGGCCTGCCGCAGGCGGCACGGGACTTCGTCGGCCTTGCCCAGTCGCAGCGCACGGTCCGCCAACGCCCCTGATTGCAGAGTGTCAATCTATCGGAAAAACCGATATCGACTTTCTGATAAATGAATTTGCGAAACCGGAATTTTCCAAGCACCTTCCATTCCACGGACCAAGCCGCCACCAGAGCGACATCAAGTCCACAGGACGAACCGACAGTTTTTCAGTCCGCGCGTGATCTGGCGAAAACCGGAGCGGTTTCGGGATCGGGCGCCAAAATGGGAGATCGATGATGAATTCATTTCTGAAGTCATGCACTGCGCTGACGGTCGCGCTGACCTTCTCGGGTCAGGCCATCGCCCAGGTCAAGGAGCTCGGCAAGGGCGAAGGCCAGGTCAACATCGTTGCCTGGCCTGGCTATATCGAGCGCGGCGAGACCGACAAGGGCTATGACTGGGTCACCGCTTTCGAGAAGGAGAGCGGCTGCAAGGTCAACGTCAAGACCGCCAACACCTCCGACGAGATGGTCTCGCTGATGAACGAAGGCGGCTTCGACCTCGTCACGGCTTCAGGCGATGCCTCGCTGCGCCTGGTCGCCGGCAAGCGCGTGCAGCCGATCAACACCGATCTGATCCCGAGCTGGAAGACGGTCGACGATCGCCTCAAGGACGCGCCCTGGTTCACCGTCGACAAGGTGCACTACGGCGTTCCCTATCAGTGGGGCCCAAACATCCTGATGTACAACACCGAGGTGTTCAAGGAAGCGCCCAAGAGCTGGAACGTCGTCTTCGAGGAGATGAAGCTGCCGGACGGCAAGTCCAACAAGGGTCGCGTCCAGGCCTATGACGGACCGATCCACATCGCGGACGCCGCCAACTATCTGATGTTCCACAAGCCGGAACTCGGCATCAAGGACCCCTACGAGCTCAACGAAGACCAGTACAAGGCCGCCCTCGACCTGCTGCGCGTCCAGCGCACGCTGGTCGGCCGCTACTGGCATGATGCCGCCATTCAGGTCGACGATTTCCAGAATGAAGGCGTCGTGGCATCCGGTTCGTGGCCGTATCAGGTCAACACGCTGGTCGCCGCCAAGAAGCCGGTCGCCTCGACCGTGCCGGAAGAAGGCGTCACCGGCTGGGCCGACACCACCATGATGGAAGCCGACGCGGCTCATCCGAACTGCGCCTATATGTGGCTTGAGCATTCGCTGTCGCCGAAGGTGCAGGGCGATGTTTCGGCCTGGTTCGGTTCGCTGCCGGTCGTCCCTGCCGCCTGCAAGGGCAATGAATTGCTCGGCGAGGAAGGCTGCAAGACCAACGGCTACGACAATTTCGACAAGATCAAGTTCTGGAAGACGCCGGTCTCGAAATGCGTCACCCAGAACGACCAGTGCGTGCCTTACTACCGCTGGGTGTCGGACTATATCGGCGTCATCGGCGGACGGTGATTTCGCTTACCCTCCCCCTTGTGGGGAGGGTCGACGCGCAGCGTCGGGGTGGGGCAGCGCGGGCGTTTGTGCCAGATCACCCCCACCCGCGGCTTCGCCGCGACCTCCCCCATCGAGGGGGAGGTGAAGTGGCGCGCGAATTTGCCATCCAAGCCATGATTTGCAGGCGAAGATGATTCAATAGAACAAAACCGGCAACAGACTGACAGCCCATGACCTCTGCCGTCTCCTTCCAGAAAGTCTCCCGCCATTTCGGCAGCGTTCGCGCTGTCGACGCCGTCGATCTCGACATAACGCCGGGCGAATTCTTCGCCATGCTTGGGCCGTCTGGTTCGGGCAAGACGACATGCCTGCGCCTGATTGCCGGTTTCGAACAGCCCACCGCCGGTTCGATCTCGATCTTCGGCGAGCGCGCCGAGGGCGTGCCGCCCTACCGCCGCAACGTCAACACCGTCTTCCAGGACTATGCGCTGTTCCCGCATCTCAATGTGCTGGACAACGTCGCCTACGGGCTGATGGTAAAGGGCGTTGGCAAGGCCGAACGCCACAAGGCGGCCGAGGAAGCGCTGTCGCTGGTCAGGCTGCCCGGCTACGGCGCCCGCCGGCCCGGCCAGCTTTCCGGCGGCCAGCGCCAGCGTGTCGCGCTGGCCCGCGCGCTGGTCAACCAGCCCAAGGTGCTGCTGCTCGACGAGCCGCTCGGCGCGCTCGACCTCAAGCTGCGCGAGAACATGCAGGAAGAGCTGAAATCGCTGCAGAAGGCGCTTGGCATCACTTTCGTCTTCGTCACCCACGACCAGGGCGAGGCGCTGTCGATGGCGGACCGGGTTGCCGTCTTCAACGACGGCAGGATCATGCAGATCGGCACGCCGGAGGATATTTATCAGCGGCCGAGAACCCGTTTCGTCGCCGATTTCGTCGGCTCCTCCAACGTGTTGCCGCCGGATTTCGTCCAGCGCTATTCCGGCCAGCACCGCTGGGGCAGCCTGCGACCCGAATCCATTCGCGTCGGCCGTGCCGCAAGCGGCGAAGGCGTCGCCGCCCGTCTTGTCTCGGCCAACTATCTCGGCGCCACCACCAGGCTGGCGCTCGATGCCGACGGATTGAAGCTGCACGCCGTCGTGCCGGCAGGCACTGCCCTGCCGGTGGAAGGCGAGGCGGTGGTGCTCACCTTCAACCGCGAACACCTGCATCTGATGGACGAGCCGGCATGAGCGTCGACGCCACCATGCCGCGCGCCACGGCTCCTGCGATCCTGCCGGGCAGCGGCGGCATGCGCGGTGCGTTGTCGGACCTGTTCTGGCGCCGGCCGCAACTGCTTCTGCTCCTGATGCTGTTGCCGCCGGTGCTGTGGCTCGGCATCGTCTATATCGGCTCGCTCTTCGCGCTCTTGGCGCAGAGCTTTTTCTCCATCGACGAATTCTCCGGCCTCATCAACCGGCAGTTCACGCTGAAGACCTATGGCGACCTGTTCCAGGCCGCCAATCTCGACATCATCCTGCGCACGGTGACGATGGCGGCGCTGGTCACGCTGGCCTCGGCCATCGTCGCCTTTCCGATCGCCTACTATGCCGCGCGCTACGCACGCGGCCGCTGGAAGGCGCTGTTTTATCTCGGCGTCATGCTGCCACTGTGGTCGAGCTACCTGGTCAAGATCTACGCGTGGAAGCTGATCCTCGCCAAGGAAGGCATTTTGACCTGGCTGCTCGCCAAGTTGCATTTGCTGTGGCTGCTCGATGGCTGGCTGTCGCTGCCGGTCGTCGGCGGCAACTCGCTGTCGGTTTCGTTCACCGGCACCTTCATCGTCTTCGTCTATGTCTGGCTGCCCTTCATGATCCTGCCGGTTCAGGCAGCGCTTGAGCGCGTGCCCGGCAATCTGGTCGAGGCCTCGTCCGACCTCGGCGCCTCGCCGGGGCAGACCTTCCGCAATGTTTTGTTCCCGCTGGCGCTGCCCGGCATCGTCGCCGGCTCGATCTTCACCTTCTCGCTGACGCTGGGCGATTACATCATCCCGCAGATCATCGGCACCTCGCGCCTGTTCATCGGCCAGGCCGTCTATTCGCAGCAAGGCACGGCCGGCAACATTCCGCTCGCCGCCGCCTTCACCGTGGTGCCCATCGTCATCATGGGCTTCTACCTCTGCGGCGCCAAGCGCATGGGGGCTTTCGATGCGCTCTGATCGTGGTCAATCCGCTCCGCTCGGCCTGAAGGTCGCTGCAGCCTGCGGCCTGCTCTTCCTGCATTTGCCGATCCTGCTGATCTTCGTCTATGCCTTCACCACCGAGGAGAAGAGCTTCGTCTGGCCGCCGCCGGGGCTGACCACGCAGTGGTTCGCCGTCACCTGGAACCGGCCTGACGTCTGGGAGGCGCTATCCCTGTCGGTGCGCGTCGCCGCCATCTCGACAGCGATCGCACTGGTGCTCGGCACGCTGTGTGCCGCCGCCGTGTCGCGCACAAGATTCTTCGGCCGCGAAACCATCTCGCTTTTGGTCATCCTGCCGATCGCGCTGCCCGGCATCATCACCGGCATCGCGTTGCGCTCGGCCTTTGCGCTGGCCGACATTCCCTTCTCGTTCTGGACGATCGTGCTCGGCCACGCCACCTTCTGCGTGGTCGTGGTCTACAACAACGCTGTCGCCCGCTTCCGCCGCACCTCCGGCTCGATGATCGAGGCCTCGATGGATCTCGGCGCCGATGGTTTCCAGACCTTCCGCCATGTCGTGCTGCCCAACATCGCCACCGCGCTGCTTGCTGGCGGCATGCTGGCCTTCGCGCTGTCCTTCGATGAGGTCATAGTCACCACCTTCACCGCCGGCCAGCAGCAGACCGTGCCTATCTGGATGCTGGAGGAGCTGATCCGTCCGCGCCAGCGTCCGGTCACCAATGTCGTGGCCATGGTCGTCGTGCTGGTGACGCTGTTGCCCATCCTGTTTGCCTACTACCTGACCCGCGACGGTGACCAGATCGCCGGTTCGGGCAAGTAACTTCAGTTCATAAGGGAGAGACTTCCATGGACACCCAGATGCTGATCGGCTCGAAATTCGAGAAGGGCGCCGAGACCGAGGAGCCGATCCTCAATCCGAAGACAGGGGCGACCATTCTCAACCTGCCAGAGGCCAGCCAGGCGCAGATCGAGGCGGCTGTCAGGGCCGCCGAACAGGCGTTCGTCTTGTGGTCGCGCACCACGCCGGCCCAGCGCTCCGGCTATCTGCTGAAGATCGCAGACCGCATCGAGGCCGAGGCCAAGGACTTCGCCACGCTCGAGGCGCTGAACTGCGGCAAGCCGATCAATGCCGTGCTCAACGACGAGATCCCGGCGATCGTCGACTGCTACCGCTTCTTTGCTGGCGCGGTGCGTTCGATGCCGGGCGTTGTCGCCGGCGAATATCTGCCTGGCCACACCTCGATGGTCCGGCGCGACCCGATCGGCATCGTCGCCTCCATCGCGCCCTGGAATTACCCGCTGATGATGATGGCCTGGAAACTGGCGCCGGCGATCGCCGGCGGCAACACGGTCGTCTTCAAGCCCTCCGAACAGACGCCGCTCACGGCGCTGAAGCTCGCCAGGATCCTGGCCGAGATCCTGCCCGAAGGTGTCGTCAATGTCGTGCTCGGCCGTGGCGACAGCGTCGGCAACACGCTGATCAACCATCCCAAGGTCAACATGATCTCGATCACCGGTGACGTCGCCACCGGCAAGAAAGTGCTGCAGGCCGCCGCCAAATCGGTCAAGCGCACCCATCTCGAACTCGGCGGCAAGGCGCCGGTCATCGTCTTCGACGACGCCGATCTTGGCGCCGTGGTCAATGGCCTGCGCGCCTTCGGCTACTACAATGCGGGCCAGGATTGCACCGCCGCCTGCCGCATCTATGCCGGCAAGAAGATCTACGACAAGCTTGTCGCCGATCTGTCCGCGGCGGTGTCGACCATCAAGTACAATTTGCCCGACGATACCGAGAACGAGATCGGGCCGCTGATCTCGCGCCGTCAGCGCGATCGCGTGTCGAGCTTCGTCGAGCGCGCCTCGGAGCTGAAGCACATCGAGATCACCACCGGCGGCAAGCCGGGCGAGGGCAGCGGTTTCTACTATCAGCCGACCGTCGTCGCCGGCGCGCTGCAGGAAGACGAGATCGTGCGCCGCGAGGTCTTCGGCCCGGTCGTCTCGGTCACCCGGTTCTCGGAAGTCGACGAGGCGGTGAACTGGGCCAATGACAGCGACTATGGCCTGGCGTCATCGGTGTGGACGAAGGATGTCTCGCGCGCCATGGCGACGGCCGCCCGCCTGCAATATGGCTGCACCTGGATCAACACCCATTTCATGCTGACCAACGAGATGCCGCATGGCGGCCTCAAGCAGTCCGGCTACGGCAAGGACATGTCGCTCTATGCGCTGGAAGACTACACCGCCGTGCGCCATGTGATGGTGGCACACGGGTGAGAAGCGGTCCGCGTAGCGGACGAAAAGCCAATTGCTTGGCTTTTCGAGCTTCGAACGCCCTGAGCCTGCGAAGGGCCGGGAGGCGGCCATTTTCCCTTCTCCCCTTGTGGGAGAAGGTGGATCGGCGCGCAGCGCCGAGCCGGATGAGGGGTGTTCCAGCTTGGCGGCCAGCTTACCCCTCACCCGGATTGCCAACCGATTTGTGAAGGACAAATCGGGGCAATCCGACCTCTCCCACAAGGGGAGAGGTAAGACCGCTGCGCAGCCGCTACTCGACAATTCGATAGATGTTCCACAGGCTGGTGCCTGACACGACATAGGGCTCCATCTCCTTGCCCCATTTGGCGTGCGCGTCGATCTTGCCGATCTTGGCGAAAAACGCCTCCAGCTGGGCCAGGCTCTCGACCTGGTGATGGGATTCGACCGTCGCCTCCCGCGCGCCGATCGAGCCGGTCATGATCTGGAACTGGAGGTCGGCGAGACCGACCTGTGAGCCAATCTCGCTTTCCCATTTCTTCAGCAATTCGAGCACGGTCTGCTTGTGGCCGAATTTGGCGTCGATCTGCCATCTGGCGCTGAACATGGCGGCCTCACTCGTCCCAGGCCTGCACGACCGTCTGCCGTGCGATCTGCCCGTTCTTTAGTTCCAGCATCGCCGCGGCGAACACTTTTGTGCCGTCCGGATAGGCGCAGGCCTGGGTGAAGGCCAGGCTGTTGCCGTCGGCGATCGTCGTATCGACCTTGTGGGTCATTGCCCGGCTGCAGATATCGTCCCAGAAGGTGGTGATCGCCGCGCGCCCGCGGATTTCGCGCGGTTTGCTTGGCGGGTTGTTGCGGTCGATCACCCGCACCAGCGCGTCATCGGCATAGAAGCTCGACAGCATCTTGCCGTCGCGGGTTTCGATCGCCTTCTTGATGGCCGCGCCATCCACGGCTTGGGTCTTGGTCAGCATTTTATCCTCCATGGCCCGTCTTCACGATCGGGCGGTTGACATTCACAAGTCTGCCCGGCGCTTATCGACGGGCAGCGTCTTTCACTGCGACTTCGCCTTGACGGCCGCGAAGACGTCGTCGGTCTGCTTCTTGAAAGTGGCGAGATCGACTTGGCTGCCATTGAGCATCGTCGACCAATGGCGAACGATCGCCGCCATCGCGATCGTTTCCTTGATTTCCTCGTCGCTTGCGCCGTTGAGCTTGGCCGCCTCGGTGTGGAAATAGACGCAGTACTGGCAGGGTATCTGCGAGGCCACCGCAAGGCCCATCAGCTCCTTGGTCTTGCCGTCGAGCGCGGTCTTGGGGTTGAGCTGCACCCCCTTGATCTCGGCCCAGGCGCCGGCGACCGCTACCTCAGGCAGTGTCTTGAACATGTCCGGCACCGAGCCGAGCGTCGCCTGGATGTCCTTGTAGGCGGCTGTCGCCGATGCATCCTCGGCCTTTGCGGGAGCGATCGCGGACAGCGCGCCAATGCCTGCCGCGATCACAAATGATCTGACATTCAGTTTTGACTTGAGCATTTCATCCTCCGTTCGCAGCGCCTTCCCGGCGGCATCCGCCTGGCCTGCATGGGGGAAATTGATAGCGCCTGCGTTGGCATGCCCGCTTCGCCCGAAAGCGCCATGGCTCTCATGGCCCGTCCGGGCCAGTGTGCCTGACGGAAAATGCCGCCGCCGCGGCTCGCGATGGCAGGTCGAGTTTGAGCAATATGTTGGCGACGTGGCGCTTGACCGTGTGCTCACTCAGCCTGAGCTCGGCCGCGATCGCGGCATTGCTCTTGCCGTCGGCAATCAAATTCACCACCTCGCTCTCGCGCGCCGTCAGGCAGGCCGGCTCGGTCGCCCTGGCCTTGGGGCGGCAAGCCGGTTCCAGATGCCGTTCGGACATCGCCAGGACAAGCGCCAGCGGTTCGTCCAGTTCGTCGATGCCGATGCGGCCGGCGTCGGTGAAATGAAGCCCTGAGCCGGCAGCCAGGTCGGCGACCAGCCGCGACGCCAATATGTCGCCGCGCCCGGCATGCGTGGCGAGGTGCATCGTCACGCGGCCTGTCAATCCGGTCGGCCCGCGCAACTCGATCTCGCCGACATGCGCCCCCTGGGCGCTCGCCACGCCGATCTGCTGCGCCGCCTCGCGCAAAGCCGCCGCGCAGCGCAAGGCGCGCCCTGGCCGATCGAAGCGCGAAATCATCGTTTCGCCATGCATGTCCACGCAGCGCCCGCCATGGCGCCCGACAAGCGCTCGCCACGTTTCCTGGAAACGCTCACGGCGTTCGCTCCACATCCGGTCGCCAAGCCGCGCCGTATCGTAGATGCGCGTCACCAGAAGCGCGGCCAGGACGCGTTCGGCTTCCGCCACGGCGCACCCGCCGGTCAGGAATTCCTCGATCAGGTCGGCCACCCGGTCGACATCGCCGGTCCAGATCGGATGGTCGCGTCCCGGGATTTCGGCCAGCCGCGCATTCGGGATCTTCCTGGCCAGGAAGCGGCTGGCGTCGGGATCGACCCGGGCATCGTTGCGGCGATGGATCAGCAGCGTTGGCGCGCTGATTGCCGCCAGCACGCCCCGCACGTCGATCTCCGCGTTCATCCGCGCCAGTGCCGCTGCTGCTGTCGGGCTCGCCGACAAGCGCTCGAAGCGCGCCCACCAGGTTGAAAAACGGGTGTCATCCACCCGCCCCGGCGCGAAACTGGGCAAGGTGGCACCGGTGCCCCAGGCCGTTTCGGCCATAGCGATGAAGGCATCGACGCGTTCGGGCGGCATCACCCATTTGTGGAAATGCGCATAGCCGCCATAGAGCGCCAGCGCCCGTGTCCGCTCCGGATAGGTGGCTGCGAACAGCATGGCCATCGGCGCGCCTTCGGAGGCGCCGAGCAGTGCCGCCCGCCCGCTGCCGGCCGCATCCATCACCGCGCGCACATCGTCCATGCGGGTTTCGAGGCTGGGCAAATGACGGGCATCGACACGGTCGGAAAGACCGGTGCCGCGCTTGTCGAACAGGATCAGCCGCGAGAACGCCGACAGCCGCCTCAAGAGCCTGGCATAGCCCTCGTCTTCCCAATGCAGGTCGAGATTGGAAATGAAGCCGGGGACGAAGACGAGATCAAGCGAGCCCTGGCCGACCACCTGATAGGCGATCCGCACCTCGCCACTGAGGGCATATCGGGTCTCGATCGGCCTCACGAGTTCTTCCGCCCGGCCTGACGATTTCTGATCGTCAAACATAGCAGAGCCGCATCGATAGCGGCAGCTCAAACTTTAGCGAAAGGAAATATAAGTCCGTGCGGTCCGGAGGCTACTTCTGCGAGGCGGCAATATCGGCTGGGGAGGGTTTCAGTCCGAGCTTCAGATCGGCCTCGGCCGGCGAGATCGGGCGCTTGATCCTGGCGGATGCGGCCACGACGAGTTCGTCGAAGCCTTCACCGCTGTCCAGCATCTCGAAGAACTGCCGCCGCATCCTGGGCTCCCAGAACTTGTTGATGTGCTCGGCGACGCCGGCAATCCCTTCCTCGCGCGACTTGGAATGGAAGAAGGCCGCGATCTGGTTGGCCATGCGCACCAGCTTCTCGCTGGTGCTGGTGATGTGATCTTCGTCATGCGACATGCTGGGCAACTCCCAAAACCACCCGGTCAGGGTGGGTGAAAACATCGAAATCGTCGCCGCGCACCAGCGCCACCAGCGTCATGCCGGCCTCATCGGCGGTGCGGATGGCAAGTGCCGTCGGCGCCGATACGGCGATGATGAAGGCCGAGCCGATCGCCGCCGTCTTCTGCACCATCTCGACCGATACGCGCGACGTCACCACGACAGCGCCCGATGCGCCGTCGATGCCGGCCTTGGCCAGCGCGCCGGCCAGCTTGTCCAGCGCATTGTGGCGGCCGACATCCTCGCGCGCCATGACGACGCCCTTGCCGGGGATATAGAAGCCGGCGGCATGCACGGCTCCGGTTTCCTGATGCAGCGGCTGCACCTTCGACAGCAGCTTGACGGAGCGCACGATATCGTCGGCGCCAAGCGTAAGTTTTGACGCACCAACCGCATCGACGGAGCGCATCGCTTCCTCTATGGATTCAATGCCGCAGAGCCCGCAACCGACTGGCCCGGCCAGCCTGCGCCGCCGCGCCTCGAAGCGCGTGTTGGCCTGGTCCTTCAGCCGGATCTGGATGTCGATGCCGGCGCCATGATCCTCGACCTCGATCGCTTCGATCTCTTCAGGGGAAGCGATGATGCCTTCGGTCAGCGAGAAGCCGAGCGCGAAATCCTCGAAGTCGGCCGGGCTTGCCATCATCACCGCATGCGTGGTGCCGGCGAAGGAGAACGCCACCGGCGTCTCCTCCGGCACCATGCGGTTGGCCGCAGCCGTGCCACTGGCGCGGTGCGCCAGCCGCGATATCTCGGTCGTTGCTTTGCGGCGCGCGGCCAAGATTACTCCGCCGCCTGCAGCGAGGCGATGCGGCGGCTGTGCTTTGCCTGTTCATCGTACTCGCGTTGCCATTCCGACGGCCCGTTGGAGGCGCCGACCTGCACCGCCGTCACCTTGTATTCCGGACAGTTGGTCGCCCAGTCGGAGAAGTCGGTGGTGATGACGTTGGCCTGCGTGTCGGGATGGTGGAACGTCGTGTAGACCACGCCCGGCGACACCCGGTCGGTGATCAGCGCGCGCAGCGTCGTTTCGCCGGAGCGGCTGGTCAGCCGCACCCAGTCGCCATCGCGCAGGCCGCGGTTCTCGGCATCGTGCGGATGGATTTCCAGCCGGTCTTCCGAGTGCCACATGACATTGTCGGTGCGCCGCGTCTGCGCGCCGACATTGTACTGGCTGAGGATGCGGCCGGTGGTCAAAAGCAGCGGGAAGCGCGGCCCGGTTCTCTCGTCCGTCGCCACATATTCGGTGCGGATGAACTTGCCCTTGCCGCGCACGAAGCCGTCGACATGCATGATCGGCGTGCCGAGCGGAGCCTTCTCGTTGCAGGGCCATTGCACCGACCCGACACGGTCGAGCAACTCGAAGGAGACGCCGGCGAAGCTTGGCGTCGTCTTGGCGATCTCGTCCATGATCTCGGAGGGGTGCTGGTAGTTCCAGTCGAGCCCGATCGCGCGGGCGAGCTCCTGCGTTGCTTCCCAGTCGGCGTAGCGTGCCTTCGGCTCCAGGACCTTGCGCACCATGTTGATGCGGCGCTCGGCATTGGTGAAGGTTCCGTCCTTCTCCAGGAAGGTCGAGCCTGGCAGGAAGACATGCGCATAGTTCGCCGTCTCATTGAGGAACAAGTCGTGCACGACCACGCATTCCATCGCGGCAAGGCCGGCGGCGACATGCTTGGTGTCGGGATCGGACTGCAGGATGTCCTCACCCTGGATGTAGATGCCCTTGAACGAGCCGTCGACGGCGGCATCCAGCATGTTGGGGATGCGCAGGCCAGGCTCGTCGTCGAGCTTCACCCCCCACAGGCTTTCATAGATGTCGCGCACGGCTTCGCCGGAGATGTGGCGATAGCCCGGCAGTTCGTGCGGGAAGGAGCCCATGTCGCACGAGCCCTGCACGTTGTTCTGGCCGCGCAGCGGGTTCACCCCAACGCCTGGGCGGCCGATATTGCCTGTCGCCATCGCAAGGTTGGCGATCGCCATGACGGTGGTCGAGCCCTGGCTGTGCTCGGTGACGCCGAGGCCGTAATAGATCGCGCCATTGCCGCCCTTGGCGTAGAGCCGGGCAGCGCCACGGATCAGCTCGGGATCGACGCCGGAAAGCTTGCCGACGGTCTCGGGGCTGTTTTCCGGCAGGGCGACGAACGATGCCCAGTCCTGGAACTCCGTCCAGTCGCAGCGTTCGCGGATGAAGGCTTCGTTGAACAGGCCTTCGGTGACGATGACATGCGCCAGCGCCGTCAGCACCGCGACATTGGTGCCGGGCTTCAGCGGCAGATGGTAATCCGCTTCGATATGTGCCGATTTCACCATTTCGGTGCGACGCGGATCGAGCACGATCAGCTTGGCACCCTGGCGCAGGCGTTTCTTCAGCCGCGAGGCGAAGACCGGATGGGCGGAAGCCGGATTGGCGCCGATGATGACGGCGACGTCGGTGAACTCGACGGAATCGAAATCCTGCGTTCCGGCCGAGGTGCCATAGGTCTGGCCGAGCCCATAGCCGGTCGGCGAATGGCAGACACGCGCGCAGGTGTCGACATTGTTGTTGCGAAAGCCCTGCCGTACCATCTTCTGCACGAGATAGGTCTCTTCGTTCGTGCAGCGCGAGGAGGTGATACCGCCGATCGCGGTGCGTCCATACTGGTACTGGATCCGGCGGAATTCCTTGGCCGTATGGGCGATCGCCTCTTCCCAGCTCACTTCGCGCCAGGGGTCGCTGACCTTTTCCCGGATCATCGGCGACAGGATGCGGTCCTTGTGGGTGGCGTAGCCGTAGGCGAAACGGCCCTTCACGCAGGAATGGCCATGGTTCGCCTTGCCATCCTTGTAGGGCATCATGCGGATGACTTCGTCGCCCTTCACCTCGGCCTTGAACGAGCAGCCGACGCCGCAATAGGCGCAGGTGGTTACGGCCGAGCGCTCGGGCATGCCCTTCTCGAGCACTGTCTTCTCACGCAGCGCGTCGGTCGGGCAGGCCTGCACGCAGGCACCGCAGGACACGCATTCGGAGGCGATGAAGTCCTCATGCATGCCGGCAACCATGCGCGACTCGAAACCGCGGCCCTCGATCGTCAGGGCAAAGGTGCCTTGAACCTCCTCGCAGGCGCGCACACAGCGCGAGCAGACGATGCACTGTGCCGGATCATAGGTGAAATAGGGGTTGGATTCGTCGCGGGCGATGTAGTCGACCGCCAGCGAACCATGGCCGGGCGCCACGCCATCTTCCTGCTTGACGTGGTTGCGGCCCTCGATGCCGTAGCGGTTCTCTGTCAGGCCGACCGACTTCGCCACCGCGTCGAATTCGCTGGCGCCGGTTCCGGCCTTCTCGTTCCATCCGGTCGGATGGTCGGAGACATAGAGTTCCATGACGCCGCGGCGGATCGCGTCGAGCCGGTCGGACTGCGTGCGCACCACCATGCCTTCGCCGACCGGTGTCGTGCAGGACGCCGGCGTGCCGCCGCGCCCTTCGATCTCGACCAGGCAGACACGGCAGGAGCCGAACGAGTCCAGCATGTCGGTGGCGCAGAGCTTCGGGATCTCAACCCCGCCTTCCATCGCCGCCCGCATGATCGAGGTGCCTTCCGGCACGCTGATGCTGCGACCGTCCACGATCAGCGTGACCTGCTTTTGCGACTTCGATTCCGGGGTCCCGTAATCGAGTTCTTCGATGAGTATCGGGAAGTCGGCCTTGATGTTCATCTGCCAGCTCCTATTCAGCAGCCACGCGCGCAGGCGCGGGCTTGAAATCCTCGGGGAAATGGGTGATCGAGCTCATCACCGGGTAGGGTGTGAAACCACCCAGCGCGCAGAGCGATCCGAACTTCATCGTGTTGCAGAGATCGGTGACCAGAGCGAGGTTCTTTTCCGGCTCGATGCCGGCGGCGAGCCTGTCGATGGTCTCCACCCCACGCGTCGAGCCGATGCGGCAGGGCGTGCACTTGCCGCAGCTTTCGATGGCGCAGAACTCCATGGCGAAGCGCGCCTGCTTCAGCATGTCGGCCGTATCGTCGAACACGGTGATACCGGCATGGCCGATCAGCCCGTCCTTGGCGGCAAAGGCTTCATAGTCGAAGGCGGTGTCGAACAGCGAGCGCGGGAAATAGGCGCCGAGCGGGCCGCCGACCTGCACGGCCTTCACCGGCCGGCCAGTGGCGGTGCCGCCGCCGATATCGTCGACGATCTCGCCCAGCGTCAGGCCGAAGGCCGTCTCGAACAGGCCGCCATGCTTGACGTTGCCGGCGATCTGGATCGGGATCGTGCCGCGCGAACGGCCCATGCCGAAATCCTTGTAGAAGGCCGCACCCTTGTCCATGATGATAGGGACGGAAGCCAGCGAGATGACATTGTTGATCACCGTCGGCTTGCCGAACAGGCCCTGGATCGCCGGCAGCGGCGGCTTGGCGCGCACAACGCCGCGCTTGCCTTCGAGGCTGTTGAGCAGCGAGGTTTCCTCGCCGCAGACATAGGCGCCGGCGCCGACGCGGATTTCCATGTCGAAGGCGTTGGGCGAACCCAGCACATTGACGCCGAGCACGCCGGCCTTGCGGGCGATCTCGACGGCCTTGTTCATCGTCGCCACCGCGTGCGGATATTCCGAGCGGATATAGACGAAACCCTTGGTCGCGCCGGTCGCGACACCGGCGATCGTCATGCCTTCGATCAGCACGAAGGGATCGCCCTCCATGATCATGCGGTCGGCGAAAGTGGCGCTGTCGCCTTCATCGGCGTTGCAGACGATGTATTTTTGGTCACCCGCCGTATCCAGCACCGTCTTCCATTTGATGCCGGTCGGGAAACCCGCGCCGCCACGGCCGCGCAGGCCCGACTCGGTAACCTGCTTGACGACATCGGCGGGCACCATGGCCACCGCGTTCTGCAGGCCTTTCAGCCCGCCGAGCGACTTGTAGGCGTCGAGCGACAGCGGGTCGTTGATGCCGCAGCGCGCAAAGGTCAGCCTGGTCTGTTTGGCCAGGAAGGGAATCTTGTCCGGCGCGCCCAGCCAGCGCTTGTGATGGCCGCCGGTGAGGAAGCCGCTATCGAACAGGCTCTTGACGTCCGAGGGCTTGACCGGCCCGTAGGCGACACGGCCGTTGGCGGTCGCCACCTCGACCATGGGCTCGAGGAAATAGGCGCCGCGCGACCCGTTGCGCACGATCTTGGCCTCGATGCCACGCTCGGCCAGTTCAGCGCGAATGGCCTTGGCGACCTTTTCCGCGCCGAGCGCCAGCGCGCCCGAATCGCCGGGAATATAGATGCGGGGGATCATGAGCGCACCTCGGCAACGATCTCGTCTATCTTGTCGTCATCGAGCCGCCCGATCACCTCGCCGTCCAGCATCGCCGACGGCGAACAGGCGCAAAGCCCGAGACAATAGACCGGCTCGAGCGTGACCGATCCATCGCGGGTGGTCTCGTGGAAATCGATGCCGAGCAGCTGCTTGACCCTGGCGGCCACCGCATCCGAACCCATCGACTGGCAGGCTTCCGCCTGGCACAGCTTGAGCACGTGGCGGCCGGCCGGCCGCGCACGGAAGTCATGATAGAAGGTCACGACGCCATGCACCTCGGCCCTGGACAGGTTCAGTTCATCGGCGATGACGGGCACGGCGTCCTGCGGCACATGCCCGAACTCTTCCTGGATGCCGTGGAGGATCGGCAGCAGCGGGCCTTCGAGGCCTTTCAGCTCGTGGATGATCGCGGCCGTGCGCGATACGATCTCGGTACTTGCAGGCTGCATCGTCATGCAGCGCCCTCCCTGGTCGGTAGCGTTCTAGCGCTAAGTCGTTACAAAAACAGAGGAAACCCGCGAAATCAATAAAGCTGATCCGTCGCTTGATAGAAAATTTCTATCAAGCACGTCCAGCCGCCTTTCTCTAGCCTAGCGGTGGGCGCGGAAATCGTCTGCCAGCGCCATTGCCTCGTCCAGCAGCGCCTGCACCAAAGGCGTGTGCGGCTCGCGCGGCGTGGCCACCAGGCCGACCGTGTGGCTGGCATCCGGCTCGACGATCGGAATGGCCCGGATCGGCTCGGAAAAGCCGAATGTTTCCGCGAGGTTGAGCGGCATGATCGACGACCATTTGCCGGTCCGTATGTGCGAGAACAGCACGATCATCGAGTTGGATTCGAGCGTCGGCCGCACCTGAACCCCGGCCTCGGCCAGATGCTGGTCGATGATGCGGCGGTTCTGCATGTCCGGCGTCAGCAGGCAGAGCGGCAACCGGCTGATCTCGGCCCATGTCACTTTGTCGCGGTCGGAGTAGGGGTTTCCGACCGCCGTGATCAGCTGATAGCGCTCGTCATAGAGCGGCACGCTGGTCACCCGCCCGAGCGGCTCATTGTCGAGATAGGTGATGCCGGCGTCGATGTCGAAATTGCCGAGCAACGACAGCACCTCGATCGAAGTGCGCGACAGCACCGAGAAGGTGACGCCCGGGTGCTTTTCGCGAAACGGCGTCGTCAGCCGCGCCACCATGGCCAGCGCGGTCGGAATGGCGGCAATGCGGATGCGGCCGGAAAGGCCGTGGCGCGCGGCCCGCATCTCCTCGCGCATGGCCCTCGAATCGCCGACGATGCGGCGCGCCCAGACCAGCACCTGCTTGCCCTCCGGCGTCAGCCCCTGGAAACGCGACCCGCGATTGACCAGCATGACACCGAGCTGCCCCTCCAGCTGTTTGATGCCGGCCGACAAGGTCGGCTGGGTGACGCCACATGCTTCCGCCGCCCGGCCGAAATGTTCTTCCTTGGCCAGCGCGATGAAGAATTCGAGTTTGTCGATCATGCCATCCTTCCGGTCGTCACGCACAGGCTCGGGGAAATTGTCCTTTGCCGCAAGCAATATGCGCAATCGTTCCGCATCCACATCTTTCAGCCGGCTTACTGTTTCCCGCGGCATCGCGCGGCGCTATGTCAATAAAACGGTCGTGGACCGGGCGCGATGGGAGACTGACATGCTGGGCTGGTTCCGCAAGCTGCTGCCACGCGAAGATCGTTTCTTCGACCTGTTCGAGCGGCATTCCCGCACGGTGGTCGGCGGCGCGGAGGCGCTGCAGCAGCTTCTCCAGGGCAAGGACATCGATCGCTGGTGCCAGAAGATCGTCGATCTCGAGGACGAGGCCGATCACGTCACCGCCGAAGTCCTGCTGGCCGTGCGACGCTCCTTCATCACCCCTTTCGATCGCGGCGACATCAAGGATCTGATCCAGTCGATGGATGATGCCATCGACATGATGCACAAGACCGTCAAGACGGTAAGACTGTTCGAGAAGCGGGAGTTCGATCCGCTGATGCAGGAAATGGGCGCCGTCATCGTCGACGCCGCGCGGCTGGTCGCGGAGGCGATCCCGCTGCTCGCCAAGGTCGGCGCCAACAGCGCACGCCTCAACGCCCTCGCCGAGGAAGTCATGCGCGCCGAGGGCCGGGCCGACGATTTGCATGAGCAGGGCCTGAAGGATCTGTTCAGGCGCCACGGCCGCGGTGACGCGATGGCCTACCTGATCGGCTCGGAAATCTATGGTCAGCTGGAGAAGGTGGTCGATCGCTTCGAGGACGTCGCCAACGAGATCAGCGGCATCGTCATCGAGAACGTCTAGGCGATGGACGCCGCGATCGCCTTCCCCCTGCTGGCCGGCCTTGTCGCCGTCGCGCTGTTCTTTGATTTTCTCAACGGCCTGCACGATGCGGCCAACTCCATCGCCACCATCGTCTCCACACGCGTGCTCAGGCCGCAATATGCAGTGCTGTGGGCAGCCTTCTTCAATTTCATCGCCTTCATGTTCTTCGGCCTGCATGTCGCCGAAACCGTGGGGAAAGGCATCGTCGACGTCAGCATCGTCACGCCGGCGGTGATCTTCTCGGCTCTCGTCGGCGCCATTGTCTGGAACATCGTCACCTGGATTGCCGGCATCCCTTCGAGCAGCTCGCACGCGCTGATCGGAGGACTGGTCGGCGCCGGCGTCGCCAAGGCGGGCATCGGTGCCATTGTCTGGTCGGGACTTGGCAAGACGGTCGCCGCGATCGTGCTCTCGCCGGCGACCGGTTTTATCCTGGCGCTTGTCCTGATCCTGGTGGTTTCGTGGCTGTTCCTGCGCCAGACGCCGTTCGCCGTTGACAGCACTTTTCGCGTCCTGCAGTTCTTTTCCGCCTCGCTCTATTCGCTCGGCCATGGCGGCAACGATGCGCAGAAGACCATGGGCATCATCGCCGTGCTGCTCTATTCGCAAGGCATGCTCGGCGAGAAATTCTACGTGCCGCTCTGGGTTGTCCTCACCTGTCAGTCGGCGCTGGCGCTCGGCACGCTGTTCGGCGGCTGGCGGATCGTCCACACGATGGGTTCGAAGATCACCCGGCTCAATCCGATGCAGGGCTTCTGCGCCGAAACCGGCGGCGCCATCACGCTGTTCGCCGCCACCTGGCTCGGCGTTCCCGTATCGACCACGCACACGATCACCGGTGCCATCATCGGCGTCGGCGCTGCCCGCCGCGTCTCGGCGGTGCGCTGGGGCATCGCCGGGAACATCGTCATCGCCTGGATCATCACCTTGCCGGCGACGGCGGCGATTTCGGCTCTTACCTATCTCGCCGTCGACCTGGCGGGTTGACCGCGGGCATCGTGGCGCTTGGAGTCGGCTTCAATCTGCACTATCTGAGCGGCAGCCCAACGCCAGGATAAAATCATGTCCGTTACCAAGGAAATCGTCACCGAGCGTCTGAAGACGGTCAATGGGCCGGATTTCACCGGCAACATTGTCGACCTCGGCATGGTTTCCGAGATTTTCATCGCCGATTCGAAAGTGTTCTTCTCGATCACTGTTCCAGCCGCCAGGGCGCAGGAGATGGAGCCGCTGCGCGCCGCCGCCGAACGTGTCGTCAAGGCAATTCCAGGTGTTGCCGGCGCCGTTGTCGCGTTGACGGCGGAAAAGAAGGGCGGCGGCATGGAGGCACCGGTTCCGGCTCGTCCCGCGTCCAGGCCGGCCCCGCCGGCTCCGCCCGCCGCACCGCGTTCCGCTCCGCATGCCCCCGCTTCGCACAGCCAGGGCAAGCGCGGCGTGCCCGGCATCGAGGCGATCATCGCGGTTGCCTCGGGCAAGGGCGGCGTCGGCAAGTCGACCACCGCCGTCAACCTGGCGCTTGGCCTTGCCGCCAATGGCTTGCGGGTCGGCGTGCTCGATGCGGACATCTACGGCCCGTCCATGCCCAAGCTGCTCGACATCCATGGCCGCCCGCAGACGGTTGACGGCAAGATCCTGAAGCCGATGGAGAATTACGGCCTCAAGGTGATGTCGATGGGCTTCCTCGTCGATGAGGAAACGCCGATGATCTGGCGCGGGCCGATGGTGATGTCGGCACTGACACAGATGTTGCGCGAGGTCGAATGGGGCAGGCTCGACGTGCTCGTCGTCGACATGCCGCCCGGCACCGGCGATGCGCAATTGACCATGGCGCAACAGGTGCCGCTGGCCGGCGCCGTCATCGTCTCGACGCCACAGGACCTGGCCCTCATCGATGCCCGCAAGGGGCTGAACATGTTCAAGAAGGTCGACGTGCCGCTGCTCGGCATCGTCGAGAACATGAGCTATTTCATCGCCCCTGACACCGGCAAGCGCTACGACATTTTCGGCCATGGCGGCGCGCGCCGCGAAGCCGAACGCCTCGGCGTCACCTTCCTCGGCGAAGTGCCGCTGGAAATGGGCATCCGCGAAAGCTCGGATGCCGGTGCGCCGGTGGTCGTCTCGAAGCCCGACGGCGCAGCCGCGAAAACCTACCGCGACATCGCCACCAAGGTCTGGGACAGGGTCAATGAAGAACGCGGCGCGGCCGAAGCGGCGGTGCCGAGCATCGTCTTCGAGTGACCTCCCGGGAAGAGGGTCAGCCGCCGACCTTCTCGCCAAATGTCGAAAAGAACTGCCCGGCCAGTTTTTTCGACGTCGACTCGATCAGCCGGCTGCCGAGCTGGGCGATCTTGCCGCCGACTTCGGCCTTGGCGGCATATTTGAGCACCGTGGCATTCGGCCCATCCGCCGTCAGCGTCACGTCGGCGCCGCCCTTGGCGAAACCGGCGATGCCGCCCTTGCCTTCGCCCTGGATCGTGTAGGAATGCGGCGGCTTGAGGTTCTTCAGCGTCACCTCGCCATTGAAGGTCGCCTTGATCGGTCCGATCTTCAGCACGACCGTCGCCGCCATCTCGGTGTCCGACGTCTTCTCCAGGCTCTGGCAACCGGGAATGCTCTCCTTAAGCACCGCCGGATCGTTCAGAGCTTCCCATACCTTCTGGACGGGCGCCGCGATGCGTTCCTCGCCTTCGATCACCAAAGCCATCAAGACCTCCCGTGCAACTGATGTCGATTGGTCCTAGCGCGCGGCCCGATACATGTCTATCGCACCAAAGTCCGGATTCAGATCGCGCGTGCCCCTTGCCTGCATCCGCGCGTTGTCATATCGATTTGTCATACAAATACGGAGACCATGATGGCTGGCGCCCCCACAGGAAAGAAGAAATTTCGCTCGCAGGAGTGGTTCGACAACCCCGACAATCCGGGAATGACGGCGCTCTATCTGGAGCGTTACCTGAATTACGGGCTGACCCGCGCCGAACTGATGTCGGGCAAGCCGCTGATCGGCATTGCCCAGACCGGCTCTGATCTGTCGCCTTGCAACCGGCACCATATCGAGCTCGCCAAGCGCGTGCGCGAAGGTATCGTCTCGATGGGCGGCATCCCCTTCGAGTTCCCCTGCCATCCGATCCAGGAGACCGGCAAGCGCCCGACCGCGGCCCTTGATCGCAACCTTGCCTATCTCAGCCTGGTCGAGGTGCTCTACGGCTATCCGCTCGATGGCGTTGTGCTCACCATCGGCTGCGACAAGACCACGCCGGCGCTGCTTATGGCGGCGGCCACCGTCAATATCCCGGCCATCGCGCTGTCGGTCGGCCCGATGCTCAACGGCTGGCACAAGGGCAAGCGCACCGGATCCGGCACCATCGTCTGGGAATCGCGCCAGCGCCTGTCGGCCGGCGAGATCAATTATGACGAGTTCATGGACATCGTTGCCTCCTCGGCGCCCTCCACCGGCTATTGCAACACCATGGGCACCGCCACCACGATGAATTCGCTGGCCGAGGCGCTCGGCATGCAACTGCCGGGCTCGGCCGCCATCCCGGCGCCATACCGTGAGCGCGGCCAGATCGCCTACGAGACGGGAAAGCGCATCGTCGACATGGTGCATGAGGATTTGAAGCCGTCCGACATCATGACGCGCAAGGCCTTCGAGAACGCCATCGTCGTCAATTCGGCGATCGGCGGCTCCACCAACGCACCGATCCATCTCAATGCCATCGCCCGCCATCTCGGCGTGCCGCTCGACAATGACGACTGGCAGAAGATCGGCCTCAAGGTGCCACTCATCGTCAATCTGCAGCCGTCCGGCGAATATCTGGGCGAGGACTATCATCATGCCGGCGGCGTGCCAGCCGTGGTTGCCGAACTGATGAAGGCCGGGCTGCTGCCCTATCCTGAGGCCGTGACCGTCAACGGCAAATCCATCGGCGATAATTGCAAGGGTGTCGCAAACGAAAACGCCGACGTCATCCACAGTGTCGACAAACCGCTCAAGACCAATGCCGGCTTCATCAACTTCAAGGGCAATCTGTTCGATTCCGCGATCATGAAGATGAGCGGCATCTCGCCGGAATTCCGCGAGCGCTATCTGTCCAATCCGAACGATCCGGAAGCCTTCGAGGGCAACGCCATGGTCTTCGACGGTCCGGAGGACTACCACGCCCGCATCGACGATCCGGCGCAAGGCATCGATGAGCACACCATCCTGTTCATGCGCGGCGCCGGCCCGGTCGGCTATCCCGGCGGCGCCGAGGTCGTCAACATGCAGCCGCCGGCTTACCTCATCAAGAAGGGTATCCACTCGCTGGCCTGCATCGGTGACGGCCGCCAGTCGGGCACGTCGGGCTCGCCATCGATCCTCAACGCCTCGCCGGAAGCCGCGATCGGCGGCGGACTGGCGCTGCTCAAGACCGGCGACCGTGTGCGCATCGACTTGCGCAAAGCCACCGCCAACATGCTGATCAGCGATGAAGAGCTTGCCAGGCGGCGCGCCGAGCTGGAGAGCAATGGCGGCTACCACTACCCCAAGCACCAGACGCCGTGGCAGGAGATCCAGCGCGGCATGGTCGACCAGTTCTCGGAAGGGATGGTGCTGAAGCCGGCCGTGAAATACCTGGACGTCGCCCATACCAGCGGCGTTCCCAGGGACAATCATTGATTGCTCCGGGGACACCCACTGACATTGGATCGACGGCTGGCGGCTTGATCAATCAGGCCGCCGGCCGTGCTTTCGTTTGGGCATTGTGCGTCCTGGCCGCCGTTCGAGACCGGTCACGATCCTTGACAAGCGCGCCCAACAAATCCACGATCATAACAAGGGGTGTATCGCGACGACCCCGTGAGGCGTCAGCCCAACGTTCGCGTCCAGGCTTCTCTATCAGGAGGTGGACGCCATGCCGTCAACAACCGCTATCACCGTATCGCAACTATCCCGTCTGGTCGGCCTGCCGGGTGCGTCTGCAATCATCGATGTCCGCATTGATGAGGATTTCGACGCCGATCCGCGCCTGCTGCCGGCCTCGGTCCGTCGCGATTTCAAAACCGTTTTGACCTGGGCGCCCGACTTCGCCGGCAAGCCCGTGGTGGTGGTCTGCCAGAAAGGCCGCAAACTCTCGCAAGGTGTAGCCGCGTGGCTGCGCCAGGAGGGGATTCCCGCCGAAACTCTCGAAGGCGGTTTCGAAGCCTGGGGCGATGCGGACGGGCTTCTGGTCCGCACCGACAAATTGCCGCCGCGCGACGAAAAGGGCCGCACGGTGTGGGTGACGCGCGCGCGCCCCAAGGTCGACCGCATCGCCTGCCCCTGGCTGATCCGGCGTTTCATCGATCCTCGCGCGGTCTTCCTGTTCGTCGAGGCGGCCGAAGTGCCTGCTGTGGCCGACCGCTTTCAGGCCGAGCCGTTCGACATCGACAACGTGTTCTGGAGCCATCGTGGCGAACGCTGCACCTTCGATACGATGATCGAGGAATTCGGGCTGGAATCCGCCGCACTCGATCGCCTTGCCGTGATGGTGCGCGCTGCCGATACCGCAAACCTCGATCTGGTGCCCCAGGCCGCCGGCTTTCTGGCTGCCTCGCTTGGCTTGTCGCGGATGTTTCGCGACGATCTGGAGCAACTGGAAGCAGGCATGCTGCTCTACGATGCGTTCTTCCGCTGGTGCCGCGACGCCACCGAGGAAACCCACAATTGGCCCAGCGCGGGTAAACCGTCATGAGCGCCGTTGCGCCTGCACACAAGTCGGGGAACGTCGAGGCGCCGGCCGTGCCGACCTTTGCCGAAGCCGTGAAGCTCTGGGCGAAGATCGGACTGCTCAGCTTCGGCGGACCGGCCGGGCAGATCGCCCTGATGCACAGGGAACTGGTCGAGGAGCGGCGCTGGATCGGCGAACAGCGTTTCCTGCATGCTCTGAACTACTGCATGCTCTTGCCTGGCCCGGAAGCCCAGCAACTCGCCATCTATATCGGCTGGCTGCTGCACAGGACGATCGGCGGCCTTGTCGCCGGCATCCTGTTCGTCGTGCCCGGCGCGCTCGTCATGCTGATCTTGAGCAGCCTCTATGTGATCTATGGCGACATGCCGCTCGTCGAGGCGCTTTTCCTCGGGGTGAAGGCGGCCGTGCTTGCCATCGTCATCGAGGCGGTGATCCGCATCGGACAGCGCGCCCTGAAAAACCGGGCCATGGTGTCGATCGCGGTCGCAGCTTTCATCGCCATATACGCTTTGAATGTGCCGTTCCCGCTGATTATCCTGCTCGCGGGTCTGACAGGATGGCTGGGAGACCGCCTCTCCCCTGGTCTCTTCTCCGGTTCGGCGCACGGCAAGGATGACGGTCCCGACGTCAAGGGCGCCGTCGACTTGATGTTCGAACGCGGCGAACTGACCCATGTCAAACCGACCAGGTGGCATGCGCCACGTACTGTCGCGATCTGGCTGCCGATCTGGCTCGGACCGGTTCTGCTCATCTGGTGGTTCACCGGTTCCGCCAGCGTGTGGACCGAGATCGGCCGGTTCTTCAGCCTGATGGCGGTCGTCACCTTCGGTGGCGCCTATGCGGTGCTGGCCTATGTCGCGCAGGCGGCCGTCCAGTCCTTTGGCTGGCTCGCGCCCGGTGAAATGGTCGATGGGCTTGGGCTTGCCGAAACCACGCCTGGGCCACTCATCCTGGTGCTGCAGTTTGTCGGCTTCATCGCCGCGTTCCGTCACGCCGGGTCGCTGAACCCATTGCTTGGCGGATCGCTCGGAGCGCTGCTGACCCTGTGGGTGACCTTTACGCCGTGCTTCTTCTGGATATTTCTTGGCGCGCCATATATCGAGGCGCTGCGCGGCAACAGGGCCTTGTCGGCGGCGCTCGGCGCGATCACCGCCGCTGTTGTCGGCGTCATCATGAATCTTGCCTTGTGGTTTGCCTTGCACGTCGTTTTCCGTGAGGTGCACGCGACGGGCCTCGGCATGAATGTGCCGATACTTTCGTCGATCGACTGGCGTGCGGCGCTGCTTTCCTGTGCCGCGATGATCGCCGTCCTGAAGCTGAAGATCGGCATGCTGCCGACACTCGCCGGATCGGCCCTTGCCGGTGTCTTGCTGCTGGCGGCGAGCGGCTAATGCATCTCGCCCAAAAGGTGATCTCGGTTTTGGGGAGAACGACATGCATGAAAACAAAGACCTGAGGCGTGTCACATGAACCCGTTTCAACGCGACGCGCTTAGATATTCGCCTGCCTTTGTATTCCGCTCGCCGACCACTTAAGTGGTTGGAAACGGATTGGAACATCATGGCGCAGCGACGCTCTTCCCTTGGCTTCCTCGGCATGTTCGGACGATCGGGCGATCTGAGGCAGCTTGATACGGCATTGCGCGACGCCGATCTTCATCCCGCCCTTGTGCCGGAGGGCGTGAAACTCACCCTCGTCAATCTGATGAAGGATCGCTGGTCCGACGAGCCGCCGCCACAGGCCTACCCGGACGTGGCGCGGCTGTTCAGCTATTGCATTGCCGGACCCGAGGCGTTCGAACGCTCCCACGGCCTGCGGCAGCGGCAGGACGTGGAGCGCCGTATCGAGCACGCGGTCGAGGCCGGCGACAGTTTCGACGCCCAGATCGTGTTGATGACGCTGCATGCCAAGCTGATCAACGCCGAAGTGGTCGAACGCTACGGCCTGGGCGCCGACTGACTCTTTGACTCAGCCGCCCATATTGGCGCGCGGCAGCTTGATCATGTCGCCGAAGCGCGCGCGCAGCCTGTCGTCCAGCAGCTTCGGCACATGGCGCGGGAAACGTTCGGCAAGGACGCGCTTCTTCTCGATGATCGCGCGCTGCAATATGTCGGGCCGGCCCTTTTCGTTCCATTCCTTCGGCGAAAACCGGTCGCCGACGGCCGGATAGAAATACTCGGTCTGCATCAGCCGCAGCGTCTGCTCGTTGCCGAGATAGTGGCCCGGTCCCTTCAGGCAGACTTCGGCGATGGTGTCGATCGACAGCGCTTCATCGGTCACCTCGATGCCGCGGACGCAGCGCAGGCAATGTCCGAGCATGTCATTGTCGATGATCAGGCTTTCCAGGCAGAAGCCGAGCAGCGAGGCATGCATGCCGGCCGATTCATAGACCAGGTTGAGCCCGGCAAGACCGGCCATCACGTCGGTGATGCCTTTTTCATAGCCGGACTGGATGTCGGGCAGTTTCGAATCCGTCATGCCGGCGGCAGAGCCGCCGGGCAAATCGTAGAACTGCGCCATCTGCGCGCAGGCAGCTGTCAACACCGCCTGCTCGGCCGAGCCGCCCGACATGGCGCCGGTCCTCAGATCCGACACGAACGGCCAGGTGCCGAAGATCGCCGGATGTCCCGGCTTGATGGCGTTGACATAGACCAGGCCGGCCAGCACTTCGGCCACCGCCTGCACCACCGCGCCGGCAATCGCCGCCGGAGCGGTCGCGCCGGCCTGGCCGGCCGACAGCAGCAGGATCGGGATGCCGCCCTCGACACAGGCCTCGAGCACGCCGCAGGCGTCCTCGGCGAACTTCATCGGCGGCACGACGAAGCAGTTGGAGTTCGAAACGAAAGGCCGGGCGCGGAAATTCTCCTCGCCGCCGGCAATGGCATAGAGCATCTCCAGCGCCGGCTGCACGTTCTCGCGCACCGTGAACGAGGTGCCGACATGCTTGGACGTGCCCATCACGCAGGCATAGAGCGTGTTGAAGTCCATTTCGAGCGGATCGGGAATGTCGCGAGGCACCATCGGCCGCTGGAAGAAATGGATGTTGTCGAGCCCGTCGACGATGCGGGCCGCGTCATAGATGTCCTGCAGCAGCGACTCGCGATATTCGCGCTTCTCGACATCGACCAGATGCACGGCGGCACCCGCCGTGCCGTAGTGCACGCGCTTGCCCTGGATCACCATGTCGTGTTTCGGGTCCTGGCCGTGCAAGGTGAAGTTGCGCGCTGCCTTCTTGATGGTGTCGAGCACCAGCGCGCGCGGGAAACGGATGCGGCCATCATCGCCATGGGTGGCGCCGACCTTGGTCAGTGCCTCGATGCAGGAAGGGATCGCATTGGCGAAGCCGACCGTCTCCAGCAGCGTCAGCACCGCCTCGTGGATGCGTTCCTGGTCGTTCCCGCGCAACGGCCCGTAGCTGCCGCCCTCGAGGCCGGCGCGCACCGGCCTGATGTCGTCTGCCAGCGGCGCTGCCCGCATGGCTCGGCGCGCTTCGCGTCCACCGGAGCGGCGCGAGCGCTGATCCGCCGCCGCTTCCTGCTTTTCAAGAACCACTGACATGGAGACACTCCCAGCTTTCTCGGAAGCAGGGCGGCGGTTGGTCCACCATCGGCTGCTTCTTCCCCTTTGTGCCACGACTATGCCGCCGGCTTTGGCACAGCCTATGGGCCAGCCGGTTCGGTTGCATGTGCCAGAGCTAAAGGAACCGGAACCGCCCTTGGGGCTCCGGTCAAAGGATCGGGTGGGTGGATCAGGCAGCGGCCGGTCTGCGCCCGGCCGCTGTGGCGAGTTCGCGGATGCCGGGCTCGATGTGCTGCAGCGCGATCGAGGAAATGCCCAACCGCATGAAACGCGAAGGCTTTTCAGTGCGGTCGAAGAAGCGGTCTCCCGGCTCGATGATGACGCTGCGCGAGGCGGCGGCCTCGGCCAAACCACGGGAATCGGTGCCCCGCGGCCCTTCGAGCCAGAGCGACGTGCCGCCGGCCGAATCGGTCGAACGCCATTCCGGCAGGAAAGCGGAAATCGCATGGACCAGACGCTTGCGCCGCTCGTCAAAGGCGCTCGACAGACGCCGCACCAGGGCCTCGTGATGGCCGAGCGACAGGAACAGCGCCACGGCGCGTTGATTGTTGGCCGGCGGATGGCGCAGCATGAAACGGCGCAGTGCCCTGAGTTCCGCGATTAGTCCAGCCGACGCGACGATGTAGCCAAGCCGCAGGCCCGGAGCCAGCGTCTTCGACATCGAGCCGACATAGACGACGCGGCCGGAGCGATCGAGGCTCTTCAACGCCTGCTGCGGCGCCTCGTCGAGAAGCTGGCTGTCATAGCCGTCCTCGATGATGATCTGGTTGTGACGGTTGGCACGTGCGAGCAGATCCTGCCGCCGCTCGGCCGACAACGGCACCATGGTCGGGCAATGATGGCTGGGCGTGACGAACACGAAGCCGGAATCATTGGGGATGGAAGAGGTTACGATGCCGGACTGGTCGACAGGCACGGGCTGGATCTCGGCGCCCGCAAGGCGGAAGATCGAGCGCGCGTCGGGGTAGCCAGGATCCTCCATCGCCACCTTCGAGCCCTTGGTCATCAACAGCGAAGCCAGCATGTACAGCGCGTTCTGGGCGCCAAGCGTGACGATGATCTCGTCGGGATTGGCGAAGATGCCGCGCCGGGGCAGGAGCCGCGCCTGGATCTGTTCGATCAAGAGCGGATCGTCGCGATCGACCATGTCGGACGCCCAGTTGCGGATCTCGAGCACGGCCAGCGCCATGCGGTTGCACTCGCGCCACTCGGCGGTGGGGAACAGCGCCGGGTCGAACTGGCCATAGACGAAGGGGTAGGACGACTTGATCCAGTTCTCGTGCTTGGCCGGCGGCGGCATGTCGCTGGCGGCGATCTGCCGGCGCGCCTTCCAGTCGATCTCATTGGCCTGGTCGGGCGCCTTCTGGTGCGGCTTGGCCGGTGTCGCCAGCACGTCTGGATTGACGAAATGGCCGCGCCGCTCGCGCGCCACCAGGAACCCCTGGTCGACGAGCTGCTGGAACGCGAGAACCACGGTTCCGCGTGCCACGCCGAGTTTTTCGGCCAGGATTCGGCAGGAGGGAAGCGGCATCGAAGCGGCGATCTGCCGGTCGAGAATGGCGGCCACGATGGCCTGGCGGATCTGCGCCTGCAGGGTCTGGCCGGATTCAGCCGAAATCCGGAACAGGCCGGACCATATCGCCGTGTCGTTTCTCTGTGGCATGGAAGATGTTCCTCGATGGCCAGCTTTTTTCGCTTGGCTGGACCAGTCGAATGTAACGGTGGCACAAGGGGTTGCGCCAATCAATTTTTCTGATCTTTGGGATTTATGCCAGTGATCCTTCCGGCCGAAATCGGGCGCTGCAACCTCCCTGAGCGACACATTGTGTCATCGCATCGTGATGCGATGCGGCATCGCCGCGTATTGACCGCACGGAGTTCGGCTCAATAGTTGTGCCGCGACGACACGCGCCGGAAACATCCGGTCTGATATGGTGCATCCAAAACGCCAGGAGCTACCCGCCAGTGGATAAGTCAGCCTTCCAGAAGCAGCTTGCCGCCTTGCGCGATCATCGCGCCGGTGCGCCGGCCGACATGCGTCAAGCCTTCGCCGCCGATCCACAGCGATTCCAGACATTCTCCGCCACCGACGGCGACCTTTTGCTCGACTGGTCGAAATGCGCCGTCGACGCCACCACCATGGATTTGTTGGAGAAGCTGGCCGCCGCCGCCGATCTCGAGGGCCGCCGCGCCGCCATGTTTGCCGGCAAGAAGATCAACATCACCGAAGACCGCGCCGTGCTGCACACGGCGCTGCGCAACCTCAGCGGCAAGGGCGTCACGGTCGACGGCCAGGACGTCAAGGCGGATGTCATTTCCGTGCTCGACGCGATGGGGGCCTTTGCCGACGCGATCCGCTCCGGCAAGGCGCTAGGTGCCACCGGCAAGAAGATCACCGATATCGTCAACATCGGCATTGGCGGCTCCGACCTCGGCCCGGCCATGGCGACGCTGGCGCTCGCCCCCTATCATGACGGACCGCGCGCGCACTATGTCTCCAACATCGACGGCGCCCATATCCACGACACGCTGAAGGGCCTGTCCGCCGAGACCACACTGTTCATCATCGCCTCCAAGACCTTCACCACGGTCGAGACGATGACCAACGCGCAGACGGCGCGCGACTGGGTGCAGAAGGCGCTCGGCAAGGAAGCGGTCGGCAAGCATTTCGCCGCCGTCTCGACGGCGCTCGACCTGGTGGCCAGGTTCGGCATCGAGCAGGATCGTGTCTTCGGCTTCTGGGACTGGGTCGGCGGCCGCTATTCGGTCTGGGGCGCGATCGGCCTGCCTGTCATGATCGCCGTCGGCCCAAGAAATTTCCGCGCCTTCCTCGACGGCGCGCATGAGATGGACGAGCACTTCCGCACCACCCCGCTCGCCGGGAACCTGCCGGCGCTTCTAGGGCTGGTCGGCTGGTGGCATCGCGTGATCTGCGGCTATCCGGCGCGCGCGGTCATCCCCTATGACCAGCGCCTGTCCAGGCTGCCGGCCTATCTACAGCAGCTCGATATGGAATCGAACGGCAAGGGTGTCACCCTCGACGGCACGCCCGTGACGACGCCGACCGGGCCGCTGGTCTGGGGCGAGCCCGGCACCAATGGCCAGCACGCCTTCTTTCAGCTCCTGCACCAGGGGACCGACTTCATCCCGGTCGAATTCCTTGCCGCGGCCGTCGGCCACGAGCCGGAGCTCAAGCACCAGCATGACCTGCTGCTCTCCAACTGCCTGGCGCAGTCGGAAGCTCTGATGAAGGGTCGCACGCTGGACGAGGCGCGCGCGCAGATGCTGGCCAAGGGCATGAAGCCGGCGGATGTCGACAGGATAGCGCCGCATCGTGTCTTCTCCGGCAACCGGCCGTCGGTGACCATCCTCTATCGCAAGCTCGACCCGCGCACCTTCGGCCGGCTGATCGCGCTCTACGAACACCGCGTCTTCGTCGAAGGTACGCTGTTCAACATCAATTCCTTCGACCAGTGGGGTGTCGAGCTCGGCAAGGAACTGGCGACCGGCCTGCTGCCTGTCGTGGAAGGCAAGGAAAGCGCCGCAAACCGCGACGCCTCTACAAGGGGCCTTGTGGAACGCATCCACCAATTGCGTGGTTCGGAGTGATCGACTTGGCAGACATCAAGGGGATATTGTTCGACAAGGACGGGACACTTGTCGACTTCAACGCGACCTGGCTCGGCGTTGCCGACTTCATGGCCATGGACGCATCCGATGGCGACCGCTGGAAGGCCGACAGGCTGCTCGCGGCCGCCGGCTTCGATTTCGCCAACCGGCGCTTCAAGCCGGACTCCATCTTTGCTTCCGGCACCAATCTCGACGTCGTCGAACTGTGGTTTCCGCGCCTGTCGAACGAAGATCAGATGCTGGCCGTCGCCCGCTTCAACGAGATCACCTCGGTGCAGGGCTCGACGATGGCGGTGGCCTTGCCAGGCGTCGTCGACACCTTGGCGGCGCTGCATAAAAAATCCTACCGGCTTGGCGTCGCCACCAATGATTCGACCAGCGGCGCGGAAAAGACCTTGGTCACGCTCGGCGTCGCGCAGCTTTTCGACGCGGCCTATGGCTACGACGCGGTGGCCAATCCCAAACCCGCGCCCGACACCATCCAGGCCTTCTGCGACCTCACCGGGCTGAAGCCGTCGGAGATCGCCATGGTTGGCGACAACCGCCACGACCTCGAAATGGCGCGTGCCGGCGGTTGTGGCCTGGCGGTCGGCGTACTTTCCGGCACCGGTACGCGCGAATCGCTGGCCGAGATCGCCGACATCATCCTGGATTCGGTTGCCGACCTGCCGGATTTCCTTTCAACGCCGGTCAAGGAGACGGTTTGATCGGGAGGGGGTGGAAAGGCGCTTTGCCATTGATGGCTGAGATGGGGCCGAGAGCCGAATGTCTGCTCTCGGGATGGCCGGAGTAGGAAGCGGACAAGGTGGTTCCGTTCAGTCGGCCCAGCCGACCGCCTCCCGCGATTAAGCGGTCCATCTACCGCAGCATCCGCTTCCAATCCGACGCCAAATCTACCCCTATAGCTTGCTCTACGGTCACGGCCTTCTGGGAACAGAGAGAAATTTAGATAAAATTCGTCAAGAAAGGCGCTTAAGTGCATCTTTTGCTCTCATATTACCGGATTTGGCGGCTTTCTCATAGTACATAATAGCGGTTGATCGATCTTTTGTTACACCGATACCAAATTCAAAGATTGCACCAAGCGCAATCTGGGCGTCCTGTTCGTCATTATTTGCACTCTCTTCAAGCAGAGTTATCGCTTTTTCAATGTTCTTTTCGACACCCAGACCATTCATGTATATAGCAGCCAGATCATATTGCGCTCGAGGATTTTTTTGATCTGCTGATTTTTCGAGCCAGTGACGAGCGAGGGCATAATCTTGCCCCACGCCTTTTCCGGTTAAGTAGGCCGTTCCGAGATTATACTCACCTTTAGCATTCCCACGTTCAGCCGCAGTCGAAAACAATTCCACAGCACGTTGATAATCTTGCGGCACTCCTTTGCCGGCCGCATAGAGGGTGCCGAGATTGGCACTGGCTGCGGACAGTCCTTGCGCCGAGGCCTTTGCGTACCAAATGGCGGCCTGTGCGGCATCGCGTGCGACGCCTCTACCGGTGTCATAAAGTCCGCCCAGATTATTTTCCCCGATAGGGCTGCCTAGCGCGGCGGCAGCCCGATACCAGTGCATGGCAGCGGTGAAATCCTGTGGAACACCCCGGGCATATTCATATAAATAGCCAATTGCCACTAGCGCCGTGGGATCGTTCTGGGCTGCCGCCTTCTGATACCACATCATCGCTTGAGCATAATCGCGCTCAACGCCTTCGCCGCTTTCATAGGCTGCGCCGAGTTGAAATTGAGCAAGCGCAAACCCTTGGTCCGCCGCCTGGCGGAGGAGTTCGGCGGCCCTGACCGGGTCCTTTGGTACCTCTTGGCCGATCTGGTACATTGTGGCTAGGCTCAATTCCGATTGAGCAAATCCCTGAGCCGCCGCCTTGGTATACCAGCCAAACGCGAGAGCACTGTTCTGAGCCACGCCGATGCCTCTATCGTAGAGGTATCCTAGATTGTGCTCTGCTTGGGCGTCGCCCTTGTCGGCGGCCTGCCCGAAGTAATCCCTTGCGCGCTGCGGGTCTGGCTTCACACCGCAACCCAATACGTACATGAACCCGAGATTGTTGAGCGCTGCCGTGTTGCCTGAGGCGGCGGCAGTTTCCCATTGCTGCCGCTCTGAGTCGCCGAGCGCTCCACATGTCAATTGTTCGGTGATAACCAGTTCGCCCGCGAGAGAATGCGACGAAGGCATGAAAATTGATATTCCGGCAGAAGCCACAGTCAGTACTGTTATCTTATAATTGGCCTGTTTGATCATTGTTACGATCTAGGTAATATTATGAGTTCTAAAGTCGCGGTAACATTGGCGTTACCGTCGCCATCTGGTATCTACCGGTCGAGGGCTAGCAGGCTGGCTGGGCCGAGCCCGGAAGTCAACTAAGAGCCCGTCCAAGGAGATACTTACAACCAATGTAACGCACAAATATCTGTGAACGGATCGGATTAAAGCTATCAAACATATTTTAGACGGAACCCGCGTCGGGATTCCAAGCGAATTCTGGCACCGACATCACTTTGAGCCTCGCGGCTGCAATGCCCGTTCCCCTACCACCGTTCCGCCTCGAACGAAAACACTCCGCTCTGCTTGCTTGCAGTACCCTTTGCATCGCCGAAATCCGGCACCTGATATTCGGCGAGCAGTCGCAGCCGCGACAGCGGCAAATCGTTGCGGCGGGGATCGCCGACCAGCACATCGATGCCTGCTGCCAGACAGCGATCGAGGAAGGGGGTGATCCGTCGGGCAACGTCGCGGCTATAGAACACGTCGCCTGCGAGCACGAGGTCGACCGCCGGTGGCAGGCCCTTGGTAATATCACCTTCGGCAATGGTGATCTCGACGCCGTTCGCCTCGGCATTGAGGCCGAGCGCGGCGATGCCGTTGCGGTCGATCTCGGCGGCAACCACCTCGCACGCGCCGGCCTTCGCGGCGGCGATGCCGACTAGGCCGGACCCTGCGCCCAGGTCGAGCACGCGGCGGCCCGCCACGCGCATCGGATGGTCGAGGATATAGCGCGCCAGAACGGCGCCGCCGGCCCATGCATAGGCCCAGTAGGGCGGCTGCGGTTCCGGCGTGTCCACATCCGCGTAGGCGCCGTCTTCGGGCTCGACCAGCCGTCTCAATCCACTGCCCGGGTGGGCGGTGTAGAGCCGGATTTCGGGAAGTGCGGGCACCGGGACAAGGCGCATGTTGGCCTTGATGAATTCCGCCGCATCGAGGCGAGGGCGCCGGTCTGGTGCATCATTGTCGGCAAGGATCACTAGCCGCGCAGCGCCCGCCGCAGGATCTTGCCGACCGGCGTCTTCGGCAATTCGGTCCTGAACTCGATGTATTTGGGCCGCTTGTAGCCGGTAAGGTTCTCGCGGCAAAAAGCGGTGATGGCTTCCACGGTCAGGGCTGGATCCTTCTTGACGATGAACAGCTTCGGCACTTCACCCGAATGCTCGTCCGGCACGCCGATCGCCGCGACTTCAAGCACGCCCGGATGCATGGCCACGACCTCCTCGAGTTCGGTCGGATAGACGTTGAAGCCGGAGACCAGGATCATGTCCTTCTTGCGGTCGACGATCTTGGTGTAGCCACGCTCGTCCATGAAGCCCATGTCGCCCGACTTGAAGAAGCCGTCCTTGGTCATCACCTTGGCGGTCTCGTCGGGCCGGTTCCAGTAGCCGGCCATCACCTGTGGACCCCGGATGCAGATCTCGCCGACCTCGCCCAGCGGCAAATTGTTGCCGTCATCGTCGCGGATGGCGATTTCGGTCGAGGGCAGCGGCAGGCCGATGGTGCCCGTGAAGTCACCCGATGTGAACTTGTTGGCGGTCGCCACCGGCGAGGTTTCCGACAGGCCGTAGCCTTCCGAGACCGGGCAGCCGGTCAGCGCCTTCCAGCGCTCGGCAACGCCCTTCTGCACCGCCATGCCGCCGCCCAGCGTCAGGATCAGCGGCTTGAAGTCGAGCTTGCGGAAATCCTCATTGTTGAGCAGCGCATTGAACAGCGTGTTGAGGCCGGGAAAGATGTGGACCGGATATTTCCCGAGTTCCTTGACGAAGCCTGGAATGTCGCGCGGGTTGGGAATGAGGATGTTCTGGGCGCCTTGCTGCATGCCCATCAGCGCGTTCACCGTCAGCGCGAAGATATGATAGAGCGGCAATGCGCAGACGAAGTTGAGATGCGCGGGCTTCGGCTTGATCGTGTAGGCGTCTTCGACCCAGAGCGAGTTCTGCGCGACGTTGGCCAGCACATTGCTGTGCAACAGGGTCGCGCCTTTCGATATCCCCGTGGTGCCGCCGGTATATTGCAGGAAGGCCACATCATTGGCAGCCACCGTGGCCGGCTTGAAATTCATGCCGCTGCCGGCCTTCAGCGCCGCGTTGAACTTGACATGACCGGGCAATGACCAGGCCGGCACCATTTTCCTGACGCGGCGCACGACCAGATTGACGATCGTGCCCTTCAGCCCGCCGAGCATGTCGCCCATGGAAGCGACCACGACATGCTTGACCGAGGTCCTGGAGACCACCGCCTGCAGCGTGCTTGCGAAGTTTTCGAGGATGACGATGGCCTGCGCCCCGGAATCCTTGAGCTGGTGTTCAAGTTCGCGCGGCGTGTAGAGCGGATTGACGTTCACCACCGTATAGCCGGCGCGGGCCACCGCCATCATCGCCACCGGATACTGCAGTACGTTCGGCATCATCAGCGCGACGCGCGCGCCCTTCTGCAGTCCCGTCGATTGCAGATGGGCGCCGAATGCCGCCGAGAGCCGCTCGAGTTCCGCATAGGTGATCGACTTGCCCATGCAGGTGAAGGCCGGCTGGCCGGAAAACTGCTTGCACGCGGCGACAAGGAAGTCGCCGATGGAGCTGTGGGGAAGGGGGCCGATCTCGGCCGGCATGTTCTTCGGATAGCTTTTCAGCCATGGTTTTTCTGGCAGGCCGGCGACGAGCTCGGTGAGTGCCTTCGGCAGTCGCCGGCCTGGTGCGGGCGGCGGTGACGGTGCCGCCGCCTTCGCTGGCGATGCGGCCTTCGTTGCGCCGGTCTTGTTCGCCCCTGCCTTGACGGGAGAAGGCTTCGTTGGCGAGGTCTTTGCCGGGGCGGCTTTCACGGCCGGCTTGGCGGCGCCCTTGGCCGTGGTCGCCGCCTTTGCCGCTGGTGCTGTCTTGGCGGGCTTTGCGCCTGCCTTGGCGGCCGCGGCTTTGGCAGCAGCCTTGCTCGGGCCGTCGGCTGTGGCTGGTTTCGAAACCGCCTTGGCCGACACTTTCACTGGCGCCTTCGATGCTTTTGCCACCCGTTCCTCCCTAGCAATTCTTCTTCGCCCGTCTCTTGGTCGCCTGTGCCGCGCCCGCCTCCAGATGACAGAGACGTCCTCCGCTGCCGCCAGCCTGACCATCTATGTATTGCCTCTATCGGCGGCGGTGCAAGTCTTGCCCTTGCGGCAAGGCGCCGAAAGATTTACCGCCGAAAATCTTCCCCGCCGGCGACGCTTGGAACGGTATCTCTCCGCTTCCATGGCCGGCTGAAGACGCGACGCGGCGGCGACGTCGCCATATGCCGGATCAATAAAAAAATGCGGTCGTTAATAATATCGTGAATGGAAAAAACTGCTAATTTCTTCTGCCATTTAGCAAAATTACGGATTCTTTTCCTGCTTCCCGCGGGGTAAGCAAACGGGGTGTTCCAAAGCCGGAAAAACGGTGCTTATATGCGCGCTTCGCGAGCCTGATAGAGGGGCTTGGAAGAACATCAGGGAGTGCTCAATGAAGAAGAAATTGACTTTTGCAGCCGCGTTGCTGGCTGCAAGCGTCCTGGGAGGCGTGGCCAACGCGAAAACCCTGGTCTATTGCGCGGAAGCATCGCCGGAGGGCTTTGATCCCGCGCCGTACACCGCGGGCCAGACGTTCGACGCGTCCTCGCGTACCGTTTTCAACCGCCTCGTCGAGTTCGATCACGGCAAGACCACGACCTCGCCTGGACTGGCTGAAAGCTGGACGATCTCCGACGACGGCAAGGAATATACGTTCAAGCTGCGCAAGGGCGTCAAGTTCGCCGCCACCGACTATTTCACCCCGACGCGCGATTTCAACGCCGACGACGTGGTGTTCTCGTTCCAGCGTCAGGTCGACAAGAACGGCCCGTGGTTCCAGTACATTCCCGGCATTGCCTACCAGTATTACAATGACCAGTTCGGCGACAACATCACCAAGGTCGAGAAGGTCGACGACCTGACGGTGAAGTTCACCCTCAAGGAGCCGGCGATCACCTTCATTCCGACGCTGGGCATGGACTTCGCCTCGATCGTGTCGAAGGAATATGCCGACAAGTTGCAGGCCGACAAGACGCCTGAACTGTTCAACCAGAAGCCGGTCGGCACCGGCCCGTTCATCTTCGTCGACTACCAGACCGACGCCGCCATCCGCTACAAGGCCAACCCGGACTATTGGGGCGGCAAGCAGAAGATCGACGACCTGGTCTTCGCCATCACCACCGATCCGGCGGTGCGCGCGCAGAAGCTCAAGGCCGGCGAGTGCAATATCATGTCGTACCCGGCCCCGGCCGACATTGCCGGCCTGCAGGCGGATCCGAACCTGAAGGTCGACGAGCAGGAGGGCCTCAACGTCGGCGCGCTGATGTACAACACCCAGCAGAAGCCGTTCGACGACGTGCGCGTCCGCAAGGCGCTCAACATGGCCATCAACAAGAAGGCCATCATCGACGCGGTCTTCCAGGGGGCCGGCCAGGTGGCGATCAACCCGATCCCGCCGACCATGTGGTCCTACAACAAGGACGTGAAGGACGATCCGTACGATCCGGATGCGGCCAAGAAGCTGCTTGAGGAAGCCGGCGTCAAGGATCTCAAGATGAACGTCTGGGCGATGCCCGTTTCGCGCCCGTACATGCCGAACGCCCGCCGCACCGCCGAACTGATCCAGGCGGATTTCGCCAAGGTCGGCGTCACGGTCAACATCGTCAGCTACGATTGGGGTGAATACCTCAAGCGCGCTTCGGCGGTCGATCACGACGGCGCAGTCATCGTCGGCTGGACCGGCGATAATGGCGATCCGGACAACTTCCTCGGCGTGCTCCTGAGTTGCGCTTCCGTCGGTTCGAACAACCGCGCGGAATGGTGCAACAAGGACTTCGATGCGCTCATCAACAAGGCCAAGACGGTTTCCGACCAGGCCGAGCGCACCAAGCTCTACGAACAGGCACAGGTCATCTTCAAGGAACAGGCACCGTGGGCAACGCTCGCCCATTCCAAGGTGTTCATGCCGATGCAGAAGACCGTCACCGGCTTTGCGATGGATCCGCTCGGGATTCACCGCTTTGACGGCGTCGATATCGCCGAATAAGGTTCGCGAAACGGGGCGGCGCCACAAGCTGCCGCCCCACCTCGCCCGCCATGCTGCGTTATATCCTAGGCAAGCTCGCCCTCATCATCCCGACCTTCATCGGGATAACCATCCTCGCTTTTGGCTTCGTGCGTATCCTGCCCGGTGATCCGGTGCTGGTGCTTGCGGGCGAACGTGGCCTGTCGCCCGAACGTCACACGGCGCTGATGCACCAGTTCGGTTTCGACCTGCCGATCTGGCAACAATATCTGACCTACCTGACCAACATCCTCAGCGGTGATTTCGGTACCTCGTTTTCCACCAAGACGCCGGTGCTCAAGGATTTCCTGGTGCGGTTCCCGGCAACGGTCGAACTCGCCATCTTCGCCATGATCTTCGCCGTCGTCTTCGGTGTCGCCTTCGGCATCTTCGCCGCGATCCGCCGCGGCTCCTGGTTCGACCAGCTCACCATGGGCACCGCGCTGGCGGGCTATTCCATGCCGATCTTCTGGTGGGGTCTGCTGCTGATCATCGTCTTTTCCGGCACGCTGCATTGGACGCCGGTCTCCGGCCGCATCGACCTTCTCTACTTCTTCAAGCCGGTGACCGGCTTCATGACCATCGATTCCTTGATTTCCGGGCAGAAGGGCGCATTCCGTTCGGCGGTGTCGCACCTCATCCTGCCGACCATCGTGCTCGGCACCATACCGCTGGCGGTCATTGCCAGGCAGACGCGTTCGGCCATGCTCGAAGTGCTGGGTGAGGACTATGTGCGCACCGCGCGTGCCAAGGGCCTGACCCCTTTCCGCGTCGTCGGCCTGCATGCCTTCCGCAACGCGCTGATTCCGGTCGTCACCACCATCGGCCTGCAGGTCGGCACGCTGCTCACCGGCGCAATCCTGACCGAGAGCATCTTCTCCTGGCCCGGCATCGGCAAATGGATGATCGACGCCATTTCCAAGCGCGACTATTTCACCGTCCAGGGCGGGTTGCTTTTGATCGCGCTGATCGTCATGTCGGTGAACCTCATCGTCGACGTGCTCTACGCCGTCATCAACCCGCGCATACGGGCCAATTGACATGACCAACGAAGGCCCAGCCACCGTCGAAGCCGCCACCGTCGTCAAGCCGCAGGACGCGCGGCTGCAGATGTTCGCGGAATTCTGGCACTACTTCTCCATCAACAAGGGCGCGGTGATCGGGCTCTTCGTCTTCGCGTTGCTGATCCTGGTCGCTCTTTTCGCGCCGCTGCTCGCCCCGCATTCGCCTGACGATCAGTTCCGTGACTTCTTCCTGACGCCACCGGCCTGGCAGGCGGGCGGCAATGCGCAGTTCCTGCTCGGTACCGACGCCGTCGGCCGCGATATGCTGTCGCGCCTGATCTATGGCTCACGCTTCTCGCTCGCCATCGGCTTCGTCGTCGTCACCACGGCACTGATCTCCGGCGTCATCCTCGGCCTGCTCGCCGGCTATTGCCGCGGCTGGGTCGATACGCTGATCATGCGCATCATGGACATCATCCTGGCCTTCCCGTCGCTGCTTCTGGCGCTGGTGCTGGTCGCGGTCCTTGGCCCTGGCCTCGTCAATGCCATGATCGCCATCGCCTTCGTGCTGCAGCCGCATTTCGCGCGGCTGACCCGGGCCGCCGTGATGGCGGAAAAGAACCGCGAATATGTCATCTCGGCCAAGGTTGCCGGTGCCAGCCATCTCAGGCTGATGCTGGTCACCATCCTGCCCAACTGCATAGCGCCGCTGATCGTGCAGGCGACGTTGTCCTTCTCCAACGCCATTCTCGAGGCGGCCGCGCTCGGCTTCCTCGGCATGGGCGCGCAGCCGCCGACGCCGGAATGGGGCACCATGCTTGCCGAAGCACGTGAGTTCATCCTGCGCGCCTGGTGGGTGGTGACCTTCCCGGGCCTCGCCATCCTGATCACCGTCTTCGCCATCAACCTGATCGGCGACGGCCTGCGCGATGCGCTCGACCCCAAGCTGAAGAGGTCGTGAGCATGCCCCTGCTCGAGATCAAGAACCTCACCGTTTCCTTCGACACCGCGGCCGGACCGTTCATGGCCGTGCAAGGCATCGACCTTTCGATCGAACCGCGCGAGGTGCTGGCGATCGTCGGCGAGTCCGGTTCCGGCAAGTCGGTGTCGATGCTGGCGGTGATGGGGCTGTTGCCCAACACGGCGACGGTCAGGGCCGACCGCATGACCTTCGATGGCGTCGATCTGTTGAAGCTCAGTCCGTCCGAACGGCGCAAGATCGTCGGCAAGGATATCTCGATGATCTTCCAGGAACCGATCGCCAGCCTCAATCCGTGCTTCACGGTCGGCTTCCAGATCGAGGAGGTGCTGCGCTTCCACATGGGCATGGATCGCGCCCAGCGCCGGGCGCGGGCCATCGAACTGATGAAGCTGGTCGGCATTGCCGATCCGGAGGAACGGCTGAGCTCGTTTCCGCACCAGATGTCGGGCGGCCAGTGCCAGCGCGTCATGATCGCCATCGCCATTGCCTGCAATCCTAAGCTGTTGATCGCCGACGAGCCGACGACCGCACTCGACGTCACCATCCAGAAGCAAATCCTTGATCTGCTGGTCTCGCTGCAGGCCAAATACGGCATGGGCCTGATCATGATCACCCACAATATGGGCGTGGTGGCCGAGACCGCCGACCGCGTGATCGTCCAGTACAAGGGCCGCAAGATGGAAGAGGCCGACGTGCTATCGCTGTTTGAATCGCCGAAGAGCAACTACACGCGCGCGCTGCTGTCGGCGCTGCCGGAAAACGCCGTCGGCGACCGGCTGCCGACCGTGTCCGACATGCTGTTCGAGCCCGCTCCCTCTGCCGCTGGAGCTTCCGTATGAGCACCACGGTCCTCGAAGGCAAGAACATTGTTCGCGACTATCACATCGGCGGCGGCCTCTTCTCCGGACCGCGCACCGTGCATGCGGTCAAGGGCGTCTCCTTCACCGTGGACAAGGGCAAGACGCTCGCTATCGTCGGCGAAAGCGGCTGCGGCAAGTCCACGCTTGCCCGCATCATCACGTTGATCGATCCGGCGACCGCGGGCGATCTGTTCATCGACGGCAACAAGGTCGACATCGCCAAGGGCGGCTTGACCAAGGAGATGCGCCGCAAGGTGCAGATCGTCTTCCAGAACCCCTACGGCTCGCTCAATCCGCGCCAGAAGATCGGAGACGTGCTGGGCGAGCCGCTGCTGATCAACACCGACAAATCGGCCGCCGAGCGGCGTGACCTCGCCATGAAGATGCTGAAGAAGGTCGGCCTCGGTCACGAACATTACAACCGCTATCCGCACATGTTCTCGGGCGGCCAACGCCAGCGCATCGCCATCGCCCGCGCGCTGATGCTGAACCCGAGCCTCTTGGTGCTCGACGAGCCGGTTTCCGCGCTCGATCTTTCGGTGCAGGCGCAGGTGCTCAACCTGCTCGCCGACCTGCAGGACGAATTCCAGCTGACCTATGTCTTCATCAGCCACGATTTGTCCGTGGTGCGCTACATCGCCGACGATGTGATGGTGATGTATTTCGGCGAGGCGGTCGAATACGGCTCGCGCGACGAGGTCTTTTCCGACCCCAAGCACAGCTACACCCGGACGTTGTTCGCCGCGACCCCGCGCGCCGACGTCGCTTCGATCAAAGCGCGGTTGGCGAAGAAGAAGGCGGCCGCCTGAGGCTGCGAGCCGCAGCCGTCAGGCACCCTTCGTCCATCAGGACAGCTTGGCGATGATGGCGCGCAGCGCCTCGCCGAAGCGGTGGATCTCCTCGACCGTGTTGTAGTGGACCAACGAGGCACGGATGGCGCCGCTGTCCATCGACAGGTTGAGGCGCTTCATCAGGCGTGGCGCGTACATGTGGCCGTCCCGGATGCCGATCTGCATCTCGGCCATCTCCTCGACGATCCTTTGCGGCGACAGCTTGCCGATGTTGAAGCAGAAGGTCGGCACGCGCTCGTTGATGCGGGCCTCGTCCGCGACGCCGTAGATGGTCGCGCCGCAGCCCTTGAGCACGCCAAGCATCTCGCGCGCCAGAACCAGCTCGTAGTCACGGATTGCGGTCATGCCGGCAACGATATTTTCGCGCCGCGAGCGGTTGTTGGAGGGCGCGAGATTGCGGCCGATCAGTTCCAGATACTGCACGGCCGCGTCCATGCCGGAGACATTCTCGTAGATGAATGTACCGGCCTCCACCTTGTAGGGCGGTTCGTCCGGAATGAAATCCTCCCGGAAGGTCGGCAGCCGCTTCAGCGTGTCGAAACGACCCCAGAGGAAGCCCATATGCGGCGAGAAGTTCTTGTAGCCGGAGCAGACGAGGTAGTCGCAATCCCAGGCTCGCACGTCGATCAGCCCATGTGGCCCGTAATGCACGCAGTCGAGGAACACCTCGGCACCGGCCGCATGCGCGATCTTGGCCACGGAAGCTACATCGACGATCGAGCCGATCGAATGCGCCGTCACCGTGCAGGCGACGAGGCGGGTGCGGTCGGAAACCAGCGGGCGCAGATCGTCGACATGCAGGTTGCCGTCCTCGCGCATGCGCCACCACTTGAATTTCGCCCCGGCCGATTCCAGTGCCAGCCAGGTGGCGATGTTGGCGTCGTGGTCCATGTCGGTGATGACGATCTCGTCACGCTCCTGCAGCATCTGGCCGATGCCGAGGCTGACCAGACGGATGAACGAGGTGGCGTTCATGCCGAAGCAGATCTCCGCCGGGCTGTAGGCGTTGATCAGCAGCGCCACGCTTGTCCGGGCATCGGCGACCGACTGGTCGACGGTGACGCTGCGGCCATAGCGGCCGCCGCGCTGCACATTGTGCGAGACAAGGTGGTTGGTCACCGCGTCGAGCACGCTCTGCGGAATCTGTGCACCGGCGGCGTTGTCCAGGAAGATGAAATCGCCCGCCCGCTGCAGGGCGGGAAACATGGCCCGGATGGTGGCGACGGGGAAGCCGCCGGTGGCGGTGGCCTGGGAATTGCTCAAGGGATGTCTCCTGCGAAGTGCTATGGCGAACGGTCTGATGGTCAGCGCGTCTTTTCGGTCTTGAAGCGGGCTTCAAGCAGGCTGACGAGGCGGACCATCGGCCAGAGGAAGATGAGATAGACGAGTGCCGCGCCGATCAGCGGCGAGGGATTGGCGTAGAGCGACTGCGCGTTGGTCGCTTCCTTCAAGAGTTCCGGCAGCGCCACGGTCGAGGCGAGCGAGGTGTCCTTGAACATCGAGACGCAGTTGCTGGTCATCGGCGGGATGACCACGCGCACGGCCTGCGGCAGCACCACCTTGCGCAAGGTCAAAAGGAACGGCAGGCCGAGCGCTTGCGAAGCTTCGAACTGGCCGCGCGGAATGCTCTCTATGCCGGATCGGAAAACTTCCGCCGAATAGGCCGACATGATGATGGCGAACGCCGTCACCGCGGACGCCCAGGACGACAGGCGGATGCCGAGGAAGGGCAGCGCGTAGTAGATCAGGATCAGCACCACCAGCACCGGCAAGGCGCGGAAAATGTCGGTATAGCCGACCGCCAGCCATCGCAGCGGCTTCGGCGCATAGAGCCGCAGCAGGCTGATCACCAGGCCGATAGGAATGCCGATGCCGATGCTGAGCAGTCCGAGCAGCAGCGTGTTCAGGAATCCGCGCAGCAGCGCAGGAAGGCTCGACGCGATGACGTCGGCGTTGAAGAAGGTGTCGATCAGCGACATGGGAGCGTTCCCGAACCGTTTTGCGTCCCGTGACGCTGGAGCAGGGCCCGGAAACACCGAAAGCGGTTTTGCCGCGCTGACCTGTGGCTCCGGGGAAGGATCATCAACGAAAACGAGGCGTACCGGCCTTTTAAGCCGGCACGCCCCTGTTCTGGGTTGCCGCTCAGGCCTTCGGCATCGGCATTTCCTTGACGGTCGACGAGTCGGCCGGCGCGTCGCTACCGAACCACTTCTTGTGGATCGCGGCCAGCGTGCCGTCTTTCTTCATCGCCGTCAGCGCGTCGTTGAGCTTGCCGAGCAGCGGGTGGTCCTTGGTCATCATCAGTCCGTACTGTTCGCCGGTCTTGATGCGCTGCTTCACCTTCAGGTCCTTCATCTTGGTGAAGGAGTATTCCATGCCCGGAATGTCGCTGACGGCGGCGTCGACGCGGCCTGCGCTGAGGTCGAGCAAAAGGTTCTGCTGGGTGTCATAGCCCTTCACGTCGCTGAAGCCATCGGCTTCCTGATGCGCCTTGACCCAGGTCTCGCCGGTCGAGCCGGACAGCACGCCGACGATCTTGCCCTTGAGGTCGGCCTCGGTGTTAACAGCGCTATCGGTCTTGGTGGCGATGCCCATGTCGGAATCATAGTAAGGCTGGGTAAAGGACTGCGACTTCAGCCGCTCCGGGGTGATGGTGATCGAGGAGATGGCGACATCGATACGCTTCGAGGTGGTGGCCGCGAACAGCGCCTGGAAGCCGAGGTCGGCGATGTCGGTGGTCATGCCGATGCGCTTGGCCGCTTCGTTGACGATATCGACTTCAAAGCCCTCGAAAGTGCCGCTCTCGTTCTTGTATTCGAAGGGCGGATTGGTCGGGTAGGCGCCGACATTGAGCACATCGGCGGCATAGGCGGTGGCGGGGCCGGCGGCGATGCCGACGGCGGCGGCGAGCAGGATCAGATTGCGACGGGTGAGCTTCATTGGTCGTCCCTCTGGGGTGTTCCCTCTGGTTGTTGATCGGACGGGGCTGGCCCCGCACGGTTTCTTGCCGTCCCGCCTCCCAGCGGGACGTCAATTCATGGCAGCGACCATGCGGTCGAGCGCGGTCGCTATCTGGTCGCGGTCACGGCAGACGCACATGCGCAGGAATGCCGTTGCCGAGCTTCCAAAGAGATGGCCGGGCGCCAGCCCGACACGCGCCGTCTCCAGGATTTTGGCGCAGGCGCGACTGGCATCGCTTTCGCCTTCCATGGCAAAGAAGGCATACATGCCGCCACGCGGTTTCGTCGGCAAAATGACGTCCGGAATCTGTGCCAGCCTGATATAGGCGAGGTCGAGGCCGGTCCTGATCCGCTGCCGGATTTCTTCGACCAGTGGCTCGCCCTGGCGAATTGCGGCAACGGCGCCAGCCTGGATAGGAGCGGCAGTGCCGCTGTTGACGTATTGGGTCATGGCGCCGAGCTGGTCGGCCACTCCCGATGGATGCGTCAGCCAGCCGATGCGCCAGCCGGTCATGGCCCAGGCCTTGGAGAAACTGTTGACCGACAGCACCCGGTCGCCGTCCTCGGCGATTTGCAGGATCGAGGGCGCGACGTCGCCGTCGAGATAGAGCCGGCCATAGACCTCGTCGGAAATGATCCAGATGCCGGTGCGCCGGCTGAAATCGAGCAGGGCCCGCATCTCCTCGGCCGAGGCGGTCCAGCCGGTCGGGTTGGACGGCGTCGACAGGAAGATGGCGCGGGTGCGGGCGTCGCAGCTTGCGAACAGCCTGTCGAGGTCGAGACGCCAGTCACCCTCGAAGTCGAGCGAAAATGGTCGCGGTTCGCCGCCGATCAGGTGGATTGCGTTGTGGATGTTAGGCCATTGCGGCGCGACGTAGACGACGTTTGTGCCGGTATCGACCAGCAGTTCCAGTGCAAGGTATAGCGCCTGCATGCCGCCCGGCGTGACGGTGGTCCGTGTAATCGGGATCGGCCGGCGGTGGATGCGCGTCTGGTACTCCGACAGCGCTTCATTCAGAGCTCCGAGCCCGCGCATGTTGGGCACGTAGAAAGTCTGACCTTCGTCGAAGGCCGCCTTGGCGGCGTCGCGGATGAAGGCGGGCGTCACCATGTCGCCTTCGCCGTACCAGAGCGCGATGACGTCGCCCAATTCACGCGCGCGCACGGCAAGGTTGGCGATGTTTTCGGTATGGAGATCACGAATCTGCGCGCGTACGCCATCGAAAGCATAGCGCGCGCTGGACGATGACTGGGGCAGCATGAACGACAAGGACTGAACCCCTCCCACCCGAAGCACTGCGATGGACTGGCCGGCAACCCCTCCGGCATCGCGGTCACCATCGATCCTTGGATGCTATCCAAAGTGCCGCACTTTTCAAGGCGAAAGTTTTAAGCTTAAAAAGTTTGGGTGGCCTGTTGCCCTGGCGATACGCCTTTTTTGCCCCAATGCGCCCGTTTCATGCCAATTCGTCGCGCGCCGCGGCAAAGTTGGCCGCCGCGCCGGCGCCCAGAAACATCGTGTCGCTGGCCAGCACGAAGAAACTCGCGCCGATGGCTGCCCAACGGCCGATCGTCTGTGGGCTGGCGCAAAATATGCCTGATGTCTTTCCATGTGCGATCGTGGCGGCAATGATCGTCCGGATCGCCGCATTGAGCTTGTCGGCGCCTTGCGGTCCGATCGCGTCGATCGACACCGAAAGGTCGCCAGGGCCGACGAAGATCACGTCGACGCCGTCGACCGCCGCGATCGCCTCGATGTTGGCGAGCCCCACCGCAGTCTCGACTTGGACCGCGACGATGGTTCTGTCGTTGGCGCCGGCAAGATATTCGGGAATGCGATAGCCATAGCCCGCGGCCCGGCCGGGTCCGACGCCGCGCTCGCCCAACGGCGGATAACGCGAGGCTTTGGCGGCCATCGCCGCCTCGGCGGCGGTCGAGACGCGCGGCACCAGCACGCCTTGCGCGCCACTGTCCAGCGCCGCCTGGATCGCCTCCGGCGCATGGCCGGGAACACGCACCATCGCCGGCACGCGATGCACATCGGCGGCTCGCACCATGGTCTCGATCATGTCGCGCGAAATCTGGGCATGCTCCCAGTCGATGCAGAGGAAATCGAGGCCGGATAGCGCCATCACTTCGACCGCAACGGGATGGGGAATGGCGGCAAAGGAACCGACGAGGTTCGTCTTGCCGATGCATTTCTGGCGGAACTCGCTCATGTCCATCCTCTTTTTCGACTTGCTCAAATCCATATCCGCAAACGACCGCGAGGCGAAGCTATTTCAGGCTTGAAATATTCTGGCGCGAGCCTAGCGTGTAGCCTCCCGCCGCGAGTTCCCGAGATGATCAAAGCGCATCCCCTGCACGGTTCGAACAAACTGAAGCTCGGCGTCTTTTCGACCAATGCCGATGGCGGGCTTGCCATCACCGATGTGTCGGAACGCTGGACGGCGAGTTGGCATGACAATCTGACGGCGGCGCAAATCGCCGATCGTGCCGGGCTGGAGTTTCTGCTGCCGATCGCGCGCTGGCGCGGCTTTGGCGGCCGCAACAAGGTGCGCGAATGGTCGTTCGAGACCTTCACCTGGGCGGCGGCGCTTAGCGTCGCCACCGAGCAGATCGGCCTGTTCACGACCGTGCATGTGCCGCTGGTGCATCCGCTCTATGCCGCCAAGGCGCTGGCGACGGTCGACCACATCAGTCAGGGCCGCGCCGGCCTCAACATCGTCTGCGGCTGGAACCCGAAGGAATTCGGCATGTTCGGCACGGCGCTCGTCGAAAAGGGCTACGACCAGGCGGCCGAATGGATCGAAATCCTCGAAAAGCTTTATGCCTCTACCGAGCCTCTCGACTATGAAGGCACCTACTATCGTCTCAAGGAAGCGGTCAGTCGGCCGGCCAGTTTGCAGATCCCGCGTCCGGTGACCATGAATGCCGCATTCGGCGGTCCGGGCCGCGATTTCGCCGCCGCCCGGTGCGACTATCTGTTCACGACCTTTTCCGAAATGAGCGATGCCGGCAAACATGTCGCCGACATCCGCGAACGGGCCGACAAGGTCGGCCGTGATGTCGGCGTCTATACGGTGGCGCATGTCGTCTGCCGCCCGACGATGGAAGAGGCGCAGGCCTATTACACGCGCTACGCGGTCGATCTGGCCGACCATGACGCGGTCGATGCCCATATGGCCGGCAAGAAGGAATTCTCGCGGTCGCACGACCCGCACGCCTATGACCGCTACCGCCAGCGCTTCGCCGGCGGCGCCGGCACCTATCCCCTGATCGGAACCCCGGAAACGATTGCCGCCGACATGGCCGCCATTGCCGGGCACGGCTATCAGGGCATCGCGCTTTCCTTCGTCAACTACACGCAGGAGCTGCCCTATTTCTGCGATCACGTTCTGCCGCTGCTGAGGCAGGCAGGCCTTCGCGGGTAATGACGACAGATTAATCCGGTATGACCGCGGTCGCCTGGATTTCCACCTTGGCGCGGTCCTCGACCAGTGCCACCACCTGCATGGCGGCCATCGCCGGAAAATGCCGGCCGATCACCTCGCGATAGGCTTCGCCGATGCCCCTGAGATTGGCCAGATATTCGGCTTTGTCGGTGAAATACCAGGTCATCGAGGTGATGTGCTGAGGCGTGGCGTCTGCCTCCGCCAGCACCGCCACGATGTTCTCCAGTGTCTGTTTCACCTGGCCGACAAAGTCGTCGGTCTCGAACTGGCATTGCCCGTTCCAGCCGACCTGTCCGCCGACGAAGATGAGACGCCCACGCGCCGCGACGCCATTGGCGTAGCCGACCGGTTTGGCCCAGCCTTCAGGCTGCAGAACCTCGTGCATTTCAAGCCTCCCCGTATTCCAAAAGCCAAGTGTCAAAATCGAATGCCGTCAATGTCGCTGTCAGCCCGCGCTCATAACTTGCCGCGCGATCACCACTTTCTGCACGTCGGATGCGCCCTCATAGATGCGCAGTGCGCGAATCTCGCGATACAGGCTCTCGACGATATGGCCTTTGCGGACGCCGTCGCCGCCATGCAACTGCACCGCTCTGTCGATCACCTCTTGCGCCTTGTCGGTGGCGAACAATTTGGCCATGGCCGCCTCGCGTGTCACCCGCGCCGCGCCCATGTCCTTGGTCCAGGCGGCGCGGTAGATCAGGAGCGCCGCCGCGTCGACGTCGAGGGCCATGTCGGCGACATGTCCCTGCACCATCTGCAATTCGGCCATCGGCGCGCCGAACAGTTTGCGCTCGGCCACCCTTTTGATGCTTTCATCGAGTGCCCGGCGGGCAAAGCCGAGCGCCGCCGCGCCGACCGTCGAGCGGAACACGTCGAGCACCGACATGGCGATGCGGAAGCCGTCGCCGGGCTTGCCGATCAGTGCGGCGGCGGGCAGGCGGACCTGGTCGAAGGACAGCCGCGCCAACGGATGCGGCGCTATCACTTCGAGTCGTTCGGCGATGCCAAGGCCCTTGACGTCGCCTGGCACCAGAAAGGCGGACAGCCCCTTGGCGCCCGGCGCCTCGCCGGTGCGGGCAAAGACGACATAGAGATCGGCGATGCCACCATTGGAAATCCAGGTCTTCTCACCTGTCAGGATGTAGCTGTCGCCATCACGGGTCGCCGTCATCTCGGTGTTGGCGACATCCGATCCCGACCGTGGCTCCGACAGGGCAAAGGCCGAGATCGCCTTGCCGGCACGCGTCTTGGCCAGCCATTGCTGCTGGTTCGATGTGCCGAACAGGCTGAGCGCTCCTGTGCCCAGTCCCTGCATGGCGAAGGCGAAATCGGCGAGCCCGTCATGGCGCGCCAGCGTCTCGCGCGTGATGCACAAGGTGCGTACGTCGAGCGGCCCCGGATTGTCGGTGTCAACAGCCGTCGGCTTCAGCCAGCCGTCCTGGCCAAGCTTTGCCACCAGTTCGCGGCAGGCGGCATCGACATCATGGTGATCGACCGGCAGGTTCTTGGCGCACCATGCTTCCAGACGCTCGGCCAACTCGCGATGACGGTCTTCGAAGAACGGCCAGTTGAGGAAACTCTTGTCAGCCATCAATTGCCCTCGAACACCGGCTTTTCCTTGGCCACGAACGCCTTGTAGGCACGTTCGAAGTCGCGTGTCTGCATGCAGATCGCTTGCGCCTGTGCTTCCGCCTCGATCGCCTGGTCGAGGCCCATCGACCATTCCTGGTTGAGTTGCGTCTTGGTGATGCCATGGGCGAAGGTCGGACCGGAGACGATGCGCGCCGCCATGTCGAGCGCGTCGGCCTCGAGCGATGCGGCATCGACCAGCCTGTTGTAGAAGCCCCAGCGCTCGCCCTCGGCCGCCGTCATGGTGCGGCCGGTGTAGAGCAGTTCGGCGGCACGGCCCTGGCCGATGATGCGCGGCAGGATCGCGCAGGCGCCCATGTCGCAGCCGGCGAGGCCGACGCGGGTGAACAGGAAGGCGGTCTTGGCTTCCGGCGTGGCGATGCGGATGTCGGAACTCATGGCGATGATGGCGCCGGCGCCGACCGCCACACCGTCGACAGCCGCGATGATCGGCTTGCCGCAATTCAGCATCGCCTTGACGAAATCGCCGGTCATGCGGGTGAAGGCGAGGAGCTGCTTCATGTCCATCTTGACCAGCGGGCCGATAATGTCGTGGACATCGCCGCCGGAGCAGAAATTGCCGCCATTGGAGAGGAACACCACGGCGTCGATATCGTCGGCATAGACAAGGTCGCGGAACGTATCGCGTAACTCGGCATAGCTGTCGAAGGTCAGCGGGTTCTTGCGCTCCGGCCGGTCGAGCCGGACCTTCGCGATCCTGCCCTCGACCTCCCACAGGAAATGCTTCGGCTTGAGGCCGGCCATCCCGGTCATTCGCGTCCCTCCCAGTTGCTGCGGAACGAGGTCAGCATGCCGGTCAGCCGGCGCGCATCTTCCTCGCTGACCTTGCCCAGCAATTCACCGATCCAGCCCTCATGCGCCGCGGCGATGGTGGCGAAGGATTTGGTGCCTTCCTCCGTCAGCCGCACCATGGAGGTGCGGCGGTCGCCATTGCGGCGGGCGCGGGCGACCAGCCCTTCCGAAACCAGCCGATCGACAATGCCGGTGACATTGCCGTTGGAGACCAGCAGGAAGCGCGACAGGTCGCTCATCAGCATGCCTTCGGGGGCGCGGTAGAGTGCTGCCATCACATCGAAGCGCGGCAAGGTCGTATCGAATTCTTTCTTCAGGCGCTCCCGCAGTTCGGCCTCGATCGTGCGCGAGGCACGCAGCAGCCTGATCCACAGGCGCAGCCTGTCCTTGCCGGGTCCCGACGGTGCGGGCAGCGGGCCGGCTACCATGTCTCGCCTCCTGAGATCGAAATTGCCTGTCCGGTGATCGATGCCGCCGCGTCGCCGCACAGCCACAGCACGGCGGCGGCGATCTCTTGCGGCTGGATGAAGCGGCCTTGCGGATTGGTCGAGGCTAAGCTTGCCCGCGCCTCACCGGCCGAGCGACCGGTCTTTTCGACGATGCGTTGGATGGACTCCTCCAGCATGTCGGTCTCGACGAAGCCCGGGCACACGGCGTTGACGGTGACGCCGGATTTCGCCGTCTCGGCGGCAAGCGCCCGCATCAGGCCGACGACGCCATGCTTGGCCGCGACGTAAGGCGCGACATAGGCGTAGCCCTTCAATCCCGCCGTCGAAGCGATAAACACGATGCGGCCTGCCTTGCGCGCGGCCATCCCGGCCAGCGCCGGCTTCACAGTCAGGAAGGCGCCGGTCAGGTTGACGTCGAGCATCTTCTGCCAGTCGGCCAGCGCGGTCTTGTGCGCCGGCATGCTGCCGGCCATGCCGGCATTGGCGACGACGATGTCGAAGGCCCCGCGCGCGGCTTGCGCCGTCTCGTGGAGCGAGGCCATGGATGCCTCGCTGGTGACATCGGCGGCGATGCCGAAAATGCCTTCGCTTTCGCCGGCAACTTTTGCGAGTTCTGCTTCACGGCGGCCGCAGATGGTCACATTGATGCCAGCGCCAGCCAGTGCCAGCGCGATGGCCCGGCCGACGCCGGAGCCGCCGCCGGTGACCAGCGCATGCTTGCCGGAGATCGCTGTTGCGGCCGTCATACTTTCAGCCCCGCTGCCGCATCGCGCTCCGCCAGACGATAGAGCTGGTCGCGCCCGGGCAGGTAGGGATCGGGCCATTTGACGGCGCGGTCACCAAGCGTCACTGCCGCATGCAGCGTCCAGTAGGGGTCGGCAAGATGCGGCCGTGCCAGCGCCACCAGGTCGGCGCGGCCGGCCATCAGGATCGAATTGACATGGTCCGGCTCGTAGATGTTGCCGACCGCCATCGTCGCCATGCCGACCTCGTTGCGGATGCGGTCGGAAAAAGGCGTCTGGAACATGCGGCCGTAGACCGGCTTTGCCAGTGCCGAAGTCTGGCCGGCCGAGACGTCGCATATGTCGACGCCAGCTTCATGCAGCAGCCGCGCGATCTCGACCGCATCGGCCGGTGTCACGCCTTCGATGCCGACCCAGTCATTGGCCGAGATGCGCATCGAGATCGGCTTTTGTGCCGGCCAGGCGGCGCGCACCGCGTGGAAGATTTCAAGGGGATAGCGCATGCGGTTCTCAAGCGAACCGCCATAGGCGTCCGTGCGCCGGTTGGTGACCGGCGTGATGAAGGACGACAGGAGATAGCCGTGCGCGGCGTGGATCTCCAGCATGTCGAAGCCGCAGCGATCAGCCATCTCGGCCGAAGCCACGAACTGGTCGCGCACCAGATCCATGTCGGCTCGGTCCATCGCCTTCGGGACCTGGTTTTCGGGCGACCATGCGACGGCCGATGCGGCCATGATCGGCCAGTTGCCCGAGGCCAGCGGCACGTCGGTGCCTTCCCAACCCAGCCGGGTCGAACCTTTGGCACCGGAATGGCCGATCTGGGCGCAGATCTTCGCCTCGGTCTCGGTATGGACAAAGTCGACCAGCCGCTTCCACGCCACCTCGTGCTCAGGCGCGTAGAAGCCGGGGCATCCGGGTGTGATGCGCCCTTGCGGGCTGACGCAGGTCATCTCGATATAGACGAGGCCGGCGCCGCCCTTCGCGCGCTCGGCATAATGGGTGAAATGCCAGTCGGTCGGGCAGCCGTCGACGGCCTTGTACTGCGCCATCGGCGAGACGACGACGCGGTTGTTGAGCCTGAGGTCGCGCAGCTTGAAGGGCGCGAACATCGGCGCCCGGCGCAGCCTGTTGCCGCCGGCACCCGCCTGGCGCTGGAACCATTCCTCGGCGCCGCCCAGCCATTCGGCATCGCGCAGCCGCAAATTCTCGTGGCTGATGCGCTGCGAGCGGGTCAGCAGCGAATAGTTGAACTGCACCGGGTCGAGGCCGAGATAGCGCTCGACCTCCTCGAACCATTCGAGCGAATTACGCGCCGCCGATTGCAGCTTCAGCACCTCGGTGCGGCGGGCATCCTCATATTTACGGAACGCCGCGTCGAGATTCGGCTCGGTCTCGACATAGTCGGCCAGCGCCACGGCACTTTCCAGCGCCAGCTTGGTGCCTGAGCCGATCGAGAAATGCGCCGATGCGGCGGCATCGCCCATCAGTGCCAGGTTCTTGTACGACCAGCGCTCGCAAAGCACGCGCGGGAAATTGATCCAGGCCGAACCCCTGATATGGTTGGCATTGGTCATAAGCGCATGGCCACCGAGATGCTTGGCGAAGATGCGTTCGCACACCGCGATGGATTCCTGCTGCGTCATCGCGCCGAAGCCGAAGGCAGCCCAGGTCTGTTCGCTGCACTCGACGATGAAGGTCGCGGTGTCGCTGTCGAACTGGTAGGCGTGCGCCCACACCCAGCCATGCTCGGTCTTCTCGAAGATGAAGGTGAAGGCGTCGTCGAATTTCTGGTGGGTGCCGAGCCAGACGAACTTGCATTTGCGGGTGTCGATATCGGGTTTGAAGACGTCGACGAAGGTGTTGCGCGCCCTGGAGTTCAGCCCGTCGGCGGCGACGACCAGATCATGCGTCTCCATATAGGGGCGGGGATCGGCGATATCGGTCTCGAACATCAGCTTGACGCCGAGTTCGCGGGCGCGGCGCTGCAGCAGGATCAACAGCCGCTTGCGGCCGATGCCGCAGAAGCCGTGGCCTGACGAGACCGTGCGCACGCCGTCATGAATGACGGCAATGTCGTCCCAATAGGCAAAATGCTTCTTGATCCAGACGGCGCTGACTGGATCGTTCTTCGCGAGATTCTCAAGCGTTTCGGCCGACAGCACCACGCCCCAGCCGAATGTGTCGTCGGCGCGGTTGCGCTCGAACACCGTCACATCGTGGGCGGCGTCCCGAAGCTTCATCGAAATGGCAAAGTAGAGGCCGGCTGGTCCGCCGCCGAGAACCGCAACCTTCATGTGTGCGATCTCCTCTTCGCTTGCTGTGTCTTCAAGTATCGCGCCGGCGGCAAGATATTTCAAGCTTAAAGTTTTATATCGAAATCATTGTGCGGGTATTGGGCGGCGCGCTTGCGTGTCGAACCGCAAGCGCGCGCCGGGTGGTCACTTGTCCGGGTTCTTCGGGCTCCACAGCACTGTCTCGGCACCCTTCTCATAGGCCATGCCGTCGGGATAGCTGATCGCTTCCAGTTGCAGTCCCCAGGGAGCCTGGAAATAGAGAATGGTCTGGCCGGCGGCAGGGCCTTCCTTCACCGGCAAGGGCCCCATGCGCGTCTTGACGCCCTTGCCGTCGAGATAGGCTTTAGCCGCGGCGACATCATCGACATAGAAGGCGATGTGAAAACCGCCAATGTCGCTGTTCTTCGGCGTCAGGTTCTTCTGGTCGGGCGCGGTGTATTTGAACAGCTCGATGTTCGATCCATAGCCGCAACGAACCATGGTGACCTGTTCGATGACAGCCTTGGGATCGACGCCCAGAAGATCCTGCATGAAGGTGCCCTTGTCGTCGGCGAACGGGCCGAAGGACATCGCCTTCTTGCAGCCGACCACTTCGGTGAAGAAGTCGACCGCCTGCTTCATGTCGGGAACGGTGATGCCGGTGTGATCGTGGCCGCGCATGCCGGGGATCGAATCCGCCGAGGCCATGCCGGCGCTGCCAAGGACAGCGGCGGCGAGCGTTGCGTTTCGAAGTATCGTCTTCATGTCAGTCCTCTCCATTGGCGGGACCTGGTTGTTTGCCGGTCGCACGTCCGAGGCCCGCTTTTCGGCGTGCGTATGCAATCATGGCGGCGCCTTGCCGGCTGAAGGGATGTCCAGCCAGCCGGCATCGATCTCGGGCAGCGGAATGGCTGCGATGAGATCGCGCGTGTAGGCCTTTCCAGGGCTGTCGAACAAAGCGTCGGTGGCGCTGGCTTCGACGATCACGCCTTCGCGCATGACGATCACTTGCCGGCACAGCCGCCGGATGACGGACAAATCGTGGCTGATGAAGGCGACGGTCAGGCCCATCTCCGCCGCCAGCTTTTCCAGAAGGGTGAGGATCTGCGCCTGTGTCGACACGTCGAGGCCGGAGACGATCTCGTCGGCCAGCACGAATTTCGGCGACAGCGCCAGGGCGCGCGCGATGCCGACCCGCTGGCGCTGGCCACCCGACAGTTCGTGGCGATAGCGGGTGGCGAAGCTTTGCGGCAGCCCGACGCGCTGCAGCGCCTCGGCGACGCGTTCCTTGAGCCTGTCGCCAAGCCCGTTCTGCTTGAGCGGCGCGGCAATGATGCTGGCGATGGTGCGGCGCGGATTGAGCGACGACATCGGATCCTGGAAAATCATCTGCAGGTCGCGGCGCAATGGCCGCAACTCCGCTTCCGGCAGATGCGTGATATCGCGGCCGTCGAAGCTGATCGAGCCGGCGCTGGGTTCCAAGAGCCGCACCAAAGCGCGGCCGAGCGTCGACTTGCCGGACCCGGATTCGCCGACAATGCCGGTCACCGAACCCCTGGGCAGGTCGAAATCCAGGCCCTTCAAGATCTCGGCCAAGGGCGCGCGGCCGATCAGCGGCTTGCGTGTCATGTCTGGCAGCGCGACCTTCAGCCCGCGCACGGAAAACAGCGGTTCAGCCATGGCTGGGCCTCCACGCCTGGTCCGCCGCCGCGATCTCCGCCGCAAGCCCTGCCAGCACCGCTTCGTCCACTGGTTTCAGCGAGGCGAATGGATCGGTGTAGCGCGGCGTCGCCGCCATCAGCGCGCGCGTATAGGGATGCCGCGGCGTCGCGAAGAGAGCGGCCGTCTCAGCCTCCTCCACCACTTTGCCGGCATAGAGAACCGAGACCTTCTGGCTGATCTTGGCGACGACGCCGAGATCGTGGGTGACGAACAGGATCGCGGTGCCGTGCTCGCGCTGCAACGCAGCGATCAGCCGCAGGATCTGCTTCTGCACGGTGACGTCGAGTGCCGTGGTCGGTTCGTCGGCGACGATCAGCCGGGGCTCGGCGGCGAAGGCGGCGGCGATCAGCACACGCTGGCGCATGCCGCCGGAGAGCTCGTGCGGATAGCTTTTCAGTACGCGGTCGGGGTCGCGGATCTGCACCTCGTCAAGCAAGTGCCGGATCCGTGTGTCGGCCTTGTCGCTGCTCCAGCCGAGAATGCGCACCAGCCGGTCGGTCATCTGCGGCCCGATGCGACGCGACGGGTTGAGCGCGGTCAGCGGGTCCTGAGGGATCAGTGCGGTGCGCGCGCCGATCAGCGTACGCCGCGCCTTTGGCTGCAATTTGCCGAGGGCTTCGCCTTCAAGCAGCATGTCGCCTTCGACGATGCGCACGCTTGATGGCAACACGCCAAGCACCGCCTTGCCTATCATTGTCTTGCCGGCGCCGCTCTCGCCGACCAGGGCGCGGACCTCGCCGGGCTGCACTGAGAGGGACACCGAGCGCAGCACGCGGGCGCCGTTCGGCAGCACGGCGCTGAGATTGGCGATGTCGAGACAGGCGTTCATCGCAGCACCGGATCGAAACGCGTCTTCAACGCTTCGCCGAACTGGCTGAACGACAGCACGGTGAGGATAAGCGTGATCAGCGGAAACACCAGCACCCACCACGCCTGGTGGATCGACAGCCGGCCCTCGGCGATGAGGCCGCCCCAGGTCGGGTCGTCGGTCGAGATCGACAGATTGACGAAGGACAGGATCGCCTCGACGATGACGGCGATGCCCATCTCCAGCGACAGCAGCGCCACGATCGACGGCACCACATTGGGCAGTACTTCGCGCAGCATGATGCCGATGCGGCCATAGCCGGCGATGCGGGCATTTTCGACATAGTCCATGCGCGACTGGCCCATCGCCTCGGCGCGGATCACCCGGCAAAAGCGCGTCCAGTCGATGATGGCAATGGCCAGGATGACGGAGCTCAAGCCCGTTCCCAGAACGGCCACCAAAAGGATAGCGAACAGCACTGGCGGAAACGCCATCCAGACATCGACGATGCGTGAGATGACGCGGTCGGCCCAGCCGCCGAAATAGCCCGCGATCAGCCCGAGTGTCGAGCCGACCAGGCAGGCGGCGATGGCCGCGGCAAAGGCGACGATGAAGGCGATGCGGCCGCCGAAGATGAGCCTGGACAACAGATCGCGGCCGAGACTGTCGGTGCCCAGCCAATAGCCGGGCTCGGCGCCATCGAGCCAGAAAGGCGGCAGCCGCTCCAGCATCAGATCCTGTGCCAGCGGATCCTGCGGCGCGACCAGTGGCGCGAAGATCGCCGCCAGCAGCGCCAGCAGCAGCCAGCAGCCGGCGAGCCACAGCCTGGGGCTCAGTCCGCGTTTTGTGGCTCTATCCATGGCGCAGCCTCGGATTGAGCAGCGCATACATCATGTCGACAGCGAGGTTGATCAGCACGAACAGCAGCGCGAAGACCAGCACGATGCCCTGGATGAGCGGCAGGTCGCGGTTGATGACGGCATCGATCGCCATGTTGCCGAGGCCTTCGTAGGAGAACAGCCGCTCGACGATGACCGTGCCGCCGATGAGGAATGTGAACTGCACACCGACCAGGGTCAGGGTCGGCAAAGCGGCGTTCTTCAGCGCTTCGCGCAAGATGACCTGCGTCTCCGAAAACCCCTTCACCCGGGCCAGCACGACATAGTCGAGGTCGAGCACTTCCTTCAGCGACTGTTTCAGCAGTTGCGAGATGATGGCCGCCAGCGGCAGCGCCAGCGCCACCGCCGGCATCAGCATGTGCTTGAGCAGGTCCCAGGTCAGGTCGAAGCGCAGCCGAAGCAGGCTCTCGAAGAAATAGAACTGGGTGACGAAGGGCAAATCGAGCTGTGGCGAGACCCGGCCGGAAATATCGAAGATCGGCACCAGCACGCCAAACAAAAGGATCAGCACCAGGCCCCACAGGAAATCAGGAATGGAAAGCGCGGCGCCGCTGGCGATGTCAATGCCGGCCTCGACCGCCGTGCCGCGTTCGCGCGCGCCGAGGATCGCCGTCGTACCACCGAGCACCACCGCCATGAGCAGCGCGACGATGGCGAGTTCCAACGTCGCCGGCAGCCGGCTGAAGACGAGGCCGAGCACGTCTTGCCGCAACGAGATCGAGGTGCCGAAATCGCCGCGCACCACGCCGGACAGCCAGATGAAGAATTGTTGGACGATGGTCTTGTCGAGCCCGTACAGCGCGCGCAGGCGGGCAATGTCGGCATCCGTCGCGCCGGGCGGCAGCATCATGGCGATCGGATCGCCGGGCGCGACGCGGATCACGACGAAGACGACGATGGCCACGCCGAACAGCGTGATCAGCATCGTCAGGAGACGGATCAGGAATCGTTGCATGAGCATGTAAATCTTTGCAGGAGCCCGCAGGCTCGTATGCCTGTATAAATGCGCGCCGTCGCTATGGACGGCGCGCGGCAAATCCAGGCCGATATCAGGCCGGGGTCATCAGGGCGGGCAGCAGCGCGCCGGAGATATGCTGCACGACGTTGACGCCCTTGGCATGCACGATTGGCTGGGCGAACTGCAGCAGCGGCAGCACATAGGCCTGCTCGGCGATATATTTGTCGACCGCCTTCCAGCCGGCGATGCGCTTGGCCTCGTCTTTCTCGCCCCACAGCGGACCAATCTTGGCGTCGAGGTCGTCGGTCTTCCAGGACGAGTGCGGCGACGGCCCGAACATGGCGAAACCGGTTGATGTGGTCGGATCGCCGATGGCGTTGCCCCAGTTGTAGAAGGCCGCCGGCGCCAGCTTGTGCGCGGCGCGCAGTTCATAGTGCTTGGCAATCTCGTAGACCTCGATCGTCGCCTCGATGCCGACCTTGCGCCACATGCCGACGATCGCCTGCACCATCTCGTAGTCCTTGGGCTTGAAGCCCTTGGTCGTCTGGATGGTGACCTTGGCCGGCTTCTCCGGCGAGTAGCCGGAGGCGGCGAGCAACTCCTTGGCCTTTTCCGGATTGTGCTCGACCTTGATCGATGGGTCGAAGGCCGCATATTCCGGCGTCTCCAGCGTCGCGATCGGCTGGCCGTAGCCGCGCAGCAGCCGCTTGACCAGAAGCTCCTTGTCCACTGCCATCACGGCCGCCTGCCGGACATTCTTGTCCAGCATTGCGTCCTTGTTGTTGAAGAAGATCATGCCGATGTCGGATACGTTCTTGCACGAGCCGGCCAGCCCGTCCTTGGCGATCAGCCGGTCATATTCCTCGTAAGGGATTTCGAGCGTCACCTGCGAGGAGCCGGACTCGATCTCGGCCACGCGGCTCGCCGCGTCGGTGACGAACTTGATCGTCACATTCTCGAAGGCCGGCTTGCCGCCCCAATAGTTCGGATTGGCCTTGAGCCGCAGGAAGGCGTTGCGTTCGAACTTTTCGACCATGTACGGGCCGGTGCCTATCGGCGCCCTCTCGAAACCTTCGGCGCCGACCTTCTCGTAATAGGCCTTCGGCAGGATGTAGCCGGTCAGGAACGACATCCACTTGAAATAGACCGGGTCGAACTGCACGACGTCGCCGGTGATCTTGTTGCCGTCGATCTTGAAGTTGTTGACGTTCTTCCAGACGAACTGGATCGGATTGCCGGTCTTTTCGTCGCCTGCCCGCTGCAGCGACCAGACCACGTCCTCGGGCGTGAACGGCGAGCCGTCATGCCAGGTCACGCCTTCGCGCACCGTCATCGTCACCTTGGTGCGGTCGTCGTTCCAGCCCCATTCGGTGAGCAGGCCCGGCGCGAAGGACAGGTCCGGCTTCTGTGGGATGAACTGGTCGAAGACCGATTGATAGAGGCCCTGGATCGTCGGGTTGACGGCCGAGGGTCCGGTGGTCGGATCCCAGGAGGGCAGGTTGACATTGTAGGCGATGGTCAGTTCGCCGGCGGCCGCCTTGGCGATCCGCGGCAGGCCAACGGCGGCCACACCAAGTGCGGCGGCACTGTATCCAAGCAATTCGCGTCTGTTGATTGTCATGGTCGTTCCCCTTGTTGGTTATTGTCTTTGCGCGGCAGTGTCAGGTCATTGGTTCAGGCTTCGTGGGCAGCAGCGCCTTGCCTCTCGTCGCCCCGATAAAATTGTCGGCCTACCTCCCGCCAAGCTGTTGCGCGAGCATGAAGCCCGAGGCCGCACCGGTGCCGGCGCCCGGCCATGTCGCGGCGCCCGTTAGATGCAGATTATTGACCGGCGTGTTCCAGCCGGCATAGCCGCGCGCCGGGCGGAACAAAAAGTTCTGCGCCAGATGGTGGCTGCCGCAGACCTGGTCGCCGCCGACGAGGTTCGGGTTCTCGCGTTCGAGGTCGATGGGCGAGAACACCGCCCGGCCGAGAATTTTGCCCCGCAGGCCGGGCGCATAGGTCTCGATGATGTCGAGCACGCGCTCGGCGTAGGCCTCCTTGACCTGATCCCAATGCGCGGGCGCGATCCTGGCCGATGCATCACCCAGGATGTCGGCTGGCAGCATGCGCACCTGCACCCACAGCACATGCTTGCCCTGAGGCGCGCGCGACGGGTCGATCGCGGAGGGCTGGCCTACGACCAGCACCGGCTCGTCCGGCAGCATGCCCGCCATCGCCTGCTGATAGGTGCGCGACATCGTGTCGAGCGAGGGCGACAGATGCACATAGGCGAACTGCCGAAGCTCGGCCCCCGCGCTCCAGTCCGGCAGATCGTCGAGCGCCAGGTGGATCATCATCGTGCCTGGTGCGTGGCGGAACTTTTTCATCGACGTGTCAAAGCCGGTGTCGCCGGAACCGTTGGGCAGCAGCTTGCCGGTCAGCGCCCGGGGTGCGACGCCTGCGATGACCGCCTTGGTGGCGGTATGCGTCTCACCGGAAGCGAGCCGCACCCCCGTCGCCTTGCCGCCGGATACGGTGATCTCGGCCACATCGGCACCAGTGACGATCTGGCCGCCGGCGGAGGTCACCATGCCGGTCAGAGCCCGGATGATGGTGTCCGCCCCGCCCTTGCCCAGCACCATGCCGTAGCTTTGGTTCGCCATCGATTCCAGGTAGGGGAACACTGCACCGCCGGCGATATCGGGCGCGAAATCGAGATGCATGCCCCAGGTGGCGAGCGTTGCCCGCACATGTGGGGACTCGAAAGTCTCCTCGAGCCAGGCGCGTGGCGACGACAACAGCAGCCGACCGGTGTCGAGTGCGCCGGTGACACCCTTCTTGCGCCACAGGTTCCACGCCGTGCCGGCAAGCGCGCGAGCGCCCATCGGCGAGCCGAGCAGCCGGAACAGATGCTCGGCTTCCGCCGGGAAGGCTGCGACCAGCTTGCGCCATGTCGCTGCGTCGGCAGCGGAGAAAGCGGCCATGCGCGTTGCGGTCTTTTCCAGATCGTTGCTGACGCCGAACCAGCGTCCATCCGGAAACGCGCTGGCAAAACAGTCGGCGACGGGCGCGAACTCCAGCCCCTGCGCTTTCAATTCATTTGCATATTTCCGGTGAAAGGCGGAGCCGGCAAACAGGCTCAGATTCATCGCGCCGAAATCGTGGCGGAAGCCGGGAAGGGTGAATTCACGGGTCTGGACAGCGCCACCGATTGTTGCATTGCGCTCAAAGATCCCGGTTTTCCAGCCTTTGAGCGCCAGATGCGCGGCGCATGCCAGACTGTTGTGGCCCGCCCCGACAAAGATGGCGTCGAACTCGCTCACGCCCCGTTCCCATTTCCTTTATGCTTAAAGATAATTGCAGATGCATATGTTTTCGTCTAGTAGGATATTAAGGGCCGCGACGAGCCTTGATCATCATCGAAAAGAGGGAACAGAGACCATGGACACCCAAAAACTCCTCGGCGAGGTCGCCGGCCAGCTTCTTTCCGGCGCCATCAAGGTGGTCGACCTGTCGGCACCGCTCGGTCCCGATACACCGCTGATCAAGCTGCCGCCGGAACTCGCGGTCGACACGCCGAAGGTCGAGATCCATAACATCTCCCGTTACGACAAGAACGGTCCCTGGTGGGCATGGAACTGGCTGAAGCTTGGCGAGCATTCGGGCACGCATTTCGATGCGCCTCAGCACTGGATCAGCGGCAAGGATTACCCGGACGGCGCCACCGACACCATTCCGGCGCAGAACTTCGTCGGCCCGGTCAATGTCATCGACTGCTCGAAGGAAGCCGCCGCCGATCCCGATTTCCTGCTCACCGTCGACCACATCAAGGCATGGGAAGCCAAGCATGGCGCCATCAACGCCGGCGAGTGGGTGGTGATGCGCACCGACTGGTACAAGCGCAACGGCTCGGAAGCCGAGTTCCTCAACGCCAACGAGACCGGCCCGCATACGCCCGGCCCGACGGCTGAAGCCATCCAGTTCCTGATCAGCAAGGACATCAAGGGCTGGGGCTCGGAGACCATTGGCACCGACGCCGGCAAGGCCGGCGGCATGGAACCGCCATTCCCGGCGCACACGCTGATGCACAAGGCCAACCGCTACGGCCTCGCCAGCCTCTGCAATCTCGATCAGTTGCCGCCGAAGGGCGCGATCCTGATCGCGGCGCCGCTCAAGATCGAGCACGGCACCGGCAGCCCGATCCGCGCATTGGCGCTGGTATCGGGCAAATAGAGCGAGGTGGGGTCTTCGGGAGAAGATCATGCGCGCAGCCCCGACGGTCGAGAGAAACTGTCAATGAAAGCGCCCGACCACATCATCGTCGGCAGCGGCATCAATGCGCTGGTTTGCGCGGCGATGCTTGGCGGCAAGGGCGCCGATGTGCTCGTTCTCGAGCGCAACGACCGCATCGGCGGCTGCATGCGCACCGAGGAGATCACCGCGCCCGGCTTCGTCCACGATGTGATGGCGACCACCTTCGTGCTGTTCATCACCTCGCCGGCCTTCGCCGCACTCGGCAAGGACCTGGCGCGGCATGGGCTGGAATTCTGCCACACCGCAACGCCGACCGGTGTGCTTCGGCCGGATGGCAGCCATGCGGTGCTCGGCACCGACCGTGCCGCCAATGTCGCCGCACTCAACGCAATCGCGGCGGGTGACGGCGATCGGCACGCGGACGATGTCGGCGGCATCGAGCGCAATGCCGGCCTGCTGTTCGGTCTGCTCGGCGGGGCGCTCTGGTCTTATCCGACGGCGAAGCTGTTGGCCGGTGATGCCTGGCGGCGTGGCTCGCGCGGCCTTGCCGCCTTTCTCGGCGACGCCCTGGTGCCGGCGCGTGGCTGGCTGGAAGGTACTTACCAGTCCGAAACCATCCGGGCGCTCTGGGCGCCCTGGGTACTGCATGCCGGACTAGGCCCCGAGGATGCGTTCTCCGGCCAGATCGCCAAGGTGATTGCCTTCGCGCTCGAGGCGGCCGGCGCGCCGATCGTCAAGGGCGGGGCAAGGAACCTGCTGTCGGCTTTCGAGGCATTGATCACCGAGCGCGGCGGCGTCATCTCCACAGGAGCGGACGTTGCTTCCATCATCCTGGCCGAGGGCCGCGCCACCGGCGTGCGGCTGGCCTCGGGCGAAACGGTTCATGCGAAGAAGAGCGTGATCTGCTCGGTCACGCCGACACAGCTTTACGGTCGGCTGCTCGGCACGGATGCTGCCCAAGCCGATGTCGATGCGACGCGGAAATATCGCTACGGCAAGGGCAATTTCCAGATCCATTACGCCCTCGACAAGCCGCCGGCATGGCGCGGCGAGGGGCTGGACAAGGTGGCGTTGCTGCATCTGACGCCGGGACTGGATGGCGTCTCAAAGGCCTGCAACGAGGCGGTGCGCGGCATGCTGCCGGAGGTGCCCACCATCTGTGTCGGCCAGCCGCATGCGCTCGATCCCTCGCGCTGTCCGGCGGGCAAGGCGATCCTTTGGCTGCAACTGCCCGAGGCGCCCCGGTACATCAAGGGCGATGCCGCCGGCAAACTGCAGGCCCCGGCTGACGGGCAATGGACCGAGGCGCTGCGCGAGGCCTACGCCGATCGCGCCGAAGCGATCCTCGCCGGCCACATTGACGGTTTCAAGGACAGTGTGATTGCCCGCCGCGCCTATTCGCCGGCCGATCTCGAGGCGATGAACATCAATCTGGTCGGCGGCGACCCTTATGGCGGCTCCTCGACCATCGACCAGTCCTTCCTGTGGCGGCCGTTCAAGACCAGCCGCAATCACCAGACCGGTATCAAGAACCTCTACCATATCGGCGCCTCGACCCATCCGGGTGCAGGCCTCGGCGGCGGTTCCGGCTTTCTCCTGGCGGGGAGGCTGTGATGGAGCAGAAGGTTGGGGAGAAGCGCCAGCGCATCTCGACCCTGGGGCAGATCGGCCTGCAGCAATTCGCGCCCTATCTGATGAACCGCATCATGGGCCGCTACAACGCCACCTTGCGCGACGATTTCCGCAAGCAGGGCCTGACCATTCCGCAGGTGCGCACGCTGGCTGTTCTGTCGGTCGCGGACGGCGTCACCGTCAACGACCTCTCGGTCTATACGGTCATAGAGCAGTCGACCTTGAGCCGCACGCTCGACACGCTGGAGGGGCAAGGCTTCGTGCGGCGCGAGCAGGGCGTCACCGACAGCCGCATCCGCCATGTGTTCCTGACCGACGAGGGTCGCGGCGAGTTCACGCGCGCCTGGCCGGCCATGCATGATGCGTTCGAGGCGATGTTCGACGATGTCGACGATGCCGAATACGCGGCACTCATCGCGACGCTGCAGAAGATGCTGAAGAACATTCGCAAGCACGACATCTAGACCTACGCGCCGCCAGTGCCAGCCGATAACGGGCTGGGCGGTAACGGAAGGATTGAAGAAATGGCCGAACGGTCTTTTGCCAAGGAAGTCGAGAAACTCAGGCTCGGCGCAGGCGAGGAATTCGCCGGCGAAGGCATCCTCGCCATCACCAAGGCGCTGCTGCAATGCGGCGTTGGCTATGTCGGCGGCTATCAGGGCGCGCCGATCAGCCATCTGATGGATGTGCTGGCCGACGCGCAAGACATTCTGGGCGAGCTCGGCGTGCATTTCGAGGCCAGCGCCTCGGAAGCGACCGCCACCGCCATGCTGGCCGCCTCGGTGCACTATCCGATCCGCGGCGCGGCGACCTTCAAGTCGACCGTCGGCACCAACGTCGCCTCCGACGCGCTCGCCAACCTCGCGTCTGGCGGCGTCACCGGTGGCGCGCTGATCATCGTCGGCGAGGACTATGGCGAGGGCTCCTCGATCATGCAGGAGCGCAGCCATGCCTTTGCCATGAAGAGCCAGGTCTGGCTGCTCGACCCGCGTCCGAACCTGCCGTCGATCGTCAAGGCGGTGGAGGACGGCTTCGAGCTGTCCGAGATTTCCAACACGCCGGTCATGCTGCAGGTACGCATCCGCTGCTGCCACGTCCACGGCCATTTCATCGCCAAGGACAACAAGCGCCCGCCGATGACGGTGGCCGATGCGTTGGAAGCACCGCGCCGCGACACCGGCCGCATCGTGCTGCCGCCCGCTTCCTTCCTGCATGAGAAGGAGAAGGTGGCAAAGCGCTGGCCGGCGGCGGTGGATTTCATCGCCAAGAACAAGATCAACGAATTCTTCGGGTCGGACCACGGCTCGGTAGGCATCGTCATGCAGGGCGGCATGTACAATTCGGTCATCCGTGCCTTGCAGCGTCTCGGTCTTGCCGACACCTATGGCGACACCGACGTGCCGCTCTACGTGCTCAACGCCGTCTATCCCCTGATCGATGACGAGTTCCTGTCCTTCTGCGAGGGCAAGCAGTCGGTGCTCGTCGTCGAGGAAGGCCAGCCCAACTACATCGAACAGGCTTTTGCTTCGATGCTGCACAAGGCCGGGCGCGGCACCAGGCTGGTCGGCAAGGAGCATCTGCCGATGGCCGGCGAATACACCGGCCAGGTCATGCTCGACGCATCGGCACGTTCCTGCGCGCCGAGGCGCCGCATCTGCTCCCAGGTGAAGTGCGCGCGCCCAACAAGGTCGGCGATGGCGTCGACACCGCGGACCTCGTCAACGTCGTGCCGGGCCGCCCGCCGGGCTTCTGCATCGGCTGCCCGGAGCGGCCGATCTTCGCCGCGACCAAACTGGTCGAGCAGGAACTCGGCAAGCACCACATCGCCTCCGACATAGGCTGCCATCTGTTCTCGATCATGCCGCCTTTCGAACTCGGCGCCACCACGATGGGCTATGGTCTCGGCCCGGCCTCGGCCTCGGCGTTCAATTCGCCCGACGCCAAGCGCCGCTCGATCTCCTTCGTCGGCGATGGCGGCTTCTGGCACAACGGCCTGACCTCCTCGATCGGCAATGCCGTGTTCAACAAGAATGACGGCGTCATCGTCATCGTCGACAATTTCTATTCGGCCGCCACCGGTGGACAGGACATCCTGTCGTCGCGCGCGGGCAACAAGACCAAGTCGACAAAACATCCGATCACCGAAGCGGTGAAGGGCATGGGCGTCAAATGGCTGCGTCATGTCGACCGCACCTACGATGTCGGCAAGATGCAAGCCGCGCTGCGCGAGGCGCTGACGACGGAGGAGAAGGGGCCGAAGGTCATCGTCGCCTCGTCCGAATGCATGCTCAACCGCCAGCGCCGCGAAAAGCCGCTGGTCGACAAGGCGATCAAGGGCGGGACAAGGGTCGTGAAACCGAAATTCGGCGTCGACGAGGACATCTGCACCGGCGACCATGCCTGCATGCGGCTGTCCGGCTGCCCGTCGCTGTCGGTCAAGTCGCTCGACGATCCGCTGCGCGACGATCCGGTGGCGTCCATCGACCAGAACTGCGTCGGATGCGGCAATTGCGGCGAGGTCGCCGATGCGGCGGTGCTCTGCCCGTCCTTCTATCGTGCCGACGTCGTGCACAATCCGAGCCGTTGGGACCGCTTCCTGGAAAGCGCGCGCCGCGCCGTGATCAGCCTGTTGCAGCGCCGCCGCGAAAGCCGGCGCCTGACTTTCTCCGATGCTTGACGCTGTCCCGCCACTTCGCGCCAAGGCCAGCGCCCAGGACAACGAGCGCGTCATCAAGCTCGCCGTGCTGGCGGTCGGTGGCCAGGGCGGCGGTGTGCTGGCCGACTGGATCACCGGCGTCGCCGAGCGCAATGGCTATGTCGCGCAATCGACCTCGGTCGCCGGCGTCGCCCAGCGCACCGGCGCGACGATCTACTATGTCGAGATGGCCCGCGACACCGGCCGGCTGCCGGTCTTCGCACTGTCGCCCTCGCAAGGCGATGTCGACATCCTGATCGCCGCCGAATTGATGGAGGCCGGCCGCGCCATCATCCGCGGCTTCGTCACGCCCGAGCGCACGACACTGATCGCCTCGTCGCATCGCATCGCCGCCGTGTCGGAAAAAATCGAGCCGGGGGATGGCCGAGCCTCGTCCTCCAAGGTGCATGCGACAGCGGAGGCCGCATCGAAGCGCTTCATCGCTTTCGACATGGAAAAGATCGCCGCCGACAACGGTTCGATGATCTCGGCCAGCCTGCTTGGCGCGCTGGCGGGGTCAGACGCGCTGCCGTTCACGCGCGAAAGCTATGAACAGGCGATTGGCGCCGGGGGCCGTGGCGTCAAGGCGAGTCTTGTCGCCTTTGGCGCCGCGTTTGACCGCGCGCGCGGCACGGCCGGATCTGCGCCAAAACAGGCGGAGCCTGTGATTGTCGAATCCGCATTGGGTGCGGGGCGCGTGACCGGCCCGCAAAGCCTGCTGCAGGGCTGGCAGGTGCTCGCCGCTCGCATCGACCTGATGCCCGTCGCCGTGCGCGACATGGCGCTACGGGGCCTGAGGAAGGTCGTCGACTATCAGGACATCGCCTATGGTGGCGAGTATCTTGACCGGCTGGACAAGGCCGTCGCGCTGGATAGCGCCGACCATGCCCATGCGCTGTCCATCGCCGCCGCCAAGCATCTCGCCAACGCGCTCTGCTATGACGACATGATCCGCGTTGCCGATCTGAAGACGCGTTCGACCCGTGATCGGCGTGTGCGCAAGGAGGTTGGCCTCAAGGAGGGCTCGGTCCTGCAGGTGACCGAATATTTCCATCCGCGCATCGAAGAGTTCTGCGGCACACTGCCGACGGGGCTCGGCAGCTACATTGAGAACCGGCCGAAGCTCGCCGCCTTTCTCGACCGGCGCATCAACCATGGCCGCCGCATCCGCACCGACAGCTTTGCCGGCTTTGCGGCCCTCTGGTTCATCGGCGGCCTGCGCCGCTGGCGCCGCAGCCTGCTGCGCCACAAGGTCGAGATGAGCCATCTCGATCGCTGGTACGCGCTGGCGCTCGCCCATGTGTCCCAGGACCATGCGCTCGCCGTCGAAATCCTCAACTGTCGCCGGCTGATCAAGGGCTACAGCGACACCCATGTCCGCGCCCAGTCGAAATTCGACCGCGTGCTGTCGGCGCTTCCCATGCTCAAGGGCCGAGCCGATGCCGCCGACTGGATCCGCCGCCTGCGCGAGGCGGCCCTCAAGGACGAGAAGGGCGATATGCTCGACGGTGCGCTGAAGACAGTGGCGACGCTCGGAGCAGGCCCGGCAACTGGGGCGCCCTGACCCCTTACAAACGCCGCTGGCCGCCGTCGCTGCTTCCAGTTGCGGTGAACGTTGTTCATTTTTCGCTTGAACGCTGTTCAAAAAATGATAGACTTCGGTTGTGAACGATGTTCATTTCCGCGTCGAAAGCCACGGATGAGCATCAAGCGCAGTAAGGAAGTTTAATCAGCTCACTGATATCACTGAGATTGAAACAGCGCCTGCAACCCCGCAGGGCCCACCGGCACGCCGTCGTAGGGTTCCGCCAAATGGAAATCGCCATGAACACGCATCTGATGTTGTCCCGGCGCTTTGCGCCCCTGTTCTGGACGCAGTTCCTGTCCGCCTTCAATGACAATTTCCTCAAGAACACCCTGGTGTTCCTGATTCTCTTCACGCTGGCCGCCGATCAGGCGGCTTCGTTGGTCACTTTGGCAGGGGCCGTCTTCATGGCGCCCTTCCTGTTGTTGTCCGCGCTTGGCGGCGAGATCGCCGACCGCTTCGACAAGGCCCTCATCGCCCGGCGGCTCAAATTCGTCGAGATCGCCGCCGCGGCTGTCTCTGTCGCCGGCATCGCGCTGTCGTCGATCCCGGTGCTGATGACGGCGTTGCTGATGTTCGGCATCATCTCGGCGCTGTTCGGGCCGATCAAATACGGCATCCTGCCTGATCACCTCGAGCGCAAGGAACTGCCCAAGGCCAACGCCTGGATCGAGTCGGCCACTTTTGCCGCCATCCTCGGCGGCACCATTGCCGGCGGCGTCGTCTCGGCCGATGGCATTGGCGTCACGGTGTTCGGGCCGATCATGATGGCCTTGGCGGTCGGCTGCTGGTTTGTCAGCCGCTACATTCCGTCCACGGGTTCCGCGGCGCCCGACCTTGTCATCGACAAGAACATCTTCCGCTCGACCTGGCGCCAGGTCAGCGAATTGCGCACCGACAAGCGCATCTGGCGCGCCGGCCTGATGACTTCGTGGTTCTGGCTCATCGGCGCCATCGTGCTTTCGATCCTGCCGACCTTGATCAAGGATTCGCTCGGTGGCAACGAGATCGCCGTCACCGTCTATCTCGCGGTCTTTGCCGTCTCGATCGCCATCGGCTCGGCCATTGCCGCCTGGATGTCGCAGGGGCGCATCGTGCTGCTGCCCGCGCCGGTCGGCACGGCTCTGCTGGCGCTGTTCGGCCTGCATCTGGCCTGGACCATCTGGAGCATGCAGCCTTCGCCGAGGGCCGAGACCCTTGCCCTGTTCTTCGCCGGGCCAAACACGATCCGTGTCGCGATCGACCTCGCCGGCATGGCCATCGCCAGCGCCTTCCTCGTCGTGCCGACCTTCGCCGCCGTGCAGGCCTGGTCGCCCGAAGCGCGCCGCGCCCGCGTCGTCGCCGCCGTCAGCATCGTCAATGCCGGCTTCATGACGGTCGGCGGCATTGTTGTCGCCGTGATCCAGACGAAAGTCTCCACCGGCGGCATCCTTTTCGGCTTGGCCGTAGCCAATGCCATTGCAGCCTGGCTGATGCTGAAATTCCTGCCGACCAACGCGTTCCGCGACTTCGTCTCCATCCTGTTCCGCGCCTTCCTGCGCCTGGAGGTCGAAGGGATGGAGAACCTCAAGGCGGCCGGCAAGGCGCCGATCCTGGCGCTCAACCATGTCAGCTTCCTCGACGGTCCGCTCGCCTTGACGCTGACCGATGAGGAGCCGGTCTTCGCCATCGACTACGCCATTGCCCAGGCCTGGTGGATGAAGCCGTTCATGAAGCTCGCCCGCGCTTTGCCGCTCAATCCGGCCAAGCCGATGTCGACCCGCACGCTGATCAAGATCGTGCAGGGCGGCGATCCGCTGGTCATCTTCCCCGAAGGCCGCATCACCGTCACCGGCGGGCTGATGAAGGTCTATGACGGCGCCGCCATGGTGGCCGACAAGACCGGCTCGATGGTCGTGCCGATCCGCATCGACGGGTTGGAGAAAAGCCCGTTCTCCCGGCTGACGTCGCAGCATGTGCGCCGCCGCCTGTTCCCGAAGGTCAAGGTGACCATTCTGGAGCCGGTCAAGCTGGAAGTGCCGCCCGAGCTGAAAGGCCGCCAGCGCCGCGCCGCGGCGGGTGCCGCCCTCTATCAGGTCATGTCGGATCTCGTCTTCCGCACCCAGGACATCGACAGGACGGTCCTGGAAAAGATCATCCTGACCGCGAACGAACGCGGCATGAAACGGCTCGCCGTGCAGGATCCGGTCACCGGCTCGCTAAGCTATGGCAAGCTGCTGACGGCGGCCGCCGTGCTTGGCGAGAAATTCGAGAACCTCTATGCCGATCAGCAGACGCTCGGCGTCATGCTGCCCAACGCCAACGGCTCATGCGCGACGCTGCTTGGCGTGATGTCGGCGGGCAAGGTACCGGCGATGATCAACTTCACCGCGGGTGCCGCCAATATCCTGTCCGCCTGCAAGGCCGCCGAGGTGCGCACGGTGCTCACTTCCCGCGCGTTTGTCGAGCAGGCAAAGCTCGGCGCGGTGGTCGAGGAAATCGGCCGCTCGATCGATATCGTCTGGCTCGACGATTTGCGCAAGACGATCGGTCTCAAGGACAAGCTGCTCGGCCTGCTGCGCAAGTCGACGCCGCGCGCGCCGCGCAAGCCCAACGACCCGGCGGTAATCCTGTTCACTTCGGGTTCGGAAGGCACGCCGAAGGGCGTCGTGCTCACTCACCGCAACATTCTGGCCAACGCCGCGCAGGCGGCCTCGCGCATCGACTTCCACTCGGGCGACAAGGTGTTCAACGTGCTGCCGATCTTCCATTCCTTCGGCATGACGGCCGGCACGGTGCTGCCGCTGATTTCGGGCGTGCCGGTCTATTTCTACCCATCGCCGCTGCACTACCGCATCGTGCCGGAACTGATCTACGCATCCAACGCGACGATCATCTTCGGCACCGACACGTTCCTCAGCGGCTATGCGCGGACCGCGCACCCGTACGACTTCCGATCGATACGCTATTGCTTTGCCGGCGCGGAACCGGTCAAGGCGTCCACGCGCATGACCTATATGGAGAAGTTCGGCGTGCGTATCCTGGAAGGCTATGGCGTCACCGAGACCGCACCGGTGATCTCCATCAACACGCCGATGTACAACCGCTCCGGCAGTGTCGGCAAGGTCATGCCCGGCATGGAGTATCGTCTCGATCCGGTGCCCGGTGTCGACGATGGCGGCCGGCTGCATGTCCGTGGGCCCAACGTGATGGCGGGTTATCTGCGCGCCGAGAAGCCGGGCGTGCTCGAACCGCTGCCGGATGGCTGGCATGACACCGGTGACGTCGTCTCGGTCGACGACGGAGGGTTCATCACCATTCGCGGCCGCGCCAAGCGTTTCGCCAAGATCGGTGGCGAGATGATTTCGCTCGCCGCCGTCGAAGCGCTGGCGGGTGAATTGTGGAAGGGCTCGTTGTCGGCCGTCGCGGCTGTGGCGGATGCGCGCAAGGGCGAGAAGCTCATTCTCATCACCGAAGTCCCCGGCGCCACACGTGCCGAGTTCCTGGCCTTCGCCAAGGCGAACGGTGCCATGGACCTCATGGTGCCCGCCGAAGTGCGCGTCGTCCAGAAAGTGCCGGTGCTGGGCTCCGGCAAGCTCGATTTTGCCGGCGTGACCAAACTGGTACGTGGGGAGGATGTGCCGGTCGCCAAGGTCGAGGCAGCGTGATCAAAGGCCAACAGCGACACCCATGCCCCGTGCCCAGTCGAAATTCGACCACATGCTGTCGACGCTCGATTCCGTCCAACGTCGCGATGCCGCCATCGGCCGGATCCGGCGCCTGCGCGAGGCGGCGCCGGATGCAAGCATCGAACGGTGGACAAGACCTATTCGCTTGCTTCCCGTCCAGAAACTTTTTCGACAAGGATCCGGAAAAAGACGTGCGGCAAGCTGTCTGACATCAGAGGCGTGACAGGCTTGAGAGCACCAGGCTCCCACCAGTCCACGTGCGTGCTCAACACCGACCATGCATGGTCCCGTTGAACCTTGTGGCCGATCCGGTCCGTCAGTTCCTCATAGCGGCCGTCGACAATCACGCTTCTCCATCCGCGCCCCTCTGTATGTTCTTCCACTTGGGCGCACACCAGGGTATTGGCCCGCATCCAGTCGATCTTCTTACCCAGCAAGGAGAATGCATAGAGGTGACTGTCGGCGTAGGCGTAGTTGAAGGACACGACGTAGGGTTGTCCGTCCTTCGCGCATGCCAGATGGCCCGTGCGGTTGGCCGCCAGCAATTTCGTGCATTCCAAAGTAGAGAGCGTGCGGATCATCATCGGCGTGATCTCCTGGTCTTACATGGCCTTCAGCCTGAGCATTTCTGTCAATTGGTTTCCATCAACCCTAGCGCGGACCTGTCATCGCTCATTGATCTGGATCAATCTGCCAAGCTGCAAAGGTGGGGCCTGCCCTATCAGAGGTGGGGGCCTGCCCTGTCAATGACGAAGCCACGCCGCCGCCGATCGAAGCTTTCGGCGGGCGGCCGGTATGAATCGCGAGGCACCGTGTGCTGAATTCGGAACGCTGTAGAGATCTAACGAAGATGTGATCCGTCTCGCTGCGACGGGTTTCGGCCGTGTGCCGCGTTTCACGGTGGTTAGGGACGAAACCACGGAGACAACACATGTTCACAAGATACTTGCTGCCCTTTGCACTGGCGGCCGGCACTTTGATGCTGTCCGGCGCCGGCTTGCAGGCCATGCCGATGGCCAGGCCGAGTGCCGCGCCGGCGCCGATCGAAACGGTCGGCTGGCGCTGCGGTCCCGGCTGGCACATGAACCGTTGGGGCAATTGCGTGCCGAACCGCCGCATGATGATCCGGCCGGCGCGCCATTGGCATCCCGGCTTCTGGGCCCATCACCGTTGGCACCCCGGCTATTGGGGCTGGTGATCCCTCGAGCGATCGGACGGGCGACCGAAATACCCGCTCCGGAAACGGCGCGGGTGTCTTTCGTTCAGGCCATCAGGCGACGAGATCTCGCATCGGCTTCACTTGCGTGGACTCCGGAAACACCTTGTCGCCGAGCACGGTTGCGGAAAGGCCGAACTGGTCGGCGAGCAACCCCTTCAGCACCGCCCTGACATCGCTGGTCGGGGCGAGGTCGCGCTGTTGGTAAAGCTGAGCCGGCTTCAATCCCGGCCAGTCGGCGATGACGCGGCCGCCCTTGATCGCGCCGCCGGCGAGCAGCACCACCGTGCCGGTGCCGTGATCGGTGCCGACCGTGCCGTTGATCTGTGCCGTGCGCCCGAACTCGGTGATGGCGACGATCGCCGTGTCCTTCCAGCGTTCGCCCAGGCCCTTCTCGAACTCCTCGAAGGCGCCGTCGAGGCCGCCGAGCAGCGTGGCGAGCCGGCCTGTCGCGCCGCCTTCGTTGACATGCGTGTCCCAGCCGTCAAAGGCCAGTGCGGCGACACGCGGACCGTCATCGGCCGCGATCAGCTTGGCGGCGCCTTGCGCGGCCTGCCGCATGCCGGCGGCGCTGTCGAGGCCGCCCTTCGGTTTCATCGCCTTGGCACCCATCTGGTCGTCCAGCGCCATGCGGTCGGCATCGAGGCCTTTTTGCAGCGCCACCGCCAGCACCGGATCGCGATGCTGGTAGAGATCGAGAACCCGCGCTGCGAGGTCGCCGGCCGGCTCCGGCAGGGATTGCGGCGCCCAGCCGAGCACGGGGGCGGCACCACGGATCACCAGCGGCGTCGACGGGCCGACGGCGAGACCACCAAGCGCGGCCACGCGATCGCCCGCCGGCAGGCTTTCCAGCGCCCGGTTGAGCCATCCGGTGGCGACATGGCCGGGTCCGGCAAAACCGCTTTCCAGCACATCCTGCCCGTCGAAATGCGAGCGTTCGCGATAGCCCGTCGCGGCCGCATGCACCACCGCCGCCTGGCTTGCCTTGAACAGCCGCGCGAACACCGGCATCGCCGGATTGACCACGAAGAAACCATCGAGCGGCAGCGCCGCGTGCGAGCCGGTGAGCGACAAAGCGATGTCGCCATGCAGGCCCGCATAGTCGGGATCGCCGACCGGGCCGACCGCTGACAGGCCGTCGAGCGCGCCGCGCAGGACGATGACGATCAGGCGTGGGTCGCGATTGTCGGCGGCGCGAGCGAAGCGGGGCAGATAGGCCCAGGCAAACAGCGCGCCGCCGGTCATCAGCACGGCACGGCGGGAGGGATGAGGGGTTTCACACAGCAGGCTCATGGCTTGGTCTCCATGGGAGTTGTCGGCGCCGGATCTATCGCTCGAGCTATCGTCTCTGGAATTCGGGCGCCATCAGCAGCAGCGCCAGGCCTTGCTGCTTGGACTCGGCGCGGGCGATCGCCTGCCGCGTCTCCGGCGAGGCGGAAGGCCCAATGGCGGCGTCGAGCATGTCGTTGGGATTGCCTATGTCCTTGACCTGGCGGGCCGCCTGCCAGGCGATGTCGAGGCGGACCTTCATGCCTTCCGCCGACGCCCAGCTGTCCGCCTGGTCGGAGAAGCCGTTCGGCCCCGGTGGCTGCCAGAGCGGCTCGCCCAGCACGTTAAGCCAGTTGAGCGATTGGCCCGGATCGTTCGCCGGACCCGGGCCGACCGCCCGCCGGATGGCGGCAATGTAGTCTAACGGCGAGCGCATCTTGGCCAGTGGCGTCGACCAGGCCTCCGGCATATCGATGAGGGTCGTGGCCAATGCCCTGAGATTGCCGTCGCTCTTGGCGAAAACCTTGGCCAGCCGCGCCACCGCGGCCGGCGGCGGATCGTCGGATATGAAATGGCGGACAAGCTCGGTGGCGATGTGCCGCGCCGTCGCCGGGTGGCCGGCGATGTCGTTGAGTGCCGCCTCGGCCTGAGCCATGCCCCCGGCCGGATAGGTCTTGCCGAGCAGCACCGCGTCGCCCGGCTCATGCGCATTGGCGTTGAAGACGGAACTGCCGGGTTCACCCAGCCGACCTTCACGCCCGGCCATCGTCCAGCCGGTCAGGATGCGCGCAAAGCTGGTGACATCGGCTTGGGTATAGCCGCTGCCGACGCCGAGCGTATGCAGTTCCATGATCTCGCGGGCGAGGTTCTCGTTGAGGCCGCGCTGGCGGTTCTTGCCGGCGCGGGAATCCGGGCCGATCGACTGCTGGTTGTCGAGATAGAACAGCATCGCCGGATGCCGCTCCACGGCCGTCAGCATGTCGGCGAAACGGCCGAGCACGAAAGGGCGGATCGCTTCCCGTTCGAAGGCACCGGCGCTCGCCCGCACGACGTTGTCCTTCGCCACGGAAACGCAGAAATGGTTCGACCAGAAATAGACCAGACGTTCGACAAAGCCGGCATCGGCCCGCAGAGCCTTGTCGAAGCGCGCCTGGGCTTCGGCGCGGAACAGCGTGGCCTCGACCGGCGGAACGGCTGGCTTTGGCGGCGCCGCGGGCGACGGCATGGGTTGGACGGGCTGGGCCGGCGCGGCTTGGGCAGGCATGTTCTGGATGCTCGCCGTTGCCATCGCCGGCTGTGCCGCAGCCATGCGCTCGCGCTCGAGCCTGCGCTGGACATTTGCCGCCATGCTGGCCTGAATAGCCGGTGTGCTGCCCAGCAGGCCCGCATAGGCCGGATCGTCAAGCGGGATCAGGGCGATGTCGAGTTGCCGCAGTTCCGCCTTCAGATAGCCGCGCGGGTCGCCGGCAATCCTGTCGCGGTCGCCGGGCCTTGCCCCGAGCCCGAAGCGGTTGCAAGCGACGAGGGTCGGATCTGGCGGGGAATTGGAGGCCGGGATAGCCAAGTCAGCTCTCCATTGCTGGGGCTTCCGGCGAGCAGCGCCTGAAGCCCATTCGAGCCGGTTCGTGCCTGCTCAGCTGGGATCATGGAGCCGGCGCGGTGGGCGGCCCCATGGCCCTTACCAGCGATGCCAGCGGTGCCAGTGGCGGTGCGGATGCCAGGCGTAATAAGCCGGGCCGTGCCAGTAGTGATAGCGGGGATAGACCACCACGCGATTGGGGACGCAACGCCCCCAGGGATTGGGGTGCCAGCCGGGGCCGCAACCCCAGGCGACTTGCTCCACCACCGCCGGGGCGGCAAGCGGCGCCAGCGGCATCGCCGAGGACGCCGCAACGGTCGCAGCCGTTCCGGTCACCGCGAGAGCGGCGGTGATCGCGTATTTTGCCAGATAGTTCATGGCCAAACTCCGAAGTTGTCCGAGGTTGAAACTGTCGGCGCCAGATGGTCCGGCAGATCCTGCCCTTCATCTCGTTAAACGGGCGCCATCGGCATTTCCGTCGGTCGTCACGGCGATTTTTTTGGCTTGGCCGATGGCTGCGTCCCGCTGCGTCTCGCGAGGCCCTCGGCCAGCATGTTGCGATCCTCGGTGGACGCTGCTGCCGCGAACTCGACGATGCGCTGCTCAAGCCGCGTGCGCACGGTGACGTCGGCATTGCGGGCCCGCTCCAGGGCGGCCGACAGGGCCGCCGTGTCGAGGACGGGCTGCCGCAGCAAATCCGCCGCCTCGCGCCTCGCCTGCTGGCCGTCGCGAATGATTTCGCGCGACTCTTGGCGGACTTCGCGCAACGCCTTGCGGAACAGCGTACGCTGCTGGTCGGGCAGGCGGCCCCCGGCCGCTTCCAGCGAATAGCCCTGGGCCGGCTTGCCGCTTCTTATCCAGACGGCTCCGCCGGCAAGCGCACCGGCCAGGAAGACATTCACCACCACCGACGCGATGAGGAGGTTACGGCCGGTGCTCATAGGTCTTCCTCGATCGTGTCGGGTCCGGCGTCGCCGAAGGCCGTCGCGTTGGCGTCGAGCACATAGTGGTCGGGCTGAACCTCCGGCGTAACGACGGCCACCAGGGCCAGTCCGGCGATGGCGCCGGCGAGCCCAATGCCGGCCAACCCCAGCCCGAGCCACCAGAACCGCTGATGCCGGCCCCGGACGATGTGCCGGCTGGCGGTCCGCAGGATGGTGTCGTGCAGTGTCTTGCCGGGGTGCGGGACGCCATAGCTGTCAAGCAGGGCGTCAAGCGTGCCGGCATGCCGCGAAATGGCTAGGCCCGCCTCGGTTGAAGCAAAAATGGTGGCTGCCTCACGCTCCGCTTGCGGCCAGCGCCGCAGATCGCCGCCATAGGCTTCGGCGAGCGCCGCGAAGCGCTTGGCATCCATTGCCGGGCCGTCCTCGATGTCTTCAGCCATGTGTTTTCCCCTTGCCCCTTGGTGCCGCGTGCCCACGCGGGTTGGAAACGAGGCAGCCCCACCGGGCGCCCGCGGGGCGCGATGAATGTCCGGCATCCATGATCGCGCCTTTCTCAGTCATGGACGCCGTCCCTGGCCAGAATCATCTGCAAGGACCGACGGCCGCGCGAAAGCAGGCTCTCCAGGGCGTCGACGCTGATCTCCAGTGTCGCGGCCGCCTCTATGTTGGACATCTCCTGATAGTAGACCAGGATGATCGCCTCGCGCTGGCGCGGCGCGATCGCCTGCAAGGCTTGCTCGACGCGGTGTGGCTCTTCGCGGGCGTCGGGAAGCGGGGCAGGGTCGGCCATGTCCGGCAGATTGTCGGTCACCACCTCGCGGCGCCGGCGCAACCGGTCGTAGCAAAGGTTGAGCGTCACCCGGTGGATCCAGCTGTCGAAGCGTGCATTGCCGCGCCGCCAGCTGGAGGCATGACGCCAGATGCGCACGAAGGTTTCCTGCGCGACGTCCTCGGCCTCCGCCGCGTCGCCCAGCATGCGCACGGCAAGTGAAAGGATGCGCGGCAATTTGCGCGCGACGAGCGTCTGCACCGCCGCGGGATCGCCAGCTCCGACCCGACGAACCAGCTCCTCGTCCGGATCGGCGCTCATCGGCTCGCGCACTCCCGATATCCATCACGCGTCATAGCCTCTTGGTCATTGCTCCGGCTTGGGAGCGGATTTGTGTCCTGGCATCTCATCGGCTGTCAGAACGCCGTCGCCGTTCTTGTCCAGCCTGGCAAAACGCTTGGCGAAGAACGCATCGAGCTCGGCGCGATCGATGAAGCCGTCATGATTGGAATCGATACGGGCGAAGGATTTGGCGGCGTCTCCCTTGACGTTGCGCTTGGCTTGAATGGCTTCCCATTCCAAGAGGCTGATCTTGCCGTCACCGTCCGTGTCGGCGGCCATGACCGCCTTCTCCCGCCGCTTCTGGAACTTGGCCAGCGTGAGTTCAGACTTGGCATTTGACGCTGCGGGGGCGGCGGCCGGAGGCGTGGCAGCCGGGGGCTGTGTCGCTGTCTGGGCGAGAGCCGCGACGGTCAGCAGGCTCAAGGCAACGGCAAGGATCGAACGGCGTATCATGCTTCGGCGTCTCCGGTTGGCGCGTCGGCCACGGCCCATACCGTGGTCACGCTTCAACCGTTAAACGCCGAGATGGGGAAAATCCGTCGGTCGCCTGTACGGATACCTTCGATTGCGATACCGACTCGACGTCGCTCCCAAGAGCGACCGCCGTGACGCATCCTCCCGCGCCGCCTGCATTCACGCCGGGCCGGCCACCGTTCCTGGTGGACGGGCAGGGATTACGCAGGTTGATCGGCGGCGACCAACTGGTCGGGTTTGAAACCCGCATGCTGCGGCGTCCAAACGTCGCCTTCCTTGTTGAACCAGTGGCAGAGATACATGCCGGAAGCGGCCCCATCGCTGACCGTCATCTTCGGCCCTCCCGACTTCAGCTTGACGACGTCTCCGGTCTTGAAAGTGTTGGGCATTTCGGACCTCCCATGCTGAGGCCCACGAGTTTCCCACCAAACCCGAGTCGCGACAATGGCGGATATGGATCGCCGCGGCGCGAGCCATCACACAGACAGTGGTGCATGTGCCAATTGCGGCATATGGGACGACAACCAGAAGTGGGAAATTGGTGCCGCTTAGGGACTCATAATCCGTCGCGAAGTGATGGTAATAATTCGGCTGATACGTTTCTCTCCGAATTCGATGATGTGGATTACATCGTTACGGGTGAGGGCGAAGCAGGCCTCGTCTCAATTCTGGAGCGCGAGCTAAGGGACTCTTCTCAGCTATTCAGCGGATGTATTATCGATAGGCCAGGCGCAACAGTCGACACTTCATCCCACGTGAGCGTAAGCGTAATGATTGTCCCCAGTCCTCTAGATATGGCATAGTTTTGAGTTGGCTTGCGCGATAGAGTCCTTTGCGGACCTCGCATCGGATATTTGATATGATACTGCTTTCGAAGATCCCGTTGCGTGATAAATTCGGGGTTCCATCAGACAAGAGCGGTGAACCGATCGGGTTCGGACGCTGTCTTCAACGGGGTATAAAGACCACACGCCTGCAAGCCGGTCATCGTCGCTAGACCGATGAACAATCTAGGCGGCAACGCAGATGTCATAATCCACTCCGAATCAAGTTATGCGTGCGAGTAGAAGACGAGGCCATATCGTTGCTTTAGGAAATACTAACAAATTACAAAGAATAATTTACCTGTTGATAGCTGTGCTGACATCCATGAAACCATCGCGTCTCCAATATTCCAAGTGTTGGATCAAGACCGAGGAACCACATCTGGGCCCTGAACACTCACTTTACGGGCGGAGAAGCGCCGGCCACGGGAGCCGGGAGGACCAATCATCGCCAATCAATCCTAGGGATGACCGCCATGAGATCTTCGCCGTCCTAGGCGAGATAGCGACAGAGGTTGCCGTTGAGTCTGCGGTAGGGCTGCCGCGTCGCCATGAAGGCGGCCGGCACCAACGTCGACAAAGCATCATTAAACGGCAGTTTGCAACGTGGAATAGACGAGATATTGCGCCGCTTGAGCTTTTTCACGGCGGCAACGGGGCCGGGAGCGGACTGTCCAGTTTTCGGTGGGCTATGGCTAAAGTTGCGTTGGCTACCGACCCAGCTTAAGCCTTGCCACCTTTCGGCCCAGGCCTCTCCCATAGTCAAAACTGATAAGGTACATTGTTGCATTGGAAAGGGTCGATGCATCACGCATTCGGACAATTCGAACTTGATGAAGCTGCCCGCAAGCTGTCGCTAAGCGGCGTTGGGCAGAAAATCCAGCCGCTTGTCTATGATTTGCTGGTGTACTTGGTGCGCAACGCCGGCAGGGTCGTACCCAAGGACGAGTTGATGGACGCTCTCTGGCCGGATGTCATCGTGACTGAAGCATCGCTTCAGCGCGTGGTCAGCCTCGCCCGCAAGGCGCTTGCGGCAGGCGGCCTGCAGGACGCGATACACAGCTACGTTCGCCACGGCTATCGCTTCGCCATCGACGATCCGGGACTGGGCTACGCGCGGCCTGCCTCTCTGCAAGGGGACGACACGCTTGCCAAGGCGCGCAAGCTGGCAGCCTTGCGCGATTGGAGCGCTGCTGCAAGACTTTTTGCGAATTTGGCGGACGATGAAGGTCTCTCTCCTGCTGACGTCGATCTCTGGGCGCTGGTCGTCGAATGTGGCGGGCGGCCAACCGAGGCGATCCCCGTGCTGAACCGCGCGGTGGCAGCTCATGTCGAGGCTGGCGACTTCGCCCGCGCCGCCAGGTCCGCTATCACACTCGCAAAGATCCAGGCCGAGCGCGGATCAGGTGCCGTAGCCGAGGGATGGCTGGAACGTGCAGCGTCGCTCCTTTCCCAGTCAAAAGACGATAGCACGCAGGCATATCTGCTGTGGATGAGGTCACGCCTGGCATCTTCCGGCGGCCGGCCTGAGGAAGCGCTGAGACTGGCATCAGCCGCTCACGCGATAGCTGAGAATTGCGACGATCCCGGCCTGCGGGCTCTGACTTTGACGTATAAGGGATTTTTCAATCTCGCCCTCGGCAAGATCGCGGAGGGCAGCGAGCAGCAGAATCATGCGGCGGCGATCGCCTTGTCGAGCCAGGTTGACCCGATCACCGGCAGCCTTGTTTATTGCAATATCCTCTGGAGCTGCAGGACATATGCCGATTGGCCTCGTGCCCGCCAGTGGAGCGAAGGCTTTGAAAGTTGGTGCACCGTAAGTTTTGCGCAGACCTCGGGTGCGTGTGACCTTCATCGCGCTGAAGTGGTCGCGGCGCAGCAGGTATTGCCGGAAGCCCTGACTTGCATAAACGAAGCGCTGCCCAAGCTCTCCTTGGAGGAATCCTGGTCGCTCGGCGAAGGCTTTCGTGTCCGCGGCGATATCTTCGCCATGATCGGCGACCTTAAATCAGCGCGCGCCGACTACGATCAGGCTTATGCGCTCGGCTGGGACGCGGAGCCGGGCAATGCTGTGCTTCTATTCGAAACCGGCGATCTGGACGGGGCGCTTGCCGCAATCGACCGGGCTCTGCAGGGGACGTCGTGGTTCCATCTGCAGCGACGCGGAAACCTGTTGGTGAACGCGGCCTGCATTGCAGCACGCGGCGGGCGCTCTGACCAGGCGTCAATCTATCTCAAAGAAATCGATGCGCAGCCAGAACGCTGGCGGCAACCGGCAACGCAGGCATTGATAGCCGAAACCAAGGCAGCACTTTGCGAGCCAGGCGACCCAAACGGAAATCGGCTTCTGCTATTGGCCCGGCAGCTCTGGACCAGTGCAGGCGTCGACTATCACGCGGCAAGGGTTCGGCTGCAGCTCGCCAGTGCCCTGCTGCGTTCGGGCGACATCAGCGGAGCGAAAGTGGAAATCACTGCGGCGGAGAGATCGGCCCGCCATTTGGGATCACGGCGCCTGGAACAGGAAGCCGCAACGCTTCGCCATGATTTTTCGCGCGAAAGCCAGCCGGTTGGCGATCGTTCCATGCAAGAACTCACCCGCTGATCCAATCCGCCCTCCTTTTTAGGACGAGCCGCCGATCGAGCTTATCGGCGGTGCTGGCGAAAGATCAGCCAGAGATCAGGTCCCGATAAGGATGATCAGTCCTCCCTGAAGGTAATCTTTCCCCAGCCAAGCAGACACGCCTGGCAATAAGCAGCGCCGCGAAGGGTTGGCGCGAAATCGAAAGGGAAAGATCATGAACCTATTTGTTATCCGCCGCCCCAGCGCTTGGGCATCACTGCAGGAACTCGAAGCCGCCGGCGCCAAATCGGCAAAGGTCGCCAAGGAACAGATGTCGGGTACGGTCAGCTGGATCCGCAGCTATGTCGTGCACGAACCCGATGGCCGCATCGGCACCTTCTGCATCTACGAGGCCAAAGACGGCGAGGCCATCCGCGATCACGCCAAGCGCGTTGGCATGCCCGGTGAGGAATTTTACCCGGTCGCCGACACGGTCATCATTCGCAATGATCCGATGACAGCGGCCGCCTGAGACCGCCAGTCGCTGCCTCGCCCGATCAAAGCGGGGCAGCGTCATCCAATCAGCAAACAATGAACAGACGGCGCTTGGACGGCATGCCCCATTCCGGTGCCGCGATTCCTCACGAATGGAGAAAACCAATGTTTCACTACCTGAAGCGCGTTTCGATCGGTCTGAGAGCACGCAGGGCCGAGAGGGCTTTGCACGAACTGCCTGACCACATCCTGAAGGACATAGGCATTCGCCGCGGTGCGATCGCACATGCTGTTCGGGAACACTTCAAGGACCGTCTCGTCTGAGTGCCCAGACCAATTGGAAACCAGGGAAATGGAACTTCTGATAAACGTGGCGAACGTCATGTATGTGATCGCCTACTTCACGCTGGACATCTTGCGGCTGAGGATTCTCACCACAGCGGCTGCAACCTGCCTCGCCGTGTATTTCTATGGCCAGCCGGCGCCACTCATGAACGTCGTCGGCTGGAACGTTTTCTTTGTGATTCTGAATCTGGTCCAGATCGGCCGCATTGTGAAGTCTCGCCGTAGATGAAGCCAGGTTTGCAGACACACTGAATGTCGGGTCTCATGCCGCTGTGCGCTAAGTGCTACAGGCCGGCTGCCACGAGATCAAAAAGCACCGTGATCATCCCTGCCGATGCCGCGCTACTCGATGCCGGAATCGGCTTGAGTTGCGGATGCTGTCAAGTAGGTGTCAGCTTTAAGGAAGGGCAAGATAATACACGGCGGCCGACATCAGGCGCGTTGTGGCCCGGCAGCACTGGGGCCGATACCGGATGGTCGGGTTTCGGCAGGCATTCGAGATAAGCTGCCGTTCTCCATGCGACCCCATTTCGGTCGTTCGCACTATCATTTACCAATCCTGAAAGCGGACATTCATCGCCCCAGCGCCTGCGGTACCTCCCGCGCCTGCAGATCGGGAAACTTTCTCGCCATATGGTCTATGAGAGCGCGCACGGCTGGAGGCAGGCCGCGACGAGTTGTGAAGACGAGATGGACAATACCGTCCTCGCTCCGCCAGTCCCGAAAGACGCGAACCAGCTTGCCTGCGGCAACCTGCGCTGCGCAGGCGTGGTCCGGCAGAAAAGCGACTCCCAGTCCGCTCGCGGCTGCGTCGCAGACAACGGCGTAGTCAGCGCAGGTCATGCGTGGCTCGTGGCGCAGCACATGAGTTGCCCCGTCGTCACGCTCGAGCGTCCATGTGATCTCCCCTTCAGCATCACTCGTGCCGAGCGTTGCGATGGAGGCAAGATCGGCGATGTCAGTACCGAGCTGGCTCGCCATCTGCGGGCTGGCGACGAGGATCCAGCGTGAGCGGCCGAGTGAGCGCATGGTGAGGGAAGCGTCGCTTGTCAGTTCGCGGCGGACGCGCAATGCCAAGTCTACACGCTCTTCGATAAGGTCGATGGCTCTGTCCGTCACGACCAGTTGTAGTTGGACCTTCGGGAACTGGGCAAGGAAGTCGCTGGCAATGGCGGATACTTTCTCTACCAGATTGAGCGGACAGCTCATGCGGATGCGCCCGTGCGGCTCGGCTTTTGCCTCCGCGACGAGCGCTTCTGCCCGCGCTGCCTCCAGCATCATGACACGGCAGCGCTCGTAGAAGGTTTGCCCCACTTCGGTGACCCGGAAGCGTCGGCTGGACCGCTCGATCAGGCGCACGCCGAGGCGGACCTCCAACGCTGAGATCCTCCGGCTGAGTTTCGACTTAGGCTCGCGTAACGCCCGGCCAGCAGCTGCGAACCCGCCATGGGCAACCACTTCTGCGAAGTAGACGTAGTCGTTGAGGTCGTGGCGCATTATCGTTCCTCCAATGGAACGCTACGTGCCACATCCGCCGTCTATAAGCATCATCGTTGTCGAATTATCTCTCCAGGCAATGGCGAGCAGGTCGCCGAGAGATGGAGAAACGAAGATGACGAACAGGTTCCAGAACAAAGTCGTAGTGGTAACGGGCGCGACGAGCGGCATCGGTCTCGCGGCTGCCAAGGCCTTCTCGCAAGAGGGTGCATCGGTCTTCATCACCGGGCGCCGTGAGGACGCGCTGGACGCGGCGGTCAAGGCGATCGGCGGTCAGGCGACAGGTGTACGGGGCGATATGGCAAATTTTGCGGACATCGATCGACTCTACGACACCGTGCAGCAGCACCACGCGCAGATCGATGTCGTCTTCGCCAATGCAGGTGGCGGCGAGTTTGCCCCGCTGGGCGCGATCACCGAAGAGCAGTTCGACTCCACCTTCGACACGAACGTGAAGGGCACGCTCTTTACTGTCCAGAAGGCCTTGCCGCTGCTGAAAGACGGCGGCGCCATCGTGCTGACAGGCTCGACTGCCGGCAGTGAAGGAACGCCAGCCTTCAGTGTCTATTCTGCCAGCAAGGCGGCGGTGCGCAACTTTGCCCGCAACTGGATCCTCGACCTCAAGGAGCGCCGCATTCGCGTCAACGTCGTCAGCCCCGGCGCGACGCGCACGCCCGGTCTCGTCGGTCTCGCCGGTGACGATGCTGAGAAGCAAACGGAGCTTCTCAATTTCCTGGGCTCGCGAATCCCGCTCGGGCGTGTCGGTGAACCCGAGGAGATTGCAAGGGCCGTTCTTTTCCTCGCTTCGGATGAGGCAAGCTTCGTGAACGGCGTCGAGTTCTTCGTCGACGGTGGTCAGGCGCAAGTTTGACAGAACGGGGCAAGCGCCCTTGTCAGGCCCGGAGCGACGCTTGCCCTCAATGTCGCTTCGGGTCGATTGCATTCCCAGGCTCCCACATGCAAACAGTAATCGTGACGCCAAGGCATTGGGCAGGCAATATCATGACAAAAAGCGACCAGCCCAGGTATGCTGCAACCTCCAACTACGGCAGTTGTCAGACGGAATGCCAGCAAGGCGTTTCGCAGTTCCGAGTAAATGTCTGCTTCTCAAGGCGTGCTGACAAAAGCAGACGGTCAATTTCCCACCAATCTCGGCCATTGACTTCGCTTAGTGCTATGGCAGCTTTTGGGAGATGAGGGTTCGGCCCTTGAACCTCCGAAATGAGGCGCATAGCGGACGTTCGCGTAAGGCCGAACATAGCTACTGGAGCCGGCTTATCGCCATTGTCACATCGAGGTTTAGGCTTCGACCCATCCTGTCACAACGGGTTATATCAACCCAGATGTTACGCTGACGTGTCGCCGGCGGGTTACGTCACCCAGGGGCATACCCTGTTGTGCGGCAAAGTCAGCGTTGCGCCTCATCTCGGCCATTGCGTGATTACATATCAACCTTAAAGCGGCTGTCCATCTTCGGGTACCAAGAGAGGTTACGAACGCGAAACGAGTGCACGCTGTAACCGTCGTGGTCTTAAGCAACGCTCAATCACGCTCCTGCTCGATCGTGAAGCGCAAGCTTCCAACGGTCCAGTCGCTGGGAGGCTCGGGGAGATAGGCCTCCTCTTCGGAACGCTCAAGCTCCTCAACTCCTCGATAAGATCGTCTATTGCGGCAACCGGACCTTTCGGTTCTCGCAACCGGGCAACGGCAGTGACCAGCTGAGTGGCAGGTTTTCATGCCATTTTAGGACGAGGGTGGACATATTTGGATGAAGGATTGGTGCCGCTTGCGTGACTCGAACACGCGACCCCATCATTACGAATGATGTGCTCTACCAACTGAGCTAAAGCGGCCCGGGAGGCCAAGGCCTCCAAGATGGGCTGGGTGATAAACTCAACTGGCCGTGAATTCAAGATGCGACTTGGCAAATCATGCACGAGCGCCCAACACGGTCGAAACCAGGGTTGGGGCGTCGCTGCCTGCGAAGAATCGCCGGGATGGTCCGATTTTATTTGCCGGAACATCGCCAAGATGGACTTTGGACGGCCCGTCGAGGCAGAATGCAGCCGCACGCCCGTTGATTGATTGGTCGCCTACGGCTAACCATCAGGGAAGATTGGTGCAATTTGCAGAGGGATCTCGCTTGGACGCGATCGAAAAAGCGATCCGGAACGCCTTGGACAAGGGCAATGCCGAGGACCGCGCGTTCCGCGAGAAGGTCTACCGGTCGGCCTTTGCCGCGCTCGATCGTGCGCTCCAGGCCAATCCCGGCGTGACCGTGGAAGTCGCCATCAAGCGCCGCAAGGCGATCCAGGCGAAGATCGCCGAAATCGAATCCGAGTTCCTGCCGGCGGTGCCGGATGTTGGTCCGCAAGTCGATTCCCCGGCGGGCGAGCCCGCGGCCACCGCGGCGCCCGCGATCGAGATCGGCGACAGGACGCCGTTGCCCGCGGTCGCCGTCGACGGCCCCGCGCAGCCCGCATCCGACGCGCCGCGCTCGCGCGTGCTGCCGGTCGTTCCCGACATCATGCCGGACGCCACGCTGCCCGGCGCGCCGGCCATCGACATGTCCGCTCCCGCCGCTTCGGGAGCCGCGGCGGAAGTGGCGCCCGATCGCGACGAACGCCGCATTCGCGGTCGTCGCCTGCCGCTGACCGCCATCTTCTTCACCGTGACCCTGCTTGCGGCGGTTGGCATCGGCCTGTTTTTCGCCATGCAGACCGGTGTTTTCAAGACCGCGGCGCAACTCGATACGGCACCGCCGGAGGCGCCGCCAACCGTGGAGGACGACGATTTCACGCCGGCCGACGGCGCCAATGCGCCGGCAAAGCCTGGCGCCGCGGACCAATCGCGCGACTGGATCAATGTGTTCTCGCCGACCGATCCCACACATGTCGCCGCCCCGTCGGACGCCAAGGCCGAGGTAATGAAGGACGACACCGGTCCGTTCCTGCGCATCCGGTCCGGCGCCTCCGGCTCGGCGATCGCCTTCGATGTCGGGCAAGGCGTGCTGGAGAAGCTCGCCGGCAAGCATGCCGTGTTCGATATCATCGCCCGCGCCGAGGACGGCAAGGACACGCAGATATCCGTCGACTGCAATTTCGGCGAACTCGGCGACTGTGGCCGCAAACGCTACGCGGTCGGCCAGCAGCGCAACGAATATCTGTTCGACGTGCAGTTCCCCAACAAGCGGCCGGGCTCGGCCGGAACCATCGCCGTCAATTCCGATTTCGACAAGCAGGGCAAGGCGGTCAACATCTACGAGATCCGCGTCTCGATCGAGCCTTAGTCGGCTGGAACTCAGCGAGCGAGCAGCGCCTGCAGTGTCTCGATGCGGTCGGCCTCGTTGGCCGGCTTGTCCCAGCGTAGCCGTGAAATGCGGGGAAAGCGCATGGCGACACCGGATTTGTGCCGGGTCGAGCGGTTGAGCCCCTCGAAGGCGACTTCCAGCACCAGGCCATTGTCGCGGTCCGCCCGCACCGAACGCACCGGGCCGAAGCGCTCGACCGTATTGTCCCTGACATATTTGTCGATCTGCTTCAGCTCCTCGTCGGTGAAGCCGAAATAGGCCTTGCCGACCGGCACCAGTTCCTCCTCGCCCTCGGCCCCGGACCAGACGCCGAACGTATAGTCGGAGTAGAAGCTCGAGCGCTTGCCATGGCCGCGCTGGGCATACATCAGGACGGCATCCACCGTGTGCGGATCGCGCTTCCATTTGAACCACGGGCCTTTCGGCCGTCCGGCGACATAGGGCGAATCCCAGCGTTTCAGCATTACGCCTTCGATGATCGGGTGCGGCGGCGCGCGGCGCATCTCCTCCAGCGCCTGCCAATCCGCGAAGTCGACGAAGGGCGACAGGTCGAAACGACTGGGGTCGAGCGTCTTGACGAAGGCTTCGAGGCGGTCGCGCCGCTCTCGGAAGGATAGCTCGCGCAAATCCTCGGCGCCGATCTGCAGCAAATCGTAACAGCGCATGAAGGCCGGATATTGCTGCTGCATCTTCGGTGTCACCGTCTTGCGGTTCAGCCTTTGCTGCAGGTCCGAGAACGTCCCCGTCGCCTGTCGGGGATCGCCAACCAGCAACTCGCCATCCAGCGTCGCGGAAAATTGCATCACGTCGGCAAGGTCGGGAAAGGCGCCGGAGACATCGTCGCCGGTGCGCGAATAGAGCCGGCGGATGCCGCCTTCCGCCACTGCCTGGACGCGGATGCCGTCCCATTTCCATTCGGCCGCATAGTCCGCCGGATCGAGCTTTTCCAGATCGCCGTCGCCGACCGGGTTCGACAGCATCACCGGCCTGAACAGCGCCATCGCCGTGTTGCGGGGTTTTTCAGCCTTGCCCTCCAGCCACGCGAACAGCGCCGTATAGGGCGGCGACAGCCCGTGCCAGAGTTCCTCGATCTCGGCGACGTCGACCTTGCCGAAATCCGCCAGCGCCTGCTTGGCGAGCCGCGCCGACACTCCGATGCGCAGGCCGCCGGTGACCAGCTTGATAATGGCGAAGCGCGCCGAAATGCCGGCGCTGTCGAGCAGCCCAGCCAGCACCTTCGGTCCGTCGGAGCGGCTTGCCGCCTGCAACTTGGCCACGACCTCGCCGAGTGTCGGCTCACGGTTGGGGATTTTGCCGGGGGTTTGCGGCCAGACCAGCGACACCGTCTCGGCGAGGTCGCCGACATAGTCGTAGGAATAGCCGAATAGCACCGGGTCCATGCGTTCGGTGACAAGGGTGCGCAGCATCGCCGGCTTGACCGCGGCGATGTTCAGATCGCCGGTGATGGCGGCCAGCGCCAGGCCGCGATCCGGGTCCTCGACGCTGCGGAAGTAGTCGACCAGCAGCGTCAGCTTGCCGTTGCGCGACGGCGTCAGCACCAGGCGGTCGAGGAGTTCGGCGAAGCGGTTCATGCCATCAATCGCCTTCGTCCTCATAGCCCACAAGATGCAATGGCCGGGCGGCAATGCCTTCGAGTTCGCACCAGCGCACCAGTGCTTCCTCACGGCCATGCGTGACCCAGATTTCCTCGGCGCCGGTCTCCTTGATGGTGGCGGTGAGCTCGTCCCAGTCGGCATGGTCCGAGATGATCAGCGGCAGTTCGACACCGCCCTGCTTGGCGCGCTGGCGGATACGCATCCAGCCGGACGCGAAGCACGAGATCGGATCGGGGAAACGCCGCGCCCAGCGGTCGGCGAAGGCCGATGGCGGGCCGACCACGATGGCGCCGGCGAAATCCCCTTTGCCGCCTTCCACCGTCGCCGGTTCGAGTATGCCGAGGTCGATGCCCTGGCTTTGATAGTACTCGCTGAGCTTGGCCAGTGCGCCATGGATATAGAGCGGCCTGTCGTAGCCGGCGTCGCGCAACAGCCGCATCACCCGCTGCGCTTTCCCCAGCGCATAGGCGCCGACCAGATGCGAGCGTTCGGGAAACTGCGCCGCCGATTTCAGCAGGCGGGCGATCTCTTCCGTGTCGGGCGGGTGGCGAAACACCGGCAGGCCGAAGGTCGCCTCGGTGATGAACACGTCGCAGCGGATTGGCTCGAACGGCACGCAGGTCGCGTCCTTTCGCCGTTTGTAGTCGCCGGAAGCGACGATACGCATGCCCTGATGTTCGACCGATATCTGTGCCGAGCCCAGCACATGGCCGGCCGGATGGAAGCTGACGCTGACGCCGTCGAGGACGATCGTCTCGCCGAGCCGGGCTGGTTGCGTGGTGCTGGCAAAGCCCTCGCCATAGCGCAGCCCCATGATGTCGAGCGTCTGCTGCGTCGCCAGCACCGAGCGGTGGCCGGAACGAGCATGGTCGGAATGACCGTGGGTGATCAGCGCCCGGCCCACCGGCCGCACCGGGTCGATGAAGAAATCGCCCGGCGGGCAATAAAGGCCTTCTGGCCGGGGATGAAGCAGGTCGCTGGCGCGCATGGTCTGCAAGATAGGATATAATTCCGCTGCGGGAAGCCTGTCGTCGGAGACTGCTGACTCTCCTGGCAAAGAACGCTCAATTCGGTTCAGCTTCCGCATCCTTTGCATTACAGAGATGGTGGCCCGGCTGCCTCCGCCGGCGGAACCCGCCATCATGAAGCCGTTGCAGACCTCATCGGGCGATTTGAACGCCGATCGCCGTGCCGACTATGCCGAGATGCTCTTTGCCTCCGGCGATCACGTGGCGGCGGCCGAACTCCTGCTCGGCGCATTGGAATTGGCGCCGCAATGGGCAATGGGCTGGTTTCGCCTTGGCGAGATGCAGGACGCATCAGGCAGGCTCGACCTGGCGGCGCAGGCCTGGGTGATGGCGCTGAACCTGGATCCAGCCGATCGCCAGGGCGCGGCCCTCAAATTGCAGCTGATCGGCAAAGGCCCGGTTTCCAGCGCGCCGCCTAGCGCCTTTGTCGAAGCGCTGTTCGACCACTACGCCGAGACATTCGAAGAGATGCTGGTCGGCAAGCTCGACTACCGGTTGCCCAAAGTCCTCGAGCAGGTGATTCGCAAGGCAAGGTCGGGCCGCTTCCGTCTGGCGCTCGACCTGGGCTGCGGCACCGGGCTGATGGGCGAGAGGCTGAGGCCGATCGTCGACCGGCTGGAGGGGATCGACATCTCTGCCAGGATGCTGAAGAAGGCGCGGACGAAAGGCATTTATGACACGCTGACAAAGGCTGATCTGCAGGGTTTTTCCCACTCAGGCGAAAATCCCGATCTGGTGACATCGGCCGACGTCCTGATCTATGTCGGCGCACTCGAAGGCCTGATCGAGAGGGTCGCCGGTCTGCTCGCCGACGGCGGCCTGTTTGCTTTCTCTGTCGAGAGCCTTGCAAGCGGCGACTTCGCGCTGCAGCCCTCGCGGCGCTACGCCCATTCGGACAGCTATGTCAGGCGGACACTCGAGGCCAACGGGCTTTCAATCCTGGCGCTGGAGCCAACGACCATTCGGCAGGATCGCCGCGAACCCGTCAAAGGCTTGGTCGTTTTGGCCCTGAAGGCTCACGCCACTTGAAGTGGGCATGATCATTGCGGTTGAATCCCGTCACCGCTCCGCGCTGCTGCGAAAAAGTCCGATTTGCGTGCGCGACTGATATTTGCGATCTGGTCGCGTCAGGGGCGGGATATCAGGAGGAGCATATCATATGCGCTGGAACATGATGGTCTTGGCCTCTTGCCTGGCAACGGCCGGCTGCGTCGGCAATTCGATGTCCGAGCGGCAGGACGCCAACATAGAATCCTCCCTGCAATACGACACCGTGCCGTGCGATCAGCTGCTGGCGCGGCGCAATGGGTTGGCACAGCAATACAATCTTGCGACGACCGTGAAGCCGACCTTCTCCAATCCAGCGATGGGTTTCGGTCCGTTCACGCCCGATATGCGCTCCAAGGCCCAGCGCGACAGCGACAAGGCGGCTGGCGAGATCGACGCCATGAACCGGTCCATCGACCGCCGCGACTGCGGCAAGCCGGACAATCAGAAGAAGAAGTTCGCTCTGCCGGGCTGACGATCCCGACACACCGTATTGGAGAGCCGCCACCCGTGCGGTCCCTTACGTGTTTCTCCGCCGCAAGCAGGGCTCGATGCACTTCGTTCCGTCGCATGACAGTGACGGTTCGCCGCCGTTTGATGCGATCTGATGGAGCTGCTGATTGTTGATGACCGGGCAGCCTCTATCCTGAGCTTCGGAAAGATGTGCGCCGCTCAAGAAGCGCACAATTTCACGCTTCTGCGCTGGTCCGGATGGAGCCAGCCTGGCGAACCACACAATGGGAGGAATAAGGCATGCGCGTTAAAGTCTCGATGCAAAGTCTGCTTGCGGGATCGATCCTGTCTCTGGTCCTTGTCGGTCAGCCATGGGCCGCCGACCTGCCGGGGAAGAACCTGAAGATCGCCGTGGTGCTGAAGACACTCGCCAATCCCTATTGGCTGGCCACGCAACAAGGCATCGAGGCGAAGGCAAAGGAGATCGGCGCAACGGTCACGGTTCAGGCCGGCACGGATGAGTCGGCCATCGATGAACAGACCAACATGGTCCAGACAATGGTCGGACAGGATTTCAACTGCTTCATCGTCGCGCCGATCAGCAACAGCAATCTGATCCAGCCACTGGTGACGGCGGCCAAGAAAAACATCCCGATCGTCGCGGGGGACGCATTCGACAACGACGCGCTCGCCGCCGCCGGCGTCAAGCTGACAACCTATGTCACCGTGCGTCATACCGATGCGGGCAAGGCCGTGGCCGAGGAAATGGTAAAACGCCTGGGCGGCACGGGAAAGGTTGCTCTGATCGGTGGCCTTGCGGGCCATCCGGCCAGCATCCAGAGACTCGAAGGGTTTCGCTCCGGCGCCGGCGGCCTCGAAATCGTTCAGGAACAGGCGGCCGATTGGGATCGCGAGAAGGCTCTGAACGCCGCCGATGCGATCCTGCGCGCTCACCCCGACCTGAAAGGCTTCTATGCTGCCAACGACGGCATGGCGCTGGGCGTCCAGCAGGCGGTCAACAATGCTGGCCTGGCCGGCAAGGTCCTGGTGTTCGGCACGGATGCCATCGACGACGCGCTCAATTCCATCGAGGCCGGACAGATGACCGGCACCGCCGCGCAGTTCCCCTACCTGATGGGCCAGATCGAGGTCGAAGCCTGCCTTGCGGCGTCGCAGGGTGCCACGGTCGACGCGACCACGGTCGCGCCACAGGCCCTGATCACCTCCGAGAATATCGCCGCGGCCAAGACGTCGTCGCCGCAGCCCTGGTTCGAATATCACAGCCCGATTGCCAAGCTGATCAAATAGCAGGGCCTGGCGCGTGAGCTTGCAAGCAGAGACAGAAACGGCCGTCCGAGCGTCGGCCGGCCGCATTGCACGGACGGTCGGGTCGAGCGGTGTGCTGGACTGGGCGATCGTCCTGGCGCTCTTGGTGCTCATGGCGGTCGGAGCGCTGGCTTCGCCACTGTTCCTGACGGCCGGAAACATCACTTCGATTCTTGTCGCCTGCTCGATCCTCGTTGTGGTGGCGATCGGACAGACTTTCGTCATCATCACGGCGGGCATCGACCTTTCGGTCGGGTCGCTGGTGCAGATATCCTGCGTGATGATCGGCATCTCCGTCACCCAGAAATGGGGCGTGCCGATCGGCATCGTGATGGCCGTTGTTACAGGCATGTTGTTCGGCATCATCAGCGGCATCGTCATTTCGAAGGGCAAGATCAGCGATTTCATAGCGACATTGGGAATGCTCAGCATTGCTTCGGGTTGTGCCCTGGTGCTGTCGAACGGCCGACCGGTGGGCGTCATTTCACCCTTGCTTACGCAACTGGCCAGCGGCAGCTTCGGGCCAATCCCCAACATAACGCTGCTCGCGGCCGTGGTTGCCGTCATTGCCCACCTGCTCCTGTTCCACACACAACTGGGCACGCACCTGTTCGCCATCGGCGGCAACCATGAAGGCAGCCGCAACCTCGGCCTCAAGGTCGCGAGGATCAAGATCGCGGCCTTTGCCATCAGCGGCTTGCTCGCTGGCATCGCCGGCGTCATGCTCACCGCGCGCATCGGATCCGCCGAACCCGCCACCGGCAGTTCCTACTTGCTGAACTCGATAGCCGCATCGGTGCTCGGCGGAACGAGCCTCTTTGGCGGGCGTGGCACGATCATTGGCCCTGTAGTGGGCGCCCTGGTCCTGACCGCCCTTCTGAACCTGATGACGCTGCTTGGCGTCGGCGTTTTCTACCAGCCGATCGTCACCGGCATGGTCGTCATCCTTTTCGCCATCGCTTACCGGTTTCAAAAATGACGATCGCTCCTGCTTCGAATGATGGCGCGGTCGGCACCCCCGTCGGGCGCAAGATGTTGGAGGTGCGCAATGTCCACAAGCATTTCGGCTCGGTCGTCGCCCTCGATGGCGTCAGCATCTCCGTCGAGGAAGGCAAGGTCGCAGCCATCGTCGGCGACAATGGCGCGGGAAAATCCACCCTGGTCAAGATATTGACCGGCGTGCATCAACCAACGTCCGGAGAGATATTTTTCGATGGCCGGCTGGCGACGCTGCGCAGCCCTGACGACGCAAGGCGCATCGGTGTCGAGACACTGTTCCAGGACCTCGCGCTCGTCGATGACCTGACGATCTGGCAGAACCTTTTTCTCGGCCGCGAGCTTACCTGGGGTGGTCCGTTGAGCATCACCCGAAAGCGTGCCATGGCCGCCCAGGCGCGCACAATGCTGGCCGGCCTGCAGATCAACATACCGTCGATCAATGCGCGCGTGCGTCAGCTGTCCGGCGGCCAGCGGCAAGCGGTGGCCATCAGCCGCGCGGTGGGTTGGAACGCCAAGCTCACCATCATGGACGAACCGACGGCGGCCCTTGGCGTGCGGGAACGTCTTGAAGTCGAAGGCCTGATCGACCGCTTGCGGCAACAAGGAAGGACCTTCCTTCTGATCAGTCACAATTTCGATCAGGTGATGCGGCTCTCGAACGAAATATGGATCATGCGCAATGGTCACGTCGTCGGTCATCGCCGCACGAGCGAGACCTCGGGCGAGGAACTGGTCGCCTTGATTACCGGGGCAAAGGCGTGAGCAGCCGGCAGGCGAAGGCAACGAACGCGTGATGCCGCGTCAACAGCTTCAACTCCAAGGGAGGATGTCGATATGAACAAACCCGTTGCGGTCCTTGACCCACAATGGCGACAGCTTGACGAACTGTTCACGCAGGCTGACCTGAGGCGACTTGGCGAGCTTTGCGATCTGGTTTGGGCGAAGAACGAGCCCATGCCCGATCATGTACTGGATGAGAACCTGGCCGGCATGTCCTTCTATCTCTCGGCCTTGCCGACGCTCGATGCCGCCCAGATCAAGCGTGCGGCCAAACTCAAGGCGGTGATCGAGCTTTACGGCGCCTTTCCCGACACCATCGACTACGCTTCCTGTTTCGACCGCGGCATCGAGGTGCTGGCAACTGGTCCGGGCATGCGCGGCTCGGTCGCCGAAATGGCGGTGGCCATGGCGTTGTCGGGCGCGCGTGGCCTCGTGGAAGAACATGAACTGTTCCGTACCGGTGGTGAACATTGGCTCAACGACAACCCGGCGACCGATTTCACCTTGTTCGAACAGGCGATAGGGTTTGTTGGCTTCGGCGCCATTGCCAAGGAGTGCAGCCGGCTCCTGGCGCCGTTCTCGCCGAGGATATCCGCCTACGACCCCTGGCTTGATCCGTCTGTGGCCAGGCAGCATGGCGTCAGGCTCGCTTCCCTGGAGGAAGTCGCGAGCACCTGCCGCGTGCTCTTCGTGACGGCGGCGCCGACCAGGACCAACAAGGGCCTTGTGGATGCGGCTACCATTGCCAGGCTGCAGCCGAACGCGTTGCTCGTCCTTGTCAGCCGTGCACATCTCATCGATTTCGATGCCTTGGTCGAGGCGGTGCGGACAAAGCGCATCCGCGCTGCAATCGATGTGTTCCCGTCGGAGCCGCTGGCCAGGGATCATGCCTTGCGGGGCATGCCCAACGTCATCCTGTCGCCCCACCGTGCCGCCGCGGTAAGCGGTGGCCGGCAACTGATGGGCCACCTGATTGTGGAAGACATTGCCCGGATGATCGAAGGCAAGTCGCCGTTGGACCTTCAGCGTGCCCGCAAGGAGCACGTGATGGACCTGGCAGGGGTGCAGCATTCGAAGAAGCTGGAAAGCATGGCGCAGGAGCGCTGACGCGATCAGTAACCCACCTTGCGATCGACCAGGTTCTGCAATGGCTCACCGCGCTCGAAGGCATCCATCTGGCGCAGCATGATCGGCGCCAGGTGCATCGGATCGGAGGTCGCCGCGGCGTGCGGCGTCACGAACACCTTCGGATGGCTCCATAGCGGGCTGGTCTTCGGCAGCGGCTCGACCTCGAACACGTCGAGGCTCGCCTCCTTCAACGTGCCATCGTCCAGCGCCCGCACGATGTCGGCGTCCTTTTGCAGGCGGCCGCGTCCGGCGTTGATCAGCACCGAGCCGCCAAGGCCGTTGCGCTTGCGCAGTTCCTTCAGAACGCCATAATTGATGATGCCCTGCGTGTCGGGCGTCAGCGGCAAGAGCACGACGAGTATGTCGGTTGCCTTGAGGAACGGGATCAAGCCGGCCTCGCCGGAATAGGTCGCGACGCCCTGCATCGGCCGGTCGTTGCGCGACCAGCCATTGACGGCAAAGCCGAGCGAAAGAAGCACCGAGGCCGCGGCGCGGCCGAGATTGCCGAGCCCCATAATGCCAACGGAAATGTCGCCGGCCGGCCTCTGCTGCGCCTCGTGCCAGATCTTCTTCGGTTGCTGCGACCGGTAGAGCAGGCCGTGGCGATGGTGATCGAGCACCCGCCAGACGACATATTCCGTCATGTACTGCGTGAGGTTGTCGGCGACGACCTTGACGATCGGCACGTCGGGCAGGCCGGGATCGGCGAAAATATGGTCGACGCCGGCGCCGATCGAGAAGATGGCGCGCAGGTTGGGCAGCGACGACAACAGGTTCGGCTTCTGCTTCCACACCACCGCATAGGTGATCGATGGATCCTTGGCGCCGTCCGGCTCCAGAACCACCTCGCGCTCGGCCGACAACAGATCGCGCCAGCGCTGCGGGTGAAAGCCAGTGACGGCAAGCAGGATGCGGCCTTTTTCCATCGTTGTTCGTTTAGTCCCTCTAATCACTGACTGACGATGCCGACTGGCGCCGTCTCTATCTTGAAGGCCGCCGAAATCAGCGCCCGAGTATAGTCGGTTTGCGGATTTTCAAAAATCTGCTGGGAAGGGCCGGCTTCGACGATCTGACCATTGCGCATGACGATGACATCGTTGGCAAGCGCCCGGATGACCTTGAGGTCGTGGCTGATGAAGAGATAGGCGAGGTCGTGCTTGGCCTGCAGATTGCGCAAGAGGTCGACGACCTGCGCCTGTACGCTCATGTCGAGCGCCGATGTCGGCTCGTCCAGCATGACGAAGCGCGGGTTGAGCACCATGGCGCGTGCGATGGCGACACGCTGGCGCTGGCCGCCGGAAAATTCGTGCGGATAGCGGTTGCGGGTCGCCGGATCGAGGCCGACCTCCTTCAGCACGTCCGCAACCTTGTCGTCGCGTTCATCGGGCGACAGCTTCGGCTCGTGGATCTTGAGCCCTTCCTCGATGATCTCGGCGATCGACATGCGTGGGCTGAGCGAACCGAACGGATCCTGGAAGACGATCTGCAATTCGCGCCTGAGCGGCCGCATGGCGTTGAAGGTGAGCTGGTTGATGTCGCGCCCGTTGAACTGGATGGTCCCGGTCGACGAGATCATCCGCGCCAGCGCCAGGCCGAGCGTGGTCTTGCCCGAACCGGATTCGCCGACCACGCCCAGCGTCTGGCCGGCGCGCACGGTGACATCGATGCCGTCGACCGCCTTCACATGGTCGACCGTGCGGCGGAAGAAGCCTTGCTTGATCGGGAACCAGACCTTGATGTCCTTGCCGGTCATCACCGGCTTGGCGTCGGCATTGGCCGCCGGCGGCTTGCCTTTCGGCTCGGCCGCCAGAAGGTGCCGCGTATAGGGGTGCTGCGGGTTGGCGAAGATCTCCTTGGTCGGTCCGGTCTCGACGATCTTGCCCTTGGTCATCACGCAGACCCGGTCGGCGATCTTGCGCACGATGCCGAGATCGTGGGTGATGAACAGCATCGACATGCCTTTGCGGCTTTTCAAGCCGGCGAGCAGTTCGAGGATCTGCGCCTGCACGGTGACGTCGAGCGCGGTCGTCGGCTCGTCGGCGATCAGCAGTTCCGGTTCGTTGGCCAGCGCCATGGCGATCATCACGCGCTGGCGCTGGCCGCCCGAAAGCTGGTGGGGATAGGCGTCGAGGCGCTTTTGCGGGTCGCGGATGCCGACCTCGTTCAGCAGTTCCAGCGTGCGCGCCCTGGCCGGGCGATCGGCCATGCCTTGATGCAGCTTCAGGATCTCGACGATCTGATGCTCGATCGTGTGCAGCGGATTGAGCGAGGTCATCGGCTCCTGGAAGATCATGGTGATCTTGTTGCCTCGCACCTGGCGCAGCTGCTTCTCGGTCATCGCCAGCAGGTCGGTGCCCCGGAACAGGATTTTTCCCGAGGGGTGGCTGGCGCTGGGGTAAGGCAGGAGCTTCAGCACGGACAGCGCCGAGACCGACTTGCCGGAGCCGGATTCCCCGACCAGCGCCACTGTCTCGCCCTTCGCGATGTCGAAGGAGACGTGGTCGACGGCGACAGACTGGCCGCCGCCTTGGCTGAAGGCGACGCTGAGGTCCTGTACGCTGAGCAAAGGCGCTTCGCTCATTTGAACGTCTTGCGCGGATCGAAGGCGTCGCGCGTTGCCTCGCCGACAAAGACGAGCAGCGACAGCATCAGCGAGATGACGACGAAGCCGGAAATGCCGAGCCACGGCGCATTGAGGTTGCGCTGCGCCTGCTTGAGCAACTCGCCCAGCGAGGCGGAACCTGGCGGCAGGCCGAAGCCGAGATAGTCGAGCGAGGTCAGCGTCGAGATCGAGCCTGAGAGCAGGAAGGGCAGGAAGGTCAATGTCGCCACCATGGCGTTGGGTAACAAATGCCGGAACATGATGGTGCGGTTGGGCACGCCGAGCGCGCGGGCGGCGTTGACATATTCGAAGTTGCGGGCGCGCAGGAACTCGGCCCGCACCACGCCGACCAGTGCCACCCAGGAGAACAACAGCATCAGGCCGAGCAGGATAAAGAAGCCCGGCGGCAGGATGGCGGCGACGATGAGCAAGAGATAGAGCACCGGGATCGCCGACCAGATTTCGATGAAGCGCTGGAACAGCAGGTCCGTCCAGCCGCCGAAGTAGCCCTGCAAGGCGCCAGCGCCGACGCCGATCAGCGCCGAGCCCGCGGTCAGGATCAGCCCGAACAGCACCGAAATACGGAAGCCGTAGATGACCCGCGCCAGGACGTCGCGCGCCTGGTCGTCCGTGCCGAGCCAGTTCCAGTTGCCGACGATGCAGGCCGGGTCGGCAGCCCCTTGCGGATACTGGTTGCAGCGCTTCGCGGCGTCATACTGCCAGGACGGCCTGGCGGGTGCGGCCTCCGGAATGGCGTTGTTGACGGTCTGGTAGGAATAGCGGATCGGTGGCCAGATCATCCAGCCATTGGCGTTGATTTCGTCCTGGATCACCGGGTCGCGATAATCGGTGACGGCATAGAAGCCGCCGAACTTTTCCTCGGGGTAGGCGACCAGCACCGGAAACAGGATCTCGCCCTTGTAGGAGGCGATGATCGGCTTGTCGTTGGCGATGAATTCGGCAAACAGCGACAGCACGAACAGGACGAGGAAAATCCACAACGACCAGTAGCCGCGCCGGTTGGCCTTGAAATTCTGCAGACGGCGCTTGTTGAGCGGCGACAGGAATGGCCGTGGCATCCGCTCCGGCACCACTCCGGCGGTCACGCTTGCCTCCGACATCAGATGTCTCTCCGCTCGAAATCGATGCGCGGATCGACCCAGGTGTACATGAGGTCGGACAACAATCCGACGAACAGGCCGAGAAGCGAGAAGATGTAGAGATTGGCGAACACCACGGGATAGTCGCGCTCGACCACCGACCGGAAGCCGAGCAGTCCCAGGCCATCGAGCGAGAAGATGTTCTCGATCAGCAGCGAACCGGTGAAGAAGGCCGAGATGAAGGCGCCGGGGAAGCCGGCGATGACGATCAGCATGGCGTTGCGGAAGACATGGCCGTAGAGCACCTGCCGCTCCGACAGGCCCTTGGCGCGCGCCGTCACCACATACTGCTTGCGGATCTCCTCCAGGAACGAGTTCTTGGTCAGTAGCGTGGTGGTGGCGAAGGCCGACAGCACCAGCGCCGTCAGCGGCAAGGTCATGTGCCAGAGATAGTCGGCGATCTTGGCCGGCCAGGACAACTGGTCCCAATTGTCCGAGACGATGCCGCGCAACGGAAACCAGTCCCAGAACGAGCCGCCGGCAAACAGCACCATCAACATGATGCCGAACAGGAAGCCGGGAATGGCATAGCCGACGATGACGATGCCGCTGGTCCAGACGTCGAAAGGCGAGCCATCCTTCACCGCCTTGCGGATACCGAGCGGGATGGAAATCAGATAGGACAGAAGCGTGATCCAGAGCCCGATCGAGATCGACACCGGTATCTTTTCCAGGATCAGGTCGAGCACCGAGATGTCGCGGAAGTAGCTGTTGCCGAAATCGAAGCGGGCATAGTTCCACAGCATCATGCCGAAGCGCTCGAGCGGCGGCTTGTCGAAGCCGAACTGCTTCTCCAGCTTCTTGATGAATTCCGGATCGAGCCCCTGCGCGCCGCGATATTTCGAGCTGACGTCGCCGGCGGCGTCGAAGTTGGAGCCGCCCGCATCGCCGCCGCCACCGCCGAGGCGGTCGCTGCCGCCTTGATTGGTCAGCTTGGCGATGACCTGCTCGACCGGTCCGCCCGGCGCGAACTGGATGACGGCGAAGGAGATCGCCATGATGCCGAACAGGGTCGGGATCATCAAAAGGATGCGGCGCAGTATATAGGCGCCCATCAGGCTTCCTGCCCTCCGCGGACCAACATCTCAGCCTTTGCCAATTTTTGCCGCCTTGCCCTTATCGAACCACCACAGCGTTTCGACCGGAAAGCCGAAATCGGGCTTTTGCTCGGGAAAGCCGAACATGTCCCAATAGGCGCTTCGGTGATTCGCCAGGAACCAACTTGGAATCCAATCGCACCGCGCGCGCAAGACCCGGTCGAGCGCTCGCATCGCGACCGTCAGGCTTTCACGGTCTTTTGCCGCGCCCACCGTGTCGATCAGCGCATCGATCGCGGGGTCTGAGGTGCCCGGCAGATTGCGCGAACCGGAGAGGTTGGCCGTCCTGGAATGGAAGAAGCCTTCGAGATCGTCGCGTGTCGGTGTCGCGCTGAACGAGAAAGCAGCTGACAGCAGATCGAAATCGAAGGTCGCCTGCCTGGCCTGGTATTGGGCCGAATCCACCAGCCGGATCGTGGCATCGATGCCGATCGCCTTCAAGTTGGCGACCCAGGGCGAATAGACCTGCACGAAAGTGTCGTCGTCGACCATGAATTCGGCCGAAAGCCGGCCGCCTTTGCCGTTGACGACGAAATCGCCCGACCGTTTCCAGCCGGCTGCGGCCAGAAGCTTCGCCGCCTGGCCAAGCAGCTTGCGGTCGCGACCGGAACCGTCGGATGCCGGCTGGGCCACGGCCTGGCCGAAGACCTCCGCCGGCACCTGGCTTCGCAGCCGCTCCAGCAGCGCCAGCTCTTGTGTTGATGGCACACCTTCGGCGCGAAAATCCGATTTCTCGAAGCAGGATTGCGAGCGCTCGTAGGAGCCGTAGAAGAAATTGCGCCGCGTCCATTCGAAATCGAAGCAGAGCGCGATCGCCTGGCGCACGCGAGCGTCGCGAAACTGTTCGCGTCGCTGGTTGACCGCCGTTCCCTGCATGGTCGGCCGCTTCTCGGCGGGGAATTCGTGCTTGACCACCTTGCCGGCGGTCAGCGCGGGGAAGTCGTAGGCGGTCGCCCAGACGCGCGAGGTGAATTCCTCGCGGTAGGTGATTTCGCCCTTCTTGAAGGCTTCGAAGCCGGCGGTGCGGTTCTGGTAGAATTCGATGCGGATACGGTCGAAATTGTTCTGGCCGCGATTGACCGGCAGATCACGGCCCCAATAGTCCGCGACCCGATCATATTCGATCCATGCGCCGGCCGAGAACCGGCCGACCTTGTAGGCGCTGGAGCCGAGCGGCGGGTTCAACTGCGAAGAGTCGAAAGGGTTGGCCGCATAGAAGGCCTTCGACAGGATGGGGAATTCCACAACGTTGAGCACGGTGCGGGCCGATTGCTTGCCGGAGAAGGTGAGCCGCAGCGTGCGGTCGTCGACAGCAACGGCGTCGACCATGTGCGTCAGCGACAACGACAGGTCGGGATGGCCCTTGTCCTTGTAAAGCTTGAAGGTGAAGGCGGCGTCATGAGCGGTCAGCGGCGTGCCGTCGTGGAAGCGCGCCTCGGGGCGGAGCGAGAAAGTGAAGGAGTTGCGGTCTTCCGACAGTGTCACGCCGTCGGCGATCTGGCCGTAAACGGCGTCGGGCTCGTCGAGTGCGCGCACCATCAACCCGTCGAAACACATCTCCATGCGCGGCGGCGCATCGCCCTTGTCGGCGAAGGAGTTCATCGTGTTGAAGGTTTGTGTGTTCTGGTTGTAGCCCCAGTTCGGCGGCGAGAAATTGAAAATTCCGCCGGGCGGTGCGTCGACATTCACATAGTCGAAATGGGTGAAATCCGGTCCGTATTTGAGGTCGCCAAAGGCGGACAGGCCATGCAGCTTGGTGCCGGTCGCAATGTCGGCGAAGGCCTTTGCGGGCGACAAGGCGGCGGCCGCCGCCGCCACGCCAAGCACGAGAAAATCACGGCGGGGCAGGGCCGTCATCGATTGCCGCCCCATCAATTGCCGCCCTTGTACTTGGCCGCCAGCGCCTTTTCCTTGTCGACGTCGATCCACCAGGAATCGATATCGACACCGACATAGGCAGGCTGCTTGTCGGGAAATTTGAACTTGTCCCAATAGGCTAGCCAGACCGCCGACCGGTGATATTGCGGCACGACGTAGAAGTTCCACAGCAGAACCCGGTCGAGCGCATGGGTGGCGGCAACGAGATCATCGCGGTCCGTGGCAAAGATGATGCGGTCGACCAGCGCATCCACGGTCGGATCCTTGATGCCCATCAGATTGCGCGAACCAGGTGCGTCGGCGGCCTTCGAACTCCAGAAATCGCGCTGCTCGTTGCCGGGCGAATCCGACTGGCCGAACAGGCCCGTGACGACATCGAAATCGAAGTTGTTGACGCGGTTGATGTACTGCGTCTGGTCGATGATGCGCAGCGAGGCGTCGACTCCGATCTTGCGCAGATTGGCAATGTAAGGGCTGGCGATTACCTGGTCGGTGTCGTTCCAGCCGAGGATCTCGAACTTGAACGGCGCGCCTGTCTTGGCGTTGACCATCTTGCCGCCCTTGATGACCCACCCGGCCTTGGCGAAGAGATCGACAGCCTGCTTCAGGTACTTTCGCTCCGCTTGCGGCGAATCGTAGACGGGCAGCTTGAATTCCTGGGTGAAGAGTTCGGGCGGCAGCTTGTCGCGGTATTTTTCCAGGATTTCCAGTTCCTTGCCTTGCGGCAAACCGCTGGATGCCAGTTCGGTGCCCTGGAAATAGCTCGATGTGCGGGTGTTGAAGCCGAAGAACAAGGTGCGGTTCATGCTCTCGAAATCGAACGGCATGGTCAGTGCCTCGCGGACCAGCCGGTCCTGGAACAGCGGCCTTCGCTGGTTGAGGACGAAGCCCTGCATCGGCTGTGGCGACTGGGTCTGGAAGTCCTTCTTGATAACGTCGCCGGCCTGGATGGCCGGGAAATTATAGGCCGTCGCCCATTTGCGGGAGCTGTATTCGCGGTTGATGTCTTCCAGTCCGCCCTTGGTGAAGGCCAGCCAGGCGGCATTGTCGTCGAGGATGTAGGTATATCGGCGCGTGTCGAAATTCTCGCGGCCGATCTTCACCGGCAACTTGGCCGCCCAATAGTCCGGCACGCGCTGCCAGACGATTTCGGAGCCTGGCTTGAAGCTGGCGATCTTGTACGCGGCCGAGCCCAGCGGCGGTTCCAGCGTTCCCTTGGTGATGTCGCGCTTCTTGCCATGGGCGTCGGTGCCTTCCCACCAATGCTTCGGCAGAACGACGAGGTCGCCGATGATCTTCGGCAGTTCACGATTGCCCTTCTGGTTGAAATGGAACTCGACCTCGCGATCGGAGATCGCCACCGCGTCGGTGACATTCTCGAAATACCGGTTGTATTGCGGGCTGTTGGCCTTCAGCACCTGGAACGACCAGATCACGTCGTCGACGGTGATCGGCTGGCCGTCATGCCACTTCGCGCGCGGGTCAAGCCGGTACGTGGCCGAGGAGTAGTCGGCAGGATATTTATAGGCGTCGGCGATCAGCGGGTGGCTGGTGCTGCCCTCGTCCGTCGCCTGTTCCATCAGCGTGTCGTAGAGCAGGCCGCCGCCGAAGCCGACCAAACCCGCCGCCGGCGATCCCTGGACGATATAGGGGTTGAAGCTGTCATAGGTGCCGAGCACCACCGAATTCAGCGTGCCGCCCTTGGGAGCGTTCGGGTTGACGTAGTCGTAATGCTGGAAATTGTCGCCATATTTGGATTGGCCGATCAGCGATGAGGTGGTCCGCCACTCGTCGGCTCGGGTCGTCTGCAACCCCGCCGCCAGCAGGGCCGCCGCCAGCAGCGACTTGAGAAGCATTCGGCCAACCGTCATGCACTATCCTCTTCGCGATGCGTGCCAGATCATCCAGGACGCGATCCTAGATGATTTGGCGCTGGTGAAAACAGTAATGCACCGGCTTTGTCGCCGCACCCTGGATATTCCCAACAAAAAAGCCGGGTTGAACCCGGCTTTTTCAAGATCGTGGAGATTACAAATTGTTCACTGGGCGGGTGCCGGCGCTGGAGCAGCAGGCTTGGCCGGTGCGGCGCCCTCAGCCGGCTTCGCCGGGGCGGCCGCATCGACCGGCTTGGCGGGCGCGCTGGCGTCCGCGGCGGCGCCAGGTGCCGGCAGCGGCTTAGGATTGTCCGACAGCGTGCGCAGATAGGCGATGACGTTGGCGCGGTCCTCGTCCTTGGGCAGGCCGGCGAAGCCCATGGCGGTGCCCTTCACGAATTTCTTCGGCGAGGTGATGAAGTGGTTGATATTGTCGTAGGTCCACTTCTCGGTGCCGCCCTTGGAGAATTCCTTCATGCCGGCCGAATAGGCGAAGCCTGCATGTTCGGCGACGGGACGGTCGACGAGATCCCACAGATCGGGGCCGACCTTGTTGGGGCCGCCCTTTTCGCCGGAATGGCAGGCCTGGCACTTCTTGAAGACGGCAGCGCCCGCCTCGACATTAGCGGTCTGCAGCAGGTCGGCGATCGGCTTGGCGGCGGCAGCCGGCGCGGCCGGGCCGCCTTCGGCGGGCTCAGCCGCCTCGATGGCGAAGCCGGGCTTTTCCGGGGGCGGCGAGGCAAACAGTGCGTCCGATACCAGGCCGACCGAGAAAACGACGAAAACGGTTCCGAGCAATCCGGCGAGCAGTTTATTGACTTCGTTGGAATCCATACGCCCCTTGCTCCCTTTTCCGGCGGACCGAACCGTCCACTCCGTCCGTCGGTATCGAGACCTGCCCTCCAGAGCCGGTCAAATCGGGCGGAAACTAGGTCTTTTGCTCGGGCGTTGCAACACCTATAAGGGCGCTGCCAGTGAGACCTTTTGCCACTTTTCCCCTCCTCTTTTCGAACGCCTTGCCATAGCGATGTCCACCTTGATCCTGATACCGGCCCGCATGGCCTCCACCCGCCTGCCGGGCAAACCCCTGGCCGACATCGCCGGCGTGCCGATGATCGTCCATGTCGCCCGCCGTGCGGCCGAAGCCGGCCTCGGCCGGGTGGTGGTGGCGACCGACACGCAAAGCGTGGCCGAAGCGGTGCGCGCGCATGGGTTCGAGGCGGTAATGACGCGCATCGACCACGAATCCGGCTCCGATCGCATCCACGAGGCGCTGGTCGCGCTCGATCCTGGACAAAAGGTCGAAACGATCGTCAATGTGCAGGGCGACCTGCCGACCATCGATCCCGGCATCATCGCCGCCTCGCTCAGGCCATTCGAGGACGGGGCGGTGGATATCGCCACACTCGGTGTCGAGATCGTCCGCGAGGAGGAAAGGACCAATTCCAATGTCGTCAAGATCGTGGGCTCGCCGCTGTCTGCCACCAGGCTGAGGGCGCTCTATTTCACCCGCGCCACAGCACCTTGGGGCGAGGGGCCGCTCTATCACCATGTCGGCCTCTACGCCTATCGCCGCGCGGCACTCGAGCGCTTCGTCGCGCTGAAGCCGTCGCCGCTGGAACGCCGCGAGCGGCTGGAGCAGCTGCGGGCGCTGGAAGCCGGCATGCGCATCGATGCCGAGATCGTCCGGTCGCTGCCGCTAGGCGTCGACACGCCGGAAGACCTTGAGCGCGCCCGAACCATCCTTTCAAACTGAGAAATTCCTTCGCCATGCCTGAAAAAACCAACAGAATATCCTTCCAGGGCGAGCCGGGTGCCAATTCCGATACCGCCTGCCGCAACGTCTATCCCTCGATGGAGCCGTTGCCGTGCCCGACCTTCGAGGATGCGTTCAACGCGGTCGAGACCGGCAAGGCCGATCTCGCCATGATCCCGATCGAGAACACCATCGCCGGACGCGTCGCCGACATCCACCATCTCTTGCCGGAATCGAGGATGCACATCGTCGGCGAGTATTTCCTGCCGATCCATTTCCAGTTGATGGTGCTGCCCGGCGTCAGCCGCGACGAGATCAAGACCGTGCACAGCCACATCCATGCGCTTGGCCAGTGCCGCAAATACATCCGCAAGAACGGCTGGAAGGCGGTCGTGGCCGGCGATACGGCGGGCGCCGCCAAGATGATCTCCGAGGTCAAGGACCGCACGATGGCCGCCCTGTCGCCGGCACTGGCCGCGACGCTCTATGGGCTCGACATCATCGAGGAGAACGTCGAGGACACCGATTCCAACGTCACCCGCTTCGTCGTCCTGACCAAGAGCAAGCAATGGGCCGAACGGCCGACGGCCGACACCAAGATGATGACGACCTTCATCTTCCGCGTCCGTAACGTGCCGGCCGCGCTCTACAAGGCGATGGGCGGCTTTGCCACCAACGGCATCAACATGACCAAGCTGGAGAGTTACCAGCTCGGCGCTTTCACGGCGACGCTTTTCTACGCCGACATCGAGGGCCATCCCGACGATCCGCTGGTCAAGCTGGCGCTGGACGAGCTTCGCTTCTTCTCCCGTGAGGTGCGCATCCTGGGCGTCTATCCGGCCAGCCAGTCGCGCGAGCAATGGAAGGTGGCGGACTAGGGCAATTCCAGGAGAAGTGCTTAGCGCTTTCCCTTGGGAATTGCGTCAAAACAAAGAGTTGGAGCGGGTCGCCGTTTCCGTGAACGGTGAACTCTAGATCACCGCGCCCAGCGGCACATAATCGATCTCGAGAAATTTCTCGACCTCCGGCACCCAGCGGTCACGCACGAAGGCGACATGGTCGGGATGGTCGTTGTATCTGGTGTAGGCGGCCTGGTCGGCGAACTCCATCGAGAAGCCGAACCGATAGTCGTTCTTGGGGCTGATCTGCCGCAATTGCTCGAAATGCGTGACGCCCCGGATCGCGGTGAGGATTTTCCTGGCATCGACGAGGAAGCGCTTTTCCTCCAGCGAATGCGGCGCGTGCTTCAGCGTGAAGACGACGGTGTGGCGGATCATTTGTCTCTCCTGCAATGACTTTCAATATCGGCTATTCGCTGTCGACCCAAGCGCGTATGAGGTGATGCGCGATCGCCCCTTTCGGCGGCGTGACCAGATTATCGGCATGCTCCCTGGCCAGCATCAGGCGCACCTCGTCTCGGCCAAACCAGCGACAGTCCTCCAGCTCGTTGAGGTCGGCCTGGATGTCCTCATTGAGCGGCTCGCCGAAGCAGCCGATCATCAGTGAGTAGGGGAACGGCCAAGGCTGGCTGGCGTGGTAGACGACGCGGCCGAGCCGGATGCCGGCCTCCTCCAGCGTCTCGCGGCGCACCGCCGCCTCGATCGTCTCGCCCGGCTCGATGAAGCCCGCGAGCGCCGAATACATGCCCGGCGCGAAGTGCCGGCCGCGCCCAAGCAGGCATTTCTCCCGCGTCGCCGTCAGCATGATCGCCACCGGGTCGGTGCGTGGAAAATGCTCGGTGCCGCAATTCGGGCAATGGCGCTTGTAGCCGCCGGCCCGCATCTGCGATTGGGTGCCGCACTTGCTGCAGAAACGGTGGCTGGCGTGCCAGGCGAGCAGGGCGGCCCCTTGCGCCATCGCGCCGGCGGCCGCTTCGTCGATCAGCCCTTGCATGTAGACTGACCGGTAGTCGATCGCCTTGACGGTCTCCGGCAGCTGTTCGGCGTCAACGCCCGCCGGCACCGCAAGCACCGGTCCTTGGTCGGAAAAGCCGAGCAGGACGCTTTGGTCGAAAGAAGGCTTGAAAGGCTGGCTCTCGGAGATGCCGAACCAGGGATCAAGGCCGCTGCCATTTCCCAACTTCAGATAGAGCCGGCCGCCATTCATCAACAGCAGCCGCGTCGTTGGATCGGCCAGCGTCTTGTCGACCGAATCGTCGGCGCGGTTCTCGGATTGCCGGTCGATGGTGTTGCCGGCAAAGCCGACAAACTGGCTCGGCTCGCGCAGGGGCGCGTCAAACAGGCTGAAGCTCATGCGGACTCTGGTTCTTTGGGATGGACATGTTTTGGAATGAACACAGGGGAGCTTATAGCGCCGCCCTTATCGTTTCGGCAAACCGGCGCAGGTCGGAGCGCTCATAGGGCTCGCGCAGGCCGTGCCCCCACACCGGGCCGGGCCAGCCGGGATCGCCTTCGGACCGGGCGATGATATGGATATGCAATTGGCGCACGATGTTGCCGAGCGCGCCCGTGTTGATCTTGGTGCAACCGCTGACTTTCTTGAGCGCCTGCGCCACCATGTTGGTCTCGAAGGTCAGCATGGCCTGGTCGAGCGGCGTCATGTCGTGGATTTCCTCCGCGCCCGGCCGCTGCGGTACCAAAAGCAGCCATGGCCAGCGGCGATCGTTCATTACCCGCAATTCGCACAGCCCAAGCCACATCAACTGCTCGCTGTCCGCCTCCAACCGGGCATCCAGCATGAATCCGGCCTTCAGGCCCGGCAGCATCGGCGTTTCCCTTGCTTTTCTTGGTTTCCTCGAACTGATGACGCTAGAGCGGCGGCACTGGGGCTGCAAGCGAATCATTGTTCCTCTCACGGTTTGGTGCGCCAAATCGCCTGCGCACTTGCATTTCATCGCGCAATTGCCGATATGGACAGCGGGAGGTTGGTGGTGGACGATCCACTCGCCAACCGGGTCAGGTCCGGAAGGAAGCAGCCCTAACGAGCCCGGAACGGGTCATTGTTCCAGCCTCCCACCTCATCGGCCCTCCTCGCGACATTGACGACGCATTGCAGCGCGGGCGAGACTATGCGCAGGAATCGGCGCCTTTGGGCGCGGCCTTTTGGAGCTTAACGGGCGAATGAGCGAAGCCGGAAATTCGGGGCCAAAAAGCCTGGAGCCAAAAGACCCGGAGAATGGAAAGGCCGCTGCCTATCGCGTGCTGGCGCGCAAATACCGTCCGTCGAATTTTTCCGAGCTGGTCGGCCAGGAGCCGATGGTGCGCACCCTCACCAACGCCTTTGCCACCGGCCGCATTGCCCAGGCCTGGATGCTGACCGGCGTTCGGGGTGTCGGCAAGACCACGACGGCGCGCATCCTGGCGCGGGCACTGAATTACAAGACCGCGACCGTGGACCAGCCTTCGGTCGACCTTGCCGTGCTCGGCGAGCATTGCCAGGCGATCATGGAAGGACGCCATGTCGACGTCATCGAGATGGACGCCGCCTCGCACACCGGCATCGACGACATCAGGGACATCATCGAGCGTGTGCGCTATGCGCCGGTCTCGGCGCGCTACAAGGTCTACATCATCGACGAAGTGCACATGCTGTCGACGCAGGCCTTCAACGGCCTGCTGAAAACGCTGGAAGAGCCGCCGCCGCACGTCAAATTCATATTCGCCACCACCGAAATCCGCAAAGTGCCGATCACCGTCCTGTCGCGCTGTCAGCGTTTTGACCTGAGACGCATCGATGCGGGATCGCTGGTCGCGCATCTCTCTTCGATCGCCGCCAAGGAAGACATTTCGGTCGACGATGACGCGCTGGCGATGATTGCGCGCGCGGCCGAAGGCTCCGCGCGCGATTCGCTCTCCATTCTCGACCAGGCGATTGCGCACGGCGCAGGCTCCGTCAGCGCCGAGGCCGTGCGGGCCATGCTGGGCCTGGCCGACCGCGCCCGCATCGTCGATCTGTTCGAACATGTGATGAAGGGCGACGTGGCGGCGGCGCTCGCCGAATTCCGCACGCAGTACAACACCGGCGCCGATCCGGCCGCCGTGTTGACCGATCTTGCCGAGTTCAACCACCTTGTCACCCGGCTGCGTTTCGTGCCGACCGCCATGGATGATGCTTCGCTGTCGCAGGACGAGCGCGAGCGCGGCGCCGATTTCGCCAGGGCGCTGTCGGTCAGGGTGCTGTCGCGGACCTGGCAGATGCTGCTCAAGGGCATTCCCGAAGTGCAGTCCTCCAATCGGCCCGTGAGTGCCGCCGAGATGGTGCTGATCCGGCTGGCCCATGCCGCCGACCTGCCGACGCTGGATGAAGCGTTGCGGTCGCTTGAGGGCGCCGGATCGGCACAAAATGGTGCATCGCGTCCGAATGGCGCGCCTGCGGGTTCCGGCAACGGAAATGGCGGTGGAGCCAGCGCGGTGGCGCAGACGCGTCTGCCATCCGGGTCCGGTGGCGCGCAGACCATGCGGCTGGTCGAGGCCACGCCGGCGCCGGTCGCCTTCGTCGCGCCGCCCGCGCCGGTATCCGAGCCGCAGCAGGTGCCGGTCAGGTCGCTGGCCGATATCGTTGCCCTCGCCGACGCACAACGCGACATCGCCTTCAAGGTGCTGGTCAAGCGCTGCATCCGTCCCGTGCGCATCGAACCCGGCCGCATCGACGTCAGCCTGACCGAAGATGCGCCCAAGCTGCTGCTCAACGATCTGACAACGAAACTGCGCGCCTGGACCGGCCGCAACTGGCTTGTCTCCCTATCCAAGGAAGAGGGCGGCCAGACGCTGGCTGAAATGGAATCGACGAAGCGCGAAAATGCCTTCCTCGATGCCAAGAGCGATCCGGCCGTGGCCGCCATACTTGCGCGTTTTCCCGGCGCCAAGATCATCGACGTGCGCATTCCCGATGCGCCGGAGGCAGACGAGACCGAGGCGGAAGTGCCGGTCGAGCCGCCGGCGGATGACGACGAGACCTGATAAACCAAGACAAGGATCGGACCATGAAAGATCTTCTCGGCCTGATGGGCAAGGCGAAGGAAATGCAGGCCAAATTCCAGGCCATGCAGGACGAGATCGCCACGCTGGAAGCATCCGGTCAGGCTGGCGGCGGGTTGGTCAACGTGACGCTGACCGGAAAATTCGAGATGAAGTCGCTGAAGATCGACCCGTCTCTGTTCAAGGAGGACGATGTCGAGATCCTCGAGGACCTGATTCTTGCCGCCCACAATGACGCCAAGGCCAAGGTCGAGCAGATCATGCAGGAAAAGACCAAGGCACTGACCGCCGGCCTGCCGATCCCGCCGGGAATGAAACTGCCGTTCTGATGCATGACACCCAAAACCGTGCGGCGGTTTTGAGTGTCATGCACGAAAGTTGAGCCCAGCGGCGATGCGCCCATGACCGAAGAGCCGTCCGAAAGACTGATCGAGCAGCGTATCCGCAACAGGATCTATGAGATCCTGGAAATCCTCGCGGATTGCGATGACGGCGTCGATATCGTCGGCATCAAGGGCTATTTCCATTTGTTCGAGGATTTCGTGCACCGGCCGTCGATCGAGGCCGGCACATCGGCGCTTTCGAAGGAGGAGCGTGCGATCGTGCTGGAAATCGCCGAATTCCTCGAGGCGGCTTCCGAGACGAATCCCGATTTCACCAAGGCCGAATTCATCGATAGCGACTGGCCGGGAAAGATCGCGCCGACGGCCAGGAACGCGCGGTCGTTGTTCCTCAGGCGCGGCCTGTTTTCGGAGAAAGTCGAGGAGCTTGAGCCTGGTCGGCCGGCCGCGATTGCGGCGGGGCGGTAGCGATTCCCCGGAAAAGTGTGCCGCGGTTTTCCCTCGACAATTGCGGCGAAACGAAGGGATAGCGGTCATCGCTTTTGTCAAATGATGGCTCGATCTATCTGGAAAGCCTCGAAATTGTGCCTTTTCGGCAACAGTACGCTGTTAATAACGTTTTGGCCATCATTTTGCCCGAAAGTGTCTCATTCTTGCCGCAGCCTGGGGGCGGGCATCGAAGTGAGAGGGTAACCTGTTGATCGTCACGCGATGGAAGGCGCCGCTGTTGCTCGGCGTCATCACGTCTCCCCTGTTCCTGGCTGCCTGTAGCCAAACGACGTCGCATGGCATGTCCGTCGCCAGTCTGACCGATGCCATCACGCCGAGTTTCCTGAGCTCGCGGCCTTACAGCCACACGCCGAAGGACAGGGAATGCCTGGAAAGGGCAATGTTCTTCGAATCCAACAGGTCGAGCCGCGACGGCATGATCGCTGTCGGCACCGTGGTGATGAACCGCCTGCGCTCCGGCCAGCATGGCAACACCATCTGCGAAGTGGTGGGTGAGCCCGGCCAATTCGCGCCGGGCGTCATGACCAGGCCGATGAATTCGCGCGCAATGCCCGATGTCGAGGAAGCGGCCAACGCTGTGCTCAAGGGCGAGCGCAAGGCCAAGCTCAAGAACACCATGTATTTCCACACGGCGGGCCTGCGCTTCCCCTACAAGAACATGCATTACACCATGGTCGCCGGTGGCAATGCCTTCTACGAGAAGCGCGGCCGCAACTGGCAGCCGCTGCCCGACGAGCCGACCGTGGCGGTTGCCTCGGCTGGATCCGAAATCGTGAAGCCGGCCGCGCCGGTGACGATGGTTGCCTCGGCCGAGCCGGCGCGCCCGGCCAAAACGTCCCGCGTCGCTCCGGCGCAGCAGGTCTATATGACCGCCGCCGCGGAACCGGCCCGGCAGCCCAAAACCAGGACCTCCCCGGTTCAAGAGACCTATGTGACCGCGACCCCGGTGGCCACGGCGAAGTCGACGCGTGTGACCGTGAAGCAGACGATGGTCGCGATGCAGGAGCCGATGGAAGAACCGGATGCCGCCCGTTTCGGCGGAACCTTGAACACGAGGGTCATCAGTTCGGTTCAGGGTGAGCCGCAAGAGGCGGCGATGGGGTTCCAGTCGACGCCGGAGAACACCGATGCCATCGGTGCGATGATCGCCAGCCAGAGTCGACCGCTCGAGGTCAACTGATTCGCATCGTCACGGCTTCTCGTGGCGGCATGGCAGACCATACGCTGACACGGGATGTTTCAAAGCGCTCTGAAAAATCCTAGATCAGAGCGATGTCCAAGCGAATCGCCGGTCCCGAGATCGAACGCCTGATCCAGCTGCTGGCCAAAGTGCCGGGGCTCGGGCCTCGTTCGGCCAGGCGCGCGGCATTGCATCTGATCAAGAAGAAGGAGCAGCTTCTGTCGCCGCTCGCCGCCGCCATGGGCGAGGCTGCCGACAAGGTACGCATCTGCTCCACCTGCGGCAATGTCGATACGTCGGATCCTTGCATGATCTGCACCGATCCGCGCCGCGATGCCGCCACCCTCATCGTCGTCGAGGACGTCTCGGATCTCTGGGCGCTCGAACGCGCGGCGGCAATGAACGTACGCTACCATGTGCTCGGCGGCACGCTGTCGCCGCTCGACGGCGTCGGCCCTGATCAGCTCAACATCCGCTCGCTGATCGACCGCGTCGCCGGCGGCGAGGTCAAGGAAATCATCCTCGCCGTCAACGCAACGGTCGAGGGCCAGACCACCGCGCACTACCTCACCGACCAGCTGTCCAGCTTTGACATCAAGGTGACAAGGCTGGCGCATGGCGTGCCCGTCGGCGGTGAACTCGACTATCTCGACGAGGGCACGCTCGCCGCGGCGCTGCGCTCGCGGACGGCGTTTTGACGCAATTGGCGGGGACGTTTGCCGAATGACTGCATTCCTTCGTACGATCGCCTTCGCCCTTGTCGCTATGCTTCTCGGTGTCTTCCTCGTCACCCCGGTCTCGGCCGCCAAGATCGACGACCAGTTCCGCGCCTGGCTGCAGAACGATCTCTGGCCCGAAGCCAAAGCGAAAGGCATTTCCAAGAAGACCTTCGATGCCGCCTTCGACGGCATAAAACCCAATCTGAAGCTGCCCGACCTTGTCATGCCTGGCGAGAAGCCGAAGACGCCGCAGAAGCAGCATCAGGCCGAGTTCGGCTCGCCCGGCGCCTATTTCGCCGAAAAGACGGTTCGCGCCGTGACGTCGGGTGGACGCACGCGCGAGGCGGCCAACGCCAGGACGCTTGCCGCGATCGAAAAGCGCTATGGCGTGCCCGGCGAGATCATTCTGGCGATCTGGGGCCGCGAGACCGGTTTCGGCGCGGCGAAGATGCCTTATGACGCCTTCGAGGTGCTGGGCACCAAGGCGTTCATGTCCACCAAGAAGGATTTCTTCCGCACCGAGCTCTTGGCGGCACTGGAAATCGTCGAGCGTGGGCTGGCCCCTGTCGGCGCTATGAAATCGTCCTGGGCCGGTGCGCTCGGCCAGCCGCAATTCATGCCGACCTCCTTTCTCAAGCATGCCGTGGATTTCGACGGCGACGGTCGCGTCGATATCTGGAACTCGACGCCCGACGTGCTCGCCTCGATCGCCAACTATCTCGTCCATTATGGCTGGGTGAGGGGACGGGGCTGGGGGTTCGAGGTGACCGTGCCGGAGAGCGTCTCCTGCTCGCTGGAAGGTCCCGATCAGGGCAAGAAGATATCTGAGTGGGCTGGTATGGGCATCAAGCGCGTCGGCGGCAAGCCGTTTCCGGCGAGCGAGTTGAAAGCCGAGGGCTTCCTGCTGATGCCGGCCGGCCGCAGTGGACCGGCTTTCATCGCCACCCCCAATTTCTACGTGCTGAAGGAATACAACACCAGCGACCTCTACGCGCTGTTCATTGGCCATGGCGCCGACCGCATCGCGCATGGCGATCAGGATTTTTCCGGCAGTTGGGGCCCCGTTGGCGATCTGCACCGTTCCGATATTGCCGCCCTGCAACGGGTGCTGGAAGCCAAGGGCTATGATGTCGGCAGCGCCGATGGCCTGCCCGGCTTCAAGACCCGCCGCTCGATCGGCAAGTGGCAGGCCAAGAACGGTCAGGCCGCAACCTGCTTTCCCGATGCGGGCCTGGTCACCGCACTGAAATAACGCCGAAATTAGCAGATTATTCTCGGTCGGTTGCCTCGATTGGCCGGCCTATGCGTCGACGCGCGACCCGCCATCCTGCTTCAATGAGCCGTCGTGTAAATGCTCGTTGCCGGCCACGAGGCCGCCGGATATGGTGTTGACCAAATGGACAAAAACCACGACGGTAAGTGGACAAGGGGCCATCATAGGCCTCGAAAAGAACACCTTAATCCTGAGCCGGGAACTCAGGTCAACAACAAAAAAGGGAACAATCACCATGATGATGGAAAAGCTTGCTCTACGATCCCGCATCTTGCTCGCGGGCGCGGCCATGTCGGCACTGCTTTTGGCCGGAGCCCCGGCTGGGGCGGTCACGCCCGCCGACACGCTGGTCGAAGGTTTTGCGATCGACGACATCATCTCCATGGATCCGGGCGAGGCGTTCGAACTGTCGACGGCCGAAATCACCGGCAACACCTATGACCTGCTGGTCCGCCTCGACCTCAGCGACACCTCCAAGGTCAAGGGCGATCTCGCCGAAAGCTGGACCGTCTCCGACGACGGCCTGACCTATACCTTCAAGCTCAAGCCCGGCCTCAAATTCGCCTCCGGCAACCCGATCACCGCGGCCGATGTCGCCTATTCGTTCGAGCGCGCCGTCAAGCTCGACAAGAGCCCGGCCTTCATCATCGACCAGTTCGGCATCAGCGGCGACAACGTCACCGAAAAGGCCAAGGCAATCGACGACACCACCTTCCAGTTCACCGTCGACAAGCCCTATGCGCCGAGCTTCGTGCTGAACTGTCTCTCGGCAACCGTCGCTTCGGTGGTCGACGCCAAGCTCGTCAAGGAACATGTCGCGGCGGTGACGCCGAGCGCCGACTACAAATGGGACAATGATTTCGGCAATGCCTGGCTGAAGACCGGCTATGCTGGCTCCGGCGCCTACAAGCTGCGTGAATGGCGCGCCAACGAAGCTGTCGTCATGGAGCGCAACGATAATTATCACGGCGAGAAAGCCAAGCTTGCCCGTGTCATCTATCGCAACATGAAGGAAAGCTCGGCCCAGCGCCTGGCGCTTGAAGCCGGCGACATCGACGTCGCCCGCAACCTCGAGCCGAACGATCTCGACGCCATCGCCAAGAACGCCGACCTCACCTCGACCAGCGCGCCGAAGGGCACGGTCTATTACATCAGCCTGAACCAGAAGAATCCGAACCTCGCCAAGCCCGAAGTACGCCAGGCCTTCAAATATCTGGTCGACTACGACGCGCTGAGCTCGACCATCCTCAAGGGCATCGGCGAGATCCACCAGACCTTCCTGCCCAAGGGCGTGCTTGGCGAATTGGACGAGAACCCGTTCAAGCTTGACGTGGCCAAGGCCAAGGAATTGCTGGCCAAGGCCGGCCTGGCCGACGGCTTCAGCGTAACCATGGACGTGCGCACCGGTCAGCCGACGACCGGCATGGCGGAATCGATCCAGCAGACGCTCGGACAAGCCGGCATCAAGCTCGAGATCATCCCGGGTGACGGCAAGCAGACGCTGACCAAGTATCGCGCTCGCAATCACGACATCTATATCGGCCAATGGGGCCAGGACTATTTCGATCCGAACTCCAACGCCCAGACCTTTGCCTCGAATCCGGACAATTCGGATGAAGGCAAGACCAAGACGCTCGCCTGGCGCAATGCCTGGGATATTCCGGACCTGACCAAGGAGACGGAAGCGGCCCTGTTGGAGAAGGACTCAGGCAAGCGCGCCGACATGTACAAGGACCTCGAGAAGAAGATCCTCGACACCAGCCCCTTCGTCGTCATCCATCAGCAGTTGGAAGTCGCCGGCCTGCGCAAGAACCTCAAGGGCTTCGCGCTCGGCCCGAGCTTCGACACCAATTTCGTCGGGCCGGTCTCGAAGGAATAGCGCCCGCGGACGCGCTGCATGAGTGCGGTTGAAAACGGAAGCGGGCGCGGTGGCGCCCGCGCCGTCGCCCTTGCATCATCGCTCGGCCGTTTCCTGGTCATCGCGATAACGACCTATCTTGGTCTTCTCGCGGTGACCTTCTTCATCGGCCGTGTCATCCCGATCGATCCGGTGCTGGCGGTGCTCGGCGACCGGGCGCCGGCCAATGTCGTCGAGCGCACGCGGCGCGAGATGGGCCTCGACCTGCCGCTGATCGAGCAGTTCTACATCTATGTGAAAGGCGCGCTGAACGGCGATTTCGGCACCTCGGTGCTGACCACCAATCCGGTCATGACCGACATCCGCCGCGCGCTTCCGGCAACCACGGAACTGGCGACGCTCGGGACGCTGATCGGTGCGCTGTTCGGCGTGCCGCTTGGTGTGCTGGCCGCGGTCAGGCGCGGCAGCGTCATCGACCAAATCGTGCGCGTCATCGGGCTGATAGGCTATTCCGTGCCGATCTTCTGGCTCGGCCTGCTGGGCCTGGTACTGTTCTACGCCAAGCTGCAATGGGTGGCCTTTCCGGCACGGCTCGACGTCGTCTACGAGTACACCTTCACCCCGATCACCGGTTTCTACCTCCTCGATTCGGCGATGCAGGGTCAGTGGGATGTCTTCTGGGACGCCTTCCGGCACATCATCCTGCCTGCCTCGTTGCTCGGCTATTTCTCGCTCGCCTATATCAGCCGCATGACGCGCTCATTCATGCTCAACGAACTCGCCCAGGAATACATTGTCGCGGCGCGTGCCAAGGGCCTGTCGGAAACCCGCATCATCTGGGGCCACGCGCTGCGCAACGCCGCCGTACCGATGGTCACGGTGATCGCGCTCTCCTATGCCGGCCTGCTCGAAGGCTCGGTGCTGACGGAAACCGTCTTTTCCTGGCCGGGCATCGGCCTCTACATCACCAATTCGCTGCAGAACGCCGACATGAACGCCGTGCTTGGCGGCACCATCGTCATCGGCTCGGTGTTCATCGGCATCAATCTCTTGTCCGATCTTCTCTACCGCGTGCTCGATCCGAGGACGAAGACAGGATGAGTACAGACACCATCCAGAGCCGGCGCGACTGGCTGCTCAGCGAGCGGCCGGCCTCGCGCATGCAGGCAAGGCTTGGCCGCGCCTATGTCGCGTGGCGGCGTTTTTCCGCCAACCGGCTGGCTTTCGTCGGCCTGCTGATCATCATCGCCCTGCTGGTCATCGCCGCCCTTGCCGGCGTGCTGGCGCCCTATTCGCCGACCTTCGGCGATCTGAAGAACGCGCGGCTGCTGGCGCCGAGCGAGCAGCACTGGTTCGGCACCGACGACCTCGGCCGCGATATCCTTTCACGCATCCTCTACGGTTCGCGCTGGACGCTCTATGTCGTCATCCTGGTCGCCATTATCGCGGCCCCCATCGGTCTGCTGGTCGGCACCGTCGCCGGTTACGCAGGCGGCTGGACCGATGCCGTCCTGATGCGCATCACCGACATCTTCCTCGCTTTCCCGAAGCTGGTCCTGGCGCTGGCCTTCGTGGCGGCGCTCGGCCCCGGCATCGAAAACGCGGTGCTTGCCATCGCCATCACCTCCTGGCCGCCCTATGCCCGCATCGCGCGCGCCGAAACGCTGACGGTGCGCAATTCCGATTACATCAAGGCGGTGCAATTGATGGGCGCCTCGCCCACTCGTATCGTGCTGCGCCACATCATGCCGCTCTGCATCTCCTCGCTGATCGTCCGCGTGACGCTCGACATGGCTGGTATCATCCTGACCGCCGCCGGCCTTGGCTTCCTCGGTCTCGGCGCGCAGCCGCCGCTGCCCGAATGGGGCACGATGATCGCGTCCGGCCGCCGCTTCATCCTCGACCAGTGGTGGGTGGCCGGCGCCCCGGGCTTCGCCATCCTCATCGTCAGCCTCGGCTTCAACCTGCTCGGCGATGGCCTTCGCGACGCGCTAGATCCCCGCAGTGGTGACCAATGAGCGCGCTTCTTGAGGTCGAGGATCTGCGTGTCACTTTCCCAACCCGCACCGGGTTGATCGAAGCGGTGCGCGGCGTCTCCTTCTCGCTTGGCCGCGAACGGCTCGGCATCGTCGGCGAGTCCGGCTCGGGCAAGTCGCAGACTGGCCGCGCCATCATGGGACTGACGCCGCCGCAGGCCCGGATATCGGCCAACAAATTGGCCTTCGACGGCCTCGACCTGCTCGGCATCTCGCCGCGCCAACGCCGGGCGTTGCGGGGCAACCGCATCGCCATGATCCTGCAGGATCCGAAATATTCGCTCGATCCGGTGATGAGCATCGGCCGGCAGATCGTCGAAACGCTGCGCACGCACGAAAGGGTTTCCAGGGCCGAGGCTCGCGAGCGGGCGCTGGCCATGCTGGAGGCGGTGCAGATCCGCGACCCCAAGCGTGTCTTCGACCTGCATCCGCATGAAGTGTCCGGCGGCATGGGCCAGCGCGCCATGATCGCCATGATGCTGATCGCCGGACCGGAAATGATGATCGCCGACGAACCGACCTCGGCGCTCGACGTCACCGTGCAACTCGACGTGCTCGGCATCCTCGATAAATTGGTCAGCGAGCGCGGCATGGGGCTGATCTTCATCTCGCATGATCTGCGCCTGGTCTCGTCCTTCTGCGACCGCGTCATCGTCATGTATGCCGGCAAGGTGGTCGAGCAGCTCAAGGCCTCCGAACTCGGCCAGGCCCAGCATCCCTACACGCGCGGCCTGCTCAACTGCATGCCCAGGATCGGCTTCGAGCGCCATCCGCTGCCGGTGCTCGACCGCAAGCCGGAGTGGGCGGCATGACTTCTGCGATCACCATCGATGGGCTGGAAGTGATCTTCGACCGGTTTCGCGCGCTGAAAGGCGTGAGCCTTGAAGTGAGGTCGGGCGAATCCTTCGGCCTGGTCGGCGAGAGCGGTTCCGGCAAATCGACGCTGCTCAGGGCCATCGCCGGTCTCGCGCCGGTCGCTTCGGGCAGCATCACCGTCAATGGCAAGAAGCTCGGCGCACGCCGCGACAAGGCCTTCTACCGCGAAGTGCAGATGGTTTTCCAGGATCCCTATGGCTCGCTGCACCCGCGCCAGACCGTCGACCGCCTGCTGCAGGAGCCGCTCGCCATCCACGGCTTTGCCGACGGCGAAAAGCGGATCGAACGCGCGCTCGACGAGGTCGGCCTCGGCAACGGTTTTCGCTTCCGCTACGCGCACCAATTGTCCGGCGGCCAGCGCCAGCGTGTGGCGATCGCGCGTGCGCTCATCCTCGAGCCGTCGATCCTGCTGCTCGACGAGCCGACCTCGGCGCTCGATGCCTCGGTGCAGGCGGAAGTGCTCAACCTTCTGGAAGAGGTCCGCCGGCGGCGCAAGCTGACCTTCCTGATGGTCAGCCACGACCTCGCCATCATCACCCATATGTGCGAGCGGCTGATGGTGATGCAAAGCGGCGAGGCGGTGGAGAATCTCACGGCCGCCCAACTTGTCGCGCACCGCGTGACCGAGGATTATACGCGCAATCTGCTCAGGGCGAGCGAAGGGTTCGTGAGAACCGCCTGAATTCGTTCTTCCTGTACGCAAACCAACCGTCTTGGGGAATTCCATGAAGGAATGGAAGTTTGCAGATCCGCCCAATGTCGCGGTGGTATCGGACAAGAGCATATTCAAACGTGGCGACTGGATCGCATATGTTGTGCATGAAGCTGACGACGACGACAACTACAACGATGAAGGTGGCAGTTGGCAATTTCATAGCAGCGAAAAGCAAAATCGCGATGAACGCGAGATAATGCTCGTCAGCCTCCAAAATGTGGTTCAGAGGGATGAGAGCATCCTGGAATTGGCCGATCTGCCAAAAGGCTGGCATGCTTGGCGTACTTCAAACATTTCGCCCTGGCAGCGCGCCAAATCACTCCCTATACCCTCCAACGATAACGAGTGATGCAGCAGAGTCTTAAGTCGAGCTTTGCGTCAGTTCGCCGTTCTCCGGAACGGATGGTTCGTCCCGCTGCTTCGGCTCCTTGATCCGGAACCACGCCACATAAAGCGCCGGCAGGAACAGCAGCGTGATCGCTGTACCGGTGATGATGCCGCCCATCATGGCATAGGCCATCGGTCCCCAGAACACTTCGCGCGCGATCGGGATCAGCGCCAGGCTGGCGGCGGCCGCCGTCAGCGCGATCGGCCGCATGCGGTGTTCGGTCGCCTCGATGACGGCCGTCCATCGGTCCTTACCCTCTCGGACGAGATCCTCGATCTGGACGATCAGGATGACCGAGTTGCGGATCAGGATGCCGATCAGCGCCAGCACGCCGAGGATGGCGACGAAGCCGAGCGGCGCGCCGCTCGGCACCAGGGCGGCCACCACGCCGATCAGCCCGAGCGGCGCCACCGCCACGACCAGGAACAGACGCTGGAAGCTCTGCAACTGCACCATCAGGATGGTCGCCATGATGAACAGCATCAGCGGCACCACGGCCGCGATCGGCCCCTGGCTTTTGGCGCTTTCCTCGACCGAGCCGGCGGTTTCCACCGAATAGCCCGGCGGCAGCTTGGCGATGAAGGCATCCACCGACGGCTTCAGCTCGTTGACCACGGTGGCCGGCAGCGTGTCGCCCACCATGCCGGCGCGCACGGTGATCGTCGGAATGCGGTCACGCCGCCACACTGTCGGCTGCTCGAGGTCGTAACTGAAATTGGCCACCGCCGCGAGCGGGATGGCTTCGCCGGTGCTGGTCGGCAGCTGCATGTTCTGCAGTGTCCCGATCGAGCCGCGTTCGGCATCGCGTGAGCGCGCCACGACATTGATCAGATAGGTGGCGTCGCGCACCTGGGTGATGGTGGCGCCGCCGACCGTGCTGTTGAGCGCACTGGCGATGTCGGACGAGGTGATGCCGAGCTGGCGTGCCTTGTCCTGCAGCACGTCGACCCTCAGCACGCGTTGCGGCTCGTTCCAGTCGAAGGTGGGGGCTGCGAGCTTCGGATTGGCCGAGATGAGGCCGGCGAATTGCTGCGCCAACTCGCGCACGGTCTGGATGTCTGGTCCGCCGACGCGATACTGCACCGGACGGCCGACAGGCGGTCCGAGTTCGAGCAGTTTGACGAAGGCGTCGGTGCCGACAAATTCCTCGCGCAACAGCCTTTCCAGCGCCGGCTTGACCCGGTTGCGCGCCTCGAGGCTCTTGGTGACGATCACGGTCTGGCCGAAATAGGGGTTGGCCGGCTGCACATCATAGGCCAGCACGAAGCGCACCGCGCCCTGGCCGATATAGGAACTGAAATGGTCGATGTCGGGATTGCCGACCAGCGCCCGCTGCTCGAACCGTTCCATCTGGTCGCGCGTCTCGGCGATCGACGAGTTCTGTGGCAGGTTCCAGTCGACGATCAGCTCCGGCCGGTCGGACGGCGGGAAGAACTGTTGCTGGACGAGGCCGAAGCCGGCGATCGAGGCCGCGAACAATAGCACCGTGACGATGATGGTTAGCCAGTGCCGGCGCACCGAAAACACCAGCGCCCGCCGGAACAGCGAAGTGAATCGGCCAGGCTGGTCGTGATGCTTGGTCTTCATCGTCGCCGGCAGGATGGTAACGCCCAGCAGCGGCGCGAACAGCACCGCCACGATCCATGACACCAGCAACGACACGGCGATGACGACGAACAGGGTGAAGGTGTATTCGCCGGCGGCACTTGAGTTGAGGCCGATCGGGATGAAGCCGGCGACCGTCACCAGCGTGCCGGTCAGCATCGGGAAGGCGGTCGAGATGTAGACATAGGTCGCCGCCTTGCGCAGGTTGTCGCCAACCTCCAGCCGCGCCACCATCATCTCGACCGCGATCATGGCGTCGTCGACCAGAAGCCCGAGTGCGATGATCAGTGCGCCCAGCGAAATGCGCTGCAGCGAAATGCCGAGATACTCCATGACCGTGAAGGTGATGGCCAGCACCAGCGGGATCGACAGCGCCACGACGAAGCCGGCGCGCATGCCAAGGCTGATGAATGAGACAGCAAGCACGATGGCCACCGCCTCGAACAGCGCGCGGGTGAAGCCCGAGACCGCTTCCTCGACGATCACCGGCTGGTCGGCGACCAGATGCACGCCGACGCCGACCGGCAGGTCGGCCAGCACCTTGTCCATCTCCCTGTGCAGCGCCGCGCCGAATTCGAGCAGATTGGCGTTGGGCTTCATGCCGATGGCGAGCGCGATGGCGTCCTGGCCGTTGAAACGGAACAGTGCCGTCGGCGGATCGACATAGCCGCGTGTGATCGTTGCCACGTCGCTCAGCCGGAAGAAGCGGTCGTTGACGCGCAGATTGATGGCACGCAGGCTCTCTTCGGAAGTGAACTGGCCGTCGACGCGCACGCTGATGCGCTCCGGTCCGGACTGGATGACGCCGGACGGCGTTATCGCGTTCTGCGCCTGCAGGCTGGCGACGATCGCCTGTTGGTTGAGGCCAAGGGCCGCGATCTGGCGCGTCGAGAATTCCAGGTATATGGCTTCGTCCTGCGCGCCGACGAGGTCGACTTTGCCGGCATTGGGCACGGTCAGGATTCTTGTGCGGACGTCCTCGACATAGTCGCGCAATTGGCGCGGCGTCAGCCCGTCCGATGTGAAGGCATAGATGTTGCCGTAGACATCGCCGAAGCGGTCGTTGAAGAACGGCCCCTGCACGCCTTGCGGAAACTGCGCCTTGATATCGTTGACCATGTTGCGCACCTGAAGCCAGTTCGGCACGACATCGCGCGCCCTGGTGGTGTCCTTCAGGTTGACGAATATGACGGTCTGGCCGGCGGTGGTGACGGATCTGGTGAAGTCGAGGCTGTCGAGCTCCTCGAGCTTCTTCTCGATGCGGTCGGTCACCTGCTGCACCGTCTCCTTGACCGACGCGCCCGGCCAGTTGGCCTGGATGATCATCGTCTTGATGGTGAAGTTGGGGTCTTCCTCGCGGCCGAGATTGAGGTAGGAGAATATGCCGGCCACCACGAAGACCAGCATGAAATACCAGACCATGGAGCGGTGGCTGAGCGCCCAGTCGGAGAGATTGAAGCCCTTCATCAGACGCCGCCCTCCGGCACTCTAACCTTCTGGCCTTGGCTCAGGCTATGGACGCCCGCGGTGACCACGCGCATGCCGGCCTCAAGTCCCTCGGCCACCGTGAAGGTGCCGCCATTCCTGGAAGCGATCTTGATGTCGCGCGTGCTCACGCTCGACGTCCGCGGGTCGACGATCCAAACTTTGTCGGAACCGTTCTTTTCGAGCAGCGCCGACATCGGCAGTTCGATCGTTGGCGCCACCTTGGTCACGCGGGTCGCCGTTATCGTCGAGCCGAGCCTGAAGGCCTGCGGCGGATCGGTGAGCGTCAGCCGCACGCGCCGGGTGCGCGTCGACCCCTCCGCCTGTGGCGCGATCTCGCGCAGCTTGGCCTCGGTGTGGATCGTCGGCAGCGATTGCAGGATGACCTGGAACGGCGTGCCGGCGGTGAGATCACCGATCAGCTGGTCGGGAATGTCGACCACCGCTTCGCGCAGGTCGGAGCGCGCCACGGTGACGACTGTCTGGCCTGCCGAGACCGTCTGCCCGACCTCGGCGCCGACCGCGGTGACGACGCCGTCGAAGTCGGAGAACAGCCTGGCATAGCCAAGCTGTTCCTGCGATTTGGCCAGCGAAGCCCTGGCTCGCTCGACGCTGGCTTCCGCGGCCTTGCGTGCCTGCTGCGCGGCATCGAAGACGGCCTGCGAAGCGTTGGCCGAGGCTAGCAGCTGGCGCTGGCGCTCCTCGCTCGCCGCGGCATTGGCGAACTGTGCCTCGGCATTGGAGAGCTCTGCCTTGGCCGCTTGCACCGCCAGCTCCAGCGCGGTCGGGTCGAGGGCGGCGATCGTCGTGCCCTTGGTGACGAGGTCGCCCACCTTGACGTCGCGCGAGACGACCCGGCCCAGCAGACGGAAGGCAAGGTCGGCGCTGACCTGCGGCTCGACCGAGCCGGCGAAGCCGAAGGTCTCGATCGTGCGCGGCTCGACCACCACCGAAAGCACCGGCCGGATGATCTCCGGCGGCTTTTCTTCGGATTTTGAGCAGGCGGCGAGCGCGCCAAGCGCGAACAGGCCGAGCACAATTCGTGGCAGCCGGTTCATTGGCCCGCCCCCGATATCTCCACCGTCTGGCCGGGACTGAGTAACTGCCCGCCCGCGGTAACGACACTCTGGCCTTCGTTCAGACCGCTGGCGACCACGACCGTGCCCGAATCGAAGGCCAGCACCTCGATCGGCGTCGTCGACACCGCCTTGGTCGCTGGGTCGACAATCCAGACAGCCGGCCTGCCGGCACTGGACGTCAGTGCCTGCCAGGGCAACAGGATCGCCTTCGCCGGCTTGGCGCTGACCGAGCCGATCACGGCCGCCCCTAGCGGCATGCCGGCCGGCGTGTCGGGAATGCCGACCCTGACCCGGATCGAACCGGAGGCCTGGTCTACCACCGGCGAGATTTCGCGCACCTTGCCTGTTGCCCGGACCTGCGGATCGGCCAACAGCGTGATCGTCACCGCCGGCGAGGCCGGCGTCCTGGCGACCAGCGTCTCCTGCACGTTGAACACGGCGTCACGGTCTCCGTCCTCGGCGACGGTGAAGACGGTTTGCGCCGCTTGCACCACCTGGCCGGTTTCGACCTGGCGGGCGGTGATGACGCCGGGCGCGCCCGCCTTGAGCTCGGTGAAGGAGAGGTTTTGCTGGGCATTGGCGAATGCGCTCTGCGCGGCATCGACGCTGCCTTGTGCCACCTTCATCGCCTGGTCGGCGGCGTCATAATCGCGCCTGGTGGTGAAGCCCTGGGCGAGCAGCGTCTTCTGCCGCTGGAAGGCGGCGGCGGACTGGGTCAACTGCGCCTGCGCCGCATCGAGATCGGCTTGTGCGGAACGCAGATCGGATTCCTGTTCCTGCGGATCGATGCGGGCCAGCACCGCGCCCTGGTCGACATGCTGGCCGACATCGACAAACCGCTCGGCGACGCGGCCGCCGACCCGAAACGACAGATTGTTCAGCGTACGCGCCGCGATCACCCCGGTCAGCGAGGTCCTCGGTGCGTAGTCGGCCATCGCCACCGTTTCCGCGCGCACCATGACCGGCAGTTTCCTGGCCGCCGCTTCCTGCTTCTGGCAACCGGCCAGCAGCAGGGCGGCTGCGCAGACGCAGACTGCCGAGGGAAAAGACGAAAGGCTGGAGGTTTTGATGGATGGCGGCGAGACGGACGATGTCGCGTTCCTGCTCATGGGCTCCCCCAGCCGCGGGCCGCTCGCTGATAGCGATGCCTGGCGGATATTCGGAGGATAATCGATCCCCCGAAAAAGGAAACCGTTCTCGTACGTGTATCGCCCTACTGGTTAAGGGCGGAGATCTGCTCGTCGCAGGCCCAATCGCCATCCGGTGGTGCCGACTTGAGGAAAACATGAAATAAGGTCAGAAGACATCTGATCAACGAGAACGGGCGCCGGCCCGATGAGGGATATCATGAAGAATTCAGCCATTTCCGAACGCAAGAACCAGTCGATCTCGCGCGGCGTCGGCATGACCACGCAAATCTACGCCGACCGGGCTGAAAACTCGGAGATCTGGGATGTCGAGGGGCGCCGCTACATCGACTTCTCCTCCGGCATCGCGGTCGTCAACACCGGCCACCGCCACCCCAGGGTGATCGAGGCGGTCAAGGCGCAGCTCGACCGTTTCACCCACACCTGCCACCAGGTCGTGCCGTATGAGAGCTATGTCAGGCTGGCCGAGCGGCTGAACGCCATGCTGCCCGGCAAGTTCGAGAAGAAGACCATTTTCGTCACCACCGGCGCCGAGGCGGTCGAAAATGCCATCAAGATCGCCCGCAACGCCACCGGTCGCCAGGCCGTCATCGCCTTTGGCGGCGGCTTCCATGGCCGCACCTTCATGGGCATGGCGCTGACCGGCAAGGTCGTTCCCTACAAGGTCGGGTTCGGCGCCATGCCGGGCGACGTCTACCACGTGCCGTTCCCAGTGGCGCTGCATGGTGTCTCGGTCGCCGATTCTCTTGCCGCGCTCGACAAGCTGTTCAAGGCCGACGTCGATCCGGCCCGCGTCGCTGCGATCATCATCGAGCCTGTCCAGGGTGAGGGTGGCTTCTACGACGCGCCCCGTGAACTCCTGACCGCTCTGCGCAAGCTCTGCGACCAGCACGGCATGCTTCTGATCGCCGACGAAGTGCAGACGGGCTTCGCCCGTACCGGCAAGATGTTTGCGATGGATCATCATGAGGTCGCTGCCGACATCACCACCATGGCCAAGAGCCTCGCCGGCGGCTTCCCGCTGTCGGCGGTGACCGGCCGCGCCGAGATCATGGATGCGCCTGGCCCGGGCGGCCTCGGCGGCACCTATGGAGGCAGCCCGATCGGCGTTGCCGCGGCACACGCCGTGCTTGACGTGATCGAGGACGAAAAGCTGTGCGACCGCGCCAACACGCTTGGCGCGCGGCTGAAGCAGCGCCTGCAGTCGATCCGCGACGACGTGCCCGAGATCGTCGATATAAGGGGCCTCGGCTTCATGAACGCGGTCGAGTTCAACGACGTCAAGAAGGGCCTGCCCTCGGCGGAGATCGCCAACGCCATCCGGCTGAAGGCACTGGACAAGGGCCTGATCCTGCTGACCTGCGGCGTCTACGGCAACGTCATCCGTTTCCTGGCGCCGATCACCATCCAGGACGAGGTCATGAACGAGGCGCTCGACATCCTGGAAAGCTCGATCCGCGAAGTCTGCGCTGCCTAGCGTTCTACCTCCCCCTCGTGGGGAGGTCGGACCGAAGGTCCGGGTGGGGGGCTTGGCGCTGACCCCACCCCGCTGCTTTGCAGCCCCACAAGGGGAGGGTAAGCGCATCTAGCCCGCGGCCCTTGCCGGCTCGTCCTGCTGAAACGCGGCCAATGCCGCCTTGAGCCCCTCGGGACCCATGGCGACCGTTTGCGGCGTCGGCGAGAAGCCGGCACCGAGCATCTTGCGGCCAAGCATGTGGTCGCCGGGGCGGTTGACGGATTCGATGCCGAGCAGCCGGTCGCCGGCATAGTGATAGATGGAAAACTTGTTGTCGGGCAGGTCGCCCAGCACGACGTGGCTGTCGCCGCCGGCGGTCAGCCCGACCATCTGCAGCTTCATGTCGCCAATATCGGACCAGAACCATGGCACCGCCGAATAGGCGTCCGCGTGACCGGTGATCGTGCGGGCCGCAAGGCGGGCCTGGTCGGTGGCGTTCTGCACCGATTCCAGCCGCACGTCGCCGCCCGTGAACCAGTGCCGGTAGGAGGCGGCGTCGCCGATGGCCAGGATTTCCGGCGCCGAACTGCGCATCTGGTGGTCGACGCGGATGCCGTTGGCGATGGCAAGGCTGGCTTCCTGTGCCAGTTCGACATTGGGCACGGCGCCGATGCCGACGATGACCATGCGCGCCGGCAGCCTTTCGCCTGACGAGGTGATCGCGGCCACGACATGGCCGTTTTCGCCTTCGAGCCTTGAAATCGAGGTGCCGGTCAGGATGCGTACGCCGGTCGCCTCCAGCCGCTGGCGGACATGGCTGGCCACCACGGGCGCCACGGCGCGGCCGAGCAGCCGGTCGACCGCTTCCACCACAGTCACCGTGCGGCCGGCCGCGCGCAGCGTCGCGGCGATCTCCAGTCCGATAAAACCGCCGCCGAGGATGACAACATCCTCGCTGCTCGCGCTGAGCTCCCGGATCAGCCGTGCGTCGGCCAACGAGCGCAACGACAAGACGCCCGACAGGTCCGAGCCCGGCAGCGGCAGGACGCGTGGGCGCGACCCGGTCGCCAGGACCAGATGATCGAAGGCAAGTTCGCCGCCGCCTGACATCTCCAGGCTGCGGCGGCCGGCATCGATACGCTCGATCCGGATGCCCGGCCGGTAGTCGATCGCGTTGCCGGTATAAAAGGCCTCGCCTCGCAAGGGTTGCGGTTTGGCCTCGGCATCCTTGATGAAGGTCTTCGACAGCGGCGGCTTGTGGTAAGGCAACTCGTTCTCGTCGCCGACGAGGATCACCGGCCCGTCATAGCCGTCCTCGCGCAAACTGGCGGCCGCCTGCACGCCCGCGTGACCCGCACCGACAATGACCACACCGTTCTTCATCGCATTCCGATCCCGATTCGATCCTAGGGCGTCTCGCCAAGTGGCAATTGTCTGGCGCCGCCGCAAGAGAGCGTTTGCGGGTCGCACCCGGGATGACGGCTGTCAATCGTACAGTTCGGCGGCAAAGCCGGCACAGTCGAGGTATAAAGTTGACATTCGTAGTTTAGAATAATTCTAAACTATTGTTTCAATTGGCTTTTCCAGACGATTTTCGTTGACTTCCATGGGCGTCGAAGCTTTATGGAAGCCTGCGCGTTAGCGCATCCCTTTGATGTCTGGGCCTTGAACCCGTTCGATTGGAGGCATTTTGGTGTCTTTCTTCCCCGAACCGCGCGATCGCGTGGCAAGTCTTGCGCCCCACGGCATCGACATGGCCTGGCGCCGGCTGCCGCACGCGCCGTTTATAGAATTTCCAAAAAACTGGAGAGCGATAATGACAGCACGATATGGCGGCAGGCTTGCGGCGATTGGCGCCACGGCACTGCTGACGGCGGCGGTGTTTGTGCTGCCGGCCAAGGCGGAAACCGATGCGAAAGCGGTCATCAAGACCTATTCAGACATCGCGCTTGCCAAGTATGAGGATTCGCTGACCACGGCCCAGGCCCTCGACAAGGCGATCGACGCGCTGCTTGCCAATCCGTCCGCTGACACGCTCAAGGCCGCTCGCGACGCCTGGAAGGCATCGCGCGTGCCTTACCAGCAGACCGAGGTCTACCGCTTCGGCAACAAGATCGTCGACGATTGGGAAGGCAAGGTGAATTCCTGGCCGCTGGACGAAGGCCTGATCGATTATGTCGCCAAGAGCTACGGCACCGAATCGGATGCGAATTCGCTCTATACCGCCAATGTGATCGCCAACAAGGAAATCGAGATCAACGGCAAGAAGGTCGATGCCTCGAAACTGTCGCCGGAATTCCTCTCCGGCACGCTGCAGGAGGCCGGTGGCATCGAGGCCAATGTCGCCACCGGCTATCATGCCATCGAATTCCTGCTCTGGGGCCAGGATCTGCACGGCACCGGCCCGGGCGCCGGCGAACGCCCCTACACCGACTACGACCTCAAGAACTGCACCGGCGGCAATTGCGACCGCCGTGCCGAGTATCTGAAGTCGGCCAGCACGCTTCTGGTTTCGGACCTGCAGGAAATGGTCGGCAACTGGAAGGAAGACGGCGCCGCGCGCAAGGCCCTCGTCGACGAAGAGCCGAACACCGCGATCTCGGTCATCTTCACCGGCATGGGCTCGCTGTCCTATGGTGAACTGGCCGGTGAGCGCATGAAGCTCGGCCTGCTGCTGCACGACCCGGAGGAGGAGCACGACTGCTTCTCCGACAACACCTACAACTCGCATCTCTACGACGCGATCGGCATCCGTGCTGCTTACCTCGCCAGCTATACCAGGCTCGACGGCACCGTCGTTTCCGGGCCTTCGGTGCATGACATGGTCAAGGTTGCCGATCCGGCGATCGACAAGGAACTGTCCGACAAGCTCGATGTGACCGTCGCCAAGATGGAGGCGATCAAGACGCGGGCCGAGGCCGGTGAGGCCTATGACCAGCAGATCGCTGAAGGAAACAAGGAAGGCAACGCCACCGTGCAGGCGGCGATCGACGCGTTGGTCGACCAGACCAAGTCGATCGAACGTGCCGTTGGCTCGCTGAAACTCAACGCCATCGCCTTCGAAGGCTCCGACAGCCTCGACGCGCCCGACAAGGTGTTCAAGTAAGACCGAACCTGGTGCGTGGTTCCGGAGCCTGACAATTGGCTCCGGAATGGGCTCCAGGACCAATCAAGCCACACGGCGCGGAAGGCGCCGTCAGCCATCCGAGCACTATAAATGCTGATCTGCCATTGCAATATCATCACGGAGAGGGAGATCGAGCAGACGATCATCGGGCTGCTGGACCAGGACCCTTGGCAACTTATCGTGCCGGCAAAGATCTATCACTCGATGCAAAAGCGCGGTCGCTGTTGCGGCTGCTTCCCAAATGTGGTGGAAACGATCATTCGGGTCACCGAAAATTACCACGCCTGCTCGGAGGCGAGCGGCGTGGATGTCGTTTCACATCTGGATCGCGTCAGAGGCCTGCGCATCCAATACGGGAGCAGAACCCATGAAGGGCGAAAGTCAGATCATCGAGCGGCTTAACGAGGCTCTTTTTCTGGAGCTTGGAGCCGTCAACCAATATTGGCTGCATTTCCGTCTGCTGGAGGATTGGGGATACACCAAGCTGGCAAAGAAGGAGCGGGCCGAATCGATCGAGGAGATGCACCACGCCGACAAGCTCATCGCGCGCATCATCTTCCTTGAAGGCCATCCGAACCTGCAGTCCGTGGCGCCGCTGCGCATCGGGCAGAACGTCAAGGAAGTGCTCGAATCCGACCTCGCCGGCGAATATGACGCGCGCACTGCCTACAAGCGTTCGCGCGAGATCTGCCACGAGGTGGGCGATTACGTGACGATGAAACTGTTCGAGGATCTGCTGGCCGACGAGGAGGGTCACATCGACTTTCTCGAAGACGCAGCTCGACCTGCTCGCCTCGATCGGCGAGGAGAAGTACGGCCAGCTCAACGCCGACTCGGCCAACGAGGCGGAGTAAAGGCATGCGGGAATGCGGCGCCTCTTAGAATTCCTGCGCCGCTCGCGGCGGGCCGCCGGCTCGCCGCTTCTCCCGAAAAGACCAGCCGGACCGGCTTGTCGGCGCTCTACCATTCTTGTCCTGGCACTAACATCGTCCGCGATTGCGGGTGACCTTCAGCCAGCCGGCCTTGCCACCACGCGCGGCGACCTCAATGTCCGGGATCAGACGCGGGTCACCGCCGTCACCAGGCCGACCACGGATTTCTCCAAACCCGAGCCGTTCGAGCTGATGCAAGGTGGCGCCGGCACGTCCGAGAAGGACGTCAGCCGCGACGCCTTCTCGCAATCCTCGGCCAACATCACCTTCGAGGAAGAGGGCACTTTCAAGCTCGGCAACGCCTTGTTCCGCAAGAACTGGGTCTCGTCGCCATCCTCGACGCAGGCGTCGGACGGGCTTGGTCCGCTTTTCAACGAGCGGGCCTGCCAGAACTGCCATCTGAAGGACGGCCGCGGCCGTCCGCCGCAAGGCGATACCGGCACCACTTCGATGTTCCTGCGCCTGGCGCGGGACGCCGGCAGCGCCGAGGAAAAAGCGGCGATCGCCAACCGCCAACGGCTCAATTTTCCCGACCCGGTCTACGGCACGCAGTTGCAGGAGCTGGCGGTGCCCGGCCTGCGCGGCGAAGGCCGGATGCGCGTCGACTATCAGGAACGTAAGGTAGAACTGACGGATGGCACCGTGGTTTCCCTGCGCAAGCCCGATTATTCCGTCACCGATCTCGCCTATGGGCCGCTCGATCCGCATACCACGCTGTCGCCGCGTCTGACGCCGCCGATGATCGGCCTTGGCTTGATCGAGCAGATCGCGCCGGCGGACATTCTGTCCCACGCCGATCCGGACGACCGCGACAATGACGGCATTTCCGGCAGGCCCAACATCGTGCTCGACGGTCTGAGCGGCGAGTTGACGCTTGGCCGTTTCGGCTGGAAGGCGCAGACCGCATCGATCCGGCAGCAGGCCGCGGATGCCTTTGCCGGCGACATCGGCATTTCGACGCCGGAAGAACCAAGACATTGGGGCGACTGCACCGCGGCGCAGGCAGAATGCCTCGCAATGCCGAATGGCGTGCAGGCGCGCCTCGGTCCGGTCGAGGCGCCGACGCCGGTGATGGATCTCGTCACCTTCTATTCGCAGAACCTGGCCGTGCCGGCACGCCGCGATCTCGCTGCGCCTGATGTGCTCGCCGGCAAGAAGGTCTTCTATGCAATCGGCTGCGTTTCCTGTCACACGCCGAAATTCGTCACCCGCCGCGACGCGCCCAACAAGTCGCAGGCCTTCCAATTGGTCTGGCCCTATTCCGACTTCCTGCTGCACGACATGGGGCCCGGCCTGGCCGACGGCCAGGTTGTGGGCGATGCGACGGGAAGCGAATGGCGCACCCCGCCGCTGTGGGGCATCGGCCTCACCGAGACCGTCAACGGCAATTCCTTCTTTCTGCATGATGGGCGCGCGCGCAGCCTGACCGAGGCGATCCTGTGGCATGGTGGCGAGGCGCAGAAGGCGCGCGACCGCTTTGCCGCCGCCAATGCGGCCGAGCGCGATGCGCTGCTCAAATTCCTGGAGTCATTCTGATGCTGAAGCGTTCCGCGCTGGTTCTCGTTCTTCCGCTGGCCCTGCTGGGCGTTTTCCCGGCATCGGCGGCGGTGAAGGCCTCCGACATCATCCAGCAGGCGATCGACGGCTTCGTCCGCCCGGCCTATGCCGATTTGCACCAGCATGCCGAAACCTTGACGAAGGCGATGCACAAGCTCTGCAAGGCGCCTTCTCGAGGCGAGCTCGACGCGGCGCGGACCGAGTTTTCCGCCACGGTCCATGCCTGGTCATCTGCCGAGATCATCGGTTTTGGACCGATCAAGGAGAACAATCGTCTGGAGCGCATGCTGTTCTGGCCGGACCGCAAGAGCATCGGCCTCAAACAGGTGCAGGCGGCCTTGTTGGACAAGGATCCGGCGGCCACCGATCCGGCACAGCTTGCCGGCAAGAGCGTCGCCATGCAGGGGCTCGGCGCGCTGGAGTTCGTGCTTTTCGGCGACGGCGCCGATGCGCTGACGGGTAAGGATGATCCCTATCGCTGCGCCTATGGAGCGGCGGTTGCCGGCAATATCGAAACCATGGCTGGCGAGGTCAGCGCAGCCTGGAACAAGCCGGACGGTTTTGCCGCACTCTGGTCCAATCCCGGGCCGCAGAATGCGCTCTACCGCGACGGCAACGAAGCGGTGACCGAACTGGTCGGTGTCTTCATCAACGAGCTGGAGATGGTCCGGGATGTCCGCCTGAAAGGTTTCCTTGGCGGCAAGCCCGAGGCGGACAAGCCCAAGCAGGCGATCTACTGGCGTTCGCAAAACACCACCAACTCGCTGGCAGGAAATCTCGCCGGCATCGATGCGCTGTTCCAGGCCTCCAAACTTGGCGATGCGCTGTCGCCCGATGCGCGCTGGATGGCGGAGTCGATCCATATCCAGCTGGTCAACGGTGTCGCCACCGCGAAGTCCGTCTCGGGTCCGATCGACAAGGCGCTCGCGGACCCGGCACTGCGCGAAGAACTCGAGCATTTCGCCCTGATCACCTCCAGCCTCTCGACCCTGATCGGTACCCGGCTGACCGCCGAATTCGGCCTGACCGCAGGCTTTTCGTCGCTCGATGGAGATTGATCCTTGAAAACGCCGCTGATCGATCGCCGGGATTTCCTGAGAGCCGCGGGCATCGGCTTTGCCGTTGCGATGACTCCATCGGCCTGGGCGAAGACGCTCGCTGCCGACGCCGTCTTCGCCACCGCTTTCGTCAAGCGTGACGGCAGTTTTGGCGCCGCCGTCCTGTCCGAGGCCGGCAAGGTGCTGCATGCGATCGACCTGCCCGATCGCGGCCATGATGTCACTTTCGATCCCATCTCGAAGCGCTCGGTGGTCTTCGCCCGCCAGCCCGGCACCTTCGCCGTGGTTTTCGATCACAGTGGGCGCGACGCCCCGCTGACCATCGCCAGCGTCACCGGCCGGCATTTCTTCGGCCATGGGGTGTTCTCGCCCGACGGAGCCCTGCTCTATGCCACCGAGAACGACTTCGACAACGCTGCCGGCGTCGTTGGCATCTACGACGCGCGGGCGAAGTTCAGCCGCATCGGTGAATTCCCGACTTACGGCATGGGTCCGCACGAGCTTCTGCTGCTGGGCGATGGCAGGACGATCGCGGTCGCCAATGGCGGCATCGAGACCCATCCCGATTATGGCCGCGCGGAACTCAACATCGCCACCATGAAGCCGTCCTACGTGCTGATCGATCGTGTCACCGGCGACCTGATCGAGAAGCATGAATTGGCGGCTTCCCTGCACCAACTGTCGATCCGCCACATGGACACCGACCAGGCCGGCACCGTCTGGTTCGGCTGTCAGTATAGGGGGCCGGGCACCGATCGTCCGCTGCTGGTTGGTCGCGCCGCGCGCGGCAAGGATTTGCAGTTGCTCGACATGTCGCCGGACGTGCTGTCCGGCTTTCGCAACTACATAGGCTCGGTCGCCGCCAATCCTTTAGCCGGCACCGTCGCCGTCTCGTCGCCGGAAGGCAATTCGCTTGCCGTGATCGACGTGGCGAGCGGCAGGGTGGTTTCGACCAGTGCGCTGGTCGAGGTCTGCGGCCTGGCGCCGGACGGATCTGGCTTCATGGCAACCACCGGCGCCGGCGAGATCATCGAGGGCAGCGGCGCGACACGGTCGGAACCGGACTATGTCTGGGACAACCACATGCTGCGCATCGAGCAGGTTTGACGGCGCCCTGGCGGAAGCGAAGCCGCTTAACAAATTATGCTTGCGGTGGCGCGCCTTGGCGGGCACAGGGAAGTTGTTTTTCGGAACCGGTCGTTTCATGAAAGTGCTTGCCATCGACTGTGCCGCCAGCCTCTGCGCCGCCTGCGTCTACGACGCGGCGGCCGGGCGGGAGCTTGGCCGCGTGGTGCTCGATCTCGGCAAGGGCCATGCCGAGCACCTGATGGCCGTCATCGCCGAGGCGCTGAAGGCGGGCGCGACCGACTATCCCGGCCTTGGCGCCATTGCCGTCTCTGTCGGCCCGGGGTCCTTCACCGGTCTGCGCGTCGGCGTGTCGACCGCGCGCGGCCTGGCGCTGGCGTTGAAAATCCCGGCGATCGGGGTGACGACGCTCGAGGCACTGGCCGCCGAGGCGGCAGCGGCATTTCCCGGCCGTGCCGTGCTGGCGGCGCTTGATGCCGGTCGCGAGGAAATCCATGCCGCGCTCTACGACGAAATGTCAGGTTTGACTTACGGACCAGCGGTGACCACATTGTCGGAAGCCACTGCCCTGGCGGTGGAGAACCTTGCGGTGCTTGCCGGCACCGCGGCGGTGCAGATCGCCGCATCGGCGGGTCGGATTTCCGACATCGGGCCTCGGACGGCCACCGCCGACATTGTCACATACGCCCGCCTCGCCGCCGCCAAAGGCGAGGGTGAAAGGCCGAAACCACTTTACCTGCGCGGCGCCGATGCAAAGCCGCAAGCCGGATTTATTCTTTCAAGGCAACAAAATTAATGCGCATACCTTTCTTACAGCCGCGGCGCCGGGACTATGCACTCGAGCCGCTCAGGATCACCGACAGCCCTGCGGTCTCGTTGCTGCATCGCGAGGACTTTGTCCGCCCGTGGACCGATGGCGAGTTCGCCGCTTTGCTCGGACAGGACACCGTGTTCGGTTATGCCGCGCGCGAAACCGGGCAGGGTGCCAAGCCACCCGTCGGCTTCGTGCTGGCCCGGCTGGCCGCCGGCGAGGGCGAGATCCTGACTGTCGCGGTGGCGCGATCCCATCGCCGCCAGGGATTGGGCTGGCAGTTGATGGACGCCGTGTTGCGCGAACTGCATGTGCAACGCGCCGAAGCGCTGTTCCTGGAGGTAGACGAGACCAACGTCGCCGCGATCGCCCTGTACCGTCGGCTGGGCTTCCGCGAAGTCGGCAAGCGCCCGGACTATTACAAGTCGCCCGATCGCGGGCCGACCGGCGCGCTTGTCATGCGCCGCGATCTTCGCTAGCCAGACGCCGCATGACCCCGAAAATCGGTTCCGATTTTCGGAAAGGATCGTGCGTCGAAATTAAAGCATTACGGCGTCCTTTGCGCGTCCAAGAGAACGCGCGGCGCTGTAATGGCAGGATCAGGACAGCATGATCGGAAAAATCAGGATTTTCCTGGCCCTGGGCCTTGTCGTCGCCGGTTCGCTGGTCCTGGTGCCGCTGCAGATCCTGTCGATGAAGACCGGCTGGTGGCCGGAAACCTTCATCCTCAAGATCTGGCACAGGCTTGTCCTCAGGGCGCTCGGCATGCGCGTCCATGTCAAAGGGGGCCTGTCGGCCAAGCGCCCGTTGCTCGTTGCCTCGAACCACATCTCCTGGACCGACATCATGGCGCTGGGCTCTTTTGCCGATGTGAAGTTCATCGCCAGGGCCGATATGGAAGGCTGGCCGCTGATCGGCATGCTGTCCAAGCTGCAGCGCACCGTCTTCATCGAGCGCGAGCGCAAGCGTTCCTCCGGCGACCAGGCAAGCGAGATCGCCAGCCGCATGGCCAAGGGCGACGCCATGGTGCTGTTCGCCGAGGGGTCGACCGGTGACGGCAACGTTGTCCTGCCATTCAAGAGCACGCTGTTCGGCGCTGCCTCGATGGCGATTTCGGAGGGAGCGGCCGAGCAGGTGTTTATCCAGCCCGTGGCGATCGCCTACACGCGCCTGCATGGCGTGCCGCTCGGCCGTCGGCACCGCCCGATCGCGGCCTGGATCGGCGACGAGGATCTGATGCCGCATCTCAAGGTGCTGATGGCGGAAGGCGCGCTCGACGTCGAAGTGCATTTCGGCGAACCGATCGCCTTTGCGAAGGGTTCGAACCGCAAGGAAACGTCGAAGCTGATGGAAAGCCATGTGCGCGGGATGATGCAGGCGGCACTCGCCGATCCGCGCCCAAGCCGCTAGCCCCGACATGCGCCTTGGGGGCGCACGCCGAGAATCGTCTGTTTTTTGTCACGGAAAGGCGTTAGAAGCCGCCGGATGGACTTGAACACGATTGAAAGCGACGACATCGGCACGGTGGCCGGACAGCCGGCATCGCTCGCCACGGCAGCGAAGAAGGTCTTCATCAAGACCTATGGCTGCCAGATGAACGTCTATGACTCCCAGCGCATGACCGACGCGCTGGCCGCCGACGGCTATACCGCGACCGATGCCATCGGCGAGGCCGATCTGGTGCTGCTCAACACCTGCCATATCAGGGAGAAGGCGGCCGAAAAGGTCTATTCCGAGCTCGGCCGCATCCGCGACATGAAGGCGGAGCGCGCCATTGCCGGCCGCGAACTGCTGATCGGCGTCGCCGGCTGCGTGGCGCAGGCCGAGGGTGCGGAGATCATCAGGCGTTCGCCGGCCGTCGACCTGGTCATCGGGCCGCAGACCTATCACCGCCTGCCCGACGTGCTGGCTAGAGTGCGCGGCGGCGAGAAGATCGTCGAGACCGACTACGCCATCGAGGACAAGTTCGAACACCTGCCACAGCCCAAGCGCGCCGAGGTGATCAAGCGCGGTGTCACCGCCTTCCTCACCGTGCAGGAAGGCTGCGACAAGTTCTGCACCTTCTGCGTCGTGCCCTATACCAGGGGCTCGGAAGTTTCGCGGCCGGTGGCGCAGATCGTCGCGGAAGCCGAGCGCCTGGCCGAAGCCGGCGTGCGCGAGGTGACGCTGCTTGGCCAGAACGTCAATGCCTGGCACGGCCAGGGCGGGAACGGTGAGGAGTGGGGCCTTGGCCGGCTGCTGTTCCGGCTGGCTGAAATCCCCGGCCTGGCCCGGCTGCGCTACACCACCAGCCACCCGCGCGACATGGATGACGAACTGATCGCGGCCCACCGCGACCTGCCGTCGCTGATGCCTTATCTGCATCTGCCGGTGCAATCGGGCTCCGACCGCATCCTGAAATTGATGAACCGCAGGCACACGGCCAGGGATTATCTGGCGTTGCTCGATCGCATCCGCGCAGCGCGCCCCGATATCGCCTTGTCCGGTGACTTCATCGTCGGCTTCCCCGGCGAGACGGAAGCCGATTTCGAGGCGACCATGGAACTGGTCCGCCAGGTGAACTACGCTTCGGCCTTCTCGTTCAAATATTCGCCGCGCCCGGGCACACCGGGCGCCGACATGCCTGATCATGTGCCGGAAACGATCAAGGACGAGCGCTTGCAGCGCTTGCAGGCACTGCTCCTGAAACAGCAGCAGGATTTCGGCTTGAGCCTTGTCGGCAGCACCATCGACACGCTGATCGAGAAGCCTGGCCGCCAGGCTGGTCAGAAGGTCGGCCGCTCACCTTGGCTGCAGCCCGTTATTGTTGATGAAAAGGCCGGCGAAATCGGTGACATTATCCAGGTGCGAATCACGAAGACGGGCTACAACAGCCTGTTCGCCGAGTTGGCCTGATGCATGTCGCTCAAAAGTGGTCCCGGTTCTGGGACAACGACATGCATAGCCACAGACCTCGGCAGATGAGGAGAGACGGTTGAGCGCAGCAGAGCTGAAGAACCTGCCCCCGGTACCGGCATCTGGGGCTTCTGACATGGCGCACATCGTTCTGACTTTCGACAACAACAAGCTTGCCAGCGCCCTTTACGGTCAGTTCGACGAGAACCTCGCCCGGCTCGAGCAGAAGCTCGGCGTCGATATCCGCTCGCGCGGCAACCAGCTGACCATCAAGGGGTCAGCTTCGGCCGCCGAGCAGGCACGCCGCGCCTTGGACAATCTCTACGGGATTCTGCAGAAAGGCGTCGATATCGGCCAGTCCGATGTCGACGGCGCCGTGCGCATGGCGGTCGCCGCCGACGATCAGCTGACGCTGCCGACGCTGGAGCGCAAGGGCAAGGTCTCCGCCGCCCAGATCGCCACCCGCAAGAAGACCATCTATGCCCGCTCGTTGAACCAGGACGCCTATATGCGGGCGCTCGAGCGCTCCGAACTGGTATTCGGCATCGGTCCGGCCGGCACCGGCAAGACCTATCTGGCGGTGGCGCATGCGGCGATGCTGCTCGAGCGCGGCATGGTCGAGCGCATCATTCTGTCGCGGCCGGCCGTCGAGGCTGGCGAGCGGCTGGGCTTCCTGCCCGGCGACATGAAGGAGAAGGTCGATCCTTATCTGCGGCCGCTCTACGATGCGCTTTACGACATGATGCCGGCCGACAAGGTCGAGCGCGCCATTGCCGCTGAAGTCATCGAAATCGCACCTCTTGCCTTCATGCGCGGCCGTACCTTGGCGCATGCCGCTGTTATCCTCGACGAGGCGCAGAACACCACGCCGATGCAGATGAAGATGTTCCTGACGCGTCTTGGCGAGAACTCGCGCATGATTGTCACCGGCGATCCGACCCAGATCGACCTTCCTCCGAGCACCAAATCGGGCTTGGTCGAGGCCTTGCGTGTCCTCGACGGCGTGGCCGGCGCGGTAACCGTGCGCTTCAACGATGTCGACGTCGTTCGCCATCCGCTGGTGGCGGAGATCGTCAGGGCCTATGACCGCGATGCCAAACTGGCGCGGGGCCTCGGCGCGGAGAATTGATTTCAGCGATGCGGCTTCATGCCTGAGGACAATTTATCCGGCGACGGGAGCCCTTCGGTGCCCGTCGACATCGATATATCGGTCGAAGCGGGCGACTGGCCCGATGAGGCAAGCCTGACGCGGCTGGTCGATCGGGCGGTTGATGCTGCTTTCGCCGAGACCGGCGTGGCCGGTCGTTCCGAGCTCAGCGTCGTTTTTTCCGACGACGCCCATATCCGTACGCTCAATGCCGGCTGGCGCGGCAAGGACAAACCCACCAACGTCCTGTCTTTCCCGGCTTTTCCGCCCGTGCCCGGCGGCCCACTGCCGCCGATGCTGGGCGATATCGTGCTTGCCGCCGAGACAGTGACGCGCGAGGCGGCACTGGAAGACAAGCCCCTGGAGAACCATATCACCCATCTCGTCATCCATGGCCTGCTGCATTTGCTGGGCTATGATCACGAGACCGACGCCGAGGCCGAGGCTATGGAAGCCATCGAACGCGCAGCCCTTGCAAGGCTTGCCATTCCCGATCCCTACGCGTAACTACATCTGACAATTGACCGGACGACGATGAACGACAAACCAGAGACTGCCGCCCGCCCCGACGCCGGCAGTGCGCCCAAGGCTTCCGATACGTCGGAAGAGGGATCAAGTCCGAGTACCGTTACCACTGGTGCTGCCAACACCGGCAGCGTTGCCAGCGAGTCTTCGCCTGCCGGCCCCTCCCTGTTCGACCGCGTTTTGGGCCTGTTCAGGCAACGCAACGGCACCAGCCTGCGTGAGGAAATCGCCGGCGCGCTGGCCGAGACGGCTAGCGACGTCGAATCCTTCTCGCCTGGCGAGCGCGCCATGCTCAACAACATCCTGCGGCTGCGCGAGGTGCGCGTCGAGGACGTCATGGTGCCGCGCGCCGACATCGAGGCGGTCGAGATCGCCACAACGCTCGGCGACCTCTTGGGCACCTTCGAGCAGTCCGGCCATTCCCGCATGCCGGTTTATTCCGAGACGCTCGACGATCCGCGCGGCATGGTCCATATCCGCGACGTGCTGGCCCACATCACCAAGCTCGCGCGCGTCAAGAAGGGCCGCACGACCAGAAAGACCCCCGCCGCCACGCAACTGGATCTCGCTCAGGTCGACCTCGCACGCACCATCGGCGAGCTCAATCTGATCCGCCAGGTTCTGTTCGTGCCACCATCGATGCTTGCTTCCGACCTGATGGGCCGCATGCAGACGACGCGCACGCAGATGGCGCTGGTCATCGACGAATATGGCGGCACCGACGGACTTGTGTCGCTCGAGGATATTGTCGAGATGGTCGTCGGCGACATCGAGGACGAGCATGACGATGATGAGCCGATGATCACCCAGGCCGGGGACGGCGTGTTCATCGTCGACGGCAAGGCCGAGATCGACGACGTCGCCAAGATGATCGGCGAGGACTTCGCCGCAGGCGAGCACGGCGAGTATGTCGACACCATTGGCGGCATGATCTTCAACACGCTTGGTCGCGTGCCGACGCGTGGCGAAGTGGTACAGGCCATTCCGGGCTTCGAGTTCCATGTGCTCGATGCAGATCCGCGCCGCGTCAAGCGCGTGCGCATCGTGCAGAGCCAGAAGGGCGAGCGCCGCCGGCGGGCTACGGCGCGCACCGAACAAGCCTGAACGGTTCGGCTCTCGATGACGATCGACGACCCGTTCAGGCACGCAAGTCTGGGTTCCGGCGTTTTCTACAGGGATCCTCGCGCAGCGCTGGCATGGCTCGAAGCGGCTTTTGGCTTTGAGCCCAGCATGGTGGTGACCGATGCCGCGGGAAAGCTCGTCCACTCCGAGATGCGGTTCGGCGATTGCTACATCATCGTCGATTCCGAATGGAGCGATTATGTCGCGAGTCCTGCTTCGGTGTCGGGCAAGAACACGCAGTCGGTCTATGTGAGGCTCGTGGGCGCGCTGGATGCGCATTGCGAGCAGGCGCGCGCGAGCGGCGCCGAAATAATCCAGGAGCCGGCGGATCAGTTCTACGGCGAACGCCAGTATCGAGCGCGCGATCCCGAGGGTCATGTCTGGACCTTCACTCAGCCCATCCGTTCCGTTTCCCGCGAAGAGGCCGAGCGGCTGAGTGGCCTGCGCATCGACGGCTGGCACCGTTAGTGGGCGTCGCCCAGAAGTGACCTCGGTTTTGGCAGAACGACATGCATAAAGAACAAAGACCTGAAGCGTGTCGCATGAATCCGTTTCGACGCGGCGCGTTTTAGAGCGGCGGTCGAGGCATCCCGGCCGATCGGCCGTTTGGAGCGCAGGCCGCGGCCTGATAAATCTTGCGTCCTGATTCGCGCGACTCGGAAGTATGCATGGAGCGCCTTGCCGGCCGGATAATTCTGCTTTGGGGTTGGCGGCGCGCGCTCGTGGCCTTTCTTGCCGGAGCGCTGACGGTGCTTGGGCAGGCGCCCTATGATTTCTTCGCAGCCTGCTTCATTTCGTTTCCGGTGCTGGTCTGGCTGCTTGATGGCGCGACCGGCGAAGCCTCCGGCAGCCTGTTCCGGCGCCTGCGGCCGGCCTTCGCCGTCGGCTGGTGGTTCGGTTTCGGCTATTTCCTCGCCGGTCTCTGGTGGATCGGCTCGGCGCTGCTGGTCGAGGCCGATGATTTTGCCTGGGCGCTTCCCTTCGCCGTGGTCGGTATTCCCTTCGCGCTCGCCTTTTTCTATGGCTTCGCAACGATGGTTGCCCGCCTGCTGTGGAGCAGCGATATCGGCCGCATTGCCGCCTTGGCCTTCGGCTTCGGGCTGACGGAGTGGCTGCGCGGCTTCCTGTTCACCGGTTTTCCCTGGAATGCGATCGGTTACGCGGCAATGCCCGTGCCTCTCTTGATGCAGAGCGTCTCGGTGACCGGCATGATCGGTATGAATGCGCTTGCCGTGTTCCTTTTTTCGCTGCCCGCGCTGCTGGCGGCGCGCCGGCATCTTCGCCTGGGCGCGGCGCTATTCATCCTGCTTGCAGCGGCCCATGTCGGGTTCGGCTATGTCAGGCTTGCCGCTCCTGAAAAGCCGGCGCAGCGCAGCCTTGATGTCCGCATCGTCCAGCCTGCCGTCGACCTGTCGGAAAAATGGGACGCCTCGGTGCGCGATCGCATCTTCGCTACCTTGCTGGGCCTGTCCGCCAAGGCGCCGGACCCCGGTCACGGTAAGCCGCAACTCATTCTTTGGCCGGAAACCTCGGTGCCATTCCTCTTCACCGAGCGTCCGGATGCGCTGACGGCGCTGGGCGACATGCTGGCCGATGGCCAGATGCTGATCGCCGGCGTCGTTCGCGAGGAAGGCGGCTCCGCGGCCGCCGACAGCCGTTATTACAATTCCGTGGTGGCGATCGACGACAAGGGCGAAATCACCGATGCCGTCGATAAGGTCCATCTGGTGCCGTTCGGCGAATACCTGCCTTTCGCCGACCTGCTCAACCGTTTCGGCATCGCACAGCTTGTTGCTGGGCCGGTGACGTTCGCAGCCGGCAACGAGCGGCACGCCATCACGCTGCCTGGCGGCATCCGAGCCCTGCCATTTATTTGTTATGAGGTGATCTTTCCGGATCTTGTGGCGGTTGACGCTACGTCAGCGCAGCTTATTGTGAACGTTACCAATGATGCCTGGTTTGGGGACACGCCAGGACCTTATCAGCATTTCAGACAAGCCCAGATTCGCGCGGTGGAGAATGGATTGCCCTTGCTGCGTGCTGCCAACAACGGCATTTCGGCCGTCGTCGATCCACACGGACGCATCGTCGATGCGCTGGCGATCGACGCGCGCGGCGCCATCGATGTGAAGGTGCCGATTTCCGGACAGACGGTCGTTTCCTCGGGCCAGCGGCGCATTAACGGAATGCTGATCATGTTGCTGTTTGCGGTGGTGGGGGTGCTGCTGAACGTAAGGCAAAGGCTACGGGTGAATTGACAGTCGACACATTAGAAACTCATACTGTACTGCCTGAAAAATTCTCAAAGCCGGTGGATCGTTCTGTTGGGGCAGTCGCCCCGGCTTTGTTTGGGTGGAAAAAAATCACAAAGCCGAAAAAATTCGGCGAGGAAAATATGACAGAAGAAAACAAGAAAAAACCGAATCCCATCGACATCCACGTTGGAAGTCGCGTCCGGCTTCGGCGCAACATGCTCGGAATGAGCCAGGAGAAGCTGGGCGAGAATCTCGGCATCACATTTCAACAGATCCAGAAATATGAAAAGGGCACCAACCGCGTCGGCGCCAGCCGCCTGCAGGCGATTGCCTCCATACTCGGCGTGCCCGTCGCCTTCTTTTTCGAGGATGCGCCGGGCCAGGAGCCCACGGCCAATCGTGGCTTTGCCGAGGATGCGTCGATGGCTTTCGCCGTGGAATTCTGCGGCAGTCCCGAAGGCCTTCAACTCAACCGGGCCTTCGTCAAGATCGCCGACGTCAAGGTACGCCGCAGGATCATCGATCTGGTGAAGTCGCTCGCCGCGGACGACCTCGACTGACGCTCAATGCGCCTGCCACCGGCGGCATTCGCCGCCGGTGGCACAAGATATTGACATCGACAGTCGTGCCAGAATGGCGGCAACGCTTGACGAGCGGCGCTTTGCCCCGCTAACACGTGGCGCGCCAAAATCGGCAGCCTGCCGATCGTTTTTCAAGAGGGGACACCCGTGACGCGGCAGAATTACTTCTTTACCTCGGAGTCCGTTGCCGAGGGCCATCCCGACAAAGTCTGTGACCGGATCTCCGACGAAATTGTCGATCTGGTTTACCGTGAGGCCAAGAAGACCGGCATGGACCCATGGAAAGTGCGTGTCGCCTGCGAGACGCTGGCGACCACCAACCGTGTCGTCATCGCCGGCGAAGTGCGCGTCCCCGAGACGCTGCTGAAGAAGGACAAGGCAGGCAATATCCTCAAGGACGCGGCCGGTCACCCGGTCGTGAATCCGGCGAAGTTCAAATCCGTCGCCCGCAAGGCGATCCGCGAGATCGGCTACGAGCAGGCCGGCTTCCACTGGAAGACAGCCAAGATCGAGGTTCTCCTGCACGGCCAGTCGCCGGATATCGGCCAGGGCGTCGACAACGCCGCCGACCGCCAGGGCGAGGAAGGTGCCGGCGACCAGGGCATCATGTTCGGCTATGCCTGCCGCGAGACACCGGACCTGATGCCGGCGCCGATCTACTACAGCCACAAGATCCTCGAATTGCTGGCCGCCGCCCGTCACGAAAACAACGGCGAGGCCGGCAAGCTCGGACCGGACGCCAAGAGCCAGGTCACCGTCCGCTACATCGACGGCAAGGCCGCCGAGGCAACGCAGATCGTGCTGTCGACACAGCATCTCGATGCGACCTGGGATTCCAAGAAAGTCCGCAAGGTCGTCGAACCCTATATCCGCGAGGCGCTTGGTGATCTCAAGATTGCCGACGATTGCATGTGGTACATCAACCCGACCGGCAAGTTCGTCATCGGCGGCCCGGACGGTGATGCCGGCCTCACCGGCCGCAAGATCATCGTCGACACCTATGGCGGCGCGGCACCGCATGGCGGCGGCGCGTTCTCCGGCAAGGATACCACCAAGGTCGACCGTTCGGCCGCCTATGCGGCGCGCTACCTGGCCAAGAATGTCGTGGCGGCGAAGCTTGCCGACCGCTGCACCATCCAGCTTTCCTACGCCATCGGTGTCGCCCAGCCGCTGTCGGTCTACGTCGACCTGCACGGTACCGGCAAGGTCGACGAGGCAAAGCTCGAGGAAGCGCTGCGCAGCGTGATGGACCTGTCACCATCCGGCATCCGCCGGCATCTCGACCTCAACAAGCCGATCTACGCCAAGACGTCGTCCTACGGTCATTTCGGCCGCAAGGCCGGCCGTGACGGGTCTTTCTCCTGGGAGAAGACCGATCTCGCCAAGGCGCTCAAGGATGCTGTCGCGGCCTGAGCCGCGACAGACCTCGCGCCAACCAGATGAGCCCTGAAAACAGGCCAAGCCGTACGACCGAAGCCTTCTTCGGTCGTCGACGCGGCAAGCCCGTTCGCCCGCAGCAGGCGGCGGCCCTGGAAAGCGGGCTAGGCGCCTACCGGCTCGATCTGACGGCCAAAGCGCCGTCGGATCTGCGCACTCTGTTTGCGGCTGATATTTCGGCGGTTCGGCTCGAAATCGGCTTTGGCGGCGGCGAGCATCTTCTGCATCGCGCAATCGAGACGCCGACGGTCGGCTTCATCGGTGTGGAGCCGTTCGTCAACGGCATGGCCAAGATGATGATGGCGGTGCGGGCGAGGCCGCTGGCCAATCTCAGGGTTTACGACGATGATGCCACCCGCCTGCTTGACTGGTTGCCCCCGGCCTCGCTCGACGGCATAGACCTTCTCTATCCCGATCCCTGGCCGAAGAAGAAGCATTGGAAGCGGCGTTTCGTCAGCCCGGTCAATCTTGACCGTTTCGCCCATGTGCTGAAGCCGGGTTCAAAATTCCGCTTCGCGTCAGACATCGATACGTATGTCAACTGGACCTTGCTTCATTGCCGGGCGCATGGCGCCTTCGCATGGCAGGCTACGGAAGCGGCGGATTGGCATCGCCCTTACGATGGTTGGCCAGGCACGCGTTACGAGGCGAAGGCCATTCGCGAGGGCCGCCCACCGGCCTATCTGACTTTTATCAGGAAATAAGTGTCACGGCGCCTCCCGCCGGATTTTCAGAAACGACCGATCCGGTTGAAGACAGCCGGATCCATGCCAAGCTTGCGCAGGTCGTCAGCGCGCGGCTTGCGGCCGGCTTCCACGGCGCGCGATGCGGCCACCGCGCTGCCGAACGTCGTGAATAGATCGCCTATGGCGGAAAAAATCTTACGGTTGCTCATGGTCGTGCCCTTTCGCGTCTGCGAAATCTCTCTGAATTTGTGCGATGCACTATAGATGGGGATGCGGCATCAAGGCTCACAGAGGTGCGGCTGCATGGAGGCCATGCGTCTGACGCAACGCTGGCGCGGCGGCGTGACACCTCGTCGGTTTGCCACGGCGGGCTTGAAACACAGGCAGTGTTCGTTTATATCAGCCTCAAATTCTTGGTCGGTATGACGAAGAGTGGGTCCACCCGGTCCCGCTCTTTTTATTACCTGCCGATAGGTTTGAAACGAACGACAGGTAATTGATGACTGCGACGGCAAGCGAAGGTGACGACCGCATCATCCGCGAAAGCGGCATCGATGCGCGCATCGCGCTGATCATTCAGCCGGTGCTGCGCGGCATCGGCTTTCGTCTGGTGCGTGTGCGTCTGTCCGGCCAGAACGGGCTGACGCTGCAGATCATGGCCGAGCGCGAGGACGGCACCATGACCGTCGAGGATTGCGAAGAGGTCAGCCGCGCGGTGTCGCCGGCGCTCGATGTCGATGATCCGATCGAGAAAGCATACCATCTCGAAGTTTCCTCTCCCGGCATCGACCGGCCGCTGGTCCGCAAGTCGGATTTCACGGCGTGGACCGGCCATCTGGTGAAGATGGAGACATCGGTCGTCGTCGCCGATCGCAAGCGTTTCAAGGGCAAGATTGCCGAGGCCGGCGAAAATGACGTGCTGATCGAGCGCGACAAGGCGGCCTATGGCGAGGAGCCGACGGTGCGTGTGCCTTACGACACGATCGCCGAGGCACGCCTGGTCCTGACCGACGACCTCATCCGCGACGCGTTGTCGAAGGACAACAGGGCGCGCAAGGAAGCCAAGAAACGACGCGGCGAGCCGGACGACGACGTGCCAGAGGGTGCGGAAGCGGACGCTACGGAAGAACACGAACAGGAAAGTTGATTGAGCTGCCGGGCGAGAAGGTCCGGCAAACAGGCTCGGGAGAAAAAACATGGTTGTAAGCGCCAACAGACTTGAACTGCTCCAGATTGCCGACGCGGTCGCGCGTGAAAAGTCGATCGACAAGTCGATCGTTATCGCCGCCATGGCCGATGCGATCCAGAAGGCGGCGCGTTCGCGTTATGGCCAGGAGACCAACATCCGCGCCGACATCAACCCGAACACCGGCGAGATGAAGCTGCAGCGGCTGATGGAAGTGGTCGAAAAGGTCGACGACTATGCCACGCAGATCGCCATTTCCTCGGCCCGTGAGCGCAATCCCGACGCCCAGCTCGGCGATTTCATCGCCGAACAGCTGCCGCCGATGGATTTCGGCCGCATCGCCGCCCAGTCGGCCAAGCAGGTCATCGTGCAGAAGGTGCGCGAGGCCGAGCGCGACCGTCAGTACGACGAATACAAGGACCGCATCGGCGAGATCGTCAACGGCACCGTCAAGCGCGTCGAGTATGGTAACGTCATCGTCGATCTCGGTCGTGGCGAGGCCATCATCCGCCGCGACGAGCTGATCCCGCGCGAAAACTACAAGTATGGCGACCGCGTCCGCGCCTATGTCTACGATGTGCGCCGCGAGCAGCGCGGTCCGCAGATCTTCCTGTCGCGCACGCATCCGCAGTTCATGGCCAAGCTCTTCACCATGGAAGTGCCGGAAATCTATGACGGCATCATCGAGATCAAGTCGGTTGCCCGCGATCCGGGCTCGCGCGCCAAGATCGCCGTCATCTCGCGTGACAGCTCGATCGATCCGGTCGGCGCCTGCGTCGGCATGCGCGGCAGCCGTGTCCAGGCCGTCGTCGGCGAACTGCAGGGCGAGAAGATCGACATCATTCCGTGGTCGCCCTCGGCCGCCTCCTTCATCGTCAATGCGCTGCAGCCGGCGGAAGTCGCCAAGGTTGTGCTCGACGAGGACGCCGAGCGCATCGAAGTGGTGGTTCCCGACGATCAGCTGTCGCTGGCCATCGGCCGCCGCGGCCAGAACGTGCGTCTCGCCTCGCAGCTCACCGGCTGGGATATCGATATCCTGACCGAGGCCGAGGAGTCCGAGCGCCGCCAGAAGGAATTCGTCGAGCGCTCGGCGCTGTTCATGGAAGCCCTCGATGTCGACGAGATGGTCGGCCAGGTGCTGGCCTCCGAAGGCTTCACCAGCGTCGAGGAAGTCGCCTATGTCGACGCCGGCGAGATCGCCTCGATCGACGGCTTCGACGACGACACCGCTTCCGAAATCCAGACCCGTGCTCGCGAATATCTCGAGAAGATCGAGGCCGAGCATGACGAGAAGCGCAAGGCGCTGGGTGTCTCGGACGAACTGCGCGAAATCCCCGGCATCACCACCGCCATGATGGTGACGCTCGGCGAGGACGGCGTGAAGACGATCGAGGATTTCGCCGGCTATGCCGCTGACGACCTGACCGGCTGGAAGGAACGCAAGGACGGCGAGACAAAAGTCTATCCGGGCGTGCTGGCCAATCACGGCGTTTCGCGCGCCGATGCCGAGCAGATGGTGCTCAATGCCCGCCTCAAGGCCGGCTGGATCACCGAAGACGAGCTTGCGGCCGAAGAAGCATCGGCTGACGAAGCCGTTGGTGCGTGAGGTGAAACCGCATCGCACAGAACCCGCCCCAGGACGAGATGAACGATCGCACCTGCATCGTCACCCGCAAGCAGGCCGAACCGGATGATCTGATCCGGTTCGTCGTCGGCCCGGATTCGGCCGTCGTTCCCGATCTCAAGAGAAATCTGCCCGGCCGTGGTTGCTGGGTGAGCGCCGACCGCCTACATATCGACAAGGCGGCGGCCAAGAACCTTTTTGCCCGCGCCTTCAAGGCACAGGTGGTTGTGCCGCCGGATCTTGGCGGCATGGTCGACGGACTGCTCTCCAGATCCGCGCTGGGCATGCTGGGTCTCGCCCGCAAGGCAGGCGCGATCGCTCTCGGTGCTACCAAGGTCGAGAGTGCCGTGCGCGGCGGGCTGGCGCTTTTCGTACTCCACGCGACCGAGGCGTCCGACGATGGCGTACGCAAGATCAGCCAGGCGCGGCGAGCGACCGTCCATATCGGCGGCCCCTCCATCCTTGCCTACAAACTTTTCTCCGAGGCCGAGTTGAGCTTGGCATTGGGGGGTACAAATGTGATACATGCTGCCGTCCTCGCGGGAGACGCGGGTAAGGCGGTCCAGAAGCGCATGGTTGCGCTCGACCGGTATCGGGGCGGTACCCCGGACGATCTGGCAATGCTTGCGGCCGTTGCTGACGAAGATGAGGCCGCAGAGGATATGGAATGAGCGATACGAAATCGGGCGACGACAAGACGTTGAGTGTTACACCCAAGAAGACCTTGACGCTGAAGCGCCCCGGCATGGAACAGGGCACCGTGCGCCAGAACTTCTCGCACGGCCGTACCAAGTCGGTCGTGGTCGAGACCAAGAAGCGCAAATTCTCCCTGCCCGGCGACAAGCCGGAGCCGGTTGCCGCTGCCCCTGTGCCTGTCTTCGCGCCGAAGCCGCCGGTCGCGGCAGCGCCTGTCGTGCAGGAAGCGCCCAAGGCACCGCCTCCGCCTCCGCCGCCAGCTCCGGTCGAGCGCAGCGGCATGGTGCTGAACGAATTGTCGCGCAGTGAAATGGAAGCCCGCCGCAGGGCGCTTGAAGGGTCCAAGGTCCGCGAGGTCGAAGACCGTCAGCGCGCCGCCGAGGAAGCCAAGCGCCGCGCCGAGGACGACGAGCGCCGCAAGCGGGAACGCGAGGAATCCGCGCGCCGCCAGGCCGAGGAAGAGGCACGGTTGCAGACCGAGGCCGAATCGCGCCGTCGCGCCGAGGAAGAGGCACGCCGCCGCGCGCCGCAGGCCGCGGAACTGGCAACCGTCGACGAAGAGGAAGAGGTCAAGCCGAAGCGGACCGGCGCCGGTGCGCCGGTACGTCGCCTGGTCACGCCCGAAGTGGCGCGTCCGGCCAAGCCGACCAAGGGCGAGGAAGATCGTCGCCGTGGCAAGCTGACACTGAATTCCGCGCTTTCCGACGAGGATGCGCGGGCCCGTTCGCTGTCGTCGATGCGTCGCCGCCAGGAGAAGTTCAAGCGCGCGATGCACAATGAGCCGCGCGAGAAAGTCATGCGCGAAGTGATCCTGCCCGAGACCATCACCATCCAGGAACTGGCGCAGCGCATGTCCGAACGTGCGGTCGATGTGGTCAAGTTCTTCATGAAGCAGGGCCAGATCCTGAAGCCGGGGGACGTCATCGACGCCGATACGGCCGAGCTGGTCGCCACCGAATTCGGCCACACGGTCCGCCGCGTCGCCGAGTCCGACATCGAGGAAGGCCTGTTCAACATCGCCGATCGTCCGGAAGACCTCGTGTCGCGTCCGCCTGTGGTGACCATCATGGGCCACGTCGACCACGGCAAGACGTCGCTGCTCGATGCGATCCGCAATGCCAATGTCGTCTCCGGCGAGGCCGGCGGCATCACCCAGCATATCGGTGCCTATCAGGTCGAGAAGAATGGTCAGAAGATCACCTTCATCGACACGCCCGGCCACGCCGCCTTCACGGCGATGCGTGCCCGCGGCGCCCAGGCCACCGACATTGCCATCCTGGTGGTGGCGGCCGACGACAGCGTGATGCCGCAGACGATCGAATCGATCAGCCATGCCAAGGCGGCCGGCGTTCCGATCATCGTGGCGATCAACAAGATCGACAAGCATGACGCCGATCCGCAGAAGGTGCGCTCGGAACTGCTGCGCCATGAGGTCTTCGTCGAATCCATGGGTGGTGAAGTGCTGGACGTCGAAGTGTCGGCGACCAAGGGCACCAATCTCGACAAGCTGCTCGAGGCGATCCTGCTGCAGGCCGAAATCCTCGACCTGAAGGCCAATCCGGACCGTACCGCCGAGGGCGTCGTCATCGAGGCGCAGCTTGACAAGGGCCGTGGTCCCGTCGCCACCGTGCTGGTGCAGACCGGAACCTTGATGCCGGGCGATATCCTCGTCGCCGGCAACGAATGGGGCCGGGTGCGCGCTCTGGTCAACGATCGCGGCGAACAGATCAAGGAAGCGCCGCCGGCTATGCCGGTCGAGGTGCTCGGCCTTCAGGGCACGCCACAGGCTGGCGATCGCTTCGCGGTCGTCAACAACGAGGCCCGCGCCCGCGAGATCACCGAGTATCGCCAGCGTTTGGCGCGCGAGAAGGCGGTGGCCAGGCATGCCGGCCAGCGTGGCTCGCTCGAACAGATGATGTCGCAGCTGCAGACGAGCGGGCTGAAGGAATTCCCGCTGGTCATCAAGGGCGACGTTCAGGGTTCGATCGAGGCGATCAACGCCGCACTGGACAAGCTCGGCACCGACGAGGTGCGTGCGCGCATCGTCCATGCCGGCGCCGGCGCCATCACCGAAAGCGACGTCTCGCTGGCGGAGACTTCGGGTGCTGCGATCATCGGCTTCAACGTTCGCGCCAACGTGCAGGCGCGCGCCGCGGCCGCGGCCGCGGGCATCGAGATCCGCTACTACTCGATCATCTATAACCTCGTGGATGATGTGAAGGCGGCTCTGTCGGGCCTGCTGTCGCCGGAGCGTCGCGAGACCTTCATCGGCAATGCCGAGATCCTCGAAATCTTCGACATCACCAAGGTCGGCAAGATCGCCGGTTGCCGTGTCACCGAAGGCAAGGTCGAGCGCGGCGCGGGCGTACGCCTGATCCGCGACAACGTCGTCATCCACGAAGGCACGCTGAAGACGCTGAAGCGCTTCAAGGACGAGGTTTCGGAAGTCCCCGGCGGCCAGGAGTGCGGCATGGCCTTCCAGAACTACGAGGACATGCGCGTTGGCGACATCATCGAGTGCTTCCGCGTCGAGATGGTGACCCGGACGCTCTGAGTTCGCGTGACTTGCGGTGCCGGGCGGTGGTCGAAAGACCGCCGCCCAAAGCCTTTTGAGAATGACCCATTTGAGACATGCGGCACGGTCCTACTCCGCGCCTCACGCTTTCAGGATTGAGAAAAATGCCCCGTTCCACCACATCCGGCCCATCCCAGCGCATGCTGCGCGTCGGCGAACAGGTGCGCCATGCCCTGTCCGAAACCCTGCAGCGCGGCGAGATCATCGATCCGCTGATCGAGAACACCGTCATTTCGGTGTCGGAAGTGCGTATGTCCACCGATCTGAGGGTCGCTACCGCGTTCGTTTCGCCACTCGGTGCCAAGGATACCGATGCGGTAGTCGAGGCGCTGAACAAGCATGCGAAATTCGTCCGTGGCCGTGTCTCGGGCGCCCTGCGGCAGATGAAGTTCATGCCGGAGTTCCGCTTCAAGCTCGACACCTCCTTCGACAATTTCGCCAGGATCAACGATCTCCTGAAGTCGCCCGAGGTGGCGCGGGATCTGGGTGCCGAAGGCCAAAACGATGACGACAGGGACAAAGACATCAAGGCCAAAGACGACAAGGACAGCGAATAATGGCGCGCCGCGGCAAGAAGAAGGGCCGGCCGGTCTCCGGCTGGGTGGTGCTCGACAAGCCGGTCGGCATGGGCTCGACCGAGGCTGTCTCCAAGATCAAGTGGCTGTTCCAGGCAGAGAAGGCCGGCCATGCCGGCACGCTCGATCCGCTGGCTTCCGGCATGCTGCCGATCGCGCTCGGCGAAGCCACCAAGACCGTGCCTTACGTGCAGGACGGCGCCAAGATCTATCGCTTCACGGTCGCCTGGGGCGATGAGCGCTCCACCGACGATCTCGAAGGGCCGGTGACGAAGAGCTCCGACCTGCGTCCGGCGGAAGCCGAGGTGAAGGCGTTGCTGACGAAATACACCGGTGTCATCATGCAGACGCCGCCGCAATTCTCGGCCATCAAGATATCAGGCGAACGCGCCTATGACCTTGCCCGCGAAGGCGAGACGGTCGATATTCCCCCGCGCGAGATCGAAATCGGTCGTTTGGACATCATCGAGCACCACACTGATCACACGGTTTTCGAGGTCGAATGCGGCAAGGGCACCTATGTGCGCTCGCTGGCTCGTGACATGGGCCGCGACCTCGGCTGCTTCGGCCATATTTCCGACCTGCGCCGGGTCGAGGTTGAGCCGTTCACGCAAGAGGATTTCGTCACCATCGCCGAGCTCGAGGCGGCTCGCTTCGGAGTGCAAGGTGAGGACAAACCGGAGCCCGCCGATGGCGCCGAGCCGACAGAGATCCCCGTCGACTTCGATGCCATCGATGCGCTTCTTGTCGACACATCGGCCGCTCTCGACTGCTTGCCGCAGATCGCCATCAGCGATGACGCGGCGACCAAGATCCGTCTCGGCAATCCCGTCATCATTCGCGGCCGCGATGCGCCGGTGGAGGCCGAAGAGGCCTGCGCCACGGCGCGCGGCAAGCTGGTCGCCATCGGCGCGATCGAACAGGGCATGTTCAAGCCCAAGCGGGTCTTTGCCGGCTGACGGCTGACGCAATTCCAGGAAAGTGTGAAACGGTTTTCTGTTCGAAATTGCGAGAACAAGGTTCTAACTTCACGTCGACTCTACGCTCAAGGGGCACATGGCAAAAGCCGAGGCGGTGAAAAAGCGGGCGCCGGTGAAGACAAGGCGGCCGCCGGTCGGTGCCTCGCCGGGTACGCTGATCGCCGATCCGGCGGCGCGGCGTTCCGAATTGCGGCTGACCTTGATCTCGCCGCAGAAGTTCAAGACCATCGACAATGCCAGCATCGCCGACGTCGAGGCCAATTGCCGGAAATGGCCGGTGATCTGGCTCGACTGCACCGGCCTCGCCAACATCGGGCTGATCGAGGAGATCGGCCGCATCTTCAGCCTGCATCCGCTGGCGCTGGAGGATGTCGTCAACACCGGCCAGCGGCCGAAGGTCGACTTCTTCGAGGATCATGCCTTCGTCGTCGTGCGCATGATCGACGATGTCACCTCGCATCGCTACGAACAGATCGCTCTCTTCGTCGGCGAGAACTTCGTCGTCACCTTCCAGGAGCGCGAGGGCGATCCGTTCGACCCGGTGCGCAAGCGCATCGAGAGTTCGGCTCCCAACCGGTTGCGGACCCGCGGCGCCGACTATCTGGCCTACGCGCTTATCGACGCTATCGTCGACAGCTATTTTCCGCCGATCGAGGGGGCCGGGGATCTGGTCGACAGCATCGAGGATGAGATGCTGCATTCGCCGCACAAGCATCAGATGCGGCAGCTGCACGAATTGCGGCGCGACGCCAATGTGCTGAAGGGCGTGCTGTGGCCGATGCGCGATGCGTTGGCGACGCTGATCCGCAACGAAGTGCCCTATGTCAGAGCCGAGACCAAGGTCTTCCTCAATGACACGCTCGACCATTCGCTCAGGCTGATCGAACTCGTCGAGACCCAGCGCGACATGCTGACCGGCCTGATCGAGATGCATCTGTCGCTGAGCCAGGCGCGCACCAACGACGTGATCAGCTATCTCACCATCGTTTCGGTCATCTTCATGCCTCTCACCTTCCTGGTCGGTGTCTGGGGCATGAATTTCGATCCCGAGAGCTCGCCGTGGAACATGCCGGAGTTGAAGGCCTATTACGGCTACCCGGAGGCGCTCCTGTTCATGGCTGTTATCGCGGTCAGCCTGATTGCGTTCTTCAAATGGAAGAAATGGCTTTGACTACGCCGAAACTTGCCATTTGGGGCTGAAAAGCCGGCTTGGTGAATTGGGCTGGTGTTTTGCCGGGAATTGCACTATATGCGCCGCAGCATAGCGCCACGACGCTTAGCTTGCACCGGCCCCTGCTGGACGACATCCCGGCTGAGGGCGACCCGTTTCCTCAAACAGATAAGGAAAAACACGATGTCGATTACTGCCGAGCGCAAGAAGGAATTGATGGGTGAATTCGCTACCGCCAAGGGCGATACCGGTTCTCCGGAAGTCCAGGTGGCCATCCTTTCCGAGCGCATCAAGAACCTGACCGACCATTTCAAGGACCACAAGAAGGATAACCATTCCCGCCGTGGTCTGCTCGCTCTCGTGTCCCAGCGCCGCAGCCTGCTTGATTATCTCAAGCGCAAGGACGACGCGCGCTATCAGACACTGATCGAGAAGCTCGGTCTGCGCCGTTGACGAATTGACCGGCGGGCTCCTTCAAGGAGTCCGCCGGTCGCGCATTCGAGCCCGGGCCAACCCGATCTCGGATGCAGGACTGGAGCGCCGCGCACCCTTCCGGATGCCGGCCGGGCGCTCCAAAAGTTGAATTTGCGCATGACGCGTTCCGTAAGCCGTGGGTTTCGGGGTTGTGCGCAGGCCAGTCGATCGATTGGCCATATCCGGCTTCGAGCGCGCAGAGGGCCACTCGAAGCCACCCATGGACGGTCATGGGGCAGGATTGCAGGACGCTCGTAAGGCCACCGCGCCGATGAAACCCGAGCCTCCCGTTGTCTTGCCCGTGGCTGCCCGAGAAAGGAAGCAGAGGAAAGGGCACCCGCGCACGCTGAAACGGCGCGGCCTTTCCTCATACAAAGGACAAGACATGTTCAATCAACACAAAGTAGAAATCGAATGGGGCGGTCGCCCGCTCATCCTCGAAACCGGCAAGATCGCGCGCCAGGCTGACGGCGCTGTGCTTGCCACCTACGGCGAGACCAAGGTTCTGGCCACCGTCGTTTCGATGAAGGAGCCCAAGCCCGGCCTGGATTTCTTTCCGCTGACCGTCAATTACCAGGAAAAGACCTACGCCGCCGGCAAGATCCCGGGCGGCTATTTCAAGCGTGAAGGCCGTCCGAGCGAAAAGGAAACGCTGGTTTCGCGCCTCATCGACCGCCCGATCCGTCCGCTCTTCGCCGACGGCTACAAGAACGATACCCAGATCGTCGTCACGGTCGTCCAGCATGACCTCGAGAACGATCCGGACATCCTGTCGATCGTTGCCACCTCGGCCGCGCTGACCCTGTCGGGCGTTCCCTTCATGGGTCCGGTCGGCGGCGCGCGCGTCGGCTACATCAACGGCGAGTACGTTCTCAACCCGCACATCGACGAGATGCAGGAATCCAAGCTCGACCTCGTTGTCGCCGGCACCGCCGACGCCGTGCTGATGGTTGAGTCGGAAGCCAAGGAACTTGGCGAAGAGCTGATGCTCGGCGCTGTCATGTTCGGCCACAAGGGCTTCCAGCCGGTTATCGATGCCATCATCAAGCTGGCCGAAGTTGCCGCCAAGGAGCCACGGGACTTCACCGCGCCTGACTATTCCGCGCTCGAAGGCGAAATGCTGAACATCGTCGGCGACGAGCTTCGCGAAGCCTACAAGATCACCGACAAGCAGAAGCGCTATGCCGCCGTCGACGCCGTCAAGGCCAAGGTCAAGGCCGCGTTCGCTCCGGCCGAAGGCGAAGAGCCCAAATACACTTCCGAGCAGATCGGTTCCGTGTTCAAGGAACTCCAGGCCAAGGTCGTGCGCTGGAACATCCTCGACACCGGCTCGCGCATCGATGGCCGCGACCTGAAGACGGTCCGCAAGATCGTTTCCGAAGTCGGCGTGCTGCCGCGCACCCATGGTTCGGCGCTGTTCACTCGCGGCGAGACCCAGGCGCTGGTCGTTGCCACGCTCGGCACTGGCGAAGACGAACAGTATGTCGATTCGCTGACCGGCATGTACAAGGAGAAGTTCCTCCTTCACTACAACTTCCCTCCCTATTCCGTCGGCGAGACCGGCCGCATGGGTTCGCCGGGCCGTCGCGAAATCGGCCACGGCAAGCTCGCCTGGCGCGCCATCCGGCCGATGCTGCCGAGCGCTGACCAGTTCCCCTACACGCTGCGCGTCGTCTCGGAGATCACCGAGTCCAACGGCTCGTCGTCGATGGCAACCGTCTGCGGCACCTCGCTTGCGCTGATGGATGCCGGCGTGCCGCTGGCCAAGCCCGTTGCCGGTATCGCCATGGGCCTGATCAAGGAAGGCGAGCGCTTCGCGGTTCTGTCCGACATCCTGGGTGACGAAGATCACCTCGGCGACATGGACTTCAAGGTCGCCGGCACCGCCAACGGCATCACCTCGCTGCAGATGGACATCAAGATCGAGGGCATCACCGAGGAGATCATGAAGATCGCGCTGGACCAGGCCAAGGATGGCCGCCAGCATATCCTCGGCGAAATGGCGCATGCCCTGACCGGCGCCCGCGCCGAACTCGGCGAGTTCGCGCCGCGCATCGAGGTCATGCATATTCCGACCGACAAGATCCGCGACGTCATCGGCTCGGGCGGCAAGGTCATCCGCGAGATCGTCGAGAAGACCGGCGCCAAGATCAACATCGAGGACGACGGCACGGTGAAGATCGCTTCCTCCAACGCCAAGGAGATCGAGGCGGCGAAGAAATGGATCCACACCATCGTCGCCGAGCCGGAAGTCGGCGAGATCTACGAAGGCACGGTCGTCAAGACCGCCGACTTCGGCGCTTTCGTCAATTTCTTTGGTCCCCGCGATGGTCTCGTCCACATCTCGCAGCTCGCCAATGACCGCGTTGCCAAGACCTCGGATGTCGTCAAGGAAGGCGATAAGGTCTGGGTCAAGCTGATGGGCTTCGACGAGCGCGGCAAGGTCCGCCTGTCGATGAAGGTTGTCGACCAGGCCACCGGCAAGGAAATCGTGCGCGAAAAGAAGGCCGAAGGCGAAGAAGACGCAGCCTGAGCAAACTGACCGACAATCGGAGCGGGCGCGGCTTATGTCGCGCCCGTTTTCGTTTGGCGCAATTCCAGGAAAGTGCGTAGTGCTTTCCCACAGGAATTGCGTAAGACCATGGGGAACACGGCTATGCCCGCTGAAGCGCTGAAGACGCTTTTCCATCCGTTCGAGGCCGAGGCTATTGCCTTGCCGGGAAAGGGCGAGCGCATCCTCTTCCTCGGCGCCGAGCCCGGCCTGCGCTCACCACCTGGCTTCGAGGCCTCGCTGCATCTCGTACAGGGCTTCCGGCCGCATTTCCGCGCGTTGCAGGCGGCGGGTTTCACGGTCACGCCGCAACCGGTGGGTGACGGTTTTGATGCCGCCCTGGTGCTCGCTGGCCGCCATCGCGGCCAGAACGAACTGCGTATCGCCGAGGCTCTCGAGCGCGTGGTGCCGGGCGGACTGGTCATCATCGCCGGCGGCAAGGACGAGGGGGTTGCCAGCCTGCGCAAGCGCGTCGACGAGTTCGTGTCCCTCGACGGGCATATGCCGAAATATCACGGCATTGCCTTCTGGCTGCGCCGTCCGGCGGATATGCGAGCTGCCGCGGCGTTTCGGGCCGCCAACCCCACCTTGCTGGTCGAGGACCGGTTCCGCACCGCACCCGGCATGTTTTCCTTCGATCGCGTCGATGCGGGTTCGAAACTGCTGGTCGACAATTTGCCCGGCGATCTGCGTGGCAATGCGGCCGATTTCTGCGCCGGCTGGGGCTATGTGGCGGCTGAAATGGCTGCCCGTTCGCCGGGCTTGTCGGCGCTCGACCTTTACGAGGCGGATTTCGATGCCCTGGAGGCTGCCAAGGGAAACCTCGGCAGCACCGTGGCGCAAGGCTTCTTTTGGACGGATCTGCTCGCCGAGCCTGTCGAGCGCCGCTATGACGTCATCGCCATGAACCCGCCCTTTCATCGCAGCCGTGCGGCGGAGCCGGAGATCGGTGCCGGCATGATCCGCGCGGCAGCCAAGGCGCTCAAGCCCGGCGGCAGGCTGGTCATGGTCGCCAACCGCCAGCTTCCATACGAGCCGGTGCTGTCGGCCGCCTTTGCCAGCCACGCCGAGCTTGCCCGCGACGGCATGTTCAAGGTGTTTGTCGCGCGTCGCTGAAACGATGCGTATCGCGTTCAGTGCAGATTGGCGACGCGTCGGACCTCTTCCGTGGCTTGCCCGCCACCAAGGCTGATCTTGAGTGGCGCCGGCCGGCCGAACAGGTAACCTTGCACCACCTCGCAGCCGGCCGCCCGCAGCAGCGTTGCCTGGCTCTCGGTCTCGACGCCTTCGGCAATGATGCTGACGCCAAGCGCACGCGAAAGCCCGACAATGGTCGAGACGACGGCGCCGGAGCTGGAATCGGTATCGATGCGGCTGACGAAGGAGCGGTCGATCTTCAGCTTGCCGAACGAGAAATCGATCAGATAGCTGAGGTTCGAATAGCCGGTGCCGAAATCATCGACGGCAACGGAGATGCCCATTTCGGCAAGCTCTTTCAGGATGGCGGCAGCGCGATCGCGATCCTGCATCATCGCCGTCTCGGTGACCTCCAGCTCCAGCCGCGACGGTTTGATGCCGGTGGCCCGCATCGTGTCGCGCACGATGCCGACGAAATCCTTGGTCATGAACTGGACCGGCGAAATGTTGACCGCGACGAAACAGTCGTCTGGCAAATGTCGGGCGTCGTTGCAGGCTTTGCGCAGGACCCATTCGCCGATCGGGTTGATCATTCCGGTTTCCTCGGCGATCTGGATGAACTCCATGGGCGGGATCATGCCTCGTTCAGGATGGTTCCAGCGGATCAACGCTTCATAGCCGACGATGCGGCCGCTCGGCAGGTCGAGCTGTGGCTGATAGTGGAGGTCGAAATCGCCACGTTCGAAAGCCGTGTGCAGCTCGGATTCCACCCATTGGCGATAATCGGCGACTCGTCCCATCTCGCTGTCGAATACCGACCAGTTGCCGACGCCGCTGGCGCGCGCATGCTGCAGCGCCAGGTTGGACCGGCGCAGGATAAGGACCGGATCGACGCCATCCTTGGGCATGGCCACGATGCCCACGGACAGGCTCACCGATTGCTGATGGCTGCTGAGTTCATAGGGCTCCATCATCTCGTCGATGAGCCGCTCGATCATGCCCTCCATCGTCCCTTGGATCTGGTGATCCGGTAGCAATATTGCGAACTCCCCGGCCCCGATGCGCCCGATCAGGGCGCGTGCGGGCACGCTGTCTTGCAGCCGCTTGGTGAAGGCGCGGATCAACTCGTCGCCCTGGCTATAGCCAATCGCATCGTTGACCTGCTTGAACCGGTCGATGTCGATGTCGATCAGGAACACCGGTTCCCCGGTCCGGCTTGTCACGCATGCCGCCTCGGCGATCTTGCCGACCATCGCCGGTCGCGCCAGAAGTCCCGTCAGCTTGTCGAAATGGGTTTCGTTGAAAACGAAATCCGCCGATTCATCGACGCCGGCGAAGAAGGACATTGCCGCCACCGATGCCGCGAGCGCGCAAAGCGCAGCCATGATCGCGACCATCATGTCCACCGATATGCCGGCAAACTCAGCGCCGAGACCGTGCTTCAGACCCCAGATGCCGAGGACGAAACTGCCAATCCCCGAACTCGCTATCGTGAGCAGTCGGAACACCGGTGTTCGCTTCGGGTTGCTGACGGCAGGCATTCAAAGGTCCCCAGATTGCGGGCCTCTATAGCGGAAATCCTCTTAAAATGAGTTTCCGCGAATGCATCCAATTTTACTGGAGAGGATTATTTCTTTACTGGAAAAGGACCATTCCTGCGAAACGGCTCCATCCATGTTGCCCGAAACGTGTCGCCTTGACCCGTTCCAGTACTCGTTAGCCATCCGTCTGCTTCAACTCATCGAGCGTCGGCATCGATACGATGTGATAGCCGGAATCGACATAGTGGATTTCACCGGTGACCCCGGAAGCCAGGTCGGACAGCAAATAAAGCGCCGAGCCGCCGACCTCGTCGATGGTCACGGTACGGCGCAGCGGCGAGTTGCGCTGCTGGTAGGAGAACATGTGGCGGGCGTCCGAAATGCCGGCGCCGGCGAGCGTGCGCACCGGCCCCGCCGAGATGCCGTTCACCCGGATGCCGCGCGGACCATAGTCATTGGCGAGATAACGCACGCTGGCCTCGAGGCCGGCCTTGGCGACGCCCATGACATTGTAGTTCGGCATGACGCGGACCGAACCGGCATAGGTCAGCGTGATCATCGAGCCGCCCTGCGTCATCAATGGCGCGGCATTGCGGGCGACTTCGGTGAAGGAATAGCAGGAGATCACCATGGTGCGGACGAAGTTGTCGCGGCTGGTGTCGGCGTAAAGGCCCTTCAGCTCATTCTTGTCGGAAAAGCCGATGGCATGGACGACGAAATCCAGCCCGCCCCAGGCATTGCCAAGCGTCTCGAACGTGGCGGTGACCGAAGCGCTGTCCTCGACATCGCAGGGAACGACCAGCGACGCGCCCAGCCTGTCGGCGAGCGGCTTGACCCGGCGGCCGAAGGCCTCGCCCTGGTAGGTGAAGGCGAGCTCCGCCCCATGTTCGGACAATTTCTGAGCGATGCCCCAGGCGATCGAATGATCGTTGGCGACACCCATGACAAGCCCGCGCTTGCCCTTCATCAATCCGTCCATGTCAGGCAATCCTTTTAGAAAAGCGCTAGCCTTATGCGGAATAGCGCTGGAAAACGAGCGTCGCGTTGGTGCCGCCGAAACCGAAGGAATTTGACAGGACGGTGTCGATCTTGGCGTTGTCGATGCGCTTTCGCACAATCGGCATGCCCTCGAATTCAGGGTCGAGCGTTTCGATATGGGCGCTCTCGCCGATAAAGCCGCCTTGCATCATCAGGATCGAATAGATGGATTCCTGCACGCCAGCCGCGCCCAGCGAATGGCCGGTCAGCGATTTCGTCGAGGTGATGAACGGCATCTTCTCGCCGAACACCTCGCGGATGGCGCCCATTTCCTTGGAATCACCCACCGGCGTCGAGGTGCCGTGGGTGTTGATGTAATCGATTGGCGTGGAAACCGTCGCCAGCGCCTGGCGCATGCAGCGGACCGCGCCTTCGCCGGAAGGCGCGACCATGTCGTAGCCGTCCGAGGTCGCGCCGTAGCCGACGATCTCGGCATAGATCTTGGCGCCGCGCGCCTTGGCATGTTCCAGTTCTTCCAGAACCAGCACGCCGGCGCCGCCCGCGATGACGAAACCGTCGCGATTGACGTCATACGCGCGGGATGCGGCCGATGCCTTGTCGTTGAACTTCGACGACATGGCGCCCATGGCGTCGAACAGGTCCGACATGGTCCAGTCGAGATCCTCGTGGCCGCCGGCAAAGACGATATCCTGCTTGCCCCACTGGATCAGTTCGTAGCCATTGCCGATGCAATGCGCCGAGGTCGAGCAGGCCGATGAGATCGAATAGTTGACGCCGTGGATCTTGAACCATGTGGCCAGCGTCGCCGACGCGGTCGACGACATCGCCTTTGGCACCGCGAACGGGCCGATGCGCTTGGGGCTACCGTTCTTGAGCGTGGTTTCGGCCGCCTCGACAATGGTACGGGTGGAGGGGCCGCCCGAGCCCATGACGATGCCGGTGCGCTCGTTGGTGACGTCGCTTTCGCTCAAGGCGGCATCCGCGATCGCCTGATCCATGGCGACGTGGTTCCAGGCCGCACCTTGGCTCAGGAAGCGCATCGCGCGACGATCGATCATGGCGGACGGGTCGAGTGTAGGTGCGCCCCAGACCTGGCAGCGGAAGCCATGTTCGGCGAAGGAATCGGAAAAGCTGATGCCGGATCTGGCGTCATGCAGCGAGGTCTGCACCTCGTTGGCATTGTTGCCGATCGACGACACGATGCCGAGGCCTGTGACTACGACACGTCTCATTCGCAACTCCTTCCAGGGATGCTGGCCAGTGGTCGGCCAGGATTGCGGTCAAGCGACCGCCGACTGCTTGGACAGACCGACCTTCAGGTCGGTAGCCGCATATATGGGCTCGCCATCCGCCTTCATCCAGCCATCGGCGATGCCGAGTACCAGTCGGCCACGCATCACGCGCTTGAAATCCACGCCATACTCGACCTTTTTGACCGATGGGGTGACCATGCCCTTGAACTTGACCTCACCGGTCGACAGCGCCATTCCCTTGCCGGGTTCGCCGAGCCAGCCGAGATAGAAGCCGGTCAACTGCCACAAGGCGTCGAGGCCGAGACATCCTGGCATGATCGGATTGCCGATGAAATGGCAGGCAAAGAACCACAGGTCCGGCTTGATGTCGAACTCGGCGCGGATGAAGCCCTTGTCGAAGGCGCCGCCCGTCTCGCTGATTTCGGTGATGCGGTCGAACATCAGCATGGGCGGGTAGGGCAACTGGGCATTGCCCTCACCGAACAGTTCGCCGCGGGCGCAGGCCAGCAATTCTTCGTAGTCGTAGCTGGATTTACCCGCCATCAATCTCGTCCCCATATCGTCCGGGCGGTAGCGCGCCCTTGTCGTCGGTGTCCTAACACAATCTGTTTCAGGCCGGAAACCGGCGTTTGCGCTTAACCCGCCAGTCTGCCCGGGTCAATGCGCGCTATTGATCGCATTCGGACGACAGAATATATGTCAACAGGGGTCCGGTTTCGGCAGACGTTCATTTTTTTGCCATTCTGGGCGTGTCTTGAAGCGGGACTGCAAGCTTGGAAGACCAGATGGACCGGGGCTGCCGGAAGGAAAATGTCGCTGTGGACAAGCGGGTGCGTGAAGCCGGCCTGAGGCCGACGCGCCAGCGTATTGCGCTGGCCGACCTGCTTTTTGCCAAGGGCGACCGCCATTTGTCGGCCGAGGAGTTGCACGAGGAAGCGCTGGCCGCCGGCGTGCCGGTGTCGCTGGCCACGGTGTACAACGCGCTCCACCAGTTCACCCAGGCGGGACTGCTGCGAATCCTGGCCGTCGAGGGCGCCAAGACCTATTTCGACACCAACACCTCGGACCACCACCATTTCTACATCGAAGGCGAGAACCGGATTTTCGACATTGCCAGCGGCCCTGTGACGGTCACCAACCTGCCGGACCCGCCCGAGGGCATGGAAATCGCCAATGTCGATATCGTGGTGAGATTGCGCCCCAAGCGCCAGGAATGAGCGGCAAGACCAGAACAATCGACCAGGTCGGAATAATCGGCAAGGGACGAAACCCCTCGACCTGACAATCCGGCTCGAATCGGCTGTCGTGCGGCCGTCTGGATCGCCCACATCGCCATCGACCGCGCATTGGGCTATGGCCTGAAACCGTCAACCGGCCTTCAGGATCCCATCTCGGCCGTATCGGGCACGAACGGAACGACCTCAGTCCTTGACCCGCTCGCCGGGATAGGCGCCCCAGACCGCCGCCTGGGCGAGCCAGCCAGTATGGCCGTCGAGCGTCATTTCGCACCATTGGCCGTCGCAGGACTTGATCGTGCCCATGACGCCCGGCTCGATGATCGCCACCACGCTGGCATCCTTGTCGGGGCTGCGCAGAAGATTGATCTGGGCGCCCTTGCCGCGCTGCCAGGGCGCGATGATCGCGGTGCGCCGGCCTGACAGCAGCGACTGGTTGATCCAGCCTTCCGAACCGTCGGCATCGCGCACGCGGCGCCACGTATCGAACTCCTGGATGATCTCCATCGGCAGCCCTGCCTTCATATACATCCAGTCGACCGAATAATTGGCGCCGGGGCCGACGCGCGAGTTGACGCGTCCGGATTTCAGGCTGACGAATCGCGGCAATGGCAGGCCGCTCGGCCCGAGCGTGACGGCGCTCTGGGCTGGTGCGGCCGCGCTCTGCGCCGCGGCGAGCGGGGAATAGAGGAGAGCGCCGAGAAATGCTGCGCTGAGGGTCAGGCGAAGCGACGCGAAACCAGACACTTTCGTTCCTTTCGGCGCTGGCCCGGTGACCTCTGCGCCCCTTTTTCTTTGTCTTCGGCGGCACCGCTTGTTACATGGGTAAATCGGCTACCGCGACCGGCTTTCAGTTTCGCCGGTCTTGGTTAAAGAGGTCTCAACGAGGGAAACAATGCCAGGCAAAAAGAAGCCTCTCGTGGTCATCACGCGAAAGCTCCCCGACCCGGTCGAGACCCGCATGCGCGAGCTGTTCGACGCGAGGCTGAATGTCGAGGACAGGCCGATGACGCAGCCGGAACTGGTTGCCGCCGTCAAGGAGGCCGACGTGCTGGTGCCGACGGTGACCGACCAGATCGACGCGGCGCTGATCGCCCAGGCTGGCGACAACCTCAAGCTCATCGCCAATTTCGGCAACGGCGTCGACAAGATCGACGTGGCTGCGGCGGCCAAGAAGGGCATCACCGTCACCAATACGCCCAATGTACTCACCGAAGATACCGCCGACATGACCATGGCGCTGCTGCTGGCGGTGCCGCGCCGGCTCGCGGAAGGCGCCAATGTGCTCACCGGCGACAAGAAATGGGCGGGCTGGTCGCCGACCTGGATGCTTGGCCGGCGCATCTGGGGCAAGCGGCTCGGTATTGTCGGCATGGGGCGCATCGGCACGGCCGTCGCTCGGCGCGCCAAGGCCTTCGGCCTCTCCATCCACTACCACAACCGCCATCGCGTCCTGCCGGCTGTCGAGGACGGGCTTGAGGCGACCTATTGGGAAAGCCTCGACCAGATGCTGGCCCGCATGGACATCATCTCGGTCAATTGTCCGTCGACGCCGGCGACTTTCCATCTTCTGTCGGCACGGCGCTTGGCTCTGCTGCAGCCCACGGCCTATGTCGTGAACACCGCGCGCGGCGACATCATCGACGAGGAAGCGCTGGTCAAGCTGATCCAGGACGGCAAGATCGCCGGGGCCGGCCTCGACGTCTACGAGCACGAGCCGGCGCTCAACGCCAAGCTGCTCAAGCTCGCCGCCAGGAACAAGGTCGTGCTTCTGCCGCATATGGGCTCGGCGACGCTCGAAGGCCGCATCGACATGGGCGAGAAGGTCATCATCAATATCCGGGCATTCGTCGATGGCCACCGCCCGCCGGACCGCGTGCTGCCGCTCAGGACCTGACCGGCTCGCCGTCTTCAAGCGAAAGCTGAAGCTTACGAAAGAGCCTTGCGCATGGTGATCGAGGTCGGCCTGGCGTAGCCGTCATGCGCCGTCCGTTCGGTCTCGTGAAAGCCGAGGCGGGCAAAGGCGGCATGGTTGGAGGTGAGCTCGATCCGTGTCTGTAACTCCAGCGCCGCCTTGCCGTGGTCGAGCGCGAACTGTTCGACCGCCCGCATCAGCCGCCGGCCAATGCCTTGCCCCTGGCGGTCCGGGTCGACGGCGAGCTTGCCGACGTAGAAATCATCTGCCCTTTCAAGAGCAAAGACGCAGCCGACGATCCTGGCGCCGTCGAGGGCCACCAAACCGGTCTCCCGCCCGGCCTTGTCGCGCAGTGTGTCTACGGTGAGCAGGTGAGCAGAGGACGGCGGGTCGATAACGCCGTCCATGAAGGCGAAGGCACGCATGATCAGGGAAAGCACCTCGTCCCAACGATTGAAGGCGATCGAAATGCGGTCGATGGAAAGGGGCATCGTTTGCGTCAAGGTCAGCGCCTGGCGTAGCGGATCGTTTCGAAGCGTGCTGCGAGCGCGTCGTAGAGCAACAGCCTGCCGACAAGCGGCTCGCCGATACCGGTTATCAGCTTGATCGCCTCCATCGCCTGCAGCGTTCCGACGACGCCGGTCAGCGCGCCAAGCACCCCGGCCTCGGCGCATGACGGCACAAGGCCCGGCGGCGGAGCTTCCGGGAAGAGATCGCGATAGCCCGGGTTCGGCTTGCCATCCTTGCCGTTCTCGAATGGCTTCAGCACCGTCACCGAGCCGTCGAAGCGACCGACAGCGGCATGCACCAGCGGTTTGCGCGCGCTCGCGCAGGCATCGGCCACCGTATAACGGGTCTCGAAATTGTCGGAACCGTCGACGACGATGTCATAGCGGGCGACAAGGGCAGGGGCGTTCTCCGCGCTCAGCCGGACTGTGTGGGTCTCGACGGCGGTGTTGGGATTGATGCGGGCGATTGCCGCCTTTGCGCTCTCGGTTTTCAGCATGCCGACCGTATCGGTGCCGTGGATGACCTGGCGTTGCAGATTGGACAGCGACACGGTGTCGTCGTCGATAATGCCGAGCGTGCCAACACCGGCGGCCGCAAGATATTCGAGCACCGGCGCGCCCAGCCCGCCGGCGCCGATCACCAGGACCCGTGCTTGCTTGAGCTTCTGCTGGCCCGCGCCGCCGACCTCTGGCAGCACGATGTGGCGGGCGTAGCGTTCGATTTCGTCGGCGGTAAGCGCGGTGGTCATGTCGGGACCATATAGCGGCTGAAAAACCTTGTCAGGAGCCTTCGGTTGGCCCAACCGTGCCGTGGTCGACGGTCAGGAACTGCGCGCGGCCTTGCAAGCTGGAAAACAGCGCGGCATCGGTTCCCGTCATGAAGGCCTGGCAGTTCAACTCCTCGAGGATCGAAAACAGCGCCGCCCGCCGCCCGCTGTCCAGATGAGCGGCGATCTCGTCGAGCAGCAGGATCGGTGTCAGGCCCGACATCTCGCCGGTCAGCCGGGCATGTGACAGGACGATGCCGACCAGCAGTGCCTTCTGCTCGCCGGTGGAACAGAGTTCGGCCGGCATTGCCTTGGGCCTGTGTCTCACCAGGAGATCGGAACGGTGCGGTCCTTCGAGCGTACGTCCGGCGGCGCGGTCACGATCGCGGCCATCGGCGAGCGCCCGTCGGAACCGCTCCTCGACATCGACTGCCGGCGCGGCGGAAACCTCCGTTTCCAGATCGCCGGAAAGGCTGATGTCGGCCTGCGGGAACGGTCCCGTGTCGGGCAGCCTGTCGATCATGGCGGCGAGCAGGCGCACCAGTTCGGCGCGCGCCGCAGCAATGGCGACGCCGGTTTCGGCCATCTGTGTCTCGATCGCCTCGAACCAGCGATCGTCCCGAGACCCATCCATCAGCAACCGGTTACGGCCGCGCATCGCTTTTTCGTAGTCGAGCGCCCGCTGCCCATGGCCGGGATCGATTGCCAGCACCAGCCGGTCAAGAAAGCGTCGGCGATCCGCGGCCGGTCCGGTGAACAGCGCATCCATGGCCGGCGTCAGCCACACCACTCGCAGCCATTCCAGCATGTCTTCGGCCGATCTCGCGGTCGCGCCGTTGATGCGAACCCGCCTGCCGCCTTCGCCCTCACCGCCGGAAATGCCCGTGCCGATCTCGACTTGGCCGTCAGGTCCGTCGAGGCGGGCGTGCAGCGCGAAGCCGCCATCGCCGCCCTCGCGTGCGACGTCGGCGTAGGGCGCACGTCGCAGGCCGCGTCCCGGCGTCAGGAAGGAAATTGCCTCGAGGAGGTTGGTCTTGCCGGCGCCATTGTCGCCTGAAAAGACCACGGGCCCCGGGGCGAGATCGATCGTCAGCGCCGCATAGTTGCGAAAATTAGTAAGTGTAAGCTTACTTATATGAGTTTGTGCCGGCAACCGCTATCCGCCTGTAGAAGTCGCCATTGTTGTCGCTGCCGGTTCCGCCGCGGAACCGGATCGATGATGCAGCGCCGGCTATACCCGCATCGGCATCAGCACGTAAAGCGCGGTCTCGTCGGCCATGTCGTGGATCAGTGTCGGCGAACCGGCATCGGCCAGCATGAATTTGGCTTCCGTGCCGGTCAGCTGCGCGGCGACATCAAGCAGATATTTGGCGTTGAAACCAATCTCGATCGGGTCGGACGAATAGTCGGCGGCCAGTTCTTCGGTGGCACTGCCTGAATCCGGGTTGTTGACCGCAAGCGTCACCTGGCCTTCGCTGATCGAAAGCTTCACCGCGCGGCCGCGTTCGGAGGAGATGGTCGAGACGCGGTCGACCGCGGCGGCAAAACTCTGGCGGTCGAGGATCAGCTTCTTGTCATTGCCGGTCGGAATGACCCGCTGATAATCGGGGAACGTGCCGTCGATCAGCTTCGAGGTCAGGACCACGCTGCCAATGGTGAAGCGGATCTTGGTGTCGGACAGTTCGGTCGTCACGGCGACATCCGGGTCGTCGACCAGCTTCTGCAGTTCGCTCACCGTCTTGCGCGGAATGATGATGCCGGGCATGCCCTCGGAGCCCGCCGGCGCATCGATTTCGGCGCGCGCCAGACGGTGGCCGTCGGTCGCCACCGAGCGCAGCTTCAACTTGCCGCCGACCTCATGCGTGTGCAGGTAGATGCCGTTGAGGTAATAGCGCGTCTCCTCGGTGGAAATGGCGAACTGCGTCTTCTCGATCAGCCCCTTCAGGGCAACCGAGTCGAGCCGGAAGATATGCGAGAAGGATCCGGCCGAGAGCTCGGGGAAATCGGATTGCGGCAGGCACTGCAGGCGGAAGCTCGATCGGCCCGACGTCACCGTCATGGCGTTGCCGTCCTCGTCCGTCTTCAGCATCACCTCGGCGCCGTCCGAGAGTTTGCGCACGATGTCGTAGAGCAGATGCGCCGGAACCGTCGTCGCACCGCCGCGCTCGACCTTGGCGGGCGTCGCTTCCGTCACCTCCAGATCGAGGTCGGTCGCCTTCATTTCGAGGCTGGCGCCCTCGGCGCTGAGCAGCACATTGGACAGGATCGGTATCGTGTTGCGCCGTTCGACCACGCGATGGACGTGGTTGAGCGACTTCAGGAGATTTGACCGTTCCAGGATAACACGCATGACGAAACAGGCTCGCTTGAAAGGATGAGCGGGTCTCCGGCTGGCGGCGCCCCGCGAAAGGTCTGAACAGGCTCAGAATCTGCGTAAACTGACAGGAAAAAGCCAGCAAACGCAAGCCCGCGCCGCCGGTTCCGGGCGGCTGCGCGGGCTTTCTGGGGATAAAGGCCGCGAAGACCGCCGGGCAGGGTGCTGAATCCGGAATCCGGATCGCCACCAGCCAGCGCCGCGAGCCCATTTCAGCGAGGCCACGGAGCGGCCAAGCCATTGAATTCCGGTACGGTTCTGGCTTGCCTGTCTCGGTCCGATCAGGCTTGATCGTTGATCAAGCGTCGCAGCAGCTCAAGTTCCTGCGCCAGCGTGTTGTCGTTGCCGGACAGGTCCTCGATCTTGCGCACGGCGTGCAGCACCGTTGTGTGGTCGCGGCCGCCAAAGCGCCGTCCGATTTCGGGCAACGAGCGCGGCGTCATCACCTTCGACAGGTACATTGCGACCTGTCGCGGCTTGACGATGGTGCGCGTGCGCCGGTTGGACAGCAACTCCGTCTTCGAGACATTGTAGTGGCGCGCCACGATGCGCTGGATGTCCTCGATGCGAACCCGCTTCGGCTCGCCGGTGCGATAGATATGGCCGAGGATCTCGTCGATGCGGTCGATGGTGATCTGCGGCTCGAACGACTGGCGGAACAGCAGCTGATTGAACGCCCCCTCCAGTTCGCGTCCGCTGCCGGTCACGGTGCGGGCGACGTGGTTGAGGATTTCGTCTGAAATGTCGAGCGACGCGTCGTCAACCCGGGCCGTGGCCAGGCGCAGCTTGAGCATGCCGAGGCGCATGGCGAAATCAGGCGCCGACATTTCGAGCGCGACACCGCCATTGAGGCGCGAGCGGACCCGCGGCTCAAGCGATTCCAGCTCCGACGGCGGCCGGTCGGCGGCGACAACGACTTGCTTGGCGCTGTCGAGCAGCATGTTGATCAAATGGCAGAATTCATGCTGGATCGACTTGCCCTGCAGGAACTGCATGTCGTCGATGATCAACAGGTCGATGTCGCGCAACTGTTCCTTGAGCGTCAGTGCATTGTTGTCGCGGATCGCCGTGGCGAAGCGCCACATGAAATATTCCGCGGTGAGATAGACGACGCGCGACTTGGGGTTCTGTTTCAGCGATTCCGCCGCGATGGCCTGCAGCAGATGGGTCTTGCCGAGCCCGACAGTCGCGTGAAGGAAAAGCGGGTTGAAGCGCACTGCGCTCGACTGCGATTCCGCCACGGCCTTGGCGGCGGCGAAAGCCACCCGGTTCGACGGGCCTTCGATGAAGGAACCGAACGTGTAGCGCGGGTCGAGCGGGGATCCCAGCACATTGTGGCGGAACTCGCTCTCGGTCGCGGCGCCCGGACGCGGCACCGGGGGGCGTTCCACCCTGCCGGGGCTCACGGTGCCGGCGGCCAATGCGGTTTGCGTCTGCCGTGTCATCTTGCGTGCCGGGGCCAAATCCGGTTCCGCATGGTTGCGTCCCTGGCGGGTGGCCGTGCGCACCACGATCTCGATCTTGAGGAGATCGGCATCCTCCTGCTTCCACAGCTCGGAGATGAGGTCGAGATAGTGGCCGTTGATCCACGAGCGCAGGAACGCGGTGGGCACCGAGATGCGGACAATGCCCTTGGATGCCTCCGCGACCTTCATGCGGCCGAACCAGCTCGAATAGACTTCAGCCCCCAGGCGCGCCTTCAACTGGGTCTTGACCCGGTCGAACTTCTGTTCCGCGTCGCTGGAGACCGCCATCTCGTTTGCTCCGATCAAAGTTCCAGGAAATGGGAGGTCGCCCGTAAGCTCCCTTTCGATGCCGCTCTGCATGATCGAGTTCCTTGTTTTTGTACCTGTTTTTCCGCCGGGGATGCGCCTCCTGCATCCTTCTTCCAGCGACTGCGCTTTGCTACGACGTCCGCTGCCGCCGCTGGCAGTGAACATCGCCCATTGTCTCAGGGAACCGGTGCCGGCCCATGGAAGCCAGTCCGCGTCGGGTATGTCAGGGCAATACAACACCGCCCGGCGAAAACGCCGGCGCGCCATCGACCTGCCATGTCTAGTTACGCCAGTCCCCTACCGTATCGAAAAAGAGCAAACCAAACCTATCCGCAGACTTGATCCGCGTCGCAAATCCCGCCAATTTAAGCTGGCCGCGTCAGGCTGGTTAAGGGCCAGAGGCCCGTCCCTTTCGATAGATCGACATTACCGAAATCGCTGTGGATAGGGCAAGGCCACGTCTAACGGATTTTTAAGGAATCTGGTTACCTCGGGCGCGTTGGAGCGCCATGCCACGGCGGTGTATTTTGACAAAGCCATTGTGATTCAAACCCTTTTCCCGCGAATATGAAAAATACGGGCCGGCGCGAAATATTCTGAAATAATTTGCTTGACAGCCAGTTGTCCTCCCACCTCCCCGGGGCGCTGTGGACAAGCTGTGGATGACCACAGATAACTATTTGAAAAATATCGCTTATTTCTGAGAATTAAGAGTTCTTAAGCGGATGCTTTTCAGGCGTGCCAACCATCAGCGGACATGCATGTGCCGGCAAAGCATTTCGAAGCTTGGAATCCGCTTTGACCGCCATTTCCGAGTATTCTTTTTAAGTGCTTGCCGGCAAACGAAAAAACCCGGCGCGACTGGCCGGGTTCTAAAGAAGATCAGTCTGAAAAGGCGATGTCAGGCAGACAATACCTTGAGGCGCTGGGCCAGCCGCGACACCTTGCGGGACGCGGTGTTCTTGTGGATGACGCCCTTGGTCGCGGCGCGCATCAATTCCGGTTCGGCAGCCTTGAAGGCGGCCTGTGCGGCAGCCTTGTCGCCGGAAGCGAGTGCTTCCTCGACCTGGCGGACATAGGTGCGCACGCGCGAGCGGCGGTTCTTGTTGATCGCTGCGCGGCGGACGATCTTGCGCGTTGCCTTTTTGGCCGAGGATGTGTTGGCCATGATGCCTCTCTTCTGATCTGGTCGGCGCACGCGGCATGCCGCAGGGCGCAAAAAACAAACGGGCAGCCACGGGGCCGCCTCGGTTGGTGCGGCTTATAGTTCAGCTTTTCCGGCGCGTCAACGCTGCCCGGCGTTCTTTTTGGTCGCCGCCCCAGGGTTTCGATCGTCGGCCGGCAAGGCTTTACCGATTGGTGAAATTCGGCTTCCGCTTTTCGGCGAAAGCCGCCATGCCTTCCTTCTGGTCTTCGAGCGCGAAAAGCGAATGGAACAGGCGGCGTTCGAACCGCAATCCCTCTGCCAGCGTCGTCTCATAGGAGCGGTTGACGGCTTCCTTCGCCATCATCACCGACGGCAGCGAGAAATCGGCGATCTTGGCCGCCGCCTTGATGGCCTCCTCGACGAGTTCGCCGGCAGGCACGACCCGCGACACCAGGCCTGAGCGTTCGGCTTCCGCTGCATCCATCATCCGTCCGGTCAGGCACATGTCCATCGCCTTCGACTTGCCGACGAACCGGGTCAGGCGTTGCGACCCGCCCATGCCAGGAATGACACCGAGCGTGATTTCGGGCTGGCCGAATTTGGCCGTGTCGGCGGCAATGATGAAATCGCACATCATCGCCAGTTCGCACCCGCCACCCAGGGCATAGCCGGCCACCGCCGCAATGATCGGCTTGCGCGCCCGCGTGAACTCTTCCCATCCGACGAAGAAGTCCTGGCTGTAGGCGTCCACATAGGAGATCGCCTGCATCTCCTTGATGTCGGCACCGGCGGCAAAGGCCTTGTCGGAGCCGGTAATAACCATGGCGCCAATGCCGGGGTCGGCGCCGAAACCGTTCACTGCTGAGACGAGTTCGGCAAGGATCTGGGAATTCAGCGCATTGAGCGCCTTCGGCCGGTTCAGCGTGATCAGTCCGACCTTGCCGCGCGTCTCGGTGATGATCGTTTCATAGGCCATGGCTGCTTCTCCTCGCGATCCGGTCTATCTCTTTGTTTTGAAGCCTTCTCAAGGGAAAGCCATGCGCCTTCCCACGAAAACCGTTCACTAACTCAGCTCTGACACGTCCGGCAATAGAAGGTCGAGCGTCCGCTCTGCACGATACGCTCGATGTGACCACCGCAGCCGGGTTTCGGGCAGGGCTCCCCCTCGCGGTCGTAGACGGCGAAGGAGTGCTGGAAGTAGCCCAGCGATCCGTCGGTGTGCACATAGTCGCGCAGCGACGACCCGCCGGCGGCGATGGCATCGGATATGACCGAGCGGATCGCCTCGGCCAGGCGTTCGCTTTGTTCCCTGGCCCTCTTGCCCGGCTTGGCGATGGTGCCGGCTTCGCGCAAGGGCGACAGGCCGGCACGCCAAAGCGCCTCCGAGACATAGATATTGCCAAGTCCCGCGATCAGTCTCTGGTCGAGAAGTGCTGCCTTGAGCGGCGATCTGCGGCCTTTCAGCAACGAGGCGAGCAGCACGCCGTCCAGCGTATTGCCCGTGGGCTCGACGCCCAGCCCGGCCAGCATCGGATGCGTCTCCGGCGATCCTTCCGCGAACAGCATGAAGCCGAAGCGGCGCGGGTCGTTGAAGATTACGCGCGACGGGGCACCGGCGGCGGAGACCACATGGAACACGACATGGTCGTGCACCGTGCTTTTCGAGCGTTCGTGGTGGAACACGCCTGGTGTGTCGCTGTCATCGTCGGCCTCGATACGAAACGAACCCGACATGCCGAGATGGCAGATCAGCAGCGGGCCATCCTGCATATGCATGGTCAGATATTTGGCCCGGCGGCCGAGCGCCGTGATCGTCCTGCCGGTCAGCCGTTCGGAAAACCGTTCGGGAAAGGGAAACCGGAGATCTGGCCGTCGCGCCTCGACCCTGGCCAGACGGGCACCTTCCAGGACAGGCTGCAGGCCGCGCCGGACCGTTTCGACTTCGGGCAATTCAGGCATGGCCGCCAATCATCGCATGGAAAGAAGTGCCGTGGCGGCCGGGCGCCAGCCCGAGGTGTTCGGCGACGGTCTCGCCGATATCGGCGAATGTTGTTCTCAGTCCGATGTCGCCACCCCTCAGACCGGGTCCCGTGCCGATCACCGGTATGCGTTCACGCGTATGGTCGGTCCCTCGCCAGGTCGGATCATTGCCGTGGTCTGCCGTCAGGATGAGTAGGTCGTCCTGCCGCAGCCTTTCGAGTGCCTCCGGCAGCCGCCGGTCGAAGGCCTCGAGTGCGGCGGCATAGCCGGCGACATCGCGGCGATGACCGAATTCGGTGTCGAAATCGACGAAATTGGCGAAAACGAGATCGCCGTTGCCGGCATCGTCCATCGCGCCGAGCGCCTTGTCGAACATGGCCATGTTGCCGGCGGCCTTGCGCACTTCCGAAATCCCGCGATGGGCGAAGATGTCGCCGATCTTGCCGACGGCGATGACGCGGCTCCCCCGCGCGGTCAGCCGGTCGAGCAAGGTCGGCTCCGGCGGCGGCACGGCATAGTCGTGGCGGTTGTACGTCCGTTCGAAGGTCGCGGCGGTTTCACCGACGAACGGCCGTGCGATCACGCGCCCGATTCTGAGCGGATCAACCAGACGGCGCACGACCTGGCAGAATTCATAAAGCCGCTCCAACCCGAAATGGACTTCATGCGCGGCGATCTGCAGGACCGAGTCGACGGAGGTGTAGCAGATCGGCTTGCCGGTGCGGATGTGCTCCTCGCCGAACCGTTCGATGATTTCGGTGCCCGGCGCATGGCAGTTGCCGAGAATGCCTGAAACCTCGCCCTCGCGGATCATCGCAGCGGTCAGATCAGCCGGAAAGGCTGGAACCGTATCCGGGAAGTATCCCCAATCGAAACGCACCGGCAGGCCCGCGATCTCCCAGTGACCGGACGGAGTGTCCTTGCCGCTCGAAACTTCCTGCGCCGCGCCATGGAAGGCATTGGCGAGCAGATCCGTCCCGAAATGGGCAAAAGCCAATCCTGTCGCCGTCTCGGCTGCCTTGCCGAGCCCGAGCGATGCCATGTGGGGGACAAACAGCGGCCCTTGCCGAAGCCGCTCGCGATCCGCGCGCCCTTCGGCGCAAGCTTCGGCGATGTGCGCGAGCGTGTTGGCGCCGGCGTCGCCATAGCGTTCGGCGTCGGCCGCGCCGCCGATGCCGAAAGAATCCAGGACGAAGAGGAAAGCACGCGCCATCGGGTCATTATCGCCAGTTTGGACGCCCAGACATAGGGTTCCACGGCGGCATTGGCAATTCGGAAACCAAACGGCAACAGCTTGGCGCGATAGTCCAGTGCATGTCGCCCAAAAGTGCGCAGCGGTTTTGGGGTAACGACATAAGCAAACCTAAGAGTGCATGTCGCCCAAAAGTGCGTAGCGGTTTTGGGGCAACGACATGCACAAAAACTAAGGCCCATGTCCCCCAAAAGTGTGCAGCGGTTTTGGGCGACGACAAGCTCAATCCAGGATGTAAAGTGTCGCGCGCAGCGGGCAATGGATATGGATCGAAGAAAACGCAGGACGGTCTTGTCATGAATGCCGCGCGGAAGGCATGCGCTGCCCTTGTGGCCGTGCACGGCGCGCTTTGGTGTGGTCCGGCGCGGGCCGACTGGCGCGATGATATCGGCACGTTTCGCATCGGTATCGTCGCCGAGCCTGGCGCCGGCAACACCGTCCCGGGCCTGGCGCTGTTGACGCAATCCTTTACCGATGCGCTTGGCATGAAGGTGGAGTTTGTCGTCGCGCGCGATTATGCGGCACTGATCGAGGCTCAGGCCAATGCCCGGATCGAATATGCCATCTATTCGGCGACGGCCTACGCGACGGCGCTGCAGCGTTGTGGATGCATCGAGCCGCTTGTGGCTCCGGTCGATTCCGACGGCGCGGCCGGCATCCGCTCCGTGCTGCTGACCAGGGACGGCAAACTGCCCGACCTGGCGGCGATGGAGACGCACCGGATCGCCATGCCGCCGCCGGACAGCGTCGGAGGTTCGCTTTTGCCGCTGGCGGGATTGGCCGCCGAACACGTCAAGATCACCGAAGATTCACCGTTTCTGCTCCATGCCGATTCAGCGTCCGCGGCGGAAAAAATGCTCTTCGATGGCCAGGCTGACGCTTTGTTCGGCTGGGTGACGGCGACGGCCGACGGCCAGCCATTGTTGTCTGACGGCACGCAGGCAAGGTTGGAAGAGGCCGGGCTTTCGCCGTCGGCATTTCAGGTCGTGTGGACGTCGGGCTTGCTGAGATACGGTCCCCATGCCGTACGCAGCGATCTCGACCCGGAAGCCAAGCGCAGGCTGACCGTCTTCCTCACCAACCTCAAATCGACGACGCCGGATGTCTACGATCTCCTGGAATCGAAACACTCCGGCGGCTTTCTGACCGTGGCCCCGAAAGACTATGCGACGGCACAAGCCATCGTGCGCTTTGTGTCGGCCGATGGTGGCCAGCGGTAAAAACCTTCAGCAATCGCTGCAGGGGATCGTCAGGCTCCTGCGTGGGCGCAGGTAGTAGGTCTCGCCCATCGGGATCGTCGTGGTAAGGGATCTGGTCAGTCCAAGCTTTTGTTGGGTGTCCGTCGTCCAGCCGATAATCGGCGTATAGGCCAGATTGCTCTCGACACGAATGAGGAAGGTGCCGGCGACCTTGAGCGTTGCCGGAACCGTGGTGGTCGCGGGCAGGGCAGTAGCGATACTGTAGACGCCGTTGACCACCTTGCGCGACCACACCACGTTCACTTGGGGTGGCGTATCGGTGGTGACCTGTATTGCGGTGATGGTGATGTTCGGTGTCGAGCGGTTGTAGGGCTGGATGGTCGAGGTGCCGATTTTCATGATGGCGTCGAGATCCGCCTTGACGATGGTCGGCTGCTGCGTGACGAGGTCGGCAACCATGCTGCCGATGCGGCTGACCTTCTTGCTGGTCTCGATGGCCTGCGAAGCCTCCATGGTCATGAAGTACATGACCAGCAGGATCGGCACGATCAGAGCGAACTCGACCGCCGCCACCCCACGGCGATTGGAGAGGAACCCGACCGCCTTGCCCCAGATCCCTGCAATTCCCGGATGTGCCCCCGCACGCATCATGTCATTGCCTTTTTTTCTTGTTGGCGTCTTCGAACTCAATTGTCGAACGGCTCGTTCTGCCAGGTCACGGACGCGAAGTGCAGCGTCCTGCCACCATTCAGATTAGCCATCGACTTGGCCATCAGATCGGTCATGACCGGCCACTTGTAGAAGACCCGCAGCATGTTCTTCGATTCCGCCAGGCCAGGCGCGTTCGCGAAAGTCTGTGAATTCGTGCCTTGCATCAGCACGACGTCGCCGCTCTGGATCTTGAAGGTCGCCGTCGCCGCGTCGGCGAAAGTCGGATACTCGCGAAGATCCACGAGCAACTGTTGCGGGCAATCCGTGGAGACGATGATCTGCAGCCTGCCGCAGATCAGGGTCGTCAGCTTGTCCCCGGCCACATCGGCCGGCTTCAACTTGCCCGTGCGCAATTGGCGCGCGACATCGTCGGTGATGTTGGCCATCACCTCCTGGCCGGCAAACGAGATGCAGCTTTCAAGGATGGCGAACACAAGGAGGGCGAACGGCAATGCGAGCAGCGCGAACTCCAGCGCCGTGCTGCCACGCCGGTCGCGAAGGAAGCGCCTGAAAGACCTGGCGCGCTCCATCTTGTGCCGAACTGTCGAGCCGAATCCGTTGCGCATGCCCTGTTCCTGCCATCCCTGGACGGTCCTGGCAGGTGTACTAACGCAAACCAATTGAAGTCCGGTTTGGATGATCGTTAAAGTCGGCGAGGGCGTCTTAACTGGCCGGTAACCTGGACGGGCGCCGGGGCCGTGCAGCCTATCTGCTGACGTTCATTTCGGCTTCGGAGGATTTTTCGGCCTCGCTCTTGTAGGAGCTCTCGCAATAGGGTGTGCAAGACATGGTCTGGACCTCGGCACGCCGGTAGATGCGAACCGACGAGGCTGCCTGCCGCACGACGGTAACCTGTGCGTCGACGATCGGGCTGCCGTCCTGGTCGAGAACGACGAGGTTGGTGACACCGAAACCCTTGCCGGTGAGCACGATCGTCGAGGCATCCTGGACGGAGGCATCGGCGATTGCCGGGTTGCCGACGACGATCGTGTCGGCGGGGCGCGACAGTTTCACGATCTTGGCCTGATTCATGGTGACTTCTATATCGGCGCCGGCTCTGGCTGGCGTGATCAGGCCCGTGGCGGCAAGAAGCACGGCAATCAGGATTGAGGATCTCTGCACGGCCATCGAGGCGCTCCAAGCAAGCAAACTGTTCAACGGAACATGAACGAGATTGGTGAACCAACGGTTAAGTCGGCGTGCTGGCGCCGGATATGGCGATCGCTACGGCTGCTCGCATGGTCGATCCGCTCTGGGTCGCAAGATTCCTCAAGTCCTTGCCCTTTGCGGCGTTGGCTTGGGGAACGGTACTTTAGCCGGCGCTTAGCATGGAGTTAACCAAGCACTCCGTTCGAGCCGGGAAAGGAATCGGTAAGGCTGTTTATTAAGCCGATCGAAAGAGCTTCTCCCTAGATTGGCAGCATCCGATCAACCATCACAGAAGTTGACGGAAGTGCTGTAACACGTGGAGTAGGAGCTCTCGAATGTCTAATCTTTTTGCACGTTTCGTGAAGGACGAATCCGGCGCGACCGCTATCGAATATGGTCTGATCGCCGCTCTCATCGCGCTCGCCATCATCACCGGCGCCGGCGCACTCGGCAATGCGATCAACGCCAAGTTCACTTCCATCGGAAGCACCCTGAACACCAGCGGCAGCTGATCTGCTTATTGTTGAACGCTCCGATAGCGTTCCAGACAGGGGCCGCCACATGGCGGCCCCTGTTTTATTCTGTTCGTCCATGTCACTGCCAATACCAGCCATCTTTTCGTTGCGGGCCTCATCAATCGTTAATCGAACGAGCCTAGATTGAGCCCCTTGGAATTCTGACAATAGGCATGAGCGCCGATGCTTGAGGCCCTGATCTTCGTCGTCTTTCCGTTCTGCATGCTGTTTGCCGCGATCTCCGACATGCTGTCGATGACGATTGCCAATCGCGTGTCGGTGCTGCTTGTCGCCGTCTTTGCGCTGGTTGCGCCACTGACGGGTATGGAATGGGCGGCCTATGGTTGGCATTTCGCCGCCGGCGCCCTGGTCCTTGCCGTGACGTTCGGCCTGTTCGCAATGGGTGGCATGGGTGGAGGCGATGCCAAGCTGCTCGCCGCCACGGCCGTGTGGATGGGGTTGAACGTTCATCTTGTCGAATACCTGGTCGTCTCGACATTTATCGGCGGCCTGCTGACGCTTGCCATTCTCGTCTATCGGAAATCGCCGCTGGCGGTTATTACCGGTCGCAATCCATTCCTGCGTCATTTCGCGGATGACACGACCGGGGTTCCCTATGGGATCGCGCTCGGCCTGGGCGGACTGCTGACCTATCCGGATTCGCCCTTGATGGTGTGGGCGCTGGCAAGGCTGGCGAGCTGAACGCGATCTGAATTCCGTCACCTTGATCGGCTTGCCCGACCGGCTTTGGAGCGCCGGCGGCCAGGACCCTCTTTTGCATCCGTGGCGAGGCGATCCAGCTAATTTATGTAAACCTTAAATTAATCACGATCGTAAGCATTGCATTAACCTTGTTTTGACGATTGCCGCTGCAAAGTCCGGCTTGGCTAGGTGGTTTGCCAAGGGCGAGGGTTCGGACAGATGCCAGCATCCCGACTGATTATTCTGAGCGTGGCGGTGGCCGCGGCAGGTGGCGCTGGCTATGTCGCAAAGAACATGGTCGCCGCGCCGCCGCCCCAGATCGTCGTCGATTCGGGTCCCCAGGCTCCCGCCGTGCCCCTGCAGGACGTGCTCGTGCTCTCGGGCGATGTCGCGATGGGCAACGCGCTCCAGAACAACATCTCCTGGCAATCCTGGCCGGCCGACGGCGTCAACGCGAATTTCATCACCAAGGCAACCGCTCCCGACGCCCTGGACAAGTTGAAGGGATCGATCGCCCGTGTGCCGATGTACGCGGGCGAGCCCGTGCGGCGTTCCAAGCTGATCGGCGAGGGCCAGAGCTTCATGTCGTCCATCCTGCCTTCCGGGATGCGGGCGGTCGCCACCGCCATATCGGCCGACACTTCGGCAGGCGGCTTCATCCTTCCAAACGATTTTGTCGACGTCATCATGACGCGAAGGGCGGATGCAAACAGCGGCAGCACCGGTTTCAACACTGAAACCATCCTCAAGAATATCCGCGTCCTGGCAATCGACCAGACCATCCAGGAGGACGAGGAGGGCAAGAAGACCAGGGTCGGCCAGACCGCCACGCTGGAGCTCACGCCCAAACAGGCGGAGATCATCACTGTTGCCCAGCAGATGGCCGATCGCCTGACCCTGGCGCTGCGGGCGATCACGGACACCCAGGAAAAGAATGTGGACGAGGCCGACTATCTCGTTTCCGGCAATGGCCGCAAGGGAACGGTGAGATTGATCAAGTCGGGTGAAGTTTCCGAGGTAGGGGCAAGGAAATGAGGCTAAGCGGTAAACTGCCGGCAATCGCAGCCGCGGCATTCGGCCTGCTGCTCGTCGGGACGAATGTGCAGGGCGTTGTCGAGGCCAAGAGTACGCAGGTGACGGCTACGACAGCCACGCAGCGCGTCAAGCTGGGCCTCAACAAATCGGTGGTCATAGACCTGCCGAGCGATGCCTACGACATTCTTGTCGCCAACCCGAGCGTCGCCGATGCGGTGACCCGCACCGCAAGGCGGATCTACCTGTTCGGCAAGTCGGTCGGCGAGACCAACATCTTCGTCTTCGGTCCGAACGGCGAACAGATCGCCAGCCTGGATCTGGCCGTCGAACGCGACGTTGCCGGCCTGGAGGGCTACATCAAGCGCTTCCTTCCGACCTCGGCCGTCAAGGTGGAATTGCTGAACGACAACGTCGTCTTGACCGGGACCGTCGATACACCGCTGGATGCGAAGCGGGCGGTCGATCTGGCGACGATCTTCGTTTCGGGCGGTGAAGCGACGACGGGTCAGTATTCGCAGACCGCGGCCGGCGGCTCGGCCCAGAGCGGTGTCGACATCAACAACCCCGACCAGGAACGACGCGTCTCGAAGATCGTCAATCTCCTGCAGATCATCGGTGACGACCAGGTCACGCTGAAAGTGACCGTCGCCGAAGTCAGCCGGTCCGTGATGAAACAGCTCGGCGTCAACATGATCGGCAATGGCGGCAGCAATGGCATCAGCTACGGTGCGATCAGCGACAATTTCACGGGATTGGGCAAGCAGCTGTCGCATTCGGGCTTCAGCATCGGCAACTCGGCACTGATGGCCTATATCAACGCCATGGAGGAGTCCGGGGTCATGAAGACGCTGGCTGAGCCGACCTTGACCGCCGTATCCGGCGAGAAGGCGACCTTCAAGGTCGGTGGCGAATACAACATGGTGTCCGGCGTCTCCCAGAACGTATCCACCGACAACCAGACTGGCCTGACAACCTATAACATCGAAAAGATCGAGTATGGCATCGGCCTGGAATTCCAGCCGGTCGTGCTGTCTCCCGGCCGTATCAGCCTGAAGGTCAGAACCTCGGTTTCGGAGCCGACGACCGAAGGATCCGTGTCGCTTTCCAATGGCGTGACGAGCCCCGGCACGAATATCCTGTCGCTGCGCAAGCGCCTTGCCGATACGACAGTCGAACTGCCCTCGGGCGGCTCCATGATGATCGCCGGCCTGGTTCGCGACGATGTCAGGCAGGCCGTGAACGGCTTGCCGGGACTGACGAAGATTCCCGTGCTTGGGGCGCTCTTCCGTAGCAGGGACTTCGTGCGCAACGAAAGTGAGCTCGTCATCATCATCACGCCCTATCTGACGAAGCCGGTAGCCCGCAACGATCTCGCCAAGCCGGACGACAATTTCAACCCTCCGAGCGACGGCGCCGGCATGTTCCTTGGCAAGGTCAATCGCGTCTACGGCACCATGCAGACCGACAAGCCCAACGGCCGGTATCACGGCGTTGTCGGCTTTATCTACAAGTGAATGGGGAAGCGGACATGTCTCAGTCAGCGTTGAACACAAGGAGCATCGCCACGACGATGCGCACCGGCCGTTCACGGGCCAGCCTGCGGGCGCTCTCGATCCTGGCGGCGGCGGCAACGGCCTTGCTGGCCGGTTGCGCCCAGCGCGACAGCATCACCGTGGGTGCCATTCCGGACGACTATCGCACCAACCATCCGATCGTGATCGCGGAGAAGAACCAGAAGATCGATCTTCCTGTCGGCGCCGGCGACCGTGGCATGACCGGTTCGCAGCGCGACACGCTGCTCGGTTTCCTCGACGGCTATGACAAGAGTGCCGCTCCGACATTGACGATCCAGATCCCCAGCGGATCAGCCAATCAGGTCGCCGCGTCGGCGGCCGGCCGCGATTTCGCCCGGCTGGCGGTCGCCAGCGGCGTCAAGCGCAACCGGATCGTCGTGGTTTCCTATCAGGCTGGATCGAGCGAGACATCGGCCCCGGTTCGCGTCTCCTATATCGCGGTGAGAGCCCAGACCGACAAATGCGGACGCTGGCCCGACGATCTGGCGGAGACGTCGGAGAACAAGCATTATGCCGACTTCGGCTGCTCCTATCAGAACAATCTCGCCGCCCAGGTTGCGAACCCGTCCGACCTGCTCGGACCGCGCAAGCAGACCACTATCGACGCGGAAAATCGTGGCGCGGTGATCGATGTCTACCGCAACAGGGGCATTTCGGATGAATTCCTCGGCAATTCGGAAGTGACCTACTAAGCCGCCCTTGGGAAAGAGAAGACACGGAAAGAACAGGCCACGGAAAGAGCATGACCATGAGCAACCTTGCCTATGACGCCACCGTGGACGGCGGTGACACCTCACCGCAGGACATCGCCGCGATGCAGGCCTTGCGGCCGGTCCCCCGCATCTCGATCCAGGCATTCTGCGAGACCGAGGGCGTTGCCAATCCGGTCGAGCGCGCCGGCGAGGATCGCCGCATGACCAAGGCGCATCTCAAGGTCCATATGGGCGGTGTTCCCACCGCCATCGAATTCTATCAGTCGGCACCGACGCCGAACCTGATCCTGCTGGAGTCACGCAGCGAACCCAAGCAATTGCTGGAGCAGCTCGCCCAGCTCTCGGAACACTGCGATCCATCCTCGAAAGTGGTGGTTATCGGCCATTACAACGACGTCGGTCTCTATCGCGAGCTGATCCGCTCCGGCATCTCCGAATATGTCATCGCGCCGGTGTCGATGGCCGACATCGTCAGTGTCGTGTCGTCGATTTTCGTCGACCCTGAGGCCGAGCCGCTCGGCCGTTCGATGGCCTTTGTCGGTGCCAAGGGCGGCGTCGGCTCTTCCACCATCGCCCATAATGTAGCCTGGGCAATGTCCTCCTTATTCAAGTCCGAGGTCGTCGTTGCCGACCTCGACCTCGCCTTCGGCACGGCCAATATCAATTTCGACCAGGATCCGGCACAGGGCATCGCCGAAGCGGTGTTTTCGCCCGAACGCATCGACGAAGTCTATCTCGACCGGCTGCTGACCCAGTGCGCGGAGCACCTGTCGCTGCTCGCGGCGCCCTCGACGCTGGAACGCGTCTACGACTTCGATCCCGATGCCTTCGCGCAGCTTGTCGATACCGCTCAGCGCAGTGTGCCGCTATTGGTGCTGGACGTTCCCCATGTTTGGACGGGCTGGGCAAAGAACACGCTGGTCAAGGCCGACGAGATCGTCATCACGGCGACGCCGGAACTGGCCAATCTGCGCAACACCAAGAACCTGGTCGACATGCTGAAGCGGCTTCGCCCCAACGACCCGCCGCCGAAGCTCATCATCAACCAGGCCGGCGTCCCCAAGCGGCCGGAAATTTCGCCGTCCGATTTCGCCGAGCCGCTCGGCCTGACGCCGATGTCGGTCATCGGCTTTGACCCGTTGCTTTTCGGCAATGCAGCCAACAATGGGCGCATGCTCGGCGAGATGGATGCCAAGAATCCGGTTGTGGCCATGATCAATGAGATTGCCCATGTGCTGACCGGCCGCAGCGAGATCAGGACAAAAAAGAAGGCTGGCCTGAGCAGTCTGCTCGGCAAGCTCTCACGCAACAAGAAGTGACGCAGTGGGGTCGGTAGTCGATCATGTTCGGTAAAAGAGGCAACGACGACGGCAACCGGTTCACGCCGGAATTCCGCCAGCCAGCACCTGCGCCGGCCGCGCCGCCGCCCGCGGGTTCAGCGGATACGGCGGTTTTGGCCCGGCCCGCGGCACAGCCGCAGCCAGGCGCACCTGTCGCTCCGCCGGCTCGCCGCGCGGTCGAAGCGCCGCCCATCGCGCCGGAGGCGAAGCGGGGTCGCGAAAAGAGCGAAACCTACTACGACACAAAGAGCCAGGTTTTCTCGGCGCTCATCGACACGATCGACCTCTCGCAGCTCGCCAAACTCGAACCCGAAAGCGCGCGCGAGGAAATTCGCGACATCGTCAACGATATCATTGCGATCAAGAACTTCGCGATGTCGATTGCCGAGCAGGAGGAACTGCTCGATGACATCTGCAACGACGTGCTTGGTTATGGGCCGCTCGAGCCATTGCTCGCACGCGACGACATCGCCGACATCATGGTCAACGGGTCGAAGAACGTCTATATCGAAGTCAACGGCAAGGTCGAACAGACCGGCATTCGCTTTCGCGACAACCAGCAGCTTCTCAACATCTGCCAGCGCATCGTCAGCCAGGTCGGCCGCCGTGTCGATGAATCCAGCCCGATCTGCGACGCACGCCTTCCCGACGGCTCCCGCGTCAACGTCATCGCGCCTCCGCTCTCCATCGATGGAGCCGCACTGACCATCCGAAAATTCAAGAAGGACAAGCTGACGCTCGATCAACTGGTCAAGTTCGGCGCCATTTCCCCGCAGGGAGCCGAGGTTCTCAAGATCATCAGCCGCGTTCGCTGCAACATCGTCATCTCGGGCGGCACCGGCTCGGGCAAGACGACGTTGCTCAACTGCCTGACCAACTACATCGACCGTGAGGAGCGCGTCATCACTTGCGAGGACTCGGCCGAACTGCAGCTGCAGCAGCCGCACGTCGTGCGCCTGGAAACCCGCCCGCCCAACCTCGAGGGCGAAGGCGAAGTGACGATGCGCGATCTGGTCAAGAACTGCCTGCGCATGCGGCCCGAGCGCATCATCGTCGGCGAAGTGCGCGGACCCGAAGTGTTCGACCTTCTGCAGGCGATGAACACCGGCCATGACGGTTCGATGGGAACGATCCACTCGAACAGCCCGCGCGAATGCCTGAACCGTATTGAATCCATGATCGCCATGGGCGGTTATTCGCTGCCGCAGAAGACCGTGCGCGAGATCGTCGTCGGCTCCATCGACGTGATCATCCAGGCGGCGCGTCTGCGCGACGGATCGCGCCGCATCACCCACATCACCGAGGTGATCGGTATGGAAGGCGACGTCATCATCACCCAGGATATCGTCCTCTACAACATCAAGGGCGAGGACGCCAACGGCAGGCTGTTGGGCGAGCACGTCTCGACCGGCATCGGCCGCCCGCATTTCTGGGATCGAGCCCGTTACTACGGCGAGGAACAGCGCCTCGCCACTGCGCTCGAGGCGATGGAGAAACGTGCTGACTGACGTATCCGCCGGCGTGAAGGTTCTGGTCGATGTTTGGAATTGACGGCACCGTATTGGCTTTTGTCGTGCTCGCCGGCTTCAGCGCCGGCGCGGTCGCCTATGCGTTCCTGTTCAACCAGATCAGCAATGAGAAACAGGCCGGCAAGCGGCTTGAAACCATCAAGGCCGCGGAGACCGACCGTTCCATCGTCAAGGCCACGCGCGACCGCGCGGCGGATGCGGCCAAGCGCCGTAAATCGGTACAGGATTCGCTGAAGGACCTCGACGAGAAGCAGAGAACCAAGGACAACGCCGTCAAGAAGCCGCCGCTCAAAGCCCAGCTTCGCCAGGCCGGCATGAAGGTTTCGATCGAGCGCTTCTACATCTATTCCGCCATATGCGGTCTCGCGCTGACCGTGGTCGCCTTCATGGCCGGGGCGCCGATGCTTGTCCTGCCAGGCGTGCTGTTGGCCGGTGCGCTCGGCCTGCCGCGCTGGTTCGTCTCATTTCGCCGCGCCCGGCGCGTCAAGGCATTCCTCAACGAATTTCCAAATGCGCTCGACATCATCGTGCGCGCGGTCAAGTCCGGCCTGCCCCTGAATGATGCCGTGCGCCTGATCGCCAACGAATCCCCGGAGCCGGTGAAGACCGAGTTCCGTCGCATCGTCGATGCGCAGCAGATGGGCCTGTCGATCCCCGATGCGACCCTGCGCATGCCCGAAACTATGCCATGCACCGAGGCGAGTTTCTTCGGCATCGTCATCCAGATCCAGTCGCAGGCCGGCGGCAATCTGTCCGAGGCGCTGGGCAACCTCTCGCGCGTGCTTCGTGACCGCAAGAAGATGAAGGCCAAGGTCCAGGCGCTGTCCATGGAGGCAAAGGCGTCGGCCGCCATTATCGGCGCGCTGCCCTTCATCGTCGCCTTCCTGGTCTACCTATCGAGCCCGCTCTACCTGATGCCGCTGTTCAACACCAGTGTTGGCAATCTGATCCTCGGCGTTTCCGCCGTCTGGATGTCGATTGGCATCTTCGTGATGCGCAAGATGATGAACTTTGATGTCTAGGGCCGCGGCATGAGTGAACAAGTCGTCAAGTCACTGACGGATCCGGCGTTCCTGATCGCGGTGCTGGTCGCCATCGCCGTGTTCGCGACCGTCTTTACACTGCTGCCGGCGCTTGGCGGCAACCAGCTCAAGGCGCGCATGAAGTCGGTCGCGCTGGAGCGCGACGAGCTTCGCGCCAAGCAGCGCGCGCGGCTTGCTAGCGAGGCCGATCGCCGCCGCAAAGGCCTGCGCGAGCAACAGTCGGAAGGCATGCGCAACATTGTCGACCGGCTCGACCTGCGGCGCGCCCTGGCCGACGAGAACACCTTGCAGAAGCTCAAGGTCGCCGGCTTTCGCGGGCAGAACCCACTGACGCGATTTCTCTTCTTTCGTCTCGTGCTGCCTTTTGTCGGCTTCGCACTGGCCCTGGTCTACATATTCGTGCTTGGAGGGTTGCCGGACAAACCATTGGTCGTGCGGCTGTTCGTCTGCGTCCTCGTTGCCTATGGCGGCTTCTACGCACCGGTCGTTTATGTCAACAACCGCGCCACCAAGCGCAAGCAGTCGATTCAGATGGCGTGGCCTGATGCGCTCGACCTGATGCTGATCTGCGTGGAGTCGGGCATGTCGGTGGAAGCCGCGCTGCGCAAGGTTGCCGACGAGATCGGCGCGCAGTCGGTGGCTCTGGCGGAAGAGTTCATCCTCACCAACGCCGAGCTCTCCTATCTGCAGGAACGCAAGCAGGCCTATGAGAATCTTGCCAGCCGCACCGGCCTGGAATCGGTCAAATCGGTCTCGCAGGCGCTCGTCCAGGCCGAACGTTACGGCACGCCCGTGGCGCACGCGTTGCGCGTGCTTGCCGCCGAAAGCCGCGACATGCGCATGAACGCCGCCGAGAAGAAGGCCGCCGCCTTGCCGCCCAAGCTCACCGTGCCGATGATCCTGTTCTTCCTGCCGGTGCTTTTCGCCATCATCCTGGGCCCCGCCGGCATCCAGGTCAGCCAGCGCGGCATCTTTGGCGATCATTCCGGGGCGCCAGCGTCGACCAGTCAGTAAAAGTCGCGGCAGGTCCTCGCCCAAAGTCAAAAGCCGCGCTGCATGCAGCGCGGCTTTCAACGTCTGTCGGCGAAATCGTTGTCAGTTGGTTGCCGGCTTCGCCTTGTCCTGATCCTTGAGCTGGCTCCAGGCATTCTGCTGGGCCAGCATCTGCCTGAGATAGGCGACATTGGCCTGTGCCTGTTCGGGCGAGAGCTCCTGCGAGGCGATTTTCTCGGCTTCGTCGAAACGGCCCTGCAGGCCAACGACCAACGCCAGGTTCTGGCGTACACGGCTGTCGGCGCCGGGCTGCTGGGCGGCCGAGCGCATATAGGTCTCGGCGGTACGCAGATCCCCTTCCAGCACATAGGACATGCCGAGATTGGAGAGAACCGAGGGCTCGTTCGGCTTGAGTTCGAGGGCTTTGCGGTAGAGCTGGCGCGCGTCGTCCTTCTGGCCGATCTGGTCAAGGATGGCCGCCTCCGCCGACACCAGCCTCCAGTCAGGATATTCCGGTGTCTGCGCGCGGCGCACGGCGTCGAGCGCTGCTTCGAACTGGCCATTGGCGGCCAACGCCTTGCCATAGGCGGCGAGCACGTCGCGGTCCTTGGGGTAGGCGATCGCCAGCTTGCGCATCACGGCAAGCGACTGGTCGGCATCGCCGTCCATCTGCAACGCGGCCGCGAAGTTGGTCGCGATTCGCTTGTCGTTGGGGTTCCTGGCGTAGGACTGGCCAAGGGCGGCCGTCGCACTGTGCAACTCTCCAGCCGACATGGTCGCAAGCGGCTTGCCGCCGGTGCGGCCGATCGAGCCGGTGGTGAGCTTGTCGGTTCCACAGCCGGCGACGCCCGCCGCGAGCGCCAGCATGAGGGCCGTGGTGACGAGCCGTTTTCCCCTGGCATTCACTGTGCGGTCGGTCGGCATCGCTACCCAAGCCTCCATTCATGCGCGCGGCCATTGCGTGGCCATCTTCCCTCCCGCAGAAATATTCTGTTAACCCTAACGGAGAGTTAAGAAACGCCGACTCGGTTTGGTTCGGCATGGAGAACATCGAATGCCTGTCGAACTCGTCGAGAAGAAATTGGACGGCGCGTTGCCGGTGCACTTGGTGGCCAGGGACGGTCTGGAGGCCGCGGGCCTTGCGCCATCCACGATGGCCTGGGCCAGGGCCAACGGCTTTTCCGGCGAGGCAGGCAGGACGCTGGCCGTGCCCGGCCAAAACGGTGCGCTTGCCGGGGCCTTGTTCGGCATTGGAGACGGCGACGGCGCGTTGGCACTCGGTGTATTGTCCAAAAACCTGCCGGAAGGCGACTGGCATTTCGCCGCGACGCCGAACGAGCCGGAACTCGCGGCAATCGCACTGGCGCTCGGCGGCTATGTCTTTACCCGCTATGGCAAGAAGTCGGGCAAGGCGTTGCGCTTCCGTCTGCCGGCCGGTGTCGACGCAGGGCGTGTTCGCCGTATCGCCGATGGCGTCTTTCTGACACGCGACCTGGTCAACACGCCGACCAGCGACATGGGACCGGACGATCTGGAGAAGGCGGTGCGAACCTTGGCCGGTGTTCATAAGGCCGAAGTCTCTGTCATCAAGGGCGACGACCTGCTCGCCCAGAATTTCCCGATGATCCATGCCGTCGGCCGTGCCTCGACCGGCGCGCCGCGCCTGATCGACATGACATGGGGACCGAAGCCCGCGCCGAAGGTGACGCTGGTCGGCAAGGGTGTCTGTTTCGACACTGGGGGCCTCGACATCAAGCCATCATCCGGCATGCTGCTGATGAAGAAGGACATGGGCGGCGCTGCCAACGTGCTTGGCCTGGCCTCCATGATCATGGCCGCCGGATTGAACGTGCGGTTGCGGGTGCTGATCCCCGCGGTCGAGAATTCGATCGCCGGCAATGCTTTCCGACCGGGCGACGTGCTGGCGAGCCGCAAGGGCATCACTGTCGAGATCGGCAACACGGACGCCGAAGGGAGGCTCGTGCTGGGCGACGCGCTGGCGCTTGCCGACGACGAGGAACCGCAGCTCCTGGTCGACATGGCCACGCTGACGGGAGCCGCCCGTGTCGCGCTTGGCCCCGATCTGCCGCCCTTCTACACCGGTGACGAGGCGCTGGCCTCGGATCTGGCCGCGGCTTCCGCCGCGGTCGAGGATCCGCTGTGGCGCATGCCACTGTGGCGGCCTTACGATGCGAAACTGTCATCGAAGATCGCCGACATCAACAATGTCACCACGGACGGGTTCGCCGGCTCGATCACCGCTGCCCTGTTCCTCAAGCGCTTTGTCGAGAAGACCGAGAGCTGGGCGCATTTCGACATCTTCGCCTGGAACCCCGCCGACCGCCCGCATGGCCCTGCTGGCGGCGAAGCCCAGGGTATCAGGGCTTTGGAGCGGGTCATTTCCAAGCGTTTCGGCTGAGCCGGCCAACAGAGCCGGCAAATCGCCGAAACTGAAACGGAACCGAAACAATTTGGTGTCATGCTTGTGCGATGTCGATTGCGATGCGCCCGAGCCAGGCCTTGCGACTGTGGCAGCAGGTGATGCTGTCGCAGGTGCGCGACGACGCACCCGACCTGACCATGCGCCAGACGGCGATCCTGTTCACCATCTATCTCGATCCGCCGCCGCATACGGTGCGTGGGCTCGCCGCTCGCCTCAACGTCACCAAGCCGGTCATCACCCGCGCGCTCGACACGATGGGCGCGCTGAAGCTGGTCTCGCGCCATCGCGACGAGCTCGACAAGCGCAATGTCCTGATCAAGCGAACGGTCGAGGGCGCGCTCTTTGTCGAGCGCTTCGGCGATGGTATCATCGCCAGGGCGCACGAACTGCCCATCTGACCACTAGCCATTTGACCGGATTGCCGATTTGACCGCTCACGATGCCCGCCTTCACGCTTTCCGTTCCGACCTTGCCGACGCAAGGCTGAAGGGTGAGGTCGTCGCCGACCGCTTCGTCGCCGGCCGGCCGGCGCGGATTTCGGTCTCGGTGGCCGATATCCGCAAGGCGCCTAGGGCGGATGCGGGCATCAACACGCAAGCCCTGTTTGGTGACGATGTGCTGGTTTTCGAGGAAGCCGAAGGCTGGGCCTGGATCCAGGCCGAACGCGATGGCTATGTCGGCTACGTCAACGCATCCATGCTGGGCGGACGGGACCACGCGCCCACCCATATCGTCTCGGTGCCCCGCACCTTCCTCTACCCCGGTCCGGATCTGCGCTTTCCGATCGCTGGACGGCTATCAATGGGATCGATGGTGACCGTGGCGGGGAGCGCCGAAACGCGCGGTACGTACTATGCCGTCCTGCCCTCTGGCGAGGGGATCATCGCGGGCCATTTGCGGCCGATCGGCGAAGTCGCCGCCGACTATGTCGCGGTGGCCGAGACCTTTCTTGGAACACCGTATCTTTGGGGTGGCGCGTCCGGCTTCGGCATTGACTGTTCGGGCCTCGTGCAGCTGGCGATGCGCATGGCCGGCCGGGACGTGCTTCGCGATTCCGACATGCAGGCGGCAAGCATCGGCGAGCCGCTCGATCCGGGCCCGGACCATGCCGGATTGCGCCGGGGCGACCTCGTCTTCTGGAAAGGTCATGTCGCGGTCATGACCGATGCCGAGACCATGATCCATGCCAATGGCCACACCATGCTGGTCTCACGCGAAGGGCTGAAGGATGCCATCGCCCGCATCGGTTATCTCTATGGCGGCCCGACGGGGTTTCGGCGGCCGTAAGCTCCTTCCTTCTCCCGTCACTATACGGGGAGAAAGTGCCCGAAGGGCGGATGAGGGGCGGCGCGAGCCTGCAGGTGATCGCGCCAAGCCAATTTGTGATCGCTGGCGCTGGCCCTTGCCTGCCCTGCCGGCATCCTCTCGCCGTATAGCGATGGGAAGAGGAGCGCTCTCCTCGATCCCCTTTTGTTCCGATTTTCCTTGGCGATTGCCCGTGGCCGCGCTACCTCTTGCGCGTGACAGTTGAGCCGCGCCTTGCCGAACAGAATGCCACTGTGGCCCTGCCCGAGCCATTCCTCAGATGGTTCGGCGAGAAAGGCTGGTCGCCGCGCGCCCATCAGATCGAATTGTTGGCGAAGGCTCAAAGTGGGCAATCGGTGCTGCTGATCGCGCCGACCGGGGCTGGCAAGACGCTGGCCGGTTTCCTGCCCTCGCTGACCGAACTGGCCGTCAGGCCAAGGCGAAAGCCGGGGCAGGCGCATCGCGGCATACACACGCTCTACATCTCGCCGCTCAAGGCGCTCGCCGTCGACATCGAGCGCAATCTCGGCAAGCCGGTCGAGGAGATCGGGTTGCCGATCAGCATCGAGACGCGCACCGGCGACACGCCGTCGCACAAGCGCCAGCGGCAGAAGCTGGTGCCGCCCGATATTCTGCTGACCACGCCCGAGCAACTGGCGTTGCTGATAGCGGCCGGCGATGCCGGGCGCTTCTTCGAGGACCTGCGCTATGTCGTGCTCGACGAGCTGCATTCGCTGGTGACGTCGAAACGCGGCCATCTGCTGGCGCTCGGCCTGGCGCGGCTGCGCAGCTTTGTGCCCGGCCTGCAGACAATCGGCCTGTCGGCGACGGTGGCCGAACCGGACGAATTGCGACGCTGGCTGGTCAGCCAGAATCCACCCGGCGACATGTCCGAATTGATCATCGTCACGGGTGGTGCGAAGCCCGAGATCTCCATCCTCGACTCCGAAGAGCGCGTGCCGTGGGCAGGGCATTCGGCCCGCTACGCCACGCCGGAGATTTATCGCGAGATCAAGCGCCACAAGACGACGCTGCTGTTCGTCAACACCCGCAGCCAGGCGGAACTGCTGTTCCAGGAATTGTGGCGGGTCAACGACGACACCTTGCCGATCGCGCTTCATCACGGCTCACTCGATGTTGCCCAGCGCCGGCGCGTAGAGAAGGCGATGGGCGAGAACGCGCTGCGTGCCATCGTCGCCACCTCGACGCTCGATCTCGGCATCGACTGGGGCGATGTCGATCTGGTCGTGCATGTCGGCGCGCCGAAGGGGGCGAGCCGGCTGGCGCAGCGCATCGGCCGCGCCAACCACCGCATGGACGAACCGTCAAAGGCGATCCTCATCCCCGCCAATCGCTTCGAGGTGCTGGAATGCCGGGCCGCGCTCGACGCCAACTATCTCGGTGCACAGGATACACCGCCGCTGGTCGATGGCGGTCTCGATGTGCTGGCCCAACACGTGCTCGGCTGCGCCTGTGGCGCACCCTTCCGCGCCGATGATCTGTTCGAGGAAGTGCGAACGGCGGCACCCTATGCCAGCCTCGATCGGCCGACCTTCGACCGCGTCATCGATTTCGTCGCCACTGGCGGCTACGCGCTGAAGAACTATGAGCGATACGCCCGGATCCGCCTGAACAAGGATGGCCTATGGCGGGTTCCCAATCCGCGCGTCGCCCAGCAATACAGGCTCAATGTCGGCACCATCATCGAAGTGCCGGCGCTCAACGTGCGTTACGTCAAGGCTGGCAGCAAAGGCTCGGCTACGCGCGGCGGCAGCGTTCTCGGCAAGATCGAGGAGGCCTTCCTCGAAACGCTGACGCATGGCGACACCTTCATGTTCGCTGGCAAGGTGCTGCGCTTCGAAGGCATTCGCGAGAACGAATGCTTTGTGTCGAACGCGCCCGGCAGCGATGCCAAGGTGCCCTACTATGGTGGCGGCAAGTTCCCGCTTTCGACCTATCTCGCCGAACAGGTCCGCATCATGCTGGACGATCCGCAGCGCTGGAAGAAGCTGCCCGAGCAGGTGGCCGACTGGCTGCGATTCCAGGCCGACAAGTCGGTGCTGCCCAAACGCGATGACCTGCTGATCGAGACCTTTCCGCGCGGCAACCGCCATTATCTGGTCGCCTATCCCTTCGAGGGCAGGCTCGCCCACCAGACGCTCGGCATGTTGCTCACCCGCCGCCTCGACAGGGCAGGCGCCAGGCCGCTCGGCTTCGTCGCCACCGACTATGCGCTGGCCATATGGTCGCTGGGTGACATGGGCGCCATGTTCAAGTCCCGAAAACCGTCGCTCGGCGCGCTGTTCGACCAGGACATGCTGGGCGACGATCTCGAAGCCTGGCTGGCCGACAGCTGGCTTCTCAAGCGCACCTTCCGCAACTGCGCGCTGATTTCGGGACTGATCGAGAAACGCCATCCGGGTCAGGAGAAAAGCGGTCGCCAGGTCACCGTGTCGACTGATCTGATCTACGACGTGCTGCGCAGCCATGAGCCCGACCACATCCTGCTGCAGGCGACGCGCGCCGATGCGGCAGCCGGTCTGCTCGATGTCAGCAGACTTGCCGACATGCTCTCGCGCATCCAGGGTCGAATCATGCATAAGAATCTGGAGCAGATTTCGCCACTCGCCGTGCCCATCATGCTCGAGATCGGCAAGATGCCGGTGAACGGCGAAGCCGACGAAACACTGTTGATGGATGCGGCGACATTGGTCGAGGAGGCCATGGGGCCGGAGATGGTCGAGGAATGAATTTTTCGCTTGCACGCGCATCGCTGATTGGCGAGGCCGAGATGATCGGCATCGCCGGCGAGCGCGCGGTCTGCGATCCGCGCGGCGTGCTCTATTTTCCCGAATTCAGGCTTCTGGCCGTTTCCGACCTGCACTTGGAAAAGGGCTCGTCGCTGGCACGGCGCGGGATGCTGATCCCGCCCTACGACACCGGTGCGACCTTGCTCAGATTGCAGGCGGTCATATCGGACTACCAGCCGTCGATCGTCATCAGCCTGGGCGATAGCTTCCATGATGGCGGTGGTGCCGAGCGCATGCATGCAAGCTTTCGCGAGCGGCTGGAAGCGCTGATGGCAGGCCGTGACTGGTTCTGGGTCGCCGGCAATCATGATCCGGAAGCGCCGGCCGATCTACCCGGTGAAACCGTGCGGGAACTGGCCATAGGCTCGCTGCTGTTCCGGCATGAACCGTCCAAGCTGCGCGTCGAGGGCGAGGTATCAGGCCATCTGCACCCTTGCGCGCGGATCGTGCAACAAGGCCGCTCGGTGCGTAGGCGCTGCTTTGCCGGCGATGGCGGCCGCATGATAATGCCGGCCTTCGGCGCTTATACCGGTTCGCTCAATGTGCTCGACCGCGCCTATGCCGGCCTGTTCCGGCTGGAAACGCTGATGGCTTACATGCTTGGCACCCAGCGCATCTTTGCGATTTCCGGTTCGATGCTGCGGCCTGGCTGACTGTCAACGTCCGTAGTAAAGGGTGACCGTGTGCTTTGCCTCGGCGAAGAATAGCCAGCGCTCGACCAGCATGCCGGCAAACTGGACGATCGCGGCGAGCACCGACGGCGCCGCCGCAAAGGGCCAGGGCAGGACGAAGGTGGCGATGAGCAGCAGGACGGGCAGAGCGAAGGCCAGCAACTGCGTGATCCGGCGCAGCTTCGCACTGTGCTTGCGCGCGATGCGGAAGCCCATTTCCTTGAGCAGGTAGTTTTCCTCGGTATGCGGCCATTCCAGCGACCGCACCGTCCCGCCGGCCAGACCGGTCGCGGTGTTGGCGGTGGTTGGGATCTCGAGCCGGTCATTGTAGCGCCACGTCGCGAGTTTCCAGCCCCAGCCGGCAAGGCTGGCAAGCATCGACAGCGCAAGCATGGCTCTTGAGCCGATGCCGAAGCCCTGCAGCAGCGCGTTCAACAGAATGCTGCCGGTCATGGTCGCGAAGATCAGATAGGCTGGCAAGGTGTAGCGGCTGTGCCATTGGGCAATCGGCTTCAGTGACGCATAGATCATCCCAGTGGTGCAGACGGTGACGATCGCACCGATGGCGGCCAGCAACCCGGCAATGGCCACCCAGCCATCAGTGTGGCCGAAGAACACCCAGCCTATGCCGAACAGTCCCGCCGGGATGAAGGTGATGATCGACGACACGCCCTCGCGCGACAGCCAGGAACTGCGCCACTGCGAGAACGCCCGCCATGCGCGTTCGGGCCGGCCGAGATGACCGGTCGAGGACAACAATCCCGCCGCGACCAGGCCGAGCGCCAGCGCCAGGCCGATGAGGCCGAGCCAGAAATCGGGCGGGATGATCTGGAGCCCACCGAGCACGCCAAGCAGCGCGAGCAGGCCGTAGCCGGCACCAGTGGCGGTGGTGAAGAAGACAACGGAGAGGGCTGGATGCATGGATGTCAGTTCGAAAGCATGCGGTCGACCCAGCCGAGGAAACCCCCTTCGGCCCGCACCGGCTCCAGCGCGGGAGCGGTGACCGATGCGGCGCGCTGCGTATGCGCGCGCGGGGGCAGATATTTGTTGGTCGGCCGATAGCCGAGTTCCGGCATCAGGTCGACCCCGCCGCGCTCCACCACCAGTTTCGAGACGGCCGAGAGGGGATCGCCGAGATCGCCGAAGTGCCGCGCGCTTGTCGGGCAGGCGGCGACGCAGGCCGGCACGCGGTCTTCCTCAGCCAGATTGTCGTTGTAGATGCGGTCGACGCAGAGCGTGCATTTCTTCATGACGCCGACATCGGTGTCGAATTCGCGCGCGCCATAGGGACAGGCCCAGCTGCACAATTTGCAGCCGATACACTTGTCCTCGTCGATCAGCACGATGCCGTCCGAGGCCCTCTTGTAGGAGGCGCCAGTCGGGCAGACGGTGACACAGGCCGGCGTCTCGCAATGCAGGCAGGAGCGCGGAAAATTGACCGTACGCCCGCCCATCTCGGTGGTGTGCTCATAGCTGTGCACGCGGTTGAACCAGACCCCATCGACATGGCCGCCATAGGGGTCGATGTCGGTCAGCGGCGCCATGTGTCCGCCGGTGTTCCATTCCTTGCAGGCGGTGACGCAGGCCTGGCAGCCGACGCAGGTGTCGAGATCGATGACCAGACCGAGCTTCTTGTCCGTATGAGAGGGAAGGCAGGTCATTCCGCGGCCTCTCTTGCCCGGCGAAATTCGGCGCCGAAAGTCAGCTTGTCGGGCGAGGGCTCGAAATGCGGCGGCTGGTGGAAACGCTCAAATTGCGGCTCGGTGAAGCCGGCTTCCTCATCAGCGCATTTGACGATTCGCACGCGAAGATCGAACCATGCCGCCTGGCCGGTGACCGGGTCGGAATTCGAATAACGTTTGCCCTGCGCGTCGGCCGAGGTCTGGTCGCCGATGACGTGGTTGAGCAGGAAGCCGCGATTGCTCTCGGCGGCGTCATCCTTCAGCCCCCAGCTGCCGCGACGCTTGCCGATCGCGTTCCAGGTCCAGACCGTGCTTTCGTTCACCCCGTCGATCAGCTTGATCTGCCCCTTCACCCTGCCATTGATGCCTTCGATCCAGACCCAGTCGTCGTCGACGAGGCCGAGGCCGGCAGCGGTGCGGTGGTGCACGAACAGCCGGTTCTGGCTGGTGATCTGCCGCAGCCAGGCATTTTGCGAGCCCCAGGAATGATACATGTGCATCGGCCGCTGCGTTAGCGCATGCAGCGGATATCTCTCGAGGTCGACGGCCGCTTCCTCGAAGGGCATGTACCAGAACGGCAGCGGGTCCATGTAGGTCTCGATGCGCTGACGCTCGCCCTCCGGCGGCTGGACACGGCCATGGCCACGCGCGGCCAGCCGAAAGCGCTGCATCGGCTCGGAATAGAGCTGGAAAACGATCGGATCGGCCTTGGGGATAAAACCCATCTGCACCGCGAAATCGAGATAGGAGCGGTTGGCCATCTTGTAGTAGCGCTGGTCGTTGGCAAAGTCGTGATGCCAGAAGCCGCCATTGTCGATGTAGCGCTGCAACTGATCCGGATTGGCCTCGCCCCTGCCGATCGACGTCCCGTTCTTGCCGCGCCAGCCGGCCAGCGGACCGATGCCGGGCGTGCGCTCGTGGTTGACGATGTAGTCGGCATAGTCGGCATATTTGGCCGCTCCGTCGTCATTGACGAAGCCGGGGAGTCCCAGCCGCGCACCCAACTCGATCAGCACCGACTGGAACGGCCTGACGTCACGGTCCGGCTCGACGACGGGATGGCGGATGGCGTCGCCCGGCCCGTCGGCGTGGCTGATCGGCCGGTCGAGCAGGCTGATGCAGTCATGGCGTTCGAGATAGGTGGTGTCGGGTAGCACCAGATCCGCGAACGGCACGGTCTCGGAGTAATAGGCGTCGGAATAGATGATGAAGGGGATCTTGTAATTGCCCACCTCGTCATGGTCGGTCAGCATGGCAATCGTCTCGACGGTGTTCATCGAGGAATTCCAGGCCATGTTCGACATGTACATCATCAGCATGTCGATCGGATAGGGATCGCCGGCCCAGGCATTGCGGATGACGGTGTGCATCAGTCCGTGTGCCGCCAGCGGAGCGTCCCAGGAATAGGCCTTGTCGATGCGAAGCGGCGTGCCGGCCTCATCGACCAGCAGATCGTCCGGCCCACAGACAAAGCCGAGCGGCATGCCGTCGAGCGGCGTCATCGGCTTGACGGTCTTGCCGGCGGGTTTCGGGCCAGGCGGCGCCGATCTGGGGTAGGGCGGCTTGAAGCGGAAGCCGCCGGGAACGTCCACCGTGCCCAGCAGCACCTGCAGCAGGTGGATGGCGCGGCAGGTATGAAAACCGTTCGAATGGGCGGAGATGCCACGCATGGCATGCATCGAAACCGGCCGTCCCTTGATCGTCGCGTGCCGGCGTCCGGCCCAGTCGGTCCAGGCCACCGGCAGTTCGATGGTCTGTTCGAAGGCGACATGGGCGAGTTCAGCGGCGATCCGGCGGATCGTATCGGCGGCAATGCCGCAACGCTCGGCGACCGCATCGGGGGCGTAGCTCTCGTCAAGATATCGGTCGGCGATCAGCTGGAACACCGGCGTGCACCGACGTCCGTCGATTTCAAGGCTGCCGGTCAGCGCCGGCTTTGCCTCCGGGTCGATGGCCTTGACGGCGGTCTTCGCCACCCTGTCCCAGGCCAGCGGGTTGCCGTCGGCATCCCTAACGAACAGCCCGTCGTCGGAGGCGCCAGGCTCCTGCACGACGAGGATATGGGCGTTGGTGTAGCGGAGCAAATAATCGAGATCGACGCGGCCAGCCTTCAGCAGTTCGTGGATGAGTGCGAAGACGAACAGGCCGTCGGTGCCGGGCCGGATGCCGATCCAGTCGTCGGCGATCGCATTGTAGCCGGTCCGGCACGGATTGATCGACACCACCTTGGCGCCGCGCGCCTTGAGTTTGCCGAGGCCGATTTTGATCGGGTTGGAATCATGATCCTCGGCGACGCCGAACAGCATGAAATATCGCGTGTTGTCCCAGTCGGGCTCGCCGAACTCCCAGAACGAGCCGCCGATCGAGTAAAGGCCGCCGGCCGCCATGTTGACTGAACAGAAGCCACCATGGGCGGCGAAATTCGGCGTGCCGAACTGGCTCGCCCACCAGCCGGTGAGAGACTGCGATTGATCGCGGCCGGTGAAGAAGGCGAGTTTCTTCGGATCGTTCCGGCGGATGGCGGACAGGCGTTCGGTGGCGATCGCAAACGCTTCTTCCCACTCGATCTCGCGGAACTCGCCCGAGCCGCGCGGGCCGGTGCGCAGCAATGGCTTCTTCAGCCGGGCCGGGCTATAGTGCTGCATGATGCCGGAACTGCCCTTGCCGCAGATCACGCCGCGATTGACCGGATGGTCCTTGTTGCCGTTGATGTAGCGGACCTTGCCGTCCTTGATGTGTACGTCGATGCCGCACCGGCAGGCACACATGTAGCAGGTGGTCTTGGCGATGCTGTCCGAAACGCTTGGCGAGGTGTCGACGCCGTCACCCTCATCGGGCGCGCGCGTGTCGGCAAGCGGGCGTTGCGATGGTGCCGAATTCGCGCCGCGCGGCGGACCGTGGATCATGGGCTGGTTGTGCCCGCACGGCCGGCGGCTTTGGCCCGCGTCTTCGGCCCCGGGCCGCGCATGTAATGTTCTTCCGGGTGATAGCGATCGCCGGCCAGCCGCCGCCTTATGCCACGGGCCCAATGGGCAAACAGGGATCTGAACCGCCCGATCATTTTATGCGCCGCGACCTGAAGGCCAATTTTTTCTAACTTCGCCTGAAAAAGTAGAATAAAGCCATCGATCCGTCTAATCAGTTGTTCTTGTAAATTCGATCGATATTGGTTCTTAATGCGTCCATGACCCTGGAGCAGTTGCGCATTTTCGTTGCCGTCGCCGAGCGCGGCCACATGACCAAGGCGGCGGAGCTTTTGGGTATCTCCCAGTCGGCGGCTTCGGCCGCCATCCGCGCGCTCGAAGAGCAGCACGGCGTCCATCTGTTCAACCGCGTCGGCCGCAACATCGAGCTTGCCCAGACGGGCCACCGGTTCCTGCCAGAAGCCAAGGCCGTGCTGGAGCGGGCCGCCGCCGCCCGCAATGTGCTGGAACATGTCTCGCAGACGGTCGCCGGCAGCCTCTCCATCGCCGCCAGCCTGACCATCGCCAGCTACTGGCTGCCGCGCCGGCTGGCGTCCTTCCACGAGGCCTATCCGGCGGTGCGGCTGAGCGTCAGCATCGGCAACACAAGGCAGGTCGAGGCCAGCGTGCTGGACGGAACCGCCGATCTCGGCCTGGTCGAGGGGCGCACCGAGTCCGACATATTGCGCCGCGCCAAGGTCGATACCGACCGGTTGATGCTGGTGGTTGCCGCGTCACATCCCGAGATCGTCGAAACCGCGCCGGGCCGGCCAGACATCAAGGGCCTGCGCTGGATCATCCGCGAGGGCGGCTCGGGCACGCGCGAGGTGCTGGAGGACCTTGCGCGGCGCGAGGGCATTTCGCTTGCCGATTTGCAGATCTTCCTGGTGCTGCCCAGCAACGAAGCCGTCCGCCAGGCGGTGGAGGCGGGTGCCGGCGCCACCATCATCTCGGAACTCGTCGTCGGACGCGCCGTGGCTGAGGGCAGTCTGAGAGCCGTGCCGATTGAACTGCCGAAGCGCGACTTCGCCATGATCACGCACCGCGATCGGCAGGCAAGCCTGGCCCAGATGGCGCTGAAGGCACATCTGGCTACAGAGATGAACGGGTCTGCGCCAGGGTAGGGTTGGGGTCAGCCGAACTTGCGCTGGGCATCCAGCGCCAGGCCAAGCCCGACCGAGCCGAACATGTCGCCGTCGATGACGGAAGCGTGCGGCACCAGCGACAGGATTTCCCGTCTTGCCAGCGGGATCGCGGTCGAGCCGCCGGTCAGGAACACCGCCGTGATGTCGGACGGCCTGACCTGCGCGTCGCGGATGGTCTCGGCCACCGTTGCGGTGACGCGCTCGATGTCCCTGGCGATCGTGGCGTCCAGCCCGTTGCGTGTGATCTCGGCGGCAAACTCCACGTCAGATAGCCTCACCGAGACTTCCGCCGACGACAGGTCGGTCAGCTCGATCTTGGCCTTTTCGACCAATGCCGCCAGCGCGTGCCCGTAGCGGTGCTCGACGATGTGGATGAAGCGGTCGACCAGATCGGCGCGCGCGGCCTCGTAGCGGATCTGGCGCAGATGCGTCATCGCCTTGGCGGTGTAGACCAGATTGATGCGCTGCCATGTCGCGAGATCGATGAAATAGCTGGCCGGCAGATTGCGTTTGCCGTCCTTGGTCGGGGAGAGATAGCCGAGCTGCGGCATGACATGGGCGATGCTGAGCAGTCGGTCGAAATCCGTACCGCCGATATGGACACCTCGGCTGGCCAGGATGTCGTCCTTGCGGTCCGGCGATCGGGCGCGCTCGGGCGAGACGCGCACGACCGAAAAATCCGATGTGCCGCCGCCCATGTCGATGATCAGCGCCAGCTCCTCGCGCGTCACCCTCTGCTCATAGTCGAGCGCCGCCGCGATCGGCTCGAACTGGAAGGCGATGTGCTTGAAGCCCTGGGCGTGCGCGGCCTTTTCCAGGTCGCTCTGGGCATTGGCGTCGGCTTGCGCATCGTCATCGACGAATTGCACCGGGCGGCCGAGCACCACGGTCTCCACCTGGTCGCCGCCATCCTCTTCCAGCCTTTTCCTGAGATGCCCGAGGAACAGGCCTATGATCTCCATGAAGCCGATCGAGCGCGCCTTGATGCGTGTCTTTTCATGCGCCAGCGAGCTGCCGAGCACGCTCTTCAGCGAACGCATCAGCCGGCCTTCCACGCTGTCGGTGTAGTTGGCGATCGCTTGGCGGCCAAAAAAGATGCGGCCATCCTCGAAATTGAAGAACACGGCGCTCGGCAGCGTGACCTGGCCGTCCTCAAGCGTGACGAGACGGGGTTGCCCGTTGCGGACCACGCCGACAGTGGAGTTCGAAGTGCCGAAGTCGATACCGGCGAATGCTGGTCGCAAGGCAGCCTCCTGTCATTGGCGCCAGGCAGTGGATCGGCGCTCGCAGGAGAAGCGTGCGCTGCGGTTTCGGGCGACCGAACCACTTTGCCGAATTGAATTGTGCGTGCTTGCCCGGTGGGCGGGGAGGTGCGGTCTATAGCATGAGGCGGGAAAGGGAAACCCCCTTTGGGATGGCTCAGTCCTTGCGGAAGACCAGCCTGCCGAGCCAGCCCGTCAGCATGGCCAGCGATATGGCGAAGACGCCATAGAGGAAGGAGTAGTCGTGGGCGACCCGGAAGATCGACTGTTCGAATCCGGACTTGCGGATTTCGAGCTGGGCCGAACTCTCCTTGATGAACAGGCCGCTCCTGAACAGGAAGGCGCGCGCCTTGTGGGTGCCGACCGGCACATTCGGCGCCAGCCTGACGGTGGCGCGGAACAGGTTCTGCGACAGGAATTGCACACCGCCGACATTTTCGCTGTAGAGGCCGGTCGCGGCCTTGCGTTCGCGCAATGCCGCGGTGAATTCCTCGATCGTCGCCGGACTGTCGCCGGCGTCGGCGGGCTGCATATAGAGGTTGGAGGCGCCGAGCGACAGCTGTCTGTAGCTGTTCGGTTCGGTGATATCCTGCAGCGGCCGCGTCGTTGCCACCGAATAGGACATCGGCACGTTCTCGAAGGTTTCGGAATCGAGATTGACCCACACGCCAAGCACCCGGTCCTTGCGGCGCACCACCACCGGTCGCGGCGGGCCTTCGAGCACGACGATGACATCGTAGCGGTTCTGACGGGCTATAAGCGGGTCGGGGTTTTCCAGCGAGCCGAAGATGGTCAGGTCGGCGCCGGAAAAGCCGGCGGTGATCGAGACATTGTCGGTGGAGAGCCCGATCTGAATGCCTTCCGGCAGCGGCGACTGTGCCTTCGCCGGTGCGGCGGCCGCAAGCAGTGACAGGAGGATGGCGGCTGCGAACGCTTTCGGGCCCGTCATCAGTTGAGGCCCACGCTGGACAGCGAATAGAGATTGGGCGGGGTGACGAAAAGATCGATGGCGAGCCTGATCGCCACGGCCAGCACCAGCAAGGCCAGCAACGCCCTGAGTTGCTCGCCGCGCAGCCTCTGGCCGGCCTTGGCGCCATATTGCGCGCCGGCCACGCCACCCGCCATCAACAGGAAGGCCAGCACGACATCGACCGTCTGGTTGGTGGTGGCATGGACCAGCGTCGTATAGGCCGACGTGAAGATGATCTGGAACAGTGAGGTGCCGATAACGACATTGGTCGGCACCTTGAGCAGATAGATCAGCGCCGGCACCATGATGAAGCCGCCGCCGACGCCCATGATCGACGACAGGAAGCCGATGCCGGCGCCAAGGCCAAGCACCGGGATGACGCTGACGAACAGCTTCGACGCCCTGAAGCGCATCTTCAGTGGCAGCCGGTGAATCCAGTTGTGCTGGCCGGATTTCTTCAGCACCGGGGCGGCACCGCTGCGTGTTGCGCGCAGTGCATTGATGCTTTCGACCAGCATCAGTCCGCCGACCGTGCCGAGCAGCACGACATAAAGCAGCGAGATGAACAGGTCGAGCTGGCCAAGCCGGCGCAGGAAGGCGAAGACGTAGATGCCGGCGGTGGAGCCGACGATGCCGCCGGCCAGAAGCACGCCGCCGAGCTTGAAGTCGAGCGTACCTCGCTTCATGTGAGAAAGCACGCCGGAGACTGAAGAGGCGATGACCTGGTTGGCGCCCGTGGCAACCGCGATCGCCGGGGGGATGTTGTAGAAAATCAAGAGTGGCGTGATGAGGAACCCGCCACCGACGCCGAACATGCCCGATAGGAAGCCCACCGCCGCGCCCATGGCCAGCAGCACGAAGACGTTGACGGAAATTTCCGCAATCGGGAGATAGATGCCCACCCGTCAGTCTCGATCAGTTTGCCTGTCGGCGAAATACAGCCGCTGTGAGCAGTCTCGCACCGAAAAGCCAATTTTTCCTTGCGCCGACGCGGCGGCGGGGTCAAACCCCGTCGCCGCGCCGAAACAAAAAATATCTCAATCAGTTAACAGGCAAATGTATGGCAGTAGCGTCGTGGAAACGACGCTTGTTCTGTTATTTGCGCGCCAGCAGCGCCCGGACCAGTTTCTCATCGACGGCGCCGGTCGCCGGCAGCTTGTTGTCGGTCTGGAAAGCGATGATCGCGTTCTTGGTCTTGTCGCCCATGACGCCGTCGGCGCCGCCGGCGTCATAGCCGTTCTTGTTGAGGATGAGCTGGATGTTCTTGACCGCCTTCTTCATGTCGATGCCGGCGGTCGTCTGCGGCGTACCCTCTTGCCAGGACTCGGGAATGTCGGCCGAATTGGATGCCGCGTTGAGCGGCTTGGCCTTCCACAATTCGGTCGCGGCGCGTGCCCGCTCGAGCTGCTCGGGCCGCAGCGCGTTGGCAATCTCGTCGCGCTTGGCGGCCGCGTCCTTGTCGCCCGTCTTGGCGACGAGCGCGAACCATTTGTAGGATTCCTCGAGGTTCTGCTTCATGCCGACGCCCTTGGCGGCGAGGATGCCGAGATTGAACTGGCTGTCCTTGACGCCGAGGTCGGCTGCCTCCTGGAACCAATGCGCTGCCGATTCATTGTCGGTCACGCCATCGGCGGCCATGGCGAACAGCACGGCCAGATTGTGCATGGCGCTGGCGTTGCCCTGTTCGGCGGCGAGCTGGTACCAGGTCTTCGACTTCTTGATGTCGCGCGCGACGCCGATGCCTTTTTCGTAGAAATTGCCGATGCGGTATTCGGCCGGCGCGAAACCGAGTTCGGCCGATTTCTCGTACCATTTGGCCGCTGCCGCCATGTCTTCCTTGACGCCGCGCGACTCGGCGTAGCGCGAGCCGATCTCGAACAGCGCCTTGGCGTCGCCATTGGCGGCGGCATCGCGCAATGCGGCCGGGCCGGCATCGGCCGGAATGTCGAACTTGGTCGTGGCTGCCGGTGCATCCGTCGGCGCAACGGCACCGGTGGTGAGTTTGGCCGTGGTCTCATTGACCGCTGTCGGGGCAGCCGCGACCGGCTGGGCATCGGTATCCGTCGCTTGCGCGCCGCCGGTGATGGCGGTCGGAACTGACGCCGTCGCATACGGGGTCACGGCAACGGGCGCGGCTGGTGCCGGAGCCATCGCGTCGGAGGCGGCAGCGCTCGGGCCGGAAGAGGCGGCCGAAGCCGCGGGCGCCGCAACCGGCGCTGTATCCGCCGTTGCATCCATGTCTGACGGCATCGCCAGGGCGGTCTGCGTCACCATGTCGTCCTTGGTCGCGGACGCGGATGGTTCTGCCTGCCTGACGGCGCGGGCCGGCGCGCTGTCCGTTGCGGCCGACTGAACTTCCGCCTTTGGCTGGCTCGTCGTGTCGACGGACGCCGTTTGTACAGGTTTCGCGGCGACGATCGGTGCCGCGTCATTGCCTGCCACCTGGGCGGGATCCGAGAGAAACGCCTTGCCGAGCTGCAGGCCGGCAAGCGCCAGCATGATCGCCGCCGCCGCCATCAGGATCGGCTTGCGCCGCGCCTTGAGCAGGTCGCCGATCCTGAGCGCCTTCACCGGTCCCTTCATCGTTGACTGGCGCTTCAAGGCGTCGGCCTCGGCCGCGGCGGCCTGGGCTGCGCGCCGTGCGGCGGCGATGAAGTCCGATTTCGCGGCGTCGCTTTCGCTGAGCTTGGCCGGCTGACCACGCTCGTCGCGCACCCGCTTCATGATGGCATTGAGGTCCGGCGCACCGGAGCCGGGCTCCAGCGGGCGATTGGCCACTTTCGGGTCGAGAGGCTCGTCGAGATCAACACTCGGGATATCGCTGCTCGGCGTCGAACCGGCCAGCGGCGGAACATCCGCCGCCTTCTTGCCCTTGAAGGCACGTGCCAGCCCGCCGAACATCGATTTGCGGCCTGTCGGCTGGTCCTTCTCGGCGATGGTGTCGGACCCGAGGGCCGCGATGGCGGCAGCCGCGGCGGCTTCCGCGGGCGTGCGCGTACCCAGGTCGCCACGCGTACCCAGATCGCCACGCGCACCGTGCTCGTTGCGCAAGATGGCGGCGGCGCGGCCATCGAGATCGGCCATGTCGCCGGTCAGCGGCGTCGGCTCGTCGATATCCAGGGACGGCGCCTCGACAGCCATCTTGGCGGTCCGCGCGCGGCGCTTGCCGACTGCCTCGTCCTGGCGCGTGTCCAGAAGCTCGCTTACCGCTTCGGGCGGTTCGCTGGTCTCCAGCGAACCAAGCCTGTCGACGATCTTGAGCAATGTGTCGTGGATGGCCTCGAAGGTTCGCGAATTGCGCTCGTCGGAACGCCGCGTCAGCGTTTCCAGTGTCTTCAGATCCTGGGCGAGGCCGGAAACGGCCGTCGTGTTGGCGCTCGACCCGGCCAGCGAACGCACCGCGTTCTCGGCCGCTTCGCGTGCGGCGCCGAGGATGGAATCGCGGGTGCCGGCCAGCGCCTTCTCGATTTCGTCGAGGCGCGGGCTGATGTCCTCGAATTCCGGCAGTGGGGTGCTCGGCCTGGAAAGATGGGCGGACAGGCCGGCGACCTGCGCTTCCAGGCTGCGGATCAGCGCCGGGTCGATGCCGGCCACCTGGGCCGCCGATGCGTCGAGCCGGCTGGAAATGTCATCGAGCCGGCTTTCCAGTCCACGGATCGCCGCTTCGCCGGCGGGATCGGGCGCGCGCGTCTCCATGCGCGTTGCGAGCGCGGTGAAGCGTGCGTCGATGGCTTCCATGATGCCGGCGCTGTCGACTTGCGGCACGAAGCGCTGGTCGAGCCGGTCGGCAACCTCGTCCAGGCGGCGCTCGAGATCGCGAAACAGCATGTTGCCCTGTTCGATGGCGTCGCCCTGCCGGCGTTCCATCATGCCGGACAGCACGTCGAAGCGCTGCTCCAGCCCCTGGAAGATATAGTCGGCGTCGGGCATGGCAGGCGCCTGGTCGATCTTGTCGGCGATAAGCGTGATCTGCTTGGCCAGCCGTTCCATCGCCTGTTCGGGAAGGTTGGCGCGGCCGGCAAGTTCGTCGACCCGGTTCGATAGCGTGCCCAGCCGATCCATGACCGCGTCGCCAGGGCGATCCTGTGCCACTTCCTCGATCTGCCGGGCGAGCGAGTCGATGCGCTTCTCGATGCGGTCGAAGGCTTCGTGGTCGACCGAATTGGCCTGTGCCGCGACGGTCGAGGCAACGATGGCGCGGGAAATCTCGTCCAGCCGCTCGTCGATCATGGCAAGCGTGTCACCGCCGCGATTGTCCTGCTGGCTGGCGAAGTGATCGACAGCGCCGGCCAGGGTACGGACCTTTTCCTCGAGCGAGCGCAGCGACAGCGATTCCGGCAGGTTGTTGACGGCGTTGCTGATCTGCTCCAACCGGTCGGTGAGCGCCGCAAGGGCCGGATCGTCGGAACGTTTGCGCTGGTCGGCGTCGACGCGGTCTTCGAAAGCCGTCCAGCGGCGGTCGAATTCGTCCCAGCGGCGGTCGACCTTCTGCACGCTCTCCTCGCGCGCCAGCGTGTCGAGCGCGGCCTTGACCTGCTCGAGCTCCAGCCGCAGCAGATTGACGCTTCTGTCGTCGCTCTTCTCCGACAGCGACTTGATGGCGCCGGAAAGCCGTTCGAACTCGACGCCGAGCTCGGCGCTGCCCTTGCCCGCTGCGCCGGGCTTGGCGTTCGCCTGGAAGGCGCGGTCGATATCCTTGCGCAGTGCATCGAATTCTCGCTGCAGGCCTGCCGTCATCTGGTGGCGCAGTTCCTCGCGCATGCCGCGCAGCTCGCCGGCGATCTTGCCGACCATGGCGACACTGTCTTCCTGGCCGCGCACACGGTCGATGTCGCGGGCGATGGCTTGGTAATTCTGCTCGAATGAAGGGGCTGGCGCCGGGCTCTGCGGGCGTGGTGCCGGTTGCGGATCCTCGTACCAGCGCTGCTGGCCGGTTGGCTGCGCGGCGGGATAGCGCGGGTCCGTGGCGGGATAACGCGGGTCGGCGCCGTATTGGCGCGGAGCCGGACGTGCCGTCACCTCCTCGCGGCTCTGCCCCAATCGCTGCTCCAGCGTCTCCAGCGAGCGGTTCAGTTGCTCGAGCGTGGTCTGCGGCCTGCGCTGCCTGCCGGCGTTGAGTGTATCGAGGTAGGACCGCTTGCTGTTCATCGGTGCGTCCGTCTTTCAGATTGGCCGGCTTGCGGCCAGCTCCCCAAGTCCCTGCCGGAACGAAGGCGACCGCGCTTCCATGCCACGGTGGAAGACAAGCTTCCCGGGGTTCACCCGCGCTCCGAAAAACCGTGAAAAATTCGATACAGGATAAACACGGGTAGCCGACGCGCCCACATTTCCCTCAACGTGGTAAACAACGCGTTAACCAAGCTTAAGAAGTTGCAAGAAGTTGGCTGTCGCTGCCCGCGGTGCGGCATAAAGCACCTTCATAGAACGCCCCTTGCGTCATGAGGCGGCTATCGGTATAGAATTGACGTAAACGTAAAAGGCGCATTTGAGTGTGCTGTTTGCGATTTTGTTTGTCGAAACCACGGCCGGAAGCACGCCCCCGCTTCCAGTCAGGCGACGCATGGTCCAGGACCGCGACGCCACCAGACGGGGAAAGCCAGTGACCATGAAGCTTATCTCGGCCGGCGAGACCGCCGCCAATACCAATAATGTATCTGTCGAAGCCGGTGAGGATCTCGTCCGCATCGGCGAAATGGCCAAGAAATACGGCGTGACGCTGCGTACGCTGCGTTTCTACGAAGACAAGGGCCTGCTCAACCCGCAGCGCGACGGTTCGACCCGTCTCTACACACGCCGCGACAAGGCTCGGCTGAAGCTGATCCTGCTTGGCCGCAAGGTCGGGTTCTCGCTGCGCGACGTCAAGCAGATGATGGATCTCTACGATCCGACCGGTTCCAACACCAAGCAGCTGCGGCTGGCGCTGGACAAGTCGGAGAAGCAGCTTGCCCGCCTGCAGAAGCAGCGGGCGCTGATCGATGACGCCATCAACGAGCTCTCAGGCTCGATGTCGGCGGTTCGCCAGATGCTGGCCGAGCGCACAGCGCCGCAGGCGAGCGTCGCAGGCTAAGCAAACCGCCGGTTCTGGCACGATCAAGCCGCGGGGCTCTGCCACGCGGCTTTTTCGCCTTGTGCACCTGCCTCTTCTCTCTCTCTCTCTCTCTCTCTCTCTCTCTCTCTCTCTCTCTGATCCCTCGGCGCTGGCTCGCACGACGTTGCGCGGCTAGGCTCACCAGGCTTGGGTAGGGCGGAAATCTTGTCGCATCGAAAAAATTGACGTTTACGCAAACGTCAATTTTTGCTATCCCGACTCCAACACGGGTCCGCATGCTGCCCTGACATGAATTCGGGGGCTTTTCGGACCAGGTCCGCAGGGTGGAGAAAGAGCATGCCGACATACAGGGCTCCGGTTCAGGATACGCTGTTCGTACTCAACGAGGTGCTGGGCTATCAGCGCTATTCCAACCTTCCCGGATTTGCCGACGCCACGCCCGACGTTCTGGAAGCGATCCTCGCCGAGGGCGCCAAGCTCGCCGAAAACGTCATGCATCCGCTCAACCGTGTCGGCGACATGGAAGGCTGTGTCCGTCACGACGACGGTTCGGTGACGACGCCGAAAGGCTTCAAGGAGGCCTTCGACCAGTATCGCGAGGGCGGCTGGATGGGGCTGGCCGCACCGGTCGAGTTCGGCGGCCAGGGGCTGCCCTACATGGTGCACCAGGCGGTCTCCGAGTACATGGTCTCGGCCAACATGGCCCTGATGATGTATCCGGGCCTGACGCAAGGCGCGATCGCGGCGATCATCACCCACGGTACCGACGAGCAGAAGGCGACCTGGCTGCCCAGGATGGTCGAGGGCTCCTGGACCGGGACCATGAACCTGACCGAGCCGCATTGCGGCACCGATCTCGGCCTGCTGCGCACCAAGGCGGTGCCGAACGGCAACGGCACCTACAGGATTTCGGGCCAGAAGATCTTCATCTCGGCCGGCGAGCACGATATGTCGGACAACATCGTCCATCTGGTGCTGGCTCGCATCGAGGGGGCGCCGGAAGGTGTGAAGGGCATTTCGTTGTTCATCGTGCCGAAGCTCAAGCTCGATGCTTCGGGCAATCCGGGCGAGAAGAACACGCTCTCCTGCGGCTCGATCGAGGAGAAGATGGGCATCCACGGCAATTCGACCTGCGTCATGAACTATGATGAGGCCGAAGGCACGCTGCTGGGCGAGGCCAATGGCGGCCTCAAGGCGATGTTCACGATGATGAACGAAGCCCGCCTCGGCGTCGGCCTGCAAGGGTTGTCGCTGTCGGAGATTGCCTACCAGAACGCTGTCGCCTACGCCAAGGACCGCTTGCAGGGTCGTTCGCTGTCGGGTGCCAAGGCGCCGGACAAGAAGGCCGACCCGATCATCGTCCATCCCGACATCCGCCGTTCGCTGATGACCATGAAGGCCTTCAACGAAGCCGGCCGCGCGCTGGCGCTGTGGACCGCCATCAAGTCCGACATCGCGCATCGCTCCGCCGACGACAAGGACCGCCAGGCCGCCGACGACTACACCGGGCTGATGACGCCTGTGGTCAAGGGCGTGCTCACCGACAAGGGTTTCGACCATGCGGTGATGGCCCAGCAGGTTTTCGGCGGTCACGGCTATATCGAAGAGCACGGCATGAGCCAGTTCGTGCGCGATGCCCGCATCGCCATGATCTATGAAGGCGCCAACGGCATCCAGGCGCTCGACCTCGTCGGCCGCAAGCTCGGGCTGAATGGCGGTCGCGCCATCCAGGCCTTCTTCAAGGAGGTCGGCGAATTCTGCGAGGAAAACCGCGCCGACGAGAAGATGGCGCCGTTCACCAAGGCTCTGAAGAAGGGCCTCAACGACCTGCAGACGGCGACCATGTGGCTGGTGCAGAATGGCATGGCCAAGCCCGACAATGCCGGTGCGGCCTCGACCGACTACATGCATCTCTTCGGCCTTGTCGCGCTGGGCTACATGTGGGCGCAGATGGCCAAGGTGGCACAGGGCAAGACCGGCGCCAACGGTACCCAGTCCTTCTACGACAACAAGGTGGTGACGGCGCGCTTCTTCATGGAGCGGATCATGCCGGAGACGTCGGCCCATCTCGCCCGTATTTCGAGTGGCGCGGACACGCTGATGGCCCTGCCCGCCGAAGCGTTCTAAAGATGGTTGCCTTCTCCCTCGAGGGGAGGGGCGGTTGAGGCCCGCGTGACGTGCGCCGACCTCAACTCCGACGATGCGCTCTGGGAGGAGTACCATATCCACATGACCAACCCCGCCGAAATACTTGGCCTTCCCAAGCCCGCCTGGGCGGCGGACGAGGTCGGCATGCTCTACGACATGGCGACCCGCTTCATGGCGGAGGAGATCGCGCCGCGCTACGACGAGTTCGAGAAGAACGAGATGGTCGACCGCGAAAGTTGGCTGAAGGCGGGTGCCGCCGGCCTGCTTTGTGCCTCGATGCCGGAGCAGTATGGTGGGTCCGGCGGCACCTTCGCGCATGAGAGCGCCATCATCGAGGCGATCGGCCATGTCGGCGTCGACGGTTTCGGCATCGGCCTGCACAATTCGATCGTCGCCCCTTATATCCTGCACTACGGCTCCGAGGAGCAGAAGAGGAAATGGCTGCCGAAGCTCGCGACCGGCGAGCTGATCGGCGCCATCGCCATGACCGAGCCTGGTGCCGGCTCCGATCTGCAGGGCGTCAAGACGCGGGCTGAGAAAGACGGCAACCAGTACAGGATCAACGGCTCCAAGACCTTCATCACCAACGGCCAGCTCGCCAACTTCATCATCGTCGTCACCAAGACCGATCCGGAAAAGGGCGCCAAGGGAACCTCGCTGATCGTCGTCGAGACCGATGAGGTCGACGGTTTCGAGCGCGGTCGCAACCTCGACAAGATCGGCCTGAAGGCCAACGACACGTCGGAACTGTTCTTCAACGACGTGCGCGTGCCGACCGCCAATCTGCTTGGCCACGAGGAAGGCCAGGGCTTCATCCAGCTGATGCAGCAGTTGCCGCAGGAGCGGTTGCAGATCGGCACCGGCGCCATCGCCATGATCGAGCGCGCGCTGGCGCTGACCATCGACTACGTCAAGGAGCGCAAGGCCTTCGGCAAGGCGATCATCGATTTCCAGAACACCCAGTTCAAGCTGGCCGAGCTCAAGACCGAGGCCACCATCGGCCGCGTCTTCTACAATGATTGCGTCACCCGCCACATCAATGGTGGCCTCGATCCGGTGACGGCGTCGATGGCGAAATACTGGCTCAGCGACCTGCAGGGCAAAGTCGTCGACGAATGCCTTCAATTGCATGGCGGCTATGGCTACATGAATGAATATCCGATCGCCCGCATGTTCCGCGACGCTCGCGTCCAGCGCATCTACGGCGGCACCAACGAGATCATGAAATTGCTGATCGGACGCTCTCTCTGAGAGTGGCGACCGGCAAACCCAAGGAGCAAGAAAATGGCTGAGGCTTATGTCTATGACGCCGTGCGCACGCCGCGCGGCAAGGGCAAGAAGGACGGATCGCTGCACGAGGTGCCGGCGGTGCGGCTTGCCGCCAAGACGCTCGAGGCATTGCGCGACCGCAACGGGCTCGACACCGGTACAGTCGACGACATCATCTTCGGCTGCGTCGATCCTGTCGGCGAGGCGGGTTCGGTCATTCCGCGCGCCGCCGCCTTCGAGGCCGGCTACGACACCAAGGCGCCTGGCATGCAGATATCGCGCTTCTGCGCCTCGGGTCTCGACGCCATCAATTTCGGCGCCGCCAAGATCGCGCAGGGCGCCGATGAGATCGTCATCGCCGGTGGTGTCGAATCGATGTCGCGCGTCGGCATGGGCGCCTCCGGCGGCGCCTGGTTCATGGACCCCTCGGTCGGCCTGCCCGGCTGGTTCGTGCCGCAAGGCATCTCGGCAGACCTGATCGCCACCAAATACGGTTTCTCCCGCGACGACGTCGACGCCTATGCGGTCGAGAGCCAGAAGCGCGCCGCCAAATCCTGGGCCGACGGCCGCTTCAAGAATTCGGTCATTCCGATCAAGGACCAGAACGGGCTCACCATTCTCGACCATGACGAGCACATGCGGCCTTCGACCGACATGCAGTCGCTCGCATCGCTCAACCCGTCCTTCGTCATGCCCGGCGAAATGGGCGGTTTCGACGCGGTCGCGGTGCAGAAGCACCCCGAGGTGGAAGAGGTCAACCACGTCCACCACGCTGGCAACTCGTCGGGCATCGTCGATGGCGCGGCGGCCGTGCTGCTCGGCTCGAAGAAGGCCGGGAAATCCATGGGCCTCAAACCCCGCGCGCGCATCCGCACCTTTGCCAATATCGGTTCCGAGCCGGTGCTGATGCTGACCGGTCCGGTCGACGTCACCGAGAAGCTCCTGAAGCGCGCCAAGATGAAGCTGTCGGACATCGACTTGTTCGAGCTCAACGAGGCCTTCGCCTCGGTGGTGCTGCGCTACATGCAGGCCTTCGACATCCCGCACGACAGGATCAACGTCAATGGCGGCGCCATTGCCATGGGCCATCCGCTCGGCGCCACCGGCGCGATGATCCTCGGCACCGTGCTGGACGAACTCGAACGCCGCGATCTCAACACCGCGCTGGTGACGCTGTGTATCGGTGCCGGCATGGGCACCGCAACGATCATCGAACGCGTCTGACGGGGAGAGAACAATGAGCTACATCAATTTCACCCTCGACACCGACGCTGACGGCATTGCGCTCGTCACCTGGAACATGCCGGACCGCTCGATGAACGTGTTCACCGAGGAGGTGATGGGCGAGCTGGACAAGATCATCGACCATGTGGTGGCCGATGCCGGCATCAAGGGTGCGGTGATCACCTCGGGCAAGGACAGCTTCTCCGGCGGCGCCGATCTCACCATGCTCCAGAAGATGCTGGCGGTCTTTGCCAGGGAGAAAGACAAGGATCCGGAGAAGGCGGCAAAGCTGCTGTTCGACAATGCCGGCCGCATGGGCGGCCTTTGGCGCAAGCTCGAAACATCAGGCAAGCCCTGGGTATCGGCGATCAACGGCACCTGCATGGGCGGCGCTTTCGAATTGTCGCTGGCCTGCCACGGTCGCGTCGCCGCTGATTCAGACAAGGTCAAGATGGCCTTGCCGGAAGTCAAGGTCGGCATCTTCCCCGGCGCCGGCGGCACCCAGCGTGTGCCGCGGCTGACCGATCAGCAGCAGGCTTTGCAGATGCTGACCTCGGGCCAGAATCTGTCGCCGCAGAAGGCGAAGGCCATGGGCCTGATCCACGAGGTCGCCGAGCCGGCCAAGCTGATCGAGACCGCCAAGGCCATGATCAGGAACGGATTGAAAGCGGTCCAGCCCTGGGACGAGAAGGGCTTCAAGCTGCCCGGCGGCCAGATCTATTCGCCGGCCGGCTTCAATCTCTGGCCGCCGGCCATCGCCATCCTGCGTCGCGAGACCTATGGCAACTACCCGGCCGCCGCCGCCATCCTGAAATGCGTCTATGAAGGCCTGCTGGTGCCGTTCGACACCGCGCTCAGGATCGAGCAGCGCTATTTCACCGAGATCATGCGGACCAGGGAAGCGGCGGCGATGATCCGCTCGCTGTTCGTGTCGCTGCAGGAACTGAACAAGGGCGCGCGCCGCCCGGCCGGCGTGCCGGAAACCAAATTCAAGAAGATCGGCATTCTCGGCGCCGGTTTCATGGGCGCCGGCATCGCCTACGTCACGGCCAAGGCCGGTATCCCGGTGGTGCTGCTCGACCGCGATATCGAGTCCGCTCAGAAGGGCAAGGCGCATTCCGACAGCCTGGTCTCGGATCAGGTCAAGAAGGGCCGCGCCAAGCCGGAGGAGAAGGACAAGCTCCTGTCGCTGATCACGCCCACGGCCGACTATGCCGACCTTGCCGGTTGCGACCTCGTCGTCGAGGCGGTGTTCGAGGATTCCGCCGTCAAGAAGGCCGCCACCGAACAGGCGGAGGCCGTGCTGAAGTCCTCGGCGATCTTCGCGTCCAACACCTCGACCATCCCGATCACCTCGCTGGCGAAGAATTCGGCGCGGCCGAAGAATTTTGTCGGCATCCACTTCTTCTCGCCGGTCGACAAGATGATGCTGGTCGAGATCATTTTGGGCAAGAAGACCGGCGACAAGGCGCTGGCGACCGCGATCGATTTCGTCCGTGCCATCAAGAAGACGCCGATCGTCGTCAACGACACGCGCGGCTTCTACGTCAATCGCTGCGTGCTGCGCTACATGTCTGAAGCCTACAAGATGCTGATCGAAGGCGTTCCCGCGCCGATGATCGAGAATGCGGCAAAGGCCGCCGGCATGCCGGTCGGTCCCTTGGCGCTGACCGACGAGACGGCGATCGACCTTGCCCAGAAGATCATGAAGCAGACCATCAGGGATCTCGGCGACAACGCCGTCGACCCCAAACAGATGGCACTGATCAACACCATGGTCGACGACCATGGCCGTTTCGGCCGCAAGAATGGCAAGGGCTTTTATGACTATCCGGCCAAGCCCGCCAAGAAGAAGCTGTGGCCGGGGTTGAAGGACCTCTATCCGCAGCTCGAGCCCGAGAAAGTCGACTACGAGGAACTGCAGCAGCGGCTGCTCGTCACCATCGCTCTGGAGGCGGCACGGGTGATGGAAGAGGGCATCGTCACCGACCCGCGCGAGGCCGATGTTGGGTCGATCCTGGCCTTCGGCTTCGCGCCCTATACCGGCGGTGCGCTGTCCTACATCGACGGCATCGGCGCCAAGCGCTTCGTCAAGATCGCCAAGGGGCTGCAGAAGAAATATGGCGCCGAATTCAAGGCGCCCAGGCTTCTCATCGACATGGCCGAGAAGGGCGAGACCTTCTACGAACGCTTCGACCCCTACGCAAAGGGCGACGTGAGGCAAGCCGCCTGACGCGGGATTATGTACGTCTGGGCGCGCATGGCGCGCATGCTGGCCACGGCTCGAAGCCGTGGCCCCTATGTGATGGGCGGTGAAGGCCGGCTGGCCTTTCGCTGCCTGCCGACCGACATCGATTTCAACATCCATCTCAACAATGCGCGCTACATGATGCTGGCCGACCTCGGCCGCATTGACCTCTTTGTCCGCGCGGGGCTGATCACGCTGGCGCGGAAGAACGGCTGGGCGCCGATGATGGGCGGGCTGCAGGCGGTCTACGCACGCGAGATCAGGCTGTGGCGCCGCTTCGAAGTGGTGTCGTCGATCGAAACCTGGGAAGGCAGCCAGGTCATCGGCAAGCACCGTTTCGTCCTCGACAATGGCGAGACGGCTGCTTTGATCCTGACGACCGCCGGCGTCTACGACCGCAAGGCTCGCCGCTTCCTCGACATTGCCGAGGTTGTTGCAGCCCTTGGTCGCACAGTCGATCCACGACAGCCAACGGAGGCGGAACGGATTTTCATGGCGTCGCACCAGGGTTTGCGTACCCTCGCCAAGGCGGCCAATTGATCCCGGGAATCCCAATGTCCAGGGTCGACACGAATGTGTGTCGTGTGAGTGGTGCCGGTGGACAAAGCGGCCTTCGCGGACTAGAACGAACAGGCATTTTTTCCTGTCTCGAAGGAGAGCACGACATGCTCTCGCACGACCGCGTCTGGGCCGCCATCGATGCTCTCGCCGAGCGCTATTCGCTTTCGGCTTCAGGTTTGGCAAGGCGCGCGGGGCTCGATTCGACTGCTTTCAACAAATCGAAACGCCTGTCGTCCGACGGCCGGCCACGCTGGCCTTCGACCGAATCGCTGGCCAAGATCATCGAGGCGACGGGTGCTTCACTCGACGAATTCACCGGGCTTATCGAAGGCCGCATGAGCGCCGCGCCCGCCTACCGGCGATCCGTGCCCTTGCTTGGTTTTGCCCAGGCCGGCGCCGGCGGCTTTTTCGACGATGCCGGTTTTCCGGCAGGGCAGGGCTGGGATCTGGTCGAACTGCCGGCGCAGTCGACAGAAAGCTCCTATGCGCTGCAGGTGCAAGGCGACTCCATGCTGCCGCTCTACCGCAATGGTGACGTCCTCATCGTCGAGCCGGGCGCGGCCACCCGCAAGGGCGATCGCGTCGTCGTCAAGACCACGTCAGGCGAGGTGATGGCCAAGGTGCTCGAGCGCCAGACCATCAAGTCGATCGCGCTGGTGTCCCTCAATCCCGATCATCCCGACCGCGACATTCCCATGCGCGATGTCGAATGGGTGGCGCGGATTGTCTGGGCAAGTCAGTAGGTCCGAACTGGTGCGGCTTCCTCATCTTGCCTTGGCGGTTGTGATGGTTCCGGTGATGGCGGCCCTGGTCGTCGCCGGCGGCCGCACGCTGAAAGGAAGCGAAGGCACCGTCACGGTGGACCAGATCGATCCTGGCGTTGATACGATCTCTCAGGCAGGCACCGATGCCGGGCCCGAAGAGCCGGCTACGTCAGCCATTCCAGCGCCGGCCGCTGCGCCACCGGCAAAGCCGGCGGTGCATTCGCGGGCGATCGATCCGGAGGTCGTCGCGCCGCCGGAACTGCCCGCCGGGGAAATCGAGCGGGTCGAACCGCGCGAACCGCTGAGTAAGCTGGCGCTGGCCATGCCGCCAAAGCCGAAGATGCCCGACGACTGGAACGGCACGAAGCTGTTCCAGCCGGTCGCGCCGGCCGCCGGCCTGATCGAGGCGAAAGGCTATTCCGTCGCGGTTTCCGGAATCGATGTCGTCGCGCAGGACGAGGCCTGCACCACAGACGGCAAATCCTGGCCGTGCGGCATTCGCGCGCGCAGCGCGTTCAGGGCCTTTCTGCGCGGCCGCGCGGTGGTTTGCACGGTGCCGCCCGAAGGTGGGCGCGACCGGATCGCAGCGGAATGCCGGATCGGCAAGCAGGACGTCGGCCAGTGGCTGGTCGAAAACGGCTGGGCGCGTGCCGCCAAGGGCGGGCCCTATGTCGAGGCCGGCGAAAAGGCGCAAAGCGCGAAGAAGGGCATTTTCGGGCCGGCGCCGGATCTTGCCGGCATCTCGGCGATGCCCGCCGCGCCCGCCCCGGCGCCCCAGGCGCCGGGCTCGATCCTGGAAGAGGTCGACGGCGCCCTCAAGCCAGCTGGCCAGCCAGCGCCTGCTGAATGAGCGCACGGGTCTCGGCGACGCCGTAGAGCGCGGCGAACGAGCCGAAGCGTGGGCCGCGCTCCTGCCCGATGAGCACTTGGTAGATCATCTGGAAAAAGGCGCCAGAAACGCCTGGGCCGCCTTCCGGGCTCTGCTTGGAATGATCCTGATAGCGTTCGATCTTGCGCGCCACGTTGAGCGAGGCGTTCTGGATCGCTTCGCCGCTGGCGTCCGCCGGCAGCGTGCCAAGCGCCGCGTCCAGTGCCTGTAGTGCCTCGCGCTCGACATCGTCGGCGGCGCGGAATGTTTTCGTCGGCTTTACGAAGTCGTCGAAATAGCGGATCGCATAGCCCGTCAGCCTGTCGAGTTCGGGATGGGTGGTCGGCGTCACGCCGGCGGCGTGGCGCGAGATGAAGCCCCACAGCACATCCTTGTTCTGCGCATTGGAAGCACTGACCAGGTTAAGCAGCAGCGAGAACGGCACCGGCATGTCGATGGCGGGCGGGTTGCCGTCATGCATATGCCAGACCGGATTGCCCAGCCGCTCCTTCCAGTCCTGCCGTGGGTAGGCGGCGAGGAAGGTGTAATATTCGTCCACGGCCCGCGGGATGACGTCGAAATAGAGCTTCTTGGCCTGCCGCGGCCGTTGGTACATGTAAAGCCCGAGGCTCTCGGTCGGGGCGTAGGTCAGCCACTCGTCGATGGTCAGCCCGTTGCCCTTCGACTTCGAGATCTTCTGGCCGTTCTCGTCCAGGAACAGTTCGTAGACGAAATGCTCCGGCGCGCGCCCGCCCAGGATGTCACAGATGCGGTCGTAGACCACGGCATTGGTCTGGTGGTCCTTGCCGAACATCTCGAAATCGACGCCAAGGGCTGCCCAGCGCATGCCGAAATCCGGCTTCCACTGCAGCTTCACCCTGCCGCCCGTGATCGAAAGCGTGGTCTCGGTGCCTTCGTCATCGAAGGTGATGGTGCCGGCCTTGGCATCGACATGCTTCATTGGCACGTAAAGCACGCGGCCGCTCTTCGGAGAAATCGGCAGGAACGGGCTGTACGTCGCCTGCCGCTCGGGTCCGAGCGTCGGCAGCATCACCGCCATGATCTTGTCGTAGCGCTCGGCGGCGCGAAGCAGCATCGCGTCGAAACGGCCCGACTTGTAGTACTGCGTCGCACTGGCGAATTCGTAGTCGAAGCCGAACGTGTCCAGGAAGCGGCAGAGCATCGCGTTGTTGTGGTCGGCGAAGCTCGCATAGTCACCACCGAACGGATTGGGAACCGAAGAGAGCGGCTTGTGCAGATGCGGCTCAAGCGCGGCGCGATCCGGCACGCTGTCGGGGATCTTGCGCATGCCGTCCATGTCGTCGGAAAAGCACAAGAGCTTGGTCGCGACCTTGTCCTGCGTCAGCACGCGGAACGCGTGGCGTACCATCGATGTGCGCGCCACTTCGCCGAACGTGCCGATATGCGGCAGGCCGGACGGACCATAGCCGGTCTCGAAAAGGATCGTTTCGGGAAAGTCGGCGCCCTTGTAGCGCTCGATGATCTTTTTGGCTTCCTCGAACGGCCACGCCTTGCTCTCGGCGGCAGCCGCCAGCAGCTCGGGGTTGAGATCGATGATGTTTGATCCCGCCATGGTCCTGTTTTCCAATTATTCGCCGGCCAAATTCGCCTGATATGACCGCGGTGTCGATTTTCAACCGGTCTCTAGGCGTGCGTGGCCGGAGCGTCAACGCGCGCAGCGCTTTTTCCTTGCGGCGCAGATGGCGCCTACCTACCTTCGAGGCCCGTGCAAGGAGTAAAGAATGCCGTCGCCGACCCCGCATGAAGCCCTGATCTATCTGATGGTCATCACCTCGGCCTCCGATCGGGACATGACCGATGTCGAACTGGCCCGGATCGGCGATGTTGTCCGCTCATGGCCGGTCTTCGAGGATTTCAAGCAGGACCAGCTGGTTCCCGTCGCCCAGGCTTGCCAGAAGCTGCTGCATGAAAAGGACGGCCTGGAGGGTGTCCTGGCCCAAGTCGCCGAAGCCCTGCCGGAGCGCCTGCGCGACACCGCCTATGCCGCGGCTTTCGAAGTGGCCGCCGTCGATCTCGAAATGCGCATGGAGGAAGTGCGCGTGCTGCAGTTGATCCGCCGGCAGCTCGATCTCGACACTCTGACCGTCGCCGCCATCGGCCGCGCCGCCAAGGCCCGGCTTCGCACGCTGACCTGACGGCGTTACGGGCGGATCGGAAACACCGACCGGGACCGGATCAGAAAAAACTGACCGGGAAGTAGCGCAGGTAGAATTCGGCGAAAGTACCTTTCATCGAAATCTCCTGCAGCGCGTAATCGATCGCGGCGGCCAGGGCCGGATTGTCCGCCCGTGTGGCGATGGCCATGCCCGTGCCCAGATATTCGGGCGCCAGATAGGGGCCGCCGGCAAAGCGGCAGCAGCCAGCCGCATCCGAGCCGCCCAGCCAGAAGGCGAAGCGCATGCCGTCGCCAAAGGCCGCATCGATCTTGCCTGCCTTGAGATCGGCGTAGAGGGCCTCCGGTCCGTCGAAAGAGACGATCTGGACCGTGTTGAAATAGTCGCGCAGCATGCGCTCATGCGCCGAGCCGGCGAGCACGCCGACACGCTTGCCGTGCAATTTGTCGAAGACCGGTTCCGTCAACGCCTTGCCCTTCGGCATGATGAAGCGCGCCGGAAACTGCAGGTAGGAGCGTGAGAAGGCATATGTCTGGCGTGCCTGTGGCGTTGCGGCGATGCCGGCGATGATGGCTTCGCCCTCGCCTTTCTCAAGCGCCCCCTCGAGCTCGGCCCACGGCAATGCCTGGATCTGGCATTTGTCGATAATGCCGAGTTCGGCGCAGATGGCGCGTGCCAGGTCGATGTGGAAACCGGACAGCTTTCCCGCGCCGTCGAGGAAATTGAAGGGTGGAAAATCCGTGGTCGTCAGGAACCGCAGCCGTGGCAGGGCCGAAAGATCCGGCTTGGGCAACCGTTCCTTGGCGTCCCACAACACCGGCACCTGCGGTTCCGCCGCGCGTGCCCCAGAAGCCAGCGGCAGTGCCGCGATCAGCAGCGACGCCAGGATCAGGAACCGCCATTGGAACGCCACGATTGAACTCCGCCGCACTCGTTTTCGCACTGGTTTTGGTACGAAAATGATACAGGCACAATGGTTTTTGATTTCAACGCCCCGATTTCAGGATATGATTTAACGCGTTTGCAAACAGCGGTGGCTGCCTTGGTTGGGGGGACCAGGGTCGAGAACCACAACCGGAAAAGTGCGATTGCAATCCGTGGTCGGTGGCAAAGTGCAGACAAGGCATGGACCATCGGTCTCAATGCATGAGGCAACATGGGGTTGATGTTGCGATGGGTCAATTCGATCGTACGCTGGAATACATAGATCAACTGCAGCACGCCGGAACGGCGGCGGCGGTTTGCGAGAAGCTGTTGGGCATAACGTCGGATTTCGGTTTGACCGCGCTTATGGCCGGAACTGTTCCGCAGCCGGGCACGCCGACCGGGCAGCAAAAGCAGCATGTGCTGCTGTGCGACTGGCCTGTCGAATGGCTCGAGCGCTACGTGTCACGCAATTATGTCGATCACGATCCCGTGGTCAGCCACATGAAGCAGCTGCAGGCGCCGTTCCAGTGGCGGGAAGCCGCCGAGGGCATTCGCATCGACAAGAGCAGCGGCGAAGTGATGGGCGATGCCGGGGCCTTCAAGCTGCGCGACGGCTTGGCTTTCCCGCTGATCACACTCGACGGCCAGATCGTCATGGTGTCGCTGGGTGGCGAGGCCGTGCAGCTATCGGCGGACGAGTTCGGCCTGGTGTCGCTGGTCTCCACCTATGCCGTTGGCCGTGCCATGCAACTCCACACCGTGGCGGCCAAGACCATCGACCATATCGAGCTGACCCCGCGCGAGCGCGAATGCCTGCAATGGGCGGCTGTCGGCAAGTCCGAATGGGAGATTTCGCAGATCCTCGGCATCTCGGAGCACACCTCGGAGAAACATCTTCTTAACGCCAAAAGCAAACTCGGTGCCGTCAACCGGGTTCAGGCTGTCGCCGAAGCGATAAGGCGCGGCTACATTAGTTAGGTCGGCCGTGCCGACCTAGAAATTCTTGCCTACGTGATCACGCAATTTTCTCACTGAAGCACGGCCGTATCTTCCTCTTAAACCCAGGAGACGACGGCATGCTTTTTTGTCTTACAACTCAGGAATTGATGGAACGTCCCGACCTTTGGGAGGCCGTCCATCGGCTGCGCTACCAGATATTTGTCGAAGAAATGGGGTGGGAGGACCTGCGGCGCCCGGACGGATTCGAGGTCGACCAGTTCGACCATGATGAGGCGGTACATCAGATCGTCATCAGGGGCAACGAAATCGCAGGCTATCAAAGGATGTTGCCGACCACGCGGCCCCATCTGCTGACCGAAGTCCTGACCGACCTTTCCGAGGGAACGCCGCCATCGGGCCCAAACATCTGGGAATTGACCCGCTATGCGGTGGCTCCCGGTTTTCGCGATGGCCGTCGCGGCGTCTCGACCGTCGGCACCGAATTGATCGCCGGCTTCGTCGAGTGGGGGCTGAAGCGCGGCGTCGACAAGGTGATCATCGAGTTCGAGCCGATGTGGGTATTGCGCGCCTTGCAACTGCATTTCCTGGCGACGCCGCTGGGCTACCAGCGCACCTACGGAAATCAGCAGGTCGTGGCGACACTGCTTTCCTTCACCGAGCACACGCTGGACGTGGTGCGTTCGCGCCGCAATCATCATGCTCCCGTTCTGGCCAGGGGATATCCCGACATGTTCGGCCAAAGGAGGGCGTCATGAGATCGGAGATGGCCATGCACCCGCAACCAGAACTGCGCAACCACACGCTCATCGTCACCGTGTCGTCGAATGACGGCCGGCCGGTGCTCGACAGAAGGGCCTATGAAAGCCTTGCCAGGACGTTCCACGAAGCCGCCGACAATGATGAGGTTCGTGTCGTCGTGCTACGTGGCCTGGCAGGCTGTTTCTGCCTCGGTGGCGACTTCTCCGAATTCCTCGACGCCACCAAGCATCAGAAGCTCATCGCCGCTGTCACCGACATGTTCCGCACCCTGGCGACGTTTCCGAAGCCTATCCTCGCCTGCGTCGACGGCGATGCCGTCGGCGTCGGCTGCACGATCCTGTTCCACTGCGACATGGTGATCGCGTCCAATGAAAGCACGTTCCGGGTGCCGTTCGTCGATTTCGGCCTTGTGCCCGACGCGGCGACCAGCATCCTGGCGCCGCAGAAGCTCGGCTATGCCGGCGCTTTCCGCTTCTTCTGCCTCGGCGACACGCTCCACGCCGAGGATGCCAGGGCGCTCGGCCTCGTCGCCGAGATCGTGCATGACGGCGTGGAGGAGGCGACGCTCGGCCGGGCCAGGCAGTTGGCCAAGAAGCCGGTCGCTGCCCTGCTGCAGACCCGTGGCCTGCTCAAGGGGAACACCGCCGCGCTGTGCGACCGCATCGACCAGGAGATATCGCTGTTCCAGCAGGCATTGCAGGACGACACCACGCTGCGGCGCCTGCAGCGCATTGCAAGGCTGGCGGCCTGAGGATCGCGAAGAATGCCGTGCCGCGTGGAGGCCACGCGGCACGGCGAACTCAGCCTTCCTTGCCGAGGAATGACGGCCCTTCGCCGATGATCTTCTTGTCTTCCTTGCCGATGATATCGAGATCGCGCCCCTCATAGGGCAGCGACAACAGGATGCGCCGCATCACCGCCAGCCGCGCGCGACGCTTGTCGTTGGCCCGCACGATGATCCATGGCGCGAACGCCTTGTGGGTGCGCTCGAACATGGTGTCGCGCACCTTGGTGTAATCATCCCATTTGGTGATGCCGGCAACATCGATCGGCGAGAACTTCCAGCTCTTTAGCGGACTGTAGCGACGGTCATGAAAACGCTCGAGCTGCGTTTCCCGGCCGATGTTCAGCCAGAATTTGAAGAAATGGATATCGTCATTGACGATCATCCGTTCGAAATGGGGCGTCTCGTCGAGAAACTTCTCGTGCTGTTCGGGCGTGCAGAAGCCCATCACCGGCTCTACGCCGGCGCGGTTGTACCAGGAGCGGTCGAAAGTGACGAACTCGCCCGATGTCGGGAAGTGGTCGACATAACGCTGATAGTACCATTGTCCCAGCTCGGTCGGGGTCGGCTTGGTCAGCGCCACGTTGCGCGCCGTGCGTGGGTTGAGGTACTGGTGCACCACGAAGATCGTGCCGCCCTTGCCGGCGGCGTCACGGCCCTCGAACAGCGCCATCACCCGCTTGCCGGTCGCCTGCAGCCATGCCTGCGCCTTGACGAGCTCGATCTGCAACTTTTCGAGCGTCTCGTCATACTCGTCGCTTTTCATCTTCTTGTCGTAGGGGTAGCCACCCGCGGTCAGCTTTTTGTCCTCGACCCAGTCCGGAAGCTCGGGATTCTCGATGTCGAACTCCCGTTCCTTGCCGTCGATCCTGATCTTCAGCGGACCCGAAGCCGGCGCGGCGGAACTTTCCTTGGCATTTTTCATGCTGACGAACCCTTTCCAGCTTTCGGACTCATGCTATTGGGAGCCACTACAGACCGCGCGTCCGTCTGGACGCGCAAACGACGCTGCAGGACTTTTGATTTTGCGCATGATCCTTTCCGAGAATCGATTCCCGATTTACGGGATCGTGCGCGGAGCGGTCCAGCGGAAGTTTCCGCTGCCGCACGACCGGTGGAACGGCATGGGGCGCGGGCGCGCGAGCGAATGACTGAACTGGACGCAGGGCAGAAAGGCATGGTGCAAATCCTGGCCGCCCGGCTGTGGAACAGCCGCTGGCTGCTCGCTGCCGGTGTCGCCGCGGTTCTGATCGCCTTTGCCTTCGCGGGCATTTCCGCCTACGTGCTGGTACCGGCGCTGCTCCTGTTGGTTGCGGCGGCTATGCTGCCGGCCGCGGGTCTGCGCCAGTCCGCCGACGGGACCGCCGCGATCGAGGCGATCGGCCTGCAGCGCCTGTCGGGCGAATATCTGGCGGCGGCCGTCGCTGACCCGCTCATCATCTTCGATCATGCCGCCACCATCGTCCATGCCAACGCCGCCGCGTTTGCCGCCTTTGGCGGGATTGCACCGGGCATATCGCTGCCGCTGAAATTCCGGGCGCCGGAAATGCAGACCCTGCTCGACAGCGTGTTGTCGGGTACGCTCGCCTCGGATGTCGTCGACTATACCGAGAAGCTGCCGGTCGAGCGGGCCTACCGGGTCAGCGCGTCCTCGGTCGGGCACGGCACCGATCTCTATGTGCTGGTGTTCAAGGATCAGAGCGAGGCGCGGCGGATCGACCGCATGCGCGCCGACTTCATCGCCAATGCCAGCCACGAATTGCGCACTCCGCTGGCCTCGATCGCCGGTTTCATCGAGACGCTGCGCGGACCGGCCCGCAACGATCCGGCGGCGCGCGAGCAATTTCTGCAGATCATGCAGAACCAGACCGGCCGCATGGCGCGGCTGATCGACGACCTCCTGTCATTGTCTCGGCTTGAGATGAAGCCCTATCTGAAGCCCGGGATGGAGGTCGACCTGCGCCAGACCGTCGACAGCGTCATCGATTCGCTGGCCCCTCTTGCCCGCGAAAACAGCGTTGCCATCGAGCGCGACTTCGCCAAAGGGCCGCTCAATGTGCCGGGCGATCGCGACGAGCTGTTCCAGGTTTTCGAGAATCTCCTGGAAAACGCCTGCAAATACGGGCAGTCGGGCGGCCGCGTCCTGGTGTCGATCGCGCGCGGCGACCTCGATTCCGAACCCGGCATCGACGTGACGATCCGGGATTTCGGCCCCGGCATTCCCGAGGAGCACATTCCTCGCATCACCGAGCGCTTCTATCGCATCGACGTCGAGACCAGCCGGACCCAGAAAGGCACCGGCCTCGGCCTGTCGATCGTCAAGCATATTCTGACGCGCCACAATGCCAGGCTGACGATCAAATCCGAGGTCGGCAAGGGCGCCGCCTTCTCGGTTCATTTGCCGACGCACTGATCTCGCCCTAGTTTTCCCCTGGACCGTTTCTTTTTTCTGTCATCCCGCTAGCGTATCAGCGGGGATTCGAGGAAACGACTCAAAGCAAAGAACCCGTGGGAAGGCATTTCATTCATGCAGTCCGTGCACATCATGAGCGCCTATGACGAGGAGCTGAAATATCTGTCGAAGCGCATCGCCGCTATGGGCGGCCATGCCGAGCGCATGGTCGAGCAGGCGGTCGCCGCTCTGGTCAATGCCGATCCGGGACTGGCCCAGAAAGTCATTCGCGATGACGCCGTGCTCGATGAAGGGCAGCGCGAAATCGACGACAAGGCGATCATCATCATAGCCAAGCGCCAGCCGATGGCGACGGATCTGCGCGAGATCGTCGGCGCCATCCGCATTTCCGCCGATCTCGAACGGGTCGGCGACCTCGGCAAGAATGTCGCCAAGCGGGTGGTCGCCGTCACCGACGGCCGCCAGCCAACCAGCCTGTTTCGTGGCTTGGAGGCTCTGGCCAACCTTGCGCTGACGCAGCTCAAGGAAGTGCTCGACGTCTATGCCTCGCGCTCGGTCGACAAGATCGGCTTCGTGCGCGACCGCGACGACCAGATCGATGCCATGTACACGTCGCTGTTTCGCGAATTGCTGACCTACATGATGGAGGATCCGCGCAACATCACGCCCTGCACGCATCTCCTGTTCTGCGCCAAGAACATCGAGCGCATAGGCGATCATGCCACCAACATCGCCGAAACCATCTATTACATCGTCACGGGCGACCAGATGCCGGCCGAGCGGCCGAAAGGCGACAAGACCGACAAGATAAGTCTTTCCGCGACGCTGACGGCGGAATGAACGCTCTTCCTCTCGAACGCCAGATCAGATTGCGCTAAACTATCCCGGCGTTAAGCTTCTCAGGCCTTGATAAAGGTCCTGCCTTCAGGAGGCTGCGATGGAATATATCCGAGAGTTCAAGCCCGCGGCGCCAACGTCAGGCATCATCGCCTCCAGTGTCTACACCGCCGGGCGGCGTATTGCCGATATCCCGATCGAGGAAGCCGGCGACTGGGCCAAGAAATCAGGACACGTCGTCTGGATCGGGCTGCTCGAACCGGACCGTGACCTTCTGCTACGCGTCCAGGCCCAGTTCCATCTGCACGAACTGGCGATCGAGGATGCCGAGCATCCTCACCAGCGGCCCAAGCTAGAGCAATATGGTGACGCGCTGTTCATCGTCGCCCGCACCGCGCAGCTGATCGAAGGACGGGTGACCTTCGGCGAGACGCATCTGTTCGTTGGCTCGGGCTATATCGTCAGCGTCAGGCATGGCCCGTCGACCTCCTACGCCGCCGTTCGCCAGCATTGGGAAAGCTGCCCGCATTCACTGGCCAAGGGCGAGGATTTCGTCCTCTATGCCATTCTAGATTTCATCGTCGACAACTACATGCCCGTGCTCGAGCAGATCGAGGACGAGGTCGAGGCGATCGAGGACAAGGTCCTGCTGAAGCCGATGACCGGTCCCGACATCGAGCGGCTCTATATGCTGCGCCGCGATCTCCTGCGCCTGCGCAATGCAGCGCTGCCGCTGGTTGAAGTCTGCCGCCGGCTGACCAGCGCCGACCTGCCGCAAATCCATTCAGCCATGCACCCGCTGTTTCGCGACGTGACCGACCACATCCGCACGGTCCAGGAAAAGATCGACAGTTTGCGCGAGGTGCTGGCCTTCGCGTTCGAGGCAAGCCTGCTGGTCGGCCAGAGCCAGGAAACGGCGATCTCGAAGAAACTCGCCTCCTGGGCCGCCATTCTGGCCGTGCCGACGGCATTCGCCGGCATCTACGGCATGAACTTCACCGACATGCCGGAACTGAAGATGGAATATGGCTACCCGATGGTGCTGGCCACCAGCGCGGCGATCTGCGCGTTTCTCTACTGGCGGTTTCGCAAGAATGGATGGCTCTGAAGACACGGCAGTAGGGCAGTAGGTTAAGATAAGCCGCTCTTCAGCGCAGCTCGAAACATATTGCCCTACTGTCCTATTCCTCTCAGCGATTGCGTCTGCGCTCCGCCGCCGGTTGGAAGGCCACGCGGGCGTGGTATTTGCAATATGGACCGGTTTCGGCGGCTTCGTTGCCGCAGAAGTTGAAGTCCTCCGACAACGGATCGCCATTCGGCCATTTGCAGGTGCGCTCGGTCAGCTCGACGAGCTGCAGATGCCGTGAGATCGGTACCACCACATTCTCGACCGGGCGGATATAGTGTCGCGTCACCGGCTCGGCGTCGAATTGCGTCTGAAGTGCGGTCGCGCCGATCGATGTCGTGACATGGCGAGCCGTGGTTGCGGCGCGCGCCACCGATTTCTGGACGGTCGAGCCCTGTGTCGCCTTCTTCTGGCGTGCCGGCGTTGCCGTTGCGCGGCCGCGGCCCGACAGCTTCAGCCGGTGCACCTTGCCGATGACGGCATTGCGGCTCACCCCTCCAAGCTGGGCGGCAATCTGGCTTGCGCTCAGACCCTCCGACCACAGTTTTCTGAGAAGTTCGACCCGCTCGTCAGTCCAGTTCATGAGACCGCGCTCCTGCTAAGCGTGCGGCAATCGGAATCCACTCCCGACCCAGCACCACTGCTGGGGCAGACACCACATATATCTGGTGATTAGGTCCGCCGCACGAAATCTAGTTATTTCTCGACTACAATTACCTTATGCGCTGACTCGGTGACAAGAGTCCCAAGTGCAACACGAATCGGTTTTTTCGGTTTTCCCCAACTTGCCCGGTCGCTTATGAGCCGGCGTCGCGTTGGAGGGCTTGCCGCGCGCACTACGCGACGTTTTCGTTGACTTCATGGCCGAAAAACACGATAAGCCGCACAAGGCCGCCGCTTTGGCGGCTTTTTTGATTTTCCGGTACCGGAGACGCATATAATGAGCGGTTCGGCGCTTTACGAGACCTTTGCTCGCGCACCCCTGGCTTTCGACCACGGGGAAGGCACCTGGCTGGTTACTGACAAGGGCGAGCGATATCTCGATTTCGCCGGCGGTATCGCGGTCAATTCGCTCGGCCACAGCCATCCGCATCTCGTCGCGGCGCTGACCGAGCAGGCCGGCAAGCTCTGGCACGTCTCCAACCTCTATGAGATCCCGGGACAGAGCCGGCTTGGCGAGCGCCTGGCCGACGCCACCTTCGCCGACAAGGTGTTTTTCACCAACTCCGGTGCCGAGGCGCTGGAATGCGCGATCAAGACGGCGCGGCGCTACCACTTCGTCAAGGGTCATCCCGAGCGCTTCCGCGTCGTCACCTTCGAAGGCGCCTTCCATGGCCGCACGCTGGCGACCATCGCGGCCGGTGGCCAGTACAAATACCTCGAAGGCTTCGGCCCCAAGGTCGAAGGCTTCGACCAGGTCGGCTTCGACGACATCGATGCCGCCGAGAAGGCGATCACGCCGGAAACCGCCGCGATCCTCATCGAACCGGTGCAGGGCGAGGGTGGTATCCGTCCGGTGCCGACACAATCGTTGAAGCGGTTGCGCCAGCTCTGCGACCAGCACGGCCTGCTCTTGATCTTCGACGAGGTCCAATGCGGCATCGGCCGCACCGGCAAGCTGTTCGCGCATGAGTGGACGGGCGTGACGCCCGACATCATGGCGATCGCCAAGGGCATTGGCGGCGGCTTCCCGATGGGTGCGTGCCTGGCCACTGACGAGGCAGTGGTTGGCATGACGTCGGGCGTGCACGGCACCACATTCGGCGGAAATCCGCTGGCAATGGCTGTCGGCAATGCAGTACTCGATGTGGTGCTCGAAGACGGCTTCCTCGAGGATGTCCAGCGCAAGGCATTGTTGTTGAAGCAAGGCCTGGCGGCGATCGCGGACGAATTTCCCGATGTCATCGAAGGCATCAGGGGCATCGGCCTGATGCTTGGCCTCAAATGTGCCATGCCCAACACCAAGGTGAACATGGCGCTGCGCGATCAGCATTTGCTGGCGGTTCCGGCCGGTGACAACGTCATCCGCCTGCTGCCGCCGCTCACCGTCACCGACGCCGAGATCCACGAAGCGCTCAACCGCATCCGCGCTGGTGCCAAAGGCCTGGCGGACGCCATCGCCGTGGCCGCCGCGAAGTAATTCCGGAACATTGCTGATGTCAGTTCGCCATTTTACCGATCTTTCCACCGTTTCCGAGGGCGACCTGCGCTTCATGCTGGACGACGCGGTGGTGCGAAAGGCGCGCCTAAAGGCCGGCGAGCGGACCAAGCCGCTCGAAGGAAAGGTGCTGGCGATGATCTTCGACAAGCCGTCGACCCGCACACGCGTTTCCTTCGACGTAGGCATGCGCCAGCTTGGCGGCGAGACCATCATGCTGACCGGTACGGAGATGCAGCTCGGCCGCTCGGAAACCATCGCCGACACCGCCAAGGTGCTGTCGCGCTATGTCGACGCGATCATGATCCGCACCACCTCGCATGAGCGGTTGCTGGAACTGACCGAGAACGCAACCGTGCCGGTGATCAACGGGCTGACCGACGACACCCACCCCTGCCAACTGATGGCCGACATCATGACCTTCGAGGAGCATCGCGGTCCGGTTGCCGGCAAGACCATCGCCTGGACCGGAGACGGCAACAATGTGCTGCATTCGCTGCTCGAAGCGTCTGCGCGGTTCCGCTTCAACCTCAACGTCGCCGTTCCCGAAGGCAGCGAGCCGGCGCAGAAGCATGTCGACTGGTCCAAGGCGCATGGCGGCAAGCTGCATTTCACCCGCTCGCCCGAGGAAGCCGTCGACCAGGCCGACTGCGTCGTCACCGACTGCTGGGTGTCGATGGGCCAGGAGCATCGCGCCCGCGGCCACAACGTCTTCTCCCCCTATCAGGTCAATGCCAAGCTGATGGCGCATGCCAAGCCGGACGCGCTGTTCATGCACTGCTTGCCTGCGCATCGCGGCGAGGAAGTGACCGACGAGGTCATCGACGGACCCCATTCGGTGGTCTTCGACGAGGCCGAGAACCGGCTCCACGCCCAGAAGGCGGTGCTCGCCTGGTGTCTTGGTGCTTGAGATGAAGTGTCTGGGCGCTTGATCCGCGGGGGCGCGATGCTTATCTGCGCCGCATCACGCAAATCAAGCGCGTTTGGACGCATGCACCCCAGGGGGACGGCATGGCCGCGCCCTGGAGCTTTGTCATGTTGGAAACGCATCAAGTGACTGAACATCACCCCAAACTCGGCGAGTTCGGCTATGCCGGCGACGACCATGTCGTGCCTTTCGAGGTCGGTCCGCTCGACGTGCGCGGTCGCACTGTCCAGCTCGGGCCGATGCTCGACGCCATCCTCAGCCGCCACGACTATCCCGAGCCGGTCGCCCGCCTGCTGGCGGAAGCCTGCGTGCTGACGGTGCTGCTCGGCACCTCCCTCAAATTCGAGGGCAAGTTCATCCTGCAGACCCGCACCGACGGGCCGGTCGACATGCTGGTGGCGGATTTTTCGACGCCTTCGGCGCTGCGTGCCTATGCGCGCTTCGACGCGGATCGGCTCGAGGCGCTGGTCGCGGCAGGCGAGACGTCCCAGCAGACGCTGCTCGGCAGCGGCGTGCTGGCGCTGACCATCGACCAGGGTGCCCACACGCAGCGTTATCAGGGTATCGTGCAACTCGACGGCGAGACGCTGGAGGACGCGGCGCGCACCTACTTTCGCCAGTCGGAACAGATTCCGACGGATATCAGGCTCTCCGTGGCCAAGCTTTTGACGCCGGGCCCTGGTGGCGCGCGCGAACAGTGGCGTGCCGGTGGCATCCTGGCGCAGTTCCTGCCGCAGTCCCCCGAGCGCATGCGCGTTCCGGACCTGCCCGGCGGCGACGGCGATCCGCGCGAGGAGATCCACGATCCGGCCGACAATTCCTGGCAGGAATTGCTGGCGCTGCTCGGCACCATCGAACCGACAGAGCTGATCGATCCGACGATCGGCGCCGAACGGCTGCTCTATCGCCTGTTCCATGAGCATGGCGTGCGCGTCTTCGGTGGCGTCCCCGTCGCCGACCAGTGCTCATGCTCCAGGGACAAGATCCGTGGCATCCTCGAGGGCTTCTCCGCGCAGGAGATCAAGGACTCGACCGAGGATGGCGGCATCCACGTCGCCTGCGAATTCTGCTCGAAGCAATATGACTTCGACCCGGCGGAATTCGCGGCACAGTGAGTCAGTCTTTCTCCCCGTAGAACGGGGAGAAAGATGCTAATTCACCGTCCGTCTCGTGCCCGGCAGATCCAGCGAAAAGGCAGGGATGGCGATGTCGAATGTCTCGCCGCGCTTGTTGCGCATCGTATAGCGCCCGACCATGATCCCTGACGGCGTCGAGAGCGGGCAGCCCGACGTGTATTGATAGCTGTCGCCGGGATTGAGTTCGGGCTGGTCGCCGACAACGCCGGGGCCGCGCACTTCCTCGACCCGGCCGGCGCCGTCGGTGATGTGCCAATAGCGGGACAGAAGCTGCACGAATTCGTCCGACTGATTGTCGATCGTTACCTGGTAGCCCCAGACATAGCGGTTCTCGGAAGGATCCGAACGGTCCTCGAGATAGAACGGCCTGACCTGCACTTCGATATTGCGCGTGACGGCGCGGTACATAAGCGGCTCCAAAACGATGTCGAGCATGATCCCGAAAAGTGGGAACCGGTTTTCTCGGCCAAACGGTTTCCGTTTGTCCAAAGATCATGCTCAAACAAACAAAACTTTCGGCCCTCCAGGCGAGGAGGTCAACGTGCGCGTCTTGTCGCGCTCGTCCTCGAAAGGCAGGTGCCGGCAAAGAATGTCATTTAAGTGACACATGACAATGGTGGTGTGCGCGAACCGAGCGACTCGGCGCTCTGTCGAACTGTTGAAAGCGGCCACACCGCGGGCCGTCTCTTCTGGAGTGCCCAGACCTCGATGGAACTCACTTTCATAGCCGCCTTGCTTTCAACTGCTCTTATCCTTTCAAACGCTGCCAGCATCGCGCTGGCCGCTTCGCGGCTGAAACGGCGCACCACGATCTCGCCGCCAGCCGGCAAATCGCAGCCGGTGTCGATTGTCGTGCCGTCGCGTGGCGTCGAGCCGTTCACGCACGAGACTCTGGAACGCGCCTTCTCGCTCGACTGGCCGCGCTATGAGTTGATCTTCTGCGTTGCCCATGCCGATGATCCGGTGGTCGGGTTGATCAGACAAGCTATCGCCCGTTTCCCCAAGGTGCCGGCCCGGCTGTTGATCGGTGACGATCGCGTCAGCGCCAATCCCAAGCTCAACAATTGCGTCAAGGGCTGGGAAGCAGCGCGGCACAACTGGGTCGTGCTGGCCGACTCCAACGTACTGATGCCCAGGGATTACATCCAGCATCTGATGGCGGCATGGCGGTCAAACACGGGCCTTGTCTGCTCGACGCCGATCGGCTCGCGGCCGGAGGGCTTCTGGGCCGAGGTCGAGTGCGCCTTCCTCAACACCCTGCAGGCTCGCTGGCAGTATGCCGGTGAGGCGCTCGGCCTTGGCTTTGCCCAGGGCAAGAGCATGCTTTGGAACAAGCCGATGCTGGATGCCAATGGCGGCATCCGCGCGCTGGCGGCAGAAATCGCCGAGGACGCCGCCGCGACCAAGCTGGTCAATGGGCTCGGCCTGCGCGTCAATCTCGTCGCTTCGCCCTTCGAACAGCCGCTTGGCCGGCGCACGCTTGGCGAGATCTGGTCGCGCCAGGCCCGCTGGGCGCGCCTGCGCCGCGTCACCTTCCCGCTGTTCTTCGCGCCCGAAATCCTGACCGGCGCGGTGGTGCCGCTGCTGCTTGCGCTGGTTGCGGCGGCAAGCGCCGGCTTCAGCGTGCCGCTGACTGCCGTCGCCGTGCTGGCGGCCTTCTACCTCCCGGAATGTGCACTGGCCTGGTCCAAGGGCTGGTACCTTTCGCCGCGCATGGTCGCGGCGACCGTGATGCGTGACCTGATCCTGCCGGCGATGTGGGCACGCGGCTGGCTCGGCGGCGCCGTCGACTGGCGCGGCAATGCGATGACCATCGGCACCAAGGCCGCCGAACTTGAAGAGGCGCCGTCGCGCGCTTGAGTTTGCGCTAGAATGGAATTTCGTCGTCTAACTCTCTTGGCGCAGGAGGTTGCTGTTTAGGCCCCTCTATCTTGCGCCGCTCAGTCCAAGGAGGCAGGCTTTCAGACCATTTCTTGGCCTTATCCAACCAATCGAGAACTCGGTCAACTCGTTCCCAAAGAGGTTTTATCTCTTCAGTTGCGGCGCCGGCGGTCCTTGCAATCTCTAGGGCGAAAAACCGAAAAGCCTGAGTCCGAGTCAAATTCTGATCCAATTCCGACAAAAACGCGTTCAATTTTAGAAACAGCGAACGGCGCTTCTCTTCAGGAATAGAAATCGCATCCAGCCTCTCTTTTATGCTCTCAATTAGCTGCCTGATCGCTTTCCGCTCTTCCGCATTCAAAATTACAATATCAGTTTTGTCACCTCTAACCCGCCGGCTTCTTTCGAGCTGACACTTGATGACAGCCTTTTGTATCGCGCCTTGGGTATTTGTATAGAACTCGGCGAAATCCTCATTAATTGAGGGGACGGTAACCCCTGACAATATCTTGAGATCGTAAACTTCATCAAACGCTTGAATGGCTAAAATATAGTTCCTCTCATTATTCCAATGATTTATATTTGCGTTTCGGAGAACGCTCTGAAGTTCTTCAAACTTCCGAGTCTGAAAAACTATAAAGGCCTCGTCCGGGTCATCCGGGAGGTCTATATAGTAGTCATCAAAAGAACTAGCGAAATCGGACATCGATCCCCTGCCTCGCGGTCGAGTCGAATCCGCTCACCGCCACCAATAACATAAAGCGGGTGGTCCGATTTTCCAACAAATATGGGCAGAATGCAGACTCAGCGAGTTTGCGATCTGAGCGCCTGTGCGATGTCTTCCAGAAGGTCGTCAGTATCCTCCAGGCCGACCGACAGCCTGAGCGTACCAGGCCCGATGCCGAGTTCGGCGCGGGCCTCGTCGCTCAAATTCTTGTGCGTCGTCGTCGCCGGATGGGTGATCAGGCTCTTGGCGTCGCCAAGGTTGTTCGAGATCAGCACGATGTCGAGTGCATTCTGCAGGGCGAAGGCAGCCTGCTTGCCGCCCTTCACATCGAGGCAGATCAGCGTCGAGCCGCCCGACATCTGCTTCTTGACGATATCGGCCTGCGGGTGGTCGGCGCGGCCGGGATAGATGACGCGAGCAATCTGCGGCTGTTCGGCGAGAAAATCGGCGATCCTGCCGGCGCTCTCCGTCTGCTGGCGCACGCGCAGCGGCAGTGTCTCCAGGCCCTTCAGCAGCGTCCAGGCATTGAAGGGCGACAGGCTGGGGCCGGTGTGGCGGAAATAGTCGTGCAGGTTCTCGTCGATCCACTTCTTGTCCGACAGGATCACGCCGCCGAGACAGCGGCCTTGGCCATCGATGTGCTTGGTCGCCGAATAGACGACGATATGCGCGCCAAGCTGCAACGGCTTTTGCTGCAAAGGCGTGGCAAAGACATTGTCGACGACAAGCCGTGCGCCGATGGAGTTGGCAAGCGCGGCAACCGCGGCGATGTCGACCACTTCCAGTGTCGGGTTGGTCGGGCTTTCCAGGAAGAAGAGCTTGGTGTTGGGCCTGACCGCCTTTTCCCAATTGGCGATGTCGGTGCCGTCGACCAGCGTGGCCTCGATGCCGTATCTAGGCGCCAGCGTCTCGACCACCCAGCGGCAAGAGCCAAACAGCGCGCGCGCCGCCACGATATGGTCGCCGGCCTTGACGCTGCACAGAAGGGCCGCCGTGACCGCGGCCATGCCCGATGCCGTGGCGCGCGCGTCCTCCGCGCCTTCGAGCGCGCACATGCGCTTTTCGAACATGTCGACGGTCGGATTGGCGTAGCGCGAATAGATGAAACCCGGTTCCTCGCCCTTGAACCGGGCTTCGGCCGCCTGGGCCGTTTTGTAGACATAGCCCTGCGTCAGGTACATCGCTTCGGAGGTTTCGCCGAAGCCGGAACGCAGGGTTCCGCCATGCACGAGGGCTGTCTGAGGCTTCCAGTTGCGCTTCTTGGTGCTCATCGCTTTGTTCCAGACACAAAAAAACCGGCCGCGAAAGTCGCAACCGGTCCATACGGCCTTGCGGCCCGACGGTCCTTTAGCGACTTGTTTAACGTGGCTGCAAGCCGACCGGCCAAATCACCACGGGATAACGACCCTTTAGACCCGTCCCACGCTTGCGTCAATTGCCGGCTTCATTAAGAGGTTTGTACCAAGCGGGTTCGACAAAGCCTGCCTCTAGGAGCGAAGCCTTGCGAGAGACGGGCATTCTTCCCGATCAGGACATTTCGGCGCTGTTCCAGTCTGGCGCGCTGAAGTCGCCGCGCGCGCTCGATGCCGACCAGATCCAGCCGGCCAGTCTCGATCTGAGACTCGGTGACAGGGCATGGCGGGTGCGGGCCTCCTTCCTGCCCGGCCCCAATCACAAGGTTTCGGAGAAGCTCGACCGGCTTAAGCTGCACGAGATCAGTCTTGCCGACGGCGCGGTGCTGGAAACCGGCTGCGTCTACATCGTGCCCTTGCTCGAGAGCCTGACATTGCCGCCGGAGATTTCCGCCTCGGCCAATCCGAAAAGCTCGACCGGGCGGCTCGACATCTTCACCCGTGTCATGACCGACCGTGGCCACGAGTTCGACAAGATCGCGGCCGGCTACAACGGTCCGCTCTATCTGGAAGTCAGCCCACGCACCTTCCCGATCGTGGTGCGCACCGGTTCGCGCCTGTCGCAGATACGCTTCCGCACCGGCAACGCGCTGCTCTCGGAGGGCGAACTGCATGAATTGCACCGTGCCGAGATGCTGGTCGCCACCGAGCCGCCGAATATCTCGGGTGGCGGCATCGCGCTGTCGATAGATCTCAATGGCGACAAGGAGGGTCTGGTCGGTTATCGCGGCAAGCATCACACCGGCCTTGTCGATGTCGACAAGCGCGGGGCGCAGGATGTCGTCGATTTCTGGGAACCGATCCACAAGAGCGGGGCCGGCGAACTGGTGCTCGATCCCGACGAATTCTACATCCTCGTCAGCCAGGAAGCGGTGCACGTACCGCCGCTCTATGCCGCCGAGATGACGCCGTTCGACCCTCTAGTCGGCGAATTCCGCGTCCACTATGCCGGCTTCTTCGACCCGGGCTTCGGCCATTCGGCGGCCGGCGGCACTGGCAGCCGGGCCGTGCTCGAAGTGCGCAGCCACGAGGTACCCTTCATCCTCGACCACGGCCAGATCGTCGGCCGGCTGGTCTACGAGCACATGCTGAAGCGCCCGCAAGCGCTCTACGGCACCGATCTGGGCTCCAACTACCAGGCGCAGGGCCTAAAGCTGTCCAAGCATTTCCGCGCCGCGCGGTGACGCTGCCAACCTCCCCCTCGTGGGGGAAAATCATGCTGTCGTCGACGCCTTACAGCGCCTTCACCGCCACCTTCACCGGCTTTTCGATCTCCAGCGGATTGCGCAGCGGCAGGCCGAAATCCCCCGCCTCGATCTCGAACACATCGCCGGCCTCGGTCTTGACGCCGTCGGCGAAGGACAGTGTCGCGGTACCGAACATATGCACATGCACGTCACCCGGCTGGCGGAACGCCGAATATTTGAAGTGATGGTGCTCAAGATTGGCGATGGTGTGCGACATGTTCGCTTCGCCCGACAGGAACGGTTTTTCCCACAGCGTCTTGCCGTCGCGTACGATGCGCGATGTGCCGCGGATGTCGGAAGGCAGGTCGCCGATCAGGATCTCCGGCCCGAACGAGGCATTGCGCAGCTTGGAATGGGCGAGGAAGAGATAGTTCACGCGCTCGGTCACATGGTCGGAAAATTCGTTCGACAGCGTGAAGCCGACACGGAAGGGGGCGCCGTCGTCGCCTATGACATAGATGCCGGCAACCTCGGGTTCCTCGCCGGCGTCCTTGGCGAAGGCCGGCGACAGGAGTGCCGCACCTGGCGCCACGGCCATGGTACCGTTGCCCTTGTAGAACCATTCCGGCTGCACGCCAACCTGGCCTTTGGCGGGCTTGCCGCCCTCCAGGCCCATGCGGAACATCTTCATGGAATCTGTGAGCTGCTCCTCGCCATCGGTGCTGAGCTTCTTGTGCATGGAATCGCGTGTGGCGGCTGAACCCAGATGCGTCAGCCCGGTGCCGGTGAGATGCAGATGCGCCGGATCGGGATGGTTGATCGGCGACAACAGCCGCCCCTTCTTGTAGGCGGCGTCGAGATCGACCGCCTCGCCAAGTCCCTTGCGCTCGATCAGCGCGATGAGGCCGACGCCGGTGCGTGCAGCTTCCATCGCCAGCGAATAGACGCTGCGGGCGCCGTTGATGATCCGGGTCTTGCCGCCGCTGCGGGCCACGACACGAATGGTCTCCGCGTCGTCGAGAATCTGCGAGATCAGCATGATCAATCCTCTCTTATTTGCCTTGGTCCGGTTGCCTCTTGGCAAACCTTGACCTGCGCGGCTCGGACCTCGCCGCGCCACGGGTGAAATTCTTCGTCCGGATTGCGCTCGCGAGCTTGGTCCCTCAGGGACTTCTTGACGCCGGCGGGTTGCCGGCAGCACCGCGATCTGGACCCGTATGCCTTCCTTGTTGCCTTGCTGGAGCGGTTCAGCTCTGAGGAACCGAGCCGCTCCCGGTATTTTGTTTCCGCGCAATTCCTGTGGGAAAACCGCGATGCGCTTTTCCTGGAATTGCTCGTGTCAGGCCTTGTTCTTGTTGTAGACGTCGAAGATCACGGCGCCGAGCAGCACAAGGCCTTTGACCACCTGCTGCCAGTCGACGTTGACGCCCATGATCGACATGCCGTTGTTCATCACGCCCATGATGAAGCCGCCGACCACGGCGCCTATGACCTGGCCGACGCCGCCCATCGCCGAGGCGCCGCCGATGAAGACGGCGGCGATGACGTCGAGCTCTGAGCCCAGACCCGCCGCCGGCACGGCCTGGCCGAGGCGAGCCGCGATGATCAGGCCGCCGAGTGCCGAAAGCACGCCCATGTTGATGAACACGTAGAGCGTCAGCCGCTCGGTGTTGATGCCCGACAACTGCGCCGCCTTGGCGTTGCCGCCCATTGCGTAGATGCGGCGGCCGATGGTCATACGCTTGGTGACGAAGACGAACAGCGAGATCAGCACGCCCATGACGAGGAGCACTACCGGCAGCCCCCTGTAACTGGCGAACTCATAGACCAGGAACAGCGCCAGCGCGCTGGCGACCAGTGTCTTGACGACGAACAGGGGGAAGGGTTCGGCCTCATAGCCATGGCGCTCGCGCTTGCGCCGGGTGCGCAGCCCGAAATAGGCATAGGCCAGCACGGCGATCACGCCCAGCACGATCGTGGTCATATGCAGCGTCAGGCCGCTGCCCATGATGGTCTTGCCGGCGGCATTCACCGTCGGCGGGATCAGCGTCAGCGGGCCGATCACGTCCGGAATGAAGCCGGAGCTCAGCGCCTTGAAGTCGTCCGGAAGGGGACCCACCGAGGATCCGCCGCCCAGCAGCGCCTGGCAGATGCCGCGGAAGATCAGCATGCCCGCCAGCGTCACGATGAAGCTCGGTATTCGGTGATAGGCGATCCAGTAGCCTTGCGCCGCGCCGATAAGGCCGCCCACGATCAGGCAGACGATCGAAACCACCAGCGGATTGCTGAGCGGCCCGAGCTGCCAGATGACCATCATGTTTGCCGCCAGCGCGCCGATGAAGCCCGCGACCGATCCGACGCTGAGATCGATATAGCCGGAAACGATCACCAGCAGCATGCCCAGCGCCATCACGATGATGAAGGAGTTCTGCTGCACCAGATTGCTGAGGTTCACCGGCTTGAACAGCGTTCCCGACGTGGTGAACTGGAAGAACAGCATGATGACGATCAGCGCGATGATCAGACCGTATTCGCGCAGGTTCGCCGTCAGCGCCGAGACGGCGATGCGTGGACGCTGTTCTTCGGCGACGTTGCCCTGCGGGGCGGGGGCGCTTTCGGTGCTCATGCTGCTTTTCCTTCTCCCCGAACGATGGCGCGCATTATTTTTTCCTGGCTTGCGTCCGCCGCGGGCATTTCGCCCACGATGCGCCCTTCGTTCATGACGTAGATGCGGTCGGTGATGCCGAGCAATTCCGGCATCTCCGACGAGATGACCACGATCGCCTTACCTTCCGAGGCAAGACGCGCGATGATCGTATAGATTTCGTACTTGGCGCCGACATCGATGCCGCGTGTCGGCTCATCGAGGATCAGCACGTCCGGGTCGGCGAACAGCCATTTCGACAACACCACCTTCTGCTGGTTGCCGCCCGAAAGATTGCCGGTCATCTGATAGACGCTCGATGCACGGATGTTCGTTTTCTTGCGATAGTCGTTGGCGATGGCGAGCTCGCGCAGATCATCGATCACGCTGTGGCGCGACACGCCGCCCAGATTGGCGAGTGTTATGTTGTGTTTGATATGGTCGATGAGGTTGAGACCGTAGGTTTTGCGGTCCTCGGTGACATAGGCGATGCCGTGTTCGACCGCCTTGCTCACCGACGAGACATCGATCTGCTTGCCCTTGAGCAGCACCTCGCCGGTAATGCGGCGGCCATATGAGCGGCCGAACAGGCTCATTGCGAATTCGGTTCGGCCAGCGCCCATCAGCCCGGCAATGCCGACCACCTCGCCCTTGCGCACGTTGATGTCGATGCCCTTGATCACCTGCCGTTCGGCATGGAGCGGGTGATAGACCGACCAGTTCTTCACTTCGAACACGACCTCGCCGATCTTGGGCTCGCGTGGCGGATAGCGGTCGTCGAGCGAACGGCCGACCATCGAGGTGATGATGCGGTCTTCCGAAATGTCCTTCTTGGCCAACGTCTCGATGGTGCGACCGTCGCGGATGACGGTAACCTTGTCGGCGACCCGGTTCACCTCGTTGAGCTTGTGCGAGATCAGGATCGAGGTCATGCCCTGCCGCTTGAACTCGAGCAAAAGGTCGAGCAGCGCCTGACTGTCCTTTTCGCTGAGCGAGGCCGTCGGCTCGTCGAGGATCAGCAGCTTGACTTCCTTGCTCAGCGCCTTGGCGATCTCGACCAACTGCTGCTTGCCGACACCGATATTGGTGATCAGCGTTTTGGGGTCTTCCTTGAGGCCCACCTTCTTCAACAGGGCGCTGGTGCGCTGCTCGTTGGCATCCCAGTCGATCACACCGTATCTGGCGTGTTCGTTGCCGAGAAAGATGTTTTCGGCAATCGACAGCATCGGCACCAGCGCAAGCTCCTGGTGGATGATGACGATGCCCTTGTGTTCGCTGTCATGGATGCCTTTGAACTGGCATTCCTGGCCTTGAAAGATGATCTGGCCGTCGTAGGTCCCCGCGGGATAGACGCCCGACAGCACCTTCATCAGCGTTGACTTGCCGGCGCCGTTCTCGCCGACCACGGCGTGAATCTCGCCTTCCTCGACACGCAGGTTGACGTTCGACAGCGCCTTCACGCCGGGGAACGTCTTGGTGATGTCGCGCATCTCCAAAATCGTCGAGGTCATTGGCGCAAGCTCCTCCGAGGCCGGCAGAAACAATACCGGGGTCGCTTGTGAACGAAAAGGGGCCCTGCGTTGCGCAGGACCCCTGACTTTACAACCGAAATTACTTCAGGTCTTCGGCCTTGATGTAGCCCGAGTCGACGACCAGCTTCTGGTAGTTCGACTTGTCGACCTCATGCGGCGTCAGCAGGATCGAGGGAACGACCTTGACGTCGTTGTTGTAGGTCTTGGTGTCGAGGCCATCCGGCTTGCCGCCCGAGAGCACCTTGTCGACGAGTTCGACGGTGGCCTTGGCCAGGTCGCGGGTGTCCTTGAACACGGTCGAGTACTGTTCGCCCGTGATGATCAGCTTGACCGAGGCGGTCTCGGCGTCCTGACCGGTCACGATCGGCCAGGGCTGTGCTTCCGTGCCGTAACCAACGGCGCGCAGCGAGGCGGTGATGCCGCGCGACAGGCCGTCATAGGGCGACAGGACGCCATCGACGCGGCTACCGTCCGAATAGTTGGCCGACAAGAGGTTATCCATGCGTGCCTGGGCGGTTGCCGCCAGCCAGCGCAACGTGCCGACCTTGTCCATGCCGGTCTGGCCGGACTTGATCTTGATCGAGCCGTCGTCGATCAACGGCTGCAGGACGGAGATCGCACCGTTGTAGAAGAAGAAGGCATTGTTGTCGTCGGGCGAGCCGCCGAACAGTTCGACGTTCCAGGGCTTGGTGTTCGGGAAGCGCTCCTTGAGGCCCTTGACCAGCGAATTCGCCTGGATCACGCCGACGCCGAAATTGTCGAAGGTGGTGTAGTAGTCGACATTGGCGGTCTTCTTGATCAGGCGGTCATAGGCGACGACGACGACGCCGGCGTCAGCGGCCTTCTGCAGCGCATCCGACAGGGTGGTCCCGTCGATCGAGGCGATGATCAGCGCCTTCGGGCCCTTGGTGATTTCGTTTTCCAGCTGGCTGAGCTGGTTGGGGATGTCGTCCTGCGCATACTGCAGATCAACGGTGTAACCGAGAGCCTCGAGCTGGGACTTCACGGCATCACCGTCATTGATCCAGCGCTGCGAGGTCTTGGTCGGCATCAGCACGCCGACAAGACCCTTGTCGGCTGCGTGCGCCGAGTAGGTCATGGCAGCGATGCCAAGCGCCGCGACTGCGGCCAGTGTCTTGATGATTTTCACTTAACTCTCCCTGGTTGATGGACGCGGCACCCCGGGGGTCGCGGGCCGCGCAATCGTGCAGAAGCGCCAAGGCACTGCTGCCGTCATATCGATCTCCGGTATCCTCCCATGGCCCCGAGGCACTGATTTCAATCGATACGATTTTTATCGTCGGCGACCGTTGCGTCTCGGAACGCGCTGACGTTGCCGCCCTTTTGCCATAACTGTCAAATGCGATCTTTGATGATTGCTATACCGCAAGTGGTATATGTTGTGATGCGTGACGGGTCGCTGGCAAATGCCATCGGGCCGCGGCAGGAGGTAAGGAAAACCATGGCGGCGTTACAGAATCCGACTACGGCTTTAAACGTTTCCAGCGACATACCGGGCGACGGCGAAACCCTGCTGCGCAGCGGTCTCAGCCTGCGTCACATGCGCATGATCGTCGCCCTCGACGATCACGGCCGGGTGAGCGCGGCGGCGCAAGTCATGAACATCTCGCAGCCGGCGGCCTCGCGCATGATCGCCGAGATGGAGGCGGTACTCGAGGTCAAGCTGTGCGAAAGGCTGCCGCGCGGCATCACGCTGACACCCTACGGCAAGGCGCTGGCCAGGCGTGCGCGCTCGATCCTGCTGGAGATGCGCGAGGTCGACCGCGAGATTTCCGAGCTCAAGGCGGGCAAGGGTGGATCGGTGTTCCTGGGTGCCGTGACGGCGCCTGCGATCGAACTTGCGGTACCGGCGATCCGCGAAATCCGCCGCATCTACCCGCGCATCGAGATCACCATGCAGGTCGAGACCTCGAATGTGCTGGCGCGCGAACTGATCGCCACGCGCCATGATTTCATCATCGCCCGCATCCCCGACGACCTCAATCCGCGGCTGTTCGAATCGCGTGTCATCGGCGTCGAGAAAGCCTGCCTGATCGTGCGCCGTGGCCACCCGCTCACCAGCGGCGGCGTGGTGCGGCTGGAAGACACCGCCGCCTACGACTGGGTTTTCCAGTCGGGCGGTTCGCCCTTGCGCCAGGCGATGGAGAGCAATTTCCTGAACCGCAACATCGCCCTGCCGGACCGGATCCTCAACACCAGTTCGCTGCTGCTCACACTGGTCATGGTCGCGCAATCCGACGCCATCGCACCGGTTTCGGTGCAGGTGGCGAAATTCATCCAGAATCCCGACGGGCTCGCCGGCGCCATCGACGTCGTCCAGACCGAATTCGACATCGAGGTCAGGCCCTACAGCCTGATCACGGTCAGGAATCGCGTGCTGTCGCCGGCCGCCAAGATGCTGCACGATTTCATCCTGCGGGAGGTCGGTTGATGCGTGGCCACGTGATTGTCGGCGGGTGAAGAGGTTGCCATCTGGTGTATTGATCGGTTTACAATGGCCCGGCAGATCCATTGCAGGACAGGCGGGTAGGGGGACGTGAAAGCGAACGTCGTCGTTGTCGAGGATGATCCGCTCGTTGCCGCTCATGTTGGACGCGGCGTGGCGGCGCATGACGGCTTGTCGCTGGCGGCCATCGCGGGGACGCTGGCCGGTGCGCGTGCTCTGCTCGAAGAGAAGGTGGACCTGTTTATTCTCGATCTTGGCCTTCCCGATGGGAGCGGGATCGAATTGATCGAGGAAATCCGTGCACGAGGCGGTCTTGAGCCGAAAATACTCGTCCTCTCGGTGCTGGGCGATCAGGATACGGTGCTGGCGGCTGTGCTGGCGGGAGCGGACGGCTATCTGCTGAAAGATATCGACAGTCTCGACATCGGCCAGCAGGCTGCCAATGCATTGACCGGTGGTGCGCCATTGTCGCCCAGCATCGCCGCTTATGTGCTGCGTCATCTGCGCCGGCAACGGGAAGATTCGAAATCGGATGATGCCGATCCGCCGCTGTCACCGCGCGAAATCGAACTGCTCCAGCTTCTGGCGCGCGGGTACAGCAACCGGCAGGCGGCGGCCGAACTGGAAATATCGCCGTACACGATCGGTGATCATGTGAAATCGATCTACAGGAAGCTCAGGGTCAGCAATCGGGGCGAGGCCATGGTACGCGCCTTTCGCAGCGGGTTGCTACGTCTGTGACCATCATGCCCCGGCTGACGGGATGGCGCCGCGCGCTGGCTATCATTCTCGGCGCGCAACTGCTGTTCTGGTGCGCTTATGCGCTCATCGTCGCCGGTTTGCAGCCCGTGGGCACACTAGAGGACTATCGGTTGCCAGCGGCGCGGGCGCTGCTGGCGTCCGAGCCGGCCGAGGTGGGCGCCTATGCTGCCGGGCTTTCAGGGCCGGCCATGCTGCGTATCCCAGGCTGGCAGCCCGTGGTCCTGCAGCCGGCGCAGGCGAGCCTGTTGTCGCGCGCGGAGACGTCGGCGGGGAATGAGTGGTCGCTCACCTGCCGGGGAAATCCCTGTCCGGAGGCCGCGACAGCCTATGCAGGGCCTTTCGACCGTATGGATGAGGCGGCCGGTTGGGAGAAGTTCCAGCGCTTCGACATGGTATGGTTGGTCGTTGTGACGGAACTGATGATGGGCGCAGCGCTGCTCGTCCTGTTGCCGGTCAACGGGTTTTCGCGGCTCCAGTGCATCACTGGCCTGCTGCTCATCTCGGTGGGCATCGACGCCTGGCTCACCACCTTCGGTGCGGAGAGCCTGCCCTATGTCTGGTTTCCGTTGCTGCGCTACGGCGTGGAATATCTAATGTTGACGACAGCAGCGCTTGCCGTGAACGCCTTTGCCGACTGGCGGCCGCGCGAGGCGTGGGCGGCCTGCGGCTATTTCGTTGCCGTCTTTGCCATATTGCTCGGGACCATGATCGCGGGCGCCAGCTTCGCGACAATCGTCGCCTGGCTCGATGCGATCACGCTGACGCTGCTGCTCGGATATGGCTTTTTGGCCTTGCTACGGATGGGAAGGACAGCTCCCGGGCCGGCGATCCGGGTTCTGGCGATATTGCTTGTCGCTCTTGCCTCGATTGGCTTCGACCTGTTTCTCCTGCCGCCGCCCACTGGCTTCGCGCTGCAGGCGTCGGTCCTCGCACCGCCATTGACGATGTTCGGCATCCTGTTCGAGATCGCGCTGCAGGGGCACAGGCTCAATCAGGAGGCCGAGGAGGCGCGTAGCGACCTGGAACGTCAGGTGCTGGAGCAGGATGCGAGCCTGCTGCGCTCCTCGCGATTGCTGCGCCATCAGGAACGGCTGATCGCGATCGACGCCGAGCGTCAGCGTCTGCTACGCGACATGCACGATGGAGTCGGCGGTGTGCTGACGCACCTTCTCCTTGATGTCCGCGAGAATCGACTGACTTCACGGGAAATCGAGCAGGGACTACAGTCTTCAGTCGATGACCTGCGCAACATGGCCAGTGCAATCGACGCGGGCAACGAACCGATCGACGAGGCGCTGGCGATGTTCCGGGAGCGCATGGCAGGCCGTCTTGCCCGATCTGGCATCACCCTGGACTATCGCTGCACGCTCCCGATCCCGGCGCCGAGCCTCGACGTGCGGCGGCTGCTCAGCCTCTATCGCCTGTTGCAGGAGGGTATCGCCAACAGCTTGCGCCATGCTTCCGCCACAAGGATCGAACTCGCGATGAACCCGGGTGACGATGGCGCAATTCTCATCATATTGTCGGACGACGGCATGGGGTTCGAGCCCGAGAGAGCCTCAGGCGCTGTCGGAGAAGGACGGGGCCTTGCGAACATCCGCCGTCGGGCTGACCAGATGGGCGGACGAATAGCAATCGAAAGTGCGCCTGGACGCGGCACGCAACTAACCTTGGCCATCCCGACCCACGCCGCAGGACGAAAGTCCTGATCGCTGCGTCGAAGCAGGTCAGCGGGGGGCAAACGCTCGGCGGGTCTGGCTCAGACAATGGTGCCGCGCTTGGTGACGGCGACGGCCGACCGGAATGCCGGGAAGCGCGTTGCGTGGCCGCCGGGCGAAATGTCGAATTTACCATAATATTCTGCCGGTACCCCCTCGAACGCGGGATTGATGTGTCAGTCGCCCCGGCGGAAAAGACCATCGACGACTCCCGTTCGGGATCGGAACCAAATCGACGAAATCGCGGTGCCGCCGGTGGCGGCGCGGGGGAGGGTGCATACCCGCGCTTCCCTTGCGTCGGCGCGCGGGCGGCTGCCGCGAGGGAGCATGGCAATGGCGGCAGGGCGCGGCAATCGTTCGAGGACCATTTCGCTCGGCAGGCTGTCGGTCACGACCTCGACCCTCGCGCTCCTCGCCATCGCCTGCGCGCCTTCGACGGCCCATGCGCAACAGCCTTGTGACCCGGGAGGGGCCCCCTACACCAGCGGTTTCCCGGATTTCAACGGCGGTCCCACCAATGGTTGCGAAGTGGATGCCGACACAGCCGACACATTCAGCGGCACTGTAGCGGCGACCTTCCGCAATGGCGCCGTCCTCAATGCGAACGCTGCCGGCGCCGTCAGCGGCGGTCTCGTGCAGTTGCCGACCTTCGACGCCGTCGTGAATGCGAACGTTGCCAACGCCATTACCGGTGGGACGCTGGTCATCGACGGCACCGTGAACGCAATGGCCACCGGCGCCATCGATGGCGCCTGGCTGAGGCTCGGTGGAGACGGCGTCGTCGACATATGGGCCGCCAACGCAACGACCGTGAATACCGACTTGGAATTCGGCAGTCAGGCAGTGAGCGCCGGAGGTCTCCTCAACCTCAACGGCTACAGCACGACCGTCGGGCGGATCACGAATTACATCCCCAGCGGGCAGATCGTAAACGGCGGCGCGGCGGATGCCGTGCTGACGATCGATGGTTCGGCCCTTGGAGATTCCTCTTTCGGTGGCGTGATCGCCGACGGCGCCGGTGGCGGCACGCTCGAACTGGTCAAACGCGGATTGAGCACGCTGACACTTTCGGGTTCCAACACCTATACCGGCGGGACGCGGATCGAAGCGGGCACCCTGGATCTCAAGGGCAACGGCACTCTCGGTGCGCCAACGGGGGAGCTCGACATCGCCAGCGGTGCCACGCTGCTTTTTGATACCACGGCCCTGACGGTCGGCTCACTTTCGGGTGCGGGCACCGTCACCCGTTCGGATTTCAACCCCGGCCTGCTCACCGTCGATCAAGCCACTGACACCACTTTCAGTGGCGTCATCACGGACTACTTCGACGAAATCAATGGCGTAACCACCATGACCGGACTGACCAAGTCCGGCGCCGGCATGCTCACCCTGAGCGGCAACAACGCCTATACCGGCACCACCAATGTGACGGGCGGCACGCTGCTCGTCGATGGATCCCTGGGCAGTGTAATGTGGGGGCCCATTCTGTTGGGCACGTCCCCGGTTGCGGTTGCGTCGGGAGGCAGCCTGGGCGGCGCCGGATCGATCGCCGGCGATGTTTCCGTGGCATCCGGCGGCATCCTCCTGGGCCACACCGGCCAGACCCTGTCGATGGGGTCGCTGACGCTGAACAGCGGCTCGCTCGTCGATGTCTCGCTCGGCGCACCGGGCAACACGCGCCTGTTCAACGTCGCCGGCAACCTGACGCTCGCCGGCACGCTCAACATCAGCGACACCGGCGGTTTCGGCGACGGTCTCTATCGCCTGTTCGATTATGGTGGGGCGCTGACCGACAATGGGATGATCGTTGGCGCGACGCCAACCGGTTATGCCGGCGGCGATCTGATCGTGCAGACTTCAGTGGTCAACCAGGTCAACTTGCTGGTCGGGGCGGTCGCGTCCGGCTCCCACAGCTTCTGGAACGGCGCCCAGACCACGGCCAACAATATGGTCAATGGCGGCACAGGCACGTGGAGCGCTGCCGGAACCAACTGGACGAACGCCAGCGGCAGCGCGAGCGGCGCCTACGATCCGGCGGCCATGCAGATATTCCAGGGCACGCCGGGCACGGTCACGGTCAGCGCGGGCGGTGGCGCGCTGGACGTAGGCAGCGGGATGCAGTTCTTTGTCGATGGCTACAAGGTAACGGGTGATGCGCTGAACTTCACCGCGGCGGCCACGCCGATCCGCGTGGGTGACGGCACTGCTGACGGGGCAGGCATGACGGCGACCATTTCGTCCGTGCTCACCGGCAGTGGCGGCGTCGAAAAGACCGACCTTGGTACGCTCGTTCTTTCCGGGTTCAACACGTACACGGGTGGAACCACGATCTCGGCGGGCACGCTGAAGTTCGACGTCGACCTGGGTGGCACGCTTGGCGCACCAACTGGTGCGCTTGCGATCGCCGGCGGTGGCACGTTTGATCTTACCGGTACCAACCAGACGGTCGGCGCGCTGTCCGGCGCCGGCAGCATTACCACTACGGTGTATGGCGGCCGGCAAAGCCCGCTCACGGTCAATCAGGCGACCAACACCAGTTTCAGCGGTGCGATCACAGACGGATTCATGACGGGCGCTGGGGAAGGCGCCGTGTGGCTCATCAAGGATGGTGCGGGTACGCTGACCCTGACCGGCAACAGCGCGTTTTCGTTCACCACTGTCGATGGCGGCACGCTGGCGATCGCAAATGGCGGTACGGTCGCGAACCTGACCAGCTATATCGGCGAAGTGGCCGGCAGCAATGGCACGATGCTCGTCACCGGCATCGGGTCAGTGTGGACGACGGATTATCTGCGCCTCGGCTATCAGGGCGCGGGCACGCTTACCGTCGCAGATGGTGGCAGGGTCAGCACCGGCGTCGGCACGGTCGATATGGTGCGCACAAGCTCCGGCAGTGGCACGCTGAATCTGAACGGCACGGCCGGGGCACGCGGGGTACTGGAAACCAATGGCGTCTGGAAAGGTCTCGATGGCGCGACGGTCAATTTCGATGGCGGCATTTTGCGCGCCACGACTGCCGACGCCGATCTGCTCGGCCACTTCGCTGCCGGCGATGTGACGATCAAGGCGGGAGGCGCCTTCATCGACAGCAACGGTTATGACGTGGAGATATCCTCCCCGCTCGGCGGCGTCGGGGCGCTGACCAAACAGGGCGCGGGCGAGCTGTATCTGATCGGGGCCAACACTTATGAAGGCGGCACCAATATCGAGGCGGGGAGGCTGTTCCTTGGAGATGGCGGCACGCTCGGCGCCCCAACCGGATCGCTTTTCGTCGCAAGCGGCGCCACTCTCGACCTCGGCATCACGTCGCAGACGGTCGGTTCGCTGTCGGGTGCAGGCGATATCACCAGCACGGTCGCGATGGGGGCTCCCAGCCTGCTCACCGTGGATCAGGCCACGGACACCACCTTTAGTGGCGCCATCCGCAACGGCATCTATATCGCCAGTCCCGGTAGTGCCAGCCTTCCGGCGATTCTCGTGCCGACGGTCGTCGGGCTGACAAAATCGGGCGCGGGCACGCTTACCTTGAGCGGTAGCAATACCTATACCGGAAACACCAAGGTGACCGGTGGAACGCTGCTCATCGAAGGGGCCTTGAGCAACACCCAGGTCGCGGTTGCATCGGGGGCTGCGCTCGGCGGCACCGGCACGATCACGGGCACTGTCACGGTCTCCGGCCGCCTCTTCACTGGCACGCTCGCATCCGGCGCTGGCGGTGGCATCGGCACGATGAGCGTGGGTGCCGTCACCTTCAACACCGGCTCGACTTATCAGGTCGGCGCGAATGCGGCCGGACAAGCCTCCCGTATCAACGCGACTGGGTCGGCCACGATCAACGGCGGAACGGTCAGCGTGCTGGCTGGTGCGGGCAGTTACAGTCCTCAGACCGACTACACGATCCTGTCGGCGGCCGGCGGCGTTAGCGGTGCCTTCGCCGATGTGACCAGCAATTTTGCCTTCCTCGATCCTTCGCTCAGCTACGACGCGGACAATGTCTATCTGCGGCTGCACCGCAATAACATCAGTTTTGCCTCGGTTGGCCTGGCCGCCAACCAGATGGCCACCGGCGGCGGCGCCGAGAGCCTGGGCAGCGGCAATCCGCTCTACGACGCCATCCTTCAACTGCCCGCCACGGCTGCCGCTCAAGATGCCCTCGACCAATTGTCGGGTGAGATCCATGCCTCGGCCAAGGGCATGCTGCTGGAAGATGGCCATTTCGTCCGTGATGCCGCCACTGACCGCATATCCGCTGCCTTCGGCGATGGCGGCGTGGCCGCCCTGCCGATCATGGCCTATGGCGAGGGCGGTCCCGAAATGGTCGCCGCCGACACCGATCGTTTCGCCGTCTGGGGCCAGGCTTTTGGGTCCTGGGGCAGCATGGACTCCGATGGCAACGCCGCCGCTTTCGATCGCTCGACTGGCGGCCTGCTGGCCGGCGCCGATACGTCGGTCGGCGGCTGGCGTGTTGGTCTGCTCGGCGGCTACAGCCATTCGAGCTTCGGTGCCGACGGTCGCAATTCGACCGGTAAGAGCGACAACTATCATCTCGGTCTCTATGGCGGCACCAACTGGCGCGCAATCGCCTTCCGCACCGGCGCCACCTACAGTTGGAGCAGCATCTCGACCAGGCGCTCGGTAGCTTTCGACGGTTTTGCAGACGCGCTCTCGGCCGACTATGAGGCTGGCACCGCGCAAATCTTCGGGGAGTTCGCCTACAGGGCCGATGCCGGACAATTCAAGTTCGAGCCTTTCGCCAATCTTGCTTATGTCAGCGTCCACACAAACGGGTTTACCGAACAAGGTGGCTCAGCGGCGCTGGCCAGTGCCGGTTCGACCACCGATGCCACCTTCACCACGCTCGGCTTGCGCGGTTCCACCGAATTCGCGCTTGGCGGCGTCAATGCCACCGCGCGCGGCATGCTCGGCTGGCGTCATGCCTTCGGCGATATCAAGCCGCTGTCGACCGTCACTTTCGCAGGCGGCGATCGCTTCACCATCGCTGGCGTGCCGATCGGCAGGGACAGCGCGCTCATCGAGGCCGGTCTCGACCTGCTGCTCGCCCCCAACGCCAAGCTCGGCCTGTCCTATACTGGCCAGTTCGGCGGCGGCGTCGACCAGGGCGCCAAGGTCGATCTCGGCGTGACATTCTGAGGGCGCCGGCGTCGCGCACTCTCGCCTCCGCCAAGATGCTGCACGACTTCGCCCTGCGCGAAGGGGGATGATGGAACAAGAAGCGCAGTCGCGCGTTCAATCCAATCGACATGTCGCTGCAGCCTGTTTGGGCGAGGGAACGAGGTGCCGATAGTCAACAACTCTGGAGGTTTTTGATGGAACGTCGGTTGTTTCTCACTGGAATGCTGGGTGTTGCGGGCGCCGTGGCGTTTGCGAGCGTGGCCGGGCCTGGCCGGGCGGTTGCCGGTATTCCCCAAGGCAACGGAATTCTCGATGAACTGGACAAGCCGGATCCGGCTGTCTTCGAAGGCGATGACGAGGTCGGACTGGAACAGGTCTCCCATCGTCGCGGGCATTACCGCCATCATCGCCGGTATGGCGGAAGGCGTAGAGGCTGGAGACGGGTGTGCCGCAGTTACTGGCGTCATGGTCGTCGCCGCGTCCGTTGCTGGCGCGAGCGGGTATGGCTCTGGTAACGATTGGATTCTCACTGACGCAAGCCGGCCACCAACAGCGTGGCCGGTGTCGACAGGGTGCACAAAACGTGCAGGGCCAATGTATGCGTTTTGCAAATCGGTGTCCCAGGGCACCGATCAAACGACCGTTATGGGCCCAGCCACGTATTTTAGCTCAATCTAGGAATCGGTGGAACCATACCAGCCGTTACCCGTTGGGCGCTGCTTACTGGGGATTGTGACTATGCCAGACGGCTACCGAAAAGAATCGTATTCTACAATTGTGACCACAGATCCACAGGCCAGAGGCAATCCGCACGCATGAAAGGCGTGGCGATACTGACCGAAGCCCGCAGTGGCTCCGAATGGCTCGGCAGTCTGGCGAACAGCACGGGAATACTGGGCCGGTCGGCCGAATGGCTCGATACGGACACGTTGGGCCTCAGGCCGAAATCCTTCGACGAACTCCTGTCCGCCGTCATCGATCGTGGCGGGACCGAAAATGGCAGGTTCGCCGTCAAGCTGTTTCCACGCCACCTTCACTGGTCGCAAGCGAAATATGACGCCGACTTCCTTGCCGAATGCGTCCGGCGCCATGCCATGGGTGTGGTCTTTCTGGAGCGGCGGGACCGCCTTCGCCAAGCCATCTCCTATTGTCGGGCGAAGGCGTCGGGTCGTTGGAGAAGCACGATGGGCGGCGAGGATCGGGTTCCGCAATACGACTTTGCCGGAATCTGCCAGGCCTATTTCCTGATCGGGCAGAGCTATGCTTTCTGGGAGGCTTATCTGCGCATGGCCGACCTGCCTTACGACCATTTGTTCTATGAAGATCTGTTGGACGACCCTCGTCCCTACGTCGCGTCGGTGGCCCGGCAGTTGTCGATTGAAGTCCCGAACTGCGAGTTCAGGACGAATTTGCGATTGCAGCGGGACAGCTGCACCGAAGAGTGGGCCGAGCGGTTCCGGAGCGACGCCAAGTCCAAGGGCCTGCTGGCCCATCTTCCCAAGAAGGTGGCGCCGCGGAATATCAACAACCTTGCCCGGTTCCTGCTCAAGAAGCAGATGCGCCTCGGCCAGGTTTAAGCCTGACCAATCCCGTGCCGATCCTGCCGGACCGGCACGCTCTCGAAAGCGCTTGTCATGAAAAAGCCCGCCGGCTCCGGTGGGCGGCTTTTTCATTCCGGCGGCGGCGCCGGCTTGTCGCGTTTCAGCAGGTCGCCGAGGACCGTGGCGGTTTCGCGCAACAACTCCCTGACTTCCTCCGGATTTATCTTCTCCAGGTGATCGGCTGCGCTCAACAGCTCACAGACCAGCTCGACACCGCGCGCGTGCAAAACAGCCATTTTCGGTCCTCGTATCCAAGGCGTGCAGGCCGCATCTCGAGCTGCAACGCCGCAATAACAAATGACACCGAAAGGCAATTTTATTTTTCGGGAACAATTTCTCGAGTCCACGCTTTTGGCCGTCAGACCAGAGGAGGCTTTCTTGAAACGAAAGGTTGATCGCGAGAGGATTGAGAGAGCGGACCGCGTGAGCAAGCTGATGCTTGATGCCGAGCGGCAAGCCCGGGAAGCAAAGACGGCGCGTTTGCGTGAGCAACGGATGTCGTTGGGGACTTTAGAACCAAAGGCTGTCGTCGTGGCAAAGGCCCGAAAAGGAGCGCGTGGAGCCATTGAGATCGAGTGACTGGCCCCGAGGACTCAAGGCATCCGCTGCGTACTTTGCTGGCGCTTTTCAATCGCATAGGAAGTCCAGCGGCAGCACATGCCTATTACCGATGTGGCGGCACCGGCGAACAGGCATATGGCAAGCATCGGATCTTGCGAGGCACTTTTCCAGCTGACCACTGCCAGCAATATGACGCTCATCGTCGAAATCACGTAGCCGACACCCTTCAGCGCATGCGGCGAAATCTTAGCCATCAAACTCTCCCTTTCGCTACACTGTTGAACAATTGCATCCAAAGCAGGTTCCACTCGTGGCCTCGCGGAAAAGGGAACCTTTTGCCTCTTCGCGCGTGCTACTGCGACAATGGTCTTGGATGCATGGGCTATGACAAACTTCCTGAAACTTCCGACGAGATCCCGGGACTTCTTTCGTGTCGTTATCGAAACACCAAGGGGAGCAGCGGCAAAGCTCGCTTACGAGCCGAAAACAGGTGTCTTCCAATATTCACGACCGCTGCCGGTGGGCAACACATACCCTTATGATTGGGGGTTTGTGCCATCCACCCTCGGCGATGACGGCGATCCGCTTGACGGCATGGTGATCCATCAGGCGGCAACGGCACCTGGTATAGTCATTGAATGCGAATTGCTCGGTGCGCTGCGGGTGAAGCAGAAGGACCCGCACGGGAACGTAATCCGAAACGACCGCTATATCTTCTGCCCGCGCAAGGAGGACGCCCCCGACCGGCCCGTGGCCGCTGACCATGTGCCGCAAGACTTGCGCAAGGAGATCGAACAGTTCTTCTTGTCCTCGGTGCTGGGCACGGGCAAGACCATCAAGCTGAAGGGCTGGCAGGACGCTGGCAAGGCCGCCAAGGCGCTCAGCAAGGGCGCCAAGGCTTTTCGGCGCAGACACAAGCGATAGTCCGCCTCGGGACCGCTGGAACCGTTCGCCTTTTCGCTGGTTAGATCGTGTCAACCCAAGCGGAGAAGCAGCTCATGGACCACTCGAATCACACCCGCCTTGCTGGCTCGGAACTGACCCCCGACATTCTTGAGGGTGCTACCATTTATGGCCCGGCCGACGAGAAGATCGGTTCCGTCGACCATGTCCATGGCACGCAAATTGTCATCGATGTCGGTGGGTTTCTTGGCATCGGTGCAAAGCCCGTTGCGGTCGCATCGAATGAACTCGACTTCATGCGCGACGAGGATGGAGATGTCCATGCCGTCACGTCATGGACGAAGGATCAGCTGAAGGCCATGCCCGAACACCGCGATTGATCGTTGCAGTTTGGCTCGCACGAATGACGGGGGAGACCGTGATCCCACGCGGCGTTCGAGCTGTCGGTCGATCGTTATTATTTCGCCAGGCAGCCGACCCCAAATGGCAAACGCCGGTCCGTCCGAGCACTCCGAGCGGCGCGCTTGAGATCGCCCGCTCGGCCTACTGGTCCGAAAACTTCACGCTCACGCCGCGCTGCCGAAAATAAGCCTGCATCAATTTGCGGCCCGAGCGGTTGTTCTGCGCCAACTTGGTCGGATCGAACACAGCCTCTTTTGTGCCCTCTCGTGTCAGCGCTGCCTTAAGCGTCGCGATATGTGCGTCGATGTCGGCATTGTCCGCCCGTAGCGACGCATAGATATTTTCAGTCGCCTCGGCCACGGTGGGTTCGCTCACAGGTGTCGTCCTTTGTCGATTGGGCGGCGGCTTTGAAAGTGCCGCCTTATCCGTCTGTTGTCTGGATGGTGCGCCGAAAGCTTGGAGCGGGTAGCGGGAATCGAACCCGCGCGTTCAGCTTGGGAAGCTGACAGGCTACCATTACATCATACCCGCGCGTGCCCTCGTTACCATGAGGTTCGGCCTTCGGGCAATCGCAAAGCGGCTCGCGAAACGCACTCTCCAGCAGTTCCCTCAGCGCGGGCCTGCGTTTTTATTTTGCCTTCGCGACCTTGTTGCTGGCGGCAAAGCTCGGCCAGTATTTCGAGATGGCGAGTATCGCGCCCGCCGAAGAGAAATGACCGTAGTCGAAATAGAGAAATTGCCTGGTGCCGGCGTCTGCGTAGGAACAGCCGGCCGCGTCGCACAGATAGGCCAGCGGGTCGATGAACGTTGCCCCTTTGACGAAAGGCAGCACCTGCTTGTTGATGTCCGGGTCCATGGCCATCGGCCAGGATGTGTTCGCCACATGCTCGCGCCGTGCGAAGAAGGCGATTTTCTGCACGTCGGCGATGAACTCCGGAGACTGCCCGATGACATAGACCTTGACGCCCATCCCGTTAAGCCGGTCGATCGTCTTCTGCAGGCCGTCGAAACCCCTGGCCTGATAGTCGGTCCATCGGCCACTCAGGATCACGGCCTGGATGTTGGCATCGCGGATGATCGACAGCGCCCGTTCGTTGAAGCGCGTGCAGGCCGGCCGGGCATACGAGAAGTAGCTCAGGTTGGGCGGGCAGCCGGCATAGGTGTACTGGATGACATTGGCCTGGATTTTCTGCGCGTTGGCCTCAAGGCCCGATACGTAGTGAGCGGCGAAGGAATCGCCCCACAACAGCACATTGGTTGGAAAGCCGTGCGTTCGGGTGCAGTCGGCGAGGTTCCAGTTCTCGATCCGGCTCGCGCCCTCGTTGAAGCAGACGCCATTGCGCCAGTCGCCCACCAGCACCCGCTCCGTCGAGAAGTCCGGGAACCGTTGCGGAAACCCCTTGCCGAGCGCGCCGGCCAAACCGCCGACGCACAGAAGGACGATCGCTGTGGCCGAAAAGGCGAAGATGGGCAGCGGCGCCGTGAAGGTGCTTTTCCGGCGGAACGGCTGCTCGACATATTTCCAGGAGAACGTCGCCAGGGCGACGCTCGCCACGATCATTGCGATGATCGTCGGCACGCCGATGGCTTTCAGCGAGAGATAGTGGACGAACGAATTGATCGGCCAGTGAACGAGATAGAGCGAATACGAGATCAGGCCGACCCAGACCAATGGAGTGAGCTGAAGCACGCGGGTGGCGACAGGGACAGGTCTGTCCGGGTGGATCTGGCCCGCATAGATCAGCAGCGCCGTGCCGATGCAGGGAAACAGGGCATTGTAGCCCGGAAACGGGTCACTCTCCGAAATCGTCAGAAACCCGAATGCAAGCAGGCCGAAACCGGCGAGGCCGATCAGTTCCGTCAGCGGACGGCTGGCAAGTGCGGGTGGCTTTCTCAGCATCAGCATGGCGCCCAGCGCCAGTTCCCAGATACGCGTCGGCAAGAGGTAGAAACCGGCGGTCGGCGCCAGCGTGGTTGCCATCACCGCCAGGGCAAAACTGCCGATGGCAATCGGCAGCAATATCGTCAGCCAGCGCTTCGAGGCGTATCGGTAGATCAGATACACAAGGATCGGCGCGAAGATATAGTACTGCTCCTCGACCGAAAGCGACCATGTGTGCAGCAGGGGCCGCAGTTCCGCGTCGATCGAGAAATAGTTGGTCGTCTTCCAGAAATAGATGTTCGACCAGAAGGTCGAGGCCGCGATCACACTGAGGCTGTATTCGTGAAGGTCGGACGGCAGAAGGATGAACCAGGCGGCGATGCTCGCGAGCAGGATGACGAAGGTCAGCGCCGGCAGGATCCGCCGTGCGCGGCGCCAGTAAAAGCGGCCGATCGAGAACTGGCCGCGCTCGAGATCGTCGAGCAGGCTGCCGCTGATCAGATAGCCCGATATCACGAAGAAAATGTCGACGCCGGTGAAGCCGCCGGGAATGGCGGACACGCCGAAATGGAAGAGCACGACGGGGAGCACGGCAACGGCCCGCAGGCCATCGATATCGCGCCTGTAGTTCATTCGGCCGGTCCGTACGCCGTGGCTCGTGCCTCGGAACTTGACATGCTCCTCATGCTGCGATTTCCCCGTCGTACAAAATCGTGGCTCGTGGTTTCACGGACTGTGCTCTGCAGCATAAGTTTGCTGCACTGCAATATTCATGTCAAGCCGGATGCCGGGGTTTGGGCGCCGGCTGCACCGGCCTCTCTCGATGCTGAAAATCAGGTGCCGGGCAGATAAATCACGGCATAATCGTCCGCATAGGCCCGCTTCCAGCCCAACTCCGCGAAGAAGGGGATGCGGGTGTCGTCGGCTGTAAGCAGTGCCCAGCCAATGGCGTATTTCTTCAACTGGGCCTCGAGCAGCGGTTTTCCGTCGCTGCGTCCCGTTGCGTCGTCGGTTTTCGTGAAACCGCCCAGGAACAGCTGGTCTGTCCTGCCGTCGATGTAAGTCTTGATGCCATGAAAAATCAGGGTGCCGCCGAAATTATAGGAATTCAGCACGTTGCTCGATAGGTGGTGATCCCCGGCGAATGCGAGGGCACCGCTGGCGGATGTCTTCGGGCTCGGTGCCACCTGGTAGGCATTGCCGAGGATTGCGGCCGCCGCGACCAGCAGGACGGCCATGGCGCCGCAGACAGCGTAGAACCGGTTGGCGAAGAATTTTTCCAACCCGTCACGCTTTTCCGTCAGCCAGGTCGTGGTTGAGAGCGAAGGGTATTGCTGTGCGACCTCGACGGCGATCACCAAGGGAATCAGCAGGAAGGGCAGATACACAAATCGCAGATGGGTGAGATAGACATGCAAGGCGAAGACGACGAACAGCGCCTTGGCCCAGCCGATCCGCAGCCTCGACACCAGAAGCCCGAAAAGCGCCAACAGCATCACCGCTTCCTCGAAGATCTGCTCCTGGGCATTGAACGGCCGCCACTCCAGTATGAGCGGCACCGCCTCGTTGCCATAGGCCACGGTGAATGTCGCCAGGATGGCTTTGACGCCGTAGGGATGCATCAGGCTCACAAGTGGGCAGAGGAGGCCGAAAGCCACCCATTTCGCCAGGAGAGCGGGTTTCGACAGGCCCGAGCGCGCCAGCAGACCAAGCCCGGCAAAGGCGGCGATGACGAAGCTCAGGGTGAACGTGGCGTGCAGGTTGGCCCACAAGACGACAAGTATGAGCAGCCACAAAGGTGGAGCCCTCTCTTCCCGCGCGGCGCGAAACAGCATTGCCGTCCAGACGACGATGATCGGCAAGGTGAAGACGTGGGGGCGTGCGGTATAGATAGGGGCGATCAGGAAAGCCACCACGAAGGTCAGCCCTATCGCCAGTATCGGCCTCAGCCATGCGCTGAGGAACCATCCCATCAGGAAGACGGTCAGGCCGACGGTGGCGATGATCAGTGCGACGACGCCATTCCAGCCGCCCGCGCGGTAGGCAAGCGCCAGAAAGACCTGTCCCAGCCATTCCTTGGCGATCCAGGGCTGGCCGCCGAACGTATAGGAATAAGGGTCGACAAGCGGAAACGTCCCGTGTTCCAGGAAGTCCAGGCCAACTTTCACCTGCCACCAATTGTCGGGATCCTGCAGGATCGCGCTGGCAAGGGCGCTGAGCACACAAGCCACGATGCAGGCGCACAGAAGGCAGAATATCAGCCTGATGCGTTGCGCGTCGCCCAGCGAAGGCGTTGCCGTGGCGATTGCAGCGGCCTGGCTCATGTTGCGGCTCCGGGTGACGGCGTCGCCGTCACGACTGCTGCGGCCTGGTTCATGTCACGGCTCCGGGTGACGGCGTCGCCGTCACGACTGCTGCGGCCTGGTTCATGTCACGGCTCCGGGCCATTTCGCGCTCGTTGCGGCGAAGGCGTCAGGATCATCCGCGCCGCCGACGAAGACGAACCGGGCCGAGCCGAGATAGAAGATGATCGAGTAGAGGCAGTTTCCCGCCAGGTGGACGAACGGGTTCTCGATGAAGCCGGCGGACATGGCGGCAATGACGATGCCCAGATTGGCGCCGTAGGCAACGACGAAGGTCATCGCGTATCGAGCAACCGCGCCGGGGCGGAAGCCGCCTGCAAGTGCGAATGTCCAGCGGCGATTGAGAAAGAAGCCAAGGGTGAGGCCAGCGGCATAGCCGGCCGCATTGGAAACGATATCGCCGAGGCCCAGCGCCAGCCCGGCCAGGATCAACGTATATCCGAGCGCCGTGTTGAGAAGCCCTACAGCGCCAAAGCGCAGCATCCGCGAGACGTCAGATGGAAGAGCCGACCGCATGCCGCCCACGCCGTTTCGGTTGCATCCGGTCGACTTTCGCCTCAGCTAGGCGCGACCCTTTCGCCATCTCCTGCAGGCGATGGATGGGTAGGTCGCTGTCCTTGGTCGGCTGGTCACGCGAAACGATCTCATTGACGAAGTACAGCGGCCGCCGCTTCGTCTCCATGTACATGCGGCCAAGATATTCGCCGAAGATGCCAAGCACCAGAAGCTGGACGCTGCCCATGATCAGCATGATCGCGGCAAGACTCGTCCAGCCGGGTACCACGTTGCCCCTGGACCATTCGAACAGCGTATAGCCAAGCACGACCATGCCGAGCAGGCCGAACATCATCCCCAGCAGCGAGGCAAATCGCAAAGGCAGGATCGAAAAGCTGGTCATCGCGTCGACCGCCAGAAGAACCATCTTCTTCAGCGGGTAGTGAGTGGTGCCGGCAAAACGCCGGTGCCGCTCGTACGGAAAGGCAATTTGGTTCAGGCCGATCCAACTCACCATGCCGCGAATAAACCTATAGCGTTCGGGCATCGCGTTCAGATGATCGAGCGCACGGCGGCTCATCAGCCGGAAGTCTCCGGAGTCCGACGCGATCTCGACATCGACCATCCGGCCGAGCAATCGGTAGAACATCGAGGCCGAAGCCCGCTTGAACCAGCTTTCGCCGTCGCGCTTCACCCTCTGGCCGTAGACGACATCGAAGCCTTCATCCATCTTGGCCATCATCGCGCCGAGCAGTTCGGGCGGATCCTGAAGGTCGGCGTCGAGAATGAGAATGCGCTCGCCGCGACAGAATTCCAGCCCGGCGCTGAGCGCGATCTGATGGCCGTAGTTGCGGGCAAGGTCGATGGCGACGACATGGTCGTCCTTTTCGGCCAGTTCGAAAATGGTCTCGCGGGTGCCGTCTGTCGCGCCGTCGATGACGAGCACGATCTCGTAGGAAGCGTTCTGTTCAAGGCATGCGGCGCTGACGCGTCGGTGAAGCTCGGCCACGCCATCGCGCTCGTTATAGCATGGCACGACAACCGACAGCATGACCGCGCGGTGCGCGCCGATTTTTCCCGTTCCCACCAAAGCCTGGCTCCCGCTCTTGCAATGGCAATAGCGGCAATTGGTTAGAAAACAGATAAGTAAGGTGGATACGCGGGTTTCCAGCGGCGGCCAATCGGGTTACGCGGACAGAGCACGCTGGCTTGATGGATCACCGCCAAGCACGTATCTCTGGGCTGTGCCCGTGAGTCTGGGCATCTCAATCGGGAGACGGCCTTGTCCGCACTGACGCGCTTTCTCGGCGACTCGCCGCTCAGGGTGATCCTGAAGCTGCTGGTGGTGTCGTTCCTCGTCGGGCTTGTCATGAATGCCTTCGGCTGGTCGCCGATGGATGTGTTCTACGGCATCCAGAAATTCTTCATCGACCTCTGGAATCTGGGCTTCCATGCCATCGACCGCTTCCTTGGCTACATCCTGCTCGGTGCCGCGATCGTCGTGCCGGCCTTCATCCTGCTCAGGATCGCCAATTACCGGAAGTGACTTGGAGCAATTCCAGGAAAAGTGTGAAACGGTTTTCCGTTCGGAATTGCGTTAAAACAGAGGGCTAGGCGTAACCCGTGGCAACCTCGAACAGCAGGGCATGCCGTGCGGCAAGGGCCGGCACATCGGTGGAATAGCCGCCGCCGATGACGCCGCAGACCGGAATGCCTTGCGCGCGAAAATGGCCGATGACCATCTTGTCGCGGGCACGCAGGCCGTCATTGGAAAGTGCCAGCCTGCCGAGCCGGTCCTCGGCATGGACGTCGACACCGGCATTGTAGAAAACGATGTCCCAGCGCAACTGGGCCGAGAGCTCCGGCAGGATCGTGGCCAGCCTTTCGAGATAGGCGGCATCGCCCGTTCCGTCGGGCAGTGCAATGTCGAGATCGGAAGCGATCTTGCGCACGGGGTAGTTGCGCTCGCCATGCATGGAAAATGTGAACACGCTTGGCTCGCTGCTCAGAATATCCGCGGTGCCATCGCCCTGATGTACATCGAGATCGACGACCAGGATATTCTGTGCCGCACCCTGTGTGAGCAAGACCAGCGAAGCGACGGCGACGTCGTTGAAGGTGCAGAAGCCGGCACCTTGCGCGCGCCGCGCATGATGGCTGCCGCCGGCGGTGTTGCAGGCGATGCCGTGGCGCAAGGCAAGTCGCGCGGCCAACACCGTGCCGCCGGTGGCAAGCCGCGCGCGGAGCGAAACGCGCGGGCCGACCGGAAAACCGATCTCACGCTCGATTTTTTCCGGCACCGAACAGCCGATGACCTGGTCGACATAGTCGGCCGCATGGGCAAGCTTCAGCCATGACGCTGGTGCGGGGACCGCTGTGTTGAGCGCGTCGGGTCCCGCCAGGCCGCGTGCCCGCAAGGCCTCCATCAGGAGCGGATACTTGCTCATCGGGAAGCGATGGTTGGCAGTGAAGCCGGCGTCGTAGTCAGGATGGTGGACGATCTGCAGGGGCATGAACGGAATCCGGCGGGCTCACGCCAGACCGGGATTTCGGTTGGCCATCGCGGGAAGAACGATTGCGCGGTGGCCGGAAAATGGGGCACATCGGCTCCTCGATCAAGCATCAATCAGCAAGGCAGCAATTCCTTGGACAAGGGTGCAATCCCAGCCGACGCCAGATCTTTTGTCGTCACCAACCGTTCCGTGCTCGCCATAGCGGTGCCGATGACGCTCGCCTATCTGACCACGCCAATGCTCGGCCTGGTCGACACGGCGGTGGTCGGGCAGTTCGGCGACGCGGCCCTTCTCGGCGGCCTGGCCGCGGGATCTCTGGTGTTCAGTGTCGTCTTCACCACCTTCAATTTCCTGCGCTCCGGCACCACGGGTCTCGTCGCCCAGGCGTTCGGGCGCGGCGACGCGCTGGAGGAACAGGCGGTGTTCTGGCGTGCCGTGCTGATCGCGGTCGTCGCCGGCATCGTGCTGGTAGCGCTTTCACCGCTGATCGCCGTCGGCGGCCAGTGGTTCATGGGCGCTGAACCGCGCGTCAGCGAGGCGATGGGCGTCTACATCAGGATCAGGCTGCTTGCCGCACCCTTCTCGCTGATCAACTATGCCATCCTCGGTTACGTGCTGGGGCGTGGCGAGGGCGGGCTCGGCCTTGTGCTGCAGCTGGTGCTCAACGGCATCAACATCGCGCTCTGCTTCCTGCTTGGCCTGAAGCTCGGCTGGGGTGTTGCCGGCGTCGCCTGGGCGACCGTCACCGGCGAGTTCCTGGCCATGCTGCTGGGTCTCGCCATCGTGGTGCTCCGCTTCCGCTCGACCGCGTCCCTGCCGCGCCATCGCCTGCTCGACATGAGCGCCTTCCTGCGCATGCTGTCGCTCAACCGCGACATCATGATCCGCTCGTTCTCGCTGCTCGCCGCCTTCGCGCTGTTCACGCGTCAAGGTGCGCAGTTCGGCACGGTGACGCTGGCCGCCAACGCGGTCTTGATGAACTTCTTCCTCGTCGCCGGTTATTTCCTCGACGGCTTTGCCACCGCCGCCGAACAGCTCGCGGGCCGTGCCGTCGGCGCACGTGCCGAGCAGCCCTTCCGGCGGGCGGTGCGGCTGACCTTGTTCTGGGGTTTCGGGCTTGCCGGAGCCGCGACGCTGGTGCTGCTCTCGGCTGGTGCCGATCTGGTCGCCGTCGTCACGACATCGCAGGAGGTCCGCTCGGTGGCCGACATCTATTTGCCCTGGGCGGCATTCACCGCGCTGAGCGGCGTGCTGGCGTTCCAGATGGATGGTGTCTTTATTGGCGCGACATGGTCGCGCGACATGCGCAACATGATGTTGCTGTCATTTCTCGTCTTTATCGTCGCGCTGCTGACGCTCGCGCCTGCCTTCGGCAATCATGGCCTGTGGGCGGCACTTCACGTGTTCCTGTTGACGCGCGGCTTCAGCCTGCTGGCGATTCTGCGGCTGCGGGTGCGGACGGCGTTCAGCTGAGCGGCTTTGACGCCCACCGATCGAGATGGCTGTCGCGCAACGCGCGGATGGAGTTCAGCCGCCCCGTCTCGCAAAAGCGCGCCATGCCGGCGACGATACGGCCCGGCAGTGCCGGCCCTGCATAGATCATGCTGGTGTAGAGCTGGACGAGATCAGCGCCCGCGCGGATCTTTTCCAGCGCCGCATCCGTGGTATCGACGCCGCCGACGCCGATAATGGCGATATCCGACCCGAGCAGTCTGCGCATCCTGGCCAGTACGATGGTCGAGCGTTCGAACAACGGCCTGCCGGAAAGTCCGCCGGTTTCGCTTATCGTGCCACCGCTGCGCAGCGGCGGCCGTGAAATCGTGGTGTTGGAGACGATAACGCCGTCGATTTTTTTCTCGGTGACCTCGGCGGCGATGTCTTCCAGCTCGGCCTCGACCAGATCCGGCGCGATCTTCAGGAAGACCGGCGGCTGCGCGGACGCCGTGGCGCGTGCGGCCATGACGCGAGACAGAAGCTCGCCGAGCTGTTCGCGCGCCTGCATGTTGCGCAGGCCGGGCGTGTTGGGCGACGAGATGTTGACCGTCAGATAGCCGGCATAGGGGGCGAAACGGGCGACGCCGCGCTCATAGTCGCCGACGCGGTCGGTGCTGTCCTTGTTGGCGCCGATGTTGACGCCGACAATACCGGAATGCCCCTTGCGGGCGGCAAGGCGTCTTTCGGCCGCCGCATGGCCCTCATTGTTGAAGCCCAGCCGGTTGATCACCGCTTCATCCGCCGTCAGCCGGAAGATGCGCGGCTTCGGGTTGCCGGCCTGCGGCAGCGGCGTGACCGTGCCGACCTCGGCAAAGCCGAAGCCGAGGCCAAGCAGCGCGTCCGGCACCTCGGCGTTCTTGTCATAGCCGGCCGCCATGCCGAGCGGGTTGGGGAAATCGAGGCCGCAAAGGCTGACCTTCAACCTTGTATCGTGCACCGTCCGCGCGCCGACCGGCAGTCCGCAGCGCAGCGCCGCGATGGACAGGCCGTGCGCGGTTTCCGGATCGAAGGTGAACAGCAGCTTCTGGCCGAGCCGGTCGAGCACGCTCATTCGGCCTCCAGCGCTGGGAACTGGTGGGTACCGTCGGGACCAAGCGGCAGCGGTCGCACCCACGTGACGGCTTTCAGCTCCAGCACACCGTAAAGATGCGGAAACAGCGCGCCGCCGCGCGATACCTCATATTTCAGGGCAGGCCCCAGGCTGGCGCCGTCGATGGCGACGAGCAGAAGGTCTGTCTGGCCGGAAAAATGCTTTGCCGCCGTTTCCCGGACCTGCGCCGCCGTCGAGAAATGGATGAAGCCGTCGGTGACATCGATCGGCGCCCCGGTGAAGCGGCCATTGGCTTCGGCCTCGCGCCAAAGCGCTCGCGGGGTTATCTTGTAGATAAACTGAGACATGGTTGCGCTATAGTCCGAACCAGTCGTGCGGGGAAGGCCACGCCAAGGGTCTTCCCCATTTCCGGCGCAAACATGCGATATTTCAGGCCTTGGCCATGGAGGACAACATGCGTCTGCACCACATTTTGATCCCCGCCGCGCTCGTTTCGCTGGTCGCGGCATCAGCCTATTCGGAAGAAACCGATCGTTACCGGCTGGAAAAGTCCGACAACGGCTATGTCCGCATGGACACGCAGACCGGCGCGATGTCGCTCTGCGAAGAGCGTTCGGGCCAGCTCGTCTGCAAGATGGCGGCCGACGAACGCGCCGCCTTCCAGGACGAGGTCGACCGCCTGCAGACCTCGATGAAGGCAATGGATGAGCGCGTCACCAAGCTGGAGAATTCGCTCTCCGCCCGTCTCGAATCGAAGCTTCCGAGCGAAGAGGATTTCAACAAGACGATGAGCTACATGGAGCGCTTCCTGAAGGGCTTCATGGGCATCGTCAAGGATATGGACAGGGATAACGGCGACGGCGCCCAGCTCAACTCGCAGAAAACCTGAGCATCCAAACCAGGGAAAATGGGGCGTGCCGGCTTTGCCGCTTGAAAACGGCGCGCGGCCCCTCATAATCGTCCGACTGGTCCCGAAAAGCTTAAAAATCATCGACGGGATTCGGGGAGGAACATTTGCCGTCAGGCTATTCTTTCGTCATCGCCGACGATCACCCGCTGTTTCGCGGCGCGCTGCGTGAGGCACTTGCCGGCATCGGCAATGTCGCCGCCATCCACGAGGCCGGCGATTTCGAAAGCGCCAAGGCGCTGGTCGTGGCCAATGAGGATGTCGATCTTGTGCTGCTCGACCTGTCGATGCCGGGCGCCAGCGGCCTTTCCGGCCTGATCTCGCTGCGCGGCATCCATCCGGCGGTGCCGCTGATCGTTGTCTCTGCGCATGACGATCCGGCGACCATCAGGCGTGCGCTCGATCTTGGCGCCTCCGGCTTCATCTCCAAATCGGCGAGCATGGAGGAGATCCGCAACGCCGTGCAGTCGGTGCTGGCCGGCGACATAGCGGCTCCGGTGGGCGTCGATCTCGGCGTCGAGCGCGATCCCGAAATATCGGACCTGATCAAAAGATTGCAGGCGCTGACCCCGCAGCAGACCCGCGTGCTCGGCATGCTGGCCGAGGGCCTGCTCAACAAGCAGATCGCCTACGAACTCGGCGTCTCCGAGGCGACGATCAAGGCGCATGTCTCGGCCATCCTGCAGAAGCTCGGTGTCGACAGCCGCACCCAGGCGGTTATCCTGCTGTCCAAGATCGGCAGTGATCCGTTGCAGCCGGCGCACTGAGTGCCGGCGCCGCAACGGATTCATGCGACGTGTTTCAGGTCATCGTTCAGCCTTGTCTGTCACCCTTGCCTGGCTATCGCTTGTGCGATCGCGCGCATCCAGGTCGCAACGGCCGCAGCGCCGCCGTCCGGCGCGCCGACTGCCCGCTCACCGAGATAGCTTGCCCTGCCGAGACGCGGCGACGTCGAGGCGGTCGCGCCGGCCCGCCTGCCGCGGCGAGAGTCTTGCTCCGCTGGTAATCCAGACCGCGAACGATATCTCGAAGGCCCTGGCATAGTGCTCACGAGGCGAATAGGAGCTGATCTTATTCGGCCGCCGAGGCAAGCGGCCTGACCCTGGCCATCATCGAACGCAGCACCGCCGGTTTCAGCGGCTTGTTGATTATCGGAACGTCGAGTTCGCTAGCCGCCGCGCGCACCTCGTTGGAACGATCGGCGGTGACCAGCACACACGCAAGATCCTGGCCGCAGGTCGCGCGCAAGGTCCTGATCGCGTCGAGCCCGGTGACGCCGTCGAGATGATAGTCGGCAAGCACGATGTCGGGCCTGCGCGCGCCAGGCCGCAGCAACTCTCCCGATCCGGAGGCGGTGTCGACGGTGCACCCCCAGCCTTCGAGCAGAAGACGCATGCCGTCGAGGATGCGCGCGTCATTGTCGATGCAAAGTACTGTCAGCCCGGCAAGCGAGGAAGCGGCGCGTGCTGGTGCCTTCTCGATCTCGCGCCGCGGCGCCGCCACAGCCGCCACCGGCAGTATGACCGAGAAGCGCGTGCCCTTGCCCGGATTGGAGAAGAGGCGGATTTCGAGCCTGAGTACCCTGGCAATGCGGTCGACGATGGAGAGACCGAGACCGAGGCCCTCGGCCTCCCGCGCACCTTCGTCCAGCCGGGTGAACTCATGGAAGACGGTGTTCAGCCTGTCGCCGGCGATGCCGATGCCGGTGTCGATCACCTGGATCTCCGCCAGTTCGCCGCGTCGCCGCACGCCGACCAGGATGCGGCCCTGGCGCGTATATTTGATGGCATTGGAGACAAGGTTCTGGATCAGGCGGCGCAACAGATTGCGGTCGGTCACCACCGTCAGAGAAGACGGCATGATCGTCAGGTCGAGCTTTTTCTCCGCGGCCATCGGTCGAAAATCATTGCCGATCTGGCGCAGCAATCCGTCGAGGTTGAAGGCGGTATCGTCCGGCTTCATCGCGCCGGCATCGAGGCGGGAGATGTCGAGCACGGCGCCCAGGATCGTCTCAACCGATTCCAGAGAGGATTCGATGTTGACCGCGGCCTTGCCGGCCGGACCCTTGCCGGCTTTCTCGATCAGCGAGGAGCAATAGAGCCGGGCAGCATTCAACGGCTGCAGGATGTCATGGCCGGCGGCGGCGAGGAAGCGCGTCTTGCCCAGATTGGCCTCCTCGGCCAGCATCTGCGCCTGCGCCAGTTCCTCGTTGACCCGGGTCAACTCCTCATTGACCCTGGTCAGCTCGATGGTACGGGTCTTGACGCGCTGTTCCAGCGATTCATTGGCGCGCTTCAGCGCCAGATCCTGTTCGACGCGGCCGGAAATGTCGGCATAGGTGGCCACGATGCCGCCGTCCGGCATCGGGTTGGAGCGCAGTTCGAGAATGCGGCCGCTGGTCTTCAGCTCCATCTGCCAGGGGCTGACGAAACTGGTCAGACGGTTGAGCATTGTCACGCGTTGGTCGGTGGGAATGTCGCCTCGCTCGGCGAGGTGGCGCAAGATCTGGTCGAGCGAGACGCCGACCTGGCCCATCTCGTCGGGCAGATCAAACAGCGCCCGGTACTGGCGGTTCCAGCAGATCAGCCGAAAGTCCTTGTCGAAGACAGTGATGCCTTGCTCCATCTGGTCGAGCGCGATCTGCAGCAGGTCGCGGTTGTGCTGCAGCGCCTCGGTGGCGTCGTCGAGCAGGCGGAAGGCATCCCGGGATTCGCGGTCATGGCGCCTGAACAGCAGCGACAGGATCAGCCGTGCCGAGGAGGAGCCGACGGCGCTGGCCAAAAGCTGCTCGGAGAAGCGGATGACGTCCATGCTCGCCTGCTCCTTGCCTTGCAGCGAGGTGCCGTTGGTCCTCTCGAACGACTGGAAAGAGCGCTCGGTGCGCTCGACACCGAGATAACGGCCGATCGTGTCCTTGAGGTCATTGACGGTGATGGCGGTGCGGAAGCGGCGTAGACTGGGCATCGGGCCGGCGTCGCGCGGCACGAAGATCGATGCCTGGATGCGCTCCAGCGGCACCGACGCGCGCGACAGCGAGCCGAGCACGAAGAACACCGCGTTGATCGACAGGCTCCATAGCACGCCGTGGTTCAGAGGTTCGGCGACCGTGCCGAACAGGGCTTGCGGGCGCAGTGCCTCGAAGCCGAACAGCCCATGCACGACGATGTCGGTGTCGGGCGCGACAAGCGAGGGCAGGAGCAGCGTGTAGCTCCAGACAAGGATGCCGGCGACCATGCCGAGCGCGGCCCCCCTGCCGTTGGCGCCGCGCCAGATCAGCCCGCCGATCAGCGCCGGCGCGAATTGCGCGATGGCCGCGAACGACATCAGGCCGATCGACGACAGCCGCGCGCTGTTGGTGCTCTCGCGATAGTAGAGGAAGGCGATGAACAGAAGGATGAAGATCGCTCCGCGCCGCACGTTGAGGATGAGCGTCGACCAGTCCTCGGTCTCCAAGGTCGAGGTCTTGAGCAGACGGCGCACGAACAGCGGAATGACGAGGTCATTGGAGATCATGATCGACAGCGCCACGCTTTCGACGATCACCATGGCTGTTGCCGCGGACAACCCACCGATGAAGGCCGCCATGGCCAGCAGGTCGTGGCCGCTGAAGAGCGGCAGCGACAGCACGTAGAGATCGCTGCTGGTGCCGGTGCCGACCAGCGACAGGCCGGCAAACGCGATCGGCAGCACGAACAGGTTGATCGCCACGAGGTAGAGCGGAAACACCCAGGTCGCGGTGCGCAACTCGGCCTCGCCGCGGTTCTCGACGATGGTGACGTAGAATTGCCGCGGCAGCATGATGATGGCACAGCCGCTGAGGCCCGTCAGCACTAGCCAGGTGGCAAGCGAGGTGTTGTAGCCCATCGCCTGCCGCACCTGACCATTTTGCGCCAGCTTGGCGAACATGTCGCCCGGGCCGCCGAAGATCAGGAAGGTGACCATCAGGCCGATCGCCAGGAAAGCGGCGAGCTTGACCACGGTTTCGACCGCCACCGCCAGCACCAGCCCGTCCTGATGTTCGGTGGCGTCGGCGTGGCGGGTGCCGAACAGCACGGCAAACAACGCCAGGAGCATCGCCACGACCAGCGAGATGTCGCTGACGAACGGATCGAAGGAGGGCGGCGATCCCGTATAGTGCTCGACCATCAGGCTGACCGAGCCGGAGATCGCCTTCAATTGCAGCGCGATGTAGGGCACCGCCCCGATGGTGGCGATCAGCGTGGCGATGGCCGCGACGGTGAAGCTCTTGCCGTAGCGCGCGCCGAGGAAGTCCGCGATCGAGGTGATCTTCTCGGTCTTGGCCAGCCGTATGATGCGGTTGAGCAGGGGAAAGCCGAACACGAACACCAGCACGGGGCCGGTGTAGATGCCGAGGAATTCGAGGCCGCGTTCGGACGAGAGGCCGACGGAGCCGAAAAAGGTCCACGAGGTGCAGTAGATCGCCAGGCTGAGCGCGTAGATGAACGGCCTTGCGCGGCCCGGCCCTGAAATGGCCGAGCGACGATCGCCCAGGCTGGCGATGGCGAACAGCAGCGTCACATAGGCGATCGCGATGATGACGATGAACAAACCCTGCACGCCTGGAAATTCCTCCTTTGCCGTCTTTTTACCCGGCTTGTTCGAACGCAATCACAGCTTGAGCCCTAAGTCCATCGCGGCTTTGGGCGCATGGAGGGCATGATTTCTGGAGGTTGACGCGGGCAAGGAGAAAGCGATTGTTTTCTCCCTTTTACCCATGTTGCAACTTCAGGTTTTTGTTATTGTGCCCATGGTCGATGCCGCAAGGACGGAACGGCAGCGCGGTCGGGTCATGACAAGGAGGGTCGGAATGCTGAAAGAATTCCAGGAATTCATTTCCAAGGGTAACGTGATGGACTTGGCCGTCGGCGTCATCATCGGCGGCGCCTTCAGCACGATCGTTACCTCGCTGGTCAATGATATCATCATGCCGATCGTCGGCGCGATTTTCGGTGGCCTGGATTTCAACAACTATTTCTTCGGCCTTTCCTCGGCCGTCAACGCCACCTCGCTGGCGGACGCCAAAAAGCAAGGCGCCGTTTTTGCGTATGGCAGTTTCATCACCGTGGTGCTGAATTTCCTCATCCTCGCCTTCATCATCTTCCTGATGGTCAAGGCGGTGAACAATCTGCGCCGGCGGCTTGAGGCCGAGAAGCCCGCGCCCGCCGCGGCGCCGCCCCCCGCCGATGTCGCGCTGCTGACCGAAATCCGCGATCTGCTCGCCAAGAAATAACTCGGCCTGCCATTGCTGGACCAAAACCCCGGTCGCTCGCGGCCGGGGTTTTCTGTTTTCGCATCTGGTAAGGAGCGCTGACCAACGCTTGAGACCGGAACCGACCCGCCATGACCTTGATCGACAGCTTGCGTGCCGAAGCCCGCGCGGCACCTGAAAGCGGCATTGTCGCCGTCGTCAATTACGGCCGCCTGCGCGACGGCTTGATCCCGCTTTGGGCGGGTGAGGGCGACCTGCCGACGCCGGCCTTCATTTCCGACGCCGCTGCTCGGGGATTGTCCAATGGCGAGACCTTCTACACCTGGCAGAAGGGTATTCCTGATCTCAGGCAAGCGCTTGCCCGCTACTATGCCAGGCATTTCGCCAGGACGTTCCCCGAGGAGCAGTTCATCGTCACCGGCTCCGGCATGCATGCGATCCAGCTGGCGCTCGATGCGCTCGCCGGGGCCGGCGACGAGGTTATCTATCTGTCGCCGGCCTGGCCGAATTTCGATGCCGCGGCGGCGATATCGGGAGCCGTTCCGGTGCCGGTCACGCTCGACAACTCGGGCAATGGCTGGTCCTGCGACGTCGAGAAGATAGCGGCGGCGATCACGCCGCGCACCAGGGCGCTGTTCATCAACACGCCCTCGAACCCGACCGGCTGGACCGCCGATCACGAGACCTTGCAGGCGATCCTCGATCTTGCGCGGGCGAAGAACCTCTGGATCATCGCCGACGAGATCTATTCGCTGTTCCACTATGGCCATGGCCGCGCCCCGTCTTTCCTCGACATCGCGACGGCGGAGGACCGCATCCTGTTCGTCAACTCCTTTTCCAAGAACTGGGCGATGACCGGCTGGCGTGTCGGTTGGATCAAGACGCATCCGAGCCTGCAGCAGGTGTTCGAGAACCTGATCCAGTATTCGAACTCGGGTGTTGCCCAATTCATGCAGCGCGGTGCGATCGCCGCGCTCGATGAGGGCGATGGCTTCGTCGCCGAACAGGTGGAGCGGGCGAGGAAGGCACGCGACCTGGTCTGCGGCATTCTCGGAGCCACTGGCCGGGCGCGGTTCACCGTGCCGCAGGGCGCCTTCTATCTGTTCTTCGCCGTCGACGGCATCACCGATTCGCGCTCGGCCGCTTTCGAGATCGTCGACAAGGCCAATGTCGGCCTGGCGCCCGGCACGGCCTTTGGTCCCGGCGGCGAAGCCTTCCTCAGGCTGTGCTTCCACCGCCGGCTCGATCAGATCGAGGAAGCGGCGCACCGGCTGGCGAAGTGGATGAAGACCGTTTGAGCCGGAGGTGGCTTTAGAGCAATTCACCGTTTCACGGAAACGGCGAAGTGCTCTAACTATTTGTTTTGACGCAATTCCGGACGGAAAACCGTTTCACACTTTTCCTGGAATTGCTCTAAGCCGCCCGAGATCAGCCGCCCGACTTGGGGACCAGGAGCGGAATGATGCGGTCGCTCTTGGCGACAGCGGGACGGCCGGAACTGGCATAGGGGATGCCGAGCGCATCCCAGGTCTCGACCAGTGCATCCTGCAGTTGCGCGATCAGCGCATCCGAATGGAACGGCGTCGGCGTGATGCGCAGCCGCTCGGTGCCGCGCGGCACGGTCGGGTAGTTGATCGGCTGGATGTAGATGCCGTGAACGCCAAGCAGCCGGTCGCTCGCCATCTTGCAAAGCTCCGGATCGCCAACCAGCACCGGCACGATATGGGTCGGAGAGTCCATCACCGGCAGGCCGGCGGCCGCCAGGATCTGTTTGGTTCGGCTCGCCTGCTGCTGCTGCGCGTCGCGCTCGGCCTGCGATTGCTTGAGATGGCGGATGGAGGCGGTGGTGGCGGCGGCGATCGCGGGCGGCAGCGCCGTGGTGAAGATGAAGCCCGGCGCATAGGAGCGAACCGCGTCGATCACCGCGCTGGTGCCGGTGATGTAGCCGCCCAGCGTGCCGAACGCCTTGGCCAGCGTGCCCTGGATGATGTCGATGCGGTCGGCGAGGCCTTCGCGCTCGGTGATGCCGCCGCCGCGCGGTCCGTACATGCCCACGGCATGGACCTCGTCGATATAGGTCATGGCGTTGTAGCGTTCGGCGAGCTCGACGATCTCTCTGATCGGCGCGATGTCGCCGTCCATCGAATAGACGCTTTCGAAGACGATCAGCTTGGCGCGCTCGCGGCCCGCCGCCTGCAGGAGGCTCTCCAGATGCGCGACGTCATTGTGGCGGAAGATCTTCTTTTCCGCGCCCGAGCGCCGCACGCCCTCGATCATCGAGGCGTGGTTCAACTCGTCCGAGATGATCAGGCAGTTCGGCAAAAGCCGCGCAATGGTCGAGATCGAAGCTTCGTTGGAGACGAAGCCGGACGTGAAGACCAGCGCTGCCTCCTTGCCGTGCAGGTCGGCGAGTTCATGCTCGAGCTCGACCAGCGGGTTGGACGTGCCGGAGATGTTGCGGGTGCCACCGGCTCCCGAACCCATCTTGCCGGCCGCATTCTGGAAGGCGGCGATGACATCCGCGTGCTGGCCCATGCCGAGATAGTCGTTGGAGCACCAGACGGTGATTTCCTCGGCGCGGCCGTTCGAACGCCAGATGGCGCGCGGAAACTTGCCCGCGATACGCTCGAGATCGGCGAAGACACGATAGCGACGCTCCGCATGGAGCTGATCGATCGCTTCTTCGAAGAACCGCTGGTAGTTCATGTCGGCTTCCCAATTTTGCGCGGGATCATAATCATTGCCTTATTGGTCGTCCACCGGGCCGCTTTGGTCAAAATGCCACGCCCCGCGCCTGTTCCTAACGCTGGCGGATCGTGGCCTATTCCCGGTCCAAGACACGCTCTGTGGATCACTTTTGTTTCCACACGATGCCACATCAAGTGAACGCCGGTTACCAAGGGTTCTAATGGCCATGCGGACGGCTTTCCAGTAAGGCGGTGTTTGAGACAGTTTCCGATAAATCTTGAGATGCGAGGATGCGGATGACGGTTTTGGTGACAGGCGGCGCCGGCTATATCGGCAGCCACATGGTCTGGGAATTGCTTGATGCCGGCGACAGCGTGGTCGTTCTCGACCGGCTCTCGACCGGCTTCGAATGGGCGGTGGCGCCGGAGGCAAAGCTCATCGTCGGCGATGTCGCCGACAAGGAACTGGTAGGATCGATCATCCGGGACAATCATGTCGACGCCATCATCCATTTCGCCGGCTCCATCGTGGTTCCGGAATCGGTCGCCGACCCGCTTGCCTACTATGAGAACAACACCTCAAAGACGCGCACGCTGATCGAAACCGCGGTGCGTGAGGGCGTGCCCAATTTCATCTTCTCCTCGACCGCCGCCGTTTATGGTGGCGCCGGGCTTGAGCCGGTGCGCGAGGACGCCCGCCTGGCGCCCGAATCGCCCTACGGCCTCTCCAAATTGATGAGCGAATGGATGCTGCGCGACGCGGGCCTTGCGCACGACATCCGCTACACGGCGCTGCGCTACTTCAACGTCGCCGGCGCCGACCCAAAGGGTCGCACGGGCCAGTCGACGCCGGGCGCCACGCATCTTATCAAGGTTGCCTGCGAGACCGCGCTCGGCAAGCGTCCCTTCATGCAGGTGTTCGGCACTGACTACCCGACGCCGGACGGCACCTGCATGCGCGATTACATCCATGTCAGCGACCTGGCCGCCGCGCATCGCCTCGCCTTGCAGCGGTTGCGCGCGGGGGGCCCGAGCCTCGTCGCCAATTGCGGCTACAGCCATGGCTATTCCGTGCTTGAGGTGATCGACAGCGTGCGGCGCGCCTTCGGTCATGATTTCGACGTGAGGATGGGCGATCGGCGTCCCGGCGATGCGGCGGCCGTGGTCGCCAATTCGGACCTCGCGCGAGCGGAACTCGGCTGGGCCCCGCAGCGCGACGACCTCGACCAGATCGTCGCCGACGCGCTCGCCTGGGAACGCATCCTGACCAGCAAGAACTCCGCACGCGGCTGAGCCAGGCTCCCCGAGGGCTCGCAACGCGCGCGGTGACAGGCTATGGAAGCAGTCGCGACACGGCGTGGAGGCGCCGTGCCGCGGAGAGCTTTTGGGGGATGGCATGAAGATAACGGTGCTTGGAGCTGGCGTCGTCGGCACGGCGGCCGCCTATTATCTGGCTGCCGACGGCCACGAAGTCACCGTGATAGAGCGCCATCCGGCTCCGGCGCGTGGCACCAGCCAGTCGAATGCCGGGCTGGTTTCGCCAGGCGACGCCACCGCCTGGGCCTCGCCGGCGGCGCTGAAGACCTTCCTGCGCGGGCTCTACAACCATGATCTCGGCATCAAGGTGCGGTTGCGCTTCGATCCTTATTTCCTTGCCTGGAGCCTGCGCTTCCTGCGCCAGTGTACCGTGGCCCGCCTGCGCGCCAACAGCCAGGTCAAGCTACGCCTGGCGCTCTATTCGCGTGAGTGCATCAACGCCATCTCGGCGGACACGGGCATCCACTATGATGAGCGCAAGAAAGGCATCCTCTACTTCTTCCGCTCACAGCACAGCCTCGACACCGGCACCGACAACTACCGCTATCTGGCCGAGCATGGCCTGCCGATCGAGATCGTCGGCCGCGACCGGCTGGTCGAGCTTGAACCGGGCCTTGCCGGCGTGAAGGAAAAGATCGCCGGCGGAGTTTACTCGCCGATCGACCAGACCGGCGATTCCCGGCAGTTCGTCGAGAAGCTCGCCGCCCATGCCGCCGAAAGGCTCGGCGTGAGATTTCTCTACGGCACGACGGTCGAAGGCCTCGACATCGAGGGCGGCCGGGTGCGCGCGGTGATGACCTCCGCCGGACCGATCGGTGGCGATGCCGTGGTCATCTCGATGGGCCCGGAAAGCGGCCTGCTCGGCCGCCGCTACGGCATCGACCTGCCGGTCTATCCGGTGAAAGGTTACACCGCGACCATTCCGTTGGAAGACGAGAGCAAGGGCCCGACCATGGGCGGCGCCGACGAGGACCAGCTGATGGCCTATTCGCGCCTTGGCAACCGCTTGCGGCTGGCCTCGACCGCCGAATTCACAGGCTTCGACCGCACCCACAAGCCAGGCGACTTTGCCACCATGTTCAGGACTGCCAGGGATCTCTTTCCCGGCGCTTTCGATGAGAAGAAAGCGGAGCTATGGGCTGGCCTGCGGCCAATGATGCCGAACTCCGTGCCGGTCATTGGCCAGGCGCGCTATGAGAATCTCTATCTCGACACCGGCCATGGCCATGTCGGCTGGACGATGGCCTGCGGCTCCGGGAAATTCCTGGCCGACCTTGTCGCTGGCCGCAAGCCGGAGATCGACCCGCAGGGGCTGGTCTACGGAGGCTAGCCCATGTCGGGACCGCAAGTCGCCATCGACCTTGGTCGCATCGAGCGCAACGCCCGCACCATCGTCGACCGCTGTGCACTGTCCGGCATCAAGGTGTTCGGCGTCACCAAAGGCATGTGCGGCATGCCGCAAGTGGCGCGCGCCATGCTGCGCGGCGGCGTCGCCGGCATTGCCGAATCGCGTTTCGAGAACATCCGCCGGCTGCGCGACAGCGGCATCAACGCGCCGATCATGCTGCTGCGCAGCCCACCCATGGCGCGCGTCGAGGAGGTGGTGCGCACCGTCGACATCAGTCTGCAATCGGAACTCGCCACCATTCGCGAGATTTCGCGCATCGCCGAGCGCATGGGCCGCGTCCACGACATCATGCTCATGATCGATCTCGGCGATCTCCGCGAAGGCATCTGGCCGAGCGACCTGATCCCCACCGTCGAGAAGATCCTTGAATTCAAAGGGGTGCGCATCGCCGGCATCGGCACCAATCTCGGCTGCTTCGGCGCCATCATGCCGACGCCGGAGAATCTCGGCCAGCTCGTCGCTCACGCCTACAAGACCGAGCGCCTGTCCGGCAAAAGCCTCGACTGGATTTCAGGCGGTGCCTCGTCGTCGCTGACGCTGCTGCTCGAAGGCAGGTTGCCCGCCGGCATCAACAATCTCAGGGTCGGCGAGGCGATCCTGCAAGGCGGCGTCGAGACCTTTCGCGAGATGCCATGGGCCGAACTCGAACCCGATGCCTGCCGCCTGACCAGCGATATCATCGAGGTCAAGCTCAAGCCGTCGCGGCCGATCGGCGAGTCCGGCTACGACGCTTTCGGCAACCAGCCCGTTTTCCCCGACGAGGGCGACAGGTTGCGTGCCATCGCCAATATCGGCCGCGAGGACGTGCTGGTCGAAGGGCTGACTCCCATCGCAAAAGGGATACGCGTGCTCGGCGCCTCCAGCGACCATCTGCTGCTCGATGTGCAGGACGCCGATCCGCGGCCCACCGTCGGCGACCGCGTTGCCTTCCGCATGAGCTACGGCGCCATGCTGTTGGCGATGACCTCGGAATATGTCGAGAAGGCGCCGATGCACGACGTCGCGGATTTTTCCGGCCGCAAGATGGTGTCGATCTCGGCTGAACCGGAAGCCGCCGGCATCCTCGCCCGCGAGGGGACGGGTGGGCGGCTGGAGGCGATGAATTTCGACGTCGTCGAACTGGCCGATGTCGAGCGGCCTCCCTCGGGGCTGATCCGTCTCACCGCCGGTGCTGATCGCCGCGTCGTCCACAAGGCGTTGACCGTGACGGCGCGCGCGACGCACTCCTTCGGCCTGATCTGGCTCGATTCCATCGCCGCCCTGATGCCGGAGGATGAAGAGGGCATCGACCTGCCGGAGGCCTCGGTGCTGGCGCGTGCGCTCGGCCTCGACCACAAGGCCGGCGCGCTGCAGCCGCAGCTTTCGCCGGAGAATGTCGTCATCGTCGGCTTGCGCCATGCCGATCCGGCCGAGGCGCGGGTGCTGAAGGATTCGCGGGTGTCGGCCTTCACCATGACCGACATCGACGCCATGGGCATGCGCGACCTGATGCATGAGGCGATCCGTATCGCCACGTCGGGCACGCAAGGCTTTCATGTCAGCTATTCGCCGACAGCGACCGAATTCGCCGGCTGGGCGGCTGGCTCCGGCGGGCTGACCGTGCGCGAGACGCATCAGGCGATGGAGGCGATCGCGCTCTCCGGCGGCCTGCTTTCGATGGATGTCTCCGGCCTGACCAAGGATCTTGAGCCCAGGATCGGCACTGATACCGTCAATTTCATCATGTCGGCCTTCGGCAAGCGGATCCTGTAATCAGCCTTGTGCTTCGACCGCCGTGCGCCATGCGCTGACATAGTCCGCCCAGGCCGGGTTGGTCGGCGGTTCCAGCCTTTCGCCTTTGCCGTGCGTCGCGGCCTGATCCGATGCCAGCAATGCCGCGCCAATGCTGGTTCCGGTTGCGGCTTCCGAGGCGACGACGCTGCGGGCGGTGGCCGCCGCCAGCATGCCGACAAAGAGCCGGTTGCGGGCAAAGGGCCCTTCGACGGTGGTCGGACCGTCGGCGCCGATCAGATCGAGGCACGTCGCCGTCATCAGCGCCAGATAGAACGAGATGGCGGCAAAGCGCTGGCCATCATTCATGCCGTCGGCATCAAGCCATGTCGCGGCCTGCTGTGGGAACGGCCCCGATCGCTGCTGCGTCGACGGCAGCAGCAGGATCTTCCTTGCCAGAACCGCAAGCACATCGCTTCCACTGCAATCCTGCGGCTTGTCGTCGGTCAGCAGCGAGAATTCGCGCCCACCCATGAAGCGAGCCGACGGCACGGGATTGCCGAGTGCATTGACATTGACCAGCGTATCGCGCGCCGCATCCAGCGTAACCTGCTTGCCGCCGACCGCCATCGACACCACCCAGGTCCCGGTCGAGACGACCGAGAAGGGTGGCGCATCCGACAAGAGATGCGGCAGCAGCGAGGCGTTGGAATCGTGCAAGCCGCAGAACACCGGTGTTTGCGGATCAAGCCCGGTTCGTACCGCGAGCGCGGGCAGGATCGGGCCGAGACGGTCTCTTGCCGGTCGTACCGGCGCCATCAAGTGGCGCCAATCCATGCGGCCGACCAATGACGAGAAATCCGCCTTCCACGGGTCCCAGAGATCGGTGTGGCAGCCAAGCGAGGTGACCTCGTTGGCGGTAACGCCGGTGAGGCGCAAGGCCCAGTATTGCGGATACATCAGCATCGCCGCGGCCCGCGCGAACTCGGCCGGAAAGCGTTTCTGCTGCCAGAAGAATTGCGCGCCGAGATTGAGGCCGAGCGGCAGGCGCGGCGTGCCGGTCTCGGCAAAGGGCGGGCGGATCGCGTCATAGTCCGCCGCCAGCGCGTCGGGACCATCGAATTCATAGTCGAGTACCGGCAGCACCAGTTCGCCTGACGCGTCGACCAACGCACCGGTCGCGCCATGGGTGGTGATCGAAATGGCGTCGATGCGCCGCTCGTGGTTGAGGCTGGCCAGGCTGTCGAGGATGAATGTCCACAGAGCTTCGACATCATGGTGCGGGTAGGGCGTCTGCCGCGGCGGCGCATTGGCCATCCGGCGTAGCGCGACCTCGCTCAACGTTGTGAGGTCCACCAGCGCTACCTTGGCGTTGGTCTTGCCGATGTCGATCACGGCGATGTGGCGCATCGCACTCATTCCATATGGAACACGGTTTCCAGCGGCACCACCACCGGCTCGTTGTCAGGCCTCGTTTCCATGATGTCGGCCATGTGGGCCCACCAGCGCCGCATCACCGGATGTTTCGGCAATTCGTCCATGTCGTGGTCGTCCCGCCGCCACAGCACGCCAAACAGGGTGTTGGTCTCTTCGTCGAGATGGATTGAGTAGTCGCGGACGCCTGCCTGTTTCAAGAGCGCGACCAGCGACGGCCAGATCTCGTCGTGGCGCTTCCCGTACTCGGCCTTCATGCCCGGCTTGAGCGTCATCTTGAACGCGTATTTCTGCGGCATCAGCGTCCCCCGCGCAGCCGCCGCCAGACGATCGGCAGCGCGATGACGATGATCAGCAGCAGGCCGATGAAGATCGACATGACGATACCGGGAACGTTGAGCAGGCCGAGCCCGAAGGTCACCAGCCCCATGATGAGGGCGGCAAGCACCACGCCGACAATGCTGCCGGCGCCGCCCAGAATGCTGACGCCGCCAAGCACCACCATGGTGATGACTTCCAGTTCATAGCCTTGCGCGATCGACGGCCTTGTCGAGCCGAGCCGCGAGGTGATCAGCACCGAGGCGATGCCCGACATCAGCCCGGTCAGGCAGAACAGGATGAACTTGATGCGGCCGACGCGCACGCCGGAAAATTGCGCCGCGACCGGATTGTTGCCGATGGCGAAGACACGGCGGCCGAAGCTGGTGCGGTGCAGGAGGAACCAGTAGACGACGGCCGCGATCAGGAAGAGCACCAGTTCGAACGATACCACCCACCAGACATAGCCCTGGCCGAAGAAGGCGAAGCTTTCGGGGTAGCCCTTGTAGGCCTGGTCGCCGAGGATGATGAAGGCGATGCCGCGAAACAGGCTCATCGTGCCGATGGTGACGACGATGGAGGGCAGGCCGAGCCTTGTCACCAGCAGCCCGTTGAAAGCGCCGCAGCCGAGCCCGACCACGATGCCGATCAGCACCAGCGCCGACGTGCCGGCGCCGGTCTGCACCGCCATGCCCATCATGGTCGAGGCGAGCGCGATGATGGCGGCCACCGACAGGTCGATCTCGCCCGAGATGATCAGCAGCGCCATGGCAAAGGCGATCAGACCCTTCTCCGTGAAGTTGAAGGTCAGGTCGGACAACGAATAGGGGTCGAGGAAATAGGGCGAGGCGAAGCTGTTGATGGCGAAGATGGCGACAGCCACCATGACCAGCAGCGCTTCCCAGGAAAAGATCGCCGAAGACAGCGGCTTGTCGAGCCGGTCGGGAATATGGCGCGGGGCAGGGATGTCGGTCATGCCGCCCCCACTTTCTTGAGGATGATGCGGCCCTGCTGGCGTTCACCGCGTGCGTTGAGCACGACGGCCAGGATGATGGCGCTGCCTGAAATCGCCATCTGCCAGAAGGGCGAGATATTGATGACCGGCAGGGCGTTGGAGATGATGCCTAGGAACAGCGCCCCCAGCACCGCGCCGCCGACCGAGCCGATGCCGCCGGCGATCGAGATGCCGCCGATGACGCAGGCGGCGATGATGTTGAGCTCATAGCCATTGGCGACCTCTACCGAGGCGATCACGTAGCGCGAGATCCAGAGATAGCCGGCCAAGCCGCCGATCATGCCGGAGATGCAGAAGACGATGAATTTGGTCCGGCCGACATCGATGCCCGCATAGACCGATGCCGTCGGGTTGACGCCGATGGCATAGATCGAGCGGCCCAGCGCCGTGCGTGTCATCAGGATGAAGAACAGCGCGATGACCAGTATGGCGATCCAGGACAGCACCGGGATGCCGAGGAAGGCGGCGCGCTGGAAGCCGATGAAGTCGGGGCTCATCTTGTCGGCATTGACCCAGGCACCGCCCGATATGACGAAAGTGGCGCCGCGATAGATGGTCAGCGTGCCCAATGTCACCACGATCGAAGGGATGTTCAGCCGCCACACCAGCAGACCGTTGATGGCGCCGAGCACCAGGCCGACGACCAGCGCAATGACGATCAGCAGCGGAATCGGGATTGCCGGGTGCGCGGCGTTGAGCATCGCCACCACCATGCCGGTGAAGCAGAGGTTGGACGCCATCGACAGGTCGATCGAGCGCGTCAGGATGACAACCATCTGGCCGAGCGCCAGGATCATCAGGATCGAGGTGTCGTTGAACACCTGGCGCAGATTGCCTGGATCGGCAAAGGCGGGGAAGCGGGTCGAGATCAGCCCGATCAGCACGACGATGGCGGCGGCCAGCCAGATTTCGCGATATTTGAGAAAGGCCTTCATGCCGCGATTCCCGCTGCTGTCCGAACCAGCGTTTCGGCGTCGAGCCCCTTGTTCTCGTAAACGGCCGCGACAAGCCCCTCGCGCATCACGACGACGCGGTCCGACATGCCGAGGATCTCCGGCAGTTCCGACGACACCATGATCACCGACAGGCCCTGCGCCACGAGTTCGGCCATGAAGCCATGCACGGCGGCTTTGGAGCCGATGTCGATGCCCTTGGTCGGTTCGTCCAGGATGATCACCTTGGGCGCGGTCGCCAGCCATTTGGCGATGACGATCTTCTGCTGGTTGCCGCCCGACAATGTGCCGACATCCTGGCTGAGCGAGGAGGCCCTGAGATCAAGCCGCTCGGTGTAGGAGCGGGCGAGCGAAAACTCTTCCGCCAGCCGCAGCAGGCCTGACTTGGAGGTACGCTTGAGTGAGGGCAGCGAGACGTTCTGGAAGATCGGCAGGCCGATCACCACGCCTTGCTTGCCGCGTTCCTCCGGCACATAGACGATGCCGGCTTCGATCGAATCCGCCGCTGATTTCGGCGTGATCGTCTTGCTGTCCAACGTGATCGTGCCGCCTGACATGCGGGTGATGCCTGATATCGCCTGCATCACCTCGCTGCGCCCGGCGCCGACAAGGCCGTAGAAGCCCAGGATCTCACCCTTGTGCAGTTCGAAGCCGATGTCGTTGAATTCGGTCGGATGCGAAAGCCCTGAAACAGTGAGCACCGGCGCGCCGATCTCGGCCTTGCGCTGCGGAAAGATATGATCGACCGAGCGGCCAACCATCATGCGCACGATCTGGCTCTGGGCGGCATCCTTGATCAGCCCTTCGCCGACCATCTCGCCATCGCGGAACACGGTGTAGCGGTCGGCGATCCGATAGATCTCGTCGAACTTGTGGCTGATGAACAGGATCGCCTTGCCTTCGCCCTTGAGGAATTCGATCAGCAAAAAGAGCTCCTCGATCTCCTTCATCGAAAGGGCGGCGGTCGGCTCGTCCATGATGACGATCCGCGCGTCGATCGACATGGCGCGCGCCACCGCGACGAGGTGCTTGTTGGCGATGCCGAGATCCTTCAGCCGGGCGTCGGCATCGATATGGCCGGCATGCATGGTATCGAGCACTTCGCGGGCATTCCTGCGCATCGTGCGCCAGTCGATGGTGCCGAAGCGCGAGCGTGGCGCGTGGCCAAGAAAGATGTTTTCGGCGACCGTCAAATCGTCGAACAGCACGGTTTCCTGATGGATGGCGGTGACGCCATGGCCGAAGGCGGCATGTGCGCTGGGCAGGGTGACGGCCTGGCCGTCGATGCTGATCGTGCCGGCGTCCGGCTGGTAGATGCCTGTCATGATCTTGACCAGCGTCGACTTGCCGGCGCCGTTCTCGCCGATCAATGCGGTCACCTGGCCCGGATAGAGCGAGAGGCTGACATTGTGCAGCGCGCGCACGCCGGGAAAGCTCTTCGAGATGCCGGACAGCGTCAGGCGTGGGGTGGTGGCCAGGGGCTTCTCCATCGCCGCGCCGTGTTGGGCTGTCGTGTCCATCGTTGTATCAAGCCCTGAAACAAGGTCCGTTTAAAGTCGCGGCGGGACGTGAGCCCCGCCGCGACAGCTTGAGAGGGTCAGAGATCAATAGATCTTGGAGAACTTCTCGATGTTGGTCTTGTCGAACTGGAAGGGCGGAGCCATCGCCGCAGAGTTGGTGTCGTCGAGCGTCACCTTGCCGACGCGGCCGATCGACAGCGTGGCGCCGGGCTTTGCCTCTTCCTTCTTCACCGCCAGGTCATGGGCGAGGTAGACGGCGGAGTAGCCGAGGTCGATTGGGTTCCACAGCGCGACCGCCTGGCTGGCGCCGTTGTCGATGAACTTCTTGAATTCGGACGGCAGCGCGAGGCCGGTGACATTGACCTTGCCGATCAGGTTCTCGTCGGTAACGACCTGCGCGGCGGCAACGACGCCAACGGTGGTCGGCGCGATGATCGCCTTGAGGTTCGGGTAGGACTTCAGCAGACCCTTGGCTTCGTCGGTGCTCTTGGCCGAATCGTCATCGCCATAGACGGTGGCGACGAGTTTGATCTTGGGGAACTTCTCCGGCAGGATTTTCTTGGCCGCGTCGATCCAGGCGTTCTGGTTGGTCGCGGTCGAGGACGCCGACAGGATAGCGACATCGCCGCCTTCCGGGAGGTAGTCGGCGGCAAGCTTGATGATGGTCTCGCCGATCAGGCCGGTGTCGGACGGGTTGAGATGCAGTTGGCGGCCTTCCTTGGCGACACCGGAATCCCAGGAGATGACGGTGATGCCGCGTTCCATGGCCTTCTTGAGCACCGGCACCAGCGCGTCGGCGTCATTGGCGGAAATGGCAATGGCGTTGACCTTCTGGGCGATCAGCGAATTGACCACTTCGATCTGCGCTTCCGCGGTCGCCTTGGTCGGGCCGGTGTAGATGATGTCGACGTCGCCGAGTTCCTTGGCCGCCTCTTCGGCGCCCTTGTTGGCCGCGTCGAAGAAGCCGTTGCCGAGCGACTTCACCACCAGCGCGATCTTGACATTCTCGGCATAGGCCGCGTTCACGAACATGGCGGCGGAAAAGGCCGCCGTAACCATCAATTTCTTCAAGAAGCTCATCGTATATCCTCCCTTGAGCGTTGCATTTCCATCGCCGCTGCGGGCGTCTCAGGCCTGCAGTGAAGATTCTTCCTTTGCCGATTTGCGGGCGACGATCAGCGTCACGCCGGCGGTCTCCAACATCTTGGCTTCGCGATCCTCGATGCCGTCATCGGTGATGACCGTGGCGATGCGCGATAACCCGCACAGGATCAGGCTGGAGCGTTTGCGGAATTTCGAGGAATCGACCAGCACGACCAGTTCGTCGGCCTGGTCGATAAGCTTCTGCTCGGCCTGGATCAGCAGCGGATCGCCTTCCATCAGGCCCAGCGGTCCCAAGCCTTGCGCCCCCATGAACATGCGGCGCGCGTAGAAATTGCGCGTCACGTCATTGTCGAAGGGCGACAGGATGATGTTCTGCTCGCGGTATATGGTGCCGCCCGACAGCATCACCGTATTCTTGGAGTGCTTGAGCAGATGCTCGGCGATCGGGAACGAATTGGTGAAGATCGGCATGCGGCGGCCGGTCAGGAAATGCACCATCTGGAAGGTGGTGGTGCCGCCATTGATGATGATCGGCTCGCCGTCCCCGCACAATTCCACGGCTTCTCGGGCGATGGCCCGCTTCTGCGCGGCGTTGATGGTTTCGTTGACGGAAAAGGGCCGGCCGGCCAGGCCGATGAATTGCGGCGGCGAGATTGCCTCGGCGCCGCCGCGCACCCGGCGCAGGCGCTTTTGTACGTGAAGAGCCGCTATGTCGCGCCGGATCGTCGCCTCGGAGGACTCCGTCAGGTCGACCATCTCCTGCACCGTCACCACAGGCTTCTCCTGGACGGCGGACAGAATGATCCTGTGGCGCTCTTTTTCGTGCATGGTTCCTCCCTGCCTGGCCATCTAGGCACTCAAAACAAGCACTGTCAATCATTTCCGATCATATAATTTCATTGTGCAGTGCAATATGATCGGTCTTGATCGTTTGTGATTGACAAGCGAACCTCTTGCGTAGACATTCCCGGCAAAATGGACCGCGGTTTTGCGTCCCAGGGAGGATACCTATGCTCGACAAGCGCTCCGGCTCGCGCCTTGCCAATCTGTGGGACGATGCGAAAGCCTTGGGGCTGAGCGAGCCTGAGCTTCTGGTCTACCGCTCGAACACGCTCGGCTCCGATAAGCGCGTCACCAACTATGGCGGCGGCAACACATCGTCCAAGATCTGGCAGAAGGATCCGCTCACCGGCGCTGATGTCGAAGTGCTCTGGGTCAAGGGCTCCGGTGGAGACAGCGCTTCGATCAAGCTCGACGGTTTCGCCACGCTCTACATGGACAAATTGCGCGCGCTCAAAAGCCTGTATCGCGGCGTCGAGCACGAGGACGAGATGGTGGGATATTTGCCCCACTGCACCTTCAATCTCAATCCGCGCGCGGCCTCGATCGACACGCCGCTGCATGCCTATGTGCCGAAGCCTTTCGTCGACCACATGCATCCCGACGCCATAATCGCGATCGCCGCTGCCAAGGATTCCAAAGCGCTGACGACAGAGATCTTCGGCGGCGCCATCGGCTGGCTGCCGTGGAAGCGGCCGGGCTTCGAGCTAGGCCTGTGGCTGGAGAAATTCTGCCTGGAGAATCCCGCCGCCAAGGGTGTCATCCTCGAAAGCCACGGCCTGTTCACCTGGGGTGACACGCCCAAGGAATGCTACGAGACGACGATCTCGGTGATCAACCAGGCGATCGAGTGGTTCGAGCGCCGCTCCGAGGGCCTCGCCATTTTCGGCGGCGAGGCGGTCAAGTCGCTTGGTGCAGCCGAACGGCGCGCCATCGCCGCGAAACTGATGCCCAGGATCCGTGGCCTGATCTCGGAAAAGAGCCATAAGCTCGGCCATTTCGACGATTCGGCGGCCGTGCTCGAATTCGTCAACTCCAGGGATTTGCGCCCGCTAGCGGCACTGGGCACCTCGTGCCCCGACCATTTCCTGCGCACCAAGATCCGCCCGCTGGTCATCGAGTTCGATCCGGCCAAACCCGATGTCGATGCGGTGATCGCGCGCCTCGCCTACGACATCGCCGCATACCGCGTCGGCTACCAGGCCTATTACGACAGCTGCAAGCATCCGGATTCACCCGCCATCCGCGATCCCAATGCCGTGGTCTATCTGATGCCCGGTGTCGGCATGTTCACCTTCGCCGGCGACAAGGCGACGGCGCGTATCTCCGGCGAATTCTACGTCAACGCCATCAATGTCATGCGCGGCGCCTCGACCGTCTCGTCCTATGTCGGCCTGCCCGCCCAGGAAGCCTTCGACATCGAATACTGGCTGCTCGAGGATCTGAAGCTGCAGCGCATGCCGAAACCGAAGTCGCTGGCCGGGCAGATCGCGCTGGTCACCGGCGGCGCCGGCGGCATCGGCCGCGCGACGGCCAACCGCCTGTTGCGCGAAGGCGCCTGCGTGGTGCTGGCCGACATCGACGAAACAGCGCTCGCCAGCGCCAATGAGGAACTGGCGAAGGCGTACGGCAAGGATTTCGTCCGGCCTGTGGTCATCAACGTCACCTCGGAGGATCAGGTCGTAGCCGGTTTCGCCGAAACGGCGGTCGAGTTCGGCGGCATCGACATCCTGGTGTCCAACGCGGGTCTCGCCTCCTCGGCGCCGATCGAGGAGACGTCGCTGGCGCTGTGGAACAAGAACATGGACATATTGTCGACCGGCTATTTCCTGGTTTCGCGGGAAGCGTTCCGGCTGTTCAGGGTGCAGAAGATCGGCGGCAATGTCGTCTTCGTCGCGTCCAAGAACGGCCTTGCCGCCTCGCCCAACGCCGCCGCCTATTGCACCGCCAAGGCCGCCGAGATCCATCTCGCCCGGTGTCTGGCGCTGGAGGGCGCGGAGGCGCAGATCCGGGTCAATGTCGTCAATCCGGACGCGGTGCTGCGCGGCTCCAAGATCTGGACCGGCGAGTGGAAGGAACAGCGTGCCGCCGCCTACAAGATGTCCACGGACGACCTCGAGGAACATTACCGTTCGCGCTCGATGCTCAAGCGCTCGGTCTTCCCGGAAGACATCGCCGAAGCGATCTATTTCTTCGCCTCCGACATGTCGGCCAAGTCGACCGGCAACATCATCAACGTCGACGCCGGCAACGCGCAGAGCTTTACGCGCTAGGTCTTCTTCCTTCTCCCTGTTCACGGGGGTGAGAAGTGGTCTGCGAAGCGGACGGAGAGCCAATTGCTTGGCTTCCCGAACGACGAACGCCCGGAGCGATAGCGAAGGGCCGCAGTGCCGGCAGGCGGGACGGCGCCGACGGAACAAATATTGGGAGGAATAGCAGTTGTCCGAAACGATCATTTCCGCCGACGTCGTCGCCAGCCACAACGCCGCCCGCAAGGTCGACCTCGAGCGCGACTACGCCTCGCTCGGCGAGCGCCTCGACCGTCGCGGCATCGCCATCGACGCTATCCGCGACAAGGTCGAGAAATTCGCCGTGGCCATCCCTTCCTGGGGCGTCGGCACAGGCGGCACCCGCTTTGCCCGCTTCCCCGGAGCCGGCGAGCCGCGCGACATCTTCGACAAGATCGAGGATTGTGCCGTCATCAGCCAGTTGACGCAGGCGACACCGACCGTTTCCTTGCACATTCCTTGGGACAAGGCCGACCCGAACCGGCTGAAGCAGGCGGCCTCGCGTTTCGGTCTCGGCTTCGATGCCATGAATTCCAACACCTTCTCCGACGCGAAGGACCAGGCGCTTTCCTACAAATTCGGCTCGCTCTCGCATGCCGATGCCGGTACGCGCCGGCAGGCGATCGAGCACAATCTCGAATGCATCGAGATCGGCAAGACGCTCGGCTCCAAGGCGCTGACGGTGTGGATCGGCGACGGCTCGAACTTTCCGGGCCAGGTCAATTTCGCCAAGGCATTCGAGCGCTATCTCGATGCGATGAAAGAGGTCTATGCCGGGCTGCCCGCCGACTGGAAGCTGTTCACCGAGCACAAGATGTACGAGCCGGCCTTCTATTCCACCGTCGTGCAGGACTGGGGCACCAACTACATCATAGCGAAAGAACTCGGCGACAAGGCGTTCTGCCTCGTCGACCTCGGTCACCATGCGCCCAACGTCAACATCGAGATGATCGTGTCTCGGCTGATCCAGTTCAAGAAACTCGGCGGCTTCCACTTCAACGATTCCAAATATGGCGACGACGATCTCGATGCCGGTTCGATCGATCCCTACCGGCTGTTCCTCGTCTTCAACGAACTGGTCGATGCTGAACTTTCCGGCGCCGACGGCTTTGACCCGGCCCACATGCTCGACCAGAGCCACAACGTCACCGATCCGATCGAAAGCCTGATGCTGTCGGCGGTCGAAGTGCAGCGCGCCTATGCGCAGGCCCTGCTGGTCGACCGCAAGGCACTCGAAGGTTTCCAGGACGGCAATGACGCGCTGATGGCCACGCAGACGCTGAAGGCGGCCTACCGCACCGATGTCGAGCCGATCCTGGCCATGGCGCGTCTGAAAACCGGCGGCGCCATCGATCCCGTCGCCGCCTACCGGGCGGCTGGCTACCGCGCCAAGGTAGCGGCCGAGCGCCCCGCCGTCGCCGGCGGCTCGGGCGGGATTGTCTGACGCGCCTGACATCTGAATTGATCCGTCTGGCCCACCATTGATGGTGGACTTGACGGCGGCGACAGGGTCTTCTGGGCACCCCATCCAGGAGCACCGCCATGCGCCATATCAGCCAAACCCTGATCGCCGTCAGCCTCTCTTTTGCGTTTGCGATAGCGCCACTTCAGGTGACGTTTGCGGCGTCGCCAGCGCCCGCCAAAGGCGAACACGGCATGGTGGTGACGGCTCAGCATCTGGCGTCGGAAGTCGGCGTCGAGGTGTTGAAGAAGGGCGGCAACGCGGTCGATGCGGCGGTCGCGGTAGGCTATGCGCTGGCCGTCGTTTACCCCAATGCCGGCAATATCGGCGGCGGCGGCTTCATGACCATCCGTTTCGCCGACGGCAAATCGACTTTCCTCGATTTTCGCGAGCGCGCGCCGCTGGCGGCGACCAAGACCATGTATCTCGACAAGGACGGCAAGCCCGTGAAGGGCGCCAGCCTGGACGGCTATCTCGCGGTCGGCGTGCCGGGCTCGGTGGCCGGTTTCGAGATGGCGCGCGAGAAATATGGCACCTTGTCCAGGCAGGACCTGATGGCGCCGGCGATCAACTATGCCAAGGACGGATTCATCCTCAATCAGGGCGATGCCGCCTCGTTCGCCAGCAGCGCTGAAAGGTTGGCGAAGGACCCGGCCGCGGCTGCCGCCTTCCTGAAGGCCGATGGCAAGCCCTACGGCATCGGCGAGCGGCTCACCCAGCCTGATCTTGCCGCTTCGCTCTCGGCGATATCCGAGAAAGGCCCTGACGCCTTCTACAAGGGCGCTATTGCGGACGCGATCGTCAAGGCGAGTGGGGCCAAGGGCGGCATCTTGGCCAAGGCCGATTTCGAGCAATATGCGGTGCGCGAATTAAAACCGGTGACCTGTTCCTATCGCGGCTACGAGATCACGTCCTCGCCGCCGCCGAGCTCAGGCGGTGTCATCATTTGCGAAATCCTCAACGTGCTCGAGGGCTATCCGCTGTCCTATCTCGGCGCTGGCTCGGCCGAGACGGTGCATGTCATGGTCGAGGCGATGCGCCATGCCTATGTCGACCGTAACTCGGCACTCGGCGATCCCGATTTCGTCGACAACCCGGTCTCGAAATTGCTTGATAAAGCCTACGCCAAGGACATCCGCGACAAGATCGACCCGTTCCGCGCCGGCGTGTCGCAGGACCTGATGCCGAAGGGTTTTGGCGAGTCGAAGGAGACCACGCATTATTCGATCATCGACAAGGATGGTAACGCGGTTGCAGTGACCTATACGCTGAATGGGTCCTTCGGCGCAGGCGTCGTCGCCGACGGCACCGGCATCCTGCTCAACAACGAGATGGATGATTTCACCCAGAAGCCCGGCGTGCCGAACCTCTATGGCCTGATCCAGGGCGAGGCCAACGCCATCCAGCCGAAGAAGACGCCGCTCTCATCGATGAGCCCGACCATCGTGGCCAGGGACGGCAAGCCGTTCATGGTCATCGGCAGTCCCGGCGGCTCGCGCATCATCACCATCACGCTGGAAGCGATCGTCAACGTCATCGACCACGGCATGAACATCCAGGAGGCGATCGACGCGCCGCGCATCCACCACCAATGGCTGCCTGATACGGTCTATGTCGAGCCGTTTGGACTTTCGCCCGATACCGAAAAGCTGCTGGCCGGCATGGGCTACCACCTAGATCTCAGCGACCAGACCTGGGGCCAGGCGGCCGGCATTCTCGTCGGCGGCAAGAGCCTGGCGGAAATCGAGAAGGGCGGCGGCGCACGCTACAATGGCGCCATCGACAGCCGTGCGGCATCGGGGGAGGCTCTCGGATATTGATATCCGGGTAAACCCCTTGGACAGGCGCCGGCTCATGGCCGGGGCCGTCAAGTGACCAGCGTGATAGTCGATGCAATCAGCATCAGGGCGGCGATGCCGACGAACAGCGCATAGATGCGCGGCCGGTCGAGCAGAAGCGCATTTCCCGATATCCAGGCCGAGGTCGCCCCGCCAAGCGCGAAGAGGAATCCGTTGCGATGGCCGAAGGTCATCGACGCGGCCATCAGCCCGCCAATGATCAGGGCGCCGAATACGATGATCACGGCGACCGCGTATTTTTCGAAGTCGTTGCCGCCGCCCATGGCCGGGCCGATTGCATTCAGATTCGGCAGGTCGTCCGGATCGAAAGACCCGTATTCGTCTTCACCGATGGATTCTCGCATCACTCGTTCTCCGCTGACCGGCAACAAACCATCAACACTTGCCGAGTGCAACCCGATCGCACGTTCCTCTCCATGTTGACCGCCGTCTTCAACACGTTCCGGCGGCACTTGTCATCGATTTTTCGGCCATCTGGCTCGAACGCGACACGAGTCCGTGCCCCGGGGCACGCCGCCATCCCATTCCATATGGACCATGTTCGCGGAAAAAAGATGATGCCGCCGATCAATTCAGCATGCTGAGGGTTCTGCACGACTGCGGCGGCGAGTCGCAGTGCCCGCCACTGCGCCATCATTCTCGTGAAGGGGAGGCGCTCAATCGACGATAAGGGACACCATCGAAGCTTGCCGTCACAAAATCGGTGACGGACATCTTGCGCTTTCGTCCATCGCTGCAGGTGTAAACCGGCCAACCGGCATCGCTGCATTCGCTGGCAGCGCAGATACGCGCCAGGCAGTTACCGATAGTCAACCGGAAGCCGCCCTTGCCGGCGAAGCCTTGCAACAGGCTGCCGTCCGCCGAGCGCCATGTCCGCGCACGGAATTCCGCCCGCAAAAGCAATGGTTCGAGAGAGACCGCAAGATTGGTTTCGCCCGCGCGTCCCGTGAACTGCAGACGAAAGCGCGCCATTGCACTCGTGTATGCGGTCACGAGATCCGATTCGCGAAGATAGGAGATCGGCAGGTTGGAGCGGTCAAGCAGATGAGACACACGCTTGCTCGCCTCTATCGGTGTCAGCAAGGCAACAAAGGTAAGAAGGGCAAAGAATGCTCGCGACATTTTCAGCAGCCATATCGATCTCGGCCTGCCGGTCTGGCCCCGGTTGCCCCTTCGTAACATCCCGCCAATCGTCGCCCTGCGCAAGCCGCTTGCCCACGCGGTCCATAAGGCGGCCGAGTGTGCAACTCGCAAGGCCACCGATGGCGAGGTACAGTCGGCGTTGCGGCAAGGAGGAGACCTGCCACCAGCCAGGATTCCTCAGCTGGCGCGCGCCGGCGGCAGTTCGAACAGATTGGCGCCGTTCTCCTGGCCGCGCTCGACATAGCCGATGACGCTGAACCATCTGGCGACGTCAGGCCCCTGCAACCAACTGCGTGAGTGGATGGGGAGGTTGCCGGCGAGCGCCTGGATGTGGCGGATGTGCCGCTTGCAGAAACGCACGGTCGAGGCGCGGAAGAAATCCTCCTGCGCGGCAAACAGCGTATCGGCGGCGTCGCTGTTCTCATGCCAGGCGATGATCGCTACGGCCTTGTCACCCTCGACAAGCGCGTGCGCGCGGCCTTCCTTCAAATTCATCATCAGATTGTCGTAGGCGATCTTGCTGTCCTTACCGGCCGCCGCGTATTCGTCCGACATCCGCTTGGACAAACCATGGAAGACATCCTCGAGATCCCCGAGCGTCGCTGCACGTGCTCTCATTTCACCTCCTGCAGCCCCTCCGGGAAGTTTGCCCTAAGGATGGGGGATCACCAAGCAAATCAATTCCGCTGACGGGTCGAGTAGAGCAAAGTCATTCCAGGCCGACACCACCTAAACTGCCGAACGTATTCTGGCGCTCGACGCGCTCTTCGCCACAATCCGCGTAAAGCGGCGAAGCCGAGCAGGTACAACACGCTGCCTACCCAGAACGACACGACGGTCGCGGCGCTGGAGAGACCAACCGAAGCCAGCTTTCCGTCTCCCCACGCGCTTCTTGGGGTGGCGGCAGCCGTACGGGCGGCAAAGATCCAGGCGTGCTTCCCAGCCGATTTCGAAAGTGCCGTACTGCACGCGATCAATGGCGGCGGCGTCCGAGTGCGCAGAAGGTTCACTGCTTTGCCCATTCGATCAGGAAACAGTGAGTGATGCCGCGTCAGGACGTTCTTGCTCGCTGCATGAATTCAAAGAAACGAGGGTCCGAAGCCCACGCAATGTTCACGCGAATACCAGCTTTGCCTGGCCGGCGTTCCGGCGAAAACACCGTGCCTGGCGCGATGAAAATCCCTTCGCGAGCCCCTTCCCGGGCAAGAGCGATGTCGTCGACGTGGTCCGGCAGCTCCAAATAGACGTAGTACCCGCCGGTGGGTTCGGCAAAGAGCCGCAGGCCGATCTTCTGAAGACGAGGGACGACCGTTTCGGTCGCCTGGCGCACACGTTGCCCGAGGCGCTTCAGGTGCCGCCGGTAATGGCCCTCGTTGATCAACCCATGGATCAACCGCTCGATATGGCCAGAGCTGTTGACGGTCGTCAGCATTTTCAGCTCGGCCAGCGAGGCGATGAGGTCGGGGCGTGCCGCGATATAGCCGCAGCGCAGGCTGGCCGACAGCGTCTTGGCGAAGGTGCGCACGCAGATGACGTTCTGCAATTGGTCGAGCGGTGCCAGGCCCACGCCGCGCACGGTTGGCAGATCGATGAACGGGTCGTCCTCGACCACCAGCATGTCGTATCGCGCGGCGATCGTCAGGATCGAATGGGCCGTCGGGAGGTTGGTCGAACTGCCGGTTGGATTGTGGGCGAGCGATTGGGTGAAAAACAGCTTCGGGCGCTCGCGCTCGGTCTTGCCGGAGAGGTCCTCTATATCCGGCCCGTTCGCGGTTCGCCTGACGCCGACCATGCGGACCTGCGCCAGCTTCAGCTTGGCGAACAGCGGGTAGTAGCCGGGATCGTCGACCAGCACCGTGTCGCCGGACACCAGAAAGCGGCGTATGATGAGGTCGAGGGCATGGTTGGCGCCGAACGTCAGCAGGATCTGATCCGGCGCAGCCTGCACCTCGCGTTCCATCAGATCGAAGGCCAGCCGCTCGCGCAGCGCCGGCAGCCCCATCGCCGAGCCGTAGCCGTCACTGCTGGATCGGTGGTTTCTGCCCAGCAGCCCGAGGTGACGCCGCACCTCGGACTCCTCCATCCATGAGGCCGGGGGGCGGCCGTCGCCGACGCGGATTGAAAAGCTCTCCTCCAGCTGTGCATTGAGCAGGGAGGCGATGTCCACCGCCTCGGCCACATGAAGCGGGCGCTCGCTTGGCTTCTGCCGGCGTCGTTCGGCGACGGTGAAGCCCGCGCCCGGTCGTGACAGTGCAATTCCGGCCGAAACCAGGCGGTCGTATGCATCGACAATCGTGTTTTTGGAAACGTCGAACTGCTCGGCGGCCTTGCGTATCGACGGAAGCTTGGCGCCGGCGATGAGTGAACCCGTCTCGATGCGCCTTCTGATTTCGTTGGCCACGGCCTCGGCGCGCGTCATCTTCTGTTCCTTGCGGCGGCGTGCCCGGAAATGAACTGGTACAGTTGGCCGCTGTTTCTTAAAACTGTACCTTGCCTGATGGTATCAGTTGGACGATAGCTGGCTCAACAAGAAAACAGCATTCGCAGGGAGGCGATGGTGATGGGAGCAGTCTTGGACGGCGTCGAGCCGCGGCTGAATTCCCGCATCGAGAAGTTTCGCGATCTGTCACCGGCAGATCGCCTGGCGAAGGCCGGCGAGGCTGCGGGCCTTTCTCAGGCGGACCGTGACGCCTTGCGCGGGCAAGGCGCGCTTCCGCTCAACATTGCCGCCGGCATGATCGAGAACGTGATCGGCACATTCGAGATCCCGCTCGGCGTCGCCACCAATTTCACCATCAACGGACGCGATTATCTCATCCCGATGGCGGTGGAGGAGCCTTCCGTCGTCGCCGCCGCATCCTATATGGCGCGCATCGCTCGCGGCTGTGGCGGGTTCGAGACGTCGAGTACGGCGCCGATCATGCGGGCGCAGGTTCAGATACTCGACATATCCGATCCGCATGGGGCGCGGGCCCGGCTCCTGTCGAGCCGCGATGAGATCGTGGCCGCGGCCAATGAAAAGGACCGGGTCCTGAACCGGCTCGGCGGCGGATGTCGCGATATCGAGGTGCAGGTGTTCGAGGACACGGCCGTCGGGCCGATGGTGGTGCTGCATCTTCTCGTCGACGTGCGTGACGCGATGGGCGCCAACACCGTCAACACCATGGCCGAAGCGGTCGCGCCGATGATCGAGCGGTTGTCCGGCGGTGTCGTTCGGCTGCGCATTCTTTCCAACCTTGCCGACCTGCGGCTGGCGCGAGCGCGGGTGCGCCTGACGCCGGAGGCACTGGCAACGCGGGAGTTCACCGGCGAGCGCATGGTCGCCGGCATTGTCGAGGCCTGCTCGCTGGCGGTCGTCGATCCGTATCGCGCCGCAACGCACAACAAGGGCATCATGAACGGTATCGATCCGGTCGTTGTCGCGACCGGGAACGACTGGCGCGCGATAGAGGCCGGCGCGCATGCCTGGGCGGCGCGCACTGGGCGCTACACGTCGCTCAGCCGTTGGGAAGCCGATGCGGCCGGCGCCCTTGTCGGCACGCTGGAAATGCCGATGGCGCTCGGCCTTGTCGGCGGCGCCACCAAGACGCATCCGGCCGCGCGCGCCGCGCTGAAACTGCTTGGCGTGAAGACCGCGCAGGAGCTTGCCGAGGTCACGGTGGCTGTTGGTTTGGCGCAGAACATGGCAGCGCTGCGGGCCCTGGCCACCGAAGGCATCCAGCGAGGGCATATGGCCCTGCACGCCCGCAACATCGCGATCGTGGCGGGGGCGGTTGGCGATGACATCGAGACAGTGGCCAAGGAACTTGCCGCCAATCACGATGTCCGTGTCGATCGCGCCAGGGAAATTCTATTGAGACTCGGCAAGGAGAAGGGCTGAGCGTGAGCGACGCAACCGCAAACGGCTATCCGGCAAGGGCTCAAAGCCTGCTGAAGACCCAGGAAGGCATCGTGCTGGTGCTGGCGGTGCTGGCCTTTGCGCTCTTTTCCTTGCTGCTGCCGTCCTTCTTCAGCGCCGGCAACATCCTCGCTCTGGTACGAAGCGTGTCGATCCTCGGCATCCTGGCGCTAGGCATGGCGCTGGTGGTCATCGCCAGGGGCATCGACGTCTCGATGATAGCGACGATGGTGGTTTCCGTTTCATGGGCATTCGTGATCGCGCGCTCGGGCTATTCGCTGGAGTTCGCATTGCTGATCGGAGCCCTGTTCGCGATCGGCGCCGGGCTGCTGATTGGGGCATTGATCGCCTTCGGCGATGTTGCGCCCATCTTTGCAACACTTGCCGCCGGTTCGGTGATCTATGGCCTCGGCAGGACCTTCTTCTTCACGCTGGAAATGCAGAACGTGCCGCCGGGAGCCGAATGGTTTTCACTTATCGGCCAAGGTCGCATTCTCGGCATTCCGGTGACCGTGGTGGCGTTTGCCCTGCTTTGCCTGGTGCTGCACCTGGTGCTCAGCCGCACGCGGTTCGGCTGGCAGATCTATGCCATGGGCAACAACCCGGCAGCTGCCAAGATCATCGGCATTCCCTATCGGCCGATGGTCGTTGCGCAATATGCGATCAGCGGACTGATCGCCTACGGTGCCGGACTGATCCTTGCCTCGTCTGCTTCGGCGATCAATGCCCGGCTTTTCAACTCGACGATGATCTACGACATCCTGCTGGTCGTGGTGCTCGGTGGCATTGGCCTGAATGGTGGCCACGGCAAGGTCCGAAACGTCATTCTGGGCACCATCTTCGTGGGCGTCCTGCTCAACGGCATGACGATCATGAACATCGACTACACGATCCAGAACCTGGTCAAGGGCGTCGTGCTGCTTCTGGCGATCGTCATCGATTCACTCGTCAATCCACGTGACGAGCAGACATCCCAGCAAGGGGATCTCTGAGAACCAACCAAAACGCCAAATGCAATGGGAGGAAACCAATGCGACTTATGAAAACGACAAGATGGCTTGCCGCGGCCTGTATCGCCCTGGCGGGAGTGGTCACGGCCAGCGCGCAGGACAAGGGCCTGGAAAATCCACGCTCGACGACGTTCCACAAGACGCTTGAAGGCAAGAAGGTCGTCTTTCTGCCGCTGTCGATGGGCTTCGACCTCACCGAAGGCTGGGCAGCCGTTATGCGCCAGCAGGCCAAGCGGCTCAAATACAGCTTCGAGATCCGTGATCCAGCCTGGAGCACCGACGCCGGCACCAAGGCGCTGCAGTCGCTGATAAGCGAGAAGCCCGATCTGATCGTCGCGCACAATCCCGACATCCAGTCCTACGCCCGCCTGCTGGCGCAGGCGCAGGCCGCCGGTATCAAGGTGGTGCAGATCAACCTCGAATCGAACACCCAGACCGACTCCTATGTCGGCGCCGACTGGACCGAGATCGGCGAGCAGGCGGCGCAGGCCGTGGTCGACAAGTGCAGCGCCGGAAAGGGCGCCTCGACCAAGGTGGCAATCGACACCGGGGTGCCGACGGCGGCGTCGGACGTCTTTCAGCTCGACGGCATCTATCGCGTGCTGAACCAGCATCCCGATATTCAGGTCGTCTCGCAGCAGGCCACCGAATACAATCCGGAAAAGGCGCGTTCGATCATGGACACCGTGCTGCAGCAGCATCCGGACCTCTGCGGAGCCATCGGCATCTGGGACAACCAGGATACCGGCACGGCGTCCGCCATCCAGCAGGCCGGCAAGAGTGCCCAAGTCTTCCTCGTCACCAGCGGTGGCGGCAACAAGGTCGGCTGCGAGAATGTCGAGAAGGGCCTGTTCAACCTCTACATCAGCTACAACGTGCCGCTGCAGGGCGAAATCCTGAATGCGGAGATCGCGCGCTTGCTGCTTTCCGACGGTGCCGCGGGCGAGACCAAGACGCTCTACTTCAATCCGCTTACTCAGATCACCAAGGCAAACGTCAACCAGCGCAATTGCTGGACCCTGGACGACCTGAAGTAACGGATAACAGGACCGATGGCCGCCAGTGACGTGCTGCTGCGACTGCGCTACCGGTTCGTGCCGGACCGCCTGTTCGGCGAACTTCTGACCAAGAGCTGGATTGACAACGTCATTCCGGCCCTTGCGTTGGTGGTTACGGTTCTGGCCATGATCTGGACCATTCCCGGCTTCGTGTCGGCCGGGACGTTCTCGGATCTTGCCCGCCAGGTGTCGGAGTTCGGCCTCGTCGCGCTGGCCCTGACGATCGTCATCCTTTCGGGCGGCATCGACCTCTCGGTCGGCTCCGTGTTCGCTCTTTGCGTGCTGGCCGCGCTGGTGTCGATGAACGTGCTTGGCCTGCCGATCGGCGTGGCGCTCATTGCCACGCTGGCGACAGGAATTGTCTGTGGATTGCTGAACGGCGTTCTTATCGGCTACCTCAGGCTGCGCGCCTTCATCACCACGCTGGTGACGCTGGTCATCTACCGCGCGCTCTATGACATCATCTTTCCGCGCCTTGCCAGCGCCATCGTCGGCTCGATGCCGGTGTCCCCGACATGGGACCTGATCGGCTTCGGTTCGTTCCACGGCGTGCCGGTCTCGTTCGTCATCTTCGCCATCATTGCCATCGGCGCGCATGTCGTCCTGTCACGGCTCAGGCCGGGCTGGCGTCTGCGCGCGGTCGGCGGCGCGCGGCGGTCGGCATACAATGCTGGCGTCAACGTCAAGCTGACCGTCTGCCTGGCCTATGTCGCCTCGGGCGTGCTGACCGCAATTGCCGCCTTCCTTTTTTCAGCCCGGCTTGGCAGCACCGGCGCCGACACCGGAATAGGATTGGAGATTTCGGTGCTGACCGCCGTCGTGCTTGGCGGCGTTTCGCTGGGTGGTGGCCGGGGTTCGGTCGGCAATGCGGTGATCGGCTCCATTCTGGTGCTGATCCTGACGAACGGGCTAATCCGGCTGTCGATGCCGGGCTCGGTCAACCAACTGATCCTCGGCCTGGTTCTGATCGCCGCCGTGCTGTTCGACGCCAAATGGGTGAAGAACCGCGGCAAGCTCTTGAACAAGGTCTATGTTTCGCCGACGTATCTGCGCCTTCCCGAGCAAGCGGCCACGGTGGGAAGCAGCGTGCTGGCCGTCAACGACAAGCTTGGCGCCACGCAACTGATCGGGCTCGGCGACGTCGAAGGGCCTGAAGATGTTGTGCTCGACCGCGACGACAATCTCTACACGGGAACGCGACACGGCACGATCATGCGCTTCCTGGCGCCGGATTATGGGCGCTGCGAGGTCTTCGCCCGCATTGGCGGGCATCCCCTGGGTCTCGCTTTCGCGCCCAATGGCGATCTTTTGACCTGTGTCGGCGGCATGGGGCTCTATCGCGTTGCGCCCGATGGAAAGGTCTCGAAAGTCACCGACGAAACCAACCGCAGCTTGCTGTCGGTGATCGACGATTCGCGGCTGCGGCTTCCTGACGATCTCGACATCGCACCGGACGGACGCATCTTCTTCAGCGAGGCGACGATCCGCTACGAGATGTCGGAATGGGCGGTCGATGCTCTCGAGGGCAGGGGCAATGGGCGCCTGATATGCCATGATCCGAAGACGGGCTCCACGCGCACCATCCTGCGCGGCCTGATTTTTCCCAACGGGGTCACCATCTGCCGCGACGGCCAGTCGCTGCTTTTCGCCGAGACCTGGGCCTGCCGCATCAACCGCTACTGGTTCGACGGGCCGAACAAGGGCAAACGCGAGATCTTCGTCGACAATCTTCCCGGCTATCCCGACAACCTCAACCGCGGCTCGGACGGCACTTACTGGATCGCGCTCCTCGGCATGCGCACCAAGACCTTCGACCTGGCCATGCGCAAGCCTGCCTTCCGCCGCCGTATGGCCAGGCGTATCGCCGCCGATGAATGGATGTTTCCCAACATCAATCGCGGCTGCGTGTTACGCGTGTCGGCGACCGGCGAGATCATCGATGCACTCTGGGACAAGGCTGGCGAGAACCATCCCTCGATCACCTCGACCTGCGAGCACAAGGGCTGGCTCTATCTGGGCGGAGTGTCCAACAACCGCATCGGCCGCGTCCGCGTCGAGGGCGCCGACCCGCAATGGACGGCGCATGACGATTATTGGGGGAAGCGCTGATGGTGGGCCTGGGCACATTGGTGCGCCGGCTGTTTTCAGCCGATGATGCCGGCATCAGCGTGCCGGCGATGGACGGCGTCTTCAAGCCGGACAACCGGCTGGAAGAGGCGGAGCGGCTGCTGGCCCTTCCCGGGATTGACAATCTCGTCGCATCGCCGACAGGGCTGCTTTGCAGCAGCGACAAGACGCTTCTCAGGATTGACCTCGACGGCGCGCGCGTTTCGCCTGCCGCCGTGGCGGAGTTTCCCGCACCGGTGACCTTTGTCGCATCGGCGCCCGGTGGCCGGCTGGCCGTCGGCATCGAAGGCGATGGCTTGCATGTCGGTCAGGCAGGCACCTGGAAGCGGATCGAGCTCGCGCCCGACATGACGTCGTGCCTCACCGCCGGCGTCTTTGCGCCTGATGGGGCGCTGTTCGTCTGCGTCGGCTCGCGCAAGCATTCGACGCGCCATTGGAAACGCGATCTGATGGAACACGGCGCAAGCGGCGGCGTGTTCGCGGTCGACCCCACCGAGGGCTCAGGCCGCGCGCTTGCCCAGGGCCTGGCCTTCCCCAACGGCGCGGCATTCCTCGGCGACGGCCGCCTGGCGATCAGCGAAAGCTGGCGCCATCGTGTTATCGTCATCGACCTGAAATCCGCGGCGCGTCCCATGGCGATGCTGGAGGATTTGCCGGCTTACCCCTGTCGGCTTTCATCCGCCGCCGGCGGTGGCCTGTGGATAGCGCTGTTCGCACCGCGCCGGCAATTGTTCGAACTGGTGCTGCGCGAGGACGACTACCGCCGCGAAATGATGGCGACGATCGATCCTGACGAATGGATCGGGCCGGAACTCGCCGGTTCGGCGAAACCCGACCAGCCACTGAGCCAGGGTTCCATCCGGCAGATGGGCGTGCTCAAGCCCTGGGCGCCGTCGCGGTCCTATGGCCTGGTCGCCCGCTGCGACGACAAGGGCCTGCTGCGCGAGAGTTGGCACAGCCGCGCCGATGGCTCCATGCACGGCATTACTTCCATTTGCGAATATGGCGGCCGCGTCTATGCCACGTCGCGCGGATCGGGCACGCTGCTGCGCTTGGCAGTGCCGGCAGATGACGGTGGATCCGTGCATGGCTGACATCGTCGAATTTCGCAAGGCGACCAAGGAGTTCCGCGGCAACGCGGCGGTGCGCGCCGTCGATTTCACACTCCGGCGCGGCGAAGTCCATGCACTGCTCGGCGAGAACGGCGCCGGCAAATCGACGCTGACAAAAGTGCTCGCCGGCCTCTATCCTTTGACCTCTGGCGAAATGCTGATCGACGGCAAGCCGGTGAGCTTCTCGTCTCCGGGCGAGGCCATGAAACATGGCATCGCCATGGTCTTCCAGGAAACCAACCTCGTCCAGTCCATGAACGTCGCCCAAAACATCTTTCTCGGCGAGGAGCGTTTTTTCAACCGGCTGCGCGGCGTCAACATCCGCGCGCAACAACATTTGCAGCGGCTGAACTTCCATGTCGAACCGACAGCGCTGGTGTCGACGCTCGGGGCGGCCAAGAAACAGATGGTCGAGATTGCCCGCGCCGTCCATCACAAGGCCCGCATCTTCATCTTCGACGAGCCGACGGCAACGCTCACCCCGGAGGAGAAGCAGCACTTCTTCGCGCTGGTCGAACGGTTGAAGGGCGAGGGCGCCTCCGTCATCTTCATTTCGCATGCGCTGGAGGAGGCGCTGTCGATCGCCGACCGCATCAGCGTGTTGCGCGACGGTGCGCTGATCGCCACCGACGATGCCCGCAATCTCACCCGTGAGAAGATCGTCCAGGCCATGGTTGGCCGGCAATTGACCGATGCACTCTACGGCGATGCCGCCGCAAGGCGTGTCGCCCGCCGTCCCGGCGACAAGGTCCTTGCCCTGGAAAACGTCTCGATGGGCAAGGCGGTGCGCAGCGCGACACTATCGGTGTTCGCGGGCCAGGTCACCGGCCTGTTCGGGCTGGTGGGTGCCGGTCGTACCGAAATGATGAAGATCGCCGCCGGCGTGCTGAAGCGCGACTTTTTCCATGGCGGGCGCATCCAGCTGCGCGGCGAGACAGTGCGCTTTCGCGTCCCGCGGCAGGCTGTGCGGCGCGGCGTCGCCTACATCACCGAGGACCGCAAGCTTGACGGTCTGTTCGACACGATGGGCGTCGTCCAGAACGTGTTCCTTGGCAAGCTGGCGAAGGGGTCCAATCCGGTCACCATGGTCGGCATGAGCGAGGCCAGGCGACAATCGGCCGAATGGATCGAGGCCATGAAGGTCCGTTCGATCGGCGGCAACGCCAAGGTGGTGGAGCTGTCGGGCGGCAATCAGCAGAAGGTCGTGATAGCCAAATCGCTGATCCAGGAGCCGTCACTGATCATTTTCGATGAGCCGACCCGCGGCGTCGACGTCGGAGCGATCGCCGAGATTCATCGGATGATCGAGAAACTCGCCGATGCCGGCGCGGCCGTCGTGGTCATCTCCTCCTACCTGCCCGAAATCCTCAACCTGTCGGACCGCATCCTGGTGGCGCGTCAGGGGCGGATCGTCGAGGAGATGACCATCGACGAAGCATCGGAAGAAAAGATCATGTATGCCGCCGTCCACTGAACCGTTGCGCGTGGAGCGCCAGGTTACGATCGTCGAAGTCGGTCCGCGCGATGGGTTGCAGAACGAAAAGCATTTGGTCTCGACCGGGCTGAAGCTGCGCCTGATTCGCATGCTGGCTGATTGCGGTTTCGCCCGCATCGAGGCGACGGCCTTCGTCTCGCCGAAATGGGTCCCGCAGATGGCCGACCATGACGCCGTCATGCGGGGCGCGGTGCGTCGTGCAGGCCTCGTGCTTTCCGCCCTGGTGCCCAATGAGCAAGGCGCCCAGGCGGCGATCACGGCGGGCGCGCAGGAGCTTGCGGTCTTCACCAGCGCCTCCGAGACGTTTTCGAGGCGAAACACCAATTGCACGATCGAGGAGGGACTGGCCCGTTTCGTGCCCGTGATCGCATTGGCGGCCGAACACGCCTTGCCGGTGCGGGGCTATGTTTCCTGTGCCGTCGACTGTCCCTATGAAGGTCCGATCGAGCCTGGCGCGGCCGCGAAAGTCGTCGCGCGGCTGCGCGATCTCGGCTGTGCGGAAATCGCCGTCGCCGATACGATCGGCATGGCAACCCCCGAACGCGTGCACGCCATGGTGCTGGCATGCCTCGCGGAGGCGGAGGCGACGCAACTCGCCGGCCATTTCCACGATACCGGCGGCATGGCGCTGGCCAATGTCGATGCGGCATGGAGCCTCGGGCTCAGGGTCTTCGATTCCGCGGCCGGCGGGCTCGGCGGCTGCCCCTACGCCCCCGGTGCGGCGGGCAATCTTCGTAGTGGTGCGCTGGTGGAGCATTTCGCATCGAGGGGGATCGCGACCGGAATAGACAGCGAGCGGCTGGCCAACGTGGAAAACATGCTTGCCGACCCCGTGTTTCTTGGCAAGCGGTGAGGGTTAAAAAGCCAAATATTTCATTGGTTTGCCGTACCCCGAGGCGTAGAGGCTTCGGCGAAAGGTCCGATGGCTTAAGGAGTATTCTCCTCGCAGATGCGCTGAGGCGTAACTGCGCCCAAGGTCGATCGTATCAAGACTTAGCATCTTTCGGACCCACTAACATCAGCTCGACATCAGCCGATTAAGCCAGACCTCATCCAGCAGCGAATGGGTAACGCCGCCGAACGCCCATTCCCTCAGCCGGCTGTGCCCGTAGGCGCCCGACACGATTAGGTCTGCTTTGACGGAGGCCAAGAAGTCTATGAGTCGATTTCCTTCCTCGTCTGACTTCAGGATTTCGGTCCCCGCCTTGATGCCGTGCCCGGCGAGGAAACTGGCGACATCCTTGACTCCGTCCCCGATCCAGTCACCCGGATTGCGATCAATCGCCACCACAGTGACTTCATTGGCCATGGCCATCAGTGGCACCGCATCTGCCACGGCGCGCCTTGCTTCCCGCGTGTCCTTCCAGGCGACGACCACCCGGCCGAGCGGCAAACTCGCCGCGCCACGGGCGGCGACCAGGACAGGTCTGCCGGCGCGCAGCACCAAACTGCCCGGATCAGCCATACGGTAAGCGTCGCCCGTGGATGCGCCAAGCGAAGCGCCAGTGACGACGAGGTCGGCGAGAAGAGAAGCTCTGGCGAGGGCGTGATCTGGATTCTCGACCGTGTCACGCCATTCCGCCCTGACCGTTCCGGCGACGAGCCTGTCGAACTTGGAATGCCTGTCATTAAGCCGTTGCCGGATCTCGATCCTCGATTGATCCCAAAGTTCAGCAGCGATCGCCGCGCCCTCGGGCGCCATCGTGACCGGCAGCGGAGCGTCCGCGGCGCAGAAACCGATCAGCTTTGCATCGAAACGTTTGGCAAGATCGATGCCGACCCGCGCGAGCGGTTCGATCGAACCATCGATGCCCAAGTTCAACAGAATGGATTTGTAGCTCATCGGGGCGCTTCCGCTTGAGAGATTCGGTGCACCGAAGCTAGCCTTGCAGGAACGTTCTCACCTTGATGTCGATCAAAATGGTTGCAGCGGCTCAGGGGATACGGGATTGGAAATGAACCACTTCGCCGTCCACGACGAAGGCGCCATTTCCGATGTGATGGATCGTCTTCGGTTTCGGTTGACCCGGGTCGATCCATGCTTTCAGGACCTCGAGGACGAACAGATTATATTTGTTCACCAGGCGTATATCGATGACCCGGCATTCGAGGTTGGCGAAGCACTCGGCGATCAGGGGAGCCGAAACGCGCTCGGCGGGAAGGGGCGTCAGCCAGGCTGTCGCGAATTTGTCAGTGTCGCGTCCGGAGCAGTTTCCGACCTTGACGACTTTCTCCGCAAGGCCAATGGCAGGGATCGCGACTACGCATTCCTTCGTTTGACGCAAAGCGAAGAAGGAGAAGTCGTCGCTCGACACGACGCAAGCCATGGTCGGTGGCGCGATTCCCGCCATCATGTGCCAGGACATGGTCATGACGTTCGCGCGGCCCTGCTTTGACCTGGTTGTCAGGAGGACAACGGGACCGGGCTCTATCAGCCGATAGACTTCGGCAAGCGGCAGTTCCTTCATCGCGTCCTCATTTCCACTTTATGCAAGGCAGTTGCTCCGCCGATGTCGTGCCAGGCAATGCCCTTCCTCGCCTTGATCAATGTCAAAGTCGGGAAGCGGCGGACGAGGACGGGGCAAGTCTGTGCCGCTGGGGCCGATTGATCTTGATCAATGCGTGCCGGAATTGACCTTGCGATGTTCGATCAGAGCCACACAAGGATCAGTTCATGTCCGCTGGAGGCATTCTCTTTTTGGGCGTCCTGCTTTGCTTCGCTTGTATCGCCGGGATCGGCATCTACTTCGAAATGGCGTCCTCCAAGAGACGCAAGCTCCCTGCGGTGAGCTATGGATTCGGCCGCCGTTCAAGGCCGCGCCACCCGAAGACTAGGCATTGACGTGGAAGACGGAAGCCAAGGAATTTTACAATGACCTGGAAGGCAGAAGAATTCAGCGCGCCAGACCTGTTCCCGTTCGCCAAGACAGGGCAGAAACTATTGGATGCCGCTGCGGCATGGCAGATGCATTCCACCTGTGCGCTGTTCAGCCTGCAGATGGAAGGAGCGTCCTTTTTCAGTCGGCGTTTTTGGGACGATCTGAGGCTAATCGAAACGCTGATGAGGCGGGACGGATTCGCTGATACCTACGACGTGGTCGTCAACTTTTTCCAGAACGCTACGTCCGACTATACCAGCGAGGTCGCGAGGTTTGCGTCCTTGGGCGCTGGGTTCGCTTCGGAAACGGCGGGACGTGTTCGAGAAGGGGCGGAAGCCACGATCGACGACATGCGCGCGGCCACCCTCGCTCCTTAAACTGACACGATCAAGCAAGGCCCGTCGACCATGCGACCCCGCCCAGCGTTCTCGATCCCACTACTTGTGCTCGCACTCGGCTTTGCATCGTCAGCCTATGCTGTCGAAGACCCGCAGGTCGCTTATGGAAAAAGACTGGTCGAGAAAAACTGTGCCCGCTGTCACGCGGTCGGTCCGGGCGGCGAGAGCGCCCATCCGGACGCGCCGCCTTTCCGGGTGTTGCACCGGCGGTACCCAATAGAAGATCTTCAGGAAGCTCTGGCCGAGGGGATATCCACCGGACATCCGGACATGCCCGAGTTCGTAGCTTCTCCTGACCAGATCTCCGCGATTATCAGTTATATCCAAAGCCTGGGCCGATGATGGCGGTCGATTAGCAATCTCATCTTGGCCACGGACCGGCTTCAACCTGCGTCGATCGTGGTTCTCGGCGGCGTTGACAGTAATCAATGATGGCGGGGTCGTCAGCTGGTTTGATGTGCTCATGTCAGGAGGTAGCCATGCAGACGAACGAAACACCGCACTATGATGCGAGCGTGAATACGACGGGTTGCTGCCCAAAATTCAACCCGGGCGGCTGGGACGATCAGGAATTGCACTTCGCCGACAAGCCGTTCGTGAGGGCGACGACCCACAGCGTCATGCATGTTCCGGTGAACATGGGCAGCGTCTTTGCCCGTGTTAACGAGCACATCGACGACGCCGGCGCTTCTGCCGAAAGCCAGTTCATCGTCCTAAGCCGTGATCTCTCGCCTTGGACGAGCGAGCATCTTTTTTCGGTTTCAAAGGCCGTGCCCGAGGAGGAAATGGCTACGCTGACAGGCGACTTCGTCACCAGGGTGTTCGAGGGGGCATTCGAGCAGGTGAGGGGTTGGCATGAGGAAATGCTTGAACTCGCGCGCCAGCGCAATCCCAAAGCCAGCGACGTGTATTTCTTTTATACGACCTGCCCAAAATGCGCCGCGGCATATGGCAAGAACTACGTTGTAGGGGTAGCCAAGATTTCCTGAGCCTGGCAGGCTAGGGCTCGAACCAGGTGCCCTGAAGCCGTTTGACGATCTCCGCCGCGTCCTCAAGCCGGCCGATCGCTGCGGGAGCATCAGCAGCATCTCAGCGCTCAACTGGCGCGCCAGCAGCGAGCTGGCCACGTCTTTGTCAATGATGGCTTCGACGCCGACCATGGCGCCATCTTCGCGCACGGCAACGGGCACGCCGCCGACAGGGGCGGGTCTTTCGCGCGATATGTTGCCCGGCGCCGCTCCAATTCCGGCCATTCCTGCGCGATCAAGACACGAAGGGCGCTGTCATCAAGAGCGTAAGCTTCGACGATCTCCCGGTTGAGAACGACGTCCGGAGGGTCTCCGTCCACAATGGCGGCCACGGCAAGTTCCGGATTTCCCGGTGCTCCGACTTTACGAACGATGATCAGATCCAGCGGTGCGTCCAAGGCCTTGGCAATCTCGGCAGCGACCGCGTGGCAAGGCGAGCACGATCGGATCCTTCAACTGAAGCGCCTGCAGCGAGACACCAAGCTTTCGCCCCGTATCCTGGCGATCGCGAAACATCGGTCATCCCTCCGGCCAGAGTTGGCGCAATGACTTCTTCATCGAGTTTCGGACCTGGACGATTTCGCCATGCGAAATGTGACGGTCGAGAAGTCGGAACACCGCCCCGATTGCCCGATCGATGTCGATCTCCGGCTCGTAGCCAAAGCTGTCGCGGACGCAGATGACGAAGTCGCGCTTTTTCCGTTCCCATGCCGGTTCGGCCGGGTTCCAGCCTTCGAAATAGATGCCTCGGATCAGGGTTGGCAACTGGGCCGACAGATCGGCCATTTCCTCCGGCGAGAGCCAGTCGCGCAAGGTATGCAGCACCGATTTCAACAAGCGGAATGCGCTCTGCTCGTTCCAGTCCAGGTCCTTGGCAAGTTCGTTCACCCATTGCTGCGCCTGCTCGGCGGCATGCGCGATGGAAGTGTGCGAAACAGGGTGCGTCATCATTGTCATCCTCCGACTGTTTCTATTCTACCTTCCCGGAACCCGCGCGCATTGCTTCCGGATCAAGTTCTAGGCCTTGGATTTCAGCCGCCTGCTTTGTTCACCAGGAGCGGAATGATGCGGTCGCTCTTGGCGACAGCGGGACGGCCGGAACTGGCATAGGGGATGCCGAGCGCATCCCAGGTCTCGACCAGTGCATCCTGCAGTTGCGCGATCAGCGCATCCGAATGGAACGGCGTCGGCGTGATGCGCAGCCGCTCGGTGCCGCGCGGCACGGTCGGGTAGTTGATCGGCTGGATGTAGATGCCGTGAACGCCAAGCAGCCGGTCGCTCGCCATCTTGCAAAGCTCCGGATCGCCAACCAGCACCGGCACGATATGGGTCGGAGAGTCCATCACCGGCAGGCCGGCGGCCGCCAGGATCTGTTTGGTTCGGCTCGCCTGCTGCTGCTGCGCGTCGCGCTCGGCCTGCGATTGCTTGAGATGGCGGATGGAGGCGGTGGTGGCGGCGGCGATCGCGGGCGGCAGCGCCGTGGTGAAGATGAAGCCCGGCGCATAGGAGCGAACCGCGTCGATCACCGCGCTGGTGCCGGTGATGTAGCCGCCCAGCGTGCCGAACGCCTTGGCCAGCGTGCCCTGGATGATGTCGATGCGGTCGGCGAGGCCTTCGCGCTCGGTGATGCCGCCGCCGCGCGGTCCGTACATGCCCACGGCATGGACCTCGTCGATATAGGTCATGGCGTTGTAGCGTTCGGCGAGCTCGACGATCTCTCTGATCGGCGCGATGTCGCCGTCCATCGAATAGACGCTTTCGAAGACGATCAGCTTGGCGCGCTCGCGGCCCGCCGCCTGCAGGAGGCTCTCCAGATGCGCGACGTCATTGTGGCGGAAGATCTTCTTTTCCGCGCCCGAGCGCCGCACGCCCTCGATCATCGAGGCGTGGTTCAACTCGTCCGAGATGATCAGGCAGTTCGGCAAAAGCCGCGCAATGGTCGAGATCGAAGCTTCGTTGGAGACGAAGCCGGACGTGAAGACCAGCGCTGCCTCCTTGCCGTGCAGGTCGGCGAGTTCATGCTCGAGCTCGACCAGCGGGTTGGACGTGCCGGAGATGTTGCGGGTGCCACCGGCTCCCGAACCCATCTTGCCGGCCGCATTCTGGAAGGCGGCGATGACATCCGCGTGCTGGCCCATGCCGAGATAGTCGTTGGAGCACCAGACGGTGATTTCCTCGGCGCGGCCGTTCGAACGCCAGATGGCGCGCGGAAACTTGCCCGCGATACGCTCGAGATCGGCGAAGACACGATAGCGACGCTCCGCATGGAGCTGATCGATCGCTTCTTCGAAGAACCGCTGGTAGTTCATGTCGAAATGTCCTGTACAAGAAGCCGGCCACGATCTGCGACGGTCGGCCTACCTAAGGGCAGGGAGCGGTCCGCGCTTTGAGCTATGTCAAATTACGGGACACGCAGATGCCTCGTTGCAGGCAGGTCTCCTCGCCGCAAGCCGCCCAAAAACTGATTCAAATCAAAGCGCGGAACTGCAATTTCGCCGACGCTGGCCGGATGTGGAATCCAATAGCAAGCGCTCCGTTTGGCCGCAGCCTCGAACTAGCCGTTCTGGATGAAGAAGGCTTACATCCGCTTGTATTTCCTTGTGAAAAAGGCCGGGAGGGATGGCGGCATGCCGTTACCGGTATCCGCGTCGATATTCGGCCGACCCACTGGCGCGACTGGCATCTCCGAGAAGATAAGGTGGCTTCACTTCGAAACGCGCCTTAGCGCGGCGGCTTCGGGCGGAGAACCCCTGCTCGTCTTCCTGGGATGCACTAATGTTTGGGGTCGGCGATCAGGGCCATGCGCACCAGATGCGAGAGGCTGCCGGCGCCCATCTTGCTCATGACATTGGCGCGATGGATCTCGACCGTGCGCGGGCTGATCCCCAGGTCGTAGGCAATCGTCTTGTTCGGTAACCCGGAAACAAGCCCTTCCAGCACCTGGTGCTCTCGCTCCGATAGCGTGGCGAGATTCTTCCTGATCTCCGTCGATTGTGGGTGTGCCGCGGCGGGCTGGCTGCGGTGGTCCAGGGCCGAGCGAATTGCATCGATAAGCACCTGATCGTCGAACGGCTTCTCGATGAAATCGGCAGCGCCCTCCTTCATCGCCTGGACGGCCAGGGCGACGTCGGCGTGCCCCGTCATCACGATCACCGGCACGTCGAGGCCCCGGGCTTTCAGTTGCCGCAGGAACTCGATGCCGTCGATGCCGGGCATGCGTACGTCGCTGACGATGCAGCCATGGATCTCCTTCGGTTCCGTCGCCAGGAATGCCGTTGCCGATTCATGGAGGCGCACGGCAAAGTCGGCTGTCGCCAGAAGGAAACCCAGCGACTTGCGAACGTCGACATCGTCGTCGACCACATGAACAATATCATTAGCCACCAGCGACCTCATCCTTCTCCACGGCGCGCAAAGTGAATCGGAACGCTGTCCCGCCGCCGGGCATTGCTTCCGCCCAAATACGACCGCCGTGCGACTCGACGATAGTGCGACAAATGGACAGACCGACACCCATTCCGTGCTTTTTGGTGGTAACGAAAGGCTGAAAGAGCTGGGCTGAAACTTCCGGCGCCAGCCCCGGGCCCGTATCAATCACACCAACTTCAGCCATGCCATCCTGCCGTGCCACCGTAACGACATGCAATTCCCGCCTGGGGATACCCTGCATGGCCTCCACGGCGTTTCTCATCAGATTCAGCAATACCTGCTCGATCTGGATTCGATCGGTCAAAACAAGCTCGGCCGCCGGGTCAAGATCGTAACTGACGCGCACGTCTGCTTCCCTGGCGCCGACCAAGGCGAGCGATGAGGCGTCCTCGATGAGCGTTGGCAGACGTTCGATCTGACGCTCGCTTTCGCCCCTGGCGACAAAATCCCTGAGGCGACGGATCACGTCGCCGGCGCGCAGGGCCTGCTCGGCAGCCTTCTCGACAGCATCCTGCAGCATGGCGGCGTTCTCGTCCTTGCTTTTCTCGAGAAGACGGCGGCTGCCCTTGAGGTAGTTCGTGATGGCCGTCAGCGGCTGGTTTATCTCATGCGCCAATGTCGAGGCCATTTCGCCAAGCGCGGTGAAGCGTGCCATGTGAAGCAGCTCCTGCTGCTGCTCCTGCATCCTGGCCTGAGTTCTGTGGCGTTCCGTCAGGTCGCGACAGAAGCCGGTGAAGAAGCGGCCTGTTCCCGGATGCATTTCGCCGACAGCGAGTTCCATCGGAAACGTCGATCCGTCCTTGCGCATCCCGGTTACGGTTCGGCCAAGTCCGATAATGCGGCGTTCTCCCGTCTTCAGGTAGCGCTGCATATACGTGTCATGCTCCTCCCGGTAAGGCGGGGGCATCAGCATCTTGACGTTTTGCCCGATGACCTCGCTGGCCTTGTAGCCAAACAACATCTCGGCCGCCGTGCTGAAGGATTGGATGTTTGCACTTTCGTCGATGACGATCATCGCATCGGGAACTGTCGCCAGGATCGAACGCAGGTGATCCTCCCGCAGCTGCAGCGCAGCATTGGCGAACGACAGGTCGCTGACGTCGGTGCCTTGAACAAAGATGGCGGTGATCTGGCCGTCGGCCGCCCTGACGGGTTGATAGACGAAGTCGAGGATCCGTTCCTCCGCAGCGCCTGTTTCGACGTTGCGATAGACGACCTTCACGCTTCGGCCCACATAGGGCTCGCCGGTTTCGTAGACGCGATCCAGCAGCTCGAAGAGGCCTTGACCTTCGAGATCGGGAAACGCCTCGCGCACGGATTTGCCGATAAGTTTCCGCTCTCCGACCATTCGCTTGTAGGCGGCGTTCGCAAATTCGAACACATGGCCAGGTTCTTTCAGCAAGCTCATGAAACCAGGAGTCTGGTCGAACATCCGTGCGAGAAGCTGATGGCCGGGCACATCGTCATGCCTTGCCGGATGCACTGACGGAACCGGCGACTTGGCGACTGCGTCCGCGGAAGAAACTGGCCCCTTCTTTGTCACATCTTGCCCTGCATTGAGACGCACTACCGGTGGCAGGTTTAGCACCCATGCATTCGTTCGCAAACAACTCACTCCGTCATTTTGACCCACATCAAAGTGCTTAGCCTCGCGAGGGAGCATTAGGGACCCACCTATTTTCTGTGAGGTGCCTGCGTGTCCTACAAAACGATTGTCGTCAACTTGGCCGTTGATGCAGAGCCAGGACCTCTCGTGAAACTGGCGGCAGAAATGGCGCATCGCTTCGATGCTCACCTCATCGGCTTCGCTGCCGCGGACGTTCCGCCATTGGTGGCCACGGGCGAAGGCCTGGTCTATGAAGGCGAGGTCATGCAGGTCAAACGGCAGGAGATCGAGAAGCGTCTTGCTGAACTGCGAGACACCTTTGAGAAGCTTGTCCCGCACTCCATCAGCAGCGAATGGAGACAATATGTTTGCGGTCCGACGCGCGCTTTAGGGCTGGTGGCCCGTTCAGCTGATCTCATCGTGACCGCCGATGGCGGCGACGACGTCTTCCGTGCACTCGATATAGGAAGCTTGGTGCTCGGGGTCGGTCGTCCCGTGCTGGTTGCTGCGGGCAACGCCGAACACCTGCTTGGAAAAACCATCCTGGTCGCTTGGAAGGACAGCCGGGAGGCACGAAGGGCCGTATCCGACTCCTTGCCCCTCCTTGCCGAGGCCAAAGAGGTTGTAGTCGCCACCATGGAAGAAGCTTCGGGAGAGGACGTTCGAAACAGCCTCGCCGACGTCGCGGTGTTTCTTGAGCAGCATGGCATCATGGCGCGAACCGAAGTGTTCGCCGGTACCGCCGACGGCGACGGGTTGATGGCATTCGCTCGCTCGGTCCACGCCGATTTGATCGTTTCCGGCGCCTACGGCCACAGCCGGCTCAGGGAATGGGCCTTTGGCGGCATCACACGCTCCCTGATTGGCGAGAACGGCATCAGCCGCCTGTTCTCGAATTGACTTTGCGACCATGGCGGCCAGAACGGCAGATAGCCCGGACCAGCTGGAGGAAGTTCCAGATGAGAAGCGACCGGTCAGCCGCCTTTCCGGCCATGTCGAGCCTGCCTACTGGTCGCTCGAAACGAGTGAGTTGGTCGGCCGGCTGAAGACCTCGACTTCCGGTCTGCTGAGCGTCGATGCGGCAATCCGACTTGCCAAATTCGGCCGCAACGCACTGGCGTCTCGGTCCGGCGGATCGGCATTGGCTGTATTCGCGCGCCATTTTCGCAGCCCACTCGTCCTGATCCTGGTCTTTGCCGCCGCCGTTTCAGTGTTCGTCGGGGAAGGTCATGTAGCGGCGATCATCGGCGCGATCGTGCTCGCCAGCTGTGTCTTAAGCTTCACTCAGGAATATGGCGCCTCTCGTGCGATGGAGGTCCTGCAGCAGCGATCTCCCGCGAGGCCACCGTGCTTAGGGATAGCTTCGAACGGACTGTCGATGTCGAAGAGATCGTTCCCGGCGACGACGAGAGCCCCTACGAATTTGTTCGCAAGCGCTTGTCCATCGTCGTGCAGGACAGCGCACATGAACAGCTCCTCATCACCAAGGGAGCCGTCCAGAACGTTCGTCGAGGCGTGTGCCTGAAGGCATGCCCTTCTTGCGTGGCGATGGATCGAGGTCGAACGTCGAAAGGTCACCCTCCGACCGCGGCCTTGGTGACGTTCACGCCAAGGTCGTAAACCAGCTGCCCGCCATAATAACCTGTTACGGTGACCAGGGCCGCGCCGGCTATTTCAATCGCGGGAATGGCGAAGGTCAGCGTACCCAGCTCTCGATTTCTCACCCACAGCACGAGCCGGAGCAGGCCCCAGCCCAGAAAGGTCAAGGCGCTGATCTCGCCCAAGCCCTCATGGATTTCCGCTATATCGCTGCTGAAGCCGGCGGCCTCCGCGTGGTCGAGGGCCATGCCGCCAAAGAACCAGGTGCAGACCGCAAAGAGTCCTGCGGCGACGGCGGCAAAGGTGGAAATTGTTCCCACGCCCGAACGCGTCGTCACGGGGTTGCGATTGGCGAGCGCGGCAAGGTCGATGACCACAAGCACGTACATGAGCACGATAGGGAAATGCACAAGAATGGGATGGATATGCTGAATTTCCGGCATTGCAGATGTTCTCCAGGAGGATTGTGGGTAATGGTCGGTGGACGCTCGATCGGCCGTCAGTCGTCGCTGTCCCCGAATTTCTCGTCTTCCCGATCACCGCGGGCGCCGGATACAGTCTTGCCGTCGCTGCATTCATCGTCGCCGACACCTTTGACTGACTTGGGACCAGTGGCGCTCATCATGGGGATGGCCTCAAGGTCGATTGTTGCCGAAGAAGTGGCGGACGCGGTTGCGCATGATCCGTGGTCGGATTCCGCGGCAGCGGGTATGACAAAGGCGGTCAGGCCTCCAAGGGCGACAAGCAAGACAGGAAAATTGCGCATGGTTTCGTATCCTTCTCTGCGCACCCATCATCGGGCGCGATGGCCCTTGATAGAGGCGTGGTCCTTGCCGCCGGCTGACAATGATTGACAGCGGTTTGACAGCTTCCGCATGCGACAGCTCCTTTCCATGAAAACCGTGTCGATGAGCCTGGCAGCTCTGGGCGTGGCCGCACTTGTGCTGGCCGCGCCATTGTCCGTCAGGGCGCAGGATGACGACGATGACCACGATCGGGCGCGCGATCTTTATGAGCGCGGCGAAATCGAGGGCCTCGCCGATATCATGGCCATTGTCCGCGCCAAGGCTCCCGGTGAGATTGTTGCGATCGACCTCATTCGCGCCGGAGGCAAGTGGATCTATCGGTTCCAGGTGGTCGCTGCCGATGGCAGGCGCCGGATCATTGATGTCGATGCCGGCGCGGGCGGTGTTTTGGGCGGTGAAGGCGACCACAAATGAAGATCCTCGTGGCTGAAGACGAACCACGCATCGCGGCCGACATCGCGATGGTTTTGAAGGCGTCGGGCATGGCCGTCGACATCGTGGACAATGGTGAAGCGGCCTGGTTTGCGGGCGATGTCGAGAACTACGACGCGGCGATTCTTGACCTTGGACTGCCGAAGCTCGACGGCCTTACCGTGCTGAAGCGCTGGCGCGCCAATGGCCGCCGCTTTCCCGTCCTCATCCTGACGGCGAGGGGGCTGTGGACCGAGCGCGTGGAAGGCATCAACGCGGGCGCCGACGACTATCTTCCCAAACCCTTTGAAATGGAGGAGCTGCTGGCGCGGCTGCGAGCCATCCTGCGCCGTTCAAGTGGGCAGGCCGCTCCGGTGTTGAAATCAGGCCCTTTGCTGCTCGATACACGCCAGATGCGCATCTTGCTTCGCGGCGTTCCGGTGGCATTGTCGCCGCTGGAATACCGGCTGCTGGCGTTCCTGATGCATCATGCCGGCCGCGTGGTCGCGTCGACTGAACTTGCCGAGCATCTGTACAGTTCCGACAATGAACGCGACCCGAATACGATCGAGGTCATCGTGGCGCGCCTGCGACGGAAACTCGGCAATGATGTGATCGAGACACGACGCGGTTTTGGTTACTTCGTGCCCGACGGGTCGGATTGATGCGCAATTCTATCCGTTTCAGGCTCTGGTCGGCCGCGGCGATATCGATTGTCATCGCCCTTGCCATCGCCGGTGTCGGCCTTCGCTATCTGTTTGAACTGAACGTCGAGAGGCGTGTCGTCAGTGAGTTGACGGTCGATCTCAATGAACTGATTGGGGCGACGAGCTTTACAGCCGATGGCCGGCTCTCGGTGGCCTCGACGCTGGCCGATCAACGCTTCGCCAGTCCGCTGTCTGGCCACTACTGGCAAGTGGAGGATATGGCTACCCACAGCCTCGTTCGATCGCGTTCCTTGTGGGATGCAACGCTGGCCTTGCCTCAACAGGCAGCCAATGGCGAACTGCTGAAGGAAGAACTCAAGGGGCCGGGCGGCGAGCTCACCGTTGCCGTCATGCGCACGATCACCGACGCCGACGGGCGGGCCTTTCGCGCCGTCGTGGCGGAAGACCATCGCAACGTGGAAGTTTCCGTTGGCGAGTATGTTCGTGATCTTGCGCCGGCGCTCATTGTGCTCGCGTCTGCTCTGATGGGGGCTTTCTTCATCCAGATCACCGTTGGCCTGGCGCCGCTGGAAGGCCTAAGGGTCGCCGTCAAAGACGTGATTGCGCAGCGGACGGCGCGGCTTGGCGCGGCCGCGCCGAGCGAGGTGCAGCCACTTGCCGACGAAATCAACCGCCTGCTCGACGCCCAGGAGAAAGCCCTCTCTCGCGCGCGCTCGCGCGCCACTGACCTTGCGCATGGCCTCAAGACGCCCCTGCAGGTCCTGTCCGCCGATATCCGGACTTTACGAAAAAAGGGCGAAAGCGAGCTTGCCGACGAAATCGAGAAGAGCGCGAGCGCAATTCGCCGCCATGTCGAGCGGGAGTTGGCGCGTGCTCGTCTGGCGCCTGGCGTCTCCGGCGATGCCGCGTGCCTTGTCCGAGACGTGGCGAGCGGCGTGGTCGCTGTCGTCAAACGCACGCCAAGGGGCAAGCAGCTCTCATTCGTGATCGATGCCGCCGAGGATTTCATGGCGCCGGTCGATGAAGGCGACCTATCCGAGATTCTCGGCAATCTGGTGGAAAACGCGACGCGTTTCGCGAAATCCCTGGTTCATGTGAGCGCATCCGCGAGCGCCGGCGAGGTGATCATCAAAGTCGTCGATGATGGACCGGGCATTCCCGAGGCCGCCAGGGATGCCGCCTTGTTGCGCGGGGTTCAGCTCGACAGCAAGGGCGGCGGCAGCGGCCTCGGCCTGGCGATCGTTTCGGATATCGTCGAAGCCTATGGGGGCCGCCTCGAAATGGCCAACGCCTATTCCGGTCTGGCGGTGACCATCCACCTGCCGCGGCATGGGTGAGCGGCGTTCAGGCAAATCCGGGGAAGTAGTCGACCTTGATCCTGGAGCGGCGAACGCCCATTGCCAGAAGCTTCTTGCGCACCGCCTTGACCATGCTCTGCGGCCCGGAGATGTAGAAGATGCGTTCGAGGTAGTCGGGCATGGTGAGGCGCACCAGGCGCGCGTCGATATAGCCGGGATACTGGCCCCCCACCGCGCCTTTGGCCACGGCGTGGAATATTCTTATGCCCAGTTTGCGCCGCGCGGAGTCGAGCACGTCGCGATAGGCGATGTCGTCTTGGCTCTCTGTTCCATAGAGGACGACGACAGGCCGCGCTTCCTTGCGATCGATGAGATATTGCAGCATCGAACGGAACGGCGTGATGCCGATGCCGCCTGCCAGGAAAGCGATCTTGGTCTTCGGATCGGAGGGAAGCGTGAAATCGCCGGCCAGTTGTGCAGCGTGGATCGTGGCGCCGGGTTTCATGCCGCCCAGCGCCCGTTTGAAGGCGCTCGACCGCGGATAGAACTTGACGCCCAGCCGCACCGATTGCTCGGTAGGCGATGAGGCGACCGTGAAGTAGCGCCGGTTTCCGCGGTTGTCGGAACGGTCGAGGCCAAGCGTCCATTCAAGGTACTGGCCCGCCTGGAAAGCGAGTTTTCGCTGCGACCTGAAGATAAAGTCGTAGCTGTCGACGGCTGTTTGCTCGATGCGCTCCAAAGTCAACACAAACCGACCCTTCGGGCTCACGGCGTAAGCGAAGAGGTTACCCGCCAGGAGAGCGAGTTCGGGTGTGAAATAGAACGAGCCGATATGGACGTTGGGTGCGAACAGAAAGCCGACGACGCCGGCGAAGGCGATGCGCGCCCAGCGCGTCGTGGGCGCCGTCAGCGGCTCGGTCAGCATTACGAAGGCGAAGAACAGCAACGGCGACGAACCGAAGGTCTCCGCGAGAGCGGTGCCATATCGAGACGGGTCGGTGGTTGCCAGTATCGTCGCCAGCGCCACCCCGACGAACGTGGCCACGAGATCGAGCCGACGCAGCTTACGCACCACGAGAGCGCCGCCCACAAGCACCAGGGGGAGCAGCCAGAGGCTTCCCGCCACCCACCATGTGGCGGGACGATCGAGCAACAGCGCTGTCAAGGCAACGCCCAGAGCGGCCGGATTGAACAGGTGTTTCCTGCCCACGGCCAGGATGTATTTCGACGAAATCGCCCAGACCGAGGCGAGTGCCACGGCGCCGATGGCCTTGGCATCGGTGGCGGCAATCGGATCGAGGATGAGCGCCAGGATCATCGCGGTAATGTGGACGGACTCGCCATTGGCCGGAACCTCGAAGATACGTGCAAAGACCTTGTTGGTGATCCAGCAGGTGGCCAGCACCAGGGCGGTCGTAAAGGCGAGCTCTCTCGGATCATGCGGCACAAGGTTCAGGAAGCCCAGGACAAAGGCGGCGCCCAGCAGCGCCACCAGGTAGTAGAGAACCAGCCGATACATCGTGAGGTGGTCGAGAAGCCGGTCGAGGGTCTTGATCATGGCTGGCAGAAGACTCCAAAGCCGCTTGTCGGTGTCGCACGGCGGTTGCTGTCGATGAGATATCCTTCGAGCCCTTGCGTCTGCTCTATGAAGAGGATGCCGTCCCTGCCCATCGCAAAGGCGGCTGTGGCGAAGCGGTCGGCCTCGAGCACATCGGCGCCGATAACGGTCAGGCTGACGATGTCGCTGATTGGGTCATGAGTCGCGCGGGGATTGTAGATGTGCTGCCCGCGCGCATATGTGCCGGAAGTGGCGACGCCATGTCCACGCGGATAGACCACCTTGACGATCTCATTCGCCTGGAAGGGATTGCGGATGCCGACGCTCCAGTCTCGACCGGACGCATTCCTGCCGGAGGATTGGATGTCGCCGCCCGCCTCGATGAAGAAGTCGCTGACGTCCGCCCGACGGACGATTTCGGCTGCGTTGCGGATGGCCCAGCCCTTGACGATGCCGGAGGGGTCGAGCGCGCCGTCGGGCCTGTGGATGTCGAAATACCCGGCAGTTTCCCTTCTGGTTTGCTCCGCAATCCTGATCACGTCCATCATCTGTCCGCTCCAGTCGCGAACCGGAATGTCGCCCCGGTTTATGGCCGAGATCTCGCTGTCCTGACGGTAAGTGCTGAAACGCCGGTCGACATCGTCGAAATAGTCGAAGACCTGCCCGCCGAGGTCGCCAGCCGAGCGGCCGAGGTCGACGGTAATGGGCATGCCCATCATTATTCTCGTCTCGCGCATGAAATTACGATGAGGCCTTCTTCAAGGCGCCGCCCAGTGATTGGATAAAGGCCCTGCTGGTCAGCGTGGCGCCCGAGATGATGTCGACATCTGCGCTTTGCGCGCTGATCGCCTCATCGCGCAGCATGGGCAATGCCTGCCGGTTGATGCTGATGGAGGTGCGGCGGTCATTGGGGTATTTCAGTACCTTGAGCGCCGTCAGGCGGCCGCCCTGGACGAGCGCCTGGATTTGGATGATACCGTAGTAGGCGTCGGCCGCGGGGCCGGTGTAGACCCCGTCGGTATAGCCGTGGGCCGCGACCTTCATCCCGGTATGAATCACGCGCGCGGTTGCTTGCGGGTATGCCGGCCTCGGCTGCGGGATTGGAATATAGACCGCAGGCGTCACCGCGAACGTTGGTGCATCCGGCATGCGCGCCTCGGCAATCGCCGGCGCGGGATTTTGCTTCGGTGGAGGAGGCGCAAGCCTCGCGGCCTGCGGCGGGCTGGGAGCAAGTACCGGCTTTGGAGCGGCTGCAACGGCTGCCGTGTTGTCCGCTCTGGCATCAATCGGCCTCAGCGGAGTCGGCTCCCGCTGCGCATTCTGGGGAATTTTGCGCAGCGACGCCGCTGGCTCTGCGACCGGATCGGCCGACGCCTGTGGAACGAATGGCTGCGGAGTGCTCTGCGTTACGGCATTGGCGGCACCGTCCGCATCGATCAGGTCGTTGGCCGGCGCTGTGCCTGCCTGATCCCAGACATAGGCGCCTGATGAGGCGATCACGAAGAGCGATAAGGCGATTTGTTTCATAAGAATTGCATCCTGGCTTCAGGCGCAGCGGCCGGACCGTTGCATGCCTTCTCGCGACAATATCTCATGAGTTAGCTGACAGCTGGCTGTCAGCGCGCCTTGGCCCGCGAAAAGGGTCGCATCGGGCGAATCGGCGCAGCCATTTGACTTGGATCAGGGTATTTGTTCCGATCAGGGAGCAATGAAGCTGCATTCCTGCGCTTGACGGCATCGTTTCGACGGCCAGCCTGATCATCGGGGTTGCAGCCGCCAACGCCACCACGACCAACGTCCTGGTGGCAGGCGCCATGTCGATGGCGGCCTGCGAATATGTATCCGTCAGTTCCCAGGCCGATACCGAGAAGGCGGATCTCGCCCGTGAGCGAGACGAATAGGCGACGCAACCCGAGTTCGAGAGGCAGGAGCTTGCCCAGATATACATCGATCGCGGCGTGGGGCCTCAATTGGCGTTGCAGGTGGCTGACCAATTGATGGCCAAGGACGCGCTTAGCGCACACGCCCGCGACGAGCTTGGTATTTCCGAGATTACCGCTGCACGACCGATCCTGGCGGCGCTGGCTTCGGCGGCGGCGTTTTCAATCGGTGCGATCATGCCATTGGCAATGGTGATGCTTGCGCCACCCGCGAGACTGGTTGCGGCAGTCTCGATTGCATCGCTGCTATTCCTTGCGGTGCTGGGCGCGATTGGCGCGCGGGCGGGCGGCGCCAACGTATTGAAGGCCACCGCTCGGGTCACCTTTTGGGGAGCGCTGGCGATGGCGCTGACCGCGGGCATTGGCGCTATGTTTGGGACCGCAGGCCAGGACGGCGGCTTTACCGAAGTCATCATATCCAGGCGAGCCACGCTGTATTCAGCGCTGACTGCGCTGGGCGAGAAGGTGGCCTTGTCCAGCGGAAGCAATTCCCGGAACGGAACGGCCCTCGTTGATGGAGATCAACGTCACACGCCGCTTGGCATGGCAATGATTGCTGTCTGAGGAGTGTGACGATATGAACTTTCTCGAATATCTGATTGGACTTGATGCTCGAACGGCCTTGATGGGGCGCATGATGCAGAAATTGGGCGTCGACAGGCCGCTGAAAGTCGTGGCGGATCACGTCGCCGTCACCAATCGCGCGGTGGACCGGTGCCGGTCCTGCCGCCACCAGGAGGAATGCGCGACCTGGCTTGATCAGACGGCGCATGCGGATCACCCGCCGGCCTATTGCCGCAATGGCGATTTGATCGCCCGGTTGCAATCTATCCGTTGATGGAACACCAACGCCGTAGCCGGATTGGCTGCTGCGGTGCGCCCTTGTTCCAGCCGGCGACGGACGATTTCGCCCTTGCGACGAGCTGACGGTCCAGGAGGCTTTTGACGACAGTCTGCTCAAGTGGACTGCTGTCGTTGACAGGTTCGCATACGAGGCAGGCAGTTTGGATAATCTGCATTTTCTGGAAGCATTCCTGCTTTTTGCCGCGCCGGGGCCAACCAATGCTCTTCTGGCGGCGGGCGCAGTCAAGCGAGGGAACGCCGCTACGCTCCTTGTCGCGCAGGCATGCGGATACGGGATCGCGGCAGCCTTCTGGCTTTCCCTGCGTTCCCTGGTGCCGCCTGGCACCATCCAGATGGTTCAACTGGTTGCCGCTGCATGGCTCGTAATACTTGGCTTTCGCCTGATCGCCGTCAAACGCGACGACGCAACCGGGAACGGTGGTGGCATTTCCATCGTGGCAACCACCGTCCTCAATCCGAAGGCGTTCATCTATTGCGTGGCCATCGTGCCGATGGACATCGAAGCAGCCGCGCGGGGCATCGCTTGGATCGCGCTGCTTATGATCACGGCAATTACCGGATCGATGTGGCTGTTGCTGGGCAGGCGGCTGAGCGGCGGCAGGAAGATAGCAGATACAATCGCCGGCGCGGCGCTCATTGCCTTCGCGCTGTTGTTGGTTCGGCCCTTGATACCCTCGTTCGCGATTTAAGGGGGAAGCGGGCGCCGGAATGCTGGACTGGACCGGGCGGCCATGCAGCCCGAAATCTCCCTTTGGCGATGCGCTGTTGGGGAGCGGTTCCGCCAGGCTCTGTGGCGTCTTCTAGGAGAGAAGTAGGACCGAGAACGGCCCGGCGCAAAAGAGTTTGTCCGTGACCTTCTTGACCCCGGCGACGTTCTCGGCCGCAACGACAGCGGCCTTTCGCTGACGCTCGTCGAAAATGGCGCCGCTCAGTTCAACGTCACCCCTATCGACAGTAACGCCGATAAGATCGCCGCCGCTCCAGGATTGCCCCTGCAGCTCGGCAATGATCTTCCTGCGTATGACCTCGTCATCGGTAGTCGCGGCGCCGGTTTTGGGCAGGATCCGCAGCAGGGCGCGCAACAAGTCGGAGCGGGTTATGATCCCGGCCAGTCTGCCCTGATCGAGGATCGGCACATTCTTGATGTCGTGGTCAGCCATCAATTCGACGATCTCGCCCAGCGATGCCCCAGGCGGTGCCGAGACGACGTCCGTCGTCATGACGTCGCCAACCCGGCGGCCGGCTGTGTGCACATACTCATCGGCGATCTTGCCGGGGCCGGTCAGAAATTCGAGCCAGCGAGGACGAACACGCTGGGTGCCAAGTTCCTTGCGCCGGAGGAAGTCACCTTCGCTGATGATGCCAACCACCACACCGTCGCGTGTGGCCGGCAGGCAGCTGATCTTCCTGGTCAACATCAGGTCGGCCGCGTCGGCGATCGAGGCCGAAGCATCGATTGAGATCACCGGTGTCGTCATGATGTCCTGCGCTTGCATCGGTGCCTCCTGCTCTTCCTCAGGCATTTTCTGGAACGCCGGGAGCGTCGGCGCTTTGATCTGCATCAGTTTGATCGCAGGCCTTCATTGTCTTGCACATCGGGCTCGATCAGTATCCGCTCGGCAGCTCCGTCGAGATCCTCGTACTGGCCGCTGCGTAAGGCCCACAGGAAGCCGGACAAACCGAGCGCCCCCAGGAAGAGGGCTACCGGAATGAGGTAGACGAGCGTGGTCATGGATGGGCCGCTTGGATGACGTCGGTGCGGCGCCTGGCCGGAGCCGCGTCAGGTGCCGCTTTTGCCGTGGCCTGAAGCCGCATCGCATTTGCGATCACGATCAGCGATGAAGCGCTCATCGCGATCGCCGCGATGAGCGGCGTCACATATCCGAGGATGGCGATCGGCACGGCGAATGCGTTGTAGATGATCGCGATTGCGATGTTCTGGCGTATGAGCCGGCCAGCCTTGCGCGAGACATCCAGGGCAAGCGGTACGGCCAACAGGCTCTCGCGCAGGAAGACGAAATCCGCGGCTTTGCGACCAATGTCGGCGGCGGTCGCCGGAGCCATCGAGACATGAGCGGCGCCAAGCGCCGGCGTGTCGTTGAGGCCATCGCCCACCATCAGCACCTTGTGACCGGCGCGGGTCAACGTCTCTATCCTCTCGACCTTTCCCGAGGGCAGCAAGGCCGGCACAAAGCGATCGATGCCGAGGATCCCCGCCACCTCGGCGCAGGCCCTCGCAGTGTCGCCGGAGAGCATCTCGACCGGGATGCCGGCGTCCTTCAATCTCCCTACCGCCGCCTTCGCATCGGGTCGCGTGGCATCCTCGAAGGCGAAGCAAGCGACGATCCTGCCATTCTTGGCGAGAACCGTGCCGCCAAGGCCGCCATATTTTCCTTCACCGCCCGTACGGGCCTTCCACCCTGCCCAGCAGCGCCGGCCAAGGCGCCAGGTGTCGCCGCCGGCGAAGGCTTCGATGCCGAAGCCGGGCTCTTCCTGCACGCGGTCGAACTTGGTTCGGCTACGATCGTTTCCGTATGTCGCCAGAGCCTTTGAAAACGGGTGCCGGGAATGAGCTGCCATGTCGGCCGCGATCGCCAGCATGGCCGGATCGATTGATGCGGCATTGACCAGTCTGGGCAGCCCCAGGGTCAACGTCCCGGTCTTGTCGAACACCGCCGCGTCGATCGCCGCGAGACGCTCCATGGCCGAACCGTCCTTGACCATGACGCCGGCCTCGAACAGGCGCCGGGCTGCCACGACCTGGACAATCGGCACGGCCAGGCCGAGCGCGCAGGGGCAGGTGATGATAAGCACGGCGATGGCGATGGTCATGGCCCGGTGCCAATCGCCGGACGCAACCATCCAGCCGAGGAATGTGACAAAGGCCGCCAGATGGACAACGGGCGCGTAGAGTGCCGATACCCGGTCCGCAATCCGCCTGTAGCGTGAGCGGCCGCCCTCGGCGGCCTCCATCAGTCGAACCATTTCCGCAAGGAAGGAATCCTTCGCTGCGGCGGTTGCCTGCATCGTCAGCGGACCCGTCAGGTTCAACGTGCCAGCCTGGACATGTGTGCCGGCACTCACGGTCTTGGGCGCGCTCTCGCCGGAGACGATCGAGCAATCCAGGTCGGAATTCCCGCTGATGATGTCGCCGTCGACCGGTATCCGCTCTCCGGCCGCGATGAGAAGATGCATTCCTGCCGCGAGCTCGGCGACGGGCACGTATTCGCGTGTTCCGTCGTCGCGCAGGACAATGGAACCCCGCGCGGCAAGCCGCGACAGGCCATTGACCGCGGTTCGCGCTCGCTCACGCATGACGTGGTCCAGCGTGCGGCCGATCAACAGGAAGAAAAGCAGCGATACCGAAGCGTCGAAATAGGCGTGCTCGCCGTGGTTGATGGTCTCATAGAGGCTCATCGCGTAGGCCAGCGAAACCCCCACCGCGATAGGCACGTCCATGTTCATCCGGCCATGGCGCAGCGCGTTCGCCGCGGAGCGGAAGTAGATGCCGCCGGCGAAGGCGAGCGCCGGGATGGCGATCAGCGCGGACAGCCAGTGAAACAGATCGCGTGTCGGACCTTCCGCGCCGGACCAGACCGATACCGAGAGCAGCATGATGTTGCCGGCGGCGAAGCCCGCGACGGCGACAGCGCGGATCAGCTCCGAAAGCGTCCTGTCCTTCTCGTGAATTTCCGGGTCGAACAGGTGCGCCTGATAGCCGAGGCGGCCGAGCACGGCAAAGAATGGCGGGACGCTATCGCCGTGCCAGCGCACCGACACACGCTTCGTCGACAGGTTGACGCGAGCGGAATCGACGTTCTCGACCGAGCCCAGCGCAGCCTCGATGGCTTGGATGCAAGCCCCGCAGTGAACCGTCGGCACCGACAGGTCGGTCTGGTGAATGTCGCTGCCCAGAAAGCGGCTCGCCAGCTTGATCTCCTCGCTCGACGGCGGTGCGGACGCGGCGGCGGCAACCTCCGACGCCATTTCAGCCCCTGGCGCGCAGCAGCTCATTGCAGGGCTCCGTTCGAGATCATGACGCGGCGAACGTCACGGAACGGTGACGTCAGTCCGGCGTCCGCATCGATCTCCACGATCCAGACGCCATCCTTCGGCGTGTGCCGGACGTCAAACTCCTGTATGTCGCCCGGAGTGCTTCCGGACACCGCGGCAAGTGTCAGGGTTTCATCCTCGGCCTCATAGGCCGGGTGGCGGAACAGCATCTTGACGCCGTGCAGCGGCACTGGCTTGCCCTTGCTGTCGGCAAGGCTGTAGCGGACCTCGCCGGAGGTGATGGTCAGCCTGCCCGTCCAGCCTAGCGCCGCCTGTGCCCTTCCTTTCCGTGCTTTTTCGTTGAACTGCTGGCTTGCGACATAGGTGTTCTCGACAACGAGGCCGGTCCAGCTCTTCTGGGCGAGCGTGGCCAGGGTGAGGTTGACCCCAATCACCACGGCGAAGAAGCTGAGGGTGACGATCATCATGTGCCTGCCGGTGAACTCGCGTGGCTTCCGCATTTCGGCGCTCATCTGCTACTCTCCGGCGCGTTGAAACTGGCGGTGTATTCGGCGGATTCGGAACTCGCCCTGTCGTCGATGCGAAATTCGAAATTCTGCACCGGCTTCTTGATGCGGTCCGCCGGCTGCCTGACGAAGATTTTGAGCGTCTTCAGCCGGTCGGGTTCGACCGGAATCGCGAACGAGCGACTTGCGGGCTGGTCGATGCCAACGATGCTCATCTCGCCGCCGTCGAGACCCTGCAGCGTGACCTCGATCGTCCTCGGCTGGGGTATCATGTTGAGCAGCTTGACCGTGTAGCCGTTCCGGATCGAGCCGTCCGAGAGCGTCACGAACTGCGGATTGCGATCATGCAGGACATTCAGCTCCAGCCGCTCGCGCGTCAGCAGCGAATAGACGAGCACCAAGCCGATCGCCGACCATGCGCCGAGATAGATGTAGGTGCGCAACCGGAAGATCTTGCCGAGATGGAAATGTGCCAAGCCGTCGGCGAAGCTGCCGCTCGCCGTTCTTACGAGCGCCGGATTGACCGGACCAGTGCCGCCGGAAGTGGCCACTGCCATGTTGGCGTTGTAGTCAGCCAGCGTTGCATAGGAAATCAGCCCGTGTTCTCGGCCGAGCTTGTCCATGACGCTGTCACAGGCGTCGATGCACAGCGCGCAGGTGATGCATTCCAGCTGCTGACCGTCACGGATGTCGATGCCCATGGGGCAGACGGCGACACAGGCGTTGCAATCGACGCAGTCACCGACCGATTGCCCGGCCGCCGAGGCCTTCTTGGCGTGGCGCGAACGCGGCTCGCCGCGCCAGTCGTTGTATGTGACGGTCAGCGAGTTTTCATCGAGCATGGCAGCCTGAATTCGCGGCCAGGGGCACATGTAGGTGCAGACCTGCTCCCGCATCAGCCCGCCAAACACATAGGTGGTGCCGGTGAGCACGGCGATCGTGACATAGGCCACGGGCGCCGCCGTGCCAGTGACGACTTCGCCAAGCAGCTTCGGCGCGTCGGCGAAGTAGAAGATCCAGGCTCCGCCCGTGGCCGCTGCGATGACGAGCCAGACGGCGTGCTTGGAAACGCGCAGGAGGAGCTTGCGAACGGTCCACGGGCCAGCGTCGAGCTTGATGCGGGCGTTGCGATCGCCTTCGATCGCCCGTTCCACGACAAGGAACAGGTCCACCCAGACGGTCTGCGGGCAGGTATAGCCGCACCAGGCCCGCCCGACCGTCGATGTGATCAGGAAAAGACCAACGCCCGCCATCATGAGAAGGCCGGCGACGTAGTAGAATTCCTGCGGCCATATCTCGATGAAGAAGAAGTAGAAACGGCGGTTCGCCAGATCGATCAGAACGGCCTGATCCGGAGCGAAGGGCCCGCGATCCCAGCGCAGCCACGGCGTCAGGTAATAGATACCGAGCGTGATCGCCATCACCAGCCATTTGAACTGGCGGAAACGGCCGGAGGCCCGCTTCGGAAAGATTTTCTTGCGCGCGGCATAAAGCGGCTGTCGCGTCTTTGCGGAATTGACCGCTTCGGCTTCGAGCCGTTCTACCTGCGACTGATCCAGCACCACGATCTCCAATCACGGCGAAGTGACGCCGCCTGTCTCCAACAGTCTTGCAGTCGCCCGGGCGCGTCGCGTTGATGCAGGTCAAACTGAGACATCAAAAGCAAGTCGAGGCCCGGCATGGCCGGGCCTCGTCGCTTGAACGGCCGAGGGCTGAGAACAGGCCCCGCTCCTATTCTCCGCCGCCAAGCGAATGGACATAGACAGCCAGTTCCTTGACCGTCGTCTCGCCAAGGCGGCCGACCCAGGCAGGCATCACCCCGTTCTTCGGGGCTCGCACCTGAGAAGCAATCGCGGCTTCGCCGGAACCGTGAAGCCAGATCGCATCGGTGAGATCGGGTGCCCCGAGTTCCCGGTTGCCCTTTGCGTTCTCGCCATGGCAGGCGGCACAATTGTCCGCGAAAACCTTGGTGCCGGGCTCGATCAGGGTTTTGTCCTGTACCGGCCCGGAAAGGCTGGCCACGAAGGCGCTGACCTGCGCGATCTGCTCGGGCTTGAGCACATCGAGGAAGGCGGGCATCTCCGACTGACGGGTATCGGCGTCCGAGGCGAAACGGATGCCGTGCGTGATCGTCTGCTGGATCTGCTCCGTCTTGCCGCCCCAAAGCCAATCGTCATCGTTCAGGTTAGGAAACCCTGTCGACCCTTGCGCGCCGGAGCCGTGGCACTGCACGCAGTTGACCTTGAATGCCGCGCCGCCGGCCGCGACGGCGAACTCGCGCAACGCATCGTCCGAGGCAATTTCCGAAACGGTTTTAGACTGCATTGCCGCGAGGTATTTGGCCTTGCCGGCTTCAGCCGCGGCCATTTCGTTCTTGACGTCATTGCGGCTGGAAAAGCCCAGAACGCCCTTGGTTGCGGAACTCAGCATCGGCCAGGCGGGATAGGCAATCGTGTAGGCCAGCGCCCAGGCGATGGTGACGTAGAAGGTGATCACCCACCAGCGCGGCAGGGGATTGTTGAGCTCCCTGATCCCGTCCCATTCGTGGCCGGTCGTCGTCACGCCCGAGATTTCGTCGACATGCTCGCTGCTCATGATCAATCGTCCTTAAGAGGAATCCGTGCGGCGTGATCGGCATGCGCTTTGCCACCCGGACGAAGCGCGAAAGCAATGCAGCCTACAAAGAACAGGGCCATGGCAAGCAGACCCCAACTGTCGGCGAACTCCCGCATCAAGTTGTATTCCATCGGTTGCTCTCCTCAGCGGTAGCCAGCTGCTTCGTCGTAATTCCTGAAATCGACCAAGGTGCCGAGCATCTGGAGGTAAGCCACCAGGGCATCCATCTCGGTGACCTGCTGGGGGTTGCCGTCGAAGTCGCCGATCTTGGCTTTCGGATAGCGGCTCTCCAGTCCGGATGTGTCGGCGTTGGGATCGGCCTGCGCCATCAGGTCGGCGTTCGCGTGGGAGATCATGTCGTCGGAGTAGGGCACTCCGACGCGCCTGTTCGCTACCAGATTCGTCGAGAAATCCTTCACCTCGATCGGCGTGTCCTTCAGGAACGCATAGCCCGGCATGATCGACTCGGGCACGACGGAACGTGGGTCCGTAAGGTGCTGGACGTGCCAGCTGTTGGAATAGCGGTCGCCGACGCGAGCGAGATCGGGTCCGGTCCGCTTGGACCCCCATTGAAACGGATGGTCGTACATCGACTCTGCCGCCAGGCTGTAATGGCCGTAGCGTTCCACCTCGTCCCGGAACGGCCTGATCATCTGGCTGTGGCAGAGGTAGCATCCCTCGCGCACATAGATGTTGCGGCCCGCGAGTTCGAGCGGCGAGTAGGGCCGCATGCCATCGACCTTCTCGATCGTATTGTCGAGATAGAACAGAGGCGCGATCTCGACGATACCGCCGACCGTCACAACCAGCAGGGATCCGACAAGAAGCAGCGTGGCGTTCTTCTCGATCAGCGCGTGTTTATCCATCAGGCCCATATCTGGCTCCTTATTCGGCAGGCTGGAGGACGGGGGCGGAACCGGGCAAAGGCTGCTCTTCGCGCTGGTAGCCACGGATGGTCATGGTGACGTTCCAGGCCATGACCAGCATGCCGGCGAGGTACATGGCGCCGCCCGCGGCGCGCATGACGTAGTAGGGATGCATGGCAGCGACGGTCTCGGCGAAGGAGTAGACGAGGAACCCCTGCTCGTCGTACTCGCGCCACATGAGTCCCTGCATGATGCCCGACACCCACATCACTGCCGCGTAGACAACGATGCCGAGCGTCGCCAGCCAGAAGTGCCAGGTGACAAGCCGCAGCGAATAGAGCCGCTCGCGGTTCCAGAGCTTGGGCACCATGTGGTAGATCGCGCCGAAGGTGATAAGGCCGACCCAGCCGAGCGCGCCCGAATGGACGTGGCCGATTGTCCAATCCGTGTAGTGCGAGAGCGAGTTGACCGTCTTGATCGACATCATCGGGCCTTCGAAGGTCGACATGCCGTAGAAGGCGATGGCCGCAACCATCATGCGCACAATGGGATCAGTGCGGATCTTGTCCCAGGCCCCGGAGAGGGTCATGAGGCCGTTGATCATGCCGCCCCAGGAAGGCATCCACAGCATGATCGAGAACACCATGCCCAGCGTCTGCGCCCAATCGGGCAGGGCGGTGTAATGAAGATGATGCGGGCCCGCCCAGATGTACAGGAAGATCAGTGCCCAGAAGTGGATGATCGAAAGGCGGTAGGAATAGACCGGCCGATTAACCTGCTTGGGCACGAAATAATACATCATGCCCAGGAAACCGGCGGTGAGGAAGAAGCCGACCGCGTTGTGGCCATACCACCACTGGGTAAGTGCGTCCTGAACGCCGGAGAAGGCCGAGTAGCTCTTCGATCCCAGCAATGATGCCGGCATCGACAGATTGTTGACGACATGGAGCATCGCGATGGTGACGATGAAGGCGAGATAGAACCAGTTGGCGACGTAGATATGCGGTTCCTTGCGCTTCAGGATGGTGCCGAGGAACAGGATCAGGTACGCGACCCACACGACCGTCAGCCAGATGTCGACATACCATTCCGGCTCGGCATATTCGCGGCTTTCGGTGATGCCGAGCAGATAGCCGGTCGCGGCCATGACGATGAAAAGCTGATATCCCCAGAAGACGAACCAGGCGAGATTGCCGCCGAAAAGGCGTGCCCGGCAGGTGCGTTGGACGACGTAAAGCGAGGTGCAAATCAGCGCGTTGCCGCCAAAGGCAAAGACCACGCCGGAGGTATGGACCGGCCGCAACCGACCGAAATTGAACCAGGGCTCGATGTTGAGGTGAGGGTATGCAAGCTGCAGCGCGATGATCACGCCGACCAGCATGCCGACGACACCCCAGAACACCGTTGCGATGGCTCCGTAGCGGATCGGACCATCCATGTAGGCGGAGGGGTCGATCGGCGCCGCGGGCTTGAAATCCGTATTGCGCAGCAGGATCGCTGTGAAGCCGGCCACGGCGAAGAACAAGACCCACATGTGCTGGCGAAAAGGGACATCCACGCCGAAGCCGGCGGCCACGAGGGCACCAAAAGCAAACAGGCTTAAAAGGACGATCTCCGTGCCAAATTTCATCGCAAGTCCCCGATCGCGTCTCGAAAGTTCCGGCGGAAATGCCCGCTCGCGGCACCATTTCGGGATTTTCCGCTACCGGGCCTTGATCCAGGTCAAACGCGGAGAGCTTTTGTATGGGGAGGATTTGCGGCGACCGGGAGCGTAGCTCTGGCAGTGACGTGACCAGGCAGGAAGCGCCGATGAAACGACCTTTGGAAGGTCAAAGCTGGACGACGGTTCGGCAGCGGGCTAGTTGCCGCAGCGTTCCTCGATCCGAGCTGTGCTTGCGAGGCTTATGTGTCGCTTGTTTGCGATCCGGATCGCGCCGTCCACTCGCAACCTGGAGAATTCTCGACTTACCGTCTCGATCGTCAGGCCGAGAAAATCGGCGATCTCCCCGCGTGTCAGCGGCAGATCGAAGCTGATAGGGTCTGCTGGGTGTTTGGACGGGTCGATGTTTCTGGCGAACATAAGAAGGAAGCTTGCGACCTTTTCGGAGGCGGTCTTGCGCCCCAATGCCGCCATCCAGTCGCGCGCTTCGTCCAGTTCGTTCAGCGCACGCCTCAGCAGCAGGCGTCCAAGTTCCGGCTCCTCGCTTGTCATTCGATCGATGATCGTTCTTGGAAACGAACATAGCGCCACATTCGTCAAGGCTTCGGCCTTGATCGGCCTTTTCGCCTCGAACGGCCTGCCCAGAAAATCGGGCGCGAAATGGAACCCGACAATCTGCTGACGACCATCGGAGAGATTTCTCGTGAGCTTGACCACGCCGGACAACAGGTTCGAGTAGGTTCCCTCGTCGTGCAGTTCCGTCCCTGCCAAAACCTCATGCCTGGACGAGGCTTTGGCCAACTCGGCAAGTTGGCGGGCATTGAGCGCGCCGCATAATCCGCCCTGCCGCGCTTCGCAGGATTTGCAAATTGCGGGAACATCAGCTTGTCGAGCATCCTGTCTGGCGGCCATTGCAACGCCCGTGATCAATAGGGACGGCAATTTGCGCCCGTTGTGACCTGAGTCGCCTTGATCGAGATCAAGGTTTTGCCGGCGTGGTTCAGGCAGTCTGATCATCATGACCCCTCCCGCCGCCGCCATCCATTCCCCGTGCCCAACCCCGGCCCTGAGCCCAACACCTCCCGTGGGCCTTGTCGACAACGTGCCGCGTTACACGAGCTATCCGACGGCGCCGCACTTTCATCCGGGCGTCGATGCGGTCACGGTTCGCGGGTGGATGGACGCGCTCGACGGCGATGATGAGATATCGCTGTATCTGCATATCCCCTATTGCGACCGGCTGTGCTGGTTCTGCGCCTGCCATACCAAGCAGACGCGTCACTATGCGCCTGTGGCCACCTTCCTGCGCTCACTCCACAAGGAGATCGAAACGGTCGGCGGCCTTGTGAGGGGGCGGAGCAGGGTTCGCGCCGTTCATTTCGGCGGCGGTTCCCCGACAATGCTCAAGCCCGACGACATCCTCGTGCTCGGAAGAGCGCTGCGGGATCAATTCGACTTCCTCGACGATGCCAGCCTCAGCGTCGAGATCGACCCGAACGACATGGATGAGGGTCGGCTTGATGCCTTCGCCGCGATCGGCATGACAAGAGCGAGCCTCGGCGTACAGGATTTCGATCCCAAGGTGCAGAAGGCGATCAATCGCGAGCAGGGTTTCGCGCTGACCAAAAGCATTGTCGATGCGGTGCGGGCACGAGGCGTCACGTCCGTCAACCTGGATCTGCTCTACGGTCTGCCGCACCAGACCCGCGAGAGTGTCGCGGCGACCGTCGCCCAGGCGCTGACGCTGGCGCCAGACAGGCTTGCCCTGTTCGGCTACGCGCATGTGCCTTGGTTCAAGAAGCACCAGACGATGATCGATGAAGCCTGGCTGCCCGATTCCGCTGCACGTCTGGCGCAGTCGCAGCTTGCGGCGCAACTGATTGTCGACGCCGGCTACGAGGCATTGGGATTGGACCATTTCGCAAAGCCGGAGGACACGCTGGCGGTTGCCGCCCGTGCCGGCAAGATCCGCCGCAATTTCCAGGGCTACACCGAGGACCAGTGCGAAACCCTGATCGGTCTCGGTCCCTCGTCGATCAGCCGGTATCGCCAGGGCCACGCACAAAACATCGTTGCCACCGGCGAGTACGAAAAGGCCGTGGATTCCGGACAGCTGGCGATAGCGCGCGGCATTGAGTTCAGTCTCGATGATCTGGCGCGGGGCTGGATCATCGAGCGTCTGATGTGCAACTTCACCTTCTCGGCGGTGGACCTTGTCGAACGCTTTGGAGCGGGCGGCCAGACGCTGCTCTGCGAGGCGAGCCGGCTGGCCATCAGCAGTGCCGGCCAGCTTCTTCGGCTCGAAGGTGAAAACTTCGTCGTGCCGCGGGAAAGCCGTCCCCTGGTCAGGACGGTGGCGGCGAGATTCGACAAGTATCTCGGCAATGGAACCGGCAGGCACTCGCCAGCGGTTTGACCGATGGCTCGGGTGGCGGGTCAAAAGTGCTCGCCAACCCTGAAGGGACCGACACGGGTGCCGGCGGCGATCAGATACGCGGTCGACCAGCCGATCAGCAGAAAGCCATTAATGCCCTCGAGGGCCGCCAGCACGCGCCAGTCATGGGCGGGCACCACGTCTCCATAGCCGACCGTCGAAAAGGTGATGGTCGAGAAGTAAAGCGCGGTCTCGAAGTCATTCAGGATTCCGAGTAGCCGATAGATTCCGGCCCATAGCCAGACCTCCGCCGTCATGACAGCGAAAAGCCCCATGACCACGCTGATCATGGCCAGGACCCGGCTGCGCCGTCCGTGCATGCGAAAGAGTGCAACAAGCCGTCCCGTCGCGTGAGTGATGGCGATGAGGCCGAAAGTATGGATCAGTACCGTCAGGCTGATGACGATCGTGCCGACGAAAAGATTAAGGATCATCGGCGGAAATTACGGGCCCCGACGGCCACAGTCCTTGCGCACGATCAAACCGGACATCAGCTCGGTAGAGTCCACCGCGCCGGCGGGATTTGCTAGCCGGGCACCTTGGTGGCGCGGCCGAGGTGGAAGAACATGGCGAGCTTCAGGCTCGTTGCTATCCTTTCCGCTCGTTCCACGAATACCGCCGCGATCTCGGCCGTGAAGAGCTCGGACGCGGTCTCGCCGAAGAGAGCCAGCCAAATCTCGAAGTCGGCTTCGGTGACATTCTTGAGCTTCAGATGAGCAGGCACTGGCCGGCCATGATAGTCGCCGCTTTTCAATATGACGGAGCACCAGAAGTCCGTCATCTTCTCCAGATGGGGCTCCCAATCGCCAACGATTTCTCGGGCGAAGACGGGTCCGAGCCGCTCATCCTTTCTCACCCTGGAATAGAATTTGCGGACCAGCACTCCTATCGAGGCCCGGTCGACGCCGGGGCGCGCCAAGGGCTGTTCGGCGGCAGGGCGAACCCTGTCAAGCGAGGCCGGCTTCGGAGTCATCCACGTTCCTTTCTTCTCGAGCAATCAGGTGAGGCCCAGTCGTTGACGGGCGGCCTGCAGGAAGCCACCAGGATCATGGACAAGGCGGAAACCGAGATTGTCGGGCGGCGTGCCGACCGCGCAACCGCCGCTTTTGCCGTCGCGAATGAAGTTCGACATGTAAGTACGGTGGAAACCCTCCACGACATGCACACCGCAATTGGTGATCGAACTGGCGATACGCACGCCATCACCTGACATCGTCGCATGGGCATAGCAGGTCGCCGTCCACTCCCAAACATTGCCGGCAATGTCCGCAACACCTTTTGAATTGGCTCCAAATGCCCCAAGGGGCCGGGGTTCAGGATCCGGTTTGCGGCCGAGCGCCGCCTCATTGCGATATTGCCTGAGCCATCGCCTCGCCGGATCGGCCGGATCGCCATCGCCACCCTCTATATCGATATCGGCTCGAAATCGCTCACCCGCGGCATAGGCCCATTCCGCGTCGGTCGGTAGCCGCCACGCTTCACCTGTCTTCTCGGACAACCAGTTCGCATAGGCCTGTGCATCAATGAAGCTGACGCCGGTCGCCGGAACGTTGCCGGCGAGGCGCGAATCAGCCGGCTTGCAGGCACGATCCAAGACGCAACGGTCATAGTCCGACGCCGTCACCTGGAACCTCATGATTTCCAGCGGCGCGTCGATAGTCTCCTGCAAGACTGGCGCAGGCGCGGAATGGTCGTCCTTGAGGAATTCGCCTGGTTGCGGGTGGTTGAAGGAGCCAGGCGCCAAGGTGACCATGTCGGTCAAGACAACTGGCCTCCGAGGTTGCCCGGACATGCCGTCGACCGCGTGGCTGACACCCAGTCCGATGAGGGCGGCAGCCGCGATGGTTCCGAATGTGAAGACAGGATCGAAGGACATGCCCAAACTCCGCCTGCCGTGCAATTCGCCGGCGGTGCCAGCGAATTGCAGGGCGATCGACTTTTCTTCCTATGAGGCAATCGCCTTGGGAGCTTCGACCTGCATCATCAGATCGTCGTCCCACGTTCCATCGACCGTGAAGTGCGCGGTTGCGCCGAGTTCGACGGCCTCGATCAGATTGTGGTTCACGTAGGCGTAGACCCCCGGCTGCAGGAACGTGTAGAGAGCGGCGCCCGCCGATCCACCCCGAATGAACCAGGTCTCGAGATCCTTCGCCGGGGGATTGCCGAACTTGCCCTGTTCCCAGACGAAGTCGCCGTGGCCGCCGATCAGGTGCGGGCGAGTGTCGCGATTGGCCTGGGAATGGACGATCAGCACCGTTTCCCCGACCTTGGCCTTCATGGCGTTCTCGCCGGTCAGCGATCCAGCCTTGCCGTTGAAGACGACATGCGTCGGGATCAGGCCGCGCATCACCTTCATGGTATCGTCGTAATTGTCGCCGGCCGAGTCGTACTTCTTGAATTTTCCTTGCTCGTCGCGGGGGATGTAGAAGTCGTTCTCGCCGATATAGTAGATGTGGTCGTAGCGGACGGGCTTGCCTTTTTCGTCCTTCAGGCCGTCGCGCGGCAGGACCATCACCGCTCCGCTCATTCCCGACACGACATGCCAGGGGATCATCGCGCCGCCCGGTGCGCAATGGTAGACGAATGTTCCGGATCGGGTCGCCTTGAAGCGCAACGTCACTTGCTCTCCTGGGTTGATCAGTGTCAGTGCACCGCCGCCGAGCCCGCCGGTCGCCGCATGGAAGTCGATATTGTGGGCGAGCGTATTGGTGTCGGGATTGATCAGCGTGAGCTCGAGATAGTCGCCTTCATGCACGACCATGAGCGGGCCCGGAATGGAACCGTTATAGGTCATGGCATTGAGCTGCGTGCCGTCGGCGTCGATGACCATCGGCTTCTCCTCGATCTTCATGGTGAACTCGACAACCTTGGGGCCACCCTTGGCCACCTGGTCGTGAGCGTGCACGAAAGGCGGCGCGACAAGGGTCACTTTTTCGCGCGGCAGTGACGCCACATCCTTCACGGTCGCCATTGCCGGCACCGGGCCGATGGCGGCAACGGCAGCGGCGGTAAGAACAGAACCCAGCAGAGCTTCGCGTCTCGTAAGCATTTTCATCTCCTCGACTTCAACGGTTTCGATGGAATCAGGATAGTGACTTGACGCGGCACGTCTTTGCGTTTGCGCAAATCTGAGCCAGATGAATTTTGACTTGAAGGCAGTTGCCGAAGCATATCTTTGCGATGACCCTGGTCACGGCGGCGTGCCAAACGGCAGAAATGAAAATGGCCGGGTCGGACCTCTCCCCAGGTCCGCCCGGCCAGTGCTTCCGGCTCGCCATCACCGGAGGCAGGCTCAGATGATGTCGAGTCAGTTCGAAGCAGCTTTGGTCGCCTCGGCGAACAACTCGGCAAAGACGGGCTTTGCCTTGCCGATCTGCTTGACGGCTTCCGCCGCATCCAGGTTGACCGGCTTGCCGACGACGATCAGCGCCACCATGCCCATGCCATAGTGGGGGGCGCACTTCACGCCATAGACACCTTCCTTGGTGAGGGTGACCGCGATCTCCTCGCTCGCCTTGCCCTTGAAGGGCTCGGCGCCGTCCGGAATCATTCCCTTGATGATCTCTGCATTGTGGGACTTGTCGGTCGGCACGAACTTGATGGTGTCGCCGGGCGCCGCCTGGACGAAGTCGGGCTGGAAGACCATCGAACCCTTGTCACCCTTGTTCAGCATCTGGACGACATGTTCTTCGGCATTTGCCGCGCCGGTGAATGAGAGCAACGCGATCGCCGCGGCGATGAGGGGCAGTTTCATTGGAATAGTCCTTTCTTTGGTTCATCACGGCATCAACCGCTGCGTCCTTGTAGGCCGTCGGACGGCCTGGCAATTTGTGCTGGCGCAAATTGTTTCGACGAAAAATGATTGGCGCGGGACTGGTAGGAACTAGGCGACCGCGGAACGTCGCCAGCCAACCTTCATGCGCCGCTCTTGCCGCGCGCTTGCCGGCGCGGTCGCACGAGCATTCCGCCAAAGAGAACGGCGTAGCCAATGAAGGCGGCAACCCAGAACGCCGCCGAGATATGCAGGAGAATTGCTACGGCGGGAGCCATAGCGGCGGCTACGCGCAGGATGGCGGCAATGACGATCGCAGCGAAAATCGCACGTGTTCCGGCGCTTGCCGTCGGTTCGCGGCCGGTATGGCCGAGGGAGGCGCGGGTCATGACGGCAAGCGTCATGCATGCCACCGCTCCCACAGCCAATGCATGAATGCCGACCACCGCAGGAACTGCTCCCGGCGCGAACACGGCCAGTCCGGCAAGCAACAGGCCCAGAGGCACAAAGGCGAATGCAATGTGCAGGATCAGAACCAAAGGGTCGGCCGGCGTCCGGTCGCCCGCCCAGCGGGCAAGCCGAACTGCGTTGAAGACCGCTGCGGCGATCAGCAATGCGCCGGTTGCAATATTCTCGGGAAAGAAGGTCCACGCCGCGAGGCCGACGGCAGACAGCGCGATTGTTGCGATATCGAACTTGCCAAACGATACCGGGAGCCGGCCGGGGTTCTCGCGAGCCAGCCAGTTACGGGTGAAGCTTGGGATTATCCGCCCGCCGACAATCATGATGAGGACGACAACCGCTCCAAGGCCGAGACGCCGGCTCATGTCGGAGGCTCCCTGATAATGCGCCTCCAGATGAAACATGACGTTTGCCGCAAAGAGGATCGTGACAGGCAGCAGCACCTTGAGGTTTCGCCAGTTTCGCCCGGCAATGATTTCCGTTGCGGCGGCCGCCACCACCGCGAGAAGAAAGGAGCAGTCCATGACCGCGCTCAGGAGCCATCCCGTTTCCGCAGAAAGGAACACGGCCGCCCGACCAGCAACCCAGAGCAGCACCAGCATCAGCAGGCGAAGATCCTGAACGGGAAGCCGTCCGGTCCAATTCGGAATTGCAGTAAGCAGGAATCCGGTCACGACTGCCGGCAGGTAACCGAAAAGCAATTCATGAATATGCCAGTCCACGGGCAGGAAGGCGCTGAAGGTTTCGAGCTTGCCGTAGTAGAGGGGCAGCCAAAAAAGGATCGCAGCAGCGGCTTGCAGGGAGCCGAGCAGAAAGAAGGGCCGGAACCCGTAAGAGAGAATTGCCGGATAGGCGCTTGGTCGCGTCCGTGGAATTGCCATGAGATGCCTCATCGAAACCAGGCAGGGCGCCTGTTTGGGGTCTTCTATCCCGGTCGCGAAGGGTGGAGCTTGCCCCAGCGCAAACAAGCGGGTGATTGTCAGTGGCAGCCAAGGGAGGCTCCACTTGTCGAGGCGCGGTGGTCCGTGACACACTCGGGCAGGGGCCTGAGCGCGTTGCATTGTTGAAGTTGGGGAGGAGGGCGTTTGGCAAGCCTTGATCGATCACTGATTGCCGGGCTGTCCGTATTCGAGGGGATCGCTTCCGCGGACCTCGATCGCGTGGTCGGACAAGCAAGGTCTATTCGGGTCGCCAAGGATCAGCCGGTGTTCGAGCAGGAGCAGGAGGCCCATTCGTTCTTCCTGCTGCTCGACGGTCATGTACGCGTGGTGAAATCGACTCCGGATGGGCATGAGGTGACCGTGCGCTATATAAGCCCGGGCGAATTGATGGGGATTGCCAGCGCGCTGGGTCGGACGACCTATCCGGCAAATGCCGTCGCGGCCGTCGATTGCGTGGTGCTTGCCTGGCCGAGCCAGCTTTGGTCCACATTCGCCGCGAGCTTTCCGAGCTTCAGTGCCAATACCTATAAGGCGGTGGGAGTGAGGCTGCAGGATGCCCATGCCCGCGTCATCGAGATGTCCACCGAGCAGGTGGAGCAGCGCGTTGCGCATGCCTTGCTGAAGCTGATCAAGCAGTCAGGAAAAAAGACCGAGGAGGGAATTCTGATCGACTTCCCGATTTCACGCCAGGACGTTGCGGAAATGACGGGCACCACGCTTCATACGGTCAGCCGGCTGCTTTCCGCCTGGGAGGACCAGGGGCTGGTCAAAAGCGGACGGCAGAGGATAGTCGTGATCGAGCCGCATCGTCTCCTTGTCATCGCTGAAGGTCGCGCGGCAAAGAGCTAATCCACGTCATTTTCGATGGCCGCCTCCAGATCGTGGCGAAGCTGATCCTCATCCAGGTCATGCTCGCGCGCCGCGTCGAAAACGGTGTGAAAGGGCGCGATCGGGCAGCCGACGCACAGCATTCCGTGCTGGAGAACGACCCGAATTGTCGCCGGCGCCTCGCGCATGATCCCGTCCATGGTCGCATCGGCGTTCAATTTGCGTTTCATGTTGCTTGTCCGCATCTTGCAAACGACTATCCTGCCTAGCCTTTTCAGGGCGTTCGTTGCTCTGGAGCAAAGACGGCGCTGTCTTGTCCTGCGAGTCGCGGCTTCGAAATGGGTTTGGAGCCGCGGTCGGCGTCAACCCGCGTGATGGGCAGTTTCCTGCGCGACGTCATGACGTTGAACCGAAGCGCCAGGAGTTTCCGCATCGTCGGACCCGACGAGACGGCTTCGAACCGGTTGCAGGATGTCTTCGAGGAATGCGAACGGCGAAGAATTGGCCAGCGCCCCGGATACCCTCGTCGACGTGCTTCTCATTCCAGCCGACGAGGAACGTGCGGTGGCTGCAGAGTTGCTCGGCTTCGAGGCAATCCCGGTGCCGCGCTAGAGTCGGATGATTTCAGGTCGAATCGACCTGAAATCCGAATCCGTATCAAGATCAAATGGATAGAACACAATGTCGCCGGAAAACCGCTTCGCGCTTTTCCGCATCATGCCCGGATGGCAAAAAGCCAGAGCGCGTCGCGCTGAAACGGATTCAGGCGACGCACTTTGGGCCATTGCTTTATGCATGCCATGGCCGCGCATTTCCGGGCTGCATGCTTTAGCTCGGTATCTTGGCGCCGAGCTTGCGCCGGACCAGAACGAGCGTCGGGTCGTCGGAATCCATTGTGACGGTGAAACCCATCTCACGTTCAAGTTCGATCGCCGCGCGGTTCTCACGGTTCTCGATCGACTCGATCGTCTTGATGCCGTGCTCGTCCGCGTAGCGCGCGATATAGCCGAGAAATTCCCAGCTGACGCCGAGATGCTTGCGATCCTCGCGGATGCAGATGGCGACTTCGCCACGCTGGTCGGCCGGATCGGCGGCGAGGGTCGCCACCGCGATCAGCATTCCGTCGGTCGAGAAGGCAAGAAAATTATGGACATGCGGATCATCGGTGCGGGTCATTGCCACCAGCCGCTCGTGCGAAACCTCCTTCACGGCCCCGAGGAAGCGGAAGCGCAGGTCTTCCGGCGTCACATGGGTGAAGAACTCGGCAACGATCGGCTCATCATCGGGGCGCGCATGACGCACTTCGAAGCGAAATCCAGTGTGAGTTGTAAGTGTGGTTTTCATTTTGCGCCCCTTTCAGGATTGATGCGCGGGATTGGCTCGAATGGCCTATTCCCCCATTGCCAGCAGCGTATCGCGCTTGAGAATTTCGATGCTGCGCAGGGTGAGCAGGCGGATTACGCCTTTCTCCTTCAGGCGGGTGAAGACCCGCGACACGGTTTCGATGGTAAGGCCAAGATAGTCGCCGATGTCGTTCCGCGACATTGGCAATTCCACCTGCCGCAGCCCGCCCTGACGCTCCGACATTTCGACGAGGAATGCCGCGACGCGCTCGATGGCGTTCTGGCGGCCAAGCACGAGGAGATGTTCCTGTGCCCGGGTCAGGCCCTTGAGCGCGAGAGGCAGGAGCTGGCGGGACATGTCCGTGCCTGATGGAGCGCGCAAGGCCCGGACACCGGTTGCGCTGATCGCTTCGGCGAAGAAGTGGTGAGTGGCGTCGGCCTCGAACCCGAAGGTTTCTCCGGCCAGATGGAACGCGCTGATCTGCCTGCGGCCATCGGCGAGCAGCCGGTAGATGCGGACCGCGCCGAACTCGACGTAGTAAAGAGCTCCGGCCTTTTCGCCTTGAGCGTAAATCTCGGTGCCTGCCGCGAAGAAGCTCACTGGCTGCACGGCCGCGCCGTCAAAGATGGCGGCTGGGTTCTGCTGGAGAAGATGGGGCGGCAGTTCGATCTTGGCGGAGGCTTGAGCGTACATGGCTGGGATCCCGGTGAATTTGTGACAACAGCAATCGCGCAAATCCGGCCAAGCCGAAATTCGGTTATCTCCCTAAGGGAAACTACTTAGAGCGATCCCGAAATCATCGGATGGAGCCAGATATGGCGTGTGGGCCACATGGTCGGTGCGATTGACCACGATCAAGGCCGGCATGATTTGGCTCGGCAATTATCTGGTCAGGACCAACCAGGAGAATCTGACATGACCTCCGATATGATTGAAATCTGGGCTGGGATACTCGGCCTGGCTTATCTCGCCGCCGCGGGCCTTTATTTCGAAGTGCTTTCTGCCCGGAAGCATAGCCATGGTCCAGCGAGTCACGGTTTCGGTCGTCACATCCGGCCGTACCCGGTCAAGATCAGGGACCCGCGATAGGAACGAGGTGCCAAACCCGAGCGTTTCCATTCCGAAGCGGGGCTGTTCTCATCTACCATCTGAGAAACCGGGGAAGCGTGATGAAGGCAATGGTGCTGGAAAAGCCCGGTACGCGTTTGACGCTCGTCGACCGCCCGGATCCCTTGCAAGGTTGAGGCATGCGCGGTCTGCCGCGCCGATCTGCATGTCGTGGACGGTGAGTTGCCACGGCCGAAGCTGCCGCTCGTGCCGGGTCACGGAATCGTCGGCATCGTCGATCTTGTCGGTGAGGGCGTGTCGAAATCCCGCTCGGGCAGAGAGTAGGCGCTCCATGGCTGGGGCACACTTGCGGACATTGTCCCTATTGCAGCGCCGGCGCCGAAAACCTGTGTGACCAGCCGCTCTTCACCGGCTATACGCGCGATGGCGGCTTCGCCAGCCATGTCGTTGCCGATGCCTGGTCGCATCACCTGCTCCAGGAAAGCCTTCAGCATGGCCGGCATGGTGCCCAGCCACAGCGGAAAGACAAGGACGAAATGCTCCGCCCAGACGACTGCCTCCGTCGCCTCTCTCAGGCTGTCGGGAATCTCGCCATGCTCGAACTCCTGCATCGTCCGGAGCATCGGAAAGTCCAGCAAGGCCAGGTCGATCTTGCGTACTGTGTGGCCAGCGCGTTCCGCGCTTTCGGTATACGCGGAAGCCAAGGCACGGCACAGCCGGCCAGGGGAAGGTCGGGGTGGCCGATGAGAACAAGTATACGGCGCGACATGGCTCCCTCCGGTCAGATGCGAGAGACGTGCTAAGGTTGCTCGACCCGGGCCACCTGATAAGTGTGCATGGCCCCGTTGCGCGTTATGGAGACATATTCCCCGGTGACGAAGCGCTCCTCGCCGAGATGAAAGCCAACCTCATCGTCACGATCGCCCTCGGCATAGTCGAAATACCATTGACCGCCTGGCTTGCGGCGCAAGCGACCGACAAGATCCTGTCCGCCGGTGCCAAAGCGGCGGACACGGCAGAAGGCCTTATGCGATTTCCATTCCTCGGCATCCAGCCGTCCCTCGTCGGTGAGTGGAGCCAGCACATCGTAGCCTTCTTCGCTGTCACCTTCCGGATGGCCTTTCTCGCGCGCCAGAAGCAGGCGGATGTTCCTGAATTTCGGGGTGAGGTCGTGCAAGCTGGTCATGGCAAACTCCTTTGACGCCATTCCTACCGTGGCAACCGGGCGTGACCTTGATCAAGGTCAAAACGGATCCCGGTCTGGCGGGAGGCTCAACTGGCGCTGGTCGGTACATGGCCGCGAACCCAGCCGACGATTTGGCTGGCGCTCATAGCCCCCGAGATGCGCGCGATCTCTCGCTGATGGTGAAACAGGATCATGGTTGGGATGCCGCGAATGCTCAACCTCGCCGCGATGGCCTGCTCCTGATCGGAATTCAGCTTGACCAGCCGAATATGAGGCTCAAGCGCCTTGGCTGCGGCTTCATAGGCCGGCGCCATCGTCTTGCAGGGACCGCACCATGGAGCCCAGACATCGACGAGGACGGGTAGACTGCCGCGCCCGATCTGACGATCGAAGTTCATCGCGTCGATATCCTGCGGGACCCCTGAAAACAGCCGGGCGCCACACTTTCCGCATTGCGCGTCGGTGCCGTTTCGGTTCGGCGGCAAGCGATTGACCACGCCGCATTTGGTGCAAACCACGAGATTCTCCTGCATCATGACCGTTCAACTGTCCTGGTTCGATTGTTTTCGAAATGCCCGTCGCCAAGGGCGCGCAGCGCATTGAGGATGACGGCGACATCTATACCCTCTTGAAGCAATGCTCCCGCCACCGGCGTTATGTGCCCCATGGCGGCCGCGATCATCGCTGCGCCCGACAGCGCCAGCCCGACGATGATGCTCTGCAGGGCAATCCCGCGCGTGCGCCTGGCGATCCGCAATGCTTCGGCGACAGGCTGCAGCCTGTCGGTCAGCACGACCACGTCCGCCGCTTCCGACGAAGCTGTCCCGCCACGAGCCCCCATGGCAATGCCCACGGTCGCCGCGGCAAGGGCAGGAGCATCGTTGATGCCGTCGCCCACCATCATCGTCGGCGCCGTCGCCTTCTCGGCCTCCACTGTCGCGACCTTGTCGGCAGGCGTGGCATTGGCAAAGAACGCATCGAGCCGAAGCGAAGCGGAAACCTTTTCAGCGGCTGTGCCATCGTCGCCGGTGAGCATGACTATCCGCGCGACCCCCGCCGAACGCAGAGCCCCGAGAGTGTCAGGAGCATCCTCGCGTATGGTGTCTCCTAATGTGAAAATGCCGGCAAGCCGGCCATCGATAGCCAGAAACACCCTGAGTACCTGCGCGTCGCGGTACCGGCTCTCTCCACTTTCCGCCCACTTCGGCAGTGGGTCGTTCCCAAGAACGAGCGGCCTCGACCCGGCCGCGACCGACATTCCGTCCACCAGCCCCTTCAGGCCTTCCCCGCGATGTTCGCGGACATCATGGGGTTGGGAGAGCGCCAGGTTTCCATGACGGGCGATGCGGACAATCGCATCCGCAAGGACATGATGCGATGCCTGTTCGAGCGAGGCCAGCAGCCGCAGCAATTCATCGGCTTCCTGGCCCGGAGCGACGTCGATCTCGATCAGCTCGGCGCCGCCGAGCGTCAAGGTTCCGGTCTTGTCGAAGACTGCGGTGCGTGTTTGGGCGAGGGCCTCGATCGCCGCGCTGCCTTTCATGAGGATCCCGGCCCTGGCGGCACGTGACACGCCCCCGATGAATGCAACAGGCGCAGCGAGGATCAGCGGACACGGCGTTGCGACCACCAGAACGGCGAGGGCGCGGATCGGATCATTGGAAAGATACCAGGCGATGCCGGCGACCAGAAGCGTGGCCGGAAGCAGGAGCAGGGCAAAACGATCGGCAATGCGTATGAAAGGCGCCTTGGCGGTTTGCGCGGCTGCGACCATGCGCACGATCGCGGCGTAGGTGCTCTTGTCGGCCACAGCGGAGGCCCGCATGACAAAGGCCTCGCCGACGTTGACGGTGCCGCTGCGCAATACGTCGCCGGCGCCGCGACGCTCCGGCAGGGGCTCGCCGGTGACGGTCGATTCATCCAACATGGCCGAAGCGTTGACCAAGATCCCGTCGACCGGCAGCAATTCGCCGGCGCGCACCAGAAGCTCGTCGTCGACCGCCACTTGCTCGATCGGAACTGTCTCGGTGCCATCTGCGGATTTACGATGCGCCACGTGCGGCGCCCTATCGGTCAGCGCTCTGAGATTGCGTTCCGCCCTGCCGCGCGCAAAGTCTTCCAGCACTGTGCCGCCGGCATACATGATGGCGACAACCACCGCCGCCAGAGCCTGCCCCAGCAGCAGCGCCGCCGACATTGAAACCAGCGCGATCGCGTCGACGCCGATCCGGCCGATCCAGAAATCCCGCAAGATGGAGATGGCGAGTGTGAAAACGACGGGCAGGGTCGCCACTGTCCAGATTGTGTCAGGCGAGATGGGACCAATACCGCTCCGCCACACTCCAAGCCCAAGCGCCAGACCTACTATGGCGATGATCAGCAGCGCGCGCCGCAGTGCGGACTCGTCCATGGAGTCGGCCGTCAAAGTTCGCTGATCAATTCGTGCAGCAACAACCGGACATCCTTTGCTGTTGCGGCAAGTGCCGGGTTCTCGACGACCCCCATCGCCGCGACCGGATCGACAGCGGCAATCTCGACTGTGCCTGGCGAGATCTCGGTCACAATTACGTTGCAAGGCAGCATCGCGCCGATCTTGTCCTCTGCCTGCAGCGCGCGCCACGCGAAATGCGGATTGCAGGCGCCGAGGATCATGTAGGGCTTGAAGTCTACACCCAGCTTGAGCTTCATCGTATGCTGGACATCGATCCGCGTCAGGATACCGAAGCCCTTGTCTGCAAGCTTTTTGGTGACGTGTTCGATCGCCGCGGCGAACGGCATGTCGAGGCTTTTGCTGAAATAATAACTCATCGGTTTCTCCTTCGACGGCAGAACAGCTTGGGAGCAGCGCTGCTGTAGCTATCCGCAAGGGCCCGGATGACGCCTTGATCTGGCGCAATGAATGCTCGGCGCCTTCGGTGAATGTGGCGGCAAGGAGTTTTCCGGGATGACAATCCGAAATCTTGAATACGCCGTTTCCCCGAAATCCATCGCTGTTGTCGGCGCGACCGGGCGCGTTGGCTCGGTCGGTCGCGTTGTTTTCGACAACATCGTGGTCGGCGGCTTCGAGGGAGAGATTTGGCCGGTCAATCCCAAATATTCGCACGTGGCCGGCCACCGCTGCTACGGCAGGGTTGCCGATCTGCCGGGCGTTCCCGATCTGGCCGTGATCGTAACCCCTCCCGACACCGTTCCCGGCATCGTGCGGGAACTGGCCGAGAGGGGAACACGAGCGGCCGTCGTTATCACGGCGGGGCTCAATCATGGGAATGGTCTGCGCCAGGCGATGCTCGATGCGGCCAAGTCCTCGCTTATGCGGATCATCGGGCCGAACACGGTCGGGTTGATAGTCCCTCCAGCGAAGCTCAACGCCAGTTTCGCCCATATGGCGCCGAAGCCCGGGAACATCGCTCTGATCTCGCAGTCCGGCGCGATCGCCACGTCGCTGATCGATTGGGCGGCCGCGAACAATGTCGGCTTTTCCCGGATCATCTCCCTCGGCGACATGGCGGACGTCGATGTCGGCGACTGCCTCGACATGCTGGCGGGCGATTTTCACACGCGAGCCATCGTGATGTATCTCGAAACCATACCCAACCCGCGCAAGTTCATGTCGGCCGCTCGGGCGGCTGCGCGCCTCAAGCCGGTAGTCGCCATCAAGCCCGGCCGTCACGAACAGGCGGCCAAGGCGGCCGCGACCCACACTGGAGCACTTTCTGGTTCCGACCGGGTCGTGGAAGCGGCGCTACGACGGGCAGGGGTGCTGCGTGTGAAAGATCTCGCCGAATTGCTTGATGCCGCCGAAACGATCGGGCGTTATTCTCCGCTCGATCGGGCGCGCGTCGGTATCGTCACCAATGGCGGCGGCGCAGGCGTTCTCGCGGTCGACAAGCTTGTCGACCGCGGAGGCGAGTTGGCTGAACTTGCGCCCTCGACGATCAAGCAGCTTGACCATGTGCTGCCGCCGACCTGGTCGCATGCAAACCCGATCGACATCGTCGGTGATGCTGCCCCGGAGCGCTACGGGGCGGCGCTGGAGGCCTTGGCGGCGGATCCGGGAACGGACGTCATACTTGTCATGAACTGCCCAACCGGGCTCGGTTCCTCGCCCGACGCCGCCAGGAAGGTGGCCGAGCTTGGCGACGAAGGCGAGATCGGTGGAAAACCACTTCTTGCGTGCTGGCTCGGTGAGCATACCGCGCGCGAAGGCCGGCGCGTCCTGACGGAAGCCGGCATTGCGAGCTTCGAAACGCCGGAGGACGCGGCGATCGCTGCCTCCTATCTCAGCGAATGGTCGCAAGCTCAGCGGGCGCTCCTGCGCACGCCCTCGAGCCAAGGTGATGACCGGGTCGACGGCAAGGCATCGGTGCATGCCATCTTCCGGCAGGTGGCCAGCGAAGGGCGGCGCATGCTGACGGAGCCGGAAGCAAAAGCGGCGATAGCCGCCTATGGCATCCCCGTGCCGAGAACCATTGTAGCCGGATCCATCCCCGAGGTTGCGCAGGTAGCCGGCGAGCTTCTCGAAGGCTCCGAAAAGGTGGTCGTCAAATTGCTGTCGAAAGTGGTTTCACACAAATCGGACCTCGGCGGCGTGGTCCTCGACATTGCGACCGCCGAGAAGGCTGCGGAAGCCGCCCAGTCGATCGAGGCACGCTTGCGCGCGCGGTCGCCGGAGATGAAGGTCGACGGCTACACCGTGCAAGCCATGGTCGTGCGCAAGCATGCGCAGGAGCTCATTTTGGGCATGAATCTGGACCAGATGTTTGGCCCGATCATTCTGTTTGGCGCTGGCGGCACAGCGGTCGAGGTTGTGAACGATACCGCGATCGCCCTGCCGCCGCTTGACGACGTGCTGGCAGCGGACGCGATCGACGCGACCAGAATAGGCCGCCTGCTTGCCGGCTATCGCGATCGCAAGCCAGCCAACCGAGGTGAGATCATCGCTGCGCTGAATGGCCTGTCGCAAATGATCGTCGACTTCCCTTGCCTGGTCTCCCTCGACATCAACCCGTTGCTTGCCGATGCCGAAGGTGTGATTGCGCTCGATGCCCGCATCGAAATCGACACGCGACGGGTGGATGAGCCAGCCCCGAACCCAGCCCTTGCCATAAGACCCTATCCGTCAGGATGGAGTCGCGATCTTCTGTCGGACGGTATGACCTTTCACATCCGGCCAATCGTCCCCGCGGACGTAGCGCTTTATCCCGTGTTCCTGGCGAAAATTTCCCCCGATGACCTGAGGCTCCGGTTCCTGTCGCTGCGCAAGAACTTCCCGGACCAGATGCTGAAGCGGCTCACGCAGCTTGACTACGATCGCGACATCGCCTTTGTCGCGCTTGAAAAGGACACGGGAGCGCTGGCGGGAATCGGTCGGCTTTCCTGCGATCCCGATCACAGGACCGGCGAATATGCGCTGCTCGTGCGATCGGACCTACAGGGCCATGGGCTGGGATGGGATCTGCTGAACCAGATCATCGACTATGCGAGGGCTGAACGTATCAGCCGCATCGAGGGCACGATCCTCAACGAAAATCGCAAGATGCTCACAATGTGCCGGGAGTTCGGCTTCTCGGTTGCCCATCATCCCAGCGAGCCCGGCCTTTCCATGGCGACACTGGAGATCCGCTAGGCGGTGGTCAGCTCTATGATCCGGTCTTCCTGAAGCTGGCTGAAGCGGTGCCCTCAATCACGGCCGCCATCTCGGCGGTAATTTCGGCCACCTTGCGGTCTGCCTCGATCTTGCGCCAAGTCAACGCACCGGCGTCACGCTGCAATTGTCGTGACAGGATGTCGACCGTGGCATCCGACGGGCCGCCCTTTCGCTCGCTGACACGACGCCAAAGCACAGACGGATCGGCCGCCAGCCAAAATCCCGCAAACGGGGCATTCGCGTCACTCGCGGCGCGCTCGATCCTGTCGCGATCCTCCGGTTTGTCGAATACGGCGTCGGCGACCACGGAGCCTCCTTCGGCCAGGATCAGTTCCGAACGCCAGGCGATCTGGCGATAGACGCGTTCCGACACGCCGGGCCGATAGGCCTTGTCCGGCAGCCTCGTTTCGGCGGCCACGCCATGCATGGCCTTGCGGATGCGGTCGCTCTCGACGATTCGGGCGCCGGGCGGCGCGCCGATCCTCGGCGCAAGCGCTTCGGCGACCGTCGTCTTGCCCGAGCCGCTCAGACCGCCGATCGCCACGAGCCGAGGCGGCGTTTCGGCAAGCAGGACGTGCGCGAGTCGGAAATAAGATCGCGCTTCGGCGACCAGCTTTGTCGAGTCCTGGCTGCCCTCCTCGACCTGTGTCGCGGTCACGTGAGCACGCACCGCCGCCCGCACCGCCATGAAGAAGGGCAGCAGGATGAAGCCATCCTCGTCATCGGCGTCGTCGAGATAGCGATTCATCACCAGATTGGCGAACTCCGGAAAACCGCGATGCCACAGGTCCATCAGCAGGAATGCGAGATCGTAAAGGACATCGACGGTGGCGATCTGATCATTGAACTCGATGCAATCGAACAGGCGAGGCTCGCCATCGAAGACGCAGATGTTACGCAGATGCAGGTCGCCATGGCAGCGGCGGACCCGGCCTGCCGCCTCGCGTTGGTCAAGCAGGCCGGCATGGCGGGCGAGGGTGGCGCGAAACGCCGCGTTGAGCGTTTCGATCTCCTTTCCATCGAACACGTGGCTCGTAGCAAATCCGGCCGAATTGATTTCAAGCACACCGCCAATGTTCCCTGACCCGCTGCCAGCGTGGATCACCTCGGAATTGCGGTGATATTGGACAATCATGCGCGCCACGGCCGTCATCAGCGAGGGGGTCAACTTCGCCGCGGCGGCCAAGCGATCGAGGAGGTTCGACTGATCGAAGCGAACCATCTCGATAACAGCGTCGACCAGTTCCCCCGACCCATCCATCGCAAGCCGATTTCCCGCACGCGTGATGCGGCGGACATTGAGATAGAGACCGGGCGCCGTTCTGGAGTTCAACTCCACTTCCTTTTCGCAGGCGGCGAGCCGCAACTCCGGCGTCGAAAAATCGACATAGGGCAGCTTGACCGCGCGTTTCATCTTGAATGCGCGTTGCCCTATAAGGAATATCCGGGAAATGTGGGTTTCGATCGTCTCGACGGGACCAGCCTCGCCATAGGTGGCGGGGTCCTTCATCATCTCGACCACGACGTCTTGATTTTGAGTGATCATTGCGCGTGCCAGTCCTGCTAGCGTTGAAGCGTCTGAACGTAACCGGCGAGGTTTTGAATGCGTTCCGTGGTGATCGCTTCGCCACCGTAGGGACCGTAGCGCTTCACATCGTCGGGCAGGAACTGATTGCCCCAGACTGGCATGTCGCGCTCGCCGTGCTCTGGCACGAGGCCGCGACCGTCGATCGTGGCATAGACCCGCCAGTAGGGGAACTCCCCGCCATTGCGCTTCGCGAGCGTGGTCAAATCCGCGGGGCTCTTCCGCAATACGTCAGCCATTGGTCCGTCGCCCCTGCCGTCCACGCCGTGGCAGACGGCGCAGGAGTTCAGATATTCCTGGCGTCCATTGCTCATCTGTTGTGCCGCCGCGGTGCTCAGCGTCAACGCCAGGAAACCTATCGTTGTTCCGAATCTCATTTGATCCGCCTCCAGCCATGGTGTCAGGCTAAGGTTTGCGAGGCGCGCGTACGTTGATCGGGATCAATCCTGCGAAGCGATCGGTTTGATTTAGCGCAAGGCAGGAATCCGACCGGCTGGCTACGTTATGACTCCCGAACAAGGAGACGCCGCCATGCCATTCAAGACATTGCTAACGGTTACAGGGGCCGATCAGGGAGACGCTGATCTGAAGCTTGCCGCCGGCCTGTGTGAAGAAATCAATGCCCATCTCTCGGTGCTTGTTCTGGTCATCGCGGCGCCTCCCTCTGGCGGGGCATATGCCGAGGTGGTTTCGCCGGCTTGGCTCGCGGAGCGAGAAGCCGAAATGGAAATGCTGCAGAAGCGGAATTTAGCCGTTTCCAAAATGCTGTCGGAGAGCCCCGTATCGACGGACCTCAGTGATGACTACCCGGACCATGCCTGGGCGGATGAGGTCATCGGCCGGCGCGCGCGTTACGCCGATATAACCGTCCTTGGGCCGGACTTGCTGGCGAGCCAAACGCTCAAGGAGAAGGTCATCGAAGGCGCGCTGTTTTCGTCGGGAAAGCCAATCCTGTTCGTCCCCAAAGGGGCGTCCGCGACGTTGAAACCGAAGCGCGTCCTCGTCGCATGGGACGCCAGCCTGGAAGCGTCGCGCGCCTTGCGAGAGTCGCTCGACATCCTTTCAGGTGCCGATGAGGTGCGGGTCGTCATGGTCGACCCGATCGAGGACGAGCGGCATCACGGCGCGGAGCCCGGGGCGGACGTGGCGACCTATCTTTCCCGTCATGGCGTAAAGGTAACTGTGGACCGTTTGCCGAGTTCAAACCACTCGATCGCCGACGTTCTGCGCCAGCACGCGGTCGACACTGGGGCCGAGCTCATGGTCATGGGGGCCTATGGTCATTCGCGGCTGCGCGAGAGGATTTTCGGCGGCGTGACAAGGTCCATGATCGAGGCTCCCGGACTGCCGATCATCATGGCTCGTTGAAGGCTGCGTCCAACGAAAGGCGAAATCGAATCCATATGCTTCGCTGCCCAAGGCGGTCGGCGTGTATGCCTTCGCCAAGAGCGATGTCGTGTTGTATGTCGGAGTTGCAACTATGGGGCTGGCCAAACGGCTCTATTTCTACGGTCGCCCCGGGGTTTCGCAGCGCACAAGCCTGAAAATCAACGCGACCATGATCAACGAATTGGCAACGCACGCCAAGATTGATGTCTACGCGTTTCCCCCTGACCTAGAGTGGAACGGCCTGCCGGTTCACGGAAGCGCCGGGCTGGAACTGGGTTTGATCAAGAAGTACGCCCTCCCGTGGAACATGCGGAGCGCGGGTCAGTAGTCTTTGGGGTAGCCATCGCTCGATTTGCTACCCCATTTTTAGTCCGGGAATCTCCACCCCATCTCGGGAAATCTCGAAAGCGTCGAGCGCGCCGCTCTTTATGCGGGAGCCACTGATCTCCCACGAAAAGAGATTGCGTTCTGGGTAGTCGTAGGTGCGAGCGATCTCTTTGAACCTTGTCATGGGCACCAGAAAGAAGCGGAGCTGCTCGCCGAAAGTCGTGATCACAAGGACTTCGACCGCTGTATCGCGACCTCGCCGAATTCCGGCGAATGAAGAAACGGTGCCAACAGTTTTGACCTGCACATGGTTGCCGTTCTCGGCGACCAGATCGATGGAGGCTGCGTTATGACTGGCCAGACGATAGTCCGCACCGGTGCGATCTTTCATGATTGCCTCTGCGATCATTTCAGACCAAGTCGGTGAACCGATTGCCAGACGACGAAACAGCGTGTCATCCCGATACTTGCGAAGCAACTCGTCGAGATGTGTCAAGGCGTCTCCCTTCTATTCCAACCGACCTCATAGACGCGGTGATCAATCAAATCGTAAGTCGTCTGGCCGAACCGAGGGCACCATTCTGCCGCCAGTGCTTGCGCTTCCAAGCGTGCATCTCCTTGGCTCGCAGGATCGCGCCAAAGCCTGCGCAACATCCATAGCGCGTAAACTGAGAAAAGACTGCGCTGAACAAGGTGTCGAATTTACCCCGCATCAAATAAAGCAAGTTGTGGCTTCAGGCACAGCCGTTTATAGTGAAACTCCTCATGATCGGGAGTCAAACTATGGCCAAAAGTCCACGCGGAAAAGAGACGGAGTTTCAATCCCAAATTGCCAATCTTGCAGGTTCGGTTCACACATATGAATCGTTCGGGCGCGCCGTCGTCGCGGCGGCACTGCAGCAGGCGGCATCAGCTTCGACGGACGGGCAATTTTCGTCCACAACTGTGATCGTTGACGTAAAGCCGATTGGAAGCCGGACATTCTTGGACGAAAAGGTGAGCGCAGGGAACGCGGCGCACGGGCGCGGCGCGATTGGTCACCTTCCGCCAATCACGATCTCCATATGCGTTGGAAGTCAATGCTTAACTTTGTAGCTTTAGCCAAGCCATCTGCTGCTAAGCGGCCTGCATCCGAAGGTGGTCCAAGAACGCCTTGGCCACGCGAGCATTCTGTCGCTCCAGCGAGCTTACCCGTCACCTTTCCGATGCCCTCCGGCAGCGGTCGCCAAATCCGCCGATCTTCGGACATCTGCACCGCAGCTTGAGAGATTCCAGCCGGGATCGCACCGCCTTCGATGAAATAGACCAAGGCTCCGGGATATGCATTGACTTCTCGGCGGCCGGTCAACACGGCGATGTCAGCTGGCACCCGCTTTCGGAACCAGTAAACGCCGGTTTTACGATGTTTAACGGAACGGCCCATTGCTAGGACCATGTGTAACACCTGTGTGTAGCACTCGGGTAGCCCTAACCACATAATTTTGCTGGTTTTTCAGCTGTATCAACACCTTGGGAGGGTGATGGTGCCAGAGGCGGAATCGAATTTTTAGCTATCTATTTGAATTTACTTATAAAAAGTCAGTGAGGATATTGATAAATACCCACAAAATTACCCAATCCAAAATCATACCGATGGTTCGGTTCCGTTATCCACAGAAAATTGCTTTGAATGATGCGATAGATGCTATCATTTTGCCACCTCTTGCAATCTGATTTCATCATCTCGCTTCGGCCTCCACGATACGGGATTCTCAATCCACCGATCGATATCCAACTCCCTCCATCCCGCACCGTTGACACTGATCTTGATCTGAGCCGGAAACGTTCCTTCGGCGATCTTGCGATAAAGGGTTGAGCGGGACAGGCCGGTCCGGTCAAGGACGGTTCTGAGGCGTACGATGCGATCTGGCTGAGACATAGCTTGCCTGCACCTCACTGGTTGTTGCTGATTTCAGCTGGGACAGACAAGACGAACCCATGCCGGAGGCAATCAGGTTTGTCGCCTCAGCCGGCTGCGGAGTGGAAACGTCGGCAAATCGGCGTGCCTTAGATTCCAATGCCCCGCCCCTTGCTGATGCCGCGACTGAAGGCGAGTTCCGCGCCCAAGCGACGACCCGAATCCACGTTGATGCCAAGCTCGCGTTTGCGGTTTGCCAGTAGGGATTCAAGCTGCGGATCGCGTTCGAGGCTTTTGGCCATATCCGACATGGCCAACCGCGTTGATTTGTATCCGGACATGTCGCCGGCCTGATATTGCTGCTGTCCCGTACGATCGAGCTTTTGCCAACGCTCCACGAAACGGTCGGCGCGGCGGCCGGGATCGTTGTCCAGTCCGGTACGAATTTCCGTTTCAAGCTGGAGAGCAAGCACGACGCGGCTGACGCGGCCGGCCCCCGCCTCGCGGACAAGTTCTGGATTTTTCACATAAGCCGCTTCGGCATCGCGCCAGCCATAGGGCCGCACCTTCTCGAAAGCGTTACGGGCATCACTCAACTCGCGCGTCTGCTCGGGACTGCCCTGCCCGTCCGCATTTCCAGCACTGAGGATCGCGTCGAGAGCGCGCGCATGACGCACAAGCGCCTTCGTGCGAGCACTGCGCAACGCCGCTTCCGCGTCCACCGGCACATTCCGCGGCACTCCCCTGGCAGAAGGATCTCTCTCCGGCGCCGGGCCAGCATCTCCGATCCGCACCCCAACATCTTCCCTTTCCGGTCTCTGCCCACCTCCCTGCATAGGCTCGCCGTCTCCTGGCGAGCGCAACCCGTCCAGCAATCCGCCGATCCTGTCGCGCAGCTTCTCTGGAACGATGCGGCGCACGATCACGACGACGCGCTCGCGGAACGTGATGCCGCGCCGCTCGGCATAGCTCTGCGCGGGGTCGATCTGCTCGTAATCCGACGCCATGTCCTTGGCGCGGTCCCGTGACAGCGTGCGTGCGAGCCGCTCGCGGCTGGCGAAGTCATCGCCGCCATAATGCAGGTCCATCCCGTCTCGATGCCGCGACATGGCGACGTAGCTGCCATGCGCATCCATGCCAGGCGTCGCGAGCACATGGGTCCGGTCGACGGTCACCCCTTGAGCCTTGTGAATGGTCGCGGCATAGCCGTGATCGATGTCGGCATAATCTTTCAGATCGAAGCGGACCGACCTGTCGTCATCGGTGCGAACCGTCATGCCTTGTTTGCTGACTTCCTCCACGATGCCCAGCGTGCCGTTCTTGACGCCAAGCCCGCGCTCGTTGCGCAGGAACATGACGCGATCGCCACTGGCGAAGTTTCTTGGGCCGCGTTCCACATCCACCTGAACCTCGTCGCCGAGATCGCCGGCAGCGCGCATTCGCTCGCGCGCTGCGTTGTTGAGTGCGCGCACCTCGTCGTTTGTGTGGGTGAGGATGATCCGGCTTGCCTCTGGATGCGCCTGCCTGTCGCGATCCCAGCGCTCGACGAGTTCGCCTCGCGCCTCATTGCGCGTTGCAGCCTGGTGCACCATGCCTTGCGCGTCGTAGGCGCTGATCGCAGCACCGATCCTGCCGGTTGCCAGATCGCGCGTTGCCTCACGCTGCCAGTCCTCGCGCTGCCGGCGCACCTGACCAATTTCGACGCCGCCTTGTCGCTCGTGGATTGAACGGAATGCAGCGCCGGCTTCGATTGCCTGCAACTGCTGCGGATCGCCGACGAGGACGATTTTCGCGCCGACGTCCGCCGCATGGGAAAGCACGCGCTCCAACTGGCGCGTGCCGACCATGCCGGCCTCATCGATCACCAGCACATCGCGCGCGGTGAGCAGATCCCGGCCCTGTCCCCAGCTATGCTCCATACTGGCGATGGTGCGTGACGGGATGCCTGAACCGCCTTCCAGGTTGTCGGCGGCAATGCCGGAGAGGGCCACGCCTCGAACCTCGTAGCCCGCAGCGGCCCATGCCTGGCGCGCAACGCCCAGCATGGCGCTCTTGCCCGTTCCGGCAAAACCGACAACGACACCAAGACCGCGACCATCGGTGATGTGCGCAAGCGCATCGGTCTGCTCGCCTGACAGGACAAGACCGCGTTGCGCAGCCCGCGCCAGGGCTGCCTCGCGATGTGCGTCACCCACCGCGTGGCGCTCGTCCAAATCGATACGCTCTGCCGCGCGGTGAAGGCGCTGTTCGGTCTCGATCATCTGCCGAGTGGTGAAGCGGTCCTCGCCGCGTCGATCCTTGCCGAGCTCGACCAGGTCGGGTGCGTTGCTGATAGCTGCCATCACCTCGTTGAACTGCTCCACTCCGTCGCTGTGGCGATGCGAGAACTTCGCAATGTCTTTTCGGGTGAAGGTCGATTGCTGATGCGTGATGGCATCCAGCGCCACGGATGGATCGGCAATGATGCGCGCACCATTGTTGTGCGCGATCTCGCGATGCAGTTCGGCGCGATCGGCTTCAGTGTCGCCAGCAGCAAGGCCACCGTTCTCAATGCGTTGAGCCGGTGCACCAATCTGGGTCTGTGGCTCCAGGGCAATGCCCTGCGCTTCCAGACTGCGATGGTCGATGCGGGCGTCGATGTCGAGTTCGGCCAAACGCTCATTGGCGAGCTCCGCCCATCGCTCGCGCCAGCGCTCGACCAGTTGGGTAGCATTCCAGTCTCGAACCTTGGCGCCAAAACCATTCTCGTCCACCGACCGCATGGTGAGCATCACATGAGCATGCGGTTTGGGACTGCCATCCTCCGCCCTGTCCCAATGCACATTGAGATCGGCCACCATGCCCTTGCTGACAAACTCGACTTGTACAAAGTCGCGCGCCAGTTCGATGCCTTGCGCCTGGCTGAGTTCACGCGGGAGCGCAAACTCGACTTCGCGCGCAAGCTGCGCATCCTTGCGAACCTCGAACGCCTCGACATCATTCCAAAGCCGTTCGCGGTCGCGCCAGGCTTTGGGTGCATCCTGCGGCAACATCACCTCGGAATGGACGACACCGCGTTTGGCTGAAAAATCATGGCTGCGTTCGACGTGCTCGTCACGCAACCGCGAAGCCGAGCGGTAGGCGGCCGACGCGACAGCGCTTGAGCCTGCCTTCCGGCCAATGACTTTGACATGAAGATGATAGATCGCCATCGCGACCAGATCATTTGCACGTCAAAGCCTACGTCGGCACGACGTATAAGCGCGCCCTCCCTCAAAAAATTCTCGGGATGGACCAGCCCGTCCCGGGCTGTCCCGGCAACAGGGAAGCCTTCCGCGACACGCTCAATTACCATCACTGCATCGACAACGGACGAAGGTAATGCAGACGCAGATGCGCAAACCACGGGACTTCGACGCGGAACTGAAGTCACTCGAAGACAAGGCGCGCGAGCTCAAGAACCGGAAGGTACAGCAGCTTGGCGAACTGGTGATCTTGACCGGAGCCGACGCGCTCAGCGCCGAAGAACTGGCGGGTGCGCTGATCGTGCTGGGCGAAACCAAAGCACCGGAAAGAAGCAGGCTTGGGCCAAGCGCGGGGCCGTGTTCTTTCAAAGCCGGTCACGGCGATCTGCACCGCCGACTGACGGCGGCGCTGACGGCACTCCAGCGCGGCCGGACAGAGCGCAACCGCCATCAGGCGGCCCGAGCGCGGCATGACGTGCGCAGCTGGCAGGTCGAACACCGCAAGCGCACGCGGCATCTGATCGAACTGGGGGCCTCATTATCAAGGCCAGGATCGTCGACCTCACCGGCGATGATAGCGCCACCATCCTCGGCGCTCTGCTCTGCATGGTCGACAAGCTCAAAAGCGATCGGGGGCACAGGCGCGGGCGCTCTGGGCAGCAAAGGGGAAGAAGGCGTTTGAGAATGAGTGAAGCATCAGCATCGCCAAATGACACACCCGTTCCGGCGGCCGTCGAGGCAGGCGGACGCAAGTCCTCGAACAGACATTGAGCTCCTCATCGTCCATTCAGCGGCCCGCAACGGCAGGGCTCAGTGCGTATTCCTTTGGGTACTCGTCCACCAGTATCCAGCAATAACCCTGGATGGGCGTTTCGCTCTGCCTCGAGCTTGCTTAGGCCTTCGCCGTCAGGTGACGCGCAGCTCCTTGGCGACCCGGTCAAACTCGTGCGACTCGCTCGACGCTCCAGCAAGATGGCACCAACCAGTTGGGGTATCAGTTGCCGCGGTCGGGTGAGGTCCGCACGCCAGCACTTCGGGTGACGCATATAAGCGAATAGTTGGCAAGGTCGGCTCTAGTGAAGTGCTGAAGTCCCACTTCCAGTACAGAATCGTTCGGAATTTGAAGGTAGAAGGAGGCACGAACCCGAATCTAACTTTCTTCGACTTTGGCTGCCCCTACGACCTCTCTTTAATCCGAAGTCGACTCGTCTTGGCGCGCATGGCAGCTTCGCGCTTGATGTTCCCATGTAGCAATGTTGCCGACGATCCTGAAGCTGCCGTTCGTTGTTGCGATGCTGGCCTCCGGGGCTTTGGTGTCATGGCGCTCGAGATCATCTAGAACGCGGACGACGCGGCGGCGGACAACCTCATCTTCGACGTGACCGACAATGCACTGTTTATCCGGAACAACGCGGAATTCTCAACGTGCGGCCTTCACGAACTCCGCTGCCCATGGGAGCAGGGTGGCGATCCCGATGGTCGCATGCGGGCGTGTAGCTTCCACGCCATCCCTCGTATGGGAGCCGAAATAAGATTCGTGTCGCCTCGCAAATCGGTGGGTTCGGGATAGGCTTCGTCTCCGTCTACCAGGTCACAGATGCGCCTATCGTGCAGTCGATGGGTATTGAGATGCAGCTTAAGCGCAGCTACGTTGTGCAGTACCGCACCGCCGGGCGCTCGCGTCGCCATACCATCGGCCTGCACGGAATTTGGACCTTGAGGAGGACCTAGGGGCGGCCGGTGCGGGATCAATATTCCGGCAACCAACCTCGCCGCCGCTCGTTGATCGACGCTGGTGATTCCAGCGCACTTCAAAACTTGCCCGCTGCGACGACCTCTCTGGCAGCGAGTCTTTTTGCGGAATCCCGCTGACGAAATTAGGAGACCGCACTACCGCCCTTGCATTGCACCCGCCATTGTCTGTGCCCGCTCCCGAAAGGTGGCGGGCTTTTTTGTTGGAACCGATCCCGCTTGATGACGTTCTGCATGTGCTCGGTCGTCCCCCGACCGAGCGGACAAACAAGAGCCCGTCACTGCCTTCACGCGGTGGCGGGCTTTTCCACTGGCGCGGCGGTCCGTCCGCACTGGAATCACAAGGTCAGCGGTTTAGTGTCGTACGTCAGAAAGCGGCTTGCAGAAATTAAGGCGGATCCCGCATTGCGGCGCCGGTCGGCGACCCGCCCGAGCGTCCGCAGCCTTCATTGCTCGTTGGCTAAGCGCCTTGGGCAACGGCAAGCGTTTATTGATGTTGGTTCATTTGATTGACGGTGAAAAAACGGTGGGCGAGTTGGCCGGGTTGATAGGTCTCTCCGCTTCGGCCACATCTCAGCACCTGGCGCTTCTAGCAGAGGAAGGGATCGTGGAATCGCGCGTGGATGGAGCGCGCCGCCACTATTTCTTGCAAATCAGAAGCCGCGAAAGCCATCGTCCGGATGCTGGATGATCTGGCCCAAAACGACAGGCTTCCCGATCTATTGCCCGACGCCCCACAGCGGCCGTGATCCAGAATGCCCTGCTCAAAGTCCGCGGCCTTCGGCACACCTGCTCGGCCGGGGTGACGTGCTTGAAACTCATGGCAGCGCACTTCCAAACTTGCCCGCTGCTCTCCCCCAAGGGACAGCGGCTTTTTTTAGCATAACCGGAACTTGATTTTCGTCGGCTGGTTCTTGAAGTGCAGCAATCCCCTCCGCTGCGGCTAGGGAATTCGCTCCTGGCCGGGCCCGCTTCTTCCGCCATTGGGGTGGGCCCACCGCCTGCGCCTCAGTTGCCCGCCAAACTTGGGAACCCAGCGGAACCGGCAGCGCCCTACGATTGAGCGATACCGCCGCCCGGCCGTCGGGCTAGCGTTGCTCAGTCTGTTCGCACGCCTGTCGCAACTAGCCATGCCGTTCCAGGGCTGGGTCTCCGCACCTCGGTTTCCTTAAACCCTGCATCTTGCAAGGCCTCGATGACCGAATGAGGCTCGCGGGCTGTGAAGATATCCGACGGCATATTCATCCGGTCCATATGCATCTTCGGGAGAAAGCCCAGCACGACGCGCCCGCCCGGCTTCAGAACGCGAACAAGCTCAGCGCATCCAGCTTCAAGGTTCTGCCAGAAATACACAGTGTGGACACTGAGGGCCTTGTCAAACGCGGCATCTGGCAAAGGTAGGCTCTCTACTGCGCCCACCAGGAACTCGGCTTTTCTGGCACGCACTGCGTTCGCGAACCGCCGGGTGGCAGCGTTCACGACATCCCGTGAGCGATCAACACCGCAGACGAAAGCTGCCTCGCGAAGGAACTGCGGCAACAGGGCCGCGCCGCCGAATCCAACCTCTATGACATGGTCCGCCGGAACCAAACCCAACTGATCGATAGCGTATCTGTTAAGCCCGGCATTGCCGCGGTTCATACCGGCCCGCACAAGCCGGCCGGCGATCCCGCTCGGCCAGGAAAGCTGTTTTGCTATAAATCTTGGCGCCATCCTATCAAATCCTCCCCGCTCGCCCTGAAGATCCCATCCGCACGACCATCCGACTTCTAGCAATTCGCCCGTAAAGCTTGGCGGTCAGCACCTTCACAAGACAGTCCTAGCATATTGAGGGCTGTCAGGCGGGGAAGTATCGTATGAAGAAGATCTACGTTAAGCCGGCACTGGTGAAGCGCGATACGGCGGTTGTCGCTGCTTGTGTTTCTAACTGCGGCCCGACCGGCTGAAGCCTGGCTTGCTGATCAAGGCCATCGGCTCCGGTCGGCGGGCTTTTATTGTCGATCGAAGCAGAGAGCAAAATCACTACCAATGAACGAAGTGCGCTTCGGCTCAGGGCTCCTCTTGGGCGCCACGCCAAGAAGTCATCGACCGTGATCGGTGCAATATCGCGCCGTCACGAAGATGCGGCGTCCCGGATCGTCTCCTATAATACCGGCATGAACATCGGCGTCACCGGATGAAGGCGTGGCTGGTCAAAAACTCCCCGTTGTTCTCGGCTACGTCTTCACACCGGCCCACGACTTGAAATGGGGCGCGCTCAAAGGCGGTCTGCCATCACCCGCCGGTCAGAACGAAGAAAGCGATCAGGCCTACGAAGATGAAACCGGCGGCGATCGCGGCCCACATAACAAGCTTCCCAGTGCCCTTCTGCTCCTCTTTACGGGTAGGGAACTCTATCCTTTCTGAGCGTTGCGCTGACATGCTTTGCTCTTAGGCTAACTTTTTGAACAAGACGACCTTCTTCTGGAGATCGGCGACTGCACGATACCCAGCCTGGTGCCACGCCTCAGCCTGGATCGTTCTGTCTCCCCTGTTGTCGTTCGACCACCAATTAGGGTCCATGTGAGCAGCCTTTGGTAAAGGCACGATTTCATCCAGCTGCTCGAAAGACACGACGATTTCTGGCGCGTCCAGCGTCTTCAGCAGGCTGCGCCAAGGCTCAAATCTACTCATCGCCACGATGCCTTGGCTTGTTCGGGAGGTCCGTTGCGGCTGGGACAGCGCGGATGACGGGGTCAAGATCATTCGGGAAATTCGGCGCACTTTCCGGGAGGGACTTTGTCGTTTCGTGCGGCAGCAGCGCCGCCATCTCTTCGATCAAATCAAGCAATAAAACATTCATCACGGTGAGTCCTTAAGTCAGGGGCTTCTTGGCCCCAACTTAAGAATCAGACCGATGTTCCCTACCGCAACACAAGAAGGAACCGACCAATGTCGACACGATATGCCGCTATCGTTCCGAACGATGACGGCCGGGAGGTCGTCTCGAACATTGCCCAGATCGAGGGCGCCGCGCCGCAAGTAAGCTGCGGCAACGTCGAGAAGGTCGCCGACGGCGTTCTGATCGGCATGGTACGCGGCGCCCTGTCAGCCAGGTGGCCGGCTTCGGCTTCCCGGCAGGTACGCCCGGCACCGGCGAACGCGGTGTCGGTGGACCGCGCCGAACCGCAGGCAAGCCCGCCAGGTCGAAGGCGAGGGACAAACCCGCCGCCAACGATCCCCCGGATGATCCGCCTGCCGATCCCGACAAGCCGGAAGGGTGCCTGCGCGCGTGGGCGACAGGCTCTGGGAACAGTGCAGTTCCCACGGGCGCAATCCGATCTTCGCGACGGATGAGGTGATCTCGTCTCCAACCTTCGACGCACGCGACATTCGCTGCATCATGTTGCAGTGAATAAAACATTCAACTTAGCTAAAATGTCCGGAACTATTTTAGCGTAAGCTTATTGAATCGCGGTCTGTGCGGGTCAGCGGACGCGTTGGCAGTTCATCAAGCCGATGGATCCGGAGCTTTACGATACCCCGCCTGAGGGTGACGACTGGAGCCACGAGATAAAGTTTGACGGCCACCAGGTCATCAAAGACGAAGACGGGATTCCGATGCTGACAAAGAAAGGCTTCGACTGGACGGCTCGGTATCGTTACCTTGTCGAGGAAGCCGCCGCGATCAAGGCCGAAACCTTCATCTTCGAAGGCGAAACCATCATGATCAATGAGGCCGGGCTGTCCGATTTCCACGCGCTGCAAGGCATCATTGGTCGCCGCCGGCCTTCCCCCGATCTGTATCTTGTCGCGTTCGACCTGATGCTTCTCAATGGTCACGATCTGCGAGCCATGCCGCTGGTCGATCGACGCGAGATCCTGAAAGGCATGATCCCGGAAGGCGGGCGAATACAGTTTAGCGAGGCGCTGCCGGGCACTGGCGCGGCGGTCTATCATCTCGTCGACAAGGCCGGACTTGAAGGCGTGGTGTCCAAGAGGAAGGACAGAGCGTATCGCAGCGGCCCTACGGTGGCCTGGCGCAAGATCAAATGCTTCGAAGAGAAGCAGATGGACATCATTGGCGTGCAGCGGGATCCCGGCAAGGCTGCCCAGGTGATCATGGCTGAAAAGGGCCACTACAAAGGCGGCGCGTTCGTAAGCTTCAGGGCCGACAAGAGGCAAGCGCTTTGGGACCGTGTGCAGGGCAAGGTTGGCGGTCCCGTTCCCAAAGGACACAAGAAGGAAAAGGCCGAGTGGCTGAAACCTGGCCTGGTCGGGCGCGTGAAGACGCTCAAGGGCGAAGAGAAGCTGCGACATGCGAGACTGCTGGACTACTGGGAAGAGAATTGAGACGGCTTGCCTCGGGCAGACGCTGTGCTTTTATTGCGGCTTCCCGTTGCTGAGGAGAGACCTATGCCAATGCGACACAAGGCCCATGAGGCTGGTAATTTTGATCCATCCGAGGTCGAACTGCTGGGGCGAGCCGGGGGGCGGCGGCCGTTTGTCACTGGCCCTGGTTCTCGCTTGGCCCGCCGCAATGCGCCGTTGCTAGAGCTCTTCAGAAATTCATGACACTGGCGTTGCCAAGCCTCGATTTTCGCCCGCTTGTGGCGCGCCTGGGTACTACATAATCGATCCTCACAAAGGCGATCGGAATATTCTCCGCAAAGACGCCGAGGACCTCTACAGCGTTGGCGATGTAGGTCCTCACGACAATATTTACCGGCGTTGCAACGTTAATGCCGGTGGCAACCAACCCTGCCGCCGCCGCTCGTTAATCGGCGCTGGATGATCCCAGCGCACTGCCAAACTTGCCCGCTACCAAGTATGGCGGGCCTTTTTGGTCCACCGATCCATTGCTGGAGAGCCAGCGGAACCGGCAGGCTCTCACTCGCATTCGTATCGTGCTCTGTTCCCATTACAGCGCACTCCAAACTGGCCCGCTGCCTCCCAGGCGCGGGCTTTTTTGTTGGAACCGATTCCGCTCGGTGGAGTTTTGAGGTGCTCGGCGCCCTCCGCCGAGCGTACAAACAAGAGCCCGCCACTGTCTCGCGGTGACGGGCTTTTTTGTCTTTAGCTGACATGTTACTAGGCGCCCGACTGAGGGGCGCGGCATGCGGCTGGCAGTATTTGCAATCGTTATTGGGCTTTTTATGGCATCAGGCTTTTGGCTAGCAGCCGAGCTGGTGCTTGTGAGCCAAGCAACAGGGCTGCCCGGTTGACCCCGGGGACAACGGGGGGGCACCTATGAAGAAAGCTTACCAGAAGCCAGAACTCACCAAGCGTGAGCAACTGTCGAGCGTTGTGGCGCAGGCGGTCTCTCCGCCGCCGCCGCCGCCCGAGATCGACTGACGTCGCCAGATAACAGTATCAGCCCGCTGGCTCCAACCGGCGGGCTTTTTTGTTTATCAGGTGTGCGCGCGGGTAGTTATTTCCGGACGCCGGGGAACATCACAATTGTTGCTCCCCCCTCCGGCTCCCAGCGGCTCGTGGCCCGGGCCTTCGTGCCACGTTACCTCGCGTAAGTCGCGCTGGTCTATCATCTGGCCGCAGTAGGGGCAGGAATAGAAATTGTCTCTCTTCGTGCCGGCTCCCCGTCGTGCCGCTTGCAAGGAAGTGGCCCATGTCTGAAAGCTTAATCATGAGGCATCAGCCCTGTTGGCAGAGATTTAGACGCGGCGGCTCGCGAGATGGCCACCCGCCGCTAGGCTCTTGCTAACTTCCACTTGTCTCGCAAAAATCAACAGCTTCTGGTCATAGCCTATGCGGACCATCGCTTGGCACCCCTCGCATCTGAATTCCGATCGTCCGCAGCCACGCACCGGGCCTTACGATAGTGTGTGAACAGGCGGGACAGTTGAATTCAATCGGCACATCCTGCAGTTCGTCGGATAAACCCATTCTATTGTTCTCCCAAACCGGCGCCCCGCCGAAACGACTCAAGCTAGAGCGCCGGCATATGTTCCGGGTTGGGACTTCCGGCTGGTCAGCAGCAGACTTAGGTCCTAGCCCCAGATCGTTCCGTCAGCAAACGCGCCACCTTTCAGGGTTTTCGGACCTGAAGGTCATTCAAATGAACGTTGGTGCGGTTTCTGACCTGGCTAACGTCCCGGGATGATCATCGAGTTGTTTGGACCGCCTGGTGTAGGCAAGACCACACTTCGTCCACGCCTATGCAGGGCGATGGCCAAGCACGGCTTCAATGTGAAGACGGTGGACGGTTATCGCCAGATTGAATCCGGGCCTCCTAAAGACGACCGCACGGAAGTGCGCCACGGCATTGGACGTATTGGCAAAAAGATTGCCACGTCCGGTCCTGTCTTGCTGTCGACTCTGCCAAAGGATGGAGTGGCGGCCCAGCTTCTGGCAGCCTTCCCCGTGCAAAGCCTCTCATGGTCATGGCGCATGAAGGTTGATATCGCCCTTCTTTGCGAGTCCTGGCGTCAGGCCGAGGAATCGGATGGTCACTTCGTTTTCGAAGAGGGCTTGATCCAGGCTGTGTGCGCGCTGGCTGTGCTGGCGCGAAGGCGAAACATCGACGGCGTTCGTGACTGCCTTTCGTTCCTGCCCAGACCGGACCTGCTTATCCAACTTGATGCGCCGCAGGAAACCTTGCGTCGTCGCCTTGTAGATCGGCATGCACGGCAACCGATGTTCGAGGCTCTCCTCGAACTTGGCGTGGATAATGGGTTGAGGCAAGCCGCTTTATCGAGGGAGATCGGAAGGTGCTTGCGCCAGGCCGGATGGCCCTTGATACAAGTCAACGGTGCAGAACCGCACGATTTCCAGAAGATCATTGGGCGGGTCTTAGAACATCATGACCGAAGGGCATGAAGCGGCCGGCGACGCAATGGGTCAAGCCGGGCATCATCGGCCGGGTGAAGCGCTTGCGCGGCGAGGAAAACTTACGGCATGCTTCGCTACAGGATTTTCCGCGATGAATGAAGGAGGGCTAGCCAGCTGCAGGTCTGAGATCCAAATACGCCTGGTCCCGTAGGTTTAGATATCCTGGATCGAAGTCCGCCGCCTCACTTAAGCGCTCCCAATTCATGATAATCAGTCGCCCGCCCTTGTGTTCCAAGAGGCGGTCGGCGCGCATCTTCTTCAATATGCGATTTACGTGAACGACGCTCGCACCGAGGGTCTCGCCAAGCTGAACTTGGGTTAGGGGTAAGGGATAAGAATTGCCCCTTACCAGGCCCATGACGTTCATGCGCACGTAGAGCTCGCAAGCGAGGTGGGCTAACCTACCGAACGCATCATGTCCACCCAACACCTTGACCCAGGCGCGCGCGACCGCTGCATCGACTAAACTTTCCCGCCAAAATAGATTTGCCAGACGAGGTGATTTACGGAGAACTTCGAGGATGTCGCGGTGCGCGATGAGGGCAACCTTGCTTCTACCGATCGAGGCGAGAGTGTGATCCATGCTTCTAAGGTGCAGGCCTTGCAGATCGGGTATATCGCCGGCGACGTGAATTGAGAGTGTTTGCACAGTGCCGTTGCTCAAAGTGCTGTATCGCCGCAGGAGTCCTTCAACGACCAAGCAGCAGTGGCTTGGTACATTCCCTTCCAGCGCGATCTGCTCACCAGGCATCAACGCCTTTTCCAAAAGCGGCATCGCTTCGACGCTCTCGCGTTCATCTGATGAAAGTCGACCTAGGCTTTCGAGCTTTCGGATCAGCGGCGTTGTCAAACTGGACATCGCTGACCCTAGCACGTTTGACATGAACGGGCACCAATCCCCGCCGCATCTTCACTGCCGCCCCCCTCCGCTGCGGCTTAAGGAGGCGACCCAGCAGGTGTTGCTGGAACTCAATTCGCCGAGCGAGCTTAAGGCTGAATGAGCACACGCGGCATCAATTTCCTTGATCAGTGGATCGCGAACAATGTTCCCGAGACCGCGAATGCAGACGTTATTTCCGTGGACGAACTCACGCTCAAGCTGCTCGCCGACGCCAAGGCGATCGGGATCAAGCGGGCCGAGATAGACGAAGAGGTCGACAGTCTCTACCGCACCATCCTCGACGCGATCGTCCATTTCGACCCGGGTCTCCCTGATTGAAACAGATTGCACCGGCCTTCATTATTTACCCGCCGCCCACCAATGGCCTGCCTTTCTTGGCGGTCGAGATGAAGCCGGACGGTTCGATAGCGGCTCGGCCGTTTGCGTCACTCGAGGAAGCGATCGCATTCAACAATGAGCGGTCCGAGGATTGGCGGCGAAGGCAATCTTGACTCGTTCCCAGTGCGTTCCCATTTTGGTCTTCCCTGACGGCAACGACGGCTGACAACATCTGATATTTGGTCGTTTCGCCATCATGAATCTCACAGGTACCGATCGCAGTTGCCGCGGTGCTCAATGCAAAACCAGTGAGATTCCGTTCGGGGAGATGTTGTAGCGCGGCTCGTCGTTGCGGCCGGTCTCGGCCGGCGCGGTCAGCCTGAAGAGCCGGTGGATTTCCGATCATGAGATATCGGGTGTATCGTCCGCACATATGTTGCCTCTGGTCTGCTGGCGCTAATTCATGGCCCGCGCGCCAGCTTAGCGTAGGCGGTCAGTGTCGGCGCCCTCCGCCGAGCGGACAAAACAAGCGCCCGTCACTGTTTTCGCGGGGGCGGGCTTTTCTAGACAAGCACCTACAGCCGGGTGATCTTGGAAAGTCCCAGGCGTATCCGCTGCCATTCCGCATAGGCTACTGCTAACGATTGCGGGTGAGTTCCTCGTCGTCGGCTACTATGCGGACGAACCATTCTCCACAGGCCTCAACCACTTCAATGCGAGGCGTGGCGCTGTCCATCGTAGCCTCCCTAAAAGCCCTGGCAACGGATTCTATGATCCTCGCGGACAGCCGCCGCAATGAAAAAGATATTGGTCGGTGCTACTGGCCGCGCCCTACACTCGTTGTCCAGCCGGTTTGGCCCCAGCTCTGGCTAAGCGGCTGTCTGAAAAGGTGGGTACCTCAGAAAAGTTGCGCGCGACCTGATTAAGCTGATTGAGACGGACTGGAACTCGCTCGTTCGCGAAGCTCGTTTCCTGAAAGACAGGCACTGAACTCTTCGGAAAGGAAATCTGAGGCACGGCCGACTCGGGCTCCATAGGCTCGTGCCGAGGCTTGGCGCAAGTTGGGCTGGTCATTCGACAGCAGATCGGGCGGGGATATGTGGAGGTCGGCGTTCTGGCGGCCTGCCGCTGCCAGGGTGTTGCCGGTTTTTCAGATATCTTGCAAAAATGGACAGCTTCTGTTCGTAGCCTATGCGCACCAGCGCGTTGCACCCGTCGCATCTGAAGGTTCCGATCGTGCGGAGCCAGGAACCAAATCTGACGATAGGTTGTGAACACAACGGACAGTTGAATTCCATCAGGACGTCACTCAGTTCGGCGGTTAAACCCATCTCATCCTCCCAAGCCAGTGCCCCACCGGCCCGATTCAAGCAAACAGGCCGGAATAGGTTCCGGGGCGGGCCTTCTGGCTGATCGGCGCACGGACTTAGGTCCTGCTTCTAGCCAAACGCTTGGAGGGACGGGAACTGGCCGGCGAGCTGGAAATTGTACCCAAAATCCAGGATGGCGAGGTCCACGTGTTCAAACATAACGAATTGCTGATGATCGAGGGCGCCTTGGCGGCGATCCTGCCTGTTGCTTTTGGTCTGCTTCTTCTGTCGTGGGCTTTGTGATCATGTCGTCCTATCCAGAGCCTTCCGCTGCCACAGCCAGCATGCTGCTTGCAGTCGCGCCCCTCTTGTTCTTGGCGGTGGGTTCGGCCGCGCTTTGGATGTTCGCTTGAGCACGCGCGGCATAGACTTTCTCGACAAGTGGATGGCGGAAAAGCTACCCGACAGGATCATTAATGATCCGATCGCAATCGGCGTCCTTGCTGAAAGTGCGCTGAAGGCGGCTGACAAGGAAGGCATTGCAGCCAGCGAGATCAGCGAGGAAGTGCCCAGCGTATTCGAAGTCATCGCCGAAGCGATGGACAATCGCGACGGTGGGGCGCCTTAAGGCAGCGAATGTGCTATGATTCGCGATATGGGCAAGAAGGCGAAGCGTAAGGCAAAGCTGGCGATCAAAGATCCAGTAGATGGCGCGCTGGGAGCGGAAGCCGCCTACTATGCCCGCAAGGTCGGCATCACCATAGACGAGGCCGCTAGGATCATCCGGGAAGCCCATTCACAAAAGATGACTGCCAACCGCAAGGAAAAGGCCCGCCTGTCCTGATCGCTGCGCACGCTTGACTCGTTCACGAAGCGTTCCCATTTTGGTCTTTCCGCAACGACAGGCTGGTGATCGCAGTGTGGACGTGTTTTCGTCAAGACCACAATCCCTGACATGGTGAGGCGTTTCGAGTTCGCCCATCCTGGCGACGTCGAGCGCATGGGCAATGGTTTCCCGATCTGGAATGGCGCGCCAAGCCTTAACTACCCGATTATCATCCGGGAGGAACTGTCTACGTCCCTGGCCGGTTTCGTTTCGGCTAGGTGGGGGCTCGTCCCTGGCTGGGCTCGTGACGGGGGCGGTCGGCCGCCGCCCGTCAACGCACGCTGCGAGACCGTCGCGACCAATGGCATGTTCCGCAAAGCGTACGCCTCACGGCGCTGCCTGGTGCCAGTAGACGGGTATTTCGAATGGCAGAAGCTGGACGCCTCGGGCAAGAGGAAACGGCCGTATGCGATCGCGATGAAGGATGACGAGCCCTTCGCTATGGCCGGTATATGGGAAGAGTATACCGATAAGATCACTGGCGAACTGATCCGCACCTTCGCAATCGCCACCTGCGAGCCGAACAGTCTGATGGCGACCATTCATGACCGGATGCCGGTGATCCTCGCGCCGGCGGATTACATGCGCTGGCTTGCACCTGAGCCCGATCCACGCGACTTGAAGAAGCCGTTCCCGTCGGACCTCATGAAGATGTGGCCTATCGGCAGCAAGGTTGGCAGCCCCTGTAACAACACGCCTGACATAATCGACGAGATCGGCCGGACCGATATCATCGACGTGAAGGGCCATGGTCCAGACGATCTATTCGACGTCTGATGTTAGAAGGCATGATGCCTACTGATCGGTTGAAGGTCCGCGACGCTTCGGAGGATCGCTATGAGGTCTTGGAGGACGGCGAGCCCATGGGCTCTTTCACCACCATCGCCGACGCTGTTCGGTTTGTCCGCGATCGTGGCGCGCGGCTCCGGCTCGATTGGGGCAGGACCATCATCCAAGGCGAGGCACGCCCGCATGATTTCGAGCCGTCGTTCTTGGGCGCGAGCGTTGGCCGCCTCTTGGGTGAGCAACACGGGCCGAGCAAGGGCGAGTGGTTCTGGTCAATCAGCACGAACGACAAGGGGCGTTTACCGACTACCTGGCGGACACGCCCCGAAGGCGTCCGCCTATGCCAAGCGAAAATCGTGGAGACGGCTCGGGCAAAGAGTTTATTCGGGGTCTGCTGTTCGCTCATGGCCAGTCAACTGTGGGGCACGAGCGGCTGACGCACAAGTCACTCTCGCGGTGGCGGGTTAGGCGCGAGATGCCCGCCGCGTTTTGGTGATTTCGCGAAACCGGAGATCGTTCGCTCATATCCCGTGGGTCAGAACGACATAAATGGCGGGGACGAGCATCAACCACCCGCCCATTCCCAGAAGCACCAAATTAGCCCTGCGCTCAGTCCGCTTGACTAGCGCGACAATGTCTTCATCGTCATGCAACGAGGCAGCGTCCGAACCAGCGATATGAGCATGGTTGTCATTTGCAGGAGCGCCTGCATTGCCACTCTCATTCGATCTCTGAGCCAATGTCATTTTCTTCGGCTCACCAATTAACATCATATCGGCCCGTTCTCGGCGCTTGAGCCGGAACGGGCCACGTGCAGGAGTAAACTAGCTAAAATCGCAGGATGACCGAAGGACCACGTCTGCGATAGCACCGGACGCGACGGCGACCATGCCGCCAGTAACTACGGCAACCCGTCTCCAACCCCGCCGGCGACGGCGGCGGCCGTAGTGCCAGTCCCGGTGGGAAACCTGGTCCACCTGCGCTTGGCCTCCTTCGTCGAGGTCCTGTCTTTGTGGCGTTTCCAGTTCATCAAGGATGCCGCTTCCCGCGCTCGGAACACCGGCCATTGCGTTAATTGGGCGGACGGCGCTTGCAAGCGCAGCTGCTCCGGCGATGCCAAACACCGCAGTCAGGAAAGTTCGCCGATCCATAGTACCTCCAAGGTTGCATGAGCGAAAACCATCCCACCGTGAAAATAGAGGACCCGCCAGCCGCGGAAGCGGCTCGCGGGTCCTATCAGCACGAAGGGACGTAGCTGTGCCGATCCATGACATGTCAGCCGAGGACTATACCCATCACCAGAAAGGTGACGGCTGTCGCGAAAATCGGTGCGAGCAACCAGCGCGCTTGGCCAACACTTTTATCCATCTGCTTTCTCCGAATTTGAGAGGCAACTACGCTGGGCGTACCGTTCCGCCTAACCCTGGTGGTAGGACCATTGCCCTTTGCGGGCCAGACTTTGGTCCTGTCGTAGTCGGACTGAAGTCCGTTAGGAGGAACGTTCCTCCATGCTTCGTGTTCGTATGCCTGGCGCACAGCGGTCGTGCTGTCGCCATTCGAAAGAGGAGAAAAACCATGAGGATGCACCTTACCGGCGCCGCTGCGGCGCTATTGCTTTTGGCTGGCGTCGGCGCTGTTGCGGCCCAAGACGTTGTCATCACGCCGGAGCAGGACACCGTCGTGCGCGAATACGTGAAGAAGCAACCACTGGCTTCCGTGAAGATACCTGGTGTCGAGCTGAACGTCGGCACGGCTCTGCCCGACACGGTCGAACTCCACGAGGTTCCCAACGTCAAATACCGCTATGTGGTGGTCGACAACCGCACGGTCCTGGTGGATCCGAGTACCCGCAAGATTGTCAAAGTCTACGATTGAAACTTCGAACTAGCGTTGCCCGCCGCCTTCCTATGGCGACGGGTTATGCATGCCGAGCGCCATTCAACTGGACAACGAAGATTATGAACCTTGAAGTCGAGACGACAAAAGCGCTTATGGCGCGATTGACTGATCTCCAGGCGAGAGTGCGGGCAGCACGCATCACTGACGCCGAAATAAAGACCTTCCAGAAAGTCGCTGCCGTCATGGATGACGGTCGCGGCCGAATTGCTGGCGACGATCTGATCGCAGCATCGTTCCTCGTCGAACAAGATGCCTTGAATGGGTAGCTAACCCATTCACAACAGCTTCAATAGTTACCGACTTATTGCTGCGCCTACCACGCCAGAAATGAAAAAGCCCGCCGCCTTGGCGGCAGCGGGCAAGGTCGTGGGAGTGGCCAGGGAATCAACCCAGCATCGATAAAATACAGCGTGCCTGCTCATTCGAATACGTTAGGCTTCCCTAATGGATGATTCGAAATGATAGGCCGCCGTGCTTTATCAAAGAGTCACTGATGAAATCAGCGGACGCGTCTCGTTCTACGAGTACGCCGACCTACCCTACTGAAACGAAAAAGCCCGCTGATCTGAGGGAGATTAGCGGGCCAAGGTCCCGGAGTAGTTGGGATGAACCAGCATAGATCAACGAGGTGAGGAGGGCTTGGCTGCGGTGTCCACCTTCCCGGAGCTTGCTGGGTGCCGCACGTTAGGGGCGAAGCCCCTCCGCCTCATGCTACTATCTGGTCTGGGTGGCGCCAGGCTCAGATCGAAATCACCAGGGAGTTGGGCGCGCTTATAAGCCGTGGTGGTCATGCTATCGACCGGCAGAATGATGACCATTCGCACCTTCTGTGTAGGCCACAGCGGCTTCCCTAAGACCAAGAACATCGCAGCTAGAAAGCTTACTAAGAGGAATACTCCGCATGTGTTCGCAATCATTTCACCCAGCCGCACCCAATCCTCCGACATAATTCCCGCCGACGATCAAGTATGATTGGCGGTCTTGTCGAAACGGCTGGTTGGGGGAAATGTTGCCGGCCATGGACCCTTTGGCCAAGGTAGGACTTCAGTCGTAGTTATGCAAGTCAGCCAAATGTGCTCGCCCGGCCCAACAAATCCCGACCGGGTTTAGCCCGCTTGCTCACCAATGTGCCGCCATCACCGCTAGAGCAAGTCGGGCTTAAAGGACGTGCGCTTCAACCGCCGCCGGCGCTCGGTTTCGCCAATGAGAGGTTGCCGGTAAGCACTGCGGGTCTGGCCCTGCAGGAGGGAAGGACGCGCGCGGAGCCCTTCCTTGGTCGCAACGCGCGCGGCCTCGGCGTCAAGAACGGGACGCTCGGTGTGATCGAAGAGGTCAGCACACAGAGCATGGCCGCGCGCACCGACGACGGCAGGTCGGTGCGGTTCGATCTGAAAGACTATGCCCATGTCAACCACGGCTATGCCGCGACCATTCACAAGGTGCAGGGCATGACCGTCGACCGGACCCATGTGCTCGCAACGCGGGGCATGGATGCACATGGCAGCTAGGTCGCACTCTCGCGGCATCGAGACAGCATGGACCTGCATTATGGCGGCGATGACTTTGCCGCCAGAGAAGGGCTCGTCCGGACACTGTCACGCGACCGCGCCAAGGACATGGCGTCGGATTACGAGCAGATCGACCCAGCGCATGCCGAGCGGCACGGCATTACGTTCCGCGAGCGGGTGGTCGAGATCGTGCGCCGGGTTGTTCCCGAGAAGTGGCGCGACAGAATCGGCGGACTGCTTGACGGGTTGCGCTCGCCTGGAGAAGGCGAGCCCATACTGGAACACGGACCTGGGCCGGGAAGGGAAGATTTTGCGGTACGGATCGAAGATGCTGGCCCGTCGTTCTGCCAGGGGAGTGCCGCGCGACACGGATATTGTGAAAAACCCCGAACTGGTCCGCGAGGCGAGCGCCGGCCGCGTCGTGCTTGCTCTCCAGCTTGAAACGGAAATCCGGACCGGACTGGATATTGATCCAGGCCGTCGCGCCGACCGGTTCGTGGAACGTTGGCAAAAGCTCGACCGGACGGGACGGCAGCAATATCAGGCTGGCGACATGTCCGGCTACAAGTCGACGCGTTCGGCAATGTCCGATATGGCCAAGAGCGTTGAACGCGATCCTCAGCTCGAATCCCTACTGGCAAACCGCAAACGCGAGCTTGGCATCAACGTGGAATCGGGTCGTCGCTTGGGCGCGGAACTCGCCTTCAGCCGTGGGATCGGCAAGGGGCGGAGCATTGGGATCTAGGGCATGCCGATTTGCCGCCGTTTCCACTCCGCACCCGGCTGAGACGATAAACCTGATTGCCTCCGGCATGGGTTCGTACTGTCTGTTCCAGCAGAAATCAGTAAGAACCAGTGAGGTGCAGGCAAGCTATGTCCGAGCCGGATCGTATCATACGCCTCAAAACCGTTCTTGCCCGGACCGGCCTGTCCCGTTCAACCCTCTATCGCAAGATCACCGAGGACACGTTCCCTGCTCAGATCAAGATCAGCGTCAACGGAGCTGACTGGCGTCGTCACAGCACTCCGGTCCACATTTGAGCCGTGGGAGGCGTGGGTCCGATCCGCGAAAGAATCCCGGCGTTCCCCGGTGAGAGGCGAGGAGACTCCGGTCCTCCCGAAGGAGCTGCTGCGCCCGCACCTCGCTGTTAGTAATGCTTTCCCGGAAAGCGTTTTGGATACCGTCTGAGCACGGGTTGCTTGCCTCATCGGACTAGAACCGCACTGCCAGGTTCGCATCAAACCCGTTCTCGCCGGCCTTCTTGGCGAGCTGTCCGCGATACTCGACGCCGAGCGTCGCCTCTGGGGTAAGCGCCACATCGAATCCGGCTTCAAGCAGGGCTGCGTCCTTGCCGATCGGCGCGCCGGCGATTGTAAAGGCGTCCGACCCGGCGAAGCTGAGGGTAGCGAGCGGCGTCGTATCGCCGAAGGCATGACGCCAACCCAGCGTCCCGCGCACGGTCGCCGTAACGGAGCCGAGCGCAAAGCTCTCCGAACCGCGCAGGCCGATCGTGGTGAAGGTCACGTCGTCGTCGGAAGACGCACTGGTGAGGGCGGCGGCGCCGCCTTTTTCACTGAACCCGTCGGTATGCAGGCCGATATAGGCGAGGCCGGCGAATGGCTCCAGCGCGAGCTGCCCGGCCTTGATGTCGTAGCCGAGCTCGCCGAAGAGCTGCGTCGCGCCGGCGTTGTAATCGGCTGTCAGGCTTTCGGCCATGCCCGGGAACACCACGTCGCGGCTGGTCGAGATGTCGTGCCAGCTGTAGGCGGCGCCCGCCCTCAGGCCCAGCGAGCCGCCGGCGATATCCAATCGCGTGCCGCCATAGACACCGAGATGGTAGCTTTTGGCATCGCCCGCGGAGGCGCGTGCGGGGTCGTTGACTCGATCCTGGCTGTAACCGGTAAAGACACCGACGCGCCAGTCGTCGCCGACCGCGCCGTCGATGCCGGTGAGGAAGCCGCCGGTCGAAGTTGAAATGCCAGCGGCGTTGCCGTCGCCGGACATATGGCCCCAGTCACCGAATGCCGAACCCCAGGCCGCGAGCCGTCCGGTCGCGGCCGGAGCAAGCTCGGTGCCGATTGCCGCCGTCGCCTCGTTGTCGATGCCATTCTCGCCGTAGGCCAGAATGGGGGTGCCCTTCGCGGCGGCGTTGCCGAAAGCAGAGCGGATGCGTTGCGTCACCTGATCGGCGACAATTGCGTCGTCGGCGACCAGCGCGCCGCGTAGCGACGCATGCGCCTCGCCAGACAGAAGGTCGAGCGCGTGACGCGCCGCAGCGTCGGTGGCCTGGCCGGCCAGCACGTCGAAGACATTGTTGCCCTGACCGAGGCTCTGCGCGCCATTGCCGGTGGCGCACTGATTGCGGGTGACAGCGACGGTGCAGAACTGCGCGTTGTTGTAGGCAATGTCGAGATAGACGTCATGCGCATCGTAGTTCAGCGACAGATCGACGAAGGGCGCGTTCTGGGCGAGCGCATCGTAGGCACCCGTGACGCCGCCCTCAGCGGTCATGATGATGTAGTGCGAGCCAGGCGTATAGAAGCCGCTCGCCTTGTCCGCGTATACGGTGCCTCCTTGTATGTCGGCTACACCGGTGACGTTGAGGAAATCTGAACCGGTTGGCGTGAGGTCGACCTGGTAGGTCGACCCGGCTTGCTGGGTGAAATCCCCGTTCACCGTGAGCGTGCCGGTGGTGTTACTACCCGGCGCGATGGCCGCGCCGGATTCGATGGCGACGGTGCCGACCGTGCCGTTGCCGCTAAGCGTGCCGCCCGTCTTGACGAGCACGTCGCCGCCGAGCGCGTTGTTGACCAGTAGCGTCCCACCGATCACTTGCGTATGGCCGGTGAAGCCACCGTCGTCGCCGCCCATGATGGTCGTGCCGTTTTCCTGGACAAGCGTGCCGAAGCCTGCAACAGGCGTCGAAAATACATAATTGTTGCTGGTGTGGTTGAAGACGATAACGCCGTCGCCGTCACCGAAGGCGATCCCGGGCGCGTTGATCGTGCCCGGCGCCTGCGCCGAGGAGACGGAACTGCCGCCGATGTTCAGCGTGCCGGTTGAACCGGCCTGGCTGGCGATGACTATGGGGTTGGTGACGGTGAGCGCGGCGCTGTTGCTTAGCGTCAAAGTTCCGTCTCCGCCGGCTATGTTGCCGACCGTAAGATCCTGCGTGCTCAGCGACGACCCTTGGCCGCTAATACCGAGGGAGCTTGTCGAGTTCTGATACCCTATGATGGTGCTCGCAGCCAAAATGGCGCCGCCATTGCTGACGTTGACGGCTCCGCCGCCGCCGAACCCCGTGAAGAGCAAATTGGTCGCCCAAGACGAGCCGGGACCGTCGATCGTGACAATGGCCGGTTGACCCGAGACACTGCCGACAAAGGTGCCCTGTGTCGAAACCAGTGTGCTGCCTTGGCTGACCGTAAGTTTCCCCGCGCCATTCCCGCCTACGACGATGGCATCCGTGGTGAGCTTGGAGCCTGCGCCCTCGACCAGAACGGTGCCGTCGCCGCCGATGCCGGCGGTCAGACCGCCAACACTCAGGTTGGACACCGTTGCCGTGGCACCATTGGTAACCTTGAGGAGGCCAGTACCCGCCGCACCCACTTCCATCTCGCTGGTGCTGCCGCTCATGGTCAGACTGGAGCCGGTGCCGTCGACATTGACGGCGCCGCTCGATCCGGCCTGCGCGCCAATGATTGCTATCCCACTGCTGAATTCCGCGCCGCCATTCTGGATAATTATCGCGCCAATACCGCCGTCGCCGATGATGAAGCCGTTGGCGCTGGTCCACACTGATCCCGCGCCATCGACGGTCACCATGCCGTTGCCGCTGGCCTGGTTGCCGATCACGGCGCTGTCGGTCAGCACCGCGCCGCCTGCGCCGATCGACAGGCTGCCTGTGCCGGCGTCGCCAACGATCAGCGCAGCGCCAGGAGCACCGTTCCACTGGGTGCCGGCGCCGTTAACGTAGGCTTGGCCCTGCGAGTGAGCAAGCGCGCCCAGCGTTACCGCGCCGGCGTTCATCACGCCGCCGCTTTCAAGGGTGAGGCTGCCATAGCCCGCGACGCCGACATTCAGGTCGCTGGTCGAATTAAACGTTGATCCCGCGCCGTTGACGACGAGGTTGCCTTGTCCGCTCGCGAGGACCCCCAGCCTCGTTGGGCCGGTGCCGCCGTTCATGACACCGCCATTTGTGACATCGATTGTGCCGATCCCGGCGCTGCCGACATCAAGGTTCGACTTTGCTTTCAAAATCGAGCCGGTACCATCCACCGAGACGTCGCCGCTCGAGCCGTAGATGTTGCCCACGAACAGCTTATCCACCGTTGCAGTCGCGCCGGATTGCATCTGAAACGAGCCGGTGCCCAAGTCGCCGACGATGAGGGCGTGGCCTACGGCGAGGGATGATCCCGCCCCGCTGACGGTCAGTGTGCCGTTGGCTGAAGTGGCGATGCCGACGAAGGCGTCTCCCGAAACGTCAAGAACGCCGTTGCTGAAGATCTGCAGGGTTGCCGTGGCATTGTTACCGACGTTCACATCGGTCACGGTCGCGGTATTGCCGGAAAGCAACGCGTTGAACGGCGCGGGGTCGATGTAGACAGAATCTGCGCCGGTTGGCGATCCTGGATTCCAGTTAAGTGGGTTAAACCAGTCGCTGTTGACCGTACCCGTCCAGGTGACTGGTGCTGCCATTGAAGGCGCAGCCACAAGGCCTATGGAAGCGCAAACCGCAATCGTCGATGCGGCAGAGCGCATTATCCTGCGCCGACTCGCTTTTGATCCTGGTCGACGGACCCTTTCGATATGCATGAAATCCCCGCATCTGAACTGTGTGAAATCGTGTCCGAAATCGGACTTGCGATGCATAGGGCAGGTCGGATCAAATCTCTTTGGACGCACGCGTCAAAGGTCTGGTCGGCGGCGACTTTGTTATCGAACCCCGCGGAAACCTGTACGGGTGCGGCGGTTTAGCAACACGAAGCAGTCGGAGAGCGCGGCCTCTTGCGACAAATCATTGGTCTGGCGCGTCATGTCGGAAAGTTGCGCTTCCACGGCGCCCCTGTTGGGCGTAACGGTCCAGAATCTGACGGTGTACGACTCATGCACGACGTTCCCATCGAATCGCCTGTGGCCTTCACCAACGCCTATCAGGGCCTCGCCAAGGGCCCGCGCTACGAGCAATGGCGCGATGAGATTTGTCGCGGTGTCTGCAACATGGACATTGATCCGGGCGGCAGCGAGTTGCTCGACATGCGAGTGCGCATCGCCAATTTGGCGCCTGCGATTGTTGCCACCGCCACAGGCTCGCCAGCGAAGATTGGCCGCTCGCCCCAGGTTCTAGGTGACGGCGAAGATGCCTTCACTTTCGTCTGCCACGCTCGCCAGCCGATGCCTTTCCTGCATGGCGATCAGGTGCTGGAAATCGACCGATCCGCATTTTTGCTGGGCGAACTCGCGCAGGCGTCAGCGGGTATTCTTCGGGAGGAGTTCACGGCAATCGTCATCGACCGCAAGACCCTGCTAGGCCTTAGCCCGAGAGCGGAGGAGCTCCTGTATCGGCCGCGCCTCATCAATCCAGTTCTTTCCAACACCGTTGGCCGCTACGCCGCGCTGGCAACGGAGATGGCGACGCATCTGGATGCGTACGGCCGCATGCTGATGGGCCAGCATCTGGTCGATCTCGTCAGCATGGCGCTCGGTATGCGGCCGGACGACGCTGAGGTCGCGCGCCACCGCGGCCAGTCGCAGGCGCGGCTCGCGCTAATGAAGGCCGACATCCTCGCCAACCTCGAGCAGCACGATCTTTCGATCGACATAATTGCCCATCGCTACGGCATCGGCGCCCGCCAAGCTCAGCGCCTGTTCGAGCAGGACGGCACGACTTTTACCGCCTTTCTACTGGAGCAGCGTTTGCTTCACGCGCGTAAACTGTTGACCGATCCAGCGAACCGCCTGCGCAAGGTCATGGACATCGGCCAGTCCGCTGGCTTCGCTGACGTGTCTTACTTTAACCGGGTCTTCCGCCGCCGATTTGGCAAGACGCCGTCCGAAGCCAGAGATGACGAGAGCGGTACAGCCGGCGGAAATGCAGCCGATACTTAAGATCTGTTCTACGGCGCTTCGAGAGGCCGCTGGTGTTGATGACATTCACCTGCCCGACGACCGCCGTCTGGACGCTGAATCTCGTGAGGGGCCGCGTTATCGCGCCGTCTATGGTCGCATACCCGCCGATATCGAGGCCGTTGTCCGTGAGCGTTCCGGTGTAGTTGGCTGCCCTCCACTCGCGCGGCCGGTGCGATCGACATTGGCCGCAAGACCCTAATTTCGGAAACGATCTGGCAAGTGAAAGGGAGCCGTTCCACCGCCGTAAAGCACTTGCCAGACAGGGAGGTTTGGTCATGCCTAAGTCCTCCGCTTTCAATCAACGGCGCCCGACGCTCAGGTTTCGGCGCCTCTGGCGCCATCCAGCAAATCTGAACGACCGTTTGTCGAGGAACTAGACGCGATCCCCAAGTCATTGCAGTTCATTCAGCTGGCGTTGCCCGGCGAGATGGCAGGTCGGCGCTCTGCTGGGGATTGTTGCCGGCTTGCAGGCTGAGACTGCCATCGCGCATGTTTAGTGCGGGCATTGCGCAAGGATCGAACGATCGAGCGCTTTATTCGTGCGCGGGAGGAACCGCTTGATCATGGCGAAGTTCAACTGCCAGCAACGGGAGTGAAATATCATGAACACGCTAACCACAGACGATTTCACCGGATCAGGCACCGCCAACGAGAATGGCTTTCACGGAGGCACGGGCGCTGAACGGGCCGACACCAGCAAGGAAGCTCTTGGTAAATTGAAGCAAAGCGCGGCGGACACCGCTTCGCAATTGAAAAATACCGCCGCCTCTGTGTCCAGCGATGCCAAGGATTATGCCGGGTCTGTCGCCTCTGATGCCGCCGCGGCCTTCAAAGACGCTGTCGAGTCCAACAAGACGGCGGGCGCCGACGCCATCGCCAATATCGCCCATTCCGTCAAGGACGCGGCGGACGGCATCGAAAAGCAATCGCCGCAGGTTGCAAGCATGGTGCGCAGTGCTGCCGAAGGTGTCGAGCGGATCTCTACCGATATCAGGGACCGCAACGTTGGCGAGTTGCTCGATTCCGTCACGAAATTCGCGCAGCGTCAGCCTGCCGCCTTTTTCGGGATCGGAATCCTGGCGGGCGTGGTTCTGACGCGGATCATGCGAAGTTCCGATCGGTCCTGAGAAGGATCATTCGCATGGATGACGGAATGGATCGCCGGCCCTTGTGGAGCCTGCTGGGCGAAGTGGCAAATCGCTTTTCTTCGCTAATGCGCCTCGATCTGCGCTTGCTTGAGGCGGAAATGCGAGCCAAGTCCATGACGCTGGTGTCGTCCGGCGCATGTGGAATGGCGGCTGCCGTGTTTTTTATGCTGGCGGCGTTCGCCCTAGTTCAGTTCCTTATCCTTGCGATGATCTTCTTCGGTGTAGGCCCGATGTTCGCCTGTCTCATCCTCGGCCTCGTTTTGATCGGTGGAGGTTTGATCTCCCTGTACCTGGCCAAGCGCGCGCTGATCGGATGGACCATCACGCCTGTCGAAACCGTAAATCAGGTACGCACAGACCTCGCAGCCTTGAAGCAAGGGATACGCTATGGCTCAACCCAGCAGTGAGATCCGGGACATCCTGGTGCAGAGCCGAACTGAACGGCAAGCGCTGTTCGGCCCGGTGAGCGAGCTGAGCCGCCGGCTGCAACCCAGGCATTTAGTCGACGTTTCCGCTCATTACGCCAAACAGAAAGTCGCCGGGGTGCTGGGTGGCGTCTCGGATGCGGTCAAGGAGAATGGCGGCACAGCGGCGGCTGTTGCCCTCGGCGCCTTTGCTGTCTTCGATGCCGGAAGAAGAAGTGCTGGCGGCAATGTCGCCACCGGCGATGCTGGCGTGGACATTGCACCTTTGGCAAGCGGCCGGCGCGCCGATGCAGAACCCAGCCGCTACTTCGCAGGCCCGCGCCGGGCGGTGACAAGCCTTGATCGGGCGAATGTGATAGCCGGCTCAGCCGCAGGGCTGTTGCTCGGCCATGTCATTGGCCGGGCTTTTCAGCCAACAGACAAAGAAGAGGCGTTGTTTGGCAAGGCTTCCGACGAAATCCGGGACGTGGCGGCCCAATTTGTCAGTGAGCATAAGCGCGGCGCAAAGATTGCGGCGGCTGAGGCCTTCGGCTTCGCGCGATATGGCGCCGCCTTGCTGGCGGTCCTGGCGGTTGCCAGCGAATATTTCGTTCGCCATGACGAGAGCGACAAATCTACCGACAGGTGACTTTTGACGGTGTCAGGCAATGCACCGCATGCCGCTCAATGATGCCTAGGTCCCGACCCAAATCGCGTCGCAAGAATCGCTTCACTCAAATAATTCGACAATACAGGCGTATTGCATCTGTCTTTCGCTCGCTGCCGGCAATTGTTCTCGGTTCGGCGTGCGGGCCTGGCCGCTGCACGCGCTGGCCGGCTCAGATCCGTGATTTTGAGTCTGCGCTGTGGGTCGTGCCTTTCGCGAGGAGACCATCGGTCATCGAGAAAAGAACAACCACCAGGCGGCAAGCACGCAAACGACAACCACGACAATGGAGGCCGCTGTCAGAACGCCCTTGCCGCCTTGCCATTTTGGCGGCGGGGTCGGGACCAATTTTTCAGGGGCGGCTCTGTCGTCCATTTCCAAAAAAGCTGCCAGAAGTTATTAGGTTCCACCTAGCCGTTCGCAGGTCGCATGACCGCGATCAGTTCAACTTGCTCGCTGACCGATCGCTCCTAACTGGCTAGCGCCTAACTTGCCGTCGTCACCGTCAAATGGCCAAGGTCGTCCGCTTGACAGCCGCTAGGGGCGCGACAGCCGCTAGGGGCGCGCCGCAGGCACTAAGCCGAAAATCAGCAACAATATTACAAATACAGCGATGGCTAACACGGCGCCCCACATCAGTACCCTTCTAGTCCCGCGCTGCTCTTCTCCGCGCGTAAGGCCTTCTGGCATTGTCGCCTCCTTTGCGAGATCTCGATGCAGCAAACGAACGAGCTCGTTGCCGGTTCCCGCTTGAAACTCTTGGCGTCATATGGGCGCGTCGAAACCAACTCATGGGCCTCACAGTGCTACGTGCTCGCCGCGGCTCAGCGGTGATTGATAGGACGGGTCAAGGAACATATCAGGAAACGGCTTGTTGGGAGGCGCCACTTAACAACCACCAGGAGACTTAGCGATAGTCACCAAACTTCTTCCGGCATCCCTGCTTACCATGGTCTTGGCTACCTCAGCCATGGCACAGTCGAACGGCTCCGGCTCCAGCAATGGCTCGGGCGCAACATCCGGGACCGCTAGTGGCACAAATGCCTCAAGCGCCGGCTCAGCGCCTTCGACGACAAATGTGGATCCGAGTTCCACGAAATCAACCAATGCACCGAACGGCATGGATGATCGCTGCAAGGACGCCGCTGGCAATGACGTCGATAACAACACCCGCCAGTGGCACGACAACGTCAAACATGCAGAATTGCAATAAATAGGAAGACTCGACACTCTATTTCCCATGGCTGCCCTGCGCCGAATTGGGCAGCCAATTCAGCGACAGCCTGAGTTGGCGCCACTTTGCCTCACCGATGAGGAACAAAATCCATCGTTCGAGGTTCGCGTCGTCGACTAGACGCGACTTTCAACTCGGGGATTAGGTTATGGCAACGTCCTTGTGGCCGTCATCCAAGATACGCTCGAGATGAGTGGGCAAGGCAGCAAAGACTTCGCTCACAAGCCAGTTGAGCACAGGCAGGCATCGCCAGGGCTCTAGGGCTCGGGCTGATCACCGGCGCCGCCGATGATGACTGTTCAGCTACCGGGACTTATGCTCCTATAATGCTCCACGAGGCGCTATTGCGTTTGTCCCATGCCTGCGGAGCCGACAGTCTTCTGCGGTTCGAAAAGGCCATGATCGACCAGACCGAAGCGATGAACGATGATCGGCCCGATTTCGAAACGCTCAAGGAGTTGGCGATCGAACAGGTTTATGGCTGGATCAGAGAGGCGACTGCTTCGCCCCACAGCAAACAGGCGCTGGAGAACATCGAAACCCGAAGAACACACGGTCGCTCCGAGGAGCCCCGGACCCTTGAAGACCAGCTGCAGGCCGGTCTGGAAGCTTCGTTTCCAGCGAGCGATCCGCCAGCGGTCGTGTCCACGGCTATTGCGGGCGCCGCCAAGAAACTCGTCGGAATCGATGAGGTCCTCAAAAGACAACGGGAGAAGGACGCTAACGGTAGAGCGCCTCGCCGCTACCGGCTACTCGTCCCGGCGACCTCCAATCGCATCATTTGTCGACCCTTCGCACCCTTTTGCCCAGGACTTACCTCAGTGGGTTTCACTGCGACCCCCCCTTGGTTAATTTTTTCGGAGTCGCGTTCGGGCGAGGAACGATCCAAATTTCCGCGCATTAAGAACCAGATTTGGATTCCATTCCTTGCTCGGGGACAGCTCAACAGTGTCATCCGGAGATTACCGTTTGGCCGAACAGGAAACCAACGAAGTTTCCATCGTTGACCTCATACCTGCCCTGCGGGCTTTCGCGCGTACCTTCTGCCGCATCCCCGATGACGCCGACGAACTGGTCCAGGAGACCTTGACGAAGGGACTCGCCAACATCGACAAGTTCGAACCCGGCACTCGCATGAAGTCCTGGCTCTTCACGATCATGCGTAACACCTACTACACACGCATCAAAGTAGCCGCGAGAGAGGCACCGGGCCTGCTTGGCTGCGCGTCGGTGAGACCGATTTCAGAGGCGACACAGGAATAGACTGTCCAGAGCAAGGAGGTCCATGCCGCTATCCAGAAGCTGCCGGAACACCAGCGCGAGGTCCTGATGCTCATTGGCGTCCTGGGCGTGAGCTACGAGGAGACTGCAGATATCTGCGGCTGCGCTGTCGGAACGGTCAAGAGCAGGCTCAATCGCGCGCGCGCCAACCTCCTCGAGCTCCTGTTCGCCGCAGCGGCACCCTGGTGACTGCCAAGGTGGACGACAGCCTCGTTCCGAACGCCGAGCAGATACTGAGAAGCGGGTCGGTCGATCTGGTCGAACGTCGCAGGACCTACGAATCCGGAGGTTGGACCGGTTTTGACCCGGACGCAGGCGATTACGTGTCTGACGAAATCGATCGGGATGCTCGTGACCGGCCTTGATCAGGCGCGACCCTGACGCATTCTGGAGATGCGTCGGCGGCGCTCTGCGGCGCGGCATATCTCCTTTACCCGTCGGACGCGACAAGCGAACGCATGAGCTGTGCACGTCCTGGGCTCTCGACGCTCATTGCCCGCCAAAAGGTCAACGTGGGACGAAAGAGTCGGCGGATTCGCAAATCGCCGGCCGACATGGCTGCATCAGCCATGTGACTTCGGCAAAGCCATCTCGCACTCAAGCTTGCGTGTACCAATATGGTCAAGTGTAGTGGCCCATCGGTATGTCGTTGAAGTGTCACTTTGCTGACCTATATGCCCGATGCGCCGGATGTTTTTCCTCCCATTCGTCTGGTGCGTTCCCCTCTGAAGGTTCCAACCTTCATACCTGGCCGGACCATGGGTCCGGCCTTTTTCTTGCGCGAAAACCAGATCCGATGTCGCGCCGAAGACTGGTTTCTAGAGCGCTCACCGTTACACGGAAACGGCGAACCGCTCTAACTCTTTGTTTTGGCGCAATTCCGAACGGAAAACCGCTCACACTTTTCCTGGAATTGCTCTAGCCCTGCTGCCGATCGTTCGACAGGCGATGACAATTCCCCACCCGTCTTTACCAATGCCGTCCCCTACAGCTGGGATCTTAGCTGGCTCGCAAACCAGTCAGTGATCTTTTCGTGCAACGAACGCGATTGCCATTCCTCCCAACTGATCTGCCTGGAACGCTGCAGGTCTCGATCGAACAAGTCGATTTGCGTCTTGGCAAAAGCCTTGCCGTAAACATTCAGGGTGGCCTCGTCATTCAAATGCAAGGAGCGTTCATCCAAATTGGCTGAGCCGAAACTACTCCATACGTCGTCGACGATCAGTAGCTTGGGATGGTACATTGTCGGCTGAAATTCGAAAATCCGGACGCCCGCTTTGAGCAATTTGCCCCAGAAATAACGCGAGCTCTTTCGGGCCAGCGGCACGTCGGTCAAGGAATTGGGTACGATGACATCGACCGACACGCCGCGGCTCCTGGCGTCCAGAATCTGCTTGATTGCAATGTCGTCCGGCACGAAATACGCCATGCCTATGCGGAGGTGATGGCTGGCAGCAGCTATCGCCGTCAACATCATAAGCTGCATGTCTTCTGATCCGTTAGGCTGGGAAGACAGGATGAGCTGCGCGTCGAGCGCCCCTTGTGGCCCGAGCGGTGGAAAGAAGGCTCCGCCTTGCAAGGTCTCAGCCGTTGTCTCCAGCCAGTTTTCCGCAAACGCCGCCTGGAAAGCAGATACCGCAGGTCCCTCAATTCGGTAATGCGTGTCACGCCACTCGTCTGGGTTGCGGGCATTGCCTTGCCAGTTGTCGGCTATGCCAACGCCACCGGTGAAGGCAACGCCACCGTCCACGATCAGCAGCTTACGGTGGGTGCGATTGTTCACGCGATCAAGAGTATACCAGTGTAGGGGCCGGTAGCGCTCGAACCTCACACCAGCACTTGTCATAATACGGATCAGATCCTCGTCGAAAGGCAGACTGCCGACCCAGTCAACCAGAACCCGGACTTCGACCCCCTCACGGGCTTTGGCGGCCAGCGCCAATGCAAACTGGTAACCGACTTTTCCGGACCAATAGATATAGGTTTCCATGTCGATGGTGGAACGCGCAGCTCCTATTGCCTGCAGCATTGAAGGAAAGATTTCGTCCCCGTTAACCAGGGTCTGTACAGCATTCGAGCCGAATATATGGCCTTGCGAGAAGCTGCTCATCGTCCTGGCGAATTGAGGGTCCGCTGCGTCAAAGCTGTGCGGTACGATTGATCGTAAAACTCGCGCCTCAGGGGTCAGATTGATGACCAGAACAGTCGTCGCACTGGCGACGGCAGCGATCGCGACCCAAACAAGCGCTATGCGCAAATGTGTTGCCGGCAAAGTTTTCAGACCTGCCTTTGACACGAAACCGGAAGGCCCCAAGTTCGTTCCTCGTTTTGTGCATGCTTTGCGATCGAATGCGCTATAAGGATGCCATTGGTGCAGGACTTAGCCCGCTGGAGTTAGTTCAGCAGGGCAAGAACTCTCGGCGATGATGCAAGTTCCCTCTCCAGGCGTGGCTTGGTCAGTTGGGCGCTCAGGCGCGGGCAGCCTCCTAGGCCCTGAAAATGGCGGGAGCGGGCTCGCATTTGCGGCATGCGGTATCTTGTCGTCGGTGGCCCATAAGCGATTGCGGTCGCATACGCGTCTTGAGCGAGGTGCAGTCTCAATGACCAGCTAGGCCATGACGGTGTCGCGGGTGCCTGCGTGGCTCTACGGCATTGCTCGCTCACCTCCGCGGTCGCAATGATTGGGGATAAAGGCGCCAAGCAGCCGCTCCCGGTGACGCGGAGACCGCCGACAGCCGTCAGCGAAATAGGTGGGGAAACGGGACCTAGGTTCGCCTCTCATCTGCCCAAGGCATCATAGTGTGCGTGGCGGCTGCCAAGTGGCAACGGCGGGGCACTGCGATGGCCGCGCTTGGCCGCGCGACCGCCGGCGCCAGCAGGATATCGGTAGCCCTGCGCGCTCGACTGCCGGCGCCTGAAGGCAGCGGCCAAAGCGTGGGTCATCGCAGGAGCTTGATCTCAAGTGCGAGACTTAGCCTGAGAATCCTATCGCCACTTTCATCGCGAACCTCGATAAACAAATTCTGGCCATCTATTTCCTTCAATGCGTCTCTCGTAAGATCCATAAGACCCTCGAAGCCTACACGTCGCACTTCGGCAATGCTGGCGCATTCGACACCTATCTCATCTTCGAAGACAAAGTTCAGCTCGCCGCTGTCGAAAAAAAATCGTGCCATCGGAGACCTTTAGTTCCCATCAAGCCTCGGGCTTCCATTGATGCAGGTAAGTGGCGTCGAAATCTCCTGCGCGCACCAGGCTAGGCCAGTCTAGAGCGTGCACTTTTTGGTCCTGAGGTGGCAATGAGCCCACTGCGTCTTAGCTCCTGCAGCGTCCGGTTGACGTGAACCGTGGACAAACCCAACGCATCGCCCAGCGCCGCCGGGGTGATAGGAAGATCGGCGACGTGATCCTGGATGCGTCCGACCGAACGCAGCCGAAAAATGAGCTCACAAAGGATGTGGGCCATGCGTGTGGAAGCGTCGCGCCTTCCCACATTGGTGACCCACTCTCTGTAAATCGCGGCATCAATCAGCGTCGAGCGCCAAAACGCCGTCGCGATCCGAGGATGCTGCTCGCAAATCGCGCGCAGTGCTTGGTGACGCATGAATCCCAGTCTGGAAGCCCTAAGTGTTGAAAAGTTGCAGTCCATGACGGAGAGGTGCAGACCATGCAGGTCTGTATGTCACCAGGCACAAAGAACGAGGTGATTTGCCGCTTTCCTTCGCCCGTGTGCTTGGTTGATCCAATCAGGCCGTCCAGCACGACAAACGAATGGACCGGGCGATCGCCCTCACGCACCAGGTCGTGATTGGCCGGGAATTCTTTCTCCTGGATCGCGATGCCTCTTAGGATGTCCACATCGGCCGCTCGGATATCTGAGATCGTTTGGAGCTTACGGATAAGGACATCCAAGGATGACATGGAGGCTAGCGGCTACCTAACGGATTGACGTTTTCGAACTCTCGTAGGCCACAAAAGTTCCGAGCTGCAATAATAAAGCCGCAAACGCGTGCGCGACACAGAACCAGCTGTTGGCACTGGCGGCCGCCGGGCTTGCCCTGGGTGCCGCGATCGGTTCGGCGCTGCCCTATAGCACTGTCGAGGACGAGCAACGAGAGCTCACCGCGACAAGCTTCGCGACGCCTCCGAGCCCATCCTTGATAAGGGTCTTGATGAGGCCAAACAGGTTGCCGCCGACGCCTACGAGGCAATCACGGAGGAAGCTGGCCCGGCAAGACATGGCACAGGCACGGTGGCCGGCCCTGTCGGCGAAATTGTCAGATCACAAACCGAGCAGGCTGTGCGTAAGGTGGAGTGCTTCCTCGCCGGAAAGTCCTAAGCAAGCGACGGCAGTCATTTGCTTCGGTGCAGCGTCGTTGCCTGTGTGGACGGCGTTCGGCCTGGCTACCTGCGCGGGACTTATCCGATGGACGGGTGGCCGCGATCGACCGGCTCAAGGGCTTTGTCAAGGAAATGGGCCGGGTACCCGCCGATCGGCTGATCGACTATTGTGTCGGCGGGCTGACGACAAAGGAAATCGCCGCGAAGCACGGCGCCACCGATCGAGAAATGGCGCCGGTGCTGCGCCAGGATCTGAGAGCCTGTGCACAGCATTTCAATTTTTTGACAGGTCGTCGCCGTTGACTTTCAACGCGAAACACCCTACCGACCAACTGCAGAAATGCGCCGCGAACCCGCCCCAGTCAGGCGGGTTTTTTGTAACCGATTGAGTTTACTCTCTCAGCCTAGTGGCATCGTAGCTTCGGAGCCACTCTCGCTGATCGAGATAATCCCGTGCCGAAAAAATATGGTGTTGGTTTCGCGGCCTGCTCGACCGGGTTCTGTCGAGAGGATGAGCAACTCAAAGCTACCTCTGGAACTCAGCTGGTCGACCAAACTAGACAGGCGAGCATTCTCGCTCCGGCCGCGAAGCTGCTTTCCGTCAATGGTCGTCACGATAAATTCGCTCATCACGATCACATCTCCGAAGGGCCGGAGCGCGGCATCTTGCTTTCTTCCGCAAGAACCAGAAGCGCTTCAAGCGTGACCGCCATTCCGGACATCAGGGCAGCAATGTCAGCATTGCCTCCAGGCGAAGCCAGTTCGGTAGCTCTGATTTGCATGCTTTGGCTAAGTTCTTTCAGCTTCAGGCGCAGATCGTCATCCATGTGTTCCTCCATATGGCTGGAGGCGTAACGCGGCCAAGGTCACGCAGTTCCTGACCGGCCATCAAGGCTTCTCGGCCACGCTCAGACCGCCATACTGAAGGTGACTGACAGCTTCAGTCATATGCAGCGGGGATGCCTGGGCCTGAAAGAAGCTGACCGGCTTATCCGATGTCGCCCAGACGCAAATTCCGTAGCCAAGCCCGAAAGAGATCAACAGGGCGGGCAAGATGGGCAAGCGGTGCATGGATTGGCTGGGCCTCTTTGTTGCAGACCCGCCCACAACCTTCCGCAACCTGATCGGTTCGCAATAAAAAATTTACCGTGCCTGCATGGTTTACGAATGGTTTCGAAGGACCGCCAGGACCGCTATTCGCTCGCCCACTCCGTTCGCCACTCCATGTCTACACCTTGCAGTAGCACCTCTGCCTCGTAGCCATGCGACGCGGCACTTCTTGCGGCCTTGATTGCTGCCACTACGGCGGCGATGTTCGAAATGTAATCGTACTCCGAGTCGTCGTACCGGACCTTCCAGCGGTCACCTTCTTTAAAGACGTAGTACTTGGCGCTCGCCATCGCTTCCCCGGTATCATACCCCGCTCATGCAACAAACCACGATTGTTAGGGGTCGTTCGCTGCCTTGGGGGTCGGTTCCGGATTGAGCCTCACCCGCTGACCAGCCGCAAAATTTCTGGCGAATTCCTCGCTCTCGAATAGGCGCTGGGTGATTGTGCCGTCTTCCTCGATGAGCTGCACCGCCCACTGCCCGTCAATATGCTCGATCGAGACACCATTCTTTGGATCACCGCCCATGGCCGCCACTCCACACGGAGGCCGTATAAAATCACCACCGTCCGTGGCGTCAAGTCACGGAATCGTACGAAGCCACGCTCGAAATTGAGCAACTCCAACAAGCGCCGCAATTTCCTCGCAAAAGCCGCACCCCGAACCCGTTGTCTTGCCACAAGGCGTAACAATAAAGGCGCCTTACGGCTACCAAAACGGTTCCTACAACTTAATCAACGGGGTCTCCCTACGCGAAGACCCGGATTCGGCCATTGAAAAAGCGAGCACATACGCAATCGATACGGCGGATCAAAAACGGCTTATCGTTGTCGCCGATGTCGAAGGACAGAGACCGGCATTCGTCGAAGCGGTGTTCAATATGATGGAAGAGCACAAGGTCAAATTCTACACTCTTTCCGATATGGATCCGTTGGTAGCTGACATTCGGAAAAACGTCCTTGCCAACTGAGGAGCAACCAAGCCCTCCGCCGCTCGTTGACCTATGCTGGATGATCCCAGCGCACTTCCTGGACTTGCTCGCTGCTCCCCCAAGGACAGCGGGCCTTTTTTGTTCATCCGTGTACTCGGTTGCCCGCTGCCGGAAGGTGGCGGGCTTTTTTGCGTATTGGGCGGAACTTCGTTTCTAATCGCAGGTTTGCACAGGGCGACTAGCTACCCCGGAAGGTGCTCGTCGCGGGGCTCCGCGGGCTGCGGGCCAGGCCCGCCACTCCCTTAAACGCGGTGGCGGGCTCTCCAGTGGCGGGGGCCGTCATTGGCCGGCGCTCCCGATTGACAAAAATGGCCGGCTCAAACACATTTCTCATTGAGGGAAAAAGCGAGGACACCACATGAAAAAGTCATATGAAAAGCCCGCGCTCATCAAGCGCGAACGTCTTTCGAAGGTTACGGCAGGCCCCGGCCCTTCAGTGATTATCGTTGTCCCAAGCCCAGGCTGAGATACCCAATTCCTGCTCTGAAGGCCCGCTGGCTCCGGTCGGCGGGCTTTTTGTTTTATCACGTGCGCGCGCTAGTTATTTCCGGACGCCGGGGAACAACAGGATTGTTGCGCCATCCTCCGACGCCAACGGCTCATGGCCCGGGCCTTCGTGCCACATCACCTGGCGCAAGTCGCGCTGGTTGACCATCTGGCCGCAATAGGGGCAAGGATAGAAATTGTCCTCTTCCCGCTCTGGCTCGCTGCCATGACGCTTGCCGGGGATCGGCGGGCCGGAATCGGATAGCTTCGTCATCAGATAGACCCTGCGGTTCTATAAGCTGAAACTGTATTCAAAGATGTGACCACGCTTTTCGTCAGTGACCCGGATCCATATAGGCTCGCTCGTCCGCAACGTGACCTCTCGTTCGGTTGCTTCGCGGGCCGCCCTCAAAGGTGTAGTCGCGTTAACGATGTGGGTCGCTGTGACAGCATCGCCATCCATTTCCTCGACATGATATTTCGGCACGACTGCGCTCCGCGTTCTAACCGACGCGCAACGTGCTGCCTCCGGATTTGTTGCACCAGGCCTCCCCGAATCGTAGCAACGGCAGCTCGGCTTACGGCTGGGTCGTGTCGCGCTTCTGCCTGTTGCTCAGGTGGTCCAAAGCGATGATCGCCACGAGCCGGCCGGACGGTTCCTCATTGTCCTGCGGCCTCCGGCCGGCTCCCGAGGGCGTTGAGTTCATCAAGCGTCAACTCAATCTGGTATCGGTATTGCGAACCTTTTGCATAGATACCGGCAGCATCTATCGAAAGGACGACCGCCCCATCCCCTTCGGACCTGAAATCGCCATCGCCCAACGGTCGATGGAAAATCGTCCGAGCAGCGCCTTCTCGTTTCGCAGGTCCTACCACTATCCGCATTGCCTACCTCCTGGTGCCACGCAAATACGAAGTAGCGCCCTCACGCTACCACAGAGGGCTCTAAGCAATTGTCGTGCCAAACCATGCGCCCAATATGGGACGGCGGGATTGTCCGGCGCGCTTGCTTAGATCAGACGGCGCCAATAGGCACTGGCGGAGTAGGCATCCGGTGGGCACAGGGCCGGTGCGGACGGCCGTGGGGAACTAGCTGGGAGCGAAAGCGCGCCCTCGGGTTTGCAATCGCAAGATAGTCGGACGCGTTGTTCGTGGCGGCGGCTACCGTGGTATACGCGCAACACAACAATGCAAATCGCGAGGTGCCATTCTTAAGGCGTTCCTTGTTTTGCGATCACAGGCTACATAGAGATTCGTAACGGGGAGCTGTTTTCTATGCAGAAATTTCTACTTGCCACTGTCTGTGTTTTTGGACTGGCTACGTCCGCATCAGCTGCCGATGTGGTGATCGAGCAGGGCGCCGCTGCCTACAACTGGTCAGGCGTTTACGTCGGCGGAAACATAGGTTGGTCGCAAACCAAGAGCGATTGGCACGATGTCGACGACGATTGGGGTGGTGACACCTACGATGCCGGCTCGGACGGTGTTCTAGTTGGTGGGGTCATCGGCTACAACCAGCAACTATCCAACAACATCGTGCTCGGCATCGAAGCCGACCTGGCCTACACGTCGAACAAGCGCAGCTTTGATGCGCCGGATTCCGGGCGGGTAACTCTCGAAAATAACATGGATATGTTTGGCACCGTGCGCGCTCGCGCCGGCTATGCGTTCGATCGGTTCATGCCTTACATCACGGGCGGTCTCGCAGTAGCCCATTTCAAGCATCAGTGGACGGAGAACGGCGACCCGACGGACAGCTGGCCGGATTTCGGTGGCACCAAGGCGGGGTGGACCATTGGCGCGGGCGCAGAATACGCGCTCAACGACCACTGGACGGCCAAGGCCGAATATCTATACGCCGACTTCGGCGACGTGACGTCAACGAATGAGGATGGATACCGCATGAAGGTTGATCGTTCCGTCAACACGGTGCGTTTCGGTGTGAACTACAAATTCTGAGCCATCGGCGGTCTGTGGCCGCAGTGAGGCAATGTCAGAGGGGCGATGGGCGGCCATACGGGTTAATGCCTAGCTCGCGGGACTCTGGGTTCATCCCGGATTCCGGCCGCCCCTCACAGATACCGCTCGCCGTCGTCTCGGTGATCCAAACAGAACCAATGCGTGGCTTGGCGGGGTCGGGAAAAGCCAAAGCCGGCATGCTTCGTGCAACCGGCGTGTTCGCACATGTGTCCCGCGCTTTCGCGCGCTCTCGCGGCGCCGGCGTCATGCCGTCGGCAAGCTTGGCTAGTTCATCGCTCATGCGGCATAGATTCCATAACATGGCTTGACGGGCAAGGAATTGTTCCTTTTCTGTTCTTAGGTGGGGCGACTCTTAAAAGGTGTCGCAATGGCTAGGTCGAAACCGTCAAAGCAATTATCAGAGGCTGAAAACGGCTCGCCAGCGTGCTCGATTTCGCGTGCGGCTCTGGCTCGCTGCTGCTGAATGTGCGCAAGCGCATGGGGCCGCACGGCATCGGCAGAATCTTCGGGCAGGAAAAGAACATCACCACCTACAACCTCGCCCGCATGAACATGCTGTTGCACGGCGTGAAGGACACCGAGTTCGAAATCTACCACGGCGACACACTGGCCAATGACTGGGACATCCTGCGCGAGTTGAACCCCGCTAAGAAGCCCTTATTCGATGCCATCGTGGCCAACCCGCCCTTCAGTTTGCGCTGGGAGCCGACTGAGGCGATGGGCGACGACGTCCGGTTCAAGAACTACGGCCTCGCGCCAAAGTCGGCCGCCGATTTCGCCTTCCTGCTGCACGGTTTCCACTATCTGAAGGATGAGGGTTTGATGGCCATCATCCTCCCGCACGGGGTGCTGTTCAGAGGCGGGGCGGAAGAGCGCATCCGAACCAAGCTTCTGAAGGATGGTCACATCGACACGGTCATCGGACTGCCTGCAAACCTGTTCTATTCGACGGGCATCCCGGTCTGCATCCTTGTGCTGAAGAAGTGCAAGAAGCCCGACGACGTGCTCTTCATCAACGCTGCGGAGCATTTTGCGAAGGGCAAGCGCCAGAACCAGCTTACGGACGAGCATATCGACAAGATCATCGAAACTTACCAATTTCGAAGGGAAGAGGAGCGCTACTCCAAGCGCGTGGGCATGGATCGAATTGCTGAGGAGGGTTTCAACCTCAACATATCTCGCTACATCAGCACGGCCCAGGAGGAGCTGGAAATCGATCTGTTGCTACCCATGAACACTTGGTCCACATCGAGACGCAAATTCGCGAAGCGACAGCGAAGCACAACACATTCTTGCAGGAGCTTGGTCTTCCTCCCTTGCCACTCGCCAAAGGTTGATTTGAGCTTCTTGCCAACCAAGCGCTGGGGTCGGGCCGCAAATCGAGAAACGTCCAATTTCAACGTCCGTTTTCGATCAATATCGACGTTCGCTTGCACGGCGGTAATGGGGGCGGAAGCCGCTACTGGCATGAGCGAATCAATGGCAGTTCCTGAGATCGCACATCCATCTCGACCATCCAAGATGAGTCCGAAGCCGACGCGCGCCGCCGCCCGCACGCTACGGTGTTCCTAAATTGCGAGCTCGCATGCGGCTATGCGCACGCCTTACCTCAACGGCGGATCAGGGCTTCTGGGTCCATTCCGAGCGCGTCCGCGATCCGGCCGAGAACCGTGACACTGGCCGATACACTGCCGCGTTCAATCGCTCCAATGTAGCGCGCGCTCAGGCCCGATCGCTCGGCCAATTCCTCTTGCGTTAGATGTCGGCTGCTTCTTGCCCGCCGTAAATTGATAGCCAAGGTTTCCTTGAGGTCCATCCCAAGAGATAACTCGGGAATGGAACGATCATTCCAGGAACGATAGTTCCTATTCGTCATTCAGTATGCTATGGAGGGAAACCCCGTCGTCAACGGAAATGGTCATCCGAATGAATGGTTTTCGCCAAATTGCAGTCTCTAGCGGCAACTCTCCAGATCCCGCATTGAGCCTGTGGACCGACTGGCACCGCGCTCGCCACGTGTCGCTGGTCCTTTGTCGGGTGCAGCAGCGGTTGGAGACGCGAATGATGGTCAATCCCGGAATTCCGGTATTGACAGATGGAGAACAGAAAACGCGTCGAACTTCGGTGGCCGCGTCGGAGGAGGGATCGGAATATGCGGTGGTTCGCGAGGCCGAGGTGTTTGCGATGACCGAGGCACTCCGATTTCAGGATTCGATTCCCAACGTCGCGGCTCAGTCTCTCGTGGGTATCGTGGCAAAACTGGAAATGATTGTTGGTGCCGACCGAGACATTGGCGACCCGACGGATTTTCCATGGCCGCACATCGCGTCCGTTCTGCGCGACCTGAAGGCGATTGCTGGCGATCTGCCGGCCTACCGGTTAAACCGGGCTGCTACCCGCGCGGATGTGGCGCGGCATCGGAAAGAAGCAACCAAGCTCGTCGCGGCCTTGGAGGCGCACGGGTGAATGGCTCAAGTACCAATATCGGCAGCGGTCAACGCCAACACTGAAAACAGCGATCCGATAGTGGAACGCGTTTAAGACTAATGGTTCGCCTTCAACGCGTCTAGCAGATTTCCCCACTCCTGCATTAGCGTGACCCGCTGCTCCCAATAGGTCGCTCGGTTGTAGGTCCGTCGGATGGCGTTCTTGTCCTGGTGCGCCAGCACAGCTTCAATCACGTCTGGATCGTAGTCGCGGGCGTTGAGGATGGTGCTGGCGGTCACCCGGAAACCATGGGCGGTCACCTCGTCCTTTCCGTAGCCCATACGTCGTAGCGCAGCGTTCATGGCGTTCTCGGAAAGCGGCCGTTTTGTGGAGCGGATCGAAGGAAAGACCAGGCCGCCGTCCTCTGAGAGCTGCCAGACCTCTTCCAAAACCGAAAGCGCCTGTTTGGACAGTGGCACGTCGTGCGGAGCACGCATCTTCATGCGCTCGGCTGGAATATGCCAGACGGCCTTCTTTCGGTCGAACTCGTCGCGCGTGGCGCCCCGTACTTCACCGGGACGGACACAGGTGAGGGCAAGAAACTGGAGGGCGGCTTTGATGGTTGGCCAGCCGTCGTATTCGTCGACCGTCATCAGGAGCTTGCCGAGCTTCTTTTCATCGGTGATAGCGGCACGACCGTTGACTTTCGGCGGCTGGAGAGCGCCCCGAAGGTGTAGGGTTGGATCGGCCTCTGCCCGTAAGGTGACAATGGCCAAGCGGAAGACGCTGCCTATCACGCCGCGTAAACGCCGCGCTGTCTCTCTTCGACCACTCTTTTCGATCTTCTGGAGGAGTTGGAAAATTTCGGCTGGAGTGATCTCGTTAATGGGGCGTTTGGCGAGTGGGCCGGCCAGATCTTCCAGAAGCCATTTGGTTTTAGTGATGGTAGCCGCCGCAGCGTCCCGTTCCTCCATCCGCGTGACATACTCCTCGGCGACCAAGGCGAATGTGGTGCGTGCTTCCGTGATGGCGGCAACCTTCTCCTCTTTGCGTCTGGTGGAGGGGTTGATGCCGGCGATTAACAGCCTCTTGGCGTCGTCGCGGTTTCCTCTCGCGTCGAGAAGTGACACCAGCGGGTATTTTCCAAAGGAGAGGATATTTTCCTTCTCCAGGTAGCGGTACCGCAGTTGCCAGAGTTTGGAGCCGTTGTTCCGGACGAGCAGATAAAGTCCGTCGCCATCAGCAAGACGATACGGCTTGTCTTTGGGCTTAGCGTTCTTGCAGGCGAAGTCAGAGAGAGACATGGGTAACGGACCTCCCGGGTAATGGGTAACGCCTAAATCGTTACCCACAAACCGATGCGTTGCAACGGCACGCGGTGGGTCACCATAAACCGCCAAACTAGGCTAAGTCATTGATTTGTATCGATTGGTGAGACGTCGTGAGAAGCGCTGGGAAAGTGAAATGGTGCCCAGAGGCGGATTCGAACCACCGACACGCGGATTTTCAGTCCGCTGCTCTACCAACTGAGCTATCTGGGCCTGTTCCGGCAAACGAATTCTCGTGAACCGGATTTCATGAGGCGCCATGGGCGCCCCTTGAAAGCGCGTGGGTTATAGCACGGGAATTCGGCCTGTCCAGCGCCCAGCTGTCGATTTCTGGCAGGAAAAGAGATGCCATCGAAAGGCGGCTCCCTCGGGTGCTTGCATCGCCGGAATGGCCTGAGGCCCGGCCTCTTGTGGCCAGTTAGCCTCCGTCCCGGCCGCCATTCTTCACCGACCGCGCCAGGCGCGACCATGCGATCAAGATCGCACTCGAGTTCAGCAGGCGAAAGCGCGATGTCCAGCGCCGCAGGCTGTCGTCCAGTTCGCCCAGGCTGGACGGCGGCGGCTTGAGCGCGGCATAGTCGAAGCCGCATCAAGCCTGAACTTATGCCGGAGATTGGCGTGGCAAGAAATCCCAGGATCACATTCATAGGCGCCGGCTCGACGGTGTTCATGAAGAACATTGTCGGCGACGTGCTGCAGCGGCAGGCCTTGTCGGGAGCGACAATCGCGCTGATGGACATCAATCCGCAGCGGCTGGAAGAAAGCGCTGTCGTCGTCGACAAGCTGATCGCGACGCTCGGCGTCAAAGCAAAGGCCGAGACCTATTCCGACCAGCGCAAGGCGCTGGTCGGTGCTGACTTCGTCGTCGTCGCCTTTCAGATCGGCGGCTACGAGCCCTGCACCGTGACCGACTTCGAAGTGCCGAAGAAATACGGCCTGCGCCAGACCATCGCCGACACGCTCGGCGTCGGCGGCATCATGCGCGGCTTGAGAACCGTGCCGCATCTGTGGACGATCTGCGAGGACATGCTCACCGTCTGCCCACAGGCGATCATGCTGCAATATGTCAACCCGATGGCAATCAACACCTGGGCGATATCGGAGAAATACCCTGGCATCCGGCAGGTCGGCCTCTGCCATTCGGTGCAGGGCACGGCGATGGAACTGGCGCACGATCTCGATCTTCCCTACGAGGAGATCCGCTATCGCTCGGCCGGCATCAACCACATGTCGTTCTATCTGAAGTTCGAGCATCGCCAGCCGGACGGTTCCTATCGCGATCTCTATCCGGATCTCGTTCGCGCCTATCGCGAAGGCCGCGCGCCAAAAGCCGGCTGGAATCCGCGCTGCCCCAACAAGGTGCGCTACGACATGCTGACCAGGCTCGGCTATTTCGTCACCGAAAGTTCGGAGCATTTCGCCGAATACACGCCCTATTTCATCAAGGAAAGCCGCCCGGACCTGATCGAGAAATACGGCATCCCGCTCGACGAATATCCCAAGCGCTGCATCGAACAGATCGAGCGCTGGAAGGGCCAGGCGCAAGCCTATCGTTCGGCCGACCGCATCGAGGTCGAGCAGTCCCCGGAATATGCCTCCTCGATCATGAATTCGGTCTGGACCGGCGAACCGTCGGTGATCTACGGCAATGTCCGCAACAATGGCTGCATCACTTCGCTGCCCCGCGATTGTGCCGTCGAGGTGCCATGCGTCGTCGATGCCTCGGGCATCCAGCCCACCTATATTGGCGACCTGCCGCCGCAGCTGACGGCGCTGATCCGTACCAACATCAATGTCCAGGAACTGACGGTGCGGGCGCTGGTGAGTGAGAACCGCGAGCACATCTACCACGCGGCGATGATGGATCCGCACACGGCGGCGGAGCTCGATCTCGACCAGATCTGGTCACTGGTCGATGATCTCCTGGCTGCCCACGGCGACTGGCTGCCGGCCTGGGCGCGGACAAGCCGCAAAACCCACGCGGCCTGATCGGACGAGCTCCGGGAAAGACCTCACCGACGGCGCTTGTACAGACGTTCCCTGCGCATGTGATCAACCGCCACTGCGCAGATAAGGATCGCGCCGATGATGATGCTATTGTATTGGGGCGGCACGCTGGCAACGATGAGGGCGTTATCGATCGCCGATAGCAACAGGGCCCCAACCGCAACGCCGGTGATTGTCCCCAAGCCTCCGAGCAAGCTGATACCGCCTATGAGTACGGCCGTGACGACCGAGAGTGTGACCGAGGGCCCACCGGCGGCAACCTGGCCACTTCCAACGCGCGCCGCGTAGATGACACCGGCAAGGCCGGCGGTGGCGCCGGCGGTGACGTAGAGGATCGTATCGAGCCTGTTGACCTTGAGGCCGTTGGCGATCGCGGCTTTGCGATTGCCACCCAGCGCGCGTGTCTCGACACCGAACGGCGTCTGTTCGAGCAGGAACCAGAAGAGCAGCCCCAGCGCGATGGCATAGAGAACGATGTAGGGGATCCCGAGCACGGCTCCCTGACCCAGGGCCTGAAACGTTTCGGGCAGCGGGACAATGTCTTCTCCGCCAGTGAATTGGACACATAGCCCGCCGACGATGAAGAAGGTGCCCAAGGTCGCTATGATCGGAGGCACGTGCAGCCGCTCGATGATCACGCTGTTGACGTATCCGACGGCGGCGCCAGCCGCCACGCCCGCCAGGACCGCAAGCGGCCAGGGCGCTCCCCACACCAGCAACCAGGCGCAGGTGATGCCGCCAAGCGTGAAGACGGCGCCCACGGAGAAATCGAGCCCGCCTCCGATCATGAGCAGTGAAGCGCCGCAGCCCATGACGAAATAGATCACCGCCGCGCGGGCGATGTCGGTGAGATTTGCCGGGTTGAGGAATGCGGGGTTGCGAAGCGTGGCAACGATTCCAACCGCCACGATGACCGCCAGCAATGTCGTTTCCTGGCGCAACATCAGTGTTGAAAGGACACCTTGCGAGGCTGTCGAAGATTGGTGTTCTGCCCGTTCGCTGGCCACGGTCTGGTTCCCTCGTTCAGGCAAAGGTTGGATCGGAACTGGCAGTGTCGCCCTGGATCGCACCTGTAATCAGTCCGATGATTTCATCGCGGCTGGTATCCCTGGTGCGTCGCGTCGCGACCGAGCGCCCCAGCCGCATGACAGTGATGCTGTCGCTATTGCGAAACACGAAATCCATGTCGTGGCTGATGCAGATGACGGCCTTCCCCTGCTGCCGGAGCTCGCCGAGGATTTCTCCCACATGGGCCGTCTCCCGGACTCCCAGTGCCGCGGTAGGCTCGTCGAGAAGCATGATCGGAAGATCCATCCGAACCGCGCGGGCTATGGCGACGATTTGACGTTCGCCTCCAGAAAGCAGTCCGATCTGGGTGCGGACCGAGCCGACCCTTATCTTCAGCTCGTCCAGCACCTTGGCGGCTTCCGTCTCCATGCGGCGGCGGTCTAGCCGGAAGCGTCCTCTGCGCGGAATGGCTCCCAAAGCCATGTTCGTGGCGATGTCCAGGCATTCGACAAGAGCGAGGTCCTGATGAACAACCGAGATGCCGAGGTGATGGGCCTCCGACGCGTCGCGCATCTCAACCGACTTTCCGCCCAGTCGCAGTTGCCCCTGATCCGGACGGAAAATCCCGCACATGATCTTGAGCGTGGTCGACTTGCCCGCACCATTGTCGCCGACAATGGCATGGATTTCGGCCGCCCCGGCGGTGATATCGACATTCGACAACGCCTTGACGTTGCCGAACGACTTGCCCACCCCGAGCATCTCCAGCGCGGGTGCCGGAATGTCCGGCTGGGCGAATGCCATCACTGCCATCCCTTGGCGAGATATTCCTTGTAGTCGCTCGCGTCGAACATGCGCACGCCAACATCGATCTGCGGTTGAACCGTCTCGCCGTGAGCGATGGCCGCGACGGAATCGACCATTTTGGACCCCGCCGTACAAAGATCCTGCAGCATCAGCTTGTAGACGGTGCCGTCGGCAAGTCCTTGCTCGCCGCCACCTGCCGTCCCATTGGCGACGAATACGACCTTGCCGGTCAGGCCCTTGGACTTGATGGCGGCGGTCCCGCCCTGCGTGGCGGTTCCCATATGCGAGGCGATGACGTTGACCTCGGGATGCGCCGTCAAAAGGGCATTGGCCTGGTCAAGCGCCTTGCTGGCATCGTCATTGGTGTAGACCACAGCGGACACGGTGACGTTCTGGGTCTTCGCGGCCGCCGCGGTGAACCCGTCGACGAAGGCTTTGGCCGCGCCGCTTGGTCCCTGCGCCATCAGCCCGACATGCTGCGGGCCCTCGCGCTTTGCTATCGCTTCGACAAAGATTTCGCCGACCCGGGTGAAGTTTGCCCCGATGTTCACGTTCGAGCCGGATTCCGTTCCGGAAGCACCATAGAACGTGCCGACCGTGATACCGGCCTTCCCCGCCTGCTGGAGCAGGGGAACAAATCCCGCCGTCGCCGGAAAGGTCAGTATCGCTCCCGCCTTGTTGGCGATGCCCTGCTGTATCTGCTGAATCATGACGGTGGCATCGAGATTGCCGGTGGTCGGGCCGGATTCCGTCGTGGGAATGTTCAGTTCCTTCGCCCGATTGGCGACGCAATCGCCGATCAGTCGCCACGCCGGATATTTGGGCAGCGGATTGACGAAAAGAATCGAGGAAAGGTCCGCCGCTCCAGCAGCCGCTGGTCCGAAGGCGGTGAAGGCACTCAACGCGCATGCCAGCGCTATGCGCGGCAACCGCAGACTATTGGTTCGCATGAAATCCTCCCATTGACGCTTGCAGCCACGGCTCGCCAGCGTTCGAGGACGTTATGCAACAAACATTGGCATGTGTCAATAATAAGTCAGAATGACTTACTAAATATGCCATTACTCGAACAGGGCCATGTCGATGGCTTGTGCCATGGCCCTGTAGCCCGCGTCGCTCGGGTGGATGTGATCGCCGCAATCATAGGCTGGGAGGAGCCTGGTTGGCCGGCCAGGATCGCGAACGGCGGCATCAAAGTCGACAAAGCCGTGAACGCCTTCGGCCTTTCGGATCCATGCATTGACGGCGGCGCGAACCTTCTCTTTCTCGGGGGTGTAGAAATCGCCGACCGGCGATTCCGATGTTGTTCCTTCGAATGGGGTCAGGGTCCCCAGGATGACGCGAATGCCGGCAGTCTCGGCGCGCGCGGCAAGCTGCCTGATCGCCGATATGATTTGTCTTGCCGTTACGGCCTCATCGGCGCCCGCGAGCGCGGTGTTGGGCCAGCCTATGTCGTTGACGCCCTCCAGAATGACGAGATGCGATACCCTGGGCAGGCTGAGCACATCGCGGTCGAACCGCTCCAAAGCCTTCGTGCCGCGGCGATTGCTCAGAAGCCGGTTGCCGCCGATGCCAAGGTTGAGCACGGCCAGGTCCTGCGTCGCGGTGCTGGCGCTGAGCCGCTCGCTCAGAATGTCCGGCCACCGCCTGTCGCCGTCTATCTGCGAACCGTAGCCGTCGGTAATGGAGTCGCCGAAGCAGGCAATCGCGCGCGATCCTTCCTTTGCGTCGACGTAGATGGCTGAAGCGAAGTAGCGGCTGGTGGTGGTTTGCTGAAGCGGCAGGAGTTCGGAGGCCGCGAAATTCCCCGGTATGGATATGAATGCCGTCTGCTGTGCCTCGTAATGGTGGGTTTCCACCGGAAGGTGGCCGCTCACATAGAAACTCAGGGCAAGCCGGGACAGCGCGGGCGTCGCCAATTCCACGGGATCGCTGAACAGCGGAGCGCCCGGCGCGATCGAGGCGGTCGCGTCGCCGCCAAAGGTGAGGGGGCGGCTCGTCAGGGGCTGGATGGCTCCGTCCTCGCCCGCCAGTGCGACATGCGCCGCGTTGATGACGACCGGTGCGCTGCCGAACTCGTTCGACACCCGTATCCTTAACCGCTGGCCACCGACGCTGATGCGGGCAATCTCGCGAACCGTCTGGTTGTAGAACCCCGGGATCACCATGTCGGCGCCCCAGACATTCATAGGGCTGGCAGTCCATGTTGCGATCCAGTCGCCGCGTACCATCTTCGCTTCCCTCGTCTTTGGTCCATGCCAGCTACTTTCAGGTCGCGGATCAAGTCAATAGGTAATTTTGATTGACTTATTTACTCGCTCCTGCAAATCCTTGCCAAGGGTCGTATCTGCGTCTGCCAACATCCAGGTCGGCGGGCGCGTCCTATTGGGGTATTCACGGTGACCGGACGTATAGGGGGCGGAAGCTCTGCCCGAACGAGCCCAAACGGTATCTATCCAGCTTACAGGGGCGCGAACCAGGTCGGCCTCCGCGCGTCGAATGAACGTCTTGCCCTGTCGCTGATCAGGATTCACGGTCAACTGTCCAAAGCCCAGATCGCCGAGATCACCGGGTTAACCAAGCAGACCGCGTCCGTCATCGTCCGCTCCCTCGAGGCGGAAGGACTGCTGTCGGCGGGAAGGCCCGTCAAGGGCAAGGTCGGACAGCCGTCGGTCCCGATGTCGATCAATCCCGAGGGAGCGCTGTTTCTTGGCCTGCGGCTGGGGCTGCGCCATGCGGACATCGCACTGGTCGATTTTGTCGGCGGGGTTCTAGAGCAGCGAAGGCTGTCCTACGGCGCGGGCGAAATGGGTGAAATAGCACGCATCGCATATACGGCGATTGCCGAGATGCGCTCGCGCCTGACCGCAGCCCAGCACGCGCGGCTGGAGGACATCGGCATAGCGGTAGCTTCGGATATTCTCGCGGCGGTCGCAAACGGCAAGGGCACGGACGGTCCGGAGAGCGCGTGGGCCGAGTTTGAGGACCTGGCCCTGCAAATGGGCAAGGAAACACATCTATCGATCTATCTCGATCGGGACGCGGTGGCGGCATGCAGCGCGGAACTGGCCTATGGACTGGCCGGGGGCGCGCCCGACTTCCTCTATATCTTCATCGGGCATTTGCTTGACGGAGGCATTGTCCAACATGGTCGCCTCGGCTTCTCGCGGCGCGATGCAAGGCCTGGAATCGGACGCATCCTGGTGCCATCTGCGAGCGGCGGTGTGGCACCGCTCGGCACATCGGTTTCGGTTGACGATGTCGGTCTGGCGCCAGGGTCTCGCGCCCCCGACCCGGAGCTCAGGAAATGGATCGAGGCAACCTCGTCCAGCATATCGATGGCGGTCCATTCGGCGTCGGCGCTTGCCACATTCAGGGGCATCGTTCTGGACGGCCTCATGCCGCAATGGGTGAGAGCCGAGCTGGTGCGCGAGATCAGGGAAAAGCTCTCGGCCATCGGCGCCAGTGATCTTGCGGCTCTCTTCGTCAGGGAGGGCACTTCGGACCGGCAGGCAGCCGGCCTTGGGGCGGCCTGCATTCCCCTCCTCGACAGATTCTTCTTGCAATCGGACGCCAATGGCCCCGCGGGCTCGGCAGAAGCCTGATCGAAGTCTGGTCCCGCGCTGATGGCCAGGCCTTATTGCGGCTCGTCGGTGTCCGGCTCTTCCTCGTCGTCGCGAGCCTTGATGACATAGGCGCCCTTCAGCCAGCGGTTGAGGTCGATGTCCTTGCAGCGCGTCGAGCAGAACGGAAAGGTGTCGCGCGCCGATGGCTTGCCGCATTCGGGGCAGGGGCGCTTTGGGCGTAGCGGCGTGATCTTGGAGTCGGAATTCATGGCCGCGCGGACAGCCAGTTCTGATGGATCTTGAAGCCTTCACCCGACAGCAGCGCCACCGTTTCATAGAGCGGCAGCCCAACGATGTTGGTGTAGGAGCCGACGAGCTTGACGACAAAGGCCCCCGCGAGGCCCTGGACGGCATAGCCGCCGGCCTTGCCGCGCCATTCGCCCGAGGCGACATAGGCGTCGATCTCCTCGCGCGGCAGTCGCTTGAAACGCACCCGCGTCTCGACCAGCCGCTGGCGCAGCTTGCCGCCTGGCGTGATCAGGCAGATGCCGGAATAGACGCGGTGCGAACGACCGGACAACAACCCGAGGCAATTGGCGGCATCATCGAGTGTTTCGGCCTTGGGCAGGATGCGCCGCCCAACCGCGACAACCGTGTCGGCGGCCAACACGAAGCCTGGCGCGTAGTCCGTCTCGGTCTTGAGCGATGCGAACGCCTTCTCGGCCTTTTCCTTCGACAGCCGCTTGGCGAGCGAACGCGGATGCTCGGCACGCAGCGGCGTTTCGTCGACATCGGCTGGCAGGATCCGGTCCGGCTCGATGCCGGCCTGCTGCAAAAGTTCGATGCGGCGCGGCGAACCCGAGGCAAGCACCAGCTTCTGCAAAATGCTCATCGCGTTCCGGCCGGGCCTTGATCTTACTTGAAGCGGTAGGTGATGCGGCCCTTGGTCAGGTCGTATGGCGTCATCTCGACCAGAACCTTGTCGCCGGTCAGCACGCGGATGCGGTTCTTACGCATGCGGCCGGCCGTATGGGCGATAATCTCATGTTCGTTTTCGAGCTTCACCCGGAACATCGCGTTGGGCAACAATTCCGTCACGACACCCGGAAACTCGAGGACTTCTTCCTTCGGCATTCGATACCTTTGCTTGGATGGCAGTTCCGGCGCCCAGGCGCGCCCAGGCCGGAATTTCGGCGGAACCTATATGATAATCGAGCGCTTGTGAACACGCTTAATCCGTCGCGTTTTTTGCTTCTGGAGGCAAAAAACGTCGGCTTATGCGCAACTTCAGTCGCTCGCGCACGTCGCGGTAGGCCGCCATGATCTGCTCGCGCGTGCCGCTGGCACCGGTTGGGTCCTGCGTCGGCCAGTATTCGACCTCGACGGCGAGCGAGCGGGTGAGCTCCAGCGCGGCATGGTGCGCCTCCGGCGCCAGCGTGACGATCAGGTCGAAATAGTCGTCCTCGAGATCGCCCAGCGTCCTTGGATGACGCTCGCCCAGCGTGAGACCCTCCTCGGCAAGCACGGCGTCGACGAACGGGTCGCGCTCGCCGGCGCGCACGCCGGCCGAGGCGACGAAAATGGTGGCGGGCAGCATCCGGCGCGCCAGTTGCTCGGCCATCGGCGAGCGCACGGCGTTCATGCCGCACAGGAACAGGATGGAGCGGGGCAGGGCGCCGGGTACCAGGGCTAGCCCCGCCAGTGCAGCACGCAGACCAGCGTGAACAGCCGTCGCGCCGTGTCGAAGTCGATGTCGATCTTGCCGGAGAGCCGGTCCATCAACGTCTGCGAACCTTCATTGTGCAAACCGCGCCGGCCCATGTCGATCGCCTCGATATGGCTCGGCGTCGAGGAGCGGATGGCGTCGTAATAGCTTTCGCAGATCATGTAGTAGTCCTTGACGATGCGCCGGAGCGGCGTCAGCGACAGGATGTGGGTGACCACCGCGGTGCCGTCCTCGCGCGCCACGGCGAAGACCAGACGCTGCTCGGCCAACGACAGTTTCAGCCGGTAGGGACCGGCGCCGCTGTCGTTGACGGGCTGAAAACTGTTCTCCTCGATCAGGTCGAAAATCGCCACCGCCCGTTCGTGCTCGACATCGGGCGTCGAACGGCCGATCGATTCATCGAGTTCGACATCGATCAGCTTTGCGCGGGTTTGATCGGGGCCCGTCATCTCAGCCTACATGTTCAACCGTATGGCGACGGAGCGGCCATGCGCCTCGAGCCCTTCCGCCTTGGCGAGCGCGATCGCCGCCGGCGCCAGCACACGCAACTGCTCCGGCCCGAGTTTCAGGACCGAGGTGCGCTTGACGAAGTCGAGCACCGACAGGCCCGACGAGAAGCGCGCCGAGCGGGCCGTCGGCAGCACGTGATTGGAGCCGCCGACATAGTCGCCGATGGCTTCCGGCGTGTGGCGGCCGAGAAAGACGGCACCGGCATTGCGCATCCGCGACAGGAAACCTTCGGCATCGTCGATGGCCAGCTCGACATGTTCGGCCGCGATACGGTCGACCAGCGGCAGCGCGGCCTCGATGGTCTTGACCTCGATCACCGCGCCGAAATCGCGCCAGCTCGCCGCGGCGGTCTCGCCGCGCGGCAAGCTCTGCAACTGGCGTTGGACCGCTTGTTCGACTGCCTTGCCGAAGGCCGGATCGTCGGTGATCAGGATCGATTGCGCCGATACATCGTGTTCGGCCTGGGCGAGCAGGTCGGCGGCGATCCAGTCAGGATTGTTGTTGCCGTCGGCCACCACGAGCACTTCCGAGGGGCCGGCGATCATGTCGATGCCGACCGTGCCGAACACCTGCCGCTTGGCCGCCGCGACATAGGCATTGCCGGGGCCGACGACCTTGGCCACCGGCTTTATCGTTTCGGTGCCATAGGCAAGGGCGGCGATCGCCTGGGCGCCGCCGACGCGATAGATTTCGCAAACGCCAGCGATATCGGCCGCCACGAGCACCAGCGGCGGTATGGCGCCGCCGGAGGCGGGCACGCAGATCGCGACGCGTTCGACGCCGGCAACCCTGGCCGGTATGGCATTCATCAGCACCGAGCTTGGATAGCTTGCGGTGCCGCCCGGCACGTAGAGCCCGACGGCTTCGATCGCCGTCCAGCGCCAGCCCAGTTCGACTCCGGCGGCATCCGTATAGCGATTGTCCTTCGGAAGCTGCTGCTCATGATAGGCACGGATGCGGTCGCGCGCGAATTCGAGCGCCTTGATCGTCTGTGCATCGGCCCTATCATAGGCGCTGGCGATTTCGTCTTTCGATACGGCGATGCCGACGCTTTTCAGGTCGGCACGGTCGAACCGACTGGAATAGTCGATCAGCGCCGCATCGCCCTCGGCGCGCACCCGAGCGATGATCGCGCGCACCGCGGCCTCGACATCGGCGGATACTTCCCGCTTGGTCGTCAGGAAGGCGGCGAAACGCTGCTCGAAATCAGCATCGGACTGGGCAAGTGTGATGGCCATGGGGCACTCAAGCCTTGTGGACGGGACGCGACGTGGCTTCCCACGCGCCGCCAATATCGGCAAGGCGGGCCTCGATGCATTCGACATCGAGCATGATGGTGCCGCCGCCCGAAAAGATCAGCTCGACGATGCCTGCCGGCTTGCTGATCTCGATGAAGCTGATCGCCAGCAGGGACAGCACCTCGGCCGGCTTGTCGCGGGCAATGCCATTGGTCTTGGCGCCCAGCACCCGATCGAAATGCAGAACGGCCTGCCGCCGCTCATTGTGCTGGCGAAACAGGCTCGACTTCGCCTCCCAGACGAAACGGTTCATGGTCAGCACGAAGCGCTTGGCCGAGGGCAGGTATTCGAGGTCACTGACTTTCAGGACGGCGTCCTGGACATGAGCCGAAACAATGCTCAGATCCTGGTCGTCGAGCGCGATAAGCTTGAGGGCTGCCATGCGGATTTCGCACCTGAAGTTGACGGTTCAGCCCTTCTGTTAGGCGGTCTTGGCGATCGGCGCAACCGCGCCAATATCTTCGGTTTGCGCTGCCCCTCATCGCTCTGCCGGCCACTTCTCCCCGTATCGTGACGGGGAGAAGGATGCCTTCACCGAGGATTTCGCCAATATTCGGCTTTGCAGGACGCTTGGAATCGCGCCGATTGGCCTAAGCTGAAATCCGCTCGATCACCGCGCCGCAATTGGAGAGTTTCTCCTCCAGCCGCTCGAAGCCGCGGTCGAGATGATAGACGCGGTTGACGGTGGTCTCGCCTTCGGCGGCAAGGCCGGCGATGACCAGCGAGACGGACGCGCGAAGATCGGTGGCCATGACCGGCGCGCCTTTCAGCTTCGCCACGCCGTCGACGATCGCCGTCTGGCCCGAAAGCGTGATGTGGGCGCCGAGCCGGGCCAGTTCCTGCACATGCATGAAACGGTTTTCGAAGATCGTCTCCGTGATGCGCGACTTGCCCTTGGCCATGGTCATCAGGCCCATGAACTGCGCCTGCAGGTCGGTCGGGAAGGCCGGGAAGGGCGCGGTCGTCACGTCGACCGGCGAAATGCCGGCGCCGTTGCGCTTCACGCGGATGCCGGAATTGGTCTGTGTGATCTCGGCTCCCGTCTGCGAAATCACGTCCAGCGCGGTCTGCAGCAGCTCGGGACGCGCGCCTTCGAGCACGACATCGCCACCGGTCATGGCGACAGCCATGGCATAGGTGCCGGTCTCGATGCGGTCCGGAATGACGCGCACGCGCGCGCCCGACAGCGCGTCGACGCCGTCGATCGTGATGGTCGGCGTGCCGGCGCCGGAAATTTTCGCGCCCATGGCGTTGAGGCATTCGGCGAGGTTGACGATTTCGGGCTCGCAGGCGGCGTTTTCCAGCACGGTTTCGCCCTTGGCCAGTGATGCCGCCATCATCAGCACATGGGTAGCGCCGACCGAGATTTTCGGGAAGACATAGCGGTTGCCGACCAGGCGGCCATTCTTGGTCTTGGCTATGACATAGCCGGTGTCGACGTCGAGATCGGCGCCGAGCGCCTGCAGACCTTCGAGGAACAGGTCGACCGGGCGCGTGCCGATGGCGCAGCCGCCGGGCAGCGACACCTTGGCTTCGCCCATGCGGGCCAGCAGCGGGCCGATCACCCAGAAAGACGCACGCATCTTCGACACCAGCTCGTAAGGTGCCGTCGTGTCGACAATGTTGCGGGCGGAGAAATTGATGGTGCGCGAATAGCCCTCGTTCTGTTTCTCGCGGCGGCCATTGACCGAATAGTCGACGCCGTGATTGCCGAGAATGCGGATCAGCTGCTCGACATCGGCCAGATGCGGCACGTTTTCCAGCGTCAGCGTGTCGTCGGTCAGAAGCGAGGCGATCATCAGCGGCAAAGCGGCATTTTTCGCACCCGAGATCGGAATGCTTCCGACGAGCTTGTTGCCGCCGACAATTCTGATGCGATCCATGGAAGAACGTCCCTCTCGGCTCAAAAAGGCCGGTTCAATCGTTTGAGTATCGGCCCGTCTAGACCATTGGCCAATCTGGTTCAAGAAATAGGATTTCGCCCGCTCCGGTCCAAGAGTGGCCGATTTGAGTTAATCTTTTTGTATTTCCCTGGCCGTGCCGAGCCCGTCCGGCCTCTGGTCGGCTTCACCTGTACGGCGCGAGCGCGATTGCGCCTTGCGTTTCTGCAGATTGGCGCGCAACTGCTCGGCGAGCCGGCCCTTGCGGTCCGTGCTGCCCTTTTTCGGTGATATCGTCTTGTCGCTCATCGTCCCGTCCCGGCCGGCGGCCGGCCAACCCTGTTGTTCAGGGATAGCCAACATTGTGGCGCCGCCATGTCATTAAAAGCTATCCGGCAAAGGCTTTCACAGAAGCGTTGTTCTTGGCCTTGCGCTTGCCGGTTCGATATGGCAGAAGCCCCGCCATCGGCGGCTGCGGTAGCTCAGTGGTAGAGCACTCCCTTGGTAAGGGAGAGGTCGAGAGTTCAATCCTCTCTCGCAGCACCATCTTATCCCATTGAAATCGCTGGAACCCTTGACATGCAAGGCTTCTTGTCCATTCTGATGTTACAAAACATGTAACAAAATGGCGGGAAAACATGCGGAGGCCAGTCCGAAATCTCCTTGATCGAGACGGTCGCTATTTCGCAAGACTAGTCATTCCGAAAGACCTGAGGGCCTTTATGGATGGCAAGAGCGAACTTCGAACGCCGCTCGGAGGCGATTATAGAACTGCACTTAAGGCTCTTCCAGGCGCCGTTGCTGCCCTACAGCACAGAATCGCCCTGGCGGAACGCCGTGCAGCGGAAGCGGGCAATCGACCCGTCGTGATCGGCCGCTACCCGTTGTCGTTCGACCAGATCGCCCTCCGCAATTACAATGATCGGCTTGCTCAAGATGAGCGGCTCAGAAATGCCGGTCCGCAGTGGGCCTCCGTCTCTATTGACGATGGCAACGTAGCCCAGTTGCGACGGGGCATGGCCGGTCAATTGAACGATCGGGATCTTGCCGAATTGGTCGAAAATCGGATTGACCGTTTCAGGGTGATCGGAAACACGACTGCCGAGTTTGGAACCGAAGAGTGGCGCACACTGGCGCGTGCGATCTGCATTTCCGAATACGAGGCCCTATCCCGTGTCGCCGAAAGGGATGAGGGCGATTTCACAGGCAAGCCGACCCACCCCCTCATCGCCGAGACGAAGCCGATTGAGGATGAACTGCCACCCGTTCCGCTGAAGGGATTGCTGGTGGATTATATCAAGTCACGCAAGGCAGTTGGAAAGGGCAGGGAGGCCGAAAGGCGCTGGACGCCGGTGTTTGCCAACCTGGCGAAATTCGTCGGCCACAATGATGCAAGACGCCTGACAAAACAGAATGTCATGGAGTGGCGCGACGAGCGACTAAAGACATTGTCGGCCAAGACGGTGGCCGACGTCGACCTTGCATCTCTGCGCGCTGTCCTGTCGTGGGCTGTAGACAACGACCGCCTGCAATCGAATGTCGCCGAGCGGGTTCGGCAAGGCGTGCCGAGGAAGTCACTCAGCCGTGAGAAGGGGTTCACGTTGCCTGAAGCGATTGCGATTCTCTGCACAGCCCGCGACTATGTTCCCACCAAAACGGACAATCCTCGAACAACTGAAGCGCCACAAACATCAGCAGCGAAGAGATGGTCTCCGCTCCTCTGTGCCTTCACCGGCGCGCGCATTGCCGAAATCACTCAGCTGCGAAAGCAAGACTTCCGCAAAGAAGGTGAGACCTATATCATGCGCATCACCCCAGATGCTGGCACCGTAAAGGCAGGTGGTTACCGGGACGTGCCGCTGCACCTGCAGATAGTCGAAATGGGCTTCGTGAATTTCGTCGATGCCGCGCCCGACGGCCCCCTGTTTCATACAAACAGCAAGGATGGGATTACCGCGGCACGCACCGTCGCCGGTCGCGTGAGCCAGTGGCTTCAGCGCCTGGACTTAATACCCGAAGGTGTTCCACCCAACCATGCATGGCGGCATCGATTCAAAACAGTTGGGACAGAGCTGGGGATTTCCAGGCGAATTCTGGATGCGATCCAAGGGCATGCAGGTAAAACTGCCGGCGACGACTACGGCGACGTGACAATTGCCGCTAAGAAGGCGGCTCTGGACAAGTTCCCCAGTTACAACTTATCCCCTTAGACCCTCGCAGCTCCATGTTTGTGCCGTTAACGCGACCTGAACCAGGGTAGCCTTCTACAAAGTGTCTGCACGCCGTCGGCAGCGCGGCCAATAGCAGAGATGTTGCGGGGGCACATTGACCGCAGGTCGATTTGGGCCAATTTCTTACCATCGGGTAGGGGCAGAACAGCTGACCGGCTCGCGGCCTTACTCTCTTGCCCGGTCCAACGCGTCATCACGAGCCTGCTGCTCACGTCCCCATCTCTCGTTCTCGTCGGCTTCCTCTCTGTCTAGGCTATCTCGACGCTGCCTAATGGAATTCATGGTGTCCTTATGGCGACAGCCGGCCCGTTCGAAAGCGGCGTTGGCCTTGGCGATCATGCGGTCGCGTCGCTCCGTTGCGCGCGCGCGGTCCGCTTCGGCTTTGGCGAGATCAAGGGCTTCACGCCTCTGCTTCTTTTCGAGAGCAGCCGCCTCGATCCGTTCCGCTTTCCCATCGGATTTCGTCTTGCCCTTTTTGCTGACGCCCCCGCGTTGCGCACGATCGTCAGGGAGGCGCTGAACCGCCTCGGGCGCTTTCGGAAGTTTAGCGTTGTCTGTGAATTGTCCATGCGAGCCGACTGGCCGTCGCAGAACCACGCCTGGCGTGGCTGTCGTTGCCTCCACCAACTTCGGGTCTTCCGTCTGTTTCGCGAAGCCGCGTTTAAAGATGTCGGGATCAGTCCCCCAAGCCTCTGCTGCTGCCTTCATCGACGGCGCGGCCACGGCAAGGTCAAAGAAGCCGATAGAGGTTTGATAGACTTTGAGTTTCTTCGCCATCCGATAGAGACCCTCGCAAAACGCCACCGCTTGGATTGTGCTGTCGATGGACGTAGCTCGTGCGGGCCGCGAGTCAAGCAGCCCCGCCCGTGCGGAGCAAATGCGAAAATGGCCCCAGCTGTCGTCACAGGCACATCGCCACCAAGAATTAGCGTGGCGAAAGGGAATGCAACTCATTTGTCCGCAGTATTAGTTAATATATCCATCGATATACTGCTATATGTCTGTAGCAAGCAAGACGATTGCGAAAATAAGAGAATGAAACAATGGTTAGACGCGAGACAAATAGGCCGTATTCTGAAACCAGGCTGGCAAAATTCGTCGAGAGACGCATTCTAGAGCTGAAGGCGCGTAAGACGCAGTCGCTGATCTCAGGCGAGGCGGGCTTCGCACAGCACAACATGCTGACGAACATCAAGGTAGGCTCTAGCAAGTTGCCGCTCGACCGCGTCCCGGCTCTGGCCAAGCGCTCGAATGCGATCCAGCCTTGCTCTTCATGATGGCCGTTGAACAGCTTGGCGGCGATACAACCGAACTCGCCATCCGCAAGATCTTCGGGACCCTCGTGACTGAAAACGAGACCGCCTGGTTGGAGGAAATCCGAAAGGCCTCCGACTATTCGGATCCGAGCCTCACATCCAGATCCAGGGCCGCTCTCCGTGGGATCTTCGGCAAATGAGCGGCGCCGCCGACGAAGTCTCCGTCGTCGTCTGTCAGAGGCGCACTTCGGAAAGAGCCATCACGTCAAATGAACTCGGGTGGATCGAATTCATCAGGCTTGCAAGTGGGGACACAGACCCGTCTCCAACGCTCGACCGTATCCAAAAGCTGCGACTGATCTTCAGTGACCGTCGAGGTGGTCAGTGAGCAAGAAGCCCCACTTCAATCCTCGTTGGAATGGTGCATCAATTCCAGCGAGGCACTGGCATTTTCATCGTCAGCTCCTGATCCGTTACGGAATCGTCCTGGGGCCAGGCGAATTCTCAGATATCGTTCACGACATCAAACATGGCTACGCCAAGCTGATTGAGAGACGGTCGAAAAGGACAGCGATCTATTCAGTCAGAATCGCTCGCCTAGGTGAACGGGTTTACGTGCTGTCAGACGGCAAGCACATCATTACCGCATGGCCGCCGGAGAAGCGTCTCAACGACAAACGCAGGGCAATGCGTTGGATGGGCGACTAAGGAAGGTATTCGCAGGAGGTGGGCTTTGGGCAAAGCGCTCCAGCGCTTTCCCCGCGCCAAGCGATCACTCCAAACAGGATCTCGTTCAGCATCACCTGTTTGCCGAAATGTCGAACCAAACATCGACAGTGCTCCCGCAATTGCAGTTGGGCGAGCATAGTCTGCGCGCGCGCCTCGGCAAACGTGCTTTCAGAACGTAGCCGCTATCGTCTTTGACTGTTCACAGAATTCAAAAACAACGGCATGTCGTAAAGGAGGCGGTTAAATGATGCTTGCGATGGTTACGGCAGTCGGCGTTCTCGTTGTTGGAGCTTCCTATATCTCGAAATGGAGCTTCCAAAAGCAGATGCGAGAGGTCCGTGCGCAGGAAACAGCGCTGAAGGGACGAGATGGCTCAGCTTGTTGTCGGCAACAGCCATGGGATGGGTGAGGGTCGGTCCAGATAACGACGAGGGTCACTCTATCAAGCGGTGCGCGTGAGCCATATTGCTCCCGATACCACCTCAAGCCGACCTAAAGACCACCTGCAGTTTTCCGGACGTCTTGCGCCCCAGGAACCAATCGACTTTGATCGCAAGCTTCATCCAGCGGATCGAAGTCCTAGGTGAGCCTCGGTCCTTCTATCCGGATACCTTTTGGCGCCACCAGATCAAAAATTCGGGAACCACCTCCCCTCGTGGGATGTTCGCCTTATGGCTACCGCGCATCGCCAAGCCGGATTCGATGAAAGGCGCCTTCTACGAGGCTGTTGTTCGCCGAGCCCGGCGAGACACTGAGGAAGCGGCGACCAAACCCCCTACTTCAATGAACTCCAACCATGGTCTGCCAAATCTATTACTACAGGGCGCACGGCCCGCTGCGTTCGGCTACAGCCACCAACGTCGCCAAGGTGCGAGCTGTATAAGCGAATGGCTGAATGGTTTCGAGTGCATGGATCAGAACCGGTTCGCCATGCAACTCATCAAGGAGCACCTGGACGCAGCTCTGGGCGATATCTTTTGCCGATGACGTGGATTGGGCCAGAGAGCAGAGCCGAGGAGCAGGCTGCGAGAGAACGCCAGGAACGTCTCTATCGCGCCAATCCAGCGTATGGGCTATTCTGAGAGGGCTTTGAGGGGATTCCATGGCAAGTGATCAAGATCCGGTCGAGTTGGCGGCCGAGAAGGCAGAGCTTGAAAGGTCAAGAATCCTGAAATTGGAGATGGGCAAGTTTAGAGCGGCCTCATGGGACAGGGCTGCGACTGGCTTTGTCACAGGCGGCTTTCTCAGCCCGCTCGTTAGTTACGTCGTTGGCACCAAAACGTGGGCGCTGAACGACTATGTGGAGATGGGGTTCGCGATCGGTATTTGCCTAATCTGGGCAATGTTCCTACATTACAACGGACGGGAGATTCTCGAGGAGGCGTTCAAATGATGATGATCCTGCTTCTCGGCGCGGCCGGTGCGATCGTCGTCGCGGCCTCTTTCATTTCCAAAAACTCGTTCAAAAAGAGCATGGTCGAACTGCGCGCGAAGGAGGAAGCCTATCGAGAGAAGGTATCTAAGTTTCGAGCCCAAGAAGCCGAGGCAGTAAAAGAGGATGACAGCCGTCCTAACGCGACGGATGACGCCATGGCAGTCCGGCTGCTCAAGCGGATGAGAGGCATAACTGAAGGGTATCCCAGTGGCAGTTTTCATTTGCCCAGTTTGATCGCTCCCGCCGACGATGTCTGGCTCGTGGCGCGCGCAGCTAGGGGTTCTGAGCAATTTGCCTGGCGTGAGGACGCGATCGCCGCTGCGATCGCAGCGGCGGAGCGCGAAGTCGTCCGGGCTGCCCCGCGCGGTATGACTCAGCCGAAGGACCCTCGGCACAAACCCTCCAAGCCGGCCACGAAGTAGCCTCGACAATCCGACCGACACCCGTCGCTCAACGCGCTATAACTTTGACCCGTGCCGTTGGCCAAGGCAGATCTGTGAGATCAGCCTTGGCCCCTGGGACTGGGGATATCGCACCGAGACGCTCCATCAACGGCAATCGCAGGGAGAGTGGTTTCGCTGGAGTTCTCGGCTTCATCGATCTGGAGGGATGGGATCACAGGCGATGACCGACAGCCGGCCGAAAGAGGCAGAGCGCCCCGCGCACCGCTTGTCACATTGGAGAAGGTGACGCCATGATCCGCATCGACAAGGTGATCGACACCGAGACCAACTCCACCGGCGGCGGCAACATCGACCTGGCCACGCCGGCGAATGTTAAGCCCGCCCTCGACAAGATCGAAGCAGTGGTGGCGCAGAAATTCACCGCCTGGGCTCGGCGAGACGCCGAGAAGACGGCTACCAAGACCCGCTATTTCAAGGATCTCAGCTAAACGCCTTGATGGCGAGCGCGATTAGTCCCGCTAACCACATTCCAAGGAGGATCAGCGCGATTGCGTCAAAAACCCTCATTTGTGACGCTAACCGCGCTGTCGATCTCTCATCGAATCCGCCCCAACAGACCAGGGCCAGCCATTGCGCCGGCCCTACCTTTGCGTAAGACACCCCACGGTTTACCAAGGGAGGCAACCATGGGCGCCAGCCGCCAAGAGATACTGCACACGCTGGCGACCTTGCTCGCCGATCGATTCTCAAAAGGTGACGACCACATCGTCGCCGAAAACAGGCTCGGCGTCTATTTCCGCGTCGATGACATGGTCTATCACATCGATGCCAACTCGATCGAAGCCGTCGACAACGCAGCGAATGGCATGCACGCTGCAAAGGGGTTCATGTCGACCTTGCCCGCCGTTAAGCCTCGGCCCAAGGTAAAGCCGGCCGCCAAACCAGGCTCTCGCGTCGGCGTGGTGCAGTCACTTGGCGCCACGCCGCGCAAGCGCACACCACCGCGGGGCTAGCCGTGACACCAGGATCGGTAAAGAAGGCAGTCCTTGCTCTGCTCCAGAATCACGTCCCGACCCACGTTGTCAAAGAGGTGCCGGGCGGGCTGGCTGTCTACGATCAAGCATATCCTGACAACGCTCCCTATGCCGTGCTGATCTCCTTCAACTCCGGCCACACCGTCGTGGAGAGTGATAGGCGAAGAGCCATGCGCGCCAGGCGCAAAGCCTACACCAAGAAGAAGTAGACGGCCGTCAACATCGGCCAACCAACGCCCAGGCCACGGTCCATCCAAACCCAGGCCATCTTTACAGATGTAAAGCCCATTTTGTCACACGAGCTTTGTCATAAAGCTCATGTGTTTCCCCTAAGTTGACCTAGCTTTACATTTCCAGACGAGCATCGAAAAACAACCCGAGCGTCAACATCGAAACACACCCGCTTTCAAGCTCACCAGCGAGCGTCGACACACTCCAACGTCGAGAGACAGCCAAGAGAAGGAATATGTTTGAACGAAGTCCTGTGTAAAATGCAGCCCGGTGATTGCTATGCGTAATGGGAACCCAAGCATACCAAGCCCGGAAACATATCCATGCTGCAAATGCGGTCCCCGATGATAACTGCCGGGGTGGCCTGCGCCTATGAAGCTGGAATGCGTCACGCCCTTTCGCTAGGGCTAGACATGCCCAAAAGCGTCGCACGTGATCCTCTCTGTCGACAGGCTGACCTAGGTGCCAGATGCCGTGGTGGTCGACCACGTTTGCCTGCTCGCGATGCTTCCGGAGCGCGGGGACCGCCCATCCACGCTCCTGCCGTCCGTCCGGCTATGACGAACGACAGGGTGTCGAGTCACGGCAAGTAAATGCATTCGAAGTGCATATCGTTATGGACATCGCGCTGGCCACATCATCTAGGCTTGCATCGGGAAACTGACTCTAAGACGTCAGTCGTCCTAATAACGGTAATTTTCGATCCGGACCGACACCCCGATCCGGTTCCGCTATAATTGCCGCAGACAACAAAAATGACCGGCCGAGACGTCGCTCGCGCCGACCGGTCTCAAGTGGTGATAGGATGAATTATAGCAGTTTAGCGCCCGCTTGTCAGGCGAACCACCAGACGTTTTCGCTAAACGATCTCGACTTCGAAAACCTCAGTGACGACGATTTGGAAGAGCTCGAGCTTCTTGAACGGGAAGAGGCCGAAACCCTGAAAGCACGCACCTGCGTTGACAACAAAGTAAAATCGACAAGGGTCAAATCGGTCTTTCGTGACGCGCTTTTTCGCCCGTTTTTCCAAGCAGTTGCGGTCTCCGATAATGTGCGTGTGAGTGGGGGGACTTCAGTTACATCGGTGACACCCTCCCATCCCCTCTATCCAGTTATCCGCTTTGACGTTGATCCTGCCAACCACTCACCTGCGTTCTACAAGCCTGAAAGCCTGAGCGACGCTGAGGAGGTCCGCCACGCCCGCTTCTGGCGCGACTATGAAGTCGTCCATCCTCGCCTTCGGCAGCACACCGTTCCGGCCCCGTGGCGCGATCTGTCTGATCCGGGACGGCTTGAGTGGTTTCATCATGCCCTTCGACATTCTGGCCCCAGTCAAGCCTTCACGCTTCATCTGTCCGCTGACGTGGAGATCAAGGCGCGAAGCAAGACGTCTGCTGTGGATTGGTTATCCGAACGCATCTCTCGTCGACTTAAGGGTGCACTTGGTCGAGAGGTCGATTACTGGTTCGCTGTTGAGATCTCGGATCGGCATAAACTGCATCTGCATGGTGAGCTTCAGATCGCGTCCGGTGAGGCAGAGGCGGCACGAAAGGCGTTGCGTCTTGCGGGAGGCGAGTGGAAGAAGGTTCGTCAGCGGCAGGCGCATCTGAAAGACAAGCCGAGCGTCGTGTGGAGCAACTACAGCTCCAAAGACTGGATCTCCATCCGTCGGCTCAAGCGTGGGTGGTTCGCGAGAATGTCACGGCCGATCAATGGCGCGTGGTATTTTGCTAGCAAGCCAATTCGCCGGCTCGGGAGCGAGCTCTATTTTATCCGGCGGATGGAGGTCATTAAGTTGCTGAAAACGCTTCCGGCGAGGCGATAGTCCGTGAACAAGAGCGAGAGATGCGGGTGTAGGGAGCCAGTGGGCCGGTCACGGTGTCCGCGTCGAGCTCATGGCCTTGCGACAGTCTGGAGGCTACCGGCTGAAGTCGTCATGGCAATTTCCTGGGCAACTAGATCTAGTCAATGGTATGACAGACCTCATAAGAGTTGACCTGCATCTGTAAACCGCGTTCATCATGGTGCGGGGGAGATTCTTCTTTGACTGGTAGGCCGACATTTCAGCCCGGTGACTTTGTTCGGGCTCGATCGACGACATGGATAGTAGAGGCGCTGGCCGAGGGAGGCTCTGTGCCGACGCTGGATCTGGTGTCGGTGGAGGACGACTCACAGGGCGATGGACTACGCATCGCGGTCAAGGCCGAGCTCGATCTGGAGCGAGTCGACACCTCGGATTGGTCGAACTTATTGAAGAGCACATTCGAGAGCCCCCGGCGCCTCGGTGCTCACCTGAGAGCAACCGAGTGGCGCACGGCGACCTCCGCCGACCGACGGCTGTTTCAGGCCCCATTCCGCTCGGGAATACGGCTTGAGCAATACCAGCTGCTCCCCCTGGCGAAAGCGCTCGAACTCCCTCGCGTCAACCTGCTGATCGCCGACGACGTCGGTCTTGGTAAGACAATCGAGGCAGGACTGATCGTGCGCGAGCTTATGTTGCGCCGACGGCTGAGCTTCGTTGTGGTCGCAGCGCCGGCATCCATGCAGTCGCAGTGGCAGGACGAGCTGTCCCAGAAATTCGGTCTCGACTTCACCATCGTCGACCGTGAATACCTGCTTGAGAGCCGTCGGCGTCGTGGTTTTTCGGCCAATCCATGGAGCATCGGATCTCGGTTCATCGTCTCGCACAGTGTGCTTGCGGATGAGACCTACATGAGTGGCTTGCGGGATGTTCTCGGCTCATATCGGGCGCGCTCGATGTTCATCCTGGACGAGGCCCATCATGCCGCCCCGGCCGGAGGGATCGCCTGGGCGACCGAGTCGCAGTTGACGCGTGCCGTGAGAGAAATTGCGCAGCCGTTCGAGCACCGGCTGTTCCTGTCGGCAACGCCACACAACGGTCATTCCAACTCCTTCTCCACGCTGCTGGATATCCTCGACCCGCAGCGTTTCACCCGCGGGATCGAGGTGAGCGCCAAAGACCTCGAGCCCGTCATGGTGCGCCGGCTGAAGGAAGACCTGCGCCAGCTGGGACACAAGTTTCCCGAGCGCCTGGTCAACCCGATCGTCATCGATGGGCTACCGCCCGACGCGCCGGAACTTAGGCTGGCTGCGATGCTTGATGCATACCGGTCCGGCAATATGGGCGGGAGCCGTGCGAGGTTCCTGTTCGCCAACCTGCAGCAGCGCTTGTTCTCCTCTATCATCGCCTTCGATCGCACGCTGAGGACGCACTTGCGGACGCTTCAGCGTCGGCAGGAGAAGCTGGCGGGTGCCGATGACACAGCCGAGGACGTCAACGAAAGCGACGATCTCATCGAACTGATTACGCACGACGCGCGTGGAGAGCTCGGCGATCTCAACGCGGCGATCGCCCATGTCGAAGCCATGCTGAAGATCACCGAGGCGCATCGGCATGTCCCTGACCAGCGGATCGAAAAGCTCCTTGACTGGATTGAAGCGGAGATGCTCGACGAGAAGCACGCGTGGAAGGATCGAAGGCTGATCCTCTTCACGGAATGGGACGATACCCGCCGTTGGGTCGTGGAACGTCTCGAGGAGGGCCTGAGCGAGCGCAGCCGGGGCAGGATTGAACTTGCGGGCCGCATCGTCAGCTTCACGGGCCGGACCAGCCTTGATGAACGCGACGCCATCAAGCAGCGCTTCAACGCGCCCTTCGACAAGGCGCCGATCCGCATTCTCGTTTGCACAGACGCCGCGCGCGAGGGTCTTAACCTGCAGACCCGCTGTCGCGATCTCATCCACATCGACCTGCCCTGGAATCCGTCCCGGCTAGAGCAGCGCAATGGCCGCATCGACCGCAAGCTGCAGCCCGCGGCTACCGTGAGTTGCCGGTATTTTCTCTACAAGCAGCGCGTCGAAGATCGCGTGCTCGATACTTTGATCCGCAAGACCGAGATCATCCGCAAGCAGTTGGGCACGGCCGGAGAGGTTCTGCGACTCAAGATCGAGAAGCGGCTCTCCGAAAGTGGAATCTCGCGTGGCGAGGTGGACCATCTTGTGGATGAGATCGAGAACGTCTCTGACGATGGGGTGGGCACCGCAAAGCGCGATCTCGACGACGAGGCAGAGCGGCGCATCGGGCGACTGAAGGAAGAACAGGATTGGTTGCAGCGACGCCTCGAAGATGCGCGCAAGCGTGTCGGCGTTACCGGTGCTGACGTGAAGCGGATCGTCGAGATCGCGCTGGCCGACGACGGCGCCAAGCTCGAGCCCGGCCACTTCGCCGTTCCTGAAGCGGTCACGCTCGATCCGGACGCACCAGCCTTCGCGAAGGATGCAACCTGGGCAGCGCTCTTCGACGAGCTGCGCCCGGGCCGTCCGCCACGCCAGCGTGATCGCGCCCGGTGGCGGCGGGAGACGCCGGTGCGTGGGTTAGTCTTCGATCCGCCGGTTCTTGCAGATGGCGAGCCCGAGCCACAGGATATCATCCAGCTGCATCTCGAACACCGGCTGGTGAAGCGGCTGATTTCGCGCTTTGCGTCTCAGGGCTTCCGGACCTCGATTGGCCGGGTGACAGCAATCGTTGGGGCAGGCGCCCAGCCCCGCGTCGTGCTAATCGGTCGACTGTCGCTATTCGGGCCGGATGCACGGCGTTTGCACGAGGAAATCATCCCAGTGACGGCGGCATGGCGCGATGTGCGTCGGGAAGTCCCCCTCGAACCTTTCGGCGACACAGGCGAAGCAACCACGATCGCTCAGCTCGAAGAGGCATTGCGCATCGGGCGGTCGCCTGGCGACGGCATTGTCCAACGCCTCAAGCAGTCGGTGGATGGGGACATCACCGATCTCAGGCCACATCTCGAACGCCGTGCCGCCTCTGCCGAAACGGCGGCGATCAAGGACCTGGCGGAAAATGGCGAGCGGGAGGCCAACGGCCTGCGTGACCTCCTTGAACGTCAGATCAAGCGCGTGCGAGAAAGCATGCGCGATGCTGAACCGCCGGCCCAGCTATCGTTCGACCTCTATCAGAGTGAGGAGCAGAAGCAGCAGGCCGAACGCGAACTAAGACAGTTCGAGGCCGACCGCCGCTCCTGGGACGGCAAGTTGCTGCGGCTGCAGGCGGACCTGGATACCGAACCGCAGAAAGTGCGCGACAACTATGCAGTGGCGGCGCGCCAGCTCGAGCCGATCGGGCTGGTCTATCTCTGGCCCACAACGAGCTGAGGCGACCAATTGGCACTGGGCGATATCGACGAAACCAGCCAATGGCTGAACTACCTGCAACCCGAGGGTCTGGTCCTCGGTGCCAATGTGTTGCGCAACAGCGGACTGACGCCGCTGCGGCAGGGGCCGCTCGACACAGAAGCGGCCGCTGACGCCCTTGGTCTGCCGCCGAAGTCCGAGCGCGAGGATGATCGAGGCTTTGTGCTTCGCGATCCTTGGCGCTTTCTCGGCACGCTCCTCGGCTGGCCGGCAAGGTATGTCGCGGGGGCTCCGGACGGACCGGCCGTGCCGTCAGAGTTGTCGCGAACCCTGCCCGAGCACGGCACGTTGCTGGAGCCTCATATGGCGCTATTGTGGCGCGATGGCGATGGTGAGGCCGACGTGCCGGCCCAGCTGCTGGTGCTGGTTCATCCCGACCTCGATCCCGACGTGCGCGGGCAGTTCGGCGCAAATGAGTGGGAGGCCAGTCCGCACCAAAGGCTCGAACGGCTGCTGCGTGAGACCGGCGTGGGCACCGGCATCCTCATTGCCCGCAACACACTGCGGCTGATCCACGCGCCACGCGGCGAGACGGCCGGCTGGATCACCTGGCCGCTGGCGGCGCTCGGTCGGGTCGAAGGCCGGCCAATGCTCGCGGGCCTTAAGCTCTGCCTCGGCCGCACGGCCTTCTGGACCGGTGCGCCAGAGACGAGACTGAGGCATCTACTGAAGCTTTCGCGAGAGGCACAGAACGAGGTTTCCGAGAAACTGTCGAGCCAGGTGCTCGAGGCGCTCTACGAGTTGCTGCGCGGCATGCATCGCGCCGATCCGGCCCGCATCGAGGCGCTCGCCGCCAGCGATCCACATCATCTCTATGAGGGGCTGCTAACCTGCCTGATGCGGTTGGTGTTCCTGCTCTATGCCGAGGACCGAGACCTGCTGCCCACCCACAAGGAGGATGGGCTCGGTGAGCTGTGGGAACAGGGCTATTCGATAAAGACACTCTATTCGCGCCTGCTCGACGACGAAGCGCTGAACCCCGACACCATGGACGAGCGGCGCGGCGCCTGGGGGCAACTGCTCGCGGTGTTCCGCATTATCCATGAGGGCTATCCCGACTGGGTCGCGCGTCGCGGCGGCAAGCTGTTCGACCCCCATGCCTTCGCCTTCCTTGAAGGGCGCGACAAGGGCTCGGCGAAGGAAGCGGCTGAGGTGCTTCCGGTGTCGGACGGAATAATCCTGCGCATCCTGCATGGGTTGATGACCGTCGAGGGTCGCGGCCTCGATGGGCAGAAGGTGCGCGAGCGGCTTTCCTACCGCGCACTCGACGTCGAGAGTATCGGCTCCGTCTACGAGACTGTGATGGGCTTTACCACAATGCGTGCCTCCGAGCGCATGATCGCGCTCAAGGACGAAAAGAAGCTTCCGAACTTCATCGGCCTTGAAACACTGTTGGCGCAGAAGCCAGGCGAACGGCAAAAATCGCTCAAGGATTTGTCCATCAAGCTCTCGGCGAAACAGGCTGCTGCCGTCAAGGGCGCGGAAGATATCGATGGGCTGATTGAGGCGCTGGGCAACGCGGTGGATGAGCGAGCATCGCCAAGGGCGACGCCAATCGGCGCCGGCGTGCCCTATCTGCAGCCGACCGACGAAAGACGCCGCTCTGGTTCGCATTATACGCCGCGCCCGCTCACTGAGCCGATCGTGCGTCACGCGCTCGATCCGGCCTTCGAGCGCATCGGCGCGAACGCCTCGCCTGAGGCGGTGCTGTCGCTAAAGGTGCTCGATCCGGCCTGCGGCTCGGGCGCATTCCTCGTCGAAGCCTGCCGCCAGCTTGGCGCGCGGCTTGAGCAAGCCTGGGACATACACAAGGCGGAGAAGCCGACCATCCCAGCCGACGAAGATGAGGTGATCCACGCCCGCCGCTTGGTGGCCCAGCGCTGCCTCTATGGTGTCGACCGCAACCCGATGGCCGTCGATCTGGCGCGCCTGTCGCTTTGGCTCGCGACGCTCGCGCGCGAGCATGAATTCTCGTTCCTCGATCATGCTATCAAGGCGGGAGATAGCCTGGTTGGATTGACGCAGCACGAGATCGAAGCGGCGAACTGGGACGACACCAAGCCTGGCCTGCCGCTTTACCGGCAGTTGATACGCGACGAGGTGCGAAAGGCGCTTGAAGGTCGCGAGGCCATCCGAACGGCGCCCGACGATGTGACGCGAGCCATCCAGGAGTCGCGACACCGCCGTGTCGAGGAAGAGATCGAACCTGCCAGGCAGGTCGGTGACGCGGTTGTCGCTGCGTTCTTTTCGGCCGACAAGGCGAAAGCGAGAGAACAGGCGCGGACTGAGGTCGAGAGTTGGATCACCGCCCATTTCAGGCCCGAATGGGATAGGATTGAATCTGCCGCAAGGCGCTTCCGCACCGAACAGGGCTGGAGGCCATTCCACTGGCAGGTCGAGTTTCCGGAAGTGTTCATGCGCGACAATCCTGGGTTCGATACGGTCGTCGGCAATCCGCCTTTCGCCGGCAAAAACACGATCAGCGCAGGGTCAGGCCCACGCTACCTGCCTTGGCTACAGCAATTGCATGCGGGCGCGCATGGTAACGCCGATCTCGTGGCGCACTTCTTCCGGCGGGCGTTCAGCTTGTTGCGCAAAGGTGGCGCGTTTGGGCTGATTGCTACCAACACTATAGGTCAAGGCGATACCCGACAGACGGGACTAGCTGCGATCGTGAAGTTTGGGGGGAGCATTTATCGGGCGGTCAAGCGCTATCAGTGGCCGAACGAGGGTGCGGCGGTGGTCGTATCGATCGTGCATGTCTTCCGAGGAGAGAAGCAGCCAGCGGCGCTCGATGAACGCCAAGTGCCGAGGATTTCCGCGTATCTCGTCTCAGGGGAGTTTGACGATGAACCTAGGAATCTCATTTCCAACGTAGGGAGCGCATTCCAAGGTTCCGTGATCTTGGGAGTCGGTTTCACATTCGACGATAAGGCTGCGGCGGAGGGTCGTGCAGAGAGCATCGCTGAGATGCATAGGATTACCTCTGCAATCCCAAACACAGCGGAGCGAATTAGGCCCCTGCTGGGCGGCGAGGAGGTTGCCAATTCGCCAACGCATCAGCATTCACGCTACGCGATTACCTTCGAAGACTTTCCTCTGCGGCGTGAAACCAAGGAGCGTTGGGCAGCCATGTCAGAGAGCGACCGAGCAGCCTCACTTCGCAGTGGTTTGGTGCCACCCGACTACAGCGGCCCAGTGGCCGAAGATTGGCCTCCACTCCTTTCGATTGTTGAACAGTTAGTTCGGGGAAGAGGGGGCACACTCTAGGGCCCATTGGTGGCACTATGACCGTCCGAGGGGAGATCTTTACGCCGCTCTAGTCGGCAGCACGAGTGTGGTTGCTTGTGTGCTCTACAGTCCTCACCTTGCACTAGCTAAGCTGCCTGCAACCTGCATCTTTTCGAACAAATTAATGATCATCCCGAACTGGAACGCATCAACGTTCGTCCTACTGCAAAGTAGGGTTCACGAAACTTGGGCAAGGCAGTTTGGTGCTAGCTTGAAAGATGATCTCGCTTATTCGATCTCCGACTGCTTCGAGACATTCCCCTTCCCGCCCGGCTACAAGGCCGACGCCATGCTTGAGGCTATCGGCCAGACTTATCACGACCACCGCGCCCAGCTGATGGTCGCCGCCGGCGAGGGGATGACCAAGACCTATAACCGCTTCCACAACGACAGCGAGACCGGCCCAGCTATCCAGCGCCTGCGCGAGGTTCACGATGAGATGGATCGCGCCGTTCTCCGCGCCTATGGCTGGGACGATCTGGCCGAAACGGTCAGGCCCGAATTCCTCACCAAGGAGGTCGAGGACGACCACACTTACCAGGGCCGCTATTTCTGGCCCGCCGCCCAACGCGACCTCGTCCTCTCCCGCCTCCTCGCCCTCAACGCCGAACGCTACGCGGAAGAAGTCCGCCGGGGCCTGCACGAGAAGGGTCGCAAACGTCCGAGGGAAGATGATGACGAGCGGCTCGACGAAGACGAAACTGGCGAGGAGGTATGATGGCAAAGTCGCCGTATCTGATTCCGGGACGTCTCGCGGATGTGATCGCCGCCATTCAATTCATGTCGATGAACGAGCGGTCCAGTCTGCCTTGCCAGGACTGGGCAGAAGGCATTTCGGGGGACAAGGCAAAAGCCGATGCTTGGCTCAGAGTATTTGAGAGCCATCCTGAGTTTTTTCGGAAATCGCCCAACTACCAAGGCTACTACGCACTGCTCTGGCGTCGGGCGCTACCACGGCGTTTCTTTCGTAAGGAGAGCAGAATGCTTAGCCAAGCAGAGTTTGACGCGCTACCGGAAAACGATAAGTCGCTTGCCTCGCGGCCACGGGTGCCGGACCAAGATATAAGAACGTTAATCGATATTGCGATCGAGCTCCACGCCAAGGCGCGCGAACAGCACACAGACCGGCGATGGTGGGTCCCAATCGTAGCGAGCTTTCTCGGTTCACTCGTCGCGGTCCTGCTTGGGCTTACATTCGGCAAGTAGGCTTTCGCAAGATAATCTTGCAAATTGAGTTTTGCAAGATTATATGAGGCACTTGGGGGCTGAAATGACCACTACCATCGGCGTGCGCATAAAGGCGCTTCGGGAAGATCGAAAACTATCGCAGGACGATCTGTCGCGAGCGTTCGGTTTTAGGGACCGGCAGACGCTTTCCGCTATCGAAACTGGGGAGCGTCGGGTGGCTGCTGACGAGCTGCTACGCGCGGCCGAGATTTTTGGCGTTCGGCTCGACTATTTCACCGATCCCTTTCTCCTTGCAGGTGAGGGGCGCTTCTCCTGGCGTCAGACCGGCGTGGATGGTGACAAGCTCCGCGGCTACGAAGAGGCGGCCGGCCGGTTCATAGCGGCTTTCCGCGTTCTAGGACGCCAGGTAGGTCACCAGCCGCCGCTGATCCGGCCCACGCTGAGCCTGACCAAGCAGTCGAGCTACGATGATGCGATTGCGGCCGGCGAGCGCTTCGCAGCGGAGTTCGGTCTGGGAGATGTGCCGGCGCGCCAGCTCGCCGAAATCATGTCGGCACGGCTCGGCATGCTGGTGTTGATGGTCGACCCGATCGAGGGGGTGTCTGGCGCGGCCTGCCAACTGCCCGAACTGGACGTCGTGCTCATCAATCGCAATGAGGTCGCCGGCCGGCGGCATTTTGACCTCGCTCATGAGCTCTTCCACATCCTCACTTGGGAAAAGATGCCGCCAGAGCACATTGAGGAAGCTATGCCAGTAAGGCGCAACCGAGTGGAGCAGCTGGCGGACAACTTCGCCTCCTCGCTGTTGATGCCTTCGCCTACTCTTGATCGGTTTGGCGATTGGGCGCTCAGCGACAAGGCGCTTGCTCATCGCCTCAATGAAGTGGCCGACGAGCTGCTGGTGACCTCGCAGGCCCTGCGCTGGAGACTCGTCGGGATGGGGCGCCTGAGCCGCGCTCAAAACGAAACTATTTCTGAAGACAGCCTTAGGAACAATGGCAGGAGCAGGCCAGGAAAGCAGGTGCCGCCGCCACTCTTCTCGAAACCGTTCGTGCAGATCGTTGCGACAGCGCTCGATGAGGGCAAAACATCGATGCGCCGGATTGCCTCGATCCTCGATATAGCGATCGACGATTTCACGGAGCTCTTCGCCGCTCACGGCGTGGAAGCGCCATACGAGCTGTGATGTCGATATGGCGCGACATTTTGGTCCAGTCCTCATCGATACCAACGTCATCATCGAGTGCTGGCGCGTCGGCGCGTGGAAGGCGCTGACGGGGGGATACGCGGTGGAAACAGTCGGCGTGTGTTTCGTCGAGACCCAGACGGGCTTTCAGTGGCGCAGACCTGAGCGCCAGATCGACAGCAAAGTGCTGACGGCTACGCTCAAAGCGGTCCACGCGGTTGAGGACGCCGAATTCGCCAAAGCGCTAACGCGCGACCCGGAGATTGGCTTCTTGGATGCGGGAGAACAGGCCCTCTGGGCTCATGCGGCCAGTCGAACGGATGCATGGGTGTTGTGCGGCCCAGACAAGGCCAGCCTTCGCATTGGCATCCGCCTGGGCTTGAAGGATCGTCTCGTGTCGCTCGAGCGCCTGCTGCGTGACGTTGGCCTCCGGCCGACGATCGAGCTCAAGTCGGCATACACCCAAAAGTGGTTGGAACAGGCGCTGGCACAATTGGCTCAGCGGGAGGGGAAGTAAGGTGACGAACACGAATCCACCGAGTAGCACCGCATCAGCGGTGCAGGATCGGCTCAGCATCCTTTCCAAGCCAACCACTCCCGTCGAGGTGCGTGAAAGGCTGGTCGAAATGCTTCGGCGTGATCTGGTCGGCCCGCACCCCGACTTCGATCCGGATCTCGCGTATGAGGTGTTGCAGGGAACGAGCCCGTCGACCTGGTATTTGACTGGGTTCCTTGCGCCTCATCGCAAGACGGTCATTGAAAAGCGCGCCGAACTTGCCGAGGAGCAGCAGGCCGAATTCGCCCTCGAAACGCAGCGGGAGACCGAAGGGCTCGAGCAAGGAGCACCTCGACCTGGATCTGGCGAGGACGCCGGCCCAGCCGAACCGCCGCCACGCCGTTCGTTTGAGCCGTCGTCCATCGGGCTTACTGTGCTTTTGTCGCGCGAAGCCACGTCAATCGAGGCGCGGGTCACCTGGGGCGACTACGTCACCGAGCCGCCCTTGGCATCAGCCCTTGTGAATCCAGAGGAGCGCGAGGCCGCTGCCAAGGAGAAGCGCAAGCTCGACGAACCCGCTCGTAGCAGCCTGCAGTGGCGCCGCCTTCCCCGGGAGCGTGGGGTGTCGATCCCGCTCAAGCATGGCCTCCACCGGTATCTCGTTCCGGAAAGTGCAGCGCCCGCCTACCCTGGGGGCGGACTTGAGCTTGCAGTCTCGGTTCGGCCGACGCACACCGCAGGCATTGATGGCCGCCGCCGCGACCTCCTCGCCGTTTCGGTCTTCCTCGTCAATAGGCGTTTCGAGGCCCTCAGGCGCTATGGCGACCTGGCGTTCTGCTTCCAGGCACGTCTGGAGCTAAAATCCTCGCTCGGCTTCGAGCCAAATGACGACCGGGCCTCGTATGACGCCGAAGAGTTCGACGAGCGATTGTCTGACCTTCACTACGGCGACGTTGCTTCCTACGCGACCGGTCACAACAGCTCAGGCGACTGGGATGTAGCGGGTGGTGATGGGCTGGTTACAACAGTGTTCACCACTCCCATCCCGTGTCAGGACGTCGAAAAACTCGGCGCCGACATCGACCTCCTCGGTGTGGAGCGAGGCATGGAGGCACTGGCCAAGGCGGCCGATGGCGCCGACAGCCTGCGCGCGGCGCTTGAGCAGTTGCCCGCTGCCTACGCCGCTTGGGCCGCGCAACAAGCTAAGATGGTCGGCGAGATAGTCGGACAGAAGCGCCAGCAGGTTGCGGGCCAGCTTCTCAAGGACATCGAGGTCGCGAGGGGCCGCATCGCGAGCGGTATCGACCGCCTGACCGCCGACCCGGTGAGCCGCGAAGCCTTCGCGATCATGAATCGCACCATGGCGCGCGCAAACCGCCAGCGTAGCTCCACCATGAACGGGAAGAAGCCGGACCAGCAGACCGCGCCCAGTTGGCGCCTGTTTCAGCTCGCCTTTGTTCTCCTCAACCTGGACGGACTCGTCGACCCTCTCCACCGGGATCGCGCCACGGTAGACTTGCTGTTCTTCCCGACCGGCGGCGGGAAGACGGAGGCCTACCTTGGCCTCGGTGCCTTTGCGATTGCGCGGCGGCGGTTGTCTAATTCTGGGCTTGGGGGCACTGGTCTATCAGTCGTGATGCGATATACGCTGCGGCTGCTGACGCTGGACCAACTGCAGCGTGCGGCAGGCTTGATTTGCGCGCTCGAACTCGAACGGCGCGAACTTGGCCGCCTTGGTCAATGGCCCATCGAGATCGGCTTGTGGGTCGGTGGTGGTGCGACGCCGAATAGCTTCGGCAATTCCAGGACGCCGGCACAGGGTTCCGCAATCCAGTGGGTCAGAAGCTATCGCAGCGGCCATGGTCCTGCACCGGCACCGCTCAAGAATTGTCCCTGGTGCGGCGGCGAACTCAAGCCGGACGCGTTCCACCTCCATCCCAACCAACAGGACCCAAAACGCCTCGATATCCGCTGCGACAACATCGATTGCGATTTCTCCAGCGCCGAGAGGCTGCCGATTGTCGTGGTTGACGAAGAAATCTATCGGCGATTGCCGGCATTCATGATCGCCACCATCGACAAGTTTGCCAACGTCCCCTGGGTAGGCGGCGCTGGCGCCTTTTTCGGCAATGTCACCCGCCATGACGGTTTGGGCTTCTATGGCGCTGCAGAACCGAATGCCGGCACGCGGCTTCCAGCGCCGTTGCCGCCGATCGATCTTGTGATCCAGGACGAACTCCATCTGATCTCTGGACCTCTTGGAACGATCGCTGGACTGTATGAAACCGCCTTCGATCTTTTGGCTTCTCGCAAAATCAACGATCATCCACGCGGCCCCAAGATCGTAGCATCCACGGCGACGGTGCGGCGGGCCAGCGCACAGATAAGGAACCTCTTCGGGCGCACAAGCACAGCGATATTCCCGCCGCCGGGAATTAGCCGTCACGACTCTTTCTTCGCCGTAGCGGACACCTCGTCGCCCTCGCGGCTCTATGTCGGTGTCGCCTCGCCGGGGAGAGGACCCAAGCTCGTATTCCTGAGGACCCTTCAAACGCTCTTGGCAGGAGCAGCGGCGTTGGCAAGCGGCAGCGCGATCGATCCTGCCGATCCATATCTGACGGCGCTCTGCTACTTCAACGCCCTGCGCGAGCTGGGCGGCGCGCGGCGTATCGTCGACGACGAGGTGAGGGCTCATCTGGGCAGCTACGGGTCGAGCCGTGTGCGGCTGGAACCCGCCGGACAGGTTTTCGCCAATCGCCAGCTAAGGGAAATCCAGGAGCTAACTTCGCGCTACAGCACCGATAAGGTCTCTGAGGCTCGCACGCGGCTCGGGCGCCCGGCAAACGACAAGACCGCGGTCGACGTGGCCCTAGCCACCAACATGATCTCGGTGGGTCTCGATATCGGGCGGCTCGGTCTCATGGTCGTCCAAGGCCAGCCCAAGACTGCCGCCGAGTATATCCAGGCGACGTCGCGGGTCGGTCGCGAGGCGCTCAAGCCAGGATTGGTGGTTACCCTGCTGAATGTGCACAAGCCCCGCGACCGGATGCACTACGAACAGTTCCGTTCATTCCACAAGAGCTTCTATCGGGCAGTGGAAGCGACCAGCGTGACGCCATTCTCGACGCGTGCTCTCGACCGTGCGCTCGCGGCAACGATGGTCGCTGGCGTTCGGCACTTCGAACCGGGGCTAACGCCGAACGACGCAGCCAGCAGATTCGCGCAGTTCGACCAAGCTTTTGTCGCGGTTGTTGCCACTGTGCGAGCCAAGATGATGGTCAGCGGCGCCACGCAACCCGAGATCGATCGCTGCTTACAGCGCCTCGAGACGCTAAAGGACGCCTGGATCGCCATTGTCGACACGCAAACCAGTGGCGGCGATCCGTTCAAATATGCGAACGAGCAGCCAGTCAGACGCTTGCTGCAGGATCCTCAGAGCCAGCAGGTCAACATGGCACCCGAGCGCCGGCTTTTCATCGCGGGACGCTCGATGCGGGATACAGAGCCTGTGGCACTTCTGCGCCTCAAGACACCGACCGGACAATCCTTTTAGCGGCGAGGCACAATGCCCGACACCACACAGAGCTTCTCACAACTATTGCTGACCTACGGTCCTGGCGCGATGCTGGACCTTCCTGATCACGCGGTGGTCGTTGCCGGGCTGCAGGGATGGCACTACGGCGGTCAATGGCTGCCGATAGAGGAGCAGCGGCTAGTCCCACTGCTGCGCCAACAACTTGCTCTGGGGCCGGAATTCGAAGGCCTGCGCCCGCCGCCGAAGCAAGACGAGGACCGGCACGATGACCGTCGCCCCGGCGTGGACGTCATGGTGTTTCCGACGTGGTTTACGGTCGAGGAGCCACAGCAAGCAGCTGGGCAGACGCCAGCTACCTCCGAGACGCGGCGGCGCATGGTCGAGTTCGAGCATCTCCAAACTCGCGGCGATAGGCTGAGTTACCCGGATCCGGTCAGTGGTAAGCGACTGGGCGTGAATCCGATCCGCTTTGTCGGAGCTTGTGCCAAGGGACATCTCGAGGATGTCGACTGGCGGGGGCTGGCGCATCGTGGCGGCGACAGGGCTTGTCGTAAGCCGATGTTCTGGGTCGAACGCGGGGTCAGCTCAGATCCATCAGACATTTCCGTTCAATGCACATGTGGCGCCCGCGTTACGATGGCCGACCTCTACAAGCCCAAGTTCCTCGGCACATGCGGGGCCTTCAGCCCGTGGTTGATGCCGAGGTATATATCAGGCGATAACTGCGACGAGGATCTTCGACTGCTACCCCGATCGGCGACCAATACCTATTTCGCGCAGACGGTGACAGTGATCTCGCTGACCCGCACCGATGATCGTGTCAGGCAGACGATCGAGGAGCACCGGCAAACCGTTGAGTCTCTCAGAAGCTTGCCGAATTTCGTTCAGGTCTTGAGGTCGTTGCCACAGACTAAAGAGCCTTTTGCTCCGTTCTCGGACGAGGAGATAATCAATGCCTTAGCTACCATGGCAGGGGACAGCGACGGGTTATCAACCAATCCTCGCGTTGCAGAATTCGACGCGCTGGCGTCAGGCGCACCGGTAATTGGGTATGACGACGCAGCAGCATTCCTTTTCGCGGAAACGCTTGATCGAGCTGCTTTGAACCTATCCCCGCCCTGGGACCAGTTCCTCGCCGGGATCGTGAAGGTGAGCCGGTTGCGCGAAGTCACATGCCTCTACGGCTTCACGCGCTTGGAGCCGCCGCCGACATCGGCCGAGAGCGAGCTCGACGAAATCCAACTCAACGTCGATGGAGCCCCGTTGAGTCGGGAAGTAAGATGGCTGCCAGCCATTGAACAATTTGGTGAAGGTATTTTCCTTCACGTGAATCCTGACTACATCCGCCAGTGGCGGGATCGTGCTGACGTCGTTGTCCGCGCTGGTGAGCTACAGCGCGGAGAGGCACACGAAGCCGAGAACTTCAATCGGCCTCCGAAGCACCTTGGCGTGGCCTATTGGGTACTGCATTCACTTTCGCATGCGCTTATGGCGGAGCTGGCCATGGAGTGTGGATACCCGATTTCATCGCTGAAGGAGCGGATATACGCCAGTGGAGCAGGGCAGTCCGACCGTTTCGGAATCCTGATCTATACGTCGACCGCAGGTGCGCAGGGCACCCTTGGCGGCCTGAGCGGCATGGCCGAGCACATGCCCAAAATCCTGGCAAAGGCCGTGCACGGGCTGGAGCTGTGCTCCAATGACCCCATTTGCGCCGATCATCACGCTGGAACGGACCTTGATGAACGACCGCTCCACGGAGCCGCGTGCCACGCATGCATATTGGTTCCTGAGACATCGTGCGAGGCTCGCAATACCAGGCTGGACCGAGGGCTTCTGGTGTCCACGTTGGTTGGGAGCAAGTCGGCCATGTTCCCTTAGAGACTGTGAAGCCAGAGCTGCGCCAGCACGGCGATCGATCCGTGAGCGAGCGCGGCTGGAGCGTTTCCCTCTGTCTTGGTCTCGCGCTGGTCAACTCGCCAGGAGATGCGCCTCCCATGGCGTCATAAGACAACAATTGGATGCCGAATGAAGCCGATCTTGAACGCTGAAAAACTCGCTAGCTATTCGCTCGACCAGCTCGAAAACCTGGTCGCGAACTACCGAAGAGGAGGGCGCGAAAGCGACCCGATCTTTCCAGCTATCCTGGCGGCGAGAGAGCGGTTGAAGAGTCCTGCACTGGATTTCCAGACGACGCTCGCCGTCATTCGCCGAGCGGCAGTTGCGGGTCATTTTCTCTCCTACAAGCAAATCGCAGATGAAAGCGGCGCGGATTGGTCAAAAGTGCACTGGCAGATGGGGGACCATCTGACGAGGCTCTGCGAATACGCGCATCGACGAGGTTGGCCACTGATATCTGCTATTGTTGTCAATGGGGACCACGTCGGATCGGGAGACCTAAAGCCAGACAGTCTAGCCGGCTTCATTTCCGTAGCGCGTGAACTCGGCCTCTTCGTCACGGAGCCTGACGAGTTTCTGCGGGAGGAGCAGCAAAGAGTATTTCACTGGGCGAATACCGTTGCCAATGATCAGCCCGATATGATCTAGATCGCCAAACAAACGAAAAGAATCCGGGGGGATTCGGAATGCAACCTACCTATCATCCACTTGCCAACATTTTTGGAACTCAGACCAGACATTTGGTGCCTTTGTTTCAACGGCCCTATGTTTGGGGCAAGGAAGAACAGTGGGAGCCGCTCTGGGACGACCTTTCCAACTTGGCGGATCGCCTTGTCACGGCAGGCGGCAAGAAGGTGGCGGGCCATTTCCTCGGCACGGTCGTGCTTGAGCAGACCGACACACCCAGCGGACGTGTGACGAGGCGGGAAGTTATCGACGGCCAGCAGCGGCTTACGACATTGCAGATCGTGCTTCAGGCTGCAAAGCATGCCTTTGGCGAGATCATAGGGTCAGGCAACGAGCATGGGGAGAAATGCGCGCGGATAGAAATCCCTCGGCTAGAAGCACTAACTTTGAACCCGCCAGGGTATGAGGAGGAGGAGAAATACAAGGTTTGGCCCACCAACGAGGATCGGGCCGCGTTTCAACAGGTCATGGATGCCAATGGCCCCTCGGACCTTATCGGCGCAAAGACTCGCATGGCCGAAGCCTACACGTTCTTTGTCGATTCGATGCGAACCTGGTTGGGCAAAGGGTCGGCAGAACAACGCGTTCCGGCACTTTCTTCCGCTCTCAAAGACCATCTACGCCTGATTGTTCTCGACCTCGATAGTTCTGATGAACCCCAGGCAATCTTCGAAACACTCAACGCCCATGGCACGCCGCTGCTGCCGGCCGATCTCATTAAGAATTGGCTTCTGTGGCAGTTCGCGAGACGCAACGTCGACGCGACTGCGCCCTATGAGCAATATTGGAGCAGTTTCGATCGTGATCCCGGCTATTGGCGCCAGAAGATAGGCACGGGGCATGCGGCGCGGGCCCGTGTGGACACGTTCCTCCAAAACTGGCTCACCTGTCGAGTTCGTCAGTCGATCTCTGCGAGCCACTTATACGATCAATTCCTGAAACATGCGGAGCCGCGGGTTTCCCCTGAGGATTTGCAGTCTGTTCATCAACTGATGAATGACATTCAAGTGCACGGCAAACTCTTCCGCCAGATCGATCAACCAACTGGCCGGACGCGCTTCGCGACCTTTTGCACGCGGCTGAAACCGTTGGACATGTCAGTGTTTCAACCGGTGTTGCTGGCCGTCATGGACCGTAAAGGGTCAGATGACGCGGATAGGGATGCAGTGGCGGAGATCTTGGAGAGTTACCTGGTTAGACGCATGGTTTGCGGTGCCCAGACCAGAGGATATGGAACCTTAGCAATCGAACTCGTCGACGTTATTCACGCCGTGGACGGCACAATGCCCGTTGCTCCCGCGATGTCTAAATATCTGACGGAAATCAAAGGCACGTTGTTCTGGCCTGACGACACGCGCTTTAAGTTGGAATGGGGCAACCGGGTCTTCTACGGCTTCTTTCGCCGCGGACGCGTCCTTATGATCCTGCAGGCTCTGGAAGAGCACTATCAGACGCCAGGAGCACTTGGCGAACCTGTGGTAGGGTTCGATTTCTCCAAGCTTACGATCGAGCACATCATGCCGCAGAAATGGCGGGACCATTGGCCCATCGAAGGCGGTGAAACGGAACAACTCAACAGGGATCGCGCGCTTCACGGGATCGGCAATCTCACGCTGGTCAGCGATGCACTAAACCCATCGCTGTCAAACTCGGCCTGGAAACTCCCACCGCGCGCCGATGGCAAGGCCAACTGCAAATCAGTCGCCCTCAAGGCTCACTCGAAATTGCAGATGAATGCGAAGCTGCTTGATCGATGGCCGGATGTCTGGAGCGAGGAGCAGATAAGCCAACGGGCAGCAGTGCTGTTCGAGGCTGCTCTCCAGATTTGGCCAAGGCACGCTGCGCCGTCGACTGGCTAAGTCATTTTCGGCGCATAGCTAGTGTCAAGGCAGCTGATTTGCTGCTCAACGTGCTTCTGTCACTGCGCTGGCTAGATGTTCAAACCAAATCGGAAGCTTCAAGGAAACGTCGGATGTCAGATCAAACCCAATTCGGTCTTCTAACTGACGTGTCAGCCAGGGAAGCTTGGATCCATGAGGCGCTCTCGCTTACTCCATGGCTGGCCGCTAACCTCGACCGGTTAGAAGAGGCTCTTGGGCTCAAGCTAGAGCTTCAAGGCACCGAGATGCCGGTGGACCGATTTGCAGCCGATATTCTCGCCCGGGATACGGCCTCGGGAGATCTAGTGCTTATCGAAAACCAACTTGAACAAAGTGATCATAGCCACCTTGGCCAGATCATGACCTACCTTGCCGGACTTGAGGCTAAGGTCATGGTCTGGATAGCGCCCTCGTTCCGAGAGGCGCACTTGTCTGCAATTCGTTGGCTCAACGAACATACCGTCGAACCCTTCTCGTTCTTTGCGGTCAAGTTGCGAGTGGTCCGAATTGGCAATTCGCCCCTTGCTCCCTTGTTCGAAGTGGTCGAGAGACCGAACGGCTGGGACAGGTTGGTTGGACAACAAGCAAGAGACAGCCGCGAGGCAAGTCCAGCTGCAACTATGCGTAGAGCGTTTTGGGAATACTACGCGAATCGCTTCGACAATCCTGGGCTGCAAGGAGGAGGCGGTAGGTCGCGCTGGCACGTTGTCCCGAACAGCGACTTAGTCATATCTCGATGGTTCGCAAACGATGGGGTCGGCATATTCGTGCGTAGTGGCCGCGGCAATGAAACATCCCAGACAGCAGATCGCTTGGAGCCATTCAAGACATTGCTCGAACCCCGGCTTGGGGCTCCAATTGGACGTGCATTCCCATTTGTTCAAAAGCTCCGGATCGACACCGCTGACGAGAAAAACTGGGAAGAAATGGCAGACTGGATACACGAAAGGACACTTCGCTACGAAACGGCACTATCAGAGGTTGTCGAAAGCCATACGGCCGCATGACAAATGTGGGATTGTGGCTAACTTAATCGGATTCCCCCGCTTTCGTCGCCTTAGGGAAGGCAAGTTGTGACAGGTCATAATCATTACTCTAATTGCACTTGTGGTTGGTGTATTGGCCGTGGGTATGGCGGCGGCTACGCGGCGTCGATAGCGGTTCGCGAAGAGCCTAATAAGCTCGAAAGGAATCTGCTTCGGGATTATTTTGTCACTGAGCGGCGCCAAGCCGCTTGCTTGGTAAACCCAAATGCTCACTGTCCAGTCTGTGGTGCCAGCGTTTACTTCTATCAAAACACATTTGGCTCTCGTGTATTTTTTAACGATCTTGGCGGCGACTGGCCAAAGCATGGTTGCACTGACACTCACCCCAATAAGATATCGCCTAAACGGGTAGCGCCAGACATGTTCCACAGCGCGACGCGAACAAGGCGACTTGCTCAAGCTGCCCGCTCAGTGGGCTTTGCTGTTAGAGGGATATCTGGAAAGTCTGCACCTAGCATAGCCTCAATTTTGGTTCGCATAACTGAAGTGTGGCGATTTCCTTTTCTCAAACTGCTTCTTGGAATTTGCATCTCCGAATCCGAAAATCAGATTATTTTCTCCTGCGACGACCCAAGTGACGTGATTGAAGTGGATGATATCGTCGACGTGAACCGACTTGTCGTTTCTACCTTGAATTCGGATACGCTCAAGCGCGAAGACCTTAGGCTAGTATCACCGCTGCGGGTCCACGACGGACCTGTCTAACAGATGCCTACGATTTCCGACGTCAGCTCATCAAAACCTTACCAATCAAGCGGCTGACAACCCGAAATCAAACAACTCTATTGGATCGTCAAGCCATGCCTTACACCGCCACAACCGTTGCAACTACAATTGATAAGATAAATCGGTCCTACTTCTTGCCTGCGATCCAGAGACCTTTCGTCTGGAATGCCGAACAAGTGTTGTCCCTTTTTGATTCCTTGATGAAGGGCTATCCCATCAGTTCATTCCTGTTCTGGGATGTAGCTCCCGAGAACAAGCCGAACTGGCAGATCTACAAGTTCGCCGAGAATTTCCGCTACGGCGAGGTCCACAACGAGATCGCCGAGACCGACGGCAGAGATGTCACCCTCGTGCTGGACGGCCAGCAGCGGCTGACGTCGCTTCTAATCGGCTTGCGGGGTTCCTTCACCGTGAAAGCTAAGAACAAACGCTGGGACAGCCCATCCGCATGGCAGCGGAAACGCCTCTATATCGACCTTCTCACAGACCCAACCCAGTCCGCAACCGACGATGATACCGAAGAGAGCCTCGAAAACCCCTACGGCTTCGAACTTCTAGAAAACGCGCCGCCGTCTATTCCAGGCAGATTCTGGATCAAGGTTGGCGAAATTCTAAATTACCCCGGCGATGATGCGTTCGACAAATTCAAGGACAGCTTGGTCGACAAGCTGCCAGAAACGGCTTCACGGTTGGATGAGAAGACAGTCAATCGTAATCTCGACCGGCTCCACCGCATGGTGTGGAAGGATGAGATCATCTGCTACTACACGGAGAAGGATCAGGACTATGACCGTGTCTTGGGAATTTTCGTGCGCGCAAATGATGGCGGCACGAAGCTCAGCAAATCGGACCTGATGCTGTCGATGATCTCGTCGAAGTGGTCGGACATTTCGGCGCGCGAGGAGATCTACAGCTTCGTTGACATGCTCAACACCCGGCTAGATCGGAAGAACGAAGTGAACAAAGACTTCGTGATGAAGGCATGCCTGCTGCTGTCGGACCTGGATCACGTTTATCAGGTCAAAAACTTCACCAACCACAACCTTGAGATCATGCGGAAAAACTGGCCACGCATCAAAGCGGCGTTGCGGCGGACGTTTCTGCTCGTGAACCGGTTTGGCATCGATCGTGAGACCCTGACCAGTTTGAACGCTCTGCTTCCAATCGCCTACTATCTCTACAAGATCGACACGGATTTGCTGGAAGGCAGCACAGCGTTTGATAGCCGCAACTCCGAGCGGATAAGGCGGTGGTTGATATCATCACTGTTGAACGGTGTGTTTGGCGGAAATTCGGACGGCACGATCGGTGCGTCGCGCAACACAATCCACGCATCGCTGACTATGGACAGGGAATTCCCGCTCATAGAGCTCTATTCGGCGCTGACCAAACAGCGAAAACGGCCTACCAACATCAATCCCGAATCGCTGGCGAATGTCATGGAGATCAAATACGGGCAGAAGCAGACTTTTCTCGTGCTATCGCTTCTCTACGATGAAAAGAACTGGGGAGCGGTTCCCCATCATCTCGATCATATATTTCCTAAGTCGCTCATCAATCGGCGCACCTTGATGGGAATGAATATCCCATCATCCCGCGTCGACAAAATTCTTGAAACTGCAGACGGGGTAGGGAACTTGCAGCTGCTCACCTCTCATGACAATCTCATCAAAACCAATCAGAAATTTGAAGAGTGGATTCAGACGAGGGACCATTCGTTTCTTGCCCGCCACCTGATCCCAGAAGACCAGCATTTGTGGGACTTACGAATGCTGCCTGAATTCGTGGCTGCTCGCGAAAAGCTAATCGAAAAGCGTCTGCTGTCCCTGCAAGGTGACGTCATAGATACCAGTTCTCGTGCCACAGCCTGACAGCATTCAGTAGGACGAAAATGGAAACCATAGCCGAGAAAATGCGCCGCCTCACTGAGGAGCGAGAACGGATTGCTGCAGAAGAAGCGGCGATGCGGGACGAAGCGCTGGCAGAGCTTGAGCGAGTGAATGACGAGATCGAAGCGCTCGAAGTGCGGAAGGAACAGCTTGAAGCCTTCCTGGGGCTGAACGAGACATCACAGAGAGCGGGCCATGGGCAGATTCTACAGCTTTGTCTCCGAGCGGTTTCAGAAAGTCCGCGACCTCTGTCCTCTGGTGAGGTCAAAGACATCCTCGAAAAGGACAATCCGGGTATGAAGTTGACCTCTGTCCCAGGGACACTCAGCCGACTGGTAACCCAAGGCCGGATGCGAAGAGATGAATTCGGTCGCTATTTGACGGCGTGAACAGCCTGACGCGAAGCTCAACAGAGAGACCCAGGGTGTCAAGACGCTTTGGTCCAGTGACTGGTTATGTGCCCAACCGCGAGAAGTCGAATTAGCCGCATGGGAATCGTCACCCGAAGGCGCCTATTTATGTTCGTAACAGCGTTACAAAATTTCATGTAAGCTATTGATTTCGTTACAGTAAGCCAGAGTTCAATCCTCTCTCGCAGCACCAGCCTATCTCCTTAGAATCGCTGAAGCTCTTGACGCAGAACGCTTTCTGTCCGTTTGGACGTTGCAAGCCGTATAGCGAGACGGGCAAGATCAATGGCGGGGCGAGTTCGAAATCTCCTTGAAAGGCTGGCGCTATTTCGCCAGGCTTGTGATCCTGACGGACATTCGACCCCTTGTGGATGGCAGGGCCGAGCTCCGAAAAGCCGCTTTGTCCTGATTGTACGACAGGCTTGAAACTGATGGCGCCTCGACGAATTGGGAAGGGCGACGATGTTTTCCGCATGTCGAAGGTCCTGTGGATCGTCTAAATAGCTGTAGTCACTCCGTCGCCTGGAGCGAACTCATCGGTTTGCGCATCGACGCCCCGCCGCTACTTGACCGGAAGCTGTACACAGTGCTGGCATGTGGGCCACAGTGGAAGATTCGACAGACGGAATTCGAAACAGCGGTGTTGGAGCCTGGTCTTGATGTCTGAATTCGATCTGCGGGTTTCGAAGCGAAGTGCAACCTTGCGTGGGCAGGTCGAGGACAAGCTGCGTGCGGCGATTTCCTCCGGTGGTTTCCAACCTGGCCAAAAACTGGTGGAACGCGAATTGTGCGAGAGACTTGGCGTGAGCCGGCCGTCGCTTCGCGAGGCACTACGGCAGCTTGAGGCGGAGGGGCTGATCACCCTTATTCCGCATCGCGGCCCCATCGTGTCGACAATCGACGAAGAGGAGGCGCATCAGCTCTATGAGCTACGCTCCTTGCTTGAGGGGTTCGCAGCACAACGCTGCGCGGAAACCGGCACAAGAGAGTTCAAGCGGCTGCTGAGTGAGGCTGTGGAGGAGTTCGCCGCCGTCGCGCTTTCGGGACAGTCGGTCAATCTCATCGAGAGCAAGTCGAAATTCTACGACCTTCTACTTGAGGGCGCAAAGAACATCTATGTCCGCCGCACGCTGGAATCCCTGTATAACCGTATCAACCTTCTCAGGGCGACCTCGATGGCGAAGCCGGGCAGGATCCAGCACAGCATTGCCGAGTTGCGCGACATCGCTGCGGCAATCGAGGCCGGCGACGGCATGCGCGCCGCCGCGGCGTGCCATCTCCATATAGCCAACGCCGCGAAGGCGGCATTTTCTCGCAAGGCGGCGTAGAAACCGCCTTTTGCTATTGACAGATTGTCATACAATCTTGCAATGATGACCTGAAGGCTTTCGATCTCCGATACCAATGGTTGGGTGAATTTTCACCGCCAACCACGCCGGATTGCGACTTTGTCGAGCCGGAGTTCGGCAGGTGATGGATTGCCTGACTGCAGGGCCGGCATAGCCGGTCGGCTGCTCGGCAGACTGTTGCCCGGAGAAGGCTTCAAGCGTTCATGCGCGACGTGGATTTACTGATCGACAAGGACAAGACGACAGTTCGCGGGCAGGCCGTCGAGATGTTGAGAATGGCGATTGTCAGCGGCAGATTCCAGCCTGGTCAGCGCCTTATCGAGCGGGAACTCTGTCAGCTTCTGGGCGTGGGAAGGACATCGGTTCGCGAAGCGGTCAGGCAGATGGAAGCAGAAGGACTGCTGATCGGCGTGCCGCATAGGGGGATGGAGGTCAATCGCATCACCATCGAGGACGCGGAGCAGCTTTACACCCTGCGAGCACTTCTGGAAGGCTTTTCGGGGCGGTGTTGCGCCCAGACTGCCTCTCCGGAATTCATGGATGCGTTCGACGAGGCCGTGGAGGTTTTCGCCAAGGCCGCTCACCAGGTCGGTTCCGCCGAAATGATCCGCGCGAAAGCCGTGATCTACGATCTGCTCATGAGCGGCAGCGGCAACAGTTTCGTGCGGCAGACGCTCACTTCGATGCATAACAGGATCAATCTCCTTCGCTTCACCTCGATGGCTCAGCAGGGACGGCCCGAACGGAGTGTCGCAGAAATCCGCGAGATCGCGAGAGCCATCCGCGCCCAGGATCCGGATCGCGCGGAGCGTGCTTGCCGCAGGCATATCGAGGAGGCCGCCAAGGTCGCCATCGAATGTCTGAAAAATGGTCCAATGCAAGAAATTCCAGATTGACAGTTTGTAAGACAATCTTATAATCTTACAGAAGTGGAGGAGCATAATGGTTGAGGGCGTGAAAATCGCATTCATAGGGTTGGGTCAGATGGGCGTTCCCATGGCCGTCAACCTTATGAAGGCCGGTTTCAAGGTAACGGGCTTCGACCTCTCCGAAAAAGCTGTCGCCGCGCTTGTCGAAGCTGGTGGCGAAGCCGCGGCGAATGTCGCCGACGCGATCCGTGACTGCGATCGGATCATCACCATGCTTCCCAATGGCAAGATCGTTCAGCAGGTTCTGCTGGACGACGATATCTACAAGCAGGCGCCGGCCGGCTCCCTTCTTCTTGAAATGAGCTCTTCGGCGCCAGACGAGACACGGTCGCTGAGCGAGCGCGTGGCAGGCCATCTGCGCGTCGTCGACGCTCCGGTGTCGGGCGGCGTGAAGCGGGCAATCGACGGCTCCCTGGCGATCATGGCCGGCGGATCCGATGCGGACTATGGCGATGCCGTTCCGGTTCTCGAGGCCATGTCGGCAAGACTCTTCCATTGTGGTCCGGTAGGTGCCGGTCACGCAATGAAGGCCATAAACAACTACGTCTCCGGAGCGGGTGTCATTGCCGCCGTCGAGGCGGTGCTGCTGGGCAAGGCCTTTGGCCTCGACCAGGGCAAGGTGGTGGAGGTGCTGAATGCATCTAGCGGCAAGAACAACGCCACCGACGTGAAGATGAATCAGTTCATCCTTAGCGGCACCTTCGCGTCGGGGTTTGCCCTGGGCCTGATGGCCAAGGATATCCGTGCAGCCGCGAACCTTTCGGCATCGCTCGGCCTCGATCAGCCGGGGCTGCGCCAGACCGCGCAGCTTTGGGACAGCGCGGCGAACGCGCTCGGAGGCTCTGTCGATCACACGCGTTTCTACGATTTCTTTGCGCGGCAGGTCGCCTCACGGGGATAGCCGCTAACGTCTGAATGGAGGACTGAGCATGCAAGACGGAGCCGGCGGCCCACGCCACTCCGAAGGGAAAGGTGCGCGCGAGCCCACCGAAGCCTTCGAACGCGGATTGAAGACCCGGCGCGAGGTGCTGGGGGACGTCTATGTGGACGCCTCGCTGGATAAGGCGACCGACTTCAGCTGGCCGATGCAGAAGCTGGTGACCGAATATTGCTGGGACGAGATCTGGAATCGCCCCGGTCTCGGCCGCCGTGAGCGGTCGATCCTCAATCTCGGAATGATCTCCGCCCTCAACCGCCAGCACGAGTTACGCACCCATGTCAGGGGAGCGCTCAACAACGGTGTGACGCGTGAGGAAATCACCGAAATCTTTCTTCAGGTAGCCATCTATTGCGGCGTGCCCGCCGCGATCGACAGCTTCCGCAGTGCGCAACAGGTGCTGGACGAGATAACCGGTTGATCGGTTCGGAGGAGATTATGAAAATAGAGAGGAACGCGTTCATCGAACGCGCGCGCGGCGACTTCGAGTTCAAGCGCGAAACCAGATATCTGACCGGCGTCATCCGTCTCGACTTCGGCGACGAGTCCTGGGCACTGAGCTTCGCCAACGGCGCCCTGGCGGGCATAACCGATGGCGGTGCTGTGCCTGATGCAGAATCCACCATCATCGTTGGCGGAACCGTCGAACAGTGGGGTGAGCTGCTGAAACGTCGGCCTCGCCCATTTTATCAGTGCATCCAGTCCGCCGCGGTCAAGCACGGCATGCGGATCAACGTCTCGAACGAGACCTTCGCCTATCTTCCCGCGCTGAACCGGATGACGACGCTGTTGCGCCAGCTGCACGACGGGGAGGCATGAGAATGACAAGGCACGATCCCATAACCGGCCACTACGTCTACCTGACGGTGGAGGACATCGAATACCGCGTCTATTATGAAGAGGCTGGCTCGGGCATCCCCTTCATCGTCGGCCACACGGCGGGCTCCGACGGCCGCCAGTATCGTCACCTGTTGTGCGATGAGGCGGTGACCAGCCGCTTTCGCGTCATCGCCTTCGATCTGCCCTACCACGGCAAGTCCTTGCCGCCTTACGGCGTCAATTGGTGGGAGCAGGAATACAATATGACCAAGGCCCGCATGATGGCCTTCCCGAACGTCCTTTCGGATGCGCTGGGACTCGATCGGCCCGTCTATATGGGCAGTTCGATGGGCGGCCACCTCGCGGTGGATCTCGCCTCAAATCATCCGGATCGCTATCGCGCGACGATCGCGGTCGAAGGCGCCCTTCGCTCCGCCGTCGAATATGTCGATGTGGGCATGGCCGGCATCCGCAAGGAATTCGACAACCCGAATGTCAACCGCACGTCGATCGGGGCGGCGATGATGCTGAATATCTCACCCTATTCTCCGGAGAAGAATGTTCGGGAAATACAGTGGGAGTACGCCTGCGGCGGCCCAGGAATATTCGCGGGGGATCTGTATTATTATTACTACGATCACAACATGTCCGACGACGAGGCTCGGGCAATCGATACGTCGAAATGCATGCTTTATATGCTGACCGGCGAATACGATCCGAACACGTCTCCGAAGGAATCGGAAGAACTGGCCAGACTGGTCAAGGGCTCGAAGTTCGCAGCGATGAAGGACCTGGGTCATTTCCCGGTGACTGAAGACTACACGAAGTTTCGTGAATATCTGCTGCCAATTCTGGAAGAAATTCATTCCAGGCAGTGAAGAGACAAATATGGAGAGGAGAAACCAATGAAAATGAAGACCTTTGCTGCTGTTCTTTCGGCCGTGGCTACTATGTCCACCGCCTCCATGGCTGGAGGGCTGGACGGCCTGCCGGAAAGTATCCGTGACGTCTACAAGATGGTCGACACGCAGATCCCTATCGGCCCGTCGCCGCTGATCGACTTCAAGGCCAAGAAGTCGCCACCTTGGAAGATCGGATATGCGTCGACCTATGCGGGCAATACCTGGCAGGCGACGGCGCTCGACGAGATTGTCAACAAGCTCGCCCCGGAAGCCAAGAAGGCCGGGCTGGTGTCCGATTTGGTCGTGACGCAAGCCGACTTCAAGGACGCCGTTCAGATCCAGCAGATGCGCCAGATGGTCGATGATGGCGTCGACGCCATCGTTATCTGCTGCTCGAACGTTACCGCGTTCAATCCGACAATCGAATATGCTCACTCCAAGGGCGTGCCTGTCTTCGCTTATTCGGGTTACACGACCTCGCCGTATTCGATCAACGTCGCCGCCAACCACATGCAGGGTGGCTTTGACATGGCCACCTGGCTGGCTGGCGAGATGGGTGGCAAGGGCAATCTGGTCCTTGTTTCCGGTGTGCCCGGAACGGCCTCGTCGGACGCCTTCGACGCGGGAGCCAAGAAGGCGTTGGAGGCCTTCCCCGACATCAAGATCATAGGTGAGATTGCCGGCAAGTGGACGGATCAGGTAGCGCAGACCGAGCTGCAGAAGTTCCTTGCGGTCAATCCGGCGCAGGTCGACGGCATCCTGACCCAGGCAGCCCAGGAGAACGGCGTCCTCAATGCCATGCTTCAATCGGGTCGGCCGATGGTGCCGATTACGCTCGGCGGTGAGGCATCCGCGGCCTGCTACTGGCGCAAACATCCCGACTGGATTTCCAAGTCCTTCCACATCTGGCCGCCGGCCCGCGAGATGGATCAGGTGTGGGATGTCATGCTGCGCACATTGAGCGGTGAAGGTCCCAAGGTCCAGTCGATGCTGCGGCCGGTTCTGCCCTACACGATCGACGATGTTAAGGCGGCGCTGCCAGAAGACTGCGACCTGAACTCCACCGGCTGGGTCCAACCGACGGCCGACACCTGGTGGCCGAAGGATGTGGCGAAAGAGTTCTTCGCGAACCCCAAGTAACCGAGTCCAAACAACCAACCGGGCCAACGCAAGCGACGGGCCGCCGATGGCCGGCCCGTCTGCTTGCGCCATTTCAGACTGAACTGGAGCAGGCATGACGGGAACGACTTCAATCCGTCTGCGCAACGTATCGAAGCGCTTCGGCGAGACCCGCGCTCTGACCGGCTGCAATTTCGAAGCCTATGCGGGTGAAGTGCATGCCATCGTGGGCGAGAATGGCAGCGGCAAGAGCACGCTGGCGAAGATCATGTCCGGCGTGCTGATGCTGGATGAAGGCACCTGCGAGATTCTCGGCACCTCGGTCTCGACGCCGCTGGAGGCCCGTCGCATCGGTGTCGCCACAATTTTCCAGGAAGTGCTGGTCGCCGACGAGGCGAGCGTCCTCGATAACCTCTATGTAGGTTCGGAAGGTTTTCTGGGAACGGGAAGAAGCCGGGCCGAGAAGCTGAGCGAGGCGGGCGAGATCATGGCCCGCTGCGTCGGATATCCCGTGGACATGCGAGCCCCGGCGGGAAGCCTGCCGTTGAGCGTCAAGCAATGGATCGTCATCGTCCGCGCGATCCTGCGGCGGCCCGAAGTGCTGATCTTCGACGAATCCTCGGCGGCGCTGGATCTTGGGGCCACGCAGCGCCTGTTCGCCGAGATCGAGCGCCTGCGTGCGGCGGGCAAGACTATCCTGTTGGTCACGCATCGAATTGCCGAACTCGTCAACATCGCCGACCGCGCCACCATCCTGCGCGAAGGCAAGACGGTCGGCGTCCTGGTCCGTGAGGAAATCACGGAGGCGCGTCTCCTGGAACTGATGACCCAATCCGGTCGCACCCTCTCGGCTGCGCCAGCTGCGCTTTCCCGCGTTCAAGGAACTTCGGCCGCGCCTATACTCATCGGTCAAGGCCTGCAAGTCGACGAGCAGTCGCTTCCTTTCGACTTCTCGCTGGAGCCTGGAATGATTGTCGGGCTGGCCGGCCTCGATGGTCAGGGCCAGGAGCGCTTCGCGCGCACGCTCGCCGGGATAGCTGCTCCGCATGCGGGTCGAATCAGTTGCCGGAATTCTGACGGCGTTGTCGAGCCGGTGACTGATCTCGCCGCGGCCTGGCGGTTGCGGATCTCCTGGGTGTCGGGTGACCGCAAGCGCGAAGGCATATTCCCGCAAATGAGTATTTTCGACAATTTCGCGCTCGGGGTCTACCGCCGTCGTCTTGGCCTGTTCGGCAAGATCGACAAGGACCACGCGCACAGGCTTTTCGCCGAGGAGGTGCGGCGCCTGTCGATAAAGACAGGCTCATACAACAACCGCATCACCTCGCTGTCGGGAGGCAATCAGCAGAAAGTGCTGATCGCCAGGGCCTTCGCCGACAGTCCGAGGGTCATTGTTCTCAACGACCCCACACGCGGCGTGGACCTTGGCACCAAGCGCGATCTGTACCGCGATCTCCAGAGCTTTGCCGAAGGCGGCGGCGCGGTCGTCTACCTTTCCAGCGAGATCGAGGAATTCCCCGGCTTCTCACATCGCGTGGACGTCTTTTTCAAGGGATCGCTGTTCCGGTCGCTGAGTGGCCAGGCCATTGAGGAACGCGAAATCCTGGGGGCAATGTTCGGTCAGCCGCCGGGCGCTCACATCGAACTGGAAGCCGCACATGAGGTAGCGCCATGACAGCGTCCAATGCCTTCAGAAAACTCGGTTCCCTGATGGTGCCGGTCCTGCTCGTCGTCGTCCTGCTCATCCTTGTGGCGATGCGCTCGCCCAACCTTTTTACGCCCTCCGGCATCGGGAACGCCATTCTGGTCGCTGCCCCGCTGTTCTTCGCGACGATGGCGCTCACGCCGATCGTGATGGCGGGTCGCGGGGCTGTCGACCTTTCGATAGGCCCGCTTATCGGCTTCCTCAATGTCACGTTGGTCGCCTGGCTGTCTGCCCGGGGTATCACCAATCCTGTCCTGTTCATCGGCTGGGCGCTGCTTGCCGGCGCGCTTTGGCAGGTGTTGCTGGCGCTCATCGTCATCCATGTGCGCATTGCGCCGATCATCGTCTCCTTGTCCGGCTATCTGGTTCTGAGCGGTGTCAACTTGATGATCATGTCCCGGTCAGGCGGTGTCGCGCCCGACTGGTTGATGGCATGGGGCGCGGGAGCCGCCGCACAGATTGTCTCCCCGATCCTCATCCTGGTTTTGGTCGTTTTCGCGATCTGGGGGTTGATCACGCGCACCGGCTTCCATCGGCAACTGCGCCTCGTGGGCTCGGACGAACGCATGGCCTATACGGCGGGTATCCGCGTCGATCTCGTTCGGTTGGTCGCCTATGCGATCGGCGGCATGTTCGCGGGCTTTGCCGCCCTCAGCTACACCGCCCTGATTTCATCGGGGGATCCGACCCAGGGATCGACCTACACGCTGCAGGCGGTCACCGCGCTCGTGCTCGGCGGCGCGAGCCTGTCCGGCGGTCGTGGCGGTGCGCTCGGCGCCTCGCTTGGCGCACTCAACATGTTCCTGATCACCTACCTGCTGGGCACGTTCAACTTCGGTTCTCTTTCCGGGTTCGTCACCCAGCTGGCGTTCGGCGCGATCCTGGCCTGCTCGCTCCTGGTGAACGTGTTCTCGTCCCCTTCCGCCCGCAGTTCTTGAGATAGCAGATGGAAAAAACAGCAAAGCTTCCCTCTTCGATCGCGCCCGCCCGGCGCCGCCTCGACGTCCAACGTTCCTTGCTGATCGGCGCGGGGCTGCTCGCAGTGCTTGCCGTCCTCGGCGCGGTGCTGGTGCCTGGCTTCGTGTCGGTGCGGAACGCACGCTCGATCCTGCTCCTGGCCTCCTTCCTTGGCGTCGCCTCGCTCGGGCAGACGCTCTGCGCGCTCCTGGGCGCGCTGGACCTGTCCATTCCCTTCGTCATCGGCTCGGCCAACATTCTGCTGCCCAGCCTCCTGGTCTCCGGCATGCCGCCCTGGCTTGCGATCATCTTCATCATTTGCCTCGCAAGCCTGGTCGGCTCCTTGAACGGGCTGATGAGTTTCCGCATCCAGGGTCAGGCTCTGATCATGTCGCTCGCGGTGGGCTTCGCCGTGGTCGGAGCAACGCAGATCTACACGACGCTCGGCTCCATCTATGCCGGCACCGTCTTTGCCACGATACCTGAATGGCTGCGCAACCTGGCAGCATATAACGGCACGACCTTCGGCATCCCGGCGCCCCCTGTGATCTTCATCTGGTTGATCCTGTCGGCCGTGGTGATCTTCGTCATGGGCAACACCTGGTTCGGTCGGGGCATTTATGCCCTGGGGAGCAGTCGCATCGCGGCGGCCCGCTTGCAGATTTCGGAACGCAATCTGTGGATCGCCGTGCATGCGATCTCGGCCGCCGCGTCGGCATCGGCCGGCATGCTGTTGCTCGGCTTCTCGGGCGGCGGCTTCGTCGGCGTGGGCGATCCCTACCTCTTCACCACGGTCGCCGCCGTCGTGATCGGCGGCACGTCGCTTCTGGGCGGTGCGGGAGGCTATGGGGCGACCGTACTCGGCGTGCTGGTGCTTACCGTGCTCACCTCCATCCTCGTGGGCCTCGGATTGAGCTTCGCCTCCCAGCAAGCCGTCGTCGGCATGCTCATCATTCCGATGGTGGCGATCTACGCACGCGCCCCGCATATCCGCAACCAGATCTGAGGACACCCGGATGATCGCAACGTCCCTTGTCTCGCGCCTTGCCGATCCCTCGCTTGTCCGCGAGCAGGCCTTTCTCGCCGGCAAATGGGTGCACTCGACCAGCGGCGACACGATCGCCGTCCGAAACCCGTCCACGGCAGAAATCCTGGCACAGGTCGCCGATATGTCTCTTGACGAGGTGCGCCAAGCCATAACCCACGCCGCCGCGGCGCAGAAGCTGTGGGCGCAGGCCACCGGAAAGGAACGGGCCGAGATACTGCGCCGCTGGTTCGACCTGGTCATGGCCAACCAGAAGGATCTGGCCACGATCCTGACGGCGGAAATGGGCAAGCCTTTCGCCGAGGCGATGGGAGAGGTTGCCTACGGGGCCGGCTACATCGAGTGGTTTGGCGAAGAGGCCAAGCGAATCTACGGCGACACTATTCCGGGCCATCATCGCGACAAGCGCATCGTGGTGCTGAAGCAGCCTGTCGGCGTTGTCGCGGCCATCACGCCATGGAATTTCCCCTCCGCCATGGTCGCACGCAAGTTTGCACCGGCATTGGCCGCCGGCTGTGCGATGGTCTTCAAGCCGGCCGCCGAAACGCCGCTCTCGGCCCTCGCGCTGACCGTTCTGGCTGAGCGCGCCGGTCTGCCGCCGGGCCTTCTTAGTGTCGTGCCCACATCGCGGTCGCGCGAATTCGGCCAGGAGGTCTGCGGCAATCCCCTCGTCAACAAGCTGACGTTCACAGGCTCGACCGAGGTGGGTCGCCTGCTCATGGCCCAAGGCGCTCAGAAAATACTCAAGCTCAGCCTCGAACTCGGCGGCAATGCACCCTTCATCGTCTTCGACGACGCCGACCTTGAAGCCGCCGTCGAGGGTGCGCTGCAATCGAAATTCCGCAACAACGGCCAGACCTGCGTCTGCGCCAATCGCATCTTCGCGCAATCAGGCATTCACGACGCCTTCGTCGAGAAGCTCGGCCGCGCGGTCGCGGCCCTCAAGGTCGGCGACGGCTTCGAGGAGGGGACTCAGCTCGGTCCGCTGATCAACGAGATGGCGGTGAACAAGCTCCGGAGCCATCTGGACGATGCCATTTCGAAGGGTGCGGTTCTGGTCACCGGCGGACAGCCACATGCGCTTGGAAAGACATTCGTCCAGCCCACCGTGGTCAAAGGCGTGACGCGGGACATGAAGGTCGCCCGCCAGGAGACTTTCGCTCCGCTGGCCCCCGTGTTCCGCTTCGACACTGTGGATGAGGTGATCGAACTGGCGAACGACACGGAATTCGGACTTGCGTCCTATTTCTACGCCAGTGACCTGCGGCAGTTCTGGAAAGTGGCCGAGGCGCTTGAATACGGCATGGTCGGAGTGAACACCGGTCTCATTTCGACTGAAGTGGCGCCATTCGGTGGCGTGAAGCAATCCGGCTTCGGGCGCGAAGGTTCCAAATACGGGCTCGATGATTTCCTGTCGCTAAAATATGTCTGCCTCGGAGGGGTGCAATGAGCCCTGCCAGTTCACCATCGCAATCCGGCTCCGTGCGCTGCGCGGCTCCCGTGGGGAGGGCTCCGTAATGTCGTCAGGGGAGAACGAGGTTTTCGATTATGTGGTTGTCGGCGCGGGAACCGCGGGCTGCGTCCTTACCGAGCGGCTCAGTGCCGCCGGCCACTCCGTCTGCACGCTGGAGGCCGGACCCGCCGACATCAATCCGCTGATCCACATACCGGCCGGCTACATCAAGAACATCTATTCGAAGACGCTCACCTGGAACTTCCAGTCGGAACCGGGGCCGGGCATCGACAATCGCTCGTTCTCGCTACCGCAAGGCCGTGTGCTGGGAGGCTCCAGCTCGATCAACGGGCTGAACTATGTTCGCGGCCAGGCGACGGACTACGACAACTGGGCGGCGGCAGGGAATCCTGGCTGGACTTACCGGGAAGTCCTCCCTTACTTCCGGCGTTCCGACAAGCGGATTGGCTCATCCGATCCGAAGTATCGCGGCACGACCGGAGAACTGCCGATCACCGATCTCGATTGGCACAATCCGGTCAGCGACGCGCTGATCGACGCCGCCGAGGCCATCGGCATACCCCGTAACCCCGATCACAATGGCGAAAAGCAGGAAGGGGCCGGGTTCTTCCAGCGCACGATCTACCGTGGCAAGCGCATCAGCGCGGCCCGCGCCTTTCTCGCGAAGGCCAAGCAACGCCCGACAGTGTCCATACGAACTTCCGCGCATTGCACCTCGATCGTCGTCGAGAACGGCATCGCCCGGAGCGTACGCTATATCCAGGGAGGGCAGGGCGGAACCACGCGCACCGTCAGCGCCCGCCGCGAGGTAATCCTGACCGCCGGGGCGATCAATACGCCGAAGCTCTTGCAACTCTCCGGCCTCGGTCCGGCCGATGTGCTCAGGCAGGCGGGCATCGACGTCCTGCGCGACATTCCCGGCATCGGTGCCAACCTGCGCGACCACTATGCTGTGCGCATGGTGTCGAGAATCCGGGGCGCGCCGACAATCAACACCAAGGTGCAGGGACCGGCCCTGGCGGTGCAGGTCATTCGCTGGCTTGTCGGGCTGCCGAGCCCGTTGGCCATCAGCCCTTCGCTGGTTCACATCTTCTGCCGTTCGAACCCGTCGGTCGATCGTCCTGACCTGGAATTTGCCTGCGCGCCCGCCAGCTTCCGTGAGGGGGTTGTCGGGTTGCTCGACAAACATCCAGGGCTGACGCTGGGGGTCTGGCAGGAAAGGCCGGAAAGCCTGGGCTATGTGCGGGTCAAGAGCGCGGATGTGTTCGAGGCACCGTCGATCCAGCCGAACTATCTCACTGATGATCGCGACAAGCAGGTTCTTCTCGGGGGCATGCGCATCGCGCGCCGCCTGTTCCGTGCGCCGCCGCTGGCCCGCTTCGTCGAGGCCGAGACGTCGCCGAAGGCGGAGATCGAAAGCGACGAGGACCTGCTCGCCTTCGCGCGGCAGAAGGGCACGACTGTTTATCACATGATGGGGACAGCGCGGATGGGACCGAAGGATCGTCCCGACAGCGTGGTGGACCACCAGCTCAGAGTCCATGGCATCGAGGGGCTGCGCGTCTGCGACGCGTCTATCATGCCGTCCATGCCGTCCGCCAACACCAACGCGACCACGCTGATGATCGCCGAGAAGGCGGCCGATATGATACTCGGCCGAACGGCTACGCCATGAGGATACAGAGCAGGAGCGACGAGGTCATCCGCGCCTATGTGCTGGCGGCACAGCCGGTCTTCGACGCCTTGCATGAGGTGTCGACGAGGCTAGCCGGGCTGTTGATGTCGGCGGAGATGCTGAAATCGCGCCATGTGCTCGATGTGGAGAGCCGCGAAGTGGTGCGAGAACGGCTGGCCGAGGCGAGAGCGGATCACGCCCGGCTGAAGGCGCCGGATCTGGCGGCGCATTTCCATCATCATCTCACGGCGGCACTGGAGAAGCTGGGCACGGCGCTGGGCGCGCTGGATGCCAGGCTTTCCGGATTGGTTTCGGCGGTGGACCCGCTGCCGCCGCTGCGCTCGGCCTGGAAGGACATCGAGGCCGCCTCGCGGGCGATGCCCGGTTTCGAGACCGTCGATTTTCAACAATCGTGCTGTGCCTTGCACGGCAATCTGCTCAGGACCAATGGAGGAGTGAATGGCCGAGTATTCAATCTGGATGCTTAATTTCGCAGAGGTGCCGGATGCGGCGACAAGTTCGCTGATTTTCGGTCGCCACAATGCGGGCACGCAGGTTCTGCCCTACGCGTATACGCTGCTGAAGGGACACGGGAAAACCATTCTGCTTGATTGCGGCCTCAACGCCGAGTCCCATGGCAAGGCGTTCGTTGACAAGTTCAACGTCCAGAAATGGGCCCACCCGCGGGATGTTCTTGCGGAAGTCGGCGTCAAGCCGGAGGATATCGACTACGTCATCCTCACGCACGCCCATTTCGACCATATGGGCGGGCTTTCCCTATTCCCCAACGCCACGTTCCTGATCCAGTCCGAGGAACTCGCCGCATGGGTCAAGATCATGGCCATGGACCGGAAGTTCCGTTGGCTGATGGGGGCGACCGATCCCAATGACATGATGGAAGCCATTGAGCTTGCCCGAAAGGGCCGCATGATCGGCGTGGACGGCGACGCCGACGACATCTTGCCGAATATCGACCTTCGTGTCGCCCCGGACACCCACACCGCCCACTCGCAATACATCGTCATCCGCAATGATGGCCGGACTGCCAGCGAAGACAACTACGTCTACACCGGCGATCTGATCTATCGGCACGACAATCTGCACGGTGGCAATCCGCAAGACCCGTTCTACGTCCCTAACGGGTTGTCCTATGGCTCCAACACCAAGTTGCTCATGGTGACCGACGAGATCATGAAAACGGTGAAGCGAGATATCCGCCGCGTCCTCATTCCCCATGACCAGGGAATGGCCGATCTTTATCCTTCGCGTGTGACGAAGAGAGGCCACTATCTGGTCGAAGTGGCGCTGGCCGAGGGGGAGACCTCGCGAATTTAGCTGGCCGGAGCGTTTTACCGTTTCACGGAAACGGTAAAACGCTCTGTCTCTTTGTTTCAACGCAATTCCCAAGGGAAAGCGCTACGCGCTTTTCCCGGGAATACCGATCACACTTTTCCTGGAATTGCTCTAGTGCCAGGCCGCTGTCGTCACGCCCAGAATACCGCCACGTCGGCTTGACTTGGCTCCAACTGCCCATGCAAGGTCCTAAAGCGGCGAGGGAAGACCGGCATTGGCCTGGGATGGTGCTCCGCTCCTGGAGCTTCGGGGCATTTTCCGGTTTCGGAGTTTGGATCATTTTCGCAGCAGCTCGGCGTGGACAGCTGTGGGGTATCCGCGTCCCAGGTGCGCGGCTGGTTGGGGGCATTCATGAGACTGCGAACCTGACCACGCCATCTTCAGTGGTGGCCGCTCGGTTGACCTGAAAACGATCCTAGCTACGCATTTCGACAATTTCTCTTTCGACGCGAAATATAGCCTCCTGGAGGCTGCGTTCGTCCGACATGTCGATGCTTAATGTTGATCTCTCCTTGCCGAGAAGGAGGCCCGACGGATGATTGGTATCGATTGCAAGTTGGTTTTGGAATCCGCCTCGAACAGCCGCTCCATATAGCTCTGATGAAAGAGCCGGTCCTTCAGCCGTTTCGACAACAAAGTTCGGCGGCGTCCACACTTATCGCAAGATCCGAGGTGGGTATCAGATCCAGGACCGTTGCCAGTGACGCCGTGTCCGCAACTCCGCTAAACAGGCTAAGAGAGCAGACAGCCTGAATGAAACCTGATCGAAAATCACAATTTCCGATCGCCGACCGAATACTGCCAAGCCACTGATAGGGCAAGGATGTAGCGGCTGAACCTTATCAGCCAAATCGGATTTCTAGGCGTTAAAATTCGGACTAGCTTGACTGTCAGCCTGAGTTCATCCGCGTTGTTCAAAGGATGGAAAGCAAAGGTGGCTGTTCGCAGTATCGCCCTGACAATACGCTGGAAAGCGTAGCAAAGTCCGCCAGGGTCAAATGGCGTGGAATGGACACCGGGTTGATAGGAAAGCACGACTTTTGCAACGTAGCCTTGAGCTTGCAGACGGCGCTGAAGTGCATGTGCAAACGTTGTTTTGCCCGACCCGGCAGGGCCAAATAACTCGACAATCACGCGATCCGGCTCCGGTGATATGTTCCAACCAAGTCACCCTCGACCGGCCACGGGAACAACGACCAAGGGGCGAAGTTCGAACACGTTCTCGAAGCAACCAGCAAGCTGCTACATGCGTGAACTCGCACCATTTTTGTTAGCCAGCTTCCTCCGTTTGCATGAACCGCTCCTTACGAATTTGTGAGGAAACGTTCGATGAGCCTGTCAGGATGGCTTGGGTTCAAACGCCGAAGATGCGCTTGTGCTCGACGCGCAGCCGCGATGCGCAATCAATGGCCGCTTTGCGCCTCATTGAAGACCCCGGCAGGCGAAGCTGATCAGTCTTTCACGCCCATGGCGAGCGCGGCGACGATGGCATTTAGCCGCTCGGGTGTTGGATGGTTCTTCAATCGCAGCAGATTGAAATCGAGGTGCTCCTTCTTGAACATGGAGACCAGGGTGACGCCTGCTGAATTGGTTGCGAATGCGTAGTCGGCGAGAAATGAGACAGCAACGTCAGTCGGACTGCCGCGGTATCCGAGATCGCCAAGAGCGGCCAGTATTTCCTTTTGCGCATTTAACGTCTCGACGATTTGACCGAGGCCTGAGAAGGTCCCATGCGTCACAAACGTTCTGTGCCCGTGAGCGCGCTCCTTCAACTTCCCCAGGTTGGGCTCCAGCGGGGTATTGGCAATCTGAACGAAGCGATAAGGCAGCGATTCATCGAGAGCCGTCATTCCAGCCTCAAGGTCTCCTGCGACCGAAATGGCCCGGGCCTTCCCGTCCTGAACCACGCGCTCCACGGCCCGGATGATATCCTCGCGAACAAGTTCCTCGGCGGTCGGACGGTGCAGCGCAAGGACATCGACGTAATCCGTGCGAAGACGCCGCAGGCTCTCCTCGACGCTTGATCTTATAAACTCCGCAGACAGCGGCACCTTGAATGGCGTGGGGCGCATTCTTGAGGCATACCGCTTGAGCGCCGGAACCGTCGCAATGGCAATCCGTGACAACGGCTTCAGCACTCGCATGGTGGCGGAGGTCTTCGGCGGACGCATGCCAACCTTGGTACAGACGCAGACGCTATCGCGCTTCCTGGATGCAAATTCGCCCCAGATCGATTCCGCCATCCCGTCGCCATAGGAAGGCGCTACGTCGTACCACGTTATCCCAGCCTCGTACGCGCGTTCGAGCGTCTCGAGCCCCTTGCGAACTCCGATGCGAGAGCCAAGCGAAGCGCAGCCAAAACCGACACTTGATACCTTGCTGCCGATCGCTTCGACAAAGACCAGCTTCATGGCGAAGACTCGTTTTCAAGCCCGCATCAAGCCCGCCCTCCACCTTAGTCGAATGACATTTTGTCTTTCTGTCAAGGCATGGCGTCCTTGGGGCACCCCCCCGCTTCCTCCGCCCATTTCGCGCAAAAAAACCCGAACGGCCTGCTCGGCCCGTCCTTTTCGGTCAGCGCTGTGGTGGCGTTTGCTACCTGATGCCGGGAATTCGTGGGTCGCCGTCCATGCTCACTTCCGTCACCAGCTTCCGGCGCAGCGCGGTGGCATAGTCGCTTGGGCCCTTCGGTGTCATGACGAAGGCTTGCGAGCCGCCAATGACCGATTGGGCGAAATAGGATGCCAATGGTTGGTCGGGATTCTCATCTTCTGCTGGAATGGCGATCGCGTTGATCGTGTATCCCTTGGCGATGGCGTTGAGCCTGCTGGGCTGGACGGGAAGTCCATCGTTGTTCTCACCGTTGGAAGAGATGTCGATCACTTTCTTGGCCGCCTTTCCAGGAAACTGATCGAGCAGAAGCGTTCCGACGTCGATGGCCGAGGAAACGGATGTGCCGCTTCGCCCCCTGCGAATATGGCCGGTATCGCCTCTCTTGCTGATCACCGAGGCCGCCGCCTTGGCGTCTTCCAGCCCACAGATGCTTGTCCACGGCAGCACGATGCGTGTGTGTCCGGGGCTTGACCATTCAAAGTAGGCTACGCTGATGCAGCCAACATAATTTCGGGTGATGGCCGCGATAATCTCGGGCGAGGTGAGCGCCGCGGCATGCCCCTCGCGCTGCATGTCGGCAATCTCCGGATCAATCGAGGACGAGAAATCGACCGCGAACACGACAGCAACATCAACATTGGCGGCATGGGCTTGCGATGCCCAAAACACCGAAGCGGCAAGGGTTCCCGCCAGTCTCAAATATGAGCTGGCCCGTTTTGCCGGCCCATTGGCCGGTCGTTCAGTCGGCTTCGGAATGCCCGTGCCTATCGCTCGCGCCTGCTCGCGAAAGGAGGCCGCCGCGGACGAGGCGCTTGCGTCCTGATGCTTGCTTTCGAACATGCTATTCTCCATCCCGACAACCGCTTGCTTTCAGGGCGGTCATTTTCAACATGTGGAAATTTGGCGGGGGGCCTTGGCCCCCACGCCGAACAGCAGCAGGTCGGCTTTGGTCCACAAGAGGTAACAGCCGAGCAACGTCAGTGGCATGGCGAGCGCCGTGAAGGACCCGCCCGACCAGACCTCCAGCAAAGCCCAGCCGAGGGCGACGGTTGTCGCCAGCATCGCCGGCAACGGGCTGGCGAGCACCGCACCGCGGAACGGATCTGGCCAGCCGGCCGGCCACATGGGAACCGGCGTGCCCGGCCTGTGGAAGGTGCTGCCGAATTTGCCGAGCGCATGCAGCACGCCGGAGGTCGCCGCGAGCAGCGGCTCGCCGAGCAGCAACAGGGCAACGCCGAGCCCGATGGCACCTACGCCCGACAGGAAGTCGCCCAGACGGTTGAGGGCGGGATCGGGAGCATCCGGCCTTGCCCAGGCTCGATGATAGGCCTCGCCGCCGCAGAAGAAGACCAGGGTCGCCAAGGTCAGCGCAACAGAGCCACGGCTGCCGGCAAAATAGTCCATCACCGCCGCGGTGACAGCGCTTCCCTCGACGTTGCCCAAGCCCCATAGGGCAGCGGCAAACAGCAGCAGCAAATTGGCCTTAGGCTCGGACATCCACCGCACCCCTGGGAATAAAGCCTGTCGCGGGCTTGCGATGGCTCCAACCATTTCAGGGCGCCCGGTTCGTCCCCTACAACCGGCGTTTCGTTCAGTTGCCCCTACTTGAGCGATGCCTTAATTGATCTGCCGTCACAGTAGCGCTTGAACGCGTGGTTCCACCGGTTGCGAAGCGTTAGTTTTGAGTTAGAATTTCGTTAGGCTGGGAAGCTGTTAAGAAAATGCAAGGTGGGGACAGCGTCGCCGCAAGTAAAATCTCACTCTTCGGCGGCTTCCGAATTGAGAAGGAAACTGTCGGCCCGATCTGGTTGACCGGGAAGCGGGGTCCCGCGATCATTGCCTATCTGACCCGGTGTCCAGGCATGACGGCGACAAGGGAGAAGCTGGCTGATCTGCTCTGGGGCGATAGCGACAGCGAACACTCGCGCAACAGCTTGCGTCAGACCCTCAGCGTTCTGCGCCGGGATCTGTCGCGGGCGGGCGTGGACATCATCCATTCCCGGAGGGAGTTGATAGGCCTCAGACCGGACGCGGTGCGAGTTGATGTCGAGGAGTTTGAATCCGGGCTTTCCGCCCGCTCAGCACCGGACCTCGAGACGGCTCTGGCGCACTATATCGGACCGTTTCTTGATGGCGTCTATCTGGGGAGCAACGCTTTCGATAACTGGGCGGCGTCGGAACGCGACAGGCTGCTGGGCCGTGCGCTTGAGTCCTTTGAAAAACTTGCCCGCCTCGTGGACACAGAGGCCGGGCTAGCCTTGGCCGATCGAATTCTGGGCATGGACCCGGCGCGGGAGGAGTCCTATCGGCTCAAGATGGACTTGCTTGCCGCATGCGGCCAGCGCGACAGGGCGATAAGGACATACGAGGCTTGCAGGAGCATGCTGAAGAAGGAGTTCGGCGTCGAGGCGAGCCCGGAGACGCGGGCGCTGTGGCAATCCCTGCTGTCTGCCGCCGACACGACAACTCTGCAGTCGGCAAACGCTCCTCCAGCCAGCCAGCGCTCCGGGCGGCCATCCATCAGCGTTGCCGACTTCGTCAATCTCACCGGAAAGCGAGGCGACGACTTTTTCGCCAAGGGGCTCGTCCAGGACATTACCACGGCCCTCTCCGAGGTTGCCGACTATGTCGTGCTCTCCGGGCTCCCGTCCTTGGAGAAGAACGGCGATGAACTCAAAACGCCGGCCTTGGTTCGAGCGCGTTACATGCTCAACGGCAGCGTTCAGCGATCCGGCGACGAACTGAGGGTGAACGTCCAGCTTGCCGACGCTGGCAGCGGCCACAATGTCTGGGCTCAGAAATTCGACGGCCACTCCGAGAACGCGCTCGAATTCCAGGACAGGATCGCACAGTCGGTTGTGCTGGCCGTGATCCTCGAACTGCAACTGACGAACTGGAAGGTTCGCGACAAAAGCCCGCCGGGCCCTCCCGAAGTGCGCAGGTTGGTGAACGAAGCTCTCATGAAGTATTTTGAGATGACCCGGGACTCGTTGTTGGTCGGGATAGAACTCGCCGAGAAGGCCCTTTCGATAGGCCCCGACAATGCCCGTGCACAGCGAACGCTTTCGATCGCGATCTCCATGAGCGTGGCGTTCGGCGCGCTGCCTCGGGAGCAGGCGCAGATCGAACGTGCGATTGAGCTTGCGAAAGCATCGGTACTGGCAGTGCCTGACGACGAAATCGCCCGCTGCATCCTGTCATTCGCCCTCGAAAGTTCCGGCCGTATCGACGAGGCGATCGCCGAATGCCAACACGCGATCAGTCTCAACCCAAGCTACCCGTCTGGCCACGGCGACATTTCGATGCTCTTTGCGTTGCGCGGACAGGTCGGTGAAGCAGTGCGTGAGGCCAATGAGGCAATCCGGCTCGGAACGCATGACGTCATCGATTTCTGGCGTCACCACGGCCTGGTTGTGGCGTTGTTTGCCGGCGGAGATGACCGGCGGGCGCTTGAGGTCGCCCGCAAGGTGGTCAGGACAAAGCCGGGCTTCGTTCGCGGCGCCCTTTATTGGGCCGCGAGCGCTTCGGCCACCGGAAACAACGAAGAAGCGTCGCGGGCCATCCATCACTGCCTGTCACAGCTTCCTCATCTCAACCTGGGCAATGTCTGTCCCGGCTTTGTGCCACGCTACGTGAAGGATCATCATCACTCGAGATTCCTTGAAATGCTGTCGAGGGCTGGCCTTCCGGGTTCTTGATGTGGGGTCATGAGAAGCCGGAGCAGGTGTTGGCCTCCAGCATTGGTGCGACCGTCGGATTGTTTGAAAAGGGCGCGTCTGGGGAACAACCGGAGATTGATGGAGTGTTTCGCGGAATGATCTAAGACGCCGGAGGCGATCGAGGGTACGCGCCATGGGATCCCAGCCGACCGACACAAAACGCCGCTACGAGTATGAGTTCGGCCACACCGATCGGGAGTCGCGACGGTTGGCGACCCAAGCGGCGCTGGTCGAGCCGTTGACACGAAGTTATTTGCCATGCGCCGGGTAAGTCAGGCTATGCGGGTGCTGGATGTCGGCAGCGGCGCCGGCGACGGCGACGTCGCTTTTCTTGCCGCGGATGTGGTCAGGATCATCCCCGGCTCGCCAATGAGCAGAAAGGCCGTTTCCTATATTTTCGCAGAACCAGTTTTCCTGGTTCTTGAATTGGCCTGCTTTGGTGCCCCGGCTGTTGTCAGCTGTGCAGATGCGTCAGTTCGAACCCGGCGTCATCCTGCGTGTCGGACAGGTGTTGTTCGGCGGACCGGAACATGTCCGAGAACTCCATCTCGTTCTCCAACATCACACCGCCGACCTTTATGGTGAGGACATCCTCGGTGCCTTTTGGCGCGAAATAGACCTGCGCGACACGCGTCCGGATACGTTCGCCGACTTCCTTGGCCTCTGCTTCGGTCGCGCCCGGGAGGAAAACCCCAAACATCGAGGCCCCGATGCGTCCGACCAGATCCCCCTCGCGTACCGACGACTGTATGGTCGAGACGATGAGCCGCAAGGCCTCGTCGCCCCATTCGAGCCCAAAGCGCATGTTGATGGATCGAAGGTGTTCCGGATGAATGATCAGGAAGGCGCCCGAGCGTGGTCCTGGTCCCGATCGCCTGGCGGCCCGTCGTTCAATCATCGACGTGAAGACCGGCCCGTTCAGGCAGCCCGTCAGCCTGTCATACGTTCCGGACTTGTTGAGTTCCTGCCGGTAGCGGTGGATTTCGACCCGGTTCCAGCCGATCAGCGCGAAAAGCGGCAGGCCTATGATCACCGGCAGCAGTCCTGCGGTGATCATGCTGCGGGCGAACGGCGTCAGCGTGTCGCTGAACAGGAGCAGGTAGTTCAGTCCAAGGGAAAGGCCGAGGCTCCCGGCGGTTCCCAGGAACGTCAACCACGCGACGCGCTTCCAGTCCTGGGCAGTGGTGGTCGCCATTGGTCTCGTCATTGGCCAATCTCCTGTCAGATCGGCTGGTATAAGGCCTGCCTGCCGTAATTTCGGTTTCGCCGAACCGTACAATTTGAACGATCCATCCTGTCGTCGCGCGACTTCGGCGACCGAGCCCTCCCAGCCTATCGCGGCGGCCCGAAGATACCCATCTCGGCATCCCTGGCAATTGCTTCCGCCTTGCCATAGATGCCGCCCGGCAACGCCGTGGCCCAACCATTGGCGACGAGCCAGGCGCCGACATCCTGCTTGCCCAGCCGGCACGGCGCGGCGATGGCAAAGCGTTCGGGTTCCGGCGGCAGAAAGCAGGTCAGCGCGCGCCCCCGCAGCCAGGCATTGAAGGCCGCGCGGGCGCGCAGCCCACAGGGCCAGGCTTCGTCGCGAAACGAGCAGGTCTGGGCCTCGTCGATGTCCAGAGCCCCGCTGATGACCACCTTCCGCCCCATCGATTCGAAAGTCGCCGACGACGTTGCAATTGGATGGTACAGCAGGGTTTCGCGCCAGTCTTGCGGCATTGGCGTCCTGGGGCGGACGGCGAGGCCGAGTTCACCGAGCGGCGGCCGGGCTTCGACCCGCTCGATTTCCGAGGCGTCAACCGGCGGCGGGGCGATAAGGCTCTCGGCAATCCGCCGTGCCGGTTCTCGTCTTGATCCGTCGACAATGGCTGTATCCACCGGGGCCGCTTGCTTGCCGGAATTTTCCAGCGACGGCGCAGGGGCGGGCCGCTCGAGGGAAAGCAAGGCCCCGGCGCGCATGATCAGGACAATTCCGACCAGCAGTTCAAGGCCCCCGACCGCGATCATCAGGCGGGCATGCCGAGGCGTGCCCATCAGGCCATCGCGGCATTCGAGCAAGGTCCCGCCGGCAGCCGGTCAGAAACCCGACGTCGATTTGGCAACCAGCTTGAGCACACCCTTTTCTATCCGATAGAATGGCATCGATCTTTGGCTGGATCCGTCAGCGCGAAAACGGAACAAACCTGTCGATCCGCGAAACCCGTTCGGGTTTTCGAGAGTCTGTTTGCTGAAGCCGTCAGGTCCGACCGCGCTCGCTATCCCAGCTGTCAGGGCAACCATATCATAGGCATAGGCCGCATTGACGTCGGCCGGATAATTGTATGTCGTCCTGAAACGGTCGGCGATCGGTCCGGTTTCGCTTGGATCGAGCGTGGCGATGTATGCCCCCTCGAACAACGGATCCATGGGATGTTCCAGCCAGCGGTCCGTCCCCACGATAGAGATTGCCTTTCCCGGAATGCCCTTTGATTTGAGAGCGGCAAGGACGGGTGAGGGGCTGCCGTCGCCGCTGGCAACGATGACCGCGTCGGGAGCGTCCACGAGCGAGCCCATCTGGTCGATCGCCTTCGCGCCACCGTCGCCGGCCGAATAAGGCAGGGTGACCGCGAGTGTTGCGCCATAGATGCTAAGGCTGTTCGCCACCCGCTTCTCCACGGCGCCGGCGTTTGAGCCTTCGGCGACCAGCAATACGAACTTCTTGCGGCCTTTCGCGGCGAGCCCTGCTGCACCCGCCGCGGCGCTGTCGGCTTCGCTGAGGCGCACGGCGTAAACCCCAGCGCCGCCCGCGAAATTGTCGGCAAGCGCCAGGACCGGCGGCCGCTTCGATCCGGACAGCGTGGCAATATGCTGGGCCGCCGGCAGTTCGGTCGGACCGATAACCACTTTCGACCCCGTCGTCATGGCCTGCACGGCCTGCTTGCTGGCCTGTGCGCTGTCGCCCTTGGTGTCCTCGATCGTCAACGTCAGCAATCCATTGCCGATATCGGTCATCGCCAGCTTGGCGGCATCACGCATCTTCCTGCCGGTCTCCCCTGACGTCCCGGGCGCCGACAAGGGCAGCAACATCGTGACCTTGGTCGAACCGGTGCCGAGCGACTGGCTCGCCTGGGCCGGACCGGCGGCATTCTGGCCGGCGGGCGCGGCAGCCGCGGCCTGATCGAGCACGTCGGAAACGCCGCCTTTCGACTGGCAGCCCGACACTATCGTGGCGAGCGCCAGGGCGATCGCCAAAATCTGCGGGTTGCGGACCTGCCGGCCTGCTTCCATGATTGCTCCACCCTGTGTCTGCCGCCGGGTATTTCCCCGGTCTGGTCTTCAATTCATGTTGCGGCGGATGTGCCGTGCCGTTTTGCCGTGCTCTTCAAGGAGGCGGGCCCTCGCCGCCTTGAGCATTGTTCGATCTCGCCTGCGGCAGCGGACGCGGGTCACCCGGGAACCGGCTCATCGTGCCTGGCGCGATACTTCGTGCGGTGGTGTACAGGCCGTCCGCGGCAAGTTCCGTTGGACTGCGCGGCAAACGGGCGACGCTGGTCAGGGGGATTATGCCGGCGACCGCCCCCAGGATCGATCGCCCGGCTGTCATGATGGCCAACAGGCGCGGCCCATCCGGTCAGTGCATGTACTCGACCATGCGATCGTGGAAGCACTCGCATTTGTTGAGTGTGTCTTCGTCCTTGTAGTTCGTCTTCAGATAGCCATAGGCCATGCCGCAGGCGACCTTGGCTTCCGATGCCCACACGAATGCCGGCCGGGATGAATTGATCCATTCCGAACTGTTGGCGACAGCGACCGACTCGTCCATCAGCTTCACCACCTGTTGCCTGAGATCGACGATATTGTCGGTCAGCACCAAGTTGGACGTGCTGACGGTGCGGCAATAGTCGCCTATAGGTCCCTCGATGATGTCGGCGGCGAAGCCCGTCGATCCAGCCAGCAGCAGCGCGGCGGCCGTAGCCAGCAATCTTCCACAACGCTTCATGTAAGTCCCTCTCCAAACTGCAATTTTAAGTATCGCTAATATATAGCATGGTGTCGGCGCACGCCATCCCGTTAGACCAGATTTGCCGTGGTCGTATGCGTGGTCGTTCCCTCATCGTGGAGTTGCCGGATCGTGCTTGCCACGGGAGTGTTGATCAACATCGTCAGGCCACCACCGTTTCCGTGTGAGTGGGCATGTTGTGATCATAAAGAATGGTAATCGCAGAACCGACCCCAACATTGGTCAGCGATGCCACTTCGACCATGTTGCCGCCAGCGGCAGTGCCGTTGTTATCGACCATAACGTGAGCCGCACCGCCCGAGAAAGTAACGTCGATCGAGGCACCTGCCTGCGCATCCGTAGTCGGTGCGTTGCCTCCAAGGGATTTGAGCAAATCCGACAGGTCGATGACGTCCTGACCCGGCGTATAGTCTGAGATAACATCGACCATGTGGATCGCCGCGAGCTTGGACGGGTCGATCACAAATGTGTCGTTACCGCTTCCGCCGGTCAGGTGGTTAAGTCCTGAACCGCCGTACAGCGTGTCGTTACCTGCGCCGCCGACGAGCGTGTCGTTGCCCGAGCCGCCATAGAGGGTATCGTTTCCGTCCATGCCGGTCAGGGTGTCGTCACCCTGTCCTCCCGAGAGGATCGTATCGTGTCCGTTGATGCCGGTGAGATGATCGTTGCCGTCCTGGCCAAGCAAGGTTGTCTTCGTCGCCGTCGCAACGAGATTGTCAGCGTTGATGCTGCCCTCGAGCGTTGAGGTCGTTGGGTACAGATGCGCGGTCACGCTGCCGGCCGCGGTATCGCTATCGCCATCCGATCCCGTGATCGGGATCTTGATGTCGAACGGGTCAACCGCGTTGGCGGTGGCGAAGGTGGCGGGACCAAGCTTGAAGGTTCCCGACGAGGCTCCCGAGATCTCGACCGCACTGAACGGATCCGAACTTGCCGAGACCGTGAAGGTATCGCCTTGGTCCAGCCCATGAAGCGTGAAAGTGCCGTCGCCATTGTTCGTTAGCGTGGGCGCAGCTCCGCCGGATCCGTTCACAAAAGTCACGGTGATTCCGGCGGCGGTGCCTTCCCCGGAGCTGTCGCCAACGAAAATCTTGTCGTCGTCGGCGTTCACGGCTCTGATCTTGATATCCACCGTGCCGTTCGCTTTGGTTATCCCTTGGGTGAAGCTCGATACTTCATAGTGCTCGGTGTAGCTGGTCCCGGCGAGGACTCCAGTGGTCGATGCATTCTTCACGAAGTCGAAACGGATTGTCTCGCCGCTTGTGATGCTCTGGCCATTACCGACACCAAAGTTTCCAGTACTGGTATTGACACTGTTGCCACCGCTGGCCGTGACCAGCAGATCGTCCGGTGTATCCGGGGTGGTGAGCGTGGTGAACGCAATCACCTGGTTGTTGCCGCCCGAGGCCGAGGCGCCGGCTGTTGTGAATTGGGCTCCGTTGAAGATCGTGCCGTTCAACACGAACGACCAGGTGTCGTTTGCCGGGTTGAGCGTGGCGGTGAACCCAAGGTCATTGCCGTTTGCAGCCGATGTCCGCCCTTCGACCGTGTGACCATCGGAGGAGATTTGATAGAACAACTGCTCGCCGTTAAGGTAGACGCTCGCGCCGTTGGCGTCTGTAACGGCCATGCCGTTGGAGACGTTGAACACGACGTTCCCGACGCCGTCGGCGCCTGCGCCAGCGGCAAAGTTCAGATGTTCCGTCAGCATGGAATGCAATGAGTCCGGCAGGTTGATGCCGTCGCCGACGAACGGCTGCGGAACGTCATCCAGAACCGTCAGATTGACCGCGCCGGAGACATGATCGCCACTGGTGTCGGTTGCGACCACCTGAAGCCCGTTGATGGTGATGCTGTTGGCACCGCTGCCCGCAAGATGCTGCAAATGGTCGGTCAGGGTTGCGGTGATCGTCGGGGTCACCGAACTGCCGGCGGCAGCACTCGTGCCAGTCAAGGCGAGGTAAATGAATGCGCCGAGGTCCACGTTTCCGGCCGTCTCGATCAGATTCCCGACAAGTTGGCCGCTGCCGTTAAGTGACCAGGTGATCGTATAGCCGGGCGCCAGGTTCGAGATTGTGGGAGCAACCCATCCGGAAGCCGGATTCGCGGGGTCACCGAAGGCGACGGTCAACGCTTCGCCCGTCGCGTTGAATGTTATTCCCGAAGTCTGCTGAGCGGTTTCCGTGCGGCTGCCCGGGTTGCTGCCGGTTACCGCGCCGGCTGCCAAGTCGGCTGGCGTGGCACTATCCAGCGTCGTATCGAGCGCCGCCTCGTTGACAACAAGCGAAACGGAACCGCCGCCTGTCGGAACCGAGTTGGTGTTTACATTCACAGTGACCGTCGCCGTCGAGATGTCGCCGTCGCCGTCCTTGATCGTGTAGGTGAAAGTGTCTGACCCGACATACACCCCCGTCGGCGCGTAGGTGAAGGTTCCGTCGTTGTTGTAGATGACGGTGCCATGAGCGCCGTTGGTGGTTGTTATCACGCCGGGTGTTGTTGTCGCCACGCCATCGGCACCGAAGACGTCGTTGCCTAGCAGGCCGGTAAGGGTCGTGGGACCGGTGATAGGCGAACCCCAGGTATCGTCATGCGCATGCGGCCCGTCGTCATTGACCTTGACCGTCAGCGAGCCGCTGGCCTGGTCGCCGTCGCTGTCGGTGACCGTCACCGCGAAGTGCTCGCCGGCCGCCTGGTCGGCCGCCCCGGTCTTGGTGGGGTCGGCGTTGGTCACGTTGTGGGCCAGCGTGTAGCTGTAGCTGTAGACGCCGCCATTGACTGTCACGATCAGGTCGCCATTGGTGCCATGCACCGTGCCGCCGCTGGTCACGTTGACCAGGTTGCCGTCCTTGTCGGCGATCTCCAGCTTCTGCAGTGTGTCGCCGCCCGTGGTGACGTTGAAGGTGCCGGTCGTCGTCTCGGACGCGTCGCTGTTGTTGCCGGCATCGTGATCGGCCAGTTCGCCGGTGCCGGTCGGCAGGCCCTTCTCGTCGACCACCGCCTGCGCGTCGGCGGCGGGCGTGCCGCCGGTCGGCGTCACCGTGATCGTCGGCGTCGAGTCGGTCAGCAGCGTGATCGTCACGGTCGCGGTCGAGGTGTCGCCGTCGCCGTCCTTGATGGTGTAGTCGAACGTCACCGTTCCCTGTTCGCCCGCGCCGGGCGTGTAGGTGAAGGTGCCGTCATTGTTGTAGGACAGGGTGCCCGTCGCCGGGCTCGCGCCGTTCTGCGCGACCGTGTGCGTCACGCCGCTCCAGTCGACGCCGTCGGCGCCCGCCGTGTCGTTGGCCTTGACGTCGACCGCGACCGCCGCGTTCTCCGCCGCCTGCTGCCCGCTGTCGTTCGCCGCATGCGGCCCGTCGTCATTGACCTTGACCGTCAGCGAGCCGCTGGCCTGGTCGCCGTCGCTGTCGGTGACCGTCACCGCGAAGTGCTCGCCGGTCGCCTGGTCGGCCGCCCCGGTCTTGGTGGGATCGGCGTTGGTCACGTTGTGGGCCAGCGTGTAGCTGTAGCTGTAGACGCCGCCATTGACTGTCACGATCAGGTCGCCATTGGTGCCATGCACCGTGCCGCCGCTGGTCACGTTGACCAGGTTGCCGTCCTTGTCGGCGATCTCCAGCTTCTGCAGTGTGTCGCCGCCCGTGGTGACGTTGAAGGTGCCGGTCGTCGTCTCGGACGCGTCGCTGTTGTTGCCGGCATCGTGATCGGCCAGTTCGCCGGTGCCGGTCGGCAGGCCCTTCTCGTCGACCACCGCCTGCGCGTCGGCGGCGGGCGTGCCGCCGGTCGGCGTCACCGTGATCGTCGGCGTCGAGTCGGTCAGCAGCGTGATCGTCACGGTCGCGGTCGAGGTGTCGCCGTCGCCGTCCTTGATGGTGTAGTCGAACGTCACCGTTCCCTGTTCGCCCGCGCCGGGCGTGTAGGTGAAGGTGCCGTCATTGTTGTAGGACAGGGTCCCCGTCGCCGGGTTGGCGCCGTTCTGCGCAACCGTGTGCGTCACGCCGCTCCAGTCGACGCCGTCGGCGCCCGCCGTGTCGTTGGCCTTGACGTCGACCGCGACCGCCGCGTTCTCCGTCGCCTGCTGCCCGCTGTCGTTCACCGCATGCGGCCCGTCGTCATTGACCTTGACCGTCAGCGAGCCGCTGGCCTGGTCGCCATCGCTGTCGGTGACCGTCACCGCGAAGTGCTCGCCGGCCGCCTGGTCGGCCGCCCCGGTCTTGGTGGGGTCGGCGTTGGTCACGTTGTGGGCCAGCGTGTAGCTGTAGCTGTAGACGCCGCCATTGACTGTCACGATCAGGTCGCCATTGGTGCCATGCACCGTGCCGCCGCTGGTCACGTTGACCAGGTTGCCGTCCTTGTCGGCGATCTCCAGCTTCTGCAGTGTGTCGCCGCCCGTGGTGACGTTGAAGGTGCCGGTCGTCGTCTCGGACGCGTCGCTGTTGTTGCCGGCATCGTGATCGGCCAGTTCGCCGGTGCCGGTCGGCAGGCCCTTCTCGTCGACCACCGCCTGCGCGTCGGCGGCGGGCGTGCCGCCGGTCGGCGTCACCGTGATCGTCGGCGTCGAGTCGGTCAGCAGCGTGATCGTCACGGTCGCGGTCGAGGTGTCGCCGTCGCCGTCCTTGATGGTGTAGTCGAACGTCACCGTTCCCTGTTCGCCCGCGCCGGGCGTGTAGGTGAAGGTGCCGTCATTGTTGTAGGACAGGGTCCCCGTCGCCGGGTTGGCGCCGTTCTGCGCAACCGTGTGCGTCACGCCGCTCCAGTCGACGCCGTCGGCGCCCGCCGTGTCGTTGGCCTTGACGTCGACCGCGACCGCCGCGTTCTCCGTCGCCTGCTGCCCGCTGTCGTTCACCGCATGCGGCCCGTCGTCATTGACCTTGACCGTCAGCGAGCCGCTGGCCTGGTCGCCGTCGCTGTCGGTGACCGTCACCGCGAAGTGCTCGCCGGCCGCCTGGTCGGCCGCCCCGGTCTTGGTGGGGTCGGCGTTGGTCACGTTGTGGGCCAGCGTGTAGCTGTAGCTGTAGACGCCGCCATTGACCGTCACGATCAGGTCGCCATTGGTGCCATGCACCGTGCCGCCGCTGGTCACGTTGACCAGGTTGCCGTCCTTGTCGGCGATCTCCAGCTTCTGCAGTGTGTCACCGCCCGTGGTGACGTTGAAGGTGCCGGTCGTCGTCTCGGACGCGTCGCTGTTGTTGCCGGCATCGTGATCGGCCAGTTCGCCGGTGCCGGTCGGCAGGCCCTTCTCGTCGACCACCGCCTGCGCGTCGGCGGCGGGCGTGCCGCCGGTCGGCGTCACCGTGATCGTCGGCGTCGAGTCGGTCAGCAGCGTGATCGTCACGGTCGCGGTCGAGGTGTCGCCGTCGCCGTCCTTGATGGTGTAGTCGAACGTCACCGTTCCCTGTTCGCCCGCGCCGGGCGTGTAGGTGAAGGTGCCGTCATTGTTGTAGGACAGGGCCCCCGTCGCCGGGTTGGCGCCGTTCTGCGCAACCGTGTGCGTCACGCCGCTCCAGTCGACGCCGTCGGCGCCCGCCGTGTCGTTGGCCTTGACGTCGACCGCGACCGCCGCGTTCTCCGTCGCCTGCTGCCCGCTGTCGTTCACCGCATGTGGCCCGTCGTCATTGACCTTGACCGTCAGCGAGCCGCTGGCCTGATCGCCGTCGCTGTCGGTCACCGTCACCGCGAAGTGCTCGCCGGTCGCCTGGTCGGCCGCCCCGGTCTTGGTGGGATCGGCGTTGGTCACGTTGTGGGCCAGCGTGTAGCTGTAGCTGTAGACGCCGCCATTGACCGTCACGATCAGGTCGCCATTGGTGCCATGCACCGTGCCGCCGCTGGTCACGTTGACCAGGTTGCCGTCCTTGTCGGCGATCTCCAGCTTCTGCAGTGTGTCGCCGCCCGTGGTGACGTTGAAGGTGCCGGTCGTCGTCTCGGACGCGTCGCTGTTGTTGCCGGCATCGTGATCGGCCAGTTCGCCGGTGCCGGTCGGCAGGCCCTTCTCGTCGACCACCGCCTGCGCGTCGGCGGCGGGCGTGCCGCCGGTCGGCGTCACCGTGATCGTCGGCGTCGAGTCGGTCAGCAGCGTGATCGTCACGGTCGCGGTCGAGGTGTCGCCGTCGCCGTCCTTGATGGTGTAGTCGAACGTCACCGTTCCCTGTTCGCCCGCGCCGGGCGTGTAGGTGAAGGTGCCGTCATTGTTGTAGGACAGGGTGCCCGTCGCCGGGCTCGCGCCGTTCTGCGCGACCGTGTGCGTCACGCCGCTCCAGTCGACGCCGTCGGCGCCCGCCGTGTCGTTGGCCTTGACGTCGACCGCGACCGCCGCGTTCTCCGCCGCCTGCTGCCCGCTGTCGTTCGCCGCATGCGGCCCGTCGTCATTGACCTTGACCGTCAGCGAGCCGCTGGCCTGGTCGCCGTCGCTGTCGGTGACCGTCACCGCGAAGTGCTCGCCGGTCGCCTGGTCGGCCGCCCCGGTCTTGGTGGGATCGGCGTTGGTCACGTTGTGGGCCAGCGTGTAGCTGTAGCTGTAGACGCCGCCATTGACCGTCACGATCAGGTCGCCATTGGTGCCGTGCACCGTGCCGCCGCTGGTCACGTTGACCAGGTTGCCGTCCTTGTCGGCGATCTCCAGCTTCTGCAGTGTGTCGCCGCCCGTGGTGACGTTGAAGGTGCCGGTCGTTGTCTCGGACGCGTCGCTGTTGTTGCCGGCATCGTGATCGGCCAGTTCGCCGGTGCCGGTCGGCAGGCCCTTCTCGTCGACCACCGCCTGCGCGTCGGCGGCGGGCGTGCCGCCGGTCGGCGTCACCGTGATCGTCGGCGTCGAGTCGGTCAGCAGCGTGATCGTCACGGTCGCGGTCGAGGTGTCGCCGTCGCCGTCCTTGATGGTGTAGTCGAACGTCACCGTTCCCTGTTCGCCCGCGCCGGGCGTGTAGGTGAAGGTGCCGTCATTGTTGTAGGACAGGGTCCCCGTCGCCGGGTTGGCGCCGTTCTGCGCAACCGTGTGCGTCACGCCGCTCCAGTCGACGCCGTCGGCGCCCGCCGTGTCGTTGGCCTTGACGTCGACCGCGACCGCCGCGTTCTCCGCCGCCTGCTGCCCGCTGTCGTTCGCCGCATGCGGCACATCGTCGACGATCTGGACGGACAGTGTGCCGGGAGCCGAGGTGTCGCCGTCGCTGTCGGTCACCGTCACAGTCATGTCGTCGTAGATGGAATCGGTGCTGGCGCCGGGATGGGTCTCGCTGTGGACAAGCGTGTAGCTGTAGCTCACCTGGCCGGTGCTGGCATCGTAATCGGTGATGGTCAGCGTACTGCCGAGCGGCGTGGTGATGGTGACCGGCGTCGATGCGCTGTTGGCAAGCGCGGCACCCGAAATCACTTGGCCGGCGATCGTCAGCGAGCCGACACCGTCGGGGGAGGAGATGGTGAACGTGCCGGTATTGATCTCGCTGGTGTCGGGAGCCGAGGTGAGGCCCTTTTCGTATACGATGGTGTCACCGCCACCGGCCTCGGGTGTCAGGTCACCGATCGACGGTGTGGAATCGGGCTTGAGAAGAGACGGGAACAGCTCGCGGTTGTCCGGCTGGCCGAACGCCAGATCAGTCGGCGGCAATAGTGCCGACAGGCCGAACCCGTCGCCGATACCGCCTGGGGGAACCGAGAAGTCTCCGCCTGCGCTAGAGGCCGAACCTCCAGGACCCGCCGAAATCGACCCGTCGGCGCCAAAGGCGACATCGACATGGCTTGCTTCCAACGCCGCGATCAAGGCAACGCGCGGCACTTCGACGTCGCCTATGATGAAGGTCGGCACGTTGAGGGCGCCGTCCTTGATGACGATCACCGAACCGTCGGCCTGTTCGAGCACGAGATTGTGGCCGTCGACCTTGATGTTGTCGATCGAGACGTTGGCTGGAAGTTTCACCACATTGCTGGTGTCGGCCACATATTCGTGCGGCGCCGCTGCCGCTGGGGCCTTGGCCTCCGCGGGTGCTTCCGGTTTGACGGGCGTGCCGTTGCCGACGTCGACCGGAACCGGTTCAGCGGCTGCCGGAGCCGCCTTTTGCGCTTCCGCGACCTGAATCTGCGCCTGCGACGGCAAGCCATTATGTTCAGAGTGCTCGTCCCACGAATTCGAGAAGGTGTCCAAATCGTTACTGTTCGTCATGGCCAAAACCCCTCCGGCATTTCCCGGATAGAGACAGTGACCCCTTCTACTTTGCAACTATCTTGCAATCTGTTTCATATATTCGGATATGCGAGCTTCAGTATTTTTTACGCGTGGTAAACTCGAAGCATATAACCTGATATACATTGGCTGGCATGCGATCCGTCTGGCGTGGGTCGGCTCCGGGTGCTTGGTGAGCGTAAGTATAAATTTGCATAAAATTTTAAATAAAATGGATATTATCAAGTACAGGAAACTTATCCACCTTCCTTTGCAATAATTTGAGACGGGATTGATAGCGTCCACAGTCAAAGGTGGGCGTTATGAAAAAAGAAAAATCTGCCCTGGGGAGAATCGGGCTCAAGGCGCTGCTGCTGGCAATCGGAATCGCGGGCCTGCCGCAGCCGTCGTCCGCAGGCGCGTTCCCGAGGAGCGTCGGTCCTGTCGATTCGCTGCTGGCAAGGGTCGAAACGCCTCCCACCCTCGGTGGTATTTCGCTGCTGCGGCCGCAGCCTTGGCAGCCCGCCTCGGCCTACAGGATCGGCACGGTTTTCGGCAGCTACGGGCCTGCCGCCATCGATGGGGAAGACGGCTCCTCGACAGCGCGGGGCAATGTCGGGATCGATCCCATCCAGACGGCGTCGATAATTCCCGGCGTGTTCGGATCGGTTGCGCTGTCCATGCACAATTTCCCGGTCTCCGCGCGTTGGGCGCCGGTCTACAAGGCCATCGTCGACTGTTCCACGGGCAGCACGTGCAACGGCAAGAACAGCATCTTCACCGCGATCGTCGATGTTGCCAGGGACAAGCGGTTCATCGACAAGCTGTCCTTCGTCAACTCAAGCATAAACCACGCGATCGCCTACAAGAAGGACAGCGTGGTTTACGGCAAGCTCGACTACTGGGCGAAGCCTTCGGAAATTCTCGAGCGGCGGGCAGGTGACTGCGAGGATTTCGCCATTCTCAAGATGGCGGCGCTGTTGCGCGCCGGCATTCCGGCACAGAGCATGTCGCTCGTTGTGCTCCAGGACCGCAAGCGCGGCTTCTTTCATGCCGTGCTGTCTGTCAGCACGGGCAGCGGTGTGTTCATCCTGGACAGCCTGAGCAACGTTGTCTCGCGCGACAGCGATCTCCCCGACTACGTGCCGTTGTACTCGTTCAGCACCGACCGCGCGTGGATCCACGGCGCCCGGGCCGGCGCGGCCCAAGTCGCCGATATCAAGGGCGGTCTTGCGACGGTCGCACCCGGCGAGGGCCTGCAGCCTTAGGCGCTCCCGGGACCAAGGCGAGGCGCCCGGCTCGGTGCGTCTTCTCCATGTAGTGCGTCGGGTCGGAATAGATTCATGCGAGGCGCTTCAGGTCTTGTGTTCGCGCCTGTCGTCTTCCCGGGGCGATACATTTTCGGGCGACATGCATCAGCCGCCGAAAACGAAGGCCATCAGCAGCTCCGGCTCGAGCACTGGCGCCCGCACCGCGTTCAACTGCCCACGGTAGCGGCGGTCGCCCGCGCCGATGACGAAACCGGTGGCGACCGGCGCTTCGCCATTGGCGTCGAGCCGTGTGAATATGTCCGCGACATTGAGGTCCAGAGCAAGCTTCAGGTCGTTGCGCGCATCTTCATTTGGCGCCACCGGTAATTGACGTCTGACCAGTTGCTGGAACGGCGCGTTGAAGGTCAGGATCTTCTTCGACGAAGACAGCGCAAAAGCCGGTGACGGGCAGCCGACCAGAATGGCGCTGATCGTCTTGATCGACGCTAGCCTTCGCAAGGTCTGGTTTTCGTCGGCCAATCCGCGCATGCAGGCCACACGAATTGCCGATGTCAGGTTTCCTGTGTTGGTATGGCTCTCTGCGATCTCGTCGATGAGCATGCCGATGGTGCATTTGCGGCTTTCGGCCATCTGCTTCAGCGAGGTCCAGAACGCCCGTTCCAGACGAATGCCGCGTCGCGTACCGCCACGCGCCACAACCCGGAATTCCAGCCCGAAATCCTCTGCCGCCATGGGTGGAAGCAGCCGCTCGCGACCGGCGAGGGGGGAGGTAGCGCTATCGCTCACTCATTGCCTCCTCTCGGGCCTTGTTGATCGGTTTCAGCAGATAGGTGAGGATGGTCTTGCGCCCGGTCTTGATGTCGACCGAACAGATCATGCCGGGGATGATCGAATAGGTCTTGCCATCCCGGGTCAGCGTCGACCTCTCTGTTGCCACGCGCACCTGGTAGTAAGGCTCGCCCGTCTTCTGGTCGACCAGGCTGTCGGCGGTGATGTTGGAGACCTTGCCCTCGATGCCGCCGAAGATCGAGAAATCATAAGCGGTTATCTTGATCAGCGCGTCCTGGTCCGGCCGGATGAAGGCAACATCCCGTGGTGAAACCCGCGCTTCGACCAGCAGCGTCTCGGAAGTCGGCACGATGCCGGCCACGACCGCGCCGGGCTGCACGAAGGCACCAAGCGTGTTGACATCAAGCGTGTTGACGATCCCGTCGACAGGGGAGCGTATGTCCGTGCGCGCTACCTTGTCGGTGGCTCCGCGTATGGTCTCATCGACAACCGAAAGGTCGGCCAACGCCTGCGTCAGGTCGCTCAGCGCCTCCTGTTGCAACTGCAGGCCCAGCTCGTTGACTTGAAGCTGGGCTTCGGTGATGGCCGCCTTGGCCTTCTTGACGGTTTCACCGGCGAGGTTCAGCTGCCCATGCAGTTCGGTCTGCTCGCGCTCGACGCGGATCTGCTCGGTCCTCGCCATCAGCCCCTTCTTGACCATGGATTCGACCAGCGCAGTTTCCCGGTCGCTGACTTCGAGGTTCTTGGTGAGGCGATCGAGATTGGCGTTGGCTTCGTCCAATTCATTCTCGCGCTGATCGAGCCGGGATTTGAGAACGGACAGCTTGACCTGGAAATTGTCACGGCGCGCGACGAGCAACTTCTGCTCATTGTCGCAGATTTCCGGAGCGACCTTCTGGATTTCGGGAGGGCAGGGAAATTGGCCCTCGATATTGCCGCCCTGTTCGAACTTGAGCCGCGCAATGCGCGTCTCAAGTGCCCGTGCCTTGGCCTGTTGCTCGCCGAGGCTGGACGTGTTGAGCGAGTTATCGAGGCGAATGATGAGATCGTTCTTCTTGACGATCTGTCCGATCTTCACGGCAATTTCCTGAACGACGCCCGGCTCGCTGGCCTGGATGATCTGGGTTTTGGATGCCGGTATGACCTTGCCTTCGCCGCGTGCGATCTCATCGACCTCGGCAAAGGACGCCCAGGCGACAGAAGACACAAACAGTGCCCCTATGATCAATAAGGACGCCGACGCGAAGAGCGGCGGCCGGTCTTCCCTTGCAAGCATGTCATATGACCCCAACGCATTGAATACGTTCAATAAGTTTGTTTTTCAGGCGTTTGTTTTCTGCAGCGCCTGTATCACTTGGTCCTTTGGTCCGTCGGCAACGATCCTGCCTTGCTCGATGACGATAAGACGGTCGGCCAGCTCGAGCATGCTGAAGCGGTGCGTCGAAACGATCAGCGTCGTGTTCCGGTCGAAAGCCACTTTGAGCTGCTTGATCAGTTGCCGCTCGGAAGCCAGGTCCATCGATCCCGACGGCTCGTCCAGGAAGACGATTTTGGGTTTGGTCAGCAACAGCCGGGCGATCGCCATCGTCTGCCTCTGGCCGCCCGAGAGATTGGTGCCGCGCTCGCCGACATTCATGTCGTAGCCACGCGGGTGACGGGAGACGAAATCGTCGACGCCGGCAGCCTTGGCCGCTTCGACAATCTGCTCGTCGGTCGCCTCCGGACATGCCATCAGGAGGTTCTCCTTGATGGTGCCCGAAAACAGATCGTTGGCTTGCGCGACAATTCCGACCGCGGCGCGTACCTCCGATGGGTGATATTGGCGGATGTCGATCCCGTCCAGCAGCAACTCGCCTGATGTCGGCAGGAAAAGCCTGCCGATCAGCCGACCCATGGTTGTCTTTCCCGAGCCTATGCGGCCGATGATGCCAATCCGCTCGCCTGGCCTTACCGAGAAATTCAGGCCGGTCAGGACTTCGTTTTCGGAGCCCGGATAGACAAAGCCGACATTCCTGAACACCATGGCGCCGTTGCGAATGGGCCGGTTGACGAAACCCACCGTGTCCGGGCGATCCTCCGGCTGCTCCATGATCGAGTTGACCATGCGCAAGGAGAGCATGGCCTGGCGAAGTCTGGACAAGGTGATGGCGATCTGGCCAAGGGGAGACACCGCCCTGCTGGCCAGCATCACGGTGCCGATGATGGCGCCGGTAGAGACGTGCCCTTCAGAAAAGGCGTAGGCGCCGGCCACGATCAGCGCGACGGTGACCATCTGCTGGATGGCCTGCGTTATATTGCCGGCCGCCGCCGACAGCTGCTTGATCTTCTCGGACGTGTTTGACGCGTTCTTGGAATGCTCTCCCCATTTTCGCAACAGATACGCCTCGGCCCGCAGCGACTTGATCGTCTCCAGCGTGGAGATGGATTCCACCAGCAGGGCCTGCCGTTGCGAGGCCTCGTTCATGGAGGCCGCGACGCGTTTTCCAATGCTCCGCTGCGTGACCAGTCCGACGATCACGGAAGCCACGAAGGCCAGCGCCGGTATGATGACCAGCCAGCCGCCTATCGCATAGATGACCAGGAGGAAGACGAACACGAAGGCCGTGTCGATGAAAACGCTGATGGTGTTCGACGTGAAGAATTCGCGCACGAACTCATACTGCGTCACCCGATTTGCATATTCGCCCGTCGAGCCCGGCCGTGCCGACAGGGATGAGTTCAGCACTTTCTCGAACAGCATATATGAGATGCGCAGATCCGCCTTGCGCCCGGCATAGTCGATGAGGGACGCCCTGGCGGTCTTCAAAAGCAGGTCGAACAGGATGACCGCGGCGATGCCGATCGACAGAACCCAGAGCGTCGATATCGCCTTGTTCGGCAGGATCCTGTCGTAGACGTTCATGGTGAAGATCGGCGAGGCGATGGCCAGCAGGTTGATGAATATTGCCGACAGGATGACCTTCGAATAAGTGCGCCAGAACGGGCCCATCGTTCCCGTCAGCCAGTGTCGCCGCTCGATCCTCGGCGCGGAACCTACGCTCATCCCTTCGGCGGCGTTGGCATAGGTTATCGAGAAGGAAACGCCGCCACTGATGTAAGTGGCGGCCAGCTCTGATCTGGTGATGGTTACGCGGCCGTCTTCCTGGGGAGCGGTGGTGAACGCGCCGTCCTCGGTTTCGGCCAGCAGGGCAACCGGCAATTGGCCGGCGCGAAACACGATGGCGGGAAGATCGATGCGCCCCCGAAGGAAGTCACGATGGCTGAATTCGGTGATCTCAAGGCCGATGCGCTCGGCAAGATGCCGGATGGCATCGATGTCGATGCGCGTGTCCGACAGCGGCACGCCGGCGAACAGCACCGTGTGCGCGCTCGGTCTGCCGAGATACCCGGCAATGGCCGAGAAGCAGGACTTGAACGCCTCCTTCGGGGAGAGGATGTTGGGTTGCTGGTTCACGATCCGCCCACAGGGACTTTCGATCGCCCCTTACAGCCGCTTATTTTTTCCTGACCGGCGCCAGGATATCGAAAGGCAGGTCGTTCTTCTGTTCCGACGGCGTGCGCGCATAGGTTTCCGTGTCGGCCGTTTCCGGTGCGGCGAACTCGGTCCGTGCGTAGGCCGCGGCCTGCTTTGGCGGGTGGATGTCCATCGTTTTCAGCAACTGCCCGGTCGCCGCCAGAAGCCGATATTGGGCAAAGAGCGAGGCATAGGATGCGGTGTCCGCCAGTGTCGCCGTGTTGAACCGCGTGTTCTGTGCATCGAGCACGTCGAGCAACGAGCGCTGCCCGACCTTGAATTGCTCGCGATAGGACGCAACCAGCTTCTCGTTGGAGGCGGCTTGCAGCTTCAGGGTCTTTGCCAGGTCGGCTTGCCGGAAGCGGCGATCCCAGGAGGTGCGAACAGCTTCTTCGATTTCCCGCAGCACCTGATGCATCGCAAGGCGCTGCTCGCTGGTGCGGCGGATCTGCTCCTGCTCGTTGGCCTTGTCGATGCCGCCCCGGTAGAGGTTCCATCGCAGCACCAGGCGTGCCTGCAGGTCTGATGTGTCGCCATTGTCGCCGTCGATGTCATAGCCAGCCCGGGCGACGCCTTCGGCGACGATCGAGGGGCCGTATTTCGCGCGGGCCGCGTCGACCAGCGAGGCTGCGGCGGCGATGTCGCTGTTGGCCATATGGACGCGCGGATTGCTCTCCCGCGCAAGGCCGATCGCATCGTCCAGAGACCTTGGCAGCGCGCCGGAAACATCGGCCGGCCTCGACGCATTGGTCAACGGTTTCCCGACAGTCTTGAAGAAGCGTATCCTCGAGGCCTCGAGCTCCTCCGAGGCCTCCTGCATGCGGGCCTTGGCCGCGAACAGCCGCTCTTCGGCCTGCTGCCGGTCGGCTTCGTTCAACCCGCCGCCGGCAATGCCTTCCTGGATGTCGTGCAGCATTGCTTGATGAAAGCCGAGGTTCTTCTTTGCCTCTGAAACGATCGAGGCCTGAAGCATGTATTCGAGGTAGTCCTGGACAACCGAGAGGCCGATGAATTCAGAACGCTCCAGGACACGAAACGACGCGCCGTCGACGCGCGAGGCCTGGCGGTTCAACTCGGCCCGTCTCGCGCCGCTGTCATAGAGCGTTTGCGAAACCGTCAGATCGGTTTCGGCCGGATAAAGCGCGTCGTCCTGTATGGAGAGCACGCGTCGGGAGGAATTGTCGAGACGGCGAGCACCAGCCGACGCTTCCAGGTCGACGCTGGGAAGATAAAGCCCCTTGGCCTGACGCAATTCGAACTCGATTGCTTCGCGATTTTCTATGGCCTGGCCGATTTCGGGATTGGATTCGACGGCAACCGCCACTGCTTCCTTGAGCGTAAGTGCACTCGCACCCCCGCAGGTCAACATCGTAGCCGCCATCAAAAGACCAAGGCGCCTGCCAATGGTCGACATGCTTGTCGTGTTCATCTAATCCGCCCCAACGTTTCCCCAGCGCTCTTTTCCAGCGCTACAACCAAGCCTCAGCTTGCCTGATTATCCAACAATTTCATGCGATACGTGAGTGAATATTAAATTAGAAGTCCCTAAATGGCGGATTCTGACCATAAGGTTGTGAAATGTAGCAAAAATGGCACAACAGCCGGCCCGTTGGAGCGTGCCTGACTGTCGCCAGGAGCGGAAAGCCGAAAGGCGAAAATGGTCGATGCGGGAGAATCGTAGGCCCGCATGAACTGAAAGGCCGTCGTGGAAAATTTGATGAGATCTCGGCCAAGATCACGCCGTGGCGGGACGAATGGGCCGATGCTGAAGTACTGGCTGCCGGGATGAGTTCCCAAGCAGGCCGCAGTCGCGCCCTGCGTTAAGCTTCACGCAATCTCTGCAATCTATGCTGACGCCAGATTGTCGAGGATAAAATGAAGCGCAAGTCGATATTACTCTTCGCTTTTCCGGCTTTCATCCTGATGCTTCTGGCAAGCGAGCGAATAGCGACCCTGCTGCTCGGACCCTATGCCGCCAGCCCCGTCATGTGGCGGATCTGGCTTGAACTGCACCCCTTGTCGGCGATGTTCTGGCAACAAGTCGATCTTGGCCTGGGCGGTTCGATGGTTCTGGATGCCGTCATCCTGGTTGCCGCGGCGGCGGTGTGCTGGGGCGCTTGCCGCATGAGGCGGCCGGCCGCCTTCTTCCTGGCCAATCACGTCGCCCTGCTCTTTGCCGGACTGATGATCGCGTCCAGCAGTCATTCGGAGACGGCGAGTACTGTCGCGGCATTCCCGCTGTCGAACGGCCTCCAATTCGCACTGATAGTCGATTTTACCTGGCAGAACAGCCTCGTGCTTGTTCTGGGCTTCGCGGCCTGTGCGTATTGTCATGTCGCGTTCCTTCGCGAAACGCGGCTGCGCGGAGAGTCTCCGGCCCTGCGTCTCAGGGCTTTGGGACGCGATATCTAGCCTGGCGCATCGGGCATTCGAGAGAGCGCCAGCTTCTCGGATCCGGCGGTTCGCCGAAAGCCGGACCCGCCTCAATTGATCTTGCGATAATAGACCTTGCCGTCCGGCGTTTCGGTTCGCTGGTAGGAGGGGTTCGGGGCAGGGGGCGCGGTGCTCTTGCGCTTGGGTGGCCGTGGCGTATCAGCCGCGGGTTCGGCCGCGATATCGCTGGTGTTGGAGGATGCGTCCGCCACGGTGCTGGTGGTGACGACGACGGGTTCCGCCGCGCCCGCGCTGCCGTCGTCGCGCGCTGACGGAGGGCTTTGTTCCAACCGGGCCAGGTTGTCGTTGACTTCGTTGAAACTGCCTTGCAACTGGCTGTCCAGCCTTTCAAATCGGCTTTGAAAACCGTTGTTGACCGTATCGAGCCGGGCAACGATCCGCTGCTCGAACGCGCCGAGTTCCTCCAGACGTCCCTCCACGACGCGCAGGTCGGAGATGCCGCGATAGAGGTAGATGGCGGCGGTCGCGTTCAGCACCGCAAACAGTGTCAATCCGACACCGACCACGACGGCCAGCCGCGACCGGCTCGCATCCCTGTCGAGCAGTTGCGGCTCGATGGGCTCGGCGGCCACGGTCGGCACGTGCGGGTCACTGATCGTCGTCATTGAACCACCACCTTGGTGCCTATTGGCACGCGCTTGAAAAGATCGATCACATCCGTGTTGGTAAGGCGGAAGCACCCAGATGTACCGTCAAACCCCACGCCCGAGGGATCGTTGGTGCCATGGATGCGATAGAGCGTGTCGTGCCCGTCCCGAAGCAAATAGAGCGCTCGTGCGCCGAGCGGGTTGTAGGGGCCCGAAGGCACCAGCTCCGGCAGTTCCGGCTGGCGGGCGCGCATTTCCCTGGGCGGGCGCCACTGCGGCCATTCCGTTTTCGCGCCGACCTTCACGACACCGGTCCAGCCGAATCCGTCACGTCCGACGCTGATCTGGTAGCGCAGCGCCTGGCCCTGGCGGGTCACCAGGTAAAGCGCCTTCTCGTTCTTGCGGATGACGATCGTTCCCGGCTGCTCCGTGGTTGCGAAAGCAACCGCCTTGCGCAGGCTGGGGCCCATCGCCGGCAGTGGCGGCCGATCCGAAAGCCTCGATCGCGCCTGGCCGACGTCCTGGGCCGACAGCGCAAGCGCCAGGCTGAGCACGCAGGCGCCGATCAGCCTCGCGGCCGCGTCATGTCTACCGGGCGGCGTCATCGAGCCGCTCTTTGAACATCTTCTTCAGATCCTTGTTGAAGCGCGCCCGGCCATCCACTTCGGAAGGCAGGATCGCCCGGTTCAAGGCATCGGCCAGAAGGGTGTTGTCCAGGGCCACCGATTTGATGTGCGGCGCCTTGAATATCTTCTTCGAGCTCACTGCGCGAAAAATGGTTCCCGAACCATTTGCGCTTGTGCTTGTTGGCGACGAGCGTGATGCTGACCGCATTGCCGCGCAACTCGCGGATCTTCTTGTAGAGCCGCTTGCCTTGCCGCAGCGAAGCGACGTTGAGTTCGAAGACGATGAAGATCTCGTCGCTCGTCGAAAGCACCGAATTGTGCCACGGCGTTTCGAGATTGGGCAGGTCGATGACGATGTCGTCGAAGCGGTAGGCGACGAGGTCGAGCAGCCGGAAGACGAAATCGCTGCCTTGCGGCTCGAACGGCAGCTGCGGCCTCTCGAACGCGTAGAGGGTGAGACCGGACGGGCGCGACAGCTTGATGACGTCCATCAGCTCGACATCGAGCCTTTCCGGCTGGCCGATGATGCCCGCCAGATCGAACTGGTTGAACAGATTGAGGTAGGCGCCGCAATTGGCGCTCTGGAAATCGAGATCGACCAGGCAGGTCGAAGCCGCGCGCTCCGTCGATTTCGAGGCCAGGAATTCGCCGGCCGACAAAGCGAGCGTCGTGGCACCGGCGCCACCGCTGGCGCTGATGAAGGTGATGATGCGGCTTTTGGTTCCCTGGTTGCCGGTATCATGGAAGGTCACCGCGTTGAGCAGTTCCTTGCCGTCGAGCGGCTTGTGCAGCCAGTCCGAAGCGTTCATGCGCACCAGCACGCGCGTCTGTTCCGACGTCAGCTCATCGGAAACCGCGATCAACGGCACCGACGCCCACAGCGCGCGCGCCTCGACAATGCCTGGTCTGCCGAGCAGGCCGCCATTGCCGAGATCGAGGATGACGATGCCTGGGCGCGTATCGGCGGGCGGACCTTTCAGAAAATCATCCGTCTCGGAGATCCTGACATCATAGATCGCCAGCGCATCGAGCCGCGTCGCCACCTCGCGCTTGAAAGCCGGATCGGACGAAAACAACGCCACCTGCTTTCGCTTGGTCGGCGTAACCTTGGTGTTGATGGCATTCATGATGGTGCGCTCGTTTTCAGGTCTTCGCCCGTGACCGTGCTCAGCATGGAGGGCATGGTGATGTCGTTGAAACCCATCAGCCCTTTCAGGAAGAAGAACTGGAAGGTCAGGTTCCGCAGGTTGACAGTGATGGTCGGCACGGGTCCACCCAAACGGGTTTGGAAACCGAGGCCGGTAGCCGAGTAGGTGACGACGATGTTGTCGCGGTGTAGCCCCGGAAAGAAGTGACACATGCCCGGTCGCTGGCTCGCTGCCAGCGCGGGACAGACGTCATCGGTCGTGTTTGCCGTGTCGCCGCGGAAGATACGGCTGAAGGCGGCGGCATCGAATGTGCCGCCATTGCTGCATGCACCGGTGGTTCCGGTGTATTGGCAGACAAACGGACCATAGGCGCCGGCCGCGACTGGCGCACCAGGTACCGCGACGGGGGCGGCGGCCGTGAGATTGCTGACAACCGGGTCGGAAATCGACGCCAGCCGCGCGCCGACCTGCACCGCCTTTGTCGCCGCGTTCCATTGATAGAAGGCGTAGCCGAAATCGACGAAGCCGAGGACGAGCGCAAAAAGCAAAGGCGCGACGATGGTCATTTCGACCATTGCCGCGCCGAGTTCTGATTTTGCGAAGCGCCTCATCATGATCAGAACCGGATCAACCGCTCCTCGTGGGCGCCGCTCAAGGTGATCGGGCCGATATTGAGAAGCGACAGCATGCCGACGCCACTATAGGGATAGGTTCCCGCCGCCCTGACGATGCACACTTGCGGGGTCACCGATCGATATTGGGTAACGCCGGCAACGACAGCGTCATGGCAGGAGCCGCTGGCGCCTATGGTCACGGTCACATTCGCTTTCTGCCAGCCGCTGACGCGCGGGCTGTCCGTCACCACGCCATTTGCCACGGTCAACGAGGCCTTGCCGTAGACCGCGATATTCGTCGCGATATCGGCGCAGTCGATCGCCGACCAACCGACGTCGGTGTACATCTGGCTGTTGCAGCGAGCGCCAAAACGAGCCGCATCGTCGAGGCCGGCCTCCATCAAAAGCTTGTCGTGGATCAGATTGCCGAATTCGAACACGCCCGCTGACAGGATCAGCATCAGCGGCGCGATCAGCGTCATCTCGACAAGCACGGCCCCGCGCTGGTCACGGCGAAATCTGTCGAGGCTGTGGCGCATCATCTTGATCATCGCCGGTCACCGATAGAGCTGCGCTTCGTCGCGCAGGAAATTGTCGAGTGTCCCGCGTCCGCCCTTGCCGGTGATGTCGACCAGCTCGACATAGATATTCTTGCCGTCCTTGATCGGCTCGGTAACGAAGAAACTGCCAAAGCGCCTGACGGGAATACCTGTCGCTCGACCCTTGAAATTCACGCCGCTGGCCTGAAGCGCATTGCAGTCCAGGATCGCGCCGTAGAGCAGGCGGCGGTCGACGGTGGTGATCGGAGTACCTGCCGCTACAGGTGGGGTGCCTTTTTCGCCGCCGACGGCAGCGTCGCCGACAATGCTGTCATTGGTGAGAGGATTGCCGTCAGGGTCGATCTCGTAGCGATAGACTTCGTATCGCGTCGGCAGGTCGGCGCCTGTGCCCGAAAGAGCCGCTGGCACCGCGCGGCCGGGATGGTTGACAGACCAGTAGCGCGCAAAATTCCAGTCGCCGGCGCCCATGCGGCCGCCCATCAATGTGCAGTTGCCGGCGATCTGGCACGAGTTGCGTTCAAGACCGACTCCCTTGGTGGCATCCGTTTCGTAGTTGACCTTATTGCTCGTGACGTACTGGTCCCAGTTCTGGGCGCCTTTGCGCACATTGACCGCAGGTCCGTCCGAGTAACTGGAAGAGTTGATGCCGAACCGCGAGTTGATCCCGTTCTCGACGGGACCGGCGTTCTGCCCCGGCTCGGTGTTGACGCCATCGCGCGAATAGCAATTCTGCGGCTTGGAGTCCGCGAGCATCTTTTCGAGCTCGTTGGCCCCGTTGCCAAACGGCGAAGACAGGAAAGCGAAGTTGCCAGGGGCGTAGGATCCGTCTCCGCGCAGGATGATTTGCCGACGGCGATATTGTCTGCTTTGCGCCGCCTGCTCCAGCGTCACGCCGCCGGTGATGCTTGTGTCTTCGTATGGGTTGCACATGAAAACCGGCGTGTAGTCGCAAACGCTTGACGTGAAGCCGGCGACGGCGGTGGCGCCTACATTGAACCCGTTGCTGGCTGAATTGCCGGTGAGATATGACGCCGGGAAAATGGCGGCGAATCCGACCGGCGTTACCTTGATCTCGACGTAGCGAGCGAGGGGTGCGTCGGTAACTTCATCGGTGATGACGTTGGCTGCGGCAATCGGCAGATTGTCTGAGGTCGGCAACGACTTCAGGTAGCGCCTCGTCACGCCGGCGGCGGCCAATGTCTGCGGCGGCCCAGATGTCGAGAACGTATATTTGTTGGCCACCAGCGTTGCCAACGCACGGTCCGCTCTTGTGATGGCATCAGACGTCCCATCGAGTTCGGCTGCGCCTGCCAATGCCAGCGCATCCGCGCCCTTCTGCAAATCATTGTGCAGATTGTTCACCCGGCTCATGTCGATCGCCAGCAGCGAAAAGCCGATGATCGCCGGCAGCGTAATGCTGACGAGGATCAGCGCTATTCCCCTCTGGTCGCGCCAGAATGCGCGAATGGTCCGCAGCATGGCCCTTGCCCCTTGCTCCCCTGACGCCAGGATCCCTCGTATGGCCTGGCGCGCTGAAACCGCGTCCTTCTGTTCTGTTCACTGTCCTGTAGTCACACCCGCCCCGCCGACATTGACCGTGATGGCCGGTGGTGGCGGCGGCGGTGGTGGAAATTTGTAGTTGTGCGCCACGGCGGCCGCGCGCGCACCGTCGCCTTCGATGTGTGTATTCCTGGACGCCGGATTGAACGGATCGACCGTCTGCAGCAGCGAATTGTATCTCTGCGTGTCGCCGGCCGCCAAAGTCACTGAATCGTAGTGATTCAGATAATCCGCAGCGCAGCCTGACAATGCGCTGGCGCACAGGATGGCGATCAAGATCCTATTTCTTGACATAGAGCATCTTGTCCTTCGATTTGAAGTCGAGCATGTGCCCATAGGGGCCGGTGACGCCGTCGCCGGTCTCATATTTTCGGATCATGTCCTTGTTCACCTCGAGCTGACCAAGGACGAAGAATTCCGGATCGTTGGCCGGCCGCGTCTTGTCGAATGGCGTCGCCAACTGCTCGCCGGGTTTTACCGGCCGCACGATATGCGGCGTGACGATGACCACCAGTTCGGTCTCTTCCTTCTGGCTGCTTGAATTGCGGAACAGCGTCCCGATGACCGGGACCTGGCCAAGCCACGGCACCTGGTTCTGCAGCTTGGTGGTCTTGCTGGACAAAAGTCCGCCGACCGCGAAGCTCTGGCCGTCGCGCAATTCCACGACGGTGGACAGTTTGCGGTTGGTGAAGATCGGGTCGCCGGCGGTGGTGAAGCCGTTCAGGTCGCTGACTTCCGGCGCCAGGTTCATGTGGATCTTGCCATCGTCGAGTACGACCGGCGTGAACAGAAGATTAACGCCGAATTGCTTGTACACGATGCTGATCTGGCCATCCTTGTCGAGAGTTCGGATAGGGACTTCACCACCGGCGTTGAAGCTTGCCTGCTCGCCGGAAAGCGTGGTGAGATTGGGATTGGCAAGCGTGCGCACCGCGCCCTTGGCCTCGAGCGCCTCAATGTACAAGTCGACCTTTATATTGCTGTCGATGACGCGAGTGAGCAGCGCTCCAAAGGGCGTGGATGTGGACAGGAGGTCGCTGAGCAGAGCTCCCGAGCCGAGCACCGCCTTGTTTTCATCGACCGCGGCAATACCCGTTCCGACTTTGGTCGTGCCGCTGCCGTTCGTGCTCTTGATCGACACTCCGAGGTCGCGGCCGGAGTTGCGCTTGGCTTCCAGCACGCGCACTTCCAGATTGACCTGCTGGCTGTCGTCGACGATGACCGAGTTGATGATGGCGTCAGGACCATATTGCTGCGCGACTTCCATGATCGCCGCCAGCGTGGCGCCGTCCTTGACATGACCGGCAAGCCTGACCCTGCCGTTGACCGAGCCGATCTCGATGCGCGACTTTGGCGCCACCTGCCTGATGGCTTGCGCCATGTCGGAGACGTCGACGCCGACCTCGATCTGGATGACGCCGAGCGAACGCTTGTCGGTGGAGAACAGATTGACCGTGGTGGTGCCGGCGCCCTTGCCGATGACATAGAGGGTGCGGTCGGTCATCGGTTGGGCATCGGCGATCTTCTCGTCGCCAACGACGATATCGCCCAGATTGGCATTCACCTGCAAAGTCACCGATTGCGACATCGGCAGGAAAATACGATGGACGCTGGGGTTCGACACGTCGATGAAGCGGTCGGCCGCATCGGCCGCAAGGCTCGATAGCAATAGCATGGCCAGAGCCGACAACGCGGCCGCCCCCTTCCTCACCCAAAACCTTTGCATCCCCGTCTCCCCAATCGCCGCTGGTGGCGGCGCCAACCTGGTCGCGGCGCCCTTGTTATGGCTGCCGCGGCACGTCATATGTCTCGAGCTTCACACCTCGGAAGACGCCCACCGTCGCGCGCGCCGGCGGTTCCGGCTGAACGTACTTGACGACTTCCTTGACGACTTCGTGGACTTCCGGCGCCGACGCCACGGCCGGAGCAGGCTTCACCTTGCTCAACTGGTCGATCTGGCTGCCGACCCGTTCCACCGCCTGGGCAAGGCCGGCGATCTTGTCGTCCGCGCGCTTGCGCTCGGCCGCGGCCTCCGCTTCCGCCGCGGCCTTCTTGTCGAGCTCAGCCTGCCTGGCAGCGACGTCGGCCGGTGTTTCCCCGGTCAGGTCGGAAAGCGTCACACGTTCGGTGGTCTCGCCCTTGCTGGCCGCAGCCTGGCGCAGCGCCAGCGACAATTGGCCGGCGCCCGCCGCCAGTGTCAGCTTCTGCGCATCCTTGGTGCTGGCCTCGAGCGTCACCGATTTGACGACAGTCGGGCTGTCCTTGCTCGCATCCGCGACCTGGTCGACGGCGAGCACCTTCATGCTCTGCAGCAGCACGTCGACAAAACTCTGGTCCGCGCCATCATTGCCGCGCACGGTTCGCGTCAGCAACACGTCGACACGGTCGCCCGGAAAGACGAATCCGGCGACGCCGAGCACGTCGTTGACACGGATGGAAACGGCCTTCATGCCCTCGCCGAGCACCGCCGAAAGCGTGGCGCGCTGGCCCGGGCCTGTGATCTTGCTGGCGAGCACGGGTTCGTTGACGCCAATCGCCTGCAATGCCTGCTTGGGGCCTCCGCCGGCCGGAACGTCCTTGGTCAGGAGTTCTTCCGCGGTCTTGAAAGCGCCGGCCGGAACCGCGCCCGACGGCCATGCGACCTCGCGCAATTTGTCGGCGGACAGCGTATCGCCGAACTTCAGCGCCACGGCGGCCACGACAACCGTGTCGCGCTGAACGTCATTTGTCTGCGCAATCGCGCTACGCTGGTTTGCCAGCCAGATATTGGCAAGCACCACAGCCAGCACGCCGAACACACCGGCAAGAACGATCATGATTACAGTATTAGCGCGCATGGTTCCCGCCCTCGGCCGCTATACATCTGGAAGGATCCAGGCCCGGGCGTACGCTCAGGCCTGGATATCGACTGTCAATTGGCGGAGAGAGTGGTATTCAGGGTCGTCCACTTTGTGTTGACCCAACCGCCGACCGCTACGATCGTTCCGATCACTGTCACGGTGATGATGCCGAGCAGGATCGTGTATTCGACCATGGCAGCGCCGTTCTCGTCGTCGCGGAACTGCCGGGTCACCGTCATGAGCTTTCTCACGGAAACTTCCTCTTTTTCGGTCTGAACCGGATGAGAAGAGCAGGAGCCAATCCGTCCTGACTTTCTCTTGTAAACAGCCTAAGCCACATGGGCTTGGGCTGTTTACGGATCTCAGATTCAGTGGCCTGTAAGGTTAGCGTTCAGGGCCGTCCACTTGGTGTTGACCCACCCGCCGACCGTCACGATCGTTCCGATCACTGCCACGGTGATGATGCCGAGCAGGATCGTGTATTCGACCATGGCAGCGCCGTTCTCATCGTCGCGGAACTGCCGGGTCATCGTCATGAGCTTCTTCATGTCAATTTCTCCCTTTGGAGGTTTGAACCCGACGAGACAGAGCCAAGGATGTACCCCATACCCAGCATCCCCCGTCACGCTGATCCTAGGTCGCGCAAAAAAGCAGAGTCAAACGGGATTAAGGGTATCTTAACTTTCATATACCTGATTGGCCAAGAAAACAGCGGCTCAACATCTTAGCAAGGTATTGATTCTTATCATTTTTCGATCACTCTTAACCATTCGTTCACAATTCCGCCCGGCATGCGGCGAGATTGTGTAGGTATTAGCTATTCTGCATATTCCTTTATATCTAAGGGCTTAAGAGGCATGTCGCGGCGGTTCCGTGGCGGAGGGACGGTCGGGCATGGAAAGGGCACGAATCGAATGGTTGCATGTCGCGAGCCGTATCAAATAAACAAATGATTACCGGGCCGATGACTTTAACTATGTTGAAAGTATTGTCTGTTCGCGGGCCATCGTGACGCTTGTGCCGGCGGTGGTTAACGTTTAGTTTCCGCTAATATGCGTCCGAGGGGAATATAAGCGATCATGCTGGGGCGATTCATCAGGGGGGCAGGCGAACAGCAGGCGGCGACAAAGGCCGATTCGGCGGCGGTGCTGCCTGTCACTCCGTCGCTGTCGCCAGCCGCTGATATCGAATCGCATGGCGACGATTTTCTGACGCTCAAGGTCGAGCTTCATCGCCATCTTATCGATCGGTTCAACCTCGCCACTCTTGAAAATGCCTCCAAGGATGAGATCCTGAATGAGATCCGCCCGATCGTCCGCGAGTTCGTTCGAAACAGAAGCGTGCCGCTGAACGCACGCGAACTCGATCAACTGACCAGCGACACTGCCGACGAGATGCTGGGGCTGGGGCCGATCGAGCCGCTGCTGAAGGACGATTCGATTTCCGATATCCTGATCAACACCCACGATCGCGTCTTCATTGAACGGCGCGGTGTAATCGAGGAGACCGCGATCCGGTTTCGCGACGAGGCGCATCTGCTGCGCGTCATCGGCAAGATCGTTTCGGCGATCGGCAGGCGCGTCGACGAATCGGCGCCAATGGTCGATGCCCGCCTGGAGGACGGGTCTCGTGTCAATATTGCGGTGCGGCCGGTCTCGGTCGATGGCCCGCTGGTGTCGATCCGCAAATTTTCCAAGAATCCGTATTCGCTCGAACGATTGATGACGCTCAATTCAATCCGTCAGCCGATGATCGAACTGCTGCGCATCGCCGTGCAGGCGCGCAAGTCGATCCTGGTGTCCGGCGGCACCGGCAGCGGCAAGACGACCTTGCTCAACGCCCTGTCGAGCTACATCCCGTCCAGGGAGCGCTTGATCACCATCGAGGATGCAGCGGAGTTGCAGTTGCAGCAGCCGCATGTCGGCCGGCTCGAGACGCGGCCGCCCAATGTCGAGGGCAAGGGCGAAGTCCGCCAGCGCGAACTGCTGAAAAACGCGCTTCGCATGCGGCCCGACCGCATCATCGTCGGCGAGGTACGCGGCGAGGAAGCCTTTGACATGCTGCAGGCGATGAACACCGGTCACGAGGGCTCGATGACCACCATCCATGCCAACACGCCGCGCGACGCCATCTCGCGGCTCGAGCAGATGGTCGGCATGGCCGGCATGCCGATGAGCCATGACTCGATCCGGGCGCAGATCGCGTCCGCCATCGACATCATCGTGCAGACGCAACGTCTTTCCGACGGCGGCCGGCGCGTGACGTCCATATCGGAAATCACCGGCATGGAGGGCAATGTCGTCCAGCTCCAGGAAATCTACCATTTCGTCCGGCGCGACATGGGCGCGGACGGCAGCATCGTGGGCGAATTCCGCGCCACCGGTGTTCGGCCGCGCTTTGCCCAGGAAGCGGCGTCGCTCGGCCATCAGTTCGCCAAGGACGCCTTCAACCCGCAGGTTCCACTCTGATGCTGACCGGGCAGACCTTGCTCTACTTCATTTACGTGCTGGCGGCGGCGTCGGTCATCCTTGCCGGCGAATCCTTCTATCTGTCCTTCGCCGGAAGACGGGCGCGTGCGGGCGCGATCAACCGGCGGCTCAAGCGTCTGGGAGAAGAATCGACTGCCGAACAGAGTTTGCAGGGACTGCTGCAAGAGCGCGGTCTGACAGGCTCCGGCGATTTCAGCTTCGGTGCGATAGGGCTGAACCGGCTCTACACCCAGTCCGGCATCACCGGTAACCCACTGGCTTTCGCGGCCGTGTTCCTGTTTGCGGGCCTCTCGCTGGCATTTGTGCTGACTTTGCTCCTGGGGTTTTCCGTTCCGGTCGCGGTCATTGTTTTTTTGCTTGTCGGTTTCGCGCTGCCGGTTCTCGCTCTACGGCGCGCCCGAAACAAGCGTATCCAGAAATTCGCCACGCAACTGTCGGATGCGCTCGACATGATCGTTCGTTCGCTGCGCGCCGGCCATCCGACCACCGTGGCGATCGGGCTGGTCGCCCGCGAAATGCCGGATCCGCTGGGAACTGAATTCGGCATCGTGTCCGATGAAATCACGTTCGGCCTCAGTCTCGAACAGGCGGTTCGAAAGCTGTCGGAGAGGGTGGGATTCGAGGGACTTCACCTTCTGTCGGTATCGCTCTCCATCCAATCCAAGACTGGCGGCAACCTCACCGAGATCCTGTCCAACCTGTCATCCGTGCTGCGCGAACGGCGCAAGATGCGGTTGAAGATAAGGGCGCTTTCAGCCGAGGGCCGTGTGTCGGCCTGGATCATTTCGCTGTTTCCAGTCCTGATGTTCGGCATCCTCTATGTCGTCGCTCCCACATTCTATGGGGATGTGTGGGACAGCCCGCTCATTCTGCCGGTGTTCCTGATCTTTGGACTTTGGGCGCTGCTGGGCGATTTCATCATGTATCGGATGGTCAATTTCGATCTCTGAGGGCTGGGACATAGACTTCGTGACCAATATTGGAAATTCGCCCGTGCTGCTCTCTCTTGCCGTCTTTGGGGCGGCCGCGGCGCTTTTTCTGGTGGCCGCGTTCGTCATCACGCCGGTCCTCCAGACCAGAAGGCTGGTTGCCCGGAGCCTGTTGTCCGAGGGAATAACCAATCGCCGCTCGCTTTTGGGCCAGGAACAACTGGCCAGGATTTCGGCGCAGCGGCCGGTGGATGCCTACTTCCGCGCGCTGGAGAAGGAGCGCGGTCAGCCGAATGCGCTGGAAGCGAAATTGTTTCGAGCCGGGTTCCATCAAGCAAGCGCGCCGGTAATCTACACGCTGTCGCGGCTCGGTGCGGTCTGTGTCGGTTTTCTGGCCGGTTATGCGCTCCTGTCTCGGTTGTTGCCGCCCGAATTGCCTGGGTTTCTCGCCTTTGCCGGCGCTGCTCTCTTCGGTCTCGCCTGCATCGTGGTGCCAAGTATCCTGCTCGACCGCTTCGAGAATGGGCAAAAGCAGATATATCGCCGCAGCTTTCCCGACTTCATGGACATGATGATCACTTGCGCCGATGCGGGCATGAGCCTGGAGGCGGCGGTGGAGCGCGTCGGCACTGAATTGGCCAGCACCCACAAATGGCTCGGCATTCAGCTATCGATCATGAATTTGCAGTTGCGTGCCGGCAAGCCGCTGCGAGAAGCGCTGCATGAGCTTTCGGACCGTATCGGCCTCGAAGAGGCGCGGGCGCTGGCGGTTTTGTTCCGGCAGTCGGAAGAACTGGGCACCAGCCTGACGGACGCCTTGCGCGTCTACAGCGACGAGATGCGCGGCCAGCGGATTCTTCAGGCCGAGGAACGCGCCAATGCCTTGCCGGTCAAGATGATGATTCCATTGGGGCTTTGCATTTTCCCGGTGGTGATGATGGTCATCATGCTGCCTCTCATCATTCGCATGAAGGGCATTTTCTTCTGAATAGGTATATGCTTTGGTTCTAAAATAGGGTCGGGGACTCTTGGGGGCAAAAATGACAAGGCCAATGCGCCTCGCAGCCGCAGCCATTCTGTCGATAATGACGCTTGCCGGCTGTCAAACAAACGGGGCGGATACCACTGGTGGTGTCGTGCGCACCAACGAGCCGTCGAAAGGCGACGTCACGTCCTTCGGCGATGCCTTCGATGGGTTAAAGACTGTCAGCGACGTCGAATATTATGCCTCGGACCAGGCAGTCGCCGAAGCCAAGAACCAGTTCCGCGCGGAAAACTACGGCAATGCCGGCGCCCTGTTCTTCAAGGCGACGCAACTGGCCCCCAATGATGGTAACGCCTGGATGGGTTTGGCCGCTTCGTGCGATCGCATCCACCGTTTCGACCTCGCCGACCGGGCCTATGGCAGGGCGTTCAAGCTGGTTGGCGCGACGCCGGAATATTACAACAATGTCGGTTATTCCTACCTGCTGCGCGGCAAGCTGCAGGATGCACGCAGCAATTTCCTCAAGGCCTACGAACTGGCGCCCAACGATCCGACCGTGGCCAACAATCTGAAGCTGCTGTCGTCGAGCGTGCAGAACATCGAGCGCTAGGGTGCCCGTATGCTGCTTGTCGCATCTTTGCTGCTGAAGGCTCTTGCCATCCCCTTGCTGGCCAGGGTCGCCTGGCTCGATTTCACCACCCAGAAAATATCCAACCAAAATGTACTGCTGTTGCTTTGTATGGGGCTCGGGTCGCTCCAGCTCCTATCGGTCCAGGCCGGGTCATGGTGGGATATGGGCTTGAGTGCGCTTGCTGGCCTTCTCCTGTTTCTCGCGCTGTTCCCATTCTGGGTCCTGCACAAGGTTGGGGCGGGAGATGTCAAGCTGATGGCGGTCATGCCTTTCGTGATCGGGGGCAGCGGCCTTGCGGTCTTTTCTTTCCCCCTGCTGGTTTTTGCCCTCACCACGGCCTTGATCGTGAAAAATCCGTTCATGCTGCCCGAGGGCGCCTTCCGCCTTTATGCTCAGCACCTCGACCGCAAGGGGGTTGTGCCGTTCGGCGTTCCGATCTCGCTGGCCGCGATATGCACGATAGCCTTCCTTATCTATGAAAATGTGGTGCAGGCGACCAATTCTGGAGTCCTGGACCAGCTTAACTGAAGCTCCACGGGCCGGTCCCGCTGAATTCACGCACCAAGATCAGTCCAGCCGGCGTGGGCTTTTCGCCGATGCCCCAATCCGGGTACGGCAGGGGGCATCATCACCAGCCTCGAAACGACCCACATTAGCCGCTCCGCCTTGCCTGTCGGCGGTCCATGTCTTGTCCAGCAATCAATTCGATGGCTAGATAAACGATCCACAGGGGAAGGTATTATGGCACTTCACCTTTCGGCGGATGCCCCGGCTTCGGTCGCGGCCACGCCACAAAAATATCTCTTTGGCCCGTTCATCGACTTCTTCATGCTTGGCGGAAGCGCGCTTCTGATCCTGCCGGTCCTGTATTTTCTGCCTCTGCGGTATGAAGCCGCCGTTACGCTGACGATGTTCTTGCTCTCGCACCTCATAAACCAGCCGCATTTCGGTCATTCGTACCAGATCTTCTATCGTAATTTCGCCCGCAAGGTGCGCGGTGAGGGGTACGGCCGCAATCTCCAGATCCGCTATATTCTCGCGGGCATTGTCGTCCCGCTCGCCATGATTGCCTTCTTTGCCTATGGCTCGCTGACGGGCAACGCCCGTCTTCTGGGCTATGCGACCAACGCGATGGGCTTTTTCGTCGGCTGGCACTATGTCAAGCAAGGCTACGGCATGCTGATGGTGGATGCCGTGCTGAAGCGCAAATTCTTCAGCGATCAGGACAAGAAGGTGTTGCTGTTCAACGGCTATGCCGTGTGGCTGTTCGCCTGGCTTCAGACGAATGTGGTGATCACCGAGAGGCAATTCTGGGGTTTGGAGTACTACACCTTCGCGGTCCCGCCATGGCTCATCACCATCGCCATGTCGATTGCCGCTGCCTCATCGGCCGCCACCGCGGTGATGTTCATCAATCGCTGGCGCAGGCATGGCGGGGCGCTGCCTTACAACGGCGTCGTTGCCTACGTCGTGTCCCTCTATGCCTGGATCCTGTTCGTGACGCTGAACCCGCTCTGGCTGCTCGTCGTGCCGGCGCTCCACTCCTTGCAGTACCTGGCGGTGGTCTGGCGCTACCAGACCAATGTCGAGCGCGACCGGGCGGATGCCGTCACGAAGCCGGGATTGAAGCCCCTGTCCATTCTTGGACCGCTCTACAGGCTGCGCGTCCTGGCCTTCATCGTGTTTGGCGGAATTCTTGGAGCGCTCGGGTTCTGGCTGGTGCCGATGGCGCTGACCGCCATCGTTCCCTATAACAAGGCGGTGCTCGGCTCGTCGCTGTTCCTGTTCATCGCCTGGATATTCATCAACGTGCACCATTACTTCCTGGACAATGTGATGTGGCGGCGCGGCAATCCGGAAGTCTCGAAATATCTGTTCCGCTGAAGCCATCGGCTGAATTCAGTCCGGGCAGCGGCCAGTGCGGAAGGGCCATTCCCGGTACGGACACGATTCGTTAACCAAGATGCTGTTCATCGACAGGACGAGTTTGTGAGACGGATGCCCGTCTGCCTGTTCAACCCTGCCTGTTCAACCCCGCTTGTCAGGTCGAGGTTTTCGAAAAGAAGGCTCAGCAGCTGGCGAAAGACGTCAAATCGCCCGAAACAGAAACAATGTGCAAGGCATGAACGTGATTGAAAGCGAACAGAACGCGCCCGGCGCCTCCCATCGTTGGACATGGCTGCCGGCCATCGTGGTCGCGTTCCTTTGCCTGTGCGTCACCAGCGCGTCCGCCGAGACGCGCGCCTTGAGGATTAAACATCTTCATACCGGCGAGAAGGCCGAGATCGTCTTCAAGCGCAACGGGCGCTACGATCAGGCGGGATTGAAGAAGATCAATTTCATGCTGCGCGACTGGCGCCGCAACGAGCCGACCAGGATGGATCCGCGCCTGCTCGACCTCGTCTGGCAGGCCTATCGCGCCAGCGGCTCGACGTCCTACATCCATGTCGTCAGTGCCTATCGCTCGCCGGCGACGAACGCCATGCTGCGCAGCCGCTCGAAGGGCGTGGCCCGGGAAAGCCAGCACATGGTTGGCCGCGCGATGGATTTCTTCCTGCCGGACGTGCCGCTGAAGAGGCTGCGGGACATCGGCCTCAAGATGCAGGGCGGCGGCGTGGGCTACTACCCGACCTCCGGTTCGCCTTTCATTCACATGGATGTCGGCAATGTGCGGCATTGGCCGGGAATCAGCCGGCAGGAGCTCGCCAGAGTCTTCCCGAACGGCAACACGCTGCATGTGCCGAGCGACGGCAGACCGCTTCCCGGCTATGACCAGGCGCTTGCCGCCTACAAGTCGCGCAAGTCCGCCGGCACGCCCAATATCGAGCTGGCAAGCGTCGACGGCGTTCAACGCAGGCCGGCGCGTGGCCTGCTGGCGACGCTTCTGGGCGGGCGCGGTGGGGACGACGCGGAGGATGTCGCGGAGGCCGTGCCGGCACCACGCAAACCGGCTAGGTCCGTTGAACCCAAGACCGCGGGACAGGGCATCGCCATCGTGCCGCCGGAGGCAGCCCAGCGGGCGGATATTCAGGTGGCGTCCGCCGGTGCGGCCGAGGAACCGCTCGCTGAGCAAAAGAGCAAGACACCGGAAGCAATCGTCATGGCGATGGCGCCCAGCGCGGTACCGCTGCCGGCCTTCGCCCCACGCGCCACGGCAACGGCCAGCATTCCGACGCCGCAAACCGCACCGGTCGCGATAGTCAGCGCATCCGCGGCACATGCCGAATTGCCGGGCGCCAAGCCGGCGGTGGCCAATGCCGAAATGCCCTTGGGCAAGACGGATACCGCTCCAGCGGCCGTCGCGCCGGACATGGTGGCGTTCAACATCCCCTTGCCGACATGGCGGCCGCAAAGCCAGACAGGCCTGGCGCCTCACCCGGAAGCAGCCAAATCCGCCGATGCCGTCGCTGCCTTGCTGGCAATGCATCATCCTGACGATGGGCATGGACTGGCCGCTCAGCGGGTTGCCGTCCCTGCATCGAAACCCGAAGATCGCGTCAGGACGAGCCCGAAGGCCGACCGTGTCCAGCCACGTCTCGATCCCGAAGCCACCGCCATGATCGTGCCGGCCGCGTCGACCGGCCGGCCGCTTGCGGCACGCCTTGGCACAGCCGCCGGGCCGACGGCGGCACCCGTCATCGCCGCCAAATTCATCCGCACGGCGCCGGAGCAGGTCTATCTCGACGGATTCCAGCCGCGTGGACAGACGTCCGATCATCGCCGCTTCACCGGCTCGGCGGTCAAGTTCCTGCCCATCGCCAGCTTCAAATAGGGGCGGAAGCAGCCGTTCGACCGGCTTGGACAGGTGTGGTGCAATACGGATGCTCGGGCCGTCACCCCTGCCGAAGCCGCGCTGACGGCTCTGTAAGATATTTTCCAAATTTGACAATCATGCATGAAATTGTAAGGTAATCGTCTTCCCGTCAGCGAGAGGCGATGACCATGTCGATCCGCGAAGAACTGGCCAACACGACCTTGGCGTTCACGTCGGCGGAAGAAAAGATCGTTCAGGTTCTGCTTGCCGATTATCCGATGTCGGGGCTTGGAACAGCGACCCGTCTGGCACGGCGCGCCGGGGTCAGCGACCCGAGCGTGACACGGCTGATGACCAAGCTCGGCTATGTCGGCTTTGCCGATTTCCAGGCGCGTCTGCTCACCGAGGTCGAATCCAGGCTGCACTCGCCGCTGCTGATGATGGAGGCCAAGCGCCCGGGCGGCTCCAGCGAAGGCACGGCGCTGGCCTATTTCCACTCGGTCTCCGACAGTCTGGAGCGCACGCGCACGGCGGTGCCGCTGCAGGCTTACACGCGCGCGGTCAATTTGCTGCTCGAGACCAAGGGCCAGGTCGTGCTGCTGGGCGGCCGCTTCAGCCGGCATATCGCCTCTATGCTTGCCGGCTACCTCCTGCAATTCCGCTCCGGCGTGCGCGACATCGGTTCGCTCAGCCCTGCCGATTTCGATCTCCTGATCGACCTTGGCAGGCGCGACCTTCTCGTCGTGTTCGACTATCGGCGCTACCAGTCGGACGTGGTGAGCTTCGCGCAACAGGCGCATGAACGCGGCGTCTCCGTGCTGCTGTTCACCGACGTCTGGTTGTCGCCGATCGCCGACATCGCCGATCTGACCATGGTCGCGGCGATCGACGCCAATTCGCCCTTCGACACGCTGGCCACCGCCGTAGCGCAGATGGAGACTGTCTTCGCCCATGCGCTGGAAGGCCATGGCGCCGGGGTGCGCAAGCGCATCGAGGACATCGAGAAGATCCGCAGCGCCAATGCCGTCACCCTCGATGCCGCCCTGTCGGCACCGGAGAACGAAACCGCCAAACCCAGAACCCCCAGGAAATAGCGTCGAAGCGCCGGCGCGGCGATGCGAGGAAGGAAACGACGATGCCCGATACCCAGACCATCATCGATGCCGTGCAGGCCGAGATCGAGGCCGACCGCGATTGGCTGATCGGGCTGACCCGCGACATGGTCCGCATACCCTCGGTCAATCCCAAATTCGAAGCCAACCCGGCGATCAACCGCGAGGCGGATGTCCAGGCGCTGCTCGAACCGATCCTCAAGCAGGATGGCTTCCGCACCGAACAATGGGATGCCTTGCCCGGCCGGCCCAATCTGGTCGGCGAGTGGGCCGGAAACGAAGACCGCAGCCTGATCCTGTGCGGGCATATCGATGTCGTGCCGGTCGGCGAGATGAAGGACTGGTCCGTCGATCCGTTCGGCGGCGAGATCACCAATGGCCGGCTCTATGGCCGGGGTGCTGTCGACATGAAGGGCGGCGTCGCGGCCTGCGTCGCCGCCGCTCATGCGATCAAAAAGGCCGGCATCACGCTGCAAGGCCGATTGGCGATCCATTCCGTCGTCGACGAGGAGGCCGGCGGCTTCGGCGCGATAGACGCGGTGAAGAAGGGCAAGCTCGCCAAGGCGGTGCTTGTCGCGGAGCCGACCTGGGGCGACGTGCTGCCGGTCGAGGGCGGTCTTGAATGGGCGCGGGTGACGATCCGTGGCCGCAACGCGCATTCGGCGCTGCGCTACAACGAAATCTATCCGCAGCGCCACGACAAGGACCGGCTGAAGCCGGGCGTCAACGCGATCGAGATCGCGGCGCGCTTCATTGCAGCCGTCCGCCAGTATGAGCTGGACCGGACGCGGGCAAAGTCGCACCTGCTGCTGCCGCTCGGCATGAACACCATCAATATCGGCGTCGTGCATGGCGGCACAGGTCTTGGCGAGCATGGCCTGCCGACCGTGATGACAAACCCGGCCATTATCCCCGATGTCGCCGTGCTCGATCTCGACATGAAGTTCCTGCCGCACGAGAACTCGGCCGACTATCGCCGCGACTTCGAGGCGTTCGTCCATCATTTCGCTCAAACCGACGCCTGGCTGCGCGACAACCCGCCGACCATCCAGTGGGAGCTCGGCGGTCTGCATTTCCCGCCGATGAACACGCCGGTCGACCATCCGCTGGTGACGTCGCTGATGAGACGCAAGGCCGCGGTCGGCAAGGCGCCCGAGGCACGCGGCTTCGTCGCCGTCTGCGATGCCGCGCACTATGCTGGCGCGGGTGTCGACGGCGTCATCTTCGGTCCATCGGGCGATGGTTTCCATGGCGCCAACGAATATGTCGAGGTGGAATCGGTGGTCGAGACCGCCAAGGTGATTGCCGCTTCGGTGATCGACTGGTGCGGGGTGCGCTGAGCGGAATTCTGTTTCCGGCGGTCAGGCCGGGCGCTTGATCCGCCCGGCGACGGCACCCCATGCGGCCTTGATCATGCCGGCCAGCCCGCTCGGATAGGCCAGCATCACGCCGATGATCAGCACGGCTGTGATCATTGGCCGCCATGCCCCGAAATCGGCCATCCACTCGGCAAAGACGGTCAGCACGAAGGAGGCGATGATGGCGCCGTAGATGGTGCTGGTTCCGCCCAACAACACCATCGACAGGATGATGGTCGCCAGGCTCATGCCGAAGACGTCGATCGAGGCATTGCGCTGGTAAGCGGCATAGAAGGCACCGGCAACACCGGTGAAAAAGGCGCTGGCTGCAAGCGTCAGCATGCGCTGGCGCACGATCGAGACGCCGCGGCTGATGGCGTATTCTTCATTGTCGCGCAACGCCACGATGCTGGCGCCGGCACGCGAGCGCACGAACACGCGCAGGAACGAAGTGCTTGCCACCAGCAGCGCCAGCGCGATGTAGAAATAGGCGAACTTGCCGTCTCGGACCATGTTGTGATCGAACCAGTAGAGGCCGGGAATGCGCACGATGCCTTGCGTGCCGCCGGTGATGTCGGACTGGCTGAGGATCACCTGCATCACCAGCTGCGCGAAGCCGAAGGTCACCAGGATGATGTAGATGCCTTTCAGCCGCAGGATTGGGATGGTCACCAGGATCGCCGCCAGCGTGGCGATGATGCCGCTGGCAAACAGCGCGATCCAGGGGTCGAGTCCGGCCAGCTTGGTCAGCAGGCTGTAGGCATAGACGCCGATGCCAAACAGCGCCAGATGGCCGAAATTGAAGACGCCGCCATAGCCGAGGCTGAGGTCCCAGTTCGAGGCGACGATGGCATAGATGAAGGCCATGATCAGGATGTGGCGGGCATAGGTGTCGCCGAAGACCAGCGGCAGCAATGCCAGCAGCACGAAGCCGAGCACGAAGCCGACGGCCTCATGCTTCCACGGCGTGCGGCCGGGCGCGATCGGGGTTGCCGCTGCTGTACGGACTGGTGCCATCGTCGAGGTCGTGTCGGTCATGCGAGGCCTCGCGAGCGGCTGGCGAAAATACCCTCAGGGCGCACCATCAGGGTCAGGATAAGCACGCCGAACAGTAATGCCGGCGTCCAGTAGAGGCCGAAATAGTAGCTGCAGGCGGCCTCGAAGAAGCCGATGAGATAGGCGGCGAAGATTGGTCCCGATATGCTCGATATGCCGCCGAAGACGACAACGATCAGCGCCTTGAGCAGCGGGTCGCTGCCCATGACAGGCGACATGAAGCGATAGCCGCCCATGAAGATGCCGGCGAGCCCCGCCAGCGAAGCGGCGATGGCGAAGGCCAGCCCATAGAGCGCGGTGACGTTCAGCCCGACCAGGTGGCTGGCATCCTCGTTCTGCGCCACTGCGCGCAGTGCCAGCCCAAGCCGGGTGCGGTTGAGGAACATCCAGAGAGCCGCCAGGATCAGCGGCGTGATGACGATGATGGCGATCTGGTGCAGCGAGACGCCGACGCCACCGATGGTGGCGTTGCCGTCGATCAGCGCCGGGATCTGTTTCGATCGCGGCCCCCAAATGGTCAAGGCGCCGTTCTCGATCAACGAGCCGGCGGCAAGCGTGGTGATGACGACGACCAGCACGATGTTGGGCCGGCCGATCAGCGGCCGCACTACGCTCGCCTGCAGGATCCAGCCGACGCCGGCCATGACGACGACGGCGACCGGAAAGGCCACCGCCGCCGGCAGGCCGAGTTCGACGAGTTGCCAGGCGATATAGGCGCCCAGCATCATGAACACGCCATGGCTGAAGTTGAAGACACCGATCGTCGTCCAGACCAGGGCCAGCCCGACCGCCATCATGGCGTAGAGCGAGCCCTGGAACAGGCCGCCGAACAGGATTTCCGCCAATGCGCTCATGTTCGAAATCCTAATGGCCAAAATACATCGACATGATCTCGCCGTGGTCGAGGCTTTCGCCCGGCTTGATCTCGGTCGCCACCGCGCCATGATTGACGAGGTAGAGTTGCTGCGTCAGCTCCAGCAGGAACTCGATGTCCTGCTCGACGACGATCAGCGGCACGCCGCCGCGCGAAATGTCCATGACGGAAGCACAGAGCTCGTCCTTGATCTTGGGTGCCAGCCCCAGCGTCGGCTCGTCGAGGATCAGCAGGCGCGGGTGGCTCATCAGCGCCGTGCCGATCGACACCATCTGGCGCTCGCCGCCCGACAGCGTGCGCACGCGCTGGCGCCAGCGTTCCGCCAGTTTGGGGAACAGCTTGACCACCTTCTCGCGGTTTTCGGCCTCATGCGGGCGGGCGCGCGACGAATAGGCGCCCAGCGCCATGCAATCGGCGATGGAGAGGTCGGGAAACAGCCGGTTGCCTTGCGGCACATGGATCAGCCCGGTGCCGACGATGGCGCGGGCGCTACGGCCGGCGATGTCATGCCCGTCGAACAGGATGCGGCCGCTTTTCGGCTGTAGCAGCCCGGAGATGGCGCGCAGCAGCGTCGTCTTGCCATGGCCGTTGGGCCCGAACAGGCCGACATTGCCGAAACGGCCTGCCTCCAGCGAAATGTCGTGCAGCACGGTAACGCGGCCATAGCCTGCGGTCACGCCCTCGACGGTGAGAATGGGATTCACGCCACCGCCCTCCTGGTTCCGAGATAGGCTTCGATGACGCGCTGGTCGGCGATCACGCTCCCCGGTTCGCCGGCGGCGAGCACGCGGCCATTGTTGAGCACCAGCAGATGCTGTGACAGACTCATCAGGAAGGTCAGCACATGCTCGATCAGGAGGATTGTGATGCCGCGTTCAGCGGTGCGGCGGATCAGCCCGATCGACGTCTCGATCTCGGGCTTGGTCAGGCTCGACGCCGGCTCGTCGAGCAACAGCATGCGCGGCTGCATGGCGATCGCGGTCGCAAGCATCAGGCATTTGCGCTCGAAGACGGACAGTTCGCCCGCCAGCCTCCCGAACGATGCCGACCCCAGTCCGACGAACTCCAGCGCTTCGGCGGCGGCTTCGCGGGCGGCCGCGGCCGCCTTTTCCTGCTTGCCGTAGCTTGCGCCGATCAAGGCGTTCTCGAAAACGGTCAGCCCGTCGAAGGAGGTTTCACGCTGAAAGGTGCGGGCAAGGCCGAGGCGCGCGATGGCGTGCCCTGGTTTGCCGTTGATGGCGGCCCCGTCGAAGCGGATGCGGCCCCGGTCAGGTCCGAACGGGATGCCGGTGATGATGTTGAACAGCGTGCTCTTGCCGCTGCCGTTCGGGCCGGCGATGCCGAAAATCTCGCCGGCCTCGACCTTGAACGACACGCCATCGACGGCCTTCAGCGAACCGAAGGCCTTCGACACGTCGTCCAGTTCAAGCAGGGCCATTCCTCACTGCATCCAGGGCTGCGGCTTGAAGGCGCCGGTTGCGTATTTCTCCGGCGAGATCAGCGCGCGCTGGCCGTCCCAGATCTGGAAGAAGGTGATCGGGATATAGTCGTCGCCCTGCGTGGCAAGGTGGGTTGCGGGATCGAATTTCAACCGGCCCTCGGCGACCTGCTTGTCGGTTTCCGACAGTGCTTTCATGATCGCAGCATGGTCCGATGCGCCGCCGACCTTCTTGACCGCGTCGAAATAGACATTGGTCATTTCGTAGAGGCCGACGCCGTAGGTCCCGCTCTCGACACCGTATTTCGCCTTGAACTTGGCCGCTACCTCGTCGGCGCGCGGGTTCTTCGGCGTCGTCAGCGCCCCGCCCAGGAGATTGTAGATCACACCGTTCGACTTCTTGCCGGTCAGTTCGACGAATTCCGGAACGCTCGGCGCGTATTGCAGGAAGACCAGGCTCTTGGTCGGCTGCTCGAGGAACTGGTTCAGGAAGGATGCCGAATTGCCCGGCAGATAGTCGGTGTTGATGACGACGTCCGGAACATTCTCGCGCACCTTGGCGAGAATCGAGCGCCAGTCGGTCACTTCGCCGAACGGAACGATCTCGTCGACCGTGATGGTCCAGCCCTTCTCCTTGAAGGTCTTCTTCATGCCTTCGGAGATGGTCTTGGAATAGGCGTTGTCCGAGGAGATGATGGCGACCTTCTTGGTCGGCAAGGTGATCTTGCCGTCGGCCGCGAGCTTCTCGACGAACAAGGTGACGTCGGTGTTGTAGGCGTCGAAGGACGGCGTCAGCGACCAGCAGCACATGTACTTGTCAGGGTTCGGCGCGATGATATCCTTGGTCTGCTGCGAGGTGGCCGCGAGCATGTAGGGCATCTCCGCCTCGGCCATGTTGTCGATCTCGAAATTCGTCAAGCTGGCGTAACCAGTGAGCATGAACTGCACGCCGGGATCGCCAAGCAGACGCTCGACCGCGCTGGTGACATTGCCGGCGGACTGATCCTTGACGTCGCCGACCACCAGTTCGAACGTGTTGCCGGCAACGCCGCCGGCCGCGTTTGCCTCGTCGATCGCCATCTGTACGCCGCGCTGGAATTCCTGGCCGTCCGCCGCGGCGGGCCCGGTGATAGGCGCGAGCAGGCCGATCTTGACGACGTCGGCGAAAGCGGGCGCGCTCGCCGTGGCAAACACGCCGATCAGCGCGCTGCTCATCAGCATATGGCGGATTCTGTTGCCTGCGGATTTGGATTTCATCGTGCGGTTCCCTGTTTTCCTCCCGTTCATCGGGAGTTGGATAATTGACAATCTACGCATAATTGTTCTTATTTGAAAAGGATTTTTCAACGCAACCTGACCGGGAAGACGGTTCCGGCAAAAGGTATGGAAGCGGTGGCGCTTTGCTGCGCATCTGCACTAAAACAAGGCAATTCCAGACGGAGCGGACCATGACGATCTCGCAGAAGACCCTTGAAACCAGCCACGGCAAGATCGCCGTTCGCGAGACCGGTGGCAAAGGCACCGCCGTGTTGCTGATCCACGGCAATTCCTCTTCCGGAGCTGTTTTCCGCAACCAGCTCGAGAGCCCGCTGGGCGAGCGCTACCGCATCATCGCCCCCGATCTGCCGGGCCACGGGGCATCAGGTGATGCGATAGATCCGGACCGCTCCTACAGCATGGAGGGTTATGCCGATGCGATGACCGAAGTGCTGGGGCTGCTCGGCATAGACAAGGCCATCGTCTTCGGCTGGTCGCTTGGCGGCCATATCGGATTGGAGATGATCGACCGCTTTCCCGGCCTGCTCGGCCTGATGATTACCGGCACCCCGCCAGTGGCGCCCTCGGAGGTCGGCGACGGCTTTAAACCGAGCCCGCACATGCACCTTGCCGGACAGGAAAGTTTCACTGCCGCTGATGTCGAGGCTTATGCGCGCAGCACCTGCGGTGAGCCGTTCGAGCCGTTTCTCCTTGACACTGTCGCACGCACAGACGGTCGCGCACGGCGCCTGATGTTCGAGAAATTCGCGGCAGGCACCGGCCGCAACCAGCGCGAGATCGTCGCCGGTAAGACGCCGCCGATTGCCGTTCTGAACGGCATCGACGAACCGTTCGTCAACACCGATTTCGTCGCGGCCGTGAAGATTTCCAACCTGTGGGAAGGCAAGGCGCATCTGCTCGACGATTCAGGCCATGCGCCGTTCTGGGATTCGCCCGACCGCTTCGACCCAATCCTCGCCCGCTTCGTGGCGAGCGTCGACAAGGGGTAACTTCGCAGGACGGCCTTCGCGGCCGACAGCTGTCGGCAGGCGGAATACTGTGAGGCAATGGCTCCGATCTTGCCGGTGCCTTCAATAGGCGCATGCACGTAAAACCGTCTTCGGTTGCGAAGTTATGGCGCAAGCAATCGCCAATATGCAAAGTATCGGCATTGCGCCGGTGGCTCGCCTGTGGTCGAAGGCGGCACTGATGCCGGGCACCTCAGCAGTTGGACCGCTAAATGACCGTATTCACACGCCGCAGGCTCTTGAAAACAGCAGCGGTTGCTGGCGCCAGCGGTGTCGGGCTGGCCGCCATCGGCAGGTTTGGCAGTTGGGCCACCGCCAGTCCTGAACCGGTGGTGCTGCAGACGACGAAAATCCAGGCCAGGCTGATGGACGTCGGCCCGACCAACAATGTGCTGACCTATGGCAGCGCCGGAATGCCGCCGGTGCTGAGGATGAAGAAGGGCGAACCGTTTGCCGCGCGCCTGGTCAACGCCATCGATGATCCGACGACCATCCACTGGCACGGCATTCGTCTGCCGAACAAGATGGATGGCGTGCCTTTCCTGGTGCAGCCCTATGTCTACACTGGCGATCATTTCGACTACGTCTTCGCCCCGCCCGACGCCGGCACCTTCTGGTATCACCCGCATTGCAACACGCTGGAGCAGATGGGCCACGGCTTGACCGGCGTGATCGTGGTCGAGAACCCGAACGATCCGAAATTCGACGCCGAATTCGTCCTCAATCTGCGCGACTGGCGTCTTGGCGACGACGGCCAGTTCATCGACCAGTTCCGGCCGCGCGATGCCGCCAGGACCGGCACCTACGGCACGGTGCGCACCGCCAACTGGCTCGATCAGCCACAATATGACGCGCCGGCCGGCGGGCTGGTGCGCCTGCGGGTTGCGATATCAGATGTTACCCGCATCTACGCCTTTCGGGTCGATGGCGCCGAGGCGATCGTGATGGCGCTGGACGGCAATCCTGTGCAGCAGCGTTTTTCGCCCGATGCCTTGCTGCTGGGGCCCGGCCAGCGCATGGAACTCGCCATCCGCATGCCGGACGAGGAGGGCGCGGTCGTCAGCCTGCGAGACGTCAGGGGCACCAAGCCCAAGGTGCTCACGACCTTGCGCGCGGTCGGCCGCTCGCTGAAGCGCGCCATTGGTGATGTTGCGCCGCTGGAGGTCAATCCGGTCGCGGAAGTGGACCTCACCACCGCCCAGCATATTTCGCTGGCGCTTAGCGCCACGGCTGAAAACATCCCGAGCGATGGCATATGCGGTTCGCTCGGCTACAGTTTCTGGGCCATCAACAAGGTGCCGTGGCCAGGCGATACGCCGGACCCGACCGCGCCGCTGGCCGAGCTGAAGCTCGGCAAGAGCTATGTCATCGACATGGAGAACCTGACGCCGCAGTCGCATCCGATGCATCTGCACGGCATGAGCTTCAAAGTGCTGTCGTCCTCGACACGCCAAGTGCAGCCGCTGATTTCCGACACCTATCTCATCCAGCCCAATGAGAAGGTTCAGCTCGGCTTTGTCGCCGACAATCCGGGCGACTGGCTGCTGCATTGCCACATCATCGAGCACCAGAAATCGGGCATGACGAGCTACGTCAGGGTGGCCTGAAGCCGAGCAACATCGCGCCGGAGCCGCGTCGTCGGTGATCTACTTGCGCAGTTGCGCCTCGATCTCGTCGAGCACCTTGTCCTTGCCGATGCCGGTGAGGAAGGCGAGGCCCTTGATGACCGGTTTGGTCACCGAAGCCGAGATCGGGGTGGTGGCGACAATGAAGTCGACGCTGTCGGCCAGCCCCGGCACTTCGGTGGCCTTCGCCTGTTGTGCGTTGAAGGTCAGGCCGCGCTGCTTCATGGCCTCGGTGACGGCGACATTGACCGCCGTCGATGTCGCGATGCCCGTGCCGCAGGCAAAGAGAATAGTTTTCTGTCTGGACATCTCTTGCTTCTCCCTGGTTATCAGCCGAGCACGGCACGTACGTCGTCAAGCGTCCTGGCGGACCTCAAGCCGTCCAATGCCTCTGGATTCTGGATGGTGGCCATGACGGACTGCAGCGCTTCAATCTGCTTGTCCTTGTCATTGATGGCAAGCAGGAAGACGAAGCCGACCGGCAGCTTCTCGTCGGGATCTTCCATGTTGGCGAACGTCACCGGCTTTCTCAGCGTGCCCATCGCGATGCCGGGCTTCAGCACATGCTCGGGGTCGGTATGCGGCACCGCCACATTGTCGGCGCGCTCCAGCGGCAGTCCCGTCGGGATGATCATTTCGCGGCGCACGACCGCGTCGGCATAGGAGCTTTTGACATAGCCAAGGCTCTCGAGCCGGCCGGCCAGGACGCGGATGATCTCCTCGTTGGTCGAGGCATCCGATCCGAGCACGATCGCTTCGGGATCCAGAAGCTGCATGAGGCTGTCGGACATGTACTGCTCCGTCTATAAAAGTCGTGCGCCCGAGGAGGGCGCACGACCGTTTCAAATTCAAGGCGCGATGGCGCTTAAGCGGTGCCTTCGGCCGGCTCGTCCTCGGCGCCCGCTGCCCGTTCCCAGCCGAGCGAGTTGCGGCGGTAGAGGATGAACAGCGCGGCGATGACGACTGCGATCAGGATGATGCCGACCAGCCCAAGTCCCTGGATCGCCTCGATGATCACATAGGGAACCCACAGGAAGCCGTCGACCACCGAGGTGATCTGCAGCGCGTCCGCCGGCAGTTTGAAGCCCGATGCGACGGCCGCGCTGGTGAACAGCGGCGCCAGCGCGTTGGCGACATAGAAGCCGATGGCCAGCGTCACCGTGCCGATCACCACCATGCGGAACACATTGCCTTTGACCAGAGGCGCGGTCATGGCGACGATGAACGGGATGACCGCGAGGTCGGCGAACAGGATGACGCGGTTGCCCGGCAGGATCACCGACAGGATGATCGCGATCGGCACCAGGATCAGCGACGACGAGATCGCGGCCGGATGGCCGATCAGGATCGCCGAATCGAGGCCGACGAGCAGTTCGCGGTCGCCAGTGCGCTTGCGCACGAACTCCTGCGCCGCGTCTGAAACCGGAAGCAGGCCTTCCATCAGGATCTTCACCATGCGCGGCAGGAGCAGCATGACAGCCGCCAGTGTCATGCCGGTGCCCAGCACTTTGGCCAGCACCGTGCCGAGATCGCCCGCGTTGTAGAAGGCGATGGCGCCGAGGACGAGGCCGATGATCAGCCCAAGCACAACCGGTTCGCCGAACACGCCGAAGCGGCGCTCGATGGTCTCGGTGTTGATGTTGATGCGGTTGATGCCGGGAATGCGGTCCATGATCCAGTTCAGGATGATGGCGATCGGCAGGATCTGCGCCGAGGCGAGATGCGGCACCGAAATGCCGGGCACGCCGTAGAATTGCTGCACCGCGCGCGCCGACCAGTCGGCGAACAGCAGCGACAGGGCTGCGACCAGGGCTGCGATAGCAATGCCGTAGGCCAGATTGTTGGTGGCGGCGACGACGAGCGAGCCGACAAAGGCGAAGTGCCAGAAATTCCAGACGTCGACATTGAGCGTGCGCGTCATGCGCGTCAGCAACAGCACGATATTGACCAGGATGCCGACCGGAATGACCCACAGCCCGACCGACGAGCCGAAGGCGATCGCCGCCGCCGAGGGCCAGCCGACATCGATGATGTCGCGATGGATGCCGGTGTTGGTGACGATGGCCTTTGCGACGTCGCCGATCGACGTGAACATAAGCCCAAGCACAAGGTTGATACCGATGAAGGCGACGCCGATGGTGACGGCGGCACGGAAGGCCTTGCTGACCTTGGCACCCAAGACCACGGCTATGATGAAAATGACGATCGGCAGCAGGATTGTCGCACCGAGCGTGTCGATAGCCCCCTTCAGGCCAGCGAGAACTGTATCCATTCTTCCTCCCCTGGAGCCCGAGCCTACGCCTCGCAATGCTCCTTGATCTCATCCACGCCTTTGCCGCCAGTTTGGCGCAAAGGCACTCCCCAAATTGCCCCTCGGCGAATGTCCGTCGACCTATCGGTCTGGTGAACATTTGCCTTTGTCAGCAAACGAATGTTTTATTCAGACTGTTCACAACAATGTCAATTGGCAACCCTTTGGGCCAATCGATCAGGCGAAGGCGCCTTTTTCGGGCATTTTGGGCTGGGAATCGCGGCTTGCGAGCGGTTTCGTTGGCACACGGGACCGGTCCCTGCTAATCCGGCCGCAAATCAAGAAGCTGTGGACATCCTGCATGACCAATGTCGCCTTGACCGGCCTTGCCCGCGATCTCGCCCATCGCGCCGCCGAGGGCCGCCCTGTGCGCATCGGCGTCATCGGTTCGGGCGAAATGGGTACCGATCTGGTCACGCAAGGCATGCTGATGCCGGGCATTTCGGTCTGCGCCGTCTCCACGCGGCGTCCGCACACCGCGCGCGAGGCCATTCGCATCGCTTATGGCGATGAAGCAATGGCGGTCGAAGCCGATACCGCGTCGAAAGTCACCGGCGCCATCGAGAGCGGCAGGATCGCCATCACCTCCAACGAGATGCTGGTCACCAATCCGCTCATCGACGTCGTCATCGACGCCACCGGCAAGCCGGGCGTCGCCGCCGATTTCGACCTGATGGCGATGGAGCATGGCAAGCATCTGGTGATGATGAATGTCGAGGCCGACGTCACCATCGGCTGTTACCTCAAGCAGCAGGCCGACCGGCTTGGCGTGGTCTATTCGGTCGGCGCAGGCGACGAGCCGTCAAGTTGCATGGAGCTGATCGAGTTTGCTTCCACGCTCGGCCTGACCATCGTCTCGGCCGGCAAGGGCAAGAACAACCCGCTCAATCGTGACGCCGTGCCCGATGACTATCGCGAGGAAGCGGTCCGCCGCAACATGAACCCGCGCATGCTGGTCGAGTTCGTCGACGGTTCCAAGACCATGGTCGAGATGTGCGCCATCGCCAACGCCACCGGCCTGGTGCCCGACGTGCCCGGCATGCACGGCCCGAAGGCCGACCGCGACGACCTCGTCAAGGTGCTGATCCCGCGCGAGGATGGCGGGCTGCTCACGAAAAAGGGCGTCGTCGACTACACCATCGGCAAGGGCGTCGCGCCCGGCGTCTTTGTCATCGTCGAGGCGACGCATCCGCGCATCATCGAGCGCATGGACGATTTGCACATCGGCCACGGTCCCTATTACAGCCTGTTCCGGCCCTATCATTTGACATCGCTGGAAGTGCCGCTGACCGCCGCCCGCATCATGCTCTTCGGCAAGCCCGACATGGTGCCGTTGCCAAGGCCCGTCGCCGAAGTCTGCGCCGTCGCCAAGCGGGACTTGGCTATCGGCGAGATTTTCGATGCGATCGGCGAGACCTGCTATCGCTCCTGGACGATGACGGTCGAGGATGCCCGCGCCCAGCGCGCCCTGCCGGTCGGCCTGCTCGAGGGCGGCAAGGTGCTGAAGCCGGTCAGGAAAGGCGAACTGCTGAGCGCCGACAACGCCGCGCCCGACCCAACGACGAGGCTGTTCGCCTTGCGCCGGCTGCAGGACGAGATGCTGTACGGGCCGACCTGAGTTTATCTCCCCAGTTCGATCGACCGCAGCCGCGCTGCCTCCACGGCCTGCGTCATCAGAGTGGTCAGCCGGTCCTCGCCCATCAGCACGCCAAGGGCGGCCGCCGTCGTGCCGTTCGGGCTGGTCACCTGCTGGCGCAGCACGCCCGGTTCCTCCCGGCTTTCGGCGGCGAGCGAGGCGGCGCCATAGACCGTCTGCATCGCGAGCAGCTTGGCGGTTGCCGGCGGCAGGCCTGCCTTCTCCGCGGCCACGGTCAGCGCTTCGATAAAGTGGAAGATATAGGCCGGCCCCGATCCCGACACGGCGGTCACGGCATCCATCAAGCCCTCGTCGTCGATATCAGCCACTTCGCCGCTGGCCGACAGCAGGTCGGCGACGAAACGCTTGGTGTCGTCGGAAACCAGTTGATTGGAGAACACCACCATCATGCCCTTGCCGATCGAAGCAGGCGTGTTGGGCATGCAGCGCACGATCGGCGCGCGGTTTCCCAGGATTTCTTCGAAGGTCGCCACTGGTGTGCCGGCGGCGATGCTGACGAACGTCGTGCGCCCGTCGCCAAAACGCTTGTAGCCGGCGGTGACGTCGCGGATCACTTGCGGCTTCACCGCGATGACGACCAGATCAGGCACTGCGTCGGCAGGAAGAGCGCCGGCATCTCCAGCCGTGCCGCAACCGAGTGCGGCGGCGCGCTGGCGAAGATCGGCGTTGGGCTCGACGACGAAAACCGCTGACGGCGCAAGCTTGCCGGATTTCAGCCAGCCCGTGAGCATGGCGTAACCCATATTGCCGCAGCCAGCGAGAACAAGCCTGATCGTCATCTGAAAGCCCTCCGAGGAAAGGCCTCACATAAACGTTCGCGCCGCGTCCGGAAAGCCCCGTCGGACTGGGCGGGAAGGGTTGCGCACCGCGATCGGACGTAGCGACACTTGCCTCAGGCCAAGCACGCCAAGCACGAAGAACAGCCAGACCGGATCGCCGCGGTGGAAAAAGAAGCTTTCGAGGAAAGCGTTCAGCGCGGTGAACAGCACCACCATCATGAAGAAGTCGCCGAGATAGATGTTTTCCTTGCGCAGGGGAATGCGCATGTAGTCGCGCAGCGGCGCGATGAGAAAAGTGTAGACCGCCACGCAAAGCGCCGGTACGCCCATCAGCACGGCGATGTCGAGATAGCCGTCATGGCCGTGCACGATGGTTCTGATGTCCCAGGGACGATCGAAGGGCTGATCCTGGTTGAGCAGCAGCGGCGTGCCCCAGAAGCTCTCATAGCCGTAACCGGTCCAGGGCTTCTTCGCCAGCATCGAGCCGGCGAACTCCCACAGCGTCGTGCGGCCGGTATAGGTCATGTCGGGGAAATAGATCGCCGCCAGATGTTTCACCGGCGGCAGGAAGACAATGCCCAGCGTGCCGACCGCCGTCGCGATGATCGCGAGCGCAAACAGGATCGGGGTGCCTAGCCGCATGCCCATCAGGCTCGGCAGCACCACGATCAGGATCGAGAACGGCACCAGCCCGGCGGTGGTCTTGGAGCCGGTATGCAGCATGAAGATCATCGCCGCGCAGAAGATGCCCGCGCCCCACCAGCGCTGCCCGCGCCGGTAGAGGTAAAGGCCGGCGAAGCTGAAGCAGGCCATGATCGGGCCGGCGATGTTCTTGTGGGTGAAAACGCCGCGCCACAGGCCGGCATGTTCCGGTTCCTGGGAGTCGGCCGTGTGCAGCGCTTCGTGCGGAAAGACGATCAGGCCGAGATAGGAAAGGCCCATGACCACGACGGCGGTGAAGATGATGACTTTCGAGAAGGACTCGGCGTCACGGGGCAGCGCCAGGATCGTTGCCATGGTCAGGATGCCGATCATGGTGAAGGAAGCCGCGCGCATGGCCGAGGGCGGGTCGGTCGCCAGTACCACCGACAGGAAGAAGAAACCCAGCATCAGCACCCAGGAGGGGCTGAGCAGCGAGCGCACGATGCGGGGATCGGCGAAGGCCATCAATGAGAAGATCGAAATGGCGCCGAGCGAACCAAAGCCGAGCTGGTTGACGATGTCGCCGCCCTCGCCAGTGAGTTCTGCGCCCGCCGGCTGGAACGGGCGGAAGGACACCATGATGACGGTGAACAGCAGTGCGGCGATCGCGGTCGCCACGCCGTCGCGCGTGAACGCGGCGCTGAGCGGGGCGCGCTCAGTTTTTCTCGGGCTGGCGATACTGCTCATTGGCATACCCGAATTCGGCCAGCACGCGGCCGAGCGCTACATGGATGGGATAGATGGCGATCGCCGGCGATCCGGTCCGCGCCAGCCGGATCAGGCCGCGAAACGGCGACGCGGCAAGCAGCGCCAGGCTCTTCGCGAATACCTTCGTGCTGGCCAGCGGCGTGCCGGTGCGCTTCTTCTTCTCGACCAATGTCGAGATCACGCCGTTGCGCAGGCTGCGGGCCCGGATCCAGTCGGCTTCGACACGCCGCGCCGGAACGGTTTCGTGCACTTTGGCCTCGGAGCACCAGCCGAGCACGAAGCCTCTTTGCGCCGATCGGCTGAGGAAGTCGGAATCGCCGCCGCCCATGAAGTTGAACCTGAGATCGAGGAAGGGCGGCCCCATGGCGATCAGCACGTTGCGACCGACCAGGAGATTACCCGACGAATAGAGCGCCGGCACGCGCCCCGTCTTCCGGTAGGGTGGCGCGAAGACAGGATGTTCGACCCATTTCGCATGGGCGGGGTCGGCGAAGACAGGCAGCTGCGGGCCGCCGACAATATCGGCGCCGAGCGTCTCGGCGGCCAGGCACATGCGTTCCAGCCAGTGTGGATCGGCGATCTCGTCATCGTCGATAACCAGCAGATGCCTGAAGTTCGGGAAGTGCAGGATCGCCGTCTGCCAGCCGGCATTGTAGGCACTGCAATTGCCGCGCTCATGCGCGATGATGACCATGCCCGGTATCTCGCCGCTCTCGAACAGTGGCAGCACCGCCTTGGCGCCGTCACGCGCCTCGGCTTCGTTCTCCATGACGATGATGGCAAAGCGCCTGCCGGTCCGCTGGGCGCGCAACGACGCCAGCGTCTCCAGCACCTGCTCGGGCCGCTTGAAGGTCGGCAAGGTGACCACTGCTTCGACAGCCTCGACGTCAAGCCGGGGAGACCGTCCAGCGATCGATACCGAACCATCCGATGGCAAAGGGATCATCCGTGTCCAGCCACATGGTGAGTTGGGTTCTGGTAGCATCACGGTGATAAGGTTTCGTTAATCACCTTGCACGGAGAAGCCCGTCGGGCAGGGGCTTTCGGGCGTTGATTGTGCTCGCTTAATCAAGGGTTCACCGCGTTTTGCTACCGGCTACACCACAGGATAGGTGAGATGCATCTGCTGTTCGCCACATCGATCGTGCCCGACGGTGCTCTCGCCTCGGGCTACGAGATCGCCAATGCTGCGATCATCGCCGCCTTGCGGCGCGCTGGCGCGCGCGTCACGGTGATCGGCTTCACCTGGCCCGGGAAGGACGCCGCCGACCCCGGAAACACCGTGGTGCTGGGTGCCATCGACGTCCGCACCGAAAGTGCCTCTGCGCTGCAAAAGCTCGCCTGGGTCGGCAAGGCGATGCTATCGGGCCTCACCTTCTCATCGGTCAAGTTGCGCGCGGTGTCCGACCGCGGTGTTCAGGCCGCTCTCGAACGGGCTGGTCCGTTCGATGGCTATGTGCTGAACTCCGTGCAGTTCGCCGGTGCCTTCGAAAAGCTCTTGGAGGACCGGCCTTCGATCTTCGTCGCCCACAATGTCGAGCATCTCTCGGCGCGGGAGAATGCGGCCGCCGCCGGCGGCCTCTTCCAGCGCCTGCTGTTCCGCCGCGAGGCAAGGCTGCTCAAGATCATCGAAGAGCGTCTCTGCCGCCGCGCGCGCTTCGTCTTCACGCTGGCCGAGGAAGACCGCGCGGCACTCGGCGTCGCCACCGACAACCGCTCGGCGGTGCTGCCGCTGGTGACCGGCGCCAGGGCGCCCGCCCGGAAAGGCCCGCGCCAGATCGACTGCGACGCCGCCTTGATCGGTACCTGGACCTGGCAGCCGAACCGCATCGGCCTCGACTGGTTCCTGGGCAAGGTGGTGCCGCATCTGCGGCCGGATTTCCGCATCCGCATCGCCGGCCACATGCCGTCCGGCGTGACCTCGGCGCATCCGGGTGTCGAGTTTGTCGGCCGTGTCCCGGATGCAAGGGCATTCGTCAGCGGCGCGGCCGTCATTCCGCTGATCAGCACCGCCGGCAGCGGCGTGCAACTGAAGACCATCGAAACCTTCGAACTCGGCCTGCCGTCGGTCGCCACCGGCCGCTCGCTGCGCGGCATCGACCATCGTCCCGACAATTGCGTCGTCACCGACGATCCAGCTGTTTTCGCCAGGGCGCTGGAGGCTGCCGCGGCCGACATCCGGGACGTTGACGGCAGCGCGTTCCATCGCCGGCAGGTCAAGGCCCTTGATGCCGCCATCCAACTCGGCCTGGAAAAGCTGGGGGCGGTCAGGCGGGAGGTGTTTGCATGAACATGCACACCGCCCGCGCCGCATTTGGCCTCGACAGCCTGAAGACGGTCCTTGGCATTTCGGTGCTTGCCATCCGCTGGGACGATGCGATCGCCCTGCTGAACCGACTGATTGCCGAGCGGCGCTTTACCAAGGTCAGTTTCCTCAACGCCCACAACGCCAACATCGCCTATACGGACCCGGTCTTCGCCGAGGCGCTCGATGATTTCCTCATCCTGCCGGACGGCATCGGCGTCGATCTCGCCGCCAAGCTTCTCTATGGGGCGCCGTTTCCGGACAATCTCAACGGCACCGATTTCGTGCCGGCCTTCCTGCAGGCCTCGACGCGGCCGCTGACCGTCGGGCTGCTCGGCGCGACGCGCGTCAATGCCGAGGCGGCGTCGGTCAAGCTGGCCGCCCTTGCCGTGCAGCACAATTTCGTGGTCGTTCATGACGGCTATTTCTCCGCCGCGCAGGAACCGGAGATCATCGGCCGGATCGCGGCGCTGCGGCCCGACATGCTGCTGGTCGCGATGGGCGTGCCAAGACAGGAACTGTGGATAGCGCGCCATATCGATGAGCGCCATTGCACCATGCCGGTCGCTGTCGGTGCGCTGCTCGATTTCCTCAGCGGCTCGGTGCCGCGCGCGCCGCTGTGGATGCGCCGCCTGCGCCTGGAATGGCTGTTCCGGCTGGCGGTCGAGCCGGGCCGGCTCTGGCGCCGCTATGTGGTCGGCAATCCGGTGTTCTTGTGGCGGGTCGTCAAGCAGAGATGGTCGCGCGGAGCCGAGACGGCGGGAGAACTCCGTTGAACAAACGGTTCGTTCCAGACGCTCTTGCCGGTCCGGGCCTGTTGCCGGAGACGCCGACGGCGGCGGTGGTGACGGCAAGCTACGCGCCGGATTTCGAACGCTGCCGTCTGTTGTGCGAGACCCTCGACCGGCATGTCTCGGGGGCCGCGCACCACTACATCCTGGTCGAGCATCGAGACGTTGCGCTTTTCCGCCAGTTGGAAACGAACCGGCGCACTGTCGTCGATGAGCGCGACCTGCTGCCGCACTGGCTGCGCGCCCTGGACGACCCGCTCAGCCTGTTTCGCCGGCGTGTCTGGCTCAGCCTGAAGACGCAGCCGCTGCGCGGCTGGCACGTACAGCAACTGCGCCGCATCGCCATATCGGCCCATGCCAGGGAAGACATATTGGTCTTCTGCGATTCCGACGTCGCTTTCCTCAAGCCCTTCGACTGTGCCGCCTTCTGGCGCGACGGCAAGGCGCGCCTGTTCCGCCGCGACGGCGTGCTGGCGGATGAAGGTCATGACGAGCATCGCATCTGGTCGCGCAATGCGGGTTCGGCACTTGGCATCGACCCGTCCCGCGTGTCGACCCACGATTACATCTCGACCCTGATTGCCTGGCGCCGCGACACCGTGCTTGCCATGTGCGGTGAGATCGAGAAGGTGCATGGCCGCGATTGGGTCGAGGTCGTCGGCTCGGCGCGCAGATTCTCCGAATGCATGATCTACGGCCGCTATGTCGACGATGTGCTCGACGGCGCCGGTCACTTCCACGGTTCGGAAGAATTCTGCCGGGTCCACTGGACGGGCGAAGCGTTGTCGGACGACGAGTTCCGCCGCTTCGTTGCCGGCATGGCGCCGGATCAGGTGGCGATCGGCATGCAATCCTTCATCGGCACGGATATCGGCCGTATCCGTCGCCTGATTGGGCTCGACCGCTGACCTCTGGCCTTTCCTAGATTGCCTTCGCCGGCTTGCGCAGCGCCGAATAGGTCAGCAGCATCGATGCGAGATAGAGCAGCAGGAAGACGACGTTGAGCGACAGCACCAGCTTCGACGTATCGGAGATGGTGGTCAGCACATAGGTCAGCAACAGCGCTTTAAGCGCGGCGAGCAGGCCGAGATTGAGCGCCCGCACCGCCGTCTGGCCGCGCGCGAACAGAAGCTCGGCCTGGTATTCGACCAGATTGCGCAACCCCGGAACGCAGATCGCCAGCGCCACCAGCGGCGCGGCCTCGGAGACATTCCTGCCAAGCGCGTTGGGGAAGAAGTGCAGCACGATGCCGAGCGCCAGCAGCGCCAGCGTCGAAACGAGGAAGACGCCGCCCTCGATGCCGCTCTTGACCGTCAGCCGCGACAACAGGTCCGGCGCCCGCATCATGCGTTGCACCAGCATCATCGAGAAGGTGCGGATCGGGATCGCGGTCAGGTCGACCAGCCGCATGATGATGGCATAGATGCCGGCCAGATGCGGGCCGCCGATCGCCAGCACCAGCAGCTTGTCGAATTCCGATTGCAGGTAGAACAGAATTTCGGCGCCGGCCACGTAGAGGGAATCCGCCAGTCGCCTGAAGTAAAGCTCGATGCGCAGCCGCAGTCTTTGGCGCGGATAGAACCAGCCGAAAGCCAGAACCAGCGAGGCGGCATTGGCGCCGATATAGAACCATGACCAGATCCAGATGCTGTGCTGGGCCCACAGCATGAACAGCACCGCGCCAAGCGCCCGCAACGCAGTGGCCAGGATCGCCAGCACGGCGGCACGGCCGAATTTGCCCAGCCCGTTGTTGACGATCAGCGCCACCTCCACCGGCCGCCACAACAGCGCTTCGGCGAAGACGATCGCCGAAAACACCGACAGCGGCACCGTGCCGGCGAAGAAGATCAGGTAGACACCGAACGAGGCCGCGGCCAGCAACGGCAGCGAGACGATGCCGAGCAGCAGGAAGCCGGCTGTGAAGGTGCCGATCAAATTGGGGCGGATGGTGGCGGTGCGATAGAGCGCCGAAATGAAACCGAAGGCCAGGATCCGCGACAGCATCACGCCGGCCGCCGAAGCGGTCGCGAACATGCCGAACTCGGAGATGGACAGCGTATTGGCAAGGGCGATGAAATAGGCCAGCGAGAACACCAGTCGCCCGCCCGCGCCGCTGATCGCCGAGAAATAGTCGCGGACCAGCCCCCGTCGCTCGGCCACGAAAGTGCCGACCCGGGCGAAAGTACGCCTTTGCGGTATGCCGCGAGTTTCGGTCATGTGCCGCGAAGCCATAGGCGGGAAAGCTTAACGTGCCGTTCTGAGGCTCGAATGCGCGGCAATTCCGGCACTTGAGGTTATGAAAAGCTTACACGCCGGCCTGCCGAAATTAACCTTTTGTTTCCTATGCTTGTTTAGCGTGGCTTAACGAATAGCCGACCGCCGCTGCCAAGTGGCCAAAGGGTAAAGCTCCAAGACAATGGTCGACAGGGAAAACCGTGAAGACTGGAGGCGCGAGCGTTCATTGCTGGCGCTCGGCCAGGCCATGCGCGGCGAGGACGACGCGTCCCTGGTCTCGATAGGGGATCGGGCGGACCCGTCATGGCGCGAAGATGCCGCCACGCCCCATCGCCTTGCCCGTTCACGACGTGAGGCGCGGACGAACCCAACGCCATCGGCGGCCGCCGTCGAAACTGACCTGTTCCGGCCGGACGAGCAGCCGCAAGCGACCGCACAGGACGACGCCTGGCGCTCGCGGGAGGACGCCGGCAGCGGCGATCTGCCGCCGGCCGTGCAGCGCGCACGGATGGCACCTGAAGAAACTTACGGCAGCGCTCGATCTGGTGACACATCCCGCCGATCCGGCGAAACGGATGCCTCTTTCGGCGGGCGTGGGGACGACCAGCAATGGAAACCGCTGATCGATCCGATGCAGGTGGTGCGCGGCATTGCCAGGTCAAAGCTGCTGATCATCACGACCACCCTGATCGGTGCCGGGCTCGGCATCGCGATCGCGCTGTCGACACCGAAGAAATATGAAGCCACCGCCGAACTGATCGTCGATCCGCGCGACCTCAAGCTCACCGATCGCGACCTCACCCAGAATGTTGTCGCCTCCGACGCCACCCTTGCCATTGTCGAGAACCAGGTCAGGGTGCTGACCTCGGGTACCGTTCTCAACAAGGTCGTCGACAAGCTCAACTTGACCAACGATCCGGAGTTCAATGGCCAGGGTGCTGGCGGGCTCGGCATCAGGTCTCTCATTCGCTCGGTTCTGTCGCGCCAGGATGGCGCGAGCGGTGCCGACGAGGTTCGCCGGCGCGCGCTCGCCGTTGGCAATCTGGCCGAAAGCCTTTCGGTCGAGCGCGGCGGCAAGACCTTCGTCATCACCGTCAGCGCGACCACGCAGAATGGCGAGAAATCGGCTCTCATCGCCAACACGATGACGGATGTGTTTCTGCAGACTTTCGGCCAGATCCAGTCGGACACGGCCGGCCGCGCGACCGACGAACTGACGGCAAGGCTCGATGAACTGCGCAAGGGCGTCGAGGCGGCAGAGCGCAAGGTCGAGGATTTCAGGGCTTCGCATGACCTCGTCGACGCACAGGGTCATCTGATCAGCGACGACGAGATGCTGAAGCTCAACGAGCAGCTCTCGGTCGCCCGCGCCCGTACACTGGAGCTCAATGCAAGGGCGGCTTCGGCGCGCTCGATCGACGTCAATTCGGTTCTTTCCGGCACCTTGCCGGAGGAGATCAACTCCAACACGATGAGCGACCTGCGCTCGCAATATGCGACGCTCAAGCAGGAGGCCGACCGCGCCGCCATCCGGCTCGGCCCGCGTCATCCCGAACTTCAGGCGCTCAACGCGCAGATCGCCGGCGCGCGCGACCGCATCGCGGGTGAATTGCGCCGCATCGCCTCTTCGCTGCAGGTCGACCTGAAACGCGCCGTCCAGCTCGAACAGGATCTCTCCTCCCGCCTTGCCCAGCTCAAGGTGCGCAGCGGCGACGTCAACAATGACCTGGTGTCGATGCGTGAACTGGAGCGCGAGGCCAGCGCCAAGCGCTCCGTCTATGAACAGTACCTTCTGCGCGCCAAGGAGACTGGCGAGCAGAAGGACATCAACACCGCCAATATGAACGTCATCTCCAAGGCCTTCGCGCCGCTTGAAGCGAAAGGCCCGTCGCGGGCCTTGATGGCGCTTGCCGGCCTGCTCCTGGGTTTTGCCTCTGGAATTGGTCTCGGCGCCATGCGCGGCGCCTATGAAAGCCTGCGCGAGACCGCGACATCGCGGTCGCGACGCGACCGCAAGCCGCCTCCCGAAGACCAGGCATTGCGGACAGCGCCGCCGCCCGCGCCGTCAATGCCGGCAGCGCCGGTGCCTCCGACGCCGCCGCCGCCGCCACCTGCATCACCGCCGCCCGTCGTGCAGACCGAAGCCGCTCCCGTCGAAAGGCCTGGCCGTATCGGTGCGTTCATGGCGAAGCTGCGCGATGCCGTGTCCCGCAAGCCTTCCGCAGAGGCGGATGATGCCAGCGAGTTCGCCGCCTTCGGTGAAAGCGCGCAGCCGGCGGATGCTGCCATGCCTTCCGGCTTTCCGAATCCGGATTCCGCCTTCATGCCTCGGTCGTCGGACTATGCGCGGCCGCCTTTCCCGCCAGGCTTCGACGCCGCCTATTCCCAGCCGATGGGGCCGCCGTCCCGGTCGCCGATAATGCCGCTGCAGCCGCTCTATCCGCCGCCGCCATCCTATCCCCATGCACAGCAGGCCGGCTATCCGCAAATGCAGCCGTGGCAGGCGCGGTCGCCGGCTGGCAATCCCTACGCCCAGGCCATGGCGCCCTATGCCGGGCAAATGCCGCATCCATCGCAGCCCGTTCCGCCGCAGTCACCGGCCTATCCGGCTCAACCACCGGTGGAGCCTCCGCAGGCCGAGGAAAGCGCCGAACACGCGCCGATCGAGGAAATCCGCGCCAGCCTGCGCGAATTTCGCGAGGCAGTTCGCGAACTCACCGAGAGCCGCGCCCGTCGCCGCTACTTCTGAGCCACAAGATACGTCGTCGAGGCCGAACAAAACCATCCCGGTTTTCGCGTAAACGGCATGGGACGGCGCTTTGACGGGATTGCGTGCCGGAATTTTCGTGACAATGCCGCGCTGCATGTTGCCGGCGCCGTTGCATAGTGTTCCCGAAAGCGGCGTTGGGCGAAACAGGGTTGAGGATGGTTCATGGCCGAAGTGATTGACGGAAAGAGCGTTGCCGAGGATGTGGTGCGGACGGTCAAGACCCTGACTGCCGAACTGGTCGCCAAGGGTAAGGCCAAGCCCGGTCTCGCCGTGGTCATCGTCGGTGAGGATCCGGCGAGCCAGGTCTATGTCGCGTCCAAGTCGCGCACCGCCAAGGAATGCGGCTTCCACTCGCTCCAGCACACGCTGCCGGCCGAGACGTCCGAGGAGGCGCTGCTCAAGATCATCGGCGACCTCAACGCCGATCCGGCCATCAACGGCATTCTGGTTCAGCTGCCGCTGCCCGCCCATGTCGACGCAGGCAAGATCATCCAGGCCATCGCGCCGGAGAAGGATGTCGACGGCTTCCATTTCATCAATGTCGGCAAGCTCGGCACCGGCGAGCTCGACACGGCCTTTGTGCCCTGCACGCCGGCCGGCTCGATGCTTCTGATCGAGCGCGTGCGCGGCAAGGACCTGTCCGGCCTCGCCGTGGTCGTTGTCGGCCGCTCCAACATCGTCGGCAAGCCGATAGCCAATCTGCTGCTTGCCGCCAACTGCACCGTCACCATCGCCCACAGCCGCACCAAGGACCTGCCGGCGCTTACCCGCACGGCCGACATCCTAGTCGCCGCCGTCGGCCGGCCGGAGATGATCAAGGGGGATTGGGTGAAGCCCGGCGCCACCGTCATCGATGTCGGCATCAACCGCATTCCCGCACCCGAGAAGGGCGAGGGCAAGTCGCGCCTCGTCGGCGATGTCGCCTATGCCGAGGTGGCCAAGGTCGCCGGCGCCATCACGCCGGTGCCTGGCGGTGTCGGGCCGATGACCATTGCCATGCTGATGGCCAATACGTTAGCTTCCGCCTACCTTGCGGCCGGATTGAAGCGGCCCTCCTTCTGAGCCCGGGTTGACCCTGAAAGCGCCAGTTTTGCCGAATCCCACCATTTCCCCGGAACGGCCGGTCACGAGTGATCCCGTTCAAGGTGGCCGGCAGTTCGCCTTCCTGCTGGTCGACAAGTTTTCCATGTTCTCGCTGGCTGCCGCCATCGACACCTTCCGTTCGGCGAACCGTCTGCTCGGCCGCGATTTCTATGGCTGGACCACGGTGTCGGCAGACGGCGATCCGGTGATGGCCTCCAACGGCCTCCCGCTCAAGATCGACTATAGCGTCGCCGACCTGCCGCCGGTCGACATCCTCTTCGTCTCGGTCGGCCTGACGACGGAATTTCCAGGCAAGAGCAAGGTGCTGGCGGCCCTGCGCAGCTGGGGCCGGCGCGGCAACGCGCTCGGCGCGCTGTCGGTTGGTTCCTACCTGCTGGCGGAGGCCGGACAGCTCGACGGCTACCGCTGCACCATCCATTGGGAAAACCGCGCCGGCTTCATGGAGCGCTTCCCCGACATCAATTGCACCGGCAATGTCTTCGAAATCGACCGCAAGCGCTACACCTGCGCTGGCGGCACCACCTCGATCGACCTGATGCTGGAGATCGTGCGTGGCGATTTCGGCTCGAACCTCGCCAATGGCGTCGCCAACCAGTTCCAGCACGAGCGCATCCGCTCGGCCGGGGACCGCCAGCGCGTCGGTCCGGAGCGCGACCTGACCGGCAAGTCGGAGAAGTTGAGGCGCATCGTCGAACTGATGGCCGACCATCTCGATGAACCCTTGTCAGCGGTGCAACTCGCCAAGTCGGCGGGTCTATCGGTGCGCCAGGTGGAGCGTCTTTTCCTGCGCCACCTCAATGTCACGCCGGGCCGCTACTATATGCGGTTGCGGCTGGAGCGGGCGCGCGAATTGCTGCGCCAGACCAACATGCCGATCCTCGACGTGGCGATCGCCACCGGCTTCACCTCGCATTCCTATTTTGCCCAGAGCTACCGGCTGCAGTTTGGCCGTCCGCCGTCCGAAGAGCGCCGCACCACCTACTGAGCCGCCTGGAAGGCAGCTCCGACTTCCCCCACCTTTTCGCCGGGTTGAAAACGGCGATAGGTCAAGCAATGCTGCCCGCCGGCAGGGACCGTCGGTCGGCATCGAAGCGCTGATGTCGATGGCGATGATAGCCCGCTCTGGTGTTGGAGGGCATCAGGCGAAAGCGGGCAGATACGGGCGTTAGGGGACAATGGGGCTGGTCTTGGCAAACAAGCGCGATCGTCGCCTTCGCGATTGGAAGGAAATCGCCGCGTTCTTCGGACGAGACGAACGCACGGTGCGGCGTTGGGAGCGACAGCGCGGGCTGCCCGTGCACCGCATTTCGGGCGGCGCCAGGAGCCTGGTGTTTGCCTATACGGACGAGCTCGATGCGTGGCTGCGTGGCGGTGAGCCGGTCGTATCCGACAACGTCGAGCCTCCGGGCGAGGAGCCGGTCTCGCCGCCCTTGGCTATGACTGCTCCAGGTGTTTCGGCCAGATTCTCGAAATGGCCCCAAATCTCGCTGCTGGCGCTCGGTGCGGTCGGATTGGTGTTGCTCGCGGTTGCCGGCACCCTCGCCATGCAACGTGCCGATGCGCCTCCGGCATGGACTATCTACCGGCCCGATTCCCGGGTCCAGGATCTCTACCTCGATGCCGTCTATCATCTCGGTACCCGCCAGGCGGACGGCTTCACCCATGCGATCCAGTTGCTGACCGAGGCGACGACGCTCGACCCGAACTATGCCGATGCCTATGTCAAGCTTGCCGAGGCCTACAACACGATCAGCCAGTTCACGCTGATGCCGCCGAACGAGGCCTATCCACGCGCTGTCGCCGCCGCCGAGCGGGCGATCGCGCTCGATCCCGACAATGCCGGTGCCTATGCCGCCCTTGCCTTCACCACCTTCTACTGGACAAAGGATTTTCCGAGATCGAGGGAATTGTTCGAACGCGCGATCCGGCTCGATCCGAACGCGGCCCAGACCCATCACTGGTACGCCTTGACCCTGATGGTGACAGGCGAGACCGCCGCGCCCTTGGCCGAGATAGGCAAGGCGCAGCAGTTGAATCCGGAATCCCGCGCCATCATAGCCAACAAGGCGCTCATCCTGTTTTATGCCGGTCGCGTCGACGACGCCGTGATGATCCTGCAGCAACTGGCCAAGGCCGAGCCGAATCTGCGCTCCGCGCCCGAATATCTGGCCACCATCTATCTCGATCAGGGCCGCTTCACCGATTTCCTGCGCGAATACCGGCGCGCCGCCGAGATCGCCAACAATGATGCCCGCCTGGCCATTGCCAATGCAGCCGAGAAGGGTTTGAGCGAAGCCGGCGGCGAGGGCCTGTTGTCGGCCATGTATGCCGAGCAGATACGCCAGTATGAAAGGAACCTGGAGCCCGCCTACAAAGTGGCCGGTACGGCGGCGATGCTCGGGCGTTATGACGAAGCGATCCGCTACCTCGAAGAGGCGATGCGGCGCAAGGAGGACGATATGCTGGGCATCCGCATAGAGCCTCCCTTCAAGGGATTGCGGTCCGATGCCCGATACCGCGCCATCGTCGAACATGAAGGCTTCAGGCCAGCTCCACTGGTTGGCGCCTGAGCGAGATGGCCGCGTCCGGGCTTGTGTCGCGACGCGCGCTCAAATAGTTTTGGGCCGCAGGCGGGGCGGCTACTCAGGAGATTTTGATGGTGGGACTTGCACGGAGCATCGCTGCGGCGATCCTCCTTTTGTCGATGACGACGTTCGGCTTTGCCGCGAACAAGGTCATCATCATTCTCGATGCTTCCGGGTCGATGTGGGCGCAGATCGATGGCAAGCCCAAGCTCGAAATCGCCAGGGAATCGCTAAGGACCGTGCTTCAATCCGTTCCCTCCGACGACGAGATCGGATTCATGGCCTATGGCCATCGCGAAAAAGGCAGCTGCGAGGATATCCAGCTGATCGTGCCGCCCCAGGCGGGCTCGGCAAGCGCCATCACGGATGCCGCAGACAGTTTGAAATTCCTCGGCAAGACGCCGCTGACGGCGGCCGTCAAGCAGGCGGCCGAAGCGCTGAAATACACCGAGGACAAGGCGACCGTCGTCCTCATCACCGACGGGCTGGAGACCTGCGGCGGCGACCCGTGTGCGCTTGGCAAGGAACTCGAGGCGTCCGGCGTCGACTTCACCGCCGACGTCGTCGGCTTCGGCCTGACCGCCGATGAAGGCAAGCAGATCGCCTGCCTTGCCGACAACACCGGCGGCAAGTACATTCAGGCCTCCGACGAGAAGGCGCTGCAGGAAGCGCTGGTCGAAACCGTCGCGGCTCCCGAACCAGCTCCCGCGCCGGCTCCAGCACCAGCCCCGGCTCCCGCGCCTGAACCGAAAGCAGCCGAGGTCGACTACAATCTGATCCCGACCGCGTTGCTGAAGGATGGCGGTCAGGCACCAAAGTCCGACGTCTACTTCGAAATCTTCAAGGATGATGCCAAGGGGAGCGGCGGCGACCATGTCGACTCCGGCTACAACGTCGTCAAGTTCCATCTTGCTGCCGGCAACTACATCGTCGTCGTCACTAGCGGCGCCGCCAAGGCCGAGCAGAAGGTCTCGCTGACAGCCGACAAGGCGACGGAGGTGGCGCTTAACCTGAATGCCGCGGAGATCTCCATCCATGCGCGGCCGGCCCCTGGGGCCGATGTCGACCGCAATGCGCAGATCAGCATCGCCTATCCCGGCGGCACGTCGGACAGCAATTACGGCGAGGTCAAGTACGTCGTTCCGGCCGGCGAGACCAAGGTCACGGTGAAGCTGGGAGCCGGCGAGGCGAGCGAGACCATGCAACTCGTCGCCGGCCAGGTCGTCGACAAGGATATCATCGTCGGTGTCGGCAAGGCCAAGGCTAACGCTTTCTACACGCAGGGCGGCGAAAAGGCCGAAACCGATGTGGGTTGGAAGGTTTACAAGGCGGCCAAGAAGCTCGACGGCACCCGCGATCAGGTGACCTACGCCTACGGCCCCGATAGCCAGTTCGACCTGCCCCCGGGCGACTATGTGATGGGCGTCGATGTGCAGGCCGTGTCCACGGAACAGCCCTTCAGCGTGACGGTCGGGCAGATGACCGACGTCAACGTGACGCTGAACGCGGGCGTCCTCGCCGTCGACGCGCCCGGCGCGGATGGCTTCAAGATCTTTGAGGCCAAGAAGAACATCCAGGGCGAGCGCAAGCAGGTGACCTACGCCTATGGAGAGAAGATGCAGACCACGCTGGCGGCGGGCGACTACGTGCTCGTAACCAATTTCACCACCGACAAGGCCGACAAGGAGACGCCCTTTACGGTCAAGGCCGGCGAGCGCAGTGAGCTCAAAGTCGAATAGCATCCGGCAGGACAAGAAAAAAGGCGGCTCAAGGGCCGCCTTTTTTTGTTTGGGCATGAGAGAGCTCAAGCCGTTCCGAAGGCGCTGGCGCCGTGGTCAGCACGGCCCACCAACTGGCGGAAGCCGGCGAAAAGCTCGCGGCCAAAGCCGAACTCGTTGCCGATGAGATCGGCTTCGGCGGTACGGCGCAGCGCGAACTCGGTCCCTGGCACCAGCACTTCGAGCGTGCCGGCATCGGCGTCGAGGCGGATTATGTCGCCGTCATGGAGCCTGGCGATCGGCCCGTCCTCGACCGCTTCCGGTGTCACATGGATCGCCGCCGGCACCTTGCCGGAGGCGCCCGACATGCGCCCGTCGGTGACCAGTGCGACGCGCTGGCCGCGATCCTGCAGGATGCCGAGCACGGTGGTCAATTTGTGCAGTTCCGGCATGCCATTGGCCTTCGGCCCCTGGAAGCGGATGACGGCGATGAAATCGCCGGTGAGTGTACCGGCCTTGAACGCATTGTTCAGGCCCTGCTGGCTGTCGAACACCTTGGCCGGCGCCTCGATGATACGTCGTTCCGGCTTGACGGCGGAAGTCTTGATGACGGCGTGACCGAGATTGCCAGCCAGCACCTTCAGGCCGCCGGTCGGCTGGAAGGCCTTGCTGAACGGCGCCAGCACCTTTTCGTCGCCGCTGGCACGCGGCGAAGCCTCACGCACCACGGAGCCATCGGCGCCGAGCTTTGCCTCGACCGCGTAGGGCCGCAGGCCTTCGCCCCACACCGTCTGCACATCCTCGTGCAAGACGCCCTCGTCGAGCAGTTCGCGGATCAGGAAGCCGAGCCCGCCTGCGGCGTGGAAATGGTTCACGTCTGCAAGGCCGTTGGGGTAGACGCGCGCCAAGAGCGGCACTGCTTCCGAGAGGTCGGAAATGTCCTGCCAGGTCAGGGCGATGCCAGCTGCAGCCGCCATCGCGATCAGGTGGATGGTGTGGTTGGTCGAGCCGCCGGTTGCGTGCAGGCCGACGACGCCGTTGACGATCGAGCGTTCGTCGATCATCCGTCCGACCGGCGTATAGGCATTGCCGAGCGCGGTGATCGCCAATGCCCGCTTCGTAGCCTCGCGGGTCAGGGCCTCGCGCAATGGGGTGCCGGGATTGACGAAGGAGGCGCCCGGCGTGTGCAGGCCCATGATCTCCATCAGCATCTGGTTGGAGTTGGCCGTGCCGTAAAAGGTGCAGGTGCCCGGCCCATGGTAGGATTTGGACTCGGCTTCCAGAAGTTCGGCGCGTCCCGCCTTGCCCTCGGCATAAAGCTGGCGAACCTTGGCTTTCTCATCGTTGGGCAGGCCGGTTGTCATCGGCCCGGCCGGGATGAACACCGCCGGCAGATGGCCGAAGGTCAATGCCGCGATCACCAGGCCCGGCACGATCTTGTCGCAGACGCCGAGAAAGACCGCGGCGTCGAACATGTTGTGCGACAGGCCGACCGCCGCGGCCATGGCGATCACGTCGCGTGAAAATAGCGACAGCTCCATGCCGGGCTGGCCTTGTGTCACACCATCGCACATCGCCGGCACGCCACCGGCCACCTGGGCGATGCCGCCGGCCTCGCGCGCTGCCTGCTTGATCAGGGCAGGGAAGGTCTCGAAAGGCTGATGCGCTGAAAGCATGTCATTGTAGGAGGTGATGATGCCGAGATTGGGCACCTTGTCGGCACCGAGCGCCAGCTTTTCCGAAGGACTGCAAACCGCGAAGCCGTGGGCGAGGTTGCCGCAGGACAGCACCGAGCGGTTGGCGGTCTGGTTCGACGCTTCCGCGATACGGCCGAGATAGCGCTCGCGGCCCGGTCTGGAGCGCTGGCGGATCCGCTCGGTGATGGCTTCGATGTCGCGTCTTGCGGTCATGGCGGTCGGTCCTTTCAGGCGAGGTCCCGGAAACATCCTCCCGCCGTTGCCGGGACCACTAAATGTAAAATCAGGGCGCCCAGAAAACCTCTACGGGCCTGGGTGCGGCATCGAGCACGGCTCGGATCGGCTTTCGTGGTCCGGGCGCAACCGCGCCGTCGAAGGCAGTGCGCTTGTCCTCGCCCTCAATGTGTAGCGCGATGAAGCCGGCATCGATGATGCGCGCGAGCGTCAGCGTCAGCCGCGGTTCGCCCGCACTGGCCGCATGAACCGGCAGGATGATCCTGTCCGAGGCCGGGTCGAGCAGCCTTGCCAGATCGTCGGCATCGGGAAAGAACGAGGCGGTGTGGCCGTCCGGCCCCATGCCGAGCACCACGACATCGAGCGGCCAGGGCAGGGATCGCAGTGCCGCATCGTCGGATGCGGCAGCATCCTCGATACCTGATGCCTCATGGTAGAGCGGCACGAAGCGTGCTGCCTTGGCCGCGTTCTGCAACAGATTGGCGGCCACCAGCCCGGCATTGGAGCGCGGCGAGGAGGCCGGCACGAAACGCTCGTCGACGAGCGTTACGATCACCTTGTCCCAGGCGATCGGCGCCACCGAAAGCGCGGCAAAGAACTTTGCCGGCGTCGTACCGCCGGAGACCGCCAGCACTGCCGTGCCGCGTTCGGCGATCGCCCTGGTCAGGCGATCGGCAACGCGGCCGGCCAGCGCCGCGGCCAGTTGCGGCCGGTCGGGGAAAGCGTTCCAGTTGTAGCTGGCGCTGGTCAATTGCTCTCGTGCCATGTCCGCCCGTCACGTTCGATCAGCGCTATCGAGGCCGATGGCCCCCATGTCCCTGCCGTATAGCCCTGCGCCTCCTGCTTGGCGCCCTCCCAGGCATTCTGGATCGGGTCGATCCACTTCCATGCCGCCTCGACTTCGTCACGGCGCATGAACAGCGTCTGGTTGCCGCGGATGACATCCATGATCAGCCGTTCATAGGCATCGGGCGCACGGCCATCGAAGGATTGCGCGAAGCTCATGTCGAGCGAGATCTGGCGCAGCCGCATGCCGCCCGGGCCTGGATCCTTGATCATGATGAACTGCTTGACGCCTTCATCGGGCTGCAGCCGGATGACCAGCTGGTTGGCGAAGATCGGCCCGGCGCTGTCGCCGAAGATCGAATGCGGGATCGGCTTGAACTCGATGACGATCTCCGAAACCCGGGTCGCCAGCCGCTTGCCGGTCCTGAGGTAGAACGGAACGCCCGCCCAGCGCCAGGTGCCGATCTCGGCCTTGATGGCGACGAAGGTCTCGGTGTTGCTGTCCTTGCCGAGCTCCTCGACATAGCCTTTCACCGGTCCGCCGGCAGAGGCACCGGCGCGGTACTGGCCGCGCACCGTGTGTTTCGGCGCCTCGTTGCCGTTGATGCGCTTCAGCGCGCGCAGCACCTTCAGCTTCTCGTCGCGCACGGCGTCCGCGTCCATCGACGACGGCGCCTCCATGGCGACGAGGCAGAGCAACTGCAGCATGTGGTTCTGCACCATGTCGCGCAGCGCGCCGGCCTTGTCGTAGTAGGTGACGCGGTCTTCCAGGCCGACTGTCTCGGCGACGGTGATCTGCACATGGTCGATATGGGCGGAGTTCCACAGCGGCTCGTAGAGCGCGTTGGCGAAGCGCAATGCCATCAGGTTCTGCACCGTCTCCTTGCCGAGATAGTGGTCGATGCGGAAGATCTGGCTTTCGTGGAAGTCGTCGCCGACCAAATCGTTGAGCGCCTGCGCCGAGGCAAGGTCGCGGCCGATCGGCTTCTCCAGGACGATGCGTGAATTCGGCGTGATCAGCTTGTGCTCTTTGAGCTTGTGCGAGATATCGCCGAACAGCGCCGGCGCAACGGCGAGATAAAAGGCGCGGATGCTGCCGCTCTCGCCGATCGCTTTTTTCAGTTTGTCGAAGCCCGCACCGCTCGTCGCGTCGGCCGAGACGTAGGAAAGCCGCGCCAGGAAGGTCTTCAGCTCCTTGGCGTCGATATCTGCCGGCTTGACGTGGTCGGAGATCGCCTGGCTGGCGAAAGCCCGGAATTCCTCGTCGCTCATTTTCGAGCGCGAGGTGCCGATGATGCGCGTCGGCTCGGAGAATTGATGGTCACGCTGGCGGTAGTAGAGCGACGGCAGCAGCTTGCGTTCCGACAGGTCGCCGGTGCCGCCGAAAATGATGAAGTCGAAAGGATCGACGGGAATGATCTGGCTGGTCATGGTCTGTCCGCTTTGACGCCGGTCGCGAGTACGCGGCTGATATATTCTAATCGATTTAAATTTTCCAGTGCCATGGTGTCACATCAAGGACCAATCGCAGGATATTGATTGGGTCCATATGTGCGGTTGACACTGGCGCTTGCCGGAGGCTTGTCGGTGGACGAAGACCCCGGAAGCTTTCGCAGTTGCAGCATAGAACGTGAATGTGACGAAAGCTAAGGGAGAAATGGGGCGCCGTCTGTTGCCGAGTGGGCCATGGCGGTCGGCCGCCCTATTAATTCCGGGAAGACATCAATGAGCGGAAAAAGCATGCGTCTGGAAAACAAGGTTGCCGTCGTCACCGGCGCGGCATCGGGATTTGGCGAAGGCATGGCCAAGCGCTTCGCGCAAGAGGGTGCCAGGGTGGTTGTCGCCGATCTCAATGCCAGGGGCGCGGAGCGCGTCGCCAATGAAATCGGCGAGGCGGCGATCTGGACGCAGACCGACGTTTCGCTGCGCTCCGAATTCGACGAGATGGTCTATGCCGCAAAAAGCGCCTTCGGCCGCATCGACATCATGGTCAACAATGCCGGTTACACCCATCGCAACGGCGACATGCTCAAGGTCGACGAGGAGACTTTCGATCTGATCACCGCTGTCAATATGAAGGCGATCTATCACGCGGCCCTTGCCGTGGTGCCGATCATGGACCGGCAAGGCGGGGGCGTCATCCTGACCACGGCCTCCACCGCGGGCCTGCGGCCGCGGCCCGGCCTCACCTGGTACAATGCTTCGAAAGGCTGGGCGATCACCGCCACCAAATCGATGGCGGTGGAGCTGGCGCCCAAGAACATCCGCGTCAACTGCCTCTGCCCCGTCGCCGGCGAGACCGGCATGCTGGAGAAGTTCATGGGCGCCGACACCCCCGAGATCCGCGAGAAATTCCGTGCCTCGATCCCGCTCGGCCGGCTTTCGACCCCGCTCGATATCGCCAATGCCGCGCTCTGGCTGGCATCGGATGAAGCCGCCTTCATCACCGGCGTGGCGCTGGAGGTCGATGGCGGCCGCTGCATCTGATGCAACGCAAATCGGCGCGTCGCCTGCAGCGTTTCCGGCAGCTCTTCAGCCGATGAGCCTGTATCGATCAGGCCGCGGAAAAATCCGTAACGACCTGAGACGTCGAGCGCGGCGCCATCGGACCGTGCAGGCTCACAAATAGCAAGGCAGCAGGCGTCGCTTTGGGTGGTCGCTTGGCGGTTTAAGCCTCACGCGCCGGGCTTGATGTAGCTCTTGTAGACCCAGCCGTGCTTGCCGTTGTAGACGATCTCGCACCACTGCTTGCAGCCCATCAATTGCACTGAAGTCCGGGCGGGCACGGTGCCGATGGGGGTAGCCCCCTTCTTCGGAGCATTGCGCATGGTCACAGCCCGCAGGACGCGGCCGGTGCCTGCCGCCGCCACTTTTCGCGGCTTCGCTTTGGCCGCGCCATCGTCGCCTTGTGCATTTGCGGGTTTTTGTTCCGGCACTTGCGGCTGCGTCTCGGGGATGGCAGCGGTCTGCGCGTCATCGGGTTTGCTGCCATTCGCAGACGGCCCTGGCGTGGCAACCTTGGCAAGTTCGTTGACGGCATCGGTACTGGTTGACGGCTGCGCGAACGCCACTGCCTTGCCCGCCGCCGGCTCAGCCTGATTGGCCGTTTGATTGGGGGCAGTGGAGTCGGAAGCGGGCTCCGGCTGCGCCTCGGTCCAGCGGGGATCGTTGGCCGCAAGCGCCTGTATGCTTGCCTTCGCTGGCGCCACGGTCGATGAAACCTGGTCGGGCTTGCGGGCAGGCACGACCGCCGCGGCCACCGTGGTTCCTGCGGGGACGATCTTCGTCGTCTTCACCGGAATGGCCGGAATGCTTTGTTCCGGGCTGGCGGCTGCCTGCCGCTCGCTCGTCGGCAATGCCAGCCAGAGCGCCACCGCGGCGACACCAAGCAGCGCGGCGGTGCCGACCGCGGCAATCACCAGATGCGAGTTCGAACGGACTTCCTGCCAGAAGGACGGCCGCATGTCGTATCCAAACTGCATGGCAAAGCGCCGACGTTCCGGCGTACCGAAACTGAAGGGCTCTCTCACTCTCGCCACCTCCATAAGCGGGCCAATGTTCTTTCGATCGGTGCCGGAAGTCCGGCGTCTGATCGGCATCGGTCCCTAATCAACACGGGCAAGCCCGCAGCAATCCCCGAATAATCGCCCAGAAGCGGGAACCTTTCGCCCGCGATTGTGGCATCAGTACGCCATTATAGGGGATTCTGCGCCTTTGCCGGCATTTCCGCAATGTGCCGCTAGGGCAACAAATGTTACAATGAATATTACAATATTACATGAGATCGTGATGGCGATCCGATCCCGCCCGAGGGCGTCGCGCCGAAACGGATTCAGGGACGCGCTTCAGGCCTTCTTTTTGTTGATGTTGATCTCCCAAACCCCGGAGCCAGTTTGGGGGAGATGCACTAGATCCTGTCGCGAAGCGCGAACCAGTTGAGCGCCAGGAAAAGCAGGGGCGTACGGAAACGGCGGCCGCCCGGAAATGGCGGAATTTTCAGGTCCTCGATCAGCTTCAGCCGGTCGCGGTTGCCGGCAACGGTCTCGGCATAGAGTTTGCCGAAGAAGTTCGACAGCATGACGCCATGGCCGGAATAGCCGCCGGCCGAGATCACATTGGGCATCACTTCGCGCACGAACGGTTTCCTCGGCACCGTGATGCCGACATAGCCGCCCCAGCCATGGGTGATCTCGATATCCTTCAATGCCGGATAGAGTTCGACGATCTGACGGCGGATATGGATGTGGATGTCCTTGGGGTCGTTGACCCCATAGACTTCGCGTCCCCCGAACAACAGCCGTCCATCCCTCGACTTGCGGAAATAGCGCACGACAAACCGGGAATCGTCGACCGCTTCGCCGCCGGGCAGCACTTTCAAGTCCGCCCCCAAAGGCACGGTCGCACCGATGAAGGAACCGATCGGCATGATGTGCGCCGCACTCACCGGCTCGAGTGTGCCGCCATGCGCGTTGACCGCGATCAGGCACTTCTGCGCCGTCACGGTGCCTCTTGGCGTCGAAACCCTGACCTTGCCGCCGGTCGAAACGATGCCGGTCGATGGCGTCCCTTCGAACAGCTGCGCGCCCGCCTGCGCCGCCACCCGCGCCGTTCCGATCACCAGCTTCATGGGATGGATATGGCCGGTGCCGGTGTCGCGCGTGCCGCCGAAATAGGCGGTCGAGCCAAGCCGCTCCGCCGTCTCCCTGGCATCCATGAACGAGATGTGCGGGTAGGAGAAACGGCTGGCCATGATCTCCGCATGCGCCTTGTAGTCGTCGACATAGCGAGGCTTGTGCGCCACGGAGAGCTGGCCCGGCATATAATCGATATCGATCTGGTTGGCGGCGGCGAATTCGATGAGATGCGCCTTCGCCTCCTCGGCAAGATCGAACAAAGCTTTGGCACGGGACAAGCCGTACTCCGCTTCCAGGTCTTCGGCCCAGGCGCGCTGGCCGGTGCCGAGCTGCCCGCCATTACGCCCGGAAGCGCCGTCGCCGAAGCGATACGCCTCGATCAGAACGACGTTGGTTCCAGCCTTGGCTAGATGTGTCGCCGCCGACAGCCCGGTAAAGCCGCCGCCGATGACGACCACGTCGCAGGTCCGGTCGCCGTCAAGCGCAGGATACTCCGGCCGCGGGCCAACCGTGTCTTCGTACCAAGACCGGCCAGGGGAAATTGGGGATTGGTAGGGCATGATGAGGCGAAGACTCGGGAGATTTGGAGGGGGTAGAGGAGCGAGTAGCGAATAGGGAAGAGCCGATATTGTTTCTATTCGCTGTTCGCTTCTTCAAACGTTGAGCAGAAGGTACTCCCGCTCCCACGGACTGATCACTTCCATGAACGTCTCGAATTCCGCCCGCTTGATCGCCGCGTAGGTCGCGGCGAAGGATTTGCCCAGCAGCGCGCAGAGTTCCTCGTCGCCCTCGAACAGGTCGACAGCTTCGAGCAGGCTGCGCGGCAGGTCTATCTCGTGCGCATTGGCGGTCGTCAGCACCGGAGGCTCGGCCTTGATCTTCCTGGTGATGCCGATCAGCCCGCAAGCGAGCGAAGCCGCCAGCGCCAGGTAAGGATTGGCATCGGAGGACGGGATGCGGTTTTCGACACGCCGCGCCGCAGGATCCGAACGCGGCACGCGGAACGCCGTGGTGCGGTTGTCATAGCCCCATTTGTTGTTGACTGGAGCCGAGGCCGCCTGTGTCAGCCGACGATAGGAATTGACATAGGGCGCGAACATCACCAACGCGTTCGGCACGTGCTTTTGCATGCCGCCGATGAAATGGAAGAACTCCTGGGTTTCCGAGCCGTCCTCGGCCGAAAAGATGTTCCTGCCTGTCTTCTTGTCGACGATCGACTGATGGATGTGCATGGCCGAACCCGGTTGGCCCTGGATCGGCTTGGCCATGAAGGTCGCATAGATTTCATGCTTGAGCGCGGCTTCGCGAATGGTGCGCTTGAACATGAACACCTGGTCGGCGAGCTCGATCGGGTCGCCATGGCGCAGATTGATCTCGAGCTGGCCCGCGCCCTCTTCATGAATGAGCGTGTCGATCTCCAGGCCCTGGCTTTCGGAGAAATGGTAGATGTCGTCGATCAGTTCGTCGAACTCGTTGACGCCGGCGATCGAATAGCCGGCGCCGCCGCCGATTGCGCGCCCCGAGCGGCCGACGGGCGGGGTGAGCGGGTAGTCCGGGTCCGGATTCTTGCGCACCAGGTAGAATTCGATCTCGGGCGCCACCACCGGCCTCAGCCCAAGCTTGTCGTAGGCTGCAAGCACGCGCTTCAACACATTGCGCGGCGTGAATTCGACCGAGCGGCCATCCTGGTGGACGAGGTCGCAGATGACGGCCGCCGTTGGGTCTTCTTCCCACGGCACCACCGTCAGTGTCGAAAGATCCGGCATCAATTTGAGATCGCCGTCATCCTCGGGATAGTGGAAGCCGTTGCCATCTTCGGGATAGCCGCCGGAAATCGTCGTCATGAAGACGGCCGAAGGCAGCGCCAGCGAGGTGTTGGAGGTGAATTTCTTCGACGGCATCATCTTGCCGCGTGCCACGCCTGCCTGATCAGGCGTGATGCATTCGATATCCTCGATGCCGCGCCATTCCAGCCATTCGCTGACTTCCTTCCAGTTCTTCACACCACGCAGGTTCTTCACGAAGGCAGGCGTGCGAGCCCGTCCTCCGCGGCTCGACGGACGGACTTCCTTTTTTGCAGGCGGCATCATTCACCAGATTGGGTTGCGGATTTCGGAGTATAGCCGTGCCCCACTGTGGAAGGGAAGGGGAGCCGCTGCCGGCATTTGCCGCCGCGGTTGAAAATCGCGCCCGGCTCGGCTTAGGCTCGGCCTGTCCCTGAACTCAAGAGCTCGACGATGCGAACCAGTAGCGAAGTGACCACGATAGGCTTCGACGCCGACGACACGCTTTGGCAGAACGAACAGTTCTTCCGCATGACGGAGAAGCGCTTCGCCGCCATGCTTGCCGACCATGGCGAGGAGAAACAGATCTCGGCTCGGTTGCTCGACGCCGAACGGCGCAACCTTGCCGTCTATGGCTTCGGCATCAAGGGATTTACGCTGTCGATGATCGAGACAGCGATCGAGGTAACCGACGGACGGGTCCCGGCTTCGGTCATAGCGCAGATCCTAGATGCCGGCCGCGAGATGCTGAGCCACCCGATCGAAGTCTTGCCATATGTGCGTGAGACGGTGGAGAAGCTCGCCGGCGCATACCGCCTCGTCATGATCACCAAGGGCGATCTCTTCGACCAGGAGCGCAAGCTGGCTGGCTCCGGCCTCGGCGACCTGTTCGATGCGGTCGAGATCGTCAGCGACAAGAATGCCGCCACCTATGCCCGCCTCTTCAGCCGCCACGGCGACGGTCCGGCAAAGAGCATGATGGTCGGCAATTCGCTGAAGTCGGACGTGGTGCCGGCCATCGAGGCCGGCGGCTGGGGTGTCCATGTGCCGCACGAACTGACCTGGGTGCTCGAGCATGTCGAGGCGCCGGTCGCCGCCCCGCGTTTCCGCCAGATATCCGACCTTGGGCAATTGCCCGAACTGATACAAAACATCACGAAGCGAGATTGATCGCGCTTTGGCTAGCGGCTGATCAGGCGCTCGATCACCGGTTGCAGCCGCTCGGGCGTGATCGGCTTCGCGACCACGACGTCAATCACGCTCGGCAGGCCCAAGCTTTCCGGCGTGCCGTTCTTGGTTGAAAGCAGGATGACGGGAGGAAGCGATTTGCCCGAGCCCCGACGCAACGTTTCGATGCCGGACATCAGATTATCGCAGTCCTTGTTGTCCGCGCCGCCGTCCAGGACAATCACGCTTGGCACAAGTGTTCGCAATGTCTTCACCGCCATGTCAGGCGATTCCGAGATTGGCCGGAGCCCGGATCGCTCGACGATCTTCGACACCACCACACGATTGATCGGCGATTTCCCGACAACAAGCACTTGCGAGGGACTGCGGATCGTTTCGGCGCTTGAACCCTGGGTCACCAGATTCGGATGTTTCGCGGTCTCGCCCTTGCTACTCACTGGGCACCCAAGTCGGCCAAAAAGCTCGCCCCTATTTCAATGCAGAGTTGAAATCTGGGTGACAATTGGCGTGAGATCGCACCCCATGTCAAGTTGAAATAAAGGACCTTGGGAGACGCCTCCTCCAACAATGGAGTCAAGCAATAGTACTGTACTGTCCTGTCCATGGATCGGTTGCATAAAAATAAAATTCACCTGCGCATACGCTGCGCAGGTGAGAGGTCGGTTGCAACGATTGCCGGTCAGCCATGGCTCTGCTGTGTGACGATCACCGGGATCAGCAGATCGCCCCAATTGCCGTCGCCGCCATGGTGCCTGGCCGAGCGCACCAGCTCCACAGAGACGCCCGCCTCGACCGCCTTCATCACCGACTGGTTGAGTCTGTGCAGGTCGTTGGCGAGCATGCGGATCGTCGCCTGCTGGTCGACGCTCATCGTGGTCGATTGCTCTTCCGCCCGTTCCTTGACGCGGCTTATCGATGCCATTGGTCTTCTCCTGTTTCTGAAGCCCTGCTGGGCGTTTCCTCGGTGTTTTCTGAGCCGCTATTCGGCGGCCGGCTTGAATTGTGCGTGCTCGGTGGATTCATGCATGGCGGTGGTCGATGACTTGCCGCCGGTGATCGCCATCGACACGGCGTCGAAATAGCCGGTGCCGACCTCACGCTGGTGCTTCGTGGCGGTGTAGCCATTGGCCTCCGCGGCGAACTCGGCTTCCTGCAACTCGGAATAGGCCGCCATCTGCCGCGCCTTGTAGCCACGCGCCAGCTCGAACATGCCGTAGTTGAGCTGGTGGAAGCCAGCCAGCGTGATGAACTGGAACTTGTAGCCCATGGCGCCGAGTTCCTTCTGGAACTTCGCGATCGTCGCGTCGTCGAGATTCTTCTTCCAGTTGAACGAGGGCGAGCAATTGTAGGCGAGCAGCTTGCCCGGATGGTGCCTGCGCACGCCCTCGGCGAATTTCTTGGCCTGCGCCAGGTCCGGCTTGGAGGTTTCGCACCAGATCAGGTCCGCGTAGGGCGCATAAGCGACGGCCCGCGCGATACAGGGTTCGATGCCGTTCCTGACCTGGTAGAAGCCTTCCACCGTGCGCCCGGCATCGTAGTCGACGAAGGGTTGGTCACGCTCGTCGATGTCGGATGTCAGAAGCTTGGCGGCTTCCGCGTCGGTGCGCGCCACGACGAGAGTTGGCGTGCCCATCACGTCGGCCGCGAGCCGCGCGGCGTTGAGGTTGCGGATATGCGCGGCGGTCGGGATCAGCACCTTGCCGCCGAGATGGCCGCACTTTTTTTCCGACGCCAGCTGGTCCTCGTAATGGACGCCGGCGGCACCCGCCTCGATGAACGCCTTCATGATCTCGAAGGCGTTGAGCGGTCCGCCGAAGCCGGCTTCCGCGTCGGCGACGATCGGCGCGAACCAGGTCTCGACCGAAAGCCCGTTGCCCTCGGAGGTCTCGATCTGGTCGGCGCGCTGCAGCGTACGGTTGATGCGCTTGACCAGTTCCGGCGCGGCATTGGCCGGATAAAGCGACTGGTCGGGATACATCGCCGAGGCGGTGTTGGCGTCTGCCGCGACCTGCCAGCCCGACAAATAGATCGCCTTCAGTCCGGCGCGCACCTGCTGCATCGCCTGGTTGCCGGACATGGCGCCGAGCGCGTTGACGAAATCCTCCTCGTGGATCAGCTTCCACAGCCGGTTGGCACCCATTTCGGCCAGGCTCTGGCGGATCTGCACCGAACCGCGCAGCCGCTTCACATCCTCCGGCGAATAGGGGCGTTCAATGCCGTCGAAGCGACCTTCCGGCGCCGAGGGAACGAGGTTGTAAAAATCAGTCATGGGTCACTCCGAAGAATTGCTGTACTTGTCCGCGCACCACTTTTTTGGCGAGCTGCGATGTGACTGAATTTACATTGCAGCGCAAAATCAGCTAGAAAAATCAGCAGTTACGGCAGAAGATAAGGGAAAACCTGTGTTGTGTTTGACAGGCAGTCGCTGTAAATTTGTCATGATTGTAAAACTGGCGAGCGATGGAATGCGGTGTAAATTCCTGTCAAGGACAGTCGATGGCTGACCAGAAGATTTTCGCGGGGCCGCGCATTCGCCGCATCCGCAACGCCAAGGGCCTCACCCAGACGGCTATGGCCGAGGGGCTCGGCATCTCGCCGTCCTATCTCAACCTTATCGAGCGCAACCAGCGGCCGCTGACGGTGCAGTTGATCCTCAAGCTGGCCTCCGTCTACAAGGTCGACCCGCATGAGCTGCAGGGCGAGGCAAGAGGGTCGGTCGCGGCCTTGAAGGAGGTGTTCACCGACCCGCTGCTGGTCGGCGAATTGCCGGGAGATCAAGAGCTGATCGAACTTGCCGAGGCGGCGCCAAATGCGTCGGCCGCGGTGATAAAACTGTTCCGCGCCTATCGCGAGCAGGCCGAGCGGCTGTCCGACCTCAACGAGCTTCTGGCGCGCGAGGGGCGGGCGACGGCGCTTTCGGGCGCCCGCCTGCCGATCGACGAGGTGCACGAGACCTTCGAGCGGCGGCCGAACCATTTTACTGCACTCGAGGAGGAGGCGGAGGCGTTCACCGCGGTGCTCGATCCCGGTGATGACCTGTTCGGTGCCCTGAAGGCCTGGCTGAAGCGAGAATACGGCATCGTCGTCAAGGTGCTGCCGGTCGCCACCATGCCGAACTGGCGCCGCCGCTACGATCGCCATTCGCAGCGCCTGTTCCTGTCGGAGCGGCTGTCGCCGTTCGACCAGTTGCGCGAAGTGGCGATGGAGGCCTGCCTGATCCGCATGACGGTCGCGGTCGCCGGTCAAATCCAGGCGCTCAAGCTGAGCACCGATGAAGCCCGTCGCCTTGCCCGCTTCGAACTCGGCCGCTATGCCGCGCATGCGCTGATGATGCCCTATCAGGCCTTTCATGCGGCCGCCGTCCGCGCGCGCTACGACATCGACGTCCTTCGCTCGCGCTTCGGCGTCTCCTTCGAGCAGGCGGCGAACCGGCTGACGATGCTGCAGCGGCAGGGCGCACTCGGCGTGCCGTTCTTCATGCTGGAGGTCGACAATGCGGGCAACCGCTTCCGCAGGGCCGGCAGCCAGGGCTTTCCGCACAGCCGCTTCGGCGGCGGCTGTCCGAAGCTGCCCGTGCACGTCGCCTTCACCCAGCCCGGCCAGGTTTTCGTCGAAGCTGTGGAAATGCCCGATGGCGCCGAGTTCCTGTGCCTCGCCCGCACGCTGGAGGGGCCGCAGGGCGCATTCTCGGAGCGTCCGCGGCGCACTGCGCTGCTGCTCGGTTGCGACATCGGCTTTCGCGACGACATCGTCTATGGCGCGGCGCTGCCCGGCGCGGCCGCCGCCGGAAAGTCGGGAACAGGCGCCGTCGTGGCGACACCGGTCGGACCCGCCTGCCGGCTTTGCGAGCGCGTCGGCTGCCTGGCGCGTGCCGAACCGCCGGTGACACGCCCGCTCGGCCTCGACGAGATGGTGACGGGCCTGAGCGCCTTCGACTTCCAGTAACGCGGCAGCAAGGTGCCACAATCGTCGCCTGTGTCTGGATCACCCGCGGCTGAAGTCTTTGCGTTACGCGAACAGGGCAGTTCTTTGTCGTCCCTTGCGCATCGTCCCGTCCACAAAAGCTCGACAGTCGCGCCCATGACAGACGCAGCATCATCACCGGCCCCTGTCGCTTCGACCTCCTCGCCGCGCGAGGAACGCGTCGGCATGCTTCTGGTTTTCCTCTCGGCGCTGATGTGGAGTTTCGGCGGCACCATCGCCCGCTTCATCACCGTCGGTGACAGCTGGACGGTTATCTTCTGGCGCTCGGTTTGGGCCGCCGCCTTCCTGCTCTCCTTCATGGCCTGGCGTGACGGCTGGCGCGGCATGCTGAGATCGTTTCGCGACATGGGCCTGCCTGGCCTTGCCGTCGGCTTCTGCTTCGCCATCGCATCGACCTCCTTCGTCGTGGCGCTAGCCTACACCACTGTCGCCAACATCCTTTTGATGCAGGCCGGCGTGCCGCTTCTGGCGGCGCTGTTTGCCTGGGCGCTGTTTCGCGAACGGGTTGGTGTCGTGACCTGGGTGGCGATTGCCGCCGTCATCGCCGGCGTCGCCATCATGGTGTCGGAATTGATCAATGGCGCCGTCTCGCCCATAGGCGACGGGCTGGCGCTGCTGATCGCGTTCATGTTCTCGATCGCCACCGTCATCACAAGGCGGTACGCCAGCGTCAGGATGACGCCGGCGACCTGTCTCGGCACGATCCTGGCCGCGGGCCTTGCCGCCTCGCAGGCGTCGACCTTCACGGTCTCGGCCGGCGACATGGGCTTTCTCTTCGCGTTCGGCGTGGTCAATCTCGGCATTGGTCTTGCCTTCTTCGCCACCGGCGCGAGGCTGATCCCGGCTGCCATCGCGGCATTGCTTGGCACTTTCGAGCCGATCCTTGGGCCGATATGGGTCTGGCTCATCCATTCCGAAGTGCCGTCCGGACGCACCATCATCGGCGGCACGGTGGTGGTCACGGCGCTGCTTGTCCATATCGGTCTCGAGTTCAAACGCCAGGCACGGCCGCAGCGAGCAGGTGTCACCGGGGTGCCGTCGCCGAATTGATACTGGCGCCGATGCTTTGCCATTGACAACCTCGCCGCCGCCCGGGCAGGCTGGGAGCACGGCAACAACAAGACAGGCGTATCTTGCCAAGTCTCCCCGGCGGCCCGATCGAGACCGGACCATATTTCTGTATTTCTGTCCGCGCGGCGGCGAAAGCTTCTGACGGCACCGCGATTCCTTCCAGTCCGGGTCAATTGCGTGGTCGCGACTGGCGCGCCAATCGCCGCTTGTTGTCCCCTGGAAAGCTCAATAGTCTGAAGCAAATGCCCGGGCGCGCGTCGCGACGAGCCGGCGATGGAACACTCACCAAAGGAGAATAGCATGATCCGCAAAGCGCTCTGGCTTTCGGCGACCTCGGTATTTCTGACATTGTTCACGCCCGCCGGGCATGCCGAGGATCGCGTCGTCAATGTCTTCAACTGGTCGGATTATATCGACAGTTCGATCATCGACGATTTCACCAAGAAGACCGGCATCAAGGTCGTCTACGACACGTTCGATTCCAACGAGATCCTGGAAACCAAACTGCTCGCCGGCGGCAGCGGCTATGACGTCGTCGTGCCGAGCGGCAACTTCCTCGCCCGCCAGATTCAGGCCGGTGTGTTCCAGAAGCTCGACAAGTCGAAACTGCCGAACCTCTCCAACATGTGGGACACGGTTTCCGAGCGGACCGCCAAATATGATCCCGGCAACGAATACTCGGTCAACTACATGTGGGGCACGGTCGGCATCGGCTATAACACGAAGAAAGTGCAGGCGGCACTGGGCACCGACAAGATTGACAGCTGGGACGTGTTCTTCAATCCGGATAGTCTTGCCAAGTTGAAGGACTGCGGCGTCTACGTGCTGGACTCGCCGGCCGACATCATACCGGCGGCGTTGAAATATCTCGGCCTCGACCCGAACAGCACTTCGCCCGACGATATCGCCAAGGCCGAGGAAGCTTTGCTCAAGGTTCGTCCCTACATCAGGAAGTTCCATTCGTCCGAGTACATTAACGCGCTCGCCAACGGCGACATCTGCCTCGCGGTCGGCTGGTCGGGTGACGTGTTCCAGGCCCGCAACCGCGCGGTCGAGGCCAAGCAAGGCGTTGAAATCGGCTATTCGGTGCCGAAGGAAGGCGCGCAGATGTGGTTCGACCAGATGGCGATCCCGGCCGATGCGCCGCATGTCGCCGAGGCACTTGAATTCATCAACTACATGATGACGCCCGAAGTGATCGCCAAATCGTCGAACTACGTGCTCTATGCCAACGGCAACAAGGCATCGCAGCAATTTGTCGACAAGGCGCTGCTGGAGGATCCGGCTGTCTATCCGGACGACGCGACCTTGCAGAAGCTCTACACGGTCTCCCCTTACGATCCCAAGACCCAGCGTATCATCACGCGCAGCTGGACCAAGATCGTCACCGGCCAATAGCATCTGAAGCGACCCCCGGCAGACAACTGCCGGGGTCGCGTATTTTGGGGCACGAAGCAAGAAACAGCACGGAGTGGGGATATGAAATCGCTTGGCAGCATCCGTAGGGATTTCGCGCCATGGAACGACCCGAACGCCAAGCCATACATCCAGTTCGACAACGTCACCAAGAAGTTCGGTGACTTCATCGCCGTCAACAATCTGTCGCTGACGATCTTCGAGCGCGAATTCTTCGCCCTGCTCGGCGCCTCCGGTTGCGGAAAGTCGACGCTGCTCAGGATGCTTGCCGGCTTCGAGGAACCGACGGCCGGCCGCATCCTGCTCGACGGCCAGGACCTGCGCGGCATTCCGCCCTATCGCCGGCCGGTCAACATGATGTTCCAGTCCTATGCCCTTTTCCCGCATATGACGGTGGAGAACAACATCGCCTTCGGCCTCAAGCAGGAAGGCATGCCCAAGCCCGACATCGAAAAGCGCGTCGCCGAGATGCTGAAGCTGGTCAAGCTCGAGCAGTTCGCCAAGCGTAAGCCGCACCAGCTTTCCGGTGGCCAGCGCCAGCGCGTCGCGCTCGCCCGCTCGGTCGCCAAGCGGCCGAAGGTGCTGCTGCTCGACGAGCCGCTGGGGGCGCTCGACAAGAAGCTGCGCGAGGAGACCCAGTTCGAACTGATGGATTTGCAGCAGGAACTTGGGCTGACCTTCGTCGTCGTCACCCACGACCAGGAAGAAGCGATGACCATGGCCGATCGCATCGCCATCATGGACAAGGGCGAGGTCATGCAGGTGGCGACGCCGGCGGAAGTCTATGAAGCCCCGGCCTCGCGCTTCGTCGCGCATTTCGTCGGCAACGTGAACATGTTCGAGGGCAAGGTCGCCGAGCGGTCGGCCAACACCACCCGCATCACTGGCGCGACAGGTGCCCAGATCGTCGTTGAAAACAGCGCCGATACCGCGGCCGGTTCCGACATCGTTTTCGCCATCAGGCCGGAGAAGATCAAGGTGTCGTCGAAGAAGCCCGCGGACGCTGTCAATGCGCTGGAAGGCGAGGTCTACGACGTCGCCTATCTCGGCGACATGACCGTCTACCACATCAGGCTGGATGACGGGCAGATCATCAGGGCAAGCGCGCTCAATGCGGCGCGGGTGACCGACGATCCGCTGACCTGGAACGACCGCGCCTGGGTGTCCTTCCGGCCCGACGCCGGCGTCGTGCTGGCGCGGTAGGGGGCTGATATGTCCAACATCGCTGTCACCGATGCCGCCGGGCCATCGACTGTCGCCAAGCCGTTCCTGACGCGGCTGGGTGCCGGCTTTGTCAACCGGCTCGTCATCATCGTCCCTTACCTCTGGCTGCTGTTCTTCTTCCTCATCCCGTTCATCATCGTCTTCAAGATCTCCCTGTCGCAGACGGCAATCGCCATGCCGCCCTACACGCCGGTGCTCGATTTCAGCGATGGCGTCTCCGGCTTCTTCGCCGGGTTCCGCGACCTCAATTTCGACAACTATGTCTGGCTGACGCAGGACGCGCTCTATTTCAAGGCCTATGTGACGAGCGTCATCATTGCCGCCATCTCGACCGTGCTGACACTGATCGTGGGCTATCCGATCGCCTATGGCATGTCACGTGCGCCGGCCACCATCCGTCCGACCTTGCTGATGCTGGTCATCCTGCCGTTCTGGACCTCGTTCCTGATCCGCGTCTATGCCTGGATCGGCATTCTCAAGCCCGAGGGCCTGCTCAACCAACTGTTGCTTGCCACCGGCATCATCAGTCAGCCGCTGATCATCCTCAACACCTACACGGCGATCTTTATCGGCATCGTCTATTCCTATCTGCCGTTCATGGTGCTGCCGCTCTATTCGTCGCTGGAGAAGATGGACTATTCGCTGATCGAGGCCGCCAAGGATCTCGGCTGCCCGCCGACATCAGCTTTCTGGAAGATCACCTTCCCGCTGTCGCTGCCCGGCGTCATTGCCGGCTGCCTGCTGGTGTTCATCCCGGCTGTCGGCGAGTTCGTCATCCCCGATCTGCTCGGCGGATCACAGACGCTGATGATCGGCAAGACGCTCTGGAATGAGTTCTTCGCCAATCGTGACTGGCCGGTGTCGTCTGCCGTGGCCGTCATCCTGCTGTTGTTGCTGACCGTGCCGATCATGCTTTTCCAGCAGGCACAGGCACGTGCCCAGGAGCAGGGCAAATGAACGCCACCTGGAGCCGCTTCAACGTTACCTCGATCGTGCTTGGCTTCGCCTTCCTGTACCTGCCGATCGTGCTGCTCATCGTCTTCTCCTTCAACGAATCCAAGCTCGTCACCGTCTGGGGGGCTTCTCGACCAAATGGTACGTGTCGCTGTTCCACAATCAGGGCCTGATGGACGCCACCTGGGTCACGGCGCGTGTCGGCGTCATTTCGGCGACGGTGGCGACCGTGCTCGGCACGCTGGCGGCGCTCACCCTGACGCGCTACACCCGCTTCCGGGGCAGGGTGCTGTTTTCCGGCATGGTCTTCGCGCCGCTGGTCATGCCGGAGGTCATCACCGGCCTGTCACTGCTGCTGCTCTTCGTTGCAGTCGGCCTCGACCGCGGCTTCTTCACGGTAACGCTCGCCCACATCACGCTCACAATGTGCTTCGTGGCCGTCGTGGTGCAATCGCGCCTGGTCTCCTTCGATCGTTCGCTGGAGGAGGCGGCAATGGATCTCGGCGCAACGCCGGCGAAGACCTTCTTCCAGATCACGCTGCCGGTCATCCTGCCGGCGATCGTGTCCGGCTGGATGCTGGCTTTCACGCTGTCGCTCGACGATCTTGTGATCGCCAGCTTCACCCTGGCCCGGGCGCCACGACGCTGCCGATGAAGATCTACAGCCAGGTCCGCCTCGGCGTGACACCGGAGATCAATGCCGCCTGCACCATCCTGATCGCCGTCGTCGCGGTCGGTGTCATCGTCGCCTCGATCGCCAACAAGCGGCGGGAGGTGCAGCGTCAGCTCGACGAACAGGCGGCGCAGCGCGGGTGAGCATCTCGAAAGCGCGCCCTCGGGTCTGGCCTCGAGGGTGAAAGCCGGTTTTCGGACGAGACGATGTTCAACTGAAGGAAAACGCGCTTCTATTCACCCGAAACGCCGCGGCTAATCGGGGAAATGAACGGCGTGCTCCAGGTTCCGCCGACGAAGAAGGACGACTGGTTGGGCCCCTGCTGGCCGTTCTTCTGGGCCGCCGCCTGGTCAGGCTGGATGACGCCGCCCGACAGTGCCAGCCCACGTCCCGCATAGGAGGCGATGCCGGAAAGCCAGATCTTGTATTTCGCCGAATTGGCCTCGGCCTTGTCCAGCCTCGCCACGCCGCGTGAAATGGTCGCCTTCACTTCAGCGCCGTCGATCGGCAGTGTCCCGTCCGAGACATCGTCGAGCGCGAAGAAGCCGCCCTGTTCTGTATGCTTGAGAAAAGCCGCCAGGTTGAACTTGCTGAGCGCGCCGGGTCCGAAGGTCGCCGTGACCGAGCCGTCGGCGTTCTCAAAGATCGAATCCCAGGTCCTGCCCGGTCCCTTGAGGATGACCGATACGGTGCCCGTGCCGACCGGCACCAGCCGGGTCATCCCGGCCGCCGTACCGAATGCCCCGCCATCGACATCGGAAGCAAGCAGCCGGATCTCGACCTGGGTGCCCTCGGGCTTGCGGTCGAAACGAAGGCTGGTCTGGATGTTGCCCCCAAAGGCCGACGCGTCGGAGATATCGAAGACGGAAAGACCGTCCTTGACCTGGGCGGTGGCGGCGACGTCGGCGAGCTGGATAGTGCCAGCCGTGGCATGTGCCGCCGACAATCTGAGATCGAGATTGATCCGATCGGCGAAGCTTGTGTCGACATCACCCGGTCCAGCCCCACTCGCCGGCCCCAGCGGCGTGAAGGCGGACAGGAACGATCTGAGGTCGAGCGTATCGAAGGCGAGCGTGCCCGAGATCACCGGCTGGGCGTCGCCAAGCGACAAGTCCAGCGCGCCCATACCCGGATTGTTGTCCAGCGCCAGCGCGGTGTTCTCGAATTTGACGCGTCCGGCCGACGCCGTGACCTTGCTGGAAATGCTGACGGAACCGATCGCCGCGCTCGGTGCGATGCCGGCCTGCGACCATTCCAGCACCCGGCGCAGCGAGGGGGCCGCGAACTTCACCTGGCCGTCGAAATAGGCGTTCTGGGACATGTTGGCGGTGCCGTCGAAGGAGAAGGTGGCGGGCGCTGCCTTGAAGGACAGGGTGAGCGGCGCCATGCCGCCGGCAAACAGCACCAGCGGCTTCGGCGAGGCCGCGTCCAAGGCGACGCTTTCGCCACGCCAGATACCGGTTGCCGACAGTGTCGCATTGCTGTTCATCGCTGCCCAGGTCGCCTGGCCGCTAAGGCTGCTGAGGATCTCCACGTCCTTGCCGTTCACGGAAGCCACCATGCGGCCGTCCCTGAACTCGACCGTGCCGAAGGCGTCGGTCGGCAGCTTGTCGAGGTCGGGCTTGGCGGGATCGGCATTGACCACGCCGCGCGCCGTGTCGATGGAGCGCGCGATGCGACCGCCCGTCGGTGCGGTCGGCAGGAACAGGCCATCGGCCGTGCGCTGGACCCGGATCGTCGGACGCACCAGGCGCGCCGTGGAAAACGCCACGTCGCCTTGCAATGCCGCCATGGCCGAGAGGTCGATTTCCACCCGTTCGGCTTCGACGACCGGCGGTGCATCGGTGTCCGTCCACTTGGACAGCGTCACATCGGTCAGGATTGCCCGGAATTTCGGCCAGACCTCGATGCGCGGCGAGCCTTCGATGGCGACCCGGAAGCCGCTCCAGGCACTCATTTCCCAGGCGATACGGTCGCGCACGATGCGCGTCGAGGCGATCAGCGGCAGCGCGGCGACCACCAGAGCAATGACGATCACGGCAGCGCCGATCGCCCATACTCCGCGGCGGATCAAGGATGATGGCATTTCGCCCTATATGCTTCCGTTCCGATTAATCGCCCGACGGGTGTAACCCCAGTCGTCACTACGACTTAGGACTGAGGCATTTCAAGTCTTTATGGCCCGGCGATGGCATTTGCGCACACCTGGTCGCTTCGGCCCAACAAAATCTTGCTCTGCTGCGCTGCGATATGCATAAGCGATGACGACCGTGGGAGGATCGATCATGGCTGCCGAAGTACCGCTCTGGACCCCGACGCAAGACAGGATCGATGCTTTGCCCTTGACGGCTTTCCTGAAGGCCGCGGAGGCGAAAGCGGGCGCCACATTCTCTTCCTATACCGACCTTCACCGCTGGTCGATTGAGGATCGCGAGGCGTTCTGGAGCCTGATGTGGGACTTTTCCGGCATCGTCGGGGACAAATGGACCAATGGGGGCGAGCGCGTGCTGGCCGATGGCGACAAAATGCCGGGTGCCTCGTTCTTCCCCGACGCGACGCTGAATTTCGCCGAGAACCTGCTGAAGAAGACCGGCGCCGGCGAGGCGATTGTCTTTCGCGGCGAGGACAAGGTCGAGCGGCGGCTGTCCTGGAATGAGCTGCATGGCCTGGTCTCGCGTCTGCAGCAGCTCTTCCTGTCGCTCAAGGTGAAGAAGGGTGACCGCATTGCCGCGATGATGCCCAACATGCCGGAAACCGTCGCGGCGATGCTGGCGGCGGCCTCGATCGGCGCGGTGTGGTCATCCTGCTCCCCCGATTTCGGCGAGCAGGGCGTGCTCGACCGCTTCGGCCAGATCGAGCCTGTCATCTTCATTGCGCCCGACGGCTATTGGTACAATGGCAAGGCGATCGAGGTCGCCGACAAGGTCGCGGCGATCGCGGCCAAGCTCGGCAGTGTCCGCAAGGTTCTGCTCGTCGATTATCTCGGCACCTCGGTCGACGTGGCCGCGATCATCGACAAGGCCGTGGCGATGGAGGAGGCGCTGGCGCCCTTTGCCGTCAAGCCCGTCACCTTCGAGCGGCTGGCGTTTTCGCATCCGCTCTACATCCTGTTTTCATCCGGAACCACGGGCATTCCCAAATGCATCGTCCATTCGGCCGGCGGCACGCTGATCCAGCATGTCAAGGAGCACCGACTGCATGCCGGGCTCGTCGACGGCGATCGCTTCTTCTATTTCACCACCTGCGGCTGGATGATGTGGAACTGGCTGGTGTCGGGCCTCGCCTCCGGTGCGACGCTGCTGCTCTATGACGGTTCGCCCTTCTACCCCAACGGCAATGTCCTGTTCGACTTCGCCGATGCCGAGAAGATGACCTTCTTCGGCACCTCGGCGAAGTTTATCGATTCCGTGCGCAAGGCCGGTCTCAAGCCGATCGGCAGCCACGATCTGTCGACCGTGCGGGCGATATCCTCCACCGGTTCGCCGCTGTCGCCCGAGGATTTCCGCTTCGTCTACGAGGGCATCAAGAAGGACGTGCATCTGGCTTCGGTTTCCGGCGGCACCGACATCGTCTCGTGTTTCGTGCTCGGCGTACCGACCGAACCGGTGTGGACCGGCGAGATCCAGGGCCCTGGCCTTGGCCTTGCGGTCGATGTCTGGGATGACGACGGCAAGCCGATCCGGCGGGAGAAGGGCGAGTTGGTCTGTACCAAGGCCTTTCCGTCCATGCCGATCGGTTTCTGGAACGACCCCGACGGCAAGAAATACCAGGCGGCCTATTTCGAGCGTTTCGATAATGTCTGGTGCCATGGCGATTTCGCCGAATGGACTGAGCATGGCGGCATGATCATCCACGGCCGCTCCGACGCCACGCTCAACCCGGGCGGCGTGCGCATCGGCACGGCGGAGATCTACAACCAGGTCGAACAGATGCCGGAAATCCTGGAAGCGCTGTGCATCGGACAGGATTTCGACAATGACGTGCGCGTCGTGCTGTTCGTGCGGCTGGCCGCGGGCGTCCATCTGGACGAGGATCTGGAAAAACGCATTCGTGCCAAGATCCGCGGCGGCGCCAGCCCCCGCCATGTCCCGGCCAGGATCGTCGCCGTGTCGGACATTCCCCGCACCAAGTCGGGCAAGATCACCGAACTCGCCGTGCGCGACATCGTGCATGGGCGCGCCATCAAGAACAAGGAAGCACTTGCCAACCCGGAGGCGCTGGAGCTCTTCCGCAACCTGCCGCAGCTTGCCGAATGACCCGCCCGTCATGGTTAACGGATTATGTCTCGGGAATTTACCTAGATTTCACGAGTGGTACACATTCGTAAATTTTTTGGCGGCCCGGTAAGGACTTGTTAAGGCCCGACCTCGATAGTCGCATGTAACTTGAGGGAGAAATCCCGTTCCTCAGCCCCCGGAGGATCTGAATTCGCTCAAGCCCCCGTTGTGACAGCAATCCCATCTCTTAAGGCGTCCTTTGGGCGCCTTTTCTTTTGGAGCCGCTATTCCGCGAGCACCCGGGTCGAGGGAAAAGCGACCTCGACGAGCGTGCCTTCGCCAGGTGTCGAATTGATGGTGAAGCGAGCGCGGTTTGCTTCCACCATCGCCTTGGTTAGCGGCAGGCCAAGGCCGGTGCCGTCGCCGCGCCCGCGCTTCAGCGCATTGATCTGCTTGAACGGCTTCAGCGCTTGTTCGATCTCGGCCTGGCTCATGCCGATACCAGTGTCGCGCACCCGCATGACAACATCCCCCGAGGTCTCGTAGGCGGTCGAGACGATCACCTGGCCGCCGGCCTGGGTGTAGCGGATGGCGTTCGACAGGATGTTGAGCGCGATCTGGCGCACGGAGCGCAGATCCGCCACCACTTCCGGCAGCCGCGAGGCGAAGCTTGAGCGGATGATGACGCGTTCGCGGTTGGCCTGCGGCTGCATCATCGCCACCGTCTCGGCCAGCGTGTCGTTGAGCGACACCGCCTCATAGGCCATTTCCTGCTGGCCGGCTTCGATCTTCGAGATGTCCAGCAGGTCGTTGACCAAGTCGAGCACATGGTTGCCCGAGCGGTTGATGTCACGCAGATAGTCGCGGTAGCGGTCATTGGCGACCGGCCCGAACTTCTCGTCGACCATCAATTCGGAAAAGCCGATAATGGCATTGAGCGGCGTGCGGATCTCGTGGCTGATGCGAGCCAGGAAATCGGTCTTCTGCGAGGACGCCCGTTCGGCCACCGCGCGTGCTTGCGTCAAATCCTCTTCGGCTCGCTTCCATTGCGTGATGTCGCGCACAACGGCACAGAAGCCGCTGTCGTTGGGCAGCCGGCCGATGGTCATGAACAGCGGGATGAAGCGCCCCTGCGCTTCGCGCCCGATCACCTCGCGGCCGTCATTCAGGACGCTTGCCACGCCGGGCTCGGACAGGCCGGTGAGATAGTCGCGTGCCGCGCGCTGGCTTTCGATGGCAAACAGCGAGGCGAATGGCTTTCCGGTCACCTCGTCGCTGTCGAAGCCGAACAGCGCTTCGGCCGGGCGGCTGATCGAGCGGATGGTGCCGTCGCTGCCGATCAGCACGACACCGTCGGTGGCGGTGTCGATGATGGTGCGCATCTCGGCGATGCGTGCCTTGAGTTCCGAAATGTCAGGCTGCGTCGGCTCCTCGCCGACCACGTGCAGGGCCGCCGGCGCGTCATCCTCGCCGGAACGGCGCACGACCAGCATCAGGGCCTTGCCGTCGCGCCAGGGCACGGAGCGCAGGATGGCGTCGATCGGGAATTCCTGGCCATCGCGCGTCTTCAGCCGGAGCGCCCGGTCGCTCCCGTCGGAGGCGCCGTCATCCCCATAGGGGTCGGCAAACAGCGCACCCAGGCCGCCGGCATCCGCGAGGTCCTCGAGTGCTGCGTAACCGGTCAGGTTCAGGAACTCCTCGTTCGCATAGTGCAACTGGTCGCCCGAATGGATGAGCAGCGGCACCGGCAGCTTGCCGAGCAGCAAGGTGTCCGGAGCCTTGCTTTCGTCGCCGACGGAAAAGGCCGATGGCACGAACCCTTCGGTCTTGAGCGGCGGCACCCGCAGGCGTGGGCGTCCAGCCGGGCTCTCGACGGTGTCGGCTGCACTGGCGGCTTCACCGTGGAGTGCGGCGGCCCGCCCATCAGCGGCCGCGGCTTCCTCGCCGTCGGCCCAGTCCTCATTGTCCTCGGCATCGCGAAAATCGGCCGATGTCATGCTGTCGTCATCATCGACGGCATCATGCGTGGCGTCTTTGGTATCAGGTCGTTCGGCCGCGACCGGCTCGGTCCCCCGCGGCTCGGTCCCCCGCGGCTCCGCCACCGCGGGTTCTGAAACCGGGGGCTCGTCATTGTTCGCGACAGGACCGGGTTCATCATTCCGGTCGGCGTAGTCAAGCAACGAACCGCTCACACCAGGCACATCATCCACTTCGTCCGGGTGACCGCCATCAAGCCGTGCGAGATCCGCCTCGTCCTCGGCATCGGTCTCGGATGGCTCGGCCAGCGCCGCATCCTCCTGATCCGGCACGGCATCAGGCTCCGCTGCGACCTCGCCGGCGGGTACGATCGGAGCCTCCGTCTTCGCGGTCGGGGCCTCAGCCGCGGGCTCAGCCGGCGTCTTGATCGCCGGTTCCGTCGGGCTTTCGATGCCAGGCCTGTCGGTTTCCGGCGGCTCGGCCGGCGCACTCTCCTTCTTCAGCCGCTCGCCGATCTCACGGAAGGCGCTACGCTCCAGGGTCGACAGTCCCTTGTCATTGGCCGGTTGCCGGTGTTCGGCCAGCCGGATGACCTTGTCGGCAAAGCGCCGCTCCTGTTTTGGCACGATGGTCAGCGCTGGCACCTCGCCCTTGAACGGGTCCGCCGCGTTCGGCTCCTCGGCCTTCGGCACTTCCGCCTTGGGCTCTTTGGCGGAAGCTTCGACGGTTTCCGGTACGGACGATGCTGGGGCTTGGCCATTGGGTATCAGGGCCATGCCGATCGCTTCCGGATCGACGACCGCGTCACTGGCGCGCGCAACGCCGAAGCCGCGAAAACCTTCGAAGGCGCGGTTGCGGCCATAGACAGGCAAAGCCGCGAGGTCGACGGGGATCTTGAGGTCGGTGCCGACCACGGGCCACAGCACGGAGCGGCCGGACCAGGTGTCGCGCCGCTCCAGCAGGCCGGCTATCTCGCCGGACGCGTCAAGGCCGAAGGTCGCCGCGACATCCCTGAAACGACGGCCGATCACGTCGGCGGCCGGCTTGCCGACGATATCGGCGAATTCCGGCGACAGCGCGCTGAACCTGCCCTCGGCGTCGGTGCGCCAGACAAAGCGCATCGGCGCCGCCGAGCGGTCTATCGTCCGGGCGGCCGAGCTTGTGGCCGGGACAGCCGGGGAGGCGGCCTCGTCTTTTTTCGCGCTGTCCACCGAAGCCTCGGTGCCGATTGCTTCGGCCACGGCTTCTGGCTCCGGCGCGGCTGGCGCGTTGTCCTCACCCGCATTGAAATACCAATGATCATGCTGTGCAGTCGTGCCGCCCGCGACCGGCTGATCATTGTCGGCGGCAGCTGGTATTGGCCCGGCTGGGGAGAGGGCTGGCTGCTGCTCAGGCGCGGCAGTGCCCGTCGGTCCCTCGATCGCCTTTGTCTGTGAAACAGCCGCCGGCGGCTGATTGTCCTGGTGGAGACTCGGATTCTAAGGAAACGCTTTTGGCCGCTGTTGTCGCGCCGCCAATCTGGTTGGCGGGGCTCTCCGTCGCTTCGGGCAGTCCGTCCGCCGAAGCTTCTGCGGCAGGCATGTTGTCCTCGAGCTGATCCTCGTCGATCACCACCAGGAGATGCCGCTCCGGCGTCAGCCGCGCTAGGCCGGCCGGGTAGGAGGTGCTGCCGCCCGGAACGAGGCGCTTGACGATACGCTCGCCTTCGGCAGTCACATCCGCCACCAGGGCGGCCAGCGTCGCGGGCTGGATGCCGAGCCTCGAAAACCCGTCCGATGCCGCCTCGACATTGCCCCCCGCATCGATGAAGGCGATGAAATGGCCGTCTTCGGTGAAGCCGCCGATCGCCCGGCTGGCGATCTCGGCGGCACTGCGCGAGCCTGTCTGCGCCGCCGGCACCGCCAGCATGATCGCCTTCTCGCCATCGGGCAGCGCCACGGCACTGGCAAGGAAGCTGACAGCGCGACTGGTCATTCCCGTTGCCAGCCGCACCATGATGGCGCGATCGCTGCCGATCTCGGGAAAGCCGCTGGTCGCCATGATCTGGCGGCGGGCGATCAGCGGCAGCCGCGCCGAGGCGCCGATGATCGCTTCAATGTCGGGATAGCCGAACACGGCTGCGCCCGGCCCGTTGGCCCAGATCACCTGCTCCAGGTCCCCCGACAGGATCGCGATCGCGTCGCCGGCGGCAAAACGCTGGCGGACCGCGTCGAGCACGGCGACGTCGAGGAAGGAATATTCGGACGGCATGCGCTTGGCGAACCCTCACGGAGCGGCGAAATTGCAGTTAACGCTTTGTTAATAAAAGCCGCAGCCACGAAGGTCCACAAGCCAGAACGTGCAAAGGCTGGAATTTGGGCTCTTGGTTAACGGCCCGAAAGATTTTTTTGTGCACTGCAACAAAGATATTGCAATGCACAAAATTTGCCTTTATATTGCCATCATACATGAACGAGACGGCTTTCTGTCAAAGCCGCTGCCGCTGAAAGGATGGAAAATGTCCAGGACCAAGACTGCCGAGACGATCGAAAACGTTGAATTCCCGAGCTTCGACGCTTCCAAGGCCACCGACCAGATCCGAGCTTTCGCCGAAAAGGGTGTTGAGCAGTCGAAAGAGGCCTATGCCAAGCTCAAGACCGGCGCCGAGGAGACCCAGAAGGCTCTGGAGTCGACCTACGAGACCGCCAAGACTGTTTCCAGCGACCTGTCGCTCAAGACCATCGCGGCACTGCGCGCCAATGCCGAAGCCGGTTTCTCGCATCTCGAAGCCCTTATCGGCGCCAAGTCGCTGTCGGAAGTCATTGAACTGCAGACCGCCTTCCTGCGCAAACGCGTCGAGTTGTCCGTCGAGCAGGCCAAGGAGTTGCAGGCTGTCGCTTCCAAGGCGGCCGAAGACGTCTCCAAGCCGATCAAGACCGCCTTCGAGAAGGCGATCAAGGACATTAAGGCTGCCTAATATTTGCGCATGATCAGGAGATGCAACAAAAGGTCGCATTTTCTTCAAACTGATCAAGCGTATGATGCCAGCCAGCAAGGAATACCCGGCGAGTGGAACCTCCTCCCTCTGCTCCCCGGGGTGACCAGCCAGCTCCTCCTCCCGCTGGCTCGTAACAGGAAAAGGCCGGCACCTCCTCCCGCCGGCCTTTTTCTTTGCCCGGTGGATACTGCTCGGCGCGGCGACATGTGAGGAAGTGGTCTTTGCTTCGCAAAAGCCTTGAATTAAAATCCATAAGCCCGTAAGGACGCATCGCCGAACGACAGAGTGGGTCAAGTGGAACGCGTTTCCGACGAGATCACCCTCAGGCAAATGTGCCGTTGTAGCTCAGCTGGTTAGAGCGCCGGATTGTGGATCCGGAGGTCGCTGGTTCGATCCCAGCCAACGGTACCATCGGCTCTCCCGCTAAGTAATTGAATATGTTAAAGAATTTAACGGTTCCAGTGGTCGGTATTGCGGCAATTCTCGATTTTGTGTTACATATTGTGTTACCTATTGTGATACAAATGGGGTCTCAAGAGGCGTGGGAAGGCGACGCGAAGCAGAGGATCCTGACCGCTTCTTGCAACTGAGGGGCGATCATTTCCATTACTACCGGCGGGTGCCCAGAGAGGTCAGGGACCTCGACGAGCGCGGCGTGTTCGTGCGCCGTGCCCTCGACACGACTGACCGCATAAAGGCGCGCACCGCCAGAGATCTCCACGAGGCAGCTGACAACGCTTTGTGGGCTTCGTTGATGTTGGGTGAAAATCCACAGGCGGCGCGTGTCCGATACCGCCAGGCCATCAAGCGTGCCGAGTCGCTGGGATTCATCTATCGACCACTCGCCGAGATCCTGGTCGCCGAGCCGCTTGATACGATTCTGCAGCGGGTCGAGAGCACAATAGGCGAGCCTGCCAAATCACCATCTGTCGACGCGGTCGGCGGCGCAGTCTCCCGTCCTGACGACAAGATATCGGAAGCGCTGAATTTGTATTTCAACGAGATTGCTCGCGACGAAATCCGCACGAAAAGCCCTGACCAAAAGAAGCGCTGGAAGGCAAAACGCGAAATGAGCGTTGATGTGTTTATCGGCTTGGTCGGCGACAGGGCGATGAGTGAGATCACGCGCGATGACGCGCGAGTGGTGCACAAATACTGGCTGGACCGAATTGCACCCGAAAAAGGCAAAGCGGACCGTTCCGCATCGACAGGCAACCGAAACATGGGCAACCTTCGAACCCTCTACGCCGACTACTTTCGCCACCTCGGTTTCCCCGAACAGAAAAACCCGTTTGCCGATCTGTCATTCACCGACAGGTCGAAGCGCAGTCGGCCGCCGTTCCCGACCGACTGGATTCGCGACAAGATATTTGCGCCTGGCGCGCTTGCGGCACTTAATGAGGAGGCGCGAGGAATCGTGCTTGCCTTCGCTGAGACCGGAGCCCGGCCGAGCGAACTTGCGAACTTGCATGAGGGTGTCATCCATGTTGATCATGAGGTGCCGCATATTTCAGTCGAGCCCCGCGACGATCCTGACGATCCACGAGAGATCAAGACCGCCTCGTCGGTGCGCAAGGTGCCGTTGGTCGGTGTGGCGCTTGAGGTGTTCAAGAAGCATCCCAAAGGCTTCCCACGGTACAAGGATCGTGAGGCGTCGCTGTCAGCCGTGCTCAACAAGCACTTCAAGAGCCATAAATTGTTCCCGACCGATAGTCACAGCGTCTATTCACTGCGCCATTCATTCGAAGATCGCATGAAGAACGGTAGGCTGGACGAGGAGCTTCGGCGCATGCTGATGGGCCACACCATCGACCGTCCGAAATACGGCGAGGGCGGCGACATGAAGATGTGGCAAGAGGAACTTATGAAGATCGTGCTGCCGTTCGATCCAGCGATCGTTTGACACGCTGGCGCACTGCGGCGAGGCGTTCTTCCTTCGCTTGATGATCCTGCAGGGCGCGCTCCAAATGCTCGTAGAGCGGAAGCCATGCCTCACCATGGTCGCCTCTCGCCAAGATGATCTCGGCGACGCGGTCGAGCGCTCGCTCAATCCGCTGCGTAGTGATTGGTAGAAGCGTGCGCGAATATCGCCTCACGGCTTCGCCTTGCTGCAGGGCCAGGAATGTACCATGCCCTATGCGTAGGCGGACTTTCCTGGTGCAGTGAAGGGCCTGCGTTCGCCTCAGGCTTTAATCGGCGGCTGCGGCGTGCAAATGGGAAAGGCTCTCTACCCGTCGGGGGTTAGTAGCGGGAGAGCGCTACCGCCAATACAGCGCTGCAACCGAGTTCGTCTGTTGAAGGGACTTCGCAAGCGAGGTCAGCAGATTCAAATCCTGCCCCCGCAACCAATTGTGTCATAAATCAATAACCGTCCCCGGTCTAACCGGGGCGGTCTTTTGCGTTCCGGGCATGCCGGATGAGCGCCGCCGGGCCAACACGCAGAGATAGCAGCGGTGAAACCAACATCCTGCTTGAGCACTGCGCGCTCGACGTGCGGGGTGCCGGTGAGCCGTCGTGTAGCAAATAGAGGAACGCCGACTTTCATCCTCCGGCCGTCATATCGACCCGAGGCGTTGGCTCATGCCCCCTTGCCACGGTGGTTAGGCTCGCCCGGGGCGATAACGCTCACAACGGCCGAGTGTTCTTACTGGGATGACGCGCTGCAACAACGCCGACCCGCACCCCAGTCACCTTTCGCTCCGCGGCGTAGAGCGACGACAGCGCATCCTGCGGGACGCCAGCGTACCGGGGGGAAAGATGGGCGCTGCAAAGTGAGCAAGATATCCAGATCACCAGACTAATTCGCACCCGCGACCACGTTCAAACTCGCCGTCTCGTCTGGTCTGGCCAATTACCGATTTCTGCATTCATTTGTGTGCAGGGCGGAGGCGGGACCCCCTTCGCGCGCCCGTGATTTTACTGTGGCTAGCTACATCTATGCAGATAGTTTAGGTGGACTCTCCAACTGATCTGCCACCTCTTGCCAGCGATCTGCGAAACGACCGTATGCGGTCTTAATTTGAACGCCGACGGGAAGTTCGGGGCATTCATTCTCGCCATTGCTGCCCCAGTTCACCCAGCCGGACTGGCGCCGCTGCACGATCTGGAAGGCGCCGGACGGCTGCGACGTCCACCAGACCATGGCGCGGCCGCTGGCCGTGTCGAACTCCACCGTCTTGTCCGCCGGACCGGGAAATATCGTTTCGTGCTCCACCGCCGACACGTCGACCGGCTGATCCGTCAGCGTCCACTGGCGATCCGTGAGGTCGGCCTTGACATGGGATGCCGCGCGCACGCGGGCCAGCCGTTCACGCAGCTCGTCTTCGCTGAGCACGCCCTCCCATTTGCAGAACAGGCGCCAGTAGAGATCCCAGTGGGCAGATTCGATGTCGCTCAGGCTGGAGCGGAATTCCTCGAACTTCCGGCTCTGGTTGGTCGAGTTGGTCACCGTGTCGGCAACCATGGCGACGAGCTCGCCGGCATAAGGGTCCCCTGAGCGGTAGCGCGTCCCGCCATAGGCGGCGAAGCGGTCGAAGACCAGCTTGCCCTGGCCACCCTCGAACTCATCGCCGACGGTGATCTTGTTGGTAACCGAGCGTCCATTGATGACGGTCTGAAAAGGATCGACCTGGTAGCGGCGCTGAAAGAAGGGGGTCCCATGGGTGAAGATCCAGTCGATCGAGAAACGCTTGCCTTTGAGCTCCTGGAGCAACCCGTCCGGGATCGTGCCGTGCATGCGATAGTGGTGGAGAACCGGGCCGCGCTCCAGCGTCTCGATCTCGACGGTCGTGTGCTCGGGAGGATTGATCAGTCCGTTCTCAGGCGTGAAGAAAGGCCCGTAGAAGCCGCCTATGGCATTGTTGCCGGACGGCAGCAGCTCGAAGTCGTCGGCCAGCGCGCGGAAATGGCGGATCCCCCATTTGGAGGAACCGAGGCCTTGGGCGGTGCCGGAGCAGAGCTCGAAGATCGAATGCGCCGGTATCGAGGCGGACGAAGCAATCGGCCTCCTTTCCTTTCAGGACCCTGATGCCGCAAAGGTCGGCTGGGCCGGGCTCGCAGGGTTCCTCCAGCGTTAGCCGCAACCGACCGCTGAAGCTCACCGTCGCGATGAAACGCGTTTCGTCCGGCTTGGCGTCCTGCGCCAGCCGCTGGCAGAGGACGCGGTTGCCGCCGTCGTCGCAGGCCCACCAGAGCGCCTGAGGCAGGTCAGCGGCCACGGAAAAGACGATCGGTTCGCGATCGCGCTGTCCGGCAAGGGGATCCGTGATGGTGACGGCAAGGGTCATGGGACATCTTCCAATGCAAAGGGGTGAGCAGGGATAGGGAGTGGCCGGCGCCGGCCTTTACGGCTATCGGCCGGATGTGCCGGGCGGCCTGGTCCTGCGAAACTGGAAAAGCCCCGGCCGCTGCTTCAGGCTGTCGATGGCGACGGCGAGGATGATCACCACGCCCTTGATCAGCAGCTGCGTGAAGAAGGGCACGTTGAGCAGGATCAGGCCGGTGCCTAGGACGCCGAGGATCACCGAACCGATCAGCGTGCCGACGATCCGGCCGCGGCCGCCGGCAAGGCTGGTGCCCCCGAGCACCACCGCCGCGATGGCGTCGAGCTCATAGCCTGTGCCGGCGGTGGGCTGAGCCGAGATCACCCGGGCGGCGAAAATAACGCCCGCAAGCCCGGCACAGGCGCCGGCCAGAACATAGACGGATGTGACGACGCGCTTGACGCGCACGCCAGCCAGCTTCGCCGCCTCGGCATTGCCGCCCACGGCATAGACGTGGCGGCCGTAGCGCGTCCGTTCCAGGATGAACCAGACGATCAGGTAGACGACCGCCATCACGATGACCGGCATCGGGATTCCCCAGAGATACCCGTTGCCGATATCCTTGAAATTCAGCGAGCTGGAGACGATCGGCTGGCCTTCGGTGATGGTATAGGCGAGACCGCGCAGGAACGTCATCGTGCCGAGCGTGACGATGAACGGGGCGAGCGAAAGATAGGCGGTCAGCGCGCCGTTGATCAGGCCGCAAGCCGCGCCGACGGCAAGGCCGATGCAGATGGCGGCGGGTGCCGGCACGCCCGCTATGGCCGCGATGACCGAGACCACGCCCGAAACGGCGACGATCGATCCAACGGACAGATCGATGCCTCCGGTCAGGATGACGAGCGTCATCCCGGCCGCCAGGATGGCGTTCACCGATATCGAGCGCGCGATGTTGAGAAGGTTGTCGACACGGTTGAAGTTCGGCGCGATGGCCGACATCAGGATGACCAGAGCGACAAGCACCATGAGGATGCCGACCCGGTCCCACCATTTGGCGAAATCGAACGGAGCTTGTTCGGCAGCAATCGCCTTCGCCTGGTGGATCTCGTCTCGAACAGTGTTCATGGCTTCGCTCCTTGGCTGCCGCTGCGGGTCGCGGTGCCCGTCGCGTGAAGCATCACTTCTTCTTCCGATGTCTTTTCCGAAACTAGTTCAGCGGCGATCCTGCCTTGGCGCATGACCAGGAGGCGGTCGCTTATGCCGATCGCTTCCGGCAGGTCCGACGATATGACGAGGATCGCCTTGCCGGCGCGCGTCAGCCGGTCGATCTCCTCGTAGATCTCGCGCTTCGCGCCGATGTCGACGCCGCGGGTAGGCTCGTCGAGGATCAGCACCCTGGAATCGCGCAGCAGCCAGCGGGCGAGCGCCGCCTTCTGCTGGTTTCCTCCGGACAGGGCCTTCACCGGCAGCGAAAGCGCGTTGAGCCTGAGGCCAAGCTGCTTCATCTGCGCCAGAACCGCGTCGCGTCGCGCCGTGCGGTCGACGACGCCCGCCGCGACGAAGCGATCGAGCGAACTGATCGCGATGTTGTCTTCCACCGAATGGTCGAGGAACAGCCCTTGCTCCTTGCGGTTCTCTGGTACCATGCCGATGCCATCAGCAATCGCCTCGAACGGATCCGCGGGGCGGCTGGGACGACCTTCGATGCGGACCGAACCAGCGGTGCGGGGGTCGGCCCCGAACAGGAGGCGGCCGACTTCGGTCCTGCCGGACCCGATCAGTCCGGCCATGCAAACCACTTCGCCGGCGCGGACCGACAGATCGACGGGGCCGACCGCCTCGGCCGCCAGTCCCTTGACGTCGAGGACAATGGCCCCCGGGTCGCGCTTGTCGTGCTGGTAGAGATCGGCGACCTGACGGCCGACCATCATGCGGACCACGTCGGGCGGGTTGATCTCGGCCAATGTTCCAGTGCCTACATAACCGCCGTCGCGGAACACCGTGACACGATCCGCCAACTGCCAGACCTCTTCCATGCGGTGCGAAATATAGATCAGGCCGACGCCCGCCGAGCGCATCTGGCCGATGATGCGATAAAGCTCCTGCGCTTCGGCCCGCGACAGCGCGGCGGTCGGTTCGTCGAGCACAAGGACGCGTGCGTTTTCGCTCACCGCGCGCGCGATCTCGACCATCTGCTGCATGCCGACGCTCAGCGAACCGAGCGGCCGCCGCGGATCGATGGTGGAGTGGATGCGCGCTAGCTTCTCATGCGCCTGCTCATCCATGCGGCGGCGGTCGAGCATGCCAAGCCGCGTGCGCGGCTCGCGCCCGAGCGCCAGGTTCTCGGCGACCGTCATGTCGCGCACGGTGTTGAGCTCCTGGTGGATGATGGCGATGCCGTTGGCGGCGGCCTCGATCGGCGAACGCATCTCGACGTCGCGGCCGTCGATGAGGATGCGCCCCGAGTCACGCTGGATATTGCCGGCCAGGATCTTCATCAGCGTCGATTTGCCGGCGCCATTCTCGCCCATCAGCGCGTGCACTTCGCCGGGCCTCAGGTCGAAACGGACCTTGTTCAGCGCCAGCGTGGCGCCGAAGCGCCTGGAGACGTCTTCGACGGCAAGCAGCGGAGGTTGGATGTTCATGGCAGCCTCATCAGATCTTGGGGCGCGGGAAGCGGCGCAAGGCCGCTTCCCGCGAGGCTGGTCTGGGAGATTTACCAGCCCGGATATTGGGCGACGTTGTCGCGGGTGACGAGCACGCTTTCAATCAGGATGGTCTTTTCCGTCGGTGCCTTGCCGGCTACAATGTCCTGCGCCACCTTGACTGCCTGACGCACCATCTCGGCCGGATTCTGCGTGGCCGAGCCGATGAAGGGCGAGCCGTCCCGCTTCAGTTCGGCGACCGCTTCGGGGCTGCCGTCCACACCGGTGACCTTGATCTGACTGGTCTTCCCAGCCTGTTCGACCGCGAGCACGGCGCCGAGCGCGGAGGGGTCGTTCATCCCGAAGATACCGGTGACGTCCGGATTGGCGGTCAGCATGTCGGTCGTCACCGCGAGCCCGGAGGCGCGGTCGTTCTTCGAGGCCTGCTGGCCGACGATCTTGACGTCCGGGAACTTCTTGGCCACTGTCTTGCAGCCATTGATGCGGTCGATAATCGTTTGGATCGGGGTGCCGTCCACCAGCAGCACCTGACCCTTTCCGCCCATCTGCTGGAACAGATACTCGCAGGATTTCTCGCCCGCCTGAACCGCATTGGTCATAATCACCGCGTCGGCGCCGTGGGCCGGAGTATCGACGGCGATGACGATGATGCCGGCCTCCTTGGCGCGCAGGATGGCCGGTTCGATGCCCGCCTCGTCCACCGCCGAGATGACGATCAGGTTGACCCCCTGCTGGATGAAGGCGTCGATCTGGGTGTTCTGGTTGGCGAGGTCGAGCTGGGCGTCCTGCACGTTGACAGAGGCGCCGATCTGTTTGGCCGCGTCCTGCGCGCCCTTGGTCATGGCCGAGAAAAACGGGTTGGACATGTCCTGCACCATCAGGCCGATCTTCTCGACCTTGGCGGGAACCTTGCCGTCGGCCATGGCCGGAGCCGCGCCGAACGACAGGCCAAGCGCAAGAATCGATGCGGCGGCGATGAACCGCAGGGTGGTGTTTGCTTTCATGTTGATCCTCCTTCGTTGTCGCCGCCGTGATGTGACGGCAATTCGTTTCTTCGACTGTCGAACCGCGAGCATCACCACGGCCAGATCCCGGCTTCCGAGCTCCCTAATCGTTTAGGTTAAAGCGTGAAGTAAACCGATCATCGTCTCTCCGATCATTTGTGGCTAAGCAGCCTGCGAGGCCACGGGGCCTCGTGCGTGGGCGCCATCTCTCGCACAGCCGCAGGAACAGCGGATGATCAACCGCGCGGGCACGCGTTGCTGGTCCTCGGGAAGATAGATAGGCGTCGGCGCTTCGCCCTTCTTCTCGGCTTCGACCTGCTTGCCGATGATCCTGCGCAGCGTCATCGCGGCAAGCAGGCCGATCTGTTCGCTGTGCTCGTTCAGCACCGTCATCGGCGGATCGGTCAGCTCCGACCAGGCGAATTCGTCATAGGCGACCACCGCCAATTCATCCGGGATCGCGATGCACCTCTCGGCGGCAAGCTTCATGGAGCCGAGCAGCAGCGGATTGTTGCCGGCGATCAGCGCCCGCGGAATCCTGCCGCTGGCATCGATGTGGCGCGCCAGCGTGCTGTAGCCGGACGTCGCGTCGTTCTCCGATTCCAGCACGACAAGGTCGGCGCCGTGGATCCGCGCCGCCTCCCTTATGCCGCGCTCGCGGTCGAACCGCGTCGACCATTTCGACGGATAGACCAGGAACAGCCAGTCCTTGTAGCCATGGTCGGCGAGATGTTTGCCCACCATCAGGCTGGCATTGTAGTTGTCGGTCGTCACGCTCGGGATATGCGCGGCTTCGGCCGGTGGCGAAGAGTCGACGAAGACCAGCGGAATGTCCCAGCGTTCGAGCAGCTGCGCATTGTCGGCCGTGAGCGTCAATGTCGAAATCACGCCGGCGGTCCGCGACTCGATGAGCCGGCGGATCATCCGATCCTCGAGGCGGGAGTCATAGGCGCCGTTGACCGCGACGTCGCCGACGACCACCGTCCAGGCCGACGGCTCGAGCGCTTGCTGTATGCCCGCCATCAGGTCGAGATAGTAGGAGTTCGAGGTGCTTGCGGTGATGACGGCGACCGAATCACGGCTGGCGCGACGCAGTTCCTGGGCGGCACGGTTGAGCACATAGCCGAGACTGCTGGCGGCCTTCAGCACCTGTTCGCGGCTCGCCTCGGACACGCCATCGGCACCGCTGAGCGCGCGCGATACGGTGAACAAAGACAGGCCTGTGGCGCGACTGATGTCGCGCATCGTCGATCTTGCCAAGGGTCGAAACCTCCGTCGTCGAGGCTTAGCCGCAGCTTTTACCTAAACGTTTAGGGTAAATTAGGGGGCGCTGAGCCGCCTGTCAACAAGAGCCGCGAATCTCCGGTAAGTGATCGTGACGAGGTTGCGATATTCGGCGACCATGGTGGGTCTGTGGGGCGAGGCTTGACCTGGCGGCCTGCCAGTCGCTTTCCCTCGCGACGAGGGGCCTATGCTAGCCCAGGACCCAAAGCTACAACTGCGACCGCAGGGAGGGTCCTGCCCAAAGAATCGAAGGGTCGAATGGCGCGCAGCAAACCGGCAACTTTGAAGGATGTGGCGGCACTTGCGAATGTATCGCGGGCAACCGCGGCCCGCGCCCTGAACAGCTATGGCTATGTTGGCGACGAGACCGCCCAGAAAGTGCAGGCGGCGGCCGGAAAGCTTGGCTATCGGGGCAATCGTCTGGCGCAAGCCTTGCGCAACGGGCAGTTGCCGATCGTCGGCTGCATTCTCGGCGACATCCAGAACCCGTTCTTCGCGCGCATCGCACATGACATCGAGGTGCTTGCCCGCGAGTGCGGGTATAATCTCGTCATCGGCAGCAGCGAGGAGCAGCTGGGACAGGAGGTCTCGCTCCTCGCAAGCCTCCGGTCGCTTTCCATACGAGGCTTCATCGTTGCGCCGACATCAGCCGACAACAATGCGCATCTGCAGGACCTGATCGCGGAAAACGTGCCTCTAATCCTGATCGACCGTGTCGCTGAAGGCGTCGACTGCGACAGCGTCGTGGTCGACAACGAGGGAGGAGCTCGCAAGGCGGTCGAATATTTGATCGGCATGGGCCACCGCCGTATCGGGCTGCTGCAGGACGACATGCGTATCTTCACCTCGCGCGAGCGCATGACCGGCTATCAAACGGCCCTTGGCGCCGCCGGCATTGCGCCCGACGAACGGATGATCGCGGTCTCGCAATCCACGGTGGAACATGCCGTCGACGCGACGATACGCCTCTTCAGCCAGAGGACGCCGCCGACGGCGCTTTTCACGGTCGACAGCCTCATGACGCAGGGCGCGCTTCTCGCTTTCCGTTCGATGGGGCTTTCCATTCCCCACAACGTCTCGCTGATCGGCTTCGACGATTTTAACCTGGCGACTTTCACCGATCCGCAGATCACCGTCGTTTCGCAACCGGTCTCGGAAATCGGACGCACGGCGGCGCGGCTGCTGTTCGACCGGATTTCCGGAAAAACCGATGCGCCGCAAAAAGTTCGCTTTGAAACAAAGCTGATCGTTCGCGGGTCCGTGAGTCGGCGCGGCTGAACCGCAAAAGCGCCCGGCCAGATTTTTTTGAAACCCTACCTTGCCAGCACCGAGTTCTCATGCGTTAAATGTGTGTGAGATCGATCTCACATTGTCTCAAGATCATCGCGTGAAGACGCCCGCGTGGTTCGAGACCAGTGCGGAATGCAAACGGGAAGGTTCAAATGCTCAACTTCGATAGGGATCGCTTTGTGAAGATCCAAAGCGGCGCGGTTGCAATCGCCAATGACGTGCGTGTCCTGATGCGCGGTCTGCTGGACGGCGGTCTGGAACGCATCTTCTTCATGGGAACCGGCGGCGTGCAGTTTCTGACCCTGCCGGCCATCGAGCTTGCCCGCAACACGACACTTTTCCCGGTTTCCGCGGCCTATTCCGCGCAGGTCGTGCTGGAACCCCCGGCGGGCCTCGACGAGAAGGCGCTGGTCGTTCTGCCCTCGCTGTCCGGCACCACCAAGGAAAGCGTGCAACTCCTCGCCTTCCTGAAGGAGCGTGGTGTCAAGACGCTGTCGCTCACCGGCCACAAGGATACGCCGCTCGGCCGTGACGCCGACTACAACTTCACCAACTTTGCCGAGGACGACACGTCTTCCGAATCCTTTTACCTCCAGGCCCTTCTCATCGTCCTCGCCCTGCTGGCCGAACGCGGCGAATATGCCGATTTCGATGCGACGGTGGCCGAGCTGGCGCTGCTGCCGAAGCTGCTGGTTTCGGTGAAGGGAGGCTATGAGGCCGAGGCCGCCGCCCTCGCCAAGGAGATCAAGGACGAGACCTACCACATCTTCACGGGCGCCGGTTCCGTCTGGCCGGAAGCCCACTACTACGGCATGTGCATCCTCGAGGAGATGCAGTGGATCCGCACCCGCCCGGTGCAGGCATCCGACTTCTTCCACGGCACGCTCGAACTGGTGGAGCCGGGCGTCAGCCTCTTCGTCTTCAAGGGCGAGGATGCGTTCCGGCCGCTGTCTGACCGGGTGGAGAACTTCGCCAAGCGCTACACCAGCAAGGTGCGCGTCCTCGATGCAGCTTCCGCCAACCTGCCGGGTATATCGGCCAAAACGCGCGGCCTCATATCACCGATCATCCTCGCAACCATGCTGGAGCGCCTCAGCGCCCATTTGGAGGTGCTGCGCGACCATCCGCTGACCACGCGCCGATATTACAAGCGCGTCGAATATTGAGCTTTGCGGTCCGGCGGAGCCGCCGGACCGCACGCCTGCCTTGCATGCCTGACGAGACAAAAACAACAGAGAGGAACTGCCAAATGAAAGCCAATATGTTCTTGATCACGCCCAGCCTCGCCGCAATCACTGCCGCCGCATTTGTATTCGGCGGCGTCAGTGCCGCAGCGGCTGGAGACGCGGCCGTGGCTGATCCCAATGCGAAGGTTGACTATTCCGGCACGGTCAGCGTCCTGACGAAATTCGGCCTGCAGCAGCTTTCTCCTTTCTTCGTCGATGCCGCGAAGAAATATGAGGCGCTTCATCCCGGCGTGAAGGTCGAGCTCATCCAGGAAAGCGACGACAGCGTAAAGGGCAAGACCAAGGCGCTCGTCGCCTCTAATTCTCTGCCGGACGTCTACTTCACCTGGACAGGTAGCTGGGGCGAGAACTTCGTGCGCGGCAAGCGCGCGGTCGATCTAACCCCCGTTATCGGACCGGACACGGAATGGGGCAAGACGCTCGCGGCCGCCGCCGTCTCCGCCTTCCAGTACAATGGCAAGCTCTACGGCGTTCCGCTTTATCTCGACGCCAAGTTCATGGGCTACAACAAGAGCCTGTTCAAAAAGGCCGGCATTGCCGAGCCCAAGACCTTCGATGACTTGCTGAGCGCCTGCGCGGCCCTCAAGAAGACCGGCGTCACGCCAATCTCCTTCGGCAACAAGGAAGGGTGGCCAGGCGTGCATTATGCGGGGCAGCTCCTCGCCTACAATGTGCCTCAGGCGATCCTCGAGAAGGATTTCGTTCCGGCCACGGCCGAATATACCGATCCCGGCTATGTCGAGAGCCTGAAGCAATACAAGCAGATCATCGATGAATGTTCGGACGGACCGGGCACCAACGGTTCCTCCTATGCCTCGGCGTTGCAGCAGTTCAGCAACGGTAAGTCCGCCATGTACTATCAGGAGATCATCGAGTTCGATCAGTCGACGGCCGACGGCGCGCTGAAGCGCGAGGATTTCGGTTTCTTCAAGCTGCCCGTCCCCAAGGATGCCAAGGGCGACGTCAAGGCCATAGAAGGCGCGCCGGAAGGCTACATGATCAACGCAGCCTCGAAGAACGTCCCTCTGGCGATCGATTTCATGCGCTTTGTCACCTCGGCCGAAAACGGTAAGATTCTGTCGGCGCCACCTTATGGCCAGCCGAGCGCAACGGTCGGCGGCTATTCGGCAGAAAGCATGAACCCGACCGTCGTCGACGGCCTGAAGGTGATCGCCAATTCCTCCTACCTCATGCCCTGGCTCGATACGGCGAACCCGCCGCGCGTGGCGGCCGCCTGGCTCTCCGGCCTGCAGGCGCTGATCGGCGGCTCGATGACCCCGGAACAGGTCATGGAACGCGTGAAGGAAGCGGCGGTTTCGTCGAAGTAGGGATTGGCCAGCGATGACCGCCATGCAGCCTGGGCACAAGGGTGAAGCCGTCAGAATCGGCTTTGCCGGGCCGAGCCGGTCCGCGAGGGACTGGCTCGGCCCTCTGGCCGCGGTTTGGTCGTTCCGCTGGATCCTCGTCGCCTTCGTGCTGATCCTCTGGTTCGTCTACTATCCAATCATCGACAACTTTGTCGTCAGCACGAAGAACCAGGACATCTTCACCGGCGAAACCGCTTTCGTCGGACTGGAAAACTACCGCCGCCTGCAAGCCGATCCGGTGGTCTGGACCTCGATCGTCAACAACACGCTCTATGCCGTCATCTCGGTCGTCTTCCAGGTCTTCGGCGCCTTCGTGCTGGCGGCGTTGATCGAAGGGCTCGCCGAGGAGAGATGGCGGCGTTTCTGGCGCGCCGTCTATTTCGTGCCCTCGGCCATCTCGATCACCGTGACCGGCCTTCTCTTCTACTTCATCTATCAACCGGACATAGGCCTTCTGGATTCGGCGCTGACACAGGTCGGCCTTGCGGGATGGTCGCGCGCCTGGCTCGGCGAGGAAGGGACGGCCATCTATGCCATCATCGCCATGAGCCAATGGCAGGGTTTCGGCTATTCGACGCTGCTGTTCGCCATCGCCATCCAGAAGATCCCGCGCGATCTCTATGACGCGGCGATCATGGACGGGGCCGGAACCTGGCGGCGCCTGTGGAGCATCACCTTTCCGCTGACGCGGGAAATGACGGGCCTGATGGTGATCATCACCATCACCGGCGCGTTCCAGGTCTTCAACGAGGTCATGGTGATGACCGGCGGCGGGCCCAACAACAGCAGCCAGGTGCTCGGCACGTGGCTCTATCAGCAGGGTTTCATCGAGAACGACTTCGGCTACGGCGCGGCGATCGCATCGGTCATCTTCGTCATCACGCTCATGACCGGCTTTGCACAGCTCTGGTACACGAAAAGGCGGAGGGTCGAGCTGTGAGCCACTCCTATGAGCCGCGCCAGACGGAGCGAACGGACTTCGTCGCCGTGCTGGCGAAGGTCTGCCTTGTCACCTTCCTCACCAGCCTCGGCATCGTCGTGCTCTATCCGCTGTTCTGGATGGCCCTGAACGGCTTCAAGACCAACGCGGAGATCTTCGGCAACCCGTTCGCGCTGCCAAGCGGCTTCAACATCACGAACTACATCGCCGCCTGGAACCAGGGCATTCGCAACTATATCGCGACAAGCGTCATCGTCACGATCGGATCGGCCTTCTGCACCGTGCTGGTTAGTGCCTGGACCGCCTACGGCCTGACCCGCTCGAAGCTCCCGGGCAAGCCGTTCTTCGTCGGCATCGTGCTCGGCGGCCTGATGCTGAGCCCGACGGTCGCCGTCATCCCGCTGGTGCGCATGATGCAGGACCTCGGCCTCTACAACACCTACTGGGCGCTGATCATCCTCTACACCGCCTTCCGCATCCCCTTCACAACCTTCCTGATCCGCGCCTACATGCTCGGCCTGCCGCGCGACCTCGACGAAGCCGCCATCATGGATGGCGCCAGCGAAGGCCAGATCTTCTGGAAGGTGACGCTGCCGCTGTGCAAGCCGATCCTGGTGTCCTGCGTCATCCTGCACGTGCTCTTCGCCTGGAACGAGTATCTCTTCGCGATGATCTTCACCAGCGGCGCGGACCTTCAGACGCTGCCCGTCGGCCTGACCTCCATCATGGCGAAACACGGCACGAACTATGCCGTCGTCTTCGCCGCCATGACGCTCTCGGCGCTTCCCATCGTCATGGTCTTCTTCGCCGCTCAGCGCTTCTTCATCCGCGGGCTTGCCGAAGGCATCGGGAAATAGGGCAAGGTTCATGTTGAAACGCAGACAGCTCATCGGTGCGAATTTCTCCTTTCAGCACCATCCCTTCCGCTGGGCCGCCGAAAAGCTCAGCGCCATGGGGTTCGACCGGATGGAATTCTGGGGCGTCGCCCCGCATCTCGACCTCTTCCATGACAACCGCGCGCGGCTCGCCGAGGTAAAGGCGATTCTCGCCGACAACGGCCTGACCGTCCGTTGCTTCACGCCGGAGCAGGTTCTCTATCCGATCAACATCGCGTCCGGCGACGGCGCCTATCGGGAGGCCAGCGTCGAGCGCTTCATGCGCGCGGCCGATATCAGCGCCGAACTCGGCGCGACCTATCTCTTCCTGACGCCGGGCCGCGGGTTCGAATGCGAAAGCAGGCAAACCGCCTGGGAGCATTCGGTCGTCTCGATCAACCGGATCGCGGCGCATGCGAGGTCGCTCGGGGTTTCCTGCCTGCTGGAGCCGCTTCAGCGCCTCGAAAGCAACATCGTCACCAACGCGGATGAGCTTCACGCCTTCTGGCGCGCGCTCGACGGCGACGACATCGACGTGGTGCTCGATCTTGTTGCCATGGCGACAGCCGGCGACAGCGTCGGCGGTTATTTCGAGCGCTTCGGAAAGCGCGTCGCGCATGTCCATGTCGTCGACGGGACGCCGGCGGGCCACCTTGCGTGGGGCGACGGCAACCTGCCGCTCGACCACCATCTCGGCCAGCTTCGCGCGCAGGGGTTTGCCGGCACGCTGACCTTCGAACCCTTCGGCAACGGATCCTATGCGCTCGATCCCGTTTCCGCCTGGCGGCGATGCCTGGACGCGATCGCACCTCATCTCGATCGGGCGGACCAGGAATGACAAAAGCCAATCCCAAGCTGATCGCCGTCGGCGACAATTGTCTCGACGCCTACCTGACCAAGGGTTTCGTCACCGTGGGCGGCAACGCGCTCAATGTCGCCGTGCAATGGCGGCGGCACGGGCTGAACGCCCGCTATTTCGGGGCGCTGGGGCAGGATACGGAAGCCGACATCATGCTGGAGGCCATTGCGGAGGCGGGGCTCGACAGGAGCGATGTCGAAATACGTCCCGGCTCTTCCGCTGTAACCCTGCTTGCCGACGATGCCGGCGAACGACGGTTCCTTCTCGAGTCGCTTGGCGTGGGCGAGAATTACGTTCCCAGCCCCGAACGCTACGAGGCGCTGCGGCAGGCCGATTGGGTGCATCTCGGGACGAACTCCGGCCAAGAGCTCGTCCGCAGGCTCGTCGCGGATGGCATGCCCTTCAGCATCGATGTGTCCACCCGGCATTTCGAGCTTTCGCTGGAAGGCGTGCCGCTGGTCTTCGCCTCCGGCCCGGACGATCCGGCCGAGGCCGTGGAACCGCTGATAGCGCGGTTCAGGGCAGCGGGCGCGCGCCAGATCGTGGTCACCTGCGGCAAGCGCGGCTCCTTCTACGATGACGGCGGCAGCGTGACCGAGGCGGGTTCGGTGCCGGTCGCCGTCGTCGACACCTGCGGCGCGGGGACAGCTTCATCGCGACCTTCATCACGTCGCGCTTCTTCGCGGAGCGTTCGGGCAGGGCCGCTCTCGATCTCGCCGCCGAAAGGGCATCGGAAACCTGCACCCATCTCGGCGGCTTCCCGCAGCCCATCCGGGCGATCCCGCAATGGTTGCTCGCCAAATATGACGATGTCATCCGCGGCACGCAGAGGACCGGAACATGAATACCATCACGATGCGGCCGCCCGTCGCGGCGGCGAAGGCCGACCGTTCCTACTGGCTGTGCAGCATTGCGGCCGACGCCGCCACCGAGTCCTTGCAGGGCGCGGCGGACTGCGATGTGGCAATCGTCGGCGGCGGATATGCCGGCCTGTGGACGGCCCTGCGGATCAAGGAACAGTCGCCTGAAACGCGCGTCACCGTGCTCGAAGCCGATTTCTGCGGCTCCGGCGCCTCAGGCCGCAATGGCGGCCAGGTTCATAGCTGGTTCGCCGAGATCGACATGTTGCGCGCGCTTGTCGGCGAGGACGATGCGCTGATGCTGTGCCGGGCGACCGCCAACGCCATCGAGGAACTGAACGGCCTCCAGACCTCCGGCGCCGTGGATATGGGCCTCAGGCTGGACGGCTGGCTGTGGACCGCAAGTTCGACCGCGCAGGAAGGGGCCTGGGCCGCCGCCCGCGACCTCTGCCTCGCGCTCGGCGAAGAGCGCTTCCAGCCGCTTCAGCGCGCCGACATCCTGCGCCGCACCGGCTCGGACGTTTCCTATGTCGGGATCGTCGAGGAGAGGGCGGGGACCGTGCAGCCCGCCAAGCTCGCCATCGGCCTGCGCCGGCTAGCCCTTGAAAGGGGCATCGTCATCCACGAGCGGAGCCCGGTCGTCGAAATCACGCCCGGTCCGCGGCCACGACTGCGCACGGCCGGGGGGGTGCTTGCCGCCGGCAAGGTGGTGCTCGCCACCAATGCCTGGCTTTCGGCCATTCCGGAACTGCATCCCTACCTCTATGTTGTGAGCAGCCAGGTCATCGCGACCGCGCCGGCGCCCGACATTCTCGAGCGGATCGGCTGGACCGAGGGCGCCTCGATCTGCGACGCGCAGCACCATGTACTCTACTACCAGCGCACGCCGGAAGGCACGGTCATCTTCGGGCGGGGCACGGGCGGCATCGCCTATGGCGACCGCATCGATGGCCGGTTCAACCGCAGCGGCGACGGCGGCGCGGACAACATCCGGGAATTGCACCGGGTCTATCCGCAACTCAAGGACGTGCCGGTGCTTTGCGACTGGACCGGCCCGATCGACTGCACGGCGGAGCACCTGCCGGTCTTCGGACATCTGAAGGACCACGCGAACATCTTCTACGCGATGGGTTTCAACGGCACGGGGATCGCGCAGACCCCTGTCGCCGGCCGCATCATGGCAAGCCTCGTCCTCGGGCGTGACGATGCGTGGAGCCGGTGCGGGCTCGTCGGCATCGGCAAGCGCACGCGGCTTCCGCCCGAACCCCTGCGCTATCTCGGCGCCCGAGTCGTGCGCCGCGCCATCCGGCGAAAGAACGACCTCGAAATCCTCAACAGGAGGCCGGACGCGGTGACGCGATTTCTGGCCGGGCTAGCTCCCTGACTGTGCATGCCTCCGAAATCAAACCAATGGGATGGGAACGATGGCCGATTTGTCGCTAAGAAACATTCGCAAGGTTTATGGCGATTTGGAGGTCCTGCACGGCATCGACCTTGAGATCAAGTCGGGAGAGCTCATCGTCTTCGTCGGCCCGTCGGGCTGCGGAAAATCCACATTGCTGCGATCGATCGCCGGCCTCGAGACGATCACCTCCGGCGAACTCGTCATCGATGGCGAGCGAATGAATGCCGTCGCGCCCTCGAAGCGTGGCATCTCCATGGTGTTCCAATCCTATGCGCTCTACCCGCACATGACGGTCTACGAGAACATGGCTTTCGGGCTGCGCATAGCCGGAATGATCAAGGCCGAGATCGATGAGCGGGTGCGCAAGGCCGCCGAAATCCTTCAACTCGACAAATATCTCGAGCGCCTGCCGAAGGCGCTTTCCGGCGGCCAGCGGCAGCGCGTGGCGATCGGCCGCGCCATCGTGCGCAATCCGCGTGTCTTCCTGTTCGACGAGCCGCTCTCCAACCTCGACGCCGCGTTACGCGTCGCCACCCGCATCGAGATCGCCAAGCTGAAGCAGAGCATGCCCGACGTGACGATGATCTACGTCACCCACGACCAGGTCGAGGCGATGACGCTGGCGGACCGGATCGTCGTGTTCAAGGATGGCAATATCGAGCAGTTGGGCACACCGACCGATCTTTACCGGAAGCCCGCGAACCTCTTCGTCGCCCAGTTCATCGGCTCGCCGGCAATGAACATCCTGAAAGGAACGGTCGTCGACAGCACCGGGACATCGGCGCGCTGCCAACTCGACTGCGGCATCACTCTCGATCTCGCTGTGGAACCTGGCAGGGTTTCGAAAGGCGAGGCCGTCAGCATCGGCGTCCGCCCGGAAAACCTGCGGATCGCCGAGGGCAAGGGGCCCGATCCTGCATTTGTCGGATCCATCGATCTCGTCGAGCATCTCGGAGAGGTGCAGATCCTCTATGTGGACCTGCCCGGCGTCAGCGAAAAGTTCCTGGTCAAGGTGGATGGGGAGAGTTCCGTTGCGCGCTCGCAGAGCGTCCATTTCACCGTGCGGCGGCGGGATATACACATCTTTGACGCCTGTGGATACGTCGTTCCGGTTGTGAGCGGGCTCGACAGTCTAACCGACGACTAACTATAACCCGATCGCGCCCGTACCCAGGCACTTCAGGCGGAATTCGAACTCGGTTCAGCAAATCAACTTAGCAATAGCCATGGTCGCCACTTGCAGCCCCATTTGCTTCTTCCGCCCTACCCCGCGACGCGTGTCCCCGCAACCAATTTCATCATAAATCAATAACCGTCCCGGTCTAACCGGGACGGTTTTTGGTTTAAAGGCACACGGGCTTTCCGGACGACGGCCCCGACGCATGGCACTCCCGTTCAGTCTGCTTTTCCAATGATCTCAGGAGCTTATGTGGTGTGCTCAGCGCCGAACGCTTGACGCTTAGTCTGTCATGAGCAATTGTCGACTAGTATACAAGTCAGAGGCGCCACGTGATCGAAATCATTGTCCATGCACCGCGGGACTTGCAGATCCGTCAGGGATCAATGCCCGAACCTAGTCCGGGAGATGTCGTCATTCGAGTCGATCAAGCTGGCATCTGCGGCTCCGATATTCACATCCTGCATGGTTCCAATCCATTCGCCGTCTATCCGCGTATCATCGGCCATGAGTTCGCCGGCACGGTGACGGCGCTGGGCGAGGGCGTCAGCGGTCTTGCCATCGGCGACCATGTGGTGGTCGATCCCGTCGTGTCCTGCGGCCATTGCTATCCCTGCCGGATCGGCCGCTCCAATGTCTGCGCCAACCTCGAGGTGATGGGCGTCCATCGCGACGGCGGCTTTCGCGACCATGTCGCCGTGCCGGCGCGAAACGCCGTGCCGGTGCCGGCCGACATGCCGTTCGGGCTGGCAGCACTTGCCGAACCGTTTTCCATCGCCGCCAACGTGCTCGACCGCACGGGATGCGGGCCGGAGGATACCGTGCTGATCTACGGCGCCGGCACCGTCGGTGTCACCGTGCTGCAGGTCGCAAAACTCTGCGGTGCGCGCTGCATCGTCGCCGATATCGACAAAGCAAGGCTTGAGCGGGCAACCCGCTTCGGCGCCGATCGGGTCATCGACTCGGCGCGAGAAAAGGTGCCGGCAGCGGTGCGGGCCGAAAATGATGGTCTCGGCCCGACTTTGGTCATCGACGGCGCCGGCATTCCCGCACTGCTCGACGAAGCTTGCCGGGTGGTGAGCCCGGCCGGGCGCATCGGCCTGCTCGGCTTCTCCGATGCGCCATCCAATCTCAGCCAGCAGGAGGTGGTACGCAAGGAACTGACAATCGTCGGTTCACGGCTGAACCGGCGGCTCTTGCCGCGCGTCGTCGAATGGCTGGCCGAAAAGCGCCTCGATCCGCAAGACATGATCACGCAGGTCTTTCCGGCGCAGGATGCGCATGCCGCCTTCGAGCTGATCGAGAAGGAGCCGCAGCGCACGCTTAAAGTGCAGTTGCATTTTTCCTGAGCCGGCTAGGAAGCCGAACCGTCGATCAAAGCCACGGCGCGCAGCGGCGATCCCGTGCCGTTCTCGATCGGCAGTGGCAAGGTGATCAGGAACGAGAAGGGCGGCAGCTCGCCGAGCCGGGCAAAATTCTCCCCGATCAGGATGCCGGCCGAAAGCAGCGCGTTATGCGCGGGGAAATCCTCGTTGCCGAAGCAGTCGACCGACAGACAGTCGGTGCCGACGATGCGCGCGCCGCGCTCGATCAGCAGGTCGCAGGCCTGCCGCGACAGGCCGGGCCAGTCGGCGAGGAACGAAGCATGGTCGGCCGGGTCGTCCCAGAACCTGTCCCAGCCGAAATGGAAGAAGACGGCGTCGCCGGGTTGAATAGCGCCATGCTCGGCTTCGAAAGCGAGCATGCGCTCCGGTTCCACCGCTTGCCTTGGCCCGCAATCGCGCGCGTCGATCCTGACCATGCGGCCGAAGAAGCGCTCGACCGGGATTTCGGCAATCGTCGCGCCGCCGCGGATGAAATGCACCGGCGCGTCGAAATGCGTGCCGGTGTGCTCGCTCATCGCCAGCGCGTGGTTGCAAGCGGGATCGCCGCGGTCCCAGCTCTCGACCATCTCCTGGCAATAATGCGGATGCGTCGGCCACACCGGCATGCCGACTTTCATCGGGTGCGTGAGATCGACGAAACTCACGGCCCTGGTGTCGAACAGTTTGGAAAGCGTGTCGCTCATCTTGCGCGGGGCCTCGGCACCAACGCCACGATCAGGATGATCAGCGCTCCAGTCAGAAGGAAGCGCACGCCTGCCTGGATGCCGAAGGTGTTGAGCATGGTGGACATCAGATTGAAGAACAGTGCCGCTCCCCATATGCCCAACGCGTTGGCCTGTCCACCGGCGACGCTGGTGCCGCCGAGCACGACGACAGCGATCGATTCCAGCAGATACGCATCGCCCATGTTAAGGGCGGCTCCCCCACTGAAGCCGGCAAGCAGGAAGCCGGCGAGTGCCGCGGCTGTGCCGCAAAGCATATAGGCGATGAGGCGCACGCGCCCCACCTCGATGCCGGCAAGTCGCGCCGCCGCCTCGCTTTGTCCGGTGGCTAGCAACTGCCGGCCCCAGACGCTGCGCTTCAGCACCAGCATTGCGAGCAACGTCAGCGTCATCACCGCCACCGGCATCACCTGCACGCCGGCTATGTTCATCGCGGTGAAACGGGACAGGGCGGCCGGCGGCTTCAGCGTCGCCTGGCCGCCTAGATTGAAGGCTAGTGACTGGAAGACAAAACTCCAGGCAAGCGTGGCGATGATCGGCGGCAGCCGCAGCATTGCGATGGCAAAGTAGTTTGCCGTGCCCGCCGCTGCGCCGACGGCCAGCGCAGCAAGCAGCCCCGGCAGCAGCATGCCGTCGGCGCCTTGCATCACCGTCATTGACACATAGGCGGCAAGGGTCAGCACCGACGGCACTGACAGGTCGATGTTGCCCGGTCCGGAGGCGACGACAAGCATCTGTCCGGTGCCGACGACGACGCTGAAGGCGCCGAAGGCAAGCGCCCCGGCAAGTGTAGCGCCGGCGCTGCCGAAGCCCGAATAGGCGGTCGTCGCCGCCCACATGGCCAAAGCCACGATGAAGCCGTAGGTCCAGGGCGCAAGGCTCAGGCGGCCTGTCATCGGGTGCGCTCCGCAAGTAGTACGCGCCCGGCCAGCACCAGGAACAGGATGACGCCTTGTGCGCCGATCTGCCAGGTCGGCGGCACCTGCAGGAAGGCGAGCAGCGAGCCGGCGAGCGACAGCGTCAGCGCGCCGATCACCGTGCCAACCGGAGAGACCACTCCGCCGGTGAAGGCGCCGCCGCCGAGGATCACCGCGCCGACGCCGAGCAGCGTGTAGGCCGGCGCGACATTGGCGTCGCCGGAGGTGGTGAGCCCGGTCAGCGTCAGCCCGGCGAGGCAGGCAAGCAGGCCGGCGGCGGCATATACGGCGACGCGGATACCGGTGATTGACCAGCCGGCACGTTCCACCGCACGCGGATTGCCGCCGGCGCCGCGCAGCACCGCGCCATAGGACGAACGCGTGATGACTAGATGCCCGGCCCCTGCTGCGATCAGCGCCAGCCAGAGCGGCAGGGGCATCAGCGGCGGCTGCCAGCTCATGAAGCCTGAGAGCCAGGCCGGCGCCAGGCCACCCGGCGCCGGTAAAAGGATCACGGCGATGCCCAGCCAGACGAAGGACATGCCGAGCGTGACGATGATTGACGGCAGTTGCCTGGTATGGATGAGCAGGCCGAAACCGGCATAGGCGGCGACCGCTGCAAGATAGGCAAGCATCGTCAGCGCCGGCCAGTCATTGAGGTAGAGCGCGGTGACGCAGGTGACGAGGCCGACAAAGGCGCCGTTCGACAGATCGATATCGCCCAGCATGATCACCATCATCTGCGCAAGTGCCGCCAGCACCAGCGGTACGGAGAGCTTGAACAGAAGGTTGAAGCCGAAATAGCTCATCGCCGCTGGCCGGATCCAGAAGATGACCGCCAGCATCGCCAAAAGCGCGATCGCCGGCAGGCCGACCTGCAGCGCGTTGAGCAGCATGCCCGTGCGCGTCGCGCGTGGGGCGCCGAACCGGGCTGCGGCGGCCTCAGCCATGCTCCCCTCCGAACGAGGCCTGCAGGATGCTGCCGGTCTCGATGGCATCGCCCTCCAGCCGCGTGGCTGCGCGGCCCTCGCGAAAAACGTAGATGCGCCCGCAATTGGTGAGCTCTTCGAGCTCGGTTGTGTACCAGACGAAGGAGCGGCCGTTCTCGGCCTCGGCGCGGATCAGCCGGTAGACCTCCTGCTTGGTGCCGACATCGACGCCGCGCATCGGATCGTCAAGGAAGATCACTTGCGCGTCCGACGCCAGCGCGCGGGCGAACAGCACCTTCTGCTGGTTGCCGCCGGACAGCGACAGGATCGGCGTGTCGATCGAAGGCGCCTTGACCTTGAGCCGTTCCGACCAGGTCTCGGCCAGCTTGCGGCCGGCGGCGCTTGAAATCATGCCGCCGCGCGTCAGCGCATTCAGGCTGCGGATGGTCAGATTATCGGCGATCGACCACAGCGAGAACACGCCTTCCGAGCCACGGTCGCCAGCGACATAGGCGCCCGGCAAGGGCTCGCGCTGACGGCGCGCGGCATAGAACATGGCGCGCAGCCGCTCGCGCTGGCCGTGGCCATCGAGCCCGGCGAAACCGATGATCTCGCCCTTGCCGACTTCAATGGCCAGATCGGCGGTGTCGCGACCGGCATGCCGGATCACCGGACCTTGCACCGAGGCCGCCTTGCCGCCGGAGCGGTCGCGCGGCCGTTCGATGCTGCCCATCAGTTCGACCAGTGCGGTGCGTGACAGGCCAGCGGTCGGTCGCTCGGCGACGACCTTGCCGTCGACCATGACGACGGTGCGGTCGCAGACGGCGAGGATCTCGTTCAGGCGATGAGTAATCAAAATGCAGGCAATGCCGCGCCCTGCCGCGCGGCGGATATGAGCGAGCAATTGTTCCGTCGCCTCGTGGCCGAGCGCCGAGGTCGGCTCGTCGAGAATGACGGCGCGCAATTTGATGCCGGTCTGCGTGAAGGCGCGCGCAATCTCGACCATCTGTCGCTCGCCGATCGTCAGGTCAGCGACTTTCCTGTCGAGATCGATGCCGTGACCGGGGAAGATCTCGTCCAGCACCGGCCCGATCACCTGGCGGGCGCGTCGACGCCAGCCCGGTCCGCGCAGAGGCCTGTGTACGATGCGGGTGTTTTCCGCCGACGTCAGGTTGGTGCAAAGCGACAGTTCCTGGAAGATGCAGCGCAGTCCGGCCTGCTGGGCGCTAGCAGCACTCCAGGCACCAATCTCGCGCCCGCCGAGGTGGAAGTCGCCGCTGCTGCGCTCGACCGTGCCGGCAAGCACGTTCATCAGCGTCGACTTGCCGGCGCCATTGTGGCCGACGAGGCCGACGACCTCGCCGGGTTTCAGATAAAAATCCACGCCGCCCAGGGCATGCACGGCATCATAGTGCTTGCGGACATCGCGTACCTCGATGAGGAGGCTGTCAGCATTGCATGTCTCTGCTGAGTCCATCTTGGGCGGCGTGGGATCGTTCATCATTCAGCCATGCTGCTCATTTCGGCGCGGGAACGCCCGGCAGAGGCTCCTTCTTTACGTTGGCGTCGATGATCTTGGCCACCAGTTCCTGCGGATATTCGGCATTGACGACGCCCCCTTCCGGCACCGTCTTCAGCCAGGCGTCGAGATCGGGCTGGTTGATCTGCAGCAGCGGCACCTCGACGAATTTTGGCACCTTCTTGCCGGCCAGGATCTGCTGCGCTACCCAGAAGGCGACCTGCGACACGCTCGGCGTCGCGCCCAAGGAGAAGGTCTGGTAGCCGCTCGCATCGTGCTCCTGCTTCCACAGCGCCAGCTCATCCTGGCGGTTGCCCATGATGATGATCGGCAGCGGCCGGTTGGCGGCCTTGAATGCCTGCGCGGCACCATAACCGTCGCCGCCCTGCGTCAGCACCGCGTCGACCTGAGGCAGCGACGGCAGGATGCCCGACACTTCCTTTTGCGCCACGGTCGCCGTCCACTGGCCATAGACCTCGCCGACGGCCTTGTAGCTGGCGTGAGCCTTCATCGCCTTCTCGACGCCTTCATGCAGGCGCTTGTCGAAGCCATCGCCGGCCATGCCGCGGATTTCGAGGATGTTGGCCGGCTTGTCGCCGAGCTTGCTGGAGATGAAATCGAGTTCGGCCTTGGCATAGGAATCGAGGTTGTAGTCGACGACGTAGGCACAGGGTTCGGTGACGCCGCTGGCGAAGGCGACCACGGTGATGCCGGCATTGCAAGCATCCTTGATGGCGCCGTTGAGCGCGGTGTCGGAGCCGGCAAGGACGATGATCGCGTCATAGCCCTGCAGGATCAGGTTCTCGATCTGGCTAGCCTGTTCGGTCACCGAATTGTTGGAGCTGACGACGGCGGTGGCGGCGACCTGCTTGTTGGCCACGGCCTTGGCGCCCATCTCCTCGAAACTCTTGATCATCACCTGGCGGAAGGAATTGCCGGCGTAGGAATTGCTGAAGGCGATCTTCTTGGCCGACGTGTCGCCCTTAGCGATGCCGTCATCGGCGCGCGCGCCGATCGCAGCGAGGCAGGTGCAGCCGAGCAGAGCTGCGGCGAACAAGGCTGTGCGGGCCGTTCTGGTGCTTGTCATTGTCGTTCTCCTCCGGTTGGTAGTCATAGCGTCCTCCCGCCGACCCGTACGAGGCAAAAATCGTCAGCCGAGCCCGAGATCGGGCACGGCTGCATCCTTGTGGTCGGCGAAGTCGGTGTTGGGCAAAAGCGGATACCAGCCTGGGCGGCCAGGATCGCGGTCATAGGCATAGCCGCCAAGCGAGCGGTAGAGCTCGGCATAGGTCTCGAGCTTGTCGCGGTCGAGTTCGACGCCGAGGCCCGGCGCCTCCGGCACGGCGATGGCGCCGTTCTCGTAGCGCATCTTGCCGCCGACGATGATGTCGTCTCGGAGATGGTGGTAGTGCGCGTCGGCCGTGAAGACGAGATTGGGCAGCACGGCGCCGAGATGCAGCATCGAGGCGAGCTGGATGCCAAGCTCTCCGGACGAATGCACGGCGATGCCGAGGCCGAATGTGTCGCAGGTCTGGGCGGCGCGCACGCAGGCCCGTATGCCGCCCCAGAAGGTGGTGTCGAGCAGGATGACGTCGACCGCCGGGTCGCGCACATTGGTGGCAAGCTGCTCGAAATCGATGACGATCGTGTTGGTGGCAAGCGGGATGGAGAGTTTTTCGCGCAGCCGCCGCATACCGGCGAGCCCCCAGGTCGGGTCCTCGAAATAGTCGTTGTTGAGGTCCGAGATTGCCTGGCCGAAGCGCAGCGCCTGCTCGACCGAGAGTGCGGCGTTCGGGTCGTAGCGCAGCGTGTCGCCCGGGAATTCCGCTGCCAGCGCCCGGAAGCACTCCAACTCAAAGTCCGGATGGAACACGCCGGCCTTGAGCTTGTGGGCGCGAAAGCCGTGCTCGGCCTTCAGCGTGCGGGCGTGGTCGAGCAATTGTTCGACGGTACGCACCTCGCCCTTGCCGGTGCGGCGGTCGGCATAGCGGAAGAACAGATAGGAAGCGAAGCCGACACTGTCGCGCACCTTGCCGCCGAGCAGCTGGTAGACGGGTACGCCGAGCTTCTTGCCGATGATGTCGAGGCAGGCGAATTCCAGCGCCGCATGCAGCTGGGTGCGGTTGTTGTAGAGCGATGCCGTCGGATTGCAGATGGCATAGCGCATGCGGTTGAGATCGAAGGGGTCATGGCCGACGAGGTAGGACTTCAGCCCGGCGAAGGCCGCTTCCGCGCTGGCGCCGCCGCCACCCATTTCACCGAGACCGGTGATGCCTTCGTCGGTCTCGACCTCGACCACGGTGCGCACGAAGCGGCCCCAATGAGTGCCGTTGCTGTGGCGCAGCGCCGCCTCCAGCGGCACGGTGACCGTGGTCGCCCTGATGTCCGTGATCTTCATGCCGGCTCCTCACCCATCAGCTGGAGGTGTCATACACACTACCATGGTAGTATGTCAATTGTGAATGAAGCGGGCTTTGGCGCTTGAGTTGCGGCGCGCGCGGTGTCATGACCGGAGCAGAGGGAGACGTCGGATCGGCGGCAGGATTTAGTCATGGAGACCAAGCTTCCGGAGACGAGGCTTTCAACCGGCCGCGGCAAGACCGCCGGCCAGCGCGATCCGTCGCGGGTGCTGGAGCCGGTCAACAACCGCTTGCCGATCTCGCCGCAGATCTATGAGCGGCTGCGCCGTGCCATCACCACGCTGGTCATGCTGCCTTCGGAGGCTTTGAGCGAGCAGGATCTTGCCCAGCAGCTCGGCGTCAGCCGCACCCCGGTGCGCGAGGCGTTGATCCGCTTGGCCGACGAGGGGCTGATCGACATCCTGCCGCAGCGCGGCAGCTTCGTCGCGCCAATAAGGCTGAGCGATGTCGAGGAGGCGCAGTTCATCCGCGAGGCGCTGGAGGTGGCGGTCGTGCAGCGGCTGGCCGGCCATGGCTCGAATGGCTTCCTTGCCGCCGTCAGGGCCAATCTCGTCCTGCAGAAGCAGGCCGTGGCCGGTGACGATCGCGAGCAGTTCCTCGAACTCGACGAAGCCTTCCACCGCAGCCTGTGCGAGGAGGCCGGCCTGTCAAGAAGCTGGCGGGTGATCCAGGTGGTCAAGCTGCAGATGGACCGCGTGCGCTATCTCAGCTTGCCCGATCCCGGCCACCTCGAAACACTGCTCGCCCAGCACGCGGCGATCTTCGAGGCCATCGAAAAAGGCGATCCCAAACAGGCCGGCCAGCATATGACGGCGCATCTGCGCGAAGTGCTGCGCACCGTGCAGCACCTAAACGCGACGCGTCCCGATCTGTTCGGATAACTGATAAGAAGCGCCTCTCCCGACGGCGAACGTGAGCCAGCGATGCCGAGTGGCGGTAATGGGCTTTGGGATCGGGCGATCGTCCGTCCGTTTTTGTGTTGACTACCTTGATGCCACGCTGAATGCCCGTGACGGCTTTGCCGCTTCGTTCCACGGCTCGCTGTCACAGATGAGGAAGTGGCAGGATGCGGCACTTGGCGTGAACGGTTCGGATGGCGGCGTCTCGCATTCCTACCCGCCCTTCGACCTCTGGGTGGAGGGCACCTATGCCGGTTACAATGGCGAACGCAGCGGCCGGTTTGGCCTGTTCACCGTCGGCACGGATTATGTGATCAATCCCAATTTGCTGATTGGCGGGTTCACCCAGGTCGACACGATGAACCAGACATCCGGCACGACGGCTTCCGGCACCGGCTGGATGGCCGGCCCGTATGCCACTGTGAGCCTCACCGACCAGATGTTCTGGATGCTGCGGGCCGGCTGGGGCCGCTCCGGCAACAGCCTTTCGGACTCTGGCGACTTCACCTCAACAAGGTGGCTGGCCTCGACGGAAGTCGCGGGCAAGTGGAATGCGGCCGCCGCAACGAGAGTCGGGGTTTCCAGCATGGAACATTCAAAGAGAAACTCTATTGCACTTTAAAGGTAAAAAGAGTATCCCTTTTAACGTACCTGTTTTCAAGGCTAAGGGAGAGCCAGATGAACTCACCACGCTTAAGAGGCAGCCTTGCTGCCGCCGCTGTGATCGCCGCCTTCCTGCTTTCGGCCGGACCCAGTGCGGCGCAGGCGCCGTTCGAGATCACGGGAAACATGAAGGCATCCGCCGATCTCGCCAAGCGTCTGCCCAGTGACGTTAAGGCGCGCGGCGTGCTCAACGGCGCGACCACCGATGGCAATGCGCCTTGGTCGTTCATCGATCAGGCCACCGGCAAACCGGCTGGCGTCGACGCGGATCTCCTCAACGAAGCGGCAAAGCGGCTCGGGCTCACCGTCAACTGGAGCGACGTTCAGTTCACTGCCGGCATCCCCGGCGTCCAGTCCGGACGCTTCGACTTCTATGTCAGCGCCATGGCCGACACGCTGGCGCGCGAGAAGGTCGTCGACTTCATCGCTTACTCCAAGGAAGGCTCTGGCGTCATCGTGCCGAAAGGCAATCCGCAGAACATCGCCAAGATGGAAGATCTGTGCGGCAAACGCGTCGCGATCGTCACCGGCTCGCTATTCCCCGATATTGTCAAGAAGCTGAACGAGAGCTGTTCTTCGCCGGTGGTGCTTAGCGAAACCGCTGACCAGACCGGGCCCTATCTTGCCGTCGCCAGCGGCCAGGCCGACGCGACCATGAACACCTATGGCGTCAGCAACTATACGCTGAAGACCGCGACCGAAGGCATCCAGACCAAGCTGGAGCTGTCGCCGGTGGCGCTGTTCGCGCCGGCGAACCAGGGTATCGCCTTCTCCAAGAAGACGCCGGACCTGGTGGCGGCACTCGCCGGCGCCATGCAGGGGATGGTCGAGGACGGCACCTACAAAAAGATCATGGACAAGTGGCAGGTCGGCGATGGCGGGCTCAACCCCATCCTGATCAATGCGGCGCTCTTCTAGACCCGCTGCCTTGACCTTGGTCACCGAGATCTCTCCCAGCAGCGTGGACGCGGCACCTGGCCCGCACATCCGCCGCCGGCCAGGCGCCCGGATCTTCTCGACCCTCACCGCCGTCGCCGCGCTGGTCGTGGTGCTGGCGCTGGCAGGGATCGTCGTCGGCAGCGGCAGCATCCATTGGGAAGTAATCGGCGAATATTTCTTCGCGCCGGTGATGCTGAGCGGCGTCGCCACGACACTGATGCTCACCGTCGTGTCGCTTGCAGGCTCGGCGGTGCTTGGCACATTGTTGGCGGCGATGCGGATCTCGAAGAACTCGGTGCTGCGCGTCATAGCGGCGGGCTATATCTGGTTCTTCCGTGGCACGCCGCTTCTGGTGCAGATCGTGTTCTGGTTCAATCTCGGACTGTTCCTGCCGCGGCTCAGCATTGCCGGCTTCACAGTCTCGACCAACACGCTGGTGACGCCGACCACGGCGGCGCTGCTCGGCCTGTTCCTGAATGTCAGTGCCTTCATGTGTGAGGTGATCCGTGGTGGACTTCTTGCCGTCGATACCGGCCAGACCGAGGCGGCGCTGTCGATCGGCATGACGCCGCGCCGCGCTCTGCTGCGCATCGTGCTGCCACAGGCGATCCGTGTCATCCTGCCGGCGGCGGGCAATCTCGCCATCGACCTTCTGAAGGCGACCTCGCTTGTCTATGTGATCGGCACCAAGGAGATACTGGGCACGGTGCAAGGCATCGCCGCGCAGAATTTCTACGTCATCGAAATGCTGATCGTGGCCTCGCTCTGGTATCTGGTGCTGGTCTCCATCGCCTCGGCCGGCCAGTCATGGCTGGAGGCGCACCTGGCCAAGGGCGTGGGCGCGGGGCCGAGCCCAACCGCCAGGCCGAACCTCTAGGGATGGCGATGATGGCGACAAATCCCCAGTCGGACGCGGTCCGCATCAATGGCCTCAGGAAATCGTTCGGCAGCTATAGCGCCCTCAACGGCATCGACCTGACGGTGGCGCGGGGCCAGGTGGCCTTCATCATCGGGCCTTCCGGGTCCGGCAAGAGCACGCTGCTGCGCTGCGTCAACAGCCTGGAGAGCTATGATGGCGGCGAGCTCTGGGTCGACGACTATCTGGTCGGCGCCGAACGGCGCGGCGGCGGTTGGATCGAAGCCTCGGCCAAGGTCACCGCAGCGCGTCGGGCGCGCATAGGCATGGTGTTCCAGCGCTTCAACCTGTTTCCCAACATGACGGCGCTGGAGAATGTGACCGCCGGCCTGCGCCTGGTCCTCAAACAGGGGGAAAGAGTGGCCTTCGAACGGGGCAGGGAATTGCTGGCACGCGTCGGCCTCGGCGACCGCGGCGATTCCTACCCATCGCAACTGTCCGGCGGCCAGCAGCAGCGTGTCGCAATCGCCAGGGCGATTGCCGCCAATCCGGGCATCGTGCTGTTCGACGAGCCGACCTCGGCGCTCGATCCCGAACTGGTCGGCGAGGTGCTGGCGGTGATGCGCGATCTCGCCCGTGACGGCATGACCATGCTGATCGTCACCCACGAGATCAGCTTTGCCGAGGATGTCGGCGATGTCGTGCATTTCATCGACGCTGGCAAGGTCGCGGAATCGGGCCGACCCGCCGATCTGATCCGCCATTCGAACAACCCGCGCACCGCCGAATTCCTGGCCCGCATCCGCAAGCCCGACTGATTGACTGAAAGCCTGACTTTCCGAAAGCATGAGCATGTCCAGCCCCTACATCTATATCAACGCCACCTTGCCCAGAACTTTCACGCCGCCTGAAATCGCCGGCAAGGCGGAGCTGGACGCCGCCGGGCTGCGCGAACTGATGAGTGTCAACGATGTCGCGATCGCGGCCACGGGGGAGGGGGGCGTCGCCGAGCGGCTGCTGTCCATCTTCAGCCATCCCGAGGTGCTGTTCGGCGACCCGACCTTCATCGTCGCCAACCGTCAGATGTGGCTCGATCGGCTGAACGTCTTCATTGCGAGGAACAAACCCATCGAATTCGTCGCCATGGCTTTCCCCTACAAGGTGCCGAATCCGTTGAAAACGCAGCGGCAGGCGCCCGACCTTGGCGAGGCATTGATGCTGCGGCGCTTCCAGGCCGTGCTCGACGCGACCGGCGCCGTCTACCCTCCAGGCGGGCGGTTGACCATCCTCGAGGAAGGCATCTTGGGACGTTGCCAGGGCGTCGACCCACGCCGCATCGCCGCCTATCGGGCCGGCATTTCCGGCGTTGCGGCCCTTTCGGGCATTGATCCCGACCGGATCGGCTTCCACAGCCTTGACGACATGGTGACGACAATTCCCAATTTTGAAGCACGCTGGATCCATGAGCAGGAGCGGATGCGCGAGCTTTGGCAGCAGGGCGATGCGGACGTCCGCGCGACCTATGCGACCACCGTGGCGGCATCGCGGACCTCCGTGCCGACATTCGATTACGATCCGCAGGTGCTGGCCAGGGCCTATGATCCCGAACAGAGCGATTCCGCCCTGCGCTATGTTCGAGACTATGTCGACAAGGTCGCCCACCGGCAGTTCTTCGCCTATCGCTCGCTGCTGTCGTTGCGCGATTCCACCGGCTATCTGCATGATCTGCGCCCGCACGCGCTCAAGCTGACCGTCTCGCCCAAGCCCGAGAATCTGGCGGTGGTGCCGGTCAATGGCTGGTCGCGGGTGTTGCCCTATCACGGCGTGCCGGTGCTGACGGCCGAGGACCGCTGGGAGATCGCCTATTTCGGCGCGCTGGGCGCGTCCTATGGCCGGCTCGAGGCGCTGCATCTCAGCGGCGATGCCGATCCGTTACCGATCGCCTACAGGGCCGTGGCATGAGCGCGGCGCTCGGAGTCGATATCGGCGGCACCAAGATACAGTTCTGCGCGATCGGGGCTGACATGAGCGTGACGCCACTTGGCCGCACGCCGAGCGCGCTTATGCGGCGGGGCACGACGGCCTTCGCCAGCGACCTCGCCCAGCTTGTCCGCTCGGTCGCGCCGCCGGGCTGCGAGCGCGTGGCGGTCAGCCTCAACGGCGTACTCGACCGAGGCACCGTGATCTATTCCTCGCTGATGGGCGGCCGCGTCGGCTTTCCGCTCGAAACCTTCCTGACGGAGCGGCTCGGCTGTCCGGTCATCGTCGACGATGACATCCATGCCATGACCAAGGCTGAAGCCAAGCTTGGCGCCGGGCGCGAGGCCGCCGCCTTCGCCATGCTGAATGTCGGGACCGGCATCGGCGTCGGCTGCTACAGCGGCGCGGTGCTGCGCGGGCATTTCGCCGCCGGGCTGATTTCCGAGCAGAGCGTCTACGTCGAGGAACTTTGCGAGTATCGCTCGCTCGACCGCACGGTGTGCGGCCGCGGCATCCGCGAGATGTACAAGCAGATCGCCGCCGAGGATGCGGATGCCATAACCGTATTCGGCAGGGCGAGGGACGGCGAGAGCCATGCGCGCACGACGGTTGCGATCTTCGCCCGTTATCTCGGCTATGTCATGCAGCTCATTTCGCGATTCTACCATCCCGAACGGATCGTATTGAACGGGTCCATCCGGTTGGCGGCGCCAGATTATCTGGATACGGCCGTTCAGTTCTATGGCGCCGGTATCGAACCGGCGTTTCTTGCCGATGTGAGCGTTTCCGAACTCGATCATGCGGCCGAGCTTGGCGTGCTCCTTCGTGATGCGGCATAAGATGAGGACGATGGAGGAGACTGTGAAGAGACCGAAGACCAAACCGGAGCCGGAAGCGACCGGAACGCAAGGCATTTTCGCGCCGATCAAGGTCCATCGTACCTTCGAGGCGGTGATCGAGCGGATCATAGACGCGATCGACGCGCAAGGGCTCGGCGAGGGCGACCGGCTGCCCAACGAGAAGGAGATGACGGCGCTGCTGGAGGTGTCGCGGCCGACTTTGCGGCAGGCGCTGCGCATCCTGGAGAATTCGGGCGTGCTGCGCATCAAGCCCGGCCAGGCCGGCGGCGTGTTCGTTGCTTCGGGCATGATTCCGCTCGATGTCGTGGGCAAGAACATCGCGCATGAATCGCATCACGTGGCGGAGCTGATCGCCACGCGCCGGCTGCTGGAGCCGATCGTCTATCACCTGGCCGCCGAGAACGGGACAAGCGAGGAGTTCGACCGGATCGAGGACACGATCCGGCTGATGGACCTGCATATCGCCGATCCCAAGATGGTATGGCGCGCCGACGGCATGTTCCACAGGCGCATCGCGCATGCCGCGCGCAATCCGATCCTGCTGCGGGCGATGTCGGGCATCTACCGCCAACTCAGCCCGTTGCGCGGGGCGCTCGACAATGACGAACGGCATGCACGCCACATGATCGCCGTGCACTCGCGGCTGCTGGACGCCATGCGCGCCGGCGACCACGAGCGCCTCGAAGTGCTGTTGCGCCAGACCTTCGTCGATCTCGAAGCGGAGTTCAAAGTGGACGCACCCTATAGCGTGCGCTGGGTTTCGGCCGGCGAAACCGACACGCCATCCGGCCGCGGCAAGACGGGGCCGCCGAAGCCTTAGCGGCTGCCGACGCCGGACCAACAATCAGACCCAAAGACTTTGCCCTGCGCGGCCTCCCGCCGCGCATGCCCCAGCTTTGTCCGGGCTAGCACCCGAAAACGAAAGGAAGAAGCAATGGAAGATCTCAAATACGACCAGCTCCAAGTCCTGGTCGCGGCGACCGACAGGGAGCTTGGCGAGGCGGCTGCCGAGGATCTGGCAAGCGTGGTGAAGGGGGCACTTGCCAAGAAGCCGGAGATCGCCATCATCATGGCGCTCGGCGCTGCTCAGGAGGCCTTCTACACCGCGCTGCGCGCCCGCACCGACATCGAATGGTCGCGCATCACCGTGCTCCATGTCGACACCTATATGGGCGTCGCCGAAAGCCGGACCGAAAGCGGCGCGTCGCGCATGCGCAAGCACCTGCTCGATCATGTCAAGCCGAAAGCGTTCTTCCCCATGCAGGGCGACCATATGCCGGTTGAGGAGGAACTGGCCCGCTATACCAAGCTCTATAACGAGCTCAACCCGGTGCTGTGCGTGGTCGGCATCGGCAACAGTGGCCACCTTGCCTTCAACGATCCTCCCGCCGATTTCGACACCAAGGACGTCATCCGCGTCGTGGCACTCGACGAGACGACGCGCAACCAGGTGAAGAGGGCAGGTATCTTCAAGACGCTCGACGAGGTGCCGTATTACGGTCTTTCGCTGACCATGCATGCGCTGCTCAAGCCGAGCCGCGTGCTGGCGCTGGTCCATGACGCCGACAAGGCGGGAGTGATCAAGCAGCTTCTCGAAGGCCCGGTGACGTTCATGTGCCCGGCATCGCTTTTGCAGAAACAGCCGCATGCCAAGCTCTATCTGAACCAGCCAGCGGCGGCGCAACTTAAAAGGCGCAACTGATCCGGAGACGTCGGATCTCGAACAAGCGTCATCCCCAAGGCCATGGGGATGACGGCGTCGGAAGGGCAGGTCTGACAAAGCATTTTTCAGGGGAGGAGATCGACTCTACGCCCGCAACTTCCAGGCCATCGAACTGCCGATCGTGGCGTCGCTCCGTACCTGGCGCGTATGGTTCTCGCCCAAGGTGATCGGTCCAGGAAGCCGTCGAGCTATGCTCGAGAAGCTTGCGAGGAGGCAACGGTCTGAAACGAGCCTGCCAGCGGCGAACTCTGGCTGGTGTGATTGATGTCGACTTCGGTCTGCGTCGAGGTAGTCGCGCCGTTGGGTGGCAACGAGGCAGCAGGGATGGGCAGGCCTTATTCGATGGATCTTCGTTAGCGAGCTGTTGCGTGTGTTTCCGAGGGGACGTGTCTCAAGGTCACGGTCGAAGAGAGCCAGAGGGGTCATCAGGTCACGCAAGTGCTGGAGATCGGCGATCAAATCGCGAAAACTCCCGCACATGCGCGCCTCGCTGAAGGACCCATCGCCGGGGTGGATATGCAGCTGGAGAGTGAAGGCACGGTCAAGTGGTACAATCCCGAAAAGGGCTTCAGCTTCATTGCGCCTGACGACGGTGAGAAGGACGTCTTCGTCCATGCCACTGCGCTGTCCCGCTCAGGGCTCAGTACGCTGGTCGAGGGCCAGAAGGTGTTTGTCCAGTGCGGGCAGGGCAATAAAGGCCTTGAAGTCCGGGCCATTCGTTTCGCCTAGACGCCAATGTTGGCCACGCCGAATTGCCCTCATACATAGAAAAAGCCCGCTGCCGGGAGGAGGTGGCAGCGGGCTCGATATGAAATGCAGCGCGGGAGGAGGTGCGCCGCATTCAGCGTCGGCATCGCATCTGGGAGGAGTAGATGGCCGATAACAGGACCATATCGATGGCTGCGGATATTGCAATGCACAATTTTCATATCGCACATGCGAAGGCGCTGCCTGGCCGAGCGTCCCGATGGCGGCTCCGCTCAGCGTGCGGTAGGTTTCCGGACGTGCCGATCTGACGGCTCAATTCCAGGGATATGTCGGCGGCATCAGGACAAGCAGCCCCGGACCGGACCTCACCCTCAAGCCAGTTTGCGGCTCATCACATTCATGCTATATTCGAACTAGATAGTACATTTTGGAGGCGAGCATGAAGACCTCGATCGCTACGGTGTCGGTCAGTGGTGGGCTCGACAAGAAACTGGAAGCGATCGCGGCAGCCGGTTTCGATGCCGTGGAAATCTTCGAAAACGACCTTCTGGTCTTCGACAGTAGTCCTCTGGAAGTCGGAAAGATGGTCCGGGATAAAGGCTTGAAAATATCACTCTTCCAACCTTTTCGTGATTTCGAAGGAATGCCGGAAGCCCAACGTAGCCGAACCTTCGATCGCGCCGAACGCAAGTTCGACATGATGCAGGAACTTGGTACCGATCTGCTGCTGGTCTGCTCGAACGTGTCCGCACCTGCGCTAGGCGGGCTTGACCGGGCGGCGTCGGATTTCTACGAACTTGGGGAAAGAGCCTCCAGACGCGGCTTGCGGGTTGGCTACGAGGCACTGGCCTGGGCCAAGCATATTCACGATCATCGCGACGCTTGGGAAATTGTCCGCCGCGCCAACCATCCGAATATCGGCTTGATCCTCGACAGCTTCCATACGCTGGCTCGAAAGGTCGACGTCAACTCGATCCGCTCCATCCCGAAGGAGAAGATCTTCATCGTCCAACTTGCCGATGCGCCGCTGATCGACATGGATCTGCTTTACTGGAGCCGGCATTATCGCAACATGCCGGGCGAGGGGGATTTGCCGGTTACCGAGTTCATGCGAGCGGTAGCGGCAACGGGCTATGACGGCTATTTCTCGCTTGAGATATTCAACGATCAGTTTCGCGGAGGTTCAACACGGATGATTGCCCTCGATGGGCAGCGGTCGCTGATCTACTTGGGCGACCAGGTGCGTCGAGCGGAACCTGATGTGGCCGCGACGATGCCGGAAATGCCCGATCGAATCGAGGTTCAAGGGATTTCGTTCATCGAATTCGCGACGGCCGGAAGTGACGCCGATGAGATGACCGCGCTTCTGCGCGCACTCGGATTTCGCAGGGTGGCGCGCCACAAAGCAAAGAAGGTCACCGTCTACCAGCAAGGCGAGATCCGCATCGTTATCAACACCGACACAGTCGGTTTTGCCCGTTCGGCCTATAATATGCACGGGACCACAGCCTATGCGGTCGGACTGCAGGTCCCCAATGCCGCAGACGCGGTTGAGCGGGCACTCGGATTGGGCGCAGAGGAATTCAAGCAAGTCCCGGGCTCAGGCGAGACGAGAATACCGGCAGTCTTCGGACCTGGCGGCGCCGTGTTCTATTTTCTTGACCAGACGAGCGACCTAGCCAGCGTCTGGGGCAAGGATTTTGTCGCGGAGCAGGACGGGGAAGCTGAGATGCCAGCGGGGCTTCAATCGATCGACCACATTGCACAGACGGTCAAATACGATGAACTTCTGACGGCTGTGCTCTTCTATACGTCCTTTTTGCAAGTGGAGAAGACGCCAATCGTGGATATCATCGATCCTGCCGGTGTGGTGCGTAGCCAGGTTATGGCAAGTCCGTCAGGCAGTTTCAGAGCGACCTTGAACGGTGCCGAGAACCACTTGACATTGGCCGGACATTTCATCGCCGAGAATTTCGGTTCCAGCATCCAGCATCTGGCCTTCCTTACCGGCGACATCTTCGCCACGGCGCAAGCGTTGCGCTCAAACGGATTGATGCCACTGGAGATCAGCCGCAACTACTACGACGATATTGAAGCGCGGCTGGGGCTCGATCCAGATTTCGTGGAACGATTGCGCGATGCCAACATCCTCTATGATCGTGACGATGCCGGTGAGTATTTTCAGCTTTACAGCCCGGTCTACGGCGAAGGCTTCTTCTTTGAAATCGTCGAACGGCGCGGCTATCGCGGCTACGGTGCGCCGAACGCCATCTTCCGGATCGCGGCGCAGAAGCGGCATATACGGCCCGAAGGCATGCCGCGCAGTTGACGGATTCCGTGCTCTGGGGATGATATCTCGCAATGCCGAGGAGAACATAAGCTCAATGAGTTGGGGCATATCTGTGGATCTGGCGCAAACGCGTGTCGCGCGAAAGAACGATCCGGACGGGACCAGGGAGAACATCCTTGAAGTGGCCACTGCGGAGTTTGTCGATTCCGGATTCTCCGGCGCGCGGGTCGACGCAATCGCCGAGAAGACCAAGACGTCCAAGCGGATGCTGTACTATTACTTCGGCAGCAAGGAAGGCCTTTATCTGGCTGTGCTTGAGCGTGCCTATGCCAAGATCCGCACACTCGAGAGTCGCCTGCATCTGCAGGATCTCGCGCCCGAAGACGCAATGCGCAGCCTGATCCGCAACACATTCGATCACGACGACGCCAACCCGGATTTCGTGCAACTCGTCTGCATCGAAAACATTCACCGCGCCGAGCATTTGAAGGGGTCCGACGTGCTACGGCAGACCAATTCTGGTGTAATCGACCTCATCGCCGCCATTCTCGATCGCGGTGAGAAAAGCGGTGTGTTCAAACGCAAGGTCGATCCGATCGACCTGCATCAGATGATCAGCGCCGCCTGCTTCTTTCGTGTGTCGAACAGGCATACATTCGGGGCGCTCTTCAATCGCGACATCATGGCCGACGCCGTCAAGGTCCGGCATCGGCAGATGATTGCCGACATGGTACTCGCGTATCTGAAGTTCTGAGGCTCACACTTCACGGTCGCGACAACGGCCCCATGCGAGCTTCAAAGCTCTTCGAGGCCTCGCTTTTCAATGAAGTCAGTCGCTTGGCCCCTTCAACAGGGTTGAAAACACCCTCCTGTTTTTGATTGACATTACTAACCAGTTCGTACATTTTGCCGATGAGGAGGACTGTGGTCGGCACGGCTGCAGGACGTCGTCGGGTGGAAATTTTGAAATCCGGAAATGAGACAATGACGCGGCCCATTCGCGTGGGCCTTATCGGCAGCGACATCGCCCGATCCCGCACGCCGGCTATGCACATGCATGAGGGGCGCATGCACAGCCTCGACTATAGATATGACCTCATCGATCTTTCAGCGATGGGTGTCGGTGTCGAAGCGCTTGGCGGCCTGATCGAGAAGGCGGAGCGCGAGGGTTTCGTCGGGCTCAACATCACTCACCCGTGCAAACAGGCCGCAATCCAGTTTGTCGATGAACTCAGCCAAGACGCTGCAACGCTTGGCGTGATCAACACAATCACTTTTGGGAATGGACGGCGCATCGGCCACAATACGGACTGGTGGGGATTTGCCGAAGGCTTTCGGCGTGGCTTGCCTGACGCGGATGTCGCGACGGTCCTCCTGGTTGGAGCCGGCGGCGCCGGTATTGCCGTCGCGCATGCACTTGCCATGTCGGGCGCGAGGAAGCTGCATGTATTCGATCTCGACAAGGCGCGGATCGAGAGGCTGATCGTGCAATTGGCGCCAAGACATCCTGGCTGCATGTTTGTCGCGGGCACCAACATGGCTGAAGCACTGGCGGAGGCTGATGGTCTGGCACATGCGACGCCCACCGGCATGGCTGCTCATCCAGGCCTGCCGCTCGATGTGACGTTGCTTGGACAGCACCATTGGGTGGCCGAGGTCGTCTATTTCCCGCTGGAGACGGGTCTGCTGCGCGAGGCGAACCTGCGAGGCTGCCGGACCGTTAATGGCGGCGGCATGGCGGTGTTCCAGGCCGTGGGAGCCTTCAAACTATTTACCGGCATCGCACCTGACGCAGAGCGGATGATCATGCATTTCGGCACGCTCGGGGAGGGAGGCGATATCTGAGATTGGGCGCGTCGACGCGCTGCAATGCCCGCACACCAAAATGGGCGGGAAATGGTGAACCGGCCGCGTTCGTTGCGGCCTCAGCGACAAAAGGGCCATCGGGAGGAAACCATGAGATTGCATTACACATTGGCTTTGGCCGCATCACTGCTCTTGGGCTGGTCTGCCCAAAAGGCTGCGGCGGAAGACAAGGGCACGATCGTCGTCTTTGTACCATCCAGCACCAATCCATACATTGGACAGTTCCAGACCGGCGCCAAAGCCAAAGCGGCCGAACTGGGTTATCAGATCAAGGTCATCGAGAATAACTTCAACCAGGCCGAGCAGGACAGCCAGGTTCAGCAGCAACTCGCATCCGGTGAACAGGTTGCCGGCTACATCTGGTGGCCGTTCGAGAACGCCGCCGGTGTTGCGTCCCTGCGCGCGCTGTCGCAGTCTGGTGCGCCAGTCATCCTTTCCAATCAATATCCGATCAAGGGTACGGAAGGATACTGGACCGCCTATGCAGGCGCGAACGACTTCCTGAGTGGTAAGACTGCCGCCGAGATCCTGCTTGATGCCTGTTCGAAGGCTTCGACCAAGTGTGACAAGGGCGTCATCATCCGCTTCCCGGCAGGTGTGTCAGCTGGTGACGATCGCGCGACTGGCTTCCAGGATGCCGTCAAGGGCAAGCTCAACGTGCTCGATGTCGTGCCGACAGCAGGCTTCCTCGAGGACGAGGGCTACAAGGTGGCGGCGCAGATCATTCCTGCCCACAAGGCCGAACTCACCTGGCTTTACACCGAGAACGATTCGATCGCAGGCGCGGCCGCGCAGGCCGCCAAGGAAAATGGCCTGACACCAGGCAAAGACATCTTCATCGTTGGAGGCACCTGCCATGGCGATTCCAAGCATGTGAAGAGCGGAGAGATAGCGGGCACCGCAATCCAGTCCGGTTACTGGGAAGGCTGGATGGCGGTCCAGGCGCTCGCCAAATTCAAGACGCAGGGCAAGGTCGTAGCAGGCGAAAAATATCTCGAAGACACGCCGGACAAAACTCCGTCGGACAGCGATCCACTCTATCAGTATAATTTCCTGCCGAACCCCGCCGTCGGAAACACCCAGGCCGCCTATGATGCGGCCAAGCTATGGGGCAAGACGGCCGACCAGCTCTGCAATTTCTAGGCTCGGCGGCGCCGCGCGAATGCTCCGCGGCGCCGATCACACTGGGACCCCGCCATGCTAACAATGACCAGGATCGTCAAGCACTACGGAGCGACCGCGGTGCTCAACGAGGTCGATCTTTCCGTGAACGCAGGCGAAGTCATGGCGTTGATGGGCGAAAACGGCGCCGGAAAGAGCACGCTGGTGAAGATCCTCGCCGGTATCGAGGCGGCCGACCAGGGCACGATCGAAATCGACGGCAGACCGGTTGTTATTCGATCTCCGGGACAGGCCCGCACCGCGGGTGTCGGTTACGTGGCACAGGAACTCTCCATCATCGACAGCCTTTCGGTGGCCGAGAACGTCTTTCTCGGTGACACCTCGCTTGGTATAATGCGCTCGGCTTCGAAACTGGCCGAGATGGCCAGGCCCTACCTAGCCAATGTGGGGCTTGACTACATCGATCCACATCAACCCGCCGAGAACTATTCGGTCGCCGAGCAGCAGCTGATCGAAATTGCCCGGCTGCTGTCGCGCAAGGCTCGAATAGCCATTCTTGACGAGCCGACTGCCGCGCTGTCGCAAACCGAGATCGTTCGGGTCAAGGCGGCGGTTCGCGCGCTTGCTTCGGAAGGTTGCGCCGTCGTCTACGTAACCCATCGCATGCCGGAGGTGTTCGATCTTGCGCATCGCGTGACCGTGCTCCGCAACGGCAGCAGTTTCCCGCCGATGGAAACGGCGACACTATCCATCGACGCCCTCATCGGAGCAATGCTGGGGCGCCAGCTTGGCGCCATGTTCCCGCCACGTGCCGCGCGCATTGGCGAGGAAATCCTGCGGCTCGACAATTGTCTGGCGTCCGGGCTCAACGCGCCACTTACAGTCTCGCTCAGGCGTGGGGAAATCCTGGCGCTCGCGGGACAGGTCGGTAGCGGCGCAAGCATCATTCCGCGCATGCTTGCCGGCGTTACGCCGAAGATATCGGGCGCGATGACGCTGGAAGGCAAACCTTACGCGCCGACCAGCATATCCGATAGTTTAGCTCATAAGGTCGTGTACTGCTCCGATGACCGCAAGCGCGATGGCATCTTTGCCGGTCGATCGGTGCCGGAGAACCTTTCCGCGCCCGCGCTCGACAGCATCAGCCGCTTGCAATTCCTATCGCGCCGGCGCGAAAACTGCCATGTCCGCAAGATCGCCTCCAAATTTGGGCTCGATGACCGCTATTTCAGCCGGCTTGCCGACAATCTCAGCGGGGGCAACCAGCAAAAGGTCGCGCTCGGCAAATGGGTCGGGCTCGACCCGAAGGTGCTGATGGTCGAGGAGCCGACACGCGGTGTCGACGTCGGCGCACGCGCCGAAATCTACCGCCACCTACGGGAACTGGCCGACGGGGGCCTGTCGATCATTTTTGCCTCATCCGACACCCAGGAAGTGCTGGGCCTGGCCGACAGGATCGCAACCTTTTTTCATGGGCGCCTCGTAAGTATCGTGGATGCCGACGAAGCTACGCCCGAAAGCCTGACGCGCGATGTTACCCAGGCGGTACGGGCGGTCTGCGAATGACCGGACGATGAACGTCATGATGACCCAGATTACACCGGCGAGAGGCAGAGCGGGGATACCGCGCTCCCTCTACGTGTTCGCTGCCATCCTCGTTGTCGCGGTGATCGCGGGAGCAACGACACCCAGCTTCGCCACGATCGACAACATGTTCGTGATCGTCCGCGCCGCCTCGATCACGGGGATCGTGGCCATCGCCATGGGCTTCGTGACTATTTCTGGCAACCTGTTCGCGCTTTCGGCCAGTTCGCTCGGCGCCTTTCTTGCCGTCATCTTCGCTCTTGTGACCGCCCACTATGGCTTGACGGTCGGCATCATGGCGACCTTCGTGGTCGCCGTGCTTGCGGGCATCGCCCAGGGCATGACGATCTCGGCGATCGGCAATCCCATCATCACCACGCTCGCCTACGGCACGGTGTTTCGTGGGCTTGCCGCGCTGTTCAGCGGCAATTCGATCTTGAGAATTGACAACGATGTCGCTCTCTGGCTGGGCACCGCGCGGCCGTTGGGCGTGCCGACCCAAAGCTGGGCCTTCGTCATCGCGGCGGCGACCAGCTGGTTTGTCATGCGTCATATGAAGCTCGGCCGCGAGATCGTTCTTTGTGGCGCCAATCCGAAGGCTGCGACCGCGAGCGGATTGCGGGTCGGACTGGTCACGTCGGTGGCTTGCGTGGCGCTTTCGTTCGGGGTGGCCCTGATGGCGATCATGACCGTTTCGCAGTTCTCGCAAGCCAAGGCCGATCTCTTCATGGGCTACGATTTCGATTACATCGCCGCGGTTCTGGTCGGCGGCATTGCGTTGAGAGGCGGACGCGGCTCGCCGGCGCAGGCCGCGTTCGGCGCCGTACTGATCGCGCTCCTGCAGAATTTCATGCTGCTCAACGGCTGGTCGGCCGGGCTCAGAATGATGATCGTCGGGTTGCTCGTTGTCGTCGCGATCAGCCTATTCCATGTCTTGCAGGGGCGCTCGCGATGAAGGCTGCCGCGGAAACCAAAGGCAATCTGGCCCGTATCGCACTGATGCTTGCGGTTTACCTGCTGTTTGCTGCCCAGATCCCCAGCTACTATTCGACCATTGGAATCGCCGCGCTCATTGACAGCGCCGTTCTGGCGGGGATCATCGCGATAGGGGTTGGCCTGACCATGATCGCGGGTGAGATGGACCTATCGGTCGGTTCGATGGCCGCTTTCGCCGGCATCATGTCGATAAAATTCTTTGCCTTTGGCATGATTCCGGCCTTCTTGATGGTTATCCTGATCTGTGCGGCGTTGGGGGCGATCCAAGGCTGGTGTATCTATCGGCTCAACATCAACTCCATGGTTTTCACCATCGGCACGTTAATTGCGCTCCGTGGCCTGACACTGATGATTTCCAATGAGAAGACGGCACTCATTCCATTCGAGAATGTCGCTGCGACGGATATCTTGAACACAAAGTTTCTCATCTTTACGGTGCCTTCCGTTGTCCTGCTGTTATTGGTCGTGGCCTTCGATGTATTCATGCGGCGCACGCTGTGGGGGCGAGAGGTGTTCGCCATCGGCGGCGGTCGTAGTGAGGCGCGCGCGGCGGGCGTATCGATCCGAAGACCGACTATCCTGATCTTCTCGGCCTCGGCGGCACTCGCCGGGCTGGCGGGTGCTCTCTTGTCGATCAAGACCGGCAGTGCCAGTCCGCTTGGCTTCGATGCCGTGCTCCTGGAGGCCGTGACTGCTTGCCTGATCGGCGGCATCGCCCTCTCTGGCGGCCGTGGCAGCGTTCCGGGAATTCTCATCGGTCTGTTCACCATCCGCTTCCTGGTCAGCGGCATCGCAGCCCTCGGCGCGCCGTTCTGGATGCAGAGCCTCGCGACCGGCGCACTTTTGATCTTCGTGATCGTCGCCGAGGCATCGATCCGCTATGTCTTGCGGCGTCGGCGCTTCGCGCTTGCTGCGGCGGCGACCAGTTAAGGACGGCTTCATGATCGACAACGTCAACCCGGCACTAGGCGAAAGCTGGTTTCCCTCCCGGTGGGGAGCGGATGATGAACTAGGCGCTGGCAACCTGCTCGGCCCGCACAAGGTGCTGGAAGCATCCAGGTTGATCGAGACCGGTGAGATTATCTCCCTGGGCTTTCCCTATCGAACCGGCATGCCGCTTTCGCCGGGCCGCACCTTCGGCCTCAAAATGCCTGGTGGTCCGACTGGAGGGCCGGAGGGCGCCATCAGCCGCACCGTCTGGAACGACGACTTCGTCTGCACCGAGATCGGGCAGATCGGTACTCATATGGATGCGCTTGGCCATCTTGGCCAGCAGATAGACTATCCCTGCGGCCATTGCGATGCGCTCGTCTATAACGGCAACAAGCTCTCGGATATCTGGTCGCCTTACGGATTTAAAAAACTGGGCATAGAAAAGGCTCCGATTTTCTTCACTCGCGGCGTGCTGCTCGATGTACAGGCCCTCATCGGTCATCCGCTAGCCGCCGGCTTTGAAATTACACCTGATCATCTCCGGCAGTGCCTGGACCGACAGGGCATGGATCGAACCAATTGGCTTCGCCCGGGCGACGTCGTCCTGGTCCGCACCGGCCATGGTTCGCGCTTCTTCTCAGAAGCCGCCAACTGGTATGACGGCGAACCAGGACTGGGCCTTGCGGCGGCAGAGTTTCTTTCGGAGCTCGCACCAGCCGTGGTCGGAGCCGACAATTTCGCTATCGATGTCGTGCCGTCAGTCGACCCTGATGTCGTTTTGCCGTGCCATCAACATCTGATCATGCGTCACGGGATCTATTTGCACGAAGGGATGAACCTGGACGGTCTTGCCGAGACGGGACGCTCCCAATTCGTCTACGCCTTTGCGCCACTCAGGATCGAGGGAGCGACAGGCTCGCCTGGGACGCCGTTCGCAATCCTGTAATCGGACACCTAGCTGCGGGTTTGGCGGCCGGCAGAGGGGTGAGCTGAGCAGCAATCGTTAGTACATCGGGCCGAAAATGGCGTAGACGAGCGGTTCGGGATCAGTGTCCTCGGCAATTCGCCCGTGCGCACTTGCGCCATTCTTCGGCTTGATTGCAACCGCGCCGTCGGCCTCTTGGGGAGAGCACGACAGTTTTGGCGACCGCCTCGCGACCGACGCCGTTGCCAGGCGCACTCGTTTGGAGCGACGGCTTGGAGAACTCTCTCGGGAGATCGAGCGGCTGGTTAACGCCATCGCCAAGGGCTGGCGACCCCGCAATCGACGACCCTCAATGAGGAGCGTAGCATGATGGTTCTCCGACCTCGATCGCATAGCGCGATCCGGTGGCGAAGGTGAGATCGAGCCCGCGCCGGACCCGACAGTACCGTGACCGGCGAGGGTGCCTCCGTTCTGGACGTTGAGCGATCCGTCTGATCGAACGCAACCGTTCCGGCATTGCCGATGTCACCGGAGATCGAGCCAGCATTGCCAATCAGTGTGCCGGCCTGGACCAGCGTGCTGCCATAGCTGTTACCGGCGTTACCAAGGCGCAGCGTGCCCCGCCGGTCTTGATGAGGTCGCCCGCGCCCGTCGCGCACCGGTGGCCGATCAGCACTATGCCCCCATTCCAACATTTCCGCCCCCTGTCGATCGCATGCTCACCCGGCGCCTTGTGACAACGCTCCTTGCTTGAGATGCAGCTATCGCCACAGGCTTTGCCGGCCGAGCAACAAGACCGGCAACTACACGGTGCTGCGCGATCTCGGTTCGCCCAATTTCCAGACCAACAGCGCCGCGCAACTCGGCGACATCTTTGTCAGCCAGCGCAAGCAGGCGCTCGACTTCAGCGCCGTCGCGGTGCTTGAGCCGCAACTGACTTTGCTGCCACAGATCGAGCCGAACGGCATGCTGCACATGGCGGTTTTTTTCCGTCGATGCCGTTGCAGGTCAATTTCGAGCTTCTGTTCGAGCCGATCAACCGGCAGTGGAAGATCTACGGCGTGTCGGTCAATCTCACGTCGGGCGGGCCGCAAGCGCCGGACACGCGGGTCGCGGGGCAGCCGAAGCCGACCGATGCCGGTCCGCCCCCGGATGCGCCTTCGATTGCTGTCCAGCCCAAGAAGGAAACCAAACCGGTCAAGCCATAGCGTGTGGAGCATGTATGCGATGGTGCCCGCCAAGTCCTTTGCTCGACTCCGATGTCGGGAGTACCCAAATTGACCAATGAGAAAAGGCACGCACGGTACGTTTGCATACTCGACCCGACAAACACATGGACGGTCTGGGATTGCGAGATGGAGACGCCGGCTTCACTGGGCGGCCAGCATCTGACCGGCCGACCGAAGGAGCGAGCCGAGGCGGCCTGCGTATCCATAAAAGCAAACAGGATGGTAGCCGGCCAAATCCGCTCGAATTCAGTGCATTGCCGGCGGCCCCGGTTGATGGACCGAGCACCGGCTCCACGCACAACGTGCCGCCGGCACCAGAACTGGTCAATCCTGACGACTAATGCTCGAAAGCCACCTTGGCACCGGCGATGATGCACTAAGACAACAGGGGCCAGTAGCCGGCCCCGAAGTCTTCAAATGACGACTGTTCACCAAAACTCATTCCGTGACCTTCGGCCACTGCGTCGCGGGCGGTTCGCTAGTCACATTTGGGCATCCGGGATCAATTGAATGCGTGCAACTGCAAACACGAGCCGGTCGCTCAAGCGTGCGAAGTGGACGGCGTCGACGGCCCTGATCCTGGTCATCGTCACGATCGGTCCCGTCTTTGCAACGGAATCCCACCCAGCGCCTGGCGGCATCGCTCTCGTCCCGCGAGATCAGCTATCGCCGTAGGCTCGGCCGGCCGAACAATGTTTCCAGAACTGTACCCAGTAATCCATTAACTGCTTGATTTGCCCATCGAAAGTGATGGTAGCGGGAGAGCGCCACCGCCAATACAGCGCTGCAACCGAGTTCGTCTGTTGAAGGGGCTTCGCAAGCGAGGTCAGCAGATTCAAATCCTGTCCCCGCAACCAATTTCATCATAAATCAATAACCGTCCCGGTCTAATCGGGGCGGTTTTTGCGTTTCCAAGGGCGATTCGGCGTTCAGGAGGCTGAGTTACCGCTCCGACTACCCGCGGCCTTGGCGTGATCCCGCGGCTCGATACGCTGGGTGAGCCTGTCGCGAGCAACAGGTTCGCGCGGGGTGTGTCGATCGCTTGAGCCGGGTCGCATAACACTGAACATCTGCTTAAAGGCATGGCGGAAGTATCCCGCCACTTCCGGTGCGTCCGCCGTACCATTGTGTGCCTGTGGACCGAAAAGTTGGCCCAAGGCTGCCTGTCGGCAATGCGCCTCATCTCGGTCAAGGAATTGAGTTTTGCAGTTGCCCGAAAGCAGACATCTCGGGCTTCCTAGGGAGTCTCGGTTACGCTAAGCCGACGATGGTTCTCCGTACGAGTGGCTCTGAGTACGGAACTGGGTGGCGCTGTTATCTCCGGGATTGACCGAATGCGCATGCGACCGTCCAAGAATGAATGACCCACCGAATTGCTTGGTTCTAAGCCTGCACGAGGGCTATCTCTTTGTGTTGGCCGCCGTTATGCTCGGCCACGCCGCCAGCAAATCGCGGGTATAGACCTCCTGCGGCGATCCGAATAACGATCCAACCTCGCCGCCCTCGATCACCCTGCCCGCGCGCATGACGACGGCGTTTTCGGCGATCAGCCGCACGATCGCCAGATTGTGGCTGATGACGACCAGCGTGATGTTGTCCGACTGCCTGATGTCCTGCAGCAAATTGAGCAGGTCGCCCTGGACAGACACATCGAGGCCGGCGGTCGGCTCGTCGGCGATCAGGATCGACGGCTTCATCAAGAGCGCCCGCGCGATCGCCACGCGCCGCGCCTGACCGCCACTGATCTCGTGCGGGTATTTGTCGATGACGCCGGGCGGCAGGCCGAGGCGGTTGAGGATGACGCCCAGCCGCTGATGCGTCGCAGCCTGCGGCTCGCGCAACACCGTGCCGACCTCGTTCATCAGCGTGCGGATGCGGCTGCGCGGCGACAGGGAGGCGGCCGGATCCTGGAAGATCGGCTGGATGAAGCTGGCGCGCTGTTTCAGCGCCGCGCGGCCATGCACCAGCGGATTGCCGAGGATGCGGATCTCGCCCTGGTCGACTTTTTGCAGGCCAAGCACGGCGCGCATCAGCGTCGTCTTGCCGGAGCCGGATTCGCCGACAATGCCGAAGCATGTGCCTTGCTGGATGGCAAGCGACACGCCGTCGAGTGCCACGGTCTCGCCGAAGCGCAATTGTGCATCGCTGATCGAGATCGCGTCGGTCATGGCGTCGCCAGCCGCAGGCAGCGGGCGCTGTGCCCGGCGTCATTACGGACGGGATAATCACCCGGATTGACGACAGCGCAATCCTCGAAGGAGACATCGCAGCGGCCGTTGAAGATGCAGCCGGGCGGCCGCCGGCGCGGGTCCGGCAAGTCGCCTGCAATCACCGTGAAGCGGTTCTGCGAGGCATCGGCATGACGCTCGCGGTCGATCGGCACCTCGCAGTCGAACAGCATGCGCGTATAGGGATGGCCGGGCTGGCGCTGCACTTCGCTGACCGTGCCGCTTTCCAGCTTCTCGCCGGCATAGAGCACCGAAATCGCGTCGCAATATTCGGTGACCAGGCCGAGGCTGTGGGTGATCAGCAGCACCGCGCAGCCGATGCGGTCGCGCAAGCCGATGATCTCGCGCATGATCTGCGCCTCGACGGTCACATCAAGCGCCGTGGTCGGCTCGTCGGCGATCAGCAGCGCTGGTTCGGATAATAGGGCCATGGCGATCACCACGCGCTGGCGCATGCCGCCGGACAGTTCGTGCGGATACTGGTTCATGCGCCGCCCGGGGTTGCTGAGCCGGACCTTGGCCAATGCATCTTCGGCCATCGCAACCCGGGTCTTGCGGTCGCTGCCGGGCGAGCGCCGGCGCAGCACCTCGCAGAGCTGCGTGCCGATGGTGAACACCGGATTGAGCGACAGCATCGGGTCCTGGAAGACCATCGCCATACCGCGGCCGCGCAAGGCAGCCGTTGCGTTACGCTTGGTCAAGTCGAAACTCTTGCCCTCGATCGTCGCCGTACCCGACGTGACCCTAGCGTTGTTGGCAAGCAGACCCATCAAGGCGAACGCGACGGTGGATTTGCCGCTGCCGGATTCGCCAACCAGCCCCAGCATCTGGCCCTTCTTAATGTCCAGCGACACGCCGCGCAACGCATGCGCGGCGCCCTGCTGCAGGCTGTAGTCGACTGAGAGATTGTGCAAGGAAATTGCCATCAGCGTGCTCCCGTCGACTTGGGATCGATGACGCGGCGCAGCGCTTCGCCAAGCAGGGTGGCGCCGAGCGTGGCGATGGCCAGCACCAAAGCGGCGGCAACCGTCGGCCACCAGGACTGGTTGATCGAAATGAAACCGTCCTTGATCAGCGTGCCCAGCGAGGATTTCGGCGGCTGCACGCCAAAGCCGAGGAAGGACAGCGACGCCTCGAAGGCGATCACCACGGGCAGGTTCATGCTGGCCAGCACGATGATCGGCCCGGCGACATTGGGCAGATAGTGTCGGACCACGATGGTGACGGGATGGACGGCGAGCATCCGCTCGGCCTCGATAAAGGAGAGATTGCGCAGCGTCTGCGCCCGAGCCCGCGCCATGCGGCCGAACTGCGGAATGAACACGACGGTGACCAGCAGCACGAAGGTGGCTGAACCCTTGCCGTAGAGCGCGATCAGCGCGAAGGCGAGGATCAGCGGCGGGAAGGCGTTGACGATGTCGAAGAGTGCCGTCACCGCCCGGTCGACCCAGCCGCCTGCAACGCCCGCGACAATGCCGATCAGCGAGCCGATAATAGACGAGATGACGACGATCATCACCGCCAGCGTCAACGCATAGCGCGTGCCAACTGAGGTGCGCGCCGCGAGGTCGCGGCCGAGATTGTCGGTGCCCAAGAGATGCATCAGCCCGGGTGCCGCGAAACGGGCCTTGATGTCGATGGCGTTGGGGTCGGGACTGACCAGCGGCCCGACAAGTGCGAATACCAGGATGAGACAGGTGAAAGCCAGGCCCAGCCGGCCGTCGCGTTCCGAACTGATGCGTTTGAGCGTCGCGAAAAACCCGCTCATCCGCGGCCCGCCGCGATACGGGGGTCAAGCAGCGCGTTGATCATGTCGACCACGAGATTGGCGACGATATAAAAGGCGACGATGAACACGACGCAGGCCTGCACCACGGGATAGTTGCGCTGCGCGATCGAGTTGAAGATCAGGCTGCCGATGCCCGGCCGCGCGAAGATGATCTCGACGACGACAGAACTGCCGATCAGGTCGCCAAGCCCGATTCCGAGAATCGACACGACCGGCACCAGCGCGAGCTTCAGCGCGTAGAAGCCGACAATGCGGTATTCCGACACGCCATAGGCGCGCAGCGTACGCACATGCAGCTCCGCCAGCGTGTCGAGTAATGCGGCGCGTATCAGCCGCGAGATATAGCCGACCCAGCCGAGCGCCAGCGCCACCGAGGGCAGGATCAGATGTTGCAGCCGGTCTGCGATATCGCCCGGCGCACCGGCCCCCGCCACTGGCAGCCAGTGCAGACCGATGGCGAAGACGAGAAAAAGAATGACCGACACCACCAGCGTCGGCGTGGTGATGAAGGAAATCGACAGCAGCGCGAGACCACTGTCGAGCCACGAGCCCGGCTTGAGCGCGGCGATGACACCGATCGGAATGCCAACCAGCAATGCCAGCGCCAGCGCGCTGAAGGCCAGCGCCAGCGTGTTGGGAATGACCTCGAGCACGATATCGAGGATCGGGCGGTGCGAGACGACATCCCCGCCGAAATTGCCGGTCGCGGCACGGCTGGCGAACAGCCAGAGCTGTTCGACCAGGCTGCGGTCGAGCCCCATGTCATGGATGATCTGGGTACGCAGTGCCGGTGTTGCCCTCGGCCCCAGCATCACCGAGGCGAAATCGCCCGGCACCAGCCGCACCATCAGGAACAAAAGCAGCGTCGCGCCGACGATGGTCAGCACCACCGAGGCCAGACGGCTGGCGATGAAAGCGGCGGTCCGTCGTGCTCTGGTCATGGATAGTCGAACTTGGTCAATGGCTTCAACCTGTTCTGGAGATGGCAATTGTCGAGGCTGGCGCAAGGCCCCTCATCCGGCCGCTTCGGTCCATCTTCTCCCCGAGGGGAGAAGAGGCTGGCGCTCGTACCGGCTCCTCCTCTCCCCTTCGGGGTAATCCGGGTGAGGGGGGCTTTGCCCTTATGCGACTTCCCTTCCATAACGGGGAGGGTTGGTGGCAGCCCCTCGCCCGCTCAAGCCTTATCAAAAAACTCGAACTGCCAGTCCTTGCCATTGGGCAGGAATACCGGCTTCAGCCAGGCCGCGTCGACAAAGAAGTTGCGGCCATGCGTGATCCAGATGCAGGAGGCAGATTCATCGAGCAGCTTCTGCATCTTGATATAGATCTCCTCGCGCTTGGCCTTGTCCAGCGTCTCCAGCCCTTCCTGGTGGAGCTTGTCGAACTCCGGGCTGTTCCAGCGCTGCCAGTTCCACAGGCCGATCTGGCTGGCGAGGAACCACTGCGTCTGGAAGCTCGGGTCGAACTTGGACGTGTAAGGGATGAGCGTCAGCTCTAGGTCCTTGCTGGCGTCGTCGGCACCGAGCGCCCAATAGGCGCCGGAATCCATCGCATTGATGGTGAGCGTGATCCCGACTTCGGCGAGGTTGGCCTGGGCGATCTGGGCGACGGCCAGCGACGTGGCGTCGTTGAGGCAGGTGAAGGTGAAAGCGAGGTTGGACTTGCCAGCCTCGCTCAGCAGTTGCTGCGCCTTGGCAACATCCCTGGTGTAGAGCGGTGCATCGGCCCAATTGCCGAGCAGGCCCGGCGCCAAAAGCGTCTTGGCGCGCGAGGTGGCGCCGGAATAGGCGCCCTGGATGATGGCGTCGACATCGATCGCGTAGCGGATCGCCTGGCGAACTTTCAGTTCCGCGAGATCGCCCTTCACGACATTGATGCCGATCCAGGTGTAGTCGATGCCGGGAATGTCGATCACCTTGGTGTCCGGCAGGCCCTTGGCGGTGTCGAGCTGGTCGGCGTCGAAGGCGGTGAAGTCGAGTTCCTTCGCCTGATAGGACAGGAACGAGGTCTTGTGCTCGGGGATGATCTTGCCGGTGATCTCCTCGAAATGAGCCTTGTAGGGGCCCTTGTAGTCTGGGTTGGCGGCGAGCACGAACTGCTCCTTCGGCCGCCATTCCTTGAGCACCATCGGGCCGGAGCCGATCAACGTCGTGGCGATCTTGTCGCCAAGCTGCTCGCTCGCCTTCTTCGACAGGATCGCGCCCGACGCATCGCAAATGCCGATCAGCCACAGCGCCGCCGATGGATGCTTGAGGATCAGCTTGCCGGTGTATTTGTCGGTGACCTCGACCGACTTCAGCGCTTCCAGATCGTCGGCATAGGCAAGCTTCTTGCCGTTCTTGTCGCCGTTGATGTAGCGGTCATAGGTGAACTTGACGTCGTCGGCCGTCATCTCTCCGAAACCGCCGGTGAACATCTGACCGGGGTTGAGCTCGAAGTCGAACTCGGTCTCGGAAATCTGCTTGATCTCCTTGGCCGCGTCGTTGGTCCAGCTGGTCTTGCCCGGCTCGAAGCGCACCAGCGTCTGGCAGACCGCACGGATGATGTTGCCTTCGGTGGTGCCGACCCGGTTGCCCGGGTCGAGATTGCCGATATCGGCGTCAAGCGCGATAATCGGGTTGGTCCGGCCAGCGGCGAATGCGAAGCGGGCATAGGGCAGGATCGCCAGTGCCGACGAGCCGGCCAGGAAGGTTCTGCGGTCGAGTTTCATGCGCATTTTTTGTTCCCCTTTTTGTTGGCTGCACGTTTGTTGGTTATAGGCAGTCGCGTGGAATGACCTCGTCGTAAGTCCGCTCTGCGAAGATCGTTCCTCGCTCGTAAGCCTTGACCCAGCCGCTTGCGTAGAAATTGTCGCGATCGCAGCGGATGGTGATTTCGCAATCAAGCCGCGCGTTCCAATCCGGCCGCGTCAGTTCCTCATGGCAGGTGATTTGCGTCACGCAGCTTGCCGGGTCGTTGTCCGTGATCCCGTAGACCTTGCGGCGCCATGAGGTGATTTCGGTGCCGGTCTCCTCGAAGACGAAACGGCCGTCATCCGACAGCGCCGTCAGTTCGGTGCGTTCGGTCGGGAGGTCGGTGGTCAGCGAGCGCAGCTGGCGTGCCGGCTCCTTGACCGTCACTGGGCGGGGTTCGGCCCACAGCGCCTCCTCGAAAGCGACGGGCGCGAGACCCTCCTCGCTGGCCAGAACCGCGAGATCGAGCCGGCAGCCCGTGGGGTCGAAGGTCAGCATGGTGCGTTCCGGCGATGGCCACGCCATCGGCCAGTAAGACGAGGAGATCGCCACCCGCAGCCTGTGTCCCTTGGGCACGATCTGCGCCACCGGCTTGAAGTCCAGCTCGACATCCTCGAACTGTCCGGGTGTCAGCGGCTCGGGAAATTCGTGGCTCTTGCGGTGCGTGAGATTGAGCAGCGCAAAGGTGATGAAAGCCGATGTGCCGTCTGGCGCCAAATCGTTCAAACGGACGCAGAGCTGCGCGTGCGGCCTGTCTGCCGCGACGCGCAGCCTGATCTTGGAGATGCCGGCCAACGGCAGGTCGGCATCCATAACGGCGCTGTCGAAGCACAGCGAGCCGCCATCGTCTGCACGCTGGTCGCGCGCGCCCTCGGCCGAGATGCGGCCCTGGCCATAGGGGCACCATTCCTGTCCCTGCACGCCTGTCGTCAGCGGCGAGGAAATGGCCGGGCGCGCCTCGCCGGCTTCCTGTCTTTCGCCAAGCTTGCCATCAACGTTCAGCCACAAGGTCTTGCCGCCGATCTGGCTGGCCGGCCATTGCGGGAAGCCGAGCCAACGGCCGGGCCTGAAATCGATATGCGAATGCGGCCGGGCATAGTCCATCAGATAGAGGCGCATGTCCGCTTCCCGGTCGGCGCCATTGTCGATGCCCTTCAGCCAGCGGTCGTACCAGCGGATGCATTCCTGCAGATAGCCCACTGCCGGGCCGGGCACGCCATAGTTCGGCTCCTTGTGGCCCCATGGACCACAAATGCCCTTGGCCGGACCCTTGAGGTTCTTGACCAGGCTGAAGATGGTCTGCGTATAGCCGTCCAGATAGCCGCCAACCGCTAGCACCGCACATTCGATTGCCGAAAAATCCTCGCAGACGGAGCCCTGTTTCCAGAACGCGTCGCGGCGCTGATGCTTTAGCCACTCGGCGGCATGGTTCTTGTGGTCGTCGAGCCGGTCCTTCCACATCTGGCGCCAGCGGTCTTCGCCGACCACAGCCGGATCCGGCGGCAGCGCCGAATAGCCGAACAAAGCCCCGCCCCAGCCGAAATTGTCGTTGATCACCAGGCCGCCATTGTAATGCGCATCGCATGCATAGCGGTCGTCGGTCGAGCAAGAGGTGACGATCGCCTTCAGTTGCGGCGGCCGGCGCGCCGCGACCTGCAGCCCGGAGAAACCGCCCCAGCTGTTGCCGATCATGCCGGCGACGCCCGTGCACCATGGCTGCGAGCAGAGATGGTCGAGGATTTCCAGCGCATCGTCCTGCTCGCGCTCGACATATTCGTCGTCGAGCAGGCCCTCGGAATCGCCGGTGCCGGCAATGTCGACGCGGGCTGAGGCATAGCCATGGCCAGCGAAGAAGAGATGCATCTCCTCGTCGCCGGTGCGCGTGCCGTCGCGGCGGCGATACGGTATGTACTCGAAGATCAACGGGACGGGGTTTTGCTCGGCGTCGTCAGGCAGGAACAGGCGGGCGGCCAGCTTGCGGCCGTCGGCAAGCGGAATCCAGTGGGTTTCGACGGTCCTGACTCCGGGAATGACGACGCTTGGCATATGAACTCCGGCTTGGATTGAATGACGATATGATATATTGAATGGTCAATCAATATATAAACGAGAAGGCTTTGCAATGGCGAAACGATCCATCAAGGCGATGCGCCGCGACGAACTGGTCGACGCCGCGATTGCCGCCGTCGGCGAGGAAGGCATGTCGGGCGCCACCATGGCCGTTATCGCGCGGCGCGCGGGCATGTCGGCCGGCCTGGTCAACCACTATTTCGACAGCAAGGAAGAGCTGATGGCGCTGGCCATGCGTAACCTCTCGAACCTGTTTCGCCAGGATATCCTCAAGCTCGCTCCCGCCAACCCGACGCCCGCGCAGCGGCTGAAGGCGATCGTCGACGGCTCGTTTGCGCCGCAGCATCTGGGCGTGCCCAAGCGCGCCGTGACCTGGATGCAGTTTATGATCGCCGCGCAGACAGAGCCGCGCATCAAGCATCTCTACCACCTGACCGGCGCGCGCTTCGTCTCCAACATCCGCTATGCCGTCAAGCAACTGGTGCCGCCCGGCGAGGTCGACGACATTGTCGACGGGATCGCTGCTCTGATTGATGGCTTCTTCTGGCAGAACGCCGGGGAATATGTCGAAGAGGACCTGGAGCGGGCGCGCCGGATCTGCTGGCGCTATGTCTGTCTGCTGATGCCAGATATCGAACTGTAAGGTCGTTTCAATACCAGTCGCAGTCGCCGTCCTGGTCAAAAGTCGAAATGCGCGCTCTTCTGAAAGAAGTTGGTATCCCTGGATCCGACGTGGTGCCACCTTGGTTCAAGCACTTACGGGGGTTCGAGTCGGTAGAGCGCTACCGCCAATACCCTGGCGTCCGACGCATCCTCGCTCATGACGGGATCGTCCATGGTCATCGACGGCGGTTGGACTGCAGACTAAGAACGTGCTGGAGGGTCGCATGATATGGACGGGACAAGCGCACTAAGGAATGAAAGCACGTTTTCACGAACGGCGCTCGAAAGCGTCATTCAGCTGTTTTGCATGCTTGTCAGGAATGATCCTTGCGGCTGGCGAACAGCGCCAGGATTGATAGGATCGGGGCCGTATCTGTCGGGAAGGAATGCATATGGACCTCGGCCTTGAAGGCAAGATTACATTGGTGTCGGGAGGGTCCAAAGGCATAGGGCTCGCTTGCGCCAAGTTGCTCGCGGCGGAAGGTGCAAGGATCGTCATCTGCTCACGGTCGCGTTCCAACATCGATGCCGCTCTTTCCGTTCTTCCCGGTGCGGTAGGCACCGCCGTGGATTTAAGATCGGGCGATGACGCGAAAGAGGCTGTGGAGAGGATGTGGCGGGAGGTCGGTCCCTTCGACATCCTCGTTAACAGCGCCGGCGCCGCAAAGCGCACGCCGGTGCAGGACCTCAGCCCGCACGCCTGGCGGGCCGCGATGGATGACAAGTATTTCCCCTACATCAACGTCATCGATCCGGTGGTCAAGAAGATGGCTGACCGCGGCTCGGGCGTGATCGTCAACATCATCGGAAACGGCGGCAAAGTCGCCTCGCCGACCCATCTGGCTGGCGGCGCCGCCAACGCCGCGCTGATGCTGGCGACGGTCGGCCTCGCGAACGCCTACGCCGGTCGCGGCGTGCGCATCGTTGGGCTCAATCCCGGTCTCACGCAGACGGGCCGGGTGAGTGAAGGAATGAAAGCGGTGGCGGCAAGCCAGAGTATAAGTGATCAGGAAGCGCTGCGCCAGGCGACGGACTCCATACCCATCGGCAGATTGGCCGATCCCGCCGAAATCGCATCGGTCGTCGCCTTCCTGTGTTCCACGAAAGCGAGCTACGTGACCGGTGTCGTTATCAGCATGGATGGCGCGTCGGCGCCGATTGTGGTGTGACGCGCGCGGCTTTTCATTGTCGGTTGCCAACAGAAGTCAGCCGATTGACAAGGCGGCGGCGACCAAGCCGCTCAACAACAAAGTACCGCGAGCGAGTACCGTCTCATCAAAGTCGAAATGAGCCGTGTGGTGACCGTCCGCGATATCGGAACCGAGAACGAAAATTCCAGCAATTCCGCCTCGGTCGGCAACGGCTGAAGCGAGAAGGGTTGCGTCCTCGCTCGCACCGAAGGAATGGCTGTCAAAGACGTTCGGAAAGGCGCCGAATGCGCTGTTTGCGGATTTGGCCCAGTCGACAACTTCCGGCGGATTGCGCCAATCCGAGGCTTCGCCGCGAAGCTCGATACAGGTCGTGACTTCATAGGCGCTGGCGGTCGCCTCGATCATTCGCCGGCATCGCATGTCGAGCGACAGCAGCGAAGGCATTTCGCCGGCACGGATTTCAAATTCCAGAACTGCTTCGTCTGGCACGACATTCAGGGTTTTGCCTGCGTGCAACGTTCCCACATTGACCCGAACGCCCGCTTCGCTCGACTGAGCGAGGCTGTGCAGACCGAGGGCAGACTGACATGCGGCAAGAAGTGCATTTCGACCCTGCTCGGGCGATTTCCCGGCATGCGCGGCTCGCCCTGAAAACTGGACAGAGAATTTTCGCGTCGCGAGGAAGCCGTCGACATCGAGGGCAAGGCTGCCGGACGCAACGTCAAGGCCGATATGGATGGCAAGGAAGAGGTCGACGTCGGCCATCCATCCGGCCTCGACAACGGCGCGGGCACCGCGTCCGCCTTCCTCAGCAGGCTGGAACAGGATGAGAAGCTTACCAGTTGCATCGCCAAGGAGCGGCCGAAGGATCCTGGCAACGCCAAGGCCTATCGCAATGTGCCCGTCGTGACCGCATGCATGCATAGCGGAAGGGACAATGGACGCCCATCCTTCTGCCGCTGGCCTATGATTGGCGGCAGCCTCCAGGATTGGCAGAGCATCGATATCGACTCGCAGACATACTGTCGGTCCCGGACGGTTGCTGTCGAAGACAGCGATACAGCCAGTGTCCCCTTCACCGGGCACGGGCTGGCGGCTCATACCAAGTCTTACCGCCCCACCGAGCATCTCGGCGCCAACCACGACCTTATATCCAAGAGCCGTTAGTTCCGCCGCGATGCGACGAGTGGTTTCGATCTCGCGCCAGCCCAGCTCAGGATGAGCGTGAAACTCACGACGCGTCCCCGTCAGCCAGGAAGACAGGCAATTGGCTTCGCGTCGAACGCGGTCGACCAGCCATTGGCTTGGTGATGCTGAAAGAAATGCCTTGCTCACGGCGTGCTCTTCAGCCCCATGGGCTTTGCCAGACATTGTCTTCCATCCACACACTTTTGATTTTCATGTGCTGCTGAACGGCTTCCTGGCCCATCTCCACACCAACACCGCTTTGCTTGTAGCCACCATAGGGCGAACCGGGATGAAGGCTGTGCACTGTGTTGATCCACACCAGGCCCGAGCGGGCCTCGCGCGATACGCGGCGCGCCCGCTGAAAGCTGCTTGTCCACACGGTTGTCGCAAGGCCGTAGCGGGTGGCGTTGGCCATTTCAATGGCTTCGTTATCGCTCGTGAACGAGGTCACGGTTATCATGGGACCAAACACCTCTTCTTGTGCGATCGCAGCGGTCGGACTTACATCGAGGAAGATTGATGGGCTGACATAAAATCCAGCCTCGGGAAGCGATCTTGATGGGAGTTCCAAGCGCTTCAATCCCGTTGTGGATGGCGCCGCAAGATGGGCGAGGATCATGTTGCGGTGGCGAGCCGATATGACCGGTCCGATCCTGGTCTCGAGGTCGAGCGGGTCTCCGATGACAATGTCGTTCAGGCGGCTGGCGATCCTGTCGACAAAATCCTTTGCTATTGAAGCCTCGACGAGGAGTCGCGAGCCGGCGGTGCAGGTCTGTCCCGCATTGTTGAATGCCGAGAAGACGAGGGCATCGGCAGCACGATCAAGATCGGCATCGGCGAAGACGATGAAGCCGGTCTTGCCTCCAAGTTCGAGGGTAACAGACTTGAGTAGATCGCCAGTTATGGAGCCGATGTGGCGGCCGGTGGCAGTGGAGCCGGTGAACGTGATCTTGCCGATATCTGGATGGCGCACGATCATTTCACCTATGGTGGCGCCGCTGCCGTTGAGTACATTCAGCAATCCAGCGGGCAGTCCAGCTTTGTGCGCGATCCAGGCTAGAAGCAAAGCCGACAGCGGCGATGCTTCAGCCGGCTTCAGGATGACCGCATTGCCGGTCGCCAAAGCCGGCGCGATTTTGCCTACGGCGTTGGTCAGCGGGTAGTTCCACGGCGTTATCGCACCGACTATGCCTATCGGCTCATATTCGACCAGGTTGGTGCGGTTGGGCTGAACAGGAACAACAGCGCCTCGCAGACGGTCGGTGGTTCCGGCAAAGAACTCGAAAATGCGCGCGGCACGTTCAACGTCACGCGTGGCAGTGTCACGAATGGGCCGTCCTGAATCCAGCGTGTCCAGTGTGCCGAGCGCGTTCGCATGCAGCCTGATCTCATCGGCGATCCTGCGCAGTATTCGGGCCCGGTCTTGCCCATCGGATAACCACCATGCCTGTTGCGCACGCCGTGCCGCTTCGACGGCGATTTCAAGATCTTGCGTCGACGCAACCGCTACGTCGATCAAGGCTTCGCCAACAGTTGGGTCGATGCACGGCATCGTCGTGCCGGAGGAGGATAGACGCCACGCGCCATCGATCCAAAGGAGAGCGACAGGCCCGAAACCCTCGGGCCAGCAAGCCGAAAGCCGCTCTTTTCGTAAGGCGAGCGGGATAACCGCGCCGGCCGTCATGATGTCTCTAGGCATGTTCAGATTAATCCTACCAAGCTGATTTGAGCCAAGCGACGATCTCGTTTTGTGTCGCTGGGCGGGGATTCCAATACGTTTGAGGATCGCCCAGCACATCTTGGGCGATTTGCTCGAACTGACCTTCCGGAAGGCCGATCGCCGAAAGGGTCTTGGGTGTTCCAAGACTGTCGGCCAGTTGTTCGATCCTAGCGATAAGAAGGCGCGCCGGATGTTCGTCCCTGTCAGCAGCGATGCCAGTAGCCTGTGCCATCTCTGCAAGGCGGCCATGCGCTGCATCGAAATTGAAGCGAAGGCTTTGCAGAACCATCACGGAATTTGCCGCGCCATGGGAGAGGCCATAACGGCCTCCCAGGCTGTGGCAAACCGAATGGCCTATGCCCAGCCAGGAATTGGCATAGGTGAGACCGGACATCGAGGCTGCATCGATCGCCGTCTGGCAAGTCTTGATGGACGGTGCGCGATCTGTCGGGGCAAAGGCTGGCAAGACGCGCAACAGGCTTCGCAGCGCCGCGACCGCAAACGCATCGGTGATTGGCTGGGCGCCTTTCGAATAGAATGCTTCAAGACAATGATGGACGGCATTCATTCCGCTTGCGGCTAGGATAGCGCGAGGCGTTGTCGCGATGACCTCGCCGTCGAGGAATACCGCGACAGGCGTCAGCTTCGGGTGCACGAAGATCAGTTTTTCGCCGCGTTCCGTATCAGTGACAGCCCCACCCCCCACCACATCTGCCGCCGAAAAAGTGCTGGGCACAGTAAAGACGGGCAGTGGCTCGACGTCCACGTCAACGCCATGGAACGTCGAAGGCGGCTCGAAACGGCTGACGAAATCGACGACGCTCCGACCACTTGGAACCATGATGGCAATCGCCTTTGCGACATCATGCGCGACACCGCCGCCCATGGAGACGACGGCGTCTGGCGAAAGCGGCGCCAATCTGTCGACGATGGTTTGGATGGATGCCACCGGAGCATTGGGTTCTAGGCGATCGAACAACGCGACGTGCTTTGTTCCGAGTGCTGCGGTCAATTCACCAACGAACGGCGTATTTGCCTTCAGGCTCGTCCCGCAGATCACCACGACACGACGCGCACCGATCCGCTCGAGTTCGGTCGGTATTTGCGATCGGCATCCTGGTCCACTGATAATGGTTGGGGGAATTGCTATCCCGTTGAACCGATGAAGGGTCATGTTTTCGTTTCCGCCGCAATGGACGGCGGTGGCACCAGCCACCGCCGTGGTTTCAGCTATTTCCAATCCGCCGGAACCGTCTGGCCGGAGAGATCAACACCATCCGCGGTTACCTTGGTAATCATGGTCGCCTGGGTCAGTGTTTCCTTGGGGATAGTCTTGCCCTCGGCGGCTTCGACGGCGCGTTGGAGGGCAAGGCGGGCCATCGTCACCGGCTGGCTGACAATGGTGGCCTGGATCCATCCTTCATTGATCAGGCGCTTGGTCTCATCCTCCATATCCGTGGTCAGGACCAGCACATCACCGGGGTTCTTGCCGGCCGCGCGCAGCGCTTGCACGGCCCCGATTGCGATCGGGCCGTTGAAGGCATAGACGGCTTTCAGGTCAGGCTGCGCCTGAAGGAAATCCTGCATGGTGGTCAGTGCGTCGGCCGAAGACGTCGACGTGAATTTTTCGGCAACGACCTTCATGCCTGGATATTTCGAAAGGTAGTCCTTGAAGCCGTTGACACGGAATAGGGTCAGATCGAGTCCGCTTGGACCAGACAGCATGGCGACATCGCCCTTGCCGCCGAGCTTTTCAGCCGCATAGGCTGCGAGTAGTTCGGTCATCACATAGGAAGGTTCGCCGACGAAGCCGGTGACCTTGTCGGTCTTTGTCGCGATGCCATCATTGACCACGGGGATCCCGGCCGCGACAGCCTTTTCAACCACGGGCGCTGTGCCCTCGGAGCTCGAAGGCACCAGGACGATGCCGGAAACCTTCCGGGTGATCACGTCTTCGATCTGCGACACCTGTTTTTGCAAATTGCCATAGCCGCCGGCATCGTAGATCGTCACCTTGTAGCCAAGCTTCTTGCCCTCATCGGTGTAGCCAAATGCCTTGAGCTTGAAATATGGATCGCCCGCGGCCGGCAGCATGACGGCAATTTCTTTTTCTTGCGCCGTTGCGGAAGAAATCGCACCGCCGATCGCAACCGCGGTGGTTAGGCCGAGCAGAGCCCCTTGGAGTAGAGATCGATAACTCATTTTACTGTTCCTTTTCTCTGGAAGTCTTCCCATCAAACACCCCGATCCGGTGCTGCCGGATTCGAGGATCCGGATTGGTCAGCCGGCTCCACGCCGGAAGGCGTTTGCCCAGGCTGACAGAATGATGATGGCGCCGACGATCACCTGCTGGGTGAAGGTGGAAATGGCGAGCAAGTTGAGCCCGTTGACCATGAACGCAATGACAAGGACGCCGAGCACCGTACGAAGCACGCCGCCCCGGCCGCCAAAAATGCTCGTTCCGCCAATGATCACAGCGCCGATCGACTGGAGAAGCAGGTCGCCGGAGCCGAGCAGCGGCTGGCCCGAGATAACGCGGCCACTAAGCAGGAAGCCCGCTATCGCGGCAAAGGTGCCGCTTATGAAGTAGATGAATATCTTGGTGCGCGCGACATTGATGCCAGACATCAGGGCGACTTGCTCGCTGCCGCCAATTGCGTAGATGTGCCTTCCGATCGGCGTGCGGGTGAGGACGAAATAGGCGACCGCCACCAGGATGATGGCGATGAGTAGCGGCACCGGGAGTGGGCCGATGAACCCGCCTCCGAACCAGAAGAAAATATCTACGTCCGGTTGCGGCAAGCCAAAGACAGTCGACCCGCCCGACACCACGAGCGCCGCGCCCGCGATCATGTAGAGCATGCCAAGCGTGACGATGAACGGCTGGATCCTGGCGCGGCCAATGAGCAATCCGTTGGCGAGCCCCACAAGTATCCCTGATGCCAACCCGATCACGGCAGCCGGCACGATGCCATGGTTCATCATAATTGTGGCCGTAACGACACTGACCAGGCTGATGATCGAGCCTTGGGAAAGATCGAGGCCGCCCATCAGAAGCGCGAAGGTCTGTCCGCTGGCTAGAATGAGCAGCGGTGCGCTCTGCACGAGCACGTTGGTGATGTTGCCGGTCGTCAGGAAATGCGGACTTGCCACTGAATAGATGACGAACATCAGCACGAGCGCCAAGGTCGGACCAAAAAGCGCGGGATCGAAATTCAGCTTCCTTGCCCGGTCATCGGCGACGGATCTGTTGGTGACATTCATTGTTGGCGTCCAAGTGTTACCGCCTCGACGATGCGGCTTGCTGAAATGGCCTCGGCTTGGAATTCGGCGATGATCCGTCCCGCATGCATGGCGAGCACTCGGTCACCAATGGCGAGCACCTCTTCCAGGTCGGACGACACGACCAGAACCGCTCGCCCTTGCGCCGCCAACTGGTCGATAAGTCCGTAGATCTCGCCCTTAGCGCCGACATCGACACCTTGCGTCGGCTCGTCGAACAGGAAAATCGTCGCGTTGGTCGACAGCCACTTTGCCAGAACAACCTTCTGCTGATTGCCGCCTGACAGCTTGCCGGCGACTGCGCGCGGATCCGGAGGTCGGATATTGAGGCGATCGATCAGTGTTTCGGCATGCGCAATCTGCCGGCGCAGGGACAGACCAAAACGCGCGACGAACTGGTTCAAGATAGGCAACGCCATATTTTCGTAGACCGGCATCACAACTGACATGCCTTGACCGCGCCGGTCCTCGGGGATCAGCGCCAAACCGGCCGCGATGGCCTGCATCGGTGTTTCCGGCGCAAAGCTCTGACCGTTCAGCCTGATTTCGCCCTGGTCGGTGCGGCGCAAGCCAAAGAGCGTTTCAAGCAGTTCGGTGCGTCCGGAACCAACAAGTCCGGTAAGGACGACGACCTCTCCCTTGTTTAGGGTGAGGTTGATGTCGTGGAATTCTCCATGGCGCGTCAGCCCCGCTACATCAAGCGCAGCCACGGCTTGCGTGGAGGCGCGCCGCTCAGACTTGGCGGCACCCCGCTCGTGGCCGGTGATCAACTGGATGATCTTAGCACGGTCGATCTGCGCGATCGGGAAGGTACCTGCCGAGACGCCGTCACGAAGAACTGTCACGCGCTGCACGAGCGGCGCGATCTCATCGAGTCGATGGCTGACATAGACGATACCGACCCCATCCGCCGCCAGTTTGCGGATGAGGCCAAACAGGCGTTCGGATTCTCCGTGGCCCAACGAAGCCGTCGGCTCGTCCAGGATCAGCACTTTGGCGTTGCTGCGCAACGCCTTGGCGATTTCGACCATCTGCCTTTGCCCGGGACCCAGTTCCGACACCAGGCTTGTGACGGGAAAGGAGGCTCCAACCACGTCGAGCAGGTGACGAGCTTCGGCACGCATGGCGCCACGATCGAGAATACCTCGAAGCGTTGTCGCTTCTCTGCCGAGGAAGATATTGTCGGCGACGCTCAGCTGAGGGACCAGCGCGAAGTCCTGGTAGATGACGCTGATACCGGCCCGCATCGCCGCCGCCGTATCCGCAAAAGACACCGGCGACCCGTTCAACAGGATTTCGCCTCCATCGCGCTGATAAAGCCCGGCCACGATCTTGATCAGCGTGCTCTTGCCCGCGCCGTTGGCGCCAAGAAGGGCATGCACCTCGCCTTTTCGCACGTCGAAATCGACGCCGGCTAGGGCGACCACGCCCGGAAACGATTTGCGCAGTCTTTTGACCGAAAGCACTTCATCGGTTTGCGGGCGATCGGCGATCGGCGAGGTCGCGACACTCATTACGCAGTCCGCTGTCTGACAGGCGTAGGCGAGTCGCTGAAGAACCGGGTTTGCACGATCGCGTCCAACTCCACGATGTGGCAGGCGCACTCACGCATATGGCGCGTCATTGCTTTGTGAACGCGATCCTTGTCACGCGCTCGGTAGGCCTCGAGAAGTTCGCTATGCGCGGTGTGGTTCTCGCGATCGATCTTCAATTGCCGCTGCTGGTACATGCGCTTGAACACGACCTGATCGGCGAGCACCTTGTTGATGAAGCGACAGGTGAAGGAATAGAGCGAATTCGGCGAGCGGACGGCTAGAACGTTGTGAAACTCCAACTCGTCCAACCTCTGCTGGCGACGAAATTCCGGAGTGTCCTCAACTTTCGCACAAGCTTCGATAAGCTCCTGCAATCGGTCGAAATCGTCTTCGGTCAAATGCTCTACAACCGACACGGCCATTTCCGGCTCGACAAGCTGGCGCAGATCGTAGATCTGGCCGGCTTGCAAATTCTGGAAATAGAAGTAGTTGCCCAGGAGTCCCGCCGCCGTCTCGTAGCCGACTTCGGCGATGATCGCGCCACCAGAACGGCCAGCAACAATACTGATCAGACCCTGGACCTCCAGCGCCTTTAGCGCCTCACGCATTGTGCTGCGTGCAACACCGAAAACTTCAACGAGCTCCTTCTCCTGCGGCAGACGGTCACCTGGCTTGATATTTTTTGCCATCAACCAATGCTTGATCCGATCAACCACCTGATCGGAGAGCTTGCGCCGTGAGAGCGGTGCGACATCCATGCCTATTCCACCTATTATCCTTATTATGATCATATTTAAATTAAGGCGGCCGTCAATCATGAAAAATGCCGCGATGCCTAGCGGCATGCCACCCCGACCATTTGCCACCCGGGATCGATTAAACGGAGGGTGCCTTGGCGTGAGATCTCCGGACGTCTTCGGCTCGATTCCGCTTGGCGGATGCCTCCGTCTCTGTTGCTCACGGCAGCAATCTATGGCGGCATCTTTGCGGCGACCGCCTCGCCGCTGAGGCACTCTGGCCGCCGATGGGCTTTACCTTTCTGCTATCGCTACCGCCGGCTTTGCCCTGGCGTTGGTGGTGATGCTGAGCGGACGGTTGGCCCTATCGGCGGCGCATCTCAGGCTACGTCGCTGCATGTCGGCGCCCTTGGCCGCGTACCTCTGGTCGCACCCAGCTGGCAGCAATAAATGCGTTATGTATTGTGATACCTATTGTGATACAAATCGGTCTCTCATAGGCAGAAAATATAACAAAAACAATATCTTGCATAAGCGGTCGATCCCAGCCAACGGTACCATCGGCTCTCCCTTTAAGTGCTTGAATTGTGATGTAATTTACCGATTCTGGTGATCGGCATTGCGGCAATGTTGGGTGAAAATCCACAGGCGGCGCGTGTCCGATACCGCACGGCTGTCAAGCGTGCCGAGTCGCTGGGTTTCGTCTATCGACAACTCGCCGAGATCGCCGAGCCGCTCGATACGATTCTGCAACGGGTCGAGAGCACAATAGGGGAGCCCGCCAAATCACCATCTGTCGACGCCGTCGGCGGCGCGGTCGACCGTCCTGACGACAAGATATCGGAAGCGCTGGATCTTCGAGGTGCGCGCGATTCTGACACACCGGCCCGAGCAGCCAAGGGCTCCGTCGGCTGTGAGCGACCACCTTGCGTCCGCCAAACGTGGAGGTGCAGCATGCGGCAACAGAAATCCCGAATGCTTTCAGCCAGAAGCAGTAGAATTCTTGCAGCGGATCTTCAACCGCCCTTGCATTGGAGCGAGTTTTGTTCGCGGCACGTTTATCGAGGAGTTTTTGGTGGCTTCATTGATCCAGCTCTACCAGCTGGAACTGATCGCGAGCAATTCGAGCGCGCGCCGTTTGTGAAGCGAGGCATCTATGCCGACAGTTCGATATATCGATACTCCAATCCATGACGAACTCGAACTGTTCGCTCTTCATTCCGATGATCGACTTTCAAGGTCGACCTAACGGCCAGTCAAAACCTCGGTCCGCCCATCATAGGCTGCCATCCACTCTTCTGCCGCGCGTGCCACCGCGAGTTCGATTGCGTCCGGCGCAAGAATTCCGTGGGCTAGAGCAAAGGCCTCAAAGGCAGCGCGGGCCGTCTCAACGTCTTCCTTGCGGGCAAGTGCGGATTGGCAAAGGGCAACTGACGCTGTGTATTTCGGGCTGTGCCGCCCCGTCCATTCATCAAGGATTTGACGGGCTTCCTGCACAGAGGACACCGCATGGGGAAAGCCAAGGCCCACGAATACGTGAACAGGGTGATTGAAGCGGTGAGCAGACATCGTTTGCAGCTCCGTTGGATTGAACGGTGGCCCGACTACCAAGTCTGGCGTTTGGAGGGCGCATCTGGGCAGTCGGGCCGGGGACCATTGCTGGCAATCGAATATTCTCGTGCTCTCGGCAACGATGCAAGTAAGCCTTAAGGACAGCGCATATCCTCCGAACTTGGAGTAGCCGCGCCCCAGGCGCCGGCGCCATCCGGAAAGTCTAAGCAAGAGCGCAGTTCGCGATTAGCGCCATCTTACGCCGAGACACGTCTTGCTTCTGGTTGAACCGCGGCAAAGGCCGATGGGCCGGTTTTTGCAGCGGTTGGAGCGAATGGCGGTCAGGAAATGGCGTTCGTCCTGACGGAGACCGACGGGTGTTGGGTTTCCGGCGTTCAGTCCCGGCGCTGTGTGGTAGGCGCCGGTGCGGCGGCTCTCTTCTACGAATATCCAGGGGCTTTCGTCGAACTGACGAAGCAGCCCGATAGTCCGTCGTCGGGGTAGGTTTGGCTGACCCCGGGGCCTAGCCGACACGGCAAGCCGGCTAGCCCAACCTAAGTTAGCAAACCTGCAAACAACGCCCAGCAGATCCCGTTCCCCTTCCTGTATCGTCCCATTGCGGGACGGGATGCTGGCATCGCTCTTGCGTCGGAAGGGTACCGGGTGATTCCGGTCCTGATCGCGTTCCTGATCAGGTAGTGGGCTCGCCGGGCTTGAGGTGGTTGGGGTCTTCGCCCGGCGAGTTCATGTGCCTTTTGCATCCAAGCTCGATGAACTCTGCGGCGGCCCGGTGCCCGGTTGGGATTGGGGAGGACACCGGGCCTAACCGACGGGTGGTTTATGAGAACGACCCCGCGGGGGAAGATATACGCCCATGACAATCTGCTCGAAAGTCAAACGAACGAGGTACAAAGAACAACAATTCGGACGCCGGGCGATGACCGACAAACCTGTAGCAACGCATGTGGTCAGCGCGTAGAGAACCCGCATTGGCACACCGGGGTAAGGCCCAGAGACGGCCGGCGCGCTTCTGCTGGGAGCTTGCCTGAATGGCGCCGGCCGGACGGTTACTTTCCAGGTTCGCCGCAACGTTACAGTAGCTGATTCTTGACGTAACGTCAGATGGCTGGTGCGGCTGGATATACTAGCTACGATCTCATTGTCAGACGGCTCGCAAGCGCCTCAAGTTCATCAAGCGTCAACTCAATCTGGTATCGGTATTGCGAACCGCTTGCGTAGATACCGCCGGCATCTATCGAAAGTATGACCACCCCCGTCTCGGATTTGATATCGCCATCGCCCAACGGTCTATGGAAAATAGTTCGAGAAACGCCCTCTCGTTTCGCAGGTCCTACTAGGATCCGCATTGCCCACCTCGTCCTGTTGCTTCGACAACTAGGAAGCAGCTAGAAGCAATTGCGGCCAAATCAAGGCTGTCCCAATATGGGGCAAAGTACAGACGGCGCTGTTCGGCGTTTAGGGACTGCGCTTTGGCTTTCCGCTTCGCACGGCAGCCGTGATCATGCGCGCGATGGCGATGGAACATTTATGGCTGCGATACGGCCGCGAGCCAAGCGGACCGCTGAACGCGCCCGTCTCAAGAACCGCAAGCTACTAGGTGCGCGGCGATGAGCGGTGCAAAGGCATCTGCAACGCGTGGCGCCGGTACGCTGACGGACGTGAATTGAACAAGGAGAAACTCCCCAGCGGATGAGGACGAATGCAGACCAGGAACGACGAGACGCAAGTTATCTTGCCTGCCGCCCTTCGCGGAGGTCCGAAGGGATATCCGTGAACCCTCATTGCCCGTCGCCAGCATCCAAGTTGGCGTTGGGAGCTTTCGAACTTTCTGCCTAGCCACAGCGAGTTGCGCGCACCGCCTGGGCCACCCAATTAGGGCCTCACGGAAGGAGAACCGCACAAGACGCGACTACACTCCGCCAAGCCCAACCATCCATGTTTCTCTACCACTCTGTTGCGACCGGGGCCGAGATCGATATCGAAGGTAATTCTCGCTCATCTGGCCATGGCGCGCCGCAGAGTGATCCCGCACACGTAGCCTTGCCGAAGGCGGAACTCGCCATGTTCGACTCCGCCAATTCCTGCACTCTGTCGGACGCGGGAAACTACACATTCGCAGGCGCCTTGCGCGCCATCTTCACCAAAGGCATTGCAAGCAGTTGTCAAAGGAGGGGATTCGCGTCAACGCCGATACACTTGGCCATGAATGGACGCGGTTGCCGGAGCCAGTTGTCTGGGGCTGGCCAAACTCAGTGCACATCGATGCGCAGTGTGGTGGTAGTAGAAACGCACGGCCTCGGCAGTGCGATGGACGCCATTTGAGATAAGGAGATCCGCCTCGGCGGATGAGGACCGATGCCGGCCAGGAACGACGGAAGGCACGTTATCCTGCCAGCGGCCGTACCAACAATGAGACGGCCGGACCGCGCTCGATTGCTTGTGACGATGCTCCGTCAATCCGATGGAAAACTGCGCCACGACGGTTCGAGCGTTACGTTCATGCGGCCGAACCACACCGTCGCAGAGCACGGAAGGCCCCAAGGCGCATCCCGAGTGGGTCGTCAGTCACCTGCTCGCGATTGGCGCGCCACCATTCGACTAGGCGGGTGAGGCCCTCGTCGAGATCGATGGTCGCCTTGAAGCCCAGCATCTTCTCTGCCTTGGACGTGTCGGCCAGTCGCCGCGAGACCGGGTTCACCTTGCGCTCGGGCCCGTACTCCGGCTGGAGGTTGGAACCCATCACGCGCAGGAGCGAGGCGGCCAGGTCGTTCAGGCTGGTCTCCACGCCGCTGGCGATGTTAAAAACGTCGTCCTCCACGTCCGACATCAGGGAAAGTATGTTGGCTCGGGCGATGTCATCGATATAGACGAAGTCCATGGTGGTGGACCCGTCGCCGAGGATCAGCGGCGGTTGGCCGGCGTCGATGCGGTCCATCCAGCGGATCAGAACCTCGGTATACTTACCATGCAGGTCCATGCGCGGGCCGTAGACGTTGAAATAGCGCAGCGCCACGTAGGGCAGACCGTACATGTCGTTGAACGAGCGCAACAGGCCTTCCAGCATGACCTTGCTGGCCCCGTACCAGGTACGGTTGTTGTACGGGTGGTGGCTCTCCTCGGTCGGGAAGAGGTCGGCCAAGCCGTAGACCGAGGCAGAGGAGGCCGCACAGATTTTTTTGACGCCCTTGGCCTGGGCGGCCTCAATGACATTGTAGCTACCGTCGCACATGACGCCCAGGGCTTCGCGAGGCTCTGCAGCGCAGGCGATGACCCTCAGGGTTGCCATGTGGATGACGGCGTCCATGCCGTCGGTGGCCTTGTGGACAGCCGCGACGTCGCGAATGTCGCCTTCGACGAGTTCGACGCGCGGGTCTTGCAGGGAGTCCTTGACGTTTTGCAGGCTGCCGCGGACCAGGTTGTCGAGGATCACGATCTTTTCGGGCGCGTGCTCCTTCAGCAGCAGGTCGATGGTGGTCGAGCCGATCAGACCGCAGCCGCCAGTCACCAGGATTCGAGAGCCTTCAAGTTTCATTGTATTTCCCTGTCATCGGTTTGGAGGCGCCTTTGCAGGCCTGTTTCCGGTTGAGCGGAGGCCCGCTCGTCAAACGCTTGCTTGCAGTTTCTTGACCGCAGCCACGACCACGTCCTGCTGCTGCTCCGTGAACTCCGGGAACATGGGTAGGGACAGAACCTCGGCCGCAGCCTTTTCGGCGTGCGGGAACTGGCCCTGCTTGTAGCCGAGGTCGGCGTAGGCGGGCAGCAAGTGCACGGGAATGGGATAGTGGATGCCCGACTGGATCCCTTGAGCGTTCAGCGCCTCCTGCCAGCCAGCGCGTTCGGGCGTGCGGACGGCGTAGATGTGGTAGACGTGGCGCACATCGTTGCGGACGAAGGGGGTTGGCAGTCCGGTGCCGGCGAACATGGCGTCATAGCGGGCGGCCGTGGCGCGGCGCTGCTCGGTCCACCTATCCAGGTGTTTGAGCTTCACGCGCAGAACAGAGCCCTGAAGGCCTTCCAGGCGGTAGTTATAGCCCTTGACTTCGTGGTGGTACTTCCGCTCGGCGCCCCAGTCGCGCAGCATGCGGACCGCCCGGTTATGATCGGCGTTGTCGGTCGTCAGCATCCCGCCTTCGCCATAGGCGCCGAGGTTCTTGCCAGGATAGAAGCTGAAAGCCGCCATGTCACCGATGGCGCCGACGCGCTTGCCCTTGTATTCCGCGCCGTGCGCCTGGCAGGCGTCTTCCAGCACCACCAGGCCGTGCTTCCTGGCGATGGCCATGATCGGATCCATGTCGGCCGGCTGGCCGTAGAGGTGGATCGGGATGATCGCCTTGGTGGCCGGCGTGACAGCGGCTTCGATCTGGGCCGGGTCGATGGTGTAGGTCGCAGGATCGATATCGACGAGCACAGGGGTCGCGCCCGTGTAGTAAATGGCCGCCACCGTCGCCACGAAGGTGAAGGGGGAGGTGATAACCTCGTCGCCCGGCCCAATCCCGGCGGCCAGCAGGCCCAGGTGCAGGGCGCTGGTGCCGGTGTTGACGCCGACGCCGAAGGCTGCTTGCGAATAGGCAGCGAATTCCTTTTCAAATTCAGCTACGTCGGCGCCCAGGGTGAACTGACAGGTCTCCAAGGTGCGCTGAATGGCTGCATCTACCTCGAGCTTGATCGAGGTGTACTGGGTTTTTAAATCTACGAACGGAATCATATTAGGCAGCATCTTTGCGTCGCAGGTGAACGGTTTCGCCACGCCCGCGCATGGAACTGGTGGCGGCTTCGATGATCTCCACCACGCGCAGGCCAAGCCGGCCATCAGCGGTTGGAACCTTCTTTTCGATGATGCAGTCGATCCACTCCTGGCCGGCGATGCGCAGGGCCTCGGTGGAGTCGAGCTTGGGCGCCCACATGTCGCCCGTGCGGTAGCCGACGCGCATCTCATGGATCTTGGCCGGGTCGTCCGTGAAGGACACGCCCTTGTCGTAAACCTTGACCTTCTCGGAGGGCTCCAGATCGTCATAGGTGATCATCTTGTTGGAGCCGCCAACCAGGATGTTGCGCACCTTCACTGGAGCCAGCCAACTCACGTTGATGTGCGCCATCATGCCGGAGTCGTAAAACAGCGAGATGTAGGCCAGATTTTCCGGGGTGCCGGGGAAATGGTTGATACCGCTGGCCGAAACGGCGGTCGGATGCTCTTCGAATAGACGGTCGATGATCGCGAAATCGTGGACCGCCAGGTCGGAGATGACGTTCACGTCCTTCTGGAAGAGGCCCAGGTTCACCCGGGTGGCGTCGTAGTAATAGATCTGGCCGAGGTCGCCGGCGGCGACGATCTCGCGCATCTTCCGGACTGCTCCGGTATAAATGAAGGTGTGATCGACAATCAGGGTCAATCCGCGCTTGTCGGCTTCATTGACCAGCATCCTGGCCTGTAGCGAGGTTTCGGTCATCGGCTTTTCGAGCCAGAGATGCTTGCCGGCCTTCAGCGCCGACATGCCCAATTCGAAGTGGCTATTGACCGGCGTCGCCACGGCGATGGCGTCGATCTCGGGATCCTGGAACAAGGACTGGACGTCCCTGGTGGTCTGGACGCCTGGATAGCGGCGTTCCACCAACTCGCGCTTCTTGGGGTCCAGGTCGGCGACTATGCGGACCCGGGCATCGGGAAGCTCCATGAAGTTTCGTAGGAGGTTCGGCCCCCAGTAGCCGTAACCGATGATACCGATATTGATCATTTGACCTACCCTACACTCCACCCCGCCCACCGGAGTCCTGGAGGCCCGTTGGAGCCTGTCGTTGGTTGAGAAAGGATGCGCCGGTTGATCGTCGAATGCCGTGCCATCTCGACCTCTTCAAATTGAAGTTTGAGGCCGCGAAGCCGCGCGGTCACTATGGCCGTTGGGTCATCAAGACCCAACCAGGATCATCCAGCCAGGCGAGGGCAGGCGCTGGAACTACCTCAAATGATCTCTCTAAATACCCCAAAGATCGCAATTCGGTGTACGAAACCGTGCTGAAATGGGGAGTCACCCAGCCTTTGTGGTCCTTACGTCTCCGACCACGCGGGCCGGCACACCGGTTGCGATGGCGAAGTCGGGGATGTCACGGGTGACGACGGCACCGGCGCCGATCAGTGCCCGCTCTCCGATGGTCACGCCCGGGGTGATAGTGACGTTGGAGCCGACGGACGCGCCCTTCTTGACCAGGGTCGGCTCGACCTTCCAGTCGGCTTCACTCTGGGCGCTCCCGTCCAGGTTGGTTGCTCGGGGAAGGCGGTCGTTGGTGAACATCACCCCGTGGCCGATGAAGACCTCGTCCTCGATGGTCACGCCCTCGCAAATGAAGGTGTGCGAGGAGATCTTGCAGCGCTCGCCGACGTAGGAATTCTTCTGAATCTCGACGAAGGCGCCGATGCGCGAGCCGTTACCGATCTCACAGCCGTAGAGGTTCACCAGATTGGGGTGGTGGACGACAACTTCGCCACGCATCACCACACTTTCCGAAATCGGCATCGCTTCCCCCTGGAGTTGTCTGTCTCGCGCCATCGCCTGCAATCGGACGCGAGCCTTGGCCGGCCGCTGAAAGATCGGATCGCAGCGGTCGGCGACATTTTTTATGTAACCTGCCTTGTCGCTTGGCAAGCCTTGGCCACTCGGGATAACACGTTTTAGGGCAACTGCGACCGTGGGGGGAAGGATGCCAGAGACGATGCAATCTGGAATCGAGGCCTCCGAGGCCGAGGTAGCGCGTATGCGCCACAACTACGAAGAGTTTCAAAGCCTTCGCGGCGAGGCTGAGCGCTGTCTGCAGGCTGGTGACCTCAACTCGGCGGCGGCCTATGTGGAGGCGGCGGTCACGCTTGCGCGGAAGCGGCACTGCGGCTTCTATCGGTCCGAGCCGCTTGAGCACATACTGATCGAAATCGCGCGACGGGCGCTCGCCGCGCAGGCCGAAGCTGCGCGACCGGCGCGGACGAAGATCGGCCGCGTGCTGCATGTGGCCACCGCTTTGAACGAAGTCGGCGGCTTGACGCGGATGATGCGCCGCTGGATCGCAGCCGACGAGGGGCGTCATCACTCACTGGCCCTGTTGCGCCATCCCGGAGCGCCGCCGTTGTCGGTATCCCAGGCCGTGGAGGCTCGTGGCGGACATATCCATATGATCGGCGCAACGCGCGGCGGACCGGTAGAATGGGCCAGCGCGCTCCGCAAGTTGTCGCTCGATTTCGACCTGGTCGTCCTGCACGTCAGCAATGAGGACCCAACGCCGGGCATAGCCTTCGCTGACGAGCGCAACCGACCGCCCGTGGTGCTGGTCAACCACGCCGACCATGCCTTCTGGGTCGGGCTCTGCGTGTGCGACCTGATCGCCAGTTCGCGCGTGTCGGGCGAGCGGCTGGTGGTGGAACGGCGTGGGATCCCGGCGGAGCGTCACGTCATCCTGCCGATTCAGATCGATCCGCCGATGCGCAAGCACAGCCGGGCCGAGGCGCGGCAGAAGCTCGGCATTCCGGCCGGCGGGCCTCTCCTGGTTTCCGTGGCCCGCGGCGTGAAATACCGCACGATGGGTGGCGTCTCCTTCGCCGACATGCATGTCGAGGCGCTCCTGGCCCATCCCGATGCGCAGTTGCTGGTCGTGGGGCCGGGGGAGCCAGCCGACTGGCAAGAGGCCATAGCGGCGACCGGCGGGCGGATCATGGGGCGGCCAGAGACGCCCGATCCTTCGCTGGCCTTCGAGGCAGCGGACATCTACCTCAACTCCTACCCCTTTGTATCGATTACCTCGATGCTGGAAGCCGGCGGGCTCGGCGCGCCCTGCATGACGCTGTTTCCCTATCCATCGGATGCGAACGTCATGAGCACCGATATGCCCGGGCTGGCGCCGACCATTGGCTTCGCCACCTCGATGGCGGAATACAACCGCATCCTGGCGGACTGGCTCGCCGACCTGCAAGCTTTGCGTCGGCGCGGCGATGAGACGGAGGCCAACGTCAAGCGGCTGCACACGGCGCCCAATTGGCTCGAAAGTCTGGAGGCGCTCTACGCCAGGGCCCTGGCGATCGCGCCAGTCACGCCGCTGCGTGAGAAGGGCGCGCCCGCGAACGAGGAGCTCTACGACGGTTATCCCGACATCCTGCTCAACGAGGTGTTCGGCGAGTTCGACAGCGTCGAGGCGATCCTGAAGCGTTCTATGCGCCTAATGTCGCTGCCGGAACGGCTCAGAGTATGGCGGCGCCTGGCGCGGACAAAGTCCTTTGACGGGACTTGGGACGCGATCCGCAACCTACTGCCCGAATGGCTGCCCCGGTGGGTGAGCCGGCTGATGGGCCGCGGCTAGATGTGAGGTTCCAATAGCATGCTTTGCCCGGCAGGCACGTCATAGGTTGCATCTGGAGCGACCAGCGCCACCTTGCTTCGATGCTGCAAAACCTTGAGCACGATAACCTGAAGTGGGTTTCCCAGTTCAGGCAAGCCATCGCGTTTTACACCTTTTGATTTAGGGCCTTACCATTTTCTTCTAAATGAACGGATTCCGTTCGACGTGATAGTGCTACCGGGCGCCTCGGGTTGGACGTGGTGGTGTTGGCGATGGACGTCATAGCTATCAGGAGGCTTGCTGTTCGAGACTGGTAAAAAGACCAGAGAGCGAAAACTGGATATGCTTAGGCAAGCACCGAAGATTCTCAAGCGGGCTGCCCACGCGTTCGGTGTCGAAAGGCGTCATCTGGTCGGCCCACGCATGGTCCTCGAACGTGAAGGTATGTCCGTCCTTGGCCGACGCTTGCGCCGTTCAGGAGGCCGGATCCTGGCCTACCATTCGGTCGGCCAGCCCTTGATGGCTTATAACGACGTGCCGCCGAAGCTGTTTCTTCGTCAGTTGGAGTGGGCTGCGGCGCGGGGCTATCGATTCGTCCCAGCCTCGGAGATCGCGCGGACGGGCGGCGACCCGATGGACCTCGCCATCACCTTCGACGACGGCCTGCGCAGCGTCATGACCGAGGCCGCACCGATCCTGAAGGACTTCGCGGTGCCGTGGAGCCTTTTCGTGGTCACCGATTGGAGCGAAGGCGCCTCGCCCTGGACCACTGACGAAGTTCTGGGCTGGCGCGATCTGGAGCGCCTGGCCGCCGACGGTGCCGAAATCGGCAGCCACTCCGCGACCCATCCCGATTTTGGACAGCTGGACGGCCTCGCCGCCCGCGAGGAACTGGACCGCTCGCGCGCTATGATCGAGGCGCGACTTGGTTTTGCGCCGACGTCGTTCGCAATCCCGCTCGGCCAGTCGGCCAACTGGACGCCGGTCGCCATGCGAGAGGCCAGGGCATCAGGCTATGATCTGGTCTACGCACAGGCCGAGGAGACGCGCCCGGCTGGCACCATCGCGCGGACCTTCATCACGCGCTTCGACAACAAGCGGGTATTCTCGGCGGCCCTGTCGGGCGTCTTCGATCGGTGGGAGGAGTGGGGGTGAGTCAGGCGCGCATCGTTTCGGTCGTCGTCCCGACCCGCGACCGTCCGCAGTTGCTGGACCAGGCGCTGGCGAGCATCCGCGCGCTGGAAGGCACGGACCTGACGTTCGAGATACTGGTTGGCGACAACGGCTCCAACCACGACGCCACCGGCACAGTGACGCAGGCCCACGGCGCGCGGCACCTCATCGTGACGACTGCGGGCGCTGGCGCCGCGCGTAACGCGGCGATGCGGGCGGCCACGGGGGAGTTCCTGGCCTTCCTGGACGACGACGACGTCTGGACCGAGCAACATGTAAGGCCGCACTTGGAACTCTTCGACCGCCAGCCGGAGGTCGAGGCCGTCTTCGGTCAGGTGGTGATGGCCGATCCTGACCTGCGGCCGATCGCGCGCCCCATCCCCGATGACGTCCGCTCTGACGGCGACCATCTAAAGATGATGCTGGATGGCTATTTCCCGCAGATCGGCGCCACGATGGCGCGTATCGGGGTACGCGACGCCTACGGTTATTTTGACGAGACCCTGATGGCCGACCAGGACTGGGACTGGCATTTGCGTGTCGCCGGCGGAGGGCATATGCAGCATGTGGCCGTGCCTTGCGTCTTGTTCCGTCAGCGTCCGTCGGGATCCTATGATGCCTTGGTCCTGAGCCGGATTCCCTATACGCGCAAAGTGTTCATGCGGCATGCCGTTCCCGTCTGGCGCAAGTGGCGCTCGCCGAAGGAGTGGCTGCATTCCTATTTCGCCACGCTCCTAGGATTCTACACCTATTTCGCCGATGCGGCGGTGGAGCGGGCGGCCAAGGGGGATGCCAAGGGTGTGCGATTCGCGGTGCGCCATGCGCTGTTGGTGTTTCCGTTCCGGGCGGTAAGGGATCTCGTGACGCCGACGCCGTTGCGCACGGCGTTCTTCTGGTCGATCGGCATGGGCGCCCGTCCTCCGGCCGCCGAGGACGCGGCGCTGGACTGAATGGGCATGGAGCTTAAGGATCGGATCGGTATGCAGGACGCCAAGGACGCGCCGAAGGTCAGCGCCGGTGCCCCGGTCATCAGCATCGTCATCGCCACGCACAACCGGAGCCATGACGTGCTGGAGAGCGTCGAAGCCCTGCTGCCACAGTGCCGGGGCCAGCCGGTGGAGGTCATCGTCATCGACAGCGCCTCGGCGCCGGCGCACGCCGATGTGCTGCAGACCCTGAAGGCGCGCGAGGGACTGAGCTTCATTCGGCTCGACGAACCCGGTGTTGCCCGGGCCCGCAACGCGGGTTTCGAGGCAGGCAAGGGCGAATGGATTGCGCTGTTGGACGACGACGCTGTGCCGCGCCCCGGTTGGATAGAGGCGGCGATCACCTACGCGGCCCGCTGTGACGTCCAGACCGCCATCCTCGCGGGGCGGGTGATTCCACACTGGCCCGACGACGCCAGCAGCCTTGAAATACCGCCGAGCCAGCTCGGGCCGCGAGCGCGCTTGTTGTTGTCGGTGGTCGATGAGGACGGCTTCCGGGATACGACCGATCATCCCATCGGCGTCGGCGCCAACATGCTGTTCCGCCGCAGCGTGCTAGAATCCCACGGCGGGTTCGACGTCACGACCGGTCGGGTCGGCTCGAACCTTGCCAGCGGGGAAGAGGCCCAGATGATGACTGACCTGATTGGGGCCGGCTATCGCTGCTGGTACTCGGACGCATTCGTAGTGGACCACAAGGTCCATGCCGGCCGTCTGACGCGCGCATGGCTCACGGAGCGCGCCCGCAAGGAAGGCGAGGTTGAATTGAGGGGCTTGAAAACGCCAGGCCAGAAGATTGCGCGCGCAATCAAGATGCTCATCGCCACCCCGGTTCTGGCAGTGTTCCAGATGCTTGACGGACCCGAGCGCGAATATTACCTGCGCCTGAACCACAACCTTGGCCTGCTGCGAAAGCTGTTGGCCCTGGCAAGCTGAGGGTCTCAGGCGGCGGCCGGCGCGGCTTTATGCGTCGGCCGATGGGCCCAGGCCATGAATAATCGTTCAAAGAATCGCCATGAGACGGTCGCCAGGCCGATGGTCAACACAAGTTCGATGGGAGCCGAGATCCAATCCGGCGCTTCGAATACGACGCCGAGTTTCCGGGCCGCTGCCTCGATGTCATAGAAGTGAACGAACTCGTGGAAGATGTAGCAGCCATAGCTGATGCGCCCCAGGCTGCGCAGGGGCCAGGTTTCCAGAAAGGCGACGAAACGCGAGGCCTGGTTCCCCGCAATCTGGAAGACCAGAAGCGCGGCTGTAGCCGCGACTGCCGGCGCATAAAGGCGCCAGACGATCTCGTCCTTGAGGACAGTGAGGGGCACGATGAGGAGGGCGAGCGCGGCCATGGCCTGGGCCGGCCTGGAAACCAGCCATGCCGGCACTCGCCGGTCGAGGTTCAGTCCTGCCAGACCACCTAAGGCGAGATAACCAAAGCCGGTCATGGGATTCAGGCCTATGACCTTGGCCGATACTCCGGTCCATTCGAGGCCCGCATCAGTAACGAGACCCAGAACCACAAATGCAACGCAGATGTGTCCGGCGGCCTTGCTGGGGGTGAACAGCAACAAAGGTGCAAACAATAGATAGAATTGCTCTTCGATCGCCAGCGTCCAGAAGTGGTTGAAATGGCCGACCCAGTGGCCTGTCGTGAACACATAGATGTTCGTGGCGTAGAGCAGCATGGCCATGCGCGCGCCGCCTTCGAAGCCATCGAAGTGAACGAACAACGACGCGATCAGGAAGAAGCCGATCGTCGCGTAGTAGACAGGGAATATCCTGGCCGAGCGCCGAAGATAGAAGTGCCCCAGACCTGCAAGCGTCGTCGTCTCGCCCGCCTCGACCGCCACCCGCGTGCGGGCCAGGATACGGGTGATCAAGAGGCCGCTGAGCGCAAAGAACAGCATTACCCCGTCGCCCCCGAGGGATCCATACGTCCCTTGATGGAACTTGTGGCTGATGAATACGAAAATGAAGGCGATCGCGCGTAGGCCGTCGAAACCCTTGATACGGCGTTTGTCGTCGAGTCGCATCGGCCGTCGTTCCGCCCGCCTCTATCGCGTGGCCGCTTGCCGGCCCGGGGACAAGGCGCCGGTTGCGGTGCTGGCCTCCGCGCCCTCCCGCGCGGTCAATCTGGCGCCCAACCGCAGGAGCGGCCGCTCGAAGAAATGCCAGGAGAGCGTCGCCAGCGCAACGGTAATGAAAAGCTCCAGGGGCAGTTGCACGATAGGTGGCCCGTCGATGTCTATGTGCAGCTTATGGAACACCGCCTGGACGTCGTAGAAATGAATGAACTGGTGCAGGACATAGAACGCATAGCTCACCCGGCCGAGCGAGCGCAGCGGCCACAGGTTGAGGAAAGCCACGACCGGCGTCCGTTGGTTGCGGGCGATCTGGAACAGGAACAGGCCGGCGACCGTGCAGGTCAGCGGTCCCCAGACGTTCCATGTGTCCCGGAAGTATCCGAAGACCAGCGGGATCGCGATCAGCGTCAGGCCAGCCGCCGCCTGGGCTTGCGCACTTACCAGCCAGGCGGGCGGCTTGAGGTTTTTCAAGGAGGCGACAAAGCCGCCGACGCCGAGCATGCCGAAGGCGATCAGCGGATCGACGTGAATGGCGTTCGGGTGGGCCTTCACCAACACTAGCCAAGCCAGCATGGTCGCGCCTGCTAGCATGAAGCCGATGCAAATCCTAGCCAGGTATTTGCGTGGGGTGAACAGCAGGATCGGCGCGAAGAGGAGGTAGAACTGTTCCTCCGCCGACAGTGACCAGAGGTGACCGAAATGGCCGTGGTCCCCAGTCGGCGTCATCTCGATATAGATGTTGGTGCCATAGAGGGCGTAGACCGCCGCTTCCAGATGCGAGAAGCCGACGAATGTCGTGAATAGCGATCCCAGCGCGAAAACGCCGAGACAGAGGTAGTACAGCGGGAAGATGCGCAGGCTGCGGCGCAGATAGAAGTCACCCATCGACCGCCAGCTTGACTGGGTCCCTGCTTCGACCTTTCCGCGCATTTCTGACAGGATCGAGGAGATGAGCATGCCGCTGAGCACGAGAAAGACCCAGACGCCGACGGAGCCATAGGAGTCGTGGTGCGGCAGAGTGGTCTTGTGGCTGATGAACACCATCAGGACGGCGATCGCGCGCACGCCGTCGAAGCCGGCGATGCGGTCTTCTGCCTGCCGGACAACGACCTGGGCCGGCCGGACGGCGTAAATCGCACCCTGATCAATCGTTGTCATAGATCAATACTCGAGCTGATGCTCAGCAACCGAGAAATGCGTCCACCCCCCGGGGAGGTCAGACTTTGTCGATTATAAGCGCCTAACCCCCTGTCACATCAATTCGACCAGAAGGCGTAGGCTCTGAGCGCGATCTTCCAGCCGTACGTCACGCCAAACCGAATTTCTAAAAGGTGTTATTCAGGCAACCGCCAAATGATAGGGCCGACGTGGCGAGTCTTTCTGGGAGAGGGTGATACGCTGGGCGTGTGTTATCCGAGAGGCCAAGACTCGAAGTAGAGCTGAGCCCACGCCAGTCCCTACTGCTGAACTCCCTAGTATTGGCGTATTGGCGTTAGCGTAATAATCTCTAACGGCCGGTGCTCTGGCCATACACACAGCTACCTCACCGGTACGCCGGCACAATTTGGCATTGTCCCGCCGAAGTGTCGGGCCGCACATTACTTGCCCTATTGCGGTGGTGCCGGAAGGCTGCGGGCCCGTCCGCTGACCGAAAAGCGGTATCTGTATCGTCGGCCACCCCAACTATCCCAATACACCAGGCTCGCCGGCTGTCGGTGGCTATATCCCACAATAGGACAAGGTGAGCCACCGGCTTTGTCGTGATACGACCAATGCAACTTCTCGCACCGAAGTAGGTCTTTCATTCTGAGGATCCTGACATGATTCCGATCATCAAGCCCACGATGGGTGCGGCCGAGGCCGAGGCGGCGCGCCGCGTCATCCTGTCCGGCTGGGTCACGCAAGGCCCCGAGGTCGCGGCCTTCGAGACAGAGTTCGCCACCTTCACGGGCGCGCCGTACGCTGCGGCCGTCTCGAACTGCACCACGGCCCTCCACCTGGCCCTGCTGGCGGCCGGGGTGAAGCCCGGCGACGAGGTGGTCACGGTCAGCCACTCCTATATCGCCACGGCCAATTCGGTGGCCTATTGCGGCGCGATCCCCGTCTTCGTCGACATCGATTCGGCCACCTACAACCTCGACCCGGCCCTTATCGAGCAGGCGCTTTCGGCCAAGACCAGTGCGATCCTGGTCGTCCACCAAATGGGCTTGCCCTGCGACATGGCGGCTGTGGTCGACCTTGCCAAGGCCAAGGGCTTGCCTGTGATCGAGGACGCGGCCTGTGCCAGCGGCAGCGAGATCTTCTGGGACGGTCAGTGGGAGAAGGTCGGCAAGGTGCACGGCGACGTGGCGTGCTTCTCCTTCCACCCGCGCAAGATCATGAGCACCGGCGATGGCGGTATGTTGACCACCAAGCATGCCGACTGGGCCGCCAAATTCAAGTTGTTGCGCCAGCATGGCATGAGCGTGCCCGACACGGTCCGCCACGGCTCGGCCCGGGTAATCTTCGAGACTCACCCAGTGCTCGGCTACAACTATCGGATGACCGACATCCAGGCTGCGGTTGGCCGCGAGCAACTCAAACGCCTGCCCGGCATCGTGGCCCGCCGCCGCGCGCTGGCCGCCCGCTACGCCGAATTGCTCGGCGAGGCGCAATGGCTGGGCCTGGCGCGCGAACCGTCCTACGCGCGCACCAACTGGCAGAGCTTCTGTGTGCGTCTGCCGGACTCCGCCGACCAGCGCACCGTCATGCAAGCCATGCTGGATGCCGGTATCGCCACCCGCCGCGGGATCATGTGCGCTCATCGCGAGGACGTCTATGCCTCGCAGCCCCTGCGCATGTCCCTGCCGGAATCGGAGGCAGCCCAGGATCACGCCATAGTCCTTCCCCTATATCCCCAGATGACCGATGAGGATCAACAAAAGGTCGCCTCGACCCTGATCAAGGCCACACGGATTCCAAATCCACGGCCCATGACTCCAATTCTGGAATTCAAGCGAGATATGATTGCGGTCCCACATCGGGGCCGGTCTCTTCGAAAGTGAGCGATAGGAATGGCGAGCGTCCGGCGCGCGGTGGTCGCGGTCTATTTCGAGAAGTACGCCACCCTCATCCTCAATTTGGCGACGCTGTACGTTTCGTCGCGGTTTTTGACACCCAACGAAATCGGCGCTGCCTTCCTTGGCGCCAGTCTCGTCGCACTCGCCGAGGGTATGCGGGATTTCGGCGTCACCAACTACATCGTCAACGCCGAAAAGCTCTCAAAGGAGGAAATACGCACTTCCTTCACCATGATGCTGGTGGTCGCCATCATCCTTACGACCGCCTTCGTCGTGACGGCGGGCCTCTATGCCGACTTCGCCCACGAACCGCGTCTGGAGAACTTCGTCCGCACCGTGGCGTTCGGCTATCTGTTCTCCAGCATCGGCTCGCCGATCGTCGCTCTGCTTCGCCGCGACCTGAAGTTCTGGAACATCGCGGCCATCAACCTGGGCTCTGCGCTGGTCGGCAACATCACCACCACTGGCTTGGTGATGATGGGCTTCGGTTATATGAGCTTCGCCTGGGGTTCGCTGAGCTATCCGCTCTCCACCTTCGTTTTTGCCGTCCTCATGCGCCCGGACCTGTCCATCTTCCGGATCGAGTTCACCAAATGGCGCGAGATTCTGGCGTTCGGCGGGTTTAACACCGCTACCGGCCTTCTGACCACCCTCGGCGAGGTCATTCCGACCTTCATGCTGGGCCGGGCCAGCGGCAGCACCGATGTCGGTCTCTACAGCCGAGCTCAACAGGTCACGCAGATGCCCAGCCGTTTGGTCATATCGGCTATATCCGCGGTGGCCCTGCCAGGGTTCGCCGCCTATGCGCGCACGGGGCGTCCCCTCAAGGCCCCCTATCTCAAAGCCGCCGCCAGTCTGACCGCGTTCCACTGGCCCGGCCTGGCGATGGTCATCCTCTTAGCCTATCCCTTGGTGCACATCCTACTGGGACCACAATGGGACACCTCCATCCCGCTGGTGCAGGTGATGGCGGCGGCCACCATGCTCTGCTTCCCCGTCCCACTGATGTTTCCAGCCCTGGTGGCCGCCGGCGGGATCCGAGACACGGCCAAGGCGTGGATCATTTCCCTGCCGATCACGAGCCTGATCATGATCCTGGCGGCCCAGCATGGCCCCTTTGTCCTGGCGCTCTCGATCTTCGCCACCACGCCGATCCAAGTGGGCGTTGGCCTCTGGTTCCTGATGCGCCGGCTGAAATTGAGCGTCGGCGAATATCTGCGCGCGCTTGTGCCCAGCGCCGTCGCCACCCTCGCCACGGCGCTGGGTCCGCTCGTTGTCATCGGACTGAACGGTCTCGACATGGATCTATCGGTCTTGCAGGCGGTCCTGGGCGGCGGGCTTGGCGCAGTACTTTGGTTCCTGGCCATGGGCTGGACCCGTCATCCCTTTGCCGCCGAACTGGCTTATTTGCTAGGCAGGGTGCAAGCCCTGGCGCCTGCGCGCCTGCGAGCTCCCTTTGCCCTCATCCGGCGCTTCCTGGGTGAGGACACCGAACAGGGGCAGGCTCCTGCGCCGGCCGACGCGGACAGCAAAACAAATACTCCGCTCCGTCGGGGCGGCGTGCAATCTGTCTGGTCTGTGGTCAAAGGGCGGCCGACCGCTTCTTCGAACGATCGCCTGGATGGCAGACAAGCACTGACCGCGGGGGAATCGGTGATGAACCACTCTGACGCCATGGATTCCGCCGGCGCGAAAGCCGCCGGTTCGAATTTCAAGCGTGCGTTAAGCCATTTCGCCGCGCCCGCCGTGATCTCGGCTGCCCGCATCGTGACCCCCTTGACCACGCGGGGCGTTCAAATCGCCTGGTTTGACGTCTGGAACTCGACCCTCGACCAGGCCCTGGACGCCCTGCCGGCCATTCCCGGCTGCGACCGCGACCTTTATCGTGAGCTCACCCAGCCGACGAGCGCCCGGAAGCGCCACGCTCTTGCGACGGAGAACGGCCAGCCGACCGCGATCATCTCCTTGCGTCGCCGCCGCCTATACTGGGAGCCCGTCGCCTATCAGGCGCTTCCCGGTGTGATCGCGCCCGCGTCGTCTGCCGCCTCCCTTGGTCGGGCGCTGCACGCCTTGGGCGTCGAGGTGCGGATCGAGGCGGGGCTCGACAAGAGCGTCGTGGATCTCAATCCGCGATCCTACTGGTCCCCGGACAACTACCGCGTCGACCTGGAGGACGACTATGAGGCACGGTGGAGCCGCAATCACCGCAAGAATGTGCGCAAGGCCTGCCAACGTTGCGACGAGTTCATGCGGCTTCGCGTCAACGATGTGGGCGACCTGGAATGGTGCTGCGCCCAGTGGGGCCGCGTGTGGGAAAGCAACGACGCCGAGGAGACCGTGGCCGTCGAGGACCGCCTGCGGTTCTGGCGCGCCTTCATGAAACGGCAGACCGCCGACAGTCCAATCCAGTTTCAAACCTTGGCCCTGCTCGACGGCGATAGGCGCACGGCCGGCACCGTCCTGATGTGTAGGGAAGGCATCGTGCTCGGCCAATGCATCGTCCGCGACCCCGAATATGATGGCTTTTGGGTCGGTGTCCGCATAATGGAGGCGTCGATCGAATGGGCGGCAAGCGCTGGGTATCGCCAGTTCGATCTCGGCTCCGGGCAAGATTATAAACAGAGTTGGGGTGAGCCCGTGGCCGGGCGTTATGGTGCGATCTTTCGCCCATTTGCGGTCAGCGCGCTCTATCGGTTCGGACTTCTGTGACTTCGCTGCGTGAGTTCAGTTTTGTTTGAATAGCGCAGCGACATTCGCCGATTGAGCAAATCGGCTCCATCTCTGCATTGCCGAGGACGGCGACCGGTCGCAGTCAGTGATAGCTTAGAAGCCGAACAGGCACTTCACCGCTGAGTACCACAAAGCCGGGGAAAACGGTTCTGAAAGGTGTTATTTTGAAGGTGCTAATATTACCTTGGTTCCCAGCCGGCGACGCCACCCACGAAGCCGGTTAGGCTCGGCGGTCAAGAAAGTTGTACCCCAACAGACTGTCGGGCCGCTTGCGTGGATTCCACACCCAGCCGAATGAGCGCGCGCGGCCCGGCGCCTGTGGGGTTGGGGCTAACGGCGCCGGGCCTGACCGGCAGGATCCTGTAATTTCGCGCGCCGGTGACAAAGATATGTATGCCATTGGTAATATAAGAAGAATTCATCCAAATGAATAATGAAGGAGTAGAAGGCGCGGTATGATTGGCATTGGGCTTAAGAAACCCCCAAAAGCTCGCCTAAGCGGAGCGGCAGGTTCGGAGAGGCTTGCAACTCGGCGCAACTCTCTTTCCATCGCTGCAGATAATCACCGACGGGAATTCCGCTGCGGCCAGGCCAGCGGTTGAGCGCGCCGAGAGCCTCGACGCAGTCGGGCGCGCGATTGTACTCGGCAAGAATGGTCACCGACATTGCCTGCGCGAACGGATTGAGGCGAGGGTCCTCTATTTCGCTGCGATGATTGGTGAACCACGCGGCAGCGTCGCGGGTGAGCCCCTGGCTGCCGGCGAGGGCGGTGTAGCCCTCGATGATGTTCTCGTGATACTTGGCGATGGCATCGCCGAAAGCGTTGTCGCCGGCAAACGGAGGGTTCTGCGTCCAGTCCATTGCCAGGCGCTCCAAGCCACGCAGCGAGAACGCTTCAACCATGGCTTCCTCAAGCCATTGGCAGGGTGCGGCGGGCTTGGCGTCGGCTTGCCAACTGTTGGCAAACACATGGCCGAGTTCATGGCCGAGCTGATAGGCGAGCTTCGACCAGTCCCGCTCGCCGATGTCGACGATGATCCATGCCATACTGCTGCCGTCCGGATGCAGCCAAATGGCTGGCGTGCCGGATGTGTGCTCATCGACGCGCAGCCGCGTCGGCTGCCGGTCTGAGACAAGGCGCACGCCGTGGAAGCATGCTTGTCGCGTCCGCTTGATGACCTGAGCGACAGCGCCCTCCAGCATACGGCCCCAGTCGCCAGCAAGCTCGATGGGAGCGGAGAGGAGGGACGTGGGCGGAGTGGTTAGGGCAGGTTGAGGAGACATCGTCGCAGACCTCGCTTCACGACCGCTTGACAAGGCCGAGCCGCCCAGCATCAAACAGCAGGCGGGTGAGCCTACAAGCAATGATAAGAAATCTCGTCGCCTCACCATCCATTCCATGATGCTTCACCGAACGACGTGGTTGGTATCTGCCGATGGAATCGACCGCCAACTGTCTTGCTATCCATGGCCGCAGCCTGGAAACATACGGTTCGATATCGCAATAGATTTCTCAAGGGATTCCCTAGAAGCCTCGGGCATCGGCAGGAACGGATAGAACCAAAGTGTGTGATCAGGCCTGAGTGACCGGTTCGGAAAATCGAATGCTGTTGGATATACTGTCACCGATGGCGCGCGCTCGATAAGATCAGATCGGACATAAGATAACTCCATTACCGGTGCGACCGTATGCCCATCGACAATAATCAGAGGCTCGTTGTTGTTCGAATGAACATGGAATAATGTGAAATCATTATTGATTTTCGACAATGCCGTCACGAAACTGGTTCGATAGGTCGGATTACCCAGATTACCCAATCCATGAATTTCAACCGCAATTTGCCGAAACTGTCGAAGTATTGATTGCGGTAACGTCGAGAATATCTCGAACTCAGCGCCCTCGATATCGATCTTCAGAAGCAGATCAGATCGACCCTCATGCCCCAGTCTGTTAAGTTGGTATTCGAGCGTATATAGGGATGCCGTCTCGTTGCTAGTTGCTGCCAGCCCTTGCTTATAAAAATGGAAGTTCGGGTGTTCGAGAGGTGTCCCTTGGATGGTATGGTCGAACATGAATATATTCTTTCCCATGTTCGCCAACTCAAGATCAAACGAGACTTGATTACCAATTCCAAAGCTGTAGACAACGTCTATCCCGTCTAGATCATCAAGAATTACATATCCCCCATCGCTTTTGCAGCCGATTCGTCTCTTGGCGAATGGTTTTACATCATACGGTTTAAGAAGACTCAAGGCTCGGAAAACGTCCTGTGAGCGGGGAGGCTCCGAGAGCGAGAAACTTTCGTAGCCGAGACAATGGGGCCGGGATAGAGTGATGCGCCCATCGGGCTCGGCGCAAAGGTACGTGCCGCCAACATGGAAGCCAACCCAAATCCAATGCTTCGGAAGGATTTCCAAACTGGTAGGCGCCAACGTCTTGGAATCCCGAACGGTCAACGAGCGATCTAACTGAAAGGCAATCGGAAGGCGGTGATCATCATCGCCGAATACCATCTGCCCTTGCTTTCCCTCCAACAGAAATCTGACGTTCGTCGAGCTGCTTTCGATTGCGCCATGACGCAGTTCCCCGGTGTCGACGTCAACGTACAGCACGGTGCCGTGAGCCGTATATATCCAAGGCAGTGCTTCGAACTTCTCCTTGGTGATGAGGGTCAACGTATTTTCGGGATGAGACTTGCCAGAGTCGCGTGAACTCAAGAAGCTTATTACCCGCTTGTACCGCTCCAGATTTCCACCACCTTGTAGGTGGAGTGCATCTTTCTCTGAAGAATGAGGAAGCGCCCCCGTAGGGTAAAAAGGCTCTGTTTCGGAGGGCGAGTTCCAAATGAAAATTGGCACCTCGCGAGACGAAAAATAGAGTGAAAGAACGACGGCGTCGCTTTGCCGGCAGTCCATGTCTTTCGAGGTCGCTTGTACGTATTCTAAGAAGTCGCCTCCGATACATGCAGGAGGATACAGGACTGTACCGAATCCTTCGAACATTGATACTGGAATCTGTCCGTATTTAAAAGTGATACTACCATCTTTGTTGAAGTCGCCACCATGCCTTGCAAGTATGCGATGTTCCGAATGGCGATGTCCGCGGCGGAGCATTGCCAGTTGATTTTCTGGATACGCAAAGTCGTCGTCTACCGACCAAAGATACGTTTCCTGGTCGCTCTGATGTCGTAACAATGTGGGGGCGATTTTTGTGATTGGGCCGTAGTCGTCCGTTCGGAAGATCTTTACCCGCTCCATTTCCGTAAGCCATGTCGGCAGAGTGTATGTTTCGTTCGTACGCACGCATACATATGGAATATTCAACTCCACGTGCTCCACCGGAACAGTCTGTCCAAGTACGCTTTCGAGTACAGGACGAATTCGATCAATTCGTGAGGGGATGGTGGTCATTGACGCGATTATTTGCATGGTCTGTCCATTCATCAAGATCGAAACACTGCTGCTTCGCCTTACCGTTCAATCGCGTTGAAAAGAAACGCCACGTGGGTTTTCTCGCCCAGGTCAGGCCGGAATAGGCGTGGAGACGGAGGCGCCGGTAAATGCCGGGATATCGCCCGCTCCGCGCAAAAACTCCCGCGCTCGTTCAATCCCGCCGACGACATGATATTCGTGGTCGCCGAACGTGATGTAGCCATAGATCTGCCGGTTATCCAAGTATTGTACGATTCCTGACTTCCGCGCACTGTCAGCAAAAATGACATATTCATGCCGAGACGTCCCGTCCTCATACGTCAGTTCGTGAAGCACGTCGGCCCGGACAAGATAGGTGCAGTGCACGAGCGGCATCTCGATGACGCCGCGCACATGGCGGTTAAGCACCCAGCCATATTGATCGCACTGCATATAATAACCGTTTGCGTCCACCTCGGCGTGGTAGTTCGAATAGTATTGGCCGGGCGAGATGGAGCGCAGCAGGGGAGCGACGATCGGCAGGTCGAGCGCTGCAAGCTCTCGCAGCGTGGCAGGCCGCACGAAATTGTCGACATCGGCGACGAAATAGAAATCGCAGCCGTGCTCAAGTGTTTTCCGCAAGCTAACGTTGCGGATTCGGCCTAGCACCCTGAAGCGCGTCTCGTTCCATTCGTGTTCGCCAAACTGCTCTACCCGATCGACGACGTCGGAGGCATCGATCTCAACTGCCGCGTAGAGGTGGCCCACGCGTTCCACCCATTCGCGCAATATGTGCTCGGTCCTGTCGGTATTGTTGTTTGTCCGGATGTAGAGGACGATGGACTCCTTCGGGTAGTCAAGCGCCTCGATGCACTCGAGGTACAGCGGCAGTGCCGGCTCCTTCTGCTTTGCTAGTATTGCCACCAGGACGCGCGGCATCCCCTCCATGCGCGACCGCAACGAGCGTCGCGATACAAGCTTGTGCTGCTCGATCAGGCTCTCGGCGCCCAACCCCCCCAATTCCGGAGGCTCACGCACCTCGAGTTTGTCAGCGGCGAACCGCGCGTTGGCTGCCACGCGTTGCACCATGTCGGCCGGCAGTTTGCCTGAGACCAGCAATTTCACGCAGGCATCGAGTGACTCCCGACTTGCGCCCGCCCAATATGCGTTGATCGAAAACTCATCGAGCAGCCCGTAGTCGTATACCCAGGGCTGAACAAACAGTCCCGCGGGTTTGTTCATGCCCAGGCCGCGGCGCGCATATTCCTGCCCCTCCACGTTCCTGCCCTGGTTCCGGCAGTAACGGCTCGCCGCATGCAGCGCTTCGGCGCGGGTGGGCACTGTCTGTGTCGCTTGCTCGAAGACGGCGACCACCTCGTCGAATGGCCGGCCAAGGGTCGCCATCAGATTCCCCGCCTCTAGAAGGCTTATATAGATCTCCTCGCTCCAGAAACCCTGGTGGGTACGCTTCAGATAGCGTTCGAGCGCTTTTTCATGCTCGCCGCAATCCTTGTAGCTCTGCGCCAGATAGAACGTGTAGCGCGATATCAGGAACGGGTCGGATTCTGTTGTGAGCTCATTCTCCAAAGCAGCCGCATCGTCCTGGTACTTCCGTGGATTTTGACTGCGGGCTCCTCCGCGTCCCGTCGCGATACGAAACCCTTCGGTGTTCTGCCGTGTGATGGAGCCGGCCGGCGCCTCGAGGTATTCGTGCAGAACGGCCTTGAAGGAAAAAGGAAGTTTGTTGCGGCAGATCTGCGGGCGATGGAACGAAATGTCGCCATGGACTACCTCGACGTCGTATAGATCGTGTTCCATCCGCGACTTGAAAACCACTGGATCGAAGTCCGGGTCGGCGACCAGGACATCGTCGGCATCGATGATCATCGCGTAGTCGACCCACTCCACCTCGCGTAGCCGCTCAAGCGCGAAGGTGCGGTTGTATGCAAAGTTCCGCCACGGCTCGTCGATGACAGCGCCCTTGACATTGTGGGTGGCTAGGAATCTTCGGATGAGCTCCTGTGTGCCGTCGGCAGAACCCGTGTCGACGACAAGAACGTAGTCGACGAGGGGGAGCGCGCTGGCGAGACAATTCAGGATAACCTTCGCCTCGTTCTTGACGATCATGCAGAGGCCGATGGTGCTCATGCCGATCGCTCCGAGGAGCGGTTGCAATGATCAGCCACGGCGCGACATCCTTTGATCTTGGCCATCTGACTGTTGACGATCATGTTGAGGCATACCTGCTTGCTGGTTGTCATAAGTAACGTCCGTTCTTGCAGAAATACGGATTGGAGTTGTTGAGTGCGCGCAGCCATGGGGGCGTGCGGATACGGACCGGTTTGGCTTTATGTAGCCTGCAGGCCACAGTGTCTCGGCATTTTAGCCTGGTCGCTAATGCACAATTCCTCGCGTCTCGTTATTCCGGTGCAATCGCCGGCTTGGCAAGGCTCCTCCCCATGCGCCCGACATTTCCATCGCCGTCCATTTTACTTCTAACCATCCGATGGCAGGGTTACTCCCTTCGGAGGAACCACTCCTCGCCTGCGATCGCCAAACTTCAGGTTCCATGGCACTTGCGTCGTCAGCGGTTGGTTGTTTAAGTCACGGATATCCTTTGATTTTTCTGCGTGTTTCCTGTGTTCGATCAGTTGCTAATCGTTGCCCTCAATTTACAACCCACTATTTACCAATTGTAAACCAATCCATTTACAATTTGGTCGCTTTCTAATTTACTAGTCTTGCGGGAAGTAACCCCGGCCTAGCGAAAGGCCGAAGAGCTGGGGTGATCTGCAAGCGAGGAGAATATCGGGGAGCAAAGGCCGTACTGCGCCTGAAGGCGTAGACGATGGCAAGTATTTTGTCTGCCTATTACTTCTTCACAATTTGTCGGATCCTCGCAAATTCGTCGTCGAGAAATCGAGCACGCATAACGGGGGGTCGTTGGTGTGATACAGCGCACGAAACAATGCGGTTTTCAGGCAGCTTTCCGTGCGGCCGAATACTATCCGCACCTGTTGTATACAACAGATCGCCACACGCTTGAGCGGCTTGAGCGGCAAGGGGCCTCCGATAAGTCCAGTCGATCACACCGCGAATCCCACCCTGTCGGGAATAGCCCTAGCGACAACGGCCACGGCGCCGCTCTCTTGGGCATCAGCATAGTGATGCCGTCGGGGCTTGCGTTCCGGTTTCGCCGTGCTTCGCCAGTCCCGCGAAATCCACCGATCCGCCAGACCAGGCCGCGTGGTTAGTCGTCGCCCGGCACCTTCAGTTTAAACCCCAATCGAAACCAATAGGATCTGTCATGGCCAGCGCAGTGCTTTTCGCCGATCCCTCAATGGCTGCTGCCGCAGGCGTGCCGGCCGACGACCACATCACCGTCTCATGGCGACCATGGGCCAAACCCAACACATATCAGATTGTCGCCAACCTTGGCGGCGTTCAGACAACGATCGGTCAGTTTATTGTCCCGAGGAGCCCGTTTGCCGGCAGGATTCCTGTTCCGGTCAAGGCGAGGGGACCTTTCACCGTCGCAGGCGGCAGTGCCGCGATGATGACGCAGGGCAGGATAGCCGTCTTTTCAAAAACCAGTCCCGACGCCGCCGCGACTTACGACGAGGCCACCTGGGAGATGTTGGGCAAGGCCGGCACCACAGTATCGGTCGTGGCAAAATTCGGCTCGGGAGAATGACAATGGGCGCGAACCTGACAAAGTCGTTTCCATCGATTGACACTCCGGCGGACAATCTCTTGCGGGCGACAAGGGAAATCGTCTTCATCGATGCCGCAGTCACCGATATTTCGGTGCTCATCGCGGGGCTGCGGCCCGGCGTGCAGCCGGTACTTCTTGGCGGCGGCATGCCCGCTTCGCAGGAGATCGCGCACGCCTTGCGCGGACAAGAGGACCTGGATGCGGTGCATATTGTCGTTCACGGCAGGCCGGGCGAACTCGAATTCACCACCGGGTCGCTCTCGCTTGCCAATGTCAACCGGCATCAAGACGATCTCTCGGCCATCGGCGACGCGTTGGGACCTCACGGCAGCCTTCTGCTGTGGAGCTGCCATGCCGGCGAAGGCACCTGCGGACGTGCTTTCGTGGATGCCCTCTCGCGCGCAACCGGTGCACAGGTCGCAGCCTCTACAGGCCTAATCGGCGCCGCGGCGAAAGGCGGAAGCTGGGAGTTGGATGTTGCCGGACGCCTGACGCACGCTCCGCTGACCGCGGTTGGTGTTGCGAGCTATACCGGTGTGATGGCAGCCTCCGCCAATTTTATGGTGATCAATGCTCCTGCCAGACCCAGCATGAGCGCGGACACTTTATATTGCTACATTGTCGCGAACATTGGAGGCGTAAATACAATTGTCGGAACTTTCATAGTTCCTCAAAGCTCATTTGCAAGTACATTGGTGGTTCCAGTTAGCCTCGGCGCTGGAACCTGGACAGTTGAAACGAATGGGAGCGCCCCTGATGTGAACGGGGAAGTTTCCATATTTACAACGACCAGCCCATCAGGCGGGCTCTCATCTGGGGATGATACTGCCACATTATGGATTGACGCCGACAACAACGCCGCCACGACCACGGTTGATGGCAATACGATCACCTTCGTAGGTACGGCAGGTGCGACCGGCGCCACGGGGGCTACCGGTGCGACGGGCGCAACTGGTGCAACCGGGACGACTGGCGCGACAGGCCGAACCGGGGCCACCGGCGCTACGGGCGCGACAGGCGGTACTGGTGCAACGGGTGCCACCGGTGCAACTGGGTCTACCGGAGCGACTGGCTCGACTGGGGTCACGGGTGCGACCGGCGATACAGGCGCGACAGGCTCGACTGGAGCCTCGGGTACGACCGGCGATACCGGAGCCACAGGCTCGACCGGAGCCACAGGCCAGACCGGGGCCACGGGTGCGACCGGTGATACTGGAGCCACTGGCTCGACCGGCGATACGGGTGCCACAGGCTCGACCGGAGCCACCGGTGCAACCGGTGATACCGGAGCCACAGGCTCGACTGGAGCCGCCGGTGCAACCGGCGATACGGGTGCGACTGGCTCGACTGGAGCCACCGGTGCGACCGGCGATACCGGAGCCACAGGCTCGACCGGGGCCACGGGTGCGACCGGTGATACTGGAGCCACCGGTGCAACCGGTGATACGGGTGCCACAGGCTCGACCGGAGCCACCGGTGCGACCGGCGATACGGGCGCTACTGGCTCGACTGGAGCCACCGGTGCGACCGGCGATACCGGAGCCACAGGCTCGACCGGGGCCACGGGTGCGACCGGTGATACTGGAGCCACCGGTGCAACCGGTGATACGGGTGCCACAGGCTCGACTGGAGCCGCCGGTGCGACCGGCGACACTGGAGCCACAGGCTCGACCGGCGATACGGGTGCCACAGGCTCGACCGGAGCCACCGGTGCGACCGGCGATACGGGCGCTACTGGCTCGACTGGAGCCACCGGTGCGACCGGTGATACCGGAGCCACAGGCTCGACCGGGGCCGCCGGTGCAACCGGTGATACGGGTGCGACTGGCTCGACTGGAGCGACCGGCGATACCGGAGCCACAGGCTCGACCGGGGCCACGGGTGCGACCGGTGATACTGGAGCCGCCGGTGCGACCGGTGATACGGGTGCCACAGGCTCGACCGGACCCACCGGTGCGACCGGCGATACGGGCGCCACAGGCTCGACCGGTGCGACCGGCGATACCGGAGCCACAGGCTCGACCGGGGCCACGGGTGCGACCGGTGATACCGGTGCAACCGGTGATACGGGTGCCACAGGCTCGACCGGGGCCGCCGGTGCAACCGGTGATACGGGTGCGACTGGCTCGACTGGAGCGACCGGCGATACCGGAGCCACAGGCTCGACCGGGGCCACGGGTGCGACCGGTGATACTGGAGCCGCCGGTGCGACCGGTGATACGGGTGCCACAGGCTCGACCGGGGCCGCCGGTGCAACCGGTGATACGGGTGCGACTGGCTCGACTGGAGCGACCGGCGATACCGGAGCCACAGGCTCGACCGGAGCGACCGGCGATACCGGAGCCACGGGTGCGACTGGCGACACGGGTGCTACTGGAGCGACCGGCGACACGGGTGCCACCGGAGCGACTGGCGACACGGGTGCCACTGGAGCGACCGGCGACACGGGTGCCACCGGAGCGACTGGCGACACGGGTGCCACTGGAGCGACCGGCGACACGGGTGCCACCGGAGCGACTGGCGACACGGGTGCCACCGGAGCGACTGGCGACACGGGCGCCACCGGAGCGACTGGCGACACGGGTGCCACTGGAGCGACCGGCGACACGGGTGCCACCGGAGCGACTGGCGACACGGGTGCCACCGGAGCGACTGGCGACACGGGCGCCACCGGAGCGACTGGCGACACGGGTGCCACTGGAGCGACCGGCGACACGGGTGCCACCGGAGCGACTGGCGACACGGGTGCCACCGGAGCGACTGGCGACACGGGCGCCACCGGAGCGACTGGCGACACGGGTGCCACTGGAGCAACGGGTGATCCTGGTGCTACTGGCGCAACCGGTGCCACTGGTGCAACTGGTAGCACGGGTGCCACCGGAGCGACCGGCGATACGGGTGCCACCGGAGCGACCGGCGATACGGGTGCCACCGGAGCAACTGGCGACACAGGAGCTACTGGAGCGACTGGAGCTACTGGAGCGACTGGAGCGACCGGCGACACAGGTGCCACCGGAGCCGCTGGCGACACGGGTGCCACCGGAGCGACTGGCGATACGGGTGCCACCGGAGCAACTGGCGACACGGGTGCCACCGGAGCAACTGGCGACACGGGTGCCACTGGCGACACAGGTGCCACGGGTGCAACTGGTAGCACGGGTGCCACCGGCACAACGGGCGGTACCGGAGCAACTGGTGCGACCGGCGCGACCGGTGCGACGGGCTCAACCGGGGCGACGGGCGCTACCGGCGCAACCGGACACACAGGTGCAACGGGCTCAACCGGGCACACGGGTTCCACCGGAGCCACGGGTGCGACCGGGCATACCGGAGCGACTGGTCCTGGCGACCATGACCATGACCATGATCATGGCCACGGCGACAACCACCATCATCATCATCATGGCCATGATGGCAGATCGCACGAACACGATCGCTACGATGGCAATGGAAACCGCCACGACAACGACCGTGGTAACCACCACGGTGGTAACAATGACCGGGACAACCGTGATAATGGCCATCGAGGGCATGGCAATGGGGACCATGGTTCGACGGCCACCAGTCAGGGCGGCAACATCTCGACCGGCACGCTTGGACTGAAAGACATCAAGCAGTTCATCCAATCCAGTAGTCCCGCAGACAGCCAGGACTTGTTCAGGCAGCTCATCAGCCTCGCCATTGTTTCGGTGGCAGTGGACCTTCTGAACCTGCTCACTTCTGTTGCAGGCTTTGGTCAGACCCAGAACAAACCGTCCGGTTCGACCTTGGACCTGACATCGGACAAGCACAGCTCCGGGTATGCTCAGACCGACGACACACTGAATAAGGCCCTGAGCAATATTCTGAAGCCGCATGGCTGAGTGGTTGAAAATAGTGCGCGCGGACCTTGCTGAAAGGCTAGGCCCGCGCGTGCGCGCTTCCGGCGCCGGCAATCGTCTCATCTCCTATGCCCGTTGGAGACACGGACGGTCTTGCCAGGCTCGATTGCTACGAGGCGCAGGAAGCATCTTCGAACTCTTGATTCTGGTTCGTGGGAGCGGTGCACTGTGAGCGTACAACTCAGCCAAGGCCCCAAACCGAGCTTGAACCATCCTGACACGCAAGCGGATACGGCCGGCAAGCATCCGGGCGAGGGCAAAGCGCAACGGACTCCAGGCGGGCCCTCCGAATTCGCTCAGGTCGCCCCGCGCCTCCGGGCTATGATCAAGGTCGCCCGTTATCACGGTGTCGAGCTCGACCCCAACGAATTCAGGGCCGCAAGCGCAGGCACTACTCAGACGGCTGCGGACCTCTCTCAATGGGCGCAGAGCGGTGGTATGTGGTCGCGCGCGATTCGCGTCCGCTGGTCACATCTCTTACGCTTCGAACAAACCGGACCGGTGGTTCTGCTGTTCAGCGATGGCCGCGCTGGCCTGCTTACCGGCGCTAGCGCCGAACGCAATCTCATTTTCCTCAAGAGCGTCGATGCACCGGATGGAGCCGAGGCGGTTGCGATCGATGAGTTGAGGTTGTCGCGGGTCTGGTCGGGTGAGGCGGTGCTGCTGCGTCCTCAGCGCTCCTTCGTCGCCGCCGACGCGCCTTTCACCTTCCGCTGGCTCATAGATCTTGTAAGGCTCGAGACTAGGCCGCTGCGCGACATTGGCATCGCTTCGTTCACGCTGAGCATCCTGACAATTCTGCCGCCCCTCATCGTCATGACCGTGGTCAACAAGGTGTTGCAGTTCAACAGCATCTCGACCCTGGCGTTGCTAAGTGCGGTGATAGTCGTCGTTTTCGCCTACGAGACTCTGCTCGGCCACGCACGACGCATGATCATCAACGTCGTCGGCGCTCGCCTGGACACCAAGCTGAACTTGCATGTCTTCGGCCGGCTGTTGCGCCTGCCACTTGACTATTTCGAGCGTCATCCGGCCGGCGAGACACTGTACCATCTGGCACAGGTCTACCGTGTCCGCGAATTCCTCACGGGCAAATTGCTCAGCACCTTCCTGGATCTGATGACGCTCTGCGTGCTCATCCCAGTCATGTTCTACATCAACGCGACACTCGCCTGGATGGTGCTCGGCTGCGCCGTCTTGATCATGCTGATCATCCTCGCTTTCCTCGCGCCGCTGCGGGCCAGCTACCAACGCGTGGTGGATGCCGAGACCTGGAAGTCCGCGGCGCTCGGCGAAACCGTCGTCGGCATCAAGACGGTGAAGGCGCTTGGTCTCGAGCCGCAACGCAAGGCGCTTTGGGACGAACGGGTGGCGGACGCGGGTAAGGCACGTCTCGCTTTTGGGCAACTCGCCAACTGGCCGCAAACCCTGGTAACGCCAGTTGAGCGTGCCATGGTGTTGGGCACCATGCTGATCGGGGCTTATCTGGCTATGAACGACAGCACTGGCTATATGGTCGGCAGCCTATTTGCCTTCATGATGATCGCCCAACGCGTCGCGCAGCCCCTTGTCGGCCTGGCGCGTCTGGTAGAGGACTACGAAGAGGTCGGCGCGGCCATCGGCGAGGCGGCGTCGGTTCTCAACCGTCCGTTGGAAAGCAGTTCCAATTCCGCGGGCCTGAGGCCAAAACTCGTCGGCGAAATCAGGTTTAGCGACCTGACCTTCACCTACATGGGTACCAAGACGCCGGCCCTGGACCGGGTCAGCTTCGACATTCCGTCTGGCTCGATGTTCGGCATTGTCGGGCGGAGCGGGTCGGGAAAATCGACCATTGCGCGCCTTCTGCAAGGCATCAATCGTGACTACAGCGGGTTCCTCAAGCTCGACGGGGTCGATCTCAAGGAAATCAACCTACGTCACCTCCGCCAGGGCCTAGGTGTGGTCCTTCAGGACAATTTCCTTTTCCGCGGTTCGATAAGGGACAACATCATCGCGGGACGTCAGGGTTTGACGCTTTCGGATGCCATGCGTGCCGCTCACCTCGCCGGCGCGGCTGAGTTCATCGAACGCCTGCCGAATGGCTATGATACTTACATTGAGGAAGGCTCGCCCAACCTGTCGGGCGGGCAACGGCAGCGTTTGGCAATAGCCCGCGCGCTCATTCACAACCCGACCGTCCTGATACTGGACGAAGCGACAAGCGCGCTCGATCCCGAGAGTGAAGCGGTGGTCAGCGACAACCTCATGCGCATCGCCAGCGGCCGAACGATGATCATCGTCTCGCACAGGCTGGCATCGCTGACCGAGTGCGACCAGATCCTCGTCGTGGATCAGGGCAAGGTTCTCGATGTCGCGCCGCATGCCGTCCTGCTGGAACGGTGTGGCGTCTACCGCCAGCTTTGGCTTCAGCAGAACCGACACCTGGAAGGTCGGCGTGGCCGACTGGCGGCTGTGCCATCCGGGCTGATGTGAGTTGGCCATGAGCGTCACCGCCTATTCCCCAATTCCTGCTCGCCGTCGTCGGGCAAAGGCCAGCGATCCGACGGCGCCGGCCATTCTCGAATTCCAATGGCCATCGACAGCCGTCGCCAATGCGCCGGTTCCGCGAGTGGCCCGCAGCATCGTCTGGGTCATATTTAGCCTGGTCGTCGCGCTGATAACGCTCGCAGCGCTGATACCGGTTGACCAGGTGGTCACGACGAGGGGGCTGGTGGTGGCCCAGTCGCCCAACATCGTCGTCCAGCCGCTCGAGACAGCGATCGTCCGCTCTATCGAGGTGCGCGAAGGACAGCATGTGAAGGCCGGTCAGGTGCTTGCCCGCCTCGACGCCACTTTTGCCTCGGCCGATCTCACCGCATTGGCCGCGCAAGTCACCACACTCGAAGCCGAGGTGGCGCGCCTGAAGGCCGAGGCTGACGGAAGGTCATTCACATATGACGGGCTGGATCCGAGTTGGACGCTACAAGCCTCGATCTTCGAACGTCGCAAGGCGGTCTATGACGCCAAGCTGGACAGCTTCGATCGACAGGGTGACCAACTCAGTTCCGTCATCTCTCGCTCCCAGTCGGATGCCGAAGGCTACAGGCAGCGCTTGGCCGTCGCGGGGTCGATTGAGCAAATGCGCAAACAGCTGGAGGTAAGACAGGTCGGAAGCCGTCTCAACACGCTGCTTGCCGAGGACAACACAGCTGAAATGTCGCGAGCTCTTACCAACGCCGAGCAGACATCTGAGGCTGCCAAGCGCCAGCAGGCAGGCGTCGCGGCCGAGCGTGACGGCTTTATCCAGAGTTGGCGCGCGGACGTGTCGCAGAGTCTGTCGGAAGCCAACTCGCGCATGTCTGATGCCCGCGAGCTTCTCAACAAGGCCAAGCTGCGCAAACAATTGGTGGAACTGAGGAGCGAGGCCGACGCTATTGTTCAATCTGTGGCTAAAGTTTCCGTGGGTTCGGTTCTGCAGTCTGGAGAGCGGTTGATCACACTGGTCCCGGCCGACGCGGTGCTCGAGGTGGAAACAAATATCATCGGTCGCAGCAGCGGCTTCGTCCATGTCGGTGATCCCGTGGCAATCAAATTCGATACCTTCCCCTATTCGCAATACGGCCTGGCTCACGGCACTGTACGCTCAGTCAGCCCGGACTCGTTCTCTGCCAGGGATCAGGTGCGCGACCCCAACAGCTCCTTGGCCATGCTGCCCTCGGATGCCGACCAGTTCTACCGCACGCAGATTTCCATCGATGACGTCGCCCTTCATGGCGTACCCGCCGGCTTCGCGATCAGCCCTGGCATGCCGGTCACAGCTGATGTGAAGGTGGGTCGCCGCACGGTGCTCAAATACATCCTCGGCACGATGCTGCCGATCGGCCAGGAAGCGATGCGGGAGCCATAAAATGGTGATGATGGATCGGTTGGCTGGACACATCCACCCGGCGCTGGCGTTACGTAGAGCGGTTCAGCTCGCTGAAAAAGGCAAGCTCGCCAAAGCGTTTCCGTTGATGGCAATCGCTGCTCGTGCCGGCATTCCAGAAGCGGAATGCCGCGTCGCCCGCTGCTATCTCGAGGGATCGGGTGTGCCGCCAAGCCGATTGGAAGGGACGCGCTGGCTGCGGCGGGCTGCCGACCATGGGAATGCCGATGCGCAGGCTCTCCTTGCCGCGCTTTACACCACCGGGTTGGCTGAACACGAGGACAACACAGGAATCAGCAGTTCAGAAAGCCTGTTCAACTCGCAATCTTCACCAAAACCCGATTTCGAGACAGCACTTCCGTTCGCTCAAAAAGCTGCGGAGGCCGGCTCCGCAACCGGACAAGCCATACTTGGCTACATTCTGAGCAAAGGCCCAACGGCCATGCGCGACCTCGATGCCGCGCATGGCTGGTACGAGAAGTCCGCAGCGTCCGGTTGTCCAGAAGGGTGCCTAGGCCTCGCCCTGTCGCTTGCCCGTCGCAAGCAGCCGGAGCACAGGACCAGGATTGCCGAGGCGTTGCGGCGCGCGGCCGATGCGGGTCTACCGACGGCGATCTATCTTCTTGCGATCCTCACCGAGCACGGAATGGGCTTGCCGGTCGATCGCGAGGCAGCTGGTGAGCTTTATCAGCTCGCTGCGGAAAAGGGCCTCGCTTCGGCCCAATTCAGGCTGGGGCTTTCTCTGATCGAGGGCAGCCTTTCGCGTCAGGATCCAGTAGCTGGCGAGGCGTGGATGCGCCGCGCCGCACTGGCCGGAAATCTCGATGCCGCCTATCGTATCGGCGAGCGGTATGTGAAGCGTCCCCAGCCGGACTATGCGGAAGCCGCGACGTGGTATCGGCGCGCCGCGGAGGCAGGTCATCAAGCAGCCGCTCGTGCCTTGGCTTCGCTCTATCTTTCCGGGAACGGAGTGGCTCAGGATCCCGAAGAAGGAACGCGCTGGCTGCGCGCCGCCGCAGATAGTGGCAATCGCGAATCCCAGGTTGACCTTGCAAACCTTGTCTTGGAAGGCGCCGGCGATGTCAAAGATGGTGTGGATATCGCCGAGTGGTTCGAAGCGACCGCTTCGTCAGGGGACGCAGTCGCGGCCTTCAATCTTGGCCTTTGTTTTGCCGAGGGGGTCGGAGTGCGCAAGGACCAGGAACTGGCGGCGAAGTGGATGAGGCGTGCGGCCGAAGGCATTGTGCAGGCGCAGTATATGTATGCGCGCATGCTTCAGAATGGACGCGGTGTGCCTGCTGACCAGAAGCAAGCCAGGCTTTGGTTCGAGCGGGCGGCCAACGCTGGCATGGTGGACGCGCAGGTGGCTCTTGCCGAAATGCTCTACAATGGACGCGGTGGAGAGCGCTCGGCACTAGCCGCGGCGCATCTTTTCAAGCAGGCTGCCGCTGCCGGCCATATTGGTGCGATTTTTGCAATCGGTGCTTTATACGAGAGCGGGGAGGGGCTTACTCTCGATCGGAAGGCGGCGCAGAAATGGTTCGCGGCCGCAGCCGAGCGAGGTCATGGACACGCCCAACTCTTGCTCGGCCGATACCTTTCCAAAGGTGTTGCCGGTGAGTACGATCCAGTTGCCGGCCGTATCTGGCTTGAGCGCGCCGCCTCTCAAGGCATTGATGACGCGGCCGATGAACTTGCTGGTTTTCGAGATGGACGCGAAGGTTTAGGTCGCTCTAGTGCGATGGTTCCAAGGGGCTGAACCGCCTGGCGCTCAACTCTTGATGTATTCGCCGTCGAATCCAGCGAATTTTGTCAGGCCCCGAGAATCGAGCAGGCGGACATGGCCTTGGCGGAATTCGAGAAACTTCCGCTCGCGAAGTTCCCGCAGCATTCGATTGACATGGATCGGAGTAAGTCCAAGGGCGTCAGCAAGGTCGTATTGGGTGAGCGGGCAGTCGAAGCCGTTGCGATCACCTGCGCCTACTCGTTGCAGACGCACTGTCAGCTCGAGCAGCAAATGTGCTGTCCGCTCCAATGCGCTGCGCCGTCCCACGTTGGCAAGGTGCTGAGCCATAACCGCCCCGTTGCGCAGGAGGGCTCCAGCGATGAACGAGAATAGATGAGGCGACTTCATGGCAGCAAGCGTCAACGTCTTGGTGGGTGCTACCAGCATAGAAAGTTCGGTTTGAGCTACGAACGTCCCGATAGAGCCGCTTCCAGGTGACTGAGACAGAACGACATCGCCGATCAGGACAAAATCGAGAATTTGTCGCTGCCCGTCCGGAAGCTCATGGGAAATACACCCCCAACCTGACTCGACGACGTAAATACGATCGTTGTCGTCACCTTGGCTGAAGATCACCGCGTCGGCTGGATATCGCTTCGCGGTGAAGCCGAGAGTCTTGATCAGAGCGGCGTCGTCATCGTTAAGTCCAACGTATGACGAACGGTGCTCATCTCCTCTCGAAGAAGAACGTGAAGCCTGTGCCATCCGTACCCCCTACCCAATTCCATTTGTACCCTCCTGAAACTCATCATGTAAATTAAATTTCACGCGACGAGTAGCTTTTTAGCTATCGGCAAAGGAAGGTATCGCGACGCCAATGTCATGTCGAAATCTGGCTGGTAACAGGCCATGGTTCGATCGACGCCGCTTAGAGCTGGTATCAGTTATGACTTACTTCTCTTAAAACTCTCCCTCATTGACTCAACTATCTCACTGGCAACGAGACAGCTCCGATTGTCCGCGTGGTCGGCGGCGTTGCGCAACGTCAGCGACGCGTCCCTCAGCAGTCCCCTGATCTCCGACGGAGATAAAACCTCCGATGCTTCAAGTTCCAAGAGGACCGATTCACTCACATGCAGCGCTGCAAGCGCAACTGCCCGAGGCCTTGTTGCAAGCAGCTTCAGGAGATCACCACTGCGTCTGTCTCGCGATTTCTTTTTTGCCATCGTCGTCTTCAACTGCCCGAACAAAAAGTTGCCAATTCCCACGTCTTGACGAGTTTACGCAGCCAGAAACCGAAAGGCATATCGACCCTTTTCCTAAAGGCGTGACTTCTGCTTGACGGTACCGCAGTTTGCCGTGGTGACACAGAGGCAAGAAGATACCGAATTAGCGGTAGCTTGCGTCCCACGGCATTACAGGGTGGACGGCGAGAAAACATCCTGTTTCGAGCAAGATCTGCCGAGTTGTGACGCGATGAGCATTCGCCTTCTTCAACCATAACTATGCTTCGCAACAGGGCCGTGTTTTTTCAGAGACGGTACCGGGAATTCCTCAACCTGCCCCTCGGTCTTGTCGAGATACTGCATCAATGCCGTCACCAAATGGTAGAAGATGCTGGCAGGAACCTCGGTCGCCAGTGACCGACCGCGCTCGTCGATTCTATCCATCCACAGACCAAGCGGTGCGGGATCGATATGCCATCTGAAAAGGCGTGCGACCCGAGCTTCGATCTCGGGTTTCAGATCAGGCCCACCGATGTCGTCCAACGCGATCGCCGCCTTGATGGCTTCGCATTGAGGCCAACTGCGCGAGAGCCTGTCGAGAGGCATGCCTTGTCGTGAAACGGCCGCATACGCCAGCCCAGTGGCTCGATTCAATCCGCTGGCGACCGCCGACGAATAGAGTTTCCTCGCATAAGCAGCCAGATCTTTCTGCCCACTTGCCCGCGCGAAGTCGACGAGCAGGGAGGCCCATTCGAAATGGTGCCCCGGTTCGGTCCACTGTCCCTTGTCTCCGGGCAACGGCAGCCAGTCGGCGTCGAAATATTCTCCGAGCGTCCAACTTTCCTGGTCGAAGAAATGGCTGCGGAAGAGATCGATGACGCGAGCCGCTCGACGCAGATATACGCGATCGCCGGTTGCGGCATACCAGGCAAGGAAAGATTCAAGCATGTGCATGTGTGGGTTCGAGGTGCGAACCCCGTTCCAGCCAGGTGTCTCGAGGAAGCCGTTCAAGCTGCCATCCTCAAGGTGAGAGTCGATGAAATGAAATGTCTCCTGTGCAAGCTGAAGGGCAGGTTGATGGCCGCATCGATAGGCATGAGCAAGTGCGAGGAGCACGCAGGAGTGGTCGTAGGCATCCTCCGCCGGATCGGCCACGCTTCCATTCGAATTGAGGGTGCGTACCCAGCCTCCTCGATCGGTGCGGCCGTATTTTGCGATGAAGTCGATTCCGTGATCGATGAGCTTGTCGGCGGCCCCGGTCCAGCCACGTTCCTTGGCCACAGCGAAAGCATAGATCTGGCGAGCCATCGTCCGCATCCGCTTGGGTTTGCCCAATGGCCTCGCATCGAAACCGAGCGCTTCGTGGAAGCCGCCATGCACGTGGTCGACCCCGGCGTCTGACCAAAGCGGAAGGGTCTCGTTAAAGAGCCAGTGTTCGACTCGCTTGCGCCATGACCCGCTGACAATGACACGGTCTTCCGACGCTGTGAATTTTGTCTCGAGACGCCCACTCTTCTCGAGTTGCTCGACGACCTTCTTCACGTTCTGACTGTGGCTGACTGGGGCGACGAATATTGCGTCCGGCGTTGCCACCACCGCCACGTCCTTCATTCCTATGACTGTGAGCAGCCGACCCTGGCTTCTGAGATAGGAACCGTCGCAGTCCATGGCGACGACATCGCCCATTACTACGTTGCCGTTGCCGTCCACCGGGCTGGCCTCCAGCAACGATTGCCACGAACCAAGGTCGTTCCAACGGAACGAAGCCGTCACCATCGCTATGCCTAGCGCATGTTCCATGACTGCATAGTCGATCGATGTGGAGGGGACCGCCGAGTAGATGCCTCGCGGCAGGTAAAGACCCGATACATCCACCTTGGCAGCCCTGAAGGCGCGTTCCGCGTTTTCCCAGATCTCCGGCTGAAACTCGATCAAAGCCCTCTGCATCGTGTCGGCACGAAACAGGAAGATGCCAGCATTCCAGTAGAACCTTCCCGACGACAGATATTTTTGCGCCGTTTCGATGTTGGGCTTTTCGACAAAGCGTGAGACTGCGGCCGCGCCGTCACCATTGGCGGCAACCTCAATGTATCCATATCCAGTCTCAGGATGAGTGGGCTTGATGCCGAACACGACGATACTTCCAGAGTCGGCGGCAGGTACACCCGCTTCAATGGTCTCCCAGAACTGCGCCTCTGTCGATATCTCGTGATCGGAGGGGACCACGAGCACGAGCGCATCCTTGCCGTGCTCCGAAATCGTCTGCAGTGTCGCGATGGCGACAGCTGCAGCGGTATTGCGGCCGAGGGGTTCGAAAATTGGCTTTCCGCCGTTTAGTCCGAGCGGAGTTATGTCCGAGATGACGCGTTCGGCATGACGTTCTGACGCTATCAGGTAGATCGGCGTTTCGCTGTCCGGCCACGCCTTCAGGCGCCTAACTGTCTTCGCCAGCATGGAGCCATCCCCCGAGAGATCGTGGAATTGCTTGGGATTGTCTTCGCGCGAGAGCGGCCATAGCCGGGACCCAACCCCCCCGCTCATCACAAAACTTACGATCCGGTGTGCCATGCTTCAGTTCCTCTCAGAATGTCTGGTTGTAAGCTCCGACCTCTGGGTTGCGGCGCAGGACGGCGTCGATTGCCTCGAACATCTGTCGACGTCGCTCCGACGAGACGGGGCTTTCGACGACGACGACAATTTCGGGCTTGTTCGACGAAGCTCTGACCAGACCCCAGGTGCCGTCTTGAGCCACGACACGCACCCCATTGACGGTAACCAGATCAGCCAGCGGCTGACCCGCAAACTCGGTCCCATCCCCCTTCATTTTCATGAAGTCGCCGAGGACCTTGTCGACGACGCAATATTTGAGTTCGTCGGGACAGTGGGGCGACATTGTTGGGGTGCCGAAGGTTACGGGCAGGGCGCGGTAGAGTTCGGCCAGGGTCCTTCCCGGATTACGGTCGAGCATCTCGCAGACGGCGATCGCCGTGATAAGGCCGTCGTCATAGCCGCGGCCGATCGGCGGGTTGAAGAAGAAGTGCCCCGACTTCTCGAAGCCTGCGATTGCATCAAGCTCGGCAACCCGTCGCTTGATGTAGGAATGCCCCGTTTTCCAATAGTCCGTCCGTGCGCCGTTTTGCGCTAGAACAGGATCAGTCATGAAAAGCCCGGTCGATTTCACGTCCACGATAAAGGTGGATTGTGGATGCAGGCTGCAAAGGTCTCGCGCCAGCATGACGCCAACCTTGTCCGCGAAGATCTCAGAGCCTTCGTTGTCCACGACGCCGCAGCGGTCGCCGTCGCCGTCGAAGCCGAGACCCAAATCGGCACCGGTCTCCAGAACCTTATCCCGGATCGCATGCAGCATCTGCATGTCTTCGGGGTTAGGGTTGTAACGCGGAAACGTGTGATCGAGCTCCACGTCGAGGGGAACCACGTCACAGCCGATGGTTTCAAGCACCTGCGGCGCAAATGCGCCAGCCGTCCCATTTCCGCAGGCAACTACGACGCGCGGCTTGCGTCGAACGTTCCTTCCGGCAGTCAAGTCTTCGATATATTTCTCACGAAAGTCGGAAACGAATTCATAGCTGCCACCACCCACAAGATCGAAGTCTCCGTTCAGCACGAGCGCCTTCAGCGCTGTCATCTGCTCAGGCCCGAATGTAAGCGGTTTCTGCGCGCCCATCTTCACGCCGGTCCACCCGTTCTCATTATGGGAGGCCGTTACCATTGCAACAGACGGAGCGTTGAGTGCGAACTGGGCGAAATAGGCGGTCGGGGAAAGCGCCAGGCCGATGTCCATGACACGTCCGCCAGCAGCCATCAGCCCTGATGTCAGTGCCATCTTTATGGACATGGAATAGCTGCGAAAGTCGTGACCGGTGATGATCTCCGGGCCGACTCCCATTCGGCGGATCAGAGTGCCGAGGCCCATTCCCAGCGCTTGGGCGCCCATCAAATTGAGCTCGGGCTCTTTATCCGAGCCGGGGTGGCCGAACCACCAGCGTGCATCGTATTCTCGGAAGCCAGTGGCTTTGATGAGAGCATTGTTCTCGAACGCGAATGTGTTCGGCCTGGCTTGGCCGACTATCTTTAGGGTCACGGCTAAAGCTCCGAAATTGCGCCAACATTACTAGCATCTCGACAAGCCGCGGCCCCTTCATGAATTCGGGTAGCGCTACCCCCCGGTTCGTTCCACCTCATCCAATAGGTGGTGCCGATCGATGATCGAAGGGATGTCTCGTCTAGGCATGGCGGTTGAGTATCGTGGTAAGAAGGTCCGCATCGGGCGATAACCTCAATTGTGGCTGTGTAGTGCCGCTGACACCATTCAGATTCTCTTTTCAGAAGAACGTCGATCACAGGCGTTTCCGAGCCTTGGCACGTGCGCTCGACTTCATTCAGCCAGAGATCGAAAGGGAATCGGAGCTACTTCGCAGGGCTCGGAAACGAATGACAGATTGTGCCGCATTTTCCCTGGAGGCGACGGAAAACGGGGACAAGAGCGAACGCCTGTCAGCCAAGCTGGATCTTCTCGCGCAAGACCTTGCGGACAACCGAGCACGACAGGTGCTGCTGGAGCAGCAGAAGTCGTTTCTAGCCAGGGTAAGGGCCGGCCTGCCGCGCATTCTTCACTCCCACAGGGCGTAGGTCTACGCCAATTGGTGGCGTTTACCTTCCCCGGTGTCGGCGTAGTCTTCCTGCAAAAGCTTGGGATCGCGGGCCTCGGCTCTTAAGAGAACATCGGGCGGACGCCATGAAGCTCCTAGTCAGGGCGGCGTGCACGAAGGATTCTCCCTTCATGCCCGCCGGAGACCTTGAATGAACCGCTTGTTCGCCAACCAGTGGCCCTTGGCAACCAATCATCAGGCCAGCGCCGGACAGGAATTCATCAGTCTCTCGGACATAACGGGGTTTCTGAGACATTATGCCGGAACAATTACGGCCTGCCTCGCCGCGGCGCTCTTGGTCGCATGGTTCTACAATTTGACCACCGATCCGGTTTTTACAGCTAGCGCGAAGATATTGATCGAACCGAAGCTGCCGCAACATCTGCAGGAGGGCGGTGAAGTAAATCTATCGTTAGATACGGCTCAAATAGAAAGCCAGATTGCGGTATTGCAATCAGAGAAGATTGCTTCGATGGTAATTGATCAGTTGAAGTTGGTTGAAGATGCGAGTTTCAATCGCCCTGAGACGCCGATGTTGCAGGAGAGGTTCAGGAAAATCAAAGATATGATGATCCAGGCTTTGGGGCTTCAGAAAAGCACCCGGCTGAACGCACTCTCGGGGCATATCGGTCCGGAACCGACCGCTAAGCTGACCGACTACCAGAAGTCGCGTCTCAGCATGCTTATTTTCCTCAGGGGCCTCGATGTGCGAAGGGTAGGTGTCTCCTACGCGATAGACATATCCTTCACCTCTGCCGATGCCGAGGGCGCCGCCAAGATTGCGAATGCGACGGCTGACGCCTTCGTGCATGAACAGATCGACACCAAGGCCAATTCGGCAAGAGAAGGTGGAGCATGGTTGGAAAAACGCCTTCAGCAACTGCGCACCCAGATGAACGAGGCGATGGCCAGCGCACAGGCCTTTCGTTCTCGGCACGACTATAGCGTCGGAGGTGGTGCAAGTGCCGGTGGCGGCGTTAATTCTGAACCTACTCTCGAAGAACTCGAGGTAACTGCTGACACCTATAAAAAAATGTACGAGAGCTTCCTGCAGGCATACACCAATTCGGTAAGCCAGCAGTCCTACCCGGTTGCCGATGCAAGAGTAATCACTGCCGCGACGCCGCCGCTTTCTCCAAGCGCTCCAAAACCGAAGCTGGTGTTGGCCTTCGCTGGCGTCGCAGGGCTCATTCTCGGAATTGGCCTTTCCTTCGCGCGGCATTCGTTCGACTGGACCATACGGTCGCCACGTCATATCCGCGATAATCTGGGAATAGAGTGCGTCGGAGAATTGGCGCCCACCAGCAAGCGCAGGGAATTCGGAAACGTCGACGAAGTGACCAGGCATCCCTGGTCGCGATACAGCCAGAGCCTGAGGAAAGCGCGAACCGAAATCAGCTTGGCGGAAACGAACCACCCGGTGAAGTTCCTTGGACTGACTGCTGTTTCGAACAGCAGTCAGAAGAGTTCCGTCGTTAGCAATCTCGCCACGCTGTATTCAATGTCCGGTCTAAAGACTTTGGTGATCGATGCTGATGTTCGGAGATCGACGATCACCACACGACTGCTTGGGCACTCGAACATCCAGGGCAAAGAGTGCCAGCACCCCATTCGACAAAATATCGTCCGCGCTCAGGGGCGGCGGTTCGACGTTCTTCCAAGTTCCGTGGTGGATGCAAAGAACCTTCTCGTGCCAAGGAATATGCAGGTTTTCCTCTCTGAAGTTGGTGCAGACGATCAGACAGCCTACGAGCTGGCTGCTTATGACATTGTCATCGTTGATCTGCCAACGCTTGAATCCGGACCGGATGACCTAATCGTTGGATCCGTGCTCGACGGTGTCGTAGTCGTTGCGGAGTGGGGAAAGACGCACGTCGACACGCTGCGGGAACTCGTGAGAACACTGCAAGCCTCCAGGACGTCGATACTTGGCGTGCTTCTCACAAAGGCGCGTGCGATGACATCCAAGCACCGTCGGGTTGAAGCCAAGCACAGCGTCTTCGGGAGTCGGCAAAGCGTGTAGGCAATCATACGTGAGGATTAGGGGGTAGCCACTGGAGTATCGCGCTACCTCCTTTGCATTTCTTGCCGGCAGGTTCCGTCCTTGGAAGACTGTCGAAGTTAAACAACGAGAAACAGCGACCGTCACATGACAAACGCCTTCGAAAAGCAGCGCCAGGGGGAGGCGCTTTGGATCCAACCCGTTGTGCCGGCAGCGGTCGAGAGCAGGGCGGTCCAGCATGTTGTTTCTGCGCGTGACTACGCCGGCGCCGGAACGGTGTTGAATGACCTGTCGGATGTCATTACCGGGACGACGAACCCTCCGATTGGAGGTCTCCTCAAACGGATCATGGATTTGGCCATAGCCGGCGCAGCTATCGTTTTGGCCTCGCCCGTCATGATCCTCGTAGGTCTGTTCATTAAGGTTACGGCCGGAGGTCCGGCAATATTCTCGCATAGCCGAGTAGGCTTCGGTGGAAGCTCATTCAATTGCTACAAGTTTCGCTCGATGGTGGCCAATTCCGACGAAGTTCTGAAGGCCTATCTCGATGCCAACGCTGACGCACGCAAGGAGTGGGAAGAGACTCACAAGATCAGGAACGATCCCCGCGTTACGCTCTTTGGGCGACTGCTGCGCAAGTCCAGCCTGGATGAGCTTCCCCAACTCATCAACATACTGCGCGGTGACATGAGTTGCGTGGGCCCAAGACCTATCGTCAAAGACGAACTCAGGCGCTATGGCGAGCATCAGGCAGAGTACCTCGCAACGAGGCCGGGACTCACCGGTCTTTGGCAGGTGAGTGGAAGAAGCAGCATGGGCTATGATAATCGCGTTGCGCTGGACAGCCAGTATGTGCGGAACTGGTCGATTTGGCTCGATGTCGTGATCTTGCTCAGGACCATCGTCGCGGTCATGCGGGTCGACAGGGCCTCCTGAGCCCTCGAACGACGTTCACTTTTCGTTTCGATTCCAGCAGTGCGATAGAGACAAGCCTGCGAGGTAGGCGCAAGCCAGAAGAAACATCAGAATTAGAAATTCGCCAACGGTCACATGGCCAGGCAGCCCCAGGCTATTCCAGGCAACGATTCCGATCAGAAGCACTGCAGTCGCTGCCAGCAGAGCCGCAGCCTTGAACCGTAAACCCAGTAATATCCCTGCCACCGACACGGCCAGTATGCTTGTGAGCACCGATATCTCCAGTGGCACCCGCAGAACCAGTTGGCTTGCCGCGGCAGGGAGTTCCGTCAGAGGCCGAGGGCCCCGCGTGCGCCAACTGATATGCGGGCTCGCAGTGCAAGGCAAGTGCTAGAGACAGTGGTTCGGAATGCCGTTTGAAATATCGGAAATGTCACTTGTAGAGTCACATATTTTCGGATCATAGCCACCATGCGTGACACGCCGTGCCCGTGCAACGCCACCTGCAAGAGGGGGCCGCACGGTTGATCATCGACCGAGCCAGGATGCCGACCTGGTTGGCCCAACGCGGATCTGGTCAGTTCGTACTTCCAACAGCAGTTGTTTCGGCCTGGATGTTTGCATCCGCTGCAGGCAAGCTATCCAAGCCCGACTGCGGTAGGGGGATTTCGACCTTCACAGTATCCCCCGGCTCGACAAGGGTTGTCTCGTTGGCAGCGAGTTCTTCCGAGCCGCCGTCTTTCGGCCTCACAATCGTGAAGATCGGCTTGGCCCTCGCAGCACTTTGCCTTAGGGCCAGCAGAGCGGGGACCGCAACCTGTGTCTCGTGCAGCAACTGCACTGCTGTGTCGGATTTGCTGGTGACCTCGTTGAGCTGCTGCTGTGTTTCGCGCAAGCCATCGGCGACCTCGCTGGAACGCTGATTGCTGAGGTTGAGTATTTCGATGTCTGTCTTGCTCATCTCCTGCCTGACACGCAGCATCGAGGTCTCGGCCGCCAATCTGTCGCTCTGCATCTGTGCGACTGCCCCCTCAAGAGCAAGCTCCCGCGGTGCGACCGCGAGGCCCTTCTGCACAAGATTCGAGACACCCGCCAACTCCTTTTGGATGAGCTCGATCTGTTTGTCATGGAAGGTCAGCTGTTGCTCGAGCGAAGCCAGCTCCTGTTGCAGGAAGTCCTTGAGTTCTCGCAGTGCACGGAGTTGGGTCGCCAGTGCATCCTTGCGGATAGCGAAAATCTTTCGTTCCTGGTCCATTGCCTGCGCGACGGTTTCATTGGAAGCCCTGTCCGTCAGTTCGGACGGGAAAGCGATGCCGTCACTGCCGGTCAGCTCTGACTGCAACCGCGCTTTGCGCGCGAGCAGGCTGACATTGTTCAGAGCCAGCAGCCCGACATCGCCTTGGCCTGTGATGAACTCTCGTCCAAGGCGAGACACATCATCCTCGCGCATCGGCAACCCCCCGGCGACCCCGAGCGCCTGCAGCACCGTCAGACCGGGTCTGTAGGGAAATTCTCCGGATTGCTTGACGTTGCCGACGACATAGAACGGCCTGTACTGGGCAATCTCCACGGCCACATCCGGCTGACGGCCGAGACCCATCTGCTGCATCAGCCGATCGCCTATGGCGTGGGCGAGCTCCCCGGGAGCGGTGCCCTCCGCGCGTATCTGCCCGACAAATGGCAGGAAGAGCGCCCCGTCGGCACCGACAGTGAAACTGTCGTTGAGAGCCGTCCACTCGAAGATCACATCGCGCGATGCGCGCCATTCGTAAACCTTGAGTCTGACCTTGTCCTGCGGCCCAAGCAGGTACTCCGCGGCCGATGCCGGCAACGGACAGGCAGCGGTTGCCGCCAATGAAATCCCTGCCACTGTTGAAAGCCATTTCCGCATTGTCTTCACCGTCGTCAGATCTTCAGGATGTATTCGGGTTCGATGCGGCCCATGGCGATATGCAGGATCGCGAGCGCATTGCCGCTGAGACGACCCCTACGGTCGACATATGGCTCGGGCCAAAGGCTCTTTGCGAGGTTGGCCGCAATATTCCTGAACATAAGGGGAAGCGCGAAAGACGCTGGAACTGTCCCCTTCCTTATCAGGTAGATCGCATTGGCTACCTGGGAGTAACCGAAGCGCTTTCCGCTGACGCGTCCCGTTTTGATTCCGAGATGAACGCCAGTGATCGACATCACGCATACGACTCGACCTCTGGATCTCATTTGACTTGTGAAGTCGATGTCCTCCTGCCAGCCATAGAGGACGAGGCGCTCGTCGAAGCGCAGATCGCCAACCAGCGAGGAGCGAAAGGACATGTTGCATCCGTAGGCGCCGACATGGTCGACCACGGACGGTCCATTCGGTTTTTGGCCTTCCGATTCCCTCAGCGCAGCTTCCGCATCGTCCCAGCTAAGACCGGCATTGGTTGCGCCGTCCCTGACGACCCTGCCCATAACAACCGCCCATCCGTCATTTCCGGCAAAAGCCTGTTCGATCTGCTCCAAGTATCGGGTGGATGGGACGAAATCATCGTCGAAGAATGTAATGATGTCGAAACGCCCCAATGAGGGCACAAGAGCGGTATTGCGTTGGGCCGCCAATCCTTTCGGACCGAAAACACTCGATACGGGGAAAGGGCAGCCGTCCGGCAGTTCGATGTGTGTGGCGTCTGGTGCCGACAATATGACTTCGTCGGGAAGTCTTGTCTGGCCGCCCAAATACCCCAGCAGGCGAGCAACTTGCTCGCTGCGGCCGAGGGTTGGGATAATCACTGCAAGTTTCATATTTCTTCCAGGCGTCGCTTCCCCTGACCCTATTATGACGCGAGGGCTCAAACAGCCTGCATAAAAGTGGGCTCGACCGACGCGACCTACCCCTGAGTACAAGCTTTTGAAGTATTTTCTGCAAGCAGGTCACAACCATAAGCGGTAGGCGGATATTCGCCGGGAGCAGCCTATGACCGATCGGACAACTTGCGATCGGCTCCGGACAAAACAGAAACTGAGGCCTCAAGGGGGAAGGGGAGAACCATGCTCCATGAACGTTCTTCCGACCTGGCCATCGCGGCCAAGGTCGAAATGCCGATTGATGAGTTTCCGGCTGCCCCGGCCCCTGACTTCGACAGATATGCCAGGATAGCGGTCGTTCACGACTGGTGCCCAAATTTCCGGGGCGGCGAAAGAGTTCTGGCGCAAATCTGCAAGCAACTTCCCAATGCGGAGGTGTTCACACTCTTCGACTTCCTCCCGGCTGAGGTGAAGGAGCAATACTTCCACGACGTGGAATTTCACGCCTCTGCGGCCAACCGGATTCCTATGGTGCGGAAATTCTACCGGTCCCTCTTCTTCTTTTGCCCCTTTCTGATCGAGCAGTTCGACGTGACCGGTTATGACGCGGTGATCTCGTCTTCGGCCGCATTTTCTCGGGGTGTGATCACAAGACCTGATCAGCCGCACCTGTGTTATGTGCACAGCCCCGTCCGCTATGCCTGGGACGAGCAATTCTCCTATCTTCAGCAGGGCAAGCTCGGCTTCGGTCCGAAGGGAATGCTCTACCGCTATATGCTGCACCGTCTGAGGACGTGGGATACGAGAACCGCGCACGGTCCAGACCTGATGTTGGCGAATTCAAATTATGTCCGTTCCCGAATCCGGCACATCTATGGACGTGACGCCCGGGTCGTTTTCCCACCGGTCTCGCTGAAGGAACTGCCCTGTGTCGAGGACAAGGACGACTACTACGTGTCGGCGTCCTTCCTCGCCCCCTATAAGCGCACCGACCTCGTGATCAGGGCATTTAACGAGATGCCGTCGCGACGGCTGGTCATAGTCGGCGAGGGACAGCAATCAGCCAGCCTGCGGGCGCTGGCAGGGCCGAACGTCACATTTTCGGGGTTCCTTCCTCGCAAGGAATATATCGAAACACTTGCCCGAGCGAAGGCAATGGTCTTTGCGGGTTGCGAGGATTTTGGCATCGCGCTCGCCGAGGCGCAGGCCTGCGGGACGCCGCTGATCGCTTTCGGGAGAGGCGGCGCGGTCGATATTGCGCGGAACCTGGGGGCAGATCCCGAGCCGACGGGGGTGCTGTTCAAGGCTCAGACCATCGAGCACCTCAAGGAAGCGGTCAAACGGTTCGAGGAAAACAGCCACCTCATCACGCCCCAGGCCTGTGCCAGGAACGCGCAGCGCTTCTCTGAAGAGAATTTCGACCGGGCCATGCTCGAGTTCGATAGGAACGGTCCAGGCACTTCACAGGATCATGTGAGTTCACGCAACCTGACGACCTTGGTTTCTGTATCGATGCCGTCGGCAAGAGCCATCGCCTGCAGGTAGCGCAAGGCACTCGCTCTCCAGCTATATGCCGAGGCTCTGGCTTTTCCCTTCCCTATCAACTGCAGGCGTAGGGCCTTGGAATTGCGTAACCCCATGAAACGGTCGAACCATGCCTGCGGGTTGTCGGCAGCAGCATAAAGGGCTGCGTTCCCACAGACCTCTGGCAGGCTGGCGCGTTCGGACACCACAACCGGACAGCCGAGCGCCATCGCCTCGACAACCGGGAGCCCAAAGCCTTCGGTTAGTGAAGGAAAAGCCAGGCAAAGCGAGTCCGTCAACAGCGCGGCCAGTTCGTTGTCAGAAATGCGTCCGAGCCAATGGATGTTTCGGGCTTCGGCTCTGGCCGATCCTGTTTTGAAAATGTGCGAACCTGACATGCCGACAACCGCAATCTTCAGTCCAGCTTTGCCAAGGAGGTCGGCCATATCGAGGATGAGATTCACATTCTTGTGGGGTGCGGCGCTTCCGATCATGACGATGGTTTCACGCGAGGCCACCAATCGTGTCGCTGCCGAGTGTTCGGGCTTCCATAACAAGGCATGTTCATGGCCGTTCGGAGCAACGAAGGCCCTCCGCTTTGGGACGATGCCCCGTCGAACCAGTTCGCCTAGCGAAAAATTGGAAACGGTCGAAATGCTGCATGCCGTCTTGCCGAGGCATGGCAGCAGCGCTTTGTAGGAAGTCCTGAAGCCAAGTGAATAGCTCTGGGGCGCATTCCAGACATTTGCATCATGAATGCAGACAATATGCTTGCGCGACAAAAGCGGCCCGGTATTGCACAGGCTGAGTAGTCCGCCCCCGTGAAGAGAGGCGGCAAGCCGGGTCTGCTCCCATAGATGCCCACCCCTGCTGCCTATCTCGCAACGTTCGATAGAATTGAGCGGGATGTCCGAACTGCCCGATGGGCAGTGAAGTCTGAGCTCAAGCCCGTGGGTGAGCGGTGCCTGCTCGGCAATCAAGGCGTCCAGCGAACGGACGATCTCTCCCGCATAACGCTGGACGCCTGTTGTCGGTTGGGAAAGGAAACGTCCGTTGATCGTCCAGTGCCGTGCCATGTCACCCTCTCGATGTCCTTATTTTGAAACCGCCAGCGCGTGCGGTCACCACGACCGTTGGGTCATCCGGACGCACGCAGCATCATCCAGCCAGGCGAGGGCGAGCGTTGGAACTACCTCAAACGTTTGAGGGCCGCTGTGTTTCCGAGAGTGTTAGTCTGGTTGTTGGTCCGGCAACGCGGAGGAGGTGATGGGCAAATCTGAGTTCAATGCGGCGCCGGCGGGGCAGTCCAGAGATTTGAACGGACACAGTGCCGCCGCTGTGGTGGCAAGATCGCTTCCTGGCGGCTCGCAGTACCTGATTGGCCATCCTGGCCGGACACTGGCGGACTTCGAGCCGCCAAAGCGGCGGTGGACGATAAACGGCGATTTCACCACGCTACGACGCAATGGGATCGCGCGTTACGCCCACGAAGTGACAATGGCTCTCGACGCCCTTATTTCAGAAGGGCATCCCTTGGGTCGCGACCTTGAGATCGATCTCGTGGTGCCGCGCCAGCCTGCCGAGCCTCTTCATCTGAAAGCCATCTCGGTGCGGGTCGTCCCCGAATTCAACAGGCCTCGACTTCCTCAGTTCTGGGTGCAGGCGCAGTTGCCCTGGCATGTGCCGGGAGGGTTGCTGAGTTTTTGCAACCTCGCACCGGTCGTGCTGAGACGCCAGATTGCATGCATCCACGACATGCATACAAGGTTGATGCCGTCGAGCTACGCGCGAGGGTTCCGTTGGGCGCACCGCCTGATCCTTCCGCTGCTGGGCAGGCGGGCTGCACGGATCACTACGGTTTCGCAACTCTCCCGCAGTCATCTGGTCGAGTTTGGGATCGCGCGCGCGGAAAACATTGTCGTCACCTACAACGGCAGCGACCATGCTAAGAAGTGGGACGCAACAAGATCATCTCTAGCTGTCAACCGGAGCAGGCCATATGTCGTTTGCCTGGGCCGGGGGGATCAAGAATACAAGAACATGGGGCTTCTTGCTAAGCTCGCATCGTTTCTCGATGAGATGGGCCTCGATCTCTGGATGCCGGGCGATATCGACGAGACTACGGTCTTGCGACACGTCCCGGAAATGCCGTCAAACATCATCCTTCTTGGGCGCATAAGCGATAACGACTTTAAAAAAGCGCTCGAAGGCGCCCTTTGCTTCCTGTTTCCATCACGGATCGAAGGCTTTGGGTTGCCCGCTATCGAGGCGATGGCGTCGGGTTGCCCGGTCATAGCCTCGACTTCGCCCTGTTTGCCTGAAATCTGCGGAGATTCCGCCCTCTATGCGGATCCGGACGACGTCCAGTCATGGGTTGAAAACGTTCGCCAGCTAGCGGTCGACCCGGATTTGCGCAAGCGAATGGTGGGCAAGGGCCATACCAGGGCGAGCAGCTATTCCTGGCGCTGGATCGCATGGAAGTATCTCGAGCTTATGATCCAGGTCGACGCGGATTTCGGGGAAGTCCACGGGTAACTGACCGTGAGTGCGGTTACCCCGTTGGTTATCGCGCAAGGCGCACATATCAATTCGGTTCATCTTCGGCGGTGGCCAACGCTCATCCGGGTGCTGAATCAGGACAGCGGCACTCAAATAGTCATGCCGCCTGATGGCTAGGTTATGACCTCCAAAGGAGGTAATGCGAAGCTTCCCATACCCGTATAGGCAAATTGCTTCAGCGTCCCGCAGTTCCGACAATCCCCAATATTGAATGTCGTGCAGGGAGGCATGATCGCCATGTCGTTTCGTTTCGCAGCCGCGGCTGCTTTGTTGCTAACAGCATCCGCTCCCGCATCCGCCGATTTGCTCTGGGGCGTGAACGGCCATCCGGTGGTTTCATACCCGGATGTTCCGATCGAAAAACAACTCGATTTCGTCAAAAATCTCGGCCTCAAATCATATCGGGTCAACATCACTACCGCAGGTGAGGGAGATACCCTTGCTCGGGTCGTGAAGGCCGGTAAAGAAAGAGGTGTCGAAATACTGCCCGTGATCACACCGGGACTGGACCTGGATAAGGAAAAGCCGGAAGAGCTCTATAGTGAGGCCCGGCAATTGGCGGTCACCCTTGGCGCCAGGTTCAAGGACGATATCCGCGTTTGGGAACTCGGCAACGAGATGGAGATCTATGCCATCATAAAGCCCTGCGAGAAACGCGATGACGGATCGCAATATCCATGCGGGTGGGGCCCCGCAGGTGGAACCGGAGTGCTCGACTACTATGGTCCGCGCTGGGTGAAGGTGAGCGCTGTTCTCAAGGGCCTATCCGACGGCATGACGGCAGTTGACCCGAGCATAAAAAGAGCAATGGGGACGGCCGGATGGGGCCATACTGGCGCCTTCGCGCGAATGAAGCAGGACGGGATCGCCTGGGACATCTCGGTCTGGCACATGTATGGGGAAGATCCGGAATGGGCTTTCCGCGAGATTTCCTCCTACGGCAAACCCATCTGGGTCACCGAATTCAACAACCCCTACGGAAGTCAGCGCAGCGAGCGGCAGCAGGCTGAAGGCGTCAAGCAAACAATGACACGGCTTCGCGAACTCCAGGATAAGTACAAAGTCGAAGCTGCGCATATCTACGAGCTGCTGGATGAGACCTATTGGGCTCCGAGCTTCGAAGCCAATATGGGGCTGGTTAGACTTACCAAAAACAGCAACGGCAAATGGACAACCGGTGAACCGAAACCTGCCTATATGGCTGTTCGCGACATCACCCGTGGCCCGCAGCCGTTACCCAAGCCGCACCGAGAGTGCGATCCTGATGCCAAGTTTGCCGACGGGTTCACCTATATGCGCCAGGTAAATTTTGCCTATTGCCTCGTCCTTGGCCATGACGGCGACGCCGCCGGCTTGAACCGTTGGTCGGCGGCGCTCGACAGCGGAGATACCAGGCCCATCAACGTCATCATGGAAATGATCCACTCCGAAGAGTTCGAGGCCAAATATGCCACGATCGGCCTGACAGACCGCGCCTACATTGCCTTTCTCTACCAGCTGTTGTTGAACCGCCCCGCGGACAGCTACGGGATGGAAACCTATTCCCGCCAATTGCGGGCAGGATCGATGACGCGCGAAACCATTGCCTTTGGCATCGTCAGCTCGAGCGAATTCAAATCCCGACATGCCGCCATACGCGATGCCTCAGATGTGCCCGCGCCAGGCTAGTCAAGGCAAAGACGCCAGTTATGGCGGTTGCATTGCAAGTCCATTGCTTTGCCTCCCGCACAAAACTTGAGGACATCGCCGACAGGTTCGTCTTACTTCACGGTCGACCGGAACCAGTACGGGAATGGTTTGTTCGCGCCTGGCAGGCCCATCCCAATCAAGCCGATCAACCCGATCGACCGTGCCGAGCCGAACTACACCCTATCCTTCCATGGAACTTGAAGGACGAGATCATCAGACATGTGCATCACCTCGCCGGCTGGGCGCGACCTTTGCCAATTCCTTTCGTGGCATTGACTGATCCGTCGGAGTTGCCGAGATGAAACGTCGTTCCTTTTTGCGGTGGCCGCGGCACGCGCATCCGGGATTGCTGGAAGCGCCATGTGGCGCCGCCTCCACCTCTCATAACACATAGACGTGCCTTAGGCCGAGGGAACGATTGCCCATGGCATATTCATCTACTCGTTGCTGTCGAGGTCCCCAAGACCAGGTTCGATAGAGCTTGGCGCGAAAATGGGCCTGTCCTCACCCTTCGAGTAGGGATGTCCAGCCATCTGGGATCAGTTAGCGCGCACGGATAGACAACAAAGCCTGCTCAGACGTGTACGACGCTCCAGCCTTATGGTGATATCGGAGACCAAATACAGCGTTTGACAACGAACAGGACGCCAGTCGGAGCGGCTACGGAATGGACAATGGCGGAGCGAGGTCAACAAAAATGCGGTCCGGCCCGCCGAGGTTAACCCTCGGCGGGCCGCGTGAAACCGCTGTCATTCCTGCGCGAGAGTGCCTTCCCCGAAAAGATCGTTGACCTTGTAGGCGACCTCAGTCCTATTCGTCGCCTTCAGTTTTTTCATGATGTTTCGGATATGCACCTTCACCGTGCTTTCGCGCAAGTTCAATTCGTAGGCTATGATCTTGTTCGCCTTGCCGCGCCGAAGCGCCTGAGCGACTTCAGCTTGCCGGTGCGTGAACATAGTCGTCAACGGACGCGTGTCGCGGCTGCCTGAATCGATCAGATGACGCATGGACAAAACGCTGCTGGCCGGCACAAAGATGCCACCAGCCGCCGCAAGATTGACGGCTTCGACGCAGACATCAATACCAACCGAAGTCGGAATGTAGCCACGTGCACCGCATTCAAGCGCTGTTAGTATTTGCCCAAGATCATCTATGTCAGACAAAATTATTACCGGAACGGAGCTGAATTCCGACGAAATTAATCTAATCTCATCTGCAATGCCGTGGTCAGTAAATTTACGCCCGCCAAGATTAAATAGAATGGCAGCTAGGGGAGGGCAAGCCTCCTTCCTTATGCGCCATTCTTCGATCGTGCCCATGGCGGCAACGGCCATACCGAGATCATGGTCCTTAAGGGCTGATGCCAGACATTCCCGGTCCAGGGCCCTTCCGTCTAGAATAAGCAGGCACTCTTTGTCGGCTTGTTCGCTGCCCCTTCCATTGCTGCTCGAATAAGCTTGACTTGCCGAATCGAAATTATGCAGTCCGATTGCAGAAACCATACTAGTACCCCAATTTTGCCCACACAAGACGACCTTCTGGCGGCCGTCATAACCCCCTCAAATTCCTGGTTTTTTTTGAAGTTTTCTGCCCGTGAAGGCCTAGCCGAATCTCTCCAGCTCAGACGCTCATCGTTTTCTCCCCTATGCCACCCAGAATTGAGTAGTTTATGCTGTACAAGCGGGAGCTAATCTAAATTAATTTTCGGTAAATTTATTTACTTGCATCCAAGGAGTCTCGCCAATTGCGCGGGCAACCGGAGCTGGCCGATACGCTCGGTTCATGAATCCAACATGCAATTAGTTCGAGATTGGCGGAGCCGCCATGTTCATCCGATAGGCGGAAGCTAGGCAGACAGGCCTCTGTCGTCTTACCCCAAAGGCTTCGTTGACGACATATGTGGACCAAGACGAGCATGGATTTGCCAGCGTCTGCCCAGGCTTACGCGGTCTGTCTGCGGATAAAGCGAGACAGGATAGGGGAGCCACTCGCCCGCCCCAGTGGCTCCCCTATCGCTTTGTAGGAGCGGCGCGCCAGGACAGCGAAAAAAATCCGCCTGCCAGCATTGGCTGACAGGCGGATAGATACTTCTGGAATTGACGCTTGGACCTCAGGCGTTTCCCTGGGGATCCGTCTCACTCAGCCACCGCCTACCCTTTGCATCGCTGCAGGTCACGGTTTCGAAGGCATCGATCAACTTCTTGGCGGCTTTGTTGGCAACGTGGGATTCAGGATACTGGGCGGTCACAGCCCGCGCCCGTTCATAAATTTCCCTGAGTTGCTTCATCTGCTTAGGGCTAAATGCGCCATGTATAACCTGGGTGGTCATACCGCTTATCCTCCTCAATATGGAACTCCGGAGAACCCACCCCGTTGCCAAGAGCTCCTGACATTCTCCAATTAACACGACATTTCACGATTGTAAGCATAAGCTTGCCCGCAGACTGTGTATAAGCGTGACATTTATCGCCGTCGAGGCGTTCTTTAGTGGGCGTTTGCCAATTAGCCGTTTGCAGGAAGGGGTAGGCCGGAATCCGAAAGGCCGGCGTCTCGAACTATTCCAGACGTGTTGGCCATAGGCCGCGCGTGCTTCTCTAGTCCAAGCGAATAACTCGGCACTTGGCACCCATGGCTGGCAGCCCTTTTTATCAGGTTCACCGACAAGCATAACGCTGCACCGTGGATCTGCCGCTGCTCCGGGCTACGGCTTCCTGCGGAACGCGGGACTACGCCGTTTGGCTCTCTTGCCCAAGCTATGCGCCTGTCGAATGATGCATCATCGGATAGCGTCTTCGTCAACGTTAGCATGACCAACTGGGAGAGAGGCTCAATCAGCAATGCAGGTTTCTTTACCGGGTCTGCTGGTGTGCGCGGCTATTCTGATCATTGCATACTATTCCCGAGGAATGCTGATTGTTGGGCTGATTGCTTCCCAGGCATTCGGCGCCACGGCCGTCATGACCCTGACTTTTTTGGGTGGGTCATCTCCGCTCATCTACACCATGTTCGAGGCTCTGCTCGTCGCTGCCGTCGCTGCCAGACGACATATATGGCTCGACTTAGGACGCGTGTTTGGGAGCATCCGCCCAGTCTGGATCCTTGCGGGCGTCATGGTTTACGCAATCATTGGAGCGTGGCTGTTTCCAAGGTTTTTCGCCGGGCAGACGGCTGTCTTTGTTCAGTCGAAAATCCGCGGCACCGTCGTGGAAGCTTCGCTGGCTCCGGTTTCAGGCAATACCTCTCAGACAGGCTATTTCATTCTCGGTGGCCTAACGACCATCGCGCTTTGCACCCTGTTGCTGCACGCCGACAGGATAGACCAGCTACGCCGTGGGTTCTTCTTGTGGTGCGGCCTACATGCCGGCATGGGGCTGCTTGATTTCGTCAGCAAGAATGCCGGCGTGGGCGACGTACTCGCCCCGATCAGAACCGCCAACTATGCGATCATAAGCAACGCTTACGAGGCCGGTTTCGCACGTATCACAGGACCTTTTTCCGAGGCCTCTTCGTTTGCCGGCGCCTCCCTGGCCTGCCTGGCATTCTCCTTTACATATTGGAGAAAGACCAGGTCTCGTCTCGCCCAGTGGCTTGCGGCCATTCTGCTTTTCCTGACCATCCTGTCGACATCCTCGACCGCCTATCTTGGCCTCACTTTGCTGTGTATTCCGGTCGCCCTCTCAATGTTGGCATCAGTTCTCAGGGGACGAGTTCGAGCGGGAGGAGATATTGATCACCGTCCTGATGGTGCTGGGCGTGGCCGCTGTTTTGGGCGTCAGCCTCTACAGGGCCGACGCGCTGGATCCCTTCGTCAGGCTCATCAACAGCACCATCATCAACAAAGCCGATTCCGCCTCGGGGCATGAGCGCACCTATTGGAACCTCAAGAGCCTGCAGTCCTTCGTCGACACCAGTGGCCTTGGCGTCGGCTTCGGCAGTTCCAGGGCATCAAGCTGGCCGATCGCGGTTCTGTCCCAGCTTGGCTTCTTTGGGTCTCTGATGCTGGCCATGCTGCTCGGTGTCCTGACCCGGGGATTGAGCGGGGTGCAACAATGGGTGGCGCCTGAGACGGCTGCAGTCGCATTGAGCATCAGGAACGCCGCCTTCGCCGGCATAATTGCCAACTCGGTGTCAGGCGGCAGCGCCGACCCTGGCCCCCTCTTCTTCATCGCAATCGCTGTTGTCTCTGCCACCAGGGTCAGCGCCTTACGCATGGCAGCGGGTTTTGAAAGACGCAATCGCTATCAGACGGCACAGCCCATGCCTGCTATCGATGCTGCCTAGGGGACCGGAACGCTACCCAGCGCCCGAGCCAATGCTTCACTCAAGTCGTTTTGCCAACGATCCCGGAAAATGGAACGACTGCTTTCGTAGGCCTCCACTGCAGTCGCGGCCTCTTCGGGAAGTTTGCGCGCGATCTCCGCAGCCGTGTGCCGCACCATTGGCTCTGGCACTGGGGCGGGCTGTTCAATGCAGGCTTGCGGTGGAAGGCATTGCCATTCTGGTATCGCGCGGCCTGCCCCCTTTTGGGCCTCTGACCCACAGGCGAGGTATGCCCGCGCCTTCACCAAACGTCCGGACTCGATTTATCCGCCCAGCAGCAGGCTTCTCCAGCCCTGCAGGAAGCGCTGTTTCGAAGCGCGCGAGGCAACGTCCCGCAGTTCGCGGCTGGCCCGTGCCTTTTCGCTCGAACTGCGTGAAAGGGCTCGCCGCATCGCCTGTCCGATTGCAGTCGTGTCTTTTGGAGGGACTTGCACGCATACGCCTTCCACCGCTTCCACCAATGCACTTCCCTCGGAGACGATCGGTAAGAGGCCCATATGGGCCGCCTCCAAGGCGGGCATGCCAAACCCTTCCAGAAGGCTCGGCAGAATGAATGCCTCTGCTTTCGCGTAGAGCCAGCGCAACTGGCTGTCCGCCACATATCCCGGCAACACCGTCCCTGGTATCGATTTCGCAAGATCGACGATCTTCTCGCGGCCTTCGCCTCGCGAGCCGCAAAGCACGTATTTGATACCTTGCTTGTAGAACCCGCCGTCTCGATAGGCCTCAAGCGCCGTGATCTGGTTCTTACGTGTTTCAAAGGCGCCGACAGTCAAGAAGAATGGCCCGTCGACACCAGGAAGAGCTTCCAGCGACCCCTCAAACAGGCCCGTGCGCACGTATAGCGGAATGGTGGTCAGGAATCGGAAGTTTGACCCATAGATGGAAACGAAATTGTCCTTCGACCAATCGCTGACGAAAACAATCCCGGGCCTGTGCCTGCGGATTTTTTCATAGGCGACACGGTAATTCTCGACGGTTACAGAGTCATAGAGGTAGCTGTGGCTCAAAGGGCCGACGTCATGGCAGAGCACGATATCTTTTTCAGCCAGCTCTGATCTCAGCACAAAGAGCGGATCGAGAAAGATCCGGCTGTTGCCACCCGCGGCTTTGCTGCCGATCAAGCAATATTGGCTGTCCTTAAGCCAACTGATTTCCAGCATCATCAGCCTGGCCGCGATCTTGCGCGCCAGCCCTTCGGGAGCTATCGCGCCAAGTCTCCAATATCGAACCCGTGCGTGCTCTGGTACGAACTCCTGGCAAAGGTCCTTGGCTATATGCCAAGCACCAGTCCGGTTCAATATCGATAGCGAGTTTTCAAAAAGTGGACGACCAACGGCGGCAGCCCCGAAGGGCTCTGAACAAGTCGATCCAACTCTTCCCGCCGCCTGTGGACCGTGCCGCTTTTCAATATCCAACAACCGTTCACCTGATAGTAGTGTCGAACCCGTCGACGGCCTTCATCCAATGCACGGACAGTATCGGAAAAACCGTCACAAGTTTCAGTTTGGTTGTGAAAAAGCGTATCGGGTGGTAGCTATTTGTCAACGGAACCACAGGGGAAGAGGCTCCTCTAAAAGGAGCAAGTTGGCTCTAGTCTTATAGGATGATTGTTGCGGCAGCGGGGATTGAGCAGCTATCTGCAGAGGCCTACCCTCCTTGCGCTCGCGATGCATGCCGGAGGGCATGAGGATGACTGTGGCTCATCGCTGGTGGCGCCGCTATCATATCTGTTACGCTGCCCAACTAGGCTTAAGGATAGCCCCCCTCCAGACTTGGGCCACTGCGTCGATAACGAGGGTGCAGTTCGCGAAGTCAAATCGAAGGTATTCCTGGCTTTCCCTCCTCTTGGTTATGCCGCAGGACCAAGGTCTTACACTCTTGATTACCAAGGTCTGAGCGGATCGCTTTGGTTCCGCGAACGTCTATGGAATGTTCTTCCTTAGGCTAACCTAGATTAGGCGGCAGCTGCGGCGTCGACTTGCTAGCACGACAGCCTGAGATGTGTCGGATTTTTACCAGACCGTACTGAATCGATCCTGTCTGCCTCTGCGAGTGCCCAACGTTGCCATGATTCCAGTGCCAAGGAATCGATATCAGCCGCACCATCATCAATCGCCAGCAGGCGCCTGGAGGGGCAGCAAAGGTGTGTGTCAGCCACGGCGCCGCTGGCATGGAGCCGGTGCTCCGGGCCATCATCGTAATCCGCACACACCTGATCTTCCTATGTGGCAGGCCTCTGTCGGCCATGCGTGCATCCAGGTCTCAGGCGCGCCAAGGAGACCGCTGTGCCATCCGTTTCAAGTCACCTCGCAGACCGTGGCAGGAACATCAACAATCACGCATCACGACGCTGACCGCATGTGCGGCTCGAATTCGCCCGCAAACGAACGACCGTGGAAAGCACGTTCTACGCAATGCGCGCGAGCTTGTTGGCCAAAGCTGCAGCCAGAACGTTGTGATGGAGCCGCCGCGCCGCGGCGCTCAGCCATCCGTCAGGGCCAAACTTGGCCCAGCTCCGTGGCTAAGCCGGTACCGCGCGCGCCCATGGCTAATCGCTACCGTTCTTACGCTTGCAATCATTATGACTGGGATAAGACTTGCAGTCGGTTAGCCCTTTCCCGGATTGCGTCTCACGTCGCGACAACACGGCCGCTAACGGAGCAGCGGGCTCACAGCGTCGATTCATGGGGCGCGGCAGGAATTCATCGATGTGGTGAGCAGTCGCCAATCCCGCACTGGCTATGAGTGGCGGTAGAAGAACAAGGCGAACTCTCGACTGCGTGCTCGGGCGATCCCATGATTTCCTCCCACGATCACCGATGAGGGGGCATAGAGATAGCGTCGCAAAAATCGTTTGAATGCAACCAATTCGACGCGACCATATCGCAATGTTTGAATCCGCCGGCGCGTGTCTGGAGGGTCCTTGTCTGCGGGGCTATCAATTGGGGTTGATCTGAGTCAAGGGGAGCGGCCCTGGTGCGATTTATCTTTGTCAGCCTCCCAGACATTCGTTGGCTGTAACGTCGGAGTGATCGTTTTGTCGTTGGACGCTTTGGTTAAGCGAATGCGCAGGATAGCGTTGGGCGAAGCCGAGCGAGATGCCTTGGCGAGGGCGATAACGAGCACAAGGGACTACAGGCGCGGCGAGACCATCTTTGATTCCGAGGAGGATACTCCAGAGCTTCACATAATGTCGGAGGGCTGGGCCGCCCGCTCCGTTTCTTTCAAGGACGGAGCCCGGCAGATTACCGATCTTCTGATCGTCGGCGACTTGTGCGACTTGTCGGCGTTGGGGAAGGGTTCTGTCGGACGTGTGGCCGCACTGACCCCGACTGTGGTTACGGTTTTGAACCGGCACGCGGTGACTGCGGCGATAGCTCGCCATCCCAACCTCGCCAAAGCCTTCATAAGCATCGCCTTGATCGAACAGGCAACCTTGCGGGTTTGGCTGGCCTATATGGGGCGGCACGAGAAATCGACACATCTGGCACATCTCTTTTGCGAGTTGCATGCTCGCCTTCGCCGCGTCGATCTTGTGGGGGATCATTCCTTCGATCTGCCATTGACCCATGAGGTTCTGGCTGACGCTACGGGAATGAGCGGTGTTCACCTCAACCGCGTCCTGCAGCAGATGCGCCAGGACGGGTTGATCACCCTTCACAAGCATCATTTGGAGATACTTCAGCCCCAGCGGTTGCGGGAGCTGGCGGAGTTTGACCCTGCTTACATCTGCCCTTGATGGAAGCGAGGCGATCGAAGCTGGTCGTTCATCTCAAGGGCGATTAAATCAACTCATCTTTAAGCATCGAGCCGCCCGCTGAATCGGTTCGCTGTCTTCCTTTCGGTCGCAGCGGCGAGGGGCGCTTAACACGTTCCCCAAACGGCGACCGCGTAGTCAACGACGAATTCCATCCCCGCAAGACCAACCCATGTAAGTGTTTTCTCGAAACCGACATGCAAAATGCGTGTTCGATTCGATGCCGAATGGCAATCACTTAGGCGCCGACATCTGGCACGTTGTGTCAGCGCGGAGGGTATGGACGGCGCTTCGAGGCTGTCGCCCTTTTTCGAGCGGCTGGGATGGGTTGCCGCCGAGACAATGTGACTTAAGGGTTGGGAATCCAAGCCCTTCGAAAATACAAATCTCTCCTGAAATCGGAGCGCGTTGCCCCAACGATGCGCCCCGGTAGGCCGGCGCCTTCGCCCAATCACCCCAATGGAGGCGCCGGCCGCTCCCGCAGGACCATCTGTTCGGCCAACGATATCGAGTTGGTGAGAAAAGGGCATAGCTGCGCAACGCCTACCTGCAGCTGCAGGTGTGCGTCTGCCTCCAGCCCATGCTCATAAATCTGCAATCTGCGTCAGAGCTGAACGCCTGGGCTTTGCGACTCCAGAGCGCGAAACTGCCAAAGCGTCTCCGATCAAACGGCGCTCATATGGAAATCGGACGGACCGCGTGGTGTGAGTGCATCGGATTTGGCTATCCGCCCATCTGCAGCAGAGTTTGCAGGAAGCCTTCGACCTATCGCAACGATAGGCAGCTTCTTGCGCCATCGCACTTCGGTGCGACGAGGGATTGCGGCCCGTAATCGGGGCAGGTGCCAGGCTGGACAGCAAACCTGTGCGTCTGCTGGGTGGCGACTGGAGTGACCATTCTGTTCTCGTCAAAGAGCGCAGGAGGCGGACGATGGAATTCCTTTGTGGACTGGACGTGGCGATCGACGAGACTGCGGTGTGCGTCGTCAACGAGACCGCGCGGTGCATCTGAAGAGCACAGTGGTGACGGATGCGGAAGCGACCTGGAAGGCGCTGAAACCGTTTGTGGCGCGGCGGCGGCGGGTCGGCCGCGAAGCCAGCTCGCTGTCACCCTGACTGCAGCCTGAACTGGCCAGGCTCGGCCTGCCGGCAATGTGCCCGGAAACCAGGCATGTGCGCGTCACGATGGCGGCGCAGCGCGACAAGACCGACGCTGCCGACGCACTCGGGGGGATTGATGCCATAGCGCTTCGAAAGCGCCCTCAGGCTCGCTTGACTATGTTGTATCGCTCGACGGATCGCCTCTGTCGTTGTGGCGCTCCCATGCAGAACCTGGCCCACAGCGCATCCTTTGATTCGGACGTCAATGATGAACCATCAAAGCCTGGGATCAAACATCTAGCGCTTTGCGCTGCGCCACTCCTCGTATTCTGCGCGGGCATCGTCATGCAGCGGATAGTAGCGTTGCAACGGCGCGCCCTGCATGAGCTTCTGTCGCGAAAACTCTTCCCAATCGTGATGCTTCTTCGATTCTTCAATCACTTTTGAGGCCATTGCGACTGGAACTACCACCACCCCGTCGTCGTCGGCCACGATGATATCGCCGGGTATCACCGTGACACCGCCGCAGGCAATCGGAACATTTACGGCGTTTGGATAGATGCTGGTCTGCACGTGGTAGTTGGGGGTCCAGCCGCGCAGCCACAGCGGCAGATCGAGCTTCTCGACGTTGGGCCGGTCGCGCATGCATCCGTCGATGACGATGCCGGCGCCGCCTCTGCCCTTGAAATATGTGGACATCATATCGCCGAAGACGCCCGAGCTCATGTCGGCACGCGCGTCGACCACAACCACGTCGCCTTCCTGCGCATGATAGAGCACGTGCCGGTGCAGTTGTGTCTCTGGATCGGCGTATTCTCCCTCGTTGAAGAGATCCGGCCGTTGCGGCAGGAACTGCAGCGTCAGCGCCGGCCCGACGATCGACTTCCCGCGGTTCTGCGCCACCGGTCCGACCATATGCGGATTGCGGAAGCCCATATGGCCAAGCGTGCCGGCAACGGTCGCGGCGCCGATCTCCCTTAGCGCGTCGATCAGGTGTTTAGGTGGCCGCGTGATGTCGGGGGTATGCGTCATGATGGACTCCGGTTGAAATTGAACTACCAGTTGGTGACAGAACCATCGCGGCGCTTGAGGTGGGGCGCTTCCCAGAAACGGAAACTCTGCGCCCGGATCGCCTCTTCGTTGACCTCGACGCCGAGCCCCGGCAGGTCGCTGACCGGATAGTCAGAGCCGTCCAGCCGGGGTTGCACGGGAAAGAACTCGGAACTGTCGAAGCCCAGCTTCCTTTCCGGCGCCCGGGTCTCGAGCCACGCGAAATTCGGCACCGCCGCGCCGAGATGGATGGTCGCGGCGGTGCACACCGGACCAAGGGGGTTGTGCGGCATCAGGTCCACATAGTGCGCCTCGCTCCAGCCAGCGACCTTCATCGCCTCGGTGAACCCGCCGACATTGCATATGTCGAGCCGGTTGAACTGATGGATGCCGCGTTCGATGTAGGGCAGGAACTGCCACTTGCTGGCAAATTCCTCGCCGATGGCGAACGGAATGTCAGTCATCGTGCGCAGCGATTCGTAAGCCTCCGGCGTCTCGTCGCGTATCGGCTCCTCAAGGAAATCCAGCACGCCGCGGCCGAGCTTGTTGCAAAAGCTCGCCGCCTCGGCCACCGACAGCCGATGATGATAATCGATGCCCAGCACAGCGTCGTCGCCCAGCGCCTCGCGGGCTTTGTTCATCATCCTCGCGGTCACGCCAATCGAACTCGCGCGGATCGAAGAGGTCTCTGCTGCTTTGCCCGGCGGGGAAGAAGCGGATCGCCTGCCAGCCCTGCGCGCGCAATTCGCGGGCTCGTTCGATGGCAGCATCACCCTCGGCCTCGTCTCCGGTCGAGGCGAAGGTGGGGATGCGGTCGCGCTGCCTGCCGCCGAGCAACTCGTAGACTGGCACGCCCAGCGCCTTGCCCTTGATGTCGTGAAGGGCGATGTCGATGGCGGAAATCGCTGCCTGCAGAACGCGCCCGCCTTCGAAATACTGGCTGCGATAGACTTCCTGCCAAATCCGCCCGATCTGCATCGGGTCGCGGCCGATGAGAAACTCGCGATAGTGCTCGACGGCGCCCGTCACCGCCCTCTCGCGACCACTCAAGCCGCTCTCGCCCCAGCCGAAGATGCCTTGATCGGTCTCGACCTTGACGAGCATCTGGTTGCGCGTTCCTACCCATACTGGGTAGGGCTTGATAGCGGTAATCCTAAGCTTCTCGGTCATCCGGCCCCCATTTCAAACGCATGCGCCCTGCCTAGTCAGCCTCGAGGGCCATTTCCGTTTCGCCATCGAACAGGTGCATCCGCTCTTGGTCGAACTCGAGCCAGATCTGCTCGTCTGGCGCGACGGCAATGGCCGGCGGTACACTGACGTTGACGATGGCGCCGGACAGGAACGCCTGCACGAAGGTGATGTCTCCGGTAGGCTCCACCGTGTAGGCCTTGGCAGGGACGGCGCCTGGCACCGCGCTCTTGTGGAGCTTGATCGTCGAGTGACGTGCGCCGAGCACGACCTTCCTGGTCGTTGCCCGCGCGACTTTCCGCGCGTTGCGCGGCGAGAGCTCGAGGCTCCACCGCTCCGCGCCGGTCAGCACGGTGTTGCCGTTTGTCGTCGATGCTTCCAGCGGAACAAGGCTCATCGCCGGACTGCCGATGAAGCTGGCGACGAACATATTCACCGGATGGGCAAAGACCTGCGCCGGTGAATCGTATTGTTGCAGGTAGCCGCCGTTCATCACCGCCATCCTGTCCGCCATGGTCACGGCTTCGAGTTGGTCGTGCGTCACATAGATGATCGTGGCTTTGAGGTCCTGGTGGAAGCGCTTTATCTCCGACCGCATTTGCACGCGCAGTTTTGCATCGAGATTGGAAAGCGGCTCGTCCATCAGGAACACAGCGGGGTCGCGGACAAGCGCACGGCCGAGCGCCACACGCTGCTGCTGCCCGCCCGAAAGTTCGCGCGGCTTGCGCTCGAGCAACTGTGTCATATCGAGCACGCGCGCCGCTTCCTTGACCTTCCTGTCGATCTCGTCCCTGGGCAGTTTGCGCATCTGCAGCGGGAAGGCGAGATTCTTATAGACCGACTTTTGTGGGTAGAGCGCGTAGTTCTGGAACACCATTGCGATGTCCCGGTCCTTTGGGTCGAGGTCATTGACCACCCGGTCTCCGATGACGATATCGCCGGATGTGATCGGAATCAGACCCGCGACGAGATTGAGGGTCGTTGTCTTACCGCAGCCTGACGGACCGACGAGCGCAACGAACTCGCCGTCATTGACGGTCAGCGAAACCTCGTTGACGGCTTTGAAGCTGCCGTAGGTCTTGACGAGATCTTTGAGGACCACATGGGCCATGGGCAACTCCCTAGTGCTTGACCGCGCCCTCCGTGAGGGCGCGTACGAAGTATCGTTGCAGGACGAGGAAGAGGACCACGACGGGCACGCTCATGATAAAGCTGGCTGCCATCAGGCCTGGAAAGTCCGTCGTGTTTTCCGAGAAGAAGCGCTGGATGCCGACCGGCAACGTGAGCTGCTCGTTCTTGGAGAGGAAGGTGTAGGCGTAGATGTACTCGTTCCACGCACCGATAAAGGAATAGATCGCCGTGGCGATGATCCCTGGCGCCGAGAGCGGCATCACGATCAGGATAAAGGCCTGGAACCGCGTCGCCCCGTCGATGCGCGCCGCCTGCTCGAGCTGCACCGGGATGTTGTCGTAGAAGCCCTTCAGCAGCCAGATCGCCAGCGGCAGGCCGAAAGTGAGGTAGGTAAGGACCAGCGAGCCGTGCGTGTTCACCAGCCCGATCGCGCGCATCAGGATGAAGAGCGGCACGAGGAAGATCACCGCCGGGAACATGTTGCGAAGCAGCACGGCGAAGAACAGGAAGTTCCGGCCCGGGAAGGTGAAGCGCGAAAACGCATAGGCCGCGGGAACCGCCACGATAACGGAAAGGACGGTCGTGGCGGTCGAAACGAAAAGGCTGTTCCAGAAGAAGCGAAGGAAATCCTGGCCGACGCTGTTCTGTGGGTCGAGCAGCTTCTGGTAGCTGGCAAGGGTCGGTTGGTCAGGCCACCATTGCGGCGGGAATTGCATCGCCGCGAAGCCGGACTTGATCGAGGTGAGCAGCATCCAAATCATCGGCAACGCCGTGTAAAGGAGCATGAAGACGAGGAAGATGCGCCCACCCCACCGCCACCCGTCGACGCGCATGTGGCGGCGGGGCTGACCTCGAGCGGCGGTCTCGGCGGGTGTGCTCATGCGCTGTGATCCTTCCGCTCGTTTCCGCTCAGCGCACGGACGTAGAAGTAACCGAACATCATCAGGATGAGGAACAACAGCACCGAATAGGCCGATGCCACTCCCCAGCGCTGGCGGCCGAAGGCGAGCTCATAGATGTGGGTGATCCAGATATGCGATGCGTTCGACGGCCCGCCGCCGGTCATGATCCAGGGGATGATGAAGGAATTGAAGTTGGCCACTGCCAGCAGCAGGATCGTTACCGTCGAGACGTTTCTCAAATGCGGGAAGGTGACATGCCAGAAGCGCTGCCATGCATTGGCTCCGTCGACCTTTGCGGCGCGCAGCAACTGGTCGGGTACGGTCTGCAGGCCGGCCATCATCATGATCATGGCGAACGGGAACTCGCGCCAGATATTGACGACGATCAGGGAGGGCAGCACCGTTGACACGCTGTCGATGAAATTTGGCGGCCGGTCGGCCAATCCAAGCTCGACCAGCACCGCGCCGATGATGCCAAAGTCCGAATGGTAGATCCACTTCCAGATATAGGAAGCGGCGACCGCGCTGATGACCCAGGGAATGATCAGGATGGCACGCAGGACGCCACGGCCGACAAAGTCGCGATGGAGCGCCAGCGCGCAGGCAAACCCCAGGACAAAGGAAATGAAGGTGGATGCCAGAGTCCAGATCAGGGTGTTCGAGGTGACCTTCCAGAAAATCCCGCTGCTGAGGATCGCCGTATAATTGTCGACGCCGACGAAGATCTTGTCGCGAAGCTGCAGGCCAGGTGGCGTGTTGAAGAACGACAGCTCGACCGTGTAGTAGATCGGATAGGCGATCACGATCAGCATCACGGCGATCGCGGGAAGCACATACGCATAGTCGGCGCGATGCGCCCAGATCTTCCGCAGCAGGGGTCGAAATCCTCCCCGAGCCCCGGTCTTGCCGGTCAGGATCGTCACTTTGGCGTGCCCTTATTTTTCGGAACGAGCCGGTTGCACTCCGGGCGCGACCGGCAAGATCTCAAGTCATGCTTAGGCTAGAGCCCGCCGCCCATTAGCTCCTTCACCCTCTTGGCCGCATCGTCCGCTGCCTGGTCGACGGTCATCGCCCCGGTCAGGGCATTCTGCAGCATGTCTGGGACGATGATGTTCATGATCTCAGGCGACTGGGGCAGAGCCGGGAATGGGATGCCATATGGCAGCATCGAGGTCGTGACATCGAGGAACTTGATGCTGTCGAGACGCTCCTTCATCCATTTGGTCTTGAAGCCGTTGAGATTGCCCGGATTCGAGCCGGCATAGGCCATCTTCAGCGACCATTCCGGGCTGGTCCACATACAGATAATGGCCTTAGCGGCCGGCTCGTCCACCTTGCCGCCCTCGACATATTCGGGTTTCAGGATGTGAATGTTCGAGCCACCGAAGACGACGGCGCGCTTGCCGTCCGGGCCGGTCGGGATCAGGCCGTAGCGCATGTTGTCGATAACGGTCTGCGCCTTGTCCTTGTCGCTGCCCGTCGCCTTATTCTGCAGGTCAAGCATGACATTGTAGTCGGACGGGTGCGAGATCATCATGCCGAGCTGACCGGCGAGGAACAGCGGCTGGTTGTCGGCCTGCTGGTTGGTGAGTGCCGAAACCGGAACCGACTTGTCGCGGACATACATGTCGTAAGAGGCTTGCAGCGCGGCCTTACTTTGCGGACTGTCGAGCTCGATCTGCTTGTAGGTCGGGTTCGCCGTGGCTTCGTCGAAAACGCCGCCGCCATAGGCCCATAGCTGAGGCATGAAGCGGTACGGGGTATTGCCGGCATTCTTGCGGGCCACGAGACCGTAGCCGGCGATGCCGAGCTTGTCGTGGATTTGCTTGGAATACTTGACGACATCGTCCCAGGTTGCCGGAGCCTTGTCCGGATCGAGCCCCGCGCGTTTGAAGATGTCGGCGTTCCAGATGAAGGCCATCGTTTCGTTGTTGGTCGGCACGCCGTACGTGACGCCGTCCCAGGTCACAGCCTTCATGGCGCCGGGCCAGAAATCCTCGGTCGAATATCCCACGTCCTCGGGTTTGAGCGGCTGCAGATAGCCCTTCGAGGCGAACTCTGTGCCACCCAGGATTTGCAGGCGCACCGCCATCGGCGCGGCATTGCCAAGCAGCGCCGTGCGGAACTTGTCCAGGAGATCGTTGTAGGTGAGGGCCTGGTCCTCGAGCTGGATGTTCGGGTAGGTCTTGCGGAAGGTCTCGAAGAAGTCCTTGTAGTACTGGCGCAGGAGGTCGGGGTCGCCCTCGAACACGCCCTGATACCAAAACGTCAGTCGCCCCTTGTAGTCGAGCGGGGTGACCTTGGCGCAATCGGCGGCCGTGTCAAAATCCTGTGTGCCTGCAATGGAGCGCACATATTCCGGCGACCACTTGCTCAAGTCGACCGGCGCAGCACCCAGCGCCGGTGCGGACATCAACGATGCCACTAACGCAGTGGAGACAGTGCCGCGCAGGACGGCACCGCCGAGTGTAATCCTCGTCATAGGTATCCTCCAGGTTTCTCTCCCATGCCGCTCTGCATCGAGGCGAACGGCGTTACTCGTCGGCTACGGGGACATCTCCTCAAATGTATCCCTTCGAGCAATTTATACGTTTTCAGATCGCAGATTGGCTGTCAACGAAACAAATCGTACATTGTTTATGGGAATCGTGCGTGATATCGAGAAAGGTGTGTATTCACGGAAGGGGGAGCCGGCCTTGGCCGAAACGCGGGAATTCAAAGCAGAGCCACCCGAGGGGATCGATCCTCTTGGGGCCTCGAGCGAGGGCGCCTCGCTTTATGAACTGATCCGGGAGGACATCATCGAGGGGCGGCTCGCCGCTAACGAACGGCTGGTGGTCACCGATCTGGCCCGGCGTCACGGCACTTCGACCAATCCAGTGCGCGAGGCCCTGCAACTGTTACGCGGCGAAGGCTTTGTCACCTTTCTCCCCAATCGCGGGGCACGCGTGCGGCCCATAGACCAGGATTTTGTCCGGGATATCTACGAGATCGGTGTGCTGATCGAGCCAGCCCTGACGCGATGGTTTGTGAACATGGCGACCGACGAGGACATCGCCGAGCTCGAACGTCTCCAAGGCCTAATCGAAGAGAACAACTTCGCCGACACTTTCAGGCATAGCGAGCTGGATACGGCTTTCCATACCGTGATGTACCAGCGGCACTATAACCGCCATGCCGCCGAGCTTTGGTGGAAGCATCGCGAAGTGCTGCGGGCCGTAAGCCGGCGGTTCAATTTTACGCTCGCCCGCCGTGCCGCGATCATTCGCGAGCACCGCGAGCTCATCGCCCATGTAAAGGCAGGAAATGCCAACGAGGCAGCCGAACTCATTGCGCGCCATGTCGAGGGCTCTGGCCGGCATGTCCTCGAACACATGCGTGCGCGTAGCGCGGCCCGGGCTGGATAGCAGGCCGGGTCATCGTTTGCCCGGCCCTTCAGACAAAGGTAGTTGAGATGAAAATCACAGGCATCCGGCCATGGCTGATCAAGTCTCCGGCCTCATATTGGGGAGAATACCTGTTCGTCGAAGTGACGACCGACGAGGGGGTGAGCGGCTGGGGCGAGATCACCACCACCACAAAGCTGGCCAACCGCGCGCTCTGCGCGATCCTGCGGCAGATCGGCATCGCCGTGACTGGCGAGGATCCGGCGCGCATCGAGCATCTGTGGCACAAGATTTTCCGCAGCTTCACCTACATGGGCAGCCGCGGCGCCGCCGTTGAATGCGTGAGCGCCATCGACATAGCTCTGTGGGATATCCGCGGCAAAGTTCTCGGCAAGCCGATCTACGAGTTGCTGGGAGGGCCGGTGCGCGAGGAGATCGCGCTTTACACCCACCCCAACCAGGCCAAATTCACCAGCAAGGAGGCGGTCGTTCGCGAAATTCGCGACATTGTCGAATCCGGACACACTGGCCTCAAATTCGATCCTTTCCCCCATCAGGGCCGCACTGCGGATGGCCTGTCGCGCGAACAGCGCGACGGTTACCTCGATGGCAGCATGACCCGCAAGGATGAACGCGAAGCGGCCGAGCTCACGGCGCTGATCCGCGAAACGGCGGGCCCTGATGTCGACATCCTCATCGATGCGCATGGCCGCTTCGACGTTCCAACCGCCATTCGCCTCTGCAGGAGCCTCGAGGAAGCCGGCCAGATCGACTGGTTCGAGGAGCCCTGTCCGCCCGAGAGCCTGAACGCGCTCAAGCAAGTGCGTGAGAAGGTGAGTGCCGCCATCTCGTGGGGCGAGCGCGGCCACACGAAGTGGGATTTCGTACCGGTGCTCGAGAACAAGCTCGCTGACTACATCATGCCTGACGTCACCTGGACCGGCGGCATTACCGAACTGAAGAAGATCTCCGCCCTGTGCGAAGCCTACTACATCCCGGTCTCGCCGCACGATGCCGCGGGGCCGATCAACGTTGTTGCGGGAGCGCAGGTTATGATGACCGTTCCCAACTTCTACAAATTAGAGACGTCGGAGTGGAACCTCGGCAAATATGATCACCTCATGGACATCCCGCTCGACGTTTCAAACGGCAACCTCAAGCTGACGTCGAAGCCTGGTCTGGGGGTTGAGATGAATCGCGACTATCTGCAGGCCCACGAGATTGACATCGGCTAGCAAAGCCCAGCGCACCAGCGACAAGCCTCCCGCCGATCAGAACGAGGACAAGTCATGCCAAAAGCGGGTGGAGCCGACGAGGCTCTCAATCGGATCAACACGAATTCAAAACCCTCCAACCTTTGCATCACCGACATGCGGGTTGCCGAAATCGTCGGCGCGCCATTCACCTCGGCGCTGCTCAAGATCTATACCAATCAGGGGATCGTCGGGCTTGGCGAGGTGCGCGACGGCGCCAGCGCCACCTACGCTCTGATGCTGAAAAGCCGGCTGCTTGGCGAGAACCCTTGCGACATCGATCGTCTGTTTCGCCGCATCAAGCAATTCGGCGGTCACGGCCGGCAAGGCGGCGGCGTGTCGGCGGTAGAGATCGCGCTCTGGGATCTCGCCGGCAAGGCCTATGGAGTTCCCATCTACCAGATGCTCGGCGGCAAATTTCGCGATCATGTGCGCGTCTATTGCGATACCGATGCCGAAAAGCCGAGCGGCACCGAAACCGGAAAGCGCCTCAAACAGCGCATGGAGCGCGGCTTCACCTTCCTCAAAATGGACCTCGGCTTGATGCAGATCGCCCATGTCCCGGGCGCCGTGTCCGCTCCCGCCGGCGCGCTCGAAGGGTTTCACGCCAATCCGCGCGGCCGCGGCGGTACGCTCAAGGAGCGCAAGGCCCGCAATCTCGCCTACGACGCGCAGAACGTGCAGCACCCGTTCACGGGCCTGCATTTCACCGAAAAGGGGATCGACCTGCTCGAGCAGTACATCCACGAGGTTCGCGAGGTCATCGGATACGAAATCCCGCTCGCCATCGACCATGTCGGCCACATCTCGCTGCAGGACGGCATACGTCTGTCGCGCCGTATCGAGAAATATGTTCCTGCCTGGCTCGAGGACGTGATTCCCTGGCAATATACCGAGCAGTACCGGCAGCTGCAGCAGGCCACCACGGTGCCGATCTGCACCGGCGAGGACATTTACCTCAAGGAGGGCTTCGAGCCTCTGCTCAAGAGCGGCGGCCTCTCCGTCATCCACCCGGACCTGCTCACCAGCGGGGGCATCCTGGAGACCAAGAAGATCGGCGATATGGCACAGGACCACGGCGTCGCCATGGCGATCCATATGGCCGAAAGTCCGATCGCCGCGATGGCCGCCGCGCATGTCGCCACCGCGACCGAAAACTTCATGGCGCTCGAATACCACTCCGCCGATGTCGACTGGTGGGACGACATCGTCACCGGCCTGCCCAAGCCGCTCGTCAAGGACGGCTTCATCACCGTGCCCGACAGACCGGGGCTGGGCATAGACGATGTGGTCGACGAGGTGATCAGCCAGCATCTGCAGTCCGGTGTCACGGGGATATGGCAATCCACCGAACATTGGGACAATGAATATAGCTGGGACCGGACTTGGAGTTAGCCCAGACCTCCTGCCATCATCCCCCAGGCTCAGGGCCAACGATCGACCATTCGTGTCGACCTCTCCCAGGCGAAGAAGGAACGGACGAAACCATGATCTACGAATTGCGTATCTATGACTGCCTGCCGGGCAGGCTGCCGGCTCTGCTCAAGCGCTTTTCCGAGCAAACGCTGGCCATCTGGGAGAGGCATGGCATCCGCCAAGCCGGGTTTTTCACCACGGCGATCGGCGAAAACAGCAATCGCCTCACCTATTTCCTCGCCTGGGAATCGCTGGCCGAGCGTGAGGCGAAATGGACGGCTTTCGTCAGCGATCCGGTATGGCACAAGGCCCGGGAAGAGTCTGAGCGCGACGGGCAGATCGTTGCCAATATCAGCAGCCAGTTGCTCACGCCGACAGCTTTCTCGTCTGTGAAATAGGGCTGCGCCATGAAGATCACCGATCTGCGCTGCGCGGTTATCGGCAAGCATCCGATCGTTCGCGTCGTCACCGACGAGGGCGTCTATGGTCTGGGCGAGGTGGAGTATACCAAAACCTATCTCAAGCCCTTTGTGCTGCATTTCCGCGAGGCGCTGCTCGGCGAGGACCCGACCGACGTCGAGCGGGTGATGCTGAAGATCCGCCAGCGCGGTTCATTCAAACCCTATGGCGCGGCGGTGAGCGCCATCGAGCATGCGCTATGGGACATTGCCGGCAAGGCCGCGGGCGTGCCGGCCTACAAACTCCTCGGCGGCAAGGTGCGCGACAAGGTGCGCGTCTACAACGGTTCGATCCGCCGCAAGCGCACGGGCGACCGGCCGGAGGACTACGCCGCCGACGTCAAATGGATGATGGAGCAGCCGCAGAACTTCTTCATGGTCAAGCAGGGAATCTCGTTCCACTCCAACATGAAGGACAGCATCGAGGACTTCCACTACGGCGTGACGCAGAAGAAGGCCGGCTATCACGGCGCCATGGATCAGGGCGTGATCAGCGAGCGCGGTTTCAATCACATGCTCGACTGCGTGGCGGCGATGAAGGAAGTGCTGGGCGACAAGGTCAGCCTGGCGCTCGACTGCGGCCCGGGCTGGATGCTGCCCGATGCGATCAAGTTCGCTCGCGCGGTCGAGAAGTACAATTTGATGTGGCTCGAGGACATGCTGACCGGCGACTATGTGCCGTGGGTCAACCCGCAGGCCTACCGGGAGTTGACGACGTCCACCTCGACGCCGATCCATACCGGCGAGCAGATCTATCTCAGGCATAATTTCAAGGAGCTGATCGAGACGCAGGCGGTGCGGGTCATCGGCCCGGACCCCGCCGATATCGGCGGCATTGCCGAACTCAAATGGGTCGCCGAGCACGCCTATATGCACTCGATCCTGATGGCGCCGCACGGTACCGCGAACGGCCTGCTCGGCCTCGGCGCGCTGATCAATGTCTGCGCCACCTTGCCCGCAAACTACATCGCCTTCGAATATCCGAGCGCCTCGGACCGGTGGTGGGAGGATCTGGTGATCGGCTTGCCATCACAGATCGTGCAGGACAGCATGGTGGACCTGCTGGAGGCGCCGGGGCTGGGTCTCGATATCGACGCAGAAGCGGCCAGGAAATATCTCGGCGAAGAGGATGCGGGCTTCTTCGATCGCTGAAGTGCCCATCGGGGCATCAACCGGGTCGTTGTGTGCGCCAGTCATATTCTTGCCGGAAGCCAAGGACGTCGCGCAGCTTGCGGTTTGAGATCGGTCCTTCGAACGTATCCATGGCGCGTGTGACTGGTATGCTGGGTGCGTGTTTGCCCAGAAACTCCGCCGTCGGCAACTCAGCCACGATGTTGTCGTTGACGGCGTTGAATATCTGGAACCCCAAGCCATCCTTCTCGATGCACAGATCGACGATCTGGCCGAGATCGCGAGCGTCCATGTAGGTCCAGGCGTCGCGCCGCCGTTTCGAGGGATCGGCCAGGAATTCCGGGAAGCGGGCATAGTCATGCGGTTCGACGACGCCGCCGATCCGCAGCGCATAGATGTCGGCTCCGGTGCGGGAGGCAAAAGAGCGCGCGATCTTCTCGCCGAGCACTTTGGAAAGACCGTAGCTGTCGGTCGGATCGACGTCGTAGTCCTCTTCCACCGGAAACGACGTGAAATCGCGGACGCCTTCGGCAAAGCACACGCCATAGACCGTTTCGCTGGAAGCGGTAATGATCTTGCGGATGCCGAGCTTGGTGGCGGCTTCGATCACATTGTAGGTTGACTGCACATTGGCGGCGAACATGGCGTTGTCCGGCCGCAGGAATATCCGCGGGAGCGCCGCGAAATGGACGACGGCGTCGACTGGGCCGCGGCCCTTGCCGCCGAAATATTCGTTGAATCCGAAATGCAGCGTCAGCGCATTGTAGGTCTCGCCGGCGTCCGCAAGGTTGGTGATGACGGTGTCGACATCAGGCACATCGAGCGGTGTCAGGTCGAGGTTGAGGACCTGATGCCCATGTTTCAGCAAATAGGGTATGACATGGCGACCGATCTTGCCGCTGCCGCCGGTGAAAATGATCCGCTTGCCCATGGTGTTCTCCCAACGGATTTGTTCGGTCGAGCAGCCGGTGCCGGCCGGCAGAACGCCGTCCCCCGCTATTCGAAGATGCCATAGCCGGGGACGGCGTGTTTGCGCACACCATCCATGTCGAGCTCGACGCCGATGCCGGGCACGTCAGGCACGACAATGTGGCCGTCTTCGACGATTGAGTTGGCGCCATTCGGCAAGCGTACATAGCTGTCCCAGGCTTCCCGCTCCTCGAGCGCGTGCCACTCCAGCACCAGGAAGTTCGGAACGCTGGCGCAGACATGACACGTCGCCATCGTGCCCAGTGGCGTCGACACCAGATGCGGCGCGAAGGGCACGTAATACATCTCGGCGAGATTCGCGATCTTGCGGCTCTCCGCCAAGCCGCCGCATTTCGGCACGTCGGGCATGATGACGTCGGCGCCGTAATTCTGGAACAGTTCCCGGAAGCCCCAGCGCAGATAGAGATTTTCGCCGACGCAGATCGGCGTCTTTGTCCGCATGCGGATCTGCTTCAGGGCTTCGACATTTTCCGCCGGGATCGGCTCTTCAAGCCACAGAAGATTGAAGCGCTCCATCTCGCCTGCTATGCGGCTGGCGCTGAGCACATCATAGCGTGCGTGCAGGTCAATGCAGAGATCGATGTCAGGGCCGACCGCCTCGCGCACTGAAGCGACGCGCTCGATCATGAACCGCAGCTCGGCGCCATTGATGGTGTGGTTCACCGCGTCGAATTTCGCCGGATGGCGCAAATTGTCGATGTCGAATTTAAGCGCCGTGAAGCCTTCCGCCACCATGCGGCGCGCACGCGACGCACAGCCCTCCGGCGATCCCGATGCCTCATCGCCATCGCCGCAATCGGCATAGAGCCTTATGCGGTCGCGGAACTTGCCGCCGAACATGCGGTAGAGCGGCTGGCCGGCGGCTTTCGCCGCCACATCCCACAAAGCCATTTCGAGCCCGGTCAAGGCGATGAGAAAGATGCCGGCCTGGGCGCCGGAAAACACATGGTCGCGGCGGATCTTGTCCCAGCAATATTCGACATTGCGCGGATCCTGGCCGATCAGTTCCGACTTCAATTCCGAGATCAGTCCGACGATCGCCGCCGCGCCGGCATCGGGGTTGGCTTCGCCATAGCCGGAGATGCCGGCATCGGTATCGATACGGATCAGGGTCGCCTTGCCGTGATAGGCGACCACCGCCGTCTTGATGTCCACGATCTTCATCGAATCCTCCTCCCCGTGATGGCGCCGCGCTTACAACCGCAGATTTTCGGCCAAGAGCAAACTTGTCTAATAAGCATACAAGATAAAGTGATGAGGCGTAAACCCCCTTTGAAGGATTCTGCAGGAATGGACTTCTTAAATACCCATGTGGTTGAATAATTTAAGAAATTAGTGGATTACGATCGAAGATCACAAATCGGACGAACCCACTTGTTAGACGAGTATATAAGCGTATAAATTAGAGTTTAGCAGGGCGACAGCCATGTATGCCGCCAGTCAGGAGGAACAGGATGCAACAGCGACAGCTAGGATCGTCGACGGTCACGGTATCGGAGATCGGCCTGGGGACTTGGGGTATGTCCGGCGCGTTTTGGGGCGCGGCCGACGACGAGGAATCGATCCGGGTGATCAGGCGCGCCCTGGAGCTCGGCATCACGCTGATCGATACGGCCGAAGCCTATGGACATGGCCATGCCGAGGAGGTCGTCGGCAAGGCGCTGGCCGGCCGCCGCGACAAGGCTGTTATCGCGACCAAGGTCGCACCCAATCATCTCGAACCCGCCGCGATCGAGGCGGCACTTGACGGTTCGTTGAAGCGCATGCAGACGGACTATGTCGACGTCTACTTCGTCCACTGGCCGAACTCGGATTTTCCGATCGGCCCGACCATGGAGATGATGGAGCGGTTGCGCTCGTCAGGGCGCATTAAGGCGGTCGGCGTTTCGAATTTCAGCACCGCCGACATGGACAGCGCGCGCCAGCATGGCGTCATCGATGTGCTCCAGCCGCCGTACAACATGCTGTGGCGCGAGGTGGAGGCCGAGACGCTGCCCTATTGCCGCAAGCATAATATCGGCGTGATGCCTTATAGCGGTCTCGCCCAGGGCCTGCTTACCGGCCTGCTGTCGCCGGACACCAAATTCGTCGAAGGCGATGAGCGTCGCACCACCGTTCTGTTCCAGCCGGGCACCTACGAGCGCGCGGTGAACGCCGTCGACGCCCTCAAGCCGATTGCGGCGCGCTACGGCAAGACGGTTCCTCAGCTTGCGATCCAGTGGCTGACCAGCAGGCCAGGCGTCAGCTCGCCGTTGGTCGGCGCGCGCACCGTCAAGGAGCTTGAGGAAAATGTCGAGAGCGCCGGCTGGGCGATTTCCGAAGCGGACATAGCCGCCATCGACAGGATCACCGCACCGGTATGGGCGGAAATCAAGGACAAGGGCGACATGTTCGGTTTTCGCGCACGCCAGCGTCAGGAACAGCAAGCGAAGAGAGCCTAGTTCACTTTTCTGGATTGCTCCAAATCAAGCCGTGTCCTCCCGACGCGCTGCGGTGCGGCCAGCGCAAATGCTGGCTGCGCCGCTCCTTCACCGAGGCAAGCCGACCGCGGTGGTTTTCTTGAGGTGCCGGCGCATTGCTTCTTCCGCTCGCTTTTCATCGCGCGCCACGAGCGCCTCGTAGATTGCCCTGTGCATTTCGGTTGCCGAGGGCAGCGCATGAGGCATCTGGTTGCTGATGCGCCTGCTCGCCATCTGCCACCAGCGGGACGAATACATGAAGCGGTCGAGGATCCTGTTTTGCGCCGCCCGGCAGATCTCCATGTGGAAATCCAGGTCGAGTTTCAGATAGGCGTCCGGATTGTCTTCGCTGGCCGACATGGCTGCCAGCAGGGTGCCTAGACGCTCGAGGTTTTCCTTGGCCATATGCTTGGCCGCGATCGCGGCGATGGCCGGTTCGATGATTATGCGCGTCGCATGTGCTTCCGCCAATATCTCGCGGCTCTGCTCGGGCGGCAGCCAGTCGATAAGCAATGGGCTGAGATAGTCCCATTCTTCGGCGGGCCGCAGCACCACGCGCCGTCCCTGCGCGATTTCGATCATGTCGAGAGACGCCAGGATCTTCAGCGCTTCCCGCGCCACCGCACGCGAAACCCCGAACTCCTGAAGAATTTGCTGCTCCGACGGTCCCTGGCCGCCGCTGATGCCGCTGCTGGCAATCCGACGTGCGAGCACGCCGGCCACCTGCTTGGGCAAAGTTTGAAGCTTGACCTCCGCGGCATCCATCATTAACATCCACTTGTCTGATAAGCTTATAGGCTGATAGCTAGATATGCAGTCAACTTATCTCATGAGAACGCTCACTAGCCTATAATGCGGCCTGCGGGAAGGGAGGATTGAACGGTGGAGTTCTCCAGCGGCATCCCGCCTTCCGTCGTCCGAGATCAGGATCGATACGCCTACGCATAAAGCGCCAGGCGAGTTGGAGCATAGGTGTCCAATAGCCCGGCGGGCTCGCAAGCGTCGTCCGGGAAGGAGTTCAGGCAGTCTCGCTGCGGGAGGAGCAAGCCGCCGCGAACCTGCCAGAAGGGTTGAAAGTTATCGGCCGACCCCTGCATGGGCCGCCCAATCAAACCAAGGAGGAGATTGTGATGTTCGGAAACCTATCGAGACGCAAATTCCTGGCTGCGAGTGCGGCTGTCACGGCCGGTTCGCTCGCCGCGCCATGGATTGCCAGGGCAGATACGAACGAGATCACCGCGTTGCTGATCACCGGGGGCCCGCTCTATCCCAAATACTGGGAAAAGATCGTTCAGGATTTCACCGCCAAGACCGGTATCAAGGTTCGCTACGACTTGCTGGAATTCACCCCGCTGACGGCGAAGGTGGTTACGCTGAGCGCGGCGCGATCGAGCCAGTACGACGTCTACAGCACACACACGGCGCAGATCGATTCCTACTTCAACCATTTCGCTCCGCTGAACAGCTATTTCAGCGACACCGAACTCGCCGAATTTTATCCGGTCGCGGTCAAGTATCTGCGTGATCCCAAGACCGGAAATCTGGCGGCCATTCCACGCAACATGGATTCGCGCGTCCAGTACTACCGCAGTGACATTTACCAGGAAAAAGGCCTGAAGCCGGCCCAGACCTGGGAGGAACTCGTCGATGTCGGGCTGAAACTGACCGGCAATGGCCATTATGGGCTGGTCGTGCCGGGGCAGGGCGACCCCGCGCAACGCACCTTCAGCGATCTGCTCTGGCAAGCCGGCGGCGATTGGGTGGACCAGGCCAACAAGCCTGCTTTCAATTCCGAAGCCGGTATCAAGGCCCTGACCTTCTATCGCGATCTCATCCAGAAGCACAAAATCGTGCCCCCCGACGCGGTCGGCTATCAGTGGAATGAGAATTCGACCGAATTCTCCTCCGGTACGGTCTATGCCAATTTCGATTGGCCGGGCGCCTTCGCGACCCTGTCCAACCCCGAGACCTCGCGTGTCGTGGGCAAGTGGTCGACTGCGCCCTACATCAGGGACAAGGCCGCGATTTCATGCGCCATCTCCCATGCCATGGCGCTCAACGGGCAATCTGGACGCAAGGATGCCGCCGTCGAATTCATCAAATATACGGTCGGTCCGGAGGCGCAGAGGCTGCAGTTCGATCAGTTCACCAACTTCCCCAGCAGTCAGACGATCGCCAAGGAAGTGATATCAGCGGCAAAGGGGCCCCAGGCCCTTTGGCTGCAGCAGCTCGAGACGACGATAGCCAATGGCAAGGAATGGCCGAAGCTGGCCGGCTTCTCGAAAGTCTGCACGCTGATGTTCTCGGCCATCGAACAGGCCCTGACCGACCAGGTCTCTGCGGCTGACTCGCTTAACCAGGCCGCGACCGAGGCTGAGGAGATCATGCGACGGGCCGGGGCTTACGATTGACCATGCCGCCCGTCGCGCAGGATCAGGTGTCGGGGCGTCGGCGACGTTCGCCGCTCCCCTACACCTGGCAGAGAGGCTACCTTCTGGCCAGCCCGGCGCTTCTTGTTATGCTGGCCATACTGATCTATCCGCTCGGTTATTCTTTCATCATGAGTTTCTTCCGCTGGGATCTCAGCGGTTCGGCACCGTTCATCGGGACGGCAAACTACACCGACGAACTCTTCGGTCGCCAGTTCAACCAGGCACTGCGAAATCAGACCATATTCAGCGTCGTTTCCATCACGATCGAAGTGGTGGCCGGAATGGCGATCGCCGTGCTCGTCAACGGCAAATTGCGCGGCATGCGGTTGGCGCGCACCTTGCTCCTGGTGCCGCCGATGATTGCGCCCGCCGTCGTGGGCCTGAATTTCCGTTGGCTGTTCAACACCCAGTACGGCCTCGTCGACGCGCTGCTGCGCATGTTCAACCTGCCCGACATTCCATGGCTCAACCACCCGACCTGGGCGCTTGTCTCAGTGATCGTTGCCGATGTCTGGCAGAACACGCCGCTGATGGTGCTGCTGTTCCTTGCTGGCCTGCAATCCTTGCCGCAGGAACCGCTCGAAGCCGCTACGGTGGACGGCGCCACGCCATGGCAGCGCTTCTGGCACATCGTGCTGCCGCTGATGCGTCCGGTCATCATGATAGCGCTGATGCTGCGCATCATCGACACATTCCGGACCTTCGACGTCGTCTGGCTGATGACGCAGGGCGGGCCGGGCGGCGCTACCAATCTGCTTACCGTCTACTCCTACCTGCTGGCGTTTCAGGCAGTGGATTTCGGACATGCGGCGGCGGTCTCCTACATCGCCCTGGGGATGTCGCTATTCGTGCTCGGGCTCCTCTACGGAATACCGTGGCTGATTGCGAAACGGAGAGCGATATGACCGACGCCGCAACCGTCACCGCACGCCCCAGGCCAAAGCGCCGGCGCCGCCGGTTCACGGCGGGGACCGCCGGCCGGTACCTGGCGCTCGCCCTGACCGTCGCCCTGACCGTCTTTCCGCTTGTGTGGCTGTTCCTGACCTCGATCCGCAGTTCGGCCGATATTTTCTCGGTTCCGGTGCACATCATCCCCGAGACGGCGACGCTGACGCAGTACGTCTCCGTTTTCACGGAGTACGACACGATGGGTTATGTCTGGAACACCGTGATCGTCTCGGTGGCGACGGTCATTCTCGTCCATCTGCTGGCCATTCCTGCGCTTATGCGCTGTCGCGCTTCAGGATGCCGGGCGTCATGCTGATTTTCGGGCTGCTGTTGATCATGCGCATGATCCCGGTCATCGCGCTTGCCATCCCCCTCTTCGCCGTGTTTGCCGCTTTTGGCCTGCTCGACACCATCTGGGCGCTGATCCTGAGCCATACGGCGGCCAAACTGCCTATCGCCATCTGGCTGCTGCTGGGTTTCATCCAGGACGTGCCGAAAGAGATCGAGGAGGCTGCCCAGTCGGACGGCGCCGGCACGGTGCGCACTCTGGTCCAGATCGTGGCGCCGCTGATTGCCCCCGGCATCGGCGCCAGCGCGGTCATCACCTTCCTGTTCACCTGGAACGACCTGCTGCTTGCCTTGACCCTGACCTCGAGCAAAGCCGCACAGACCCTGCCGGTCGGGCTCACCAACTTCGTCTCGCAGTTCGGCATCGACTGGGGCGCCATGTCGGCAGCCGGCGTCCTCATGGTCATCCCGACTTTGGTGTTTGTCTGGTTTGCCCAGGGCCTGCTGGTCAAGGGCCTCACCACCGGGGCGGTTCGCGGCTGAATGGCGGACATGCACCACAAAACGCCCGACGGCTTCGATGACGGTTGGATACGCAACTGAGTGATGGTCGGTGAGGTCAGAGACCTCGCCACGCAATGGGAGTATACGCTATGGCAGCTGATCAGATACCGGCGATGTCGGACATTTCGCGGCCACCGAGAGAATTGGTCAATGCGCTTGCGGCGATCGGCTCGGCGACGCTGGCCAGCGAGCTCTACCACAAGATGGGCATTCGCGACCCGCAGATACGGGGTCCGCGTCCGCTGAGGCTCGGCCGCACGGCGGCGGGGCCTGCTCTCACGCTCCAGTGCATGCCGAAGCGCGAGGATCTCTACAACGAGACCGAATATGAGGAGCCGGAGCGGCAGTTGCACCGTCACGTACTCTATCCCACGCAGCCGGGCGACATGGTGGTCGTGGATGCACGCGGCGACCTCGGCAGCGGCATCTTCGGCGAGATGATGCTGACCTATTTCGCTGGCCGCGGCGGGGCTGGCGTGGTTGTCGATGGCTGCATCCGCGATTCCGCGCAAGCGGCGGCCTTGGACATAGGTATCTGGGTGAGAGACGTCACCCCGAATTTCCACGCCCAGACCAACATCGTGCCCTTCGCCATCAACGTACCCATCGCCTGCTCGAACGTGCTTGTCATCCCTGGCGATATCATAGTCGCTGACGATGACGGCGTCGTCGTCGTGCCGGTCGCCCTGGCGCCAAAATTGGTCGAGCTCGCCGGCGAGCACATTGAATGGGAAGAGTTTTCGCGCTCGCGCCTGGCGCAGGGAGGAGACCTGCGAAAATACTACCCGCTGAGTCCCGAGGGCGAGGCCGAGTACCGCGCATGGCGGCATGCTCAACAGAGATGAGTGGTGCCGAACGGGAGGAAACCAGATGTCTGCAATCGAGATAGAGCAGCTCGGCAAGAGCTTCGGCGCCGTGGAAGTTCTGCGCGACGTCAATATCGAAATCGCCAGCGGCGAATTCGTGGTGCTGGTCGGTCCGTCAGGCTGCGGCAAGTCAACGCTGCTGCGCATGATCGCCGGGCTGGAAGAACAGACGACCGGCGAGATCCGCATCGGCGGGCGCGTCGTCGACGAGATGCCGGCCAAGTCGCGCGACATAGCCATGGTCTTCCAGAGCTACGCGCTCTATCCGCATATGAGCGTGGCCGACAATATGAGCTTTGCTCTTCGGTTGGCTAAGGTTCCCAGGGAGGAGATCGTCTCGAGAGTGAAGGCGGCGGCCGAAATCCTCGGCCTGCAGGATCTGCTCGGCCGCATGCCGCGGCAGCTGTCGGGCGGCCAGCGCCAACGTGTCGCCATGGGTAGGGCCATCGTGCGCGACCCCTCCGCCTTCCTGTTCGACGAGCCGCTCAGCAACCTCGACGCCAAGCTGCGCGTGAAGATGCGCGCCGAGATCAAGAAGCTTCACCAGCGGCTGGGGCGCACCAGTATCTACGTTACGCATGACCAGACCGAAGCAATGACGCTCGCCGACCGCATCGTGGTGTTGAACAAGGGCCGCATCGAACAGATCGGCACGCCTTCCGAGCTTTACGAGCACCCGGCCAATCTGTTCGTCGCGAGCTTTATCGGCTCGCCGGAAATGAACCTAATCAAGGGCCGCGTCGACCACGGTGCGTTCACGGCGGCGGGAGGTCTGCATCTGCCCTTGCCCAAGGACATGGAATTGCGCGCTGGGGAAGAGGTGATTTACGGAGTTCGTCCTCAGCACCTTGTGATCGGCGGCGAGCATGCCAAGGCAACGGTTCAGGTGGTGGAGCCGACAGGAGAAGCTCAGGAACTGACGTTAAGGACAAGTGGCATCGAACTTGTGGCCGAAGTTCGGGATCAGTCGCCATTCAAGCCTGATCAAGAAGTTGGATTAGGGATAATGGTTTCAAAAGTGCATCTGTTCGACGCGCGAAGTGGCATCAGGATGAAGTAGGGCTCGCTCCAAGCGCAGCGCGGCGGAAGGAAGAAGGAAGCAGGATGGCGCGTGGAATCGACGGTACGGATGTCACACTGCACAGCGCCGGCTTTGACCGCATACCTCTGGCTGCGCCCACAAGGCAAGATCTCTCCCCGTGAGCGTTTGCGCTCGCCGTGCCTTGGTCCGGCGCTTGGTCACGTTGCGGATCGATCGCGAACTGAGCCAGCAGCGGCGGATTGATATAGAGGCTTTCCCGGCCGATTTTCATCCGCTCAAGCAGCCCGTGCTCTGCTAGGGCCTGGCCTTGTCGAGAAGCTGGCGTGGCAGGATCAGACGCAGCGGCCGCCGAGTTCCGAGTACGCCAGATTGATCCAATAACGTACGCCGGTCGGTATGATCTCGTCGTTGAAGTTGTAGTGCGGCGTATGGAGCTGGTGGAATGTTCCGTCCGGCTCCGCTCCGTTGCCGATCCACAGGAACGCGCCGGGACGGACATCCATCATGTTGGCGAAATCCTCGCCGGCACACGACTGATCGAGGCTGCCGTTATAGTTCCGCTCGCCTACGGTTGCCATTGCCGCGGCCGAAGCAGCCTTGAACGGTTCATCGGCATTGACCACGACGCTCGTCGATCGGTTGAACTTGAACTCGGCCTTGCAGCCCCAGGTCCGGGCCGTCTGTTCCGTCACCTCGCGCATGCGACGCTCGATCAGATCGCGCGTCTCCGGTCGAAAGCTCCGCGCCGTTCCGCCGATGACCAGTTCAGAGGGGATCACGCTCGGCGCCACCGCCGAACCGCCGTGGATGTAGCCGACGCTGATGACGCCTGTCTCCAGCGGAGCCAGCGACCGGCCGACGATCCCTTGCAATGACACGACCAGTTGCGCCTGCGCGTAGGTAATGTCCGTCGACTGATGCGGCGCCACGCCGCCATGGCCGCCCACGCCCCTGAAGGTGACTTCCCAAAAATCAGCAGCCGCCATCGATGGGCCCAGACGCCCGGCCATGGTCCCCACCGGGCCGCCCGGCTGGTTGTGCAAGCCATAGATCGCGTCGCACGGAAAGCGATCGAAGATGCCGTCGGCGAGCATGCTGTTAGCACCCCCGCGCCCCTCCTCGGCGGGCTGAAAGATGAGGTTGAGCGTCCCGCCGAAGTCTGGGTTCTCCGCGAGATAAAGCGCGGCGCCGAGCAGCATTGTGGTATGGCCGTCATGCCCGCAGGCATGCATGCAACCGCTCGATTGCGATGCATAAGAGAGCCCGGTCGCCTCATGGATCGGCAGGGCATCCATGTCGGCCCGCAGGCCGATCGAACGCTGTCCGGGAAGTCTCCCCTTGATGACCCCGACCACGCCGGTGCGCCCGACGTTCCGCGTCACCTCTATGTCAGCCTGCCGAAGCATGTCCGCGACGATGCGCGAGGTCCGCTCCTCTTCGAAGCCGAGTTCAGGGTGCGCGTGGAGATCGCGGCGTAGCTCGACCAGCCGCCCGATATTGTCGTTCAGCCATTCGGCGAAACCCGTGCCCATGGAAATTCCTTTCTGATCATGCCGAGATCATCGGCCGATCCGTTGCCTGGCTCACGGCGTGGCCTTCGCCGACAGCCTCCAGGAAGGCGGCCAGCCTGGCATTGAACGCTTCCGGCATAGTCAGGAACGGGGCGTGGCCGGCTCCGACCACGTCGGCTGGCTCGCCTGTCCACTGCGTCAGCTTCAGTTCGCGGAAATACTGATGGTTGAGAAACGGATCCTTCGAGCCGTTCAAGATCGCGAAGGGCACGGCGGCGCCCCGCAGGAAGCGCATCTGCCGCGGCCAGTCGACGATCGGCAGCTTGCCGAGCGTATAGGCGCGCGCGCGGCCATCGGTGCGCGCCACGGCGCGATGCAGATGCTTCGTCGTGGCGTCCCTTGGCCCGGTCGTCGAGGTCGCGAAGTCGCGCATTTCGCTCGGCGACAGGAAGCGCCGGCTGGCCAGGGCAAAATGGCTCGTCGCATCGTAGGATTTGCCGATGTCCTCGGGCACGACACGCAAGGGCGGCGTGCCCGAAATGGAGAGCGCCCGGATCGGATAGCCGCGCGCCGCGAGCTCGATGGCGATGTATCCGCCGAGCGACCAGCCGAACACGATGGCGTTGGTGACGCCCAGGGTCTCCAGCACGTCTTCCGCCACGTCGGCGAAGGCCTCCACCGAATAGTCCTGCTCCGGATCGGCGTTGTCGGATACGCCATGGCCAGGCAAGTCGAACGAAATGACGCGGTAGCGGTCGCCAAATGCCTTGAACTGTTCGGCAAATACCTCCTTGGCGGACGAATTGCCGTGGATGAAGAGCAGCGCCGGCCCGTTGCCGCCGCCGTCGGCGACCGCGATCCTGCCGTGGCGCGTGGGGATGATGCGCTCCCGGCCGCCAGTCAGCGCCTCGCGCGCGGCCTTGCCCGAACGGCGGCGCAGCGTTGCGGTCGCCTGCGTGCGGACGACGTCGAAAGCTTCGCGCGCCGTCTGCAACAAGGCCCATAGACCACCCGGATAGAAGATCAGTATAACGATCAGCAGCAGCGACATGATGATGTTGCGCCAGGCGCCGTATTCGGCCAACGCCTCGGACACCATCGTGACGAAGAAGGCGGCCAGGATCGGCCCCCAGATCGTCCCTGCGCCACCGAGCAGGAGCATACTGAGCAGCAGCCCAAGCAGGCCGAGCCCGAAATTGTCGGGCGAAGCGACGCGCATGTAGGAGCCGTAAAGACCGCCGGCGGTGCCGCTGATCGCCGCACTGACGGTAAGGGTGAACAGCCGCGTCCGCGTCTCCGACATGCCGCGCGAGATGGCGTAGTACCTGTGGTCGCGCATCGCCACGATCGCGCGGCCCCAGCGCGAGCGCGTGATCTTGTAGAGCAGGACCGTCGACGCCACGAGCATGGCCAGCGCCAGATAGTAATAGCCGATCTTGCCGTCGCGGCTCATGCGGTAGCCGAAAAGTTCGAGCCCCGGCAGGCTTACCATGCCGGAGGTGCCGCCGGTGATCTGCGACTGGCTGATGACGATCTGATAGAGCACCTGCGAGGCGGCGATCGTCACCAGGATGATATAGATGCCCGACAGTCGCATGATGGGCAGGGTGATCAGCGCTGCCATCAGCCCCGCCGCGCCGCCCGCGGCGACCAGACCGAGCCAGGGCGACAGTCCGAGCGTTTTGGCCACGAGGCCATAGGCGTAGATGCCGACCGCGAAGAGCGCGACATGGGAGAAATTGAACAGGCCGCCATAACCGAGGCTGAGGTCCCAGCTCGAAGCGACGATCGCGAAGATGAAGGCCAGGACCAGGAGATGACGTAGATAGTTGCCGTCGAAAACCAGCGGCAGCAGCGCGAGCGCGGCCAGCGCGACCAGCGTCGGGATGAGGCCCGAGGAGCGGGCGAAAGACGGGCTGTAGCGCATCAGACCGATTTCCTGTGCTTGCCGAAGAGTCCTTCCGGCTTGACGACCAGAACGACGATCATGATGACGAAGAGCACGGTTGGGCTCCAGTAGAGGCCAACCGCATAGGTCATGAAGGCTTCCAGCAGGCCGACGATGAAGGCGGCGTAGATCGGCCCGGTGAATCGGGCAATGCCTCCGAAGATCACGACGATCAGCGCCTTCATCAAGGGGTCTGAGCCCATCAGCGGATTCATGAAACGAATGGAGCCGATCAGCACGCCGGCGATCGCCGCGAGCGCGGCAGACAGGCCGAAGGCCACCGCATAGAGCCGCGCGACGTCGATGCCCATCAACTGCGCCGCCTCGCGGTTCTGCGCCACGGCGCGCATGGCCCGGCCGAGCGGCGCGCGCTGCAGGAAGATGCCGAGGGCGGCCAGAATAATCAGCGAGACAATGACTGCCGCCGCCTCGTTGCGCGACATGACAAGGTCGAGAAACTGCAGGTCACCAGTCAGCACCGCAGAGAGCTGCTTGTTGCGTGGCCCCCAGGCAATGCTGATCAGGTTCTCCAGGATCGTTGCGCCGGCCAGCGTCGTGATGACGGATTTCACCACGATGTCAGGGCTGCGTTCGAACGGCTTGATCAGCAGGTAGTATACCGCCATGCCGATGAAGAACATGCCGACAACCGAAACCAGCGCGCCGACCAGCAGGCCGCCGCCCAACGCCTCGGAGCTGGCAACCTGCCAGGCGATATAGGCGCCGAGCGCGATGAAGGTGCCGTGCGCGAAGTTGAAGATGCCGAGCGTGGTCCAAACCAGTGCAAGGCCGGTCGCCATAAGCGCGTAGAGCGCGCCGAGCACGACGCCACCGAGCAGGATCAGCGTGAGCGTGTCGAAGGTCACCGGTGCTCCTCGCCGAACATGAGTTTCATGATTTCCTCGTGGGTTGGCATGTCGGCCTTTTCGATGCGCCGCGAGATGCGCCCGTGGTCGAACAAATAGAGCGTATCGATCAGCGACTCGAGGAAGGCGATGTCCTGGTCGACGACGATCAGCGGCACGCCCGATTGGCGGATCGTGCGGATCGCATCGGCGAGTTCGCCGCGCAGTTTTGGCGACAGGCCAAGCGTCGGCTCGTCGAGGATGAGCAGTTTGGGTGCCGCCATCAGGCCGACACCGATCGCCACCATCTGCCGCTCGCCCCCCGACAGGAAGCGAATCTTGGAGCTCAGCCGCTCCTGCACGCGCGGAAACAGCCTGAAGACGTAGTCGAGCGTCTCCGCGGCCGAGGCGCGTCCGGAAGCGGCATATGGCGCGATCGACAGCGTTTCCGCCACCGTCATATCGGGGAACAGGAGATTGCCCTGGGGCACATGGATCAGCCCCGCGCGCGCCACGGACTTGGGGTCCATGCGCCGGCGCGTCACCGCATCGTAGTTGAAGTTGCGCCAGCGGCGGCTGCCGCGAGGTCCCGGCCGGTTGAGCTGGACACCCTCGAAGAAGATGTCGCCGTCCCACGGATCGATGATGCCGCTCAGCGTGCGCAGGAAGGTCGTCTTGCCGTGGCCGTTCGGTCCGAACAGACCGACGCTGCCGCCGGGTACGAGTTGAAGGTCGATCTTGCGGAAAATCTGCAGCGGTTCGTAGCCGCCGTCGAGGCCGCGCACGTCGAGAAGAAGTGGTTGCGTCATTTCGCCTGTCCCAGATAGGCCTCGATCACCTTAGGATCAGCCACCACGTCGTTGGGCAAGCCCTGGGCGATGACCTTGCCCTGGTCCAGCACAACCAGGCGATCACACACCGTCATCAGCAGCGGCAGCACGTGTTCGATGAGCAAGATCGCGATGCCGGCGTTACGCAGCCCCAGGATCAGCGTCTTCATGTGCTCGATTTCGGTCGGCGTCAGACTGGAGGCCGGCTCGTCGAGAAGCAGCACGCGCGGAGACATGGCCAGCGCGCTCGCCATCATCAGCGTCTTGCGAAAGAAGATCGGCAGCGTTGCCGTCGGCGCGTTGTGCAGCGTCTGCGGGAATCCGACCGTGTCGAGGGCAAGTACCGCGGCGGCCTCGTTGTCCCTGGACCGCGCGCGGCGACCGCTGTGCTCGACCGAGACCAGCACGTTGTCGATGGCACTCAGCGAAGGAAAGATGCTCTCGCGCTGGAACGTGCGGGCGATTCCCGAGCGGGCAAGTTCCTCCGGCGCGACATCCTGGACCGCCTTGCCTTCGAAGATCACGCGGCCGCTGTCCGGCCCGAACGGGATGCCGGTCACTATGTTGAAGAGCGTGCTCTTGCCGCTGCCATTGGGGCCGGCGATGCCGAGGATCTCGTTGGCGTCAAGCGTGAAGCTGACGCCGCCGACCGCGCGCAGGCCACCGAAGGACTTGGTGAGATTGTCTGCCTGGAGGATCATATCTGCCATATAAAAAGGATGGTAAGGCCCGGAGAACGCGCTATCGCTCGACGGTGACGGCGCGGCCCCTTTCCAGAGCCGCGGCCGACAGCGGGCTCCTCGCTCACCCGCTGTTCAATTACTGCTTGATCCAGGGCGGCAGCTTGATTTTGCCGGTGGAATATTTCTTGGGCGAGATCAGCGTGCGCTGGCCATCCCAGATCTGCCAGAAGGTAACCGGGATGTGGTTGTCGTCCTGCAAGGCGAGATGGGTCGCCGGATCGAACGCAACTGGGCCGGGGGCCGCGTCATAGGTCACCTCGCCGATGGCCTTGCCGATTGCGTCATGGTTGGTCGGGTCGCCCACCTTCTCGAGTGCCTTGAAGTAGATCGTGGCTTCCTCGTAGAGCGCCGAGCCATAGACGCCGGGCTTCACACCGTACTTGTCGGTGAGCTTCTTGTTCACTTCCTGGCCGCGCGGCCAGTTCGGCGAGTCGATCGCGCCGCCGATCAGGTTGTAGAGCACACCGTTCGATTTCTCCTTCGTCAGGTCGACGAATTCCGGCACGGACGGCGCATATTGCAGGAACACCAGGCTCTGCGTCGGCTGGTCGAGGAACTGTTGCAGGAAGAGCGCGGAGTTGGCCGGCTGGTAGTCGGTGTTGACGACGAGCGCCGGTGGATCCTGGCGCACCTTGGCGAGGCTGGCGCGCCAGTCGTTGACAGGTCCGAACGGCACCATCTCGTCGACGGTCACCGTCCAGCCAGCGGCCGCGAACGAGGTCTTCATGCCCTCGGAGATTGCCTTGGAGTAGGGATTGTCCGAAGAGATCATCGCGATCTTCTTGTTGGAAGCCTTGAACGTGCCGTCGGCGATCAGACCTTCGACCAGCGGCAGTACGTCGGTCTCGTAGCCCTTGTAGGAGGGTGAGAGCGACCAACAGCAATTGTAGTTCGAGGGATTCTTCGAGACGATCCCGGCGAATGGGCCTGAGGGGCCCGACGACAGGTACGGCAGGTTGGCGTCGGCGAAGAGATCGACCTCGAACAGCGACAGGCTGGCATAGCCGGTCAGCACGACCTCGATGCCGTCGGTATTGATCAGGCGCTGGGCGGCGCTGCTGACATTGTCGGGCGAGCCGTCCTTGACGTCGGCAGAGACGATCTCGAACGTGTGGCCGGCCACGCCACCCTTGGCGTTCTGCTCTTCCACCGCCAGCTCCACGCCGCGCACGAAGTCGGCGCCGTCGGCGGCCGACGGACCGGTCAGCGGCGCGAGCACCCCGATCTTGACGACGTCGGCCGCGGCCACGTTCAGGCCCGCGAATAAAGCGGTGAAGCTGACGGCACCCGCCGCCAGGTAGCGTTTCAATCCATGCGACTGCATGTGTCAGTTCCCCTTTTTGGTTTTAGGTTGAACGAGTTTCTCCGGCCGTTTGGCCGGATTGCAAAAGATCGCCTGACGGTCTCGGCTAGACTGGCGCTTCGCCAAGACGAGGACTTGCCATGACGACGCCCCTTTCCGAGATCGAGCTGCTGGACCGCCTGGTCGGCTTCGACACCGTGAGCAGCCGCTCCAACCTCGAACTGATCGACTTCGTGCGATCGTATCTCGACGGACTGGGCGTCGCGAGCACGTTGCTGCCGGATGCGACCGGCCAGAAGGCAAATCTTTTCGCCACGATCGGCCCGGCCGACGTGCCAGGCTATGTGCTGAGCGGCCACACCGACGTCGTGCCGGTCGAGGGTCAGCAGTGGTCGCGCGATCCGTTCCGCATGTGGGAGAAGGATGGCAGGCTCTATGGACGCGGCACGACCGACATGAAAGGTTTCGTCGCCTGCATGCTGGCGCGCGTGCCAACCATGCTCGCCGCGCCGCTTGCCGTGCCCCTCCACTTGGCGCTGTCCTATGACGAGGAGGTCGGCTGCCTCGGTGCCTACGGCCTCATCGACCACATGACCAGGTCTCTGCCCAAACAACTCGCGGTCTTTGTCGGCGAGCCGACCGAGATGGGGGTCATCGGCGGCCACAAGGGCAGCACCGGCCTCCTTACGACGATCACCGGCAAGGCCTGCCATTCCTCGCGCCCGGATCTCGGCGTCAATGCCATCTTCCACGCCATCGACTTGATCGGCGAGTTGCGCGGCTATGCCGAGGAACTGGCTGCCGCGCCCGAGGCCGAATCGCCATTCGAGCTGCCCTACACGACCGTCAGCGTCGGTGTGATCCAGGGCGGCACGGCCCGCAACGCCATTCCCGGCGACGTGCGCTTCCAATGGGACATCCGCGCAACAAAGGCCGGCATGGTCGAGAAGCTGGTCGAGCGTTTCGGTACCTATTGTGACGAGACGGTCCTGCCCGTCATGAAGGCCGGCTTTTCCGACTCCGCGATCAAGACGGAATATGCCTACGACGTTCCGCCGCTGGTGCCGAGCGAGGGTTCGCTGGCCGAAACGCTGGCAAAGCGCTTCGCGCGAACCAACCAGGTCGGCACCGTCAATTACGGCTCGGAGGCCGGAATCTTCCAGCGCGCCGGAGTGCCGACAATCATCTGCGGACCGGGACGCGACCGCGAGGCGCACATCGCCGACGAATGGATCGCCGTGGAGCAGATGCATCGCTGCGTCGACTTCATCGATGGCCTGATCGGCGATGCGAGAAGGGCCTGACCCCGGCAGCGGCACGGCGTGGCCAGTCATAGTCGGTAGAACCGCTTTGCATTGTCGTGGAAGAGCTTCGCCTGGTCTTCCACGGACAAGGCCGAGGCAATGGTCTTGAATGTGTCGTAGATCTGGTCGTAACTCATCTGGATCTTCGAAACCGGGTAATCCGTGCCGAACATGCTGCGTTCGGTGCCGAAGCAGTCGATGCAGTGCATGGCGACATCGCGGATGCTCTCCGGTGTCCAGTCATGGTCGTAGGCGCCGGGATTGGAGATCTTGATCGCGATGTTGGGGCAGACGGAGATCAGCTTTAGGCCGTCGCGCCAGCGCTGCATGCCCTCGGCGTCGCGATCGATCGGGCTACCGCAGTGGTTGATAATGATCTGGAGGTCCGGCAGCGAGTTCGGCTATCTCGCGCACGATGCTCGCCTGGTAGGGATACATCATCAGTTCGAGGTTCAACCCATGCGCCGGTAAAAGCGCGACATCGCGTCGCCAGTCGGCGTTGCGTCCGAGTTCCGGATCGCTGACGAAGCACTTCTTGGGATCGGGATGCCAGCTCAGGATCCCGCGAATGCCGGTCACGCGATCGAAGGCCGCCTGTTCGGCGATCACCCGCTCGGCGCCGCCCATACCGAGAGATGCCCCCGCGACGTAGCGCAGCGCGACGCCCCTGGACTTGTCGAGCGTCTCGAGCCAGCGCGTCTCCTCGACCGGATTGCCGGCCCAAAGCGCCTCGATATGCACGGTGGCAACGACGTTGTGGCCGGCCGCATCCCTGGCGTAGTCATCCGGGAAATAGTCGTGGGCGATCTTTTCCAGGCCGGCGATGGCTTGTACCGTCGGGTCGGACGGCACCAGCCATGCATGCTTGCCCATGGAAAGATCCCATAGGTGGTGATGCGGATCGATGATCGGTCCCGAATACATGTTACCTGGCCCCTGTTCCAGAATACGGATACTGCGCGCCGACATCGGCCGCCGCGGCCGCCCTGGCGGCCACTTCCCGCGCGATCAAGTGTGCATGGCCTTCGCGCATGCGGTATTGTGAAATCCGTACATGACGGCGCGGTCGGCTAGCCGCATCGCCGAACGAGATTGGGCCCGACCTCAGACACGGCCGCGGCGCCAGCGAAGCGGAGTCATGCCCGTCGCTTTCCGGAAAGAGGTCGTGAAATGGCTCTGGTCGGCAAAACCGCAACAGAGCGCGATTTCGGCCAGCGAGAGCTTCTCCTTGCCAAGCAGGTCCTTGGAGCGGCCTACGCGCTTGGCGACGATCCAGTCATGCGGCGTCTTGCCCGTGGCCTGCCGGAACATGCGCGAGAAGTGCCGCACGCTCCAGCCGACGATGTCCGCCAGGTCCAGAAGCAGGATGTCGCGATGCAGATGCGCGTCGACATAGTCCTCGAGCTTGCGCCACTCCCGCAGCGAAAACGGGCCGGGCGCGAGCTTTGGCGTGACCGTGCCGGCACGCATTACGAGGTGGCAAACGAGCGCCTCCACCAGTCGATCGGCAAGCGAGCGGTTGATCGGTTCGTCCTCGCCGCTATTCTCCCACAGCCGCCGCAGAACAGCGTTGACGAATGCGTCGTTGCCCGAGGAGCCGCCAAGCGGTGCGAAGGTTGCGGCCAGGTCCGCCGGACAATCCGGCCCCAACAACTGGCTCACCAGCGCCGTCGGGATTGCCAGGATGATCAGCCGGCGGTCGCCGCCCGCACGCCAGCGGCTGTCGGTACCCGGCGGGACGATGATCAGATCGCCGGTGCGTGACTGCCCGGACGTCCAGCCCGACCCCATATTCCAGTCATAGCTGCAGGCAGCATCAAGCGGCGTCGAGACGACCAGTTCGTCGACGGCCGGATCAACGAACTCATGCCGGCTCTGCTCGACCAGGATCAGGCTGGAGCGCATGCTGCCTTGAATGTGCCTGTGCTGCTGCGGAAACGCCCCGTAAGCCGACCGCATGTAGAAGTCGGCATAAGTCCGATAAGCGGGATCGACGTGCGTTATCTCGGTTCTCAAGTCCAGCTTCCGCGCAGCGCAGGGGGGTTCGACAAGGCATCCTTCAAGCGATCAAGCGGCCCTTCCGGTCATTGACCAAGCCTGCGGACCGCAGCAGCCAGCCGCCGCACCCCTTCGTGCAGCCGCTCGGGCGCGTTGAGCGTGAAGTTGATGCGAATGGCGCGACGGTCCTCGCCGGTCACGTCGAACACGCTGCTGGGCGTGACGCAGACGCCTTCCTCCAGCCCCAACCGCATCAGCTCGTCTGTGTCGAGCGATGGATTGCGCGCCGTCGCCCAGACGAACATGCCGCCTTGCGGCTTTTCCCAGGCGAAGAGCGAGCCCAGATGTTCTTCCATCGCCTCGCACAAGGCGTCGCGGCGCGCGCGGTAGAGCGCCAGGATTTGCGGCTGAATCCGCTCGGGCAATCCGGCGTTCATGGCATCCAGCACGAGCCGCTGGCTGAGCCCGCTGGTGCACATATCCGAGCCCTGTTTGGCGACGGTCAGTGCCCGGATCATCTCGGGCGCGGCGACTACCCAGCCGACACGCAAGCCCGGCGCGACTTCCTTGGAAAGCGTGCCCGTGTAGACGACGGGTCCCCGATAGGGTTCCGCATCGGCCTCGCCCATCAGCTTGCCTGAAAGCGACAGCAGGCGCGGCAGCGGCGCGCCGTCATAATACAGACCGCCATAGGGGTCGTCCTCCACCAGCCAGACGCCGGTCTGGTGCGCCGCTTCCACCATCGCGACACGCTGGCCGTGCGTCACCAGCTTGCCGCTCGGGTTGGAGAAGTTGGGCACCGTGTAGACGAAGCTGGCGCCCTCGAATGCCGTCGGATAGTCCAGCGTATTGCTGCCCGGTGTGAATGGGCGATAGTGCGGCGCGCGCGGCCGCCATGCATCGATCGCGCCAAGATAGGTTGGAGCATGCGCGGCGATGACGCTTCCTTGTTCGAGCAGCACCTTGCCGATCAGGTCGAGCGCCTGCATGCCGGCGGTGGTGACGATGACGTTTTCGCGTGTCAGCCGCACGTATTCGTCGCTGAAGCGTTCGGCCAGACGGTCGCGCAATGCCGGCAAACCGTCGATCTGGCTGTAGCTCAGCACTTCCGGGCCATGCTTGCGAAGCGCCTCGGCAGCGATGCCGGCCAGTTCCTCGGCCGGATAGGTCGTCGGCTCGGGCAAGCCGCCCGCGAGGTTGATCACGTCGGCCCTTTCGGCCACCGACAGGAAGGTCTTGGTGACGTCGTTGGTCGTCGACAGCCACGCCGCGAATGGCGGCCGTCTGCCGCCCGGCACCTTTGCACGGTCGTCCATCGCCGGGGCGAGATCGCTTGCCACCACGTCGATTCCTCTCAGACCAATGGATCGGGCGCTGCGCTGTGCGGCCGACCTTCCTGCAGGATCATCCGTCCGTCGGAAGCCGACGCCCGGCGAAACTCCGACGCGCTCTGGTACTCCGGATCGTTGTACCAGGCCTCGGCCGACGCCCGATCGGGGAATTCGAGTATGACCATGCGCTGCGTGAAGGGTTCGCCTTCCGAGGTCGTGACCGGCTCGCCGCGCGTCAGGAACCTGCCGCCGTAGCGTGCCAGCGTGCCGGGCGTCACCGCCGTGTATCTCTTGTAGGTTTCGGCATCATGCACGCGCATCGTGCAGATCATGTAAGCCGCCAATCCTTCGTCCTCCCCGCGTTGCGATGATGTCGAGCTTAGGACGGGCTGAAGAGCGTTTTACACCAAATGACATCGCCATCTTGAGATTCCTTGCAGTTTCTCTCTATGATCTGCGTAAGATGTGGTGAAATCAGCCATGACGATTCTGGATGCCATCGACCATAAGATCCTGCGCGAACTGCGGGCCGACGCGCGCGTCTCGACGGTCGATCTGGCCGCGCGCGTCGGCCTGTCTCCGACGCCCTGCGCGCGCCGCGTGAAACGCCTGGAGGATAGCGGTGTGATCCAGGGCTACGCTGCGCGGATCAACCCGTCCGCTATGGGTTTGGCGATCTGCGTCATCGTCTCGGTGCGTCTGGGCAAGCAAGGCCCTGAAGGGGCCGGTGAATTCCTGCGCGAGGTCGCCAAACGGCCGGAGATCACCGAATGCCTGCTGGTGACCGGGAACATCGACTACCTGCTGCGTGTCTGGGTCAAGGATATAGCCGCGCTCCGCAACTTCATCAGCAATGTCCTGCAGTCGATCCCGTCGGTAGCCGAGACCTCCACGATGGTAGTGCTGAACCTGGACTAGTCGGAGGCCGGCTGGGTGAAGCTGTATCCGACTGCAGCCGGTATGCACCCTCTCGACGGCCGCGCGCTTCGTCATAGCGACCGTTGGGAAGCAGATTATGGCGAATGTGGCCGTCAGCGGTAATTCACAGGCCGTCATAGGGGATTCTTGGCTCGATTGGTGGTCGCCACGCTGAAATAGCCGGTCAGATCCGGAATCCCCCGATCCTCGAACTCATTCCGCGCGAACTCTCGGAAAATCGGCGAGGGATGGCCCGACGACCACCCATGGAGCCGATACGTCGGCGCTTGGGGCCCGACCCCGCGTGCTTCAGATGACTTTTCCGCTTTCCGCGTCGAAGACGTGAAGGGCTTCGGCCGGAAACGACAGCCATAGACGGTCGCCATCGCGCGAAGCGAAATCGGCCTTGACGATGGCGAGGATGTCGGTTCCCGCCGCGTCGACCACCAGATGCGTCTGCGGCCCTGTCGGCTCCGCCACTTTCAGCGTGCCGGTAAGATCGCCGGCCTGACGGTCCACGATCACACTTTCGGGCCGAATGCCCAGCACGATGCGGTTCGTCGACGAAGCGTAGGCGCGGACCGGTAGGGCGATCTCCGAGCCATCGCCAAGCACGGCCTTGATGCCCGCCGCCGTTTGGCGAAGCTCGGCCTTAACCACGTTCATTGCCGGCGAGCCGATGAAGCCGGCGACGAACAGGTTGGCCGGCCTGTTGTAAAGTTCGAGCGGCGAGCCGACCTGTTCGATGTTGCCGCCGTTGAGGACGACGATGCGGTCCGCGAGCGTCATCGCCTCGATCTGGTCGTGCGTGACATACACGGCGGTCGTTCGGACGCGATGATGCAGGAGCTTGATTTCACCGCGCATCTGCACGCGCAGTTTGGCGTCGAGATTGGACAGCGGCTCGTCGAACAGGAACACCGAGGGGTTGCGCACGATGGCGCGGCCCATGGCGACGCGCTGGCGCTGGCCGCCGGACAGTTGGCCGGGCTTGCGGTGCAGGAGGTCGGCGAGGTCGAGCATGCGCGCGGCCTCCTCGACGCGGGTGGCGATCTCCGCCTTGCCCTTGCCGGAGAGCTTCAGGTTGAAGGCCATGTTCTCGGCCACCGTCATGTGCGGGTAGAGCGCATAGCTCTGGAAGACCATCGCCACGTTGCGGTCGCGCGGGCTGTCGTCGTTGACCTTGCGCCCGTCAAGCAGGATGTCGCCGCGCGAGGCGCTCTCCAGCCCGGAGATGATGCGCAGCAGCGTAGACTTTCCGCAGCCGGAGGGACCGACGAGCGCCACGAACTCGCCATCCCCTATGCTGAGGTTGATGCCGCGGATGATGGCGGCAGCGCCGAATGATTTCTCGACGCCGCGCAGTTCGATGGATGCCATGGATCAGCCCCTCTCTTCCGGACCGGTGTGGATGTCAGCGGACCTTGCGTACCGCGTCCATCAGCGCCTGGACCTTGGCCAGCACGACCCTGTCGCCGTGCATCTTGCCGTTGCCCTTGACGTAGCTGCCGACGATGGCGCCGTCGGCGACAGACAGAAGCTCGGCGGCGTTGTCGCTGCTGAAGCCGCTGCCGACCAGGATCGGCCCGACGGCGCCGGCGCGGATCTGCTTGACTTCGGCGGGCGCCGTCGGATGGCCGGTGCGGGTGCCGGTTGCGATCAGGATGTCGGCGCCGAAGAACTCGACGTCGCGAGCCTGGTCCTCGATGTCGCGGTCGCCGACGATGGCGTGGCTGCCATGCTTCACGTGCACGTCGGCCAACACGACGATATCCTCCGCGTCGAGTTCGCGCCGGTAGCGCATGGCGTGGGCCGAGGCACCCTCGATGATGCCCTCATTGGCCACATAGGCATTGGCCCACTGGTTGACGCGTACGAACTGCGCGTTCGAGCTCTTGGCGCAGGCAAGCGAGGCCTTGGCGGCGTTGGCGACGATGTTGAAGCCGAGCGGAAGCTTCGTGGCGCGGCGGATGCGATCGCCGATGACCGACATGGCGCCGATCGTCTCGAAGCCGATGTCGTCAGGCTTGCGGAAAGGGATGTCGCCGGCATTCTCGAGCAGGATCGCGTCGACGCCGCCTTCCTCGAGGACCAGCGCTTCCTCGACCGCCTGGTCATAGACGGCCTGCAGCGACCCGTTCCGGTAGTAGGGCGAGCCGGGTAGTGGCAGCACATGCACCATGCCGATGATGGGCTTGCTGGTGCCGAACAGGCGCTGCAGTACCGGCGTGTTTTTCGTGTCGAGATTCGACATCTTCTTCTCTCCTTGGCTTCCGGTTGGGCGCGCCGACGACGACAAGTCAGCCGATGCGCCTTCGTGTTCTTTTGTCTTCAATCGATGCGCCAGATGCGCGCCGCGTTCTTCCAGAAGACCTTTTCGAGGTCCTCCTCGCTCAGGCTGATGACGCGCAGCTTCTCCTGCTCGACGCGCGGCGACTGGTAGGGCACGTCAGAGCCATATTGCAGGCGATCGACCGAGACATTTTTCAGGAAGGTCATGATGTCGAACGGATAGGCCTGCGACATATCGACATTGATGTTGGGGTATTCCTGGCAAGCGAGGATCGCCTCCCATAGGAAGGCGTGCATGCCGATATGAGCGAGCACGAAGGTGACGTTCGGATAGGCCTTGGCCGCCTGCGCCTGGAGATAGGGCAGGTCGCGCGGCGCATCGCCCGAATGCATGAGGACGGTGAGGTTGTGCTCCTCAGCCTTGTCCAGCAGCGGACCCATGACCTTCATGTCGTTGGGCCGGTAGAAATCATAGCCGGCGACCAGCTTCAAGCCGCGGCAGTTCCATTCGCCGACATAGCGGTCAATGAGCTCCTGGGTGTGCCTGGCGCCGAAGGTCGGGTCGATGCGGGCAACGCCGACGATGCGGTCGGGATATTTCAGCGCGGCGAGGCCGATATCGCCATTGGCCTCGTTGTAGTCGGCATCCCAAGGCGGTGTCTGCCGGCGGTCGTGCGGGAAGAGCACGCCATGCGACGCGCCCTGCTCGTCGAGCAGGCGGATGACGCTGTCGGGGTCGCCCCTGACCAGATAGGGGACGCAGGTGTTGGCGGCGACGTTCTTGTCGGTGCCGTAGTGCATATGGGCGTCGATGACTCTCACAGCGATAGCTTCCTTCCAAAGTTTGCCTCGAAGCGCTGCGCCACGCGTTGCGGCGAGGGCAGGTTCGACTGGCATCCCCATTTCTCGATGATGAAACTGGCGACGGTGGCGCCGATGCGCGCCGCCGTCTCGTGCGAATGGCCGCCGATCAGGCCCTTCAGCGTGCCGGCGACGAAGGAGTCGCCCGCACCGGTGGAATCGACGAAGGCATCGGGCGCGACCGAGGGCATGTCCTGTCGGCCATCGGCGGTGTACCAGGCGCTGCCTTCTCCGCCGCGCGTCACGATCACCAGACGCGGACCATGCGCCAGTATGTCGGCCGCCGACGCGACGCCAAGCGCCTGCATCAGCGCGTCGGCCTCGCCACGGCTGAGGAACAGGACCTCACAGGCTTCCAGGAAGCGTGGCGCAAGATCGCCCGCGGTGGCGACCATGCCGTTGATGGCGGTCAGCGCGCCGGTCTTGCGGGCGTGCTCGATGGCATTCAGCGTATAGGCGCCGAACATCTCGCTGATGACGACCGCGCCGGAACGGTCGATCTCGCCATAGGGCGTGCGCCAATCATCCTGCTTCTCGGCGACGCCGAGATGGGAGACGCAGAAACCGCCATTGGCGGCATCGAAGAAATTGAAGCTGTGCCCGGAACGGGCGCCCTCGATCACCTCGACGCCGGCGAGGTCGACGCCGTTGCGGGTCATGTGGTCAGCGTAGCCCGAGCTGCGAAAATCGTCGCCGACGACCATGCCGAGCCCGACCTTCATGCCGAGCGCGCCGGCAACCGCCGCGATGTTGGCGCTGCAATCGCCGAAATGGATGGTCTCGACTTCTTCCATGGGCATGTCGAGCGGCACGGTCTCTCCGTCGCGCGGCAACCGCTTCATGCGCAGGAGATGATCGAAGATCGTCCACGACCCGATGGAGAAGAGTTCCAGTTCCTTCATTTCACCGCTCCCATGGTCAGTCCGCGGGTAATCTGTTTCTGGAACAGCACGGCGGCGATCATGCCGGGCAGCGCCGAAACCATCGCCGAGGCCGCCATCATGCCCCACTTGATCTGGTCGAAGGTCATGGCCTGCAGAATGCCCATGGTCACCGGGCGCGTGCTGCCGCCGGCGAGCACGAGGCCGAAGATCATGTTGTTCCAGCTGAATATGAAGGCGATCATCATGGCGCTGGCGATGCCCGGCCTCGCGATCGGCACGACGATCCTGGTGAGCATGGTCCAGATGCGGGCGCCGTCGATGCGCGCGGCCTCCTCGATCTCGATCGGCATGTCGCGAAAGAAGCTCGCCAGGATCAGTATCATCAGCGGCAGGGTGATCAGCTGGTGCACGAGAATCATGCCGACATAGCTGTCGTATAGGCCGATGCGCGTGTAGATGACGTAGAGCGGCAGGATGACGGCAAGTTCGGGCGCGAAGCGGAACGACAGGAAGGTGAAACGCAGCTTGTCCGACGTCTTGTCCCGGCGCCGCGCCAGTGCATAGGCGGCGGGGATGCCGAGCAGCGCCGAGATCAGCACTGCACCGCCCGAGATGATGACAGAGTTCATAAGGAACTTGAGGAGGTCGGGGACCTGGCCGCCTGCGCGCTGCGCCTCGTTGCCGAACAGCACCTCGACATAGTTTTCGAGCGTGGGCGTGAACAGGAAACGCGGCGGATAGGCGATGATGTCGCCGAAGTTCTTGATCGACATCATGAAGATCCAGACCAGTGGGAACAGCACGAAGCCGGCGAAGGCGAGGTAGCAAAGCGCGAGCGCGAGTTTTTGCGCGAGGGTGCGAAGGAACATGCTAGAGGCCACGGTTCTTCGCCTCCTGCTTCTGCCAGAAAGCCAGCAGCGCGCCGCTGATCGTGTAGCAGACCAGCCAGAGCACGAAGACGATGGTCATGGCGCGGCCGAGGCTCGACCAGCGATAGGCCTCCTCATAGGCCATGACATGCAGGGTTCGGGTGGCGTCGAGCGGTCCGCCCTTGGTGGTGGAGTAGATGATCTCCAGCGACTTCAGGGAATCGGAAACGCGAAACAGCGCGACCAGCAGCAGATAGGGAGCCAGCAGCGGCAGTTTCACATAGCGGATGACCTGCCAGGCATTGGCGCCGTCGATGCGTGCGGCCTCCACGACCTCGCCCGACACGGACTGTAGGCCGGCGAGCAGGATGATGGTGGCCAGCGGAGTGAACAGCCAGGTGTCGATCAGGATGATCGACATCATCGCCGTCGACGGGCTGGTGAGCCAGGACAGCGGCTCGATGCCGACCTGCGCCAGCAGCCAGTTCAGCACGCCGCTCTGGGGATGCATCATGGTCTTCCAGATGAGGCCGGCGACCACCGGCGGCACCAGCAGCGGGAGCACGACGGCGGAACGGAAGAAGGATTGCAGCCGGCCGGGAACGTCCAGCAGGATGGCGAAGGCGAGCCCGAGCGGCAGCTGGATCGCCAGTGCCGCGCCGGCATAGGTCAGCGTATTTGCAAGGCCATTCCAGAACAGCGGCGTCTCGAACAGGTTGATGTAGTTGTTGAGGCCGACGAATTTCGAGGCCGGGATGTAGAGCTTCTGGTTGGTGAGGCTGGTGTAGATGCCGCTCAGGAACGGATATGTCGTCGACATGAGCAGGATGAGCGCCGGCGCCAGCATGGCGTAGAATGCGGCCTTGCTCATCCATGTCTTGTCGGCTTGGGCTGTGATGCGGGCCATGGGAACTGTTCTGGTTGCTGGTGTCACATTGCCCGTGGCGATTTTCGTCGAAGGGCCGCCGTGTGGGAAGAGCGATGCGGCGCGCGAGCGAGCTTGCGCGGGGGGATCCTGTTGAGACCCACCGGGTGCTCCCGGGTCAAGCCCGGGAGCAGGGCTGGACGACTATTCGTCGAGCATTTTCTGGATGTCGGCCTGCGCGTTGCACAGATTGGTCTTCACGTCGCCCTGGCCGAAATAGGATTTCTGGATCGCCTCGGCCCAGCGGTCGAGCATGCGGGTCAGCTCGGGATGCGGCGGGAAGCGGATGGTCGCGACCTCGGCTTCGGTCTTGGCGGCTTGGATGTACTGGCCGGGCGTCTCACCCCAGCTCTCCATCAGCTTCGCCACTTCGGGCGCATCCCAGGCCGATTTGCGCACCGGGTTCATGTTGCCGGCCAGATGCGTCTTGATCATCGTCTCCTTGGACGTCACCCACTGCATGAACAGCCAGGCGGCGTCCTTGTGGGTGGAGGCGGAATTCATCGACAGCGACCAGATCCATGCGGCGGCGGCGCGCTTGCCATCGGGGCCGAGCGGCGTTGGCGCATAGCCGACATCGCCGGCAATGGCGGATTGCTTGGGGTCCTCATAGGTCGGTGCGAACAGGTTCGCCTCGTTGAGCGAGAACACATACTGGCCCGACGCGAAGCCCTGCATGGCCTCGTACCAGGTGAAGGCGCCGGCGCCCTCGGGAGAGGCCTTCTTGATCAGGGTGACGAAATCCTGCGTGGCCGCGATGCTCTTGTCTGAGCAGATCTGCAGCTTGCCGTCCTTGTCCAGCATCTCGACGCCATAGGATTGCAGCATCGTCCCGAAGGTCAGGTAGGGCAGGTCCCAGTAGCGATCGAAACGGGTGATGATGCCGTGCATCTTGCCGTTGGGGCCATCGATGGCCAGCTTGTCGGACATGGCCAGCAGGTCGGCATAGGTCTTGGGCACCTGGAGGCCGAGCTTCTTCAGAAGGCTCGGGCGATAGGCCAGCTGGTAGGATTCGAAATTGATCGGCAGCGTCCACAGCGAACCCTCGCCGATGCCCTTGAGCGGGGTGAGGTCCCAGCGGCCGGCTGACAGGATGGAGGGAATGAAATCATTGACGTCGTAGTCAGCGGCGGTCTTGTCGGTATTGGCGATCAGGCCGTCGAGCGGCTCCAGCCAGCCGGCGGCGGCATACTGCCAGTTGTTGAGCGGCGAGGTCATGAAGACGTCGTAGGTGCCGGTCTTGGATGACAGGTCGGCAAGCAGCTTTTCAAAACCGGACTGCTCGGCCAGTTCCTCATAGGTCACCTTGATGCCGGTCTTGGCGGTGAATTCCGGCAGCAGCGGCTTCAGGCTTTCGACGAACGGGTGCGAGATCAGCATCAGGTTAATGGTCTGGCCGTCGGCGGCCTTCCAGTTCATCTCGGCGTAGGCCGGAGCGGATGCAAGCGACAGGGCCGAGGTCGCGACGAGCGCGGCAGCAACAGTCACGCGGCCGCGGCTCAGGCCGCGCCGGAGTAAGGACGAAAACATTGGCAATTCCCCTTGTTCAAGGCGTGAGAGCGGACACTTTGAATTTTTGTTGGCGGCGCTTGCACTTTATTGCAATGGCTGCACAAATGAAGCTAGATGAGCTGAAACGGCCGGTCAACCACAAATGTGCACGCTCTGCACGAAAGTTTACGCATGACGCATAATGAAGAAGACCTGCTGGTGCAGCTCGCCTGGCTCTATTACGTGGGCAACAAGAATCAGGAGGAGATCGCCAACCAGCTGGGCCTGTCACGCTTCAAGATAAACCGCATGCTGGCGCGGGCTCGTGAAAAAGGGCTGGTCAAGATCGCCATCCAGCACGAGACGGCGCAATCGCTCGATGTTGCCGGTCAGATCCAGGCGGCGTTCGATCTCAGGGAATGCATCGTCACGCCGGCGATCGCGGTACCCGGCGGCAATGCGGACGAGGACGAGAACAATGCGCGACGCGCGGTCGGCATCGCGGCGGCGTCGTTCCTGGAGAGGCGGCTGAGCGCGGCGGAGCCGGTGACGATCGGCCTGGCGTGGGGGCGCACGATCGCCGCGATGGTCGACGAACTTCCAAAGCTCTCCAAGGCTGACCTGAAGATCGTCTCGCTGATGGGCTCGCTCAGCCGCAATGCCAGGACCAACCCGTTCGATTGCGTCCATTCCCTGGCACAGCTCTGCGAAGGCGAGGCCTATATCCTGCCGGCCCCGTTCATCGCCGACAGCGAGGCCGACTATCAGGTGATCATGAGCCAGAAGCTCGTCCAGCAGGCCCTGAAGCTTGCTCGCTCGGCTGATTTCTATATCGCCTCCTTTGGCGACTGCTCGAAACAGTCCTTCATCTACCATCACGACCTGCTGCACGACGACGAGATCGACCAGGTCATCAATGCCGGTGCCGTCGCCGACATGCTGGGCAAGTTCTTCGACAAGGACGGCGCCTTGCTTGACAATACATTGAACCGCCGCACGCCGAGCGTGTCCTATGAGGATATTCGCAGCCGCGACGTTGTCCTGCTGGCGGCCGGCCTGTCCAAGGCGAAGGCGCTTGTCGCCCTGCTGCGCTCGGGCACGATCAACCGGCTGATCGTCGATGGCGATCTTGCGGCCGGCCTCCTTCCGCTGATCGGCCGCGGCTAGGTCTGTTTCTTCATCGCGGCCCGATGACTGCCCCAGGCTTCGTGGCGGCCCACCTGCATTTGCATGACGCCAAGGCGACCTCACGCCTTGACCTGGCGGTTCGCCTTTAAGAATCTGGACCAGGGCGGAGACGTGGTCCCTGGCGAGCGTGCCCAGGTTGGCACCTACCGCCGCCGAGAGTAGCGTGGTGTCGGGCTTTTGCACTTCGGCGGCCTTGATCAAGTGCCGGGTGTGGTAGGTCAAGGCCGCGGCCAGGGTGAGCCGCCTTTCTATCCCATCGGAGCTCAGGGCACCGGAGGCGCGGCGCTCCGCCCGGATAGTCAGTTGCCAAAATCGCTGGTCAAGGATGAGCGCCTGCTTGGCGACCGAGTACATATTTTTCCATTCAGACGCCGCTTTGCGCCGAAAGAAAGCTGAAGCAGACCCATAGACCCCGACCGAAGAGCGCGGCTTTCGTCGGTGCTGTCTTCACGGTGGCGTTATCCTGGGTGGGTTACGCGTTTTCTGAAGCGAGTGCCCCTCGCCGCGGGCCGGAGAAGCGGACCGGACGTGCGCGACCGGCTGTCGATTCATCCGGAAAAGTTGACTGCATACAGGAACTCAAGTATGCGGCAAGCATCAACAGGAAGGACGATCCACACCGATGTCGACCGCTGAAATGGCTATGCGCGAGGATCTGGCGGCGGCTTATCGACTGATCGCCCGGTTTGGGATGGATGACATCATCCACACGCACATATCCGCGCGTCTGCCCGAAGAGCCGGAACTCCTGCTTATCAACCGCTACGGCGATCTCTTTCGGGAGGTGACGCCGGAATCGCTGGCGGTCATCAATCACCATGGCCAGCAGATGCGTGGCCAGCAGGTGCCGATCAACACTGCGGGTATCGTCATTCACACCGCCGTCCACGCCGCGCGCCCGGATGCGGTCTGTGTCATGCACACGCATACCGCGGCCGGTGTCGCGGTCAGTTGCCTCGAGGAAGGACTCCTGCCGCTCAACCAGACCTCGCTGCTCTTCTACGGGCAGATCGGCTATCACGAATTCGAGGGCATAGCGCTCGATCCCGGCGAACAGGAGCGCTTGGTCGCCGACCTCGGCGACAATCGCGCCATGATCCTGAGAAACCATGGGCTGTTGACCGTCGGGCGATCCATCGGAGAGGCTTTCTCCCTGATGTACAATCTCGAACAGGCCTGCCGTATCCAGCTTTCCGCTCTGGGCAGCGGACGCCCCATCCACCTGCCGAGCAAGGAAGTGTGCGAGCGCACCGCCAGCCAGTATGCGGCCGATCCCGATGGCGCGGCGGAACTGGAATGGCTGGCGCTGCGCCGGCTTGCCGGAATGCCCCTCGACGGGCATTGATCGATGCGGATCGTCATCGCCGATCCGCTTGCTTACAGTGTCCCCTTCGAGCGCGCGCTGCGCGCCGCTCTTCCTTCGGCGGACTTCGTCCGATGGCCCGATCTGGCGGACGGCGCCGAATACGATCTCCTGGTCGCCTGGAATCTGCCCAAGGAGATGACCGCGCTGCCACGGTCGCTGCGCGCGATCTTCTGTTTTGGCGCGGGAACGGATCAGCTTCTCGACGATCCCCGCATTCCGCCCGACCTCCCGGTCGCGCGCCTGCGGGACCAAGGTCAGGCCGAGCAATTGCTGGACTATGCGATGCACGCGGCTTTCGCGCGCCTGCTTGACGATGTCGCTGTCAGAGCGGATCAGCAGGCCCGCCTGTGGCGCCCGCCCGATCGCCAGAACCGGACCCGCGGTTCGCTGCGGACGGCCGTGCTTGGACTGGGTCCCCTCGGTCTGCATGTCGCGCGGGGGCTTTCGACCGCCGGCTTCCCAGTGTCCGCCTGGTCGAGAACCGCCCGTCGGATCGACGGCGTCATTTGCCTGCACGGCGACGACGGGCTCAGCGCCTGCGTCGACGGCGCCGATGTCCTCGTCAATCTCCTGCCCTCCATGCACGAGACGAAGGGCATATTGTCGGACCGGCTGTTTTCCCGCCTCGCGCCCGGCGCTTACGTCGTCAATCTCGGCCGCGGCGACCACCTCGATGAGCAGGCGCTGCGCGCCGCGCTCGATCGGGGACAGCTCGGCGCCGCGTGGCTGGATGTCTTTGCCGTCGAGCCCCTGCCGCCCGAACACTGGTTCTGGCGGCACGACCGGGTCCGGCTGACGCCGCATCGCGCCGGCCTGCCGACACCTCAGGGCGCTGCGGCGTCCATTGCCGCCGTCGCGACGGCGCTCGAACAGGGCCACGGCCTTCCGGACTTGGTCCGGCCTGGGAAACTGGTTGAAAATTGAGCCGATCTCGCAACTGCACAAAGATTGTGCTTGACTCGAAATATGCCTGAATGCCAGCATGCCGCCATGCTGAACTTGGGCACCTCACTCCTCGCGGATCAGAACGAGCGTCGAAACAGGATCTCGTCGAAGGCCTATGTCGAGTTGCGCGAGGCGATCATCACCGCGCGCGTCGCGCCCGGCGCCAATTTCTCGGAAACGGATGTCGCGCAGTCGCTCGGCATCAGCCGCACCCCCGTGCATGAGGCGTTCACGCGGCTTTTCGACGAGGGTCTGATCGAGATCTCACCCCAAACCGGCACCCGCGTCTCGCTGATCGACATGGCTCGCGTCCGCGAGGCGGTATTCATCCGCTCCACGCTTGAAAGCGCGGTGATCGCCAACAGCGGTGTCAAGCCGGATCCGGCCTTGCTGGACGAGGTCGAGCTGTTGCTTCGGGCGCAGGAGCGTCTCGTCCAAGGCGATGACATGGGCGCCCTGCACCGCGCCGACATGGCCTTCCATGCAGGTCTGCTCGGCGCTTTCGCGCATCCTCGGGCTTGGACCGCGTGCCAGCACGTTTCGGCCGACATGATGCGCGTCCAGTTCCTGATCGGCATGAAACCGGATCACATCCGCTCGGTCATCGCCGAGCACCGTGCCATTTTCGACAAGGTGCGGGCCGGCAACATGGCCGAGGCCGCGCTGCTAATGGCGGCGCACATCCGAAATGCCGATTTCGACCAGTTGAGCCTGGAGCGCGAACATAAGGAATTCTTCCGGTCCGGAGACCTCCCGTGAGCGCCGCCGTCCTTCGCCCCCTCTCCATTGCGGAAGGCGCGCGCGATTTTTTTTGGCCCGTTTATGAAACCGGTTTACTGAAGCGGTTATCTGCACATGTCTCGCGGGAGTGGAGCCGCTTGTCGGGAAGATTGAAGGTCACCATCCGTGACGTTGCGCGGGCAGCCGGCGTGTCCGTCACGTCCGTTTCCCGTTATCTGAACGGGCAGATCAGCCTGCCTGAGCCGACGGCGAGCCGTATCCAGCTGGCGGCGGAGCGCCTTGGCTATCATCCCAACGCGATCGCCCGCAGGCTCAGCAGCGGCAAGAGCGAGACACTCGGCCTCATCACCGCCGACATCGCCTATCCGCTGTTTGCCGAGATCGCCAGCGCGTCGGAGGCCGAGGCCGCGAGGCTTGGCTACAATCTCCTGATGTTCAACAGCCGCAACCTGGTGGAGAAGGAAGTCTCCTTCCTGTCGCGCATCGAGGACCGGCAGGTCGACGGCATCCTGCTTCTCACCAACCATCATGATGACGGGCGGCTGTTGCGGCGGATCAACGAGACCGGAAACGTCGTGCTTCTCGACGAGGACGTGCCGGGCGCGAAGGCGCCGCGCCTGTTTGCCGACAACGTCCATGGCGGTCTCCTGGCGACACGCCATCTGATATCTCGCGGCCATACCCGCATCGCCGCCATCGGCGGGCCGAAGGGGCTTCTCAGCACCACCGAACGTCTCGACGGCTTCACGCGGGCGCTTGGCGAGGCTGGTCTTGATGCCGATCCCGCCCTTTTGAGGTTCTGCGAATACGAGGAGGCGCCCGCCTCGATCGCGTTTCTCGACCTGCTTCGGCAGGACGAGCCGCCCACCGCGATCTTCACCTTCGGCGACATGCTGGCCACTGGCGCCATGCGGGCCGCGCTGCAGGCCGGAATCCGCATTCCGGACGACATTTCTCTCGTCAGCTTCGACGATATCCACAATGCGGACCTGCTGGCGCCGGCGCTGACCACCGTGCGTCAGTCGGCGGCCGAGTTCGGCACGCGCGGCGTCAACATGCTGCTCGATTTCATCGCCGGCAGGAAATCCGGAACGGCGATCGAACGGGTCGGCGTCGAACTCGTCATACGCAGTTCGGTGGCGCCGCCGCACGGTCGTCCGTCAGGACGTTCGGTAGTGCATACCGGCTCTGGAAGCCCAGATGGGCGCCCGGTGCCGGCCTGGGAGGAGAAGCAAGAAAACTAGTCGCTTCCACGGACGTGAAAGGGGAACACACATGTCCATCAATCGCTTTGGTCAAGACGCAGCGTTGATTGCGCTTGATAAGTTCAAAACTGGGAAGATCGATCGCCGAGGCTTCATCACCGCCATGGCCGGGCTTGGCATCGCAGTCGCGTTCAAGCCTGGGCGGGCCTCCGCCGCGGCGTCGGAAATCGTTGTCTGCAACTGGGGCGGGGCCGCCCTCGAAGCCTTCCAGAAGGCCTATGGCGCGCCCTTCAAGGCCAAGTCCGGCATGGAGGTCGTCATCGATGGCACCGGCCCGGCGACGGGCGCGATCCGCGCCATGGTCGATTCCAAGAATGTCACCTGGGATGCCACGGATGGCGGCATGACGGACGCCGTCGTGCTCGGCAAGGGCGGTTACCTCGAGCCGATCGATTATTCCATCGTCGACAAGTCCCTTGTCGGCGAAGGGCTGTCGGCCGAGTTCGGCATCTGCAACTACACCTATTCCAATGTGCTGGCCTATGACGCCAAGAAGGTCGGCGCCACGGCCCCTTCGAGCTGGAACGACTTCTTCGATCTCGAAAAGTTTCCCGGCAAGCGTACCATGTGCAAATGGATTCAGGGGCAGCTCGAAGCCGTGCTGCTCGCCGACGGTGTCAAGCCGCAGGATATCTATCCGCTCGACGTCGACCGCGCCTTCAAGAAGCTCGAGCCGCTGCTGCCCAATCTGATCTTCTGGGAGTCGGGCGCGCAGAGCCAGCAGCTCTTCCGCGACGGCGAGGTGGTCATGGGCAATATCTGGCATACGCGCGCCAACCTGCTGCGCAAGGAAAACCCGGACTACACCTGGACCTGGAACCAGAACCTGATGTTCGCCAGCGCCTGGTCGGTGCCGAAGGGCAATCCCGCCGGCAAGAAGGTCTTCGACTTCATCAATTCGTCGATGGACCCGGAAGGCCAGGTGACGCTGTTGCGCCTCATGGGCAACGGCCCGTCGAACCCGAAGGCGCTGGCGCTGATGACCGACGAAGACAAGGCGGTCTATTCGCTGGCCCCCGAGAATGCCAAGACAGGTCTGGCCGTCTCGGCGCAATACTATGCCGACAACGAGGCCGAACTGCAGAACAAGTTCCTCGACTTCATCTCGCGCTAACCATTGGAGACCACCACCGGCCATCGGCCGGTGGTGGTTCGAAAGACCATGACGTCATTCCAGCGTTGGGCCTTCTGCCTGACGGTGCCGGCGGCGCTTTTGACCCTGTGTCTCTACGTGCTGCCCATCCTTCAGGTGTTGGCGCTCAGTTTCACCGAGCCGACCTTCGGCATCGGCAATTACGTGGCTCTGTTCCAGAATGCCGCAATCGGCCGCGTCGTGCGCACGACCGTCTTCGTCTCGGCGGTGACGACCGCGCTTACGATCGTCATGAGCTATGCCGTCGCCTTCGCGCTGGTCCACATGCCGCCGGCGACGCGCCGCGTCGCCCTGTTCATGGTCATGGTGCCATTCTGGATATCGGTGCTGGTGCGCGCCTTTGCCTGGATCACCATCCTGCGCCGAAACGGCGTGCTCAATTCGGCCCTGGTGGGCAGCGGAGCCGTCGGTGAACCTCTCGAACTGGTCTACAACCAGTTCGGCGTCATCGTCGGCATGGTGCATTACATGATGCCCTTCGCCATCATGCTGCTCTACGCGAACCTGTCGGAGATCGACCACAGGATCATCCAGGCGGCGCGATCGCTCGGCGCGCGCCCGGTCACCATCTTCTTTCGTATCTGGGTGCCGCTCAGCATGCCCGGCCTGGCAATCGCCAGCCTGTTCATCGTCATCTTCTCGCTCGGCTTCCTCGTCACTCCGGCGATCCTTGGCGCCGGCAGGGTGCTGATGGTCGCCGAATACATTTCCGTGCAGATATCCTCGACCCTGCGCTGGGGCGTGGCGACGGCACTGTCGACGATGCTCCTGCTCGTCGTCGGTGCCCTTATCGCGCTGGCGATGCGCAGCCCGGCGTTGCGCGCGGCCTTCGAAGGCGGCCGCAAATGACGCCACGCACCCGCCGTCTGCTCGAACGCGCGCTGCCAAAGCTCTTCGCCTGGCTGCTGCTCGCCTTCCTGTTCGTTCCGGTGCTCGTGGTCATCCCCGTGGCGTTGACCGACCGGGACTATCTGTCGCTGCCCAAAAGCGGCATCTCCTTCGACCATTTCGCGGCGCTCGCCAACTGGCGCGCGGGCTGGATGCCCAGCATCTTCACCAGCCTCGGCATCGCCGTGGCCTCAAGCATCGTCGCGACCGCCGTTTCGGCGGCCTTCGCCATGGGCGCATGGGTCTATGTCGGACGCTGGCCGACGATCCTGCGCGTTGTCCTGCTTTCGCCGCTGATCGTGCCGCCGATCATCTATGCGGTCGGCATGGTACGCCTGTGGTCGAAGCTGGGCCTTCTCGACACATGGCTTGGCGTCACCATCGTCCATGTGATCCTGGCGATGCCGCTTGCCGTGCTGGCGATAGGCGCTTCGCTGTCGAACCTCGATCCGCGTCTGGTGCAGGCGGCCCGCTCGCTCGGCGCGCGCCCGGCGACGATCTTCGGGCGCGTGATCCTGCCCAACATAGTGCCGGGCACGGTCGCCGGGGCGATCCTCGCCTTCATTGTCTCCTGGGACGAGATCACCGTGACGCTGTTCATCACCAGCCGTGGCATCGTCACCCTGCCGCGCAAGATCTGGACGAGCATCGCCGATGCCGTCGACCCCGCGCTGGCCGCGATCGCTACCGTCATGCTGGCGGTCACTATCGTCGGGCTCATCCTGCGCATGACCGTCTGGGAACGTATCGCCCAGCGCCGGTCATGACACGACCTTCAATCGCTTCGCTTGTTCAGAAAGGAAATCGAAGACATGACTGCCCACAGCGCCGCAATGAGCGAGCACGAATACCGCGAGGCCAAGTTCTTTCAGACCTTCGGCTCCGTCCCGACGCCGGCTTTCCATGACCCGCAAGAGCAGACCCGCGTCTGGGGCCGGCCCTGGGGTTGCACCAATGATGTCGGCAAGCTGCGCGCCGTGCTGATGCACCGGCCTGGCGAGGAGATCAATGTCGTCGACAAGAGCAAGCCCATGCCCGAGATCGGCGGTTTCGGCGATCCGGAAAAAGGCTGGTACTTCATGGGCAAGACACCGCCGGATCTCGCCGCCATGCAGGCAGCGCACGATAGCTTCACCAAGCTGTTGCGCACGGAGGGCGTCGACGTCATCCTTACCGAGAAGGCAGCCCCCGGCGCTCTCAAGTCGACCTTCTGCCGCGACAGCGTCATCGGCGTGAAGGGCGGCGCGATCGTCACCCGCCTTGCCCGCCGGGCGCGCCGCGGCGAGGAACTGATGGTCACCCAGGCGCTCGCCAAGGCCGGTTGCCCGATCCTCGGCACGCTGCATGGCGAAGCGGTGTTCGAAGGCGGCGGGTTCGCGCTCCTCGACGACAAGACCGCCGTCTGCTCGGTCTCCGTCGCCTGCAACGCCGAGGGCGTGCGGCAGGTCGAGATGATCCTCAACAGCCTGGGCGTCGAGTTGATCAAGGTGCCGATGCCCGGCTATCGCATCCACATCGACGGCAGCTTCATGATGATCGACAAGGAGACGGCGATCATCAACATCAACGAACTGCCCTATGTCTTCATCGACTATCTGAACAAGCGCGGCATGAAGCTGATCGAACTTCCGCCGGAGGACAACGCCTTCTCGCTCAACTGCCTGGCGATCGCACCGGGTCGGGTCGTCATGCACGCCACCCGCACGCCGCGCCTGGCCGACCGGCTCGACGCCGCCGGCATCGAGATCCTGACGCTGGACTATGAATGCATCGAACTGAACGGGGGCGGCATTCATTGCTCGACGGGTCCGCTCGCCCGGGATCCGATCTGAATGTCCTTTCTCGACGTCCGAAACCTCCGCAAGACCTACGGGTCGGCCGTCGCGCTCGACGGCATCGACCTGTCGATCGAGGCGGGGGAGTTCGTAACCTTGCTCGGCCCTTCGGGGTCTGGCAAGACGACGCTGCTAATGTCGGTCGCCGGGTTCACCAAGCCGGACGACGGCGCCATCCTGCTGGATGGCGTCGACATCACGCGCGTCGACCCGGAGGACAGGAATTTCGGACTGGTCTTCCAGGGCTATGCGTTGTTTCCCCACCTGAACGCCGCGGACAACATCGCCTTCCCCTTGAGGGTCCGCAAATGGGACAAGGCCAGGATCGCCGCGAGGGTGGAAGAGATTCTCAATCTCGTCGGCCTGGACAGGCTGGCCGCGCGCAAGCCGCGTGAATTGTCGGGCGGTCAGCAGCAGCGCGTGGCGATCGGCCGCGCGCTGGCCTTCGGGCCGAAGATACTGCTGCTCGACGAACCGCTGTCGGCGCTCGACCGTACGCTGCGCGACACCATGCAACGCGAACTCAAACGGCTGCATCGGCAGACCGGTGTGACCTTCGTCTATGTTACCCATGACCAGGAGGAAGCCTACGCCATGTCGGACCGCATAGCCGTCTTCCACAATGGCGCGATCGTTCAGGTCGGCACCCCGCGCGACATATACCGCGCGCCCGCCTCGCGCTTCGTCGCGGGCTTCCTCGGCGGCAACAACATCGTTTCGGCGCGCGCCGTCGATGGCGGCATCGAGCTGTTCGGAAGCCGGGCGCCGATGCCCGATGGCTACGACGCGTCGCGGCATGGCCGATCGGCGCTGACGGTCTGGATGCGTCCGGAGGACATCGCCATCGGCGAGCCGTCCCCCGGGGCCATCGCCTTTCCCGCCATTGTCGCCGACGTCTCCTTCGTCGGCTCGTCCGAGCGCATGACCGTGTCCACCCCGGACGGCCAGGAACTCCTGCTCCTGGCATCCTCGGCGACGGCGCGCGGCATCGCTGCCGGCGACAAGGTCCCCTGCAGCGTGCTGCCCTCCAGCATCGGCTTTCTTGCCGATGAATGACGTGCCGGCGAACAGGACGGCATCCGTCGCCGTCGCATCCAACTGACGATCGGCTTCAGCCGAAAATCCGCATTCCCTGACAGATTGAGAGACATGATGAGCATTAGCCTTCGCACCGTCGACATCCCCGATTTCGGCATCCCCGTCGAGCGCCCTGCCATTCCGCCAGCGACCTATGAGGCCCGTTGCGCCAAGGCGCTCGAGCGCGCCGGCACGGACTGGCTCGCCGTCTATGCCGATCGCGAGCATGCCGCCAACATCGCCTTCCTGACCGGCTTCGACCCGCGTTTCGAGGAGGCGATCCTGCTGCTCGGCAAATCGGGGCAGCGCATCATCGTCACCGGCAACGAGAACCTCGGCTATACGCCTATCGCCGGACTGCCTGGCATCATCACAATGCTGGCGCAGTCCCTGAGCCTCATGGCGCAGGACCGCATGCAGAAGCCGGATCTCGTGGCCGTGCTGCGCGAGGCCGGTATCACGGCGGGCGACAGTGTCGGCCTGGTGGGCTGGAAATATCTCGAAAAGGAGGAATGGTCCGCTCAGCGTCCCACCTTCCTCGTGCCGGCCTTCATCGTCGACGCGATCGCATCGATCGTGTCCGCCTCGTCGATCACCGATGCGACGGCGGTGCTCATGCACCAGGCGGACGGGCTGCGCGCCGTCGTCGATGCCGATCAGATCGCCGAGGCCGAATGGGGCGCGGCCCGGTCTTCAATGGCTGTGTGGCGTATCCTGAGCGGCTTCACGCTCGGCGACACCGAACTGACCGCGGCCTCTCGCATGGGGTATGCCGGCGAGCCGATGAACTGCCATCCGATGTTCGCGACCAATGATGCGTCCGGCCAGGTGATCGGCCTGCGCAGTCCCACGGCGCGCGTGCCCAGCCATGGTGACGGCGTCACCACGGCGGTTGGCTACTGGGGAGGACTGACCGCCCGAGCCGGCCTGATCGCCGAGCATGACGACGCATTTCTGGACGTGGCCAAGGCCTATTTCCGCGGCCTGATCGCCTGGTATGAGGCGGCCGGCATCGGCGCCGAGGGCGGCGCGATCCATGAGGCTGTGATTTCGACCCTGGCGGCGGGCAAGCTGCGCCCAGCCCTCAATCCCGGCCATCTCGTCGGCCTCGACGAGTGGATGAATTCCCCGATCCGTCCCGGCTCCACAGAACGCATCGTCTCCGGCATGCCGTTCCAGGTCGACATCATACCCGTGCCGATGCCCGATGGATGGACGCTCAATTGCGAGGATGCGGTGACCTTCGCCGATGTCGGCTTGCGCGCTGAAATCGCACACCGCCACCCGGCGCTGGCGAAGAGGTTCGAGGCGCGCCGCCGGTTTGTCGCCGAGCGGATCGGCATCACGGTGAAGGAGGATATCCTGCTGCTGTCCGCCATCCCGCTCTGCCTGCCGCCCTTCTGGCTTGCCAGCGGCAAACTTCTAGGCCGCGACTGAGTCCCAGCGGGTCGTCGATGATGCCTAACCAGCGCTTTCGGACCTTCGGCAGGCTTGCCGATAAACGGAAGTCGCGCACGTCGGTGAGAGGTTTCGGGCCATCAGATCGGGCAAGCCCAAAGCTTTTCCGCAAGGCTACCGGGTCACAACGCTTCGTCGGTCGGCTGCTCTGTTATGACCCTGTCGGGTTGTGGGCGGATGGCTGCTTTATTTGTGATTTCATCCCACTGAGCAGACAATCCGCTTCCGGCCCCCAAGGCGAGGATGATTGCCAATGATTTTGTCCAACCCATCTAGCGGTGATCGAAACGGTTGAAACACAGCCGAAAAGCGATTTAATTCACTATCTGGCGAGTGAAGATTGACTCGCGTGTCACATTGATTGATTCTCGGATTGACTTGGCCGGATTGACTTGGAATGCGTCGAATTGCCAAAGCTCGCTTCACAGCGCGCGAAAATGGATGCGCTGGCGTTCGACGGTGAATTGGAAAGGGTATCAGCTTGTCTCAGGAGAGCGGCGTAAGGCGCAAGCGTGCCACGAAAGCAGAGCAACGAGCCGAGACGATCGAGCAGATTCTCGACACCGCCGAATTCCTCTTCTCAAAGCATGGACTGCATGGAGTCGCACTGAAGGACGTCGCTCGAGCCGTCGGTGTGCACCACACGCTGATCAATTACTACTTCACCGACAAGAAGATGCTCTTTGATGCTGTCTTTGCGCGCAGGGCTGCGGTCACCAGCGATCGGCGGATGAAGGCGCTTGCCGATTACGACCAGGCCATGAAAGGCAAGCCCACGGTAGAGGGCGCGCTACGCGCATTTCTCGACACCGATCTCGACCTCTACATCGAAGGTGACGAGGGCTGGAAGAATTACGCTGCCTTGGGTGCCCAGGTGGCGAATACACCGCAATGGGGCGCGGAACTGATGGACAAGCACTTCGATCCCGTCGTGTTGCGACTGGTTGATCTTCTCAAGAAAGCGCTTCCTGGATGCGCTGAAGAAGACATTTTCTGGGGATATCATTTCGTCACCGGGGCACTGATGCTCACGCTCGCTCGAACCGGCCGCATCGACAAGCTGTCGGGCGGACTGTGCCGGTCGGACGATTTCATGGCGGTAAAGGAACGAATGGCGACGTTCATGGCGGCGGGCATCCGGTCCATCTGCGTGAAGCGGGAGGCAGCGGGCGACAGGCTGGGGGCGACGCGCAAGATCTGACCCGCCATTGCCTCGTACGAAGCCACTCTGGCGGGCGCAGTCTCGGCACAATCCAGGACCAAGACCGGTGTCCGTGACCGCCATCTCCGGTCAAGCTCCTGTCGGGAACCCGATCCCAAGCGATATGCTGCCGGCGGCCGACTTCTCACCTTGAGATCATCCTGAAAATCGCCATGGCCGCCTGGGCGGGCGGCCGGTCGAGGCCGTCCGACGCCTGCGTTGCCGGCAGGCGGATCATTCTTGCGTCAAATAACATTCGCTATCTTGTTAGTGAATGTAATTCTTGCTACAGCTTCGCCCGGGAGGAGAGGACATGCAACGCAAGGCAGGGATTGCGGGCTTGACCGGTGGTGGGCTGCGCGATGCACCCCCACGCAACCGTTGGGTCTCGCTTGAAAGGCCGTCGAGGAGCCTTCCGATGGCCGGCCGGCGCGCGCGAAGCCGTCGATACGATCGGCTCGGACGGCGCCTGCCATGACTGAGACCGTGCTGGGGAAAATGACGGGCAGGCGTGAGGTCGGCATGCTCGAGCGCGTCGTGCTCGTCGTGACCTTTGCCCTGGCGGTCTTGTTCGCTCTCTTCATCGATGGATTTGCGACTTCCGGAAACCTGCTGGTCATCCTGTCCAATTCCACTTCCCTCGTCATGCTGAGCTGCGGCATGGCCGTCGTGATCATATCGAGGGGCTTGGATCTGTCCCTGATCGCCCAGATGGTGGCGGGGGCAACCATTTTCAGCATCCTGGTTACCGGCGGCAGCCCGGCCTCGCTGGCATTGCTGGTGGCGGTCGCCGCCATGGTCCTGGTCGGATTCGTGAACGCCTTTCTAATCGCCTATGTGGGCATTCCAGCGATGCTGGCCACTTTGGCGTCGGCCATGTTCATCACCGGCCTGTTTCGGTTCGCGATACTGCGTGGCGAATTCATCCTGCTGCTGCCGAAATCAAATCCTGCGGTAATGTTCCTGTCGGCAAACATCCTGCCCGGCGTGACGGTTCCGGTCGCGCTCATGGTTGCCACCCTTTTTGCGACCTGGCTGCTGCTGAGCTATTCGACCGCCGGCCGCATCATCTATACCATGGGCGACAATTATCAGGCTGCCCGCCTGACCGGCCTGCCGGTGAGAACGACCACCGTGGTGGTGTACGTCTATGCCGCGGTCACCGCACTTCTGGCCGGTCTTGTCACCTCGGCGGCCAGCGGTGCGGTTGACTTCCGGACTGTTTCGAACGGGACGCTGCTGTTTGATGTGATCCTCGTCGTGGTTCTCGGGGGCATACCGCTTCGGGGCGGCCGCGGCGGCCTCAGGAACATCCTGGTCGGGGCGGCGCTCATCGCCATACTGCGCAATGGGATGACGCTCATGAACTTCACCACGCAGATGCAGGATGCCCTGAGGGGGCTGGTCCTGATCCTTGCGATCGTCATCGACAATTATCTGAACCCCAGGGACACCGAAACGGACACCGTTGGCGATCTTTAGAGACTGATAATCAAACAAAGGAGGAGAACATGGTCTATAGAATTGGAAATCGCGTTCGAACCGCAGCTATGGCTTTTCTGATCGCGGCGACCGCGGCGATGGGTTCAACCGGATCGACCTCGGCGGGCACCGACCTCGCCGGCAAGAAGGTGATCTTCATACCGATCGCCATGGGTATTTCGCTGACCGAAGGGTGGGCGCGCCGCATGAAGGAGGATGCGGCGTTGCATGGCTACACCCTCGAGATCCGCGATCCCGCCTTCAACAGCGGCGCAATGGCCGAACTTCTGGCCAAGGCGATCAGTGAAAAGCCTGATGTTCTGGTCGTTCACAATCCGACGGTTCAGTTGCTGGCCCGCCAGATCAAGCAGGCCGAGGCCGCGGGCATCAAGGTCCTGCAGCTCAACCTGCAGTCCAACCAGCCGTCTTCCGCATTCGTCGGCGCCAACTGGACCCGCATTGGCCACGACGTCGCGGAGGACATCGTCAAGGAGTGCGGCGCAGGCAGCGGCAAGTCGGGCAAGGTGGCCATCATCCCCGGCCAGTTGACCGCGGCCGACAGCGTCATGATGAATGATGCGGCCTTCAAGGTGTTCAAGGATCACCCCGAGATCCAGGTTGTCTCCAACCAAGCGTCCGACTGGGAGCCAGAGAAGGCGCGCCAGATCACGGCAACCGTGCTGCAACAGCATCCGGACCTCTGCGCCATCTTCGGCCACTGGGATGTTCATACGATGGGCGCCGGCCATGCCGTCAAGGACGCCGGGCTTGAGGACAAGGTGCTGGTTTACGCAACGGGCGGTGGTGACAACGTCACCTGCAAGGCGGTGGAGGACAAGATTCTCGACCGGGTGTGGAGCTACGACGCCGATGGGCAAGGCCGCGATGCGGCCACGGTGATCGACCTGCTGCTGCAGGGCGCCGCCGCCGCGGACGGGTCCATGCTGACGGTGGATTCACCCCTCAAGATCATCAAGGGGGGTCCCACATACGATGCCAGCCTGTGTTGGAAAATGTGAGCGACGGCCAGTCGCTGACATAACGAACTCCGCGGGGCTCTCCAGCCCCGCCTTTTCCATCGCCTGGAACGCGCCATGCCCGCTGAAATCGACTTCGCCAGCCTGCCAAGGCAACACGTACCCCTGTTCGTGGTGTCGCCGCGGCGCATTCTGGCGGACATCCTCGCCAAGGGATGGATCGAGAGCACAATTCCGTTCCTGGCCCTGCTGTGCGTGCTGAGCGGCATCGCACTGACGACGGACGGCTATTTCTCGCCGGCCAACCTGCAGAATCTCGCGCAATACGCCGCCGATGGCGGGCTCGTCGTCCTGGCGCTTCTGATTGTCGTCGCGGTTGGCGGCATCGATCTCTCGGTCGGCTCGAACTTCGCCATGTCGGCCTTCGTCGCGCTCTATTGCTTTCACATTCTCAACCTGCCGGTTCCTGCCGTGTTGGTGCTCACGCTTGCGGCCGGCGCCGCGGTCGGCATGACGAATGGCATCGTCGCCGGCCTGCTCGGCTGTGGCGCGTTGTTGACGACGCTCGGGACCATGATCACCGTCAGGGCATTGTTTGCGCTCGCCGCTCAGGCTGAACTCGTGGAAATATCGACGAGCAGCCGCACCGATGACCTTTGGGACTGGATTGGCTTCGAGAAGTTCCTGGCCGTCCCAATCGGAGCCTGGTGCCTGATCGCCGTGGCGGCGCTGGTGTTCGTTATGTTTCGCCAGCTTCGCTTCGGCTGGCATATCCTCGCGGTCGGCGGGAATCGCAAGGCGGCGCGCCATGGCGGCATCCCTGTCAGGACGACCATTTTCCTGGCCTACCTGTTGGCGGGACTTATCGTCGGTCTGGCCGGCTTTCTGTTTGCGGCACGTCAAAACAGCATCAGCGTCGCCGACACCGGCATCGGCATGGAGTTTTTCGCGCTGACGGCCCTCGTGGTCGGCCTTGGCGGCTTCGTTCCCGGCAAGGGTTCGCCCGTGACCGTGCTCATCGGCTTCACGACGATCTACCTCCTGAACAACGCCATGATCAATGCAGGCTTCCGTGGCGACTTCGTCCAGTTCTGCATGGGCGCCATCATCATCGTGATCCTGACGATCGATGTCCAATTCCGCAAGAACCGGCACCGCTTGCTGGCCTCAAGCTACCTCGATCCCATCGTGCTCGATGCCGGGCCCGTCGAGGGCATGCGCGGATTGATGCCGGATGAGACAGCTCCGCGGCTGAAGGGCGCGGAAATCCTGGCGTCCGGGCGCGTTGACGGACCCGAGGATGTTATTCTCGACGCTGAAGGCAACCTCTACTGCGGCAACCGCAATGGCTGCATCCTGAAAATCGCCGCGCCGACCTATTCGGATGTAAGCGTGCTGGCCAAGATCGGTGGGCGCCCACTTGGGCTGGCCTTTGACCGGGAAGGGCGGATCGTCACCTGCGTTGCCGGAATGGGGCTGATCCGCGTCACCATGGCAGGCCACGTCGAACTGTTGACGGACGAGACGTCACGCAGCCTCTTCAGTGTCCAGGACGACACCGCAATCCGTATGGCCGACGACCTGGACATAGGACCCGATGGCACGATCTATTTCACAGACGCAACGAAGCGCTACGACATTGAAAACTGGGGAATGGACCTTCTTGAAGGGCGGCCCAACGGCCGTCTCCTCAGTCATGACCCGAAATCCGGGAAAACCCGGACCATCTGCGACAATCTGGTGTTTCCAAACGGTGTGTGCCTGACACATGACGGCAAGCACCTGCTGGTCGCCAGTACGTGGAACTGCTCGATCCTGATCTTCGATCTCGCCAAGTTGTCGGATGGGCCACGCATCTTCCTCAAAGGTCTGCCGGGTTATCCCGACAACATCAACCGGGCGTCGGATGGCGGCTACTGGGTGGCGCTGGCCGGGATGCGCAATCCGCTCTTCGACCGGGTGCTGAAACACCCGGGCCTGCGACGGCGCATGACAAGGCGCGTGCCACCGACAAACTGGCTCTTCGGCAACCTCAATATCGGAGGCGTGCTCAAGATAGACGGGCTTGGCAAGATAGTGGATGCACTGTGGGATGCTCCCGATGGACCTCTCTACATGATCACATCGATGCGTGAGCACGAAGGCTCGCTGTTCCTCGGCGGTGTGACCAACGACAAGATCGGTCGGCTCGCCCTAGAAGGCGCCAACGCACGGTGGACCGGGCCTGCGAGCTATTGGGGGAGGGACCGCTGATGCTCTTCGCACGCAAGGCCAAGGAGACTCCCGGAATGACGCTGGAAGGGGTCCTTGGCCCCAACAACCGGCTGGACGACGCGGAGGCCATCCCTGTGAAGAAGCCGGAAGCATTATCCGTATCAGCCGAAGGCCACCTGCTGTTCAGTTCCGGCGGCCAGATATTCCGCCTGCACCGATGGCGCGAAGCACCGGAAGCCTGGGCGCGGTTCGACCAACCCGTGTCCGCCCTGTCGTGCAGCGCCGACGGCCTTGTGGCGGTCGGTCTGCAAGGTGGTTCCATCGCGGTCATCGACCAGAGCGGGCAGGCGGTCGACGGCTGGTCCACGCCGCCAGATCTCGTCTCTGTGAGCGATTGCGCCTTCCTGTCCAGCGACGAGATCGCTGTCGTCGACAATGGCTACCGCGACGATCAAAACGTGTTGTCCATCGCGCCATGGGATGAAGTGCCTCGCGGGAAGGTGGTGGTGGTGGGCCGCTTCAAGGAGCCGCGCATCGTTGCGCGAGCATTGCATTGCCCGATGGGCATCACCCCAGACTTCGCCGGCGGTCTCATCATCTCCCAACTCGACCGTGCCTGCATCGTCGATCTTTCAGGCCGCACTCTCCAGTCTGGCTATCCCGGCTATCTCGGACGCATCCGCAAGACCGGCACCGGATACGCGATGGCCTGCCTGTCGAGGCGCGATCCCTTGATCGAATTCCTGAAGACGGAGCCGGTGTTCGTTTCGGATATGAAGACCAATCTTGATCCGCGCTACTGGATCTCGCCGCGTGCCACGCCGGAAATCAGCCACGACTTCCCAATCGAACTGGGGGCGGCTCGGCTCTTCGGTGATGTAAAACCCTGGGCGCCTTCATTTTCATATGGGCTGCTGATCGAACTGGACGAGGCCCTGATGCCGATCGCCTGCGCGCATTCGCGCGCCAACGGAAGGCGCCATGCGATCTGCGATGTCTGTTCGTGGAACGGGGACCTGATTGCCGTCAGCCGGGCTAGCAGCGAAATCCTCAACCTCGGTTCTGGGAGCGTGCCATGACAGCCCAGCCCATCGTCAGCCTCGAGAATGTCACGAAGACGTATGGCAACACAGCCGCGCTTGCCGATGCGAGCTTTGATTTGATGGCGGGCGAGATCCACGCCCTGGTCGGAGAGAACGGCGCTGGAAAGTCGACGCTATGCAAGCTGATCGCCGGCGTGATCTCGCCATCCGAGGGCATTCTCAGGATCGATGGCCAGCCGGTGGTTTTCTCTTCACCCAGGGATGCGAGCGGGCAGGGGATTTCAATGGTCTACCAGGAGACCAGCCTGGTGCCGCAACTCACCGTCGCCCAGAACATCTTCCTTGGCCGCGAGCGCATGTTCAACTCGGTGCGGCGGGTGCGCGGTGCTGCCCGGCAAGTTCTGCAGCGGCTGAACTTCAAGGTCGAGCCCGCGCAGCTTGCAGGTACGCTCTCCGCCGCCAAACGGCAAATGGTCGAGATCGCCCGCGCAGTGCTGAACAAGGCGAGGGTCATCATCCTTGACGAACCCACGGCGGCCCTGACCCCGGAGGAAACAGATCATCTCTTCGATCTGATGAAGTCGCTTCAGCGAGACGGTGTGGCGATTGTTTTCATATCGCATGCCCTGGAGGAGGCCCTGAGCTATGCGGATCGAATCTCGGTTTTGCGAAACGGACGCATGATGACCACGGGGCCTGCCGCGAATTTCAATCGCAACACGTTGATCCATCACATGATCGGCGATGAATTGAACGAGCAGGACAGGCTCCCAGCGGGCAAGCGCCCGCCGCGCTCCGCCCTGCCGGTGCTCCGCGTGGAAAACATCCGCATGGGCAGCATGGTCAACAACATGTCCTTCTCGATCTTCCCCGGAGAAATCACCGGCCTGGCCGGCTTGATCGGCTCGGGCAGGAGTGAGGTCGCCAAGGTCATCATGGGACACACAAAGCGCAATTTCGGCGGCGGCCGTATCTGGCTCGACGGCCGCGAGGTCCGCTACGGCCTACCGGCCCAGGCGGTGGCCGACGGCATCGCTTACATCAGTGAAGACCGCAAGCTCGACGGCTTCTTCGACACGTTGAGTGTGGCGGAAAACATCGGCCTTGGCTGGCTGGCCAAGTTCGGAGGCCGTCGCTTGCTCGCACCACGCGCAAAGATGCGAGCCCTGGCGCGCGAATGGGTGGACAGGCTGTCGATCCGCAGCATCGGCGTCGAACGACCGGTCCTGTACCTGTCCGGCGGCAACCAGCAGAAGGTGGTTATAGCCAAGTCGCTCATTCAGAAGCCGCGGCTGGTCATCTTCGACGAGCCGACGCGCGGCGTCGATGTCGGAGCAATTGCCGAGATACGCCAGATCATCCGCAGCTTTGCCGACAGCGGTGCCGGCGTCATTTTGATATCGTCTTATTTGCCGGAAATTCTGGAGACCTGCGACCGGATCCTGGTCGCCAAGAGCGGCACGATTGCCGCCGAATTCTCGCGCGCCGAGGCGACCGCCGCCAGCATTCTCAATGCTGCGATTCACTGAACCTGCCGCGCTCTCGTGAACGCGGTACAGCAGGACGTCCATTTGACAGGTCAATGCATGTTACTAACTGGCACGATAGTGAATTTTGGCCTCGGATGTGTAGAACGCAGGCCCAAGCAGATCGTCGTGGCCGGCCGCCAGGCGAGGCAATCATGATGGACGGCACTGTCCAGCCTTTCGCCTTGACGCTCGAGAAGTTTCTCGAGCACGCCGCCAAATGGCATCCTCAAGCGGAGGTGGTAACCGGACGCGCGGACGGCAAATCCGATCGAATTGAATACCTCGCATTGAGGGATCGCAGCATGCGCATCTCGGCGGTCCTGCGGAGCTTCGGCATACGTGTTGGGGACCGGATCGCCACTCTCGCCTGGAACACCCAAACTCATGTCGAGGTCTGGTACGCCTGCATGGGCATGGGCGCCGTCTGCCATACACTCAACCCGCGGCTGACCGGCGCGCAACTCGCTGCCATGGCGGGCTTGTCCAAAGCGCGAATCCTCGTCGTCAGTGCGGATCTCCTGCCGCTTGCCGCCGAGATAGTCGCCGCCGCGACGGACATCGAGCGCATCTGGGTGATCGACGGGGCAAGAGACTTCGTCGTCGAACCGCCGCTCTACTCGCTCGACCTGCTCATCGCCCGGTCGCAGGGCGAGGCAGGCTGGGGTGATTTCGACGAGACGTCTCCTTGCGGACTTTGCTTCACTTCGGGCACGACGGGTGCCCCCAAGGGGGTCACCTACACCCATCGCTTCGAGCTTTTTGCACACGCTGCGGCTGTTGCAGGCCGATGTGATGGCCATCTCAAGCGCCGACAGCGTTCTTGCCGTCGTGCCGATGTTTCATGCCAACGCCTGGGGCCTTCCATTTGCGGTGCCGGCAGTGGGCGCAAGGCTGGTCCTGCCGGGGCGCGCCATGGACGGCGCCAGCCTGGCGCGCCTGATTGTGGAGGAAGAGGTGACGATGGCAGTGGGCGTCCCGACCGTCTGGCTGGGTCTTGTCGAGCATGTCGAAGCGACCGGTATATCCATGCCGACACTCAAGCGCATCACCGTTGGAGGGGCCCCGATCGCACCGGCGCTGATGGAGCGGATCGAAAGCCGCCTTGATGTGAAAGTGCAGACGAGCTGGGGAATGACCGAGCTCTCGCCCTCGGGTACGGTGGCGCCGCTTCACGAGCGATCGCAAGCGGGGCTCTCGGGTCGCCCCGCTATCGGCGTCGATCTATTGCTGACCGACGCCGACGGACAGGCGTTGCCTCGGCAGCGTGGTGTTGAAGGCCAGTTGCGCGTGCGCGGTGCCGCCGTCGTTGAATGTTATTTTGGAGAGCAGGACAAGGCGAGCGATGCGAATGGCTGGTTTGCGACAGGCGATCTCGCGCGCATCGACGAAAGCGGCAATGTCGCGATTACGGGCCGGGTCAAGGACCTGATCAAATCCGGCGGCGAATGGATCAACCCGGCCGAGATCGAGGCGGTGATCGGCGCCCTCCCTGAGGTCGGGCTCGCTGCGGTGATTGGACGGCCCGATCCCAAATGGGGTGAGCGACCGATCCTGCTGGTCGAGATACGTGAGGCACAGGCAATCAGCGACGAAGCCCTTCTGGCTTCATTGAAAGGGCATGTGGCGTCGTGGTGGGTTCCAGATGCGATCTACCGACTGCCGCGCATGCCCCTGGCGGCCACCGGCAAGATCGACAAGATCCGGCTGCGCGCCGAATATGGTGGCGGTTGATGGGAGCGTTCCCACAAACGTCCACGAAACATCATCCGCAAGCATAGCCAATCGAAACCAAGGGTGCAGCCGAATGTCTGTCAACGGAAGGATCGCGATCATTACTGGCGCCGGCGGCGGGCTTGGCCGCGCGCACGCCCTTTACCTGGCACGGCAAGGCGCCAAAGTGGTCGTCAACGATCTGTCGCGTGAGGCCGCGGAGCGCGTTGCGGCAGAGATTGTCGCGGCGGGTCACGAAGCCGTCGCCATAGCCGCATCGGTGACCGACGAGGCCGCCATAACTGCCATGACCGTGCAGGCGATGCAGCGCTGGGGCCGTGTCGACATCCTGATCAACAACGCCGGCATATTGCGCGACAAGAGCTTCGCCAAGATGAGCCTCGATGACTTCCGCCTCGTACTCGACGTTCATCTGATGGGCGCGGTGATCTGCACCAAGGCGGTCTGGGACATCATGCGCGAGCAGCGCCATGGCCGCATCGTGATGACGACATCGTCCTCCGGGCTCTACGGCAACTTCGGCCAGGCAAACTATGGTGCGGCCAAGATGGCGCTGGTCGGACTGATGCAAACCTTGGCGATCGAGGGCGACAAATACGGCATCCGCGTCAACTGCCTGGCTCCGACAGCCGCGACACAGATGACCGGGGGCCTGCTCCCAGAAAGGCATCTGGATCTGCTTGATCCGGCACTGGTCAGCCCGGGACTGCTAGCCCTTGTCGGTCAGGACGCTCCCACCCGGGTGATCCTTTGTGCAGGCGCAGGTCATTTCGCCCGGGCAAATGTAACACTCACCCAGGGCGTCTATATCGGCGGGGGCGACGATGCGGGCGAACGCGTCATGCAAGTCTGGCAAGCCATATCAGAGCGCTCGGACGAGATTGTCCCTGAATATGGCTTGACCCAGGCCGAACGCGAACTCGCCAGCGCAGAGATGGTCGCGCGGGCGGGGGCGGTGCGGCAATGATGCGAGACGCGGTCATCGTAGCAACGGCACGGACGCCGATCGGTCGCGCCTATCGCGGTGCGTTGAATCATACGCCATCGCCGACGCTTGCGGCGCATGCCCTCACCGCGGCCGTCGAACGCGCCGTGGTTGCGCCTGAGGAGATCGAGGATTGCCTGCTCGGTTGCTCGTTGCCGCAGGGGGTGCAGCAGACAGTCGGCCGGATGGCGGCATTGCGCGCGGGCTTTCCCGTGACGGTGCCGGGGATGACCCTTGACCGGCAATGTTCTTCCGGGCTCATGACTATAGCCACGGCGGCAAAGCAGATCATCGTCGACCGAATGGATGTCGTTGTCGCCGGCGGAGTGGAATCGATCTCGCTGGTCCAAACGCCGGAACTGCGGACCACACCCGATCCCATGCTCGCCGCCATGCATCCCGACGCATATATGTCGATGCTGGAGACTGCCGAAGTCGTGGCGCGGCGCTATGGCATCACGCGCGAAACATGCGACGCCTATGCACTCAGTTCGCAACTGCGCACCGCCCAAGCTCAGATCGCGGGGCGATTCGATGCCGAGATCGTGCCAATGATGGCGACGATGAAGCGGGTCGACAAAGCGACCAAGGACGTCACCTTCCACGAAGTAGTCCTCGATCGCGACGAGGGAGCAAGGCCCGGAACCACACTCGATGGACTGAGCGCGCTGGCGGCAGTTATTCCAGGCGGTACGGTCACGGCCGGGAATGCCAGCCAGCTTTCCGATGGCGCCTCGGCCTGCGTCGTTATGGAAGCGCGCCTCGCGGAGCGACGCGGTCTCAGCCCGCTCGGCCGCTATGTCGGCATGGCCGTGGCCGGCACCAAGCCGGATGAAATGGGCATTGGCCCGGTCTTTGCCGTGCCGCGCTTGCTTGAACGCTTCGGACTCTCGCTGGATGACATTGGTATCTGGGAGATCAACGAGGCCTTCGCCGTCCAGGTTGTGTATTGCCGCGACCGTTTGGGGATCCCTGATGAGCGGCTCAACGTCAATGGCGGCGCGATTTCAATCGGCCATCCCTATGGCATGTCGGGAGCAAGAATGGTTGGGCACGCCCTCCTGGAAGGCAAACGACGAGGCGTGCGTTATATCGTTGTCACCATGTGCGTGGGCGGGGGCATGGGCGCGGCAGGGCTCTTCGAAGTACTGTGACGTCTCGGACTCTAGGCCGCGAACGAAGAGCACCTCGTAGGGCGGCAACCCTTCGCGAGGTGCCGCACCGTCGGGCGCAGCGTATTTGTTCACTCTGCCAGGCGACAAGTTATCCGATACGGTCAGAGTGAGGCCAGCGATCGGTCCCAGCGCCGGTCGTTCAGCGTCGAGTGCAGTCTCATCCGCTTCCAGGCGCCGAATTTATAGAAATCGAAATCGATGTCGGAGATAGCCATCTGGATCATGGCCCAGAGCGACCATTTGAAATCGCCAAGCATCCGATACACGAACATGCGCGCCTGAATGGCCGGCTCCACCCGGCCGAAATAGACTTCGATGGCTTCGTTGTTCATGCAATCATCGAAGAACATTTCCGCGCACCACGTTGCCAAATCGTAGCAACGGTCGTTGTTGGAGGCGTATTCGAAATCGACGATCATGATACGGCCGTCGCTGGTTGACAGGAAGTTGGCGGGCGCGGGATCGTTGTAGCAAGGCACGAGATCGATCCCCGCGGCTTCGATCGCGGCACGCGCTGCCCGATACTGTGCGTGGATCGAAGGAAAGCCGAGGGGCAGTTCCCCTCCCAATTCGGTCAGTTGCTCGAGATGTTCCTCGATCATGTCGAAGACGGTCTTTGTGAGACCGAGAAGGGGGGAATCGTTGAATGAGCGGTAAAGCGCGATTGTGCTCTCCCTGATGCCGGCGGTGTGAAAATCCCTGGTGACGCATGTGCGGGAATTCTCGACGAAATCGTAGATTTCTATGCCTTCGTCTTTCAGATAGTCGAAGCACCGGGGCCCGATGCCGAGCAGATAGGCTCGCTGGCCCGCTTCCAGGGACGCGGCGCGATCGATGAAGCGCTCCGTGCCCGGGCCAGGCAACTTGACGAAAAAGGAGCCTTGTTCGCCGGCCACGCTGACACGCCAGTTGGAGTTGCTGAAGCCGCCGAACATCGGCCGGTAGCGAATGGCTTTGCCTTGCCAGGTGGTGACCTTGGATAATGCTGCCTCGAGTTGGCGTTCGGCGAGGGCGTTGCCTTCACCCAGGCCTTTTTCAACGGCGGACATTCAAAGCCACCCGGCGCGGGGGTCGAGATCGACGCTGGCCAATGTGGCGCGGCACCGGATCAGGCGCCAACATGCATAGCGGAAGAATTCGACATCCTTCCTTGCGGAGACGGCATCCATGACCAGTCCCCACATGGTCCACGCCAGGTCATCGGCAATCGCATAGAGCTTGGCGCGGCGAAGGCTTTCAAGCCTCGCGCGGCCCTCGAATATTTCAAGAGCAGGCAGCATCTCTTCTTCAGGCCCGAAGGCTTCGTTCATCAGGATACCAAACTCGAAATAGGGGTCGACGTTGCGCGCCTCGTCGAAATCCACGAGTTGGATTTTGCCGTGAGTGTCGATCAGGATGTTGGAGGCGAGGCCATCGGCATGAGCCGGAACGGTGTCCACGCCGGCAGCCTCGATCATGCGCTCGATACGGAACACATCGTTCTGCAAGGCGGTCAGTTCACTCGGCGCACCGCTCGTGTTGCGTCCGATTTCCGCCTGAAGGATCCTGATCCTGTCGAAGACGGACCAGCTACGCGTCAGGCGAGGCCCGGAATGGATCCTGCGTTTGACGCCAAGCACGGCATCCATGACGTCTGCCTTGCGCAAGTCGTTGACGCGTGCTGTCCTCCATCCGTCGAGAAATTCCATCAGCGCGATGCCGCGCACGGCGTCCGACACCAGGATGTCGGGCGCGCAGCCGAGCATCGCCGCCTTTCGCTGGGCATCGAAAGAAGCAGCCGTATCGATATAGCGACGCTGATCGGGATGAATGATTTTCAGCAACAGGGAAGGGCGTTGGCCTTCCATCGATAGTTCGAGCCTCGTGCTGTCGATGCCGCGATGCGTAGGCACCAGAAGACCCGGCGCGCCCGCCTCCGCCGCGACATTTACCCGGGCTGCGGTCCATGTCTGACGGTCCAAGCGCGATGTCGTCGCGCGAGTGACAAGGCCATCCCAGTCCTTCGCTAGAATCGCGTGAAGTGCGTTCGTCGCGGCAGGGCCGGCGACTTCCGTCAAGTCATTGCGGGGCGTCGAGCCCTTTTCCGCCAGAGCCATTTCCGTCAAGCTAGGATTGTCTCGCGCACTGTTCGAACAAACGCCACTGCAGGTCTGGCCAATGGCGCTGGCAGGGCCAAGTCGATGCTATCGCTCTGGTGCCTTGTGTAAAGCAAAGATTTGGAGGCAGGCAGGTTTTGGAATGCGCGCCGCGGCTAGACCCTGATGAGGTCGACGCCCAGTTCGCTGAAACGTTGCACGAACTCCTCGCCCACGCCCTTGGTCGTAATGACGTGATGCGCATCGCCAAGGCCGAAGGCGCGCACGGAGCCGAAGCGTCCGAACTTCGATGCGTCGGCCACCATGATAGTGGTGGAAGCCTGCAGTCTGGCCGCATCGTGCAGTGCGACCTCGTCCTCGCCGAAGCCCATGAAGCCGTGGTCGTAGTGAACAGCGCTGGCGCCCATCAGCGCCAGATCGAAACGATGGCCATTGAGCGCGGTGATGGTCGCGTGGCCGAAGGTCGCCTGGTACTCCGGCACCATCGGGCCGCCGAGCACGCGAACGCTGGTACCCCAGCCGTGCGAAAAGAAGTGCGCGGCGACGGCGATGGAATTTGTGAAGATGGTCAGGTCCTGGTGCTTGTGCAACTGCTTCACGCAGGCGAGCGTGGTGGTGCCGGAACTGACGAATATCTTCATCCCGTCGCGAACGAGGCTGGCGGCCTGCTCCGCGATCCGGTTCTTTTCCGGCGCGTTGACCTTGTTGCGTTCGACGAAGGGCTTGTCGGCCTCGTTGGGTGTGATGACCGCACCGCCATAGACCCTTCGGGCGAAGCCGTTGATTTCAAGGATGCGCAGGTCCCGCCTGATGGATTCAGGACTGACCTCAAGGCGCTCCGCTAAGGCATTGACGCTCGCGCGTTCGTTGGCTCGCAGGATCTCAAGAATCTTTTCCTGCCGGAATTCTGAAAATCTCATGGACTCATTCTACCGCCGGGGGGGCAGCCCATCTGCGTTCCCTGACATGAGCGGTTCCAACAGCCTTGGGCTAATGGCTTCCATGACTAAGTCAAGCCTCCCGTTTCCGACATGATAAGTTCAGGCTGATGATCCGTCAATTCGGCAAAAATTCATAAAACATTCAAATCGTTCATCCATGGCGCGCATCGCTTCGGGAATCGAAGGAAATTTATCACGTAAATTCAAATATTTATATGAAAACTGATTAATTTGAGGCAGCCCTCGGTGTCCTCCAATTTATGAATCTTCGCGCCGCCGACCGGTTTGGCTTGACTCTGAATGGTGTGACTATAATGATGTTTTTGACCGGTTTGTTTATTCTGGCTTTGGCAGGCGGATCGGTTGCGCGACGAGCCCTTCAAGGCGCGCTTCCGGGCGCCGCGAGCGGCATCGCCGGCCGCGGCTGGGATGCCGCGCATTTCCTGCGCTTCCAGAGACGGATGGAGTGTTTCGGACCGGCGGTGGAGGCTGGAACTGTGATCGGCTTGGCAATTGATAACGAAGTCGCGCGTTCCAGGAAGGCGCGCATGCAAGCAAAGGGGAACATCAATGGTTACGCGTAGAGATCTTATTGTAGGGGCTGGCGCGCTTGGCGTGGCGGGCATGGTCGGCGGCATGCCAGTGCCAGTGCGCGCTGACGGCAAGAAAAGTGTCGTGCTTGCCTCGATGGGGCCGGTTACCGGCAACTGGGACCCGACCTCTCACACCACGCTCGGGCAGGGCAATTTCGAGAAGTTCGTGTTCAATGCGCTGACCAGGGCCCCGATGCGGGACGGCGAGGCGGACCTTCTGGAGCCGGCGCTGGCCGAAAGCTGGTCCCTGATCGACACGAACACGATCGAGTTCAAGCTACGCGATGGCGTGAAGTTCCACGATGGCAAGGAATTCGGCGCCGAGGATGTGAAGGCCACCTATGAATACTCTTCCGATCCGAAGCGCCCGGCCGCCTCTTACTGTCCTGGCAAGGTTGATGTCGAAGTGGTCGACCGCCTCACGGTTCGACTGCACACCGAGAAATATGGCTATCCGGCTTCTGCCTGGTGGTTCATCTCGAGTGTGATACCGGTTCTGTCGGCCAAGGATGTCGCCGATCCCAAGAGCCTGGAAAAGCGCCCGAACGGCACCAATGCGTTCAAATATGTTGCCACCAACGGCGACCAGAACGTGCTGGCGGCCAATGACGATTATTTCGGCGGCCGTCCGAAAGTCGATGAGGTTATCTACGCCTACGTGCCCGACGCCAATACACGTGTCCTGGGCCTGCTCAACGGCCAGTATCATATCGCCGAGCGCCTCGAGCCAGAGCAGTATGCCTCGCTTCAGGGCAACCCCAAGGTCGTCACCCGCAAGGGTCTGACGACAGAGAACAAGTATCTGCACTTCCGCTGCAACAAGCCGCCGTTCGATGATCCTCGCATCCGTCTCGCGGCATGCCATTCGATCGACCGCAAGCAGATCCTGGAACTCATGGGTGACGCGGCGCTGCCCACGAGCTGCTACATCTCGCCAATGAAATTCGGCTTCAAGGATATCGAGGGTTATCCGGACTACAATCCGGATGAGGCGCAGCGCCTGCTCGCGGAAGCCGGCTTCCCGAAAGGCGAAGGCCTGCCCCAGCTCGAATACATCACGTCGATCGGCTTCTATCCGAAGACGAAGGAATACGGCGAGCTGATCACCGCGATGCTCCAGGAGCAGGGCTTCAATGTCCAGCTTACCGTCCTTGAGCCGGCCGCGTGGGAAGTCGCCATCTATCGGCGGGCGGACGGACAGGGTCAGGGCCATATGTGCGACGTGGGCTGGATGACGCCTTCGCCGGAACCGGACCTTGTGCTGCGGCCGAACTGGCATTCGAGTGCCGCGCTCATCAGCGGCATCAACGATCCCGAGATCGATGCGGCGCTCGACAAGGAGCGCAAGGCACCCAACCCGGAAGAGCGCCTGAAGATCCTTACCGAGGAAACCTTCCCGACGATGGCGAAGAAGGTTCCAAGCTTCTCGTTGTTCTCAGCGCTCACCTTCCATGGCGCATCCAAGAGCCTTGAGGGCGCCGTCTATCTGCCCTACGGGCCGATCGACTTGTCAAAAGCCGATCTGGTCTGACGCAAGGAACAGGCGGCGCCGGATCCATACTTGCCGACGCCGCCATTCTCCCCGCACGAGACGGATTCCATGCTGTTTGCCATAGATTTTCTCATTCGCCGCCTGGCCCAGGGCGCTATCATCGTCGTTGCCATCGCGCTGCTGATCTTCACGTTGCTGCGTGTCGTGCCCGGAGATCCCGTGCGTCTCATGCTGGGGCCGATGGTGTCGCCCTCGGTCGCGGAGCAAACCGCCAAGGATCTTGGATTGCGCGACCCGATAATCGTCCAGTTCGGGCGCTATATGGGACACGTGCTGCAAGGCGATTTCGGACGCTCCTTCGTGCGAAGCGCTCAAGGCGGCAGCACCGGCGGTTCTCGCGGCGAATCGACTTTCGATGCGAGCAACCGAGCGTCTGTGATCGAGCTTATCGTCACGACCTTGCCCTACAGCCTCCTGCTGGCCGGCCTCGCTTTTCTGATCTCGCTGGCTGTCGCCTTGCCGCTCGGTGTCTGGGCCGGGCTCAATGCTGGGAGATGGCCGGATCGTTTCGCGCTCTATCTGAGCTCGGTGCTGGTTTCATTGCCCAATGTCTGGCTTGGACTTGTGTTCATTTTCCTGCTGTCAGCCAAAACCGGATGGCTTCCCGCGATCGGCTACCAGAACTGGACCTATGCCATATTGCCGGCGCTGGTCCTCGCGGTTGAACTCATTCCGGTGATCGTGCGCTCCCTGTCGGTCTCGGTGTCGTCGAACCTCCTCGATCCCTATGTTTCCGTAGGTCAGATACGCGGCCTGACGCGTGCGCGGATGATCGGCGCGCATGTGCTACGCAACTCGTCCATTCCGTTGCTCAACCTTCTCGGCATTCAGGCGGTGGGTCTGATCCTCGGCGGTCTCTTCGTCATCGAGTATGTCTTCAACTATCCAGGCATCGGTCTGCTGATGATCAACGCGGTGTTCCAGCGTGACTTTCCCATCATCCAGGCGATCGCAATCTTCTCCTGCGTCGCGCTCGTGCTTGTGAACATATTGGTCGATTTCGCATCGACTACGATAGACAGAAGGCTGCAGTACTGATGTCGGAGCAAGCCATCGTCGAAACCCCTGCCAGCCAGCCGGCGAAGTCACGCAGCCTGGGCGCCAGCATTTTCCTGAATGCCGCAAGTACGGCGGAGTTCAGGGTGGGTGCGGTGATATTCCTCGGCCTCATACTGCTGTCGGTCGTCGCGCCCACATTGCTCGGGCTTTCCGCGACAAAGTTCAGCGTGGGGCTGAAATTCTCACCGCCCTTCCCGGAGCAAGGCTGGGTGTGGCCGCATATGTTCGGCACGGACCAGCTCGGCCGCGATCTTCTGGCACGTTCGCTGATAGGGCTGCGAAACGCATTGATGATCGGCATTGCCAGCGTCATCGGCATGTTCGTCATAGGTTCGGCGATCGGAATGCTGGCGGGTTATGCCGGCGGCTGGACCAACCTCATCCTGATGCGCATCACCGACGCGCAGATGTCCATCCCGGTCATCATTCTGGCGATCACGATCCTCGGCATGACACGACCGACGCCGATGTCGGTGATTCTGGTGTTCATCCTTGCGGGCTGGCCGGGCTACGCCCGCATAGCGCGCAGCGTCACCATGTCGGAACGGCGCAAGGAATATGTGCGCGCTGCCAAGATACTGGGCGCCTCGGACCTGCGCATTTTGCTTGTGCACATCGCGCCCAACACTTTGCCACCTATAGCCTTCGTGGCAGTGCTCGACGTCGCGCGCATGATGATATTCGAGGCGATCCTGGGGTTTATAGGCATCGGCATCCAGCCGCCTACACCGACCTTTGGCACCATAATCGCCGACGGCACGAAATATCTCATGAATGCCTGGTGGATCACCACCATCCCCGGCCTGCTGCTGGCAGCGTCGCTGTGCGGCATCAACCTGATGGGAGGCGCTCTCGAACGCTCCCGTAACAAATTCCTGCAGGGGGTTCTATGAGCGCGGAAAGTGCCAAAATCCTCGAGGTCTCGGACCTCTCGATCGATCTCGCCACGCCTGCCGGCGGTCGGCGCGCGATCCTGCGCAACGTCGATCTTTCGGTTTCGAAGAACGAAGTCCTGGGCATCATCGGCGAAAGCGGCTCCGGCAAGACGGTCCTGTCGCGCGCACTGGTGAACTGGATAAGCCCGCCGCTTCTGCCGACGGGTGGAAGTATCGCCTACCGTGGGCGCAATCTGTTCGGTCTTCCGCCCGCCGAGATGCAGAAGCTGCGCGGCCGCAAGATAGCCTATATCGGCTCCGACCCAGGCAGCGCGCTTGATCCCACCATTCCGGTCGGCCAGCAGATCATCGAGAAGCTTCGCGCCGTTGAGCCTGGTATCTCGACCGCCGACGCGAGGGCTCGCGTGCTGCGGGTGCTGGATGCGGTGCGCATTCCCTCGCCGGCGCAGCGCTTCCACGAATTTCCGTTCCAGTTCAGCGGTGGCATGATGCAGCGTGTGCTGATCGTCGACGCGCTCGTCACAAATCCGGACCTGCTGGTGGCGGACAACATCACGCAGCCGCTCGACGTGACGGTGGCGGCCCAGATCCTGCGCCTCCTGCGCGATCTGCAGCGCGACTTCTCGACAGCGATCATCTTCGTCTCCTCGGCGCTCGGGGTGCTGAACGAGATTGCGGACAACATTCTGGTGCTGGCCGATGGCCGGGTCGTCGAATGTCAGGACACGCGCGGCCTCATCGAGAAACCGGAACACAGCTACACCCGCAATCTCATCGAGAGCCTGCCTCGCATATGGGATGCCCAACCGACGGCGGCCGCGCCGGAAGAAGCTGTGGACGACAAGCGTGAAGTCATCCTCTCGGTGCGTGACGTCTATCGCTCCTACGCCACGAAGGATCGCCAGAGGCTGTTCGCGCATCGCGTGGTGCAGGCCGTGCGCGGCGTCTCGTTCGATGTCTACAAGGGTGACAATCTCGGTATCGTGGGCGAATCCGGCTGCGGGAAATCGACGTTGTCACGGCTGCTCAGCCGCCTTGAGGCTCCGAACAAGGGTCAGATACTGTTCAAGGGACAAGACATCGCCCGTCTGGGCGGCCGCAAGCTGATGGACTTGCGCCACCGGTTCCAACTGCTGCTTCAGGATCCCTACAACGCGATCCCCCCACACCTGACCATCGGTCGCACAATCGCGGAGCCGCTGCGTATCCACGGTGGGTTGGCCGCCAAGGAGATCAGGGAACGCGTGGCGGCCACGATGAACGAGGTAGGCCTGCGGTCCGATCTTACGGACAGACTGCCGGTGGGCCTCAGCGCCGGTCAGCGCCAACGTGTCAACATCGCGCGCGCCATGGTGCTGGAGCCGGAACTGCTCATTCTCGACGAGACCTTGTCGGCGCTCGATCAGGTCGAGCAGGGAAAGTTGCTGGACCTGTTCGAGGGGCTGCAGAACCGGCACGGCATCACTTATGTCTACATTTCCCACGATCTGAGCATGGTTCGCCGCGTCTGCAACCGCGTAGCCGTCATGTATCTCGGTCGCGTAGCGGAACTTGCCGGCAACAGGGCCACGTTTTTCGATCCCGCGCACCCTTACACCCGGGCATTGCTCAGCGCGGTGCCAGCCATTGAGCACAAGCCGTACGATACCGGGACTTACCTGCTGGAAGGCGAGCCGCCCGATCCGATCGACATCCCTCCGGGCTGCAGTTTCCGCACACGCTGCCCCTTCGCCTTCGCACGTTGCGTGAGCGAGGACCCCATGCTGATGAAGCGTAGCGGCGACGACTATGCTGCCTGTCATCTTGTCACCGCCGGAGCCGCCGCGCCGGCGAGGATGCCCGCCGTTGAGGTGAGGGCATCGTGAGAATAGCTAGATTTCCAACCGCGTCCGGCGGAGCGATGCGGCTTGCCGCGCCCGCCTCAAACTTCTGATGAGCACGTCCACGATGGAATTCGATTATATTGTCGTAGGGTCGGGCAGCGCCGGCTCACCGCTCGCGGCGCGTCTGGTCGAAAAGGGCGCGAGTGTCCTTCTCCTTGAGGCGGGCAAAAGCGAAAAGCTGCATCTGACGCGCGTGCCGGCCGCGCTGATGCATACGATCGGCAACGTCCGCTACGACTGGAATTACGTGACCGAGCCCGATCCCAGTCGCAATGGTCTGCAGGAATCGTGGCCACGGGGGCGCGTGCCAGGCGGATCCTCGGCCATCAACGGCATGATCTTCATTCGCGGAGCCGCGGCCGACTACGACGCCTGGGAGGCGATGGGCAACAAGGGGTGGGGATGGAATTCGGTGCTTCCCTATTTCCGCAAGATGGAGACCGCCGATAACGACAAGGATAATGCCTATCGCGGCGGCATGGGACCTCTCCGTGTGTCGGCCTTACGCTGGAAGCACCCGATATCGGCCAAGTTCATCGACAGCTTCGTCAATGCGGGCGTGCCCCTGAACCCCGACCTCAACGGAAGGTCCCACGAGGGCGTCGCCTGGAATCAGGGTTCCACCAGAGGCGGCGTTCGTCACTCGGCATTCGACGCGTTCATCTTGCCTCGCCTCGGTGACGCCAAGCTCACATTCATGGACGATGCGTTGGTCGAGCGCATCGTGCTGGAAGGCAAGCGGGCTGCCGGCGTCGACATCCTGCGCGGCAGCCAGAAGGTACGAGCCAAGGCACGGCGCGGCGTGGTCTTGTCGGCCGGATCCATCAACTCGCCGCAGATACTGATGCTCTCGGGCATCGGCGATCCGGACCAACTGGCCCGCCATGGGATTGGCGTGCGGGTCGCAAGTCCCGAGGTCGGCCGCAACCTGATGGAACATCCGGGCCTCTATGTCCGTGCGGAGATGAACGTCAAGACGGGGAATGCCTATGCATCGCCGATCGGACGGGCAAAAGCGTTCGCCGAATGGATCCTTTCGCGCAACGGTGTGTTGAGCGTGCCCACCGCCCAGGTGCTCGCCTTCCTGAAATCCACGCCGGATAGGGAGATGCCGGACCTCCAGTTCCATCTCTTCCCCTTTGGATACTTCAACGACAACGGCCGTCTGCACGTGCCGACGCGCAACCTTGTTACCATCCTGGCCAACGTCAACTATCCCAAGAGCACCGGCCACCTCGAGCTTCGTTCCAGCGACCCGAGACAGCCAGTGGCGATCTATCCGCGCCTGCTCGACCATCCAGACGACATTGCCTGCGTGCTGCGCGGCTTGGATTGGATACGCAAGCTGGCCTCGACGCCCCCATTCGGCAGCCATGTGCGCGAGCTGATCGAAGTGCCGGCTGAAGGCGCGGGGCCTGCCGCGGACGAAGCCTATGCGCGCAAGGCCACGGTGCCGTTCCTGCATCCGGTGGGCACTTGCCGGATGGGGGCGGACGAAAGCGCTGTCGTCAGCCCGGAGCTTCGCGTACGCGGCACCGAAGGGCTCTGGGTCGCGGATGCCTCGATCTTCCCGCGTCATATCGCCGGCAACACCAACGCGACGGCGATCATGATTGGCGAGCGTGCGGCCGACCTCATCCATCCGTAGCGGAGAACTGGTTACCATGACGCGGAATTTCACGCAGAACTTCGTCGGCGGCAGGCGCGTGGATCCCCTGGGCGCCGATTTCATCGAGGTCCGTTCGCCCTACGACGGAAGCCAGGTCGGCGCGGTGCCGCTGGCAGCGCAGGCCGACGTGGATCTTGCGGTCGCGACGGCGCGCAAGGCATTCGATGAGGGCGCTTGGCCGCGCATGCCGGTGGTCGACCGTATTGCTGTCATCCGCAGGTTCGCGGAACTCTACGAGACCCGCTCCGACGAGTTCGCCGGTTTGGTGACGGCGGAGATGGGCGCGCCGGCCTGGTTTGCCAAAGCCATCCAGACCCTCATTCGTGATCAGGGCCAAGCCTATCTGGTTGCCGCCGAGGAGTATCCTTGGGAAGTGCATCGCGCTGGCTATCCGCGGGGTAGCGCAGTTTGGGTCCGTGATCCGGTAGGCGTGGTCGCCGCTGTCATCCCGTGGAACGCGCCACATCAGGTCGCTCTGGCGAAGCTCTTTCCGGCGCTGCTCGCCGGCTGCACGGTGATCCTGAAGCTGGCGCCGGAAACCGCGATTGACGGCCAGTATCTGGGCGAGTTGTTCAATGAGGCGGGACTGCCGGAAGGCGTCCTGAGCATCCTGGTTGCTCACCGGGAGGTCAGCGAATATCTGGTGACGCATCCGGGCGTGGACAAGATCGGCTTCACCGGCTCCACTGTTGCCGGCAGCCGCATCGCCAGCCTGGCGGGCGCACAACTGAAGCGCGTCAGCCTTGAGCTCGGCGGCAAATCCGCGGCGATAGTGCTGGACGACGCCGATATAGGCCAGACAGTCGATGCGCTCCGCTATCGTTCCTTTCCCAACAATGGGCAGGTCTGCGTCGCACAAACGCGTATCCTCGTGCCGCGCCGGCGCCACGATGCCTTTGTCGACGCGCTTGTGGACAATGTCTCCGACATGACGATTGGCGATCCGGCTGATCCTGAGACTTTTCTGGGGCCGCTGGTGGCGGAACGCCAGCGGCAGCGTGTGCTCGATTTCATCGCTGCGGGCATCGAAAGCGGAGCCGATCTTGCCGTCGGTGGGCTCGGGATGCCGGAAGGCATCAATCACGGCGCCTTCGTCAAGCCCACGGTTTTTGCCAATGTCAACAACGCCTCGCGCATCGCTCAGGAAGAAATCTTCGGCCCGGTCGTGTGCGTCATTCCCTATGACGGTGTGGAGGATGCCGTTCGGCTCGCCAACGACTCTATCTACGGCCTGTCGGGGTCGGTGTGGACCTCCGATCCTGATCGAGGATTGGAGATCGCGCGTCGCATCCGCACCGGGGGTGTGACCGTCAACAACGCTGCCTCCGATCTCCTGTCGCCATTCGGTGGCTTCAAGCGCAGTGGAATTGGACGCGAATTCGGTCCCGAGGCGATCAACCACTACATCGAACACAAGACCATAGCTGTCTGAGCAGGGCCGACATGAGCAATAGTCCTGCCGTCTGGGGGCACGTTGAGGCATTGGCGGAGCGCTTTGTTGAGCTGAGCGACAGGGTGTGGGCAACGCCCGAACTCAACTATCAGGAACACCGCTCGTCAGAGGCGCACGCGCGCATGCTGCGGGAGCAGGGTTTTCGGGTCGAGACGGGGCTCGCCGGAATGCCGACCGCAGTCATGGGAGAAGCGGGGGAGGGCGGACCGGTAATAGCCTTCCTTGGAGAGTTCGATGCGCTGCCGGAACTCAGCCAGGAGGCTGGCGCGGCGGAGCACAGGCCTCTCGCAGGAAACGGGCCAGGCCATGGCTGCGGCCACAACCTTCTGGGGTCGGGCGCGATGCTGGCCGCCACGGCGGTGAAGGAATGGCTGGCCGCGGGCAACCTGCCCGGCCGCGTGCGCTACTATGGCTGTCCGGCGGAGGAAGGCGGGGCCGGCAAGGCCTTCATGGTCCGTGACGGCATTTTCGATGATGTGGATGCGGCGATCTCGTGGCATCCCTTTGCATTCGCCGGCGTGATGGAGTCAGCCGCGCTCGCCTATGCCATTCTCGATTTTTCCTTCACGGGGCGCTCGGCTCATGCTGCTGGCTCACCGCACCTTGGGCGTAGCGCGCTCGATGCAGTCGAACTGATGAGCGTTGGCTCGAACTACCTGCGCGAGCACATCCCCTCCGACTGCCGGCTTCACTACGCCTATCTCGACGCAGGTGGTCCGGCACCCAACATCGTACAGGCTCAGGCGACGGTGCGTTACATCGTCCGATCGCCCCGCGCCCGCGAAGTCGTGGCGCTTGTCGACCGTGTCAAGGGCATCGCCGATGGCGCTGCCCTGATGAGTGAGACCACAGTAAAGTCGCGCATCGTATGTGCCATGAACAGCTTGCTTGGGAATCGCGTGTTGGAGCGGGCTTTGGCCCGCAATTTCGAAATGCTCGGGCCACCGGAATTCGACGCGGAGGACGAGGCCTTCGCGCAACGGATACAGGCAACCCTGACGCAGGATCACGTGCGGTCGGCATATGCAATGTTCGGGCTGGAGCCCGGCGCAACGGCATTGTGCGACCGCATTGTTGGAGTGGGATCGAGCGGCAGGCAGATGCTCGGATCGACTGATGTAGGAGACGTGAGCTGGAAGGTACCCACGGTCCAGGCTTATGGCGCCACTATGGCGATCGGGACGCCGCTTCACACCTGGCAAGTCACATCCCAAGGCAAATCGCCTCATGCCCATAAGGGCATGGTGCATGTTTCGAAGGTGATGGCAGCCACCGGGGCGGACCTGCTGAGCGACGCTGCCATGTTGACCGAGGCGAAGAAGGAGCACGCCTCCAGACTGGCGCGCGATCCTGTCGTGAACATTCTTCCGGCCGACCTCTCCCCGCCGCTTCTTGGCTAGTCCGGCGCGTGCACCGGGACGTGGGGTTGGCTCCAATTCTCGTTCGTGCCCCAGCCATGGGCTTCGCGACTGGAGACGCGAGCCTGCCCTGATTGAGTTGTACTGGTGGAGCATATTGGCGAATCCGATCGCTGTACTGAAATGGCTGCCTCATTGTGAACTGAGCTCGAGCCAGCTTCGGTCAGTCCGGGATTGCGACGTCCGACAGGGTGAATCGGTGACAACCGCGAAAGTGGAACCGAGTTCGCGCCGGGCAGGATAACCGAGTCGGCAATGCGGATTCGTGGTCGCCATATCGATCGTGAACCAACGCTTGGATCGCTGGCGATAAGACTAGTCCAGCCTGGATCTCCACGGCCGCTCTTCGCACGAAATTGCGGATTCAGCGCGTGAACATCAGCGCGCGCCTGCTCAAGGGCGAACAGCTTTTTTTGAAGCCCAGGCCCTCATACCCGTCACCATGCGACTTGACAGCTTCCTTTTTTGTATCCAATATCCTTTATAAATATGAAAACCAAGGGGAATGGTATGAAACTCACCAGGAATGCTGCGCGTGGCCTGTTCGCATTGACGATCGCCTTTTCGGGATTGGAGACCCCGGTGGCCCAAGCCGAGGAAGTCGCCTCAAAGATCGAGGGAACGGTATATTTCCTTACGCCCAATTCCCAAATCACGCGGTTTGAAGCCTATGACAAACCGGGGATGGATGAGGCACTGAAGAAATACGCTCCCAATCTGAAGCTTGTCGTTCTGAGCGCCGACAACGATCCGTCGAGGCAACTCGAGCAGGCCCAGGCTGCCGTGACCCAAGGCGCCAAGGCAATCATTCTGGCGCCGGCTGTGCCCAATCAAAGCCAGGGCATTGTGCAGGTGGCGCACGACGCCAGCATTCCGATCGTCGGGTATGCCTACAATTCCGACAACAGCGACATCGACTACTATGTCACCGTGCCGTTTGAGCCGATCGGCGAGGCGGCTGCCAATTTCGCGGTCAAGACGCTGGCCGATGCAAAGAAGCCGATCCGAATTGGCCTGATTACGGGCGACCCATCCTTCTTCTTTGACCGCGAGATCGTCAGCGGCACGGAGAAGGTCCTCGCCCCCCTGGTTCAAAAAGGCGAGGTCGAGATCGTCTGCAAGAGCGACAACCTGCAGCTCTCGGAGGAAAATGCCCGCGTCGCGACGGACGGTTGCCTGCAGCAGGCCGGTGGCGATATCGACGCGTTCCTTGTCCATAATGACAGTTCCGCGAACGGCACCATAGCCGCGCTGGCGGCACAGGATCTGCTTGGAAAGGTCAAGGTTTTCGGCGGCTATGACAGTCAGGCCGGGACGATCCAGCATCTTCTCGCCGGCAACATCGAGAACGATATGGTGCCGCCATATCGTGCGATGGCCGACAGCGCCGTCCGGCTGGTCGTCGCCCTTCTCGAAAAGAATGGCGAAGAAAAGAAGATGGTGAACGGGACCTACAACAACGGCATGAAGGCGGTTCCGGCGATCTTCAACGAGAACGTCTTCATCACCCGCGACAATGTGCAGGCAGAACTGATCGACAAGGGAATTCTGACGCGTGAGGAAGTCTGCGCGGGTCCCGCCGTCAAGAGCGCCTTGTGCACCAAGTGACGGTGAGCGCGATGGGTTCCACAAACACGAACAGCCAGCCCGTTCTTGAACTCATAAATATCAGCAAGCACTTCGGCGGCGTCCACGCTCTCGAAAGCGTATCCTTGGCGGTTCGTCCTGGAGAGGTTGTCGCACTGGTTGGCGACAATGGCGCCGGAAAGTCGACCTTGGTCAAAACCATTGCCGGCATCAACACGCCCGATGCCGGGGAAATGCGGGTCAATGGCGCAAAAGTCAGGATCACCGCCCCACATGATGCAATGCGGCTGGGTATCCAGACCGTCTATCAGGATCTCGCCTTGTGCGACAATCTCGATACGGTCCAGAACCTGTTTCTGGGACGTGAACTGCAGGGCGGGATCCTGACCGCCGGCCGTTTGCGTCGTGCCGACATGGAGAGCCGGGCGCGGAAGGTGTTGCGCGAACTGGGAGTCAGTACATTGCGCGACCTCACGGTGCCGGTGGGCAGTCTCTCGGGGGGCAACGCCAGTCGGTCGCCATCTGCCGCTCGGTGCTCTGGGAACCGAAAGTTGTATTGCTCGACGAGCCGACGGCGGCGCTGGGGGTCGCCCAGCGCAAGGAGGTCATGGCGTTGATCATGCGGCTTCGCCAGACCAATCATGGCGTCATCGTCATTTCGCACGACCTGGCCGATGTACAGGAGATGGCCGACACGGTTGTCGTCCTGCGGCTTGGGCGCAAAGTGGCTGAATTCAGCCGTGGAACATTCTCGCGCGACGATCTGGTCTCGGCAATCACCGGCCTGTCCGCATCAGCCGCCTAGGAAAGCCCATGAACAATTCAAAAGGCCTGCGGATAAGCAAGGGGGCCAATTTGCAAAATGATCGTACAGGCTCCCGGGATCTGCAGAGACGGATACTGAGTGGGATCAGCGGCAAGTATCGGTTTATCCCCGTCCTTATCGCGATCGCGCTCGTCTGGGCTTTCTTCTATGCGATGAACGACCGCTTCCTCTCGCCGCGAAACCTGACGAACCTCGCCGTTCAGATCGTTGTGACGGCTATGCTGGCGCTGGGTCTCGTGCTCGTTCTCATCGTGAAGGAGATCGATCTTTCGGTGGCCGCACTCAGTGCGGTGGCATCCGGTGTCATGGGTTATTTGTTGGTAACGGTCGGTCTTCCGTCGTGGCTGTGCCTGTTGGCGGCAATTGTCACGGGATCGGCGGTCGGCTTGGTCCAGGGGCTGATCATCTCGAGATTCCGGGCGCCCGCTTTCATCGTTACCCTAGGTACCTCGCTTGCCATGCAGGGCGTGCTTCTGATGCTCTTGCCGAGGAGCGGGTCGATCCCGCTATCGGGGACCGATATCCAGTGGATCGCCAACAGCTTCTTGCCGGCGATGGCCGGCTACCTGCTTCTGGCCATCGGTATCGGCGTGGTTGCCGCGCTCCTCGTCCAATCGTCAAACCACAAGAGGCGTCTCGGCATCCACCAATCAATCCCGAGCAATGTTTTGCTGCCAATCGCGGCCTTGAGCCTCGCCGGTGGTCTCGTTGTCGCCATTCTCAACCTCGATCGCGGCGTTCCAACGCCGGTGGCGATATTGATCGTTCTCCTCTCGATCATGGCCTATGTCACGACCCAGACGAAGTTCGGCACGTATCTCTACGCCATTGGCGGGAACGTGGAGGCCAGCCGGCGCGCCGCCATCAATGTTGGCCAGATCCGCATTTACACGTTCATCATCGCTGGCGCGCTGGCTGGCATTGCCGGCATCATCTCCGCGTCACGCACATTGGGGGTTTCCGCTCAATCCGGCAGCGGAACGCTCTTGCTCGAGGCGGTGGCCGCCGCTGTCATCGGCGGGGCCAGCCTTTTTGGCGGCCGTGGGTCCGTATGGGCGGCCCTTCTTGGGGCCTTGCTTATCGGCAGCATCACCAATGGGCTTTCGCTGCTCAGTGCCCCCACCGAGATCAAGTACCTGGTTCAGGGGTTGATACTGGTGCTTGCCGTCACCGCCGATGGGCTCCTGTCCCGGGATGCAAAATCATGAGTTTGCCGACGCAACTCGGTTCGGTCGCGGCTTTAACCGGGTGTGCAGCAGCGTATTTCGAGGAAACACGGTGAAGATCCTAGGGTATGCAAGTCATGTGAGCATCCAGCCGGGTGGTACGATCGATTTCAAGGTCAGTGCGGCCCAGGCGCCATATTCGGTCGAGTTTGTTCGGCTGCATGGCGTAGCCATCAATGGCGATGACCAATCAGTGAGAGAAGAGAGCATTGGCAACGCGGCGGCCGGTTTCTACCAGGGGCGGGTTCAGGACCTTGATCCGGGTTCGTACGCGATCGTGGTGCCAACGTTTTCCCCGGTGATCTCGACTTTTGGTTTCGAGGTCTGGGTCCAGCCAACTCTCAAGGATCGCGAGTGCCAGACAATCCTGGCTGTCGCCACCGACCGGACCACGGCTTCCTGGTCTCTCGTCATCGCGAGAGACCAGCTTGAACTGCGCGTCGGCTGGGGAGAAGACGCCAGGATTCTTTCCATGAACCTCAATGATCACGAGGGGAAGTGGATCCATATCAAGGGCGGGCGCAGCGATCGCGGCATCGCCCTTGAGTTTGCCGTCGACGGATTATGGCCATCCCAACGTTTTGGGCAAACGCGGTTTCTCGCGCTGCCGGATACGCCGGAGCCAGCCCGAGTCGATCGCATTCTCATCGGTTCCAACCTGGATGAGCGCGACCGCCCGGTGGACCGGTTCAACGGCCGGATCGACAATCCCTCCGTGTTGTCTGCACCCGGAGAGGGGGCAAAGCCGATCGCGTCATGGGACTTTGCGATGGGGATCGACACACTCATCGTCACCGATGTTTCCGGCAACGACCTGCATGGGACGCTTGTCAATCGGCCTGCTCGCGGGGTTCGGGGCCATCTGTGGAAAGGAACGAAGGTCCGCTATCAGGAAAATCCATCCGAGTGGTCCGCCATCCATTTCCATGAGGATGATCTGAACGATGCACGATGGGAAACTGATTTCAGTGCCACGTTTCCCGAGGCGACGCCGAGCGGCATTTATGCCGCCAAGCTCACACAGGGCGACCAGGTCGAACATCTGCCCTTCTACATCCAGCCGACCGAGCGATCCAAAAACAAGGTCCTGTTTCTGGCGCCCACGAACACCTATCTCGCCTATGCCAACGAGCATCTGGGATACGGTGAACGCGGCGAGGCTCACCAAAAGCGCATGCGCGACAAGATCCAGCTCAATGAGACGGATGTTTTCGTTCATACGCACCCTGAACTGGGGCTTTCGATTTACGATCGGCATGCGGATGGCAGTGGTGTCATGCATTCCTCGTGGAAGCGGCCTGTCGTCAATTTTTCGCCCAACTACATCACCTGGCTCAACGCCGCGCGCCGGCATTTTGCGGCTGACTTTTACATCACCGGCTGGCTGGAGAGATCCGGCGTCGGTTTTGACGTGGCGACGGACGAGGATCTGCATCGTATGGGCCTGGACCTTCTGGCCCGCTATGATGTCGTTGTCTCAGGATCTCACCCGGAATATCCGACATCACTGGAGATGGATGCGCTGAAGGCCTATGCCGGACAGGGCGGTAGCCTCATGTATCTCGGCGGCAACGGCTGGTATTGGGTGACGAGCTATGACGGCGACGACACCATGACGCTGGAGTGCCGGCGCGGCTATTCGGGTGAGCGCAACTGGACGTCTCATCCGGCTGAGTTGATGCATGCCACGACGGGAGAGATCGGAGGCCTCTATTCGCACCGAGGTCAAAGCAGCCGCCTGTTTTTCGGCGTCGCCTCGGCCGGCGTCGGTTGGGGCACCGCTTCGGGTTATTCTCGCACGCAGGACTCCTACAGTCCCGACCTTGCCTTCATGTTCGAGGGCATCGGCGATGAGATGATCGGTGACTTTGGCTATGTCCTCGGTGGCGCCGCGGGCGACGAGTTGGACAGCGCTGACTTCGCGGCCGGGACGCCAAGCAATGCCCGCGTGATCCTGAGCTCGCGGCACAATGATACCTACTATCCGTTCCTCGAGTCCGTCACGCAGGTCGAGCCGAATGTCAGCGGACCGAATAATCCGAATGTCAGGTCCGATGTCGTCTTCATCGAAACCGGTGCTGGCGGCGGGATATTCTCCGTCGGGTCGATCTGTTGGGCCGGATCGCTTGCCTACGACAACTACGACAACAACGTCGCGACGCTGACGGGCAACGTGCTCCGTCACTTTCTGGGGGAGGCGTAGGCAACTCCATTCCGAAAAAGGAGTTGAGCTTTTCGTCCAGAGTCTTCGAATTGCCAGGAAGGTCAGGGCTGGACTCGAAATATTGGATATTGTAGATTGGATATAGTGATGGCGTAAGGTATGCCATCGAACGCAAGAGGAAAAAATGAACAACTGGACTGGGGTGTTTCCCGCCGTAACCACCAAGCTGAATCAGGACGGCTCGATCAATGTACAGGCTAATCAGTCTGCCATTGACAGGCTGATCACCAACGGGGTTTCGGGCGTGATCGTTTTGCCGATGCTCGGCGAAAATGCCTGCCTCACTCCTTCCGAGAAGGAACTCGTCATCCGTAGCGCTCAGGAAGCGGCCGGCGGGCGGGTTCCAGTTCTGTCCGGACTTGCCGAGATCACCCAGGCTGACGCCAATTCTCGTGCTCGTGAATTCGAGAAACTTGGTGTGGAGGGCCTGATGGCGTTCCCCACCCTTGGGTACAAGTCCGATGCTCGAGAGACAGCCGAATGGTACAAGAGCCTGGCCAGGGCCAGTGGGCTACCGATCATGATATACAACAATCCGATCGCCTACGGTGTCGACGTTACCCCTCGGGTTTTGCAGGAACTGGCCGACTCGCCGACCATCGTAGCCGTCAAGGAAGAGACCGGCGATGTCCGTCGCGTGACCGACATGTATGTAGCGCTCGGCAATCGGTATCAGATTTTCTGTGGCGTCGACGATCAGGTCGTCGAGAGCGTCGCGCTCGGTGCGGTCGGCTGGGTGTCGGGCATGACAAATGTATGGCCCAAGGAATGCGTCACGCTGTTCAACCTTTGCAACCAGGGGCGCAAGGATGAGGCGCTGCAGCTTTACAGATTGCTGACACCGGCTTTCCATCTCGATACTCACGTGAAGCTCGTCCAGTACATCAAGCTCTCCGAGAGCCTGGTCTATGGCGCGCCCGAATGGGTGCGTGGACCGCGCTTGCCGCTCGTTGGCGACGAGCGGGAATTCGTGACGCGTACCATCAAGGACGCGATCAAGCAGCTCGAAAACTACTCGCTACCGCAGGCCGCATGATCTCTAAGATCATCATCATGATCTTCGGATCGTCATATTGAGAAGAACCGGCGGACAGTGGCACTAGGTTGTCCGCCGGTTTCATCGCCGAATTTTGAAGCCGGAGTGAGACAGGTGCGTTCGAAGAAATACGATTACATTGTCGTGGGATCTGGAGCGGCCGGCTCCATTGTCGCCGCCCGGCTCGGCGAGGACCGTAATGTCAATGTTCTCGTCCTCGAGGCGGGGCCGCACGACAATTCGATCTATGTTCGAATGCCTGCCGCAATGTCCTATCCGCTGACTGACAAAAAGCGGACGTGGGAATTCGAAACAGGGCCCGAGGCGGCTCTCGATGGCCGCATGGTCACACATCTTCGCGGCAAGATGCTTGGCGGCTCGGGATCCCTGAATGGCATGGTCTATGTGCGGGGAAATCCACGCGACTTCGACCGCTGGGCGGAAAATGGTCTTCCCAACTGGTCCTATGCCCATTGCCTTCCCTATTTCAAGAAACTGGAATCGTATGACAAGGGAAGCAATGAATACAGGGGCGGGCAGGGGCCAATACGGATCACGACGCTGAAGGCCGAGCTCGAGCCCTTCCGTGCGTTCCTGGAAGCCGGGCAGCAGGCCGGGCACCCGTTGAGCGAAGACTACAACGCCTATCGCCAGGAAGGCGTCCACGCCTATCAGGCCAACATCGACAATGGTATCCGCGCGAGTGGGGGAGAGCCTATCTTCGCCCAGCCATCAAGCGCGGTAATGTCGAGCTGCTTTTGAACGCCCTGGTTCACAAGGTCGATTTCAGTGGGCGGAAAGCTGTCGGCGTCACCTTCGAGAAAGATGGCGTGGTTCAGTCAGTTGAAGCCGAGCGCGAGGTTATCCTGTGCGGCGGCGCCTTCAACTCGCCGCATGTGCTTCTCCTTTCCGGTGTTGGTCCCGCCGCGGAACTTGCAGCGTACGGGATCAAGGGCGTGGCTGACGTTCCCGGTGTTGGAAAAGGCTTGCAGGATCATGTCGCCGTATCCGTCAAGTACCGTGCCTCGCATCGAGGCGTGTCTCCGGCGGTCGACATGAACCTCATCAAGATGGCGTTCATCGGCGCACAATGGCTGTTCTTCAGAAAGGGCTTGGGCATTACCAATCTGTGGGAAGTCGGCTCCTTCTTTAAAAGCAGCGATTCCGTCGAGTATGCCAACATCCAGCACGAGTTCCTGCCGATGCTCGGCGAGCTGATGCATGGAAAGGTCAACATCGAGGAAGGATTCCAATATCAGGTGTGCCTTGGCCGGCCGGAAAGCCGAGGGGCGGTGACGCTCAAATCGGCTGACCCGAGACTGCACCCGTCAATCGTGTTGAACTATCTCCAACAACAGCAGGACAGGCGGAATCTGATCGACGGCGTTCGTCATACTGACGAGATCATCCAACAAAGGGGTTGGGATAGCATCCGCGGCGAAGCTATCGTCCCCGGCCTGCGCAAGAAATCCGACGAAGAGGTCTTCTCTTGGCTCAAGGAGAATATGGGGACGCAATACCATCCGTGCTCGAGTTGCCGGATGGGCAATGACGACATGGCTGTCGTTGATGACGAAGGCCGGGTCCATGGTGTCGAACGCCTCCGGGTGATCGATGCTTCTGTCATGCCGCGCATTCCCAACGGCAACCTCCACTGCCCGACAATGATGATCGCCGAGAAGATGGTCGATCGCGTGCGAGGTCGCCAGGCGCTGCCACCGCAAGTGGCGCACTACGCCGACGAGAAGCGCTTGAGCTGAAATCCACCGGAGGGCGATCGGCCGCGGAGCCGGACTGCCTGGCCCGCACCACGCTTCACAAATGATTTGACTGCGAATTTATTATATCCAATATCCATTATAAAAAAGTGAGTGAACCAACACGAAAGGGGAATGACATGGCGAAAGAACCGAAGACGTCTATGCTTGAAACAATCCAGTTTACCCGACGTACCGCGCTGCTTGGCCTGGCAGGGGCCGGCCTTGGAGTGTCGACGGGACGACTGTTCGTAACGCCAGCCCGTGCGGCGGTTGGCGGCTCATTGCAGATCATGGCGTGGGAAGGCTACGACATGACGAATGAGCTGCGGGAGTGGCGGTCGACCAATGGTGTCACCGCGGAAACCTCATCGATAGCGTCTCAGGACGATGTCCAGGCCAAATTTATTGCCGGCAATCCTCCCCCCATCGATCTTGCTGAATACAATCAGGCCTACAGCAAGCTTTATATCAAGGATATGAAGATCGTTTCGCCGATCGATATGTCCAAAATACCGAACTACAACGCGGACAATCTCTTTGACGTATTCTTCGACAAGCCGACATGGTTCTCGGACGGCAAGCATTGGGGATCGCCCTACATATGGGGCTTCAACACCCTCCTCTATAACTCCGACATGATTAAAAAACCCGCGTCCTACAAGGATCTGCTGGACCCGAGCCTGAAAGGAAAGATCGCGATAATGGACGATGCGACGGGCAACTGGCCGTTGATCGCCCGCCTGGTCGGCTTGGGGGACAAGTATCCTCTGCTGACCCGCGAGGAGTTAGCCAAGGCGTTCGAGAACTACGTCCTGTATCGAAATCAGGCACGCCTGATCTCGATCAATCAGGGCGATGTGGCAAATTTCGTGGCGTCGAAGGAAGTCGCGGCGGTTCTTGTGGCGGATCCGTCAATCATCACGCAGGTGCGCGCGCAAGGCGTGCCACTCGAAATGGCGATCCCCGAAGAAGGCCCGGTGCTGTGGGTCGACGCTTGGTTCATTCCCATATCGGCCGACAACATCGATACCGCGCACGCGTTCATCAACCAGTCTCTCGATCCCCAGATCCAGGCCAAGGTCGCGACGGCGGTCGTGCAGGCGCCGGTCTCGAAGAAGGCCGTCGAGCTTCTGGATGCCGACGCCCGCAAGCGGATCGACTATTCGAAGATCAACGAAATATTCGCGTCTGGCTTGCCGGGTATTCCCCCCGTCGACGATGATGGCGAGCACGCGACCTATGCGGACTGGGTCCAGGCCTGGCAGGAATTCAAGGCAGGCCTGTAGTCCACCGTAACCAGTCGTCGGGGCCGGTCGGCGAGACCGGCTCTTGCGCTTTCTTGTCAAAGGAATTGCGATGACCTCATCACAAAGAACCGGAGGCATTCTGGCCGCGCCGGCGGCAATCTACATGCTGTTGTTCTTCGTGGTGCCCGCTATATTGCTGTTCTCCTATAGTTTCTGGATGTCATCCGGCTTCCGCATCGTTCCAGACTTTGTGCTGACCAATTACATATCGGCGATACGATCGCCGCTTTTCCTGCGTGTGACCTACAACGCAATCGTAATCGGTCTCATCACCGCGTCCGTAACGCTCTGTCTATCGATCCCTGTCGGATATTACCTGACTTACGTCGCCAGATCGAAGATCATCTTCTATCTCATTCTCGTCACGTGGTTCTCCAGCTACCTCGTCAGAATCTACGCCTGGCGCACATTGCTTGGCACCAACGGCCTGCTCAACGCGGTTTTGCTTCAACTCGGAATCGTCCACACACCCGTCCAAGCGTTCCTGTTCAGCCCATTTGCGGTCGCGATAACACTGACCCACATCTATCTGCCATTCGCGATTCTGATGGTCGTTTCAGCGATGAGCGAGATCAAGGCGGAACTTATCGAGGCATCGCGCGATCTCGGCACATCGGCTTTGGGGGCCTTCTTCCGGGTTGTCGCTCCCAACGCCGCGCAAGGCCTTATCGGCGCCTTCATGCTGACATTCATCCTTGTGGCAGGTGATTACGTCACGCCGCAGATGGTCGGCGGGTCCTCAGGTCAAACGACCGGCCTTCTTATCGCTGATCAATTCCGAAAGACCGGCAATTGGCCGCTCGGTGCCGCCCAGGCCTTTCTCATGTTTCTTGTATCGCTGGTCATCTATGCGCTCGTGCTTGCCCTGGGCCGCCTCACGGGACTCATTCCGGCCAGGCATAAAGCCAAACCTGCCAAGGAGGTTGCGTGATGTTGCTGAAGGCGGTCGTCTACGCGACCTTGGCATATCTCCTGATCCCGCTCGTCGTGATCGTCTTGTTCAGCTTCAATGCGGAGCAATCGTTTTCCTTTCCCATCAACGGTTACAGCCTGAGATGGTACACGCTGATCTTCGAGGATCCGCAGCTTGGCCAGGCTCTTGTCAAAAGCCTGGTGATCGCCACGGCAACAGCCATCATCACCCTTGTCCTTGGCACGGCCGCGTCCCTTGCCTGGTTGCGGCTGGGGAGGATTGGCCGAAGCGTTCTCGAAATCCTGTGCATCACCCCGATCGCACTGCCTGGCCTCTTCCTTGGTGTCTCATTGCTGGTCTTGGCCGCGCAACTGGGCGTCCGTCTTTCGACGGTCACGATCGTCGTTTCTCACGTCGTTCTATCCGTGCCGATGCTCATGATTGCCATGCGGGCCCGGCTTGCGCTCTTCGATCGAACGCTCGAAGAGGCCTCCCGCGACCTTGGCGCCTCGCAGATCGGGACATTCAGGAGAGTAACGCTTCCGCTGATCGCGCCGACCTTGATCTCCTGCGCGATCCTGAGCTTTGCCTTGTCGTTTGACGAGTTCGTCGTCACGTCATTTGTCGCCGGCACCGAAACCACCTTGCCCATGTACATCTGGTCGATGATGCGCCGCACGGTCACGCCACTGATCAACTCGGTCTCGACGCTCGCCCTCTTGTTCTCGATCGCCGTCATGGCGATCGGCTTCCTCGTCGGGCGGTTCAAGCGAGCATCGGCCCTGTCAGAACGCGCGTCCTCTTGAGGCTACAAATGAACACTGGAATATCAACTGAAGCACCGTTGATTGAACTGTCGAACGGTCAAAAACAGTTCGGCCTTTTTCAGGCCCTGACCAATATCAATCTCACGATCAACGAGGGAGAGATCGTGACCTTGCTCGGCCCGAGCGGCTGCGGCAAAACCACCTTGATGCGCATCATCGCCGGCTTCGAGGCACTCACATCCGGTACTCTGAAGATCGACGGCAAGGACGTTGCTGTGTTGCCCCCGGAAAAGCGGCCAGTGAACATGGTCTTCCAGCGCTACGCGCTGTTCCCCATCTGGACGTCTTCGACAATGTCGCATACGGCCTCAAGGTCAAGGGTGTCGAGAAGGACGAGCGCCGCAAACGAGTCCAGGCGATGCTCAGGACCGTGCAGATGGAAAGCCTTTCGCATCGTTTCATCGGCGAGCTCAGCGGTGGCCAATGCCAGCGGGTGGCGCTGGCCCGAGCCCTGGTGAATGGCCCCCGGGTTCTACTGCTCGACGAGCCTTTGGCTGCGCTCGACCTCAAGATACGCCAACATATGCTCGGAGAAATGAAACGAATCCAATTGGAGACGGGCGCAACGTTCGTTTATGTCACGCACGATCAGGATGAAGCGATGATCCTTTCGGACCGGGTTGTGCTGATCGATCACGGCCGGATCGTTCAGGTCGACAGACCTCAGGACATGTACTTTCGCCCAAGATCCCTGTTTGCGGCAAAATTTCTTGGCGAAACAAATCTGTTCGAGGGAAAACTGACTTCGTCTGGCATCGGGCAGCTTTCGCTGGAGACCAGGGACGGGCCGTTTGATGTGGTTTCGAATGATGTCCCGGTGTCTGAGAATGACGCCGCGGTAATGTCCGTCCGGCCGGAAGCGATGTCCTTCCGGCAATCCGATGCGCAGCTTGACTATGCGATGGACGCCAAAGTTGCCGACGTGATTTTTTCAGGCAGTCGCTCTTTCTTCCATCTGGTCAGCCCGGGCGGCCAAAAATTCCGAGTCCAGGTTCAAAACATGCCTGGTGCGGCCCTTCCGACGGCGGGCGACAAGGTCCATGTCTCGTGGCGTAAAGACAGCGCGACCGTTCTGCCTCTTGCCCCTACGTCATCCTGACATCCATTTGGACGTGCGGTCCGAGCGCCGCACTAGCGTTGCAATTCTATATCCTATATTCAATATGCTTGGAATTTTCCTGATAGGTAATAAATGGATCCGTCTGTCGCCATTAAGCGCCGAACCGTCACGTCTTCGGTCGTTGACCTGATCCGCGACAGGATCATATCCGGGTTCTACAAAGGCGGCCAGCAAATCAGGCAGGAAGCGATCGCCGAGGAAGCCGGGGTCAGCCGTATCCCGATCCGAGAAGCTCTTCTTCAGCTCGAAGCGGAGGGACTTGTCGTCATTCACACTCATAAGGGGGCGGTTGTCGCGTCGCTGACCGTGGATGATGCGATCGATATCTTCGAAGCACGTCTCGCGCTTGAGCCGTTCATCCTGAAGAAGGCGATCGAACGGGCAACCGAGGTTGACATCGAGCATGTACGACGCGCCCTGGATGACTATACCAGAGGGGTGGAGGCAAAGGAATCGCCAGCGAAGCTCAGTGAACTCAACTGGTCGTTTCACAAGGCGATGTCCCGTTCCGCAAGGCGGCCGCGGTCTCTCGCTCTTTTGTCATCACTTTACAATTCCGCCGACAGATATCTCCGTCTTCAGATCGATGCCCGATCAGCGCAGACCAAAGCGCTGGAAGACCACAAGGCGCTGGCGGTTGCATTCGCCGAGGGCAATCAGACCCTGGCGCAGAAGCTTCTCAGGAAGCACATCGAGGACGCTCGCGACGACGTGATGGCTGGCCTGCAGGCGCTGCCGGATTTCGAAAACTCCTGATCGTTGGTTTGTAATTTTTGCGCGAAGCTGCCATTGGCTATTGCTTGCTTTCAATAAATATTGGATATTGGATATAGAAGCCACTGGAGTCGGGCATGCAGTTGGATCGCGTTATAACCGTCGTTGGCGCACACGCCGAAGGTGAGGTCGGTCGGGTCATCACGGGTGGCATTCTCCCCCGCGCGGGGCGACGATGTTCGAAAGGATGGAGAACCTGGAGCGCGACAGCTCATGGCTCAGGAACATGCTGCTGTTCGATCCGAGGGGCAGCGTGAATGCCGCCGTCAACCTCATCACGCCGCCAATCCATCCTGATGCCGACATCGGCATGATCGTCATGGAGTCCGATTACTTTGTGCCGATGTCGGGATCGAATCTGATCTGCACGGTGACCGTCGCGCTCGAGGCCGGAATGATTCCCATGAAGGAACCTCGGACGATCGTGCGGGTCGACACGCCTGCGGGATTGGTGGACGTGATCGCCGAATGCCGCGCAGGCAAGTGCCGGAGCATCACTTTTCGCAATATCCCCTCCTTCGTCATGCATCGCGACAGCATGATCGACGTTCCGGGACTCGGTTCGCTGCGGGTCGATGTCGCGTATGGCGGCATGATCTACTGCATCGTGAATTCGGCGGATCTGGACCTGACGCTCGCGCGCGGCGAGGCCAGGCAGCTTGTCGAGATCGGCGAACGGATCAAGGCGGCGGCGGCCGTTCAACTGCCGTCGATTCATCCCGAAAATCCGCTCATCCATACGATCAATCAGACCGAGTTTGCTGGCCCAGTGGAGGTCATCAACGGCGTCAAGACGTCCAAGAACGCGGTCGTCGTGTCGCCCGGGCGGCTCGATCGCTGCCCATGCGGGACAGGCACCTCGGCGCGCATGGCGCTTCTTCATGCCCGTGGTGATCTCGCTGTCGGTGAGAAGTTCAGGCACCTCTCCATTCTCGACACGGTTTTCGACTGCGAAATCATCGCCGAAACCAAGGCAGGTGATGTGCCAGCGGTCATTCCGCAGGTCTCTGGCCGCGCCTGGTTGACGGGTGTGAGCCATTACGGCGTGGATCCCGAGGATCCGTTCCCGGAAGGCTACCGCCTATCTGACACCTGGTTCAATTGATCGACAGGCACCCTTGTGGCCCAGGCGCTGACTGAGCCTCGGCGCCACAAGCGCAAACGAATGGGAAGGTGGGGAGATGGCGGAAGAACGGTTGAAATGGCTCAACGAGCCACCGCAATACACAAACGACGGCGCTCTCCTTCGTGTCACGACAGGCCACGAAACCGACTTCTGGAGGGAAACCTTTTACGGTTTCTGGCGCGACAACGGTCATTTTCTGTATCGCAGCGTCACCGGGGATTTCACCGCCGAGGTGACGATCAAGGGTGAATATGAAGCCCTCTACGACCAGGCCGGCCTGATGATGCGGCTCAGCGAAACACATTGGGTGAAAGCCGGTATCGAGTTTACCGACGGGCGGATGTACTTTTCCGTCGTTGTCACAAACGATGTTTCCGACTGGTCCCTGGTTGCCATTCCGACGGATCCGACGGGCGTGAGGATCCGCCTCACCCGGCATCGCGAAGCGGTTCGCGTTCAGTATCTGGACTCCGGCGACAAGAGTTGGAAGCCGGTAAGGCTCGGCTATTTTCCGCCATCCGACCGGGTGGATGTCGGCATGATGTGCTGCTCCCCTCAACGTGCGGGGTTCGAGGTGGCTTTCACTGACTTCGTGGTCGGACCACCGATCTCCAAAGAGCTGCATGACTGACCTGAAGCCGCAGGATGCGAAGCGTCTCCTGCCTTGCCGATCTTCATCGGGATTCTGAAATGACCAAACGTGAATACGGCATCTGGATCAATGGGGCTGCCGAGTTGCCAGCGGGAAGCACTCTCTTCGAGAGAAGTTCGCCTTCCACAGGTGAAAGCGTGGCCAGAGTTCATCTGGCCGGGACAGCAGAACTTGACCGTGCCGTCGTTCTCGCGAAGGAGACGTTCAGGAAAGGCGCATGGAAGGGGCTTGCGGCAAGCGAGCGCGGGAAGATCCTGCTGCGTTGGGCCGATCTCATCCTGGAGAATCTGGTAACGCTCAGTCGCATTGAGGCCGATGAAGCAGGGAAGACGATCGCTGCCGCCAAGGGCGAGGTCGAGTGGTCGGTGGAGTTGCTGCGCTATGCCGCATCGCTCGCCTGGAGCATTCCCGGTCGTATCGTCAATCACGAGGGTGCCGAGAAACTGGGCCTTGTGACCTACGAGCCGCTTCCCGTCATCGGTATGATTCTTCCCTGGAATTTTCCGACGGTAACCCTGTTTCAGAAGTTGCCCTACGCCCTCGTTGCGGGATGTTGCGTCGTGATCAAGCCGTCGGAGCTCACAGCGGGCACGGCGATCGAATATGCGCGGCTGGCCAAGCAGGCTGGTATCCCCGACGGAGTCCTTGCGGTCCTGCCCGGCACGGGTGAGGTGGTCGGCCAGGGCATGTGCCTGCATCCGGACATCGACATGATCTCCTTCACGGGGTCAACCGCCGTTGGGCGCAAGATCGCCAGCCTTGCCGGCCAGTCGTTGAAGAAGGTGGCGCTTGAACTCGGCGGCAAGGGTGCCAACATCGTGTTCGCCGACGCGCATCTCGACGCGGCGGTCGCCGGTGCGCTCGCTGCCTTCACGATCAATCAGGGTGAGGAGTGTTGCGCCGGCGGAAGGCTGTTGGTCCAAGAGACTATTGCATCGGAGTTTGTCTCGAAGCTGGCCGAAAAGGCCAGGGCGCTGAAGCTTGGCACGCCTGACGACGTCGATGCCGATCTCGGCCCGATGATTCACGCGCAGCATCAGCGGAAGGTCCTCGATTATATCGAAAAGGCCCGGGAGGAAGGTGCAACACTCGTGACAGGCGGGAGAGCGCCGACGAGCCCGGGGCTGCACGACGGTTACTTCGTCGAACCGACCATATTCACTGGCGTCGAGCCGCACATGACGATCTTCAGGGAGGAGATATTCGGACCGGTGCTTGGGGTCACCACTTTCAAGGACGTCTCCGAAGCAATCGCGCTGGCCAACCTGACACATTACGGCCTGGCCAACGGCATCTGGACCTCTAACCTCGACACCGCAATGGCTGTCTCCAGTGCCCTTGAAAGCGGGTTTGTCTACGTCAACACCTATCTCGAGACGGTCCCCCAGCTGCCATTCGGCGGCAGCAAGTCCAGCGGGCTCGGCAGGGAAAACGGTCCTGACGGATTACTGGAATTCATGCAGGCGAAGTCCACATTCGTTCGCCTGCGCCCGAGCGTGTGATCCATCAAATGCAAGAGAGAGCAAGACGATGAAGCCGGTCCGTTTCGGGATTGTGTCGACAGCGAAGATCGCCCGCGATTGGGTGATACCGGCGATGAAAGCCGTGCCGGAGTGTGAAGTGGTAGCCATTTCCTCACGCGACGGATCTCGTGCGGCTCGCATCGCCTCGGAATTCGGTATTTCGAAGCACTATACGTCTTTCTCCGACCTGCTGAACGATGACGAGGTCGAGGCAATCTATATCCCGACGCCGAACAATCGGCACGTCGAAGATGCTATTGCCGCGGCGAGGGCCGGCAAGCACGTCTTGTGCGAGAAACCACTTGCCTTGGACGCAGCGGACGCGCTGCGCCTGGCCGAGGTTCAAATGCAGACAGGCGTGCAGATATCGGAGGCCTTCATGGTCCGGTATCATCCACGATGGCTCGCCGCGCGTGAAATCATCCGCGGTGGCAGGCTCGGACGTGTCACCCAGATCCACGCAACCTACAGTGTGATCAACGACAATCCGCAGGACATCAGGTTCCAGCCGGAACTCGGCGGTGGTGCCTTGGGAGACGTTGGCGTCTATCCGATAACGGCTGCCCGCTTCCTCTTCGAGGCTGAGCCGATCGCCGCGACCGCTACATTCGAAAAGCTCGCGCCCGATGGTGTCGATATTGCTGTCGCCGGCCTGCTCGAATTTCCGGACAACCGCAATCTTCTGTTCAGCGGCGCCCTGCTGCAGGCATGGGCACACTGGATCATGGTTATCGGTACGGACGGCTGGATGGAAATCCCGGTCGCCGTCTGGCCCTCGGCAGAACAAGAGACAATCATCAAGCTGCGCAAGCGTGACGATATTTATGACCGGGATGTCGAAACCATCCGCTTTCCGCCGGCAAATCAATATGAAGAAGAGGTCCGCGAGTTTGCGCGCGCCATAAGGGGTGAGATCAGGCAGTCCTGGCCAATCAGCGACGCGGTAGCGGGAATGCATGTACTCGATGCCATCAGACGGTCTGCCGCGGAGAGGGCGCGTGTCCTGGTCCACAGGGATCGAGGTTAACCCCGGATATAGGTCCCACACACGGCAGCCTGCGGTGATGCGGGCTGCCGATACGGCCGGATGCGCAATCACTCGGTGTCGCGGTGATCGAGGACTTCAAGCATGGTGGTCAGCATGCTTCCGACTTCTTCCGAGATTTCCTCAGGCCGAATCCCCGCCTTGATGGCGTCCGCGGTCGCCTGTTCGGCGAGTTTCGCCGCAAGGGCCGGATCGGCCTTCGAATAAGGTGGAATATTTTCCTCCACCCATTTCTGCAGGAATTCGATGCCGCGAGCGCTCATGACGAACAAAGCTCATTGGAGCGATTTCGTTCCGCCGAGGTACATTCAAGAAAACGTCAGACCCTTTTGGTCAGGGCCTGACGTCCCCAAGGCTCACGTAACGATGAACGAGGATGCCGTCAACGATAGGTGCGGAGAAAGAGTGGCAAACTGGATCTGATGTGCTCTGCCTGTACCATCGCTGTCGAAAGAGAGCGCGCCGGTCGAGCTGTTGTAAATGATGTGGTCATTGCTGTCGTGAGCACCCGCGCCGGCGAAGAAGGCCGAGGTGGGAAGGGCGCCCTTTTGAAGGCCGGAAAATATAGTGTGGTCGAGCTGGATCTTGTCCTGGTACGCATTAAAGTCGGTGATCTTGTCGACATTGCTGGCCTTGAGGGCGGAATTGAAGACAAAGACGTCCTTGCCCCCATTTCCGGTCAGGACGTCTCGCCCACCACCGCCATTGATGATGTTGTTGCCGGCATTGCCGTCTATGGTTTGGGAGAACTCGTTTCCGGTTAGGTTGATGGCGGTGGTTCCGGATCGGCTCGTGGTGGCGAGATGTTCGATCTCCGACCCGGCCGACAACGCATAACTCACCGATGCCAGCACGGTGTCGTTGCCGCTGCCCTTCACTTCCACCACCTTGTCACCGACGTTGTTGACATAATAGGTGTCGTTGTAGCCGCGACCGGCCATTGTGTCGGCGCCGGTGGTGCCGTGCATTACGTCCGCTCCGCCAGTGCCGTAGAAGACGTGATCGCTGCTCGAAGGCGTACTGGTCGTCGGGGGCACGGGTGTGGTGGTGGGCGGCGGCGTCACGGTGGTGGTGCCGCCGGATGAACTGGTGCCGCCGCTCGAAGATGTGCCGGTGTCGCTCTGGTTGTGCTGGAGGAAAAGGGCCTGCAGCGCCGGCGAGTTTCCAAGCGCCGTGTCACCCTGTTGGGAACCCCACGCATAGGCATAGTCGAAGGCGGGGGTCGGAACCAGCTTGGACCAGTGGTCCAGCATGGTCTGCTCCTGGGCGACGGAGGGAAGGACGTATTGGCCGCCGGTGTCGGTCGTGAAGCTGCCGCCCCCGAATGTCTGGTAAACCGGAACGATCTGGCTGACCGGGATGCCCGAGGCGACGGCCGCGGCCACGGTCCTGTCGATCATGTTGTAGTCGACCGTGCTTGTTCCGGTGCGCACCGGGTACGGATCCAACCCGTAATAGTCGATATGAGTGTTGGCGGGATTGTAGGTGTTTGAAAAATCAGGGTTTGCGGAAGACCCCATGTTCATCATTGTAATGAAGGTCTTGGCGCCTGGCAAATGCGAATGGATCCAGTCGGATTCCGCCTTCAAATTCGCGGCGGTGGCGTAGGTTCCCCATTTGCCGGTTGGGTCCGGCTCATCGACGAGGAAGAAGCCAAACACCTTCGGATTGCCGATGAAGGGCGTGACTTTCTGGATAAAGGACGAGGTCGCCCCATTGGCTTCATCGAGCCAGACCAGGCCTTTTGTGCCAGCCGGCAGGGCGTTGAGTTCGTCCACGGATGAAACGTCGACAAGGTTGAATCCGGCGGTTGCGACCTGGGAGGCCGACCCACCCGAGGCATAGTGGAGGGTTGTCATGCAAATATCCTTCGTCCGATTCAGTAGGTGCCCCACACCTGCCTAGTGGAAAGGATATATTAGAGACAAATCAAAAACCGGCGTCCCTTGATAGAATCGTTGATCACAGCGAGCAAAACGCTGTGGACTTGGATGGCCGACTTGGCTCCGAAGCTTGTTGACTATCCAAGGATATTCGGCGCTCCACGCTCGACTGTGGAGCGCGCATGGCGACTGTCTATTTGCTATGCGCCGCGCACCAGAAAGGCCCTTTCTATCAACGGACGGTTATGGCTGAGATAGGGTTCAATGAGCATGTCGAGGTGTCCGCCCACGATCGGGATTATGTTCAGATCGGCAACGAAAGCACTCCAGCCAAGGTCTGCCGGAACGCCTTTGCGCCTGCACCGAAACACGGTGGCGGTAATCGGCAATGCGGGCTTCGGTCGCGCGAGCCACTGGCCGAATGCACGCATCCGTAGGATTTCCTCGAGCTCGAGGCGCAGAATGAATCGCGTCCTGGCGAAAGCCCTCCATTTCAGCCAGTCGATGCCCCTTGCCAGCACAGCCTCGGCACCAAATTGGGCAAACAATTTTGCGAGCGCCCGCAAGGACATGCGATCCACCGTCACTCTATGCGTGCGGATCCGCTGGGCGGTGCGTGCAAGGGCTTCGCGGTAGTTGTGCCGCCCTGGCCCGATGTTGGTGTCGAGGATTCCCAGGAACGTGACCGATCGACCCGCGGCAACAAGTTTGGCGGCGGCCTCGAACGCGACGCCGCCGCCAAGCGAATAGCCGATCAGATTCACATTGCCCTCTGGCTGGGTCTGGCTGATCTGCTCGACGACCGCATCCACCATTCGCGGTATTGTGTCATGGCCCTTGAGCAGATCGTTGAGATCCCCGTAGCGCACCGCAACAACCTTGGCGACAGTGCCCATTTCAGCGCCGAAGGCCGCCAGGCTTGGACCGTAGCCGATCGATCCCGGCACAATAAACAAGATGGGCTTGGGGCCGGAGGCATCGACGCGCGAGCTGCCTGCATCTTGCCCTGGAGACGCTGCCCTGACCACATCCGCGAAGCTCATCCCGACGGTGAACGCCTCCAGGTTGAGTTCACGTCCCAAAGCTGTCTCAAGTTCCATGACGAACTGCAGCAGTTTCAGTGAATCGCCACCGGCATCGTCCCAGTGGCTGCCAGCCGCTTTTTTACCCGGGAGTATCCTCTCCCATACGGCGGCCGCGGCGCCTTCGATATCAAGCGGGTCGGTCGCCTGCCGGACATCTTGCGCGTTCTGGGCGTCTTGCGCATTCAGCGCGCGATCCAGGTCCCGCAACTTGACGCCGTCGACCTTGCCGCCCTTGAGTTGGGGGATCTCGGCAACACTGTGCAGCCGTGTTGGATGAACCGCAGGCGGCAGGGCTGTCCTGATCAAGTCGCGCAATTCAGCAATGAGCTCGCTTCCGCCAGGTCTCGCGGGGACGACAAAGGCCACCAGTTCGTTCGCGTCCGTCACCACCGCAACGGCATCATTCACTTGAGGCGCGCGGCGCAGGACGAGTTCCAGTTCGGCGGGCTCGACGCGTCTTCCGTTAATCTTTATCTGGCGTCCCTTTCGTCCGACGATCCACATCCGTCCAGTGTCGTCGACCTTGACCAGATCGCCCGTTGCGAAGATCCGAAGTTGGGGATCGGCGGAGCTTGCCTGAAGAGGGACGTTTTCCCCATCCATCCAATAGCCCAGCGTGGTGTAGTTGCTTTTGATCAACAACTCGCCCTCATCCCCCGGGGCGACCTCGCATGCGTTTTCTCCCACGACCGTGTACTCGATGCCGGGTAGGACGAAGCCCACCGGGACCGTTGCGCCCTGTTCCGGATAATCCCTCGGCAGGAACCACTGCGTGCCTGTCGTTTCCGTGGACGAATAGCTGATCTGCACAAAGCAGGACTTGGGAACGCTGGCGCGGAGCCGGTCGATGTCCGACCATAAGATCTTTTCTCCACCAACGCGCACGATCCGCAGCGAAGAGAATGTGTCAGACGTGGAACCATTCATCAGTACACGCAGCAGCGCGGGCACGAGATAGGCGACCGTCACCTGCCATTTCTTGAAATTGTCGCGGGCGGCGCGAATGCCGGCGCTCTCGATGTCCAGGAGATACAACGTGCCCCCACACAGCATGGGGGTCATCATCTCGCGGCATCCCGCGATTGTCGCCGGCCCTGTCAGCGGCATGAACACATCGTCAGGACCGATGTGGCAGGCATCTACATATTGCTGAACGCGGTGAAGGATCGCCCGTTGGCTGTTTACGACGCCCTTCGGTGCCCCGGTGCTGCCTGACGTATACAGAACGATTGCCGGGGCATCGACCGACGGATCGGACGGCTGCGCCGGCAAGCTGCCCTCGGTTGCTGCCATGCAGCTTGCCGCATCGATCCATTTCAGGGGCGTGGCATCCGGCCAGCCTGCCGGCTTACCTGGTCCTGGCTTGACGATCGCGGCCAGCCGCGCGCTGGTGGCAATTGCAGCGAGGCGCTGAAACGGATCCCGGGGATTTAGCGGCACGGCGGGCCTGCCAGCGCGCATGGCGGCGAGCATGGCCACCGGATACCACAGCGTATTTCCGATAAGGAGCCCGACCGCCTTGCCCGGTGGGACCGAACCAGCGATCGCACCCGCCAGGTTCTGGACTGCGTTCAACAATTCCGCAAAGCTGAGCGATGTAGAGCCGTCACTGATCGCGGTTTTGTCCGGGTATCGTTCGACAACTCGCTCCAGATGCCAGAACGCCGGTTTTTCGGAGAAATCGTCGTACATCCATTGGAATGGACGGCTGGTTGGTCCGTCCACGTCCAGAGGGCGGGTCGATGCCCGTTTCCATGTGAAATCGTCTGGAGGTCCGATATCGCGATTTATCGCAACGTCCTGCTGCGTTGCCAGCCCGCTAACGGACGCCAAGGCGCATGGAAACGAGCTTTCTGAACGCGGGCGCTCGAACGCTTCCAACACAGTCCCCCTTTTGCTGACTGGCTTTGCAGTGTCCTACGCGACCATGCCGGTCGTGGCATCGTTAGAACGAATGATTCTGGACCGGACTCGGCGATCCGATATGCGCCGATCGATCATCGCCGCATCGTCCATCGCCCTGCTTCATTCAAACAGACGAGGACAGCGGGAAGGCCTGCTCCTAGCGTGGATTTGGGCGTTGTGTGCGTAGGGGCGATGAACCGGTCATGAGAGCAGATCCAAGAGCCAGCCATTTGATGCGGTCGGGATACTGCCGGCATCCTGGGGGCATGGGATGAGCCCGCACCTTGTCTGCATCGGAGGCGAGGATCACCGCCTCAGAATCCCATTCCTGCTGGCGATGCGCGAAAAGGGTTTTCGAGTCACTGCCGTGTCGAGCGATGTGGGGGGAGCCTTTTCGCTCCATGGCATTCCCCATCGCCGATTTGGGTTCGACCGTTTTAGCAGTGGCGGCGCGGAATGGGGCGCTCTCGGCACGGTCCGCAAATTGATGTCCGAACTGCGTCCAGACATCGTTCAAAGTTTCGACACCAAGCCCAACCTCCTGACCCCCTTGGCCGTGCGCGGGCAGGTTCCGGTCGTCCGCACCATCAATGGACTTGGTTGGACATTCTCGTCGCTGGAGCCGCGCGCTCTGGCCCTGCGTCCGGTCTTCTGCGCCCTTCAGGGCCTCGCGTCGTTGTGGACAGCGATGACCGTCTTCCAGAATCGCGACGATCAAGCCTTCTTCGAGCGCTGCCGGCTGGTGGGCGACGGCAAAGCGCGACTGATCCGCAGCTCTGGTATCGACCTGAATGCATTCTCGACAGCAAGGTATCGTGGTCCGTCGGCTGCCACGATGCGCGAGGAACTGGGGCTTCAATCGGCCGAAGTCGTAATCTTTGTCGGTCGGCTGACCCGTCAGAAAGGGATCCCGACCCTGCTCAAGGCGGTTCCCCGCGTCCTCTCCGAGAGGCCCAATGCACATTTCGTGCTCGTCGGCCCGCAGGATTCCGAAGGTCCATTTGCGGTCAACAAGTCCGATATCGAGCGATATGCTCCTCACGTGATCGCTTTGGGATCGAGGCGGGATGTTCCGGCCCTCCTTGGCATGGCCGATCTGTTCGCGTTTCCGACGCAATATCGCGAGGGGATCCCGCGCGTGCTGCTGGAAGCAGGATTGTCCGGATTGCCTATCGTGGCCTCGAGAATGCCCGGCTGCAATGACGTGGTCGAGGATGGCTGGAACGGTTATCTCGTCGCGCCGCGCGACGCGGAAGGCTTCGCATCCAGGATAATCGAGATCCTGTCCGACCGCGCCCGCGGAAAAATCATGGGCGGCCGCTCCGTCGGACTCGTGCGGGAGCGCTTTTCGCTGTCGTGGGTCGTCGATCAGTATTGCGAGCTATACAAGACCGTACTCGGTGGCAGCGGCAGTCTTGCTCGATCGGCCCCTGCGACCATGATGGAAGAGCGTGCGCGACCCCCCCGATTGGGTGAGGCGCGGCAATGATCCGTGACGCGTTCCTGGCCTTCGGCATAGCAATGTCCTACGCGGTGCAGCTCAGCATTCCGGGGCTGCCGTTCGGCTACAGCGAACTCTTCCTCACGCTCTGGATATTGATGTCGATCACGCGGGTCCTTGCTGGCGGCCGACTGGAGGTAACGCCGGCCCTGGCCAAACTTGCACGTTTCTGGCTGATCCTGACGCTTGCCTTGGGCGTTGGTTCCATCATCGGCTTTCTGACGACCAAATTGTTCCTCGATCCGTTGCTGCATGACACGATGGCGTACGTGTTGTTGGCCTGCGTCACCTGCCTGGCCGCCGCGGAGCCGAACGCGGCTGTCCGTTTACGTCGTATCGCCTGGTGGATGATCGCTATCGCGAGTGCCTGCTTTGTCATTCAGGTGGGGGTTGGTTTCGGCTGGATCCATCAGTCTGGCGTCCGACCCTGGTATTGGGACCGCTTTTGCGGTTGGTCTGAGAATCCGAACCAGCTTGCGCTCTACTGCGCTCTGCTTGGTCCCCTTGCCCTGCATCTTGCCATAACCACCAGCAATCCGTGGGGAAGATGCCTTGGGCTATTCAGCCTGATCCTCATCTTCTATGTCGGAAGGCTGACAAAGAGCGATACCTATCTCTATACGACAGTCCTGGCCTGCCTGATCCTTCTGGGATTGCGGCTTCGGGCCTTGCTGGCAGGCGACGGCGGCAAGGCCAGCCTTTCGCGCCAACTTGCCCTCCTGCTCGCGGTTGCGTTCCTTCCATTGGCGGTGTCGATGGCGCCTTACGCCCTCAGCGAGGCCGCCAACGCCGAGGATTTCGCCAAGAGCCTCACCAAGGACAAGGGCGGGGAAGCGACAGCGGAAACCGCGGCACTTCGCCTTTATCTTTGGGACGCGGCATTGGACAAGGGGGCAAGGTCCGGATCTCTGGGGCTGGGCCCAGGCCCACACCTTGATACTCCCCCCGTGGTCAATCAGCAGTTTCTACCGCGGCCTTTCGAGGCCCACAGCACGATCCTCGATCTCTACACTCAGGGCGGCCTGATTTCAGTCCTGGCCCTGGTGTGGGTCCTCGGCTCGGCCGCCTGGTCCGCCTGGCGTGCGAGGCTGGACGCTCTCGTGGCGCTTACGGCATCGATCGCTGTCTTCAGTGCTCCGCACCTGATCATCCGCCATCCGATCGTGTGGTTCTCTTTGACCCTCTGCCTTGTCGCTGGAACGTCTCAGTCGGTTCCCACGATCATTCGCCAGAGGAGATATTAGAATGTGCGGGATCGCCGGAATTCTCTTGGCGCCAGATGCAGCCGATACCAATGCCCTCAGGGCGATCGGACCGATGGCGATGGCCCTTCGTCATCGCGGGCCCGATGGCGAGGCATTCTGGATGAGCCGTGAGGCCGGGATCGCCTTCGGCCACCGACGCCTGGCCATCGTCGACCTCTCGGAGGCGGGTCGCCAGCCGATGCATTCCGCAAGCGGCCGGTATGTCATCACCTTCAATGGCGAAATATACAATTTCCGCGATCTGCGCCGCGAACTGGAGGGGAAGGGCCACCATTTCCGCGGCACCAGCGACACGGAAGTCATGTTGTGCGCGATCGAGAGCTGGGGCCTCGATACGGCACTCCAGCGCTTCGCCGGCATGTTCGCTTTCGGGCTGTGGGATCTGAAGAAACGGATTCTCCATCTCGCCCGCGATCGAATGGGCAAAAAGCCGCTCTATGTCGCCTCGACACGTGAAGCGCTCGTCTTCGCCTCGGAGCTGAAGGCGATCACGTGCTTCCCGGGCTTCAACCCGGAACTCGACGTCGATGCGGCGGCGACGATGCTTTCGAAAGGGTGGGTGCCGGATGACCTTTGCATCTGGCAGGGCGTGTTCAAGCTGCCGCCCGGTTCAGTTCTGTCGGTGACGGCGGCGGATTTCGCCAATGCCCGCGGCGCCGGGTCGCTTGCGCATCGTGTTCGCCGCTGGTGGTCGCTGGCCGATGTCGCCAGCAAGGCGCAGCGGGATCCGATCGCCGGCAGCGACGAGGAACTTACAACAGAGCTCGACAGGCTGCTTAGCCTTGCCGTCAAGGAACGCATGATTGCAGATGTCCCGCTTGGCGCCTTTCTGTCTGGCGGAATTGACAGCTCGGCGGTCGTCGCCCTGATGCAGGCACAGTCCCGGAAGCCCGTTCGCACCTTCACCATAGCATTCGGTGAGAGCGGGTTCGATGAGGCCCCCCACGCGGCTGCGGTTGCTCGGCATCTGGGCACCGATCATACCGAACTTCACCTTTCACCGGCCGCGGCGCTTGAAGTCATTCCGGAGCTGCCGCGGATCTGGGACGAGCCGTTCGCCGATGAGTCGCAGATACCAACGCTGTTGGTTTCGCGTCTCGCCAGGCAGCACGTAACGGTGGCGCTATCGGGCGATGGTGGCGACGAGTGTTTCGCGGGCTATTCCCGGCACTTCCTGGCAACCCGCCTCAGAAGGCAGCATGAGCTGCCATCATCGTTTCGTCGAATGTTGGCGGCGGGGGCAGGATTGCTGGCTCAGGCCTCCCACCTAGACATCTTCGGCAGCCTGCCGCTTTCGGCAAGTATGCGGCACGGATTGCGCGGTGACAGGTTGAACCGCCTCGCCGGCCTGCTCGCGGCGCGAAATGAAGACGAACTGCTTCGGCAACTGACGGGGTCTTCCACCAACAGCCTCCTTCATCACAAGCCGCCGGCATCGCTTGCCGTCGCGGCAAAGCTCGACGACTTGCTTTCGCGTCTCCTGTTTGACGACATGACAGGCTATCTGCCGGGCGACATATTGGTGAAGCTCGATCGCGCCACCATGGCCAACAGCCTCGAGGGGCGGTGCCCGGTCCTGGACCATCGCGTCGTGGAATTCGCCTGGCGCCTGCCGACCAGTGTCAAGGTCCGCAATGGCAAGGGCAAATGGATCCTTCGCCAACTCCTCGATCGTTATGTCCCGCGCTCACTGGTCGATCGGCCCAAGCAAGGTTTCGACGTTCCGGTCGGGGCTTGGCTGAAAGGGCCCCTGCGCGACTGGGCAACCGATATCATCGCCACGATGCGCCTGTCGGGGGACGGGATCATCGACTGTGCGAAGGTCGACGCATGTTGGCGCGATCACCTGCGTGGAAACCAGGATCATTTCCGCGACTTGTGGCCGCTGCTGATGTTCCAGGCGTGGCGCAACGAAGCCATGCGGCCATCGGCGCCGGCAACGCATCTTTCTTACGATATCGAACTGACAGGGGATTGAGATGGAAGGTTCCATAGCCAGCCGCGCCAGACTTCCGCGCGCTACGCAAATGGCTGTTGCTACGCTCGACACCAATCAGCGAATGAGGCGACCGCCACGCGAGCATATGCAACCGTTGTCTCCCTTCCATCAGCTCGTCATCACCCTGGCGACGAGAAAATGGTTGTTGCTTGCCATCGCCCTTCTGGGTGGCATCCTGGCCGGCCTGGCGGGCCTTACCCGTCCGGTGCTGTTCGAGGCGACGACGCAGGTCATCATCGACGCCCCAAGCACCGGCAATCCGGGTGGCACGGCGCTCGTTCAAGATTCGCTGGATTCCAGCATAGATGATCATCTGACGATGCTCTCGTCGCAAGCCCACCTGCGTCGAGTTCTGGTCGCACTGCGCAAGGCTCAGGATGCCGATGCTGCCGGAAAAAGCGGCATCAGTGCTGTCCCGCCCGTCACTGGCTCATTCGTGAGTAATCTCCTGAACCGGATCTGGTCGCAGGGCAAGCCGGCGGCGGGAAGTCCGGAAGCAGCTGATGCCGCCGATGCCGCCGAGCTGAAGACGCTGCGGAACGGGATGAGGGTCGGACAAGAGCTGCGCTCGCGCGTCATCACCATCGGCTTCACCGATACCAGTCCGGCGCGTGCAGCGCTCATCGCCAACACATTCGCTCAGATCTATATCGAAGACCTCGTGCAGAAACGTCGTGCATCGGATCAGCTCGAGCTGGAGTCGCTGGTCGCCGGTCTGCCGCAAGTACAAAAGGATCTGGTCGCCGCGACCGATCGGTTGGAGACCTACCGGCTGACACACGGCGCCGTTGATCAAAGTGCGGCTAACAACGCAGCCAATGAAACAGCGGAGCTCGGCCGGCAGATTTTCTTGTCGAAGGCCAATCTTTCCGCCTCGGAATCGCGCCTTCGCCATATCGAGGACCTGCGAAAGGCGGGCGCCCCTGTCTCGGCCATAGCCGAAGAGATCGGATCGCCTGTGTTGACGGACCTGATGGCACGCCAGCCGGCCGCCGCGGACGGCGATCCGGACAGCGCGATCACCCTCGAGATGGAACAGGCCATCGCACACATCGCCGCGGAGGCGAATGTCTACCGCGCGCAGGTCGCGGCTCTCGAGGACCGCAAGAGGGTGCTCGACGCGGCCGTGGCCGACACCGCGAGCCAGCTTTCCGGATTGCGTGCCCTTGAGCCGCAGGTGGCCATCGTGACACAGCACTACAACGAGCTCCTTGGCCGCCAGCAGGATCTGATACGGCGCATCGCCGCTCCTTCGCCAGGCGTAGCGGTCCTTTCGACGGCATGGCCGCCGTCAAATCCCAAGACCCTGTCGCCAATTTTCCTGATTCCACCCGGCATGATCGTGTTTGGCTTGATGGGGGCGGTGTTCGTTCTGATCCGCAACAACTTCAATCAGACCTTGCGCAGCGAAGCTGAAGCCGAAGCCGAGCTTGGGATTCCGTGCATAGGGCTGCTTCCCAAGGTTTCGGGACTTCATGCGAGACAGCTGCGGCATCTGGTGCTGGGCCAGCAGAACTCACCGTTCAGTCGAGCCGCGACATCCCTTCTCGTCACCGCGGCGCCCACCCAGGGCAGGGGTCAGCCGCCGCATATCGTCCTCGTGACGTCCAGCATCCAGGACGAGGGCAAGACAGAGTTGGCATGGAGCCTGGCGCTGGCGGCAACGAGACTGGGCGGAAGGGTGCTTTTCCTCGACCTCGATCGCAAGGACGTGCGGCTCACGAAGGAGTTTCGTGGTGAATTCAGCACCATCAAGGCTCACAACTCCTTCGGAGACTATGTGAGTGAACGCTGCTCGCTGCAGGATGCAATCACGAGAATGCCAGAAATCGGCATCGATCTCATGGCCGCTCCAGCACCTTCGGATGATCTGCTGACACTTCTGTCGACGGTCGACAAATCCCAGTTCACCGATGAACTGCTCTCGGTCTACGACGTCGTCATCATGAACGGGCCCCTGGGACTCGGCGGCCCTGAAACCAGACTCCTGAAGCGCTGGGCTGACGCGGTGCTTTTCGCCGTTCGCTGGGACAGGACGAGGCGCAGCATTGCTCGTGGTGTTCTGGAGTCGCTCCGCGGCGGTGGATCCGTCGCCGTTCCAGTAGGGAGTGTGCTCACCCAGGTGAATCTAAAGAGACACGGCGGCTACCGGCTCGGGGATAATGCCGACCTCCTGTTGGCGAAGGTTTGATGGGCCGTCGCCTCCGCTTTCCGACAATACCACAGGGAACCAGCTGCGTTCCCGCAATCGGACCTGACCCGGAATGATCATTGAATTTTTTGGACCGCCAGGATCCGGCAAGACAACCTTTGCACACGCGCTGGCAGAGCAATTGCGTGGCAAAGGTTATCACGCCAAGGTCGCCCTCAGCTATAAGCCCAGCACGAGGGTGGGGAGCCTTGATCTTGGAATCGTTCTGTTCATCACGAGAATCGCGTCGGCAATATTATCGACTTTAAGAATATTGCTTTCCTTGAGGGGGATAGCGAACGATCTTTCCATTTCGCTGTCTATGGTAAGGTTGATAACACCAAAGAAGCGAATCTGGCGCGCTCGAATCTGGCGCTATATTCTGCATCTTTCGCATTGCTGGAGCCGTGCCAAGCAATCGCCCGATATTATAATTTTCGACCAGGGATACGTTCAAGCGATTGGATCGCTGGCGATTTTCAATGGGCGCACCGACAACGATGTGCTCGCAACGGCGCTCAGCCTCGCGCCGTGGGCCGATCTCACCATCAGGCTGGTGGTGCCGTCCGCTGTCGTGGAGAACCGTTTACGACAGCGGATCAAGCACCAACCGCCGGCGGAGCGGGCTTTTGAGGCCGACTTGAACGTGAATATGCTTTCCGTTGATGTGTTCGAATCCATAAATGATCTTCTCGCGACTTCCGGCCGAAAAATTATTCCTGTCGACAATGTCGATTGTCAATCGAAGTTCAAGGGTATTTGTACGGTCGAGAAGCAAGTCATTTCCGCTCTTTCGCGGATGGATGGAGGGTTGGCAGGTCGAGACCGAAAAGGCGTTCCCGATGCCCATGCCATGGCTCTCGACAGTCGCGTGTCCCGAAAGGCTCCAGTTTATCCCGCTGCCCCTCCTTCAGCAGTCAAACCTCGACGGAACAAGGACGTCGGCTCGCGGCTCGCTCGAGCAAGCGTCTTCGCCCTTTTGATATATATCGGAGGTGCCGGGCTGACGAGCCTTGCACAGCTGGCCATTGCACGTCTCATCGGGCCCGGCAATTACGGCATCTATTCCTATGTTCTGGCTTGGACCTCGGTGCTCGCCTATCTGGCAACGCTCGGTTTCAATGTATCCCTGTTGCGTTTTGTGCCGGCCTACAGAGCCAACGGCAGGCTTGATCTGGCGCGGGGGGTGATAAAATTCGCCCTGCAGAAATCGCTTCTTGCGGCGACCCTATTTGGAATGACGGGCGCTGCCTTGGTCCTCTTCTTTTCGGATCATGCGCAATCGGATCATATGCGAAGCGGACTTGAGATCAGTATCGTGCTTGGCATGGCGGCCGTACCCTTGATTACCGCTTATGCCATTGGCGCTACGCTCATACGTGCCTTTGGGGGCGTCGTCTCGGCGCTGTTGCCGGAGCGCATCGTACGAGATGGGCTCCTGCTGATATTGGTGGCGATCATGGCCAAGTCCGCACTATGGGTCGTGGACGCGCCGGCGGTGATGGTGGCGGTGCTGATAAGTTCCGCCTTCACGGTTGGGCTGGTGTTCATCACCGCGAGGAAGTTTGAACCACCTGGCTTGCGGCAGACCCAGCCTAGTTATGCATCAAGGGAATGGTGGTTTGCCGCCCCCCCGCTCATGCTCATCACCGGGCTCGATGTTTTTGTCAGCCGGGCAGGGGTGCTGGTTTTGGGCTGGACAGACCATATTCGTGAAGCCGGTATTTTCGCCTTGGCGCTGAATGTCGCGATGCTTGTAGGACTCTCTCGCATCGCCGTCGCTACCATGTTTTCGCCAACCGCGGCCGATCTGTACGCCAGGGGAGATCGTCAGGCTCTGCAGCAACTGTTCGCACGGGCTACATTGCTTTCCGCCGGTGGCGCCATAGCGGTGGCCATCCCGATGATGCTGATCGTCGAACCGTTCTTGAGTTATTTCGGTGAGGGCTACATCGCGGGAGCACCAATCGCGCGTGTTCTCATTTTGGGATATGTCTTTGTCGCGCTGTGCGGGCCTCAGCAGAATCTCCTGACCATGACTGGGAACGAATGGGCCGCCGCAACGACGATGATCGCCGGCGCCGCGGCCAACATCATAGCCTGTGCCGTGGGCGTCGCGATTTACGGCCCGATCGGCGCTGCCGTGGGTGTCGCGCTTGCCCTAAGTATCTGGAGCGTTGCCATGGCCATCTATATCGGCAAGCGACTGAAAATCTTGCCGGGCTTGGTCTTTGCTCTGCTCTCGATCAGGCCAAGCGCGATTGACGCCCAGCAAGGGAATTGGTTCTTGAGGGCGGGTAAATAAGGGCACTTCATCCATCGGTGCCGGTCCCCGTCTCCGACCAGTCGGTGAACGAAAGCCCGATGCATGTTCATCGGCATCGCGGCGAGTGAGCTTGGCACCATTCGAGATGGCTGAAGGCCTGCCGGCAGGGCCATCATGTTTTACGGTCTGTGTCCGTCATTTGAAGGATGCGTGAGTTCCGGACGCGCGTCACCGTGATGTGGCAAGCTGCGGAGCATCCATGGGACAAGAACCAATGGCGGCGGTCTCGACGCCTTCGATGCGCCATCGGTCCGAAAGATCGACGCCTGTCGAGCCCGGCCACCGTCAAACCCTCACACAGGTCCAGGTTCTGCGCGCCCTCGCGGCGACTTCGGTTGCGCTGCGCCACGCCCAGCACGATGCGGCGACCTTGGAACTGGAGGCCGGCCGCACCTTTCAAGCCTGGGAACCGATACCATGGAGCGCTGGAGTCGATATCTTCTTCGTGATTTCCGGCCTGATCATGGTGCACACGTCGCGACAGCTGTTCGCAAAGACGGGTGGCGCGCGCCTCTTTCTTTCTCGCCGGATAGCCCGGATTGTCCCGCTTTATTGGTCGGTCACCACGCTCTATCTTGCCGTGGCGTTGCTCGCTCCCACCTTCCTCAACCAGAGCTACATCAATTCCAGGTTTGTAATCGAATCCTACTTCTTCATCCCTGCCACTCGCCCTGACGGCGTCGTTCAGCCCCTCTACGAGCTAGGTTGGACGCTCAACTATGAGATGCTTTTCTACGTGTTGTTTGCGGCGGCGATCGTGCTCCCCATGCGTTGGGCCGTCACTGTCCTGCTCACGACCCTGGTGGGGATGGTGTTCGCAGGCCGTCTCGCGGCGCCTTTGCGGGAGCCATTCGCGTTCTGGACCGATCCGATCATCCTCGAGTTCGCCTTTGGCGTGATAATCGGCATCATGTGCACCTCGGGCCTGCGGCCATCCGGTTTCATCAGGGCCTGCGTCGCTGCAACGGGACTGGCCGCCCTGATGCTCGCGGCGGCATTTCCCGATATCTCCATCGGCCTCGCCCGCCCCGTTGTCTATGGCATCCCGGCATCTCTCATCGTCTGGAGTGCTGCCTTGGCGCCAGGCGAGCTGCGGCAGGAAAGCCTGGCCGCGCGATGGGGCGCTGGCGTTGGCGATGCGTCCTACGCTCTCTACCTGCTGCATCCGTTCGTGATCCGCGCCATGCGCATCTTCTTCTGGCGAACCGGCCTGATTTTGGTGCTTGGCCCATGGACCTTTATCGCGTTGGCGCTGGCGACCACCTTCGGCGTGGCACTCATCACCTACCGCCTGTTCGAGAAGCCGCTGACTGGCCGTGCCCGACGCCTCTTGGGAGTCGGGTCCAGCGCCCGACAGCAGTTGCGCCCATTTCCGGTGCCGGCTTATCCCAAGGCAGACTGATCGAGCACCACAACGCTGCCGGCCAGGGCAATTCCAGGAAAGTGTGAAACGTTCTCCCGTAGGAATCCCATCAAAACAAATAGTTAGAGCAGCTCGCCATCTCCGTGAATGGTGAACTGCTCAAGGGCAGGGGGAACGCCATCCGTTCGCATGTGGAATTCCATGAGCTTGGGCAGATGAACCGGCATTGTCCTCTTTCCGGTTGCCGCGCCGTCACCCGTTCTCGCTATGCCGGAATGAACACTTGCCGTTCCCGGCCGGCGGGTTTTCCGTGAAAATCCCGGTACCATTCCACGAACCGTTGCACGCCGTCCTCGAGTGCGGTTGCCGGCGCGAAGCCGACAGCGCGGCGAAGATCGCTGACGTCGGCGCGGGTTTCCAGAACGTCGCCCGGAGGCAAGGGCACATTGACGCGAAGCGCGCGGCGGCCGAGCGCCGTCTCGATGATCGCGATCAGGCGGTTGATCTCTTCGGGCCGGTCATTGCCGATATTGTAGATCCGATAGGGCGCCGAACTGGTGGCGGGATCGGCTGCCTGACTGTCCCAATCGGGATCCGCGCGCGGCGGCGCGGCGAGCACGCGAACCACCCCTTCCACGATGTCGTCGATATAGGTGAAATCTCGCCACACGTGGCCGGCATTGGCGATTTCAATCGTTCGTCCCTCGGCTATGGCATGGGTGAACGTATAGACCGCCATGTCGGGCCTGCCCCAGGGACCATAGACGGTAAAGAAGCGCAGTCCGGTCACGGGCAGCCCGAACAGGTGGCTGTAGGAATGCGCCATGCATTCGTTGGCGCTTTTGGTCGCGGCGTAGAAGCTGACCGGATGACTGGCGCCATGGTGCTCGGAAAACGGTATGCTTCGATTGGCGCCATAAACGGAACTCGACGAGGCATAGACGAGATGGTCGACGCCGGTGCGCCGGCAACCCTCCAGGACATTGAGAAACGCGACGATGTTCGACTGCACATAGGCATGCGGGTCGACGAGCGAATAGCGCACCCCGGCTTGAGCGGCGAGGTGCACAAAATGCGATGGCCGGAAGTCGGAAAACAGCGCTTTCACGAGCGCCTGGCCCGCGAGGTCCATCCGCATGGGAGTGAACCTCGGCTCGGCACAGAGGCGTGCAAATCGCTCTTCCTTTAGCCTTGGATCGTAGTAGGGCGTGAAATTGTCGACGCCGACAACCTCGACGCCGTGTCGCAAAAGCCGCGACGCGACATGAAATCCGATGAATCCAGCGGCACCCGTGACGACGACCGGCCCAGCGCGCGCAAGTTCCGACACAGCGCCGTCAGACTGCACGCGAGCGGCATCCGCCAGCTTCTGCCCTGTCGAGTTCAGTTCGACCATAGCAAGTCTCCTGTTTCGAGGTCCCAGGCACTGCCTGTGTCCGACCGCGCGGCGAAATGGGCAGAGACGGCGCCGTCAGTGCCACGACCGTTGCAACGCGGCCGCACGGCTGCGTTGCAACGCTCGGTTCCCGATCGTGTGTATCCGGACGGATGCTGACACCTGGCGAAGTCGCCCAACTCACGGCAGGACCGAAATGCGCCCCAGAAGAGCCACCAGCTCTGCCTGCCGCTTTGTCTCGGTCTTGGCGAACAGCGAGGCAAGCTGGGAGCGGATCGTCGTGCGGCTGAGGCGCCAACTGCGGGCGATCTCCAGCGGCGCGTCGCCTTGAGCCAGGCGCAATGCCAGCTGCGTTTCCGCGCCGGTCAGGCCAAACATCCTTTGCAATGTCTGAGGATTGGCCGCTGACGTGTTCTCCCGATCCAGCAAGGCGACGATGCTCGTCCCGTCGGGTGCGATGACGCCCGTTTCATTCAGGATCACCGGCCTGTCGCCTCTGCTGCGGATCACCACCCATGACAGTGAGCCTGGCTGGAAATGGACCGGAACATTCGCGACCAGCCGCCTTAGCCCCGCGGAAAGCTCGCTGGCCGTTTCGGCCGCTTCGCCCTGGCGCTCTAGTGTGTCTTGAGCGGCTACATTCCATTCGATTACTTTTCTGTCGCGATCCAGCACCAGATAACCGCAGCCGATGCGGTCGAGCATGCCGGTTATGGATTCCAAACTGCGTCGCTGCGCCCCGCCGATTCTGGCGTCCGATCGATCCGAGAGGTGTGTCGAGCGTGCATTGCGAGTATTCCTCAGTACGATGTATTGGCTGCTCGCAGCCACGTCGTTGTGCCTGTCAATCAGTGTCATAGCTTCTACCCCAACCCTAGTTGCTTCTGACGCAAGTAAATTACGCATCATTTACTTGCTATAAGTTTCACATATCGCCCAGAGCGCGCTCCTCTGTCTTGGGTTTCGACATAGTTGAAGACCTCCGCGGCAGAACGATTCCGCAGCGTTTGTTGAAATGTACGTTCTGATGAGCCCTTCCAACCCTCGATTTTATTCGCCGTGAAAGGCGTGGCAATCCGGCAGTGGTACTAGGTTGCCCCTTCACGGCCTAGTCTCGACGGACTAGACGGAAGGTTGTAGTCTGACGCATGGGTTCGCTTCTGCGCCGACTGAAATTGAATGTGTCAGGCACCCCGTTAGCTCATGTAGCTTCGCTGTTGGTGCTGGCAATCTCTTTAATATTCGTGGTAACAAATACAATACATGTTGGGCAGGATGCGGCGTTTATTGCATTTGTCCCCGCGATTATTATTATTGCATATCTTGAAGGGCGATTGCTCGCCATCACCGCGACGCTTCTCATGGCAGTTGCCGGCTTGTGGGAACGGCGCGTCCTGAACTCTCAAATCTCCGCGGAGGATTGGACGCGCGCCATCTTCCTCCTGATTTCGGGCGGCTTGATCGCGTTTGTGTTCCACCGCCTGCGACAGGATTTGCGCGGGGCACTTGAGGTCGCCGAGGCAAGGCTTGCTGCCATCGATGCCGCCGAGGGCCGCTATCGTTGGGCCTTCGAACGCGCGGCTTTGGGTTTTGCGAATGCCAATCGACGTGGCGAACTGCTGCAATCGAACAGACGTCTGTTTGAGATGACCGGCTACGGAGAAGAGGAACTTGCGCAGCTGGAGCTGGAGGCGCTTGTTCTTCCTGACGATCGAGATGCCGTGCGGGATTTGTTGAAGGATCTGAGCAATGGCGCCGCTTCATCCGCTGCGGATGTTCGCCTGTTGAGGAAGGACGGCAAGGCATTCTGGGCTCGTCTGGCCCTGTCTTCTTCGCGGCCTGACGAGGTGTCCACCGAGAGCGTGTTCGTGGTGATCGACGATATTTCCGAGCGACGAGCCGCACGCGAGGCTCTCTGGGCTCAGAAGGAATGGCTTGATCTCGCTCTGTCTGCCGGACGCCTGGGCACGTGGCGTATCGATCTCAAGGAGGGGACAGTCACGGGCTCCGACAAGTTCTGGGACATCCTTGGCCTGCCGCCAACGCGCGTCCGCCCCTTGGAAGAACTCTCGACCGTGATTCATCCGGCCGATTGGCTGAAGCTGGCGGCCTCGGCAAAACCATCGTCGGCTGTGAATTACGACATCGAGATCCGTGTCCGGCGGACGGACGGCCATGTGCGCTGGATTGCCCTGCGCGGTCGGCAGGAAAAACACGGCGATCGACCGTTGCGCATCGGGGTGGCTGCCGATCTCACCGAGCGTCGACAAACCACGCTTCTTCGCGCTGCCGTGAAGAAGCGCGAGCGCATCATGCGCGAGGAACGCCATCGGTTCAGCAACCTGTTCCCGGTCATCACGGCCCTGGTGAAGATGATCAATGTTCCCGAGAACGACGTTGCCAAATACAAGGAAATGCTGATCGATCGGATCAGAACGCTGGAAGCGACGCACATGCTCCTTTCAGGTCATAGCAATATTTCAGGGCTGCTCCACGAACTCGTGGCCCAGGAACTGCAGCCGTTCAAGGAAACACGGGATATAACGATCAGCGGCCCCTCCGTTTTAGTACCAGGTGGCGCCGCCGAGAGCTTTGCTATGATACTGCACGAATTGACGACAAACTCCGTGAAGCACGGTGCGCTGGGTGACTCACAAGGCAAGGTCGAGGTTAAGTGGCAATTCGCACCCGACGGCGCGGGCGACGATCTTGTGTTCGACTGGGTGGAATCGGGGCGGCGGAAGAACGCAAAGGTCGTGCGCCACGGTTTCGGTTCCATGATAATCGGCGTCGACGGCACGCCGCTTGTCGGTCATTCCCCGAAACTGGAAATATCGGAGCACGGACTGCGGTATTCATTGCGGCTATCGCGGAAGGAAATCGAACTCTGAAGCGCGCCATCTGTGAGACGATCTCGTGACACACTTTAAGTGCTTGTACCGTGCATTTCACCCAAACCGCTCGCCTTGAGCGACCCGCCGTCAGTTGACATTCCTCGACAGCCAGCTTTGCAGCAAAACGGCTGCTTCGGTCCGGTTTCGTACCCCGAGCTCGCGCAGAATGGCAGCAGCATGGATTTTCGTTGTCGCCTCGGCAATATCCAGATTGCGTGCGATCTCCTTGTTCGAATATCCCTCCGCCATCAGTTTGAGGACGTCCTGCTGTCTCGGTGTGAGCTTGTCGAGATTGGCGCCGTTCAAGCTCCGACGAGTTTGATTTTTCGCCGGGGGCAAGGTCGGATATGGCTTCTCGGCCAACGCTCGAGACAACAGCGCCGGCACATAGATCCGGCCGGAGAGGATCTCGCTTACGGCCAGCACGACTTCCTCGTCTTTCTGCGACTTGACGATGTAACCGTGAAGTCCGATCGAAAGAGCGGTCAGTATCTCAGAGCGCGAATCGTCCCCGGAAACGATCGCAAAGCGCGTACCAGGATAGGCCGCCAGAACGTCCCCGAGAACCTCCTGATTAAACAGTCCGGGCATGTTAAGGTCGAGGATCGCAAGATCGATGGATGCCTGCTCCTCGAGAAGATTGACCACGGCATCGAAACACGCAGCCTCGAATATCTCGGCATTCGGAATCCCAGCCGTAAGTGCCAGCCGCAAGCCGCGCCGATACAAGCCGTGATCGTCAGCGATGACGATCCGATACATTGAACTACCCCAACGCTCACTCGGTTCCCGACGAGAAAACCCGCCGAAACCTCCCATTCCTCCGTGGTGAACACTACTGTGGTGACCAACCACCAATCGTGACATCACAATGATATCCACGGCGTCCCCACCCGCGAACATTACGCATGGATAATATAATCCTAAATTGCGAAAAAGCTTCTGTTATTTTTTTTAACCCTGCGCGAGCTACCTGGCCTGCCGAGCGATATCGAGCATCAGAGGTCGTGGTGCCTCACGACTTTTTGATGCCAGCACCTGCCTTCGCTGGGGCTCAAGGGCCAATCCCGGCATTCGGCGGACGCTGCTCGCGGCCAAGTCCTGACCGCTCAGGCCGGCCTCGATTTCGCGGAAAATTCAATACCGGAAAAGCGTTGGCTCGTTCCCATTCGAATGCACGACGACAGCCACCCCAGCTGTCACATACCCTTCTCCTATGATGTTCGGATTGCCGCCGAGGGTCGGACCGGATGCCAAGTCCGAATGAACTCGAACACGAGATGCCCGGACACAACCAAATTGTAAATCAGGGAGGATCGGATGAAAGCGGTGATTCAATGTGGCGGAATGGGCACGCGCCTTCGGCCCTTCACGTCGGTCTTGCCGAAGCCCTTGATGCCGATAGGAGCCCGGCCCGTTCTTGAGTTGCTTCTCAAGTGGCTGCGGCGCAACGGCATAGAAGAGGTCTACATCACGACCGGCTATCTCGGGCACCTGATCCGCAGCGTCTGTGGAGATGGATCGCAATGGAATCTGAAGATCAGATACACCCAGGAAATGGAGCCGCTCGGCACCATCGGGCCTCTGTCCCTGATCAGGGATGAACTGAACGATACATTTATCGTGCTCAACGGCGATGTTCTTACCGACCTCAGTCTCAGCCGGTTCGTAGCCGCGCACCGCATGCACAAGGATCCGGTTACGATCGCCACCGCCTGCCGGTTGATCAAGATGGACTTCGGCGTCATCGACGAGGTCGACAACGCCGTTCAGCTCTTCAGGGAAAAACCGACACTTTCCCATCTCGTCAGCATGGGAATTTACTGCATGAACCCGGATGTCCTGCGGTTCATTCCCTCCGGCATCCCATTCGGGTTCGACGATCTGATGCTCCAGATGATGCAGGGCGGCACGGCCGTGCATGTGTACAAGCACGACGGTCTCTGGCTCGACATCGGTCGTGTTGACGACTTCCAGAACGCACAGGCGATTGCCTGGGAAGAGCAGTCGACCTCGATCGAGGTCGCCGCAGCGGCCGCGTGAAGAGTTCAGATGTAGAGGCCGAACCAGCAAATAACAGTTCAGGAGGTCAAGATGCTCTTGGTGAGCGCACCAATTCTAGGTGTACCGGAGAAGGTAGCCCTATCGAAGGTGATTGATAGCGGCTGGCTTACCATGGGAGAGCGGGTACAAGCTTTCGAACAGGCCTTCGCCGGCATCCATGGCGCGCAGGATTGCGTTGCGGTCGGTTCTTGCACCGCGGCGCTTCATCTCATCCTGTATGCGCTGGGAATCGGCCCGGGCGACGAGGTACTGGTTCCGTCACTGACCTTCGTGGCGACCGCGAATGCCGTGCTGTATGTCGGGGCCACGCCGGTCTTTGTCGATATCGAGTCGGCCGACGTGCCGCTGATGTCACTCGCGGAGGCCGAAGCGCGGTGCACGCCACGCACAAAGGCGGTCATTCTCGTTCACTTCGCGGGCTACCTTCCCAATCGGGAACAATGGCAGCGTTTCGCCCGAACTAGAGGGCTGCATATCATCGAAGATGCCGCGCATGCTCCCGGCCTGAGGGAAGTGGGGACATTCGGCGCAGCCGCTGCCTTCAGCTTCTATGGCAACAAGAACATGACAACGGCCGAAGGGGGCGCCGTGATTGCGCGCGACCCCGATCTGCTCGACAGGATTCGCCAGGCCCGAGGGCATGGCATGACCACCGGGACACATCAGCGGCTGAACAGTCGTACGCCGCAATATGATGTCACCATGCTCGGGTTCAACTACCGCATGGATGAGCTGCGGGCGGCGATCGGACTGGTTCAGCTGCAGAACCTGCAGGAGTGGAACGAAATCAGGCGCATCCTGGCCGTACTATACCGGCGCCTCATCGCGGAACGCTGCCCTGCCGTGACAGTTCCCTTCGGCGAACCCCGGACGTCGGCTCACCACATCATGCCGATCCTTCTGCCGCGCTATGCGAGGCGGCAGGATGTTATCGACGAACTGCGGACGCTGGGGATACAGACCACGATTCATTATCCGCCGGTGCATCAGATGACGTTCTATCGTGAGCGTTATCCCGACACCCATTTGCCGCGTACAGAGGATTTTGCCCAGCGAGAGCTGACAATTCCACTGCACCCCCAGATCACGTCACCTGTCGCAGAAGCAGTTGTGGCTGCGCTGGCAGCCGCGCTTAACAGCGGCGCTCAGACAGGAACCGCGGCATGAATGCATCAGACCTTTCCCTTCACCGGCGTCTCGTCTCAAGCCCCACGCATGGCTTCGTGAGACGTTCGATCGATCTCACGGTCGCCGGCGCCGCGTTCGTCATTTTGGCGCCGCTGATGCTGCTGATTGCCGTGGCGCTTCTGCTCGAAGGTGGCCGGTCCGTCTTGTTCGTGCAAACCCGTATGGGCGCCGGCGGCCAACCCTTCCGCATGTACAAATTCCGCAAGTTCAGGGTGGACTGCAGCTCCCAAGGCCTCGCCCTGACCATGGTTGGCGACAGCCGCATGACGACGGTAGGCCGCTTCCTCGCCGCGACCAAACTCGACGAATTGCCGCAGCTATGGAATGTCCTCAAAGGCGAGATGGCGATCGTTGGGCCACGACCCGAGAGCCTGGCTTTCGCAGATTGCTTCCATGGTGGCCTGGAGGCGGTCCTGCGCTACAAACCCGGCCTGCTGGGCCCAACGCAGGTTCTTTTCCGGCACGAGGCGCGTTTGTTTCCCCAATCCGTGGATCCCATCCTTTTCTACCGGGAGGTCATGTTCCCGGCCAAGGCAAGACTCGACCTGTCCTACTATCCGCAGCGCACCATCGGCTCCGACATCATGTGGATGGCGCGCGGCTTCCTGGCGGTTGTCGGCTGGGTTCCATCACCGCCGATCGACGCATGAACCCCAAATGGAAAGCGCTCCATCAAGCCAACGGAATGCGTAGTCATGAGCTACAATGGCAAGAAAGTTCTGGTGACAGGCGCGGATGGATTTATCGGTTCGCATCTCACCGAAGCGCTTGTTCGCAACGGGGCGGATGTCACGGCCCTAGCGCTCTACAATTCCTTCGACAGCCATGGGTGGCTGGACGATTTGCCGGACAACATCCGCAGCCGGCTGAAGCTCGTCCGCGGTGACGTCCGCGACAGCGCGTTCCTGAACCGAATCATGCGTGGCCAGGCCGTTGTGTTTCATCTGGCTGCCCTCATTGCGATTCCATACTCCTATGCGGCCGCCCAGTCTTATGTGGAAACCAACATCCTGGGCACGGTGAACGTGCTCGAAGCGGCGCGTCAATGGGAGACGGAGCGGGTGGTGCATACCTCCACGAGCGAGGTCTACGGAACCGCCCAGACCATGCCCATTCGCGAAACGCATCCGCTGCAGGGACAGTCACCCTATTCGGCATCCAAGATCGGCGCCGACATGATGGCGGAGTCCTACGCCAGGTCGTTTGATGTTCCGGTCGTCATCATGCGGCCCTTCAACACATATGGTCCTCGCCAGAGTGAGCGCGCCATCGTGCCGACCATCATCCGGCAGGCCCTCGACCCGAACTGCCCGGCGATCATGGTCGGTGATACGAGCCCGATCCGTGACCTGACCTTTGTCGAAGACACCGCCGCGGCGTTCCTGACGGCCGGCTTGGCGGGGCTCGAATTCGGCCACGCCTACAATGCCGGCAGCCAACGCGCCGTGACCATCTCCGACGTATTGGACCTCGTCCTCGAATTGAGCGGTTCCAAAAAGCCGGTCCATCGCGACGAAAGCCGTTTGCGGCCGCAAAATTCGGAGGTTCGCGCCCTGCTCGCCGATTCCTCGCGCTTTGAAAGCGAGACGGGATGGCGGGCGCAGACCAGTCTGCGCGATGGGCTCGAGCGGACGATCGCATGGTGGCGCGCGCGCCTTGGCGAAGGCCGGGTACGGCGCGAAAAGGGCTATATGACATGATCCTGCTGCGCCGGCATGTGGTGGCACTGTTGCTGATTGCCGGTGCCGTGTTCCTGAACTTCTACATGGCCGGCGGTCGGGCAAGCAACGCATCGGGGCCGCCGGTGGCGGCCAACCTTCCGGACTATCTCCGTGAAACAAGGGATCCGGCGTCGGGCACGGTCTTCCTACGGATCACAGGACCCGGAGTTCTCGGCCTGGCCGGTGTATGCGGGACGAAATACTGCACTCACCGCTACTCAAGCGCACAGGCTTGGAATGCCGACCAGAGCCTTCTTTTGATCGTCAATGGTTGCGGTGGCATGTGCTTTCTCGACGGGCACAGCTACGTCCCATTGTTCCACCGCGACCGCTCGATTGAATGCGAATGGCATCCCAGGGATCCCCGGCTGATGATCTGCGTTGCCGGCCGGCAGATTTCAACCTGGGCGCCACGCACCGACCAGGAGGACGTCGTGTTCGCCTCGTCGGCCTACAGCAAGCTTCAGTTCGGGCCTAACAAAGGCAATCCGAGCCGCGATGGCAACCGCATTGCTGTGCGTGCGACGCGCAATGACGGCAAGGCGGTGGTCTTTGGCTACGACCTAAAGGAGCGGAAGAAGTTCCCGGATATCGATCTTGCCCAGCTTCCAGGAACCACCGGCTCCTGTTCGATCTCCCCGCTCGGGATCAACATTGTGTGCTCACAGGCATTGCCGGACGGCAATGAACCGAGCTTCATCTTTTCCATCGACGGCGTCCTGCGCCAGAAGTGGATGGAGCACCACCGGCCCGGTCACGGCGACATGACGGTCGATACCGACGGCAGCGAAATCTATGTCGGGATCAGCAAGTCGGAGCCCGACAAATATCAGGTGATCAAGCGCCGATTGGCTGACGGCAAGGTCACCTCGCTGATGAAATATGGCGAAGCCATGCATGCGTCGCTCAGGTCGCTCGACAGGCCGGGCTGGGTGTTTCTAAGCTATGGCGGCACGCCAGCCGAAATAGCGCAGCACCCGGATTGGGCGCCTTACGCCCAGCAGGTCATTGCACTGCGCTTGGACGGCAGCGGAGAGGTCCGCCGTGTCGTCGACACGCAAAACGCGCACTTCGATTACTGGAGCGAGACGCATGCCTCGCCGTCTCCTGATGGCTCACAGGTGATCTGGTCGAGCAATTGGGGCGTGCCCGGTGGCCCGGTATACGATTTCGTTTCCCGTCTTGAATGGCCTTCGGAGCCGGTGCCGAACCAGAAGGAGATTGTCGCAAATGGCCTTCACTAAACGAACCGTTCTTGCCTCGGTTGCCGGGATATTCCTGGCATCGATGGCTGCCGCCGGCGAGGTCGAGCCCTATCGCCTGTCACCTGGCGATACGGTCGAGATAGGGATAGCGCCAATTCCGGATCGGACGCAGCGAGCCGTGGTCCAGATGGACGGCAACATCGCCCTTCCCGAAGTCGGGATGGTTATGGTCGGAGGGTTGACCGCGTCCGAGTTGCAGAACCGCATGCAGACGCTTCTGCCGACCACGATCTTTCACGTGCGTTTGCCCGATGGACGAGAGCAGATGGTTGTCGTCAAACCAGGCGATATAACGGCCATCATCGCCGACTATCGTCCGATCTACGTGACGGGCGACGTGCTCACGCCGGGGCAGCAGGCCTACCGTCCGCTCATGACAGTGCGGCAGGCGCTCGCCGTCTCCGGCGGCTTCAGCCTCTTGCGGTCACGGGCGGGCCAGACCGGACCAGATCCGGTTGATCTCAGGCGCGATTACGAAACACTTTGGGGAGACTACACCAAAGAGTATTTTCACGCCGCCCGTCTCCGCGCCGAACTTCAGGACCAGGCGGATTTCGACAAGCAGACACCGCAGGGGTCACCTCTGTCGCCCAGCGTCGGGGCAGCGATCGCCCAGGCCGAGGAAGACGCGCTGAAGATTGCGCTGAGCGACTTCCAGCAGGAACAGGCTTTCCTTGAGAAGGGCCAGAAGGACGCGGCCGATCAAATCGAGCTTTTGCAGAAGCGCGAAGAGGTCGAGTCCGAGAGCGTGAAGGCGGATCAGGATGACCTGGCGAAAGTAACCAAGGCGTTCGAGGCAGGCAATCTGACCAACACCCGGCTCGCCGATGTCAGGCGCGCCTTGCTTCTCTCTTCAAGCGGCGCGCTGCAAACCTCGGTCGAGCTCATGAGAGCGCGGCGCCAGCAGGAGGATTATGTCAGGCAGCGCGAACGCAATGACAATCAGAGGAAAGTTGGCTTGCTAACGGATCTGAAGGACACCAATGCGCGGCTGGGGGATGTCACCACCAGACTCCGCGCCGCCAGCGAGAAGTTGCAACCGACCGGAGCATCCGCCCAGCCATTGCCGATTGCCGGTGAAACGATCCAGGCTCAAGTCACTATCGTGCGCAAGATAGGCGACGAGTGGCGCAAAATCTCGGCAGACGAAGATACGATTGTGATGCCGGGGGATACCGTCGAGGCCAAATTCAGCAGTGATCTGCAAAGTGCTGCAATCCAATAGGCGGCTTCAATCGCCGGCCGATAAAAGGGGGCTTGGGAAACTGTTCGATTGGAGGGTCGAACAAGCCGAATAGGAGATCCTGGTGAGGCTCAATTCCAAGCGAGATGCGAAGCGGAAATGGTTGACGAACACGGCTCGGATGGCTCAGCCGGCGGCCTATGCTGTCGATACGTCTTCGGCGGTTAGAATTCTCATAGCCGAGTCCCAACCCGGCAAGTCCGCGATTTGGCAGGACCTGGCGTCCGGCCAACAGATCCACACGCAGGGCGACCGAGCGTCGGACGACTACAGGGCCAGTCATTGCGCGCCGGGCTACGGCGCGCACTACAACATGACGCACGGGTCCGGCTATTACGGTGCGCTGTGGGACAAAATCGAAAGGCCCATGATCCTGGACGTTCTTCGCCCCATGGGCGGAGCCAATCGAAATTGTCTCGATTTTGCATGCGGAACAGGTCGCATCACCAACGTCGCGGCTGAGGTTTTCGGCGAGGTGGTCGGCGTCGACGTGTCCAGATCCATGCTTGCCTGCGCGCAAGTTCCGAGCAATGTGAAACTGCGCAACATCGATATGACGATGGAGTCCCTCGAAGAGACCTTTGATGTCGTAACCGCGTTTCGCTTCTTTCTGAACGCCGAGGATCAGCTGAAACGGGAGGCGCTGAAAGCGATAAACCAGCAGCTGAAGAATGGCGGACGGCTCGTGTGCAACGTTCATATGAATGCGACTTCGCCCATCGGCCTGGTTTGCCAACTGCTCAATTGGTCGCTTGGACGCACGGTTCGCAACACGCTAGGCGAAACAAGATTCAAGAAACTCCTGACCGCTTCGGGCTTCCTCGTGGAGGAGGTGATACCTTATGGCTATCTGCCTCGGCCGGGACGCCTCTTGCCGGGGATCTGTGAAGCATTGATCGAGCCCTTCGAGAAGCTATCCAGAACCCTGCGCGTTCCCGGACAACTGGCGCAGCATTTCCTGGTTATCGCGAGGAAGCACTAGAAAGCCGAGATCGCTCACTCAAATGGCGCAGTGACAAATGGTCAGTGAAACGGCCATGAGCCGGGCGCCGTGGCTTTGCCTCTGCGGCGATTCACCCTCGAAAAAAATGGTGCGGGTTCGATTTCGTTTGCCTGAAACGCGATCTGTACAGCCCTCCTTGCATCTTAAAACGGCAGTTTTCCCCCGGTTTAATGCGTCGATTCCCGGTTTTTCGGGCCAGCGTCACGATTTTGCTACATTTTGACCGAAGGCCACGTACGTTAGTGGGGCGTAATATTATAAGGCAAAAAGGGAAACGCTCCTGAAAACCAAAAAATTGTTGATGGCCGGCGGAGCCAGTGAACCTGCCCGACGACTTCTTACCGGAGGTCGCAAGCCATGAGCCTTGGTGGAAACTCGCCCGATCTGCGTGGCGCTATGCTTGGCGCCGCGCCCGCACTGGTAGGCGTTGGCGTGTTCTCGGCGGTCATAAACATTCTTGCGCTGACCGGCTCCGTCTACATGCTGCAAGTCTACGACCGCGTTCTGCCTTCGCAGAGCATTCCGACGCTGGTCGGATTTACGATCGGGATGCTGGGCCTTTACGCGGTCTACGGCCTGCTGGATTTCGTGCGGCTTCGCCTCCTGGTGCGAATCGGCAATCGCCTCCATAAGACTCTGCAGCAGAGGGTCTTCGGCCTCTCATTGTCCTTGCCGCTCATCGGCGGGCAGGACGCGAGCCGGGTACAACCGCTTCGTGACCTGGATCAGTTGCGCGGTTTCCTTTCCGGATTGGGGCCGACTGTCGTCTTCGACGCACCATGGATACCGTTTTATCTGCTGGTCATCTTTCTTTTGCATCCTTCGCTCGGTCTGCTGGCGACGGGCGGCGCGATTGTTGTCGTGCTGCTCACGGTTGTCGCGGAAATCCTTGGCCGCGGCCCAGCCGCGCGCGCGTCCGAGACGCTTGTGTCACAACGCAACCTTGCCGACTCTGGCCGCCGCAATGCGGAAGTTGTCCGCGCGATGGGCCTTTCCGGGCGGCTTGCCCGCCGTTGGGGTGAGGTCAATCACGCATATCTCGCGCACCAGGAACGCCTTTCCGACATCGTCGGCGCCACCGGTTCAACGTCGAGGGCGCTGCGGATGGCCTTGCAGTCCTGCGTCCTGGGACTTGGTGCCTATCTCGTGATCGGAGGTGAAGCGTCGCCCGGCGTGATCATAGCATCATCCATATTGCTGGGCCGCTCGTTGGCCCCGGTTGACGCGGCGATGGCAAACTGGAGAGGGTTTGTGGCGTTCCGTCAGAGCTATTCCCAGCTGGCAAGGGCGCTGACCGCCTTCGGCAGCCATGACGAGCTCATGGAGCTGCCAGCCCCGCAGGCGATGCTTGCGGTCGAGGAACTGACAATAGCTCCGCCAGGCCAGCAAAGACCGACCGTGGCCAATGTCAGTTTCCGCCTGCAGGGGGGCGCGGGAATGGCGATCGTCGGCCCAAGCGGTTCTGGGAAAACGACACTTGTGCGCGCGCTGGTGGGCGTGTGGCAGCCGCTTCGCGGAACGGTAAGGCTGGACGAAGCCTCGCTCGACCAATGGGGTCACGAACAACTTGGCGCCCATATCGGCTACCTGCCGCAAGATGTTGAACTGTTTGATGGAACGGTTGCCGACAATATTTCGAGATTTGGCGGTAAGGGCGACGCCAAGGGCGTGCTGGCAGCCGCCAGGGCGGCGGGCGTCGACAAGATGATCATGCGATTGCCGAATGGATTCCAAACACGCGTAGGCGAGGGAGGGGCAGCCCTTTCGGCCGGACAAAGACAACTCGTTGGGCTTGCCAGGGCACTTTATGGCGAGCCGTTTCTTGTCGTCCTCGACGAACCGAATTCAAACCTGGACGTCGATGGCGATGCCGCCCTGGCCGGCGCGATCCTGGCGGTGCGCCAGCGCGGAGGCATAGTCATCGTCGTTGCGCACCGTCCTTCCGCCCTCACCAATATCGACAAGGTGCTCGTAATGTCGAATGGGACGCTTCACTCCTTCGGCTCGCGCGAGGAGGTCCTGGCCAACGTTATCCGGCCCTTCCCCTCGCCTGCTGAACGGCCAGCGTCGGTTGTCCCGATGCAGAAGGGAGTAAGCGGTCATGCGTGAGGTGCTGCTCCGTGTCTGACGCGACGATGTTTTCATACGTGCCACTCGGCGATGCGAGCCGAAGGACCGAGGCGAATTCGGCCGAGGCGCGGGATGATATCCGGGCCAACCTGATCCTGGGCGCCGCGATCACAGCCCTGTTGATTGTCGGCGGCGGGCTTTGGCTCGGCTTGACCAAGATCGCCGGCGCGGTGATTGCGCCTGCCACCGTGGTGGTCGAGAGCAACATAAAGAAAGTCCAGCATCTGACCGGCGGCACGATCGGGGGCATCTTCGCGCAAGATGGCGATCATGTCCGGGCTGGCGATGTGGTGGCCAGGCTGGACGACACGCTGACGCGGGCCAACCTGCAGATAATCACTGAGGATCTCGATCGCGCCACCGTTCGACTTGCACGGTTGGAGGCCGAGCGACAAGGCCTGTCGGAGATGCAGCTTCCTTCCGGCCTTCAGACACGGATGGGCGACCCGGAACTGGCCGCACTCGTCAATGGCGAGCGCGCCCTGTTTGAAAGCCGCGCCGCGGCGTTGACGGGGCAGAAGGCACAGTTGCAAAGTCGCTCAAAGCAACTCGAGCGTCAGATCGATGGCCTCAAGGCACAGCAGACCGCAGAAGACCAATCCGTGGTCTTGCTGGATGGAGATCTTGCCGACGTCCAGGCGCTTTTCTCAAAAAAATTGGTGTCCAAGGAGCGACTGAGCAACATCAGATTGGATGCCACCCGGGCGCACGGAGAGTCAGGGCGCCTCGCGGCGGCGGTTGCCGAGGCGCAGGCCCGGATCAGCGAGACCGAACTGCAAATTCTTCAGCTCGATGAACAGAGGCGCAGTGAGGTGACCAGCGAACTTCGCGAAACCGAAGCCAAGCAGACCGAACTCGAAGAGCGCAAGGTTGTGGCGCAAGACGAATTGACCAAAACCACCATCCGCGCTCCGCAATCGGGAACGGTGCAGGAATCCTCTATCCACACAATCGGCGGCGTCATCGCTCCCGGCGAAGTGCTCATGATGATTGTCCCCGACACCGACAACCTCGTCGTCGACGCGCTGATTCCGCCGTCGCGCATAGATGATATTCGTCCCGGCCAGCGGGTCTCGATCCGGTTTCCCGCTTTCGACGCCGGCACCACGCCTGCTTGCCAGGGATCGGTCAAGCGCATCTCGGCGGACCTGATCAAGGATCAACAAAAACAGCTTTCGTATTTCTCGGCGCGTATCAATGTCGAGAACAAGACAGCCTGCCTGACCGATGCCAAAGTGCTCAAACCAGGTATGCCGGCAGAGGTTCATATAAGCACGGACGAACGCAGCGTCTGGTCTTATCTGCTGAAGCCTCTTACGGATCAGATGTCGAGGGCTTTCCGTCAATGACGTGAGGATCATTGGAGGCGGGCCGCGAATATGGGCAGCCCTCCTATGATGCGGTGAGCGCCCTCCGACGAACGCGGCGCATGGAGCGCGCTGTTCGCTCCACCGTCACGGGAACCTTGGCGGCATCGCTCTTGTGCGGCAAGGCGTTCGTTGCCTTCGTCGTCGCATGGAGCCTCTCAAGAGGCAGGAGTTCCCTGATCCGGGCGTTGACCGATGCAATTTCGGTCCTCAGGTCTTCGCATTCCTGCCGGCGGACATCGAGTTGAATCTGATCGGACGCCTGCTGCAGGGAAAGCTGTGAAAAATTGGCGGTTATCTTCGAAAGGTTCAGCTTGTCGGTTTCGGCTTCCTTGGTGAGAGCAGCCAACCTTTCATCCGCGACCTGCTTCTCCGCCACGGCCTCGCTCCATTGAAGCCTGAGCTTGGCGAGTTCGTTCGAGGCTTCGCTGTTTGCGTTTGATGCGAGTTCCAGTCGCGAACGGAGGTTCTGAATCTCGGAACGCGATCCTCGAATCTCGGCACGGCAGCGTTCGATCTCGGCGTTCTTCTCCGCTTCCATGATACGGGCGGCTTCCGTCATCTCGGACAGTTTCGCCTGGGCGACCTCAAGCGACGTATGGAGTCGTGTCGCTTCCTTTTCGCTCTTGCCAAGTGCAGCCAGCAATTCGGAATTTCGTGCCGCTTCGTTGGCATGGATCGTGGAAAACCCGTCGAGCCTGTGCCGCGCCTCGTCTTCCCGCTTCAGCGCTTTCTCCAGGTCGATCGACAGGCTGACATTCTTTTCACGCAGCTGTTTGTTTTCGCGCGCGCGTCTGTCGGCCTCGACCGTTGCAGCCGCAAGTGCGTTCGTGAGGTCTCCGAATTCCGCTTCGTTCTTTGCGTTCGTGTTCGCTGCCTCCACGAGTTCCAGCCTTGCCCCGGCCAATGCGCCGCGAAGCGCCTCACAGTCTTGAACCAGGCTTGCCTCGCGCTGCTGCAAGGCCTCCACAATGCCTTCCCGCTCATGCTGCCTTCGGTTCAGGTCATTGAGCCTGTCCGACAGGCTCCTTTGCTCCGCGGTCAGGTTCAGATTAGCCAGTTCCAGTTCGTTGGCTCGCAGAATGTCGGCGTGAAGAATGTGGAACAATTCGCGGGTCAGGTGATGCGTGCTTGCGATCTCCGACAGTTTCGCGTTGATCTCCTCGAAATGGAGCTTCGCATCGCGAAACAGCCCATCAAACGAAGTCAAGGCAGCCATACGACTCTGCGTATGAGAGGTCAGTCGTCGCGCGGGTTCCGCAGTGACGGCACCGTCTTCGGTTTGGGCGCTGTTGTCCTGTTCGCTGTTGTCCTCTTGCATGGGCGTCTCGCCAGCGACGGCATCCCTTGCCTGTTCTGACAGATCGGACAAACCAAGGCACTCGTCGACGGCGTTCGCCAAGTCAGCTTCGAGGTCCTCGAAGGACTTCTCGGCGTTGTCGGCACGCCTGATCAGGTCTCTGAACTTCATGCCCTACATCTCCCTTCAGCATGCCTGGATCGAGCAAGGCGAGGATTAAGCTTCTCTTTTGTACCGAGAGGTCAGTTCGGCGTCTTCGTGCAATCAAACGATGCCGAGCACCAGCGATTTCAGCGCCTTAACAGCGAGGAGTGGTCGAAAATTGTGAGCGACAGGCCAAGTTTTGTTCATCTCCTGCGGGACTCAGTGCCGCTCGCTTGCCGGCATCCGGGGCAGTCCGGGCCCCATGTAGATCAAGCGGCCCGACAGCCTCTTGGAGGGGGGCATCAGGCGGCCGGGCCTAACCGGCTGTTGGGTGTGTTTTGGTTTGCCGGCTGAGTCAACATGCGCCTCGACTGGCGGAAGCGCATCATTCGAACGAACTGCCCGTCTTCAGGTGTTTCGTGGCCGACCACGTAGGCTCCGCCACGGAACTACGCCCTCTTGGGCGACTTCGGACTTCAAGCGCGACAGTTCAGCTTTGATTAAGTCCATGGGCTCCTTCAAATGAACGATCAGCCCGTGGTCGGTCAGGGATAACATGGCTCTTGTGTGCAATGGGGCTGGAATTCTGCAGGCTATGGGGGCAAAGCCATGTGCGGTATCGTTGGAATCGTCGGCCACTCGCAGGTTGCGCCGCTCATCGTCGACGCGCTGAAGCGGCTCGAATATCGCGGTTATGACTCGGCCGGCGTGGCCGCCATCGAGAAGGGTGAGCTTGGCCGCCGTCGCGCCGAGGGCAAGCTGATCAACCTCGAACGCCGGCTCAAGGACGAGCCGCTGGACGGCACGATCGGCATCGGCCACACGCGCTGGGCGACCCATGGCGTGCCCAACGAGACCAATGCGCATCCGCATTTTTCCGACGGTGTCGCCATCGTCCACAACGGCATCATCGAGAATTTCGCCGAACTGCGCGATGAACTGACGCGCGACGGCTATTCCTTCTCCTCGCAGACCGACACCGAGGTCGTCGCGCATCTGGTGGCGCGCGAACTGGCCAGGGGGCGCAAGCCCGTCGAGGCGGCGCACCAGGCGCTGAAGCGGCTCGAAGGCGCCTTTGCGCTGGCCATCATGTTCAAGGGCGACGAAGACCTGATCGTCGGCGCCCGCAACGGCCCGCCACTGGCCGTCGGCCATGGCGACGGCGAGATGTTTCTGGGTTCCGACGCCATTGCGCTGGCGCCCTTCACCAATTCCATCACCTATCTCGAGGACGGCGACTGGGCGGTGGTGCGCCGCGACAGCGTCGCCATCTTCGACATTGACGGCAGACAAGTCGAGCGCAAGCGCCAGCAGTCGCTGTCGACCTCCTTCATGGTCGACAAGGGCAACCGGCGCCATTTCATGGAGAAGGAGATCCATGAGCAGCCCGAGGTGATCTCGCATACGCTGGCGCATTATGTGGATTTCGTCTCCGGCGTCTCCAAACCGCTCGACCTGCCGTTCGACTTTGCCAAGATCGGCCGGCTGGCGATCTCGGCCTGCGGCACCGCCTATCTCGCCGGCCTGATCGGCAAATACTGGTTCGAGCGCTATGCGCGGCTGCCGGTCGACATCGATGTCGCCTCGGAGTTCCGCTACCGCGAGATGCCGCTGTCGGCCAACGATGCCGCCTTCTTCATCTCGCAGTCGGGCGAGACCGCCGACACGCTGGCCTCGCTGCGCTACTGCCGCAAGGCCGGCATGAAGATCGGCGCCGTCGTCAATGTTCGGGAATCGACCATGGCGCGCGAATCCGATGTCGTGCTGCCGACACTTGCCGGACCGGAGATCGGCGTCGCCTCGACCAAGGCCTTCACCTGCCAGCTCTCGGTGCTGGCATCGCTTGCGGTGCGGGCCGGCGTGGCACGCGGCACGATTTCGAAGGATGAGGAGAAAACCCTGGTGCGGGCGCTTTCGGAAGCGCCGCGCTATGCCAACCAGGTGCTCAAGCTCGAAGAGCAGATCGAGCGCATCGCGCGGGACCTGTCACGCTACTCCGATGTGCTCTATCTCGGCCGCGACACCAATTTCCCGCTGGCCATGGAAGGCGCGCTGAAGCTCAAGGAAATCTCCTACATCCATGCCGAAGGCTATGCGGCGGGCGAGCTGAAGCACGGGCCGATCGCGCTGATCGACGAGAACATGCCGGTCATCGTGATCGCGCCGCATGACCGCATCTTCGAGAAGACCGTGTCCAACATGCAGGAAGTGGCGGCGCGCGGCGGCAAGATCATCCTGATCACCGACAGCAAGGGGGCGGCACAGGCGAGCGTGAAGACGATGGAGACGATCATCCTGCCGGACGTGCCCGAAATCATCTCGCCGATCATCTATGCGCTGCCGATCCAGATGCTGGCCTATTTCACCGCCGTCTTCATGGGCACCGACGTCGACCAGCCCCGCAACCTGGCGAAATCGGTCACGGTGGAGTGACGGCGATGTCGCGCTTTCCAAGGCAGGCCGCACCACCCGGCAGCTGCTGAACGATCCAGCACAACGCCCTGATTTCCCATCCTGGTGGCGGAGGTGGATTTCGCGGAGGTTTCCACGGCAGCGGGAGGCTGCGTCGGCGGTGACGGCAATAGTGGTTGCTTCCGATCGACGACGTGCGTCGTGGTGGTGGTTGCAACTCCCGCTGCTTCCTGTGGGGCCGACGGCTGTTACTGTTACGTACTCCTTCGATGCAGCCTCAGATGCAAGCTTGGCAGCGACGCCAATCAGATCCGGGGCTCCGATGACCGTCGCGAAGCAATCCCTGCTCATCTTGGCTCCTCTGATGATTTCGACCGTCCACGTCACCGCGCAGGAGGAGCGCTGGCGCCGCTTGGCGGTAAGCGTTACTCTGTCCGTCGTGGATCCGAACACGCGACGCGACCTTCCGGGCCAGACAACAATCTGGTTGAAAGGTTGGAGGCACCTCCGGTGGCGATTGACGAACGAAACCAGCTGTCGATGAACTGCTCGCTCAGTGATTGGGTGTCTTCGAAAGGATTCCAACCAAAATGAGCACGTGAAGAGGATCACCTGATGGCCGATTTGGTGAAACTGGCATGGAAAGTGGCGGTGATTGCCTCGGCGCTTGTGCTCGGCGGCATTCCCTCGCACGCTGCCGACCTGGTTATTGCAATGCCGAACTGGTCGTCGGGCCAGGCGACGGCCAACATCCTGAAGGTGAGTCTCAAGAAGGAATTCGGGCTCGATGCGGATGTGGTGGAGATGGGCACCATGATCGCTTTCGCCGGTCTTGACTCCGGCCAGGTCGACATCCATCCGGAAGTCTGGCTGCCGAACCTCGACACCTTGGTCAAGAAGTATGTAACCCAGGCTGGAACGGTCGCGATCAGCCCGATCGGCGTCCCGGCCTGGCAGGGTATCTGCGCCAACAAGACAGCGGCCGACAAATACGGCTTCAAGGACATTTCCGACCTCGGTGATCCGAAGAAGACCGAGGCGCTCGACACGGACGGAGACGGCAAGGGCGAGATGTGGATTGGCGCCCAGACATGGTCGTCGACCACCATCGAGCGCATCCGCGCCAACAGCTACGGCTATGCCAAGAACCTGACGCTGCTCGAAATGCCGGAAGATGTCGGCATGGCGGCTGTCGATGCGGCGGAGGCCTCGGACCGGCCGATGGTCTTCGCTTGCTATGCGCCGCATGTGGTCTTCAAATTGCACGACATCGTGCGCCTGACGGAGCCACCATACGATGCCGCCAAATGGAAGATCGTCCTGCCGACGGAAGACCCGCAATGGCTTTCGAAATCGCACGCCGCCGTTGGCTGGGACACGGCCCACTACCACATCGCCTACGCGACCTCGTTGCGCAAGAAACATCCGGAGGTGGTTCGCTTCCTGGAGCGCGTCGACTTCAAGCCGGAGGAGGCGATCGAGATGAGCTACGCGCTCCAGGTCGAGCGGCAGGCGCCCTCTGCTTACGCCGAGCAATGGGTGGCCAGGAACGAGGCGCGCGTCGAAGGATGGGCCAAGCAATGACCAGACGCACAAAGACGAGGTTCGGCACGGACGCACGGGCGACGGGAACCGGCGGCAAGCATGCGGCAGGCCTAGCGGTTGTGCTGGCGCTGGGGCTGGCGTTTTCCACCTTGGCAGCGCTTGCCGCTGGAACGCAGGTCTACGATCCCAAGACGCGGCAGTGGACGGATTACAATCGCACCAAGGCCTACCAGTACTACAAGCTTCACAAGCAGGTGCCGGAATCCTTTCGCCCGCAGGTGGTCAAGTTCCGCACCGCCGAGCAGCCCGGCACCATCATCATCGACGGCAACCAGCACTTCCTCTATCTCGTCCAGCCCGGCCAGCAGGCGATCCGCTACGGCATCGGCGTGGGCAGGGAGGGCTTCGGATGGGCCGGCATCGTCAAGGTCGGGCGCATGGCGGAGTGGCCGACCTGGACACCGCCGGCCGAAATGGTTGCCCGGGATCCCAAAGCCCGGCCCTGGGCCAATGGCATGCCCGGTGGGCCCGACAATCCGCTCGGCGCGCGAGCGCTCTACCTCTATGAAGACGACCACGACACCATCTACCGCATCCACGGCACGCCCGAACCGTGGACCATTGGCCTGGACGTGTCTTCCGGATGCATCCGCATGAACAATGGCGACATCATCGATCTGCATTCCCGCATCAAGGTCGGGGCGAAAGTGATTGTGCTGATGCAGGGCGCGGCGCTCTACAAGGGTGTGTGATCAAGGACGGACGTATAGTTCGATAAACACAGGGGACAAGACCATGGTGACCGGCAGGCAGATCAGGATGAGGCACTGGGCCGTTCGCGGATCGGCCTCGATCGTCATCGCAACGGTTCTGGCGGCATGCCAAAGCGCGCCGACGCCCGACCAGATGTCGAGGACGACGGTCGAAACAGCACCGGCCGATCTCCAGCTTCTTTGTGCCGGCGCGGCGGCGAAAGCGGGCGGCGTCGATAGCGGCAAGGCGTTGCCGACCAGCTCGCGCAGGCTCGATTCCAAGAGCTTCCAGGTCGAACTGAACGTCGCGGGAAAGCCAACCAGCTGCATCGTCGATACCGACGGCAAAGTGGCGTCCGTCCAACCGGCCTGACTGTCAAGGGACGAAATGCGTCGAGGGGGGCGTCGATGATCGGGACGGATTGCACGGGCATGGTCGGCCGGGCTTCAGCCTTAACCGCCACCGCGTTTGATGCAACTTGAGCTTCGAAGTAAATATAACAAAAACAAAATCTTGATGTATTTGTGGACTCTGTCCAAAGACAACATCGGCTAATGTCACCTACGCTGCCGGTCAGCGCAGGCCTCTCACCTTGTTCAGAATATCATCCGAAAGCGCTGAGACGAGCGCCCTGTCGGCGCCCTTGCTCGGGATGAGGACGAATTCCACATCCTCCAACTGTGGCAGGCGGCCGATCTCCTTGAGGCCTGAAGGCGACATGCTTTGCGGTTGCACCAGAACCCCCATCCCGGCGCGTGCGGCGGCCGTCAGTCCGCTCAGGCTTCCGCATGTGCAGACAATGCGCCACGGCATGCGATGCCGCTCGAGCGCTTCCAGCGCGATGCTGCGCGTGACGCTCGGCGGGGGGAAGGCGATCAACGGCAAGGCCGCGAGCGACAGGACGTGTTCCGGATCGCGGGCGAGCCAGACAAGCGGCTCACGATAGACGAGCCGGCCACGGCTGTCGCCCAGCCGGCGCTTCGCCAGGACGAGATCGAGTTCGCCATTGTCCTGCATCTCGTAGAGCACGCCACTGAGAGCAACGGTCAGTTCGAGATCGACGGATGGGTGAGACCGGACGAAATCCTCCAGCACCAGTGGCAGACGGCTGGCAACCAGGTCCTCGGATACGCCGAGCCTCAATGTGCCGCGCAGCCTCTGCGCGGTGAACAGCGCCTGCACCTGCCCCTCTATGGACAACAGGGTCCGCGCATGGCCGAGCAGGGCTTCGCCGTCAGGCGTCAGCACCACCTTGTGCGTATCCCGGGCCAGCAACCGCCTGCCAATCGCGGCTTCCAGCTTGCTGATGTGCTGGCTGACGGTGGATTGCCCCAGTCCCAGCCTCTCGGCCGCGAAGGTAAAGCTTCCCATCTGCTGGACGGTGACGAAGCTGCGAAGTTGGACCAGATCGAGCACTGAAATCTCAAATCACGATAACTGTTATTTCTTGTATCCTATTTCACAATGCACGAAAAGACGGCGCTGAGCCTATTCTGGAGCTAACATGTCATGCGTCGCTTTCTGCCGGACTCCTTTCTGATCCTGCTGTTGTGCACCGTCGCGCTTGCGTCTGCCGCGCCAGCAACCGGGACGTTCGCGGGATGGTTCGCGGTTGCGACCAATTTTGCCGTGGCGCTTCTGTTTTTCCTGCATGGTGCGCGGCTATCGCGCGATGTCGTGGTTGCCGGCCTGATGCATTGGCGCCTGCACCTCGTCATCCTTCTGACGACCTTTGGCCTGTTCCCGCTGCTGGGTCTGGCGCTCGGCTATCTCCCTGCCTCGATCCTGCCCAAGCCGCTCTACCTCGGCATTCTTTTTCTGTGTGTCCTGCCCTCGACGGTCCAGTCCTCGATCGCGTTCACCTCGATGGCTGGTGGAAATGTCCCCGCGGCCATCTGCTCGGCTTCCGCCTCCAACATCTTCGGCATGTTCCTCACGCCCCTGCTCGTCGGATTGCTCTTCTCCATCGGCGGTCACGGCGGATTTTCATGGAATGCAGTGAGCCAGATCCTGGTGCAACTGCTCCTGCCCTTTGCGCTCGGACAACTGCTGGAACCGCGGATCGGCAACTGGATACGTTCTCGCAAGACGCTGCTGATGCCTGTCGATCGCGGTTCGATCCTAATGGTCGTCTATCTGGCCTTCAGCACGGCCGTCGCCGAGGGGCTATGGCATATGTTCTCGCTGCGCGATATCGCCGTGGTCGTTGTCGCCGACATGGTGCTGCTCGGCCTCGTGCTTCTGTTCACGGCCTATGGCAGCCGACTTCTCGGCTTCGACAAGGCCGACCAGATCACGATCACCTTCTGCGGCTCGAAGAAGAGCCTGGCGAGCGGCGTCCCGATGGCCAACGTCATCTTTGCCGGCCAGGGCGTCGGCGCGATCGTTCTGCCGCTGATGCTCTTCCACCAGATACAGCTCATGGTCTGCGCCATGATCGCCCAGAAATATGCCAGTGCGGCGCACCGGTCCGCCGTGCGGCAAGCCAAGCCGGCTGCTTCGGTGGCTTAGTTGGGTTTGCGTGTATAGCAGGAGGATCTCGCGCTGCGGAGGGCTTCATCCCGCGCGAGTTTGTCGGCCGGCGCCCAGCCTTCTATCGCGACACGGCCCGGCGGATCGCGTCCGGCCAGGTTCGTTACAGGGAGGATATCGTGGATGGCCTGGAGAATGCGCCGCATTGGGCGGGCAGGCGAGCATGGCAATGCGGCCTCATATCCGCAATCGAAGGCCCCTGGATTAATCGGCTTGACGATCCGCGGCAGGACGACGTCCGTCGATCCACAAGGCGAGCAATGTGCAAGCCGCGCCCGACAGCAGATAGGCGCCCGCGGCGATGAGGCCGAAATTGCCGGCGAGCAGCAGGGCCGCGAGCGGCGCGAAGCCGGCGCCGAACATCCACGCCAGATCCGAGGTTATTGCCGAGCCGGTGTAGCGATGTTGCCGGGAAAAACTCGAGGCGACGACGCCGGACGATTGCCCGAAACTCAGCCCCAGGAGGATGAAGCCCAGCACCATGAACAGGGCTTCGCCGACTGCGCCGCCATCCAGAAGCTGCGGGGCAAAGCCGCTGAACGTCGCGATGGCGATCGCCGAACCGCCAAGCAGCGCGCGGCGTCCAACGCGATCGGCCAGTGGCCCAGACGCGACGATGGCCGCAATGCCGAACAGTGCGCTCACCGCTTCGATCGCCAGGAAACGCGCCGGCCCTTCGTTGGTGAATAGGAACACCCAGGAGAGCGGAAACACCGTCACCATGTGGAACAGGGCGAAGCTTGCCAGTGGCACGAAGGCGCCGACGACGACGTTGCGGCCTTCGGCCCGGATCGTGTCCCTGATGCGCGTCGGCTGCAGGTCGCCGCTCTCGTACAGTTTCGAGAATTCAGGGGTGACGACAATGCGCAGCCGGGCGAACAAGGCGACCACATTGATGGCGAAGGCGACGAAGAAGGGATAGCGCCAGCCCCAGGTGAAGAAGTCGTCGGCCGACAGGTTGGCGACGAAGAAGGCGAAGAGGGAGCTTGCCACGATGAGGCCGATCGGGGCGCCCAACTGTGGGATCATGGCATAGAAGCCGCGCCGGTTCCGCGGCGCGTTCAGCGCCAGCAGGGAGGGCAGTCCGTCCCATGTTCCGCCTAGCGCCAGCCCCTGTCCGATGCGGGCAAGCGCCAAAAGCCACACCGCGACCGCACCGATGTCACCATAGGCAGGCAGAAACGCGATGGCCACGGTCGACGTGCCGAGCAGGAACAGCGCGATCGTCAGTTTCGCGCCGCGGCCATAGGCACGATCGATGGCCATGAACAGCATGGAGCCGAACGGGCGCGCGACGAAGGCCAGTGCGAAGATGCAAAAGGAATAGAGCGTTCCGACAAGCGGATCGTGCGTGGGAAACACCAGCTTGGGAAACACGATGACGGAGGCAATCGCATAGACGAAGAAGTCGAAGAATTCCGACGTCCTGCCGACAATCACGCCAACCGCGATATCGCCCGCGCTGACCTGGCCATGATGCGAGCCGATCAGCTCGCTGTTCGTCTCGGCAGTCGAAGTCTGAGCCATCTTATCCGTCGCCACCGCGTGGAATGAAGTGTCCGGGACCCAATTCTGGGGATTCCCCAAAGGTTCCATTGTGCGCTGCACACTGGGCCAAAGCCATGCCTTCTGGGCATTGGACAAATTGTCCAATGTCACCGCACCGCGGCGAGCAGTAGCCCTTGATTGATACCGCACTGCAACATGAACCGTTGCCGCGGTCCATCGAGGGCAGCGTTTGATGAAACGATTTGGAGCCTTGCTTCTGTTCCCCCTGGCCGGGTTGTTGAGCGGCTGCGATCTGGTCGTGCTCGCGCCCGCCGGCGATGTCGCGGTCCAGCAGCGCGACCTGCTCGTGGTCTCGACCCTGCTGATGCTGGTCATCATCGTGCCGGTCATGGCGCTGACCGTTTTTTTTGCCTGGCGCTACCGGCAATCCAACGCCTCGGCGACCTACGCGCCGGACTGGGACCATTCGACGAAACTGGAATTGGTGATCTGGGCTGCGCCCCTGCTGATCATCATATGTCTCGGGGCGCTGACCTGGCTCGGCACGCACCTGCTCGACCCATACCGCCGGATCGACCGGATCGAGCCCGGCCAGCCGGTCACGCAGAACCACAAGCCGCTCAAGGTTGAGGTCGTGGCGCTCGACTGGAAATGGCTGTTCATCTATCCAGACTACGGCATCGCCTCCGTCAACGAACTGGCGGCGCCGGTCAACCAGCCTATCGACTTCCGCATCACCTCGTCGGCGGTGATGAACTCCTTCTACATTCCGGCATTGGCCGGGCAGATCTATGCCATGCCCGGCATGGAAACGAAGCTGCACGCCGTCATCAACCGACCGGGCACCTATAGCGGCTTCTCGGCCAATTACAGCGGCGCCGGCTTTTCGGGGATGCGCTTTGCCTTCCACGGCCTGTCCGACGAGGCTTTCGACCAGTGGGTGGCGCAGAGCAAGACAGCCTCGGCGGCGCTCAACCGCGAGAACTATCTCGAACTCGAAAAGCCGAGCGAGAACGAGCCGGTCCGCCACTATGCCTCCGTCGATCCCGACCTTTACGGCGCCATCCTCAACCTGTGTGTCGAGCGCGGCAAGATGTGCATGAACGAGATGATGTCGATCGATGCCAAGGGTGGCCTTGGTCTTGCCGGTGTCCGCAACACGCTGCCGCTGCAATACGACAAGCTCGCCCGGCGCGGCGCGGTGTTCGGGAACGATCCGTCCTATGTCGCCAGCATCTGCACGGCGGAGGAAGCGGCTGCCGCGGCACGCGCCGCCAGCGACGCCACGCAGACGGATTGGCCGGCGAAGGATCTTTCCCGCTGCGCGGGGCGGGACTGCTCAGGCCCGGGACCGAGAGCCGTCGCGCCGAGGCGGATACGCCGTCGCTTGGCCTGTTGCGGCGGGAATTGTGAGAGATAGCCGATGCCCGATACGCTGACCAAGTTCATCTTCGGCCGTCTCACCTGGGACTCGCTGCCGCTGCACGAGCCGATCGTCGTGGCCACCTTCATCGCGGTGGCGCTTGGCGGCATCGCCCTTTTTGGCGCGATCACCTATTTCAAGCTGTGGACCTATCTGTGGCGTGAGTGGTTCACCAGCGTCGACCACAAGAAGATCGGCATCATGTACATGGTGCTCGGCCTCGTCATGCTGCTGCGCGGCTTCTCCGACGCCATCATGATGCGCCTGCAGCAGGCCATCGCCTTCAACGGTTCCGAGGGCTACCTCAATTCGCATCACTACGACCAGATCTTCACGGCGCACGGCGTGATCATGATCTTCTTCGTGGCGATGCCCTTCGTCACCGGGCTGATGAACTTCGTCGTGCCGCTGCAGATCGGCGCGCGCGACGTCTCCTTCCCCTTCCTCAACAACTTCAGCTTCTGGATGACGGTCGGCGGCGCGATCCTGGTCATGGCATCGCTGTTTGTCGGCGAATTCGCCCGCACAGGCTGGCTCGCCTATCCGCCGCTCTCCGGCATCGGCTACAGTCCCGACGTCGGCGTCGATTATTACATCTGGGCGCTGCAGGTGGCGGGCGTCGGTACGACGCTGTCGGGCATCAACCTCATCTGCACGATCATCAAGATGCGCGCGCCCGGCATGACGATGATGCGCATGCCTGTCTTCACCTGGACGTCGCTGTGCACCAACGTGCTCATCGTGGCGTCCTTTCCGGTGTTGACGGCGGTGCTCGCGCTGCTGTCGCTCGACCGCTATGTCGGCACCAACTTCTTCACCAACGACTTCGGCGGCAACCCGATGATGTATGTGAACCTCATCTGGATATGGGGTCACCCGGAAGTCTACATCCTCATCCTGCCGCTGTTCGGCGTCTTTTCCGAGGTCACCTCGACCTTCTCCGGCAAGCGCCTGTTCGGCTATACCTCGATGGTCTACGCCACGGTGGTCATCACCATCCTGTCGTACCTTGTCTGGCTGCACCACTTCTTCACCATGGGCTCCGGCGCCAGCGTCAATTCCTTCTTCGGCATCACCACGATGATCATCTCGATCCCGACCGGGGCGAAGATCTTCAACTGGCTGTTCACCATGTATCGCGGCCGCATCCGCTTCGAACTGCCGATGATGTGGACGGTGGCCTTCATGCTCACCTTCACCGTTGGCGGCATGACCGGCGTGCTGCTTGCCGTGCCGCCGGCCGACTTCGTGCTGCACAACAGCCTGTTCCTGATCGCGCATTTCCACAACGTCATCATCGGCGGCGTGCTGTTCGGCCTGTTCGCCGGCATTGCCTACTGGTGGCCCAAGGCCTTCGGGTTCAAGCTCGATCCGTTCTGGGGCAAGGTGTCGTTCTGGTGCTGGGTAGTCGGCTTCTGGTTTGCCTTCATGCCGCTCTACATACTCGGCCTGATGGGCGTGACGCGCCGCATGCGTGTCTTCGACGACCCTTCGCTGCAGATCTGGTTCGTCATCGCCGCCTTCGGCGCGGTGCTGATCGCCGTCGGCATTGCCGCCTTCCTGATCCAGATCTTCGTCTCCATCCGCAGGCGCGAGGCGCTCGCCGATCCGACGGGCGATCCCTGGGATGGCCGCACGCTCGAATGGTCGACGTCCTCGCCGCCTCCCGCCTACAATTTCGCCTTCACGCCTGTCGTGCGCGACAATGACGCCTGGTGGGACATGAAGAAGGCTGGCTACACCAGGCCGCTCTCAGGCTTCAGGCCGATCCACATGCCCAGCAATACCGGCACCGGCATCATCCTGGCAGCCTTCAGCGTCGCGCTCGGTTTCGGCATGATCTGGTACATCTGGTGGCTGGCGGCACTGAGCTTCGTCTGCCTCATAGCCACCGCGATCGGCCACACCTTCAACTATCACCGCGACTTCCACATTCCGGCTGCCGAGGTCACGCAGACGGAGGAGGCGAGGACGACGCTCCTCGCCGCTCAGGGCTAGGGTTCGAGCATGGCTTCGATGGCAACCGCGACCGGAACCGAACCGGTCTTTCACCTGGAAGAAGAGCATGCGCATGCCGAAGGCGGCAGCACCATGCTCGGCTTCTGGCTCTATTTGATGAGCGACTGCCTGATCTTCGCGATGCTTTTCGCGGCCTATGGCGTGCTCGGCGCCAACTACGCCGCGGGTCCGGCGCCCAAGGACCTGTTCGACCTCAATCTGGTGGCGGTCAACACCGCCATGCTGCTCTTCTCCTCGATCACCTATGGCTTTGCCATGCTGACCATGGACAAGGGCCGGATCGCGGCGACCCAGGCCTGGCTTGCGGTGACCGGCCTGTTCGGCCTGGCCTTCCTGTCCATCGAGCTCTACGAATTCACCCACATGATCCATGAAGGCGCCACACTGCAGCGCAGTGCCTTCCTGTCGTCCTTCTTCACCCTGGTCGGCACGCACGGGCTGCATGTCACCTTCGGCATTGTCTGGCTGGTGACGCTGATGACGCAAGTCGCCCGGTTCGGCCTCATCGAAGCCAACCGCCGCCGGCTGATGTGCCTCAGCATGTTCTGGCACTTCCTCGACGTCGTCTGGATCGGCGTCTTCACCTTTGTCTATCTGATGGGGATGTTGCGATGAGCGCCCATGATCATGCCGCCGATCACGGCCGCGCCCATGGCGGAGCCGCGCATGGATCGCTCAAGGGCTATCTGACCGGCTTCGTCCTGTCGGTGATCCTGACCGCCATCCCGTTCTGGCTGGTCATGACCGGCGCCCTCGACAACAAGCAGGCCACGGCGATCGTCATCATGGCCTTCGCCGCGGTGCAGATCGTGGTCCACATGATCTTCTTCCTGCATATGAACACCGCCTCGGAGGGCGGATGGTCGATGCTGGCCTTGATCTTCACGCTGATCCTGGTCGTCATCGTGCTGACCGGCTCGCTTTGGGTGATGTACCATCTCAACGCCAACATGATGCCGGGGCTTCACGACATGCGCGAGATGCCATGAGCCCGGCGCCGGGCGCGGGGAGGACCACTATCGAGATAGGGATCGGGCAGGCTGGCATCGGCTTGTCCGCCGCGCCGGACAGGGACGCCGGCAGGTCGCCAGCATCGCGATTTTTCCTTGTTTTGCTCGGCCTCCTCGGCGTGCTGGTGTTTGTTGGGCTCGGCATATGGCAACTGGAAAGGCGGGTCTGGAAGCTCGACCTGATCGCTCGCGTCGACCAACGTATCCATGCTCCGCTTGTAGATGCGCCTGGCCCAGGCAACTGGGACGGAATGACCGCAGCCAGCAGCGAATACAGCCATGTGCGACTGGCCGGGCGCTTTCTGGGCGGCGCCAACACGCTGGTGCAGGCGGTGACGGAGCTTGGCGGTGGCTATTGGGTGCTGACGCCCATGCGAACCGACAGCGGCTTTGTCGTGCTGGTCAATCGCGGCTTTATTCCCCAGGAGCGCAAGGCCGAATTTGAACGGGAGAGCGGCGGTTTTCCGTCGCCGGCCGTCGTTGACGGGTTGTTGCGCATGAGCGAGCCCGGCGGCGGCTTCCTGCGCAGCAACGATGCCGCGGCCAATCGCTGGTATTCGCGCGACGTCGCCGCCATCGCAACCGCGCGCGGGCTGACGGATGTCGCCCCGTATTTCGTCGATGCGGGAGCATCCGGTGACTGGCCGCGCGGCGGCCTGACCGTCGTGACTTTCCGCAACAGCCATCTGGTCTATGCTTTGACCTGGTTCACGCTCGCTGCGATGCTTGCCGCGGCCCTGGCCACGCCGATGATCGGTCGCCGCCGGCGGCAAGGACCGGCGAGATGAGCGTTCCGACCCAAATGCTCCGCAACGACAAATCCTTCGCGGCGGCATCCCTTGCTGGCAAGGGCGGCGCGGTCGCCAATCCCGACGCGGCGAACAGGAAGAACCTGCTCCTGCTCATCCAGCTGCGTTGGCTGGCGGTGGCGGGTCAGGTCCTCACCATTCTGGTGACGGAATACTGGTTCGATATCCCGCTTCCGTTGCCGGAGATGGCGGGCGTGGTGCTTTTCCTCGTCGGGCTGAACATCTTCAGCCTGCTCGCCCTGCGCGGTCAGCGTCCGATCAGCAACGCGCAACTGTTCGTCGCGCTCATTTTCGACATGGCGGCGCTGACGACCCAGCTTTACCTCAGCGGCGGCGCCTCGAACCCGTTCGTGTCGCTCTATCTGCTGCAGATCACGCTTGGCGCCGCGCTGCTGACACCTTGGTCCACCTGGAGCCTGGTGGCCGCCGCTTCCGCCTGCTTTGTCTTCCTCACCTTCCAGTTCCAGCCGATCGCGACCCCGCATCACGGCGGCAGCGACCTGCTGGTCCTGCATATCAGGGGCATGTTCATCTGCTTCGTGCTGGCGGCTGGCCTGATCGTGATCTTCATGACGCGCATCAATCGCAATCTGCGCGAACGTGATGCCTATCTCGCCGATCTGCGCCAGCGATCGGCCGAGGAGGACCACATTGTGCGCATGGGCCTGCTGGCGTCGGGCGCCGCGCATGAACTGGGCACGCCGCTGTCGACCATCTCCGTCATCCTCTCCGACTGGCGCCAGATGCGCAGCGTCACGCGCAACCGCGAACTTGCGGGGGACATGGCCGAAATGCAGGCGCAGATCGAGCGCTGCAAAAGCATCGTATCGGGCATCCTGATGTCTTCGGGGCAGGCGCGGGGCGAAGGCACGATCCGCACCAGCATCCGCCATTTCCTCGACGATCTTGTCCAGGAATGGCGTGTCAGTCGCCAGCCGCTCAACCTGCAATACAGCAACGATTTCGAACCCGACGAGCAGATCGTTTCCGACACGGCGCTGAAGCAGGTCATCTTCAACGTCTTCGACAACGCCCAGGAAGCATCGCAGGATTGGGTCGACGTCACCGCCGAGCGGCAGGGCGAGAAACTGGTGATTTCCGTGCGTGATCGCGGGCCGGGTTTTGACCAGGGTATACTGGCCGCGCTCGGCCAGCCCTATATGTCGAGCAAGGGACGACCGGGCGGTGGCCTTGGTCTTTTCCTGGTCGTCAACGTGGTTCGAAAGCTCGGCGGCGACTTTTCTGCGCGCAACATGGAGCAGGGCGCCTGTGTTACCCTATCGCTGCCGCTGGCGGCGCTGACCGATGGAGATGATCATGCGGCCTGATCGATCCCTGTTTATCGTCGAGGACGACGCCACCTTCGCGAAAACGCTGAAGCGCTCTTTCGAAAAGCGCGACTACGACGTCATGGTCTGCCACGGCAGGGAAGATTTGGCTCGCGCCCTCGAAAAAGCCGTTCCGGCTTACGCCGTCGTTGATCTCAAGCTTGGCGCCGGGGGCTCGGGGCTGGAGTGCGTCAAGCTGCTCAGCGCTCGCGATGCTTCGATGAAGATTGTCGTGCTGACTGGCTTTGCCAGCATCGCCACGGCGGTCGAGGCGATCAAGCTCGGCGCATGCCATTATCTGGCCAAACCCGCCAACACCGACGATATCGAAGCCGCCTTCGGCCGTGCCGAGGGCGATGTTTCTGTTTCGCTGAGCAGTCGTCCCACCTCGATCAAGAATCTCGAATGGGAACGCATCCATGAAACGCTCGTCGAGACCGGCTTCAACATCTCCGAAACCGCGCGTCGGCTCGGCCTGCACCGGCGCACCTTGGCCCGCAAGCTCGAAAAACGCGTGGTGAGATAGCTCTACCATCGTTCTTCAGTGTCGTGGTGCGGCAGATCTATTCCGCAGCAAACCCAGCTAAGCCACTGGCTTGATCTATAATTGTAGTGGGGCTGCAGCGAGGCCGGATCGTCGAACGTGCCGACATGCAACGCTACTTCGTTGGGCGATGCGTCATAGGTCAGGCTGAGCGGCGATCCACAGGCTGAACAGAATCCCCTTTGGGCAATCGGCGATGACCTGCGGCAGTTCGGCTCCGCGCCGGTCCAGGTCAGGCTCTGAGATGGCACCCACGCCAGAACCGCGAACGCGCTGCCTGTTGCTCGCCGGCACATATCGCAATGGCAGTAGTGCACCCTCGGTTCGCTTCGAACATTGAAGCGAACCCTACCGCAGAGACATCCGCCGCTCAGCGTCATCTTGGCGGCAACCCTGAAACAATGCGGCCCCGCGGCCCCTCCGATGGTCTCATCCGAATGCCTCCGTTCACGCAACGGAAACGTTGATCGGTTGCGTTGGTTGCTGCGGGCACCCAGGAACGAGTCCCCGCTTGTGACGTTCCAGTGTCCTGGACGGCAATGGGAGAAGTCCATGAGAAAGCGCCACCGGTCGGAGATGCCTTGATGTCGGTGCCGGGCTTGGCATATGGGCCGTTGGGTCGCGGATGCATGCACGTCTGCGTGGATATGCAGCGGCTGTTTGCCGAACCGTCGCCGTGGGCGACGCCCTGGATCAGGCGTATCCTGCCGCAGATTGAGAGACTGGTCGAGACACGAGCGAAACAGACGGTCTTCACGCGCTTCCTGCCTGCGCAAAAGCCGGGGCGGGGTGTTGGTACATGGAAGCGCTACTACGAGCGCTGGGCCTCGATGGCGATCGACAATATCGGTCCGGAAATGGTCGAGTTGTTGCCGTCATTGGCTGCTTGCTGTCCGCCCGCGGCGGTCATCGACAAACATATCTATTCGCCCTGGTTTGAAGGCCGTCTTCGAGCCTTTCTGATGGAACACGAGATCGATACGCTGGTCATCACTGGAGGTGAAACAGACGTGTGTGTCCTGGCCACGGTGCTCGGCGCCATCGATTTCGGCTATCGTGTTGTGCTCGTCACGGACGCGCTGTGCAGTTCTTCCGATGCAACGCATGACGCCTTGCTCACCGTCTATCACCAACGTTTTGCGCAGCAGGTCGAAACGGTCGAGATGGAGACGGTTCTTTCGAACTGGACTTGATGGCACCAGGCGTCGAGGAGGCAGAAGCCTAAGGTGCTTCTTCGCGCGAACTCGGATACCTATCTATCGAGACAGGACAGACAGCGGGAACAGGCAACAGAATTGGCGCAACGATCGGGCAGTGCTGATCTTCCACTTCACGGCGGGCGCGTGCCGAAATGGCTGGGCGACCGCATGACGCGTCTTGGCGCCGTCATGTGCGAGGCGATCATTCATCACTATGGTCGCAATGAGCTGCTAAGGCGGCTTGCGCATCCTTTCTGGTTCCAGTCCTTCGGCGCCGTGATGGGCATGGACTGGCATTCCTCCGGCATCACGACCAGCGTCGTCGGCGCCTTGAAACGCGGTCTGACGCCGCTGTCGGGCGAACTCGGCATTCATGTCTGCGGCGGCCGTGGCGCGCATTCGCGCAAGACCCCGCATGAACTCGCCGTCATCGGCGAGCGGATCGGCTTCGACGGAGCACGCCTGGCAACCGTCAGCCGGCTGGTCGCCAAGGTGGATAGTGCCGCTGTTCAGGATGGCTTCGACCTCTACCTGCACGGCTTCATCGTCACCGATGACGGCGACTGGGTGGTGGTGCAGCAAGGCATGAATGGCGACAGCAAGGTGGCGCGCCGCTACCATTGGCTGTCCGAGGGTCTGAAGAGTTTTGTCGATCAGCCGCACGCCGCGATCGAGGGCGCCAACCAGGGCGAGATCGTCAATCTGACCGACCATCGCGCCGAGGCCTCGCGTCAAGGACAGCTGGATCTGCTCCACGACCTTGGGCCGGACCGCATTCTGCGCGAGTTCGCTGCCTTGGACCCCGGCACCGCATCTGCTCCCGAGCAGCCTCTGCTGCCGCATCTGGTCATGCCGGCCCACCATGATGTTCGCGAAAGCGATGTCGTGATGCGTCGTCTTCATGGGAACATGGCGGCCGCCGCCGAACGCGGCCCGGAGGATTTTTCCGAGCTTCTGCTGGTTCCCGGCGTCGGCGCGCGCACGGTGCGCGCGCTGGCCCTCGTCGCCGAAGTGGTGCATGGCGCGCCGTGCCGTTTTTCCGATCCCGGCCGGTTCTCGCTGGCACATGGCGGCAAGGACAGGCACCCGTTCCCAGTTCCGCTCAAGGTCTATGACGAAACAATCGGCGTGCTGAAGTCGGCCGTGCAAAAGGCCAAGCTTGGTCGTGAGGAAGAAGTCGGCGCGCTGAGGCGGCTCGACGATCAGTCGCGGCAGGTCGAGCGATACGTCACCGGTCCCAGCCTGAAGGAAATCATCGCCGGCGAATTCGACCAGTCGCATCTGCTTGGCGGCCGCAGTGTCTTTGGTTGGGAACCGGCGCCGGACAAGGCGCCGGCGGAACACAACAAAACGGCATGAGGCCAGGCTGCCCTCTGCTGTCCGAATTCGAAAATCACTCGTTCAGATCGATCAACGCCACGCCCAATTCCGGACGTCTGCTGCGGCGCAGGTGGCCGGGAGCCTCCACCAGGGTCATTTCGAGCGTCGGTTGCACGATGGCCTCGAGCAGGTGCCCGCCGCGGGTCGTGCCGTCGCTCAATCCCAACACCGTATGGATGTGGAGGCTGGGCTTGCCGTCGTCGCCCAGCGCCACATCGCCGATAGCGCTCAGCACTTCGCATTGTTCATCGATCGGGATTTTGCGGTAGGTCTTCGCATTGGGGTCGAACCAGCCCACGATCGCTCTTTCAAAGGCGCCGATCGCTGTCAGGGAAGCACTGCCGACCCCTTGGTCGATCGCGAAGGAGGTCACCGCGCCGAACGCTTCCTCGCCGGGGTCGAGCACCACGACGAAAGTTCGCTGTCCGCTGGTCTCGTTGACGAGTCGCGATTTCATGCCTGTGCTCTCATCGTGGCGGCCTTTCAAGACAAGCCAAACGGGTGGTCGTCGAGATCAATGGGCGTGATGCTCGGCATTCCGCTTGCGCGTTGCCGCGGCTTTCCTCGCCGATTCCGACCGGCTTGTGGCGGAGCGTGAGGCCGATGCCTTGCCGCCGCTCGTGCCGCCCTTGTGTGCGGCCGGGTGACCGGTGTGCTTGCCGCGCCGGAGCCGCCTTCCTTCTTGCCGCCGCCGTCATCCTTGTTGACGGTGGCCCAGGCACGGCGTTCGGCCTCTTTCTCCGAGACGCCGCGCTTCTCGTAGCCTTCCGCAATATGGTCGGCTTTGCGTTCCTGCTTGTCGGTGTACTTCGATTTGTCGCCTCGTGGCATGGCCGTGTCTCCTGTTGAACAGGGTCTGAACGTGAAGCCGACGGGTGAGTTCCAAGCGATGCCTGAAAAGCGCATGAACAGGCAGGGCAGACGCGTCGCGCGCTAGTCTTCCGGTGCCGTGGCGGGAGCCGTGTAGCGGCGGCGCACTGCATCCAGCACACGCTTGCGGCTCTCCTCGGCCGAGAGCTTTTTATCGTTCTCAGCCTCGGAGGTTTCCCGCGCCAGATCCTTGTCCCTGATCTGATTGCGGAACCATTTGGAATAGTCGCCGGCACGCAGGTGGAACTCCCAGGTCTTGTCGTCGATGCCCTCGGCGATCTGAGCGAAAATCATCAGATTGTGGGCTCTGAGATTCATCGCATCGTCGGGGCCGTGGAAATAGAAACTGCCCGCCTCATCGAGTTGCCCTTCGGCATATTTGCGGCTGTGCCGCTTGAGCGATTGGCGCGGTTCGATAACCTTGACCTTGGCGATCTTCTTGCGCTTCTGCGGTCGCCAGAACAGCACGCGCTCGCCCTTGGGCGAGGCCACGTCCTTTGGCGGGTCGATGCCAGTCTCGTGGCAGAAAGCCTTGACGACATCCTTCGCCTTCGGGCCTAGAGCGATGATGGCGGTCACTAGGCGCAGCGCGTCGGTCGAGATCGCTTCGGGATGCACTGTGATCAGAACCGTGCCCGGCAATTCCAGGGACAGGACCGCGCGTGTATCGTCGCGCCGCTTGGGCAGAAGATGGTGCGCTTCGTCGATGACGAGCCAGTGCGGCCTTGCCGTTCGACGCCGAAAACTGCCGAGCCCGGGCAGCAGGTCGGCGAAGAAGTCCGGCCGTTCATTGACGCGCAGCGCCAGCCCGTTGACGACGACATTGCTGTCGGCTTTCTCGATGAGGTCCAGCACTTGTGCCTTGGTCGGCGCGCTCGAGCCGTCGCCCAGACGCACGGCGCCTTCGAGCCCGTCATAATCGCCCTCGGGATCGAAGATGCAGAATTGAAACCCGCTCTCGACGAAGCGTTCCGTCAGCGCGGTGGCCAGGGTGGATTTGCCGATGCCGGAACTGCCGGCGATGAGGACCGTGTCGGTTGGCGACAGATAGATATCGTCGCCGCCGGCGGAGCCGAGCACGATGCCGTCATGCCGCCTTGGCAGGATGTCATGATCGCGCTTGATCAGTCGGTCGACCAGTTCCTCCACGCCTTTCCCGCGTGCGCCACGCGTGACCAGGTCCGCAGTGGCCTTGACCGCGGGAATTGCATTGTCGACGGCGACGCTGCAGCCGCAGGCCTTCAGGAAAGCATGGTCATTCTCGGCGTCGCCGACACCGACCACATTGTGTGGCGACAGCCGGAGATCCTGCAGTGCCGCGGCCAGCCCGGTGGCCTTGTTGATGCCGCTCGGCAGGATCATCACCGCGCCCTTGTTGAAGATGATTTCCAGTCCGAGCCCCATCTTCTTGATGATTTCGAGCACCGTTGCCTGATGCGGCTCCCAGGTGGCGACGATCGACCGGCCGACCGAAAGCGGCTTGACGCCCTGCTTCTTCAATCTGGCGACGAATTTAGGATCGGGCGATGGCGAGATCACCCGCTCTTCCTCACTTGCCGGCGTGTAGATCAGCGCTCCATTCTCGGCGACCACCTTGTCGAACAGGCCGATCTCGGGAAAGACGCGCTTGAGGTCGGGCAGTTCGCGCCCCGTGACGAGCACCAGCTTGCGGCCGCTTTTCTTGAACCGCTCTAAGGAGGACAGCGTCTTCCTGGAGACGATCCCGTCATGCGCCAGCGTGCCGTCGTAGTCCGTCGCCAATGCGATGAAATACATCGCACGGGACCTCAATAGCCGCCGATCACGGGCAATATCTCGCCCGTGATGTAGCTCGAGCAATGCGGCGAGGCGAGAAACACATAGGCCGGTGCGAGTTCTTCCGGCTGCGCCGGCCGCTTCATCGGTGTGTCCGCGCCGAACTTCGAAACGTCGTCGGCCTCCTTGTCCGAAGGATTGAGCGGGGTCCATACCGGACCCGGTGCAACCGCGTTCACCCGTATGCCCTTGCCGAGTAGATTGCCGGAAAGGGCTCGCGTGAAGGCATGGATGCCGCCCTTGGTCATGGAGTAGTCGACCAGTGCTTTCGACCCGTCTATGCCGGTGACCGAGCCGGTGTTGATGATGGCCGAGCCCGGCTTCATATGCGGCACCGCTTCCTGCGCCATATGGAAATAACCGTAGAGGTTCGTCTTCAGCGTCGTATCGAAATGCTCTTCGGTTAATTCGCCGAACTCTTTCGAATGGATCTGGAAAGCCGCGTTGTTGACGAGCACGTCGATGCGGCCGAATGCCTTGACCGTTTGCGCCACCGCATTGCGGCATTGGTCGCGTTCGCTGACGTCGGCTTTCACCAGGATGCAGCGCCGCCCTTCTGATTCGACGGCGGATTTTGTCGCCTTGGCATCCTTGTCTTCGGCCAGATAGACGATGGCGATGTCCGCGCCCTCGCGAGCGAACAGAACCGCCACCGAGCGGCCGATGCCGGAATCGCCACCCGTGATGAGAGCGACTTTGTCTTCGAGCTTTTTCGACCCGAGGTAAAAGGGCGCATCGTAAAGCGGCGCCGGTTCGAGCGCCCATTCATGCCCCGGTTTGGATTGGTGCTGCTCGGGGAAGGGCGGCTCCGGGTATTGTCGGGCGCCGGCCTGCATGGCGTGCTCAGCCTTGCCGTGCTCCTTCGATCTGTCCTTGGCATCGATGCCGCGCTGGATGTGACGTTGCTTGGCGGCTTCGCTGGCTGTCTTGTTCTGCATGGCTGTCTCCTCGGCTTCGAGGAAGAACAACGCATGTCAGGCAAAAAGGTTTGCGCAAAAGATCATCATGCCCCCGCGCATCATGCCACGCGGCGGTAGCTGTAGTGATCGCGGATAAATTCATTGAAGAAGCGGCCTTTCGAGGAAGCCCTCCTGAAAGCGGCATAGGTTGCCGGGGCAACGTCCGCGTAATCATAGCGATGGCCGCTCGGCACGAACCAGACGGAGAGGGTTCTGGTCGCGGGATCGTATTGTGTGTTCCGGATCGCGGTCGACGGCATCTTGGCACCTGACTGCTCAGCCGGATAACCCGCCAGCCATGGGTCCGGTTCCCTGCCGTTGCCCATCGCATCGCCCGTCCGCACGCGAGCACGGGCTCCGTATTGCCTTGCGGTCCAGCCTTCACCATCTAGGCGGGATGTCGTCGCTCAAATCGAAAGCCACCGGCCGCACTCCGGTGCTCCAGCATGATCTCTTTGGTGCCGCGGAGGATCTGCCCGAAGGTTTTGCCTACCAGCCCGGATTGATCACGCCGCGGGAAGAGACGGAGCTTGCCCTGCATCTCGAGGGACTGCCGTTCCAGGCGTTCGATTTCCATGGCCATCTGGCAAACCGTCGGGTCGTCGGTTTCGGTCTGCGCTATGATTATGACCGTCGCGAAGTCGTCGAGGCGCCGCCGATCCCCGACTTCCTGCTGCCTTTGCGTGAGCAGGTCGCGGCCTTTGCGCGCCGGCCTGCCGAGGCCTTCGCGCAGGTGCTGATCAATGAATACCGGCCTGGCGCCGGTATAGGCTGGCATCGCGACAAGCCGCATTTCGAGGATGTCGCCGGCGTTTCCCTGCTGGCGCCCTGCAGCTTTCGGCTGCGGCGAAAGCATGGTGACAAATGGGAGCGTCGGACCATCGTCGTCGAGCCACGGTCGGCCTATCTCATGACCGGGTCTTCACGCACGGAGTGGGAGCACAGCATCCCGCCGGTTGCCGAGCATCGCTACTCGATCACCTTGCGGACGCTGCAGTCTCAAAACCCCTGAGCATCGCGCCGGCGGTGAAAGCAAGGCCGATCGTCCTCGTTCTACTTCACACCAATGCCGGCGGTCAGGCCGCCATCGATCTTGTAGTCCGCGCCGGTGCAGAAGCCGGCCTTGGACGAGCACAGGAAGGCGATCAGCTCCGCCACCTCCTCTGGCTCGCCGATGCGGCCAAGCGGATGGGCCGCGCCGAAGCGCCTGTAGGCCTCTTCGACGTCGGCATCGCTGCCATGGTCGCCGCGCGCGGCCTTTTCGAGGATCGGCGTGCGGATCGAGCCCGGGCTGACCGAATTCACCCTTATGCCTGATGCAGCGTAGTCGAGCGCCAGCGAGCGGGTCAGCGTATGGATGGCCCCCTTGGTCGTGGCATAGGCGGCGACGTTCTGCTGGCAGGCGAAGCCTTGCACCGAAGCGACGTTGACGATGGCGCCGCCGCCGCGCTTGATCATTTCCGGAATGCCGAAATGGGCAGTGAGATAGATCGAGCCGACATTGACGGTCATCGCCCGGTTCCAGGTTTCCCAGTCGGTCGTCGTCGCGGTTCCATAGGGATGCACCGCGGCGGAATTGACGATGACGTCGATGCCGCCGAATTTCGCGACGCCTGTCGCGACCGCGTCGCGGACCTGATCGGAAACGGAGACGTCGACCGTTTGCACCAGCGCGTCCGTTCCGGCCTTGGCAAGGCTTTCCTGCATGGCTGCATTGGCGACCCGGTCGATGCCGCAGGTGATGATCGCCGCACCCCCCTGCGCCAGCCGTCTTGCGGTGGCGAGCGCGATGCCGGTCGTCCCCGTCACCAATGCCACCTTGCCGTCGAAATCCTTCATCGCGGAAGCTCCTTCATGCGCTATCAAAACCCGGTTCTGAGTTTGACACTCATCGGAGTCAAACAATAGGTTGCCGGTCTCTCGCAAAAAGGAAAGTTGCAATGGAACAGTGTTGGCGCTGGTATGGTCCGGATGATCCGGTGACGCTTGAGCATGTCAGGCAGGCTGGCGCTACCGGCGTGGTTTCGGCGCTTCACCACATCTATGATGGCAGGGCCTGGCCTGAAGCCGATGTGCTCGAGCGCAAGCGCATCATCGAAGCCGCCGGGCTGACATGGTCTGTCGTCGAGAGCATCCCGGTCCACAATTCCTTCAAGATCGGCGCGCCCGAACGCGAGCGCTACGTCGGCTACTACCGCGACAGCATCCGCACGCTTGCCAAGGCCGGCATCAAAACGATCTGCTATAATTTCATGCCGGTGGTGGACTGGACGCGCACCGACCTCATGTATCGCCTGCCGACAACCGGCTATGCCTTGCGTTTCGATGCCATCGATTTTGCCGCCTATGACCTTTTCGTTCTGCAGCGCAAGGACGGCGCGGCCAGCTATACGCCGGCGCGTATCGCCGAGGCCGAGAAGCGCCTGAAGGCGCTGACATCGGAGCAGGTCGACCAGATCGAGCGCAACCTCATCGCCGGCCTGCCGGCAACCGAGCGCAAGTATGATCGCGACAGTTTCCGCGCGGCCTTGGCCGAGTATGACGGGATCGGGCCGAAGGAGTTGCGCGATAACCTCGCCTGGTTCCTGCGCGAGATCATTCCGGTGGCGGAAGAGGAAGGGGTACGCATGTGCATCCATCCCGACGACCCGCCCTTCTCGCTCTACGGCTTGCCGCGCGTCGTCTCCACCGCGCAGGATGCGCGTTTCATCCTCGACGCCGTCGACAGCCCGGCCAATGGCCTGACCTTCTGCACCGGCTCCTATGGAACGCGCGCCGATAACGACATTGTCGCCATGATCAAGGAATTCGCCGACCGCATCCATTTCGTCCATCTGCGCAACATCACCATCGAGGAAGACGGCTCGTTCTACGAAGCCGAGCATCTCGAGGGTGGCACCGACATGGCGCAGGTCATCCTCGCTCTGATGCAGGAGGAGGCACGCCGCCGCAAGGAAGGGCGCGCCGACTGGCGCATCCCGATGCGGCCGGACCATGGCCACCTGCTGGCCGACGATATCGGCAAGAAGAAGATCAATCCCGGCTACTCGCTGATCGGCCGGCTGAAAGGCCTCGCCGAACTGCGCGGCATCATGCGCGCCGTGGAGACGTTCGGGTTGGCTTGACGAGCACGAAGCCTAGTGCCTGCGCTTGTCGGATTGCGCACGACATGGATCGCCGCGATCTTTCCGTCCTCGATGTTGGCGCAGCCATCGTCCGCCAAGCGCGCAGTCTCGCCAGTTCGATGGGGCTGCGCTCGAGGCTGGCGGCGGCCCACCATCTGGCTCAAAGCCTGCATAAACTTGCGCGACATCTAATATGGGAGCAGAATTGAAGGCGTTTGAAGGAGAACGGCTCATAAGCAAATCGGGAGGAAACCATGAACAGCATGAGCCTCACCACGCTTGATCGCGGCAAGACGACAGTCGACGCCGCAGCCATCGAAGTGCTTTCCGCACAATTGCGCGGCACACTGCTTCAGCAGGGAGACGCAACCTACAACGAAGCCCGCACCATCTGGAATGCCACGGTCGACCGACGGCCTGGGCTGATTGTGTGTTGTGTCGGCGCCTCCGACGTCATCCGTGCCGTGAATTTCGCCAGGGAAAACAGGCTTCTTGTCTCCGTGCGTGGCGGCGGCCATAACATTGCCGGCAGCGCCGTCTGCGACGGCGGTCTGATGATCGATCTGTCGCCGATGAAGTCGGTGCGGGTCGATCCCGCCGCACAGCGGGCATGGGTCGGACCTGGCGCTACGCTTGCCGATGTCGACCGCGAAACGCAGGCCTTTGGGCTGGTGGTGCCGACAGGTATCAATTCGACCACCGGCATATCAGGCCTGACCCTGGGCGGTGGCTTTGGCTGGATCACTCGCAAATTCGGCCTGACCATCGACAATCTTGTCTCCGCCGATGTGGTCACCGCCGACGGCAAGTTGCTGCGCGCCAGCGAGACGGAAAATCCGGACCTGTTCTGGGCGCTGCGTGGCGGCGGCGGCAATTTCGGCATTGTCACGGCATTCGAGTTTCAGCTTCACCAGATGGGTCCGCAGGTTCTGTCGGGGCTTGTCGTCCATCCTTTCGCCGATGCCGAGAAGGTGCTGGAGGAGTACCGCGACGCGCTCGAAACGGCGCCCGACGAACTGACCTGCTGGGTGGTCATGCGGCAAGCGCCGCCGCTGCCCTTCCTGCCGACCGAGTGGCATGGCAAGGATGTTCTGGTGCTGGCCATGTGCTATTGCGGCGATCTCCAGGCAGGTGAAAAGGCGACGAAGAGGCTTCGCGCCATCGGCTCGCCGATTGCCGATGTCGTCGGCCCCAATCCGTTCACCGGCTGGCAGCAGGCATTCGACCCATTGCTCACCCCCGGCGCCCGCAACTACTGGAAGAGCCATGACTTCACCGAGCTTTCCGACAGGGCAGCCGAGATCGTCACCGAAGCTATACGTGAGCTTCCTGGCCCGGAATGCGAGATATTCATCGGTCATGTCGGCGGTGCGGCGGGCCGTGTGGCGCAGAACGCAACGGCGTTTCCGCAACGCAGCTCCCACTTCGTCATGAATGTCCATGCCCGCTGGCGCGAACCGGCGATGGACAGGGCCTGCATCGGTTGGGCGCGCAGCCTCTATGAGGCGGCCAAACCGTATGCTGCGGGCACGGCTTATGTGAACTTCATGCCTGAGGACGAGGTCGACCGGGTCGAAGCGGCCTATGGCGGCAATTACCAGCGGCTTCTGGAGATCAAGCAGCGCTATGACCCGCTGAACATGTTCCGCATGAACCAGAACTTGCGGCCGAAGCAAAGCCAGCGCGCCGCCTGAGCCGGCCGCGTTGCAGTGACGAAAAGCCCGTGCCTCGGCTAGAGGCGCGGGCTTTCGCAGCGCGATAGGTCGTGGCTCTTCCGTTCATGCCTCAAGAGATAGGATCGATCCGCCGGCGCAAATTGATGGAGCGCGCGTTTCTCCCTCACCACATCATGAAGGACGCGACAGCCGCATCCGAGACCTTGCCGGCGTTCACGTCGGCGATCGCCTGGTCGACAATCGCCACACCCTCGGCCACTTCGTCCTCGGTCAATGTCAGGGGCGGCATGAATTCGAGCACATTGGCCTTCAGCCCGACATAGGTGAAGGCCGCGCCCAGCTCATAGCCGCGATAAATGATCTTGGCCGTGGTCGTGGCAGGTACCGGCTCGCGGGTCACGCGGTCCTTGACCAGGTCGACGCCGATGGCGAGGCCGCGGCCGCGCACATCACCGATGATCTCGTGCTTTGCACCAAGCGCCCCCAGCGCGTCGGAGAACAGCGTGCCGATCCGCGCCGAGCGTTCGACCAGGCCTTCGCTCTCGATCGTCTTCAGCACCGCATTGCCTGCCGATGTCGCCACCGGATTGCCGGCGGTGGTCTGCAAGGCGAAGGCCGGCGCATGGTCCATGATTTCCTTTGGCCCGACCACGGCCGAGAGCGGCAGCCCACCGCCGATGCCCTTTCCGAACACGACAAGGTCCGGCGTCAGTCCTTCGTGCCGGAAGCAGTGCATCATGCCGCTGCGGGCGAGCCCGACCTTGACCTCGTCGACAACGATCCTGATGCCGTGTTTGCGGCAGCGCTCCTGCAACGCCTTCAGGAACCCCGGTGGCGGCACGATCAGCCCGCCATCCGACATCAGAGGTTCGATGAACACGGCCGCGACCTGGTGCGGTGGGCAGGTGGTCTCGAACTGGTAGTCGAGCAGGGCAAGCACCTCCTCGCCGCTGAAGTTCGGCCGGAACGGATCCGGGTAGGGCAGCAGCACCACGCCCGGCCGTGGCAGCGTGTGTGTCATGGCGGTGTGGCCGCTGATGCCCATCGAGCCGGAGAGGTTGCCGTGATAGGAGCCGATGAAGGAGATGAAGCGCGAACGGCCGGTGGCCGCCTGCAGCACGCGCACCGCGCAGTCATTGGCGTCCGACCCGGAATGGCCGAACCAGACGCGCCGCTCTCCCTCTCCCGGTGTGATCGCGAGCAACCGCTCAGCCAGCGAGACGGCGGGCTCGTTCGGATAGAGCAGCAGGCTGGCGCCCGCCATGTTCCGGACCGAGGTCTCGACCGCCTCGACAACAGCCGGATGGCCATAGCCGAGCACCGCCGGACCGGCTGATCCCGAGAGGTCGAGCAACGAACGGCCGCCGTCCTCGATCAGCCGGTTGCCCTTGCCGCCGACGACGCTGAGCGGCGAGAAGCGCAGCTTGCCGATCTGCGCGATGGTCGCGGCGTCGCGTTCGCGCAGGCTCATATTGCTCACGAAACCGTCTCCGTCTCGTGTGCCGGCAGTGCCGCCGCAAGGCGGTCCGCCCATTCCTCGATGCCGGCCCTGTTTGCCAGCAGATCCTGCCGGATTTCGATAAGGACGGCGGGGATGCCGCGATCGTCGCCGTGAATTGGCACGGCGTAATCGGCATCACGGCTGATCACATAGGGCACGTTGGCCGCGACATTGAGTGTCGTGTCGGCGCGCAGGCCCGAAAGGATCGCTTCGGCGAGATCGGCGGCATGCTCATGCAGCACACCTGCATGCCATGGCCTGGCGACGCCCAGGAAGACCGGCGTGAAGGAGTGGATCGTCACGATGCGCGTCGGCCGCCCTTCGGCCATCCGTCGATCGAGATGCGCGGCCACCCGGTCATGGAACGGCGAAAACATGATCTTGGCACGTCGGCCCCGTTCCGCTGCATCGATGCCGACATTGCCGGGAATGCCGGTATCCTCCGACAGCACCGGGATGCTGCCCGGCGTGCCCAATGGCCGGTTGAGGTCGATCAGCAGCCGCGAATAGCCGCTGAGAAAAGCGGGCGCATCGAGCCGTGCCGACAAGAGGCGCGTCACCTCGGCGGCGCCGATATCCCAGGCGATGTGGCGTTGCAGATGGCTGGCATCGAGGCCGAGCTGCCGATACTCGGCTGGCATGTGGTTGGAGGCATGTTCGCACAGCAGGACAATGTCCGAGCGGCCGTGCTCGTTGAGAACCTCGACGGCGTCGGGCCAATCTTTTTCAGTCTGCACGGTCATCAATAAAGCGTCCGGTAGAGATCGCAGATGGCAGCCGGGTCGAGGCCGGCCAGACGCTCGGCCTCATGTCGCTTCAGCCCGACAAAGGTCTCGATGAAGACAGGCGCGAACCACCCCGTGACGGTCTTGTCGGCGATAAGCGCGTCCAGCGCCGCCGGCAAGGTTTCCGGCAGCCGCACCAGGCCGAGCTTTCCCCGTTCCGCTTCGCTCATCAGGGTTGGGTCGCCGGTGACCAGCGGCGGCGATGGCAGATCCGCCTTCAGTCCCTCCAGCCCGGCGCGGATGATCGCCGCCAGCGACAAATAGGGGTTGCCGGTGGCGTCGGCCGCCCGGTATTCGACATTGTATTGCCGCGCGGGATCACGTCCGCCGATCGTCACCGTCGGACAGATGCGCAGCGACGCCTCGCGGTCGCGGTCGGCGAGCCAGGTGTAGGACGAACTCCAGCTATGCGGCTTCAACCGGTAGAAGGACGACACGCTCGACGCCGTCATGGCGGTGATCGCCGGGAGGTGACGCAGCACGCCGGCACAGAAGGCGCCAGCCTTGGCGGACAGGCCGCCAGGTTGCGCCGCGTCGTAGGTCACCGGCTTGCCGGCCTCGTCGACGAAACTAAAGTGGATGTGCACACCGTTGCCGACGGCATTTGGCGCTGTCTTGGGCGCGAAGCTCACGCGCCAGCCGGCATTGCGCGCCACTTCGCGCGTGACCTCGCGGATGGCGACAGCGCGGTCGGCCGCCGTGAGCGCATCGGCGGGCTCGTGCGTCACTTCGAATTGTTCGTCGCCGAATTCGGCGATGACCACCTCGGGGCCGACGCCCGCCTCCTCCAGTGCAGCCATCAGATTGGGGGCGAACGGATCGGTGCGGCGCAGCGCGGCGAAGGACATCGAGTGCGCCGGCGCGAAGGTGCCGCCGGCAATGTGGAACTCATGCTCGAAGGCGGCGATAACGGAAAGGCCGGTCGCTGCCTTCAGCTCCGCCAGCGCATCCCTGAGCATGGTTCGCGTGCAGCCGAGCCATGGGCTGCCGTCGAGCTCTACGATGTCGCCGGCCACCATGTCGAAGGGCGTCGCCGATCCGGTCCGTTCGGTACGGAAGCGCGCCTTGAGATCGGGGATCAGCCGCAAGTCCCCCGACGACCCCCAGGGATTGGGATCGACGATGGAATTGAACGGCGTCATCGACAGATTGGCCTGCAGCCAGCCAACACCGGTTGTTGCGGTCTTCTGAAGCCTGCTTTCGACAACGAAGCGGCCCCGCGTGACGGCGGAGAGATCCGTGGTGACGACGGCAACGAGGGGCTCGACGGTCGATGTCATGCCTTTTTTCCCAGGGCGTTGAAACGATCGACGACGGTGTCGGTGTCGGTGACCCAGCAATAGCCGCCGAAAGCCTTGAGCGCGATGTCGTGGCGCTCCTGGGTGATCGTGGCGCAGGCGTCCGACACGCAGGTGACGAGGTAGCCGCGGTCGGCGCCATCGCGCACGGTCATGTCGACGCATTGGTCGGTGAGCACGCCGACCACGACGAGGTAGCGGATGCCGAGGTTCTTCAGGAGATAGTCGACATTGGTCGAGTTGAAGATGCCTGACGAGGTCTTCGGCAGCATGATCTCGTCGCCGACCGGCGCCAGCGATGCAACCGGCAGGCCTTCGGGGAGGCTCGGCGCGACGTGGATCGGCGTCAGCTTGTGGTCGAGCGAGCGATCGCGGCCGTCTTCGGTCAGGCTCTGGATGATGGTGTGCAGCACTTCGACGCCATTGGCGCGCGCCGCCGCCAGCAGTCGCTCCTGGTTGGGGATCGTCTGCGAGGATGTCTTGCGGTAGAAATAATGGTCGGGGCCGCGCTCCGGATGCGAGGGATCGGCGCCCGGTTCCAGCCAGATGCGCTGCATGTCGACGAGCAGCAGCGCCGTCTCGCCGGCACGGAAGGCTTCGTCTCGCTTGGGTAGGGCTTGGGTCATGCTTTGTCGTCCTGCTTTGGTGATTTGGGTCCGGGTGTCTTGCGTGGTCCGGTTGCCTGGCGTGCGCCGTTCTCTTGCGGGTCGCTGTCGAGCGTCACCGCATTGGCGTGCCGCACTTTCTCGATCCTCTCGATGCGAGCCCGGGCGTCGTCGCCCAGCGTCGAAACGATGTGGGCGGTGAGCGCTTCCATCTGTGCGATTGCCGGCGCCAGCGTGTCGTAGGGCGAGGCGACTTCGAGCGGGCTGACGATCGTGACTTCGGCGAGATCCGATATCGGCGACAGCCATTGGTCGGTGAAAAGCAGGATGCGTACATCGAGCGCCGCTGCCTGGCTTGCATAGGCCATCACGTCGAGCTGGTAGCGGCGATAGTCGAAGACGACGAGCACGTCACGGCGGCCAAGGTCGGCCAGCGTGTCGAATGCCTGGGGGAGAGCACCCCGAGATCGCGGACACCGGTGCGGAACTGCACGAGGTATCCGGCCAGCATGCCGGCGATGTGGCGGCTGAACCGGCCGCCGACCAGCACGATCTCACCCTTGGCCTCCATCAAAAGGCGGGCGGCCCTCTCATAGGTCTGCACCGGCGTCGCGGCGGTGGCCTTCTGCAGGGCCGCTGTGACGGAATCGAGATAGGCGAGCACGGCGCTGTCGCTGGAGCCGCTCTGCCGCTTTGCCTCCATCATCAACAGCGGTGAATGCAACCTGGCCTCGACTTCGGCCAGAAGCTTTGCCTGGAAGTCCGGAAAGCCTTCATAGCCGAGCTTGACCACCAGCCTGACTACGGTCGGATCGCTGACGCCGGCACGTCGGGCGAGCGACGAGGCGGTGCCAAGGCCGGAGGTCGGATAGTCCGTCAACAGCAGCCGGACGATCTTCTCCTCCGATGGCGTCAGCGCCAGATCCCCGCGCATCAGAACATCGCGTATCGCCATTGGCCTCCCCGAAATAGGTGTTGGGCTCTTAGCCTCGTTATGTCGAGTTTATTACAGGGATTTTAATTCAGGTCAACAATGAAGAGATGTTGACATAGTCGGAAGAGTAGCCTTACCTTGTCGGAAAGCAGCCAAGAGACTGTGGGGAACAGCCATGCGAAACGGAAGCGACGTCATCGTCGTTGGTGCTGGAATTGTTGGATCGAGCACCGCCTATCATCTGGCCAAGGCCGGTGCGAATGTCGTGCTGGCCGAGCAGACCCATCCCGCCGGCGGTCCGTCAGGCAAGTCTTCGGCGCTGCTGCATGCCTTCTACCTGATGCCGGAATTGTCGCAGCTCTCCATCCGTGGCCGCGAGATCCTGGTGTCGCTGCCCGAGATCGCGGGCGAGGGGTCCTTCGTCACCGAAATCGGCATGATGTGGGTTTGCGGCAAGGACAATGCGGCGGGCTGGAAGGCGGCGGCCGAACGCATCCGCGGCGAGGGCGCGCGGATCGAGACCTTGTCGCCGCAGGCCTTCGCCGATGCAGCACCTGGTTTCGCGCTGGACAATGTCGCGCTGGCGCTGTGGGAACCCGAATATGGCTACGCCGATGCCTTCGGCGCCACCAACGCCATCGCCCGCGCCGCCCGTGCCAACGGCGCGAAGATCCTGCAGAACACGCTTGTCGAAAACCTTCGGCGGCAGGGAGACCGCATCACCGGCGTCACCTTGACCGATGGCACGGTGCTGGAGGCCGATACGGTCGTGCTGGCCGCCGGCCCATGGACGCGCCGCCTGCTGGCGACGGCGAGCCTCGATCTGCCGCTGCATGTCGAACGCCATCCGATGGCCGTGCTCGACGCCGCCGGCCAGGCCCGCAAGGTGATGCCGTTCGCCTGGTGCGATGACATTTCCTGCAACTACGCACGGCCCGACAATGACGGCGTCATCCTGGCCGGCACCTGGGCCGGCGGCGGCACCGGCCTGCGTCACGAGCACGCCGGCCGTCCGCGTTTCGTCGAGAATCCCGACACCTACATGGAAGGCGTCGAAGAGTCTGAATCGGTCGAGATCCTGGAGACCTTTGCTGCCCGTGTGCCCGCAATGGCCGAGCTTGGCATCCGCCCCGGCTATGCCGGGCTCTACGATATGAGCCCCGACGACCTGCCGGTCATCGGCGCCATGCCCGGTGTCGAAGGTCTGGTCGTTTCGGCAGGGTCCTCCGGCCACGGTTTCAAAACCGGGCCAGCCGTCGGCGAGGCAATCGCCAAACTGGTCACCGAGGGCGCTCAGCCGATCCTGGCGCCGTTTTCGCCCAGCCGTTTCAAGGCCGCGTGATGGCGGCGGTGATGATGAGCGAGAGCAAGCCGCGCGGCTTCATGCCGACCGCGTTCCGCAACGCCACGGCCGATGCCTTGTGCATGGTGGCGGTGCTGCTCTTGGTAGCGCTTGCCGCCTTCATCTTCGGCGGCGCCGCCATGCAGCGCGTCGTCACCTATGCCGCGATCATGCTGACGGCCGTGCTTGGGCTGCAGATTTTCTCCGGCAATAGCGGCATCGTCTCTTTCGGTCAGGCCGCCTTTGTCGGCCTTGGCGCCTACGCCACCGGCATTCTCACCATGCCGAGCGCGCTGCAGCGCACGGCGCTGCGCGATCTGCCGGAATTCCTTGCCGGGTACCAACTTTCCTTCTTCGCGGCGCTGGCCGTCGTCCTGGTTCTGGCTGTCGTCATCGGCCTGCTGACCGGCACGCCCTTGCTTCGATTGACCGGATCGAGTGCCTCGATCGCCACGCTCGCCATGCTGATCATCGTCTACACGCTGCTGGTCGCCGGGCGCGAGATCACCCGAGGCAGCCAGCCCTTCTACGGTGTGCCGCGAGAGGTCGGGCTGTGGACCGCCGCGGCGATCGCCTCGGTGGCGCTGATCGCGGCGAGGCTGTTTCGCGAGACCTCGTTCGGTCTTGCCGCCCGCGCCGCCGCCAATGACGAGCGCGGCGCCGCCGCTGTCGGCGTCGACCAGCGCACGGCGCGGCTCGCCGCCTGGGTGGTGGGCGTGGTCGCCGCCATGGCCGCGGGCGCCATGATGGCGCAGTTCCTCGGCGCGTTTTCGCCACGCGACTTCTATTTCGACCTCGGCTTCACCATGCTCGCCATGCTGATCGTCGGCGGCATGACCTCCTCGCTCGGCGCCTTCGCCGGCGTCATCGTCACCATCGTGGTGATCGAAGTGGTGCGCCGCTTCGAGGGCGGCGGCGAGGTGCTCGGCCTGCATCTGCCTGTTCTCTTCGGCTTGACCCAGGGCGTGTTGGCCATCGCCATGATCCTGGTCATCTGGCGCCGGCCTACCGGCCTTTTCGGCGAGCGGGAGCTCAACCTTCTGCGCCGATCTGGGCGCCAGGCGGACATGGCTTCGGCCGCGGTGCCACAACAGGTTGGTGCCGACCGGCTGGTGGCCGACCATCTGTCGCGCCGCTATGCCGGCGTCGTCGCTGTCGATGACGTCAGCTTGAGCTTCGAGACCGACAGCATCACCGGCATCATCGGACCCAACGGCGCTGGAAAGACGACGCTGCTCAACATGCTGGCCGGCGATGTGCAACCCAGTGCGGGAACTGTGTCCGTCGGTGGCGTGGTGCGGCAGGCCTCGGCGTTTCGGTTTGCCCGATCGGGCATCGCCCGCACCTTCCAGAACATCCGCGTCTTCCCGCACATGACCGTGCTGGAAAACGTCGTTGTCGCGGCCCGCCAGGTCGAACCTGATCTCGGCCGCGCCGAGACCGCCGCAATGCGCGAACTGTCCCGCATGGGCCTGGAGAAGTCAGCCGACCAGCCGGCGGCCCGGCTCGCCTATGGCCAGCGCCGTCGGCTGGAAGTGGCGCGCGCCCTGGCGCTGAAGCCGCGCTTCCTGCTGCTCGACGAACCTGCCGCCGGCATGAACGCCGTCGAGACCGCCGAACTCGTTTCCATCCTGTCGGCGGTTCGCGCCGAGCGCCGCATCGGCGTCGTGCTGATCGAGCACGACATGCGGCTGGTGATGAATCTGTGCGAGCGCATCGTCGTCATCGACCACGGTCGCGTCATCGCCGACGGCACGCCGGCCGATGTCCAGAACAACCCCGCCGTCATCGCCGCCTATCTCGGCAGCCGCACGGCGCGCGCCAAGACCGCAACACCTGAAAACCAGCCCGCATAGACCGCAACGACGACAGCCAACGATAACAAATCCAGAAGGAGAACCGACATGCCAAGCCTCTATCGCCTCCACCGCGCTGCTTTGTGCGCGGCGGTGTCCGGCATCGCCGCCATTTCGACGGCGAGCGCCGAGGAGATCATCATCGGTGCGGCGACCGCGCAGACCGGCGGCCTTGCCCCCTACGACCAGCCGGCCCTTGCCGGCTTGCGCATGTCGCTTGACGAGCTCAACGCCAAGGGCGGGCTCGGCGGCAAATACACCGTCAAGCTGCTGATCAAGGACACGCGCTCCGACACCGCGCAGACCGCCACCGTCGCCCAGGAATTGATCGACGCCGGCGCCAAGATCATGATCACGCCCTGCGATGCCGATCCCTCGATCTCCGCCGGCCAGCTCACCCAGCCGCTCGGCATTCCGACCCTGACCTTGTGCGGCTCCGCCCCCGTGCTCACAGGTGCGGTCGGCGACGTCATGTTCGGCACCTACCCGGCCGACAATGTGCAGGCGACGGCGGTAGCCGATTTCGCCGTCTCCGAAGGCAAGAAGAAGGTGTTCCTGCTGACCTCGCCGGACTCCACCTATACCGCCAACCTGCCTGAATATTTCGGCAAGGTGTTCGAGAAGAAGGGCGGTGCCGTCGTCGGCCGCGGCACCTTTACAATGGGCCAGCCGGACTTCTCCGCCGAGATCACCAACATCAAAGGCCTGGCCGACAAGCCGGACCTGATCATGACGGCGGCCTATGAACCGGATTTCCCGGCCTTCATCCAGCAATTGCGTGGCGCCGGGGTCACCATCCCGGTCTATGGCGCCGATGCTATCGGTACGCCGACCATCAAGGCTCTGGGCAAGCTGGTCGACGGCGTCGTCTATACCGCGGCCGGCTATGCCGAGCCGGCCAGCAAGCTCGAGGCCTTCAACGCCGCCTTCACCAAATATGCCGGCCACGCGCCGGAATCGACCTATGAGGTCAATGGTTACGAGATCGGGCTGATCCTCGACCAGGCGGTCAAGACCGCCGGCTCCGACGATCCCAAGGCCATCCGCGACGCCATCGCCAACCTCAAGGATTTCGAAGGCATCACCGGGAAGATCACCTATGCCGGCACCGACCGCATGCCGCTCAGGCCCGTGGCGCTGATGCGCTACGACGGCGGCGAGGGCAAGCATGTCGAAACCCTGATCCCCGCCGCCGCCGACGTTCCCGCGCCGTGATGCCATGCTGAGCGTCGAAGCCCTGAAAATCCGGTACGGCGAAGTCGAGGCGGTGCGCCGTGTCGACCTCACCGTCGACAGCGGCGAGATCATCGCGCTGGTCGGCGCCAATGGCGCCGGCAAGAGCTCGACGCTCGGTGCCGTCGCCGGGCTGGTGCCGGCTGCGTCCGGCAAGGTGGTGTTCGACGGGGCCGACATCACCGGCTTGGCTCCGGAGGCCATCGCCCGCAAGGGGGTCGCGCTGGTTCCCGAAGGCCGCCGCATCTTCGCCAGCCTGACGGTGGCCGACAATCTGCGTCTCGGCGGCGCGGTGCATCAGCCGGCGGCCGAGGCGCGGGTGCGCGAGGAGGAGATGCTGGAGCTGTTCCCGATCCTGCGTCGCTATCATCGCGTCAAGGGCGGCAACCTGTCCGGCGGCGAGCAGCAGATGCTGGCCATCGCCCGCGCCTTGATGGGCAAACCGCGCATGATCCTGCTCGACGAGCCGTCGCTCGGCCTTGCCCCGCAACTGATCGACACCGTCTTCGACCTGATCGCCGAACTGCGCCGCAAGGGCCTGACCATCCTTCTGGTCGAGCAGAATGTGGCGCTGGCGCTGGAAATCGCCGATCGTGCCGTCGTGCTTGCCAATGGCGAGGTGGCGTTGTCGGGCACGGCAAAAGAACTCGCCTCTTCGGACCTCGTCCGCCAAGCCTATCTGGGAGCTTAAGAAGCATGGTCGCGCAGCAGATCATCAATGCGGTCAGCCTTGGCGGCGTCTATGCGCTGCTGGCGCTCGGCCTGGCGATCGTGTTCTCCATCGTTGGTCTCATCAATTTCGCCCATGGCGAGCTGATGACGCTGTCGGGCTATGCGCTTCTGGCTTCGCTGGTGCTCGGCCTTCCCTTTCCGGTAGCCGTGCTTGTCGCCGTGTCCTGCGGTGCACTCGCCGCTGTCGCCATGGAGCGCATCGCCTTCAGGCCTATGCGTGGCGCCAGCGTCACCAGTCTTCTGCTGACCAGTTTCGCCGTGTCCAGCCTTTTGAAAGTTGTCTTCCAGAACGGTATTTCGGCCCGGCCGCAGGCTGTCGCCATGCCCGGCTGGATGACCGGCGCCTTCTCCTTTGGTGATTTCACCATCGGCGTCGGTCCAAGCATCTCGATCGTCGTCTCGGCGCTGGCGCTGATTGCGCTGGAGGTCTTCCTGCGCCGCTCGGTGACCGGCACGGCGATGCGCGCAGCGGCGGAGGATTTCGACGTCGTGCGCCTGATGGGCATTCCGGCCAGCCGCATCATCGCCACCGCCTTCCTGCTCTCCGGCTTGCTGGCGGGGTTGGCGGCCATGCTGTGGGTGGCGCAACGCGCCTCGGTCGATCCGCTGATGGGCTTCACGCCGGTGCTGAAAGCCTTCATCGCCGCCGTCGTCGGTGGCCTCGGCAGCCTGCCGGGTGCGGTCGCAGGCGGTTTCCTGCTCGGCATCATCGAGGTGCTGCTGCAGGCGACGCTGCCGGGGGCGATCGCGCCCTATCGCGACGCCATCGTGCTGTCGGGTGTCATCGCCGTGCTGCTGTTGCGGCCGCAAGGCCTCATCCCGGCGGTCCGGGTCCAGCGTAGCTGATCTCATGTACAGCAAGCCGGAATTCGCGCCGCTGTCGCGCGACGCCGTGTTCGGCCTGATCGAGGCGGCCGCTTTCGCAACGGTGGTGACATCAGGGCCGCAAGGGCTCGTCGTCTCGCATCTGCCGTTCGTGCTCGATCGCACGCGGGGCGCAAACGGAACGCTGGTCTCGCATCTCGCCAGGGCCAATCCGCACAGCGAGCTGATTGCGCAGGGCAGGGAGACGGTTGCCGTCTTCCAGGGGCCGCATGGCTACATCTCGTCCTCCTGGTATCCGCGCAACCCGGTCCGCGACAGCGCGCCGACCTGGAACTTTGCCGTGGTGCATTGCCATGGCAATCCGGTGCCGCTCGATAAGCGCGCCACTGCCCGGCATTTGCTGCAATTGGTCGATTTGCTGGAAAAGGATCGTGATGACCGCTGGCGCATGCGCGAACTCGGTCCGGGCGGCATGGAACGGCGCATACCTCACATCATCGGCTTCGACCTGCCGATCGAGCGGCTCGAAGCCAAGTTCAAGATGGGGCAGGATGAACGCCTCCATGATACCGGCGGAGCCATCAGCGCGCTGGAGGAGAAAGACCCGGCGCTTGCCGCGATGATGAAGACGCACAACGCGCATCGCAAGGACTGACCGGAACGCCGGCAAGGAAGCAAAATGATCCCCAATCTCAACATCGTGCCGTTCGTCAGCGTCGACCACATGATGAAGCTGGTGCTGAAGATCGGCGTTGAACGCTTCCTCGTCGAGCTTGCCGCCTATATCGAGGATGATTTCCGCCGCTGGGACCTCTTCGACAAGACGCCGCGTGTCGCCTCGCACAGCGCCGAGGGCGTCATCGAACTGATGCCGACCAGTGACGGCGAGGTCTATGGCTTCAAATACGTCAACGGCCATCCCAAGAACATGCGCGAGGGCCGCCAGACGGTCACCGCCTTCGGCATGCTGGCCGATGTCCACAACGGCTATCCGGTACTCTTGTCGGAAATGACCATCCTGACCGCGCTGCGCACGGCGGCGATGTCGGCTCTCGCGGCAAAGCATCTGGCGCCAGCCGGCTCCCGCAGCATGGCGCTGATCGGCAATGGCGCCCAGGCCGAATTCCAGGCGCTGGCCTTCAAGGCGCTGCTCGGCGTCGACAAGCTCCGCCTTTACGACATCGACCGTTCGGCGACGCAAAAATGTATCCGTAACCTCGACGGCCTCGGCTTTGACATGACCGCCTGCACGACCGCGCAGGAAGCGGTCGAGGGCGCCGACATCATCACCACGGTCACCGCCGACAAGCAGTATGCCACCATTCTCACCGACAACATGGTCGGCTCCGGCGTCCACATCAACGCGGTCGGCGGCGACTGCCCGGGCAAGACCGAACTGCACCGCGATATCCTGCTGCGCTCCGACATCTTCGTCGAATATCCCCCGCAGACCCGCATCGAAGGCGAGATCCAGCAACTCGCACCGGATCATGAGGTTACTGAACTTTGGCAGGTCATATCAGGCGCCGTGCAAGGGAGGCGCGATGCCGGCCAGATCACGTTGTTCGATTCCGTCGGCTTCGCCATCGAGGACTTTTCGGCGCTGCGCTATGTCAGGGACCAGTTGAAGTCGACCGGCCTCTACCAGGAACTCGACATGCTGGCCGACCCCGATGAGCCGCGCGACCTGTTCGGCATGCTGTTGAGGGCGGCCCAGGAGGGTTGAGGACGATTGGGCGCGCCCAGCGCCTGTCTGTCATGGCATGATCGCGATCATCATCAGCTTGCCCGTCCGAATGGAAAAATTGTTCGTCGCGGCTGCGACGAAGGGCCGATCGTTTCTTTCCCGGCAATTCGAAGTCGATGAGACTTGCGCGCGTTGATGGCGGCTATGGTCGCGCAAAAGCGCCTGCATGTCCAATCGGCTGGGTTTTCCGAAGTGGTGAATTCAAACAACGCCCGGAAAGCGCCAGGAAAGGAGCCTGATATGCCCAGAATAGTGCCTGTGCTTGATTTGAGCCGTCTTGAGCAGGGCGCGTTGGAACGCCGGACATTTCTGGTGGACTTGCGCTCCGCTTCGCGCGACATCGGCTTTTTCTACCTGGCCGGACATGGCATCTCCTGGGCGGAGATCAGCGAGGTCCTCACCGCATCGCGTCACTTCTTTGCCCTGCCGGAAGCCGACAAGCTGGCAATCGAGATGGTCAGATCCTCGCAGTTTCGCGGCTATACGCGCGCAGGCGGCGAACTGACCAAGGGCAAGGAGGACTGGCGCGAGCAACTCGACATTGGCGTCGAACGCCATGCAATCGCGCAAGGGCCGGGAATTCCAGCCTGGACGCGGCTGCAGGGACCGAACCAGTGGCCCGCGGCGCTGCCGGATCTCAAGCCGGCGCTGCTTGCCTGGCAGAGCAAGGTGACGGCCGTGGCGATCCGGTTGCTGAAAGCCTTCGCTCTGTCGCTCGATCAGCCCGAGGACGCCTTCGACCCGATCTATGGCGGGGAACCCAACCATCGCATGAAGATCGTGCGCTACCCCGGCCGTGATGCAACCGGCGGCGACCAGGGCGTGGGCGCGCACAAGGATGGCGGTTTCCTGACGCTGCTGCTCCAGGATGACAACAAGGGACTCCAGGTCGACTATGACGGCAGCTGGGTCGATGTCGATCCCATTCCCGGCACGCTCGTCGTCAACATTGGCGAATTGCTCGAACTGGCCTCCAACGGCTATTTGCGAGCGACCGTGCATCGGGTCGTGACGCCCCCCGCCGGCGTCGAACGTATTTCGGTGCCGTTCTTCTTCAGCGCCAGGCTTGATGCGACGATACCGCTGCTTGGCCTTTCCGAGGAATTGGCGGCGCAGGCGCGCGGACCGACCAGCGATCCGGACAATCCGCTCTTTCGCGATGTCGGAACCAATGTGCTGAAAAGCCGGCTGCGCTCGCATCCCGACGTCGCGCGGCGCCATTATGCGGATCTGCTCGAAGGGGAAAGCCGGGTTGGTTGAGCTTCCTGGCGAAGAAGGAACAGAATTTTCGCAATTCTGACCAATCTTTAGAAAATCATCCGTCGTATCTGTCCGAGAATCGGTTCAAAAGAGAAAAATCCGTTCGGTGTTTTCCTCCCATTTCACTGAGCGGTGTTCCCCTCTGAAGGTTATGACCTTCTTTTTGGCCGGGCCGTTTCGCGCCCGGCCATTTTTCTGGAGCAATTCCAGGTGCCTCGGCGTTGCCGCCGCCGCGCTGATCCGGCAAGCTTCAACACAGTTCATTCGCCAGCCATCGACCGCAATCCGTACAAGGAAGGAGAGGTCTCATGACATCCAATGTCGCCGTCATCGCCGGTGCGGGCTCCGGCTTGAGCGCCTCGCTGGCGCGCCTCCTTGCCAAGGAAGGGTTCAGCGTCGTTCTGGCCGCTCGAAACATTGAGAAACTCGGTGCATTGCAGGCTGAGACAGGCGCGCAGGCCGTGGCAACGGATGTCTCCGATCCCGCTTCGGTGGAGCATCTGTTCGATGTCGCCGACAAGGCCGGCCCGCTCTCGCTGGTGGTTTTCAACGCCAGCGGACGCGCTCGCGGGCCGATAGTCGAGCTCGATCCCGAGGCGGTCCGGCAGGCTTTGCTGGTTGGGGCCTATGGCGGGTTCCTGGTCGGCCAGCTAGCGGCGCGCCAGCTCCTTGCTCAAGGGACTGGCTCGATCTTCTTCACTGGTGCGACAGCAAGCGTGAAGGGCTTCGCCGGCTCCGCCGGTTTTGCGATGCCCAAATTCGGCTTGCGCGGGCTGGCCCAGTCCATGGCCCGTGAACTGGCGCCGAAGAACATCCACGTCGCCCATTTCATCATCGATGGCGCCATCGCCTCGGCTGCGTCCGGACAGGAGCCCGGACCGCCGGATCGCCGGCTGTCTCCGGACGCCATCGCCGAGGCCTATCTCTCCATCCATCGCCAGCACCGCAGCGCCTGGACCTGGGAAATGGAGTTGAGGCCTTGGGTCGAGACCTTCTGATGGCGCGCGGGAGTGCGACCTTGGTGCAGCCTGTGGGCACGGTTGGAAGGAGTCGACATTGCAGGAGGATATCACTATATAGCGGCGGCTTCGTTGGCTCGCGCCTCGAGGCGCAACGTCAAAAAGGCGGCTTTAGCGACAGCCGTTGAGATACGAAACGGACTGAAAGCCGTAAAAGGTAGAAGCAATTGCTCGGCGCGGGTCATATCCCGCCAACGGTACAGTCCTTCAGAATCAGAAAATGTTCTTCACCCCTCGATTTCCTTCGGCTCTGTGGACCCTGGACGGCATTGACTTGCCGGCTGGCCGCGACTCGGCTGGAATGGGAACATGCATCCTTTGTGGGGTGCCGACGTTTATGATTACCAACCGGCTTTGCCGCAGGGAACAGCAGTATGAGTGAACACGCCATCGAGTTCTTGCGGGGATGGATCGGCGAAAAGGTCCATTGCCAGTCCCAGGCCAGGATCGACAAGCAGGCCGAGACATTGGCCAAGGAATGCGCCGCCAAGGCGGCCGAGGTCGGCATCCCGCTGGAGGATATCCAGGAAGAAGTCGGCGATATCCAGGAACTCATTGCTTCCCGGCTCGAGGAAGCGGCCGAGGCCGACGAGCACCACCAGGCGCCCAGCAAGGCTGCGGAATAGATCCTAACGGCCGCTCTGTCTGAATGCGCGGGCTTTTCGGCCCGCGTTTTCGTCTCAGTCGAGCTTTTCTTTCAGCCCGAACTTTTCTTTCAACCATGTCTTCGGCAGTGCAGGCACGAAATTGCCGTCGCGTCCGGTCATGTCGTCGTTGGCGGCCAATGCGTTGAGGATCGATTCTTCCACCGTCTGGATTACGGCATCGAAAAACGGATCGATGTCCGTATCGGGAATGAAATCGGCATTGGCGATCCGGCCTGACGGCGCCAGTGCGGCGGCAGGATTGGCGGTCGAGAAGGCGAGAAAGATGTCGCCCGAACTGTGGTAGCCGAAGCCGCCGGTCATGGCGACGCCGAGCGGCACGCGGCGCGCCAGCCGCTTCATCTGGTGCGGCAGGAATGGCGCATCGGTGGCGATGACGGCGATGATCGAGCCTTTTTCGGCATGCCGTGCGTCGTCTCGGATCGCCGATTCGGCGAGCGCTGGCTCGACGCGTTGGCCGCGAAGCGTGAAATTGCGCAGCTTGCCGAAATTCGACTGCACGAAGGCGCCCACCGTGTAGGAATTTCCCTGCCACCCGACGACGCGCGAAGCCGTGCCCGAACCGGCCTTGAAGCCGAAGGTGATCATGCCAGTGCCGCCGCCGACGCTGCCTTCTTCGATCGGGCCGCCGGCGGCACCGTCTAGTGCCTGGGCCACGTGCTCAAAGGTCAAATGGTGGCCGTTTATGTCGTTGAGGAAGCCGTCATAGGTCTCCGCCGCCACCGGCAGGCCCCAGCCGCTGTCGAGCGCGGCCGGCTGCACTTGGTGCATCCAGCGCAGCGTGCCGTCACGCGAAACACCGCAGGAATGCGTGTTGGTAATGGTGATCGGAAAGTTGAAAGCACCGGTTTCTTCGACGATGTGCGAGCCGGTCAACTCGCCATTGCCGTTCTGGCTGAAAATACCGGCGAACACCGGCGTGGCCAGCTCAGCAATTGGCCTGGGCAGGATCGCCGTGACTCCGGTGCGCACCGGCCCCTTGCCGACGACCAGCGCCCCATCGCCTGATATCAGCGTCGCATAGCCGACCGCGACGCCGGGCACGTCGGTGATCGCGTTGAACGGCCCGGGCGTCCCGTCGAAGCCGATGCCGAAGCTTCGCGCGCGCGGCTTGCCGCTGGGCGTGGCCAGGTGGTGTGGATTGTCGGTCGTGCTCAGAACAGCGATCCCTGATTGCCGGGTTCCTTGGCCTTTGCTGATGGCTTGGCAGCCGGCTTCGGTCGCGCTGCACCGCTGGTTGCCACCGCATCGGCCGTGCCATCAGCGAACTCCAGCGAGAGCGCCATCCCCGATGCCACGTCGGCCGCCTGTTTGATGACGGCGCCATCGGCATCCTTGACGAGCGCGAAGCCGCGCGCCAGGACGGCCTTGTGCGACAGCGTGGTCAGCAGGCGCTCTGCCTGGCTCAATTGGCCGCGCAGCCGCTCGAGCCGCAGCGAGATAACCCGATCCTGCCGCCTTGCGAGCGCTGCCAGTGCGTCGGCCTGCTGCTTCTGCCTTCGCGCGATCGGTGCCGGCGACAGCCGCGTCGCGGTGCGCGCAAAGCGAGCGCGCCGTTCGCGCACGATGGCAAAGAAGGCCGCCTGCGCGCGGGCGAGGTCACGGCCGGTCAGCGTGCGCGCCTCGTTGATGCGCCGCGACAGCGTGGCCGGCGTCAGCCTTTGGCCCTGGAGTCGCGCCCGCTTGCGGTCGACGCTGACGGACAGGCCGCGACTGAGCCTCGACGTCGCCTCGTCGAGGCGCCGGCGCGGCAGCGCCAGCAATTGATCGGGCGAGGGCAGCGCGCGCGCCGCCGCACGGGCGGCCTGCCGCTTGCGTTCGAAATTGCGTGAGATGGCCGCCTTGAGCCGCGCGCCAAGGCTGGCAAGCGTCGCTTCGAGGTCGGCCTTCACCGGCACGGCGATTTCGGCCGCGCCCGTTGGTGTCGGCGCCCGTACATCCGCGACGAGGTCGATCAGTGTCCAGTCGGTTTCGTGGCCGACCGCCGAGATCACCGGAATTCCGGAGGCGGCAACGGCGCGGGCGAGCGCCTCATCGTTGAACCCCCACAGATCCTCCAGGCTGCCGCCGCCGCGCGCGACGATCAAGAGATCGGGGCGCTGGATGGAACCATCCCAGGCCAGTGCATTGAAGCCGGTGACGGCATTGGTCACTTCCACCCCTGATGTCTCGCCCTGCACGCGCACCGGCCAGACCAGCACATGCAGCGGAAAGCGGTCCTTGATGCGATGGATGATGTCGCGGATGACGGACCCGGTCGGCGAGGTGACGACGCCGATGACGCGCGGCATGAACGGCAGCCGGCGCTTGCGTGCGGCATCGAAAAGCCCTTCGGCCTGCAGCCGGCGCTTGCGTTCCTCCAGCAGCGCCATCAGCGCCCCGGCGCCAGCCGGCTCCAGATTGTCGATGACGATCTGGTAGTTGGACTTGCCGGGATAGGTGGTGAGCTTGCCGGTGGCGATCACCTCCATCCCTTCCTCGGGGCGGAATTTCAGCCGGCTCATCGTGCCTTTCCACACCACGGCGTCGAGCCGGGCGCGGTCGTCCTTCAGCGCGAAATAGGCATGGCCGGAGGAGTGCGGGCCCCGATAGCCGGAGATTTCGCCGCGCACCCGCACATTGCCGAAGACGTCCTCCACCGTACGCTTCAGCGCGCCGGAGATCTCGCTCACCGTGTATTCGGTGGCGTTGGTGCGTGATTCGGATGCTGCTTCGCTCATCGGCCGATTGGGGGCTGGTTGGCGCCCCACGTCAAGGCGCCCGTATCCGGCCACGCGCTCAAGGCGCCCCGATTCTTCCCTACCAGCCGGGCAGGAGCTGGTTCGGTCTCGTCCGCTTCATCTTGGCAAAGGCGAGTGCGGCGAAGTCGAAGGTTCCCGTCTCCTCGCCAAGCGGCACCGAGATGTTGTCCAGGCTCTCCGAGATGTGGCGGGCAAGCGCATCGACGATCTCCGGCCGCGAGGTCTGGCCGCGCATGATGCCGATGCGGCAATCGGGAAGGGCGCCGAAACCGTCGGCCTCGCCCAGCACCCGCATGCCGGGCCTGAGTGCGCATTCCGGCAGCACCGAGATCGCCAGGCCCGAAAGCACGGCGGCGGTGATGACGGTCGCCGAGAAACTGGTGAACAGGATGCGATAGTCGCGGTTCTGCTGGTCCAGCACATCGACGGCGGCGCGCCGCCAGATACAGTTCGGCCGGCCAAAGGCCATCGGCAGCGTTACCTGTTCATGTGTCGCATGGTTGGCCGAGGTGACCCAAAGCAGCGGTTCGCGCCGCACCACTTCCGACTGGCCGCGCACATCGTTGTGCGTCACCAGCGCCAGGTCGAGATTGCCGCGCTTGATATGCTCGACCAGCCCCGGCGTCGGCTCGCAGATGACGGTCAGTTCGACGCGCGGATTGGAGCGGGTGAAGCGTGCCATGATCTCCGGCAGGAAACGGTCGGCATAATCGTCCGGCGTGCCGATACGGATCGTGCCTTCCAGCCGCTGGTCGTCGAAGGCGGCGAGCGTTTCGCGGTTGAGGTAAAGCAGCCGTCTTGCATAGGAGAGCAGCTTGTCGCCTTCCTCCGTCAGCCTGTTGCTGCGCCCCTCCTTCTCGAACAGCGGCTTGCCGATCCGCTCCTCCAGCCGGCGCATCTGCATCGACACCGCCGACTGGGTCCGGTGCACCTCCTCGGCTGCCCGCGTGAAGCTGCCGGTGTCGGCGATCGAGATGAAGGTTTGCAACTGATCGAGATCGAGCGGCGCTTTCATCGGTTCAATCCATCATTGATGTTGATGCTAAAGATTAGAAACATTCGTTGGATTAATCAATCGGCTGATGGCAAATTGGCATTGTCCACATGAAGCCAATGCATGTCGCCCAAAAGTGGACACCGGTTTTGGGAAAACGACATGCACCTTTGAAAATGAATCGAAGCCGGAACGGCTGCTGTCGCCAGCGCCGATCGCTTGGCTTTGTCCGCTCGACTCCGAGGGAGACTGCTATGACCACGATCGATTTCGCCACCGAGACCTCGCGCATCACCTCGCGTCCGGCCGTTGCGATGCGCGTGGCCAATACCGTCTTCAATTTCTACCGCGCCTGGAAAAATCGCCGCGCCTTCTATCGCCTTGGCGAGATGTCGGATGCCGAGCTCGCCGATATCGGCCTGACGCGCGCCGACCTGCATGTCGCCATCGACGTGCCGTTCGGCCGAGACCCGACGGTGATGCTGCGTGAAATCGCCAGCGATCGCGTGGAGACGATCGAGGATCTTGCCCGCAAGGTGGCCTGATCGGTTGAGTTTCGGTCGCGTTGAACCTTTCAGGGCTCAGTGCGACCAAAGGTTCTGCAGGCTTCCCACTCCCTGCCGGTTCCCCGCCGGCCTGCCTGCACGTTGCCCGGTCCTCCCAAGGACCGGGCTTTTCTTTTCTGGCGTGTTCAGAAATGGTGGCTGCCTTGGCGCCTACCTGCGGTCCATGTCGCGCTTGAACTGATCGAAGATCGTTTCCACGCCCTTTTGATAGTCGTCGCGCTGCTGGGCGCCGGTCTCGAACATCTTGCCGAACAAATCATCGAACGGGTTCCTCGGCCTGCCGCTCGGGTTGGTCTGCGGTTGCGGCGCCTGGCGCTGCTGCGGTGCCTGAGGCTGAGGCGCCGGCTGCCCGCCGCCCAATCCTCCCCCGCCGCCTTGCCGCAGCATTTCCTCGAAGATCTTTCCCAGCGGATTGTCACCATAGGGGCTCTGCGTCTGCTGTGGCTGCGGTCGGGCTTGCGGCTGCGGCGCGCCGCCACCAAACATGTCCTGCAGCACCTTGCCTAGCGGATTGTCACCATAAGGGTTGGGCGCTTGCTGCGGCTGGCTCTGCGGTTGCGGCGTGCCGCCGCCGAACATGTCCTGCAAGACCTTGCCAAGCGGGTTGTCCATCGGGTTCGGGGGCGGCGGGGCCTGACGCTGTTGTGGTGCCGGGGCCGGCATGCCGCCTTGCCGCATCATCTGTTCGATGATCTCGCCGAGCGGATTGTTCCCACCACCGCCGAAGCCTCCCGCGGACTGCATCTGATTTGTCGTCTGCTTGAACAGGCCGCCCATCACCATCGAGGCGATCGCGGGCAGCATCTGCTGCAGGACCTGCTGGCTGACGCCGCTCGCTTGCGCCGCCTGGCTGGCCACGGCGCGTGACAGGTCCTTGGACCCGAACAGATGTCCGAGAATGCCGTTGCCTTCATCGACGCCTTGCGGCGAAAACGCCCGGGTCGCGTCGTCGAAATATTTGGCGTGCTGGCCGCTTGCCATCGCCGTCATGAAGGCGCCGAGCCCGTAGGGATCGGCGGTGTTGCGTTGCAACCCCTGCGAAAAGGCCGGCAGTAGTGCTGCGACCGCCGCCTGTGTCTGTTGCATCGAAAGCCCATATTGTTGGGCAAGCGCCTGCATGCCGTTGCCGTTCTGGGCCTGGGTCAGCATATCGAACAAGGTAGGCATCGGCTTCTCCTCCTGAATTCCTCGGAAGAGAGCCTAATTCGTTTCAACACTCGATTGAAGCGGCTTTTGCCGCTCCTTAACGTGCGCGGTTAATAGGCGTATTCCATGAACACCGGCTCGATCGAGCCGCCCCAGCGCGTGTGGTAGGCCGAAAGCATCTCCTCGGCGCTGGTCGTGCCGCGCGCGACCACTTCGTCCAAAGTGTTGAGGAACGAGGTTTCGTCGTAGCCGTCACGGTTCTTCTTGCCGCGGTTCTTCAACCCCGTGCGCGAGATGGCCAGCACATCGCGTGCCATCTCGCGCAGCGTGGCGTTGCGGAAGGGCGCGGAAATGCCCAGCTCCGGCACCGCGTTGCGCATGGCCAGCACTTCCTTGTAGGTCCAGCTCGAGGTCAACGCCTCGGCCGCGTCGAGCGCCGCCTCGTCATAGAGCAGGCCGACCCAGAAGGCCGGCAGCGCGCAGATGCGCCGCCACGGGCCGCCATCGGCGCCGCGCATTTCGAGGAAACGTTTCAGCCTGACGTCGGGGAACAGCGTCGACAGGTGGTTCGCCCAGTCGCCCATCGTCGGCAGCCCGTCCGGCACTTCGTTGCGCGCGGCGCCGGCCATGAACTGGCGGAAGGTGATGTGCGTCATGTCGTGATAGTGGCCGTCGCGGATGACGAAATACATCGGCACGTCGAGCGCCCATTCGACGTAGTCGGCGAAACCGAACTCCGGCGAGAAGCAGAATTCGAGCAGGCCGGAGCGCTGGTTGTCGGTGTCGCGCCAGATGTCGCCGCGCCAGCTCTGCAGGCCGTTCGGCCGGCTCTCGGTGAAAGGCGAGTTCGCGAACAGCGCCGTCGACAGCGGCTGCAGCTTCAGCGAGACCTGCATCTTGCGGCGCATGTCGGCTTCGCTCTCGAAGTCGAGGTTAACCTGGATCGTGCAGGTGCGGTACATCATGTCGAGGCCCTTGGTGCCGACCTTGGGCATGTAGCGCGTCATGATCTCATAGCGCGATTTCGGCATTTTCGGCGTCTCGGCCAGCGACCATTTCGGGCTGCCGCCGAGGCCGAGGAAGCGGATGCCCATCGGTTCGGCGATCTCGCGCACCTGCGCCAGATGCGCATTGCCCTCGCGGCAGGTCTGATGGATGGTCTCCAGCGGCGCGCCGGAAAGCTCGAACTGGCCGCCGGGCTCGAGGGAGATCGCGCCCTGGCCCGTCGGCTCGACCAGGCCGATGATGCGGCCGTCATCGATGATCGGGTCCCAGCCCAGCTTTTCCTGCATGCCTTCCAGGATTGCGCGGATGCCGCGCTCGCCGCCATAGGGCACGGGCGCGTTGCCATCGACATAGAAGGGGAATTTCTCGTGCTCGGTGCCGATGCGCCATTTGTCGCGCGGCTTGTTGCCTTCTGCCAGGTGCTCGACGAGTTCGTCGACACCTTCGATCGGCCGGAAATCGGTTGTGTCGCGCGCCATGATCAAGCCCTCAAAAGCGGCCAGTGGAGCCGCCGGCGGTAAATGGACGAAATGTCAGTAGCCGATCAAGCGAAAAATCCTGAGCCACAGGTCAAGAGGAATTGAAGGCCACGATCCGCGCTGCCTCTTGCAAGACATGACGTCCTACCAGTCTCCGACAGTTGCCTGCATCACTGCAAGTGCCGCCACGGCCGCCGTGTCGGCGCGCAGGATGCGTGGGCCGAGCGGAATGGCGGTCACGAAGGGCAGGGCGCGCAGCATCTTGCGCTCCTCATCGGAAAAGCCGCCCTCGGGCCCGACCAGCAGCGCCAGCTTCTTCTCCTTCACCTGCTGCAGCGCAGGCAGCGGATTGTTGGTCGAGGCGTCCTCGTCGCAGAAGACCAGCCGCCTTTCCTTGTCCCAGCCGGTCAGCAGGCGTTCGAACTTTTCCGCCTCGCGAACCTCCGGCACCGCCAGGATGCCGCATTGTTCGGCGGCCTCGACGACATTGGCGCGCAGCCGATCGATGGACGGCTTGGCGACTTGCGTGTGCTGGGTGATGACGGGTTGCAGGATGCCGGCGCCCATCTCGACCGCCTTCTGCACGAGATAGTCGAGCCGGCCCTGCTTCAGCGGTGCGAAACAGTAGATGAGATCGGGCAGTGGCGGCTGCGGCCGCTGCAATGCCAGCACCCTCAGTTTGACCGCTTTCTTCGACTTCGCCGCGATGGCCGCCGACCACTCACCATCTCGGCCATTGAAGACCAGGATCTCGGCGCCTTCGCCAAGGCGCAGCACATGCATCAGATAATGGCTCTGCTGCTGGCCGGCGTCGAATTCGGCATCCGCCCCGAGGTCGTCGGGCACGAACAGGCGTTGCATCTTGTAATTGGCGCGCATGGCCGAGGAATGAGCGAGCCGGCCGCCTCCGTCAAGTCTCGGCGGATGCATGCCACACCGGTCGAAAGCCATGCCGCAGGACATTGAGCGCTGTCGCTGGAGTGAGCAGCAAAAACGTCTTTTCGCCGAGTGAGCCGAAATCAGCGGGCGGGCCATAGCCGGCGAACGACCAGCGCAGTGCCTTGCCGCCGCGCAGGGCATAGGCTGAGCCGCCGTCCGCAACCATGGCGCCGTCCGGCAGGCCGCCAAGGTCTTCAACGGCAACCACAGGCGGCTTGCCCCCCGAAGCCAGCCGCTCCTTGTGCAGCAGCTTGTCGACCTGCGGGGCGCGTGGCTCGGCGATGCCGAAGGCTTCGCCGAAGCGCTGGACAAACTCCTTGGCCCGCCCGCGCTGGCAGAAGAAGCAAGGGCGATGTCCCGCCGCCAGGGCCGTAACCTCGTCGAGGAAGAAAAGTTCGGTCCAGCCGGCCTTGCCGCCGGGCCTGTTGCGGCCCATCGGCTCGCGCCGCACATTGCGGAACTGGCACACGCAGATGATCCAGGCCTGAAGCGCCCAGCGTTTCTTCAACAAAGTCTTGGTTTCGGGATCATGGATAATGCCGCGATTGCCGGTGAACAGGCCGCGCTCGGGCACGGCGTGGATGGCGCCGAACGGATCGACCCGGTTCTGCAGTGGCATAGTTCTCTCCTGGGATACGCATCTTGGCTGCTATGCGGGCGGCATGATATCGCTCGTCGCATCATTTTCATGTCAGCAGGGTTTTGCGATGCGGGTGCTGGTGGTCCAGAACTACGACAATACCGGCCTCGGCCAGGTTGGTGCCGCACTCGCGGAAGCGGGTGCCGATCTCGATGTGCGCCTCCCTTACAAGGGCGATCCGCTGCCGCAGGATGCGGCTGGGCACGATGCCATGGTGGTGCTCGGCGGCGGCCAGAACGCATTGGCCGACGATGAGTATCCCTATTTCCCGGCGTTGCTCGAACTGACCCGCGATTTTGCCGGCAAGGACCGCGCCGTGCTCGGCATCTGCCTTGGCAGCCAGCTCGTCGCCCGCGCCTTCGGCGGTGAGAACCGCATCGGCGCCGCCAACGAATTCGGCTGGCGCGGCGTGTCGCTGACGCGGGATGCCAAGGCCGATCCGGTGCTGGCTGAACTGCCGGAAAAATTCCCGATCTTCCAGTGGCACGACGACACGTTCGAACTGCCGCAAAACGCCGTACGTCTCGCCGGCAATGATATCGCCGAAAACCAGGCGTTTCGTGTCGGCCGCGCCGTCTATGGCTTCCAGTTCCATTTCGAGGCCGATCGGCCGATGGTGAAGGACTGGAGCACCTCCTTCGCCCCGACCATTGCCGCGCGCCATCCCGACTGGGCCGGCAAGCTCGATGGCGAAATGGCCCGCAACGGACCCGACGCCGATGCCGCAGGGCTGGCCATTGCTCGCGCCTGGGTGGCAACCATCTGAGACACTCACTCGCCAGAGCGAATTTCGAAACAGTCTCTCAGCGTCCATTCCCGCGCGTGACATAATTGGCACGCGGCCGTGAAACCGGTTGGGGAAAACCCCTTTCATTCTTGGCTGTGTCCGCCCGCCATTCTAGAAGGCGCGCGCTCTGCATCATAAGTGCAACCGCGATGAACCTTTTGTGTGACCCGTGCGACACACCGTCGATACAGAACGCGCCTAGAAGCGCGAAATCGTCGAAACTTTGAAGCGAATTCTCCGTTTCAACGCATTGGTAACCGCCTGGTGCACAGATGCAGAAAGCTCAACAAGAGATGACCTCCGTGAAAGCAGCGCTTCTGTCCTTTGCCATGTTGTCCGCCATCGTGCTTTGCGGTCTCGGCATCTATGCCGCCGATGCCGCCAACAACCACAACGCCGTAGACGGCTACGGCGTTACCGCCTCGCTTCGCTAAAGCCGGCTCGCTGGCGACGCATCCTGCGGCGCGGCTCAAGCTTCCTTTATTGTCATTTCCAGGATGCGTTTGTCCGCTCCGTCGACGACGAGCGCGGTAAGCATGCCTGACTGCCAGGCAAGCGTGTCGACATTGACGCGGTTGGCCATCACTTCGGCCTTGGGGACCGGGGTGTGGCCGTGCACCACGATCTTCGGGAACAGGCCGATGTGATCATGGAAAATGTCGCGGATCCAGATCAGGTCCTGCGGGCTCTGCTTGTCCAGCGCAATGCCCGGCCTGATGCCGGCATGGCAGAAAAAGAAGTCGCCTGATGTCACCGAGAACGGCAGCGACCGCAGGAAATCGACATGGCTTTGCGGCATGGCTTCGAGCAAGGCTTGATGTCCGCGTCTCATCGTCTCCGTCTTGCCGAACCAACTGGCGTCCGCGGTGAGGGAGACCCCATAGGACAGCGCCGTCTGGACGCCGCCATAGCGCATGAAGAGCCCTTCCGGTTCAGGGTTTCCCAGAAAATCGAGAAAGCCGATGTCGTGGTTGCCGGCCAGCATCAGGTTGCGCGGGTCGCGTTTTCGGGCTTCGATCAGAAAATCGATGACGCCCTTGGACTCTGGCCCGCGGTCGACATAATCGCCGAGATGGATTACCCGCCAGTCGCGAACCGGTTTCCACTCCAGTTCGCTCTCGATCCGCTGGTGCATGGCGGCCAGCAGGTCAAGCCGGCCATGCACGTCGCCGATCGCGTAAAGGCGCACATCGTCCGGCCCATGCGCGTCGAGAAAATGGATGCCGGGTTCCGCCAAAGCCTCGTGGTCTCCGTGGTCAGGCTGTCACCGGACCCTAGCGCCGGAGCTGGTCCTTGCCCATGTCGGTGACCAGACGCTTTCCGCACAGCGCCAGCGTGATGTCCATCTCCTTGCGGATGATTTCCAACGCTTTGGTAACCCCTTCCTTGCCGAGCGCGCCCAGGCCGTAAAGAAATGGCCGGCCGATATAGGTGCCCTTGGCGCCGAGGCAGAGCGCCTTCAACACGTCCTGGCCGGAGCGGATACCGCCGTCCATGTGCACTTCTATTTTGTCGCCGACCGCGTCCGCGATCTCTTCCAGCGCCATGATCGACGACGACGCGCCGTCGAGCTGGCGCCCGCCATGGTTGGAAACCACGATCGCGTCGGCGCCGGTCTTGGCCGCCATCAGCGCATCTTCCTTGTCGAGGATACCCTTCAGGATCAGCTTGCCACCCCAGCGTTCCTTGATCCAGGCGACATCCTTCCACGACAGTTGCGGATCGAACTGCTCCGTCGTCCAGGATGACAGCGAAGAGACGTCACCGACACCTTTGGCGTGGCCGACGATGTTGCGGAAGGTGCGGCGCTTGGTGCCGGCTATGCCCAGGCACCAGCGCGGCTTGCTGGCCAGGTCGATGATGTTGGCCAGCGTCATCTTGGGCGGCGCCGAAAGCCCGTTGCGGACATCCTTGTGGCGCTGGCCGAGGATCTGCAGGTCGAGCGTCAGCACCAGGGCCGAGCACTTTGCCGCCTTCGCCCGATCGATCAGGTCGAGCACGAAATCCTTGTCGCGCAGCACATAGAGCTGGAACCAGAACGGTTTCTTCGTCACCGAGGCGACATCCTCGATCGAGCAGATGCTCATCGTCGACAGGGTAAAGGGCACGCCGAATTCCTCGGCCGCCCGTGCCGCCAGCATCTCGCCGTCGGCGTGCTGCATGCCGGTCATGCCGGTCGGCGCCAGCGCCACGGGCATCGACACTTTTTCGCCGATCATGGTCGATTCCAGCGAGCGGTTGCTCATGTCGACCAGGACGCGCTGGCGGAACTTGATCTTCTGGAAGTCTTCTTCGTTGGCTCGATAGGTGCTCTCGGTCCAGGCGCCGGAATCGGCATAGTCGAAGAACATCTTGGGCACGCGCCGGCGGGCGAGATCCTTGAGGTCTGCGATGGTGAGAATGTCGCTCATGATGGTCCCCGCTTAATCGAAATGACTAGGAGCGTCTGCGTGCTGGTTCGCTATCGCCGGCTTCCGAACGCTGCCGCAGCCTCAGCCGCGACACCCGTTGCCAGTCGCCGCTGCGCTCGGCTTCGGCCATGGATCGCTCGACATAAATCATGTGGTCCATCGCCGCCTGTCGGGCAGCTGTGGGATCGCCGGCCTTCACCGCGGTATGAATTGCCTTGTGCTGCGCAAGCAGCGCCTCGCGCGCGCCGGGCACGCTAAACACCAGCAGCCGGTTCTGGAACACGCCTTCCGACAGCAGCCGATAGCAGGAGCGCAGCGTGTGCAGCAGCAGGATGTTGTGCGCGCATTCGCAGATCGCGTGATGAAACTCGACGTCGATTTCAGCCTCGTCGTCGAAATCGCCGGTGCGGTGCGCCTCGTCCATGCGCTCCATGATGCGGTCGAGCAGCGCAAGGTCCTCCGGGGTGGCGCGCCGCGCCGCATATTCGGCGGCGATGCCTTCGATCTCGCGGCGGTATTCCAGATAATCGGTCACCGCCTTGCGATGCATCGAGATCAGGTCGGCCACCGGCTTGGTGAACAGCTGGCCGATAATGTCGGCGACATGCGTGCCGCCGCCGGCCTTGGTCGTCAGCAGTCCACGCCCTTCGAGGGCCTTCAGAGCATCGCGCAGGATCGGCCGCGACACGTCGAACTGGCGTGCCAACTCGCGCTCGCCGGGCAAGCGATCGCCCGTGCGCAGCACGCCTTCGAGGATGAGGCTCTCGATCTGCTGCACCACCTCGTCGGCGGTGCGCGAATGCTCGATCCTGGAAAAAATGTCGCTCAACAGAATGCCTGGAAGGTGAACCGGTGTCGCACAGGATAAAGCCTGCGTCGCCAACTGGTCAAATTATTTATCCAATTGGTCGAAGCGCGTCGGTTTCACCGCCCGGCGTTCTGTGATCTTCGGCTAAACTTTGCTGTTTGCGTCGTCAGGCGATTGGCCCTAGAGGGACGCGAACGCAAGAGGGTTCAGAGAAACCCGGGGGACAAGCCGTGTCAGACGACCCGTCCAATCTCGAGTTCCAGCCACGCGCCAAGGGCAGCGTCATGGGTTTTCCCGCGCATGAGGGTCGGCCCGGCGCACTCGGCGAGGTCCACGCCCGGCCGCATCCGCTCATTGAAAAGCCGCGCGTTCTCGTGCAACTCGCCTTCATGACGGAGGGCGGCTCCGGCGTCGACCACGCCGTGCTTTCCGAACTGTCGCGGCGCCTCGGCATTGCCGCGCCCGATCGCCAGGCCCGCCACCATGCGATGAAATGGGGCAAGGGCTCGCTGCGTTGGGAGCGGCACACCGAATTCTCGACCTATCTGTGGGAGGGGCCGCTTTCTGAAAATGGCAGGACTCAGGCGGATTCGCCCTTCGGCAACGGCTTTTCGCCGCCGGGAACCGTCATCTCGGGCATCCGGCTCGAAATCCGCAAATGGACGCAAGTCAGCGAGCGGCTGATCGCGGCTTTCGACCCGACCAGCCTGTGCTACTCGCTGGTCGAGCGCGGCAACGCGGCGATCATCACCGATTTTCGCCAGGATGGCGACGGCATGACCCGCATATTGGTGCTTGACCGCGGGCTGACGCCGGCCCGTACCGGGGCACTGTCGCAGCGGCTGATCGACATCGAGACCTACCGCACGCTGGCCATGCTCGGCCTGCCGCTGGCGCTGACCCTGTCCGGCCGCGCCCGCCGCATCGAGGACAGGCTGGCTCAGACCACGCTGGAAATGAAGGTCGCCGAGACACGCGACAGCCAGACGTTGCTTGCGGACCTGACCGAACTCGCCGCCGAACTGGAGGCGGACGCCGCGTCGAGCCTCTACCGTTTCGGCGCCAGCCGCGCCTATGACGGCATCGTCGTCGAGCGGCTGGAAGCGCTCGAGGAGGAAGCCGTGCCCGGCTACGACACCTGGGGCGGGTTCCTGCAGCGCCGGGTGGCGCCAGCCATGCGCACCTGCCGCTCGGTCGAGGAGCGCCAGGCCAATTTGTCACGAAAGCTGACCCGGGCCACGACGCTGCTGCGCACCTGGGTCGATGTCGAGGTCGAGAAGCAGAACCGCGACCTGCTCGCCTCGATGAACAACCGCGCCCGCCTGCAACTGCGCCTGCAGCAGACCGTCGAAGGCCTGTCGGTCGCCGCCGTGTCCTATTACGTCGTCGGCCTCATCGGCTATGTCGCCAAGGGCGCCTCGATCTTCGGTCACGCCTTCGCGCCGGAGGTCGTCACCGCGGCTTCGGTGCCGGTGGCCATTCTGCTGGTCTGGTGGGGCGTGCGCCGCGTGCGCCGGATGCATTCCGAGCCGGCAAAGCACCCAGGCGAATAGCGGCTGCCTCTCCCCTTGTGGGAGCGTAAAACAGCGGCAGATTGCCGCTACGGAAGCTCGTCTCGGGCCTTTGGACGAGTGTCTTCACATCGCGGCATTTGCAACCGGCTCGCTTAACTGGTAAAAGATATTGACCAGTCAAGCGAAATGGGGGCTGCTGATGTCCGGCCTGGCCATGCCGAAACCAGACGACGCCACGATGCGCCGGCGCGACGAGATTATCGCGGATATGCGCATCATCGTGCCGGGCGAGGGCGTCGTTGACGCGACCAACCAAATGCGCGCTTTCGAAAGCGATGGCCTGACCGCCTATCGGCAATTGCCGCTGGTCGTCGTGCTGCCCGAAACGGTGGCGCAGGTCTCCCGCGTGCTGAAATACTGCAACGATCGCAACATCCGCGTCGTGCCGCGCGGTTCCGGCACCTCGTTGTCCGGCGGCGCGCTGCCGCTGGAAGACGCGGTCCTGCTGGTCATGAGCCGCTTCAACCGCATCCTTGCGATTGACTATCCCAACCGCACCGTCGTCGCCCAGCCGGGCGTCACCAATCTCGGCATCACCATCGCCGTCGAGCAGGAGGGTTTTTATTACGCCCCCGACCCGTCCTCCCAGATCGCCTGCTCGATCGGCGGCAACGTCGCGGAGAATTCCGGCGGCGTGCATTGCCTGAAATACGGCCTTACCGCCAACAATGTGCTCGGCATCGAGATGGTGCTGATGAATGGCGAGGTGGTGCGGCTGGGCGGCAGCCATCTCGACACCGAAGGTTACGACCTGCTTGGCGTCATGACGGGTTCGGAAGGCCTGCTCGGCGTCGTCACCGAGGTCACGGTGCGCATCCTCAAGCGGCCGGAGACGGCGCGTGCGCTGTTGATCGGTTTCCCGACCAGCGAGCAGGGCGGCCAGTGCGTTGCCGACATCATCGGCGCCGGTATCATTCCGGGTGGCATGGAAATGATGGACCGGCCGGCGATCCATGCGGCGGAGGATTTCGTCCATGCCGGCTACCCCCTGGATGTCGAGGCGTTGCTGATCGTCGAACTCGATGGGCCGGGCGTCGAGGTCGATCATCTCATCACCGAGGTCGAGGCGATCGCCATCCGCAATGGTTCGACCACCTGTCGCATCTCGCAATCCGAGCAGGAGCGGCTGACTTTCTGGGCTGGGCGCAAGGCGGCCTTCCCCGCCGTTGGCCGCATTTCGCCTGACTACTACTGCATGGACGGCACCATCCCGCGCAAGGAATTGCCGCGCGTGCTGGCCGGCATGCGCGAGCTGTCGGAAAAATACGGGCTCGGCGTCGCCAACGTCTTCCATGCCGGCGACGGCAATCTGCATCCGCTGATCCTCTACGATGCCAATGTGCCCGGTGAACTCGACAAGGCCGAAAGCTTTGGCGCCGATATCTTGCGTCTCTGTGTCAAGGTCGGCGGCGTGCTCACCGGCGAGCATGGGGTGGGGGTCGAGAAGCGCGACCTGATGCCGGAAATGTTCAACCAGGCCGATCTCGACCAGCAGATGCGCGTCAAATGCGCCTTCGATCCCAACCATCTGCTCAACCCGGGAAAGGTGTTCCCGCAACTGCGCCGCTGCGTGGAGCTGGGGCGCATGCATGTGCATCGGGGACAGGTGGCGTTCCCGGATATTCCGAGGTTTTGAGGATGGCCCATCAGAACGGGGGTTCCTCGCCCCGCAAAGCGGGGGCGAGGAACCAGGGACGGCCATGACCACCTTCACCCCGACCACCTCAGACGAAGTCCTGTCCTCCGTTACCTCAGCGGTGGTGGAAAAGTCGCCGATCGAAATCCTTGGCCACGGCTCCAAGCGCGGCATCGGCCGTCCGCTGCAGACGGAGCACACGCTCGACCTGTCGAAACTCACCGGTGTCACGCTTTACGAACCCGCCGACCTGGTGCTGTCGGCAAAGGCCGGCACGCCGCTGGTCGAAATCGAGAAGCTGTTGGTGGAAAACGGCCAGCAACTGGCCTTCGAGCCGATGGACTACGGCCCGCTGCTCGGCGGCGAGCCGGGCAAAGGTACGATCGGCGGCGTGCTGGCCGCGAACCTGTCCGGTCCGCGCCGGCTGAAGGCGGGGGCGGCGCGCGATCATATCCTTGGCATCAACGTCGTGTCCGGCCGGGGCGAGGCCTTCAAGTCCGGCGGGCGCGTGGTTAAGAATGTCACTGGCTATGACATGTCGAAGCTGATGGCCAACAGCTGGGGCACGTTGGCCGTGTTCACCGACGTTACCTTCAAGGTGCTGCCGGCCGCCGAAACCGAGGTGACGCTGGCCGTGCGTGGCCTGCTCGACGATGCCGCGGCAAGCGCCATGGCCTTGGCGCTCGGCTCTAGCGCGGAAGTGTCGAGTGCCGCCCATCTGCCCGAGCGGATCGCCGCGCGGGTCGCGGGAGGCGCGCTGGGCAGTGAAGCCGCCACCTTGCTTCGGGTCGAAGGTTTTGGCCCGTCCGTCGCCTATCGCATCGCCGCGCTGAAGACGCTGCTCGGCAAGGCCGGGCCGTTGGAGGAGATTTCGAGCGAGGCTTCCCGGCTGATCTGGCAAGATGTGCGCGATATCAGGCCCTTCGCCGACGGCAGCGAGAAACCGGTCTGGCGTGTCTCGATGACACCTTCACAGGGTCACCAGATGGTCCTGACGCTGCGCATGCAGGCCGCCGTCAGCGCCTTCTACGACTGGCAGGGCGGACTGGTGTGGTTGCGCATGGAAGAGGGTGACCCGGAAGCCGCTCTGCTGCGCGGACTGTTGCGCAAACATGGCGGCGGCCATGCGACGCTGGTGCGCGCCGCCCCCGCTCATCGCGCCGCCCTGCCGGTATTCGAGCCGCAGGCACCCGCACTGGCCGCGCTCAGCCAGCGGCTGAAGCAGGAGTTCGACCCGAGGAACCTCCTCAATCCCGGCCGCATGGCTTAGGAAATCAGCGATGCAGACCAATTTTTCACTTGCCCAGCTTGCCGATCCGCATGTCGCGGAATCGGAAAAGATCCTGCGCAAATGCGTGCATTGCGGCTTCTGCACCGCCACTTGCCCGACTTATGTGACGCTGGGCAACGAGCTCGATTCACCGCGCGGGCGCATCTACCTGATCAAGGACATGCTGGAGAACGGCCGTCCGGCCGACAAGGAGATCGTCACCCATATCGATCGCTGCCTGTCGTGCCTGGCCTGCATGACCACCTGTCCGTCGGGCGTCAACTACATGCATCTGGTCGACCACGCGCGTGCCCATATCCAGGAAACCTACAGACGGCCGCTGCTCGACCGCCTGATCCGCGCCATGCTGGCCTTCGTGCTGCCCTATCCCCAGCGCTTTCGCGCCGCGCTCAAACTGGCGAAACTGGGCAAGCCATTCATCGGCCTGTTCGAAAAGGTGCCGTCATTGAAGCCTCTCGGTGCGATGCTCAAGCTCGCTCCGGCGTCGATCCCCACGGCTTCACCGATGGCCTCGCCGGGCGTCCATGCCGGGCAGGGGGTGAAAAAGGGCCGCGTCGCCATCCTCACCGGCTGCGCGCAGTCGGTGCTTGATCCCGCCATCAACGACACGACGATTTCGCTGCTGACACGCCTCGGCGTCGAAGTCGTGGTGCCGCCGGGTGAGGGCTGTTGCGGCGCGCTGGTCCATCATATGGGGCGCGAAGAGGCCGCACTTGCCTCGGCGAGACAAAATGTCGATGCCTGGACACGCGCCATCGACCAGGGCGGGCTCGACGCCATCATCATCACCGCGTCGGGCTGCGGCACGACGATCAAGGATTACGGCTTCATGCTGCGGCTCGATCCGGCCTATGCCGACAAGGCCGCGCGCGTGTCGGCGCTGGCCAAGGACATAACCGAATATCTGGCCGCTTTTGATATGCCCGAGCCGGTGCGCAAGCCAGGCACGGTCGTTGCCTATCACTCGGCCTGCTCCATGCAGCACGGCCAGAAGATCGTCCGCCAGCCAAAGGAACTGTTGGCCAAGGCCGGCTTCATCGTGCGCGAGCCGCGCGAGGGTCATCTGTGCTGCGGCTCGGCCGGTACCTACAACATCCTGCAATCCGAGATTTCGGCCAAGCTGCGCGATCGCAAGGTGAAAAACATCGAGGCGACGGGAGCTTCCATCGTCGCCACCGGCAACATCGGCTGCATCACGCAAATTGCCGCCGCCGCCGGCATGCCGGTGGTGCACACGGTAAAACTGCTCGACTGGGCCTATGGCGGGCCAAAGCCGGACGGCGTTCTGGACGAGAGCCTGATCGCCGCCGAGTAGGGGCCGGCGCTTATTCCGCCGCGAGCCTGTCCGCCGTCCCGTAGGTCGCCTCGTAGAGCGCGCGCTGGCGGCTGAGCGCCACCATCGTGTTGCGCAGCAGGATCGCGACCGTGATCGGACCGACGCCGCCCGGCACCGGCGTGATCCAGGAGGCGACTTCACGCACGCTTTCGGTGTCGACGTCGCCGACGATGCGGCTCGTCCCATCCGGTCCGATCTCGGAATTGATGCCGATATCGATGACGGCCGCACCCGGCTTCACCATGTCGGCCTTGATCAGCCGGGGTTTGCCCACCGCGACGAACAGCGCGTCGGCACGGCGCGCATGTGCTGCGACCGACCGTGTCATGTGATGGCAGACCGTAACCGTCGCGCCTTCGCTCATCAGCAGGAACGCGATCGGTTTACCGACGATTTCCGAATGGCCGACGATGACGACTTCCAGCCCCTTGAGGTCGAGGCCGGTTTCCTTGAGCAGTTCGACCGAGGCGGCCGCTGTGCAGGGCGCCAGATCGAGCTGATTGTAGACGATGTTGCCGATCGAGGCCGGGTGCATGCCCTCGACGTCCTTCAGCGGATGCACCGCTGCCTGCAGCGTCCTGATCGGGATATGGGCGGGCACCGGCCGTTGGATGATGATGCCGGTGACGCGTGGATCCGCGTTCAGGCCGTGGATGGCGGCTTCGAGTTCACCCGCGGTGATGGTGGCGGGAAAACGCCGTTCCTCGAAATCGATGCAGGCGAGCTGAGCCTTGGCGCGCTGGTTGCGCACGTAGACGTCAACCGCATCCGTATCGCCGACGGTGATCGAGATCAGCTTGGGCGGAAAACCCTCTGCTTTGGCAATTGCCGCATCCTCGCGCACGGCGGCGATGATGCGCTGGGCAACCGGGCCGCCCTTGAGGTAACGGCTGTCATCGGACAGGGACATGGGTGAACTCTTTCTTTCGTTGGCGCCGACATAGCAAAAGAACATCGAAGATGGCAGCACGAAAGCGAACCGCCATGCCTTTTGCGCGACGCAACGACGCGGGCCGTGTCGCAGGTACGGGATGCCGATCAAAAAGAAAGGGCAGCGCGGTCTCCCGCGCTGCCCTTCTCGACCGACCGCATCCCCATACGGCCCGTCCCCCGTTATTCCTTCCAATTTCCGGAAACGATGTATGTCCGGGTCAAGTGATTCGCTTGGGCTATTATATCACCTCAACCGTGGTTCCGACATTGACCCGTTCATAGAGATCGACGACGTCCTCGTTGCGCATGCGGATGCAGCCCGACGACACCGCGCCGCCGATCGTCCACGGCTGGTTGGTGCCGTGGATACGGTACTCGGTCGTGCCGAGATAGAGCGCACGGGCGCCAAGCGGATTCTCGATGCCGCCGGCCAGGAAGGTCGGCAGATAGCGGCCCTTGGCGGCCTCGCGCTTGATCATTTCCGCCGGCGGACGCCAGTCCGGCCACTCGCGCTTGTTGGTGATCTTGTGCGTGCCCGACCATTCGAAGCCGGGCTTGCCGGTGCCGACGCCATAGCGCCGCGCCTTGCCGTTCTTCTCGACCAGGAAGAGGAAATTCTGCGTCGTATCGATGACGATCGTGCCCGGCTTCTGCGGGCCGTCATAGGCGACTTCCTGCGGCAGGTAGATCGGGTTGATCTGTGGGCGCATCACCATGCGCTTGGCCGGCGCCTGCACGGCGGCCGTCTGCACCCGGTCGGGCTGTGCCGATTGCGCGGTGCGCAGGCGTGGCTGCTGCACGATCTGGCGGTTCTGCCGTACGATGCCCGGCGCGCGGCCAAGCTGCAGCACCCAGGGGGCGGAAAGATCGGGGCTCACCATAACCGGCGGCCTGTCGGCATAGCGGTCGCCAGCGGCCGAGGGTGTGACGCCGGCAAATACAGCCACGGCGCCGAGCACGGAAAACAAAACTCTCTTCATCGGGAACGCACCTTGATCGTCTGATACAACCGGGTGGAAACACTGCCCGGTTCAGCGATCATTGGCGCGCAAGCAGCAACCGAAACATGAATCGGAATGCGTAAAATGCGGTTCTGTCAGTAAACCTTTTGGTGTGGTTACCGCCCGGTTCAGGAATCTGGTAAAGCCACGGTAAAAGCGGCGCGGAAGCGCGTTAACGGATGGATTTTTCGCAATGAGCAATGAAAGCACCGGCCTGCTTGCCGGTCCCGACGGTGTCGCGCGCTGCTTCTGGCACGGCAACCTGCCCGATTATCTGCACTACCATGACCATGAATGGGGCCGGCCGGTGGCCGATGACCGCAGGCTGTTTGAAAAGATCTGCCTCGAAGGCTTCCAGTCGGGCCTCTCATGGCTGACCATATTGCGCAAGCGCGAGAATTTTCGCGAGGCCTTCGCCGGCTTCGACTTCGACAAGGTCGCCGCCTTCACCGACAAGGATGTCGAGCGCCTGCTCGGCAATGCCGGCATCATCCGCCATCGTGGCAAGATCGTCTCGACCATCAACAACGCCAAGCGCGCCCGCGAGATGGTGGACGAGTTCGGTTCGCTCGCCGCCTGGTTCTGGAAATTCGAACCCGGCAAGGAGGAGCGGCCCAGAATTGTCGATCTCGCCCATTTGCGCGCCAATCCGACCACGGCGGTCTCGGTGCGGATTTCGAAGGAATTGAAGAAGCGCGGCTGGAGCTTTGTCGGCCCGACCACGGTCTATGCCTTCATGCAAGCCATGGGCCTGGTCAACGACCATCTCGAAGGCTGCATCTGCCGCAAGGAGGTCGAGAAGGAACGGAAGGCTTTCAAGCGGCCGAAATGAGGCTCACCTCTCAAACCGTCCCTTGTGTCCGCTGCCATTGATGTCCCACACCAGGCTGCGGCCGGAAATGGTCAGCACCAGACCGCTGAAGCCGCTGTCGTCGGGTGTCTGATGCGTCGATGCCGAACTGCGTCCAGCCGGAATGACCTCGACGGTCGATCCCTTCTTCACCCAGCAGCCCTTGCCGTACTGGTCGTTGGCGCCGTAGGCGAGCATGAATTCGAAGCTGCCGTCCTTCCTGAGCAGCAGTTCGGAGCCAACCTCCATGACGCCGCGAAGGTAGTAGTGGCCGGCAAGGGCGGCATCGCTGGGCTTGCAACCCGCCGCGCTGGCAGGATCTGCCGTTCCAAGAAGAAGTGCGCAGCCAAGCGCGTATGCGTAGCCCAATCGCATGCTCAATCCCCCGATCAAGAAAATTCTTGGATATTGCTCCTGACGAAGCGGGCGGCTCAGGTGCCGGTGGCGCTGGCCAGGAAAAGTCCGGCAACGATTGCCACCACCGTGGCCACCGTCGGATAGATGACCAGCATCCCGGTCACCAATGCGTCGCGCAGGGAAGTCCCGTTGTCGGTGTCGGCCGGCACATCGAACGGGCCTGCGGCCTGGCCGAGCACTTTCGGTGCATGGATGCTCGCCGGGCGCAACCGCGCCGGCAACGCGCCAGCACCGCTATCGGCATGGAATTTCACTGCGCTGGTCATGTTCCGAACCCCTTCATGTCGATGCGCTGTATCGGTTCCGATTGTGTCGGTACGATGCCGCGCTCATGGCGGGATTGTTTCATTTTCAGCGCGTTTTGTTTCACGCAAGTTCGCTTCCGTCTTCTCTTGACCCGGGCATGCCCGAGGAGGCGACCCTTGCCGCTCTGGGCTTCATCGGTTAGGACACGCGCGTTGCGAAGATCGCAACATTGTTGACCTGCAAGCACCACGAAACTCCGGGCAAACATCTCATGGCCGATAAATCGGAAAAGACGAAAGCGCGGCTGCCGCGCGGTTTTGCCGACCGCAGCGCCGAGGACATTCGCGCCGTCGAGAAGATGATGGCGACGATCCGCTCGGTCTATGAGCTCTACGGCTTCGAGCCCGCCGACCAGCCGTTGATCGAATACACCGATGCGCTCGGAAAATTCCTGCCCGACCAGGACCGGCCGAATGAAGGCGTGTTCTCCTTCCAGGATGATGACGACCAGTGGTTGTCGCTGCGCTATGACCTGACGGCGCCAACGGCACGTTTCGTCGCCGAGAATTACGAACGCCTGCCAAAACCCTATCGCAGCTACCGCTCCGGCTGGGTGTTCCGCAACGAGAAGCCCGGCCCCGGCCGCTTCCGTCAGTTCATGCAGTTCGACGCCGACACGATCGGCACGCCGGGCGTCGCCGCCGACGCCGAAATGGCGATGATGATGGCCGACGTGATGGAAGCGCTCGGCATCAAGCGCGGCGACTATGTCATCCGCGTCAACAACCGCAAGGTGCTCGATGGCGTGCTGGAGGCAATCGGCCTCGGGGGCGATGAAAATGCCGGACGCCGCCTGACCGTGCTGCGCGCGATCGACAAGCTGGACAAGCTCGGGCCGGAAGGGGTGAAGCTCCTGCTTGGGCCCGGCCGCTGGGATGGCGGCAAGGAAGGCGAAGGCGACTTCGCCAAGGGGGCCGGCTTGAACAACGGGCAAGCCGAGGCGGTTCTTCAGGCAACAGCGAGAAATGCACAGGTCGGCCAGGATTCCATGGTCAATTCGAACGCGACCTACCAGGAAGGCGTCGGCGAACTCTCGACCATTGCAGCCTTGGTCAGGGCGGCAGGATATGGCGAAGACCGCATCGCCATGGATCGCTCCGTCGTGCGCGGCCTCGAATATTATACGGGCCCTGTCTTCGAGGCTGAATTGCTGGCGGAAATTCCCAATGAGGACGGCCAGATCGTGCGCTTCGGCTCGGTTGGTGGTGGCGGCCGCTATGACGGTCTCGTCTCGCGCTTCCGTGGCGAACCGGTGCCGGCGACGGGTTTCTCCATTGGCGTTTCCAGATTGATGACGGCGCTGAAGAACCTCGGCAAGCTCGATAGCGCTGATGTGATCGCGCCCGTCGTCGTGCTGGTCATGGACAAGGATACCGAGAGCCTCGGCCGCTACCAGAAGATGGTGAGCGAATTGCGCGCCGCCGGCATCCGCTCCGAAATGTACCTCGGCGGCGCCGGCATGAAGGCGCAGCTCAAATATGCCGACAGGCGCGGCTGCCCGGTCGCAATCATCCAGGGTGGCGACGAGCGCGCCAAGGGCGAGCTGCAGATCAAGGATCTGATCGAAGGCGCGCGCATGTCCGCCGAAATTACCGACAACGCCGAATGGCGCGCCGCCCGCCCAGCGCAGGTCACGGTGGCTGAAAGTGAACTGGTCGCCGAGGTGAAGAAGATCCTGGCGGCGCAGGCTGCCGATCGCGCGAAATAAGAGCGCGGCCAGTGACCTCGCGCTACCCCGCCATCGCAGCCGACATCACCAGCCTCTTCGCCGCGCGCGACACGCACGCGGTCGAGGTCGCCGTCCTGCAGCCGGCGGACCCGTTCCTCGACATGGCCGGCGAGGATCTGCGCCGCCGCATTTTCCTCACCGAAAGCGAGACAGGGCAGACCTTGTGCCTGCGGCCGGAGTTCACCATTCCGGTCTGTCTCGACCATATAAGCTCGCAGGCCGGCACGCCGCGGCGCTATTCGTATCTGGGGGAAGTGTTCCGCCAGCGCCGCGAAGGCGGCAATGAATTCTTCCAGGCCGGCATCGAGGATCTTGGCGACCGCGACACGGCGCAAGCCGATGCCCGCTCCGTGGCCGATGCGCATGCGCTGCTGTCGCTTGTGCTGCCCGGCCAGCCGCTGACGGTCACGCTCGGCGACCAGGGGATCTTCGAAGCGGTGTTGGCCGCACTCGGCCTGCCGCGCGGCTGGCGCATGCGGCTGGCCCGTGCCTTCGGCTCGGCGCCAATGCTGCAGGCGGCACTCGCCGACCTCGCTAACCCGCCGCGCAACGGCCAGCTCTCTGGCGATGTCGCCGCCCTTGTCCTCGATGGCGATCTCGAAGGTCTCTCGACCCGCATCGCTGGCGGCATGGAAGAGGCTGGGCTTTCGGCAACTGCCGGGCGCTCGCCCTCCGACATTGCGCGGCGGTTGATCGAGAAGGCCGAATTGCGCAGCGTGCGGCTGTCGAATGAGGCGTTCGCGGCATTGAAAGGCTTTCTGGCGATCGACGTCCCGCTCGATGGCGCGGCTGAGGCGCTGGAGACCTTCGCCGCCGGTGCTGGGCTTTCTCTGGGGGCCGCGCTGGAGAAATTCGCCGCCCGTGCCGGGGCGATCGAGGCCCATGGCTTGCCGGCAGGAAACATCCGCTATGACGCCGCCTTCGGCCGTCCGCTCGACTACTACACTGGTGTGGTTTTCGAAATCGCGGCGCAAGGCGGCGAGCGTCCCTTGGCCGGCGGCGGCCGCTACGACCGGTTGCTGACATTGCTTGGCGCCAAGACAGCCATCCCCGGCGTCGGCTTTTCCGTTTGGCTCGACCGCATCGAGGCGTTGCGGGAGACGGTACCATGATCACGTTGGCCATTCCCTCGAAGGGCCGGCTGAAAGAGCAGGCGCTGGACGTACTGGCCAAGGCCGGCCTCGCCATCAGCCTGCCTGGCGACGAGCGCAAATATCATGCCCGTGTCGAAGGCCTGGACAATGTCGAGGTCGTCTTCCTGTCGGCGTCCGAAATATCGGGCGAGATCGGCCAGGGTGCGGTCGATCTCGGCATCACCGGCGAGGATTTGGTGCGGGAAAACCTGGCCGACTGGGAGGCGCGTGCGGAAATCGCCGCCCGTCTCGGCTTCGGCCATGCCGACGTCGTGGTGGCCGTGCCCGAGATCTGGCTCGATGTCGACACCATGGCCGACCTCGACGACGTCGCCGCCGATTTCCGCCAGCGCCATGGCAGGCGGCTGAGGATTGCCACCAAATACTGGCGGCTGACACAGCAATTCTTCTCGCAGAAGCACGGCATCCAGGTCTATCGCATCGTCGAAAGCCTGGGTGCCACCGAGGGCGCGCCGGCGGCGGGACTTGCCGATGTCATCGTTGACATCACCACGACCGGTTCGACGCTGCGGGCCAACCACCTCAAGGTGCTGGGTGACGGCGTCGTGTTGAAGTCGCAGGCCTGTCTGGTCGCATCGAAGAAGGCGCGTGCCTCAGGCGATGAAGCCATCTTGCGCGACATCGTCACGAAGATGGCGGCGGCGGTCGTGTAACGATCACTCCCCCTCCATGGAACAGAACTCCAGTACCATCGGCGGGATTTCCACCGTCCCGGCAGGCTGATAGGCTCGATGCGGTCTGGGAGGAGACAGCGATGCCGGTCAATCTCGACGAGCTGAAGAACGCCACCAATCTGCGCGGCCGCGGCGCGCGCGCCGGCAGCGTCTTTATCGCACCCGTCGATGGCAGGGCGCATGTCTCGGGCGAGCGCAAGGTACCGCTGCTCGACAAGACCATTCCGGCACTTTTCTCCGACACCGCCAGCAAATACGCCACGCAGGATGCCGCCGTTTTCGTCGGCCAGGACAAGCGCTTCACCTGGAGCGAACTGTCGGACACGGTGGATGCGCTGGCTGCGGGATTTCTGGCGCTCGGTCTCGAAAAGGGCGACCGCGTCGGCATTTGGTCGCCCAACAGATGGGAATGGCTGGTGACGCAGTTCGCCACCGCCCGCATCGGCCTGATCCTGGTCAACATCAACCCGGCCTACCGGCTGACCGAACTCGAATATGCGCTGAACAAGGTCGGCTGCAAGGCGCTGGTGACGGCCGCCAGTTTCAAGACCTCGGACTATCTCGGCATGGTCGAGACGCTGGCGCCGGAGATCGCCAAGGCCACGCCGGGCAAGCTCAAGGCGCAAAAATTGCCGGCGCTGAAAATTGTCATCCGCATGGGCGACGACAATTCGCCAGGCATGTTCAATTTCGCCGACGTGCTGGCCATGGCGGGTCGCGACGAGCATGACAGTCTCGACCGCATTTCAGAGGGACTGAAGCCGAACGATGCGATCAACATCCAGTTCACCTCGGGCACGACGGGTGCGCCCAAGGGCGCGACGCTGACCCATTTGAACATCGTCAACAACGGCAATTTCGTCACCTCGGCGATCAAGCTCACCGTCGACGACCGGCTCTGCATCCCGGTGCCGCTCTATCACTGCTTCGGCATGTCGATGGGCACGATGGGCTGCGTGTCGAAGGGAGCGACCATGGTTTTCCCGGGCGAGGGTTTCGATCCCGGTGCGACGCTGAAGGCCGTGGCACAGGAGCGCTGCACCGGCCTTTATGGCGTGCCGACCATGTTCGTCGGCATGCTCGATCATGCCGATTTCAGCGTCTTCGATCTCTCCAGCCTGCGCACCGGCATCATGGCCGGCTCGCCATGCCCGATCGAGGTGATGAAGAAGGTGGTATCACTGATGCATATGTCCGAGGTGACCATCGCCTACGGCATGACCGAGACCAGCCCGGTCTCATTCCAGAGCGGCGTCGACGATCCGCTGGAAAAGGGCGTCTCTACGGTTGGGCGCATCCACCCTCATGTCGAGGTCAAGGCCGTCGATTCTGAGGGCGCCACCGTTGCCGTCGGCACACCGGGCGAACTGTGCACGCGCGGCTATTCCGTCATGAAGGGCTATTGGGACGACGACGAAAAGACCCGAGAGGCGATCGATGGCGACGGCTGGATGCACACTGGCGACCTCGCCACCATCGATGCCGAGGGCTATTGCAACATCGTCGGCCGGGTCAAGGACATGGTCATCCGCGGCGGCGAGAATGTCTATCCGCGCGAGGTCGAGGAATTCCTCTATCGCCATCCCAAGGTAAGGGAAGTGCAGGTGTTCGGCATTCCCGACCAAAAGTATGGCGAGGAGCTGTGCGCCTGGATCGTGCTCAAGCCCGGCCAGATCGCCACCGAACAGGAGATCAGAAACTTCTGCGCCGGCCAGATCGCCCACTACAAGATCCCGCGCCACATCCGCTTCCGCACCGAATTGCCGATGACGGTGACGGGCAAGCCGCAGAAATTCCTGATGCGCAATGCGATGGTGGAGGAACTGGGGCTGGTGGCGCAGAAGACGGCGTGAGGGGTGGACGCCTCGATTTTGTCGTTGCGCTCAATAATGCCGACGTCGCGCGACCTTGCGGCATCTTCAGGAGCCGCGGGTCGGTGTCGTTTGCTGGAGTCGAACGCCGGGTGATGGGCTTGCCGGCTTTGCGATGACATTGGCTGAGGCGCTCCCCACAGGCTTTCCGCAAAGGTTCGCAGAACACATGGGGGCTTGAATGACTGGTTTCGGACGATCGGCGATTTCCTACGCGATGCCCCTCGCTGCGCTGGCGATGGCTGTCGCGGTCAGAGCCAGCGGGCTGTCGGTGGACCAGGGTTCGCTGAGCGCCAGGATCCTTGTTGGTGCGCTGTCGAGTGCGATCATGTTCGTCACCATTTTCGTGGTGCTCGACCACGCCGAGGCGGTGGCTCGGCGGGTAGGGGAGCCGTACGGCACGCTGGTGCTGACGTTTGCCGTCACGGCAATCGAAGTGTCGATCATTGTTTCCATGATGCTACACGGAGAGAACAACCCGACGCTGGCACGGGAGTCCGTCTTCTCCACGGTGATGATCACATCCACCGGCGTTGTCGGCATGTGTCTCGCGCTTGGCGGCTGGCGTCATCGCAAGCAGGCCATCGTGCGGCAAGGGACCAGTGCCTATCTGGCGGTTCTGATCGCGCTGACCGTCATGACGCTTATTCTGCCGACCTACACCCAGACCACGGATCCCGGCACGTTTTCGGCAGCCCAACTTGGTTTCGTCAGCGTCCTCTCGGTGCTGCTCTATGCAAGCTTTGTCTTCGCGCAGACCGTCCGGCACCGGGAAGACTTTATCCAGGGACAACCACACGACGTTTCGGTGCGCGCTGCCCCTCACGAGAGCATCTCTGCCAGCGCTCTTCTGTTGGTGGCCGGGCTGATCGGAATTGTCATGCTCGCCGAGCAGGTCGCGGCAAGCGTCGAAGATACGCTCGTTGCCTATCAGGTGACCCAGGCTGACAGCATTGTGGGGGCAATGATCGCGGGGCTGGTGTTGATGCCGGAGGCCATTTCGGCGGTGCGCGCTTCACTCAACAACGAGCTGCAGCGCGGCTTGAATGTCGCGATGGGTTCGGCTTGCGCCACGATCGGCCTGACCATACCGGGAGTCGCAGCCGCCAGCCTGCTGACGGGGAGAGGACTGACCCTGGGGCTGCCGGCTGCCGATGCGGTCCTTTTGGTCTTGGCGCTTTTCATATGCAATGTAAGCTTCAGCACTGAAAGAACGACGTTCTTGACCGGAATGGTCCATCTTGTAGTGTTTTTTACCTATATATTTCTGATATTTATACCATGAAAGCTTTGGTGAAAGCGAAGCGCCAAGGGAGACATCCTTCGCTGCCTCAGACCCCGGATTTGAGGTGGTCGATGAAGGCGCGCAGTTTCGGCAGGATCTGGCGCTTGCCGGGATGATAGAGGAAGACGCCTGGCGTCGTCGCGGCGATGGTGTCCAGCACGGGCTCGAGCTTTCCTTGGGCAATCTGAGCTTCGGCGACCGGTCGAGGGATTTGCGCCAGCCCTACGCCTTGCATCGCGGCCCCCAGCAACGTCGGATAGTCATGCGCGATCAGCGGGCCTGAGACTGCCGCCTCGATCGTTCCGTTGCCGTCGACGAAGGACCAGGGCGCGATGGTGCCGTTCGAGCGGCGCAAGCGCAGGCAGGCGTGGTGGCGAAGGTCGTCGACGCGCTCGGGGCGGCCGCGGCGCTCGAGATAGTCGGGGCTGCCGACAACCACGAACGAGAACGCCGGAGTGAGCCGCACCGCGATCATGTCCGGTGCGATGAACTGACCGAGGCGGATGCCGGCATCGAATCCGCCGGTCGCCAGATCGACCATCTCGTCGCTCGCGGCGATTTCCAGTTCGATCTCGGGATAGGCCCGGCAAAACGAGGCGATCATCGGCTCCAGGATCAACGGCACGACGGCGCGCGGGACGGACAGGCGCAGCAGTCCGGTCGGCCGTTGGCCGACATCACGCGCCGCCTCGCCGGCCGCGACGATCTCCCCGAAGGCAGGGCCGGCACGGTCGAGGAACCGCTCACCGGCCTCGGTCAGGCCGACGCTTCGTGTCGTGCGGACAAACAGCGCCGCACCAAGCCGCGCTTCCAGCGCGCGCACCGCCTGGCTCACGGCCGACGGCGTCACGCCGAGATCGGCGGCGGCGCGGCGGAAGTTCCGGCGCCTGGCGACAGCCAGGAACACCTCGACACCCTCCAGCGCACCGTGCCGGATTGTGTAGTTCTGCTTCATAGGTTGTTGTGATTACAGCGGATAGTCCAACGATGGAAGCAGGTTTAAATGTTCTCCTGAAGCCGAAAGGTCGCGCCAACTGCCAACAGGAGGCCAAATTGCCAACGGAAATGCTGTTCCAGACCCATCTCGTTCTGGGTTATGTCGCGTGGCTGCTTTGCTTCGCTGCGTATATCTGGCCCTGGCTGAGCTCGATGGACCGCGTCGCGGCGCATCGCGCCATTGCCACCCTGCATAGTTTCCGCTTCTTCGGGCTCGTCTTTATCCTTCCGGGCGTCGTCAGCCCAGATCTGCCCGCCAGCTTTGCCACCTTCGCCGCTTACGGCGACTTTGCAACGGGGGTGCTGGCCATGCTGGCGCTGCTCACGGTGCGGATACGCCAGCTTTTCTGGCCGTTCGTCGTCGCCTTCAATGTCGTCGGGATGGTCGACCTCATCGTCGATTATTACCAAGCCATTCAGGCTGACCTCCCTGCCCATGCAGGATTGTTTGGCGCCACCTATGCGATCCCGGTCATCTACGTGCCGCTGTTGATGATCACGCACATCACCGCATTCTGTTTTCTGCTGCGCCCGCACCAGAACGCGACGCGCGCCGTTGCCAACGAGGCGACTGCTTCGTAGATTGTTTGGAGATCGGCTGGGTGTCCCGCAACCTGCCGCCGCTACGCCCCTTGCTGGCGACGGCCGATCCGCATTTCGCTCGGTCGCGGCGCCGAACCCGGCTCCTGCACGAGCGGTCCAAGCAGCACCTCTCCGAACAGCGGCTGGTAGCTTCTGCGCACCGCCGGATCCTCCTTGAAGGACAGAGCGTACTGGCCGATCTGGTGGAAATAGGTGATGCGCGCCCTGACCAGGCTTTCATCCTCGGGATAGCCCATGGCGCGGAAGGAGCGGATCAAGAGCGCGATGCGCAGGTCGTCCATGTCCTTGACCTCCTGCGTCAGTTTCTTCGACGTGCGCGACCAGTCGCGTACCGCCAGATCAAGCAGAGGGCTGAACGGCGCTTCGTCCACCCAGACATGCACGATGTCGGTGAAGAACTGCAGGCCGTCGATGCCGTGCATGTCGCGCATCGCCCAGAACGGCGCGCAATTGATGTTGCGCCATTCCTGCAGCAGGCTGTCGCGAAGGTCGGCCAGGCTGGCGAAGTGGAAGTAGAAGGAGCCGCGCGTCACCTTGAACTGTTGGGCAAGGCGGTCGATCTTGACCTCGCCGATGCCGCGCTTTTCCAGCACCTTGCGTGCCGCCGCGATCCAGGCCTCGCGGCTCAGCGTCTGACGCGCCGCCTTCGCACGCGAGGCGGTCCTGGGAGGTTTTTTAGCTCGGGCCGGGGCAGTGTCCGCTTTCATGTGGTCAAGACCTTCATCGCCATGCGCGACGCCTCCAGCCCGTTCGCCGGCTTCGGTGCGCTTCGCGATTCTTAGAGCGGTTCATCGTTTCATGGAAACGCCGAACTACTCTATCTCTTTGTTTTGACGCAATTCCGGACGGAAAACCGCTTCACACTTTTCCTGGAATTGCTCCAACTGCCCATCTATCGCGGAACGCCGGGCTCAGGGCAATGCGCTGATCCGCTCCAGCATGAGTTCGAAGAACGGCGCCGGGTCGATGCGCCGCAGCACGTTGCAATTCTTGCGTCGGCCGGTCACGTGCCACCAGTCGACGACGGTCATGCCGATCGTCTCCGGCGAGACGATGTCGACCGTCACCGCGCACTGGCGCTGCTCATAGATCTGCGGCGCCAGCAGATAGCCGGTGACGCAGGCATCGTGGATGGGGCGCGCCGCCGTTTCGAATTTGTGCGTGCCGTACTGGCGGAAGAAGTCGGCCAGGTTGGCGGCCTCGATCGCGGCGCGGCTGCCAGTGGCGCGCAGGCGGTCGAGCCACTCGGGCGTCATCAGCGCGGTGTAGGTGCAGTCTATGCCCGCCATGGTCACCGGCACGCCGCTGTCGAACACCTTGTGCGCCGCATGCGGGTCGACGAAGATGTTGAACTCGGCCGCGGGCGTGGCGTTGCCGCCCTGGAAGAAGCCACCGCCCATCAGCACGACTTCGCGCAGCCGGGGCACGATCCTCGGCTCCATGGTCATGGCCATGGCGAGATTGGTCATCGGCCCGAGCGTGCAGACGGTCAACTCGCCCTCCGGCGCATCCATGATGGTGCGCACCATGTAGTTGACAGCGTGTTCGTCCTGCAGTGGCGTCACCGGTTCTGGAAGGTCGGCGCCATCAAGACCGGTTTCGCCATGGACATACTCGGCCGTGATCAGCTTGCGCACCATCGGCGCCGGGCATCCGGCATGCACCGGCACGTCCGCGCGCCCGGCAAGCTCGACGACCTTGAGCGCATTCTTCGACGTCAGGGCCAGCGGCACATTGCCGCCGACCGTGGTGATGCCGACCACGTCGAGCTCGGCCGGAGAGCCCAATGCGAAAAGGATGGCGAAGGCGTCGTCCTGGCCCGGATCGGTGTCGATGATGATCTTGCGTGGTGCCATGATGCCGCGACTCTCCTTTTTGCCATCGAAAGCCTATTGATGAGGCCGTTCGGATGTGTAGAAATACAGTACTGTATCTTATGTTCAAGACAGGGTGTTCGAAAATGGATGCACGAGAGCGCGGCGATTTTTCCGAAATTCCGATCCTCGACGTTTCGGCGCTCTATGGCGACGACGAAGGCGCGATCCGGGCAACGGCGGCGACGCTGCGCCGCTATCTCGAGACGATCGGCTTCCTCTACGTGACCGGACATCCCATTCCGCGCGCCGACGTCGAAGCCGTCCGCGAAGCCTCCAAGCGCTTCTTTGCCTTGCCCGAGGAGGAAAAGGCGAAGCTCAAGATCGACAAGAATTTCCGCGGATTCCTGCCCTTTGCCGGCTCGACCATCGTGACCTCGTCGGTGGCGACCGTCAGCAAGCCCAACCAGAGCGAATCGATCTTCTTCATGCACGAGGTCGGCGCCGACGATCCCAGGGCCCTGGCCGAAAAGCCGCTGCAAGGCCCTAACCAGTGGCCGGACGAGGCCACCGTGGCGGGCTTCAGGCAGACGATCGAGCGTTATGTCGATGAGATGGGAACGCTAGCCCGCAAGATGGTCCGCGCCATCGCGCTCTCGCTCGGACTGCCCTCCGACAGCCTCGACCGCTATTTCGAGCAGCCGACGACCTTCCTGCGGCTGCTCCACTACCCGACCCAGCCTCAGGAAGAAGGGCTCTTCGGTTCGGCGCCGCATACGGACTATGGCTTCATCACCTTGCTGGCTCAGGACAATGTCGGCGGCCTCGAGGTCAAGAACAAGGCCGGGGATTGGGTTCCCGCGCCTCCGGTCCCGGATTCCTTCGTGATGAATGTCGGCGACATCCTTGCGCGCTGGTCCAACGACCAGTTTGTCTCGACGCCGCACCGCGTCATCAACCGGTCGGGACGTGAGCGCTATTCGCAACCCTTCTTCTTCGATCCCTCCATGGACGAGACCATCGAGGCGCTGCCGGTCTGCGTGCCGGCCGGCACGCAGCCGAAATACGCACCGGTGCTCTACGGCGACTATCTGATGGAGCGCATCGACAAGAACTACCACTATCGCAAGAAGAAGGCGGCCGAAGCGGCAGGCGCGTAAGCAAATGTCGAGCCCGAGCCGGCCCCCGAACGGAGGCCGGCTCGGGCTTTGCCTGGTGAAGACTGCAAACAAGCAAGAAAGGGGAACAGCAATGAATGCATATCTGCGAACGGCCAGCCTTGCGCTGGCGATATCCACCATGGCCTGGGGCGGGGTTTCCCGGGCCGCCGAGGTTGCGAAATCCACCGACGTCAAGCAGAGCGGAACGCTCGCTGTCGCCAACACGCTGGACTATGCGCCGTTCGAATATCTCGATGCCGACGGCAAGCAGACCGGCATCATCATCGAACTCGCGGGCGAGGTGGCCAAGCTGGTCGACGCCAAGCTGGATGTTCAGCGCACGCCATTCCCCTCGATGATCCCCGGCCTGGCCGCTGGTCGCTTCAAGATCGCCTGGGAGACGTTCTCGGCCACGCCAGAACGGCTGAAGCAGGTCGATTTCGTCATGTTCCTGAAGGCCGGCCTCGCCGTCTCGACGTCGCCCGACAAGAAGGCGAGCTTCAGCGGTGACACGCCGCTCTGCGGCAAGCGCATCGGCGTTTCGGCCGGCAGCGCCTCCGACTTCCTGGTCGACAAGCTCGGCAAGGAGTGCACCGACAAGGGCCAGGCGGCCATCGAGAAGTCGGTCTTCAACTCCTCGACCGATATCGTCCAGGCCGTGCTGTCCGACCGTGTCGACGCCCGCATGGACGATGCGACCGCGTCGAGCTATTTCGAGGTGACGAGCAAGGGCCAACTGATGGTGTTGCCTACGCTTTACGAGGTCGCGCCGCTCGGCATGGCGATCGCCAAGGACGACAAGGAAACCGCCGACATGATGGTGGGCGCGCTCGCCGAGCTGTTCAAGAACGGCACCTACAAGGCTATCCTCGACAAGTACGGCATGGGCGCTTACGCCATCAAGGAACCCTACTTCGTCGGGACCATGGACGCGCTGCGCGCCGAATAGAAACGACCCGGCGCCTGATCATCGGTCAGGCGCCGGCCAGCAATCAGGAGACGATTGATGGGCGTGGCCCACCCGACCGAGATCGGCGTCGAGCCGGGCGTTGCCGCTGCCGTGTCACGACTGACCGTCGTGCCGCAGCGCCGCTATGGCATCTGGATCGGCACGGCGTTCGCCTTGCTGCTGGCGTTCCTCATCATTCGCGCCTTCGCCAGCAATCCGGCCTTCGCCTGGAGCACGGCCGCCGGCTACCTGTTCCACCCCTCGATCATGCGCGGCCTTGGCAACACGCTGGTGCTCACCGTCATCATCATGGTGTTGGCGATCGTGGTCGGCACTGTCATCGCCATCATGCGGGTATCGCCAAGTCAGGTGCTGCGCGCTTTCGCGGGCGTCTATGTCTGGTTCTTCCGGGGTGTCCCGGCCCTGATCCAGCTGATCTTCTGGTTCAACCTGTCGCTGCTGGTGCGCGAAATCTCGCTCACTGTGCCTTTCCTGGGCACGCTGTTTTCCGTACGAACCAATGATTTCATGACCCCGTTCTTCTCCGCTGTCGTGGCGCTTTCGCTGTGCGAGGCCGGCTACATGGCCGAGATCATCCGCGCCGGCATCAAGTCAGTGCCGTCGGGCCAGTCGGAAGCGGCGAGCGCGCTCGGCATGCCCTACCGCATGATCCTGAAGCGCATCACCCTGCCGCAAGCCATGCGCTTCGTGCTGCCGCCGACCGGCAACGAGGCGATCAACCTGCTGAAGATGACCTCGCTGGTGACGTTCATCGCCGTTGATGACCTGTTCTACACGGCGCAAAGCATCTATGCCCGTACCTTCGAGACGATCCCGCTCCTGATCGTGGTCGCCTTCTGGTACCTCGCCGTGGTCAGCATCATGTCGGTCGGGCAGCATTTCCTGGAGCGCCATTTCGGCCGCAGCGACACGCGCCGCGATCCCCTGACGATGCGCGCCTTGCGCAACTTGATCAGCCTGCGCGGCGTTGCCCGATGAGCGACGTGAAGTCCGAAAATCGCGCCCGCTTCGGCGTCCCGGCCAATTCCATGGTGTTCGCGCGCGGCGTGCGCAAAACCTATGGCCAGCTTGAAGTGCTCAAGGGCGTCGACTTCGACGTGGCCGAGGGAACGGTGGCCTGCATCATCGGTCCGTCGGGATCCGGCAAGAGCACGTTCCTGCGCTGCATCAACCATCTGGAAAAACTCAGCGGCGGCATCCTGCTGGTGGACAGCCAGTTCGTCGGCTACGACCTCCAGGGCGACAAGCTCTACGAGGTCAAGGACGATCTCCTGTGTCAGCGCCGGGCCGAGATCGGCATGCTGTTCCAGTCGTTCAACCTGTTCTCGCACATGACGGTGATGGAGAACCTGATCGAGGCGCCGACGCAGGTGCGGCGCATCCCCGTCGACCAGGCCAAGGCCGAGGCGGAAGTCCTGCTGCGGCGCGTCGGCCTTGCCGACAAGGTCGACCGCTATCCGCGCGAACTGTCCGGTGGCCAGCAGCAGCGCGTGGCGATCGCGCGCGCCATGGCGATGAAGCCGAAGGTGCTTTTGTTCGACGAGCCGACATCGGCGCTCGACCCCGAACTGGTCGGCGAGGTGCTGCAGGTGATGCGTGATCTGGCCGAGAGCGGCATGACGATGGTCGTCGTCACCCACGAGATCGGCTTTGCCCGCGAGATCGGCGATCAGCTCGTCTTCATGGATGGTGGCGTGATCGTCGAACGCGGCGCGCCGCGCGAGATGATCGCCAACCCGCAATCGCCACGAACCCGCGAATTCCTGTCCCGGGTTCTCTGACGCCTGGCTTTACGCGGCCAGCACCGTGGTGCCGAGGCCGCGGATGATCTTCGCCAGTTCGACGCACTCGCCATGCCTTGCATTGTTGCGCCGCCAGGCAAGGCAGATCATGCGTTGCGGCATCGGCTCCTGGAACGGCACGATCTTGAGGTCGGGGATGGTGCCGGCGGGCCCCGTGGCCATTTCGGGGATGAGCGTGACGCCGAGGCCATGCGCCACCATCTGCAAGAGCGTGGTCAGGCTGGTGGCGCCGTAGCTTGCCATCGCCACCGGACGCACATTGCCACAGACCGCCAGCGCCTGTTCGCGCAGGCAATGCCCTTCCTCCAGCAGCATCAGCCGCTCCAGCGCCGGGCTCTCGGGCGGGACCGGCGGCGAGGCGAAGGCCGGATCGCCAGCTGGCACTGCGAGGAAGAACCGGTCGGGAAACAGTGCCTCGGTGGTCAGGCCCGGATGATCGAGCGGAAGCGCCGCGATGAAGGCGTCGAGCTTGCGCGATGCGGTGTCCTCGATCAGGGAGGTTGTGACGGCCTCGCGCAATTCGAGCAGCAAGGCCGGAAAATGCTTCTTCAGTTCGGGCAGGGCGCGCGGCAGAAGATAGGGCGCGACGGTCGGGATGATGCCCAACCGGAAGCGCCCCTCCATGGCCGTGCGACCGCGCCGGGCTGTCGTTTCGACGTCGCGTATGTCGGCCAGGATGCGTTCGATACGCGGCAAAAGGGCAACCGCCTCGTCGGTCATTCGGACCGACTTGCCGCCGCGCTCGAACAGCCGGCAGTTCAGCCGTTGCTCCATTTCCGCGATCTGCGAGGACAGTGCCGGTTGGCTGACACCGGCGAGTTTTGCCGCGCGTCCGAAATGCAGCGTCTGCGCCAGGGCGTCGAAATAGTGCATCTGTCGGACAGTCAAGCCTATCATAAGAAAATCCTATCGAAATGAACAGGAAAGGCAATTTGTTTTTATCACCAATGCGGCCTAGTCTGGAATCATTCCAGATTGGTGCGGTCGCTGGCCGCCCCCAAAATCTTGGCAAAAATCAACCTCGGCGAAGTCAAACCTCGGCAAAATCGGAGCAGTAAGATGGACGCGAAAACCGACGACAACAGCGCGGGCAAATGCCCTGTGGCGCATGGATCCGCCGGCCGGACCAACCGTGACTGGTGGCCGAACCAGCTGAATGTCCAGATCCTGCATCAGCAATCGTCTCTGTCCGACCCGATGGGCGAGGCGTTCGACTATGCCGAGGAATTCAAGAGCCTCGACCTCGACGCCGTCATCAAGGATCTGCATGCGTTGATGACGGATTCGCAGGAATGGTGGCCGGCCGACTTCGGCCATTACGGGCCGCTGTTCGTCCGCATGGCGTGGCACAGCGCCGGCACCTACCGCATCGCTGACGGCCGCGGCGGCGCCGGAGCCGGCCAGCAGCGTTTCGCGCCGCTGAACAGCTGGCCGGATAACGTCAACCTCGACAAGGCCCGCCGGCTCCTGTGGCCGATCAAGCAGAAGTACGGCCGCAAGATTTCCTGGGCCGACCTTCTGATCCTCACCGGCAACGTCGCGCTGGAATCGATGGGCTTCAAGACCTTCGGTTTCGCCGGCGGCCGCGCCGACGTCTGGGAGCCCGAGCAGGACATCTACTGGGGTCCGGAAGGCAAGTGGCTGGCCGACGAGCGCTACGCTGGCGACCGCGACCTGCAGAACCCGCTCGCCGCCGTGCAGATGGGTCTGATCTACGTCAACCCGGAAGGCCCTAACGGCAATCCGGATCCGCTGGCCTCGGCACGTGACATCCGCGATACTTTTGCCCGCATGGCCATGAACGACGAGGAGACCGTCGCGCTCATCGCCGGCGGTCACACCTTCGGCAAGACCCATGGCGCGGGCGATGCAGCCCTTGTCGGCGCCGAGCCGGAAGCCGCCGATATCGAGCTGCAGGGCCTCGGCTGGGCCAGCAAGTTCGGCACCGGCAAGGGCGGCGACGCCATCGGCAGCGGCCTGGAAGTGACCTGGACAACGACGCCGACCAAGTGGAGCAACAATTTCTTCGACAATCTGTTCGGCTTCGAATGGGAACTGACGAAGAGCCCGGCCGGCGCGCATCAGTGGACGCCGAAGGGCGGCGCCGGCGCCGGCACGGTGCCGGATGCGCACAATGCTGGAAAGCGTCATGCACCCTCGATGCTGACCACCGACCTCGCGCTGCGGTTTGATCCTTCCTACGCGACGATCTCGAAGCGCTTCCACGAAAACCCGGATCAGTTCGCCGACGCGTTCGCGCGCGCCTGGTACAAGCTGACCCACCGCGACATGGGCCCGCTCGCCCGCTATCTGGGCCCGCTCGTGCCGAAGGAAGAGCTGCCCTGGCAGGACGTCATTCCGGCGGTCGATCATGTGCTGATCGACGAACAGGATGCCGAAGCGCTCAAGGCCAAGATCCTGGCGTCCGGCCTGTCGGTATCGCAGCTTGTCTCGGCGGCGTGGGCGTCGGCCTCGACGTTCCGTGGTTCCGACAAGCGCGGCGGCGCCAATGGCGCGCGCATTCGCCTGGCACCGCAGAAGGACTGGGCGGTCAACCAGCCGGCCGAACTCGCCAAGGTGCTCGACAAGCTCGAAGCCATTGCCAAGGACTTCAACGCCGCTCAGATCGGCGGCAAGAAGGTCTCCCTTGCCGACCTTATCGTTCTTGGCGGCAACGCGGCAATCGAGAAGGCCGCGAAGGATGCCGGTCACAGCGTGGACGTCCCCTTCTGGCCGGGCCGCATGGACGCCTCGCAGGAGCAGACGGACATCCATTCCTTCGCGCCGCTTGAACCGACCGTCGACGGCTTCCGCAACTATGTCAGCGGCAAGCAGCGGCTGACCGTCGAGGAGGCGCTGGTCGACCGGGCGCAGCTGCTGACGCTGACGGCGCCGGAAATGACCGTTCTGGTTGGTGGCCTGCGCGTTCTCGGCGCCAATGCCGGGCAGTCCAAGCATGGTGTCTTCACCAAACAGCCGGAAACGCTGAGCAACGACTTCTTCGTCAACCTGCTCGACATGGGCACTGAGTGGAAGGCGACGTCCGATGCCAAGGACGTCTTCGAAGGCCGCGACCGCAAGACCGGTGAAGTCAAGTGGACCGGCACCCGCGCCGACCTCATCTTCGGCTCACACTCGCAACTGCGTGCTCTCGCCGAAGTCTATGCGACGGCGGACGCCAAGGCGAAATTCGCGAAAGACTTCGTCGTGGCATGGACCAAGGTGATGAACGCCGACCGCTTCGACATCGCAGGCTGATCCGGAAAGAGCTCTGTTCAAAAAAAAGGCGCGGGCCGTGGCCCGCGCCTTTTGCATTCAGGCTCTTGAAATCAATCCTTCTCGAAGACGCGCGCCTTGGCGACGACGCCGGCGATGGCGCCGCCGATCAGCGGTGCGACGATGAACAGCCAGAGCTGGCTGAGCGCGGCGCCGCCGGTGAACAGCGCCGGGCCGATGGAGCGGGCCGGATTGACCGAGGTGCCGGTGACCGGGATCATGGCGAAGTGGATGCCTGCCAGCGTCAGGCCGATGACCAGCCCGGCAAATGCCGTCGAGTGCTTTTCAGCGGTGACACCGAGGATCACCGTGACGAAGGTGAAGGTGCCGATCAGTTCCCACAGGAACGCCGAGCTCACGCCCCATTTCGTCTCATCCCAGCCATTGGCGCCGAAGCCGGTCGTGTGGCCGCCGGCCTGGCCGGAAACGATGATCCACAATGCCAGCGAAGCCAGGATGGCACCGATGATCTGCGCGATCCAATAGGGGATGACGTCCTTGGCCGGCAACCGCCCGGCAAGAAAGACACCGAGCGTCACCGCCGGATTGAGATGCGCGCCCGAAATCGGGCCGATCGCGTAGGCAGCGGCGATGAGGCCGATGCCGAACGCCAGACCGATGCCTTCCTGGCCGAGCGGCAGCGCGCCGCCGAAGCCGCCCGTCACCACCGACGCCGTGCCGATGAACACCAACAGAAATGTGCCTAGAACTTCCGCCAAATAAGTTTTCATTGCCCTCTCCTCGTAGCGATCCGCCGGTCCACGTTTTCCGCGCCGCGAATCATGGTGTGAAGAGTATTACCAACCGAAAAACTTGGAAAGCAGAGCGGTTGCCCCACGGGTCGTGCTTGCAGTCGGCAGTTACGAACATTAGACACCTTGCATCTATTGATCGATCTGCTGTTGCCGGCCCGCGAGATTTATTGATCGGACAGATTTCAGGCTGCCTCTTCGTCGCGAGACGGAGCGGGGTTCAATCCGGACGCGAAAGGCTCTAAGAGCAGGTGATAGTCACGTGTTCGATTTGATGGAATGACCGATGCGACTGGGCGGACGGCTGGCTGCGGCCATCGAAGTGCTGGAAGACATTGGCCGGCGTCACCGGCCGGTGGCCGATGCGCTGAAGGATTGGGGCCTGTCACATCGCTTCGCCGGCGGCGGTGATCGCGCGGCCATCGGCAACATCGTCTACGACGCGCTGCGCCACAAACGCTCCGCCGGCTGGCTGCTTGGCGAAGACACGCCGCGCGCGATCGGCTTCGGCGCCTTGCTGCTCGAATGGGGCCAGACGGCGCAGTCGCTCAACGACGCGCTCGACGGTGACAAGTTCGCACCGCCGCTGCTCAGCGCCACAGAGTTGCAGACGATCGCCGGTCGCCAGCTTGCCGATGCCCCATCTGCGGTGCAGGCCGACATACCCGATTGGTGCGAACCGCTTTTCGAACGGGCCTTTGGCGAGGCATGGGTCGGGGAGGGCGCCGCGCTGGCGACCCGCCCGCCGCTCGACATCAGGGTCAACACGCTGCAGGCCGATCGTGCCAAGGTCCTCAAGGAACTGGCCGATACCGGGGCGCAGGCCGCGCGGATCGCGCCGCTCGGCATCCGCATTCCGCCGATCGATGGCGACGGCAGGCACCCGAACGTGCAGTCCGAGCCGGCCTTCCAGAAAGGCTGGTTCGAGGTGCAGGACGAGGGCTCGCAAATAGCGGCCACGCTTGCCGGCGCCGAGGCCGGCATGCAGGTGCTGGACTTCTGCGCCGGCGCCGGCGGCAAGACACTGGCGCTGTCGGCTGCGATGGGCAATACAGGCCAGATCTTTGCCCATGATGCCGAAAAGGCGCGGCTGGCGCCGATTTTCGACCGCATCCGACGCTCGGAAAACCGCAATGTGCAGGTCGTCACCAAGCCGGCCGAACTTGCTCCACTCTCTGGCCATATGGATATCGTGCTTGTCGACGCGCCCTGCACCGGCAGCGGTACCTGGCGGCGCCGTCCCGATGCGAAATGGCGGCTGACGCAAAGGCAGCTCGACGCCCGCAAGGGTGAGCAATCTGCGATCCTCGATGCCGCCAAGGCGTATGTGAAACCCGGGGGCCTGCTGGTCTACATCACCTGCTCGGTGTTCGACGAGGAGAACAGCGAACAGGTCGCCGCGTTTCGCGAGCGCAACAGCGGCTTTGCCCCGCTCGATCACCGCGCCCTCTGGGATAGCTGTTTTCCGGGCCACGAGGCGGCCGCGAGAATTGGCGCTGGCGCGGATATTTCGCTGTCTCCGGCGCTGAGCGGCACTGACGGGTTTTACTTCTGCGCCATGCGCAAGGCGAGTTGAACGCTGCCGTTGACAAGGAGCGCTAGTGCCCCAGTTGCAGATGCGCGGCGCCATGTCGCTCCGGGTGGGATTCTTGAAAAAATATCTGTCGCTGCTGCTTTTCCTTGTCCTGGTGCTCGGTGGAGGCCTGCTGATCGGCTATGCGACGTTGCCGGGCGCCTGGTATGCATCGCTGGTCAAACCACCCTTCAATCCGCCCAACTGGGTCTTCGCGCCCGCCTGGACACTGCTCTACGTGCTGATCGCGGTAGCCGGCTGGCGAACGTGGGGGCGAGCACCGGCAGGTGTGGCGATGAAGGTCTGGGGCGTCCAGCTCGCCCTGAATTTCCTGTGGTCGCCAACCTTCTTCGGCGCAAAGATGATGGGACCCGCCTTGGTCGTCATCGTGCTTCTTCTCGCAAGCATCGTGCTGTTCATCGTGAGAGCCTGGAACCGCGACCGGCTTTCGGGTTGGCTGTTCGTGCCTTACGCGGCGTGGGTGGCCTTCGCCACCGTACTCAACGCCTCGCTTCTCTGGTTGAACTAGGCCCCTCCAATGTCGTTTTGTTGCAGTGCAGCAAAAGCATTTGCCTGCCGCTCGTGCCTCTGCGATAAGCTTCTCCGGCAAACTGAAGGCAATTGCGATGGCAGCAAAGATCGTACCGGCTCCGGACTATGAGGATCGCGTCAGGGCGTCCTTCGCGCGCCAGCAGGCGATGGCCACGATCGGCGCCGAACTGACACTGGTGACGCCCGGCATCATCGAGATCGAGATGCCCTATTCGGCGGCACTGACCCAGCAGCACGGCTTCCTGCATGCCGGCGTCATCTCGACGGCGCTGGATTCGGCTTGCGGCTACGCGGCCTTTTCCCTGATGCCGGAAAATTCGGGCGTGCTCACCATCGAATTCAAGGTCAACCTTTTGGCGCCGGGCAGGGGCGAGCGTTTCCTGTTTCGCGGCTCGGTGACCAAGCCTGGCCGCACCATCATCGTCGCCGATGGCCAGGCCTATGCCTTTGCCGCCGACGGCGAAGCCAAGCTGATCGCGACCATGACGGGGACGATGATGACGGTGGTAGGCCGCGATGGGATTGCGGGCTGATGGCTAATGTTACGCGAATTGGCGGCAAGGATGTCCTTTTCGTCATGGCGGCGCAGGCCGAATATGGCCCGCATCTGCAAAAACTGTTCACGCCGCTGATGACGGGTGTCGGGCCGGTCGAGGCCGCCGTCCGGCTCGGTGCCGAGCTGTCCTGGCTGAAATCGGAAAAGGCCTTGCCGGACCTTGTCGTGTCGCTCGGCTCGGCCGGCAGCCGGACCCTGGAACAAACGGAAATCTATCAGGCCATCTCGATCAGCTATCGCGACATCGATGCCTCGCCCTTGGGTTTTGAAAAAGGCGCGACGCCGTTCCTCGACCTGCCGGTCATCGTGCCGCTGCCGCTGCGGATACCCGAAATCAGGGAAGCCACGCTGTCGACCGGCGGCGCGATCATCACCGGCGCGGCCTATGACACGATCGCGGCCGACATGGTCGACATGGAAACCTTCGCCTGCCTGCGCGCCTGCCAGCTGTTCGATGTGCCCCTGATCGGGCTGCGCGGCATTTCAGACGGCGCGGCTGATCTCAGGCATGTCGGCGACTGGACGGAATACCTGCACGTCATCGACGAGAAGCTGGCCGAGGCCGTCATGCGCCTCGAACAGGGGATCGGGTCGGGCTTGCTCCGGGCGGCTCCATCCAACGACCAGGCCAGACCCGTCTGAAAGTCAGGCTACGCAACCCATTGCGCAGACTCATTTCTTTCTCTAAACGCTCGCCATGACAACAGCCAATCACCCCGACACCGTCCTGATTGTCGATTTCGGCAGCCAGTTTACGCAGCTCATCGCCCGCCGCATCCGCGAGGCCGGCGTGTTTTCCGAGATCGTGCCGTTCCAGTCGGCCGAAGCCGCGTTCAAGCGCATCAATCCCAAAGCCGTGATCCTGTCCGGCGGTCCGGCCTCGACATCGGATATCGGCAGCCCGCGCGCGCCGCAGATCGTCTTCGATGCCGGCGTGCCGGTGCTTGGCATCTGCTACGGCCAGATGGCGATGTGCGTGCAGATGGGCGGTGTCGCCGAAAGCTCCAACCATCGCGAATTCGGCCGCGCCTTCGTCGAGATCGAGAAGGACAGCCCGCTGTTCGAGGGGCTGTGGGCGACGGGCCAGCGGCATCAGGTCTGGATGAGCCATGGCGACCGCGTCATCGCCCTGCCGCCGGGTTTTCAGGTCTTCGGCAAGTCGGAAAGTTCGCCCTTCGCCATCTTCGGCAATGTCGAGCGCCGCATGTACGGCATCATGTTCCATCCCGAGGTGGTGCATACGCCCGACGGCGCGAGGCTGCTCAGGAACTTCGTCCATAACATCGCCGGCATCGAGGGCGACTGGACGATGCGCGCCTACCGCGAGCACGCGGTCGAGGCGATCCGCAAGCAGGTTGGCAAGGGCAAGGTCATCTGCGCGCTGTCGGGCGGCGTGGACTCCTCGGTCGCGGCGCTGCTGATCCACGAAGCGGTCGGCGACCAGCTCACCTGCATACTCGTCGACCACGGCCTGATGCGCAAGGACGAGGCGGCAGGCGTGGTGGCGATGTTCCGCCAACACTACAATCTGCCGCTGATCCTGGTCGATGCCTCGGAAAAATTCATCTCGGCGCTGGAAGGCGAGGTCGACCCCGAGAAGAAGCGCAAGACCATCGGCCGGCTGTTCATCGAAGTGTTCGAGGAAGAGGCCAAGAAACTCGGCGGCGCTGACTTCCTGGCGCAAGGCACGCTCTATCCCGACGTCATCGAAAGCGTCTCCTTCACCGGTGGTCCGTCGGTGACCATCAAGTCGCACCACAATGTCGGCGGCCTGCCCGAGCGCATGAACATGAAGCTGGTCGAGCCGCTGCGCGAACTGTTCAAGGACGAGGTGAGGGCGCTCGGCAAGGAACTCGGCCTGCCCGAGAGCTTCATCGGCCGCCATCCGTTCCCGGGTCCGGGCCTTGCCATCCGCTGCCCGGGCGGCATCACGCGCGAAAAGCTCGAGATCCTGCGCGAAGCCGACGCCATCTATCTCGATGAGATCCGCAAGGCTGGCCTCTACGATGCCATCTGGCAGGCCTTTGCCGTGCTGCTGCCGGTGCAGACCGTCGGCGTGATGGGCGACGGCCGCACCTACGAATTCGTCTGCGCGCTGCGCGCCGTCACCTCGGTCGACGGCATGACGGCGGACTTCTATCACTATGACATGGCCTTCCTGGGCGCCGCCGCCACGCGCATCATCAACGAGGTCCGCGGCATCAACCGCGTCGTCTACGACGTGACGTCGAAGCCGCCCGGTACGATCGAGTGGGAATGATTCAGGCCCACTCAGACGCCGCCGAAAATACGCCAATCTGCGACGTAACGTACTGAAAACAAAAATAAATCCTTTCAGGGACAATCAGCGACAATCGGCACGCAGAGATTGGCATTGACGGTCCGCTTGCCGGACCTTCCGCATATTGCCCACCCGAATTTTTCTGAGTACCGTCACAGTCAATGAGGCTAGTGACGGTACTTTTTTGCCCCATAAGGCATTGAAGAAAAAAGGAATTTTCTGCCGAGAAGCCTCAGAATTGTACTGACGGTACTTTTTCAGGAGGACGTAGGCATGCTGACGGATGCCGCCCTTAAGGCGCTGAAACCAAAACAGAAAATCTACAAGATTGCTGACCGTGACGGCATGTATATCAGGGTCATGCCCAGTGGCGCGATCTCGTTTCGGCTGGATTACAGGCTCAACGGGCGTCGCGAGACGGTCTATCTCGGCAGGTATGGGCGGGACGGAATCTCGCTCGCCTTGGCTCGAGAGAAGTGCCTTGACGCGAAGCGCGCTGTTCGCGAGGGACGATCGCCGGCCATCGAGAAGCAGCGCGCGAAGCGCCGCCTAAAAGAGGCGAAGAGTTTTGGCGAGTTCGGGGAGAAGTGGCTCACAGCCGCGCCGATGGCCGACAGCACGCGCGCCATGCGGCGCTCCATCTTCGAGCGAGAGCTTCTTCCGGTCTGGCGCAATCGCCTCCTGACGGAGATCACTCCGGACGATCTACGAGCCCACTGTGGCAGCATCGTCGAACGTGGTGCTCCTGCGACCGCTATCCACGTGAGAGACATCTTGAAGCAGATTTACGGCTTTGCGATCCTGCACGGGGAGAAGGTGGCCAACCCGGCCGCTGAAGTTGGGCCCGCATCGATTGCTACGTTCGTGCCAAAGGACCGTTCGCTTTCACCTTCAGAGATTCGCGTGATGCTGAAGCAGCTCGAGCACGTCGCCACACTTCCCACGATCCGCTTGGGAATGCGGCTTTACCTGCTCACGATGGTGCGAAAGAGCGAGCTGCAGGACGCGGTTTGGGACGAGGTCGATTTCGAGAATGCGGTCTGGACGATCCCGAAAGAACGCATGAAGCGATCGAAGGCGCATAACGTCTACCTGTCACGCCAAGTGCTCGACATCATGATCGCCTTGAAGACCTGTGCAGGAAATTCCAGATACCTTCTTCCATCGCGGTACGATGCGGATGCACCGATGTCGCGCGCCACCTTTAACCGCGTCACCTACGCGGTCGTCGAGCGGGCGAAGGCCGAGGGGCTGCCTCTGGAGCCGTTTACGGTTCATGACCTGCGGCGAACGGGCTCGACGCTGTTGAATGAACTTGGTTTCAACAGCGATTGGATTGAGAAATGCCTGGCGCACGAGGACGGGCGCTCGTCGCGTGGTGTCTACAACAAGGCCGAATATGAGGTGCAACGCCGCCACATGATGCAGGAATGGTCGGATATCGTCGATGCCTGGGTCGGCGGCAAGAAATATGGGCCGACACTGATCCCGCCGTCGCTGCCGATCTTGGAGCCTGATCCGGCCCTTTGATTCCACACAAGGGTTGTATGGCGCATCACGCACGTTCTGGCCCGAGGTTCGCCGAGTTCGTTGTCCCTGCTACGCATTAATATGAAACTTTGTGGCGCCGGTATTATGCTGGACGATAATATGGTGATGCGGTTCGGGACTCACTACTGCCAGGCATTAGTAAGCCACTTTTGTGATTCCTGTTAACGGTTCCCTGGCTCGCACCAGAACCTTCGGCTGCACTCCGGCGACCCCACATCGTACGCGAAAGTCGAACCACGTTTGCCGGATATGTCCAGGCCGCCGACTGGCTTCTGCTACCTGTCTAAACGCGCAGCATCATCTTCCTCCATGATGTCTTCGAGTGTCGGGCGCTTGTTGTTGAAGGTCGTCAGCCGGAAATCGAGCCCTACAATGTTCATGAGCGTGAGCACGCGTTTGAAACCCATGTCAGATACCCTGCCATTCTCGAGCGCCTCGATCCTCGCCCGGCTGAGCCCGGAAAGTTCGGCGAGCTTTTCCCGTGTCAGCTTGCGCTGCTTCCTGGCATTCTTGATCTCATTGCCAAGATCGTTCAGGTCGATCATTTTCGCCTCACAAATTAGCTGTTTCGAGCTTTTGTGAGAAAAATAGCTTATATAATGGCTGTTTTCGAGGTCTAATGACCGTGACATCAGACGGCATCATGCCGATCATAAGCAGCAAGCCGAATACGCTTTTGCTCCTGATCATCATCGGCATCATGCCGCCGGCGTGATTGTGTGCCGACGTGACCATCAGTGATCTTCGGCGGGGTGGATGGTTATCACAGATGTCCCGATTCTCGGGTTAGCAGCTTCGACGTTCGCGACCGTTCAATCTGGTTCATGGACGCCCACCTTAAGCCTTCACTAGAGCGTTGGATTTGCCAGTGGACTTTGCGGCTCCATGCGTCCGCCCAGCGGCAGATATGCCGGAACGAATTGATCATCGACACCGCGCCATCGCGATTGTCCCCCTAAGCTTACGGTATTTGTGCCCGATCTCGCGCTCCGACAGGAGAGGTTTTCCGTAAACGCACATCAGGAGGACTCGCTCGGGGGATCGGAACTGCCCTGCGAGCTTGCAGCCAGGCTTCTACTTCGGCCAGATCCCAAACCACGCACCGAGGGGTGAGAGCGAAGCGTCGAGGAAATTGCCCGCGTTGTTCCATTTCATAGATTGTGCTGTCGGCTAGAGGTACGATTTCGCGAAGCTCCTTGCGGCGGATCGTCCGCTTTGTTGCACTTTTCCCGGGATCAGTCATGGCGCCATTCCTCCATCGCTAAGCAGACGATTGAAGCTGATGGTCTTCAGGGAAGGAAATGGCGAAAGCCAACAAGCGTATGCAGGGCGGTCATTTCGTAAATATCGGCCGGTGAGGGTTAGCTGTGGCCCGGATCGACCATGCGTCATACGCGACGGATCGCTTCCTGCTCTGCGGTCAAGTTAGCGAGCAAAGTTTCATATGGCGCCCTTCGCCGGGGGCGGTCGGTCCCGCATCCCGCCTCACGGCGGCGCTATGCTGATGCTCCCTCGGCCGCCCTGTTGAACCGGTCTCAGGGCCGCGAACCTGCTCCAGCACCGAACTGACTTATTCCCGCTGACGGACATTTCGGTGCTTCCGCCTTTTACGCCCTTCTTCACATTGGTCGGGCGAGCAGGGGCTCTCCCGACGGAGAGTCAGAGGAGGGGCGGGGTTTTCGCGACGGGTTGAAAGCAGAAGGAGAGGCCTTCGGCGCCCGTCGCGGAGAACCGCGATGTCTGTCCGGACCAATCGAACTCATCCCGTCGCCGACCGGTCGAACCTCTACGACGAGATCACCGGCAAGATAATTACCGAGCTGGAAGCTGGTCGTTTTCCTTGGGTTCAGCCATGGGGGACGTCCGCAGCAAAAGCGTCGCTCTCCCTGCCGCAGAATGCCAGCACGCATCGCCCGTACCGCGGGATTAACGTGCTTATCCTCTGGGGTGCCGTCGTCGAACGCGGGTTCCCAACACAGAGTTGGATAACCTATCGACAGGCGTTCGCGCTCGGCGGGAACGTCCGCAGAGGCGAGCACGGGACAAATGTCGTCTATGCCGATCGTTTTGTCCCGGATCACGAGAAGAAGCGCGCTCGAGAGACGGGCGAGGATGCTCAAGCCATACCGTTCCTCAAGCGCTTCACCGTTTTCAACATCGAGCAATGTGAAGGGCTACCTGACGAAGTCGCAGCTTCGGCTCCGCCGCCGGTGGCAAGCCTGATCGAACCGCGCGTCGAGGCGCTGATCAAGGCTACCGGTATCGACTTCCGTATTGGCGGCGACAAGGCGTTCTATGTGCCTGCCCACGATTATATACAGGTGCCTCCGCCCCAAGCTTACTTCGAGCCGATCAATTGGCATCGGACAGCCTTGCATGAGCTCGGACATGCCACCGGTCACAGTTCACGCCTGGATCGCAAATTCTCTGGTTCTATCGCCTCCAGGAAATATGCGTTCGAGGAACTCGTGGCAGAGATCAACGCGGCCTTCTGCTGCGCGGCCTTGGGCATCGTGCCCACGGTTCGGCATGCGGACTATATCGGTTCATGGTTAGAGGTTCTGCGCGAGGACAATCGCGCCATTGTTCGTGCCGCCAGCCAGGCCAGTAAGGCGGCGGAGTGGCTTCTTGGCCACCTGCCGGAAGAGGTCGGAGCATCCATCGTGTTGGGCGCAGGCAACGATAGAAGGGCTGCATAACCATCGTTGACCGGAACAGCGCAAGCGCCGTCCCGTCGACCACGGGCCGGCTGTCTTGAACTCGCAGCGTTCCGAATCGGAATTGCACCCGGCGGCTCTGCCGTTCGGCATAGGGATCAAGCGCCAGCCGCGCTTGATCGATCCCTCTCATTATCGGTTCATGCGGAAACCGCGTTCACGGCTACAAGCCTTTCCCAAGCGTGCCCGCTACGTCACGTCGGCTGCCGATCAACGGCGTGCTAGATCGTGGTGGCAGGAGAGGGAGAGGGTTGGAGGGGCTTTGTGACGGGTTCAAGACCGAGAGAGAGGCTCTCGGTGCCCGTCGCGGAGAAACCTCGATGGCCAACGCCGTTCAGAAGATCACCCTGTCGCCTTCGCGCGACATTCCATTCAACAAGCTGGTGCTTGCCCAGACCAATGTCAGACGTATCAAGGCCGGCGTCTCGATAGAGGAACTCGCGGCCTCGATCGCCCGGCGCGGACTCATACAGAGCATTCATGTTCGTCCCGTGCTCGATGCTGGCGGCGAGGAGACCGGAATGTTCGAGGTCCCCGCCGGGGGACGCCGCTACCGCGCGCTCGAGATGCTTGTGAAACAGAAACGGTTTGCGAAGACCGCATCTGTTCCCTGTGTCGTGGGCGATCCGTTTGGGCCAATCCTCGCCGAAGAGATCTCGCTGGCCGAAAACGTCGAACACGCACCGCTCCATCCCTTGGACCAATATCGCGCGTTCAAGGACATGCTCGACAAAGGCATGTCGGAGGAGGAGATCGCAGCCGCGTTCTTCATCTCGACCAGCTTGGTGAAACAGCGTCTCAAGCTCACCGCAGTGTCGCCGGCGCTTCTTCAGATTTACGCCGATGACGGCATGTCGATCGCTCAACTCGAAGCATTCTCCGTCAGCAACGACCACGCCCGACAGGAACAGGTCTGGGAGGCAATCAAGAACAGTTGGTCGAAAGAGCCATACCAGATCCGGCGCATGCTGACCGAGAACACAGTGCGCGCCTCCGACAAGCGGGCCGTGTTCGTCGGTCTGGAGCGCTATGAGGCGGCAGGCGGCGGAGTGCTGCGCGATCTGTTCCAGTCGGACGATGGCGGGTGGTTGCAGGACGTCCCGCTGCTTGAACGGCTGGTCACCGAGAAGCTGCAGATGATGGCCGACGAAATCGCCAACGAAGGCTGGAAGTGGATCGCAGTCGCATTGAGCTTTCCCTATGGCGCGGCAAATGGCTTGCGTGAACTCAATGGCACTCCGATCGACCTCACCAGCGAAGAGCAGGCAACGCTCGATGCACTGCGTGGGGAGTTCGACAGGCTTCAGGCACAGTATGAAGAGGCCGACGAGTTGCCGGATGAGGTCGACCAGCGGTTTGGCGAGATCGAAACGGCGATCAAGTCGATCGAGGCGCGTCCCGTTCACTTCGATCCCGCGGAAATCGCGCGTGCGGGTGTATTCGTCAGCATCGATACGGACGGAGCGCTTCTCGTGGAGCGCGGTTACGTAAAGCCGGAAGATGAGGCGCCCTTGTCGCCCGGCGGCGACAACGATCCCGGCATCGACGGATCCGGCGTTTCGGCCACAGGCTCTAATCAGCGGGCCGTCATCACGATCGGTGGCCAGCCGGTCGACCCGGACGATGATGAGGAGGATGGCATCAAGCCGTTGCCGGATCGGCTGATCATGGAACTGACCGCAGATCGCACGCTGGCTCTGCGCGACAAGCTCGCAAACGATCCGGCAACCGCTTTTCTGGCCGTCCTTCACAAATTCGTCCGTGACGCTTTCTCTCGCTACAGCGCGCAAGGCCTGGCGATGGAAGTCTTTGTCCGTGGCACGGTCTTCCCGGTTCAGTCCGAAGGGCTTCGGGATACGATTTATGCGCGCTCGATCCAGGCTCGCCACGAGGCCTGGGAAAAGCGTCTTCCAACTGACGTCGCCGACCTATGGGACGCGCTCTCTGCACTGACGGGTAGCGAGCAAGCTGAGCTGTTCGCCCATTGCGCATCCCTCGGCGTCAACGCCCTTTACGAAAGGGCCGATCGCTACGGTAACGGCGCCATCTCAACGCACGGCGTCCAGCAGCGCCTTGCGGATGCCGATCACCTTGCTCGGGCAGTTGGGCTCGACATGATCGCCGCCGGATGGCGCCCCACTGTCGGCAACTATCTCGGCCGCGTCACCAAGGCGCGTATCCTCCAAGCTGTTCGCGAGGGTGCTGGCGATCGCGCATCCCAGCTCATCGATCACCTCAAAAAGGGCGACATGGCCAAGGAAGCCGAACGCCTGCTCGCCGATAGCGGCTGGTTGCCCGAGCCTCTGCGGCTTGTCGACGTTGATGTCGACGCAATCGACACCAACGCTGGCGACGACGATCAAGCTCTGCCTGAATTCCTGGCAGGTGACAATGACGTTGCTTTGGTCGACGGGGAAGAAAAACAGCTCGACGCCGCCGAATAGGCCCTTTCCCTTCCGCACCTTTCGCCCGGCTCTCGCAAGAGTGCCGGGCGTTTTTGCGTGCTGTGGTGAGAGTGAGTGTCCGGCCGGGACGGCTTGAGCCCGTGCGGTCAGAGAGAGCGCCGATGGGCTTTTCCCGGTCTCGCTCTCCAGAGGATCTCAGATGAACGTCTTGTCGCCGACATCAGCCGGCAATCCGGTCCCGTCCGTCGCTGCTCCCTTCGATCCCTCCGCAGCAGTCTACGAGGCAGCCCAGCGCTTACTTCTCCACCTCGAATGTGGCCGGCGCGTCGATGCCGTCGTCCTGCGAGGCGTGATGGAAGCCGCTTTCGGGGCCTCCGACACAAGCGGCGTCTGGGACTGGAAGACGGCCTACGACGCCTGCGAGGCCGCTACCGTCCTGTTCCTGCGCAAATACGGCAGGTCGCTTCTGCGCAAAGCCGGCTCCATGGCTTCCGCCTTGCCGCTTTTCAGCCGGATCGTGGATCTTCTGCCGACGCATACCCGCCGCTCCGAGGAAAGCCAGGCGCTGCAGCAATTCTCGACGCCTATTCCACTGGGTCTCGCAGCCGTCTGCGCGGCCGCCATAACAGCGTCCGACCGAGTGCTTGAACCTTCCGCCGGTATCGGACTGCTTGCCATCCTCGCCGAGATCGCTGGCGGTTCGCTTCTGCTGAACGAGCTTGCGGCGATGCGTGCCGGCCTCCTGTCCAATCTCTTCCCGGCCCTCACGGTCACGCGGTTCGACGCGGCCCAGATCGATGATCATCTCGATCCCGCCAGCTTGCCCACGGTCGTGCTGATGAATCCGCCGTTCTCGGTCCTCGCCAATGTGCACGGGCGCGTCGCGGATGCGGCCTATCGCCATGTCGCCTCGGCACTCGGCCGGCTTGCCGACGGGGGCCGGCTCGTCACCATCACCGGTGCGAGTTTCGGGCCGGAGATGCCGGCGTGGCGCGATGCATTCGAGCGCATCCAGCAGCATGGTCGTGTCGTTTTCACAGCCACGATCAGCGGCGCCGTCTATGCCAGGCATGGCACGACGATCGAGACCCGACTGACGGTCATCGACAAGACCCCGGCTGGCGATCCGTCCTTCATTGCGGCCTCGCCCGGCTTTGCGCCCGATGTCGCCACGTTGCTCAGTTGGGTCGAGAAGAACGTCCCGGCACGGTTGCCGATCGCTGAAGCGGCCAGGGTTGTTGCCGCCATTCCCGCGCCCCGGACGGTCCGTGGTTATCTCGCCCGCCCTGCCGCAGGCCCAGTTCACCGGCAACTGCCGGAGCCGGTCGGCGTTGAACTGTCGTACGAGAGGGTCGATTGGACGCCCGACGAGGGAGCACGGCTGACCGACGCGATATACGAGGAATATGGATTGCAGACGATACGTATTCCCGGCTCACAGGCTCACCCGACCAGGCTGGTCCAGTCCGCGGCGATGGCGTCGGTCGCGCCGCCAAAGCCCACTTATCGCCCGACCCTGCCCGGCGATATCCTGACATCGCTCTCCGACGCCCAGCTCGAAACGGTGATCCTGGCCGGCGAGGCCCATTGCGGGTTGCTTGCCGGATCGTGGTCAGTCGACCACACGCTCGATGTTGTCAAAGCAGCACCCGATGACGCGCCGGCAGCCGTGCGCTTCCGGCGCGGCTTCTTCATCGGCGACGGAACCGGCGTCGGCAAGGGACGGCAGTCGGCGAGCATCGTGCTCGACAACTGGCTGCAAGGCCGGCGCAAGGCCGTATGGATCTCGAAATCGGACAAGCTGCTTGAGGACGCGCAGCGCGACTGGGCCGCGCTCGGCATGGAGCGTCTGCTGGTCACGCCACTGTCGCGCTTCCCGCAAGGGCGCACCATCACGCTTCCCGAAGGCATCCTGTTTACAACCTATGCCACGCTGCGCTCCGACGACCGTGGCGAAAAGGTTTCGCGCGTCAGGCAGATCGTCGAATGGTTGGGCCCGGATTTCGACGGAGTGCTCATATTCGACGAGGCGCACGCCATGCAGAATGCCGGCGGCGGCAAGGGAGAGCGTGGCGATGTCGCGTCCTCACAACAAGGCCGCGCCGGCTTGCGCCTGCAACATGCTTTGCCCGGCGCCCGTGTCGTCTACGTTTCCGCCACCGGCGCGACCACCGTCGCCAATCTGGCCTATGCCCAGCGGCTTGGCCTCTGGGGTGGCGAGGACTTCCCGTTCTCGACCCGCGCGGAGTTCGTCGAGGCGATCGAGGCGGGTGGCGTGGCGGCAATGGAAGTGCTCGCCCGGGACCTTCGAGCGCTCGGCCTCTACACGGCACGCTCGCTGTCCTTCGACGGCGTCGAGTATGAACTGGTCGAGCATGAACTGACGCTTGAGCAGCGGCGCATCTACGATGCCTATGCCGGCGCCTTCGCCGTCATTCACAACCATCTCGATGCGGCCATGCGGGCCGCCAACATCACCGGCGACAGCGGCACGTTGAACCGCCAGGCCAAGTCCGCCGCGCGCTCGGCCTTCGAAAGCGCCAAGCAGCGCTTCTTCGGCCACCTGCTGACGTCGATGAAGACGCCGACACTGATCCGCTCGATCGAGCACGATCTCCAGTCCGGGCATTCGACCGTGGTTCAGATCGTCTCCACCGGTGAGGCGCTGATGGAACGCAGGCTGGCGGAGGTGCCGACTCAGGAATGGAACGATGTCCGCGTCGACATCACGCCACGCGAATATGTGCTCGATTACCTCGAGCATTCCTTTCCAGTGCAACTCTACGAACCCTTCACGGATTCGGAAGGAAACCTGTCGTCGAGGCCGGTGTTTCGCGACGGCCAACCCGTTGAGAGCCGCGAGGCGGTCGCGCGCCGCACAGCCCTGATCGAGACGCTGGCGAGCTTGCCACCGGTCCCCGGCGCCCTCGACCAGATCGTTCAGCGCTTCGGCACCGACATGGTCGCGGAGGTGACAGGCCGGTCGCGACGCATCGTCAGGAAGGGCGAACGCTTGATGGTCGAGGACCGCGCCGCCTCGGCCAATCTCGCCGAGACGCAGGCCTTCATGGATGACGTCAAGCGCATCCTGGTATTCAGCGATGCCGGCGGGACCGGCCGAAGCTACCATGCGGAACTTTCTGCGCGGAACACGCGCCTGCGCATCCACTATCTTCTGGAGCCTGGCTGGAAAGCCGATACTGCCATCCAGGGCCTTGGCCGTACGCATCGGACAAATCAGGCGCAGCCGCCGCTATTCCGACCGGTCGCGACCAATGTGAAAGCCGAGAAACGTTTCCTCTCCACGATTGCCCGGCGTCTCGATACGCTGGGCGCAATCACGCGAGGCCAGCGCCAGACCGGCGGGCAGGGCCTGTTCCGGCCAGAGGACAATCTCGAATCGCACTATGCGCGCGATGCGCTGCGCCAGCTCTACCTGCTGATCGTCCGCGGCAAGGTCGAGGGCTGCTCCCTCAAGCTGTTCGAGCAGACCACGGGTCTGACGCTGACAGACGAGAACGGCATCAAGGACGAGTTGCCGCCGATCACCACTTTCCTCAATCGACTGCTGGCGCTCACCATTGAACTGCAGGATATCCTGTTCGCGACTTTCGAGCAGTTGCTCACCGCCAAGGTGGAAGGCGCCATCGCCGCTGGGGTCTATGATCTTGGGCTCGAAACGCTGCGAGCGGAGAGCTTCGCCGTCACCGATCGGCGGGCAATCTACACTCATCCGGGCACCGGCGCCGAAACGCAGCTCCTCACCATCGATCAGCGCCAGCGCAACCGACCCATGCCGGTCGAGGAAGCTGTTGCCCAGCTCGACGACCAGCGCGCCATCCTGCTGGTCAACGAACGCTCAGGGCGTGCTGCCCTGCAGGTCCCCGCGCCGTCTTTCATGCTCGATGATGGCGAAATCGAACGGCGTGTCAGGCTAATCCGGCCGATGGAACAACACCATGCCTCCCTGCGTATGATGGAGGACAGTCATTGGCAGCAGGCTGATCGCGGGACCTTCGCCGCCGCCTGGAGTGCCGAGGTCGCGAGCGTCCCGACTTTTTCGGACTCGACCATCCACATCGTCGCGGGGCTGCTGCTGCCGATCTGGAAGCGACTTCCAAACGAATCGAGCCGGGTCTATCGGCTCCAGACCGACGAGGGGGAGCGCATCATCGGACGCAGGGTTTCGGCCGCATGGGCCGCCGGCGCGTTCGCAACCGGCGTCAGCGCACTGACGGCACAAGATGCCTTCAACTCCCTTGCGGGCGGACGAACGATGCTCGACCTCGCCGAAGGGCTTCATGTGCGCCGCGTCCGCGTCATGGGCTCCAATCGCATCGAGCTGTCGGGCTTCACCGACACCATGCGCGAGCGGCTGACGGCCTACGGGCTTTTCCACGAGATCATCTCCTGGAAGCTGCGCATGTTCGTGCCGGCGGACGCGAGCGGACCTGCGGTGCTTGCCAAGGTCATCGAGCGTCATCCGATACAGCGCATCAGCGAGAGGGAGGCCACCTGATGCCGCCTCGTGATGCATCCGAAATGGCAAGCTGTCTCGCCCAACGGGCGGAAGCGGTCTGCCGCCGCTATCTTTCCAATGGACGCCGTGAGGGCCGCTACTGGCTGGTTGGCGACGCCCGCAATGCGCCGGGGCGCTCGATGTTTGTCCGTCTCAAGGGATCGGATTCCGGCAAGGGCGCCGCCGGGAAATGGACCGACGCCGCCACCGGGGAGCATGGCGACCTGCTGGACGTCATTCGGGAATCGCTTGGCCTTGTCGATTTCAAGGACGTCTGCGACGAGGCGCGTAGCTTTCTGTCGATGCCCCTGACGACGAACGAACCAAAGGACCGGCGGGAGCAAGCCGTCCCCGCTGCCGGCGGCTCTCCCGAAGCGGCGCGGCGGCTGGTTTCCATGTCGCAGCCAATACCAAGTACGCTTGTGGAGACGTATCTGCGTGGACGCGCGATTACAGCTTTGCATGAAACCGGGAGCCTGCGGTTTCATCCGTGCTGCTATTACCGTCCAGAGAGCGGCGCGACCGAAACATGGCCGGCAATGATCGCGACGGTCACCGACCTCAGAGGCAAGCTCACCGGCGCTCACCGCACCTGGCTCGATCCGGGCGGATTCAGCGAGGCCCATCTCGGCCGCGCTCCAATCGACACGCCGAGACGAGCCATGGGCGAACTGCTCGGTCACGCTGTCCGCTTCGGCTGCTGCCGTGATGTCATGGCCGCCGGCGAAGGCATCGAGACCATGCTGTCGCAACGCACTGTCCTGCCCGCTATGCCGGCACTGGCTGCGCTGTCGGCGGCGCATCTGTCTGCAATCCTGTTCCCTGACACATTGCGGCGGCTCTACATCGCCCGCGACAATGATCCGGCGGGCGACGCAGCAGTGGCAACCCTCATTGAGCGCACCAGCGCAGCCGGTATCGAGGCGATGGTTCTGAGGCCGAAACTTGGCGACTTCAACGAGGATCTGCGTCTGCTCGGCGCCGATGCCCTGAGGGGGATCCTGCATGTCCAGATCGCGCCGCAGGATGTCGAACGCTTCATGAAGCTGGCGGCCTGACCGGAAAGGGGAAGATGGGGCGCGCCAGCGGTGCGTGGCTCGGGTCGCAGGTGAACCTTCGCTGGGGGGAGGGCCGGCCCATGGCCTTCCAGAGGGCGATCGGGCGCCGGTCGGTCCGCACAGGCAATGGCTGCGCCCGGCTATTTTCCGGCGGCCCTTGCCACCCCGCGCGGCGGACCGCGCGGGGACCCGTCTTCGTGCCTTTCCATCGCGAGTCAAAATAGCCGGGCCTCACCATCCTTCACTTCCGTTCCGGCCCTGCGCTGGCGCTGCGGGTGCAAGTCCGGATCGTCCATCGCCTTCGTCGCCATGAAGGCCGCGATGGGCGCGGCCGATCCACGAAGGCAAGCTGCCATGAGCACCGAGCACGATACCGACTTCGAGCCGCAACCCGCATCATCACCCATCGACCACGTCCTTCAGGAGCTTCAGCTCTACGGCTACCGTCCCTTCGACGACGAGCTCGATCCGCGCCCGCTTCCCGAAGGCCGGGTCGTGGCAGCCAGCATCGCCGACATCTTCGACGCTCTCGTGGTGGCGATGGCCGACACACGCCTTGAACCCGACCTCGAGGAGATGCTGTGGGGTACGGTCAATCTGTTCCATCGCGCGACCAAGCGGATCGAACGCGAGCTCGATGAAAACGAGCTTGGCCAGCAGCGGCTGCAGCGCGAACAGGATGGGTCCGAGGTCAAGTCGGTCGAGCTCGAGCGCCTCATCGCCCAAGGTCAAACACTGCTCGAACGCCGCAACGCCTTCGAATTGATGCGTGACCAGGCCGCCGAGCATTTCGAGCGTCACACCCACTTGATCTGGCGCCCGCGTTCGGGCTCTCTCGTCAACCATCGCAACCTGACCGCGGCAATGATCGACAGCCGGGACTTCGTTGCCGCGAGGAAGCATGCAGACAGCCAGGTGCTGTTGCCGCCGGGACCGAAAGTCGCCTTCACCGGCGGCCTCGATTTCAACGATCATCGGCTGATCTGGGCCAAGCTCGACCAGGTCCATAGCAAGCATCCGGACATGGTCCTGCTACACGGCGGATCACCAAAAGGTGCCGAGTTGATCGCGGCCAAATGGGCTCACAGTCGCAAGGTGCCACAGATTGCCTTCAAGCCGGACTGGACCAGGCATGCCAAGGCCGCGCCCTTCAAGCGCAACGACGCCATGCTCGACACCTTGCCGATTGGCGTCATTCATTTCCCCGGCTCTGGCATCCAGGACAATCTCGCCGACAAGGCCCGCAGGCTCGGCATTCCGGTGATGAAGTTCGGCACCGCGTGAAGGGGCCGCCAGTCGACCGGCCTCGAGTCATTCGCTCTGATTTCCGTTGCTCTCGGCGCGTTGATCGAGCGACCGCTCCTGCTGATGTGGCGTCGATGAAGGCAAGGCGACGGACCACGAGGTCCACACATCTCACTTGGTCCTGAAATGGAGAAACAGGGAACCGATCGCCGCGTTTGTCGGCGCAATTCCTTGGTCCGGTCCAAGGGCCTGATGCCATCAACCCATAAAGGGTCGGACTACGCGAACCGTGCCGCCGTTTCGGCCTCGCCTTCACGGTGATTGCGGCCCTCGGCCGGACACATCGGGCGCCTGTCACGCGGGGATCGCTCCCCGCTTCCAGAACAGGAGCCGGAAAAATGTCCCTCGTAGAAGCCAACGCCTTCGCCTTCAGCCTCGCCACCAGCCTGATGGTCAGCATCGTCATCTTCCGCGCCGGCGACGGAACACTCACGGTCGTGCGGGCTGACGAATATGAAGGAGAGGTCTCGCAGATCGTCCGCGAGATCGATCCGCACGAGCGATGATCCGGATAAGTTGCGGCCGGTGGTTCTCTGCGTCCCGGCCTGAGAGGCAGCCCTACACCTCGAACCGAAGTTGTCGTTGATCTGACGGCGACACATCGCCTAGCGACGACAGTGTAATGCCCAGCAGGCGGATGCCTTTCCGCACCGGAAACACCGACCTCAGGAGATCAGCCGCGAGCTCCTCAAAATCACGAAGCTCGATCGGAATCGCCACCGTGCGGCTGCGCGTGATCTGCTGGAAGTCGGCGAATTTGACCTTCAGCGTGACGGTTCGGCCGCGGATGCCTTTGCCTTCGCAGTATCCCCAGACCTTGGCGACCAGCGGCTTAAGTTCGGCGATTAATGCATCGAGATCGACGATATCGGCTGCGAAAGTGTCCTCGGCGCCGATCGATTTGCGTGGCCGATCCGGTTCGACGGCGCGTTCATCGATGCCGCGCGCGATCTGATAGTACCAGAGCCCAGACTTTCCGAAATGCTGCTGCAGGAAGGGGAGCGACCTCTCCTTGAGATCGGCGCCGGTCTCGATGCCGAGCCCTTCCATCTTCGCGGCTGTCGCTGGGCCGACACCATGAAATTTCTTGACGGGCAAAGTCTCCACGAAGGCCGGCCCGTGGCGTGGCGTGATGACGAACTGGCCATTCGGCTTGTTCTGGTCGGAGGCCATCTTGGCGAGGAATTTATTGTAGGAGATGCCGGCGGAAGCAGTCAGCCCGGTTACCTCCAGAATCTTTGCCCGGATCAGCTCTGCGATCGTTGAGGCAGACGCAATGTTGAGCCGGTTCTGCGTCACGTCGAGATAGGCCTCGTCAAGCGAGAGCGGCTCGATAAGATCGGTGTGTTCGGCGAACACGTCGCGGATCTGAGCCGAAACCGCCCGGTAGACGTCGAAGCGGGGCGGCACGAAGATCAGTTCGGGGCATTTGCGCTTTGCCGTGACCGAAGGCATAGCGGAGCGAACGCCGAAGGCGCGGGCCTCGTAGCTTGCGGCCGCGACCACACCGCGGGCGGCGGCCCCGCCGACGGCGAGCGGCTTGCCGCGCAGTTCTGGATTGTCGCGCTGTTCGACCGACGCGTAGAACGCATCCATATCGACATGGATGATTTTGCGCGGGTCGGCGCCGCGTTCAGGGGCCATTTGCCTGCAATGTCATTCGCCAGGTCTAAGCTTCGTGCTGAACGATCCTACAATCTTCAGATCGCAAATTCAGCCTGTCTGCGATCGTGGCGGAGACGCGAAACTGCAAAAGTTGCTCCTGGAAGGGGACGAAGGACCTCGTGTTCCGGTTGCGTCATGTCGAGCCAAGCCGAGCGCTCGTCCCGGCGCAGCACCACCATCTGGCGATCATGATAGGGGGCAATATCGTCATTGGCCTGGATCGTGAGGATTGCGTACGCTTCTGGCCAATCGCGCGTCGCTGGCCGCCAGATGCCGGCGAAGTAGAACCAATCACCGCTTGCGAGGCGAAAGCTGTAGTTCTTTCCCTGGCTGCGGTGCCGGAATTCGGACGCCGGCACCAGGCAGCGATGGCTTGGAAACGACCGGTCTTCTGCGCGCACGACGGCGAAGGGTCGGTCGCCCGGTTCCTTAGGTTGGAGACCCCAGGGCAACTCAAGCATCTCAACATCGCCGCCGTAGCGTCTTATGATGATGCGGCGTTCATCGAGCGGTGCGTCGGAATCGAAAACTCTTGCGCTCATAACCAAAAGAACATAACAGGAACACGATTGCCGCGCAACGCCGGGAAACGGGTGACACATGTGCAATGACTATCGGCTGATGGTGGATTTAGCCTCGATCGTCGAGGACTTCGCCGATCTCAAGATCAAGATACGTTTCAGCGAAGGCGCGCCGAATATCGAGGCGCGCGAGGATATCAAGATAACGGATCTGGGGCCGATCATCCGCGCGGTCGATGGCACGAGCGGCGAGGCCGATCTGGTTCAGCGCCGGTGGAGTTGGCCCGGACAGAACAAGCGGCCGGTCTACAACTTCCGCTCGGACGGCCGCGAGTTCGCCTCGAACCGCTGCCTGATCCCCGCCGATGGCTTTTACGAGTTCACCGATCCGACGGAGACGGGCAAAAAGCGCAAGGACAAGTGGCTCTTCACCAAGCGCGGCGAGCCGATCTTCTGCATCGCCGGGATCTGGCGCCAGACCAGTGACGTCGGGGAAGCGTTCACCATGCTGACGATGGAACCGGGCCCCGACATTGCCCCCTATCACGATCGGCAGATCGTGATCCTGGAGCGGAAGGATTGGGCGAGCTGGCTTGATCCATCGATGTCCGCCACGTCCCTGATCAAGCCGCTGCCTGCGGGGACGCTCTTCGTCGAGCAGGTCGGTTGATCCTGCTGTCTGGGGTCGGCGATTTCGGTTTGCGGCCAAGTTGGGGACGCGGTCGGTGGTCTGAGAGTTGGTCGCGGACCAAGCCTGATGCATGAAGCCTACGCTGAATCCGGCTATCACTGACACGCTATTGGAAGGTCATTCTCTTGCGCCAATCCCAAGGCTGCTCGAACGATCCGATCCAGATTCCAAACTTCGCCGCTCGAGCCTTGGCTTGTGCCGGCGCATAGTAGCCATCGCTGTATCTCGGCCAGTCGAGGGCGTAGCCGCGCTGACCAACCACTCTGCGGTGTCAACGCCGCCGGCCGTGCAGACAGCATGCGCCGAAACTGGTCTCGCCCAACCTCGATGCATGACGTCGGGCGGTGTGCGTCGAGGAAGTCCGCGAGGGCTAGGGATGACCGCTGCCCGCAGCGATATTTCTTGCCGGACCCATCGAGACACATCTGAGCGCTTTCGGGCGCGTCGATGCCATAGAGGCGGATACGCGTGCCATGGATTTCGATCGTGTCGCCGTCAATAACGGACGGGACGCCAACGAGCGGCTGAGCGGTAGCGTCTTGGGCGCCGAGAACCAGGGCCAGCAAGATTGATCCGGCGCGCACTATTCTGCTGCCAATGGCAATGTTACAGCTTTGCATGGTGGATAAGGGGGCTTTCTCAAAAGTGTTGAGGCTGTGTGTTTCTGCTGCGCTGTTGGCCATGATTGGCGCCCAGCCGGCTTTTGCTGCGAACACCCCGTGCAGCGGTCACAAGGGTGGAATCTCACACTGCCAGGGCAGCACCTTTATCTGCAACGACGGTTCGGTCAGCGCCAGCAAAAAGAACTGTTCGGCGGAGATTGGCGGGGCGTCCAGTCAAGCTCTTGGGCTTATCGGCGGCGGATCTGCCGAGATGGCGCCGGCAAGCGTGGGCGAGTGCAGTTGCCGGGGAGGTCATTTTTGTACCGGACCCCGCGGCGGCCACTACTGCATCACTGACAGCGGCCGCAAGAGCTACCTGAAAAAATGATGCTCGGCTTGGTCGCGGCACAGCGTTGCAGGAGTGGTGACGCCGGAGCCGGCCACGAATTTCGGTCACCTGAAATCCCGCATCTTGACCTTAATGTTGTCGATGTGCAGGTCCGGGATGTAGATGTCGCGGCTGCGCAGCCCCTTGGGCGGCAGCTCGCGCGGATCAGGCCCCGAGCCGCCATTGCGTACCTGGTCGCCGCGGGCGTGCGGCACGGGAAAGCTCCCTTCGCGTTCGCCGACGCTGGCCAATTCGGCGGAAAGGTCGGTGATGCGCCGCGCGACGAGGTGAACCACTTCGCCCTCACGCTGAATGCGACCCCGCACCGCGACCATGCCGGCCAACAGAACGGTGCGCCGGTGCTGCTCGAACACCTTCGCCCAGACAACGAGGTTCGCGATACCAGTCTCGTCCTCGAGCGTGATGAACATGACACCCTTGGCCGAGCCAGGGCGCTGCCGGACCAGCACAATCCCTGCCGCTTCAAGCCATCGGCCGTCGCGCGCCTCCATCGCCTCGGCGCAGGAGACGATGCGCCGGCGTCGAAGGTCTTCGCGCAGGAAGGAGACCGGGTGGCTGCGCAGCGTCAGGCCGATATGGCGGTAGTCCTCCACGACCTCGCCGCCGGCGGTCATCGGCCGAAGCGCCACCGCCGGTTCGTTGATCTCGGGCACCCTCTCCGCCTCACGGGCCGATGCGGCCGCGAACAGGGGGAGCTGCTCGTCGCGCAACGCCTTGATCGCCCAAAGCGCCTCGCGCCGTGCGAGACCAAGTGCTGGCCGGAACGCGTCGGCCTCGGCGAGCTGGACAAGTGCGGCCTGCGGCACGCCGGCGCGCCGCCAGAGATCATCGACGGAGCCAAAAGGCTCATCGGCGCGCGTGGCGACGACCATGCTTGCATGCGCGTTGGCCAGACCGCGCACCATGCGCAATCCGAGCCGGACGGCGAAGCGGCTGTCGTCGTCGACAGGCTCGAGCGTGCAGTCCCAACGCGAGGCGTTGACGCAAGCCGGCCGGATCTCGATCCTGTGCGCGGCCGCGTCGCGCACGATCTGCGCCGGTGCGTAGAAGCCCATCGGCTGGCTGTTCAGCAGCGCAACGCAGAACACATCGGGGTGCCAGCATTTGAGCCAGGCCGAGGCATAGGCGATCAGCGCGAAGGACGCGGCGTGGCTTTCGGGGAAGCCGTAGGAGCCGAACCCTTCGAGCTGCTTGAAGGTCTGCTCGGCGAAGGCCCGCTCGTATCCATTGTCCACCATGCCCTCGATCAGCTTCGTCTTGAACGACGACACGCCGCCGGTGAACTTGAAAGTGGCCATCGACTTGCGAAGCATGTCGGCTTCGCCCGGCGTGAAGCCGGCGCATTCGATGGCGACGCGCATCGCCTGTTCCTGGAACAGCGGCACGCCAAGCGTCTTGCCGAGCACTTTTTCGAGCTCGGGCTTATTCGTCAATGACGGAATCCAAGGATTTCGCTCTACGCCGCGTCCCCCTATCAAATCCTTGAGAAGGGAAGGATGCGGATGAAGCCGGATACATCGCAGTGGCGCGACCCACAGGCATATGCGTTCGTCAAAGGCGCCGCCGCCGATGAGATTGCCTGGGAGTTCCTGCGACGCAATCCCCAATACCAGCAGGACTTCGCGGCCTCGCGCACGGCCAAGGCGATGCGCGCGTTGCGCAAGCGCTGGGGTTTGCAATTTCGCCGCCCGGCCTGATCAGTCGGCCGTCGAGCAGCCAGTCTATTGGGCGCCTCAGGCCGACCCTGGGGTCGTGAACCTAGTCGAGGTTCCGCCCTATCTACGGGCGCGGCAGGGCAGTGTCCTAGACGTTCCGCTGGCTGCGAGTCAGCGTGACGAAGTCGGCCTTCACGTGCGATCCTCGGCAGACGGCACGCAACTGGCGCTTCACGGCGACGGGCAGCCAGGCGAACCGCTGGCTGCAATCATCCCGCTCGACGACATGGCCTGCGACCGGCTCCAGGCTATCGAGCGGTTCATCCGCTCGATTTACGGGCAGCGCGCTCGCGACGCCCGCTTGACTGCGGCCCAGCGCCGGCGCCTTGGCCACATGCTGCGATGCCTCGATGGCCGGGAGGAGCAGGCATCGCATTTCGAAGTCGCGACCGCCTTGTTCGGCCGTCGGCTGGTCAGCGCCGCCGACTGGCATGACTCGGCTTTCCGCTACCAGACGCATCGCCTCATGCGCGATGGCCTGAAAATGGTCGAGCGCGGCTATCGCCAATTGCTGCGCGCGCGAAGGCGCAATCTCTGACGAGTGCCACCGGCCGCGTTGTCATGCGCTGTCTCCAAGCCGGCGCCCAGAAGCGAATGACGGCTTTGCGCCTATATCGGTCCTGAACATAACATCCGCCGTCACCTGAAAGCTGACAGCGTCAGCAAGACGCGAACACGTCGCGCGTCGTGATGATCCAGCAAAACGGGACCCTCATTTGTGTCGAATGTCCTGCAGTCGACTGGCAGGCAACTTCCCCTGTAGGGGCGCATGAGCCGCACCAACGGATGCAATGACCGCGGTCGGTTCCTTCGACATTTCGAATCTCGCATCGATATTTGAATTCTGTATGGTGTTTATTGCGTTAAGCGAACGCTATAAATGCGTGTACAATACATCAAAGTGTAAATTAGTATGATCTTATGAATAGGGTGCCAATTTTTTAGCACTGTTTCTTCGGCGGCTCTTAACAGGCTATCACGAGTATGTTACCGATGTCGCTGCGGGGAAAGTGCGGCGACTATCGCCTCAGCCCAGAAAAGTGACAGGGAATTTCGCGGTGTCGGGCACCATGCCTGGCATTGACGATTGTATGTGCGTCGAGGTGGTGCGGTTACGGTAGAGGCGCTGGCCGACCCTGCTGGCTCTGCGCATGCTTCGCGAATGCGGTCTTGTGGATGGCGGCTGGTGAGACATAGGACGCTTATAGGCTTGGCCGTCTGCGCCATGCTCTGCCTGGAGTGGCCTGTCGTTGCGTTCGCATCGGGCAAGTGGCCCGTCTCCCGCGGTGAGCCAGGGTGGCAGACACTCACGCGCTATCGGTCATTCCAGGATTTATGGTCAGATCCGTCGCCGATTACATTGTATCAGTATTCAAAATCTGAAGAAAAAAGCGCAACAGAAATCGATGTTTTATCAACTGGCGCAAGTATCAGCTTTGATCTAGATCGAAACATCATTGTTGACAGCGTCACGTCTGGCTCCGGCCCAAAGATTGCACTGACCGTCCGGATATACGCCGAAGAGGCGTCAGTTTCAGAGACCGCCGACAATCCCGGTTCCGAATCGGCCCGGCAGCGCCAGATGACGGCGACCGTCTCGAGTACATCCCTTGCCGAAATGGCCGCCCAAAGGAAATTCCGCACCGGCTGGGCGCCACCGCCCGCTGCAATCTACAAGGCTCGGCAGCATGCCGATCCGCAATACGATAGCCTTAAAGGCCGGCCGTCCGGTGAAGCCACGGTATTGTACGGCGGCCGCGACTATTGCGGGTTCGAGCAATTCAGAGACCCCGGCACCTATAGGACGCTGAACCCTCTCGCTCTGGCACAGACGCCAGTTCCCTTTGATGTGTCCGATGTGTTTGTGAAGTTCGACGATACCGGTGCGATCAGGCAGCTTGCTACCTGCAAGCCCTCATCCGGCCAGCCCATATGCACCGTTGGGGGCCTATTCAACGGCTGGGTCCGCTATAGCCTGACCTTCAACTATCGCCGCTTGTGCGAGATAGACAAGATCATTCCAAGTGTCTCTACGTGGCTTCAATCCAAGATTGTCGCCGAGACAATCCCACCATCAGCCCCCCAACCAGATCAGGAGTGATGCATGGCTACGAATCATGACTTGGAATTGCTGGAAGAAGGGCTGGCGATTTCTTCCGTGGAGCACTCTTATCTAAGCAAAATGCTTTCTGCCGGAGATCGGGGTGGCTTCTATTCGACCTACTATGCGATGGCGAGCAGTGTCGAGGATCATGTGGGATCCGGCGCGGATGAGGCCGCGCTGCAAACCAAGGTCGCCTCCTTCAGCGACGATGTCGGCGCCATTGCATTTCTTTCAAATGTGGTGCTGCAGGAGAGCCTGGGGAATTCGGTTTATAGCGGTATCTACTTTCTGTCGCAGCAGGTCGCTGAGTCGGCGCACGACTATATGCAGCGTGTCGAGACGGGAGAGGGCGGCGCCGGCGGGCTCCTGACGAGCCGGTATTTCTTTGAATCCGCAGTTCAGGCCTGGTCCGAGGCCGGTGAGGCCCCGCATTTTCCAGGAAATTTGCTTTCGTTACTTGATAGTGGAGGGCAGCCCGTCGCCGAAGCTGTCGCGGCGGTGCTCGACCTTGTGCTTGTCGTCCAGGGTAAGATTCAAAATGAGCAGGAGTTTACGCGGCTTGACCTTCTCGATTTCATTTCGGCCGGGAATGGCAGCCACGCCGGTGTCCGTTCGGCTGCACTTACGACCCTGTTTGTCGGCGCGACAACGCAATCCCTGGGAAAGGACGTGTCCGATTACAGCAACCTCAGTGGCTATCGCACGGTTACATCCATTGATGGCCAGTTCGAATATGCAGTAAACGAGGCCACCGGAAAAACGGTTGCGGTGAGCGACCTTGGTCTGCTCGGCTCTCAAACCTACTCTGAAATGTTGCTGGAACTCGCATCGCCTTTCCTGTCCACCGTGCTCAGCGTGCCCGGATTGAACTCATTGTATTCCGCGCTGGACGCATTGTTCGAGCCTTTTGTTCCCGCTGGCAACGACTGGACGTCGCTCACCGAGTTGACCGTTTTTGGCACTTATGACGGCGATCGCAATACCGAAGCCCAGGAGAATGTCTTCGACCAAGCCGTGCATGGGACGTTGAACCACACGGCCACGTCCGGTGCGGACGTCTTGTTCGGGACCGACACGACGTTGGGATTTGGTGGTGCCGACACGATCTCGGGCGGGCAGGGCGATGACGCGATCTTCGGAGCCGGAGGAGACGATACGCTGCTCGGCAACGAGGGCGCGGATATCCTTTATGGGCAGGCCGGCGTTGACACTTTAACCGGTGGCGCCGGCAACGACGTCGTCAAGGGCGGAGCCGACAACGACACGTTGACGGCAGGCGATGCCGCTACTGCGCCGGGGGATCTCTACGGCGGCGCGGACGATGCATCCGACATTCTGGTCGGCGGGCAGGGCGACGATACGATCGTGGCCCGCGGCGGCAACGACATCCTGATCGGCAACAGCGGCAATGACACCTTTTATCTGGGAGAGCGCGAGGGGCCAGCCGGCGGTTCTACCCAGGTTCTGTGGGGAGGGGATGGAAGCGATTCATTCTATTTCGAAGATGGCGGGAACGTTCTGTTCGTCTATGCCGACAGCATCGGTACGGAGCTGCTTGAGAACCTGGACATTGGGGCTCTGAAATCCATGCTTTCAGAGGGCTTGTCCGAGCCGGTAGACTATGTCGTGATCAACCCGGACGCATCGGATAAATTCTACCACAAGGGTTTGCTTGTCACGGATATCAACGTCACTTCTTCGACAGAGAACTATATCGGTAGTGAAACTGGAAACGTCCAGTTCTGGTATCACAATGATTTTTACGATCGCGATGTCTATGCGCCGACGGTTGTTGTCGAAACGAATGAGGATTTAACCTACAGTGAGTTCATCTCATCATCGCAGTATCTATTTGGAAGCACTTCCACATTCCAGGTCATAGGAGAAGCTACCACCGAGGGCAGCATTTTCGAGTTTGGCAAGTACTACAATGAAGTGACCGTCGGCCAGATCGGCGACGAGGGACGCACACTGTCATTCGCGGGTTTCGTAAATGATGCCGCCGGGTTCAATTTCAATGGCAATGCGCCTCAATTCCATTCGGTCACGGTGACGACGCAATACTCGATCGACATGACGAACGCGTTGGTTCGCGACTACCATCTCAACGCCGACGGAACATTGAGCACGTCATTTTGGACGCCAATTCCCACCAGCGGTGTTTTGTCGACTGAAACGACGACGGATGATAGCGCCAGCCTGAAGGATGTGCACTTTGACAACGGCTCAAAATACGCGATCGATTTGAGCGACTTCCAACTGGGCGCAGGCGGGCCGGCTGTTCCTCCTCCGTCTCCGCCGCCTGATCCGCAGCAGCCGACCATCCATGATGACCAACTGCAAGGAACTCATGACGATGATCAGGTCAGCGCCTTGGACGGCAACGATATCGTCGTTGCCGGCGACGGCAATGACCAGGTCAATGGCGACGGTGGCGCTGACGTCATTTTCGGCGGCAACGGCTCCGACGCTTTGCAGGGAAACCAGGGTGACGACCAGCTGTTCGGCGGCGATGGCTCCGATACGCTCGGCGGCGGCGACGGCCAAGACTTGCTTGCCGGTGGTACCGATGTTGATGCGCTGACCGGAGGCGGCGGTAACGACCGCCTCGACGGTGGTGATGGAATTGATACTGCATTCTATGATCTGAGCAGATCGGCCGTCACGATAGCTGCCCTGGGGAACGGGCTGTATACAGTATCGACCGGAAGCGAGACGGACCATCTCACGAACGTTGAATTGCTCCACTTCAACGATGGTCTGTATGATATCACGGATCCCGATGACCCCATTGGCGGCGAGCCATCGACCGATTGGACTGCCGCCGACGACCGTTTCTGGACCGGTTTTGAGACGTCGACCGTGGTCGACATCACGGCGAACGACACGATCCCCGGCGGCGCCAACTACAACGCCTATATCTACGAGCAGCCCGACCACGGATATGTGTACTGGAACGGCACCGGCTACACGTATGAGCCCGATGCCGGGTTCACCGGCGTCGATTGGTTCTATTATGGGCTGTTCGATGCCGACAACAACGATCAGAACATGACACCCGACAATCCCGGCGTCGCCATCGTGCATGTCGGCCAGACGGTCGATCCCAATGACCACACCGGTGTCACCGGATCGGTCGGCACCGGAAACTCGACCTATTTCGGCGGCTCGAGCTTCGACGACACGGCCCTGTTTACCGGCGGCAACACGTCCTTCGCCGACGGCAAGGGCGGCGACGACACCATGGTCTTCTCGGGCGATGTCGCCGACTACCGCCTCCAGGGCAATGACGACCATTTCTGGGTCTACAACTCGGCCAATTCAGCCGTGGACGTGATCGAGATCACCAATTTCGAGCAGCTGAAGTTCGCCGACACCGGCAAGATTGCGCTATCGGACATCATCACCGCCGCCGGCCACGAGCCGGGTGATGTCTGGCCGGATTCGAGGCCGATCAATGTCCCGCACGCCAACGGCAGTGCCTGGGTGGCCAACGACGATCGCTACTGGACGACGGCCGGAACGGCTGTGGTGCTCAACATGACCGGCAATGACACCATCCCCACCGGGGCGCATTACAACGCCGCCGTCTGGGATCAACCACAGCACGGAACCATCGGCTTCAACGGAACTGATTACGTCTACACGCCTGACGCCGGCTTCACCGGGGCCGACTGGTTTACCTATGCCCTGACCGACCCGGACAATGGCGACCAGGTCAAGACCGACGTTCCGGGCTTCGGCGTCATCCATGTCGGGCAGGCTTACGATCCCGGCAACAATCAAGGCGTTTCCACGTCCGTCGGCGCTGGCGGCTCTTTCGGTGGCTCGCGCTTCAACGACACCGTCAATTATAGCGCCGGCAACGGACCCTATATCGACGGCAAGGGCGGCGATGACATCATCGTCTTCAACGGCGACATCCAGGACTACCGCATCCAGGGCAACGGCAGTTCCTTCTGGATTTACAACGACAGCAACCCGAGCCAGTCCGAGACGATCGAGTTCACCAATGTCGAATACATCCAGTTCAACGGCACGGCTGCCCTTTCGCTAAGCGATATCATCGCCGCCGCAAACCACAGCCCAGGCGACTTCTGGTTCGATTCCGAACCCATCGGTGGACTGGTCTGATCAACAAAGACGGCGCCGCTAACCGGCGCCGTCTCGACCTCGCGGCGCCGTCTGGGCGCCTCGCGGCAAACTTTCGCTAGGGCTGGGACACATTGGGCAAACAGGGCACCACGGCTTCATTCGCCAAGAGCATCTTCGACATCGGGCTCTTCTCAGTGATCATCAACGTATTGTTTAGTCAATTGCATGAAGTAAATAGTCAGGAATTGCGATTCATACTGCCAAGACATTGACCTTTCTAACCTGAGCAGCGATGGTGAATAACTCTAATACGTTAAACTCATCTATCTAAATTAGCATTCCATTACATAACTCTTTGCACCTCGTCGATTTGACGAAATTCCGCAAGTGATGGGTTCGGTTACGTCTTTGAAGAGGGGCCGCGGTGAAGTTAGGGCAGGCAGGATCCAGGACTCCGCTGGTGATGGCGGTGCTCGGGTCTATCGGGTTGGTGTGTGTGTTTGGGGTGGCCATTGTGATGAGCGATGCGCTTGATGTCATGAGGCACATTTGGCCCGGCGTATCGATGGCGCCCTCAACGAGCGATGAACCCTACGACTTGCAGTTCCGAAATCGTCGCGCCGACAAAGCCAATGACATGCCTAAAGTAAGCGAATGGATATTGGCCCCGCCGCGAGCCTTTGTTTTTGACAAGCTTGGCTCCAACGGCTCAATCAATGATTCGAAAAGCGGAGGAGAGACGTTCTTCGGTGCTAACCTAGCGGCCAATTTATCGACAGATGATGAAACGCTCATTGCCACGACTAAAGTGGCGAAAGAACTTCGCCGCAGCCGCGCAATGGTCATCTATATCACCAACTTCCCGTCCCATCCCGGGCTCGTCCGCGCGGGTGGGTGCATACCACAAGAGCGGCGCAGTGAAGCGATAGGGAGCCAGTCGCCGGATATTCCATGCACCGACAGCAACTATATGTGCAAGATTCAAATGCCGGTCGACGGCTGGGATGTCAGCGTCTCTGCCACGTTAGATCTCTATAAATCCCCGGAGCATGTCTGCGCAGTGGTGCGGCGCTACCTGGATCAATACACGACAAAACGCGACAAAATCGAATTCTAATCTCTCAGGAGCGGCTAATGACAATGAAATTACCGGCGCTTTCGGCAGACGGCAATTTACAGCTGACTTCGCTCGAAATGGATTTGTTGGACAGTAATCTGAAGGCACATGACCGCGGCGGATTTTACCTCACCTACAATGCTATGACCAACAGCGAAGAAGCGTCCCTGCAGGCGCGCATCGCAACGTTCTCCGGTTCGGTCGGCGGGGCGGCGTTTGGCGCAAACCGACTTGGTCAGGAAGACATAGGTCCCGGAACTGAGGACGGGCGCTATCCGGGTATCTATCTGCTCTCTCAAGAGATTGCGGAAAGCGCATATTCGAGGATCGAGCTTCGCTTGCCCGATAATGCCGGCTTTCTGGAGAATTTGGATTTCTTCGATAGCGCCCGACAGGCTTGGATAAATCGCGGCGTTGTCGACTACTTTCCTGGCAATCTAGTCGACGCCTCACTCAACGTCCTAAGTGAGATGGCCTCCGCGTTCGCTGCGGCGTTTTCGGCGAAATGGGCCGATTCCAGCGAAGAAGATGACGCCCATCGTTTAAAATCGTCGGTTGACGGTGCCTTGACGCGTTTGGATTCGCTCTTCACGCCAGGTGCCATGCTGTCGGTGTTCGCAACGCTTGTCTATGACAGGTTCGAAAAGCAGCCATCCAACATGTCGGGCGGGCAATACGTTCAAGGGCCTAATGGATTTCAAATCTATGTGGGCGCCGACGGGCACGTCCAGGGCGCTTTCCTGCACGACTACAACGATACTCTCGTCGAGGCTACGGGAAACGCCCTTGCGACCGCGCTGAATATCAGCCTCCAAGGCATGGAATCCATTCTGACTGAAGGGCAACTCTTTTCCCATATTATCGCTGATCGAATTGCGGAGAAGATATGGCCCAGCGCCTATGGTGATGTTGATCCGGGGCATTCAAATGAAAGCCATACCGGAAGTTTCAACGGAGACGAACAGCCGCCGCTTCCTATCACCGAGAATGACCCTGACAGGTCGATATGGCGGGCCGCAGGCTCGGATGGAAACGATACGCTGCAAAGCACCTCTAGCGAAGAGCTTGACGGGGGCAAGGGCAATGATGCGATTTTCGGGCGCGACGCCTCCCTGCTGGGTTTGACTTTCGGCATAGACCTTCTCAAAGGCGGTGAAGGTGACGACATCATTTGGGGCAAGGGAGGGGATGACAAGCTCTTTGGCGACGCCGGCAATGATGTCATCAGAGGGGGTGACGGCAAGGATATCCTGATCGGAGGGGCCGGGATCAATATACTTGAGGGCGGCGAAGGTGACGATACGTTTGCGGTCGGACAAGGCATCGACTTCATCTTTGGCGCCGAGGCCGACGACCGAATGGGTTTCCAAGCGTCTCTGATCGATATTCAAAAGACAATGCAGGAAGATTATCTCGATGACGTTTCTTACGGGAAAGGGATAAATGACGCCGAAAATTTCCTCATTCCCATTATGGGTGGAATCGCCGGATGGCATCACACAAATCAAACGCTTCGAGCATTCAGGCCCTATTCCGGCATGGACGGCCCTGCAGAGGATGTTGTCGATCATTATTTTGACGAATATGCGGGCCTTTCGTCCGATCATCAAGTTTTTAACGGCATAGACGTTATAGATACGATATTTTACAAGCCTTACTACACAATTACATATCATTTGTACGACACGAATAAAGACTATTATCTCGATCAGTACCTATCCTACATAAATGCGTTTGACGGCGAAAATGCCATTGCCGAGGGTGACCTCGTGGTCGAGGTCAATTTTTACTCGGTGGATGGACCCTACTATCCGATTGGAAATTATCCGTACGACACCTCCTATATCATCGTGAAAGATTACCAAGCCGGTGATCTTGGCATCACGCTCAGTGACGTCGAAGGGAATGTCATTTCACTCGATGACAGTTTAACGCCGGAGAGTAATTTCGACGATCCCCGCGTTGCTCAAGCCGTTGCTGCGATCAACAATTATGGAGAGTATATCGATATAACTGGGCCGAGCGGGCCGGGCGATCCTGATGACCCTATGCATCCCGTCGATCCCGTCCATCGCATTCCGAGCACTCCCGATGACGACAATATCGTTGGAACGTCAGGCCGTGACGAGACCCATCCTGGCGACGGCGACGATACGGTGTCGATGGGTGCTGGTGACGACAGGATCATTGCGGCATCAGGCAGGGGCTTCGATCACTACGACGGTGGTGCCGACATCGATACGATCTTGTTCACGTCAGCGACTCATGCGGTCACCGTCGACTTGGCGGTCGGCACGGCGGCGGGCGTAGACATTGACCAAGACACGCTCATCAACATCGAGAATGTGATCGGTGGCAGTGGGGACGACACGGTCTCGGGCGATGTCAATGCGAATGTCTTGTCTGGTGGCGCTTCGGGCAATGATGTGCTCGAAGGCAAGGGTGGGAACGATGTGCTTCAGGGAGGGAGCGGCAGCGATACGTACATTTGGAATCTGGGCGACGGGAACGACCTGATTGGCGACCATGGCGTTTCAGGTGATACCGATGCTCTCCATCTGGGCGTGGGCATTCTGCCAGCAGAGGTAACAGCGGCCCGAACAGGCGACGACATTGTGCTGAGCTTTGATGGCGGTGAGCACATCACGATCACCAATCAGTTTGCTGGCGACGGGATCGAGTCGGTCAGCTTCGGTGGTGGCGTCAATTGGACGCGCGAGTACCTCGAGGGGCTCGTTGACGACGGCCATTCCTGGACTGCCGCCGACGACCGTTTCTGGACCGGTTTTGAGACGTCGACCGTGGTCGACATCACGGCGAACGACACGATCCCCGGCGGCGCCAACTACAACGCCTATATCTACGAGCAGCCCGACCACGGATATGTGTACTGGAACGGCACCGGCTACACGTATGAGCCCGATGCCGGGTTCACCGGCGTCGATTGGTTCTATTATGGGCTGTTCGATGCCGACAACAACGATCAGAACATGACACCCGACAATCCCGGCGTCGCCATCGTGCATGTCGGCCAGACGGTCGATCCCAATGACCACACCGGTGTCACCGGATCGGTCGGCACCGGAAACTCGACCTATTTCGGCGGCTCGAGCTTCGACGACACGGCCCTGTTTACCGGCGGCAACACGTCCTTCGCCGACGGCAAGGGCGGCGACGACACCATGGTCTTCTCGGGCGATGTCGCCGACTACCGCCTCCAGGGCAATGACGACCATTTCTGGGTCTACAACTCGGCCAATTCAGCCGTGGACGTGATCGAGATCACCAATTTCGAGCAGCTGAAGTTCGCCGACACCGGCAAGATTGCGCTATCGGACATCATCACCGCCGCCGGCCACGAGCCGGGTGATGTCTGGCCGGATTCGAGGCCGATCAATGTCCCGCACGCCAACGGCAGTGCCTGGGTGGCCAACGACGATCGCTACTGGACGACGGCCGGAACGGCTGTGGTGCTCAACATGACCGGCAATGACACCATCCCCACCGGGGCGCATTACAACGCCGCCGTCTGGGATCAACCACAGCACGGAACCATCGGCTTCAACGGAACTGATTACGTCTACACGCCTGACGCCGGCTTCACCGGGGCCGACTGGTTTACCTATGCCCTGACCGACCCGGACAATGGCGACCAGGTCAAGACCGACGTTCCGGGCTTCGGCGTCATCCATGTCGGGCAGGCTTACGATCCCGGCAACAATCAAGGCGTTTCCACGTCCGTCGGCGCTGGCGGCTCTTTCGGTGGCTCGCGCTTCAACGACACCGTCAATTATAGCGCCGGCAACGGACCCTATATCGACGGCAAGGGCGGCGATGACATCATCGTCTTCAACGGCGACATCCAGGACTACCGCATCCAGGGCAACGGCAGTTCCTTCTGGATTTACAACGACAGCAACCCGAGCCAGTCCGAGACGATCGAGTTCACCAATGTCGAATACATCCAGTTCAACGGCACGGCTGCCCTTTCGCTAAGCGATATCATCGCCGCCGCAAACCACAGCCCAGGCGACTTCTGGTTCGATTCCGAACCCATCGGTGGACTGGTCTGATCAACAAAGACGGCGCCGCTAACCGGCGCCGTCTCGACCTCGCGGCGCCGTCTGGGCGCCTCGCGGCAAACTTTCGCTAGGGCTGGGACACATTGGGCAAACAGGGCACCACGGCTTCATTCGCCAAGAGCATCTTCGACATCGGGCTCTTCTCAGTGATCATCAACGTGCTGTTGCTGGTGATGCCGCTGTTCATGATACAGGTCTATGACCGGGTGCTGCCGGCGGCCAATGTCGACACACTTGTCTATCTGTCCATTATGGCGGTTCTCGCTCTGGCTTTTCTCGGGCTGTTCGAGGTGGTCCGCTCCGTCTACTCGCAGCGGGTTGCCGCGAACCTCGACCGGAAGTTCGCATCGAGCGCTTTTGCGGCATCATTGCGCTCCCCTCGTGCGGACGCCGGCGATATTCAGGCTTTGCGGGAACTCGGGACAGTCCGTGCTTTCGTTGCCTCCCGCGGGCTCAGCACGCTTTTCGACCTGCCATTCGTGCCGCTGTTCATCGTGCTTTTGGCGTTGATCAATCCGTATCTCAGCCTTCTCACCATCCTTGGCGCCGCAATCATGCTGATCTTGGTTGTTCTGACCCAGATCGCCAACAGCAAGAACTCCGCAAAGGCCTCCGAGCACTCCGCCAGGGCCAACCTCACGGCCCAGGCATTCGTTCGAAATGCAGAGACAGCGCGCGCCATGGGCATGAATGGAAATATCACCGAAGTCTGGGGCAAGAGCTTTGGCGATGCGCTGGAGACCCAGGACCGCGCAGCCGCTACCAGCGCAGTGTTCAGCGGCATCTCACGATCCACGCGCATGTTGCTGCAGCTTGCCATCCTCGGGCTCGGAGCCTGGCTGGTCCTGCAGGGCAAAATGACCGCCGGCATGATCTTCGCATCGTCCATTATTTCTGGCCGCGCCCTGCAGCCCCTCGACCAATTGATTGGTGGCTGGCGTCAGATCATCGACGCGCGGCAAGCCTGGTTTCGCCTCAAGAAGATCTTGCCCGATAGCGCCGAAAGGGCCCCGGCGAGAATCCAGCTTCCCGCTCCATCGGGCCGGCTGACCGTGCGCGACCTTGTGTATGTACCGCCCGGATCGGTGCCCGGAGCCGAGCCGGTCATCAAACGGCTGAATTTCGAGATCCGCGCGGGTGAGGCGATCGCCATCATCGGTCCGAGCCGAGCTGGCAAATCGACCCTGGCGCGGCTCCTCGTAGGAGCGGTTTTTCCCAACTCCGGTACGATAGAGATGGACGGGGCCGACCTACGGACATGGGACGAAGCCCAGCTTGGACGCTCCATCGGCTATCTCGCCCAAGACATCCAGTTGCTGCCAGGCACAATCGCCCAGAACCTTGCCCGCTTCGATCCCAATGCTGCCGACGAAGCGGTCGTCGAAGCCGCCAAGCGAGCCCAGGCGCATGAGTTGATCCTTGCGCAGCGCGAGGGATACCAAACACCGCTCGGCGCCTCGAACGGCGCGCTGTCCGGCGGCGAACGACAGCGTGTCGGTCTTGCACGCGCATTCTACGGCAACCCGCGGATCCTGGTCCTCGACGAACCCAACGCCAACCTCGATCAGGAGGGTGAGCAGGCGCTGGGAAGAGCACTGACGGAGGCGCGCCAGGCCGGAACGACGACCGTGGTTGTTACCCACCGGCTTTCCTTGGCTGCGACTTGCGATCGGGCGTTGCTGCTTCGCAATGGCGTCATCGAGATGCTCGGTCCCAGCGGCGACGTCCTCAACCAGCTCGCCGGGGGCGCAACACCGAAGCGACCAGTGCAGCAAGTGGAGCTCAATGGGAAACCGCACGTGGCTTCCTTCAGCACGGCCAGTCAAGGCAGCGGACGCTGGAACGGACCGCTCAGCACGAAACAAGGTTAGGCCATGGCGACGGCTGTCTTCGAATGGGAAAAAAGAATCCGGTCGCACACGGCCACAGTCGCGCTAGCCGGGTACGGCGCCATAGCCTTGCTCGTGGGGTGCTTCGGCTTTTGGGCCGCGACGGCTCCGCTGTCTGGAGCTGCCGTAGCCCACGGCGCAATTTCCGCGTCCGGCCGTAACGTGAGAATCCAACACCTGGAAGGCGGGATCATCCGCCAAACGTTGATCGAGGAAGGTGACCGCGTGAAAGCAGGCCAGGAATTGATTCTGCTTGATGACACCACGGCCAAAACCCAGGTCAACCGTCTGTCCAAGCAGTTTGTTTCCCTATCGGCCAAGGCCCAACGCCTAGTCTCTGAACGCGATGGCGCCACAGCTCTTGAACTGTCCGAGAGCCTGCGACAAAGCGCTGACGACAGAGACCTTTCCAATCTTATTGAGGAGCAGCGCAAAGAGTTTGTCGCGCGGCTGAGCCGCTTCAACTCGGAGCAAGACATCCTCAACCAGCGCGTCTCGACGCTGCGGGAATCCCTGGTGGGCCTATCAGCGCAGCGAAAGGCGATCGAGAGCCAGTTGACGATCGTTGCCGACGAACTCAGGCGCAAGAAGGCACTGGTCGACCAAGGCCTGACAAACCACTTCGAGTACACCCAGATTCAGCGCAACCAGGCAGATCTCATCGGCCAAGCGGGGTCGATTGAGTCTGAACTCGCATCAACACGCAGCCAGGTCGTCGAGGCCAAGGAACAGATCGAGCGCAGCAAGACCCAACGGGTCGAGCAGGCAGTCAGCGAACTGTCAGAGACGCGGACATCGCTGGCGGACATCGAAGAACAGCTCGCCGCCGCGCAAGCGATCCTGTCGAGGACGACTATTCGCTCCCCAACCGACGGGATCATCGTCTCGGCCGTCTACAGTTCGCCGGGAGCTGTCGTTGCACCCGGCGAGAAGGTTATCGAGATCCTGCCCACCGGTTCCAATCTGATCGTCGAGGCGAAACTCAGCCCGCGAGACATCGACTCGGTCCATGCTGGACAATCCGCGAGGCTCAAACTGACGGCCCTCAACACGCGCCTCACCCCGGACGTGGCCGCAACGGTCATCAACGTATCGGCTGACCGTTTGATGGATGAAAACACGCACGAGCCCTACTATCGGGCCAAGCTGCGGATCACCGACGACCTTCCCATCCCTGTCACCGCGGAACAACTCTACCCTGGCATGCCGGTCGAGGCCTTCATCAGCACCGGTGATCGGACATTCTTCGAATATCTGGTCAGGCCGATATTGGACTCGTTCAATCGAGCGTTCGTGGAGCGGTAGCGACGCCTTCTCGACCATAGCAAATAGGGGCGTAAAAGGCGGAAGCATCGGAATGCCCGCCAGTAGTGGCCATGAAGAGTCGTCGGCAACATCTAGGTTGCCGGGACCCCCATTTGAATGTCCGTAGTCGCTTCTTGGAGGCCCGAAGCTGCCAGTCTGCTTCCGGCCCCAAACAGGACCTTCGTAGTGTGCTGACGTATGCGCTTGGCACCGGATGGGCAAACGCATTGATGCGGGGCAAGCCATTGTAGGCTGACGTCCTGGCGAACCAATCCGCTTTGTCTCTGAGCCACCGATGCCGCCATTGCCTCCGTCTCTCATTTCGCAGAGCACCCCAACGACCTCTCGAACGGGCTGATCTGGCCGAAGGACGGCTGAAGCCTCGACCGCCTATGCCGCAATGGCGCGTCGCGCGTTTCTTCCCCTGGGCAAAGCCCATTCCTCGCGCAACCAAGAAACGCGCGCCGGCGCCATCCTCCGCTTCGCTGCGGCCGCAAGCGATGCGGCGGCGGTCGCCTTCGGCCTCACGATCGCCGTCGAGGTCGCATGGTGCGGGCTCGGAAACGAAAAACGGAGACTGAAAATGGCTACCATCGGCACTTTCAAGAAGACCAATGCGAACGAGTTCACCGGCGAGATCGTCACCCTCAGCGTCCAGGCCAAGGGCGTGCGCATCGTCCCCGACACCCGGGCCAGCGGCGAGAACGCTCCAAGCCACCGCGTGGTGGTCGGCAAGGCCGAAATCGGCGCCGCCTGGTCCAAGCGCTCCAACGAGGGCCGCGACTATCTCGGGCTCAAGCTGGACGATCCGAGCTTCACCGCTCCGATCTACGCCAACCTCTTCGCCGACGAGGAAGGCGAGGGCCACAGCCTCATCTGGTCCCGCCCTAACCGCCGCAACGGCGAGTGAACTGGCCAACGCCTCGCCCGTACCGGGCGAGGCGTCTTCTGCCGGTGACGCGGAAGCTTTGCGCGCCGCGGGCTGCCATCACCGGGCTTCCTGTCATCAGATTCGTTGCTTGATGCGCGAAGATGGTCGAGCGCGGCTATCACAATTGCTGCGCGCGCCGGCGCCATTGCCTGAAGGCCTCTTGGCGGTGCGAAATAGGGCCCCGCAATTGCGCACCTGATCACCGTCCCCACGCTCCTCCATCCTGGCCATGGATCGCCGTTCAATCGCGACGGCCGCAAGGAGACACTCCATGAATACCGACGCCGCGCCATTGCCGCCGCGCTACCTGCGCACTTCGGAAGCAGCGCATTTCCTCAGTCTTTCGGCGCGTACGCTGGAGAAACACCGCACCTACGGCACCGGGCCTGCCTATCGAAAACTTGGCGGCCGCGTCGTCTACGCCGTCGACGACCTCCTAGCCTGGGCCCAGCGCGGCGCCATGACCTCGACATCCGATCCGCATGGCTCTGTGCTGCCCGCCAAGCCTCAAGCCGCCCGCCTGATCGCCTATGCCGGGCGCGAGAGGCGCTGACGCGGCTCATCTCCCTTATGTCGGCACGACCTCGCCAGCCGTCGGAGCGCGGACAGCTTGATCTGTTCCATGCGCTGCCCGGTGTCGTCGCGCCACGCGATGCGCAGGACCTCATGGCCTATCCCTTCTTCTCGCTTGCCAAATCCAGGCGCATCGCGCCGATCGACTTTCGCGCCGGCGATGTCGCGATCCGTGTCGAAGCGATGCCCGACCACGGCATGGCGACGATCTGGGATGCCGATATCCTGATCTGGGCCGCGAGCCAGATCGTCAGCGCGCGGGACGCCGGATTGCGCACGTCGCGCCTGATGGCCGCGACGCCATACGAAATGCTCACCTTCGTCGGCCGCGGTGTCTCGAAGCGAGACTATCTGCGCCTCAAGGCGGCGCTCGACCGCCTGCAGTCGACAAGCGTCGTCACCTCCATTCGCCAACCCGCCGAAGGCCGGCGCCATCGCTTCTCGTGGATCAATGAATGGCAGGAGCGCTTCGATCGAAACGGCCGCCCGCTCGGCGTCGAATTGATTTTGCCGGATTGGTTCTATCGCGCCGTTATCGACGATGCGCTCATCCTGACGATTGACCGTGCCTATTTCGGACTGACGGGCGGCCTGGATCGGTGGCTCTATCGGCTGGTGCGCAAGCATGGCGGACGCCAGCGCGCTGGTTGGCGTTTCGACATCCGGCACCTGCATCAGAAGTCCGGCAGCCTCTCGCCGCTCAAGCGCTTCGCCTTCGAGCTGCGTGACATCGTGCGCCGCCAACCTTTGCCGGGATATCTGCTGTTCACGGAGGTCGAAGCCAGCGGTCGCGTGCTGCTGGCTTTCGAACCTGCGCCGGCGCCAGTTGACAGGATCGTGCCATCGGGAACCCGAACTGTCGTGCCATCGGGAACCGCGTCCTCGTGCTTTCGGGAACCACGATCGCCCTTAAGGGACCGGCCCGCAACAGAAAATCGCGCCCTTAACTTAGAGTCTAACTCTCAATCTAACAATCTTGCGCGCGAGCGATGGTCTGGCGGTGGGGAGCAGAAGCGGCGCCGCGTTTGCCGGCGCGAGGGAGACGACACATGACGTCGTCTCCTCCATCGACACCGCGCGGCGACCTCACGACGGTCGAGCTGATCTGGATCGAGAAGCGGATCGGGCATCGCATCCGCTTCGGACGTCCATCCCATGAGACGATCATCGACCAGCGGCGGCGCGTCGTCGGATTTGCGCCAGGCAGTGTCTTTGCGTTCGTGCGCTGGGCGGCGAATGACTTTGGCACTGTCGTTTCGCGCATCGACATCGTGCGCGCGGTCTTGCGCAGCGAGCCTTATCAGACGCTGCCTTACATCCGGCCAGGCGGTGAGATCCTGCTCAAGATCGCAGGCTGGGACAAGGTTGAGCGGGTGCTCCACCTGATCGATGCGATCGAGGCGATCGGCCTCGATCCGGTCGAGGCCGCACCAGACTATTGGCGTCAGACCCACAACCGTCTGCTCGCCGGCGCAACGCCGCGTGCCTATTCGCTCGACCAGCACCGGGCCTTTCTGTTGCGCAAGAGGGTGACCTCATGAGCCGCGCCACTTGCATGGTCGCAGCACTTGCGGCCGTCGTCGCGACGGTCGCTCCGGCTGTCTTCGAGATGCCGCCGCTGCTTTTGTGGAACGCGTCGGCCAGCGCGCCGCTTGGGCTCTATGCGATCAGGAAAATGGCCGTTCCGACGGCTGGCGCGCTCGCTGTCCTCGCACCGCCAGACAAGGTCGCCCGGTTCGCCGCCAGGCGTGGCTACCTTCCGCTCGGCGTGCCGATGCTGAAGCACATCGAGGGACTTCCCGGGAGCCAAGTCTGCCGCCTCGGTCGCGTCATCACGGTGAACGGGCTCGCGTTGGGTGCTGCACTGGAGCGCGACCGCAAGGGGCGCGCGCTGCCGGAATGGCAGGGCTGCCGCGTCATCGCCGACGACGAAATTTTCGTCATGAACCGAGCAGTCGAAGACAGTCTCGACGGCCGCTATTTCGGCCCGTTCCCGGCGCGCTCGATCGTCGGAGCCGCGCTGCCGCTTTGGACCGACGCGAGGGGCGATGGCCACTACACCTGGCTCGCTCCAGCGAACTGAAATTCAGTCCAGCCAACAAGAGGAAGGAGATAATCCATGGCCGAGATCGGCGTCTTCCACAAAACTGAATCTGGTTATTCCGGTCGCATTCGAACGCTGCTCGTGGATGCCGAGCTGGTGCTCGTGCCGACCAGAATATCTGACGGCAAAGCGCCGGATTTCCGTATCCACATCGGCGACGGCAGCGGCCCCGAGGTCGGCGCGGCCTGGAAGGAAACTGGACAGACTGCCGGCGACTATCTGTCGTTCCGGTTGGAAGATCCGCTTTTCGGCCGGCGCTTTCGCGCCGGTCTCTTCCGAATCGACGACGGCTCCTGGTCGCTGCGCTGGATGCGGCCGAAATCGCGGCCGGAGCGTGCTCGATGAGTGGGCCATCGGTGACGAAACGTGCGGACGAGAGCCGCCCCGTCAGTCGATTGCCTGGTCGGCGAGAAGCACTTTGCCTTATCGGCGGCATGCTGATCGTCTGTCACGCAACGACGGGGGCCTTCGCACAGTCCCCGCCCGCCTCACGCGCATCCGCGGACGATCCTTATGCCGCGCCTATTGCCGAGGCGTCGCATCGCTTCCGTGTTCCCGAGCGCTGGATACGGGCAATCATGCACCTCGAAAGCGCCCGCGACCCGCGCGCCGTGTCACGAAGGGGGGCCCTGGGCTTGATGCAGATCATGCCCGCAACCTTTGCCGAGCTGCGCCTTCGCCACCAGCTCGGCCGCGATCCCTATGATCCACATGACAACATCCTTGCAGGCGCCGCTTATCTTCGCGAGCTGTATGATCGATACGGTTCACCGGGCTTTCTGGCCGCCTACAATGCGGGCCCAGGGCGTTACGAAGCCTCCTTGAAGGGCCGTCCGCTGCCGGCTGAGACCCAGGCTTATGTTGCGACGCTTCGCCCTTTCTGGGGCGGCGGTGATGCACGCGGCGCGCTCACCGCCGGTCATGCCAAGGCCGTCAGCTGGAAGGTCGCGCCGCTGTTTCCGGCGCGGTCCGGGTCCATGCCCGCTTCCGGGCTTTCGTCCGGCGAAGACGCTTCCGTCGAGGTCTCGTCGTCACCGTTGGTGCGCAGACTTTTCGCGGCCGTTTCGCAGCCGCGCCAGCTGTTCACTGGGTCCGACGTGCGGACATCGCAGCCATGACGAAGTCTCCGTCAGATCGCCCCCTGACGTCTCGTTTGACGTCGCAGCCAATGAGGCGCGCGGAGCACAGGGCAACAACCGAGGGACGGCAGGATAAAAGGGCGCACATTGCGCGGCGGTCGGGTGGTTGTTCTTGCTTTATTTTCTGGCGCGTTCCGCACATTGCCGGCCATGGGCGCAATGTGTATGAAGCAGCCAAGATATTGTATTTGTTTTCTTTTTTTCACATTGCGGTGCCGCGCCATGGCTGATGAGCGCGAGTTTCGCATTCGACCCGGGCGCATCCGCTCCACGCGCGCCCAGCAGGCCCGGCCCTTCATCGCGCAGGTGTTGGCCGCGGCGAAAAAGGCCGGCGGTGGTATTTCTCGCTCGGGCCGGATTGTTCAAGCAGGCCGCTCCCGCTTTGGTCACGGTCAGCGCGCCAGCATCCAGGCCAACCGCCTCATCACCTCGCGGTCGCGCGGCGCCGTCGTCAAGGCGCGAGTCGTCCGTCATTCCGCGCGCGCCGCTGCGCTTGGCACCCACCTCAACTATCTGCGCCGCGAGGGCGTCAGCCGGGACGGGGAGAAGGGGCATCTGTTCGGGCCGGGGACGGAGAATGCCGATGGCGCGGCCTTCGCCGCTCGCGCCAAGGACGATCGTCACCATTTCCGCTTCATCGTCTCCCCGGACGACGCTCTCGAAATGGCGGACCTCAACGCCTTCACCCGCGATCTGGTGGGGCAGATGGAGAAGGACCTCGACACGCGGCTCGACTGGGTGGCAGTCGATCACTGGAACACCGAGCATCCCCACATTCACCTGATCGTGCGTGGCGTCCGCGACGATGGCCAAGATCTGGTCATCGCGCGTGACTACATCAAGGAAGGCATGCGCGACCGGGCTCGCGATCTGGTGACCCAGGAACTGGGTCCGCGCACCGATCGCGATATCCGCCATAGACTCGAAAGCCAGATCCAGTCGGAGCGGTGGACGCAACTCGATCGGCAGTTGCTTCGCGACAGCCGTGACAGCGGGATCATCGATCTCGCGCCATCTCGCCTAAGGCAACTGGACGAGTATCAAGCTCTGAAAATCGGTCGCCTGCGCATGCTCGAGACCCTTGGTCTTGCCCGCCAGGCCGGGCCTGGCCAATGGGCAATCGACGAAAGGGCCGAAGCAACACTGCGTGCGCTTGGCGAACGCGGCGACATCATCAAGCGCATCCACCGCGCGATGAGTGCGGCTGGCATCGAGCGTGGCTCAGCCAATTATGTCCCGGCCGCGGAGAGCCTGGAGACGCCGGTCATCGGCCGGCTGATCGATCGCGGGCTCGATGACGAACTGATCGGCACGGCCTATGCCGTGGTCGACGGCGTCGACGGACGCACCCATCACATCAAGCTCTCCGATCTGGAGGCAGCTGGCGACGGCGCACCGGGAACGATTGTCGAGCTGCGAAAATTCGATGATGCGCGCGGTCAACGCCGCGCCGCACTCGCCGTGCGCTCCGACCTTGGAGTGGATCAGCAGATCACGGCATCCGGTGCGACCTGGCTCGACCGTCAGGCAATCGCGCGCGAACCGGCCGCCCTGGCCGAGGCCGGCTTCGGCGCCGAGGTTCGTGACGCCCTCGACCGGCGCGCCGAACATCTTGTCAAACAGGGGCTCGCGGAGCGGCAAGGCAGACGCATCATCTTCACCCGAAGCCTGCTCGATACACTGCGGCGGGCGGAACTGGGGACGCTTGGCGACAGGCTCGCGGCCGACACTGATAAGCCCTTCAAGCGCGCCACCAGCGGAGACTTTGTCGCCGGCGCCTATCGCCAGCGCTTGTCACTCGCCTCCGGCCGTTTCGCCATGATCGACGACGGGCTCGGCTTCCAGTTGGTCCCCTGGACGCCCTCACTTGAAAAACATCTCGGCCAGCACGTCTCCGGTGTCGTGCGCGGCGATGGCGGCATCGACTGGAGTTTCGGCCGCAAGAAGGGGCTCGGACTTTGACAACGGAAGAAAGGACCACGCCATGTCCGCCACGAAAATCCTGTGGGGTCAGATCCTCACGGTCTTCCTGGTCGTCTTATCGACCACCTGGGCGGCAACGCAATGGACCGCATGGCAACTCGGTTTCCAGGCCGGGCTTGGCCCACCCTGGTTCGAGATTGCTGGGTTGTCTGTCTACTATCCGCCCGCTCTGTTCTGGTGGTGGTATTTCTACGATGCCTACGCCCCGTCAATCTTCGTGGAAGGCGGATTGATCGCCGTGTCCGGTGGCTTCCTCTCGATTGTTGTTGCCATCGGCATGTCGGTGTGGCGGGCGCGCGAAGTCAAGAATGTCCATACCTACGGGTCAGCGCGCTGGGCAGAGCAGCGAGAGGTGGAGGCAGCGGGCCTGATCGACAACGATGGTGTCGTGCTCGGGCGCTATGATCGCCATTATCTACGCCACGATGGGCCCGAGCACGTGTTGTGCTTCGCCCCGACCCGGTCCGGCAAAGGCGTCGGCCTGGTGGTCCCTTCGCTTTTGACCTGGCCGGGCTCGGCGATCGTCCATGACATCAAGGGCGAGAACTGGCAGCTCACCGCGGGCTTTCGCGCTCTGCACGGTCGCGTGCTGCTTTTCGATCCGACCAATTCGAGATCGTCAGCCTACAATCCGCTTCTGGAAGTCCGTCGCGGCGAATGGGAGGTCCGCGATGTCCAGAACATCGCCGACATTCTCGTCGATCCGGAAGGGAGCCTGGAAAAGCGCAACCATTGGGAGAAGACCAGTCACGCCCTGCTGGTCGGCGCGATCCTCCACGTTCTCTACGCCGAGCAGGACAAGACGCTCGCCGGCGTCGCGGCCTTCCTCTCCGATCCGAAGCGCCCGATAGAATCGACGCTTGCCGCGATGATGAAGACCGCGCATCTCGGTGACGCCGGCCCGCATCCGGTCATCGCCAGTGCGGCGCGCGAGCTGCTCAACAAATCCGACAATGAACGCTCGGGCGTGCTGTCCACCGCGATGTCCTTCCTCGGTCTCTACCGCGATCCGGTTGTTGCCACGGTGACGCGGCGCTGCGACTGGCGAATTTCCGACATCGTTGGGGGGAGGCAACCAGCAACGCTCTATTTGGTCGTGCCGCCTTCGGACATCAACCGGACCAAACCGCTCATCCGCCTCATCCTCAATCAGATCGGTCGCCGCCTCACCGAGGACCTGCATACCAAGACAACCCGTCACCGGTTGCTTCTGATGTTGGATGAGTTCCCGGCGCTGGGCCGCCTCGATTTCTTCGAGAGCGCGCTGGCTTTCATGGCGGGCTATGGCCTGAAAAGCTTTCTCATCGCGCAGTCGCTCAACCAGATCGAGAAGGCCTATGGTCCCAACAACTCGGTCCTCGACAATTGTCATGTCCGCGTCAGCTTCGCCACAAACGACGAGAGAACCGCCAAGCGTGTCTCTGACGCACTCGGCACGGCAACCGAAATGCGGGCGATGAAGAACTATGCCGGTCACCGGCTCTCGCCGTGGCTCGGGCATCTCATGGTGTCGCGGCAAGAGACGGCCCGCCAGTTGCTCACTCCTGGCGAGATCATGCAGCTTCCGCCGACCGACGAGATCGTCATGGTGGCAGGCGCGCCGCCGATCAGGGCCAAGAAGGCCCGGTACTACGAGGATGCCAGTTTTAAGCAGCGCGTGTTGCCGCCACCCGAACTGGCGCGGTCCGGAGAGGCCAGCCCTGACGATTGGAGCCAGTTGCCGATCCTGGCTCACTTGGAGGCCGCGCAAGCTTCCGGCCTGCTGCAGCAGGACGATGGCGATCCGACGGGATCGGAGCGCCGCCTGCAGGCCGAACTCAATCGGGCCCAGGCGGTCGAGAAGGCGGCGCCCATCGAGAATGAATTCGAGATGGGACCGGACGACGATGACGACGACGATGATGCTGTCCGCAACCGGCGCCTGGCGAGCCTCGTGCAGGGCGTTGCGCGGCAGACCTCCCTGGACCCCGATGACGGCATGGAGTTGTAGGCGCCATGATGGCTCGCAAAAAGAAGGCGCAGATTTCCGTCTATCTCGATCAGGTCATCATGACGATGCTTGGCGATTATGCGGCACGGCGCAATCAACCCCAATCCATGATTGCGGAAGCAGCGCTGGCTTCGTTTCTGTCGCCGGATGCGGATGAACGTCGCGAGGCCGCTATCGCCAAACGCCTCGACCAGGTCGATCGCCGCCTGGCCAGGCAGGAGCGCGATATCGGCATTGCGGTCGAGACACTGGCGGTGTTCGTCCGCTTCTGGCTGGCGACAACGCCGGCGTTGCCCGAGCCCGCCGCCCAGGCCGCGCGCGCCAAGGCGGCCGAGCGCTACGAAGCCTTCGTGACGGCGTTGGGGAGACGCCTGGCGAAGGGGCCGAAACTGCGACAGGAGATTTCCGAGGATATCAATCCGATGGACAACAGCGAAACCCACCCTGACGGATTGCAAGGCCAATAAACGGCTGGCTCGGAGCCTGATGGCGATGTTCATCATGATGATGGCGATACGCGACGCCGGCGGTCACGCGACGACAATGTCGTTGCACCGGTGACGACGATGATCATCAGCAGCGGCAACAGGATGAGCGAGCAAGTCCCGGCAGCCGGTTCGCCGCACACCTCGATCAGTCGATGGCATCAGCCTTGTTGTCGGCGAGGAGGGCCGCCCGCTTGCCGATAGCCGACTTGACCGCGTCGACAAGCTGTTCAGGAAAGCCGCGGGGCAGCGACATGATCACCTCGTCGGCCTGCTTCTCCACGTTTTCAGCGATGTCATCGAAAATTCTGCGCATGACAGGGGTACCCACGCCGGCAATGTCAGCGGTCTGCAGGAAGTGGCGTGGCATGATGTCAGGTACCGAATAGTGCCTGTTCTTGCCGACCGACATTGCCAATTTGAATTTGTTGCGAGGGATCTGCGCGGTATCAAGGCTGGGCTGCGCGGTCAGCACGTCGTAAAGGGGCGTCATGCGGAATCGTCCGCCAGGGCTGAGAAAAATACTGAAATTCTTGGCGTGGCCGTCAGTCGCGCCGATCAGCCAGAACAAGATGCAGGTGCGCAAGAAGGTGGCGATGTCTTCATCAGGCGTATCGCTACCCTTCAAGAGCTCGACAATCTCGCGTATGCCGGGACCGCCATCGGACTGGTACTTGCGCGTCGGCGGCACTGACAGCGCTTGACAGATATCTTCCTGCGGCAGGCGCAGAAGGCGGCCGTCGCGGGCCCACAGCCGGTCGAAGCGTTCCACGATCAGTGTGCGGCGCTTGCCGAAGTCAGCGATCTGCGCCTGGGCGGCGGGAACGCCAAACGCTTGCAGCAGCTTAAGACACAGATACTCGTTCTCGACGCTGTTGGAGAGATCAATGCCGTTCGGCAGCCGGCCGATCTGCGGCTTCAGGATATGGGTGGTCGCTGCCGTGCCGATCGGTTTGAACCAGCCTCCGTCCTTGCGCAGCAGGGCGGTCTTTTCCTGCGCACCGGCAATCGAGATGCGAAAGTCCTCATCCTCGCCCAGGCCGAGCGGAGCGGCAGCAAGGTTCTCGATGATTCCGGCGACGTCCTCGTTGCTGACCGGCTTGCCTTCGACACTGCCGGGAGGGCCTGGATCCATGCCATCGGGCAGGAACTGCAACGCGCCGACGCAGTCATGGCCGAGCGCAGCCAGCATGCTGTAGGCGTCGGTGCCGTCGGCGCCGACGCGTTCGGCAACACGCGTGCGTATGGCGTCATTGTCGGGAAGCAGGTTGTCGAAGACGTTGGTCACCGGCGTGCCGATATAGCGGTCTTCCCGCAAAGGAAGCGAGAGTGAGATCGGGAAGGTGCCGCGCCAGTCCAGCCATTCGCGGCCGTATTGGAAGTCGATGGCGCCCGTCGATTCCCTGCGCAGGATGCCCACCAGGCGCCCGTTCAGAAAGACATTCAAGAGGATGTGAACCCGGCGCCGTGCCATCAGAACAGATCCTCGATATCAGCAGAGCTGCCTTTGCTGCGCGCGCGCACGACGAGTTCAAGGTCGAGGGCGGAGAGGGCGGCCATCAAGGTGCGGAGTTGCATCGCGGGCTCGCCGGCCTCGAGGCGGGAGACCGTACCCTGGCGCAGGTGGATCTGGTTGCCGAGTGAGCCTTGCGTGAGCCCGGCGTTCTTGCGGGCGCGGCGCAGGATGGCTCCGAGTTGTTTTTCGTTGCGAGCGATCTGGTCTGTCATGATGAGTCTCCACGCCTGCAATATACGCGATCGCGTATTATTCGTCAATATACGGAGTTGCGTATAAAATAGAGATATACGCGATCGCGTATACAAGGAAAATATACGCGATCGCATATGATGCCGACGCGTCAGTTGGCAGCGGCGGTCTTGGCGCCGCACAGGAACTTCTGAACAAGTCCGACAACGAACGCTCCAGTGCACTCTCGACCGCGATGTCCGCAATGCGAGGCGGCGATCTCCAGGCGTCTCGACCGGACCGACCGCCGGATCGCGCGCCTGAGCGCCGGCATCTCGCTGGAAACCTTGGCCGTTTTAATCCGCTTCTGGTTGGCGCGAACCGATGGCGCAGGCGGCGCGCGAAGGCTAACGAACGCTAAGAGGCATTCGTCGCCGCGCTTGGCAGGCGCCTCGCCAAGCGGCCAGGCCTGCGGCAGGAAATCCCCGTAGACATTGCCATCCAGCGACGCAGAATGACGATGAGAGGCCTGTCGGCAGAGGCGCCGCCCCCGCTAGCGCGCCGCCGCCCGCGCTGTTGATGCCAGCTGGATTCTGTTGCCGATGGCGTTCAGTTAGCGGCTCCGCACAACTGCGACGTCGTCAATCCTGGCGGCACGTTTTCCGTGGCGCCAAATCCGTACTTCGCCATGATGGTGGCGATCGTGCCATTCGACATGACCTTCGCCAGACCCTGATTGTAGAGGTCGCGCAGATCGCCATCGTCCTTTCTGAACGCGATCGCGATGTAGCTGATCGACTTCTCGTCCGTCGTGAATGGGCTGGCGCGCTCCAGATCGGGGCTCTTGTTGCCGGCAAGCAGCCCGATCACCGTCGGGGAAGAGAACAGAGCCGCGTCTATGCGGCCGGCGCGCAGTGCCGCGATGTTGGTTTCGATGTCGGGGAACTGCAGGATGCGGTCTTCCGGCACCCCCTCGGTAATGGCGTTCTTGATGACATTGCTGCCGCGGCCGCCGCCCATGATTGCGTCGGATTTCCTGGCAAGATCCGCATAGCTGTGGATCGCCTTGGGGTTGCCGGCGAGAACGACCGCCGCGTCGTCGGACCTCAGGTCGGGAGCGCCGAAGGCAACCTGCTGACATCGCTCCGGCGTTATCGACAGTCCGGATGCAACGGCATCGAAACGGCCGGCCATCAGGCCAGGGATCAAGGCGCCGAACTCGGTGACCTCGAAGTCGACCTGCTTGACGCCGAGGTCGGCAAAGGCAGCCCTGAGAAGATCCGGATGCCAGCCGAGCAGCTCGCCGGTTCCCTCCTTCTTGTAGCCCCATGGCGAACGGTTGTGGATGCCGATGACGATGCGCCCTTCCTTCAAGACCCGTTCTTTCGTGGTCTCTGCCGTTGCCGGCAGCACGGATCCAACAAGCGCGGCATAGGCGATGCAGGCCAGGCCAATGGCGGCCGATCGGGCTCGAAATATCATCGGTGCAGTTCTCCCGTGTGATTGAGTTGTGCACAGGCGCTCGCCTGGACCACCCAACGCTACGTTCGAAGATAGCAAATCGTCAATCTAAATGTACAAAATATGTACATAATATTGCGATGACGGTTGTCGGAGGCTAGTTGAAAGCGCCGGCCTGGGCGACACCCGGAACGGTCGACCTCCATTCGAGACGGAGGCGACATCACCGACTCCAAAAACGCTGGATGGGATAACCGTCGAGACTTCCTTTATATCCTTGGAGGACCTCCGACGGGAGTTGGAAGGAATGCAAGGGTCGATGCAAGACCTGAAACGCGCATCGCGTTACGGATCGGCGCTGCCGATCTACGATCCAGAAAGCCTCTCCGTCCAAATTTCCAGGATCGTGGCGGACATGAGCCCTGATCCTGCCGAATGCGACGACCTTGTTGCGAGCGCGGAGTTGGCTCTGGACGAGATCGCGAAGGAAATCCGTGACCACCACTCGTTCGATGCCGGAAAGATGCGGTCGGTCTGCGATATTCTCTGCTATCTGGTCCTTTCACACGCCACTTTTCGCTACCAGAAGCCAAAGTGGGTGATACGCGATCTGGAAACGTTGGGGGATTTGCGAGTCCTCGGGCTTGTCGAATGGAGCTACGGGCTGAGTGACGACGAAGGCAGGGTCAAGCAGACCATAGCCACATGCAAGGCTCTGATCGTGGATGTCGCCCGGGAGCTTTCTCTCCCCTCGTTTGACGCAGCACGCGAGGCCGGCCTGATCGAAGACGCGCCAGAATACAGTTTCCTGTGTCAGTGCCTCACCGACGCCGTCAGTCTGTTCAGGGATGGGTACTGCCGCGAGGCTGACTATGCCGCGAAATTCGCTGGAAAAATGGCTATGTGCCTCGCCGAAGAAGCTGGAATTGACCATGATGTTCTGGTCGAACTTTCGTCAGATTATGAAGCTTTGTTCCCGAAAGGCGAGGGCGATGCCGCCTATCTGAAAGGTGTGATGCCCCAGCTGAGCGCACTGCTCGCGGGGTTCACAGCCGGATAGGCTGGCCAACCGGGGATACGCGCTTCAACGGCTTGGTCGTGCGCCAGCCACACCGGGCACTTTGAGTGCCCTTTATCGCCGCCAGACAGGATGGCGGATTCACGAAGATTGGGCAAAGTCCGACGTTAGCCGCCAGGCTCAAACATCAGCTTGCGGTGATGCTTCGACAATAATCGAGGTTGTAACGATTGGAACCCTCCTAGCGCCATATTAGACTAGCGCAAACTCGTACCCGCGAAGATAGGGCTCAATACATTCGCAGTGCCAGCCAGCAATCGCGAGTTTGAAGCGCTCAGACAAGACCGCTTTCACTCAAATGAGATCAACACATTGGTGATCTCTAAATATGGATCCTTGCGAGAGGGGATGCCCTTCAAACCACGACGCGGATCGTTCACCGACCGGCCCGCGCTTTTTCGCCGCCAGTGGAGCGCTGGCTCCCCTTTGGAGAACCGCCAGGCCCAGCGCCCAACCCAGTCGAGCATCGACGGCGCCGACTATTTGGTTTCCAATAACAGTCGGCCATTCGGAACCAATTGCCGATTTGCGTCTTCCCATGGGGCGTTAGTTCCCGCCCTGGGGTGGGGCGTCCGTTGGGAGGATTGATATGTGGTTCCATAAATTCGCAGCGGCGTTTTTCATTCTTGGACTGTCGACAGGCAGCGGGCTATCGCAGACCCCTATCGACGCAGCGATTACCGCTTGCAAATCCACCGGTCTTTTGGCTCTGCAGGAGCAGGCCAAAGACATCAGCGACCTGGTCATTGACATGGAAAGCGTTGCGATTAGCGCGGCTGACACCAAGGTAGAGACTGTGCCGATTAAGACAGTCGTTCTGGGCGAGGCATACATTGCTCGAAATGGCAAAACCGGTGCACCGGACCGCTTCGTCTGTCTGCTTGGCGAAAAAGGGAAGGTGCTACTAACGTTCTTTACGGCTAAATGAATCCTTGGGAGATTTGCGTGCGTTAGCCGGGTAAACGGGGCGCTTGGCCACAATGACGTCATCTGTTGTGCCTCGCTTCTCTGCGGAAAAACAGACTTGCTGCCCAGCGGAATATTGTACTCCTTGGCGGCGGACAACATATTTGAATGATTTCTGGGGTTGCTGGAAGACCGTATTGCGCTAGCGATCGCCCGCTCTTCACGCTTTTGCATGAAGGGACGGGTGGTTGCCGTCCGAGCAGATCGATGGGTTGTTTGTAACTGCTAGGCTTTCGGTTTCAGCAGGTGCTTTCCACCGTCTATTCAATTCCCTCGGATCGTTTTTGCCGGCATTGGAATGTCAGTCTGAAGCCCTAGGGCGTCCGCCGCCCAATCTCTCATTTCCGGTGAAGCGTCGCTGGACTTTAATATTGACACTGCCAGCGCAGAGATGTCTGCGGGAGGTCTTCTGTAGGTGGTTTCGTAGGTGAAATAGCCAACCAAGATCGCGCATACCGCCGAAATGACCGGGGGGACAAACCGGAGTGTCGCGATAGCCAACGTTCGCCAGCGTGCTGGCAGATAGGCTCTTGGAAGTTCACCCTCTTCTGCAAGGTCGGTCATTCCACTTCGCCCCCGCGTCGATAGAACGTCTGAACGATAATGGCCTAAATTAGTTAAAGCGCGGATAAATGTCATGATGCACCAGGGACAGGCGCGGTTCGGCTCGACTTCCAGCTCCGCCAGATGCCGCGCTTGCCATGCCAGGATCGAATAGATGTCCCACAACGGGTCACATTGGATTGGCACCGCAATTACATTGATCGGTAAGTTGGGGGTGGGGTGGGCCCGTCGCTTCGCAAATGAGGCGGCGGGCTTTTGACGGCGGCCAGCCCGCTGCTGAAAGCTTTGCCTGACAGCCCGCGTGAGCCTGGCGGGATCTGGCAATCACTGCCAGAAAGACAATTAGCCCAGTCCAATTGAGCGGAACATTCCGTGATCACGGACGAAGGTTCTGCCTTGCGGTTGGCGCCGAGTCCAATCTACCGCACCCAGCATCTTGAAGCTTTGCAGGGCTGACTTGGCGCGAAAGGACAGGGGCTCGCCAAGACCTTCAATCGCCTCTAACGATGACCCGCGGTCTCCTGGAGGCGACTGGCGACACACCGAGATCCGTAGCCACACGAAGGACAGCAATCCCCGCGGCGCTTTCAGCTACGAGCAGTCAGAACAACCCGCAGCCGCCAACAGGTCGGAAACCTGAGTAAGCTGCGTGCCCAGATGACTAGTCTAGAGTTCCTGCGGAAGGGACCGATGGAGGTTCATGGGACTTGAAGCCCGAGTTGTCTCCGGGACACCCGGCGTTGGCGTCGCTGATATGGTCGACCATTTTGTGGCGGGTGGTTCGGAGTAGCCCCACATCATCTGTTCAGGTCACCAATAGTTGAGCGCAAACCATATTGCCGGCGCGATCATCGCAACGATGGCTGCGTATTCCAATATGCGACGTGCAGCATGCATGGAACTCCCAGGTTGGACACAACAGCTTTGTGAAGTAGGCCTTCGCGTCGCTGCCTATGCTCGGCATCCGCAGCATTGCGGAGAGATGTCCTGGGGCAAACATATCTGCGCGGCGACGCCGCGGGGATCGGACCTTCGCGTCACCAACGCGTCCTGGTTAATGGCTGGTCTGAAGAAGGCAGTTTTCCCCCTCTCGGTTGCGTTGGAACAGATAGAGCGTCTCGTTGGTCGACGCAGTCCGGTTCAGAATCATTCCTGGCTTCGGCGCGATCGCGACGCGCGTGACCTTAAGGTGATTGGCCACTCGGCAGTGGGACTGGCCCGCGCCACTCGGCAGAGGCGCGGGCCGACCAAGATTGGGTCTTGATCGCAGCAGGAACCGCTGAAGAACCTGCCGTTTACCCCAAGCTCCCATAGTCGCTTAGGTTCCCTCCCAAACCGAAAAGCCGAGAAGGTGCAGCCAGGCAAAAGAGATGCCGGTTGACCGCTTTGGTTCACATATGCATTTAACCGGCTTGAGGGAAACCGCGGGATGCTCGTGGAGAATGCGGAACCCACAACTCACCTCTGCCGGCGAAGGGCTTATCTCCGAAAAGCCTAGGTCTGACGAAACGCCAGCGACTGCCGACGAATGGAACTAAACTTTCCGATAAAGCTTATCGCGGCATGATCCAAGGATATAGCCAGTCCAAACAGTGCCTGGCTTGCTGAAGAGGTCGCCTGGGCTGACGAGGACCGTTCCGCAAGGTCGAGCAGCACAGCAATCAATCGACTCGAACCTGCGAAGCTCGGATCATGAATTCGAAGACAGATAGACCTGCTTTCGCCGTTCCATTGGAGACAGAGCCGATGGAGGCAAAGACCGCGGGCGCCTTGCCGAGTGATAGAGGCAAATGGCAGTACGAACCCAAATGGGATGGCTTTCGCTCCTTGGCGTTCAAAGCCGGCAATGAGGTGGACCTGCGGGCAAAATCGGGTAAGCCGCTCGGCCGCTATTTTCCGGAAGTCGTCTCGATGTTGCGCGGGCTGAAGGTCAAAGACTTCGTGGTCGATGGTGAGATCGTCATCGACATCGACGGCTCGCTCTCTTTCGCTGCGCTGCAGATGCGATTGCATCCGGCGGAAAGCAGGATTCGGAAACTGTCTGTCGAAACACCGGCCAAGCTGATCCTGTTCGATATGCTGGCAAGTCCGGATGCGAGCCTGATGCGTCAACCGCTGTCTGCGCGGCGCGAGGCGTTGGATGCGTTCGTTAAGTCAGCGGGACATGCCGATCTCGAATTGTCGCGTTGTACTCGGGATTTGACAACGGCAACGGAATGGCTTGGCGAATCTGGTTACGGTTCAACAGACGGCGTTGTCGCCAAGCTTGTCAACGACGAATATCGGCCCGGCGAGCGCGCCATGGTCAAGGTCAAGCGGCTGCGCACAGCCGATTGTGTGGTCGGTGGCTTTCGCTACTTGGCGAACGCGCGCGAGGTCGGATCGTTGTTGCTTGGGCTCTACAACGACCCAGGGCAAGCTCGACCATGTGGGATTTACGTCGACGATCGCGCAGGAGGATCGATCAGCGCTGACCCGACAACTCGAGGCTTTGCGCGCGCCTCCGGGCTTTACCGGCAAAGCGCCGGGGGGACCGAGCCGTTGGAGCACCGAGAGGAGCGGGGAGTGGGAGCCACTGAAGCCCGAACTGGTGGTGGAAGTCCGGTTCGACCATGTCACCGGCGATCGCTTCCGACACGGTACCAAGTTCATGCGGTGGCGCCCTGACAAGGGTCCGAAACAGTGCACGTTCGCGCAGATATTGAAAACATGAGCCATTCGCCATCGGTCGTGCCACAGGGGCGCTCATTCCACATCACCGGACAGTCGAGTTGAGGAGTGCCTCGCAGACATCCCGGAGGATCCGTGGCAGGACGTCGAACGCATAGCCTTTGTGCAAACGTTCCAGCGGCGTGTGGTAGTCTCGACCCCATGGGCCGATGTTGATGGTCGGTATATTGGCTAACCCGTTTGCCTTCGGCCATCGAACCCCGTCCCTCCACATTGGCGTGTTCCTGCCGACCACATCGAAACCCGACGCGGCGGCCTCGCCAAAGAAACTCATGTCCGAAATGCCGGCGAAGTACTCCGTGCAACTGATAGCGCTGCCGTAACGGACGCTCGATCCAGCTGCTATGTCGGAGGCGATTGCCCTTAGTCTCGCTGCCATTGGCGTATCTGAAAGGTTCGTGGCCAGATAAGGGGTCGAGCCAAACCCCGTGATGATTGCCGGGCCTGGTAGCTGGCTCAGCTTCCAGGCTTCCTCGGTCACGATCCGGCATTGTTCGGGCAAAGAAAGTGCGCCAGCGGCGACGGAAGCGCTGAGCGCGTCAAGCTTCGGTATCGCTTCCGCCCCGAGGCGACCCAGCACGGCTTCGTACCGATACAGGGAGATGCTCTCGATGAAATCGCTGCGACTCGAACCGATCCGTCGAGTGAGTTGCGCCTGATAGTCTCTCGCCGCATCGAGGCACAGCCTGTCGAAACGCTCCAGCACCTCGTCTGGCGCTCGCCGATAGCTCAGCACGTTGAACGTGGCAAAGGCTGTCGCAGGCGTGGTCACGTCATAGCCGGCCTTGTCATCGCGGATACTGAGAAGGCTTGGCGGTGTTCCCGGCAGCGCCTGGGAACCGTCGGTAAGCTCCGGCGCCCATTCAATGCGCGCTGCGATAGCGGCAGCGAGCGCACCCGCATTGAGCCCATTCAAGGGAAAGCCGCTATGGGCGGGAACGCCCGCCACGAAAACAGTCGGCAGCAATTTGCCGACCGTTCCCAACGCGATGACCCGACCCTTGCTGCCGTCGCCATCGTCGGTAATGGCGTCAAGATTGATGGCCGCCGCAATATCGAGGTCATGCTCCCTGGCTATTTCAGGCAGCACCTGGACAGCCCTGCGCGCGCCTGCGGAATTGTTCTCTTCGTCGGGCACGGCGATGAAGAACAAGTTGCCGACGGGCCCGGCACGGTCAGCAAATTCCGCGCAGACCGCCAATCCAGCGGCAAGGCCAGCCTTCATGTCCAGGAGGCCACGCCCGGCAAGAAATTCTCCCGAGGCGAGATCCGTTTTGGCCAGTTGGGCGGCGGACGTCTCGGCCATGTGCAAGCTCTTGGCCAGGGCAGGGGTGAGCTGTTCAGGTTCGGTCGCCAGGTCTTCCAGTTGACCATAGTCATGGGTCGAGACGGTGTCGTAGTGCCCTGTCAGGACAATGGTGCCTTGCCCCGTACCCCGGACCAGCATTGCCACGCAGTGGCGGCCGTCCCCAGGTTCGATCTCGATCGTCCAGATTTTTGCGTCCCGAAACACGGTCTCCGCGCCAAGCATGTTGGCGAACCACAATCCAAACGACGCCTCGCCATTGGTTCCAGTGACGCTTTTCTGCTGCGTCAAGGCGATAGCCCAGCGCCTGGCGCGTCCAAACAGATTGCTTGCTGTCGCGTTGCCCATCATGTCCCCGGTCAAATGGCGAAATTCGATAGTAGAGGTTGGGGACGGGGCCTCAAGTGCATGCGTGGCCGTGTGTGCTGGGCCACTACCCATTCCTCATCGCTCGCTGTCGACCCGCATGGTTGACGGGCAGGACACGCCCGGTTGCAGTCAACTATCCGGCTGCTGAGGTGGAACTGGGATTCCAGGCTCAGTTGATGGGGCGTCCATCGCACGCGGCTCTCGGTCACGCTCAAACTGCTCAGCCCACCGCAGATCCATCAGCCAAGGTTCGCGACTGCCGATCCAAAGTTCATAGCCGGGTATGATATCGCTGGGGGCACTATCGAGGGTCCCGAGCATGATCTCGGCCTCTTCCTCCCGCAGCGAGGCAACGCGCGATCCGCATTCTGGGCAAAAGCTCCGTCCTTCGAAAGCCCGCAGGTCTCCAGTGCCTTGATAAGCAGGTCGCGGCCAAACGCCGAGGAAGGTGAACGCACTGCCGCTTGTGCGCCGACAATCCTGGCAATGGCAAAGTCCGACGCGCAGGGGTGCGCCTCTCACCAAAAAGCGAACCGCACCGCAAAGGCAGCCACCGCTGCGCACCTCATCGATGCTCATTGTAGAGCCCGCTTCGGGGGATCACGGTTCTCGTCGGGATTGGGGAGAGGAAGTTCGTCCGGCAGAAGATCCGGGTCAGGCTCTCGCACGTCGGGAGTCCAGGCCGGGGCATCGACCGGCGGTTCTTCATTTGGCTCTGGTTTGGGCGGCATGATTATTCTCCCGGTCGGTTGGTCGCACGAGGTGTTTTGCCGGCCACGGGCCGCGCATCGATCTGTCTGGGAGGGAAGGGCCCGCGGACGTTTGTTTTTAGGAGGAGCACCTGCGGGCTTAGGGGTGCGTGACGCTTGATCCTCGTCGCTGCCGTTCAGGCCTTTACGCTCTATTTTGGCGCCGGCTGGCTCCGGCTCCCTGACAATCGCCGCGCCGAGGTTTTTGATCTTGGCCATTTCCATGTCTCCTTTCTGGCCAACGACCGGCCATAGGGAATGTTCCATCTGGAGCGGAACTAGCACTGCCGGGGGTGGTTATCTTTGACCCACATGGAGAACCAACACATGTCTGACAACGAAAACCATCGCGAAACCGGGGCAACAAAATATCCGGCAAAGACCGGCGCCGATCCTTCGGATGCATTCTCTCAGGACGCGGCCGGAAACAAGAAACCAAAGAATGGCGTTGGACTGACACGGCCCGTCAATGAGGTGGACGACAAGACTCACCAGTCGGACGGGCAGAACCCATCCGACCAGGTAAAGAGTTCCAGGCCATGAACGTCGCCAATCTTCAGCTTGAAGGTCTGATGATGGCGGTCGCGTCGATCAACAATTTGCTGGTCCACAAAGGCCTGCTTTCAGTCGACGACATCGATATCGCGTTGCGGAAGTCCGAAGCCAATTTCACGGGCGATGAGCGCACCTACGAAGACATGCCGCCGGCCAATCGCGACGCCGTCTGCTTTCCAATCCGTCTTCTGCAGATCGCGAACAATTCCCAAGGCGAATCCGACATTCTATCGTTTTCGGAGCTGGCGAAGATGGTTGGACAAACGAAAGAGCCCTACAACGATCAAAGGTAACGTCACCGATGGGCCGATCCAAGCGGCGGCTTACATTTCGCTGTTCTGAATAATTCCCGCTTCGCCATCCTGGATAGGCGAGCGCGGCGCCGTTGGCGTCTTGAGCCGAACGCCTGGTCCGCCATGGATCGTCTCTCCATCACCTAGAAAGGCAACGCCCGCGCGCTCAAGCGCGGATCGCATCGCGACCAGCATGTCGCCGGACGGAACGCGCTTGCTCTTCTCGAAGTCCCGAACGGTTCCCTCACTGACCTGCGCTTTGGCGCCAAGCCTGGCCTGTGACCAGTCCACCAGAGCCCGCGCCGCCCGACATTGCTCGACAGTCAATTGGGTCACAAACGGCTCCTTGATCGCGTCTGTGCGGGCTTGCACTAAGCGCTCTTGCGCTTAGGGTTGCTCGTCTTAGGCGTCGCTAATCCTTCCTGCGTGAGGCTCTTCTTGAGCACCTCGGCCAGGTTGACGACGTTCTCGTGCGGCTTGGGCGCCGCCTTTGGAGGCGCCTTGCCCTTGCGCTTCGCGTCGATCATGGCAATCAGCGCATCTTCGTAGGTGTCTTCGAATTTCGAGGGATCGAAAGTGGTCACCTTTTTGTCGATGAGCATGCCGGCGATTTCGAGCAACTCTGGATCGTATTTTGCCTTGGTCAGACCATCGAAGACACTCTCTTCGGAAACCATCTCGTCGTGGTTTCGAAGTTCGGTCATCACCATGCCCTTCCCGTAGGGCTGGATCACAACTTCCCTGCCGCGCTGATAGAGCACGATGCAGGATCGGGCTGCGACGCCCTTGTTCTTCATGGCATCGCGGATCACGCCGTAAGCCTCGACGGCCGCGCCGTCGGCTGGAATGAGGTAGTAGGGCTTCTCCAGATAGCGGGTGTCGATCTCGCTGATCGCGACGAATTCACCCACCTCCAATGTGTGATCCGAGGTGAGCTTGAGCGCCTTGATGGCGTCCGGCTCGATCTGAACGAATTCGTCCTTCTCGACCTCGAAACCCTTGACCTGGTCTTCCGTTTCGACCGGCTTTCCTGTCTTCTCGTCGGCATAGACGCTTTTGACAGGCAGTCCGTCCTTGCGGTTCAAGATCTTGAAGTGGATCTTCGAGGCTTCGCTTGTGGCGCCGACAATCTTGACCCCGCAGGTAACCGAGCCAACCTTCAAGAAGCCTTTCCAGACGGCACGCGGCGCGACCATGTCATTCATCCTGTTTCGGCTCAGGGCAAACGACAGTGCATCCAAATCGTTCCGTCGAGCCGGCCGAGATGCCGGCCTGGTGCGTTCTATGAAGGATCGTCGAGAATCGTCCTCACCTTTTCGGCGAGGTCTTCCAGGCTGAATGGCTTTGGCAAAAGCTGCGTTCCAGGATCGAGGATGCCGTTATGAACGATGGCGTTGCGCGTGTAGCCCGTGGTGTAGAGAACCTTGAGCTTGGGGTTGTTCCTGCGCAGGATATCCACCAACTGCCGTCCGGACATCTCCGGCATGACCACGTCGGTGAAGAGCAGGGACAATTGCTGCCCAGCTTCGATCAGCTTGATCGCTTCGCTAGGGCCACTGGCTTCGACGACCGTGTAGCCAAGTTCGCGCAACGCTTCGGCTGACACGGCGCGGACGCGATCCTCATCTTCAACCACCATGACGATTTCGCTCGCCAGTCCGCCATCTATCGACCGAGCTTTGAGCTCGGGAGAATCCTGCTCGGTGCCGCCATAATGCCGTGGCAGATAGATCTTGATCGTCGTGCCGACGCCCGGCTCCGAGTATATCTTCACGTTGCCGCCAGATTGCCGGACAAAACCGTAAACCTGGCTGAGGCCCAGCCCGGTCCCCTTGCCAACCCCCTTGGTCGTGTAGAACGGGTCGAAGGCCTTGGCGAGAACATCCGGGCTCATGCCCATACCGGTATCGGTCACTGCGATCAGCACGAATTGTCCGGCCGCAATGGCCGACTCGCGAGCGTATCGCTCATCGACATAGGCGTTCGACGTCTCGATGGTCAGCTTGCCGCCGTTGGGCATGGCGTCCCGTGCGTTGACCGAGAGGTTGAGCAAGGCGCTTTCCAACTGGCTGGGGTCGGCCTTGACCTGCCAGAGGCCGGCACCGAAAGCCGTCTCCACCTTGATCGTCTCACCGAGCGTGCGCATCAAGAGATCCGTCATTCCGCCGACCAGGCGGTTCGCATTGATGGCCTCCGGCTTGAGCGGTTGCTGTCGCGAGAAGGCCAGGAGCCGCTGGGTAAGGGCGGCGGCGCGGTGAGCCCCATCCATGGCACCTTCGACAAATCGGCCGACGTCTGTCTCACCCTTGGACAGTTTGCGCTGAAGCAGATTGAGCCCACCGATGATGACCGCAAGCATGTTGTTGAAGTCGTGCGCAATCCCCCCCGTCAATTGGCCGACGGCCTCCATCTTTTGAACCTGCCGCAGCTGTTCCTCTGCCTTCGAACGTTCCGCCACTTCGTCGATGACGCGCTGTTCGAGCGTGGAGTTGAGTGTCTGCAGTGCGGCCTCCGCACGCCGCCTTTCAGCCAACTCGCGCTCCCTTGACTGGAACAGGCGGGCATTGTCGATCGCCGTTGCTGCATGGCCGGCGATGCCTAGAAGAGCACTCTCGTGCTCAGGACGAAACTTGCCGGTGTCTGCGTGACCGAAAAACAAACCACCTAGAACTTCGCCGGAGTTCGACACGACCGGCACCGCCAGATAGGAGCGAACCGGCAGATGGCCTTCAGGCATGCCCTTGCGTGGCGCATTCTTGCCGTATCGAGGATCCCTGAGAATATCGTCCGATCGAACGACGCCTGTCCCCAGGAAGGTCGGTTCGAACACCGCGGTCGCGCGTGGCATGGGGTAATTTTGGAAGGCCGAACGTGGAGCACCCGACAGGGCGTAGAGCATGTAGCTGCCGCCCTGATCGTCGAGCACATTGTAAAAGAAAGCGCCAAACTGCGCTCCGGAAAGTTCTACGCCGGCATCGGTGGTGATTTGCACGATCTTGTCGAGATCGAGTTCGGCAGCGACCGCCACTCCGGTATCGTTCATGATCTTGAGGTGTCGCTCGGCCTTTTTGCGGTCGGAAATGTCGATCACGGTGCCGATAAATCGAACGGCTTTGCTGGCTTCGAAAATGGCATGCCCGCTTGCCGCCACCCAACGCTCGATACCGTCCTCCAGGCCAATGGTTCGGTACTCGATGCTAAATCCCTCCAGGCTGTCTGGAGCGATTGCCCGCCGGACTGCCTCATCTGCGCGGATGCGGTCGTCTGGATGGAGCCCGGCGATGAAGGAGCCCTCGTACGAGACCTCATCGGTCGACGTAATGCCGAACAATGCACGGCATTGCGCGTCCCACCGCAAACGGTTGGTGACCGGGTCGTAGTCCCAGATTCCGATTGCCGCCGCCTGGGTGGCCAGGCTCAGCCGTTCCGCGGTCTCGGTAGCGCCCTGATCCGACCTGACCCGTTCTATATGCGCCCACGACCGCTCGGTTACCTCGGTGAGAAGTGCAAGCTCGTTTTGCGTCCAGACCCGCGGAGCGCTGTCGTGGATCGCCATCAGCGCGCTCAGGCGACCCTCTTTGACCAGGGGCATGCAGATGGTTGCAGCGATGCCGATGGTCTGGAATGTCGCGGCCTCTTCAGGCGGCAACTCGGCGCGATTGTCGTTGATGATCAAGGGCAGGCCCTGATGAAGCTTGTGGACGGCGAGCTGGCCAAAATCCCGGAGACTGTAATAGCCGACGATGCTCGAAGAGCCTTGTCGGTGCCAGTCTCCCCGAATCGTGAAGTGGTCCTGGTCAGGCTCCATATCGGCATAGGCACAGATTGCGACGCCGAGATGCGCGCCAAGCATCCTGGTCGTGATCTCAAGCACCGCGTCCGCGTCCGCACTGTTCGACGTTTCCTTCCCAAGTCGGTCGAGGAAGCGCAAGCGAGCTTCATTCTGTCGCAGTTCCGCCTGTGCACGCCGTCGTTCGACCGCGGTGCGCGTACGCTCCGCCATTTCGCGAACAAACTCGACCTCTTCCTCGGTCCAAGTGCGGGGCCTGTCATGATTGAGGTAGAGCAGTGCCACAAAACCACCCCGTTCGGTGACGGGCATGTTGATCAAGGATTGAGCGCTGATCGCTTTCAGAGCCGCTGGATTTTGGCTTGTTCGAGGATCTGTATCCGCGTCCTCGAGGACAACTGTGATCCCTCGCTTGAGGTCATCGATATACGTGCCGTAGTCGCGAAAATGCAGCACCCCGGCCAGGCTCTTGATGCCGGGGGCATTCCAGTCTCGTTCGATGGAGATGGTCTCGTTCGCCAGATCAATCGTGCCATATCCGGCCCGGCTGACATCCAGCTCCCTGCCAATGATTTCGGCCGCGGCATAGGCCAGCTCATCGGGGTCTTCGACCAGGCGCACAACGTCGCCAAGTTCGGCGAGGGCAGCGCTCCTCTTCCGCGCGCGAAATGTTTCGGTGACGTCAAAACCTTCGCAGAATATTCCTGTGATGATGTTCCCGCCATCGTAGAGCGGTGCGTAGATGAACGTCAGGTAGCGCGTCTCCTCCGGACTATCCGCCGCGCGGCGAAATCGCACAGGAACGCCCTGCGCTTCAAAAGTCGTGCCGCTTTTGAAGACGTCGTCCAGCCGCTCAAAAAAACCTTGTCCCTCCAGGCTGGGAACGGCATCCCGGATAGGCTTCGAGAGCCAATCGCCGCTGTTGAAAACCTGGCGATGGGCGTCATTCACAAATTCAACGACATGGTCGCGACCGCGCATGATGATGATGAAACCCGGCGCCTGTTCGAACAGATGGATCTGACGTTCAGCGGCGAGGCGTTCGCGCTTTTCGGCCAGAAATCGATCGGTCGTTTCCGTGCAGACGCCAAGCAGGCCGGCGGTGTTCCCAGTTTCCGGCTGCGTAATGGGGTTGTAGGAGAAGGCGAAATGCGTCTCTTCCGGCGCGCCATGCTTGTCGATCCGGATCTCTATGTCGTCCATATGGACAGACTGGCCCTGGTAAACCAGATCAAACATCGGGCCTATCGTCTCCCACGCCTCCGCCCAGACCTGCTGGCTGGGCAGACCAAGAGCGGTCGGGTGTTTGCGGCCAAGGATCGGGATGAAGGCGTCGTTGTAGAGCCAGATACGATCCTGACCCCAGACGACGAACATAGGTTGTGCAGAGCCCAGAATGAGATCGACGAGTGTCTTCAACTGCGTGGGCCATGACGAGACCGGCCCGATAGATGTGGCGCTCCAGGCGAACGAGCCGATACGCTCAGCCATTTCTCCGGCACTGCGAACCGCACCGCTCGCCTTGTCCTCGCTGGATGGTCCCAAGCTATCCCCCGAAATATCGAACCGGACAAAACGGCGGAACGTGGTTTTGGTTGCATGGCAAGGGGAAGGGCAGCAGGCGCCGCATGCAAGCGGACACGTTATGACATCGCTGTTCAATTTTTCCTTGAACGCAGCTTGTCCTTGGTGTCCCAGCAGACAACGAAAGCCGCCCGCAACCAAGAAAAGCAAAGCGGCATAGGACGCAAAGTAGAGACCTATCCAGGCGCGCTGACAGGACCCGAACACGCATTCTCGCGGACAGTGCGTGTTCGTCAGATATCAGTCTGCGGTTTTGCCCAAAGTGTCCGCTACCACAGCACCCCGCTTGCCCATGGGCAGCGGAGGGCCGGTGGTCGAGTCCACCGCTGTCTGATGCTCCATCTCGGCATTGATCGCGGCGCCGGCGATGAGGATGACGACGGAAATCCATGTCCACATCATCAAACCGACGACAGCGCCGAGCGATCCGTAGGTAGCGTTGTAGTTGGCGAAATGCTGCAAATAGAACGAGAACAGCCACGACGCTGCGATCCATGCCACCGTCGCAATCAAGGCTCCCCAACTCAGCCAGCGCCACTTGGCTCGTTCGCGGCTCGGTCCGAAGCGATAAAGGAGGGATATTCCAGTCAGCATCGCACCGACCAAGATCGGCCATCGAGACGCCGCGACAAGCGTCTCCGTCCACGCGTCAAGATAGAAATAACGCAAAAGTGCCGGAACGACACCCACGGTTAGGAGCAGCACGATGCCGATAAGCAACGCTCCGACCGTGAACAGGATCGACATCAGGTTGAGCGTGATGAAGCTGCGTTTTTCGCGTTCCTCGTAGGCAATATTCATTGCGTCAAAGAGTGCCTTCATGCCGCTGTTGGAACTCCATAGCGCGATGCCAAGGCCGATGAAGAAGCCTATGCCGAGAGCACCAGGTTTCTGGCTGGCAAGGGCCTGCAACTGACCACGGATAAGGTCCAGCCCCCCTGACGGGAGCAGTCCGCCGAGATATGCAACATGGTCGGCAACCGTAACTGGGTCCGCGACAAAGCCATAGATTGAAATGAACGCGGCCAAAGCCGGGAACAGTGCTAGGAGCAGGTAGAACGTGGCGCCGGCCGCGACGAGAAGAACCCGGTCCTTGTTGAATTCTTCCCACAAGCGCCAGAAAATATCTTTCCAGCCAAGCGCGGGAATCTCGGACGGCCACGCCGCGTCGCGGCCGCGATCACCATCTTCTGATCTCAGAGCTGCCTTGCTCCGTTCCGTTGTTGATGTAGCCCGACTGGCGGCTTCTCCATCGATCAGCGAGGGCTCGTTGCCGGGTGGCTGCTGAGCCCGGTTCGGTCCCGAGGTCAATGCTCTGGTCTCACTGGCAGCCACATTCGACCAAGACTTCAGAGTGCGCCGGTGCGACCCTCTCTTGACCCGAGGTTGGGTTGCGGTCAAGCGCTTCCACCAATTCGCCTCCTCATGCCCGAGTCCAACTTTCCTCAACGTCGTAAACAGCAAAGCTGTTCCGCTATTCTTGAAAGAGCGACCCACGTCGTAGGGGGCTGCACAACGATTTTTCGGTAGGCGCGTCCTTTTCAGACACGTTTTGGCGACGTCCTAGAAGAGGATGAAGACATGAAAGGCGTTGAGCTAAGCCGATCTAAAGTCGGGGGCGATGCTCGCGGAAGATACCGATCAGCTCGCGATAAATCGGCGATCTCAAGGAATATATGGCGGAGGCGATTGATCATTGAGCCGCCGCGCATCGACCGGGAATTCCATTCCAGGCATTGATGCATTGAGGCCTGCGAGAGGGCGTGCAAAGCGTTGGCGGTCAGCTAGCGGATTTCTTCTTGGCCGCCGCTGGATTTTGACCGGTCGCTGCCGAGGTCTTGGCGTCCTTGGAATGAGCCGCGATCGCTGGGCCGGCGCCGGTTGTCTTGCGTATGTCTCCACTCGATTTGTCGGCCGGCGCCTTGCGACCCAGGCCAAAGAAGAATTTGCCCAAAAAGCCCATGTCGTCCTCTTCTTCGCGCCCTAAGACGCCGATGCAATAATTGTGTGCATAAGCCTAACTTGAGCCTTCTCGTTTGGTTCCGGTAGCGGTTGCATCGGCTGCTCAGACCAGAATGATCCAATCCCTGCAATGCTGATTCACAGCGATGCTGGTCGGCAAACGTCACGGCGATCGTTGATTTGACCGCCACGTTTTTTGAATTTGGTGAACGGTCTTCGTCCATTTGGAACTCTTAGCCTGTTCATAGATTGGGACTGACCCATGCAATGAGGAGATGCACCAATGGACCATACCAGTCACACACGGCTTGGTCGCGATGAACTGACATTGGAGTTTCTTGACGGCGCAAGCATTTACGGCGACGAAAAAATTTGGACCGTCTCTCATCTGCACGGCAGTCAGATATGGCTATCCGGTGGCTTTCTCGGAATCGGCGCCAAACCGGTAGCTGTCGCTGCCGACCAGCTAGGCTTCATGCGTGACTCGGACGGCTCAGCTGAAAGACATGCCTGAACATCTGGAGTGAAACTGGTGGCCGGCGTCGGGCCGGCCCCACCATCACCGACGCTAGGAGCCCTAAATGGAAATCGTTCGGACTCAAGTCTTGAATGCAACCGCGTTGAACGGTCAAGCGATCCTGCGCGTGGTGTTTTGCGGCGAGGGCAGTGAATGCGTTACCGTGGATATGGCTAATGTCGATGGAGACGAGGAATTCGCTCTGACCCGCGCAAAGGCCATCCTAGTCCAAACCGCCACGTTCGGTCTTGCCGCCAACGAGTATGACGCAACCAGCAACGGAAACTTCGACGAAGTCGCGGTGACGTCGGCAAGCAATGCGGGGGGCGATGTTTATCTATTCGACTATCGCGACGGCGAAACCAGTCGGCGGATTCCTCCCTCCCGCATGCCAAGTCTCGAAGCTGCACGGGCCGAAGCAATCCGGTGCGCAGTTGACCTCTTGGTCGATCTGGAGCCGGGGACCGATGCACTGTCCGGCTGGCTGGTGCGGGTCTGGGACGAAAAGGGCGAGCTTGTCTATACGGTGGATGTTCTCGAGGCCGAGGCCGCTCGCAAGACCAGCCACTAATGCATCGAGCCACCCTTCACTTCTTGTCCTTCGCGCGCGTCAGGAGTGCTCAGGTGAAACCAAGGAAGCCTTCTTGATGACCGAAATACCAAAGATATTAGACTCAAGTAGCGAGTTTGTGCTCAAGGTCGCTGACGAGACCGGCAGATCAGAGTCGCAGTTAGCCTACCTCATTTCAATAGTCGGTTACAATCATTCTTCTCTCCTCCGAGAGGCGCGAATACTTAAGCAGGACCTGCAATAAGTTCGGCAGCCACATGTACGAATTCCATTCTGTCGCCTCCTTGCCGGCCAGCTAGCCGGATGCCGGCATTCACGGGAGGCTGGAAAGCTCTAACCGGCAATCTTCCATTCCTTTTGCCAACGGCCACGCACGGCGATCATCAGCATATCTTCACTCGTCATGCCGGTCTGAAAGAGCCTTATCAGCTCGGCTGCAAGCCCATGCGCACCAGCTGTGTCGGGAAGAACATCGAATTCAATACAAAGGGCGTCGAAAGCCACCTTCAGCGTCTCGAGGTCGCTAGGGTAAAACCCCTCATTAAGTAAGTGAATAGGTCGGTCAAGCATCAGGCGCCTCCACTACGGGCGAGAGTGCGATCGTCGCTCCCAAGCAGCGGAGCCCATCATTCGGCCGCTGACCACCCCGCAATGCGACAGTTCGCTCGGCCTGTCATTTCACTTTGACGTACTCGCACGGTTATTTGAAAGTTGATCTACCAATGTGGGGGAGGAACGGCGAGGGCCATGTCGGCTCATGCTGCGACTGGGTCATCCGGGTCCTGCCCATGAGTCGACCGAGGCAGTTCACGCTATCGTCCTGTCCGCGAGCGACAAAGCAAACACAGGCGGGAGCAAACCCTCTGGTGAAACACTTGGCCGGCGAGACCGTTTTCCGGCACGCTTCTACGCAGATTCTTGGGACCCACTATCCTCAATGCCGTCGAGCATCCCTCGCCTGATTTTCCCCAGTGGCCTGTGGTCGCAGTGGTTTTAAGGTCCTGGATGACCGTGGTCGATGCGTGCGACTTTCGATGTTGGTCTGGAACATATGTAGCTTCCGAGGGTTGGTGATTGCGGCAGGCAACGCTCCCTCTCGCCACTTGCTGAAGATCGGGTCGGAAACCTTGATCGGCCCGCGTTCTTAACTAAGGGCGCGGGTTTCTCCTTTTTTGGAATCGATCGCGCATGTCCCAGACCATTCAACCACCTATATTGCCGGAAGGAAGCCCTGATCGGGCGGTCAACTGTGAGGTGGCCCTGGAAGCGGCGTTCGCGGCCTTGGTGGCGGAATCGGAGGCCCAGGGATGGACAGCGCAAGAGACCGCTGAAACCCTGCTTAAAATTGCGACCGAACATATCCAGCTTCTAGGGGCGCCGGTCGAGCCGAAGGCATAAGGAGAGCGCCAGAGGAGGTGATAGCTCCCGGCCTTGACTGCGCTTCCCTCTATTCGGCGGATAGATTGCTGGTGAATGGGGAAGCGCTCGGGATACACTGCAGGGTCCAGCCCGGCGGGGGTGGCTGCTTCTGATATTCGGCAATGGTGGCCATGCATTGTTCGCGTCTGTCGAAAGTGCTCGGCAACACCACCATGCCGCCCCGCGGGCCGGCAACTACCAAATACCAGATCAGCGATGCTGTCGAAGTCATGGCGTTTCCTTGTTCCAGTCCGACGCTAAAGAAGCAGTCGGTTGGACCGCTTTAGGCCATGGCCAGGAATGAGCTAATCGTCATTGAGAAGAGAAGTGGCGATCAGGTCTTCGCGGTCAATCAGACCTTGACAGTCCGCCATCACCGTTGCGACTTTTCGAAACACTTCACATCGCCACCGTTATGTTCGCGTCAGCGAACTTTCTGAGATTTGCAACGCGCATTTCCAGGGCATCGGATTTTGCGAGGTCTCGCATCTTGTGACCGTCCGTTTCAGCGAAAACCCGTCGCCGGCAGAGGCGACGGGCTTCGCTGGCAAGGCCGGTCAGTCGTAGATTTTGATGATCTTGTGGGTGCTTGGATCGACCAGAACGGTCCGGTTGTCGATCACGACGTAGCGGTATTTGACGTTGGGAACTTCGCGAAGTTCGACCGTGTCAGGCAGCGCCGCGCCGATGTTGAGTTCCACTCCGGGAACCTTCACCGAAGCAAGCGGCTGCTTCTTCACATATTCACGGATAACCGTTTCCTGCTCCGGCTGGATGATGACGTCCTCGGCCGCCGCGACGCCGACGCCTGCGAGCAGAAGAAATGCCGCGGCTGCGGCAGACAGATGCAATTTCATAGTCTTGCTCCTCGTGAGATTGGCTCCGATCGGTGGTGTCGAAGCTCACATGCCAACTTGGCGTGGATGCAATCGTTCCCTTGGGAGGACTTCAGTCGGAGGAGGCGGTTGGACCAAAGTCTGGTCGAATATCCGCAATGGTCTTGCCGTCGGCGAAGCTTGGAACGGTCACCTGTGACAGAAGTTGTCAGCCACGGAACTTAAGGAAAGCATTCATGGACAGAAGTATTGGTCAAGCGCGTTGGTTGCTGGCGCCAGTTTTCGTTTTGGCCATATCCTTGCTGGTCATTGGAGTATCCGTTGGCTGAACCTACACAGTCCACATTTCAAAATCCGCGCAGCTATGTCCCTTCCTGCGCTGATAACGGTTCGCTCGCTGCGCTAGCGGCGAGCGAACCCGTCAACTTGAATCTAGCCAGCAACAGGGGAATTGAAATGTTCAACAACAAAGAGACTCGCTTCATAGAGGCCGGCTTACTCCTGGCTGTGCCCCTTTGCGTCGCTCTAACCGCGCTGATAGCCGTATTCGCTCTGGCCAAGGTATGATGGTGTGGTTGTATCCACGTCGGCCTTTGGCACAGGAAAGAGCCACGGCTTCATGGGGCCGCTAGAATGAACCGCATCCTCTTTATGGCGGCCGACTTCCTGTCCCGGCCGCCAGGCTTCTACGTCATGGTGGTCGCGATGGTATTGTGCACCGCGCTCGTGCCATTCGGACTGACCAATGCGGTCACCTATGTCCTTTCAGTGGCCGCCATCGTGATCACTGGTGTTGTCCTGATACAGGGCTATCGCGATACCGCCGCCATTCACGCCAAGCTCGATGAGATCGTCGTTTCGCTTAGGGAGACCAGAAACGACGTTGTAGGCCTGGAGCATGCCGAGCCAGAGGAGATCCGCGAAAAGCTTGCGATGCTCGAACAAGAAGCAGCGCAACGAAATGGCCAAGCCCCCTGAATACTAAGCGGGCGAGCTTTCGTGAGCTATCAGGCCCTCGTGCAACCAGATCAGCGCTCGCGGGTTCTTGACCTAGTGAAACGGCGCCTCGTTCTCCTCCGAAACCGGTCAATTCATGGACGTCTCGATTACGCAAACATCGACCGATAAACTCAAAGCGGGTAAGAGCGGCCTGCTGCTGATCTCGGACAATTACGATGCGTTCGCCGCGCGTGTCTTGGCGGCAAGGAGCGCGGCTCGCACGCTCGATCTCATGTATTATCTATGGCATGACGACCACACGGGGCGCTTGCTTTTACAAGAAGTTGTCCGGGCGGCCCAGCGGGGCGTGCGCGTCAGAATGCTGCTTGACGACGTCAATCCGCGCAAGAACGACGCAGCTTATCTGGCGCTGAGCAACCATCCAAACATCGAACTCAAATTGTTCAACCCGAGCGGCATCAGGGCGCGCGGCATCATGCGCACCGCGGAAGTCCTCTTGCGGCTTTTCGCATTGACAAGGCGGATGCACAACAAGGCGTGGATCGCCGACGACAACATCGCCATCGTCGGTGGACGTAATATCGGCGATGCCTATTTTGACGCGGCGGAGACGAATTTCCGCGACCTCGACATGCTGCTCCTCGGTCCCGCTGTCCAGCAAACCGCACAAATCTTCCAGACGTTCTGGGCATGTCGGGACGCGAAGCCAATAGGTGAACTCGGAGCCGCCGCATCAGGCTTGCATGCCCCTTATTTCGAGGGAAGCGACGCGGAAACCGAGTCGACGCTTTTGAGTGGTATCGGCGACAAGGGCTCCATCGCCGAGTTCATAGCCGCGAGCAGCGACGTACATTGGGTCGAGCGCGTGCGCGTGATCTCCGACCCTCCGGAGAAGGTTCGAGGCTGGAGACCGCGCGGTTGGCTGATGAAGGAGTTGCTGCCGATCATTCAGTCGGCGCGCAAGTGTGTGGAGATCGTGTCTCCGTACTTCATCCCCGGCAAGAAGGGTTCAAAAATCCTCGGCGACCTCGTCAACGACGGAGTACAGGTCGCTGTGTTGACCAACTCCTTGGCCGCGACCGATGTCGCCGCGGTCCACGGGGCATACGCCAACTATCGCAAGCGCTTGCTGAGAAGGGGCGTGCAGCTTTTCGAGCTACAGCCCTTTAGCCGGCAGCCCAAGATCTCTGTATTTGGATCCAAGGGTGCCAGCCTGCACACCAAAGCGTTCAGCGTCGACGACAGGGTCGGTTTCGTCGGATCTTTCAACTTCGATCCGCGGTCCGTATCGTTGAATTCGGAAATGGGCGTGCTTTTTGAAGACGAAAAGCTGGTCGCGGAACTGCGGCACCGGTTCAAATCGGAGATAGCGCCGGAAGCGAGCTATCGCCTCGAACTGAAGAGCGAGGTTTTACACTGGCACGGTTGCGAGCAAGGCAGACCGCAAACCTACGCTCGCGAACCCGAGGCAGCATTGTCCCGCCGCATCCTGGCCGCCCTGGTCAGACGCCTCCCGATCGAATCCCAGCTTTAGCGATCTGCCGGCAAGTCTGGAAAAATGGTGCTGGTCATTGGGTGGTGTCGCAAACCTCTCACGAGAATTGGCTGAGGCAAGGGGTGTGAAATGGTTCGGAGGCCCTTCACGACGCCGGCGCGGCGCCGCACAGCGTGCACCACCTGGGTCGGAGCTCGCATTCAAGCAGGTTCCCACCCGCGTAGAATCTTGCCGGAAGGAATTTCGAACTCGGCTTGCGAAGTCTGCCAGGCCCGATAACAAAAGAAGATCCATGGCAGATCGATGCCAACGTCAGGAACACGGCGAGTGCCATGAAATACAGTTTGAAGCGGGATCCGGCGTGTGAAAGAAAGGGCGGCCAGGGTGAGGAAAGTGACCGCCGAAAGCATGGCGCGACCACTGGGGAACTTGCGGCGAATACACACGCGTGACATGGTCGATTTCCGGCCGGAGCGGTTGAAACCCGACTTGACGATCCTGCCAATCAGGTTCTCAGCCACTGCCAGCCATCCAGATGGCAAGCGCCCGCTTGTGGACAAGAAGCCGATAGACAATCCCTGCGAGCATCACGAAGCCAAGGAATACCACGCTGCGGGGTTAGGTCACATCCCTTGGCCGCATCCTGAAGCCACGGGGACCGATCGGAGAGGCGGGATCGGATGCGCTAAGCGCCAACATAATGGCGAATCGACTTGGTCGTATCGCCCTTCCTGCACTTCCGCGGCTTGTCCCGAAGACGGGAACGAGGCACGCCGCAAGCATCCCCGCGATAAGCCTTTTGTTGCCTGCGCAGAAGCACCGCTGATCCGAGACGGCGGGGGGAGGACGGTGCCTCCCGAGAGGCCGCGCTCATCGTTGATTGGTTCTCTCTCGCGCCCGATCTCACTGTTGAGACTTGACGTGCGCAAGACTGGGGGTCCTAGGCATCACCGCGTTGAGAACAAGAATCTGCAGCCGCAGTGCCCTAGAGCCCACAGAGCGTGACATGCTGGAAATGCCCGTCCACCGTATCTTTCAAGAGGGAACCATTGAAATTGTTATCCGTTTAGCTGGTCACGAAAAGCAAGCGGGGCAACGTGGATCAAGACGACGCTTCACCAATATCATCTGGCGTGGATGGCCTCGACTATGTCCTGCGAGGCGGATACGCGAAATTCCGTTCGCATCTTGTAGAGGGCAGGCCTGGTTCAGGTAAGACCACCCTTGGTCTCCAGTTTCTGATCCAAGGCGCGGCGGAAGGCGAGAAATGCCTTTACATAACCCTGTCCGAAAGCAAGCGTGAGCTGCATTCGGTCGCGAAGCGGCATGGTTTTTCTCTTCACGGTATCGAAATCCTCGAACTGGTCCCTCCGGAGTTGAGCCTCGATCCGTCGCAGCTACAGACTCTGGTGCATTCGTCCGATCTGGAACTGGGTGAGACCGTGCAGGCCGCACTTGCCGAGATCGAGCGCATGAAGCCGGATCGGGTGGTGTTCGATTCCCTGTCGGAAATTCGTCTCTTGTCACAGGGTTCGTTACGCTATCGGCGGCAGGTCCTGGCTTTGAAGAGCTTTTTCCTGCTCAACAATGCGACGGTGCTTCTGCTTGACGATCTCACCGCTGAACATGACGATCTAAACCTCCATTCGATCAGTCATGGGGTCATTCGGATGGAGCAGCTATCGCCGATCTACGGCGGAGAGCGACGGCGGCTACGCGTCATCAAAATGCGTGGCGTACAAATTCGCGGCGGCTTTCACGACTTCGTCATTCGGCCGGGCGGCGTGATGGTCTTCCCTCGCTTGGTTGCCTCCGAACACGAGATGGCCGAGCATGGGACACCGGCAACCGGTAATGGTTCTGTCGACACGCTCGTGGGTGGCGGGCTGGATCGCGGCACCAGCACACTCCTGATGGGACCCTCCGGCGTGGGCAAGTCGACCATCGCGTGTAGCTATTGCCATGCGGCTCTCAAGCGCGACGAAAATGTGCTGGTGCTTCTGTTCGATGAAACCAAGCGCATCTTCCTGGCGCGCGCTTCAGGCCTTGGGATGGATCTGGGACCATTCAACGCCAATGGCAGCTTGATCTTGGAGCAGATCGATCCGGCGGAGTTGTCGCCTGGTGAATTATCATCGCGCATCCAGTCGGCTGTGGAGCGCTCAAATGCGAGGATTGTCGTCATCGACAGCCTTACCGGCTATCTCAATGCCATGTCGGAGGAGCAGCATCTTGTGCTGCAGATGCACGAGATCTTGACATATCTTAATCAAAAGGGCGTTGTGACGATCCTTCTGTTGGCCAATCATGGGCTGATAGGGCAAATGTCCGCCCCTGTCGACATGACCTATCTCTGCGACTCCGTAATGCTGCTGCGCTTCTTCGAAAGCGGCGGGCGTCTGAGACGGGCTATTTCCGTGGTCAAGAAACGGGTCGGGCCGCACGAGGACACCATTCGCGAATTCAAGATAAGCGCGGCCGGCCTAGCCGTCGGCGAACCTTTGGAGGAGTTCCGGGGGATCCTGACTGGCGTGCCCACCTATGAGGGAAAGCAAGGCAACCTGCTACAAGACAAGGCTCTCTGATGCCCTCAGACCGCAGTGTGTTGGTGCTTGCGCCTGTCGGGCGCGACGCGAAGGTTGCGTCGTCAATTCTCTCGGAGAACGGGATCAAGTCAAAGATCTGCGTCACGCTCGACGAAGCAGTTCCGCTATTGGACCAAGTCCACTGCCTTTTGGTTGCTGAAGAAGCGTTGATCAGCTCTGATCGAAAAGAGTTCGCATCCTGGCTCAAGCATCAACCAACGTGGTCGGATTTTCCGATCGTATTGCTGACGATGCGGGGAACGGAGATCGACAAACGCCTGGCCTTTCTGGACCGCTATCTGATCGTTCTCGAAAGGCCCTTCCTGGCGTCGAGCCTTGCAAATTCGGTGCGCTCGGCCTTGCGTGCCCGCGCCCGCCAGCTTGAAGTCAAATCCTACATTGAACAGAAGCAAGAGGTCGCGGACCGGCAGAAACTGCTGATCAGGGAGTTGCATCATCGCGTCAAGAACACGCTGGCAAATGTCCGCGCGATGATGGGGGCCACGGCCAAGTCGAGTGGAAGCGTGGACGATTTCGTGCGCGATTTCTCCGCCAGGATCGTCTCTCTCGCCGATACGCACTCGATGCTCACCGACGACTATTGGCAGATGGCTTCCTTGCACAAGCTGCTGGAGTCGGAACTGCGCCACTATGACACGAGCGACAAATCGCGTGTGATGCTCGACGGACCAGACGTCGCGCTGGTCGCCGATATCGCGATCCCGATCGGGATGGCGTTTCATGAACTCGCGTCCAACTCATCGAAATATGGCGCGTTGTCCCGCTCATACGGGCGACTCGAAGTCAGATGGTCGGTGGACAATTTGAACGATGAACGGATCCTCAATTTGGATTGGCTTGAAAAAGGCGGGCCGAAGGTCGAGAAGCCAAGAAGGCGCGGTTTCGGCACGACGCTGCTGGAGAAAGTCGTTGCCGTGCAGTGCCAAGCCAAGGTTGAGTTGAACTATCATCCTGACGGCCTGCAGTTCACAATGGCCTTGCCGCTGCGAGACACAAGGCTGGTCCCAGCCTATTGACCTCAGCAAGGTGGCGCTCCGCTTCGGTGGTGGCCTATATGCTCCATCGCTGATACTGATGACCTTTCCTTACAGCGTAGGCGTAAAATGATATCGGATACAGGGAAGCCCGAGGCGGTCGAGCAACTGCTCGATACGCCCGAACTCGCGACCGCGCTGGAGAGCGAACAGTTCAAGAAATTCCTCGATCAGGTGCCTATTGCGATCGCCGTTTCAGACCTGATCGAAACGGAGCGCGTCGTTTATGCCAATCCGGAATTCGAAAAACTCTCCGGCCTGAAGGCCGCCAGTCTGGCGCGAAAAAACTGGGCAGCGCTGTCCGGGACTGGGATCCGTGAGCAGAAGGACAAGGCGCTGGCCGAGAGCGTTATCAATGAAACGGATTTCGTCGGCACTTTCCGGCTGGAGCGCGGCGTCGGGGGACCGGCAGTCGTTGACGCCTACTCAAATTTGATTGTGGACGATGATGGCAAGACTTGTTTCCGGCTGGTCGCCTTGGTGGACGTATCCTCTCACGGCGAGGAGGCGCCCTCGGTAGAGGAGCGTGTCCGGGAAAAGGATACATTGCTGCGGGAACTGCAGCATCGGGTAAAGAATAATCTCCAGATGATCACTGCACTTATCCGGCTGGAAACCCGCAATGCGGCGGAACCCGACCAGAAACGGTTCGAGAGGTTGGCCGGGCGCGTCGACGCTCTTGCGATACTCTACCAGACGCTGTCGAATGACGAGCAGAAAGATGAGGTTGATCTCGGTGTCTATCTCAGCCAGATAGCGTCCGCGGTAATGGCTTCGCACGCGGTCGAGGGCATTCGGCTTGACATGAAGGTGGATACCTATCCCGTGTCGATCAACCTTGCCATGCCTACTGGTCTGGTTGTGAACGAACTGCTGACCAATGCGCTCAAGCATGGGTTCAGGGGACGAGAGGGCGGCACGATCACACTCCACAGCACCGTCGATGGCGACGGATGCCGCATCACGATCGCCGATGACGGGGTTGGATTGCCGGAGGGCGAGACATGGCCGAAATCCGGCAAGCTCGGGGCGCTGATCGCCCGCTCCTTGACCGAGAACGCCAAAGCGCAATTCGAAGTCAAATCCAACGCCATCGAAGGGACAAAAGTCACCATCGTCTTCAAACGGTCCGCGGCGGCGAACTGACGTTATTTTAAGGGGCCGTTTGAATGGCTTGGCCGGTCCGATGCCGACCGAGAACGGCCAGTTCGCTGGTGACTTGCTCGTCCAAGCCAATGGTCGCACTGACGGCGACGTCCGTACCCCGGCTCTCTTTCTTGTGCGTGAGCATCGCGACTCAGCCTCCACAGTGCCGGCTATGATCTCCTTTTTCGTATCCCTGCGGAACGCTAAGCAGTTTCGAACGCTTTAGTCTTCGAAAGGGAAATTTATGATGCCTGAGACACCAAAGACATTTGATCCGAAAGCCGAGTTTGTACGTAAAGTCGCGCGCGAGACTGGTATTTCCGAGATACAGGTGAGTGATTTGATTTTAATGGTCGGCTACGATCATTCCTCGCTGGTGCGCGAAGCCCGAATACTTAAGCACGGCCAGCAATAAAGCCCATGTGCTCAATGATCTAATCGGTCCGCCATGCGCGCGCAGATGTACATTGTAGGACTTGTCGTGGTTGTCGTTGCAGTTCTGAGATTATTCGGCCTCAGAAGGTAATCGACTCGGCCGCTTGCCCTCAGTCAGCCCAGAAATCAGGAGCCCGGGGAGCAAGGTGGGTCGGCCATCCAAAGTTGGCCTGCGTGCATACACCCAATGCTGCTGTTCTTGAGTTTCATGTCTGTCTCCCGGCCATGAGAGGCCGAGGACTAAAATGGCCTCAGTGCGGAAATGGCCAGGAGGATGACGACCAACGCGACCACGATTGCGATTCCGCACGCAACGACCATGATCGTCGCGCGCCGCCGTCTTTTGGGAAAAGGGCTTTCCGCCATAGAGGACGAAACATGCTTTTAGGCTAAAAGTTCCAAAGCTAATTTAGAGACTACTTACGATCGTTCGCGTTGCAAGTGAAATCGATTTGACGACAGATCTATGTCGAGCTCGCCTTGCGGGAATGTCAAGCTGGCGCCCCCCTTACCGACAAACAACTCCCGCAATCAGAACTCGATGGCAGCCTCGAAGCGCCGGCGTCCGCATATGGCCTGTTAGCTTCCTATTGAGGTCGGCAAGCCAACGGAACTGGCCGCGGCGAAGGGACAAACTCGGTATTCCCACGTTGCCGATTCCCAATCTAACTACGCAGTCGGCGCCTCAAACGGTAGAACATCGGGGAGCTTTGCAGGTCACGCGTGGCATGCGTCACGAACAGGATCATGAACAAAATGAGGAAGGCGAAAGCAATTCCGGCGACTACAGGCATTGGACTGTCTCTTATAGAGGCTTTGTGCAGTGGTTCTTAAAAACCAGATGATTGTCTCAGTCAGGCCAAATTATATGACTCGGTTATGCGGACACGACTGACTGGCTGCTTGCGGCGTTGCCACGATGATCACGTTTGAGAAATTCACTGTGTCGATCGGCGGCCGGCCTCATCCTAGACGGTTGCGGCGGATTCGGATTGGTCGAGAGCCCTTGAGGAGCCGGCAACCACTGCAGAGCCCCTTCGATCGCCCGCAGCATCGCCAGATTCGGGCCTCCCGGCTCTTCCTCGGACGTTGTCGTCTCGTCGAATTGACATGGACATCTCCTTTTACAGAGCAATGCCCGTGCGCGAATTGGGTTCCCTAGAGCCAACGAGTGGAAGGTTGCCCCCGATTGTCCGCTGCCTTGATCACGTCAAGGTACATATGCGTGCATGGGTGCCCGAACTGCAATCAACCCTTATAGCGGCAGAGGCACGCACCAGAGGTTGAGGCCGCGACACACCGGCTGTCCTACCGAGCTTTCTTTCTGCTGCTCGACCTCGACGAAATCGACAGTCGAGTCGCTCGCAGTGGCTCGTTCGCGCAACCGGTTCAATTTTTTCAGTTTTGCCGACCGCGACCACGGCGACGGTTCCGGCGGCGCGCTCAAGGCTTATGTCGATCGCCATCTTGACATGGCTGGCATCGAGAGGCCGGGGAAATCGGAGATCCCGTCAAGCACGGAAATCAGGCGAGACGCTTTGCGAATTTTGCGACCACTGGACCGACGTCGTTCCGTGTTACTTCATTTCGCTCTGGTCGGGATGGTGTTGATTGAGCAGAGTCGACAAGGCCGTGATGATTTGAGGCAGGAAAAAGGGCTTGGTGATCATGACGCTCTCAGGAACGCCGTCGGCGCCCCAGTGAATGGCGCTATCGCCACTCGTAGATCACGGGTATCGTTGGGTTGGCTCGGCGCAGATGCCGGGCAACTTCCCAGCCGGACTTGCCCGCCCCAAGGCGAACGTCTGTGACGACGCCCTTGAACTTGCCCGGATCCGCGTCGAAGGCCGCCAAAGCCTGGGCCGCGTCGCAAGCCGTCACGACTTCGAAACCAGCCTCTTCCAAGCCCGACTCGACGTCAAGCAAGATCAGCTGCTCATCTTCGACGACCAGGACCGCGCCGATGCCCATTCGGATGTTTCCTCCTCGGAAGTGCCGCACCGTCTCGACAGTCTCACACTACGGCTTCGACCTCGATTTGGTTCCATATAGCTAGTCAACAGAATGTGAGGCCAATCTTGAGTCTTGCGTCCGAATAAGTTCGGCGGCCAGCCACGCGGAACTGATATGGATCCGATAGCCGCTCACAAGCAGCTCCGCCCTGATACTCACAGCATGCTTCCCGGGGCGGCGATTAACATCCAAGCTCTCGCTACACTACCGAGTTAGCTTGATAGTACGCAGTTAGGCTGTCGGCGAAGCGCTGTTGAACTCTGGGCCGAAGGTGGATGTCAGGACACAGCATCGATACACGGTCTCGGACGTGTCTCCGCGCGAGCAGGTCCGCCAGTCGCGATTATTCTTGCCGGGCGCAATCCGAGGCAAGCATAGCCTTGAACGCCTTAACCCGACCCCGCCCGGGCCACGCGAAAACTGGTAACATTGCCGATTCCTGTGCGGAAGGTGCCTAAAAAGCGAGGGTCTCCAGCCCTGATCGACGGTGTTTGCGTTGTCGGGCACTTAAATCATGAGCAAGTGACCTGGCGTAAGCTTGATATTGTGCAGTGCAGCAACGATGTTCCTCCAGGTGCATAGTGCTCGGGCTTCCGCCATCCCGGCGGTCTAGGATCTCGATTTGCGGAATATCTCAGATACGATCGCTCGCCTTTCTGCCATGCGAGGCCGGATGGCATTTTCCCAACAAGGGGTGGCGCCGTCCAACGCCGACTCCCTTGTCGCTCAATGGCAGAGCGTTCACCGCACTGGGACTATCCCGACTCTTGAACAGGCCGTTGATGGACAAACGAGACAGGTCTGGTGCGATGCCAACGGCAATCCGGTAATCGAGAAATACACCATTGCCGGCATGGGCCATGGCACTCCCTTGAAGACGACCGGTGAGGGCGGCCATGCCGCGCCGTTCATGCTGGAGGTCGGAATATCCTCGACGAGGCGAATCGCGGCCCTCTGGGGTCTAACAAATAGGGGTGCCAAAAATCGGGAGACGTCGCAGCACGCCCCTGGCCATCCCGTTTCAGACACCGTTTTTGTCCCATATTCTACCCCGCTAATGTCAAGGCCAGCGCACGTCGACCGGCTGCGCCAGACGCAGGCACATGAAGCCCCCACAGGCGTTGGCAAGGTGATTGAAGATGCTCTCCGCGCTGCCGGCTTGATGCGTTAGCCATTCACGCACGCCTGGCGAAATTCGCGCTTGTTGCAGATACGAAATTCTGGGCTGCTGCGCCAAAATCGTCAGCCATTGCACGACTGCGCGTCGGCGTTCGGCTGCCAGCTATCGTTGGAAGTTCGGTATGACGCAATCAGCTTGTCGGTTCTTACAGGTCGACTTTTGCGTTTTCGCCAACATCAGGCTTGGCGCCAGTGATAGCGGCGAACGCCATCTTCGCCGTGGCGACAATCAAACCCGGGCTATCCCAAAGTTCGCCTTCATCCGGTCTTACGGTAATGAGACGGATCTCGGGGTCGTTGGCATCGTGCCACCAGGTCGCGTCGGTTTTCTCCCACAGCGCGGTGATTTTTGCTCTGTCATTTGTGAGCGCAGCCGAGCCTGAAATGGTGACGTATTTGTAGTGGCTGCGATCACTCCAAGCCAACGTCACCTTTGGATATTTCGACAATTGCTTGTTCTTCGCACTGTCGTCATTGACGAGAAAATGGATCGCGTTCTCGTCACGGCGCACGCGCGCGGAGAGTGGTCTCGCGCGATTGTATTCGCCGTCCCAGGTAATGAACATGCAGATGTCGATTTTCTCGGCAAGTTCCCAAACGCGGTCCGTGGCCTCGGCAGGTGTTAGATCTGTTTTCTGCTCTCTACGCTTGTTCAGCACGTCCTCCAAAATGAATATCCACACAAAACTCGGGCGCCTCGGATTTGCCGCATAACCTTCAGTCGGATCGGTTGCCAGGCGGATTTCCAATATCTTCACTTCGCACGAAATAGTCGCTGGCCACCGCCAGAATTGCCAGCAACGTGGCTCCGTATCCTGCGAAGCCAAAAGCCTCCGCGGCGGCGAGTTTGGCACCGCGCCTGTGTTCACTCATAAACTTCGCCGCCGCGCCCCGAACTTCGTCGCCGGCGCCGCCGAATAGGGCGCGTTCTTTGGCAGTCGTCCGAAAAGCCCGTCCAATTACATGCCCGAACGAAAGCGCTACGGCCGAGCCGGCAAGTACCTTTACCCGATCGAGTTCTGTCACCGTCCGGTGCGCGGCCGATACGGAATGGCTGGGACCCGCATCGGCATGCCCTGCTCGAGCAAATGTTTCGGCGCCATCGTCGCCGCGGATGACACTTCTTCTTCCGGCATCGAAAACAGCGAAGGCCCCCAGGGCCACGGCGCCCGCAGTGCCGCCATTTTCCTTGACAGCATCCGAGATGAGACCGAGTGCCCCGGCGACCTTCTGTCTGGCGCAGTCTGTAGAGACTTGCACCAGATGTCTGGGTTGCAGCCTGCGGCTCAACTCGCTTACCGGCCCAAACAGAGCCTGCTTTCCAGCTCGACTTTGGGCCAGGATGTCCCGGATTTCATTGCTGGGTTGAGCCATAGCGAATCCCCTGCTTTAAGGCTACGAGGTCGGTCCGCACCTGGTTGACGGTCTCAACGGGCGTAATGGTCCATCCGATCAGCGCGCGCTTGGCCAGATAAAGGGACAGCATTCCTGCGCCGATCAAAACGGCGCCGACGATCAGACAGGCGAACATCCCGTCAACCCCGAAATGGATCATCGCAAGAATGAGGAATTGAACCAGCGCGAACGCCGCCAGAACAAAAAACAGCGCGGCTACTGTGCCACATGCAACGGATGACACGATCGTCGTTGTCTTGGCCCGCATTTCCGCCTTGAGCAGACGTAGATCGAGGCGCATCAACGAAGCGAGTTGACCTATCGCATCGTTGAGCACGCTCCCGAAGGGCCGGTGATGCGTACCATCATCCATCCGAATGGGCCTTCTTCAGGATCGGTCTGAGCTTCGCAGCAGCCGCGTCAGGACCACGCCGGCGAGGATTCCAACGCTAAAAAAGGCGGCTGGCTGGCGTTGCGCGAACTTGGTGACGGAATCGAGCAATTCGCCCACATTGCGGTCTCTGATATCGCTTGAGACGCGCTCGACGCCTTCGGCTGCACTGCGCACCATGCCCGCAATCTGCGGCGACTGCTTTTCGATGCCATCGGCCGCGCCCTTCACGGAATGGGCAATGTTGGCGATGGCATCTGCACCTGCGGTCTTGTTGGCCTCGACAGCGTCCTTGAAGGCATCGGCGGCGCCCGAGGCGACGGAGCCGGCGTAGTCCTTGGCGTCGCTCGACATCGAGGCGGCGGCAGTTTTCAGATGCGACGCGGTTTCCGCCGCACTCGTCTTCAAATTGCCGATCGCTTCCTTGCTGGCCACGCCACGTTCAGTGGACGGATTGTCCTGCCATGCGTTCTCTTTGGCGAGTCCTGATCCCGAAAGATCGTCTGTGTTTAAGGTGTTCACGGTGAGTCACTCCTGTTGGGTCAAGAGCTGAACTTCGCCAGCATCAAGCGGTTCCTGGTGCAAGCGAAAATCGTTTCATATGCTGTTGGCTTGGGGCGATGGATCGAAACTCCGAATGGCATTTAAGCTTCGGCTAATAGTGGCCTCTGGAGACAATAGATGAAGAAGACACTGCTGATTTTGGGTCTGCTTATCCCGCTCGCGGCATGCTCCCGCACCGAACAGGGCGCCGCCGTCGGCGGCTTGGGAGGCGCAGCAATTGGCGCCGCGGTGGCCGGAAATCCTGTTCAGGGAGCGGTTGTCGGCGGTGCGGTTGGAGCACTAGCCGGGGCGGTCATCGGGCACGCCAGCGAAACCGGCCAGTGCAGGTATCGCGATCGGAATGGCCGAGTTTACGTTGCACGGTGTCCGGACGGTTACTGATCTCGAGGCGCGTGGTCAGGTTCGACCACGCGCCTTTCAATGTAGACGAAAGGCAATGGCGTATAAACACCTGGTGAAGTTCTGGTATGGCGGTGTCTGCGCGCCGTGAATTGCTCGGCAGTGTCTGACTATGCAGGCCACTCAGGAGCCAGCTAATTGCAAATGGAAAATCCCGCGTAATCTATAGTAAGCCGTACGACACGTAGTGGCTTCACGCTCACCCTTGGGAAGCGCCTCGACAACCACACATATTTTATCCGCGAGGCTAGACGCAACGGCCTAACGCGCACCCGGTTTTTGGCGGCCGCAGGACTTTAGTCGGGTGGCTTCTCGGACCTTAGCCTCACGGCGGAACGCATAGGGTTTGATGCCGTTACTCAAGCGTCATAAATGGAAACTGGAGAGGCAAATCATGGCGGACGGACCAACTGTTGTAAATTCGGGAGGCGGCGGTACTGCGATTGCCATTGTGATCGCGATCGTCGCAATCGTTCTCTTGTTGATCTTCACCGGCGTAATCAACATCCGGGGCGGCGGTGGGCAGGACATCAACGTAAAGGTTGAAGCGCCCAAGGTTGATGCTCCGGCGAAGCCAGCATCACCTGCACCAGCGGCGCCAGCTCCAGCACCTCCCGCCAATGGCGGCTAAAGATCTAGACGAACGGGATACGGGAAATCTCCGGTGTCCCGATAGCGTCGAAATCACCGAAAATATGGGGGAGTGGTTTGTGCGGGTGGTGCGCGATGGCAAAGTGGAGATTACGGTTTTTCAGGTGGAGGCCTATGCAGAATCATTCGCTGCGGGACAACGCGCCGGACTAAATTCGGTGAGGAAGCCGCCAGCCCCGAGCATTAAGGCATAGACTCGCAAAAAGCCCGTGGGCCGCAGCCTGCGGGCTTTTTTGCGACGGCCTCTTGCTATGGTTCCCTTCTAGGTCGACAACCAAGCCCTATCCCTTGAGCATCCCAAGCATGCACAAACGCGACTGCCGCCAAGGCCTCTTTTCGGTGGCGGGCGTTTTGTGAGTTAAATGGGATCCAGCCTTGGGATCGGGGTCGTCGAGAATTCCTGGGCCTCTTCTGGCCAAGGCCGCATTTGCGGGCGGCTTTGACGTTCTTCCCAGTGCAGACCGCACCACAAAGGGGAGCGGCCAATTTATTCGCTGTGCGTTTGAGCGGTGCCCCGATCGCAGGATACTGCATCGTTGCCCGCTTCTCACCAAGGGACAGTGGACCTTCCGTTGAAGCAGCTTGACGATTGAAGGGACCGCAGCGATTTTTGCCGCGCCGCGGAAAGGGGAGCAACCATGGCGTCGTACGTCAAACAACGACTGTAGGAAATTCGGGCCAGTCCCGCTCTTCGCCGCGCCCCGCCCGGACGCGCCAGTTTCCGAAGCCAGGCAGCGTCTGCCGCTCGCTGGCTCGCCAGCTTGGGCAACAGCAAGCGCCTCTTGACTGTTGTATGTTTGATGGACGGCGAAAGAGCGGTGGGGACCTCGCGTTGGAAATGGGTCTGAGCAATTCCGCCATGTGCCAGCATCTAAGCATTCTGCTCGAACAAGGAATCGTCGAATGCCGAGCCGAGGGCGTTTGGCGGTATTATTCCTGCAAGTCGGATGAGGCCAAGGCTATCATCCGGTTGCTGGATGATTTAGCCCGAAATGACAAGCTCCCCGAAATGTCGCCTGGCACCGGACAGTGACCGTGAAGCCTTCCGCGCACTGTTCCCTTCAGACATCGTTCCACACCAGCCTGCAGTCCCGTTGTGCGGCTTTTGTGCCCCGTTGACACGCTGCCTACGCAGGGCAAAGGGGCAGCCTTAAGATGGCCCAGGGGATATTTGAATGAAGAAGACTTACATTAAGCCGGTGCTGACGCGACGCGAAAAGCTCTCGGCTATCACTGCCGGCTGCACACCATCGACCTGTCCCTGATGACCGCTGCTTGAGTTAATAAGCTCGCTGCCCATCCAGGCACCCGCTTTCATGTTGGAACCGATTACCCTCAGCGGAATTCTTAGGATGCTCGGGCGTCCCCTCGACCGAGCGGACAAACAAGGGCCCGTCACTGTTTTCGCGGTGGCGGGCTTTTTATTCCAGATGAACCGTTGGTGCGTGCGACACCGCTAGCGGACAATCCCGACGATCCGAACTGCGAGTGCATCGAGCCCGCCGCTGTAAATACTCGTCAAGACCTGTTCCGCAACTTCAGCTCTTTGCGCAGTGCATCCAATCAGGTCTCCGCCGCCCAGTCTTGCTGGCTTGTTGCCGACGCAGTCCCACACGCCCCATGATCCGTCAGCCTCGATATGGCAATAAAATCTATGCTGGTGATTTTCCATATAGCCCAACCGTTCAACCTGGGTTTTGGGTCCACGCTATCCATGACAGTGGTTAATGGACCAGCGGCTGTCGCTTCCAAGAAGCCGGAACTGACCAGCCCTGAGAAACTGTCGAGCGATGTGGCTCAGGTGGCGTGTCCGCCGCCGATCGACACTGAGCCCACGTAATCGCTGTGGGCCTGAATCGAGGGCCGCCGGCTCCGGCTGATGGACCTTTCTCGTTTTTGTGGCATGTTTCCGAACTCGAAATCGTTGCTGTGGGCAAGCGGCTAATGTCGATGCGTGTCGTGCCAGACTACCCTCGCGAGTCCCGTTGATGCATTTTCTGTCCGCTGCGGGAGGGTAGAAATTTTCCTCGCCGGCGTTGCGCTGCTACGCTGAGTGAATCGCAACGTGAGTCAAACCGTTTTGTTTATGGGCAACAGCGGTTTTGGGAACTATTTTAGGGCGTGCTGATTGAAACGCTGTTGTCGTGCCTCATTTGGCGCGTTTGAGATTTGTCGAGCCATTGCTACCGACGCTGGTGAGAAAGTCTCCCGAAGGCGAAGACCGGACATAAAAAAGGTGTTCGCCAGCTGCCTCTCTCGCTGTTGGATTTTCCGGGAGAACGTTATGAGAAGCGCTGATGATCCCCCTGTAGAACGACGTGCTTATCCTCGCAGGGCCGTCTTAAAGGACGGAATTATCGTCGCTGACAACGTGAACATTGCCTGCTCTATCAGGAACCAGCACCTGCACGGAGCAGAGTTACGAGTTGATCCGGGCGTCATTATTCGTGACAGGTTCGTTCTCCATGTCCCGGCGGATGACATCTCATATCGTGCAGTGGTGAGGTGGCGAAGAAATGAGCGCCTAGGGGTGCAAATCTATTGAACGACCGGAATAACGCCGGTTGTGACCAAGCAGCCCGGGGGAACGCCGGTCGGAGATCGATTTACTTGTCGTCCGGAACGCGAGGCGTGTAGGCGCTCACTGTTAAGTCGAATTGCATGGCGGGTCGCGCATCGCGCCCGAGCCCATCGAACTGATGGTCTTCGGGGCTACGCCTGTTCGAAGCTTCGCCGTTTAGACACGATGCCGAGCAGATCTTCGCACTGCATCGCGCGCACTCTGGTGAACGACTATTTGGCGCTTTTTTGGGGAGTCGCGACGGGCGGCTGGTCACGACGTTCTCGTTGCATCGAAAGCCCACTTTCCTATCGCGCCACCGCCGTAACAGACCAAGTGGATATGGTTCCCGTCAACCAGGTTCAAGTCACACTGCGTGGCTGGCGGACTTCCTCCATGTTCAACGGAGGTGTGGCCCTTTCGCCCACTATAGGTCCCGTAAGCCGCGCCATCCACGTAGATCGTTCCGGATTTCATGGAATACGTTGACTCGCAGTCGGACCAGGTTCCGTCAAAGCCATGTGCCGCCGACGAGCCATGTTCGTCCTGTCCGTTGCCTGCGTCGCCTTCGCAAACCTCACATTGCCGTACTGACAGGCTGACGGTCTTGCTCTTGTCGAAAACTGTGACCGCTTCCGGCAGCGGCATACTCCACTTCCAACGGCTCCTGGTCCGCAGGGAAGCCCATCTCATCCCACCCTTCGATCGCAAACGCGCCGTCGGCGGCCTGCTCGGCCGTCATTCCAGCACGGTCGAGTACGGCCCTCGCTGCATCTACTCCCCGCTGAATTTCCTCGGGTAATGCGCCCCGAGCTCGCATGATCACGTCCATGCATGGTCTCCTGTGGCTATTTCAGGGATAGTGAACGAAAAGGGAACGTGGAGTCAAGTCCGCGCTTGACGTCAGAGGAAAATGTTCCTTATTTCTGACGTGCATCTGAGCAGGAAGGCTATGGGAAAGCCCCAAGACGCGCCGAACGGTGAAGCTGTGTCCGAATTGGAACACGCTGCTCAGCGCGCAATAGAGGCGGCCGGCGGCGACGCTGTGACTGCATTGCTGAAGGCGCTCGCCAGAAACGCCGAGCTTGAGCACGAGCTTGCTCTGTCGCGTGGGGCGGTCTCGAACGGCTTCTCCAGGGGCTGGCACAGGACGCGGCCATTATGACCAGAAATGATGACACCTATCGCATCAAGGTTTGGGATAGCGAGGAGGAAAAGACGCTTCTCGAAACCGTCAGCCGGTCCTCGGACGTCACCGTGAGTATGGCCGCCTGGCAGGCCGCTATTCGTCGCCGGCCGGGGATGCGAGAGAGGTGGCGCAGTTCGGCTGGAAATCCACAAACTTCCAAGCAATTGAAGGGATCTGGCAATGCACGACTTGATCGACTTCTTCCAGGCCAATGGGGCTCTGGTGATCGCCAACCCTATAGCCTTCCTCACTTTCGCAGTCCTTTTTGGAGGTGGGGGTTTCATTGTCGGCCGCTATTTCCTGACCGAACGCGTAGCCAATCTGGAGAGTCGTATCGCGCGGCGAGATGATGAAATCGCGGCGTTGAGAACACGCAAGGGCAAGACGGCAGAACCGTCACTGATCCCAATCATAGGTACCTCGGCAATTGGTGAGAACGAGGCAACACCGCTGTTGGGAAAATGGCCTGATCGGCGTCGGCCGGGGACACTGTCAGCGCCACCGCGTCAACGTCGTGGCTAAGCTACAGCTGGTGGGGTCGATCAACTTCTGGAATTCAGACAAGGTCTCGGGAAAACTTCGCGCGAGATATCGAACAACGGGAGCGTTATCCATCAGGCGGTTGAGATAGCCGCGTGCCGCTACAAGTTCGAGGCCCCATGGACCAAGGCGCTCGGCGGCGTTCAGGAATCTCAGGCTCAGGGCGGCCAATTCGATTTCCATCGCTGCAATGTCGCTGGCATTGATACCCGCGAACTGCATTCGCGGAACCGAAGGGGCCGCGAGCTGCGATTGCGGTGTAAGACCGACCAGCACCCTTGCCCACAGGAGCCTCACCCTGTCCAACCCGATCATCAGGCGTGTAATTTCCATCTGCCGGCCCGGCACGACCTTCCGCAGCAGGCTAAAAATCCCCGCCGGCACAGGGCCGTCCTCCAACAACTCGAGAGCATCGAGGCAAATCCCCGCAATCAGCTGTCGGTTGGTGAGCAAGGTCGGTTTCTTCCCGGTAAAGGGAAAATCGGCGCGATTGCCTCTTATTCTTTCCGCAAGCTGAGTTGGAATGGAATTAAGGCGTTCCGCCTCTATCAGCGCTCGAAACGCCACTACAGTCGTCAGTTTTCCAAAGAGCGCGGCCATCTTCTCCAGAGCTTTCTGGGACGCGTTTGCCTCTCGGATGAATAGCCGCATTCTTTCACATTGACAGTCATAGGTGGCACGCAGCTGGTATGAGTAGAGCTTCTGCGGCCCCTGCAAATCGCTGGCCAGAGCGACGGCGTGGCGGCTGATCTTTGCGCCCTGCGTCATGACAATGCGGGTCCCTTCAAACGAACCCGCCTCGACAACTCGACCAAAGGGTCCATCGACTGAAAAAGAAACGCATCAACGCCGGCATGGTTGTGTGCTGTCAGCATAGTTGTCCGGCGTTGCACCTGATACGTCGGGCCGATCAGGTAGTCTCGGACCGAGACATTGTCAGGATTCATTCTGATCAGTACCGAAATGTCGGCCTCGGGGAGACGCTCCTGCGAATATGCCCAATGAGGATAGCCGAAACGCTTGGGATGACAGCGCGCGATCCAGGCCGCGACGGTGAACTCGTCATTGATGCTGACGAGTTTGGTCTCGGGGTCATAGCGCGCCAGCCCGCCGGCTAGGCCAATCGAGGCAACAAGGTCTTCAATGATTTCCCGGCGGCGTCGGTGAAGCTGGTCGTTGATGTCGAACCACCCATAGTTCGGCGGGGGGGCAAATCCGACCAGTTTGTAAACCGCGTAGAGGCTTCCGAAACGGGTTTGGTAGGTGCTGACACTCACACAACCTGGTGCCGAATTGATAATATGTTCCGACAGCTTTCCTCGCTCAGCCAGCAGCTTGGAAAGGTCAGCCAACATCTGCTCGTTGCTGAGGGGCGTGCGCGCATCCGCGACGGCCCTTGCGCGCAGAAACACCTTCCGGTCGAGGATCGGCTCGCAAGCCTCTTCCGCGCGCACCCATGCAGACGGCGGATTTCTCGCCCGCTTGCCATGAAGTTTTTCGGATTTTCTGTTCCATACGATGTTGCCGATGTAGCGTTCATTCGTCAGGACCGTATGCACGGTATTGCTCGTCCATCTCCGGCCGATCTCCGTAAGCACGCCCCTTTTGTTAAGCGCGCGCACGATCTCGATCCGGGATTTGCCCTTGACAAACTGGCTGAATATCCAGCGCACGACCGCAATCTCTTCCGGCGGACCGGGCACCAGCACAACCCGGTCGGATCCCAGGCCTTTGTACTGTCTGCGTTTGAGAATGAACTTCGGCTCGCCTGATCCATCCACCAGGAGCCGCCTGAGACCGTAGCCTGCGAGACCACCCCCGCAGAAACCCATTTTCACCACGCGCCTTTGACCGAGAAAGACCTTTGCCGAGAGCATGCGGCTCAACTCGGCCGCCATGCTACGCTTGATAGCCTTCAGCACGTCTGAGCCGATGGTGCCATCGTTCGCGAACTGCTCGGCGCAGAATTCGATGCGCACGCCAGCCATCTGGCAGCGGTATTCATAAGACGCGCTTTCATCAATATTCTGGAAACGCCCCCAACGGCTCACGTCATAGACGACCACGGTCTCGAAATCGGCGTTCCCGCTTTCAATATCGATCAACAGCCGTTGCAGCCCGGGCCGTCCTTCGATGTTGAGTCCACTGCGACCGGGATCCGCATAGGTAGCGACAATGTCGTACCCCATGATGTCGGCATATTCGCCGATGGCATCTCTCTGGTTGTGGATGGAATAGGTCTGAGTGTCGGTCGACATCCGCAGATATTGCGCAGCGCGGATCCTCGGCCTGGATGCCGGAGCTTTTGGAATGCTTGGATTCCTGTCCATCGCTTGTGCACAATATCCGGTAGCGACAGCATACCGACATTCTGCCTGTTGTTTCGTTATGGTTTCCCAAACAGTTTGTATCGAATGGGCGGCTTCTGCGCGGCCCTGATCGGCGGCCGAGTATTTGTTCAACCAGAGAGAAACCATGTCTCATATCGTGAGCGCGCGTGCCGCCGTTCCGCCGCAATGCGACCGCACTTGCCAGGGCATCGGCCCGCGTGGCCTCAAAAGGAGGTTCTTCAGATGATCATCAAGAAAGCGATTTTGGCCGTCCTCATGACCGCGGCACTTGCGGGCTGCGAGACGCAAACCGAAGGCCAGCAGCGCGCCACCACGGGCGCGCTCATCGGCGGCGCCGGCGGCGCTCTTGTCGGCCAGGCGATCGGCGGCAACACCAAGAGCACCGTCATCGGCGCTGCCAGCGGCGCGTTGCTCGGCGCCGTCGTCGGCTCGGCCACCACGCCGCAGCCCCGCGGCCAACAGATGTGCCGCTACCAGGACCGCTACGGCCGCATCTACACCGCGCCTTGTGATGACCGGTATTATAACGGCAACTATTGAGGCCCCGCTGACGCCTTCCTTGCGAAGGCCCATACCATCAGCGGGTATTCCTCGTCATTGCTGAGGTCTCGCCAAAGGCCGTAGGCGCGCACAGGGCCACCGATGTGGGCCCTGGCGCAGGCCTTGTTGCCCCAGCCATCCACCTTGACATTGGCTTCGGCAAAGCCGCCCTCGACCATCAGTTGCTTCAGGCCGGCGGGCGTCCATCTGTTGTAGTCGTGCGGCCTGGCATGCACGCGAAACAGGAAGGGTGTGGCCACCATCGCCCAGCCGCCGGGCCTGGTCATGGCGTGGATGTTTTGCACCGCCGCCATCGGCCGCTGGACATGTTCCAGCACCTGATCGGCGATGACGATGGAATATTGCTCGTCGGTGCGGTCCCTGCAGATGTCGAAGGCGGGAAAATCGACCGAGCGGTAGTCGGGGCACATTGCCCGCCAATAGCGGTTCCAGCCGGGCGAAATCTCGATGACATCGGACGCCTTGCGGTTTCCGGCTTCGAGGAAGAGCGTGAACGCCTCGATCTGGCGGATGCGCAGCCAATTGCGGGAATCGTAGCCAAGCAGGCGTTTGGCCATATGTTTTCCGCGGTTTTTCAGGGTGCCGGCAAGGCTTGTCGTCATCAGATCGACCTCATCCAAAGCCCGCCGTGCCGGAGTCTCTAACACCGCCCGGTGGGCAAAAGATGACAGGACAGCTGATCTCGTTACGAGTGCCAAGACGTGATCAACCACACATAGACCGATAGGAAACGTTGACCTTCAGCGACGAATCTTTGTTTGCCAATGGGTTATAAGAAGTCCGCCAAACTCGCTTCAAGACGCTATTCCGCCGAGTCGGGAACGGGAGCTTTGCGCCTCGCTCCGGTCGTCCGAGCGCCATCCGCAAAGGCAAAGATGGACATGGCTATCGATTGCGACCCTGGACGATGCGGTCGATCACCATGGCGCAGAGCAAGATGGCGAAGCCCGCGAGCAGCCCCTGGCCGACAGCGGCATATTGCAGGGCGTTGAGGACATCCTCACCCAGCCCCTTGGCGCCGATAAGCGAAGCGATCACCACCATCGACAGGCACATAAGGATGGTCTGGTTGATTCCGGCCATGATCGACGGCATGGCGAGGGGCAGATCCACCCGCGTCAAAAGGAACCATCGCGTGGCGCCATAGGCCTGCGCCGCCTCCCGGATCGCCGGCGAAACGCCTTGAAGACCAAGTGCCGTAAGTCGCACCACGGGCGGCGTGCCGAAGATCAGTGTCGCGATCACCCCAGGCGGCTTGCCGATGCCGAACAGCGCAATGACCGGGATGAGATAGACGAAGGCCGGCATGGTCTGCATGAAGTCGAGCACCGGCCGCAGCGCCGTGTAGACGCGCGGCCTGCGGCCGCACCAGATGCCGAGCGGGATGCCGATTGCCAGGCACAGCACGGCGGCGGTTCCAAGCAGCGCGACCGTTTCCAGGCTCTTCTCCCAAAAACCGAGCACGGCCAGATAGGCGAGGGCGGCCGCGGTGAAGATGGTGACGCGCGGCCCGGCGAGTTGCCAGGCAAGGATCAGGATCACCGCCATGGTCACCGGCCATGGCATTCCGGTCAGCGCGTAGGAAAGCCCGTCGAGCACCAGCGATATGCCGCCAGTGATGGCGCCAAAGAACCCTTCACCGGTATGCGAAATTGCTTCCATCAACCCGTCCAGCGCCGATGACAGGCCAACTTGCCAGTCGCGGTTGGAGGGTGCCGCCACGATCCAGGCGCCCGGACTTGCCCCGGCAAAACGGTAGACCGAAAGACCGTAGGCCAAGATGGAAAAGACCAGCGCGCACAGTGCCAGCGGATAGTTCAGGCCATGCCGCAAGGCCGGGTTGGATCGCCAGCGCGTGAAGCGCCGCTCGAGCAGCCGGTTGGCGAGAAACCCGCTCGCCAGCCTTGCAAGAAGCAGCGTGACGGAGCCGGCGCCGATGAGCAGAGGGGCTTTCCCCTTGGCGGCCTCCGCCTGCGCTTTTGCCGCGTCCGCGGCTCTCTGCAATGCCGCGGCAGACGATTTCAAACCCTCGGCATTTTCCGCATTCGCGGCCTGCGCGGCTTTCGCCTGCTCGGCTCTTGCCTCTGCCTGTTTGGTCAGCCGCTCCGCGCGAGCCTCCTCGGCCGCGCCGAGATTGCCGGCCACACCGATGCCGAACTGGACGACCGCCAGCATTTCAAGGAAGAAGACGATCCAGAACAGCACCGCGACACCGCGCGCCGCCGCCCAGACGGATCCGAGCAGCGCTGCCGCGACATTGAACGGCCATACCGTATGGCGCGCCCGCCGGATGCGGGCGAACCGATTGACATAGTAATCCTGATTCTGGACGACGAATTCCTCGACCAGACGGTTCTCCGCCAGCGGTTCGAACTGGTGCGGGGGCTGCGGATGATAGGCGTTCACGATTGTCCGCCCTTTCGCAATCCGTTCAAGAGGCGCTGCCTGTCAACCACGCCGACAACCGTTCCCTCGCCGTCCGTCACCGCCAGCGGCGCGTCATCCAGAGCCGCGAATTCCACGAGTTCGCCTAGCGGCTGCCGCACGCCAACTCGGCGCAAGGACTTCAGGTCCGCCTGCGGAACTCTCGCGCTGAAACTGCGGACGGGCTCCATGATGCGGCCGGCGGTGATCACCTTCAGGCGCGAAATGTCGGCGACGAATTTCGCGACATAGTCATGCTTGGGTGCGGTCACGATGTCTTCGGGCGTGTCGATCTGGATGATGATGCCATCCTTCATGATGGCGATGCGGTCGCCGATGCGGATCGCTTCGTCGAGATCGTGGGTGATGAACACAACCGTCTTGCCCATGGAACGTGACAGCGCCACGAACTCGTCCTGAAGCTGGCGCCGAATCAAGGGGTCGAGCGCGCTGAACGGTTCGTCCATCAGAAGGATCGCCGAATCCGCCGCCAGCGCGCGGGCGAGGCCAACGCGCTGCTGCATGCCGCCGGAAAGCTCGTGGCAGTAGCGATCGCCCCATCCAGTGAGATTGACCTTCGCAAGTGCCGCGTCGGCGACATCGAAGCGCTGCTGCTTGCTCGCCGCCTGGATCTCCAGGGGCAACGCCACGTTGTCACGCACTGTACGGTGCGGCAGCAGCCCGAAGCTCTGAAACACCATGCTGACCTTGCGCGACCGCAGCGTCCTCAACTCCGCCGGTGTCTTCGTCATGATGTTTTCGCCGTCGATGAAAATCTCGCCGGCGGAGGGTTCGAGCAGTCGGTTGATATGGCGGATCAATGTCGACTTGCCGCTGCCCGACAGGCCCATCACGCAGAAGATCTCGCCGGGTGCGACCGAAATGCTGACATTGGCCACGCCGATGACGCAACCGAAGCGCCTGGTCACTTCCTCCTTGTCCAGCCGGTCGCGCAGGATGGACGCCATGGCCTCCGGCGCGCGGACGCCGAAGACCTTCCAGACATTCTTCATCACAATGGCGGCCGGGACAGCGGCGCCGCCGTGCTCGGATCGCGAAATCCTCGTCGACATGGCGTCCATGTCTACTGCTTTCGCCCGCTCATCGGCAATTCGGCTGGCGAGAGCCGAACCTGGCTACAGGCGCCGCGCGGTGCTCCGCTTAGTGGCCGAACCACTTTGCCACGTCGTCCGGATGAGCCTTGATCCACTCCTTGGCCACTTCGTCGGCGGCCTTCTTGTCGACGATGATCGCATAGGCCCATTTGGAGATGTCGTCCGGGTTGAAGCTGATGCGCTCCAGCGCCGCGGTCAGTTCGGGCTGGCGTTGTGCGAGCGAGGCAGCATAGGCGACGTGCACGGTGGTGTCAGCATAGGCAGATGAGACCTTTGACTTCTCGAACCATTGCGGATCGTCATTGGGCTGCACGACCACGAATTTCGCCGGATCATTCTTCGGCTCGGTCAGGAAGGCTAGCTTGTAGCGCGCGAAATTCTGGTGTGGGCTGTAGCAATAGCCGACCCATGGTTTGTCAGCCTTCGCCGCGCGGTCGAGCGAAGCCGCCGCCACCGCCTCGTCGGTCACCTGCAGGTCGAAGAAGTCTTCGAAGCCATAATCGCGCGCCCTGACCTTCTCGATGTTGGTCGACTGCCAGCCCGATGCGCCGATCCAGATTTCGCCCTTGCCGTCGCCATTGGTGTCGAACAGCTTGGCATTGTCCGGATTGGCGAGATCGGAAACGTCCTTGATGTGATATTTGTCGACGGTGACCTGGGTGACACAGTAGCCCTGCTTGGCCTCGTAGCCATTCTGCGCGAGTTTTACCGTGCCAGCGCCCTTGACGTATTTGTCGACCAGGCCTTGCTGGTTCGGCAACCAGACATCAGGCCAGATATCGACTTCACCCTTGTTGCGGTCCATCGCCTCCCAGATCACCGGAACGGCGGTGGTGGTTACCGTGGAAACATCGAGCCCCAGTTCCTGCTCGGCCGCGTTCTTGATGACGTTCATGACCGCCGTGGCGGTGGCATAGTTCGGATCCGGCATGGTCACATCGGCGGCCAGCGCCGAGGATAGAGGCATCAGCAACAGGGCGCTCAATGCGGTTTCGAGAAGGTAACGTTTCATGATGTTCCCCAACGGAGTTGCGCTGATTTCGTTCAGTCTATCCATCAGGTTAGCGGAACACGCAGGCAATCCATCCCAAATTTCACCGCATTAGGAAAAACGATGGAGCGCATAAGGTCACCACCTCGCGGCGACATGCTCCAGGGGTGGACGGCTCTAGAAATAGGCCTGGTCCGGTTCACTGGCCTTGCGGTTGGCGATAAAGGCCTGGAGCGCTTCGTCGATCGCCGAATCGAGGCCCGGATCCTGGTATCCGTCGAGCAGCCTTTTCCATTCCCGGTTGGCACGCTGCGCGGCGTCGAGCCGGCCATCCTCGTTCCATTGTTCGAAGGAATTGTTGTCGCTGCTGGTGGAGCGATAGAAGGCGGAGAGGAAGTTGGACTGTGTATGCGCGCTGCCAAGGAAATGCGATCCGGGGCCAACCGCTTCGATTGCCTCCATCGCCTGGGCATTCAGCGACAGATCGATACCCTCGAACAGGCTGGCGACCTTGCCGCAGAGATCAGCGTCGATGACCGTCTTCTCGAATCCGGTGACCAGTCCGCCTTCCAGCCAGCCGGTGGCGTGGTTGATGACGTTGGCGCCGGCAAACATCGACATCAGGATGCCCCATGTCGCCTCCTGCTCGGCCTGCGCGTCGGGAAGTTTTGAGGCTGACAACGAGCCGACAGTGTGGAACGGCACGCCGACGCGCCGCGCGAGCTGCCCGCAGGCGAGCACCATTTTGCCTGCCTCCGGCGTGCCGAAGGTCGGAGCGCCGCTCTGCATCGAGATCGTGCTGGCAAAGCTTCCCATCAGGCAGGGCGCTCCGGGGTTGATCAGCTGCACGAGCGAGAGACAGGCAAGCGCCTCGGCCAACACCTGCGCCAGTGTGCCGGCGACCGTGCAAGGGCTCATCGCGCCGGCCAGCGTCCACGGCGTGCAGGCGACGGGCTGATTGTTGCGGGCACACACCTTCAGCGAGCCCGACATGTTGGCGTCGAGCACGAGCGGTGCGTTGGTGTTGGACACGTTGTAGAGCACGGCGTTGTGGGCCACGAACTCCTCGCCGAACACGATCTTGGCCATGTCGACCGCGTCCTGCGCTCGCCTCGAACCGATGAACGCGCCCATGAAGGCGCGGTCCGAATGACGGATGTGGGTGTAGAGCATGTCGAGATGGCGCTTGTTGGCCGGCAGGTCGACAGGCTCGCAGACGACGCCGCCCGAATGATGCAGATGCGGGATCATCTGATGGATCTTCACCAGATCGCGAAAGTCCGCGATCGTGGCATAGCGCCGGCCGCGATCCAGGTCGTGGACGAAGGGTGGGCCCCAGGACGGACACAGCACTGTGTTGTCGCCGCCAATCACCACCGTGTTTGCTGGATTGCGGGCGTGCTGCTTGAATTGTGAAGGCGCGGTGGCGCGGATGATCTTGCGGCACATGCCAGGCTCGAAGCGGACTCTGGTGCCCTTCACGTCGGCGCCTGCCTCGCGAAAGATGTCGAGGATCTCGGGATCGTCATGGAACTCCATGCCGACCTCCTTGAGCAGCCGGTCGGCATTCGCCTCGATCAGGCTCAACCCCTCTTCATCGAGGATGTTGAATGTGCCGATCCTGCGGCTGATATAGGGTCGCCGCGGTGCCTGCTGAGCGAGGCGCTGGCCCTGTCTTCCAGCCCGGCCTCCGCTTCGTGGCGCTGGAGCGTCGGTCGTCGCGTCCTTGTCCATTTCAGTCTCCGTGATCAGGCAGGCATGAAAGCAGCCGGCGCATCGGCCTGAAGGCCGCGCAACCGCAGATTGTCCGGATCGTAAGGAGCCTTCTTCAGCTCCCGCGCCGACAGTTCCTGGCCGAGGATCGACACGGTCAAGCCTTCGGCCGCAACACCGGGCCGCAGATAGGCAAGCGCAATGGTCTTGCCTGTGCGGAAGCCGTGGCTGCCGGAGGTAACGATGCCGACCGGGCGGCCCGCCTGCATCACGGCGTGGGCGTAGAAGGGCAGCCTGTCGCCATCATCGTCGATTTCGATCAGCACCATTGTCCAGGCGCTTTTGCCGACGCGCTCCAACATTGCCTCGCGACCGACGAACGTCCGCCCGTCAGCCTTGACCAGCGCGCCCAATCCGGCCTCCAGCGGCGTCCGCTCGGTGGTCAGGTCGACGCCCCAGGCACGATAGCCCTTTTCCAGCCGCATCGCATTCAGTGCGTAGATGCCGAACGGACGCAGATCGAACTGCGCTCCGGCTTTGATGATCGCTTCGTAGAGCTTGCCGAACTGCGCCAGCTGCACATGCAATTCCCATCCGAGTTCGCCGGCGTAGGAGACGCGAAGCGCGGCCGCCCTGATGCCCGCCACGCGCAGAATCTGCGCCGAAAGCCAGGGGAATGCCGCATTGGACAGATCGGCTTCGCAGATTTTTTGCAGCAGGTCGCGGGCACGCGGTCCCATCACGCCCAGCACGCCACGCCTTTCCGTGACGTTGTCGATCGTCACGCCCGGGAAGGCCGCGGCGCGCGCACGCAGCAGATCCTCGTCATGTCGTTCCGCAAGCGCTGCGCTGGTCAGGTAGAACCCTTGGTCGCCGAAGCGGGTCACGGTGAATTCCGATGCCAAGCCGCCTTTTGCCGTCAGGACGTGAATGAGCCCGATGCGGCCATGGCGTTCCGGTGGCCGGTTGGCGCCGAGCGAAGCCATGAAGGCGCTGGCGCCCGGCCCGCTGATCTCGAACTTGGAGAAGGCTGAAAGGTCGATGGCGCCTACGCTGCCCCGCACACCGAGACACTCGCCGCGCACCGCGTCGAACCAGCCTGGCTTGCGGAAGGTCAGCTGCGGGGCTCCGTCAAAGCTCTTCACGGCGAACCAGTTCGGGCGCTCCCAGCCATAGGCAGCGCCGAGCACGGCCCCCTGGCTCTTCTGGAGCTCAAGTGCCGGCGTCGTGCGGCGCGGCCGGCCCGCTTCGCGTTCCTCATTGGGATAGTGGATGCCAAATTGCAGGCCGAAGCCTTCGACCGCCTTGTCGATACGATAGTCGCGATCGGCATAATTGCCGAACCGGCGAGGATCGATGGCCAACGCGTCGCTCGGCGGTGATCCGTCGACGATCCAGTCGGCGAGGAATCGGCCGGCCCCGCCGCCTTCCATCACACCCATGCTGGAGCCGGTGAGCAGCCATGCATTGCCGAGGCCAAAAGCCGGACCGACCAACGGATTGGCGTCCGGCGTGAAGGTGATCGGGCCGTTGACCACCGTCTTGATGCCGGCATTGGCGAGCGCCGGTACCCGCTCCATCGCAAGGGAGATGATATGCTCGACACGATCCAGGTCGGGCGGTAGCAGTTCCATGCCGAATTCCGGAGGAACGCCGTCGATCGCCCAGGGATGGGCCGACTTCTCATAAGGGCCGACTATATAGCCGTCGCGCTCCTGGCGCAGATACCAGCTTTCTTCGGGATCGCGGATGATCGGCAGTTCCTTGGCGCCGGCTGCGATGCGCTCGCCAATCTCGGGCACGGTGTCGGTCACGACATACTGGTGCAGCATCGGCACGACCGGCAGGTCGATACCCATCATGGTGCCGATCTCGCGGCACCATGTCCCGGCCGCGTTCACCACATGCTCGGCCATGATGTCGCCCTGCTGCGTGCGAACCAGCCATTCCCCTGATGCCTTGCGCTCGATACCCAGCACCGGATTGTGGCGCACGATCTCGGCACCGCGCGAGCGTGCGCCGGTAGCCATGGCGTTGGTCGCCAGCGTCGGATCGACATGGCCGTCATTAGGCTCGTAGATCGCGCCAATGATGCCGTCCGTGTGGCAGAGCGGATAGATTTCCTTCAGCTCGCCAGGGCTCAGAATGCGGAAATCATGGCCAACGAAACGGCCCAGTCCCTGCACGTGGCGGAATTCGTCAATGCGTTCCTGCGAACGGGTGATGCGTAGCGCGCCGCTTGGGTGAAACCCTGTCGGCAATCCGGTCTCTGCGGTGAGAATCTCGCGGTAGAGCCGCACCGAATGCGCCCGCATCTCCATGATCGTCGCATTGTGGGCGAAATGCGTGCAGAGCCCGGCGGCATGCCAGGTGGAGCCCGCCGTCAGCTCCTGTCTCTCGACGAGCATGACATCGCTCCAGCCGCGTTTGGCGAGGTGATAGAGCAGCGACACGCCCATGGCGCCACCGCCGATAACGACCACGCGGGCCTGCTGTCTCATGAATTTTCCTCCGCGCTTGCGCGCATGCGCATTCCTGTTGGGTCGTAAGGGGGCTTGTCGAGCGGCTGGAGCCGGTAGCGGGTACCGGCGACCGCGATCTCATAGTCGGAAGCGAGCAACTGCGCTTTCGACTCGCCTGGAGCGCAAGCCACATAGCCGAGACAAAGGCTGAGCCCCGTGCGAACGCCCAGACCGCCTGAAGTCGTCAATCCGGCAAATTTGCCGTCTCGGTAGATGGGTTCGTCATGCAGCAGAAGCGGATTGGCGCCGACGACCGCGAAATGCATGAGCCGACGCCGCACGCCATCGACCTTCGTTTTCAGCAGCGCTTCGCGGCCGATGAAATGGTCCTTCTGCCAGGAAACGGCGAAAGAGAGACCTGCCTCCAGCGGCGTGTCCTTCGGCCCGATATCATGACCCCAATGGCGATAGCCCTTTTCCAGCCGGCAGCCATCCAGCGCGTAGTGCCCACAAAAGGTCAGGCCATGAGCGCTGCCCGCCTCGGCGATGGTGGCCAGCAGCCTTTCGGCGTGTTCGACCAGCACATAGAGCTCAAAGCCGAGTTCGCCGACAAAGCTGACCCGCGTCGCCCGCACGTTCGCGGTGCCGATATCGATGCGGCGCGAGGTCGAGAACGGAAACGCCGCGTCGGAAAGATCGATATCGGTGAGACTTTGGAGCAGGTCACGCGAACGCGGTCCCATGACACCGAGCACAGCCTCCGCCGACGTCGCGTCGAAGGCCGAGACATTGAGGCCGAGGTCTTCGGCGTGGCGGCTGATCCAGGCGAGGTCCTTCTGCCGTGTCGCCGCGCCCGAGACCACGCGGAAAGCGTCCTTGCCGATTCGCGCGACCGTCACATCGGCCTCGATGCCGCCCCGCGCATTGAGCATCTGCGTATAGACGGCTCGGCCTTCGGGCTTGTCTACGTCGGCGGCACACAGGAATTGCATCAGTGCGACCGCGTCGCGTCCACGTACATCGATCTTGGTGAAGGGCGAAAGCTCGAACAAGCCAACGCCTTCAGCCATCCGCTTGGCTTCAGCCCTGGCAGGGCGCCACCAGTTCTGCCCGCCGACGGAATGGCCACGCGTTTCAGCGTCCCCGAACCAGAGCGGTCGCTCCCAGCCGGTCGGCGCGCCGAAAACGGCGCCCGCCTCGGCGAATGTGCTATGAAAAGCGGAACGCCGGACGTCGCGCCCGGCAGTCGGCTGCTTGTAAGGCCAGTGCATGCGGAACAGATCGGCGACCGCCTCTTCCATTCTGGCGCCGACGAAGGAGCGGGCCGCAGCGGAGCGATCGAAGCGGGCTATGTCGAGCGCCCATAGATCGAGGCTTGGCTCGCCATCGACAATCCACTCGGCCATCGCCTTGCCTGCGCCAGCGGACGACATCATGCCCGTCGAGTTGAAGCCGGCGGCGACGTAGAAACCGCGCAGATAGGGCGACTCGCCCATTAGCGGTCGTGTGTCTGGCGTAAAACTCTCCGGCCCGTTCATGAAGTGTCTAATGCCGGTTTGCGACAGCGCCGGCAGAAGTTTCAGCCCGGCCGCCATGAAGGGCTCGAACTGGTCCCAGTCCTCCGGCAGTTCGAGGAACGGCCTGTCGCCGGCCGGTCCGCGAACGTCGAAGAGCTTGGCGTGCGGCTCAAACCCGCCGAGCACCAGCTTACCGGAATCACCCTTGACGTATATGGCTTCATCGAGGTCGCGCAGGATGGGAAACGGATCCTGCAGGCCGGCGATCGGTTCGGTCACCACGTACATGTGCTCGACGGCCTGCAACGGCACGGGAACGCCGGCGAGCGTGCCGACATCGCGCGCCCAGGCGCCAGCGCAATTGACCACGATCTCGCAATCGATGGTGACGCCGGAAGCCAGGGTTACACCGGCGACCCGGCCATTGCCGGTCACGATGCCCGAACAGGCGCGGCCTTCCAGGATGCGGATACCGGCCGCGCGGGCCCGTTTGGCATAGGCGGCGCAGATGTCGACGGGATTGGCCTGGCCGTCTTCCTCGACCCACAGCGCGCCTTCGATACCGTCCACGACGATATCGCGCACGCGCTCGGCCACGCCGGCCTTATCGACGATCCCGACCCTCAGGCCGCAGACATCGCCCATGTGCGCGATGCGCTTCAGTTCGTCCATGCGCTCCGCGTGCCGCGCCAGCCACAGGCCGCCGGTGCGCCGGTAGCCGGATGCCTGGCCCGTCAGTTCCTCAAGGCGCGGAAATAGCTCCGTCGCATATTGCGCAAGTCGCGTCAGGTTGAGGCTTGCGCGCAATGGGCCGACAATCCCGGCTGCATGCCAGGACGTGCCGCTGGTCAGTTGATGGCGCTCCAGAAGGACGACATCGCTCACGCCCAGCTCGGCAAGGTGATAGGCTGTGGCAAGGCCAATGACGCCGCCGCCAATGATCACTATGCGTGCCCTGTCATTCACGTTGTAGGAAACCTTCGCTGGAACCGAATGGCGCGATCTTTTCCCGCTAAGCCTCTTGCGCTCAATCCAAATTTTGCAACATTAGGAAAACTTATGAAGCTTCGCGGGTGGAGTTGCGGGTGAAGAGCGGCAGTTTCGATTTCAATCTTTTCCGATCGATCGAGGTTTTCGTCGCCATCGTCGAGACCAGGCATGTCACCCAGGCCGCGCAGATGCTGGGCATGACCCAGTCGGCCGCTTCGCAACATCTGAAGAACCTGGAAAGCGCGCTCGGGGTCAGCCTGATCGACCGCAATTTGCGGCCGATCGAGCTCACCAAGGCTGGCATCGCGCTGCATCGCCGCGCCGTTGCCATACTGGCCGAGGTCGAGGGCCTGCGCACCGACGCGCGCCGCGTCAATGCGGCGCCGCTGCCCTTGCTGCGCATCGCGCTCCTGGCCTCCATCGCGACCACGCTGGCTCCTGCGCTCTCGGTCCTCGCCCGCAAGGGCTTCGGCATTCCCGAACTCAGCCTGTTCGCCGGGCTTGCGACCGACCATGTCGCTTTGCTGCGCGCTCGCCGTGCCGACCTCGCGGTCACCTCCGGCGAGCTGTTCGAGATCGAGGGACTGACGCGTTACCCGGTGATGACTGAAAAATTTCTGCTTGTGACGCCAAAGGGCTTTGCTGGTGATGTCGGCGACATCGTGAAGCTCTCGAAGAAGCTCGCGTTCGTGCGCTTCTCGCGCGAGACGCCGGTCGGGCTGCGCGTCGACCAGCATCTCAGCCGGCTGCGCCTCGAGATCCCGCGTGCCATGGAGGGCGACCGCTCCAGCGTTGTGATGGCGCCGGTTGCCGCCGGCATGGGCTTTGCGATCCTGACCCCGACCTTGCTTATCGATGGCTTGGCGGAAGGCATGGAGATCGATGTCCATCCCTTGCCCTTCACAAACCTTTCACGCAACATCCTGCTTGTCGCACGCGAGCGTGAACTGGGAAGCCTCCCCGAGGCATTCGCCGCGCGCACCGCCGAAGTCCTGACCAACGCGATCAGCACTCGTCTGCCCGGCCTTCCGGCCGATTGCTATACGGTCGACCGTGCTTCCCCCAGCGACTAATCGGCCTCATCAGTTATCCTGATGAGAATGTTTGCCTGTGTGCGCGCCGTGCATTCCGTGTTTTCAATCAGCGGAATTCGCAACACTGGAGGCAAGACATGAACGCTCCGCAGGTCCATTCAAGTCTGGACATCGACTGGTCGACCGAGGCAATCGTGGAGCGGCGGAATCGCTTCTATTCGGCCACGCAGCGTAAATTCGTGCCCTACAAGGATCCGCTGATCCTCAAGCGCGGCAGGGGTCAGTATGTCTGGGACGAGAAGGATCGCAAATATACCGATCTACTCGGTATGAACCTTTGCATCTCGGTCGGTCACGCGCATCCACAAGTGGTCAAGGCGGCCTCGGAGCAATTGGCGGAACTGACGCATTGCACGACGATGTTCTACCACCCGGTTCCGGCCCAATATGCCGAGGAACTGGCGGCGACAATGCCGGTAGGACATGACTGGGTCGTGCATTTCACCAACAGCGGCGCCGAGGCAATTGATCTCGCGCTTCTGATGGCGCGCTCGCACACCGGCAACATCGATATGCTGGCGCTTGCCTCGAGCTATCACGGCGCGACATTCGGCGCCCAGTCGGTAACCGGCATAGCCGGTTTCCGCCATCAGGTGCCGCAGCTTGGCGGCGTAACTTTCGTGGCCGAGCCCAACCAGTATCGTGGCATTCATGGCGAAGGGGTGCAGCCTTATCTCGACGAGGTCGAGCGCGCGATATCAAGCTCGACCAGTGGCCGGCTGGCCGGCATGGTCATCGAGCCCGTACAGGGTTATGGCGGCATCGTGCCGATGCCCCCGGGCTACATCGCCGGTGCCTTCGAGCGCGTGCGAGCAGCAGGCGGCGTCTGCATCATCGATGAGGTACAATCCGGCGTCGGCCGCACCGGCAATGCCTTCTGGGCGTTTGAATCGCATGGCGTCGTGCCCGACATCGTCGTTGTCGCCAAGGGCGTCGGCAATGGCATCCCACTCGGCGCCGTCATCGCTAGGCGCGCGGTCGCCGAATCCATGGCCGACAAATTCCTTTTCCACACCTATGGCGCCAATCCTGTCGCCTGCGCCGCTGGACGCGCGGTGCTCAAGGTGATGCGCGAGGAGCGGCTGCAGGACAACGCGGCTGTAGTGGGCGGCGCGCTCATTCAAAGGCTGCAGCATCTCAAGAGAGATTTCCCGCTGATCGGCGATATAAGGGGACAAGGCTTGATGCTCGCCATCGAGCTGGTCAAGAGCCAAGCGACAAAAGAACCGGCCCCCGAAGCAACCCTACAGGTCTTCGAGGAAACGCGGCGTCACGGCCTCGTCGCCAGCCGTTCCGGTCCATATCGAAACGTCATCAGGATGTGCCCGCCACTTTGCCTGTCGATGGCCGATCTCGATAATGTGGTGGACAGCTTCGTCCGTAGCTTTCGGATCGTATCAACCTGACCGGTTTTGGTACGATGGGTTGGCAAGATGCTTTCTTATCCGAACAGCCGCTGCTCATCGAACCCCGTGCCAATAACGTCATAACGTCCAACCGATGGAGTTGGACAAGATCGCCGGCGAGGAGGGAGACCGGTGTGCGATGTAGGCGGGGAGCGGCCGGCGCGTCCGCGATTGCAATTTCTCTAGAATCTTTCAAATCGACGGCTGGCCGTTACTTCCAGCAGTGTCGGCGCCCACGCGGTGGTGCCTGAAGCTGACGGTCCTCCTACGGCGCCATCTCGGTCATTCACAGGAAAGGGGTTCCTAACGGCCTGCGGCCACGCGGTGGATTGCCGCGCGGCAGTACATAGCCTTTTCTATGTCGATGCTCGATGCTCGATGCTCGATGCTCGATGCTCGATGCCTAAGCCGTCTGGTTTCGCGAACAGGTCGGCGAACTGCTGCACGCCCGCGCTCCCGATCGTTATCCTTTCGCAGGTGGCACCGATCAAATCGCCCCTGCAAAGCACGCGCCCTGGGCGTCGAGCATTTTGGTCAGACCGGCACCATCGCGGATCTCTATCGGAATTATGGCATCGATGCGCAAGGTATCATGGCAGCGGTGCAATCGGTTTCAGCCGGCCGGCCACTGAGGCACCTTGGCTCCGCCGCCTGACGATCCGCCAGCATCGCCTGGTTGCCGGCTCGGTCGAGCGCCGTCAATACCGGAATTCCTTGAGGGTCGTCGCCAATCGTCCGCGCCATCTTCCCGCGTGGCGAGAGAGCGTGGGGGAGATAAAAAAATGGCTGAGGCCGGCAATCTCATGAGCGGTGACGCGCCGCGGCCGTCGGTTGGGACGGCAGCAGCCATTGCACATCACGGCGAACTCATCCAGGGCGTCTTCAAGGATGATGGCGGGCGCCTTCATCGCGGGCTCGTAACACTGCCGATTGCCGGCTTGAGATCGGAGGCGAGCTTTGTCAGGAGCGATGGCGATGCGGTCGTTGTCCACCCCAATCACAAGGTCAAGGCAGCGGCAGCCGCGCGGCTTACGCTCGATTTCTTGAACGTCGCCGGCGGTGGCGAGTTGACACTTCAAAGCGCAATTTCCGTGGGGCACGGCTACGGCTCATCGACGGCTGACGTTGTCGCTTCCATTCGCGCTGTCGCCGCGGCCGTTGACGTCCAACTGCGGCCGTCAAGCATCGGGCGTCTGGCTGTGGCTGCCGAGCGTGCCAGCGACGCGATCGCGTTCGATGAACACGCGGTGCTTTTCGCGCAACGGGAAGGCACGGTGATCGAGAATTTCGGTGGCTCCCTGCCGCCGTTGCTTCTGATCGGCTTCAAGACAAATGGCGGCGTCCCGGTCGATACATTGCAGCTTCCACCCGCACGCTACGACAGCGCCGAGATCCAGGAATTCGGCGTGCTCCGGGCTCTGGTGGCGCGGGCGGTTCGCCTTCAGGATCCGTACCTTCTTGGACGCGCCGCCTCGGCCAGTGCCCTGATCAGCCAACGACACGTGCCGAAACAAGGCTTCGGCGAAATCGCCGACATTGCCAGGCGAGCCGGGGCATGCGGAGTGCAAGTCGCTCATAGCGGCTCGTTGTTCGGCCTGATCTTCGATCTTTTCACATCGAATCTGAAGCGACGGGCGGCGCTCGTCGCGCAGCAGATAAGACGTGCCGGCTTCAAGGATATCGAAGTCCATCTGGTTAATGCGGAGGGCTGGACATGGTGACCCTCGACGTGGACTATTTCAGGGACCTTGAGACCCCGCGCCTTGCCGAGCTGGCGCCAAATCTCGTGGCCGCGGCGTTTCCGCTGATGAAGCTGATGCCGGCCCGCTACATTCTGGATCGGGCGGCGTCGAATGGCGAACTGAAGGCAGGCTCCCATATTGTCGAGACGACGTCGGGAACGTTCGGAATGGCGGTGGCGCTGCTCGCGGCGGCGCGAGGTTATCGCCTTACCCTTGTCACTGCTTCAACGCTTGTCGATGCCAAATACAAAGCCCGCCTAGAGCGCATCGGCGCCGCGGTCATCGCACTTGACGATCCGCGCGGCGACGGCAATCAGCCTGGCCGGCTGGAGCGCCTCCAGGAAATCCTGGACAAGGAGCCGGATGGTTTCTGGACCCGACAATACGACAGTCCGGGCAATTGGCTCGCCTATGCGCGGTTGGCTGAACTCTTCATCCGCGCAATGGGCAGGATTGACTGCCTGGTCGGCTGCGTCGGTACGGGCGGCTCGCTATGCGGCACCGCTTCCTTTTTGCGAACTGTCTTTCCGCATCTGACGGTGTTTGCCGTCGATACCCATCGCAGCATTCTGTTCGGGCAGCCCGTCGGCAAACGTATGTTGCGGGGCCTGGGCAACAGCGTTTTACCGAAAAATGTCAGGCATGAGCTTGTCGACGAGATCCATTGGGTTGGCGCCTACCCGGCGTATATGACCGCGCACCGTTTGCTGCGCGGGCACGGCCTCTTCATGGGGCCGACAAGCGGCGCCGCCGCCTTGGTGGCGCAATGGGTTGCAACGACCCTTCCGGATGCGCAAGTGGCGGTCATCATGCCTGACGAAGGCCATCGCCATGCCGAGACTGTCTACAATGACGACTGGCTTGCGGCTCTGCCTGGCTGGCCCTGCAAGGAACTGTCCGAGCCAAGGACACTGACGACAATCGCACCGGCCGCGGAGACGCAATGGACGCGCTTTCTTTGGCTGCGTCGCAGCCTCGGCGATGTGCTGAAAATGCAGGCAGCAGGCGAAGTGCCGCCGGCTGTTGGTGCGCCGGAAAATCTATGAAACGAGATCCAGCCCGTTCTTGTCGAGCCAGCGCCAGGCATCGTCCGTCGTCTGGAAAATCCGATCGTGCTCGTTCGATCCAGCGGACCGATCGAGGTCCTTGAGACCGCTGGCTGTCACGACGGCCACGACACGGTCTGTGGCTGCGATGACACCTTGGTCCTTCAATTTCGATATGGCGATCAGCGGCGTGACCGACGCCAGTTCGGCAAAGATCCCTTCGTCCCGCGCAAGGCGTTCCTGCATCGCGATCAGGCCGTGATTGCTGACGGGGACGGCGTGCCCGCCGGATTCGCGCAGCGCCTTCAACGCCTGAAAAGTGCTGCGCGGCGTGCCGATCGATACGGCAAGGCTGTCGAAGAGCATCTTGCGTTCACTCAAGGCATCGGCGCCGCTGGCCAGAGCGTCCGCCAGCGACCCATGCACCTCCGCCGCGACGAGGCGAGGCAGGCGTGTGATCGCCCCTTGCGCGAACAGCTCGCAAAAGCCAGCCCACACGCCGGACAATGCATCGCCGTAGCAGACCGGCAGGACGCACCAATCTGGCGCCGTCCCGTTCGATTGCTCGACGATCTCGTAGGCGATCGTCTTATAGCCCTCGATGCCGAGTGGATGGCTGCCGACGACCGGACCGTGATAGGGCGAGGCGATAAACCAGTCGTAGCGGGCAGCCGCCTGTTCAAGCAGCGACCATCGGTCCATCTTGCTGACCAAGGGCAGCACCGTCGCGCCATATTTGCGGATCTGCGCCAGCATCGCCCCGGCCGATCCCGCGAAAGTGGTGACGACGCATTTCAACCCGGCTCGGGCTGCGTAGGCAGCCAGCGAAGCGCCGGCGTTTCCCGATGAGGCGGTCGCGACGATCTTCGCGCCACGTGCGCGCGCCACGCTGACCGCGATCGTCGAGAAGCGGTCCTTGTGCGACCAGGTCGGGTTTCGGCCTTCGTCCTTGATTGCAAGGTTAGGCACGCCGAGAAACGCGCCGATGCGCGGTGAGGCAAGCAAAGGCGTCAGACCCTCGCCGAGGCTCACCGCTTCCGCTTCTGTGCAAGGCAGCATTTGCGCAAAACGCCACAGCGAGCGCGAGCTGGTGGCGCCGGCTAAAGGGTGAGGCTGCGGAGCCGCATAGACGGGCGCAAGATTTGCTGGCGCGGTGTCTTGGCACCGCGCGCATCCTTTGGAGTCGATCGTGACGTTGGCGGGGTAGGAAGCGCCGCATCGGATGCAGGCGAATTCCAGGACCCGGCTTTTGTCCATCTCGAGACGGCTGATCTCGCCTGGGGAAGACGAGGACATGTCGTGCGCGAGCTCGCGAGACGGCCGACTCGTCATGGCTATTCCTTGTCCAGGAAACGATGAATTCGCTTGTAGTTTCAAACAGCCAGCAGCGCGGCTGTCAATGCGGAATGTGCACTATAGTGTGTCGCACCATAGTGCGCGTCGTTGCATCCGTTGTTTGATGAAACTTCGCGGCGTTTTTGGTCTGAACGTGCAGCGGCTTCGGAGAGAGCGGAAACTCTCTCAGGAGCAGTTGTCTTTCGTTTCGGGCCGCACGCGCGCCTATATCAGCAGCGTCGAGGCCGGACGGCGCAACGCCACGCTGGATACAGTCGAAACTTTGGCCAAGGCGTTGAATGTCGAGCCGCAAGAGTTGGTTTCGGCAAGTCCGGCAAGTAGGCGCGCTATTCGGGTGACGAAGCCGGCGGCTTCAAAGTCGAACGAATGAAGCCAAACGTCCTCGATGCAGTATTGGTCCGGTTTTCATTAATCTCGTCTTTGTGATGGACGATTGACTCCTTTAGTGCACATTCGATGCACGTCCCATTGAAGATCGCGTCTCGACACTCATAGGTTGTTGTGCGGGGTAGGGCCTGACTGTGGTTGAGGTCTGCCGATGGAGAACGAAACTGTTATCGACCTTTTTGCGGCGATCTCGAGGATCGACACTGCGCGGTCGGCTGACGCAATCCTTCAAGAGTTTCGCGCGGCGATGGCGCGCTACGGATTGCGCAATTTTCTGATCACCGGACTGCCCGTGCCGCACGACACGGACTGGCGGCGCGAGATTCTGGGCGATGGATGGCCTCCTGAATGGCATCGTCGCTACGTCACCGAGGCGCATTTTTTGCATGATCCTTGTGTCGCCCAGTGTCGGCATTCGCCGGAGCCTTTCCGATGGGGTGAACTGCCGGCCGCAAGGCTGGCTGCACGCGCGAAGCTGGTGATGGATGAGGCGGCGGAGTTCGGGATGAAAGAAGGTATCTGCGTCCCAATTCATGTCCCATTGGCCGGGCCAGGCGTCGTCACGGCCGCGAGTGACCGGATGGAAGTTCCGCCAAGCGCAGTCCCCTTTATCGAGACGCTTTGCGTGCATACCTTTCGCAGCCTCTCAGGACTGGGAACGCCCGCCGATACCGATGAGCCCACGCCATTGACGGCGCGCGAGCGCGAACTCCTGGAGTGGAGCGCACAAGGCAAATCCACCGACGACATCGCTTGTATTCTCGGCGTCACCAGGAACACGGTCGAAAGTCATCAGCGCAACATCCGAGGAAAGCTCGACGCGATCAACGTCGCGCATGCCATCGTCAAGGCGTTGCGACGGCAGGAAATCCAAATTTAGCAATACCTGAATACCGTCATACGTACGACAAGTCCGTTTTACTACGACCCTGCGCCTGGAGGCGTCATGGTTCGTATGCATTTGGTCACGTGGGATAACAGGAAGCACTACAGGAAAGTTCTGGAGCGCTACTTTCGCATAAGGTACGACATTTACGTCAAGCAAAGGGGATGGCGCGCCGTCGGCCGGCCCATCAACATCGAGATCGACGCTTTCGACAACGAGCATGCGATTTATGTTCTGGCGCTTGACACCAACGGCAAGATCGTTGGCGGCTCCCGTCTCGTGCCGACGCTGCAGCCGCATCTCATGAGCGAGGTGTTCCCGGTTCTCGCTGGCGGCAGGCCTCCGAGAGCGGCTGAGATTTTCGAATGGACGCGCTTCTTCGTCGTTCCATCGCTTCGCACGCAAGGCGCCTCGTCGCCGGTCGCCGGCTTTGTTCTCTGCGGTCTGCTTGAGACCGCGCAAAGCCTGGGGATTCGACAGATCAGCGTGGTGTGCGAGACATTCTGGCCAAAACGTCTGCGCGCGCTTGGCTGGACGCTGACCGAGCTCGGTGAAGTTCTCGAACATCCCGACGGCGACATCATCGCCCTGCTGATCGATGTCACGTCCGAGGCTGTTGAACAGACGCGCCGCGCTTACGGCATCAGAGGCGTCATACTCGCGGACAAGATCTAGGCTCATAATCAGGCATTTGCGGAAGGCCCCGCGAGGCCTCGATCGTCAGGGCATATTGTCATCGCGCCCATTTGCGCGGTAGTCAGCCTTATGATGTATCGAACCCGGTTGATGGACCCATGAAGCCGCTGGTCCTCATCTCCTCGAAGGACCCGGATTTTTTCCTGGTTTTCGGGCACATACTTTCGGTAGCTGGCTTCGAAATACGGCTGATCACGGGAGAACGGGAAATCGCACGCGCCATCGAGGCGGCAGCCCCGCTTGCCGTGGTCATGGACTGCCATCCAGGCGACCGTGCAGTGGTCAAACAGTGCGCCTGGCTGAAGTCTACCGCCGCGACCAAAGGGACTCCGGTCGCAAGCTTGGTTGCCCCGCGTTCGGGCAAGCTGCATCTCGATTTGATCAAGGCTGGCGTTGACGAGATATTTTCGCGGCCGTTCGCCCCCGAACAGCTTCTGGCCTGGCTGCATGGCAAAGCGGGCCTTGCGAAGCTATCGCGCGAAACGGACTCGGGTGAGTTGGTGCAGGGCGACTTCCGGCTGGAGCGACAGACCCATCGGACATTCTTCAAGCAAAAAGAAATCGTGATGCCACCGATCGAGTTCAAGCTTTTGCGCAGCCTTTTGGCGCAACCTGGCAAGGTCTTCAGCCGCGAGGAACTGGTCGCGACCGCATGGCCTGAACATGCCGCCGCAACCGACGTGCGGGGGGTCGACGTCCATATAGCCAGGCTGCGCAAAAGGCTTCGGGCATCCGTGGGAAGCGATGTGATCCGAACTGTCCGCTCAGTCGGCTACGCATTCGCCCCGGAGTGGTAACCTGCTCGGCGCTTCCGGCAATCGGCGCGCGCGTGCGCGCCGATTGCCGGCACGCCGGGACCGAACGCATCGACTCTCAATGGTTCAGGATGGTATCCAGGAACAGCCGGGCGCGAGGGTGAGCGGCGGCTGAGAAAAAGTCTTTGGAAGTGGCCTGCTCGACGATGCGGCCTTCGTCCATGAAAATGATTTCATCCGCGACTTCGCGTGCGAAACCCATTTCATGGGTCACGCAGACCATGGTTACGCCGCTTCCCGCCAGCGCGATCATGACGTCCAGTACTTCCTTGATCATTTCCGGGTCGAGCGCCGAAGTGGGTTCGTCGAACAGCATGATGCGCGGATTGAGACAAAGCGCGCGCGCGATCGCCACCCGTTGTTGTTGACCGCCCGAGAGCTGAGCCGGGTAGGCCTGCGCCTTGTCGGGGATGCGCACCGCTTTCAGATGCTGCATCGCGATCTCTTCGGCCTCACGCGCCGGTTTCAGGAGAACCCGGCGCAGCGCTAGCGTGCAGTTGGCGAGAACGGTGAGGTGTGGAAACAGGTTGAAGCTCTGAAACACCATGCCTGTCTGCCGGCGCGCCTTCGCGGCAGCGCGGGCATCCTTTCCCAGAGTTGCCGCTTCGAACTGGATCGTTCCCTTCTGGAAAGGCTCGAGACCGTTGATGCAGCGGATCAAGGTCGACTTGCCGGAGCCGGACGGTCCGCAAACGACGATGCGCGCGCCCGCTCCAACCGTCAGATCGATGTCTTTCAAAACCTGCAGGGGACCGAACCATTTGTTGAGGCCGTCGATCCGCACATGAGGGATGGATTGAACGGCCGGCACTGGATGTGGGGCTTGAGCGAGCATCAGCGACGTCCAGCTGCAAGCAGTCGCTGTTCGATGCGCTTAACGCCATAAGTAATGATCAGCGCCAGGGCGAGAAACAGAATGCCGGCGACGGTCAGCGGTTCTGCGTAGCGATAGGTCTCGGAAGCGATATCGAAGGCACGGCCGAGCATTTCGGGCACGGCCAGGATCGCGAGATAGGGCGTCGCCTTGAGGATCGAAACAACATAGTTGCCCAATGGGGCGGCGATGTTGCGCAACATCTGCGGCGCGATGACGAAAACGACCGTGTCGCGGCGTGTGAGCGACAACGCTCTGGCTGCTTCCTGCTGGCCCTTCGGGATCGCGTCGATGCCCGCTTTGAACACCTCCGCCAGATAACCGCTGTAATAGAGACTCAGCCCCAATACGCCGACCGTCATGGCGCCAAGCCGGACTCCGTAGAAGGGCAGCACGAAATACAGGAAATAGAGCCAGGCCAGAACCGGCGTCGAGCGGATGAAGTCGATCAGGAAGCGGACGGCGAGGCCAGGCGCACCGCCGCCGCGGCGGATCATTTCGAAAGTGAAGCCGAGCGCGGAAGCCCCGATACAGCTCAAGACCGTTGCGAGCAGGGTGGTCCCAATCGCCCCGATGATCGTCGGGATGGTCGATAGTGCGAAGTCGAAGTTAAATCCCACGCGGCGTTCCTCTTTCAGGATTGACCCGCGCCTCAAGCCAGCGGCCGGCAAGCGCGATCGGATAACACACGACGAAGAAGGCCAGCAGCAGCGCCGAATAGATCGCGACCGGGTCGTATTCGGTCTGCGCGATCTCCTTGGCCCGGAAGGTCATGTCCGTCAGCGTGACCAGCGAGACGAGGGAAGTCGCCTTGACGAGCTGGATGAGGTTGTTGACGAAGGTGGGGCTCATGGCGACCAAGGCCTGCGGCAGTTCGATCAGAAACAGGATCGCCGGGCGCGAGAGGCCGAGCGCCATGCCCGCCTCGCGTTGGCCGGCCGGAAGAGATTGCAGCCCGGCGCGAACCGCCTGGCTGGCATAGCCGCCGGCGTTGAGGCCGAGCACCAATGCACTGACGGTCAGCGCCGATAGAGTGATCCCCATCACTGGCAGCACGTAGTAAAAAATGAAGAGCAGGACGACGACCGCCGAGCTGCGCCAGAATTCGATCACGGCGGTGACCAGAAGGCGCGTCATGCCGGTGGTCAGAAACTGCGCGACGCCGAAGACGAGCGCGAAGGGGACTGCAAAGATCAGGCCATAGGCCGTGACCTCTGCGGTGATACCCAGCCCTTGCAGAATGCCCAGCCAGATGTCGAGCATGCTCACGGGGTCCCACCACTCGTCGCCGAGGCGGCTGGCGACAATGTCGGTATCGTTTCGGCGTGCCTGAGGAAGGCGGCTCTGCGCCGAGACATCGCGCCCTCCGGACCGGACCTCATGGCAATCCTCCGCGCCGTGAAATGGACGATCGCCTGTAGGGGCAGGCCATCGATGGCTCTCTCATAAACCTAGCGGGACTCGAGTGTCAATAAACGTAGACATATTATTGCAGAAGTTCACATTATCGCGCCGCTGCCGCCGGCACCGCCGTTGGCCGGTCATTGCACGCTACGCTGCGATGACGGCTGAAACCCGTTGAAACGGAGTCCTTCAGGCCTCTTTTGATCGTCCCCGACCGGGCGTTGTTCGACGCGGTCCCGGCTCAAACGGGGACAGAATGGCCATATCGCACAACGATACCGAAGGACGCGCGCGCAGCGCGCGCATGTTGCGCACCGCGCTCGGACCAGCCATCGGCCGGTTTCTCGACGATCCCGCGATCGTCGAGGTGATGCTGAACCCGGATGGCCGCATCTGGGTGGACCGGCTTTCGGAAGGTTTGGCCGATACGGGGGAAATGCTGGCGCCTGCCGCTGGCGAGCGGATTGTGCGCCTGGTCGCCCATCATGTCGGCGCCGAGGTCCATTCCCGTTCCCCACGCGTCTCGGCCGAGTTGCCGCAGACCGGTGAGCGTTTCGAGGGCTTGTTGCCGCCCGTCGTCGCAGCACCCGCCTTCGCCATCCGCAAGCCCGCCGTGGCCGTGTTCACGCTCGATGACTACGTCGTGGCAGGCATAATGTCCGCCGGCCAGGCCGCGATATTGCGCGCCGCGGTTGCCGGTCGCGCGAACATCCTTGTCGCCGGCGGCACATCGACTGGCAAGACCACCCTCACCAACGCGCTGCTCGCCGAAGTGGCTAAAGGGATGGATCGGGTCGTCCTCATCGAGGACACAAGCGAACTGCAGTGCGCCGCGCCGAACCTTGTCGCAATGCGCACCAAGGATGGCGTCGCCACGCTCGCCGACCTGGTTCGCTCTTCGCTGCGCCTGCGCCCCGATCGCATTCCCATAGGCGAGGTGCGTGGCTCAGAAGCTCTCGACCTTTTGAAGGCATGGGGCACCGGGCACCCCGGCGGCATCGGCACCCTTCATGCGGGTTCCGGCATCGGTGCCCTGCGCCGCCTTGAGCAGCTTATCCAGGAAGCCGTCGTCACTGTCCCGCGTGCGTTGATCGCCGACACGATCGGCCTCGTCGCCGTCCTGTCGGGACGTGGCACCGCGCGACGGCTTAGCGAACTCGTCCGGGTCGAGGGTCTCGGCCCTGACGGCGATTATCGCATTGCTGAAGCCACACCGATCAACCCAGGAGAAACCCCATGATCCGCCTCCTTGCACGCTGCCACCACCACCTGGCCGCGGGGGCCACCGCCCTTGCCGTTAATCTCCTGGTCGCGTCGAGCGCCCATGCGTCAGGCTCCTCGATGCCGTGGGAACAGCCGCTCGAAAAGATCCTGCAGTCGGTCGAGGGACCGGTCTCCAAGATCATGGCCGTCATCATCATCATCGTCACCGGCCTGACGCTGGCCTTCGGCGACAGTTCGGGCGGCTTCAGGCGGCTCATCCAGATCGTTTTTGGCCTTTCGATCGCCTTCGCGGCGTCGAGTTTCTTCCTGTCGTTCTTCTCGTTCGGCGGCGGAGCGTTGATCTGATGACAACCGCTCTTGAACAACTCGACGCGGTGCCAGGCTGGACGGTGCCCGTCCACCGGGCGCTGACCGAGCAGATCCTGCTTGGGGGCGCCCCGCGCGGGATCGCGATCCTCAATGGCACGCTGGCAGGCGCCGTCGGTCTTGGGCTGCGGCTCTGGCTGGCCGGTCTTCTCATATGGGCAATCGGACATGCCGCCGCGGTATGGGCTGCCAGGCGCGATCCGCTGTTTTTCGAGGTCGGACGCAGGCACTTGCGGCTGCCCGGACATTTTTCGGTTTGAGGGCGCCGCTATGATGAGCCTTGCCGAATACCGCCGGATCGCAGCTCGCCTCGCCGACTATCTGCCTTGGGCCGCTCTCGTGGCGCCGGGCGTCGTGCTCAACAAGGACGGCAGTTTTCAGCGCACCGCGAGGTTTCGCGGGCCCGATCTAGACTCCGCCGTCGCGGCGGAACTGGTTGCTGTGGCATCGCGCATCAACAATGCCTTTCGTCGCCTCGGCTCGGGCTGGAGCATCTTCGTCGAAGCGCAGCGGCATGAAGCGGCCTCCTATCCCGAGAGCCAGTTCCCCAATGCAGCCTCCGCGCTGCTCGATGCCGAGCGAAAAGCCGACTTCGACGAGGAGGGGGTTCATTTCGTATCGAGCTACTTTCTCACTTTCCTGTTCCTGCCGCCGCCGCAAGACGCCACGCGCGCCGAGGGATGGCTTTATGAGGGGCGCAACCAGTCGGGCGCGGATCCGGGCGAGATCGTGCGCGCCTTTGTCGACCGGACAGAGCGCGTGCTGTCCCTGCTCGACGGGTTCATGCCGGAATGCCATTGGCTTGATGACGGCGAAACGCTGACCTACCTTCATTCGACGATCTCGACCAAGCGCCATCCGGTGCGTGTCCCCGAAACGCCGGTCTATCTCGATGCGCTGCTGGCCGACGAGCCGCTCGCCGGCGGGCTCGAGCCGCGGCTTGGCGACAAGCATCTTCGCATGCTCTCGATTGTCGGCTTCCCGACCGCCACGACACCCGGCCTGCTCGATGACCTCAACAGGCTGGCCTTCCCCTACCGCTGGTCGACCCGCGCCATCCTGCTCGACAAGGTCGACGCTGCGCGCCTGTTGGCCAGGATTAGGCGGCAATGGTTTGCCAAGCGCAAGAGCATCGCCTCGATCCTGAAGGAGGTGATGACCAACGAAGCGTCAGCCCTCCTTGACACCGACGCCGCCAACAAGGCGGCCGACGCCGACACGGCGTTGCAGGAGCTCGGCGCCGACATGGCGGGTATGGCCTATGTCACCGCGACCGTCGCCATATGGGATTGCGACCCGCGCGTCGCCGACGAGAAATTGCGCCTTGTCGAAAAGGTCATCCAGGGCCGCGACTTCACGGCGATTGCCGAGACCGTCAACGCCGTCGACGCCTGGCTCGGCTCCTTGCCTGGGCACGTCTATGCCAATGTCCGCCAGCCTCCCATCTCAACGCTCAATCTCGCCCACATGATGCCCCTGTCTGCCGTGTGGGCGGGGCCGGAACGGGACGAGCATCTGGTCAGTCCTCCCTTGCTTTACGGCAAGACCGAAGGCTCGACGCCGTTCCGGTTGGTCCTTCATGTCGGCGATGTCGGTCATACGCTCGTCGTCGGCCCCACTGGCGCCGGCAAGTCGGTGTTGCTCGCGCTGATGGCGCTGCAGTTCTGCCGCTACCGCAACGCTCAGATCTTCACCCTCGATTTCGGCGGCTCTATCCGCGCGGCGGCGCTCGCCATGGGCGGCGACTGGCACGATCTCGGAGGGCGCCTCACCGAAGGCATGGGCGCTTCCGTTTCGCTGCAGCCGCTCGCCCGGGTTCATGACACATACGAGCGCGCCTGGGCGGCTGACTGGATCGTCGCGATCCTGACGCGCGAGGGCATCCAGATCACCCCGGACGCAAAGGAGCATATCTGGGCGGCGCTGACGTCGCTTGCCTCGGCTCCCATCGAGGAGCGCACCATCACCGGGCTGAGTGTGCTCTTGCAGGCCAATGACCTGAAACAGGCATTGCGCCCGTACTGTGTCGGAGGCGCCCACGGCCGATTGCTCGATGCCGAGGCCGAACACCTCGGCCAGGCATCCGTGCAGGCCTTCGAGATCGAAGGACTGGTGGGCACGCAAGCCGCGCCAGCTGTCCTGTCCTATCTGTTCCACCGCATCGGTGATCGGCTCGATGGGCGTCCAACGCTGCTCATCATCGACGAAGGCTGGCTTGCCCTCGATGACGAGGGGTTTGCCGCGCAGTTGCGCGAGTGGCTGAAGACGCTGCGCAAGAAGAACGCCAGCGTCGTCTTCGCCACCCAGTCACTTGCCGATATCGACAATTCGACTGTTGCGCCGGCGATCATCGAAAGCTGTCCAACCCGGCTGCTGTTGCCCAACGAACGCGCGGTTGAGCCACAAATTACCGCCATTTATCGGCGCTTCGGCCTGAACGACCGCCAGATCGAAATCCTGGCACGAGCAACACCCAAGCGCGATTACTACTGCCAGTCCCGGCGCGGCAACCGTCTCTTCGAGCTCGGCCTGTCCGAGGTCGGGCTGGCGCTTTGTGCCGCGTCCTCGAAGAGCGATCAGGCCCTGATCGGCAGCATTATCGCCGAGCATGGCCGCCGCGGCTTCCTGGCGGCCTGGCTGCGTGCCCGCGACGTCGGCTGGGCCGCCGACCTCATTCCGAACCTCATCCCTCCTGAACCTGAAAAGGATCTTCAACCATGACTGTTCGTCAAAGCCGCCCGCACGCCCTTCTCCTGGTCGCGGCGATGCTCGCCGCGCCGGTCGCGATCTCACCGATGATGACGGCGCCAGCCTATGCCTTCATCGTGTTTGATCCATCGAACTATTCCCAGAATGTTCTGACGGCCGCGCGTTCGCTGCAGCAGATCACAAACCAGATCACCTCGCTTCAGAACCAGGCCCAGATGCTGATCAACCAGGCGCGCAACCTGGCGAGCCTGCCGTTGTCTTCGCTGCAGCAATTGCAACAGTCGGTGCAACGCACGCAGCAGCTTCTCGGCCAGGCACAGAACATCGCCTTCGACGTCCAGCAGGTCGACAAGGCCTTTGAGCAGCAATACGGCAGCGCCTCGCTTTCTGCGTCCGACCAGCAGCTCGTCACGGAGGCGCGCTCGCGCTGGCAAAACACGGTGGGCGGCCTTCAGGACGCCATGCGCGTCCAGGCGGGCGTCGTCGGAAACATCGAGACCGGCCGCGCGCAGATGTCGGCGCTGGTCGGCGCGAGCCAATCGGCGACCGGAGCGCTGCAGGCGACGCAAGCTGGCAATCAGCTTCTTGCGCTCCAGGGCCAGCAGCTCGCGGACCTGACCGCTGTGGTCGCCGCCAACGGCCGCGCCCAGGCGTTGACTGAGGCCGAGCGTGCTGCCGCGGTCGATCAGGGCCGCGAGCAACGCCGCCGCTTCCTGGCGCCCGGCTCGGGCTATGAGGCCGGCTCGGTCGAGATGTTCAACCGCTGAAGGCGATGGCCATGGACGGCAAAACCCTCGCTCGCACGGTGGCGGTCGTCTTTTTTCGGCCGCCGTCATGGCGGCCGCGCTTGGCATGAGCCGGAAGAAGGACAATCCGGTGGGCGAGGGCGCGCACACAACAGCAGGCTTGATGCCGAACCCGCTTCGCGATGGCCTGCGCCGCTGCCAGGTCCTCGGCGAGGCTGCTCTGCGTGACGATGGATGTGCGCGGCTGTGGGCCGAGCAGCGCGATCGCTTCCTCGGTCTCGAAAAGCCATTGGAGAGTTCGACAAGCGTGCCGGCACCGTCGTCAGATGCTGCGATGCGCGGGGGCCAATAGACATGGGCAATACCGGCGTCATCGACCAATTCCTGGCCACCTTCACCCGCTACATCGACAGCGGGTTCGGCCTGCTCGGCGGCGAGGTCGCCTTCGTCGCCACCACGCTGATCGTCATCGACGTGACGCTCGCCGCGCTCTTCTGGAGCTGGGGCGCTGATGACGACATTCTTGCGCGGCTTGTCAAGAAGACGCTCTTCGTCGGTGTCTTTGCCTATCTGATCTCCAACTGGAACAGTCTCGCTCAAATCGTCTTCGAGAGTTTCTCCGGTCTGGGTCTCAAGGCGAGTGGAACCGGTTTCTCGGCACAGGACCTGCTGCACCCCGGCAAGGTGGCGCAAACCGGCCTCGACGCCGGACGGCCATTGCTCGAGGCGATCTCCGGTTTGATGGGCTACGTCTCCTTCTTCGAGAACTTCATCCAGATCGCTTGCCTGCTCTTTGCCTGGGCGCTCGTCCTGCTCGCCTTCTTCATCCTGGCGGTGCAGCTTTTTGTAACACTGATCGAGTTCAAGCTGGCGACGCTGGCCGGCTTCGTGCTGATTCCCTTCGGCCTCTTCGGCAAGACTGCGTTCATGGCCGAGCGCGTGCTGGGCAACGTCATCTCGTCCGGCATCAAGGTTCTGGTGCTTGCCGTCGTCATCGGCATCGGATCGACGCTCTTCGGCCAGTTCACCCAAGGCTTCGGCGGCGAGAACCCAACCATCGACCAGGCCATGGCGATCGTGCTGGCGGCGTTGTCACTGCTCGGCCTCGGCATCTTCGGTCCCGGCATCGCCAACGGCCTCGTCGCGGGCGGACCGCAGCTTGGCGCCGGTGCGGCCGTTGGCACTGGCCTTGCCGCGGGCGGCATGGCGGTTGCGGGCTATGGTGCAGCCGGCCTGGCGGCGCGCGGTGGCACAGCCGCATTCTCGGGCGCGCTGTCGGCCGGGCGTGGTGCCACGTCGCTCGCTGGCGGCGCGTCGGCTGCCTATGGGCGTGGCGCCGCCGGCCAGGCTGGCGCGGCAGGCATCGCATCCGGCATGGGCGGCATTGCGCGCGCTGGCGCGTCGGCAGCTGCCTCGCCCCTCAAGCGCGCCGCCGCGAACACCGGCCAATCACTTAAGTCAAGCTTCGCCTCCGGTGCCAGTTCGGGGGCTGAAGCCACTGGCGGTTCGTCGACCATGGGAACGATCGGCGGCGCAGCCGCTCCTGCGGCCGGCGCGGGCAAACCGTCCGGCGCTCAAGGACAGCCCGAATGGGCCAGACGCTTGCAGCGCTCACAGCGCCTCGCCCACGGCGCCCAGACTGCCGCCCACGCGGTGCGCGCCGGCGACAGCCATGGCGGCGGAGCCTCGATTTCTCTCTCTGAAAGCGAATGACCGAATGAATCTCTTTAGGCGCCCCGCCGTCCACTATGGCAAGACCCCTCAACCGGAAACCCCCTATCAAAAGGCGGAGCAGATCTGGGATGAACGCATCGGCTCTGCCCGCGTGCAGGCACGAAACTGGCGCGCCATGGCGTTCGGATCGCTCATCTTGTCGGCAGGCCTCGCCACGTCACTGGTCTGGCAGTTGGGCCGCGGTACCGTCGTGCCCTGGGTGGTGCAGGTCGATACGCTGGGCCAGGCCCAAGCGACCGCGCCCGCGATCGCCGACTACAAGCCGACCGATCCTCAGATAGCGTGGCATCTCGCCCGGTTCGTCGAGCAGGTGCGCTCCATCCCTGCCGATCCGATCATCCTGCGCCAGGACTGGCTGCGCGCCTATGACTGGACGACCGACCAGGGCGCCGCGGCGCTCAACGACTATGCGCGCGCCAACGACCCTTTCTCCAGGGTCGGCAAGCAGCAGGTCGCGGTCGAGATTTCGTCGGTCATACGGGCTTCGCCCGGTTCCTTTCGTGTCGCCTGGGTCGAGCATCACTATGAAGGCGGTCAGCTTTCCGGCACCGAGCGCTGGACGGCGATCCTGACGATTGTCACCCAGATGCCAAGCGACGCCGAACGTCTTCGCGCCAATCCCCTCGGCATCTATGTCAACGCCATCGATTGGTCGCGGGAGATGAGCCAATGAGCCCGACATCGCGGCTTGCTGCCGGCACGGTTTTCTCAAGATGTCTGCTATCGGCCATGTTGGTCTCGGGGAATGCGCTGCTTGCGGGCTGCGCAACGCCTTTGAAGAAGCCGCCGAAGATCACCTACGATGCCTATGTCCCGCCTTTGCCGCCGGCTCCGGTCGCCGCGACAGACCAAAGGCCGAAACCCCTTCGCGTCCCGCCAGGCTGGGCTCCCGCTCAAGGCGGCGCCATCGGCAGAACGCCGGCCGCCCGTATCGAGAACGCAAACGCTGCGGCGCGCGTGGAGCCGCGCCGGGAGGGCTACTACAACGCAATTCAGATCTATCCATGGAGCGAAGGAGCGCTCTACCAGGTCTACGCCGCGCCCGGCCAGATAACGGACATCGCACTTGAGCCGGGCGAGAGCCTGGCCGGCGACGGTCCGATCGCCGCCGGCGATACCGCGCGCTGGATCATCGGCGACACCGAAAGCGGCTCCGGCATCGCCCGGCGCGTCCACGTCCTGGTGAAACCCTCGCGGGCGGACATCACAACGAACCTCATCATCGCCACGGACCGGCGCAGCTATATGCTTGAGCTGCGGGCAGGCGTGAAGCCCTACATGCCCGCCGTTGCGTGGTCGTATCCGTCTCAGAAAGCGGGGCTTATGCAGAGCATCGCCACAACGCCGGTCATTCCGGACGCTGCTGCACGCAACTATCGCTACGGCCTTACGGGCGACAGCCCGCCCTGGAGGCCGGTGACAGCCTTCGATGACGGCCGCAGGGTTTACGCCGTGTTTCCGCGCGGCATCGCGCAAGGCGAGATGCCGCCGATTTTCGTCATCGGTCCGGACGGCGAGGCTCAAACCACCAACAGCCGCGTCTATCAGAACATCCTGATCGTCGACCGCTTGTTCGGCGCGGCTGAACTGCGTCTTGGCGCCGGCTCGAGGCAGCAGACCGTAAGGATCGTGCGCACCGACGGAGGAAGAAGCGATGTGTTATGGCGGAGGCCGGGCGACAGCGGTGCGTCGAAAGGGCCGAGCTCAACGCAGAGGGGAGCGCTGCGGCCATGAACGAGAAGGATACGGCCGTCGAGCCCATGCGCCTTCGCGCCGACCCGCCGCGCGTGACGCGCCTGTCGCGCAAGATGCTCGCAGGCATCGGCTTCGTGGCCTCGCTCACTGTCGGGAGCGCGCTGATTTATGCTCTGCGCGACGCGGATACGATCAAGCAGGGCGAAGAGCTCTACCCTACCTCCAACCGGCCGCCCGCTGATGGACTGGCACGCCTGCCGCGCGACTATACCGGCCCGGTACTTGGGCCGCCGCTGCCTGGCGATCTCGGCAGGCCGATCCTCGATGCCCAAAACAGAGGACAGGCCGTCGTGCCTCCCTCAATCGCAAGCCCCGAGATTGACGAAGCCGAGCAACGCCGGCGCGCTGAGGAGGAAGCGGCAAGAACCTCGCGCGTCTTCTTCCAGACAGGGCAAGGAGACGCCAGGACCGCCGAAGCGTCCGCCCCTCCCGTTAATGACCTTGCCAGTCAGGTCGGTCAGCCAAATGCCGGGGATCGCCAGCTCTCCTTCCTGTCCGCCGGCGCTGACCGACGTACAGTCGCGCCAGATCACGTCACGCCTCCAGCGTCACCTTATGTGCTTCAGGCCGGTGCCGTGATTCCGGCCGCGCTCATTACGGGTATCCGTTCGGATCTGCCCGGCCAGATCAGCGCTCAGGTAACCGAAAACGTCTATGACAGTCCCACCGGCCGCTCGTTGCTCATCCCGCAGGGCACTCGTATTATCGGGCAGTACGATAACGCAATTGGTTCGGGACAGAGTCGCTTGCTGCTGGTCTGGAACAGGCTGATCTTTCCCGACGGACGCTCCATCGTTTTGGAGCGTCAGCCTGGCGCGGATGCTGAGGGCTATGCCGGCCTTGAGGACGAAGTCGACAATCACTGGGGTGAGTTGTTCAAGGCTGCGGCGTTGTCGACCCTTCTGAGCGTCGGCGCGCAGGCCGGTTCCTCGGATCAAGACAGCGACATCGTGCGTGCCCTGCGCAGCGGCGCTTCCGATAGCGTCAGCCAGGTAGGCCAACAGGTGGTTCAACGGCAACTCGCGATCGCGCCGACGCTTACGATCCGACCCGGGTTTCCCGTTCGTGTCCTCGTCACCCGCGACCTCGCCCTTGAGCCATACGGAGGTTGACATGGCCAAATTGAAGCTTGCAACGATCGCCGACGATAAGCCGGTCAAGGTCACGGTGGAACTGCCGGCGCCCCTGCATCGTGATTTGGTGAAGTATGCAGAGATCCTTGCGCGCGAGACCGGGCAGCCATCTGCCAATCCATCGCGCCTGATCGCGCCGATGCTGGAACGGTTTATCGCAACGGATCGCGGCTTTGCCAAAGCAAAGAAGGGGGAGGCTTAGATCAGGTTCCAGTGGCCCACGATACCACCTCGTGGACATCCCAGCGCACTTCCTGAACTTGCCCGCTGATCTCCCCCAAGGGACAGCGGGCCTTTTTGCCCGTAAGCGGAACCTGATATTCGTCGGCTGGTTCTTGAAGTGCAGCATCCGCTCCGCTGCGGCTAGGGGAATTCGCTCTTAGCCGGGCCCGCCTCTACCGCCATTGGGGCGGGCCCACTTGCCTGCTCCCTGTACGTGGTGCCCGCTGCCGAAAGGTGGCGAGCTTTTAATGTTGCGTAGTTGCAACACGTATCTACAACTTTGCCGCGACCGCCGATGATGCCTTTACAAGGGCGTTCGATGCCTCATCTTCGCAAGCATGTGAACTAGGCGGCGGAATCTGACCATGAAAAAAGCTCTTCTAGCATTGGCTCTTACCCTTGCGTGGGGCACTTCGGCTTTCGCGGCCGATGCCCTTGTAGAAGCGCCTACCGGCTACAATTGGACGGGGGCCTATATCGGCGGTGTGGTCGGTTACAATTTCCTAAAAGGTGACGTGTCCATTCCGGGCTACATTCCTTCGGATTACGACGGCGACAGCAGTTCGGCCTCGATCGGCGGCCAGATCGGCTATCAGTATCAGTTCGACAACAACTTCGTTCTGGGCGCCGAAGCCCGCTTGGTGGCGGTGTTCAACAAGAAGTCGGTGGACACGGTCGGCGCTGGGGGTACTGAGGATTTTCGCACGGGCGCCAACTGGCAAGGCGACATCGTAGCAAAGGCCGGCTACGCGATGGGTAACTTCCTTCCATACGTCAAGGGCGGCGTAGCCTTCCTTGGCCTTCACCGTACCGGGTACGAGGAAATCGACGGGACCTCCGCTCTGTTCAATCGCACCTATACCGGCTGGACGATCGGTGCTGGTGCCGACTATGCGCTCAATGACAAGTGGGTGGTCGGCGTCGATTATGCCTACGCTCATTACTCCGATCATAACTTCGAGAATGACGTTGTGGGCCCAACGTTCGTGAAGCCCAGCACCCACACGGTCTCACTAAGCCTGAACTATCGGTTCTAGGCAAACAGATAGGAGGCCCGTTACTGCTCGTCGTGGAGGGCTTTTCTACAGGCGGGTGACCTTGGCAAGCCCCAGTCGTATCCGCTGCCCTTCTGCATAGGCTACCGCCAACAATTCCAGATCAAATGCGCGGGTAAGTTCTTCGTCGTCGGACACTATGCGGACGAACCATTCTCCACAGGCCTCGACCACTTCAATGGATGGCGGCGCTTTGTTTGAGTTAGCGCTTTCCATGGCAGCATCCCTAAAGCTGTGAGACAAGGATCGTATGATCCTTGTGGAGAGGGGCCGCAAGGCTCAAAAACGTACATTGGCGTCGTACGAGCGCAACCGTCATTCGCTAATTCGCGAGCCAAAGACCCGCTACCAGTACCACGCCCATTATGGACAGCGGTATTGCCAGGAACAGCATACCTTCGACAAGGCGGGCCTCTCTGTCGCTAAACATCTTCAATCTCAATGCGATAGTTTAGGGTTCGCCCGCAACAAGGAACGCGAGCGAACCCAATCGGCGAAGGAAGGGACGGGCAACGCCGATCTGTTAGGCGCTGGGTCATCCCAACGCGATTCCGATTGCCAAGAAGGTGAGGGCCATTGCAAAGACCGGTGCGAGCAACCAGCGCGCTTGTCCGATACTCTTGTCCATCTATTCCTCCGTGGGAAGCCTTCATCACAAAAGCCACAAAACCGGTTACGTTCCGGGCGACGCTTCACGCCGGACCAATGCCACATGCCGCTCGGACCATGGTCCCGCAGCCAGTGCGACTGACGTCCAGTCACCGGAACGTTTGCGACCAAGCCATGTTCTTTCGGAGCCGCCCTCGACATTCTGCCGAAGGCCGGGTCACAAAGGAGAACATCATGAAATTGCACCTCACAGGCGCCGCTGCGGCGTTGTTGCTCCTGGCTGGCGTTGGCGCCGTTGCCGCCCAGGATGTTGTCATCACGCCGGAACAGGACACCGTTGTGCGCACGTATGTGAAGAAGCAGCCTCTCGCTTCGGTGAAGATCCCCGGCGTCGAACTCAATATCGGCACTGCTCTTCCCGACACTGTCGAACTCCACGAAGTCCCTGACGTCAAATACCGCTACGTCGTGGTCGACAACCGGACGGTACTCGTGGATCCAAGCACGCGAAAAATCGTCAAGATCTACGACTGATCTTCAACCCCTCGGCCAGCCCGTCACGGCCGTCTCCGTGGCGGGCTTTTTCATACCTGCGGAACTTCGTTTCAACTCGCAGGTTGGCACAGGGCGACGTGCTACCCCGGAAGGTGCTTGTCGCGGGCCGGGCCCGCTACTGCTTCGTCAGTGGCGGGCTTCCTTAGGAAAAAGCGAGGACACCACATGAAAAAGTCATATGAAAAGCCTACGCTCATCAAGCGCGAACGTCTTTCAAAGGTTACGGCGGGCCCCGGCCCTTCAGTCATAATCGTTGTCCCAAGCCCGAGCTGAGACAGCAAGTACCTGCTCCGAAAGCCCGCTGGCTCCCGCCGGCGGGCTTTTTTGCATTTCAGGCTATCTTGATGTTCGGCGCCGGCGGCTTCACGGCTGTCTGCAACTGCAACCGCTCGACAGTGGCGATGATCGCGGCGGCGATGGCCTCCGCCTCATCCATCAGGCTCGGGCCATGGGTGCCGTTGACGGCTTCCTCGCTGGGCAGCACGCCCGGTAGGCAGTGCTCTTCCATGGTGGCTCTGATCAGGCGCAGCGCTACGCGTCCCTCGGGATCGTTCTTCATGATCGACCGAACACGGCGCCGCGGTAAAAGTTCCGGAACCATTTTAGCTTAAGCTTATTGAATCGCGATCCCGCGAGTGAGTTCATGCGTCTGAAGTTTGTCGAGCCTCGGCTGCCGACCCTTGTCGACAAGCCTCCCGAGGGCGACGAATGGATTCACGAGATCAAGTTCGACGGCTACCGATCGCAGATCATCATCGACGAGACGGGCACACGCGTTTTCACCCGAAACGGCATGGACTGGACGGCGAAGTATCGGGACCTGGTTGCGGCGGCCAAGGCGCTGGGGCTTGAAAGCACCATTATCGACGGCGAGATCGTGGTGCTGAACGAAGATGGGCTTTCGAACTTCGCGGCACTGCGTAAAGCCATTACCAGCCGGCAGCACGACCTCTACTTCGTCGCCTTCGACCTCTTGCACCTCAATGGCCACGATTTCCGTGACATGGCGTTGGAGGATCGGCGCGAGATCCTAGAGGGCATCGTCCAGCCCGACAGTCGCATCCAGTTCAGCTAGGCCATGCCGGGCGAGGCAAGCGCCATCTTCCATCTGATCGACGAAGCCGGCATCGAGGGCATGGTGTCAAAGCGGCGCGACAGCAAGTATCGCAGCGGCCGGTCGACCAACTGGCTGAAGATCAAGAGCTATGCGGTCGAGGAATACGATCTGCTCGGCGTCGAGCGCGAGATGGGCAAGCCGGCCTTCGCGCTGATGGCCGAACGGAAGACCGGGAAATATGTCGGATCGGCCTTCATCAGTTCGAGCCGTGCCATCCGCGAGCGCTTTTGGAAGCGCGTGCAGGAGCATGCTGGACCGGCGCCGAAGGGCATGAAGCGGCCGGCGACACAATGGGTCAAGCCGGGCATCATCGGCCGCGTGAAGCACTTACGCGGCGAGGAGGATCTGCGGCACGCTTCGCTGCAGGATTTTCGGGAGGAAGATTGATGGCCGTGGCTAAGAAAGACCAGGAGCGCGTGAACTACGCCTGGATGTATGGCGCACAGGCCCGCAAGGACGGCAAGGAGCGCGCGGTGCCCGACTTCTGGCAGGAATTTGCCGACGCCTGGCTGCAGGGCTTCGACGGCCTGGCTTTGGCGGGTGCGGGAAAGGCAAAGACTGTGGGCGACCAGATGGAAGCCGAAGTTGATGAGGTTGGCGTAAGCGATCCACGCACCGGAACTTAAGGGCTCCGTCAAGCTTAAGGCTCAATGAGCACTCGCGGAATCGACTTCCTGCACCAATGGATTCAGAACAATGTTCCGGAGACGGCAAAATCGGACGCCGTCTCCATTTCCGAGATCACTCATAAGCTATTCGCCGACGCCAAAGCGCTCGGTATCAAGCGCGAGGAAATCGATGATGAGGTCGATAGCCTTTACCGCACACTGTTCGAGTGGATTGTGCATTTCCAGGCTGGCTTGGCCGACTGAGTAGCCTACGCCTAGAGATACCGATCGCCATGGGCGCGGTGCTCAAAGCAAAACCAGCGCGATTCCATCCGCTGCCGCGCAAAGCCCCAACCGGCCACTTTCCCGCATCCCTGGTGCTCGCAGGTATGGCCAAGCACGTTGGCGCGGTCGCGCTGCGCCTGCGTCATGCCTTTGGCAAGTTTGATTGGTTCGTCGCTCATCCGTAGCGCTTGCCGACGGACGGCGCATTCAGGGCCTTGAGCTGTTCTTGAAGGCGACCGTTGAGAACGATCATTTCCTTGAGAGCCTTCATCGTATCGCCATTGTGCACGGCGACGAACTTGTCGGCGACAGCCTGCAGGGCAGCTTCCTGGCGGCTGTCGAGAGTGACGATGCGGTCTGGCATGGCTTGCCTCCTGTCAGAACAACGAACCTTGCGTTGGCGCCTGTTGTGGGAACTTGATCTGTGTCGCGGGCTTCTCGACAATCACCAGCGCGTCATCGGGCGCGGCCCGTTGCAACTTCCGCGCTTCCGACCACGGCGCCGTCAGCCAAGTCTCGGTCTCTTCCTGGGTGGTCAAGATCACCGGCATCACCTTTTCATGGATAGGCTTGATCAGCGAATTGGGCGCGGTTGTCATGAAGCCGTAGAGTTCGAAGTCGCCCGGGCCATCTTTGACCTTGCGCACGCCATGCCATGGCGTCCAAAGGCCAGCAAAGAAAAACAGCGGCCGATCCTCGTTGATGGCGAACCAGTAGTTCCGCTGGATTCCCGTTTCAGCGTCTTTGTCCCCAGGCGTCGGCGATGGTTCGGCAAAGCTGGTGACCGGAACAACACAGCGATTCTCGACCCCGACATACTTTTGCCAATGCCCATATTGCGGATTGCGGATGTTCGTGGTGCCGTAATCGGCGGCGCCTTTGACGCGCTCCGCGGGCGTCGGCATCCCCCAAAGAAGGTTGGCGACCTCGCGCTGTCCGTCGTGCGCATTCCGGACCACGGGGCCGGGCCGGTTCGGATAGATGTCGATCGACGGCTCGAGGTTGCCCAAAACGTCACGTAGGGCGCTCGTCCACTGGCGGATGGCCTCTTGGCTGGTGGTAAGGTTGTAGAGATTGCACATGCTTCGCCCCTAGTTGCGTAGGATCTCTGGAACACTGAGCGGGCCGAGATCGAGGATGCGCCTGTACTCATCGGTGCGACGCCAGACACCACGTATCTTGCCATTCTCCCGGTCACGTTTGGGAACGAACATCTCTCCAGAGAAATGGTCGCAGAACACCTTAGCCGCCTCGCCATCGGCGAAGCAGTGGAGGCGGTAGTTTTCGTACTTGCCGTTTTGCCAGACCGCCTGGACATGTCTCATTTGAAATCTCATGCCGCGATCCTCACAGAACTTGTTGATCATGGTCAGGTTCCGGTCTGTGCAGATGTCATCCGGCAAGGCGACCTGATGCGGCCAATCCCGGTCGATGGCCGATGGCGCCGGGATGCTGCGGCCGCGCCGGACCATCAGTGCGACGTTGGTTTCTCTGTTGCCGCCTCAAGTGCGTCGATCGCGTTTCTCACGGCCTGGCGCTTAGGCTCGATCGGCTCATCAGGGCGGAAATGAGAAAGCGAAAGTCTGGTGAAGGCGACAGTCAGGACGCCGATGAGGTCTCGCATTTTGAACCGATCCTCGACATCGGCCGCGACGCGCCACGCCAAGATGGCATCCCTTCCGCTATGCGTATCTTTGCCGTCTCGCTCGAGATCCTCGCGAAGCATCGCCAACGCTGTGACGCGGTCGGCAAGCTGCGTTTCCGGATGAGTCAGCAGCTCCAGGTCCACGTCTCTGGGCTTGCGTTCTTCGGGCCAGCCGGCGCAGCACGCCTCCAGGGCGGCGGCATGGGCCTCGGCCCAGGCTTGTGCGGCGTCGCTGGCCCGATCGTCCAACCCATCCTCTGGAAAGCCGTTGATGTCCCAGCCTTCGAGTGCAAAGGCGCCGTCCGCCGCTTCCTCGGCTGTGAAGCCGGCGCGCTCCAAGGCCGCCTCGGCTGCGGCGATCCCGCGCGCAATTTCCTCGGGCGAAGCGCGCGGAACTGACAAGATCAGATCCATGACATCCTCCTGTGCCTATTTCAGCTACAGTGAACGAAAAGAGAACATGAAGTCAAGTCCGCGCTTGACGACAGAGGAATATGTTCCTTATTTCTGACGTGCATCTGAGCAGGGAAGGGCTATGGGAAAGCGCCAAAACGCGCCGAACGGCGAAGCTGTGTCCGAGTTGGAACGAGCTGCTCAGCGCGCAATTGAGGCGGCCGGCGGCGACGCTGTGGTTGCCTTGCTGAAGGCTCTCGCCAGAAACGCCGAGCTTGAGCACGAGCTTGCCCTGTCGCGCGCTGCGGTCTCGAGCGGCTTCTCTCGCGGGTGGCACAGGGCGCGGCCACTATGACCAGCAACGAAGACACCTATCGCATCGAGGTTTGGGATAGCGAGGAGGAAAAGACGCTTCTCGAAACCATCAGCCGGTCCTCGGATTTCATCGTCAGCATGGCTGCCTGGCATGCCGCCATACGGCGTCGACCCGGCATGCTGCTGATCCACTACAACAGCCGTCACGCGATGGAAAAGATCCTGACGCCGGGCGAGGTCAAGCTGCCGCCACGGACCATAATAGACGGAAGCATTCACCCTGGGCTGGATGTCGCACTGGGCGACCTCCGCAGCTGGCACGTACTGCGCGCCCACTGCATCAACTGCTCGCACCGCGCCGAAGTGAAGCCCGAAGGTCTGATCCGCCGCTATGGCAAATACGCTCTGTTCAGTACCGTCGAGCGCGCTCTTTTCTGCACGAGTTGCAACAAGGGCGGACCGGTTCGGATGGAGATACACAGCCTGCCGCGAAACTGAGGGTGATGGCCGAGCGCTTGCGACCCGAAGGCGCCATCTCAGAAGACAAAATGCGTGCGCCTTGGTCCGGTTTTGACCGGTTGGCTCGGCAAAGCTTCCTGACCCGCTGGAATATCCAGTATCGTTTGGAACCTTGCGAGCTGCTCCGGGAAATCCCGCGCAAGGTGTCTGACCACCCGCGCGTTTTCCATCACCCGGTCGAGATAGAGCCTCGCCGCGATCAACTCCAGCGCCCAGGTGCCACGAAGGCTGGCGCAGAAGAGAAATTCATCGTTCAGCGCATCTAATTCAGCTTCCATGATAGCCAGCTCGTCGGCTGTCACCCCGACAAACGTCTTCCTCGGCCTGGAGGGATCCACCAACTGCGACGCCGGAGTAAGCGTTGCGAGGAGTTGCGCATAGTGGAAGCTCACTCTCTTCAGGGCGATCATGAGCCTTGCCGCTTTGAGCTGCCTTTCCGGAAGCATCTTGCGCAAGGACGCGAAGACCTGTGGCGGCACACTCCAATCCTGCAAAAGCTCGATCACCTCGGGAGAACTCCATTGACCAAGGACCTTGGCGCGGAACTCTCCGCGAGCAGGTTCAAAGTAGGGCCTTCGGTAAGGGCCTTCGGCACAGAGGCCAGGCTTTCGGCCGATAGCAGGCGACGGAACGATTCCTGTTTGATCGGATATCGAAATACCTCGGTGATCGTCTCCAGCAGATGCCGAGAGATGATCGCTTCGGCGATCAGGTCCCGCGTTCTCTGGCATTCAGCCTGATAGGTTTTGCAAAGCCAGGGACCACCTGTTGGGCTCTTGCATCTTTTCCAAAAGCGCGGCGTGCCTTGTGCGGTTATTCTGCAAAAGGCGGTCGGCGGCTTCCAAGCCTAAAACCGTGCGGGGCCTCGTAATGTGGCACTCCCGACGAATGTCCGCTCGGCCAGCGCAACGAGCGAATCAAGCGATCGGAAGACAAACGCATCCAGCTTCATTCCATTGTTGACATGGAAATCTCCTTTGAGCCCGACGATTTCATGCATCGGAGCGATCAGGTAATCGCGAATGAGCAGATTGCCCGGCTGCATGCGGATCAAGACGAAAATATCCGCCTTGGCCTCTCGCACGGCCCTCGAAGACCAGCGGTGATAGGCGCAATGCGAAACGCGACACCTGGCGATTGCGAGCGCTACGGCCAATTCGCCATTGATGCGGATGATCTCCGTTTCAGGGACTTGAGAAGCGCGGCCGCGTGCCTTGTCGACCGCGACGAGCAGGTCTTCCATAACGCGATGGCGGATATCCCTGAGGCGCCTGTCAATCTCGATGAAATGAGACTTTCTGGGCGGCAGGCAACCGATCAGCTTGTATGCTCCGAGCAGGCCTCCGAAATGCGCGCTATAACGATAGCCGAAGGGCATTCGGGCGCTGCGTTGATGATGTCACCCGACAGTTTCCCATGCCGTTTGAGGAGGTTTCCTAGGGCTGCCAGCATCTCGTCATCGCTCATGTGAAGATAAAGCGATTTCAGAATCTGCTGTGCTTTGTCGAATAGTTGGCGGCTGATGATAGGCTCAAAGGCGTTGTCCGCCCTGACCCATTGGTCCGGGGGATTGTAAGCAACTTTGGTTTTCAGCTTGGTGCAGCGTCTATTCCAGACGTTGTTGCCGATATATTTCTCATTGGTCAGGACACGGCGCACGCCATAGCTCTTCTTCGCGGCTCACCTCGGCACCAGCCAGTCGTCGCCATGAATGTGCTACCTATTGTGCTATCTATTGTGATACAAATCGAGCCCGAAGGCGGAAAAAATACGACAAAAACAATACCTTGTCGGGGTAGGTCGATCCCAGCCAACGGGGTCGCAACGCCATCCTGGATAACGAGTGGTCTGCTATCGAAAGCGCGCTGCATCGCTGCATCGAGTTCCAACTCAGTTCTGAAACAAAACTGACATCAGCCGGCTGATGCGATAGTCAAATGCCTTAGGGGCCGTCCGGATGACAAACTCTGCGCGGCCAGTGCGATGCCCTGGGCATCGATTCCATAGTGACGATAAAGGTCGGCGATGGTCCCGGTCTGTCCAAAATGCTCGACGCCGAGGGAGCGTGTCCGATGTCCATGGACTGAGCCGAGCCAGGCCAGCGTCGCGGGATGCCCGTCGAGTACGGTCACCAGCGAGCAGTTCGAAGGTATTGTCGCGAGCAGCCGCTCGATGTGACTGCGCGCACGGACAAGTCCATGCTCTCGCGCCTTCTGCGCGGCGGTCCAGCCGGCGTTGAGGCGGTCGGCAGATGTGATCGCGAGTAGGCCGACGTCCCGTCGATCCTCCGCCATCAGCCCTACAGCTTCAATCGCCTCCGGTGCCACGGCACCGGTGTAGGCCACGACAATCTGGGCATTCGGGCCTGGCTGTCGCATCCAGTACCCGCCGTTCACGATGTTCTCGGCAAGACCGGACTCAATTGCCCGTATGGGTTGCTCGATCGACCGTGTCGATAGCCTGAGGTAGATGGACCCGCCAACGGCATCCCGTAACCATGTCACAGCGTCTGGCTCGCTGTCGCCGGATCGCTGCATGTAATCGAACGAGAAACGCAGGATCGTGGCGAGTTCATCGACAAAGGCTGGCTCGAAACTGGCCAGGCCGTCCTGCGCCATGCCGATCAGGGGTGTTGCGATGGATTGATGCGCGCCACCCTCTGGTGCAAGCGTCACGCCCGAAGGGGTCGCCGCCACGATGAAGCGGGCGTCCTGGTAACAGGCATAGTTGAGAGCGTCGAGACCGCGCTCGATAAACGGATCATAGAGCGTGCCGACCGGCAGCAGCCGCTCGCCGAAAATAGAGTGGGACAGTCCCAAGGCGGACAGCATGATGAACAGGTTCATCTCAGCGATGCCAAGTTCCATGTGTTGGCCCTTGGGCGAAAATTCCCAGTTGAAGGTGGACGGTATCCGTTCCTTCCTGAAGAGATCGACCATTTCCTCGCGCGCAAACAGCCCACGGCGATTTACCCATGCACCGAGATTGGTGGATACGGTGACGTCCGGTGACGTGGTGACGATACGGCTGGCAAGATCGGTGTCGCTCTTGGCAATCTCGTGCATCAGCAGTCCGAAGCCCTGTTGTGTGGACATGGACGGCTGCGACGGCGCTGGCAACTTCTCCGGAACGGCAACCTTGGCCGCCTGAAAGCGACGGGTTCCGCGGCTGTTGAACGGCGCCGTTTTTATGAATTCGACCAGATCTCTTTTCGGCAATGACAAGCCTTCGAAAGGTTCCCACTCACGGCCAGGCGTCACGCCGAGGCTGGCGCGCAATCCTTCGACCTGCGTCGCCGTCATGAGGCCGGCGTGGTTGTCCTTGTGGCCGGCGAGCGGAAGCCCGAATCCCTTGATCGTGTACGCGATGAAGCACACCGGCCGATCATGCGTTCGTGCTTCCTCGAAAGCGTCGAGCAATGCCGGCAGATCATGTCCGCCCAGATTGGCCATGAGTTGGGCCAGTTCTTCGTCCGAACGGCTTTCGATCAGTTTCGATACCGGACCCTGATCCCCGATATCATCCAGAAGCCGCTTTCTCCAGGATGCTCCCCCTGGAATGTCAGCGCGGAATAGAGCTGGTTTGGGCATGTATCGACCCAGCGTCGGAGCGCCTCGCCGCCGGGCTCGGCGAACGCGGCATCGAGCAGCCGGCCGTACTTGAGAATGACGACGTCCCATCCGAAATTACGGAAAAGGGATTCGAACCGTTCCCACAGACCTTCACGGACGACGGCATCGAGACTCTGGCGGTTGTAGTCGACGATCCACCACGTGTTGCGGAGCCCATGCTTCCATCCTTCAAGGAGCGCCTCGAAGATGTTGCCTTCGTCCATCTCGGCGTCGCCGATAAGCGCCACCATCTTTCCATCAGGTAAATCCGCTGCCATGCCCTTCGCGTGCAGATAGTCCTGTACCAGCGATGAAAACAGCGTCTGTGCGACGCCCAAACCTACAGAGCCGGTGGAGAAGTCGACGTCATCAATGTCTTTGGTGCGGGATGGGTAGGATTGTGCGCCCTTGTACGCGCGGAAGGCCTGGAGTTTCTCGCGGGTCTGGTTGCCGAACAGATACTGGATAGCGTGGAAGATGGGACTTGCATGGGGCTTCACGGCGACCCTGTCTTCGGGGCGCAAAATCGCGAAATAGAGCGCCGTCATGATCGTCGCCAAGGACGCGGACGAAGCCTGGTGGCCACCGACCTTGAGCCCGTCATCGCTCGAGCGAAGGTGGTTGGCGTTATGGATCGTCCACGTCGCCAGCCACAGGACCTTCTTCTCCAATTCCGTCAGGAATTCCAAGCGCCGTTTGTCCATGTCCCCTCGCTTTCGAATGCGCATAAGCTACTGGACGGCATGAGCAGAATGTGACCAAATATGATCGGAAGATTTGGTAAAATTAGCTGATTGGGCGAATTTACAGTCGAAAAATGGCAAAATATGTCAAAAGCAGAAATTGACGAAATAGACCGGAAAATTCTCAGAGTTCTCCAGTCCGATGCTCATGCAACAAGCGAGAAGCTAAGCGAGATTGTGGGACTATCGCCGTCACCATGCGCGCGCCGGGTTCGTAACCTCGAGGCCTCGGGTGTGATCAAGAGCTATGTAGCGGTTGTCGATCAGGTGAAAGTTGGGCTGCCGATCAGCGTGTTCGCATCGATAAAACTTGAAAGGCAAAGGGAAGAGGAGCTGGATCGGTTCGCAAAGGCCGTCATGCGTTGGCCAGAGATTGTCGAGTGCTATCTTATGACCGGGCAGCGAGACTATCTGCTCCGGATCGTTGTGAAGGATCTTGAGGCCTACGAGAGCTTTCTCAAGCAAAAGCTGACACGCTTGGAGGGAGTTGCGTCAATCGAGTCGAGCTTTGCGCTAGGGCAGGTGAAACATTCCCAGGCGCTTCCCATAAGCGAGCACGGATAAATTCAAAATCAAATGTTGCTGCGCTTTCCTTCCATCAGGTCGAGGATGGCGCGCGCTGCATCCAGCACATTGGTGCCTGGACCAAACACGGCCGCGACCCCATGGTCGAACAAATACTGATAATCCTGACGCGGCACGACCCCGCCGCAGACGACGATGATGTTCTGCGCGCCCCTTTGCTTCAGCAATTCGACAAGCTGCGGCAGCAACGTCTTGTGGCCGGCCGCCAGTGAAGATACGCCGACGACATGCACCTTCGAGGCCATGGCCAGGTCGGCCGCCTCGCCCGGCGTCTGGAACAGGGGCCCGGTGACGACCTCGAAGCCGATATCGCCGAAGGCCGAGGCGATGATCTTCGCGCCACGATCATGCCCATCCTGGCCGAGCTTCGCGACCATGATCCTCGGCCTTGAGCCGAGCGAGGCCGAGACTTCCTGCAGGCGCGCAACCAGCGTGGTGAATTCCGGTTCGCCGGCATAGGACGGGCCGTAGACGCCGCGCACGACCTTGGGCGTCGCCGCATGGTCGCCAAAGGCCCCGCGCAAGACATCGGAAATCTCGCCCACCGTTGCACGAACACGCACTGCTTCCACCGCCGCTTCAAGCATGTTGCCCTTGCCGGTGACGGCGACCTCCTCCAGCAGGGCGAGCGCCGCTTCGACCCGGCTGGAATCTCGCTGCCGGCGAACCCGGTCCAGGCGCTTCACCTGCGCCTCGCGCACCGCCTTGTTGTCGATGTCGAGGACGTCGATCTTGTCGTCGTTGTCGAGCCGGTACCGGTTGACGCCAACGATCACCTCATCGCCGCGGTCGACCGCCGCTTGCCTGCGTGTCGCCGCTTCTTCGATCAAGCGCTTGGGCAATCCCTCGATGACAGCATTTGTCATGCCGCCCTTCGCCTCGATCTCCTCGATCAGCTTCCATGCCGCGTCGGCGAGCTCCTTGGTCAGGTTCTCTACATAGTAGGAGCCGGCGAGTGGATCGACGACCTTGGTGACGCCGGTCTCGTGCTGAAGGATCAGTTGCGTGTTGCGCGCGATGCGGGCCGAGAACTCGGTCGGCAGGGCGATCGCCTCGTCGAAGGAATTGGTATGCAGGCTCTGCGTGCCGCCAAGCACCGCGCTCATCGCCTCGAAAGCGGTGCGTACGATGTTGTTGTAAGGGTCTTGCTCCTGCAGCGACACGCCGGATGTCTGACAGTGCGTGCGCAGCATGAGCGAAGAGGCTTTCCTCGGCTGGAACTCCTCCATGATGCGTGTCCACAACAATCGGGCCGCCCGCAACTTGGCAGCCTCCATGAAGAAGTTCATGCCGATCGCGAAGAAGAAGGACAGCCGGCCGGCGAAGTCGTCGACGTCGAGGCCCTTCTTCAGCGCCGCCCGGACATATTCGCGCCCGTCGGCGAGCGTGAAGGCCAACTCCTGTACCAGCGTCGCTCCTGCCTCCTGCATGTGATAGCCGGAGATCGAAATCGAGTTGAACTTCGGCATCTCCTTCGCCGTATATTCGATGATGTCGGCGACGATCCGCATCGAGGGCTCCGGCGGATAGATGTAGGTGTTGCGGACCATGAACTCCTTGAGGATGTCGTTCTGGATGGTTCCCGAAAGCAGCCCTCGCGGTACGCCCTGTTCCTCGCCCGCGACAATGAAGCTGGCCAGGATCGGGATCACCGCGCCGTTCATGGTCATCGACACCGAAACCTTGTCGAGCGGGATTCCGTCGAACAGGATCTTCATGTCTTCGACGGAATCGATCGCAACGCCAGCCTTGCCGACATCGCCCTCGACACGCGGGTGATTGCTGTCATAGCCGCGGTGGGTGGCAAGGTCGAAGGCCACCGACACGCCTTGCTGGCCTGCGGCCAGCGCCTTGCGATAGAAGGCGTTGGAGGCCTCCGCCGTCGAGAAGCCCGCATATTGCCGGATGGTCCACGGACGGCCGGCATACATGGTTGCACGGGGCCCGCGCAGGAACGGTTTATGCCCCGGCAAGCCGCCGAGATAGTCGTTCCCCTCAAGATCCTGTGCTGTGTAGAGAGGCTTGACGTCGATGCCTTCCGGCGTGCGCCAGACAAGCGTGTCCGGGCCGGTCTTGACTTCCCTCTCGGCGAGGGAGCGCCACCGTTCCAGCTCGTCCGCCATCATTCGAACTCCATGATGAGTTCGTCGACCGCGAGGCTGGCGCCGGCGCTTGTCGCGAGCGTCTTCACCACCGCCCGACGCTCGGCACGCAGCACGTTCTCCATCTTCATGGCCTCGACAGTCGCCAGCGTCTGCCCGGCCTCGACCGTATCGCCCACCTGCACGGCGAGCGAGGTGATGATGCCGGGCATGGGGCACAGCAGCATCTTCGACGTGTCGGGCGGCGTTTTCACCGGCATCAGCCGGGCAAGCTCGGCCACGCGGGGCGAGCGAACGAATGCGGTGACGTCGATGCCCCGCCAGCGCAGGCGCAGGCCGGAGCCGTTGAGCGACACCTTCACGCCCGCCGCTTTGCCGTCCACGACGAAGGTTGCGTGGCTGTCGCCCGGCAGCCAGTCGCTGGCCACCGCGAGGCTCGGCCCATCGGCAAAGGCGATGACGTCGCTGGCTCCATCCTGAACCATGACGAGCGCGAATTCACGATCGGCCACCGTCGCAACCCAGTCCTTGCCGATGCTGCGCGGATGGTTGGCAAGCGCACCCGAAATCTGCGCCGACCGGCGAACGATCCTCTCGTTGATGAAGGCGGCAACGGCCGCCAGCAGACGCGCCTGGATATCGTTCGGCTCGACGCCTTGAAAACCGTCCGGGAACTCTTCCGCGATGTAGGCCGTGGTCAGCCGGCCCGCGCGGAAGCGCGGCTGCGCCATCACCGCCGACAGGAACGGGAGGTTGTGACCAATACCTTCCACTTCGAAGTCGTCGAGCGCGCGCGCCATTGCATCGATCGCCCCGCCACGCTCCGGCGCCCAGGCGCAGAGCTTGGCGATCATCGGATCGTAGTACATCGAGATCTCGCCGCCCTCGAACACGCCGGTGTCGTTGCGCACGACCGTGCCGTCTTCGCGCCGCCCTTCGACCGGCGGCCGGTAGCGGGTCAGGCGCCCGATGGAGGGCAGGAAATTACGGTACGGATCCTCGGCGTAGAGCCGGCTTTCGATCGCCCAGCCGTCGAGCCTCACGTCGTCCTGGCCAAAGCGCAGCCTTTCGCCGGCGGCGATGCGTATCATCTCTTCCACCAGATCGAGGCCGGTCACCAGCTCCGTCACGGGATGCTCGACCTGAAGGCGGGTGTTCATCTCCAGGAAATAGAAGTTCTTCTTGCCGTCGACAATGAACTCGACCGTGCCGGCCGAGAAATAGCCGACCTCGCGCGCCAGCGCGACGGCCTGCTCGCCCATGGCCTTGCGGGTGGCTTTATCGAGGAACGGCGACGGTGCTTCCTCGATGACCTTCTGGTTGCGCCGTTGGATCGAGCATTCGCGCTCGCCCAGATAGACGATGTTGCGGTGCTGGTCGCCCAGCACCTGGATCTCGATATGACGCGGCTCGGTGACGAACTTTTCGATAAAGATACGGTCGTCGCCGAAGGAGGCCTTGGCCTCGTTCCTTGATGACTGGAACCCCTCACGCGCCTCGCGGTCATTCCAGGCGATGCGCATGCCCTTGCCGCCGCCGCCGGCGGACGCCTTGATCATCACCGGATAGCCGATCGAAGCGGCGATGCGCACGGCTTCGTCCGCATCCTCGATCAGGTCCATATGACCGGGCACGGTGGAAACGCCGGCCGCGGCGGCGATGCGCTTGGAGGTGATCTTGTCACCCATTGCCTCGATCGCCACCACCGGCGGGCCGATGAAGGTTATGCCGGCGTCCTTGAGGGCTCCGGCGAAATTGGCGTTTTCCGACAGGAAGCCATAGCCTGGATGCACCGCATCGGCACCCACGGCCTTCGCCGCGTCCACGATCTTGGCGATGACGATGTAGGATTGGTTTGACGGCGATGGTCCGATGTGGACCGCCTCATCGGCCATCTTCACATGCAGCGCGTCGCGATCGGCATCCGAATAGACCGCCACTGTCGCAATGCCGAGCTTGCGGGCCGTGCGGATGACACGGCAGGCGATCTCGCCCCGATTGGCAATAAGGATTTTCCTGCACATTATCGCTCGACCACAAACATTTCCGACTCCCCTTCGCGTATCCATTTCAGCGCCGAACGCTCCAATGTCCTGGGCACGTCGATCACGCACAGGCACCAGTCCATCTCGCCTTGGTGATCCACCCATTCGAGCAGTCTTTCGGTGCCAAGCCGGGCGGCCAGCTGCCGCGGGGTCGAACAGAGAATTCCGTCAATCTGGACCAGCGTGCACATGAATCCTCACAGCGGCATGGTGTCGTGCTTCTTCCAGCGCGGCTCGATGTTCTTTCCGCGCAGTGCCGCGAAGGCACGGGCGATGCGCCGGCGCGAGGAATGAGGCATGATCACCTCGTCGATGAAGCCGCGCTCGGCGGCGACGAACGGATTGGCGAAGCGAGCTTCGTAGTCCTTGGTGCGCGCGGCAATCTTGTCCTTGTCGCCGAGTTCGGAGCGGTAAAGGATTTCGGTCGCACCCTTGGCGCCCATCACCGCGATCTCGGCGGTCGGCCAGGCATAGTTGACATCGGCGCCAATATGCTTGGAGGCCATGACGTCATAGGCTCCGCCATAGGCTTTGCGCGTGATCAACGTCACCATCGGCACCGTCGCCTGGCTGTAGGCGAACAAAAGCTTCGCGCCATGCTTGATGACGCCGCCATATTCCTGCGCCGTGCCGGGCAGGAAACCGGGCACATCGACCAGGGTCAGGATCGGAATCGAGAAGGCATCGCAGAAGCGGACGAACCGCGCCGCCTTGCGTGAGGAGTCTATGTCCAGGCAGCCCGCAAGCACCATCGGCTGGTTGGCGACAACACCAACCGTCTGGCCCTCGATGCGCAGGAAGCCGGTGAGGATGTTCCTGGCGAAGGCTTCCTGGATCTCGAAGAAATCGCCCTCGTCGGCGATGGCCAGGATCAGCTCGCGCATGTCGTAGGGCTTGGCGGCGCTGTCCGGCACCAGCGTGTCGAGCCGCATTTCGAGCCGTGACGGATCGTCGTGGAATGGGCGGACCGGGGGCTTTTCGCGATTGTTGAGCGGCAGGAAATCGAACAGGGCGCGAACCCGCTCCAGCGTTTCGATGTCGTTGTCATAGGCGCCGTCGGCAACCGACGATCTGGTTGTGTGCGTGCGCGCGCCGCCCAGTTCCTCGGCGGTGACAACCTCGTTGGTGACAGTCTTGACCACGTCCGGGCCGGTGACGAACATGTAGGACGAGTCACGAACCATGAAGATGAAATCGGTCATGGCCGGCGAATAGACCGCGCCGCCAGCGCAAGGGCCCATGATCACCGATATTTGCGGCACGACGCCGGAGGAATCGACATTGCGCTTGAACACGTCGGCATAGCCGGCAAGCGAAGCGACGCCCTCCTGGATGCGCGCGCCGCCGCTGTCATTGAGCCCGATGACCGGCGCGCCGTTGCGCACCGCCATGTCCATGATCTTGCAGATCTTCTGCGCGTGGGTCTCCGACAGCGAGCCGCCAAGCACGGTAAAATCCTGCGAGAAGACATAGACCAGCCGGCCATTGATGGTGCCCCAGCCGGTGACGACGCCGTCGCCCGCCACCTTCTGGCCGGCCATGCCGAAATCGACCGCACGATGGGTGACATACATGTCGTATTCCTCGAACGACCCCTCATCGAGGAGAACGTCTAGGCGTTCGCGCGCCGTCAGCTTGCCCTTGGCATGCTGCGCATCGATGCGCTTCTGTCCACCGCCGAGACGGGCCTCGCCGCGGCGGATTTCCAATTGATCGAGGACAGCGCGCATCAACGGCAGTCCCGCGCGTCGAGCCATTTCCAGGCGGCGGGAAAGACCAGCGCCGCCAGCAGCGCCTTGACGATATCGCCGGGGATGAACGGGATGAGGCCGTACTGCAGAACCGGTTTGTCGAAGCCGATGATGCTGCCGAGCCAGAGCAGCCCCGGCACGTAGATGACAGCGGCGGCCAGCAGGGCAGCGGCCATGGCGTAAAGTGGATTGCGATCCCAGCCGCGCACAGAAAGCCAACCGGCAACAAGAACCGATGGCAAATAGCCCAGGAGGTAGCCTCCCGTCGGCCCCATCATGTAGGCAAGGCCGATACCCTTTTCTGGCGTGCCGGCGAAGACAGGAAACCCCGCGGCACCTTCTGCCAGATAAAGAGCAATGGCGGCGAGGCCGCGAACCGGTCCAAGGGCCAATCCCAGGCCAATGACGACGAAGGTCTGCATGGTGATCGGTACTGGGTAGAAAGGCACCGCAATCTTGGCCGAGATCGCCAGCAGCAGCGAGGCCGCCACCACTGTGGTGACATCGACCGCGTGGTTTGTTGTGTCCAACCGCCTGGCAATGGCGTTGTAGATTGTCATTCGTTTCTCCTGTCCGTGCGCAGAACCGCCTGCCTGGGTCTTAGGCGACAGGCCCAAATGAGAAAACGTTTGAACAGGTAGGCAGGCGTGATATAGAAAATTGCAAACTGCATTTTGCGAAGTTGCGAACATGGCCACCGGCAAGCTCTTCATCGGCAGAAAAGTCCGCGAGCTGCGTGAAAGCAGCAAGGCGACCCAGGCCGCCTTCGCCGAGCGCATCGGCATCTCGACCAGCTACCTCAATCAGATAGAAAACAATCAGCGCCCGGTTTCGGCCTCGGTGCTCCTGTCGCTTGCCGAGAACTTCAAGATCGATATCGGATCGATATCTGGAAGCGACAGCGATCGCCTGCTCTCCGCGCTCAGCGAAGCGCTTGCCGATCCGGTTTTCGATGCTTATTCGCCAAGCCTGCAGGAACTGAAACTCGTCACACAAAATGCGCCAGGATTTGCCCACGCGCTGATAGCTAGCCACCAAGCCTATCGCCGCAACAGCGAGCAGCTTGCAAGCTTCGACGATCATATGGTTCGGACCAATACCTTGAGCGATCCAACACCATACGAAGAAGTCCGCGACTTCTTCCACTTCGTCGACAACTACATTTCTGACCTTGATCTGGCAGCCGAACGGCTGGCGACCAGCCTTGGGATCCCGGATCGCGATACCGGACTTGTCCTGTCCAACCATCTGGAGAGCCGGCACGGTGTGCGCATACTGCGCGCGGAACCCGGCGAGGATATCCTGCGCCGATATCATGGCGCCTCCCGCGCCCTCTTCCTCAATCCCTATTCGCCGGCGTCGACACGAACGTTCCAGCTGGCGTTCCAGATAGCCGTCTTGGAGTTGGACGGAGAGATCGAAGCCATTATCCAGCGGGCGAACTTCCGCACGCAGGAATCCGCGGAGATCTGCAAGATAGGTTTGCGCAACTATTTTGCCGGAGCACTGATGCTGCCCTATCAGCATTTTCTGGCGGGAGCGAAAGAACTCCGCCACGACCTCGAATTGATGGCGGCGCGTTTCGGTGCGAGCCTTGAACAGATCGCCCATCGTCTTTCGACCTTGCAGCGGCCGGGGCTGAAGGGGGTACCTGTATTCTTCGCCCGCATTGACCGGGCCGGCAACATCACCAAGCGTCACAGCGCGGCAAAACTTCAGTTCGCTCGCTTTGGGGCAGCATGTCCGCTCTGGAATGCACATCAGGCCTTCGAAACGCCGGGCCGCGTCATCCGCCAACTTGCCGAGACGCCCGATGGCGTGCGCTATCTGAGCGTCGCCACGGAAATCGCAAAGGGCGGCGGCGGTTTCAATGCGCCGCACCGGCGCTATGCCATCGCTTTGGGCTGTGAGGTCACTTATGCGACCGACTTCGTCTATGCCGACGGTCTTGACCTTACCAGCCGCACAGCTTTCGATCCGATCGGCATATCATGCCGGATTTGCGAACGCGTAAATTGCTTCCAGCGCGCCGTCCCACCGCTCAAGAGCCGGCTAATGGTGGACCACAATCGACGTACAACTTTGCCGTATACGATTTCCTGAAGGCGGCGAGACACAGCGCTGAACTATATTGAGACTTGGGTCTACCAATTTGAGCAAGGTCGTTCGATCGAAATTTATCGAGGGTTCCGCTCGCAGGCGTCTAGCTTGGTCCAGTGCGGAATGTCTAATCGCGACTCGAGCGAATGTCGGCATCAGTGGCTGCGTGTCGGTGATGAACTGAACAGCGATGCCCGGACTTGGATCGTCTGATGATCGATTCGCCAGCCACGTGCTCAGCGGCTGAGACTTATGCTTAGGAGCCCCTCGGGCCAATTTCTCCTAAACCATGGGAGATTCCCGCAGCGCACCGGCCTGCTTGAGGATAGGGTAGGCGATTGCGGGCGACATGAGCATTGATACGTCAACTAGTTCATGACACGGCGGACTCGTTTTGCGCTTACCGATTGCTCAGGCAAGACCGAGCTAATGCCCTTCTGCCCTGTGGTTGGTTAGGATTTGCCGTAAGCGTTCTGATAGCGGCCCTCGCGGATCGCTTTCAGCATATCTTCTTCACGCGCGACCTGGGCCTGCACAGCATCGAGAAGGCTCACGGCCCTTGCCGCTGGAAAGGAAACTATGCCGTCCTCGTCGCCGACAATGAAGTCGCCAGGCGAAATCACGCACCCGCCGACCGACACCGGAACGTTTATTTCGCCAGGGCCATCCTTGTAGGGGCCACGATGGATCACTGAACGCGCGAAGCAAGGAAAGTCAGACGTGGTGAAAGCCGCCACATCGCGGATCGCGCCGTCGATCACGTAGCCTTCCGCCTTACGCCACTGCGCGATGGTCATCATGATCTCACCGACGAGCGCGCGGGTCTCGTCGCCGCCGCCGTCAACGACGATGACATCGCCTGGTCCGACCATCTCGAGCGCGCGGTGGATTGCGAGATTGTCGCCCGGCCGTGTTCGTACGGTAAAGGCCGTGCCAACAAGCTTGCCGCCGCGATGAAACGGACGCAGCCCAACCGATCCTGGCAGCCGGCCGAGATTATCGGAGATCACGGAGGTCGGCGCGCTCCGGAAACCCTCGATCAAGCTGGTTGGAGGCTTCGGCACGGAACCCTCGGCAATGGTGATGCTCATACGATCTGATCCTTTATTGCTCAGTCTGCATGTGTGCGCAGCGAAGCAACGTGAACATCGACGTCGCACGCACAGCGCCGCTTTGCTCGCCAGAGACGTCCTTGCGCCTACGGCGAGGCCATCCAGCCATGTTGGACGGTTACCAGCCCTCCAGCACGATCTTGCCTCGTGACGTGCCGCTCTCCAGCAACGCATGAGCGCGCTTGAGGTTGGCTGCATTGATGGTACCGAAGGTCTGGTCAAGAGTGGTGCGCAGCACGCCCTTGTCGATGAGATCCGCGACATCGTTTAGCAGACGATTCTGCGCGATCATGTCCGGCGTCTGGAACGTGGAGCGCGTAAACATCAACTCCCAGTGCACCGACACCGCCTTGCCCTTGAACACGGCGACGTTGAACTCCGCCGGATCGTCGATCAGTCCGAACCTGCCCTGAGGTGCGATGATGTCTGCGATGCCTTTGTAGTGCTGATCGGTGAAGGTGAGGCTGGCAACAAGACCGACCGCCGGCAGCTTCAGCACTTCGATTTGCTCCTTCATCGGCTTTGAGTGATCGATCACGGCGTGGGCACCGAGATCGAGGCACCATTGTCCCGATTCAGGCCGTGTTGCGGTAGCAACCACGGTGAGCCCGGTCAGACGGCGCGCGAGTTGGATCAGGATTGAACCGACGCCCCCGGCACCCCCCGTGATGAGGAGCGTGCGCGGATCGTGCCTGCCAGGAACCGCACCGAGCCGGTCGAATAGCAGTTCCCAAGCGGTGATCGAGGTCAGTGGAAGCGCGGCGGCCTGCGCGAAGGACAGCGAGGCCGGCTTTTTGCCGACGATCCGCTCGTCGACGAGGTGGAACTCCGAATTTGTGCCTTGGCGCTGGATCGAACCGGCATAGAACACCTCGTCGCCCGGTTTAAATAGGCTTACTTCCGGGCCGACTGCGTCGATTATGCCAGCCGCATCGAAGCCGAGGATCTTGTATTCGCCCTCCGGCGGTGCGGCGCGCTTGCGCACCTTGTAATCGACCGGATTGACCGAGATCGCCTTCACCGCGACCCTGATATCGCGCCCCACAGGCTCGGGCTTCGCGATCTCGAAATCAACCAGCGATTCCGTTGCTTCGATGGGCAGTGACTTTTGGTATCCTACGGCTCTCATGGCTTGTCCCCACATTGTCTTCTGCCCTGAGTGTTGGCGCGGTTCCATCCACGAAACTGATCGCCGAATCCCTGGGAGCCCGATGCCGTCACCGCCACGGTGTCTTCAAGTTTGATGTAGCCTCTTGCGGGATGCTTAATCGCCGTTTCGATTGAGATCACCATTCCGAACTCCAGAGGGCGATCCTCGTCGTAACCGTGATAAGGCACGGGCGCGGTGCTGGTCAGGCGCGGACCTTCATGGCTGACGAGTCCCATGCCGTGTGCCAGAAATTCCATGTAAGGCTTATGCTGTGACTTGTTGACGATCTCATTCGCGACAGTAAAGATGTCGCCGCCTCGCGCTCCCGCCTTGATCGGCTTACGCGCCTCGGATTGGATGTGGTCGATCACTCCAAGTAGGTCGACCAGTTCAGCGTCAGGTTCGCCGAGAATTCCCATGCGACAGAGGTCACCGATATAGCCGTGATAATTGCCGGCCGAGTCCAGCGAAATGACGTCATCAACTTGCAGCTTTTGTTCAGACGGCGCTCGATTGAGGTCTCGACCCGCTGTGATGAGACAATACTCGAACTTCAGACCGCGATTGACTTCCTCGCGTCGCAGCTTTTCGACCAGATCGTTCTTGGTCATTCCGGGAGCAGCGTACTCAAAAGCGACTGCCATCGACTGCACAACCCGCTCAGAGGCCTCTCGCAGCAGGTTGAGCTCCTCAGGACTCTTGATGAGGCGCAGTCTCTCAAGCACAAAGTTCGCTTCCGCGATGCGGCAACCTGTTAGGTTGTTGTGCAAAAATTGGCCACCATCTAGGGGCAAAAAGGACCTTTCAACTCCGACGGTTGAAGATGATCCGCCGATCTTGTTGATGTGTTCAACTGCGAGTCGGACCGCGTCCGTGCTGCTCCACGTTGTGGTCTCGACCACCGGCGGCCAGAATTTTCTTAAGTTCTTCTCGAAAGTCTCAAGGGCGGCGCCGAAGTATGCGGAATTTTCGGGCCTACCTTTTTGATAAACGAGCACTGGCAAGTAGCGGCTCTCTCCGACCGCATCCATGTAGTCGAAAAAGAAAAAACGATATCCGCCAAGCAGATATTGCACGTTGTGCTTGGAAGTCACCATCAAGATATCGATTCCGGCCTCATCCAGAAGCCGGTCTAAGCGCGCCTCATCGAACGGCAAGGGTAGATCGGTGAAGGTTTTTGGATCGTTCACTGGCAAATTCCCTGTTTATTAGCTCGATTGTTATTGGCTCAGCCGGCCATTGTTCATAAGCCGCGTCGTTCCCAAAGCCGTGTTGATCCCTCGCGTGGGCGAATACAGCCAGGATACCGGCGGTTTTCAGAGCGCTGTTTGCCGGCCCCATACAAACGGCTTCCAGCATTGCCGTCGCCAGCACCAGGTCTTCAACAGGCCGAACTAAGGGCACGAGATCGTCCAGCCCTTCTCACAAGGCGCCTCCAAGAGGCGACGGAATCCCGTAAGAGCGCGACCAATATACGAGGGGTCGCTCGGCGCCTGATATGATTTCGTCGACCCGTCCGATTAATAGCAGGTGCGAGGCGATGGGCTGCGCGTCAACGAGTTCGCAGTCGAACGCTGCCACTACGCCTTCCAGATAGCGTTGCGGCGCACCGGGTACACCTGACCAACGGGCTGCAGTAAGATCGTAGGGCCGACCATTTCGCGGCCTGCCCGAAAATCGTTCGGAATGTTCCACCTGCTCGGCCGAGAGCACGTTGACCACGTAGCGGCGATGCGTGGACACCGCCTTGCAAAGGGGGCTGCTCGCCTTCACAGAAATCAGCACCATCGGAGGATCCGCTGAAACCGAGATGAACGTACCCACGGTAAGCGCTAACCGGTTCTCGGGAGGGCCTGCGACGACCACAGCCACGCTCAGCGGCACACGGCTCATCGCGGCCACGAATTGGTCGCGTAGGTGGTCGGGGCGGATATTGGCCGGCGATATTGCACAAGATCTCATGGTGGTTGCTACCTTCGGAAAAGATATAAATGGCACGGTCATCACGGCACCCGCTGGTGGTTGCTAGAGCGTCGGGTTGTCGATCGGTAGACCGAGCACAACACGGCCATGGGTTGTTGCACTCACATCCCAATTTTGGGTGATGTGCCGGTTCGCGGCACTCATGTCGCAAAAATAGCGTGAGAGCGGATTACGGTCATAGATCGCCCCTCCACCCGCAGCATCCCAAACGATATTCACCGCGCGCGTCGAGAGCTGGCCGGCAAAGGTGGCTTCGGCCCGACAACGCGCTCGCTCCTCATCAGTGGGAAGACGGCTGGACTCAAGGATCTCCGTCATCTGATCGCAGGCGCCGTAGATAAGAAGACGCGCCGCCTTTAAGTTGGCGAGTGCCTCGGCGACCTTCACATGTTGGGTGCTGAAATCAGTGACCGCCCGTGAGGAGGCGCGTGAGATTCGGCCCCGCACCTGCTCGAGATAAGTCTGCACCGCACCCTCGGCGATCCCGAGGGCAGTGCTCCCGATGAAAACTCCGAACATACAATAAAGGGGCGCGCGCAAGTTGATCGGCTCATCGGGATAACGTGCTGCGCGCGCGCGCATGTTTGCGATAGTTGTCGTGCGGTGCTCCGGCACGAACACCTCGTCCAACGAAACGTCGTGGCTGGCGGAGCCTTTTAGACCCATGGCATACCAGGTATCGAGAATCTGATAGTCGCTCTTCGGCACGAGGAAGTGCCGGTCTTCCTCTTGGCCATCTGGCCCGGGCGTGAAGGCGGTGAACAGAGCCCAGTCGGCAAGACTCACGCCGCTGACGAAGGGCCAGCGGCCCGACAGCACATAGCCACCGTCCACCCGGCGCGCCCGTCCGATGTTTGGGATGAGGATCCCGGACAGTAACGCGGCCGGATTGTTCCTCCAGACATCTTCCTGCGCCTCCAAGGGCCACCGACACATCATGGAATTGTGAGAGATGTTCTGCACCACCGCCCAGGCGGTGGACCCACAGGCCTGCCCGAGAGCGGTCATGACGTCGACTGCCGCGCGGAAGGGCGCGTCGGCTCCACCAAAGCGAGCGGGCTGGAAGAGCCGATGGACTCCGGTTCGCTTGATGTCCTGACGGGTCGCTTCCGGAGGCTGCCGTAGCGCTTCGGTCTCCGCCGCTCGCTCACGCAGGGCAGGCGCAAGCCCGCGAGCCCGCTCGACGAGCTCTTCGGGCGTTCCCGCGCGTTCAATGGCCGGCAAATCTTCGTGGCTAAGGGCTGTTTGCGTTCTCAAGATGGACCTCCGGTTAAACATGATTTTTTTAGAACATACGTTACGTAAAAAATTCATGCAAGCCCCCCATCAATCGCATCGGCTCTCCAAGAAGCCGCTGATTGCGGTGCTAGGCAGATACGTTTATATAGAATTAACATTCGATATGGAGACGAGATGCCAAAACTCGGGATGGAAGCGATCCGCAGGCGGCAGGTGATGGATGCGGTTATCCACATCCTGTCGACCCAAGGTTGGCGCGACCTCACCATTAGAGAGGTGAGCGACGTCGCAGGCATTTCTTCGGGTGTCGTCACCCACTATTTTAGCAACAAGCGTGCCTTGACGCTGGACGCGATCAATGACGCCATTCTCCAGTACGTCAAGGCCCTCGGCAAGATCGAACACCGACGCGGCACCGTCGTGGACCGGCTGGTCGTCCTTGTCGACTTCGTCAGCCAGCTGTCGCCCCCCGGGATCCCGGACTGGCGGTTCTGGCTCGGCCTGCTCGGCCGCATGCCGTTCGACCGGGTGCTGCAGGCAGAAGTGCAGAAGGTCCACCGGCTTTATGCTGAGATCGTCGCACGGCTGATCGAGGCAGGCGTCCAAGAACGCGAGTTCAACCCCGATCGCACGCCCGACGACATAGCGGTGAAATTCGTCAGTGCCACCGTCGGGATGTACGCGCTTATGGTCGCCGATCCGCAGGACATGCCACCCGAGCGCTGTCGTCGGCTGCTGTTGGACCTGCTAAGCCAGGATCTCGGCTTGACCCTCGAGGTGATGCCGGCGTCATCACGGGCGCACCTGGCAACATGACCGGCTCATACGATTGCCATCATATTTTCGCGGCTTTGATATGTTTCATCGCGTCAAAGCAACTGGACCCACAGATCAAGACGGAGCAGGGCCTTTGCCAGTCATCTACCCCCACGAGCTCAAGGGGAGGCGCGTGCAGAGCCAAGCCTTGATTAGCAGCGCGCGGAGCCTCATCTCGACGCTTAAGGAGCGCTCAGACGAAGCCGAGCGAAATCGCTGCCTGCCAGATGAGACGCGCCAGGACCTTCGCCGTTTGGGGTTGGCGCGGCTGCTTCAGCCGGAGCATTTCGGTGGTGCAGAGGGCTCGCTTGAGAACTTCGTGGATGTGATGATCCCGATCGCCAGCGGTTGCCCTTCAACTGCCTGGTGTCTTGCCCAGTACATCTTCCACAACTACATGATCGCCCGGTGGCCTGTGCAGGCGCAAGAGGAAGTTTGGAGCGATCCAAACAGCCTCGTGAGCGGCATTCTTATCCCGCGCCAAGGCAAGGCAAGGCAGGTCGAGGGCGGTTATGAACTGACCGGCGAATGGCCCTTCGTCAGCGGCGTACAGCCGTCCGACTGGTGCTTGCTTTCCGGAATGGTGGAGCAGGATGCGGCTCCCGACGAGGAGCGCTATTTCCTGGTTCCGACTCGCTCGGTCACGATACTCGATACGTGGCACCCCATTGGCCTGCATGGCTCGGGGAGCCACGACGTGCGGGTCGAGAAACTGTTCGTGCCAGACCATCTCAGCCTGTCGATCAAACACCTGAAGGGCGGCGACTTTCCCGGAAAGGCGATCAATCGCGGGGCGGTTTTCCGCCCGCCTGTCTATATGGTCAGTGGCATTTTGCTTGCCGCCGCGCTGATTGGCATGACCGAGGCGATGTTCGAGAGCTTCCTTGTGCAGTCGCGCAGCCGTAGAGCGCTGATGAGCAGCGAGGAGACGGCGAGTTATGCCACCCATCAGGTCCGGGTGGCGGAGGTATCGTCGTCGCTGCAGGCGGCAGAGATGCTCATTCGGGCCGATTGTCGGGAGATCATGGAGTCAGCCTCCGCCGACTATGCGCCGACGCCATTGGAGCGATCGAACTATCGCTGCAACTCAGCGTATGCCGGACAGCTCGCGCGGCGTTCGGCGGAGACGGTATGGGATCTCATCGGTGCGCGCGGCGCCTACGCGAACAATCTGATCGCCCGACTCTACCGCGACATAGCTGTCGCCTCGCGCCACGCCGCGATGAATTGGGAAGTCAACGCGACCGAACATGGTCGCGCCCGTCTAAGACTGCCACTCTCAAATCCGTCGCTGTAAGCACAAACGTTATTTTTGTGACGTATGCTTGACATTTTTTTTTAGATGGGATGTTCTATATAAATTGATCGTTGCGTAGAGTTGGTGGGCGTCAACGGTCACCCATCTTTTTCGGATTTTCCGTAGCCAGCGCTCTTGGGAGAATTTCATGCGTGACTTACGTGCCTTGACCAAACTGTTTGTCGAAGGCGGCGTCTCACGCCGCGAATTCATGAAGTCAGCGGCGGCGTTTGGCGCTGCCACTGCAACCCTGGGCGCAGGTGGCTTTTCGGCGCGCGCCGCGACTGGTCCGCTGGTTGGGTTCAGCTTTCCTAGCTTTGACGCCTTCCGCTGGCCTCATGACCGCCACTATTTCCAGGCGCGCGCCGATGAACTGGGACTTCAATATATAATCCAAGGCGCGAATGAAGACGTCGCGACCCAGAGACTTCCAGATCGACGCCATGCTGTCTCAGGGCATCAAGGTGCTCGTGATCATTCCCGTGAACGTCGAGGCCGGTAAGAAGATTGTCGAGCGCGTCAAGCGCGAGGCGAACATTCCGATCATCTCATACAACTATGTCATCCCCTCGACGGCCATCGACTACTGGGCAGCGCGCGACAATTATCTTGTCGGGGAAATTCAAGCGAAGCAGGCCCTAAAGGAAGCAAAAAAAGGCAATTGGGCCATCGTCAGCGGCCCTGAGGGCATAGATGTGGCGCGTCAAAAGACTGAGGGAGCGCTAAGGGTTCTCAAGCCGTTCATAGATTCTGGAGAGATCAAAATCGTGTCTCATCAATGGCACGATAATTGGCGTCAAGAGTCGGCTCTCAAGCAAATCGAGGATGCGTTGACCCAAAACAACAACAATATTCAGGCCATCGTCTCCAACGAGGAAGGTTTGGCGCTGGGCGCGCTCCAGGCCCTGACGGAGCAGGGATTGAACGGCAAAGTCTGGCTTTGCGGCGAGGATGTATGGCCCGAAGGTGCTCGTGCCATCGTTAGGGGTGACATGGCGATGAGTGCTTGGACGGACCTCATCCAAATGGGACGCGTGGCCGCCGAGGCGGCGTTGGCGCTCACCCGTGGGGAGACGCCGAAAACCAACGAGACTCTCGATGTGGATGGTCATAAAATTCCAGGAATGCGGATTCAGTCACGGGTTGTGAACAAAGAGACTTTGCCCGACTTCCTCAAACTGACGGATTGGCTAAAACCCGAAGATATCGGCCTCAAGGCAGGGTAACTGCAAGTGGAAGCGTTCGTGGCATCAGCCACCTGGGGCGGGCATAATGCCGGCGAATTGCTGAAACTCGACGGTATTACCGTCGAGTTCGGGGCCAATCGCGCTCTTGATGACGTAAGCTTCAGCGTCTCGGCCGGAGAGGTTGTCGGCCTGATGGGAGCAAATGGTGCCGGCAAAAGTACGCTGGCAAAAGTTATTGTCGGTGAGATCCCGCATGGATCTTATCGCGGGACCGTCATCTGTAGCGGCAAGCTGGCGACGTTCGCCGACTCCAGGGATGCGCATCGTGCTGGCGTTGCTCTCGTTCACCAGGAAGGCTCCGTTGTTTCTCAACTGACTATCGGTGAGAACGTGATGCTGGCGATCGAGCCATCTCGTCTCGGCATCATTGATTGGAAGGGGTTGCACGCGCAAGCGGACGCCGCATTGCGCAGGCTCGGGCTGACAATTGATACGCGAACGCGGCTTGCCGGGCAGGGCGGGGTCGCCTTGATGGAACAGGTGGAGATTGCTCGTGCGATTGCGAGCGGCAGTCGAGTGTTCGTTTTTGACGAATCGACGTCGGCGCTCGGATCTGGTGAGATCACGGTGCTTCTCCAGCGAATGCGCGAGCTTGCCACTCAGGGCGCGGGCATTATCTTTATCTCTCATCGCACCGATGAAATCTTGCGGGTCTGTGACCGTGTTGTCGTGCTTCGCGACGGCCGCGTCGCGCTGGACACCCCAAAGTCAAGTCTCGATCATGGGGCAATCGTACGGGCCATGCTCGGCAGCGGCCGGGACAATGTCGTCTCCAACGGTCAAAGCACGGCCTCCGAGCGGCGCGAAACGATGATAAAACTCGATGGATGGAACCTGTCGCGGTCACTGGAATCTCCGCGCGACGTTGGCCCGATCGACATCGACGTCGGGGCGAACGAGATCATCGCAGTGTACGGGCCGCTTGGGGCCGGAAAGTCTGAGCTACTCCAATCACTCTATGGGTTCATGCCCGAGTTGACGAGCGGTGCGATTGAGCTGGCAGGCTCCCGATTCCGACCACGAAGTCCGCGGGAATCGATCCTATCTGGAGTGGCCTATGTATCCGCTGAACGTCAGCGTGATGGTGTCGTCCCACATCTTTCGGTATTGGAAAACATGATGCTGGGATGGCACCGTGGGCCTCCCCGCTGGAAAGGGCCGATTGTCGATCCTACAAAATGTACGGACCTCTGCAGGTCCCTGATCCGCGACCTGGCTATTCGCACGCAAGGACCGGATCAGCCGATTGCAGCCCTCAGTGGCGGTAACCAGCAAAAGGTTCTGTTGGCGCGAGCCCTCATCAACGAGCCGCGTGTGGTTTTGCTCGATGAGCCTACCCGCGGGATCGATTTGGGCGCCAAGCAAGACGTTTATCGGCTCGTGCGTAAGCTCGCATCGACCGGAACCGCCGTGCTGTACGCGACAATGGAGGAGTCGGAAGCGCTAGAACTTTCCGACCGGGTCCTGGTGCTGCGTGACGGAAGGCAGGTCGGACTGATTAAATCGAAAGACACGAACCCCCATGAATTGCTCGCATTGGCGGGCGGGCTGCAATGAAATCAAAGATGGGACCGCAATGACAACGATAGCTGACTCGAAGGGCAACGCGATCGCAGTTGCGTCTTCAGAAGCAAGGGCTGCGCAACCGACCCGGGCAAACTCCATCATTTCCGTTTTGCGTTCGGCCGCGGGATTGCTCCTGGCGATTGCCATCGTCTGGATCGCGTTCTCCATCCTGACAGATGGCGTATTTGTTAGCGACCGCAATCTAAGCAACCTCATGCGGCAGACCGCCATGACTGCCATTGTTGCCATCGGGATGCTCGTAGTCGTCGTTCAGGGCGAAATCGACCTCTCCGTGGGATCGTTCCTGAGCCTTTGCGTTACCGTGGTCGCCATGATCGAGGTGAGCGGCGTGGTCGGCGTCTGGGGAACCATCGCAGCGGCGCTCGCAATGGGCGTCCTGGTCGGCCTTTGGAACGGCACCTGGGTTGCTCGCCTCGGTCTTCCGTCCTTCGTGGCAACACTCGGCGGCTTGATGCTGTTTCGCGGCTTGGCGCTTGCGCTGTCAGGCGGCCGCACGATCACTGGCATCTCCGACGACATCCGCTTTTTCGGGGAGGCATTTGTTACCGGACCTGCGCTCTGGGCTTTCATTGTGGTAGCCGCGATAATAGCACTGTGGCCGCTGCGGAACCTCGGGGAGGACAGTCAGCATCGTCGTCGTGCATTGCTTCGAGCTGGGTTGGGCTTCGCAAGTGTGGTCCTGCTTGCATGGGCAACGCTTTCTTATCGTGGCTTACCCATGCCGGTGGCGATCACGTTGGTCACGGCGGCGGTGGTCTCGTGGATGCTGGCCAACACCGTTTGGGGACGCCACGTTTATGCGGTTGGCGGCAATCGCGATGCTGCCAGGTCTGCGGGCATACCCATCACCAAGCATTTGATGATTTCATTCGTCCTCCTCGGAGTGTTGACCTCCGTCGCGACACTAATGCTCGTCGGACGATTGGGCTCGGCACCGCCAGAATCGGGTCTGTTCCTGGAGCTGAACGCGATCGCGGCCGTGGTTATTGGTGGAGCAAGCCTTTATGGCGGCACGGGCACAGTTTCTGGCGTCTTGCTGGGCGCGTTGCTAATGCAGAGCCTTGCAAATGGGCTCTCGTTGCTGAACGTACCAACGGCTTACCAGAACATAACTAGTGGAATTGTCCTGATGCTTGCCGTCTATATCGATGTTCTGTCAAAGCGCGGGGGAAGCTATTCTCGCGCCCGTAAAAAAAACTGTGGCGGCCCTGCTGCTGCCTGCTGCGGCTGCAGCCTTTGCCTTTGGCTATGCCGCGAGCAGCGTTCGCAATTGCTCGCGTGCATTGCGTCGCGCGCTTCGTTGGGACTGGCGAACCGTCTGCTGTGGGCCGATCGAGATCCGTACGCCTCCCACGTGGGGGGAAATCGAGCCGGGGCCTGACGGCATGCTCGTCCTTCACAACAAACCGGTCGCAATGAGAGTCGACGGGGATGCCGTTTGGTATGCATCTGTTATCGAACTTAGGATGTATAAAGACTGCCAGGGCCGCCCAATCGTCGACGGCGGCACGCGGTGGTGGAGGCGCCGGCTGGAGCGCCAAGGGGCAGGGTTATTCGCGGACTTGCATGTCGCCAATGGCGCTACGCCAGCTCGAACCAAAGAGGCAATACACGTACTGAATTCGATGCGTCTCACCAGCGACCCGCGTTCCATCGTCTGGCCGGCGCCGGGTGAAAAAAGCGTCGCGCTACGCCGAGTGCTACCCCCACATAATTCGAACGTCGCCCGCGACTTCGAGACCTTCTAGGCCTGATGCACGGAGCATTTCATGGACGACCTTTGGCGTCTGTCGGCCGCCGAACTCGCGGGCCTGATCAAAGCGAAGACGGTTTCGGCAAAAGAGGCTGCGGAGGCGGCTCTTGCCCGGCTTGATGCGGTCAATCCCAAGATCAATGCCGTGGTGGACCACCGGGCCGACGACGTGTTGGCGCAGGCGGCACTGATCGACGCCGCAATTTCACGTGGCGACAAATTGGGGCCACTCGCCGGTGTTCCGGTAACAATAAAAATTGGTGTCGACCAGCAAGGTTTTGCAACTACCGACGGTATGAGGTTGAAGCGCGACAATATCGCCAGGGCCGACAACCCGGCAGTCGCCAACCTACGAAAGGCCGGCGCCATCTTGCTTGGCCGCACTAACTGCCCGGCCGTGTCTTATCGCTGGTTCACAACCAACCTTATCCATGGCGACACCAAGAATCCGCGCGACCCTGCCATAACCCCGGGCGGCTCCTCCGGCGGAGCTGGTGCAGCCGTCGCAGCTGGTATCGGTCATATCGCTCATGGCACCGACATCGCGGGATCAATTCGCTATCCTGCTTACGCCTGCGGCGTGCATGGTTTGCGGCCGAGCCTGGGCCGTGTCCCGAGTTTTAACCCAGGCTCGCCAGAACGCCCGATTGGTGCGCAGGTGGCCGCAGTATCGGGTCCGCTGGCGCGCACAATCAATGATCTGCGCATCGCCTTAGCAGCGATGTCCGCCCCAGATGCTCGCGACCCTTGGTACGCCCCGGTGCCCCTCGATGGGTCGCCGAGACCGAAGCGCGTTGCGATGTGCCTCAACCCCGATGGTCTCAATCCTGTGCCCGAGGTGGTCGCAGCGGTTGTCGACGCCGGCAAGCGGCTGCAACACGCTGGCTGGGTCGTTGAAGAGGTAGCTGATACGCCAGCTATGCGGGAACCAGCGGATATTCTAGCAAAACTTTGGCTTGGCGATGGCTATGAGGCTCAGCTTGAGATGGCCGAGCTCGAGGGTGATCCAGGTGCGTTGGCCTGTCTGCGCGGCATGGGGGCGAAGGTGCATCCGTTCGATCTCTCCAGGGCGCTCGCCAGGCGCGATGCATTGACCCGCGAATGGTTCGCCTTCCTTGACACATATCCAGTGCTGTTGATGCCGGTATCAGGCGATTTGCCATTTCCAGATCAGCTCGACCTGAAGGATGAGACGTCCTTCACGAGGGTCTGGCATGCCCAGCTGCCGCAAGTTGCCATTCCCTTCATGGGACTTCCAGCACTAGCGGTTTCCACGGGACTGGTTGGGCGTACCCCGGTGGGAGTGCAACTGGTGGCAGGTCGGTTCCGCGAGGACTTATGTCTTGCTGCGGGTGAGGCAATTGAGGCGGGCGGCACGCCATCTGCGGCGGTTGATCCGACAAATTAGGAGCACGGCGATATCGAGCGCTTCTGATCTCACGCGGCAATCGGTGCTTGGCGAGGACTTGCAGATGCAGCGATTAGAGAGAAAGGTATCCTTATCACCAACACCGCAACCGCGCGTAGGTCGCGCTGCGTACAAGGGCTGCAAGAATTGCACGCTGTCAGGCGCTGTGCAGTTTTGCGGTCGACGATTTCCCCGCAACTAATAGCAATCGTTATGGAGCTGTTTATGACGACCCCCGTTGTCGCCATCTTTCTCGCTAAGCCCGGCGCAGAAGAAAAACTCGAAACCCTGTTTCGCGGCGTGATCGCGACCACTCTTGAGGAAGAAGGCTGCATCAGCTACCAGCTCAACCGCGACCTTGACCAGCCACGCCGCTTCGTTTGGACCGAAGAATGGGAAAGCCGTGAGCTTCTGGACAAACACGCCGCCGCCCCGCACATCACGGCGCTGCTTACAGAGATACCGGACCTCGTTGAAAGCGCCGAGGTGATCCCGCTGCGCAAAGTCGACGGCGGAGCGGCATGAGGTGATATCCACAGCCATTGCCCATTCTGTATAAGCCTGCCGTCCTTTCAGCCTCGAAAACAGCCCAGAGCGCGTATGGGTCGGAACAACAACTGGCCGGGCGTCGGTGCGTTGGGCGGAAGCAAAGTGCAACTCGCAAATCCCTCATTTCAGGTCGAAATTACATCCAAGCGCGACCAGTCGCGATCCACAATGACCGTGGGTATCAACGGGGATCATTGTGCACCCGGATTGTCATCCTGTTTTGCTTCGAGACGAATTCTCCATTCAGATGCCGCCGTCAGCGAATGTCGGTGACGGGGCGATACGGAACAATACGAGAAGATTCTTGATTTTGGACCACGAAAAACTCGATGAAATCAAAACCTTTGATACATCCTCCGGGCCTGCCAATTCTTTTCGGGATAAAGAACGTTCAGATTGGCGCGCGGTAAAGAAACCGGACATCAAGGTGAGCCGACCTGCGTGAGGATGTCGCTCTATAGCGGCGACCTCGACGCCTCACCTGGAGGTCCACGACAGTCGCCGAGAATGTGCTACATATTGTGACACCTATTGTGATGCAAATCGAGCTCGGAAACAGAAAAAAGGCAATAAAAACAATACCTTACAGAAGATGTCGATCCCAGCCAACTGAATCGCTAAAAGTCTTCACGTCTATTGCGGTGAACATAGACGAAAATCCGCCGGATCGCGGCGATGTAGTGGGAACCTATGGGGTTCGTGCTTTAGCCCGCAATCGATTGACACGCTCGCGCACTTCGGCGAGGCGTTCCTCCTTCGCCTGAAGATCCCGCATCGCCCGTTCCAGGTAATCATATAGCGGAAGCCACGCCTCGCCTTGGTCACCGCGCGCAACGATGATCTCTGCAACACGGTCAAGTGCTCGCCCGATCCGTTCCACGGTAACCCGGACGAGTGGTGGCTGAGTGCCGCCTCATGACATCGCTCTCTTGTAGACCTGCGGACTTGAATTCCCCTATTGCAAATTGCATCATGACGAAAGCGTGAAGCCTAAATTCCTTGAGCGCCTTGTTTGTATCGCTGTGTTGTCGGCGACCAAGTGAAGGCAATCGATGGATTCTCCAACAAAGCTGTGACGGTACTTTTTAGTTCTGGCGGCGAGGACATACCGGCACCTGAAGTCGACCGAAAAGCGCGGTTGACTCCGATTGATGCTGAAACCTTAAAATATTTTTTGCGGCGATTTTCCCTTTAAAATCAAAAGCGTAACTTTTTGACGGTCCATGGGTCGGCGTTGCGCGTCAAAAGCAACAAAAAACCCAGCTAGATCAATGACCTAGCTGGGTTAGAAACAATCGAGTGGGAATGATTTGAGCCTACCCAAACGCCGCCGAAAATACCCCCGTTCTCGTGCCTTGAGTGACCTGCATCGTGAGTGTGGACCGCTTAAAACTGCATCCGAACGGCTTTCGATGAGTTCCGATACCGGACCCTGATCCCCGATATCATCCAGAAGCCGCTTTCTCCAGGATGCGCCCCCCTGGAATGTCAGCGCGGAATAGAGCTGGTTTGGGCTCATCACCATGTGCATCGGCGGCGGGCAAGGCATAGCGCTGGCTGTCGAAAGGATCTGAGCCGGCGGCTCCCGGCCACCGTCTTATTTCTGTCTCGGCAGGAACGGATCTCCCGCCTCACGCACCGCGTTGGCTATGAAGTCGGTCGTCGCCTTGATCCGGGCGAGGCCGCGCGTGTCCGAATGCCCGGTACGCGCTCCTGACGAGGGCCGGGAACCAGTTCATGGCTGACCCGCCCGCTGCCCGAACGTGTCGCTGGCTCCCGGCCGTCACGGCATCGACGTGATCAGTCCAACGGGTGGGCAAGGCTTACAATGTCCTCGACGTCCTCGCGGCTGCGCGCGAAGCGCTCGAGCACCAGCGGATCGTGCCCCGGCACGATGTGAGCGGGCGAACTGGCAAGCTGCTTCATCCGTTCCACCCCGAAGATCACGTCGCTCAGTCGGTCGAAGACCGGAAAGGGCTTTTCGCGCTCCATATTGGCGTAGAAATGGGCCGCGTCGGACGCGATCACGACCGCGCCATTGTCGGTTTCCACCCGCACCACCTGCAGTCCGCGCGAGTGGCCGCCAACCTTGTGGAGCGTGATGCCGGGCGCGATCTTCGAGTCGGGATCGTGGAAGCAAACCTTTCCGGCAAAGACGCGCCGCACCATGGTGGTGACGTCTTCGGCCTCGAAGGGATGGCGCATGGCATGATGGCACATGCAGCGGCCGGTCGCGAACTCCATCTCCGCATCCTGCAGGTGAAAGGTCGCGTTCGGGAACAGATGATGGTTCCCGCAATGGTCGTAATGCATGTGGGAGACGATGACGTCGCTGACATCGGCGTGGTTGATGCCGATTGCCGCCAGGCCGTCATCGACGGGCCTCACGACACTGCGTCCGCGTTTGTCACCGGTCGGTTTGTCGAAACCGGTGTCGACGATGAAGGTGCGCTTCTCGCCGACGATCGCCCAGACGAAATAGTCGAGCGGCATGGGAACATCATGTGCGTCCCCGCCCAGGAAGTTCTCACCCGAGCGGCGTTCGAAATGGCCGTAGCGAACGGCATGGATCTCATAGCGTTCGGAGTCACCCATGATCAGCTCGCTTTGGCGACATCTGGAGTCTGGGCTGAGCCAACCTCCACATGCGCCCATGTCTCAACCGTCTTGACCATACAGGTAAAATCGGAATCCGGCCCGTAGAGCTGGTTCGTCACGCTCAGCAACTGGCGCACGGCACTGCCCACCACCATTGGCACGCCCATCGCCTCCGCCTCATCCACGCACAGCCGCACATCCTTGAACGACAGGCCGGTGGCGAAGCCGAAATCGAAGGTGCGGGGCAGGACGGATTTCGGGAACTTGTCCTCGGTGGCACTGTTGCGGCCGCTCGATGCGTTGATGACGTCGATCATGACCTTCGGATCGAGGCCCGCCTTCACGCCCATCACCACCGCCTCGGAGGAGACCGCAAGGGCCGCTGCCGCAAGCAGGTTGTTGGCTAGCTTCATGGTCTGGGCGGCGCCCTGAACCTCGCCCATGAAGAATATCCGGCCGAAATTCTCGATGACCGGCCTCGCCGTCTCGAAGGCGGCCTTGGGACCCGAGACCATGACGGCGAGGGTGCCGTTGCGTGCTCCCTTCAATCCGCCGCTGACGGGCGCATCGATCATGGCGATGTTCTTGGCTGCAAGGCCTTCGGCGACCCTGGCGGCCGTTCGCGGGCCGGTGGTGGAAATGTCTACGAAGATGCGGACCGCCTTGCCGTCGGCGATGCCGCCATCGCCGAGCACGATCTTTTCCAGGATCTGCGGGCTGGGCAAGCTGGCAAAGACGATCTCCGCGGCATCGGCAACCTCGCCTGCGCTGCCCGCGGCCTTTGCGCCCGAATTGGTCAGTTCCAGCACGGCGTTGGCGTCGATATCGTGGACTATCACCTCATAGCCGGCCTTGATGAGACGGGTCGCCATCGGCGTGCCCATTTTTCCAATGCCAACAAAGCCGATTTTCAGGGTCGACATGATCGCTCTCTCCTCCTTCGGGGCCTATTGCCCATGGTGCTTGGTCTCGATTTCCTGGATCGCATTACGTCAAGTCGTTTCCACCGTGGGCATTTCGAGCGCCTGGCTCGTACGCGGCACGAGAAGTTCCGCTATGTCCACGACCTTCAATCTGTCGGCCACGCCGAGTGCATCGATCGCGGCTGTGTACATCACCTTGTCCTTCGGACAGGCGACGACGAAATAAGCGACGTCGCCCAGGCTCAGCGCCTCACGGATGCGGTTCTCGCTCGGCCGCTCGGTCACGCCGTCGTCACCTTGCCAGATGCGGCCGCCGCCGGCGCCGCAGCAAAAGGAATTCTCCCGGCAGCGCGGCATGTCATGAAGCGTGTAGCCGGCGGCCCGGATCAGTTCGCGCGGCGCATCGAAGCCGCCATTGTAGCGTCCAAGATAGCAGGGATCGTGATAGGTGACCCTGGCGCCGTCGGCGACATGCAGGTCGAGTTTTCCCGCCGCGATGAGTTCCGCCAGCAGCGCCGTATAGTGCAGCACCTCGAACGCCGCGCCGAAATGCTGATAATCGTTCTTCAGCGCATTCAGGCTATGCGGATCGGTGGTCATGATCCGGTTGAAGCTGCACGCCTTGATCTCGTCGATGTTGGACTGAGCGAGCGTCTCGAACAGACCTTCTTCGCCGGCGCGCCGTACATCGTTGCCGCTGTTGCGCTCGGCATCGAAGAGAATGCCGAAGTCGACACCGGCCGCGGTCAGCAGTTCGGCAACCTTGCGGGTGATTTCCTGAACGCGCGGATCGTAGGACGCGTAGTCTCCGACGAACCATAGAACGTCGACAGGTTCCTCGCGCGCGTCCTTGACCGGAAAGCCGAGGTCCCTGGTCCAGCGGGCCCGCATCTTGGAAGGCTTGCCCATGGAATTGCCGAGACGGGTCAGGTTCGACAGCGCCTCCTGCAGACCTGGGCTGACACGGCCTTCGTCGACCAGATGACGGCGCATGTCGATGATCTTGGGCAGATGCTCGATCTCGACCGGGCATGCTTCCATGCAGGCACGACAGGTGGTGCAGGCCCAAAGCGTCTCCTCGGAAATCACGCCGCCGACCAGCGGGGCGGCCGATGGTCCCGCGGCAAGCGCATCGCGCATGTCGGTGACCAGCAACTTCGGGCTGAGCGGCAGACCGGCCGCATAGGCTGGGCAGACCGCCTGGCAACGGCCGCATTCGGTGCAGGACAGAAGGTCGAGCTGCTGTTTCCAGTCGAACTGTCCCAGGCTGTCGATGCCTGGAGCCTCACGCGCTTCCGGGACCGCGGGCGCCAGGCCGCGGGGCTCGAGGCTGCGGAAGTAGATGTTGGGCGCGGCAAGGAACATGTGCCGGTGTTTCGAACCGGGGATATAGACGAGGAACGCCAGAATGGCGCCGACGTGAATCCAGTAGAACAGCTCTTCACCCGCATGTCCCGGCATTCCGGCACGCTCGAGCAGTCCTGCCAGTGCTGACGCGACGGGCCGCCACGAGCCGTCGGCGCCGCCGGCTATGCGCGCCGCCGCCTCGAGCAGCAGGGACGCCACGATCAGAACGATCAACACATAGATGATTGCGGCATCGCTGCCGCTCGAGCCATCGAAGCGGGCAGGCCTCAGCACGTAGCGCTGATAGAGCGCAAGTGCGACGCCGACCAGCATCAGCACCGAAAAGATATCCTGCAGAGCGGCAATCCAGGTTTCGCCCCCGATGGGCGCAAGCGAGAACCCGGGAAACAGCCGTGAGCCGAAGGCATCGATCGTGGCGGTGAACAGCACGAAGAATGAAATGAAGATGATTGCGTGGAGCACGCCGGAAAGCGGCTTGCGGAGCATTTTCCGGTGCATGCCGATGGCGACCATCACGCCCTGGAGACGCAGCATCGGGCGGTCGAAGCGGGCCGCGGCCGGTGCATTGGCAAGAGCAACCGCGTAACGACGAGAGCGCCAGGCCGTCAGCGCGAGTGCTGTGACGACCAGGATCCAGAGTGGCAGGGTCGATGCCATCTCAACGGCCAGAGCCGGCCCGCAGCCTGTCGCTCAGATTGGCGACGAGATCGAACAGGTCACAGGTCGCGCCGTAATGCGCGACATTGAAGATGGGCGCCTTCGGATCGGTGTTGACGGCAATGATGAGGTCGGCCTGCGACATGCCCTCGAGATGTTCGGGCGCGCCGGACACGCCGAGCGCCAGGTAAAGTTTCGGCTTCACCTTCTGGCCGGATTTGCCGACCTGGCGCAGCTTCGGCAGCCAGCCATTGTCGACCACAGGACGGCTGCCGGCGATCTCCGCCCCCAGCATCGTCGCCAGATTGCGGGCAAGGTCGATGCTTGCCTCGTCGCCGATGCCGCGGCCAACGCACACGATCCTGTCGGCTGTCGTCAGATCGACATCGGCATAATCCGGCATGTCGATGGCCACCATCTTCACCTTGCCGCTGGTGAGCACGGGTTCGGCATCGATCGTTTGCACGTTCACGGGCGCGATCGGAGCCGGCGCTGCCGCCGCGAAGGCACCTGGGTTGATCATCAGAACCGCGGGCAGCCGCACTTCGCATTCGGCGAGTATCTTGCCGCCATACATCTGCGCGACGATCGTCAGGTTTTCGCCATGCCGCTTGATTTCATTGACATAGGAGATGAGCGGCCAGCCGGTTCGCGCCGCGATGTCCGCTGCCACGTCCAGTCCGTTTGCCGAATAGGGGACCAGGACCAGGCCGGGGCTTTCGGCGATGATGACGTCGCGCAGAAGCAGCGCATAGGTCTCGGCGGGAATGACATCCGATCTTGTGGAGCGGGCCACTATCAGGCGATCGGCGGCACCGAGGCAAGCGGATGCGCCTTCCGCGTCACGACCGGCGAAAAAGGCAACGACCTCGTCGTCGGCCTGGGTCAGCGAACGTGCCGCGGCGATCATTTCAAGTGAGAAGGCTTCGATCTTGCCGGAATGGCCTTCGGTACAGGCAATCAATTTCATGGCTTAGTTCCTCGCCAGGCCTTTGGCTGCCAGGATGGTGACCAAGCGATCCGCGACTGTCTCGGCATTGCCGCCGAGGTTCTCGCCAGAGCCGCCCTGGACTGGCAGGCGCAATGTGATGATCTCGGCGGTAAGCTCGAAGCCCGACAATTCGGGCGTGGCCCGGCCGATGGGCGTCTTGGACGCCTCGCGAAGCTTGCTGCCCGAGACATAGCGGGGCGCCTTCGACGCGGTCTGAACGCCGAGCACCGCCGGCGTGGCCAGCTCATAGGTGACGGCGACGCCCGCGCCGCGCTCTTGCGTGACCCGAAGCACGGCGCCGTTCGCAACGATGCGGTTGGTTCCCGACACATGCGGCCAGTCGAGCAGCGCGCCGACATAGGGCGCCAGCTGGCCAAAGACATCCTCGGTCGATTGGACTCCGCACAGAACCAAGTCGACCGACTTTGCCCTCGCCATCGCCGCGATGGAAGCCGCGATCTCTCGTGAGGAGATCATGGCGTCCTCCTCCGATTGAAGTGCCACGACTTCGTCGGCGCCGCGCGCCGCGGCCATCTGCAGGACACGGTTGGCGCCTTCGCCAACGGCCACCACCGTTACCTTCGCACCGCTGGCTTCCTTGAGCAGGATTGCTTCCTCGAGGGCATGATCGTCGAAATCGTTGAGCTGGAAATCCAGCCATTCCCGATCGATGCCGCGGCCGTCCTCGGCGAGTTGCAGCTCGCCCGCGGAATCCGGGATCATGCGCAAGACGACAAGAATATTCACGGCCTCTCCTCCGACGGAACGCACCTCGAGCGCCCAGAACCGGCTGCTAGATAAGTCGTATTCTTCGCTGCTCCCAATGGCCAAAAAGGTAATAGCAGCTATTACAAGACGGCAGATTGACGATTGTGGGTAATCGACTGCTAATTTGCATCAAATCGCTTTCAATCGAATTTTCCTGAGGTGGAGGTTGTCAGGAGAATGTTCGCGCGATTTGCCCGAGATATAAGCATATATTCTTTGTTTATACTGTCTCGTGCGCGAGAATGTCTGAGGAGAATTTTAAACGCTCTGTCGAGCGTTAAGGAGGAGGAACCAATGTCAATAAAGAGCATCCTAGACCACAAGATTTCCCGTAAGGGCTTTATCCGGGGCATGCCGGCCGTGGCGGCAGCCATGGCCGCCGCGCCGGCCATCCAACTCGCCCAGACCAGCGCGGCCGTCGCTTCAGAGACGGCGGAAAAGAAGCCTGGCTACTATGGCGCGCCGCGCACCTGGATGTGGAACCCCAATGCCAACACCATGGTCGACACCTCGAAATGGAAGAAGGCGGGTCCGTACACGATCGGGTTCTCCAATGCTTCAATTTCCAATGCCTGGCGCGTCGCCTTTCAGCATGGCGTCCTCTGGTCGGCCGGCCAGCATCGCGACGAGATCGCCCATCTTCTCGTCACCGACGCCAATGACGATCCTTCCAAGCAGATCGCGGATATCCAGGATCTGATCAGCCAGGGCGTCGATATTCTGCTCATTGCGGCCTCGACCGAGGACGCGCTTGATTCCGTCGTCGGCCGCGCAACCGAACAGGGCATTCCCGTGGTCATGGTCGATCGCAAGGTCAAGACGCCGGCCAACTACATCACCTACGTCACGGCATCCGATTGGGCGTTGGGCCGTCTCGAGGCGCAGTGGTTGTGCGAGACGCTGGGCGGCAAGGGCAACATCGTGATGCTGCCAGGCATCGCCGGGTCGAGCGTCGCGGAAATCCGCATCAAGGCGAACGAGGAAGTGTTCTCGAAGTTCCCCGGCATCAAGGTGCTGGAGAAGCAGTATTGCGACTGGAATCCGGCAACCGGCAAGTCGGTGATGGCCGCGCTGATCCAGAAGCACGGCAAGGCCATCGACGGTGTCTTGGCCGACAGCGCGCTACAGGGCTATGGTGCGATCGAAGCGTTTCTTGACGCCGGCTACAAGGACGGCGAATTCCCGCCGATGACCGGTGGCGACGTTGCCCGGATGTATCAGCTGGCCAACCAGCACAACATCAAGATGGTCGGCATCGACTATCCGACGTCGATGGGCATCACCGGCATCGAGACCGCGCTCGATGTGCTCAAGGGCATCTCGGTCCCGGACAAGGTAGAGGTGAGCTTCCAGGTTGTCACGTCGCCCGGTGCGGATACGGTCTCGGTCAAGGGCGACAGGCATCTGCTCGACCATGTCAGCATGAGCGACCCGGGCGATCTGTCGCCAAGCAACGGGCTGCCTGCCGGCTACAATCCGAGCACATTCAATCCCGACTATCCGAAGTAAGCCTCCCAAGCGACCCGGTGTGCGCCCTCCTGGGCGCACACCGGACGTGCATTGAACAGTTCGAGCACCGGATATGTCAGCGTCTGTTATTGAACTCAGTCAGATCGAGAAGGACTATCCTGGAGTCAAACCCCTGGACAAGGTCGATTTCGCCGTGCAACCCGGCGAGATTCACGCCCTTCTCGGCGAAAATGGCGCGGGCAAGTCGACGCTGATCCGTGTCATGGGCGGCGTAACCAAACCGAATTCCGGGACCATGACCTATCTCGGCAAGCCGGTTTCCTGGCAGTCGCCGAAGGAGGCACGCGCTGCCGGCATCCACGTGATCCATCAGGAGCTTGCCCTTTTTCCCGAGCTGTCCGTTGCCGAGAACATTCTGGTCGATACGCAGCCCCGCGGCATGCTGGGTCTCATTTCGAACCGCGCCCGCCACGTCCGCGCCGCTGAAATCCTCTCACAGCTCGGCGTCGACATTCCAACCCACGCCAGGATCGACGAATTGCCGCTTGCCGACCAGCAAATGGTCGAGATCGCGAAAGCCCTGGTTGGCAAGGTGCGGCTGCTCATCCTGGACGAGCCGACGGCGGTCATCGCCGGACGCGAGGTCGATCTTTTGTTCGAGAACATGCGCAGGCTGCGCAACGAAGGCGTCGGCATCGTCTACGTCTCCCATAGGCTGGAGGAAATCTTCGAGATCGCCGACACGGTCACGATTCTCAAGGACGGCCAGCTCGTCGGCACGAGCCCGGTAAGCGCGCTCACGCGTGAGGAGATGATCACCCGGATGGTCGGTCGCCGGCTCAGCCAGATCTATCCGCCGCGGCGTACCGCACCGGCGAGCGGCCCGGATGTGCTCACCGTTCGCAATCTCAAGGCTGGTCCGCGCGTCCGTGACGTCAGCCTCAACGTCAAGGTTGGTGAAATCGTCGGCGTCGCTGGCATGGTCGGTTCGGGCCGCACGGAGGTCGCCGAGGCGATCTTCGGCACGCGTGCCGTGGAGAGTGGTGTGATCGAATTCGATGGCAAGCCATTTGCGGCGAAGCTTCCGAAGGGCTCGATACGCCATGGACTCGGTTTTCTGACCGAGAGCCGAAAGGATGACGGCCTGTTTCTCGGCCTGCCGATTTCCGCCAATATCGTAGCGCCCGACCTCGAAGGCATAACGAAACATGGCCTGATCGACCGCAAGCAAGAACGTGCGGTGGCCATGCGGCAGATCCAGGACTTTTCGGTCGCGACGCCGTCGCCTGACGTGAAGATCGGCAATCTCTCCGGTGGGAACCAGCAGAAGGTGTTGTTCAGCCGCTGGTCGCGGATCGCCAGCAGGCTGCTTATCCTCGACGAACCAACGCGCGGGGTCGATATCGGGGCCAAGGTGGAGATTTATCGCATCGTGCGCCGGCTGGCGGATTCTGGCGTCGGCGTGCTGATGATCAGTTCGGAACTGCCCGAAATCGTCGGCCTTTCCGATAGGGTCTTCGTGATGGCGCAAGGCTATGTCGTTGGCGAAATCAAAGGCGATGCGCTCGGCGAGGAGGCGATCATGGATCTCGCCGTGCGATCTGTCGGGCACCGCAAGACAGAAATTGATCAGCGTGCGGAGCCGGTAGGATGAGTGCCATCACGATGGATCTTCGCCGCAACCGGCTGATGCTTTCCTACCTGATCGTGGCGGTGCTGCTGGTCCTGCTTGCGGTCGCGGGCGGCTTCTTGTCCGATCGATTCCTGACTTGGCGCAACATCGGCAACCTGTTCCAGCAGCTCATCGTGCTGGGCATGGTCAGCCTAGGCCAGACGTTTGTCGTGCTGATGGGCGGCATTGATCTGGCGGTCGGTTCGCTGGTTGGTGCGCTCACCGTCTTTCTGGCGAACTTCCTCGAATGGCGCCCCGATCTGGTGTGGCTTGCGCTGCCGCTCGCATTGGTCGCCGCGACCGCTGTGGGCGCGCTCAACGGGTTGTTGACGGTCGTGCTGCGCGTCCATCCGTTGATCGTCACGCTCGGCATGTCCTCGATCATCTTCGGCGGAACACTGATGTACCGCAAGGAGCCCGGTGGCTCCGTACCGCGTGCCTTCGCTGATATCGCCTATGCAAAGGTCGGCGGCATTCCGCTCAGCGCCGTCGTGCTCGTCGCGATTTTCGCCCTTGCCGGGCTTTGGCTGCAGCGCACGCGCACGGGCCGCAGCATCTACTTCGTCGGCGGCGACCGGGAAGCGGCGCGGCTGAACGGGTTGCCGGTCGATCGTATCGTGGTGCTTGCCTATGCGCTGTCGGGCCTGTGCGCGGGCATAGCGGCGATTTTCCTGACTGCGCGAACTGGCGTTGGCGACCCGCGCATCGGTGCCGCGCTGACGCTGCAGTCGGTGACGCCGGTGGTGGTCGGAGGCACCATCCTGGCCGGCGGAAGAGGCGGCGTGCTTGGCACTTTCCTTGGCGTGCTGCTCGTCACCATGCTCAACAGCCTGCTGAACTTCGTCAATGTCTCGTCCTACTACCAGTGGGTCATCCAGGGTCTTATCATCATCATCGCGGTCGGCATCCACACACCAAGGCGGAGATAATGATGGCGCCTCTCGATACCCCGATGCCGCGATCGCAGAGCATTTCCCTGGCGTCTGTCTTCGAGCGCTACGGGCTGGTGGTCTTCCTGGTCGCTCTGATGAGCGTCGCGGCTCTCGCCTCACCGACCTTTCTACGGCCGGCCAACCTGGTCAATGTGCTGACCATCGCGGCACCGCTTGGCATGGTTGTGATCGGTCAGACCTTTGTCATCCTGGTGCGCGGATTGGACCTGTCAGTGGCCTCGCTGATGGCGACGGTGGCGGTGCTGGCGACCGCTTTCAAAGCCACCACCAATGAAGCGATTCCGATGATCTTCATCGCCGCGATCGCCCTGTCGGCCGTGGTGGGCCTGGTGAACGGCTGGCTTGTCGCCAAGCGCAATGTCAGCCCGTTTCTCGCGACACTGGCGATGATGATCATCCTGCAGGGCATCCGTTTCGCCTATACCGGCGGGGCGCCGATCAGCACCTTGCCGCCGGGCATGGGCTTCCTGGCCTCGGGGCGGATTTTTGGCGTACCAGTCAATCTGATCACCCTGGCATTCCTGGCGATCGCGTTCGGCATCGTGCTGCACCGGTCACGCCTTGGCCGTGAGATATTCATGGTGGGAAGCAATCCGAAGGCCGCGTTCCTCAACGGTGTCGCGCCCGATCGCGTGGTCATCCTTTGCTACGTCATCTGCTCGGTCTGCGCGGGAATAGGCGGCCTGTTCCTGCTCGGCTATGTCGGTACCGTCTCGAACTGGGTCGGCCAAGGCTACGAACTGGACTCCATCGTTGCCGCCGTGATGGGCGGCGTGGCGCTTACTGGTGGGCGCGGCAACGTTTTCGCGGCGCTGCTTGGCGTGGCTGTTCTGGTGGTGATCAACAATCTCGTGCTGCTGCTCGGATTTCCGATCGAGATGCAGCTCATCATCAAGGGCGTCATCATCATCGGCGCGGCGGCGTTTTACCGGACGCGGCTCGCCTGATCCGATGCTGCCGTTGGACCCCAAGGGAGGAAGAAAATGACCGTTGAAGTTCTGGCGGATCGCGGTGCACGGGCAAGGCGCGACGAGGAAGTGGATGTCGTGATCGTCGGGGCCGGTCCATCCGGCTCGGTCGCCGCGCTTCATCTGGCGCGTGCTGGCATTTCCGTTGTCGTGCTCGAACAGGGCGAATGGCCTGATTATGCCGACTATACCGGCGCGCGTCCGGAGCACGAGCTTGTCAGCACTAAGCTCTGGCATCCCAATCCCAACGTCCGTGACAATCCCAATGACTATCCCGTTGACACGTCGACGACGGACATCAACCCGCTGATGTTCGCCGGCGTCGGTGGCAGCGCGACGCTTTATGGCGCGCAATGGATGCATTTCCTGCCGTCGGACTTCCGCGTGCGGTCGATGGACGGCGTGGCCGAGGACTGGCCGTTCAGCTATGAAGACCTGCTGCCTTACCAACTCGAGATCGAGCGCGAGGTGGGCGTTTCCGGTCTCGCCGGCGATCCGGCCTATCCGCCCCGCGGTGCCTACCCCTTCCCGGCGCTGCCCATCGGCTCCGTCGGTCTGCGCGGTGCGCTGGGCATGGAAAAGATGGGCTGGCACTGGTGGCCCGGCAGCAATGCCATCCCGTCGGAGACGTTCGGCGAACTCAATCCGTGCGTGCGCCGCGGAACCTGTCTTACCGGGTGCCCGGAGGGCGCGAAATCCACGACCGACCGGTCGCATTGGCCGCTGGCATTGAAAGCCGGCGCGCGGCTGGTCACCCGTGCGCGGGTCAAGGAAGTCGAGACCAATGAGCAAGGGCTGGCGACCGGTGTCGTCTATATCGACGCGAACGGCCGGGAGCGGCGCCAGCGCGCCAAGGTGGTCATCTTGTGCGCCAATGGCGTCGGCACGCCGCGACTGCTGCTGATGTCGGGAGGGTCCAGGAATCCGGACGGCCTTGCCAACTCATCGGGCATGGTCGGCAAAAGGCTGATGATGCATCCCTTCGCCAGCGTACTCGCCTCTTACGCGGATCCGCTCGATTCCTGGCGCGGCCCCTTTGGCCAGCAGGTCTATTCGCTCGAGTTCTACGAGACCGACGAAAGCCGCGGTTTCGTGCGCGGTTCGAAATGGAACTGCATGCCCTCGGGCGGACCAGTTGGCGTATCCGGGGCAACCGGATCCAAGGTCTATGTCGCCGAGAGCGGCCGGTTCCAGGATTTCTGGGGCGACAACCTGCACGAGAATGTGGCGCGCCGCTTCGGCCACTCGCTGATCTGGGGCATTGTCGGCGAGGATCTTCCGGAAGAGAGCAACCAGGTGATCCTGTCCAAGGATCTGACGGACTCCGACGGGCTGCCCGCGCCGCAGATCGTCTACAAGGTCAACGAGAACTCCAACCGGCTGTTGAAGTTCAACATCGATCGCTGCCTGGAATCGGTGCGCGCCGCCGGTGCCATCGAGACGCTGGTTTCGACACCGGTGCGTGAATCGGGCTGGCATCTGATCGGAACCACCGTGATGGGCGACGATCCGAAGCGCTCGGTCGTCGACCAATGGGGCGCCTGCCACGACGTCCCGAACCTCTACGTCATGGACGCGTCGACCTTCCCGACATCAGGCGCCACCAACCCGACGGCGACCATCATGGCGGTAGCGCTGCGCAACACGCGCCGCATGATCGCCGAGCGCCGCAACCAGAAGGTGGCCTGACATGTCGAACGAGAACACCTTCTTCGCGCTCGCCGATTTCCTGATCCCCGCATATGGCAAGATGCCGAAGTTCAGCGACGTGTGCGGCTACGCCGACGTCGAGAAGTCGCTGGATTTTCGCACGGACCTGAAGCCGGGCTTTGCGCGCGGCATCGCGGTCGATCCGGCCAGCGGCGCCGAAGCTTGCCTGGAAAGCCTCAACAAGGAGGATGGCGAAGCCTTCTCGGCGATCACAACGATTGCCATCGCCACCTACTACATGAGCCCGCGCGTGCGCGAACTGATCGGCTATCCCGGCCAGGAGAACGTCCCCTACGATTCAAAGGCGACGCAGATTTACCTGACCAACGGCTCGCTCGGCCACGTCATTGCGCGCGGCCGCAAATATCGGCCGACTCCCGGCCTTTGATCTCCCAATCAACGGAAAGGACAATCCAATGGGCAAAGATGTATTCGACAAGGGTTTTGAAATCCGCAAATCGGTTCTGGGTGCCGAATTCGTCGAGAAGTCCTTCGCCAGCGCCGACGATTTCAATCGTCCGCTGCAGGAACTCGTGACGGAATATTGCTGGGGCGCCGTCTGGGGCCGCGACACGCTCGACAAGAAGACCCGCAGCATGCTGAACCTCGCCATGCTCGCTGCCCTCAATCGTCCGCACGAACTGAAGATGCATGTCAAGGGCGCGCTGACCAACGGTGTGACCAAGGACGAGATCCGCGAAGTGCTTCTACAGGTCGTGATCTATGCCGGCGTGCCCGCAGGCGTCGATTCTTTCCGGGTGGCGCGCGAAGCTTTGCAGGAAGTCGGAGCATGACAACCCGTCCGCCGCTCGCCACGGAAAAGCTCTCCATGCTGATCGGCGGCCGCTCGGCCGCCGCGCAGTCGGGGGATTTTTTCGAATCCTTCGATCCCTTCACCGGCAAAGCCTGGGCGCTGGTTCCGCGCGCCGGAGTCGCCGATGTGGATGCGGCCGTTCAGGCAGCCGCGGCCGCCTTCCGCGGCGAATGGCGGACGATGACCCCAAGCGCACGTGGGCAGATCATGACGCGCTTTGCCGACCTCGTGGCGGAGGAGGCCGAGAACCTGGCCGTTCTCGAAACCCGCGACAACGGCAAGTTGATCAATGAAATGCGGATGCAGTGCAAATACATCCCGCAATGGTTCCGCTTCTTTGGCGGCCTCGCCGACAAGATCGAGGGGCGCGTCATCCCGATCGACAAGCCGGGCGTGTTCAACTACACGCGCCGCGAGCCGCTCGGGGTTGTGGCCGCGATCACCCCATGGAACTCGCCGCTGATGCTGGCGACATGGAAGCTTGCTCCAGCGCTCGCCGCCGGCAACACGATCGTCTGGAAGCCGTCGGAATTCTCCTCGGTGTCGGCATTGTTCTTCGGCAGGCTTTTCGAGAAGGCGGGCTTTCCCAAGGGCGTCGTCAACATCGTCACCGGATTCGGGCACGAGATCGGCGACCGGCTGGTCACGCATCCCGATGTCGCCAAAGTGGCCTTCACCGGCGGCGACGCAACCGGCCGCCGCGTCTATCAGGCCGCCGCCGGCGGGCTCAAGAAGGTTACGCTCGAACTCGGCGGCAAATCCGCCAACATCGTCTTTGCCGACGCCAAGATGGAGGCCGCCATTCCCGGGCTCGTTTCGGGCATCTTCGCCGCGACCGGGCAGACCTGCATCGCCGGATCGCGCGCGCTCGTGCAGCGCTCGGTCTATGACCAGGTGACGGAGAAGCTGGTCGCTTTCGCAAAGACCGCGAGGATCGGCGATCCGCTCGATCCCGAGACCCAGGTGGGTCCGATCACCACTCTGCCGCAGCGCGCGAAAGTGCTCGATTACATCGGCATCGCCAATGGCGAGGGCGCTGCGCAATTGCTCGGCGGCAAGATACCCGAGGACACATCGATTGCCGACGGCTGGTTCGTCGAGCCGACGATCTTCGGCAACGTGAAGCAGTCCATGCGCATCGCCCAGGAAGAGGTCTTCGGACCGGTGCTGTCGGTCATTCCCTTCGAGGACGAGGACGAGGCGGTGGCTATCGCCAACGACACCATCTACGGGCTTGCGGCCGGGATGTGGACGCAGGACCTCGGTCGGGCGATACGCCTGCCCGAGCGGCTCGAGGCCGGCAGCGTCTGGGTCAACATGTACCGCGCCACCAGCTATCTCTCGCCTTTCGGCGGCTACAAGCAGTCGGGCATCGGCCGCGAGAACGGCCAGACCGCTATCTACGAATATCTTCAGGAAAAAAGCATCTGGATCGATGCCGGGAACTCCATTCCCGCGCCGTTCGTCCAGCGCTGATCGACCAGATGCTTCGGGAGGAAACCATGACCATACGTTTCGATGCCGTGCCGCCACTCGATCCCAAGGTGGCGGCGTTCGTCGGCGGCAAGCACGCGATGCTGATCGGCAACGCATGGCTCCCGGCGGCCTCGGGAAAGGCGTTGGAAGTGGTCGATCCTTCGGACGGCCGGATCATTGCCGCCGTGCCGGCCGGCGACAGCGCCGATGTGGATCTGGCGGTCAAGGCCGCGCGCAAGGCGATCGATGGTCCATGGTCGAAAATGGTGCCGGCCGAGCGCGCCAGGCTGATCTGGAAACTCGCCGATCTGATCGATGCCAATGTCGATATGCTCGCGACCCTCAATTCCTATGAGAGCGGCAAGCCGATTGGCGATTCCCGCAAAGGCGAGGTGCCGTTCACGGCAGAGACGTTCCGCTATTATGCGGGGTGGGCCACGAAGATCAATGGCGAGACGATGACGATCAACGCGCCCGGCGACTGGCATGCCTACACCCGCCGCGAGCCGGTCGGCGTCGTCGGCCAGATCATCCCGTGGAACTTCCCGCTCAGCATGCTTGCCTGGAAGGTGGCACCGGCACTTGCGGCCGGCTGCACGATCGTGCTCAAACCAGCCGAGCAGACACCGCTCGGCGCGCTCTATTTCGGCAAGCTGGTCCAGGACGCCGGCTTTCCGGAAGGCGTGGTCAACATCCTGACCGGTTTTGGCGAAACCGTCGGTGCGGCGATGTCTGCCCATCCCGACATCGACAAGGTGGCATTCACCGGTTCGACCGAAGTTGGCAGGCTGATTGCCCGCGCCGCGACCGGCAATCTCAAGAAGGTTAGCCTGGAACTTGGCGGCAAGGCGCCGACCATCGTGCTGGGCGATGCCGATATCGACATGGCGGTGGCCGGCGCCTCGAGCGCGGCATTCTTCAATGCCGGGCAGAGCTGTGGCGCGGGAACGCGTTTCTTCGTTCACAAGAAGATCTATGACAAGGTCATGTCCGGGATCGCGGCGCGCGCCGAAAAGCTGAAGCTCGGCGCCGGGCTTGATCCTGCGACGGAGCTTGGCCCCGTCGTCTCTCAGCAGCAGATGGAACGCATCACCCGGCTGATCTCGGAAGGCAGGAGTGACGGCGCCGAGATCGTCACCGGTGGCACACGGGCCGGTGACACCGGCTATTTCGTCAAGCCGACGGTTATTTCCCGGACGCGGCCGGACATGTCGGTGATCCGCGAAGAGATATTCGGGCCGGTGGCCTGCGCGATGCCGTTCGACGACGAGGACCTGGACAAACTTGCCAAGGATGCCAACGACACCGAGTATGGCCTTGCTGCATCGATCTGGACCAACAATCTGGGCGCCGCGCATCGGCTGGCCGCGAAGATCAAATCCGGCACGGTCTGGGTGAACTGCCATAACTTCAACGACGTCACCATGCCCTTCGGCGGTTTCAAGCAATCGGGCTGGGGGCGAGAACTTGGCGAACAGGCGCTCCAGCTTTACACCGAGACCAAGACCGTCGCGATCCGGCTGCCATAGGCGAGGGGCGGCCGATGTCCTGCTACGAGATGATCGATGCACGGTTCGGGGATCTGATCGATCCCGTCGCATTCCTCGAAACCATCCACACGGGAAATCGCTGGGCGGAGGGACCGGTCTATTTCGCCGACCTTCGCTCGTTGATCTGGAGCGATATTCCCAATGATCGCATGCTGCGCTGGGACGAGGAGACGGGGGCGGTTTCGCTGTTCCGGGGCCATGTCTCCAACCCGAACGGCAACACGCGCGACCGTAGTGGAAGGCTGGTCACCTGCATGCAGGGGGAACGCCGTGTCGTGCGTACCGAATGGGACGGCTCGATCACGGTGCTGGCCTCCGCCTACGATGGCAAGCCGCTGAATTCGCCGAACGATGTGGTCGTGAAGTCCGACGGCAGCATCTGGTTCACCGATCCAAACTACGGGATCATCTCCGACTATGTCGGGCGCAAGGGCCTGCAGGAGCAGCCGGGCTGCCGCGTCTACAGGATTGATCCGGTATCGGGGAAGATCACCGTCGTTGCCGATGATTTCTCCATGCCGAACGGGCTCGCCTTCTCGCCCGACGAGAAGCGCCTTTATATCTCGGACTCCGGCTTTCTAACCGACCGCAGCGCTCCCCATCACGTCAGGCAGTTTGACGTTGACGGCGACAGATTGGCAAATTCCCGCATCTTCGCCGACATATCGCCTGGCATTCCGGATGGTTTTCGCGTTGATGTTACGGGCAATCTCTGGATCAGCGCATGGGATGGCGTACAATGCCATACGCCCGAAGGTGAACTCATCGGGAAAATCCAGGTGCCGGAAATGGTTGCGAACCTGGCCTTTGGCGGGCCGCGCAACAATCGGCTGTTCATCACGGCGACAACATCGGTCTATGCCGTGTTTCTGAATGTCCGAGGCCAGAAGTACCCGTTCGGCACGTGACACGGACCACTGGGGGAGCCTGGAAGCGCTGCAGCGGATGGTTGGGGTGAAAGTTGGACACGAAGCAGCTACAGGTATTCATCGCCGTCGGTGCGGCTGGCAGCTTCTCGAAGGCCGCACTCGACCTCAGCGTCACCCAGCCGATGGTCACGCGCCATATTCGCGGGCTTGAGGAGGAACTCGGCGTCGAGCTGTTCTATCGCAACGGCCGCGGTGTCGTGCTGACCGAGGCGGGCGTGCTCCTGAAGGCCCATGCCGACGAGATCGTCGAGCGGATGCGGCTGGCGCAGAATGCGGTCTCGAACCTCAAATCCTCGCCGAAGGGGAGGTTGGTGCTGGCCGTGCCGCCTTCAGTCGGCACCGTGCTGACGGTGCCGCTGGTCAAGAAGATCAAGAACGAGTTTCCCAATGTCGCGCTGCAGGTGATCGAAGGTTTCAGCGGCCATATCCTGGAATGGCTGATTGCCGGTCGCATCGATGCCGCCGTGCTCTACAATTCGCCGAACCATCCGTCCGTGTTGACCGAACCCCTGGCCGATGACGAGCTTTTTCTGATCGGACCGGTCTTGTCAGAGCGCGTGCTGCCGCGCGCGCCGGTCGGCCTCAACATCTTCGCCGAGCTGCCGATGATCCTGCCCAGCCGCCCGCACGGGCTGCGGCGGCTTATCGACAACACCCTGGCGGAGCATGGCATCTATCCGCGTGTCGAGATGGAGCTGGAGGCAATGCCTTCAACCCTGCTTCTAGTCGAGGAGGGCACAGGCTATACGGTTCTGCCCTATGCTTCCGTCCATCTCCTTGTCGAGGCTGGCCGCATCGAGGTCTGGCCATTCGACCCGCCGATTACCCGACAGCTGATCCTCGCGACCTCGTCGCAGCGACCTATGTCGTCGAATTTTCGCCCGCTCTTCCGTGCGGTGCGCACGGAACTGAGGGACATCATTTCCACCCACATCTGGAAACCGACAACTTATCCAGAATGAGTGTTGGTGCCGTCATTCCCGATCGAGTGGAAAGATCGGCCGCGGTACATTTCGATACGGCATCCGCTCGGAGTGAGGCGTACAAAGCGCGCCACTGTCGCAGACGATGATCTTGCCGGCTGATCGGAGGAGCCGTCACCGGCAAGATCGTGTCGCAACTTGCCGCCGGTTCGCCGCCGGCGATCGATCTGTCACCTTTCCGGGCGGATAGGTTCTGATCCAGGACGCGTGACGCGGCTTCAGCGGGAAGTCGCGCGCCATTGTAACTCGGCAATCAGCCCCTGCCGGTCGGATCGATTCCGGAAACTGAGGATCGCTCCCAGTCGCGCCGCCGCCATTGTTGCGATCGTAAGGCCAAGCCCGGTGCCGGAAGCGCTTTTGTTGTGCCCTCGATAGAATCGCTCGATGATGCGTGGCAGCTCATCGTCATCCACGCCTGGCCCCTCATCGGAGATCGCCACGCCATTTCGGTCAGGCTGCGCGTACCACGTAATGCGTCCCGCACTCGCCACATGCTCGAGCGCGTTTTCATTCAGGTTGCGAAGCACGAGTTTGAGGTCGTCGGGATCACCGTTCAGGGTTACGGCGTCGAGAGCATCATCGATCACGACCGACACGAGCCTGGGGGATCTGTTCTATCGCTCAAGAGCTGACTGGCTACTTCCTCCCCAAAGCACGCCAATCCTTGGGAAACTCCCATAGCTTCGGTCTTGGACCCTTCAGCCGAGAGATCTCCATAGCGAAAGCGTATAGAGCGCATTTGAAAAATGTATTACCTCCAAGGTCCTGATTGCCCGATAGTCCCTCGCGGGTTCCACTGAACTCAGCGTGCACACGGCTCAACGCCCGGCACTAAGGGAGGAAAAATTGACGACATTCGCAACCATGTTGCGATCGCTTGCCGTTGTCGCAACGATCGCCAGCTTCAGTCCGGCATTTGCCGGTGGCGTGGATGAGCTGCCCAAGAACATCCAGGACGAACTTTACAACAAGGACATGATGGATCCGATGCAGCCGCTCGCGGAGAGTGCGTATCGCGACTGGAAGCCAAAGAAGGGTCCGCCGTGGACGATCGGCTATGCGAGTTCATATGCGGGCAATACGTGGCGCGCTGACGTGATGAAACGTCTGCAGGAGGAGCTCATTCCGAAATGGAAGAAGCTCGGCCTCGTCAAGGACGTGATCATTACCCAGTCGAACCTGAACGACTCCACGCAGATCCAGCAGATGCGGCAGCTTGTCGACCAGGGCGTCGACGCAATCATCGTCTGCTGCTCCAATCCGACCTCGCTGAACCAGACCGTTGAATACGCCCACCAGCGTGACATACCGGTGTTTTCGGCCACCGGGTACCTGACATCTCCATATGCTGTGAACGCCTCCGCGAATTTCGTGGTGGGTGGCAGCATGCTCGGCGAATGGATGGCCAAGCAGATCAATGGCAAGGGCAACGTCCTTGTTGTGGAAGGCATTCCCGGCGCTTCGGCATCGGATTCCCAGAACGTTGGCGTGCTGAAGGCTCTGGCGAAATACCCCGACATCAAGGTGGTGGGTCAAGTCGCCGGCATGTGGACCGACCAGGTTGCCCAGTCCGAGATCCAGAAATGGCTGGCCACCAATCCGGGCGATCTGAACGGCATCATCATCCAGTCGGCGTCTGAGCTGGGTGCCTTGCGCGCTCTGCAACAGAGTGGACGCGACATGGTGCCGTTCTCGATCGGCGGCGAAATCGGTGCGCTTTGCTATTGGCGCAACAACAAGGATTTCGTCAGCCAGGCGGTCCAGGCATGGCCCCCAGGTGATGATTTCGAGTTCGCATGGAACATCATGATGCGCACTCTTCAGGGACAGGGGCCGAAGGTCCAGTCCATCCTCACGAAGCCGCAGACGCTCACTTACGAGCAGCTCGAAAAGGCCGTCCCGGCCGACTGCAGCGAAGACTCTGACGGCTGGTACAACGTCGGCGCCGAGAACTGGGCAAGCAAGGATTACCTGGACCAGTTTTTCCTGCGCCCGGCTGATCCCGAGACCTTCAAGGCGCAGTGACCGCCACTGGTCTGGCCACCCCTTCGACGCCGACGGGGTGGCATTTCCTTCATTCCATGCAAGTCTAGCCGACCAACGTCGGCCAACTGGACCTATGATGTCGTACCCCACGGTTGAACTCTCATCGGTCAGGAAGACCTTCGGGCCGACGGTAGCGCTCGGCGGGTGCAACCTGACGGCCTATGCGGGCGAGGTTCACGCGATCATTGGTGGTAATGGCTCGGGCAAAAGCACGCTCGCGAAGGTTATTTCGGGCGTTCTGATTCCGGACAGCGGACAGGTCTCAATCCTGGGAAAGTCGGCAACGTCTCCACACGAAGCGCGCCAGCTGGGCATCTCCAATGTTTTTCAGGAGGTGCTTGTTGCAGATGAGTGCTCGGTGCTGGACAACCTTTACCTAGGGGCGGACAGCCTGCTGGGTTCATCCATGAACCGGGAGGAAAAGGAAGCCAAGGCAGCCGCGCTGATGCGCGAGCTCCTCGGTTTCGACATCGACCTCTCCGGCCTCGTGGGCGAGCTGCCCCTGAGCGTCAAACAGTGGGTCACGATCGCCAGGGCTCTCCTTACCGATCCAAAGGTCCTGATCCTCGATGAGTCGTCTGCCGCGCTCGACTTTGATTCCACCGAGAGGCTGTTCCGTAAGATGCGGCAGTTGAAGCAAAGGGGGGCGAGCATTCTGATCGTCACCCACCGCATCGCCGAGCTGGTGCGTATTGCAGACCGCGCGACGGTGCTGCGCGACGGCGTGGATGTCGGCAAGCTGGCTAAAGAGGAGATCACCGAGTCCAGGATTCTCGAGCTCATTGCCGGCGCCGAGCGCAGCGGGACCAGCCGTGATCAGCCTTTGCCGACGCGTCTTGGCGACCGACCGGTCCTGCGCGCGACCGACCTTCGGGTCTGGTCAGACGCTGCAGCTGTCAATTTCACGGTATACCCTGGCGAGGTCATCGGGATCACCGGCCTGGACGGGCAAGGGCAGGCGGACTTCGTAAGGTGCGTCGCCGGCATCCAGTCTCCGATTGCCGGCCGGCTGGTGGTGGTTAGTGACGGCAAGGCCAGCGAGGTTACTGATCTTGCATCGGCGCGACGAAACAACATCAGCTATGTGAGCGGCGATCGCAAGAAAGAAGGCATCTTTGCCAATCTGAGCATATACGAAAATCTGCTCCTCCCAGTGTATCGCGAGTTCCGATCCGGCGGTGTGCTGAACTTCATCAACCGGACCAAGCTGACGCCGGTTTTCGAGTGGGAGTCCAGCAAACTGGCCGTCAAGATGGGAAGCCCCCAGAACCTGATCACATCGCTGTCAGGCGGCAACCAGCAGAAGGTGCTGATTGCGAGGGCCTTTGCCGAAAAGCCCGTGGTTTTGGTGCTCAACGATCCGGCCCGCGGCATCGACGTCGGTGCCAAGCTGGACCTTTACCGCAACCTCAAGGAATTCGCGGCCCGCGGCAACGCGGTGGTGTTCCTATCCAGCGAGCTCGAAGAATTCCTGAACCTGTGCACGCGGGTTCACGTGTTTCGCAATGGCGCGATTTCGGCTGATTTTGAGCCGCCGTTCGACGGACATGTCATCCTCAACGCCATGTTCGGTCGCCGCGCAACGGCGCGGTTGCCCGGGGAGGCCGCCAACGAGAATGATCCGGACGGTCCGATGCCGGTCGCAGATAGCCACAGTCCGAGACTTGAGCAGGGCCGGCCGGTGCCGAGGTCTGTGACCCTGCTGAACCAGGAGGTGAACCATATGGCGGCAACACCATCTTTCGTACTGAGTTGTCCGGATATTGCGCCGGGGCGCGTTATCCCCGACCGGTTCGCCGAAGACAACCGCCTCTCGCCCAGGTTGGTTTGGTCAGGTCCTCCAGAAGGCACGCGCAGCTTCGCGTTGGCCATCACCGATCCTGATCTGCCAGAAGCATTTAATTTTCCCCGCTCGTTTGCACACTGGCTGGTGGCAAACATTCCGGCGGAACTTAGGGAACTGCCGGAAGGAGCGAGCGGGAGCTTGGGAATGCCGCACGGCGCTGTCGAGTTCAACAGCGACTTCGTGACGTTCAGGATCCCGGGATTTGGCAAGGGATACGGCGGACCTTGGCCGCCGGATCGAGCGCACCGGTACTTCTTCACGCTCTATGCGCTGAAGGTGGACAAGGTCGAGTTGCCGGCCGAAGCCGATTTCGCGGTATTCGCGGCTGCAGTGATGCCGGTTGCCATCGATGCGGCGTCGTTCGTGGCAGTTTACGGGCCCGCAAAGAAGTCATTGCCCGGTTAGGAACGGGTCAGGAATTCCCCAATTAGGAGGATCATATGAGTAGATATGGAAGCAGGAGCAGCTTTGATCTGGAATGGATCGAGCGATGGGCCAGGAAGGTCAACGATGATCGTATCTTGCCGGTTGTCGGCCGTTTTTTTACGAGCAAATTCGTCCTGGGTTTCGATGACACCGAGTATCTGGTGGATGTTCGGGGGGCAAAATTCAGAAGATTGCACAGGGTCTCACCCCCAATGATATGGGCGTGGAGTTTTGGCTCAAGGCTCCGAGCAGCGCTTGGTCGAAGTTTGCCCAGGAAATCCCGCCGCCGATGTTCAACGACATCTGGGCGATGGCGCATCCGCTGCACAAGCAGCTGATTATTGAGGGCAATTCGCTCCCCTTCTGGCAGAATCTGCGGGCGCTGACGCGTATGCTCTCGCTGATGCGACAAGTTTAACGGCAGCGCAGGAGAGTTGTCATGAATACACACGATCCGATTGTCGGGCGTTACGTTTATGTCCAGTGCGAAGGCAAAACGTATCGCACGTACTACGAGGAACACGGCGAAGGCATTCCGATGGTCTGCCTGCATACCGCCGGCACTGACGGGCGCCAGTACCGGCATCAGCTGTGCGATCCCGATATCAGCCAGAATTTCCGTGTCATCGCCTTCGACATGCCTTGGCATGGAAAATCGATCCCGCCGGCAGACTTCCATCTGATGGAAGACGAATACAAACTCACGACCAAATTCTATTGTGAGTTCATCGTGGCGTTCTGCCGGGCGCTGGATCTGCGCAAACCGGTCCTGATGGGCCAGTCAATGGGGGGCAACATCTGCCTGGCACTGGCACTGCGCTATGAAAGCGAGTTTTCTGCCTTCATCGCTCTTGAAGCCTGCGACTATTCGCCGGGATGGTGGATCGATCCGCTGCATCACCCCCACATCCATGGTGGCGAAGTGGTTGCGACCTCGGTGTTCGGTCTGATGGCGCCGCTCTCTCCCGACGATTACCGGTGGGAGACCTGGTGGTACTACGCGCAGGGCGGCCCGGGCATTTTCAAGGGCGACCTCTATTTCTACAGCGTCGATTCGGATTTCCGCGACCAGTGCCAGAAAATCTCGGGGAAGGTGCCGATCTACTTCCTGACTGGCGAGTACGATTTCGCCTGTACGCCGGAAATGACCCAGCGTACCGCCGAAAAGGTCAAGAATTCCGAGTGCATCATCTTTGGCGGCGGTCACTTCCCGACGTCGGAAGACCCGGCGAAATTCAAGGAGGTCATCTCTCCTGTGCTGAAGAAAATCCTCAATGCGGATCCGGAAAGGCGCGGTCAAGGCAGCAATGCCCTGTCGGGGCGGAGCATTTCCGAAAGCCGGTCATCGTCTCGCAACGAGCGGCCCAACGAGGGCCGGAAGGTCATTGAGTTCTAGGTTGCGTTAGCAACGAAAGACAAATGGTAATGTCGCAGTCCAGGGCCTCCCAAAACACCTACCTGCTGGTCCCGATCCTGCTGATCGCGCTGCTCCTGAGCACTGCGGTCATCAGGGGGCCGAACCTCGTATCGCTATCGGGATTCGGCAGCGCGATCATCGTGTCGGCGCCCCTGATACTGGCGACATTCTCCCTTGTGGCCCTGGCTGTGGCGGGACGCGGCACTGTCGACTTGGCGGTTGGACCGCTGCTCGCTTTCATCAATGTCACGATCGTCAAGCTCAACGGGCTTGGCATCGTGACGGGTCCCTTTGGTGTCATCCTGGTCGCCCTTGGGATCGGCGTGCTCTACCAGCTCTTTTTCGCGCTCATCATCATATTCGTGCGTGTCCAGCCGATCATTGTAGCGCTGAGTGGCTTTCTGGCCCTGACCGGCATCAACCTCGTCATCCTCCCGAGACCTGGCGGCACTGCGCCCGCCTGGATGTCGTCCTGGGGTCTTGGCAACACCATCTTTTCACCGGTCCTTCTGATCGTATTGCTGGCTATCGCGGCATGGTTGCTGTTCACCATGACCTCGTTCTACACAAACCTGCGTCTGATGGGTTACGATGAGCGTGCGGCCTACACCAGCGGCGTGCGCATCAACGTGGTTCGGATCGGTGCCCATGTCATCGCCGGTCTCTTCGTTGGCCTCGGCGCGATCTGCTATACCGCGCTGATTTCGTCCGGAGATCCGACACAGGGCACCACCATGACGCTGACGGCGGTGACCGCCCTCGTACTCGGGGGCGTCAGCCTGTCCGGCGGGCGCGGTGGCGTGGCGGGCGGGCTGCTCGGCGCGCTCAATCTCTTCCTGATCGGCTATGTGCTCGCCACGTTCAATTTCGGCTCGACGCAAGCGTTTGTGACGCAGCTTTTCTATGGGCTAATCCTCGTTCTCTCGCTGCTGCTGACCCTGCTCGTCCCAGTTATCGGCCGATACCTTTATTTCATTTCGCCCTTTGCGGCATTTGTCGTCCTGGGCTGCGTGGTTCTCGGGATCATGCTGTATGTCAGTACCCGCGATACCTATGGCGTGGCGGCGGTGGCCAGTGATGCCTTGAAAACCAATCCGGACGTGTTGACCCGCTATTTGCTGCTGCCCCCGCAATCGGGAAGCGGAGCCGCTTTGCCCGACCTTTCCCCGCTTCAAAAGGCCGTCTTTGGCTTCGCCGCGATACTGGCCGTGCTGACCTTTACGGTCCGTGTGGTCGTGTCTGAAGCCGTATCAGTGCGCCTCGGCGCGTTCATCTATGTGTTCGTCTCGGCACTCATCCTGCTCCTGTTTCTTGTCGTCGGCGAGCAAAGCCATGCGGCCGGCATTTTGGCGGCCGCACAATTGGTGGGGATCACGACATGACCCAGACGTTTGGCGACGGCAGCCGCAGTGGCGGCCTATTTGTTCCGCGATCACGCGCTCTGGTGTGGCTTAACCTGGCGGTCACGTTCGTAGTTGCCGCGATCAGCTTTGGCTTGGGATTCTGGCAGGGAATCAGCGCCCAAATTGTAATTCTCTACACGGTCGTGCTGGCCGCTGTGCTTTTCTGGCTGATCAACTACATAGCGGTCATATTTGAGCCGCGGCCTTCGTCACTGGACTCTGGGAGCGCGCCCGCCGCTGCCGGCGGCGTCTGGGCCGGTAACCGGGTTCTGATCGTCACCATGTCGGTGATGCTGATTGTGTACCTGCTGATTACCGCTACGGTCCCGTCCTTCAGAAGCCTTGGCAACCTGATCGCCTTCCTGCTGCTGGAAGCGATCCTGGTCTTCGCGTTCAAGGTCAGCAACCGTTTCGCTCACGGCCGGAGCGCGTTTATCGGGCTGATTGTCCTGCTGGCGCTGATTGTGATCAGCTCCTTCACGATCAACGGGTTTCTCTCCGCCCCCAATATCAAGGCAATCCTGCTGTTTGCCGCTTTCCTGGGTATCGCCTGTGTTGGCCAAACACTGGTGGCGCTGCTGGGCGGCTTGGACCTGTCGATCCCATTTGTCATCGGGTCTTCGAATATCGGGCTGCTCTTCCTGATCGGGCTCGGCGTGCCATCGTGGCTGGCAGTCGTCTTTGTGCTGATCATCGGCGCCACTCTGGGTTTCCTCAACGGCGTCCTGTCATACAGACTGCAGGGCCAAGCTTTGATCCTGACGCTCGGCATGGGCTTTGCGATTGCAGGGCTAGTCCAGATCCTCACCAGCATCGGATCGTCATTTGGCGGCAATGTTTTTGGGACAGTGCCCAAATGGCTCCAGAACCTCGCTGCTATGAACGGTCGTACCTTCGGTTTAGCCGTTCCGCCGACAATCCTCCTGTGGATCGTCATTGCGATTATCGTCATTGTCGGGCTGCGGTATTCCGCCTTTGGCAGGTATATTTATGCTCTTGGCGGTAATCGCCGTTCCGCCAAGCTCATCGGCGTCTCCGAGTTCAAATACTGGACCGTGGCCTACACCATAAGCGGCTTCTCGGCCGCCCTGACAGGATGCCTGCTGCTGGGATGGAGCGGCGGCGGATTCATCGGGGTCGGCGACCAGTATCTTTTCACAACCCTGGCTGCGGTGGTGATCGGCGGAACCTCGCTTATGGGGGGGTACGGCGGCTACGGCTACACAGTGATCGGGGTTCTCGTCCTGCAAGTCCTGAGTGCCTTCCTGATCGGCATCGGGCTCAAATACGAATGGCAACAGTTCATTTTCGGTCTTCTGATCCTGCCGATGGTCGCGCTCTACGGCCGCGCCCCAGACATCAGAGCCCAAGTTTAGGGAAAACCCATGTTTGGAACACTCTTTCAGTCCAGCGCCGTTGTGAGCACCGCGCTCAGCGTTGCCACCCTTGCCACGTTTGCAACCGCTGCCCTGGCGATGCTGGGCCTGACGTGGACGTCCGAGCGGTGGCGGGTTCCGCTGGCCCTGTCAGGCGTCGCGCTTCTCGCATCGGGTATTGAATACTACGCTGCATCGAACATTTGGCTGACGGGCCAGCAGCTCAGTGCGGCTTCGCGCTATGTTGCGTGGTTTGTGGTTCAGCCGATGCAGGTGGCGTCGGTGTTCTTCTTTGCGAGTATCGCGGGAAAAGTGCCCGTCGGTGTCTTCTGGCGGACACTGGCAGCTGCAATCCTGATGGTTCTCGCAAGGTACCTTGGCGACGCACGGATTTTCAATCCAACCCTTGGCGTGCTGCTGTCGATCGCCTTCTGGCTCTACATTCTCGGCGAGATGTATTTCGGCGCGATGGCGGATGCCGTCAGCAAGTCGACGCGGCCAATCCGGCTCGGTTATTTCTGGATCAGGCTGATCCTGACCATCGGTTGGGCGATCTACCCGATCTTGCATTTCGTGGATGTCGTTATCGGCACGGGACATGTGGCGCCGATCATCGTGCTCTACACTGTCGCTGACCTTATCAATCTCATCGCCGTCTCAATGATCGTACTTGCCGTCGCCGGCGAGGAACGTTTCTGAGGGCTGTCAATCTTCGCGCCAACCTGTTCGGCGCCTGCGGTTAAGTGGAGGATCTTCCAATGAATGGCTCAGATGTGATCGCAGTCGTTATTCTCATAACGATCATCATCGCGATCGGTGTCTATCTGCTGCACTGGCTTTACAGACACTCGTCAAAAGATCAGTCCTTCGTCCGGACCGGCCTCGGGGGCGAGCGAGTGGTCATGGGCGGTGGTGCGCTGATCATTCCGATCGTCCACGACATCACTCGCGTCAACATGAACGCGATCCCGGTGGAAATCAGGAGGCTCGGCGAGCAATCCCTGATCACCAGGAACAAAATGCGCATCGATATCATCGCAGAGTTCTTCGTACGGGTCGTACCGACGGAAGCCGGTGTCTCGACCGCCGCCCGGACGCTCGGCGAGCGCACCCAGAATCCGGCCGCGCTAAAAGAGATCGTTCAGGGCCGGTTCGTCGACGCAATGTCGGCCATCGCTTCTACAATGACGATGGATGAGATCCACACCAACCGCGGTCGTTACATGAGCGAGGTAGCCGCTCTGGCGGCGACAACTCTCGGCTCCAACGGTCTCGAGCTTGAAAACGCCTCGCTGACCAACCTCAACCAGACCGCCATTTCTGTATTTGACCCGTCCAACGCGTTCGATGCTGAAGGACTGACGCAACTGACCGAGCAGATTGAAGAGCGCCGTCAGCTCCGCAATCGTATCGAAAACGAATCGCGGATCGGCATCAAGCTCAAGGATTTCGAGACGGAGCAGCGGGCTCTGGAGATCGAGCGTGACCTTGAGTACGCCCGCATTGAACAGACACAGGCAATCGAAATCCGCAAGGCCTCCCAGCTGGCGGAAATCGAGGCAGAGCGGTCCAGTTCCACGATCAGTATTCAAAACGCCAGGATTCGCAGCGAGCAAGAAGGCGAGCGGATCCGGATCGCCAAAGACCGGCTGATTGATTCCGAACGGATCACTACCCAGTCGGAGGTGCGGTCGCTGGAGATCAAGAAACAGCAAGAGACTGAATTGACGGAGATCATGTCGCGCCGCGAGCTCGAGATGCAACGGATCCAGAACCGCCGGGAAGTCGAGGCTGAGAGGATCGAAAACGAGCAGCATGTGAAGGAGTCGGAAATCCGGTCGCGACAGGAGTTGTCAATTATTGAGACGACGTCATCGGCCGAGATCGACCAGGCCAAACTGCAGAGCCAACGGGTCACCGAGACACACCGTATCGAAACCGACAAAACCATTGAATTGCTGGCTGTGGCGAAGTCAAAGGAGGTTCGCATCAGCAATGAGCTTGCCGAAGCGGACCAGGAAAAGGCGCGCCTGCAGAAGCGCTACGATGTCGACGTCGAACGCTTGAGGGTTGACGAGGAAATCGTGCAACTCGAGATCGAGAAAAACCAGAAAATCAAGCTTGCCGAGACCAAGGCATTCCAAGAAATCCAGGACGCGTCGATCGAGGCCAACCGCCAGATTGATGAGCTGCGCATCGCGGCGCGGAAGTTTGTCGATAAGTATGAGATCGAACAGCAGAAGGAGGTTGAAATCGTCGACAAGGAACGGCTCATCGCGGTGATCAACAAGTCGATCGAGGAAGCCTACGCGAAGACGGAAGCCGCGGAAGCCCTGAAAAAGCAGGTTGAACAGGAAGAGCAGGTCAACAGCGCACGCGAACAAGAGGTGGCCGAACGCATCAAGCGGATCGAGCTTATCCAGTCTTCGTCCAGGATCGAGCGCGACGCCCAACGCGTGGTCTCTTCGGCAAAAGCCGAGAAAGAAGCTACGGAACTAAGGGCACAGGCGGAAATCGCCGAGTCCAACGCAGCCGAAATCCGCTACGCCAAAGACGCTGCCGGGCAGCGCATGCTCAACGAGTCGGAGAACACCCGTTCGGACGCCAGCAGGCGGAGTGCCATCTACGAGAATCTCGTCAGCAATCTGCCGAGTATTATTCGTGAGACGGTCAAGCCGATGGAAAATATCGAATCTATCAAGATCCTGCAGGTCGATGGACTGCCAGGCCTCAACAGCCCGTCGGAAACAGCTGGCGCGGGCAATGGCGGCTCGGGTGGGGGCAACATGACGGACCGCGTCGTGAACTCCGCCATGAAGTACCGCACCCAGGTTGCGTTCGTAGACGGGCTCATGAAGGACCTCGGGCTGCCGATCGAGAATCTCGGGAGCGCGGGCGGGATGTCGTTCCGCAATTTCCAGGGGCCGGATGCTCCTAAGGACAAGGACGACTGAACGCGGCCCACTTTAGCGAGAACTTTTCATGACCCCGCTCGGCCCAAATGAAACGCTAGACCGCCACGCCCTGGTTATGGCGTGCTGGTTGGCAGCGGCCCTGCCGGCCGCATTCTTGTTTGACTACGGATTCGGCCAAGGCGGGGCGCCTTATCTCCTCTCTGGGTTCGCGATTATTCTGGCGGGATTTGTGGCGCATGTGATCGTCAATGCTGTTTACGGCACAGGGTTCTCGCCCCGCGAATTGGGACTTGGCCTCATCATCTATGGATTCGGCCTGGTCCTTTTCGTGGCTCTGTCGCTCGTTGGCGTGCCATTGGCCGTGCATAACTTCATACCGCTCAGCGTCGGCTTTATCACCATAGGGGCCGTGGTGATTTTCTACCTGATCATCCGATACGGGGCGCGACAGGCATTTGAAGGGTTCGACGCCATCCGCGACTTCCGTTCGGGTGACCGAGATCCAGCCCGTTCGACGGGAGGCTCCGAATGACCTCCCTGCTGGTTTCCATACTCGCCATCGTTGCGGTCTTCGGTCTCTATCTTGCAACCATCAGCGGCCGTCACACCCAGCAGGCGTCTGACTTCGTGGATGGCGGTCAATCATTGCCGCCTTGGGTGATCATCTTTGCTGGTGCCGGCATTACCTTGGCAAGTCTTAGCCTTTCGGACCACCTGGTTTTGCTCTCCACTTTCGGCCTGCAATACAATCAGGTTGCTGTCGGGATCATCTGTGTCGCCCTCGTTGCGGCCCTCACGCAGAAGCGCCTTTGGCTCGCTTCGAGACTAACCTCGTTGCGAACCCTGGGTGACCTGCTCGGCGATTATTTTGGTAGCACCACCCTGCGTATTTTCATGCTTGTCTTGTTGTTTCTCTTCACCATTCCGTTCGCGGCGATGGCTCTGTCTCAGGCGGGCGAACTGGTGGGCGCTTCAACTGCGGGCGACATTCCGTCCGGGCTTGCAATCTGGGCGGTTGCGTTTGCACTGTTCGTTTGCAGCGTGATCGGCGGCTGGCGCGGCACCGCCTATTTTGTTGCCGCCCAGTCCTTGCTGATCCTGGCCCTCCTTCTGTTCTTCGGCGGTTTCACGGGCTTCACAGTTGGCAAGCTCGCGTTTGCCGCTGGCGGCATTGCGACAACCGGGGGCGTGCTGCCCGACATGATCCCCGGAGTGATCCAGTTCACGGCCGGTATCGGCAAGGAACTCCCGATCGGAGGCATCTGGACGACGTTTGCGGGATTGACGTTCGCACTCTCTTTGGGCGGCATCGCCATCAGTCCCGGGTTCAGCTTCCTCGGTATGACAAGTAAGCCGCATCGCGGCTTTGCATTTGGCCAGGTCTGGATGATCGCGGGGGTCGCGGCCGGTGCACTGATATTGGTAGGGCCGATCCTAGCGGGCGAGATCGCGGCAGGAGGGTCCCTGACCGCCTTCACCGCGCGCCTGGCATCGCTCGACCAGATGGTGGCGGTGGGCTTCATTGTTCTTTTGGTGGCGGCATCCCAAATCGCCGTGGCGTTCTTCGCCGGATCGGGTGCTTCCATTTGCACGGTCGAACTCACTTCCCGCTACATTGTTCCGGGCATGGACCAACGCACGACGCGGTTTGCCGCACGCGTAACCTTAGCCCTCGTCTATGGCGCCGTCGCCATCGCCGCGAGTTATGCGCCGCTTGGCGCGACGATCTTTTCGTCTCTCACGCTCAGTCTATCCGTGCAGCTCCTTCCGGCAGTATTAGGCCTTTGCTGGGTGCGTTGGATTAGCCGTAGCGGTGTGTTGACGGGGCTAATTGTCGGAGGTCTCTTCGTGGTGTTTACAGAGAGCTTTGGCTTGGTCCTGTTCGAGCGACTGTTCATCGACCTGCCGTGGGGCCGTTGGCCTCTATCGGTGCATTCGGCCGGATGGGGGCTGATCCCGAATTTTGCGGCGTGCCTCCTGGTCTCTCTGTTCACGCGAAGTGGTGCTGAAAGAGATCGCAGGGACCGCCTCCACGATGCATTTGAGAAAAGCCAACCGGCGCGCAATGGCAACCCTGCGGCCACGACCGCGAAATGGTCGCTGACCCTGCTCTGGGCGTTCTTCGCGCTCGGGCCCGGAGCGATCCTCGGCAACAAGTTTTTCAGCGAGCCGATTTTTGCCGGATCTGTCGTGGCGCCGGGCGTGCCATCGCTGCTAATCTGGCAGGTCCTGTTCTGGTTCGTCGGCGTCTTCATCGTGTGGTGGCTAGCCTATCAGGGCCGGCTATCCGTGGTAGATCAACTGCCGCGCCACCAGATCAACCTTGTGCCTGACGTCAACCCCCTGTTTGAGCCAACCACGACGCCGTGGATTGCCCGGCTCCTTGACCGTGTCACGGGCAGGTAGCGGGGAGATGGATGGCATCGATCTCAGGCGCCTGCGCTATTTCATTGCGGTGTGCGAGCACGGGGGATTTTCTCGCGCGTCCCAATCCATCGGCGTAGCGCAGCCTTCGCTGACGCGGCAGATCAAACTGCTTGAGAAGGAGGTTGGGGTTTCCCTGATCAACCGCAGCGGACGGGGCGCCGAGCCCACGGCAGAAGGCCGGTTCCTGCTGGGCCAATCCCGCCTTCACATTGATGGCCTGGATGACGCCGTTCGTGAGATGCGTCGGCGTTCCAATGGACTGAAAGGCGAGATATCGCTGGGCATCTGCCCAACTATCGCTTCGCTGTTCCTTGAGGACATCCGCAGTTTCGTCGGAGGTCAAGGTCAGGGCGTGACACTGAACGTGGTCGAGGCCTATAGCGGCGACCTCGCCAGCCTCATGCGTGGCGGACGTCTCGACGCCGCGCTTACCTATCGACCTACTTCGCCGGAAAGGCTCGATATCATCGATCTGTTCTCAGAGCGCCTTGTACTTGTAACGTCCTATGCCGGTGTGAAGCTCCAACCACCACGCCAGCTCGGCGATATCAGCCGTCTGAAGCTGATCCTCCCCAGCGAAATCCATGAGTTGCGGCGAATTATCGATCGGGTCTACCGGGCAAGGGGCATTGCCCTCAAGCCAGAGCTGGAACTCGATTCCCTTGGCGCGGTCAAAACCGTGATCGCGGATAAGGCCACGCAATATGCAACCATTCTGCCTCACTCAAGCGTGGCCCGTGAACTCTCTCAACACGCATTAAGTGCCTCCGCCATCGCCGACAGGGACATGACGCGAACCATCGCCCTGGTGCGACCGCAGGAAAGCGCTGCCCAGCATGTCGTCCTCCCCGTCCTGATTGGCGAAATCCGCCGGTTGGCGCAGCGGCTGAAGAAATCGCAGGGTAGCGCGGACACGGTGTCATTGGGGCAGGGCTGGAATAGAGCTCAATTCGAGGCATTGCCTCGTGGTCCTACCATCACATCGTAGGCAGCCGGATTGGACCTTTGTCAGCTTGAATATTCTCGAAAGTCGTTGAGAGCGGCTCATTCTCCAAGGCAGCGACGTAACTGCACGTGGTGCAGCCTTTGCCAGCTCTTCAATACAGGAAGTGGACACCTTTCAGGGTTGGTGGCGAACGGCCGAGTGTGCCGTTTCGCTATATCTCCCATTACAAAACGCTATTTGACGGAGGGACCCCTTCCGATGCGATGGTATCAGAAAAGCAGGATACGGAGCGAGCCATGCCAGGCGCGCTGGAGGGAACGGCCGTTACCTCAATCATGGGGAGCCAAGATCGTAATGGAAACTGCCCCCGGGAAGACCTGTCTCCGCTGCGCGCCACGACACCAAGGGCGATCCCGACAACCCGGTGACGGCGACCGAACTCGTGCAAAAAGCCCGCACGCAACTTGTCGCCGGCGGCAGTTCGGAACCGCTCGATACGTTCGCTGGGGCTCTTCGACGCCGCCGGGGATGCTCGTCCCCAAGTCCGTACCGCGCGGAGCGCCTGATGTTTAAGCGCGGGCGCCAGCAATCCAGTAAAGGTGAATGGTCATGGCCGTATCAGCGACGCTCCTAAGCAAGATCAAGGATAGGGACCTGGTCCGCGAAGCGGGATTGATCGGCAACGAATGGCTCGGTCGATCGCGGTCCGGCCAAACCTTCGACGTTACCAACCCGTCAACGAACGAGGTGCTGGCAACATTGCCTGATTTCACGCGAGCTGAAATCGCGAAAGCCATCGACGCAGCTCATGTCGCACAGAAGGACTGGGCTGCCCGTACGGGCAAAGAGCGCGCGGCCGTTCTGCGTCGCTGGTACGATCTCACAATCGCGAGTCTGGACGATCTAGCCACCATCTTGACCGCCGAGATGGGCAAGCCGTTCGCAGAGTCGAAAGGCGAAATCCTTTACGGCGCGTCCTACATCGAATGGTTCGGCGAGGAGGCCAAGCGCGTCTATGGTGACACCATCCCCGGGCATGCTCGTGACAAGCGGATCGTCGTAATCAAGCAACCCGTAGGCGTCGTCGGGGCCGTGACGCCTTGGAATTTTCCTTCGGCGATGGTGGCGCGCAAGATCGCTCCGGCCTTGGCGGTCGGTTGTTCGATGGTCTTCAAACCGGCAGCCCTGACCCCTTTGTCTGCCTTGGCACTGGCCGTGCTTGCGGAAAGGGCAGGGGTTCCCGCCGGTTTGCTGAGCGTAGTCCCGATCACCAAGAGTTCGGACTTCGGTGATGAGGTCTGCGAAAACGAAAAGGTACGCAAACTCACCTTTACCGGATCCACTGAAGTCGGCCGCACACTTATGGCGCAAGCTTCGGCGCAGGTGATGAAGCTCAGCATGGAGTTGGGCGGCAACGCACCGTTTATCGTGTTCGACGATGCCGACATCGATGCTGCCGTCGAGGGAGCCGTAGTCTCAAAGTATCGAAATGCCGGACAGACCTGCGTTTGCGCCAACCGCCTATACGTGCAGACCGGCATTTACGAGGAGTTTGCGGAAAAACTTGTCCGTCGCGTGAAAGCTTTCAAGGTGGGCGACGGCTTCGAGGAAGGCACCGAGATCGGTCCCTTGGTCGACGATCGCGCCGTGGCCAAAGTCAGGCGCCACATCGAAAACGCCGTCGCTCATGGCGCCAGCATCGTGGCTGGCGGCCCGGACCACCCCCTGGGGGGCAATTTCATCTGGCCGACCGTCCTGACCGACGTGACGGCCAAAATGGCGGTAGCCCGTGAAGAAACGTTTGGTCCCCTGGCACCCCTGTTCCGTTTCGATGCCGTTGAGGATGTCATTGCCATGGCGAATGACACCGAGTTTGGGCTGGCGGCCTATTTCTACGCAAAGGATATGTCGCGCGTTTGGGCTGTGGCCGAAGCCCTTGAGTACGGCATGGTCGGCATCAACACTGGCCTGATTTCGACGGAAGTGGCGCCGTTCGGCGGCATCAAGCAGTCCGGCTTTGGGCGGGAAGGCTCGAAGTACGGCCTCGATGACTTCACGGAACTCAAATATCTCTGCTTCGGTGGTATCGCTTAACGCACGGCGTGTGGTGCAGGAGACCTGAGCATGCGTCCCGATTAGGGATTTTCTCCAAAAACAGATCATTCCGGTTTTGCTTTTGGTCGCCGCCCCTATCCGCTGCCGCCCAGTGTCCATCACCTGCGCACGCAGGGTTGGTGCTCATGTGTGGAGGTGCCTGTGGGGTCCCAGGGACGGTTGCATGGAACCAGGGATCAGCACGGCGCAAAAGTTCGACCTTCAGCCACATAAGGCCGAGAGCGGACATTCTCCTTTCGGCCCCATTCTGACTTTCAACCTGCGAAACTTCGCGAAGAAATCTGATATTTATCTCAGGCCTCCAAACCGAGTACCGCACGTCCGAATTTCAGCCGAAACCGTTAGATCGCCTTCAGATCGAACTGAGATTCTCGGCGATCGTCCCCATCAGGTTCTGCACGTCGATGCGCATGTCCGGGTTGATGGCCTCCGGCCAGGTCGACAGTTTCACCCCGACGAAATCCCGTTGATGATCGATATAGATCATCTGCCCGTAGACCCCCAGCGCCAGGATGACCGGGGCATCGACATCGGCGATCCAGAACTGGTTGCGGTAGGCGCCATTGGGGCGGTCGGCCCGGTAGCGCTCGGGGAACAGGCTGGTGTCGCCGATGCGCGTGTGCGCCACCCATTGCTCCGGCACGATCTGCCTGCCGTTGGCGCAGCCATCCTGCGCGTAGATCAGCCCGAAGCGGCCGAGATCGCGCAGGCTGGCCGACAAGCCGCCGTCGGCGATGGCATATCCTTCCGGATCGACCGCGAAATTCGCCTCGTCCTCGGCGCCCATAGGTCGCCAGACCAGTTCGGAAGCGAGATCGGCGAGCCTGCCCCGCACAGCCGCCTCGATACAAAGACCCAACACTTCGGTTTCCATCGACCGGTACTCGAACTCCTGGCCATGCGGGCGCGACAGGCCGCGCAGGGACCCCACCAGCTTGCGCACTGTCCTCGGGCTCGTATTCCCCGCCGGCGCGGGCTTCCAGCCGACCGCGATGTCCATCAAGCCGATGCCGGACACGGGGTCGGTCATATCCTCGGGGAAGTGCACGCCGCTGGTCATGTCCAGCAATTGGCTGACGGTGACGTCACGATAAGCGCAGTCCGAGAATTCGGGCACATAGGCCGCCACGGTCCTGTCCAGCGAGAGGCTGCCCTGGTTATGGAGGATGCCGGCCAGCGCTGCCACGACCGATTTCGAAACCGATTGCGTCAGATGCACGCTGCCGGGCCGCATGCCGTTCCTGTAATCCTCAACGACAACCCGGCCGCGATGCAGGATGAGAAAGCCGTCGGTCCATGAGCCGTCGAGCACTGCCGCCGCATTGACCCTGTCGCCGCGATGGTCGGTGAAGGTGAGGGCGGTGAGGTCGAGGCCGGTGTGCGCCGCAATGAGCGGCATCGGTTCTGCGCTGGCGATGGGGGCCGTGGGCAGGAAATCGCTCACGTGCTGGTAGGCCCAGCGATTGCGAGGCGCGCGGTCCCAGTTGGCCAGCGTCAGGTCCTTGGGACGGGGCAGGCGCCCGGGTTCAGGATCGCGCATCGGCCAGGATCATGTCTGCCGCCTTTTCCGCGATCATGACCACGGCGGCATGGGTGTTGCCTCGCACGATGCGTGGCATGATAGAGGCATCGACCACGCGCAGGCCAGCGATGCCGTTCACGCGCAAGCGTGGATCGACCACGGCGCCGGCACCAGGGCCCATCCGGCAGGTGCCGACAGCATGGATGTCCGAGCCCGCCTTCTGGCGGATGAAGTCGAGGATCTCGTCATCGGTCTGTATATCCTTGCCCGGCTGCAATTCCGAGGCGACGTAGGGCTTCATGGCCGGCTGCTCGGAAATCCTGCGCACCAGCCTTATACCGAAGGTCATGGCGCGGATGTCGTAATCGGTCTGGAAGAAGTTGAAGCTGATCCTCGGCGCGGCCATGGCATCGGCTGAGCGCAGCGTGACTGCACCGCGCGCATCGGGATTGACATGTTCGGGGCTGAAGCTGAAGCCGGAAAATGGGTGCGGCTTCGCACCTTTGGCCGTGCGCTCGCCGACGCTCCAGGCCGCCATCGCCATCTGGATGTCCGGCCGGTCTTGCGTGTCGTCGCTGCGGGCGAAGCCGCCGACATAGATACCGGTCTCAGCGAGGTAGCCCTTGCGGGTTATAGCATATTGCATACCAACTGCGATGCGCCTCGCCAGACTGTTGGCGATGTCGTTGACGGTGATCGGCCTGGTGCAGCGGAACATCAGCTGGATGCAGGTATGGTCCTGCAGGTTGCGGCCGACTTCCGGCAGGTCAAGGACGCAGCCAATACCGAGGTCCTGCATCGGAGCGGCGGCCCCGATCCCGGACACCATGAGTAGTTGCGGGGAGGCGATTGTGCCTGCCGACAGGATGATTTCGCCAGCCGTCGCGATCCGCCTCTGCCCGCCTTGGCTGAACAATACGCCTGTGGCGACGCGGTTCTCGACGACGATCCGCTCGACTCGGGCACCGGTGACGATCCTGAGGTTGGCGCGCTTGCGGGCCGGGGTCAGATAGCCGCGCGCCGTGCTCCAGCGACGGCCTCTGTGGATGTTCATCTGGTAGTAGCCGAAGCCGTCCTGCGCGGCGCCGTTGAAATCGTCGTTGCGCTCGAGCCCGGCCTGCACCGCTGCCGCGCAGAGCGCGTTCGGCAGTTCGTGCCCGAACGACTGGTCTGACACTTTCAGCGGGCCGCCGACACCGTGCCAATGGTCGGCACCGCGCGACTGGTCTTCGGCCTTGCGGAAATAGGGCAGGACCTCGTCATAGGACCAGCCGTCGCAGCCGGCCTTTGCCCAATCGTCGAAATCCTCGGCGTTGCCGCGCACATACATCATGCCGTTGATGGAGCTCGATCCGCCCAGCACCTTGCCACGCGGCTGGTAGAGCACGCGCCCCTGAAGAGCGCTCTCCGGCTCGCTCTCGTACATCCAGTTGTAGCGGCTGTCGGTGAACAGTTTGGAATAGCCCATGGGCAGGTGGATCCAGGGGTTCAGGTCTCTGGGGCCGGCTTCGAGCAGCAGGACCTTCTTGCGTCCGCTTTCGCTAAGGCGCGCGGCCAGCACCGCACCGGCCGAACCCGCGCCAATGACGATGAAATCATAGGGGCCGCCGTCAAGCGGCAGGGCATTCTGGGCATCGGGCATCGTCTAGGACCTCGGACACGAAAGGGACTGGCACGCAGGCGGCCGGCGACAGTCTCGGCAATGGATCATCGCGGCAGATCCTCGCCGGCGGCCGACAGATATTTGCGAAGATCGAGAAGATCCAGCGTCAGCGCGCCTTGGCGCAGTCGGTCGCGCATCGCGATTTCCTGTGCAAGGCGCTCTCCGGTGCTTTGGAAGACGCGGCTAAGATCGACGCTCGCTACCGCGCACACCCCGTCGTCGTCGGCAACCACAAGGTCGCCGGGCGCAATGCGAACGCCGCCGCATTGTACCGGGGCACCGATCGATCCGGCATGGATCTTGGTCGCGCCGCGGATGGCCAGGCCCCGGGCCCATACGGGAAAGCGCATCTTGGTTAGTTCGGCCGCATCGCGCACGAAGCCGTCCACCACCACGCCGGCAATGCCCCGGCATGCCGCCGCCTCGGCGAGGATGTCGCCCAGATAGCCGCAGGCCTCGCCATGACCAGACAGCACGATCACGTCACCGGCCGCTGCCTCGGCCACTGCGCGGTGCAGCGCCAGATTGTCGCCGCGCTCGCAGCCGACGCAGAAGGCCGGACCGGCAATCGCGAGGCCTGGCACCATCGTCCGCACGGCCGGGTCGAGATCGCCGATGCGCCCGTAAGCTTCATAGACGGTGGCCGCGCCGGCGCGGGCGAAGAACCGCAACTGCGATGCTTCAATCATCGATTTCCTCCATCAATTCTATGCGACAGCCGGGCAGTGGTTCGAAGAAGGCGATCCGGCGATGGCCGAAGCCGCCACGAATCGTAGAGGGCCCCCAAATGAGCCTGGCGCTCCAGTCGGGATTTTCGAGAATGACGGCGAGGCTCGGCACGGCAAAGCTTGCGTGCAGGAAGCCGCGGGCCGAAGGCACGTTCTTTCCGTCATAGAGCGCGGTCTCGAAGAAATTGATGCTGATGCCGCCAAAGCGGGCTTCCAGGAACTGTTTGCCATCGATGTCGTGCAAGGCCCGCTTCGACCAGCCGCCGGTGCTTTGAACCAGCGCCTCCGCTTCGGCGACGCTGCCGACGCGGAATGCGAGATTGATCAGTTTTGCCTCGCCGTCACTCATCTGGCGTCATCTCCTTGGTCAGGGTTACCCATATCGACCGCCGTAATCTTGATCAACAGAAATTGTTTCATAAGAAAAAGAAATTGTCGGCGTCGCAAAAATCCAGCAAAATTGCTTGACAATCGGCGGTAAGATGGCCTTACATCGATTTGTGAGGCATAAATGTTGTGTTAAAAACAACAATTGCCGACGACCTGAACAAGAATGGGAGACGACTTATGCGTGGTTCGATACTGGCTGCAGGCATTCTTGCGGCCGCGTTTGCCGGAACGGCGTCCGCCGAGGAGGCAACGCTTACGCTCAACACGCCCGGCGGCGCCGTACAGGAAGGTGGGCGCGCCGTGCTCTGGGGGCCGGCCGCCAAGAAGCTTGGCATCCAGGTGAAAGAAGAGACGGCCGACAACGCCCTGGACGTGCTTCGGCTCGAGGTTGGCTCCAATTCGGTCAAGACCGATATCATCATCATGAGCGGCTACCAGGCGGCGATCGCCGGGGCCGAAGGCATGCTGGAGCCGATCGACTACAAGGCCGTTGACGCTTCCGAGTTCCTGCCGGGGACGGCGGCGCCCTATTGCGTCGGCATCTACGGCTACGCGGCGGTGATGGCATGGAACACCAAGACCTATGCCAAGGACGCGCCTTCGAGCTGGGCCGATTTCTGGAATGTCGAGAAATTTCCGGGCAAGCGCTCGATGCGTTCCGACGCGGAGGCGCAGGTCGAGATGGCGCTGCTGGCCGACGGCGTGGCGCCCAAGGATGTCTATAAAGTGCTGGGCACCGAGGAAGGAATCAAACGCGCCATCGCCAAGATCGCGACGCTGAAGCCCAATATTTCTGTCTGGTGGTCTTCGGGTGCGCAGCATGGGCAGTTGATGAAGGACGGCGAGGTGGACATGACGACCGGATGGAACGGCCGTTTCCAGACCGCCAAGGAAGCTGGCGGCCCCGTAAACTACACCTACAACCAGGGCATTCTGACTTACGACTGTTTCGCGGTGACCAAGGGCTCGACCCACAAGGCCGAGGCGATGAAGATGATCAACGAGATGTCGTCGGCGCAGTCGCAGGCCGGCCTCACCAAATACGTCTCCTACGGTCCGCTGAACCAGGGCGCTTACAAGACCAGCATCATCAGCAAGGAAGCCGAGGCCGTGCTGCCGACGAGCCCGGCCAATTCGGGCGCGATGATCGTGCAGGACATCGACTGGTGGGCGAAGAACAACGACCACGTCCAGCAGTTGTTCGAAGACATGATGACCGAATAGGCGCTGTCCCCTATGCTTCTTTCCCCGGCCCCCACCCACAGCCAGACAGGTCATATGAGCAGTCGTTCCGCAGAATCGGTCCGCATCGAGGCCGTGTCCAAGATGTATGGCGATTTCCGCGCCCTCGACGATGTCAGCCTGACGGTGGAGGCCGGCGAATTCGTCGCCATTCTCGGTCCCTCGGGCTCGGGCAAGAGCACGCTCTTGATGGCCGTCGCCGGCTTCATCCGCCCCGATCGCGGACGGATCTTCTTCGGCGACAGCGACATCGTCAGGCTTCCCGCCAACCAGCGCGGCTTCGGCGTCGTCTTCCAGAGCTATGCCCTGTTTCCGCATATGGACGTCATGGCCAATGTGACGTTTCCGCTGGAGGTTCGCGGCGTGCCGCAGGACGCGGCGCGCAAGCGGGCGCTGGCGGCGCTCGACGTCGTCAAGCTTGGCGGCTACGGATCGCGGCGCATCGGCGAACTCTCGGGCGGCCAGCGTCAGCGCGTGGCGCTCGCCCGCGCTATCGTGTTCGAGCCCAAGGTGCTCCTGATGGACGAGCCGCTATCGGCCCTCGACAAGCTCCTGCGCGAGGAGATGCAGATCGAAATCCGCGAACTGCACAACAAGCTGCAGATCACCACACTCTACGTGACCCATGACCAGCGCGAGGCGCTGACAATCGCCGATCGTGTCGCTGTCATGGACAAGGGCAGGATCGTCCAGCTCGACAGTCCCGAAACCATCTACCGGCGTCCGACCAACGAGTTCGTCGCCCGCTTCATCGGCGAGGCGACCATATTGCCGTTGGCCGAGGCGCGCGGCGTTGTGTCTGGGAATCTCGGTACGGTGGCGTCTTCGGCACATGCGCTGATGGTGCGCAGCGAGGATTTCTGCCTGGCCAGGAGCGGCGACGAGAGCGACTGGTTCGCGGTCGCCGGCCTGCTGCGAGGCGTCGTTTTCCAAGGCGACAGCTGGCTGCTGCAGGTCGACCTTGCCGGCGGGCAAGCCATCACGGCGCGCGCGCAAAAGCATTTCAGCTCCGAGGTCGCCGACCTTCAGGTGGGACAGCCCATCGACCTGCACGTTCGGCGCGACCGGGTGCATTTCCTTCAGGTGTAGACATGTCCGCCTTGAATGCGACCATTCCGAACTCTGCGGCGCAGGCCGACAATGGCAGGCGGCTGGCATGGGACACCAGGCTTGAGCGCTTCGTCTCCTTGGCCTTCACGCTACCTTGCCTGGCGGTCGTGGCGCTTTGCGTACTCGTACCCTGCGCCTGGCTGTTCTTCCTGTCGGCCTTCGGCGCGGACGGCAAGCCAAGTTTCGAGAACTACCAGCGCATCCTGGATGGGGCGAGCTACGCGCGCATCTTCGTCACGACCTTTCAGGTCGCGCTGGCAACGGTGGCCGCGTGCGTTGTGATAGGTGTGCCCTTCGCCACCTTCATCAACGGCCTGCCGCCCAGGCGCTCCGTGATCTTCCTGGCGGCGGTGTTGCTGCCGTTCTGGACCTCGCTGCTGGTGCGAGCCTATGCCTGGCTGGTGTTGCTGCAGCGCACCGGCATCGTCAATTCGATGCTGATGTGGCTTGGGATCACCAAGGCGCCGCTGGAGCTTGCCTTCAACCATTTCGCCACGGTGCTCGGCATGACCCACATCATGCTGCCGATCTTCATCCTTCCGGTGCTGGGGGCCATGCGCAACATCGACCGCGCGCTGATCCGTGCCGCGGCCAGCATGGGAGCGTCCAGGTCCTATACCTATCGCCGGATTTTCCTGCCGCTCGCCGTGCCGGGCATTGCGGCCGGCGCGATCCTCGTCTTTGTGATGAGCCTTGGCTTCTACGTCACGCCCGCCATCCTCGGCGGCGGCAACGTCAACGTCATCTCGATGCGCATCGCGCGCAGCCTGTCCAACTATTCCAACTGGGGCGCTGCCAGCGCGCTCGGCGTGCTGCTGCTGGTGTTCACGGCCTTGCTGTTCGCGCTGAGCTATGGGGTGCAGCGCGTCCTGCTTTCGCGGCAGAGGAGCTGACATGCTTGATGGGTTCGAGGACACGCCGCTTATCGAGCGACTGAAATGGCTGCTTGCCATTCTGCTGGTCGTGTTCCTGGCGGCGCCGTCCTTCATCGTCATACCGATGTCGTTTTCATCGTCGGATTTCCTGGCGTTTCCGCCGCCGTCGCTGTCGCTGCGCTGGTATCAATACTTTCTGGACTCCATCACCTGGACCCAGGCGGCGCGCGCGTCCCTCACTGCCGGTACGCTGACCACGCTGGTGTCGGTGCCGATCGGCATCTTCGCCGCCTACGGTGCCGCGCAACTGAGCCAGCGCTGGCGGCTGCTGGTCAGCGGGCTCATCGTCCTGCCTGCGGTGATACCCTCGATCCTCATCGCTATCGGCCTGTTCTTCGTGCTGGCTCGCATCGGTATGGTCGGCACCATGACCGGGCTGGTGCTAGGCCATGTGGCGCTGGCGATCCCGGTGGTGTTCGTGGTGATGAGCGCCGCCTTCAGCCAGTTCGATTTCAGCCAGGAACGCGCCGCGCGCAGCCTGGGTGCGCGCTGGCACCAGGCCTGGCTTAGGGTCGTGCTGCCACAAGTGAGCGGACCCATCGTCGCCTCCGGCCTGCTTGCCTTCGTCACTTCGCTCGATGAAGTGGTGGTGGCCATGTTCGTGTCCGGCGGCAACAATGCGACGCTCCCCAAGGTGATGTTCACGGCGCTGCGCGACAAGATCGACCCGACCATCGCTGTCGTGTCGACGGTGTTGCTGGTGGTCGCGACCTTGGCGGTGATCGTCATCCTGCGAAAGGGTGTGGCAGCGCTGAAGGCCTGAGGTCGCATGGATTTCAGGCGTGTTTGCAAAGTCATTGAGAAACAATTGTTGTCTTGGGGAGCTTATCAGTATCTGGCGGCCCTGGGCGATCGGATGGACAATCTGGCGTCACGGTGTGCTCATACTGCCAGCATTTGCGTGGAGCTCCACCAGGCGCGCCCGGTTTGTTCGTTTGACAGGTAAGGGCCGACAGCCTATTCCATTGTTTCATAATCAAACTTTCGGGAGACAATGTTGGACAATCCGAACCCCGTGCACGAGGTCGAGAGTCCGGCCGGCCACATCCAGAGCCTCGAAAAAGGTCTGCGGATCCTCGATGAGATCATCGAGGCGCCGGCGCCGCTCAAGCTGTCGGATATTGTACGGCGCTTCAACATGGATCGTGCGTCCGCCTTTCGTTTCCTGCAGACGCTCGAGCATCGCGGCTTCCTGCGCAAGGACACCACGACAAAGGAGTATGACGTCGGCGGCCGCATCTACTATTGGGCGTCGCGGCTGCGCGAGAAGACGCGGTTGATCAATTCTTTCCACGACCAGTTGCAGCGGCTGGCCAGCATCACTCAGCAGACCACGCATCTGGGGCTGTTTGTCAACGACCGGGTGCTGCTGGCCGATTTCGCGCTGTCGGATTCGATCATCTCGATCCGCCATTGCATCGGCGTTCTCGAACCGCTCTACAGTTCCGCCGTGGGCAAGGCGGTGCTCGCCTTCCTGCCGCAGGAACAGCGCGAGACGCTGATCAACAACATCGAGTTCGTCCGCCTTACCGGCAACACCATCATGAACGCGGATGCGCTGCGCATCGATCTGGCGGTCACGCGCGAGCGCGGCTATGCAATCGACGCGAACGAGACCCACGAGGGGCTGACCTGCGTCGCTCGCCCGATTTTCGGCAAGGACAACATTCCCGTCGCCTCGATCGGCATTACCTGCGTGACGGCGCTGGTCGGCGCGGAGCCCGGCAGGTTCGAGCATCTGATCCATTCCATCCAGGCGATGGGCAACGAGATCACCACGAATCTTGCCGTTTAGCACGCGCGCCTCGCACGGCGCGATCAGGCTGCCGCCTTGCGGTAGAGGAAGAGGGTGGCAAGCCGGTTCTGCTGCGACTGTTCCTGCTCGTTCTCCAGCCGGCGCAAGGGGGTCTCGAAAGCCGACAGGTCAAGCTGCGTGGCATCGGGATGGTCGATCTCGAACAGATTGTCCGAGGGATCACGCACGAACATCTGTAATTCGCCCGACGGCAAAAGCCACAGGTCGGCATAGCGTGTGCCTTCCTCGAAAGCGCCCCGCGCCTGCAATGCCCGGTAGGCGCCCATGAAGTCGGCCACCTCGACCGCGAAATGCTGGTAGGTGCGCACGCCAGCGGTCGGGCCGACCTGCTGGAGGTGGAGCTGCAAATTGCCGAGCCGCATCCAGCACACCGGGAAGCCGAAATTCGGCGCCTGCACGCGCTCGCATCCCAGCACTTCGCGATAGAACGCCTCCAACTCCGCAAGGTCGTGGGCGGGAATGCTGACATGGTTCAGTGTGGCTGATTGCGGTCGTTGGCTCATCATTCGCTCCTCGGGGCGGGTGCGGCCGTTCGTCGGCCGAAATCCCCGGCAACATCGCGCACCTCGGAATAAATATCAACAATTATTGTTCTATAAGATACATCAGAGAAGCCGTCAAAGGACCGATATGTGTGGATTCTCGCGATGCGCCTACGTTCGCCTTGAAAATTTGATACAATTGTTGTTTTGTACGATATGCGCATCCGCAATGTGGATGGCCAAAAGATGAAGAGGGATTTCATGAGGCGGTGTCTGATCATTTCCGGAGGCTATGCGCCGCATCGCGCCGTCGAGGCTGGCGAGCGCGTCAGGTCGATGCTTGAGGAAGATGGATTCGCCGTGACGCATAGCGAAACGCTCAGTGCCTATGACGTGGAAGATCTCGCCGGCTATGACCTGATCGTTCCCAACTGGACAGTGGGCCAGATGAGTGTCGACACCTCAAAGAGGCTTTGGGCGGCAATCTGGTCGGGCGTCGGGCTTGGGGGCTTCCATGGCGGCATGGCCGACGGATTCCGTGACAACGACCGGTTCCGCTACATGGTCGGCGGCGCCTATGTGCGCGAACCCGGCGGCATAAAACGCTATACGGTTGAGATCGCGCGCCAGGACGACCCGATCATGGCTGGTGTTTCCGACTTCGAATATCATTCTGAGCAGTACTACATGCATGTTGATCCGGCGAACGAGGTGCTGGCGACCGTCCGTTTCACCGGCGAGGACTATCCCTGGATCGACGGCGTGGTTATGCCGACAGTTTGGAAAAAGCCGTTCGGCCACGGCCGCGTCTTCTTCAGCGCACTCGGCCATGTCCCGGAGGAATTCGACAATCCGTCCATGGGTACTATCCTGCGGCGAGGGCTGAATTGGGCCAGCCGCACGAGGTCTTGGCCTCAGTAGGTAGAACCGTCGCGCGGCGCGGGAGAAAGCAACGGCGGCAAGCCTTCGGCACAGCCATGGATGCAAAAGGTCGACCTTCAGCCACATAGGCCCGAGAGCGGACATTCTCCTTCGGCCCCGTTGCGGTCATCTGGGAACTGACGGCAGATGACCCCTGCAGCGCAAGGCGCTCAGTCCGCCCCTGGGTTGCGCGGAACCCAGCCGGACTAGCCGCGCGTCGCTTCGATGATTTCTAGCAGGCGATCGCCAGCTTGCGTGCTGGTGATGCCCAGATCCCGTACGCTGTTCATATGGTTCCGATCTTTCAGGGACAGGTTGCGGACACCGAGCCCGTGCGCGCGCAATCGCGTTGCGAAATCAGCCGCCTGCTTCTGGAATGGCGGTGTTTCTTGGGCACCTACCACGATCGTCACGTCGGTATCAGGATCGTGTTGCCGCGTCATCGGCGTGAAGGCCACAGCCTCCTCGTCGGTGATGCCGATTAGTGGCTTGAGGAAAGACGTCTGGAGGGGCTTCAGGTCGTAGAGGCCGCCCAACAGCAGCACTGCATGGATGTGCGAAGGCGCTGGCGTCTTTTCGAACAGGAAAGTCGCCAAATGCGCCCCGGCGGAATGGCCGCTGAGGCTTATCCGGCCGGGGTCGCCGCCATAGCTGGCGATGTTGTCCAGCACCCATTGTTTGGCGCGCCGGACCTGATCCACGATCGCCGCCATCCTGACCTCAGGCATCAGCGCATAATCGACGATCACCGCGATCGCGCCAGCCTTGGTCACGGTATCCGCGATATAGGAATAGTCGGCTTTGGAGAACATGCGCCAGTAGCCGCCATGGATGAAGATATGAACCGGAAGATTGCGGCCCCGGGCGGGTGGAAAAAGCAGGTCGAGCTTCTCGGCAGGGTGCTCGCCATAGGCGAGATCGCCGGCCATGGGCAGCGTCGCCCGGGTCGCGGCGCTGCGCGCCACGATATCGGCCACGATGTCGTCAAAATCGGCAACGTGGTCGCGGGTGCGGAAGGGGTCTTTCTGCATGGGATCCCGATCAGAAGGTGACGGCGATGTATTTCGCCTCCATGAATTCGGCGATGCCGTGGTGCTGACCGCCTTCGCGGCCAAGGCCGCTTTGCTTGACGCCGCCGAAGGGCGCCGCTGGATCGGACATCAGCCCGCGGTTGAGCCCTATCATACCGGCCTCGATACCCGACGCCACACGCATTCCACGTCCCACATCGCGCGTATAGATATAGGCTGCAAGGCCATATTCCGTGTCATTAGCGTACGCGATGGCCTGCGCCTCGGTTTCGAACATGGTGATGGGCGCCACCGGCCCGAAGATCTCCTCATGCGCCATGTCGGCTTCTGGCGATACCGCCGAGAGTACGGTCGGCGGATAGAAAAAGCCTTCGCGGTCCAAAATCGAGCCGCCGCAAAGCACCGTGGCTCCCCGCTCCACCGCGTCCTTGACGAGACGGTCGATCTTGTCCACTGCCTTCTTTGTGATCATAGGGCCGCACTCGGTATCGGCATTGGTGCCCGCTCCCACTTTGAGCGCCGCCATGCGTTTGGAAAGCCCGTCAGCGAACCGTTCGTGGATGCCTGACTGGACATAGATGCGGTTGGCGGCGGTGCATGCCTCGCCGGCATTGCGCATCTTGGCGATCATTGCACCGTCGAGCGCCGCATCAAGATCAGCATCGTCGAACACGACGAAGGGCGCATTGCCGCCGAGTTCCATCGAACAGGAGATGACATGCTTGGCCGCCTCGCCGAGCAAGGTTCGGCCGACTCCGGTTGAGCCGGTGAAGGAGAGCTTCCTGACACGCGGATCGGCCAGCATGGCCGATGTCAACGGACCAGGACTGGTCGTGGTGAGGACGTTGACGACGCCGGCCGGGACCCCGGCCTCACTGTAGAGTGCGGCCAAAGCGTAGGCCGTCAGTGGCGTTTCGCTGGCGGGTTTCAGGATGACCGTACAACCTGCCGCCAGTGCCGGTGCAATCTTGCGGGTCGCCATCGCGGCGGGAAAGTTCCAGGGCGTGATCAGCACGCAGATCCCGATCGGCTCATAGTCGACCACGATCCGGTTGGTGCCGGATGGTGCGGTGCCGAATTCGCCGGTGATCCGGACCGCCTCTTCGGCGTTCCACCGAAAAAACTCGGCCGCATACGCCACCTCGCCACGCGCGTCCCGCAACGCCTTGCCGTTCTCCAGCGAGATCAGCATGGCGAGCGTTTCAGAACGTTCGACCATGAGTTCGAAACATCGCCGAAGGATTTCCGAGCGCTTGCGCGGCGCTGTCTCCCGCCATCCCTTGGCGGCCCTGGCTGCGGCCTCGACGGCAGTTGCGGCATCCTCAAGCGTTGCATCGGGAACCGCCGCGATCACGGCCCCGGAGGACGGATCGACCACATCGATGAGCCGGCCATCGGAAGAGGGGCGCCACGTGCCGTCGATGTAAAGCCCGTGCGAAAACCGGCGCACGTCGTAGCCATCCTGGTCGATTTGCTGGGCAAGGGTCATCGTCTTGTTCCGTTCGTTCAATTGGCGCAGGCCGCGAGATCGCCGTCGTGGGCTGCCTGAACCAGGCGTCGCATGGTGGCGAGATCGAATGGGCGCGGATTGTTCTTGATGAGGCGGTCGATGCCGAGCGCCTGCTCGGCGGTCCAGTCTAGCTTATCAGCGGGTAGGCCAAGATCCGCCAGCGTCGAGGTGATGCCGATCGCTGCGAACAGCCGCCTGATCTCCTCTATGGCAGCGCCGGCCTGCTCGTCTTCACTGCGCCCATTTGGGGAGAGCCCGAGCGCGCGGCCGATCTCGGCCATTTCAGCGGCAGCCACACGCCTGTTATAGGTCATGACGTAGGGCATCATGGTTGCCACACCCAAGCCGTGCGCGGTGTGTGTGAGCGCACCGGCGGGATATTGCACGGCATGCGCCGCCGCCGTTCCGGCGGTACCGAATGCACACCCTGCCGCCAACGCGCCCATCATCACATCGGCACGCGCATCGGCATCGGTGCCGTCCGTGCAGGCTTTCTGCAGACTGCGACCCAGCAGCTTTATGGCCAGCAGCGCGAAATGATCGGTCAGCGCCGTCTTGCCGATGAACACGTGCTTTTGCGGCAGGTCCGGATCCTCGCCGCGCCGCATGGCGGTGAAAGCCTCGATTGCGTGTGTCAATGCGTCGGCGCCGGCGATCGCGGTCAGCCCGGGCGGACAGGTCATCGTCAGGTCGGGATCGCACAAGGCAACCGCGGCGATCAGATACGGGCTCGATATGCCGACCTTGAGCGTGCGATCAGGATCGGAGATCACCGCGACCGGCGTCACTTCGGAGCCAGTGCCCGCTGTGGTGGGTACGGCGATGAGCGGCAGCGTGGGGCCGGGCACCTTGAACTCCCCATAGTAGTCCTGGAGTTTGCCGCCATGGCTGAGCAGCAAGGTGGTGCATTTGGCAAAGTCGAGGCAGCTGCCGCCGCCGATGCCGATCACCATCTCGGGCCGGAACCCTGTCGCCTCGTCGACGCAGATGCTGACTGTTTCACGCGGCACGTCGGGAAGGACGCGGTCATGCACCAGCACCTCTATTGAGGCGTCCTGGAGCGATTTGACGACCTCCGCGAACACCGCGGTGCCGGCGAAGCGCTCGTCGGTGCAGACCAGCGCGCGCCGCCCGAACCTGCTGGCGACTGTCGGCAGCGCATGACGCTGGCCTTTGCCGAAAAGGATTTCACGCGGAAGCCGGAGGGCGGCGAAGAGGCTCATGATGATCTTTTGTCCTTTGACGGCGGCTCAACTGGGAACTGGGAAAGGCTATCGCGACATGTCCGCCACCTGTCGGCGAAGGCTGTTGGACGCGCCGCGGCGACATCAAGGTGGCAGTTTAAAAACATATCCGCTTTAAAATCGTATAGGATATAGGATTGCATCGGTCGGAGCATCGTGTTAGCAGTCCTCACTGTCAAGAGGCAAAAAGATGCAGACCGCGAACTCAACCGACACGACCGAAACGATTGGCGCAGCGGGGCGTATCCAGCGCTCCAACAGCCTGGTCGAAGATGTCTACGAAGCTATCTTCGCTCAGCTTATGGCGCTGAAGATCGCGCCGGGTTCACGCATCACTGTCGATAGCCTGGTCAAGGAATTCAACGTCTCGCACACACCGATCCGGGAGGCGCTCGGCCGCCTCGAAGGCGAAGGCCTGGTGCTCAAGACGCATCTCATTGGTTACCGCGCAGCGCCCCAGATTACCCGCCGCCGTTTCGACGAATTGTACGAGATGCGTCTTCTGCTTGAGCCGCATGCCGCGGCGAAAGCCGCCGCTGCCATGGACGAAGCGAAGCTCAACACTTTGCTGGAAGCGGCCGGCGTGATGTCACGGCGCGAAGGCAAGGACGATCGCCTGCGCTATTCGAATTTCGCCCGGCAGGACGCGATCTTCCACGACAAGATCATGGAGTTTTCCGAAAACGAACTCATTCGGGAGACGTTGAGCCACCAGCACACCCATTTCCATATCTTCCGCCTGATGTACCATTCCCGCGTGACCGAGGAAGCGCTCGACGAACACGAGGCGATTCTCGCCGCATTCGGTCGGGCCGACCCGGACGCCGCCCAAGAGGCCATGCGCGTCCATATCGAGCATTCCCGCGATCGCTTGCTTCCGGCATTCGATTGAGGCTGGAACCGATGTCCATTGCCGCCAATATCGCAGGGGAGGGAGGAAGCACGCTGCCCTCTGGCGACATGCCGGGCGCCGTCGAACCGGTGCTGCGCGCCGGGCACCTGTCGAAACAATACGGCCCGGTGACGGTGCTCGCGGACGTCACGCTCGACGTCCTGCCCAGTGAGATCCACGCCATAATCGGCGAAAACGGTGCCGGCAAATCGACATTGATGAGGCTGCTTTCCGGCTATGTCGAGCCAAGCAGCGGCACCTTGTCGATGAACGGCCACCCGGTGGAATTCACCAAGCCCAGCCAGGCGCAGGATGCCGGCATCGCGCTGGTGCATCAGGAGATCCTGCTCGCCGAGGCGCTGACGGTGGCGGACAATCTGTTTCTCGGGCGTGAGCTTTCGCGCGGCCCGGTCGTGGATGACCGTACCATGCGGCGGTTGGCGGCCGAGAAGCTGGCGCAGATCGGCTGTTTCGTATCGCCGACCGCGTTGGTGCGCGACATCTCGCTGGCCGACCGGCAGATGGTGCAGATCGCGCGCGCGTTGCTCGACGACTACAAGGTGGTGATCTTCGACGAACCGACCGCCGTGCTGACCGGCGGTGAGGTCGAACGGCTGCTGGAAATCGTCCTGCAGTTGAAGGCCCATGGCACCGCAGTGCTCTATATCAGCCACCGGTTGGACGAGGTGCAAAGGCTCGCCGATAAGGTGACCGTGCTGCGCGACGGCAAGATGGTTGGCACCTATCCCGGCAAGACGCTGAACCAGATGGACATGGCGCGCCTCATGGTCGGCCGTGAGCTGGCTGCGCTCTACCCCGAAAAGACCGGGGCATCATCCGATATCCCGATGCTGAGCGTCAGGAACGCCACCGTTCCCGGCTATGCCGAGGATGTGTCGTTCACGGTCCACAAGGGCGAGATACTCGGCTTTGCCGGGATGGTCGGCGCCGGCCGCACCGAGCTGTTCGAGGGTATCGTCGGCCTGCGCCCGGCAACCGCCACGGTCGAGCTCGAGGGCAAGCCGGTCCACTTCCAGTCGCAGCGCGCCGCGATCGACGCCGGCATCGGCTACCTGACCGAGGACCGCAAGGGCAAGGGATTGCTGCTGCAGGAGCGCCTGGCACCCAATCTGACACTCTCTGCGCTCGGCGTCTTCCATCCCGGCCTTTCGATAGGCCGCCGACGCGAAACGGAAGCCTTGGAAAAGGCCGTCGAGACCTATGACATCAGGGTGAAAAGCCCGGCCGCAAAGGCGGCTCAACTCTCGGGCGGCAACCAGCAGAAACTGCTTCTGGCCAAGATCCTTTTGACCAACCCGTCGGTGGTCATCATCGATGAGCCGACGCGCGGCATCGATATAGCCAACAAGGCGCAGATCTACGCCTTCATCCACGGTCTGGTCGCCAAGGGGAAGGCCTGCATCGTCATCTCCTCGGAGATGCAGGAGCTGATCGGCATCTGCGACCGCATCCTGGTGATGCGTGAAGGGCATGTCACAGGGGAAGTCAGCGGCGCCGAAATGACTGAAAGCAATGTGGCGCTGCTGGCAACCAGTGGCCCGAAGCCGGGGCCAAAGGCCAAGGGAGGAACAGAATGGCTGTCATGACCGGATCCCCGACGACGCGCCGGATCAGCGATTTGAATCTCACCTGGACCGACGTCGGACCTTTCCTGGCATTGGCTGCCCTGCTCGTGGCGGGCTTTCTCATCAATCCGGACTTCCTCTCGGCCACCAACCTTGCCAACGTGATCACCCGCAGCGCCTTCATCGCGATCATCGCGGTTGGTGCGACGTTCGTCATCTCGTCGGGAGGGCTTGATCTTTCCGTCGGCTCGATGGCCGCTTTCGTCACCGGCATCACGATCATGTTCATGAACGCGATGGCGCCGCATGCCGGCCTCTGGGCCATTCCCGCCGGAATGGTCGTTGCGATCCTGGTCGGGTTGCTGTGTGGGCTCGCCAACGGGCTGATCGTCACGGTCGGCCGGATCGAGCCGTTCATCGCGACGCTTGGCACTATGGGAATTTTCCGGGCGCTGATCACCTATCTGACCGACGGCGGCACGATCCCGATAGACCGCTCGCTGCGCGACGCCTACCGACCTGTCTATTTCGGTACGGTCGCGGGTATTCCGATCCCGATCCTGATATCCATGGCGGTCGCGGCCGTCGCGTCCTTCATCCTCTACAAGATGAAATACGGACGCAAATGCGCGGCTGTAGGCGCCAATGAGGATGTCGCGCGCTATTCTGGCATCTCGGTCATTAAGACCCGCACCATCGCCTACATCGTCCAGGGCGCGTGCGTGGCGATCGCCGCGATCTGCTACGTGCCGCGCCTGGGGGCCGCCACGCCGACCACCGGGCAGCTCTGGGAGTTGCAGGTGATCACCGCCGTGGTGATCGGCGGCACCGCATTGCGCGGCGGCAAGGGCCATGTGTGGGGAACAGTCGCCGGTGCGGTCATCCTGGAACTGATCGCCAACCTGATGGTGCTGTCGGACTTCGTTTCCGAGTACCTCGTGGCCGCCGTTCAGGGCGTCATCATCATCATCGCCATGCTCATCCAGCGGTTTTCCAATTCGAAATAGCCCCGTGTCGGGACCACGCGGGAGCCAAGTTTTTGTAGGTCCAATGGGAGAAGAGAATGTTGAGTAGAAAATGGATCGCGGCGGCCGCCCTTGGCTCGCTGCTGCTGGCCGGACACGCCATGGCACAGGACAAGAAGGTCGTCGCGGTGTCGATACCGGCGGCCGACCATGGCTGGACCGCGGGCGTCGTCTATCATGCCCAGCAGGCCGCCAAGGAAATCAACGCGGCTTTCCCGGGCGTGGAAGTAGTCGTCAAGACCTCGCCATCGGCCGCCGAGCAGGTCAGCGCGCTCGAGGATCTGTCCGCCAGCCGCAAACTGGATGCCTTGGTCATCCTGCCATACAGTTCGGAAGAACTGACCCAGCCCGTCAAGGCCATCAAGGACGCGGGAACCTTCATCACCGTCGTCGACCGGGGCCTGACCGATTCCTCGATCCAGGACCTGTATCTCGCCGGCGACAACATCGCGGTGGGCTCCAATACCGCGAAGTTCATGATCGACAAGCTGGGTGGCAAGGGCGATCTCGTGGTGCTGCGCGGCATTCCGACGGTCATCGATGATGAGCGCATCAAGGGCTTTGAGGACACGATCAAGGGCACCGGACTGAAGGTGCTGGACATCCAGTACGCGCATTGGAACAGCGACGAGGCCTTCAAGCTGATGCAGGACTACCTAGCCAAGTATCCGCATATCGATGCGGTCTGGGCCAATGACGACGACATGCTGCTTGGCGTGCTCGAGGCCGTGAAGCAATCGGGCCGGACCGATATCAAGCTGGCCCTCGGTGGCAATGGCATGAAGGACATCGTCAAGAAGGTGATCGATGGCGACGCGATGACACCGGTCGAGACCCCATATCCGCCGTCGATGATCAAGACAGCGATCTACATGACCGTTGCCAATCTAATCGGCCAGGCACCTGTCCGCGGCACCGTCAAGCTCGATGCGCCGCTGATCACCCAGGCCAATGCCAAGGAATACTATTTCCCCGACTCGCCATTCTGATCCGATCCGATTCCCAGAAAGGCAAGGCGCGATCTGCGCCTTGCCGAGCCAAAACCGAGAGGAAGAGCCATGCCAGGCAAAAAAATACTGATGCTGACCGGTGAGTTCACCGAAGAATACGAAATCTTCGTCTATCAGCAGGCGATGGAAGCCGTGGGTCACACGGTCCACGTCGTGTGCCCGGACAAGAACGCCGGAGACGTGATCAAGACCTCGCTGCACGATTTCGAGGGCGACCAGACCTATACCGAAAAGCTCGGCCACTACGCGCTGATCAACAAGACGTTTTCCGACGCTGAGAAGCAGCTCGACCAATACCACGCGGTCTATTGCGCCGGCGGTCGTGGCCCTGAGTATATCCGCACCGACAAGCGCGTTCAGGCGATCGTGCGTCATTTCCATGAAGCCCAAAAGCCTATCTTCACGATCTGCCATGGCGTTCAGATTCTCATTGCAGTCGATGGCGTCGTGCGCGGCAAGAAGGTTGGCGCATTGGGGGCTTGCGAGCCGGAAGTCACACTCGCCGGCGGCACCTACATCGACCTGTCTCCGACGGAGGCTTATGTCGACGGGACGATGGTTTCGGCCAAAGGCTGGACGGCCTTGGCAGCCTTCATCCGGGAATGCCTGAAAGTGCTCGGCACGGAAATCCGGCATAACTAAAGATAGTCCAGGCAGAAAGTACTTGGAGCGGTTCACCACCCTGGTTTGAAGTTGCACCGCTCCAAGTGCACAAAGCTCTGGTCAAGCCGCGCTGGTGATCCATACGCTGGCTGGTTGTGTTGGCGCTTTGCGCTGCGCCACGCCTCGTACTCTGCGCGGGCATCGTCATGCAGCGGATAATAGCGTTGCAGCTGCACGCCCTGCAGGAGCTTCTCGCGCGAGAACTCTTCCCAATCGTGGTGCTTCTTCGAGTCTTCGATGACCCGCAGCGCCATTGCGAGTTGCGCAAAGCTCTCCAGCAGGCGCATGCGCTGGGAATGGACACCTGCTTTCGATCACATTACTCCCGGCTTTCCGCGAGGCGGAAGGCGGCCATGGATTACGCAGCCAGAGCCGTGTGACCTCGTTCCTCGAGGCTCCTGCCTCCCAACACGCTGTTCAGGAATGCCTGGCGCTCATTCGAGGACAAATCATCGAACAGGCATCTGTGCTTGGAATGCGGGACACCCCAAACCCAGAGAGTTCAGAAGAGCCTGATCGTGCCCTCCGCAATGCTTTTCCAGGGCACGCGCGATTTGATCCCACACCCAGCCGGCGACCGCCGCACTCGCGTCGTCAGGCGGATCCTGCGAATCCCAGATCATCCCGGATTACCGTCATCGGACCGATGGGCAACACCTCTGCCTGGGCCAGGTTGAGTTTTACAAAGTCGATCTTGTTTTTCCAAACCGTACGAAGGAAATCCTCGAACGCATTGATGGTTAGTTGCTCGCCGGGGCAGCGCCGGTAGCCGAAACCAAAAGGCGCGAAACCGGTATGGTCGCACACCGGCAGGGGGTTGCCATCGGCGACACCAAAAACGGTTCCGAACGCGCTGTTGTGCATTGATGCCTTCCGGCCGTCCTTCACGTCGAAGCTGGTTTTCTCGAAGGGACACCGGGCCATCCCGATTCGCTCGACATGCTTTTCGTCGACCTGTGCGCTCGTCGGGACACGCTCGTATCGTGACGGATCGAACTCCTCCGGATTCTTCCAGTGAACCGGGTCGAGGCTGGTCGAGGTGTGAGGGCTGATGATGTAGCCGGACCGCTCGAACGCAGGCGGAGAAGTTTCCTGCAACGACGAGATGCTGCCGCTGTTCGGCGAGATGATGCGGAAAAGCTCCATGACGAAACGATCGAGTGGGCTGAACGAGGATTCGCCGGCGCTATCGAAACTGCCCTTCATCGTCTTTGCAAACGACGCCCGTGTGTCCGGGTCGCCGGTCGCCGTGCCGAGCCTCAGCATCATGTTGTAGAGCGAGTTGCCCCACTGGCTGAACGCCACAAAGTTGTGAAAGCACTCAAAGACCACGTCCTTGTGAGCGAAATTGTCGTCACCTTCGCCGTTCTTGAGCCAGTACCAGGCAAATGTCTTTTGTGGGTGGGGCGTCTTTCCCGTCTCGAGATCGGCAAGCCGCTCGCCAATCCAGGACTTCAGGAAATCGAGATTGTCCCGGACGACCATGTAGTTTTCGTAGACGATGCGTTGGGTTGGATCGAGATAGGCGAGAACCGTGTTGAAGCTCATGCCGATCTGTCGCACCTTCGCGGGTATTGCATCGCCGCTGACCCCGAGGTGCAGGTCCCAGTACATGTCCCAGAACGTATCGAGGTACAGGCGCATCAACGGCTTGCCGGCATTGCCCTTCGACAGCAGGCCTTCAAAGAAGGCGGTCACCTTGGCGCTGTACATCTCCTGATAGAGATCCGGTGTGACGGCGCTCATGTAGATGCGCTTGCGGCGATTGTCTGGGCCGCGCTTGTCCAAGCCCTGAAGGAAGACGGTTACGCCTTTCTCCGGAGCGGGCCGCCAACTCTCGCTGATCAGGCCCCACAGATATGTGGGAAGGGCATTCTCCTTGCTCAGCGCCTCATCGATCATGGGCAGCATCGCACGCTCCCCCTGATAGACGCTGACCAGGAAGAAGGGAAGGATTGCGTTTTCGATATAAGCGGGATCGAAGTCCCGAGAAAAACGGCTTCGAAGCTGGGCGGCGGAGTTTTCAAGGTCCGTGACGGTGAGGGGCTGGCGGTCGGCGGTGGCCGCATGTGAAAAGACAGGATCTACGGATAGTCCGGCAACGGCAGCCGCGCTCCCAGTCAGAAATGTGCGTCTTTTCATTCGGTAGCTCCCTGGGCAAGGTTCCGACGAAGCATATTTCTCATAGCGAAAAGTCGAAAGCCATGGAATTCGAGATTTACGGCGATTAGCCATCGATCCGACAAAAATGGACTCCACGCATAGGGTTGGGATAAATTGGACAGACCGCAGAATTACTGGCTACACTTCAAATCAGCCCGGAATGGCACATTCTAGGACGCGGCAATTGCCCATTGATCGCCGCAACGCGTTCGCTCACGCGTGCCTACATTTGGCGGCCGAGTGGAAGGTTGCTGGCCAGAAGGCTGTTTAGGGAAGGTCTGTCGTCGCTGGGTCGCTCGGCCAGGGGCGGATGCTTGATGCCCAGCCAGCCGGCCTCGCGTGCCTCCTTGGGTGAGATGCCAAACTCTCTCCTGAATGTTCGGCTGTATGTGGAAGGGTCTACAAAGCCCCATTCCTCGGCGATGCTGGAGATGGGGCGTCCGTCCGTGCTGTCGCCCAGGACGTCCCTTGTCCTCAGCAGCCTTTGACGCCGGATGTAGTGCGAGACGCCTCCAGCCGGTTCGAAAATTCGATAGAGGCGCGAGCGTGAGATGCTGAGTTCCTGGCAGAGCCTTTCCGGCGTCAGGTCCCGATCGGCAAGCCTGGCGGCAATGAGCTTGTTGGCGCGGGCCATGATGACGGCATCGATCGGTTCCTGGGCCTCGAAAAAGTGATCCCGGGATGGGGAGATGCAGGCGGCGAGCAGGCTGGTGGTCGCCGCCGCGATATAGGGAACGTCGTTCTCCGTGCGGTTTGGAAGGGAATGATAAAGCAGCAGGATGTAATCGGCGACGAACGCCGCCATCTCCTGGCGTATGTCCAGCGTGAAGGGCTGCGAGAACGCGAAGTCTCGCGGAAGGAACAGGCAAATCACGCCATCATCCTCGCCCTGACCCTGATGCGGTGTCGCCAGGCACTGCCAGCGCAACGGTCCAGTCCGGGGCTGCCCGCCGTCTGAAGGGATTGTTTGCGGCACGCAGAGAAGCCAATGATCGAAGATCGGATTCTTCTTGCTGCTCCAGCGGCGATGATAGCCGGTTCCGGGATATTCGATGCAGGCCAGGACGAGGCCGCCCAGCTGCCACACCCGCTCGCGCGCGGCGAACGAACCGAACTTGTCCCGGAGCAATTCGATGTCGGCAATGTTGGCGTGCCAGCTTCGATAGAGGTCGAACTGTTCAGCGGGCGGCGCCGAAGAGGTGTCGATGTCGACGGCGCACCTCAGAGGCTCCGTGGTGCCGATCCTGGCGCTTCCGCTGATAATGCGTGCCTGCATGAGACAACTCATCGCTTGGAAGAAAGTGACAGCCCCAGGGAATTGTTGATGAGAAGGGTGCCCAGGGTGCCGACACCGTCGATCGGCTGATCGATGCTCAGCCATGTGGAGTGCTTGATGCCTTGCCATCCGAGCTCGCGCGCCTCCTTGGGAGACACGCCGAACTCCAATTTGAACATCCGGCTGTAGGTGGAGGGATCGGTGAAGCCCCATGCCTCGGCAATGCTGGAGATCGTCCGCCTGTCCGAACTGTTGGCCAGGGCATCGCGTGTCTTGAGCAGCCGCTTGCGGCGCACATAATTGGCCACTCCGCCCGCCGGCTCGAAAATCCGATAGAGGCGCGAGCGTGAGATGCCGGCCGCGCGGCACAGCTTGGCGGGCGTCAGATCGGGGTCGGTCAGCCTTTCCACGATGGTTTTGGCGATGCGCGCGATGGTGACGGCGTCTGCCGGTCCCTGCGCGGCCGCGAGATGATCCTTTGAGGGCGTCAGTGCCGCCGCGAAGAGATTGGCGGTCGCCGTGACGATGTGCGGCAGGTCTCCTTCCTTCAGATTGGGGAGAGAGCGGTAGAGAAGGATGGCGTAGTGGGCCAGGAAGGCCAACGTCGCGTCGCTCGCTTCGATTTTTGACGAGCGGGTCGCCGGCCATGTGCGCGGCAGGAAGAGCGTGACGGTCAGGTCATCGTGGATCACCGCGACATCGGGCAGGGCCAGGCACCGCAGGCGGGGCTTTCCAGGGGGCATCTTCCCGCCACGGGATCGTGCAACCGGCGCGGACAGGACCCAATGGTCCAGCAGCGGCCGCTTGCGATGCTCCCATCGGACGTCGTAACCGGAACCGGGAACTTCGATGGTGCCCAGTGCCAGATCCCCCAATTGCCACACCTGATGATGGGCCGGGAACAGGGGCTGTTCGGCACGAAGAAGCTGCATCTCGGCAACCCCGGCGTACCAGGTCCGGAAGAAATCGAACTGTTCGGCTGGAGGCACCGACGAGGTGCTCTGCTCGATGGCGCATCTCAGAGGCTCGGCAGCGTAGGGATCGCTGGGAATGCCGGCTGCGCTTACTCTTGCGTCCATGACAAAACTCCTGTCACGCCATCGCCAAGGGAGGTCCGTGGCGAGCGACCACCGCCTCTCGCGCTCCCAGCCGTCTGTCGGGGTTGTTTCGGCTCCCGCCGATGTCCAACCTCGGGAGCCGCGCGTTCTATGGTCAGGATGATGCCGGCGCGCCCCAGGCACGTGGGCGGGGCGGCAAGACGGCTGCGCCTATAAGGGCTGATCGGACACCATTCCGCTCTCCTGCGTTTCGGCCAACTCTGGCTCCCGGCATCCGCGGATTAGCGGCGCTCCGGCGGCAACGACGCCGCATCACCAGAATCCCCTGAGGGCGAGCCAATCTCTATCCACTTTCCGACACGACGGAGTGGCTGTCGGCAAGCGTTGAAGCCGTGATCGACGACATCCATCAATCTTGCGGCGCGTGCCCCCAAATGCGCCGCCGCGTCTCGCTGGGCGAGCATCCGAAGAGCTCCGAATAGGCCCCCGCGAAGCGGCCCAAGTGCCAGAAGCTGAAGCTCATGGCGATGTCGGTGATCGAGAGGCGATCGCCCTGCGTCAGGATGAGGCCGTGCGCCGCTCGCAACCGCCGCTCCCGCTCATAGGCGCGGGGATTGACTCCCAGCTGTTCCTGAAACGCACGCTCCAACGTTCGCTCGCCGACGCCCAGTATCCCGCAGACAACGCTGACCGAAACCGGGCCGTGCGGTTTCGTCTCGAGGATGGCGAGAGTGGCATCAACGATATCGCGTCGATCGCCGGAACCGAGGCCGCGGGCGGGCGGGCCTTCCGTGCGGGAGAGCACCTGCGCCAGCGCGGCGCCCGCCTCGCTCGCCGCAACCGCCAGGCCGGCACTAAGGTCGTGGTTACGCCGCGCGGCAGCCTCCGCGTATCCGACGGTCCGCAGCAGCTTCCGTTGAAGCTCCAGCTCCATTGCCGGGGCGAAACGCTGCTCGTGAACCCCAGGCGTCAACCAGTTCCGCTGATCCAGGTGGGAAGCGGATGTCGTACGCAAGGAATCGAGCGCGGACCCACGCAGGCCGATCCGCATGAGGCGATAGTTGCCGGGCATCTCCAGCTTGAATTCCGTTCCCGGGCCGATGACCCGCAATCGCGGTACTTCACTCCGTTGCCCGTTGAAGGTGGTGCCTTCGCCCCAAAGGAACACCGCCGTCAGTGCATTGTCATTGATCGCCCCCGACATCGCGATGCCACCTTTGTCCTGCAAGTCGAGGACGAAGGCGTCGCCATAGTCGATGGTCGCCAGGCGCGATGCATGGCGCTGTGCGCCGATCTGCTGGATGTGGAATTCGGCATCGGGATCGGACTCGCGGGTGCGGGCCACGACCGAGTTGTATTTACGCGCGTACCAGTTCGGTGCCTCCAACATCCATGGCCTCCACAAAGTGTCGTCCGAACTGGGAGATACCGGACGCGATTCCCCATGATGGCAGACAAAATCATCAGCTGTCCGTCGCGGGTCAGGTCAAATCAAGGTTACGATATATAACGCCAATCAGCTGACTGATGGCAGGCGCAATCAGCCGGATTGATTGGATGGCAGCGTTGCAATGGTCCGGGCCGGGGCGCGCGTCGTGGCCAGCTAGATCATTCGCGATACGAGGCCCACTTTTGAAGCTCCACGTGACCTCGGCCGAGGTGCGCCACGCGTTGGAGAGACGTTACGGACGGATGGGCCGACATCGGCGCCGAAACGGCAGCGGGCGTAGGGGAGCCCGCTGCCGCCAGGAGCGAACACCACGACTGACGGATGTGTTCGGCTCCTTGTTCCCCGCAGCGGCTTGGCGGCAGACTTCGCTGCGAGGAAGCTCGTTTGCTGAAAGCGCCGCGCACCCAGAGTACGCCAGCGATGCCTCAGCGTTCTGAAGCGGCCCCGAAAGCCATGCGTGGTCCCGGGGGACGCTCTCAGCCCTTGCTGACCGGTACAGCGACGAAGCGGTTGGCGTCGTCACGGGTGATCTGCATAAGCACGGCCTTGCGTCCTGCCTTGGCGGCATCCGACATGGCCTTGGTGATGTCGCCGGCGGTGCTCACCTTGGCCGAGTTGATGGTGGTGATGACGTCGCCCGGCTGGATGCCGTGGTCGGCGGCATCGCTGTCGGGATCGACATCGGTGACCACCAGGCCCTTGCCGTTTTCGGACTTGGTTACGGTCAGCCCGAGATCGGCCAATGCGTCGGTCCTGGCGGGCGCGGCCTGTTTGCCGTCATCGCTTGAGCCCTGCTTGTCGCCGGACGGCAGCGTACCCAGATCGACCTTGATCGTCTGGCTCTTGCCGTCGCGCCAGACGGTGACGTCGACCGATTTGCCCGGCGCATAGGCGCCGATCGTGCGGGCGAGTTCCTTCGGCGAGTCCACGTTCTTGCCGTTGACCTGCATGATAACGTCACCGGCGACGATGCCAGCCTTCCTGCCGGGACCAGCATCCTGGGCGTTCGACACCAGCGTGCCCTTGTCCGATTTCAAGCCGAGCGAGTCGGCGATCTCGGCGGTGACCGGCTGGATTTCAACGCCGAGCCAGCCGCGCTTGATGGAACCGTCCTTCATAAGGTCCTCGACGACTTGCTTGGCGGTTGACGCCGGAATGTCGAAGCCGATGCCGACACTGCCACCCGATGGTGAGAAGATGGCTGTGTTGACGCCGATCACCTCACCGTTGAGGTTAAAGGTCGGGCCGCCCGAATTGCCGTGGTTGACCGGAGCGTCGATCTGGATGAAATCGTCATAGGGGCCAGCGCCGATGTCTCGGCCGCGAGCCGAGACAATACCGGAAGTGACGGTGCCGCCAAGGCCAAACGGATTGCCGACGGCCACCACCCAGTCACCGATGCGAACCTTGGAATCGTCGGCGAAGTCGACATAGGTGAACTTGTCGCCGCCGTCGACCTTCAGCACCGCAAGGTCGGTGCGCGGATCGGTGCCGACCAGCTTGGCGTCGAGCTCCTTGCCGTCGCTGGTGACAACCGTGAAGGACGAGCCTTCCGAGACGACGTGATTGTTGGTGACGAGGTAGCCGTCCTCTGAGATGAAGAAGCCCGAGCCTTGCGCGACCGGGCGCGGCTTGCCATTGCCATGCTTGAAGTCGTGTTGTTGCGGGTTGGCGGGGAGGTTGTCGAAGCCATCCTGGTCGTCGGAGCCTTCATCGGCCGCAGGCTGGATCGTCGACTTGACTTTGACGCTGACGACCGCGGGTGAGACGCGTTCGACGATATCGGCAAAGCCCGTCGACTGTGGCGCATCGACATGCACGGCACCCGCCAGAACGGGAACCGTTCCGGAGAAAACCGCGGTGGCGCCGACAGCGCTGACGACTGCCAGTGACGCCACGGCCGCTGTCAGGCGCCGACGCGTGCTGGAATATGAATTGTGGGCGATAGTCATGAGTTGGGATCCTCTTGTAAGAATGCGCTCCAGATGAGCGTCCTGGGCAGGAGGACTAGAAGGGCACACATTACGGCGCCATTTCCATTGCATGAAAGTTTTGTCATTTTTACAAAACTAAGAGCGTATGTATATAAAGATGCTATCGGCTTATTTTAGGAAATATTGCAAAATTGTAACTTGGATTTTTTATCCATATGTATTTCAGGTACATCGAAATAGATGATTCTTAGATGTTAAAAAAATCAATATCGAAACCAAAAAAATACAATATACCATCAGATTTATTCGGTGTTTACGCCACATTGAGTCGAGGATTTTGCGACAGCGATTTCAGGTCAAATTTCGCCCAAAGTTATCTATACGTTGATTGTATGGCGGCGCATTTGAAGGCGGCGCGCAAAGCATCAGACTCGCCTTTGTCGTCATTTCCCGAGGTCGCCAGGAAGCGGCTCTAGACTGTGACTTTTCGTGGCATGGGGGCGCTGTCCAGCGGGTGATTTTCGTCTCGACGAGAGAGGGCGGGGGCCTGTCGCGGGCATCGAGGAAGTGCGGTCAGCGGACGCGGTTAGCGGAGGCAGTACAAAAAATAAACGCCCTATCCACGTTTGGGATTCACGGCATATTCCAATAAGACGAAGTGCTGGCGTAAGGTTGCTTCGATTTGACTCCATCCGCGGCGGCAGGTTGTACGGCGGCCGACGCAGCTAACGGAGAGGCATATGAAGCGCATCATCATCGCCGCGCTCATCGCAAGCATGGCGGCACCCACATGGGCAATGCCCATCGGAGCGTTGAGGCCGTCTGTTTCCGATACGGTTACGAACGTCGATCTAAGGAGGCCCCCCCGCCATAGACCGGGACACGGAGTACGGCCACCGCATCACAGGCCTCCTCATCATCGGCCCTCCCGTCACCACCACCGTCATTCGAGGAACAATAGTGGCGCTGTCGCGGCGGGCGTGATTGGCGGAATGCTGCTCGGCGGGATGGCGGTCTCGGCCGCTCGCCAGCACAATCACAACGCGTGGAACAACCATGTGAATTGGTGCTCGCAGCGTTATCGCTCCTATCGGGTCTCGGACAATAGCTGGCAGCCTAACAATGGCCCGCGCAGGCAGTGCATCTCGCCGTTCTGAGCGTCCTGCGGGCTCGCTGGTTCCGGCGAGCCCGATTGGATTTGTTGCAAAGGCTGAGTGCAAGCTGGTGCCGGAGCAAGAACCGACCCAGGCAAAGGCCAGCAACGCCGTTGGGGTGAGTCGGCCGGAAGCGCCCCGCCTGCTCAAGGAGCATTTCCGAGAAGATGCATGAATGAACGGGCCTTGCCGATCAGTTCACACATGTCCGCACGGGTGACATCCTACGGAATGTCTCCGCCATATTGGCCGATTGCGCTGATACGCCAGTTTGGGAGGACTATCGTGCTGAGAAACCTGTCGATCGCGGCAATGAGCGCCCTGATGATTGCAAGCTTCGAGCATTCCGCGTCTGGCGCGTCGATCGGCGCGGGCAATCCCTATCCCGTCAGCAACTACACATGCCAGGACGGCACGCGTCTGGCAGTGCGTCTCCTCGGTGATCGCGCTTCGGTGTCCGTCAACGACGCGGCCGAGGTTGACCTGCCCTCCATGGGGCCGGAAGGAACGACCTATTCGAACGGCCGATGGACGATCACCATCATACAGGGACGCCTGTCGTGGGGCGTTGGCCGAGCTGTGCCGTCCGAATGCGCCGGCGGTTGAGCATCTCATCTCCCTGTAGGGAAAATTGAAATGCCAAGACCGCCCCGTTCGGTCGCGTGTTGCATCGCCGGCTGGCGCCGTCAGCGGCTCTGTTCTGTTGCAACGGTTTAATCTCCGGCTTTGTGCCAAGGGATCTTTTTGCCGCGGCCAAATGCAATCGAACCACGAACACCGGCCGAGGCGTGGCGGCGACGTGGGCGTGGTCTTCGGAATTCCAAGTCGCCATTCGGATAAGCGCTAACAGGCCGTGGAAAAGGACCAGAGATACCAGTTTTGAAACCGAATTGTGCTCGGCCCGGCTCTGATACGTTCCGTCAACAAAATAGTTTTTCAACAGCCTGCTAGAGAACGATAACGCGAGCGCCGTTGCGGACTGTCCCGTAAAGTTCAAAAATGTGCTCGTCCAACATCCGGATGCAACCGGACGATGCGGCTTTGCCGATACTCCACGGCTCATTGGTCCCATGGATGCGGTAAAGCGTGTCCTGACCATTGCGATACAGATACAGCGCCCGTGCTCCGAGAGGATTGTTTGGGCCTCCGGGAACGCGCTGCGGCAAGCTCGGATTACGGCGTCGCATGTTGGCGGTGGGAGTCCAGGTTGGCCATTTGGCTCTTCGTCCGACTATCGCCTCTCCGCTCCATCTCTGTCCGTCCCGACCGACTGCAATCCCAAAGCGGATCGCCCTGCCGGCATCTTCGACGTAATACAGGAAGCGCTCTTGCTTGTTGATAAGGATTGTTCCGGAAGGTTCCTTGCCCAAATAAGGTACCATTTGCCGACGGAACTGCTGGGGAATATTTCCCTTGTCGACGAGAGGAACATCAAACGGCTTGTCTGGAATCCTTCCGATATACCAATTCTTCTGGGAGGCCTCCGCGCGACCAAACAACGCCAGAAATGATATGCCTCCAACAATCACGGACCGTCTGTCTAAAGAATTTGCCAAATGAATCTCCTATCCTCGATCCGGTCACGTCAGCCGAATTCAATAACTACGTGTTCTACAGTTGGCGGCCAAGCAGATAGTTGCTGGCCAGAAGGCTGTTCAGGGAAGGTCTGTCGTCGTTGGGTCGCTCGGCCAGGGGCGGATGCTTGATGCCCAGCCAGCCGGCCTCGCGTGCCTCCTTGGGTGAGATGCCAAACTCTCTCCTGAATGTTCGGCTGTATGTGGAAGGGTCTACAAAGCCCCATTCCTCGGCGATGCTGGAGATGGGGCGTCCGTCCGTGCTGTCGCCCAGGACGTCCCTTGTCCTCAGCAGCCTTTGACGCCGGATGTAGTGCGAGACGCCTCCAGCCGGTTCGAAAATCCGATAGAGGCGCGAGCGTGAGATGCTGAGTTCCTGGCAGAGCCTTTCCGGCGTCAGGTCCCGATCGGCAAGCCTGGCGGCAATGAGCTTGTTGGCGCGGGCCATGATGACGGCATCGATCGGTTCCTGGGCCTCGAAAAAGTGATCCCGGGATGGGGAGATGCAGGCGGCGAGCAGGCTGGTGGTCGCCGCCGCGATATAGGGAACGTCGTTCTCCGTGCGGTTTGGAAGGGAATGATAAAGCAGCAGGATGTAATCGGCGACGAACGCCGCCATCTCCTGGCGTATGTCCAGCGTGAAGGGCTGCGAGAACGCGAAGTCTCGCGGAAGGAACAGGCAAATCACGCCATCATCCTCGCCCTGACCCTGATGCGGTGTCGCCAGGCACTGCCAGCGCAACGGTCCAGTCCGGGGCTGCCCGCCGTCTGAAGGGATTGTTTGCGGCACGCAGAGAAGCCAATGATCGAAGATCGGATTCTTCTTGCTGCTCCAGCGGCGATGATAGCCGGTTCCGGGATATTCGATGCAGGCCAGGACGAGGCCGCCCAGCTGCCACACCCGCTCGCGCGCGGCGAACGAACCGAACTTGTCCCGGAGCAATTCGATGTCGGCAATGTTGGCGTGCCAGCTTCGATAGAGGTCGAACTGTTCAGCGGGCGGCGCCGAAGAGGTGTCGATGTCGACGGCGCACCTCAGAGGCTCCGTGGTGCCGATCCTGGCGCTTCCGCTGATAATGCGTGCCTGCATGAGACAACTCATCGCTTGGAAGAAAGTGACAGCCCCAGGGAATTGTTGATGAGAAGGGTGCCCAGGGTGCCGACACCGTCGATCGGCTGATCGATGCTCAGCCATGTGGAGTGCTTGATGCCTTGCCATCCGAGCTCGCGCGCCTCCTTGGGAGACACGCCGAACTCCAATTTGAACATCCGGCTGTAGGTGGAGGGATCGGTGAAGCCCCATGCCTCGGCAATGCTGGAGATCGTCCGCCTGTCCGAACTGTTGGCCAGGGCATCGCGTGTCTTGAGCAGCCGCTTGCGGCGCACATAATTGGCCACTCCGCCCGCCGGCTCGAAAATCCGATAGAGGCGCGAGCGTGAGATGCCGGCCGCGCGGCACAGCTTGGCGGGCGTCAGATCGGGGTCGGTCAGCCTTTCCACGATGGTTTTGGCGATGCGCGCGATGGTGACGGCGTCTGCCGGTCCCTGCGCGGCCGCGAGATGATCCTTTGAGGGCGTCAGTGCCGCCGCGAAGAGATTGGCGGTCGCCGTGACGATGTGCGGCAGGTCTCCTTCCTTCAGATTGGGGAGAGAGCGGTAGAGAAGGATGGCGTAGTGGGCCAGGAAGGCCAACGTCGCGTCGCTCGCTTCGATTTTTGACGAGCGGGTCGCCGGCCATGTGCGCGGCAGGAAGAGCGTGACGGTCAGGTCATCGTGGATCACCGCGACATCGGGCAGGGCCAGGCACCGCAGGCGGGGCTTTCCAGGGGGCATCTTCCCGCCACGGGATCGTGCAACCGGCGCGGACAGGACCCAATGGTCCAGCAGCGGCCGCTTGCGATGCTCCCATCGGACGTCGTAACCGGAACCGGGAACTTCGATGGTGCCCAGTGCCAGATCCCCCAATTGCCACACCTGATGATGGGCCGGGAACAGGGGCTGTTCGGCACGAAGAAGCTGCATCTCGGCAACCCCGGCGTACCAGGTCCGGAAGAAATCGAACTGTTCGGCTGGAGGCACCGACGAGGTGCTCTGCTCGATGGCGCATCTCAGAGGCTCGGCAGCGTAGGGATCGCTGGGAATGCCGGCTGCGCTTACTCTTGCGTCCATGACAAAACTCCTGTCACGCATGAGAGCTGCCATGATCTGGGCAGTTCATTGCGCGACAGGCTGATTTCCCGCAAAGGAAAACCAACAATAAATTGGATCGTCAACCTGCCGCCGCGGATGAGATCGGATTGAAGTACTCTAAGCCAGCACTGTGTTTTTCTGGAATATGCCGTGAATCCCAAACGTGGATCCGGCGTTTATTTCTTGCGCTTCGGAATGAGGTTCATCAAGCAACAACTGGACCTCTCGTGGCTCACAGAGAGGACGCAAAGTCATGTTTCCGATCGTTGAGGTTGTTGGCTCCGGGAAGACCATCGCACAGACAGTCGTCGTTTCTGCCTCCGGTGACGCCGGGAGCGGGCAGATGTCGGAGGTAGGCTCTTCCCACTGGAAATCCGGCGAGTGCGCTGGCCATCCCAACTCTAGGCATCCCGTCCATTTTTTCAGTTCCGGGCTTTGTTCTCCAGTCGGTAGCGTGGACTCTCAATCGGACATGGGACATTCGGTTTGAACAACCGCTGGTGATTTGACCGTCATTCGGTTGGCACTGACCCGCGCTCAGAAAAATATGGTCGGCTGGCGATCATGGGAGGTAGCAATTCTGTCCGGAAAATCGTGCTCCCCCTTCAGGATCGCCGCGCCATTTTTGGCCTTCTGTCTTGCAGCCGCAGACTGTGCCGAGGCTGCCACCTTGACGGCGCGCGGCAACGAACCCGGTTGGCAAGTCGTGGTGTCCGACAAGGTGATTTCCTTTCGTGCCCTGGAGGGAGAGACCTTCACGATTGAACCGGCGCCACAGCCCACAACAAAGGACGGTACCGATGTATACACCGCGACTGTTGATGGCCGACACTTCACGCTGACGATTGCGGAAGCGGTATGCGCCGACACGATGACGGGAATGCCATATCCGAAAACCGCGACCGTGACGGTGGATGACCGCAAGTTGGCAGGGTGCGCCGGCGAACCGGCAGACCTGCTCCGCGGGGATTGGCCTGTCGAAATGATAGCCGGATCGGCCCTTGTCGCGGGATCCCAGCCCAACCTTGCCTTCGATCAGGACGGAAGCATTCACGGGAATGGCTCGTGCAACCGATTTCTTGGCAAATTCACCGTGAGCGGGGAAGGTTTGACGATTTCAGAGACGGGCGCATCCATGATGATGTGCGATCAACCGCTCATGGACCAGGAGCGCAATCTTCTGGCCGCCCTCGAAGCGGTTCGTCGCTTCGAGGTCGCATCGACAGGGCAATTGCGGCTTCTCGGCAAGGACGGCCAGACGCTCGTAAGCCTGGGGAAATAGACTCTCTTCGCGCGGAGAGCCCTAACACCGGGCGGCCTGGGTGGTTACGCAGCGAAAGGTATAGGCAATGACGACTTCATCAAGAACTCAGTGCTCCATCCTTCACTAGTGGCACGGCTATTATGTGTTTCCAGTCTGTCATCGCCGCACGCGCAAATTGAAACGGGTCACGGGACAGCCACATGGTCGGTGCCGTCAACCGCATGAAGAAAACCGCGATACGGCTCGTTCCGGTCATCTTGTTGGCGGCGCTTCTGCAGGGTTGCGCCGGTCCAAGGGCCGCCACTGGCCTTGCCTCTCCTACTCAGTCCGATGCGCGGTACCTGTCGACGATCCCCTTCCTTGTAGCGACTACGCGTGCAGCGTCCGCTACAGCCGAACCGCCTTACTCTCGTGATCGCTCCTTGGCGTTGAATTTTTCGAAGGTGAACGTTCTCGTGCCGGCGGCCCATAGACCCGGTTCGGTCGAGACTTCTTCTGATGTCCCTGATCCGGCCCGCCATTTCTCGGCACGCAATCTCACCCCCATTGCCGGTAGAAAGTCATTCCTGTCCCTGTTGAACGCGCGACTGGCAGAGCGCCCGCCATCACAGCGGGAAGTATTCATCTTTGTTCACGGCTATAACAACAACTTTGCGGAGGGCTTGTTTCGCAACGCCCAGATCGTTCACGACTACAATATCTCCTCCGTGCCGCTGCATTTTTCGTGGGCGTCCGCCGCATCCTTCAGCGGTTACCTGTTCGATCGGGACAGCGCTCTGCTGGCCAGGAACGGCCTTGCCGAAACGATCGAAATCGCGGCGCGGTCCAATGCGAGCGGGATCGTCATCGTTGGCCATTCAATGGGCGCCTATGTCGTGATGGAGGCGCTGCGGACCTTGGCATTGAGAGGCGAGAGCCGTGTTTTCCCGAGAATCCGTGGCGTCATGCTGGCCGCCCCGGACATCGATCCGGATGTCTTCAGCAGCCAGGTCAATGATATTCCCATGCTTCCGCAGCCGTTTACCATCATCGTTTCGCGTCGCGACCGGGCATTGAATATCTCTAGGCGCCTGACGGGCGGCGGCCACAGGATCGGCAGCGGCTTCAATATTCCGCTTCTCCAGAAGAAAAATGTTCAGGTGATCGACATCTCCGACGTCGATGGTGGCGGACACAGCGGGTTCGCGAGTTCGGGCACGCTGATCAAACTGCTGGGCTCCAACCGTCTCCTGCGCCAGCTGATAACCGACGAAGACGCAACTGCCAACGCCAAGGTTTCGGAGGCGGGACAGGCCGTATTCGAAAATGCCGCCCTGGCGATCCACCTGCCGGTCAGAATTCTGGAGGGACTGAGCACTGGACAATCTCGGCCGGCTTCGAATGGTGGCAATGTGTCGAGATAAGCTCAAAGGATCTGATCGGGAATGCGGATGACGAGTGTTGAATTTCTTTCTTTGTTTCTATGGAGGTGACTATGGCTGCAAATTCAGGGTCTCTGCTGGTCAACAAATTGACCGCTATCGGTTTTCTAGTTGTGGGATTTCTCATTCTTGCATCTGGTTACCGCTATGGTTCGACCTCAACCCTATTGGGCGGATGCCTTATTCTGATTATCGGCGTCATTCTCTTGATTCTGAAGATCGCCCGTCGAAATAACGGGACGCCTTGAGCGGCGATTTTTCGTTCGGGGTTGCGCAAGAGCAAATGGTTAGGGTGGTTCAGCGATCCTGCCAATCGCTGGACCGCTCCGTAGCGATCGTACCTCAACTCGGCACGCGGCCAGTTGGAGAAGCGTCCCATTGGGCAATCGCAGGCTGGTTCGCCTATTGCCCGACGATGCCATTGGGCCGATACGACGAGGCCAATACCGTCGATCAGCGTCGAGTTCCTGTATCGCGGCTTTATCGAGGCGAACGATTTGGGCCCCGGGCAAGCCGAGCAATGCAGATTGCAATGATGCCGCCCAAAAGTCCGGCAACACCCACACCGATCAACATTTCGAGTGTGAACCCGCCGGAGCCACGTGACAGGGCGTCAAAAGCACTTCCCATATAGCCGACGAAGCGCGCCAGGCCTGGAAACAGCGTGGCAAGGAGTGTCAGAATCAAGCCCCCAAACGCGCCGATGGCAGCGATGGATTTCCATTTAAAGCCGATCCCGCGCCAAAGCCGGGCCACGGCCATGGCGCCGGCGGCTCCGCAAACCGCCTCGAATAGAAGCAGGATCGCTATTTCAGGACCGGACATGTCCAATCGATGCGGCCCGACACGCAAGGAAGCCGGAGGCCGCACCCTGGAAAAATTCCGACGCTGCGGGCCATCAGGTGTTTGAGCCGGATTCCTGTCCGGCCGCCGCCGACGCACGCAGAAGTGCGTCGCGCAGGACTTGCTCCTTGGTTTCGTCCAGGGATGTCTTGAGCACCACCCCACCGAAACCCTGGATTTCCTTGAGCACCTTGTCTGCCGTCATTTCCTGGACGAGGACGAAAAGCGCGGCGTTGCCGGGCTGGATGCTGGTCGACAGATCGCGCATGAACGCGTCGTTGATGCCAACATCGGTCAGGGCACCGCCAAGGGCCCCGGATGCAGCGCCGAGGGCAAGGCCGACCAGTGGATTCAGGAAGAGGAGACCGACGAGCATTCCCCAGAAGCTGCCGGAGATCGCGCCCGTGGCAGTGGTATTCATCAACTGGTTGAGCTTGATCGTGCCTGCTTCGGTTTTGGTCGCGATAACCGCGTCACCCAGCTTGATGATGTATTCCTTCTGCAATGTCAGAAGGAGCTGGCGCACTTCTTCAGCTTTGGCCTCGGTCGGATATACGATGACAATCAAGTCGGACATATGAACCCCCTAGGGTGAGACTCTACGCAGTCGAGGTTTCTTACACAGCCGAGACGCCGAAGGATTGAGCCGTAAATCCAGGCACTGTGCCGTCAGTCCCATTTTTACATCGGGCTCGGCGATTTCCCCGTTGGGCGGCTTTTCGCAAGGTATGTCTGATGAGCGTTTTGGACGCGGTTGCGGGGCGCTCCGTTGCACCGGGTGCGGCTATCTTCCACTGCGCTGCTCGAGGTGTCGTTTCAACTGTTCTATCCGCTCGGGCGTCCAACCCTTGGGATCAGTCACGGCAAGCCAGGCATCGACATAGTGCTCGGGCGCGTAGACATGCCCGTAACCCATCGGCGTCGAGGTTGCCATGCCCATATCGAGTGCCAGTTGCAGCATCGTCACCACCGGATACCACCGCAATTGCGGTGACACATCGGGACCGCGCGGTGCGCTCATCCAGTCGGGGCGCCGGTAAAGATCCCGATAGTCGAAGAAGGTAATCGCATCGCTTGCATACTGCAGGTACACGATGCGCATGGGCCCCCATCGTGTACCTGGCGCGACCGTCCCGCCATGCTGGTTCATGAAGCGGACAACCGAGCCGTCTCCGAACCGCGGCAGCCAGGCGGGCGACCCGGGGGTTCGCGCATCGGTGGCTCGCCTCCAAATCCTGCTTTCGAAAGGTGGACCGCTCCACAAGGCACCTTGGATCGGATCGCCGAGTATCTCGAAGAGTTCAGCCGAACGTTCGGAATTCATCGCCCCAAGACTTAGTCCGTGCAGGTATAGTTTCGGCCGGTGGTCCTTCGGCAGGGTCGTCCAATAACCGTAGACAGCAGCGAACAGCGCCCTCGACGCCTCCGCGCCATAGCCCGGCTGTACGAGTAGCGACAGCGGGCTCGATAGATAGGAGTATTGCAAGGCGACGCTCGCCACGTCGCCATTGTGCAGGTATTCAACCGCATCCATCGCCGAGGGATCGACCCAGCCGGTCCCTGTCGGCGTGATGGCAATCAGCACCGAGCGGTCAAAACCGCCAACGCGTATCAGCTCGTCGAGGGCCAGCTTCGCGCGCTGTTCGACAGTGTCGCTTGCCCCAAGCCCGACATAGACCCTGATCGGCTCGAGCGCAGGCTCCTGGGTAAAGGCCTGGATCTCGGCCGCGCTGGGTCCGGTCGCGACGAATTCGCGGCCCGCCCGTCCAAGTATCTCCCAAGCGACCAATGAGGCCGCGCTGCCTGTCTTGAGCGGGGAGGTTGGGCGCACCCGGTCGGGTTCGATGAGCGCGTCGAACGCCGCAAAGGACGAGTCGAGAACATGCAGCGCCGTGCGGATGAGAAGGCCGTTCGCGATCGTCCAGAACAATAGGACGCTCACGGTGAAGCCGATCACCTGCGAAATCCGCGGCGGCACGAAGCGGCCGACGGCGTTCGACGTGAAGCGCAAGACAGCCTTGAAGAGGCGAGCCAACACAATGAGTGCGACAAAGGTGATGACCGCGATCACGCAGACTTCGAACGGGTGGGCGCTGGTCACGGGTTCGAGCCCCATCAGCCCGCGGATCGAGTTCTGCCACTCGGTCGTTCGCCACAGGAATGACAAGGCGATGACGGTGCACACCAGCGCCGACGCGATCTTGAGCCATCTCTGGACGCGACCATTGGGTTCCGGCAGTTGCATATATCGCCAGAGCCACCGCCAGGCGACCCCGATCCCATATCCGGCTGCAAAACAGGCGCCGGAGAGAATGCCCTGTGTCACATAAGTTCGGGGAACGAGCGTGGGCGTTAGCGAGGCCACGAAGAACAGGGTACCTAGGACAACGCCTCCGGCGGAAAGCGAGCGCAAGAACCTCATCAGGAGGTCGGCAGATAGCCGCGTTGCAACGAATGCTACCATGCCTGTTTTGCCAGTTTTACTTTGTCGAATAGAGGAGGTGTTCGGCGGAGATCACTCTAGTATCTCAAGATACAGTTCGGAACGTCGAAATCAATTCACAGTCAACGCCGCATTATCGCGTCAGGAGAGACCGCGCAAGCAGCCGTGCCGTGGCGCCCCATCGCAAAAACCACATGGCAGCAAGAGTGCCAAATCAGACCACGCTCTATGCCGAGACCGCGGGCCGGCCCCCAGCCGCCAGCCACCCGAGTCCGTGGGCTACGAGGTCGATACCCAAAAGCGCCCCTATCACCCAAATTCCGGTTGAGGGCCATCCAAGCAGTATCAGGAGGCCCGCGGCCAGGCCGAACAAGCCGGAAACAAACATCAGCCGCCTGCCGCTACGCAAGTAGCGGTTTCCCAACAATATTCTTCCAATCCCTGAAATCAAAAGCGCGACCCCCAAAATCCAGGTGAGGATCGCGGATCCAAGAGCGGGTATGCCGATCAGCACACAACCGAAAATGACATACAGGATGCCCAGAAATGTTTGCCACAGAAAGCCGCGCCATCCTCCGGCCCATACCGCCATGGCGATCTCAACAAACCCCGCGCATATGACGATGACGCCAAGAAGAAGGGTACTTATGGTGGTGGCAAGGGTCACGTCGGCCAGGACGAAGAAACCCGCAAGGATAAACACCACTCCTATGGCCGAATTGGCGGAAGCGGATCGCGCTGGCTGTTCAACGGTCGACGGGTTCGTCATTGTCGATGGCTTCCCGACTGCCTTGAATGCGACGCCACTCACCAACGGACACGGCGTATATCCACGACGCGAGCCGTTCGGGAATTAAGCGTCACTTCAAATCGGCCGCCGGCACGGCGTGTATGATACTTGAAAAATGGCCCGCGGCAGTTCACGCGGCGGACATCTCGGAAGCCACGATTCTGGAGCAGCCTCTGACCTTGGCCGCACGTGATCGCTCTGCCGTTGTTGAGGCTGGAGCCGACCGGCATGTTGAACGCCGCCACCTCCGCGAATGAGGGAACCGCGGTCGGCACCGTAAGGCTGATCGCGACTGCCAGAGCCGCCAGGGAATTTCTGAACATGTTCGTTCTCGCCACGAAAGTATTGTGAGAACCATCAGTTCACAGGCCGCTGCGATGTCAACAAGCTGGCAAGGCGCCTTGGTGCTTTAGGGACGCCAGGCCAAGGATCTGGACTATTTGTCCATGCTTGCAGCAAAGAGACTCGGGCACGGAGGGCTGCTACGAATTGACGGTCGGGACGTCCGCTTGTTGTGCCTGGAGCGGATCGAAGAAACCCAGCGCGTGGTTTTTGCACATTTAGGCAGGCCTGTGCGGCCACAGCCTGAACCGTTGTGAAGTAGATCACGTCATACCGTTAGCGCTGGTTCTTCCAGCAGATCGTCGGCCGACACATTCACTGGCGTGGGTTGATCGAATTTTGTTGAGCATGATCTCGTGACGCCCTCAGTGACAGGCGTTCGGTCGCTGCCTGGACAAGAAAGTAGATCCCGGGAACGATCAACAAGCCGATCGTCGTGGCTGCGATCATGCCTCCAAAGATTGTAACGCCAACCGCCCTCCGCGCCCCTGCGCCAGCGCCTGTCGATACGACAAGGGGAATGATTCCGAGAATGAAGGAGACCGCTGTCATCATGACGGCCCTGAAGCGCTGCTCGGCCCCGGTCCGCGCGGCCTGCGTTATGCTTAGCCCTTCAGCGCGCCGCTCCTTGGCGAATTCGACGATCAGGATGGCATTTTTCGCCGCCAGCCCGATCAGCAGCACGACAGCGATCTGCACGTAGAGGCTGTTCTGCAATCCGAAGGCCCTCAACGCCGCCACGGCGCCAAAGAGAGCGGCTCCGAGCGAAAGAATGACGACCAACGGAAGCGACCAGCTCTCATATTGAGCGACAAGGAAGAGATAGGCAAACAGGAACGCCAGCGCGAAGACCAGCCCCTCCTGGCCACTGCCGCGGCGCTCCTGGAACGACAGTCCCGACCACTCGAAGCCATAGCCGTTCGGCAACAGCTGGGCGGTCGTCTTCTCCATGGCATCCATGGCGGCGCCGCTGCTGCTCCCAGGCGCTGTAATGGCGTTTATCGGCGCGGCAACCGACAGATTGTAACGCTGAATGGCGAACGGCGACAGGATGGTCGTCAACGACGCCAGATTATTCAATGGCACCATGGTGCCGTTCCGGCTGCGCACGTGCAGCTTGAAAATGTCCTCCGCATGGGCGCGGAAATCGGCATCCGCCTGCAGATTGACCTGGAACACGCGGCCATTGAGCGTGAAATCATTCACATAGCGCGATCCGAAGGCCGCGCCGATGGTGGAATAGACGTCCGACACGCTTACCCCAAGCGCCTCGGCGCGCGTCCTGTCGACGTCGACATAGACCTGCGGGACATTCGCGCTGAAGGTGGTGGCGGCGCCGCCGAGCTCCGGCAGGTGATTGAAGGCGCCGAGCAGCGCGCCGACGACCTGGGCGATCTCTTGCGGCGGCTGTCCTTCTAACGCCTGCAGGCGGAAGTCCAGGCCACCCACCGAGCCGATGCCGGCAATCGCCGGCGGAGCGAAGACGGCGACGTTCGCGCCCGGTATTTGGGAAAACTTCATCCGCAGCGCCTGCAGGATACCGGCAAGCTGCAGCTCCTTGGACGTGCGCTCATCCCACGGCTTCAGCGCCGCTACCGCCATTGCGCCGCTTGGCGAACTCGTCGACTGAAGGATGCTGAACCCCGCAACCGTTATGACGTCTTGCACGCCGCCGGTGTCGGCGAGAATCTTGCGCACATCCTCCACGATGGCTTTCGTTCGATCGAGCGAAGCGGCATTCGGCAACTGGATGTCGACGAACAGCGCCCCTTGGTCCTCATCGGGCAGGAAAGTCGACGGTAACGTGGTGAAGATCAGATAGGCGGCGACAAAACAGGCAAGCAATCCCGCCAACGGCACGTACCAACGCTCCACCAGAAACCCGACGAGCCGTCCATAGCCGTCGCGCGTCTTGTTCATGAATGCCGTGAACCAGGCCAGCGGGCCACGTTTGAAATAGCCCACATCGCGCCGCAGAAGCAGTGCGGCCAGCGCGGGACTCAGGGTCAAGCCGACGAAAGAGGAAATCACCAGGGCCGAAGACAAGGTCACAGCGAACTGCCGGTAGAGCTGGCCGCCTATGCCGCCGAGAAACGCCGTCGGCGTCACCACGGCAAGCAGCACCAGGGTCGTGGAAATGATCGGCCCGGTGATCTGATGCATCGCCTTGCGCGCGGCGTCGGCGACCCCGATGTCGGGCGTATCTTCCAGCACATGCTTGACGTTTTCGACGACGAGGATGGCGTCGTCCACCACCAGGCCGATCGCCAGCACCAATGCCAGAAGGGAAATCATGTTCAGCGAATAGCCGGCGGCAAACAGTACCGCCACGGCGCCCAGCATGGAAACGGGGATGGCAAGTGCCGAGATGAATGTGGCGCGCCAATCCTGCAGGAACACATAGGTGACCGCGAGCACGATCAGGAATGCTTCAAGCAGGGTTCTGGTCGTCAGCGAAATGCTGGCATTCACGAAGCGGGTCGCATCGTAGACGATGTGATACTGCATGCCTTTGGGGAAGCGCGACGAAAGGCGCTCCAGTTCGGCGCGGACCGCCGTTGCGGTCTGGGTGGCGTTGGCACCGGGAGACTGATTGACCTGCATCATCGCCGACGCGTGCCCGGCGAAGCTGGCGCTCGAAGCGTAGCTTAGCGCCCCAAGTTCGAGCCGGGCTATGTCGCGCAGGTAGACCTTGGCCCCCGAGGGGCCCGTGCGCACGACGATGTCGCCGAAGTCCTCGGCGCTCCTCAGTCGCCCCTGCGCGACCAGCGTGTATTGCAGTTCCGAGCCTTGTGCCTGCGGCGGCGCGCCGGCCTGCCCGAGCGTGGCCTGGATGTTCTGTCGTTGGATGGCGGCGGAAACGTCATCGGGCGTCAACCCGAGCGCGTCCATGCGCTGCGGATTGAGCCACACCCGCATCGAGTATTCCGAGGCCCCGGCAACGGAAGCTTCACCCACGCCCGGCACGCGCGATATCGCGTCAGCGACCGTAGTGGTGATGAAATTCGTGATCGCCAGAGCATCGAGGCTGTCGTCCGGAGAATAGAAAGCGATGCCCAGAACGAAATCCGGCGAGCGGGCACGCACGGACACCCCTTGCTGGGCGACCGCCGCCGGCAGGCGCGAAATCGCCAGCTGGGCGCGGTTCTGCACATTGATCTGCGCCGTCTCTGGATCGGTTCCAACTTCGAAGGTCACCGACAGCGTGTACTGGCCGGCGTTGGAGCTGGTGGACGACATGTACATCATGTGATCCACGCCGTTGATGGCCGTCTCGAGGGGGCCGCCGACCACGTCGGCGATCACTTCCGCGCTTGCTCCCGGGTAGGAAGCCGAAACGGTGACCGTCGGAGGCGTAATCTGCGGATATTGCTGTATCGGCAGGGAAAACACCGCGATCGCACCGGCGATCGAAATGAGGATCGAGATGACTATCGCGAGCCTTGTGCGGTGGATGAAGAGATCGGAGATCATTGCGCGCGCTCCGCTTCGCGTGGTGTGACCTGCTGACCATCGGAGATACGTTGCAACCCCTCGATGACGATTGTTTCGCCGCCCTTCAATCCGCTCGTCACCGCCCACCGATTGTCGATGCGCGCGCCGGTCGTGATCGCCTGCCTGGTCACGGTATTGTTGTTGAGCACGAAGACGAACTTGCCCTGGCGGTCCTGAAGAACGGACGCCATCGGCACCAGCGGCAATTCCTTGGCTGCTTCGTCGACCACAGTGAGCCGGACGAACTGGCCAGGCGTCAATATGTGGCCGGGGTTGGGAAACAGCGCGCGGACGGCCACGGTCCCGGTCTGCAGGTCGACCTCATTGTCGATGAACTGCAGCAGCCCCGGCGAAGCGTATTGCGTGCCGTTGGCGAGCGACAGGCTCAGATGGAATTGGCTCCGATCGATGCTCTGCCCGCCGGCGAGTTTCTGCCTGATGTCGACCAGGGTGCTGTCGGCGATCGAGAATGCGACGCGGACAGGATCGAGTTGCACGATGCGCGCCAACGGTCCGGAGCCGGGCCCCACGAGATTTCCGGGCGTCACCATGGAGCGGCCGATGGTCCCGTCAATGGGCGACTTGATCTGGGCGTAGGAAAGATTGAGTTCGGCCGTGTTGAGGGCTGCATTGGCGCTTTGGACGTCCGCTGCGGCGACGTCGAATGCAGCCTGCGCGTCATCCAACGTGGCCTGCGGAATGGTCCTGCGGTTGAACAGGTCCCTGGCGCGTGACAGGCTTTGTTGTGCGGCGTTGCGCGTGGCTTCCGTCCTGGCCACCTGCGCCTGCGCGGACATCAGTGCCGCCGACAGTTGATCCGGCTCGATTTCGAAAAGCAGGTCGCCTTCCTTCACGCCCTGGCCTTCCGAGAATTTGAGCGCCTTCAGCAGGCCGGAGACGCGTGCTTGTATGTCGACCGCCTCGATCGCCTCGACCTGCGCATTATACGTCAGCGGCGGTCTTGCTGGGCCGGACAAAACTTTTTCCACCACCACCGGCATTGCCGCCGCCGGTTGCACGGTCTGCGCATGCGCCGTACCCGTGAAGCCGGCCACTCCGACCAGGAATACGGCCGCCACGACCGCGGGTCGAAAATCGAAGGTGCTTCCCATAGCGGATCCTCGCATCCTGTTCTCAAGACAAAATCTTCGTCTTGCGCACGCTCAGCGCAATGACGAGATACGCCAGTCCGGCAATCATCAGGGAGAAGCCGGCCACAAGCCCAGTTGGCATCTCTCGGACCATCGGCCACTTCAGAATTATGGATAGACTTGCCAGTACGGCAACGGCGCCGGAAATAACGAACCAATACCATCGGCTCGCCTTCCTGATCTCGATTGCTACTATTATTTGAAGAATTCCGTGGACGAATAATACAAAGGCTATGAAAAGCGATATCGCGGCAGAAGCCTTTACAGGATTGAAGTAAATCATGATGCCGCCAATGAGTTCGAAGAAGCCGGTTAGCTCCTGCCATACGAAGCCGGTCCAGCTTTTGATCCAAAGGGACTGTATAACCTTGACGACGCCAACCCCGATCAGGGCGACGGCGAATACGACACTGGAAGCGAAATTGGAAACGGCCGGAACCGCGACGGAAAATACTCCGCCCGCCAGCAAGAGGAATCCAAACAGCAGAAACCTGCGCCATTTGCCTTGCTCGATTTCGGCTCTTTCGGATGCCGTCGAGGGAGATTGGTCTGGATTTCCTGTCATCTTGCCGCTCCGAGCACCTTCTAGATATCGGTCTCGCGCCCGACGAAATGAACAATTTCCTTCATGGCCAAGAACCCGATCAAGGCGTCAATAGATTTTTCTTCTCCCTTTTCAGGGGCAACGGAGATGTGTATTTCCGAAAGACTTTTATCTTCATTGGTGTCGCTATCCATGGACATAAGTCTAAGATTTTTCATTGCTACCGCCTGAATGACTGAAGACTTCACGACATCCGATTTTTGCAGATCGCATTGTATTTTTATAAGATAAATTCTCTCGCTATCCGCGGGCAGCGCAGAGTATCCCGCCACATGAAGAGCAAGCCGGGGAAGAAAAATATTCGACAAGATCACGAACAAGGTTGTTTCCGCCGCGAGCAGCAAGAAGCCGTAGCCGACAAACACCCCCACGGCTCCAGTGCTCCAGACCGTAGCGGCCGTGCTCAGCCCTTTTATGCTGGTGCCATCCCTCATGATCAGGCCGGCACCCAGAAAGCCGATGCCCGTCACCACCTGAGATCCCATGCGCAGATCCAGTTCCAGTCCAAGCGCGCCGGGCAAGGAAGCATAGGACGCGGCGCCCAGCGCAACCAGGGCATGGGTCACGAGCCCGGTATGGCGCTGCTTGTATTGGCGCTCCACGCCGATCATGAGTCCAAGCAGCAGCGATAGCGCCAGCTTCAGCATGATCGAATGCGCTGCTATCAAATCGGCCATCATTAGCGGCGCCGATGCCTGGCGTCACAGCCAGCCGAGGACGAGGCCCTCGGCGATCGCTGGTTCGCCAAGGCCATGAAGTCAGGATGGATTGACTGAGCGCCGCGGGGTGAGTGCAGCATGTCCAGTTCCGCCGCTGCTCACAGGATGTTCTTGTGCAGTCGACCGTCCTTCACGATCACCGTGAAGTTCTTCTGCGGGTCTTCAAGCAGCCCGATGTCGTCGACTGGGTTGCCGTCGACCACGAGCAGGTCCGCAAACGCACCCTCCTCGATGACGCCGATCTTGCCAGGGTATGGATTGCGGAGATTGGAGAGCCCAAGCAACTCGGCATTGACCGAAGTCGCTATCTGCAGGACTTCGGCATTCTTGTACCAATTGGCCAGATGCGTGAGCATGACATTCTGGCGTGGCCCCAGTTCGGGCGAGAACAGCACGTCGGAACCCCACCCTGTCTTGATGCCGTACTTGCGGACAAAATCGTACACCCTTGGCGTTCCGGCGAAGAGTTGCTTAGCGCGCTCGACGCCTGGGCCGCTTGCCGATGCGGCATCTTCCATCGTCAGGAAGGGCTGCATGCTGAGCCACACGCCCTTCTCCGCGATCATCCCTGCCGTTTCCTCATCCATCAAATGGCCGTGTTCGACGCACGTCACGCCAGCGGCCAGCGCACGCTGCACGGCGCGGGGGGTGTAGGCGTGTACGGTGACGTAGGTATTCCAATCCTGCGCGACCTCGACGCCGGCCCGAAGCTCATCTTCACTGAAGGTGACCATGTCCAGAGGACTCCGCGGCGACGACACGCCGCCACCGCCCACCAGCTTGATCTGCGATGCGCCCTGGAGAAGCTGTTCGCGTATGCGCATCTTCAGGTCATCGATACCGTCGACGATGGCCGATCCGCCCAGCAATTCCCCTTTGCTGAGCTTGCCGCCGTCACGCGGAATCTCGCTCGGCAACCGAAGGTCGCCATGCCCTCCGGAAGTCGTGATCATCGCGCCGGCCGGGAAAATGCGCGGACCGGGAATCATTCCGGCATCTATGGCTTGCTTGAACGAGAAGGAGGGGCCTCCCAAATCGCGAACGGTGGTGAACCCGCGCATCAGGGTGCGATCTGCCTCGGCGGTGGATGCGGCGAAGATGATGCCAGGATCGCCATTCAGCAGAATGTTCAGCGGAACCGCCGCGAAAATCGTATGCCAGTGGGCATCGATCAGACCCGGCATAAGCACGCCATTGCGGCAGTCGACCACCCTTGCGTCGCTCGGCGCCGGCGCATTCGTCATGTCAATGCTGGAAATCCTGTTGTTCTCCACCAGGATTTGAGCGCCATCCTTCACCGTGCCCGATTTGCCGTCGAAAAGCCGAACCTTGCGAAACAGGATCTTGGAGGGAGGCTCGGCCGTCTGCGCGAACACAGGCTTGGCCAGCACGCCGGCAATGGTTGTGGCCCCAAGACCGGAAAGAAAACTGCGCCGCGAGAAGGCTTCCAGGCGACGGGAAACCTTTTGAAGGTCGGGGTTGAAACAGCCACAACCGGAACTGTGAACAAGGTGGCCGTACTTCGAGCCTAGCCGCAGCATGTCTTTTGCTTTCGGTTGAGCGACACTGGCACCTGCCGGGCGGCGCTTCGTGTCGCTGTTCTTGTTGTTTCAGGTCCCGTCACTCGACCAGCACATCTCCGCCGACAGGATTGGCGCTGTCGAAGATGAGGAATACGATCGGAGTTCCCGGCTCGGCTGTTGCATCGGTCCGCCTGGCGCCGACTTCGCCGCCGAGAGACACGGAATATTCCGCGACGATTTCACCGAAGGTGTTCCTCTGGACGGCAACTTTCTGTCCGGGCCGAACGGTTTCATTGAGTTCGACCAACAATTCGACGAAACCGCCATGCGTCGCGATCACGGGAAACATGCCGTCCGCGACGAAAACGTTCGTATCCTTGCTGGTTCTGCCGATAGGGCCTGAAATTATCCCGTGATGCTTGATGACGTTCATCGTCCCTTCGACGAACAGGGCGATCTTATCGTGATCGAAGACCCGCGGCTTGCCGATTTCGGGCGTGAAGGCCGGGATGCCGGCATCGATGAGAGCATTGGCGAGAAGACCATGCTCACCCAGGTTGTCGAAAATCTGGTCGACCGGATAGAGCTCCGCCATCGCCCGCACTTCGGGGAAATCCATGCGAGCAAGGTGGAAGGCCGTCGCGTCCATGCCCGTGGCTGCTGTATGGAAATCGATACCGTAGTCGAGGTTTGGCCGCAGAAGCCGGTTGAATATGAGGCCGGCGTGGCGCGACGGCGCGTCGGGTGCGCCTTCATTGCCAGGGAACAGCCGGTTGATGTCGATCAGGTCGATCCCGCGCCCTGAATTCGGCCATCTCCGTTCCATGCCTTCCATTGCGGGGCGCGAAATGTCGAATACCGCCACCACGGATCCCGACATCGCGGCCGGATCGAGCTCACGCATGACGGATTGCACGGTGTGGATAGGGCTCATTTCATCGCCATGCACGCCGCTCATCAGCCCCAGACGTTTGCCCGGCGCTGCTCCCTTGGCGACCATCACCGAAACGTACCAGTGCTGGCCCGTCGGCATTTGGACGCCCTGGAAATAAAAGCTGTGCTTGCCCGGTTCCAGATCCGAGATGTCAAGCGAACTGATGACCTTCTTTCCGTCGATGACATCGCCGGTGTAGACGGTTCCCGACGTGCCGGCGGGGGACGCGGTCGCAGGTGCCGAGCCCGTCTGTGCCTGCGCCGGTCCGGCCATGAGCGCAGCGGCAGCGCCGATCGTGGCGACGGATGCGATCATGAAGTCCCGACGGCCGAGGCCCTCGCTGGTTTCATTCGCCATGGCTGTGCCCCTTGCCGATCAGGATCATGCTGCGGATCTCGCGGTGACGCCTACAAGGACGGCAGATCATCTCTGCCGATCCCCGTTGAGCGCATGGTGATCGGGCATTAGTCTACCGGACGTTTCAGGGAGTACAGCCTCAGGCAAGAAAAATGGACTGGTGGTCTATGATTGGGATGCTTTGCATACTGAAGGACAGCCGCCCGCAACTCATGTGAAAGCGCCGGGTACGATACAACCGCCTCCGCGGCTTCGATGTACGCGATCAGGATCGGTCCGCGGATTAGCCGGCAGATCAATCAGAAAGACCGGATAACAGTTTAACGATTGGTTAATGTGATTTCGATGCTGCGAAACTGGCACGCGCTACATTAGTTCTCGGCAACTGGTCTGCTTGAGGCGGCTAGGTTATCATGAAGAAGACGTGATCCGTGTTGCACCGATAAGACGGAGAGTTGTCATGGATGCCAAGGATAATGCCGCCGGGCGATCCGGAAAAGCAGATGACGAGCCCCTGCAATGCGTCGTCGACATGGACACCTTCACAGCACCACCCGCCGAGCAATTCGACCTGTTTCGAAGCTGGCATCAAGGTGTTGCCGACGCCGAACTTCTGCAAGAACAGAGCCATTCGTTTCCAGCACATGAAACGGTGTGGGATTTGGGAACGTTGGGTGTCATGTTCCTCGAATTGCCCGGTAATGCCTACCGCTGTCGCTGGCGCTGGCGGCATTTGAAAAACCCTTCGGTAGACAATTGGTATTTGAGCCTGCCCTTATCCAAGGGCAGGCATCCTGGAAATTGGCAGGTCGTGAAAACGACCCTGCAATCTTTTGCAGAGCCCTACGAATGCATGATGGAGCATGATGCCCTCCTTGCGCTTTTCTTGCCCCGAGAGCTGCCTTTCATCCAATCATCCAGGATTGAAATTCGCGAGGAGTCGAAACGTTTCCTGGCGGACTATGTGCTGCTGCTGCACCGCTCGCTTCCCGATCTGAAAGCGGTGGACATACCGCACATTGCCACTGCGACCACCAATCTGCTGGCCGCGTGCCTGTTGCCGTCGCATGAGCGCATCATCGAGGCACAGCGTGTGATCGACGCCGTGATCGTCGAGCGCGCCGCCAAGATCATTGCAAAGAACCTGAGCGATCGGAACTTGACACCCGACAGGCTTTGCCGCGACCTCGGCGTGTCCCGCTCCCGCCTCTACCGGATATTTGAAACCGCTGGAGGTGTTTCGAATTATATTCGCCACAAACGTCTCATCAAGACACGCGATATACTTGCTGACAGTCTGGATGGGCGACCGATCTCCACCGTTGCCGGGGATTGGGGCTTCACGGATCCATCGGCATACAGCCGGATGTTCAGGAAGGAATTCGGCATCACGCCAAAGGAGGCACGCGCGGAAGGCTGGCGAGGCGCCCAGGCCGCGACCTTGCAGCACATCGGTCACGCCGACAGCAGGGCGCACACATTGAGCGGTCTTCTGCTGCGAAACAGCTTTGGGCCCTAGACCGCGATGAGGCCGGCAAGGATGCCGTAGATTGCGGCGACCGCGCCAAGTGCGGCGACGACGAACATCCCCATCTCAACGGGAGTAAATATCCTCTGCCCGCGCTCCTTCCGAGCCATGACAAAGAGGATCGTACCCGGTCCGTAGATGACGGCCGAGAGCAGCAGGTGCTTGGCGTTGGCGGCGTAGATGAGACCGGCCGTATACACCAATGCTATTGCTGCCCTTGCAAAATCGACACGCCGCGCCGTGGGGTCGTTTTCGTAGCTCTCACCACTCCATGCGAGCTTGAACCCGTAGGCGGCGACGAGAAGGTAAGGGATGAGGATCATGGAACTGGTGAGCTCGAGCGCGAGCCTGAAAGCCTGTTGAGCAAAGAGCGTCAGGATCAGAAAGACCTGCACGACCGTATTGGTCAGCCAGAGCGCCCGCGACGGCACACCATGCTTGTTCTTGTGCGCAAGAAAACGCGGCATGCTCTGGTGATGTGATGCGGTGAACAGGATTTCGGCGGCCAGCAGCACCCAGGACAGATAGGCGCCGGCAACGGAGATCAGCAGGCCGAAGCTGACGAACTTGGCGCCCCATGGTCCGACCACCGCCTCCAATACGCCGGCCATGGATGGATTGCGCAGCGCTGTCAGCTCGGGACGAAGCATGATCCCGTAGGACAGGATGGTCACCAGCACAAGCAGGCACAGCACGCCGAGGAAACCAAGGAGCGTCGCGACCCCGACATCCCCGCGATTGCGTGCGTAACGCGAATAGACGCTCGCGCCTTCGATTCCGACAAAGACGAATACGGTCACCAGCATCGTCCCACGAACCTGGCTCGCGATGTTGCCGACGCTGACTTCATCCCCGCCCCAGAAATTGGCTGTGAAGATATCGGCCTTGAAGCCGTAGATGACGAAAACGATAAAGAGAAAGATCGGAATGATCTTGGCGTAAGTAACGACGGTATTGATCGCCGCCGCTTCCTTGACGCCGCGCAGGACCAGCGAATGCACGATCCACAGAAGCATCGAGGAAATGACGATCGCCGTGACGGTATTGCCGTCGCCAAACACGGGAAAGAAAAGCCCGAGCGTCGACTTTATCAGCACGAAATAAGAGACGTTGCCGAGAACGGCGGCAGACCAGTAACCGAGGGCCGAAAGGAAGCCGAGATAGTTGCCAAAGCCAGCCTTGGCATAGGCGTATACGCCCGCGTCGAGATCTGGCTTGCGAAGCGACAAGGTCTGGAAGACGAACGCCAGCATCAGCATGCCGACGCCGGCAATGGCCCAGGCGATCAGGGCCCCGAACGGGCCGGTTTCGCGGCCGAAGGCCTGTGGCAACGAGAAGATACCAGCGCCGACCATCGAACCGACGACCATGGCCGTCAGGGTCCATATCGAGAATTTCTGCTGAACGGCTGAGTTCATCGAATGGATCAACAATTCCTTTGGCCGATGGACCGTTCAGGAGGTCTCTTTGTCGCCCCTGCAACCTAGCCCGAGTCTGACGCCCATGTGATTGGCATAAAATCCCGCCAGTATACATGACGTCCCAAACCTTTGCCGCGCCTCGCGTAACCGGTTGCCGATGTCCGGATTTACTGCTTCTGATCGTACATAACCTTGCTGGATCGAGACGTGTCGGCGAGGCGTCTGATCGCGAACTCTGGTTCGCGCAGCCAGGAGAGAGGTTCATGGCTTCAAACGAAAATCAGAAGCTTTCGCTGTTTGCGCTGACCAGCATGGTTGTGGGATCGATGGTCGGCGCGGGCATTTTCAATCTGCCTGGCCGGTTCGCGACCGCGACAGGTCCGTTCGGCGCGATCATCGCCTGGGCAATTGCGGGAACCGGCATGTACATGCTGGCGCGGGTGTTCCAGGCGTTGGCCGAGAAGAGGCCAGACATCGACTCAGGCGTCTTCGCCTATGCCAAGGCCGGCTTCGGCAACTACATGGGCTTCCTGTCCGCCTTCGGCTACTGGCTTGGCAGTTGCCTGGGCAACGTCTTCTATTGGGTGCTCATCGGCTCGACGCTGGGGCGGTTCTTTCCCGGCATTTTTGGGGACGGCAGCAGCGCCATCGCGATCATCGTGTCGCTGATCGGCATCTGGGCTTTCCACTTCATGATCCTTCGCGGCGTCGAGCAGGCGACCTTCATCAACACTATCGTGACGATCGCCAAGATCGTGCCGATCCTGGTCTTCATCCTGCTCCTGATCTTCTTCTTCCATTTCGGGCAGTTCCGCGAGAATTTCTTCGGCGGGCTGGACATGCCGCCGAAGTCGCTGATCGCCCAGGTGCGCGACACGATGCTGATCACGGTCTTCGTCTTCCTTGGCATCGAGGGCGCCAGCGTCTATTCCCGCTTTGCCAAGGTGCGTTCCGACGTCGGAACGGCGACGATCCTCGGCTTCGTCGGCGTCACCGGCCTGATGGTGGCGGTCACGCTGCTGCCCTACGCGGCACTGCCGCAATCAGCCATCGCCGGTGTCCAGCAGCCGTCGATGGCCGGCGTTCTCGAGGCGGTCGTCGGTCACTGGGGTGCGGTCTTCATCTCGATCGGCGTTCTGGTCTCGGTGCTCGGCGCCTATCTGGCCTGGTCCCTCATCTGCGCCGAGGTGCTGTTCGCGGCGGCAAAGTCGCAGGACATGCCAAAGCTCTTCGCGGCGCAGAATGGCAACAGGGTTCCCGCCAACGCACTCTGGCTGACCAACATCGTCGTATCGCTCTTCGTGATCTCCACCTACTGGTCCCGGGATGCGTTCAACTTCATGCTCGACATGACGAGCGTCACCGCGCTGCTGCCCTACCTGCTGGTGGCCGGCTACGGCATCCTGCTCGCCCGCAGCGGCGTTGGCTATGAAAAGACGCCGGATCAGCGCGGCCGCGACCAGATCTTCGCCTGGATCGCGGCGATCTACACGATCTTCATGTTCGTCGCCGCCGGGCTCAAATACGTGCTGCTTGTCGCCGTCCTCTTCGTGCCCGGAACCATCCTCTATGTCTGGGCGCGGCGCGAGCAGAAATTGCAGCTGTTCACGCTCGCCGAACTTTTCGTGTTCGCCGTGACGCTCATCGCTGGCCTGATCGGAGCCTACGGGCTGCTGACAGGCGCCATCGCACCTTGAACAGAAGGCAGGAAGGTCATGACAAACAATACTCCATTCGGCGTTCATTCCGAGGTTGGTCAGTTGCGCAAGGTCATGGTGTGCGCCCCCGGCCGGGCCCACCAGCGACTGACACCCAGCAATTGTGACGCTCTCCTCTTCGACGACGTGCTCTGGGTGGACAATGCCAAGCGCGATCATTTCGACTTCATGACCAAGATGCGCGACAGAGGCGTCGAGGTGGTCGAGATGCACAATCTGCTGGCCGAGACGGTCGCCATCCCGGAAGCCAAGAAGTGGATCCTCGACCAGCAGGTCGTCCCGAACCAGGTCGGCCTCGACCTGATCGACGAGGTTCGTTCCTATCTCGAGGGCCTCTCCAATCGCGAGCTCGCCGAGACGCTGATCGGCGGGCTGTCGACCTTCGAATTCCCGGAAAGCATCGGCGGCGAACAACTGGCGCTGATCCGTGACGCCGCCGGCGTCAACGAATATCTGCTGCCCCCGCTGCCGAACACGCTCTATACCCGCGACACCACCTGCTGGATCTATGGCGGCGTGACGCTGAACGCCCTTTACTGGCCCGCGCGCCACGAGGAGACCATCCTCACCACCTCTATATACAAGTTCCACCCCGACTTCGCTGGCAAGGTCAATGTCTGGTGGGGTGACCCGACCCAGGATTGGGGGCTTGCCACATTCGAGGGCGGAGACGTCATGCCGATCGGCAAGGGCAACGTGCTTATCGGCATGAGCGAGCGCACCTCGCGCCAGGCCATCAGCCAGGTGGCGGCGGCCCTGTTCGAGAAAGGAGCTGCCGAGCGTGTGATCGTGGCGGCAATGCCCAAGCTGCGCGCGGCGATGCACCTCGACACGGTGTTCACCTTTGCCGATCGTGACTGCGTCCTGCTGTATCCGGACATCGTCGATGGCATCGATGCATTCTCCTATCGCCCCGACGGGAAGGGCGGCGTCGAACTCCACAAGGACAAGGGCAGTTTCGTCGAGACGGTGCGCGATGCGCTTGGTCTCAAGAAGATGCGCGTCGTTCAAACCGGCGGCAACGATTACATGCGTGAGCGCACCCAGTGGGACAGCGGCGCCAACCTTGTCTGTGCCTCGCCAGGCGTGGTGTTCGCCTATGACCGCAATACCTACACCAACACGCTGCTTCGCAAGGAAGGCATCGAGGTCATCACCATCACCGGCGCCGAACTCGGGCGTGGACGTGGCGGCGGTCACTGCATGACCTGTCCGATCATCCGCGACGCCGTCGATTATTGACCGTCAAGGACAAGGCGCGGACGTTGTTGAGCTGGTCGAGGTGGGAACATGGCCCCACCTCGACACTCCCGGTGCCCAAGAGGCCGCGGCGGCATCCTGTCAACCCAAAAGTGCGCGCGTCATCATCGGGCGGCCTCTGGCGTGCCCACGATCCCATCGTTTCGGGCTTGAGCTGGAGCCAGATGAATCAGAGACGGAGGACACATTTTTTGGATTTCCCGCTCATGTGCCTCCTGTTGAAATAATAAATAATTCAAGATGATAGATCTAATTCAGAGCTATGTGAAATCGTTCGGAGAATAGAGAATGCGCAAGATTGCTTTTGCTGCTGTGTTGGCCGTACTGGCGTCAGGATGCACGGCTACTGAACAGCGGACCGCAGGCACGGCCTTGGCCGGCGCAGGCACTGGTGCGGTCATAGGCGGCCTTGCCAACGGTAGTCGTGGGGCGCTCGTGGGCGCGGCAATCGGCGGAGGCACGGGTGCCGTCGTCGGCGCCGCCACGGCGCCTCGCGAATGCTGGGCTCGCGACCGGTGGGGCCACAAGATACGTGACCGCAACGGACGGCCTGTCACGAGGCGTTGCTGAACGCCCGGTGGAACTGGGGCCGGAGCATCGTCGCATCCTGCCCCTGTTCTCCTTCGCGCATGGCGGCAATTGATGTTGCCGCGATTTCGACCCGTCGGAATTGATCCGAATAACGCTATTTGCAGGCTTTCGGCAGCAAGTGTCATGGTATGATAGTGCTGTCTTGTGTTGTTGCTCCGAAAGTCTGCCTGTCTCCAGCGATGTTCTAGAAGTGTCTGCGATGCGATCGCTGCATGCGAGGTCCGAAATCATATCATGACAGAACGAGCGCTTGTCGCACCTATCTGCATCCTGGCGATAATCGCCGTGGTGACAGCGCTCTACACCGCGGCCTCGGTTCTGGCGCCCGTCGCCTGTGCTCTGTTCCTGATAGCGCTCGTATGGCCTTTGCAACAGAATTTGCAGCGATTTCTTCCAAAGCTACTCGCTCTGGCGGTTGTCGTCTGCGTCGTCGTCCTTGGCTTTTTCGTGTTTGCATCGGCCGCGACCTGGGGATTTAGCCGCATAGGTCGATCGGTCATTGCCGACAGTGCCCGCTTCCAGTTGCTTTACGGCCAGCTTGCCGATTGGCTTGAGGGCCACGGTATCGTTGTGGCCGGGGTATGGGCCGAGCATTTCAACGTGGGTTGGCTCGTGCGGATAGCGCAAGGCGTGACGGCGCGGCTGAACACGATGATATCGTTCTGGATCGTGGTTGTCGTCTATGTCTTGCTGGGCCTGCTTGACACCAAGACGATCGCTGACAATGCCCGTGCGGCGTTAGACCCCGGCACCGCGAGCGTGCTGATCGATGGAAGTGTCCAGACGGCATCGAAGTTGCGCCGCTATATGCTGGTCAGGACGCTGATGAGCCTTGCAACGGGCTCGATGGTTTGGGCGCTGTCAGCCGTCTTCGGCCTGAGATTTGCAGCCGAATGGGGCGTCATCGCCTTCACGCTGAACTATATTCCGTTCATAGGCCCGCTCGTTGCGACGTCCTTGCCCACGCTTTATGCCCTGGCGCAATTCGGGTCACCGCAGGCCGCCATAACGATCTTCGCCGGCCTCAATGTCATCCAGTTCGCGATCGGCAGCTACATCGAGCCGCGGGTGGCTGGCTACGCGTTGGCGGTATCGCCTTTTGTGGTCTTGTTCTCGGTATTCTTCTGGTCTTTTCTGTGGGGTGTGTTCGGTGCGTTCATAGGCGTTCCCATCACCATCGCAGTGCTCACCTATTGCATGCAATCGCCATCGACGCGCTGGGTCGCTCAATTGCTTGGCCCGCCGGGCCGCATCCCAAACAGGGATGAAACTTGAAGCCTGCAAAAACCGCGCTCGATAGCCATGCACCTTCGGCAAGCGGTCCAATCGTGCGGGACTGGTCGACATCACCGCCCTGACCTTCACTTTCCCAAGCTGGAGCAGTTCGCCATTTCATGGAAACGGCGAACTGCTCCAACTATTTGTTTTTACGCAATTCCTCTGGGAAAACCGCTTCACACTTTCCTGTAATTGCTAATTGGTCTTTAGCTTGCCGACGCGGTTCTCGGCGATCCAGCGGGCGGCCAGCACCAGCGCGCCCATGCTGAAATCCTTGCCGTGCTTGGCCACCATTTCTTCCGACAGATCCGCAAGCCGTTCGAAAAATTCGTCCTTGCTTTTGTCCTCTGCGGTGAGTTCGGTTTGCATTTCATCCTCCTGTGTCATGCGGACAGCGTCCGCTATTTGAACATCTGCGCGGGGAAGGTGACGATCGCGGCGGTGCCGTCGACGGCGCCCATCGCCAGATGTCGTCCATCGCCCGACCAGGCAAGCGCCGTTACCGCGCTGCCCAGCGGTCTGACGAGGAGCTCGTCACGCATGCCGACCTGGGCGACGGTGATGCGGCCATTGGCGTAGCCGGCCGCGATCAGCTTCTTTTCCGGGTGCGCCGCCACTACCTCGACCAGAACCAGCCCGGCGCGACCCGTTTCCAACGCACCCGAGGTTTCGCCGCCAACCGGCGGGGCGGTCATCGACCAGCCAGCGATCCGGAACGCGCCCGAGGCAAACAGCGCATTTGCCGGCGAGCTCCAGCACACGGTCCGAACAGGCGAGGGGAATCCCTCGACGATGTCAGCTTGGCCATCGGCGGCGCTCACCAGGCCAAGGCCTCCCGTCTCCAGCCCGCAGGCCAGCCACGTGCCGTCACGGCTCCATCGGATCGACACCGGGCGTGCCGGGAGGGAAACATCGCGTATCAAGGCCGCGTCGCCTTCGACCGCCCAGATCGACAGCCCCTCGCCAAGGCCCAAGGCGAGGCGCCGGCCGCCTGGCGAGAAGGCAAGGGAATCTGTCGGCGATGTCTCATCGCGTTCCAGTCGCGTGGCGCCGCTTCCGCTCTGCGAGAGGAAGACATCATGTCCGTTGCTGACGGCTGTCGTGCCAGCCCTCGCGCTGTGGTCGATCGCGACGATCGGCCCGTCTATCCTGATCAGAGGGTTCGCGACTTCACCGCCGGCGCTCAGATGCAGCACCTCGCCACTGGCCGCGCCAACCAGAAAGCCGGAATGCGGATGGGTTGTGAGTGGAACATCGCCCTCGGCGAATGCCGCCGTGGCGATCAATGGCACTGCGGGCTTTTCCCGGGGGCGGATCGTCGTCTGGCCGAGATCGTTGCTCACCCGGATCCGCGCTTCCGGCGGCTCGTTATCCGCCACCGCGGCAATGGCGACGGTTCCGTCCACCGAAGTGAAAGCGACAGCAGAGCCGTCGGCGCTGAAGCGCAGATCCGCGATCGCCGCCGGTCGTTGCCAGGTGCGCGCCAAGAGGTCGAACAGGGTCAGGTTCTGCATCGTCTGCTGGTTCATGCTTTCTCTCCCATCAGTCCTTGTTCGTCGTTGCGGCAAGCCGGCGATCAACGTCATCGACATCACCTTCGGCCGCGACAATGCGTTGCTCGCACGCCGCGCATGCCTGCATGATTGCTGCCGCGCTCTGCTCTGCATCATGCAAATCCCGCACCAGTTGCGCGCTGGCCCCGCTTCTGCCGATTTCCAGCTCCAGGCGCAGCACGTCCATTTCGATGCCGGCGCGCTTCTGGTTGAGCCGCAACGCTTCCGCGGTGAGAGCCGAGACCCTGGCGACAAGATCGAGTCGGCGCGCAAGCAGCGCGTCGCGCCTGGCCGTTTGGGATCCCTTGGTCATTTTTCGCTCCCCAAAGGCCCGGTTGGTTTTTCGAAGGCCGAGAGCAATTTGGGCAGCGTGCCGGCCTGCGACTGGAACTGCTTTTCGGCCGTTTCGATGTGGCTTTTGAGCTGGTCCCAGATGTCGACGCGGATCATCGACGTCGTGTCGCCTGTCAGGCGCTCGATCTCCTCGACACGGAACTGACGCGTCAGCGAAACACCTGAAAACACGAAGTCCCGCAACAGGATCGCATGGCTTTCTATGAACAGATGGATCATCGGATGCGTCTCAGCGGTGACGCCACCGGCGGTGAGCTCGGCCCTGATGAAGTGCTGGAAATGGGCCTGCAGGCGGTGCTGGCTCTCGCCCATGAAACGCATGACGAAGACCAGGTCGCGAGGCATCAGCTTGACAAGATCGCCGGCGACGCCCTCGGCATGGCTGGACATTGGTCCGGGCGGCCCGCTTCTGTCTTCATCGTTCGGCATGGTCTTTCTCCAGCGCGCAGCCCCCGTCTATGGGGTGTGGCTTTCAAATAATGGAGAAAGACGAAGAATTAAACAGGTGATATTGATTTTGATATTTGCTGCGATTGCTAACTAAATATGTTGCAGGTGCGAATATATGTCAAATATTACAGGCGTAACTTACAGGTGTAAAGAAACGTTACATTCGGATGCCGGGTTGTGCGCCGAAGGAGTGGCGATCTTGTTTTCAACCCCGGCCATGAGTGCTATTCTGGAATTGGCACGCTGCTTGCTTTGCTCATTCTCATAAGAAGCCCATCGCGCTTGGCGCGGTGCCAAAAGAACGAAGGAACGGAGGAAGCAGAGACAAATTCCGCCTCGATACGCCCATCGCATATGCGGTTGGCGCCGCGGGTTTCTGCCAAGCGCCTCGAGAACCTTTGCCGCGATCCACTTGAATGGCCGGACCATGAGTCGCGCCTCGATGCGCAACCCCTTGTCATGCCGTTCGCACTCTCACTGGCGGCGTTTTGTGCCGCTTCATGCCGGGGTCAAGGGACCCGCGGCTCAAACCTGGTGGAGGCTTATGACCATGACGTCTCTGACGCTCAACAAGATTACCTCGCAACGCGGAATCTCCGTCGGCGAGGCAACCAAGAAGATTGCCGATCTCGGCTGGAATCCTTCCTACGTGCAGGAAGCGATGACGTTTCCGACCGACTACAAGATAAACAAGACGCCGCGCGACCCGATGAAACAGGTTTTGCGGTCCTACTTCCCGATGCAGGAAGAGAAGGACAACCGCGTCTATGGCGCGCTTGACGCGGCATTGCGCGGCGACATGTTCCGCAACGTCGAACCGCGCTGGGTCGAGTGGATGAAGCTCTTCCTGGCCATCATTCCCTTCCCGGAAATCTCCGCCGCCCGCTCGATGGCGATGGTCGCCCGCATCGCGCCCGGTGAGGAACTCAGAACCGGCTTCACCATGCAGATGATCGACGAGTTCCGTCACTCGACGATCCAGATGAATCTGAAGAAATGGTACATGGAGAACTACATCGATCCGGCCGGCTTCGACATCACCGAGGAAGCTTTCGGAAAGTGCTACGCCACCACCATCGGCCGCCAGTTCGCCGAAGGCTTCATCACCGGCGACACGATGACCGCCGCCTGCATGTACCTGACCGTGGTGGCCGAGACCGCCTTCACCAACACATTGTTCGTCGCCATGCCTTCGGAGGCCGCCCGCAACGGTGACTATGCGCTGCCGACCGTCTTCCTGTCGGTGCAGTCGGACGAGAGCCGGCATATCGGCAATGGCCATTCGCTGCTGATGGCGGCACTCAAGGAGCCGGAGAACCATCTGCTGCTCGAACGCGACCTGCGCTACGCCTTCTGGCAGAACCACGCGATCGTCGATGCCGCCATCGGCACCTTCATCGAATACGGCACCACCAACCGCGACAAGAACAAGGAGTCCTACGCGGAGATGTGGCACCGCTGGATCTATGAGGACTACTATCGCACCTACATGCTGCCGCTCGAGAAATACGGCATCAAGGTCCATCACGACGACGTCCAGGCGGCTTGGGAGCGCATCACCAAGAAGAACTACGTCCACAAGGTCGGGCAGTTCTTCGCGGTCGGCTGGCCGGTCAATTTCTGGCGCATCGAGGCCCAGACCGACAAGGACTTCGAGTGGTTCGAGCACAAGTATCCGGGCTGGTACGCCGAATTCGGCGACTTCTGGAAATGGTACGCCAAGCTCAGCCACAAGGGCGAGAAGGTGCTGCTGTTCAACAGCGACGTCGGCTACGTCTATCCGCACCGCTGCTGGTCTTGCCTCGTCCCCTGCCTGATCCGCGAGGACATGGTGGTCGGCGAGATCAATGGCGAACTCTACACATTCGCTCACGAGCTCGACCGCTGGACCACGATGGTCGCCTTCAACGACGAGTATGAGGGCCGTCCGACGCCCGCGATGGGCCGTTTCAGCGGCAAGCGCGAGTGGGAGACGCTCTATGACGGCTGGGACCTGGCTGATGCCATCAAGGACCTGAACTTCGTCCGCTCCGACGGCAAGACGCTGGTTCCGCAACCGCATCTGCGCTTCGACGACAAGGAGATGTGGACGCTTGACGATGTGCGCGGCAACACGCTCGGATCGCCGCTCAACGCCCTGCGTGCCATGTCGCCCGCAGACCGTGAGAAGCATCTGGCCGAATACCGGGCCGGCTTCACCATCAATCCCTGCAACTGATCAGGCCAGGGGGCGGGTTCGTCCCGCCCCTTGCTTTCACTGGAGGTCCGTATGTCGGAAACCCACACGGTCAGGCTCAGCCCAGTCGGTGTCGAGTTCGATGTCGAGAATGGCGAAACGGTGCTCAACGCCGCGTTTCGTCAGGGCATCGCGCTGCCGCACGGCTGCAAGGAAGGGCAGTGCTCGGCCTGCAAAAGCGTGCTGCTCGAAGGCGAAGTCGACATGCTGAAATACTCGACCTTCGCCCTGAACGACATGGAGAAGGAAAGCGGGCACGTCCTGTTGTGCCGTTGCATCGCCTACTCCGACCTGGAAGTCGAGCTTCTCAACTACGACGAGGAGATTCTGGCGAAGGCGATCGCCGTTAAAACGTACAAGGGCCGGATTGCTCGCATCGAGCAGCTGACCCACGACATTCGCGGCATCGAGATCGAACTCGGCTCGCCGATGAAGTTTTGGGCGGGGCAATATGTCGACATCACGGTTACCACGCAAAAAGGGGAGACGATTACGCGCTCGTTCTCCATGGCAAATACGCCGGACCAAACCCAAAAACTCTCCTTCATCATCAAAAAATACCCCGAAGGAAAGTTCTCGGGAGAACTCGATTCCGGAGGCATCAGGGCCGGAGCCGAAGTCACCGTCGTCGGACCCTACGGAACCTGCTTCCGCCGCGACGAACGGCAAGGACCACTGATCCTGGTCGGTGCCGGATCGGGCATGTCGCCGATCTGGTCGATCCTCAACGACCACCTGAAGAGCGGCGAGAAACGTCCGGTCTATTTCTTCTACGGCGCCCGCACCCGCAACGACCTGTTCTATCTCGACAGGATCGCCGAGCTGGTCGGCAATCATTCCGACGTCACCTTCATTCCCGTGCTGTCGCACGCCAATGACGACGCCGAATGGCAAGGCGAGCGTGGCTTCGTGCACCAGAGTGTCGATGCCAAGCTCAAGCAACTGGCGGTCGACGGGCAGGGCGATGTCCATGCCTGTGGCCCGCCGCCGATGATCGATGCGCTGCAGCCGGTGCTGTTCATGAACGGCTTCGAGACCGAGCGGATCTTCTTCGACAAGTTCACCACATCGGCAGGCGCAACGCCGGCCCATTGAGGGCGGTCGTGCCAAGCCAACCACAACTGCAACAAGGGAGAGAGACTATGCCTGCAACCTCGAGTTCAGTCGGTTCCGGAGCCGCTGGTGCCGCGATCTTCGCCGACTCCGACAGCCGGAAATACCGGTACTTCGAGCCGAAAGGCCAGCGTGCCACACACTACGAGGACATGACGGTCGACGTTCAGCCCGATCCGGAACGCTACCTGATCCAGGACTGGATCATCTCCTTCGCCGACGGCAAGGGCGCCTATGTCAAGCAGAACACCGCTGCCCAGAGCTCCAACTGGCACGCCTTCCGCGCCCCCGACCAGGAGTGGGAGCGCACGCATTATCAGCGCCAGTCGAAGATCGAGACGATGGTGCAGAGCGTCATCAACAATGCCCGCAAGTCGGGTGCGCCGAAGACCTTCGACAAGGCCTGGGTCAAGATCCTGCAGACGCAACTCGGCGCCTGGAAACATGCCGAATTCGGGCTCGGCACCTCGCTGATGCAGGCGCAGCGTTACGGCTACACCCAGATGATCAACAACGCGACGCTGACCAACTCGTCCTACAAGCTGCGGCTTGCCCAGGACATCACGCTCTACCTTGCCGAGATCGGCATGGACCTGCCGGGCTGGGACGACGAACTCGGCAAGAAGGCCTGGCTCGAGGACAAGAACTGGCAGGGCACGCGCGAAGCGGTCGAGACCATCATGGGCGCGACGGATTATCTCGAGCAGTATTTCGCCATCAACATCGTCTTCGAGCCGCTGGTCGGCGAGGTGTTCCGCTCCGGTTTCCTGATGCAGATCGCCGCCGCCAACCACGACTTCATCACGCCCGCGGTGATCTCGGCGGCCGAGGCGGACTACGAGCGCAACCTCGCCAACACGATCGACCTGATCCACATGCTCGCCAACGACGAGAAATACGGCGCGGCGAACAAGAAGCTCTTCCAGGGCTGGGTCAAGAAGCACGGCGCGCTCGCCGACAAGGCAGCCACCGGCCTGCAGCCGATCTGGTCGATGCCGCATTCCAAGCCCGTCGCGTTCGTCGATGTCCGTGCCAAATCCGAGGAACGGATTGGCCAGATCCTCGGCGAACTCGGCCTCAAGCGCTGAAACAGGAGAAAATCGTCATGTCACTATCTGCACGCGACGCAACGCATTCCAACATCTTCAAGGCGATGAAGGACATCACCTTCGAGCAGACGATTTCGCATCAGTGCGGCGTCACCATGAACGACTCGGTCGAGGCACGCGCCATTGCCGAATTCATGGGCCAGAAGCCTGGGGTGACCATCACCTATCAGCCGGCACTGATCCGCATCGACGGCGACGGCAAGCTGATCTTCAAGATGGACGCGATCGGTGAATATCTCGGCCGCGAGATGTCGGCCGAGACCTTCGAGGTCAACACCTCCACCCATTACGGCCGCATGGTTCGCGTCGACGACAACACCGTGATCCTGTTCGGCAACATGGACGAGATGTTCGAATACATCGAATAACCGCCAAAACCAGTGCCGGAAAAGCAGATGCTTTTCCGGCACTGAACCACGCAAGGTGATTGAGAATTGCCGGACTACAGAGGGAATACGAATGTCTTCGAAAATGAAAGCCGCGGTATTTGTCGAGAAAGGGCGCATTGTCCTTGAGGACAAGCCAATTCCCGATATCGGACCTCAGGACGCGCTTATTCGCGTAACCACCACGACCATTTGCGGAACCGATGTCCATATCCTCAAAGGCGAATATCCGGTCGCCAGAGGTCTGACGATTGGCCACGAGCCCGTTGGCATCATCGAGAAGCTCGGATCAAGCGTCAGCGGCTTCAAGGAGGGTCAGCGTGTCATCGCCGGCGCGATCACCCCTTCCGGCTGGAGCCATGCCTGCCTGTGCGGATGCGGTTCTCAGGATGGTGCCGGCACCAAGCATGGCTGGCAGGCAATCGGCGGCTGGAAGTTCGGCAATACCATTGACGGCTGCCAGGCCGAGTATGTCCGCGTGCCGGACGCGATGGCCAATCTGGCGCCCGTTGACGACGGGGTCACCGACGAGCAGGTGCTGATGTGCCCCGATATCATGTCCACCGGCTTCGCGGGCGCGGAAACCGGGGGTATCCGGATTGGCGATACCGTCGCGGTATTTGCCCAGGGACCGATCGGTCTTTGCGCGACCGCTGGCGCAAAGCTCATGGGCGCAACGACGATCATAGCCGTCGACACTGTGCCGGCTCGCCTGGAAATGGCACGCCGGATGGGCGCTGATATCGTCGTCGACTTCAAGAAGGAGAACCCCGTCGACGCCATCATGAGGTTGACGGACGGGCGCGGTGTCGACGTCGCGATCGAGGCATTGGGCACTCAGGCAACGTTCGAGTCCGCCCTGCGTGTCTTGCGTCCGGGCGGCGTGCTGTCCAGCCTCGGCGTCTACTCCTCCGATCTCAAGATTCCGCTCGATGCATTTGCCGCGGGCCTGGGCGACAAATCCATCCGGACGTCCCTTTGCCCCGGAGGCAAGGAGCGGATGCGCAGAATGCTGGGAGTGATCTCGGCAGGCCGGGTCGATCTCGGCGGCCTGGTCACGCACCGCTTCAAACTCGACCAGATCGAGGACGCTTATGAGCTGTTCGCGAACCAGCGCGACGGCGTCCTCAAGGTCGCAATCACAATCTAACCCGCAGCCATTCAAAGCAACCCATTCGCGTGGAGGAAAACATGTACAGAACACCGGAAGGCAAGGACATCTTCATAGTCGACGGCCACACCCATTTCTGGGACGGCAGCCCGGAAAACCAGAAGAACATCCACGGCAAGCAGTTCATCGAGTGCTTCTATGCCTACCACACGGGCTTGAGCCCCAAGGAGCAGCTGTGGGAGAAGAGCAAGTTCGAGAAGTACAGCGCCGACGATCTCTATCGCGACCTGTTCATCGACGGTCCCGACGATGTGGCGATCGTCCAGTCGACCTATCTCAAGGACTTCTACAAGAACGGCTTCAACACGATCGAGCGCAATGCCGAGGTGGCCAAGCGCTACCCCGAACGTTTCATCGTCAACGGCGCCTTCGATCCGCGCGATGGTGAGAAGGCGCTGGAATACATCCACTTCCTCAAGGAGACCTACAACGTCAAGGGCGTGAAGATGTACACGGCCGAGTGGAACGGCGCCTCCAAGGGCTGGAAGCTCACCGATCCCGATGCCTACAAATGCTTCGAGCTCTGCGACAAACTCGGCATCAGGAACATTCACGTCCACAAGGGCCCGACGATCCTGCCGCTCTCGAAGGATGCGTTCGACGTTCATGACGTCGATCATGCGGCGACGGATTTCCAGGGCCTCAACTGGATCATCGAGCATTGCGGCCTGCCGCGCCTCGACGATTTCTGCTGGATCGCGACGCAGGAAACCAACGTCTATGGCGGCTTGGCGGTGGCACTGCCCTTTATCCACGCACGCCCGCGCTATTTCGGCGAGGTCATCGCCGAGCTTCTGTTCTGGCTCGGGCCGGAGAAGATCCTGTTCGGTTCAGATTACGCGATCTGGACGCCACGCTGGCTGGTCGAGAAATTCTGGGCCTACCAGATCCCGCAGGACATCGCCGCCGAACGGGGTGTGCAGCTGACCGACGAGATCAAGGAGAAGATCCTCGGCCTCAACGCGGCGCGCCTCTACAACATCGATATCGAAGCCAAGAAGAAGGCGCTCGCCAGCTCGCCTTTCAGCATCGCGGCGGAGTAGGGGCCATGGCAACCGCCACCGTTTCCGGCGACCGCCAGAAGGAACTCTGGCGGCGCCTTGGTGAGGTCAATGACCCTGAACTCGACGAACCCATCACCGAGATGGGTTTCGTCGAGCGGGGCGAGGTGAAGGGCGATGGCAGCGTGGAGATAGATTTCCGGCTGCCGACCTACTGGTGCTCGCCCAACTTCGCGTTCCTGATGCTGGACGGTGTGCGCAAGGCACTCGACCAGCTTTCCTGGTCACCGGCCTATCGCGTCAAGCTGCACGATCACATGTTCGCCGAAGAGGTCAATCGCGGCATGGAGGCGGGCAAGGCGTTCGGCGACATCTTCGCCGTGCTTGCCGAGGATCAGGATCTCGGCGCCTTGCGCGAAACCTTCGCGATGAAGGCCTTCAAGCGGCGACAGGAGGCACTTCTGCGCGGCCTCAAGGCGCACGGTCTCACCGATCGCGAAATCCTCGGCATGGACCTGCCGGCATATGACGTCGCGCGTTTCGAGCCGGGCGAGGCAGCCAAACAGAAGCCGAGATACCGGGCGGCCCTGCTTGAGCGTTTTCCCGGCCGCAGGGCGGACGAACCCGTTTTCGTGACCTGGGAAGGGCGACCCGTACCGCCTGCCGCACTCAGCGCCTACCTCGCCGAATTGCGCGGTGTGCGCATCAACATGGAGTTCAACGGCGCGCTGTGCCGGGGACTCAAGCAGACCAGATACAAGGAACTGGATGTGGTCGACGGCGAACCGACGTTGGTCGATTTCATCATGGATCGCGTGCCGGTGCGAGTCGCACCAACCGCTTGAAGCAGAGCCGACAGCAACGGCCTCCCTTGCACGAGGCCCCTAACCAACAACCCGCCCGTAAGGCGGAAGGAGGAACCATGCCCAAGATAATGCTTCATAATTCCGAAGCTCGCCGCGCTCTCGCCCGTGGCGTCTTCCGGCTCGCCGCCGCCGTCGAGCCGACGCTCGGCCCTAAAGGCATGAACGCCATGATCGACCGGCCGATCGGCACGCCGATGGTGACCCGCGATGGTGTCAGCATCGCCTCCGAGATCGAGCTGCACGACCGTTTCGAAAACATGGGCGCGCAAGTCGTCCGCGAAGTATCGATGCAGACCAACGAGGTCGCCGGCGATGGCACCACGACGGCCATCGTGCTCGCCAATGCGCTGATCCAGGGCGGCGTCGAAGCGAACGAGCGCGGGGTGAAGTCCGTCGATCTGTGCAAAGGCATCGACCTTGCCGTGGCGGCGGTGGTGGCCGCGCTCAAGACTTCCGCCAAGCCCGCCAAGGGCAACGGCATCCTGGCGTCGGTCGCCAACATAGCGGCGACCAACGCCAAGCTTGGCGCCCTGGTGGCGGAGGCGCATCAGCGGGTGGGTGCCGAAGGCGTCATCACCACCGATTTCAGTGTCACCACCGAAACCACGCTCGACGTCGTCGAGGGCATGTCCTTCGAACGCGGCTATCTCTCGCATCACATGGTGACCGACCAGGAGAAGATGGAGGCGGTTCTCGAACGGCCCTACATCCTGATGACCGACCTCAAGATCAAGGAGCCGGGACAGCTCGATGCGGTTCGCCGCATTGCCGACGAGGATGGCCGGCCGTTGCTGATCGTATCCGAGGAGATGTCGCCGGAAGTGGTGGTGACGCTGCTCGGCAAGCAGGGGCCGGGACGATACCTCGTCGTTCATCCGCCGGAATATGGCCATTGGCGCAAGGCGATGATGGAGGATCTGGCCATCATCACCGGCGGCAAGGTGATCGCGCGCGATCTCGGCGGCCGGCTCGAGGATGTCACCGCCGAGGATCTCGGAACCGCCGACCGGGTGAAGACCAGTTCGTCCTACACCTCGATCATTCGCGGCGGCGGCGACCATGCGGCGATCGCCTCGCGCCGTGCCCAGGTTCAGCGGCAGTATGAAGCCTCGCAGCCGAACATCGACCAGGACAAGCTGCGCGAACGCCTGGCCAAGCTCTCGGGTGGCACCGCGATCCTCTATGCCGGCGGCGTCACGCCGGTCGAGCAGAAGCGGACCATTCAGTTGATCGAGGATTCCTTGAATGCGGTGCGCGCCGCATCCGAAGAGGGCGTGGTCGCCGGCGGCGGCTCGGCACTCGCACAGATCGCGCCGTTGCTCGACAAGGTGGTGGCCGGGGTCGACGGCGACGTCGCCGAGGGCGTGCGCCTGGTGCGCTCGGTCCTGACACGACCGCTCTGGCGCATCGCCGCCAATGCCGGCGCCGATCCCGAAGCCGTGGTGGTCGAGGTCACCCGCATCAACGGCGGCTATGGCTACAACGCATCGACCGGCGCCTACCAGAACATGTTCGAGGCGGGGATCATCGATCCGGTTCGTGTCACCTACACCGCGCTCGCCAACGCGGCGTCGGTGGCGACGCTGATCCTGACCACCGAAACGCTGATTGGCGACCTCGCCGAGGATGAGGATCCGACGGCCGGTCCGGCGCGCGGCGGCGGCTCGGAAAAGCTCGGCCGCGCCTGAAGCAATCCAGACAATCTCGACGTTGAAGGAATACGACGATGAAAGCTGCCAGACTCTACGAATACGACCCGAAAATGAACGTCCAGCTCAAGATCGAGGAGGTCAAGGCGCCGACAATCACCGCACCCGACGAGGTGATTGTACGGGTGGGCGCCGCCGGTCTCTGTCGCACCGACCTGCACATCATCGAGGGTGTTTGGAAGCCGACCATGGATCCCGAGGGCACGCTTTTGCCCTACATCATGGGTCACGAAAATGCCGGCTGGGTCGAAGAGGTCGGCAGCGGCGTCAAATCGGTCAAGCGCGGCGATGCGGTTATCTGCCATCCCTTTCGCTCATGCGGCATCTGCCTCAACTGCCGCCATGGCGAGGACATGTATTGCGACAACGGCCAATTCCCTGGCCTTGGCATGAATGGCGGCTTCGCCGAATACTTCATCACCAGCGAACGCTCGCTGATCAAGCTCAACGCCAACATCACGCCGATCGAGGTGGCACCGCTGGCCGATGCCGGCATTACCGCCTACCGCGCCGCCAAACGCGCCGCCAAGCTGCTGCGGCCGGGGAGTTATTGCGTGCTGCTCGGCATAGGCGGGCTCGGCCACATCGCGTTGCAATCGCTGCACGCGATCTCGGGTTGCCGCATCATCGCCGTCGATCGCGAACCGGCAGCACGGGTGCTGGCCAAGGATCTGGGTGCCGACTTCATCCTTGATGGCGGGCCAAACGTCATCGAGGAGGTCAGCCAGATCACCGGCGGCGGCGCGCATGTGGTCATCGACTTCGTCGGCGAACTCGGCGTCGAGAACATCTGCTGGAAGATGGTGCGCAAGGGTGGGCAATTGTTCGTCGTTGGCTATGGCGGCAACATCAATGTGCCGACCGCGCATCTCGTCATCGAGGAGATCAACATCGGCGGCAGCCTGGTCGGCAATTTCACCGAGCTTGTCGAACTGATGGAGCTCAACGCCGACGGCAAGGTGAAGATGCACTACACCGAATACAATCTCGCCAGCATCAACACCGCGCTCGACGATTTCAAGAACCGGCGGTTCACCGGGCGTGGCGTCATCGTTCCCTGACGCCCGGCCGGAATGCAGGCGTAGGCCGATCGCCAGTCCGATCCATCGGCCGCAATTCCCCCAACCCCATGGCGCGAATGCCGTGGGGTTCTTTTTTGCTGCGTGTCAGAGGAACCCGCGCCGGATGCCGTACTGGCCGAGCTTGCGATAGAGCGTCGGCCGCGAAATGCCGAGTCTCAGCGCAACCTTGCTGAGATTGCCGCTCTCCGCGACAAGCGCATTCTTGATCGCTTGGCGTTCGGCATCCTCGAAGGTGCATACGGGTGCTTCGAGCATGGTCGCGGGATGGTCGCCGTGCATGGCCATGGTGTCGCGATTGCCCGCGCTGATTTCCCCGGGAAGGTCCTGGAGGTCGATCGTGCCGCCGCGCGCCAGTATATGCAGGCGCTCAACCAGGTTCTTCAATTCGCGCACATTTCCTGGCCAGCGATAGGCCAGCAGCGCGTCGAGGGCGTCGTTTGAAAACTCCAGCGGGTCGTTGCCGGCCAGCTTCGCGATCTGCCGGTTGAAATGCTCGACCAGCAGCAGCACGTCGTCGCCGCGTTCGCGCAACGCCGGGACATGGATCGAGACCGCACCGATGCGGTAATAGAGATCGCTGCGGAAGCGCCCGGACGCCACTTCCTGCTTGAGGTCGCGGTTGGTCGAGGCGACCAGCCGCACATCCACCGGCCGGCCCCTGGAGTTGCCGATGCGGTGGACGACACGTTCCTCCAGGACACGCAACAGGAAGGGCTGGATTTCGAGCGGCAACTCGCCGATTTCGTCAAGGCTGAGCACGCCGCCATTGGCGAGTTCGAAGATGCCCGGCTTGCCCTCGCGCGAAGCTCCGGTGAACGCGCCGCCGACGTGGCCGAACAATTCGCTGCCGAACAGCTCCTTGGTGATCGCGCCACAGTTCATGGCTATGAAAGGGTCGTTTTCAGTGCGTCGGCTGCCGGCATGGACAAGCCGGGCAAACAGTTCTTTTCCGACGCCCGTTTCACCTTCTATCAGCAACGAGGTGACACCGTTCGAGCCGGCTACCCGGGAGGCGACATCGACGGCAGCCAGCAATTTTTCACTTTCGCCGACGATCATCGCCGCGGCTGTCCGCAGGTGCTTGTTTTCCTCTCGGCGGATCACCGTCATGCTCGAGACGGCCGGCACCGATGGAAACACCAGAGCCGCGCCACGAAGATCGCCGTCAAGCTTCAGCGGTGTGACATGGCAGGATCGCAGATGCGCCGGCAACGCGTTGGCGAGATCGGTCTCGGATCCGGAGGCCGGCAGGTTCATCAGCCATCGGCCACGCCCCGGTTCCATCGGGCCGTCCATCATCTCTGTCGTGTCGCCATTGGGCACGTTGTTGCAGAAGATCGCGCGGCCACGATGATCGACGATCACCAACCCATCTTTGCGGCGATAGCTGGGTGCCGAGGAAATGAAGGCTTCGAGCAGGCGCGTGCGCTGCTCCTGCTGCTGTTCGGCCAAGGCCTTTTCGATCTGCCTGGCGGTGGCCGCGACCAGCGCCGTGTTGTGCGGCCGGAAGATCGGCGAATAGCCCGACAGGTCGACAACGCCGATGATCTTGCCGTCCAGGGGATCGCGGATCGGCGCGCCGGCGCAGGTCCAGGATTTGATGCCGGCGCAGAAATGTTCGGCGGCATGGACGAAAATCGGCTCTCCAGTCCACAGCGCGGTGCCGATGCCGTTGGTTCCAACGGCATCCTCGTTCCATTTGCCGCCGATGCCCAGATGAATGTCCTGGCCGTCATGCAGGGTCTTCTTGTCACCGATCGCGTCGATGAGCACGCCGTCGCTGTCGGCGAGCACCAGCATGGCTCCCGTCCCCTCCAGCAACGGGCCAAGGGACGCAAACGATCGCCGCGCCGCCGAAAGCAGCTCGGCGTTGGCGCGGGTCAGATATTCGATCTCGTCACGGTCGCTGTTGAGCGGCGCCTCGATGCCTTGAGCGTTGATGCCACCGGTGGCGCTACGGTACCAGGAATCGTGGATCAGCGAGCGGACATGGACCGGATCGCGGGCGCACTTCGGCGCGTCAGCCAGAAAACTTTCCCAAGCGCGCATGGTGGCGCGCTCGTCATAGTCGATGTTGTCCAGAACCAACTGTCCGGTGGCCATCGACGCACGCGACGGAATAGCCTTTGTCTTCATCTGATCGGGGCCGCTCGCGTGTCTCATTCAGTCATCACAGTACCTTTTGAGGTATGCCATTTCTGTATGCTGTCGCGGATTGGGCATGCTCAGCGACGCCCAACAGCCTGCCGTCAGTCGATGCCGAGTTTCGCGCCGATGTCGGCTGCAAGCTGCTCCTCGGTGTAAGTCGCGGTCAGCCGGGACCCGTCCAACTCGGTGAGCGCCTCACCGATGGCTTCGTCGACTGGCGAGAAAAAGCCGTTCTGCTTTGTTCCCAGAACGAAGATCTGCTCTCCATCCCGATTGCGGATATCGCCGATATGATGAAGCTGGCGGCCGGTATTCTGGTCCTTGGAGATCACACGGCCATTCATGGTGACGCGGATGGACGGCTTGGCCTCGGTCACGGTGGCCGTGCTGCCGCCAACGTGGATGATCAGGCCTTCAGCCTTGGGTTGCTGGCGTGGCTTCCTGGAAGCCGAATAGCCGCCGCCACTGATCTGGTCGGCAAGTCGAACGATGGTCGAACGGTTCTGCTCGATCAGCCGCTTGACCTGAACATCCTCACGACGCGGGCCGTCCCGCTTGGAGATGATCTCGACCATGAATCCTCCCAGATTCGTCAGCTTGGCGGTGCCGCAGGTACGGTCATTCTTATGTGCGGCGGAACCCTACACTGCCATCGCCAGATGCGCCATTCACAATAGGTAGCGCCGAAATTCATGTCGCTGGTAGCAGGTGGCTGCTACACGGGATTTCCGGCGCTCCGGCGCGCCGCGGTTGACTTGGTGCAGCCACACCCGCTCGCCACCATTTGGCCCGCCAATTTCGCAGCGGACCTCGACCGGAAGACTGGCTGCTCGCCAAAAGGGTACAAGTGCTCTATACTTCAATTGCGTTCGCGCGAAGTAGGTACGGTTGTCCTGGGCAGGGGCGTTCCATGTTCGAAGTCGTCGCATTCCGGTGGAGAACGGGTTTTGGGAACCTCACCATAAGGGCCCTTGGCCTGATCGTCGCTTTCTCGGGGCTGTTGCTGTTCGGATCGCAAACCGCGGGCGCCGCGCCGAACTGGACGCTCGATCCCACCGCTTCGGTGATCACCTACCAGTCGGTCAAGAAGAACACGATCGTCGAGACCAACAAGATCAGGAACATCACCGGCACGCTGAGCTCGGCGGGTGATGCCAAGGTCACGTTCGACCTCAATTCGGTCGATACCGGCGTCGATCTGCGCAACGTTCGCATGCGCTTCCTGTTCTTCGAGACATTCAAGTACCCGACCGCCGAGCTTACGGCGAAGGTGGATCCCGCCGCATTCGCCGACCTCGCGACAAAGCGCAGGATGAAGGCAACGCTGCCGTTCCGCGTCAATCTGCACGGCGTCGACAAGGACCTCGAGGCCAGCGTCGTCGTCACCATGATCAGCGACACCATGGTGTCGGTTGCGTCGGAGGCTCCGGTCGCGGTCCATGTCGAGGATTTCGGCCTGCTGCCGAACATCGACAAGCTGCAGCAGGCCGCCAACGTCACCAACATCGTGCCCACCGCGTCGGTATCGTTCGATTTCGTATTTACCGCCGATGGCAGCAAGCCGGCCGCCACCCAGGTTGCGGCGGCGAGTTCGGCCGATGTGGGTCCGGTTGCCACGGATGCCGCCAAGGCGAACTTCAGCGACGAGGAATGCCTGAACAGGTTCGCCGTGCTCTCGCGCACCGGCGCCATCTATTTTCGGCCTGCCAGTGCGCGGCTCGATGCGAAAAGCCGCCCCTTGCTGACCGAGGTTGAAGGCGTCGTCGGAAAATGCCCGAGCCTGAAGGTCGAGGTCTCCGGTTATACCGATTCAGATGGATCGCCGGAGGCGAACAAGCTGTTGTCGGAGCGCCGGGCCCAGGCGGTTGCGGATGCGTTGGTTGCCGCCGGCGTCCCGCGCAACCAGGTCAGTTCCGCGGGTTATGGCGAGGAGCGGCCGGTTGCCGCCAACGATACCCCCAAGAACAAGGCGCTCAATCGGCGGATCGAGTTTTCCGCCACCAAGCTTTGAGGTCGCGGTGAAGTCCGATCCGATCGCCCGTTGCGGTGGCTTCTTTCGCGCTGCCTGTCTCGCGGCGCTCGCCTTGCTGTTGACTTTGACGGGCGCCAGCGCCGAGCGCCGCGTGGCGCTTGTCCTCGGCAACGCCCAGTACCAGCACGCGGCGGCGCTCGCCAATCCGGTGCGCGACGCCCAGGCCATGGCTGAACGCTTGAAGAAGCTCGACTTCGAGGTCGTTTCCGGCTTCGACGAGACCAAATTGCAGACGCAGGCGACGATCGCCCAGTTTGCAAAACAGGTGCGCGGTGCCGACATCGCACTCTTCTTCTACGCCGGCCACGGCTTGCAGGTTTCGGGCAAGAACTACCTGCTTCCGGTCGACGCCGCGCTGGAGGACGAGACCTCTCTCGACTTCGAGGCTGTGTCGGTTGATTTCGTTTTACGACAGATGTCGCGGGAGACCAGCATCAGGCTGGTGTTTCTCGACGCCTGCCGTGACAATCCTCTCGCCGAGGCGCTGGCCAAGACCGCGGGCGTCAACGGCGCGAGCAGCGGCCTGGCCGAGATCCCGATCGAGAATGGAGGCGCCGGCACGCTCGTCGCCTTCGCCGCCAGCCCCAATCAGCTCGCCTATGACGGGTCGGGTGAGCACTCGCCCTTCACCGCGGCGTTGCTTCAGCACATCGGCGAATCCAACGTCTCCATCACCGAGGCCATGAACAGGGTCACCAGCGCTGTTTTCAAGGCAACCGCCGGCAAGCAGCGCCCCTGGATCAACGTTTCGCTGACCACGGAGGTCGTCCTGCACAAGGTCGATCTCAATGCGCCATTGATCGTTGGCGAGGCGAGCGCGCCTCAGGCGGAAAGCGGCTCCGAAGCGCGCAACACCGGCGCGGCGGCGAACCAGGGCGATGACCAGCTTGCGCTCGATGTGCTGCGTCAGAAGATCCCCAAGCTGGCGTCGGATGCCCCGATCCTTTTCGATCATCCGATCGACTTCGGCGATGCGGCGATCGACGGCAAAAGCATCGCCGAACTGATCAAGGGCAAGCCGCTGTTCAGTCCAGTGGAGGGGTTGGACAAGTCGGTATGGGAGGGCAAGCACTGCGACGGCTGCCACGAATGGAACGAGGCCCGGCTGTGTGATCAGGCGAAGAATTTTGCCGCCAACGATGTCTCGGTGCTGCGCCTGCAACATCCCCTGGGCACACGCTTCAAGGTGGCGCTTGCCAAATGGGCGCAGGGCGGCTGCAAATAGGCAGGAAGGGGACGGCGTCCATCCGATCGGGATGCGGCTCTAACTCTTTGTTTTGACGCAATTCCTGTGGGCAAACCGTTTCACACTTTTCCTGGAATTGCCCTAAAAGGCATCTTCCGATTGGCGCAACGCCTCGATCTCGGCCATCTGGATGCCCATGTCGACAAATGCCGAAAGAACGGCAAACCGGTCCGTGAGGGCGACACGGGCCAGTCCGGCCAGTATCCCGGCATTGACTGCATGGGCAGCTGGAAATGGTTGCAAGGCCGCTACCTCGGTCGTGGCCATGGCCGAGCCGTTGTCACGCCATCCGGCGGCGAGAGCAATCCAGCCGACCGGCGTTGTCGGTGGTGCCGCCGCGGCTTTGCCGACGGTTGCCCGATGGCGGGGATTGTCCGGTTCACCCACCCAGTCGCGAACATGCGCAAGCAGTTCCTGATCGGTTCCATCGAACAGGTCGGTCAGGTGGCTCAGGCATTCATGCGCCCACCAGATCGCGGCCCGCTCGGGAAGCAGGTAGGCACAAAAGGTAATAGCTTCCTCGGGAACGCGCCCGGCAAGGAGGTCGCGGCAAAACGTGATCGAGTTCTGTTCGGTTGGAGGGGTTCCCATGTCCCTGGCAATGGCGGGACAAGCCATGAAAAGATCCCGTGCCGTTTTGAATCGGAGCCCATTGGCCATGACCGCCACGCTTTCATCAAGAAACCTTGGCCACTCAAGCCTCAGGCGCGGCGCGGGTCAAGCCTGAACCTGTGATGCCGCGGGACCCGTCGGCACTATCGTGCCCCAGCGTTTATCGACAGACAATCGCCTTGGAATTTGATATCATCACGATCGTCGAAATCGGATGCTCAAACAGGAGTAACCGCTATGCAGTGGGGCAGTACAGCCTTTGTGTTGGCGGTCGTGTTTTTCTCGACCCACGCTTCCGCCGACCCCGTTCAGAAATCAGAAGACATCGTGAAGTTTTTTGCCGGCGCGGCCGATCTTGGCAAATCGCGAGGAATTTGTGTCGGCACCGAGGAGGAGTGCAAAAGCAAGAGCAAGGCAAAGGACGGGCCGGCCGAAAAATCCAGCCTCGATATGCTGATCAATTTCGGATTGGATTCGGCCGCGCTCGACACCACCGCGCGCGCTGAACTCGACGAGTTCGCCAAGGCACTCAAGGACAGCAGGCTGAGCACTTTCAGCTTCGTCGTCGAAGGCTACACCGACGCCACCGGCACGGTGCATTACAACGAAGGCTTGTCGCAACGACGAGCGCAATCGGTGGCTGCCTTCCTGACGGCCAAGGGAATCGAGGCGGCCCGCATCGACGCGATCGGCATGGGCGAAAAGAATCCACGCAGCCCCAACCCGTACGATCCGGTCAACCGCCGCGTGGAAATGCGGATAAAGACGCAGTAGCGCGCTAAACGAATCCCAGGAAAAGTGCGTAGCGCTTTTCCTGGTAATTTCTCTAACCGTCACGGCTTGAGCACGCCGCCCACCGCCACTCCTGTCCCGAAGATCAGAGCCTTGGTCAGGAAGTCGTTGTTGTCGCGGGGTGGTGGCAGATCCTCCTCCCGCGCGATCGTTTCGCGGTAGCGCCGCTTCTGAACGACCTGTTGTTTTTTGCGGGGTTTCTGAACCGCCGGTTTCTGGGTGCGGGCCTTTTGCACCACCTGCTTTTTCAGCCCCGCCGCACGGGCTTGATCGGCAGCGTATCTGGCGCGCACGGCTTCCATCATCGGGTCTGTCTGGATCACCAGGAACGCCAGTTGCTCCCGCGTCAGATAGGTGGTCTGCGGCAGGCCGTTCTCGACTTGCCAGATACCGATTGCTTGCCGGGTCTTGGGCCCGATGTTTCCGTCAACGCGCCCAAGTTCGTTGCCCAGCGCTTCGATGCGCAATTGCAGGTCGATGCGACCCTCGCGATCAAGACCAATGGCGCTTTCCGTCAACTCGGTGCCCGGTGTTTGCTTCACCTCGTCGGGGACGCTCACCGAGGTGCGCACGGCAGAGCCGGAACTGGCGTTGGCCTGATCGGTATCAAGTGCCGCGACCTGCCGGTTTTGCGCTTTCGGGTCGTTCAATTCGTCGATGTTCAGCCGCGCCACGGTGGCGAAGCGGCCGTTCGGAAACTGGTCGAGATAGGCCTCGTAGAACGGAATTGAATTGCGCTTCGAAGCTTCATCCCAAAGACGTTGCTCGACCTCCCAAGAGGGCGGATCACTGGCAACAGGGGCGGGAGCCGATGTCGCTCCGGCATTCGATGCATCGGCCGCTGGATTTACAGCAGGCGCCTCTGCCGCGACGGGTTTTCCAATGAACACCTCGCGCCCCAGCGACGCGTTGTGCCATGGCCGCTGGCGACCTTGCGTGGTCTCGCTCACTTCGCCGCGCACGCGCGTCAAAGCGCTCTGGATCTCGACGCCGGGCTCGGTCAGGTGTCTGGCGAGTGCGGTGGAGTAGGGACTGTTGACGCCGTTGCCGTCGAAAGCGATGGCGCCCGGATCCGTGGCATATGCAATCAGGATGCCGCCTGTTCCAACGCCCTCGGATTTGGCTTCGATCGGTGCCAGGCCGGACCCCAGCGAGCGCGACTTCGGCAGCGAGGCAGCCAGCGTCCTGGCGAGTGGATTGTCGCGGCAGGCATCGAGGATGATGACGCCGACCGCCGGGTCGGAGGGCAACGCCGCCATGAACTCGTCGATCTGGACGGTGCGTGTCTTGAGATAGGCGGGCGACGTCAACTCGGCGTCGACCGGAATGAGAAAATTCTTGCCGTCGACCTGCATGCCGTGACCGGCGTAGAAAATCACCGCGAGGTCGGCGTCGTAGGATTGCTCGGTGAACCGGCTGATGAGGCTGTGCATGCCGGCATTGTCCTGGTCGACCCCCTCGATCACCTCGAAGCCGGCGTTGCGCAGCGTCGATGCGATGAGGTGGGCATCGTTGGCCGGGTTGGGCAAGGTAACCGCATGGACATATTTGCTGTTGCCGATCACCAGCGCGACGCGCTTGGCCTCAGGCACCGCAGCCTCGGCGCTGAAAACGGCAAGGAAAAAAAGGGAAATCCCGCTCAGAAATATTGCGAACGCTTTCATGGACCAGCCCTCCGCCGATTTGGGCGCACTGTTGATGTCTGCGTATGCTAAATTTCATCAGCGACAGCGTCGCTGGTGCCGAAACATGGCTCTTGGGCATATGTGATCTTAACCACAATTTTGGTTCACAACGGCCCGAAAAAGGTCAGCTATGGTAACACTTGGCAACAGGAACACCAATAGTCCGAGTGACTGATGCCATGGTAGGTCAAAGCGTATTCTGAATCGAGCTGATGAGGGCGGCGACGGCCTGCTTGTATTTTTCGAACTCCGGCGATGTCTGGCGGATCTCCGTTGTCGTTGTCTGCGGGCTGGCGTCGGTGGTCACACGGCTCAGCTTTTGGCCCATTTTCCTTTCGGCCCAGTCCACCACATAGCTGGCTGTCTTGCCGGTAAGAAACGGGTTGGCCTGGATGACGGCCGCCCCCAGCACGGCGCTCAGTTGCGCCGAAGCTGGCGCCGCCAGCACCTGATGCGCGCCTTCCATTCCCAGGAAATGACAGAGATAGAGCCGGCCGGCCGTGATCTGGTGGCCGCGCGCCCGAAGATAAGCCTCGCCTTCGCGCGCCAGGTTGCGCACCATCTCACGCGAAATCGTGGCGTCGTACCGCAGAGCCAAGAGGTCGGCGGTCGACAGCGTGCGCGCCAGTTCCGGACGATAGGTATTCATCATCCGGATCCAGGTCTTCGTTATGAACTGGCCGGCGCCGGTCGCCGAGGAATTCGGGTTCTTGGCGCGGGCGCTGCCGCCGCTTTCGACATGAACGATCCGCTCGGTCAGCGTTTCAACGGCGACATCGCCGGAATTGCCGGCATCATAGACGGCGGCGGTGGTGACCGTCCCCAGCGGATCGATCGCCTCACCATTCTGGTAGAGCTCGAAATGCAGGTGCGGGCCGGTCGAAAGCCCGGTGGTGCCGATATAGCCAATGACGTCGCCGGCCTTCACCTTGGTGCCGACGCCGCTCGCAATGGCGAATTTTTGCATGTGCGCGTAGCGCGTCTCGCGCCCGTTCGCATGCGAGATCTTCACCAGATTGCCATAGCCGCCGCCATCGCCCTGGAAACTGATCTCGCCGTCGAAGGCGGCCTCGACCGGCGTGCCGACAGGGGCGGCCCAATCGACACCCTTGTGGATGCGAACGACACCGAGGATCGGGTGTTTGCGCGGGCCGAAGGTCGAGGTCATGACCCCGTTCACCGGCGTGATCATGCCGTTGGCGACAGTTAGCGAGCGCACCTCGTCATTGCCCGTGACGCAGGCGAACTGGCCGTCGCTCTGCTGGAAGACGAAACAATCGATGGTCTTCTCACCGCCCTGGACGCCGACATAAAGGACCCGCCCGGACGTCTCGTCCTTGCCGCGCGGCGTCTGTGAGTAGATCAGCACCAGGCGCTGGTCCTCGCTGGCGAAGGCGTCGAGGTCCTGTCCTCGCGACAGGTACATGATCGCCTCGCCGATGACGCCGGTTGGAACCTTGTTGCGCGCGGCCGTCGAATAGATCGCGTCGAGCAGGCGGTATTGTCGCTTGGGCCCGCCTTGATCGGTACCGGAATAGTTGAACAGGTCCTCGCGCACCCAAGGGTCGACACCCGACACGAAGGCGCCGGCAGAATTGCGCGTCAGTGTGCCGACAAAGACATTCTTGGCGTAGATCGAAACCTGCATGAGCGACATCGTGGTCGTCCCACGATTTGGCCGGAATCCGCGCATGGCGACGACATAGCCCGGTTCCAGCCCGTCCCGGTTGAAGAGCGCCTTCAGCGCTTCGCCCGCCAGCTTGGCATCGTCGGCGGAGAAATGTGCATCGAGCGCAACGCTGTCCAGGCTGCGGTCGTTGAGGATCTTCACGAACGTGTCTTCGGTCGCCTCGAAGCGCTGGTACTCGCTGGTCACGGTTGCGACGGTCGTATTGTTCTCGATCTGGGTCTTCGTGAAGGCGGGCAGCGCTGCCTCGCCCTGATTGACGGTCTCTCCCCAGCCGGCCTCCGGGTCGTCTGCATCCTGCTTGGGCACCGAACCGGCTGGGGCCCCGCTAGCATCGGGTGCCGCCTGAAGGTCATTATCCAGGTCGCCCTGCTGGTCGTCCGATGCCGCCGGGGCGGGCGGAGCGGCCTGCTCAGCGGGTGCGGCAGCCGGAGATGCCGGAGCGGTCCGCCGCTGTGCCTGGAAGAACGCGAAGTCCTCCTGCGTCGACGGGATCGTCGTCATGAACTTTTCGCTGGCGCTAAGCATCACGTCGGAGAGGATCTCGATCTGCGGCGAGGCGCCGGAACTGTCGAGCTCAGCCGGGCGCGCCACCGTATGGCCCTTGCTTGCCGTGTCGGCATCGGGCGCCAGGGTGATCCACATCGGATCTCCCGCAAGGTCGATGATGGCAGGCACGTAGACGGATGCATCGGCCGGCACATCGTCCACGCCTTCGACCGCGTGCAATTCCTCGTCTTCGTCGCCGAACGACCAATAGTCCGCGGTAAAGTAGAGACCGGCTGCGATGGAGAGCAGGACCATGACGGCGAAACCGGCAATGAGCCTGCGCCAAAGCGTTCGCCTGCGCAGCGCGGCGCGCGCCTGCTTCTTCTGCTTGAAGCTCGTGTCGATACTGTGCGTCACGGACTGCTTCCGGTCAGGAAGAAGGTCCACCGCACCTGTTCCAGCGTATCGACTTCGAGAAATTGCGCCGCGATATGGCCACGCTGCCAACAGTCGTCGATGCCGCGTATCGAAAAGCGTCGTCGCTCGATGCACATCTCGGTAGATCCGGTAAGGATCGCATGGCCAAACACGTCCGTTGCATAGATGTAGATGTAACGGTTCGTCAGTTCCTCGCGGATGACGTTCACGCATTGATTTGCGCCGATGGTCCACCAGCCGTCGGTCTGGTCCGCATTGTCGACCTTCTGGCCGACCGCCAGATTGACGACGTCGAGCGTCTGGTTGCAGACCGTGAATTCGGCGCGCGCTTCGGTGGATGCCAGCACGGCCAGCAGTGCCGCTCCAGCCATGATCGCAAGCTTGATGCGGCCCGTCAGGGCGGGCAGGGTTGGAGCCGGATCACGCTGCTCTATGGGCAGGCCGGCAGGGGGCAGACACGCGCGGCTGAGTTCCATCGGGCGCCCATGCTATCCGCCGAGCCGGAAATACTTGGCAGTGGCTGAAAACTGAGATCCGTCGGTTTCGATCTCCTCAAGAATTTTGGGCAGCAACACCGAGGCCGGCGTTGGCGTGGAGAAGGCAGCCGCCTGAATATCCTGCGGGCCTGTGATCACCATTATGATCTGAGGCACGGCCTTCCCGGTGGCTTTGTCGGCGGCGCCCAGCCCGATCGGGATGTTGAAGGTAGCCTTGTCCGATTGCACGACGATGCGGTCGTCGAGGTTGAACACCATGCCCTTGTGGTCGATCAGCAGCACACTGGAAATGAGCCCGCCACGCGTCACCAGCGTGCCGCGGATCGGCGTACCGTTCGGCACCGATGTCCGGTCCAGAGCAAGCTGCGGTTTGTCGGCCGCGGTCTGCCCCAGAAAGCGCAGAAAGTTGGTGACTTCGCATTGGCTCGGGTCAATGAGGCGGACGCTGATGTCCGGCTCGACATGGAATTTTGCCTGGAACGCGCCCAGCATCTGTTCGAATGGCTGGACCGCCGTGCCAAATCCTTCGATCGCGGGGGCCTTGTCGGCTGACGACGTCATGGTTGCATAAAAACAGTCGCCGCCGCTGAAGTCGCGAACCCAGGAGACTCGTTGCGCGCTGTCGTCGACGGCCGGGGGGATCACTGGTTTGGGCACGTTCAACGCGACGACAGCTTGGTCCGGCTGTTTGGTTGGCGGCAACGAGGCGTTTTGGCCCTCGGTGTTCGCGGCATCTGTCTGGCCTGCAGTGGGTTTGGGTGCCGGCACGGCCGCCTTGGGTGCTGCCGGCTGGCTGATCTGTGGCTCGGGCCGCACGGGCTCTGGCTGGGCCGGCGGCGGCGTTGCGACCTTCTCGGCTGGCGGGGTGGGAGCTGTCGTCTCGGATACTGGGGCCGACATTTGGCTGTTGCTGACCATCGTATCCGGCTGGATTGCCGGCGATGCCTCTGGCTGCGCGTTCGTTGCCGAAGGCTTCACGGGTTCCGCTGTTTGCGGGGCAGTGGGTTTCGCCGGCTCCGGCGCTTGCACTGGCTTGGCATCTGCCTGGCTTTCAGCCGATGGCGTGCTCGCTTCTGTTTGCGGTTGCGCCGCCATTGCCGGTGGCTTCGGGGGTGCTTCGGCCGGTGAGGGGGCTTCCGTGGGCTTGGCGGGCCGTGGCTTTTGAGCCACCTCTGCCTCCGGCAGTTTTTCAGCCGGAGCCACGCTTGCTTCCGGCTGTGCGGGCGGAACCGGCTTTGCCGGTTCCGGGGCGTTCGCGATCTTGTCGGCGGGGAGCGGAGTTGCCGTTTCCGCGGCAGGCTTTGACGGTTGGGGCGCGGAAAGCGACGTCTTGCCGGCAGTCGGTGGCGCGGGCGTCATGAAGCCACTCAGGTAAAGGCCCGCGCCTGAGGCGACAGCCAGCGTCGCCAGGGCGGCGATCGCAACGGTGCGGGTCCTTGCGGGTTTTCCAGGGGCGTTGCGGGTGGCCGTGCTTGGCGGGCCGGGGTTCGCCCGAGGCTGCGGTTCGGACAAAAGCGCGGGCCGGACATGCGGGACGAAGGGTTGCGCGCCCGCGCCAATTGCCGCCGGCGCATTGTGTCCCGGGACGTTGGATGGCTGGGGCTGCGCCCTGGGATCGGGAGCAAGGGTCTGCCCGGCTCGAGGCAAGCCCGGCCGGTCGCGGGGGGTGATCGACGTCGGCGGCGTTGTTCCTTCTTCTTCGTCGCGCGTCATCCTGGCAATATCCGCCATGCTGACCGGCCGGTCCTGCGGATCCGGTTGCAGCATGGCTTCGACAATGCCGCGAAAATCCTCGTCAATGTCGGAGAGGTCGGGCACGGTCCGGCGCTTTTCGATGATCTCGAACTGTGATCCGCTCATGTCGATCGGCTTGCCGCGCAGCGCGGCGGCCAGCACCAGCCCAAGGCTGTAGATATCGGACTGTTCACGGACGTCGCCGCTGTAAAGGCCGAGTTGTTCAGGTGAAACGTAGTTGTACTTTCCCGCGAACTTTCCGCCGATCAGCGTCTCACCACCCACGGTCGCCGATCGCGCGATGCCGAAATCGATGATCTTTGCGCGGTCGACGCGGCCTCCCGGCAGGATGATGTTGTCGGGTGAAAGGTCGCGATGGATCGCGCCTGCCTGATGCACGGCGCTCAGGCCGGATGCGAGGCGATGGCAAAGCTTGCGCACCTCTTCCGTCGGCATCGGCCCGCGTCGCATGATGTCGAACAGCGACTCGCCGTCGACGAATTCCATGGCAAGGTAGGGACGGCCGATCCCGGGATCGATGGTGAAGACGTGGTATCGCACGACCGCGTCATGCGACAAATGGTTGAGGATCGAGGCCTCCTTGCGGAACAAGGACAGGATCGTCTGGTCACGGGCAAACTCGGGCAGGACGATCTTGATCGCGACATGGTCTCCGGTCTGGATGTTGTGGCCACGGTAGACCTCACCCATGCCGCCGAATGCGATCCGCTCGTCAAGTTCGTAGATGCCGCTGAGCTGTGTGCCTACGGCGGTGTTGGCCACCTGCGGCGATATCCGCGTCTTGTCGTCGGCGCTCATCAGCCTTAGCCCTCCGCTCTCGACAGATCAGCGCGAAGCGATTGTCCATTGCGCCCGTTTCCGATCTTCACCAGCACAATGGTGACATTGTCCGTTCCGCCCCGCGCCAGCACCGTTTCCAAGAGATTCTCGCAGGCCGCCTGCGGCGTTGCCGACACCACCGCTGCCTCGATCTCCGCGTCGGTGACATGCGCTGTCAGCCCATCGGTGCTCAGCACGAAAATGTCCCCTGGCATCAGTTCGCCTTGCTGGAAGTCGATGATGAAGTCATCGCTGACGCCGACCGCATGTGTGATGACATTGCGGCGTGGCCAGGTGAGCGCCTCGGCTGCACTGATCATGCCTCGGTCCAACAGTTCCTGCACTTCGGTGTGGTCTTTCGAGATCTGCGAGATCGAGGCGTTGCGGATCAGGTAGATCCGGCTGTCGCCCGCCCACAGACAGGCAAAGCGTCCGTCCATCGCCAACAGGGCGGCGACCGTGGAGCCGATGGTGATGCCGCGCGATTCCGATATCCTGCGGATCTCGGCATTGGCCCGGCTCAGCCTGTCCTCGAAGCGCGCCCGCAGGTCCGGAGCGGAGCTTGCGATGCCGATCGTGGCCAGATGGTCGACAATGCTGGCCGAGGCGACCTCTCCTGCCTCATGCCCGCCCATTCCGTCAGCCACCACCCAAAGCCCGGTTCGCGGCTCGAGCAGATAGTTGTCCTCATTGTGCTCGCGGACACAGCCCTTATGGCTCACGCCGAAGCTGTCAAAGGGTAGGGCGACATCGTTCAACTTGCCACCAAACGCGTCTGACGCGTCCTCTGCGGCGCACTCCCGGGCGCCCGCTCAAGCCAGTCTGCCACAGGCTCGGCTGATAAAGTATCGAAATTACGGTCCAGGCGCCTGCGGCTCATGCAGGGTGTCACCGCGTTGAAAAGTTCGAAGCCCATCTCAAAACGCCTTCGGACAGCTGAATCCGGAAAGTGCCGGAAGCAGGAACGGGTTGGGGCCGGAGCCGGTCTGGATCGTATAGGTGACGTCGCGCCCGCCGATCACGAAGCGCGCTTCGACATTGCTGTCGGTGCCGGTCATGGCCGCCTTGTCCATGAGCCGCTTCAGCGCCCACGGCCCTTCGAACTTGATGCTGGAGTCGCGGCCTGGCATCTCCGGCGTCAGGCTCAGGCTGGCGGATCCCGAGGCCGCTCCGCTCGGCCAGGTCACTATGCTTGGCGCGTTGCCCGCCTGGTTGCTCTGGACGGTCTGGCCATCGACATCGAGCACCGCGGAATCGGCATCGCCATGCAGTGAGAACGGCGTGAAGGTTATGCTGATCGACGGCGTCGAACCACCCTGGGGAAAGAACGCGCTGCGGATTTCGGCCGCCTGCTGGAAGGTTTTCAGCGTCGATTTCGACAGGTCGCGGCCGAAGCGCGCATCCTGCTTCCAGCTCCAGTCCTGACCGCTCATGTCGATCAGCGATGCGAGGTTTTGCGCGAAGAACCGGTCCAGCAGCCCACCCGGAGCGAACAGTTTGGCGAAATCCGCCATCGCCATGTCCTCGGCGCCAGTACCGGAGAACGGATAGCGGCCGTTGATCGCCGCTTCGCAAGGAGCCGTGACCGCCTGGTCGAGCATCTGGTTCAAATTCGCCACCGAGGTCTCGGCTGCGTTGCCTTCAAATTCGTCCGCGGTCGCATTGACCATTCTGGCGAGCGGCTTGGGCAGGCGCGAGGAATTGGCACGAAGGGTGGCTATCTGCAGCTGCAGATTGGCGTTGACACGTTCCGTCTGCGACGGCACGTCGGCCGCCAGTTGCAGGCTCTGGTAGATGTCGCGGAAATTCTGGGTCAAGGCATCGATCGGTCGGCGTCCGGCTGGGCCGTTCACCAGGGCCTGGAATGACCTGAACTGCGCTTCGATATTGGCCCCGGGATTCTGGTCTGCTGCCGATCCCGTGCCGGCACGGCTTTGCGATTTTCCGGTGGCGATTTGTATGCCGATGCGAGCCAGACCCTTGGCCATTTTTGCGGCGTCTGGAGACTGGCCTTGAGCCGTGCCGGCCTCAACCCCGGTGCCTGAGTCTTTGGCCTCCCGCGTCAGCGCTGTTTCGTCGGCGACCGCCGTAAACAGCTGTTCGATCGGCGAGGTTGGCGAGGCGACGGCGGAAAGCGCAATGTAGTGCGGCTTGTCCTTCAGCATCGCCTTGAACTTCAACCCGTCGAGAACGCCGTTCCATGCCGTTGCGAACTCCTTCCCGTAGCGATCGAGAAGTTCGGGGCCGAGCTTGAGCAACTCCTGGTCGATGCCGCCTTGCTCGCCGCCACCGCCGAGCACCCACTGGTCGTCGACCAGCATCTGCGCAATGTGCGAGAGCTGTCCGAGATAGAATTGGTTGAAGCCGGCCCAAGTGTAGAGGCCGGGCACGCGAAGGCCTGACAGATCGCTGCCATCGACACGTTCGAACAATAGCTGCGCTTCCGGTCCGCCCTTCATGGAAACGGGAAAATCGTCCAGCGCCGCCGAATACACCGCTGACTTGATCAACGCGGAGGCACGGTCTGCGAGGCTCATGCGCCCGAGCGAACGCTGGGCGGCTTCGATGAGCGGCTGGTTGAGCTCGAAAACCGGATCATAGGCGTCGTCCAAGGCAAGCATGGCGCGCAGGTGCTTTTCGAGTTGCTCGCGTCCCGCGCGGTTGTTTTCGCCCGGATACCGGTTTTGCTCCCAATCCTGCTTCATCCAGGAAACGATCAGCGCGTCGTCGACCTTCGGCGCCTTGCCGCCGAGCATCAGATAGATCTTCAACGGCTCGTAAAGCGCGGCGGGGTCGGCCATCTTGGCCTGGATCGTCCGCTCAGCCTGGATCAGCAAACGCGACCGCAACAGGCGTTCCAGCGCTTGCCGGTAAGCCGTCTTGGATGCCGAAAGAAGTCTCTCCCGTTGGCCGAGGCCGAAGGTCTCCTCGATCGGTGTCGGCATGTCGCCGGTTTCGAACCCGGCCGGCAGGTCGCGCAACTGGTCGAGCGGGCCAATGACGTTTTCGAGGTCGACGTCGGTGACCTCGGTACTCTTGAGCAGCGTGTCCGCCGTTGCGCGATACTGGCCCATGGCCTGCGTTGTGGAGGTGATCAGCGACCTGTTGGCCGTGAAGCTCAGGGCCAGGGTGCCGAGGGCCGCCGCGACGATCAACACGATGGCGCAAAGTCCTGCAAATCTGGCGATCGCCGCACGCCTTACAGCCGATTTGTCGTAGGAGACCCATCCGGATTCGGCAAAAATGACGCCCGTCAGCAGATCATGCAAGAAGAAGCTTTTGCCGGTTCCCGAAAGATGGGCGCGGGAATCGCCACCGAAGCTGCGGCCGATCGCGCCCAACACCTGATCGATGGGCGTTCCCTCTTGCGTACCTGACGAAAAATAGAGGCCACGCAGGCTGACATTCACCTGGCTGCGGGCCGGATCGAACAAGCCGGCGATAAAACTCGCAATTCGGCTCTTCAGCGCACCAAACTGCGCCGGAAAGCCAAAGACGGATATGCGTGCGACCGGATCGACCTCTTCCTGAAGGCGGTCGGGCATCTCCTCGACCAGGCGCCTTGCCAGCGCATCGAATTCGGCCGGGGCCTCGGCCGCCATGTTCTTGTTGCGATCCGTGGTTTGGAATGTCGCGCCCCAGACCTTGCGCCGGCGGGGTTCGTCGAAAGCGCCGAAGTAATCCATGAACCCGGAAACAAGATCGGCCTTGGTGAACAGCAGATACACTGGAAACTGGATCTTCAGCGTCTCGTGGATTTCCCGCAGCCGGCTGCGTATCTCCACGACGTGAGCATCAAGCTGCTGATCGTCGAGGCCGATGAGATCGGCGAGGCTGATCGCCAGGATGACGCCATTTATAGGCTGCCGCGTGCGGTATTGCTTGAGCAGCGACAGGAAGGCGAGCCAGCTCTTCTTGTCGCTCTCGGCATTGGAATCCTGCGTCGTGTAGCGTCCGGCGGTGTCGATCAGCACGGCCTCGTCGGTGAACCACCAGTCGCAGGCGCGTGTTCCGCCAACGCCGGCGACCGGCTGGGCATCACCCGAACCGGCCAGCGGAAAGTTCAGACCCGAATTGACCAGTGCCGTTGTCTTGCCCGCGCCGGGCGGGCCGATGATGATGTACCAGGGGATCTCATAGAGGAAATTGCGCTTGCCGCTCGACCGTTTGAGCGCGGCGATGGCTTCGTTCATGCGCGCCTCGAGCACCCGTGAGTCGTCATCCCTGTCGTCGTTGCGGGCAACGGCGGTCTCCAGCGCCTTTTGTGCCTTGCGCATCCGCCAGAAACGCAATCCGTAGAAGAGCGCCACGGCCGCCACGATCACAGCGATGATTGCCGCGCGCAGCCAGGCCGGCCCGAGAGGACGGCTATCGGCGAAGCGGATCAAAGGTCCGGTGAACCACACTGCCGCTGAAAAACCGGCCAGCGCGATCATGCTGAATATCCGCAGCAGCCAACGCGTCATCGGCGCATCCAACCGGTCCTGCTCACAATGTCTCCTCCTTGGCGATCATCACATCGACCCGGCGGTTCTTGGCGCGGCCTTCCGGTATTGTATTGTCGGCGATCGGCTCGTCCTCGCCCTTGCCGTCCACCGTCAGTCGCGAAGGATCGCTCAACTTCTGCGCCATCATGGTTTCGACGGCCTTCGCCCGGGCGACGGAAAGATCGAAGTTGGACTTGAACGGGCTCGATTTTCGAGGCTTCACATTGTCCGTATGACCGACGATCCTGATTGGTCCGCGCTCGGGTTCCAGGGCCGCTGCGATGTTGGCGGCTATGGGCTGGAACTCCGGCTTCGCGTCGGCTCTGCCGGACTGGAACACCAGGAGATTGTTGATTTCAACGACGATGAAGCCGCCCTTCGTGCCGACGGTCAGCCCGCCGGCTTCGATATCCTTGGCCAGTGCCGAGCGGATGCGATCGATCTGCGTGGTCGTGGCTGCCGGAGGGGTGACTTTCTCCGGCTCGGCCAAAGGCGCGACACTGGCGCGCTCGATGGCGATCGGCGTCGACGGGTTGAGGGCCAGCAATTCACCAGCGGTGGCGTCGCCTTCATTGGTGATGAAGACCCGCAACGCGAAGAATGCCGCCGTCAGCAGCGCCGCTGCCGCTGCCGCAACGGCCCAGAGCGGCAGGCGTGTCGAAGACTGCGTCATCGTCGCCGCCAGGCCCTGCCAGCGAGGCGAGATGTCTTCGTCCGCGCGGGGCCTGAAATAGCGAAGCGTTTCGTAGACGTCGCGCCGAACGCGTTCGAGATTGGTGTCCTCGCGCGTCAGGCCGCGATATTGGCCTTCGTACCCCAGCGACAGACACACATGCATCAGTTCGAGCAGATCGTAATGTGCCTCCGGGCTGGCCAGGATTTTGTTCAGCGCTTCGAAAAAGCCTGTGCCGTTGGGCTCGACGTGGAAGAACCGCGACAGCATGCTGTGCTGCACCCAGGCGTCCTTGCGTGGCCAGGGCAGGTTGCCGATGAGATCGTCGGCGGTTTCGCAGAGGACAAATTTCGCAATCCGCGCATCCTCTTCGGCAACGCCTGCTTTCTCCAGTGCGCTGTCGAACTTGTCGATCGCATCAGTGATATGCTCCGCCAATGGCTCCGCTTGTCTCTCGACCGGGATAAGCCTGAGCTGACCGAATAGCATCAGCAACGGTGCGGCCGCGGCAAGGATCGGGTTTGCCGCGGAATATCGGACGTTGTCCGTGACATTGAGCAAGGTCTCCTGCGGCAGGGCCGGAGCCGCCACGGGAGGAGTCCCCTGATAAATAACGGTCCCGGATGTCCAACCGGGCGGCGTATGCCGGCCGACACCGGGATCGAACACGGTCGAGTCCTTGACCTGCGAGGGCTGTCCGCCATCCGCGACGGGAGGGCCCGGTGCCGGCTTTCGCTCACGCCGTGGCGTGGCGCGAATGACGGTCTTGCCCGCCGGGCCGAAAGGATCGTCCTTCGAGCTCATCGCCGATCGTCCGTCGGCGCCCGGCACCCGCGCTCTTGGCGGACAGGCGCAAAGCTTCTCGCGGTCAGGTAAAGCAAAGGCAGGCCCTGCAGGTCAGGACTCTGTGTTGAGGAAGGCAGACTAAAACTTGCTATCCCGCCGTAAGATGACATCTGCCGCAGACCCCCAGGTCGATCAGGCTTACCCGCTTGGCGAATTGTCGTATGCGATCGTAATCCCGGAAACTCTCGATTGGAACCGGATGCCGCACACCGAAGAGGTATCTTCATCGGCTGCAACGCTCCCCTGAAGCGCCTATTTCTGCTTGTCGGCCTTGGCATAGGCTTCGCTGAAATAGGCCAGGAATATGTCCAGCATGCCGTTCTCGTGTGCTTCCTCCATGGTTCGCCAGGTCGCGACAAAAGCGTCCCAGGCCTGGCTCTTTTTCGACGAGAACGATGTCGGCGGAAGCTTTCTTCCGATCGCTTCGGGAGACAAGTCGTCGAGCAGCCGCGACAGCGCCGCCTGCATGGCGGCATAGGTGGCGAATTCGTGCGTCTTGAGATCGCGGAACGCATCCTCGATGCTGCGCCTGGCATCGAGATAGCCGGCACGGCGTCGCGCAAACATGATCTCGAGGATGTCGTCGGTTCCTGGGACGAACTTCAGGGGATTGTTGTCGGCCGCGCTGATCATCGTTCGTTGTGTGCTCTTGGCCAGCATTTTCGCGGCCGCGCGTGCTTTCAGCAGCAAGGTCACTTCCTCGACCACCGTCCGCAGCACCGCGCCGATTTCGGCGGCGACTTCATGCGGGTCGCGCGATTGCAGCAATTCCGGCGAGATACCGGCCGCGATCGCGATTTCTCGCAGCACCTCGTCTCGCGTCGAGGGAAGCGGCGAGGGTTGCGACGAGAATGCCGGAGCCCTAACCCGCTGACCGGACCGTTGCTCCGCGGGATCGAAGAAGGGTCCATCTCCGAATTCCAGCGACCGATTTGTCGCGGCCGGCATTTCTCGCTGCGTCGAGCCGCGGTTGGGATGACCTGTCGCTGCGCGCTCCTCGTCGATCGACACGAAGATGACATAGCGGCCAATCAGCATCCGGTCGCCGTTGGCCATCCGATGCGGGCCGGTCATGCGCTGGTTTGATCCGTTGATGTAGGTTCCGTTGCGCGAGACGTCGTGCAGCCAGAATGCGCCTGTCTCGTAGCGGACCTCGCAATGCCGGCCGGAGATGAACTTGTCGGGGTCCGACAAGGTCCAGTCGCAAGCATCGCGCCCGATTTCGAAGCTGCGATCCCGCGCCGCGTAGCCGGTCGAGATGCCCGCAGGCAAGGCGTCGACATTGTTGATTTGCAAACTGATGTACATCCAGGGTCGCCGTCGAACACTGACCGATACTCCACATTCTAGCAGTTTGCACATACAACAGGACAGCAGTGTTTCGAGCCGATGCATCGACAGGGCAAGGTTTTGACGCTGTGTGTCCTCTTTGGTTGGCAGGACAATATGTGGTAGGCTCAACATGGCCTGGTGCGGTGGGTCTTAAAAGGTTCCTCAGCAGATGGGACTTCAAATCCACCGCGTCGGCGGCCGCGTCCAGGAGGGGCACGACCCATGCCGAACGAACGTGCCACGGTTGTACAGACACCCGTTGGCGCCGAGCTGTTGACCTTCACGCATCTTGTCGGGCGCGACGAGATCAGCCGTTGCTTTGCCTATACGGTCGGGTTCGTCAGCCCCAGCTCCGACATCGATCCGCTGAAGATGCTGGGGGGAATGGTTTCGGTCGAAGGTGAATCCGATCCGAAACGGTGGTTCAGCGGCCTGGTGTCGGAGTTTCGCCTGACCCGCATCGAAGACCGGCTGGCCTATTACGAAGCGGTCGTCAGGCCGTGGCTCTGGTTCCTCGGCAATGCGACCGATTGCCGGATCTTTCAAAACATGACCGCTGTCGAGATCGTCGAAAAGATCTTCTCGAAATACGGGACGGCGAAATTCGAGAAGCGGCTGCAAGGGTCGTACCCGTCGCGTGAATACTGCGTACAGTACGACGAGAGCGATCTCGATTTCGTGCAACGCCTGCTCGAGCACGAAGGCATCTTCTATTTCTTCGAGCATGACGAGGGCAAGCACACGCTCGTTCTGTGCGACGCGATGAGCAAGCTGAAGCCGGCGCCGGGCTACGAGAAGATACCGTACAATTTCGAAGGACAGGGTTCGCGGCGCGACGTCGAATACATCACCGAATGGATTCCGGGCAGTTCGGTGAGGCCCGGCGCCTATGCCCACACCGACTATGATTTCAAGAAGCCTGGCGCCGATCTGATGGCGAAGTCCGCCCAGCCGTTCAGCCACAAGGAAGCCTCCGGCGAGAATTATCGCCAGCCTGGGGCGCATCTCGATGTGGGGCGCGGCGACACCTTGGCCGGCATCCGGCGCGAGGAACTTCAGGCCGCGCATCAGCGCATCACCGCCGTTGGAACCGTGCGGGGCCTCCATTCCGGCTGTACGTTCAAGCTGGAAAGCTTTCCGCGCGATGACCAGAACCAGGAATATCTGGTTGTCAGCGCCGAATACAGGTTGTTCGATCCGGGCTACAGGACCCAGAACGAAGCCCACAGCGAGAATTACAAGATTGTGCTGGGTGTCGCGCCGACTGCCTTGCCCTATCGCGCGCCGCGGATCACGGCGCGGCCGATCATGCGCGGGCCGCAGACGGCGACGGTGGTCGGCCCTTCAGGCGAGGAGATATTCACCGACAAATATGCCCGGGTGAAGGTGCAGTTCCACTGGGACCGCCTGGGCAAGAAGAACGAAAACAGTTCCTGCTTCGTGCGTGTCTCGCAGACCTGGGCCGGCAGCGGCTGGGGCTTCATCCAGATACCGCGCATCGGCCAGGAGGTGATCGTCGACTTCCTCGAAGGCGACCCTGACCTGCCGATCATCACCGGCAGGGTCTACAATGCCTCGCAGATGCCGCCCTATGGCTTGCCGGGCAATGCAACGCAGTCGGGCTGGAAATCCAACTCCTCGAAAGGCGGCGGCGGCTACAACGAGCTGATGTTCGAGGACAAGGCCGGCTCCGAGCTGGTCAACTTCCAGGCGCAGAAGGACCACAACCTTCTGATCAAGCACGACCGTACCAAGCTCGTCCAGCACGACCAGTCCGACCGCATCGACCACGACGCCAAGCATTCCGTCGGCCACAACCTCGACGAGGACGTTGGCAACAACAAGACTGTCAAGGTCGGCGTCGACCAGACCACGAATATCGGCAACAACGACACCGAGACGGTGGGCAAGAACCGCTCGCTGACGGTCGGGGCGAATGAGACGATCAGCATCGGTTCGAACTCCACCGAAACGATCGGCGCCAATCACACGCAGACCGTCGCCATCGTCCAGACGGTGAGCGTCGGCGCGGCCCGGGTCGATTCGGTGGCGGCATCCGAAACACGAACCGTCGGTGGCCCGCAAGCCAATACGATCGGCGCGACACGGTCGGTCACCGTGGGGTCAGCGCAAAGCCACGACATCGGGGCAGCCGACAGCTGGAACATCGCGGCCGCGCAAAGCGTCAATGTCGGCGCCGATCAGAGCGTGACTATCGGCAGCGCCCAGACGTTCAACGTGGGCGCGGCGCGTAGCGCCAGCATCGCGGCCGACGATTCCACGACCGTCGGCGGCGCCCATTCCTTGGGTGTTGCGAAAGGCAGTTCGATCAATGTCGGCGAGAACAGCTCCATCAAGGTCGGCAAGAAGCTGGTGATCGACGCCGGTGACGAGATCCTGATCAAATGCGGTTCGGCCAAGATCATGATGAAGAAGGACGGGTCGATTGGCATCGAGGGCAAGGATATTTCGGTGAACGGGTCCGGCAAGATCACCATCAAGGCTTCCAGCGACATTGTGATGAAGGGTTCGAAGATCAGTGAAAACTGAGGATGTGACGATGGTCGAAACACGTGAGCGTATCGAAGGGGTCGTGATCGGGATTTTCCTGGGGTTCGGCGAAGGTGCGCCGCTTGTCGTCTTCCCCGGCAATCCAGAAGAGACAGCCATCCCGGCCCGCAGCCTGACCGAACTCAGCTCCGATATGATCGGTGCCGAAGTCGCATTGCTGTTTCAGGATGGCAATCCGGGTCGTCCCTTGATTGTCGGGCGGGTAGTCGAGCCGGCCCGCAACGCGGCCTCGCCGCAGATCATTCGCGACGGCGAGACCGTGCGAATTATGGGCAAGGAGCGTATCGAGTTGCGCTGCGGCGAGGCGGCGATCCTGATGGAAAAAGACGGCCGCATCACCATTCGCGGCACCTATGTCACCAGCCAGGCCAGCGCCGCCAATCGTATCCGGGGCGGATCGATCGATCTCAACTGATGTTGGCGGCACAGGGCAAACCGAAAGCGGAAGGTGCGCCGGAGCGGCGAATAGTGCGGGATATTGTTCGGCAACATGCCGAGCAGGCCGCGTTCTTCTGGGCGCAGCGCGACACGTTGATGGAGAGCGACCCGCCCGATGTCGATGTGGTCGCCGGTGTCGACAGGCGTCTGGAGGCCAACCTTGATGGTTTGCGCATCGCGGGTCCGTCCGCCTGGCCATATATCGTGCGGGCTTATGAGGACTTCCCTGAAAAGGGCGAACTGTTCCTCTACGGATGGATGGGGATCGAGCAGACCGATGGTCGCCGTGTTGCCGAGGCCGTCGAGTTCGGCCGTCAAGGTAGCGACGACGCTCGCGGGCTGATCGGTGCGCTGGCCTGGCACGAGCCGACAACGATCGCCCCCTTGGTGCGGGACTGGATCGGAGCGCCGGATGCGTTCAAGCGATTTCTCGGCGTATCCGCCTGCCTTGGGCACAATGTCGATCCCAGGCAGATGCTGGTTCGACTGGTCCGCGATCCGGATGCACGGGTTCGCGCCACCAGCCTGCATCTCGCCGGAAAGCTGAAACGTGCGGACCTTGTGGAGGAACTGAGAGCCGCCTTGAATAATGCCGACGAGAAGTCGCGGTTCTGGGCCGCCTGGGCGCTGACCGAACTTGGCTCAGGGGATCTGGCCAGCCCTGAATTGCGGAAGGTGGCGGTCAGTGGTGGTCCCGATGCGATGATGGCCTTGCGCGCGGTGGTCAAGGCCGAGCCGGACAAGGATGTGCGCGGCTGGATGGGTGGATTGCTCAAGACGCCGGAAACCGCGCCCTTGGCCGTGCGGGGCGCGGGTATGCTCGGCGACCGCACCCTCCTGCACTGGCTCATCCACCAGATGCGCACACCGGCGCTGGCGGTGCCCGCGGGGGCGGCGTTTTTAGAATTGTTTCCCGAGGCGCGGCTGGAGGACAGCTTGTTTTCCGTCGAGCCGGAAGTGCTCGGCGACGCCTTCGCGACGTATTTCGAGGACAACCCACCCTACCTGCCAGTAGCGGACCGGGTGAAGGATTGGGCAAAGGGGCTGTAAGGCGATGCCGTCACACATCTCCGTCAACAACCTTGGCCTGACCTACAAGGGCACGGTCGGCCTCTCTATGGCGACAATCCCGGATGTCTGCAAGACGCCAAGCCCCGGCGGGCCTGTCCCGCTTCCCTACCCCAATATCGCGGAACAATCATCGCTCTCCGATGGAACGACGACGGTGTTCGCAAAGGGCAAGATGATTGCCATCAAGGGATCCCACTACAGCCGAAGCAATGGTGATGAACCCGGCACCGTTGGCGGCGTAAAATCCAACGTCAACATGAAGGCGACGGACTGGATCACCTACTCTTTCGACGTGAAAATGGACGGTCAGAACGCCTGCCGACACACGGACAAGAAGTTTCACAACGACAAGAATACGGTGGATCTTGGGGGCAATGTGGATCCCCGGAGCAAGACCGAAGGCACGGTTTTGGTGATCCTGTGCGAAGATGCGCCGAAGGGAAAAACGAAATCCGGAAAGCCGCGCAAGAAATACGACGAGTGCGAGCTGGAAGAGATATGCGCCAAGATCAAGGCGTACGATGCCGCGCTCAAGGGCAGAAAGAGTTCGGAGTTCACCGAGGTCAAGCAGGCCGGCAAGAGATACGGGCCGGATGGCGACGGAACGAGAAATTCCGGCAACAACGTCTGCAAGTCGATCAAGCGCTACGCCAGGCTGGGCAAGGGGCCGGGCGGGGAAGGAAAGCCCGAGGACATGGGGTTCCACGACGTTTCCCCGGACTGTCAGAAGAAGCTCAAGGAGAAGGCCGAGAGCACGCGGCCAAAATACAGGCTGTTCAGCCCGGATCACGTCCAGGAAATCCAGCACAACGGCCATCCTACCCGGGGATCCAATCTTCGTTGGATGTCACGCCGGCCGAACAAATGGATCGGTGGTGCGATGAGCGATCTGAAAACGAGCGGTCCAAACCGACATACGGGCGTTCGCGGGGACTGCTGCTGATGGAGCTGCCATGCTGAACGATCGGGAGCGCACGGATCTTGTGGCCCAGCTTTTGGAGGCCAAGCGGGAGCTCGACATGCTGACTCTGGATGAGGACATGACCGATCCGCCGTCGAAGCCGGCAACGGAAAAGGACATCGCACGCTTCGAGAAGAAATGCGGGTTCCCCATCGAGCCGTCCTATCGCGAGTTCCTCTTGATGCATGACGGCTGGACCGACTTCGACGGCGACGCCGCGATCCTGGGGACGAGAGGAAGCAACGAGGAATGGTTCGAGGACACGCTCGAGATGGTCTGGGAAGTGTTCGAGGACTTTGGTGACGAGAACCCGGCCGACGACGCCGTCGCCGTTGTGCTGGGCGAGGACACCAACAACTACCTGTTCATGTGGCCGCCGCAGGAGGGTTCGGACGGCAAGGCGACGTTCAAGGAGTATGAGGACGGAAAGCTGACGCGCGAATACGCTGATTTTGACGAATACCTTATCGAATTCCTGAAATCATTGAGGCACTCCATCGAAGTGGAGCGCGAAGGTGCGGACCGCAGCGATGCCGACGAACAGTGATCCAGGAAAATCCTTGCCGGGATTTCCCGCAGCGCTCTTGCGATCGAGAGTGGTCGACGATGCACCACTCAACAAGATCCTGCTTGAGGTTGTGATCTACCCGAAACGATTGACGGTCGACGATTTCGACTGGATTCTGGATGTATATGAGGCTGTGTGCCCGAAGAGCCGCATCAAGCTGTTCAAGATAGCGGAATTGCCCTTCTGGTCAGCGGTCGCGGATCCGGTTCTGACGCAATCGGCGCGAAGCGCCGGCCGATCGAACTATCGGTTCTTCGAAGCGGCAAGGAAGCGGATCCGCGAGGGCAGGGGCCTGGAGGCCCAGCTTTGGGACGGTTGTGAGATCGACGATGATCGGGGAACATTCAGCCTCAACATCGAGGCGATGAAGCGACGATCGCTGGGGTTGGCCTGGTATGTCCGTTTTCTCTTTCCGTTGGATTTTCCCGTCGAGCAATTGACGCGTCTTCTGCGCACCCTGGCGGATCGAATAGATATCTATTCAGGGCATGGCGGGCCTGTCTTCGCCTTCGCGAGGGACAAAAAGGACGAGGCCTTCACCGAAATCTACGCCAAGGCCCGACGGTTCTGGGGCGTCGATATCGACATGCTCGACCTCATTCCGTTCCGGATGCGAAGCGAACTGAAATCACCATGTTGGCTCAACCTGTTGGGCGCGCCCTTCAAGGACGACGCCGGCGTGGCTGCCCGCATCAAGGACCTTCGTGCGGACGCCGATATCGCCATATTCGAGCAACGGTTCGGAACGGTGTTCATGTTGGCGGCCGAGCCCGACTCGCTCGATAGAAACCGGCTAGCCAGGAAGGTGCTTGCCTATCAGCAAATGGCCAAAGTGATGGACGGTTTTGTCCTCAACGGCGTCGGCCCGCTGGTCGGCGACGGTTTCATATCCAACCCCGAATCCGCCGACGAGTGGCTTCACCGCTTCTCGGCCGATTCGAAATGGCTGACCTTGCCTACCGTGCAGTAGGCCGGGGGCCGTCGGCACCGGAACTCGGCCGGACGCCCGGTGAACCGAGCAGGGCGGCTGCGCGCGAGCCGTTCTCGGAACTCGCCCAGATCAGCGACAGCGGGCCTTTCTGGTAGTTACGCGCTTGCGCCTCGGCGACGAGGCTGACGTAAAGCGGCCCGGATGCCGCGCCTACATCGCCCCAGCAGTCGGCCGGGGTTTCGAAATCAGCGGCGTCTCGGAAGCGGCCGGGATTGCGGATCACCGCGAAGCCATATTCGTTTCCGCGGTAACGTTCCCCGTTCATGTCGCAGATGATGCGATCGACGGGGTCTGCCGGCGCATCCTCGAACAGATTCCGGAATGCCGCTCCCAAGCCCTCGCCAAGCACCACGGTTTCCGTCTTGATCCTGTTTTCTTCACCCGCGGCCGACGTCGCGACAACCTCGAGTAGTGATTGCAAACCAAGCGCGCGCGCCGTCGCCAATGTGGTCAACAGGCAGAATCCCGCCGCTTCGCCAGGGCAGAATCCGTAGATGTTCCCTTCCGAATGCAGCTGTCCGTTCTCGTCGAGCCATTCAAGCGTTTCGGGTTCGAGATAGGTGTCGACCCCTCCGGCGAGGCACAACTTGGCCTTGCCTTCGCGCAGCAACTTGCACCCGTGGTAAATCGCCAGCAAACCGCCGGCATGCCCGCCCGCGGTCGAGCCCCCGCCCTCCAGCATGACGTGCTGTGAAAGCCGCCTGCGCAGCTTGGAGTTCACTTCAGCTGCGAAGCCTTCCGGTTGACCCGGGCGGGGTTCGCCGGTGGAGAGTATGAGCGAAACCTCGATCGACGGCGTGCTCGCCAGCAAGGGCCGCAGCGCATCCAGCGCCGGCGAGACTGCGATTTCAACGGCACGGTCCGGACCTTTGAGCGTGACATCGATCCCGGTGTCGCGCGTTACCTTCATCAATTCCCCGAACCGGTCGACCATGAAAGGGTGATCCTGGATGGACGAAAGGCCGGCTCGCACCGCTGCCGCGCTCGACGCGGCGTCGAAGCCGAGAGGCGTGCGCGCGCCAACGCCGACCACCACGATGACCGCGCCCTCCGCCATCACGAATCCTCCGCCGACCACACTCCGGTGGCCGCGATTGTCGGTGACACACCGATCCGCCTCTTCAGCCGCACCGTCGTGTTTTTCAAATGCTCCTCGTCATAGGGGACCGGCAGGATTGACATCCAGGTGATCGAGAACTGCCGCAAATCGGGTTTGATGCGCAGTGTGTGGATCGACGCCTCGTCATGCCTTCGGTCCGGCCTGCCGTAAAACTCGGTGGTGATCACGAACGTCACGCGCGGCAGCAGGAACCGCCAGAAGCCGTCAGCCGTGACGTTGCCGAGACGCACGTCCTCGTAGCCGACGAGCGGCAGTTTGGTCTGCTGGTCTTCAGGGGCGCATTGATAATACAGGCGGCTGAAATCATGCGGCAAAAGCGGGTCCCGCGTTTTCTTCCACTCCTCGCCATAGGTGCCGGCGTGCCTTGCCCGTGGCTGCCAATGCCGGGCCACTGGACCGAAAGCTGCCGGCTTGCCGCTTCGATGATCGCGATAGGGTGCGTCGGGATATTCAAAGTTCGGTGCGGTCTTGCCGACCAGTCTTTGCGGGTTCACCGCAAAGCCAGTGCCGAGTGGATTGCGCTGATCCCAGTCCGGCGTCGAGGCCTCCATGTCGATGCCACCATAGGTTCGGCGCCAGCTGATCGGCATCTGGACAAAGGGTTGCGGACGGCTCATGCGAACCGAAACCGGGCCGGGCACGAAGATACGGTCGCCGCTGACCCTGACGGTCTTGTCCAGATCACCAACCTTGACACGAGCGATGGTTTCGAGGCTCGGCTGGCCGCCCGGTGCGTAAACATGCCCCTCGATCAGCACATCGGTATGTCTCTTTTCGATATTGAAATCGCTCTCGTCCAGCAATTCGTTTGGATCCGCGCCGTGAAGCGGAGCCTTGGTGACCGGGGTCTGGTCTTTCAGCAGCGTCTGTTTGCCGTCAGGATCGATCTCGAATGAGCCTTTGATCGCCACGAGCCAGACCTCATGGCCGCGTTCGTCGCGTGTCCAGTTGCGCTCTACGGCGAATGGCGTCTGGTTCGACAACAGCCACATCAACGCGCTCTTTCAACCGGTCCCGGGTGGCGGCACCCGGCCGCGCGTGGCAGCGCCACCGCCCAAGGCGCCTCGTCCATCAGCTGGTCTCCCAACTGGCGGCGAGGATCTGCTCCAGAACCGCCTGTGGCGATTGCGGATCGATGTCGAAAATGTCCGAACGGGCCGTCCACATCACCATGCCGCTGATGATCTCGTCGCCCGGCTCGACGGATGGCACTGGCAGTCCGGCCAGCGCGGTATCCAGTTCGTCCGGCGTCAACTCGCCGTTCTGGGCGGTGATGGCCGCCGCTTCGATGCCGGAAAACCACGCCTCGGCGGCAGCCAGTTGAATGGGCGCTTCGGCAAGCTGCGCAACAACGCTCAGAGGGAACTTCCTGCCCACCCTGTCGGCGCTTTGCACGATGATGCCCGCCGAGGCGCCGAAGGAAGCCGGGCCAGCCAGAAAACGCAGCGCGCTTGTGCTCGGCCAAAATTCCGAGCCGAACAGCGGCACGAGATGCTGTGCCAGCCAGCGGTCCCAGCCGCGAACAAAGTCGCCCGACAACCGGCGCGTCACGAAATCGCCGGTGGCGGGCATTTTGCCGTAAAAGCCGGGCAAGGTCATATCTGCGGCGGACATGAGAATTTCTTGAACATCTGCAGATTGTAGGGGTTCTCGACGCTGGCGGCCTTGAGTTCGAAATCGGCCCACATTCCCTTCGTGCCCAGGCGCAGGCTGTAGACATCGGACAGCGACGTGCCGGCGAAACGGCCGTTGCGCAGCAGCCTCAGCCACGCCCAGCTACCGGTCTCGTTGAGCATGATTTCGGGCGAACCGTCGATCGGCTGGAAGGCGAGCGAAATGACCCCGGTGCCGTCCTTGCCGGGCCATGTCATCGGTTGCGGCCGCGTCGCGTTGTTGAAGTAGACCAGCGTCTGGCCATCGAGGTTGAGCGTCACGCGCGTGACGTTGGGAGACAGGTCCTTCGGTTCGAGCGTGAAGCTCATCACCGGCCCGGTGCCTCCGGGAAAGAGATCGTCACGGATGTGCCTGGCCTGCTCGAACGCCGCCAGCGCCGAAGGATCGAGGCCGAAATCGGCGCGCCATTTCCACGGCTGGCTGGTGGTGTCGACATAGTTGATCAGGTGGTCGTTGATGAAACCGTCGATCAGCCCGGCCGGTCCGAACAGGCGGGCGAAATCGCGCACATTGACGTCCACGGCGCTGTCGGCGCTGAACGGATAGCGGTCGTTCAGCGCCGCCTGGCAGAACGGCAGTATGTCGGCGCGCCAGATGGCGTTGAGCTCCGAAGTGACCGCCTTCTGCGTCAGATTGCTGGTGTCACCGGCAATGCCGCCGAGCCAGGCGTTGATCGGGTCGGGCAGGATCTGCGCCTGCCTGGCGACCGCGCCCGTCAGTTCGGCAAGGCCGCCCTGTTTCTTGATGGCATCCTGCGGATTGGGGTTGGCGCTGACCGTCTGTAGCACATTCGACAGCGCGGTCAGCGCGACAACTGCGGCATCGAGCGCCGGCGGCTGGCCGTCGACCTCGGCAATGGTGCTCTTCAGCGGCTTGAAATGTTCGGCCACCAGATTGCCGGTCAGGTCCACCTCGGTGGCCGACCCGGCGCGCGGCAGCAGTTTCGCACCTGATGTCGCCAGCTTGCCGAGTTTTCCCAGCTTGCCGAGCAGTTTGGAGGCGCCCTTCGCCGCCGCCTTGTTGTCGGAGGGCGCCTCGTCGGAGCGCGTCAGTTCCGTCTCCTGCACGACCGCCGTCAGCAGACGTTTCAGGGCTGAATCGGCACTCGACAGATCCTTCAGATTCTCACTGGCGACATTGAGATCGGTCAATGGGGCGAGCCGCATGTCTCGCAGGAAGCTGTCCCATTGCGCGATGTAGTCGTCATAGTAGAGCTTCAGAATATCCTCGGACAGCGCCGAGACCGAGGTCTCGGAATTTTCCGAGCAGCCACCGGCAAAAACCGCGCGGTCGAGCGCTGCCTGGGCGGCGACATCGTCGATGCGGTCGAGAATGGCGTCGTGGAAGCCGGCATAGGTGAAGGCTCCGGCAATGCCGACGCGAAGTGTCTTGTCGGAACGCCGGGCAAACACCTTGCCGCCATTGGGGCCGGCAAAATTGGCCGGGATCCACTCCTTGAGCCCGGCCACCTCCGGATCGACCAGCAACTGCTTGTAGGCACGCGCTGGCAACGAGATCGTGCACACCGTTTTCAGCGCTTCGGCGACCAGCGCCTGGTCAGGCGCGACATAGCTTTCATCGACCGCCATGCGGCGGATGGCGGCAAGCTGATGCTCTTCGGCATCGGCGGTCGGGAAGGGTGCCGCGGCCGCGAATTCCGGCAGGCTGTTGACCCACCAGTTCTGCGCGAAATCGGGGTCCATCTGCGACAGGCCGGTCATCATGCGATAGGTCTTGAGCGCGCCGAGCATGAAATCCGGATCGCGGATCTGTCGCCACATGGTCGCCTCGAGCAGCGCCACCATCCTTGGCTCGAGCACGTTGCGCAGGGCGTGGTCGTAAGTATCGGTCTGCGCCCGCACCAGTTCGGCAGAGGCCGATGGCCCCAGCAGGTCCTGGGGCGCTCCCGGCGGTGGGGTCCTGGCGTTCGCGACCGCGTCCATCGCCTCGAGCGCGCCGTCGATCGCCGGCTGCTGCACCGATGCCGGGTTTGCGGCAATGGAGGTCAGCGGTGTCTGCAGTGCCTCGAACTGACTTGCCTGCGCCGTGATCGCGTTGCGGTTGTCGAAATAGGACCAGGTGAACAGCCCGGCGGCCAACAAGGCGACCGCGGCACACGCGGCCGCCGCACCGCGCCAGATCCAGGCGCGGCGGCGTTGCGCCAGCGGATCGAACGTGCCGAGGCCGGCCTCTTTGAAGATGACTTCGGTGAGCAGGTTCTTCAGGAAGAAGCTGCGTTTCTCGACCCTTGGCGCGGGCAGGGCCCGCCGTGGCGGCAGGCCGAAGGACGACGACAGCGCTGCGGTCAGCCGGTCGATGGGCGCCCCTTCCTGCGTCGCCGATGTCAGATAGAGGCCGCGCAGCCAGGCCGCCTCTTCATAGCGGCTTTCGCCGAACATCGCCTCGACCAGAACCTGGATCGGTTCGGACAGGCTGGACAGCTGGGCTGGAAACCTGAAGATCTCGGCGCGGGCGGCGAGTTTGTCCTCGTCCTCCAGGCGCGGCACCAGCCGCCGCTCGAGTTCCGTCGCCAGTATTGAAATTTCCCGCTCGATGGTCTTGGCATCGACGCGCGCATCCAGCGCGAAGGTCGTTCCCCAGACCTGTTCGCGCGAGGCGGTGGACAGGCCGCCGAAGAAAGCCTCGAAACCCTTGATCAGATCGGCCTTGGTCAGCATCAGATAGACCGGAAGGCGGATTTCGAGCCGGTCGTTGAGTTCGGCCAGCCGCCGGCGGATCTTGCGGCCGTGTGCCTTGATGGCTTCATCGCCCTCTGAAAGCACGTCGATCGAAAGCGCGACGATCACGCCGTTGAGCGCGCGGCGGCCGCGATGCTTCTTCAGAAGGTCGAGGAAGCCCAGCCATTCCGCCGCGTCGACATCGGGCTGGCTTTCCTGTTGGACATAGCGGCCGGCGGTGTCGATCAGAACGGCATTCTCGGAAAAGAACCAGTCGCAGTTGCGCGTACCGCCGACCCCTTGCAGATCGTCCGTGAGGTCGATCGGGAAATTCAGTCCGGACTGCCTGAGGGCCGTGGTCTTGCCGGTGGCTGGCGGCCCGACGATCACATACCAAGGCATCTCGCGCAGGAACTTGCGCCCGCCGAGCTTGCGGCGTTTCAGTTCCGCCATCACCTCGGCGAACTTGGCGCCTACGGCGGCGACATTCTCTTCGCCGGGGCCGAGCGGCTTCTCCGCAACCGGCGCGGCGATCTCGGCGACGAACAGGCGGTTGGCGCGGATGGCGCGGCGCTGCGCGATAATCAGCCAGATCAGCCACAGGATGATCAGACCCGCGATCATGGCAATGCGCACATTGTCGGAATCGAAAGGCGAATAGGGACCGACCCTGACGATCGGGCCGAACACCCAGATGACCAGGGAAAGCAGCGTGATGCCGATCAGCGTCCATAGCCAGCGCGATGTCAGGACCGCCCAGAGGAAGCGCAGGATGAACATCTCACAGCCTCTTTTCGACGAGCACCTCGACGCGGCGATTCAAGGCTCGCCCTTCGCGCGTGCTGTCGCTGGCCACCGGATCCGTTGCGGCGCGGCCCTCGGAGCGGACGCGGTCCTGCGGCACGCCGTTCTGGACCAGCATGTCGGCGATCGTCTGGGCGCGCGCCTCCGACAGGCGCTGGTTGGTCGACAGCGGATTGGTCTTTTGCAGGGGCACGCCGTCCGTATGACCGATCACCGTGATGTTCCCGATCAGCTCCTGATTGGCGAGGATCACCTTGGCGATCGAAGCGATCAGCGGCTCGAAGCCGTCGCTCAGTTGCGGCCGCGACGATTGGAACAGTTCGGGGTTGGAGGCCTGGATGATCAGCTTGGCCAGCGAAACGCTCTCGGTGCCGCTGAGTGCGGATTTGAGGCCGGCCGGCGCGCCGGCCTGGAATTCCGGCAAGAGCGCGAAATCCACTTTCTCCGGCGGCGGGGCGTCGACCTTGGGCGAGGTCCGGCTGATATCGCCGCGTTCAGGCGGCGGCAGGGCCCGAACAAGAGCTGAAAGCTCGACCGCCTGACTGCTCAGCCCCATCGACAGCCCGATATGGACGGCCGCGGCGACAACCGCCGCACCGAGCGCCATGACCCAGATCGGAACGATGAAGCGCTGCGGCTCGTCGGAGGCGATCACGCCCTTCCAGTTTGGCGACAGGGGTGCGCCTTCGGCGTCGGCGTCGCGCAGGAAGCGTGCCGCGGCCACGCGAACGGCGTTGAGCGAGCGGTCGCCCGACCGGCCGGGCACGCGATATTTGCCGCGGAAGCCGAGCGCCATGCAGTCATATTGCAGCTCCAGCAATTCGCGATCGCGGTTGGGATGGCGTTCCAGTTCGTCGAGACGCGTGAAGAACTGCGTGCCGGCATCGACATCGCCGCGCAGCATGACCACGAGCGGCTGCCGCGGCCAGGCGCTGGCCCCGCCCCACGGCGTGTTCAGGGCGAGATCGTCGAGCAACGCCGCCACCACCCAGGCTGCCTGGTCGGCCCGCTCCAGCGAGGATCCCGTAGCCATCGCCGTGTCGCGTGCCCGAACCAGTTCTTCGAGCAGACGGGTGCGCAGCGCTTCCGGGTTCTCCGGCGCCAGCGCGCTTTCAAGCTCGGGCGCGAATTCGAGCAAGGGCGCGAACGCGTTGACAAGCGCGTTCGGATGCGTGCGCGACCTCTTGACCGCCGTGCCCGGCAAGAGCGGCGCCATCGGCCGCGGCATCGGCGCGCCGGTCAGCCGTATGCGGGTTCGTTCGCGATCCTCCGACAGTCCGAAAGGATCATCGCGGCTCATCATCTCACCTGTTCACCGAATAGCAGTCCACCTGCGGCTCGCTTGGCAACACGCCCGAAACGCCGATGACGAAGCCGGGTGCATCGAGCAGCGACGCCCAGTGCTCGCTTTTCTGGTCCAGTTCAAGGCATAGCCGATCGCCGTCGTAAGGGATCTCGCGCGGCTGGGAGTGAAGCGGTTTCAGCGGAATGCCGGGCAGGCGCGATTTCCACAGGCCCTCGAATTGGTCGGCCGAACCGACAGTCGCCTGGTTGACGAAGATCTTGCGCAGCGCGTCTTCCGACAACTCTGAACCGACCCGGATGACGATGCGGCTGGCGATCAGCAGCTTCGGATTGTCGATGCGGATTTTCCAGACATTGGTCGAATGCCGCATGACCGGCAGCGCCCGCGATTTCGGCTCGATGTAGCGCAGGCTGAGGATGAGCGAGCGCAGCGCATCCGCGAGCGCCATATAGGCGGGCCCGGGTGCCATGTGATCGTAAGCCGGCAATTCGCCCAGCCGCCGCGCGCTCGATCCGTAGGTCGCCATCGAACCGGCGAGGCCGGCAAGCTCCAGGTAAAGCTCGGCCGGATGGAAGACATCCTGCGCCAGCATGTGGGCCAGTCGCGGCCGCGCCGCATTGGCGAGGTTGAGCATCAGCAGGTCTTCGACGCTGCGCCCCGGTCCGCCCATCACCATCTTGCCATGCGCCTCGGCGATCTGGTCGAGGCCCGTGACGACTTCCAGCAGCAATTGGCGATACCAGGCCACCGCGCCGGTCACCAGTGTCGGCGGCAGGAAGGTCTCGTCCAGCGAGACGCCGCCATCGGCTCGAACCCCCTTGAGGTCGGCGATCGGCAAGGCCGTGTAACCACCGACCGACTTGCCGGGTGCCAGCAGCATCGCCTGTGGCCGGGCGATTTCGATTTCTTCAGGGTCTGAGCCGCCCTGGACGGCGTCGCGCACCGAGACGATCCGCCCGTGATAGCGCGCTCCCGAGGCGGCGGCGTGTGCCGGATCGAAGCCGACACCGCCGGGCGGCTCCAGCGGCAAGGCGACCAGCACCGGTCCCGCAGCCGTATCGGAGGTGACCGGCAGCGGCCGCGGCGCGTCCATCATCTCGGGAATGGCGAAAGGTGTCCCGTCCGGGAAGATGCCCCGTGCCGACAGGATGGCGACCTGGCCGGCGTCGAGCAACGCCTGATCCAGCGTCAGCTGTTGAAAGCCGAACGTATGCAACTGCCCGGCCTGCAACGCGCCGCGCACCGTCGCCTCGAAGAAACGATCCTGCTGCTGGAAATGCTGGGTCCGCAGGAAAAGCCCTTCGGACCACAGCACCCTGTTTGCATCGCTCATGCCGCTGCTCTCTGCATTGAGCTCTCCTTGCCTTGGCCGCTAGGCGGAAATACCGCCGCTGCCAAGCGTGACATTGATCGTGAATTTGGATCCCGGCGACACCGACTTGGTCGTCCGCCAGTTCCTGCCTGTAGGCTCGCGGATCAGCGCAACGAAGCCCAGCGCCGTGGCATCCGGCTCGACGGTGATGGTTTTGGACGCGGATTTTCCCGGCCCGACGGCAATCTGGTCGGATCCGATAAGATCGCCTGCCAGCGCCGTACCGGCATCGCCCTGCAAGGCAAAGTAGTCGGCGGAATTGAATTTGCCGGCGCTGCGCAGCCGCATCACGAGGACAGTCACCGGCCGGTCGCCGCCGCCTGGTCCCGGGTTCATGCCGGCCCCGCCGGACACGTTAACGGTGATCACCGAAGGTTTTGGCGGACCGCTCTGGCAAGCCGTAAGCAGGCCGGTCGCGCCCAGGGCAACGATAAATTCGCGTCGGTCAATCATGTCTCACTCCTCCTCATATGCGTCCCGGAAATCAGCGCCGATTTCGCCAAGGAAGCTTTTCTCCGCGCTCTCGGCGATTTCACGATGGCGTTTCTGGTAGAGCTCCCACAGCCTGGCGCCGCGCCCGCCCGAAAACAGGGTGCCGATCGCCGAATTCGATTTCAGCTCTTCCTCGATCACTGCAGGATCAAAACGGTCGACCATCCGGCGCAAGGCGGCCTGCACGCCGCGCCAGGCGCGCACGTGATGTTGCGCGAGATCGCGAATCGCGTCGGCGATGGCCGCGTCGCCGGCGAGAAAGCCGGGGCTGCGCTCGGCGATAAGCGTGACGATGGCGTCGTCGACCGTCGGCAGGAACTTGAGCGGATTGACTTCGGAAGCCCCGACCATGGTCTGGGCGACGCGGGCGTTGCCCTTTTCCTCGGCCCGCTTGCGCAGAAGCTGCATCAGGCCTTCCATCATCAGCCGGTATTCACGGCCAAATTTCTCCATTTCCGCGATGCTGTCACGCCCGGGGAAATCGGCTTCCTCGACGCCCATGCCGCGCAGGAATGCGGAGCGAAGCGCCATGTCGCCCAGCTGTGCCGCTGCCGGCATGCGGGCGGGTTTGGCGGCAGCACCAGTGCGCGCTGGAGGCGGGGCGTCTGCTGCCTGCACAGGCAGATCCCAAGGATTGGCGGATTGCGGTCGTGGGACGATGCGCTGTCCGTTCGAGCCGGCGCCGTTTGTCGAACTGGGCGCCGCGGCTGGTCCGAAGCCAAAGTCGTCCTTGAAGTCGGATGGCTTTCCGGCGGAAGGTTCGGTGGACCCGTTAAGGGGAGGCACCGGGTCGAGGCTGAACGGGTCCGCGAAGCTTGGCGGGCCAGTTTCGGGATGAGGGCCAACGCCCGTGGACACAGGCGTCGAAACCGGATCGAGGCTGAACGGGTCATCGAAAGCAGGCGAGCTGCGCTGGCTGGAGGCGGCACGCTCGAACGCGCCCGCAACCGGCTGCTCGAACGGGTTGGGCAGGTCGACCGGACGTGGCCGTCGCGGCTCTTCCTCGACCTTGGCGGAAAAGAAGTCGTCACTGCCGATGCTTAGCGGCGCCCGCGATGCCGGCGGCAGGCGTTCGGGAACCGGCTGGCTGGCCGCTTGTGCCTGGGCGGTTGGCGTCTGCAGGTCGACATGGACGACATAGTCGCCAAGTCTCAGCCGCATCCCGCTTTGAAGGCGCGTCGACTGGCCGGCACCGAGCGGGCTGTCGGAGTCATTTATGTACAGCCCGCTGCTCGACGTGTCGGTGACGAAATAGCCGTCTCGCCCGCCCGTGATCCTGCAATGGGCGCGGGAAACGAACATGTCGGGATCGTTGATCTGCCAGCCTGCGTCGGCGCTGCGGCCGATCACCAGCTCGCCTTCGTCCAGCCGGGTCTGCCGTACCGCCTGGGTGCGTGGCCCTTGCTCCAGCGTCAGCAGCAGGCTCATGCCGCGCCCCCCGCCATTTCCGGCCGCCATCCGACAATTGTCCGCAGCCGCAGATCGTCAGCATCCCCCCTTTCGGTGGGCCGCGCAAGCCAGGCGGTCCGGCCGAGCTGGACCGTTCCGATACAAGGCGGCGGCACGGCTTCACGCGCCAGCACGATGCGCAGGTCAACGTCGAGCGTTTCCCCGACCATGTCGCGAACGGCCTGCTTGAACAGTTTGAGGCGCGGCCCTCCCGGCAGGAATGCCTTGAATTCCTCAAGACCGAGAGGGCCGACACGCAGTTCGATCCTACTTTGGCGGTTGAAAACGCGCGGACCGATGGTCGCCCCCCGGCCGAGTCCCGCATAGGCTTTTGCGAGGCGGGTCTGGAGCCCGGTTGGGATGGTTATCCAGGCGGCGATGAACTCCTTGATTTGAACCGGTACCTTGAACGCTTCCGCCAGGAACAGCGTCAGCCTTTCCGGGCCGTCGACCTGGTTGGCGAGCGCCGCGGCCTGGCGAAGCTTGACGGTGTCGAGATCAGGATTTTGGGTGCCGGGAAGCCCGATCCCTGCCATCGCTTCAAGCATGGCGCGAACGCGGCCACCGACCGCGCGCTCGACCTGGACAGCGGGATGCGCATCCGCCCAGGCCCGGTAGTAGAGGGCAATCATGCGGTGCTGAAGGATGTTGACGAAGTCCACGAAGGTCGTGTCGCTGGTCTGCTGTGCGTCGGCGCCGGCGAACCAGCGCTGCGACAGGCGGTCGAGCACCCAGCGCGTCAGATGCAATGGCATTGGGCCCTCGGGGCCCAACAGGCCTAGATTTGCAACCGTGACCCGGGCCGGCATCTTGTCATTGGCTTCGCGGAATTGAACCAGGTCCCGCGCGGAAAAGGCCAGCCGCACATGCTGGCCGAGCCTTGCGGGCTCGCGGTCGGGCCGTCCGGAATGGCCGAACAGACCGCTGCGCTGTTCAAGACGGCGCAGCAATTCGAAAAAGTCGAACGCTTCGGACAGACCTTCGGCCCGGTCCGGGCCAGTCCTGTCCAGATCAGGTGTCCTGTCCAGATCAGGTGTCTTGTCTAGATCAGGTAGCGATTGCCGGGCGTCATCGGCCATGGCACATCCTCCTGCTTCTGCAGCAGCCGCGTGCGAGTTCGCACGAAGCCGTTTATTCCGGCATGACGGGCAAACAGCCGCGCCAGCAAGGCCGAAAGCAGCAAGGTGCTCTGCCCCGCCAGCACCGACTGATCGACATGCAGCGTCACTTCAGTGCCGCGCCCGAAGCACATCGGTCCATCGATCTGCAGCCGTTCGACCACCGGCCGCGAGTCTATGCGCACGATCGAATGCACGTTGCGGGCAAGGCCCGGGTCACCCCGGTCGGCATAAAGATCAAGCAGCGCATGCAGCGGATCGACTCCGCGGCCTTCCTTGGCGAGGCTCAAGAAATTGAGTGCGAGCTGCGCCACCAGCCGCCAGGCGAGATCGTCGGCCCGGGATTCGCCATCGGCCCCGGAGGGCAGTGCCGCGGCGATGGCCGGCTGTGGCGGGCGCAACGCACCGAGCAGCCGAACGGATTCGACCGGGTCACCGGCCTCCAGTGTCAAGGTCGGATTGTCATCGAGGATCGGCAGATCGCGGTTGGTGCAAAGCGCTAAGATGTCGAGCCGCTTCAACGGGCGGTTCGCGGGACTGCCAAGCGGCCGCGACACCGCCAGGAAAACATCGTCCCCGGTATAAGAGGTGCGGGTCAGGCCGTCGCTGCGCTCATCTTCCGTCGCCCGGCGTGGGCGCCGTTCCGTCGAATAGACCCAGCCACTGCTGCGGTTCTGCCCGAGGCTAAACAGCTCCGGTATCTCGGCGTCGCTGCCTTCACTGTCGGCATCCTCGACCCGCAGGACACGATAAATCTCGAAGTCGCGCGCCCGCGTGCGGTCGGCGTGCAGCACCTGCCGCGTCTTGCGTTGATCGAGCTCGACGACGTTGCACTCACGCTCGAACAAATTGATGATCGGCGTCGCGAAAAGTTCGAAATCCGCCGGCGTTAGGTCGGCGAGTTCGGGCACCGGGCGCCGGAACAGGAAGATGATCTCCAGGCCGGCCTCGCATTTGCGCACCACGGTCTGCAGTCCCAGGACCCGCACATAGTGAAAGCGCTCCGGCATGACGAAGTATTCGCGCAGCAGGCGGTACCCTTCGAATGTCGGGCGGGTGCGCGGCATCAAGGCCTCGTCGTCGCTGATGCCGACCATTTCGGGTGCCGGCAAGGGCGACAGCCGGTTGGTCTTGCCTTCCGGTCGCGCGCCAACAGCCACGCAGGCGCCGAAGATCGCGTCGAACAGAAGCGGCGCCTTGGTGCGTCCGGCAAAATAGAGGTCAAGCTGGTCGAGCGCCAATTCGTCGAGTTTGCCTTTTCCGGTCCGCGTCAGCGCCAGGCGCAGCGCCGCCTCGCCGCCGGTACCGCCGATCGGTCCTATGCCGGCCGCGGCCAGCGCGCTGCGATCCTGAAAATAGCTGACCGAAGTGATCGCTATCGGCCACAGCGTCATGTCCTGCGCGGTGGAGAAAGTGCAGCGCGTCGACAAGCCGGGTTGCAGGCTGGAGACCAGCCGCGTGTTGCGCTTGACGACGTGGCCGGCGGGCATGGTCTGCACCTGCTGGCCAGGTTTCAGCACGGCCATAGCCGTTGCCGGCGCCGGCGTGACCAGATCTGGATAGAGGACGTCGAGCACGCTGCGCGAAAATCGCGAGCGCTCGGCGTCGACTTTCAGCCGGGTGCGCGCGGCGAGGAAGGCGACGCCGTCCAGCAGCCGTTCGACATAAGGATCCGGGCAGGGCACCGTATCGAGCGAGAGGTTGCGCGCCACCGCCGGGTGCATGTCGGCGAATTCCGCCGCGAGGCCGCGGATATGGGTCAGTTCCTCCTCGTAATACTCGACGAAAACCCGATCCATCTCAGGCGTCCCTAATTTCGGTCCGCGCCAAGCCGTTGTCGAGATTGATGGTGGTGCGCAGGCGCATGCGTTCCGGTGTGGGCGTCATGATCAGCACAGCATCGATCTCGATCTTCAGGCCCACGGTCTTGTCGCCAAGGGTGACGGTAACCTTTGTCGCGCTTTCCTTGAGGCGGGGCTCGAAGGTGGCGAGCACCGAGCGGATTTCGCGCGCCAGCACGTCGCGGTCGAAGTCGCGGGAGGACCGGCCCGAGAAGGAGGGCACGCCGTAATTGACCACGCTTCGACGGACCTCCGGAAAATCGGCGAGCGACGGCGGATTGTCCGCCACTTGCTCATTCTCCAGGTCGGAAAGCAGCGGCGTGGCCTCGAAACGCTCGGTGTTGAACAGAGCCTCGATGTCGCGCCGCACCGCCTCCCTGAGCACGCGGGCCGATACCACCACGCCACGGCTTTCGATCTCGGCGCGGTGCTGGGTCTGGAAAGCCAGGCGATGCAGACGCCGTTTCTGGTCGGGCGTCAGTTCCGCATCGGCGTCGATGGTCCGCGCACTTCCGGCAACGAAGGCGTCGAGACGGTCCGCGCCAAGCTCGTCCAGCAGGACACGGCGCAGTCCGTCTATCTCCGAGGTCAGGCCCGGCAGGTCGTTGACAAGACGATCCCATAGCGATGGCTGGACGGCCTCGCTTTTTGCCCGCAAGCTGCCCGCTATCTGCTGCTTGCCCGCGCCGGGCCGCCGAACCTCACTTGCCGACATAGACATCCATTTCGGCTTCATCATTGCCGTCATAGACGAACTTGATCTTCTTGTAGGCGAAGCTGACCTCTTCCTGGATCAGGTCTTCCTCATCCTCGGCCTGCGACATGTCGTATTCCATGATCGAGGCGTCGGTGAGCGTGACGACCAGGTAGTCCTTGGTCTCGCCATCGATGGTCCGCCGTGCGGAGAACACCACTTCATCGAGCGCCTTGTTCTCGAACAGTGCCTTTGCCAGGTAGGGCGAGGACTTGTCGTAGTGTTTGGTGAACTTGATCATGCCCATGGACACGCGGCCACGGCGTGAGAGCGAATTCGGATCATAGGGTGCGACCATCTTGTAATCGACGCCATGGATTTCGATCTCGTCCGAGTGGCCGTCGCGGGTGCTTGGGCCCTTGATATCGGGAACCTTCAGAAAACCATCGATCTTGACTGGCATTGTCTTTCTCCACCGCTTTCAAACAAAACAAGGTCTGGTTGCTGCAAATCAGGTCTTCACGGACGGCAGTTCCGACACCAGCCGCAGCGAGGCGTTGATGCCTTCCAACTGGTAATGCGGGCGCAGGTAGAAGCGGGCGTTGTAGTAGCCCGGCCGCCCCTCCACGCTGTCCACCTGGACTTCGGCCGCCGCCAGCGGGCGCTTGGCGCGCGCCTTGTCGTCGGCGAAGGCAGGGTTGGCCAGCACGTAGCGGTTGATCCACTCGGTCAGCCAGATCTGCATGTCGGAGCGTTCCTTGAACGAGCCGACCTTGTCTCGCGCAATCGCCTTGAGGTAGTGCGCGAAGCGCGAGACCGGGAAGAGATAGGGCAGGTTGGCGCTCAGCCGTTCGTTCGACTGGGCATCGGGGTCGACCAGCCGGCCGGCGCGTGTTTCGTCGTCCTGCAGCGAATGGGCGCCAATGAAGGCCGCGAGATCGGTGTTCTTCCGGTGCAGGATCGGCATCAGGCCGAGCTTGGCCAGTTCGGCCTCGCGCCGGTCGTCGATGGCGACTTCGGTCGGACATTTCATCGCGATCGAGCCGTCGTCGGTCGGGAAGCTGTGCACCGGCAGGTTGAGCACCGTGCCACCATTCTCGACGCCGCGGATCTGCGTGCCCCAGCCGAAAAGCTTGTGGCTGCGGTTGATGTTCACGCCCATCGGGAAGGCGGCGTTCATCCAGACATATTTGTTGTGATCGCCTTGCACCTCTTCCTCGAAGGTAAAGCCTTTCACCGGAACGGTATCGGTGCCATAGGGCAACCTGGCCAGGACGCGCGGCATGGTCAGGCCGATATAGCGGGCGTCCTCGCTCTCACGCAGCGACTGCCACGAGGCATAGGCGGGGTTGGAGACGATCTGCTGCAGGTCTTGCGGATTCGGCAGTTCCTGCCAGCTGTCCATGCGGAACAGGCGTGGCGAGGCGGCGGCGATAAACGGCGTGTGCGCCGAGGCGCAGATGCCGGAAATATTGCGCAGCAGGCCGACATCGCGCGGGTGGTTGGAGAATTCGTAGGCGCCGATCACACAGCCGATCGGCTCGCCGCCCAGCATCGAGTACTCGTCCGTGTAGACTTTCTTGAAGATCGGGCTCTGGTCCCACATCTGGCCTTCATAATCTTCAAGCGTGTCGGCCAGCTGTTCCTTGGAGATGTTCATCACCCGGATCTTCAGCTTCTGATCCGTCTCGGTGTTGTTGACGAGATACCAGAGGCCGCGCCATGTGCCCTCCATCTCGCGCACTTCCGGTGCGTGCAGGATCTCGTTGACCTGTGTCGTCAGCATCTTGTCGATGCCCGCGATCAGCGACTTGATCGACTTGATCGCATTGGACGAGATGGTCGTGGTGTCGGAACGCGACTGTGCTGCGAGCGCGAGATTGCGCACGAGCTGCTGCAACTTCTCGCTGTCATCCTTCTTGACCTTGAAGTCCTTCTCGAGGAGCCCGCTGAATTCGTCGAGGTTTATGGCTTCGGCCTCGGCGGTGACGGCGGCGGTCTTTTGCTGTTCGGCCATGGTCTACTCCCCTGCCTTGTCGTCGTCGGCCAGTGCCTGGCTGGCGATCTTGCCAAGAAGCGGCTCGTTGTTCAGAAGCTGCGCGATGCGTTTTTCGGCGTCGACGCGGCCGTCCATGAAGCCAAGCAGTTCCTCGAGCTGGCGACGCATCTTCAGGATCTCGGCCAGTTGCGGCACCTGCTCGGCAATCTTGTCTGGAGCGAAATCGCCCATCTTGGTGAAGGTGAGATCGAGCGCCAGTTCCTCGTCGCGCTCCTGGCCTTCGGCCTGCGGCAGCGTGTTCTTCACCCGGGCTTTGACGCGGGGCCCGAGCGCCTCCATGAATTTGGGGAAGCGGTTCGCGTCGGTCTCCACGAAGGCTCGGTCCAGCACCGATTTCGACGCTTCCTTGGTCTGCGAAGCGCCGGAAAGGTCGGCCATCACGGCCATGACAAATGGCAATTCGATCGTCGTCGGGCTACCGTAGGTTTCCACATCGTAGGCGATCTGCACCCGCGGCGCGCGATTTCGTTCGATGACCTTCGCTTTGCTTTCGGCTGGCATGTGCTGTTACCTTTCATCCTTCTGAGCCGTCTTCTTGACATCGGGAACGCCGGCAAGGAGCCGGAATTCCTTCAACCCAGACGGGGCGAGATCTTCCATCAGTTCAACGAAATCCATGTGCACCATGCGGCGCACGCGCCGCGCCAGATGCGGTATCGGGCTCGACGGTTCGGTGCGGTCATAGAAGGCGACGACCAGGTCGAGGCATTTGACCACGTCCTCGCGCGAGGAGATCCGGTCAGGAAGCCCCGTGCTGGTCTCCGTGTAGCTTGCCGCACTTGCCATAGTCTCGGCTCCATGACCGTTTCGAGCAGGCGTTCCCGGTTCTGCCGGAGTGGGCGGCTTGGCCGCGCCATTGGCCGCGGCACCCGCTGCGGCGTTCCGTTCGAGGGTCGTCAGCAAACGCTGCAGAAACCGTTTTAATTCCGGAACCTGAGCCCCGCCGCCCTCGAGGCGGGCGCCGAGCGCGGTCTCGACGGCGTCAAGGGCTGCGATCGCAGCCTGGGCATCGGCGACCAGCGAGACCATCTCCGCACCGGCCTGATCCATCTGTGCCGCACATCCGGCACGCACCCGGTTCAACAATTGTCCGTGCGCGCTGACCAGTGCCGCCTTTTCCGCCGTATTCAAGCCGGAGGCGGCTTCCTGGAGCATGACACGGTCATCGAGCGCGCTTTGTTCCAGGTCGCGTCCGCTGATCGGCCCGATCGAGCGCGGCGCAAAGAAAATCATCTGCCGCAGGTTCGCCAACAACCCGTCCTGACTGTTCTGGAGGTCGAGCAGCGCGTTGATGCGGCGCAAGGCGGCATCGCGAGGCGAAGCGTTGGGCCGCAGTGCCGGATGCATGGTTTCCCAATGCTGGTCGAAGGTCTGGGCAATAAGGGTCAGCCCCTGCGCGAGCCCGGCCAGCCCCTCTTCATTGGCCAGCGCGCGCGTGACGATGACCAGCAGCCGCAGGTCCCGGCCATGCGCACGCAATTCCCCCGCCTTCGCCAGCACGCCGGACCAGTCGACCGGAATGGTGCTTTGCGACGTGGGCTTGTTGTTGCCGTCGTGGACGACCTTGATCTCGGGTTCGGTCAGACGCTCCAGCTCGTGAAAAGCCGGGTCGTTGCGCAAGTCTTCCCCTGACGGATTTCCACCGTCGAGCGGACTAAGCCAGAGTGCGACATCAATCACACAAACCCCCAGCGACCAGCCTCAAGCCATACGTGACGCAACGTTATCACACGGTTGCACTTTACCACAATTCAACGAGCGCTCAAAAATTAACATAAGCTAAACGCGGTCGCCTCATGAGCGCCGAAATCCACGGCTTGGTTGCCTTGGATGCATGCGAACCGCGTTGCGGAGAGGCGTCCAGTGCCGTGGCTGTTTGCAGTCGGCGATGCGGGACTTTCCACAAATGGAAAGGAGTCGGCTAAACCGGGCACCGGGACATCGGTCCATTACCCGCTTTGTCAAGTGACGTCTTATGTGGCAGTTTATCGGCTGGCAGACTGCAGGAGCAGGTTCGATGGAACAGCGCCGGTCATCGCAGACTTTCAAACGCAAGGAACTGGTCGGCAAGCTCAATCCTGTGGGTGTCCGCGCCTTCAAGGCAGCTGCCGACACCGCTAAACTGCGCGGCAATCCCTATGTCGAACTCGTCCATTTCATCGAGCAACTTGTGCTGTCCGACCGCTCGGACGTGCAAATGATCATCGCCGATGCGGGTGTGGATGCGAGCCGGCTCACGGCCGAGATGACCCGCGCCGTCGACAAGCTGCCTTATGGCGCGACATCGATCGAGGAATTCTCCGACCACATCTTCCATGCCATCCAGGAAGCCTGGAACCTGGCAACGCTCGAGTTCGGCGTCGAGGAAGTCCGCAGCGCACATATTCTGCTTGCCTGCCTGAAGACGCCGGTGCTGGAAGGCCTGCTGTCGAAGATCAGCGGCGAGTTCGACAAGATCGACGCCGACACGGTCATCGCGCGGTTCGCCGATGTCGTGGAGGGCTCACTCGAAGCCGGCGCTTCGACCACCGTCTCCGCCCCGGAGGCGCCGAAGCGGACTCCGGGCGGGGATTCGGCGCTGGCGAAATATGCCACCGACCTGACGCAGCGCGCCCGCGACGGCAAGATCGATCCGGTCGTCGGCCGCGACCCGGAGATCCGGCAGATCGTCGACATCCTGATGCGGCGCCGGCAGAACAACCCGATCCTGACCGGCGAGGCCGGGGTCGGCAAGACCGCCGTCGTCGAGGGCTTTGCCTTGCGTATCGCCCAGGGCGACGTGCCGCCCACCCTGCAGAATGTCAGCGTGCGCATGCTCGACGTCGGGCTGATGCAGGCGGGCGCCAGCGTGAAGGGCGAATTCGAAAAACGGCTGAAGGCCGTCATCGACGAGGTTCAATCGTCCGAAACGCCGGTTATCCTGTTCATTGACGAAGCCCACACCTTGATCGGCGCCGGGGGGGCTGCCGGAACCGGCGATGCGGCCAATCTCCTGAAACCGGCGTTGGCGCGGGGCGAACTTCGCACCATCGCGGCAACGACCTGGGCCGAATACAAGCAGCACATCGAGAAGGACCCGGCACTGACCCGCCGTTTCCAGGTGGTGAAGATCGACGAACCGTCGGAGGCGGTGGCCGTTCTGATGTTGCGCGGCGTGGCCGGCGTCCTGGAGCAGCACCACAAGGTGCAGATCCTCGACGAGGCGATCGAGGCGGCGGTCGGCCTGTCGCATCGCTACATCCCGGCACGGCAACTGCCTGACAAGGCGGTGAGCCTTCTCGACACCGCTTGCGCCCGTGTCGCCATATCGCAGCACGCCACGCCGGCGGAGGTCGAAGACATCATGCGCCGCCGCCAGGCGCTGGAGGTCGAGCGCGGCATTATCGGCCGCGAGGCAGCGATCGGCATCGAGGTGACTGACCGGCAGGCGCGGGTTGACGCCGGGCTCGCCGAAACCGAGACCACGCTGGCCGCCGCCGAGGGGCGCTGGGAGCGCGAAAAGGCGCTGGTTGCCGAAATCCTCGAGTTGCGCGCAAGGCTGCGCGGCGAGGGCGTGCCGCTTGATGCGGCGGCGCCCGCTGAGGCCGATACCGAAACGGCAGCGGCGGACGCAGAAAAGACCAAGGTGCCCACGACTGAGCCACCCAAGACTGAACCGACGAAGACCAAGGCGGCCAAAGCCAAGGCTGCCAAGACCGACGTGGAAACACCGGCCGCTGCCGATCCACCTGATCCTGCCGCCGATCTTGCCCGGCTGCGCGAACTGATGGCCGAACTGGCCGAGGCGCAGGGCGAGACACCGCTGATCCTGCCATCCGTCGACCGCAATGCGGTGGCGGCCGTGGTCCAGGACTGGACCGGTATTCCGACCGGACGGATGCTGTCCAGCCAGACCGAAAAGGCGCTCAAGCTCGCCACCACGCTTTCGGAGCGGGTCGTCGGCCAGGATCACGCCATGGAGATGATCGCCAAACGCGTGCAGACCAGCCGCGCCGGGCTCGGCGCGCCGGAAAAGCCGGTCGGTGTGTTCCTGCTCTGCGGCCCCTCTGGCGTCGGCAAGACCGAAACCGCATTGGCACTGGCCGAGACGCTCTACGGAGGCGAGCAGAACCTGATCTCGATCAACATGTCCGAATTCCAGGAGGCGCATACGGTCTCGACGCTCAAAGGCGCGCCGCCCGGTTATGTCGGCTATGGCAAGGGCGGCATCCTGACCGAAGCGGTGCGCAGAAAACCCTATTCGGTGATCCTGCTCGACGAGGTCGAGAAGGCGCATCCCGACGTGCACGAGATCTTCTTCCAGGTCTTCGACAAGGGCATGATGGACGACAGCGAGGGGCGCCGGATCGATTTCAAGAACACGCTGATCCTGCTCACCTCCAATGTCGGCTCGGAGGTCATCATGGAGCGGACCGGGAACGGCACGATACGGGCCGGACTTGACGATCTGGACATCGCCTTGCGCAGCCCGCTGCTGAAGGTCTTTCCCGCCGCCTTCCTCGGCCGGGTGGTGACCATTCCCTATTACCCGCTCTCGGACGGGATGATCGAAGCCATCACCCGTCACCAGTTTGCCAAGATCGCTCGCCGGCTGCGCACGACCAACGATGCGGAACTGGTGATCGGCGACGGTGTCATGGATCTGGTCAAGGCCCGCTGCACCGAGATCGAATCCGGCGGACGGATGATCGATGCCATCCTGACCAACACGCTGCTGCCGGAACTCAGCCGCGGCGTGCTCAACCGGTCGCTCGCGGGCGAAAAGATGACAAAGGTCACCGTTGGCGCCTCCAAGGAAGGTTTCACCTATTCCTTCGAGTAGCTTCGGGCGAACATCGATCAAGCAAGGCTTGCCACGGGCGCAGCCGCTTGGGGTATGGGATATCCTGGCAATCATCCCCCAGAACGTGCTGGATTCTCTTGAGAATCGGACCGATCGGGCGGTCCTGATCGACGGAACTCTCTTGATGGCCGGGGATGCCTCGGGGCGGCAGGGCATGGTTCACGCTCGTTTCACGCCAACGTTGCGATACCCGGATCGTCAAACGCGAGCTTTGCAGGAGCAAGCGATGCCAGATCCGAAGACCTACCTGTTCGATCTGCCGACCGCGGGCAGGCCGGCGCCATTTGCGATCCCAGAGGTGCTATATCCCGGCGTCCAAGATTACTGGGCGGGCTCGACGTCGTTGCGGATTTTCGATCCGATCCCCGGCATCAAGGCGGTGGTCATTCATGCGACTGCCGGCGGCAGCTCGGCAAGGGCAATGTCGGTGATGCAGGCCGGCACCGGCAGCTTCCACTGGCTGGTTCCCGATGAGAACGAAAGCCAGCACGGAAACATTGTCTGGGCGTGTGCGCCGGAATCGCGGGCGGCCTGGCATGTGGGAGACGACAAGAGCCATCCGCGGGTCAATGGCGGCGCCAAGCGCGTCAACCACTGGAGCCTTGGCATTGAAGTCGTCAAAACCCAGGTCGCGGACCCATTCTCAAGCTGGCAGGTCGAAGTGACGGCGAGAATTGTGCGCTATTGCTGGGCGAAGTACCCGAACCTCAAGACCATCGTTTCGCATGCCGCGCTCGATCCGGCCCGCGGGACGGATCCAGGTGTGGACTTCGACTGGAACCATTTTCGCCAGCTCGTCATATCGCCTCCCGGCAAGGAATCCGTGTCGTCGACGATTGCCGGCGCGACCCCGATGGGCAAACTTGCACCTATTGATGTCCGGACTTTTTGCACCGGGTGATCGGTAGGCTTCAACTATGCATCTCAAGTCGGCCGGGGGGCTGGCGGCGGGGCGGATTTTGGGCCTCCCAACATAATCCGTCCCGCCCTCGGGCTGGGCCGTTTGGCCGGGCGCAAGATATGACCGGCTGGTATCGCCGACCGCGTGCGAATGGAATAGTCTTTGACGAAAAGGGGTGGCGATGAGACACGGCGAGTATGTGGCATATGAAACCCTGGTAAATCATCGCCGCGCGCTCAACGCGAGGGCGAGGCCTGCTGGAGGTCCCACCGTCGAAGCCGCGGGTGCGGGCGCGGGCGACGCTCTTCGGCACCGGCTCCTGTTTCCCGATCTCGCCGAAAAGCCGATAAGCCTCATGCCGGCTGGAGAAGATGGCTCCGCGACGGAGAGAACCCAAGCGGCGCTCGCCGACATCTCGAACTGCATGCTCGGTCCCATCGATTCTCCCGACCTCAGCGACAATCCCGCAGCTTATACCTATTTCGGCCAATTCGCTTTTCACGACATCGTCTTTAGCCGCATATTTGGAATGCCGAGCGATCGTGCCGGGCGCACCTTGAGGAATGCCGTCTCGGGCAGTCTCGATCTGTCGGGCCTTTATGGACGAGGCCCGGTTGTGGACTCGCACCTCTATGACTCCGCATCGGAAAGCGACACCACCCTTTGTCGATTTCCGATCGGCCTGCCCGGGGTGAGCGACAAGCAGGTCAAACTTCCCGTCGATGGTGTGGTCGAAAGGGCGCGAGACGTCCCGCGCGTCGACGCCTCCAGCGGTTTTCTGAGCGTGTGCGGACGAAAGGCGCCTTACCGTCCGCTGATCGGCGACCCCAGGAACGACGACAATCTCATTCTCTCCCAGCTGCAATGTTCGTTGATGCAGGTGCACAACCGTCTCGTCGATTTGCTAATGGCGCGCCGCGCTTTGCCGCCGCAGAACGCCTTCGATCAGGCGCGGCTTTACCTGACCGGTGTCTATCGCCGAGTCGTCGTGAACGACTATCTCAGGCGAATTCTGACCCCGGCAGTCTGGGCGCACTTCTTCGATGGCGAGGAGTTTCGCGGACCCGGCGTCGCATCATTGAGGCCGCTGGCGGACCTGCCGATGGAATTCACATTTGGCGCCTCGCGGTTTGCGCATTCGATGGTCCGCGACCGCTACGCCCTCAACAAGGCATTCGAAGAGGAAGCCGGCACCTTGCGCGAGATCCTGGCATTTTCGAGCCAGCGCCCGAACGGTGACGTTCCAGTCCGCGTGAATTGGGCCGTTGACTGGAGCCGTTTCATCGAATCGGACGATGCTGCAAAGGCACTGAAGGCACGCCGTATCAGTCCGTTTCTCAACTACGAGATGGCGGTGGTACAGCACGCCGCCGACTTCGACGGAGCACCTCGGTCCATCGCCTTCATGGATTGTTGGCGCTGTTACGATCTCGGCATCGCATCAGGCCAGACGATTGCCGAGGCCGTCGCCGCGGCGCTTTCCGCGGATGTGCCTGTACTTTCCGGCGCTGCCATGCTGCCCACGCAAAGCTGCAGGAAACGCTACAGCTTCCAGGCTGGCGTGCTTGAGAAGACGCTGCTGGCCCATCCGCAGTTCCTGACCGAAACACCTCTGTCCTATTACATCTTGCAGGAAGCCGCCGTGCTCGGCGATGACGGCAACCGGCTGGGGCCGACCGGCTCGTTCATCGTCGCGGCCACCGTCGCCGCTGCACTGTTCAATGCCGGGGACAGCGAAATCCAGATGCCGCTGTCCCAACCATCGGCCGAACCCGGCAATCTGGCGGGGCTGTTGGGGTTGGCCGACGACAGGTTGGTTTCAGACGACGAGCTCTACGAATACTTCCAGCGGTACGCTAACCTGGACATGCCGGGGCGGGCCTATCGAAGAACCGGCAACGTCGCAACCTGAAGAAATGGAGAGGGGTCATGGCCAAATTCGAGAATGTGCAGTTCGAAGCGTTGGGAGCCTTTATTCGAGAAGCCATAAAGGATCCCGCCACCATGGAGATATTCAGGAACGGCACACAGGACGAGAAGAAAGACCTGCTCAAAGGGTTCATGAACCCGCGCGGCAAGACCTGGGACGAGATCGAGATCATCGCGCATTTCGATGAAGAGAACGTCGTCAACATTGCCTTTCCTTTCACCGGGGACGTCGAGGAGACCGTGCGGACGATCGCGCCCGAGGTCGGCCCCGGAGAGGACTATCCTTTCCCGGCTCACTACAAATTCGACCCCAACGCAGGCTCGACGGTCGAGGAGAAGAAGGCAAACCGGCTTCGGGGCTACCGTTGCCGGCTTGGCGACTATGTTATGTCGCGCTGCAGATAGGATGCGCCCGGCTTCGGCCGCGTCATGCCAGCCGTGAGGCGCGGTCGATGCCTTCGCTCAGTCTCGCGCGATCGGCATCCAGGCGGATCGGGAAGACGTTCTTGAACCAGTCGATCGCACTACGCCGGGTCGGGCGCTCGCCATTGTGCCATGCGGTCGTGATACCCTTCAGAAATATTCTGAAATCGGTGGCGGCTTTCGCGTCATCGCCCATGAAGGCATGGGCGGCAGCCGACCAGCCTCGGATATCGGGAAACAGGCCGTCGCTTTTCTCGACAGCCTCGATGCAGCCCTGCAGGTCGCCCGCCAGGAATGCAACGGTCGCATGGTAACCGTGGTAGTGCGGCTCATGCAGCGGGTTGAGCTCGAACGACCGTCGCGACAGCTCGACCGCTCGCTGATGGTTTCCGATGAACGCACTGAAAAGCGAATAGGCGATAAGGGTTGCCGGATTGGCGGCGTTGAGGTCGTGCGCCAGTCCGAAATGAAATTCCGCCAGTTCCCAGCGCCGCGCCAGGAGGTGGCTCCAGGCCAGGTTGACCTGGTTGCGGTGATCGAGCGGATCGAGCGCGACCGCCTTCTTGGCGAGGTCGAATGCGCGGTCGAGGTCGGCGCTTTCGACTGGATAGCCTGGCAGCACGATCCACCGCGAATTCAGGATCACGGCCAGGCTCGAATAGGCGCAAGCCAGGCTAGGGTCCTGCCGAATGGCTTCTTCGTAACGCGCGATCGCGACGGCGTCGGTGTCTTTGCGCCATAACGTCGAAAGCCGCTGTCCGTCGAGCCAATTGTCATAGGCGGAGATGTAGTTTGGCGACTGTTCGTCTATGCGATGGAGGCGCGTGGTGGAAATCACCAACTGGAGGCGTGAAGCAACCCGCGCGCAGATTTCATTGAACACGGGTCTCCATGCCGCCGGTTCTCGAGGCGCGGTGGTGGAGAACTGCAACACGCCCGTTGCGATCGTCCGGCATGAAATATCGAAATGCGGCTCGTCCTCGTCATCGGACGCGGTTATGATCACGGCAAGGTCGGCGGTTTCCCCGACGGCGGCACGAAGCGTTTCGACAGACCCCGATCGCATCGTGTCGCGATCAAGCTCGGTGTGGATCGCGGTCCAATGCCTGAACCGCGAGAGGGTGGCGGACAGTTCACTGACCAGAGCGAACTGAATGTGTGCGTCGGCGCTCCTGTGTTTTTCCGTGACGAGCACGATCGTCGGCCTTTCGACGAGCTGCCGCGGCGCCGCAGGGTCGAGGGCGGCTTGCGGCTGCGCATCCGCCCCATCCTGGGCCGCTGCCTTGAATCGCTCCAGTCGCTGGATGATTTCGCGTGGCGGAGCGAGATCGAGTTCCGATCTCAGGTCATTGACATAGCGTTCGAAGAAAACGCGAGCCCTCGCATAGCCGCCTTCCCGATGCAGCGCCCCCAGCATGCTGACGACCGCCGATTCATGGAAAGGATCGAGGCGCAAGATGCAGCCGGCGATCGCCTTGCGTTCCGCCAGGCTCGAATTCGCCTCGTTGAGCGATTTCGACAGTTGATGGGTCAGACCATCCGACCACTGGGTCGAAATCATCCCAATCCAGTTGTCGAATACCGGATCGCAATCCTGAAGCCCGATACAAAGTGATCTGTCGCTTCGCGCCAGGATACCGTCGACAGTCGGGAAGTCCCGGGCCCTGAGCGCATGGCGCAGAGTGGCGAGATCCGTGCGCAGGACATTGGGGTCGATCCCGACGGAGAGCTTGTCGAGGACCAGAAACTGCACCCCCGTCTTGAGTTCGATCTGCTTCAGATCGCGGATGGATTGCCTCAGTGAGGCACGTGCGTGTTCTTCATCGCTGTCGCTCCACAGCAGCGCGGACAAACGCCCGCGTGTTTCGCGCGTCTGTTCGGACAAAATGAGATAGGCCAGGATCGCGCCGGCCTTGCGTTTGTCGAGAGCATAAACCTTGTCGAGGCTGCGTATCTCGAAATTGCCGACGAGTTTGATCTCGAGGCTTTTCCTGGAAGAGCCCCTTTCTCTTTGCCTGTGGATCATGGTTACTGACATGATCGGCCCAAACGCCCTTCGATCATCTAATACCAGAACCGGGCGAACGTTAAGCGAAGATCGAGGAATGCGGCTAGAAAAAAGTCATTGGGAAGCACTTTGCGCACAGCCGCATTCCGCTGTCGGTTCTTCGAACGCGGTGCTCGACAAGGTGCCCGATACGACAAGGCGGGATATTCGGTTCGCGGGATTGGAGCTTCGGCCGGAAACGGATGTCGAGGCTTCAGATCGCCTGCGTCTGTACAGCTTCGCCGCCGATCATGGCCTGATTGTCGATCTCTTCGAGATACCGGGCGGCATTCTGGCCGCGGCGAACCTCGGTCTGCCGTGGGGCGGCGGTATCCGCCAGGTGACTGTAAGCGGAAAGGGATACAGCCGGTCACAGGCCTTGTTGGGATGCCTTGGCGAAGCCGTGGAAATCGGCAGTTGGATGTATCAGGCCTTGGACGAGAGCACGCTTGTAGCGGCCGACCAGGCCAGCGATATCATCCCGGCCGAAGCGGTACTCGGTTTTTCCAGGCGTCAGATACAGCAGCGCAGCCGTTTCAACCGCATGTGGGATGGCTGGGATGCGATACCCCCGCCACGGCAACTGCGCAATCCGGACCGGCTGACCCGCGTGCGCGACTTCGCGGGCTCGCGCACCGCGATGTGCCCCACATTTCTTTGCTTCGGTGGCTTTGGCGAAGCCGTCCATGGAGACAACAGCCTGAACGCCGATTCCAATGGCTGCGCCGCCGGAAGCACGATCGACGCCGCTATGTCGCGCGCCGTGCTCGAGCTCGTTGAGCGCGATGCAACCGGCATATGGTGGTGGCGAGGCTGCCGGCGTCGGCGCTTTGCTCCCACCCTGGACGATGCTTCCCTGGCAGCGGCCCTGAAGGAGCACGCCATCGAAACCGGTCGGCGTGTCTGGTTCCTCGACATTTCAACCTTTCACAGCGCGCATGTGGCAGCCGCGATATCGTGCGACGGGGACGGCCGGCGCGTGGCGGTCGGATTTGCGGCGGCCTTCGATTTGCAGGCGGCGGCCAAGGCCGCGTTCCTCGAAGATGATCCAGACCGAGTTGGCGTTCGACGCCCATGAGATGCGGGTCGCAACAAAAGGCGATGCGCCGATGTCTGCCGCGGACCGTCGCGTCGCGGCCTGGCTGGAGCACGCTAATCTCGACACAATGGGCTTTTTGAGCGGCTCCGATCCCGGCTCGGCAACGCAGACAGGTCAAGCAGGGATGCTGTCGCCACTGATGGAAGAGATAAACACCGCCAGCGGCGGCAATGTATGGTTCGCGGACTTGCAGCGGCCCGCATTCGAGGTCCCCGTGGTCAAGGCGATCTGCGTCGGTCTCGCGCACTTCAAGCCGCGGCCAGGGTGTGAGCGGCTCTGGATGTTACCTCAACAGCGGGGTTGGCAGGCAACTTACGGACGCCGCGATTTTGCGCGGCTGATGCCTCTCCTCGTCTGAGGGTTTGGGCTCCGCCTGAGGCTGGTTTCACGCTGAGTTCACGGTGTTCCTCCCAGATTAAAGCGACGGGTAGGGGAGGAGTGCGGCGATGAAGAACCGATACATCCTTATGGCACAGGCCGCGTGCACTTTGGCGGGCAGACGCCGCGGCAGAACCTCGCCCACGATCTGGCCAGCATTCGCCATGCCGTCGACGACGATGCGCAACTGCTCGACCTGAAGGCCTTTGGAAATTTTTTCAACGCCGGGTGATGTCCTCGGCTTTTTCGATTGGAGAAACTCATGTCCGTGACTGAACTTGCGACCGTAAGGATGGACCGGCGACCGCAGCTTCGCGATATGCGGCGGCTGCGCGGGCCGGGGGCCGGGGCAGCTCTCGAAACGCACATTCGCAGTGAGGGTGCCATGGCCGAGCGCGCGGCACGGCCGCGCACGTCGCCGCCTCAATCCTTTGCTGGCCGTACCGGTTTCGATCGGACTTTCCTGACCAGATTCCCGATCGACCTGCCCAAGCCGACCGGCCAGCGATCCCGCGACATAACGCCGGTTGGCGGCGATGCCGGCGGCCGGCTCGACTATTGCAACTTTTCCGTCGTCATGTGCGCGTCGCGGCGCATGGCCATGTTCACCGCCGTCAATATCGAGGGCGCCCGCTCCATTTCGATTGGGCGCGAGGACAACAGATGGGCGCTGGACGGGCGCCTGCCGGCCGAAGCGCAGCTCGGTGAGGACCTCTATGCCGGCAATCGCCTCGACAGAGGACACCTCGTCAGGCGCGAGGATCCCAATTGGGGCGCCAACGCCCTCGTCGCCAATGCGGACACGTTTCACTTCACGAACTGTGCGCCGCAGATGGACATCGTCAATCAGAAGACCTGGCTCGGAATAGAGAACTACATCCTGCAGAATGCGCGGGCCTGGGCCGAGCGGTGTTCTGTATTCACCGGCCCCGTCTTCGGCGGCACTGATCTTCGCTACCGAGATGCGCTCATTCCGAAAGCTTTCTGGAAAGTGGTGTCGTTCATCTCCGATGACGGCCGCCCGTCATCGACGGCCTACGTGGTTGAGCAGGAAAGGGAGCTCGGTGAGCTGGAGGCGGCGTTCGGCGCCTACAAAACCTACCAGCGCAGCGTCAAATACGTCGAAGGGCTTTCCGGCCTCTCTTTTGGCTCGCTCGCCAATTTCGACGGGTTTTCCAACGAGGAAGAGATCGAAGGCGGCCTGTCCATTTCGTCGGAGATCAGGGTGCTGGGCGATGTGCGCGTCTAGGCGGAAAACCGTTTCGCGCTTTTCCTGGATTTTGCTCTAGTAATGTATCGGCCCGATGACCCCGCCGCCGCAGGCGATCGCATCGCCGTTGATGGCGACGCTTCGCGGCGAGGCGAGGAATGTGACGACGTCAGCGACTTCGGCCATATCGACGAGGCGGCCGATCGTGACATTGGCGGCAAGTCGCCGTTCGATCTCCTCAGGCGAAACGCCTGCCGAAGCCGCGCGGGCGGCGACCAGCGGCGTGGTCTTTTCCGTGCGGGTCAGGCCAGGATGGACCACCGTCACGTTGATCCCCTTCGGGCCCAGTTCGTCGGCGAGATTCTTGGTCAGGGCAGAGACGGCAACATTGCGGATCGAGCCGATGATCGAGCCTGTCTGCCGGGCAGCGAGCCCGCTTACGTTGATGATCCGGCCCCAGCCGGCGGCAGCCATATGAGGAGCGGCCTCACGCGCCGTACGCAGATAGCCCATCACCTTGACGTCCACGTCATCCCAGAACAGGTCGTCCGTGATCTCGGCCAGCTTGGGCGGTGGTGTCTGCCCGCCCGGCTTGGCTGCGGCGTTGACCAGGATGTCGAGGCCGCCGAGCGCCGCGATCGTCCCTGCCACCAGCGCTTTGACCGAGCTGTCGTCCTGTGTGTCGACGCCTAGCCCAACGATCTTGCGCCCGGTTTCCGCGGCCAGTTCGCGCTCGGCGATGCCCAGATCGGCAGCGTTGCGGGCGGCGATGACAAGGTCCACGCCTTCCAGGGCCAATTGCCGGGCGATGGCACGGCCAATTCCCTTGCTGCCGCCTGTGATCAGGGCGCGTTTGCCGTTCAGTTGCAGATCCATGGCTTGGTCCTCGGTTATGCGGGCGGCTTCTCCGCGGAAGCCGGATGTTGCCGCAAATTTAATCTGTGTTGGGAGCTTCGCTTCTTGCCTCAAACCGCCAGGAGCTTGCGGACAGCGCCGACGATCGCCTCGTCCTGCGGCTCCGTGTCGGAACCGAAGCGGGCGACGACGACCCCCTTGCGGTCGACCAGAAACTTCTCGAAATTCCAGCTCACTTCGCCGGCCGCGGGCGCGGCACCTCTTCCGGCCAGCCGGCCCACCAGCGTGCTGTCCGGCTTGAAGACAGCCTGTGGCCGCGCCTCGATCAACGCTTGATAGAGCGGATGCTTTCGCGGTCCCGTCACCGCGATCTTGGCGAACACCGGGAATTCGACACCATAGGTCAACCGGCAGAATTCCTGGATTTCGGCATCTGTGCCCGGTTCCTGCCCGGCAAAGTCATTGGCCGGAAAGCCGAGCACCACAAGGCCCTGGTCGCGATACGAGCGATAAAGCGCCTCCAGTCCGTCATACTGTTTGGTGAAGCCGCATTTGGAGGCGACGTTGACGATCAGCAAGACCTTGTCGGCATATTCGCCCAGGCTTGTGGTTGAGCCGTCGGCGCGGCGGAACGGAATGTCATGGATCGCGGCTGTCATAAGCAAAATACCCTGCAGGTGAGATCGCCCGGTACATTGGTGGCTTCCTGGCTCCCGTCAAGGAAAGCTATTCTCCGGAGCTGAGATTGCCGGATTTGCAAGATCACGTTTTCGCCACCCTCACGCCGTGGCTGATGCTCAGCCGTAACGGTCTTATGGCAAAGGTCGTGCTGAGCTTCACTCTTCAACACTGGAGGGAACAGCCAAGCCAGAAATTTCTGGCGAACCTGCCAATGGCGGCTGGTCCATGGAGATAGTCCGTGAAAAAAGAGGACTTCCGAACAGTGGAAATTCGGTGATGAAATCAGAAGCTCGGTTGTTGACGGCGTCTTTGATGTAGAACGCTATACGCTTTGGACAGGGCGGTGGCGTAGAATGACGTGCAATTCGGCGGGTCTGCGACCCGCCGACAATCCGCGAAACGATGTGGAGAATTCGATGCGGAACATGATGCTGGGCTTCATGGCACTTGCTCTCGTCGCATGCCAATCCGCTCCCGCAGGGCCGCAACCCACCGCTCTCGAACCTGCGCCGGATCCTGCTGGCACTCCTGCTCAGCCGGTCTCGAGCTCCGCCGCGGCCTCCGCGAGTTCGGCAATCATGGATCCATCCGTGACGATCACTCCCCCTGCGAGGGGCATTCCAACAAAGTACGCCGCTTTTTCGGGCATGTGGGCTGGGCGATTGGAGGGCGCGTATGAAGCCAAAGTCGCCGTGCAGACGATTTCTGCAAACGGCAAGGTGACGGTCACTTTTGCCTGGGGCAATCTGGGCGACAACAATCCGGGCGAGGCCGCCGGTGAAGGAAGAATTGTCGGGAGCGCATTGAAGCTCGGGCGCCTGCCGAATGGCGCGGACATCAGTCTGACGATGATGCCTGACGGGACCCTGGCCGGAACCTATGCGCTCGCCGGCCAGACCTATAGGGGCCCGTTCATCAGGCAATGATCAAAACCCAACTGGTCGCCTGGCGAGCAGCCTGCATCCGTCAGCCCGCCATCCAGCCGCCGTCGACCATCAGGTTGATGCCGGTGACGTAGCTTGCCATGTCGCTGGCAAGAAACAGCGCCGCTCCCGCCACATCGTTCGGGGTTCCAAGCCGCGGCCAAGGCGTGCGACGGAGCGAGTAGTCGAGCGCGTCGGGGTCGTTGGCCACGCCCGGCTTGCCGGTGATGATCTTGCCGGGTGCGATGGCATTGCAGACGATCAGATCGTCGGCGTGGTCGACCGCGATTTGCCGCGTCATCTGCACGATGCCGCCCTTGCTCACCGAATAGGGAAGGTCGCCGGGGCAGGCCACCATGCCATGCTGCGAGGAGATGTTGATGATGCGGCCGCGCACGTCGTCGACGGGCACCTGGGTGAGCATCTGCATCACCGCCCGTTTCGAGCAGTAGAAGAAGCCGGTCAGGTTGACGCCGATGACGCGGTTCCATTGCTCCGGCGTGGTCTCGATCAGATTGGTGCTGGTGTAGATCGCGGCGTTGTTGACCATCACGTCGAGCCGTCCGAACTGCTCGACCGTCACACCGACCAGCGCATCGACGGCGCTCCAGTCGGAGATGTCGGTGCGGATGTAAATGGCGGCTCCACCGGCCGAGCGGATCAACGCCACGGTGCTCTCACCACCCTCGATCGGCTGCTCGACCGTGTCGGCGATGACGACGCTCGCGCCCTCGCCCGCGAATTTCAGCGCGATCGCGCGGCCGATGCCGGAACTGCCTCCGGTGACGATGGCGGTCTTGTCTGCGAGCAGGGGCATGGGTCCTCAGCTTTCCCGGGTGACGATGGTTCCGACTTTCGGGCCGATCAGTTTTCCCTCGCGCACGATCTCGCGACCGCGCAGGAAGACGTTTGACAGCCGGGCCTGGACGGTCCAGCCGTCGAATGGCGTGTAGCCCGCTCGCGAGACCTGATCGGCATTGGCGATCGTGCTGGGCCGGCGAGGATCGAGGATGAGGATATCGGCATCGTAGCCGGTGGCGATCTTCCCCTTGCGCCGGCCAAGCCCGAAGCGCTCGGCCGGATTGCGTGCGCACAGGCGCACCAGATCGGGCAGGGCGATCAGGCCGTCATCGACCAGTTTCAGCATCACCTGCAGCAGCGTCTGCAGCCCCGGCATGCCGCCCGGAATGTCGGCGAAAGCCGCGTAAGGCGTTGCCTTCTCGGCCGGTGTGTGCGGCGCGTGGTCGGTGGCGACGATGTCGATCAGCCCTGCGCCGAGTGCCGCGCGCAGCGCATCCACGTCATGCGGCGAGCGCAAGGGTGGCGAGGCCTTGAGATTGGCGCCGTGCATCTCATAGTCGCCGGCGTTGAAGAAGAGGTTCTGCGGCGTGGTTTCGACGCTGGCGTCAGCCATGCCGCGCAACCGGCCCCACGTCTCGACGCCAAGTTTGGAATTGATCTGGCGGACATGAATTCTGGTCCCGGCCGAGGCGGCGGCGACAAGCGCTCGGGCGATGCCATTGGCCTCGGCGAGCGGCGGCCGGCTGGCCTGAAAGGCGGCGATGGTGCCTGAGCGGTCGCGCAGTGTGCTGCCGGTCAGGATCGATTGATCGCCGGGCGAGATGCCGATCAAAGTATCGGTGCCTGCGAAAGCCTTCAACGCCTCGGCCACGGCGTCCAGCGTCGCAAAGAGGAAGTCATCGGGCACATCGGCGGTGAACAGCTCGAACGAGACCGGCGCCAGATCGAGCAGGCCCGGGATGCGCGACAGGTCGCGGCTGACGACACTCTGGAGGCCGACATCGACATGAATGCGGCCTTCGGTCATCGCCATCTTGTCGGCAAGCTGTTCGGCCGTGGCCGTCCAGGGCTCGTCGGTCGGCATGTCGAGCACCGTGGTCACGCCGCCAAGCGCCGCGGCATGCGTGCCGGACGAAAAGTCCTCCTTGTGAGTCAGGCCCGGCTCGCGCAGATGCGCGTGCGCGTCGACCAGGCCGGGTAATAGATAGGCACCGGCGGCATCGAAAACGGTCCGGGCCGAAACCGTCTCACCGGGGGCGACGAGCGCTACGATCCTTCCGTTGGTGACGCCTACATCGCGCCGCTCGAACCCTTCGGCGTTGACGATGGTAGCTCCCCGGATCAGCGTTTCGAACATGCCGCCATTCTCTTTGCTCTTGTCAGCCGCGCCGCTCGAAGCCGGCATGGTTGGCGAGCCAGAACCGGGCGATATCTTCGCGCCGCATGAAGGCAGCGGCCGGGTTCTGCTTCACGTGCTCGATCACCTCGCGCAGCCCGGACGCCCGGTTGGGTTGGCCCATCCAGCGCGCATGGATGCCGATTGTCAGCATGCGGCCGCCGGTCTCGTCAGCCTCGTCGAGCATGTAATCGATGGCCGAGCGGCAATCCTCGGCGAAGTCGCGCGGATTGCTGTAGCCGGGCGCCACCAGATAGCGGCTGTCGTTGAGTGTCTTGGAATAGGGAACGACCAGTATCTCCGTGCCTTGGTGATCGACGAAGTAGGGCAGATCGTCATTGCAGGGGTCGGAGTGGTAGAGGAATCCGCCTTCCTCGACGAGCAAATCGCGCGTGTTGACGCTGGGCAGAGAGCGGCAGTTCCAGCCGAGGGGTCGCCTCTCCAGCAGTTTCTCGTAGAGCGCGATCGCTTCATGCAGATGGCGCTTTTCCTCGCTGCGCTCCATCGTCGTGTAGTCGATCCAGCGCAGGCCGTGGCCGAGCAGGTCGTGCCGTCGCGTCTTCATCCATTCGACGAAGGGCGGGTTTTGCTCCAGCGCCACCGCGCAGGCGGAGATGGTGATCGGGATATCATAGCGGTCAAACAGGCGCGCCAAACGCCACACGCCGGCCCGGCTGCCGTACTCGAAATGCGTCTCGGTGCCGAGGTCGCGCACCGGCGGGCTCGAGGTGAGATTGTACTCTCCCCAATTGTCGTTGCGACCGTCTTCCAGCCAGGAGTACTCGGAGCCTTCCTCGTAGTTGAGCACGAGGTTGATGGCGAGCTTGACGTCGCCCGGCCAGGCCATGAAGGGTGGGCGCGGACCATAGCCGACGAAGTCGCGCGGCTGTGGCGCTTGCGAGGCAACGCTCTGCGTCATGACAGTTTCCTCTCAGTTCGTTTCGTTGGCAGCTATCCAGTCCATGTAGGCGTGGAAGGCTTCCTTGCCGGGACGCGGCCGCCATGTGGTGTCGCGCAGGATGCGGGCGATGTCATAGGCGCCCCACATGCCGCCTTTCAGGCTCACATCCTGGACGATGTTGGCATCTTCTCCCGATGTCACCTCGACTTTCAGTCCGGGCACGCGTTCCCTTGCCCAGCCGATGATCTCGCCGATGGTCTGGCTGGAGCCGGAGCCGATATTGTAGTGGCGGTAATTGAGGCGTGGCGCATCGATCAGTGCGAGGATCGCGGCGGCAACGTCGGTCGAGGCGGCGTAGTCACCGACCGGCTCCAGGCTGTTCGGCCTGATCGTCTCGCCGGCCAGGGCCATATGCGCGACGCGGTTGGGAACATGGCGAAAGTTGCGGCTCTCGGTGGCGCGGTCCATCGGGCCATAGACGGAAGCAAGCCGCACCGAGACTGCCGACAGGCCGAACAGATCGGCATAGCGGTTGGTCACCATTTCGGAGGCGAATTTCGAGATGCCGTAGAGCGTCAGCGGCGCGACATAGCCGTCTTCAGGCAGCGGCTCGCTGCTCCAGTCGGGCCCGTTGTGGCGGTAGACGGATCCGGAGCTGACATAGACGAAGCGCTTGAGACCCTGTCTCTCGCGCGCCCAGTCCAGCATCCGCACGGTGCCCATGAGATTGACGTCGACGATGCGGGCAGGGTCCTCGGCCTCCGGCTGGCGTTTTGCCTCCGAGGCGCTGCCGCGCGAGATCGGCGTGATCGTCGCGCCATGCACGATTGCCGTGATGCCTTGCTCGTCAAGCGTCGCGGACCAGCTCTTCGGCTCGAGCACATCGGCGGCGATTACCGTGAGCCGATCGCGCACCGGAGCGAAATGCCTTTCGGCCGCCGCGTCGAGGCCGGAACGGTCGAGGATCACGGCACGGGCTTGCGGGTCACGATCCAGCCATGCGCGTGCGACCACGCTCATGACAAAGCCGGTGCCACCGGTGACGAGCAGCGTCATGCGAACTCCTTTGAAGCTGAACGAAGAGAGACGAAGTCAGCGCGTCGCATAGCCGCCATCCACGAGCATGTCGGATCCGGTGACGAAGGACGCGTCCGATGACAGAAGGAAGGCCGCGGCGGCGGCGATTTCATCCGGCTCTGCGATGCGACCGAGCAGATGGGCGGGTCCAAGACCTGCAGTGGCGGCCTCGAAGTCCGGAAATCTGCGCAACAGGCGCGTCGTCGCCACGGCGCCCGGCGACAGGCTGTTGACGCGCACCTTGTCCGGCGCATGGTCGACCGCCATCGCCTTGGCGAGATGGATCAGTCCCGCCTTGGCGGCACAGTAGGCGACGGCCTTGGTGGTGGCGACCCGTCCGAACTGCGAGTCGATGAACACCACCGAACCGCCGCCGCTGGCCGCGATCAACGGCACCGCGTACTTGCTCATCAGGAACGCACCGGTCAGGCTGACATCGAGTTCGCGGCGCCAGGACTGTTCGTCAAGATCGACGACGGTGGCGTTCGTCGACGGTGCGGCGGCGTTGTGCACCAGTCCGTCCAGCCGGCCAAGTTTTTGTCTCGCGAATTCGACGGCATCCCGGGCGGAACCGATGTCGGTGACGTCACATTGGCAGGCAGTGGCCGAGAGACCAAGTGTATCGGCAAGCTGTGTCGCCGCCGCGAGATCATAGTCGGCGCAGACCACACTGGCGCCCTCGGCGACGCACCGCCGGGCAATGGCGGCGCCAATGCCGCTTGCGGCGCCCGCGATCAGGACAACGCTGCCTTGCAATCGGTTCATTGCCGTGACCTCAAGCCCGTTCCTCGACATTTTGCATGACCGGCACCGTGACCGGCCGGCGCAGAAGATTGTAGCAGGCCGCGAGCGTGACCAGTGCAGCGCCGCCGCCGAGCAGCAGGAACATGGCGGGAGGGCCAAGATGCGCCATCAACCCCGCGGCGACGCCCGGCGTCGCCACATTGCCGATCGAGTAGAGCAGGAGCAGCGTGCCGGACGCGGCGACCATGTGCCGGCTATGAAGCTGCGATGCGCCGAAGGCCATCGCCACCGGATAGATCGTCAGCGCCGTGGCCCCATAGAGGAAGAACAGCACAAACAGCAGCGGCACCGACAGGGTCCCGACCCATGCGATCGCGGCGCAGGTCGTCACCGATACCAACCCTTGCACGAGCAGCATCAGGCGGCGGTCGAACCGGTCCGACAGCCAGCCGACCGGGGTCTGCGCGAGCATGCCGGCGATGCTTATTGTGGTCACCAGCCAGACCGTGGCCACCGCTGACAGTCCGATCTGCGTCCCGTAAAGAGGTGTCAGCACGAAGATGTTCATGTTGGTGATGCCGGCCTGGAAAATGGCGACGACCGTCACCGGCGCCAGCCTGAAAAGCGCCAGCGGTCCGAGCCGCCTGTCTGCCTTCGCTCCGGGCGCGGGCGCCGTATCGGCCGGCATCGAAGGCAGCGCCGGCCAGCGTAGCCCCGCGAACTTTGGCGCGAAGGCCAGAAGCACCGTTGCTGTCGCCACCAAAAAGAGATGCGGAGATTTCGGACCGACCAGCGCGACCAATATCTGGCCGAGCAGCACGGCGATCGCTGTCGTCAGCATGTAGATCGAGAACATCGCGCCGCGATTATGCTGTTCGGCATAGAGATTGATCCAGCTCTCGCAGACGACGAACATCGAGGCCATCGACATGCCCCCAAGCAGGCGGAAGCAGAACCAGCTCGGCATGAAGTCGGTGAAGATGAAGCCCAGGGCCGACAGCAGCGCGGTTGTCAGGATCAGCAGGAAGGTCCGCTCATGGCCATAGCGGGCGACCAATGGACGCGTCATCAGGCATCCGATCAGGAAGCCGACCGGATAGGCGGTCAGCACGATCTGCACGACGTCGGGGTCGACGCCAGGTTTGCCCAGATGGAACGAGACCGCGGTCGTCAGCATGGCGCTGCCGATGCAGGCGAGACAGACGCTTGCCATGATCGGCAGCGTGGCGCGGGAGCGCTCGGCGTTCCGCCAGAAGCGCATCGCGGATTGAGCGATCGACCCCATGAATGCCGCCGTCAGCCGGCTAGGACAGGCGCCGGCGATCGCAAGCAGGGTCAATGACCGACGCTGAACTTTGATGCATTGCGACGGCTCCCCTTGGCAGTCACGCCGGCCAGCGGCTGCTCTCCCAGACGTAAGCTACACCTCGCCATGCATGCCACAAGCGAAGATTGACACGGCTATGGCGTCATTTTTTTTGGCCATCCCGGTGGCGGAAAACGGCGTTGCGCCGTGCGACAGGCTTTACAGCCCTTTTGCACGCTCCCTACGATAGGTCACCCGCCGAAGATCGAGAGGAGACCAGGGGATGACGATCGAACGTCTTGAGAACGGGCAACGCTTCTGTCGGGTGCTGCGCTACAACGGCACCGTCTATGTCTCCGGCCTGACGGCGGACGACCTTTCCGGCGACACCACCGCGCAGACGAAGCAGATTTTCGCCAAGATCGATACCCTTCTGGCCAAGGCCGGCAGCGACAAGTCGAAGCTTCTCAGCGCCCAGATCTGGCTGCGCGACATCGCCGACTTCGAGATGATGAATGCGGCATGGGACGCCTGGATAGACCGCAGCGCCATGCCGGTGCGCGCGACGGTCGAGGCACGACTTGCGGGTGATCAGTATCGCGTCGAGATCATGGTCACGGCGGCCGTCGGCTGATACCGATTGGGGTGGGCAAACCGTATGCATGAGCTGGTGATCAAAGGCGGAAGGGTTGCGCTCGACAACGGTTGGGCCGAATGCGACATCGCCATCGACGATGGCCGCATCGCCGCCATCGGGACCGGCCTGTCCGGTAAATCCGTGATTGGTGCCGGCGGTCGTTGGGTCATGCCCGGGGGCATCGACGCCCACTGCCATCTCGACCAGCCGGTCTGGGGCGGGGCCGGCAATGCCGATGATTTCGAGTCCGGCACCATCTCTGCGGCCTTCGGGGGCACCACATGCATCGTCCCCTTCGGCATGCCGGGTCCGGACATGACGACGATTGGCGCCGTGGACCGCGCTCTCGATCGCGCCGCAGGGCGCGCGGTGATCGACTACGGGCTGCACGCGGTGGTGACCATGGGCACCGGCCCCGATGTCGAGCAACAGCTTTCGCAACTCGCCGGACGCGGCATCGCCTCGGTCAAGCTGTTCATGACTTATCAGGGTTTTGCGGTCGACGACGATCTCTTCTTCAGGGTACTCGATACCGCGCACAGGCTTGGCTGGATCGTCATGGTCCATGCCGAGAACGATGCCGCCATCCGGCGCACGCGCCAGAGGCTGATCGATCTCGGCCGAACCGACATGCGCTACCATGTCGTTGCCCACAGCGAGACGATGGAGCGCGAGGCCACGCATCGTGCGCTGGCCTTCGCCGAAATGACAGGCGCGCGCATGACCATCGTCCACGTCTCCTCCTGGCAGTCGGCCGAGGAGGTGGCGCGGGCGCGGGCTCGTGGTGTGGATGCGATCGCCGAGACCTGTCCACAATATCTGTTCATCGGCGCCGCCGATCTCGACCGGCCGGCCCTGGATGCGGCGCGTTTCGTCTTTTCACCGCCGCCGCGTTCGCCGCGTAGCCATGACCATCTGTGGCAAGCGCTTGTCGATGGCGGCATCGATCTCTGGTCCTCCGACCATTCGCCCTATTTCTTCGCCGACAAGATCGCACGATCGCGGACGCCCGGTTTCACCACCACGCTAAGCGGCATCCCAGGCATCGAGACTCGTCTGCCGCTGCTCTTCTCTGAAGGACTGCTCTCCGGCCGGCTGACGCTGGAGCGCTATCTCGATCTCACCTCGCGCAATGCAGCGGCGATCTATGGCCTGGCCCACGCCAAGGGCCGGATAGCGATCGGCCTCGATGCCGATCTGGCGCTATGGGATCCCACGGCGGCCTGGACGCTCGGTCATTCGGCCCTGCATTCGCGCGTCGACTTCACCCCCTATGAGGGCAGGAGCGTCACCGGCAAGCCGACCACCGTGCTGGTGCGCGGCGTGCCGGTGGTCGCCGACGGCGTGCTGCGGGTACAGCCTGGGTTCGGACAATTCGTGGAGCGCAGCGCGGCTGATCCGGCCCGCTCGGGAAAACCAGTCGAGGAGACGACGCCATGGCTCGATGCCTGACCATAGCGGTCGCCCAGACCGGACCGATCCAGCGCAGCGCCTCGCGTGCCGAAACCGTCGATCGCCTCGTCCACTTGCTGAAACAGGCCACGGCCGCGGGTGCGGAGATTGTGGCGTTCCCCGAGATGGCGCTGACCACCTTCTTCCCGCGCTGGCGCATCGACGATCAGGCTGAGATCGACGCCTTCTTCGAACAATCGATGCCAGGCCCCGAAACGCAGCGCCTCTATGATGCCGCCGCGCGCCTCAAGGTCGGCTTCGCGCTCGGCTATTGCGAGATTACCAGGGAAGACGGTCGCACGCGTCATTTCAACACCATGGACCTTGTCGGTCCGGATGGGCGCTTCATCGGCCGCTACCGCAAAATGCATGTGCCGGGGTCCAGCGAGCCGGAGGAAGGCACCACCACGCATCTGGAGCGGCGCTATTTCGAGCCCGGCAATCTCGGCTTCCCGGTCTTCGACTATCGCGGCGTCCGCGTCGGCATGGCGATCTGCAATGACCGCCGCTGGCCCGAAACCTACCGCATGCTTTGCCTCAACGGCGCCGAGGTCGTGCTGCTCGGCTACAACACGCCGCTGCTGCTGGACGAAGCGCCGGCGCTGGCGCATCTCAGGATGTTCCACAACCATCTGCCGATGCAGGCCGGCGCCTATCAGAACACGCTGTGGGTGGCGGCCGCCGCCAAGGCTGGGCTGGAAGACGGCCAAGCACTGATCGGCGGCTCCTGCATCATTGCGCCGACCGGCGAGATTGCCGCGCAGGCGATGTCGCTCGGCGACGAGATCATCGTCCATCGCGCTGACCTCGACCTGATCGAGACCTGCCGGAAGGTGAATTTCAACTTCGCGCTCTACCGCCGCCCCGATCAGTACCGGCGTATTTCGGAACCGGTCTGAGATCGAAACGAGATGGGCCTGATCGAAGCCAGCCATAGCCAAGCCACGATGATGCTCTCGACCGATCCACTTTCGCTGAGCGAGATCGTCGAGAACGGTCTTTGCATTGGCTGCGGCCTCTGCCGATCGATCGCCGGTCCCGGCGCGGTCGAGATGGTGATGACGCCGGAGGGGCGCGAGCGGCCGGTGGCGAACCAGGCATTGGACAGGTCGACGCTGATGCTGATCAACGCCGTCTGTCCGGGAACGCGCATCGCCGGTCCGCCGCCGGCGCAGGCAAGCAATGCCGCGTTGACGGACACCGTCTGGGGCCCTGCCGAACGGCTTGTGCTCGGCCGCGCGGGAGATTCCACGGTGCGGTTTGTCGGCTCGGGAGGCGGGGTGCTGACCGCGCTTGGCCAATTCCTGCTGAGCTCCGGACGCGTCAAGTTCGTGCTGCATGTCGCCGCGTCGCATTCCCAGCCGATGCGCAGCGAGCGCCGGCTTAGCTTTGATGCCGCTTCGGTGCTTGAGGGCGCCGGCTCACGCTATGGCCCGGCTGCAGCCCTGGTGGATTTCGGCGAAATCCTCGATCGCGGCGAGCCCTTCGCGCTGATCGCCAAGCCTTGCGACATTACCGCCGTTCGCAACCTGGCGCGGCTCGATCCCCGCGTCGATGATTTGATGCGATATGCCTTGGCCTTCGTCTGCGGCGGCGCCTCGGATTTGTCGAAATCGGAACAGGCGTTGCAGCGCTTCGACCTCGGCGAGGATGAGCTCAAATTGTTCCGCTATCGAGGTCACGGTAATCCCGGCCTCAACCGAATCGAAACCAGCGACGGGCGCGCCTTCGAACTCACCTATCGGCAGCTGTGGGAAGACGAGGACAAATGGATGATCCAGCCGCGCTGCAAGATCTGCCCGGACGCGATCGGCCAGGTGGCGGATATAGCGGTTCATGACGCCTGGTTGAACGGCGGGCCGGCGGTCGAGGACGAGGCGCTCAACGGCATCATCGTGCGCACAAGGCGCGGCCTTGAGTTGTTCGACGCGGCGGTCGAAGCCGGCGCGCTGGAGATTAAGCGGGAAACCAATATGGCCGAAATCAGCGAATTGCAGTCGCACCAGGTGCGCAAGCGGCGCGCCGTCTGGGCGCGGCTGAAAGGCATGGCTATCGCCGGCAAGCCGATGCCTTTTGTCACCGACCTCGCACTTGAGGATTGCGCTGCGCAGAATTCGTTGGCCGAGAATCTGGCCGAGGGGCGCGGCGCCCGCGACCGCGCCCGGCGCGGACGTCTGGGCGAGCCGCCTGCCGTGCCGCGTGAAAGCAAGGCTGTGCGATCGTGTTGAAGGATGAGTTGATATGAGTGCCGCCGAGCAAACCGAAATCATCATCATTGGCGGCGGCATGGCCGGCGCCGGCGCTGCCTTCGAGATCTCCCGCTCCGCCAAGGTGGTCGTGCTCGAGCGGGAAAGCCATTGCGGCTACCACACCACCGGCCGCTCGGCGGCGAGCTTTACCGAAAACTACGGCAACGGCATCATCCGCCGGATCGTGCTGGCGAGCCGGTCTTTCCTGACCGAACCGCCGGCTGGCTTCACGGATTATCCGCTTCTCAGCAAACGCGGCATGATCACCGTGGCGCGCGCCGATCAGCTCGATCTCCTGGCTCAGGATCTCGAGGCCGCGCGGGCGCTGGTCCCGTCGATCGCCGCCATGACACAAGCCGAGGCGATTGCGCGCGTGCCGGTGCTGCGCGCGGACTATCTCGCCGGCGCCTATATCGAACCGCATTCGATGGACATCGATGTGAACGGCCTGCATCAGGGTTTCTTGCGCGGCGCACGTGCGCATGGCGCCAGGATCGTCACCAATGCCGGCGTCAACGCCATCGGTCGGCAAGGCGGCCAATGGCGGGTCGAAACCCCGGCAGGAACATTCCTTGCTTCACAGATCGTCAATGCCGCCGGTGCCTGGGGTGACGAGATCGCCGTCATGGCCGGGGTACGCCCAATCGGCCTGCAGCCGAAGCGCCGCACCGCCTTCAACATCCCGGCGCCCGCCGGTGTCGACATCACCGAGTGGCCGCTGGTCAACGATGTCGGCGCCGAATTCTATTTCAAGCCGGATGCAGGGCAGTTGTTCGTCTCGCCTGCCGATGCGACGCTCTCAGCGCCGATGGATGCCTATGCCGAGGATATCGATGTGGCGATCGGTGCTGAGCGTCTCGAACGGGCGACGACGATCGAAGTGCACCGCGTGTCGCGCTCATGGGCGGGCTTGCGGACCTTCGTCGCCGATGGGTCACCGGTGGTAGGACCGGATGACGAGGTCCCGGATTTCGTCTGGCTGGTCGGGCAGGGCGGCTACGGCATCAAGACCTCGCCGGCGCTGTCGCGCATCTGCGCCAGCCTGATCGCGGGCAAGGGCTTTCCAGACGATGTCGCAAGGCAGGGCGTGTCGATGGACGATCTCACGCCACACCGGCTGCGCAACGTCGAGTCCCAAGCCACGCAGGTTGCGTCATGAGCGATGCCTCCCTCACGGCCGGCGGCAGGCTGGCCGGGCATCTGCTGGAGAGGCTTGCGCACGCCACCACCGATGCGCCGGGGATCACGCGCATCGCCTATGGACCCGGTGAACGCTTCGCCCACGATCTCGTGCGCGACGAAGCGGAAAAGCTCGGCGCGACGGCGCGTGTCGATGCCGCCGGCAACCTCTATTTGACGCTGAAAGGCTACAACCCCGACCTGCCGGCGATCGTCGTCGGTTCGCATCTCGACAGTGTGCCGCATGGTGGCAATTTCGACGGCGCCGCGGGCGTCGTGGCCGGGCTGGCGGTAATGGCCGAACTGGTCGGGCAAGGCATCCAAATGCCGCGCGATCTTGTCGTGCTGGCGATGCGCGCCGAGGAAGCGGTGTGGTTTCCGTTGTCCTATCCCGGCAGCCAGGCCGCACTTGGGCTGCTGGAGCCGGCGGCGCTGGACGCGAAGCGGTCGGACAGCGGACGCACGCTTGCGGATCACATGCGTGATGAAGGCTTCGACCCCGATGCCGTGCGGCGTGGTGTGCCGGGCATCGATGCCGGCCGCATCGCGGCTTTCGTCGAAGTGCATATCGAGCAGGGACCGCGCCTTGTCGAATCCGGCGCGCCGGTCGGCATCGTCACCGGTATTGCCGGGGGATTCCGCTATGTCGATGCGAAATGCCTTGGCGCCTACGCGCATTCCGGCGCCGAGCCGCGCTTTGCCCGCCATGACAGCGTGCTCGGCTTTGCCGATCTGGTCGCCGGCCTTGAAGCGGAGTGGGACGCGCTCGAGCGTGAGGGCCATGAGGCCACCATCACCTTCGGTCGGGTGGAATCCGATCCGAGCCAGCACGGCGGCAGCCGCGTCCTGGGCGAACTCCGCTTCACGCTCGATGTGCGCAGCGCCGAGGCTGCTGTTCTTGAACGGGTCGACGCAAGGCTGCACGCGCTCTTCGGCGAAGTCGGCACGAAACGCGGCGTCAGCTTCGAGGCCGGGCCACGTTTCACCTGGGAGCCGGCGACCATGTCGCCGGCTCTGATCGCGAGGCTGGACCGCGCTGCCACCGAACTGCAGATGCGGGCGCCGCATGTGCCGAGCGGGGCGGGGCATGACGCGGCCACCTTTGCCGGCGCCGACATTGCTACCGCCATGGTCTTCGTTCGCAACGAGAACGGCAGCCACAACCCGCATGAAGCGATGGAAATCGCCGACCTCGATCAAGCTATCCGTCTTCTTTTCCGTTTCGTCACCGACTTCGACAATCCCCTGGGACAGCCATGAACCTTGCCGCGACAGCCCTGCTCTCCATCGATTTGCAGAACGAATACCGCCCCGGTGCGGCCTGGCCGGTGATCGGCTATGACGCCGTGCTCGCCAATGCCGCCACGCTGATCGCGGGCGCTCGTGCGGCGGGCGTGCCGGTCATCCATGCGCAGGCCTGGGTGAAGCCGGAGGAACGCGACGGCTATGCGCGGCAGGAGGAGATCCTGACCGAGGAATTCCGCTCCGCCGTGGCCGGCAGCGATGGCGCGGCGATCTGCGCAGAAGTGGCGGCGCTGCCCGGTGACATCGTCATCCACAAGCACTGGCCGAGTGCCTTTCGCCGCACCGATCTTTCAAAACGGCTTGCCGACCTTAAGGTCGAGAACCTGATCGTAACCGGCGTGCTGACCGACAGTTGCGTGACCGAGAGCGTGTTCGACGCGGTCTACCAGGGTTTCAGGGTCTGGCTGGTCAAGGATGCCTGCGGCAGCATGAGCGAAGCCATGCACCGTACCGGCATGCTCGACATGGCCAACCGGCTCTATGGCGGCGGCATTCTTCGCCTGCCCGAGGCGCTGAAGGCGCTCGGTGGCCAACCCTTCGACGGCTGGCGCTGCACGCGGCCGGTGGAATTCGTCTACACGCTCGAAACGGTGGACCGGATTTACGAGGCTCTGTGATCGGCGCCGCAGCCGCATGCGCCCCTGACGACCCTTGAGGCCGAGGGCTTGAGGACCGTGCCAGGCAGTGCGCCGGTCGCCCTGCCGCCGCGCCATACCGATACGCCGTTGACGAAGACATGCTCGATGCCGGCGGCGGGCCGACGCGGCTCCTCGAACGTGGCGGTGTCGATGATCGTGTCGGGATCGAAGACGACGAGATCGGCGAAATTGCCTTCGACGAGCAGCCCGCGTTGCGCGATGCCGAATTCCTTCGCGGGCAGACCGGTCATCCGGAACACGGCCTCCTCCAGGCTGAACAAGCCGACATCCCTGGCATAATGGCCGAGCACGCGCGGAAAGGTGCCCCACAGGCGCGGATGCGGGCGGATATCGTGCGGCAGGCCGTCCGAGCCGATCATGGTGCGCGGATGGGCGATGATGTTGCGCACATCCGCCTCGTCGAGCTGGAAATAGACGGCACCGGCCGGCAGCAGGCGCTCACCCGCCTTCCGCTCGCTGCAATTCCATTCTCGCGCAATGTCGGCGATCTCGCGCCTGGCCATCTCGGGATGCGGATCGGACCATGTGACGAGGATCTTCAACCCGGTGTCGCAACGTTCCAGGCGAAGCACGGTAGAGCTTGCGGCATAGGGATAGACATCCAGGCCGATGTCCATCGTCTCGCGCGCCCGGTCGATCCTTTCCAGTGACGGACGGCTCTTGCCGAAATTGGCGCGGCCGGTGCACTGATGGTGCGAGATGAACAGCTTGCCGCCGGCATGATCGGCAATGTCGATCGCTTCCTCGATCGCCTCGTCCATCGTCTCGAAATAGTTGCGTGTGTGGGTGACATAGGGGCCGCCGAGGCCGGCCGCCATGGCTGCGAGCGCCTTGACCTCCTCGGTCGAGGACTTCACCGCCGGCGGATAGTCGAGCCCGGTGCTGAGGCCGAAGGCTCCTTCGGCCATCGCCTCGGCGACCGCCTCCTGCATCGCCGCCGTCTCCGTTTCGTTGGCCGGACGGTCGGTCACCGGCATGCAGCGCTGGCGCAAAGTGGTGTGCCCGACCAATAGAGCCGCGTTCGTTGCGATACCGCGCCGCTTGAGCTCGGCGACATAGTCGGCAAAGCGATCGAAGCGGAAATTCTCGCGGCCGCCGACCAGCGTGAAGGGCGGCGGTGGCGTCCTGTCGAGAAGCAGCGGCGCCAGGCTGACGCCGCAATTGCCGGCGATCACCGTCGTCACGCCCTGGCTGATCTTCGGATCCATGCCGCGGGGCGCCAGCAGCGCGCCGTCGTCATGGGTGTGCACGTCGATGAAGCCGGGCGCGACCACCTTGCCCCTGGCATCGATCTCCTCGATGCCCTGTGCGTCGTCCAGCCGCCCGATGGCGGCGATCCTGTCCCCGGTGACGGCGATGTCGGCCTCGAAAGGTTTCGAGCCGTCGCCGGCGATCAGCGTCGCGTGACGGATGACGAGATCATAGTGCATGGGGCAGAGGTCCTAACCTTCCGGATTGGCGGCGATCTCCTCGCGGCGGTGCGCGACATAGGCGTCGAGTTCCTCGCGGATCGCGGGGTCCATCACCGGTTCTTCGTAATCGTGCAGCGCCTGCTGCCAGAGCTCCGTCGCCCGCTCCAGCGCATCCTTGCCGCCGGCCTCCTCCCAGGCGCCATGGTTCTGCCAGTTGGAGAGCATCGGCTGGTAGAAGGCGGTGGTATAGCGCGACATGGTGTGCTCGGCGCCGAAGAAATGGCCGCCGGCCGGCACCGACTTGATCGCTTCGAAGCCCAGGTCGTCTTCCTGGAACGGCAGCGGCCGCAGGAATTCCATCATGTTCTGCAGGATCTCGACGTCCAGCACGAGCTTTTCATAGGACGCTGTCAGCCCGCCCTCCAGCCAGCCTGCCGCATGGTAGATCAGATTGGCGCCGCCGAGCACCGCGCCCCACGTCGCCATCTCGGTTTCGTAGGCGGCCTGCAGATCAACCACGTTCGAGGCATTCGCATTTGAGGTGCGATAGGGGAGGTTGTAGCGCCGCGCCAACTGGCCGGCGATGATGTTGGCCTTGGCATTCTCGGGCGTGCCGAAGGCCGGCGCGCCCGACTTCATGTCGACATTGGAGGTGAAGGCGCCATACATCACCGGCGTGCCGGGATTGACGAGCTGGGTCAGGACCACGCCGAACAGCGCCTCCGCGTTCTGCTGGCAGAGTGCGGCGGCCAGCGTCACCGGCGTCATCGCGCCCATCAGCGTGAAAGGCGTGACGGTCACCGGCTGGCCGTGCTCCGCCATGGCGATCAGGCCCTCCGCCATCGCGTCGTCGAACAGGCGCGGCGAGTTGATCGAGATGATCGTGGTCACGCCAGGCGAGGCGCGCATCTCCTCGACGGAGATGCCGCGCGCGATCGCCATCATGTTGATGCCGTCCATGGCTCGCGAGCGGCCGATCGCGGTGCAGTGGAAGGAGAGGTCGCTCAGCGTCAGATTGGCATGGTAGGTGTCGAGATGGCGCGCATTCGCCGGCAGCTCCATCGGCGCCACCACCTGGTTGCCGATGATGTGGATGGCGTTGAAGTGGTGCGCCAGCCGGATGAAGTTCTGGTAGTCGGCAAGATTGCCCTGACGTCGGCCGTTGATGCGGTCATGTACGTTGGGCGGGCCGGCCACCAGGCCGAAGACCAGCGAGTTACCGCCGAGATGGACCTGCTTTTCGGGATTACGGCTGGTCAGCGTGAAGGAGGACGGCACCGCCCGCAGCGCTTCGCGCACCAGGCTCTCATCGATGCGGATGGTCTTCTCTTCGCGATCGACGATGGCGCCGGCGGAAGCGAACAGGTCCATCACCCGCTCGCTCATGACGCGGATGCCGAGTTCGGACAGGATGCGCATTGAGGTGTCGTGCAGTCGCTGCATCCGCTCTTCGTCGAGAAGCTGCATGGGCGGATAGGGATTCTTGACGCTCTGCCACGGCAGTTGCGCGATGCCGCCACCGCTGCGCCCGAGCTTCGATCTGCGGCCGCCGCCGCGCCTGTCCTGTGACATCGGATTTATTCCTTCCCGGCTTTCAATAGCCGCGCTCCGGACTGACCACATTCTCCAGCGGCTCGCCGCGGCGATAGCGCGCCAGATTGTCGGTGAACATGCGCACCGACTTTATGTCCCAGCCGTCATAGACCGCGGCGCAATGCGGCGTGATGGCGACGTTGTCGTAACCCCAGAGAGGATGCTCGGCGGGTAGCGGCTCGGTCGCAAAGACGTCGAGCGCCGCCCCCTTGATCCGCTTGTCGTCGAGGGCTTCGAGCAGCGCCGTCTCATCGACCACGCCACCGCGCGAAATATCGATTAGCACGGCGGAGGGCTTCATCGCGGCGAAGGCCGCCTTGCCGAGCAGGCCGCGCGTGGTCGGCAGCAAAGGCACGCAGCAGATAATGAAATCGGCACGGCCCACGAGTGGCAGCAGCGCGTCAACGCCATGAACCTCATCCAGGTTTGGTGTCGGCTTGGGGCGCGCGCGGATGCCCAGCGTGCGCATACCCATCGCCTGCGCCCGTTTGGCGACGGCCTCGCCGGTCTTGCCAAGGCCGATGATCAGCACCGTCTTGCCTTCGATCGGCTCGACGCGGCCGCTGCCCCACTGTCGTGCCTGCTGGCGGCCCGCAAAGCCGCGCAGGTCGAGCGAGAAGGACAGCATGGCGCCGAGCGCATATTCGGCAAGCATGCCGGCGGCAACGCCCGCGGCGTTCGTCACCGTCAGCCGCTCCGGGTCCCAACGTCCGAGATGATCGGTGCCGGAGCCACCCACCGAGACCCATTTCACGGTTGGGCTTTCGACCAGGGCCTGGCGCGGAAAGCGCGGCGTACCGTCGAAGCGGACGGAATAAACCACTTCCGCCGCCACGCGCCCGATCAATTCGGGCAGCGCGGCGTAACTGTCGCAAGCATGGATCGCGAGGTCCGGATGCGTCTCCATCAGCACGGCCAGCGCCGCGCCCGGCCGGTCTGTGTGCAGGATGACGGATGGTTCAGCCGACATGATGCCGCTCAGTTCCGGCCAATGTGATCTGCCGAAGAGCCGAGCGCCGCGAGCAGTTTCTCACCGCTTTCGAGCGTTGCATTCTCGTGTGGAGCGCGCAGGTTCAGCCAGCGCTGGTCGCCGGAGCGCACCGCCAGCACGGCCTTCATTGCCGGGATCAGACCGGCATCCTGGATGATCTTGCGGAACGCCTTGATCGTCGCATCCGCCTCGGCAATGTCCTCCCCGGCCAGCGTACGCTCGTAGAGCGAGCGGATGGCCGCGGCGTTGAGGTTGACCGTGGCCGAGATGCAGCCTGCCGCGCCGCTGGCCAGGCCCTTGGTCAATTGCGCTTCAGAACTCGGGAAAACCGCAACCTCGGGGGCGGCGGCAATCACCGCTGCCGTGTTGTTCCAGTCACCGGCGCTGTCCTTGTAGGCGACGACCGTTTCAGGAAACGCCGCACTCAGCCGGGCGGTCAAGGCCGGGCTCACCGGCACACCGGAGTTCTGCGGAATATGGTAGAGGATCATCTTCATTGCCGGGTTCGCAACCCGCTCGATCAGTTCGCTGTAGTAGCGCGCCTGGCCGCTATCGCCGGCGGCGGTGTAGAAGAAGGACGGCAGCACCATCACTCCGGCACAGCCGAGCCCGACCGCGTGCTTCGACAGTTCGACGGTTTCGGGCAGCGCGGTGACGCCGGTGCCGGGCATCAGGCGGTCTGGCGAAATGCCGGCTTCGATCAGCCACTCCAGCGCCCGCATGCGCTCGCCCAGCGAGAGCGACAGTGCCTCGCCGGTGGTGCCGAAGGGGGACAGGAAATGCGCGCCCTGGTCCAGCACCCATTTGGCATGGGACACAAAGAGATCGCGTGCAATGCTGCCGTCGTCAGCGAATGGCGTCAGGATCGGTGCGATGGTTCCTTGCGGGCGGGTCATCTGTGTCCTCTATGCGTGATGGTATTCGATGCCGTGTGTGACCGCCGCTGCCGCCGCCCGGGCCGCTACCACGCTGGCCGTTGCAGCATCCTGGTGATGACAGGAGGATCGTAAAGCAATGCCGAGAGATCGCTGAAGAGGCTGTCGCGGTCGTGGAGCGACAGCACCGTGTCGCGGATCGCCTCGGCGCGGCCCTGTCCCAGCACCGGTGCGGCGAATTCCATGTACTTGGCCTCGATTTCGGCTTGCGTTAGCGGCGCCTCCGGTCCGCCGCGCGCATGGACGTCGCCCGAAGCGAGGATCCGCCCATCTGATGTCGTGATCGCCACGTCGGCCCAACGGCCGGCCGGAAAACGGGCACTGTGGCGCTCCGACTCCAGGACCGTGATGCGGCTCAGCATATCCGCCACGGCGGCATCCTCCAGGCCGCTGCCGGAAATGTGCTCGAGTCCGATACGGCCATGGACGATAAAGGTCGCGACGGCGAAGCGCAGACTGTACTGCGCCTTCGAGGTCGTGTCCGGCATGCCGTCGAACAGCGTTGCGGCATAGTGGAAACTGTTCACCTCGACGTGGCTGATGTCGGAAGGCGCGAGATGATGCGCATGGCAGAGCCCGCGCGTCGCGTCGATCGCGGCATGCGCCCAGCGGCAGATCGGGTACGGCTTCACATACTGATGCAGCACCTGCCAGAAGGCGCCGAGATCCTGCCAATGCGGCGCGACCTCGGGTTCCTCGATCGTGATCGCCGGGGCGCCGGTAAAGCCGCGTTCGGCGAGCACGGCCGCGGACAGGCCGATCAGCGTGCCGATGCCCGAGCCGTCATGCAGCATCGTCGGGTTCGCGATCTCGCGCATCATCTGGCTGCGTGGGCCGTGATATTCCGCAATGCCAAGCGCCTGGCGCAGTTGATCGTCGCCGAGCCGCCGCAACCTCGCCGCCACCGCGACGACGCCCAGCGCATTCCAGGCGCCCGATGTATGGTAGTCCGACACGGTCGCGTGCAGCGCGATGCCCGCCCGCCCGGCAATTTCGTAGCCGACGACCAGGGCCGCCAGTGCCTCCGGCCCGCCAAGGTCGGGGCGTGCTTCGGCAAGCGCTGCCAGCGCCGGCACGACAGCGACGCCGATATGGCCCTTGGTCGGGCTGTATCCGTCATGGCCGTCGAGATTGTCGATCTGTGTCGCGGCCGCATAGGCGGCTCCCGCGATGCTGGCACGGCGTCCATCGAAAAGCATGCGTGCCGAATGCCGCGGGTCGGTAGAACCGTAGAGAAGTGCTGCGGTGTCGCGGGCAATCCGGCCCGCTTCCATCGGACCGGCGGCAACGGCAATGCCGATTGTGTCCAGCAGGAGGTAGCGCGCCTGCTCGAGGACGGAGACGGGGAATGCCGCCGCCGGCCGCCGTAACACGAAATCAGCCAGGCGGACGGTAACGCTGGTACTCGCGTCAGGCCCTTCACGCCGATGCGACGGCACAGCCACTTGCATTACTCCCCTCTGCGTCACGACATCATTAATTTGGGTTCATCGCGCTTTCACGCAATTAGTTCGGCGGCATTGGCCAAAAAAATTCACGTCTTGTGGTCGGTCACGATTGAACGCCAGCCCGTCTGTGGGATAGCTATCACTGCGTCTTGCAGGAGTTAGCGATGAAGCCGCCACCCCCGTTGAACTATATCAGGTCCTTTGAGAGTTCGGCCCGGCATCTCTCCTTCACCGCCGCCGCCAACGAACTCGGATACACGCAGGCCGCGGTCAGCACGCATGTCCGCGCGCTCGAACATTACATCGGACGGCAATTGTTCATCCGCTATCCGCGCAGCCTCAAGCTCACCGAAATGGGCGAGGCCTTCCTGCCGACCTTGCGCCAGGCCCTCGATCAGATCGACCAGGCAACGGAGGCGATCGTAACCTCGTCGCGCAACCGCACCGTGGTCGTCTCCTGCCCGATGAGCCTGGCGGAGAACTGGCTGGCCGGCTGCATGGCCGCGTTTCGCAAGAAGCATCCCGAGATCGAGATCGTGCTGCACGGCACGATCTGGGAGGATATGAGCGAGCAGATCGCCGACATCACGATTTCGACGCGGCGTTTCGACGACCGTCCGCCCGCCGGCATCCCGCTTTGGAACGACGAACTGCTGCTGCTCTGCGCGCCTTCGCTGCTCGAAGGCGAGCATGCCGTGAAGGCGCCGGCAGATATCCTCAAGGTGGACTGGATCTTCGTGCATGGCCGCCAGGAATACTGGCAGGTTGTTGCCACCGCGCTTGGCGTCGACATGGACGACCACGACAAGGGGCTGTCGACGAACGCCTCCAACATCGCGCTCGAACTCGCTGCCATGGGGGCCGGACTGGTCGCCACCCAGCGGTCGCTTGCCCATGCCTATCTGCGTCGCGGACTGCTCGTCGAGCCCTTTCCGGTTCGGCCGCCAAGCCCCTGGAATTACTACCTCACCGAGAGCCAGCTCTCGAAAGGAAACATCGCTCGCATCGTGCGCGAATGGATCCTGTCGCGAGCGCGCGAAGACGGCGCCTGACAGCCGTCCGCGAGCGGGCAGCGGGCCTGCGCTCAAAAATTTGACACGCCAATGGCGTCGTTTTTTTAGGTCTTTAGGGCCGGGTTTTGGCGGTTCTTCACGGCTTGAGCCCTTCCGGGATTTTTGCATCACCCCTAACATGGACATCGCAAGGGGAATGTAACGGGCGGAAAGCCCTGAACCGGAGAACAACGATGACAATGTTCAAGAGCAACGGTGACCGCGTCCCGGCGGTCATCGAAAGCTACGCAGCCGAAGTCAAAAGCGGTAAGATGGATCGCCGCGAATTCCTGGCCATGGCAAGCGCGATGGGCGCGTCCACGGCGTTCGCCTATTCGATGGCCGGTATTGCCCCGGCCAAGGCCGCGACGATCGTGCCCGGCAAGAAGGGCGGCATCCTGAAGATGCAGATGATCATCAAGGACATGAAGGATCCGCGCTCCTGGGACTGGTCCGAGATCGCCAACGTCATGCGCCAATGCAACGATTACATGATCCGCTACACCACCGACTTCACCTTCGAGGGACATCTGGTCGAGAGCTGGGAAGTGAGTGACGACGCCACGCAATACACGCTGCATCTGCGCAAGGGCGTGAAGTGGTCGAATGGCGACGACTTCAACGCCGACGACATCGTGCACAACATCGAACGCTGGTGCGACAAGGCGGCCGAGGGCAATTCGATGGCCGGGCGCATGAACTCCCTGATCGATCCCGTTACCAAGAAAGCCGCGGCCGGCGCCATCACCAAGGTCGACGACCACACGGTGAAGCTGAAATGCAATCAGTCCGACGTCACCATCATTCCGGGCTTTTCCGATTATCCGGCGGTCATCGTCCATCGCGACTTCGACAAGAACGGCGCCGACATGCTCAAGACGCCCGGCACCGGTCCCTATGAGCTGATCTCGTACAAGGTCGGCGAGTCGGCCTCGGTGCGGCGGCGCAAGGACTTCACCTGGTTCGGCGGCGAGCCCTATCTCGATGGCGTCGACTGGACCGACTACGGATCTGACGCGTCCAACCCCGCCATCGGCAGCGCCTTCGAGGCCGGTGAGATAGATTGCAACTACCAGACGGTGGGCGGCACGGTCGACCTCTATGACAGCATGGGGCTGGTCAAGGAGCAGGTGGTCACCGCCGGCACCATCGTGCTGCGCACCAATGTGACCAACAAGCCGTATGACGACAAACGCGTGCGCAATGCCATCCAGCTCGCTGTCGACAATGAGACGGTGCTGAAGCTCGGCTACAGCGGCCTCGGGCAGGTCGCTGAGAACCACCATGTCTGTCCGATCCATCCGGAATACTACGCGCTGCCGAAAGTTCCGCGCGATCTCGCCAAAGCCAAGGCGCTGATGGCCGAGGCCGGCCAGACGGATCACGAGTTCGAGCTGATCTCCTACGATGCGGACTATGTGAAGGACCCGGCCGACGTCGTCGCCGCGCAGATGCGCGAGGCCGGCTTCAAGGTCAAGCGCACCATCATTCCGGGCTCGTCGTTCTGGAACGACTGGACGAAATATCCGTGGTCGACCACCGATTGGGGCATGCGGCCGCTCGGCGTCCAGGTGCTGGCGATTGCCTATCGCAGCGGTGAGGCCTGGAACGAGTCGGGCTACGCCAATCCGGAATTCGACAAGAAGCTCAGCGCGGCGCTCGCCGTGGCGGACGTCGACAAGCGCAAGGAACTGATGAAGGACGTCGAATCCATTCTGCAGGACTCCGGCATCCTCGTCCAGGCGTTCTGGCGTTCGCTGTACCGGCACCACGCCACCTATGTGAAGAACCTTGGCATGCATCAGACATTCGAACTGCAGCTGGATAAGGTCTGGCTCGACAAGGCATAGGTCGGTTCAACCACAGCAAATATCTCGGGGGCGCATGTTGCGCCCCCGAACTCGCCGGGCGACTGCGATCGACCAGTCAGCTAAGTCAAACGCCAGGATAAAGTCGCCGTACAAAGGGAAGAAACATGCGTACTCATGCACAAGCCGTCGTCATCGGCGGCGGTCTGATCGGCTGCTCGATCCTCTATCACCTTGCCAAGTTCGGCTGGACGGATGTCGTCCTCCTGGAGCGCAGCGAACTGACCTCCGGTTCCACCTGGCATGCGGCGGCAAACATCCACGGCTTGCACAATTCCACCAACATCAGCCGCCTCCAGCACTACACCATGGCGCTTTACAAGGAGCTGGAAGCCGAGACAGGCCAGGGCTGCGGCATCTTCCAGCCGGGCTCGCTCTATCTCGCCCAGACCGAGGCACGCGAGCATCAGCTGAGGCTCCAGGAAGCCAAGGCGCGGCGCTACAAGATGAATTTCTACGAGGTCGCGCGTGACGAGGCGGAGCGGCTGCATCCGCTGGTCGACTTCGACGGCATACGCTGCATCATGTACGAGCCGGAGGGCGGCAATGTCGATCCGTCCGGCGTCACCGCCGCCTACGCCGCCGGCGCGCGCCAGCGGGGCGCCGAGATCCATCGCTTCACACCGGTCACCGCGACCGAGGCCCAAGCAGACGGCAGCTGGATCGTGCGCACGCCGAAGGGCGACATCCACACGCAATGGGTGGTCAACGCCGCCGGCCTGTGGGGCAGGGAGGTCGCCGCGATGGCTGGCCTGCAGCTGCCGCTGATTCCGACCGAGCACCAGTATTTCGTGACCGAGACCATTCCGGAAATCGCCGCCATGGGCCGCCGCTTGCCTTCGGTCGCCGATCGCGACGGCGAGTACTATCTGCGCCAGGAAGGCCTTGGGCTGCTCATCGGCGCCTATGAGCGCAAGATGAAATTCTGGGCCGAGGACGGCACCCCGCTGGACTTCGGCCACGAACTGTTTCCCGACGATCTCGACCGTATCGAAGAGAACATGCTGCGCGCGATCGCGCGTGTGCCGGCCGTCGGCACAGCCGGCGTCAAGAAGGTCATCAACGGGCCGATGATCTGGTCGCCGGACAGCGCGGTCCTGTTCGGGCCGGTGCCCGAACTCAGCAACTATTTTTGCTGCAACGGCATCATTCCTGGTTTCTCGCAGTCGGGCGGCATGGGCAAGCTGGCAGCCGAGTGGATGATCGAGGGTGAGCCCTCGCTCGACATGTTTGCCTGGGACATGGCGCGCTTCGGCCACTGGGCCGGCAAGGCCTTCACCAAGGCTCGCGTCCAGGATCAGTACAGCCATCGCTTCAAGATCCATTTCCCCAACGAGGAACGCGCCGCCGGGCGACCGGTGCGGACCAGGCCTGCCTACGACATGCAAAAGGAAATGAACGCCGTCTTCGGCCTCAATTTCGGCTGGGAGCACCCGCTGTGGTTCGCCGCCGAGGGCGAGCCACGCGAGGAGACGATCGGCTTCACGCGCCAGAACTGGTGGGAACCGGTGGGCCGCGAGGCGCGCATGCTGCGCGAACGCGCCGGCATCATCGACATCTCCAATTTCGCCAAATACGAGGTCAAGGGCACTGGTGCCGAGGCCTGGCTCAATGCGCTGTTCGCCAACCGCATGCCGGCAAAAGTTGGCCGCTCCTGCCTCACGCCGCTGATTGGCAAGCGTGGCGGCATCGCCGGCGACTTCACCGTGACCAGGCTCGCCGACGACGAATTCATGGTCATCGGCTCCGGCATGGCCGAGCGCTTCCACCAAAGGTTCTTCAAGGCCGTTCCCTTGCCCGAGGGCACGACCTTCCGCTCGCGCACCGAGGAGCTCTGCGGCTTCAACGTGGCGGGACCGAGCTCGCGCGAACTGCTGCAGCGCCTGACCAATGAGGATCTGTCGAACGAGGCATTCCCCTTCATGCAGTCGCGCCGGATCGCCGTCGCCGGCATCGATGTGATGGCGCTCAGGGTGTCCTTCACCGGCGATCTTGGCTGGGAGCTGCATTGCAAATCCGCCGACCAGGTCGAGCTTTACGATGCGCTTCTGAAAGCTGGCAATGAGGTTGGTGCCGGACCGGTCGGATCGCGCGCGCTGATGTCGCTGCGCGTCGAAAAGGGCTATGGCAGCTGGAGTCGCGAATATTCGCCCGAATATTGGCCGCAGGAGGTCAGGTTCGATGGCCTTGTCAAAATGGACAAGGGAGCGTTCCTGAACCGCGATGCCTATGCCGCCATCGCCGGCAAGCCGGCGCGCGATGAACTCATCATGCTGTCGATCGATGCCAGGGACGCCGACGCAACCGGCGGCGAACCGATCTTCCTCACCGATGGCACGCCGATTGGACAGGTGTCTTCGGGCGCCTATGGCTATTTCGTCGAGAAGTCCCTGGCACTCGGCTATGTCAAGGCCGGCTCGGCCAAGGCCGGAGACAAGGTCTCGGTCGCCATACTGGGAAGGCCGCATGAAGCGATCTTGCTGCCGCATCCGCCATTCGACCCCGAAGGCAAGCGGTTGCGCTCATAGAGACCCGACCATCCCTCCATTCGACGAACTGACGAAAACCGTGACCGGCCGGAAACGCCGGCGAAGCTGAACGAGGAAGATTTCGACCATCTGAAAACAAAGGGGAATCGCATGATCAAATGGCATCTGCTGGGCACCATGCTTGCCCTGGCCCTCACATCCTCCGCGCATGCGGGAGACGTCAAGGTCATCAATGAAGACGCGTGGTTCGCTGAAGGTCCGATCTGGTATCAGGACAAGCTCTTCTACGTCGAATACGGCCGCGGCACAGTGACTGTATGGGACGGCAAGAAGAACGAAATCTTCTGGAAGATGGACGGTTGCGGCCCTTCAGCGGTGTTGCCGACGAGCTCTGGCGAGTTTCTTGTTACCTGCTACGACAGCAACTCGATCGGCCGCATCTCCGCCGACGGCAAGACGCTGCCGGCCTATGACAAGGACACGGACGGCAATCCGTTCAGCGGACCGAATGACTTCGCGCCCGACAAGGATGGCGGCATCTACTTCACTGGGTCCGGCAAGGGCGGACCGCTGATCGACGCCTCGGCCTACTACATCGGCAAGGACGGCAGCGTGAAGAAGGTTGCCGGCGACCTGCACAATGCCAATGGCTTGGTCATGTCGAACGATGGAAAAATCCTCTACCTGGTCGAGACCGAGGATAACAGGATCATCGAATTCGATGTCCAGCCCGACCACGGCCTGAGCAACCGCCGCGTCTTCCTGCGCCTCGATGATCTGTTCCCGAACCAGCCGCATATCTGGCCCGACGGCATCAAGATGGACAAGGCTGGCGAGATGTATATCGGCCAGAGCCCACGCTCGCTTGATGCGCCAGGCAAGATCATCGTCGTCGACAAGGACGCGAAGCTGCTGCGCACGCTTTCGGTTCCGTCGCCATCCATGCCGAATTTTGCCTTCGGACCGGATGAGAAGGTGCTCTACGTGATGGCTCTCGACCAGATCGATGCAGCACCCTGGCACGGCAAGGTTTACGAGGTTCCGAATAAGTAGGGTGTTGCCGGCGGCCAGAGCAATTCCAGGAAAAGTGCGAAGCGGTTTTCCGTCCGGAATTGCGTCAAAACAATGCCGCCGAATGCTTTCTCATCCGCCGAACCGATCCAGCCAATGTTGGGCAAGGTCGGAGCGGCGGCAGATCCATATGTCCGGATTGGCCCTGATCTTGTCGAGGAAGCGGGCGAGCCCGATCATGCGGCCCGGCCGGGCCGCCAGCCGGCAGTGCAGCGAGACTGTCATCATGCGCGGCGTCTTTTCGCCCTCGGCCAGCAGCCAGTCCACGCCATCGCTGACATATTCGAAGAACTGGCTGCCAGTCTCCAGGCCGGAGCCGCGCGAGAACCGGCTGTCATTGTTGTCGAAGCTGTGCGGGACGACCAGATGCCGCTTGGCATCGACGTCGACAAAATAGGGCAGGTCGTCATTGTAGTCGTCACAGTCGAACAGGAAGCCGCCGTGCTCCACCACCAGCCGCCGCGTGTTGAGACTGGGCCGGCCCGTGTACCAGCCGAGCGGGCGAATGCCGGTCAAGCGCTGGACCGTGTTCACGGTCATCGCGATGTGATCGCGCTCCTCTTCCTCGCTCAGCGGCGCATAGTCGATCCAGCGCCAGCCATGGCAGACGATATCGCTGCCGAGTTCGGCAATCGCCTTGCCTGCGGCCGGGTTGAGCTCCAGCGCTCGCCCGACGACGTAGAAAGTCGGGACGATGCCCTTATCGCGAAACAACGAAGCCAGACGCCAGACGCCGACGCGTGAGCCGTATTCGTAGAGCGATTCCATGTTGCGGTTGCGCAGGCCCGGCACCGCGGGGGACACGGCAAGGTCCGACAGGATCGCCTCGGAGACGCCGTCGCCCTCGCCGATGCTGTATTCGGCGCCTTCCTCATAGTTGACGACGATGTTGAGGGCGAGCTTGGCGCCGCCGGGCCACTGCGCGGCCGGCGGCTTGTCGCCATAGCCGATGAAGTCACGGGCGGGCAGGTACGTCATCTCTCAATCTCCCCAGGATGCAGTCGCCGGATCTATTCGCCGCGCATGTCGATCAGTATGCGCAGCGCCCGATCCATCATCTCTTGCGGGCCGACCGTCGCGCGCAAACAGTCGGTGAGCCCGTAACCGCCCAGGCTCCGCAGGATGATATCGGCACCGCGCAAGCTTCTCTCGGCCGCCTCCGCGGCGGCTGCGCTGGAGAAGCGGATCAGCACGAAATTCGTCCGGCTTTCGGGAACATGGTACCCGGCGGACCGCAGATCCTGCGCAAACCGGTCGCGAATTCCGGCCGTGCGGGCTACCGTTTCGCGCATATAGGCCTGGTCCTCCACAGCCGCGACGGCCATGGCGAGGCTAGGCGTCGTCACCTGGTTCGAATTCTGCATCTTGCGCACTTGCGCCCCGACCGAAGGTGCAAACAAGCCCCAGCCGACGCGCGCCCCAGCCAGGCCGTAGGCTTTGGACAGGGTGCGCAGCACCACGGTGTCGCCGCGCAAGGCAAGCGCGAAGATCGGTCCGGGGTCCTGGTCGTCGAATTCGCCATAGGCCTGATCGATCACCAGCAGCACGTCCGGCCGCAACGCCGCGCGCAGCCGCAGCAGTTCGCTGTTGCCGATACGGGTGCCGGTCGGATTGCCGGGATTGCAGACGAAGACGATACGCGTTGCTGGCGTGACGGCAGCCAGGATGCTGTCGATCGAAACGGTGAAATCGCGCTCTTCTGCCTTGATGTAGACCGCACCGACGCGCGCGGCGGCCGATGCTGCGAAATTGTAGGCATAGGCGGTGCCCAGCACCTCATCGCCTGGTCCGGCGAATGCCGCGACGGTGCAGCTGATCAGCTCCATCGAACCGGCGCCGCACAGGATCAGGTCGCGCTCAACCCCATAGGCTTGCGCGATCGCCCCGCGCAGTGCCGTCCAGTCCGGGTCGGGATAGAGATGGCTGCGGCCAATCGCGTCCTGGCCGGCGGCGATCGCCTTAGGGCTGGGCGGAAAGGCGCTCTCATTCTGAGCAAGGGTAGGCCCGTCATAGCCGCCGAAATTCGCAAGCGCAAAGGCAGACATGGCCTCGATATGAGCTACTGCTTTCAGCGGCACGCTGCATCCATCGGAATTTGGATGTCGACCATTTCGCGCAACCACCTTTGTTGGACCAGCTCATGGGCAGGCTACAATCCGCCGGCCTGTTCACAAGCAAAAACTTACCGCGCAATGGCTCCGAAATTCTGGCCCTTGTTGTGCGATGCGCTTGTCATCCGGCAATGCCACTTCTGTCGTCGGCGAGGCGGACCGTGCGAAGCAGCGCGGCGCGGCCTGCTCGTTCTCCAGCGGGCGCGCGCCGGCGTCAGGTATTGCTGCACTCCCGAGCGGGCGAGCACGCCCGGCTTCAGCCGCTCGTTCTTGCCGTAATCCTCAGCGGGGTGGAAGAACAGGCGCGGCGTCTTGTCGATCTCTGCCAGTCTCTTGCCGTAGGCCTCCAGATAGGCCTGGCGGCCTTCGTCGCCGACACGGTCCGGCATGTGGGCGACGAAGGGCGGCAGCGCATCGAAGCCCGAGTAGCGCAGCAGACCGTTGTGCACGGGCCACAGCACGGCATACGAATCCGATGCCGACATCGGGCGTGATGCCGGATTCCGCGGCGCAGCGTTCGACGATGATGCGCAGCCCATGCGTGATGCTGGGCATCAGCAGGCGCGCCTATTTGGGCGGCGCGGCTGCCTGAAAGCGAGCCACCGTCTTACCGAAACGGCGGCCCGCTCTATAGTCAGGCGGGCTTGTCGTCCGGATGGCCGAGTTCGCAGAACCAGCCGCCGAGATATTTTACCGACGGTCTTTTCGGATCGGGAACGGGGGTCTTTGCTTCCACCGCGGCGCGGAACGGCTCGGCGCTGTCCTGGGGGATGAACCCCAGATGTTTGGCGCCGTTGTTGTCGACCGTCTTCACCTTGTTGTCTGAAATGCCGAAGGAGATCGTGTGGCCGACGCGCGGCGCGGTAAGCGATGCCTCGACCAGGCGCACGCAGTCGGCAAAGGAAAGATATGACCACAGCATGCGCCGGTCCGCCGGTTCGGGGAAGGACGAGAAGATGCGTAGGCACACCGTCTCTATGCCGAATTTGTCCCAGTAGAGCCGGCTGAGGCTCTCGACGAAATTCTTCGAGACGCCGTAGAGGCTGTCAGGGCGCACCGGCGCGTCGACGCCGATTTGGGCCTCGACCTCATGATAGCCGATCGCATGCACCGAGGAGGCGTAGATGATGCGCTTCACGCCGTGTTTCCGGGCGCCTTCGTAGATGTGGTAGGAGCCGCGTATGCTGGAATCCAGGATCGTCTGCCATTCGCATTCGAGCGGCGCGCCGCCGAAATGCACGATTGCATCGCAGTCCCTGGTGGCCGCGATCGTCGCTTCCATGTCGGCGAGATCGAAGACCGCTTCCTCTTCGTGAGGCGCGAGATCGCCGAACGGTTCACGCCCCGCCAACCGGATCGTTTTCGCCAGTGGCACCAGCCCCTTGCGCAGCTCCGAACCGAGGCGGCCGGCGGCGCCGGTGATCAGGATACGTTCGTAATGTGGCATCATCTACTCCACTTGCGCGACAGCGGCATTGATCCGCGCGATCGCCTCGGTAAGCACCTCTTCGCTGGTCGCGGTCGAGATACGAAAATAGGGTGAAAGTCCATAGGCCATGCCCGGCACTGATGCCACGCGGCCTTCGACCAGAAGATAGTTCGCCACCGCCGCATCGTCCTCCAGCACGACACCCCCGGGCGTCTTGCGGCCGATCAGGCTGGCACAGCCGATATAGGCATAGAAGGCGCCATCCGGCGGCGACAGCGTCAGCCCGTTGATTTTCCTGATCCCATCGACAACGAGGTCACGGCGCGCTTCGAAGGCTTGCCGGAAGCGCGCCACTTCGTCCTGCGGACCGTTGAGCGCGGCGACCGTCGCCGCCTGCGCGATGGAGCAGACGGAGGTGCAGGACTGGCTCTGGATGGTCGACATCGCCTTCACCAGCGGCGCCGGTCCGGCCGCATAGCCGACACGCCAGCCGGTCATCGCGTAGGATTTCGAGACGCCGTTGACGATCAGTGTACGGTCCCTGAGTTCCGGGCAGGCCTTGCCGAAGGAAACGAACTCGCGGCCGTCGAACAGGATGTGCTCATAGATCTCGTCGGAAAGCACGAGCACTTGCGGGTGCGTTGCCAGAACCGCGCCCAGCGCTTGCAGATCCGATTGCGAATAGACGGCGCCGGACGGGTTGCCCGGCATATTGAGGAAAAGCCATTTGGTTCTCGACGTAATGGCCTTCTCCAGCACATCAGGCGTCAGGCGGAAACCAGATGTCTCCGGGCATTCGACGGTGACAGGCGTGCCGCCGAGCAGCTTCACCATTTCGGGATAGGAGACGAAATAGGGCGCCGGCAGGATCGCCTCGTCGCCGCTCTCCAGCGTCGCCATCAGCGCGTTGAAGATGATCTGTTTGGCGCCGTTGGCCACCACGATGTCGTCGGCCGTGTAATCCAGCCCGTTCTCGCGTCTGAATTTGCCGGCAATGGCCTCGCGCACTTCTGTCGTGCCGGCCGCACCGGTGTAGAGCGTCTGTCCTGCCTTCGCCGCGAAATGGGCGGCGTCGATGATGTGGCTGGGCGTCGGGAAATCCGGTTCGCCCAAGCCGAGATCGATCACGTCGACGCCCTTGGCGCGCAGCGCCTTGGCGGCTTGCGAGGCAGCCATCGAAGCCGAAGGCTTCACCGCCGATAGGCGCGAGGCAATGTAGCTCATTTGCCGTTCTCCGAAATGTATTCCTTGGAGCGGTCGTTCGCCCGCGCCTCGGTGCTGCGTTTGGCCGGATCGCCGTAGCCGCCGCCGCCAGGCAATTCGAGGATCAGCCGGCGCCCTGCCGGGACGTGCTGCCAGCCCTTGGGCCGCATCTGCGTGTCATCGTCCAGTCTGACCACGCCGGCGACGCCAGGCTCGCCGCCATTGCGTCCATGGGCGGGGTGATTGACGCGGTCGAACATGGCCGAGAAATCGAATTCGTGGCCTTCCAACGCGGCGATTTCGATGACTTGTCCGAGGCCGCCACGGAACTCTCCGTCGCCGCCGGAACCCGGCCGCAGTTCCTTGCGCCAGATGACAATAGGACCGGTGTGCTCGGTCGCCTCGATCGGCATCGTGTGCACGCCGGACGGGAAGGCGGTCGCCGACAGGCCGTCGAGTCCAGGCCGTGCGCCCATGCCACCGGAATTGAACATCAGCACTTCGGCGCGCCGGCCCGAACCGCCCGCGACCGGACGCACCGAGATGTGGATGTTCCACAGCGCGCCGGCGCCTTCGGCGAGGATCTTGCCCGGCAAGGCCTGGGAGAGCGCGCCCAGCACGAGATCGGGGACCATGTGGCCGAAAATGTGCCTGAGCGCCACCGGCGCCGGCCGCACCGCGTTCAAGATGTTGACCGGCGACGTCACGGTGAAGAAGGCGAGCGAGGCGGCGTTGTTGGGAATGTCGGGAGCCACCACGCATTTCAGCGCGTAGCAGGCATAGGCCTTGCTGTAGATGATCGGGCAGTTGATGCCCCACCGGCTCATCGCATCGGTGCCGGTGAAATCGACCTCGACATGGTCGTCGCGGACCGACACCTTTGCCACCAACTTCACCGGTGCGTCATAGCCGTCGGTGACGAGCTCGTTTGACCAACTGCCCTTCGGCAGCGCCTTGATGCGTTCGAGCATGGCGTCGCGTGTGCGCGAGAAGATGAAGTCGCCAAGGCCATCAAGTGATGCCAGGCCAATCTCCTTCATCATATCGACGAGGCGCCGGTGGCCGACTTCGTTGCAGGCGGCGAGCGAATAGAAATCGCCGACCACCTGGTTCGGTTCGCGGACATTGGCGCGCAGGATCCGGACCAGGTCGAGATTGACCTTGCCCTTCTCCGCGAACTTCATGATCGGGATCTGGATGCCTTCCTCGTAGACCGACTTGCCGTCGGCGCCGAAGCCGCGCCCGCCGACATCGACGACATGGGCCGTGCAGGCGAAGAACGCCACCAGCTCGCCATTCAGGAAAGACGGCGACACCATGGTGATGTCGTGCAGATGGCCTGTGCCCAGCCAGGGATCGTTGGTGACATAGGTGTCGCCCTCGAACATGGCCTCGCGCGGGATTTCATTCATGAAATGCAGCACGGCCTCGGCCATGGTGTTGACGTGGCCGGGCGTGCCGGTGACCGCCTGCGCCAGCATCTGGCCGCGCGGGTCGAACACGCCCGCCGACAGGTCGCCGGACTCGCGCACCGAAGTCGAGAAGGCCGTGCGCAGCAAGGTAAGCGCCTGCTCCTCGACCACCGAGATCAACCGGTTCCACATCACCTGCATGCGGATTTCGCTGATGTCGCTCATGACTGGCTGCCTTTGCGGACCAGAAGGATTGCGCCGTCGCTCTGGATGACGGCGTCGAAGCTGGTGGTGACGACGGTGGACGTCTCGCGTTCGACAATGACCACGGGACCGGCCACGCGGTCGCCGGCGCAGAGCGCATCACGTTCGACGATGCCATAGATTTGCGGTTCGCCGCTCGCCGGATCGAACACCGCGCGCGTGGTGGCGGGCTGGCTGGTTCGCGTGCCTGCCGTGAGTTCATGCCTGGCGACATCAGGCCTGACATCGGTCGCCTTGACCGACCAGGTGACGATCTCGATCTCCAGCCCGTCGAGCCCTTCGATGGCGCGGCCGAAGAAGCGCTGGTAGTTCGCCTCGAACAGGTCCTTGAGCCTTGTCACGGCATCCTCGCCGAACGGCTCATCCGGTACAGCCACCGGGATTTCCCAGCCCTGGCCGGCATAACGCATGAAGGCGGTGATTTCGCAGGTGATGCTGCCGCTGGCGCCGCTGCGCACGAAGCTTTCGGCTGATGCCTTGAGGTCGCCGAGCAAGGTGTTGATCTCCTCCGGCTTGAACCGCGACAGGCGGGTCAGCTTCGACGCCAGCGCCTCGTAGCCGAATGGTGCCTTGAGGAAGCCGATCGCCGAGCCGACGCCCGCACCCTTGGGGACGATGCAGCGCTCGATGCCGAGTTTTTCGCAGAGCCTTGCCGCGTGAAGCGGGGCAGCGCCGCCAAAGGCAATCATCAGATTGTCGGAAATGTTCTTGCCGTTCTCGACCGCGTGGACGCGGGCGGCATTGGCCATGTTCTCATCCACCACCTCGCAGATGCCGAAGGCCGTCGACATGGCGTCAAGTGACAGGCGCTCGCCGACATCGCGCAGGATGGCCTGTTCCGACGCCGCCGTGTCGAGCCGGATCGCGCCGCCGGCGAAATTGTCGGGGTCGAGCTTGCCGAGTACCAGGTCGGCGTCGGTGATTGCCGGGCGCTTGCCGCCGCGGCCGTAGCAGGCAGGCCCCGGCTCCGATCCGGCGCTTTCCGGTCCGGTCTGGATCCGGCCCATGGCGTCGACCCAGGCGATGGAGCCACCGCCGGCGCCGATCTCGATCATCTCGATGACAGGGATCGAGATCGGCATGCCCGAACCCTTGCAGAAGCGGTAGGTGCGCGCCACCTCGAAGGTTCTGGCCGTGCGTGGCGCAAAGTCCTCGATCAGGCAGATCTTCGCGGTCGTGCCGCCCATATCGTAGGAGACGACCTTTTCCAGGCCGAAGCGCCGGGCGATGTCGGCGGCGAAAATGGCACCGCCGGCCGGGCCGGACTCGACCAGGCGCACGGGAAATTCGGAAGCCGTTTCCACCGAGATCAGGCCGCCGCCCGAATGGATCATGAAGACCGGGCACTCGGCGCCCATCTCCTTCAGTCGCGTCTGGAAGCGGGCGAGATAATCGGCCATCTGCGGTCGCACATAGGCGTTGGCGCAGACCGTGTTGAAGCGCTCGAATTCGCGCATCTGCGGCGACACTTCGGCGCTGAGCGAAATCGGGATGTTGAGGTGGCGGGAAAGGATCTCGCGCGCCCGGCGCTCGTGAGCCGGATTGGTGTAGGCATGGATGAAGCCGATCGCCACCGAGCCGAAGCCGCCGGCCGCGATCCGCTTCGCGATCTCCTCCAGGGCGGCTTCATCGAGCGGCTGCAACTCCTGTCCTTCGGCGCCGATGCGGCCCTTGACCGTGAAGCGGTGCTCGCGCGGGATGAGCGGCGTTGGAAGTTGCAGGTTCAGATCGTATTGCTCGAAACGGTTTTCAGTCCGCATCTCGATCACGTCGCGAAACCCTTCGGTCGTGACCAATGCTGTCTTCGCGCCGCGGCGCTCGATCAGGGCGTTGGTGGCGAGCGTCGTGCCGTGGATGATAATGCCGATCTCGGAGGGCGAAATGCCGGCATCGCGCGTGACGACCGCAATGCCGTCGAGGATCGCCTGCTCGGGCGCCGCATAATTGGTCAGCACCTTGGTCGAGAACAGCGTGCCCCGCAGCTCAAGCGCAATGTCGGTGAACGTGCCGCCTATGTCAGCGCCAAGACGGATGTCGTCGGTTCCGGAGGTCATGCCTTGGCCTTCTGCGAAGCGAGAGCGGCTTCGCGCATCTGGGAGAGGGTCTGCCGGGGTGTCAGCGCTTCGGGCGAGATGGCGATATCGAGAACGGCGCCCGTCGCCGAATCGAGCGCGCGACCGAAGGCAGCGGCGAAATCCGCCGTCGTCTCGACCCGCTCGGCATGAAAGCCATAGGCCTTCGCCAGCGTGACGAAGTCCGGATTCTCAAGCGAGGTTCCCGAGACGCGGGCCGGGTAGTTGCGTTCCTGGTGCGCGCGGATCGTGCCGTAGATACCATTGTTGATGATCAGCACGATCGGCTGCGCGCCGGCTTGCATCGCGGTGCCGAGCTCCTGGCAGTTCATCTGGAAATCGCCGTCGCCGGCAAAGCAGACCACCGTGCGCTGCGGGAATACGACCTTTGCCGCGACGGCCGCCGGCAGGCCATAGCCCATGGCGCCGGATTGCGGCGCAAGCAGTCGCGCCCGCGGCCCGAACTTGAAGAACTTGTTCGGCCACACCGTGAAATTGCCAGCGCCGTTGGTGAGGATGACGTCGGCGGGCAAGGTCTCGCGCAGCCAGGCGCTGACCGCCACCATATCCACCGGGCCGGGCTGGACGGGCGCCGCGAATGTCCCTTCATAGGCTCTGCGCGCCGACGCGCGCCACTCCTTCCAGCCGCCCTTCACCGGCGTCAACGCCTTGGCGAAGGCGTTCGGGCCGGCGTGGATGCCGATTGCCGGCACATAGATCTTGCCGATCTCGCGGTCGGAGCCGTGGACATGGATCAGCTTCTGGCGCGGCTGCGGCACCGACAGCAGCGTATAGCCGTCCGTGGTCATCTCGCCGAAGCGCACATTGACGGCCAGCATCACATCGGCATCGCGGATCAGGTTTTTGACATGCGCCACCATGCCGACACCGGCCTCGCCGACGAAGGCCGGCGAATGATTGTCGAATTGGTCCTGGTAGCGGAAGGCCGCCACGACCGGGATGTCGGAAGCCTCGGCGAAAGCCTGCAGCGCCGTGCGTCCCGCCTCTGTCCAGTTGGCGCCGCCCATAAGTAGGACCGGCCTCTCGGCTGCTTCCAGCAACTTGAGTGCCGCAGCCATCGCGTCCTGTGCCGGAGCGGCTTCGAAGATTGCGGCTGGCCCGCTGAGCGGGGCGGCTTCAGTCAGGCTCGTCAGCATGTCTTCCGGCAGCGCGACCACGACGGGGCCGGGCCGTCCAGTCAAGGCGGTGGTCCAGGCCCGCGCCACGATCTCGGGCAGGCGGGAGACGTCGTCGATCTCGACTGCCCATTTGGCGACCGTGCCATAGACGGCCCTGTAGTCGATCTCCTGAAAGGCCTCGCGGCCCCTCATGTCGGTGCCGACCTGGCCGACGAAGAGGATCATCGGCGAACTGTCCTGCATGGCCGTATGCACGCCGATGCTGGCATTCGTGACACCCGGGCCGCGCGTCACGAAGCAGATGCCGGGCGAGCCGGTCAGCTTGCCATAGGCCGAAGCCATGAACGCCGCGCCACCCTCATTGCGGCAGAGCACATAGTCCAGCTTCCCATGCGTGTCGTGCAGCGCGTCGAGAACGGCCAGGTAGCTTTCGCCGGGCACACCGAAGCTCTTGGTCGCGCCAAGAGCGATCAGGCATTCGACAAGAAGGCGGCCGCCATTGCGGATCATGTTTTCGGCATCCTCGGTCTGGCGGCAAGCGGATCCGGCCTGCCTTTCGGATTCATACGTGCACGCTGGCGGATCGGGACGAAATCAAGAAATGCGGTCTATTCGAAAGTTTTTCTTTACTTGGCAGTCCGCACCAGAACGCCGGGGTTCATTGCGCCCAATGGATCGAATGCGCCCTTCAACCGTGCCATGAGGTCCCGCTCCACCAGACCGCGATTGCGCTCGGCCAGGGCGATCTTTGCCCGGCCAAGCCCGTGCTCGGCCGCGAAACTGCCGCCCATTTCCGTGGCAAGCGCCGACAGCGCCTCGGCGAACTGCCCGGCCTTGCCGTTGAAGTCGGCGCGACCCTCCGGTGGCGACAGATTGTAGTGGATGTTGCCGTCGCCGAGATGGCCGAACGGGTTGATCCGCACGCCAGGCAGAATCTCGTGGCAGAGCTTGGCGCCGGCCTCGACAAAGCGGGCGATCGCGCCCGGCGGCACCGAGATGTCATGCTTGAGCTGCTCGCCCTCCAGCCGCTGCCCTTCCGGCTGCTCCTCGCGCAACCGCCAGAACTGCGCCCGATGCGCGCCCGATGTCGCCAGCGCACCATCAAGGACGAGGCCTTGCTCCATGCCCCATTCCAATGCCGAATTCAGGATCTCGTCCAAGGGAACGCGGGGCGAGCCGGAAGCCAGTTCGACGAGTAGATAAACGTCACCGCGTGCCTCCAATTGATAGGCGAGATCAGGCAGGTGCTTGAGAGCCAGTGTCAGGCCGACATCGCTGAAGAATTCGAGGCCGGAGAGGAATTCGCTTGCCTCGCCGCGCAGGAAGGCGCCGAACGAAACGGCGGCGGCAAAGTCGGGCATGACCAGAAGCGCGCTCGCCTGCTGCCTCGGCGTGGGATAGAGCCGAAGCACCGCGCGTGTCACGATGCCGAGTGTGCCTTCCGCGCCGCAGAACAACTTGCGCAGCTGGTAGCCGGCATTGTCCTTTTGTACCGCGCGCAGTCCGTCCCATACCGCGCCGTCCGGTATCACGACTTCGAGGCCGAGCACGAGATCCTGCATCATGCCGTATCGGAAAGCCTGGCTGCCGCCTGCATTGGTGCCGATCAGCCCGCCGATCCTGGCGCTGCCTTCCGCGCCGAGATGCATGGGAAACATCAGGCCATGCGGCTCCAGCGCATCGTGCAGCGCGGCAAGCACGACGCCAGCTTCGACGATGATCGAGCCGCTCTCGAGATCCGGTTCGCCGATCGCCGCCATGCGCGAGAGCGAGACGATCACCGCGTTCGGCTGCTCCGCGACGGCACCGCCGCAAAGCCCTGTATTGCCGCCCTGCGGCACCACCGCCAATCCGGCCTCCCGGCATGCCACGACGACCGCGGCCACCTCAGCGGTGTTCGCTGGCCTGGCAACGCCCAGCGGCGCAACGCCATAGCGGTTGAGCCAATCGCGCTGGTAGGGCTTCGCATCGGCGCCCGAAAGCCAGCCTTTCGGTCCGAGGATATCGCGCAACGCGGCTGTCGGGTCAGTCATGGAAATCCCTGAAGGTTGTGTGCTGCTTGAACGTTGCATCTTAAAAAATGCCGTTCAATGGCCCAGCACCTGCGACAGGAATTGTCGGGTGCGCTCGTTGCGGGACGCAGTGAAAAACTCTTCCGGCGGCGCCTCTTCGACGATCTCGCCGCCATCCATGAAGGCCACCCGGTCGGCGACCCGGCGGGCAAAGCCCATCTCATGCGTGACGCAGATCATGGTCATGCCTTCGGAGGCAAGCGTGACCATGACATCGAGCACTTCCGAAATCATCTCGGGATCGAGCGCCGAGGTCGGCTCGTCGAACAGCATGATCTGCGGCTGCATGCACAAAGCGCGTGCGATTGCGACCCGCTGCTGCTGGCCGCCGGAGAGCTGGCCGGGAAACTTCATCGCCTGCTCGGGAATGCGGACCTTCTCCAGATAGCGCCTGGCAGTTGCCTCGGCTTCAGCACGCGGCTTTCTGCGCACGATCATCGGGGACAGCATGCAGTTCTCCAGCACCGTCATGTGCGGGAACAGGTTGAAGTGCTGGAACACCATGCCGACCTCCCGCCTGATCTCGTCTATGTTGCCGACATCGTCGTTGAGTTCGGTGCCGAGTACCGTGATACGGCCTGCGTTATGTTGTTCGAGGCGATTGATGCAGCGGATCATGGTCGACTTGCCGGAACCGGACGGACCGCAGACGACGATCTTCTCGCCGCGCTCCACCGACAGGCTGACGTTTCGCAGCGCGCGGAACGATCCATAATATTTATCGACCTTTTCGATGCGGACCGCGGGTCCGGCCGATTGGGTCGACTTGGCTGAAATCACGACCGCGCCTCCTTAGCGTTCGCTGGCCGACATGCGGCGCTCTAGGAAGGCGCCGTAGCGGGACAGGCTGAAAACGAAGACGAAATAGATGAAGGCGATGAAGGCATAGACCTCGACATAAGCGAAACGCCATTCGCCGGTGCCGTAGGCAGCATTGCCGGAAGCCAGGATCTCGAAGAAGCCGACGATGACAACCAGCGAGGTCTCCTTGAACGAGATGACGAACTGGTTGATCGTCGCCGGCAACGCGTTCCGCATGGCCTGCGGCAGCAGGATGCGGCCGATGCGTTGCCAATAGCGCATGCCGAGCGCCATGGCTGCCTCCTCCTGTCCCTTGGCAACACCCTGCATGCCGCCGCGCACGATCTCCGCCTGGTAGGCGGAGAAGAACAGGGCCGATCCCAGGATCACCCGGTACAGCTTGTCGCCCTGCAGCCATTGCGGCAGTGCGAAAGGCAGGACGATGGCGAATGTGAACAGGATCGAGATCAGCGGCAACGAGCGCACCCCATCGATGATCAGGCCGGTGGTGCGGGAAATCCAGGGCAGTTCCGACCGGCGCAGCAAGGCCAGGCAGATCGCCAGCGGGAAGCCGATCAGGCAGGTGGTGACAAAGATGAACAGGGTCAGCGCCAGCCCGCCCCACGCTTCCTCGCCGACGAAGGGCAGGCCGAGCATGCCGCCTTTCATCAGCGCGTAGAAGACGGTGGTTCCGATACCCCACACCAGCGCGATGCGGCGGCCGGTCCAGAAGGCTGGAATACAGCTCAGCACAGTCATCACCACCACGGCCACGCAGGCCAGCGCCGAGCGCCATTGCTCTTCATAGGGATAGAGGCCGAAGAGGATGATGCGCCACCTGGCCGCGATGACCGACCAACAGGCTCCGGCCGCGGCCTGGCAGGCCTCGGGCCCGCCGGCCGTGGTGAAGACAGCGGAGAAGACCGCCCAGGTCAGCAGCTTCCAGACGATGAGGGCCATGATCGCCAGGCAGATCAGAGACATCGCCGCCTGAAGCGGCGTCGCGAAAAAGCGTCGCCTCAGATCCTCGAGCTTTCCGGGGGCGGGCGGAGCGACAATCTCCATGGCTTAGCCCCTCAGCTGATTGCCCTTGAGGGCAATGGCCTTGTTGAGGCGGTTGAACAGGGCGGCCAGCGAGAGGTTGATCGCGAGGAAGCCTGCCATCAGGATGCCGATCACCTCGAGGGTCTGGCCGGAATGATTGATCGTCAGCGCCACGATCATGAAGAAATCCGTGAAGCCCACCGCGATGCCCATGGTGGTGGCCTTCATCAGCCAGACATACTGGTTGGCAAGGATCGGCAGCATGGCGCGCAACGCGAGCGGCAGCCGCACCAGCGTGAACACCCGCCAGGGGCTGAGGCCCAGCGAGAGCGCCGCTTCCATCTGACCCTTGCCGACAGACTTGAAGCCACCGCGCACGATCTCGGCGATGTAGGAGCCGCCATAGATCGCGATGGCGATGGCCAGCGCGGAAAACTCCGGCGGAATGCGCAGGCCGCCCCTGAGGTTGAGGCCCTGCAATGCCGGAAAGTCGATGAACGGCGTGTCGGGCAGGCGGCCGATCGCCAGAATGATCGCGGCACAGGCAAGTGCTGCCGCCGCGACGGCGAACTGGATGGCATGCCGCCCGCCAACGGGTTGGCTGAGCCGTGACGTCCTGCCCAGCCAGACCGGCAGCGCTATTGCCGCGATCAAGGCAAACAGGGCCAGCGCCATTGTCACGCCGCCGACATTCGGGAACGGGATATAGAGCCCCCGGCTGGTAAGCAGAAAGCCCCAGGCTTCATGCGCTGCGCGCGGCGTCGGCAAATGCGTGATCAGCGCGTACCAGAAGAAGACCTGGAGGATCAGCGGGATGTTGCGGAAGATGTCGACATAGGTGCGGCCAAGCAGCTGCGCCAATTCGTTGCTGGAGGTCCGCGCCAGGCCAACGATCGTTCCGACTATCGTCGCCAGCACCAGGCCGACAGTCCCCAAGAACAGTGTGTTGGTGATGCCGATGAGGAAGAACCACCAATAGGGGTCATTGGCCGTGGCGGGCAGCAGCGTGAAGTTCACGTCCCAGCCTGTCGACTTGAACAGGAAGTCGAAGCCGGAGGTGATCCCTTGCTCGGCCAGATTCCGTCGCGCGATCACCACACCGGCAAGTACCAGCGCTGCGATCGAGCCGACATAGAGAACCTGCAACAGCGTGTTGCGGACCTTCTGATTTCTCAGCAGGCTGCTCATTGACCAATCTTTCTCGAAATTGCCGTCGGCTCCGCCCGGCTTCTGCCGGGCGGAGCCTGAACCGGGATGCGTTCAGACCGGATCAGTCGATGACCAGCGGGAACAGGACGCCGCCATTGTTCCACAAATTGGTCAGTTCACGGTCCATCTTGTAGGGCGAATCCTTGCCGAGATCGCGATCGAAGATTTCACCGTAATTGCCGACATTCTTGATCACCTTGTAGGCCCAGTCGTCGGAGAGTCCGAGCCCCTTGCCCATGCCCGGCGTCACGCCGAGGAACTTGGCCACCTGCGGCGAGGTCGGCTTGGCCTTGATCTCATCGACATTCTTGGAGGTGATGCCTTCCTGTTCGGCGAAGATCAGGGTGCTCAGCGTCCAGTTGGCGATATCGACCCAATTGTCGTCGCCTTGCCGCATGATCATCACTTCAGGCTCGACCGCCAGCACGTCGGGCAGTATGACATGGTCTTCGACCTTGCCCTTGGCGATGCGTGCAATGGCAAGTGTGGGACCCCACTGCGCATAGAGATCGCAGCGTCCCGAGAAGTAGGCCTGTTCGAGCTCCTCGGTCTTTTCGATGAGCACGGGCTCGAGCTTGATGCCCAGCTTGGCCGTATAGGCCGCGACCTGCTGCTCCTGCGAGGTGCCGGCGGGAATGCAGATCGTGCCGCCCGCGGCATCCTTGAGCGACTTCAGATTGAGTTCCTTGTGCGCCATCACCTTGGTCGTGCCGAGGTAGTAGGACATGGAGAACTGCAGCCCCAGCTCCGTGTCGCGGCTGAGCGTGCCGCCCGACGCCTTGATGATGATGTCGACGTCGCCCGACTGCAAAGCCGGCCAGCGCTGCGCCCAGCTGATCGGAACGACCTTCAGCTTTGCCGGATCGCCGAACACCGCCGTGGCCACTGCCTTGCAGAGATCGATGTCCATGCCCTTCCAGTTGCCCTTGTCGTCCACCTCGGCGAAGCCGAGATAGGAGCCGTCATGGCCGGTGCAGTTCAGCACGCCACGTGCCTTGACCGTCTCGAGCGTCTTGCCGCCGGCGGCTTGCGCCGGCGCCGAAAAATGCACGAGGCCAAGGGCCAGGGCCGCAGCCCCCCATTTCATCGTCTTCATGATGTTGTCTCCACTGTTGAGGTTGTTCCGTTTCTTGTTGTTGGAGTCCCGAAAGAAACTTTCCGAGGCTCGGTCTCGAAGCCGCTTCCTAGTCGGAAAGCGGGGTCGGTTTCGGCAAGGGGATCGTGAGGTCGCTTCGCCAATCCTGTTGGGTCAGCCATCGATGCAGGGCGGCCACAGCCTTCACGCGCAGGTGCCCGCGTGGGACGACAAGGAAGAAGCCGGGAACTTCCTCCGGCCTCATATCGGCGATAGCGTCGCGGCCGATCGGCGCGACCAGCGTGCCCGCCCGGAAATCTTCCTCGGCGTCGATGACGGAAACCAGGCCCACGCCAATGCCCTGCAGGGTTGCCCGGCGCATGGTCGCCGCGTCGTCGAAGCTGATGCTGCGGTCGCCATCCGTCAGCTCGACGCCAAGGTGGCGCAATATGTCCGGCCACAGGCGCTTCGACTTGACGGTGTCGAGCAGCGTGAACTTCGTCAGATCATGCGCCGACTTGATCTTTTCGCCGATCGCCGGCGTGCAGCAGATGATCTTCGGGTCCGGCACCAGCAGCGTGGTTTCATAGTCCGGCCAGTTGCCGTAACCCCACTGCACGGTCATATCGATGTCGTCGCGCCCGAAATCGGGCAGGTCGACCATCGTCGTCAGGCGCAGATCCGCGCCCGGCAGGATTTCCCGGAACAGCGAAAGCCTGGGCAGCAGATAGTGCGTGGCGAAATACGGGCTCGCATTGAGGTTGATGCGGTCGCGGTAGTTCGACTTGGTGACGCGGCGCACGCCTTCCGAGAACTCGTCGAAGCCGGCCTTGACGTAGTGCGAGAGAAGGATGGCTGACTCGGTCAGTTCGATCGACCGGCCCTTGCGCTCGAACAGCGTCACTTGAAGTGTGTCTTCCAGCAGCTTGATCTGTTGGCCGACCGCTTGCGGCGTGACCAGCAATTCATCCGCGGCCTGCCGAAAACTCCTGTGCTGCGCAACGGCGTGGAAGACGCGAAGAGCATTCAGCGAGGGAAGGCGCAGCTTGCCGGTCATCGAAAATTCCGCTCCTTCCGCTCGAGGCTCCGTTGATCATGCACTGCCGTATTCAGTCGCCGGTTGCGGAAAACCGCCTCAGGCGTAGATATAACCACCTGAAACAATTACGTTTTCACCGGTCATGTAGGTGTTCTTCGGGCCGCCCGTCATGAGTACCCATTCGGCGATCTCGGTCGGCTCGGCGCCACGGCCGAGCGGGCTTGCCTTGGCCAGTTCCTCCAGGAAGCCGAGCGCTTTCGCCCGCTCCGTGGCCATGCCGGCCGGTGCCACCGAATTCACCAGGATCCCGTCCTTCGCCACGTGATGGGCGAAGGAGCGCGTCAGGCTGACGACGGCGGCCTTGGTTGCCGCGTAGTGGGCATTCTGCGGATGCGCCTTGAAGGCGTCGACGGAGGTCAGGTTGACGATGCGGCCGCGGACATGGCTCTTCGGCTCCTGCGATTGCATGTGGCGAACCGCCGCCACCATCATGTGATAGGTGCCCTTGATGTTGATGCCGTTGGAGGCATCCCAGTCGGCGTCACTGATTTCCAGAAGCGGACGGCGCGGGTAGATGGCGGCGCAATTGATCAGCGTGTCGATGCGCCCGAGCTTTGAGACGATGGCGTCGAAGGCCGCATGGCACTGAGGGCCGACCTGGATGTCGCAGGCAGCGGTCGCGGCCGGCAAGCCCTTGGCCTTCGCCGGCGCGAGCGCGGATTCGGCAGCCTCCTGATTGATGTCGATGATGCCGATCTTTGCCGCCCCGGCCTCCACGGCCATCCCAGCCAGGAGCGCGCCGAGGCCGGCGCCGCCGCCAACGATCAGAACGGAAAGATCCTTCATTCCAGTCTTCCTTACTTGGTGCCGCTCGGCGAGGTTGGCCAGGTCGGCATGATGTCGAAACGGGTAACGTCGGCCCATGCGGGGAGCGCAAGCACACCGACCACCATCCTGGCCACGTCATCCGGCTGCACGACTTTGCTGGCGTACATGGCTGCACGTGCCTTGGAGTCGAGGATGTCCTGGTAGAGCTGCGTCTCGACACGACCGGCCACGATCTCGGTGACGCGTATGCCTGATGGGGAGAGGTCGGCGCGCAGCGCGGCGGCGAAGCCTGATATCGCAGCCTTGGTGGCCGAATAGACGGCAATGTTGGAATATGCCGCGTGGCCCGCCGTGGAGCCGGTGAACAGGATGTGGCCAGACTGCCGCTCGCGCATCTGCGGTACGACGAGGCGGGTGAGCAGGATCGCCGCGCTGAGGTTCACCTCCAGCGTGGTGTCGATGTCCGATATCTTCATGTCGGCGAAATTGCCGAGTGGCGGCATGATTCCGGCATTGTTGATCAGCACGTCGATCGTGAGATCCGCCAGAACCGCCTCCAGCGCCTCACGATCGGTGACGTCGACGGCGATCGGCACGATGCCCGGCCGCTCGGCCTGCAGCTCCTTGAGCGCGGCCTGGCTGCGCCCGACCGCATAGACGTCATAGCCGACATCGCTTAACGCGATCGCCATCGCCCGTCCTATGCCGCTCGTCGCTCCGGTGATGAAGGCTGTCGTCACGTGGGCTTCCCCGTTTGCCTGGTTTCAGTCTGCGGCGCGGGCCGGCGCCGCGAAACCAAGAAAACCAGCAAAAAGGAAAGATAAACTTTCGAATTCTTTTTTCTTGCCTGAGAACTGGACGGGCGGTCAGTCCGGCGCGGAGGCGGAAAATCCGGGGAAACGGCGGGAAAGCAACATTCTCTGCCTGTTGAAAACGGTTTTGGTCAGCCAGCCGAGCAAAAAACATGGCTTTCGTAATGCGTGGCCAATCTGATTCCCGGCGAATGCCTATGCGATCGACGTCACCGGGCACTATCCGCCGGTCGGAGAGGGCCTTTTCATATCGGTGAACAACGAGGCCGCTGCCGCCTTCTGCTGCGCCTCCGTTGCCTCGATGCCGGAAGCCCGAGCCAGCGCGCGCACGCGCCCGAGGCTGTTATGCAGGTGCTTGCGCATGGCCTGGCGCGCGGCGCGGCCGTCCTGCCTTTCGATGGCGTCTACGATGGCTTTGTGCTCGTTGTGGATGCGCGTGTAGTAGCTGTCCTTGCGCTCCGGCGTGACCACGTAGCCGAGCTGAAAGCGCGGCACGATCATGGGCCTGAGATAGGCCAGGAAGCCGTGAATGAATTCATTGCGGGCCGCCTCGGCGATCGCCAGGTGGAAATCATAGTCGTAGTGGATCTGGACCACGGCCGGATCCGCCTGCTGGGCGTCGACCTGTTCCATCAGGGCGCGGATGCCGTTCGCCTCCGCGTCGGTCCGCCGTTCCGCGCAGAGCCCGGCGGACTCCACTTCGACGCTCAGCCTCAGTTCGAGCAAGGCGATGGTTTCCGGCAAGGTCCTGAGCGCTTCGTCCGGGATCGAGAAATTGCGTGGCGCCGGCGTCTCGCTGACGAACATGCCGCGCCCTTGCTGAGGCACCACCATGCCGTCGGAGCGCAGCCGCGCTACTGCTTCCCGCACCACCGTGCGGCTGACGTCGTATTCGGCGCAAAGCTCCGCCTCGGTCGGCAACTGCGCGCCGGGAAGCAGCTGTCCGGAACGGATCTTTTCGGACAGGCTTTCCGCCACGACGGTGGAAAGCGGCTTGCGCTTCGTCATCAGTCTCCCCTTAGAGCGATTCCAGCAAAAGTGTAAACGGTTCTCCGTCCGGAATTGCGCCAAAAACAAAGAGTTAGAGTGGTTCGTCGTCTCCGTGAAACGTGAGCTGCTCTAACCAGATTCGCGATGATGCCCGAACCGGCAGGACCATTCAAACTGCCGCGGTGACGATCAGCTCGACCAGCATTCCGGGCTTGGCCATCCGTCCTTCGCCGGAAGAGCGCGCCGGCGCATGTTCTTTCGGTATCCAGGCGTCCCAGACGGTGTTGACCTCGTCGAAATCCCTGACGTCATCCAGCCACATCTGGACGTGCAGGATGCGGGTCTTGTCGGTACCTGCCTTGGCCAGCAGTGCATCGATCTTGCCCAGCACCTCGCGCATCTGGTCGGCGGCGGACTGGCCCGGTCTCGCGACCTGGCCGGTGAGATAGAGCGTGCCATTGTGGATGACACCATGGTGGATGCGGGTGTCGAAGTCGAAACGCTTGATATCGCTCACGGGTTGTCCTTGTCGGTTTGCCGGCATCCGCCGGCCGGGGTCAGTTTGCCGGCGTGCGCCGGATGGGATTGCCTTGCAGGTATTGCGCGTAAGGCGCCTGCACGAGCCAGCCGGCGTCGACAGGCAAGGTGACGCCGGTTATCGATGCCGCACGATCCGAGCAGAGGAATAATGCCGCCTCGGCAACGTCGCGCGGCTCGACGAAACGGCGCAGCGCCGTGGTCGCCTGGATGGCTTCGGGGTTTCGCTCGCCTTTGGCGATCCTGGCTTTCAGCCCATCGGAAAGCGTGTAGCCGGGCGCCACCGCGTTGACGCGGACGCCGTGCGGGCCGAGTTCTGCCGCCAGGACTTGGGTGAGTGCCAGAACCGCATGCTTTCCAGGCGTGTAGGCTGGTAGCGACAGCGGCGCGAAGGAGGCGAGCGAGCCGACGTTCAGGATGGCGCCGTGCCCGGCGGCCGACATAAGCCGACCGAACACCTGGCACCCCAGCAGCGTGCCGCGATAATTCACCCGCCACATCTTCTCGTCCTCGTCCAGATCCTGATCGAGCACATGCTTGCCGCTCTGCAGGATGCCGGCGCAGTTGATTGCGACTTCAGGCGTGCCGAACGCAGCGCTGACGGCCTGCGCCAGCGCCTCCACCGAAGCGGCTTCGGCGACATCGGTCTGGACGAACAGAGCGCGCGGTGCGCCCGCCGTCTCGCAGGCGCTGGCCGCCTCCTTGCCTCGTGTCGCGTCCCGGCCGGCGACGACAACCTGGTAGCCGTCCTCGGCGAAGCGCAAGGCGATCGCGCGGCCTATGCCCGAAGTGCCGCCGATGACGACGGCCGTCATTGTCTCAGCCATGGCCGCGGTCCTTGCGCTCGATGTCGAAGAATTCGGCCATGGCTTCAACCTGGAAGTCCATCATCGGGCGTCCAGGCTGGACGCGGCAGCCGATCTCCTTTGCCGCCTTGAGCAGCGCCGTCTCGGCCGGCTCCATGATGATGTCGACGACCGTCATGTCAGGCGTCAGCTTCGTCACATCCATGGGCAGCGGATCGGTAGCCTTCAGCCCGGAAGGCGTGGCGTTGATCGCCATGTCCATGCCAGACGGATCGGGCTGGCCGATCTCGATACGGCATTTTGGAAAGGACTTGCCGACCAGCGCGGCCAGCTTCTCCGCGCGTCCCCTGTCGATGTCGGTCAGCCGGATCTCCGCTGCGCCTTCCTCGGCCAGACAGTAGGTCAGCGACGCGCCGGCGCCGCCGGCACCGACCTGGAGGATGCGGCGGCCGGCAATCTGGTGCCCGCCAGCCTTGAGGCCGTCGATGAAGCCGACGCCGTCGAAATTGTCGGCGTACCAGCTTCCATCGGCCTGGCGGCGCACGGAATTGGCGCTCTCAACCCGCGCGGCGCGGTCATGCGCGGCGGAACATTTGTGGTAGACCGCGACCTTGTACGGCACCGAGATGATGACGCCGCGGATGTTCTCGGCCGCCGTGATGCCGGCCCAGAAGGTCTCGAAATCCTCCGGGCGGCAACTCAGCGGCACCATCAGGCTGTCGAGGCCCTTCTGCTCGAAGATTTCGTTGAACATGCCGGGGCTCTTGGCATGGCCCACGGGATGGGCCAGCATGACGAAGATATCGGCCTTGCCGGTTCCGCGCATCGATTTATTCCTTTCCGTTTGACAGTTCATGGTCGCTCAGCATCTCGAGCGCCTTGACGAGGGACGAGTGGTCGGCTTCCGCGCCGCCTGTCCGGGCCGAGCAGGCATTCATAAGCTGCTGCGCCACGGCGGTGTTCGGCAGGGCCACGCCAAGCGCGCGGGCGCTTTCGAGCGCGAGATTGAGGTCCTTCTGGTGCAGCCGGATGCGAAAGCCCGGTGCGAACGTGCGGGCAATCATGCGCTCGCCATGCATGTCCAGCACGCGAGAAGCGGCAAAGCCGCCCATGAGCGCGCTGCGCACTTTGGCCGGGTCGCAGCCGGCCTTGCTGGCGAAGACAAGCGCTTCGGCCACGGCTTCGATGTTGAGCGCGACGATGATCTGGTTGGCGATCTTGCAGGTCTGTCCGGCGCCATTCTGTTCGCCGATCAAGGTGATGTTCTTGCCGAGCGTCTCGAAGATCGGCAGCGCCCGTTCGAACTCAGCGGCCGGCCCTCCAACCATGATGGTGAGCTTCGCCGCCTTGGCGCCGACCTCGCCGCCCGAGACCGGCGCGTCGAGATAGCCGGCTCCGGTCTCGCGAACCTTCGCCGCGAACTCGGCCGTGGCGATCGGGCTGATCGAGCTCATGTCGATCACCAGCTTGTCGGCCGATAGTCCCTCGACGACGCCGTCCTTTCCCAACAGGACGCGCTCCACGTCAGGGGTGTCGGGCAGCATGGTGACGATGATCTCGGACAGCCGCGCCACCTCGGCTGGGGAGGCGACGACCGATGCCTTCAGGTCGCTCGGCAGGGGGGAGCGGTTCAGAACCGTCATGATCTCATGCCCGGCAGCGGCGAGATGGCGCGCCATCGGTGCACCCATGACGCCAAGCCCGATGAAGCCGATCTTCATGTTCAAACTCCCAAGCAGACCCCGCCAGTGAAACCGGCCTTGCAGCCAAAGTTAGCCATATGATATAGGACATCATACAAATTTCAATGGACCTTATTTGGCTGGAGACCGATCGCGAAATGCAGGAGCGCAGCAACACATTGAAGGCCGCCGTAACGGTCGGTCGGGCTCATATCGGCATCTGGTGCTCACTGGCTTCGGCCCTCACCACGGAGATCGTCGCCGGCTGCGGAGCCGGTTGGGTGCTGATCGACGGCGAACATAGCCCCAACGATCTGCGCAGCATCATGGCGCAGCTTCAGGTCATGGGCGGCTTCGACAGCGAGGCCGTCGTCAGGCTGCCGTCCGACGATTCCAATCTGATCAAGCAGGCGCTCGATATCGGTGCGCGCAGCCTGATGATCCCCAATGTGCGGACCGCCGAGCAAGCCCGCGCCATCGTTGCGGCCATGACCTATGCGCCCGGCGGGTTTCGCGGCTATTCGGTCGGTCACCGCGCCAACGCCTTCGGCCGCATCGCCGGCTACCACGCCAAGGCGCGTGAGCAGCAGCTTCTCGCCGTGCAGATCGAGGATGAACTGGGTGTTGCCAATGCCGCCGAAATCGCGGCCGTTGATGGCGTCGATGTCCTCTTCGTCGGCCCCGGCGACCTCTCCACCAATATGGGCTCGATGGGCAATCCGGGTGCCGCGCATGTGCAGGAGGCCATCGCCTCGGTTCGCAAGGCCGCAAAGGCAGCGGGCAAGGCCAGCGGCATATTGGCGCCGGCAAAGGCCGATGCCGACCGCTATCTCGCCGACGGCTTCACCATGGTTGCCGTCGGCTCAGACCTTGGCCTTTTGGCTCGCGGCTCGGATGCGCTGATCGCTTCATTCAACCAGTAGACCGGAGACAGACCGTGGCAATTCCTCCCTACAAGGCGCCGTCGCGCACCGCCTACGACATCGTCATCGTCGGCGGCGCGGTTGTCGGTTCGTCGACGGCCTATTGGCTCAGCCAGGCGCTGGGCAATGGCGCATCGATCCTCGTGGTCGAGCGTGACTCGAGCTACACCTTTTCTTCGACGGCGCTCTCCACCAGCGCCATCCGCCAGCAATATTCCAATCCGATCAATGTGAAGATCAGCCAATTCGGCATCGACATCATCCGTGGGTTTCCGGAACGGATGGCGCCCTTCTACAAGGATGAGCCGGCGCCCGATCTCGGCTTCAAGGAATATGGCTATCTCTACTGTTGCTCGCCTGAAGGCGTGGAAGCGGCGCGCGAAAGGGTGGATCTGCAGCGTAGCCTCGGCGCCCACACGGTCTTCCTCGAACCCGGCCCGTTGAAGGAACGTTTCCCCTGGCTGAACGTCGATGATCTCGGCGGTGGCTCCTGGGGCTCGCGCGAAGAGGGCTGGTTCGATTCCATGGGCCTGCTCAATGGGTTCCGCCGCGCCGCGCGCGCCAGCGGCGTCGAATATATCGACAACGCCGTGACCGCACTGGATGTCACAGACGGACGCGTCGTCTCGGCGCGTCTGGCGACCGGCGAGACGATTTCCTGCGGAACCCTGGTCAACGCCGCCGGCCCGCGTGCCCAGCAGGTCGCCGCCATGGCCAACCTGTCCATCCCGGTCGCGCCCTACAAGCGCTACAGCTTCGTCTTCGCCAGCGCCAATCCGATCCCCGGCCGCATGCCCAACGTCATCGACCTCTCCGGCACCTTCGTGCGGCCGGAAGGCGAGCTTTTCCTCACCGGCAACACGCCGCAGGGCGACGGCCCAGCCGACTATGACGACTTCGAAATGCATTTCGAGGAGTTCGACGACTATATCTGGCCGTCGCTCTGGCATCGCATTCCGGCCTTCGATGCGCTGAAGGTCCAGACCAGCTGGACCGGCCATTACGAATACAACATGCTCGACCACAACGGCATCGTCGGCTTCCACCCCGAGGTGAAAAACTTCATGTTCGCCAATGGCTTCTCCGGGCATGGGTTGCAACAGTCGCCGGCCGTGGGGCGTGCGGTCTCGGAACTCATCGTCCACGGGTCTTTCCAGACGCTCGACCTGTCGCCGTTCTGCTACGAGCGCATTGCGCGCAACGAGCCGTTCCTGGAAGAAGCTGTTATTTGAGGCGAGGGGTCGTCTGGGCTTTGCCCGGCCTGGTGGCGGCGAATCCAATGCATTCGATGAAGACTGGACAAAGATCGCTTTCGAGTATTCGGCCGATCTCAAGCCATCCATCGTCAGTGTCGTTACCCGCACCACGTCGGCCGACTCGGACGCCCGAACCGGCACTGGGTGACGGTCAATGGCTTGGCCCTTATGGGGATGATTTTCGGCCGCCGCCTGGCCTGGGAACCATGGTCCAATCCATCAGGGTTGCCGCGCTCCCGGCCCATGCCGTAGACAGGCGGCCGTGAAGGACGTTTGGCGGAGAAGAAACACATGTCGGACCGGATGAAGACCATCTCCTCGGCCAAGTCGCATGGCGGCGTGCAGGGCGTCTATTCCCACGCTTCGGATGTCTGCTCCTGCGACATGATTTTCGCCGTCTTCGTGCCGCCGCAGGCTCGCGAAAAACCTTGTCCTGTCGTGTGGTACCTCTCCGGCCTTACCTGCACCCACGCCAACGTCATGGACAAGGGTGAGTACAGGCGCATGGCCGCCGAGCTTGGCCTGATCGTTGTCTGTCCCGACACCAGCCCTCGCGGCGCCGACATTCCCGACGAGAAGGACAATTGGCAGTTCGGCGCCGGAGCCGGCTTCTACCTCGATGCGACGCAAGAGCCCTACGCCAGGAACTACCGCATGTATTCCTATGTCGCAGAGGAATTGCCGGCGTTGATCGCGCGGGAATTTCCGGCTGACATGACGCGCCAGGCGATCTTCGGCCACTCGATGGGCGGGCATGGCGCGCTGACGATCGCGCTCAAAAATCCCCAACGTTTCAAAAGCTGCTCGGCCTTCGCGCCGATCGTGCAGCCGAGCACCGCCGGCTGGTCGCGGCCGGCTTTCGAAAAGTATCTCGGCGCGGACGAGACATCATGGCGGCCTTACGATACCACCTTGCTCATCGAGGATGGCCACCGTTTCCCGGAGTTTTTCGTCGATCAGGGAACGTCGGACGGATTTCTCAATGATGGGCTGAAGCCCTGGCTTCTGGAGGCTGCCTGCGCCAAGGCTGGCATTGCGCTGACGCTGCGCATGCAGGATGGCTACGACCACTCGTATTTCTTCATTTCGACATTCATGGACGACCATCTGAGATGGCATGCCCAAAGATTGTCTGACCTGAAAGCATAGTTTTTCTCGCGATCCCGTGAGCCGTCAGGCCGTGCGGGCTCACCGCGTCAGATCCCGAACCGGTCCTTCAGCCGCCCGGAAAGGATCGCGGCCTTCACCCCGAGCGGCCAGAAGCGGTGAAACCGGATTGGCTGGAGCGGCGATATCGGCATGGGAAACAGCGACGTCTCGTTGCCTCGCAGGCGCCGCGCCAGGGCAGCCCCTATTGCCGATGCCATGGCGACGCCACGGCCATTGTAGCCAAGGCAGATCAGGACGCCGTCTTCCGGCTCGTGAATGTGCAGAAGATGGTCCTTGGTGATCGCTACCCGGCCGTTCCAGCCATGTGTCCAGCGAACCCCGGCAAGCGCTGGCCAAAGTCGCAGCGCATAATCGGTGAGGTAGCGGATGGCGGAAGCATCTCCGATGGGCCTCATCGGTCCCCGGCCGCCCATGAGAAGACGGTTCTGGGCGTCGATGCGGTAGTACACGGTGATGTTGCCGGCCTCGTAGACGACAGGCCTGTCGGGGAGAATTTGGGTCGCGACCGTCGGTGAAAGAGGTTCGGTCGCCGCGATCGCGCTGAACACCGGAACCAGCGACTGCTGCAGGCCCGGCCACAGGGTTCCGGTATAGCCATTGGTCGCGACAAGCACTTTCTCGACGCTGATTGAGCCGTTCGCGGTTTTGAGGACCCATCGCCCGGCCTCCCGCTTCAGCGAGACGACTTCGCTGCCGCCAAATATCCGCGCGCCGGCGTCCCGCGCGGCGGCTGCCAGGCCAAGGCTGTATTTCAGAGGGTGGAGGTCGCCGCCGCGGGCATCGCACATGCCCGATATGTAGCGATCGGTTCCGGTGCGCGCCGCCATCGCCTGTGCGTCCAGCATTTCGACCGGCATTCCCCGCCGCACGCATTGCGCGGCCGTGGTCCGTACGGCGGCTTCCGGCTTCGGCCGGATGGCCGCGCGTATGGTGCCGTTCTGCCGCGCCTCGCAGGCGATCGAGAGGCGCCTGATAAGACCGAAGGTGAAATCCGGCGCACTGTAGGAGAAATCGATCATCGGTGGCCCAAGCTCAGGGCCGAACATCGCCTCGATCGTGTCGGGATCGTATTTGAGGCCGGGATTGACCTGACCGCCATTCCTGCCCGACGCGCCCCAGCCCGGCTGTCGGGCCTCGATCACGGCAACGTCGTCGCCGGCTTCCGCCAGATGCAGGGCGGTCGAAAGGCCGGTGAAGCCACCGCCGACAATCGCGACCCTCGCCCGCCGCGCGCCGGCGAGGGCAGGGTAGTCGCCGGTGCCGCCGGCCGTTTCGCGGTAGAGGCTCTTCGGTGGGTTGCTCTCAAGCATGCTGGGCATCGTCAAGGTGACAGGGAAGAACACAGGTCCGAGAGGCTGGACGGAAGCCGTCGGGCGAAAGGGGATGCGCCACCTGCGAAAAACTCCATATTGCAACGGCAGACCGTCGGATATCGTGCCCGGTGCGCGCCAGGCAATTCAGCATGGCTTTCGGGAAATCACAACAGCTGCGACAGCGCCGCCATGAAGTGGTCGTTCTCCGCTGGCGAGCCGATGCTGACACGCACGTAGCTGTCAAAACCTTCCTGCTTCCATGGTTTGACGATGACGCCTTCGCGCAGCAGGCCTTCGACGAATGCGCTGGCATCTTGCCCGCAGTTGAAGAACAGGAAATTGCCTCGGGAACGGGCGACTTCGAGGCCCTTGCTCGCCAGGAAATTCTCGAGACGCGCTCTCTCCGTCCTGGCCAGTGCGACAACCTTGGCGAGGTGTTCCTCATCCGCGAGCGCGGCCAGCGCGGCCGCCTGCGCAACGCCATTGGCGTTGAACGGTGTGCGCACCCTGTCGAGCAGCGCACGCAATTCCGGATCGCCGACGATGCCGAAGCCGATCCGCAATCCAGCCAGGCCGAACGCCTTGGAAAATGTCCGCAGCACGATCCAGGGCCGGTCGCGTTCGCTGAGGTAACGCAGTGACGAGGCATAGTCCTCACCTAGCGCATATTCGGCATAGGCTTCGTCGATGACGATCAGAGTCTCCTCACCGACGGCATCCAGCACCTTCGACAGATCGCTGCCGGACAGCCAACTGCCGACCGGGTTCATTGGGTTCGAAAACAGCAGCATGCGGGGCCGCTCGCGCACCGCCTCGATCAGGGCTTCGACGTCGATAGTAAGGTCGTCGTTGACGGCGACACGCTTGACGCGCGCGCCCATCAGCGTCGCATAGTCCTCGTGCAGCGGGAACGACGGATAAAGCGTGACGATGGTATCGCCGGGCCGCAACACCGCGCGGCTGATGACGGAGAGCAAGTCCTCCGACCCATTGCCGAGGATAATTTGGTCCTCGTTGAATTCATATCTCGCGGCGATGGCCTGGCGCAGTGCGCGCCCGGCCGGATCCGGATAGAGCCGGAACATCTCGCCGCCGGCCTGCATCATGGTGGCGAGCGTCGGGCTCGGGCCTAGCGGGTTTTCATTCGAGCCCAGCTTGGCGATCCTGGCTGGAGCGTATCGCTGCATGACTTCGGCGATGGTCAGCCCGGAATTGTAAGGCGACAGGCGCGTAACCTCGGCTCGGACCATATTCGCGGCTTTTGACACGAGCGGGCTCCTCTGCGGCCATGCGACGGACTCCCGTCATCGACCGGGTTTCTCAAACACTGGATTTCGCTGCATCGTCCCCGGGGGCGAGCCGGGTCACCGACAGGCGTGCGGGTGCGGCGAATTTTGACAGGAGTAGCGTAGCCGAAACAGTTTGTACATGCTTGTATATGGAACCTGATCTGATAGTCTCGCCATGCAAGCGGAGCCGACAGCGGCAAGGAGGATCACATGCGCAATGCTTCTCTGTTCGATCTTGCCGGCAGGAAGGCGCTGGTCACCGGCGCCAGCCGGGGCATCGGCCGCAGCATCGCCGAGGCGCTGAGCGCTGCCGGCGCCGATGTCGCGGTCACCGCGCGCAGCCTGGCCTCGCTTGAGGAGACGACAGCAGCGATCCGCGCGGCCGGCGGGGTTGCGCATGCGGTTGCCCTCGACGTCACCGATGTCGATCGCTGCCGGACGGCCACCGCCGAGGCTGCAAGCCTGCTTGGCGGTCTCGATATCCTTGTCAACAATGCCGGGATGGAAGAGGTCAGGCCCTCGCTCGACGTCGACGAGGCGCTGTGGGATCGGATCGTCGATACCAATCTCAAGGGCGCGTTCTTCTGCGCCCAGGCGGCGGCGCGACAGATGCGCGACGCCGGGCGTGGCGGCGCCATCATCAATCTCTGCTCGCTGACCTCGGAAGTCGGCATCCCCACCGCGGTGCCCTATGGCTCGTCGAAGTCAGGCCTGCTCGGCATGACGCGGGCGCTTGCCGCGGAGTGGGCCGATCTCGGCATCAGGGTCAACGCCATCGCCCCGGGCTATTTCCGGACGGCGATGACCGATGTGTTCTACAGCAACGAGGCATGGCAGAAATCCATGCTCGCCAAGATTCCGCAGCATCGCTTCGGTGATCTCGGCGATCTGCACGGCGTTGCCGTGTTCCTTGCCTCGGACGCCGCGGCCTACATAACCGGCCAGTCCATTCCGGTGGATGGCGGATTCCTGGCATCGATCTGAGGCAGCTCGCCACAGGTTCGAAATCAACGTCTTCCGCAACGCAACCAGCCGGCAGGTTGCGTTCCAACAAAGAGGAATACCCATGTCCGATATCAGCTTCCACGATCTGTCATCGCTCGATGCCACCCAGCGGGCCGGCCTGCTGAAACGCGCCGAGGCCGATCTGTCGGTCTTCGTCGAAAAAGTCCGCCCGATCATCCAGGCCGTCAAGGACGAGGGTGACGCCGCGCTGATCCGCCTTGCCAGGGAACTCGACAAGGCCAAAGTCGCCGAAGGCGGACTGCAGGTCTCGGAAGCCGAGTTCGACGCGGCCTTCGACAAGGTCGAAAAGGATGTCGTGGAAAGCATCGGCTTCGGCATCGACAACATCAGGCATTTCCATGAGGAGCAGAAGCCGGAGACGATGTGGCTCAAGGAAGTCCGGCCGGGTGCCTATGCCGGCGACCGATACACGCCGATCGCCTCGGTCGCGCTTTACGTACCGCGCGGCAAGGGCGCCTTTCCGTCGGTGACGATGATGACGTCGGTCCCGGCGGTCATTGCCGGCGTGCCGCAGATCGCCATCGTGACACCGCCGACATCGGACGGGTCGGTGGATGCGGCAACGTTGGTCGCGGCGCGCCTAGCCGGCGTGCACACCGTCTACAAGTGTGGCGGCGCCCAGGCCGTCGCCGCCGTTGCCTACGGCACCGAAACGGTGAAACCCGCGCTCAAGATTGTTGGCCCCGGTAGCCCGTGGGTGGTGGCGGCAAAAAGCGTGCTGTCGTCGATCATCGACACCGGTCTTCCGGCCGGCCCGTCGGAAGCCATCATCTTTGCCGATGAAAGTGTCGACGGCGGCCTTGCCGCGCTTGACCTCTTGATCGAAGCCGAGCACGGGCCGGATTCCTCGGCCTATCTGGTGACGCACAGCCGCAAGGTCGCCGAGGCGGCACTCGCCGCACTTCCGGAACACTGGTCGCGGATGACCGAACAGCGCGTGGAGTTCTCACGCGCGGTGCTGACGGGAAAGCGCGGTGGCATCGTGCTGACCTCGTCGCTGGAAGACAGCTATCGCTTCATCAACGACTATGCGCCGGAGCATCTGGAAATCCTGTCGAAGGAGCCGTTCGCGCATCTCGGGCACATCACCGAGGCGGCCGAAATCCTCATGGGTCCGCACACGCCGGTGACCCTTGCCAATTTCGTCCTTGGGCCGAACGCGGTGCTGCCGACCAGCCGCTGGGCGCGTACCTATGGACCGCTTTCGGTGACGGATTTCGTCAAGCGCTCGTCGGTCGGCTATGTCACCTCGGCCGCCTACCCGGAACTGGCGAAGCATGCCCGCAGGCTCGCCCGCTACGAGGGCTTCAGCTCGCATGAAAACGCGGTCTCGGAGATCCGCGACCGCTACCTCGCCGGCTGAGCGGAGACGATGGCGATGAAGGCGGCACGGCTTTATGGACCCGGCGATCTGCGGGTGGAGGACATCACCGCGCCGGGCGCGCCGGATGCGGGCTGGGTGAAACTCAGGGTCGACGCCGCCGGCATCTGCGGTTCGGACCTGCACAATTTCCGCACCGGACAATGGATAAGCCGCTCACCTTCGACGGCCGGCCATGAACTGACCGGCACGGTGATCGCGCTCGGCGAGGGCGTCGACACCATCGCCGTCGGCGACAGGGTGGTTGCCGATTCCCGCTTCTGGTGCGGGGACTGCGTGCAATGCCGTGCTGGCCGGCGCCATCTCTGCGCCTCGCTGGGCTTCGTCGGCGAGGTCTGCGACGGCGGCTTCGCCGAGCAGGCGGTGTTGCCCGAGCGTCTGCTGCATGGTGTCGATCCAGCGATTGACGAGCGGGTCGCCGCGATGGCCGAGCCGCTTGCCGTGGCGCTGCACGCGGTGCGGCGTCTGCCGAAGACGGCAGGCTCCGTGCTTGTCGTCGGCTGCGGGCCGATCGGTGGTCTTGCCGCGCTGCTGCTCTCCCGAACCTTCCCTGGCACCGTGCTTGTCGCCGACCGCAACCAGGCGCGCTGCGCCCGCGTGGCAGGGGTGACCGGCGCAACAATCGTCGACCTCGACCGCGACGCCATTGCCGCCGCGACCGCCAATGCGCCGCTGCTGGCGGCCGTCGAGGCGACCGGCAGCATCGCCGCGTTCACCCAGTTGCTCGGGGTTCTCGATGCCGGCAGCGCGGTGGCGATGGTCGGCATCTTCCATGGCCGTCTCGACATCGATCCCAACCTTCTGGTCGAACGCGAGATCGCGCTGCTGGGGTGCCATGCCTTCGCCGACGAACTACCCGATGCTGTCGGGATGCTGGGTGAATTGAGCGAGCCGCTGCTGGCCCTGATCGATCGCGAGATCGGCCTCGACGACATTCCGGCCGCCTATGAGCGGCTGTTGGCGGGGGAGAGCGATGGCTTGAAAACAATCATCCGCATGCGGCAACCTGTTGAGCCGGCGTGATTTCCGATAAATTGCCGGAAAGGATTTTGAAATGATCGATTTGCCCGATACGGCAAGCCCCCTTTACGAGAAGGTGAAGGACTACATCCTGACCAACATCGGATCGGGCAAGTGGGGCAAGGATCGCAAGCTGCCGTCCGAGAACGAGCTGGTGGTTTCGCTGGGTGTCTCGCGCATGACGGTTCACCGCGCCTTGCGGGAACTGACCGCGGCGGGCTTCCTGATCCGGCTGCAAGGTGTGGGCACCTTCATCGCGCCGCCCCGGCCGCAATCGACGCTGATCGAGATCAACAACATCGCGGCCGAGATCGTCGAGCGCGGCAACCGGCATCGCTCGGAAGTCCTCGTGCTGGAAACCATCACGCCGACAAAGGAGCTTGCGCTGTCCTTCGAGTTCCCGAAGCGTGTGTCGATCTATCACTCGGTCGTCGTCAATTTCGAGAACGATCTGCCGGTGCAGCTGGAAGAGCGCTTCGTCAATCCGAGCCTGATCCCCGACTACGACAAGCAGGATTTTTCGAAGACGGCGACCTACGACTACCTCATGCATAAGACCCCGGTGACCGAGGTCGAGCACATCATTTCCGCCATCCCGGCCGATGCCGAGACGGCGCGGCATCTCAACATCGATGTCGGCAGCTGCTGCCTGTTTCTGCACCGCCGGACATGGACGGGCGCGATCGTCGCCACCATCAGCAAGCTGACCTATGCCGGCAGCCGCTACTCGCTCGGCAGCCGCTATTCCCCCACCAAGACCAACTGACGGCAGCAGGGCGAGTGCGTGACAGATGGCGGGAGGCTGATGGGCCGAATTGGCAGGAAATCTATGCCAGTCTAACTTGTATATGCATGTATGTATTTTAGTCTTGACATCCGCTGCCGCTGACGCTGAAATATCGCTGCACTTCACCATGAAGTGGTGGGCAAGACGCCGAGGCACAGTGCCGCGAGAGCAGAAACCCGCAGTCTCACCAGACCGGATGCCTGGGTAAAAAAGCGGTCTGATCATCAAGGGGAACTGGATGATGCGTAACCTAGCAGCACAATTTCGCGCGCTCATGATGGCCGCCGCCATCGGGCTCGCCGCCGCGCCAGCGGCCCACGCGGCCGATGCCGCCATTCCCACGACGCCCGAGGCCGGATCGTTCAAGATCGGCATCGAGCCCTGGCTCGGCTATGGCCAGTGGCACGTCGCCGACGCCAAGGGCCTGTTCAAGGCGAACGGCCTGCCGGACGTTCAGATCGTAAACTTCGCCGAGGACAAGGACATCAACGCCGCTTTGGCCAGCGGCCAGCTCGACGCGGCCAACATCGCCACCCACACGGCGATGGGCATGGTTGCCGCCGGCCTGCCGGTGAAGATCGTGCTGCTGCTCGATGTCTCGATGACGGCCGATGCCATCATCGCAGGCAAGGACGTCACCACCATCGCCGACCTCAAGGGCAAGCAGGTCGCCTTCGAGGAAGGCACGACGAGCGACATCCTGCTCAAATATGCGCTCGCCAAGAACGGCATGTCGATCGACGATGTGAAAGCCGTTCCGATGCCGGCGTCCGACGCCGGCGGCGCCCTGATCGCGGGGCAGGTGCCGGTCGCGGTCACTTACGAACCATACCTCACCGTCGCCATGGCGCAGAACAAGGACGTCAAGCTGCTGTTCACCGCCGGCGAGGATCCCGGCCTGATCAGCGACGTGCTGGTGGTGCGTGACGAGGTGATCAAGTCCCGGCCCGGCCAGGTGCTGGCGATGATCAAGAGCTGGGACGCCGCACTCAAGGATTACAACGCAGACACGCCCGGCGGCCGCGCCATCATCGCCAAGGCCGTCGGTTCCGACGTCAAGGACCTGAACACCGCTTTCGACGGCGTGCGCTACTACTCGCTGGCCGAAAACAAGACGGCGCTCACCGGCGATTTCACCACCAAGACCTTCGCCGACGTCGAGGCGGCGGCCAAGAACGCCAAGCTGCTGCAGGCCGACGTGACGCCGGAGCAGATGATCGACCCGTCCTTCGTCAAGGCGGCGCAATGACCAAGGCCGGATCGCGGTGGTAACGCAGATGCCCGCGGAGCCTCCGGCGAAAACCGGCCCGGCGCGCCCCACGCCAGCGGCGGCCACGAAACAGGCGAGGCGCCGCCGATCCTCGGGGATCGGCGTCCCCATAGCGAGGTCGCGTTTCCTGATGATCGCGGTGGCCGTCTTTGTCGGGCTTGGCCTTGCCTGGTGGGCGGCGACCGGCCTGGAATGGGTGAAGCCGATCTTCCTGCCGTCGCCCGGCAGCGTCGCGACCCAGATCGCCAAGCTCGCCACCGACGGCACGCTGTGGGTGGACCTCACGGCCTCGGCGTATCGCATTTCCATCGGCTTCCTCATCGCCTCGGCGCTGTCGATCCCGATCGGCGTGCTGATCGGCAGTTTCCGCTCCTGGGAAGCGGCCATCGAGCCGCTGGTGGATTTCATCCGCTACATGCCTGTCGTCGCCTTCGTGCCGCTCTCCATCCTGTGGGCCGGCACCGGCGATACCCAAAAGTTCCTGATCATCTTCATCGGCACTTTCTTCCAGCAGGTGCTGATGATCATGGACAATGTGAAGCGGGTTCCCGCCGATTTCATCGGCCTTGGCCGCACGCTCGGCCTGCCGGACCGCAAGATATTGACGCGCATCGTGGTGCCCAGCGCCTTGCCGGGCATCTGGGATACGCTGCGCATCAGCCTTGGCTGGGCGTGGACCTGGCTTGTACTGGCCGAACTCGTCGCGGCGACGTCGGGGCTTGGCTATCGCATCACGGTGTCGCAGCGCTATTTCCAGACCAACACCATCATCGGCTACATCCTGCTGCTCGGCCTGCTCGGTCTCATCACCGATCAGGTCATGAAGGCGCTGGAAAAGGTCCTGTTCCGCCAGGATGGCCATTCGCAATGAGGAACCGCCGATGACCGTTCCCAAATTGCGCATCGCCGGTCTCGACAAGAGCTTCGGCACCGGCGAGCGGCGCACGCAAGTGCTGCGCGACATCAACCTCGATCTTGCCGACAATGAGTTCGTCTCGCTCGTCGGCACGTCGGGCTGCGGCAAGAGCACGCTGTTGTCGATCGTCGCCGGACTGCAGGACTTCGACGCTGGCGATCTCAGCATCGATGGCGCGCCCATCCTGCAGCCTGGTCTCGACCGTGGCGTCGTCTTCCAGTCCTACACGCTGCTTCCCTGGCTGACGGCGCGGCAGAACATCGAGTTCGCCCTAAAGGCCGCCGGTTACGATCGCACGGCCTGCCGTGAGATCGCGCTCGAGCATCTCGACCTCGTCAAGCTGTCGCAGAGTGCCGACCGCTTTCCGTCCGAACTGTCGGGCGGCATGAAGCAGCGTGTCGCCATTGCGCGCGCGCTGTCCTATCGCCCCAAGATGCTGCTGATGGACGAGCCCTTCGGCGCGCTCGATGCTCTTACCCGGCATCAGATGCAGGAGCTGCTGACCCAGATCTGGGAAGAGCACAGGCTGACCGTGCTCTTCGTCACGCATGACGTGGAGGAAGCCGTCTATCTGTCGGACCGGATCGTCGTCATGGGGATCGGTCCGGGACGCATCATGCAGACCTTCGACGTCGACATCGAACGCCCGCGCCGGGAAGAGGTGATGGAAACCCCGACCTTCATGGATTTGCAGCGCGGCGTCCACAAGGCGATCCGCGAGGCATCAAGGCGCCCCGAAATCGCCTAGCATCGGGGCGCTCGACATTCCGAGCCCGACGGAACCATGGCACCAGAGCGCAGGTGCCATGGCCGGACAGCGATCAGAGAATTCCGAATGGGCCATAATAATAGGGGCGGTATGGGACACAGAGCCCAAGCGCCAGCTGAACGGGTCCGCAATAGTAGTCATCATAGTACCCGCCGTAATAGCCGCCCCTCCAGCCACCGCCGGCCCAATGGCGACCGCGTTCATATCCGTGGTGAAAGGCGTATCTATGCCCGCCACCGAAATGGCGGCCACTTTGGCGGCCGCCAAAGTGGCCGCCGCCGAAATGACCCATGGCATGGCCACCGCCATTGTGCCTGACGAACGCGGCGTCGGCCGTGGTGGCAAATGAAGTCGTGCCTGCTGCCAATGCCAGCACGACCGAGCTTGCGAAAACGAATTGTCTTTTCATGAGCGTCACTCCTATCTGTTTGCGACACTGCGTACGGGAGGAAAACGGCCTCCTTGGCGTCCCGGAACATCCGGGCGCCTGTCTTGCTCAGGCCGGCGGTGCGGTCAGCGATCAGGGGCCGTGGGGACCGCACAGGTCGAGCGTCCACGCGATGGTTCCGCAGAAGTCGCCAGCGTAGCCATGGTAGCTGCCGTAACCGTTGTAGTAGTTGTCCATCCAGCCATTGCCGGTGGCCGAATTGCCGCCGGTCCAACCGCCGCCAACCCAGCCGCCGTGACCTCCATGCCCGCCATTCGAATGGCCGCCATGGGCAGCGGTGAGGTGGACATAATGATGCTTGACGACGGCGGCATCGGCGACGGTTGCAAACGGGATCGCGCTGGTGGCCAGGGTCAGCAGGATGGAGCTGAGGAATACGAGTTGTCTTTTCATGGGAATGTCTCCTTTCCGTTCCAAAGATATGGGAAGGAAAGCCGTCCCGCGTCGGACACGTTCCTTCACGAAACCGGGACGGCGCCCGCTGAACTGCGCAGCGTCTTTGGGTGACGTCGCTGGTCCAGCCGTTGCCCAGTCCGCTCACGGCGGCCGGTCAAGATTTGTTGACTTCCGGCAGGGTGGAAAGGACTACCCCCAACCTATTTGTCGGACCATAAGACGGCGTGCGATCAGGTCCCGGCTGGCTGGCACAAGTGAGGCAATCTTGCCTTTGAACCGGGATGCGCCACTTTGGCCACAACTTATAAGCAGCCTGCATGACGGAATTGGCCGGAGCATTGGAACAGCCTCAATTTGCCACCGAGCGCGATCCGCGGCTGAGGCTGATCATCCCGATCATCGTCGCCATCGCCTTTCTGATGGAGCAGCTCGACTCCACCATCATCACCACCGCGATCCCGGCCATCGCGCAAAGCCTCGACACGACGCCGGTCCGCCTTAACCTTGCGATTACCACCTACATTCTGACGCTCGCCGTGTTCATTCCCGTCAGCGGCTGGTTTGCCGACAGGTTCGGCGCGCGCAGGGTGTTCGCGCTGGCGCTGTTCACCTTCACCCTTGGCTCGGCCCTGTGCGGCATGGCCAACAGTTTCGGTATGCTGCTGGTCATGCGCGCGCTGCAGGGGTTGGGCGGCGCCATGATGACGCCGGTCGGGCGGCTCATCCTGCTGCGCAGCTTTCCGCGCAGCGGGCTGATCACCGCCATGACCTACATGACCTTGCCGGCCATCATGGGGCCGGTCATCGGGCCGCTGCTCGGCGGCCTGCTGACCACCTACGCCTCGTGGCGCTGGATATTCTACGTCAACGTGCCGTTTGGCTGCGTTGGCATCCTGGCGGCGCTGCGCTTCGTCGACGATTTCCACGAGGAAACAGTGCAGCGCTTCGACTTCGCCGGGTTCCTGATGGTGGGATGCGGCGTCGCGCTGCTGCAATTCGGGCTGGAAAACATCGGCCGGCCGATCATTCCCGTTTCAGCCACAGTGCTGGTCCTGGCCGCGTCCGTCCTGCTGCTGCTGGCTTTCGGGCGCTATGCGCGTCGCGTCGTGGCACCGGCCGTCGACCTGACGCTGTTTCGATTTCGCTCCTTCTGGGTCGGCACGCTTGCCGGCGGCCTGTGCCGCGTAGGTCTCAACGGCGTGCCGTTTCTGATGCCGCTGATGTTGCAGGTCGGCTTCGGCATGAGCCCGGTCACCTCGGGCTCGCTGACATTCGTCGGCAGCTTCGGCGCCTTGCTGATGCGGCCGCTGCTGTCGCCGCTGCTGCGTCGCTTCGGCTTCAGTGCCGTGCTGATCGGCAGCGCCATCGTCGGCTCCGCCACCGTGGCTGGTTTCGCCCTGATGAATGCCGATACGCCGCATTGGATGATCGGCCTTTACGTCTTCCTGTTCGGCATCGTCCGCTCGGCCCAGTTCATGACCTCCAACACGCTATCCTATGCCGACCTGCCCGCGGACAAGCTCAGCCGCGCCACCAGCCTTGGCGGCGTGCTGCAGCAGCTCAGCGTTTCGCTTGGCGTCTCGATCGCAGCCATGCTGCTGGGCCTGATAGCGGGGGAGACCCACGTGCTCACACCGGAACGTTTCCACCAGGTATTCCTGTTGACCGCGATCATCCCGCTGATCTCCATTCCCGGCTTTCTGTACCTGCGCGCCGAGGACGGCGTGCAGGTCAGCGGCCACGTCAGGGGAACGCGCAAATAGGTCTCTCGGAGAGCGCGGCAGGCAGCGACATCTTCGGTTCGAACTCTGCCCGCACCGGCCACGCCGCCCGGCCGACTGCAGCGTCCAATTCCATCTCATCCTGCGAATGTCGGCGAACGAGGCGTAGTTCGCCGTTTCCGAAACAAATGCATCTGGCAAAGCCTTTGCGGGCAATCACGAGAAAAAAGGCTGAACCGCTATGCCGGGCGTGAAAGCGTCGCCTGGGATATTGCAGTTTCGGAACCATCGCCTGTCGCTGAAGGTTGATGTAGCCCAGACTGGTCGTAAGAGGCCGAAGCCGAGCCAGACTGTCCATCATGCGAGGCACAAATGGCTGACACAAACGCGGGCATACCCCAAGACGAGCCTTATGGCGTCACCTACTTTGCGAAGAAGTACGGTCTCACGCTGAAAGATGCCAAGTTCATCATTGCGGCGAATGGGCCATCGCGAAGGGCGTCTGATGCGGCAGCTGCTGCATTCCTACGGAACAAAGCCGCGAGGTTCAGGAAGTGGCTTCGCTGATTGTGCCAAGACCAATGCATCGGCCATCCGCGTCCAGAATCAGCTATTCCTTCGGTAGCGAAGACAGATGCCGGCCGTCGCCCATGCGAGGCGATGAACGTGCCACGGCCAAGTTCAGCTCCTGGGCGGCCGTGTCGCACCTGACGCGTGAGGGGCCGAAATCCTTGGTGATCTGTCGTGCCTGAGCCTGCGTGATCCCATGCTTCCTGGCGAAATATGCTATTTCGTAGGGTTTTTGCATAGCCGGTTAGCGCCATCTCTTCTTTTTATCGAGCGGCAGAGGACGAACTGCCCCCGCCGAAAACGTGTATGTGGCAAAGGATCCGGCCTGTGAGCGGGATGTCCATATCCAAATCGACCGCCGAAATCTCCTTCAGCATTCTGATTTTGGGATGGGAATTCGGGCGGCATACCGACCGAACCGGTGTGATCGTGATCGTCCGTCCCCAGTATGCTAGGTTTCTTCATGCAGCTAAAGAAATCGGCAGGCCAGTTGGTTCCTTGGCGAGCCAGGACATGGTTGCTGAAACCTTCCAACGGGGGTGAGAGGGCTAGCGGTTCCGATAAGCTAGCCATGCTTGATAAGTCCATTGGAACAAGAATGCCGTGCGGAACGTTGGTGTATGTCAAAATAAACAAGAACAATTCATGCTCTACAAGCAAGAGCGGTGACCGCCAATCCGGCCACGCGCGCTCAGGAGGCGTAAATGGATATCACCACAATTCTGGTCATAGTTCTTATCGTTATTGTGCTCGGCGGTGGCGGTTTTTATGGTCGCGGTCGCTGGTACTAGCTTCAGTAACCGACGACGGTGTTGTCCCGCGCATTATGCGCCAGATATGAGCGGCCTTATAACCCGGTCGGCCGCACGGCCAGCGGGTTGCCGCTACCAGAGACGCGCAAATCCCAATCGCCGCAGATCTGATCGCGAGTTGACGTGAGCCCGCGAAAAATCGAGTTGTCGGACGGTCGGGTCGACTCGGCAAGCACCCCTCACGTCGCTTTGCCGATCGCCGCGTCCATTCCCATCTCTTCTTCGGAAATGTCGTCGAACGAAGCGTAGTTCATGTTGTAGAGGCGGGCGTAGAGGCCTTTCCTCTGCATCAACTGCTCGTGGTTGCCGCTTTCGACGATCTCGCCATTCTGCAACACGATGATGCGGTCGGCGCCGCGGATGGTGGCCAGCCGATGGGCGATGACCAGTCCGGTGCGGCCCTCCAGAAGCTTTATCAGCGCCTTCTGGATCAGCATCTCGGTGTAGGAATCGATGCTGGCGGTGGCCTCGTCGAGCACCAGTATCTTGGCGTCGGCCACCAGCGCGCGCGCAAAACTGATCAGCTGGCGCTGGCCGAGCGAGAGATTGCCGCCGCGCTGTTCGAGCTCGGTGTCGTAGCCATCGGGCAAGTGCTCGATGAAGTCGTGTGCACCGACCGCCTGTGCGGCGCGCACCACCTCTTCGCGGCTGGCTGATGTCTTGTGGTAGCGGATGTTTTCCAGCACCGTGCCGGAGAACAGGAACGGCTCCTGCAGCACCATGGCCACCTGATCGCCGAGCGAATCCTGCGTCAGGTCACGCACATCATGGCCGCCGACCAGAACCTCGCCCGACCAGACATCGTAGAAGCGGTGCACCAGCGCCATCGAGCTCGACTTGCCGGACCCGGTCGGGCCGACAAGGGCCACGGTCTCGCCCGGATTGACGCGGAAGGAGATGTTCTTCAGCACCGGCTGGTTCTGCCGGTAGCCGAAGGTGACGTTCTTGAATTCGACCGAGCCGTCCATGTCGCGCGACAGCGCCACCGCGTTTTCCTTGTCGCTGACATCCACCGGAACGTCGAGCACCTCGGAGATGCGCTGGCCCGAAGCCATGGCGCGCTGCATGACGCTGTACTGCATGGTCAGCGATCGGATCGGGTCGAAGAAGCGCTGGATATAGAACAGGAACGCCACCATGACGCCGACATCGAGGCTATGTGACAGCACCATCGAACCGCCAACCACTATGACCGTCGCCATGGCGATGCCGGTCAGCGTGTCGACGATCGGCACCATCACCTGCGCGTATTTCGCCGACCGCAGATGGGCGTTGAGATTGGCCAGCACCTTCTCGTCGTACAGGTCGAAGTTGACATGCTGGCGCTCCAAGCTCTGCACGGTGCGCACGCCGTGGATCCCTTCGGCCAGAGCGCCATTGGCGATGGAGTTGGTCTCGTGCGCGGCCATGAAGGCGACCTTGGCGCGCGGCAGCCAGAACAGGCGCACGATGAACAGCATCGGCATGGTCGACAGCGTCAGCAGCCCGAGCCGAAAATCGAGCCAGAGCAGGACGGTGACGATGCCGAACAGAAGCACGATATCGCCCACCGACATCACCGACGTCTCGAGGAATTCCTGCATCGAATTCACGTCGCCCTGCAGGCGCGACATCAGCCGGCCGACTTCGGTCTTGTCCATGAAGCTGAGCGAGACACGCTGCAGATGGCTGAACATGGCGCGGCGCAGGTCGGACAGCACGTTTTCGGCCACCTTGCCGACCACGCTCTCCTGCACATGGCTGGCGGCGTAGTTGACGAGGATGATCACGGTGAAGGCGGTGATCGCGAAGACCATCACCGAACGGTCGAGCCTGCCCGGAGCCATGCCGTGATCGATGGCGTAACGAATGACCAGCGGGATCGCGAGCTGCGTCAGCGTGAACACCAGCACCGCGGCGACCGAGATGAATATCCGGCCCCGATACGGCCTGACGAAACTCCAGATGCGCCTGATGATGCGGGGGTCATAGGCCTTGCCGAAAACCTCTTCCTCGTCGCGGTGCGAGCCGACGACCGCCTTTGTCGGCCGTCCGCTTTTGTCATCCTTCTCGTCGTCGTCCTGTGTCGGCATCATGCGGCTCCCTCGAGCCGGTCTTCGTCCGGTCGCAGTTGCAGGTCGTAGAGCGCGCGATAGCGCCCGCCGAGCGCCAGCAACTCCTCATGCGTGCCGCGCTCGACGATCCGACCGCCCTCCACGAACAGGATCTGGTCGGCATGCATCAGAGAGCTCAGCCGGTGAGAGATGATCAGCGTTACACGATCCCTGGCGAAGCGCTTCATCGCCGCGCGGATGCGCTGCTCGGTGCCGGCGTCGATGGCCGCCGTGGAATCGTCGAATACCAGAACCGATGGCCGCAGCATCAGGCTGCGCGCGATGGTCAGGCGCTGGCGCTGGCCGCCGGAAAGCGACGCGCCGCGCTCGCCGACGACCGTGGTGTAGCCGGCCGGAAGCCCGATAATGTAGTTGTGCAACTGGGCATACTCGGCGGCCTGTCCAATGCGGGTCTCACGCGCCCAGGGATTGCCGTAGGCGATGTTGTTCTCGATCGAGGTGGTGAACAGGAACGCGTCCTGCTGCACGACGCCAACCACCTTGCGCAGCGACTGCAGCGTGACCTTGCTTATGTCCTGGCCGTCGATGGTGATCGCGCCAGAGGTCACGTCGTAGAAGCGCGGGATCAGATGCGCGATGGTCGACTTGCCGCTGCCGGGCGGACCGACAATGCCGACCGTCTCGCCGGACCTGGCCTCGAAAGAGATGCCGGACAGGGTCGGGCGGCCGCCCGTGCCCTCATACCGGAAGCCGACATTGTCGAAACGCAGCACGCCCTCGGTGATGACCAGCTCTCTGGCATCGGGCACGTCCTTGATGTCGAGCTCGGTGTCGAGCAGTTCGAACAGCCGTGTGCCGCAGGTCGAGGCGCGCGCGAACGAATTGACCATCAGGCCGAGCTGGCGCACCGGCATCTGCAGGATGGTCATGAAGGTGAGGAACTGGGCCAGCGTGCCGACGCTGATCTGGCCCGCGATCACCTTCTGGCCGCCGAACCACAGAACCAGCCCCATGGCGGCCAGGAAGGAAAAATTCATGGCGCTGGTGTTGGAGACGCGGATGTCGACGCGTTCATTGGCCAGCTCTAGCGCGTCCTGCTTGGCGCGATCGAATTTTGCGAGCTCATGGCGCTGCGCCGCGAAGGCGCGCACGACACGGATGCCGCCGAGGTTCTCGTCCATCACCCGGCTCAGCACCGACAGCCGTTCCTGCAGGGTCAGCCAGGTGCTGCGCAGCTTGAGCTGAGTGACGGAGGAGCGCCAGGCAACGAACGGCACGAAGCTGAGGCTGAGCAGCCCGAGCATGAGATCGGTGCTGATCAAGAGGTAGGCGCCAACGCCGATCAGCACGCCAAGCAGCACCACGCGCAGGATGCCGGTGGAAAAGAACATGCGCACACCGTCGAGATCGAGCAGCCCGAGCGTGATGAGATCGCCGGTATGGACCCGGTCGTGGAAGGAGAAGCTCAGGCGCTGGATCTTCTCGTAGAAGGCGAGCCGCAATTCATAGCCGGTCTGGTGGCCGACCGCCTCGCCATAATAGTTCTGCGCCATGGTGAAGAGGCCACGCAGGATACTGACGACGAGCAGTGTCAGCGCCGTGTTCCAGAGCGCCTGCTCGGCCGCGGTTCCGGCGCCCGCCGCCATCACGCCCTGAGCCTGGTCGATGGCTCGTCCCAGGAGGCGCGGAATGAAAAGCTGCAGCGTCGCGGCGATGGCGGTCGAGACAAGGGTGATGGCGACTTGCCAGGGATGGCGCAGCGTCATGCGCACGATCCGCAACAAGGTGCCGAGGCCCTTGCCCCACGAGGCTTCCGCCACATGGGCAAACGATTTGCCGCGCTTCGCCACGCCGCTGGCTGCATCCGTGCTCAAAGGAAAATACCCAGTCCAATCCGGACATTAGCCCGGATGAATAAAGCAGACTCAGTTCTGATGGCGCGATGTTACGCGTGTCGGACTTGACCCTTCAAGGGGCCAATGGCGGCATCGCACTGTGCCTGAAAGGCGATCGTGTCGCAACTTGCCGCCGGTTTGCCGCCGGCGATCGATCTGGCACCTTTCCGGGCCGATAGGTTCTGACTATTCAGGATACCCTGCTGCCGAAGCAGGGCTTGCCGCGCTTGCATGGGGAACGACGTGACCACAAACACCAACACACAGGCCGCGGAGCTGATCGATCCGCAAACCATCTACACGGTGCTGATCTGCGATCTGGTCGGCCTGCGACTCGGACCCGACGGCAAGCCTGATCCGAACGAGGCGCGCGTCCATGTCGAGGCCAAGGGCGGCCGCTTCCACCTGTCCGCGCTTGGCGACAAAGCCGATCTCGAACAGGGCCGGGTGCATTTCTTCTACCAGCCGGACCTCAGCGCCCGGGAAGAGCTGATCGAAGCCGCGGGCGACGGACGTTATGACGCCGTCATCGCGGCGGCGACCTTTCTGCCCGCCGAGACCGTTTTTCCGCTGGCCGGCGTGCGCATCGGCGCCGGCACCGCCAATATGGGCTCTCGCTCCTGGGGCGGCGGCGGGGGCGAGGGCGGCACCGCGGTGCTGATGAACACGCCCGGCATCAATAGCCGCGCCACGGCGCAGATGGTGATGAAGGCGATCCTGAAAGTGCTGCCGGATCTCCCGGTCAACTTGCTGCACGACCGGGTGGCGCGCGGCGCCTTCGACACCGGCAGGGAACTGCGCGATTTTCCGACCGAGAAGCTCGAAGGCAAGACGATCGCGATCATTGGCTATGGCAATATCGGCCGCGAGGTGGCCAAGCTCGCCCGCGCCTTCGGCATGCGCGTGGTGGTTCATGCGCGGCCACGGCACCGCGACTGGATCGAGGCCGAAGGTTTCGCCTATGCGGCGGACCTCGTCGATGCGGCGGAAGGCGCCGATGTGCTGAGTGTCCATGTCGGCCTGGGCAAGCAGGACGCGCAGACTGGCCGTTACGCCAATGCCGGGCTCATCGGTTCGGATGTCCTGTCACGCATGAACAGGGGCGCGGTGCTGGTCAATTACGACCGCGGTGAGCTTGTCGACGTTGCGGCGCTTGGCGACGCGCTGGATGCAGGGCAGGTGCGCCACGCCGCCATCGATGCCGATCTCTTCAGCGATGTGTCGACCGGGCGTCTCTCCGGCCCGATGCTGCCCTATCTCGGTCTTGTCGAAAGGCATGGTGCCAGGCTTGAACTTCTGCCGCACGCCGCGGCCGACACGGACCATCCCTCGCGCGTGGCCGGCGCTAAGCAGGCCGTCGACCAGATTTTCGATGTCATCTGCCGCAAATCCGTGACCAATGCGAAAGGCACCGTGCCGCCGGGCTATCTTTCCCTTGGCGCGACGACGCCGCCCGGCATCGGACCGGTGACAGCGGATCATCTCCTGAAATTGACCGCCAGCGAGTGCTCCGAACTGGCTGATGTCTGCGACCGGCAAAGCCGGTTGTGGAAGGCTCTATCGGAGGCGCCTCCCGCCGAGCGCGGCGCGATTGTCGGTAGACAAGGCGAAGAACTTGTCCGGCTGATCGACCGCTTCTGCCTCCTGGCCGAGAAGCTCAATCTCAGGGGCCCTTACCAATAGTTCGGCCTGCCGTGCGCCACCCAGGTGCATCATTTCAGGACGCATCCTGCGCTCGGCAGTTTCCTCGCGAGCCTCGAGACAAGATGCGCCGTCAGCACTACGGCCAGACCGGAAACAAGCGTGGCGATGAAGAAGAGCGCGGAATAGCCGATGCGGTCGGCGATTGCCCCGGCCATCATCGAGCCAACCAGATAGATGATGATCTGGGCGCAGGATAGAATGGTGAAGTCGGTCCCCGGCTGGTCCTTCGACGACACCGCCATGAACAGGCTGTAAAGCGCGACGATCTCCATGTAGCGGATCAAGGTCTGAAATCCAGCCGCTCCCAGCAATGCCCATATGCCTGTCACTTGGCCGACCGCGTGGAGGGCAAACAACAGGAAACAGACCGTGCGCAGCGTGCCGAGCAAAAGCAACGTCCCGCCCGCACCCGAGCGTCGAACCAGCATGGCCGCGACGAAGGAACCGGCAATGCCGGCCGTTGCCGCCGAGATGCCGCTTAGATATCCGATCGCCGACAACGGCAAGCCGGCGTCGACCAGATAGGACCCTTCCATGGATTTCACCAACCCCTCGCTCGCGCGGTAGGTCAAGGCGATCATCAGAACCGTCACGGCCTCCGGCCGTTTCAGGAAGCTGGAAAGCGACGGTCTTGCACGCGTCTCCACAGTTCTTGTGATCGTGTCCTCCGGCATGAAGGCGATCGCGATCAGCGGCAATGCCGAGATCGCCGCGATCGTCAGCACCATGGCTTGCCAGCCGACCCAGCCGTAGAGAAGCAGCGAAACCGTGCCGCCGACGATGACGCTGAGCGCAACCGCTCCGCCCTGGATCGCATTGCCCATGGCGCGATCCTCTTGCTTCAAGGCAAGCGTGGCATAGCCGTCGGTGGCGATGTCCTGCGTCGATGTCAGGACCGCAATCGCGAACCCTATGACGAATATGGCTTTCAGATCGATCGGTTCCACCAGGGCAAGTGCTGCGATCGCAATCACCGTGCCGATCTGGGTGGGAAGGATCCAGCCACGGCGATGCCCGATCGCCATCGGCCTGATACGGTCGACCAGCGGCGCCCAGAGGAATTTAATCGTCAGCGGGATCATCAGTATGGCAAGCATGCCGATGGCGGTTCGCGACACCCCAAGCTCGCGCATGATCGGCGGCACGGCGGCGACCAGGAGATACCCCGGAATGCCTTGCGCGAGATACAGACCGGCCAGGACGGAAAAGAGCCGCAGGCGGCCCGAATCCCGCTGGCCGACTGGTGTGCCGATGGCTTGCGACGCGAGCTCGGTCACGATCTTGCGGCCCTGCCGAGATGCCTGGCGGCAAATTGATGCGCTTCGTCGCGGTTGCTGGTGACATGGACCGGAATGGCCCAGAGCCGTTCGAAGGACTGGCGTGATCGTGGATTGGGATTCTCGCGCACCAACGCCAGCGCCCGGCACGAACTGGAAATGCGTTGTCGTGTCGCCTTTGCCCATGCCGCCTGACGAATTTCACCCTCGCGGGACAGATGCATGTTGCCCGAAATGTCGACCACGATGGCATAGGGCCCATCGAGATGGCCGATGCGGTCGAGCGCGGAGAGATAGTCGGCCTCATCTGTTTGCGCGTGCGGCGGGTAGAGCCGCAGATCGACGATACCGTCATCATGCATCTCGAAGTGGACCATCTCAGAAGGTGACCTTGTAGCCGAGCGAGATCGTCCGGCCGAAACCGTTGACGACGTTGTTGCGCGTGGCGCTTGCTGTCGGGTTCATGTAGTCGGTGTCGAACAGGTTCTCGATGCCGACGCTGAGGTCGCCCTCGCCGACCTTGTAGCTCGCAAGGACGTTTACCAGCGCCGCTCCCTTGATCTCGGGCACCGTCGTGATCTTGTCCCGGCCGGTGAAGAACTGGACTTCGCCGCGCAGGTTGAGGCCGTTGTCGAAGACATAGGTTCCGTAGACGGTGCCGTGCACCGGCGTGGCTATCCTGTTGTTCGGCAGCCAGTCGTCGATCTTGCCATCACCATCCTTGTCGTAGCGGCCTTCGGTGTAACCAAGGATGCCGCCGACAGTGAGGTTGCCGGTGAGGTTCCACCACGCGGTGGCTTCGACGCCCCAGATTTCCTCCTTCTGCTGCGAGACGCGATTGGAGGCGATGTCGTAGTTGACGCCCTGGTCGGAGGTGGAAAGAAAAGCCGACAGCGAGCCGCCATAATCGGCCTCGCCGCCGCGAACGCCGATCTCGTAATTGTTGACGATCTGCGGGCTCGGCGCGATATCGGCGTAACTGACCGTATAATCCGGCGCACCGGCGCCAGGGCACGCCAGTGCTCCATAGGCGTCGCAAAGCTCGGCGCTGCTGTTGGCGCCGGCCCGGCGCGTGAAGCTGCCGATGTCGGTCAGCGAGAACCCTTGCGAGAAGCCGCCATAAAGCTGGACATCGGGCGTCAGGTCGAACGTACCGCCGATGTTGAATGTCAGATTGTCGTAGTCGAACGAACCGCCGATGACGTCGATCGCCGGATAGGGCCGGTTGATGTAGAAGATGGCCGGGCGATTGAAGTCCTCAATGTCGAGGAAGTAGCGCTCGTAGCGCAACCCACCCTGCAGGCGAAGCCGGTCCGTTACCGGAACCTGCAACTGGGCAAAGCCGGCGACCGAATTCTGCTTCATCGGGCTGATGACGTCCCAGCCGTTCTCGAGCTGCTGGAAAGTGTTGTCATGAACGAAGTCCAGCCCCCAGGTCAGCGTCGAGCCTTGCAGCAGCACGTCGAGAGGGGTCTCGACCGTCGCGGTGACACCCGCGCGTTTGCTGAAGAGCGTGGTCTGGGCAAAACTGGCCTGCGGGTTGAGCGGGTTGCCTGAATAATAGACCTGGTTGTTGACGAAGCGGTCGAAGCGCGTGAAGGGAAAGCGCTTCTCCATGTCGTTGTAGAAAGACTTCACTTCGAGCGAACCCAGTGCGAAGGCGGTATCGGTATAGCGGGCGGTGAAATACTTCGAATTCTCCATCACGGATTCGCCCGTATAGGGCGCGGTGTAGTCTGGCACCGCCGGCGTGGCCTGGAAGTTGGAGAACCAGTCCGGATTCTGCTCCATGCGCACGAGTTCGCCGGAGACCTCGAAGCGGCGAGACCCATCCTCATATCCCAGCCTTGCATAGAGGTTGCCGAAGTCCGTGCGGTCGCCGCCGCCCTGGCCAAGCATGGCATCGGATGGCAGCTCGCGGCCATCGCCGTCATAGGTCCGCCGCGTCCGCTGACCGCTTGCCGAGATCAGATAGTCGAACTTGCCGATCTTCTGTGTGGCCGAGAGCGAAACTTCGGGTGCCGCGGATTTGCCGGGGTTGGCGGTGAAGGCCTTCACCTTCGTCTCCACCGTCACGGTCGGCTTTTCGGTCGCGTCCCTCTTGGTGATGAAATTGATGGTACCGCCGGTGGCGCCCGAGCCGTAGAGGCTGCTCGCCCCGTTCACCACCTCGATGCGTTCGACTTTGCCGAGGTCAATCAGCGCAAGCGTGCGCGAAACGTCGCGCAGCGGGGTGTTGCGCGCAACGCCGTCGACCAACACGAGCACGCCACGGCCCCGAAAGCTTTCGGAGGCTCCCGAAATCGTCTGGTTGGCTATCGAGAATCCAGGCACCAGCCTGGAAATCAGCGTTGCAGGGTCGCTCGTCTGTTTCAGCTCTTGCGCAAGCTCGGCACCTTCGATGACTTGAACGGACCCGGGAATGCTGGAGATCGGCTGCTCCGTTCGGCTCGCCGTCACCACCACCGTCTCGAGCAGCGTCGCGGGCGCCTGTTCCGTCCCGTCCTCAGCGCTAACCGGAAGCGTGGTGAAAACAAGTGGAAGCAGTGCGAGGCAAGTTCCCGCGAGCAGCCTGTCAAACATAGTGGCACCCCCAAATTGGCCATCCGGGCGCCGTCAAGGCGCGAGCCATAAAGCACTGGCTCCGTTGTCCCGGATCGAATAAACATGTCTCAATTACTCATGTTATCAATCGGGGCGGCGGCACACTTGGGGTAAAGCGAAGCCGGCACTGCTGAAAACGAACTCGGACAAGCCGAATTGGAAATGTTGCAGTTATATCACAGACCTATCAATGCCGGCGGGATCAGCCCGGTGAACTTCGATATGTCGGGTCATGACGATGCCGAAGCCAGGCGGTCATGCGCCGCTCATTTCCGCGAGATCATCGGCGAGGTTGCGCTGGAGGCAGGCCGGGGTGTCCTTCCGGGGATGCGCGGCGTCAGATGCGGTCTCGACAATCTGAGCGTCATGACATGCTTCTTCCCGTCCTCGCCATTGCGACTGTTGGGCAAGGGAACGTCCGGTTCGGACAGGGTTCTGATGCTGCGAAGCATGGAAGGTCCCCTCGTCGTCGAGCAGGGCGGGCTGAAGACGGAAGCCGCGCTAGGCGATTTTCTTTTCGTATCCGGCGAGATGCCGTACAGCTGGTATCTGCCGGAGGGAGGCCGGCTGGACTGCGGCAGCCTGCCGGGCAGCGCGTTCAGGATTTCTGGCGAAACCCTGTCGAAGCTGATGCTGCGACCGATCCCCAGGACGTTCCCGCCGCTGCAGCTTCTGATCACCTATGGCGCCTATCTGCTGATGCGTGGACCGCATTCGGCTGGCGAGGCTGAGATGGCGAATGCCCATTTCAACGAAATACTGCCACTGGTCGTTGCCTATCTGGAAGCTCCATCGGAGCAGGACAGGGATCGGCTGTCACCTGTGAAGCGCTACGTCGACAACCATCTGCGCGATGGCGGTCTCAACATTTCCATCGTGGCTGGGGTTCTCGGTGTCACGCCAAGATATGTCCAGCAGCTGTTTCAGCGTGAGGGGACGACCTTTTCGAAGTATCTTCTCGAACGGCGGCTCGCCGAGGCGCTCAAACTGCTGTCGCAGGGCTCGGGCGCGCGTTCAATCGGCGCCACCGCCTACGAAGTCGGCTTCGGAGATATTTCCTACTTCAACCGCACTTTCCGGAAGCGCTATGGCGTGGCGCCGTCCGCCGTCCGGGAGCAAAGCGCGGCAGAGGAGTGAGGTCCGCCTTGCTCAGTATCTTGGTCCCGCCACCATCCGCGCAACCCGCGTCATGTCGGTGCTCATCTCGCGGTCGTCGTCGAGCGGGCTGACAAGCGCGCGGACAGCGGCGAAGGTGCGCTGCGGCCCTTCGCCCATGCTGTCGACGACGCCGCGCAACTCCACGCCTGTCGCCGCGAAGATCAGTTCCATCGCAACCAGATAGCGCATGCGCTCGATAATCTCGGCCGTCTTGGCCACCACACGCGGTGCCATCGACGACTGGTCCTCGATGCCGTCCGAAACCGCCAGCGGGCTCAGCGACATCGGGTTGGCCAGATGCCGGATCTCGGCTTCGAGCGCGGCAAGCGGCTTCTGCAGTTCAGCATAACCCTGGCGGCTGCCGCCCCTGGCCGACAGGAAGCGCGGCAGATCCGCTATGGTCGGTGACATCAGCTTCATGCAGCGGTTGGCGGTGCCGACGGCGCAATGCGCTAGCGCTTGGCCGAGCTGTTCCCAGGCGAGCGTCATTGCCGTGAGGTCGAAATTGCCGTTGGAAACCACCCGCTCGTCCTCCGGCAGGATGACGGGGTTGTCACCCGAATGGGTCAGTTCGATCTCCGTTGCCTGCTTTGCCTGTTCGAACGCATTGAGCAGGCCACCCCAGACCTGTGGCACACAGCGATAGCTGAGCGGATCCTGGAGGCGCCGCGCCGCCTTGTCCTGCCAGAGGCCGCTACCCACGAGCTCCTTTCGTAGCCGCACACCGATCTCGCGCTGGCCGAAGGCCGGCCGCGCGGCAAGGGCATCAGCGTCGATCGCGGTGAGGGAGGAGCGAAACGCCTCATAGTTAAGCGCCACGGCAGCCAACGCCCAGTCGATGAGATGGGCGACGTCTTCGAGGCACAGGCACGCCGTCCCGGTCGACAGGCTGTTGGCGACGATGATGGCGTGGCCGTCCTTTTCGCGCAGGTCGAGCGGCTCGAGCCCGGCGAGAGCCAGCGCCTCGGCGGAGGGCATGATCCTGCCCTGGAACTCCGTCTCGCCATCGCCGCGCAGCGCCCTGGCCATATGGCCGAGATGGGCAAGGTCGGCCGCGCCGATCGATCCCCAGGTGGGGATCACCGGATGGACGCCGGCGTTGAGCGCCGCCACAAGACCCATGACCACGCGTTCGGAGGTGCCGGTGCCGCCGGCGGCCATGCCCGAAATGCGCGCGGTCATCAGCGCCCGCACCGCTTCGGTCGGCAGGGCAGGCCCGATGCCCATGCTATGGCTGAGCGGCACGCTGTGCTGGAAGGCGATCAGGTCGGCCTGCGCGAGCGGCGTGTCGACACAGGCGCCGAGGCCTGTCGTGACGCCGTACATCGGCTTGCCAAGCCCGGTGAGATGCTCGATGAGGGCGCGGCTCGCCCGGATGCGGCGCATCGCCTCCTCGCCCAGCATCAGGCGGGCTCTGCGTCTGGCAATCTCAGCCACATCCGCGACGCCGAGAGGATTGGCGTCGAGCACTATCATTCGGGCTGTCATGTCTCGCTGTTCCTGTCACCAGACGCCCGGGCCAAATGACGATGGGCATCGCCGTTTGTGGCGACTTGCTGGCTGGACTGCAAGTCATTCCCATTGTGGCAGCGGCGAGAAGGCCGGCAGAAGCGGGGGGGAGATTTCTAGAACGACGCCGGCTGCTCCGCGACAGCATCGGGCACCACCACCAGCTTGCCGACAAAATCCTTGGCAACGAAATCCGCCTGCGCGTGGTGGAAATCGGAGAGCCTGTAGACGCCGCCGACCAGCGGCCGGATTTTTCTCGCCTCGATATATCCAACGATCCGGCGGAAATCGGCGCGCGTGCCCTGGCTGGAGCCATGCAACTGCAGTTGCTTGAGATACATGGTCCTGAGATCGAGCTGCACGACCGGACCGGCGATCGCACCGGCGGTGGTGTAACGGCCTTCGGGCCTGAGAATACGCAACAGGTCATTGAAGATCGCGCCGCCGACGAGATCGGCCACCACATCGACCGGCTGGCCGTGGGTCGCCTCGGCTACCGCTTGCGGCAGGTCGGTGACACCACGGGTGATGACGGCCTCGGCGCCGATGTCGAGCACCGCCTGTTCCTTGCCCTTGCCAACGACGGCATAGGGAATGGCACCGCGCGCCCGTGCCAGTTGCACGATGCCCGAGCCGACGCCGCCTGAGGCGCCGGTGACCAGCACCCGCTCGCCGGCCTTCAGGCCAGCGCGTTCCAGCATCTGCTCGCCGGTGAGGTAGGCACAGCAGAAGGTGGCCAGTTCGACATCGCTCATCTCCGTGTCGACGACATGCGCGTTCTCGGCCGGCACGGTTTGATACTCGGCATAACCGCCGTCGCGGCCGTGGCCCATATAATCTATGTCGGCCAACGAATCGTCGTCGCGATTGTAGATCGAGAAATCGACCATAACCCGCTCGCCGATACGGTCTGGCGAAACGCCATCACCGACCGCAACGATGGTGCCGACCGTGTCGGTGCCCTGGATGCGCGGGAAAACAAGCGTGTTGCCCTGCCGCCGCCAGGTCGACACGGCGGAAGCGTCTTCTTCCGTGCCATAGGCGCCCTGGCGCACCCAGACATCAGTGTTGTTCATGCCGCAGGCGCTGACCTTGACCAACACTTCCCCCGGGGCGGGCGCGGGCACCTTAACGTCGGTGCGATAGACGAGCTTTTCCGGTCCGCCGTGCCCGGTGAGCAGCACGGCGGCCATGGTGGCGGGGAGATTTTCTGTCATGGCATTCATCGTCGATTTTAGAGATTGGCAAACACGCTTTTCACCGCATCGGCGGTCTTGGCCACCACGATGTCGGCTTCTTCGCGCGTCAGGCAGAGCGGCGGCGCGAAGCCGAGTATGTCGCCCTGCGGCATGGCGCGGCCGATGACGCCGCTGGCGGCAAGCGCCGTCGCCACTTGCGGACCGATCTTTTGCGAAGCATCGAAGAACACCCGGTCGTCCTTGTCGGTGACGAACTCGACCGCCGCCAGCATGCCGTCGCCGCGCACGTCGCCGACATTCTTGTGGCCACCGACGGCCTTTGCCAGTTCGGCTCGGAAATAGGCACCGGTCTCGCGGGCATTTGTCACCAGATCCATCTCGTCGATCAGTTCGAGATTGGCCACGCCCGCGGCAACGCAGATCGGATGCGCCGAATAGGTCCAGCCATGGCCGAGCGAGCCGAGCTTGTCGGAACCTTCGACCAGCACCTGCCACACCTTGTCGGCGACAATGACGCCCGAAAGCGGCGCATAGGCCGAGGTCAGGCCCTTGGCGATGGTGATCAGGTCCGGTTTGATGCCGTAATGGTCGGAGCCGAACATGGTGCCCAGCCGACCGAAGCCCGTAACCACCTCGTCGGCGACCAGCAGCACGTCATATTTCTTCAGCACCGCCTGGATCTTTTCCCAATAACCGGCAGGCGGCGGCACGATGCCGCCAGTGCCGAGGATCGGCTCGCCGATGAAGGCGGCGACGGTTTCAGGCCCTTCGGCCAGGATCATCTCCTCGAGCTTGTCGGCGCAATGCTGAGAGAACTGCTCCTCGCTCATCGAGCGGTCGGCGCGGCGGAAGTAATAGGGCGCCTCGGTGTGCAGTATCGGCGCGCGCGGCAGGTCAAAAGCGTTGTGGAACAGGTCGAGCCCGGTCAGCGATCCCGTCATCACGCCCGAGCCGTGATAGCCGCGCCAGCGCGAGATGATCTTCTTCTTCTCCGGCCGGCCGAGCACGTTGTTGTAGTACCAGATCAGCTTGATGTTGGTTTCGTTGGCGTCGGAGCCGGAGAGGCCGAAATAGACCCTCGACATGCCCTTGGGCGCGCGGTCGATGATCATTTTGGCAAGCGTGATCGAGGCCTCGGTGCCGTGGCCGACATACGCATGATAATAGGCAAGGTTCTTCGCCTGGGTTGCGATCGCATCAGCGATCTTCTGGCGGCCGTAGCCGACATTGACGCAATAGAGGCCGGCAAAGGCATCGATGCTCTTCTTGCCATTGTTGTCCCACACGGTGACGCCTTCACCGCCGGCCATGATGCGGGTCGGGCTCTCACCCCGCGCATGCGTGCCCATATGCGTCGAGGGATGGAAGAAGTGGTCGCGATCCCAGGCATTGAGTTCGTTGGACTGGTCGAGCATCTTTTCTTGACTCCTTGAAAGACAAACCGAGCGCGGCTTAAGCCACATTCAGGCAGAGATATTTGAGATCGGTGAAAGCCTCCAGCCCATGGCGCGAACCTTCGCGGCCGATGCCGGATTGCTTGACGCCGCCAAAGGGGATCGGCGCGCCGGTGATCTTGACGCGGTTGACGGCAACCATGCCATAGTCGAGCGCCCGGCCCATGCGCTGCTGGCGCGCGCCGTTCTCTGTCACGACATAGGCGACCAGGCCGTATTCGGTGGCGTTGGCGCGTCCGATGACCTCGTCCTCGCTGTCGAAGGGCGTGACCGCCGCGACCGGCCCGAAGGTCTCTTCGTGCATGATCAACGCCTCATCGGTGACATCGGCCAGCAGTGTCGGCTGGTAGAACAATGGCCCAGCCTGATGCCGCTTGCCGCCAGTGAGACAGCGCGCGCCATGGGCAAGCGCATCGGCGACCTGTTCCTCGACCTTTGCGACGGCGCGCTCATGCATCAGCGGTCCGATGTCGGTTTTATCGGCGAGGCCGTTACCGGTCCGCAGCGCCTCGATGCGCCTCGTAAAGGCGGCACAGAAGCGCTCGTAGAGCGGACGCTGGACATAGATCCGGTTGGCGGCAAGGCAATCCTGGCCCGATGTGGCGAATTTGGCATCGATGGCAATGCCTACCGCTTTGTCCAGATCGGCATCGGCAAAGACGATCAGTGGCGCGTGGCCGCCAAGCTCCATCACCAGCCGCTTCATCGTCGGCGCACTCTGTGCCGCGATCAGCCTGCCGATCTCGGTCGAGCCGGTAAAGCTCATGCCACGGATTCGCGGATCCTCGCACATCCGCCCGACGATGGTCGCGGCCCTGCCTGTGACGATGTTGAAGACCCCGGCCGGCAGACCGGCGCGCTCGCCAAGTTCGGCCAGCGCCAGCGCCGACAGCGGCGTTTCCGAGGACGGGTGCGCGACGATGGTGCAGCCGGCGGCAAGGGCGGCGGCCGCCTTGCGGGTCAACATGGCCGACGGAAAATTCCACGGTGTGACGACGCCGACGACGCCGAGCGGTTCGCGGCGTATCATCATTTCCGCGTTCGGCAGATGGCTGGTGATGCTCTCGGTGTTGAGGCGCTTGGCTTCCTCCGCGTACCATTCGACGAAGGAGGCGGCGTAGTCGATCTCGCCGAGCGACTCCTGCAGGGGCTTGCCCTGCTCCAGCGTCATCAGCAGAGCCAGATCGTCTTTCGCTGCGATGATCAGCTCGAACCATTTTCGCAGGATTCTTGACCGCTCCTGCGGCAGCAGCGACCGCCAGGCAGGAAAGGAGCGTGCGGCGGCATCGATCGCTTTTGTCGTTTGCCGCGCATCCAGCGCGGCAACGAAGGCGACCGTGGTGCCGGTCGCCGGATCGGTGACCTCAAAACTTTCGGCGGCCTCGCTCGCCGTCCAGTGGCCGTCGACATAGGCCAACTCGCGCAGCAGCCGGCGGTCGGCGAGGCGGTCGAGCGCTTCGTGGCGATGCGAGCGGGCGAAATGCGCGGACATGGTCGAGGCCTCCCGGTTCGGACTGGTACGGGAAGACTATCCGCCATGCGCAGACAGAGAGGCTGTTTGGGCGTCCTGAAGGAGAGAGATTCTCTCTATTGTGCCGCCTCCGCAGACGATCTCTCCGGCACTACGGCGACGCCGGCAGCAACTCGGCGATGGGAAGCACGATCTCTTCCTTCACCGTCTTGGTCACGATGTAGGTGAAATAGCGGTCGATCCCGATCTCGCGCTCGAGCAAGCCGTCGACCAGCCGCTGGTAGGCATCGATGTCGCGCGCCATCACCTTCAGCAGATAATCGACGCCGCCACCCACCGACCAGCAGGCGACGATCTCGGGGATGTCGCGGATGACGCGCTCGAAGCGGTCGAAATCAGCCTGGCGGTGGCTGGCAAGCGTCACCTCCATCAGCACGGTGGCGACCGGCGCCACGACGCGCATGGCGATCCGGGCGTGATAGCCCGAAACGATGCCGGCCTTTTCCAGCTTGCGCAGCCGCATCCAGCACGGCGTCGGCGACAGCCCCACCTGCTCGGCCAGCGCCAGCTTGGTGATGCGCCCGTCGCGCTGGATGGCATCCAGGATTTTGAGGTCGATCGCGTCGAGTTTCGCTGCAGTCATCAGAGCCCACTTTTTCGTCCACGGTAGCATGATGGCGCATTATTTCGATTGTCAATTGCACTGATTTCGATCTCTAATAAGTCATGACATTGTGGCAACCAGATCCCGCGCTCATCCGGCGGCCAGCCTATCAATCGCTGGCCGACCAGTTCGCGCGCGCCATCCATGACGGGCGTCTTGCCAATGGCGCCCGTCTGCCCACGCATCGCCGGCTGGCCGATGACCTCAAACTGTCGGTGCAAACGGTCAGCCGCGCCTATGAGGAACTGATCCGGCGCGGCCTGATTTCGGGCGAGATCGGCCGTGGCAGCTTTGTCCAGACGCAGCGCCGCGAACCGGAACCGCCCTATCTGCCAGAGCGTCTTGGCGAGGTCATCGACCTATCCATCCTGAAGCCGGTCTGCGAGCCGATGCATCTGGAGCGGTTGAAGCAGGCATTGGGGTGGCTCGCCGAAAACCTGCCGTCGAGTTCGGCGCTATCCTTCCGGCCGAATATGGTGTTTCCGCGCCACCGTGCCGTGGCGGTCGAATGGCTGAAACTGTGCGGGCTCGATGCCTCCGCGCAGAATATCAGCCTGACCAACGGCGCCACCGCCGGCATGACGGTGGCGCTGATGAGCGTGGCGCCGCCGGGATCGACCGTCGCCACCGAGGCGATCGGCCATCACACGCTGGTGCCCCTGGCGCGCTATCTCGGCTTCAACCTCGAAGGCCTGCCGATCGACGACAATGGCCTGATCCCGGAAGCACTGGACGAGGCCTGCCGGCTTTCCGACATCCGCGCCGTGTTTGTGCAGCCTTCGGTGATCAATCCGACGGCAACGCTGATGGATGCGGCTCGACGCGCCGAGATCGCCGCGGTCGCGCGCAAGCACGACATCGCCATCATTGAGAACGATGTACTAGGGCCGTTGGTCGAGGAGCGGCCGCCGCCGGTCGCTGCCTTTGCCCCGGAGCGCACGCTCTACGTCACCTCCTTCACCAAGATCACCGTGCCAGGTCTGCGCATCGGCTATCTCGCAGCGCCGGACCGCTATGTCGCCGCCGTCGCCAACCGGCACCTGGTCTCCAACTGGATGGCCACGCCGCTGGTGGCCGAGATCGCCACCAAATGGGTGACAGACGGCACCGCGATGGAACTCGTCCGCTGGCAGCGCACGGCCCTGCGGCGGCGGCAGGATATCGCAGCGGAGGTGCTTGCCGGGATTGACTATCGCGCACGGCGCGACGGGCTGCACGTCTGGCTGCAGCTGCCCGACGACCGCGCCGAGGAGGGCTTTGTCGCCCAGGCCCGGCTGCAGGGCGTGGCGATCGCCCCTGGCACATCTTTCCGCATTTCGGATGCGCCGTGGCATCCGGCGGTCCGTATCTCGCTGGGCTCGACCACCGAAGGGGAACTGCGCGCCGGTCTCGGCGTTGTCACCAAGCTCTTGCTTGGCGATCCGGAGCATCTGCTGCTGGCGATTTAGGCCGACTATGCTTCGAAATTGTGCGGAATCAGAATAATTGTCATGATATTATTTTCCTAATTGACATGATTTGGCTCGTTCCGCATCGTTAAGGGCACAGGCTTCTCCAGCACGGGGAAATTCATTTGTCCGCACCCATCATCAAGGTCGATGCCATTTCGAAGAGCTTCGGAGCCTTCAAGGTGCTGGACGGGCTGTCGATGCAGGTCATGCCGCGCGAGAAGCTGGCGCTGATCGGCCCCTCCGGCTCGGGCAAGACCACGATCCTGCGCATCCTGATGACACTGGAGCGCATCGACGGCGGTCACATCCAGATCGAGGGCGAGCATCTCTACCACATGGAGCGCAACGGCCAGTTGCTGCCGGCCGACGAGCGGCATCTGGCGCGGATGCGCCAGAAGATCGGCATGGTCTTCCAGCTGTTCAACCTGTTTCCACACAAGAGCGTCATCGACAATGTGACGCTGGCGCCTATGCTGACCAAGGGCACGCCGCGCGCCGCCGCCGAGAAGAGGGCGATGGAGCTGCTCGACATGGTCGGCATGGCCGACAAGGCCAAGGCGATGCCGGCGCAACTGTCCGGCGGCCAGAAGCAGCGCGTGGCGATCGCCAGGGCACTCGCTCTGCAGCCCAAGATCATGCTGTTCGACGAGGTGACATCGGCGCTCGATCCGGAGCTGGTGGAGGAGGTGTTGAACGTCTTGTGGCGGCTCTGCGCCGAGACCGACATGACCATGCTGCTGGTCACTCATGAGATGGGCTTCGCCCACGATTTCGCTGACCGGGTGCTGTTCTTCGATCGCGGCAAGATCGTCGAGGAAGGCAAGCCCGACGAGATTTTCCGCCATCCCAAACAGGAGCGCACGCAAGGCTTCCTGAAGAAGATCATCGCGGCCGGACACCGCGTCTGACCGCCATGCCCGAGGGAAGGCGAAGCCGTCCCTCAATCAAAACCAAAATGACAAAACCAAGAACAAGGAGTTGGGAACAATGAAGAAACTTGGCATTCTGGCCGGCGTCGCCGGCCTTGCACTGACGGCAGTCCTGGCCGCCTCGATTCCGGGCTCGGCCGACGACAGCAAGCTCGAGCAGCTCAAGTCCCAGGGCTTCGCCCGTCTCGCCATCGCCAATGAACCGCCCTATACGGCGGTCGCCGCCGACGGCAAGGTTTCGGGCGCCGCGCCCGACGTGGCGCGTGAGATCTTCAAGCGGCTTGGCGTCGCCGATGTCGTCGCCTCGATCTCGGAATATGGCGCCATGATCCCCGGTCTGCAGGCCGGTCGCTTCGACGTCGTCACCGCCGGCTTGTTCATGAAGCCGGAGCGTTGCGCCGCGGTCGCCTATTCCGAGCCGGTGCTGTGCGACGCCGAGGCGATGCTGGTGAAGAAGGGCAATCCGAAGGGCTTCAAGAGCTACGAGGACGTTGCGAAGGACACATCGGCCACCATCGGCGCGCCCGGCGGTGGCACCGAGGAGAAACTGGCGCTCAACGCCGGCGTACCGCGCGAACGCGTCATCGTCGTGCCGGACGGCCAGAGCGGCCTGAAGATGGTACAGGATGGCCGCATCGACGCTTACTCGCTGCCGGTCCTGTCGATCAACGATCTGATGAAAAAGGCCAATGATCCGAACCTCGAAGTCATCGCGCCGGTGCAGGGCGCGCCGGTCTATTGCGATGGCGCCGCCTTCAAGAAGGGCGACGAGGCGCTGCGCGATGCCTTTGACGTCGAGCTCGCCAAGATGAAGAAGTCGGGCGAGTTCGCCAAGATCATCGAGCCCTACGGCTTCTCGGCCGCGGCCGCGATGTCGACGACGCGCGACAAGCTCTGCGCGGCGAAGTGATTTTTGCCTTCTCCCCGTTCACGGGGAGAAGGTGTCACGAAGTGACGGATGAGGGGCGGCGCCATGCTCTGCTTGGTTCGTGCTGCCCCCCATCTGCCTAACGTTGGAACCTCTAATCGAATGACCCAGTGGTCCGGCTATTTCGGCCTGATATTGCAGGGAGCGCTTGTCACCATCGAGCTGACGCTGATGGGGTCGGTGCTTGCCCTTGTGATGGCCTTTCTTGCCGGCATGGGGCGGCTGTCGCGCTTCTTCGCGCTGCGCGCGCTTGCCACCGCCTACATAGAATTCTTCCGCGGCACCTCGATCTTCGTGCAGCTGTTCTTCGCCTATTTCGTGTTGCCCTTGGTGGGTTTCGAACTGACCCCGCTCCAGGCCGGCGTGCTGGCGCTCGGCTTGAATGTCGGCGCCTATGCCGCCGAAGTGGTGCGCGGCGCCGTGCAATCGATCGGCCGCGAACAGCATGAAGCCTGCATCGCGCTCAATCTCGGTCGCTGGCAAGGCTTGCGCCATGTCATCCTGCCGCAGGCATTTCTGGTGATGCTGCCGACCTTCGGCAACAACGCCATCGAATTGCTCAAGGCGACGTCGGTGGTCTCGCTGATCTCGCTCGCGGATCTCACCTTCCAGGCGCAGGTGGTGCGCGCCCAGACCGGCAACACCATGGTGCCCTTCGCCACCATTCTGGTCATCTATTTCATCCTGGCGCTGCTCATCTCATGGGGCGTGCGCTCGCTGGAGCGCCGCATGGCGCGCGGCCTTGACGGAGTGCGTGTCTGATGGCCGGGGCGCGCTGATGGCCAAGGTTCGCTGATGGATTGGGATTGGGATTTTGTCCGGCAGATCCTGCCGACGATGATCCAGGGGGTGAAGATCACCATCCTGGCGACGCTGCTCGGCTCGGTGCTGGCGGCGATCGTCGGGCTGGGCATCGCGCTGGCGCGCCGCTCGCCCAACAAGGTGCTGTCGCGTACCGTCGGCTGGGCGGCCGAATTCATCCGCGGCACACCGCTCCTGGTGCAACTCTATTTCATCTTCTATGTGCTGCCCGACATCGGCATTCTTCTGCCGCCGCTGGTTGCCGGTGTCATCGGGCTCGGGCTGCATTACGGCACCTACACGGCGGAGGTCTATCGCGCCGGCATCGAAAACGTGCCGCGCGGCCAGTGGGAGGCCGCCAAGGCCTGCAACCTCAACGCCAGGCAGACCTGGACGCACATCATCATCCCGCAGGCCATCCCACCGATGATCCCCGCGCTGGCCAATTATTTCATCGCCATGTTCAAGGAGACGCCGCTGCTCTCGGCGATCACCGTGCTGGAGCTGATGAACCAGGCGAAAAGCGTCGCCAACACCTACTATCGTTATCTGGAGCCGATCACGCTGGTCGGCGCCTTCTTCCTCGCCATCAGTCTTTGTTCGGTCGTGCTGCTGCGCTGGCTGGAGCGTCGTTACGGCAAGATCGAGAGGTAACCGATGAAGCCCTTGCCCGAAATCACAGTCCATCCGAAGCGGCCATTGCTCGATGATCGTCCGCTCGACCAGCGTATCGGCCTGATCATCCTGGCCACGGATCACACCAGCGAACCGGACTTTCGCCGCATGGTCGCGAGCGAGCGCATCGGCGTCTATGTCGCGCGCATCCCCTATGCCAATCCGACAACACCGGAAAACCTGCGCAAGATGCAGCCGGCGCTGACGTCAGGCGCTGCCCTGATCCTGCCCGACGAGAAGCTCGACGCGATCTGCTATTCCTGCACCTCGGCTTCGGTCGTGATCGGCGATGCCGAGATCGAGGTGGCGATCCAGGCCGCCAAGCCGGGGGTTCCCGTGGTCACGCCGCCGATGGCCGGCGTGCGCGGGCTGAACGCCTTCGGCGTGCGTCGCATCAGCATCCTGACACCCTACACGGTCGAAACCTCCAGGCCGATGGCGACGTATTTCGCGGCGCGTGGCTTCGAGATCGCCAGCTTCACCTGTCTCGGCTTTGAGGACGATCGCGAGATGGCGCGCATTCCGCCAGCGGCGCTTATCGATCTCGCGCGCCAGACGACCGATGCGAGCGCGGAAGCGCTGTTCGTGTCCTGCACGGCGCTGCGCGGTGCGCTTGCCGTCACTGGGATGGAACAGGCGATCGGACGCCCGGTGGTCACCAGCAATCAGGCCAGCGCCTGGAATTGTTTGCGGCTGTGTGGCGACGACACAGCCCATCCTGAATTCGGCCGTCTGATGACGCTGCCTTTGCCGCGCGACTGACGATCATGGCGACAGTGACGCTGAGCGATATTAATGCCGCGCGCGAGCGAATTCACAACAAGGTCGAGCGGACACCAACCGTCACGTCCCAAAGCCTTTCGCAACGCTTTGGCGTGCCGGTTTACCTCAAGCTCGAGCACCGCCAGACCACCGGTAGTTTCAAGCTGCGCGGCGCCTCGAATGCCGTCGCTTCGCTGAGCGCGGAAGAGAGGACGCGCGGTGTCGTTGCTGCCTCGACCGGCAATCACGGTCGGGCTCTAGCGCACGCGGCGAAACTCGAAGGCATGCGCGCCGTGATCTGCATGTCGCGTCTGGTGCCCCAGAACAAGCTGGACGAGATCCGCCGAACTCGGCGCCGAGGTCCGCATCGTCGGCAACAGCCAGGACGACGCGCAGCATGAGGTCGAGCGGCTGGTGGCGCAGGAGGGGCTGGTCATGCTGCCGCCCTTCGATCATCCCGCCATCATCGCCGGGCAAGGCGCGCTCGGGCTGGAGATGATCGAGCAGGCTCCGGATGCCGCTATGGTGCTTGTGCAACTCTCCGGCGGTGGCCTGGCCTCAGGGGTTGCTGCCGCCGTCAAAGGCGTCAGCCCAGGCACAAAAGTCATCGGCGTCTCGATGGCGCGTGGTGCTGCGATGAAGGCGAGCCTCGATGCCGGCCGGCCTGTCCTGGTGGAGGAACTGCCGACGCTGGCGGATTCGCTCGGCGGCGGCATTGGCCTCGACAACAGGCTGACCTTCGCCATGTGCCGCGACCTGCTCGACGACGTCATCCTGCTCAGCGAGGACGAGATCGCCGCCGGCATCCGCCATGCCTATGCACAGGAGCGCGAGATCGTCGAGGGCGCCGGCGCGGTCGGCATCGCCGCGCTGCTCGCTGGCAAGGTCAAGACGAAAGGGCCGGTGGTGGTTCTGCTCTCCGGCCGCAACATCGACATGAATGCGCACCGCGGGATCATCTGCGGTGAGGCGATCGCGGAGCGTGCCGCATGAGCCGGATGACGATCCTCACCGAGAGAGAACTGCGCAAGATCGTGATGCTCGACCTCGACGCCATTGCCTGCGTCGAAAACGCTTTTCGCGCGCTCGCTACCTTGCCGGTGGCGATGCCGCCGATCCTGCGGCTCGATATCCCCGAGCATCGCGGCGAGGTCGACGTGAAGTCCGCGTACGTACCCGGTATCGACGGCTTCGCCGTTAAGATCAGCTCCGGCTTCTTCGACAATCCGAAGCTCGGCCTGCCGAGCGGTGGCGGCATGATGGTACTGCTTTCGGCAAACACGGGTGTGGTCGAGGCGCTGCTGCTCGACAATGGCTACCTGACAGATGTCCGCACCGCTGCGGCAGGCGCGGTCGCGGCGAAGCATCTGTCGCGCGAAGACTCCACCGTGGCGGCGATTTTCGGCGCCGGTTTGCAGGCAGGTCTGCAATTGGAAGCATTGCGCCTTGTCAGGCCGATCGAGGAAGCACGCATCTGGGCGCGCGATGCCAGCAAGGCCGAAGCGACTGCTGCCTGCTTGCGCGAAAGACTGGGCATCGTCGTGCGCGCCGAGCCCGACGCGGCAAGCGCCGTTGCCGGCGCCGACATCATCGTTACCACCACGCCGTCGACCGAGCCGTTGATCAAGGCCGGCTTCGTCGCCGCCGGGCAGCACATCACCGCCATGGGCTCGGATGCCGAGCACAAGAACGAGATCGCGCCTGCGATCCTGCGCATGGCCGATCTCTATGTCGCTGATAGCCCCCACCAAACACGGCGGCTGGGCGAACTCCACCATGCAATCGCGGCGGGAGTGATGGCGGCTGATGCTGAAGTCATCGAACTCGGCCAGATCATCGCCGGCGTCAAACATGGCCGGCGCTCGGCCAGCGACATCACCATCGCCGACTTGACCGGCACTGGCGTGCAGGACACCGCGATAGCCGCGCTCGCCCGCGACCGCGCGCTGGCGACCAGCTCCGGAACCATTTTTGAAAGCTGATGCGGGTCGCTGGAGCATGATCCGGAAAAGTGGAAACCGGTTTTCCGAAAAAGATCATGCGCAAGCTCCAACAAACGAGGACCAAGAACATGCAACCAAACCTGAAATTCTCGCGCGGCGAATTTGCCGATCGCCTCGCGAAAACGCGGAAAGCCATGGAGGTCAGGGGCGTCGATCTCCTTGTTGTCAGCGACCCCTCCAACATGGCCTGGCTGACCGGTTATGACGGCTGGTCGTTCTATGTGCACCAGGCGGTCATCGTGCCGCCTTCGGGCGAGCCGGTTTGGTATGGCCGAGGCCAGGATGCCAATGGCGCCAAGCGAACCGCCTATCTCGCGCATGACAACATCGTCGGCTATGCCGACCATTATGTGCAGTCGACCGAGCGGCATCCGATGGATTTCCTGTCGAGCGTGCTTGCCGATCGCGGCTGGGGCAAGCTCACCATCGGCGTCGAGATGGACAATTACTGGTTCTCGGCCGCCGCCTTCGCCTCGCTGCAGAAGCATCTGCCCAATGCCCGCTTGGTCGATGCCACCGCGCTGGTCAACTGGCAGCGCGCGGTGAAGAGCCCGACCGAGATCGACTATATGCGCAAGGCCGCCCGTATCGTCGAGGCCATGCACCAGCGCATCGTCGACAAGATCGAAGTCGGCATGCGCAAATGCGATCTCGTCGCCGAGATCTATGATGCCGGCACGCGCGGCGTCGACGGTATTGGCGGCGACTATCCGGCGATCGTGCCGCTGCTGCCGTCGGGCGTGGACGCTTCGGCGCCGCACCTGACCTGGGACGACCAGCCGATGAAGCGGGGCGAGGGTACCTTCTTCGAGATCGCCGGCTGCCACAACCGCTACCATTGCCCGCTGTCGCGCACCGTGTTCCTCGGCAAACCGACGCAGGAATTTCTCGATGCCGAGAAAGCGACGCTGGAAGGCATGGAGGCGGGGCTTGCGGCCGCAAAGCCCGGCAATGCCTGCGAGGACATTGCCAACGCCTTCTTCGCCGTCCTGAAAAAGTACGGCATCGTCAAGGACAACCGCACCGGCTACTCGATCGGCCTATCCTATCCGCCGGATTGGGGCGAGCGCACCATGAGCCTGCGCCCCGGCGACCGCACCGAACTCAAGCCCGGAATGACCTTCCATTTCATGACCGGCTTGTGGCTGGAGACGATGGGTCTGGAAATCACCGAATCCATCTTGATCACCGAAACCGGTGTAGAGTGTCTGGCCAATGTGCCGCGCAAACTGGTGGTGAAGAATTGAGCCCGCTGTCCAGCCTCCGACCGTCGCCGATTGCACCGACCGTCGATTTCGACCGCGACGGTGTCCAGCATGGTTTCCTGCGCCTGCCCTACAGCCGAGACGACTCTGCGTGGGGTTCGGTGATGATCCCGATCTGCGTCATCCGCAACGGCAAGGGACCGGCGGCGTTGCTTTCCGGCGGCAACCATGGCGACGAGTATGAAGGGCCGCTGGCGCTCTACGATCTCGCCCGTACGCTCGATCCCGCGCAAGTCAGCGGCACGGTGATCATCGTGCCGGCAATGAACTATCCGGCTTTCAGAGCCGGCACGCGGACGTCGCCGATCGACAAGGGCAACATGAACCGCAGCTTTCCCGGCCGGCCGGATGGTACGGTGACCGAGAAGATCGCCGACTATTTCCAGCGTGAATTGCTGCCCCGCGCCGACATCGTGTTCGACTTTCACTCTGGTGGAAAGACGCTGGACTTCGTCCCGTTCTGCGCCGCGCACACTGTGCCCGACAAGGCGCTCGAGCAGAAAGCCTTCGATGCGGTGGCGGCATTCTCTGCCCCGTTCTCGATGCGCATGATCGAGATCGATGCCGTCGGCATGTACGACACGGCAGCGGAGGAAATGGGCAAGGTCTTCGTCAGCACCGAGCTTGGCGGCGGCGGCACCTCACGCGCGCAAACGGTGCGGATCGCGGGGCGCGGCATTCTCAATGTGCTGCGCCACGCCGGCATTGTTGCTGGTGCGGTCGAGAAGGGTAGAACTCAATGGCTGGACATGCCGTCCGGCGATTGCTTCTCTTTCGCCGAGGACGACGGCATGATCGAGACCATGGTCGATCTCGGCGAGCCCGTCCAGGAAGGCTCGGTTCTGGCGCGCATCCACTCCGTTGGCCGCACCGGCATCGTTCCGCAGGAGATTCGGGCAAAAATGTCGGGCATGCTCGCGGCGCGGCATTTTCCCGGCCTGGTCAAGGCCGGCGATTGCGCGGCGGTGGTTGCTGTCGAAGTCGATTGATCGAAGGGCGCATGCCGAGCGTTCTCCGGCGGTTGCGGCAGGCCGCGCCGGATTTTCTCCATCGAAGGGAAGTGTAAATTAACGAGAGTCGTCCAAACTGGGCATTGGCAAGCGGAACCCTCGCTCTGCTGCCGTCGCTGCGGCACTGCGCGACATGGCGATGATCGTTGAACGCTCGGGGCGCCTGGTCTGAATCATGAGATCTTCGACTGGAGAACACTATCCGGCGCTTGACCATGTTCGTGGCCTGGCGGCTTTCCTGGTTTTCACCTGGCATTTCCTCCACCAGTCTCCTCAGGGGCCGGTCCCGTATGATTTCGTACCGGCTCTACCCATTTTCAGCCTCCTGGATGAGGGGATCACTGGCGTTTCCTTGTTCATGACGCTCTCCGGCTACCTGTTCGCCAAGCTTCTGGACGGGAAACAGGTCAGCTATCTGCCCTTCCTCGCTAACCGGGCGCTGAGGCTGCTTCCGCTCCTGCTGGCCGTCATAGCCATTGAGGCTTGCCGCAGATATGAGGCGGGCCAGCCCCTGGGCGAGTATTTCACCGACGTCGGGAAGGGATTGATCTTTCCCACTCTCCCGAATGGCGGCTGGTCGATAACCGTGGAAGCCCACTTCTACATTCTGCTGCCCTTCCTGCTGATGGCGTCCAGACGCTTCCTGTTCGCGCCTTTGCTGTTTATCGCGGCAGCGATTCTGTTGAGGTCGGCGCTCTATGTGCACCTCGGCGAGGTGCAGTTGGCGGCGGCTTGGACCATCATTGGCCATGCGGATCAGTTTCTGGCCGGCATTCTTGCCTTTCATCTCCGTGCCTATGCGAAAGACCGGCACTGGCTGGCGCTGGCCATTCTCATGGCCTTTTCGGTCTTCTTCTGGTGGTTCGATGCCGCCGGCGGATTTTACCAGCTTGGGCATTATCCATCGCCGCACTGGATATGGATCATCCTGCCGACCCTGGAGGCGGCGGCTTATTCATTCGCCATCGCCTACTACGACACCAGCTTTTCGAGGAAGCGGACAGGCCTGCCGTTCAAGATCCTGGAGAAAGCGGGGGCTTACAGCTATTCGATCTATCTCCTCCATCTGTTCTTCGTCATGCAGTTGGCGGCGTTCATAGACACGAACATCATGAGCATGAGCAATTTCTACATTGCCTGCCTGTGGTCCTTGCTGTGCTTTCTGGCGACGATCCCGATCGGCTATCTCAGCTACACTTGCATCGAAGCGCCATTCCTGCGCCTGCGAATGCGCTATGCGGAACCGTCAGCTGCTGATCCGGTCCTGTTCAAGGACAGGCCGGCCACGGCGGTATAGACGGCGCGCCTCCGATCGCCGCTCGTACACGAGGATACGCATATCCAGTCCGGTGGTTTTCCACTACGCTGGGCGCCACGAGACAGGGGAGCGTCGCTTGCGCGGATTTTCCGAAAGCCTGATCGAGAGGCCGCAGACGGTTGCCGAGCAGGTCGCCAACGTGCTGCGCGAGGCCATCGCCAGCGGCACTCTGAAGGCCGGCACCGCTTTGCGCCAGGACGAACTGGCCGAGCAGTTCGGGTTCAGCCGCATGCCGATCCGTGACGCGCTTCGCCAATTGGAAGCCGAGGGCATCGTCTCCATTCACCCGACCAAGGGCGCGCATGTCGCCCGTATGGACGGCGCTGAGATCGGCGAAATCTACGCTGTCCGCGAATTGCTCGAATGCGAAGCGCTGCGGCTGTCCGTGCCCGCTTTGTCCGGTGGCAAACTCGACGAGGCCGAACAGGCGCTCGACCAGATCGATGCGGAGCGCAATGTCGGCCGCTGGGGTGCGCTCAACCGCACCTTTCACCTGTCGCTCTACCATGCCTGCGGCAACCAACGTCTGCTCAGCCTGATCGAGGCGCATCACAACGCCGCCGATCGCTATGTCCGCATCCTTTTGTCGAATCTCGACTATCGCAACCGCTCGCAGAGCGAACATCGCGATCTGTTGGCCGCGTGCCGCCAGCGCGACGGCAAGAAGGCCGTGAGCGTTTTGCGGCAGCATCTTCGCGAGGGCAGCAAGACACTCGTCGATGCGATAGAGAGCGGCGGCCTGTCGCGGAAGCCCTAAGCTTGGCCGAAGGCGCGGTTGCGTGTGCAGGTTCGCTGCCACATATTGCAACATCAATGTTCGACTCGAGGATAGCCATGTCTCCCGTCAGTCACTTGCCGGCGCGCGCCCTTGCCCCGCGCCGCCACGACGAGATCCTCAGGCGGCTGAGCGCCCAGGGTTCCGTCAGCGTCGCCGAACTGGCCGAGTTCTTCGATGTCTCGCGCGAAACCATCCGGCGCGATTTGAAGCTGCTTGCAGACCAGGGCAGGCTCGGCATCGTGCATGGCGGTGCCGCCCGCTTCGAGCCGAGTGAACCGGCGATGAGCCTGCGCAGCCAGGAAAATACCCCAGGCAAGGCTACAATCGGCAAGGCCGCCGCCGGCCTGATCAAGGACGGAATGGTTGTCTTCCTCGATTCCGGCACCACCACTTTTGCCGTCGCGCAAGCCATGGCCGGTCTGCGCGATCTCACCATCTGCACCGCCAGCCTGAAGATCGCGCTGCATCTGTGCCATGTCCCCGGCATGCGCGTGCACATGCTGGGTGGCGAGATCGATCCGGGCGAGGAAGCGGCTTCCGGCATCGACACGCTCGATGCCATGGCCCGCTTTCGCGTCGACATCGCCTTTCTGGGCGGCGGTGCCCTGTCGCCGGACGGAGAGGTGACCGACTTCACTCGCGCCGGGGCCGAGCAACGTGGCCGCATGATCGCGCTCGCAGGCAGGGCCTATTTCGTGCTCGACAGCAGCAAGTTCGGCAAGCTGACGCCGCTCAGGATTCCAAACTTCGACCGCGCCGCCGGCGTGATCGTCGACGCCAGTCCCGAACCGGCGCTTGTCGAAGCGCTTTCGAAAAAGGGCCCCGGACTCATCGTGGCGATATTGATGTGATATTTTGTGACTTTTTGAGTTGATATTTGACCTTCCTGTGATAGTGTGCCGGCCATTCCTCACGTGGCGGACCGCTCATGGCACATGAATTTCCAACCCAGTCACGTGTCGTCATTGTCGGCGGCGGCATCATCGGCTGTTCGGTCGCCTATCATCTGACCAAGCTTGGTTGGACCGATGTTGTCCTGCTCGAGCAGGGCCAACTTAGCGGCGGCACCACCTGGCATGCCGCCGGCCTGGTCGGGCAGTTGCGCAGCCACTCCAACATGACCAGCCTGATCCGCTATTCCACGCAGCTCTACAGCGAACTGGAGGCCGAGACCGGTCTCGCCACCGGCTGGAGGAATTGCGGCTCGCTGTCGGTGGCACGTACCGCCGACCGGATGACAGTGCTGAAGCGCACGGCCGCTTCGGCCCGTGCTCAAGGGGTGGAGATCGATGTCATCTCGCCCAGGGAAGCCGGAAATCTATGGCCGGTGATGGCGACGGACGATCTGGTCGGCGCCGTCTGGTTGCCGGGAGACGGCAAGGCCAATCCAACGGATCTGACGCAATCGCTGGCCAAGGGCGCGCGCAACCGCGGGGCGAAAATCTTCGAGCGGGTCAAGGTCACCGGCATCAGCATCAGGAACGGCGTCGTCTGTGGTGTCGAGACCGATCGCGGCGACATCGCAGCTGAGATCGTCGTCAACTGCGCCGGCCAATGGGCGCGCAAGGTCGGACTGATGTGCGGCGTCTCGGTGCCACTGCACTCGGCCGAGCATATGTACATCGTCACCGGCCGGATCGAGGGCGTGCATCCGGACCTGCCAGTCATGCGTGACCCCGACGGCTTCATCTACTTCAAGGAAGAGGTCGGCGGCCTGGTCATGGGCGGCTTCGAACCGCACGCCAAGCCATGGGGTATGAACGGCATTCCCGTAAATTTCGAATTCGCGCTGTTGCCTGACGATTGGGATCAGTTCGAAATCCTGATGGAAAACGCGCTGGTCCGCGTGCCGCAATTGGCTGAGGCAGAGGTAAAGAAATTCTACAACGGTCCCGAGAGCTTCACGCCCGACAACAATTTCATCCTGGGCGAGGCCCCGGAGCTGAAGAATTTCTATGTTGGCGCAGGCTTCAATTCAATGGGCATCGCCAGCGCCGGCGGCGCGGGCAGGGCGCTCGCCGAATGGATCGTCAACAGCGCGCCGACCATGGATCTCTGGCCGGTCGACATCAGGCGCTTCGCCTCCTTCAACAACAATCCGCGTTGGCTGCATGACCGAGTCAGGGAGACGCTCGGCCTGCACTACGCCATGCCCTGGCCGAACCGCGAACTGGACAGCGCAAGGCCGTTCCGCCGCTCGCCGCTCCACGACCGGCTGGCCGCCAAGGGCGCCTGCTTCGGCTCCAAGATGGGATGGGAGCGCGCCAACTGGTTCGCGGCCCCGGGAGAGAAGGCCGGGAATGACTATGCCTTCGGCCGCCAGAACTGGCACGAGGCCGTTAGACGCGAAATGAAGGCGACGCGCGAGGCCGTCGCCATCTTCGACCAGACCTCCTTCGCCAAGCTTCTTGTCCAGGGCCGCGACGCCTGCGCGGTGCTCAACCGGATCTGCGCCGGCAACGTCGATGTGCCGGTGGGCACCTCCGTCTACACCGGTGTGCTCAACGCCCGCGGTGGCTATGAAAGCGATCTCACCGTGATGCGGCTTGCCGCCGAAAGATTCCTTGTCGTCACCGGCGCGGCGCAAGCGGTCCACGACGCCGACTGGATCGTCAAGAACATCCCATCCAATGCACATGCGATCCTGACCGACGTCACCTCATCCTATGCGGTGCTGGCTGTGATGGGGCCGCGCTCGCGCAATCTCCTCGGCAAATTGTCGTCATCGGACTTTTCCAATGCCGTTTTCCCCTTCGCCACCATCCGCGAGATCGATATCGGCTACGCCACCGCCTATGCCAATCGCATGACCTATGTCGGAGAACTCGGCTGGGAACTGATCGTGCCGACCGAATTCGCCGTCGGCGTCTACGAGGCGCTGCATGAAGCGGGCCGTGAATTTGGGCTGATCGATGCCGGTTACTACGCGCTCGACGCCTTGCGTATCGAAAAGGGTTTTCGTGCCTGGGGCAGGGAATTGACGCCTGATATCAATCCCTGGCAGGCCGGGCTTGGCTTCGCTGTCGCCATGGACAAGCCGGGCGGCTTCATTGGCCGCGATGCGCTGGTCGAGGCAAGGTCGACGGCACCGGCAAAAAGGATCGTGCTGTTCACGCTGGACGATGCCGAGCCGATGCTGTGGGGCGGCGAACTGATCCTGCGCGACGACAAGCCTGTCGGCGAGGTTCGCTCAGCCGCCTACGGCCACACGCTCGGCCGATCGGTGGCGCTCGGGCTCATCGAGAATGAAGCCGGCGTCGATGCCGCGTTCCTCACCGGCGGCCGTTTCGAAATCGACCTTGCCGGCGTGCGCCATGCCGCCACGGCGCATCTGCGCAGCCCTTACGATCCGAAGTCGGAGCGGGTGAAGGCGGATGCGCTAGAGATCAGGGCTGCCGCTTAATCCGCCGACATCGAGCGCGCCATATCGAGAAAGGCACGCACGAGCTTGCCGCCGCTGCGTTCGCGCAGGCAGATCAGCGCTTCGTCCATCAAGGTTTCGGGCGCGTCGATGGTGATCGGTACCAGACGCGAATCCTGGCCGAACTCGGCCGCCGAGACAAAGCCGATGCCGGCACCCGAGGCAACGATCTCGCGGACGGCTTCGCGGCCCTCCGCCTCGATCACCGGCCTGAGTTCGACCTTCGACGCCGCGGCCAGGTCCTCGAGCTTCTGGCGGGTCTTCGAACCGCGCTCGCGCATGACAAGTGGTTCCTGCGCGAGTTGTTTCAGCGTCAGCGACTTCTTGCCCGACAGCGGATGGTCGATGGAGGTGAAGGCGATGATCGGCGTCGAATTCAGTTTCAGCACCTCGAAATCGCGCCCGGTCGGCACCTCGCCCAGGACACCAATATCGGCATCGTAGCTGTAGAGGCTGCTGATCACCGTCTCGGTGTTGCCGGCGCGCACCGAAACCTGGACGCCGGGATAGCGGGCCCGGAAGCTGCCGAGTATATGAAGCAAATGGTGTGCGGCATCGGCGACGATGCGCAGCGTGCCGGAACGCAGCGCGCGCGACTCCGTCAGAAGTTCGAGCGCCTGCTGCTCGGTATCGAACATGCGGTGGGTTATTTCGAGCAGCTTCTGGCCCGAATGGGTCAGCGTGACCTGCTTCTTGTTCCGATTGAAGAGCAGCACGTCATACTCTTCCTCCAGCTTGCGCACCTGATCCGATATCGCCGGCTGAGTGAGGAACAGCGCTTCGGCGGCCCGCGAAAAACCACCGGAGATCGCTACTTGATGAAAGGCTCGTAGCTGGACATAGCGCATCTTTTTCACCTCGGTGCCGGAATCGCAGGGTAATTTATCATAAGCCTGGATTTTCAAAAGTCAGAGGTTAACGATTTGTCTTATGTAACCAAAGCGGACTTATCCGGCTTCACAACCGTGTCATGACCGAATGCAATTTGTGCCGCACGGCCCTCACGGACTATCGTCAGAATCGATATTTCGATACAAAATAACGATTTTACAAATATGTCATTCGGGCCAAGAATGAGGCCACATCAAAAAGCAGCGATCTGTCGGAGGACACCATGCTCGCCGAGACGAAATTTGCCGCGGAGCCGTTGGCCAGGCCGGCGCTGGGCGAGCCGTATCTGTTGACCCCGGGCCCGCTCACCACGGCCTATTCGGTCAAGCAGGCGATGCTGCGCGACTGGGGATCCTGGGACGGCGACTTCCGGGCCATGACATCAGACATGCGCCGCCGCCTGCTGGCGCTGACCGGGGACGCGAATGACGAGTTCGATTGCGTGCCAATGCAGGGCAGCGGTTCTTTCTGCGTCGAGGCGATGCTCGGTTCGTTCGTGCCGAGGGACGGCAAGGTGCTGGTGCTGGCCAACGGCGCCTACGGCTTGCGCGCCGCGCAGACCATGCAATATCTCGGCCGCGACTATACGCTGATCGACAAGGGCGACTATCTGCCGCCGCGCGGCGACGAGGTGGCGGCCGCTCTCGAGGCGGATCCCGCCATCACCCATGTCATCGCCATCCATTGCGAGACCAGCTCGGGCATCCTCAACCCGGTCGCCGAGATAGCCGAAGCGGTGCATGCAAAGGGCCGCAAGCTGCTGGTCGATTCGATGAGCGCCTTCGGCGCCGTTGCGCTCGACGTCAACGAGATCCGCTACGAGGCGATGGTTTCCTCCGCCAACAAGTGCATCGAGGGCGTGCCGGGCTTCGGCTTCATCATCGCCCGCAAGAGCGAACTTGAAGCCGCCAAGGGACGCAGCCACTCATTGTCGCTCGATGTCCATGCGCAGTGGGCGCACATGAACAAGACAGGCCAGTGGCGCTACACCCCGCCGACCCATGTCGTCGCCGCTTTCCTCGAAGCGCTGCGCCAGCACGAGGCCGAAGGCGGCGTCGCCGGCCGTGGCGCCCGCTACACCAGGAACCGTGACGTCATGGTCGCCGGCATGCGTGAGCTCGGCTTCGAGACTTTGCTGAAAGACCGCTGGCTGTCGCCGATCATCGTCACCTTCTTCAATCCGGCCCACGCCAACTTCGCCTTCGATCGTTTCTACGAACTGATGAAGGACAAGGGCTTCATCATCTATCCGGGCAAGCTGACCGTCGTGGATTCCTTCCGCGTCGGCTGCATCGGCCAGATGGACGAACATGTGATGCGCCGCGTCGTCGATGCGGCGGCAGGGTCTTTGAAGGAAATGGGCGTCGACACCGCCGCACCACCCGCCGCGGCAATCGCCGAGCGCGCCAAACTCGCCGCCTGACGCGGCCGATTTCGAGGATTTTCGATGAACCAGATGTCTCCCATCAACGTCGCCGTCAACGGCCGCACCTACGCCTGGCCGCGCGTGCCGGCGATCGCCATCTGCCTTGACGGCTGCGAACCGGCCTATCTCGACGAGGCGATCAAGGCCGGGCTGATGCCGGCTTTGGTCAGGATCAAAGAGAAGGGCACGGTGCGTTTCGCGCACTCGGTCGTTCCGAGCTTCACCAACCCCAACAATCTGTCGATCGCCACCGGCCGCCCGCCCTCGGTGCATGGCATTTGCGGCAACTATCTCTACGAGCGCGAGACCGGGAAGGAAGTGATGATGAACGACCCGCGCTTCCTGCGCGCGCCGACCATTTTCCAGGCCTTCTATGATGCTGGCGCCAAGGTTGCCGTGGTCACCGCCAAGGACAAGTTGCGTGCGCTGCTCGGCAAGGGACTGGCTTTCGATGAGGGCCGTGCACTGTGTTTCTCGGCGGAAAAGTCCGACACCACCACCAAGGTCGAGCACGGCATCGACAATGCCTCCAAGCACTTCGGACTGCCCGTGCCTGAGGTCTATTCGGCTGAACTGTCGGAATTCGTCTTCGCCGCCGGCGTCCAGATGCTTAGGGAATTCCGTCCTGATATCATGTACCTGACCACCACCGACTATGTGCAGCACAAATATGCGCCCGGCGTGCCCCAGGCCAACGCCTTCTACGAGATGTTCGACAAGTACCTGACCGAGCTCGATGCGCTGGGCGCGGCGATCGTCGTCACCGCCGACCATGGCATGAAGCCCAAGCACAAGGCCGACGGTTCGCCAGATGTGGTCTATGTCCAGGACCTGCTCGACCAATGGCTTGGCAAGGACGCCGCCCGTGTCATCCTGCCGATCACCGACCCCTATGTCGTCCATCACGGAGCGCTCGGCTCCTTCGCCACCGCCTATCTGCCTGATGGCGCCGATCAGGCCGGCATCATGGCGCGGCTCGCCAAGACAGACGGCATCATGCTGGTCGTCGACAGCCCGACCGCCTGCGAGCGCTTCGAGCTTCCAGCCGATAGGATCGGCGACATCGTGCTGATCTCGACCGAGAACAAGACGATCGGCACGTCGGAGCATCGCCATGATCTGGCGGCCCTCAACGAGCCGCTGCGCTCGCATGGCGGACTGACGGAGCAGGAAGTACCGTTTATCGTTAACCGCGTGCTGCCTGACCTGCCCAACGAGCCGACGCTGCGCAATTTCGACGCCTTCTACTACGCGACGATGGCGGCGGCACTGGCGGGCTGATTGAATTGGGCGGGTGTGTGGCCGTCCATGATGGCGCTGGTCGACCCTCACTCCGGCCCTTCGGGCCACCTCTCCTCTGATCGACGGGGAGAGGAAGGGTGCTTGATCTGGCCGACCTTTGCTCCCTTCCTCTCCCTCCGGAGGGGCCAGAGGTGGCGCCGCGAAAGCGGCGACGGAGAGGGGGAAGCCATTGCCGAGACGCGATGGCCTCGCTGATAAAAGATCAATGTTGCGTACTGAGCACCGGGAACTCGAAATGACCAAGCTCGACACCTCAATCAAGGTCCGCCACGAGCCGATGCGCATAGCGGGTCGCAAGGTCGACGCCGATGGCGTCGTCCCGGTCCATTACCCCTACACCAATGCAGTCATTGGCACCGTGCCAGCCGGTCGCGCCGAGCATGCGCGGAAAGCCTTCGAGATCGCCGCTGGCTACAAGTCGAAACTGACGCGCTACGAGCGCCAGCAGATCCTGTTTCGCACCGCTGAAGCGCTGGCGTCGCGCCGCGAAGAGGTCTCCGATCTCATCACGCTCGAACTCGGCATCTCCAAGACCGACTCGCTCTATGAGGTCGGCCGCGCCTATGACGTGTTCACGCTGTCGGCGCAGATGTGCATCCAGGATGACGGCCAGATCTTCTCCTGCGATCTCACCCCGCACGGCAAGGCGCGCAAGATCTTCACCACCCGCGAGCCGCTGAAGGCGATCTCGGCGATTACGCCCTTCAACCATCCGCTCAACATGGTCTCGCACAAGGTGGCGCCGGCGATCGCCACCAACAATTGCGTGGTGGTGAAACCGACCGAATTGACGCCGCTGACCGCGCTGCTTCTGGCCGACATTCTCTACGAAGCCGGGCTGCCGCCGGAAATGCTGTCGGTGGTGACCGGCTGGCCGGCCGAAATCGGCAACGAGATGATCACCAACGAGAACATCGATCTCATCACCTTCACCGGCGGCGTGCCGATCGGCAAGATGATCGCCCGCACCGCCGGCTATAGACGCCAGGTGCTGGAACTCGGCGGCAACGATCCGCTGATCATCCTCAACGATCTCTCTGATGACGATCTCGCCAAGGCGGCCGATCTCGCGGTGGCCGGTGCAACGAAAAACTCCGGCCAACGCTGCACGGCGGTCAAGCGCATCCTTGTCCAGGAAAGCGTCGCCGACCGTTTCGTCCCACTGGTTTTGGAGCGGGCGAAAAAGATCCGCTTCGGCGACCCTATGGACCGCTCGACCGATCTCGGCACTGTCGTGCACGAGAAGGCCGCGGCATTGTTCGAAAACCGCGTCCACATGGCCGCGGAGCAAGGCGGCGAAATTCTCTACAATCCGGGCCGCCAGGGTGCGCTGCTGCCGCCGATCGTCGTCGATCGCGTGCCGCATACGTCTGAACTGGTGATGGAAGAAACGTTCGGGCCGATCATCCCGATCGTGCGCGCGCCGGACGATGACGAGGCGCTGATCGCACTCTCCAACTCGACCGCCTTCGGCCTGTCCTCGGGTGTCTGCACCAACTCCTTTCCGCGCATGCAGAAATACATTGCGGGCCTGCAGGTCGGCACGGTCAACATCTGGGAAGTGCCCGGCTACCGCATCGAGATGTCGCCCTTCGGCGGCATCAAGGATTCGGGCAACGGCTACAAGGAAGGCGTCATCGAAGCGATGAAGAGCTACACCAATGTGAAAACATTCTCGCTGCCTTGGTCGTGACCGGGCAGTGTCGACTGGCAGAATAATCGAGGGGGCGTTCCACGCTCCCTCATTCGCGTTTCGGAGATGATGATGGCCGCAATATCAGAGCTTGTGCATATCGAGGGCGATTCAAACACCACGGCGGCACGCGGCCACTGGGACGCCGGCCAGGACGATCCCCGCATCCGCGGTCTGCTCGATCGCGACGCGGCCACCTTTATGCACCAGAGCCTCTCCAGCCCCTGCCTGTCGACGATCGCCAGGGCGGAAGGCATCTGGATCGAGGACACCGCCGGCCGCCGCTTCATGGATTTCCACGGCAACAGTGTGCATCATCTTGGCTACGGCCATCCGAGACTGGTCGCCGCAATCAAGAAGCAGCTTGATGAACTCTGCTTCGCGCCGCGCCGCTTCACCTGCGAACCCGCCGTCGAACTGGCGGAGAAGCTCGCGGCGCTGGCGCCGGGCGATCTTGGCAAGGTGCTGTTCACAACGGGTGGTTCGGACGCCATCGAGGTGGCGCTGAAGATCGCGCGCGCCGCGACTGGCCGCTTCAAGACGGTGTCGTTCTGGGATGCCTTTCACGGCGCGGGCTTCGGCGCGGCAAGCGTTGGCGGCGAGGCGACCTTCCGCTCGCACATATCAGGCCCGATGATGACCGGTACCGAGCATGTCGCGCCCTGGGACGGCTATCGCTGCCCCTATGGCCACGATTCCCTTGAAGCGTCCGGGCTCGCCTGCGCCAACATGATCGCCTATGTGCTTGGCCGCGAGCAGGATGTGGCCGCAGTCGTCGCTGAACCGATGCGGGCGACGCCCAACCCGCCGCCGCCTGGCTTCTGGAAGCGGGTGCGCGAAGCCTGCGACCGGCACGGCACGCTGTTGATCTTCGACGAGATCCCGACTGGTCTCGGCAAGACAGGTAAGTTTTTCGCCCACGAACATGACGGCGTGACGCCCGACATCGTCGTCCTCGGCAAGTCGTTGGGCGGCGGCATCCTGCCGATTGCCGCCGTCATCGCGCGCCGCGACCTCGACGTCGCCGGCGGCTTCGCGATCGGTCACTACACCCACGAAAAGAACCCGGTGACGACGCGGGCCGCGCTGACCACCATCGACATCATCCTCGAAGAGGGGCTGGTCGAACGGGCGGCCGAACTCGGCCGGCATATGCTTGGACGCATGCAGGACCTGATGGCGCGTTCGCCTGAAGTCGGTGACGTCAGGGGCAGGGGGTTGATGGTCGGCGTAGAACTGGTCGAGGATCGAGCCACGCGCCAGCCGGCGCGCGATCTCGCCGAACGCGTCTTCTATGCCTGCCTGGAGCAGGGCCTGAGCTTCAAGATCAGCCATGGCAATGTGCTGACGCTGTCGCCGCCGTTGGTCATCTCGAAAACCGATCTCGACCGCGCGCTTGACATCGTCGAGCGCGCCGTGCTTGCAGCCTGACCATGAAGGCAGTGCGCACCGATCGGGAACTCGAATGCCCAGGCATCGATGCCGGCTTGCGGGCAAGCGGCGTTGAACTGGTGACGCTGCCGGACGGCATTGCCGAAGCAGACTTGATCCACGCCGTTGCCGACGCCGATCTCCTTCTCATGTGCTACACGCCTATCACCGCGCCGGTGATCGACGCAGCGCCGAAATTGAAGGGCATCGTCAAATACGGCGTCGGCATCGATGCGATCGACATCCCTGCCGCGATGCGGCGTGGCATTCCCGTCGTCAACGTGCCCGAATACGCCGAGGAAACCGTGGCCGAGGGCGCTTTCGCGCTGATGATCGCGCTTGCCAAGCGATTGCCGGCGATCACAGCGGCGGTATCGCGTGACGGCTGGGTCTGGCCCGAGCAGCGCTGGCTCGGCCGAGACATGTCCGGCGCCACGCTGGGGCTCGTCGGCTGCGGCAAGATCGGCCGCAGCATGGCGCGCATGGCGGGCCAGGGGTTTCATGCCCGGGTTCTCGGCTTCGATCCCGGTGTCGATGCCACGACGATGCACGCCGCCGGCATCGAGAAGGTTGACGACCTCCAGGCCATGCTGCGCGCCTGCGACTTCGTTTCCCTTCATTGCGTGCTCAACGAAAAAACGCGCGGCCTGATCGGCAAGGCCGAACTCGCTTGCCTGAAACCCTCCGCAATCATCATCAACGTCTCGCGCGGCGCGCTGATCGACGAGGCGGCGCTTGTCGAGGCGGTCGTTGCCGGCAGCATCGGCGGCGCCGCGCTTGACGTCTATTCGGTCGAGCCATTGGCTAGGTCAGGCCATCCGATGAGCACCCTGTTCGATCGCGACAATGTGATCCTGTTTCCGCATCTTACCTTCTTCACGCATGAGGCGATGCGGCGGCTCGAAGACGACACGCTCGCGCGCTGCTTCGAGATCCTCGAAGGTCGGCCGGTGACCATCCGCTCGCAGGATCCGCGTTTGCGGGCGCAGATCTCGGGCGTTTCGTTCAACTGATAGATTTAATTTTTCAAATAGATAGCTGCCTTCGGCGCAACGGTGATCACGCCCAAGACAGGGATGCGACAGTTTCATGACAAATATCAGTAGAAGCTTGTCTGTCATAAAATAAATAGATTTTACTTATCGATCCTCAATCCCCAAAGTTGTCACAACGACGACATCCAGTCGGCTCAACGTCCGCCAGAGATCCGAAGCCGATTGGTCCTAGTGCATCGAAGAATGTGCCAACAATCACAGGGGAACTGATCCATGAAATCGCGCAATGCAACCATCGCCATGGCTTTCGCCGCGTCGCTCCTGGCGTCGTCGGCTCTCGTCGGACCGGCTTTCGCCGACGGCGTCGTCACCATCTATTCCGCCGACGGCCTGCATGACGGCAATGGCAGCTGGTACGAGACCGAGTTCGCCGCCTTCACCAAGGCGACCGGCATCACCGTGCAGTATATCGAGGCCGGCTCCGGCGGTGTCGTCGAGCGTGTCGCCAAGGAAAAATCGAACCCACAGGCCGACGTGCTGGTGACCTTGCCGCCCTTCGTCCAGCGCGCCGCCGCCGACGGCCTGCTGCAGGATTACAAGCCGGCAGGCGCCGACCAGATCGACGGCGGCGCCGACAAGTACCGGCCGCTGGTCAACAACTACATGAACTTCATCTACAACAGCGCCGTGCTGTCGGAAGCACCCAAGAGCTACAACGATCTGCTCGACCCGAAGTTCAAGGGCAAGATCCAGTATTCGACCCCCGGCCAGGCCGGTGACGGCACCGCCGTCATGCTGCAGATCATCCATGCTTTCGGCGGCGAGGATGCCGGCTTCGAGTTCATGAAGAAGCTGCAGGACAACAATGTCGGCCCGTCCGCGTCGACCGGCAAGCTGACCGCGCTGGTCAACAAGGGCGAACTGCATGTCGCCAATGGCGATCTGCAGATGAACATGTCGCAGATGGCCGACAATCCCAACATCAAGGTGTTCTGGCCCGCCGGCCCGGATGGCACCCGCTCCACCTTTGCGCTGCCCTATGAAATCGGTCTGGTCACCGGCGCACCCAATGCCGACAACGGCAAGAAACTGATCGACTTCCTGCTCTCCAAGGAAGCCCAGTCCACGGTGAGCTCGGTTGCGCTCGGCCTGCCGGCCCGCAAGGACGTGAAGCCGGATGACGCCAACTTCGCAAAGGCGCAGGAGGCGATGAAGGGCGTCACCATCTGGTCGCCGAATTGGGACGAGGCGCTGAGCAAGCTTCCCGACTACGTCAAGAAGTGGAACGAGGCGACCGGAAGCTGACACCCGAGGGCAGAGATCCGGAGGACCAAGCCATGTCGGCCGCGGCCTTTACTGGTACCAGTGTCATGGACATCGACGCCGCGAAAATTCGCGGCGCCGGCTCCAATGTCCACTTCGACAAGGTCAGCGTCGCCTATGGCGCGCATGTCGTCCTGCATCCGCTGACCCTGGATATCGCGCCCGGTGAAATCCTGGCGATGATCGGCCCGTCCGGCTCCGGCAAGACCACCGCCTTGCGGGCCGTCGCTGGTTTCGTGCGGCCGGCAAGTGGCCGCATCCGCATCGGCGCGACAGACGTGACCGACCTGCCGCCTTACGAACGCGGCCTCGGCATGGTGGTGCAGAACTACGCGCTGTTTCCGCATATGCGGGTTGAAGACAACGTTGCTTTTGGCCTGCGGGCACAGGGCGCCGACAAGGCGCTGATCGCCGAGCGGGTCAGGGATGCGCTCGGCACCGTCGGCATGGCGACTTTTGCCCGGCGTTATCCGCGCGAGCTTTCGGGCGGCCAACAGCAGCGCGTCGCGATTGCCCGCGCCTTGGCTGTGCGCCCGCGTGTGCTGCTCCTCGACGAGCCTCTGTCGGCGCTCGACGCGCAGATCCGCCGCAACATGGTCGAGGAGATTGCTCGCCTGCACCGCAGCCTGCCGGGCCTGACCATCCTCTATGTCACTCACGACCAGACCGAGGCGCTGACGCTCGCCGACAAGATCGCCATCATGCGTGACGGCAGCGTCTGTTCGCACGGACCGACAACCGAACTCTACCGCCGCCCGCCGAACCGGTTCACCGCCGAGTTCCTCGGCCGCGCCAATCTCCTGCCGGTGACGGTCGCCGAGGGCGTTGGGTCGAAAGGCTTTGCCACGGCAAGGCATGGCGATGCGGTGCTCACAGGCGCCGGTCGCGCCGAGAAGGCCGGCGACAAGAGCTTGCTCTGTATCAGGCCGCAGCATCTCAGCCTGACGGCCGACAGCGAGCACACCAACCGCATCGTCGGCACGTTGAGGGAAGTGCACTGGCAGGGCGAGCTCACCCATCTCGTGCTCGATGTCCAGGGTACGCCGGTGCGCGTCTCGGCGACGAAGCTGCCGATCGCCTTGCCCGAACCCGGCGCCCAGGTGCCGCTGTTCTTCGCCCCTGCCGACACCTCGCTTCTGCCGGAAGATACCGGTGTCTGAGGCGGTCGCCCTCGACGCCCCGGCGACTAGGCGGGAACCCGGCAAATTCTGGATCGTGCCACCGGCGGCTCTGCTGGCGCTGCTGTTCTTCTATCCTCTGGCGCTCATTGCCCGGCAGGCTTTCCTTGACGACAGTGGCGTTGCCAATGCCGCCGAGATTTTTCGCGTCCTGCATTCGCGGTTCTTCCTCAACGCGCTGATAAACACGGTGACGATCTCGGTCGCGGCGACGGCCGGATGCCTCATCGTTGGCCTCGTGCTGGCGCTGATCCTGGCCTTCGTGCCGTTCCCCGGCAGTGGTTTCATCGCCCGGCTGATCGACACCTTCATCGCCTTGCCGACCTTCCTGGTGACGCTTGCCTTCACCTTCCTCTACGGCTCCGCCGGCATGCTCAACACCGGGCTGATGGAAGCCTTCTCGCTGCCGCTGCCACCCGTCGATTTCCTCTATTCGACATGGGGCGTGGTGCTGGCCGAAGTCACGGTCTACACACCCTTCATCCTGCGGCCGCTGCTCGCTGCCTTTTCGCTCGTCGACCGGGGCCAGATCGAAGCGGCAAGCGTGCTCGGCGCCAGGCCGTTCCGCATCGTGCGACAGGTGATCCTTCCGGCGGCGGTGCCCGCGCTCATAGCCGGAGGGAGTCTCTGTCTGCTGTTGACCGTCAACGAATTCGGCATCGTGTTGTTCATCGGCGCCAAGGGCGTCATCACGCTGCCGCTGCTGATTTACGGCAAGGCGATCCAGGAATCGGCCTATCAGGTGGCCTGCATCATTGCAGTGGTCAACATCGCGCTGTCGCTCGGCCTGTTCGGGCTCTACCGTTTCGCCGCCGGCCGGTTGGGGGGCTAGCCATGCTGGTCTGGTCACGCCCTGGTCGCATCATGCTGTGGTTGCTTTTTGCGCTGATCTTCGGCGTGCTGTTCCTGGCGCCGCTTGCTGTCATCCTTCTGTCCAGCCTTGCCGACCAGTGGAACGGCGTGCTGCCCAATGGCCTGACGATGGAGCATTACACCGATGTGATCAAAGGGTCGGCCTGGAGCTCGATCAAGGCCAGTCTGATCACCGGCTTCCTGGCCAGTGCGCTTGCATTGGTCAGCGGTACCTGGGCGGCCCTTTCGCTTCGCCTTCAAGGGCACGCCTTGCAGCGTCTGCTCGGCCTGCTGTTCTTCATTCCCAGTGCGGTGCCTTCTGTGTCGGTCGGCCTTGGCCTGCTGGTCGCGTTCAGCCATCCGCCGCTGCTGCTCAACGGCACGGTGGCGATCGTCATGATCGCGCATTTCGTGCTGATCTCCGCCTTCACCTTCGGCAATGTCTCGGCCGGCCTGGCACGGCTTTCGCCCGACTTCGAACAGGTGGCATCAAGCCTCGGCGCCCGGCCTGCCTATCGGCTTTGGCACGTCACGCTGCCACTGCTCGCACCCTATCTGGTCGCCGCTTTCGGCTTGAGCTTCGCGCTGTCGATGGGCGAACTCGGCGCCACCGTCATGGTCTATCCGCCGGGCTGGGTGACACTGCCGGTGTCGATCTTCAGCCTCACCGATCGCGGCGACATCTTTGCCGGCGCGGCGCTCACCATGATCCTGGTGGCGGCGACGCTGGTCCTGCTGCTTGGGCTCGAGCGCATCACCGCACGCGCCACCGGTTCTTGAGGATCGCCTGAGCTTCAGCTCTGCGCCGGCTTGCGTTCGACGATGTAGATGTGGTCGGCCGCCAGCACCACTTCGCCACGCTGGTTGATCACCTCGCAGCGTTCGATCACGCGTCCGGAACCCGGTCGCTTGGGGTCGTCTTCCCTGGCCGTGATGGTGGTGCGCGTGCGGATCGTATCGCCGATGAACACCGGCTTGATGAAGCGCAGCCGGTCATAGCCATAGGAGAAGGCGACCGGGTTGATGATGCTTGCGGTCAAGCCGATGCCGACCGAGAACACCAGCGTGCCATGCGCGATGCGCTGGCCGAACGGCGTCGTCTTCATGTACTCGGCGTCCATGTGATGAGGGAAGAAGTCGCCGGTATGGCCGGCATGGACGATGAAATCCGTCTCTGTAATGGTGCGGCCGCTGGTCAGGCGTGACGAGCCGATCTCGTAATCCTCGAAATATAGAATCTGTTCCATCAGGGTCTTTCCGCGATCGGCGTCGCCGGCGCCGCACTCGATTTATAGGCGGCTTCCACCAGCGCCATGGTGTTCCAGGCGTCCTCGGCCGAGCTGACCAGTTCGTCGTCTTCTCCGGCCGCAAAGCGCTGCACATTGGCCATGCGCCCGACGAAAGCGTCGGGGAACCATTCACCGGCAAGCGGCACGGTAACCCAGTCCGTTCCGCCCTTCGGATGGATTTCCAGGATATCCGGCTCGCCAGTGGGATAATCGAGATTGAGGCCGAGCTTGAGGTAGGCCGCACCATCGGTGCCGCAGATGCGGAATTCGCAGGCCTGGTGCCGGCGGCCGAACTTATGGTCGTGATTGATCGACAGCGCGCAGCGCACCGTGTCGCCATAGTCGAGAATGGCGCTGGTGCGCGTCTGCGCGACCTTGTGGTTGGGATGGCCGAGCGTCTTGGCGTGCACGCCACGGGGATCGCCAAGCAATTGCCTGACGAGGTCGAGATAGTGGATCGAGTGCATGGCGATCTCGACGCGGGGCGCCTTGAGCAGGAACTCCCACAATTGCCACGGCGTCGCCAGCGCCAGCCAGGCGTCGAAATCGACGACCTCGCCGAGCCAGCCCTTGGCGACGGCATCCTTGAGCGCCAGCATCATCGGCGCGAAGCGCAGCTGGAAGTTCACAGCCGCCTTGAGGTTCTTGGCGCGGCAGATTTCAAGGATTTCGGTTGCCTCGCCGAGATAGTTGCCCATCGGCTTCTGGATCAATGCGACCGCGCCGTCCGGGAGAGCTTCTAGGATCTCGGCGTGCCGTCCCGGCGGCGTTGCCAGATCGAAGATCGCATCCTTGACGGTGGCCGCTTCTTCCACCGAGCGAAATGCGGCGACGCCCCATTTCTCGGCCAGGGTCCGCGCTTTTGTCTGGTCCGGATCATAAAGTCCGGCGACCGGAAAACCTGCCTTTCTGTAGGCTGGGAAATGCGCATCTCCGACGATCGAACCTGCACCGAAAGTGACGATCGGCCGGGGCTTCGAGGGTTTGGGCCAGGACTGGATGAGCGAGGCAGGGTCGAAACCGCCCTCAGTCATGATGGAAGACCTCGTCCATCGAAGCCCACCACTCACCATCCTTGCGGGTCGCCAGCGGCTCCTGGCACGGCATGCAGACCGCCCACCATTCCTGGGTCTTCGGGTCGGCTGCCATCTTGGCCATGTCGGCCGCGTAGTCGGTGCCGTGATACTCGAAATAGGAAAACAAGAGATTCTCGGGCCGCTTCAGGTAGATCGAATAGTTCTTGATGTTGCAGGCCGATATCATGGTCAGCACGTCGGGCCAGACGGCGGCGTGGAGGCGGACGTACTCCTCGACCTTTTCCGGTTTCAACCCCAGCATCATCCCCATCCGCTGCATATCCGTCTCCTATTTGGTGATCGCCGTGGTGAATTCGGCGATGCTCATGGCCTTGACCGCGTCCCAGTCCCAATCGATGCCGATGCCGGACTCGTCGGGCGCCAGTGCATGCCCATCCTCGATGCGCATGCGCTTGCCGGTCAACTGGTCGAGCTGCGGAATGTACTCGACATAGCGGCCGTTCTGAACAGCGCAGGTCAGGCTGACATGCAGTTCCATCAGGAAATGTGGGCAGATCGGAATGTCGAAGGCCTCCGCCGCGTGGGCGATCTTGAGCCAGGGCGTGATGCCGCCGATGCGGCCGACATCGACCTGGACGATCGAACAGGCGCCTTTCTGCATGTATTCGCGGAAATGGCGCATGGAATAGAGCGACTCGCCGATCGCAACCGGCGTCGGCGTCGAATTCGACAACCGCACATGCCCGTCGATATCATCGGCGGGCAACGGCTCCTCGATCCAGGCAAGGTCGAGTTCGCGCAGCCTGGCCGCACGCCGGATCGCCTCGTCGACGGAAAAACCCTGGTTGGCATCGGTCATGATCTCGTAGCCGTCGCCGACAGCCTTGCGGACGGCGGACAGGCGCGCGAGATCCTCCGAACCGTGCGGCTTACCGATCTTCACCTTCGAGCCGCGAAAGCCCTTGGCCTTGGCGGCCAGGGCATCGTCGACAAGTGCGGCCGTCTCGATGTGCAGCCAGCCGCCCTCGGTGGTGTAGAGCGGGCAGCGGTCCTTGGCGCCGCCGGCCAGTTTCCACAGTGGCAGGTTCTGTTTCTTCGCCCTGAGATCCCAAAGTGCCGTATCGATCGCTGCGATCGCGATAGCGGTGATGGCGCCGATCGTCGTCGCATGGGTGGCGAATTCGAGATCGTGCCAGATCGCCTCAATCATGTCAGGATCACGGCCGACCAGGCGCGGCGCCAGATGATCGGACAGGAGCCGCATCACCGACGAACCCCCGGTGCCGATCGTGTAGCTGTAGCCCGTACCGACCGCGCCGTCGGAATCGGTGATCGTGACGATCGGCGTTTCCTGGCTGACGAAGCTCTGGATCGCGTCGGTTCGCTTGACCTTGGGCACAAGGTCTACCATCCGCAGTTCGATTTTCTCGATTCTAGCCATCGGTCAGCTCCGCAATGTCTTTCCGGTCTCAGTGGCAAACAGATGTGCCTGCGACAGGTCAAGGCTCATGGCGACCCGCTCGCCCGACTTGAGCGGCCTCGGGTTCAGCATGCGCGACACCCAGTCGCTGCCGTTGAATTCGACGAACACCAGCGTCTCGTTGCCGAGCGGTTCGGTGACCGTGATCGGCAGTTCGATCTGGTGGACATCTGCCGCGCCGCCGGAGCTGATGCCGTGGCCGGTCGGATAGATGTCATCCGGCCGCAGCCCGAACACCACTCTGTCGCCGGTCGCGACATTGGCCTTGAACTGGCCGGGCAAAGGCAGTTTCTCGCCACTGGCGAACACCATCTGGCCGTCATCGATTGTCGCCTCGTGCAGGTTCATCGGCGGCGAGCCGATGAAGCCGGCGACGAAGCGTGTCGCTGGTCGCCGGAAAACCTCGTCGGGCGTGCCGACCTGTTCGATGTATCCGTCGCGCATGATGACGATGCGGTCGGCGAGCGTCATCGCCTCGACTTGGTCGTGGGTGACGTAGATCACCGTCGACTGCACCTTGGCATGCAGCTTCTTGATCTCGGTGCGCATCTGCGTTCTGAGCTTGGCGTCGAGATTGGACAGCGGCTCGTCGAACAGGAAGACGTCGGGGTCGCGCACGATGGCGCGGCCCATGGCGACGCGCTGGCGCTGCCCGCCGGACAGTTGCGACGGTCGGCGGTCGAGCAGCGTGTCGAGGCCGAGAATGGCCGAGGCCTCGGCGACGCGGCGGTCCATCTCTTCCTTGGCAGCACCGGCGATCTTCAGGGAGAAGCCGAGATTCTCGCGCACCGTCATGTGCGGATAAAGCGCGTAGGACTGGAACACCATCGAGATGTTGCGCGAGCGCGGCGGCAGATCGTTGACGACACGCCCGCCGATCTCGATCGAACCGCCGCTGATCTCCTCCAGCCCGGCGATCATGCGCAGCGTCGTCGACTTGCCGCAGCCGGACGGACCGACCAGCGCGATGAATTCGCGGTCGGTGATATCGAGATCGATGCCGTGCACGATCTCGATATTGCCGTAGCGCTTGGTCAGCTTTTTGAGAGAAACCGTTGCCATGGGATCAGCCTTTCACCGCGCCGGAGGTCAGGCCGCCGACAAGGTGTTTCTGGACGATGTAGGTGAGGGTAAGCGCCGGGATGATCATCACCACCGCCAGAGCGCACATGCCGCGCCAGTCGATGGTGAACTCCGCCGTGTAGTCGAGCAGACCGACCGGCAGCGTCTTGGCGCTGACCGAACGGGTCAGCTGCGAGGCCAAAGCAAACTCGTTCCAGCAGGTCAGGAAGGCAAAGATGGCGGCGGATGCGATGCCCGGTCCTGCGAGCGGGAACTCGACCTGCCAGAACGCCTGCCAGCGCGTGCAGCCATCGATCTGCGCGGCTTCGGCGAGGTCTTTCGGCACTTGGCGGAAGAAGCCGTCGATCAGCCAGATGGTGAACGGCACGTTGAGCGCGACATAGGCAAGGATCAGCCCGAAATGCGTGTCGATGATGCCGAGCCGCACATAGAGGAAGAACAGAGGCAGCGACAGCGCGATGCCGGGCACCGTGCGCGTCAGCATGAGGCCAAGGAAGACGCTGGACTTTCCGCGAAAACGATAGCGCGCGAAGGCATAGCCGCCGGCCATGCCTATAGCGACCGCGATGACAGTCGAGGTCACCGAGATGATCAGCGAGTTGCGGAAATATTCGATGACCGGGATGCCGCCCTTGCCGATGCCTGAGAACATCGCGACATAGGCGTCGAGAGAAATCTCCTGCGGAATCCACACCGGCGGCTTGGCCATGATCTCGACCGTCGGCCGCAACGACGAGATGACGATCCACAGGCCCGGCAGGCAGATGGTCAGCATCGCCAGGAACAGGCCGGTGCGATGGACGACACCCAGCAGCCGGCGCTTCAGGCGGGCGGAAGAATTCTCGTCCATCACCACTCCGCACCGATCTGCGTGCGCGCCGCGGCGAGCTTGTTGAAGAAGTAGACGGTGAAGGCGATCGAGAGCAGGATCGAGAAATAGGCCATGGCATTGGCCATGCCCATGCGCCCGTCGCTGTAGGCGGTGCGCGCCACCAGCGTCCAGAGCAGCTCGGTGCGGCCGGCCGGTCCGCCGTCGGTCATGATCTTGACGATGTCATAGGCGCGCGCCACGTCGAGCGAGCGGATGGTCATGGCGATGTAGGCGAAGGGCATGACGAACGGCCACGTCACATAACGGAATGTCTGCCACGGCGTGCAGCCGTCGACGCGCGCCGCCTCGATCGGCTCCTTGGGCATTGCGAGCAGGCCGGCGAGGATCAGGATGGCGAAGATCGCGGTCGACGACCAGATCTCGGCGATCGAGATGGCGATGAAGGCGAGATGGCCCTCGATCAGCCAGGGAATGGCGTCCTGCGTGATGCCGAGCGACTGCAAGGCGTTGTTCACGAGGCCGATATTGTCGTTGAACATGAACTTGAACTGGAAGCCGACGAGGATCGGCGAGAACATCATCGGAAACATCATCAGCGTGCGCAGGATGCGCTGGCCGCGTGTCGCCTTCTCGACCAGCATGGCGAGACCGAGGCCAAGCAGCATTTCGAGATTGAGCGCGATGGTCAGCAGCAGCACCGTGCGCCCGAATGCCCACCAGAAATCGGTGTTGCCCAGGATCGAGAGATAATTCCGGAGACCGATGAAGACATAGAATGTCTCGGGCTTGGTCAGGCGGAAGGGTGTGAAGCTGGAATAGAGCGACAAGAGCAGCGGCACGACGACGACCGCCGCCAGCACGATGAAGGCCGGAAGCAGCAGCAGGAACGGCGCCGATGGCTTGAAGCCCTTCATCAGAATCCTTTGGGGTTTTGCATTGCGTGGGCGGGACGCCGAAAGGCGATTTCCATCGCGGAGCCTCCGACAAGACGCGATCGCCTCCCCCATCACGATGGGGGAGGCAGCCTTGGGAGAGGGTTCTAAAGCTTGCCGGCGTCCTGGAGGATCTGCGTCGCCTTGGCGGCCGCTTCGTCCAGCGCCTGCTTGGAGGTCTTGTCGCCAAGGATCGCCGCCTGCAGTTCGGGATAGACGGCATTCGAGATCTCGATCCATTCAGGCGTCTGCGGCACGGCGAAGGCGTGCTTGGCTTCTTCCTGGAAAGCGGAGAGGACCTCCTTCTTGTAGGGATCGTTTTCGGCCTGCTTCAGGTCCCAGTCCCAGACCGCTGTGCGGGTCGGCAGCGGGCCCGCGGCGGCTTCCAGCTTCTGGCTGTCCTCGTTGGTCAGCCACCACACCAGCGAGGCCGCGGCTTCCTTGTTCGGGCAGTTCTCTGTCACCGAGAAACCGTGGAAGCCCGACCAGCCGGTGCGCTTGCCCGAAGACCCCTTCGGCGCGACTTTCACGCCGACATTGCCGGCGACCTTCGACGATTTCGGATCGTTGAAGAAGCCGGCCCAGCCCGGCCAGTCCAGGTTGATGGCAACGGTGCCCGAGGCAAAGCCTTGGCCGAGATCGTCCCAGAGATAGTTGGTGGTTCCGGCCGGCACCGCCTTGGCCTTGTAGAGATTGACGAACCAGTCGAGCGCCCGGATGCCGGCCTCGGAGTTGAAGACCGGCTTGCCGTCCTTGTCGAGATATTCGCCGCCCTCAGCGACCACCATCTCGTAGAACCGTCCGTTGATCGCTTCTTCCTTGCCGGCGAACTGCGTGCCGTAGAAATTGGGCGGGTTGGCGAAGAACTCGGCCTGGTCGGTGACTTCCTTCCATGTGTCCGGCGGCACCAGGTCATAGCCGTATTTCGCCTTGAACTTGGCCTTGTTGTCGGCGTTCTCGTAGAGGCTCTTCTGGTAGTAGAGGGCAGAGACATCGAACTGGGCGCGCGGCAGCATTTCCAGCTTGCCATCGATGGTCGCGGCCTTGATCGTTGACGGCACGAAGGCGTCGATCTCCGCCTTGGGCAGCAATTTGCTGAGGTCGGTGTAGAGGCCCGTGTACTGTGGCGCGAAGGACGAATGGTTCCAGCCGACGCACCAGTTGGTGCTGCCCGAGGCGATGTCGGACTTGAGCTCCTTGTCGATGTCGAAGCCGTTCTTCTTGGTCAGGATGTTGACCTTGGCGCCGGTCGCCTTCTCCCATTCGGGAATGCGCTCGTAGAGCTTTTCATATTGCTGGCCGCCGATCAGCTTCACGTCGACGGTCACGCCTTCGAACTTGCCGGGCAGGTCACCGGCAAGGGCCGTGCCTGCACCAAATGCAAGCACCAATGCGCCGGCGGAGACGCCGGAAAGCAGTCTGTTCATTGGTTTCCTCCCTGGGTGCGCCGTGGCGCGACCGCAACTTGTCCGCGTGACAAGAAATGCTACATTCATATACAAACAAAACATTCATACGTACGTCAAGGCGAAATTTGTTTCCGCCGGCCACGTTCCTGCGTATATGAAAGGCGGAATTCACTGGAGAAATGCCCATGGATGACAGCGAAGACGAGCGCTATCGCGCGCCGGCGCTCGACAAGGGGCTCGACATCTTGGAACTCCTGGCCGGCGTCGATGGCGGCCTGACGCAGGCGGAAATCGCCAAGAAACTCGACCGCAGCCCCAACGAATTCTACCGCATGCTGGACCGGCTGGTGCGGCGCGGCTACGTCACCCGGCTGGACGGCGACCGCTACTCGCTGACGCTCAAACTGTTCGGCCTGGCGCAACTGCACGCTCCGGTGCGGCGGCTGGTTTCCTACGCCACGCCGCTGATGCGCGAACTGGCCGAGACCTCGCAGCAGGCCAATCAACTCGTTGTTTTTGATCGCGGTTCCGCCGTCGTCATCGCCCAGCAGGAGGCTCCGGACTACTGGGGCATCTCGATCCGGGTCGGCTCCCACATCAGTCTGTTCGACACCGGTTCGGGCCATGTGCTGCTCGCCTTCCGCTCGCAGGAAGAGCGGCAGATGATGATTTCCGAATACGTCCGCAGCACAGACAAGACGCCGCAATCGGCCGAGTTCTTCACTCGGCTCGACCAGATCCGCGACCGTGGCTACGAGATGATGGCCTCGATGCAGACCGCTGGCGTCTTCAATCTGTCGGCACCGGTGCGCAGTTCCGACGGCAAGGCGATCGCCGCGCTGTCGATCCCCTACATCACCGTCATCAACACGCCTGCCGCGCCCGACATCACCCGGACCATCGAGCTCTTGCTGGCAACGTGCGAGAAGCTGTCGCACCTCGCGGGCTCGACTGTCGGTTCATCGACATAAATTCTTATTTGAATGAAGAATTCCTCCGTGAGATGATTTGAAAACGCTGGAGGGAGGAGCCTCGCCATGATCATCGACACCCATCTGCATCTCATCGATCGCTCGGCCTTACGCTATCCCTGGCTCGCCGGCGTGCCGGCGCTCAACCGTGATTTTTCCTATGAGGAATATGCCACTGAAGCGCAGCGTGTCGGTATCCAGTGCGTGCTGCATATGGAGGTCGATGTCGATCCGGCCGACATCGAGGCAGAGACCGCCCGCGTCCAGGGCCTGTCGCGGCAGGCGGGCAGCATGCTGGCGGGAGTGATCGCATCGTGCCGGCCGGAAGAGGCTGACTTTGCCGACTATCTCGAAAGCCAGCGGGCAAATCCTTTCGTCAAGGGTTTCCGCCGCGTGCTCCACGTCGTGCCCGATGATCTGTCGGAAAGCGACCTGTTCCGCGGCAACATCAAGCGGCTTGGCGGCACCGGCCTGACCTTCGACCTCGTCGTGCTGCCGCACCAGATTCCCAAGGCGATCGTGCTGGCCGACCTGGCGCCCGATGTCCAGTTCGTCCTCGACCATTGCGGCGTCCCCGACATCAAGGGCAATGGCGAGCACCCATGGCGCGAGCACATGAGCGAGATCGCCCGACGCCCGAATGTCATGGCCAAGATCTCCGGCGTCGTCGCCTATGCCGATCCTGGCAACTGGACGGTCGAGACGCTGCGGCCCTATGTCGAACACACCATCGCTGCGTTCGGCTGGGACCGTGTCGTCTGGGGCAGCGACTGGCCGGTCTGCACGCTCGGCGGCGGTCTCTCGACCTGGGTGGCGGCGACCCATGCGCTGCTTTCCGGCTGCAGCGTCGCGGAGCGTGACAGGTTGTTGTCTGGCAATGCCTGCAAGCTCTGGCGGTTGAAGTAGAGCAATCCAGGAAAAGTGCGGAGCGGTTTTCCGTTCGGAATTGCGTCAAACAAACAATCGCCGTCAGATCGTCGTCGAGACGTGCCGCTCGCGGCCGTAGAGCGAGACCAGCAGCACGATGATGAAACCCAAAGCTGCTTGCACCGCCGAGGGCTGGAAGCCAAGCCCGATCAGCAGCGTATTGATCTCGGTCAGCACCAGCACGCCCGCGATGGTGCCGAGATAGCTGCCGCGGCCGCCGACAAGTGCGGCGCCGCCGACGACCACGGCCGCGATGGTCTGGAACAAATAGGGTTGGCCGACATCGCCATAGGCCGAGCCGGTGAAGCCGAGCAGCAGCACGCCCGCGACGGCCGCGAAGAAGGCACTCGCCGCATAGGTGATCACCCACATGCGAACCGGGTCGATCAGCGCCAGGGGTGCCGCCCCCGGATTGCTGCCCAGCGCATAGAGCCGGCGGCCATAAGGCGTCCGCTCCAGCACAAGCACGACGAGCGCTGCCAGCACGACGAGGCTCGGCACCAGCCACGGCACCGGCAGTGGCCCGGCCGATCCGCCGATCGACACGAAGCTGGAAACCGCTTGCGGTGCCGAGCCTGACGGGAAGCCTGCCGTCCACAACAGTACCAGCCCTTGCACGACCATGCCGATGCCGAGCGTGACGATGAGCGGCTGGATGTCGAGGCTGCGCGCGATCAGGCCGTTCAAGCCGCCGATCAGAATCGCCAGTACGCCGACGAGGCCGCAGACCAGGACAAAATTCCAGCCATCGCCGTAGAGCTGCGCGGCCACGACATTGGCGAAGCCGATGACGAAGGGGATGGACAGGTCGATGCCGCCCATGATGACGACCAATGTCTGCCCGATCGAGGCGACCGCCAGCAGCGAGGCAAGCACCAGCATGGCGCGTATCGCGAACGGCGCTGAATAGCCGGGAATGAGAACTGTGCCGGCAAGGTGCAGAAGGGCGGCGACGCAGAAAGCGCCGACGACACGGGCATTGGTTGTCGCAAACAGGTTTCGCCCAGTCATGTCAGCGTCCCCTCGTGGCAAGACGTTCCTGCAGCGCGGTCAGCATCACCGCCAGCACCAGTATGGCGCCATAGGCGATCTGCAGCACGAAGGTCGAGACGTTGAACGTCGTCAGCACGCTCTGCAGCAGGAAGATGTCGATGGCGCCGATGGCGGCCCCCGCAACGCCGCCACGACCGCCGGCCAGGCTGACGCCGCCGAGCGCGACGGCGGCAATCGCGATCAGCGTATAAGTCGGCCCGATATTGGGGTCGGCGGAGCCGATCAGCGCCGTCAGCATCAGCCCGGCGCAGCCGCCGAGGATGCCGGTCATGACATAGGCGATGAAGCGCACGCGCGTGACATCGACACCGGCGGTGTAGGCGGCGCGATCGTCGCTGCCGACCGCCATCAACTGGTCGTAGTAGGGGATGCGCCGCACCAGCCACCAGGCAAGGAACATTAACAGCAGCGGCAGCATCGACCAGGAACCAGCCAAGGACTTGAGCCATGCCGGCGCCGGGCCGATCGGCGCCGGCAGGATCGTCAGCGTCACGCCGGTGAGGATCAGATAGGTGCCAAGCGTGGCGACGATCGGCTGGATGCGCACGATCGTCGCCAGAAAACCGTTCGCCGCGCCGACCAGCGCGCCGACGAGCAGGGCCGCCGGGACGAGCAGCAGGGGCGAGGAGATACCGGCCTTGAGGAACAGCAACTGGATCACCATCGCGTTGACGAAACCCATCAGCGGCCCGACCGAGATATCGATGCCGCCGCGCCCCGCGAGGATCACCGGTGTCGAGGCGATGGCCGCGCCGATCAAGGGCGCGGCCAATCCGACCAGCGCGCCCCATGATCCCGGCTGGAACCGCCCCGGGCTGAGGGCGAGATTGACCGCCAGCAGGACGACCAGCAGCAGGACAGCGAAACCGACGCTTCGCCCAAGCGACAGGAGGCGCGTGATAGGGCTCATGCCGCCCGTCCGAACATGGCGGAGATCACGCTATCGGTAGTCAGCGCCTCGCCGGAGATTTCCGCCGCGACCTGGTTTTCCCTGAACACCAGCACGCGCTGGCATAGGAGAAGAATCTCCTCGATCTCGCTGGACAGGATGACCAGGCCCATGCCGTCGGCCGCCAGCCCGCGAAAGACGTCGTAGAGCACATGCCGCGTCGCCACGTCGACGCCGCGCGTCGGGTCGTTGAGCAGCAGGATGGCGGGCTCCAGCGCCAGTGCCCGCGCCAAAAGCACCTTCTGCTGGTTGCCGCCCGACAAAGTGGTGATCTGTGCATCCGGCCGGGGTGCCACGATCGACAGTTTTTCGCGGTAGATGTCGTAGCGCGCCTTGCGCGCCGTTGGACTGATCAGGCCAAGCCGCGTATCGCGTGACAAGGTCGAGACGGCGAAATTGTCGAGCACCGATTGCGTGGGAAAAATACCGTTCGCGCGCCTGTCGCGCGGCAGGTAGGCGATGCCGCTGGCGACGGCCTTGCGGAACCCGGTGATCTTGCGAGACGCGCCGGAGACGCCGAGCTCGATCGAGCCACCAAGTGGCGCCACCAGGCCGGCGAGCATTTTCAGGAACAGCTCCTGGCCATGGCCGTCGAGGCCGGCAAGGCCGACGATTTCGCCGGGAGCGATGGTTTGCATTATTGCGCTGGCGCCCGGCGCGATGACGAGGTCGCGGACGGCGAGACCAGGAGCCGTGTGGTCAACCATGCGTCAGCTCCGCCGCAGTGCGTGGCGCCATGGCCTTGAGAAGTTCCGCTGGTGTCGAGGCGCCGCGCTCCTCGGTGCGCACCACGCTGCCGCCACGCAGGATCGAGATGCGATCCGACAACGACATCACCTCGTCCATGCGGTGCGTGATGAACAGGATAAGGCAGCCTTCACCGGCCAGTGAGCGCATCAGCGAAAAGACGGATTCGCGGTCGGCGAAATCGAGAGCCGCGGTGACCTCGTCGAGGATCAGAATCCTGGGATTGCGCACGATCGCTCGGGCGAGCACCACCAATTGCTGCGCCGCCAGTGGCAGCAGCCCGGCAGGCATGTCGAGAGGAACGTCAGTCACGGCGAAGCGTTTGAGCGCGGCTGCCGCCCTGTCGCGGCGCTCGTTGCGTGGCACGGCACGCCGGAGCAGCCCATCGAGGCCGAGCAGTATATTGTCCGTCACGTTGCGATCCGGTGCGATCAGCACCTCCTGGAACACGGTAGCAAAACCTTGCGCCTGGAAGACCGACGGGTTTGCGCCCGAAAACGGCCTTCCTTGCAGCAGGATCGCGCCGCTGTCCGGCTGGACGATACCGGACAACAGCTTGACCATGGTACTCTTGCCCGAGCCGTTTTCGCCCAGGATGGTATGGATGGTCCCCGCCCGGAACGCGATAGAAGCGTCAGCCAGCGCGACCGTCTCGCCATAGCGTTTGGATATGTCTTTGATTTCAAGCATGCCGTGTTTCGAAGCTGGCAAGCCGGCTCCCCGAAGGAAGCCGGCTTGCTGGGTCTGTCCTAGCCGTCACTTGGCGCAGGCGTCTGGAACTTTCGCATAATCCCAGCCCTTGGTCGGTGCCGGATTCGAGAAATAGGCGTCAAGCCATTCCTCCGGCATCGGATCCTTGGGCGGGATCGGGAAGATCGAGACGGCATCCGTCGTCATGCAGTCCTTGTACCATTGGCCGAGATCGGCGCTGTGCACCGGCGGGATCGGGATCAGCAGCGTGTTGAGCTTCGGCTTCTGGCCGTCGAGCATGCGCTCGCCGACACGGAACAGCGTCTCGGCGGTCCAGTGCGGCAGCACGGCATGGCCTTCGAAGCGGTACTTGTCGGGGTTGGCTTTCCAATAGCCCAGCGCATCACCGGTGATTGAACCGGTGATCAGCGGCGCCGGCCGTCCTGCCTCGGCGAAGGCCTCGGCGACGACGCGACTTTCGCTGCCGGTCGTCCACACCGCATCGATCGGCGCTGGGTTGGTGGCGATCGCTTGCAGCACGACTGTCTTGGTGACATTGGCCGTCCAGTTGCCGTTGACGTTGCGCGAGATCTTCAGCTTGGGATTCTCGGCCAACGCCTTGTCGGCACCCTGGCGTTCCTGCACCACGATCGGGTGGCCGGCAATGCCTTCGACGAGCAGGATGCTGGCGCCGTCCGGCTGCGCCTTGCCGATCGCCGTCATCATGTCGTAGCCCCAGCGCGCATAGTTGGAATCGACATTGATCGCGTTCGGGCTGGTCACCGAGCCGGCCGCGGTGATGAACGGAATGCCGGCCTTGGCGGCGGCGTCGATCGCATCGTCGAGCGCCGTCGCCGAGCCCGGGATCGAGGTGATGATCGAGCACTTCTTGTCGATGAAGGCGCGGATCTGGTTGATCTGCTGGCTGGCGTCGTTGTTGGAGTCAGACACTTCGAAGCTGGACACCGTGCCGTCGGCTATCAGCCCGTCGACCAGACGCTTCAACTCCTTGGTGACCGTTACGCGCCAGGGATTGCCCTGGTAGGATTCCGAGTGGCACCATTTCCACGGCTTCGGCGGCGGCGTGAAATTGTCCCATGCCGAAGGCAGCACCTTCTGCGGCGCACCGTCATACTGTGCCTTGAGTTCGGTCGGCAGCCCGCCGATGACGCCTTGCACATCCTGGGCATGGGCAATTGTCGTGATGGATACAAACGCGGTTGCGGCCATCAGGCCGCGCATCATGTTTTTCATTGTCTCTCCTCCGTTCGGTTTCGTTCAGGCTCCTCCACCGGCAACGCCGGACACCTGCGCAGGGGCACTCTCCCGGAACAGGCGATTGAGATCGGCAACGACCTGGGCGGCTTTGTGCCCGGAGGTCATGCCCGAAAGGATGCGGTCGGACGCCGCCTGCTGGAACGCCATGTAGCCGTCATGGCGCGGCCGCACCCATGCGCCTTCCAGCGTGGCGCGCGTGTCGCGATAGAAATTGCCGGTCGCGGCGTTGACGCTCTGGTCTTCCCAGGCTGCTGCGTGGCCGGGCTGTCCGCCGGCGACGGCATACGGGCCGCGCTGGACATCGCCGCTGGCGACCCAGTAGGCAAAATCGATCGCGGCATCTCTTGCTTTGGAAAGGGCCGACACCGCTATGCCGGTGCCGCCAAGCGCGGAGCCGATTGGGCCGTTGGAGCCGACGGCCGGAATGTCGGTGAAGGCCAACCGGTGCGCGCGAAACCCTGATATCGCATAGGAGACGTAGCCATAGATCAGCGGCGCGCAGACGATCCGGGAACCGGCCTCCGCCATCCGTTCCGAAACAGCGATCGGATCCATCTCGAAACAGGCCGGCCCGACCAGCGCGGCGATCTCGCGCATCGCTTCGAAGACTTGGCTGCCCGCCTCGATATCGATGAGATCACCGGAAGGATCGGTGGCGCAAGCGTGTCCGAGATTGCCGGCCAGCGTGTAGAAAACCATCAGCACATGCGGTGGCCGCAACGGCAACAGCACGCGGCCGTGCCGGGCGAGATCGAGCACCTCGCTCCAGCGGGCCGGTGGCGCATCGAGCGCATCCGGCCGCCAGGCCTGGACCTGGCTGGCGGCATCGATCGGGAAGGCCCATTGCCGCCCTTGCCAGCTATAGCTCGGATAGGATTGGCCGACGCTGCCCGAAGCGAGCGCGGTGCGCTCCGCTTCGCGGCCGGCGACATCCAGCGGCGCGAGGCAGCTTTCCGCCGTGATCTGGCCGACATGCGGATGGTCGATAACAATCAGGTCATAGGCGCGCGCCAACTCCTCGACCGGGAAGGATTCGAAATCCTGCAGCGAACGCTTGTCCCATGCGATGGCGACGCCGGTTTTCTGCTGCCAGAGCGACGAGCAGGCGACCATCGGATCGTAGCCGCGCGGATGGCTCCAGGTCATGCCTTTGAGCGTGGTCACAGGCCGAACTCCGCGCGGATTGCGGCACTGTGCTCGCCGATACGCGGTGCGGCGCGATCGACCTTGGCCCTGATGCCGTCGACCCTGAGCGGTGAACTTGTGGTGAGGATCGAGACATCGTCCTCGCGCGTCACCGTCTGCAGCATGTCTAGCGACTGAAAACCCTCGCTTGCCAGCATCTCCGGCCAGGTCAGCACCTTGGCGCACCAGATGTCGGCTGGCTCGAGAATGGCAAGCCATTCGTCGATGGTCCTGGTGGCGATCCGTTGGGCGATGATCGCCTTGATGTCGTCGCGCGCGGTGAACCACGAGGCCGGTTTATCGCGATAAGGCGCCAACTCACTGAGCGACAGCAGATCGGCGAGTTTCGGGATCGGCGTCATGGCGATGGCGAGGTAGCCATCCTTGGCCGGGTAGACGCCGTAGGGCGCTGACAGATAGGCATGCGCGCTGCGGAATTTGGAGCGCTTGGGCAAGCGGCGGCCGTCATTGAGATGCGTCGTCAGCACCTCGAACTGGAAGTCGACCAGCGCCTCCAGCAGGCTGGTTTCGATATGGCTGCCCTGGCCGGTGATGCCGCGCCGCACCAAGGCCGCCAGAATGCCTTGCGCGCAGGCAGCACCTGCCAGCATGTCGCCGATCGCAAGACCGAACGGCACCGGTCCCTGGTCCTCGTCGCCATTCAACCACATCACGCCGGAGCGCGACTGCGCCAGCAGATCCTGGCCGGGCCGCTTGACCCATGGACCCTCTTCGCCATAGCCGCTGATCGAGGCATAGACGAGCCTTGGGTTGATCTTGCGGACGGCCTCGTAGTCGAAGCCGAGTCGCTCGATGACGCCTGGCCGGAAATTCTGGATCAGCACGTCGGCCTTGGCCAGAATCCCGCGCAACGCTTTGAGATCGGCCTCGTTCTTGAGGTCGACGGCAAAGCTTTCCTTGGCCCGGTTGATGGCGTGGAAGATGGTGGAATCGCCGCCGATCTCGGTGTCGCTGAGATAGAGCCGGCGCGACAGGTCGCCACCGTCCGGGCGTTCGATCTTGATGACGCGGGCGCCGAGATCGAGCAGCCGGAGCGAGCAATAGGGCCCGGACAGGAACTGGCTCATGTCGACGACGACGAGACCGGCGAGCGGCAATTCGGCTGCTGCCGGCATCTTCACTTCTCCGTCTTGCCGACGAAATCGGCTGGGTTGCGGTACTTCACCGTCTGCAGATGCTCGCAATACAGAACGAGCTCGCCTTCGCCCTTGAACACTTCGTAGCTGGCGCGGATCAGCCCCATCTCCTTGTACCGGGGCTTCTTGTCGAGGTTGGAGCGGATCGAATAGATCGTGTCGCCAATGAAGACAGGCTTTATGAAGCGGAGCTTGTCATAGCCGTAGGAAAAGGCGTTGACGCAGTTGGTGGCGACCAGCCCGAGGCCCGCTGAAAAGACGAAAGCGCCGGCGATCAGCCGCTTGCCGAAAATGCCTTCGCTCTCGGCAAACATCTGGTCTTGCACGTAAGGGTGGATGTCGAGCACCAGCGTGTTGAACAGATGGCTGTCGCCCTCGGCCATCGTGCGCCGCAAGGAGCGGATTTTCTGCCCGACCGGCCAGTCTTCGTAGAACCAGTTCTCGGCATTCCACACCGGCAGGGCGGCGTGCTCCTCGGGCATGTTCTTCGGGTGCGTCGAGGCGACCCCAACGGTGGGGGCGAAGTCGGTCATGGCTGGCTCCGGCGGTCTCGCAGAAGGCTCCAGGCAACCGCTTGAATACCGCCAAAGGCGCTTGGTTGCACGACGTCTCCTCCCGTCAATCTTCTTTTGTAAATAGTATTTTCACATATGGGGTTGCGTTGCAAGCGAGGACGGGCGAAATTTTGGCCGGCCCCGCAAGCCACAGGCGCTGGCGGGCAGGGAGGAAATCATGAGCAAGGATTGTCTGGTCTTCGTCGGCAGCCTGAACCGCGAGGCGCCCTATTTTCAGGGCGCGCGGGGCGTCGGGCTCGGCGTCTACAGCTTCGACGAAGCAACGCTGGAAATACGAAAACTGGCGGAGACCAACGACGTCGACAATCCGACCTTCCTGTCGGTGACGCCGGATGGCTCGCGTATCTACGCCAATTCGGAAGTTTTCGTCTGGCGCGAGGGCACCGTCTCCGCCTACCGCTTCGATCGTGGCTCGGGCACGCTCACCTATCTGAACAAGCAGCCATCGCTGGGCAGCATCACCGCTCACAACACCATCACCCGCGATGGGACCAAACTGCTGGTCGCCAATTATGGCATGGGGGAGGGCGGTCCGGATCGTGCGGTAGCGGTCTACGGCTTTGAGAAGGACGGCGCGCTGTCGGCGCCGTTGGCCAGTGTCTCGCACAGGGGCAGCGGCCCGAACGCGGTGCGGCAGGAACGCTCGCACGCCCACAGTGTCACCGAAACCATTGCCGGCGGAACGGCCGTCGTCGCCGATCTGGGCATCGACCGGCTGGTATCCTACCGGATCGGGCAGGATGGAAACCTGACGAAGCTCACCGAGTCCGCCCTGACGCCGGGCGCGGGGCCTCGTCATCTCGCACTGCATCCGAACGGACGCTTCGTCTTCGTCATGAACGAACTGGATTCGACCGTCGTGTCGATGGCGCTGGACGAGGCATCCGGCAAGCTCTCCATCATCGATGCCAAGCCGGCGGTCCCGGCCGAGGCGCGCGACAGCAATCACTGCGCTGATATCCAGATCTCGCCGGATGGCCGTTTTGTCTATGGCTCCAACCGTGGTCACGACAGCGTCGTCATCATGGCTGTCGACCAGCAGACCGGCGCGCTGAGCCTCGTCGGCTATGCCCCTTGCGGGGGTGCCACGCCACGCAACCTGGCGCTGACGCCGTCCGGCAGCCATCTGTTCTCCGCCAACCAGAATGCCGACCGCATCTCGATCTTCGCGCGTGACGCGGCGAGCGGCATGCTGACCGACACTGGACGCGCCATAGAGATCGGCACGCCCATGTGCGTCAGGATCGTGCGCTGAGGGGCTCGCAGCGACCCTTGGATGACCTGGCCGGGCTCAGGCCTGCTGTATGGCCGAGAGCTTCCAGCTCGAGCCATTCTGACGCGTGAATGTCCACAGCTCGGTCGTTTCGGTCGGATGGCCCTCGTCGCCCTCGACGACCTTGCCGCTGGCCCGTTCGCGCATCACGTCGCGAGACTCGTAGCGCAGCGCGGCCGTGGCGTAGTCGCGGTCATCCTCGCGCCAGCTTTCGGCGATGTCGGCCTGCAGCAGAGTGATGTCAGAGACCTCGTTCCTGAGACCTTTCTGGGCATTGTCGGCCAGTTCTTCCGAGAGATAGGACACCATTTCGGGTGTCGTCGCCCGGCGCAGGGCGGCATGGTCTTCGCGCCCGAATGCTTCCTGGATGTCGGTCAGCAACTGCTGGAACGCATCGAGGTCGCTCTGAGCCAGTGTGATGTCCTCGGAGACAGCGGCCGGCGAGTTCCCGCCCGAACCGCCACCAAAGCCGGGAATTGTGAACGATCCTGCCGTCTGCTGCTGTCCCGTTGCGCGGTTCTCAAATCGCGACACCTGGGCATTGCGCGACACCTGGGCATTGCCGGCACCCGCGAGTGCCGGCGCGGGGCCGCGCGCGGATTGCGACCGGAAGAACCTGATGGCCAGCATGATCGCGCCACCGATGAGCAGGGCCTGAAGCAGGAAGCCGAACATGCCGGCCAGACCGCCGAAGCCTTGTCCCAAGAGCAGCCCGATCAGGCCGCCGATCAGCAGGCCTCGCATCATCGTTCCGCCGAAGCCGCTCATGAAGCCCGGCCTCTGCGGGCCGGCCTGCGGCTGCCGGGCGGCAGAGTTCACACCGGTGTTGGGCGTCATTGAACGCTCCACCGGAGCGGTCGGCGCCGGAGCGGTCCTGGTCGGCGGCGCCGACTGGAACGTGCGCGTGCCACGACTGCCGAAACTGCCGCCGCGCCGCGCCTCGGCATGATCGATCGCGACCATGGAGAATGCGAGGAACAGTCCGGCGAACAGGGTTGCAAATCGGCTGGTGCGAGACATCATCGGAAATGAACCTTTATCGATGTGGTTTTAGAAATTTTCAGCAAACGTCGGCCCGGGCACCGGAGCGACATCCGGTCAATCGAACAATTCCTCGAAGAATGACTTCTTCCGCTTGGGATAACGGTGACCCTGCGAGCGCGAATAATCGTCATCGCGGCCATGGCCTTGCTGCGGTGGGGAAAAGGCTGCTGGCTGCGGCGCGGGCGACGCCTCCCTGCCGGAACGCTCGATGATCTTGTCGAGTTCGCCTCGATCAAGCCAGACGCCGCGGCACTGCGGACAGTAGTCGATTTCGATACCCTGGCGTTCGCTCATCACGAGCGCGACGCGGCAGGAGGGGCAAACCAGGCCAAGGAGGGAAGACGTCATACGGGGCTCCAAACCGAAAGGATTGAGCCCGTTTGACCTAAAAGGGTGGAAACGGGCCCGTTAAAGCGGTCCGACATCACGGTCGCCATTGGCGACAGTCAGAGGGGCCCGGCCCGCACCGTTCAGTTAGGAATGCGGAGCCGCGCCTTCAAGGGCGATAGTGCCGGCACGGGTGATTTGTTTGCCGTTGCTCAGACCGTCACCACGATCTCAGATCGTCACCACGATCTCAGATCGTCACTACGATCTTGCCGAACTGGTCGTTCGATTCGAGATAGCGATGCGCCTCGACGATCTGGTCGAAGGCAAAGGTCCTGTCGATGATCGGCCTCAGCGTGGCTGCCTCCAGGCCTTCGAGGATGAACGCCTTTGCTGCCTCCAATTTCGCCGGGTCGCCGGTAATCTCGTGGACGAGGTAGCCACGCAGCGTCAGCGTCTTGCCCAGCACCGCAGCCAGGGGAAACGGCGTCGGCTCCCTGCTGAGGCCGCCGTATTCGATCAGAATGCCTCCCTTTGTCATCGCTGCCGTCAGCGGCCCGAAGATCGGGCCGCCGACGGCATCCAGCACGACCCGTACGCCTTTTGGTCCCACGATTGTGTTCAGCCGTGCGGTGAGATTCTCCTCGGCCAGGATCACGACTTCAGCCGCTCCGGCGTCGAGCAAGGCCTGTTTCTTCGTCGATGTCCGCGTCACCGCGATCGCCGTTGCGCCAACCTTGTTGGCGATCTGGATGGCCGCAAGCCCGACGCTGCTCGACGCCGCTGTGATAACGACGGCATCCCCACTGCCAAGTTTGGCAATGTCGATCAGCGCGCCATAGGCGGTGAGATATTGCATCCAGACCGCCGCCGCCCCTTTCCAGTCAAGCGACGGTGGGTGCTTGACGAGCTGCGCGGCGGGATAGGTGACCAATTCGCCATAAGCCGGCCAGCGCACCATCGATTGTGGAGGGATGGCGCTGACAGCGTCGCCCGGGACAAAATTCTCCACGCCTTCGCCCACTGTTTCGACAACCCCTGCCGCTTCAAGGCCAAGCCCTGAGGGCAGGGCAGCGGTCTCGATATAGGTGCCGGCGCGCAGCAGCGCCTCTGCGCGATTGATGCCGAGTGCCTTGACGCGGATTTGAACTTCGCCCGGACCCGGTGGTGAGAGGTCGACCTCCTCGATGCGCAGGACTTCGGGACCGCCATGCTGGTGGAGGCGGACGATACGTGCCATTCGGGTTACTCCAAATTATCTGAACCGAATGAGCTATGCGGATAAAGGTTTCATGGATAAATGGGCGTAGGGATAAAGCAGTAGAAACCGAAGGTTTCGAATATGGATCGGCTTGAGAGCATGGCCGTCTTCATCAAGGCGGCCGACCTTGGCTCGTTCGCGGCTGCCGCGGTCGCGCTCGACCTGTCCGGACCTATGGTGGGCAAGCATGTCCGCTTTCTCGAAGAACGGCTGGGTGTGCGCCTCATCAACCGCACCACGCGCCGTCAGAGCCTGACCGATTTCGGCCGCGCCTATTACGAACGCTGCCGGGTCGTGCTGGCCGAAGCGGAAGCCGCCGATGTGCTGGCCGCCGACCAACTCTCCGAACCGCGCGGAAAACTGCGCGTCACCATGCCGGCGCATTTCGGCCGCCACTGCGTGACCCCCGTGCTGCTGAAGCTGGCGCGACAGTATCCGATGCTGGAACTCGACCTGTCACTCAGCGACCGCTTCGCCGATCTTGCCGAGGACGGCTACGATCTCGCCATCCGGACCGGCGATCTGGACGACAAGGCTGGCGTGATCGCGCGCCGTGTTGCGCGTCAGGGCATGATCGTTTGCGCCGCGCCCTCCTATCTGCAACGCCATGGCGAACCGCGGCGGATCGAGGACCTCGCCGATCATCAGGCAATCGTCTATCGCCGGCTCGGCCAGGTCGTTCAGCCCTGGCTGCTTGCGCGTGAAGGGCAAGCAGCGCAGGAGATCGTGCCCAGCGGCCGGCTGCGGCTCGACGATCTCGATGCCATCGCCGATGCTGCGGTCGAAGGCATGGGGCTGGCGTGGCTGCCCTGGTGGTTGGTTCGCGAGCGCATTCGAGCCGGTGCGCTGGTGTTGCTGTTATCGGACAAGCCGCGCTATCTGTATGACTGCCACGCCCTTTGGCTGCGGACGCCGCATCTGCCGCTCAAGGTGCGGCTCGCAGTCGATGCGCTGGCGGCCGCCTTGCCGAAATTGATGGCGTGATCGCGAGCCGCGCCGGGCCTCTCAGTTGAGGTCGCGCGGATACTCCTTGACCTCGCTTCGATCGACGACCACCTCGTTGCGATCATGCGCGGTGATGTGGGTCTCGATCCGCCAAACATCGCGCAGCCCGCGCACCGTCGCCTTGACCGAAACACGCGCTTGCCAGTCGCCCCTGCCGTAGGATTTCTCCCATGTACAGGTGCCGACCGCCGTGTTCGGATCGTCGGGGCGGATGGTGAAGCGGTCGACATGCCTTGCCGAAAGGGTCATTCCCGTATGCGGGTGCCGCACCGTACCGCCGTCATTGATCACCAGGTAGACGGTCTCGCCGGTGATCTGGTCGGTCGACACCGAGCGCTGGAAGCCGTCGCCCCTGGCCAGCACCTCCTGCTCCATCGGGCTGGCGCTCTCCGGGCCGAGGAATGGTCCCAGCGTGTCGTCCAGCTTTTGCGGTGCTCGCACCGGCAGGATCAGCCGGCTGTCGCCGCAATGGATCGACAGCGTCGCCTGTTCGGCCGTCGGGAAGACGATCGGCCAGTGCGACGTCGCCAGCGCCAGCCGGATGCGCTCGCCGGCCTCGAAACGCTGCCCGCAGCAGCGCAGCTTGATGCGCACTGTCTCCGCTTGCCCTGGCACCAGCGGCTCGATCTCCAGGTCGCCGTTGCGATGGCTGAGGTTGAGGATACCGTAGCTGACACGTGAGGCCGCGCCGTCCGCGAACACCTGCGACAGGGTAGCGGAGAGGAGCGCGACCGGTTTGTCGGAGGCGAGCTTGACCTCGAATTCGGGGAAGCCGAGGATCTCGAGCGCTTCGGTCAAAGGCGCCGTCTCGAAGATGAGGGCGTTGCCTTCCTCGGTCCGCTGGTCGACCGGCAAGGTCGGCATGACGCCGTAACCACACCAGGCGCCTGAAGACAGGCCGGCCGTCTGTGGCGATGAAATCTCCAGGATCGCGTTATCGCCCTTGGCCTCGCTCAGCACATGGGGTGCAAGGTTCAGCACCTTTTGCCCGACGCCCGGTCCCGGCCAGGACGGCTCGGCCACCCAGCGGCCAGGCCGCTCATCATAGATCGCTGCCGGCCGCGCCGGATCCTGGATCCAGGCGCGCAGCATAGGCTCGTCGGCAATGCCGGTGTCGATCCCCTTCAGATACTGGTCCCACCAGCGCAGGCATTCCTGCAGGAAGCCCATGCGCGGGCCGGGCATGGCGAAGTGGGGATATTTGTGCCCCCAGGGGCCGATCAGGCCCTTGCGGGGACCGGGCAGATTTTCCAGCATGCGGAAGATCGGGTTGGGATAGCCGTCGGCCCAGCCGCCCACGGCGTAGACCGGGATTTCGACATCGGCATAGTCCTCGCAGATCGAGCCATGCTTGTAGAAATCGTCGCGGCGCTGGTGTTCGAACCAGTCCTGCATCCATATGCCGTTGCCATTCAGTCGCTGCTCCCAGAGATCGCGCCAGCGGTCGCCGACGATCAGCGGATCAGGTGGCGTCATGGCGATTGCCCAGGCAGTCGTTCCCCACATCAGATTGTCGCACATCATGGCGCCGCCAAGGTAATGCACGTCGTCATTGTAGCGGTCGTCGGTCGAGCACAGCGAGATGACAGCCTTCAGCGCTGGCGGGCGCCGGGCGGCGACCTGCAGTCCGTTGAAGCCACCCCAACTGATGCCGATCATGCCGACACTGCCCGAGCACCAGGGTTGCCGGGCCAACCATTCGATCACCGCCAGGCAGTCGTCCTGTTCCTGCTTCAGATACTCGCCCTTGCACAGCCCTTCGCTGTCGCCCGAGCCGCGCATGTCGACACGCACGCCGGCATAGCCGTGCCCGGCGAAATAGGGGTGCGTCAGCGCATCGCGCTCCACCGTCCCGTCGCGCTTGCGATAGGGCAGGTATTCAAGGATCGCCGGCACCGGATCGGCGTCGGCGTCTTCCGGCAACCAGATGCGCGCCGCCAGCTTGACGCCGTCCGGCATCGGAATCCAGAGGTTCTCGATCTCGCGCACCTTGCGCGGAAAATCGGTGATGACGCGGATATCTTGCATGGCGGCTCCTCTCGACGCCCCGGCCAATATTTGTGCCGAGAGCTGTCCTTATGTGTTCAGCGGGAAATGGCAGGTCAGACGGCTGTCGCCTACAGCGGCCGGGATAGGGGCATCGACCGCGCAACGGTCTTGTGCTTGCGGGCAGCGTGTATGGAACTCACAGCCCTTGGGCCGCGCCAGCAGCGACGGCACGTCCGCCGGCAGCGTGATGCGCTGGTGCATCCTGTCGGGATCGGGCTCCGGATTGGCCGATAGAAGTGCCGCCGTATAGGGATGATGCGGCGCGCGGAAGATCGCTTCGGTCTCGCCCTGTTCGACAAAGCGGCCGAGATACATCACCGCCATGCGGTCGGCGATCTGGCGCACCACATGCAGATTGTGGGTGATGATCAGCATCGACAGGCCCATGCGGTCGCGCAGATCGTTGAGCAGGTTCAGCACCTCACCCTGTACGGAAACATCGAGGCCGGCCGTCGGCTCGTCGGCAACCACCAGCACCGGATCGAGCGCGATCGCCCGCGCGACGCCGACGCGGCGTGCCTGGCCGCCGGACAACTGGTGCGGATAGCGGTCGGCGAACTCGCGCGGCAGCCCGACCAGCGTCAGAAGCCGTGTGACCTCGGCGTTGAGATCACGGTTGGAGAGCCCATGGATGACGAAGGGCTCCGACAGCAGCGATCGCACGCTGAGCCGTGGCGACAGCGACCCGATCGGATCCTGGAACATCATCGGCATGCGCCGCCGCACCGGCTTCATCTCGGCGTTGGAAAGACCTTGCAACTCCTGTCCTTCGAACAGGATCGTGCCTGATTTGACGGGCTGAAGACCATTGATCGTGCGTGCGAGAGTGGTCTTGCCAGAGCCGGATTCGCCTACCAGCGCGAAAGTGGTCCCGCGCTGCAGGTTGAAGCTGACACCGGAAACCGCCTCGATCTCCGTGGCGCGGCCAGCCAGCCTGGCGGTCAGCCCGCCAACCCGGAACGAGACGCGTAAATCGCTGACGCGGAGCAGGTCATCGGAGCTCATGCGCTCATCACCCCCAGGGGAACGTACGCGTGCCAGCATCGGGCAATATGAGATCCGCCAAGTGGAGCGTTCGGAGGCGTCGTCAGGCATTGCGCATCGGCGCGGTCGCAACGCGGTTGGAAGACGCAGCCGCTCGGCCGCCGGCGCAGGTCCGGCAAGGTTCCAGCGATGGTCGGCAGGCGGGCGACCCGGTGCGACAGCCGCGCCGGATCGCAGGCGAGCAGCTTTTGCGTATAGGGATGACGCGCATCATGGAAGATCTCGCGGGTCGTGCCGCTCTCCACCACTTCGCCGGCGTACATGACGATCATCTCGTCGCAGAGTTCGGCGATAACCCCCAGGTGATGCGAGATGAAAAGCACCGAGCAGCCGATATCGCGCTGCAGGTCCTTGAGCAACTCGATGGTGGCCACCTCCAACGTCGCGTCGAGCGCGGTGGTCGGCTCGTCGGCAATCAGCAGCGCCGGCTCCATCATCAGCGCCATGGCGATGGCGATGCGTTGCTTCATGCCGCCGGAGAATTCGTGCGGAAACTGCGCCAGCCGGCTTTCCGGATCGGGAATGCGGACCTTGCGCAGCATGGCGACAGAGCGCGCGTCCTTGTCCCGCTTCGACAGGCCTGAGCGATACTGGATATCACGCATCTGCCGTCCCACCGAAAGCACGGGATTGAGCGCGCCCATCGGATCCTGGAACACGGTGGCGATCCTGCGGCCACGCAGCCCGCGCATCGCGGTCGGGTCAAGTCGGGTGAGGTCCTTGTCGCCCTCGAAGACGATCTCGCCCGACGAGATCTCGCCATTATCGGCGAGCAGGCCGAGTATGGCGTTGATCAGCGTCGACTTCCCGCAGCCGGATTCGCCGACCACGCCGACGCTGCGGTTGGAGGGTACGGAAAAGCTGACGTCTTTCAGCGCCTCCAGCCGGCCGTTCTCGGTGTGGAAGGCAACGCTGAGATTCTTGACCGCGAGAACCGTCATGACCGTCCCTTCAGCCGGGGATCAAAGAGATCGCGCAAGGTCTCGCCGAAGAAGGTGAAGCCGAGTGTGGTCAGCACGATCGGCAGGCCGCCGGCGATCACGATCCAGTAGGAATCTCGGATGTTGGCGAAGCCGTCATTGAGGATTGCGCCCCAACTCGGTGTCGGCGGCCGCACGCCAAGCCCGAGGAAGCTCATGCCGGCCTCGATCGCCACCACCACGGGGATGTCCATCGACACCAGGATCAGGATTGGGCCAATGATGTTGGGCAGGATATGGACGCGCAGGATGCGGCTGGCGCTTGCGCCCATCGAGCGGGCCGCCATGACATGTTCGGCGGATTTGAGCACCAGCGTCTGGGTGCGGATGATGCGCGCATAGCCCGGTACGTTGACCAGCATCACCACCAGCACCACCGCGTAGAGCGAAGGGCCGAACAGGGTGACCAGCGTCAGCGCCAGCATGACGGTCGGGAAACTCTTCACCGCGTCGAAGATAAGCAGCAGCACATTGTCGAGCCATCGTGGGCCATAGCCGGCGATCAGGCCCAGCACCACGCCGACAATCAGCGACACCAGGGTTGAACCCAGCGCGATCATCAGCGCGACGCGTCCGCCGTAGAGAACCCGGGTGAAGAGATCGCGGCCGAGATGGTCGGTGCCGAGCAAGTGCATAAGGCTGGGCGAGGCGAAGCGCTCGGCCGGCGAAATCTTGCTCGGCGTATAGCTGGTCAGGACACCGGCGAACACAGCCGAAAGCACCACCACCGCCACCAGCGTCAGGCCGATGGCGCCGAGCGGCTCGCGCATGATGCGGCGCACGGTGCGCCACACGCCGCCGAGGCGGCTGCCGCGAAAGGACAGCTCAGTTGAAACTTGATCTGACACGGGGATCCAATAGGCCGACCAGTATGTCTGCCACTACGTTGACGAGGACGAAGAAGACCGTGGTGACCAGCACGGCTCCGGAGACGATGGGGTAGTTGCGCACCGAAATCGCTTCATAGACCAGCTTGCCGATGCCAGGGCGGGCAAAGACGATTTCGGCGAAGACCGAAGACGACAGCATGTGGCCGATGCCGACGCCGAGCAGGGTGATGGTCGGCAGCACGGCGATGCGCAGCGCGTAGGTGTAGATGATGCGGTGTTCCGGCAGGCCGAAGGCGCGTGCCGTGCGGATATGGCTGGCCTCGAGCGTCTCCAGCATCGAGGCGCGCACCATGCGCGAGATATAGCCGATCCAGCCTAGCCCGACCGCCAACGACGGCAGGATGAGATGCTGAAGCTGGCTGGCGAGGTTTCCGGGGTCGCCGGCACCGATTGCCGGCAGCCATTGCAGGGCAACGGCAAAGACCAGTAGCGAATAGATGGCGACGACGAAGGACGGCACCGCGATCATCGCCACCGACAATACGCCGATCACTTGGTCGACGAAGCCGCCGCGCCGCACCGCCGCGATGCAGCCGAGCGGAATGCCGAGCGCCACCGACCAGGTGATGCCGCCGATGATGAGCGCCAGCGTGAACGGCAGTTGCTCCATCACCACGTTGAGCACCGGCCGGTCGGACAAGACTTCCGTGCCGAGATCGCCATGCAAGGCTGATCCATAGAAGTTCGCGAATTGCCGCCAGACGGGCTGATCCAGGCCCATGCGCTCGCGCAACGCCTCCTTCATCTCCGGCGTCGCGCGTGGTCCCAGCGCGACCGAGGCCGGGTCGCCGGGGATGAGGTAAACCATGGCGAACATCATCATCAGCGCGAAGCTGATGATGATGGCGCCCAGCCACAGGCGCTTGAGGGCGTAGCGGATCATGTCATTACCCGTCGGAACGTCTCCGGCGGGGGCAGGCCCCCGCGGGTCGATGTCATGCCGGTTTGAAATCGGTGAACACTGGTTCACCGTTCGGCTTCAGGCCGGCCACGACCGAGTCGCGATACATGACGCCGGTGACTTCGTGGGTGAGGAAGACGTAGTTGCCGTTTTCCTCCATCAGGTCCTGCAGCTTCTTGTAGATGACATCGCGCTTGGCCGGATCGAGTTCGACCATGCCCTCGGCATTGAGCTTGTCGAATTCCTCGCTGGAGAAACGCTCCCAGTTCCAGACGCCGATCTGGTCGCGTGTGAACCACGCGGTGGCCCAGCTTGGATCCGGCTGCATGGAGAAGCGGCTGATGATCATCTGCAGCTTCTTCCAGTAGTCGCCTTCCTTGGCGCCGAGCGTCCAGAAGGTGCCGCTGTCGTTCTGCTTGATCTCGACGTTGAGGCCGACATCCTGCAGGTTCGACTGGACCACTTGAGCGGCGGTCAGGCGCTCGGTCTTGTTAAGGATGTCGAGCGTGATCGTGGTGCCGGCGAGCCCCTCCTTGGCGATCATGTCGCGGGCGCGGTCCGGATCGTAGTCGAAGAGGTTCTTCTCGCGGTGGCCGGGCAGGCCGGGCGCGATGATGCCGGTTGCGGTGGCGGCCGCGCCGAAATAGGCCGCATCGACGACCGCCTTGCGGTCCACGGCATATTGCACCGCGCGGCGCATGTTCGGATTGTTGAACGGCGCGACATCCTGGTTCATGCCCAGCCAGACGAAGGCCAGCGACGGCTTCTCGACGACCTTGGTCTTCGGCGGCGGCGTCTGTTTCAGCCGCGAGATCGAGGAGACCGCGGTCCAGGTGTAGTCGAGATCGCCGGCCTCGTAGCCGAGTTCGCCTGTCTTCTCGTCCTCGATCGGATGGATGTGGATTTCGGCAAAGCCGCCCGGCTCGTACTTCCAGTCAGGGTTGCGCACCAGCACCGTGCGCTGCTTGGGCAGCCATTCCTTCAGTATGTAGGGGCCCGACTGCGCAACCGGCTTGACGCCCAACTTGCCGCCGAGTTCGGTGATGGCTTTCTTGGACAGGATGGTCCCGGACGGCGTCGGCAAGGTGGATGTCCACAGCGGCGCGAATGCCTGCTTGAGATGGATGATGCCAGAGAGCTTGTCCTTGACCTCGACTTCCTTGAGCGTCGCCCAGTCGCCTGAATAGGGGCTCTTGTTGGCCGGGTCGGCGATGCGCTCGATCGAGAATTTGACGTCTTCCGCGGTCATCTGGCCATAGCCGTCGGTGAAGCCGATATTGTCGCGCAGTTTGAAGGCGACCGTCAGCGGGTCGAGCTGCGTGATCGTCTCGGCCGCCATCGGCCGCCAGCCCCAGCTCTCGCCAGGCGTGGTGACGACGAGCCCGGCGAAAATGACGCTGGTGATATCGCCTTCGGGCGCGGCCAGCCGGAAGCAGGGGTCGAGCGTCTGGATGTCGGAGTATGAGCGCACCTTCAGGATCGGGCCATCGGCCGACCAGGAGATTTTCGGATTGACCATCGAGGCAAGACCAAAGGCTCCGGCTCCAGCCAGCAGGCCGCGTCGCGAAACCCTGGTGTCGGTAAAAATGGACATGCTCTACCCCTCTGCTGTTTTAATTGTCGTGCTTGATCTGCTGGCTTTTTTGAACCGCGCCGAATTTATCGGTCGGCTAAAACTGCTAGGGATAGACATGTATGTCTAGCGAAAATTTTGCTGGCATGTTCGAATCTTGGATATGGCCGGTCTTGCGCAAAATCCCGATATCCGATCCGCCCCTGCCGGCACTCCGGCGGGGGTCGAAATGCGATCGACCCGCCCTCCGGGCGAGCTGGCCCGCCGGTCGGCGGAAGCTGGATCAAAAGCTGAAGCGCGGCCCGCGTTCTCGACTACTTCCAGATCTCGGTCGCCAGCCGCATGAAATTGCCGCCCATGACGTCGCGCACTGCCTGCTCCGATTGGCCACGACGCAGCAGGACTTCGGCCAGTTCGCGCATCTGGCCAGGGGCCGAGTAGGTCGTAGCGCCTTCCGGATATTCGCTCTTGGGCCAGAATTGCGGGTTGTCGGAGATGATGCGGTCGATGCCCTTGACGTCTACCGGGAAAGCGTAGTCCAGCCCGATGCCGACATGGCGCGGGCCGATCAGATCGACGAGATATTCGATGTGGTCGGCCAGCCTCTCCGAATCCGTCCGGCCTTCGCCGAGGAAACGATTGAGCCCGACAATCGCGACAATGCCGCCGGTGCGCGCGCAGGCCTTGATCTGATCGTCGGTGATGTTGCGGCCGTGGCCGCAAAGCGCCTTGGGGTTGGAGTGCGAGAAGATGACCGGCCGGTTGGAATACTCCATGACCTCCATTGAAGTGCGGTAGCCGGTATGCGTGACGTCGACAAACATGCCGAGACGGTTCATCTCGTCGATGACCTCGCGGCCGAACGCTGTCAGGCTGGTCTCGACATCGTGGCAACCGCCGCCGGCCAGATTGTTCCTGTTGTACGCAAACAGGATCTGGCGCACGCCGAGCTGGTGGTAGAACTCCACCATCTCGATGCGGCCGTCGAGCGCGTTCATGCCCTCTATGTCGAAGGTGATCGCGAGTTTGCCCTCGGCCTTGGCCTTGCGGATTTCCGTGACCGAGGAGACCAGAGTGTAGTGCTTGGAATTGGAAAGGATCCAGTGGCGGAAATTCGCCAGCGTCCTGACAGTCTGCTCCCAGGGCAACAGATCGAAGCCGACGTCGATCGACAGATAGTCGATGCCGGCATCGCGCCAGATCTGCAGATTGTTCAGGTCCGCCGCCGGATCCGGCATGAAGCCGGAATGCGCGTCCCAAATGATTTCACTGTCAAAAATTGCCCGGGCGGCATTCGAAACGGTCACTTTTTCCTCGCTCTCTCGGCAGTACCAAAATCTCGGAATGCCGGATCAATCAGCGTTCGGGTCGCATGATCCAGATGCAGTGCCCATCAACTATCAGGCCACAGACACATGTGTCTAGACAGCTCCGATTGAGCCTGTATGGTCGCCGTCGTTGCCATCAGGATAGTGCGGCGCGGCTCCGTGTGGTGGTGTCAGCAACGCATGATTATGAGGGTATCCGATGCAACGGGATTTTCGCTCCTCGGTGGAATTCGAAGCCGTCCACGGCTTCTACAGCGATCTTCTGGGCGCCCCCGGCCACGTCTTCGGCGGCCGCTCGCTTTGCGGCCATCATGGCGCGGGACAACTCCATTTCATCGGCCAGAGTTTCGAAGGAGCGATCGAGGATGGACCTGCGAGCAGGCTCTACCAGGTCGCACGCGGTGGCGGTCCGCTCCAACGGCTGAGCGAAAAGGAAGCGCGGCAGATCCGTTTGTCGCCTGACGGGTCGCTGCTGGCGTTCGCCTGCCAGGGTGACGGTCCCGCGACGGACCTGATCGAGATATGGTCCGACAGTGCCGTTGTCGCGAGCGCCGCCCTGCAAGGGCGCATCGAGCAGCTCGACTGGTCGCCGGATGGCAAGAAACTTCTTCTGGTGGTTGCCGGAACCGCCGCCGACCTTGCCGGTATCCACGGCGGCTATGCCCAGAAACAACAAGCGGAAGCCGTCGCCTGGCTGCCCGAGGTTCGGCTGGGTGAGGGCGAGGACCTTTGGCGCCGCATATGGATCTGGGATCTCGAAGGTGCCGCCCGCCCGCTCACCGCCCCGCCGCTGAATGTCTGGGAAGCGAGCTGGTCGGGCAATGACAGCATTGCCGCCCTGGTCAGCGACGATCACAGCGAGGGCAGCTGGTATAGGGCGCACCTGGCGCTGGTCGACGCCGGCTCGGGCTCCGCGCGGACGATACATACGCCAAAGGACCAGATCGGCTGCGTCAGGGGCGGTCCGGGCGGAGACAAGGTCGCCTTCGTCCAGGCATTCTGCAGCGATCGCGGGCTGGTCGCGGGCCTGCTTTCCATCCTCGATTTGAAAACCGGCGCGGTTGTAATTGCCGACACGCCGGGCATCGATGTGACATCGGTCGAATGGCGTTCGGCAACGGTCATCCATTTTGCCGGCGCTGGTGGTCCAGAAACCGTGAGCGGCGATTTCTCCCTCGACCATGCGGTCGCGACGCAACATTGGGCGTCGCGCGAACTCACCCATGGCGAGTGGGTGCCCGCGTCTCACCCGATTGGAGACAGGGGCTCGCTGTTCATCGCCGAATCCTGGTCGTGCGCGCCGTTCCTGGCCGAAGAGATGGATGGCTCCATTGTTGAACTGGCCTCGCTGGCCGCGCCCGGTGCTGCCAAGGCGATGGCCGCCTGCGGCGCGGTCGAACCTTTCGAATGGAGTGCGCCGGACGGGCTGACGATCCAGGGCTGGTTGGTGCGGCCGTCTGGCGCGACGACCCCGACGCCGCTCCTGGTGGACGTTCATGGCGGGCCGGTTTCGGCGCACCGCAACCGCTGGCTTGGCCGTTCCCGCGCCGGCGCCATTCTTGCCAGCCGTGGCTGGACGATCCTGTTCCCGAACCCGCGTGGCAGCACCGGGCGCGGCGACGACTTTGCCCGTGCGGTCAAGGGCGACATGGGCGGCGCCGACGCGCGGGACATCATCAGCGGGGTCGACGCGCTGGTAGCGCGCGGCCTGGTCGATGCCACGCGCGTCGCCGTAACCGGCACCAGCTATGGCGGCTTCATGTCAGCCTGGCTGCCCTCGCAGAGCGACCGCTTCGCCGCGGCGGTGCCGATCTCCCCGGTTGGCGACTGGTATAGCCAGCACCGCACGTCGCAAATCCCTGAATTTGACGAGATCATGCTGACGACGTCGCCGTGGCAATCCGGCGGCGAGTATTTTTCGCGCAGCCCCGCCTTCCACAAGCAGAAGAAGATCGTGCCGTCGCTGATCATGGCCGGCGCCATCGACAAGAGCACACCGCCGGGACAGGCCGAGGAATGCCATTTCGCGGCCCTGAGATCCGGAGCGCCGAGCGCTCTCGTCATCTATCCGAAGGCTGGGCACAGCCTGCGCGGTTACCCCGAATACATCGACAGCGCCGCGCGCATCCTGTGGTGGCTGGAAAGACATATCGGCCCCGCCGGCGGGACCGGCCATCAGTGAAGGGAGAACAGAAGAGATGAGCACAAACGGCAACCACGCCGGAGGCAGCAACCGACATATCGCCGTGATCGGCGGTGGCATCATCGGCTGCAGCGCGGCCGTGCATCTGCTGCGGTCCGGCGTGCGCCAGGTGACCATCATCGATGCGGGTCAGCCGGGCGCGGCGACCACTGGCGCCGGTGCGGGTTTCGTCTCCCACTGGTCCGCAGGCATGATCCCGCTCGGCGAGGAAGGTTTTCAGCTTCAGCAGTACGGGCTCGATTTCTATCGCCGGCTGCACGAGGTCGGCGTCGAGATCGGCTACCGGCCGAACGGCACCTTGATCATGGCGCTGACCGAGGATGGACGCGAGCGCTTCGTGCGTCCGGTGCTGGACTCTCCCTACGCGCCGCCGGAAATGCAGGATCTGAACGCCGTGCAGATCGGCCAGAAGATGCAGGGCCTGGTCGATCCGGCGCGCGTCCATTCGGCGGCTTACAACCCGCACGGCATCCAGATGGATACTACCCTGGCGATGAAGGTGATCACCCGCCAGATCCGCGAGCTTGGCGGCGTCTTCCGCAAAGGGACGCGCGTCACCGCCATCCAGGATGCGGGCGACCGGGTAACGATCGAAACCGATCAGGGCAGCATTGAGGCCGATGGCGCGATCGTTGCCGCCGGCGCCTGGAACAACCAGGTGATCGCAGGACTTGGCTGGCAGCTGCCGCTGCTGCGGGTCGTCGCGACGCGCATCGTCACAGACAACAGGGGGTTGCCGTCGACCATCCCGACAGTCCAGTGTCGCGAGTTGCGGCTGTGGCTGCGCGAAACATTCGGCGCCGTCATGTGGGGCACCGGCCGGCACTATCAACCTCTCTACAAAACGGCCGACAGCGACATCGAACCCGGTCAGCCGCACAATCTGGAACTGATGCAGGCGACGTCCGAACAAGAGCTTGCGGAATTGCAGACGATCTTCCCGCCGCTGCGCGGTTCGAAGATCGCGAGTTGGGCGCAAGGCGTGCCGTGCTACACGCCCGACAACAGCCTCGTGGTCGGCAAGGTCCCGGGCAGCGACAATGTCGTGATCGCCGGCGGCGACAATGAGAGCGGCGTCACCCATGGCCCGGGCCTTGGCCGGCTCGCCTGCGAACTCGCCCTCGGCCAGACCCCGTTCGTGTCGCCCGGACGCTTCCGCGTCGACCGTTACGCCTCCGATGCCTTCAAGTCGGAAGCCGAGGTCGAGGCCGCCATGCCGGCCTGGGGCGCGCGTCACGACGCCTCAAGGTTTGGCCGCGAAGCCTGATCCCTCAGGTGGTGCCGACGCTGCCAAGCAGTGCCTGCGCCACCGACCTGACCAGCGGACCGGCATTCTTCCGGATCACGATGTGGAAGGAGCCGGCGTGGCGACGCGAGGCCTTGGTCAAACGGATGAGCTGGCCGCGGCGAAGCTGCTCGTCGGCGAAGCCGGCCCAGGCCAGTGCCGCGCCGCGCCCGGCGATGGTCTCGTGTATCATCGACATATAGCTCGTGAACCTGGGCCCTTCGAGCTTGCGGTCGGTTCCGATCCACGATTGCCAGCTGTCGATCGCCCTGGGCGGCGTCGCCTGATGCAGCAGCGGCACGTCAAGGAAAGCCTCCGGCTCTTCCGTCGCAAGCGCCGGATGCCGGGCCAGGAAAGCGGGCGCGCAGACAGGATACCATTCCCCGTCGAACAGCTTTTCGGCAACAAGATCAGGCCATTGTTCGGGTTCGCCGAAGCGGATCGACAGTGCCACTTCAGGCTGGTCGAAATCCCTGTAGTCGTTGGATGTCTGCAGCAGCACGCGGCCATCGGCGACAAGCGAAGTGATCAGGCCGAAGCGGGGCATCAGCCACGCTTGCGCCAGATCATGGCTGCAGCCGACGACGAATGTGTCGCTGTCGTGCTCGGTCAACTCCTCCACCGCTTGCCTGATGGTCGTTAGCCCTTCGCGGATCGCTTCGGCCAGCGCCATGCCGGCTCCGGTAATGGCGACGCGGTTGCCCTGACGCGTGAACAGTTCGACCGAAAGTTGCCTCTCGAGATTGGCGACGTGGCGGCTGACCGCGGATTGCGCGATGTTGAGTTCCTGCGCGGCGGGTGTCAGGCCGCCATGCCGCGCGGCCGCCTCGAAGGCGACCATGGCGTTCAGAAGCGGAAGTGACGTCTTGAGGGTTTTCACGATTCGGCCCGGTCCTGTCTTCATGCCTTTTCGATATGAAGGTCTACCATTTCTGTATTTGCGGCAAGCTTTTCGGCATCGCAAACTCTATCGAAACATCATCCTAACGCCAGCGTGCAGAAAGGTGTTCGCCGTGCAGGCCAACACACCGAACAGCCAGCCCATCGATCGAAACGAGATTGTCCGCCTGATTGACCGGCAGCGTCAGGACTGGTCCCTGGAACAGGCTTTCTATACGGATCCGGCTATCTTCGCGCTGGAGCGGGATCTGTGGTTCCCGCGCCAATGGGTGCTTGTCGCCCACGCCAGCGAAGTGCCCGAGAAAGGGCGCTACATCGTGCGTCAGCTCTTCGACGAGGAGATCATCGTCGTGCGCTTCGGTGACGGCGAGGAAGACATCGCGGCCTATTACAACGTCTGCACCCATCGTGGCTCGCGGCTCTGCACCAAGGATGGCCGCGGCAAGCTTCTGGTCTGTCCCTATCACGCCTGGTCGTTCAGGCTGACCGGCGAACTGCAGTCGCGGCAGGATCTTCCGCCAAGCGTGGACCCGGAGGCGCTCGGGCTGCATCGCGTGCCCTCGAAATGTTTCGGCGGCCTGGTGTTCTGTGGCCTGGACGCCAATTCCTTGCCCGACATCGAGCCTGTCGCGGCGGGGCTGACGGATGGGTTGTGCGAAAACGGCCTTGACCGGGCGCGCATTGTCGCCCGCAAGAACTACCTGACCAAGGCGAACTGGAAGCTGGTGCTCGAGAACTTCCTCGAATGCTACCATTGCCGGCCGGCGCATCCCGAATACTACCGCGTCAACGGCCATGTCAAAGTCACCGCGACCCGCGACGCCGACAAGGCGGTCGAGTGGCAGAATGAAATCGAGGCCTGGCACAGCGTCATCGGCGATGCCGAATTCCACAAGGGCGCATGGCAGCCGGGCGACCTCGACACCATGCCGTTCGCCATGCACCGCAAGCCGATCGGCTCGGGCCGCAACACCTTGTCCAATACGGGCGAGGGGGTTTCGTGCCTGATGGGCGGCCGCAGTGCCTATGATGGCGGCGAAAGCGGCTTCCGCCTCGGACGGCTGTCCTTCGCCAGTGCTGCCAACGACTATGTCACCCTGTTTCAGATGATACCGCGCAGCGCCATGGAGACCGACGTCATCCTGACCTGGCTCGTCGACAAGGACGCCGATCAGGACGTCGACGCCGACGCCATCAGCTGGATGTGGGACGTGACCACGGTGCAGGACAAGAAGATCACCGAGGACAATGCCGACGGCATCCTGTCGCGCGCCTACCGGCCGGGCCCCTATACGCCGCTGGAAAGCCAGACCTCCTTCTTCGTGCAGACCTATCTGTCGGAACTGCGCTCGCTGATCACCGGCACGCGCGGCGCGCCGGCCAGCCAATGGTCCGCGCCGGCGCAGCTCTTTGCATCGCCCAAGGCGGCCTGCTCAACGCGGCTTTGACCTGCAAGACGCGGATTCGGTCTCTTCTGCAAAATGAGTGCACGCTTCAGGTCTTTGAGGCGTCGCGTTCCGGTGCCATATGAAGGTGGCTGACGGAATGTGCGCATTGCAGGAGAGACGATTCATGACCAAGGGTTCGGATCTGTTCGTGGCGGCCCTCGAAAACGAAGGGGTCGAGCGGATTTTCGGCATTCCGGGCGAGGAGAACCTGGATATCGTCGAATCCATCCGCCGCTCGTCGATCCAGTTGATCCTGACCCGCCACGAGCAGGCGGCGGCCTTCATGGCTGCTACCTACGGCAGGCTCACCGGCAAGCCGGGCGTGTGCATCACCACGCTTGGCCCCGGCGCGCTCAATCTGACGACCGGCGCGGCCTATGCGCTGCTCGGCGCGATGCCGATGATCATGATCACCGGCCAGAAGGGCATCCTGTCATCGCGGCAGGCGCGCTTCCAGATCGTCGATATCGTCGCTGCGATGAAGCCGCTGACCAAGCTGTCGCGCCAGATCGTCTCGCCCAAGATGATCCCCTCGCTGGTGCGTGAGGCCTTCCGCGTCGCGCAGGAGGAGCGTCCAGGTCCGGTGCATCTGGAATTGCCGGAAGACATAGCGGCGGCCCAGTGCGATCCGGTCGCGCTGGTGCCGACGCATCCGGTCGACCTGCCCATTGCCGGCGCGGACGCGCTGGATCGGGCTGCCCGGATGATCATGGAGGCGAAGCGTCCGCTGTTGATGTTCGGCGCGGCAGCGTCGCGCCCGCGCGTGACCCCGGATATCGCTCAGTTCGTGCTGCGCACACAGATACCCTATTTCACCACACAGATGGGCAAGGGGACCGTGCCTGGCGGCACCGAACTCTATATGGGGACGGCGGCGCTCTCGGAGCGCGACTACGTGCACGAGGCCATAGAACAGGCCGATCTGATCATCACCATCGGCCACGATACGGTCGAGAAACCGCCCTTCATCATGGGCACCAACGGCCCGAAGGTGATCCATGTCGGCTATCACTCAGCCGATGTCGAGCAGGTCTATTTCCCGCAGGCCGAGATCGTCGGCGACCTTGGCCCCTCTCTGGCGCTGCTGGCCGACCGCGTCGAAGGCAAGATCCCCAATGCACAGGCCTTGCTGCCGCTGCGTGAAGGCATTTTGAGCCGCATCGCCGCGCGCGCCACCGAGGACCGCTTCACGCCGCAACGCATCGTGCATGACGTGCGCGCCGTGATGCCGGCGGACGGGATCCTCGCTCTCGACAACGGCATGTACAAGATCTGGTTCGCGCGCAATTACCGCACGCGCATGGCAAACACGCTGCTGCTCGACAATGCGCTGGCCACCATGGGCGCCGGCTTGCCGTCGGCGATGATGGCGGCACTGCTCTATCCCCAACGCCGCGTCATGGCCATTTGCGGCGACGGTGGCTTCATGATGAACAGCCAGGAACTGGAGACCGCTGTCCGGCTCAAGCTAAACCTTGTCGTCCTGCTGCTCGAAGACCATGCCTATGGCATGATCCGCTGGAAGCAGGCGGTCGACGAGTTCCCGGATTTCGGCATGACCTTCGGCAACCCTGATTTCGTCAAATACGCCGAGGCCTATGGCGCCAGGGGAACCAGGGTCGGCGAGATCGCCCAATTGCGGCCGGCGCTGGAGCAGGCCTTTGCCGGCGGTGGCGTGCATCTCGTCGTCGTGCCCATCGACTATTCCGAAAATACCAGGGTGCTTGTCGACGAACTGCGCGAGCGGCTGCCGGCGCCACAGAAGCCCTGACGGCGGCGGCAACGCCGCCGTCAGGATTGGTTGGGTGCGAGGGCCTACACCTTGCAGTAGGGCGTGACCGGCGCGATGTTGCCGAAATCCTTGACGATCTCGTAGCTGATGCCGTCGGCCGCCGCCTTGCCGACATAGGAATGGCAGAGCGTGTGGTTGTTGGAGGCATCGACGCGGATCTTGCCTTGCGGCGCGTCGAACTCGATGGTCGGCAGCGCCTTGAGCACATCGTCGTCCTTCAGCGATCCGGCCTTCTCGGCGGCCAGCGCATAGAGATGCAGGCCGTTATAGCCGGCCTCGCCGATGCCGTTGACCATCTTTTCCTGGCCGAATTTTTCGCGGAAGCTCGATATGAACTTCTTGTTGACCGGATTGTCGAGCGCCATCCAGTACGGCTGCGGCGCGTAGGTGCCGGCGGCGACGCCGGGCGGCAGCGCGTCCTTGTTGAAGACCTCATCGAGCGGCGCGATCAGCGGCTGCTTGATGTCGAAGCTGCGATACTGCTTGAGCTGGGTGACAGCGTCGTTGCCGACCACCATCGACCAGACGACATCGGGCTTCAGCGACTTGATCTTCTGGAAGGCCGGGCCGAAATCCGTGGTGCCGAACGGATAGTAGTCGGCGCCGATGATCTTGCCGCCGGCCTTCTCGTAGGCAGCCGTGATCGCCTCGGTCATCTTCTGCGGCCAGGCGTAGTCCGAGGCCATGATGTAGATGGTCTTGCCGAGGTTCTCGGCTACCCACGGCATCATCGGGTCGACCTGCTGCATCGGGATCGGGCCGGTCGCGACGAAGTAGCGGTTGCACTCGCCGCCCTCGAAATTGGTCGGGTAGAAGAACAGCTTCTTGGCCTTCGACGTCACCGACAGCGTCGCACTGCGCTCGGGCGAGATGATCGTGCCCATGATGACGTCGACCTTGTCCTCATTGAGGAGCTTGCGTGCCTTGTCGATGGCGCCCTTGGTCGTGGTCTGGTTGTCCTCGATGAACAGTTCGACCTGGCGGCCGCCGATGCCGTTGGCGGCGTTGAGTTCGGCGGCGGCGAGCTTGTAGCAATTGAGCAGCGTCTCGCCGAGGATTGCCTGCAGGCCGGTGATCGGGATCGACAGGCCGACCTTGACGGTGTCGGCGGCGCGCAGGATCGATGGCGCGCCGACCATGGCGAAGGCGGCGGCAGCGCCGCCGGATTTCAGGATCGTTCTTCTGCTTATCATTCTTGTGTTCCCTTCCAGTCCAGGCGCGCCCCATGCACGCCTTGCAAAGCCAACAGGTCCCAGGCGCGCTTCAGCCGCGCCTCATAGGGCCAACAAATCCTTCAGCAGGCTCTCGTCGGCGAACGCCTCCGGCGTGCCTTCATGCACGATCCTGCCCTTCTCCATCACCAGGCAGCGGTCCGCCGCTTTGAGAACGAGATCGAGATTCTGCTCGACCAGAACGATCGCGATGCCTCGCTCGCGGGCGATCCGCGGCACCAGTTCGGCGATCGACTGCACGATGTTCGGCTGGATGCCTTCCGAGGGTTCGTCGAGCAGCAGCACCGACGGCAGGCCGCAGAGCGCGCGGCCGATCGCCAGCATCTGCTGCTGGCCGCCCGAGAGCGTGCCCGCGATCTGTGCCTCGCGTTCGCGCAGGATCGGAAAATAGCCGAAGATGTCGGTCGGGATGCCGCCGTCGCCGCGATCACGGGCGGCACGCGTGCCGACTTCCAGGTTCTGCCGCACAGTGAGTTGGTTGAAGATGCCTCGGCCTTGCGGCACATGCGCGATGCCCGCCCGCGCACGGCGAAAGGCCGCTGCATTGGTAAGATCCTGGTCGCCGAGAACCACGGCGCCGCCGCTGGCCCTCAAAGCACCGGCGATGACGCGCAGCAGCGTCGTCTTGCCGGCCCCGTTGCGGCCGAGCAGGCCGACGACCTCGCCCGGCGCCACGCTGAGGTCGATGCCGTTCAGCACCGGGAGCGGGCCGTAGCCGGCCGAAACGGCAAATGTCCGCAACATGGTCAGCGCCTCCCCAGATAGACGTCGCGGACCATTTCGTCGGCCTCGATGTCGTGGAAGGGACCGCTGCGCAGCCGGCGCCCCTGGTGCAGCACCAGCGTTTCGCAGTTCAGCGCCCGCACGAATCGGATGTCGTGCTCGACGGCGACAATCGAGAACTCGCCCTTGAGTCGCAGCAGCATCTGCGCGGTCGCCATCGTTTCCTGTGGTGTCATTCCAGCCGTCGGCTCGTCGAGCAGCAGCAGCCGTGGTTCGATCGCCAGCGCCATGCCGATCTCCAGCCATTGCTTCTGGCCATGCGCCAGTTCGCCGGCCAGGGTGGCGGCTCGGTTGGTGAGTGCCACCAGCTCCAGCAATTCGCCGACCGGTCGGACCGGCGAGGGCGCACCCCAACGTGCCACCTTCAGATTGTCTTCGACCGAGAGGCTCGGAAAAACCGACGGGATCTGGAATTTTCGCGCGATCCCGAGCCGGGCGATGCGATGCAGCGGCAGGCCGGCAATGTCGTGGCCGAGGAAGCGCACGCTGCCGCTGGTCGGCCGAAGCGTGCCGGTCAGCACGTTGAGGAAAGTGCTCTTGCCGGCGCCGTTCGGCCCGATGATGCAGCAGAGTTCCTTGTCGCGCACCGTCAGGTTCAAGTCTTCCAGCGCTTGCAGTCCGCCAAAGCGGATGCCGACATTCTCGGCCTGGAGCAGCACGTCGCTCATTGCGCCTGCCTCCTGCCTTTGAACAGGCTCTTCAGCCGCGCGTAGATCGACAGGATGCCGTCCGGCAGCACGAAGACGATGATGACGAAGACGCAGCCGAGCAGCAACGGCCACAGGCTCGGATTGAAGCTGCTGATTGTCTGCTGCGCACGCTGGATGGCGATGGCGCCCAGCACCGGGCCGAGCAGCGTGCCGCGTCCGCCGACCGCCACCCAGACGATGACTTCGGTCGACAGAAGCAGGCCGGACAGATCGGGGGCCACCAGCCCGGCCATGCAGACATAAAGCGCGCCGGCGAGCCCGGCGATCGCGGCCGACAGGACGAAGGTGACGAGCAGCCGCAAGGGTGCGTTGTGTCCGAGCGCGGCAGCCCGGACCTCATTGTCCTGGATGGCGGTCAGCACCGTGCCCCAGCGGCCACGGCTGATCGACCACAGCGCCAGCACGACCACCGCGACGATGCATGCGACAAAGATGTAGGAAGGCAGGTCCTGGCTGAGATCGACATGCATCCCGCCAAGATCGAATTCGATCGGCGGGATGCCGATCAGGCCGCTGTCGCCGCCGGTGACCGAACTCCAGGAGATCGCGGCCTGCTGACAGATGACGCCCATGGCGAGCGTGACGATGGTGAAATAGCTGCCGCGGATGCCGCCGAAGAACAGGAAGTAGCCGATGATGGCGGCGACGAAGGCGGCACCGGCCACCGCGCTCATGATTCCCAACAGGCTGCCGAAGAGGATGGCGTCATTGAGTGTGATCAGCGCCATGACGTAGCCACCGATGCCGAAGAAGGCGGCGTGGCCGAAACACAGGATGCCAGTGCGGCCCCAGAAGAAGTCGAGGCTGGCTGCAAACAGGCCGAAGATCAGTGCGTCGCGGATCACTGTCAGCTGGTAGCCGTCGGCGAAGAAAGGATAGATGGCGGCGAATGCAGCGCAGATGGCGAAGACCAGCAGCCAGTTGCGATCCCGCGCGATCATCGCGACGCTCCGTTGAACAGGCCGTTGGGTCGCAGCCGTACGGCGACAATGGCTGCGAGCAGCACGATCGCTTGCGCCAGCGACGGCGAGATCTGGTAGTTGAGCACGCTGGTCAGCCCGCCGACGAAGACGCTGCCGGCGACGAGGCCGCCGATCGAACCGACACCGCCGACAATGACGACGAAGAAGGCATTGGCGAGATAGTTGACGCCCATCTGCGGCAGCACGATCGCCAGCGGCGCGACCAGCCCGCCGGCGAGCCCGGCAATGGCCGCGCCGAAGGTGAAGGCGATGGCGTAGGTGCGCCGCGTGTTGATGCCGACGCCCTCGGCCATTTCTCGGTTCTGGATGACGGTGCGGATGTCGAGGCCGAAGGATGTCCGGCTGATCAGCAGCACGACGCCGAGCAAGGTCAGCATGGCGATGGCGATCAGGATCAGCCGGTAGGCGGGATAGACGGTGAAGAAGAGGTCGAACGTGCCCTCGATCGGCGGCGTCACTGGCTTGGCGCCGAGACCGAAGGTCAGTTCCAGCCCTTGCTGCAGGATCAGGCTGACGCCCCAGGTGGCAAGCACGGTCGAGACCGGCCGCGAGTAGAGGTGGCGGATGATGGCGAATTCCAGGATGCAGCCGACCACCGCGCCGGCGATGGGGGCAGCGGCCAGCCCCAGCCAGAAGGAGCCGCCGATGCTCTGGACGAAATAGACCGCGAAGGCGCCGACCGTGACGAACTCGCCATGCGCCAGATTGGTCACGTTCATCAGGCCGAAGCTGATCGCCAGCCCGAGCCCGACCAGCATCAGGATACTGATCAGCGTCAGCGCGTTGAGGAGCGTGGTGATCAGAAAATCCATCGTGTCAGGCAGCACTGGCAAGGCGTTGGCGCAGGCCGGCGAGCAGGCCTTCGGCGGCATCGATCACCGTAGCCTGATGCGGCTGTAAGTCCTGCCCCGCCCATTCGTCGATATGATCCGACAGGGGATCCACCACTTCGGTGCGATGATTTGCCAGCGTCTCGATGACGGCATGGCCGCAGAACGGTACATAGCCTTCGGAATAGCCGCCTTCATGGGTCATGATCAGGCGTCCTTGCGATGTCTCGGCGGCCAGCGCCACCATGCGCGCGGCAAGGCGCCGGAAACATTCGCTATTGAGCATCATGCGGCCGAGCGGATCGAAACCCGACGCATCGAAACCGGAAGCCACGATGACGAGGTCCGGCTTGAAGGCGCGCAGCGCCGGGGCGACGATGCGGTCGAACGTCGCTTCATAGGCGCCGGTGCCGCTGCCGGCCGGCAGCGGGATGTTGATGTTGTAGCCTTCACCTTCACCTTTGCCATTATCGGCCAGCGCGCCGCGCCCGGTCGGGTAGAGATTGTCCTGGTGGAGCGAAATCGTCAGCACCGATGGATCGGAATAAAACACCGTCTCGGTGCCGTTGCCGTGATGCACGTCCCAGTCGACTATCGCGGCGCGGCCGAGCAGGCCTTCATGCTGCAGCCGGCGCACGGAGACGCCGATGTTGGAGAACAGGCAGTTGCCCATCGCCTGGTCGGGCTCGGCATGGTGACCCGGCGGGCGCGCCAGCGCATAGGCGTTGTCGACACGGCCGGTGAGCACGGCGCGCATTGCCGCATAGGTGGTGCCGGCGGACAAGAGGGCGATGTCGAAACTGTTGAAGCCGATCGGCGCCTGCGGGCCAGCGAAGCCCGAGCCGCGCTCGCTCAGTGTCCTGATGTCGTCGACGTGGCGCTGCGTGTGCACGCGCAGCAGGTCCTCGACCGTCACCGGCTCGGGAATGATCGGCACCAGATGGCGCCCCAGGCCGCTGACCTGGATCAGGTTGTTGAGCCGGCGCTTCGACCCTGGCGATTCCAGATGCCGTCCGGGTTCCACGAAACGGCCGGGAGGCATCATGTCGGCGCTGGGGCCGGTGTCATGCCACATCAGCTGTTCGTGAAAAACGTAACCTGTCGCCATGCGCAGCGTCCTCTGCAATCCGGGATGACGCTAGCAGGCTAACGATACCATGGCCCGACCCGAAAGAGGGGGTTGCGCCAGATGTCTATGCCCCTCCTTTCGAAGGGGGCCGAAGATCGGCGGCCGCCTGCGCGGCGCGCACGGCCTGGACGCGGTTCGATACGGAGAGCTTGCCGAAAATGTTCTTCAAATGCCATTTCACCGTCGTTTCGCTCACCGACAGCGCGACAGCGATATCGCGGTTGGACATGCCTTCCGACAGGCAGCGCAGCAGTTCGGATTCGCGCTGGGTGAGCTGTTCCTTTTCGGGCGCGGGTGCCGCCGGCTTGCGCGTCGGCACAGGCATGGTCTGCGCGGCATGGATGATGCGCGTTGCATAGGCCGACAGCGACGGCTCGGTCTTTGCTTGCGCGGCGCGCAGCCGCATCAACCCTTCCACGACGGGCCTGCCCTCGTCGACGAAGGAACGGATAAAGCCGGAAGGTTGGGCAAGGCGCAACGCTTCGAGGAGATAGCGATCAGCTTCGCGCTGGTCGTGGCCGGCGCTCCTGGCGCGCAGGATCAGCGCCAGTATGTGGCGACGCATGCGTCCGCTGCTTTTCGTTCGCTCCAGCAACACGTCAAAAATCGCCGCCGCCGCTGCGTGGGATTTCTCCGCCGTCAGCAGCCTGCCTTCAGCGAAGAACTCGAATTCGTTGGCGACAGTGGGGGCGGTCTCAGTGCTTTCGCGGCGATGCTCGGTCAGCAGAGCGCGCGCCTCGGCGACGCGGCTCTGGTCGATGAGCAGCCGGATGCGGTCATGTACCAGCACCGAAGCGAGCCGGCGATAAACGGAACCGCGCACACGCTGGTAGACGCGCTCCAGCATGTCGAGTGCCGCGTCGCCACGACCGGTCAGCTGCAGCACGCGGGCATAGGTCGGCACGCTGGCCAGCGGATAGACGATGACGGCGGCGCCCTCGATCAGCGGCCCGAGATTCTCGACCAATGTCAGCGCCTCGCCGGATGCGTTGGTCTCATAGGCGAGTTCGGCAAGCAGCGTTCCGGCGAGCGCCTCGGCATATGAGTTCGCGCCGATGCGCGTCCTGGCCTCGATGATCGTGTTGCGCAGCAGCCTTTCGGCGGCGGGCAGGCGGCCGGCCGAGCGCTCGATGACGGCCATGTAGCAGTTGGCGATGGTGACGCCGAGCAGGCTGCCGCTTCGCTCATGCGCCTTGCGCGCGGCGTCCGCCGCCGCCCGAGCCCCTTCGAGATCGCCCAGCGCATAAAGGTTGTAGCCGATGACGTTGGCCGTCGCGCCCTCCATGAACCAGGCGTCCGGCGCGATGATGCGCAGGGCGGACAGCGCGGTATCGCGCGCGGCCTCGAACTGCTCCAGCGTGCTGTGCACGGCGGCATCGAGGACCGCGATCTCGGCCTCGATGGTGGTGCCGGTCAGTGTACCGGGATCCTTGCCGTCGGCCGGCCCGGTTTCGACGAGCTTGCGCGCATTGGCGAGCGTCTGCTGGGCGATCTCGGGCTGGCTTGAGTGCACCGCCAGCCACAGCACGATGAGTTGCAGCCGGATGCGGTGGTCGACCAGTTTCCTCGGCAGCAGTGCCAGCAACTGCCGCACATACAGCAGCTGGCACTGGGCGATAAGTTCGAGCGCATTATTTTCGACGAACACCGCCGCGCGCGCCTGGTCGCCGGCAGCGAGCGCGTGTCCGATGGCCTCGGTGAGCATCTTGCGTTCGCCGAACCATTCGGCGGCGGCCAGGTGCAGCGGCGCGATCATCTCCGGTTCGCGCCGTTCCATTTCGCGGCTGAGGAAGTCGTGAAACAGGTGATGATAGCGGAACCAGCGCCGCTCCTCGTCGAGCGGCACCAGGAACAGGTTGCGGGTCTCGATTTCGGTGATGTCGGCCTCGGCATCCACCGCGCGCAAGACGGCCCGGCAGGCCTCGGCGCTGAAACGTTCGAAGATTGAACTGTGGAGCAGGAATTTCGCCAGGGCCGGCGGCAGCTCCAGGAACACTTCCCCCATCAGGAAGTCGGCTACGTTGCGGTTGGCGCCGGTGAAATTGCCGATGACGGTTTCTGGCGCATGCGCCGCACTCAGTGAAAGCGAGGCGAGTTGCAGGCCGGCGGCCCAGCCTTCGGTCCGTGAACACAAGGTTTCCACCGTGCCGCTGCTGACGCTCAGGCCCAGCTTGTCGTTGAAGAAGGCCTCGGCCTCGGAAGAGGCGAAGCGCAGATCGTCCGGGCCGATTTCGAAAACGTCGCCAAGCACCCTGAGCTTGCCAAGTTGCAGGTCTGGCAGGTTGCGCGAACCGATGACGAAAGCGACGTTGGCCGGTGCCTGCCTCGTCAGGCGCTCCATGAACCGCTTCACCACCGGCGCCTCGATGGCGTGGTAGTCGTCGAAGAACAGGGTGATGTCGGCGTCGCGCGCGGCAAGACCCGCTACAAGAGCCGATAGCACCACGTCGAGCTGCGGGATCGGGCTCGACTGGAAGGCGAGGTCGAGTTCGGCCGGGTTCTGGACGAGATGGCGCAACGCGCCCACCAGATGCGACAGGAAGGCGCCTTCGTCATTGTCCGTGGCCTCGCAGGAGAACCATGCGGTTAGTCGGCCCAGACGCGCGACTTCCGCGGCCCACTGCGCCATCGTCGTCGACTTGCCGAAACCGGCGGGCGCGGCGAACAGAACGATGCGCGTGTCGATGTGCCGCTCCAGCCTCGACAGGATGCTTTCGCGCCGTACCCACCGGCGATGGTGAGACGACGAAAGGCTGGCAGGTTGCGAAGACGATCTCATCTGGCGCCGGGCACCCATTCCGTTTCGATCAACGGGATTTGCGGGGCCGCATCGCGCGGCAGGGTTCCCTTGATCCGGGGATCGTCGGTGATTTCGAACCCCGCCGCATAGGGTTCGAACCCGCAAGCTCGGTAGAAGCCGATGACGCTGTGATGGTCGATGCTGCTGGTGTGCAGCCAGATGCGGCGGGGGCCGAGGCGCCATGCCTGGTCGAGCGCTCCCGCCATCAGCCGCTTGCCGAGACCCCGGCCGGTCAAGGAAGGAAACAGGCCAAAATAGGTGATCTCGATCTCGTTGCCGTCCGCCACACGGAATTCGACCATGCCGACATGGCCGCCACTTTCATCATGGCCGTAGTAGAGATGCTGGCGCGGGTCGGCGAAATGCGCGGCGACTTCGGCATCCGACATTTCGGCGGCGCGATCCCACAGCCAGGGAGCGCCGATCTCAAGGAAGATCGTGCGGTAGGCGGCACTGTCGGGCTTGGTGATCCGGGTCATTGCCAGGGGTTGGGCGAGACCCGGCACCGGTGCGCACGCTTCCATCCATGTCACCGCATTGACGATCTTGCCGGCCGGCACGCGCCGGTAACCGGCCGAGAGATCGGTGATTTCATCCGGCAATGGGCCTTCGGTGACCAGCATCTATCCTCGATCTTCGCCATGCGGTTTCGCCGGCATGCAGGAAGCTGATGCCAACTCTGAGCCCGCCTGCCAAGAGGTTCCCGGGTTGGGCCATAGTTTTGGCCCGACCTGTCTCCTTGCCTTTCCACGAAATGGCATATGAGATATGATACACCATTCACGAGAAAGCGGAATATCCATGCCTGAGCGAATTGCCGACGAAGCCATTTTGCGCGCGGTCGATGACGGCTTCGCGCTGCAAGTCGCATTCCTGGCGGACCTCGTGCGCTTTCCCTCCCAACGCGGCGAGGAGCACGCGGCGCAATCCTTCATGGCAGCGGCCTATGAGGCCGATGGTTATGCAGTCGATATGTGGCGTGTCGATGTCGATGCGATCCGCGACCTGCCGGGGTTTTCTCCCGTGGCGGTGTCCTACGATGACGCCTTCAATGTCGTTGCCACCCACACGCCGAGAAACGCCACCGGCCGCTCGCTGATCCTCAACGGCCATATCGACGTGGTACCCACGGGGCCGCGCGACCGCTGGGTGCGCGATCCCTACGATCCGGCCATCGAGGATGGTTGGATGCACGGCCGCGGCGCCGGCGACATGAAGGCCGGCCTGTCGGCTTGTCTCTACGCGCTGGCCGCCTTGCGCAGGATCGGCTATCAGCCGGCCGCGAAGGTTTATCTCCAGTCGGTGGTCGAGGAAGAGTGCACCGGCAATGGCGCGCTTGCCTGCCTGCAGCGCGGCTACCGCGCCGATGCCGCCTTCATTCCCGAGCCGCTGGAACCGCGATTGATGCGCGCGCAGGTCGGACCGATCTGGTTCAGGGTCGAGGTCGACGGCGATCCGCAGCATGCCTCGGGCGCTTTCTCGGCCGGCGCCAATGCCATCGAGAAGGCCTTCGTCATCATCCAGGCGCTGAAGCAGCTCGAAATCGTCTGGAATGCGCGCAAGGTCGATGATCCGCATTTCTGCGATCACCCGCATCCGATCCGCTTCAATCTCGGCAAGATCGAAGGTGGCGAATGGACATCGAGCGTTCCGGCGCGTTGTGTCTTCGAGATGCGGGTCGCGACCTATCCCGGGCAGAAGCTCGAAGATGCCAGGGCCGAGCTCGAAGCCTGCATCGCCGATGCGGCCCGTGCCGATCCATTCCTGGCCAATCGCCCGCCCAAGATGACCTACAATGGCTTCATGGCCGAGGGCTATGTACTGGAGGGCGCCGACGAGATGGAAGCCGTGCTGCGCCGCAGCCATGTCGCCGTGTGGGGCGAGCCGCTGACGGAACACGTCACCTCGGCGACGACGGATGCGCGCTTCTTCGGCCTCTATGCCGACACGCCGGCGATCGTATACGGCCCGATCTGCCGCATGCCGCATGGTTACGACGAGGCTGTCGATCTCGATTCGGTGCGCAAGGTCACCCAGACCATCGCGCTGTTCATCGCCGACTGGTGCGGCCTTGAGCCGCTCGATCCGGAGGTGAGCGCATGAATGCAGCCGTGCCCGACGGTTTCGGTGAAACGCTCGCCGAGGACGCGCCCGACGTTTCGATCGCCGACGCGCTTGCCATCTTGCGCCGGCACTATGGCCTCGTCGGTAGCGCGTGCCGCTGCCGGGCGAACGCGACCACAATTTCCACATCCAGACCGAAGGCGACGGCGAGTTCGTCCTGAAGGTTTCCCACCCAGCCGAGGAGGCCGGCTTCACCGACTTCCAGAACAAGGCGCTCGACCATATCCTGGCGGTCGACCCAGCCTTGCCGGTTCCCTCGGTACGCAAAAGCCTGCAAGGCGAGGCCCAATTCACGGTCAGCATCGGTGGGTCGGCGCCGCGTATCATCCGGCTGGTCACCTATCTGCCCGGCCAGTTGCTTTCGCGCTCGCCGGCATCGGCGGCGCAGGATCGCAATCTCGGCATCTTCCTCGCCCGCCTCGGTCGCGCGCTGCGCGGTTTCTTCCATCCTGCCGCCGGCAGTGACCTGCTCTGGGATATCCGCAAGGTCACCAAGACGCGGCCGATGCTGGCGCATATCACTGACGCTGGCCGGCGCGCCATGGTCGAACGTGCGATCGACGCCTTCGAGGCGCATGCGGCACCGGTAATCCCTAAACTGCGCGCCCAGATCGTCCACAACGACATGAATTCCTACAATGTCGTGATGGACGCTTCGCGGCCGGAGGTCGTGAGCGGCATCCTCGATTTCGGCGATATGATCCACTCGCCGCTGATCTGTGACCTCGCCATCGGCGCCGTCTATCGCTGGCCGGCGGAAGGCCATCCACTGGCGCCGGCGGCGCGCTTCGTCGCCGGCTATCAATCGGTGCAGCCGCTCGAGGTCGAAGAGATCGGCATTCTTTTCAATCTGATCCGTGCCCGCCTTGCGCTCATCGTGAACATCGCCACCTGGCAGGCGGAACGTTTCCCAGCCAAACGCGACTATGTCCTGCGCCACGGCGCGGAAGTCTGGGCCTCGCTCGAACGGCTGGACGGTCTGTCGTCCATCGATGCCCGCCGTTATTTCCTCGACCATTCTAATCCGGAGTAGATGCTCGTGTCCCAATCCTCGCCAAACCCTGCAAACGCCGACGCGACGGCATCCAACCGCGCGCTGCTCGAGCGTCGCGCCAGACTGCTTGGGCCGACCTACCGCGCCTTCTACCGCAACCCGATCCATCTGGTGCGCGGCAGCGGCGTCTGGCTCTACGATGCGCAGGGGCGCAAATTCCTCGACGCCTACAACAATGTCGCCTCGGTCGGGCACTGCCATCCGCGCGTCGTCGAGGCGCTGTCGGGCCAGGCCGCCACGCTCAACACGCACACACGCTACTTGAGCGAGATCATCCTCGACTACGCGGAAAAACTGCTCGGCACCGTTCCGGCCCATCTCGGCCACGCCATGTTCACCTGCACCGGAAGCGAGGCCAATGATCTCGCGATCCGCATCGCCCAGCATTCCACTGGCAACAGCGGCGTCATCATCACCGACTTCGCCTATCACGGTGCAACGATCGCCACCGCGCAGCTGTCACCTGCAGCGGTCGGGGCGAAGGGCGTGCCCGCGCACCACCGGACCGTGGCAGCGCCGGACACGTTCCGCGACCATGGCCGCGCCGCACGCGATTTCGCCAGGAATGTCGCGGCCGCCATCGAGGACATGCGTGCGCAGAACATTCGTCCGGCGGCGCTGCTGCTCGACTCGGCCTTCTCCAGCGATGGCATTTTCTTCCCCGATGCGGCTGTCATGCGCGAGGCGGCGGATCACGTCAGGAAGGCTGGCGGCATCGTAATCGCCGACGAGGTCCAGTCCGGCTTCGGCCGGCTTGGCCAGGGCATGTGGGGTTTTGCCAATTATGGCCTCGAGCCCGACGTCGTCACCATGGGCAAGCCGATCGGCGACGGCCATCCGATGGGCGCGGTGCTGGTGCGACCGCGGCTTGTTTCATCCTTCGGCTCCAACACCGGCTACTTCAACACCTTCGGCGGCAATCCGGTCGCGGCGGCCGTTGGCATTGCCGTGCTCGAGGTGATCGAAGGCGAGGGTCTGATCGAGAATGCGCGCATGGTCGGCGCCTATACGGCTGACCTGTTGAGCGCCCTGCAGAGCCGGCACGCTATGGTCGGTGATGTCAGACACAATGGCCTCTATTTCGGCGTCGAGTTGACGGCGGAGGGCGACGAAGCCTTGGCCGCCACCAAGACATCGGCGGTTGTCGAAGCCATGCGCGAGGATGGCGTGCTGATCTCCTCCTGCGGTCCGCGCGGCAATGTGCTGAAGATCAGGCCGCCTCTGCCGTTCGCCAGGGACAATGCCGAGCAACTGGCCGAGACGCTCGATCGCGCCTTGTCGAACTGGTGACCGGAGCGGGCCGCGCATGCTGAAGCTTGAACATCAGACCCTGAACGACCGCGCCTATGGCGCGCTCAAGCAGGAGTTGATTTCAGGTGGCTTCAGCCCAGGCCAGACACTGGTCATCCGCAAGCTCGCCGAGACGTTCGGGATATCGACGACGCCGATCCGCGAGGCACTGCAGAGGCTTGTCGCCGAGCGCCTGCTCGAGATGCAGAACAACCGCTCGGTCATCGTGCCCTTGCTATCCTTGCCTGCCTTCGAGGAACTGACGCGCATCCGCATCGCCGTCGAGGGGCTGGCGGGCGAGATGGCCGCCTCGCGGATGACAGAAAGCGGGCTGGTTGAGCTGCAGGTCACGCTCGACGGCATGCAGCGCGCCGTCGAGGCTGATGACGCCAGGGCCTACCTCACGCTGAACGAGGCCTTCCATTTCGCCATCTACCAGCATGCCGGTGCGCCGATCCTGCTCAACATGATCCGCGACCTCTGGGGGCGGGTAGGGCCCTATCTCAAGCTGTTGATGCAGGCCGATCGCTACATCCCGCAGTCGAACGATGCGCATCGCAGGATCGTTGCCGCGTTGCAGCAGCACAGCGGTTCGGTGGTTCGAGCATCCCTCGAAGAAGACATCGCCGTCGCGGCCGCAATTCTCTCCGAAAATCTTCGCACGACCGACTGATCACCCGCACGGCCAGGCACGCTATCCAGCCTCGTCCATTCGGTCGCGCAGCATGCTCCAGCCAAGCAGCATGTTGGGTGCGTGCCGCAGCAGCGTATGGAACGGGATCGGCGCTGGCGGCGCAAAGGGCAGCGGCAGATCACGCGCCTCGGTTCCGGCGGCCCAGTCGGCCAGCACCTTGCCCATCGCCGTCGTCATGGCAATGCCACGCCCGTTGCAGGCGCGGCCGGCGATCAGCCCCGGCCCGAGGTCCATGAGGTGCGGCAGGAAATCCGGTTCGACCGCGGCCATCCCCGACCAGCTATAGGCAAGCGGCGGCAGGTCAGGCAAATCGAGATGCCGGGCGAGCCGCCGCCAGATCGCTCGCGGCACGCGCGTATCGGCGCCGGCGTTCAGAATATGCATGCCGCCGCTGATCAACCGGTTCTCGGCATCGAAGCGGAAGGTGAAGAGATTGCGCCTGGTGTCGCCGACGCCTTGCCCGCCGGGGAGTAGACGCGTGCGCACCTCGCGCGGCAGGGGCCCGGTTGCGATCTGGAAGACCTTCAGCGGAATATAGGTCCGTTGCAGCAACGGATTGAGCGACCCGCCATAGGCGTTGGTGGCGACCAGCACCTTGCCGGCACGCACCGAGCCCGATGGCGTTTTCAGCGACCAGCCATCGGCCACACGATCGATCGAGGCAACGTGCGTCCGTTCGAAGATCCTCGCGCCGGCCTTCTCCGCCGCATCGGCGAGCCCGTGCGCATAGGCGACCGGATTGAGCACGCCGCCCGAACGATCCATCCAGCCGCCGACATAGCCGCGCGCGCCAGTCAGCGCCGCGACGGCCTGCTGATCTAGGGTAACGGCTGGTCGGCCGCGCCGTGCCCATTGCCCGGCGCGCGATTTGACCTTCTCGAAAGCTGCCGCTGAATGCGCCGGCTGGATCCAGCCGTTCTGCACGGCGCCGCAGTCGATGCCGTGCCGCCGGATCAGGTCGAAGACGAGGTCGGCGCTACCGGCGGCAAAGTCGATCAGGCGTTCACCGCGCTCGAGGCCGAGATGTGCAAGGATGTTGTCCGGGTCCATCTTGGCGAAGTTCGGCACGATGAAGCCGGCATTCCGGCCGGTCGCCCCCCAGGCGATGATTTCGGCTTCCAGGACCGCGACGGAAAGCCCTTTCCCCGCGGCATGCAATGCGGTCGAGAGGCCGGAAAAACCGCCGCCGACAATGGCAAGGTCCACATTGATCTCGCCCTGTAGTGGCGACCGCTGGCGGCGGTCGCGGCTGACAGCGTGCCAGAGCGAAACGCCATGTGCCTCCCGCCGGGTCACGGCATTCATGAGCCGGAACTGCCCTTGGTCGCGACCGCCTTCGCTCGCTTGTCCAGGCGTGGCCGCCGTGGCCTGTCGCCGAACAGCCCGTTCGGTCGGCTCAGCAGGATGACGCAGAGCATGACTCCGATGGCGACGATCTGCAGCGAGGCGGCGCGCGCCTGCTGCTCGGGCGCAAACAACACGCTGGTCAGCGTGCCCGATCCGGCCCAGATCCCCCATACCAGGATGCTGCCGATGACGGCGCCGAGATTGCTGCCCGAGCCGCCGACGATCAGCATGACCCAGACCTGGAAGGTCAGGATCGGCAGATAGTTGTCCGGCGCGATGAAGCCGGTGAAATGCGCCTGCAACGCACCTGCCAGCGCCATGATGGCGCCGCCGACGGCAAAGGCCTGGACGCGGTAGAAACGCGCGCTCTTGCCGAGCGAGATCGCCGCTCGCTCGTCCTCGCGCAGCGCCTTCAGCACGCGTCCCCACGGGCTGCGCGACAGATGCTCCAGTGCGAGATAGGCGATCAGCGTCACGACGCAGACGACGGCAAGGTTCGACAGGTTGAACAGCAGCGGCGTCTCGGCAAGGCTGCCGAAGGGACGCGGAATGAAGCCGATACCGAACGGCCCGCCGGTCAGCTTCTGCGCATTGAGCGCGACCAGTTGCACGACGACGGCGACACCGAATGTGGTGATCGCCAGATAGTCGGACCTCAGCCGCAATGTCGCCATGCCGGTCAGGGCGGCGGCGATGCCGCCGACCACCATGGCGCCCAGCCAGCCGACCAGGATCGGCAGACCGAAGCCACCCAGCCGTGCCGCATCATCCGGTGTGGTCAGCAAGGCCGAGGTGTAGGCGCCGATGGCGACGAAGCCGGCGAGGCCGACATTGAACAGCCCGGTCAGCCCCCACTGCAGATTGAGCCCCAGCGTGACCAGCGAAAAGATCAGTGCGGTGGTCAGGAAGAAGGCGCCGTAACCGATGAGATCGATCATCTTTCCCGAACCCCGAAAAGGCCGATCGGCCGCACGAACAGCACCGCCATCAGGATGATGAAGGAGACGGCGGCGCGCCATTCGGCGCCGATCAATTGCACCGCTCCGGCTTCGGCGAGCCCGATGATCAGGCCGCCGAGCACGGCGCCCGGGATGCTGCCGATGCCGCCGAGGATGGCCGCGGCGAACATCGGCAGCAGCATGTCGAAGCCCATGAACGGGCGGATCTGCACCAGGATGCCGATCATCACGCCGGCGACGCAGGCCAGCGCCCCGCCAATGATCCAGGTGACGCGCACCACGCTGGCGACGTCGATGCCGACGATGCGGGCCAATGCTGCGTTCTGACTCAATGCCTGCATGGAGCGGCCGGTCTGCGTGCGCGTCATCAATAGATGCACGCCGAGCACGAGTATGGCGGTCAGCAGCAGCAGCGCGATCTGGTCAGGGGTGATGCGGATGCCGAAGCCGACCGGCATGGCGATCTGGATCGCCCGGCTGAAATAGGTCGGCCGCGAGGTGAAGGTGAATTCGAGCAGGCTTCTGAGCGCCATCGAGGCGCCGAAGCTCGCCATCACCACGATGATGGCTTGCCCTTGCGAGCGAAGCCGCGAAAACAGCACTCTGTCGAGCAGCAGCGCCAGCAGAGCGGTGAACGCCATGCCAATGACCAGTGCGACAAGGAGCGGCCAGCCGAAGGATAGCGGCGCGATGGGTGCTACCTTGCCGAAAGTCGCACCAATGGCGCTGACGACGGCCAGCGTCGCATAGGTGCCCCAGGCCATGAAGTCGCCATGAGCAAAATTCGAGAAGCGCAGGATCGAATAGGTCAGCGTCACGCCGATGGCGCCAAGGCCGATCATCGAACCGGTCAGCAGTCCGTCGACGACAAATTGCAGGCTCATGCCGCGCCTCCCTTGCTGATGTGAGAAGGGCGCTGGCCGAGATAGAGTTCGGCGACCACAGGATCGTTCCACAGTTCGGAAGCAACACCCTCGTGTCGGTCCTTGCCTTCGACCAGCACATAGGCCCGGTCACCGATGGCCAGTGCCGCCTTGGCGTTCTGTTCGACCAAAAGGATGGTGACGCCGGACTTGCGGATGCCGGCCAGCATCTCGAACACCATCGACACGAATTTCGGCGACAGGCCGGCCGACGGCTCGTCCAGCACCAGCACTTTGGGATGGACGATCAGCGCCCGGGCGACTGCAAGCATCTGGCGTTGTCCGCCAGAGAGGTTGCCGGCGGCGGTGCGGCGCTGGCGGACGAGGTCGGGGAAGGTGGCATACATCTCCTCGATACGGCCGGGGATTTCGCGCCGCTCGAGGATGCCGCAGGCAACCCTGAGATTGTCCTCGACCGACATCAGCGGAAAGATGTTCTCGGTCTGCGGCACGAAGGCCAGGCCAAGCCGAACCATGGTGTGGGCGGGCACGGCGGTGATGTCCTTGCCGTCCAGGAACACCCTGCCGCCGGTGATCGGGACAAGGCCGGCGATCGCCTTGATGAAGCTCGACTTGCCGGCGCCGTTGGGGCCGAGGACGACGACGATCTCGCCTTTTCTGACGATGATCGAGGCGCCGCGCACGATCGGCACGCCAGGCTCGTAACCGGCTTCGAGGTCGCGCACGTCGAGGACGGTCTCGCTCATGCGGTGCCCCCGAGATAGGCCTCGATGACACGCGGGTCGCGGGCAACTTCTTCCGCCGTGCCTTCGCTGAGCAACTGGCCGCTCGCCATGACCAGCACGCGGTGACAAAGCCGCGTCACCATGTCGATGTTGTGTTCGATCAGCAGGAAGGTGATGCCACGCGCGTTGATGTCGCGGATGCGGTCGATGATGACTTCCAGCAGCGTCGCGTTGACGCCGGCCGCCGGTTCGTCGAGCAGGATGATCGCCGGGTCGGCCATCATGACGCGAGCGAGTTCCAGCAGCTTGCGCTGGCCGCCGGACAGCACACGCGCCGGCTCATGCGCGAGATGGGTGAGAGTGACGAGTTCCAAAAGGTCCAGCGCCTTGGCCCTGGCCGCTTCTTCCTGCGCCGCCACCCGCCACGGCGTGACGAAGTTGGCGAGCAGCCTTTCGCCGGCCTGGCCCTGCGCGGCCAGCATGATGTTTTCGATCAGTGTCAGATTGGGCAGCGGGCGCGGGATCTGGAAGGTGCGGCCAAGCCCACGGCCGATGCGCAGATGCGCGGCTTCGCCGGAGACGCGCACGCCGTTGATAAGGATGTCACCGCTGGAAGGCAGAATACTGCCGGCAAGCAGGTCGAACATCGTTGTCTTGCCGGCGCCATTCGGCCCGATCAGGCCAAGGATCTCTCCGGCTTTGACGTCGAACGAGACATCGTTGACGGCGACAAGGCCGCCGAATCGTCTGACGACGTTGCTTGCTGTCAGAACCGACGCACGGGCCTCCTGCCCTTGGCGCTCCGCTGCCTCGCTCATCAACCCTCTGGCCGAAGACGGTCGTTGCCGTCTCCCTATTTTTGATTTGTGATCACACTTGCGTTGATCACGCTATTCGGCTTTAATTTCGTCCGCAAGCCGAAAACCGGCCAAGAACGGGATTCCATGCAAAAGGCTGCCATCGAAAAGAACAACGAGGCGATCGCTGCCCAGCTTGCTCCGGTCGGCCGCGAAACCGTGCAGGACCGTGTCTATTCGGAATTGCGCCGCGCCCTGATCGGCGGTCTGTTCGAACCGAGCCAGGTGCTGACCATCCGTGGGCTTGCTGATGCACTGGTCACGTCGACCATGCCGGTGCGCGAGGCGCTTGGCCGGCTGATCACGGAGAAGGCACTCGAAGCGCTGCCCAACCGCTCGGTGCGTGTGCCGCCGATCACGCTGGAACGGCTCGACGATCTCCTTCGGGCCCGCATCCTGATCGAGGGTGAGGCGATCGCGCTGGCCGCCGCGCGCATGGGTTCGCGCCAGATCGCCACTATCGAGACCATTCTCGGCGAATGGGACGAGATGCGGGCGCTGAAGCACAAGAAGGATGTTGATCGCGAAGTGATGCTTAACCAGAGCTTTCATTTCGAGATCTATCGCTGCTGCGGCTCGGCGGTGCTGATCCCGATGATCGAGAGCCTGTGGCTGCAATCGGGGCCATGCATCCGCGTCGCCATCTATGCATTCTCGGAGGCCGGCGAGGTCGACACCGCCCATTATCACCGCCGCATCGTCACGGCGCTGGCCACGCAGGATGCACAGGCAGCGCGCGAGTCGCTGGTCGCTGACATCAGCCGGCCTTTCACCTTCCTGCGCAGCAAGCTGCAATCGGCCTCCTCGAAAGATCAGACATGACCGCCATCAGAATCACCGAGCCACGCTCGAAGCTTGCGGTCACGGCACTGTTGCTGGCCGAAAAGGCGCCGGAAAACGCTGCCTTTCTCAAGGCATATCTCGGCACGCCGCGTGTCGTTCCGGGCATCCACGCCATGTGGACGGGACCGGAAATTTCCTGCCCGGTTCCCGCTGCCGATATCGAGGGGCAAGCCTATGCCAGGCCATTGCCTGCGGAGAACGCGACGCTGACGCCTCAGCCCGGCGACATCGTGCTGTCCTATGTGCCGCCGCGCATGTGGGGCGGCAATCCCAATGCTATCTTCGACATTGGTCTGTTCTATGGGCAGGGCGCGCGGCTTCTGTTCCCGATCGGCTGGCTGGCCGGCAGCGTGGTGGCGCAAGTGCGCGCCGAAGAGCGCGATCAGTTCGCCGCCGCATGCGGGCTGATCCGCCGCAACGGCACCTGCGACATCACCTTCAGCCTGGTGGAGGCCTGACATGGCCGACGACGGTTTCGAACTCTTCGACCTTCGCGTCGAGGCGGTCATCCCCGAGGGCAAGCCGATCTATTGCGGCGCCAAGGCTGGAGACTATTTCGAACTCAAGGGCGAGATGCTGTCGATGCCGGCGGGGCAGGGTTTCTCGATCTACTCGCTTGCCGCCGTGCTTCCGCTGCTGGCCGCAAAGCAGCGGCCAACCCATCCAAATGACTGGATGACCTCGGACGCCGAGATCGCCTGTCCCGATCCCAATTGCGCTAGCCGTCTGCGGATCGTCAGGCTTGCCAAGCGGCGGTTCAGCCATGCCGAGACCACGGCCGTGCCGCTGCCGAAGGAGGATAAGCAGACATGACCGCCAAGACCTTCGAACTCGGCCCAGGCTACACGATCTCCCGCGTCATTCGCGGCGGCTGGCAACTCGCCGGTGGGCACGGGGCCATCGACCGCGGCCAGGCGGTGACCGACCTGATCGCCACCTTCGACGCCGGCATCTGGACCTATGACTGTGCCGACATCTACACCGGCGTCGAGGAACTGATCGGCGCCGCCCGCTTGCGACTGGCCAGCGAACGCGGCCTCGATGTCGCGGCCAGGATGAAGGTACACACCAAGCTGGTGCCCGACCTCGAAAGGCTGACCAGCATCAGCCGGGATTACATCAGGGGCATCGTCGACCAGTCGCTGCGGCGGCTGAAGACCGAGCGTCTCGATCTCGTGCAGTTCCACTGGTGGGACTATGACCAGCCTCGTTATGTCGAAGCGATGGGCTGGCTCGACGAGCTTCGCCGGGAGGGCAAGGTGCGCAATCTCGGCACCACCAATTTCGACACGCCACGGCTCGCCGAGATTCTCGCCGCCGGCATTCCGCTGGTCAGCCAGCAGCTGCAATATTCCGTGCTTGACCAGCGGCCCGCTCACAGCCTCGCCGCGCTTGCGAAGACAAACGGCGTCAGCTTCCTTTGCTACGGTTCGGTGGCGGGTGGCTTTCTCAGCGACAAGTGGCTCGGCGTGGCCGAACCCGCCACGCCGCTCGAAAACCGCTCGCTGGTCAAATACAAGCTGATCATCGACGACTTCGGCGGCTGGGACCTGTTCCAGCAACTGCTCCAGGCGTTGAAGGCCGTCGGGGATCGCCACGGTGTCGACATCGCCACCATCGCCAGCGCCTGGGTGCTCGAGCAGCCGCAAGTCGCCGCGGTTGTCGTCGGCGCCCGTAACCAGGCGCATGCCTTGGCTAACGCGGGCATCATGGATGTCGCGCTCGATGTCGATGACCGGGCCAAGATCGCGGCCGTGATCGCGCAAGGCCGAGGCCCCCTGGGCGACGTCTACACGCTGGAGCGTGACCGCCACGGCCGCCACGGCTCGATCATGCACTACAATCTCAATGCAGGCCGCACATGAGCGCCACCAACGCGACGCTGTTTTCGCAGGCCAGCGCCGAGGTCGTCGGCCTGCATCGCTTCTTCGTCGACTGGTTCGTCGCCACGCGCGCTGACACGGTGGATTTCACGCGCTTCGAGCGTGCCATGGGCGACGGCTTCAGCATGGTCGCACCGGACGGCAAAGTGCTTGATCGCGCTGCTGTCGTCGATCATGTCCGCTCCAGCCGCGCCACGTGCGATGACGGCTTCGCCATTTCGATCGAGGACATCCGGCCCGGTTGGCGGGATGCGGACACGATTGTCGTCTTCTACGTCGAGGCGCAATTGCGTGGCGGCAAGCACACCCGCCGCCAGTCGAGCGCCGTCTTCACCTCCAGTTCATCGGCGCCCAACGGTGTCGAATGGCGGCATCTGCATGAAACCTGGCTGCAGATGCCGGAACGCTGAACACGCTCCAGAGATCAAATTATTGCCTGACAACTTAAGGGGAACAACAATGAGAAAGACAATACTCCAACTCACCACCGCGCTCGCTCTCGTCACAATGGCGGGCGCCGCGCAGGCCGCCGATTGCAAGATCACCGTCGGCCTCGTCATGGAACTGACCGGCCCGGCCGGCGAATACGGCCAGGCCGGTGCCAAGTCGGTCGAAATGGCCTTCCGCGACATCAACGAAGCCGGCGGGGTACGCGGCTGCGACCTCGCGACCGATACGCGCGACAGCCAGAGCCAGGGCAATATCGCGGTCGACGCCGCAACCCAGCTGGTTCAGGTCAAGAAAGTGCCGGTCATCATCGGCGGTATTATCTCCTCGGTGTCGATCCCGATCCTGACCTCGGTGACCGCACCGGCCAAGATCGTCCAGGTTTCGCCGGCATCCTCTTCGCCGACGCTGACCGCACTCGGCCGCGACGGCAAGACCAACGGCATCTTCTTCCGTACCATCACCTCGGATGCGCTGCAGGGTGTCGCCGCCGCCAAATACGCCATCGACAAGGGTTTCAAGAAGCTGTCGATCATTCACGTCAACAACGACTTCGGCGTCAACATGGTGGCCGAATTCTCGCGCGCCTACAAAGCGCTCGGCGGTACCATCGTCTCCGACACGCCCTACAACGAGAAGCAGTCCAGCTATGCCTCGGAAGTGACGGCGGCGATGGCCGGCGAGCCGGACGGGCTCTATCTCGTCAGCACGCCGGTCGACGGCGCAACCGTTGCCCGCACCTGGATTTCGCAGGGCGGCGTGCAGAAATTCCTGCTCAATGACGGCATGAACAGCCCTGATTTCATCGAGTCCGTCGGCGCCGACTATCTGAAGGACGCCTATGGCACGTCGTCGGGAACCAGCCCGACCGCCTCCACCGACTATTTCATGAAGAACTACAAGGAATTCTCCGGCATCGAGCCGTCCAATCCGGCGGCCGACCGGTCCTATGATGCCGGCGTCATCGTCGGCCTCGCCATCGCCATTGCCGGCTCCGAGGATCCGGCCAAGATCAAGGACGCGATGTACAAGGCGGTCGACCCGGCCGGCACGCCGATCTTTGCCGGCAAGGAGGAGTTCGCCAAGGCGCTCGGCCTGATCAAGGACGGCAAGCCGATCCGCTACGAAGGCGTCATCGGCCCGGTCGCCTTCGACAAATATGGCGACATCACCGGCCCGTTCCGGTTGTGGAAGATCGTCGACGGCAAGGTGACGACCGATGGCGAAATGACCACCGACGACGTCAACGCGCTGCAGGCCAAGCTTCAGTGAGCTGGAAACAGTGCTTCCGGCATCAATCGCATCTTGTCGCGACTGATGCCGGCATCGCTTGGGGCAGGCGATATCGCTTGCACGGCAAGCGATCAAGAATAGGATCGGCCGGCTGCAATTGAAGGATGGCGAGCGTGTCGGATCGAATACTCATCGGCCCGTCCGATCAATGGATGCAGACGCTGTGCTTCGCCACGCAAGCGCCTGATCCCGATGTCGCCTGAAACGGAACGACTTCTCTCCGCGCTCGGCGATCGGCTGGGCGCGGGCGGCGTGCTTGCCGGCTCCGATGTCGAACAGCGCTATCGCGACGATCCAGACGGCAAGCTTGGCGTGCTGCCCGAAGTGGTGCTGCGCCCGCGCGATACCGTCGGTGTCGCGGCGGCACTCGCCGGGTGCAACGCTCTCGGCCAGCCGGTCGTCGTCCAAGGCGGACGCACCGGGCTGGCCGGCGGCGCACGCGTCCAGCCGGGCGAGATCGTGCTGTCGCTGGAACGCATGAGCGGCCTCGCCGCGCCGGACGCTCAAGCCGCCACCATCATCGCTGAAGCCGGTGCGACGCTGCAGGCTGTGCAGGAGGCGGCCGATGGTGCCGGGCTGATGTTCGGCGTCGATATCGGCGCGCGCGGTTCGGCCACGGTCGGTGGCAACATCGCCACCAATGCCGGCGGCATCCGTGTGCTGCGCTACGGCATGTACCGTGCCCAGGTGCTGGGACTGGAGGCCGTGCTTGCCGACGGTAGCGTGCTGTCCTCGCTGAAGGGTCTGCCCAAGGACAATTCCGGCTACGACCTCGGCCAGCTCTTCATCGGCGCGGAAGGGACGCTCGGCGTCGTCACCCGCGCCGCGCTCAGGCTACACCCGAAGCCGGCCTCCGAGGTGAACGCCTTCTGCGCGCTCGCTTCGCTCGATGCGGCGATCGCCCTGCTTGGGCTGTTGCGGCAAAAGCTCGGTCCGTTATTGTCCGCCTATGAGGTCAACTTCGCGCCGCTCTATGACCTCATGGTTGGCAGCATGGCGATGCCGGCGCCGTTGCCGGCCGGCTCACCGGTCTATGTGCTGGCCGAGATCCAGGGCAGCGAGCCCGAACGCGACAGCGAGCGCTTCGCGGAAGTCCTGATGCAGGCGGTCGAGGATGGCGTGGTCGATGATGTCGTGGTCTCTCAGTCGGCGCGCGAATTCCGGGCGCTGTGGGACGTGCGGGAAGACGCCAATCGCGTCCTGTTTTCGATCAGAGGCCTGATCAGCGTCGACATCAGCATTCCGCTGGCACGGATGGGGGCGTTCCTGCAAGAAGCGGAGACCGCGATCCGCGCCTTTGACCCCAACGCCGAGATCTATGTCTTCGGCCATCTCGGCGATGGCAATCTGCACTATCAGGTGCGCACTGCCGATCCGGCGGCGGCCTACGGCATCATCTATTGCGGCGTGGCGGTGGCGGGCGGCGGCGTTTCAGCCGAGCACGGCATCGGCCTCGACAAGAAGCAGTGGCTGCATCTGGTTCGCAGCGACGCCGAGATCGCCACGATGCGGCGGCTGAAGATGGCTCTAGACCCGAAGAACATTCTTAACCGGGGGCGTGTCTTCGATCTCGATCCGACGACCTTCGCACGATGACGGGTCTCCGATAACTCAGGTGCGTTCCGTCGCCATCTGCCTGGGGATCAGAAAGCGGGCGGCGAGCACGCAGAGCAGCACGGTGAACATCAGGATCAGCGCCACCAGCGCATTGATGTCGGGTGAGAAGCCGAGCCGCATCATCGCCCACAGCCTGACCGGCAGCGTGCTTTGCGTGCCGGTGACCAGGATGGTGATCATTGTCTCGTCGAACGATAGCGCGAAGGCCAGGATAGCGCCGCCGACCATTGCGCTCGACAGGTTCGGCAGGATGATGCGCCAGAAGGTCTGCCAACCGGTGGCGCCCAGGTCGTAGGACGCTTCGACCAGCGTGCGGCTCATCGACTGCAGGCGCATCAGCACGGTTCGGTAGACGATCGCCAGCACGAAGACCGTATGGCCGATGACGACTGTCAGCAGCGAGCGCTCGAGGCCGATCTCGCGGAAGAAGATCAGCAGCGCCAGGCCGCTGATGATCGGCGGCATCAGGAAGGGCAGGAAGATGATGAACTGCAGGACCGAGCGTCCGGAACGGCGGCCGTGATAGTAAAGCGCCAGCAGCGTTCCGCTGACCACCGAGAGGATGACGGTGCAAACGCCGACGATCAGCGTGGTGCGCAGGGCAGCCAGGATGTCGTCGTTCCCGGCCAGCGCCCGATAGGTAGAGAGGGTGGGCGACGACCAGTCGACATCGCCATGCGAGATGGTGAAGAACGACGACACGATCGGCACGAACAGGGGGCTGTAGAGCAGCACCGCGACCAGCGTTGTGATCGCGGCCAGGAAGATGGTGGAGGGCCGGGGCAGGGCGTTCATATCGACGTCCCCCGGTTGCGTCCGAAGCGTTCGCCGATGAGGATGGCGCAGATCACCACGATCGCCAGCGCCACCGACAGCGCGGCGCCGAACGGCCAGTTATAGGCCGTGCCGAACTGACTGTAGAGGATGCGGCCGAAGGTGAAGCCGCTGATCCCGCCGACCATTTGCGGCGTCAGGAAGTCGCCGATGGCCAGCACGAAGACGAAGCTCGCCGCCGAGGCGACGCCGGGCAGGCTGAGCGGCAAGGTGATGCGCAGGAACGTCTGCAAGCGGCTGGCGCCAAGATCATCCGAGGCGCGCAGCAGGGTCTGGGGAATGCGCTCCAGCGACAGGAAGATCGGCAGGATGGCGAAGGGGATCAAAAGCAGGCTCAGCGTCAACAGGATGGCGTTCATGTTGAAAACGAAAAGTGTCGACGGCTGCTGCAATATGCCGAGCGCCACCAGCGCCTTGTTGAGGAAGCCGTTGAGGCCGAGGATGCTGCGGATCGCGTAGATCTTGATCACGTAGCTCATCAGCAGCGGCACCAGCAGCAGCATCAGCAAGGCATAGCGCCACCGCCCTCTAAGGGTCGTCAGGAAATAGGCCGCGGGATAGGCGAGCAGGATGCAGATGACGGCCACCGACAAACACAGCACGATGGTGTTCCAGAACACCGGCAGAAAGATCGGGTCGGTGAAGAACCTGACATAATTGCCGAGCGTCGGCGCGTAGACGATCGTGCCCTGGTCGACGCTGAAGAAGCTGTAGACCAGGAAGATCGCCAGCGGCACGAGCACGAAGATCACAGGCAAGGCGAAGGCCAGCACCGTCACCAGCAGCGACAAGCGCCTTTGTGAGGGCTGTGTCGTGGTGGCCGCGCTCATGCCAGCACCAGGTGGCCTTCATGCGGCGCAAAGCAGAGCGAGACCGTTTCGCCGGATTTCAGCGCGCTGCCGCCGATCCGGCTCGGCATGCGCAGCCGCAGGCGTTGCGCGGCATCGTCGGCACCCGAGGCGATTGTGGCGACGGTCGACGAGCCGGCAAAGGCCACGTCCGCGATGGTGCCGGAAAAGCGGTTGCCGCTGTCCTTGGCGTCGGCAAGATGCAAGGCTTCGGGACGGAACGCCGCGAAGGCGCCGGCACCATCTGGCGCGGCTTGTAAATGCGGCAGACCGCCGATCGAACAGACAAGGCGCCCAAGCGCGGTCTCGATCGATCGCAGGTCACCCTGGACGGGACCGAGTTTCCCGGCCACCAGATTGTTCTCGCCGAAGAAGCGCGCCACGAACTCGCAATTCGGCTTGTAGTAGAGGTCGTGCGGCGTGCCGATCTGGCGGATATGCCCCGCCTGCATGACGCAGATCCGGTCGGCCATGCCGATCGCCTCCTCCTGGTCATGGGTGACGAACAGGAAGGTGGTCTTGATCTCGCGCTGGATGGATTTCAGGAACTCCTGCATCTGCCGGCGCAATTCAAGGTCCAGGGCCGCGAGCGGCTCGTCGAGCAGGATCAGGCGTGGCTGGCAGATCAGCGCGCGGGCGAGGGCGACGCGCTGGCGCTGGCCCCCGGAAAGCTGTGCCGGGAAGCGGTCGGCGAAACGCCCGAGCTGCACCAGTTCCAGCGCCTCCGCGACACGGCGCGCGGTCTCCTTGCGCTGCACATGGCGCACCGAAAGCCCGTAGCCGACATTGCCGGAAACGGTCATGTGCGGGAACAGCGCATAGTCCTGGAACACGGTGTTGAACGGCCGCTTGTTGATCGGCATGCGGCTGATGTCCTGGCCGTTGAGGCGGATCTCGCCCGACGTCAGAGGCTCCAGCCCGCCGATCAGCCGCAGGACGGTCGTCTTGCCCGAACCCGAAGGCCCGAGCACGGTCAGGAACTCACCGTCCTTGATCGACAGGTCGATGTCGTGCAGCACCGGAACCGTGCCGTAGGATTTCGAGACGGACCGCAGCGTCAGCAGGTCGGTGTTCTGGTTCATGATATAGTCTCGCATACGCTGCGGCGGTCCGGAACGTCCGGACCGCCGGGTCCTTCGAAATCAGGTGCGGAAAGGATCAGGGCGTCGCCTTGACCTCGTTCCACAGATCCGAGCGCTTGAGCGGGTCCTCGACATTATTGAGCCAGACCAGCTTGTCATTGCTGCCGGCGCTGCTCGAACTCGACCACGGTGTTGCCGAAGCCGGTGCGCTCGGAAAGCTCGCCGCTGACCTTCTTCGTCAGCATGAAGTCGATCCACTTCTCGGCCGCCGCATTGTCGCGGACGCCCTTGGAGATCACCCAGTTGTCCAGCCAGGCCAGCGCGCCCTCGCTTGGATTGATGTAGGCGACGTGGGCGCCGATCTTCTGCAGTGCCTTGACCTGCTGCTGGCCGTAATTGGCCCAGATCAGGGCAACGTCATTGTTCTGGTAGATCTGCTGCGCCTCGTCGGCGGTGGTGTAGAAGCTCAGCACATTGCGCTTGAGTTCGACCAGCTTGGCCTTGACCGCCGCCATCTGCTCCTCATTGAGGTTGAACGGATCCTTGTAGCCGAGCGTCAGTGCGGTGAACGAGAAATTGTGTTCGCCATTGTCATAGGCCAGGATCTTGCCCTTGTAGGCCGGATCCCAGAGCACCGACATCGAAGTCGGCGCCGGCTTGACCTTGTCGGTGTCGTAGATCAGCCCGATGGAATCGAAGCAGAAGGGAATGCCGTAGACCTTGCCGTCCTTGGTGTCGCCGCTGACCTGCGACAGATCACGGAAGCGCGGCAGCACTTCCTTCTGGTTGGGCAGCTTGGTGATGTCGATCGGCGACACCAGATCGGCCTTGATGTAGCGCTGCAGCTGAGCGGTGTTGACGGCGAAGACGTCGAAATCCTGCCCTTCGCTGCCCTTGATCTTGGCCCAGATCTCGTCGTCGCTGCCGATAAAGACGACATCGACGCCGATGCCGGTGGCGGCCGTGAAGTCCTTCACCCAGTCCGGGTCGGCGTAGCCGTCCCAAGCCAGAACCCGCAGGTTCGCGGCCAGTGCGGCCGATGTCATCAGGCCGATGCCGAGCCCGATTGTCGCCAGTCTTAGAAACGCTTTCTTCAGTCCCATTTTTAATCTCCCATTGTCGTTCTGGTGGACCGTAATTATCGGACTTTTGCCGTCACAGCTGGGTGACGGTGACCAGCCCCTCGTCCGGCACCGACACCATTCGGTTGCGGAGCGGCTTGCCGAATGTCTGTGCCTGGATTTCATACTCGTCGCCGGAAGCCGTCTTGACGCCGGAGGCGTAGCTCATCACCGCCGCCCCGAAGAAATAGGCATGCAGATCGCCCGGCCTGCGGTGCATCGGGTAGCGGAAATGGAAATGTTCGAGGTTGGCGATCGAGTGCGACATGTGCGCCTCGCCCGACAGGAATTCCTGCTCCCAGATGACGGTGCCGTCGCGCAGGATGCGGGAATAGCCGCGCACTTCGTTCGGCAGCTCGCCGATCAGCAGTTCAGGGCCGATCGAGCAGGAGCGCAGCTTGGAATGCGCGAGGTAGAGATAGTTCTCGCCCTCCGTCACGTGGTCGGAATATTCGTTTCCGAGCGCATAGCCGATGCGGTGGGGATGGCCGTCCGGACCATTCAGGTAAAGCCCGACGATCTCGGCTTCCTCTGCCCCGGCCTTCGCGAATGCCGGCATCGGCAGCGGCGCGCCAGGCGGCACAATGCAGGTGCCGACGCCCTTGAAGAACCACTCGGGCTGGATGCCGATCTTGCCGGCGCCGGGCTTGCCTCCCTCCAAGCCCATGCGGAAGATTTTCAAGGAATCGGATTCCTCGGCACCTTCGCCATGGGTCAGAACATGCATCTGGTTGCGCGCGGCGGCACTTCCGGTATGGGTCAGGCCGGTGCCGGTGACCAGGAACCGCGCCGGCTCCGGGTGGTCCAGCGGGGCGAGCACGCAGCCATCGCGCAACAGCTCGTCATAGTCGACTGTCGCGGCGCCCGCCCGCTTTTCGACCAGCGAGGCGATGGACACACCCTCGGCGATCGCCGCTTCGGCAAGGTCCAGCACGCTGGCGGTCTTTTCGAGCGGATGCAGGCGATTGCCGTCATCGGAGACACGACCGACCCGCCTGCTGCCATCCGGCATTCTGAACTGAACAAGACGCATGAAATACCCTTCTTCCCTTGGGGCCGTGCGGGTTACACCCAACCCGCATCGACGATGAACTGCTGGCTTGTGCACATGCGGCTGTCGTCGGCGGCGAGGAACAGCGCCATGCGCGCGATATCGGAGGACTGCAGCCGGTCCGGCAGGCACTGCCTTTCCGCGATCTGGCGTTCGCCGGCCGGGTTCAGCCACAGCCGCATCTGGCGCTCGGTCATCACCCAGCCAGGCACCATGCAGTTGACGCGGATGCGCTCGGGGCCGAGTTCACGGGCCAACGCCCGCGTCATGCCGTAAACAGCGGCTTTGGCGGTGACATAGGCCGGGCAATCGGGATCGCCGACCATCCAGGTGATGGAGCCGAAATTGATGATCGAGCCGCCGCCCTGCACACTCATCTGTGGGCGCACCGCCTGCGCCGCGAAGAACTGGTGGCGCAGATTGACCGCCATGCGGTCGTCCCAATAGGCGACCGTGACGTCCTTGGTCTGATGCCGGTCGTCATTGCCGGCATTGTTGCAAAGCGCCTGGATCGGGCCATTGTGCCGCGCTGCCTGCGTGGTGGCCGCCTGCAGCTCTTCGACATTGCGCAGGTCGCACGGAATGAACAGCGGCGCGTCATGTCCCTCGGCCGCGATCGCATCGACGAGCCGCCGGGACGGTTCCTCGGCCAGATCGACGAAAGCCACACGGCTGCCTTGCGCGCAGAAATGGCGCACCAGGCTTTCACCAATGCCGCTACCGCCGCCGGTGATGAAGACGCTGCGGCCCTTGAGGCTTGGATAGGTCGCGTAGCTGCCGATTGGATCCGTCATCGCGAGCCTCTAGTGGGAATGCCGGGGAATGCCGGCATCGCGCCGGCCGACGAGAAAGTCGAAATCGCAGCCCTTGTCCGCCTGCAGAACGCGCTCGACATAGAGGCTCTGGTAGCCGCCTTCGGGCGGTGCCGGAGGCTTCCAGTCGCGGCGGCGGATCGCCAGTTCCTCGTCCGATACCAGCAATTCCAGACGGCGGCCGGCGACGTCGAGCTCGATGAGATCGCCGTCGCGCACCAGCGCCAGCGTGCCACCTGCCGCCGCTTCAGGCGCCACATGCAGCACGACGGTGCCGTAGGCCGTGCCGCTCATGCGTGCGTCCGAAATGCGCACCATGTCGGAGACGCCCTGCTTGAGCAGCTTGGCCGGCAGCGGCATGTTGCCGACCTCGGCCATGCCAGGATAGCCGCGCGGTCCGCAGTTCTTCAGCACCATCACCGAAGAGGCGTCGATATCCAGTTCCGGATCGTCGATGCGGGCGTAGTAGTGCTCGATGTTCTCGAAGACGACAGCCTTGCCGCGATGCTGCATCAGCCCGGGCGTCGCCGCGGACGGCTTGATGACGGCCCCGTTGGGCGCCAAATTGCCGCGCAGGATCGAGATGCCGCCTTGCTCTGTCAGCGGCTCGCTCAGCGGACGGATGACCTCGCGGTTGTAGTTGGGCGCGCCATCGATCAGCTCACCGATCGTCTTGTCGCTGACGGTCATGACGTCGCGATGAAGAAGCCCCACTTCATCAAGCGACGCCATGACCGCGGCTAGCCCCCCGGCATAGTAGAAGTCTTCCATCAGGAATCGGCCCGACGGCATCAGATCGACAATCGTCGGAACGTCGCGGCCAAGACGGTCCCAGTCCTCGAGGCTGAGATCGACACCAACCCGGTTGGCGATGGCGATCAGGTGCAGCACCGCATTGGTCGAACCGCCGATCGCCCCATTGACGCGGATGGCATTCTCGAACGCTTGCCTGGTGAGGATCTGCGCTATCGTCACGTCGCGGCGAACGAGCTCGACGATCTGGCGTCCGGCCAGTTGGGCAAGCACGCCGCGGCGCGAATCCACCGCCGGAATCGCGGCATTGTCCGGCATGCCGATGCCGAGTGCTTCCACCATGCTGGCCATGGTCGAGGCGGTGCCCATCGTCATGCAGCTGCCCGCCGACCGGCTCTGGCCTTGCTCGGCGGCGAGGAAGTCGGCGACCGGCATGCGCCCTGCCTTCACCTCCTCGGCGAATTTCCACACATGCGTGCCCGAGCCTATGTCTTGTCCGCGAAACTTGCCGTTGAGCATCGGCCCGCCGGAGACAGTGATGGTCGGCAGGTTGCACGAGGCAGCCCCCATCAGGAGCGCTGGCGTGGTCTTGTCGCAACCGACCAAAAGGATGACGCCGTCGATGGGATTGCCGCGGATGGATTCCTCGACATCCATGCTCACCAGATTGCGAAACAGCATGGCTGTCGGGCGCATGTTGCTCTCGCCCAGCGACATCACCGGAAACTCCAGCGGCAGGCCGCCGGCCTCGTAGACGCCGCGCTTGACGTGGTCGGCCAAGGCGCGGAGATGTGCGTTGCACGGGGTCAATTCGGACCAGGTGTTGCAGATGCCGATCACCGGGCGGCCGTCGAAGGCGTCTGCCGGGATGCCCTGGTTCTTCATCCAGCTGCGGTGCATGAAGGCGTTCTTGCCTTCACCGCCGAACCAGGCTTCGGACCGCAGTTTGCGTTTGGTCTCGGTCACGATTGCTGGCCCCGATCGTTGCGGCGTTTGTTGCGGTTCTCGACGCTGCGGCGCACATCGTCCTCGGCATTGTCGATGAGCACCAGCAGCGCTTTCTGCGCACCGAGCGCGTCGCCGGCGGCGATCTTCTCGGCGACCTCGCGATGCAGCGGCAAGGAGTGGCGCTGTCCATCCGGATTGTCGTTGGAGAGGCGAAAGCTCATCACCAACGCGGTTTCGACCAGTGCGGCCAGCGAGCCGATCAGCTCATTGCCGGTCATGCGCAGGATGGTCTGATGGAACACCAGATCGGGCTTGGCGAAGCGGTCGCCGTCGTCGCTCGCCGCTTCCATTTCGGCGAGTGCCGCCTGGATCTCGGCGATCTGCGCCGGGTTGGCGCGCTGGGCGGCGAGGGCGGCCGACATCGGCTCGATGGCACGGCGCAATTCGAACAGCGCACGCACATCGTCGGCACTGATGCCGCCGGCGTAGCGCCATGACAGCACGTCGGGGTCGAGGAAATTCCAGTCGGAGCGGGGACGCACGCGCGTGCCGGTCTTCGGCCGCGATTCGACCAGCCCCTTGCCGGCCAGCACCTTGATCGCCTCGCGCAGCACCGTGCGGCTGACGCCCAGCATCTCGCTGGAATCGTCCGCATTGGGCAGGGCCTCGCCGGGCAGGAAGTCGCCCTGGACGATGCGCAAGCCGATCTGCTCGACGACGGTCGCGTGCAGCGCGGTGGAACCACTGGAAACCGCAACGGCAACCCGTGACGTGCGCGCCGTGCTGAAAGATTTCTTATTCTTCATACTATTCATATGATATGTCTTATAGCCATGGCGATCGGAGTCAAGGGATGGGGAGTGCCGATGACAAAGAATTCCGCTGCCGTCGCCGCGCGGCACACCGAACTGGTCTCAATCAGCGACGGCATCGCGACTGTCGACATTGCTCCTGCTGCCGGCGGCGCCGTGGCATCGTATCGGTGGTGGCAGGCTGGCTCTGTCGTGGATTGGCTACGCCCGGCGGATCCGCCGGCGATCAGCCGTCGCGATGCCGGCGCCATGGCCTGCTTCCCGCTCGTCCCCTATTCCAATCGCATAAGGGCCGGACGCTTCGAATTCGCGGGTCGCACGGTCCAACTGCCTAGTCGGCCGGAGGACCCGCACCATGAGCATGGCCATGGCTGGCGCCACCCTTGGACGGTCATAAGGCACGAAGCCAGCACGATCATCCTGCGCTATCGCCACGCCGCCGATTCCTGGCCATGGAGTTATGAAGCCGAGCAGGAGATCACGCTGGCTGACGGTACGCTTTCCATAACCATTGCCGTGCGCAACCTGTCGGACGCGACGATGCCGGCTGGCTTCGGCCTCCATCCCTATTTCCCGTCGACGCCGTGGACGCATGTCCAGGCGTCGGTGTCCGGCATGTGGGAAACTGATGCGGAGATCCTGCCCGTCCGTCACGTCCTGCCGCCGGCTGGGGCCGATCCATCCATCGGCTTTGACGTATCGGAGGTGGAGTTCGACACGGTCTTCACCGGATGGACGCATCGTGCCCGGATCTCCTGGCCGGAGCATGGACGGCAACTGGACATGGAGGCCGAGGCACCGCTCGACTTCCTCGTCCTCTACACGCCGCCGGGCGAGCCGTTCTTTTGCGCCGAGCCGGTCAGCAACATCACCGATGCCTTCAACCGCGTGAACGACGACGACATCAGCACCGGCTGCATGATGCTGGCGCCCGGGCAGACGCGATCCGCCAGCGTTCGCTTCACGCCGTCACTGGCTGTCTGACCTTGCCGTCGGCGGCAAGCTTGGCGCCCTTGCGAGCCCGGCACGACATGGCCGCGCGGATGCCGCTCGGTCGGCACGCGGATCTGGCCTGATGGCATGAACGTGCCGAAGGTCAGGCGCCCGGCCTTGCGGCTTCGCGGATGGTCTGCAGCAGGATCGTGAAGGCGGGCGAGGGCGCGGTGTCGGTGCGCATCGTCAGGCCGACCGGCCCCTTGGTTTCCGCGGTGTCGACCGGCAAGGCGACGAAGGCACGGCTCGCGAGCTCGTTGGCGACCACGCCGGCCGAAATGATCCACACAGCATTGCTCTGCCGCATGAAGGAACGCCCGAAGGAATCCGAGACCGTCTCGATCTCGGTTGCCGGCGCGGTCATGCCATTGGTGATGAAGAGGCGATCGACAAAGGGACGGATGACGGATTCCCGGGTCGGCATCAGCACCGGGAATTCGTCGAGCCTGGCGAAGATGTCCGCTCCTGGTCTCAGCAGTGGATGTCCGGCGCGCACGACGAACAGCACCTGTTCCGAGTAGAGGTGCTCGAAGAAGAAACCGGTCATGTTTTCGGGCGCCGCCAGCCGACCGACGACGAGATCGAGCGCGCCGGTGCGCAACTGCTCGAGCAGCACGGCGTTCTCGCCGGTAACGATCTTGATCGCGGCTCCGGTGTTCTCCTTGAGGAACAGGCTCATGGCTTGCGGCATGACCTTCGCCGATACTGTCGGCAGCGCGCCGATGCGGATCGGGTGGCGATTGATGGTGCCGTCTTGGCGAACGGAATCGATGCCCCGCTTCAACGCCGATATTGCCGAGCCGGCGTGGTCCAGGAAGATTTCGCCAAGCCTGGTGACCCGGATGCCGCGCCCGTCGCGCTCGACCACGGCGATGCCGAGTGCGTCTTCCAGTTCACGCAATGTCTTGGTCACCGCCGGCGCGCTGACATGCAGGAGGTCGGCGGCGCGGGCCACGCTGCCCTGCCGGGCGACTTCCAGGAAGGCTTGCAGGTGACGGAACCGGATGCGGCTGCCGGGCATGAATTTGATAACCCCTGAGTTAATGAAACGGCGCAAAATATCATTTTACCGAACCAAATGCGGCGTGCAATGTGGAGATGGAGGATCGAAATCGTGCCATTCGTCACCATTGGCGGCATCACGCTGCACCATCGATATGTCGAGGCGGACGGCAAGACGCCCCCGGTCGTGTTCATCAATTCGCTCGGCACCGATCTGCGGATCTGGGACGAGGTCGTTGCGCTTTTGGCCGGCGAGATGCCGCTGCTCGTCTATGACAAGCGCGGCCATGGCCTCTCCGACATTGGCGGCGGCGTCCACTCGATAAACGACCATGTCGACGATCTGAACGCCCTCATCGACCACTTCGGTTTCGACCAGGTCGTGCTGGTTGGCCTGTCGGTCGGCGGCATGGTGGCGCAAGGCCTCCATATGCGCCGTCCTGAAAGCATCGAGGGCCTGATCCTTAGCGACACCGCCCACAAGATCGGTACCGCCGAAAGCTGGAACAGCCGCATCGCGGTCGTGGAGCGCTACGGCATCGAGGCGATCGCCGATGGCGTGATGAAAGTGTGGTTCACGCCGGATTTCCATGCCGGGCGCCCCGCCGACCTTGCCGGTTGCCGCAACATGCTGACCAGGCAGGCGCTGCCGGGCTATATCGGGACATGCAAGGCTGTCCGCGACGCCGATTTCACCGAGAGCGCGCGCCGCATCGCTGTACCGACGCTCTGCGTCGTCGGCGATCAGGACGGCTCGACGCCCCCCGATCTCGTCCGCTCGCTGGCGGAACTGATCCCCGGCGCACGTTTCGAAATCATCCGCAACGCCGGACATATTCCGTGCATCGAGCGGCCGGAGGCGCTGGTCGCGCTGATCCGCGGTTTTGTCGCATCGCTTGCCCCTGGAGAGGCCCATGGATGAAGTCCCCGGCAACACGGCGAGACATCGGACAGGCCTTGACGTCCGACGGTCCGTGCTCGGCGACCGCCACGTCGATCGAGCCGAGGTCGCGGCCACCGATTTCGACCAGCCGTTTCAGGAACTGATCACCGAGGCCGCCTGGGGGACGGTGTGGGCGCGACCGGGTCTCACCAAGCGCGAGCGTTCGATCGTCACGCTGGCGCTGCTGGCCGCGCTCGGACATGATGAGGAAGTGGCCATGCATGTGCGCGCCACCGCCAACACCGGCGCCACGCGCAACGACATCTGCGAGGCGTTCCTGCATGTCGCCATCTATGCCGGTGTGCCGGCCGCCAACCGTGCCTTCAAGATCGCCAAGGACGTGTTTTCGGAGATGGACGGAGCCAACAATGCCCGCTGAGTCCGGCTCGAACCGGAGGCCCGAGACCGGCGCCTTCTTCCAGCGCGACCGGACATGGCACCCGCCGGCGCTGACGCCGGGCTACAAGAGTTCGGTGCTGCGCTCGCCGCGGAAGGCGCTTTTGTCCTTCGACAACACACTGTCGGAAACAGCGGGACCTGTCTTCGGCCACGCCATGCTGGGCGAGTTCGACAACGATCTGATCCATAATTTCGCCAGGCCGGGCGAGAGCGCCATCGGCGAGCGCATCATCGTCCATGGGCGCGTGCTTGACGAACGTGGCATTGGCGTGCCCGGCGTGCTGCTCGAATTCTGGCAGGCCAATGCGGGCGGCCGCTACCGCCACAAGAGGGATGGCTATCTGGCGCCGCTCGATCCGAATTTCGGCGGCTGCGGCCGCACCATTTCCGGCGAGGATGGCTTCTATGCCTTCCGCACCGTCAAGCCCGGGCCCTATCCCTGGCCGAACGGCCCCAATGACTGGCGCCCGGCGCATATCCATTTTTCGGTTTTTGGCCATGGCTTTGGCCAGCGGCTGATCACGCAGATGTATTTCGAGGGCGACCCGCTGATCTGGAAATGCCCGATCGTTCGCGGTATCGCCGACAAGGCGGCCATCGAGGCGCTGACGGCCGTCCTCGACACGCAGGCGACGATCCCGATGGATGCGCTCGCCTACAAGTTCGATATCGTGCTGCGCGGGCGCCGCTCGTCGCTGTTCGAAAACCGGCCGGAGGGCAATTGATGGCCCAGTCGCTCGACAGGCTGAAGGAGAGCCCTTCGCAGACAGCGGGCCCTTACGTCCATATCGGGCTGACGCCGAATTTCTGCGGCATCAGCGGCGTTTATGCGACCGATCTTGGCGCTACCATGGTCAACGACAAGACCAAAGGCGAGCGCATCGGCCTGCGCATCCGGGTGCTTGACGGCACCGGGACGCCGCTCAAGGACGCTCTGATCGAGATCTGGCAGGCGGACGCGGACGGGCTCTACAATTCGCCGGCCGAATTGCGCGGTGCCGCCGATCCGAACTTTTTCGGCTGGGGCCGTTGCCCGACCGACATGGACACCGGCGTCTGCGCATTCGAGACGATCAAGCCCGGCCGCGTGCCGTTCCGCGATGGCCGCCTGATGGCACCGCACATCACGCTGTGGATCGTCGCGCGCGGCATCAATCTCGGTCTGCACACAAGGCTGTATTTCTCCGATGAGGAAGAAGCCAATGCCGGGGATCCGATCCTGGCGCGTATCGAGCACCGCGTCCGCGTGCCGACGCTGATCGCCGAGCGCCAGGGCGACACCTACGTCTTCGATGTCCATCTCCAGGGGGAGAAGGAAACGGTCTTCTTCGACAGCTAGGAGATCCGCGATATGACCATATCGCCCTTCGACCATCCATTGCTTTCCGCCTTTCTCGGCGACGAGGAGGCGGCGAGGCATTTTTCCGTCGAGGCGGAGATAGAGGCGATGCTGGCGTTCGAGAGCGCGCTGGCGCAAGCCGAGGCCGAGAACGGAATCATCACCAGGGACGCGGCGGTGGCGATCGGGGTAGCGCTGGCCTCGTTCCGGCCGGACACGACCTTGCTGCGCGCCGCTGCCGCCAAGGACGGCGTCATCGTGCCGGAATTGGTGCGTCAGCTCAGAGTGGCGGTTGGCGAGCCGCATGGCGACAAAGTGCATTTCGGTGCCACAAGCCAGGATGTCATCGACACTGGCTTGGTGCTTCGACTGAAATCCGTCGTCGACCATCTCAGCCTGCTCCTGACCGAGACCGTTTTGCGCCTCACGTCGCTCGAGGAGCGCTTTGGGGGCAGGGCGCTGACCGGCATGACCCGCATGCAGCCCGCGATCCCTATTCAAGTAGCTGATCGCGTGAACGCCTGGCGCGGGCCGCTGCAGCGGCATCGGGAAAGATTGTCTGAACAGTCCGGGCGCCTGCTGCTCGTGCAGTTCGGCGGAGCAGCCGGCACACTGGAAAAGCTTGGCGACAAGGGACCGGCGGTGCGCGCCGCGCTTGCCGCAAAACTCGGACTTGGCGATGCGCCGCAATGGCACAGCCAGCGCGACGCGCTCGCTGATTTCGCCGGCTGGCTGTCGCTGCTGACCGGCAGCCTCGGCAAGTTCGGCCAGGACATTGCCCTGATGGCGCAGGGTGGAAGCGATATCGAGCTGTCGGGAGGTGGCGGCTCGTCGGCCATGCCGCACAAACAGAACCCGGTGAAGGCCGAAGCGCTGGTGGCGCTGGCCCGCTTCAACGCCACGCAGCTTTCCGGCATGCATCAGGCGCTGCTGCATGAGCAAGAACGTTCGGGCGCGGCATGGACGCTGGAATGGCTGCTGCTGCCGCAGATGGTGGTCGCAACCGCGGCATCGTTGCGCCTTGCCGCCGAACTCGCCTCACAGATCAAAAGTCTCGGCCACTGATGCGCACGCAGGTCGTCATCGTCGGCTCGGGACCCTCCGGCCTGCTGCTTGGGCAACTTCTGGCGGGCATAGGTGTCGAGACCGTCATTCTGGAACGCTCGAGCCGCGACCATGTGCTTGGCCGCGTGCGGGCAGGGGTGCTCGAACAGGGCACGGTCGATCTGCTTGGGGAGGCCAGTGCTGCCGCAAGGCTGCATGCCGAAGGCTTGCCGCATTCCGGCATCTCGCTCGCCTTCGACGGGCGCCTGCACCGCATCGATCTCGCCGAACTCACCGGTGGCGGGCATGTCACGGTCTACGGCCAGACCGAGGTGACGCATGATTTGATGGACAGGCGCGACGCGGCCGGCCTGGTCACCGTCTACGAGGCGTCGGATGTGGCGCTGCATGATTTCGGCGGTGCCGCACCATTTGTCACCTACGACAAGGACGGCGTCTCTCATCGCATCGATTGCGACTTCATTGCCGGCTGCGATGGCTATCATGGCGTCAGCCGCGGATCGGTGCCGGAGCGCGCGCTGAAAACGTTCGAGCGGCAGTATCCGTTCGGCTGGCTCGGCGTGCTGGCCGAAGTGCCGCCGGCAGATCACGAACTGGTCTACGCCAATCACGAGCGGGGCTTTGCACTGTGCTCGATGCGGTCGACGCATCGCAGCCGCTACTATGTGCAGTGCCCCGAGGGTGACCGTGTCGAGGCCTGGTCGGACGATCGCTTCTGGGACGAACTGCGCCGCCGCTTGCCGGAACAGACGGCGGCCAGCGTCACCACCGGGCCTTCCTTCGAAAAGTCGATCGCGCCGCTGCGCTCTTTCGTTGCCGAGCCAATGCGCTTCGGCCGGCTGTTCCTGGTCGGCGATGCTGCTCACATCGTGCCGCCGACCGGTGCCAAGGGCCTCAACCTCGCCGCCAGCGACGTGCGCTATCTCTTCAACGGGTTCTGGGACTTCTATCAGGGGAAGTCCGAGGCGGGTCTCGATGCCTATTCCGCCAAGGCGTTGGCGCGGGTCTGGAAGGCGGTGCGCTTTTCCTGGTGGATGACGACCATGCTGCACCGCTTTCCCGATACCGGCGACTTCGGCCAGCGCATCCAGGAGGCCGAACTCGACTACCTCGTGCACTCGCGCGCAGCGTCGACCGCGCTCGCCGAGAATTATGTCGGCCTGCCCTATTGAGGATGGCGGTACACGGATTTACCGGCCCAGCAGGTTGCGCTCGACGGTTCTCAGATGCGCCAGCATGGCCTGGCTGGCGCTCTCCGGGTCGCGGCGCAGCAGCGCATCGAGAACGATCTGGTGCTCGCTGCAATAGATGCCGCGGCGTTCTTCGGAAAAGGAACGCTTTTTCATTTCGAACCATGGCGCCTGATTGCGCAGGATGCGCATCAGATTGTGGATCTCCTTTAGGAAGTCGTTGCGCGAGCAGGCGAAGATGCGGTGGTGAAACTCCGCATCCCAATGCTCGAAGGTCGGCATGTCCTGCGACTCTGAAGCGATCTTATGCGCCTCGCGCACCGCGTTGAGTTCCATGGCGCTGGCATTGGTGGCGGCGAAGGCTGCCGCCGCCGGCTCAAGTAACTGCCTGATCTCCATCATGTCGGCCGGGCTGGTGCCTTCCATGCGACCGACAACCGCTGCCATCGAACCAGGATTGGTGGCGGTCAGGAATGTGCCGCGCCCCACATGCCGCACCACGGTGCCGTCGTCCTCGAGGAAGGAGACGGCACGGCGCACCGTGTTGCGCGCCACGCCGAATTCGCTCGCCAGGTCGCGTTCCGGCGGCATGCGGCCATTCTCGATCCATTCACCGGAAGAAATCCGCTTCTTCAGCGCGGTGGCGATATCGCTGGCAACGAGCTTGGGCATGTCCGGTCACTTTTATCTGATCCGATACTGAACCATTGATAACAGCTTCAGATACCGCCGTCCATCGCATGGCTGCGGTCGATATCCTGTGAAGCGGCGGGGCTGGCAATCAAATCCTTTTTGGTGCGACCAACCCAGATTCCTCTTGCGGGCTAAACCAATCGGCGATAGCGTGTAACAAAAGAGCGAATAATTGGCTCAATATTGGTTCAGGGAGGATCTGGATGCGGGTCGCGACTTTTTCGATCGCCGGCGAACGTCGCGTGGGGCTTGTCGATCTCGACGCCCAGACAATCGCGCCTTTCGATTTTTCCGTCGACCAGGCCAAATCAGGCATTCTGGCTTTGATCGAGCGCAACGGCGCCGGCATGCCGCGCACCCTGTCGCCCATCCCGCTGGCGCAGGTGGAAATCGAAGCGCCCATCCCGCAACCGCGCCGCAACATCTTCTGCGTCGGTAAGAACTATCACGAGCACGCGCATGAATTCGCCCGCAGCGGCTTCGATTCCAGCGCCGGCGCCGGCGCGATCCCGAAGCATCCGATCATCTTTTCCAAGGTTCCTGAATCGGTCGTCGCCAACCATGCCAGCGTGCTGATCGATCCGTCGGTCTCGACCGCCATCGACTATGAGGCGGAGCTGGCCGTCATCATCGGCAAGAGCGGGCGCGGCATATCGAAGGAGAACGCGCTCGACCATGTCTGGGGCTACACGATCGTCAACGACGTCACGGCCCGCGATCTGCAGGGCAGATACAGCCAGTGGCTGATCGGCAAGTCGCAGGACACGTTCTGCCCCATGGGACCATGGGCGGTGACCAGGGACGAACTCGACCTGGCAACCGCCGGCATCCGGTGTTTCGTCAACGAGGATCTGCGCCAGAATTCCCGCATATCGCTGCTCATCTTCGATATTCCGACCATCATCGCCACGCTGTCGCAAGGCATCACGCTGAAGCCCGGAGACATCATCGCCACCGGTACCCCGGTCGGGGTCGGTATCGGTTTCGACCCGCCGAGATACCTCAAGGCCGGTGACGTCGTGCGCATCGAGATCGATGGCATCGGCACGCTGGAAAACCGCTTTGCGGAGCACGCGCAATGACCACGGTCACTGTTGGTCAGGTGGTTGCGGAAGTTGTCGGCGAGGGCGCTGCCGTGGTGATGATCCATGGCCTTGGCGGCACGTCGAACATGTTTCAGCCGCAGATGGCGGCGCTTTCCGCCTATCGCGTCATCCGGCTCGACCTGCCGGGCTCCGGCCGCTCGCCGCGCCCGATCGAGCCGCTGACCGTCGAAGGGATGAGCGAGGCCGTGATCCGCGCCATGGCCGGCATGGGGGTTGCTGCCGCGCACTTCGTCGGCCATTCGATGGGCACTATCGTTTGCCAGCAGATCGCCGCGGCGCAGCCATCGCTGGTTACATCGCTGGCGCTGTTCGGCGCCCTGGCGGAACCGGCGGAAGCAACACGGCAAGGGCTCGCCAACCGGGCGCGTCTGGCGCGCTCGGGCGGCATTGCCGATATCGCCGACCAGATCGTCGCCAACGCGATTTCCGCCCACACAAGGGAAACCTCGCCGGCGGCCGTGGCCTTCGTGCGGGAATCGATCACGCGTCAGGATCCCGAATCCTACGCCCGTACCTGCGAGGCTCTGGCCAAGGCGACCGCCATCGATGCGCGCAGGATCTCGGCGCCGACATTGCTGGTCACCGGCGACGCCGACACGGTCAATCCGCCAGGGGTCGCCCAGGCGCTTGCCGACAAGATCAAGGGCGCCGTATTCTCGTCGCTGGATCGGTGCGGGCACTGGGCCACGGTGGAAAACCCGCGCGAAAGCAGCCAGAAGCTCGCCGATTTTTTGAGACGGGTTGATAGGTGAGGATTTCTGATCGGGCGTAAACTCATGCGCTCGGCAAGTTGGGAGGCTTGTGATGGCAGACGACAGCTGGAACGGCAACGGTTCGGGCAGCACGCTGTTCACCAATGTGCGTGTGCTCGACGCATCAGGTGAATATCCATACACCGGTGAGGTGCTGGTGCAGGGCAACCGCATCAAGCAGATCACCAAGGGCTCATCGCGCTTCAGCTCGTCCTCGTCGTCCTCCTACAGCGGTGGCGCGGCAGGAGGTGCAACCGTCATCGACGGTATGGGCGCGACACTGATGCCGGGCATGATCGACGCGCATCTGCATCTGTCCTGGAACAACGCGCCCGGCATCGACCCCATCCAGATGATGGAAATCGAAGAGCACATGCTGGTCACCATGGAGATGGCCAAGCTGGTGCTTGACGCCGGCTTCACCGCCGGCCGGGGTGCGGCCGCCGCAAAGCCGCGTCTCGATGTCGTCGCCAAGAAATTCATCAACCAGGGCCGCTTTCCGGGACCGCGCTACCTCGCGGCGGGTCCGGAAATCACCACGGTCGGCGGCCTCGGCGATTCCGCGCCGTCGCACATTCCGCATGAGGGGCTGAACCTCGGCCTCGTCGTCTCGGGGCCGGAGGAAATCCGTCGCACCGTGCGCCAGCTGATCAAATACGGCGTCGATTCGATAAAACTCAACCTGTCCGGCGAAAGCATCACCGGCATGGGCGCCGAGGAGACGCCGATGTCGGAAGAGGAGGTCGCCATGGCTGCCTCCGAGGCGCGCTGCCGCAACAAGGTGCTGTCGGCGCATGCGCGTTCGTCAGGCTCGGTCAAACAGTGCATCCGCCACGGCATCCAGAACATCTACCATGCCTCCTTCGCCGACGAGGAAGCGCTCGACATGCTCGAAGCGGCCAAGGACAAGCACTTCGTCGCACCGGGCATCGCCTGGCTGATCAACACAGCACGTCACGCCGAGCAGTGGGGCATCAAGCCGGGCTCGCCGCTGTCGCTTGAATACGAGCGCGAGCTCGAAATGTGCATCGAGACGATGAAGAAGATGCACCGGCGCGGCATCCGCGTCTGCATCGGCGGCGACTATGGCTTTGCCTGGACGCCGCAAGGCACCAACGCCAAGGACATCCAGACCTTCGTCGAGATGCTGGGCTTCTCGCCGATGGAGGCGATCCAGGCCGGCACCAAATATGGCGGTCAGATCATGAACATGGGTGACGAGCTCGGCATGATCAAGGAAGGCTACCTTGCCGACCTTCTCTTGATCGACGGCGATCCGATCTCTGACGTGCGCATTCTGCAGGACAAGAACCGCATCCTTGCCATCATGAAGGACGGCAAGTTCCACAAGGCGCCGCGCATGAACGAGCAGCGCCGGCGGCTGACGGCATGAGCCTGCTCGACCAGCCATCTTCGTCATCCCTCTCGGATGGCGGCGGCATGACAAGCCGGCAGGCATGGGGCCTCGTCGGCCTGCTCGCTGCCGCTGTCGTCGCATGGCTGGTCTTCGCGGTCTGGCCGGATTGGCTGAACGCGATCCTTATCTCGAAGAAGGCCTTCGTCAGCGCCGTCCTCAACGGCATCACCCTGGCGGGCCTCTATTTCCTCGTTGCCAGCGGCTTCACCCTGATCTTCGGCCTTATGCGCAACGTCAATCTGGCGCATGGCTCGCTCTACCTGCTTGGCGCCTATATCGGCTACGAAGTCACCAACCGCACCGGCTACTGGCTGCTCGGCGTCGCCGCCGGCTTCGCGGTGCTGGCCATCGTCGGTGTCGTCATGCAGGTCTTCGTTTTCCGTCGGCTGGAGGGCGACGATCTTCGCCAGACCCTGGTTTCGATCGGCATCTCGATCGTGGCCGCCGACCTGATGCTGGCGGTGTGGGCCGGCGGCACTTACCAGATCACCACGCCTGAATGGCTCGACGGCGCATTGACCTTGCCCGTTATCACGGCGGTGCGCTCCAACGGCGCCTCGGTCTTCCTCACCTATCCGCTCTACCGCGTCGTGGTGCTGGCCGCGGCGATCGTCATCGGCGTCGGTCTTTGGCTGATGCTGCACAAGACCCGCGTCGGCATGATGATCCGCGCCGGCGTCGACGACCGCGCCATGTTGCAGGCATCGGGCGTCAATGTGCATGCGGTCTTCGCCATCGTCTTTGCCGTCGGCGCCGGCCTTGCCGGCTTTGCCGGCGTCGTCGGTGGCTCGGCGCTATCGGTCGCGCCAGGCGAGGATGTCCGCTATCTCCTGGCATCGCTGGTGGTCGTCATCGTCGGCGGCATGGGCTCGATCACGGGCGCCGCCATCGGCGCACTGCTGATCGGCCTGGCCGAGCAGATCGGCCTCGTCTACTTCCCGACCTATGGCATCGTGCTGACGTTCGTCATCATGGTGGTGACGCTGGCGGTGCGGCCGCAAGGCATCATGGGGAAGGCACGATGAGTCTGGCCATCCCCGCCACCAGCGCCACGCCGCAGCAGAACTGGCTGGAGAAGCTCGGCGCCGGCCACATCATCCTTGCCGTCGCACTGGTGCTTTATCCATTGGTGGCGTCCGATTTCTTCCTGACGCAGATCGGCGGCTATTCGCTGATCTTCGGCATGCTGGGCCTGTCGCTGATGCTGCTCGCCGGCTATGGCGGCATGGTCAGTCTGGCGCAGATCACCGTCGCCGGCATAGCGGCGTATGCCATCGCCATCCTTGGCAACAACAACTCCAGCATTCTCGGTCTCGGCTGGCCGTGGTGGCTCGCGGTTCCGTTCGCGGTTCTCGCGGCGGCCTTGGCGTCGGCGCTGATCGGCTGGATCTCGGTGCGCACCGAAGGCATCTACACGATTATGATCACGCTGGCGATCGCCACCGCGACCTTCTATTTCGCGCAGCAGAACTACGCCATCTTCAATGGCCATTCCGGCTATGCCGGCATCCGTGCGCCGGTCTTCTGGAGCGTCAACTGGCGCGATCCCAGGCCATTCTACTATCTCTGTCTGGGCCTGGCGGCGCTGTCCTATGCGGCGGTGCTTTACGGCTCGCGTTCGACCTTCGGCATGACCTTGCAGGCGATCCGTGACAATCCGCGCCGCATGCGCGCGCTGGGGTACCACGTCACCGCGCACAAGGTCTTCGCCTGGCTGCTCGCCGGTGTCATCGCCGGACTGGCGGGCGTACTGCTGGTCTGGTTCAACGGCCGCGTCTCGCCCGGTACCATCGGCGTCGATGCCGCGATCGACGTGCTGATCATTGCCGTCATCGGCGGCCTGCGCCACCCGATCGGGCCGTTCCTCGGCGCGGTCGTCGTCGTCCTGATGCAGACCTTCGCCATCGACATCGTCGGCGCCGAGCGCTTCAACACGCTGATCGGCATGGTGTTCCTGGTGATCGTCTTCGTCTCACCGGATGGAATTCTTGGGTTGTGGGGGAGGATCAAGCCACATCTTGCCCAGGAGTCCTTGCGTCCCGGACCGTAGCAACCGGGATGGAATGAACCACTGCAAAAATGAAATCAACGGGAGGAAATCATGAGGATGCATAGACGTACTTTACTGGCGCTGGCGGTATTCACCGGGCTGACCGCGCCTTCGATGGCACTGGCTGCCGACGACACCATCAAGATCGGCTTGCTCGCCACCTTCGAAGGCCCGTTCACGGTGCTCGGCGAGGACGGCGAGCGCGGCGCCATGACCGCCGTTGCCGAGATGAACGGCACCGTCGCCGGCAAGAAGATCGAGATCGTCAAGGGTTCGTCCGATGCTTCGCCCGACAGCGCCGTGCGCGCGGCGCGCAAGCTGGTTGAGCAGGACGGCGTCAAGGTGCTGGTCGGTCCGCTTTCGGGCGACGAAGGCATCGCCGTCAAGGACTACGCCAAGACGCAACCGAACGTGACCTTCATCAACGGCACATCGGCCGCGCAGGACACCACGTTGCGCGATCCGGCTGAGAACTTCTTCCGTTTCTCGACCGATGGCGCGCAGTGGATGGCAGGCTTGGGCACCTATGCCTTCAAGGACAAGGGCTACAAGAAGGTCGCCACAGTCGCCGAGGATTATTCCTTCCCCTACACGCAGGTGTTCGGCTTCATGGCCGAGTTCTGCAAGGCCGGCGGCCATGTGCCGTCGAAATCCTGGGTGCCGATCGGCAACAAGGACTTTTCCTCGGTCATCGCCGCCATCCCTGAGGACGTCGACGCAATCTACGTCGCGCTTGGCGGCGCCGATGCGGTCAACTTCCTGACCCAGTACCAGCAGGGTGGCGGCACCGCGCCGCTGATCGGCGGCTCGATCACTGTCGACCAGACCGTGCTGACGTCGAAAGGCAAGCTGAAGGAAGTTCTGAAGGGCACGCCATCCGCTGGCCCGACCGCCGACACCAACGACGCGCCGGCCTGGAAGGCCTTCGTCGAGGCCTACAAGAAGCAGCCGGGTGCGTTTCCGTCACCCTCGCTCTTCGCCCATGGCTACTATGTCGACATGAAGGCGACGCTGCTTGGTCTCGACCAGGTTGGCGGCGATGTCTCCGATGGCGGCAAGAAGTTGCGCGACGCGCTGTCGAAGCTGTCCTTCGACACGCCGACGGGCAAGGTGTCGCTCGACAAGAACCGCAACGCCATCGCCGATATTTTCCTGACCGAGGTCACCGAAGGCGCCGACGGCAATCTCCTCAACAAACTGGTCAAGGTCGTGCCGCAGGTCAACCAGACGCTCGGCATTCCCGAAGACGAGTTCATGAAGCTCGGCGCGGTCAACCGCGACAATCCGAGCTGCCCATAACACCACACTTGGGTGCAGCCGCCAGTGACCGAAAGCTTCGCAGCAAACCGTCTCCAGAGCACCGGCGCCTATGCGCTGGAGCTTGATGGCGTGGCGCGGCATTTCGGGGCGCTGGTGGCACTCTCGGGCATCAATATGAGGATCGCGGCCGGCGAACGGCGCGCGGTCCTCGGATCCAACGGCGCCGGCAAGACGACCCTGTTCAACGCCGTCACCGGCGATTTCCTGCCGACGGCGGGGCGCATCCGCTTCTTCGGCGAGGACATCACCGACCTGCCGCCGCATGAGCGCATCCGGCGTGGCCTGCGCCGCACCTATCAGATTTCGCAACTGTTCAAGGGCCTGTCGGTCCTCGATTCCATCTTTCTCGCCTGTCGCGGCGTCTCGCGTCGGCGGTTTTCGCTGCTGCGTCCGGCAACGACCGACGTCAACATGGTGCAAGCGGAATCGATCCTCAACGCCGTGCACCTCGAAGCCTATCGCGACACGCTGGTGGCGACGCTGAGCCATGGCCAGCAACGCCAGTTGGAGATCGCGCTGGCGCTGGCGGGCGCGCCGCGCTTCATCCTGTTCGACGAACCGGCCGCCGGCCTGTCGCCGACCGAACGTCGCGACCTCGTCGCCATCCTCAACGCGCTGCCGAAGCATATCGGCTACATCATCATCGAGCATGATCTCGACGTAGCACTCCGTGTCTCGGAATATGTGTCGATGATGCACAATGGCCGCCTGTTCAAGGAAGGCACGCCGCAGGAGATCGAAGCCGATCCCGAGGTCCAGGAAATCTATCTCGGGGGCAAGCATGGCTGAGCGTCCCGGAAAGATTGCCAAGGCAATGCTGCGCATAGACGATCTGCAGGTTTTCTATGGCGAGAGCCATGCGCTGCAGGGTGTTTCGCTGACGCTGGAAAGCGGTGTGCTGTCGGTGGTCGGCCGCAACGGCATGGGCAAGTCGACGCTCTGCAACACCATCGTTGGGCTGAAACGGGCGAAGTCCGGTTCGATCCGCGTCGATGGCCGGGAGATCACCTCTCTTGAGCCGCACGAAATCCACCGCCTCGGCGTCGGCTATGTCCCGCAAGGGCGCCGTGTCTGGCCGAGCCTGACCGTCGACGAGCATCTGCGTCTGGCCGCCGGCAACAGGCGCGATGCCAGCTGGACGGTCGAGCGCGTCTACCAGACCTTTCCGCGGCTCGCCGAACGCCGTACCAATGGCGGCTCGCAGCTGTCGGGCGGCGAACAGCAGATGCTGGCGATTTCGCGTGCGCTGCTCAGCGATCCTAAGCTGCTGGTCATGGACGAGCCGACCGAAGGCCTGGCGCCGGTCATCGTCGACCAGGTCGAGCGCATGCTGATTGACCTCGCCGCCGAAGGCGAGATGGCGGTAATGGTCATCGAGCAGAATATCGGCGTGGCGACCGCGGTATCGAACCAGGTCGCCATCATGGTCAATGGCCGCATCAACCGGCTGATGGATGCCAAGGCGCTCGCCGCCGACCGTGAGTTGCAGCAGCGGCTGCTCGGCGTCGGCCGCCATGCCGAGGAGACACCCGTCACGCCGGCGGAAGCCGCGCAGGCCCGGGAACAACTGGCGGAAGTCTATCGCGTCGACAGGGCTGGCGGCGGCTCGACCGAACCGATGCCGCAGAGCGGCGTCTATCGACCGGTCACCGAACTGCCCAATCGCTGGAACGTGCCGGTCACCGAATTGCGACAGGCCGCGGTCGACAAGACGGCACCGCAGGACGACCTGAAGAAGGTCTTCGCCATCCCCTTCGCCGAACGCATCGGCAGGACCGTGCTGGTCGTCGGCACCTTCGACACCAAGGGCAAGGAATTGCGCTTCGTTGCCGACCGGCTGAAGTCGCTTGGTCTGCCCGTACGCACCGTCGACCTGTCGACATCGGGAAAGCCGACCAGTGCCGATGTGCCCGCCATGCAGGTGGCCGGCATGCACGCGCGTGGATCCTCCGCCGTCTTCACCAATGATCGCGGCGGCTCGGTCAGTGCCATGGCGGAAGCTTTCGCACGCTGGATCGAGCGTGAGCCACGCATCGGCGGCGTCATCTCGGCGGGCGGTTCCGGCGGCACCACGCTGGCGACGGCAGGCATGCGCGTGCTGCCGGTCGGCATTCCCAAGCTGATGGTCTCGACTGTGGCGGCCGGCGATGTCGCCAAATATGTCGGCGGCGCCGACATCATGATGTTCCATTCGGTCGCCGATGTGCAGGGGCTGAACTCGATCACCGAACAGGTGCTCTCCAATGCCGCGCACGCCATGGCCGGCATGGTCGCGCAACTGCCCAATGCCGAGGTCTGGGAAGCAAGACGCAAGCTGGCGCGGCCGGCCGTCGGCATCACCATGTTCGGCGTCACCACCCCCCTGGTGCAAGCGGTGACCAGGCGCCTCGAAGCCGACTATGACTGCCTCGTCTTCCACGCCACCGGCATTGGCGGGCGGGCGATGGAAAACCTCGGCGATTCCCGGCTGCTGTCGGCCTTCCTCGACCTCACCACCACGGAAGTGGCCGACATGATCGTCGGCGGCGTGTTCCCGGCGACGGAGGATCGTTTTGGTGCTGCGATCCGGACTGGTTTGCCCTATGTCGGTTCGACGGGTGCGCTCGACATGGTCAATTTCGGTCCGCGTGACAGCATTCCGGAGAAATTCCGCAGCCGCAAATTCGTCATCCACAATCCCAACGTCACGCTGATGCGTACCACGCGCGACGAGAACCGCGCCTTTGGTGAATGGATCGGCACGCGGCTCAACGCCATGAACGGTCCGGTGCGCTTCCTGCTGCCGGAGGGCGGCGTCTCGATGCTCGATGCGCCCGGTCAGCCCTTTCATGACCCGGAAGCCGACAACGCTTTGTTCGAGGCGATCGAGAAGACGGTGCGCCGCACGCCTTTGCGCCATATCGAGCGGGTGCGGGCCAACATCAACGACACGCCTTTCGTCGACGCGGCGATCGCTGCATTCCACGCGGTCACGCCGAAGCTGCAGAGGCGGGCATGAAGAATTGGACTTCGCCACCATGCGGGTGGATGTTTGAAAATATCGCCGGTCGCCCCGTGCCGACCGCATTGTCTTGGGGAGGATAGATCATGGACGCGCAGACCTTTGGCGCTTTCCTGTTGTGGCTGATCATTGCCGCGGTCGTCGTGGCGATCGCCGTCTACATCTTGCGCTGGCTCTATCGCCGCTCGACCAAGGAGACGGCGTTCGTGCGCACCGGCTTCATGGGTGAGAAGGTGGTGGTGAATGGTGGCGCCTTCGTCATCCCGGTTCTGCACGAGATCACTCCGGTCAACATGAACGTGCTGCGCATCGAGGTGCGCCGCGAGGATGCGCTGGCGCTGATCACCCGCAACCGCATGCGCGTCGACCTGATCGCCGAGTTCTTCGTGCGCGTTGGCGCCAGCCGCGAACTGGTGGCCGCTGCCGCACAGACGCTTGGCCGCCGCACGCTGCAGCCCGACAGCCTGCGCGAATTGCTGGAAGGCAAGTTCGCTGGCGCGCTGCGCACCGTCGCCGCCCAGATGACGCTGGAAGAGATGCATGAGTTGCGCGGCGACTATGCCGCCAAGGTGCGCAGGCTCGCCGAGGAATCGCTCGCGGCCAACGGGCTCGAGTTGGAGAGCGTCGCCATCGTCGACCTCGACCAGACCAGCCTCGAATATTTCGATCCCTCCAACGCCTTCGACGCCGAGGGTTTGACGCAACTGACGGAATCGATCGAGACCCGCCGCCGCATGCGCAACGAGATCGAACAGCGCACGCTGGTCGACATCCGCAACCAGAACCTCGACACACAGCGCAAGGTGCTGGAAATCGACCGCGACACCGAATATGCACGCCTCGAACAGGAGCGCGAGGTCGAGATCCGTCGCGCCGCGCAGCGGTCTGAATTGGCCATTGAGCGTGCGTTGCGTGACCAGGAATCCGAGCAGGCACAGCTCTCGTCGCGCGAGGCCGTCGAAAAATCGCGGCTCAACCAGGAGCGCAATATCACCGAGGAACGCATCAAGAGCGAGGAAGACACGCAGCGCCGCGAGATCGCGCGCCGCCGTTCGCTCGACGAGACCGAGATGAAGATGCGCGAATTGACCGAGCGCGAGCAGATCGCGCTCGAACTGTCGCTGGAGAAGGCCCGCATCGAGCGTGAGGGCGCGCAAAGCAAGCTCGAGATCGAACGCAAGAAGCTGCTCGAAGTCGCTGAACTGGAACGCCAGATCGCGCTCGCCGAAAAGGCGCTGGAAGTGACCCGGGCCGAGGCGGAAAAACGCCGCGCCGAGATCGTCGAGAACCAGGCCACCGAAACGGCGCGGATCGCGCAGGAACGGGTGGTGGACGAGGTCCGCATCGAACGCGAGCGTCACCTTGAAGCGCTGCAGATCGCCAAGCGCCAGGCGTTCGAGGAGGCTGAGATTTCGGCCAGTGAGGAGGTCGAGCGCGCCCGCATCACCACCGAGCGTGGCATCGAGGAAGCGCGGCTGATCAAGGATCGCGATATCCGCCAACTGGGCGTCGATCGCGACCAGAAGATCGAGATCGCGGAAATCCAGAAGGCGATCGACATCGCCAAGAAGACGCAGGAACGGTCCTCGGCGATCGCGGCTTCCGAAGCGGTGCGTGCCAAGGCCGTCCAGGCCGAGGAACAGGCTTTCACCGCCCGCGAGCGCGAGATCGCCGAGCGCCGCAAGCTGACCGACCTGATCGGGGCGCAGCGCGAGGCAGAGCGGGAAGCGCTGCGCATCACATCGGCCGCGGATGCCGAGATGAAGGCGGCGAAAAGCCTGGCGGAAGCGCAGAAGATCGCCGCAGTCGCTTCGGCGGAAGCGGAGAAGATCCACGCCCTTGCCGCGGCCCAGCGCTACGAGGTCGACGCATCAGGCCATCGCCAGCTCAACGAGGCCGAGAACCTGCTGTCGAGCGAAGCCCGCGCCGGGCGCCTGCGCGGCAAGCTGCTCGACCACATGGAAGGCATCATCCGCGAGAGCGTCAAGCCGATGGAGAAGATCGACGGCATCAAGATCCTGCATGTCGACGGCCTCAACGGTGGCACCGGTGGTAACCGCAACGTCACCGACGAGGTCATCGACTCGGCGTTGCGCTACCGGGTGCAGGCGCCGATGATCGACAATCTGATGAAGGAGATCGGCATCGAGGGCGGCTCGCTCGGACGGATGACCGATGTGCTGCGCGACGCCAAGGACATTTCCAGCCTGACCCGTGACAAGAAGGGCAAGGGAAAGGCCGCCAAGGACGACGATGACGACCGCGATCATTGACGGGATGATCGTGCAGTGGCAAATATCGGCGGCTATCTGAAATGACCAAGGTCTATGTCTCATCGGTCATTCCGGCTCCGGCCGCGGAAGTCTGGAAGCTCGTCCGCAACTTCAACGCATTGCCAAGCTGGGCGCCGTTCGTCGCCGAAAGCCGCATCGAGCAGAACGCGCAGGCCGACCAGATCGGCTGCATCAGGAGTTTCACGCTGAGGGACGGTGGCCGCATCCGCGAAAAGCTGCTGGCGCTGTCCGACTACGACCTGTCCTGCAGCTACGCGATCCTCGAAAGTCCGATGGCGGTGGAGAACTATGTCGCCACCCTGTCGCTGACGCCGATCACCGACGGCAATCTGACGCTCGCCGAGTGGCAGGCGGAGTTCGACTGCGCGGCCGATCGCGAGGCGACCTTGATGCATCAGATCGGCAATGGCGTCTTCCAGACCGCCCTGGGCGCGCTGAAACACCGGTTCGGGCGCTGACGCCGGCCGATGGTCAAGGTTTGCCAGAGCACGATCATCGAGGCATCAGTTGACGAGGTCTGGGCGATCCTGCGCGATTTCAACGGCCATGACCGCTGGCATCCTGCCATCGCCTTTAGCGAGATCGAGGGCGGCGAACCGGTCGATGCGGTTGGCGCCGTGCGCCACTTTCGGCTGAATGACGGCGGTGAATTGCGCGAGCAATTGCTGGCACTATCCGACAAGGACCGCCGGCTGAGCTACTGCCTGCTCGAAGCGCCGCTGCCTCTGATGGGCTATGTCGCCTCGATCAGGCTGAAGCCGGTGACCGACGGCAATGCCACCTTCTGGGAATGGCGCTCTGAATTCCAGCCGCCGGCGCATCGCCGCGACGAACTGGTCGGGCTGGTCACCGAAGGCATCTATCAGGCCGGCTTCGCGGCGGTGCGCAATCTTCTGAAGCGCCGGAGCGTCGGCTCTCCTGTCGAGACGAGATCGCCCCAGGCAATTGTTGCGCCGACTCCGCCCATCGACATGCCGCATGCGGTGCCAAGGATCGCGCTCGGCCAGACCGCAAAGACCCGTGCGATCGTCGTCGAGCGTTACGGTGGACCGGAGGAGTTGCGGCTCAGGGATATCGAACTGCCACCGCTGGCGTCGAACGAAGTGCGGATCCGTCACACGGTGATCGGCGTCAATTTCATCGACGTCTATTGCCGCACCGGGTTTTTCGACCTTTTGAAGCCGCCCGGCGTGCCCGGCATGGAAGCGGCCGGCATCATCGAGGCAGTCGGCCCGGCGGTGTCCGGCTTTTCGGCCGGCGACCGCGTCGCCTATGCCTGTCCGCCGGTCGGCGCCTACAGCGAGCGGCGCAACATGGCGCCTGAATTGCTGGTTCATCTTTCGGACGACATCACGGATGAGATCGCCGCCGCCGGCCTGCTCAAGGGCGTCAGCGCGAGCTTCCTGCTGCACGACGTTCATGCCGTGAAGCCGGGCGAAATCGTCCTCATCCATGCGGCAGCCGGCGGCATCGGTCAGCTGCTGGTGCAATGGGCGCGTCATCTCGGCGCGACGGTGATCGCGACCGTGTCGAGCGACGACAAGGCCCGCGTCGTCGAGCGTCTCGGCGCGGACCATGTCATCGTCTATTCCCGCGAGAATTTCGGCGATGCCGTCATGCGGTTGACAGGGGGCAGGGGAGCCGATGTCGCCTATGACGCGGTCGGCAACGACACCTTCGCTGGCTCGCTCGCCGCCCTTGCCGTGCGCGGCCACCTCGTCAGCTTCGGCCAGGCGTCTGGGCCGGTCGGCAATTGGGATATCGGCCGCTTCGCGTCGAAGTCGCTGACCATTTCGCGACCCAACTATGCCCATTTCACCGACACGCCGGAAAAACTTGCGCCGCACGTCGCCAGGTTCTTCCAAGCGCTTCGCCAGGGTGTGGTCAGGATCGAGGCGCCGACGCGCTACGATCTCGCCAATGCCGCCGATGCGCACCGCGATCTGGAATCGCGCCGCACCACGGGAGCGCTGGTCCTGATGCCCAAGCCGTAGCCGTGGTCAGCCGGTTGCGCTGGCGTAGATGTCGAGAACCTCGGTCACACTGGCGATCAGCAATTCTGCGGCCCTTGGCGCCACGGACCGGTTCGCCACCGCGCCATCGAGATGGACGAGATATTGGCTGATGAGGGGTAGGGGGATGTCGCGGTCGCCGAGCGCCTGCATGAGCGCATCCACAGCCTGCTGGGCTGCCGGTGCCGGCCAGTAATAGCGAATGCGGTCGCTGTAGGAGAAATGGCGTTCGATCCGTTGTTCAGTCTCGGAGCCGTGATAGTAATTCTTCCAATTGTCCGGCGCCGCCAGCATGACGCGCTCCATCGCCGTCGGCAGGTTTTCGCGCGCCTGGTCGGGAACCAGAACCTCGGCGATATGGCTCAAGCCGTAGAGCGCCTCGCGCAGCGCGAAGGTCAGCCACGGCCCGACCTTGAGGATGGCAAATCCGTCGTCGACCAGCGCGGTCAATGCCGAGACCGGCTGGTAGTCGGTCGAATGCGCCTCGAAGACGAATTGCGGCAGATCCCGCAACGTGCCGGCCAATACACGGGCGCGTTCCGGTTCATAGGTGAGCACCTCGGCATTGCCGAATTCGACGCCTGGCTGCACGACGAGACCGAGCGCCCGCGAAAAGGCCTGGTCGAGACCTCGCCGGCTGAAGGCATCGCGGTGGATGCGCACGGTTTGACGCGCGGCCTCCGGTGTCGTCACCGCCAGATGGTTCATTGCTTCCAGGGCGCCGCCCGGCACCGGCACTTCGGTGCCGATGACATAGACCGGCTTGGTGCCGCCCGTTCGTTCGGTCGCGGCCTCGGCCACTTCCGCCAGTTCGGCGGCGCGCGCTGCGATCGTCGCGTCGGGAGGTGCGGCACCTTCGCCGGCACAGCCCATGCTGGCGTCGAGGTGGATCTTGGTGAAGCCGGCCACGGCGTAGGCGTCGACCATGCGCGCGGCCCTCGCCATGGCCTCGGACGCCGGCAGGTGTTTCCACGGATTGGGGCCGAGATGATCGCCGCCGAGCACCAGCCTGTCGAGGGAAAAGCCGACCTTGCCGGCGATCGTCTCGACGAAGCGGCGAAAATCCGCTGGTGTCATGCCGGTATAGCCGCCCTCATGGTTCACCTGGTTGCAGGTGGCCTCGATCAGCACATCGGCGTCGCGCGCCTTGCCGTGGCGCAGCGCCGCTTCGATCACCAGCGGATGAGCCGAGCAGATCGAGGTGATGCCGCAGCGTTCGCCCGCTGCACGGCGCGCCGCTACGGCCGCCAGCCTGTCCGTAGCCCGGCTCATACTGGCGCTCCGGCCTTGGCGGTCGCAAGGAAGGCTTCGACGGCGGCAAGCGAGGCGATGCCCTCCATCGGCCCCTTCCTGGTCACCGCCAGCGCGCCGCAGCCATTGGCGATGCGCAGCGCCTTCTCGGGCGCTTCTGCGCGCAGCCAGAAGGAGACGAAGGCCGCGGCAAAACAGTCGCCGGCGCCGGTCGGGTCGATTTCGTTGACGACGAAGCCCGGCGCCGCGGTCCGTCCGGTCTTGTCGTAATGAACGGCGCCTTGCGCGCCTTTCTTGACGACCACGGTGGAGATACCGCGATCCAGCATTTCACGCGCCGCGCTCTCCTCGTCGGTCGCCTTGGCGAAGATGAACAGTTCCGGTCCGCTTGGCAGAAAGACATCGGTCTTCGACAGCACGAAATGCAGCGCGTCGCGCAGGCCCGGCAGATCGAGCATCTCCTTGCGGATGTTGGGGTCGAAGGAAACAGTGCCGCCACGCGCCCTGACCGTTTCGATCCCGTTGCGCGCCACTTCGATCACCTCGGGCGAGAACAGCGAGGTGCCCATGACGTGAAAATGGTCGGCGCTGGCCAGCAGCGCGCGCGCCTCGGCACCGATCTCGATCAGGCCGGCGGCACTGTGCTTGATGTTGTAGACGAAGTGCCGGCTGCCGTCGGTCTCATAGGTAACGAAGGCGGTACCAGTGGCGGCACCCCGGTGGACCTTGATGGCGGAGATGTCGGCCCCGTCGGCGCGCAGGCGCTCGATGTTCAAATGGCCGAAATCGTCATCGCCGACGGCCGCGATCAGACCCGCTGGCTGGCCGAGTCGCGCCGCCTGGTCGATGAAGATCGCCGGCGCGCCGGAGGGAAACGGGCCGACCAGAGAGCCGGGGGCAAGGAAACTCTGACCGATCCGCTCGGCCATGATCTCGACCAGGATCTCGCCGGCGCAAACCAGTTTCTTCATGTCCTCACCATTCCCAGATTGCCCTGCGGCCGGTTGCCGAGCGCCTTCTCCACGTCCGTACAGGTCCCAAAGCCTAGGTTGTCGTTTTCAGAGCGTCAATAAATAATTTGACGTGCGCAATGCTTTTGCATTGTAGTGGAAACGCGAAAATTTGACTGAACAAATTCGGTCAAGCAATGCTGCCTAACGGCAACGGTCACAGGACTGATTCTGGCCTGACCGGAAAGTTGTCGGCGGCGCGGGACAAAGGGGCTGGAAATATCGATGGCGGAGAAGACCCACCGCACGATGGATGATTTCGCCAGGGCGTCCGGCGTATCACGGCCGACCCTGTCGAAATATTTCGACGATCCAGCGAGCGTGAAGCCGGCGACCCGGGCGCGCATCGAGGCAGCACTGCGTTCATCGGATTATCAGCCGAATGTTTTCGCGCGCAATCTCAACCGCAAGCGCACCCGCAATGTCGGCATCGTCGTGCCGGCGCTCACCGATCCGTTCTATGCCGAAATGGTCAGCCGTATCGAACTGCGCTGCCGCGACGAGGGTTTTTGGCCGATCGTCATCTCCTCGCACGGTTCGCCGAAACTGGAGGCGGAATCGGTCAAAACACTGATGTCGCTGAAAGTCGCCGGCGCCATCGTCGCTCCACTGGGGTTGGTCTCCGAACCCGGCGTCTTCGAGCGGATGAGCGAGGATATTCCGATCGTCTATTTCGACACCTACATCGAGGGTGACACGCCTTTCGTCGGCAACGACAACCACCAGAGCACGTCGACCATCGTCGACTATCTCTGCCGGTCCGGCGAGCCGCCGGTTTATGTCGACATTCCGCACGTCAACCACAATTCGGGCGAACGCCTGCGGAGCTATATTGAAACGATGCAGGCCGCCGGCCTGGAACCCGTCGTCCTTAAGGCGGCGGGCGACTACAGCTGGGATTTCGAGCGCATCGGCCATGAATGGATGGAGAGGACGCTCGAGAAGGGCGGCCTGCCGGCCCGCACACTGTTGTGCGCGAACGACCGTCTCGCCTTCGGTGTCATGTCTGCCGCCTTTTCGCGCGGGCTGAAGATCGGCCGCCGGGCCGACTGCGATTTCCGTGTCGCCGCCCATGACGATCATCCACTCAGCCGCTACACCTGTCCGGCTCTGACCACCATGGCGCAGGATTTTGCCGCCATGGCCGGCCGCAGCGTCGAGATCCTGCTGGCCTTGCTGGACGAGGAGGATTCCCCTGGACAGGAGATGGCGCGCAACGTCAAGCTCGGCGCGACGCTGGTGATGCGTCAGTCGGCGTGAGCGCGCGTCTGCGGCTGCAGCCAGGCCGCCGCCTCGCTCACCGCTTGCCGCGACGCCAGAATGTGGCGCCCCATCGAGACGAAGCCGTGGATCTGACCCGGCCAGTGCCGCAGCACCAGCGGCACCCCTTCGACGCGCAGGCGTTCGGCATAAGCAGTCCCTTCGTCGGCAAGGATGTCGTGGCCGGCGATCGCGACAAACGCGGGTGCAGCGCCAGCCAAGCTTGATGCAAGCAGCGGCGAGACGCGCCAGTCCGTGATGTCGTCTGGCGTTCGCACATAATGGTCGCGAAACCAGGCCATGGTGGCGGCCGTGAGCCCGAACCCATCGCCGAAACGCCGGTAGCTGTCCGCCGTCTGGCGCGCATCGGTGTTGGGATAGATCAGGATCTGAGCGGCAAGCGGCGGCGCCAGCCCGTCCCGGGCGTGCAACGCCAGAACGGCGGCAAGGTTGCCGCCGGCGCTGTCACCAGCGACCGTGATGCGCGCCGAGTCGATGCCGAGCTCTCCGGCGTTTTCCGCCATGAAGCGAAGCGCTGCCGTGCAATCCTCGAGCCCGGCGGGAAACTTGTGCTCCGGCGCCAGCCGATAATCGGGGCAGACGATGACGGCGTTAGCCAGATTGGCCAGCCAGCGGCAGATCTCGTCATGCGAGCAGAGATTGCCGATGACCCAGCCACCACCATGCAGATAGAGTACGGCACGTGCCCGGGTTCGCGGTGCGCCGATGCCGCGATGGACGCGGATCGTGATCGGGCCATTCTGCCCGTCGATCTGCCGCTGCGAGGTTGCCGCGACCGGCTCGTGCTCGCCCTGCTGCGTCGCGAAGGACGCGCTGTAGGCGGCGCGCGCCGCCGCCACGCTGCCGTTCTCGAACGGCTCGCCGCCGGCCGCACGGCCGATTTCGAGGGCGCGCAAGGCATCAGGATCGAGCGTCATCGCCATCTCCATCATGGCCGTGCCTAGAGCATGATGCCGAAAAGTGTGAAGCGGTTTTCGGACGACATCATGCTCTATCTCTCTGATTCACAGTCGGATGATTTCGGGTCGATTCGACCTGAAATCATCCGACTCTATGCGAGCAGGCTGCTTGCCTCGTCCTCGGTCAGCAGCGCCGGCTGGACGACGTCACCGGCAACGGCGACCGAGCTTTTGGTTTCGCCTGAGCGCAGGATCGCCTCCATGATCTCAAGCACATGCAGCGCCAGATTGCCGGAGGCGCGGGGCGTCGCGCCTGTCTCTAGCGAGCGCACGAGATCGGCGACGCCGAGCATGCGGTAATTGGCGCGGTCAGGTGCCGCATAGGGCCAGTTGCGGGCGCCGTAGAGTTCGCTTTCACTGGCGAACTCCTTCCACTCCGCGCCGCGTTCGGACAGCGAGACGGTGCCGCCAAACGTGTCGGGATCGGGCAGGCGCAGCGAGCCTTCCGTGCCATGCAGTTCGATCGGATGATTGGAATGCTTGAAGACGTCCCATGAAGCACCGAAGGTAACAGTGGCGCCGGAGCGGAATTCAAGCAGCGACAAAACGTTGGTCGGCGTGCCGACCTTGAAGGTGGTGTTCTTGAACGGTCCTTCCGCGGTGATCAGGCGCTCCTCCTGGCCGCGCGTCGCCATCGCCATGACGCGCGCGACCGGGCCAAGCAGATTGACCAGCATGGTCAGATAATAGGGCCCCATGTCGAACACCGGGCCGCCGCCTGGCTGGTAGTAGAATTGCGGGTTGGGATGCCAGTGCTCCATGCCGCGCCCCATCATGAAGGCGGTGCCGGTGACCGGGCGGCCGATGGCGCCCTCGTCCATCAGGCGCCGCGCCCGACGGCCGGCGGCGCCAAGGAATGTATCGGGCGCCGACCCGAGCAGGACGCCCCGCTTGGCCGCTTCCGCCACCAGCCGCCGCCCGTCGCTGGCCGATGTCGCCAGCGGCTTTTCGGTGAAGACGTGTTTTCCGGCCGAAAGTGCGGAAAGCGAAATGTCGAAATGTGCGGCGGGAATGGTCAGGTTAAGCACAAGATCGATCTCGGGATCGGCCAGCAGCGCATCGACGCCAAGCGCCTCGATGCCATATTCCTTCGCCCGCAACGCCGCCATATCGGCGGAGATATCGGCGCATGCACGCAACTCGATTCCGCCAAAAAGGGCGGCATTGCGCAGGTAGGTCATCGAGATGTTACCGCATCCGATAACGCCGATTGCGAGCTTTGCCTTTGATTTTGCCTGCATTTTCGATCGGTCCTCCCAACATGGTCATGCTTTGCCGAATCCACTGCCCTGGCAATGGATCGCCTTCGAAAAACGCTATACAATATTTTAAATATTGACGCGCGTAAAATTTTTATAGAACATGCGGAAATGCTGGCGCGACATCGGGAGGCTGCCAGCCCTAGGAGGAGAAGAGAAAATGACAGACATGAAAAAACGGCCGACCGCCGCACCTAAGCCTGTGGGTCATGTGACGATCGCCGATCGTCGCCAGTTTCTCATCGGTTCCGCCGGCCTGCTCGGCGCGGCGGCATTCGGGGCGGGGACGTCCCTCGGCATTGGCCGCGCCCGTGCGCAGTCGCGCGCCGAAATCAGCTTCGCCAGCGCGGCCTTCTTCGGCAAGGAGACCTTCGGCGACCTGATCAAGGCCTTCAACGAATCGCAGGATCGCATCCTGGTCAAGAACATCGAGCTGCCGCCGCCGAGTTCTTCGACTGAAGTCTACCAGGGGCTGGTGCAGCAACTCGCCCGCCGCAACGGCACGCCCGATGTCTTTAGCCAGGACGTGATCTGGATCGCCGGCTTTGCCGCCGCCGGATGGGCGCTGCCATTGGACGAGTATTTCCCGGCCGACAAGCGCAGCGCCTACTTCACCGGAACCCTCAACGCCTGTACCTATGGCGGCAAGCTCACGGCCCTTCCCTGGTTCATGGATTCGGGCATGTTCTATTACCGCAAGGATGTGTTGGAAAAGCACGGCGGCAAGGTGCCGGAAAACTGGGCCGACATGGCCACCATCGCCGCTGCGGCGCAAAAGGCCGGCGATGTCGACTTCGGCTATCTCTGGCAGGGCAAGCAGGCCGAGGTCCTGGTCTGCGACGCCGTCGAGATCATCACCTCCAACAATGGCGCGATCCTGGCGCCCGACGGCAAGTCGTCGCTGATCAACCAGAAGGGTGCGGTCGAGGCGATCCAGTTCCTGCACGACACCATCGCAACCACCAAGATCAGCCCGCAGGACGTGCTGTCCTGGGACGAGGAGCCATCGCGCCAGCCCTTCACCTCGGGCAAGGCGATGTTCATGCGCAACTGGTCCTATGTCTACCCGATCGCGCAGGACGCCAAGGCTTCGCAGGTCGTCGACAAGGTTGGCGTGGCGCCGCTGCCATCGTTCCCCGGCGGCAAGAGCTCGGCCTGCCTTGGCGGTTACCAGCTTGGCGTCAATGCCAACTCCAAGCAGCGCGAGGCCGCGATCGAGCTGCTCACCTGGCTGTCGTCGACCGAGACCCAGCATCGCATCGCGCTGAACTTCGGCCTGGCGCCGACACGTCCGGCACTGTTCCAGGACGAGCAGATCAAGAAGGAACAGCCCTTCATGGCGAGCCTGGAGAAAGTGTTCACCGGTGCCACGGCGCGGCCGATCACGCCGCAATACGCCAAGGTGACGCTCGCCTTGCAGTCCGGCATCTCCAAGGCGCTGGTTTCCGGCAAGGTGCAGGCCGAGATGGACGCGCTCGCCGATCAGATCAACAAGATCGTCGCCTGACCATGACCGCGGCCGCCACGATTTCAGGCGCTGGCCGACCGCGGCGGCTTGGCAGGGCGCTCCCCGGCGCCTTCTGGGCCCTAGTCCTGCTGACGCCGGCCTTCGTGTCGCTGGCGTCAGTCTCTTTCTACCCGATCGTCAACGGGCTCTATCTTTCGCTCACCAACACCTCGCTGATCACGCAGGATCAGGATTTCATCGGCTTTTCCAACTATGTGCAGCTGTGGGGCGACCCGCAGTTCTGGAACGCCTGGTGGCACACGATGTGGTTCACTGCCGCCTCGACGGTGCTGGAGACGGTGATCGGGCTCGGCATGGCTCTGATCCTGTGCGAAGCCTTCAAGGGGCGAGGGCTTGTCCGCGCGGCCATGCTGGTGCCCTGGGCGATGCCTACCGTCGTCACCTCAAAGATGTTCGGCTGGCTGTTCGACGGCCAAAACGGCATCGTCAACTACATCCTCCTGCATGCCGGGCTGATCGACCAGAACATCAACTGGTACGGCTCGCCCGACACGGCGATGATCACCATCATCATCGCCGATGTCTGGAAGACGACGCCGTTCATGGCGCTGCTGCTTCTGACCGGTCTGCAGACGGTGCCCAATTCGCTGATCGAGGCGGCGCGCATGGACGGCGCAAAGGGCTGGATCACCTTCTGGCATATCCGCTTGCCGCTCCTGATGCCGACCTTGCTGATCGCCGGCCTGTTCCGCGCGCTCGATGCCTTCCGCGTCTTCGACCTTGTCTATGTCTTGACCGGCGGTGGCCCCGCCAATTCCACCGAAACGCTATCGACCCTATCCTACAAGGTACTCTTCTCGACGCTGCAGTTCGGCTACGGCTCGGCCGTGTCGACGGCGATGTTCATCACCGAGGGCATCATCGCGCTGGTCTTCGTCGTCTTCCTTGTCCGCCAGATCAGGAGGGCGCAATGAACGAGACGCGCTCACCGCTGCAGAGCTTCGCCATCTATGTCGGCGCCTTGCTGATCCTCATCTGGTCGGGCGGCCCTTTCCTCTGGCAGTTCTCGACCTCCTTCCAGCTCGACAAGATGCTGACCTCGGGATCGCCGTCGTTGATCCCGCATCCCTTCACATTGGAGCATTATTACAACGCCTTCTTCGAGAAGCAGCTTCACCGCTATGTCTGGAACTCGCTGGTGGTCTCGCTGGCAACGACTTTTCTGTGCCTGTTTGTCGGCTCGCTGGCCGCCTTCGCGCTGTCGCGGCTCAACATCAAGGGCCGCTTCGGTGTCCTCATGGTCATCCTGTCGGTGTCGATGTTCCCGCAGATCGCGCTGGTCGGCCCGCTCTACCTCGTCGCCACCAATCTCGGCCTCCTCGATACCTACACGGCGCTGATCATCACCTACCTGGCGCTCGGCCTGCCGCTCGTCACCTGGGTGCTGTTCGGCTATTTCGAGACGCTGCCGCGCGAGATCGACGAGGCGGCGCGCATGGACGGCGTCAGCGTACCTGGCCTGCTCTGGCGCATCATCCTGCCGATGTCGCTGCCGAGCCTGGTGACGACAGGCTTGCTTGCCTTCATCACCGCGTGGAACGAATTCCTCTTCGCGCTCGCCTTCACCTCCAACATCGACCGGCAGACGATCCCGGTCGGCATCGCCAACTTCACCAACCTCTATTATGTCCCCTGGGGCGACATCGCCGCGGCCTCCGCCGTGGTGACCGTGCCATTGATCCTTCTGGTGCTGTTCTTCCAGCGCCACATCATCGAGGGATTGACCCAGGGCGGCGTCAAGGAATGAACGACATGACACAGACGAAGCTCAAGGTCGGCTGCCAGACCTTCACCTGGGAAATGCTTGGAAAAGCCTGGACCGGCGGCCCCGACGATCTGTTGAAGGCGATCGCCGATGGCGGCTATGCCGGTATCGAGATCACCGACACCATGATCGGCCGCTACGCTGGCCGGCCGTCGGAGTTCGCCGCCGCGCTGAAATCGTCCGGCCTGACGCTCGTCTCCTTTGCCTTCGGTTCAAAGAGCGGTTTCACGCTCAAGGAGGAGATCGGCGCCGACCTCGAGGCGGCGCAGCGCTGGATCGATTTCGCTTCCGCCTTTCCCGGCGCGCTGGTGTCGATGGGGTCGGCAACCGTGGTGTCCGAAGGGCCGCGCGACGACAAGTTCGCCATCGCCGCCGAGGTTTACAACAAGGCCGGCGAGCTTGGCCGCAAGGCCAGTGTCCAAGTCGCGGTGCATCCGAGTTCGCACCACAACACGCTGCTGTTCGATCGCACCGATTACGACAAGATCTTTGCCTTGCTCGACCCCGAGCTGGTCGGCTGGGTGCCGGACACCGGCCACATATTGCGCGGCCACAAGGACATGGCCGACACGCTGAGCACCTATCGCGACCGCATCCGCTATATCCATTTGAAGGACGTCGACGCCAACGGTACCTGGGCGATGCTGGGCGAAGGCGTCTGCGACACCCAGGCGGTCATCGAGATCGCGAACACCGCGCCGCGTTTCAACGGCTGGCTGGTGCTGGAAGAGGAATCCGAAACGGCCGCCGCCGATCCCGCCGGCGCGGTCAAGACCAACCGCCAGACAATGCGCGGCTACGGCGCCTGAAGAACGAGACGATGATCAAGAAACAAGACAGACGCCTCAGGGTCGGTGTGCTCGGCTGCGGCCCCATCGCGCAGTTCGCGCATCTGCAGTCCTGCGCGAAGGCCGGAAATGCCGACCTCTACGCCATCTGCGACGCGGCGCCCGACCTGCTCGCCCGCATGGGCGCCACCTACGAGCCGCGGAAGATGTATGCCGACTATGACGCGATGCTCGGAGATCCCGAGCTGGAGGCGGTGATCGTGGCGACGTCTGACGCCTATCACGTGCCGATGTCCATCAAGGCGCTCGATGCCGGCAAGCATGTTCTCTGCGAAAAGCCGATCGGCACCTCCGTCGAGGAAGGCGAGGCTCTCGCGGCAGCGGTGAAACGCTCCGGCAAGGTGCTGCAGGTCGGTCACATGAAGCGCTTCGACCCGGCGCTGGAGGCGGCCCGCGACTTCGTCCGCGACGAGATGGGCGAGGTGCTGGCGCTGAAGGCCTGGTATTGCGATTCCACCCATCGCTACACCAACACCGATGCCATTCAGCCGCTGCCCGTCACCAGCAAGCTGGCGAAGAAACCTTCGGGCAATCCAAAGGCCGATTTGCGGCAGTACTTCATGCTGGCGCACGGCTCGCATCTCGTCGATACCGCGCGCTTCCTGTGCGGAGAGATCACCGCCGTGCGCGCCCGCCTCAACGAACGATTCGGCGCCTATTGCTGGTTCGTCGAGACGGAATTCGCCAGCGGCGCGCTCGGCCATCTCGATCTTACAGTGGCCGTACGCATGGACTGGCACGAAGGGTTTCAGCTTTATGGCGAGAACGGCTCGGTCATCGCCAAGACATTCAACCCCTGGTACTTCCGCGCCAGCGAGGTCGACATCTTCCATGAGAAGGACGCGACCTCGCGCAAACCGCTCGGCGCCGACGGCCATTTCTTCCGCCGCCAGTTGGAAGGTCTTGCCGATACCGTACTGAACGGCGCGCCGATGCGCGGCGCCAATGTCGAGGACGGCATCGCCTCGATCCGCGCCATGGTGGCGATTGCCCGCTCGGTTGTATCCGGCGAGCGGGTCGAGCTCGCGTCGGTTTCGGGTTCGGTCTGATGCGCCTCGGCATCTTCGCCAAGACTTTTGCGGGCAGCGACCCGGCCGCTGTGCTGGCTGCGGTGAAGCAGGCCGGATACGAGACGACGCAGTTCAACCTCGCCTGCGCCGGCCTGCCGTCGATGCCGGATGCGGTACCAGCGAATGCCATCGCTTCCATCCGCGCTGCCGCGCAATTATCGGGCGTTTCGCTCGTCGCGCTGTCGGGCACCTACAATATGGCGCATCCCGACAAGGCGGTGCGCGACGACGGCCTGCGGCGCCTTGCCGTCGTCATCGAGACGGCGGCTGCCCTGGATATCCCACTGGTCACGCTCTGCACCGGCTCGCGCAATGGCGCCGATCAATGGGCTTATCATCCCGACAATGCCACACCGTCCGCCTGGTCCGACATGGCTGCCGAGATGGCGAAAGCGCTGGCGTTGGCGGAAGAAGCCGGCGTCGATCTCGGCATCGAGCCCGAGCAGGCCAATATTGTCACCTCCGCTACGGATGCGACGCGCCTGATCGCCGACATGGGCTCCAGGCATCTCAAGATCGTGCTCGATCCGGCGAACCTGTTCGAGCACGCGACGCCGGACGAAGCGCGTGCGATCGTTGCGGACGCGATCGAGGAGGCCGCCGGCAACATCGCCATGGCGCATGCCAAGGATCGGCATGGTGACGGCTGCTTCGCCACGGCGGGGCAAGGCATCGTCGACTTTCCTGATTTCGTCGCGCGGTTGAAAGCGGTGGGCTTCGATCGGGCGCTCATCACCCACGGCCTGTCCGCTGATGAGGCGCCTGATGTCGCCGCCTTCCTGCGGGGGCTGCTCTGATGAGCGCCGCGCCGACGGTCATGCGTCGCGACGATGCCGCCCTTCATGTCTTCGACACGGGGCAGGGCAGGCTTCCCGTCGTCTTCCAGCATGGTCTTGGTGGCGATGAAGTGCAGGTGGCGCAGAATTTTCCCGATAGCGTGTTGCGCCGCCGGCTCACCGTCGAATGCCGCGCGCAGGGCGCTTCTGGCGCCGGCAGCAAGCGTCCATTCTCGATCGCGATGTTCGCCGATGACGTGTTGGCCGCCGCCGATGCGGCCGGGCTCGACCGCTTCATCGCCGGTGGCATCTCGATGGGGGCGGCGATCGCGTTGCGGCTTGCCGCCTACCACCAGGACCGCGTGCTTGGGCTGGTGCTGGTGCGTCCCGCCTGGGCCTTCGCCGCGGCGCCGCAAAACATGCGCCCTTACACGGAAGTGGCGGAACTCATCCGCCGGCTTCCACTGGCTGAGGCCCGAGACGCCTTCGCGTCCTCCGCGACATCAGCCCATTTTCGCACGGAGGCGCCGGACAATCTCGCCTCGCTGCTCGGCTTCTTCCAGCGCGAAAACGCTGATGTCTTTGCCGAGGTCATGCAGGCGATCGCCAATGACGGGCCCGGCGTGACGCGGGCGCAAGCCGCCAGCCTCGCAATACCCACGCTCATCATCGGCAGCGGCATCGACCTCGTCCATCCCTTGGCCACCGCCCGTGAGCTCGCCCAGACCATCCCCAATGCGGTCTTCGCCGAGGTCACGCCAAAGGCCTCCGACAAAGATCGCCATTTCGCCGAAATCCGCGCCGCCATCGGCGGCTTTCTCGACAGACATTTCAACAACCAGGACCAATCATGACTTCAAAGCCCCTGTCAGGCCCGGCCGCCATCGCCGCATTGCCGCGCGATCGCTTGATCGCCGAATTCTCGCTCTGGTCGGCCAACCTCGCCAATTTCGAGAGCGACTTGAAGCGCATCGAGCCCTATGTCGATCTGCATCACATCGATGTGGCGGACGGCCACTTCGCCCCGTCCTTCCTGTTCTTCCCCGATCTCGTCGCCCGCATCGCCGGCCTGACGGCCAAACCCATCCACGTCCATCTGATGGTCGATGCGGCAATCGTCGAAGCCCAGACGCGCCAGTTCATCGAGGCCGGCGCCGACATGATCAGCGTCCATGCCGAAAACGGCGAAGCGGGATTGCGGGCCGTTCGACTGGCCCGTGAGCTCGGCGCCGAAGCCGGCGTCGTGCTGAGGCTGGAGACGGCGGTCGAGGCGGTAAAGCCTTTCGTCTCGGAGGTCGCCTTCGTCACGCTGCTGGGCACCGCGATCGGTGTCAAGGGCCAGGGCCTGTCGGAGACAGCCTGCGACAGGCTGGGTGCTGCCCGCGCCATCCTGCGAGAGGCTGGTCGCGAGGCTGCCGTCGTTCTCGCCGCCGATGGCGGCATCCGCCACGAGACCGTGCCGCAGCTGCGTGCCGCCGGCGCCGAGACCGTGGTGCTCGGTTCGCTCGCCTTTGGCGACAAGGATCTGGCCGGCCGCATCGGCTGGCTGCATGGGCTGAAGGTCGCGGCATGAGCACTGAAGCCGCCCTTGCGATCGATCTTGGCGGCACCGAGCTTCGGGCCGCCCTGGTCGACCGTGACGGCAAGATCCTGGCCTTTGCCGCCGTGCCGACGCAGGCGCAGGCCGGACCCGATGTGGTGATCGGCCAGATCGAGGCACTGGCAGCGACGGTTCACGCCGAAGCGCCGGGGCTCGCCATTGTCGGCGTCGGCGTCGGCGCGCCTGGACCGCTCGATCCGCTGGCCGGCATTGCCGTTGGGCCGCCAACGCTTGCCGGCTGGCAGGATGTGCCGCTGGCCGATATCCTTGAACGCCGGCTCGGCCTGCCGGTGCGGCTGGAGAACGACGCCAACGCGGCGGCCCTTGGCGAATGGCGCTTCGGTGCCGGCCATGGCGCCCGCTCGCTCGTCTTCGTCACGGTCTCGACCGGCATTGGCGGCGGCGTCGTTGCCGACGGACGAATCCTCCATGGCCGCCGAGGGCTGGCCGCCGAGATCGGCCATATGACCATCACCAATGAGGGCGAGCGCTGCGTCTGCGGCGTCGTCGGCTGCTTCGAGGCCATCGCCTCGGGCACGGCACTTGGCCGCCGCGCCAACGCCGCGACATCAGCCTTTGACGGCTCGACGCTGCGCCGCCTCTCGGCCAACGGCGAGGTCACGGGCCGCCACGTGGTCGAGGCCGCGCGGCTGCAGGACGATCTCGCCTTGGCCCTGCTCGAGGAGGAGGCGCGCTGGCTGGGCGTCGGCTTCACCAATCTCTTGCATCTCTACTCGCCCGACGTGCTGGTCGTCGGCGGCGGCATCGCCAATGGCCTCGACCTGATGCATCCGGTCATCGAGGCGACCATCCGGCAGCGCGCCATGCGCGCCTATCGCGACGTGCCGGTCGTCCAGGCGCAGCTTGGCCGCCATGCCGGGCTGGTCGGCGCCGCCAGCCTTGTGCTGTTTGATGATTTGGGTGCGTTGGCGGCCCGCATGCCTGTCGGTCCAAGCACCTACCCGGACAAGAGGAGGGACTTCAATGGCTGAGCTCAAGCTGCGGGGCGTGCGCAAGTCCTACGGCAATGCCGAGGTCATCAAGGGCGTCGACCTCGACGTCGGCGACCGCGAATTCGTCGTCTTCGTCGGCCCGTCCGGCTGCGGGAAGTCGACGCTGCTGCGCATGATCGCGGGCCTGGAGAAGATCACCGCGGGCGAGCTTATGCTCGATGGCGCGCGCATCAACGAGGTCGATCCGTCCGAGCGCGGCCTTGCCATGGTGTTCCAGTCCTACGCGCTCTATCCGCATATGACGGTGGCGGAGAACATGGGCTTCGCGCTGAAGATCGCCGGCCTGCCGGTGGCCGAGCGAGACGCCAAGGTCAAGGCCGCGGCCGACGTGCTGCAGCTGTCGCATCTGCTCGACCGGCGGCCCAAGGAATTGTCCGGCGGCCAGCGCCAGCGCGTCGCCATCGGTCGCGCCATCGTGCGCCAGCCGAAAGTCTTCCTGTTCGACGAGCCGCTGTCGAACCTTGATGCGGCACTGCGCGTCAACATGCGGCTGGAACTGATGCAACTGCACGAGCGGCTCGCAGCCACCATCGTCTATGTCACCCACGACCAGACAGAGGCGATGACCATGGCCGACAAGATCGTCGTCCTCAACGGCGGCACGATCGAGCAAGTCGGCTCTCCGCTCGATCTCTATAATCGCCCGGCCAATGTCTTCGTCGCCGGCTTCATCGGCTCACCGAAGATGAACATGCTGCCGGTGCGGGTCATGTCGGCGGATGGGAATGGCGTTGCGGTTGCCCTGCCGGGCGGGCCCCGCCTGGTCGTTCCGGTCGAGGCCGGAAAGCTTGGTCCGGACAGCGAAGTGTTGCTTGGCATCCGGCCGGAGCATATCCGCATCGTCGATGCCGGCCAGTTCAAGGGCGAGACGGTGCTGGCCGAACGGCTCGGCGGCCTGACCATCCTGCATGCCGATATCGGCGAGACGGCCAGGCTTGTCGTGCAGACCGAAGGCACCGACACCACCCCGCTGCACCGCGCAATCGCGATGCAGGTCGATCCGTCCCATTGTCATCTGTTCGCCGCCGACGGCAAGGCGCTGGCGCCACTGGCAGAACGCACGCCGCCTGACGTCTTCGAGGCATGAAAATGGCCGGAGGCATTGATGCCTCCGGCCATTCGCTATCGAGCGTTCCTGTGGATCACTCGGCGGGAACGATGTCCGCCGGCAGGCTGTCGTCGGCTGTTCCAGCCAGGGCTCTCGCCAGCTTGGCCTCGTCGAGTTCGCCTTCCCAGCGTGCCACCACCAGCGTGGCGACCGCGTTGCCGATGAAGTTGGTCAGCGCCCGGCACTCCGACATGAAGCGGTCGACGCCGAGGATCAGCGCCATGCCGGCGACCGGCACGGAGGGGACGACCGAAAGCGTCGCGGCGAGCGTGATGAAGCCCGCGCCGGTGATGCCTGCGGCACCCTTCGAGGACAGCATGGCAACCAGCAACAGCAGGATCTGGTCGCCCATCGACAGGTGGATGTTGGTCGCCTGCGCGATGAACAGTGCCGCCAGCGTCATGTAGATGTTGGTGCCGTCGAGGTTGAAGGAATAGCCGGTCGGGATGACCAGGCCGACCACCGAGCGCTTGGCGCCGGCCTTCTCCATTTTCTCCATCAGCGAGGGGAGGGCGGCTTCCGACGAGGAAGTGCCCAGCACCAAAAGCAGCTCTTCCTTGATGTAGCGGAGCAGCGACAGTATGGAGAACCCGTTGTAACGGCAGACCGCACCCAGCACGACGAACACGAACAGCAGCGACGTCGCGTAGAATGTGCCGACCAGCATGGCGAGATTGATGACAGAGCCGATGCCGTATTTGCCGATGGTGAAGGCCATGGCGCCGAAAGCGCCGATGGGGGCGGCCCTCATCAAAACGCTGACCAGCTTGAACATCGGCGCCATCAGCGCCTGCAGGAAGTTGAGCACCGGCGCGCCCCTGTCGCCGACCAGCGCCAGCGCGATGCCGAACAGCACCGAGAAGAACAGCACCTGCAATATGTCGCCATCGGCGAAGGCGCCGACGATCGTGCCGGGAATGATGTTCATCAGGAAGCCGGTGACCGACTGGTCATGCGCCTTGGCGGCATAGGTGTTGACGGTCGAGGCGTCGAGCGTCGCGGGGTCGATGTTGAAGCCGGCGCCGGGCTGCACGACATTGGCCACGATGAGGCCGATGATCAACGCCAGCGTCGAGAAGGTGAGGAAGTAGAGCATCGCCTTGCCGGCGACGCGGCCGACCTTCTGCAGGTCGCTCATGCCGGCGATGCCGGTCGCCACCGTCAGGAAGATGACCGGGGCGATGATCATCTTGACCAGCTTGATGAAGGCGTCGCCGAGCGGCTTCATGCTCTCGCCGATCGACGGATAGTAATGGCCGAGCAGGATGCCGATGGTGATCGCCACCAGCACCTGCACGTAGAGTTGGGCATAGAGGGGCTTGCGCTGCGCGGCGGCCGCGCCCGATTGGTCTGCGATGTGCATCGAACTCTCCCTGGCCGGATGGACGGAACCCGCCCTGCGTGACTTCTCCCATCGCGGCGTTCCGGTCGCCCGCCGCTGGAGGGAGTTTTGCAAGCGCCGTGCCAGATCGGGGAAAGCCCGGAATCCCGGGATTCGGGGCGTTCTTCAGCTGCCTTCGTCGGAGGTGTGTGCGGATTTCCGCACAGAAGGCGTTTGCCTGGGCGGAATTTCGCATTAGAGTGGCGGGCTCTAGGAAAGGAGAGGGCAGACGCCGCAGACAGGCACCGATAGCGGCTCCGCAGCCGGTTGTGAAATGCTGCGCGAGGCGGTTGGCCGGCTGCGCGATGGCCGCTGGCTTGTCGTCCTTATCGCCCTTGCGATCCTGGCCGGCGCGATCGCCATCGCGGGGCGCATCGCCACCGGCCAGGCGACCAGTGACCTGCGCGACACGGCACTTGCCGCCCTGCCGCTGGCGGCGGGAACGCTGACAGGCGAAATCGAGAAGCAGCGCCTGGTTCCCTTGGTGCTGGCTCGCGACGATGCCGTGCGCGGGGCGCTGCGCCGGGCCGGGACCATGCAGGAAGCGGCCCTCAACGACAAGCTCAAGGCGATCGCCGGCGATGCCTCGGCCTCCGCCATCTACGTCATCGACACGGCGGGCATCGCTATATCAGCCAGCAATGCCGGCGAGCCGGCCAGCTTTGTCGGCATCGATTATAATTTTCGTCACTATTTCAACGAGGCCATGGCGAAGGGCTCCGCCAGCCAGTATGGCCTGGGTACGATCAGCGGCCGGCCGGGTCTCTATCTTTCGAGTCGCGTCGACGACAACGGCAAGCCGCTGGGCGTCGTGGTGTTGAAGGTCGAACTCGACGGTGTCGAGGCCAATTGGCACTCCAGCGGGTTCCTCGTTTTCGTCACCGATGAACGCGGCGTCGTTCTGGCCACCAGCCAGCCCGAATGGCGGTTTCATGCGCTGGCGCCGCTCTCCGCCCAAGATGCCGCCGCTGCCCATGAGCAGCTGCAGTTGGCCGATGCCGCCTTCGAACCGCTGCCGATGCGGCGCGGCGCCGGCGACGGCCTGGCGACGATCGAGAGTTCGGGAAAGCCGCGCCAATTCGTCGAGGTGGTGCAGGATCTGCCCGGTGCGGTCCCCGGCTGGCGCCTCTGGCTGCTGACGCCGGCGGACGCCGCCCTCTCGTCTGCCGCCAACACGGCGCGCCTGACGACGCTGCTTGGGCTCCTGCTGACCGGCTTGCTTGCTTATGTGCTCACAAGGCGCCGCCGCACACGCCGGCTGCGGCAGGAGGCGCTGGCGCGCATGAATGCCGAGCTCGAAAGCCGGGTATCCTCGCGAACCGCCGAACTGACACGCTCCAACACCGCACTCGCCGGCGAAATCGCCGAGCGCGAGAGCGCCGAAGCCAAGGTCCGCCGATTGCGCGACGATCTCGCCCAGGCCAACCGGCTTTCCATCCTCGGCCAGATTGCTGCGGGCGTGGCGCATGAGATCAACCAGCCGGTCGCCGCGATTCGCACCTATGCCGAGAATGCCGGCCGCTTTCTCGAAGGCGGCAGGACAGAACCGGCAAGCGGCAATCTGACCTCGATCGTCTCGATGACCGAACGCATTGGCGCCATCACCAGCACCTTGCGCACTTTCGCCCGCCGCCCCGGTGTCGCCGCTTCGCCGCTGCCGGTGCGCGAGGCGATCGACGGCGCCCTGTCGCTGCTGTCCGGGCGCATCCGCGATTCCGGCGTCACCATCGTCAAGCCACGCGGCAATGCATCGCCGATGGTGATGGCAAGCCGCATCCGGCTGGAGCAGATCCTGGTCAACCTGTTGCAGAACGCACTCGACGCCATGAAGGACCAGCCCGATCCCCGCATTGAGATCGACCTTGCCGAGCGCGACGACAGGGTGCTGATCTCTGTGCGCGACAACGGTCCCGGCCTCGGGCCGGAAACTGCCAGCAGTCTGTTCATGCCGTTCCAGACCACCAAGGAGAAGGGCCTCGGCCTCGGGCTGGTGATCTCGCAGGAGATCGCCCAGGAATTGGGCGGCACGCTGCGGCTCGATCCCGACAGCGCCGCCGGAGCATCCTTCACCATTGATTTAAGGCGAATTGAATGAACGAGGGATCAGGGCTCGTGGCGCTCGTCGACGACGATGCCGACCTGCTGCACGCCACCATGCAATTGCTCGAACTCGCCGGCTTCACGGTGGTCGCGCGCGACGCCGCCGAGGCAGCGCTTGCTGTCGTCCACAGGGACTTCGATGGCGTCGTCGTCAGCGATATCCGCATGCCGGGCATGAACGGCCTGCAGCTGTTCGATCGTATCAAGGCGATCGATGCGGACATACCCGTGATCCTGGTCACCGGGCATGGCGATGTCGATCTTGCCGTGGCCGCACTGAAAGACGGCGTCTATGATTTCATCCCAAAGCCCTATGCCGGCGATCGTCTCGTCGAGGCGCTGAAACGGGCGAGCGAGAAGCGGCGGCTTGTGATGGAGAACCGGCGCCTGCGTGAAGCCGCGGCCCAAGCTGCCGACGGCCTGCCGCTGATCGGCGAAGCGCCCTCAATCCGCCGCCTGCGCGAGACCTTGCGCCAGATCGCCGACATGGATGTCGATGTGCTGGTGGAAGGCGAGACCGGAACCGGCAAGGAAGTGGTGGCCGATCTCTTGCACCGGTGGGGCCGGCGTCGGGCAAAACCCTTCGTGGCGTTGAACTGCGGTGCTCTGCCCGAGACCGTCATCGAAAGCGAGCTGTTCGGCCACGAGGCCGGCGCGTTCACCGGCGCGCAGCGGCGGCGGATCGGCCGCGTTGAACATTCCAGCGGTGGTACGCTGTTCCTCGACGAGATCGAATCCATGCCGCCGGCCCTGCAGGTCAAGCTGCTGCGGGTCCTGGAGACGCGCAGCCTCACGCCGCTTGGCTCGAACGAGACCAGGCGCCTCGATCTCAGGGTCGTGGCGGCGACCAAGGTCGATCTCGGCCGGCCCGACCAGCGCGGCGATTTCCGCGAGGACCTCTATTTCCGCCTCAACGTGGTGACGCTGCGCATTCCGCCGCTGCGTGAGCGGCGCGGCGATATCCCGATGCTGTTCGGGCATTTCCTCGGCAAGGCGGCGGAGCGCTTCGGCCGGCCGGTCGCAAAGGTGAACGTCGCGGTGAGCGATCATCTCCAGTCGCATGATTGGCCGGGTAATGTGCGCGAGCTTGCCCATTTTGCCGACCGGGTGGCGCTCGGTCTCGGCCCGGACGACGAAGCCGAGGCGACCGTGCGGCTGCCGGAACCCTCGGCGGCGTTGCCGGAGCGGGTCGGGCAATATGAGGCACAGCTCATTCGCGACGCGCTGCGCGACCATGGCGGCGATGTGCGCGGGGCCATCGACGCGCTCGGCGTGCCGCGCAAGACATTCTACGACAAGCTCAAGCGCTACGGCATCGCCGCATCCGAATTCCGCAATGGTGGAGATCCGCAACCTGTTCGAGAGCCGACATAGACATTGCACCAGGGTCTTGCGCCTCGTAACGCTCCACTCCCATCCAGCCGAGCTTTCCGGAAAGAACCATGAAGACGAACCTAGAAACAACGGCAAACCCCTTGCCGGAAGAACTGGCCTTTCTCGGCGAGCGCCTGACGGCGTTCAACGACGGCGATGTCGGCGCATCCGAAAGGAAAGCGCTGGCTGTGTTCGTACGCGATGAAGATGGCGCGGTTGTCGCCGGCATTTCGGGCTACACAGCCTGGGGCTGGCTTTACGTCCAATGGCTGTGGGTCGACGAAAGGCTGCGCGGCCAGCACATGGCCGGCAAGATGCTGGACGCTGCGGAGCAGGAAGCCGCGGCGCGCGGCTGCCATGGCGCGTTGATCGACACCTTCAACCCGAACGCCGACAAGGTCTATCAGCGCCAGGGCTATCAACCCTTCGGCGCGCTGGCCGATTTTCCGGTCGGCCGCAGCCGCATCTTCCTGCAGAAGAAACTGGTTTAATCGGCAAGCTTTCCGCCGCGCATCGGCCGCGGCGCACCCGTGGTGCTCGGGAAACTGATCGGCAGGCCGCGCAGCACGCGCACGGCGAGGAAGGCAAAACACTCGGCCTCCACCGCATCGCCGCTCCAGCCGAGGCTTTCGGCCTGCACCACCTCGACACCGGCTCGGCTGGCGAGCATTGCCATCATCGTCGGGTTGTGGCGGCCGCCACCGCTGACCACCAATTTTCTGGGCCGGCTCGGCAAGAGGTCCAGCGCCTTGCCGACAGCGCCGGCGGTGAAGGCAGTGAGCAGGGCGGCACCATCCTCTGCATTCAAGCCGTCCGCCATCGCGGCGCCAAAGTCGAAACGGTCCAGCGATTTGGGGTAGGGCTTGCTGAGATAGGGATGCTGCAACAGCTTGGCCAGCCTTGCTTCGTCGACCGTGCCCGCCCGGCCAAGTGCGCCGTCGCGGTCCATTTCCCCGAGCCCCTTCGACTTGATGAAATCGTTGAGCGGCGCATTGGCGGGTCCAGTGTCGAAGGCGACGACATTGTCTGCGCCATCCCACCAGGTGATGTTGGCGACGCCGCCGAGGTTTAGCACGGCCACCTCGCCGCTCGCCCCGGCGCTGCGCATCAGCGCGGTGTGGTAAGCCGCGGCCAGGGGTGCGCCTTGCCCGCCGGCGCGCATGTCGGCCGAACGGAAATCATAGGCGACCTTGGTGCCCAAAATGGCGTGCATCAGCTCGCCGTCGCCGAGTTGCCGGGTCTGGCCGAGCCGTCCGACCTGCGGCGCGCGATGCAGCACGGTCTGGCCGTGGAAGCCGACGACACCGATATCGGCCATCGTCATGCTGTAGCCCTCGACCAATTCCTTCACCGCTGCCGACTGGGCACGCGTCAGCGCTTCCTCGGCCTTGCGGAAGATCGCCGGTTCCGGTCCGACGAAATTCCAGGCCCGTGCAGCCGTCAGAGTCTCTTCCAGCAGCGAGCGGATCGATTGGGGATAGGGCATCAGCCGATAGGTGCCGAAATCGTCGATCCGCTCGCCATCGGTCTTGATCAGCGCGACGTCGATATTGCCGTCAAGCACGGTGCCGGTCATCAGGCCGACGGCCCAGATTGGTTCCATCATTGCGCTCCATTCATGAGATCACCGAAGCGGGGTGATTCCACTGCTGGAATGAGATGTCGGACGGATTCGATCGATGGGCAAGGTCTGCGTCCGGTTGCTGCAGAATTCGATCCACGTCTTGCGCCGGCTGTCGGGGATCCAGGCTTGCCTCGGAGGCACGCTGCAACAGGTCTATCAACTCTGGCGCGGCACGCCCTTGGCCAGCAGGTAGACGAGATACGGCCCGCCGAGCAGCGAGGCGAACAGCCCAGCCGGCAGTTCGTAGGGAAAGGCCGCCATGCGCGACAGCCAGTCCGAGACGATCATCAGCAAGGCCCCCAGAAGCATCGCGCCCGCGAGATGAACGCTTGCGCGGGAAAAAGCCGGCGAGCCGGGCAAGATGCGGCACTATCAGGCCGACGAAGCTCAGGGGTCCGACGACCATGGCGGAGAGCGCGGTCAGCCGATGGCGCGGCCTTAAACGCTTTCGAGATAGGTCTCGATCTCGAAGTCGCTGACATTGAGGGCAAAGGTGTTCAACTCCTGGCGTTTGCACGCGACGAAGGAGTCGCGCAGGATCGACGGGAAGATTTCCGCCACATGCGTTCCACATTCGAAAGTGGCGATCGCGGAGGCCCAGTCCGGCGGCAGCTTGGCTGGTGCCGCGCCTTGTCCGTCGTTCCCGGTCGGTTCGCCCGGCGACATCTGTCTTTCGATGCCGATCAGGGCTGCGCCCAATATGGCGGCAAGCACCAGATAGGGATTGGCGTCCGCTCCCGACACGCGATGCTCGATGCGGCGCGCCCCGGTCGGGCCGCCGGGAATGCGGATCGCGACCATGCGGTTCTCGTAACCCCAGGCGACCGCGGTCGGTGCATAGGAGCGCGGGCGAAGCCTGCGATAGGAATTGAAGTGCGGCGCGAACACCAAAGTGCTCTCGGCCATCGCCGCCAGCAGGCCGCCGACCGCGTGGCGCATGGTTTCCGAGCCCTGATCCGTGCCGTCGTCGAACACGTTGCGGCCTTCGGCGTCGACCAGGCTGAAATGGACGTGAAAGCCGTTGCCGGCCCGGTCGCCATAGGGTTTCGCCATGAAGCAGGTGGCAAAGCCGTGCTTGCGGGCAATGCCCTTCACCGTGCGCTTGAACAGCACGGCATCGTCGGCCGCCCGCAAGGCGTCGGCGACATGGTTGAGGTTGATCTCGAACTGGCCGACGCCGTTTTCGGCAATCGCCGTGTCGACGGGAATGCCTTGCGCCCGGCAGGCTTCGTAGACGTCATGGATGAAGGATTCGAAATCGTCGATCTCGTCGATCGACAGCGCCGCGTCGGAATCGAGACGCCGCCCGGTGACCGGCGAGACAGGTCCGACCGGCCGCTGCGACTGCGGATCGACCAGGTAGAATTCGAGTTCCGTCGCCGCGACCGGGGTCAGGCCGAGCGCCTTGTAGCGGTCGAGGATGCGGGCCAGCGCCCGCCGGGGATCGCCGAGATAGGGTGCGCCCCTCTCGTCGGCGAGCCAGAGCGGGACAAGCGCGGTCGGATGCGCGGTCCAGTCCACCGGCAGGATACCGCGTCCCGTCCATTGGCAAAGGCCATCGGCATCGCCGGTCGAGAAAACCAGCGTGTTGCCTTCGATGTCCTCGCCCCAGATGTCGAGCCCGATCAGCGAGTAGGGCATGCGCAGCTTGCCCTCCAGCGCCTTGCGGGCCTGCTCGACGGGTATGCGTTTTCCCCGCATGACGCCGTTGAGGTCGCACACCGCCGCCCTCAGGCTCTGGATGTCGTTTCTGCTTTCAAGCCAGCTCAGAACGTCCGCAATTGCATCGCTCAATTTCCAACCTCTGGTTTTCGAAGGTGCCCAAGCCGTGCCGGCTGCGCTATCCCTGGTAAAAATGCTTGTGAGTTTTCGGAAAGAATATCCGGCCGCTGCCAGGTATTTTCCTTATTTTTTCAATTCACTAGCTGGGATGTCGGGAGGCATTTCAAAACCAATTGCGCGATCTGCGATCGCAACATAGAGGCAAGAGGGTGGAAAGCCAAGGGGCATTCGGCGTGCCGGGTTTGCCGCCGAGCCGGCATGATCGGCCTTTGCGCCGAGCGGCTATTGCCGGCAATCCTAGGTTCTGGCGTCCGGAAATCTGGCCTGCCGCAGGATGTGCGCGGCGCCTTCGTCGATGTCGCGCATGATGGCCGCGCGGGCGCGTATCGCGTCCTGGGCCTCGATCGCCGCGACCACTTCCTCGTGATAGTCGATATCGAGGATCAAGGAGAGATCGTCCTCGAACCCCATGGCGAGATTCCTGAGAAAGGGGCCGACCTGCATCCACACGGTCTCGACCAGGAAGATCAGCTGCTCGTTGCCGCAATGACGATAGATCGAGAATTTGAAGGCGTAGTTCTTCCTGAGATAGTCGTCGATATCGCCCTTGCGCGCCGCCAGGGTCAATTCCGTGCAATGGCGGCGGATCGTCCTCAGATTGTTGCCGTTGATGAGCTTTGTCGCGAGCTCCGTCGCCGAGCCTTCGAGGATTGTGCGCACGGCGGTCAACTGCGAGAACCGGTCGGCGGAGATCACCGGCACCTCGACGCTGCCGTTCGGCATCGGGCTCAGCGCCCGCAGCGCCTGCAGCCGCATGAAGGCGCTGCGCACCGGCATGTCGCTGGTCCCGAGTTCCTTGGCGAGCTTGCGCGAGGTCAGCTTTTGCCCGGGCGTGAACTGACCGGACATCAGGGCCCGCACAAGCTCCAGATAGACCTTCTCATGCAGGGGTACGGTGTCGACCGCGCTCAACCCGAATTGTGTTCTGTCGGCCATTGGCGGGGCACTACTTCATTCGTTCTGAAATCTACCCCTGACGACTATAACCGCAGACAATCCCGTCTGGGCAGAGCACGATGGGACGCCGAGGCGAGTGATTTATCACCGTATGATAGACGCTTCGATCGCGGCGCCGCAAGCCGTGTCGCAAGGCAGTCGGGGCGGGTAGCGCTTCCGCTCCCCCGTGCGAATGCCGTCCTTTTAGCGCGCGGCTGCGGCCTTTCTCGCTTTCTCGAGAACCGCCTCGTCCATCGCCAGTTCATAACGTGCGAAGGTGCGGTTGTCGGCCGGTAGCGGTGCGATCTCCATGATGCCGCTCGCCGGCTCGAAGATGATCATCGCCACCGTCGCCGAAAGGTTGCCGCCGCCCTCGCGGATCGCCGGGCGGCAGACGCTGAACGGCGCGCCGAAATCGTCGATGAGCGCCTCCTTGAGATCATCGGCGGTGATATCGCCGTGCCGCGCGGTGAGATGCCGGCGCACGCGATAGTCACGGTAGAGACTGTCGGGCACGTCGCTGAGCCCTGTCTCGCGCAGCTTCGACAGCGCGATCGGGCTTTGCCAGTGATTGGCATGCACGATCAGGTCGTTCTCGGGATAGATCGGGAAAGCTTCGTCCGGCGCACATTCGATGTCGACGGCAAAACCCTCGGCGGTGCTCAGCATCATGTTGTTGGAACAGGACTTCGGTGTCGTCGCCACCACCCTGATGGCATGGGCGAAATGCCTGGCCTCCAGCGCGCGGCGCCGGATGAAGGGCAGGGGAATGCCGATGTCGCGGTAGTCGCGATCGGATTCCAGATAGTTCGCGGTGATGCCGATGCCGGCCGCGTTGAAACCGCTGCGGGCGAGCCCGCCGGCCTCGGTGAAGGTGAGGAGATCCGGGCCGTCGTCGCGCCGCACGCGAAGCACGATCGAGGTCTCGGCGCATTCGGCACGCCAGTCCCAGTTCTGGCCGTGGATCAAGCGGCCAGCCTTCGCCGCTTCCGGCAGGATCACGGCGCCCGTGCAGCCGTCCGGCTCGTCGTCGGAGATACCCTTTTCGCGCTTGGCCAGCTGCAGGATTTCGGTGCGGGCGTTGACCAGCACGATCGAGGACAAGCCGAGATTGGCACCAGCGGCGATCCCTTCCATCTCTTCGACGAGGTCAGGCGCCCATTGCCGAAGGCGAGGCAGGAACATGTCGCCGAAGCGCTCGACATCGTCTTGGCCGAAGCCGAACCGCTCGAGCTGCCCGGCATAGAGCGCGACCGATGCATGGATGCGGCCACGCGCCTGCTCGCCATGGGCCTTGCCGCGATCGGTTGGTGTTCCGCTCACATCGACGAGCGGAAAGGGCGCGACTGCCGTCATGGAAAGAGACCTCGAATTTTGCCGGTGGGTTCGACCCTAGTCCATTTCGTCAGGCGCCGGAATTCGCGGCGCCGCTCTGGGTGAAGCGATGGGCCGCTCCTGGCTTGACGCTCAATCGAACTCGGCGCGACGGGTCTCTTCGCGAATGGATTTCAGCACTTGCGCCTGAAGTTCGAGGACGTCGCGGTCATGCTGAATGCCGGTCGGCCGTGGCCTGACGGAAGGCACAGTGATGCACTCCTTGATGCGACCAGGGTTGAGGCCCATGACGAAGATGCGATCGGACAGATAGACGGCCTCCTCGACATCGTGGGTGACGAAGATCACGGTCAGGCGATGTTCCTGCCAGATCTGCATCAGCAGTTCCTGCATCTGGCCACGGGTGAGCGCGTCGAGCGCGCCGAAAGGCTCGTCCATCAGAAGCATCTTCGGCCGGTAGGAGAGGGCGCGCGCAATGGCGACCCTTTGCTTCATGCCGCCGGACAGCTGGCTCGGAAAGCTGTCGGCAAAGCGCGAAAGCTTCACCAGGTCGAGATGCTGGCGCGCCACCTCGGGGATGTCCTTGGCATCATGCCCGGTCTCGCGCAGCGCGAACTCGACATTCTGCAGTGCCGTCAGCCATGGCAGCAAGGTGTAGGACTGGAAGACGACGCCACGGTCGCGGCCCGGCCCGTTGATCGGGCTGCCGTCGACCAGCATCTCGCCTTGTTCATAGTCCTGCAGGCCGGCGATGATCGACAGCAGCGTGCTCTTGCCGCAGCCCGACGCGCCGACCAGCGAAACGAACTCGTTGTCGCCGACTTCGAGGTTGATGTCGTCAAGCACCTTGATCGTCGAACGTCCGTTCGTGAACGACTTTTGCAGATGCGAGATCTTCAGCTTGGGATGCGCCTGCATGTCAGGACTTCCTCTCATATGTGAAGAAATGCCGACCGAGGAAGCGCATGATCTGGTCCGTCGCAAGGCCCAGTATGCCGAGCACCAGAATGTATCCGATCGCCATGTCGGTTTGCAGGTAGCGCTGGGCAACCGTGATCCGGTAGCCGAGCCCCGAATTGGCGGCGACCAGTTCGGCCAGCGTCACCCAGGTCCATGCCCAGCCCAGCGAAATGCGCAGCGTGTCCCAGATCTGCGGCATCGCCGATGGCACGACAATGCGCATCAGCACACGCAGATCGCTCATTCCCAGTGTCCGCCCGAAGCCGATGAAGTCTGTGGGAACGCGCTTGATGTTATCCTTGAACATCAGCGCCTGCTGGAAATAGGTGCCGATCCAGATGATCAGGAACTTCTGGATGTCGCCGGTGCCGCTCCACAGGATGGTCAGCGGCACGAACGCCACGACCGGCATGTAGCGGACAAAGTCGAGGAACGGTTCGATCGCCGCCTCCCAGAAGCGATAGGCGCCTATCAGGATGGCCGTCGCCAGCGCCATCACCGAGGCAATGAGGAAGCCGATCATGATGCGGTAGACGCTGTTGCCGACATCGCTGGCCAGTGTTCCATCGGCGGCCAGCTTTCCAAGCTTGGCAACGACGGCGACGGGCGAGGGCAGGAAGATCGGTTTCGCCACGCCAAGCCCGGTCGCCAGGAACCACGCCGCGATGAAGAGCAGGAAGGCGCAGACGGCGATGAAGAGATAGGTCGAGCCGGAAATCTCCGCCGCCATGCTCAGCAACGGTTTGCGCTGGGGGCGTTGCATGGTCTGCTTCGGGACGGCTGTGTCGGTCTGTAGGGTCATCGTCATCTCACGGGCCGGTGAAAGGGCTGCTGTTCGACAGGATGCGGTCGCGGATTTCCGAAACCGAATTCGCATGCGCCATGAAGCCTTCATATTGGGCAAAGGTGCGCGCGGCCGGCGCCAGCCTTTGATAGGCCGCCTGGGACAAATAGGCGATCGAGGAGCGCTTCATGAAATCGAAGACGGACAGCGGCGAGGCGGTGTTGGCGCGCCCGCCCGTCGGCAGGACGTGGCTCGGTCCAAGCACGAAGTTTGCGATCGGAATTGCCGAATGCGGACCGAGCAGGATCTCGCCCGCGTTTCGGATTCTTGGCAGCAACTCGAAGGCCGAGGTCGACAGCACGGCCAGATGCTCGGCCGCGTAGTCGTTGATGAAGTCGAAAGCCGCTTCGATCGAAGGCGCCAGCACGATGCCGCCATTCCTGCCGTTCAGCACGGTGCGGGAAAAATCGGCGCGGTACTCTCCCATTGCCTCCCAGAACTGCGGCACTGCGGCGGCGATGGCCTCCGCCAGGGAACGATCGGTCGTCACGACAAAGGCGGATGAGTCGGGGCCATGCTCCGATTCAACCGTCAGCTCCAATGCGGCAAGTGCCGCCGGAACCGAACTGTCGGCATAGACCAGCAACTCGCTCGGACCGGCCGGGCTGCCCGGATCGATCCGGTTCGACAGAAGCTGGCGTGCCGCGCTGACCCATGGACTGCCGGGGCCGACGATCTTTGCGCATTTCGGCACGGTCTCGGTGCCGTAGGCAACCGCCGCCACCGCCTGCGCGCCGCCGCAGAGATAGATGTCCTCGATGCCGATCAAGAACGCGATGAAGCGCGTGGCGGCGTCGGCCGAACCGTCCGGCCCCGGCGGGGTCACGATGACCACCCTTGGCACGCCCGCCACCTTGGCCGGCACGGCGGTCATGATCGCGCTCGACGGGAAGAAACCCTTGCCTCGCGGCACGTAGCAGGCGACGGAATCGATCGACGTCCAGCGGTCGCCGATCAGCGCGCCTTCGGTTTCCTCGCTCAGCCAGAGATTGTCGGGCATTTGCGCCTCATGGAAGCGCCTCACCTGCGCCACCGAGAGCCGGATCGCCGCGACGATCTCGGGATCGAGTTCCTTCTCGGCGCCGGCGATCTGGCTCGCGGACACCTTCAACGCCGCGCGGTCCAGCGTCACGCCGTCAAACTGGGCGGCAAGCTCGATCAGGGCATCGTCACCCCTGGTCCGCACGGCGGCGATGATCGGCTCGACCTTGCGGATCGTGTCGGTGAGATCGGCCTCGGTCCGCTCGAGCAGGCGTGTGCGCGCCTCGCAGGACATGTTGGCCAGGTCGTGGATTGCTACAGGTGACATTCTATTTCCTTCGTGCTGTCGAAACACCCCTCACGGGGCGACGCGCGCGGCCAGCCAGCCGCCGTCGATGTTCAGGATATGACCGGTGATGAACTGGGCGTCCGGGCCGCACAGGAACAGGATGCCACCGGCGACATCCTCGGCCGTGCCGACGCGCCGGATCGGCGTGGTTTCTATCATGGCGCGCCGGTACCAGGCGTCCGAAGCGATTCGCTCGGCGACGATCGGCGTGTTGATGACGCCGGGCGCCACGGCGTTGACGCGGATCCCGTCGGCCGACAGATCGGCGGACAGCTGGCGCGTCAGTTGCGACAGTGCGCCCTTGGACGCGGCATAAGGCGCGGTGTTTGGAAATCCGATCTCGCCGAACACCGAACAGACATTGACGATGCAGCCGCCGGGTTTCGTCAGATGGGGAAGCATGTCGCGTGTCAGCCGCATCGCGGCGCGCACGTTGATGCCCATGACATGGTCGATCAATGCGTCGCTGCTGTCGGCAAGCGCCTTCGGCCCGGCGACGCCGGCATTGTTGATCAGCATGTCGACGGTACCGAACCGCGCCTTGGCGGTTGCGACGATCCGCGCCGGGGCATCGTCCCCGGCGAGATCGATCGTCAGTTTCGGTTCCACGCAGTCCGCCAGGTAGTCAGCGTTCCAGTCGACCGAAAGCACCTCGGCGCCTTCGGCCTGCAGGCGCCTGGCCGTGGCGAGGCCGATGCCGTTGCCGGCGCCGGTCACCACGGCGGTCTTTCCCTGAAATCGCCTTTCCATTGCCAGTCCTTTCCGGCCTGATCTACGTCTTGGTCCCCGTCTTTCGGGATCATGCTCTAGATCGTCTGCCCGCCGTCGATCGTGAATTCGGAGCCGGTGATGTACTCGCTGCCGGGCGACGCCAGGAACGCGACGAGATGCGCGATTTCCTCTGGCCTCGCCAGCCGGTTGAGCGGCACCGAGGCGGCCATCTTGGTCAGGTTTTCGGCGGTGTTCTCGCCAAGCATCGGCGTATCGACAAGGCCCGGATGCACCGCGTTGACGCGGATGTTGCGGCCGGCCAGTTCGCGCGCCGCGACCTTGGTCATGCCGCGGATCGCCCATTTCGAGGTCGAATAGGAGAAGGCACCGCTGAACCCCCTCAACCCGCCCGTCGAGCAGACATTGACGATGGAACCGCCCTGCGTCGGCATCAGCGCCGCGGCGGCGCGCATGCCGAGGAACGTGCCAAGCTGATTGACATCGGTAACGGCCTGGAAACCGGCAACGCTTTCTTCCAGGAACGGCACCGGATTGAAGATGGCGGCATTGTTGATCAGCGCATCGAGATGACCGAACCGCTCGGAAACCATGTCGGAAATGGCAGTCCAATCGGCTTCATCAGCGACATCGAAGGAGGCCGACAGGATCTGGCCGGCACCGGTGGCCTGTTCGCTTACACCGGTGAACGACCGGTCTAGCGCGATCACGGTCGCGCCTGATGAGGCGAACAGCGTCGCGATCGCCGCGCCGATCCCGCCGGCGGCCCCTGTCACGATTGCCGTTTTCATCTGACCAACCTGTTGTCGCCGGCATCCACGGGCAAGGAAGGCGAACGCCCCTTGCGCCAATGGCGAACGTAGTCCTGGCAAGTCGTGAAGCCGGCGCGCTCATGCGAGGCGACATGGCGGATGAATTCTTCCAACATCAGCAGCCTGTGGCCACGTCCCATGATCTGCGGGTGCATGGTTACCACCATCACGCCGCTGCCGATCCGCTGGTAGAGGAAGTCGAACTCGGCCTTCCAGATCTCAAGCGCCGTCGACGGCGCGCGGCCGCCAGGCAGATAGCCCTTGTCGGTCGCCAGGAATTCGAATTGCGGAAAATCGTCGAGATGCCAGGCGACAGGCATCTCGACGAGCTCGACCGGCAGGCCGAAGCGGAATTCCTCCGTGGTCGACCACGCGTCACCGATCCGGCACCAGTACGGTTCGTGGTCGTTGCCCATCATCGAACTCTCGTATTCGAAACCGAATTCGAGCAGCAGTTCGACGGTGGACGGGCTGTTGTCCCAGGCCGGCGACCGGTAGCCGGAGGGCCTGACGCCGGCGACCTTGTCCAGTGCTTCCAGGCCTCTCAGCAGGACGGTGCGCTCTTCCTCGCGCGTCAGCAGCACGGGGTTCTCATGGACCCAGCCATGATGGCCGATCTCGTGGCCGCCATCGCGGAAGGCGCGCACCACCGGCGGGAAGGCAAGCGCCGAATGGCCAGGCACGAAGAAGGTTGCCGGGATGCCGGCCCGGTCCAGCACGTTGAGGATGCGGCGCGCGCCGATCGGATCGAACTCGCCGCGCGAGAGCATGCTCGGCGACGTCGCCCGATGGCTGCCGATCCATGTCGAATAGGCATCGAAATCGAACGTCAAGGCCACTTGAACGGCGGTGCTGGTCATGTCTGAATTTCTTCCCGCCATTGCGATGGGGGAGGCAGAGCCGCGATGGCCTGCCTCCCGGTTCGTAGGCGACTACTTGGAATGTGCCACGGTCGGGTCGATGGCGGCGTCGTAGGCGATATCCTTGTCGATCAGCTTGGCGGCGATCGCCGCCTTGACGATGCCGGGATAGGTGTCGGACTTGAACACGCCGTTCAGCGCCTTCTGGCTTTCGCTGACCGAATAATAGGACACGCCGTCGAAGGCCGTCGCGAGGTCCGCCGGCTCGGCGCCGACGCCCTTGGCGATGATCGCGCGGCCTTCCTCGGTGTGGGCGCGGTAATATTCGAGTGCCTGGTCCCAGCTCTTCAGCATGGCCTGCACCTGGCCCGGCTTCTTCTTCAGCGTCTCCTCCGGCACGGAGAGCACGTCGCTGATCAAGCCCGGCGCCTCGCCGGCCTCGGCCAGCACCTTGATGTTCTTGTCGGCGCCGATAGCGGCCGAAATATACGGTTCATAGGTCACCGCCGCCGGCACGGTGCCGGAAATGATAGCCGTACCGGCGCTGGCGGCTGGCATAGGCAGGACGTTGACGTCGTCGATGGTCATGCCGTTCTTCTGCAGCACGTAGTTCAGCAGCAGATCGCTGGTCGAGCCGCGCTCGAAGGCAACCTGCTTGCCCTTGAGATCGGCCACGGTCTTGATCTCGCTGTTGACCAGGATGGCATCGGCCTTTGTGCTGGCATCGAGCAGCAGCACGCCCTTGATCGGAATGCCGGCCTGCACCTTGGCCAGCAACTGCTGGATGGACTCATTGTCGCCGTCGACCTGTCCGGCGGCAACCGCCGCGCCCATATCCTTGTCTTCGACGAAATTGGTCAGCTCGACGCCTTCCAGCCCGTTGGCTTTGAAGAAGCCCTTTTCCTGGGCGATGTACCACATGCCGTAGCCGAGCCAGGGCGATATTGCGAGCTTGAACACGCCCGGTTCGACCGGGAGGTCCTGTGCCTTTGCCGTTTGTGTCGCGAACGGCATTGCGGTGGCGAGTGCCAACAGGGCGGCCGCCCCGATGAAGTGTTTTCTCAATCCCATGATCCTGGTCCTTGTTCCCAAAGTGTGATGTTGAACTGTCGCTATGCCGTCGAACCCGATCGGGCGGCGGGTTGGCCCCCGCTCTGTTGCTGTCGGTCCGGGTTCGTCCGGCTCTTTGCCGCCGCCAGATGCGTCAGCAAATTCTTCGTGATCCTGCCGACGTCGTTCATGGCATCGCCGGTCGGCAACGCGCCGCACCAGGCGACCGAACTCGCGCAAAAGATCAGACCGCCCGAAGGCAGATGGCGCAGCGTCATCTCCGCGCAGCGTCGCGATGCGCGCTCCTCCGCGCCGCCCTCGTACCAGCGCGTCGCATCATGGACGAAGCTGTCCGGGAAGCCGGTTGCGCGCGCGATGACCGTCGTATCGGGGGAGGTGCCAAGATGCGGATCGGTGGCATCGACCTCGTAGCCGGCCGCACCGCCAAGCACGATGCCCTCGTCGCCGAAGGTCTCGTTGGCGACCCCTTTGAACAGCCATGCGGCTGAAGCGTCATGGCTCTGCGGCGTGCGCGTGAACGGCCGCGCACCATCGAAACCCATCAGCGAGATGGCGACACCGGTCAGCGAGAATTCGCCACGCCCGCTGGCGCGAAGATGGCCGCCGGGCTGGTTGGTGATCGACAGCGACTGTTCGGCGATCGGGCCATCCCAGGTGCGGCCGGCTTCGAGCGGCGAACGGCGCAGTTCCATCAGATCGTTCTGAAATGCCACCTTGCCGGCAAAACCATTGCCGCCGAGATAGGCGATGCCGCCGCCTGTCGCGGCGAACTGGCGCAGCGCATGTTCCATCTCGACCGACATGTATTCGGGGTGGCTGCCGGTGATGACCGCTTGATAATCAAGCAAGCCGGCAAGGCCCCGCTCATGCAGGTCGCGATCGGTGATGAGATCGAAGGCGATGCCGTTATTGTGGCAGAAGCGCAGAAAATGCAGGTCGACCGGCAGATTGTGCGGGCAGCCGCATAGCGGGTAATTGTAGTCGTCGCGCAGGGTTGCCTTCGGCTTTTTGTAGGAAGCGATCGACACGCCGCTGAGGTCGCTGTGATAGTCGTAGAGCGACTTCAGATTGTTGTCGATCGCGAAGCGATGGCCAAGATCCTCGCACATCCATTCATAAAGATGCGCCGGCAGGAATTCATCCGCATAGGCAAGATAGGTGGCCGTCGGCACCAGGAACAGCAGCGGCGCACGGCGCACGGACGAGGTGATGAAGAAGACGATGCGCTCCGCTCCTTCGTCATGGCCGACCTCGAAGGCATAGACGCCCGCAGGCACCTCGTCCGGAACATGCAGATGGTATGAGGCCGGCCACTGCAACGCGCCCATGTCGTCGTCATGGCAATGCACCGCGTCGTAATGCGACGGCACCAGCCGGGGGTCGAAACTTGATCCATCCCAGCGCCGCGAGGTCATGCAGAACGCCGGCTGGTTGATGGTTTCCAGCAAGAGGACGCTGTCTCCGCCGGCGGAGACGATCGGGCCGCTCGGCAGCAAGGTGGGGAACGTCCAGGCGATGTGTCCGGTCGCGGTCTGCAGCGCGATCGCCGAGAACTTGGCATTCAGCGTTTTGACATCGTTCGCCGCACTGGCGCCGAAGACCATGTCGCCGGTGGGAGACCAAGTCCGATCGAATTGACGATGCAGGCGATATGGCGACAAGAGGTCGTCCGAGCCGATCTTCAGGATCGTCCCGTTGCCATCGGACGAAATCTCGACCGTCAGCCACGTATTTGCCGGCAAGGTCTCGCCGATTTCCTGCGGCTTGCCGTCATGGCTTGATGTCAGACGTCCGTCCTGCAACCCAAGGCGCAGATTTCCGCATTCGAAGAGCACGCGGGGGCCGTCATTTCGAGTCAAATACACTTCGAAGGCGACGCCGCTGATCTCAGTGGCCTTGGCCATTTCCGTTGCCGCGATCTTCAGGAAGGACCCATGGTCGAAGTCGCGATGCGATGCGGCATTCCCTGTCGGTTCGACACGCCAGTTCATGAACTCGGCCGTGGGCGTATCGAGCCGCACGATCCGCACGTCGCGCACTGGCTGAGACGAGGAGAGATGAAGCGCGACCGGCGCTCCGGCCGCTATGTGCCAGGGAACCGTGTAGCCCGAAACGGCCATGGCGCCATGATCGACGGGGCGTCTCATCGCGGCAAAAATCCGCGCCGCGATCCCGGCCTGTGTGCTCTCTTGAATGGCAAACTGGACAATTCTCTCGTACCCCTGTTTTTTTTGTTTTACACTACGGGTATCGTTTCTTGGGGGTATATACCCCCATCGGGGTATGATTGGTGACAAAGTCCATCTTTGAAGGCCTCGCGCTGGCCATCGATGCGATCGGCAAACGCGAGTTCTATCCGGCTGTTACCGAGTATCTGCGGCGCTGCCTCAGCTACGACAATGTCATCGTCATCGTTTTCTCGGGCACCGCCGTGCCCAACGTGCTCTACAAGAAGATCTATGGCCCCGATGTGTTTCGCTATCTCGCCGAACAATATCTGCCGGCCGCCTATCTGCTTGATCCGATCTATCATTTTCACCTGAGGCGTGGCGCGCCGGGGCTCTATCGTCTTCTCGACGTGGCGCCTGACCAGTTTCGCCGCAGCCGCTATTTCAAGTGGTATTACGGGCGGATCGGCATCACCGACGAAATATCGGTCGTGCTGCCGATCGGGGAGAATGCCACCATCACCATCTCGATGGGCAAGGACGGTTCTTCCGGCCAGGCCTTCGCGGCCAAGGCCGAGGACTGCCTGCGCGCGCACGAGCCGGCGATCATGTCGCTGCTGCGCGCGCATTGGGTTGCGTCCGAAGCCCCGCCCGCGGTCGCTCCGCGCCCGATGTCGATCACCGACAGCCTGATCGCGGCGATGCGGACGCATCACAATGTGCTGTTGAGCAAGCGCCAGGCAGAAGTGGCGCTCCTTATTTTGCAGGGACACTCCTCGCCATCGATCGGTTTGAACCTCGGTGTCAGCCCGCAGACGGTGAAGGTTTTCCGCAAGCAGCTCTACAACAAATGCAGCCTGTCATCGCAGGCGGAGCTGTTCGCGCTGATGATGCCGATCCTGGAGCGAGCCACCAGCCAGGTTCCAGAGCGGAAGGCGTCCTGAAGAAGGCCGGATCACGGTCAATCGCCCGGGATCGGACCGCTGGTCGCACGAGGTCGGCCCCTTCATCACAAATCTTGAGCTTCCGCGCACTTGCACGTCCGGCCGCTCTCTGGCTTTTTGGGGCACCCATCCGAACGGACTGATTCGCGTCATGCCGCTCGATTGCAATGTCTTGCAGGCAATCCACGGGTGGGTCGTGAAGCGCGCAATTGGCGAGGGAGAAGCAGGCATGGCCGAGTTCAAGAAGCCGGAAATCTCCGAGATGAGACCCAAGATCACCGTTATCGGCGTCGGTGGCGGCGGTGGCAACGCCATCAACAACATGATCGCGGAACAGCTTCAGGGAACCGAATTCATAGCCGCCAACACCGATGCCCAGGCGCTGACCATGTCGAAGGCGACGCGGCTGATCCAGCTTGGCGCGCACGTCACGGAAGGGCTGGGCGCGGGATCGCTGCCCGAGATCGGCCGTGCCGCGGCCGAGGAATCGCTCGACGAGATCATGGACCATCTGGCCGGCACGCATATGTGTTTCGTCACCGCCGGCATGGGCGGCGGCACCGGCACCGGCGCCGCGCCGATCATTGCGCAAGCGGCGCGCAAGGCCGGCATATTGACCGTGGGCGTCGTCACCAAGCCCTTTACCTTCGAGGGCAGGCGCCGCATGCAGATGGCCGAAGAGGGCATCGAGCGGCTGCGCGAAGCCGCCGACACGGTGATCGTCATCCCGAACCAGAATCTGTTCCGCATCGCCGATGCCAAGACCACCTTCGCCGATGCTTTCGTCTTCGCCGACCGGGTGCTTTATTCCGGCGTCAGCTGCATCACCGACCTGATCGTCAAGGAAGGCCTGATCAATCTCGACTTCGCCGACGTCAAATCGGTGATGCGCGGCATGGGCCGCGCCATGATGGGAACCGGCGAGGCATCAGGCGAAAGCCGGGCGATGAAGGCGGCGGAAGCCGCGATCGCCAACCCGCTGCTCGACGAAGTATCGATGAAGGGCGCTAAGGGCGTTCTGGTGTCGATATCGGGCGGCCGGGACATGACCCTGTTCGAGGTCGACGAGGCCGCCACCCGTATCCGCGAGGAGGTCTATGAGGACGCCGACATCATCGTCGGCGCCATCTTCGACAAGAGCATGGAAGGCCGCTTCAGGGTTTCGGTGGTGGCGACCGGCCTCGACAGGGCGCTCGCCGATGCCGATGCCGGTGTCGCGCACGACCATTCCATGCCGTCCGCCGCAAGGATCTTGCAGTAGACCTTTTTCCTTCGAATTGACCGGCCACCGGGCAGGCGGCCTGCGAAGGAACGCAGGCGCGGCGTACTCGCGCCCTCTCCGTACCCCTGGACGGCCAGGAGCCGTTTTGAACCTCCGTGCATGACGGCGGAAGGCTGCGCTTGACTCTGATCGAGTCGTGTGAAAAATTTTGCAGCAACTGATAAAAATATCAAAGGGTGGAAATGGTAGGGTTCGGCAACGGTCTCCTGCGCGACGACGAAACCAGCATGGCGACACGCGCCGCGTGGCTTCACTATGCCGGTGGTCTGACCCAGTCGGAGGTCGCCAAGCGGCTGGGGCTGACCAGCCTCAAGGCCCATCGCCTCATCACCAAGGCCAACCAGGAAGGGCTGGTGAAGGTCTATATCGACGGCGAAGTCTCCGAATGCGTCGAGCTCGAGGACGAACTGTCCCGCCGCTACGGCCTCGATTATTGCGAGGTGGTTCCGGACTTCGATTCCGAGGATCTGCCGCTCAAGGCGCTCGGCATTGCCGGCGCGCAGTTCCTCAAGCGCGAGATCGAGCGCGGCGAAGAAGCACTGATCGGTGTCGGCCACGGCCGCACGCTGGCCGCCTGCGTGGAGTATCTGCCGCGCACCTCGACCGACAAGATCCGCTTCGTCTCGTTGCTTGGCGGCCTGACGCGCAAATTCTCGGCCAATCCGCATGATGTCATTCATCGGCTCGCCGAACGCACCGGCGCCGAAGCCTATGTGATGCCGGTGCCGATGTTCGCCAATACCGCCGAGGACCGGACCGTTCTGCTCGGGCAGAAGGGCATCAGCGAGGTCTTCGATCTCGCGCGGTCCGCCGACCTCTTGTTCGCCGGCATCGGCACCGCCGAGCGCGAGGCATCGCTGGTTGCCACCGGCATGATCGAAAAGGGCGAGATGGAGGAGATCCGCCGCAACGGCGGCGTCGGCGAATTACTCGGTCATTTCTTCGATGAAGCCGGCAAGGCGGTGGCGACCACCGTTTCCAACCGGGCGCTGGCGCTGACGCGGGAGGACATCGCCAGCCGCCGGATCGTCGCCGTCGCCGGCGGAAAGATCAAGGTTCGCGCCATCAAGTCCGTGCTGGAAGGCCGCTATCTCAAGGGCCTGATATCGGACGAGCGGACGGCGCGATCTCTCGTGGAGGAGACGCCGGTCGGGTAGCCGGCATCAGTTTGGTTGAAACTACCCTGTGGAGGAGAAGACGAAATGCATGAGAAAGAGAAAGACCTCATTGACGCCTTCCTGCGTGGACAGGTCGACCGTCGCGGACTGATCAAGGGCCTGGGTGCGATGGGCCTCGCCGCCGGCACGGCCGGCACGCTGCTCAATCTGGGGCAGACCCGCGCACTCGCCGCCGATTTCGACTGGCAGGCGCATAAGGGCAAGACCATCAAGCTCCTGCTCAACAAGCATCCCTATGCCGATGCGATGATTGCCGACCTCGAGAACTTCAAGAAGCTGACCGGCATGAACGTCGTCTATGACGTGTTCCCGGAAGACGTCTATTTCGACAAGGTCACGGCAGCACTTTCGGCCAGTTCGCCCGAATACGATGCCTTCATGACCGGCGCCTACATGACCTGGACCTATGGCCCTGCCGGCTGGATCACCGACCTCAACGAATGGATCAAGGATCCGGCCAAGACCAACCCGAACTATGCCTGGGACGACATCCTGCCGGGCGTGAAGTCATCCTGCGCCTGGAACGGCAAGCCGGGTGGGGCGCTGGGTTCGGAAGACGCCAAGCAGTGGTGCATTCCGTGGGCGTTCGAGCAGAACAACATCACCTACAACAAGGGCATGTTCGACAAGGCCGGCGTCGGTATTCCCGGTAATATCGACGAGATGATCACCACCGCGGCCAAGCTGCAGAAGGACATTGGCGGCGGCGTCTACGGCATCGGTGTGCGCGGTTCGCGCTCATGGGCGACGATCCATCCGGGCTTCCTGTCGGCCTATGCCAACTTCAACGAGAAGGACCTGACTGTTTCCGCCGACGGCAAGCTCGCGGCGGCGATGAACACGGCCGGCTCGAAGGCCTTCCACGCCAAATGGGTGCAGATGATCCAGGAGAGCGGCCCGAAGGACTGGTCGACCTACACCTGGTATCAGGTCGGCACCGACCTTGGCGCCGGTGCCTCGGCGATGATCTTCGACGCCGACTGCCTCGGCTACTTCATGAATGGCGGCGACAACAAGATGGCCGGCAAGCTTGCCTACGCCGCCTTCACCGCCAACCCTGAGGCCAAGGCCTCGACGCCCAACATCTGGATCTGGTCGCTGGCGATGTCCAACTTCTCGAAGGACAAGGACGCGACCTGGTACTTCCTGCAATGGGCCTCGGGTCCCGAGCACGGGCTGTTCGGCGCCACCAAGATGGATTTCGTCGATCCGGTCCGCCAGTCGGTCTGGAAGGACGAAATGTTCCGCGAGAAGCTGAACAAGAGCTATCCGGGTTACGTCGAGATGTTCGACGCCTCGGCGGCCGGTGCCTCGATCAAGTTCACGGCGCAGCCGCTGTTCTTCGACCTCACCACCGAATGGGCGGCGACGCTGCAGAAGATGGTGGCCAAGGAAGTGCCGGTCGACGAGGGCCTCGACAAGCTCGCCGAAAGCATCAACGGCCAGCTCAAGGAAGCCGGTCTCGGCTAGCCGGACCCGGAGACTGGCCTGCTCCGGCAGGCCAGTCCTGCCCACCATTTCAGGACTGCGATGCGGCACCGCGAGGTTGCCGCCAACTCGCCCACCGGCCGTCCGGCTCCCTCGGGCGGCCGGCAGGGCGAAGCAACAGGGATCACGGAGCAGCGGATGACCGCCGTAACAACCCAAAGGGCCGGGCCATCCGGCTTCAGGATCAGCAAGCGGGTGCTGCCCTATGTGCTCAGCCTGCCGGCTTTGCTTGTCTGTATCGGCATCCTGATCCCGTTCCTGACCTCGGTCGTCTATTCGTTCCAGCGCTATCGGCTGAGCCAGCCCTGGGCGCGGCAGTTCAATTGGGGCGACAACTACATCTCCTTCTTCACCGATCCGAAGTTCTGGAACACGCTCAAGGTCTCGCTACTCTATGCCGGCACCACCGTCGTGCTGGAGCTTCTTCTCGGCCTTGCCATCGCCTTGCTGCTGCAGAAGCGGTCGACGCTGAACAACTTCATCTCGATCATGCTCCTGATGCCGCTGATGACGGCGCCCGCCCTTGCCGCGCTGATGTGGAAGCTGATGACCAATCCCGGCTTCGGCGTCTTGAGCTATCTCGCCAGTCTGATCGGGCTGCAGGATTTCCGCTGGGCATCGTCGCCGTCGACGGCGCTGTTCACGGTCGTCCTCGTCGACATCTGGGTCTACACACCCTTCATCATGATCCTGCTGCTCGCCGGCTTGCGCAGCCTGCCGACGCAGCCCTTCGAGGCGGCGGCGCTGGATGGCGTGCCGAGGAGCTTCGTATTCTTCCGCATCACGCTGCCGATGCTGACCCCCTACATCCTGACGGCGACTTTGTTTCGCCTGCTCGATTCCATCCAGCAGTTCGACATCATCTATGCAATGACCCAAGGCGGCCCGGGCGACACGCTGACCGTCTTCCAGGTCGAGGCCTATCTCAACTTCTTCCAGTCGACCAATGTCGGCCGCTCGGCGGCGCTGATGATCATCCTGTGGGCGATCACCTACTTGCTCTCCAACATCTTCATCAAGAATTGGCTGCGGCTGCGCGAGCGCGCCCGCGGCCAGGCATAGGAGGCCGGGATGGAACATACCTCGCTTCTCGAACGCATCCTGCGTGGCATAGCGCTGACGCTGGTCGTGATCTTCTTCATGTTTCCGATCGTCTGGATATTCATGATGTCGTTCCAGACCAACGAGACCATCTTGCGCATTCCGCCGCAGCTGATCTTCGAGCCGACGCTCGCCAATTACACGGCGCTGATCACCGGCAAGCTGATGACCGCCGCAGGCACGCTCGACATTGCCTTCATGCGCAACCTCTGGAATTCGGTGTTCCTGTCGGTGACCTCGGTGGCGGTCTCGCTGCTGCTCGGCGTGCCGGCGGCCTACGCCTTCGCGCGCCACAAGTTCCGCGGCTCGGAGGACATCGCCTTTACGCTGCTGTCGTTCAAATTCGCGCCGGCGCTCTTGGTGCTGTTGCCGCTTACCCTCTATTTCCAGAAGCTCGGGCTCGCCAACACCTATATCGGGCTGATCTGGGTCTACCAGCTGATCTGCCTGCCGCTGATCCTGTGGATCGTGCGCGGCTATTTCGAGGATATCCCGGCCGACATCGAATATGCCTACCGCATCGGCGGCCATTCCTGGTTCGCCACCTTCCGCAAGATCGCGCTGCCGCTCGCCGGCCCCGGCATCGCCGCCGCCGGCCTGCTCGCCTTCATCTTCGCCTGGAACAATTTCGTCTTCGCGCTGGTGCTGGCCTCGGCCGACAAGCAGCCGGTGACGGTCGGCGCGCTTGCCTTCATCACCTCCTCGGGCATCCAGTACGGCCAGATCTCGGCGGCCATCGTGCTCTCGATCACGCCGACGCTGGCGCTCGCCCTCTATGCTCAGCGCTATCTGGTCGAAGGCCTCTCGCTCGGCGCGGTGAAAGGATAGACATGGCAAGCCTCGAACTCAGAAACATCGTCAAGCGCTACAAGAGCCAGACCGTCCTCGACAATCTGTCGTTGACCGTCGCCGACGGCGAGACCCTCGTGCTGTTCGGTCCATCCGGAGCCGGCAAGACGGTGCTGCTGCGGCTGGTTGCCGGCGTCATCGATCCCGATGAAGGCAAGATCTTCATCGGCGGCGGCGACATGACCGATGTCGACGCGGAATTTCGTGGCGTCGGCATGGCGTTCCAGAATTTCGCGCTGTTTCCGCATATGAGCGCATTCGACAACATCGCGACGCCCCTGGAGGCCAAGCGGTCGTCGCCAAGCGCGATCAAGGCCGGCGTCGAGAGCGTCGCCAAGCTGTTGAAGATCGCCCATGTGCTCTCCCACAAGCCGCGCGCGCTCTCCAACGGCCAGAAGCAGCGCACGGCCCTTGCCCGTGCTTTGGTCGGCTCGCCGCCGCTTCTCCTGCTTGACGATCCCTTGCGCAATGTCGACGCCAAGCTGCGCTTCGAGATGCGGCTGGAACTGCCACGCCTGCTCGCCGACCGCGGCGCCACCGTCGTCTACGTGACCCAGGACTACAAGGAAGCCATGGCGCTCGGCGACCGGATCGCGGTGATGTCGCAAGGCGTCATCAGGCAGCTCGGCACCCCCGAGCAGATCTATCGCGAGCCGGCCAATATCGAGATCGCGCGGCTGTTCGGCGACCCGACCATCAACCTGCTCGACGTCAAGCCCGCGCGGGATACCAGGGGGATTTATGTCGGCCTGTCCAATGTCCAGGTCCATCTGGCAGGCGCCTATGACACGGCGGTCGGCCGCGACTGTGTGATCGGCCTGCGGCCGGAAGCGTTGAGCTTCGTCGAGGAGGGCATCCCCGGCGCCATTCCCGTGACGGTCGAGGCCGAGACGCCGCTCAACGAAAAGATCGTCACGCTGGTGCGCACCGTGCGCGGCCGCGAGATCCTGGTTTCGCGCCCGGCCGGAACGCCGGGGCGCAGCGAGGGCAAGGCCCATATCGCCGTCGACGGCAAGAGCGCCTTGCTGTTCGATCACGCCAGCGGCGAGCGCATCGGTTCGAAGAACGTTGTCGCTTTGCGCAATGGAGAAGCGGCATGAGCCAGAGCGCGCTCACCATAACCAGCGTCGACAAATTCTATGGCCCGATCGACCGGGGCGTCCACGCCGTCAAGAACCTGACCATGGAAATCGCCAAGGGCGAGATCGTGGCGCTGCTCGGTTCGTCCGGCTGCGGCAAGACGTCGACGCTGCGCATGATCGCCGGTTTCGAGGAGGTATCGCGCGGCGCGATCTCGGTTGGCGGCCGTCAGGTGCACACTCTGGCGCCGGTCAAGCGCAATGTGGCGATGGCGTTTGAGGGCTACTCGCTCTATCCACCGCTAACCGTGCGCGAGAACATGGCTTTCGCGCTCAAGGCGGCGCGGCTGCCGAAGAGCGAGGTCGACGCCAAGGTCGCCAGCATCGCCAAGCTGCTCGAGATCGAGGACATACTGGAGCGCTATCCGAGCTCGATCTCCGGCGGTCAGCAGCAGCGCGCCAGCCTCGGCCGCGCATTGATCCGCGAGGCCGATCTGCATCTCCTGGACGAGCCGATGGGGCAGCTCGAACCGCAGTTGCGCGCCGTGCTGCGCGGTCGCATCAAGCATTTCATCAAGGAGCGCGGCCTGACCGCGATCCTGGTCACCCACGACCAGACCGAGGCCAATGCGCTTGCCGACCGCATCGCGGTGATGGAAGGCGGCGTGCTGCAGCAGTTCGACACGCCGGACCGGATCAAGGAGCGCCCGGCGAACCTGTTCACCGGCACATTCGTCGGCGAGCCGCCGATGAACGTCTTCGAGGCCTATGTCGCGACAGCCGCCGGTCGCATCAATCTCAGGCTGCCCGACGGCCTGTCGCTCGACTACGACAAGGACGCCTTCAGCGCGCCGGTGCGCGATCAATTGCTCAGCCGCGAGCGGGTCGTCATCGGCATCAGGCCCTATGCGGTCCGGCGCTCGAAGGAAGGTGTTCCCGCCAGGGTTTCGGCCAACCAATGGCTCGGCGACCAGACGCACATAGCGGCCGACTTCGCCGGCGGCTCGCTGGTGCTGGTCGAGCATGACCGCACCCGCCTGGATCTTGGTGCGCCGATCAATGTCAGCATCGATCCGAAAAACCTGCATGTCTTCGATCAGGCCAGCGGCAAGGCGATTTCGCACGGCATGGAGCTTGCGTGATGCGCGACATACTGATCGGCATCGATGCCGGTACCTCCGTCATCAAATCCATCGCTTTCGACACGGCGGGCCGGCAGATTGCCGCCGCATCACTGCCCAACCACTATGAGACACTGCCGGGCGGCGGCGCCGAACAGGATCTGGCGCGCACATGGAGCGATGCCGCCACGACATTGCGCCAACTCGCCGACAAGGTGCCCAATCTCGCCAGCCGGACGGTGGCGATCGCGGTGACCGGGCAAGGCGATGGCACCTGGCTGATCGACGCCAAGGGCGAGCCGGTGGCCAAGGGCTGGCTCTGGCTCGACGCGCGCGCCGCGGCCATTGTCGAGGAGATCCGCGCGCGGCCCGAGGATCGGCTTCGCTTCGAAAAGACCGGCAGCGGGCTTGCCGCCTGCCAGCAAGGCTCGCAGTTCGTCTTCATGAAGCGCACCATGCCCGAAATGCTCGGCAAGGCGGCGACCGCGTTCCACTGCAAGGACTGGCTCTATTTCAAGCTGACCGGCGAACGCGCCACCGATCCTTCCGAGGGAACCTTCACCTTCGGCGATTTCCACACCCGCGACTACTGCGACGATGTGCTCGACGTGCTCGGCGTCGCCGATCTCAGGCATCTGCTGCCGCCGATCGTCGACGGCACCAGGCACGGCACCGGGCTGTCGCGGGCGGCGGCCGACGCCACCGGCATGCTGGCCGGTACGCCGGTGGTGCTCGGCTATGTCGATGTCGTCTGCACCGCGCTCGGCGCAGGCTTGCTCGACCGCGAGCGCAAGCCCGGCTGCTCGATCATCGGCTCCACCGGCATGCATATGCGGCTGGCCGAGACCCCCGACGATGTGCAGCTCAACGAAGCAGCGACCGGTTACACCATGGCGATGCCGGCGCCCGGCGTGTTCGCGCAGATGCAGTCGAACATGGCGGCGACGCTCAACATCGACTGGGTGCTTGGCCTTGCCTCCGGCATCCTCGCCTCCCAAGGCATCTCGCGCAGCAATGGCGAGATGATCGCGCTGGTCGATGCCTGGATAGCGGCCTCGCAGCCCGCCTCGCTGCTCTATCAGCCCTATGTGTCGGAGGCGGGTGAGCGAGGGCCGTTCGTCGATGCCAATGCGCGGGCGGGCTTCGTCGGCATTTCCTCGCGGCACGGCTATGCCGACCTCGTCCGCGCCGTCTTCGAAGGGTTGGCCTTTGCGGCGCGCGATTGCTACGCGGCCATGGGGCCGCTGCCGCGCGAAGTCCGCCTGACAGGCGGTGCGGCCAGGAGCCCGGCACTGCGCAAGATCCTGGGTGCGGCGGTGGGTGCCGATATCCGCACCAGCGCGCGTGAAGAGGCGGGAGCGGCTGGCGCGGCGATGATCGCCGCTGTCTGTGTCGGTCTCTACCCGTCCATGGACGAATGCGTCGGCGAATGGGTGACACCGCTGCTTGGCGAAGCCGAGCCGAGCGACCGGAACCTCGCCGCGATCTACGACAAAATGATCCCATCCTACATGTTGGCGCACCAGGCATTGCGGCCAGTCTGGCGCGCTATGGCTTCAGTGCAGGCAAGTTGAGAAATCGAGTATGCGTAAGAGAATAGCGATCATTGGCGACAACTTCATGCTTCCGGAGGTGTTTCGCGCCAAAATCGAGAAGGTCGCGAGCGGCGACCTCGATATCAGGACATTGCAGACGGCCTGGCCCGACGAGCCGATGGAGTTCGGCAATCCGGCGCTCGGCCTCGACAAGATCAAGGAGTATTTCGGCCACCCCGACGAGGTCGTCGATTTCATCGGCGATGCCGAAATCCTTGTCACCCAGTTGGCGCCCCTGTCGGAGGGCATGATGCGGCGCGTGCCGGGTCTCAAGCTGGTCGCGGTTTCGCGCGGCGGCCCGATCAACATCGACATGGCGGCGGCCAAGGCGCACGGCATCACCGTCGTCAATGTGCCTGGCCGCAACGCGACCGCAGTGGCCGAGTTCACCATTGGCGCCATCCTGGCCGAGACGCGGCTGATCCGGGTCGGCCACGAGGCCTTGCGCAAGGGCGACTGGCGCGGCGATCTCTACCGCGCTGACCGCACCGGTCGCGAACTCAACGAAATGACCGTCGGCGTTGTCGGCTACGGCAATATCGGCACCAAGGTGGTGCGCCTGCTGCGGGCCTTCGGCTGTCACGTCCTGGTCAGCGACCCCTATGTGCAGTTGAGCGCCGAGGACCGCAATGCCGGCGTCGAACTCGTCGCGCTTGACGATCTCCTCTCCCGCTCCGATGTGATCACGCTACATTCGCGGGTGACCGAGGAGACGCGCGGCCTGATCGGCAAGGACACCATCGCGCGGATGAAGCCTGGTGTGATCTTCGTCAACACCGCGCGCGGGCCCCTGGTCGACTATGACGCGCTCTACGAGGCGCTGGTTTCGGGCCAGATCGCCAGCGCCATGCTGGAGACGTTCGCGGTCGAACCGGTTCCATCGGACTGGCCTTTGCTGCAGCTTCCTACTGTGACGCTGACGCCGCATATCGCCGGCGCCTCGGTGCGCACCGTCACCTATGCCGCCGAACAGGCCGCCGAAGAGGTGCGCCGCTACCTCGCCGGCCTGCCTCCGGTCAATCCATGCTGAGGCAACGGCCATGACGCATCAAATCGGCATCGAGGCCATGGCGGCATGAGCGGTGGCACTGAAATCGTCGACCTCTTCGTCATCGGCGGCGGTATCAACGGCGCCGGCATTGCGCGTGATGCCGCCGGCCGAGGCCTTTCCGTCATCCTGTGCGAAAAGGACGATCTCGCCGAAGGCACCAGCTCGCGCTCGGGCAAGCTAGTCCATGGCGGCTTGCGCTATCTCGAATATTACGAATTCCGCCTGGTGCGCGAAGCGCTGATCGAGCGCGAGGTGCTCCTGGAATCGGCGCCGCACATCATCTGGCCGATGCGCTTCGTGCTGCCGCACAGCCCGGACGACCGGCCAGCCTGGCTGGTGCGGCTCGGCCTGTTCCTCTACGACCATCTCGGCGGCCGCAAGCGGCTGCCGGCGACCCGCACGCTCAACCTGCGCACCGCGCCCGAAGGCGCGCCGATCAAGGACGCCTTCCGGCGCGGCTTCGAGTATTCCGATTGCTGGGTCGACGACGCCCGCCTCGTCATCATCAACGCGCTCGACGCCGCCGAGCGCGGCGCCAGGGTTTTCACCCGAACCGCCTGCACCGCCGCCCGCCGCGAGAACGGCCTGTGGGTTGTCGAGATGCAGGACGGCAGGACGGGCATCAGGACGATGGTTCGAGCCCGCGCGCTGATCAATGCCGCCGGCCCCTGGGTCAATGACATAGTCAACCGCGTTGCTGGCCAGAACTCCAGGCGCAATGTCCGCCTGGTCAAGGGCAGCCACATCGTCGTGCCGAAATTCTGGGAGGGGCGTCAGGCCTATCTCATCCAGAACAGCGACAAGCGTGTGATCTTCATCAACCCCTATCAGAATGATCTCGCCCTGATCGGCACCACCGACATTCCCTATGACGGCCGGCCTGAGGATGTGGCGGCGGATGGGAGTGAGATTGACTACCTGATCAGGGTGGTCAACCGCTATTTCAAGCGCGGACTCGCGCGCGGCGATGTCGTCTATTCGTTCTCCGGCGTCAGGCCGCTCTACGACGACAATGCCGACAATCCCAGCGCCGTCACCCGCGATTACATTTTCGAGCTCGACGCACCGGACGGGCAGGCGCCGCTGCTCTCCGTCTTCGGCGGCAAGATCACCACCTTCCGCAAACTGGCCGAGCATGCGCTGGACAGGATCGCTCCGTTCTTTCCCAAAATGGGCAAGCCGTGGACCGCGAAGGCGCATCTGCCCGGCGGTGACATCGCCAATGCCGATTTCGAACAGTTTCTCGGCGATCTCGGAGATGAGTATCCATGGATGCCGGCATCGCTGCTCAAGCATTATGGTCGGCTCTACGGCACCAGGACACGGGCTTTGGTTGGCGCGGCCCGTTCGATCGATGAACTCGGGCGCTGCTTCGGCAGGGACTTCTTTGAGCGCGAGGCCAATTATCTCTTCGACCGGGAGTGGGCTTTGACGTCGGCCGATATCCTGCAGCGGCGCACCAAGCATGGCCTGCATTTGTCCGCCGAGGAGAGGGCGGCTTTCGAGCACTGGTGCGTGAACCGGCTGGCGAAGGCAGGCTGATGGTCCATCCCGTCGATACCGGCACCACCGAATTCCGCATGCTGCGCTCCTTGTCGGCCAGTATCGGCGCCGATCCGCTGCTGGTCCAGGGCGCCGGCGGCAACACCTCCATCAAGCAGGCCGGCGTGCTGTGGATCAAAGCCTCAGGCACATGGCTGAAGAACGCGCGCGACGATGAGATCATGGTGCCGGTCGCGCTGGCGCCACTGCTCGATGCCGTGGCGCATCGCAGCCCGGCGGCGGAGGTGGCTGGGCAGTTCACACTGGCGGACCTCAATCCTCGCCAACTGCGGCCCTCCATCGAGACGACGGTGCATGCTTTGCTGCCGCAGAAGATCGTCGTCCACGTCCATTGCGTCGAGACGATCTCGATCGCCGTACAGGCCAATGCCGAAGCCCTGCTGGAGGAGCGCCTGCGTGGCCTCGATTGGGCTTTCGTCCCCTATCGCCGGCCTGGCTTGCCGCTGGCGCAAGGGATCGCCGAGCGGCTGAAGCCTGCGACCAACGTGCTCGTGCTTGGCAATCATGGGCTGGTGGTCGCTGCCGACACGGTCGCCGAAGCGGCGTTGCTTCTACAACGGGTGACCGGGCTGCTCGCGCGGCCGCCACGGCCGGCTTCTCCGCCCGATCTTGACGCGCTGCTGAGGCTCGCTGCCGGCAGCGACTACCGGTTGCCGGCCTCGGCGGCCGCGCATGCCGTCGCGACCGATCTCGCCAGTTGCCGCATCGCCGCTTCCGGCAGCCTCTATCCTGATCATGTCATCTTTCTCGGCGTTGGCTCGGTGATCGCCGGTCCCGGCGAGAACGCGGCGGCGACCGTCGCCCGCACTGCGGCCGCGCCGACGTCCATCCTCTTTCCCGGCAAGGGCGTGCTGATGCGCCGGGATGCCAATGCCGGTGCCGAAGCGATGGCGCGTTGCCTGGCCGACGTCGTCGCCCGCGTCGATAGCGCGGCGCGCGTCAACTATCTCAGTCCGAAGGAGAATGGCGAACTGTTGAACTGGGACGCTGAAAAATACCGCCAGCAACTCAACCGCGAGGGGGCGACGCTGCAATGACGGCATTCCGCTCCACAATCGCGCCGTTGCGCCGGGAGGGATAGCGGCCTTGGCCTTCACGCTCTCCCTCAACACCAATCCGCTGGTCAACCGCTTTGCCGATCCGGCTGATCTGATCGACACCATCGCCTACGGCATTGGCATCAGGGACGTGCAACTCACGCATGAATTCGTCAATCCGGGCTGGCCGGCGGCGACGATCGTCAAATTCGTCCGCCTGTTTCGCGGTGCACTCTCCCGCACCGGCGTGCGCGTCACCTCCGGCATGACCGGTCCTTACGGCCGGCTCAATCATTTCGGCCATCCCGACGCGGATGTGCGCCGCTACTATGTCGACTGGTTCAAGACGTTCGCAGACATCTCGGCCGAACTTGGCGCCAGCGGCATGGGCACGCAGTTCGCCATCTTCACCCATCGCGACTTTGACGACCCCGAGCGTCGCGCGCGGTTGTTCGACATCGCGCTGGACTGCTGGCGCGAGGTGGCCGAGCACGCCCGTGCGGCCGGACTGAGCTACCTGTTCTGGGAGCCGATGTCGGTCGGCCGCGAGTTCGGCCACACCATCGAGAACTGCCGGATGCTGCAGAGCGCGATCGACGCCGCCGGCATGGCCATTCCGCTGGAGATGATGGTCGACATCGACCACGGCGACGTCACCTCAAGCAATCCGGCCGACATCGATCCCTATGCCTGGGCCGGGGCCTTTCCCAGGAAGTCGCCGATCATCCACATCAAGCAGTCGTCGATGAACAAGGGCGGCCATTGGCCGTTCACATCAGCCTACAACAGGGACGGCCGTATCACGCCGGAAAAGCTGCTGGAGACGGTGCGCCGCGGCGGTGGCACCGACAACGAGATTTGCCTCGAACTGTCGTTCCGTGAGCGTGAGCCGGTCGACCATCAGGTGGTCGCCATGATCCGCGAGTCCGTCGACTATTGGGCGCCGTTCATCGAGACAGGCAGGCCCAGCCTTTTGCCAAGGGCCGAATAGAGATCGGGCAGGAGCCTGTGCGGCTCCTGCCCGAAGATGCAGCCAGATTTTCGGTCGGCGGGACTCAGCCGAATTTCGGGTCGAGGCTGCCCGATTTGTAGCGCTTGGCCATTTCCGAGACCGGCAGCGGCTTGATCTTCGGCGCGTTGCCTGCGGTGCCGAACTGCTCGAACCGCTCCTTGCAGAGCTTGCGCATCGCCGCCATTGCCGGCGTCAGATATTTGCGTGGGTCGAACTCGCTCGGGTTTTCCGTCAGCACCTTGCGGATCGCGCCGGTCAACGCCATGCGGTTGTCGGTGTCGATGTTGATCTTGCGCACGCCGTGCTTGATGCCGCGCTGGATCTCCTCGACCGGCACGCCCCAGGTCGGCTTCATCTGGCCGCCATATTTGTTGATGATCTCCTGCAACTCCTCCGGCACGGAGGAAGAGCCGTGCATGACCAGATGCATGTTCGGCAGGCGGCGGTGGATCTCCTCGATGACGTTCATCGCCAGCACCGCGCCGTCCGGCTTGCGCGAGAATTTGTAGGCGCCGTGGCTGGTGCCCATGGCCACCGCCAACGCATCGACATGGGTGTCCTTGACGAACTGCACCGCCTGCTCCGGATCGGTCAGAAGCTGGTCGTGGCTGATCGCGCCTTCGACGCCGTGGCCGTCCTCCTGCTCGCCGCCGCCGCTCTCCAGTGAGCCCAGCACGCCGATCTCGCCTTCGACAGAGACGCCGCCCCAATGCGCCATGTCGACGACGCGTTTGGTGATGCCCGAATTATAGGCGTAGTCGGCCGGCGACTTGCCGTCCTCCTTGAGTGAGCCGTCCATCATCACCGAGGTGAAGCCGTACTGGATCGCGGTGACGCAGGTGGCTTCGTTGTTGCCATGGTCGAGATGCATGCAGACCGGGATATCGGGGTGGATTTCGACCAGCGCGTCGATCAGCTTGGCCAGCACCACGTCATTGGCATAGGCGCGCGCACCGCGGCTTGCCTGCAGGATGACAGGCGATTTGGTCTCTTCCGCCGCCTCCATGATGGCGAGGCCTTGTTCCATGTTGTTCATGTTGAAGGCCGGCACGCCATAGCCGTGTTCGGCGGCGTGATCGAGCAATTGTCTCAGTGTGATGCGAGCCAACGAATAGTCTCCCGTATCTGGTTTCGAACCTGTGGTTGCGGACTGTCCGCGCATCGTCCAGCCCACCGATGCTTCTGGCCGGATTTCGGCCCAACCGCAACCGCAACCGGTCGTCCCAGCTGCAATTCTTGTTACAGGGCCGCGATCAGGGCAAGCGGAATATCCCAAGAAATCGTCCCATTATCACAAAATATTTGCTACTTTTGCGACGATATCTGTTATCGTTTGGGTCCGGTCAGGGAGCCACGCTTCGGCGTTGGCGGTCAGCGGCAATGAAGAGCGATATCAGGCGTCAAGGCATCATGGAGTTTCTGATGGACGCCGGTCAGGCCGGCGTCGACGACCTGGCTTTGCTCTTTGGCGTCTCCAAGATGACCGTGCACCGCGACCTCGACGAGCTCGAGGAAAGCGGGTTCTTGCGCAAGGTGCGCGGCGGCGCCTCGATCCAGCCGAGCGGTCTGTTCGAAAGCGATTTCCGCTACCGTCAGAAGCAGGCGACCGAGGAAAAGCAGCGCTTGGCGGCTGCCGCTGTGGGCATGATCGAGCCCGGCCAGACCGTGATCATCGACGATGGCTCGACGGCGGGCGGCATTGCGCGGCATCTCGCCGATCTGCGGCCGCTGACCGTGATCACCAACAATCTGGCCGTTATCCAGGATCTGGCCGGCGCAGGTGGCATCAGCCTGATCGCGCTCGGCGGCCAGTACAGCAAGAAGTTCCACGGCTTCTTCGGCCTGCTGGCCGAGGCGTCGCTCAAATCGCTGCGCGCCGACGTTGCCTTCCTGTCATCCTCGGCCATCCATGGCGCTTCCGCGTTCCACCAGGACCAGGAGGTGGTGCAGGCCAAGCGGCTGATGATGGCGGCGGCGACCCGCAAATATCTGCTGGTCGATCACGGCAAGTTCGGCCGCACGGCGCTCCACTTCCTCACCGATCTCAGCGCCTTCGACACGGTCTTTACGGGCCGGGCGCCCGAGCCGGCGATGCGCGCCGCGCTGGATGTCGCTGGCGTGTCGCTGACGGTGATCGACAAGGGATAATGATCCCGAAGACGGGCGCTGATCGCTGGACAAAAGTAAGGAGCAGTACGCGTGGTTTACTGGGTCGGTACAAGCTGGAAGATGAACAAGACGCTCGCCGAGGCGATGGCTTTCGCTCAGCGCCTGGCCGGTTTCATCCCAGACTTCGATGACCGCATCCAGCCTTTCGTGATCCCGCCTTTCACGGCGGTGCGCGAGGTCAAGCGGGCGCTGTCGTCGACGCGCGTCAAGGTCGGTGCTCAGAACATGCATTGGGCCGATGCCGGCGCCTGGACCGGCGAGATCTCGCCGCTGATGCTGATGGATTGCGGGCTCGATCTGGTCGAGCTCGGCCACAGCGAACGGCGCGAGCATTTCGGCGAGACCGACCGCACCGTCGGCCTGAAGACGGCCGCCGCCGTGAAGCACGGATTGATACCGCTGATCTGTGTCGGCGAGACGTTGGCCGAGCGCGAAGGCGGCAAGGCCGATGCCGTGTTGAGCGCCCAGGTCGAGGGGGCGCTGCAATATCTCGAAGGTCAGGCGAAGGGCACAAAAATCCTGTTCGCCTATGAGCCTGTCTGGGCGATCGGCGACAAGGGCATTCCGGCCAGCTCCGACTATGCCGACAAGCAGCAGGCGTTGATCAAGAAGGTCGCCGGCGGTCTGCTGCCGTCCGTGCCGCCGGTCCTCTATGGCGGCAGCGTCAATCCCGGCAATGCCGCCGAGCTGATCGGTCAGCCCAATATCGATGGCCTCTTCATCGGCCGCTCCGCCTGGCAGGCGGATGGCTACATCGACATCCTAGGCCGTGCTTCGGCTGCGATCTGAAATCATCCAAACACGAAAGGGAAAACCATGAAAATAGCCATTGGAGCAGACAGCGCCGGCAAGCCGCTGCTCGATGTCATCGCCGCACACCTTGCCACCAAATCCGGCCTGACGGTCAGTGATCTCAGCCAGGCCGGCTACTATGCCGACCTCTCGCAAAAACTCGCCCAGACCATCATCGACGGCGAGAACGAGCGCGGTATCCTGTTCTGCGGCACCGGCATCGGCGTGTCGATCTCGGCCAACAAGGTGCCGGGCATCCGCGCCGCACTCACCCACGATACCTATTCGGCCGAGCGGGCCGCGAAATCCAACAACGCGCAGATCATCACCATGGGCGCCCGCGTCATCGGCCCGGAATTGGCCAAGGCGATCGTCGATACGTGGCTGGCGTCGGAATTCGACGACAAAGGTCCCTCGGCCGGCAATGTCGAGGCGATCAACAGGCTCGACGCGGTGAAGCCTGCATGAGCCGCAGGCCCGCGGCATAGCTGGGCGGGCTTGGTTCCGCGCTGAGCATGCTGCGATGCCGGCCTACTTCTGTCTGCCGAGCCTGGCAGCGAGGGAACGCCGCACATCCTCTTCCGCTCCGTCCAGCAGGTCGATCAGCACCTTGCTGGTGGCTGCCGAAGTCGCGCTTTTCGATGCTCTCGACAATCTGCCGATGCAGGCTGAGCGAATGGCGCTGACCGGCTGGGTTGTCGTCCGAAAGCCGGAAGCTGATCACCAGCGCGGTCTCGATCAAAGCGGCGAGCGAACCGATCAACTCGTTGCCCGACATGTGCAGGATCGCCTGGTGGAAAGCCAGATCCGGCACAGCGAAACGTTCGCCGTCATCACCGGCCTGTTCCATCTCTTCGAGGATTGCCCGCAAATCGGCGATCTGCTCCGGGCTGGCGCGCTGCGCCGCCAAGGCCCCTGCTGTCGGTTCGATCGCGCGCCGCAGTTCGAACAGGGAACGCGCCTCCTCTGCTGTCGTTCTCGAGCCGAAACGCCACAAGAGCACATCCGGATCGAGAAAGTTCCAATCCTTGCGCGGGCGCACCCTGGTCCCGGTCCGGGGGCGCATTTCCACCATGCCCTTGCCAGCCAGAACCTTGACGACTTCACGCAGGCCCGTGCGGCTCGCGCCATAGGAGGCGCTCCAATCGTCGCCATTCGGCAACTGGTCACCGGGAATCAGTTCGCCGCGCACGATGCTGAGGCCGATTTCATTGAGCAGTCTGCCGTGAAGACCGGAATGCGACGAGCCGGCCATGCGCGACGTCATCCGGGACGCCCGAGAGACGGGGGCTGAATTCTTCATACTATTCCCATTATTCATACGATTGTCACGTACCCGCCCTAGTGAGCACATCGTTGAACTCTCCGCCAGAGCGATCGACGAACCACAGCGCAGATAGCACCCGAAGAGCCACAAAACCTCGTGTCTTGCCATCGCCGGCGGCCGCCACCGTCGTTGGTCGATGTCGTGCGCGTCGAGCCGTCGATTACAAACACCAACAGGAACGCGTCAGAAATGTCTTCCAAGATGATCGATCACGCCAGCAAAGCCGCCCTCAAGGGGACGGTCTGTCTTCCGAAAACCATAGCCTCCTGCATCGTTCTGTCCAGTGCGCTCGCCATGACATCGGTGCCGGCGTTTGCCGTCGAGCCCTGGATCATGGTCGAGAAGACGACCTTCACCGGCGACGCGATATCCTCGAAGCAACAGGGCGTGACGACGGACGGCACGAACTGGTATTTCTCCGGCACCAATATTCTCGAGCGCACGGACAGGAACTATAATCCGTCCCTGACTGTCTCGCCCGCCATTCCCAATGTTCTCAAGCTTCCGTCCCAATATTCCGATATCGGGCTGAACCACATCGGCGATATCGATTATGCCGACGGGCTTCTCTATATTTCACTGGACTCGAGCCAGCGCGACCCAGTCACTGGGGGCAAATACGAAAACCCGGTTTTCGCGGTGTATCGCGCGAGTGACCTGAGCTTCACCGGTCAGGCATTTTCGCTCAATCCGCCCCATGGCATCCATGATATTGCCAGTTGGGTGGCCGTCGATGCCAAGAACGGCCTCGGCTACGGCATGGCCTATGAGAATGCGACGGAGATAGCGGTCTACAATCTGTCGGACTGGAGCTTCAAGGAATACATCCCGCTGACGCACACCATCGACCAGGCACAGGGCGGCAAGCTTCTGGACGGCTGGATGTATTTTTCGACCGACAATGACCAGAAGATCATCTACCGGGCGAACCTCAAGACCGGCGAAGTCGAGAATCTGGGCAATCTGAACATCGGCCGCGAACAGGAAGTCGAAGGGCTTTCCTTCAACCAGACGAAGGACGGTTGGTCGATGTACATCCTCAATCGGGAAGCGCTGGAGAGCGACCCCACCGTGGAGGCGGTCGGTTTCTATCGCTATCTGCGTCCCTATGGAAACGCGCTTTCCGGAGAGATCCACGCCGATATCAATGGCGCGCTTGTGGAGGATAGCCGTTTCGCGCGGGACGCCGCGAACAGCCGAATTCGCGCCGCCTTCGATGGGGTTTCCACACCGGTTTTGACGACCGCCAGCATCGACACCGACGGCGTGCGCGCCGCGCCCGCCAATGCCGATGGCATCGTGATCTGGAGCCAGGCACTTGCAATGACTGGCGATACGAACGGCTCCGGCGATGCCGCTGCCTTCGGCCGCAACACGACAGGATTCATCGGCGGCGCCGACGCACCGGTCGGAAGCTGGCGGCTCGGCGTGCTCGGCGGTTACAGCCATTCGAGGTTCGATGTCACCGACCGGGCTTCATCCGGTTCGAGCGACAATTACAATCTCGGTGTCTATGCCGGCACGCAACTGGGACAGTTCGGTTTCCGCGCCGGCGCGATCTATGGCTGGCATGACATCGAGACCAGGCGCAACGTGGTCTTCCCCGCCTTCGCCGAACAGCTCTCCGCCGACTACAATGCCGCGACGGCGCAGGCTTTCAGCGAACTGGCCTATCGCTTCGATATCGGACGCAATGCCTTTGAACCCTTCGCTAATCTCGCCTACGTCAATCTGAAGACCGATGGTTTCGCCGAGACCGGCGGCACGACTTCGGCGCTGACGGCACAGAAGACGACGACGGAAAACACCTTCTCGACATTTGGCGTTCGCGCTTCGACCCAGTTCGACACGGGGGTGACCAAGGCCGCCCTGCACGGCATGCTGGGCTGGCAGCACGCCTACGGCAACGTCGGTCCGACCTCCGATCTGGCCTTCAACACCGGAGCATCCTTCACCATTTCGGGCGTGCCAATCGCCAGGGATGCGCTGGCGGTCGAAGCCGGGTTCGACGTTCTCCTGTCGTCCAATGCCAAGCTCGGCGCATCCTATTCCGGCCAGATCGCGAAGGATGCCCAGGGACATGCCTTCAAGGTCAGCTTCGATCTGAAACTATAGGGTCGATGTCAGGCTCTTGCGTATCGCGCCGATCACGGTAACAGCCGATGCGGCGCCAGGGTCGATATGCCCGAGCGATCGCTCGCCAAGCCTGGAGGAGCGGCCCTTGGCGGCGATCATGTTCTTGGTCGCTTCAGCACCAGACTCGGCGGCGGCAAGGGCTGCCCCGAGGCTCTCGGCCAAGTTCTTGCCGGCAAGATTGGCCGCGGCGGCTGCTTCCGCCGCCGGCTGCCAGGCATCGACCATCGTCTTCTCGCCCGGCTCCGCCTTGCCGCGATCCTTGATGCCTTGCGCCATGGCCTGGAACAGGGCGATGAAATCCGTCTCCGCCAGCGTCGCCTTGCCCTTGGCGGAGGCGGCGGCGCGCATGAAGGCCGTCGCATAGAGCGGGCCCGAGGAAGCACCGACGGCATTCAGGAACGATTTCGCCGCCGTGTTGAGCAGCGCCGTCGGCTCGATCGCCGCAAGGTCGAGCGAGGCCAGCGCTTCGCGCACGGCGTTGAAGCCGAGCGCCATGGCAATGCCGTGGTCGGCGTCGCCAATGACGCCGTCAAGCTGGCAGAGCCTGTCCCTGTCGGTCTCGATCGCCACCGCGATCGTATCGAACATTCTTTTCAGGTCGGCGGCATCGATGGTCACGGGAACGCTCTTTCGTCAGCCGGCACGGAACATGGCGCAGTCGCAGGGGTGGTCGAGCATGGTCTGCAATTCCTCGTCGAGATGAAAAAGCGTCACCGAGGCGCCGGCCATTTCCAGCGACGTGCAGTAATTGCCGACCCAGGTCGCGTGGATCAAAACGCCGATATCGTCGAGCCGCTGCTTGACCCGGCGGTTCATGATGTAGAGCTCCATCAGCGGCGTCGAGCCGAGCGAGTTGACCAGCACCGCGACCTTGTCGCCGCGCTTCGGCGCCATCTCGGCGAAAATCTTGTCCAGCATCTCGTCGGTGATTTCGTCGGCGCTCCCAAGCTTGCCGCGGGCGATGCCGGGTTCGCCATGGATGCCCATGCCGATCTCCATTTCGTCGGCGCCGATCTCGAAATTCAGCCGCCTTGTCTGCGGCAGCGAGCAGGGTGACAGGGCCACGCCCATGGTGAAGGTGTGGTCATTGGCCTTGCGCGCGATGCGCTCGACCTCGTCCAGGGAGAGCATGAGGTCGCAGGCGGCACCGGCCGCCTTGAAGATGAAGAAGTTGCCGGCGACGCCGCGGCGCTTCTGCCGCTGGTCGCGCGGTGCCGAGGCGACGTCATCGGTGGCCAGCACGGTGCGCACCTCGATGTCGTCCATCGCGGCCATCTCGGCCGCCATGTCGAAATTCATCACGTCGCCGGCATAGTTGCCGTACATGAACAGGACGCCGGCGCCGCCGCTGACGGCCTTGGCGCATTCGAGGATCGGATCGGGCGGTGGCGAGGCAAAGACATTGCCGATGGCCGCCGCGTCCGCCAGTCCCTTGCCGACAAAGCCGAGAAAGGTCGGCTCGTGGCCGGAGCCGCCGCCGATGACCAGCCCGACCTTGCCGGGCCGCGGCCCGTCGCGGGCGATGATCGAGCGCGGGCTGCCATCCGTGCTCATGAGGTGACGAGGATGCGCGGCGAGGATTCCTTCGAGCATCTCGTCGACGGCGCGGTTGCCGTCATTGATGATCTTCTTGGTCTGCACCGGCATCCTCCCCGAACTCGGTATTTTCGCAAATACTACCGGGTGTTGTCTCGATTTCCACCCGGCCGGGAAGATTTCATGCCGCGATCTTTTCCCGCGCGGCGAGAATCTGCACGCAGGCGTTGGCCGCCTCCTTGCCCTTGACGGTGAAGTGCTCGAAGAAGAAGCGATGATGCTCGGCGCTGTCGTGATAATTGTGTGGCGTCAGCACCGCCGAAAGCACCGGCACGCCGGTCGACAGCTGCGCGTTCATCATGCCGTCGATGACGGCGCTGGCGACGAACTCATGCCGGTAGATGCCACCATTGACGACGAAGGCCGTGCCGAGGATCGCGGCATAGCGGCCGGTCTCGGCCAAGGTCTTGGCGTGCAGCGGGATCTCGTAGGCGCCGGGCACGTCGAAGACATCGACGGCGAAGCGGTCGCCTCCGATGTCGGCGAGTTCCGCCTCGAAAGCCCTTACGCACTGGTCGACGATATCGGCATGCCAGCGCGCTCTGATGACGGCGATGCGGGTTGTTTCGTAGTCTTTATGGGAATGCTGATTCATGGGTCCATCCTTCCGTTTCGAACCAGAATCAGGACGCACGACACGAAATCCGGCCCGCCGATGCGGTCCGTTTTCCGTTCGTCCTCTTTCATCCGGACTCTAACCGTCGGCTCCGGAATCACACCGGATCTGCTGACCTTTCCAATTGTCTTGGAAAGCGCTCGCGGGCTTGGGTCCCGTGCATGACCCCGAAAGGAATCATGCACAACCGAGAGTCCTTACCGCCGGTGGGGACTTTCACCCCGCCCTGAGAACATTAACGGGCTTTGTATGGAGGGCAGGGGTGCCACTGTCAACCGGGCGACAGGCCGGTGGCCAATCGCGTTCTGTCGACTGGAGCAATCACGTAAAAGAAGCGCTCTATCGCGTGCGCCACGCGGCCGCCGCTGCGGCAACCAGCATCAGCAGTGCCGCAACCATCGCACAGACCGCAAAGCCGAAGCTGGAATAGAGCGGCCCAAAACCGGTGGTGCCGACAAAGACCGCCAGATAGGTCACCGAGCTGTTCAGGCCCATGATCGTGCCGCGCCGTGAGGGATCGAGCGCCGAAAGACTCATCACCAGCACATTCAGTCCGAAATGATTGGCAAGCCCCCACACCGCCACCATCGCGAGCGTCAGGCCGAAACTGTTGCTGCTCGCGGCGATCGCGACGTAGACGATGGCGACAAGAAGATAGGCGAATGGCATGACGCGGCGAGCGCCCAGGCGATCGATCACCCCGTCGAGGAGAGCAGCCGTGCCGAAGCCGATGCCATAGGCAAGGGCTGCCCAGCCATTGGCGCTCACCGGCTTGCCCAGTCCACTGTGAAGGTGATCGCCGAGATAGCCATAGACACCGTAGAAGGCGGTCATGAAGGCTGCGCAGGCGATGAGAAGTGGCACGATGCCGGGAATGCCGAGCGCCGCCAGCGGTGTCGGGGCCGGGCCGCTCTTCCTGATGCCGCTCAGCGACGTCATCGTGAGACTGGTCAGCGCCAGCATTGCCAGTACCGCGACGGCCGCGAAGACGGCGCGCCAGTGCACGAGATCGGCAAGCACGGCCGAGAGCGAAACGCCGGCCACCATGCTGAGCGTCCATCCGGTCAGCACGACGCCGATGGTCCCGCTTTCGCGGCCGGGCGGTGCGATCGCCGCCGAACTCGCATAGATCGCCGGCATGGCGATGCCGGCGGCAATACCGGCGACGAGCTGGGCCGCGACCAGCATGATCAGTATCGGTGCGGCCGCGCTGGCAACCAGGGCTATGGCCAGCAACAGCAATGCCCCCTGCAGCATCCGGCGAGCGCCGAGCCGGTCGATATAGCGTGCCAGGAACAGGGCGCTTGCCGAGGTCCCGAGGCCAAAGGCGGCCGCTGCGATCATCACGGCCGGGACGCTGCTCGCGAAGGACGACGCCACGGCCGGGGCTATCGGGCCCAGGACCAGTGAATTCGAACCGATCACGGCGATGCATCCGGTCAACAGATAGGCGAGGGCCGGGATGGGTGGCCTGGCACCCGTTGGCAGGGCTGTAGCTTGATTGCTGTTCGACATATAGCCATAATGGCCGTATTAAATTCTGTGGCAATTGGGATTGTCGATATGGATGAAGAAACAGATATCATTCCGCGGAACACGCCGGCGCCCCGCGATGTCGACGCAATTGACCGAAAGATATTAGGCGTTCTCGTCGACGATGCCACGGTCAGTTATGCGGAACTCGGCGATCGGGTCGGGCTTTCGCCGCCAGCCGCGCATGAGCGGGTCAAGCGCCTTCGGCGCAGCGGCGCCATTCGCGGCACAGCCGCGATCATCGACCCCAAGGCGGTGAAGAAGCCACTGCTGGCCTTCGTGCATATCGACACCAGGGGCTGGGGCAAGACCCCGGAACTGATGGCGGTTTCGCAATATCCGGAAGTCGAGGAGATCCACACCGTCGCCGGCGACACCTGCATGTTGCTGAAGGTCCGCACCGAAGATACGAGGGCGCTGGAAGGCCTGCTCGCTCGCCTCTACGATACGCCCGGCGTCACCTCGACCCGCAGCTATGTGGTGCTGTCGACCTATCTCGAACGCCCGGTGCAGCCTGGCGTCACCACGCAATGGCCAACGCCCAACCACATGAGCAAGCCGCTGTATTAGCTGGCATCGGCTCTACGCCCGTTCGGGGAACATCGCCTTCAGACCTTCGCGCGATGCCTTGGCGATGCCGCGTTCGGTGATCAGCCCGGTCACCAGCCGCGCCGGGGTCACATCGAAGGCTGGATTGGCCGCGGGCGTCGCTTCGGGCGAGATGCGCACCTGGGCGATCTCGCCGCCGGCGGTCTTGCCCCATACCAGCGAGACCTCGTCGGCCGAGCGCTGCTCGATCGGGATTTCCTTGAGCCCGTCATGCACCGTCCAGTCGATGGTCGGCGAGGGCAGCGCGACATAGAACGGCACGTCATTATCGGCGGCGGCGAGCGCCTTCAGATAAGTGCCGATCTTGTTGCAGACATCGCCGTCGGCGGTGGTCCGGTCGGTGCCGACAATGACCATGTCGATCGCGCCGCGCTGCATCAGATGGCCGCCTGCATTGTCGACGATCAGTGTGTGTGGCACGCCGTGGCCGGCCATCTCCCAGGCGGTCAGCTGGGCGCCCTGGTTGCGCGGGCGGGTCTCGTCGACATAGACGTGGACCGGAATGCCGGCTTCGGTTGCCAGATAGATCGGCGCGGTGGCGGTACCGTAATCGACGGTGGCCAGCCAGCCGGCGTTGCAATGCGTCAGGATGTTGACCGTCTCACCCGGCTGCTTGCGTGCCGCGATCGCCTTGATGACGGCAAGACCGTTCTCGCCGATGGCGCGGTTCAGACCGACATCCTCGTCGGCGATCTCACTGGCGCGCCGATAGGCGGCTTCGGCGCGTTGTTCTTTTGGCAGCGGCTTGAGGAAGCGCCGCATCTCGTCGAGCGCCCAACGCAGGTTGATCGCCGTCGGGCGTGTCTCGTGCAGCGTCTCCCATACGGCATCGAGCGCTTCGTCGGACGGGTCGTCGGCCATCTGCAGGGCAACACCATAGGCGGCGGTGACGCCGATCAGCGGCGCGCCGCGCACCCACATGTCGCGGATGGCGGTGGCGATGCCGGAAACCGTGCCGATCGTCTCGATGCGGAAATCATGCGGCAGCCAGCGCTGGTCGATAATGTCAACCGAACGTCCGTCGTCGCTCAGCCAGATGGTGCGATAGTGGCGCTCGCCGACGTTCAAATGCTGCTCTCCTGTTCGATCAGCGCGGCCAGATTGTTGACCTCGTCGATGCTGTGTATCCGCCGCCGGTTGACGGCGATGTGACGGCCGAATTTGAGCGCCTTCGCCTCGCAAGAGGCGCGCAGATCCTCGTCGGCAATGGTTTCGAAATCGGCATTGTGGGCGAGGCCGAGGATGCGCCTGTGCACCTCGATGCCGGCAAAGCCGAGAAGATCGGTCCAGATCTGGTGCAGCACATGATCGAGCGCCTGCTCGGCGGCGAGTACGTCGCCCTGATCCTCGAACAGGCTTCTTTGATAGAGCATTCCGGTACGCTCGGTGCGCCAAAGATGCGAGAACTCGGCGCGGAAAACCGCCCATGTCCGTGCGGTGACCCCGAGCAGATAGGTGCGCATGGTGTCGCGCTTGCTCTTCTGCTCATGGCCGCGCTGCGAGAAGAAGGACATCCAGAAATTGGCGAGCAGCATGCCGACATCGAAGGCCATCGGCCCGTAGAAGGCGAACTCCGGATCGATCATCCTGGTCTCACTGTCGGTGACCATGATCGAGCCGGAATGTAAATCGCCATGCAGCAGCGTCTCGGCATTGGCGGCGAAGATGTGCTTCAGCCGTTGCGCCTCGACCTTGAGGTCGCGGTCGGCACGCAGGTCCGCAACCAGACCGTCGAGTTGCGGCGAGGTATGCCGGTTCAACTTGGCGTCGAAATAGGGATCGGAGAACACCAGGTTCTCGGTGATGTCGCAGAGGTCGACATTGTCGGCGAACAGCGCCAGATCGGCCTTGCGATCCCTCGTCACCATCGACAGGTCCGAACCGCGAAACAGCGTCCGAGCCATGAACAGGCCGATATCCCTGGCAATGTTGGGCAATTGGCGCCCGTCGATCAGGGCGCGCCTGAGAATGGTGTGTGGGGGCGCCAGATACTCCATGATGATCAGCGCCTGGCCTTCATCGAAATGATAGATCGCCGGCACCGAGCCCGGCGCGCGCGCCTCCTGACGGGTCAGCGCGTGATACTCAAAGAAGGAACGCTTCAGCGGCAGCGGCCAGCTGTCGCCGACCAGCCGGACATAGGGCAGGGCCTGCTTGACGATGGCGCCGCCGCCGGCACCCTCGACGATGAACACCAGGTTCAGATTGCCGTCGCCGACTTCGCGGACCTTCCATTGTGTCGTGTCCTTGCCGATCTTCGCGCACAGTGCCTCGTTCGTGCCGAGGCGCGTTGCAAGCGTCTCCACCGACAATGCTTCGAACGGCAATTTCCCAGTCATTCGTCTCCCTCCCGCCTGTGCGCTCCGATCATAAGGGAGCCTTAGCGGCGGGGCCAAGCTAGGAAGCTGTCTGGCAATTGTCAATCGTGTTGACAATTGCCGATATTGACCATAGCGTCGAGGTCAGGGAGGAACGCATGGTCGGCAATGCCGTGTTCCGCGTAGAGGGACTGAGGAAATCCTTTGGCCGCAACGAGGTGCTTGGCGGCATCTCGCTTGAGCTGCATTCCGGCGAAGTGACCGTGCTGATGGGCGCCAACGGCGCCGGCAAATCCACCCTCGTCAAGATCATCAGCGGCGTCTACGAGCGTGGCGGCGGCACCATGACGCTTGCCGGGCAGGACTTCGCGCCGAACACGCCGGCGGAAGCGATCCGCTCCGGCGTCGTCACCGTGCATCAGAACATCAATGACGGTGTCGTGGCCGACCTCGATGTGGCCACCAACCTGACGCTCGACAGGCTGAGCGGGAAGGCCGCACCCACCCTGTTCAATCCGGCCCGGGTGCGCCGCGAGGCCAAGGCCGTCGCCGACCGCATGGGGCTGGCCATCGATCTCAAGGCCCGCGTCAACGACCTTTCGCTGGCCGATCGCCAGATGGTGGCGATCGCACGCGCCCTGGCGCACCAGCCGAAGGTGCTGATCCTCGACGAGCCGACCTCCTCGCTCTCCAGCGCCGAAGCCGACCGGTTGTTCGCCCTGGTCGACAGGCTTCGCGAACAGGGCGTGGCGATCCTCTACATCTCGCACCGCATGTCTGACATCAGGCGGCTTGCCGATCGCATCGTCTCCATGCGTGACGGCATCGTTTCAGGTGTCTTCGACACCAAGCCGCTCGATTATGAAGGCGCGGTCAATGCCATGCTCGGCCGCAAGATCCATCTTGACCAGATCGTTGCCAGAAGTTCCGCCAAGATGGTCCTGACCATCGAAGGCCTGCGCATCGCGCAGGGCGCCAGGCCGATCTCGCTGACGCTTGGCGATGGCGAGGTCGTCGCCATCACCGGCCTCGTCGGTGTCGGCAAGACCGCTTTTGCCGAAACGCTGTTCGGTGTGCGCAAGCCGCTGTCGGGTACGATGACGATGAACGGCAGGCCCTACGCGCCGCGATCCGCCGGTGATGCGATCGCCGCCGGCGTGTTCCTCGTCGCCAAGGACCGCGCCACCAGCGGCATTGTCGGCGGCTTCAATATCGAGCGTAATGTCAGCCTGCCGTTCCTGAAGCGGATGTCGAATCTCAGCGTGCTCAAGCGCCGCCTCGAACGCGCCACCGCGCGCCGGCAGATCGAGGAACTCAGCATCGTCTGCCGCTCCGAGAAGGACGAGATGTCGGCACTGTCCGGCGGCAACCAGCAGAAGGTGATGGTCGCCCGCTGGATGGCGCAAGACGCAAAGCTGTTCATCCTCGACGAGCCGTTTCAGGGCGTCGACATCTCGGCCAGGCGCGACATCGCCGCCAAGCTGAGGGCAAGTGCCCATGGCCGCGCGACGCTTCTGTTCGTCACCGAACTCGACGAGGCGCTGGAGACGGCCGACCGCATTCTGGTGATGTCGGAACACACAATCGTCGGTGAACACCGCAACGCCGAAGTCGATCTTGATCGCTTGCTGGCCGAGGTCGCCGGCGGGCCACTGCACAGCGCGGCCTGAGCGTGGCGGCGGGTAGAAATTGGAATGGAGAGACGATGGGTTCGAGTTGGGTAAGAATGGCTGCGTCGCGCGGGTGCGCTGAATGACGCTGCGCGACTACGCCATCCGCTATGGCTTCATTGTCCTGTTGCTCGGGCTGGTCGCTTATTTCGCGATCGCCGCCGACGGGTTTGTCTCGCCGCAAAGTGCCGTCTTCATCTTCCAGTCGGTCGCCATCACCGGCGTGCTGGCGCTCGGCGTCACCGCCACGCTGGTCGTCGGCGGCTTCGACCTGTCGATCGGCTCGGTCGCCACATCGGCGATGATGGCGGCTGCCTATGTCATGGTGGTGCTGGAGCAGAACGCGGTCGTCGCGGTCGTCGTCTGCCTGCTCATCGGCGCCATTGTCGGCCTGATCAATGGCTGGCTGATCGTCTATATGCGCGTGCCCGATCTCTTGGCGACGCTCGGCATGATGTTCCTGCTGGTTGGCCTGCAGCGCATCCCAACAGAAGGTCGCTCGATCGCCACCGGCATGACCATGCCCGACGGCTCGGTCGCCAATGGCAAGTTCGGTGATGCCTTCCTGGCGCTCGGTCGCCACCGCTTCGACTTCTTCATCCCGAACCTCATTCCGGTGTCGGTGGTCGTGCTGCTGGTGCTGGCCGTGCTGATCTGGTTCTTCCTCGAATACACACGCTTCGGCCGCATGATGTATGCGGTCGGCTCTAATGAGCGCGCCGCTGAACTCGCCGGCGCGCCGGTCAAGGCCTACAAGATCTGGGCCTACGTTATTTCAGGAGTTTTTGCCTCGATCGGCGGCATTTTGCTCGCGGCTCGGCTTGGACGCGGCGATATCGCCTCGGGTAATAATTTGCTGCTCGATGCGGTCGCCGCGGCGCTGATCGGCTACGCGGTGCTTGGCGCCGCCAAGCCGAACGCCTTCGGCACCGCTGTCGGCGCGCTGTTCGTCGGCATCCTGCTGCAAGGCCTGACGATGATGAACGCGCCTTACTACACGCAGGATTTCGTCAAGGGCGTGGTTCTGGTCGTCGCCCTTGTCTTCACCTTTGCCTTGTCGGGCAGGGGCCGGAGATAGTTTCGGCCGGATAGGATTTTGGGCTCAACAGAGTGGAGGAAAACAAGGTGAACATCACAAGAAGACTTCTGGGGAAGGTGGCCCTCGGGCTGGCCGGCGCAACCATGCTGATGCAGGTGCCGGCTTTTGGCGCGGACAAGCCGGCGCCGTTCGACAAGCCCGGCGTCAAGATCGCGCTGGTGCGCTATCTCTCGACCGGCGACTTCTTCCAGGCCTATCTCTCGGGCGTCGAGGCGCAGTCGAAAGCGCTCGGCATCGACCTGCGCGTGCTCGACAGCCGCCAGGACGCCGCCCTTCAGTCCGACATGGTCGACCAGGCGATCGCGCTCGGCGTGCAGGGCATCATCATCCAGCACGGGCTGACGGAATCGATGAAGGACGCCGCGCAGCGCGCCGTTGACGCCGGCATCAAGGTGGTAGCCTTCGACGTCAATGTCGAAAACCCCAAGATCCCGCAGATCGAACAGTCGGACAAAGACCTTGCCCGCCTCGCGCTCGAGCAGGCAGTCAAGGATAATGGCGAAAGCTGGAATGCGGGCTATGTCTATGTCGCCGGGATCGCGCCGCTCGACCGCCGCAACGAGACCTGGGTTGATGTGAAGAAGAAGTATTCGGGCATCAAGGAAGTGGCCATGTTCGGCACGCTTGACAACCCGATCGCCAACTCCGTCGCCAACCAGGCTCGTTCGGTGCTCTCGGCTCATCCTGATATCAAGGTGATGTTTGCCCCCTATGACGAATTCGCCAAGGGCGTGAAGATCGCCGTCGACGAAGCGGGTCTCAACAAGGGCATCAAGATCTATTCGGCCGATATCTCGACTTCGGATATCGCGGCGATGCGCGAGCCCGACAGCGCCTGGGCAGCGACCGCGGCGACCAACCCGGCCGTTGTCGGCCAGGTCTCGGTGCGCGCTCTGGCACAACTGCTCGCCGGTGAGGACCCCGGCCACAACGTCATCGTGCCGCCGACACTGATCACCCAGAAGGAACTGATCGACAAGGATATCAAGAACATGGAAGACCTGTCGGCCAAGCTGCCGCAGTTCGCCCATGCCGATGTCGCCATGCCGGCCTGGATGCCGAACCCGAACGCCAAGTAAGGGTCGTCACGACAGATATGAAAAGGGCGGCCCGTGAGCCGCCCTTTTTGTTGTCAGCCGGAAATGCCTACCGCAGCGCCGCCGCGATGTTGCCGCCGTCGACGGTCGTCACGTCAGCGGTGGTGCGTTCGGCCAGCGCGTGATGCAGGAAGGCCTGAGCCACGTCCTGTGCGGTCACTTCCTGGCCGAGCAGATTGCCGGACATGTACTCCTTCTCCGAGACGCCGCGCGCGCCGGAGCGGCTGGCGATCATGGCGTCGGTCAGAAGGCCGGACCGGATGCGATCGGCGTTGACGGCGTTGGAGCGGATGCCGTGGGCGCCGTAGTCGAGCGCATATTGCCTGGACAGGAACAAAGTCGCCGCCTTCGGTACGCCATAGGCGCCGAATTTCGGGCCGGGGTTCACCGCCTGCTTGGAGGTGTTGAACAAAAGCGCCCCGCCTGTGCCCTGTTCGAGCATGATGCGCACCGCGTTCTGCGCCGCCGATTGGTGGGCGAAGAAATTGAGCTCGAAGCTCTTGCGCAGAAGCGCATCATCGAGTTCGCCGATCCGCCCTTCCCAGGCCGCCCCCGCGTTGGAGACCAGGATGTCGATGCCGCCGAAGACGGCAACCGCTTTGTCGAAGGCGGCACGCAGTTGGGCCGGATCGGTGATGTCGGCGGCGACGCCGATCGAATTGTTGCCGGCCTTCTTGGCGGCATCAGCAGCCTTGTCGGCATCGAGATCGACAACGACGGCATGGGCGCCATTCTCGGCGAACAGTTTTGCGGTCGCCGCCCCGATCGCGCCGGCGCCGCCGGTGATCAGCACCACTTGGCCAGTCAGCGGCTTCGGCTTGTTGGAGGCAAGCTTGGCCTGTTCGAGGGACCAGTATTCCAGCGGGAACAGATCAGCCTTGGACAGCGGATGGAACCGGCCGACCGCTTCCGCGCCGCGCACCGCCTCGATCCACATTTCGCCAACGTCGGAGGCGATCTTGGCATCCTTCAGCGTGCGGCCATGGCCGAACATGCCCAGCCCCGGCACCAGCGTCAGGCGCGGCATCGGGTCGAGCATGATGCGCTTGACGTCGTCGAGCGCGTCATTGGTCTCGAAATAGGCGCGATAATCCTTGGCGAACGCGTCGACATGGCTCTTGATGACGGCCTTGTAGTCGCCGGCCTTGTCGGCATCGGGCGCCGGCACCGCCATCGGGCCTGTTTTGATGCGGATCGAAAGGTCGGGTGTCGACACGCCGCGTCCGGCATAATCGGCGATCGCGGCCGAGTTGATGAAATCGACGATCGCGTCCGAGGTGCGGAAGTCAGAGATCATGCGGTCGAAGCGGCCTTCGCCGCGCGACACCGCGACGGCGCCGCGCAGCATCGGCGCGATGGAAGCCGGCGTTGAAAGCTTTGCCGGTAGCGCGGCCTTCGCCGCCTTCGGCTTGGCGTGCTTGGCCACATAGTCCTCGGCGACATTCACATAGTGGATCATCCGGTCATAGGCCTGCCTAGCGTCGTCGCCGAAGGTGAAGATGCCGTGCTTGTCGAGGATCAGGCCTTCAACGGTCGGGTCGGCATCGAAAACGTCGGCCGCCGCCTTGGCAAGGTCGAAGCCTGGCATGATGTAGGGTACGTAGCCCATCTTGCTGCCGAATACCGTCTTCACCAGCGGCTTCGAGTCTTCCTGGTCCACGATGGCCAGGATCGCGGTCGAATGGGTGTGGTCGACGAATTTGTGCGGCAGGAAGGCATGCAGCAAAGTTTCGACCGAGGGATTGGGGGAGGACGGATCGATCAGGTTCGCCCGCTGCAGCGCCACCATGTCCTCGTCGGAGAGCTTGTCCAGCGCGCGCGCCTTGAGCAGGGCGCCCATCTTGACCGCCGGCAGGCCTTGCGGCTCGATGACGGCCATGTCCCAGCCGCTGCCCTTGACGCAGAGCACGTCCCATTCATCGCCGACGAGGTCGGTCGCCTTGATCTTGCAGGAGGTGTTGCCGCCGCCATGCAGCACCAGCTGCGGCACGCCGCCCAGCAGCCGCGTGGTGTAGACGCGCAAGGCCAGGTCGCGGCCGACGCCTTTCTTGGCATAGTCGGCAACAAGTTTCTCCGCCGCTTCGTCGTTCCACAGGTTCTTCATGTTCGCTTCGTCCAGTTGCTGTCTTGGGTGGTGAACAGGAATGCCGCGACGCCTTGATGACAATGCGCCGGCGAAAGATTGCTTATTCAGGATGCCTTTTGGGTTGCCGCTCCGGCATGATCGAGCAGCCGCTGCGCCATATGCGCGCCGACCACGAGATGTGTGCAAAGCCCGCCGGCGATCGCCGCGAGCAGCGGTTCGAACTTGCTGTCCTCCTGCACCACCATCAGCCGCCTGGCGATGGCGCGCAGCGAGGCAAGCTCGGCGGAGATCACCCGGCGGTTGTAGCTGCAGTCGAGCACCTTGCCCTCGGCGTCGATGATCTGCCCGGCAATGACGCCCGCGGCACCTCGGCTGCGCAACTCCGCCATCTCGCCCGGTGTCAGCGCGCCGCATTTGACCAGATGGCTCTCGGCGTCGACCGCGCCGACCGAGTAAAGCGCGAGATCGCAGTCCTTGATACCCGACAACTGCTCACGGATCACCGGTTCGTCCCGCAGCGCGCGCGCCAGCTCTTCCGTCGACAGCACCAGCGGCGCATAGAAGTTCAACCCCTTGGCGTTGAGCCGGCGCGCGATTTCCATGGTGCACTGGTCGGGCCGATAGGAGTACGGCGCGCCGAGATTGCCGCAGAGCTGCACCACCGTGACATCCTGCAGGTCGGCATAGGACATGATGTCGGCGATCATGTAGACGGTGCGGCCCCAGGCAACGCCGATGCGGTCACCCTTCTTGACCAGTTCCAGAAAGACGCTCGCCGCCAGCACGGCGATGTCAGTCGAAGGGTCCGGGATATGGCCGTTCTCCGGCGCGATCCAGACCGCGTCGAGGCCCAGCGCGTCCTCGAGCTTGCGCGCCATGACATCATCGGTGAACAGCTGGGTCGAGGTCGAGATGTTGACGATGCCCGTCTCGCGCGCCTTGCGCAGATACATGGCCACCGAAGCACGGGAAATGTTAAGCTGGCTCGCAACCTGGTCCTGCCGCAGGCCATGCGCGTAGTAGAGCCAGGCGGCCTTGTGAATGAGCTGTTCTGCCGGTCGGATCGCCATGCCGTCTCCTCGGCTGACATTAGTCACGGCTCTCGACAAAAGTCAAATTCGGATGCGGGGACACGATCGCCTCTCGGCAAGGTTCATCCGGGATCGCCGTTCTACAAAGCCTGGATAGCATAGCATTTTCGGCCATCCGGGGGGATGGCCTGACGAGAGTCCTAAGGTTAGAAAGCTCGAAAAGAACTTTGGGGAGGACGGGATGGGCAATCCCTACGAACAGGATCTCGACAGGAACGCGGCCAACCACCAGCCGCTGACGCCGCTTACCTATCTGGAGCGCGCCGCAAAGACCTATCCTGATCATATCGCCGTCATCCATGGCAGCCAGCGCATCTCCTATCGCGAATTCTGGCGCCGCTCGCTGAAGCTCGCCTCGGCGCTTCAGAAGCGCGGCATCGGCAAGGGCGACACGGTCACCGTCATGTTGTCCAACACGCCGCCAATGCTGGAGGCGCATTTTGGCGTGCCGATGATCCAGGCGGTGCTGCATTCGCTCAACACCCGCCTCGACGCCGCGATCATCGCCTTCCAACTCGACCATGCCGAGACCAAGGTGCTGATCGTCGATCGTGAATTCTCAGGTGTCGTCCGGCAGGCGCTTGATCTGGCCAACGTCAAGCCGCTGGTCATCGACTACGATGATCCCGAATACGCCGCCGACGCGCCCTATCCGAAAGGCGAGCGGATCGGCGCATCAGACTATGAGGACTTTGTCGCCGGCGGCGACGAGGACTTTGCCTGGTCGATGCCCGACGATGAATGGGACGCCATCTCGCTCAACTACACCTCCGGCACGACAGGCAATCCCAAGGGCGTCGTCTACCACCATCGCGGGGCGGCGCTGATGGCCTACACCAACACCATCCATGCCGGCATGGCCAAGCACGCCGTCTATCTCTGGACGCTGCCGATGTTCCATTGCAACGGCTGGTGCTTTCCGTGGACGCTCGCCGTCCAGGCCGGCACCCATGTCTGCCTGCGCTGGGTACGGCCGAAGCCGATCTACGACGCCATCGCCGATCATGGCGTCACCCATCTGTGTGGCGCGCCGGTCGTGATGTCGGTGCTGATCAACGCCAGGGACGAGGACAAGCGTGAGTTCCCGCAGATCGTGACCTTCAACACCGCGGCCGCTCCGCCGCCGGAAGCCGTGCTGTCGGGCATGGCCGATGCCGGCTTTGCCGTCACCCACCTCTACGGCCTGACCGAGACCTATGGTCCGGCCGTGGTCAACGAATGGCACGGTGAATGGGACGGTCTGGCAAAAGGCGAGCGCAGCGCCAAGAAGGCACGGCAGGGGGTCCGCTACGCAGCACTCGAAGGGCTGACCGTCATGGATCCCGAGACGATGCAGACGACGCCGCCCGACGGAGAGACGATCGGCGAGGTCATGTTCCGCGGCAACATCGTCATGAAGGGTTATCTGAAGAACCGCAAGGCAAGCGACGATGCCTTCGCCGGCGGCTGGTTCCACTCGGGTGATCTCGGCGTCATGCATCCCGACGGCTACATCCAGCTCAAGGACCGTTCCAAGGACATCATCATCTCGGGTGGCGAGAACATTTCCTCGATCGAGGTCGAGGACGCACTCTACAAACACCCATCCGTTGCCTCTTGTGGCGTGGTGGCGCGCCATGATGACAAGTGGGGCGAGGTGCCCGTGGCCTATGTCGAACTGAAGCCTGGCAAGACCGCGACCGAGGCCGAGATCATCGAGCATTGCCGTGCGCTGCTTGCCCGCTTCAAAGTGCCGAAAGCGGTGATATTTGCGGAGATACCGAAGACGTCGACGGGCAAGATCCAGAAGTTCCGGCTCCGGGAGATGGCCAAGGGGACGTAGCTGCACCGTCATTCTTGCCATGGCCTCGACAATTTGTCGCGGACCTGCCTGACGTGGTTATCCTAGGGTGGATCAGTCGCGAAGCGACGTCGCGGAAACCCTGGGATCCATGCCGCGACCTAGCGGCCGTGCTCCAACGGCTCTTCGCAGGCTGTCGATGCTGATCCGCGTAACGCTTTGATCCGTCTCATTCTTCGGCAGACGTCCCGGCATGGATCCTGGGGAGTGCGCTGCGTCGCTGCGCCCTAGAATGACGAATTCATGGGGCCGATCCCAATCGCGAGCGCCGGTTGTCGCACCCGCCAACTGTCACCATCTGTCACCAATTATACGCGTACGTCGATTTCGCGTTGACATCTCCCTCTCTTCAATTTACGAGTGACGAAAATTAAAATTCGTCACTCGTAAAACGACAGGGACCCATGTCCGAAGCCGCCAACATCGTGGTCGATGCCGCCAGGCAGGAGAATGTGACGCGCATTCTCGACTGCGCCGAGCGCCTGTTCCGGCACTATGGCTACGGCAAGACGAATGTCGCGGACATCGCCCGCGAACTCGGCATGTCGCCGGCCAACATATACCGTTTCTTCGCCTCCAAGGTTGAAATCCACCAAGCCGTCTGCGGCCGGATGCTCGGCGCCAGCTACAAGATGGCTTACGAGATCATGCACCTGCCGCTCAGCGCGGAGGAGCGGCTGCGTCGCTACATTCACGCCCAGTACAAGATGACGCTCGAGACCATGCTCGACGAGCAGAAGGTCCATGAGATGGTCATCGTCGCGCTCGAGCGCGACTGGAGCGTTATCGACAAGCACGTCAACAGCATTCACGACCTGTTCGCCGAGGTGATCCGCGAGGGCGTCGAGACCGGCGAGTTCAGGGAGCAGGATCCCGAAGCCGCCTCGCGCTGCTTTGGCGCCGCCACCGTCATTCTCTGCCACCCGCAGATGGTGGCGCAGTGCCTTGCCAAGACCAACCGGGCAATGCCCGACGAACTTATCGACTACGCCATCAGAGCCTTGAAATAGACGCCGGTCGCCGGTGTCGACAGTCCGCCTCCAGTCGGGAGTACCACGATGTCCTTGTCCAATTCCATCATCCGCCGGTTGCCGGTCGCGGGCCTGGTCGTTGCAGGGCTCACGCTCGCCGGCTGCAGCCAGGAGAAGGCCGAGGTCAAGGAGATCATCCGCCCGGTCAAGGTTGTCGAGATTGCAGAAGCGCACGACACCCGCACGCTCTCCTACTCCGGTTCGGTGCGGGCCCGCACCGAAAGCGCGCTGGCTTTCCGCGTCAACGGCAAGATCACCGAGCGCCTTGTCGACATCGGCCAGCACGTGGCGCCGGGCGATGTACTTGCCCGCATCGATCCCACCGACTACGACCTTTCGGTCAAGAGCGCGCAGGCAGCCCTCGATGCCGCCGAACGGCAGGTCGAGACGACAGAGCTTGCGCGCAAGCGCGCCGAGCAGCTTTTTGCCAAGAACTTCTCACCGAAATCGCAGCTCGAACAGGCGACGCTGACCTATGACCAGGCGGTTGCCACGCGCGACTCCGCCCGTTCGTCGCTTGCACAGGCCAAGAACCAGGTCGGCTATACCGACCTCAAGGCCGACAAGGACGGCATCGTCACGGCCGTGAACGCCGATCTCGGCCAGGTGGTCGGCTCCGGTGCGCCAGTGGTCACCGTCGCGGTCGACGGCGAGAAGGAAGTGCTGATCGCGGTCCCGGAAATGGAGATCGCCGAGTTCAAGCCGGGCAAGTCAGTCAAGGCCGGCTTCTGGTCCGACAACACACTGACGCTCGACGGCAAGGTTCGCGAGGTTGCCGGCAGCGCGGATCCGCAGTCGCGCACCTTCGCTGTCCGCGTCAGCCTGCCCAACGACCAGCGCGTGCTTCTCGGCATGACTGCCAATATCGAGGCGTCGGCGGCCAATGAAAAGCAACTCGTATCGATCCCGCTGAGCGCGTTGGCTGAGAAAGATAGCCAGTCGATCGTCTGGACCGTCGATCGTGGCGCCGACACCGTCCATGCCCGTCCGGTGAAGGTTGCCAAGTTCGCCGCCGATGGCGTGCGTGTCGCAGAAGGATTGAATCCCGGCGATATCGTGGTCGCCGCCGGAACACAGTTCATGACCGAGAATCTGAAGGTGAAGCTCGCCGGCGGCATCGCGCAGCAGTCCGCCTCGGCCGACGACGCCAGCCGGCTGCGCTGACGACAGACAGGTCGGCCGCGCGTTCCCGCGGCCGCAGGTTTCCGGGCGGCGTGCGCCCGAAGGTCGAGACGTCAAGGCCGATGTACCCCCGCATCGATCCTAGCGTCCCACCTCGATGAGTGTCTCTCCGCTCGGAAAGCCTCGCCGCCCGGAAGCCAGTATCGAACGCAAATGATTTCGTTTTCGCGCGCCGCGCTTCTTCGAAGCACCAGGCGCCGGCAAACAGCAAAGTGGACCAGCACCGATGACGAACTCCACTGAAGAAAAGCGGCCCTTCAACCTTTCGCGCTGGGCCATCGGTCACCCCTCCATAGCGCGGTTCCTGTTCGGGCTGATCATCATCGCTGGTGCGCTCGGCCTGATGCGCATGGGCCAGAAGGAAGATCCCGACTTCACCTTCCGCGTCATGGTCGTGCAGGCGATCTGGCCGGGCTCCTCGATCCAGGAGATGGAGGACCAGGTCGTCAACAAGATCGAGCGCAAGCTGCAGGAAACGCCGCATCTCGACTTCGTACGCTCCTTCACCCGCGCCGGCAGCGCCATCATCACGGTGCAGATCAAGGGCGATACCAACGCCGCCGAGGTAACGGATGCTTTCTATCAGGTGCGCAAGAAGGTCGGCGACATATCCGGCGACCTCCCGCAAGGGTTGCTCGGCCCCTATTTCAACGACGAGTTCGGCGACACCTTCATCACGCTGCATTCGATCAGCGGCGATGGCTTCTCCTATCCCGAGCTGAAGAAATTCGCCATCCAGGCGCGCGACATGCTGTTGACCACGCCCGGCGTCGAGAAGGCCGTCATCATCGGCGACCAGCCGGAAAAGCTCTATATCGACGTCTCGTCCAAGGCGCTGGCCGAGCGCGGCCTGACGTTGACCGACCTGCAGAATGCGATCAAGGGCCAGAACAATGTCGATCCGGCCGGTGCCGTCGACACCGGCATCAATTCGGTGCGCATCTCGGTCGAAGGCGACGTCACCAAGGCCGCCGATATCAGGGAACTGCGCCTTCGCGCCGGGGGCCAGGTCACCCGGCTCGGCGACATCGCCACCGTGACCTCGGGGCTCGAAGATCCCTTCCAGCGCAAATACCGCTTCAACGGTCATGACAGCGTGCAGCTTGGCGTCGTGATGGCCAAGGGGTTTAAAGTTACCGACGTCGGCAAGGATGTCGAGGCGACCTACAAGCGCTTCGAGGAGGGGCTGCCTTATGGTGTGTCGGTCGACCAGATTTCCGACCAGCCGGGCGTCGTCACGGATGCGGTGGCCGAATTCATGCACGCGCTCGGCGAGGCGCTGCTGATCGTGCTTGTCGTCTCCTTCTTGTCGATCGGCTGGCGTTCTGGCCTGGTCATCGCCATTGCCATTCCGCTGGTGCTCGCAGCCACTTTCGCCATCATGTACGAGCTCGGCATCGACCTGCAGCGCATTTCGCTGGGCGCCCTGATCATTGCACTCGGCCTGCTTGTCGACGACGCCATGATTGTCGTCGAGATGATGGAGCGAAAGCTGGAGGAGGGCCTGGTCAAGATCGAGGCGGCGAGCTTCGCCTATACATCGACCGCTTTCCCGATGCTGACCGGCACGCTGATCACCACCGCCGGCTTCATTCCGGTCGGCTTTGCCGCATCCACGGCTGGCGAATATGTGCGCACGCTGTTTTATGTCGTCGGCATCGCTCTGATCGTGTCGTGGTTCGTCGCGGTCTATTTCACGCCATGGCTCGGCAACATGATCCTCAAGCAGCGCAAGCATGCCGGTACCCATCACGATGCCTTCGACACGCGCTTCTACCGCCGGCTTCGCGCCACCGTCGGCTGGGCGGTGCGCCATCGCATCATCGTGCTTGTCATGACGTTGGTGACCTTCGCCACAAGCCTGTGGGCGTTCCAGTTCATTCCGCAGAACTTCTTCCCGCAATCGTCGCGGCCGGAGATCCTCGTCGACCTCTGGCTGCCGGAAGGCACCTCGATCAAGGAGGTCGAAGCGCAGGCCAAGGCGCTTGAGGCCAAGATGATGAACGACAAGGACAAGCGCTTCATCGCCACCTATATCGGCGAAGGCGCGCCGCGCTTCTTCCTGCCGCTCGACCAACAGCTCAGCAATCCGAACTTCGCCCAGATGCTGGTGATGGCCAATGACGAGCCGGCCCGCGAGCGGCTGATCGTCAAGCTGCGCACGGTTCTGGCCGAGGACTTCCCCTCGATCCGCGCCAAGGTCGACCGCCTGTTCCTCGGACCGCCAACCGGCTGGCCGGTGCAGATGCGCGTCATGGGCCCGGATCGCCAGGAGGTGCGCCGCATCGCCGACCAGGTCAAGGCGAAGTTCCGCGAGAATCCGTTGCTCGGCGCGGTCCATGACGACTGGCTCGAACCGGTGCCGGCGATGAAGCTGGTGATCGACCAGGACCGTGCCCGTGCGCTCGGCGTCACCTCGCAGCGCATCCGCCAGATGCTGCAGGCAACCATGTCCGGCGCGCCGCTCGACAATTTCCGCGACGGCGAGGAGACCGTGTCCATCGTCGCTCGCGAGCCGGACGCCAGCCGCAGCCTGCTGTCGTCGGTTGACTCGGTCTATATCCCGACCGATTTCGGCGGCTTCGTGCCGCTCTCGCAGGTGGCCAAGGTGGTTCCGGTGCTGGAGCAAGGCATCGAGTGGCGCCGCGACCGCCTGCCGACGATCAGCGTGCGGGCGACGCTGCCCGACGGCGTGCAGTCCAATGACGTTGTCACCAAGATGTACAAGGACATCCAGGGCCTGCGCGACGGCCTGGCGCCCGGCTACAAGATCGAAATCCAGGGCGGTGCCGAGGATTCGGCCGAAAGCCAGGCTTCGATCGCCGCCAAGGCGCCGATCATGCTGGCCATCATCGTCGTGCTCTTGATGATCCAGCTGCAGAACTTCGGCAAGGCGATGCTGGTGCTGGCCACCGGTCCGCTCGGTATCATCGGCGCGGCCGCGGCCCTTTTGATCAGCGGCGCGCCGTTCGGCTTCGTCGCTATCCTCGGCGTCATTGCGTTGCTCGGCATCATCATGCGCAACTCGATCATCCTGGTTGACCAGATCGACCAGGACATCGCCAGAGGCATGGAGCGCTCGGAGGCCATCATCGGCTCGGCTGTGCGCCGTTTCCGGCCGATCGTGCTGACTGCGATGACGGCGGTGTTGGCGCTGATCCCGATCTCGCGCGCCGTGTTCTGGGGGCCGCTCGCCTATGCGATGATGGGCGGCATCGTGGTCGCCACCGTGCTGACCATCCTGGTGCTGCCCGCCGGCTATGCCCTGTTCTTTGGCCGCGAGCCGAAGAAGCGTGGTGTCGACGCCGCGGAAGCATCCGCGACGGAACAGCCGGAAAGGCCGCAACTGGCGCTGGCAGCCGAATAGAGCGGAGCTGATCATCCGCCATCGCTGATGTCGATGGCGGATGGTCCGGCGCGGCGGCTGATCCCATCACGCCGATTAAAATGCTCTCTGGCGCCGATTTTGCAAAACAGAATTCCTTCCCAGTGCGGCCAAGCGGTTCCATGCTGAGCGCCACCGGAGCGGCAACGCTCGTCCTCATCAGGGTGTCTTCCCATGGCAGAAAAGAAGCAATTGCGGCTCGGCGCCTTCATGCGTCCCGTCAGTTTGCACACCGGCGCCTGGCGCTATCCGGGCGCCTATCCCGACGCCAACTTCAACTTCGCGCATCTGAAGCGTTTCGCGCAGACGCTGGAGGCGGCGAAATTCGACGCTTTCTTCATGGCCGATCATCTGGCCGTGCTGAACATGCCGATCGAGGCGCTTCGGCGCAGCCACACGGTGACCTCGTTCGAGCCGTTCACCTTGTTGTCGGCGCTTGCTGCCGTCACCGATCACATCGGGCTGGTTGCCACCGCATCGACGACCTTTGACGCGCCCTATCACATCGCCCGTCGATTCGCGTCACTCGACCATATTAGCGGCGGGCGCGCCGGCTGGAACATCGTGACGACGTCCAATCCCGATGCGGCGTTGAATTTCGGGCTGGATGAACATGTCGAGCATGACGAGCGCTATCACCGGGCGCGGGAATTCTACGATGTCGTCACCGGCCTCTGGGACAGCTTTGCCGACGACGCCTTCATCCGCGATGCGGAAAGCGGCCTCTATTTCGATCCCGCCAAATTGCATGTGCTTGACCATAAGGGCGAGCATCTCTCTGTGCGCGGGCCGCTCAACATCGCGCGGCCGGTGCAGGGTTGGCCGGTCATCGTGCAAGCCGGCGCGTCGGAGGCCGGGCGGCAGTTGGCCGCGGAAACGGCGGAAGTCATTTTCGCCGCCCATGGTGATCTCGGGTCGGGCCAACGCTTCTTCGCCGACGTTAAAAGCAGGGCGCAAAAACTTGGCCGTTCCCGCGACGACATCAAGATCCTGCCTGGCGCTTTCGTCATTGTCGGCGACAGTGTCGAGGAAGCGCGGGCCAAGCGGGCGAAGCTCGACAGCCTGGTCTACTACGAGAGCGGCATTGCCTCGCTGTCGATCGCTCTTGGACATGACGCGTCGGCCTTTGATCCCGACGCCGCTCTGCCGGAAATACCGGAGACCAATGCCTCGAAGAGCAGCCGCGAGCGCGTCATCGAACTGGCTCGGGATGAAAACCTGACGGTGCGCCAGCTTGCCCAGAGGCTGGGCGGCTATTCCGGCCTTGCTTTCGTCGGCACGCCGAAAACCATTGCCGACGAGATGGAGGAATGGCTGGTCGCCGAGGGATCGGACGGCTTCAACATCATGTTTCCCTACCTGCCCGCCGGGCTCGACGATTTCGTCGAGAAGGTGGTGCCCGAGCTGCAGCGGCGCGGCATCTTCAGGCGGCAGTATGAGGGCTCGACGCTGCGCGAGAATCTCGGCCTGAAGCGGCCGCCCAACCGGTTCTTCGAAGGTACGGAAGCGTCGGTCCGCAAGGCTGGGTGAGGTGAAGCCCCCGGCCGGTGGCCGAAAATATCGGGCGCGCCGAAGCGCGCCCGATACCTGTTAAGTTGCCTCTGTCAGATGACGAATATCCAGTTGGCGATCAGCATCACGACCACGCCGGCGACCAGCGTCAGATAGGGCAGCATGCCCGCTTTCTTCACCGAGAGGTCAGTTCCCGTCATGCCGAGATCGGCCAGCATGTGGTCGGGAAACTTGCCCTTGTCCTGGATGTAGTGGCGGAAGCAGAACACCGGAATGATCAGCGCCGCGGTGATCAGCCCGGCCCACAGCGCCATCGGGTTCCACACCTTGGCGCCGGCGCCCATGAAGATCGCGTTGACATAGGCGAAGATGGCTCCGATTCCGAGCAGCCAGGTCGGCGCCTTCCATGGCCGTGCGATATGGCCGTTGTCGATGCGGTGGATCCAGCCGGCATTGAGGTTGAGGAAATTGAAGATGATGTAGCCGCAGTTCGACACGGCGAGGATGAAGAAGAAGCTCGTCGCATCGGCCGAGGCGATGGCCAGTACGATCAGGTTGAAGCAGAGGTCGGTCCACATGGCACGGGTCGGCGCGCCATGCTCGTTGACGTGGCTGAGATAGCGCGGCAGCCAGCCGTCAACCGAGCCTTGATAGAGCGTGCGCGAGGAGCCGGCCATCGCCGTCATGATGCACAGCACCAGCGCCAGGATCATCAGCATCACCAGCAGGCTGTGGATGAGCTTGCCGCCGCCTACCATGCCGGCAAGCGCGTCAGCGACGCCGGAGCCGTCGACGATCGGCGTTGCCAGCATGCCGTTGAGGCCCAGCACGCCCTGGAAGGTGAAGGGCACCAGGATGAACAACAGCATGCAGAGCAGGCCGGAATAGAAGATGGCCTTGAACGTGTCGGTGCCGGGATTTTTGAATTCGGAAGTGTAGCAGACGGCGGTCTCGAAGCCGTAGGTCGACCAGGCGGCGATGAACAAGCCGCCGAGCACCAGCGTCCAGCCGGCGATGTTCCAGGCGCCTGGCTCGGGCGCATAGGCGGCGGCCAGCGGCACCAGCGGCGAGAAATTCGCCCAGTTGATCTGCCCGGTGACGATCGGCACGACGCCGACGATGAGCATCGGGATGATGACCAGCAGGCCGATATACTTCTGTACATTGGCGGTGCCGAGGATGCCGCGATGCTGGATCGAGAAGATGATCAGCATCAGCACCGCGCCGATGAAGAAGGTCGCATTGAACGTGAAGGAAACCGGACCCAGCGTGTGGCTGTACAGCGTCCAGTTGCGGATTGCGGGCGTTGCGGCCGCGGTCACGGCGGTGATGGCGTCGGCGGGTGCCGTTCCGGCATGCGCCGCGATATAGGCGACGACTTCCGCCGAGGTCTCGGTGAACAGCGGCACCGGCGCCAGCGCGTTGAGGATATAGGCGGCGGCGATTGAGCAGCCGAGCGACAACACCGGCGACCAGGCGAACCAGTTGCACCACACCGACAGCGGCGCGATGAACTTGGAATAGCGCAGCCAGGCTGTGGCGCCGTAGATCGAGGCGCCGCCGGACTTGTTCGGGAACAGGCCGGCGATCTCGGCATAGGTGAAGGATTGCAGGAAACCCATGATCATGGACACCGTCCAGATCAGGAAGGCCAGCGTCCCGGTCGTGCCGGCAATGCCGCCGATCGAAAACAGAACCAGTGCCGGAACGCCGCTTGCCACCCAGAAGGCGCCGCGCCAGTCGATATGCCTGAGCAGCTTGCTCTCGGCAGGCTGTTCCAGGGTCGTGCTTATGGTGCTCATGTCAGTGACTTCCCCTTTTCGATGTTCCCCGCCGGCGATGCCTCGACTTTGCGAAGCTTGCTCCCCGGCCCATGACGACACGACTCCAATGTTTCCACTCAGTCGTTTTTTTTTCTTAAGAGTGAAGATTGATCCGGCGCGCTTTCAGGTCAAGCGTTTTGTGAAACCGTACACATCACGCTTGCGCGCGCACGCAAGCATACGCCTCGCGGCGCTGCTGGCGCGGTTTTGCCTGTCCTGAAGGCAATGCTCAGGAACGCGGTCTGGTCTTCTGTGGATCGTAGTGGGCGAAGGCGACGACACGCGCCGGCAGCCTTTTGGCATGGCCGTCGAGCTTGCCGATCTCAACCTCGGTGCCGATGGCCGCATGGGTGACGTCGAGCCGAGCCAGCGCGATGTTCCTGTTCAGGACCGGCGAACGCATGCCCGAGGTGACGACACCGATCTGGGCACGGCCGACATGGACGCAATCGCCATGGCCGACAGCGACATTGGCGTCGATGTCGAGGCCGACCAGTCTGTTTTGCGGGTTTTCCTTGCGCCGGATCAGCGCCTCGCGGCCAACGAAATCATCGGTCTTGCTCTTCAGCGGCACGGTGAAGCCGATGCCGGCCTCGAACGGGTCGGTCTGGTCCGAGAATTCGTAGCCGGCGAAGATCAGTCCGGCCTCGATGCGCACCATGTCGAGCGCCTGCAGGCCCATTGGCTTCAACCCATGCGGCTGGCCGGCTTGCCATATGGCGTCGAACACCTTTTCTGCGTCGCGCGGATGGCACCATATCTCGTAGCCGAGCTCGCCAGTATAGCCGGTGCGTGAGACGACGACCGGTACGCCGTTGCCGCCGCCGATGCGGGCGACGGCGAAGCGGAACCATTCGAGCTCATCAATCGATGGCTGCAACGGTGAAGTCCAGATCACTTCTCTGAGGATGTCGCGGCTTTTCGGGCCCTGCACGGCGACATTATGCATCTGGTCGGTCGACGAGCGCACCAGCACGTTGAGGTCGAGCTTTTTTGCCGTCTCGCGCAGCCATTCGCCGGAAAGATCGTCGCCCCCGACCCAACGGAAATTGTCCTTGCCGAGCCGCAGCAGCGTGCCGTCGTCGATCATGCCGCCATGCTCGTAACACATGGCGGAGTAGACGACCTGGCCGACGCCGAGTTTCTTCACATCGCGGGTCAGCGTGTATTGTAGCAGCGCTTCGGAATCCGGGCCGGTGACCTCGAACTTGCGCAGCGGCGACAGGTCCATGATCACCGCGTCCTGCCGGCATGCCCAGTACTCGGCTATCGGCCCATCCTTGGCGAAGGAGTTGGCCAGCCAATAGCCCCTATACTCGACGAAGTTGCGGGTGTGCTTGGCAAAGCTCGAATGAAAGGCTGTCTCGCGGGTCATTTTCGGTTCCGAATCGGGCGTCATGCGTCTGGCGATCGCTCGCGAGAATTTGTGCTGGCCGGAATAGGTCCGCACGTGGATGTCGGTCAGGTCCCAGCCATTGGCCGGCGTCGTGTCGTCGGGGCAGGCGGAGGAAACGCAGACGATGTCGGTGAGCGCGCGCAGCAGCACATAGTCGCCTGGCCTGGACCACGGCTCGTCAGACACCATGACGCCGTGCGCGTCGATCGCCGTGTTGAAGAAGAAGTTGATCGCCATCCAGCCGGCGCGGGGATTGACGCCCTTGTCCGACAACGCGCGGTTGAAGTTCTCCGAGCAATTGGTGTGACCTGGATAGCCGATGTCGTCGTAATATTTGGCCGCGCAAGCGAGCGCGAAGGCGTCATGCCGGCCACACGTGTCCTGCACCACCTCGACCAGCGGCTCCATGTCCTGGTCATAGTACTTCGAATGCAGGCCGGGCATCGGATAGCTTGATCCCATCAGCGTGCGTGTCGTGGTCACGTCGAGCGGATGGTCGAGCCCCTTGTCGAGCTTGCGCGCCGAAAAGCACTGGAAGTCGGTGCACTGGCGCCCGTCGACATCGATGATCTGCAGATAGTCGCCCGCCTTGACGAAATAGGATTCGGCGGTTGCCGAGTGCACCCTGAGGTCGAGCACCGGATCGGCGAGTGGATCGGCCAACTGCGATTTTGTCTTCAGGCGGATCGTGGCGCGGCGCACGACAACCGTAAGCGGCGTTGCCGTGTCGTGGCCATCGACCAGCATCGGGCCGCCGGGTGCAGCGACGATCATCGAGCCGTCGCGAGCGACGATGAAACCCTGTTCGGTGCCTGCAGGGGTGGCACTGCCGAAGACGCGGACTGCCTTGGCCTGGTCAAGCTGAACTTGCCGGCGCGCGATGCCCCGCCGCAGGGCAGCGAGACTGTCATCGCCTTCGGTCAGCAACGCCTTGATGCCTGCGGCATTGCTGTTGGATCTTTCGCCGAGGATGGCGGCATCGGTGGCGCCTGTGACGTCCCAGGCCAGCAGTTCGCAGGCCTGGCCACCCTCGACATTGCGGACCGTGATCGTATCGCCGGCCTCGACCTCGATCAGCGCCGCGCCATTGCCCTGGATCGTATAGCGTTCCATGCCCGGCGGCAGCGCGATCTGGCCGGGCCTCAGGATGAGGCTTGGGCGCGGCGGTCCTGCTGTGACCGTGGGGTAGGGCGACTGATTCATCTCAGCCTTGCGGTTCGAGAAACAAGTTTGCCTGTGTGTGAAATTATTTTAGCAACAAGAATAGCAGCGCGGTTGCGTTTGGCAAGGCGGCTGCTCTTTCTTGCTTCCCCGCAAGGGAGAAGGAGGAGGCGCGTACAAGCGCTAAGTCAGTTCCTCGGAATGCTCGATGTTGACGCCATACTCCGCAGATGAGTCCAGCATCGTGTGCCACAGGCTTTCGGCAAAAGTCGCAAACACAAGAACGTTGAACACCGCCGACCCATCCGCCCCGTCATTGCCGCGCCAGAGCGTGACGCTGGTGTGATCCATCGAGGTCGCGGCAGCCGTCCCAACCGCGAACGTATCGGGATGCAGATCGATCGAAGACAGCTTGGCCAGCATTGCGCGTGCCTTGGCGCCGGAGACACTGATCAGTACGCGCGCATGCGATTGGTCGGACAGCGACGTCGATGCGGCAAAGGCAGGCGCAAGCGCTCCCGTCCCATGCTTGCCGCCCTTGGACAGGACAAAAAACTGATCCGGTCCCGACCAGATCAGTGTTGCGTCCGCCGCGGCGATCGCGTTCGGCGTTTCCGGAGCGGCAACGCCGAACCTGCCCTTCGCGGCCTTGGCCATGTCGGCTGCCTTGCCGCGCCGCGCCATCACCTGGACGAGGTCGAAATTGCGGATCTCGGTCAGCAAGACGCCGACATCGCCACGTGCGCCATACGCACCCGATACGAGCGCCCGCTCGAGCGGACTGCGGATGTCCCAGGAAAACTCAGCCACGCTGGCGCCCTCCATCCGGATCGTAGAAGACGGGATTGCACAGTTCGACATCATAGTCTTCGCCGCGTATCGGGTCATGCGCATGGACGATCTCGCCGATGCGTTCGCGGCCGCGCTCGACGAGCGCGAGCCCGATCCACTGGTCTGATGTCGGCGAGAAGCAGACCGAGGTGATATAGCCTTGGTCGTTGCCTGGCCCGGGCGTCTGCCCCTTCGGGATAATGTGCGCACCGGAGCGCAGCCGGCACGCTCTGTCCGTGGGCTTGACGCCGACGACGACCTGACGATCCGGCGCTGCCAGCGCCTCGCGGCCGGCCATGACACGGCCGATGAAATCTTTCTTGGTGGACATCATCTTGCCGAGGCCAAGGTCGGCGGCCGTCGTCGTGCCGCTCAGTTCCGGTCCGGCGATGTGACCCTTCTCGATGCGCATCACGCCGAGCGCCTCGGTGCCGTAAGGCGTGACGCCGAATTGTCTGCCGGCCAGCATCAGATTGCGCGCCATCGCTTCACCATAGCGCGCTGGCACGGAAATCTCGAACGCCATCTCGCCGGAGAAGGAGATGCGGAACAGCCGCGCCTTGATGCCGCCGCGCAAGGCGACTTCGCGCGCGCCCATGAATGGAAAACCTTCGTTCGACAGGTCTTCCGCCGGGTCGACGATCCCCTTGAGCAGATCGCGGGTTTTCGGTCCGGCGATGGAGAACTGCGCCCATTGGTCGGAGACCGAGGTCAGCTGGACGTCGAGTTCCGGGAACAGCACTTGCCGGCAGTATTCGAGATGCTGCATCACCAGTCCGGCCTTCGCCGTGGTGGTGGTGAGGAAGTAATGGTCCTCGGCCAGCCGCGACGTCGTGCCGTCGTCGTAGACGATGCCGTCCTCGCGCAGCATCAGCCCGTAGCGCGCCTTGCCGACGGCGAGGTTGGAGAAAGTGTTGATGTAGACGCGGTCGAGGAAGGCGCCGGCATCCGGGCCGTGCACGTCGATCTTGCCGAGCGTCGAGACATCGCAGAAGCCGACGCCGCTTCGCACCGCCCTGACCTCGCGGGTCACCGATTCCAGCCAGTCCTTCTCGCCGGCGCGGGGATACCATTGCGCGCGCTTCCACAGCCCGGTGTCGACGAAGACGGCACCCTGTTCGGCTGCCCAGTGATGCGACGGCGTCAGCCGCGTCGCGTGGAAAGTCTCGTCGCGATGATGGCCGGCAAAGGCACCGATGGCAACCGGCACATAAGGCGGCCGATAGATCGTCGTGCCTGTCTCGGGAATGGAGCGGCCGCTCACCGCCGCCATGATGGCGAGGCCGGCAACGTTCGAGGTCTTGCCCTGGTCGGTCGCCATGCCGAGCGTCGTGTAGCGCTTCAGATGTTCGACCGATTCAAAACCCTCGCGCTGCGCCAGTTCAATGTCGGAGGCGGTGACATCGTGCTGGTAGTCGACGAAGGCCTTGCCCTTGCCGGCGACATGCCAGAGCGGCGTTAGGGAGAACGCCTCGTCGTCGGCGCCGGGCGCGGTGCCTGCCTTGCCTTCATGTCCTGCATCACGCGCCGCCGCCGCGCCGGCGGCAAACCCCTGGCTCAGACAGGCGCCGAGGCCGAAATCGCCGTTGGCCGCACCCGCTGCGACCATGCCGGGAGGTGCGCCGTCGGGGACGAAGGCGGCGATGTCGTCGCGCCATTTTGGCCGGCCGCGATGATACGAGGTGAGCCCGACCGCCGGATTCCAGCCACCGGAAACGGCAAGCCCGTCGGCCTCGACCTCCGCGCGCGCCCCACCGGTCAGCGACACGATGATTTTCCTCACGCCATCCTTTCCGCCGTCAACGCCACTGACAGCGCCGTGCAGCACCGGGAAGTCGCCCTTGGAGGCAAGTGAGCGATGGGCAGGGGAGACGTCGGCCCGCGCGTCGATCACTGCGGCGATCTGCAGTCCGGTTGCAAGTGCGGTCTCGACCGTGCGCCAGCCATCCTCATTGTTGGTGAACAGCGCGACGCGTTTTGCGGGAGTGGCGGCGTAGCGCTTGACATAGGTGCGCATCGCCGAGGCCATCATCACACCGGGCGTGTCGTTGCCGGCAAAGACGATCGGCCGTTCGATGGCACCGGCCGCGACGACACAGCGCTTCGCCACGATCCGCCACATCCGCTGGCGGACCTGGTGTTCGGGCGGCGAGGGCAGGTGGTCGTTGACCCGCTCCAGCGCGCCATAGGTGCCGCCATCGTAGACGCCGAACAGCGTCGTGCGGGTCATGATGCGGACATCGGGCATTGCCGCGAGCTCGGCCAGCGTCCGCGACAGCCATTGGCCGGCCGGCAGGCTATCGATCGTGCCGCCATCCGAGAGCAGGCGGCCGCCGAGCGCAAAATCCTCTTCGCACAGGATGACGCGGGCGCCGCTGCGGCCCGCAGCAAGTGCCGCCGCAAGGCCAGCCGGACCGGAGCCTGCGATCAGCACATCGCAATGCGCCCAGGCCTTGTCGTAGTGGTCGGGATCGGCAACACCGGCGGCGCGGCCAAGGCCCGCGGCGCGGCGGATCGCCGGCTCGTAGATCGCTTCCCAGAACTTCGCCGGCCACATGAAGGTCTTGTAGTAGAAGCCGGCAACGAAGATCGGGGCGAACAGCTGGTTGACCGACATGACGTCGAAGCGCAGTGACGGCCAGCGGTTCTGGCTGGCTGCTTCCAGCCCCTCGTAGAGCTCCGCCGTCGTTGCCTTGGTATTCGGCTCACGCCGGGCGCCGGTGCGCAACTCGACCAGCGCGTTGGGCTCTTCCGAGCCTGATGTCAGGATGCCGCGCGGGCGATGGTACTTGAACGAGCGGCCGACCAGCTTGACGCCATTGGCAACGAGCGCGGACGCCAGCGTGTCACCCTGGAAGCCGGAAAAGCTCTTGCCGTCGAAGCGGAAGTTCAACTGCGCCGAGCGGTCGATGAGACCGCCATTGTCCAGCCGGTTTGTCTGCGCGCCGGCCATCACGCGTCAACCTTCGCGGCACCGGCGCCCGGTGCCGGTTCGACTGCGGAAATCTCATGCGTCAGCGTGTTGCGCGTGACCTTCAGCCAGGCCCGGCATCCGCCGCCATGATACCAGTTCTCGCTCATCACGCCGGCGATGTTGTCGCGCAGATAGACATAGTCGTAAACCTCGTCTTCCGCAGCGCCAGCCGCCGGCCGCACCGGTTTGGCGTCGCCGAGATAGGTGAACTCGCCGAGTTCGCGTTCGCCGCAGAAGGGACAGACAATACGCATGTGACCGTCCTCAGTGCAGGTTCGGTTGGGCGCCCTGGCCCTTTTCGTCGATCATGGCGCCAGTCCGGAACCGGTCGAGGCGGAACCGTGCTGCCTCCTCGTGCGGCGTGTCGCGGGCCAGAAGATGGGCAAAGACAAAGCCGGAACCTGGCGTTGCCTTGAAGCCGCCATAGCACCAGCCGGCGTTGAGATAGAGCCCGTCGACCGGCGTCTTGTCGATGATCGGCGAACCGTCCATCGACATGTCCATGATGCCGCCCCACTGGCGCAGCAGGCGCACGCGGCCGATCATCGGCATCAGTGCCATGCCGCCCTCGCAGACATCCTCCATCACGGGCAGATTGCCGCGCTGGGCGTAGGAATTGTAGCCGTCAATGTCGCCGCCGAAGACCAGCCCGCCCTTGTCCGACTGGCTGACATAGAAATGGCCGGCGCCGAAGGTCATGACGTTGGGGATCAGCGGCTTGATCGCCTCGGAGACGAAGGCTTGCAACACATGGCTTTCGATCGGCAGGCGCAGCCCCGCCATATCAGCGACGCGCGACGAGGAGCCGGCGACCGCCATGCCGACCTTGCCGGCGCCGATCCTGCCGCGCGAGGTCTCGACGCCGGTTACCTTGCCGTTGGCGTCCCAGACAAAGCCTGTCACCTCGCAATTCTGGATGATGTCGACGCCGAGCCCGCTCGCCGCATGGGCGTAGCCCCAGACCACGGCGTCGTGCCGCGCCGTGCCGCCGCGCCGCTGCAACAGCCCGCCTTGCACTGGAAAGCGCGCATTGTCGAAATTCAGGAAGGGCATCATCTTCTTGACTGCTGCGAGGTCGAGCAGTTCGGCGTCGATGCCGTTGATACGCATGGTGTTGCCGCGCCGCGCATAGGCGTCGCGTTGCGCGTCCGAATGGTAAAGGTTGATGACGCCGCGCTGGCTGACCATCGAATTGTAGTTGAGATCCTGCTCCATCCGCTCCCACAGCTTCATCGACAGTTCGTAGAAGCCGGTATTGCCGGGCAGGCCGTAATTGGAGCGGATGATGGTGGTGTTGCGGCCGGCATTGCCGGAGCCGATCCAGCCCTTTTCCAGCACCGCGACGTTCCTGATGCCGTATTCGCTGGCGAGGAACCAGGCCGTGGCCAGGCCATGGCCGCCACCACCGACGATCACCACGTCATAGCGATCCTTCGGCGTGGCGTCGCGCCAGGTACGCTGCCAGGTCTTGTGGCCGGAAAGGGCGGCACGAGCGAGCGAGAAGATCGAGTATTTCATCAGTTCATTCCGAGGTCGCTCGCACCGCTGGTATGGCTAGATGTCCAGCGTGTGGTCGCGCTCCCATTGCGTGAAGTGCGAAGCATAGGAATTCCATTCCTGGTGCTTCAGCTTTAGGTAAGCCGACGAGAATTCCTCACCCAGCGCCGTCTTCAGCGATTTATCCTTGTCGAACTCCCTGAGCGCGTCGAGCAGGTTGAGCGGCAGTTTAGGCGCGCCCTTCACCGTGTGGCCGTGCTGGTACATGTCGATATCGTAACGCTTGCCGGGGTCGGCCTTCGAGCGGATGCCGTCGAGGCCGGCGGCGATGATGACGGCCTGCAACAGATAAGGGTTGGCCGCACCGTCCGGCAGGCGCAGTTCGAAGCGGCCGGGGCCTGGCACGCGCACCATGTGGGTGCGGTTGTTGCCGGTCCAGGTGACGGTGTTCGGCGCCCAGGTCGCGCCCGAGATGGTGCGTGGCGCGTTGATACGCTTATAGGAGTTGACCGTCGGGTTGGTGATCGCGGCCAAGGCCGAGGCATGCTTCATGATGCCGCCGAGGAAATTCTTGCCCTTGGCCGACAGGCCGAGCTCCATCGAATTGTCGGCGAAGACATTGGTCTTGCCGGCCTTGTCCCACACCGAGATGTGGGCATGGCAGCCATTGCCGGTCAGGCCTTGGAACGGTTTTGGCATGAAGGTGGCGCGCAGGCCGTGCTTCTCGGCCACCGACTTGACCATGAACTTGAAGAACGAATGCTTGTCGGCGGTTGCCAGCGCATCGTCGAAGGCCCAGTTCATCTCGAACTGGCCGTTGGCATCCTCGTGGTCGTTCTGGTAGGGCCCCCAGCCCAGCGCCAGCATGTGATCGCAGATCTCGGCGATGACGTCGTAGCGGCGCATCACGGCCTGCTGGTCGTAGCAGGGCTTTGAGGCCGTGTCGTACTTGTCGGAGATGACGCTGCCGTCCGGGGAGATGAGGAAGAATTCGGCTTCGACGCCGGTCTTCACATGCATGCCGTCGCCGGCAGCCTCCGAGATCAGTCGCTTCAGCGTGTTGCGTGGCGCCTGGTCGACCTCCTTGTCGTCCATGACGCAGTTGGCGGCGACCCAGGCGACGTCGGGCTTCCATGGCAGCTGGATGACCGAATCCGGATCCGGCACCGCCAGCATGTCCGGATGCGCCGGCGTCAGATCAAGCCAGGTGGCGAACCCGGCGAAGCCGGCGCCGTCCTTCTGCATGTCGGCGATGGCTTGCGCCGGCACCAGCTTGGCGCGCTGGCCACCGAACAGGTCGGTGTAGGAGATCATGAAATATTTGACGCCGTTCTCCTTGGCGAATGCGGCGAGATCGTTCCCCATTATGTAGTTCCCTCGCTTATGGATTTCGTGATGTTAGAAGCCGTTCTTCCCCGGTATCCAGTTGGTGCCGGCCAGCGGTACGCCAGCCATGGCGGCGGCTTCGATGGTGAGCGCGACGAGATCCTCGGGCTCGAGATTGTGCAGGCTGTTCTTGCCGCAGGCGCGGGCGATGGTCTGCGCCTCGACCGTCATCACCTTGAGGTAGTTGGCCAGCCGGCGGCCGGCGGCCACCGGGTCGACCCGCTTCATCAGTTCGGGATCCTGCGTGGTGATACCGGCGGGGTCGCGGCCCTCATGCCAGTCGTCATAGGCTCCGGCCGTGGTGCCGAGTTCGTTGTACTCCGCCTCCCAGCGCGGATCGTTGTCGCCGAGCGCGACCAAGGCTGCCGTGCCGATCGAGACGGCATCGACGCCTAGCGCCAGCGCCTTGGCGACATCGGCGCCGTTGCGGATGCCGCCGGAGACGATCAGCTGCACCTTGCGGTGCATGCCGAGATCTTGCAGCGCCTGCACCGCCGGCCTGATGCAAGCGAGCGTCGGCTGGCCGACATTTTCAATGAACACTTCCTGCGTGGCGGCCGTGCCGCCCTGCATGCCGTCGACCACGACGACATCGGCGCCGGCCTTCACCGCAAGCGCTGTATCGTAATAGGGGCGCGCGCCGCCGACCTTGACGTAGATTGGCTTTTCCCAGTCAGTAATTTCGCGCAGTTCGAGGATCTTGATCTCGAGATCGTCGGGTCCGGTCCAGTCGGGGTGGCGTGAGGCCGAGCGCTGGTCTATGCCCTTGGGCAGCGTGCGCATCTCTGCGACACGGTCGGAAATCTTCTGGCCGAGCAGCATGCCGCCGCCACCGGGCTTGGCGCCCTGGCCGACAACGACCTCGATGGCATCGGCCCGGCGCAGGTCGCGCGGGTTCATGCCATAGCGGGATGGCAGGTACTGATAGACCAGCGTCTTGGAATGGCCGCGCTCTTCCTCGGTCATGCCGCCATCGCCCGTGGTGGTCGAGGTGCCGGCCAGCGTCGCGCCTCGACCGAGGGCTTCCTTGGCCGGGCCGGACAACGAGCCAAAGCTCATCCCGGCGATGGTGATCGGGATCTTCAGTTCGATCGGCTTCTTGGCATGACGGGAGCCCAGCACGACACTGGTGTCGCAGCGCTCGCGATAGCCTTCGAGCGGATAGCGCGAGATCGAGGCGCCAAGGAACAGAAGATCGTCGAAATGCGGCAGCTTGCGTTTGGCGCCACCGCCACGGATGTCATAGATGCCGGTTGCCGCGGCGCGGCGGATTTCGGAAAGCGTGTAGTCGTCGAAGGTCGCGGATTTGCGCGGCGTCGTCGGCGGATTCTTGTAGGTCATGCTGCCTCAATACGCGTCGGCGTTGTCGATATTGAAATTGTAGAGCGTGCGCGCCGAGCCGTAGCGCTTGAACTCCGACGGCTTGACGCCGGTGATGCCGGCGCGGTCGAGCAGGCCTTGCAGCAACTCGAGATGCTCGGGCCGCATCTCCTTGGCGATGCAGTCGGCACCCAGGCTGTCGACCTTGCCGCGCACGAACAGCCGCGCCTCGTAGATGGAATCGCCCAGCGCATCGCCGGCATCGCCCAGCACCACCAGATTGCCGGACTGCGCCATGAAGGCCGACATGTGGCCGATATTACCGTGCACGACGATGTCGATGCCCTTCATCGAAATGCCGCAGCGCGACGACGCGTTGCCTTCGATGACCAACAGGCCGCCCTTGCCGGTTGCGCCGGCATACTGGCTGGCATCGCCTTTCACGATGATCGATCCCGACATCATGTTCTCGCCGACACCGGGGCCCGCCGAGCCATGGACGGTAATGGTGCTGCCGGAATTCATGCCGCCGCAGTAGTAACCGACGCTGCCACGCACATCGATGGTAACAGGTTGGTCGACCCCGACGGCGACCGAATGGCTGCCCTTCGGGTGCAGCACTTCCCATGCCGTTTCATTCGAGCCGGGAGCCAGATTGTGCAGCGCCTGGTTGAGCTCGCGCAGCGACGACACATCGAGATCGAAGATTCGGGAGGCGTGGTCTTGCGTCGCGGCCTTCGAAAGTTTGGTTGCCGGCATGAACTCAATGCTCCCAGAAATAGACGGTTGCGGGTTCCGGTTCCCAGACCCTCGCATTGTCTATGCCGGGCAGCTTGGTCAGCGCGCGATATTCCGAGCCGAAGGCGACATACTGGTCGGTCTCGGCCATGACGGCGGGCTTGCAGGCGATCGGATCGCGCACGACGCCGAAGCCGTTCTTGGTGCCGACGACGAAGGTAAAGAAGCCGTCGAGATCGGAGAGCGTGCCTTCCAGCGCTTCGCCGAGATTCTTGCCATGCGCCATCTGCGAGGAGAGATAGGCGGCCGCGACTTCGGTATCGTTCTCGGTCTCGAATTTCATGCCTTCGCGAACCAGCTCGCGGCGGACATTGTTGTGGTTCGAAAGCGAGCCATTGTGCACCAGGCACTGGTCGGCGCCGGTCGAGAACGGATGCGCGCCCATCGTCGTCACCGCCGATTCCGTTGCCATGCGGGTGTGGCCGATGCCATGCGTGCCAGTCATGCTGCGGACGTCGAAACGGTCGACCACCGCCTCTGGCAGGCCGACTTCCTTGTAGATTTCGACAACGTCGCCGGCACCCATGATGCGGATGTCGGGACGCAGTGCCTGGATGGCCTCGCGCGCTTCGTCGATCTTGGCGGGCGTGGTCCTGACCACGGCATGGGTCGATTTCACCGCGATGCTCACCGGCGTTCCGATGGCCTTGGCGAGTTCGGTGTCAAGTCCGCGGAAATCGCGCTCCGGCTTGGCCGATTGGATGGTAATCTTGGCTTGATTCTTGGAAGGCGCGCCGTAGATGGCGATGCCGGCGCTGTCCGGGCCGCGATCGCTGAGCGAGATCAGCATCTGTGACAGCATCGAGCCAAGTTGAGGCTCAAGCGACTTGTCCTTCAAAAAAAGTCCGACGATTCCGCACATGTCAGCCTCCCGGCGTTTGTAGCTAGACGATGATGTATCGAATGAGTCCCATAAATTCAATCATATGAAAAAAATTTTCCTCTAGTTACGTATGCGGCGCAATGCCGCCATGCCCACTATCGCTGTCCTGCCGGGCACTGTGAACCCATTGGGCATGGCGGATGCGGGCCAACTTGTAGGCATCGAGGACCGACAAGGCATAGATCAGGAAGCCCCCCGCATGGCGGCCGACGAAGCTGGCATCAGGCGGGGCGATCTTGGCCGTCACCCATGCCAGGATCACCATGAAGAAAAGAAACTGCAGGCCGCGCACCGGCACTCCGAGAATGACATGTCCGCTAGCCGGCAGGACGATTGCCGCGCTGAGTACCAGATAGGGGTTTGGAGGCGCGGGTGCGGCGGCTGAATTGGTCATGCGGCTTGCCTGTCGTTTCTGTTGATGGCGTCGCGAAGCGTCGACGCTGATTCCAGCAGTCTCTCGATCTGTGTCGGGTCCAGCGTGGCGTCGCCAAATTCGGCTTGCCGGAAGACGCCGTAGCGCGCGCGTTCCGCCTCCGCCAGCAGCCAGACGATGCGCACTCCGTTCGGAGTGATCAGCAGTTCCTTGGCGCGCCCTTCGGAAAAGATCCCCAGGTGATCGGCGATGATCTCCTGCGGGAAGCGGACGCCTTTGCGATCCGTCCGCACCACAGCCTCGGCCGGCAATGCCGAACTCTTCGGCAGCGTATGATCGAGATGATCGAAATTGGAGAAGGTCGTTGGCGACCCCGGCCGCATCATCATGTCGAAAGTGCCTGGCACCGCCACCTTTTCGGTGATGGAGGCGCTCAGCCAGCGCGCCGGAAGTTTTCTCGTCGCGAGCGTGTCGACGATGGTGCGTATCTGGACGCGCTGGCCATTCCAAGATCCTTCCCAGGTGAGGACACCGGCGGTGCCGTCCGAAACATCGGCTGCGTCGGCAATGACGGTGCGGATGTTGGCTTGTTCGACGGCGAGCGCCACTGCCGCCCTGTTGCGGCTGGCGCGCGCCAGCCAGGCAAGGTGAAGGACGAGGGCCAGGACAATTGCTCCGGCAAGCAGTGCTGACGTCACGTCGGACATTTCGTCATGCCAGGCCCGCCCAGTATCCGGACGGGCCTTCTCCCATCAATAGCCCTGGGGCTTCGGCCACGGCATGGTGAACTGGTCGCCGCGCCGCACGAATTTGTAGCGGTAGAAATGGAACCACAGCGAGATCAGGAAGTAGAAGGCGACCATCGCGATCAGCTGCGAACCGAAGCCGAGGAAGATCGCGAAGAAGGTCACCACGCACAGGCAGAACAGCACGATCGCCGGCAGCGGATGGAAGGGGTGCGTGTAGCCGCGGCGGATCGAGCCGAGCGGCCACTTCTTCCTGAACATGATGATGTTGATGCTCATGAACGTATATTGCAGCACGCCCGACAGGATCGAGAAGGTGATCGCCTGGTTGAGGTCGGCGATGAAGGCGAAGGCAAGCGCGATCGGCAAAAGGAACAGGATCGAGCGATAGGGCGTGCGATATTTCGGGTGTACGGCCGAGAACCAACTCGGCAGATAGCGGTCACGGCCGAGCGAGAACCAGGCCCGTGCCGCGTCGTTGATGCAGCCATTGGCCGACGCAAGCGCCGCCAGCAGCGTCGCGATGAACAAAAGGTTCTCGAGCAGCGGGCTGCCGGTCAGCTTGCCCGCGTCCCACAGCGGATAGTAGGTGATGCCGAGATATTCCCACGGCATCAGGGAGGCGCAGACATACCAGGTCATGGCGGCGGCGATCAGAAGCGTGATCATGCCAGCCATGGTGCCGTAGGGCAGGGAGCGGGCCGGCGAGCGCACTTCCTCGGCCGCCTGCGTTGTGCCTTCGATGCCGAGATAAAACCAGATGCCGAACTGGAAGGCGGCGATGACGCCGATCCAGCCATAGGGCAGAGCGTTTTCGGGAGTGACCAGCTCATTGAGCTTCAGCACGGCGCCTTGCGTCCACGGGCTGACCGAGAAGAACAGGATGACGATAGCGATATAGGCGATCGCGGTGATGACGAAGTTGACGTTAAGCGTCATCAGCACGCCGCGATAGTTGAGCCACGCCAGCACCACGATGGTGGCGGCGATGAAGGAATTGTGCGTGAGCCCTTCGACGCCGGCCTTGGCGACGATGGTGTCGCCGAGCAGGATGGCATCGGACACTTCCAGCATGGTGTAGGCGAAGACCAGGAACAGCGCGACGTTGAAAGCCATCAGCGGTCCGACGATGTGCTTGGCCTGCGCGTATTGGCCGCCGGCAGCGGCGACGGTCGATGTCACCTCGGAATCGATCATGGCGACCGAGGTGTAGAGCAGCCCGACGATCCAGCAGACGATCAGCGCCGCCAGCGCGCCACCCTTGTCGGCGGCAAAATTCCAGCCGGTGAACTCGCCGACCAGCACGATGCCGACGCCGAGCGCCCAGACATGGGCCGGGCCAAGCACGCGTAGCAGTGAGACCCTGTCCCCGTGGATTACCGGCTCAAGCGTGATCGTCATTGTTCAATCCCCACTCAGATCCGGTGTTTTTCGGAAACGGCTTCAAGCTCGCCTTCGCGTGAGGAAGTCAGGACATCCTCGGTATAGGTGGTATCCACCTTGAACCAGTCGTAGAGCATCCACAGCGCGAGCACGATCGATATGCCCCAAGATGCGTAAGAGAGTGCCACCCACATGATGCGTCCCCCGGATTACTTGTCGTCGAACTTTTCGTTGATGACGTCGCGATATTCGCGGTCGGATGCGCGGAACAGGAAGACGAAATAGCCGATCAGCACCGCCGCCATGATGATCAGCGTCGGCCAGTCGATGACGTAGTGGAAACGGTTCTGGATGATGTCGTGCGCGGTTTCGGGCGTGTAGCCGAGCTTTTCCCAGATCGAGGCCATCGTCGGGTTCTGGCCAAGCGCTTCCCAGGTCTTGGCGTCGAGCGCGTCGATGGATTTGGCGGCTCCGGCAAGACCCAGTTTCAGCGGCAGCCACAGCGCCACGAATATGGCGACGACCACCACGACGATATCGAAGATCTGCCCGGCCTTGCTCTGCTCCGGCGGCGTGTAGCGGGACATGCTCTCTACCCCTCAGGACTTGCGGTTGCGGAAGGCGTCGGCGTTCTTGATATCGAGCCCGTAGATGAAGTCCTTGTCTTCCTTGTAGTGCTTGACCATCGCCAGGATGGCGGCCGTGTTGAAGATCAGCACCGCGGCGGCCGCGATTGCCACCACGAGCTTGATCCCGGCATCGGGTATGTGTGGCCAGGTCATCAGCAGGACGAAGAGGATCGTCGCCCACAGGCAGATGATCAGCAACGCGGCTCCGCGCAAGTCGGAACGGTACAGCGCTTCGATGCGCTGCTGCAGGTCTGACATCGGTTTCTCCCCTTTTCCCGGCGCCCGGTTCCGAATCCTCCGCGCACCGCTCTCTTTCAAGAGAGTGAAATTTTTTTCATAAATTCAGACCGTTTCCCGCAATTGTCAAGATGAATTTACGTCGGGTTAACCATTTGCTCGGGACGGCCAATTTTGCCTGACAATGAAATTATTTGCTTTCAGGGGATTGCGGCTCTCCCGCGTTTGCGGTCAATATTCAAGCCAAAGCTCCGGCCTCCGCGCCAAGGAGCAGGGAACAGTGGATTTTTGAACGGAGGACGAGCGGATGACGGCATCCTGGAGATTTTCGACCCTGGCGGATCGCCACCGCGCGCTGGGTTCGAAGCTCGAAGACTGGAGCGGCATGGGGACCGCCTGGACCTACGACAAGGACGCCGACGAAGAGTACATCGCCATCCGTACCAAGGCCGGTCTGATGGACGTGTCGGGGCTCAAGAAGGTTCACATATCAGGGCCGCATGCCTCGCATCTCATCGACCTTGCCACCACGCGCGACGTGGAGAAGATCTATCCGGGCAAGTCGGCCTATGCCTGCATGTTGAACGAGGCGGGAAAATTCACCGACGACTGCATCCTCTACCGCACCGGCCCGAACAGCTGGATGGTGGTGCATGGTTCGGGCACCGGCCATGAGGAATTGCAGCGCGCCGCGATGGGCCGCGATGTCTCGCTGCGCTTCGACGACAATCTGCACGATCTGTCGCTGCAGGGACCGACTGCAGTCGATTATCTGGCCAAGCACGTGCCCGGTATCCGCGATCTCAACTACTTCCATCATATGCAGACGCAGCTGTTTGGTTTCCCGGTGATGATCTCGCGCACCGGTTACACCGGCGAGCGCGGCTACGAGATCTTCTGCCGCGGCCAGGACGCCGGCACGATCTGGGACAGGATTCTCGACGAGGGCAAGAGCGCCGGCATCATTCCGTGCCGCTTCACCACGCTCGACATGCTGCGTGTCGAAAGTTATTTGCTTTTCTACCCCTACGATAATTCCCAAAAGTATCCGTTCGAGAACGAAGGCCCCGGCGACACGCTGTGGGAGCTCGGCCTCGACTTCACCGTCAGCCCTGGGAAGACCGGCTTCCGTGGGGCCGAGGAACACTACCGGCTGAAGGGCAAGGAGCGCTTCAAGATCTATGGCGTGCTGCTCGACGGCAAGGAGCCCGCCGACGAAGGCGCACCAGTCTACCGCGACGGCAAAAAGGTCGGCGTGGTGACATGTGCCATGTATTCGCCGCTGGTCAAGAAATCGATGGGCATCGCCCGCCTCGACGTCGACTGCGCGGTCAAGGATACCAAGCTCGAGATCCGCAACAAGAGCGGATCGATCAAGGCGACCGCGCAGCCCTTGCCTTTCGACGATCCCAAAAAGACCAAGCGTACCGCCAAGGGTTGAGGCATCATAAACAGCGAGGGGTTTTAAGGCACAAAGAGAGAATGGCAGCCAAGACCATCATCAGCCGGCCCATTTACGGGACCCTGTCCCCGCAGCCCGGCAAGCATCATCTTTTCATCGCCGATGCGGAAGGCGCGCTGGCGATCGTCGATATGGCAAAGATGGCTCCGCCCGGTTTCTTCGACGGGGCCGAGATCGTCTTTATCCCGGGGCCCGACAGCAAGCATATCGGCGCGCTCGAAGGGCTGAGGCCGGCCCAGTTCCATCTCGCGCCGTCCTTCGCCAGCCTGCTGCCGAGGCTGAAGCAGACGCTGGCCAATGCCCATATGGGCCTGCGCCTCTACCTCGCCGGCACCGAAGGCCTGATCGGCCAGGCCATGCAAGTGGCGCTCGAAGCCGGCATCGACCATACCTCCATGCAGACCGAGCATCGCGGTTCCTTGGCACGGCGCATGCAATGCGTGCACTGCAAAGGCATCACCGAAAACGTGACGACGCAGCCCGCTACCTGTTCGCATTGTGGGCTGCTGCTTCTGGTGCGCGATCACTATTCCAGGCGCCTCGCCGCTTTCCAGGGCGTGTGCATCAACGCCGAGGATCGCTCTGAGAATCCTCCGATGGAGGAGGCCTTCCCATGAGCACCGGCACCACCAAGCTTGATGTCGTGGTCAGCGACGTCGTACCGGTCAACGAACTGGTCACCCGCTTCCATTTCCGCCGGCGCGACGGGCAGATGTTGCCGACCTTCTCCGGCGGCGCCCATGTTGTGGTCGAGATGCGCGACGGCGATCGCACCCGGCTCAATCCCTATTCGCTGATGGGCTCGCCGCTCGACACGCGCGAATATACGATCTCGGTGCGCCGTGACGATGTCGGCCGCGGCGGCTCGCTGTTCATGCATCGGAGCGTCAGGCCGGGGCTGGAGATGGTGATCAGCTACCCGGTCAATCTGTTCTCGCTCGACCTGCGTGCAAAAAAGCACCTGATGCTTGCTGGCGGCATCGGCATCACGCCCTTCATGGCGCAGACCGCGCAGCTGGCCGGGGAGGGCGGCAATTTCGAACTGCACTACACCTGCCGCACCGCCTCGCTCGGCACCTATGCCGACGTGCTGCGGGAGCGTTACGACAGACGCATCAGGCTCTACCATGACGACCGCGACGAGCGTATCGACCTTGACCGGCTGCTGTCGACGCAGCCGCTCGGCACGCATCTCTATGTCTGTGGCCCGGCCGGCATGATCAACTGGGTGCGTGACCGTGCGGCAAGCCTGGGCTGGCCGTCGGAAGCCGTGCATTTCGAGCATTTCGCGGCACCCCAGCCCGGACTGCCCTTCGACGTGACGCTGGCCGTCAGCGGCAAGACGATCCGCGTCGGCGAACAGCAGAGCCTGCTCGAGGCCATCGAGGCGGCCGGCGTGGATCCGCCCTATCTCTGCCGCGGCGGCGTCTGCGGCCAGTGCGAGACCAACGTCATCTCCTACGATGGCAAGTTCATCCACAACGACCACTGGCTGAGCGAGGAAGACCATCGCTCCGGTTGCAAGATCATGCCGTGCGTGTCGCGCTTCGAGGGCCGGTCGCTGGTGCTGGAGCGGTAGAGCATTTTGCAGCCAAGTGGATACACTTGGCGTCGCAGAAATGCGGCTAAACAAAGAGATAGAGCGGGCATCCCGCTCTAGGAGGAAATCATGGGCATCACCTTTCGCAAGGAAACGTTCCGCGACGATTTCACCTTCAGGAACAGCCCAGAGCATATCAGGCGGTTCCCGTTCCCGTTCCACGAAGACGCCTATATGTATGCCGTCAACATCGAGCCGCATGTCGTCGGCCCAAAGGGCAGCGTGCTGGAGAACCTGATCGATGTCGACGAACACTATGTCGCCGAGATGCAGGATCGCGCTTTGGTGCTGGCCGAGGATCCGCTGCGCTGCCAATCGTTGCCGCACATGACGCTGGCCGGCTGGGACCTGCTTGAGCTTTTGATGGAGCAGCAGGCGCTTGGTTATCCCGAGCATTTCACGCTGACGCGCGACGGTGATCGCTGGCGCTGGATCAACCGGCCGCTCGGCATCGACGATACCTTCACCTTCGGCGACACCTCGACGCTGCCTTACGGCCCGATGGAATATATCACGAGGCAGAGCCAGGGCGATTTCTGCATCCTCGATCAGCGCGACGGCAATCTGTGGATGGATGCCGGCATGGTCACCACCCAGGCCGACTGGTCGCTCGATTTCGACATAGGGATGAATTTTTTCGAGTGGCACGCGCCGGTGCCGCTGGCGCATGAGAAGGGGATTTTTACCCGGGCGCTGAAGTTCCTCACCAACATCCAGCAAGGCAAGCCGGCGCGTCGTCTCAACTGGACGATGACCATCAATCCGCGCCTCGACACAAGCCCGGAAAATTATCACAAATGGGGTCCGGACCGGACAACCGTGACGCCGGAAAATGTCGGCGACAAGGTCCATCTGCGCGTCGAGCTGCAGAGCTTCTGGCGGCTGCCGCGCTCCAACGGCATCGTCTTTCCGATCCGCTGCTACCTGATCAAGATGGACGAGTTGGTGACGCAGCCGAAATGGGCGCGGCGCCTGCACCGCGTCATCCGCGACCTGCCTGAAGAACTCGCGACCTACAAGGGCCTTACGCGCTACCGCCCGACGCTGGTGGAGTGGCTGTCGAGGCTGGATGACGGGAGTGTTACCAGCCCGGGGTTTGGGCCGGACTAAGCTGCCGCCGAAGCTGCTAATCTCCCCCACGAGGGGGGAGATTAGCTAACCCGCGCTGTTCTGCGGGTAGCAAATAATCGACAAATACCGCATCGGCAGTTTCGTCAGCTGTTCGGGTCCGTGTGGCGCGTCCGCGTCGAAGAACAGGCTGTCGCCGGGCTTCATCGGATAGAGGTTGCCGCCGTGCCGGTAGACGACCTCGCCTTCCAGCATATAGAGGAACTCCATCCCTTCATGCTGGAAGGTCGGGAACACATCGGAGTCCTCGGTCAGGCTGATCAGATAGGGCTCGACGACGACGCCGCTGGTGTTGGAGCCGATATGGCCAAGCAGATTGTACTGGTGACCAGCACGTGTGCCGCGGCGCTCGACATCGAGGCCTTCGCCGGCTTTGACGAAGACAGCACTTCGCTCTTCCTCGAAGCGACGGAAGAAAGCGGTGACGGGAACGCCGAGCGCCCGTGACAGCGCCTGCAAGGTGGTCAGCGACGGCGAGGTTATGCCGTTCTCGATCTTCGACAGCATGCCCAGCGAAATGTCGGTGGCGACAGCGAGATCGGCGACGGTGATGCCGAGCTTCTTGCGGAACGCCCGCACCTCGCGGCCGATCGCGACCTCCAGCACTTTCTCGCGTGTGTCGCGGATGGCGTGCGGGTTCTGCGTCAGCGGCGCGCGGATGGTTTTGCCGTCCGCCGAGGCCTTCGGCAGCGGCTTGGCTTTTGCGGGACCAGGACGAGCCTTCGAACCGGAAATTGTCTTTGCCATCTCGCCCCCGCAACCTCAGGATTTATTTCACTCACGGTGAACATCTCAGGTGCCGATACATGAGCGCAACCGCGACGGCAAGCCATCTTGTGTCGCATGTGCCGGCTCGGCGATTGTAATCGCTGCGGGTTTTTCGTCAGGAATCCGTTGCGCGCAAATGCCGTTCCAGCAGATGTCTGTTGACAGCGCGGAAGGGCCAATTACTGTCACTCCCAGTGAAATTTGTTTCGCTGGGGAAATCAAAAAAGAGGAGGCCTGGAAATGAAAACTCGCGTTGCCGTCATCGGAGCCGGACCGTCCGGGCTGGCACAGCTCAGGGCCTTCAAGTCGGCTGCCGACAAGGGCGCCGAGATTCCCGAAATCGTCTGCTTCGAAAAGCAATCCGACTGGGGCGGCCTGTGGAACTACACCTGGCGCACCGGCCTCGACGAACATGGCGACCCCGTGCACGGTTCGATGTACCGTTATCTCTGGTCGAACGGGCCAAAGGAGTGCCTGGAATTCGCCGACTACACTTTCGAGGAGCATTTCGGCCGGCCGATCGGTTCCTATCCGCCGCGCGCCGTGCTGTGGGATTACATCAAGGGCCGCGTCGAAAAATCCGGCGTGCGCAAATGGGTGCGCTTCAACAGCCCCGTGCGCATGGTCACTTTCTCGGACGAGACCAAGAAATTCACCGTCACCGCGCATGACCGCACCAACGACGTCACCTATTCCGAAGAATTCGACAATGTCGTCGTTGCCTCCGGGCATTTCTCGGTGCCCAATGTGCCCTATTTCGAAGGTTTTTCCACCTTCAACGGCCGCATCCTGCACAGCCATGATTTTCGCGACGCCATGGAGTTCAAGGGCAAGGACATATTGATCATCGGCCGCTCTTATTCAGCCGAGGACATTGGTTCGCAATGCTACAAATATGGCGCCAAATCGATCACCTCCAGCTACCGCTCCAAGCCGATGGGCTTCAAATGGCCGGAGAATTGGAAGGAAGTGCCGCTGCTGCAGAAGGTGGTCGGCAAGACGGCTCACTTCAAGGACGGTACCACCAAGGATGTCGACGCCATTATCCTGTGCACCGGCTACCTGCATTCCTTCCCCTTCCTCACCGACGATCTGAAACTCAAGACCGCCAACCGCATGTGGCCGCTGGACCTCTATGAGGGCGTCGTCTGGGAGAAGAATCCGAAGCTGTTCTATATTGGCATGCAGGATCAGTTCTACACCTTCAACATGTTCGACGCGCAGGCCTGGTACGCTCGCGACGTCATCATGGGCCGTATCAAGCTCCCCTCCGCCAAGGCGATGGCCGAGCACAGCGCCAAGTGGCGCGCGCGCGAGGAAACGCTGGAAGACGCCGAGCAGATGATCTGGTTCCAGGGCGACTACACCAAGGAACTGATGGAGCAGACCGACTATCCGGGTTTCGATGTCGAGGCGGTCAACCAGACCTTCATGGAGTGGGAGCACCACAAGGCGGAAGACATCATGAGTTTCCGCGATCACGCCTACCGCTCGCTGATGACCGGCACCATGGCGCCGCTGCACCATACGCCGTGGCTGCAGGCGCTGGACGATTCCATGGAGAGCTATCTCGAAGTGAAGGGCGTCGCGGCGGAATAGGCCGCGGCGCATCGTCCTGCCCTATCCCAGCCTTGCCCGCGCTTTCGCCGTCCAGGCGTTGAACAGCCGGTCGGCAACGATGCCGATGAAGGCTATCGCGAGGCCCGCGACAATGCCACGGCCGGAATCAGCCTTTGACAGCGCGATGAACACCTCCTGGCCGAGATCACGTGTGCCGACCATGGCGCAGATGATGATCATCGCCAGCGCCATCAGGATTGTCTGGTTGACGCCGAGCATGATCTCCGGCAGCGCCAGCGGCAATTGCACGCGAAAGAAGGTCTGGCGCGGCGTGCAGCCAGACACCTTGGCCGCCTCGATCAGTGCCGGCGACACCTGCCTGATGCCGTGATTGGTGTAGCGGATCGCCGGCACCACGGCGAACGCCACGGTGGCGATCATGGCGGTGACGTCGCCGACCCGAAACAGCATCACAACCGGGATGATGAAGCAGAAGGACGGCAGCACCTGCAGCGTGTCGATGATGGGCGTGACAATCTTCTCGAAGCGGTCGCTGCGCGCGGCCATCAGTCCGATCGGGATGCCGATCAGGCAGGCGATGAAGGCCGAGATGCCGCAGAGATAGACCGTCGCCATGGTTTTTTCCCACAGCCCGGTGACGGCGCAGAAGACGGTCAGCGCCGCGACAAGGGCGGCCAGGCGCGGACCCGAGAGTTGATAGCCGGCGAGGCCGAGCAGGAACACCGCGCCGAGCCACGGAAAGCCTTCGCAGAAGGCACGCACCGGGTTGAGCACATTGAGGATCAGCGCCACGCGGAACGCTTCGATGATGTCGAAGAAGTTGATCGTTACCCAGTTCACCGCCGCCTTCCACAGCGGCGCCGTGGTGAAGGTGATCGCCTTCGGCACCGCGGCGAAAGCCGGCACGAACAGCCCAAGCAGCGTGGTGACGGCAAGTATGGCGATGGCCAGCGTCAGGTTGGGGTAGCGCCGCCAAAGAGTCGGGCTCGATTCCTGATGGACATGACCCTTTGCCTGCTTGTGCGCGATGGCCTGGCTCAGCCGGTCGAGTGCGATCGCCAGCGCGACGATGGCGAGCCCGGCTTCCATAGCCTCACCGACCTTCAGTGCACGCAGCGCCAGAAGCACATCGTAGCCGAGGCCGCCGGCGCCGATCATCGAGGCGATGATCACCATGTTCAGCGCCAGCATGATGACCTGGTTGACGCCGACCATCAGCGTCGGCCGCGCCGAGGGCAACAGCACCCGCCACAGTTTCTGCCGCGCCGTGCAGCCGGCCATGTCGCTGAATTCGCCGATCTCCAGCGGCACCCGCGTCAGGCCGAGCATCGTCGCCCGCACCATCGGCGGCGTGGCGAAGATGGCGGTAGCGATCATCGCCGATACCGGGCTGTTGCCGAACAGCAGCAGCATCGGGATGAGATAGGCGAAGGTCGGGATGGTCTGCATCAGGTCTAGGGCAGGGGAGACGATGAACCTTTCCGCCCAAGGCTTGCGCCAGGCCCAGATGCCGGCGAACAGGCCGGTGACGATGCAGAACGGCACGGCGATGGAAATCAGCGCCAGCGTCAACATGGCGCTGGTCCATTGGCCGAACAGAGCGATGTAGAGGAAACAGCCGCCGACCAGCAGGCTGAGTTTGCGACCGCCCACGGCATGGCCGGCGAGGAAAGCCGTGGCGCACACCCCGACCCAGGACAGGCGCGGCAGGACATAGGCGTCCGCGCCGTGGCCGATCTTGAAATTCTTGGCCAAGAGATTGAGCGCGAAGTCGAGCGGCACGCCGAGCACCGCGGTGATCGAGCGCGTCAGCCATGACAGGTTCGACTTGATCCAGCGCATCAGCGCGCTGACCCAGTCGGCGACCGGCACGACCGCATCGGCCGGATAGTTGACTGCCCAGGGCACACTTTCCTGCAGCAGGAACACCACCAGCACGGCGGCAAGTGCCAGCGCCCAGACCAGCAGCCAGCGCTGAACCGGCGGCCTTGCTTCGCTGGCGCTTGCCGTCACCGTCATGCGCCGGCTCTCGGTTTGTCCAAGCCGGCCAGAAGCCCGATCACGGCTTGCGGCGTCACTTCGCCGATAGGTTTGCCGGTGCCGTTGACCACGGCGAACGGCTTGCCGACGGAAACGATGCTGGCGGAGAAACTGGCGATCTTGGCATCCGGCGCGACGGTCCCTCCATACTCCGAGCCGTCGCAGGCGCGCATCAGGCTGCGCGCCGAGATCACCTTGGCGCGGTCGACGTCGCGGGTGAATTCTGCGACATAGTCGGTGGCCGGATTGACCACCAGTTCCTCTGGTGTGCCGATCTGGATGACCTCGCCGTCCTTCATGATGGCGATGCGGTCGGCGAGCCGGATGGCTTCGTCGAAATCATGGGTGATGAAGACGATGGTCTTGTGCAGCATGGTCTGCAGCCGCATCAATTCGTCCTGCATTTCGCGGCGGATCAGTGGATCGAGCGCGGAGAACGGCTCGTCGAGGAACCAGATCTCCGGTTTTGTCGCTAGGCTGCGGGCGATGCCGACGCGTTGCTGCTGGCCGCCGGAAAGCTCGCGAGGATAGAAATGTTCGCGGCCACGCAGGCCGACGAGTTCGATGACCTCGCGGGCGCGCGCCTCGCGTGTTGGCCTGTCTTGCCCCTGGATGCTGAGCGGAAAGGCGATGTTGTCCAGCACATTGAGATGCGGCAGCAGCGCGAAGTTCTGGAACACCATGCCCATGCGGTGGCGCCGCAACTCGATGAGGGCTGCGTCGGAGATCTTGAGCAGGTCCTTGCCTTCGAACTCGACCTTGCCGTGGCTCGGCTCGACCAGCCTGGACATGCAGCGCACCAGCGTCGATTTACCGGAGCCCGACAGCCCCATGATGATGAAGATCTCGCCCTGGCGGATTTCGAGATCGACGGCGCGCACGGCACCGACCAGTCCGGCGGCAGTGACATCGGCCATGCTGGCCCTGCCGTCGCGCTCGCGGATGAAATTGGCCGCGTTCGCCCCGAACAGTTTCCAGACATTGCGGCAGGCAAGTTTTACCGGGCGGTGATCCGTGCCCGGTTGCGCCGATCCCTGTTCAGTCGTCATCCAATCTTCCTTCTGGAACATCAAGACTTGAAACCCGACCGATCAACGGCCGGATCTCATTTCTCCAGTCGGAACGATCACTGCGCCCAAGCTTTCCAGTCGGCCTCGTGCGCGGCGATCCAGGCGGCGGCGACGTCTTCCGGCGTCTTGCCGTCAAGGTCGATCTCGCCGCTCATCTTGTTGAGTTCGTCGGTGTCGATCGTGTAGGCCTTGGCCACCTTGTAGGCGACCGGCCATTTGTCCTTCATGCCGTTCCAGGCATATTTCCAGATCTCGCCATGCGGCTTGCCGCAGTCATATTTGGCATCGGGGTTCACGCCCCATTTCGGGTCGTTGTAGCACTCGGGCGTGTATTCGGGGAATTGCACCCATTCTCCCTTGTATTTCGCCGGCGCCCAATGCGGCGAATAGATCCACAGCATGATTGGCGCCTTGCGCTGATAGGCTGAATCGAGTTCCGCGAACATCGCCGCGTCGGTGCCGGCATGGATCACGGTGAAGGGCAGTTTCAGCGCCGCGACGCGCTCGTCGTCAAAGCCTTCCCAGGTCACCGGGCCGCCGAGATAGCGGCCCTTCGGCGCCGTCTCCGCTGTCGAGAATGAAGCCGCGCATGTCGGGTCGAGCAGCGCATGCCAGTCCGGCAAGGTCGGGCATTTCTCCTTCATATATTCGGGAAACCACCATTCTTCCTTGGCCTTCGGGCCGAGCTTGCCGAGCCGTTCGGTCTGGCCGGTGGCATCGGACGCCTTCATGGCTTCGCCGGCGGTCGTGTCCCAGAATTCCATGCCGACATCGAGGTCGCCATTGGTAAGGCCGGTGGTGAGGCTCGAGAGGTAGTCGGCGGTCGGATATTCGACGGTATAGCCGAGCTTTTCCAGGATGCCGCCGAGGATCTTGGCGTTGAGGTTGACGCTGGTCCAGTCGAACAGCGCGATCTTGATCGGGTCGTTGGATTCCGGTGCGGCGGCGTGGGCGGAAGGCGACAACAGGCTTAGTGTCGCGAGCGCGACGGCACTCATCGATAACTTCGAGATATAGCTGCGAAATGACATGCTTGTTCTCCTTCAAGCTGTGGCGATTATTGTTGGTTCCCTTCTTGCGTCTTTTTATGATTGTGGTGGAAAGACTGGTCGTTGCGCAAGGCCGTTGCCGCCACGTCGCGGCTAAAGCCGGCGCAGGCGAAATGATGCTGAATTTCGGTGACGGTGGAATATGCCGGGAAGGTCAACGTCATGGCTGCCGATGCATCGCCACGACAGCGATCATCCGCGGATCAATTGCCAGTCTTGCGGCGCCCTGCAAGGTGCGAGCCATCAAGGTCCCATGATCTCGGCTACCGGCCCGGCAAGCCCCGTCTCGCCAACGCCGTTTCATGGGGTGAAATTATATATACCAACGTTCATCTCGCGCAACGACTAACGCCTCGCGGCCGCACAAATTCAGACCGCAGGCGAAGTTCTGCGAGATGCGATCTTACCAGCAGACGTAACCGCCATCGACGATCAGGTCGAGGCCGGTGACGAAACTCGACGCGCGGCTGGCGAGGAACACCGTCGGTCCGACCATTTCCTCAGGCGCCGCCATGCGTCCCATCGGCGTGTCGCGCTTGAAGATCTTGATCTCCTCAGCCACTTCTGGCCGCTTGTTCATCGGCGTCAGCGTATAGCCCGGGCTGACGACATTGACGCGTAAGCCACGATCGGCCCACTCCATGGCAAGGCTCTTCGACATGTGGATGACGGCGGCTTTCGAAGAGTTGTAGTGCGCCTGCGTCAGCCCGCGATTGACGATGGTGCCCGACATCGAGGCGATGTTGATGATCGAGCCCTTGCGTCGCGCCAGCATCTTGCGCGCCTCGGCCTGGCAGGACAGGAACACGCCGGCGACGTTGACCTCGTGCACCTTCTGCCATGTCTCCAGCGACAAGGTCTCGGCCGGTTCCGAGCCGGCGATGCCGGCATTGTTGACGGCGACGGTCAGTGCACCGAGTTCGGCCTCGACGCGATCGATTGCCGCCGCGAGATCGCTTTCGGATGTCACTGTGCCGGTCAGCACCAGTGCCTTGCGGCCAAGTGCCGTGATCCGGTGCGCGGTCTCCTCCAGCCCACCCTTCGATGCATGACCGAAACAGGCGACATCAGCCCCTGCCTCAGCCAGTCCGATCGCGATTGCCTGGCCAATTCCGCTGCCGGCGCCGGTGACCAGCGCGACATCGCCGTCCAGCTTGAAAAGATCCATCAATAGTCCTCCCTAATTAAGGGGAGGGTATGCGCTGCATGGCAGTTCGATCAACCTCTTCAGAAATCGCAAGCCTTGGGGCGCTTGTCCGAGGACCAGTCCTTGAGCGGCACTGGCCTGAATTTGCCCTTGATCGGCTTGCCGTCCTCAAGGTCCTTTGAGACGGTGCCCCTGCCGGTGAGATAGTTGATGTCGCAGCCCCCCACCGTCGTCTTGACGCCATCCGACGTCTGCTGGTTCCAGTCCCAGCTGCGGCTGTAGCCGCCGACCAGGAATTGGCCATGGCGGTAGACGATTGTCAGCGTGTCTTCCGTCGACTTGCTGGCGCCGCAGCCGAAGCAGGACATCATCGCCAGCGATCCCTTGCCCTTGCCTTCAAGGTCGATGACCCGGTCTTCGGTCAGCTCCTTCTTGACGAAGTCGGGCGGGCGCGAGGGATCGAGCTTCTCCTCGCCGGCTGCCATGTAAATATACAGATCGGCCGGTTCGCCGGGCTCCTGCATCACCACGGCCCTGTCCATCTTGCCGTCCTGGTCGATGTCGAGCTTCAGCTCGAAAGCCGGATCATTTTCGGCAAACGCCGGCACGGGCAAAGCGGCCAGGGCAACGAGCCAGGGCAACGAGCCAGGGCAGAGTCGCATGATGAAGTACTGTCTTCATGAGCAATCGTCCGGCGCCAGAGCTGAGCCTAGCATCGGCCCGGGCGAACGAAAACTCGAAACCTGGCTGACTTCGAACGCAGTCAGCCAGTGACAGCTCAGAAATAGCCGCTGGACGCGGCCGTGAATTCCTTCGGGATTTCGACGCCGTCGACCAAGATCTTGTCGACCAGTTCGTGGTGGAAGCAGACCAGGCCCTTGATGCGCTCGGCTTCGTGCACCGGCTCGGGATAGTACCAGACGAGGTTCTCGTGCCGCTTCTTGGGCGTCGTCACGTGATAATAGTTGGAGATGCCCTTGTAGGGGCAGCGTGAAATGTAGCGGCTGGGTGCGAGCATATCGAGCCGCGTGTCCGCGATCGGCAGATAGTGGCGCACCGGATGGCCGGTCTCGAACAGGAACACGCCGCGTCGTGAATCGGCGACCTGCTCGCCGTCAAGGATGACCTGCACCCGTCGCGAGGATGGCAGGCAGTCGACCCGGCGGAACGGATCGCGGGCGTGGACGAAGATTTCTTCGTCCTCTTCATACCAGTGCGTCATCTTGGGCCAATAGAAGGACATGTAGTCCGACAGGTCAGGCGACCCCTTGACCGGATCGACATAGCGCCAGGCCGCATCCTCGACCAGCGTGATGCCTGTGTTCAGCGAATAGTGCGTGGCGACGCCCTTGAACGGGCTCTCGGTCGTCGTCGTGCTGGGCAGCAGGAACTCCTCGCGCACGTCGCTGATCGGGAAGTAATAGACCGGCAGATGGTCGGATTCGTAGAGCACCAGCGCCTTGGTCGTGTCGGCGACGATCATCGACCCCACCTGCACGCGCAGCCGCTTCTGCGTCGGCATGGTGAAGGCGACATAGCCGGGTTCCGACTCATACTGCACGATAGTGTCGAGCAGGGGGAAATGCGGTCCGCGACCGCGCAAATGAGGCTTGCGAATGGTAGTCTCCCGTTTCTTTTCTTTTGTCATCGAGCGTTGGCGCAAAGCGAGATGAACCTGGATTGAACCATTGTGTCGGAGGGTTTCCGGGCGGCGGGTTTCTCTTGCATCGAGCGGCTCGAGCGATGGCCCCCCATCGCTCTTTGCAGCCTGCCAGGGGATAGCCTCACCGCCCGAAAGACAGAATTGTCCAATCCAGCCTCTATCCCAGCGATACGCGATCGAGCAGCAGTCCGGCGGCGATCGGCGGCAGGCCGCTGACATTCTTGCGCACCGGCACCAGCAGATCCGGGAAATAGCTGAAGATCACCGGCGTCTCGTCGAGCAGCAGTTTCTGGATGTCGGATGCGGCCGCGCGCTGCGCACCGATGTCGAGCGCCTTGAGATAGCTGGCGACCATACCGTCATAGGCCGGGCTCTTGAAATGCGCCGCGTTCCACGGGCCGTCGCTGACCAGCGGGCTCTTGAGGAAGACGTTGGGCACGCTGCGATGCGCGTAGTCGGTGATCCCCAACGGGCTGTCCAGCCAGTCCGACTGGCCGAACACCGCCTTGCCGTAATATTTGTCCTGGTCCTCGATGTTCAGCGCGATGCGGGCACCGATCTCCTTGGCGAAGTTCTGGAACAGCTGCGCGTAGCCCGGGATGTCGGAATAGCGCAGCGTCGTCAGGGTCATGTCGAAGCCGCTGGCGAGCCCGGCGGCCTCGAGCAGTTGCTTGGCCTTGGCGATATCCTGGACGCGCTGCGGCACCGTCTTGTCGGTGGCGGGGAAGGCCGGCGCGAACGGGCTGTCATTGCCTGTCGCCGCCATGCCGCGGCAGAGGCCATCGACCAGCTTGGAACGGTCGATGCTGAGCGCCAGCGCCTGGCGCACGCGCTTGTCGGTGAACGGACCAGTATCGCAGCGCATGTGCAACTGGCGATGCGCGGTCGAGGCGACACGCAGCACGGTGATGTCGGGGCTGTTGACCACCACCTGGCTGACATCGAGCGGAACGGCGTCGAGGACGTCGACCTCGCCGGCCTGCAGCGCCAGGATGCGAGGCTGCACGTCGCCGTAGAATTTGAATTCGAGCCGGTCGGGCAGCGCCTTCTCGCCCCAATAGTCGGGGTTGCGCACGAAGGTCGCGCCGACCTTCGGCGTATAGCTCTCCAGCCGGAACGGACCGGTGCCTTCAAAGGTCTTTTCGTAGTCGCCCTTGTAGCTCGCCGGCAGGATGACGGCGTTGTAATTGTCGATCGACACCGAATAGGGAAAGCTGCCGTTGGGTGCATCGAGATGGAAGGCGACAGTGTGGTCGTCGACCTTCTGCGTGCCGCCCTTCGACAGCAGGCCCTTGAACACCGAAAGCGCGTTCGAGGCGCCGTTGGGGTCCGCGAGGCGGTCGAAGGTCGCGACCACGTCGTCGGCCTTGAAGTCCTCGCCATTGTGGAATTTCACGCCCTTGCGCAGCTTGAAGGTCCAGACGCTGCCGTCCGCGTTCGGCGACCAGCTTTCCGCCAGCACCGGCTTCAAGGTGAGATCCGGCTGCGTGACGCAGAGGAATTCGGCGGTCTGGAAAACCAGCTGGTAGCTCCCGCTGTCATAGTAGGTGACGGGATCGATGGCGCCGCCCGGCGTGGCGACGCCGGCGCGCACCGTGCCGCCCGGCTTGCCCTCGGCGCGGGCCTTTTGCGTGCCGAGGCCGGCAGCCGCGACAAGGCTGGCCAGGAACGGCAGGGAAAGGCCGAGCACGCTGCCATGACGCAGGAAATCGCGGCGGTCGAGCCTGCCGGCCAGCAAGTCGTCGACAGCGGAATTTTCGATTGCCGTCAGATTTTTGCGGGCGGCGTCGATTGTCACGAAAGGCCTTGGCATGGCTGCGTTCCTCGCTTGCCCTCGGGGGATCGGCCATTTAGGTCATTGTTGACTGCGGCCGGAAAGCGATATTTTTTGTTGGGTGCCATCGAAATTTTCGATGCAAGGGGTGAGCATGGATACCGAAAACCTGCGCAGTTTCCTCGAAGTTGCCGAGCATGGCAGCTTCACAGTCGCGGCCAGCCGGCTCAACCTCGCGCAATCCACCGTCAGCGCGCGGATCAGAGGGTTGGAGGAGCAGTTGGGACGCCGGCTTTTCGTGCGCGACCGCGACGGCGTCACGCTGACGCCGGCCGGCCGGCAGTTCCTGCCGCACGCCTCTTCCATCACTCGCACCTGGGAGCAATCGCGGCAGGATATCGCCGTTCCCGATGGCTATGACAGCCTGCTGCGGCTGACCGCACCCGCCTATCTGTGGGAGCGCATCACCTCGCCATGGGTCGAGTGGATGCGCGCTAAGAGGCCGAACGTGGCGCTGCGGCTCGAGGGCAGTTTTCCGGATCTGGCGATCGACCAGCTGGCAGAAGGCCTGCTCGACATCTGCATCCTCTATCTGCCGCGGCCGCATCCCGGCATCGTCTATGAGACGCTGGCCGTCGATCAGGTCGTGCTCGTCCAGCACGCCGCGCAGACGAAGCCATGGACCGAAAATTACATACTGATGGATTGGGGGCTCGAATTCCGCATCGAGCACGACCGCGCTTTCGCCGGCATGGTCAAACCGGCCATTTCGGCCGGGCTGGTCTTCATCGGCCTGCAGCATGTGCTGTCGCAACAGGCGGCCGCCTATCTGCCGCTCAGCGCCGTCAGCGGCCATATCGAACGCGGCGAGATGCGGCGCATCGACAACGCCCCGGTGTTCCAGCGGCCGATCTATCTCGCCTATCCCTCGAACCCCGTGTCGTCTGACGTGCTCGACATCGCGCTGACGGGCTTGCGCTCGCTGGCCAGGAACTGGAGCAGCGATCAGGGTTTTTCCGAAGGCGACCGCTCCCTGGGCATGGCCGGCCGGAGGTAGCCGGCCGGCCATGCCTCGCTATGCCGGCTCGGTCACGGCCGCCTTCTGCAGCCTGGCAAGTTCCGGGTAGGGGATGTGGCAGCGGATCGAATGGCCGGGTTGCGCCTCGGCCAGCGGCGGCTCCTGCTGCTCGCAGATCGGGCCGATCTTGCGCGGGCAGCGCGTGTGGAACACACATCCCGGGGGCGGGTTGGTGGCGCTGGGGATCTCGCCGTCGAGCCGGATGCGTGCCGTCTCGGTCTGGTCAAGCTTGGGCACGGCTGACAGCAGCGCTTCCGTATAGGGGTGATGCGGCCCAGAGAAGACTTCCTCCGATGGCCCGATCTCCATGATGCGTCCGAGATAGAGCACGGCGATCTTGTCGGAGAGGTAACGCACAACACCAAGGTCATGCGAGATGAAGATGTAACTGACATCTTCCTTCGACTGCAAATCGGCGAGCAGGTTGAGGATTGCCGCCTGGACGGAGACGTCGAGTGCGGAGGTCGGCTCGTCGCAGACGACGATGCGCGGATCACCGGCGAAAGCACGCGCAATGGCGACGCGCTGCTTCAGCCCGCCTGACAGCTGGCGCGGCTTGACGGCCAGATGCCGGTCGGTGAGTCGCACAGACCGGACGAGGTCGTCGAGGCGCGCCTCCAGCGCCTTGCCGGATAGGCCCGCCAGCCGCTTCAAGGCGCGGCCGAGGATGTGGCGGATCGAATGCGAGCGGTTGAGCGCGGAGTCCGGGTTCTGGAAGACGATCTGCATCGCCTTGACCTGGTCGTCGCCACGGTTCTCCAGCTTCGGCGCCAGCGCCTTGCCCTCGAGCTCGATGGTGCCGCCGTCATCGGGCGGGACCAAGCCGAGCAGCAGCCTGGCGAAGGTGGTCTTGCCGCTGCCGGATTCGCCGACCAGCCCCAGCGTCTCGCCGGGCCGCAGATCCAGCGAGACATCCTTCACGGCACGCAAGGGATGGCCGTGGCTGGCATAAGTCTTGTTCAGCCCGGCGACGCGCAGCACCGGTGCGGTTGCCGGTTTGGGTGCCGTCGCCACATCGCTCGGTGTGGCACGTGGCAGGGCTTGCGCCTTGTCGTGATGGAAGCAGCGCGACAGGCGCTTGCCTCGCTCGTCGCTCAGATCATAGAGCGGCGGCAATTCGCTGCGGCAGCGATCATCGGCGAGCGCACAGCGGTCGGCGAAGGCACAGCCCTTGATGTCAGCCCCAATGCCGGGCAGGAAACCAGGAATGGTGTCGAGCCGGCCCTGGTCCTTGCGCTGGCCGCCGCGCGGCAGGCAGCGCAACAGGGCGACTGTGTAGGGATGGCGCGGGTCGTTGAAGACGACATCGGTCGGTCCTTCCTCGACCAGCATGCCGGCATAGAGCACGCCGACCCGGTCGCACATGTTGGACACGACGGCGAGGTTGTGGCTGATGAACAGGATCGAGGCCGACAGCTCCTGCCTAAGCTGCGCGATGAGGTCGAGCACCTCGGCCTCGACCGTCGCATCGAGGCCGGTGGTCGGTTCGTCGAGGATCAGCATCGAGGGATCGTTGGCCAGCGCCATGGCGATCGCCACGCGCTGCTGCATGCCGCCGGAGAGCTGGTGCGGATAGCGCTGCATGACGCTTGGCGGATCGGAGATGCGCACGCGGTTCAGCATGGCGATGGCGCGATCGGTGGCCGCCTGGCCTGTTATGCCGCCAAGCTCGAAGATCTCGGTCAACTGACGACCGATGCGGATCGACGGGTTCAGCGCCTTGCCGGGATCCTGATAGACCATGGAGACGCTTTCGGCGCGCGCGCGCCGCAAGGCCTCGGCATCGAGCTTCATGACGTCCTGGCCGTCGAGCGAGATCACGCCGCCCGATATCGAGCCGTTCCTTGGCAGATAGCGCACGACGGTGAGCGCGACAGTGGATTTGCCGCAGCCGGATTCGCCGACCAGCCCGTAGGCCTCGCCTTGCCCGATGTTGAGGCTGAGATTGCGCAGCACGGCGCGATTGCGCCCGGCCACCCGGTAGGCGACCGACAGATCGGTGAGTTCGAGCGCGTTTTGCGCCTTCGCGGAGTTAGTCATTGAGCGCTCCATGAACGCCGTCGGCCACAAGGTTGACACCGATCACCAGCGAGGCGATGGCGAGCGCGTCGAACAGCACCGTCCACCAGAAGCCGCCGCCGATCATGCCGTAATTGCTGGAGATCGACAGCCCCCAGTCGGGTGAGGGCGGCTGGATGCCGAAGCCCATGAACGAGAGTGTGGCGACCGCGAAGATGGCGTAGCCAAGCCGCACGGTGGTCTCGACCAGGATCGGCGGGACGACGTTGGGCAGGATCTCGACGAACATCGTGTGAAAGGCGCTCTCGTGCCTCAGTTGCGCGGCGGCGACGTAATCGAGTTCGCGCTCGGCCAGCACCGCCGAGCGCACGGTGCGGGCGATGATCGGCGCGAAGCTGAGCCCAATGACGACGATAACGGTGGCCTTGGAGGTGCCGAGCGCGACGATGGCGAGCAACGCGACGATGACCACGGGGATGGCCATGAAGGCTTCGAGGATGCGGCTGACGACATCGTCGACAATGCCGCGGAAATAGCCGGTGAGCAGGCCAAGTGCCGTGCCGGCGACCGTCGCCAGCAGTGTCGCAAGCGGGGCGACGGTGAGGATATCGCGCGAGCCGACAATGACGCGCGAGAAGACGTCGCGGCCGATCTGGTCGGTGCCGAACCAATGTTCGGACGAAGGCGGCGCCAGCGCGTTGATGATGTCGTCGGCAAGCGGGTCGTAGGGTGCGAAGTGCTCGCCGAACAACGCGCAGGCGACCCAGAACAGCACTATGAAAAGGCCGACAAGGAAGGTCCGCGAGCGCATGAGCGAGAAAAAGACTTCCGCAAGGGGACTGCGCCGGCGCGTACCGTCTTGTGGAGGAGAGGTGGTCTGCACGGCGCTCATTGGTCTGACCCCAGCCGGATGCGTGGATTGAGCACGGAATAGAGGAAGTCGGCGATCAATGTCGCCACGGCATAAACGATGCCGATGGTCAGGATGCCCGATTCCAGCATCGGAAAATCCTTGCCGCGCGCGGCGGTGAAGATCAGCGAACCGATGCCCTGGTAGCGGAACAGCGTCTCGATCACCACCAGGCCACCGATGAGATAGCCGGTCTGGGTGGCGATGACGGTGATGGTCGGCAGCAGCGCATTGCGCAGCACATGGCGCCAGATCACGGTGCGCCAGGGCAGGCCCTTGAGCACGGCTGTCCTTGTATAGTCGGAATCGAGCGCCTCGATCATGCCGGAGCGTGCCATACGGGCGATGTAGCCGAACAGCACCAGGAACAGCGGTAGCGAAGGCAGGATCAGGTAATAGAGCTGCGTGAAGAAACCGGCGTCACGCGGCCATGCGGCCGATATCGGCAGCCAGCGCAGCCACACACCAAAGATCAGGATCAAGATGATGCCGGTGACGAATTCCGGCAGCACCGTCACCGATAGGCCGCCGAGGCTGATGATGCGATCGAGCGGTCGGTTGAGGTTGAGTGCGGCAATGACGCCGCCGAGGATGCCGATCGGCACCACCAGCACGAAGGCGACCGCCGCCAGCTTCATCGAATTGCCCAAGGCATCGATGACGAAGGGCGCGACCGGCGAGCGGAAGATGTAGGACGTGCCCATGTCGCCCCGGATAAAATTCCAGATCCAGGTCGCATACTGGGTGAGCAGCGGGCGATCGACGCCCAGCGTATGATTGAGCGCGTCGACCGCGCGCTGATCGGCGAACGGCCCCAGGATCGCACGCCCGACATTGCCGGGCAGCACCTGACCGCCCAGGAACACCATGATGCTAAGCAGGAACAGCGTCACAAGCGACAGGGAAACACGCCGGGCAAAGAAGGAAAGAATGGCTAAGCCTCCTTGTGATGGGGCTGCGGTCCGGCCAGGCCGGGCACATCGGCTAAACGCACTGTGGCAGGCGGATCGAAGGCTGTCACCGGGGGGACGTTTCCGTCAAATCGAGATACCTCGACCAGCGTCGAATTGCAGGTCGGTGATTGGGCAAGGCGCGACGTCCCCCGGTCTGGCGTCAGCACGTTCGGATTGCCATGCTTTTCCAGACTGTGCGGCTGTCCCGGTGTGGAGGGGTCAAACCATGCTCCGGTGGGCAACTGGATGACGCCGGGGATCAGGCCATCCGTCAGCACGGCGCCCGCGAGGCACGCTCCGCGATCGTTGAAGACGCGCACGACAGCTCCGTCCAGGATGCCGCGCGCTGCGGCATCCGCCCGGTTGATCCACAGCGGCGCGCGATCCGATACCTTGCCTGCCCGACTGACCGAGCCGTGATCATACTGGCTGTGCAGCTTGTCGGCGGGCTGCGGTGACAGGAGATGCAGCGGGAACCGGCTGGCAAGCTCGCTGCCCAGCCATTCCCTCGGCTCCCGCCAGACGGCATGGCCGGGACAGTCGTCATAGCCGAAGGAGTCGATCGTCGGCGAGAACAGCTCTATGCGGCCCGATGGCGTCGCCAGCCGATGGCGCTCCGGATCGGCGCGGAAGGAACCGAGCAAAGTCTGCGACGTCACCTGCCGGGCAAGGTCGGCGTGGCCGTCATGCCAGAAACGGTCGAAGGGCGGCATCTCGACTCCGGCCGCGTTCGCATTGTCCCTGGCCTGCTCGTAAAGCAACCGGATCCAGTCGCTGGCTGCTCGCCCTTCGGTGAAGGCTTCGCCGGTACCGAGCCGCGTCGACAGGTCGGCAAAAATCCGATAATCGTCGCGCGCTTCCCCAACCGGGTCGATCGCTTGCTTCATGGCGACGACGAGGTTTTCGCGGTTCGAGAAGGCGAGGTCGTTTCGCTCCAGCGGCGTGGTGACCGGCAGCACGATGTCGGCATGGCGCGCCGTCGCGGTCCAGAAGGGCTCGTTGACGATGATCGTTTCAGGCCGCCGCCAAGCCTCGACCAGTCGGTTCAGGTCCTGGTGATGATGGAACGGATTGCCGCCGGCCCAGTAGACCAGCCTGATGTCGGGATAGGCCATTGCGGCGCCGTTGAATTCGAAGGAACCGCCCGGGTCGAGCAGCATGTCGGCCATCCGCGCGACCGGGATGAAGTCCGGCACCTGGTTCCTGCCTTGCGGCACGGATGGCCACCGGAATCCCATCTCCGGTCTTCCGGCGCCATTTGTCGATGAATAGCCGAAGCCAAGCCCGCCGCCCGGCAATCCGATCTGGCCGAGCAGCGCGGCAAGCGTGATCGCCGCCCAGTATGGCTGCTCGCCATGGTCGGCGCGCTGCAAGGACCAACTCACCATCAACATCGTGCGCTTGGCGGCCATTTCCCTGGCCAGGGCGACGATCCTGTCCTGCGCCACGCCGCTCAGGGCGGCAGCCCATGTCGGACTTTTCGGCTGGCCGTCGGTTTCTCCCAGGACGTAGGCCCGCACAGCCTCGAAGCCGGTGCAATAGCGCGCAAGGAATGCCTCGTCATGGCGGTGCTCGCTGAGGAGGACATGGCACAGGGCCAGCATCAAGGCGGTGTCGCTGTTCGGCCGCAGCGTCAGCCATTCGGCCTCGACGCCACGCGGTGCGTCATCGCGCACGGGCGAGACATTGATCAGCCGGGCGCCGTTGGCAACAGCATTGCGCAAGGCCGCGGCGGCTTCGTGACGGGCCGTGCCGCCGCCCTGTATCTGCGCATTGCGCCAGGGCAGGCCGCCAAAAGCGATGATCAGTTCGCTATGCCGTTCGATCCCGTCCCAGGTGGAATGATTGCCCGTCAGGCCATCGGTCCCGCCAAGCACATGCGGCAGGATGATCTCGGCCGCGCCGTAGGAATAGCTGAGCACCGAACTCGTATAACCGCCGATCACGTTGAGGAAGCGGTGGACCTGGCTCTGGGCATGGTGGAACCGTCCCGCGCTCGCCCACCCATAGGAGCCGGCATAGATGGCGCTGTTGCCATGCTCGACGCGAACACGGTCCAGTTCGGACGCCACGATGTCCAGCGCCGTGTCCCAGGAGACTTCGACAAAAGCCTCGCTGCCGCGCCCGCCCTTGCCGCCGGACCTGTTCCCCTCCAACCAGCCGCGCCGGATGGCGGGACGGGAGACACGCAGATCGCCCTGGACGGTGCCGAGCATGGACTTGCCGATCGGCGATGGATCGGGGTCGCCGCTCCATGGCTCGACGCCGACGAGCCTGCCGTTCTCGGCACGGACTTCGTAGGTCCCCCAATGCATGGTGGTGAGCAGGGTCGCGGACTCCATGGGCAATGATCGATCGTCCCGCAACGCGAGGCTCCGCGTCAGGCCGGCGCGTAGCGCCTTGCCTCGGCCTGACAGCGAAAGCGCCAGCCCCACTGGGGCTGGCGGTCGCGGGATGGGCTTGTCTGCCTCCGCTTAGGCCTTCGATGCCTTTTCGAGGAAGAGCTGCGACATGGCGGTCGGCTGCACGCCGGCCACGCCTTTCGCCGTCGCCGTCAGGTAGTCGTAGAAATAGCCGAAAATAACAGGCGTTTCCTCGAGCAGCAGCTTCTGGATCTTGCCGGCGTCGGCCTTCTGCGCCTCGAGATCAAGCGCCGCGATGTAGCTGGTCGCCAGCGCGTCGTAGTCCTTGTTCTTGAAGTGCGCCGCGTTCCAGGTGCCTTCGCTCTTCAGCGGGGCAGCGAGATAGACATTCGGCACGCCGCGGTGGCCATAGTCGGTGATGCCCATCACCGAATCCAGCCAGTTCGATTTGCCGAACACCGCGTCGCCGTAATAGGCGCTCTGGTCGAGGATGTTGAGCTCGAGCTCGATGCCGATCTCCTTGACCCAGTTCTGGATGAGCTGGGCATATTCGGGGATTTCGAGGTAGCGCTCGGTGGTCAGCGTGATCTTGAAGCCCTTGCCGACACCCGCCGCTTCCATCAACTGCTTGGCTTGCGCGATGTCCTGCTTGCGCTGCGGCACGCTGGTATCGGTCGACGGGTAGACCGACGCGAACGGGCTGTCATTGCCCGCCACGGCGCGACCCTTCATCAGGCCAGCGACCAGCTTGTCGCGATCCATGCTGAGCGCGATGGCGCGGCGCACGCGCGCGTCCTTCAACGGGCCGTCGTCGCAGCGCAGGTGCAGTTGCTGATGCGCTGAGGACTTCAGGCTGATGATGTCGACGCTCGGATCGCTGAGCAGGGCGACGCCGGCCAGAACCGGCATCTGGTTGATGATGTCGACCTGGCCGCCTTGCAGGGCCAGGATCATCGGCTGCACATCGGTGAAGAAGGTGAATTCCGTGCGATCGGGCAGGGCCTTCTCGCCCCAATAATTCTCGTTGCGGACGAAGGATGCGCCGACTTTCGGCGTGTACTTCTCGACCTTGAACGGCCCGGTGCCGTCGAAGCTCTTCTCGTAGTCGCCCTTGTAGCTCGCCGGGATGATGACGGCGTTGTAATTGTCCGATGACAGCATGTAGGGGAAGTTGCCGTTCGGCGCGTCGAGATGGAATTCCACCGTGTAGTCGTCGACCTTCTTGCTGGCGCCTTTCGACAGGATGCCGGTGAACACCGACAGCGCGTTGGACGAGTTTGCCGGGTCGGCAAGGCGGTCGATGCTGGCCACCACGTCCTCGGCCTTCATCTCGCCGCCCGAATGGAACTTCACGCCCTTGCGCAGCTTGAAGGTCCATACCGAGCCGTTGTCGTTCGGCTTCCAGCTTTCGGCCAGCGCCGGCTTGAGCACGAGGTCCGGGCCATCGACGCAGAGGAACTCGGCAACCTGCTGCATAACCAGCAGGCCGCCGGCGTCGGCGATGGTGACCGGGTCGATGGCTGCCGCCGGCACGCTGCTGGCGACGCGGATGGTCGCGCCGGGCGCCCCCTGGGCGCGGGCGAGCGACGGCATGCCACTGAGGCCGGCGGCCGTGGTGATGCCGCCCAGGAGTGGCAGCGACAGGCCGAGCAGGCTGCCGTGGCGGATGAAGTCACGGCGACTGACGCGGCCGTCGACGAGACCGTCGATAAGGTGATTTTCGAGCGGCGAGCGGTTGCGCCGGATCAGGTCGAGAATGCGATAGTTCTTGCTCATGGGTTTAACCCTTTCCCCTTGTTTCTTATGGCTGAAGAATGCACTTGCGGTTGACGAAATCCCGTGGAGTTCTCCTGTCCCGGCCATCAACGAAGTCGGTCGTCCGGGACTGTAGCATGCTGTCTTTTCTGGTCCATCCGATCCTTGCGGCGCGGGGGTCAGATTTTCTTGAGGCAATGCTTCCACCCGTCAGGTGCTGCCTTGGCGATCCAAATCGCTGCGGCGGACCCTTGCTGTCGGCTAGTCTCCTTTCCTTCTCTGTCTCCTAGTTCAGCGGCAGGCGGCGATATGTTCCGGGCTTTGCCGGGTCGTGATATTTGTTGCACGGGCCGTTCTCGGTGAAGTCGCGATGGCAGGCCGCGAGGTTTTTCCGCGACAAGGTAACGCCGAGACCCGGGCCTTCCGGCACGCGTACGACATTGTTCCTCGGCGAAAACGGCCCTTCTTCGGTGATGTCCATCGGCTGCATGCGAAACAGCGACTGGTTCGGCTCCCGGATACAGCCGAGCGCCGCGCACAGATGCAGATAGGCCGCGCTGCCAATGCCGCTGTCGCCGCTGTAGCACCAGAAATCGACGCCGGCATGTTCGCAGGCGCCGACGAAGCGCAGCAGGCGGCCGATGCCGCCATGCGCCGTCGGATTGCCGACGAAGGCGTCAGGAACCTTGAGGTCCATGGCGCGCGCAATATCGATATTGTGGGTCGAGAACGGGATCGAGCAATGCTGCCGCAATTGCCGCATCTCCTCGATCGTCGCCACCGGATCCTCCCAGTTGCGGACCCCGAGGTCTTCGAGCGGCCGCGCCAGCCGCCGCGCGGTGGCCAGCGAATAAGCCTGGTTGGAATCGATGCGGATCATCGCCTCGTCGCCGAGCTTTTCGCGGATCAGCTCGACCATTCTCAGCGAGACTTTCGGGTCCTCGGTCGAAAACTTGCCTTCGAAAAAGGTCGTGCCATGCGTCTCGTGCAGTTCGACGCAATAATCGGCGACTTCTTCGGGCGTCGTCTCGCCTTTCACCCTGGGCCCGTCGCCGCGCAGCGAAAAATAGTCGGTGAACGGAATATCCTTGCGCACCGCGCCGCCGAGCAGCTGGTAGAGCGGCTGCTTCCACGCCTTGCCGCGCAGGTCCCACAACGCCATCTCGATGGCGCCGAAGGCCATGATGCGGGTGCGATCGTTGATCGACTGCACGCCGGTCCAGTAGGGCAGGCAGACATATTCGGCGCCGGCGATGTCGAAGGCATCGCGTCCGACCAGGCGCTCGGCCAAGACATCGTTGATGATCGCTGCTGCCGCCGGCGTCGGCGCTTCGCCGAGGCCGATCAGCCCATCCTCGGTCTCGACCTCGACAATGGTCTGCGAAAAGCCGTCGAGCTCGCCAAAGACCCAGCCATAGGGCGCTTCGAGGCGAAGATTGATCGGCGTGGCCTTGATGCCGCGGATTTTCATCTCAGCCGATCTCGAAGAAAGGCTTGCCGAGCAGGCTCGGGTCCACGTCGATGCCGAGGCCAGGCCCATCCGGAATGCCCATATGGCTGCCGGTGACCGGCGGGGCGTTGGAGGCCGTGCGCACCGTCACCCATTCATGGAAGGCAAGGGCATGCAATCGCCGCTCTTGCGGTGTAGACAGCGACAGATGTGCCATCGCCGCTGTGTCGATCTCGGCGCCGCCTGTGTCCTCGACCGTGATCATGAAACCGAGGTCGACGGCAACGTCGCGGATCTGCCGGGTCCTGGTCACGCCGCCCAGCCGCGAGATTTTCAGCGTCAACCCGTCGGCCGCCCCCAGGCGGTGGATCTCCAGCATCTCTTCCAGCGACGTCACGGATTCGTCGAGCACCATCGGCTTGTCCAGCATGCGGCGCACCGACATGTTCTCCTCGATCGTCGTGCAGGGTTGCTCGAACGTGTAGTCGATGCCGCGCGTGGCATCGGCGAACTGCCGTGCCTGATAGGGTGTCCAGCCGGCATTGGCGTCGCAGAAAATCACCGTACCTCTCGGCACGGCCGAGGCGACCGTCGTTACCCGCTCGATGTCGTCGTGCACATTGCCGCCGACCTTGACCTGCAAACGGCGACAGCCCTCGGCGATGATCCTTTTTGCCAGTGCCGCCATCTGGTCGAGCGTGCCGTGGGTGACGACCCGGTAGATCTCCGCCATATCGCTCTCGCGGCCGCCGAGCATGGTCACCAGGGGCACGTCGGCGGCGCGTGCGGCCAGGTCCCAGCAGGCCATGTCGAGCGCCGATTTGATGTAGGGATGGCCTTTGAACACCGTGTCCATCAGCCGGCCAATGCTGGCCAGCCCGCGCGGATCCTGTCCGATGAGATGCGGCGCGATCTCCGGCACGCCCGCGCGTGTCCCCGCTGGAAACGCGGCCGAGTAGAAATTGCCGAGCGGCGCCATCTCGCCCCAGCCGGTCACGCCGCTATCGGAAGTGATGGCGACGATGACCGCGTCGAAGCAGTCGGCGACCCGCGCCTTTGACATGCGGTAGGGCCCGTCCACGAAGGGCTGAACGACATGGTAGGCCTTGATGGATTTGATCTGCACTATTGTCTGTCCGTGATTTCAGGAAAGCATCGCCTTGATGGCGAGGCCCTCAGCCGTTGTTGTTCCGTCCGGCGCGATCGGCCTTGGCGCCCTTCGATTCCCGTTGCTCCAGCCCGCGCGCATAGGCGAGCAGCTCCTCGAAATCCATGTCGATATGTTCGCGGGCATAGCGCTGGGCGGCGCGCATATCCTTGCCTTTCATGAGCCGCACATAGGTCTCGTGGATGTCCTCTACCGGCACCGGCTCGTTGCGGGCATGCAGATGGAGCGCGAAATACATCTGCAGCCGGCTGGTCAGCCGCTGCCAGGTTTCCAGCAGCACCGAATTGTCGGCCCATTCGTAAATCAGTCCGTGCAGTTGCAGCGCGGTCTCGATCTGGCGCGTGGTGTCGAGAGCCCGCGTCGCTTGCTTCACCGCCTCATGGCGCCGGTCGATCTCGTCGAAGAAGCGTTGGTCGCGCAGCGGCCAGGTGCGCTCGATGGCGAATTCGTCCAGAACCTTGTTCAGCGAATAGGCATCGTCGATGTCCTTGGCGGTGACGTCGACGACGAAGGTGCCGGCGTAGGGGATGCTGGCGAGGAGACCTTCCTGCACCAGCTCACGCATTGCCTCGCGCAATGGCGCGCGGCTGACCCGCATCTGCTCGGAAATCCTGACCTCGTTAAGCTTCTGGCCAGGCTCCAACTGGCCGGTCAGGATCGCGCGCCGCAGCAGCGCCACGATCTCGGCGCGGCGCGTCGTGTCGGCAATCGGGCTGAAATCCGTCTTCACTATCCGGCTCACTCCAGCGAGAACAGACCGCAAGACAATCAGATTGTCGACAATCTAACAAGGTCTCATTTTCGGATTTTTTCTCGGCGCCAGGCAAAGCCCGACCTGGATGCCGTGGAGGGCGGCTCAGGCCGCCCGGCCGTAGAAGCCGACCCGTTCCTCGGCGCTGAATATCACGCCGGGTTTCTCGTAATAGGAAAACACCGCGATCATGCGCTCGCGTTCGCCTTCGACGGTGGTGACACGGTGCGCGGTGTTCTTGCCGCGGAAGACATTGAGCGTACCGGGCTTCATGCGCAGGATTTTTGCGTCGGGGTCTCGCCCTTCGAGCAGCCGGGCGACGCCGTCATAGTTTGGATCGTCGTCCGAGCGCAGATCTGTGCGGTATTCGAGGTCGCCGCCACTCTCGGCCTGCTGCAGCAGAAGCGTCGTGGTGAATTCCGAGCGGTCGAAATGCCAGTTCAGCGCCTCGCCGGCGCGGTAGGCCATGACATTGGTGCGGGCCAGCGGATCCTGCATGACATGCAGTTCTGTCTTGCCCATTGTCGCCGCCAGGAAACGCACAAGCGGTTCATATTCGTAGATGGCAAGCACGATGCTGCCGGGAAGCTGGTCGGCACAGAGAGTGTGGCTGATGGTCTCGACCTTGCGCAAGGCGGGGTGGTCAGGTGCCAGTTCGGGGATGCTGGGCTTGAAGTAGATGTTGTGCATGCGCTTGTGGACATGGGACTGCGTGTCCATGACTGGCTTGATTTCCCGCACCGCCTGTTCGGCGACGCCGGGCCGCAGAAAACCTTCGAGATTGAACATGCCGTCGGCCTTGAGCGCCGCGACGGACTGCCCGACGAGACGCCGCCAGTCGGCGCTGCCTTCGCGGTCGAGCGGATAGCGGTCGAGATCGAGAATGTCTTTCATGTCGCATGCTCCAAGGGTTGGACACAGAAGACGGCAAAAAATTCTTTCCCTCAACGCGGAAAATTATTACGAATGACCAAGAAAAACTTATGGAGCCTGTCATGGAACGGCTGCCGCCGCTGAACGCGATCAAGGCCTTCGAGGTCGCCGCCCGTGCCGGCAGCTTCACCCTGGCCGCGAGCGAGCTTGGCGTGTCCTCGGCGGCGGTCAGCCAGCAGATCCGCAATCTCGAAACCTGGTTCGGCAAGCAGCTGTTCGTGCGCACCGGCAACCGCATCACGCTGACGGACGCCGGCCACGCCATCTACCCGCAGACCGCGCGTGCGCTTGGCGACATCGCCGCTATCGGCCAGCGCATGCTGGAAGGCGGCCTGAGAACGCGTCTGGTCGTCAGCGTGCCGTTTTCGCTGGCAGAGTTATGGCTGGCGCCGAGGCTGGCTGCACTGCTCGAGGCCTTTCCGCACATGGCGATCGATGTGCGCGCGGAGGACGATCCGATTGATCTGATGCGCCAGAATGTCGATCTGCGTATATCCTATGGCGACTATCACTATCCCGGCCTGCGGATGATCCGCCTTGTCCATGACGATGTGCTGCCGGTCTGCGCGCCGGAATTCTGGCACCGGCATGGCAATGGCGATCCGGGGCTCACGGACCTGCATGAGAGCCTGTTCATCCACACCAATTGGGGGCCGAACTATGCCTCGCACCCAACCTGGGCGGACTGGTTCGCGGCATGCGGCGGCAGCCGCTCGCCAGACCCGTCGCATGGGCGCCGTGTCGGGTTGTCCAGTCTGGCGATCGCCTCGGCGAGGCTCGGCCTGGGCATTGCCCTTGGCCAGCGGGTGATGGCGCAAGCCGATCTGGATACGGGCCGCCTGGTTGCGCTTTCCACTGTTTCAGTGCGCCTCGGCCATCCTTATTGTGCATTCATGCCACCGGCCAGGGCCGATCGCGCCGATGTGGCCGCTCTTGTCGGCCTGCTCGTGAAAACGGCGCCCGCGACCTGAGAAAAGGTCGGGGGCGCCGCGCGGAAACCGGGCCTGCGGGGGATTCAGGTAGCCGGTTTCTGTGGCAGTGGCGAAATCGGCATTCCGGGGCCGATCTTCTGCAGATTGCCTGTGATGATCTGGTCGCCTTCGGAGACGCCACTCAGGATCGCAACCAGATCGCCGCTGGTCGGGCCGAGCGAGACCAGACGCTGGTCGACCGTGTTGCCCTTGCCGACGACGTAGAGATATTTGCCGAGCTGGCTCGAACCCAGCGCCGTCTGCGGCACCATCAGGGCGTCGGGCTGCTGCCTGATATGCAGCCGCACGCGGACATACTGGCCAGGCATGAGCGTGAACTTCGCATTGCCGATGGTGGCGCGTGCGGTGATGGTTCCGGTCGAATGGTCGACCGTGTTGTCGATGAAGGTGAGTTCGCCCTTCTGGCTGGTCTCGGTCTCGCCCGGAAGCAGAACCTCGACCTCGATCGGGCCGGCCGCGCGGGCCTGCTCGATCTCTGCCAGATCCGTCTCGCTCGGATTGAAGGTGACATAGATCGGGTCAAGCTGCACCAGCGTGTTGAGCACCGTGCCGGCGACGCTGACCAGCGTTCCGACCGAAGCCTGATTGCGGCCCAGGCGCCCGGTGAACGGCGCATGGATCTCGGCATAGCTCAGATTGAGCTCCGCCGTGCGCACCGCTGCCTGGTTGAGCGCCAGCGACGCCTGCGCTTCGCGCAAGGTGCTTGTGCGCTGGTCGAAGCTGTCCTTGTCGAGGTAACCGCTCTTGGCGAGCTCGGTGCCGCGGCCGAGATTGGAACGCGCATAGTCGAGCGTCGCCGTATCGCGCTGCACCTGGGCTTTCGCCTGGTCGAGAGCTGCCTGGAAGTCGTCGGGCGAGATCTTGTAGAGGAGGTCGCCCTGCCGCACATCGGCGCCATCTTGCGCGGTCTGTTCTTGCAGATAGCCCGGCACGCGCGCTTGCAGCGTGATGCTGCGGATCGGCTCGATGCGAGCAGCATAGTCGAGATAGATCGGGATCGTCTTCTTGACGACGCTTGCCACCGGCACCGGCATGACGAATGCCGCCGGAGCAGGCGCAGCCCCAGCCGTGCTGGCGCTGAGCCTGAGGTTGCCCATGTCGAGCAGATGGACGCTGGCCACCGAGATGGCGCCCAGCGCGACAGCCGTTCCCAACGCGATTTTCCATTTACGCATGATTAGTCTCCAATCTTATTCGGCCGCTTCCGCCAGGGGAGGCAAGGCGGGTTCGGCGGTTGGTTCAGGATGTTGGGAGACGGGTTCGCCGCCTTCACGGCGTTCCCGCAATTGTTCGATGACCGCGTAGAAGACCGGCACGAACACCAGCGACAGGATGGTCGCGGCGACCATGCCGCCAAACACGGTGGTGCCGATCGACTGACGGCTCGCGGCGCCGGCGCCAGTGGCGAACATCAGCGGCAGCACGCCGAGGATGAAGGCGAAAGCCGTCATCAGGATCGGCCGGAGTCTCAGCCGCGCGGCTTCCATCGCCGCCTCGACGATGCTGAGGCCCTCCTCGCGTCGCCTTCTTGCGAACTCGACGATCAGGATCGCGTTCTTCGCCGCCAGGCCGATCAGCATGACGAAGCCGATCTGCGAGTAGACGTCGATCTGCATACCGCGCAGCAACAGGGCTACGAAGGCGCCGAACAGGGCCAGTGGCACCGCCAGCAGCACCATGAACGGCATCGCCCAGCTCTCATACTGCATAGCCAGGATCAGGAAGACGAAGACGATGGCGAGGCCGAAGACGACCGACGCGATCGATCCTGCCTTGAGCTCCTGGAAGGTGATGCCGGTCCATTCGAAACCGAAATCCCTGGGCAGCGCGGTGGCAGCGGCCCGTTCCATTGCGGCGACCGCCTGGCCTGAAGAGAAGCCGGGGGCAGCGCCGCCATTGATCGTGGCCGAGGCGTTGTTGTTGTAGTGGGGCACGGTTTCCGGGCCGACGAACGGCACCAGCTTGCCCAACGTCGAGAGCGGCACCATGCCGCCTGAGGCATTGCGCACATAGAGCCGTGAAATGTCGGAGGCACCCGCACGTGCATCCTTGTCGGCCTGGATGGTCACCCGGAAAGTGCGGCCGAACAGGTTGAAATCGTTCACGTAGAGCGAACCGAGATAGATCTGCAGCGTGTTGAAGACATCGGGCAGGTTGAGGCCGAGCAGCTTCGCCTTGGCCCGATCGAGGTCGTAGTTGAACTGCGGCGTCGAGGTCGAGAACGGCGAGAACAGCTGCTGCGGGTTGATTTCCGGCTGCTTGCGCGCCTCGGCGATCACGGCCTGCGTCGCGTCGTTGAGGGCCGTGCTGCCGCGGCCGGTGAGGTCCTCGACGACGAATTCGAAGCCGCCCGTGGTGCCGATACCGGGGATAGAGGGCGGATCGAAGGAGAGCGCAAACGCCTCCGGAATCTGCATCAGCTTGCCGCGTACATCGGCGACGAGCTTGGACGCGCTCTGGTCGGGGCCACGCTCTTCCCATGGCTTCAGGATGGCGAATTCGACCGCCGAGTTCGATTGCGCCGCACTGGTCAGGAAGTTCAGGCCGCTGATCGAGCCGACGATGTCGACGCCGGGTGTCGCCTGCAATATGTCGCGCGCTTTCTGGGCCACCGCGTCGGTGCGCTCCAGCGAGGCACCATCGGGCAGCTGGATGACGACGAAGAAGTAGCCCTGGTCCTCGACGGGAAGGAAGGTCGACGGCAGCTTCTGCCAGACGAAGTAGGTTGCCACCAGTCCGGCCGCGAACAGGCCGAGCATGATCCAGCGCAGCCGGATGAGGATGCGCACGCCGTGGGCATAGGCATGTGACGCCTTGTCGAAGCCTGTATTGAACCAGCGGAACGGGGCGAACTGCGTCTCGCCGCGATGGCGCAGGAACGCGGCACTGAGGGCCGGACTGAGCGTCAGTGAGTTGAAGGCCGAGATGCCGACCGAAATCGCCACAGTCAGCGCAAACTGATTGTAGAGCTTGCCGGAGACGCCGGGAATGAAGGCGACGGGCACGAAGACGGCCATCAGCACCGCCGTGGTGGCGATGATCGGTCCGGTGACCTCGGCCATCGCGGCTTTGGTCGCCGCCAGCGGTTTGAGGCCCGCCTCCAATTGTCGTTCGACGTTTTCGACCACCACGATGGCGTCGTCGACGACGAGGCCGATGGCCAGCACCATGCCGAGCAGGGACAGCATGTTGAGCGAGAAGCCCATCATCTCCATGACGACCATCGTCGCCACCAACGACACCGGAATGGCAATGGTCGGGATGATCGTCGTGCGCCAGCTCTGGAGGAAGACGAACACCACGGCGACGACCAGCACCAAGGCTTCGCCGAGCGTGATCAGCACGTCATGCATCGAGGCCGACACGAAGCGCGTCGTGTCGTAATGCATGGCGTATGAGACGCCCTTGGGGAAACGTGCCGACAGCTCCTGCATCTTGTCCTTGACGTGCTGCTGCAGATCGAGCGCGTTGGAACCGGGCATCTGGTAGACGGCGAGCACGACCGTCGGGTCCTTGCCGAAGAAGGCCGAGGACGAATATTGCAGGGCACCGAGTTCGATACGGGCCACGTCGCGCAGCCGCACCAGCGAGCCGCTATCGGTGTTGGCGCGCACGACGATGTCGCCGAACTCCTTAGGGTCGCTCAGGCGGCCGACGGCGTTGACTTGCATTTCGAAGGCGGTGCCGGCCGGCGCCGGCGACTGGCCGATCTTGCCGGCCGCGACCTGGACGTTCTGCTCCGAGATGGCGTTCTGGACGTCGACCGCGGTGATGCCGAGATTGGCGAGCTTGTCGGGATCGAGCCAGACACGCATCGAATAGCGCCGCTCGCCGAAGATCTGCACGTCGCCGACGCCGGGCAAACGCTTCAGCGGATCGACGACCTGCAGGTAGGCGAGGTTGCTCAACGCCACCGGGTCCACCGATTTGTCGGGCGAGGTCAGGTTGACGATGAGAACGAAATTCGGGTTCTGCTTCTTGATCGTCACGCCGCCCTGGTTGACGATCGCCGGCAGCGACGAGGCCGCCTGCGAGACGCGGTTCTGGACGTCGACGGCGGCCGTGCTCAGGGAATAGCCGACATCGAAGGTGATTGTGATGGTCGAGGAGCCGTCATTGGAGCTCGTCGACGACATGTAGGTCATGCCTTCGACACCGTTGATCTGCTGCTCCAACGGCGTCGTCACCGTATCGGCGACCACCTGCGCGCTGGCGCCCGGATAGTGGGCGCTGACCACGACCTGGGGCGGTGTGATGTCGGGAAACTGCGAGACCGGCAGCAGGAAATAACAAATCGTCCCGGCGAGCACCATGATGATGGCGATCGACGAGGCGAAGATCGGACGGTGAATGAAAAAGTTTACCACGACACACATGCCTCGCCGGCTGCTCTTGCCCGCCCGAAGGCACTGGCAACCCTGGACAACTGGCCGTGCCCGTCACGGGAAGCTTCCCGTGAACGCAGCAACGGCACCTCGCGCCGCTGCCCATCGGCAAGCGAGCGAAGCATTCTCTCGAAGGCGCGGGGGTCGACCCCATCTGCCTTCATGACCAGCCGGATCATCGGATCCCGGACGGCCTCATCTATGGTAAGATCGCGGCGCTGTGGCATTGGCCGGCTCCTTGTCTGTCGATTCGCAGCCCATGCTCGCGAACCGTTTTCATTTCTTCACCGGCCGAGGCCGCATGATTGGCAGTTTCTCGTCCCTCTCATCTGGCAGGACCAGTTCACGGCCTTGTTATTGACGACGGACGACATAGGTGTTACCAGTAAGTAACATTCTGGAAGTTACAGACCGGTAACACCCTAGTCAAGAGGTGGCCGAGGGTTTTTTGGAAACGAAAGGAGATCATGATGACAGACGGCGTCGTGGAGCGCTCTCGTCCCCGGGATCGAATCCTGGAGACGGCACGCGACATGTTCCACAAGCACGGCATCAAGGGCGTCGGCGTCGACGCTATTACTGAAGCTGCCGGCACGAACAAGATGACGCTCTATCGTCACTTCGAATCCAAGGACGAGCTGATCGTCGAGTGCCTGCGCGCCAACGCGGCCAAGGCCGGCGCCATGTGGGACGCTTTCGAGGCCGAGTTTCCTGGCGACAAGCTTGCGCAACTGCATGCCTGGGTTCGCAAGGCCGCAGCCATGCTCAATGCTGATGGTCGCGGCTGCGACATGGCCAATGCCGCCGCAGAATTGACCGAACCGGATCATCCGGCCAGGCGCGTCATCAAGGAACTCAAGGAAGCCCAGCGTGATCGCCTTGTGGCGTTGTGCCGGGGTGCCGGCATCGGCCAGGCAGAACTTCTCGCTGATACGCTATCGCTGCTGTTCGAGGGCGCGCGCGTCAGCGTGCAGACGGTGGGTACCGAAGGTCCGAGCACGCAGTTCGTGCGCATGGCCGAAGGGCTGATCGTTTCCTTCCGGGGCACCGCCGCCGGTTGAGTTTCGCCGCCTCTGTCGGTGGTTTGCCGATCATATGACCGAAGCGATACCTGGCCGCCTTTGGCGCCGGCTGTGCCGCTACTCCTGATGGCTGAACGAAAAAAGCCCGCTGCCGGGAGGAGGTGGCAGCGGGCTCGATTTCGAATGCGGTGCGGGAGGAGGTGCACCCCATTCAGCGTCGGCATCGCATCTGGGAGGAGTAGATGGCCGACAACCAGAACCTACGAGTTGCCCAATGATTCGGCAACAATGAATTGTGCATAGCTGCTGTGCAGATTTGCCGTGTCGTCCGCAAAAGCTGGGAAACACGGTCTCATTGCACCGGAACGTTCTCCCTGAAGATCAGTCGTGGCTCGATGAATTTTCGCGTCAGGTAGGGCGCCGATGAGGCAATGGAGCCCAGCAGGCGAATGACCGACTGTTCGGCGATCAGCCTGGCGTTCTGGTCGATGACGACATCGGCGAGGTCGTCGACGAGGTAGCCTCGCGTTTCCCTCGTCAGGTCGTGACAGATGAAGACCGGCTTGCGGTTGGGCCTGGCTTCCCGAATGGCTTTTGCAACGCCCGAGCGTCCGGCTCCGACACAATAAATGCCGAGCAGTTCCGGTTCGTTGTGCAGCGCCTTCATGGTTTCGGCATAGCTGGCATCCGGCTCATCGTTGATCTCGACGGCACTGGTTACGGTGAGGTTGGGAAATTCCTCGCCAAGCACGGAGCGAAAGCCCATTTCACGTTCCTCGTGGCCGCGATAGGAGCGCGAGCCGACGACCATCGCAAGATGGCCCTCGCGGTCGCCGAGGAAGCGTCCCATCAAGAGCGCGGCCGTCCGTCCCGCCACGCGGTTGTCGATGCCGACATAGGCCGAGCGGGGAGCGGCCGGAATATCGGACACCAGCGTCACCAGGCGGATGCCGGTGTCGACAATGTCGCGCAGGATGTTGCGGGTTCGCGGATGGTCGATGGCGATGACGCCGACGCCATTGGCCCTCAGCGACAGGTTTTCGACGGCGCTCTGCAGCGCATTGGGCGCGATGCCGGCGAGGTTGTGGATCCGGCAGGAGGCGACCAGCGGAAGGCGCGACGCATAGTCCTCGATGTGTCTTGCCAGATCCTGCATGAAGGCGTTGCTGCCGATCGGCAGGAAGAATTCGAGGTTTGCGGGCTTCGAGGGAAGCGTCACCTGGTCGGCGACCGGCAGATAGCCAAGTTGCTTGGCGGCCTCCATGACGCGCTGCCGGTTGGCGGCGCTGGCACCCGGCCTGTTGTTGAGCACCCTGTCGACCGTCGCGGTCGAAAGCCCGCAATTCCTGGCGATGTCGGAGACGGTGGCCTTCATGCCGCAACCCTATGCGCCGATGCGATGGCGCGCCAGACAAGCGATTTGGCGGCCGACGCGATATGAGTGACGGGTGATCGACACCCATCACCGCGACGCACGTTCGGCTGCCTCGACAAGACGGCTTCCGCCCGTCCTCAGTGTGACGGCTTGCCGTCGGCGACGGCGTCGCGGATTTCCTTGTCCGACATGCCGGTGATGATCCGTTCGACTTCCGTCACGGTCGTCTTCTTCGGGTCGATGTCGTCGGCGACCACTTTGCCCCGGCGCATGACGACGATGCGGTCGACCACCTGGAAGACATGATGGATGTTGTGCGCGATGAAGATGCAGGAATGGCCGGAATCGCGGGCGTTGCGCACGAAGCTCAGCACGCCCTGCGTTTCAGCGACGCCAAGATTGTTGGTCGGCTCGTCGAGGATGATTAGGTCGCTGTCGAAATGCATGGCGCGCGCGATCGCCACCGCCTGGCGCTCGCCGCCCGACAGCGAGCCGATCGGCGTCGTCGGTGGGATGTTCTTCGAGATGCCGACCTGTTTGAGCAGGTCGCGGGCGACAGTGTTCATCGCCTCCTGGTCCATGCGGTTGAGGAAACGCGGCGGCTTGATCGGTTCGCGCCCGAGGAACAAATTGCGGGCGATCGACAGTTGCGTGACCAGTGCCGAGTCCTGGTAGATCGTCTCGATGCCCTGGGCGATGGCGTCGCTGGTGCTGCGCAAGGTCACCTTCTTGCCGCGGATGAAGATATCGCCACTGGTCAGCGGCACGGCGCCCGACAGCACCTTGATCAGCGTCGACTTGCCGGCGCCGTTGTCGCCGAGCAGGCCGACGATCTCCCGCTCATTGACATGGAAATTGGCGTCCTCGAGCGCCTGCACGCGGCCATAGGATTTGCGGATGTTCTGCATGCGGATCAATGGCTCGGCCATGGTTCAAGTCCCTGCCTGATGCCGGCGTTCCAGCCATGAGTGGAGCGCCATCATGCCAAGGATGATCGCGCCGATGAAGATGTTGTAGGCGAGTCCCGGCACGCCGATCAGCACGATGCCGTTGCGCATCACGCGCAGGATCAGGATGCCGAGCACCGTGCCGATGATGGTGCCGCGCCCGCCGGTCAGCGCCGTGCCGCCGATCACCACCATGGCGATGACTTCGAGCTCGTAGCCGGTGCCGCTGTTGGGATTGGCTGCGGACGTGCGCAGCGAGGAGATGACGCCGGCCAGCGAAGCCATGACCGAGGAGAGCACGAACAGGCCGATCTTGACGCGGTTGACGTTGACGCCGCGGGCCCGCGCCGCGTTGGGATTGCCTCCCGCCGCCTGGATCCAATTGCCGGTCCGGCTCTGCGTCAGCACATAGCCGAGCGCGATCGCCGCGGCGATGAACCAGAACAGCGACATGTAGATGCGGAACGGCCCGATGAAGAAGTCGCCGACCAGCGCTTCCGCCAGCCAGCTGCCTTCGGCGCTCCAGGTGCGCTGCGGAAAACCGTCGGTGATGAAAAGGGCGCTGCCGCGCACCACGAGCAGCATGCCGAGCGTCACCAGGAAGGACGGGATCTTGAGCTGCGTGACGAACCAGCCGTTGACCAGGCCGATCAAGGCGGCGACCAGCAGCGCGACGACGAAGCCCATTTCCAGAGAGGTGACGCCACTGTTGAACAGCGTCCACATCAGCACCGGCGAAAAGCCGAACAGCGAGCCGACGGAAAGGTCGAATTCGCCTGATGTCATCAACAGCGTCATCGCCAGCGCGATCAGGCCGAGCTCGACGGTGAAGGCCAGCGTGTTGGAGATGTTCTGCGGCGACAGGAAGTCGTGGTTGAAGCCCCAGAAAACGCCGATCTCGACGACGAGCAGCACGAAGGGACCAAATTCAGGCCGCGCGATCAGGCGTTGGATGAGCGAATGATTTTCCACAGGGAACCCGCGACATGGTTGGAACGGGCCGCGATCCCCACCGCATCAGGCGGGCCAGTCGCGGCGCAAGGGAAACCTGGCGCCGCGTGCCAGGACGGTGCGGCGCCAGGATCGCGGTTATTTGCCGGACAGGATCTTGTCGTAGATGCCGGCCGTGTCCTTTTCGTAGAGCGCGCCGGTGATGACGTTGAAGCCCGGAGGAATGCCTGACGCGGCCATGTTGGCGAGCGACAGCGCGACATAGCTGGTCGCCTGCGGGTCCTGCCATTGACCGGCATTGACATAGCCGTTCAGCACTTCCTGCGTGGTGTCGAGCGAATTGCCCCAGCCGACGACCGGAATTTCGCCCGGCTTGACGCCGACCTGGTCGAACACCCGCTTGATCGAGCCGGTGACGAGGTCGCCGAGGCCGATGATGGCGTTGACCTTGCCTTTGTGGGCGGTGAGGTAGTCGACCATGCGGTTGATCACCTCGGCCTGGTCGAGCGTCGCTTCGGTCACTTCATAGGTGATGCCGAGCGGTCCGAACACGCTCTTGATGCCTTCTTCTTCCTGGACGCCATAGGTGGCGCCGGGAATCTCGACCGGCATCCAGACGAAGTCGCCCTTCTTCACCAAGCCCTTGTCGACCAGATACTGCGCCCAATGCTTGCCGAAGGTGACGTTGTCACCGCCGACATAGGCATTGAAATTGGCCTTGGGATCGGGTGTGTTGAAGTTGATGATCGGGATGTTGGCGGCGCGGGCTTCCTTGACGATCTCGACAAGGCTGCCCGGATCGGGGCTGGTGGTGACGATACCGTCGGCCTTGGCCGAGAGGGCGGCGCGAACCGCTTCCTGCTGGGAGGCGACATCGCCATTGTGGAACGAGGTGTTGACGGTATTGCCGGTGTCCTTGGCCCATTGTTTGGCGCCGGCCAGGAAGTAGGTCCAGACCGGGTCGGCCGGGCCGCCATGTGAAATCCAGTAGAAGGTCTTGGCCTGCGCCGCGGCGGGAATGACCGTCAGCGCGACCAGCAGGCCGTAGAGCACAAGTCTCAGTCTTGTCAGCATTTCATTTCCTCCCGGTTGAAGATGATCCGTCCCTTGTTCCGGCTCAGCCGGATTGCGTCTTTTGCCAGCGCCGCTCGGATGCCTAAGAGCATTCCCTTTTTCAACGAATGGCAAGCCTCCATCTGCAGATGTAGTTGGCGCCCGACGCGCCGCCATCAGTAGAGCCATCAGATTGCATCAGTTGGGGTGACTTTTCAGGGCAGCCTGATGATCGGTGCAGGGGCGCAGCCCGCCAGCACCCTTGTCAGCGTCGACTTGCCGGCACCGCTTTCGCCGACCAGCGCGTGGATCGAGCCGCGCTCGATCATAAGGTTCATGTCTTCGAGCACGATCGTGCCGCCAAAGCGCCTGGCGACGTTGCGCACGAACAGGATCGGCGAATCGGACATCGGAGCGGCCCCCCGACCGCACCGCGATCTTGAAGCGGATTGCGTCCGCCGTCATCGGATCCCGCACAAAATCATGTTGATTGCGGCGGTTTGGGTAGAGATTCTAGATAAGATCAGCTTTCGCAAGGTCGCGCATCAAATGGCTGGCACCGTAGGTCCAGTGCGGACAATCGGGCGACAGCCGCACCCGGTTGACCAGCGCGCCGAATTTTTCCGACGAGATGGTGACGATGTCGCCGACCTTGTGGGTGAAGCCCTTGCCTTTTTCGCCGCGGTCCTTCGACGGCACGAACATGGTGCCGAGATAGAGCGCCAACCCATCCGGATACTGGTGGTGCGGTCCCATGGCCGCGGCAACCAGCTCTTCCGGCGAACGGCTGATCTCGGCCATCGAGCTTGCGCCCTCCAGCGAGAACCCATCCTCGCCCTCGACTTTCAGGCGCACGACAGCCCGCTTCACATCGTCGATCGAGAACGTGTCGTCGAACAAGCGGATGAAGGGGCCAAGTGATGCGGAGGCGTTGTTGTCCTTGGCCTTGCCGAGCAGCAGTGCGGAGCGCCCTTCGACGTCGCGCAGATTGACATCGTTGCCGATGGTGGCGCCGACGATCCTGCCGCTTGAGCCGGCGATCATGGCGATCTCCGGTTCCGGATTGTTCCAGGTCGATACCGGGTGCAGGCCGACATCGGCGCCGAAGCCGACCGAGGCCATCGGCTGGCACTTGGTGAAGATCTCTGCATCGGGGCCGATGCCCACTTCCAGATATTGCGACCAGGCGCCGCGCGCGATGAGTTTGGCCTTGATCTCCATGGCCTCCGGCGACCCGGGCTTGAGCTTCGACAAATCATGGCCGATCAGTCCGGCAATGTCGGCGCGGATGGCGTCAGCCTTTTCCGCCGAGCCGCGCGCCTGCTCCTCGATCACCCGCTCTAGCAGGCTGACGACGAAGGTCACGCCCGATGCCTTGACGGCCTGCAGGTCGACGGGGGAAAGCAGATGGGGTTTTGCCGGATCGCGCGTCGCCTCGAAACTGTTGGCCGCGATGTCATCGAGCGAGCCGATCGGCTTGCCCTTGGCCGAACGTACATGGTTTTCCGGATCGGCCATCTCGCAGATGTCACGCACGGTCGGCGCCACGCTTGACGTGATGTCGAAGACGGTGCCGTCACGCACCGTGACCACCATGGGATGCGAGGCATCGCCACCCCTGGCGCGGCCGACAAAAAGGCCCTCGGTAGGCAGATGCGTCGGGTTTGTCATGCGTGGGATCCTCTGATCATCGAAAATGCGGCTTGCCGGATCGGCGCGGCACTTTCACCGGATTCCGCTCAAAGGTCTATCCCACCGATGGTGATCCAAGGTGCCGGGCTTTGGCTATGAAGTCCGGATCTGCGACAGCACGGTCCGTGCCGGTGTCACAAAACCGCGAGTTTTTTCAAGAACATGAAACGCTCGATGGATTTTCATGCAGGACACGTAAGCCCGTGCGGCTGCGGTCTCGGCGAATTTAGGCGTTGATCGCGGCCACTTCCGCCAATGGGATTCTGCTTGACAGTTTCAGAAATATGAAAAAATCTTGGCCAATTTCAAAATCTCGATGAGCAGGTCCATGTCGACGCTGGTTGCAGCAGAGGTGCCCGAGCCCCGGTCTATACCGGGCTTCCGCCTCGCCATGCTGCTACCGGGGGCACTGGTCACGTTCCTGCTGATCCTGTTTGCGCTTGGCCTGGTGCTGTTCCTCGCCTTCCGCGGCAATGACGGCTCGCTGCTCGGCGTTGGGCTGACCGTCGAAAACTTCATCACCGTGGCAACCGATCCGCTCTACTGGACGGTGACGCTGCGCTCGCTGGTCATTGCCGGCCTGGTGACGCTGGCAACGGTCGTCACCGCCTATCCCGTCGCCTACTATCTTGCCTTCCATGCCGGGCGGCGGCGTGGCCTGCTGTTGTTCCTGGTGACGTTGCCATTCTGGACCAGCTATCTCCTGCGCGTTTTCGCCTGGAAGATCGTGCTCGCCTATAACGGCGTCTTGAATTCGGCGCTGATCGAAAGCGGCATCTGGTCAGAGCCGACGCTGGCCTTCCTCAACACGCCGGCGGCGGTGGTTGTCACGCTCGCCCATGCCTACGCGCCGTTCGCCATCCTGCCGATCTATGTGGCGCTGGACACGATCCCGAAATCCCTGATCGAGGCCGCCTCCGACCTTGGCGCGCGGCCGTTCACCGCGTTCCGCCGCGTCGTTTTGCCAAACTCCATGCCCGGCGTTCTGGCCGCGGCTCTTGTCGTCTTCGTGCCGACGGTCGGCGACTATGTCACGCCGGCCATGGTCGGTGGCCCGGCCAGCACCATGATCGGCACGCTGATCCAGTCACAGTTCGGCAAGGCCAATGACTGGCCGTTCGGCGCGGCCCTTTCGGTCTGCGTCATGCTCGTCATCCTCCTCGTTGTGCTGGTCGCGCGCGGCGCCGACCGCAGGTTTGGCAGCCGCACATGAGGGCCGAACGCGCCGGGACGAAACGGGATGGCCGCTGGCTCGGCCTCTACGTCCTTGCCTATCTGGTGTTCCTCTATCTGCCGGTGCTGCTTATCCCGCTGTTTTCCTTCAACGATTCCATCCAGGCGGCGTTTCCCCTGCAGGGCTTCACGCTGCAATGGTACGCGACGCTCTACGGCAATCCGGCGCTTTCGGGCGCGCTCGCCAACAGCCTCGTCATCGGCGTTGTCGCGGCTTCAGGCGCCACGCTGTGCGGCATCACCGTGTCCTATATGGATCTCTATGGCCGCTCGCCTTTGGCCACCACCATCAGCGCCATCGCACGGCTTCCCATCCTCATCCCCGGCGTCATCGTCGGCATATCGTTGCTGATCCTTGTCAACCTGATCGGCCTCGGGCCATCGCGCATCGCCATCGTTCTCGGCCACATACTGGTGGCTCTGCCGACCACCGTGGTCATCATGCGCAGCCGTTTCGCCGCCATCCCCAGGACTGTTCGCGAGGCGGCCCTCGACCTTGGCGCTTCCGACTGGACGACGTTCCGGCGCGTCATGCTGCCGCTCAGCCTGCCAGCCGTGCTGTCGGCCTTCATGCTTGCTTTCCTGATCTCCTTCGACGAATTCATAGTCGTCTTCTTCCTCGCCGGAACCGAGCCGACACTACCGCTCTACATCTGGAGCCAACTGCGCTTCCCCCGATCGTTGCCGACCGTCATGGCGCTGGGGACGGTGATCCTTGCCGTTTCCTTCATCATCGCCGGTACCGCCGAGATCCTGCGCCATCGCGGGCTCGGCGCGGCGCGCCGCAATCCAGCCTGACCATAACAACCAAGAGGAGAACGAAATGGCATTCCTGAAATCGATAACCGGACACAAGGCCCGGGCCGGCCTCGCGGCATTGGCGCTCGCACTGTCTTCGACCGTGACGCTGGCCGCCGAAAAACTGCAGTATTTCACCTGGTCGGGTTACGAATTGCCCGACTTCAACAAGAGCTTCCTTGCCGCGCATCCCGATGGTGTCGAGGCTTCGATCTTCGGCGACGACGACGATGCCTTCACCAAGGTCAAGGCCGGCTTCCGTCCTGACATCGCCCATCCCTGCTATGACAAGGTGGCGCGCTGGAACAAGGAAGGCCTGCTGCAGCCGATCGACACCAAGCGCATCAAGAACTGGGATTCGATCTTCCCGGTGTTCAAGAACCTGCCCGACCTGCAAGCCGGCGACGGCAAGGTCTGGATGGTGCCGTGGGACTGGGGCAACACCTCGATCCTCTACCGCACCGACCTGGTGAAGAATCCCGAGGCGAGCTGGAACCTGCTCTGGGACAAGCAATATGCCGGCCGCATGGCGACCATCGACGCCGTCCATGACACGCCCATCGTCGCCGCACTTCTCGCCGGCGTGAACCCCTTTGACATGACGCCGGAGCAGATGGACAAGGTCGCGGCAAAGCTGCGCGAACAGCGCCCGCTGCTGTCGAGCTACACCACCGACATGACCTCGGTCGAGCAGGCGCTGGCCAGCGGCCAGCTGGTCGCCGCCATGACCTGGAACGCATCGGCCACATCGCTGAAGAAGCAGGGCGTGCCGGTCGAGTTCATGAAGCCGAAGGAAGGCATGCTGACCTGGGCCTGCGGCTTCGTCATGCTGAAGGACGCCAAGAATGTCGATCTCGCCTATGACTTCATCAACAGTAGGCTCGACGCCGACTCCGGCAAATTCCTGATCCAGTCCTATGGCTATGGCAGCTCGCTCAGCACCGCTTTCGCCGGCGTATCGAAGGACGAACTTGAGAAGCTGCAACTGCCGTCCGACCCGGAGGTGATGCTGAAGAGCACGATCTTCACCGGGCCGATGAAACAGAACGACGATGTGGCGAAGATGTTCGAGAAAGTGAAGGCTGGCGGGTGATCAGCGGTTAATTGCGGACGCTGGCGCTGCCCCTCATCGCAGGCAGGTGAGGGGTGGGGCCAACGCCAGGGTAAGTGGGTGCCGAAGGCAAGCTTGCCGGGCGCGAGCCAAAGTACTGCAACGAGGACGAATGCATGGATGTTCTTGACGAAACGGCGGAGAAGCCGAAGGACGATGCCGATGTGCGGGTCGGCCGGCGCGTGCGGGCGCTGAGGCTCGAGCGCCGCCTGTCGCTGGCCGAACTGGCCGCGAGGGCAGGCGTGTCGATTGGCGCGCTCAGCCAGATCGAACGCGGCATGTCCTCGTTGCGCGTCAAGGTAATCTGGCCGCTCGCCGCCGCGCTCGACATCGAGCCTTCGGCGTTGATCGCCGACGGCGACGAGGCCGTCAACGATCTCTATTGCGTGCGCGCCAACAGCCGCCGCGCGATTCCGGTGAAATCCGAAGGCATCGCCAAGGCCCTGCTGTCGCCGCCCGGCGCGACGCTGACCGGCATGCTGGTGACCGTGGAAGCCGGTGGCGGTACGGCGGAAGCCTATGCCCATGCCGGCCATGAATTCGGCTTCGTGCTTTCGGGCGAGGTCGAACTGGTGGTGGATTCGACAAGATACGGGCTGAAGACCGGCGACAGTTTTGCTTTCAAGAGCACGCTTTTGCACGCCTTCCGCAATCCCGGCTCGGAGCAGTGCCAGATTCTCTGGGTCAACACCACGAAGCCGTCCGAGGTTCGCGATGGCGCCTGATCCACTCGTCCGGCTGCAGGCGGTTTCCAAGGTTTTTCCAGGTGGCATCGTCGGACTCGATGCCGTCGATCTCGACATTGTCAGCGGCGAATTCATCACGCTGCTCGGTCCGTCCGGTTGTGGCAAGACCACCAGCCTGCGTGTCATTGCCGGCTTCGAAAGCCCGTCGAGCGGCAAGGTCTTGCTCGACGACCGTGACATCACGGCCCTTCGGCCCTTCGACCGGCCGGTCAACACCGTATTCCAGGACTACGCGCTGTTTCCGCACATGAACGTCGCCGAGAATGTCGGCTTCGGCCTGTCCTTGCGAAAACTGTCCGGCGCCGAGCAGGCAAAGCGCGTCGGCGAAGCCCTGGAGATGGTCGGTCTCGCAGACAAGCTTCGCGCTCGCGTCCTGGAACTGTCGGGCGGCCAGCGCCAGCGCGTCGCGCTCGCCCGCGCCATCGTCTGCGAGCCGCGCGTGCTATTGCTCGACGAGCCGCTGTCGGCGCTGGACGCGCATCTGCGCGAACAGATGCAAGTCGAGTTGAAGCGGCTGCAGTCGCGGCTTGGCACCACCTTCGTGATGGTCACGCACGACCAGACCGAGGCGTTGTCGATCTCCGACCGTATCGTCGTCATGAACAAGGGTCGCATCGAGCAGATCGCGCCGCCGGCGACCCTCTATGATCGGCCCGCCACCACATTCGTCGCCAGCTTCATCGGCACGATGAACCTGCTGCAGTCGCGCTTTGTCGGCCGAGACGGCGATCGCTTGCGGTTCGCCGCCGGCGCTCTGCCGCTGGAAGCCATGCCGGAAAATGGCGAGGCCCCGAGCGCGGGCGCAACGCGCATCATCGGCGTGCGGCCGGAGGATCTCCTGGCGACGACCGAAGCCACGGCCGGCACAGCGCCGGCGCGCGTCAACAGCATCGTCTTTCACGGCCGTACGCTGCGCCTGCATGCCGAACTCGGGCAAGGCATTCCGATCGTCATCGACGCGCCCCGCCAGGCCGAGGGGTTTCAATTCAGCGTTGGCGACGTGGCGCATATCAGCCTGCGCCGTGGGGCGAACTGCCCTATGCTGTCGGGCTAGTCTGACCACCTTCGAAAGGTCGCCGCACAGCTGCGCGGGTACATGCTGGGAGGGCCCTGTCAGTCCCGTTTCCACTTGACATGTTCTCTTTTTGTTCTAAAATTCGGATACAATTTGCCGGTCGAGTTCAGTTATGGGTGGGCAACCTGCATTCGGAACCGCCAGGAACGGCCAGACCTTTTTCCAATGGGAAGAGTTCGAGCGACATTTCGATGACCGGATATTCTTCGCCGTCCGTGCCGAGAACGCTATTGCCGGCCCTCTCGCTCGGAAGGCTGTCGCCCTGGATCGCGAACTGGGGCTGCAAGGGTGGTTTGTTCCGGAAAACCACATCCATATCTCGCTCGTCGGTCTCGGCGACCATGACGGGTTTCCGGAGGAGTTGGTCGAAACCGCCTGCCGTATAGGTTCGATGATCGTTGCAAAACCTTTCGAGGTTTCCTTCGATCGCTTGTCGGCTTTTGGCGGTGGTTCGCTTGTTCTGCGCGGCGGCAGTGGCAGCAATCCGGCCCTACAAGGATTCTGGCGCAAGCTTACTGCGCTGATTTCCGACAGCCCGTTGAAATGCTTTCTCACAAAGTCCATCGAACCGCATGTCACGCTGCTTCGCGATGAAGCGCGTGTGCCCAAACTCCGCGAACGGACGATTGATCCAGTCAACTGGTTGGTGCGGGATTTTGTGCTGATCCACAGTCTCATCGGCAAGGGCGTCTACGATGAGTGTGGACGTTGGCAATTGACCGGTCAGGACGATTCCCTGGCCGGTATGTGAGAAATCGTCGTCACACAGCCGCGCTATATCGATCGTCCTGACACGGCTTGTCAGCTGTCATGCGGGCAGGGGTGGCGGGCCGGCAAGCGCTTCCCCACTTCGAGTGCGTCTGAACAGGAGGAACACAAATGACCATCGCGGAAATTGCCAAGGATTTCACCGAGCTCCTCAAGCAGGGAGACCACAACGGTGCCGCCGAAAAGCACAATGCCGATGACATCGCCAGCTACGAAGCCATGGAGGGACCGATGGCCGGCAGCCATGGCAAGGAGGCCCTCAGGCAGAAAAGCCAATGGTGGCAGGAGAACCATGAGGTCCACGGTGGCTCGGTCGAGGGACCCTATGTCAACGGCGACCAGTTCGCGGTGCGCTTCACATTCGACGTTACGCCCAAGGCTACCGGCCAGCGTGTAACCATGGACGAGGTTGGCCTCTACACGGTCAAGAACGGCAAGATTACCGAAGAGCGTTTTTACTACTGAGGCAGGAGATGCCTCCGACTTCGGAGCCTGCACTTCGCTTCGAGATACAAGCATTGCGGCCGGGACGGCGTCCTGGCCGCAATGTGCCGCTCAAATCATCTTCACATACTCGGCAAGCTGGTCGGCCACCGTGCCCCAGCCATCGAAGAAACCCATCTCCTCATGGCTGTCGCGGGTCGCCTCGTCGCGGTGGATGGCGGTGGCGGTGTAGCGCGTGCCTCGGCCATCCGGCTGGAGGGAAATGACCGCGGTGATGAAGGGCTCGCCTGACGGCCGATAGCCCGGCAGCAGCGCATCCGTCCACACCAGCCGCTCGTTCGGCACGATGTCGAGATAGCAGCAATGGTTGCGGGCCTGGGCGCTGGCAAATCGGGAAGGGCGGTTTTAGGTTGTGGGAGGGATTCGATTGTCAGCCCAAGGGAAACGCGCTTTGACGACTACGATCTACGGCATCACCACCTGCGACACGGTCAAGAAGGCGCGCGTCTGGCTGGAGGACCACGACGTTGCCTATCGCTTCCATGACTTTCGCTCGGAGGGGCTGGATGCGAAGCGGTTGGGTGGCTGGGTTGGCAAGGTCGGCTGGGAAAAGCTGCTCAACAAGGGCAGCACGACCTTCCGCGAACTGCCGGACGCCGACAAGCAGTCGCTCGACGAAAAAAAGGCCAAGGCGCTGATGCTGGCCAAACCGACAATGATCAAGCGCCCGGTGCTTGAGGTTGGCGACCAGATCTTGGTTGGGTTCAAGCCGGATGTCTATGCGCAGGCGGTTGGCAAGTAGACGCTGTATTCGCCCGCTTCGTCATTGCCTGAACGCAAGGCTCCGAGGCGGTCTGATTCCTCGGAGCTGATGACGAAGCTGTGGCCAACGGTGGCTAGTTGCGAGCGCCCGCGCTGAGATAGCCCGCCAGCGCCACCGCATTGTTGTGCGCTTCGTCATGCGCGCCGTAGAGCAGCGTCACCTTGCCGTGGCGGAGCAGTCCGCGCAGTCGCGCCACCGCCTCTTCATTCTCATCGAGCTCAGCCCGATACCGCTTCTGAAACTCCGTCCAGAGTTCGGGCTTGTGCCCGAACCACTTGCGCAGATCATCGCTCGGCGCGATCTCTTTCAGCCACAGCGCCAGCGCGGCATGCTCCTTGCTGACGCCGCGCGGCCAGATGCGATCGACCAGCACCCGTTGGCCATCGGCCTTGTCGGGTGCTTCGTAGATGCGCTTGACCGCGATATCGACAGTCATCCCGCCCTCGCAGGCTGGCAAGCCGTCAGGTCCACTCGCCCTTGCGCATGACCGCCACGCGGCTGCCGTCCTTGTGCACGCCGTCTATGTCGATCTTGTCCGAACCGATCATCCAGTCGATGTGGATGAAGCTCTTGTTGCCGCCGCGGGCCGCGATCTCGTCCTGGCTGAGCGAGGCGCCGTTGACGAAGCACTTGGAATAGCATTGGCCGAGCGCGATGTGGCAGGCGGCGTTCTCGTCGAACAGCGTGTTGAAGAACAACAGGCCGCTGGCCGAGATCGGCGAGGAATGCGGCACCAGCGCGACTTCGCCCAGACGGCGCGATCCCTCGTCGGTGTCGAGCACTTTCTTAAGCACATCCACCCCCTTCGAAGCCTTGGCTTCGACAATCCGTCCGCCCTCGAACCGCACCGAGATCTCGTCGATCAGCGTGCCCTGGTAGGAGAGCGGCTTGGTCGAGGAGACATGGCCCTCGACCCGCCTGGCATGCGGCGTGGTGAAGACCTCCTCGGTCGGGATGTTGGGATTGCAGGTGATGCCGTTCTTGGCGGTCGAGGCGCCGCCCATCCATTCATGGCCGTCCGCCAGTCCGACCGTGAGGTCGGTGCCCGGTCCGGTGAAATGCAGCGCATGGAAATTATGGCCGTTCAGCCATTCGGTGCGGCCGCGCAGAGCGGCATTGTGCGCCTTCCAGTTGCCGATCGGATCCTCCACATCCACTCGCGAGGCGGCGAAGATGGCATCGGCGAGCTTGACCACGGCGACATCGTCGGCATCGCCGGGAAAAACCTGCTTGGCCCATGCGAGGTCCGGATAGGCGACGATGTTCCAGTTGATGTCGAAGCCGGTGATCTTTTCCAGCGCCGGCTGGTAGGCCATGGAATTCGCCTTGTTGGCGCGCGCCACTTTCGCCGGGTCCTGCGCCGACAGCAGCGAGGGATCCTCGCCGCGCACGGCAAGCCTGGCCGCATTGTTGGAAAAGGCCTTCGCCATGCCTTCATAGAGCCAGCCGGCGGCGTGGTCGAAACCGGCGTCGGCGCCGAAGCGGTAGCGCGCCAGCGTCATCTCGTCGTCGTTGAAGATCGGCGTCACCAGCCCGGCGCCGGCCTTGTAGGCGTGTTCGACGATGCGCCTGGTCAGCGGCAGGGCCGCGATCGACGAGGTCAGCACCAGATCCTGTCCCGGCTGCAATTGCAGCCCGACCTTGATGGCGACTTCCGCCAGCCTGTCGAGCTTCACCGGGTCGATCGTTGCGGAAACGCCGCGCGAATGTGTGGTCATGATCCTGCCTGCCGTAGTTGGATATCCGACTCTACATAGACCGGGGACGTGGTGCTTTCCACCGTGATCGCGCCGGCGGGACCTGTAGTCGCCGATCCGAATTGCGCCATCGTCGCCTCGATCTCTTCCTTGATCCAGATCTTGAAGTCCCGGACCTTGCGGCTTTCCGCCTTCGTCGACGAGGTCACCAGCCAGTAACCGAGCCCGCTCTGGGCACGGATTCCGAACGGCGCCACCAGCCGTCCATCGGCCAGCGCATCCGCCGTCAGCAACTGCCAGCCCAGCATCACGCCATGGCCGGCAATCGCCGAGTCCAGGCATAGCATCGGATCGGTGAAGCGGGCGCCCTTCTGGAAGGTGACGGGCGCAACACCGGCGGCGGCGAACCAGCTGTCCCAGTTGATCATCGCCCGCTCGTCGGTGATGGCGCAGGTCTGGGCAAGGTCCTCGATCGAGCTCAATTTCCTGGCGATGCCGGGTGCGCAGACCGGGAAAACTTCCTGCGCCAGAAGCAGTTCCGCGCTCCCGCCAGGCCATTTGCCGTCGCCAAGCCGGATGGCGATGTCGATGTCGGAATGATCCAGATTGGCCAGCCGCACCGAAGCGTCGATGCGCAGCAGCACATTGGGGTGCCGGTCGAAGTGACGCGAAAGGCGCGGCAGCAGCCATTTCGAGGCAAAGGCCGGCGCCACCGAAACCACCAGGGTGCATTGGGTCGCTTCGTCTGCCAGCGCCACGGCTTGGGCAAGCTCGCGAAATCCAGCGCCAAGGCGGGTTGCGAACACGGCGCCGAATTCTGTCAGCACGAGACCGCTGGCCGTGCGCTCGAACAGCGCCTGGCCGAGCTGCTTTTCAGTGCGGCTTATCTGCTGGCTGACGGCGCTGGCGGAAACGTTGAGCTCGCCGGCGGCCGCTGCAAGCGAGCCGAGACGGGCAACCGTTTCGACGGCCCGAAGGCCGTTGAGATGAACGCGATTGAGCATGGCCATTTGAGATTTTCTAAACGGGTCCGGCCGAAATCTCAATTGAAACTCACATCGGAACGGCAGACTTTGTTGATGGGAGACAGACCCGCGGAGCCGGAAATGCTGAGGATGGTGTCGTCGCTGAGGGGCATGTTTGCCGCGAATGCCTCATGCGTGCCTCACTCAGGGAGCGAGGCACAGGGATGGCTGACAGACCCGCTTTCACATCCTGTGCTGAACACCATGTCGGAGCGCGAACTCGGCGACATGCCGTTCAGGCTGACGGCACGGCGGACCGAGCACGAGACCTGCTCACCCCCTGCCGGTTTGGGTGAACGCCGCTGAGCCGAGGCCGCGCGGTCCGGCTTGAGGAAATGTCGGACAAAGCGTGGCGCATTGGCGGTCGTATTGGCCCAACGAAATGCGGTTGTTTCGGCGGCGCCGGCATTTATTGTGCGCCGCAATGAAATCGACCTCAGCAGCGCTTCGCTTCACCGTCGCCGGCATGATCGCGCTGGCCGTCGCCATGGGCATCGGCCGCTTCGTCTACACGCCGATCCTGCCCGGCATGATGGAAGAGCTGCATCTGTCGCCGGCCAATGCCGGGTGGATCGCTTCGGCCAATTATCTCGGCTATCTCGTCGGTGCGTTTGCTGCGGCCGGTGGTTGGGCGCATGGCCGGGAACGTCTGCTGATGTTGGCGGCTCTTGGCGCCAGCACTGTCCTGGCCGCGCTGATGGGGCTGACCGACGCCATGCCCGCCTTTCTCCTCATCCGCTTTCTGGCGGGTCTGGCCAGCGCCTTCGTCATGGTCTTCATGGCCAGCATCGTTTTCAGCCATATCAATGCCGCCGGTCGTGGCGACCTGCAGGCCTGGCATTTCGGCGGTGTCGGGCTCGGCATGGCGATCTCGGCGGTGATGATGGCGGTGCTGGTCACTGAACATGCCGGCTGGGCGGCGGGCTGGTTGTGGTCGGCTCTGATTTCGGCTTGCGGCTTGGTCGTCGTGGCGCTGCTGGCGAACGAGGGCCCGCTTGTCAACGGCGAAGCCGCCCGTGAGCCGGTCCTGCCGAAAGCCCGGTCGCTGATGAAGATCATCGTCGCCTACGGCCTGTTCGGTTTTGGCTATGTGGTGACCGCGACATTCCTGGTCGCCATCGTCCGCCAGGGCGGCGGCAGCCGCGTCTTCGAGGCCATGGTGTGGCTGGTCGCCGGCCTTGCCGGTTTTCCCTCGACGTGGCTGTGGCAGAAGATCGCCGCGCGGATTGGCCTTTACGCCGCCTATGCGCTCGCATGTTTCATAGAAGTGATCGGCGTCACCGCCAGCGTGGCGCTTGGCGGATATACGGGGCCGCTGCTCGGCGGCCTGCTGCTCGGCGGCACCTTCATCGCCATCACCGCGCTTGGCTTGCAGGCCGCACGCCAGCAGGCGCCAAAGGCGCCCCGGCGCATCTTTGCGTTGATGACGGCGTCGTTCGGCCTGGGCCAGATCATCGGCCCGATCGTTGCCGGTTTTTTGGCGCAGATGTCAGGTGATTTCTTCCTCGCTTCGCTCCTCGCCGCGGCCATGCTGGTCGTCTCCGGCGCCGTTACCTGGTCGGCCGCGCCAAAATCGCCATGATTGTGGTCTTGCTGGCACCGGGCATCGGGCAGGCATTTTCTTTCCCACTAATGTGTGACTTTATGCCCGCTGTTGTCAGCTGATTTGCGCCTAAAGCAAGGAATTCGCCCAGTGTTCGTATCCTTCTTCCCGCAGCCGAAGCTCTTCTTTTCTTCGGCCGCCATCTGGAGCCTTGCGGCGATCCTGTTCTGGTTTTTCGGTGGTGAGCAATTGGGCGCCGTCTTCGGCCTGCCGGCGGCGGCGGCCGACGCGCCGCCAATCATCGGCATTGCCGTGCTGGTGTCGAAGCCGTTCCTCTGGTTCTATATCTATTTCGTGGTCTGCGTGGCCATCTTCTACGCGTTCTGGAGCTGGTATTCGCCGCATCCCTGGCAGCGCTGGTCGATCCTGATGACGGCGGTCATCCTGTTCTTCATCTATTTCAATGTGCAGGTCAGCGTCGCCGTCAACGCCTGGTACGGGCCGTTCTTTGACTATGTGCAAGGGCTGATGTCAGGCACCGGCAAGTCGACCAACGGTGAATTCTATACCGGACTGGCCGACTTCTCATGGCTCGCGCTGGTCGGCATGAATGTGCAGGTGGTCAATGCCTTCATCGTCAGCCACTGGATCTTCCGTTGGCGCACGGCGATGAACAACTACTTCATCGAGAACTGGGCCAGGTTGCGCCATATCGAGGGTGCCTCGCAGCGTATCCAGGAAGACACGATGCGGTTCTCGCAGATCATGGAAGATCTCGGCTCCAGCTTTGTGCAGTCGATCATGACCTTGATCGCCTTCCTGCCGGTCATGATCCAGTTGCAGGCCCATATCAGCGAGTTGCCGATCATCGGCGCGATCCCCCAGCCCCTGGTGGTCGCGGCACTGGCCTGGTGTCTGTTCGGAACGATCTCGGTGATGATAGCCGGCCTGAAGCTTCCGGGGCTGCAGTTCCGTAACCAGCGCGTCGAGGCGGCTTACCGCAAGGAACTGGTTTACGGCGAGGATCATGCGGACCGTGCACAGCCTGCAACCACCGCCGAGCTGTTCGCCAATGTCAGGCACAATTATTTCAGGCTCTATTTCCACTACATCTATTTCAACGTCGTCCGGTACACCTACCTGCAGGCCGATAATATTTTCTCCCTGCTGATCCTGGGTCCGTCTCTGGTCGCCCACAAGATAACGTTCGGCGCGCTGAACCAGATCTCGAACGCCTTTGGTAAGGTGACGGGTTCGCTGCAGTTTCTGCTGACCTCCTGGTCGACCATCGTCGAGCTTCAGTCGGTCCACAAGCGCTTGCGCGCCTTCGAGGCCACGCTCCTGGGTGAGCCACTGCCCGAGATCGACCAGCGTTACCTGGCAAGACATGGCGCCGAAGATCCGGCCTGAGAAGATTTGGGTTTGATCCGAAACGGGTTGGCGGCTCAGCCGCCGACCGTTGCCTGCTTCTGGCCAGCGCTTTGCCGCGTGACATAATCGCGAAAACTGATGCATTCGACATCGGCCTTCACGCAGACCTCGCCGGCAAAGCGCTCCAGCGCGTCCCAATACGCGCCGTCATTCATCAGCGTGAAATGGAAGCCGAGTTCCAGCGGAATGCGCTTGCCCTGATACTGCGTATCGAACGCGGCGCGAAACGCCTGATAGGTCCGGTCGGCGAATTCGCCCGCCTTGCTCGGCCGCTCGAAGCCGCCGGAATGCCTGACATACAGATTGTAGTCCATCGCGATCACCGGCCGTGATTTCGGTCCTTCCGGGATCTGCGGCAGTGAAAAGCGCGTGATGCCGCCGACGGTCGGCGGCAGGGCAGGGCCTTGCGAGACGCCGCTGGCGTCGAATTCGTAGCCGGCGGCAGGCAAGGCCTCGTAAAGCGTCTTGCTCGTCGACAGATACGGCGCGCGGAAGCCGACAACGGCGTGTCGCGCGAAATCACGCCAGCCCTGCGGTTCAGGCGCGATGCCGTTGATCGCATAGGCGTTCTCGAGAATGTGCTCGAACGAGGCGAACTCCTTCAGCCAGTCGGCCTTGCTCCATTCCTTGCCGTCGAAATGACCGCAGGCGTGGCTGGCAATGTCGTGGCCTTCATGCGCGGCAAGGCCGATCTGGTCAAGCCGTTCGGCGACTTCCTGTTTGGAGGCGGCAAAGCCGATGTTGGATTTGCCTGATGTCTTGCCGGGTGCGGTGTATTCCTTGCGCGTCTCCGGCGACAGCAGGAAGACGCAGGAGAGAAAATAGGTGAAATGCGCGCCGGTGCGCTGCGCCAGCGCCCGGCTGCGCTTCCATTGTGAGATGTCGCGGGCGCTGTCGAAGGAGATGATGACGACCTGCTTCGGCTTTGCCGGCATTGGCGGCGCGGGCGGATCGGCCAGAGCCGCGCCGGCAGCGGCGAGCGAGGCAAGAGAGGCAAGAGAGAACGCAACAACGCGAGACAAACGAGGCATCGACAAACTTACAGGCTCCGGGCGGTCAGCAAGCCGGCTATCCCCGAAATGTGGCGTGGGTGCGATTGGGTCATTTTGTCCGTTTGCCCGGAGCAAAGATCCGTTTGCCCTGGGGAATGGGCGATTTTCCGCCCGAACCCCTTCCATGCCGACAAAATTTCGCTAAAACGCGGGCTCATGAACCGCCCCGGCCCGGGGCAAAAGTGGTTTTGATTGATGTCCGACGACAGTTTTATCCGTGAAGTGAATGACGAGATCCGTCGCGAACAGGCGCAGGCGCTGTGGGACCGTTTCGGCCCGGCCTTGCTTGTCATTGCGGTCCTCGTGGTGCTCGGCACCGCCGCATTCGTCGGCTATCGCTATTGGGACGAGACGCGCGCCAACCGCTCGGGCGATGCGTTCTCGCAGGCGCTGAAGCTTGCCAATGACGGCAAGAACGACGAGGCGCTGGCCGCGCTCGATCAGTTGGAGAAGGATGGCTACGGCGCCTATCCCCTTCTTGCCCGCATGCGCGCCGCCACCGTCAAGGCGAGCAAGGGCGACACCGATGCCGCCGTCAAGGACTTCGACGAAGTCGCCGCCGACACCGCCATACCCCAGGGCATTCGCGACATGGCGCGGCTGCGGGCAGCGTTGCTGCTCGTCGATCACGGCTCCTTCGCCGACGTTTCCAGCCGCGTCGAGGCGCTTACATCGGACACCAACACGCTGCGCCATACGGCACGGGAGGCGCTCGGCCTTGCTGCCTGGAAGGAAGGCAAGACCCAGGACGCGCTGAAACTGTTCGACCAGATCGCCGCCGATGACGGCGCCCCACGCAACACCCGCGAGCGGGCAACGCTCATGTCCGAGCTGATCCGCGGCTCGGGCAATGCCTCGTAAATGCATGTCGCCCAAAAGTGTGCAGCGGTTTTGGGATAGCGACATGCATGATTGTAGGACCTTATGACCTTCAAAGTCGCCATTATCGGCAGACCTAACGTCGGCAAATCGACGCTTTTCAATCGGCTGGTGGGGAGGAAGCTGGCGCTGGTCGACGACACGCCGGGCGTCACCCGCGATCGTCGCGTCCACGCCGCCAAGCTCTATGACCTGCATTTCGATGTCATCGACACAGCCGGTTTCGAGGATGCCGCCGCCTCGACCCTGCCTGGCCGCATGCGTGCGCAGACCGAGATCGCCATCCAAGAAGCCGACCTGATCTTCTTCACCATCGATGCCAAGTCCGGCCTGCTGCCGGACGACAGGACCTTTGCGGAAATCGTGCGCAAATCCGGCAAGCCGGTCGTTCTGGTCGCCAACAAGGCCGAGGCGAAAGGCGCCCAGGGCGGCATGTTGGAGGCCTGGGAACTCGGCCTTGGCGAGCCGATCCCGGTTTCGGCCGAACATGGCCAGGGCATGCCCGATCTGCGCGACGCGGTGATCGCGGCACTCGGCGAGGCGCGCGCCTTTGGTGAGGAGGAAGAGGGCGAAGACGACGAGATCGCCGCCACCGAGGTGCTGATCGGCGAGGACATTGCCGATCCCGACGCCGAGGATACGCACACTTACGACGACACCAAGCCGATGCGCATCGCCGTCGTCGGCCGTCCGAATGCCGGCAAGTCGACGCTGATCAATGCGCTGATCGGCGAGGAGCGGCTGCTGACAGGACCGGAAGCCGGCATCACCCGCGATTCCATCTCGGTCGACTGGGATTGGCATGGCCGCCGGCTGAAATTGTTCGATACGGCCGGCATGCGCCGCAAGGCCAGGATCCACGAAAAGCTGGAAGTGATGTCGGTGCAGGACGGCTTGCGCGCCATCCGTTTCGCCGAGATCGTCATCATCGTGCTCGACGCCACGATCCCCTTCGAGAAGCAGGATCTGCAGATCGCCGACCTGATCATCCGCGAGGGCAGGGCGCCGGTGATCGCTTTCAACAAATGGGATCTGATCGATCATCCGCAGGAACTTCTGGCGGAACTGCGCGAAAAGACCGAGCGGCTGCTGCCGCAGGTACGCGGCATCCAGGCCGTTCCGGTCTCGGCCGAGACAGGGCGCGGCCTTGACAAGCTGATGGACGCGGTGCTGAGGACCCACAAGGTCTGGAACAGCCGCGTCTCGACCGGCAAGCTCAACCGCTGGCTTGAAGCCATCCTGGCGCATCATCCGCCGCCCGCCGTTGCCGGGCGCCGGCTGAAGGTCAAATATGTCACGCAGGCCAAGACGCGGCCGCCGGGCTTCGTGGTCCAGTGCTCGCGCCCGGATGCGATGCCGCAATCCTATGTGCGTTATCTCTCCAACAGCCTGCGCGAAGCGTTCGACATGCCGGGCGTGCCGATCCGCATCGCGCTGCGCACCTCGGACAACCCGTTCGCCGGCCGGGCCAAGAAACGCGGCTGAGCCTGGCGCTCGTCCGATCAGGCCACGGCGCGTAGGCCGGCAGTCCGCGCATTGTCGGGTAGTGCCTGTCGCGCCGCCTCCAGCAGTATATCGGCGAGGCGCGCCGCCACCGGCTCGAGTTCGGCATCCCGGCGATGCAGGTACAGAGCCATCTTGGGCAGCCCCGGCAGGCCGGCAATCTCCGGCTTCATCGCGCTGACGCTGGCCGGCAGGCCAATGTCGGTGCGGATCGTCAACCCCAGCCCCGCGGCCACGGCCGCCCATATGCCGCCAAGGCTCGGGCTGGAGAAGGCCATGCGCCATGGCAATCCGGCGCGGTCGAGCGTTTCCGTCGCCACTGTGCGCAGCAGGCATGGCGCTTCGAGTGCCACCAGCGGCAGTGGCTCGCCGTCGCGCAGGCTGGTCTCGATGCGCTTGGTCGGACCGATCCAGCGCATTGGAACGTCGGCGACGTGCTCGCTATAGGGCAGCATCGTGCCATTGTGCCAGGCAAGCGCGATATCGAGACTGCCTGACGTGATCTTGTCGGCGAGTTCGAAGCTGCGCGCGATCCTGGCCTCGATCTTCACCTTGGGGTGGGCGCGGGCGAAGCGGCCGAGCACATCCGGCAGCACCGCCTCGCCGAAATCTTCCTGCAGGCCGAGCCGCACCCAGCCCTCCAGCTCGACATCATGGATTGCCGCCGCCGCCTCGTCATTCAGCTCGATCAGCCGTCGCGCATAGCCGAGCATGGTCTCGCCGGCCTCCGTCAAGGCGAGGCCGCGCCCCGATTTGCGGAAGATCGGCGTCGCTGCCTGCTCCTCCAGCTTCTTCAACTGCGCGCTGACCGCCGAGGTCGAGCGGCCAAGCCGGTCGGCGGCCTTGGCAAAGCTGCCGAGCTCCATGCCGGTGACGAAACTGCGGAGGACGTCGAGGTCGAAGGTCACGCGTTGCATAAGGAGTATCCTGATTTTCAGGATTGATAGTCAAAAACTTCCTGATTTTTAGGACGGATTTATGGCGATAGAGAGATGGGGTCAAGGTCCAGGCGACTGGATCCCCATGGGAATGAAATCATGTCCGCCATCGTTGACTGCACCGACCAAAGGCCAACACAGATCCTGCAAGACAGGGCTGCCGGCTCCACCGGAAGGGTGTTCAGCCCTGGCCATCGCTGGAAGGTCCTGGGCATCGGTGTCGCCGCGAACGCCAGTTTCTCGGCCACCTTCTCCGGCATACCGGCAACGGCCGTCGTGCTTCGTCAGGGCTATCACCTGAGCAATGCCGAGCTTGGCCTGGCGCTTGGCCTCCTCGGACTGGGCGTTGCGCTCAGCGAATTGCCCTGGGGCTTGCTCACCGATCGCTGGGGCGATCGCCGCGTGCTTCTGATCGGACTTGGGGCGACGGCGGCATGGCTGCTTGCCATGGCCGTGCTCGTCGTGCCGACGAGGTCAGGCGCTCCCGATATCACGCTCCTGTCGGCAAGCCTGCTCGTCACCGGATTGCTGGGCGGCAGCGTCAACGGCTCGAGCGGCCGTGCCATCATGGGCTGGTTCCGGGAAAATGAACGTGGCTTTGCCATGAGCATCCGTCAGACGGCGGTGCCGCTGGGCGGTGGCTTGGGCGCGCTTGTCCTGCCGTCGCTCGCCCTGGTTTTCGGCTTTTCCGCGGTGTTCGGGCTCCTGGCCGGCACATCCGCTCTCTCCGCCCTGTTCGCCTGGCGTTGGCTGCACGAGCCGCCGACCGTGGATCACGTCGTTTCGACGACCGCGGCCGGATCGGCGCCGCTGCGCAACCTCGAGGTCTGGCGCATCGCCACCGCTATCGGCTTGCTCTGCTTCCCGCAGGTGGCGGTGCTCACTTTCGCGTCTGTGTTTCTGCACGACTTCGCAGGGCTGGGAACCGCCGCGATCAGTGCGAGCTTGGCAGCCGTGCAGATCGGCGCCATGGTCATGCGCGTCTGGAGCGGCCGCTTCACCGACCGCCACGGCAATCGCCGTCAGTTCCTTCGCAGATGCAGCGCGTTCAGCGCGCTTGCCTTCGTGGTGCTCTGGGTATTGGTCCTGGCCAGCCCCGCCATGCCGGGCGGCCAGTCCTTCCTGATCGCTGTTCTTCCCCTAGTGCTGATTGCCGCAGGCATCTCGGTCTCCGCCTGGCATGGTGTTGCCTACACCGAGCTTGCCACGCTTGCCGGCGCCGGCCATGTCGGAACCGCGCTCAGTCTGGCCAACACCTTTGTTTTCGTTGGATTCTTCCTGGTGCCGGTGGCCATTCCTGGGCTGCTGCACCTCTGGTCATGGTCCGGCGTCTGGCTGTCGGCCGCCATCTGCGCGCTCATCGCATGGCCGATTTTCCTGCGGCCGGCCTGAATGCTCCCGCCGCAAAACCGCCCGACTTCGAAACCACGACCTTGAGCCGACTGAGAAAACCCGATCGATCCCGTTAACGTCCCATCAAGGTTAATGCATCATTTTGCTCTCCAGTGGGGTCAGTAGCGTTCCTGGAGAGAGTTCCGTGCATCGACGCGTCTTGAAGCGGCTTGCTGCCGCCGCCGGTGAGAAGAAGCGCAATTTTGTGTCTCCGCTCATCATCGGCCTCGGCATCTGGATCGGTTTCCCGACCGTCGCTGCCTACCAGGACATGACCAGTCTGGTTTCCGGCCTCGAATCGCCGACCGCGCGCTGGAATTCCTATGTCGAGAGATCCGTCGCCGGTTCGGTGCATGCCGCCGAGATGCCGTTCGTCGATTCCGATGTCACTGGCTCGATCTCCGGATCGGGTATTCACCTGGCGGGCGTCGGCTCTGTCTCGTTTCGCGGCAAGGGCGGCAAGGTCAGCGGCTCGCCCGACGAGGATCGCGTCATGCGCGCCGACAAGAAGGGCCGCATCGTCCAGGTGTCTCCTGTTGCACCGCCGAAGAACTTCAACGCCGGTTCGATCTTCCAGCGGACCTCATCCTTGATGCGGCCGAGCATGGACAGCGATCTGAAAATGGCATTTGCCAAGCCCCAGATCAAAGGCAAGGAAATCCAGATCGCCGCGGAATTCCATGCGCGTGAGGACAAGAAGCCGGATCCCGGCGTGCCGGCCATGCTTGCGGCCCTCGTCAACAACGATCATCCGGATGTGCTGGCAACGGCTTATGCGCAATCCGAGCCGGACTATGCCAAGGCCTCGCCCTTCGAAGCCCTCCTCCAGGACGAGCAGCCCAACAGTGGCCGCTTCATTCCGCCGATGGCCAAGGGTGACCATTGGTGGATCCAGAATCCGCTGCCTGAGAGTGTCTTCTCCAAGAAGGAGCAGGCATGCCTGGCCAACGGCATCTATTTCGAGGCGAGGAGCGAGTCCGTGCGCGGCCAGGCTGCCGTTGCCCAGGTCATCCTCAATCGCGTCCGCAATCCGGCCTACCCCAATTCGATCTGCGGCGTCGTTTACCAGAACGACAGCTGGTTCAACCGTTGCCAGTTCTCCTTCGCTTGCGACGGCAGGAGGAAGCGCATCGACAGCCCGGTCGCCTACAAGACCGCGCAGGACATCGCCATGGCCGTCACCGCCGGCAAGATATTCATCCCGGAGGTCGGATCGTCGACCCACTACTATGCCCAATATGTCCATCCGGGATGGGCGCGCACGATGCAGAAGATGACCAAGATCGGCTTGCATATCTTCTACCGCACCTATGGCGGCGGGTGGAGCTGAAGGCCTGTCGGCCGCTGGTCTTTTCCGCCGGCTACGGGCTCGATTGAGGAGCCATTGTCCGGGGGATTCGCGCGACGCATCCCCGTCGTCGCGGCGGGCACGATGTCGCACCTTACTAATTCTTTGATTTTATTGCCTAAAATACATGGCAATGATCTTCCGCCCGTGGCTTGACGGGCGCAAACCCTCTAACTATGTTGCCGGCGACTTTAGAAGCGGACGGACGGTGACGGTCTGACCGGGCAGGGGGGTTGCGATGGCCGATAAAAGCAGGCCAGACGGAACCGGAGAAACCGGCCGCGGCAATCAGCATGAAACCGGCATCCGCGACGACGATCTTGAGCGACGTCGGCGTGAACTTGAAGCATCGCTTGCGACAAGGCTGCCGAACCGGCTCGAGGGGAAAGACGACGCGAAAGCGGGCAGTGCGGCCGGATATGGCCAGGCGGTCAAACTCTCCAGTGAATTTATCGCTGGCGTGGTGGTGGGCGCCGGTATCGGCTGGATCATCGACCGTATGGCGGGGACATCGCCGTGGGGTCTGATCGTTTTCCTGCTGCTTGGTTTTGGCGCCGGCGTGCTCAATGTCATGCGTTCCGCGGGCGTTGTGGCAGAATTCGGACAGGGCGATAAATCGCGCTCTGGCCGGGACGACAGCAAATGACCGCCCTTCAGGCGGCATTTGGAAATAGCCGCCTCGTGCGGCAATGGTAATTTGGCCGTACGCGGCATTGACGGGGTTAGAACGTGGCAGCTGACAAGGTCGATCCGATCCACCAGTTCCATATCATCAAGCTGGTTCCGATTAACATCGGCGGCTACGACCTGTCCTTCACAAATTCGGCACTGTTCATGGTCGCGACCGTGGTTGTCGCGGCCGCGTTCCTGTTCCTGACGACGTCGAGCCGCAGCCTGGTTCCCGGCCGGCTGCAGTCGATCTCCGAAATGGCCTACGAGTTCGTCGGCAACATGTTGCGCGATGCCGCCGGCACGCAGGGCATGAAGTTCTTCCCCTTCGTGTTCTCGCTGTTCATGTTCGTGCTGGTCGCCAACCTGCTCGGCCTTTTCCCCTATTTCTTCACCGTCACCAGCCACATCATCGTCACCTTCGGCCTCGCCGCCCTGGTGATCGGAACCGTGGTGGTCTACGGCTTCATGAAGCACGGTCTCGGTTTCCTGAAGCTGTTCGTGCCGCATGGCGTGCCGGTGTTCCTGCTGCCGCTGGTGGTGCTGATCGAAGTCATCTCCTTCGTGTCGCGCCCGGTCAGCCTCTCGGTTCGTCTGTTCGCCAACATGCTGGCCGGCCACATCACGCTGAAGGTGTTCTCGGGCTTCGTCGTCAGCCTCTCCGCGCTCGGCGCGGTCGGCGTCGCGGGCTCGATCCTGCCGCTGGCCATGGCGGTGGCGCTGACGGCGCTTGAATTGCTGGTCGCCTTCCTGCAGGCGTACGTCTTCGCGGTGTTGACCTGCATGTATCTCAACGACGCCCTGCATCCCGGGCACTAGGCCCAAGAGTTTCCGGCCTTACGAGTTTCCAACTCTGGCGCCGGATGGAATACCAACGGAATTTTCAGATCCAAAGGAGTTGAACAAATGGACGCAGAAGCAGCAAAGTACATCGGCGCCGGCATCGCTTGCCTGGGCATGGGTGGCGCGGGCATTGGCCTGGGCAACATCTTCGGCAGCTACCTCTCGGGCGCGCTGCGCAACCCGTCGGCTGCTGACGGCCAGTTCGGCCGCCTGATCTTCGGCTTCGCCGTGACCGAAGCTCTGGGCATCTTCTCGCTTCTCATCGCGCTGCTGGCCCTGTTCGGCTGAGCTTTGGGAAGATTGGACAGGCCGGCCGCGCAAGCGGCGGGCCTGATATCTGGGGATAGTCCATGTTCGTGACATCTGCCTTTGCGCAAGAGTCCGCGCCTGCCGCCGATACCAGCCATGCCGCGACCGGAGGCGACACGCACTCCGCCACCGGCGTGCCTGCCGAAGCGCATGGCGCATTTCCGCCGTTCGATCCTGCGACCTTCCCGTCGCAGCTTCTGTGGCTGGCGATCACTTTTGGGCTGTTCTACCTCTTCCTGAAGCGCGTCGTGGTGCCGCGCGTCGGCGGCATCATCGATGTGCGCAATGACCGTATCAGCCAGGATCTCGATCAGGCGAGCAAGTTGAAGGGCGAGGCCGACGCCGCTGTTGCTGCTTACGAGCAGGAACTGGCGGAAGCCAAGAAGAACGCCAATTCGATCGGCCAGCAGGCCGCCGATGCGGCCAAGACGGAAGCCGAGACCGCACGCAAGAAGATCGAGGCCGCGCTCGACGAGAAGCTTGGCGAGGCCGAGGCACGCATTTCTTCCATCAAGGCCAACGCCATGAAGGAAGTCGGCAGCATTGCCGAGGACACCGCTTCGGCGATCGTCGAGGCCCTGGTCGGCGGCAAGGCCAGCAAGGCCGAGGTCGCGGCCGCGGTCAAATCCGTGGCCCGGTGAGGAGCGCATCATGGACGCTACATCTCTCGCAACGCTCTGGGCCACGATTGCCCTGATCATCTTCCTGGGCGTCGCCATCTACATCAAGGTGCCCGGCCTGATCGCCAAGGCGCTTGACGCCCGCGCCGCCAGGATCAGCAGCGAGCTCGACGAAGCCCGCAAGCTGCGTGACGAGGCCCAGCAACTGCTCGGCCAGTACAAGAAGAAGCGCAAGGAAGCCGAGCAGGAGGCTGCCGACATCGTAGCGGCCGCCAAGCGCGAAGCCGAAATGCTCGCCGCCGACGCGCATAAGAAGTCCGAGGACTATGTCGCTCGGCGCACCGCGCTTGCCGAGCAGAAGATCGGTCAGGCCGAGCGCGATGCGGTTGCCGAAGTGCGCGCCAGCGCCGTCGATGTCGCCGTCGAAGCCGCCCGCGCGCTGCTGGCCGCCAAGGTCGATGTCAAGGCCGGCGCCGACCTGTTCAAGGCTTCGCTCGCGGATGTGAAGGCCAAGCTGAACTGAGCGGTTCTCGAGCTGCCGACATGAAGCCGCCCGCAACCCGGCGGCTTTTTTGTTGGGCGCATTGAGCACGGATAATCCCTCGAGGGGGAGATCGCTCGCTCAGCTCAGTCCAGCCCGGCCAAGCTCTCTTCCTCAGCCACCTCCGCCCCGCCCAGCCTGAACGGCGCGAATGACACGCGGTGCAGCCGTGCGACGGGGCCATGCGCCTCGATCGCCGTACGGTGGCGGGCCGTGGCGTAGCCCATGTGGACTTCAAAGCCGTAGCGGTCGTGATGGCTGCCGCAGCCGCACATCATGCGATCGCGCATCACCTTGGCGACGATCGAGGCGGCGGCGATCGACTGCGAGCGCTGGTCGCCCTTGATCAACGCGCGGCCGTCGCACGGCAGCCCGGGCGGCACATCGCGGCCGTCGGCAAGCGCGAGTTTCGGGCGGACCGACAGCCCGACCAGCGCGCGCCGCATCGCCTCCAGGCTTGCCTTGAGGATGTTGCTGCTATCGATGCCTTCGGCGCTGATCGACGCCATCGAAACCGCCTGCGCGGAGCCAAGAATGCGCAGGAACAGCGCCTCGCGCTGCAAATGACTGAGACGTTTGGAATCGTCGAGGCCTTCGGGGATGTTGGCGGGGTCGAGCACCACCGCGGCCGCGACCACCGGCCCGGCCAGCGGGCCGCGACCGGCCTCATCCATTCCCGCGACAGGCCATAGCCCGTCAGCCATCGCCTTCGTCTCGAAGGAGAAATCGGGTTTCTCGACGATTTCGAAGAGAAGCGGAGAATCGGAACGCGCGCGAGCCATGTTGCGGCGAGGTTCGCATCGGCTCCGATTCTCCGCAAGTCCCTCCGGGTCGGGTGGGGCGCCGGACCGGGAGGGCACCGTCTGCAGGCCGGGGCAGGCCGGACGGGATTCTTTGCCGTGACCGCAATGAAGCGGCGGCGGCGAAAGGGGGCGTTCAGAGCAGCATCAACTGCTCCTGGTCCTTTCCGGCCGCGACGAACAGGTCGCTGCGGAGCGTGCGCCGCTCAGCATTGAGGCCGAGCCGCTTGGCGGTGATCTCGAAGCGGCGACCGATCTGCCAGGCGTAGGGTCCGGCGCCCTTCATGCGCTTGCCCCATTCCGAATCGTAGTCCTTGCCGTCGCGCATCGAACGGATCAGGGACATCACGTGGCGGTAGCGGTCGGGATAATGGCGCAGCAGCCAGTCCTTGAAGATCGGGCTGACCTCCAAAGGCAGGCGCAGCACGACGTAACCCGCCTCGCGCGCGCCCGCCGCGCGCGCCGAATCGAGGATCCGTTCCATCTCCTGGTCGGTGAGGCCGGGGATGATCGGCGCCACCATGACCGAAGCCGGAATGCCGGCATCCGAAAGCTGCCGGATAGCCTCCAGCCGCTTGGTCGGCGTCGACGCGCGGGGCTCCATGGTGCGCGCCAGCATGCGGTCCATTGTCGTCACCGACAGCGCCACCTTGGCCAGCCCGCGCTCGGCCATGCGCGACAAGATGTCGATATCGCGCGTCACCAATGCGGACTTGGTGACGATGCCGACCGGATGGCCACGCGCTTCCAGCACTTCGAGGATCTCGCGCATGATCCGGTACTGCTTTTCGATCGGCTGGTAAGGGTCGGTGTTGGTGCCGATGGCGATGGTGCGCGGCTGGTAGCCGTCCTTCGACAGTTCCTTGTCGAGCAACCTTGCCGCATCCGGCTTGGCGAACAGCTTGGATTCAAAATCCAAGCCCGGCGACAGGCCCATGAAGGCGTGCGTCGGCCGTGCGAAGCAATAAACGCAGCCATGTTCGCAGCCGCGATAGGGGTTGATCGACCGGTCGAAGGAGATGTCAGGCGATTCGTTGCGGGTGATGATGGTACGCGGCTTTTCAACCTGCACTTCGGTCTTGAAGGGCGGCAGCTCCTCCAGCGAATCCCAGCCATCATCGAAGACATGGCGGCTGACCGGCTCGAACCGGCCGGACGGATTGATGCCCGCCGACCGGCCGCGATTGCGGTCCGGACGGATACGCATGCCACTCTGCTCGATCATCGCATTGGCCATCTCGGCTCGTCCAGCTCCGAAAGCTGCAATGTCGGCGCGCACGATCGGTTCCATCTTGGCCCGCTCCCAGGGACTGTCCATGTTGTTTCGAATCGCTCGGTTCATGAAATTATTCCTATTTTCTCGATGAGAACAAATCAAGAACTTTCTATGCTGCGCTGCAAAAACTGGCGCTGTGCGCTGCTTTCCGCTATTCGGCTAAACATGCTCAGTGTTCTCATTGAAACGCGCAATGACGAGGAGGCTCTCGCCCGTACGCTCAGCTCGCTGATTGGCGGCGCTGTCGAGGGCGTGGTGCGCGAGGTCGTCGTCTGCGACACCGGCTCCACCGACCAGACGCATCATGTCGCCGAGCATGCCGGCTGCCAGTACGTGGCAAGCGGCGGCATTGCCGTGGGGATCCGCCAGGCCAAGGGTGACTGGCTGCTGCTGCTGGAGCCGGGCGCGCGGCTGGTGGAGGGGTGGATCGATGCGGTTGTCGCCCACACGGCGCGGCAAACCATGGCGGCGCGATTCTCGCGCGCGCGGGGCAGCCGCACACCGTTCCTGGCTCGGGTCTTTTCGGGAAACCGTGCGCTCGCCGACGGGCTGGTGATCAGCAAGCGGCAAGCCGCGTCCTTGTCGAAAAGCGCCGGTAGCGCCGAGGCGCTGGCGCGTGGCCTGGCGACAAAGAGGCTCGACGCCGAGATCTGGGTAGCGCCGCCGAGGCAGCAGCACCGCTCGCCAAAGTGATTTTTTGCATATGCTCTGTCTATTGTGCATTGCACAAAACGTGACGCGGGGTTAGCCTCTCCCCGAGGTGGTGAATTGGGTTTGGGTCATGCGAGTGGTGAGCACCGATGCGGCATCGGGGTCGCGCTCATGGACGAGGATCCGATGAACCTTTCAACCCCTGACAAATCCGGCGCCGCCAGTCTCGAGGCCATTGCCCGCAATGGCAGCTTGTTGCGGCGCATCGCCGTACGCATTCCGACCTATCTCACGGACCTGCGCGAAAACCCTGCCTGGCTGCCGATGTTCATGCTGGCGCGCACCATGCCTGGGCGACGGATGCATTGGCTGGGTGCAAAACGCGCCCGTCCTGCCGACAATGTTGGGGATACGATGTTTTCCGGTGTCGAGCGGGCGGCGGTGGTCGATGCGCTGCGCTCCGACGGCCTGTTTTCAGGCCTGGTCCTGCCATCGGAAATTCATGAGGAGATCGCGCGTTTCGCAGAACGCACGCCTTGCTTCGGCAATTTCGACCGTCGTCTCGAATTCATGCCGGGCGAGCATGCGAAAGCCGAGAAACGCCTGGCTCGCTCGTTGCTCAGCGGACACTATTTCGAGCGCATCCTCGACTGCCCGGCCGCACTCGCCATCCAGCGCGATCCGCTGCTGCTCGACATTGCCGCGCACTATCTCGGCGGCCAGGCGAAACTGATCACCACACGCGTCTGGTGGAGCTTTCCGACCGGCGCGGCCTCCGACGCCGACAAGAACCTTGCCTCGCTCGGCAAGTATCATTTCGACCTCGATGACTGGCGCATGCTGAAATTCTTCTTCTACCTCAGGCCTGTCGACGCCGACACCGGTCCGCATGTCTATGTCAGGGGCAGCCACAGGCGCCGCGCCATGAAGCATCAACTGACCCTGTTGGTCGGCCATCCCGCCCAGGAGGTGCTGGACGTCTATGGCGAGCAAAGCCCGGTGACCCTGACCGGAGAGGCCGGCCTCGGCTTTGTCGAGGACCCGTTCGGTTTCCACATGGGCACCGTGCCGGCGCGCACGCCGAGGCTGATGATGGAGGTGGGCTTCGGTGTTTCGCGCCCGTCACGCCGGCGCTTCCATGGAGAGCCGGTCATCCGCTGAGCGGGATCAGTCGAAGCTGATCTCGACCCGCATCCAGCGGAGGCGACGCCTGGCTTCGCGTTGCTCTCTGCTTTCCCCGTCGAAATCGACAGGGACAGGCTCGCGGCTGAACGCCTTTTGGTCGTCCATGGCACTGATGATGACGATTGCTTTCGCGTCGTCTCCGGCGATCGCGGCGACATAGACGCCGCAATCCGCGCAGATCAGATAGTCGGCCGTCCTCAGCCCGAACCGGTATTTGCGTAATCGCTCGATATCCCCGACCGAGACAATCAGCCTGCCGTCCGGATCGGCGACGGCGCGCGAGCCATGTTTGATGCAGAACGAGCATTGGCAGGCGCGGACTTCGATTTGCGATGGATCGCGTTCGGTTGAAAATCGAAGGCGTATGTTGCCGCAATGGCATCCGCCGGTATGCTCGGTCATCGCATCGTCCTTGTCGGGATCGGCTATTGCCGTTTCACGAGAAGGTACTTTCTCCGGCATCCGGTTTGGAATGGCCTTTCGAAGGCGCCGGCGCCTTTCTGCCTGGCAAACGCGGCGTGAAACCGGGGCTTTGCCCTCGGCTTTTACGGAGTCGACTTCCCGCGCCGCAGATGTTCGTCCAGGCGCGGCATGATCTCGACGAAATTGCACGGCATGTGACGGTAGTCGAGCTGCGCCTTCAGGATGCCGTCCCAGGCATCCTTGCAGGCGCCGGGCGAGCCCGGCAGCACGAAGACGAAAGTGGCGTTGACGACGCCGCCGGTCGCGCGGCTCTGGATCGTCGAGGTGCCGATCTTGTCGTAGGAGATGCGGTGGAACACTTCGGAAAAGCCGTCCATGCGCTTTTCGAAGATCGGCTCCAGCGCCTCCGGTGTCACGTCACGCCCGGTGAAGCCGGTGCCGCCGGTGGTGATGACGACATCGATATTCTTGTCCCGCGACCACGCCAGGACCGTGTCGCGGATCTTGTCGCGGTCATCGGTGACGACATCGCGGGCGGCCAGGATGTGGCCGGCCTCGGTGATGCGATCGGCCAATGTCCGGCCGGATTTGTCGTCGGCAAGGCTGCGCGTGTCGGAAACGGTCAGCACCGCGATGCGAACCGGAATGAACGAACGGCTCTCGTTAATCCCAGCCATCTCACTCAGCCTCCGATGCGATGCTCCGCGTCGCCGCGACGAACCAGTCGGGCTGGCGGCCGCGTATTTCGGCTGCCGCCCGCTTGGCGACATTGCCGGTCTCGAACAGACCGAAGCATGTCGCGCCCGATCCGGACATGCGTGAAAACCCCGATCCGGCCTTATCAAGCCACGACAGCGCCCGGCCTATGGCGGGCTGCAGCGCCACGGCTACCGGTTCGAGATCGTTGCGGGTGACCTCCAGCCAGTTGCGCAGGCTGTGAAAATCGATGCTGCGCGGCAGCGGCGCCAGTGGTTCATTGTCGCGGCGGGATAGCGCTGCGAAGATTTCCGCCGTCGACACCGGCGTGCCCGGATTGACCAGCACCAGTCCAAGCGCCGAAAAATCCGGCACCATCGACAGCTCGTCACCAATGCCGCGCGCCACCAGCGGCTTTGCCGCCAGGCACATCGGGACGTCGGCGCCAAGCGAGAGACCGATCCTCGCCAGCTTGGCGTCGTCGATGGCCAGGTCCCATGTCCGCACCAGCCCGCGCAATACGGCCGCCGCGTCACTCGATCCGCCGCCGACGCCGGAGGCGACCGGCAGGTTCTTTTCGAGTTTTATGGCAACCGGCGGAGTTCGTACGGAGCCGGCCTCTCGTCGCAGGGCATCGCGCGCCTTCAGCACGAGATTGCTGGCGTCCAGGGGAACTGCCGGCGCGTAACGGCCGGACACGGTGAAATCATCGCTGTCGGCGAGCGCGATTTCGACGCGGTCGCCAAAACGCGTGAACACCGCCAGGCTTTCAATCAGATGATAGCCGTCAGGCCGCCTGCCGGTGACATGGAGTGCCAGATTGATCTTGGCATGCGCTGGCCAGGTGCGCGAACCGATTTCGGTGTCCACGGCGTCAGTCGTGTGGGGGATGATGCTCAGTCCTTGGCCAGCCGGTATTCGCCGGTCTTCGGATCCTTGACCAGCGTACCCATAGCGCCGTTGGCCGCCTGCTTTTCAGTCCGCCGCACCTTGGCCGTCACGCGCTCGGCTTCCCGGACGAAAGTGCGGTAGCCGAAATAGGCGGCGACGCCGACGACGGTGAAGAAAATGATCTGCGGCATGTCAAAACTCCTCCCACGCTGGGCCGGCGAAGGCGGCCGGTCGGGTCGGTTGGTGCATGTTGCCCAAAAACTGTGTCCGGTTTTGGGAAAACGACATGCATGAGACTACAAGCACTCATGCTAGACGGTTTCGCCCGGTTTTCAAAGCCCGAAGCGAGCCCACAGCGCGCGCTCTTCCGCCGCATCGATGATGCCGCTGGCGGCGGCGCCGGCGATGTCGGGCGCCGAAAAGCCCCTGCTCGAGCCGAACAGGCCGAAACGGCTGAGGAAGCCCCGCGGCGCCGAGACCAGCCTGAGCTGGGTCTTCGCCCCGAACCGGGTCTTCAGCACGGTGCGCATGTCGCCGAGCGCATCGACGAGGCCGAGTTCCAGGCCTTTCTTGCCGGTCCAGAACAGGCCGGTGAACAGGTCCGGATCGTCCTTCAGTTTCGTGCCGCGCCGCTCCTTGACCAGATCGATGAACGTGCCGTGCACCTCCAGCTGCAACGCCTTCAGCCGCTCGATGTCCTCCTTCTTCTCGGGCTTGAATGGATCGAGCACCGCCTTGTTCTGGCCGGCAGTGTGGACACGGCGCTCGACGCCGATCTTCTTCATCAGTTCAGGAAAGCCGAACGAGGCCGAGACCACGCCGATGGAGCCGACGATGGAGGAGGGATCGGCAAAAATCTCGTCACCGGCGACCGCGATCATGTAGCCGCCGGAGGCGGCGACGTCCTCGACGAAGACCAGAACCTTCTTGTTCTTTTCGTTCGCCAGGTCGCGGATGCGCTTGAAGATCAGCCGCGACTGCACCGGCGAGCCGCCGGGCGAATTGATCGAGACGGCGACCGCCGGCGCGTCGAAGGAAAAGGCCTTCTCGATGAGGCCGGCGGTGGAGGCCAGCGACAGGTTCTGCCGGAACTGGCCGCCCGACATGATGGTGCCGTGCAGCCGGATGACCGGAATGGTGACGACGGTGGAGCGCCAGGATTTCGGCAGCAGACGGTTGAAAAGACGTTTCACGAGGACGCGGTCTCCGGTCGATGGGTTGCAGGCATGTAGGGATTTCCCGGCCAACGGCAATGTGGCGGCCAGGAATAGCTCAATCTCCAAACAGCGAGGCGAGACCGTTGGCGATCATTTCGCTGCGCTCGTCGGGGCCATTACCCGATTGCGCGTGCAGCATCAGGGGCGGACGGATGGCGAGTTTTCCGCGGGTTCCCAGCGCTGCGCGCACGACGATGCGGATCGCCGCCGCGTCGGGGCGAGGGTGCACGGCGAGCATCTCGGCATCGCCGAAACGGCCTGCGATCGCGTCGAGGATGGCGCCTAGCTGTTCGGGCCGTGCGATGACGGCCAACCCGCCGCGCGGCTTGACAACCGCCGCCGCACTGCGGATCCAGCTTTCGAACAGCCCGTCCTCCATGACATGGGCTTCCTTTCTCAGCCGGTCAGGCGTGGCGCGGTCCCGGGCGGCGTTGAAGGGCGGATTCATGATGACGTAGTCGAAGTCATTGTCGGCCAGACCTGCCGCCGCCCGGGCCTGGCCGGATACTGTGACATCGGCGACGAGCACGGATGCGCGATCGCTGAGATGGGCATTGCCGGGATGAGCAAGGGTGGCCGCGGCAAAGGCCGCCATTTCCGGCGCGCGTTCGACCAGCACGGCCTGGGCGGCCGGGCATCGCGACAGCACGGCCAGGCCGGCCGCGCCGGCGCCGGCGCCGAAATCGGCGAGGCGTCCGCCAAAGGCGGACGGTACGGACGCCGCCAGCATCATCGCATCCATGCCGGCGCGATGGCCGCCATGCTTGGGTTGCACCAGCCAGAACCGGCCGCGATGGAAGGCGTCGACCGTGTGGGCCGGCGTGTCCGGGCCAAGGGTGTCAAGGGCAGGGGCGGCTGGCGCGGCCGGCATTATTTTGTGCGGATCTCGTTGGCGATGCCGGCGTCCGTCAGGATACGCCGCGCGGCATCGACCTGGTCGGCGTCGACCATCACGCGCTTCTGCAAAAGACCGATCGACCCTTCGAGAATGCTCATATTCTGATCGGCGACAAAGCAGGCGATGCCGGCGTCGCGCATCAGCGATTCGACGAAGGAGATGATCACGGCATCGTTTGTGCGGACAAGTTCTATCATCTGATGAAACTCGCAGTTTGCGCTATTGATGTAAACGGGCGGAGATTCCCTGGCCGAGCCTCGCTCCCCCAGCGGTTGACAGGCTGTTACCGACGCCGCGCCAATTCGCCACTTGCCGTGGCCGTGTCCGCCGCCCTAGAGTCCATACTGGGACTAAGGGTGCCGTCGCACGCGTTATACCAAGACGGGAGTGATTGTCGTGGGTGTCGTTCTCAACATCGAAAACGGGAAGCGGGAACCCGCCTCCATCAAGGATCTGATCGATCTGACGGCCGCCGATATGGGGCGCGTGAACGAATTGATCCTGTCGAAGGCCGGCTCCGACGTCGAGATGATTCCCGAGGTCGCCAACCATTTGATCTCGTCCGGCGGCAAGCGGCTCAGGCCGATGCTGACGCTCGCCGCCGCGCAGATGTTCGGCTATGCCGGCGAGGGTCACGTCAAGCTCGCCACCTCGGTCGAGTTCATGCACACGGCCACGCTTCTCCACGACGATGTCGTCGACGAGAGCGGCATGCGACGCGGCAAGAAGACTGCCCGCATGATCTGGGGCAACCAGGCGAGCGTGCTGGTCGGCGACTTCCTGCTCGGCCAGGCCTTCCGCATGATGGTCGATGTCGGCTCCCTCGAGGCGCTCGACATCCTGTCGAGCGCGGCCTCGATCATCGCCGAGGGCGAGGTCATGCAGCTTGCCGCAGCAAAGAACCTGGAGACCACCGAGGACGAGCATTTCGCCGTCATCAAGGCCAAGACCGCCGCACTGTTTTCGGCCGCCGCCGAAGTCGGCCCCGTCATTGCCCAGGCGACCCGCAACGATCGCGCGGCCCTGCGCTCCTACGGTATGAATCTCGGCCTTGCCTTCCAGCTGATCGACGATGCGCTGGACTATGGCGGCGCCAGCAAGGATCTGGGCAAGAATGTCGGCGATGATTTCCGCGAGGGTAAGGTGACCCTGCCGGTCATTCTCGCCTACCGGCGCGGCACCAAGGCCGAGCGCACCTTCTGGAAACGTGCCATCGAGGACAATATCGTCGACGACGCGGGCCTGGAAAAGGCGATCGGCCTGATGACCCGCCATGGCGCCATCGCCGATACGATCGGCCGCGCTCGCCATTTCGGCGAGATCGCCCGCGACGCGCTGGCGCCGCTGGAAGAAACGCCGCAGAAATCGGCGCTGATCGACGTCATCGATTTCTGCATCAGCCGGGTGAACTGAGAAGGCCGGCCTTCCCGGAATTCCCTTGGCTTGTGCTGGGGAGAACGCCAATGAATACGGCGTCGCCATCTCGACAAGCTGCCCTGCCGCAAATTATCTATAAAACATGGCAAAGGGCACGGACGACACCATCGCGGTGCGCATCAGCAAGGTGCTGGCGGACCGCATCATCTCTGGCGCGATAGAGCCGGGGGCCAGGCTGCGCCAGGATCATGTCGCCGAGGAATTCCACACCAGCCATGTTCCGGTGCGCGAGGCGTTCCGCCGCCTGGAGGCGCAAGGCCTGGCCGTCAGCGAACCGCGCCGCGGCGTGCGTGTCGCCGCATTCGATCTTGGCGAGGTCAAGGAGGTCGCCGAAATGCGGGCGGCACTCGAAGTGCTGGCGCTACGTCATGCCGCGCCGCATCTGACGTCAGCCATTCTCGACCTCGCCGAGGAGGCGACCAAGGCCGGCGACAAGTCCCGCGACGTCAGGTCATGGGAAGAAGCCAACCGCGCCTTTCACCGGCTGATCTTGGCGCCATGCGCCATGCCCCGCCTGCTCGCCACCATCGATGATCTGCATGCCGCCAGTGCGCGCTTCCTGTTCGCGGCATGGCGTTCGGAGTGGGAGGCACGCACCGACCAGGACCACCGGGCGATATTGACCGCCTTGCGGCAGGGAAACACCGAATCGGCAGCTGCAACGCTGGGACGCCATGTCCAATGGATCGGCCGCAAGCCGGTCAGGACTGCCTCCGGCGCGACGCGCGAGGCCTTCGCGATCGTGGGTTGAGGCATGTCGCCCAAAAGTGGCTCCCTGCTGTGGGGGAACGACAGGCATGAAACACTGCCCTAAGCCGCGTCGCGACGCGCTTTTAGGCCATCCCCACCAAGCGGAGGCTTGCTATCCCGGCGAAAATGTGGATTCGATAATAGATCGAAAACAGAAATTATCTATAATTTCAAATCGGTCGAAGGTATCCCAATGGCAGACATCGCATTCAACTCCCGCAAACCTTCTTTCAGCCCGCTCAGGCTCCAGGATCGCGCTCTCGGCTGGCAGGTCGGAGCCGTCGTGCTCGGCACGCTGTTCCTGGCGTTGGCGTCCTACATCGAGGTGCCGATGGTGCCGGTCCCGGTAAACATGCAGACCTTCGCGGTAACACTGATCGGCGCGCTCTACGGCTGGCGGCTTGGCGCCATCACCATCGCCGCCTGGCTGGTCGAGGGCGCTGTGGGCTTCCCAGTTCTGTCCGGAGGGGTAGGGGGCGCGTCCTATTTCGTCGGGCCGACGGGCGGTTATCTCTTCGCTTTCCCGGTTGTCGGCGCGCTTGTCGGCTGGCTGGCCGAACGCGGCTGGAACAGCAACAGGGTAGTGCTTGCCTTCGCCGCCATGCTGCTCGGCAACCTTGCCTGCCTGGTTCTGGGCACGGCATGGCTTGCCGTCATGATCGGCGCCGAGAAGGCCATAACCTTCGGCTTCCTGCCGTTCATCGTCGGCGGATTGCTGAAGTCGGCGCTTGGTGCGGCGACACTCATGGCGCTTCGCGGCGGCAACGCCAAGCCGGCCAATCCGTGACGGTTAGGCTGCGCGCCCATCACCTCCTTTGCCTGCTCACCTATGTGGGCAAGGGATACAGCCCCGCCTTCACCGCCAATTATGACGGGATCGCGGAGCGCCTGAGCCGTGGCGAGGACATCCTCCTCGTCTCCGGTCCGGATGATGTCTGCGCGCCGTTGCTCGACGGGCCGGAACCGCATTGTCTCAACCAGAGCGTCATCGAGCGGGACCGGCTTGCGGCACGCAATGTCGAGGACTTGCTGGCCCTGCCAGTCCAACCCGGCATCCGCCTCGATCTCGATGTGGCAACACTGGCGCTGATGCGCCGGGCGTTTTCCGTTGGTGGCGTACGCAAGGCTTGCGGCGGCTGCGAATGGAACGAGTTGTGCGGCGCGATAGCGGCCGGCGGCTTTCCCGATACCAAGGTGCAGCGATCCGTCGTGCCGCGCTGACCTTGACGCCGGCTTTTCCCCGGTCGAAAATCCGCTGCAGCCATGGTTTGTTAATCGGCTGACCCGATTGTGAATTTCAGGCGGATTGAAGCGTGACCCCAAAAAGGCCATGCTTTGCCCGGAAAGATCGAGTCTACGTCGATCCCGCTGACGCGGAGATGGCGCCTGGCTGAAAGGGATACGATGCAGCAAGGACGAGCGCGCTGGCTGACAAGGCTGGCAATTGTGACCGGCATGGCGATCTCGGCTTTGCCGGCCTATGCCAAGCAATCCACCGAACCGGTCAAGATTTCCTCGTTCTCGGGTGCCTATCTGGCTGCCCGGATCGCCGAAGGCGACAACGACCTCGACAGCGCCATCGCCTATTACAAGCAGGCCCTGGCCTTCGACCCGAGCGACACCGGCCTGCAACAGAGCCTGATGCTGTCTCTGATTGCGCAAGGCCGCTTCGACGAATCCCTGGTTTATGCCGACAAGCTCAAGGAAGTGCCCGATGTCGAGCGCTTCTCGCGCCTGGCGCTGGCCGTCGATTCCTTCCACAAGAAGGATTTCACCAAGGCGCAGTATTGGCTCAAGCTGTCGCTGGAATCCGACCTCGACCGGCTGATCTCCGGCGTCATGTCCGGTTGGGCCCAACAGGGTGCCGGCCAGGCCAGCGATGCAATGGCCTCCATCGACAAGCTTCAGGGCCCGGACTGGTTCGGCCTGTTCAAGTCCTTCCACCGCGCGCTGATCGCCGATGCCTCCAACATGCCCGAGAAGGCCGAGGCGATCTACGCCGCGACGATGCAGGACACGGCCGCCGGCGGCGCGGCGCCTGAAACCTGGATGCGCAATGCCCAGGCCTATGCCTCGTTCCTGGCCCGCAAGGGCGACAAGGCCAAGGCGATATCGGTGCTGGATCAGGCCGAAACGTTTTCGCCGGGCAAGCTCGAAATCGTCACCTTGCGCGACAGGATCGCCAAGGGCGACAAGATCGCGCCGTTTGTCTCAGGTCCGTCCGACGGCGCGTCCGAAATCCTGCTCGATCTCGCCACCGCGCTCAACCGTGGCGGCGGCGAGCCGTTCGTCCGTCTTTACCTGCAATACGCCCTGGCTCTGAGGCCTGACAGCGACGCGGCTCTCGTGCAACTCGCCGCTGTCGCCGAACAGCTGAAGGACGGCGAGGGCGCCATCGCGCTCTATCGGCGCATCCCTGATTCTTCGCCGCTGAAAGAGCTTTCGGACTTGCAGCTTGGCCTCAACCTTGCCGATCTCGACCGCCATGACGAGGCGATCACCCACCTGAAGGCCTTCGTCGACGCCCATCCCAACGACATGCGCGCCTATCTGGCGCTCGGCGGCGTCTATTCCTCCAAGGATGATTTCCGCTCCGCCGCCAACCTCTACGACAAGGCTGTCGAGGTGCTGAAGACGCCGACCGCGGCCAACTGGAACATTTTCTACCAGCGCGGCATCGCCTATGAGCGCCTCAAGGAATGGCCAAAGGCCGAGCCGAATTTCCGCAAGGCGCTGGAATTGCAGCCGGACCAGCCTCAGGTGCTGAACTATCTCGGCTATTCCTGGGTCGACATGAATACGAACCTCAAGGAAGGCCTGGCGATGATCCAGAAGGCCGTCGACCTCAGGCCGAGCGACGGTTACATCGTGGATTCGCTCGGTTGGGCCTATTTCCGGCTCGGCAGGTTCGATGACGCGGTGCGCGAGATGGAGCGTGCCGTATCGCTGAAGCCGGAGGATCCGGTTCTCAACGATCATCTCGGCGACGCTTACTGGCGCGTCGGCCGCAAGCTGGAAGCCACTTTCCAGTGGAACCAGGCCCGCGACCTGAAGCCCGATCCCGACGTGCTGGCCACGCTGCAGCAGAAGCTGATGAAGGGCCTGCCGCCGATCGAATCCAACACGGCGCAGGAAACCCCGAAGGTCAAGCCCGAGCCGGTGCCTGCCCCGAAGGGGTGAAATCGGCTTTTTGAATGCGAGCGGGGCTTCTTTGGGAGCCCCGCTGCGCCCTTTCGGGAGCCGCATCCGGCGTGCCTTGCTTGACGCTTCGCCGTCGTGTCTCTAGGACGTGCCGGCAAGCTAGCCTTTGCTGTCGAGGCCACCCGTGACGATTGAAATTCCCGCACATATGCATCCCAGCCGCTCGTTCCAGGGGCTGATCCTGACCTTGCACAATTACTGGGCGGCCTATGGTTGTGTCATCCTCCAGCCCTACGACATGGAGGTCGGCGCCGGCACGTTTCATCCGGCAACGACGCTGCGCGCGCTCGGGCCGCGTCGTTGGAACGCTGCCTACGTCCAGCCCTCGCGCCGTCCCAAGGATGGCCGCTACGGCGAGAACCCGAACCGGCTCCAGCATTACTACCAATACCAGGTGATCCTGAAGCCGAACCCGCCGAACTTGCAGGAGCTCTATCTCGGTTCGCTTCAGGCGATCGGCGTCGACCCGCTGCTGCATGACATCCGCTTTGTCGAGGACGACTGGGAAAGCCCGACGCTGGGCGCCTGGGGGCTTGGCTGGGAATGCTGGTGCGATGGGATGGAAGTCTCGCAGTTCACCTATTTCCAGCAGGTTTGCGGCATCGAATGTGCGCCGGTGGCCGGCGAACTGACCTATGGGCTGGAGCGGCTGGCCATGTATGTGCAGGGCGTCGACAATGTCTACGACCTCAACTTCAACGGCCGCGAGGGCGTCGACAAGGTGACCTATGGCGACGTCTTCCTGCAAGCCGAGCAGGAATATTCGCGCCACAATTTCGAATACGCCAACACAGCGATGCTGCTCAGGCATTTCGAGGACGCCGAGGCCGAATGCAAGGCGCTGCTCGATGCCGGCGCACCGGCTTCGAACGACAATCTGCCGATGCACAAGATGGTCTTCCCGGCGTACGACCAGTGCATCAAGGCCAGCCATGTCTTCAACCTGCTTGACGCACGCGGCGTGATCTCGGTCACCGAGCGGCAGAGCTACATCCTGCGGGTGCGCAATCTGGCGAAGGCCTGCGGCGAAGCGTTCTTGAAGACGCAGGCTGGTGGTTTGGCGGCCTGAGTCAGGCCCCCTCCATCATTTCGAGGGAAGCGTTGATCGGCGACAGGATCTGGCCGCTCTGTCCGGCCATCGTCCGCAGTGCCTGCCTGACACCCGGCATCCAGAAGGCGCCATGGACCTGCGCGGTGAAGCAGGCGCTGAGCGCGAGGATCTGCAGAAGTCTGGATGCCGTTTTCATGGTCGTTCAGCCAATAGTTCCCTGCCTGAGCGTGTGTCGCTTCAGCGCTGCGTTCGGTTCATGGAAATCTTTGATCCAAGGACGGGCGGGGCCGCCGCGTCCCGACAGGGCAGCCAAAATTTCTGGAAAGGGTGACAGCGGCCAGCCGAGTTGCTATGCCGCGCTCACCATTGCCGCGTGAGCCTCAACCAATGCCTGACCTGCTTCTAGAACTCCGCTCGGAAGAGATTCCCGCCCGCATGCAGCGCAAGGCGGCGGGTGATCTCAAGAAGATGCTGACCGATGGTCTGGTCGAGGCGGGTCTGACCTATGAGGCGGCGCGCGAGTACTGGACGCCGCGGCGCCTGACGCTCGACATCAGGGGCCTGACGGCGCGCTCCAAGGACATAAGCGAGGAGATCAAGGGGCCGTCAACGACGGCCCCCGAGCAGGCGGTCCAGGGTTTCCTGCGCAAGGCCGGCCTGTCTTCGATCGCCGAGGCGCATGTCCATTCCGACCCGAAGAAGGGCGACTTCTACGTCGCCCACATTTCGAAGCCGGGCAGGGCAGCCGAAGAGATCATCGCCGAACTGGTGCCGGGCACTATCCGCAATTTCCCGTGGCCGAAGTCGATGCGCTGGGGGCCGGCCTCGGCCAAGCCGGGCTCGCTGCGCTGGGTGCGGCCGCTACAGTCGATCCTGTGCACCTTCGGCCCCGAGACCGAGGAGCCGGTGGTGGTCGATTTCGAGATCGACGGCATCCGCTCCGGCAACATCACCTACGGCCACCGCTTCCTCGCACCGGGCGAAATCACGGTGCGCCGTTTCGACGACTATGTGAGCAAGCTGGAAGCGGCGAAGGTCGTGCTCGACGCCGACCGGCGCAAGGAGATCATCCTCGCCGACGCCCGCAACCTCGCCTTTGCCAACGGGCTCGACCTGGTCGAGGACGATGGGCTGTTGGAGGAAGTAGCCGGGCTGGTGGAATGGCCTGTCGTGCTGATGGGTGAGTTCGAAGAGGCTTTCCTGGCCATTCCGGCCGAGGTGATCCGGTTGACCATCCGCGCCAACCAGAAGTGCTTCGTCACGCGCCCGCAAGGTGAAGGCGACGCGCTGTCAAACCGCTTCATCCTCACTTCCAACATCGAGGCCAGGGACGGCGGCAAGGAGATTGCCCACGGTAACGGCAAGGTGGTGCGCGCGCGCCTCTCCGACGCGCTCTATTTCTGGACGACCGACCAGGGCGATCTGCCGGATCTCGGCCGGCTCGACGCTTCGGCGAAAAAGTTTGGGCTCGATCTGAAAAAGCCGCTCGACCAGCGCATGGCCCGCCTCGACCATCTCGGCGTCACCTTCCACGCCAAGCTCGGTACACAAGGCGAGCGGGTGGAGCGGATCAAGCGGTTGGCGGAGGAATTGGCGCCGACCGTCGGCGCCGATCCGGCGCTCGCCGCCCGCGCCGCCGTTCTCGCCAAGGCTGATCTCACCACCGAGGTGGTTGGCGAGTTCCCCGAATTGCAGGGCGCCATGGGCCGCAAATACGCGCTTCTCCAGGGCGAGAATCCCTCCGTGGCGGCAGCCATTGAGGAGCATTACAAGCCGCAGGGCCCGTCCGATTATGTACCAAGCGATCCGGTGTCGGTCGCTGTCGCACTCGCCGACAAGCTCGATACGCTGGTCGGCTTCTGGGCGATCGATGAAAAGCCGACGGGGTCAAAAGATCCCTATGCGTTGCGTCGCGCAGCGCTGGGTGTTGTGAGGATTTTGGTCGAGAATCGAATTCAATTGCGGCTCGCTTCCCTTTTCGCATGCGCTGGTGCCCATTATGCGGAGAGCGGCGCGGAGCAGATACGAGACCTCTTGGCCTTCTTCCACGACCGCCTGAAAGTCTACCTCCGCGATCAGGGCGCCCGGCACGATCTCATCGACGCCGTCATCACCCCGCAGTCCGACGACCTCCTGCAGATCGTCCGCCGCGTCGAGGCGCTCGGCTCTTTCCTCGACACCGAGGACGGCAAGAACTTGCTCGCCGGCACCAAGCGTGCGGCCAACATCCTGGCGGCCGAAGAGAAGAAGAAAACGGCGGTCGCCGAAACCGTTGAGCCGGCTCTGTTCAAGGAGAATGCCGAGAAATCGCTGTTCGCTGCGGTGAATCAGGCCGAGAAGCAAGCCGGCGAAGCGATTCAAAACGAAGACTTTTCCGCCGCGATGCTGGCGCTTAGCGCGTTGCGCGAACCCGTTGATTCATTCTTTGAAGCCGTTCTCGTGAACGATGAAGACCTGGCGGTGCGAGCCAACCGTCTGGCGCTTCTCACGCGCATCCGCGCGGCCACCGGTCAGGTCGCTGATTTCTCGAAAATCGCTGGTTGAGCGCTCAGGAAAATATCTGTAAGCCGGCCGTTCGAGCCGGCTTACAGTCATATGACGATGATCTCTGCGTGGCAGAAGGGACATGTTCCCCAACCCAACGGAGGCTTCCATGAATTCCGATCACGAAATCGAAGTGACTGAAGAAACCTCGGCCGCCGCCGAGGCGCTTGAATCCGCTTCCGAAACCGCCATCGATCACGCCGCCGCCGCCACGGTCGAAGCCGCCGATCTGTCGGATGACGACGAGGATGGCGATGACGAAGAAGGCGACGATGAAGACGGCGAAGAGTTTGACGAAGGCGACGATGAAGCCGTGAAAGCCGAAGGCGACGACGCCGAGGACGAAGAAGAAGACGCCGAGTCCGAGGAAGACGACGACAAGGAAGAAGCGGCCTGAGATTTCAATCCGGTTCTGTCGGGAAGAGGGGGCGGCGCAGCGGCGCCGCCCTTTTTATCGTCTTCCCGGATGCTTGTCAGTTCTCCAGGATGCTGACCCGCACGCTGTTTTCGTAGACATCGACCTGGATCAGCGGTTCGCCATTGACGATGGCGCGCTTGGTCGAGGAACTCATCGCGCCGGGACGCTCCAGCATGCGCTGCAGATCGGCGCGCTGGTCGTTGGTCCTGAACCACGCATCACCCTCATCGTCGCGGTCGCGGCGATGGAATTTGTGCCAGTTAGCGCGATCCTGCCGCACCATCTGCGCGGCGCTGTCCAGCGCATAGCCGTCGCTCGCCTGGTGATCCCGATCGGAAATACGCGCCACATAGGATCCCAGCATATCATCGGCTTGCGCCGCGCTGGCACCCAGCAGCGACGCCAGCAGAAGCCCGGCCACGGTAACGGTCCTGAATAGTCTCATGATCAACCCCCTTTAAACGGCGAAGCCCGTCCACCCGGCCCGCCCCTTAGCCTGAATCGCTTGACCAAATCCAGGCGGCTTCGAACGGTCAGATACGTCAAGGCGAACTCGCGCGGCAATGGTGCGCAGGGCGCCGTCAAGCTGTCAACGATCTGGCCAGCCCAGCAATCTGTGGCCGCTACTTGACCTTGCCGGCCCCAGCAGCGGGCGTCGATGCGGCTGCCGGTGCGGTCGGCTTCTTCTGCGCACCCGACGCCGGAGCCGCCGAGGCGGTCGCCTGGGCTGGAGCAGGAGCAGAGGTGGCGGTCGTGGCCGGTGCCTTGACTTGCGTCGGTGTCGAGAAGTCGCCGCCGACCACGCCGCCACGAATGATCATCGGGCCTGGCATGAAACCGTGCCGTGGCTCGGGCGTGTTGGGGATCGCCGCCACCTTTTCATCAGTAACCTCGGGTTCGCCGAGCGCAACGACGGAGAGCACGTCGCTTGCCTGGATGCCGTCCGCCTTCAGGGCAAGGATGGAGGGTGTCGCGGCCGGCGCGCCGGGAAAGACAAGCGACGAGGCCTGAGCTCCACCGCTCAACGCCGCCAGAGTGATCCCCAGCAGGATACGCACAGACACGATGGCCACTCCCCTTTGCCCAGGCCCTGACGGTAGCGGACCGGAATTGATACCGGCTTTCGCGGAAACGTAGCATTTTAGGAATTGATAAATCGCCAAGACCCTCTTGCCCAACAGCCGGCTTGCCCAATAGCCGCCATCGTACTACGCAGCCGGCATCTGCGAGGTGACGAGAATGGCTGAGATACTTGCCGTCGACGAAGCGCTGGAGCGGGCGTTGGCTCTGCTTCAGGGCGGCGATGTCGTGGCCATCCCGACGGAGACCGTCTATGGGCTTGCCGGCGATGCCACCAACGGCATCGGCGTGGCGCGCATCTTCGAGGCCAAGGGGCGGCCGCGTTTCAATCCGCTGATCGCCCATGTCGCCGACATGGCGATGGCCGAGCGCATCGCTATATTCGATCCGCTGTCGAGGAGACTGGCGCAGGCGTTCTGGCCGGGTCCGCTGACGCTGGTGCTGCCGCAGCGGCCCGGCAACGGCATCCATCCGCTGGTCACGGCCGGGCTGGATACGATCGCCTTGCGCATGCCGAGGGGCTTTGGCGGTGACCTCATCGCAAAGCTCGGCCGGCCACTTGCCGCCCCCAGCGCCAACTCATCCGGCAAGATCAGCGCGACGACGGCACAAGCGGTGGCGGCGGATCTCGGCGCGCGCATCAAGCTGGTGGTCGATGGCGGCGCGACGCCGGTCGGGCTGGAATCGACCATCCTCAAGGCCGAAGGGGGGAGCTTGCGGCTGCTGCGGCCCGGCGGCGTTGCCGCCGAGGAGATCGAGGCGGCCATTGGTGTGAAACTGCTGCGTGGCGGTGCCGCCGGCATCGAGGCGCCGGGCATGCTTGCCTCGCACTACGCGCCGGGCGCGGCGATGCGGCTCAATGCAGGAACGGTCGGCGAGGGCGAAGCGTTGCTTGCCTTTGGGGATCAGCGGGCCGAAGGCTGGCGTGATGCCGCAGCGTTCCTCAATTTGTCTGAAAGCGGTGACCTGCGCGAAGCGGCAAGCAATCTTTTCGCCTATATGCAGGAACTCGACCGCAGCGGCGCGCGCACCATCGCCGTTGAGACGATTCCTTTCGATGGTCTTGGCGAGGCCATCAATGACCGGCTCTCGCGTGCCGCCGCCCCTCGTGACAATGTACAGCCCGCACCGTAGTTTTCCCACATGACCGACATTTCGCAAAAACTCGATCCCGCTCTCATCGATCGCTTCGCGGCGATCGTTGGCGACAAATACGCGCTGCGCGACGAACCGGACATCGCGCCCTATCTCATCGAGCGGCGCGGGCTCTGGCATGGCGCGACATCGCTGGTGCTGCGACCGGGCAGTGTCGAAGAGGTCGGCCGGATCATGCGGTTGGCGACCGAGACGGGAACGCCGGTCGTGCCGCAAAGCGGCAACACCGGGCTGGTCGGCGCCCAGGTGCCGGACAGATCCGGCCGCGAGATCATCCTGTCGCTGTCGCGGCTGAACCGCATTCGCGAGATCGATGTTCTATCGAACACAGTGACGGCGGAGGCCGGCGTTATCCTGCAGACGCTGCAGGAGGCGGCCGACGCCGCCGACCGGCTGTTTCCGCTGTCGCTCGCCGCGCAAGGCTCCTGCCAGATCGGCGGCAACCTGTCTTCCAATGCCGGCGGCACCGGCGTGCTGGCCTACGGCAACGCGCGCGAACTGTGCCTCGGCGTCGAAGTGGTGTTGCCGACCGGCGAGGTGTTCGACGATCTGCGCAAGCTCAAGAAGGACAACACCGGCTACGATTTGAAGAACCTGTTCGTCGGCGCCGAAGGCACGCTCGGCATCATCACCGCCGCCGTGCTGAAACTGTTCCCGAAGCCGAAGGGGTGCGAGGTCGCTTTCGCCGGACTGTCGTCGCCCGAGGCGGCACTGGCGCTGTTCAGCCTGGCGATGGACCGCGCCGGCGCTTCGCTCACCGCCTTCGAACTGATCGGCAAGAGACCTTACGATTTCACGCTCAAGCATGGTCAAGGTGTCGTGCGGCCGCTGGCCGATGACTGGCCCTGGTATGTCTTGATGCAGGTTTCCTCCGGCCGCTCGGATGCCGACGGCCGGGCTCTGATCGAGGAGGTGCTGGCGGATGGTCTCGAGCAAGGCATCGTTGGCGATGCGGTGGTCGCGGCAAGCCTTGCCCAGGGCGACGCCTTCTGGAATTTCCGCGAGACGCTCCCCGAATGCCAGAAGCCGGAAGGCGCTTCGATCAAGCACGACATTTCGGTGCCGATAGCATCGATCCCGCGTTTTATCGAAGAGGCCGCCGGCGCGGTGGCCTCGGTCAGTGCCGGCGCCCGCGTGGTCTGCTTCGGCCATATGGGCGACGGCAACCTTCACTATAACATCTCGCGGCCGCTCGACGGCGACGACGAGGCGTTTCTTGCCCTTTATCATCCCATGAACAAGGCCGTGCACGATGTCGTGCGGTCCTTCCATGGATCGATCTCCGCCGAGCACGGCATCGGCCAGTTGAAGCGCGACGAACTGATCGCCACCGCGCCGCCGATGGCCATCGATCTGATGCGCAGGGTGAAGGCTGCCTTCGACCCTGCCGGCATCATGAATCCCGGTAAGGTTATCTGATCCTTTCAACATCTTGTGCCCGGTGGCATTCCGATAACCATCCCTGAGATCAGCAAAATTTAACCGACTTTCTTAAGCGCGGCGGTAAGGAGCCCACGCTACTGTTTCCCCATAACGAGGCCGGGAAAACTGGCCCGGAGAGAACCGGACACCGGCTCTCAGGAGACAGACAGGAAGGCACTCTATGAACACTGGACTGAAGCCAGTCTGGGCGGGACGCAACATGCGCCTCGACCCATTCCGCCTGCCGCAGGTGGTTAGCTACGCCACACGCGACGACTACGGCGACGTGACCTTCACCATTGACCAGCGCGGCGCCGTGATCCGTCGCATGCTGGAGATGAGCGGCGTGCCCGCGATCATCGCACTGCCCGCCAATGCGTTCCGCGGCGTTGCCGCCCGCGCGATGGAGGATCCGGACGGCAATGTCACGGTTACCCTCGAACTCCTGCACAACGACCCAATGCTGTCGGTGCCTCTGCTGGTGGCCGACGACCTCGATGATGTCGCCGCCGACTGGCGCGCCTGGGCCGATGCCTACCGCCTGCCGATGCTCCTGATCGAATCGGACGGGGTTGCCCGCACGCTGGAAGAATCGCTCGGCGCCGCCATCAAGACGCTGCCGCCGCAGGATCGCCGAAAGGGCCGCATTTCGACCACGCGCCGCCCGCGCTTCCTCGCCCGCCGCAGGGCCGGCAACCTTGGTCTCAGGCTGGTCATCGGCGGCCAGGAGATTATTTCTCGCGACTGAGCATGACCCCGGTTCGGGATTGCTGAAAGGCGAAGCCGCTAAACCAGCGGCTTCAGTGCCACCCACAATGCGCCGCCGATCAGGCCGAGGAAGATCAGCCAGCCGACCTGGTTGTTCGACCGGAACAGCCGCAGGCATTGGTCCGGATCGTTGATATCCAGAACCGTGATCTGGCGGGCCATGTGGGCGCCGGCGGCGATCAATCCCGCCAGCGCCACCACCGGTGCCTGCGCCGAGGCAAAGGCGATGGCGAAGCAGATCAGCGTACCGCCATAAAGCCCCGCCAGCCACGCCTTGGTGTTGTCGCCGAACAGCCGTGCCGTCGAGCGCACGCCGACAATGGCGTCGTCTTCCTTGTCCTGATGCGCATAGATCGTGTCGTAGCCGATCACCCACAGGATCGAGCCGATATAGAGCATGATGGCGGGGCCATCGAGATCGCCGAACTCGACCGCCCATCCCATCAGCGCACCCCAGGAAAAGGCAAGGCCGAGAAACAGTTGCGGCCAGTTGGTTATCCGCTTCATGAATGGATAGATGGCCACGATCGACAGCGAGCAGACGCCGAGCAGAATGGCGAAGCCGTTGAACTGCAGGAGCACGGCAAGGCCGACCAGGGCCTGCAGCAGAAGGAACAGCCAGGCCCGCCGGCGCGTGGTCTGGCCGGACGGCAGCGGCCGCGAGCGGGTGCGCTCGACCTGGTTGTCTATGCCTTCGTCGACGATGTCGTTGTAGGTGCAGCCGGCGCCGCGCATGGCGATGGCGCCGACCAGGAACAGCACGAGATACCATGGCGCCGGCAGCAGCGTGAGCAGCGGATCGCCGGGGCGTGGATAGGCGCTCGCCGCGAGCGCCGCCGACCACCAGCACGGCCACAGAAGCAATTGCCAGCCGATCGGCCTGTCCCATCGCGCAAGCTGCGCATAGGGCCAAATCGAGCGCGGCAGCACGCGGTAGACCCAATGGCCATTCGGCGCATCGGCGACGCGGCCCTGGGCCGTTTTCGATTGGATAGGTTCCATGTTCCATGGAGTGGCAGCAGGCGCGGAAACCGTCAAGCGGCAAGCCGGCGAGGGACGACCGTCAACCCGTCAGGAGGTGAAGATGTCGCGCGTGGAAAACCAGGCCTTCGCTGTTTCGACAAATGCGAGTGCTGCATTCGATACGCGCTGATGCGTGTCATAGGTGAGGATGATGCGCTGCATGGGCAGCGGATCCGATAGCGGCTTGCAGATCAACGGCAGTCCGTCATAGCTGCTGTCCCCGTGCGGCCGGGTGTAGCTGACGGCGACACCAAAACCGTTCGCCACCATGCTGCGCTGGAGTTCGAATGAACTCGTTGCCCTGTCGGCCACCGGGGAGAGGCCGCGGCTGCGGAACAGATCGAGCATATGCTGCCAGCTGTGCGGCTGATCGGTCGTGATCAGCGGATAGGCGGCGAGGTCCGCCAGGCTGACCGATGGTTGGTCCGCCAGGGCATGGCCCGCCGGCAACAGCGCGTGCGGGCGAAGTTCGTGCAGCAGGATGCGCGCGAAATGTGTCGGCAAGCTGAGATCATAGGTGAGGCCGAGATCGATGGCGGCGTCGCCAAGCCGCCGCCCAAGCGTCTCGAACGTCTCGTCGCGAACGACGACTTTCACCGCGGGATAGCGTTCGGAAAAGGCGCGGAGCAGCGCCGGTGCGAAGAATGGCGCCAGATCCTCGAAGCACCCCAGCACCAGTTCGCCGCCGACAGCAGATTTGCTTGAACCCAGGCTGACAAGTTCGTCCGTTTCGGTGAGAACCTGTCTCGCCTTGGCCACGAAAGCGCGACCGAACGATGTCGGCGACACGCCACTTCCCCGCTGGCGGACGAACAGCTTCTGGCCGAAATTTTTTTCGACCGCGTCAATCGCCACGGAAATTGAAGGCTGTGAGACGTTCAGCATCTTTGCCGCGCCGGTGACGCTGCCATGGCGCGCCACGGCGACGAGATAGCGCAATTGCGTGAGGGTGACGTTCATAGGCCTACTCTATATATCAGATGGAAAGTTATTATTTTACTGAATGAGAGGGGATTGCGATAGTCGGTTCATTCCAAGAGGAGAACGCTATGGCTTCCCAAGCTGCCACCCACACTGCCGACGCCCCCGTGATCGACGCGGATACGATTGCCGACTATCAGCGTGACGGCGCGGTCTGCATCCGCGGCGCCTTCAAGGGCTGGGTCGATACGATTGCCGCCGGCATCGAGCGCAATATGCAAAACCGCAGCGCCACCGCTTCCGACATCGCCAACGGCCGTGGCAGTTTCTTCGATGACTACTGCAACTGGGAGCGTATTCCCGAATTCGTCAGGGTGGTGCGCGAATCGCCGGCCGCCGAACTGGCGGCGGCGGTAATGCAGTCGCGCACCGCGCAGTTCTTCCATGATCACGTTCTGGTCAAGGAGCCCGGCACGCAGAAGCCGACGCCTTGGCATCAGGACATCCCCTACTATTTCGTCGACGGCCAGCAGACGGTGAGCTTCTGGATTCCCATCGACCCGGTAAAGGAGGCGACGCTGCGCCTGATCGCCGGCTCGCACAAATGGGACAAGATGATCCTGCCGGTGCGCTGGCTCGACGACAGCAATTTCTATGCCGGCGAGGGCGACTACCTGCCGGTGCCCGATCCCGATAACGATCCGTCGATGAAGGTTCTCGAATGGGAGATGGAGCCGGGCGACGCCATCCTGTTCGACTTCCGCACAGCGCATGGCGCGCGCGGCAACCTTACCGCGGCACGGCGTCGGGCACTGTCACTGCGCTGGGTCGGCGACGATGCTCATTATGTCGAGCGGCCAGGCCGAACATCACCGCCCTATCATGGCCACGGCATGCAGCCGGGCCAGAAATTGCGCGAGGACTGGTTCCCGGTGGTTTTCCCCGCCTGAAGCGGGCCAGAATACGGGCGCCAGAAATCGGCGCCCATATCTGGCCGGGGATAACGTTCCCGTGTGCAATTCTGATCAAAACACCCTGATGCCTTGACCCATCGCCCGGAGAGCAATAGCGGGTGCTCTCCAGGGTTTGCATCAAGAGGTGGCCATGAACGTTCTTCTTCTGGGCTCCGGCGGCCGCGAACATGCGCTTGCCTGGAAGATTGCCGCCTCGCCGCTGCTGACCAAGCTTTACGCGGCCCCCGGCAATCCGGGCATCGGCGCCGAGGCCGAGCTGGTGAAGCTAGATATCACCGATCATGCCGCCGTGGCCGCCTTCTGCCGGGAGAAAAAAATCGACCTCGTCGTGGTCGGCCCGGAAGGGCCGCTCGTCGCTGGCATTGCCGACGATCTGCGCGCAGAAAACATCCGCGTCTTTGGGCCTTCGAAAGCCGCCGCGCGGCTGGAGGGTTCGAAGGGTTTCACCAAGGACCTCTGCGCGCGATATAACATCCCCACCGCCGCCTACGGCCGTTTCGGCGATCTGGCCTCCGCCAAGGCCTATCTCGAGAAGACTGGTGCGCCGATCGTCATCAAGGCCGACGGGCTCGCCGCCGGCAAGGGCGTCACCGTCGCCATGACGCTGGACGAGGCGCTGGCGGCACTCGATGCCTGTTTCGAAGGTTCCTTCGGCGCCGCCGGCGCGGAAGTGGTGATAGAGGAGTTCATGACCGGCGAGGAGGCGAGCTTCTTCTGCCTCTGCGACGGCACCACCGCACTGCCCTTCGGCACGGCACAGGATCACAAGCGCGTTGGCGACGGCGACGTCGGCCCCAACACGGGCGGCATGGGCGCCTATTCGCCGGCGCCGGTGATGACGCCTGAGATGGTCGAGCGCACCATGCGCGAAATCATCGAGCCGACGATGCGTGGCATGGCCGAGCTCGGCGCGCCCTTCGCCGGCATTCTGTTCGCCGGGCTGATGATCACGGACAAGGGGCCGAAGCTGATCGAATACAACACCCGTTTCGGCGATCCGGAATGCCAGGTGCTGATGATGCGGCTGAAGGACGATTTGCTGGTGCTGCTCAACGCCGCCGTGGACGGCCAGTTGGCGCACACTTCCATACGCTGGCGCGACGAGGCGGCGCTCACCGTGGTGATGGCCGCTCGGGGCTATCCCGGCACGCCGGAAAAAGGCTCCGTCATCCGCGGCGTCGAGCAGGCGGCGGGCGAAGGCGTCCAGATCTTCCACGCCGGCACCGCCATCAATGGCGGTGCACTGGTTGCCAATGGCGGCCGCGTCCTCAATGTCACGGCAACCGGAGCCACGGTCGGCGAGGCACAGGCGCGGGCCTATGCCGCGCTCGACCGGATCGACTGGCCGGACGGATTCTGCCGTCGCGACATCGGCTGGCAGGCCGTGGCGCGCGAGCAGGCGAACTGAGATTACGGCACGGCGGCTTATTGCTGGCCGCGGTCGATTTCGGTCGAAGCGGTGCTGACCGGATCGGCCCCGGCGAAGGCGGCGTCGAGCTGCTCGGGTGAGCGCTGTTCGGTTCGCTTCCAGGCAACATATTGCACAATGCCGAAGCCGGGCCGGCGCGGCACCGTCTTCACCACAGGCATGCGGAACCCGTCGCGGAATTTCGACCAGCGCGAGCCAAGCACCGCGACCATTTCCTCGAACGTCGGCGGCGTCGCCACATCCGCATAGATCAGGGTCGCCTTGCCGGCGAGCGCTGCCTCGCGCGAGAGCGGCACCGGCACGCTGGCAAGATAGTCTGATGGCACGTCGATCAGCCCGCCAAAGGGCCATTGCTGGCGCAGCGTGGCGGCATCGGTTGGTGCGACGTTGACGTCGATATCGTTAGGCGTGCCGGCAACCCTGTAGGGGCAACGGAAGCGGCCGCAATTGGCCTGCGCGGAAAATTGCCAGAGCGCATAGCCTTGCCAGTTGCCCATCGGAAAATGCACGTCGATATCGGGCTTGTAGCGGGCGTACCAAAGCGGCAGCCGCGACAGGAGCCGGTACTTGTAGCGATTGTCGGCGATGTACTGGGCCGTCTTGCCGTTGGTATAGAGCACCGGGAAACGACCCATGCGCCGATGCACCTGGCGTACGAATTCCTCGGCATCGTCGAGCGACATCCATTGCGAGGGATCGTTGCCCTCGAGGTCGAGAACCATGAGATCGTCCGGCGCGGGATCGGCAAAATCGAGGAAATTATTGGCCTGCTCGACCGGATTGCCCGGGCGGGCCAGGTGATAGGCACCCCATTTCATGCCGAGCGCCTTGGCCACGACCCGGCGCGTCTGGAACAGTTCGCGCGTCACCGCATGGCGTTTCCACAGCGCCTTGCAGAGCTTCACGTCGGTGTCGCTGCCAAAACAGAAATAGGGCGGCGGCATGCCGTCGGAAGCCTTGTTGATGAATCCGACGATGCGCTTGTCGGTGGCAAGTTGCGCCCAGTCGATGGAATTGTATTCGTAGGCATCGACCACCAGGGCGCGGTCGGCATTCTTCCACGGCTCGGAGAAATCCGAAGCCTGCGCAGCCATCGACAGCGCCACGGTCGCCGCGAAAGCCAGAGGCGTCAGTGCGTGTCGCCAGGAAATATACAGAGGTTTTAGAGAAGCGGCATGCCCAGGGAAAAAGGGTTTGGCGAGCGTTGGCACAGCGCTCTTTGAACGGCGATGGAAACGCCTTTGCAATTTCAAAACAGGGAATCCCCGTTGATCAAAGGCAAATCCTGAACCGTCATGGTTAAGGAATGCTTCTCGATGCCGGGGCAGCCTGTGCCAGGTTAAAACACACCGCCAATCCCAATTCCGCCACTGATGTCGGGAGGGGGAGCGGCGGGACGCGACGATGGCGAACGTGAGGGCGTGGAGGTCTTTCGGCTCGCCGCTCCCTTTTTGCGCGGCGGAGCGGCGTCCGACGCGACCTTCGCCGGCTTGACCTTCACGATGACCGGATCCTTGCAGACACGGCCGGAGTGCAAGAAGAGATCGCCCAGAAGTTCAACCGTTGGCTCGGTCCCCGATGCGGCCCGCCTGGTGTTCTTGTAGTAGTTGTTGAGAGCTTGGACCGAGTGCTTGCCCCAATCCCCATCAACCGTCATGCGATAGCAGCCCAAGCGGCGCAATTCCGTCTGGATGTTGCGTGCTAGGTCGGTCGCTTTCGCAGGGCCCGGCTCATCGGCCGACGTGCCGACGATCAATGTTTCGAGACCGGAAACCACGCTTTGCCGGGCTCCTTCAAGGCTGGCAAGCTGCGTACCTGCCGGTTCCGGTGGAGCGCCGGGCGGGGCTGAAATCTCGGCCGATCGCAATGTTTGTCCCACGATAAGCACGGCGGTCTGTAGGTCATTGGAGGCAAGCTCGACCTGCAGTTTTTTCTTGGCGGCCGGGTCCGACAGAATGCGAGACAGGCTAGCGCTCAACTGAGCCGGGTCGAGCTCTTGTTGCTCGGTGAAATAGAATTGCTCACGAAGGTTCGACTGGTCCCATGGAACCTGACGACCTGCGGTGAGTGCCTCGGTCTCGTTGCGAACGCGGATCATCATATCCGAGATGCTGAGTCCGGGAATCTCAACGTTCCTCAACAGGGCTGTGGTGAAGGGGCTGTTGTCTCCCGAGCCATCGGCCGTGATGTTGCCTGGCTGGGTCGCGAAGGCAACAAACGTGTTTTCGCCCACTTCCACCTGGGCAAGGCCATCCATGACGCTGGCGCCTTTGCCGACCGGGTTGTTGCGGCAAGCGTCAAGAAAGATAAACGTCTGCCTCTCCCGGTTGGAAAACTTTGCGATCACGTCGTTTAGCCTGATCGCGCCCGCGGTCAGTTTTTCCAGGGTTTCAGGATCGGGTGTATCGACGGGCAGGAGATAGTTCTCTCCCTGCAACTGAACGCCGTGACCGGCGTAGAAGATCACCACGGCGCTGGCGGTTGCGAGTTTGCCGTCGGCCCTGTCAAAGAGCTTGACCAAACCGTCCGACGAAAGGTCGAGCCCCGTCAGCACGTCGAAATTCAGCCTTTTCAGACTTTCGGAGAGTTGTGTGGCGTCGTTTACCGCATTGGTCAAATGTTGAAGGCGGGCGCTTTGGTAATGCGAATTGCCAATGACGATGGCAAGCCGCTTGCTTGGCTTTGACGCAAGCACTTCCTCGACCGCGGCTTGGGCACCCATCGAACCGAAAAACACGACCAGCAGAACTGCAGCAAAGTGCCGGAAGAGACTGTAGGTCATGTCACGGGCTCGTTTCAGCTGCGACAACGTTCGCGCCGTCGAAGTGTCCGTCCGGCTGATGCGCCGCCCCCCTCGGACGCCGGAACCCGTATCTCCGAAGACCATTGAATTTTACATCACAAACCGCCTCAAAGAAAGGGCGAGGGTCTCGCGACCCGCGTTTGAGAGGCCGAGCGAAACATCGTCTTACACGCACTCAAAAGGTTCGCTTGGCAAGGACTGCAGCCGCGCCGGCACGCGGAAACCGATTCGACATTCGAAACCATATCTTCCCAGGGCATAACATGTTATAGTCCTTATAGTGCAGTCGCAGTATGTTGAGCGCGCGCGCTGAAGCCGGACGGATATTTTGAATATCGCCGGCGAATTGCATCCCTGATTATTATTGTCTTACTTGTAATAAAGAGGGGAAATGACAATGACAGCAAAGAAATGGCATTTTGATCCGGTCAACGCGATTGCGCTCTCGATCGGTGCCATGGTCGTCCTCCTGCCTTCGAAGGCCGCCGCCTGCATCTTCGTTGGCGAGGGAACTGTTCTGTCAGGGCAGTGCTATCTCAACGGCATAGCCAATGGCGCGGTTGTCGATACGTCCCTGGATGCGCTTCTGGGTGTTGTCGATAACGCAATCGAGTCAGATGTCGGCCTTGCGAGCGGACCCCCGCAGGCTTTGTCGACGCCGTTCGGCGTCTTCGCTTCGGGCCAGTTGGCGCACACGAAGCACGACGGCTTCACGATTTCACAGGGACCGACCGTGATCACCGGACCGGATTTCGACGTTGACGAATTTTCCGCCGCGGTCAGCGTGGACTTCAACGCTGCAAAGCACTTCGGTTTCGACAATGAGCACGGACTAAACCTGGGGCTGTTTGGCGGCTATGCTTCGGCCAACGTAGACGCCAATGCGCTCGGTTTCTTTCCTCCCAACGGCGAAGCCACCAACAGAAGCGGTATGTTCGGCGGTTATGGGCTCTATCGTCGCGGCACCAGCTATATGCTCGTGGCTGCATCGGCCTTCCTCGGCAACACCGATGTCGAAAGCACGGGCCTCGGCTCCGGCACGTATGACACACAAGGCTACGCCGTGACGGGATCGATCGGCCACATCTTCAACTTGACCGATCGGGTGCGCTTCGATCTGCGTGGTGGATTGCTTGGTGTTAGTTTCACCGGCGACGAATACACGGACAGCTCTGGTGTTTCGTACGGAAAAAGCCGCCTGTCATTTGGCGCAATCAAGTTCGAGCCCGGAGTTTATGCCGATTATCAACTCGGAAACGGTATGGTGATCAGCCCTTATGCGCGAGCCGATCTGCAGCAGCGCTTCGGCTATTCAAACACCGCGAGCGTATCCGGAATCGAAAGTAGCTTCGAAGATGCGGACTTCTCGGCGGCGGTGTCGGCAGGCTTCAATCTGAAAATGTCCCAATCGACCACCGTCAGCAGTGAGATCCGGGGCAAGTGGTCCCAAGACAGTTCAACCGTCAGTGGCAAGCTGGGCGTAAAGATCGCCTTCTGAACATAGACGACAGGATGGTCATTTCCGTCGCCGGCAACGCAAGATGCTCGGCGGGCGACTATTCGGTTAGCGCCGGATGCTTGGCGGAAATTCAAACGGGTCGGGCGCGGGCTCCTGCTGCAGCGTGCCTTCGGCGGCGCGTTTGCGGTGGTGGGCCAGCGAGCATTGTGGCGAGCACAATATGCCGCGATCCGACCAGTAGGCCGCACCATGTTCCACTCTGCCCTCATGGTACCAGAATCCCGGCGCGCGATAGGGCAGGCCGCATTCGATGCAGCGGTAGGCGTCGGGTCTGGCGAGCATGAGATGTTCCGGTCGGCTGGTGCAGGTCCGTCGCCGGTCGACTTGATCCAGCTTCGACAGAATTTAATACAGGTCAGCGTGATTGCAAAATCCGCGTGACAAGTTTTGACGTTTACGTAAAAAGAAGATGGGAGACGGCCCAAAGGCGGATGGTTTTGCGGTGGAACTGGCTCTAGGGTCGGCGAGGCCGATGCATCAGGAGGATCGAGCGGCATGTATCGGGCACCGGTAGAGGATATCGCCTTTACGCTGAAGCACGTGGCTGGGCTCAAGCAGGGGCTCGATGCCGGCGCATTTGGCGATCTCAGCGAGGATCTGGTCGATGCCGTCCTTGGCGAAGCAGGCCGTTTCGCCACCGAGGAAGTGGCCCCCCTCTACAAGATCGGCGACGAACACGGTGCTATGCTGAAGGACGCTGCCGTTACCACACCGCCCGGCTGGAAGGAGCTCTATCGCCGTTGGATCGATGGCGGCTGGAACGCACTGTCCGGGCCCGAGGAGTATGGTGGCCAGGCGCTGCCGACCATGCTGGGCGTCGCCGCGCTCGAAATGTGGAATTCGGCCGCCATGGCCTTCGGCATCGGCCCGACGCTGACCATGGGCGCGGTCGAAGCGCTGGACAAGCATGCTTCGGAAGAGCTCAAGGCAAAATATCTCGAAAAGCTCGTCTCCGGCGAATGGATGGGCACGATGAACCTGACCGAGCCCCAGGCGGGCTCGGACCTCGCTGCCTTGCGCGCCCGCGCCGAGCCTGCCGGCGACGGCACCTACCGCATCTTCGGCCAGAAGATCTTCATCACCTATGGCGAGCACGATTTCACCGACAACATCATCCATCTGGTGCTGGCGCGGCTGCCCGACGCGCCTGCCGGCACGCGCGGCATCTCGTTGTTCCTGGTGCCGAAATTCCTGGTCGGCGACGACGGCTCGCTCGGCGCCCGCAACGATGTCTTCTGTTCCGGCCTCGAGCACAAGCTCGGCATCCATGCCTCGCCGACCTGCACCATGATCTATGGCGATGGGTTCCAGGGCGCCAAGCCCGGCGCCATTGGCTGGCTGATCGGCGAGGAGAACAAGGGCCTCGCTTGCATGTTCACCATGATGAACAATGCCCGCCTGGCCGTCGGCATGCAGGGGGTCGCCGTCGCGGAAACCGCCACCCAGAAGGCGATCGCCTATGCCAATGAGCGCCGCCAGGGCAAGGCGGCGGATTACGCCGGCGCCGGCATGGCGCCGATCGTTCACCACCCCGACGTGCAACGCAATCTCTTGACCATGAAGGCGCTGACGCAGACGGCGCGGGCGATCAGCTATTCCTGTGCCCATGCGATCGACATGGCGCGGGTCTCGGATGGTGACCAGGCTGCGCATTGGCGTCATCGTGCCAATCTTTTGACGCCGCTGGCCAAGGCGTTTTCGACCGATGTCGGCGTAGAAGTGGCCTCGCTCGGCCTCCAGGTGCATGGCGGCATGGGCTTCATCGAGGAGACGGGCGCGGCGGCTCTCTACCGCGACGCGCGCATCGCGCCGATCTACGAGGGCACCAACGGCATCCAGGCGATCGACCTGGTCACCCGCAAGCTGCCGCTCGGCGGCGGCGAGCATGTGCATGGCTTCATCGGCGAACTGGCTGTGGCCGCCAAGGCCGTGCGCACCTCAAATCTGCACGGTTTCGGTCGCACCGCGGATGCGCTCGACGCAGCACTCGGCGATCTGACGCAGGCGACGCGTTTCCTGCAAAAACAGTCGGCGGACGGCCGGACGGAGGAGGTGCTGGCGGGGGCGACGCCTTATCTCAGGCTGATCTCGCTTGCCGCCGGCGGCGCCTATCTGGCGCGGGGCGCTCTTGCCGATGAGGGCCGCATCGGCCTTTGCCGCTTCTTTGCCGAAAACCTGCTCGGCGAGACGGGTGCCCTGAAAGGGCGTGTTGTCGATGGCGCGGAAAGCCTCGTGGCTGCCGGCAAGACACTGATTTCAGCCTGACGTTCACAAGGAAAGCACTGTGACAGACCATATCCTCGTCGAGCGCCAGGGCGCCATCCAGGTCATCCGCATGAATCGCCCGGACAAGAAGAACGCGCTGACGCGCGCCATGTACGCCAAGATGTCGCAAACCCTGGCCGAGGGTGACGCCGATCCGGCGATCCGCGTCCATGTGTTCCTCGGCGTGCCCGGCGCGTTCTCCTCGGGCAACGACCTTGCCGATTTCATGGTCGTGGCCACGGGTGGCGACGGCGGCACGGAAGTCTGGGATTTCCTCATGGCGCTGGCCAGGGTCGAAAAACCCATCGTCTCCGGCGTCGACGGCATCGCGGTCGGCATTGGCACCACGATAAACCTGCATTGCGACCTGACCTTCGCCACGCCGCGCACCGTCTTCAGGACGCCTTTCGTCGATCTTGGCCTGGTGCCCGAGGCAGGATCGAGCCTGTTGGCGCCGCGGGTCCTGGGGCAGCAAGGCGCGTTCGCGCTGCTTGGCCTTGGCGAGGGCTTTTCCGCCGGGCGTGCGAAGGCCGCCGGCCTGATTTACGAGGTGGTCGAGGAGGGTGCGCTGGAGGCATCGGTGCTGTCGGCTGCCGGCCAGATCGCGGCCAAGCCGCCGCAGGCGCTGAAGATCGCGCGCGATCTCATGCGCGGCCCACGCGACGACCTCGTCGCGCGCATCGGCGAGGAAAGCGAGCATTTCCGCGAGCGGCTGAAGTCGGATGAGGCGCGCGCGGCGCTCACGGCGTTCATGACAAGGAAGAAGTAGCAAGCCTCAGGGATAAAGCCGCGTCTTGTCCCACCCGCCCTTGGCGTTGCGTGAAAAGACCACCCGGTCATGCAATCGGAACGGCCTGTCGTGCCAGAACTCGATCGTCTTTGGGACGATACGGAAACCCGACCAGTGTTTTGGCCGCGGAATCTCGCCGATGGCATAACGCGCCGTGTATTCGGCGACCGCTTTCTCAAGCGCGAAGCGGCTTTCAAGCGGCCGTGACTGTTTCGAGGCCCAGGCACCGATGCGGCTGCCGCGTGGCCGCGTCCCATAATAGGCGTCGGCTTCGGCGTCGCTGACGATCTCCACCGGGCCGCGAATGCGCACCTGGCGGCGCAGCGATTTCCAGTGGAAACACATCGCCGCCTTCATGCTGCCAAGAATCTCCTGGCCCTTCGCGCTCTCGAAATTCGTGTAGAAAACAAAGCCGCCTTCATCGAAGCCCTTGAGCAGCACCATCCGCACATCCGGCATGCCCTCGCCATCGACGGTAGCCAGCGCCACGCCATTGGCATCATTGATTTCGCTCTTGGTGGCGTCGTCCAGCCATGCGGCAAAGAGTCGAAACGGCTCGGCCGCCTCGGTAAAGTCACTGCTTGTTAACTCTGTGTCACTCATAGTTTTTCTCAAATTGTCACGAACCGGGGGAGGTTGCCGATTGTCGCGTATCGCGCAGGCTTTTGACAGCAGGCAATGGAGCGTTATCGCTTCGGCCAGCGCGAAAGCGGCGATCGTGTCAATCGCCCTGCCTCTTGTTGGCTGTGGCGCAGGTGGATTCAGCCTGGAAAAAGCCGAAGTCGACCGCTCGATCCTGACCAGCAGCACCTCGGCTTCATCCGCGCCCGCCGATTCGGATCGCGACTCCGATCAGACGACGATCGGCAATGCGGTGTCCTCCGCCGATATCGAGCAACTCGGCGGCCAGGCCGTGCCGTGGGCGAATGCCGGCACCGGGTCGCGTGGCTCCATCACCGAACTGGCGGAGTTGAAGGACCGGGGCCAGACGTGCCGCCGCTTCAAGGCCTCACGCGAAAGCTTTGACGGCGTTGCCATGTTCGAGGGTGAACTGTGCCTTGCCGGTGCCGGCGGCTGGCGCATGCAGGGCTTCAAGGCGCTCTGACTTTCCGCTTTTTGATATGACGGTCCGCTACTGGAATTTCTTCCTATTCGAGCGCATATAGGGGGCAAGTATGGACTCAACTCTTCTCCAGGGCAGAACGCATGCGCGACCCGTATGAGGTGCTGGGCGTTGCAAAGAACGCATCGGCCAAGGACATAAAATCGGCATACCGGAAACTCGCCAAGAAACATCATCCGGACCAGAATCCGAATGATCCCAAGGCGAAGGACCGTTTTGCCGCGGCCAATCAGGCCTATGAGATCGTCGGCGACGAGAAGAACCGTGCCGCTTTCGATCGCGGCGAGATCGATGCCGACGGCAAGCCGCGCTTCCAGGGTTTTGAAGGTGCCGCCGGTGGTGGCGACCCCTTTGCAGGGTTTCGCCGCCAGCAAGGGCCCGGTGGTTCGCGATTCGAATTCCGGTCAGGGCGCCCGGGCGGCGATCCTTTCGACGGCAACAGCGATATTTTCAGCCAGATTTTCGGCGACGCCTTTTCCGGCGCGCGCGGCGCGGGCGCGGGCGACCGTCGCCAGCCGGCGACGGCGGCCGACCTGAACGTCACGCTCGACGTCACCATCGAGGAAGCGGCGAACGCCGAAAAGGTGACGGCGATGTTTCCCGATGGCCGCAAGGTGGCTGTCAAGCTGCCGGCCTTTGTCGAGGATGGTCAGACCATCCGGTTGAAGGGGCAGGGCGAGCAGGGGCCGGGCCAGCCTGGCGACGCGCTGGTCAAGATCCATATCCGCCGGCACCCGCGCTACCGCATCGAAGGCCGCGACCTGCATGCCGATCTGCCGGTGCCGCTGGCGGATGCGGTGCTCGGCGCCAAGGTGCCGGTCGAGACACCGACCGGCAAGCTCGCGGTCAACGTTCCCGCCTGGTCGAGTTCGGACAAGGTGCTGCGCCTGAAAGGGCGGGGTCTTCCGGAAAAGGCCGGCGGCCATGGCGACCTCTACGCCCATGTGCGCATCATGCTGCCGGAAGGCGGCGACAACGCGCTGGAAACGCTGTTGCGCGGCCAAAAAGGCTGATCCGGCGCTTTTGTCCCCCGAACTGTCCGGTTTGAGCGCTTGAAGGGGCAGTGTGCCTGTGCGATAGGCACTCCACAAAGCACAAACCTTGCGGAGAGCGCTCACATGGCGGGTGGACAGGGCCTGATGGCCGGCAAGCGCGGCCTCATTCTTGGCGTCGCGAACAACAGGTCGATTGCCTATGGCATCGCCAAGGCCTGTGTGGATCATGGTGCCGAGATCGCGCTGACCTATCAGGGGGAGGCGTTCAAGAAGCGCGTCGAGCCGCTGGCGGCGGAACTGGGCGCCTTTGTCGCCGGCCATTGCGACGTCACCGACCCGGCGAGCCTCGACGAGGTTTTTGCCAATGTCGCCAAGCATTGGGGCAAGCTCGACTTCCTCGTCCACGCCATCGCTTTTTCCGACAAGGACGAACTGACCGGCCGCTATGTCGAGACGACGCGCGACAACTTCCTGCGCACGATGGACATTTCGGTCTATTCCTTCACCACCATAGCCAAGCGCGCCGAAGCGCTGATGACCGATGGCGGCTCGCTGCTGACGCTGACCTACTATGGCGCCGAGAAGGTGATGCCGCACTACAACGTCATGGGCGTCGCCAAGGCCGCGCTCGAGGCCAGCGTGCGTTACCTCGCCGTCGATCTTGGCGCCAAGAAGATCCGCGTCAATGCCATCTCCGCCGGGCCGATCAAGACTCTGGCCGCCTCCGGCATCGGCGACTTCCGCTACATCCTGAAATGGAACGAATACAATTCGCCGCTGAAGCAGACGGTCACCCAGGAAGAGGTCGGCGATTCCGGCGTCTATTTCCTGTCCGACCTGTCGCGTGGCGTCACCGGCGAAGTGCATCATGTCGATTCCGGCTATCACGTGGTCGGCATGAAGGCGGTCGACGCGCCCGATATTTCGACGGTCAAGGAATAACTCCCTCCGCTCATCCTCCGTCCAGGCCCTGGCCCGACCTCCGGAAGACCTGATGTACCCGCTGGTTTATATCGTGCGCCACGGCCAGACTGCGTGGAACGCCGAGTTCCGGCTTCAGGGCCAGGCCGACACCGATCTCAATGCCCTTGGTTGCGAACAGGCGACCGGAAACGGGCATCGGCTGGCCGAACTTGTCAACGATGTCAGGGATTTCGATTTCGTCGCCAGCCCGATGCGGCGGACGCGCGAAACGATGGAACGCATCCGCGCCGCGATGAAGCTCGATCCGCTCGCCTATCGAACCGATGTCAGGCTGGTTGAGGTCAATTTCGGCGACTGGCAGAGCTTTACCTTCGCCGAGCTCGAGACGCGGTCTCCCGGAGCAAGCCGGTCACGCGCCCTGGACAAATGGAATTTTCAGCCGCCCGGCGAGGGGGCGGAAAGCTACCAGATGCTGCTCGAACGGGTGAAGCCTTGCTTCGACGAACTCGACCGCAGGACGATCTGCGTGACGCATGGCGGCGTCATGCGCACCCTGTTCCGTTTCGTGCTGGACATGGCCGAGGACGAGGCCGCGAACCTGGAGATACCGCAGGATCGCGTGCTCAAGCTCGAAGGACAGAGCCTGGAGTGGCTTTAAGCCGCCTGAGCTAGTTGGTGTCGCTGTCCGGCAACTGCATATCGGTCACGACATTCTCGCCATTGGTCACGTCGTAAGCGATGACGATGTCCATGCCCGGCTTCAGGGAGTCGAGATCGGTTTCGGCGTTCAGCTTGTAGGATTTGCCGTCGTCCAGCGTCAGCGTCAGCGCATCCTTGTCGATCTTCTTGATCAGGCCCTCGGTCTGTCCGGCGAAGGCGGCGGTGGAACAAAGCAGCATGGCGGCAACAGCGCCAATCAGGGTACGCATGATTGTCCTCTTTGGTCATTGCGCCGGCACTGTGGCGGCGGATCCTCAACGGCGGATGGAAGAAAGCAGAAACCAGCCGAATGTGTCAAAACTTAAACGGCGGGGATGACAGTTTGACCACCGCAAAAAACGCCAATAGAAGGCAGGCTTCAACCGGCTCGGCTGCCGGGCAGGGCAGTTTTCCATGTCTCACAACACGTTCGGCCACCTTTTCCGCGTCACCACCTGGGGCGAAAGCCATGGAGCAGCGCTCGGCTGCGTGGTCGACGGCTGCCCGCCAGGCATCCGCTTCACGCGGGATGAAATCCAGGCCGAACTCGACAAGCGCCGGCCGGGCCAGTCGCGCTTCGTCACCCAGCGCCGCGAGCCGGACGAGGTGAAGGTGCTGTCCGGTTTTGTCCTCGACGGGGACGGCCAGACGATGATCACCACAGGCACGCCGGTCTCGATGCTGATCGAGAATGTCGACCAGCGCTCGAAGGACTATGGCGAGATCGCGCGCCAGTACCGGCCGGGCCATGCCGATTACACCTATGACGTCAAATACGGCATACGCGACTATCGTGGCGGCGGTCGCTCCTCGGCCCGCGAGACGGCCGCGCGCGTTGCTGCAGGAGCGCTTGCCCGCAAGGTGGTGCCGGGCATGGTGGTGCGCGGCGCATTGGTGTCTATGGGCGAGAAGTCGATCGATCGCGCCAATTGGAACTGGAATTTCATCGGTGATGCCGAGAACCCGTTCTTCACCCCCGATCCCGCTTCTGTTCCCGTTTTTACGCAGTACCTCGACGGCATCCGCAAGGCTGGTTCGTCGGTCGGCGCGGTGATCGAGATCGTCGCCGATGGCGTTCCGCCAGGTCTCGGCGCGCCGATCTACGCCAAGCTCGACCAGGACATCGCCTCCGGGCTGATGTCCATCAATGCCGTCAAGGGCGTCGAGATCGGCAACGGTTTCGAGGCCGCCCGTATCACCGGCGAACAGAATGCCGACGAAATGCGCATGGGCAATGACGGCAAGCCGGTGTTCCTGTCCAACAATGCCGGTGGCATCCTCGGCGGCATCTCGACTGGACAGGCGATCATTGCGCGCTTCGCCGTCAAGCCGACCTCGTCGATCCTGACACCGCGAAAGTCGATCGACAAGGACGGCAACGACGTCGAGGTGATGACCAAGGGTCGCCACGACCCCTGCGTCGGCATCCGCGCCGTGCCGATCGGCGAGGCGATGGTTGCCTGCGCGATCGCTGACCACTATCTGCGGCATCGAGGACAGACGGGGAAGGGAGAGGAATAAGGCAACAGGGCAGTATGTTACGTTGCCCGCCGAAACAGCCCAAACTTTCCTTTTCCCTACTTCCTCACTGCCCTATTCCCTACTGCCCTGCGAGCAAAGCGAGCGCCCATGCCTTACGATCAGAAGAAGATTGTCGAAGCCATCCGAGCCTTCGAACGTGGCGAGATCGTCGTCGTCATGGATGATGACGGGCGCGAGAATGAGGGCGACCTGATTGTCGCCGCTGTTCACTGCACGCCGGAAAAGATGGCCTTCATCGTGCGCAACACCTCCGGCATCGTGTGCACGCCGATGCCGCGCGAGGAGGCCAAGCGGCTCAACCTGCAGCCGATGGTCGCCGACAATGATTCCGCGCACACCACCGCCTTCACTGTCAGCGTCGATTTCAAGCATGGCACGACGACGGGCATTTCGGCCGACGACCGCACGCTCACCGTGCGCAACCTCGCCAACGGCAATGTCGGCGCCTCCGATTTCGTCCGTCCCGGCCACATCTTCCCGCTGATCGCGCGCGAAGGCGGGGTCCTGATGCGTTCGGGCCATACCGAGGCGGCCGTTGATCTCTGCAAGCTCGCGGGCTTGCCGCCGATCGGTGTCATTTCGGAACTGGTCAATGACGACGGCACCGTCAAGCGCGGCCCGCAGGTGCAGGCTTTCGCTGAAGAGCATGGTCTGAAACAGGTCTCGGTCGCCGACCTCATCGCCTACCGACAGCGCAAGGAAACGCTGGTCGAGCGCGTCGCTTGCTCCGACATCGACACGCTCGGCGGCAAGGCACAGGTCTTCACCTACACGCTGCCGTGGGACACGATGCATCACGTCGCTGTCGTTTTCGGCGACATCCGCGACGGCGAGGACGTGCCGGTGCGGCTGCATTCCGAGGATGTGGTGACCGACGTCTTCGGCACCAGCCATCGGCTGGACGGCATCATGAAGGCGATGGGCGAGCGCAAGCGCGGCGTCATCGTCTATCTGCGCGAGGGTTCCGTCGGCGTCGCGCATCAGGAACGCAAACGGCCGGCAAGCGGCGACCGCGAGGATCATGAAGAGGCCCGCCGGCGCGAGAACGAATGGCGCGAGATCGGCCTCGGCGCGCAAATCCTGAAGGACCTCGGCATTTCCTCGATCAACCTGATCGCCTCGCGCGAGCGCCACTATGTCGGCCTCGAGGGTTTTGGCATCCATATCGCGAAGACCGAAATTCTCTAGGCCATGTCGAGATTCAGTTGAGGTCGGCCTGACCTGAATCTCGACATATCCTGGCGGTCACTAGGCCGGAACGGCGGCGTCGTCGCATCCCTCCAACTCGCATTTATGGGTGGCAAGGCTGTGCTGGCCAAGCAGCACCGTGATCAACGCGATGGTGCCTGCCGCCACTGAAACCCAGAACCCGCTCTGGGCGCCGAATGCGTCCACCACGGCGCCGGCGGCGAAGGAGCCCAGTGCCATGCCGATACCGATCCCCGTGGTCACCCAGGTGATGCCCTCCGTCAGCATCGCTTCGGGCACATGCCGCTCGATCAGGCCGAAGGCCGTGATGAAGGTCGGTGAGATGGCCACGCCGCTGATGAAGACGGTGAGTGCCAGAAGCGGCACGGTGCCGGCGGTGAGCGGCAGCAGCGTGCTGACCGTGATGACGGCTACCGCGATGGCCAACTGGCGTTGCAGCGGTGTTTTCAGATTGAGCGCCCCGACAATGATGCCGAGCACGAACGACCCCAGCGCGTAGACGCCAATGACGAGGCTGGCGGCGCCGGGTTGGCCGAGTTCCTTGGTGATTGCCACGGTGCTGACTTCCGTCGTCGCGAAGGTGGCACCGATGAAGATCAGGGCGAATGTGATGATCTGCACCGGGCGCAGGCGGATTGCGGAGCCGCTCGAGCCGTGACCAATCGGCCGCACTTGCGGCTCGGTCGATCGCTGCAGGATGAACGCCGTCGAGCCCAAGGCAAGGAACAGCGTGCTCGCCAGCATGCCCGCTTCCGGGAGCAGGGCGGCACTCAAGCCCACCGACAGCGATGCGCCGGCGATGTAGACCAACTCATCCGCCGCCGACTCGAAGGCGAAGGCGGTGCTCATCTCGGGCCGGCCGCGGAAAATCTCGGTCCAGCGTGCGCGCACCATTGCCGGCATGCTGGGCATGGCGGCGGCCAGCAGCGCCGACACGAACAGCGTCCAGACCGGCCAGTCCTTATTGGCCGATGCAATCAGCGCCAGGAATGCGAGCACGGAGATGATTGTGGTGGGCACGACGATCCGGGTCTGGCCAAGGCGGTCGACCAGTCTTGATATTTGTGGCGCCAGGAAAGCGTTGGCCAATGCGAATGTCGCCGAGACAGCGCCGGCCAGCCAGTATTCGCCACGCGTCTGCGACAGCATCGCCACGATGCCGATGGGCGCCATGGCGATCGGCAGGCGCGCCAGGAAACCGGCGGCTGCGAAGCCCTTGGCACCGGGGGCGCGAAAGATCTCTGAGTAAGGGTTCTGCATGATCCGGTTCCTCGACAAAAGGCGATATGCCAATTACATACGGAGCGTATGAGAACTAGATAGATCATACGCAGCGTATGTCAATTGGCATACGTGGCGTATGTGGATAAGGCCAGGCAGAATGCGCAGACCCCGCAAGGAGATGATCGCCGAGACGCGCGCCAAGCTGATCGCCGCTGCCCGCCAGGCGTTCGGTTCGATCGGATATGCCGAAGCGTCGATGGACGATTTCACGGCATCCGCCGGGCTGACGCGCGGCGCGCTCTATCATCACTTCGGCGACAAGAAGGGGCTGCTGGAGGCGGTTATCGCCGAAATCGACGGCGAGATGGCGGCTCGGGTGAACGAGATCGCGTCGAGAGCGCCGACCCGCTGGCAGCGTTTCGTCGACGAATGCACCACCTATATCGAGATGGCGCTGGAGCCGGAAATCCAGCGCATAATGTTCCGGGATGGCCCTGCTGTGCTGGGCGATCCGGCACAATGGTCGAATGCCAATGCCTGCGTTGGCTCAATGACGGATCATCTGACCGCGCTGCAGAGGGAAGGGGTGGTCGTCCCGGGCGTCGACCCTGAAACGGCCGCGCGCCTTATCAACGGGGCGAGCAGCCAGGCGTCGCAGCGGATCGCCAATTCAAACGACCCCGAAGCCACGTCGAGGAAGGTGGTGGCGGCGTTCAAGCAACTGCTTGAGGGGCTGCTCAAAGAACCGGGTCCGCAATCGAACTGAAGTCCCGTCTGCGGCCTGGTGCCCCGCCCATGATTGACAATCTTCGGTTAGAGCGCATCCTCCCCAGCCATCTCTGAGGGGAGATTCGGGGCATGTGGGATTTCGATATCGGCAGGTCGGTGTCCATCATGATGCGGACCTGGCCTTTCATTGTCTTTCGCATGATCGTCTATTTCGGCATCACGCTGGCCTACATCATGGCGACCGGCACGGGCGCCTCGGTCGGCTATGGCGTCGGCCATATCTCCACCGATCCCGATGGACCGCTGTCCTTTGCCCTGTGGGGCGGCGTGGTCGGTTTCGGCATCGTCTCCATCGCCGTCTACTGGATCCGCGAATACATCCTCTACGTCGTCAAGGCCGGCCATATCGCCGTCATGGTCCACCTGATCGACGGCCATCATGTTCCTGCCGGCCAGAACCAGATCGCCTATGCCCGGCAGGTCGTGACCGAGCGTTTCGCCGAGGCCAACATCCTTTTCGTCGTCGACCAGCTGGTCAAGGGCGCCATCCGCGCGATCACCGGCCTGCTCGGCGGCGTCGCCGCCTTTCTGCCCATTCCGGGCCTGAGCGGCCTGGTCTCCTTCATCAACACGGTGATCCGCCTGTCTCTCACCTATGTCGACGAGATCATCCTCGGCTACAACATCCGCATCAACTCGTCCTCGCCTTTCGAAACCGCGCGGCAGGGCGTGGTTCTCTACGCCCAGAACGGCAAGACCATGGTCAAGAACGCCGTCTGGCTGGCGGTCATCATGTGGGGCGTGTCCTTCGTCATCTTTCTGCTGATGCTCGCCCCGGCCGGGGCCATTCTTTTCCTCATGCCCGGACAGCTCGCCGGCTGGGCCTTCGTGCTGGCCATCGTCTTTGCCTGGGCCTTCAAGGCGGCGTTCATCGAGCCCTTCGCCATCGCCTGCCTGATGCAGGTCTATTTCAAGACCATCGCCGGCCAGGTGCCTGATCCGGCCTGGGACGCGCGGCTGGCCGAGGCGTCATCGAAGTTCAGGGAACTCAAGGACAAGGCGCTTTCCTCCTTCGGCGGCTCGCGCTGGGGCACGGCCGGCGCGACGCGCTGATCGGCCGGGCAGGCCTGGGCGGCATCGACGGCGTTCAGGCGCGCCGCCGCTGACTTGAGCGGTGCCTCGCCTTTCCCGCAAAAGGTCTCGCTCATGATCAGTTCGGGCAGGGGCAGGCGCCGGCCCCAGCCATGTGTTTCAAGGTCCGGTTTGGGCGCGAACTCGGAAACCCGGCCGACGCAGAGATAAGCGATCGGCGTTACATGGTCGGGAATGGACAGCAGGCTTTTCAGCGCCTGCGCCTCGATGATGCTGACCCAGCCGACGCCGACGCCTTCGGCGCGTGCCGCCAGCCAGAAATTCTGCACCGCGCAGACCGTGCTGTAGAGGTCCATCTCCGGATTGTGCCAACGTCCCAGCGGCGAGCCCTTCGAGCGCTGGCGGTCGCAGGTGATACAGATGTTGAGCGCGCTTTCGCAGATGCCTTCCAGTTTGAGTTTGCGGTAGAGTGCCTGCCTTTCCTTTTCGATTTCAGGCAGTTCCTGTTCTCGCGCGGCCAGGAACAGGTCGCGCACCTTCTCCCGTCGCGCGGCATCGCGGATGACGATGAAATTCCACGGCTGCATGAACCCGACCGATGGCGCGTGATGGGCGGCAAGCAGCAGCCGTGCCAACACCTCATCGTCGAGAGGAGTAGGCAGGAAATGGCTGCGCACATCGCGCCGCGTGAACATGGCGCGGTAGACCGCGTCGCGCGCCATCTGGTCAAATCCGTCGCCGACAGGAGCGATCATAGCATCCGGCATCGCTTGTCCCCTTGCGATTGCAATAGTTTCACACCGTCAGAGCGCACTTTGTGCGTCCAAGTGGACGCACGTCGCTCTGATGTCATCCGCCTGACCATGCGGATGACGGTGCCTGCCAGGCCGGTCTTCTGGCTCAGGATCAACCCGCGTCCGGTGCCTTCCCGTCATCGACAGTGGCATTTACCGGCGCGGTCCCCCTCACAGCGTTGGGCACGCCACGGAATTCAACCGTGTTCCCGATTCTCCCGCCAGAGCATTTGCAGCCAAGTGGAATCACTTGGCGCCGCAGAATGCGGCTAGACAAACAGACTGGCGGGCACCAGGCAGTGACGGCGACCTTATGCCGAAGCGTCCGCGGCGCCAATCCCCACAGCGACGCCAATGGACGCAGAAGCGATTTTCCCCAGCCATCGGGCCGCGACGCATGGCCATCGCGGCGTTGGGGCACTAGATAGGGATCATGGCCACTCGTCTCTACACGCATCCGATCTTCCTTGAGCACATCACGCCCCCCGGTCACCCCGAGCGGCCGGACCGCTTGCGCGCCATCGAGCGCGTGCTTGACGACGAAGCCTTTGCCGAGCTCGACCGCGTCAAGGCGCCGGAAGGCGACGAGGCCACCATCCTTTACGCGCATCCGGCCGATTTCATCGCGCGCGTGCGCGCCGCCATCCCGGACGAAGGCATTGCCCGCATCGATGCCGACACCACCGCCAGCCCGAAGAGCTGGCAGGCGGTGATAACCGCGATCGGCGCCGCCAACGCCGCCGTCGACGACGTCTTCGCAGGCCGCGCCGACAATGTCTTCGTCGCCGCCCGGCCACCCGGCCACCATGCCGAAAAGACCACCGCAATGGGCTTTTGCTTCTTCAACACGGCGGCGATCGCGGCCCGCTATGCGCAGAAGAAGCACGGCATCGACCGTGTCGCAGTCGTCGACTGGGATGTGCACCACGGCAATGGCACACAGGATATTTTCTGGGACGATCCCTCGGTGCTCTATTGCTCGACGCACCAGATGCCGCTTTATCCCGGCACTGGCGCGAAGAGCGAGACTGGCGCCGGCAACATCGTCAACGCACCACTGGCGCCGCGGACCGGCAGCGAGGTGTTTCGCGATGCCTTCCTGTCGCGCGTCCTGCCGGCGCTCGACAATTTCGCGCCCGACCTCATCATCATTTCGGCCGGTTTCGACGCGCATCACCGTGATCCCTTGGCCGAGATCAACCTGACCGAGGACGATTTCGACTGGGCGACTGGCCAGCTGATGCAGCGCGCCGCCCGCCACAGCGGCAACCGGCTCGTCAGCCTGCTTGAGGGCGGCTACGATCTGCAGGGACTGGCATTTTCGGTCGCCGCCCATGTCGGGCGACTGATGAAAGGATGAATGATGGCTGCTGAGACCAACGAAGACGTCAAGGCGATGAGCTTCGAGCAGGCACTCGACGCGCTGGAGAAGATCGTCGATGATCTGGAGCGTGGCGACGTGCCGCTCGATCAGTCGATCCGGATCTATGAGCGCGGCGAGGCCCTGAAGGCGCATTGTGACCGGCTGCTGAAGGCGGCCGAGGACAAGGTTGAGAAGATCAGGCTATCGCGCGACGGCAAGCCGGTTGGAACCGAGCCGCTCGACGCGGACTGAGGCATGGCCGCGAACCATGGTCTTGCCTCTCCGGTTTTTGGACACGATCATGGTTGAGGATAAAACTCGTTCCGATTGAAACGGCTCCAGGACAAGAGGAGATACGGAAGCGATGTGCAGAAACATCAAGACCCTGTTCAATTTTGATCCGCCGGCAACCAATGACGAAGTGCGCGACGCAGCCCTTCAATTTGTCCGCAAGCTGAGCGGAACGACGCGGCCTTCGAAACAGAACCAGCATGCGTTCGACCACGCAGTGGAGGCCATTGCGGCATCGGCGCGCGAACTTCTCGATTCGCTCGAAACCAACCAGCATCCGCGTAACCGCGAAGAAGTGGCCGCCAAACTGCGGGCAAAGGCGGCGATCCGCTTTGCGTGATGTCGCCAAAGCGGTCACCGAACGCTGACAAGGAGAGTTCATGAGCTTCTTCCCCGGGAAAGACCCTGAAGCCGGCGATGCCTTTGCCAGCGACCAGATCGAACTGATGGTCATCCCGAACGCCAAGGACATTGGCGGCTTCGAGGTCCGTCGTGCTTTGCCGACCGCCAGGAGACGGCTGGTCGGGCCGTTCATCTTCTTCGATCGCATGGGTCCGGCAATCCTGCGTGCAGGCCAGGCGCTCGACGTCCGTCCGCATCCGCACATCGGCCTGTCGACGGTGACCTATCTGTTCGACGGCAAGATCAGGCATCGCGATTCGCTCGGCACTGAAATGGTCATCCAGCCCGGTGATGTGAACCTGATGACCGCCGGCCGTGGCATCGTCCACTCCGAGCGCACGCCCGAGGAATTGCGCGGCGCGCCGATGTCGATCTCCGGCCTGCAGACATGGCTGGCACTGCCGGACGGCAAGGAGGAAGTGGCGCCCGTATTCGAGAACACCGCTGCCTTGCGGCTGCCCGAGATCGATGCCGAAGGCGTCAAAGGCCGCGTTGTGATCGGTGACTTCCAGGGACTGCGTTCCCCGGTACGGGCCGACGCCGAGACGCTCTACGCCGACCTCAGGCTGGCGCCCGGCGCCAACATAAAGATCCCGGCCGATGCGGAGGAACGCGCCATCTACACACTGGAGGGCGAGGTCACGATTTCGGGTGACGTCTTCCCGGCTGAACGCCTGCTGGTGTTCCGGCCCGGCGACGAGATCATCGTGTCGTCGCAAACCGGTGCGCATTTCATGCTGTTCGGCGGCGCCTCGCTCGGCTCGCAGCGCTACATCTGGTGGAATTTCGTCTCCTCCTCCAAGGAGCGCATCGAACAGGCCAAGCAGGAATGGAAGACGGGCCGCTTCGATATCGTTCCTGGAGACGAGGAAGAGTTCATCCCGCTGCCGGAAAGCTGAGGAAATCGGCAAGGGGACCTGCTTGATCCGTGTCACCGGCACGCATTTACTTTCGCAGGCCGGCGGCTTATCCCGCCGTTGAACAGAAAGCCCGAGCACCCGTGAACGCAACGCCGCATACGCCGCTTCTCGACAAGGTCCGCATTCCGGCGGACTTGCGTACGCATGACGAGAGCGAACTGCCGCAACTGGCATCAGAACTTCGCCTCGAACTCGTCGACGCGGTGTCCCGCACCGGTGGTCACCTTGGCGCCGGCCTTGGCGTGGTCGAACTGACGATCGCGCTGCACTATGTCTTCAACACCCCAGACGACCGGCTGATCTGGGATGTCGGCCATCAGGCCTATCCGCACAAGATCCTGACCGGCCGCCGCGACCGCATCCGCACGCTGCGCCAGGAAGGCGGCCTGTCCGGCTTCACCCGCCGCGCCGAGAGCGAATACGATCCCTTCGGTGCCGCCCACTCCTCGACTTCGATATCGGCAGGCCTTGGCATGGCCGCCGCCCGTGACCTCTCCGGTGGCCGCAACAATGTCATCGCCGTCATTGGCGACGGCGCCATGTCGGCCGGCATGGCCTATGAGGCGATGAACAATGCCGGCGCTCTCGATGCCCGGCTCATTGTCATCCTCAACGACAACGACATGTCGATCGCGCCGCCGACCGGTGCGATGAGTGCCTATCTGGCGCGGCTGGCCTCGGGCAGGGCCTATGCCGGCCTGCGCGACTTCGGCAAGAAACTGACATCCTATCTCGGCAAGCGCGCCGATCGTGCCATTACAAGGGCGGTCGAGCATGCGCGCGGCTACGTCACCGGCGGCACCTTGTTCGAGGAGCTCGGCTTCTACCATATCGGCCCGATCGACGGTCACAATCTTCGAGCATCTGATCCCGGTCCTGAAAAACGTCCGCGACAATGGCGAAGGCCCGGTGCTGATCCATGTCGTCACCCAGAAGGGCAAGGGCTACGCGCCGGCGGAAGCCGCCGCCGACAAATATCATGGCGTCAACAAATTCGACGTCATCACCGGCGCGCAGGCCAAGGCGCCGGCCAACGCGCCGGCCTACACCAAGGTGTTCGCCGAAAGCCTGATCCAGGAGGCTCTAGAGGACGATCGCATCGTCGCGGTTACCGCCGCCATGCCGAGCGGCACGGGGCTGGATCTGTTCGGCGAAGTGTTTCCGGCCAGGACCTTCGATGTCGGCATCGCCGAGCAGCACGCGGTCACCTTCGCGGCGGGCCTGGCGACCGAAGGCTACAAGCCGTTCGCGGCGATCTATTCGACCTTCCTGCAGCGCGCCTACGACCAGGTCGTCCACGACGTCGCGATCCAGAAACTGCCGGTTCGTTTCCCCATCGACCGTGCCGGCTTCGTCGGCGCCGATGGCGCCACCCATTGCGGTGCTTTTGACACCACCTTCCTGGCAAGCCTGCCGGGCTTTGTCGTGATGGCGGCTGCCGACGAGGCGGAGCTTCGCCACATGGTGCGCACTGCGGCAAGCTATGATGACGGCCCGATCGCCTTCCGCTATCCGCGCGGCAATGGCGTCGGCGTCGACATGCCGGAGCGCGGCTCGGTTCTCGAACTCGGCAAGGGCCGCATTGTCAGGGAAGGCACAAAGGTGGCGCTGCTGTCCTTCGGCACGCGCTTGCAGGATTGCCTTGTTGCTGCCGAGGAGCTCGGCGCGGCCGGGCTTTCCACCACCGTCGCCGATGCCCGCTTCGCCAAGCCGCTCGACGAGGATCTGATCCGGCGGCTGGCCCGTTCGCACGAGGTTCTGGTGACGGTGGAAGAGGGCGCCATCGGCGGCTTCGCCAGCCACGTGCTGCAGTTCCTTGCCCATGAAGGACTGCTGGAAAGCGGCCTGAAGGTGCGCCCGCTGGTGCTGCCCGACGTGTTCGCCGACCACGCCAAGCCGGAAAAGATGTATGCCGATGCCGGGCTCGATGCCGCCGGCATCGTGCGCACCGTTTTCACCGCGCTCGCGCATACGGCCCGCGCCCAGCGCGCCTGAATCAAAATCTCAAGCGCTTGAATCAGTTTGCCGGCTTGATTTCTTAACGCACTGTTTACGCTGCCGTTTGGCGCTTTGCTTACCGTGTCTCTTGGCCGTTTTTCAACGGCGCCCTGCTAGATCGACGTCAGGCAGGGAGACAATAACAATGAAGACGCTTCTGTGCGGCGTGGCGTTTTTAGCCATCATCGCAACACCCGCCGCCTCCGAGACGCGTTATGACCGCAATCTCGAAAAGGCGGCGATGGGCATCGTCGCAAGCAAGATGGGCGATATCAGGGGCGGCTTCTCCTACAAGCAGGTGCCGCAATTGGTGGTCGTATCGGAACCCGCGCCTGCGTCCGCGGTTGCGGCTGAGCCTCCACGGGAGCAAGCTTCAGGGGATCGGCATGACGGCTTGTCTCCCGCCGTCGAGCGCCAAGTGTCGCGCACTATCTTCTAGAACCACATGTCGCGCACGCAGCGGCCATCGCGCGGCAGGTCGTTATATGTGTCGAGGCCATCGAAATGGTCGATCGGCAGATCGGCGACAGCGTCGGGCGGCGCCAGCCGCACATTGACGGCGATGCGCGTTCGACCCGAGGCACCGGCGCGCAGGCCGCGCCAGGCGAGCACGCAGGCGCAGGTCGGGCAGAACAGGATTTCGAGCGAAGGCGTATCCTTTCCGACGCGCGTGTAGCTGGCCATCGGTCCCGCGACGCGAATGCGCTCATCGACATAGTCATAGGCCCAGAGCGTGCCATAGCGGCGGCAAAGCGTGCAGTTGCAGGCGGTGATCGGCCCGGGATCGCCCGCAAGGGTCCAGTGGGTTGCGCCACAGTGGCAGGTTCCCGTCAGCATTCTTTGTCCCCGGTTCCGACGATGGAGGTCCTCCTCCTCGACACCATTTTGCCGAACCCGATGCGATGCACGCAAGCCGCGGCGTGGCCTGATCCGCACGCCGCTCTTTCCTTGTTCGACCCAATGTCCTTGCCTTCGCCGCCAGCTTTCGCCATGAAGGCCGATGAACTCGCCTCTGCCAGCCAGCACCCGCCAGCGGCTCGACGACCTGCTCGTCCAGCGCGGCCTGTTTGCCAGCCGCTCGCGTGCCCGCGACGCGGTCGAGCGTGGCACGGTGACGGTCGACGGCACCATTGCCCGCAAGCCCGGTCAGAACGTTTCGCCGCAATGCCTTGTTGCCATCGATGATCCGGCGCAAGGCTATGTCTCGCGCGCGGCGCTGAAGCTGATCGGCGGGCTCGACCATTTCAGCCTCGACCCAGCCGGCCGCGAAGCGCTCGACATCGGCGCCTCGACCGGCGGGTTCACCCAGGTGCTGCTCGAACGCGGCGCGTCCCATGTCACGGCAATCGATGTCGGTCACGGCCAGATACATCCTGATGTCGGTGGCGATCCGCGCGTGACGGTCATCGAAGGGCTGAACGCCCGCGATCTCACCATCGCCGATCTTGCCGGCCGTGTTCCCGGTTTCATCGTCTCCGACGTCAGCTTCATCTCGCTGAAGTTGGCGCTGCCGCCGGCGCTCGCCATTGCGAAGCCTGGTGCCGCCGCGGTCTTTCTGGTCAAGCCGCAATTCGAGGCGGGTCGCGAGGCGATCGGCAAGGGCGGCCTCTTGAAAGACCCCTTCGATGCCGCCCGGGTCGCCGGCCTGCTGCAGGATTGGCTGGACGCCGTGCCCGGCTGGCGCTCGCTCGGCCTGCATCTGTCGCCAATCGAAGGCGGCGACGGCAATCGCGAATTCCTGCTCGGCGGGATCAAGGATCGATGAGCGCGCGCTTCACCATCAAAAAGCTTGGCGCCCAGGGTGACGGTATTGCCGAAACCGAAAGCGGCGATCTGTTCATTCCCTTCACGCTGCCCGGCGAGGTCGTCAACGCTGCGCGCGAAAGGGATCGCGCCACGTTGATGGCGGTGCTGGAGGCTTCGCCGCTGCGCATCGAGCCGGCCTGCCGCCATTTCACGGAGTGCGGAGGCTGTGCCCTCCAGCATTTCGAGGCCGAAGCCTATCGCCAGTGGAAACGCGAGAAGATGGTGCACGCCCTGAAGGGCAAGGGCATCGAGTGCGACATCGACGCGCTGGTTGCCTGCGCGCCGCAGACGCGGCGCCGTGTCGTGCTTGCCGCGCGTCGCAGCGATACAGGCATGCTGCTCGGCTTCAATCGCCATCTGTCGCCGGAAATCATTTCCATATCGGAATGTCCGATCTCGCTGCCCGAAATCGTCGGAGCGCTTGGCCAGTTGAAGGCGCTCGCCGACTTGATATGCGCCACCACCAGATCGTTCCGGATGGCGGTCACCGTGACGGGTTCCGGCCTCGATGTCGCGGTGCATGAATCCGGCAAGCTCGGCGAACACCAGCGCCGCATCGCGTCCAATTTTGTCCTTGCGCAAGGTTTTGCCAGGCTGTCCATAGATGACGAGATCATCATCGAGCCGAGAAAGCCCGTGGTGATGTTCGGCAGCGTCGCTGTCGCCGTGCCGCCGGGTGCCTTCCTGCAGGCAACCGAAGCAGCCGAGCAGACCATGGCCGAGATTGTTGGCGGACATCTGAAGCGCGCCAAGAAGATCGCCGATCTTTTCGCAGGCTGTGGCAGCTTTGCGCTCCGGCTTGCGGCGAAGTCGGAAGTCCATGCGGTGGAGGGCGATGCGGCGGCACTTTCGGCGCTCGACCGGGGATCACGCTTCGCGACTGGCATCAAGCGGGTGACGGGCGAACGCCGCGACCTGTTCCGCCGACCCTTGACCTTCAAGGAGTTGAACGCCTTTGACGGTCTTGTCTTCGATCCGCCGCGAGCGGGTGCCGAGGACCAGTCGAAGCAGATCGCCCGCTCGGACGTTCCGTTCGTTGCTGCGGTGTCCTGCAACCCGGTGACGCTGGCTCGCGACCTGCGCATCCTCCTCGACGGCGGCTACACCTTGAAAAGCGTGACGCCGATCGACCAGTTCCTGTGGTCGCCGCATGTCGAGGCGGTCGCCCTGCTGGAAAAGCCCAGGAAAAGGCGCGGCTGAGCTGGACAATGATCACGTTTCGTTGAAACCGGGGAATCCGACCGCTCGATACCGAAAGACGTCGGATTAACGCCGCAAAGCCGCCTTTTTGCGCAAGCCTAGTCTGGGCTCTGGGGCGGAAGCATCGTCACTCTCACCTGACGGATGATCGTAATGCGGACGGTCTTGAAATTCCTCGCTTTCTTCCTCGCTTTCTCCATTTTGGCATTCGGCTCGATGGCCGGGGCGCTGGCGCAAGGCGAAAAGCGCCTTGCCTTCGTCATCGGCAATGCCGCCTATCCCGCCAGCGCCCTGACGACGCCGGCCAATGATGCGGGCTTGATCGCCCAAACATTGCAGGCGGCTGGGTTCGACGTGGTCGGCGCGCGCGACGTTGACCAGGAATCGCTGCGTGGCGCCTATCGCGATTTCCTCGCCAAGGTGACCGCGGCCGGCCCCGACGCGGTGGTATTTGTCTATCTAGCCGGGCAGGGATTGCAGTTCGAAGGCGAGAACTATTTCGCGCCCGTCGATGCCGAGATCGCCAATGCGGCTGACGTGCCGATGGCCGCGGTCCGGGTTTCCGACCTTACAAAGCCGCTTGCCGCGCTGCCGACGAAGGTCAACATCGTCGTGCTCGATGCGGCGCGGCCAAATTCTTTCGCCAAGTCGAACCAGCCGCTGGCCGGGGGCCTCGCACTCGTCGATCCCGACCCGAATATGCTGATTGCCTTCAACGCTGCCCCAGGCACGGTCGCGCCGGAAGGCAAGGGGCCGTATGGGGCCTATGCTCAGGCGCTTGCCGAGATGATCAGGGATGGTGGCCTGCAGCTAGGCGATGTGTTTGACCGTACACGGCTGCGGGTCAATGAAGTGACCGATGGTGCGGAGGTGCCTTGGAACGCCTCCAAGATCACCGATCCCTTTGCCTTCTTCGACCGCGGCCCGGATGCTCCGGCGCCGCAGGTTTCCGCCGCCGAGGTGCGGACCAACCGGACCAGGGAGATACGCGATTTCGATGCGCATGATGCCTACATCGCGGCTCTCGATCGCGACACGATGCGCGGCTACGAAGATTTCATCGTTGCTTATCCGCATGACCCGATGGCCAGGCGCGTGCGCGCGATCCTGGCAGCGCGGCGCGAGGCGATCACCTGGCGCCAGACCTGGCTCAGGGACACGCCCGAAGCCTACTGGTCCTATCTCGATCGCTATCCGCGTGGCCCCCATGCCTGGGACGCCCGCCGCAGGCTCGAGCATTTCGACGCTGCCCTGGAGCCGCCGCAGAATTTCGCGGTCTATGACTATGACGTGCCGCCGCCACCGCCGGAAGAGATCGTTTATGTCGACCGGCCCGTGCTCTATTTCGACGATCCGGAATTCGACTTCGATCCACCGCCGCCCGTGGCGGTGATCTTCCTGCCGCCGCGGCCGCGCGACTTCATCGAATTGCCACCACCGCCGCCGCCGGTCGGGATCTTCGTTCTGCCGACGCCTGTCTTTGTGCCGGTGCCTGCTTGGGTGAACCCGCCGCATGACATCCTCCCACCGCCGAACGACGTCATCTTCAACAACATCCACAACACAACCATCGTCAACAACACGACCATCAACGAGAATCAGGGCGGCCTGACCACCGGCCAGAAGCTGACCGCAGGTGCGGTGGGCCTCGGTGCGGCCGCGCTTGCGACCAAGGTGGCGCTGCCGGCCTTCCTGCAGAAGAAGGAAGCAACGCTCGCCAAAGTCAATCCGGGTGGCTTGCCGTCGAAGCTTGTCCGGACGGGCCAGCAGAACGGCGGCGCGCCGCTGCCGAAAACACTGCCGGCGGACAGGCTGGCCGGTCACGCTCTGCCCGGCGCCGATGGCAAGACACTGCCGCTTGTCAACGGCAAGCCGGTCCTCAGCGGTCAAAACCAGCCCAACGACAAATCTCGCAAATTGTTGCGCAAGCAGGGCCTTGCTGGTGCCGCGGCGACCGCCAATGGCGCGGGGCCGGTGACCAATGAACAGGGCAAGGCTCCCAAGTTCCACAAGCTACCAGCCGGCGCCATCGCGCCTACCGGCAATGCGCAGAATGCCCAGTTGAAACCGAAGATCAAAAATCCCGCGGCGCTCAATGGCCAGATCGCGGCCAATGGCAAATTCAAGAAGCTTCATGGCCAGGGCGCCGGCGGCCCGGACACGACGAATGGGGCAGTCAATGGACAGGGCAAGGCCCCCAGATTCCACAAGCTGCCGGCCGATGGCGGGCCGGCGGGCGACAAGGTTTCGAGCGGCAATCCGCGTCGCCAATTCAAGCAGCAGGCACAGGCATTTCCGAAGCCGCAGAAGCCGGAATTCCACGCTGCCCAGATGCGGCGGCAGCCGCCGACACAGCAACAGCCGCAGCGGGAGGCTGGCAAGAAGCCGCCGTGCTGGCACCCCAATGAGCCTGCCTGCAAGAGGTAGCGCATTGGTGGACGGCGGACATGGCCACACACGATCACATCACAACCGCGTGGTTGGCTACGGTCAAGATTGCGTGCTGCCCTGGCTCGCTGTTACCAGTCAATGCCGGCGGGCGCTCAAGGGAGTGACCACAATGAGGATTGCAAGCGTTCTGACGTCCATCGCCCTGGCCGGGTTCATTGCGACGGGAACTGCCGCCGCGGCGACGACGGCTGCGACCACGACGGCGCCGGCCGCCACAACGACCGCCACCGCGAAGAAGGCAAAGACGACTGCCATGACGCCTGAGAAAACCGCGATTTCGAAACAGTGTTCCGCGCTCGCGGATGCCCAGAAACTGCACGGCAAGGCCCGTGAAAAGTCCAGGGCGGACTGCAAGAAGAACGGCGGCAAGGCCACCTGATCTTCGCCTGTTTCACGACTATCGTTGCCAGCCTGCCATTCCGGGGAGGCTGGCGGCGACACCAGAAAATATGGAACCGGGTTTTCGTCTAAGGCCGGTTTCACCTGGGCTCCATCAAGAGCGAATGAGGACGGTCGCGGATCCTCCGAAGGTTTGCGGCGTCTGGACCGCCACGGTCCTGACGGGCCTCTCAGTCCACGAGCTTGGCAACATCCGCAAGGGCCTTCGGCGTACCGCCCCGCCGGTTGATCGAAACCCAGATATTCGGGTTCTGCTGCGACTGGCGTTTCACGAAGTAGTAGCCGGTCGCATTCCAGGGCCTGATTTCGTCGACCAGATTGTCGAGGACCAGATCGCCTTTGTCGGTTTTCACCGTCAGGATGGTGTGGCCTTCATTGTCAAGGTCGTGCACCACGGTCATCAGCAGCGCCTGCCGGGGAAATCCAGCCTCCTGAAGAAGCTTGCGCTTGTAGAGTGCGTAGATCTTGCAGTCGCCCTTGCCGTCAACCGGGTAATCCCAGTGGTCCGTCATCGTGCCCCAGTGGTCGAAATTGCTGACGGGTTTGATGGAACTGTTCGCCTTTTGATTTATCCGCTTGAGGGTGCGCAGGTTCTGCGCGGTCAGCTTGATGTTGGCGGCCGGCAGAGCGGGCACCTTGCACTCTTTTGGTCGGCGATGGCAGAAATCGATCCAACCGTAGGGGACACTGGTGGGGCCGCCAACGGCCGCGGAGAGTGGCCCATCCGTGGATGGGCGCGTCGATATTCGCTTGAACAAGGTCGATTGCGCCGCCGACGGGCTGACTTGCAGCGACGTCGCACCGATTAACGAAACGAAGCCAAGCAGGATAGACGAGGTCAGGACGGGGGAATGCCGCATTGCCAAAAACCACCACCGCAACGAGGAAGCTGGTGCTGCGTTCGTGCGCAAATGCAGCCCAGGCAGTTAAACACTTAATAATTTCCTAACTTGGATTGTGTTCACTTCAAGGTGCCGACCAGGATTCAGGCCAGAAAACGTCAGCATCAGCTGGTCGCGGAGAGAATACGTTCGACGAAGGCAGGCACCACTTGCGTCGCCGGTCCTTCCATCTGGTCGTCGAAGCGGGAGCCCCAGCCGGCGCATTTCAGGTTGAGTTCGATCGTCAAGGCGCCGGCGGCGCGCGCCTCCTCGACGAAACCCGCCGCCGGATAGACGTTGCCGCTCGTTCCGATCGCCACGAACAGGTCGCAACGCGTCAACGCTTCGCCGATCTCTTCCATTCGGTACGGCATCTCGCCGAACCAGACCACGTCGGGCCGCAACCGTCCCTTCGCACCGCAGGCTGGGCATCCGGAGTGAACGGCGATGTCGCCGGCCCAGGGGCTGCTTCCGCCGCAGTCCTGGCAAAGCACGCGGCCGAGCTCTCCATGCATATGGATCAGGTTTCGCGAGCCCGCGCGCTCATGCAGATCATCGATGTTCTGGCTGACGAGGAGGATGTCGCCTCGGATTTCGCGCTCCAGCCTGGCCAGTGCCGCATGGGCCAGGTTTGGCTCGACGCTGTCCTTTTGTCGCCGGCGCATGTTGTAGAAGTCCTGCACCTTGGCGGGATCGCGGGCAAAACCTTCCGGCGTCGCAACATCTTCGAGGTTGAATTTCGCCCAGACACCATCGGGGTCGCGAAAGGTCGCGACGCCCGATTCCGCCGAAATGCCGGCACCTGTCAGGATGACGATCCTTGATCTGGGCATAGCCGGGCCGCCTGCATTCGGAAACACCACTTTGGCGGATGATGTTACCGAAACGGCTCCAAGGCCTCAAACCCTTGTGCCGCCGACCGTCATCTGGTTCATTCTGAGATGCGGCTGGCCGACGCCGACCGGCACGCCCTGTCCGGCCTTGCCGCACATGCCGATGCCATTGTCGAGCTTCATGTCATTGCCGACCATCGAGACGCGATGCATGGCATCAGGGCCGTTACCGATCAGCATCGCCCCCTTGATCGGCTGCGTTACCTTGCCGTTCTCGATCATGTAGGCCTCGGTGCAGCCGAACACGAATTTGCCCGAAGTGATGTCGACCTGGCCACCGCCGAAGGAGACGGCATAGATGCCGTTCTTGACCGAGGCGATGATCTCGTCCGGCTCCATGTCGCCAGAAGTCATGTAGGTGTTGGTCATGCGCGGCATCGGCTGGTGCGCGTAGCCCTCGCGCCTTCCGTTGCCGGTGGCCTTCATGCCCATCAGCCGGGCATTCTGCCGGTCCTGCATGTAGCCGACCAGCTTGCCGTCTTCGATCAGCACGTTGCGGGCCGACGGCGTGCCTTCGTCGTCGACGGTGAGCGAGCCACGCCGCTCCGGGATTGTGCCGTCGTCAACCACGGTGACGCCCTTGGCGGCGACCTGCTGGCCCAAAAGGCCGGCGAAGGCCGAAGTCTTCTTGCGGTTGAAGTCGCCTTCCAGCCCGTGCCCGACGGCTTCGTGCAGCATGACGCCCGGCCAGCCGCTGGACAGCACGATGTCGAATGTGCCGGCCGGGGCGGGAATGGCCTCGAGATTGACCAGCGCCTGACGGAGCGCTTCCTTGGCGGCATGCTTCCAGCTGTCCTCGATCAGGAATTCGCCAAAGGCCTTGCGTCCGCCCATGCCGTAGGAGCCGCTTTCCTGGCGGTCGCCGTCGCCAACCACGACCGAGACGTTGATGCGGACCAGCGGCCTGATGTCGCGCACCACCTGACCGTCTGCGCGTACGATCTCGACATGCTGCCAGGACGCGGCGAGCGAGGCCGTCACCTGGCGAACGCGCGGATCCTCGGCGCGCAGCCAGGCGTCGATTTCCTGCAACAGCTTTGCCTTGGCCTCGAAGGAAGGCGAGGGGATCGGGTTCTCGTCGCCGTAGAGATGGCGGTTGGTGCGGGCGGGCGGCGTGGCAAGCGTGCCGGAATAGCCGCCCTTGACGGTTGTAACGGCAGCGGCCGCGCGCAGCAGCGAGGCCTCGGAGAGGTCGCTCGAATGAGCGTAGCCACTGGCTTCGCCGGCGACCGCACGCAGGCCAAAGCCCTGGTCGGTGTTGAAGTTGGCGGTCTTCAACCGGCCATTGTCGAACATCAGCGCTTCGCTCTCGCTGTATTCGAGAAACAGTTCGCCGTCGTCGGCGCCGTTTATGGTGTCGGCAACGATCTGCTTGATACGATCGTCTGAAATGTCGAATTGGCCGATCAGGCTGTTCATGGCGTGCACCCGTGGGAAGATTGCTTTCCCCCGATGTAGGCGCGAAGCCGCGCCCGCACAATCGGCAATGAAGATCGGCGTCGACGAATGGCGGCGGCCAGTTGATGCAAGCCCCGCTTTCGATTCACGAAAGCCGCGTCAGGGTCCGGTTTCCCAAAAAGGCGGGATCAGGGAAGGGCGGCGAAACCCTCGGCGAAACCTTTGAGATCGACAGGGATGCCTATGCCTTCTTCAGGTGTCTGGAAGACGATGAACGTCGCCGACGTGCCGGTCTTCAGCGTGTCGAGGAGCGGCTTTTCCAGAATGACCTCGGCGTAGCAGCCGTCCTGGAAGCAGCGCACGAAATAGGCGCGGCCGATGTCCTTGCCGTCGACGTTGAGGCCGAGCCCGTTGGGCAACAGCACGCCTAGCGGCGCCAGCACGCGCAGGATTTCGGCCTTGTTGTCGGCGGTGCGCAGCACGACCACCGACAGCCCCATCTCCGGACGATCCTCGGCAACGACATTCTGCATCATGACGCATTGCTCGGAGGTCGCGCCGGCCGGCGTGTCGCAGATGATCGACCAGGCGCCATGCGTCGAGCGCACCGTGCCGCTCGGCTGGGCCGCATCGGCCTCACTCGCGACGAACAGACCGGCTGTGGACAGGACGGCGAGAAACACGACCTTCGCCAGGGCTGTCGAAAGCCCTAGTCTCGTGTGCCTCAGTCTCGAAAGCCAAGAGTTCATGACGGCTCCATTGCGAATCACGGCACTTTAAGCCGCGCCAATGCCAAGTAAAGGACGAGACCGCGTCCGAACTGTCCCGAAACAGGCAATACTGCGCTTTTCCATGCCAATTTTGCCTGAATTGCGACGCTTGGCACGCTCCGCCGGCATGAGGCGGGCGACCCGCCGAACATACGCGATTCGCCGCCGTGGCCGCCGCCACGGAAGAGCCGTGCCAGCTTGCGCGCAAAAATGCCGCACAGTTTCCTCCGCTCCTTTCTTGCGGAGGGAAAAAGAGTATGGTTTGAACCACCTTGAGACTGTCGGGATTCCCGTCCCGGCATTGTTCGTTATTCTCGTTGGCGCAGCCGCGAGGAACTGGGAGACGAAGAGGGCGATGAGAAATTTCCTAGCTGGCGCCAGGTTTCTAGCAAGTGCCAAGTTTCTGAGTGCTTGTGCCGCTGCCACGATTTTTGCCGGTACATCCGCCCATGCCGATCAGCCCGTGGCGTGGGAGACGACCTTCCAGGCGCCGGCGACCGATATGATGCGGCAGATCGAGTGGTTCGGAAACTACACAATGTGGTTCATCGTCCCGATCACCATTCTGGTGCTGCTTCTCCTCGCCTACTGCATCGTGAAATTCCGCGCGAGCGCAAATCCGGTCCCCTCCAAGACCAGCCACAACACGCTGATCGAGGTGATCTGGACTGTTGGCCCGGTCGTGGTCCTGCTCTGCCTCGCTATTCCCTCGTTCCAGCTCCTGACCGCGCAGTACACCCCGCCGGAAGAAGCCAAGCTGACCGTCAAGGCGACCGGCAACCAGTGGAACTGGGATTACGAGTATCAGACCGACAACACGCTTTCCTTCAATTCGGCCATTCTCCAGGATGGCGATCGCGCCAAGGCGGGCAAGGAGGATCGCAAGGTCTATCCGCGCCTGCTCGCCGTCGACAATGAGCTGGTGGTGCCGGTCAACACGATGACGCGCGTGCTTGTCACCGCGACCGACGTGATCCACTCCTTCGCCATGCCGTCCTTCGGCATCAAGATCGACGCCATTCCGGGACGTACCAACGAGACCTGGTTCAAGGCCGAGAAGGAAGGCCTCTATTATGGCCAGTGTTCGCAGCTTTGCGGCAAGGACCATGCCTTCATGCCGATCGCCATTCGTGTCGTCTCGGATGCGCAGTTCAAGACCTGGCTGGCGGCGGCCAAGACTGACCTGCCCGGCGCCAACAAGACGCTCATGGCCGAGGTCGAAGGCCAGAACAAGGTAGCGGCCGCAGGCAATTGATGCCGCGGGTTAGCAAGATTTAGGGAACGGAGCGGAACATGGCAGACGCTGCAGCTCACGACGGGCACGACCACAAGCCTTATCACGGTTGGGTGCGCTGGGTTTATTCGACCAACCACAAGGACATCGGTACGCTCTACCTGATCTTCGCGATCATGGCCGGCATCATCGGCGGCGCCCTGTCGGTTGCCATCCGCATGGAACTGCAGGAGCCTGGCATCCAGATCTTCAGCGGTCTGGCGCAGATGGTCTACGGTATGAACGGTGACGCCGCGATCGATGGCGGCAAGAGCATGTACAATGCCTTTGCCACCGCGCACGCGCTGATCATGATCTTCTTCATGGTCATGCCGGCCCTGATCGGCGGTTTCGCCAACTGGATGGTGCCGATCATGATCGGTGCTCCCGACATGGCGTTTCCGCGCATGAACAACATCTCCTTCTGGCTGTTGCCTCCGGCCTTCATCCTGCTGCTCACCTCGATGTTCGTGCCGAGCGCGCCTGGCGCCTACGGTGTCGGCGGTGGCTGGACGCTCTATCCGCCGCTGTCGACCTCGGGTCAGCCCGGGCCGGCCATGGATCTGGCGATCCTGTCGATCCACATCGCCGGTGCCTCGTCGATCCTCGGTGCCATCAACTTCATCACCACCATCTTCAACATGCGCGCTCCGGGCATGACGCTGCACAAGATGCCGCTGTTCGCCTGGTCGGTGCTGGTCACCGCCTTCCTACTGCTGTTGTCTTTGCCGGTCCTGGCCGGCGGCATCACCATGCTGCTCACCGACCGCAATTTCGGCACGGCCTTCTTCGCGCCGGACAATGGCGGCGATCCGCTGCTGTTCCAGCATCTGTTCTGGTTCTTCGGCCATCCGGAAGTGTACATCCTGATCCTGCCGGGCTTCGGCATCATCAGCCATATCGTCTCGACCTTCTCGAGGAAGCCCGTGTTCGGCTATCTCGGCATGGCCTATGCCATGGTCGCGATCGGCGCCGTCGGCTTCATCGTGTGGGCGCACCACATGTATACGACCGGCCTGTCGCTCGACACGCAGCGCTACTTCGTCTTCGCCACCATGGTCATCGCGGTGCCGACGGGCGTGAAGATCTTCTCCTGGATCGCAACGATGTGGGGTGGGTCGATCTCCTTCAAGACGCCGATGCTGTGGGCACTGGGCTTCATCTTCCTGTTCACCATCGGTGGCGTCACCGGCGTCCAGCTGGCCAATGCCGGTCTCGACCGTTCGCTGCATGACACTTATTTCGTCATCGCCCACTTCCACTACGTGCTGTCGCTGGGCGCGGTGTTCGCGATCTTCGCCGGCTGGTACTACTGGTTCCCGAAGATGACCGGCTACATGTATTCGCCTGTCATCGCCAACACCCACTTCTGGGTCACCTTTGTCGGCGTGAACCTGATCTTCTTCCCGCAGCACTTCCTTGGCCTGGCTGGCATGCCGCGCCGCACCATCGACTATCCGGACGCGTTTGCCGGCTGGAACTATGTGTCGTCGATCGGCTCCTATATCTCGGCCGTTGGTGTGGTGATCTTCCTCTACGGCGTGTTCGAAGCCTTCCAGAAGAAGCGGATCGCCGGTGCCAACCCATGGGGTGAGGGCGCCACCACGCTCGAATGGCAGCTGCCTTCGCCGCCGCCGTTCCACCAGTGGGAGCAGCTGCCGAAGATCAAGTAAGGCGACTCCCCGCTCGAACACGAAACCGCCGGCCCGCCGGCGTTTTGGCCAACGGAATGATGGACTGAGTACGCATGGCCCTAGTCGACGAAACCAGCATTGACGAAGCGGGCTTCCGCATGTCGGAAGCGACGGCGGGCGATTTCTTCGCCCTGCTGAAGCCGCGCGTCATGTCGCTGGTGGTGTTCACAGCCTTCGTGGGGCTGGTCGCCGCACCCGTGACCATCAATCCCCTGCTGGCGGTGATCGCCATCCTTTCTATCGCCATCGGCGCCGGCGCCTCTGGCGCGCTCAACATGTGGTACGACGCAGACATCGACGCTGTCATGACCAGGACGGCCAGCCGTCCAGTGCCGTCCGGCCGCATCCAACCGCACGAGGCGCTCAGCTTCGGCCTGGTGCTCTCGGTGCTGTCGGTGATGACGCTCGGCGTGCTGGTCAACTGGCTGTCGGCGACGCTGCTGGCCTTCACCATCTTCTTCTACGCCGTCGTCTACACGATGTGGCTGAAGCGCTGGACGCCGCAGAACATCGTCATCGGCGGCGCGGCCGGCGCGATCCCGCCGGTCATAGGCTGGGCCGCGGTGACCGGATCGGTCAGTCTCGAGAGCATCGTCCTGTTCCTGATCATCTTCCTGTGGACGCCGCCGCATTTCTGGGCGCTCGCGCTGTTCAAGTCCGAGGACTATGAGCGCGCCGGCATCCCGATGATGCCCAATGTCGCCGGCCAGGCGTCGACCCGCCGTCAGATCTTCGCCTATGCGCTGGTGCTGGCCCCGGTCGGCGTGCTGCCGTGGCTGCTCGGCTACACCACGCCCTTCTATGGCGTGGCCGCCATACTACTCGGGCTCGGCTTTGTCTGGTACGCCTGGAAAGTGCTCGGCATGGCCGACGACGACCGCGCCATGAAACCGGCCAAGGCGCTGTTTGCCTATTCGCTGCTTTATCTCTTCGCCATCTTCGCTGCCTACCTGGCCGACAGCGTTGTCGAACGCGCGCTTGCCATGGGTGGAGCATGATCATGATCGAGGAAAAGCTCGAGACGGTCACCTTGACCGATCGCCAGAGGAAGGCCCAGCGCAGCCGATCCATCGCCATAGGCGTGGCGCTGGCGGTGCTGGTCGTCATTTTCTACATCGCGACGATCGTGAAGTTCGGCCACAATTTGTCGGGCAAGATGTGATGAGCGTCGAGACGCCTAGAAAGACGGCCGGGAAAAACAGCAACCGCATCGTCGCGGCTGTTTGTCTTGCCTTCTTCACCGGCATGATCGGCATGGCCTATGCCGCCGTGCCACTCTACAAGATGTTCTGCCAGGCGACCGGCTATGGCGGCACGACGCAACGTGTCGAGAAGCAGTATGCCGGCCGCGTGCTTGACCGCGAGATCACCGTCCGCTTCGACGCCAATATTGCCGGCGTGCCGTGGGAGTTCCAGCCGGTCCAGCGCTCGATGACCATGAAGATCGGCGAGACGGTGCAGGCGCACTATCAGGCGACCAACAAGTTCGATCGCCCCGTTACCGGCCGAGCCACTTTCAACGTGCAGCCGGAACTGGCGGGTCCTTACTTCAACAAGGTCGAGTGCTTCTGCTTTACCGACACGTCGCTGAAGCCTGGCGAGACGCTGGACATGCCGGTCCTGTTCTATGTGGACCCCGATATCGTGAATGTGCCGGAACTGAAGGACGTGAAGACGATCACGCTGTCCTACACGATGTTCCCGGTCGAGAAGAACAAGCCGGTCGCCTCCTCGGAGCCGGCCAAGGGCAACAGCAAGACAGTTTCAGATACCGAAGCAAATCTCGGGGGTTGATATGGCAGACGCGCACGCAAAACATCACGACTATCATCTCGTCGACCCGAGCCCGTGGCCTTTCCTGGGGTCGGTAGGGGCGCTCGTCACCGCCTTTGGCGGTGTCGCCCTGATGGAATATCTGAAGGGTGGATCGTTCCCGATCTTCGGCTTCAACATCGCCAATCCGTGGCTGTTCTTCATCGGTCTCGTGATCGTGCTCTACACCATGTTCGCCTGGTGGTCGGATACGATCAAGGAAGCGCATGAGGGGCATCACACGCGCGTCGTGTCGCTGCATCTGCGCTACGGCATGATCATGTTCATCGCATCGGAGGTGATGTTCTTCGTCGCCTGGTTCTGGGCTTATTTCGACGCCAGCCTGTTTCCGAGCGAGGCGCAGCAATATGCCCGCACCGCCTTTACCGGTGGCGTCTGGCCGCCGAAGGGCATGGAAGTTCTCGATCCCTTCCATTTGCCGCTCTACAACACCGTTATTCTGCTGCTGTCGGGCACCACGGTCACCTGGGCGCACCATTCGCTGCTGCATGGCGATCGCAAGGGGCTGATCAACGGCCTGGTGCTGACCGTCGGCCTCGGCATGCTGTTCACCATGGTGCAGGCCTACGAGTACATGCACGCTCCGTTCGCCTTCAGGGATTCCATCTACGGCGCGACCTTCTTCATGGCGACGGGCTTCCACGGCTTCCATGTCATCATCGGCACCATCTTCCTGCTGGTCTGCCTGATCCGGGCGATGAAGGGCGACTTTACCCCCAAGCAGCATTTCGGCTTCGAGGCGGCCGCCTGGTACTGGCACTTCGTCGACGTGGTCTGGCTGTTCCTGTTTGCATCGATCTATGTCTGGGGATCGGTCGGCGCGGTGATCGAAGGCCACTGATCCGGGCCTTCAACATTTGGATTCTGGAAGGCGGCCACGGCGACGGGCCGCCTTCTTCTTTTCGGCGCAATGATCGCCCATCGGTTGCCGATGCGGCGGACAGTTTCCTGGGCGATTTGTGCATTTATTCTCCTGGCGTTTCCGGCCCTTGCGGCTGAGAAGGTCGATTTGGTGCGTGTCCGCAAGGCGGAACGGCGGCTCGAACTGGTCGGCGACGGCAAGGTCCTGCGCAGCTACGGTATCGCGCTCGGCGGAGATCCCTTCGGCCACAAACGCCAGGAGGGCGATCAGCGCACGCCCGAAGGCCGCTATATTCTCGACTGGCGCAACCCCAACAGCATCGCGCACAAGTCGATCCACATCTCCTATCCCAATGCCGGCGATCTGGCGGCCGCGAAGGCGCGCAATGTCGACGCTGGTGGCATGATCATGATCCATGGCCAGCCGAATGGTTTCGGCTGGTGGGGCTGGCTGCTTCAATTGGTCGACTGGACCGATGGCTGCATTGCCGTTACGGATTCCGACATGGACGACATCTGGGCAATGGTGACCGATGGGACACCGATCGAGATCGAGAAATAACCATGAATGACGACAAAGCGATCTGGCCTCCGATCGATCCGATTTCGGCTGGCCTGCATGGCCGCTGCCCACGCTGCGGCGAGGGGCGGCTGTTTTCCGGGTTCCTCACCGTCGGCAAGCGCTGCATCAATTGCGGCCTCGACTATTCCTTCGCCGATGCCGGCGACGGGCCGGCGGTCTTCGTCATCCTGATCATCGGCTTTATCATCGTCGGCTTGGCTCTCTGGATCGAAGTGACGCTGAGCCCGCCGCTCTGGCTGCATCTGCTGATATGGATTCCGCTGGCCCTGGTGCTGTGCCTGACGGCGCTGCGGCTGATCAAGGGAGTGCTGCTCACCCTGCAATATGCCAACAAGGCGGCCGAAGGCCGGCTGGACCACAGCGAATGAGCGAGGCCTCCGTCAAGGATCGTGGCCGTTCGCGGCCGCGATCGGCGTTGCTGCTCGGCCTTGGCCTGCTGCTGCTTTTAATCCTTCTGGCGCTCGGCACCTGGCAGGTCCAGCGCCTGCACTGGAAAGAAGGCCTTCTGCAGACCATCGATCGACGCACCCACTCCGCGCCTGTGCCGCTGGCCGAGGTCGAGAAGGAATTCACCTCGACCGGCGATGTCGACTACACGCCGGTCACGGTCTCCGGGACGTTCCTGCATTCGGGCGAGCGGCATTTCTATGCGACCTGGGAAGGCGAGGCCGGCTTCAACGTCTACACGCCCCTTGCCCTCGACGATGGCCGCTTCGTGCTGATCAATCGTGGCTTCGTGCCTTATGATCTGAAGGACGCCGCCAAGCGGAACAAGGGACAGGTGACCGGCAAGGTCACGGTCACCGGCCTTGCCCGCAATCCGCTGCCGGCAAAACCGTCGATGATGCTTCCTGACAATGACGTGGCGAAGAACATCTTCTACTGGAAGGACCGCGACGTCATGGCGGCGAGCGCCGGCCTGCCTGCCGGGTTCACGCTGGTGCCGATCTTCATCGATGCGGACAAGACGCCGAATCCCGGCGGTCTGCCGATCGGAGGCGTCACCATCATCGACCTGCCGAACAGCCACCTGCAATATGCCGTCACCTGGTATGGGCTTGCCGCAGCACTCGCAGCCGTGCTCATCCTGCGGCTTCGCCGTCCCGCGAAAGAGGAATGAACGCGCGAGCCGCTTTTCTACCGGTGTCCCTTTCTACTAACGCCCCCTTTCTACCGATGCCCTTGACAGGGCAGGGGTAGGCACCTCATTTCGGCGCTGACTAACCGGCCAGGATTCAATGCTTCAGACAACCGCCAAGCCTCCTCTGACGATACGGCTCTGCCAGCCTCGCGGTTTCTGCGCCGGCGTCGACCGTGCCATCCAGATCGTCGTGCTGGCGCTGAAGAAATATGGCGCGCCGGTCTATGTCCGCCACGAGATCGTGCACAACCGCTACGTCGTCGAAGGACTGCAAAGCCTTGGCGCCGTCTTCATCGAGGAGCTTTCCGAAATCCCGCCCGAGCATCGGCAGTCGCCGGTCGTCTTCTCGGCGCATGGCGTGCCCAAATCGGTGCCGGCGGACGCGCAGGCGCGCAACCTGTTCTATCTGGACGCCACCTGTCCGCTGGTCTCGAAGGTCCACAAGCAGGCCATGCGCCATCAGCGGCTTGGCCGCCATGTGCTGTTGATCGGCCATGCCGGACACCCAGAGGTGATCGGCACGATGGGGCAATTGCCCGAGGGCGCGGTCACGTTGATCGAGACCGAGGCCGACGCGGCCATGCTTGTGCCAACCGATCCGAAGGCGCTTGGCTTCGTCACCCAGACCACGCTGTCGGTCGAGGACACCGCCGGCATCATCCGTGCGCTGCAGGACCGTTTTCCCGACCTTCAGGCGCCCGCGGCGGAATCGATCTGCTACGCCACCACCAATCGCCAGGAAGCGGTCAAGGACACCGCGCCGGGAGCTGATCTCTACCTGATCGTCGGCGCCCCGAATTCCTCCAATTCGCGCCGCCTTGTCGAGGTCGCGGAGCGTGCCGGCGCCACGATGTCGCTTCTCGTGCAGCGTGCCGCCGAGATTCCGTGGAATAACATCGGCAACATTTCGACCCTTGGCCTGTCGGCTGGGGCATCCGCGCCGGAGATCATCGTCGACGAGATCATCGACGCGTTCCGCCAGCGCTTCGATGTTACCATCGACCTGGCCGTCACGGCCACCGAAACGGAGGATTTTCCGGTCATGCGGGTATTGCGCGATGTCGAACTGACGCCTGCCGACATGGCCTTCGTCAATGGAGCCGCGTAAGGCACATGGCGGTCTACACCGATGTTGCGGAGGGCGAACTCGGCGCTTTCCTGAAGCACTACCCGGTTGGCGATCTCCTGTCCTACAAGGGCATCGCCGAAGGCACCGAGAATTCGAACTTCCTGCTGCACACCTCCACGGGTTCCTACATCCTGACGCTCTATGAGAAGCGCGTCGAGAAGGCGGACCTGCCCTTCTTCCTTGGGCTGATGGGCCATCTCGCCAACAAGGGGGTGTCCTGCCCGCTGCCGGTGACAGCGCATGACGGCAGCGTCATCGGCACACTGGCCGGCCGCCCGGCGGTCATCATCACCTTCCTCGAAGGGCTTTCGCTGCGACGGCCGACAGCCACGCATTGCGCCGAGGTCGGCAAGGCGCTGGCCGCCCTGCACCTGGCTGGAGCCGATTTTTCGATGACCCGTCCCAACGCGCTGGCCATCGACGGCTGGCGCAAGCTGTGGACCGCAGCCCGTGGCCGGGCCGACGAGGTTGAGCCGGGCCTGGCGGCCGAGGTCGATGCCGACTTCGCCGATTTCGAGCGGAACTGGCCGAAGGGCCTCCCCGAAGGCATCATCCATGCCGATCTTTTCCCGGACAACGTGTTTTTCCTCGGCGAAAAGCTCTCCGGCCTGATCGACTTCTATTTCGCCTGCAACGATCTCTATGCCTACGACGTCGCCACCTGCCTCAACGCCTGGTGCTTCGAGAAGGACTTTTCCTTCAATCTCACCAAGGGCAAGGCGCTGCTCGCCGGCTATCAGAGCGTGCGGCCCCTGAGCGATCAGGAAAAGGCAGCACTTCCGATGCTGGCGCGCGGCTCGGCCCTGCGCTTCATGTTGACCCGGCTCTACGACTGGCTCACCGTTCCCGATGGTGGCCTGGTCATGAAGCGGGACCCGGCCGAATACATCAGACGGATGCGATTCCATCGGGCAATCAAATCTGCTTCGGAATATGGATTGGCCGAATACGGGGTATCATGAGCAAACAGGTTGAAATCTTCACCGACGGCGCCTGTTCGGGCAATCCCGGCCCTGGCGGCTGGGGTGCCATCTTGCGCTTCAACGGTACCACCAAGGAACTTTCGGGCGGCGAGGCCGAGACCACCAACAACCGCATGGAGTTGCTGGCCGCCATCTCGGCGCTCAATGCGCTGAAGGAGCCTTGCACGGTCGAACTTCATACCGACAGCAAATATGTCATGGACGGCATTTCCAAATGGATCCATGGCTGGAAGAAGAACGGCTGGAAGACCGCCGACAAGAAGCCGGTCAAGAATGGTGAGCTGTGGCAGGCGCTCGACGAAGCCAACCGGCGCCACAAAGTGACCTGGAACTGGGTCAAGGGCCATGCCGGCCATACCGAGAACGAACGCGCCGACGAGTTGGCCAGGGAAGGCATGGCGCCGTTCAAGAAAGGCTCCTTCAAGCCGGCGGGGTCAGCGCCGAGGCCGGATGTCCAGGCAAAACAGCCGCCGGCCACGAAAGCGCGTCGTTCGACACAGAGCTATTGATTTCCGGCAACTGGTCCGTGCTCAGGCAGTAACCTCTCGACCATGCCGAACCTCTACTATGTGACGCATCCCCAGGTTCAAGTCGATGCCACTGTTCCCGTGCCGGAATGGGGTCTATCCGGTTTTGGGCGTGCACGAGCGATTGTGATGCTCGATCAACCGTGGGTCGGATCGATACGGCGCATCGTATCTTCGTCTGAACGCAAGGCGATAGAAACCGCTGAGATCCTCGCAAGACATGTCGGCCTTGCCGTCGAGGTGAGAGAACGGACGCATGAGAATGACCGGTCGGCGACAGGTTTCCTGCCGCCACTGGAGTTCGAAGCAGTCGCCGACCAGTTCTTCGCCAATCCGCGCAAAAGCATTCGCGGGTGGGAGCGGGCAATTGATGCGCAGCATCGTATCGTGAGCGAGGTCAGCGCCCTGCTCGGCATCCATGACGCTGGCGACGTTACTATTGTGGGCCATGGAGGCGTAGGAACGCTCCTCCTTCTCTCCCTCAGCGGGCGGGAGATCAGCCGCGAAGCGGATCAGCCGGCCGGCGGCGGCAACTATTTTGCCTACGATATCGGCGCGCGTCACGTCATCCACGGATGGCGGCCGATCGATAGACTGGAACAGCCCTGAATCCTTAGCGGATCAGCAGCGCGGTGCCCCAAAGCCCGAGTGCGAACACTGTGTGCGAGACCAGGTTGAGCGCCCGAATCCGCATGGGATTGGGTCGCTTCGAGGCTGCCCACCCCGCTCCCATGCCGGGCGCCAGCAGGAACCAGCCGGCACCGACGGTGACGATGCCGAGGATGAAGGCCGGCAGGAAGGTCGGCGCGGCAAGCCAGCCCGCACCAGCCACCACCACCAGGATGATGCCGTAGACGATGCCGACGAAATAGTGAAAGGCCCAGCCCAGCGCCACTTCGTGTGCGTAGGGCGCTGCATCGCCGATATCATCGTGAAAGACCTTGTCACCGAGATGCCAGACCCAGCGCCCGACCGGTCCCCAATTCGGCCGTGGCTGGCCGAACGCCTTGTGCAGGAAGATGGCCCAGAGATCCATCAGCGCCGTGGCGCCGACGCCAATCGCGATAGCGCGCCAGAAGACGTCAAACATTGCTGGGGATCCCCCGAAAATCGGCAGTTCTGGAGTGCAAGCGGTTTGGGCGAGGTCAGCCGTCGCGGCCTCGCCCGACGCGATCGTCGAAGCTCAGAGCTGTCCGAGAATATGAGCCGCACCGGACTCGTCGACGCCGGGCTTGGTCTCGACATTGACCGCGGTCACCTTGCCGTCGTCGACGACCATGGAAAACCGCTTCGAGCGCAGGCCCATGCCGCCACCGGAATAATCGGCATCAAGGCCGACCGCCTTGGCGAAATCGCCGTTGCCGTCTGCGAGGAACAGGATCTTGCCCTCACCGCCGGTGAAGCGGGCCCAGGCACCCATGACATGAACGTCGTTGACCGAAACGACGGCGATGGTGTCGACGCCACGCGCCAGGATGGCGTCATGGTTTTCGAGATAGCCGGGCAGATGGTTGTTGCTGCAGGTCGGCGTGAAGGCACCGGGAACACCGAACAGAACCACCTTCTTGCCCGGGAAAATCTCGGCTGACGTGATCGCCTTGGCGCCATCGGCGGTCATTGTCTTGAAGGTCGCCTCGGGCAGCTTGTCGCCAACGGAAATGGTCATGAGTTCCTCGCTTGGGGAATGGGAAGAGTGCGTGCTTGCGTAGCGAACTCGGCGGCTTCCTGCAACCATCGAGGCGTCAAGGGAAAGGCAGCAGTCCTTCGACCGCGCCCGCCGAACTCGTCAGCGTGTAGTGAAGTCCGCCATCCGTGGGCGTTGTCGAAGGACGGTCGAGGATCGGTACGGTGAAGATCAGCTTGCCGTCCTTCTCGCTGCGGGAAGGGGTGCCGAACATGTAGTCCCGCTCGCCGGCGACGAAGAAATCCGCCGCCTCCGGGTCACCGGGAAAGCTTGCCTCGACAACCAGTGTCTCGTGATCGCCCGGCAGCACGTTGATGCCGAAATCAGGCTTTGCCGGCGCCGGCAAGGCTGTGAAACTCGCCTTCACCAAGGCTGCGTCGTCGGCATTGTCGGGATCGGAAGTGGGGTCGACGGTCAGCCGCGTCTGCACGGGGATGCAGATCGTTTCACAAATGCCGAGAAAGATATCGGCGTCGATGACCGCCGGTTGGTTCGGCGTCGCCAGCGTGAATGTCACAGGCAGCGAAACCGGGTAATTGTAGCCGGCCCATTTGCCATAGCCATCGTCGTGGCGTTGGGGCGCCGGAAACGAGAGGGCGGCATCGGCGATATTGGTGCTGGCCGAAATGTCGAGTTGCGGCGGCACGCCGGCGTCACCCGGATCGCGCCAATAGGTCTTCCAGCCGGGCTTGAGCGCTATGTCGAGCACGCCCTGGATGCGGCCGGCCTCGTCCGGCTTGCCTGATGTCACCAGCCGCACCTTGCCGCCCTCGCTGTTGTACCATGCGGATGAGGAAGCGGAGGCGGGGAGGACGGTCGCCGATCCGATGGCGGCGCCGAGCAGCAGGATTTTCAAGCTTTGCATGGCGGTGATTTGATCGTCCGTTCGTGGCGGTGCAATGATTTCATGGCCTTGCCGGCATCATATTTGCGTGACCCCCGGTGGCAAGCCAGGGCCCACGGGCAACATGGGCTTTGGTCGAATCCGGCGCGGCACATCTTTTCGGCGCCCGGGAAACACGGTACCCTCCCTGCCATGGACTTGTTGCGCCACAAGAAGACGGCCGCTGGACGCGGCTTTCTCGACGATCAGTTCCTGATTGCCATGCCCGGCATGAAGGACGACCGTTTCACGCGCTCGGTCATCTACATCTGCGCGCACAGCGATGAAGGCGCGATGGGCCTGATCATCAATCAGACACAGCAGATGCTGTTTCCGGACCTTCTCGTGCAACTCGGCATCATGAACGAGCAGGAGGCGATCCGCCTGCCGGCGCAGGCGCGCGATTTCGTCGTGCGCAATGGCGGCCCTGTCGATCGCAGCCGGGGCTTTGTGCTGCATTCCGGCGACTATCGCGTGGAATCGTCGCTGACCGTTTCCGACGATATCTGCCTGACGGCGACGGTCGACATTTTGCGCGCCATATCGTCGGGCCGCGGCCCGCGCCATGCGCTGATGGCACTGGGTTATTCGGGCTGGGGCGCCGGCCAACTGGAAACCGAGATCGCCGAGAATGGCTGGCTGACCTGCCCGGCCAGCCCCGGGCTTCTGTTCGACGCCGATATCGAGCGCAAATACGATCGAATTCTCGCCTCGATCGGCATTGATCTCGCCCATCTCAGCCTGGCCGCCGGTCACGCCTGAAGCTGCCGAAGCTTGGACGCATCACGCCTGCGTCAGCGGATACTGTTCCTTCAACGTCTTCAGCACCTGGTCGCCCGGCATCGGCGCGCCGAACATGAAGCTTTGGACGTATTCGCAACCCATCTGGCGCAGTTCCAGCGCGTCGCGCTCGTCCGATATGCCTTCGGCAACCACTGACAGACCGAGCTCATGCGCCATGTTGACCATGGATTTGAGCAGGACAGCGCGCTTGGGCGTGTTGTCGTCGACAAAACTCTTGTCGATCTTGATGGTGTCGAACGGGAACCGCGTCAGATAGGCGAGCGAGGAATAGCCGGTGCCGAAATCGTCCAGCGACAAGCCGATGCCAAGCTGCTTCAGCTTGGTCAGCACATGGGCGGTCTGTTCGGGATTATCCATGACCAGGGACTCGGTGAGTTCCAGCCGGAAACAGCGCGGCTTCAGATTGGCCCGCGCGATGACCGAGCGGACATCGCTGACCAGGTCGCGGCGGATGAGCTGACGGCTGGACAGGTTGACCGAGACCGACAGCGGCGCATCACCGATCTGCTTCTGCCATCCAGCGAGATCCTCGGCCGCCTGTTGCATGGCGAACAGCCCAAGCTGCACGATCAGCCCGCAGCTTTCGGCGACTGGGATGAAGTCCGCCGGCGGGATCATGCCGCGACGTGGATGATCCCAGCGTAGCAAGGCTTCGAAGCCGGCAACGCTGCCATCTTCCAGGCGCACGATGGGTTGGTAGGCCAGCGTGAATTCGCGCCGTTCGATGGCGCGCCGCAAATCGGATTCAAACTGCAGCCGGTCGGTTCCGACGGTGCGGAAAGCCGGGCGGAACGGCTCGATCCTGTCGCCGCCAAAACGCTTGGCCTGGTGCATGGCAAGCTCGGCGTCCTTGACCATGTCCTCGGCCGACGTCTGGGCCGAGGTCCAGGTGATCAGGCCGATCGAGGCGGTCAGCACGATCTCGCGCTTGGCAAAGGTGATCGGGTTGTTGATCGCGTGCTTGATGGCATCCGCCACACCGGCGATGCGGGCAGGGTCCTGTTCGGACAGCAGCATCAGCGCGAACTGATCGCCGGCGAAGCGCGACAGTGAATCCTTCGGCTTGAGCAGCCGGTGCAGGCGGCGCGCTATGGTGAGCAGGATGGTGTCGCCGGCCGAGATGCCGAGCCCGTCATTGACCTGCTTGAAGCGGTCTATGTCGATGACGAAGACGGTCGGACGCACCTTCTCTTCGGTGCGCGCGATCGAGATGATCGCTTCCAGCCGGTTCATGAACAATTCGCGGTTCGGCAGGCCGGTCAGGTTGTCGTGCACGGCGTCGTGCAGCAGCCGCTCCTCGGACTTCTTCTGCTCGGTGACGTCGACCATGGTGCCGACGCAGCGGATGACCTCGCCGTCCGATCCGATGACCGGTCGAGCCCGCAAATTGAACCAGTGATAGTGCCCGTCAGCCCCGCGCAGGCGGAAATTCTGCGCCACCCGGCCACGGCGATGCTCGAGCACCACGTCGAGCGTCGTGCGGAAGGTGTCGCGGTCGTCGGCGTGCAGCACCGGCAGCCAGTTGCGCGCCGCACCCCCCAGGCTGTTGGGCGCCAGGCCGAGCTGGATGCTGACATCGGGCTTGGTGACCACGCGGTCGCGCAGAACGTCCCAGTCCCACACCGTGTCGCCCGACCCGGCAACCGCCAGCGCCTGGCGTTCGAGGTCGGAGAACAGTCCCTGATGCAGCGCACCGCCGGCAAAGGCGTGCTGCATGACGGTGAAGCCGATCAACAGGATGATCAGGATCAGCCCACCGCCGAGTGCCGGCTGGGCGATGTCGTTGTCGAGCATGCCGGTGATCGCCATCCACGACCCGCATAGCCACAACAGCACCATGACCCAACTGGGCACCAGCATGATCGCACGATCATAACCACGAATCCCGAGGAAGATGATCAGCCCGAGCCCGGTCAATGCGGTGGCGGCAAAGGAGATACGGGCGATGCCGGCTGCGACCGCCGGATCGACGATGGCGACACCGGCGATCAAGAGCAGCCCAAGGATCCAGACCAGGGCGCCATAGCTGAAATGGCCGTGCCATCGGTTGAGGTTGAGATAGGCGAACAGGAACACCACGAAGGTCGCGGCAAGCGCCACCTCCGTACCAGCTCGCCACATCTGCTCATTGCCGGGCGAAATCTCGATGACTTTGTTGAGGAAGCCGAAATCGACGCAGATATAGGCAAGCACCGCCCAGGCGAGGGCTGCGGTCGCCGGGAACATGGAGGTCCCCTTGACCACGAAAAGGATGGTCAGGAAGAGTGCCAGCAGACCGGCGATGCCGATGACGATGCCGCGAAACAGCGTATAGGAGTTGACCGAATCCTTGTAGGCTTCCGGCTCCCAGAGATACACCTGCGGCAGCTTGGGCGAGGCGAGTTCGGCGATGAAGGTGATCACCGTTCCCGGGTTCAGTGTCACCCGGAACACATCTGCGTCTGGGCTGGTCTGGCGGTCGAGCGCGAAGCCCTCGCTGGGCGTGATGGCGGCAATGCGGGTGGCGCCAAGATCGGGCCAGAAGATGCCGGAATTGACCAGACGGAAATGCGGCGCCACGATCAGCCTGTCGAGCTGCTGGTCGGTGGTGTTGGCCAGCGCGAACACCGCCCAGTCGCCGGTCGAGCGCGCGTCATTGGCCTCGACCTCGATGCGCCGCACGATGCCGTCTGGCCCGGGCGCCGTCGACACCTGGAAGTTCTCACCCTGGTTGCGGTAGATCTCGAAGGCGCGCGACAGGTCGAGCGCAACGTCGTCGCGGGCGATCTTGATTGGTTCGACGGCAAAGGCCGACGATGCCGCGCACAGCGTCAGGATTGCCGCGAGGACAAAGGCGAACAGCGGCCCGTTGCGCAGGAAATTCGTCAAAAATCAGTCCTTCGTTCCAGCGCTCGGCGGATCGTCCGCGATCCGGGCGTAGAGATAGTGGTCCTGCCAGATGCCGTTGATCCTGAGATAGGATCGTAAGAGTCCTTCGCGCCGGAATCCGGCTTTTTCAAGCACGCGGACCGACCGGATATTGTCGGGAATACAGGCCGCTTCGATCCGGTGCAACCTCAGCGTATCGAAGGCAAAGCGGGCCACGACCTTGACCGCGTCGGTCATCAGCCCGCGGCCGCCGAAGCGCTCGCCGATCCAGTAGCCGACATGGCCGCTTTGCGAGACACCATGGCGTATGTTGCCGAGCGTGATTCCGCCGGCCAGCTTGCCGCTCGACTTCTCGAAGATGAAGAAGGCGATCGCGGTCCCTTGCGCATAATCCTCGCGATAGCGTGAGATGCGCAGGCGCCATGCCGTGCGGTCGAGTTCATCGGGAGTCCAGCGCGGCTCCCACGGCTCCAGGAATGCCCGGCTTTCGCCGCGCAACGTCGACCATTCACGGTAGTCATTGGTGAATGGAACGCGAAGCGTAACGAGGTTACCCTTCAGCGCCGGCAGGTCACGGCGAAAGAAAGGGAGCGCGAACACGACGCTTTGGGGACTTAGACGGCGAGCCTGCGGGCCATGGTCTGCGTGCCCGGAAGCGAATCGAGAATCGCCTCATATGGCGCCAGCGTACCAACAGGCCCGACAGCGGTAAGTGTCGGCTTGGTCGAGAACATCCGCGACGACAGGTCGGTCAGCCGCTCCACCGTAAGCGCCGAGAGGCGCTCCATCAATTCCTCCTTGGCGATCGGCCTGCCGAACAAGAGCAGTTGCCGCGCGATCTGCGAGGCACGGCTGGCCGGGCTTTCGGCCGACATGATCAGCCCAGCGCGATACTGGGCACGCGCGCGGTCGAGTTCTTCCTGCAGGATGCTCTCTCCGGCCTTCTGCAGTTCGTCGATGATGACAGGTACCAGTTCGGCAATGTCGCTCTGGCCGGTCGCGGCGTGGACGCCGAATATGCCGGTGTCGGAAAAGCCCCAGTGGAAAGCATAGACCGAGTAGCAGAGGCCACGTTTCTCGCGGACTTCCTGGAACAGGCGCGACGACATGCCGCCGCCGAGGATCATCGACAGAACCTGCGAGGCGTAGAAGTCGCGCACATGGTAGGCGCGGCCCTCGAAGCCCAGCACGATCTGCGCGTCCATCAGGTCGCGGTCCTCGCGGAAATCGCCGCCGACATACTGCGCATATTGCGGAATGGTGCTGTCGGCCTTGCTGCGAAAGCCGCCGAGCTGCTTCTCGACCTCGCGCACGAAATTGTCGTGCTTGATGTCGCCCGCGGCCACGATCACCATCCGCTCGGCGCCATATTGGCGTTCGATGAAGTCGTGCAACTGCTTGGAAGTGAAGGATTTGACGGTTTCCGGCGTGCCCAGGATAGAGCGGCCGATGGTCTGGTGGCGAAAGGCCGTCTCGGTGAAACGGTCGAAGACGATATCGTCTGGTGTGTCGTGCGCGGCGCCGATCTCCTGCAGGATCACATGCTGCTCGCGCTCGAGCTCCTGCGGGTCGAATTCGGACTCCTGCAGGATGTCGGCAAGGATATCGACCGCCAGCGGCACGTCGTCGGACAGCACCCTGGCATAGTAGGACGTGGTCTCGACGCTGGTGGCGGCGTTGATCTCGCCGCCGACATCCTCGATTTCCGAGGCGATTTCGAAAGCGCTTCGCCGCTTTGTGCCCTTGAACGCCATATGCTCGAGCAGATGGGCCATGCCATGCTCTTCGTCACGTTCATTGCGGGCGCCGGACTTGACCCAGGCACCCAAGGCAACCGATTCGATACTTGGAAGGGTTTCGGTGGCGACTGTCAGGCCGTTCGACAGACGGCTTACCTCAACACCCATATGGCTCGTACTCCCTAACGCGCCGCCCGCGCGCGGCGACTGACGTAATCTTCCACCATTTTCAGGTCGGATGGAAGTACCGTGTATTTTTCCTCAAATGTCATCAATCCCCCTAGCCATGCGGGCAGGGCGGGCGAGACGCCGCTGGCGGCCTCGACGGCGGCCGGAAATTTCGCGGGATGGGCGGTGCCCAGCACCACCATCGGCACGGCGCCTGATGTTTTGCCGGCCGCGACATGCACGGCCGCGGCGGTATGCGGATCCAGAAGATAATTGCTGGCCGCGAGCGTCGAGCGGATGGTGGCGGCGACCTCGTCCATGGTGGCACGGCCGGCGTCGAATTCGGACCGCATCCTGTTGATTTCGCGGGCTTCAATGGTGAAGGCGCCGGACTGCTTCAGGCCATCCATGTAGCGCCGCACGGTCGTCGCGTCGCGGTTCGAGGCCTCGAACAGCAGGCGTTCGAAATTCGACGACACCTGGATATCCATCGATGGCGACGTGGTGGCGAAGACGCCTTTGGTGCGGTATTCGCCGGTGGCGAAGGTGCGGGCCAATATGTCGTTGTCGTTGGTGGCGATGACCAGCCGTTCGATCGGCAGGCCCATCTTCTTGGCGGCGTAGCCGGCAAAGATATCGCCGAAATTGCCGGTCGGCACCGTGAATGACACCGACCTGTCCGGTGCGCCGAGCGACAGGGCCGATGAGAAATAGTAGACGATCTGGGCCATGATGCGGGCCCAGTTGATTGAGTTGACCCCCGACAGGGCCACCCGGTCACGGAAAGCGTGGTCGTTGAACATGTCCTTGAGCAGGCCCTGGCAGTCGTCGAAATTGCCTTCGATCGCCAACGCATGGACGTTTTCAGCCTTCGACGTCGTCATCTGCCGCTGCTGCACTGGCGAAACGCGGCCATGCGGGAAAAGGATGAAGATGTCGGTTCGGCTGCGCCCGGCAAAGGCGTCGATGGCCGCGCCGCCGGTATCGCCTGAAGTGGCGCCGACAATGGTGGCATGCTGGTCGCGTTCGGCAAGCACATGATCCATCAGCCGAGCGAGCAGCTGCATTGCCACGTCCTTGAACGCCAGCGTCGGCCCATGGAAGAGTTCGAGGACAAAAGTGTTGGGGCCGGTCTGGACCAGCGGGCAGACCGCTTCGTGGCGGAAGGTGGCATAGGCTTCACGCACCAGGCGTTCGAAGACCGGAGTTGGGATCTCGCCACCAAGGAACGGCGTCAGCACGCGTATGGCAAGGTCGGGATAGGCAAGGCCTCGCATGGCACGGATGTCGGCTGCCGAGAAGTGCGGCCACTCGCGTGGTACGTAGAGCCCGCCATCGCGGGCCAGGCCGGCCAGCACGGCATCGGAAAATCCAAGCGCGGGCGCCTCGCCGCGCGTACTCACATATTGCATGTCTCAGTCCCGTTGCTGCTCGGCTCTTCCGTTCACCACAAGGTGGTTAATTTCTGTGCCGGCTCCAGTCGCATTTTTGCCGCGCCGTTGATATACGTCACCAGCTTTACGAGAGGGAAGTGCAGTTTCATGGCGTTTCGTACATCACGTGGCCGCTTTTTGGCGGGTCTTGCGCTCACCGGCTTTATGCTCGCCGCCGCCGGCTGCCAATCGGGCGACAATGGCATCCTTGACCTCGGCTTCGGCAAGAAGAAGGACCCGGCAGCGCCACCGCCGCCGCAGGATCCCAAGGTCCTGGCCAGCCAGTTGAACGCCTATTGCCCGAGGGTAACGGTGCGCGACGGTACGGCCTTCTTCAACACCTATGCCAACGAGGTCAAGAAGGCCAAGCCCAAAGTCAAGAAGACAGGCGACGCCGCGGCGGATGCCGCTGCCCAGGCTGCTGCCGACGCCGCCGCTGCCACTCCCCCCGATGATTCGGCGAGGATCATTTACCAGGCGTCGATTGCCGACGTGACCCGCGACTGCAGCCGTGCCGACGGGCAGATGACGATGAAGATAGCGGTCGCCGGCAAGATCGTGCCGGGACCCAAGTTCTCGCCCGGCACCATCACCATGCCGATCCGCACCGCGGTGATGCACGGCACCGACGTGCTCTACTCGCAGATCCACCAGTATCAGGTCCATGTCACCGATCCCTCGGTCGCCACCCAGTTCGTCTTCACCGATTCCAATGTCGTGGTGCCGGCGCCGACGGCGCAGGATTATCAGGCCTATGCCGGCTATGACGAAACCGCGCCGAAGGGGACCACCGACAAGCCGAAGAAGACCCACAGGAAGAAGGCCGCCGCGACGAACTGAGCGGTCATAGGCACAGCGTGCGTCCGCCCGGGCGCCCGCGTCTCAGGCGTCAGCCGACCATTCCGATAATGCCGCGATCACGCTTTTCAGCTCCGCCCAGCGGCGGATCACCGTCTCGGCGCCGGCCTCTGTCAGCGCGTCGGCATGGCCGGGATAGCTGTGGCTGGCGCCGGTGAAGCCGATCACGCGCATGCCGGCTGCCCTTGCGCCGGTGACGCCGTGCACGGAATCCTCGATGACGAAGGTGTTCGCCGGATTCGCGCCGAGTTTTTCCGCCGCGAACAGGAACACATCCGGGGCGGGCTTGGTCTTTTTGCTCGGTATCTCCAGCGCCGAGAAGATACGGCCGGCGAAAAATGGCAGCAGATGCACCTTCTCCAGCATGAATCCGATCCGCTCCGAACGTGAGTTGGAGCAGATGGAGCGCTGTGTCGTGACCGAGGCTACCGCCTCGCGCACGCCCTCGATGGCGCGGACGTCGCTTCGCAGTTTGCGGTCGACCAGATCCTCCGCGCGATCGATGAGCGATGCCTGGAACGGGATTTTGGACTTCTCCTCGATCCGCATCAGGATGTCCTTGAACGTCAGGCCCGCATAGGTCTCCGCGATCTCCTCGGCCGAGATTTCGTATCCGGCCAGGGTTATCAACTCTGCCTCGACCCGCGCGGCGATGATTTCGGAATCGACGAGCACGCCGTCGCAATCGAAGATGACAAGGTCTGGCTGGGGCATGGTGATCCGGAACAAGGAGGGTGGAGGAATGGCCTCTCGGGCTCAAGCGGCGCGGCATACACCAATGGCCCGGCCTTCGCAAACCTGACGGACGATCGCGTTTGCCTTCACCGAATATTTACGCTGATCGGTAACCATAACGGGGAGTAAACAGTAACGCGTGCCTTGGGTGTAAAAATGTCTGCCGTGCGTCTTCTCGACGAGCTTTCCCTTGCCCCCCAGCAATCTGAATGGCTGGACACGATCCTGAAGGGCGACTGCGTCGCGGCGCTCGACCGCCTGCCGGAAAAGTCGATCGACGTCATCTTCGCCGATCCGCCCTACAACCTGCAGCTTGACGGCGATCTGCATCGCCCCGATCAATCCAAGGTCAACGCGGTCGACGACGAGTGGGACCAGTTCGAGAGTTTTGAAGCCTACGACGCTTTCACCCGCGCCTGGTTGCTGGCGGCGCGGCGAGTGCTGAAGCCCAACGGCACAATCTGGGTCATTGGCTCCTACCACAACATCTTCCGGGTCGGCGCCAAGATGCAGGATTTGGGCTTCTGGATCCTCAACGACGTGGTCTGGCGCAAGACCAATCCGATGCCGAATTTCCGCGGGCGCCGCTTCCAGAACGCGCATGAGACGATGATCTGGGCCTCGCGTGACCAGAAGGGCAAGGGCTACACCTTCAACTATGAAGCGTTGAAGGCGTCCAATGACGATGTCCAGATGCGCTCCGACTGGCTGTTCCCGATCTGCACCGGCGGCGAGCGGCTGAAGAACGACAATGGCGACAAGCTGCACCCGACTCAGAAGCCTGAAGCCCTGCTGGCCCGCATCATGATGGCCTCGACCAAGCCGGGCGACATCGTGCTCGATCCTTTCTTCGGCTCCGGCACGACAGGCGCCGTGGCCAAGCGTCTTGGCCGCCATTTCGTCGGCATCGAGCGCGAGCAGGCCTATATCGACGCCGCCAACGAGCGTATCGATGCGGTGCGACCGCTGCAGGATGCCGATCTGACGGTCTTGACCGGTAAGCGCGCCGAGCCGCGCGTTGCCTTCGTCAGCCTGATCGACACCGGGCTGGTGACGCCGGGCGCCACGCTCTATGACGCCAAGAAGCGCTGGGCGGCCAAGGTGCGTGCCGACGGCACGGTGGCGATCGGCGACAGCGCCGGCTCGATCCACAAGATCGGCGCCGAGGTGCAGGGACTGGATGCCTGCAACGGCTGGACCTTCTGGCACTATGAGCGCAGCGGTGGGCTCACCCCGATCGACGAACTGCGCCGCATTGCCCGCCTCGGCATGGAGCGGGCAGGGGGCTAACTCCCTGCCAATTGCTGCTTTCACGTTGATTCAAGATCTGAGCGGATCGCCGCAAGCGATTCAGATCACGCCTTGATTCCGAAGCGTTCAAGATCCGCTTTAAGCGTCCTGGCATCGGTGAACAGCACCGATTGCCAGCCCGCCACCCGGGCGCCGTCGACATTCTTCTGGCTATCGTCGATGAAGAGCGTCGCCGATGGTTCGAGCCCGAACGCAGCCACGTGATGGTCGTAAATGTCGCGATCCGGTTTGATCTTGCCGATCTCGCCGGAGATGGTCACGCCACGTGGACGATCCAGGAAATCGAAGCGTTTGCGGGCTTCGGCCAAAGTGTCGGAGGCGAAGTTGGTCAGCATGGTCACGTCATGGCCGCGCTCGATCAGGCCGAGCATGATGGCGACGCTGTCGTCATAGGCATGCGGCACCATTTCGTGCCAATGGCGACGAAAATTGCGGATGTTTTCCGAATGATCTGGATACTCCGCGATCAGCAGCGCCTCGGCCTCTTCCCAGCTTCGTCCGCGATCCTGCTCGATGTTCCAGTCATGTGTGCAGACATTGTCGAAAAACCACTGTCTCTCTTCGGCATCGGGAATGAGGCGACTGAACGGGATGTTTGGATCGTAGTGGATCAGCACACGGCCGATGTCGAAAACGATGTGGCGGATTTCAGTCATGGGGCCTCTTTGCACTGAGCGTTGATTGCTTTCTCGTCGCGCCGGGTATCGCAGCCTCGATTGCCTTTTTCATGACAGTGGGCAGCGCCTCTCCGGCAATCTCATGGGCTGGTGACCAGAAACACCCTGCCGGCGCTTCACCTTCTATATTGGCGCTAAAGACGTCGAGCTCGAGCGCGAAATGGGTGAAGACATGCGTGATTGTCCCGGCACGCCGCCAGTCGCCGGAAAAGGGCGCCGCCGCCGGTGTGGTGGCCCCATCCATCCGCGCCGTCCAGTCCGTGGTCGGCACCTCGGTCATGCCGCCAAGCAAACCTTTCTCGGGCCGTTTGCGCAGAAGAATGGCACCGTCCTCGCGCACCGCGACGAAAGCAGCACCGCGTCGCTGCGGCTTGTCGGCTTTTGGCAGCCGCACCGGGAAATTTTCGGGGTCGCCTGAGACGACGGCGCTGCAGTCCTCGCGCAGCGGGCACAGCATGCAGCGTGGCAGGCGCGGGCTGCAGATCGTGGCGCCGAGATCCATCATCGCCTGGGCGAAGTCGCCCGGCCTTGCCGCCGGCACCATGGCCTCGACATGGGCGCGTATCTCAGGCTTGGCGTCGCTGAGCGGCGTCGTGATCGAAAACAGCCTCGATATGACGCGTTCGACATTGCCGTCGACAACGGCGGCGGGGCGGTCGAAGGCGATCGCGGTGATGGCCGCCGAGGTGTAGGCGCCGATGCCGGGCAGGTCTCGCAGGGTAGCCTCGGTATCGGGAAACCGCCCGCCACGCGCAGCCACCAGATCGGCGCAGGCCTTGAGGTTGCGTGCGCGGGAATAGTAGCCAAGCCCCGCCCAGGCCTTCATCACGTCCTCGGTCGGCGCCGCGGCCAGCGCCTCGACATCAGGCCATTTCTCGACAAAGACGCGGAAATAGGATTTCACCGCCTCGACGGTCGTCTGCTGCAGCATCACTTCGGACAACCAGATACGGTAGGGGTCGGGCCTCACGCCGCGTGCATGGTCGCGCGGGCTCACGCGCCACGGCAGGTCGCGATGATGCACGTCGTACCAGGCCAGAAGGCGCGACGCGATATCGCCCGACATTGCCTTGCCGGTCTGGGCTTCGGGGGGCTGGGCCTTGCGGGTCTGGTCTGCTGGTGCCATTGATCGTGTATTGGCCTGGCCGGTATTGCTGGGGTCGTGGCTGGAGAACGTACATGGCAGGGAGAACGCCCTACGGCAATCCCGTCCCGGTGAGCGATCTTGCGACCAAAATCCTCGATCCGGTGCTGCGCAAAAGGGCAGGCATCTCGATCGGTCTCGTCCAGTCCTGGGAAGAGATCGCCGGACCGCGCCTCGCCAGCCGCTCGCGGCCCGAGAAAATCCAGTGGCCGCGTCGCCTGCACGAGGACGATCCGTTCGAGCCGGCGGTGCTGGTTATCGCCTGCGAGGGCATGGCGGCGCTTCATCTGCAGCATGAGACCGGCGAGATCATCAACCGGGTCAACGCCTTCCTCGGCTTTACGGCAATAGGCCGCATCAGGATCGTGCAAAAACCGGTGACGTCGGACAAAGGACGGCCTAAACCCAGCTTCAGGCCCTTGACGGCGGCGGAGAAGACGAAATTGTCCAGCACGGTCGAACTGATCGAGGATGAAGGGTTGCGTGCCTCGCTGGAAAGGCTTGGCGCAACCATCCTGGGTGAAAGGAAGTCAAAAACCCCCTGAAGACAGTCATGGATTTGTCGTCAGCATCTCGCATTCGTGATCGCCTTTGTCGGGTGCCGCGATTGGATTGGGGATGGAGATGCCTTAATTCGCGCCAACTCTCGCCTTTTCGTGCCTTTGCATTGCAAAATCCAACCCTTGTCAGGTGATTCGTATGAACCGTCCTTCGTTCGGCAAAAGTCTGTCTCGCAGAAACGTCCTGTCTTCGCTGGCCGCGATCCCGGCGGTTGCCCTGCTTGCCGCCTGCAGCGACTCCGGCGAAGAGGCCAAGGCGGCGGATGTGAAGCCTGCTGATCCGGCCGCACCCGCAAAGCCGGCAACACCGGCGGCTGTCCAGGTGCCGGAAGCGCAGGGCACCGTCGACATGGCCGAATTGCTGAAGCCGGGCGCGCTGCCCGACAAGCAGCTCGGCAAGGATGACGCCAAGGTCACCATCGTCGAATACGCCTCCATGACCTGCCCGCACTGCGCGCATTTCGCTGAGACCACCTTCCCGGATCTGAAGACCAAGTACATCGACACCGGCAAGGCGCGCTATATCCTGCGCGAATTTCCGTTCGATCCGAGCGCGGAAGCCGGTTTCATGCTGGCGCGCTGCGCCAAGGATAACTATTTCCCGATGGTGGACGTGCTGTTCCGGCAGCAGGCGAACTGGGTTGGCGTGTCCAACACCAAGGATGCGCTGCTGCAAATCTCGAAGCTCGCCGGTTTTACACAGGAGTCCTTCGAGGCCTGCTTGACGGACCAGAAACTTCTGGACGATGTGAGATCTGTCCAGAAGCGCGGCGCCAGTGAATTCAAGGTCAACTCGACACCGACCTTCTTCATCAACGGTAAGACCTACAAAGGGGCGATGTCGATTGAGGAAATGTCGGCCATCATCGACCCTCTGCTCTGACATCAGGTCAGCGCTGAAGCGGCAGCGTTTCGGCGCTCGCCTTTATGGGGCGCGTGAATGAAGTTCTCGCGCCTCCGCCTCCTTGGTTTCAAGTCCTTCGTCGAGCCCGGCGAGTTCGTCATTGAACGCGGCCTGACGGGCATTGTCGGGCCGAACGGCTGCGGCAAGTCGAACCTTGTCGAGGCGCTGCGCTGGGTGATGGGCGAAAGCTCCTACAAGAACATGCGCGCGTCCGGCATGGACGACGTGATCTTTTCCGGCTCGGGTACGCGGCCCGCGCGCAATACCGCCGAAGTCACGCTTTTCCTCGACAATACCGACCGCTCGGCGCCTGCCGCGTTCAACGATGCCGACGAATTGCAGGTGTCGCGCCGCATCGAGCGCGAGGCAGGCTCGCTTTATCGCATCAATGGCAAGGAAGCGCGCGCCAAGGACGTGCAGCTTCTGTTTGCCGACCAGTCGACCGGCGCGCGCTCGCCATCGATGGTCGGGCAGGGCCGTATCGGGGAGTTGATCCAGGCCAAGCCGCAGGCGCGACGTGCGCTGCTGGAAGAGGCGGCCGGCATTTCCGGCCTGCACACCCGTCGCCACGAGGCGGAACTGCGGCTGAAGGCGGCCGAACAGAACCTCGAACGCCTGGACGATGTCGTTGGCGAACTGGAAAGCCAGATCGAGAGCCTCAAGCGCCAGGCGCGCCAGGCGTCACGCTTCAAGAACCTGTCGGCCGATATCCGCAAGGCCGAAGCGACATTGCTGCATCTGCGCTGGACGCTGGCCAAGACGCAGGAAGGCGAAGCGCGTTCGGCGCTGGCTGCCGCCACCGCCCTGGTTGGCGACCGCGCCGCCGCGCAGATGGCCGCCGCCAGGGAACAAGGCATCGGCGCTCACCGCTTGCCCGACCTGCGCGACGCGGAAGCCGCGGCCGCCGCCGCCTTCCAGCGCCTGTCGATCGCCAAGTCGCAGATCGAGGAGGAGGCCGGCCGCATCCGCAACCGCCAGGCCGAAATCGAACGTCGGTTGCAGCAACTTGACGGCGACATCGCCCGCGAGGAGCGGATGGTGCGTGACAATGCCGATGTTCTCGAACGCCTGCGCACCGAAGAGGCTGCACTGAATTCCGAGAACGCCGGCGCCGCCGAACGCGAGGCCGCCACTCGCGCGGCATTCGAACAGGCGGCGTCGACGCTTGCGCAGAGCGAAGCCAAGCTCGCAGCTCTGACAGCCGAACGGGCCGAGGCCGCCGCCTCGCGCCATCAGATCGAACGGACGCTGCGCGAAACCGCTGAGCGCCGCGACCGTTTCGCCCGGCAACTCGCCGAGGTCGACCGCGAATTGTCGGACATCCTCTCCAAGGTGGCTGGCCTGCCGGATCCGGCCGAGAAGCGGCTGCTGGTCGAACAGGCCGTGGCGCTGCTCGAAGAATCCGAGGCAGCGGTGGCGCAGGCCGAGCAGTCGGTCATCGATGCCCGGGCCGCCGAAAGCGCTGCCCGGCCGCCGCTGCAGGACGCCAGGGCCGAGCTGGCGGGCATCGAGACCGAAGCGCGCACCCTGGCCAAGATACTCAATGCCGCCAGCGGCGATCTCTTCCCTTCGGTGCTGGAGCAGATCAGCGTCGAGCGCGGCTTTGAGACGGCGCTGGGTGCGGCCCTCGGCGAAGACCTCGACGTGCCGCTCGACCGCAGCGCGCCGGTGCATTGGGGCGAAAGCCAGATCCATGCAGGTGACGCGGCCCTGCCGGACGGTATCAAGAGCCTGGCCAGCGTGGTTCGTGCCCCCGCGCAATTGGCGCGCCGACTGGCGCAGATCGGTATCGTCGAGGCGGCTGACGGCCGCCGGCTGCAGGCGCTGCTTGCGCCGGGCCAGAGGCTGGTCAGCCGCGAAGGCGCGCTTTGGCGCTGGGACGGTCTCACGGCCAGCGCCGATGCGCCGACGGCCGCTGCACAACGGCTGGCGCAGAAGAACCGGCTTGCCGAACTCGATGCCGAAGCGGTGCAGGCGACGCTTGTCCTGCGTCAGGCCGAGGAGGCGCTGGCACAGGCCGAACAGGCGCTTCGCCAGGCAAGCGAGGCCGAACGCAATACGCGCCAGGCCGGACGCGACGCCCAGCACCGCCTGGACGCTGCCCGCAATGCGCTGGCCGACGCCGAAAAGGCGGGCGGCGAGCTGTCGAGCCGGCGCGCGGCCCTCGACGAGGCCCGCGCGCGCATCGTCGACAGCCATGAGGAAACCTCGGCGGCTTTCGTCGAGGCCGAAATGCTGCTGCAGGACGCGCCCGATCTCGGCGACCTGCAATTGCAGCTCGAACAGTCCTCGGCCAATGTCTCCCGCGACCGCGCCACGCTTGCCGATGCCCGCGCCGTCCATGAGGGATTGCGGCGTGAAGCCGAGGCGCGCGCACGCCGGCTCGATGCCATCGGCGCCGAACGCAGCAACTGGCTGGTGCGTGCCGAAAACGCCTCGACGCAGATTGCCTCGCTCGGCGACCGCAAGGCCGAGGCCGAGGCCGAGCGCGAACGCTTGGCTGATGCTCCCGACGAGATCGACGCCAAGCGGCGCGCGCTGCTGTCGCAGCTTACCGAGGCCGAGACCTTGCGCAAGGCGGCCGCCGATCGTTTGCAGGAGGCGGAGAACAGGCAGGCCGAACTGGACAAGCTGGCTACCTCAGCCATCCAGTCGCTGGCCGAGGCGCGCGAGACCCGTGCCCGTACCGAGGAAAGGCTGACGGCGGCCGACGAGCGCCGGCTTGAGGTCGAGGCGCGCATCCAGGAAACGCTGAACACGCCACCGCATCTGGTCATTCGCCATACCGGCCTGGAAGTCGACGCTCCGATGCCCGAGATGGCCGAGATCGAACGCCAGCTCGACCGCTTGAAGATCGAGCGCGAACGGCTCGGCGCCGTCAATCTGCGCGCCGAGGAAGAGCAGAAGGAGCTCTCCGACCGGCTGGAGGCGATCGTTTCCGAGCGCGAGGACATCATCGAAGCGATCCGCAAGCTCAGGCAAGCGATCCAGAGCCTCAATCGCGAAGGCCGCGAGCGGCTTCTCGCCGCCTTCGACGTGGTCAACAGCCATTTCCAGCGGCTGTTCTCGCACCTGTTCGGTGGCGGCACGGCGGAATTGCAGCTGATCGAATCCGAGGATCCGCTCGAGGCAGGTCTCGAAATCCTTGCCCGCCCACCGGGCAAGAAACCGCAGACCATGACGCTGCTGTCGGGCGGCGAGCAGGCGCTGACGGCGATGTCGCTGATCTTCGCCGTCTTCCTGACCAATCCGGCGCCGATCTGCGTCCTCGACGAAGTCGATGCGCCGCTCGACGATCACAATGTCGAACGCTTCTGCAATCTCATGGACGAGATGGCCAAGACCACCGAGACGCGCTTCGTCATCATCACGCACAATCCGATCACGATGGCCCGCATGGACCGGCTGTTCGGCGTGACCATGGCCGAGCAGGGCGTCAGCCAGCTGGTTTCGGTCGACCTGCAGGCAGCCGAAGCGATGCGCGAGGCGAGCTGAGGTGTCCGTGCTGATCGCGCTCCGCCGTCGGGACAATGTGCGATTGGCGCTCAGCCTCGACGGCGCATGAGCCAGGTTGCACAACCCGCCACCACCAGCCCGCACGCGATGCCGATGCAATCGGCAACCCAGTCGAACACATCGAAATCGCGGTCTATCTCCGACGTCCCCTGAAGGACTTCGATAGCAGCTCCGACCGCGGCCAGGAAAATCACCAGCCAGAGCTTATGCTTGGGCCATCCCAGGCTGCCAAGGGCGGCTAGGACGGCGAATGCGCTGGCGTGGTTGAGCTTGTCATCGCTGAAACCGATATCGATTCCGAATTCCTGAAGCCAGGGCTCCGGCAGCAGCGCGAGGATAAGAACCGCGACGAACGTAACGACAAATGCGGTCCGTAACACGACTGAGCAGGATGTCATTGTGCCCCAACAGCGATTTCGACCGCTTTGAGGTCGAAGCCTGCCGACTGAACCCGATGCACTACGCAGGAGAAGCGCAGAGCGTCACGATTGCATCGGATTGTTGGAAAAGCAACGAAGTTTCGCCGGCATGGAAGGGTGAATTTTCCCGTTTTTTGGGAAGGTCAGTGGCCATCAAAGCGGGTTCCGTTTCATTTCGGCAAAGATAAGCTCTCCTCGTGAACTGGAGCTTCTTGACGATGACAAACGCGGAAACCGGGATTTCTCGCACGGAAGATGGTCTGGCGAACCCGGCGACACGGCCGGGGATTCTCGCGGATCTGTCGAGGCAAGATACGTGCGGACGCGTCTGCGCGACGTGTCCGACGCGAAACCTGAACTGCTCCTCATCGGTCCTCGATAGTGTCGCCGTGGGGCGAAATGCTCGTTGAGGTGAAAAGAAATGGCGGGGGCGGCGCTGCGGAAAGCGCCGCCCTGTTGTCCTGGTAATCAGGCGGCGAGCCAGGCCCTGGTGAAATCCTGCTCATAGGCCTGATGCATCTGATAGCCCATCAAGGCAGGTTTCATATGGCAGAACAGCTTTCGCCAGTAAGGCTGAACGATGATGCCGGATTCCTGCAGCATCAGCTGCAATTCCTTCATAACCGCGCGACGCTGATCCGGATCGGCGATGGCATTGGCCTTGTGAACCTTGGCATCGAACGCCGGATCGGCAAACCCTGTCTCGTTCCATGCCGAGCCGCTCTGATAGGCAAGTGCATAGGTCTGGATGCCGAGCGGGCGGGCATTCCAGTTGGTCGTCGCGAAGGGGTACTTGGTCCAATCGTTCCAGAATGCCGATTCCGGGATGACTGTGCGCTTCACCTTGAAGCCGGCGTCACGCATCTGCTGGGCAACGACGTCGGAGCTTTCCTTGCGGTAGTCGGCTTCGACCGAGATCAGATCGAACTCGAAATCGAGCTGGCCGGCTTCCTCCAGCAGCGCCTTGGCCCGGACCGCGTCGCGCTTGATTGGCGGCAGGTCGGCGTGCTCGGGGTGCATCGGCCCGACGTGATCGTTCTGCGCCACCATGCCCATGCCGTTGGCGCCGAGCTGCAGCACCGCCTCATTGTCGACCGCAAGCTGAATGGCATTGCGCACACGCTTGTCGTCGTAGGGCTTGGCGTTGATGTTGCAGCGCGAGACGATGGTGGCGGCGGTGACGATCTCGCTCTTCTTCAAGCCCAGTCCGTCGAGCATGGCGACGTCATAGGACTGCGTCTGGCCGTTCAAATCGATCTCCCCCGATTCGAAAGCGGAGACGGTGGCGGCCGAGTCGGTGCCGTAGTCGATCCAATCGATGCCATCCAGGAACACCTCGCCGCCCCACCACGAGCCTTCCGGCCGCTTGCGCACCGAGGCGGCGACCCCGACATCGAGCTTCTTGAGTTCGAACGGACCCGTGGAAACGGGATTTGCCGACAGGGCCGCCTCTTTCGGATTGAAGCTGCGATGCACGATCAATGCTGGGTAATCCGTCATTGCCGGGATGATGGTGATGTCGGGTTGCGACAGTTTCAGCGCCACGGTGTGGTCGTCGCGGATCGTGATCGCGCCGGCCCGCGCCACCTTGGTGTCGGGATCGATCAGCGAACTCATGCGTCCGGCCATGGAGTTGCCGGCGGCACCCTTTTCGCACCAGCGCGTGATATTGAAGGCAACGTCAGTGGCGGTGAAATCGTCGCCGTTCGACCATTTCACGCCTGGGCGGACCTTGAGCACGTACTCCGTGGCGTCCGTGTTGATTTCCCAGCTCTGCAGCAGGACCGGCTCGAAGGTGAAATCCGGCTTCCAGCGCACCAGCGGTTCGAGAAATTGCATGGCGATGTTGCCCATCTGCGAAACCTTGAAACTGCGCGGATCCTCCAGTTCCATCACCTGCATGGCGACGCGTACGACACCGCCCTTCCTGGGTTGGGCCGCTTCTTCAGCCAGAGCCGGAACCGGCTGCCCGATGAGGCCGTAGGCGACCGCCGTGCTGGCGCCAAAGGCGCTGGCCAGCGCCAGGAATTCGCGGCGGCCGAGCGCGCCATTTTTTGTACCCCGCGCAAAGGCGTCGATCGCGGGATGAAGAGGCTTGGATGTCATATCGTTTCTCCCATTGTTGATTTTACGTCCAAATTCGGTGGAATGCCCTTGCCGCACGATCGCCGGGCGCTGTCTTCTGTCGGACGCCGCGAAGGGTGGAGCAGACGCGGCGGCGAGGGGAAGCCAGGATGAATCTTCTGACGGCCATGCGCGTGTTCGACCGGGTCTGCCTGCTGGGCAGCCTCTCGGCGGCGGCGCGCGATCTCAACATGTCGACCACGGCGGTCAGCCGCATGATCAAGGATCTGGAAGAGGATCTTGGCGTGCGTCTCATCAACCGCACCACAAGGCGCCTCAGTCTCACCGAGGCGGGACGTGACTATGCTCCGCGGGCCCGCAGCCTGCTGGACGACATCTCGGAACTGCAGGATTCGACGCGCGGCCTGCACAAGGAAACGCGCGGGCTGATCCGGGTTTCCTGTTCCAATGTCCTTGGCCACACACGCATTACCAAGCTGGTGCCGAAATTTCTGGAGGAGAACCCGCTCACCAGCATCGAGTTCGACCTGACCGCGCGCTACGTCGTTGGCATTGTCGAGGAGGGCTACGATGTCGCCATCCGTTTCGGCGGACAGGCCGATTCCGCCTTGATCGCGAGGCGCCTTGGCGAGGTTCGCAACTATGTCTGCGCCACGCCGGACTACTGGAACAGAAATGGCCGGCCGACCCATCCGAACCAGCTGGCAAGCCATTCCTGCGTGTTGAGCAACTTCGCCAAGCGGCTGGGCACATGGCCGTTTATCGGACCCGACGGGCCGTTCGACGCTGCAATTGGCGGACGCATCTCGACCAACAGCGTGGAGGCCGCCTATCAGATGACCATCGCCGGCTTCGGCATCGGCAACCTGCCGAGCCTTCTGGTTGATGCCGCGATCCGGGACGGCCGTCTGGAGGTGCAGCTTGACGAGTTTCGCCCGGGCTCCAGCCCGATCTATGCGCTCTATCCGCACCGCACCTATATCGCCGCCAAGGTGCGCGCCTTCGTCGACTTCCTGATGCGCGAACTGTCGGCGGATTTCACCGCCTGAGACTTTGCGAGGCCGCTGGCGAACGCAGTCAGGGGCCTGGCGCGAACGCCAGGCCCCTTTTGCCCCCGTCGCCCGACGCGGCAATGTCATTTCCACCAGGCGGTGGTGTCGTACATCGGTCCCGGCTCCTCGAAGAGCTTTTCGTATTTGCACAGCGTCGGCGTCTTGCCGAGCGGCATGGAGACGCCATCCCGGAACGCCCATTCGCCGCGCTGCGTCGAGTCCGCCCGCACATAGCTCGACAGGGCGAAGGCGCGATCGTGCTGCGACTTGTTCGGTGAGGAGCCGTGCACCGTAAGCAGCCCCCACATGGCAAGGTCGCCCGGCTCCAGCACCAGCGGAACGATGGTCGCCGGATCGATGCCGACCCTGCGCAACTCCTCTTCGGCGGTAAGGCCTTTCATCAGCTCGCCGGTTCCCTCGTCCGAGAGGCCGAGATAGCCGAGCTTGTGGCTGCCGGGCACGACCTGGAGGCAGCCATTATCGAGCGTCGCGCGGTCGACGGCGAGGCCGGTGGTCACGGTCGCGTCGGCGACATTGTCGAAGGCGGCCTGGTTGCGGAAGCGCAGATCCTGGTGGAAGCGGTAACCCGTGACATTGGCGCCTGGCGGCTTCCAGTGCAGTTGCTGGGCGATTTGCCTGATGTCGCGGCCAATCAGGCCTTCAAGCAGTTTCAGATAGTCCGGGCTGCGCCGGAATTGCTCGAAATAGGAATTGACCCAGGAAAACCAGTACGCCTGCAGCACGTAACGCTGGCCGAAATCCGACTCGGGCAGAATCTGAAAGCTGAGATTGCCATGCCTGTAGGTGGCGTGATGCTTGAGCCCTTCGGCGTAAACATCATCCGTTTCCTTCTTCAGCCGGACCATCTCGTCGCCGTCGACGAACTGTCGAACGATCGCATATCCTTCCTCGCGGTACTGCTCCACCGCCTCGCGTGCCTGCTTGTCCGTCAACATGTCTTTGACAACCCCTGTCTAGTGATCCGTGGCGATCGTAACAAAGGCATTGCGGGCGATAAGTCGTGGATTCTGGCAGCGACTTTCCCGAATATCGGAAAAATGCCGCTGGCGAAGGCGGGCGTGAATCCCGAACCCGGGTGTCCGCTCGCAAAGATCGCGGCGTCTGGCCCAGACGCAGCGCATCCAGCGCGCCATATGGAAAATCGCTTTGATCGATGATGACAGCCTGCTTCGGCGAATGTCATGCCGTATCAGGCATTCATCGCTCGCCTGACCCTGCCATTCCTTTTTGTCATCCCAACGAGCCGTGAGACCGGCCCCGATGACAACCGGACGCACCTGTAGGGGTGGCTGGGGCGCCAGGATTCGAACCTGGGAATGTCGGTACCAAAAACCGATGCCTTACCACTTGGCGACGCCCCAATAGCCGTCAGAGTCGCTTGTGCGGCGCGTTATTAGCAGAGCAGCCGAAAAGCACAATGCCAAAGCACAATGCTCATGAGTGACGCGAGAACACTCGGCTGGCCTGCGGCGCGTTGCCGCCAGATGGTCAATGAACAGGCTATTGGGACCACACTGCGAGCTCATTGCCGGCCGGATCGACGAAGTGGAAGCGCCGGCCGCCGGGAAATGCGAAGATCGGCTTGACGATCGTGCCGCCGGCGCTTTCGACGGCGCCAAGCGTTTCCTCGAGGTCGTCGCTGTAGAGCACGGGCAGCGGCTTGGCCGGTGCTTCCGCGGCATCGGCCTGGAAACCGCCATCCAGGCCCTCTGCAAAGGCCGAATAGGTGGGTCCATAGTCGGTGAACGACCAGGCAAAGGCGGAACTGTAGAAAGCCTTCAGCCGATCCAGCGTGCCGCCCGTCGCCGGCATTTCCAGATAGTCGAATTTTCCAGTCAGTTTCATGGGGCACCTATTTGTTCCCTTTATGTTCTAGACGTCGAACCGTGAGGTGGCAAGTCTTTTTGCCGTATGTCCGGGCCGGGCTTTTTCTTAATCGATTGTAGCGGCGGAACGGCTTTTCCGGCGCTTGCCTTTCGCACTGCAGCATCATATCGCTCCAAAGTCGGACCAGGGCGGAACTTTCCGTTTCGCCAATCTTTCCAATCTCCTGCAACCGGAGAGCAAAGCATGACCAAATGGGTTTTCACCTTTGGCGATGGTGCGGCGGAAGGCCGTGCCGGCGACAAGAATCTGCTGGGCGGCAAGGGTGCCAACCTTGCCGAGATGTGCAGCCTGGGCCTGCCGGTGCCGCCAGGCTTCACCATCACCACCGAGGTCTGCAATGCCTATTACGCCAATGGCCGCGCCTATCCGGCGGGTTTGGAAGCCGATGTCGCGATCGCGCTCGATCACATTGGCCGGCTGACCGGCCGCCAGTTCGGCGATCCGTCGAAGCTGCTGCTCGTGTCGGTACGCTCCGGGGCTCGCGCCTCCATGCCGGGCATGATGGACACCGTGCTCAATCTCGGCCTCAACGACGAAACCGTCGAGGCGTTGGCCACCGATTCCGGCGATGCGCGCTTTGCCTATGACAGCTATCGCCGCTTCATCCAGATGTATTCCGATGTCGTCATGGGGCTCGATCACGAGGTGTTCGAGGAGATCCTGGAAGACCAGAAGGCCAGCCTCGGCCATGAACTCGACACCGAACTGACGGCCATCGAATGGCAAGGCGTGATCGCGCTCTACAAGGCCAAGGTCGAGGAAGAGCTCGGCAGGCCGTTCCCGCAGGATCCGCAAGAACAGCTCTGGGGCGCCATCGGCGCCGTGTTCTCGAGCTGGATGAACAACCGCGCCATCACCTACCGGCGTCTGCATGACATCCCCGAAAGCTGGGGTACGGCGGTCAACGTGCAAGCCATGGTGTTCGGCAATATGGGCGAGACCTCGGCCACCGGCGTCGCCTTCACCCGCAACCCATCGACCGGCGAAAAGCAGCTCTATGGCGAGTTCCTGGTGAACGCGCAGGGCGAGGATGTCGTTGCCGGTATCCGCACGCCGCAGAACATCACCGAGGCGGCCCGCATCGCCGCCGGCTCCGACAAGCCGTCGCTGCAAAAGCTGATGCCCGACGCCTTCCAGTCCTTCGTCACCATCTCCGACAGCCTGGAAAAGCACTACCGCGACATGCAGGACCTCGAATTCACCATCGAGCGCGGCAAATTGTGGATGCTGCAGACCCGCTCCGGCAAGCGCACCGCAAAGGCGGCGCTGAAGATTGCGGTCGAGATGGCCAGGGACGGCCTGATCTCGAAGGAAGAGGCTGTCGCCCGCATCGATCCGGGCTCGCTCGACCAGTTGCTGCATCCGACCATCGATCCGAAAGCCGCGCGTGACGTCATCGGCGTCGGTCTGCCGGCCTCGCCGGGCGCCGCCACCGGCGAGATCGTCTTTTCCTCCGGCGATGCCGAGGATCTGAAGACCCAAGGCCGCAAGGCGATCCTGGTGCGCATCGAGACCAGCCCCGAGGACATCCACGGCATGCATGCGGCGGAAGGCATCCTGACCACGCGCGGCGGCATGACCAGCCATGCCGCCGTTGTCGCGCGCGGCATGGGCAAACCTTGCGTGTCGGGCGCCGGAACGCTGCGCGTCGACTATAAGGCGGGCACGCTGATCTCGATGGGGCAGACCTTCCGCAAGGGCGACATCATCACCATCGATGGCGGCAATGGCCAGGTGCTGAAGGGCGCGGTTGCCATGCTGCAGCCGGAACTTTCGGGCGATTTCGCCGCCATCATGGAATGGGCGGATGCCGTGCGCCGCATGAAGGTGCGCACCAACGCCGAAACGCCGCTCGATGCCCGCATGGCACGCTCTTTCGGCGCGGAAGGCATCGGGCTTTGCCGTACCGAGCACATGTTCTTCGACGGCGACCGCATCGTCGCCATGCGCGAGATGATCCTCGCCGACACCGAGAGCGACCGGCGCGCCGCCCTGGCCAAGCTTCTGCCCATGCAGCGTTCGGATTTCCTGGAACTGTTCGAGATCATGGCGGGCCTGCCGGTGACGATCCGCCTGCTCGATCCGCCGCTGCATGAATTCCTGCCCAAGACCGAGGCCGAAATCGCCGAGGTCGCCGCCGTCATGAATGTATCGGCCGACAAGCTCAGGCAGCGCACCGAGGCCCTGCACGAATTCAACCCGATGCTTGGCCATCGCGGCTGCCGGCTGGCCGTCTCCTATCCGGAGATCGCGGAGATGCAGGCACGCGCCATTTTCGAGGCTGCCATCGAAGCCGGCAAGAAGGCCGGCGCGCTGGTGGTGCCCGAGATCATGGTGCCGCTGGTCGGCCTCGTGAAGGAACTCGACTATGTGAAGGCGCGCATCGATGCGGTCGCCAAGAGCGTCATGGACGAGAGCGGCGTCAAGATCGACTATCTGACTGGAACCATGATCGAACTGCCGCGCGCGGCGATCCGTGCCCATGTGATCGCCGAGTCGGCCGAGTTCTTCTCCTTCGGCACCAATGACCTTACCCAGACCACCTTCGGCATCTCACGCGACGATGCGGCCTCGTTCCTGGAGACTTATCGCCAGAAGGGCATCATCGACCAGGATCCGTTCGTCTCGCTCGACATCGACGGTGTGGGCGAACTGGTGCGCATGGCCGCGCAAAAGGGCAGGGCGACACGGCCGGAGATCAAGCTCGGCATCTGCGGCGAACATGGCGGCGATCCCTCATCGATCCGTTTCTGCGAGGAGGTCGGTCTCGATTATGTGTCGTGCTCGCCCTATCGCGTGCCGATCGCCAGGCTGGCGGCCGCGCAGGCAGCGGTGCAGGTAGCAAAGACGGGGCGCGGATAGGGAGATCAAAGCTTACGGTTTTGTATGAAAACTCACGCGAACGTGCTGAAGGCACTGCGTAATCTCGACATTGTTCCTGCCCAATTTGCGGACGGCCCGCCAATTGTCCCGGGAATCATATGTTGCAGATATCACCCGCGCCGTTCCGCTCGATCCTGGTCATTCAAACGAAGTTCATAGGCGACATCGTCCTCGCCTCGGCGCTCGCCAGGAACCTGCAACTCGAATTCCCCGGCGCCAGGATCGTGTTCCTCTGCGAAGCGCAGTTCGAAAGCTTCGTGGTTACGCATGGTATCGCCTCGGAAGTGGTCACGTTCAGGCGATCCCGCATGCGCGGCACCGCGCTGGAGCGTGGAAAAGAGCTCTATGCCATGGTGCGGGCCCTGCGCGGCTTCCGCTTTGACCTGACGATCGACCTGACCGATTCAAAGACCTCGCGCATCATCAGCGGGTTCGTCAACGCCAAGACCCGCGTCGGCTACAATCCTCCCGAACGGCCTCTGAAGCTGCTGGAGCGGCAACCCGCCAATGTGTTTGCCAAGCCGTTCGGATTTGGCGGCCAGCATTTTGTCTATCGCTATCTTTCGCCCGTTGAAGCGCTCGGCCTTGATCTGCGCGTGACGGTGCCAAGCATTCAGCCTCTGCCGTTCGAGATCCTGAAAGCCTTGGCGCTTCTGGGCAAGCGTGGTCTCAACCCAAACGGCTTCGTGGCGGTGCACGCGGGAGCGAGTTTCAAGGGCCGGCAATGGCAGCCCGAACGCTTTGCCGAGGCGATCGACGAAATTGCAATCGATACCGGATTGGGCGTCGTCTTGGTCGGAGGGCCGGAGGAGCAGGGGACCGCCGCGCGGATCATCGCCAGGACGGCGACGCCGGTCGTCGATCTTGTCGGGACGCTGTCGCTCGAGACCTTGTTGGCCGTCCTGAAGCAGGCGCGACTGTTTCTCGGCAACGAGAGCGGCCCGATGCATATGGCCGCGGCCGCGGGCACACCCGTTGTCGGCCTGTTCGGTATGACGAACCCGTCGCGCTGGGGGCCTCTCGGCGTGCCCAGCATCGCGCTTCGGCCGCCGATGCCGTGCGACTGCGTGGCCAAGGGCTTGTGCCGCCGGACCGACCCCCGCAAGGCATGCTGCGTCTGGCGCCTGGAGGTGAAGCCTGTCGTCGAGGCGGCGCGCGATCTTCTGGCGCGCACCGAGATGAAGCGGGAACGGGCCGTCTGAACGGCTGTCGTCGGATGGATCGTTCGCAAGCCCGGCGGTCAAATTGCCGCGCCAGGCATTTTTCTGCTACCCATCGTCCTGATTTCCGCCTTCATGCGGGTCTTGGGATGGCGGCTTGAAATCGCCCCATGGGAAATGTTCCAAAACAAAGGGCGGGTTGCCGTTTCCGTGAAACGGTGAACTGCTTCAGTCGGGAATTCGGTTTGATGCGTCTGCTGCAAAGACATCTCTGCATGATCGCCATATCGCTGGCGGCGATATCCAGCGCCCAAGCCGCGCCGCTTGTCGAGCCCACGCTGCACATCAAGCCCGCGGCAAGCGGAGCGGGCCGCGTTGCGCTCACGCTCGATGCCTGCGATGGCCAGACAGACACACGCATTCTCTCGGCGCTGGTGGAAAACAAGATACCGGCCACCATTTTTGTCACCGGCATCTGGCTGAAGCGCAACGCCGCGGCCGTCGAGATCATGCGGGCGCATCGCGACCTTTTCGAATTGGAAAATCACGGCGGGCGCCATGTTCCGGCGGTCGACACGCCGCAGAAGATCTATGGCATACGCAGCGCCGGCAGCCCGGATGCAGTGTTGACCGAGGTTGAGTCGGGGGCCGCGGCGCTTGCACGGACTGGTGAGCCCGCGCCGAAATGGTTCCGCGGCGCAACCGCCGAATACAGCCCCTCGGCGATCGCGATGATCCGCAAGCTCGGTTTCAAGATCGCCGGCTTCTCGATCAATGGCGATGGCGGCTCGCTGCTGGGCGCCAAGGAAACCGCCAAGCGCATCGCTGCGGCCAAGGACGGCGACGTCATCATCGCCCATATCAACCAGCCGACCCATGCCGCCGGCGAGGGCGTGGTGCAGGGCCTGCTGGCACTCAAGGACAAGGGCATGACCTTCGTGCGCCTGGACGATGCCGACGGTACCGGCAATCACGGCACCACCGACTGAGGGTGCATTCAGGTCGAAGTGCTCAGGCTGGCGTGGCCTCGACCGTGACCTTGCTGGCGTAGAACGCGCCGTGGTCGCGGATTTCGGTCATTTCGTCGAAAGGCCGCTCGTAAGCCCACATTGCATTCTGACCGGTTTCGCCGGCAGGCAGCACACTCCAATAGCTGGCATCGCCCTTGTAGGGGCAATGGGTCGAGTGTTCGGTAGCGCTCAGCTTGCCGAAATCGATGTCGGCGAACGGAATGTAGAAGGCGGCGGGGTAGGGAGCCTCCGTCAGCACCTTGGCCTTCGTGGACGACGCGATAACCGTACCGCCGGCGCGTACCGTAACGGTGCCTACATAGGGCTCGATGGTGATGATCTTGTCGGGATTGCGCTGGAAGCCGGGTGCCGGGTTGGCGATCTTGTCCATGCTGGTTCTCCTTGCCTGGCTCCCTAAGGTGTGGCGGGCACAGCCGTTGCGCAAGGTCCGTTTTCATCAAGAATACAGGCGCCAATCACCAAGGCGTGGCACGGCGCGTCGCGCTTTCGAGCGTCCGCCCCGGCTCAGGCAGCGGTTTTGAATGCGTCCATCAGTCCGGCATAGGCGGCCGCGATGCCCGCCACCGGGTTGCTGCTTCTCGAAACGGTTTCGACTTTCAGAGAGCCACCAACGGTTGGCAAGGTGAGCAGCAGGAACTGACGGTTGCCGCCATCGCCGACGGATGCCGCCGCGACGTGCTGGCCTTCGCCTTCGTTCTGGACGCACATCTTGAACAGCAGCGTGCCGCCGACCGCTTCGAGCGCGCCGCCGACAACTTCAACAAATTCGTCTTCGGAAACAGTCTTTTCGTCCGGCACCAGATCGGCCAGGCTTTCCGCAATTGTGCTCTCAAGGGCTTTGTCGTCGAGCTGCGCGTCCATGCGAACCTCTTTCAGTCGCCAATCGCCCCTTGCCCGTTAACGAAACTTAACGCCGACGATGGCCGGATTGTGGCGGATTTCCAAGTCATTTCGCCGGATAAGGCGCTGCGCCGCCGTGGTGATTTCGATCCTCCTGCCGTCTCGGTGGCACGATTGGCCCGGAGGAGGAAGCCCAAAACATGTCAAGATTCAACCGCTTGCCGTAGCGGCACGGGCGCGGAAATTCGTTCGCCGCGCAAGCGGGTGACTGGACAATCCGCCGGTTCGCTTCACAATGGTTCGAAGCTACGACGCAAAATGCGCGAGGGAGGAGGAGCGGAATGCTGGGGCTGATGCAGGAATGGCCGCTGCTGTGCCACAAGCTTATCGACAACGCCGAACGACAGCATGGAGTGCGCGAGATCGTGTCACGCTCGGTCGAGGGACCGATCGTGCGCACCACCTATGCCGACATCCATCGTCGTTCCCTCAAGGTCGCCCAGAGGCTGGAGCGTGACGGCTATGGGTTGGGCGACCGCATCGCCACGCTGGCCTGGAACACGGCGCGCCATATCGAGGCCTGGTATGGCATCATGGGCGTCGGCGCGATCTATCATACGCTCAACCCGCGCCTGTTTCCCGAGCAGATCGTCTGGATCATGAACCATGCCGAGGACAAGGCCGTCTTCGTCGACCTCACCTTCATACCGCTGCTTGAGAAGATCGCCGGTGCCGTCAAATCGCTGAAAAAGGTGATTGTGCTAACCGACAAGGCGCACATGCCGCAAACGACCCTGCCCAATGCCGTCGCCTATGAGGACTGGCTTGACGAGGTCGATGGCGATTTCGCCTGGAGGACCTTCGACGAAGGCACCGCCGCCGGTATGTGCTACACATCGGGCACGACAGGCGATCCCAAGGGCGTCGTCTACAGCCATCGCTCGAACGTGCTGCACGCCATGATCGCCGCCATGCCCGACGCAATGGGCCTGTCCTCACGCGACACCATCCTGCCTGTGGTGCCGATGTTCCACGCCAACGCCTGGGGCCTTGGCCAGAGCGCACCGATGATCGGCGCCAAGCTGGTCATGCCCGGCTGCAGGATGGACGGCGCCTCGATCTATGAATTGCTCGACACCGAGAAGGTGACCTTCAGTGCCGCCGTGCCGACCATCTGGATGATGCTGCTGCAATATCTGGAGGAGACCGGCAAGAAGCTGCCCTATCTGAACAAGGTCGTCATCGGCGGCTCGTCCTGCCCGCGTGCGATCATGACGAAGTTCCAGGACAATTACAACGTCCAGGTCATCCATGCCTGGGGCATGACCGAGATGTCGCCGCTCGGCACGCTGTGCACCTTGAAGCCGGAATATGCAGCCCTGGAGGGGGAGGCCCGGCTCGACGTCAAGCAGAAACAGGGTTACCCGCCCTTCGGCGTCGAAATGAAGGTGACCGATGACGAGAACAATGCGCAACCCTGGGACGGCAAGACCTTCGGCCGGCTGAAGGTGCGTGGACCGGCCGTTGCCCGCGCCTACTACGGTGGCGCCGGTGCCGAGCAGTTCGATGAGGACGGCTGGTTCGACACCGGAGACGTCGCTCACATCGACGCTGGCGGCTACATGCAGATCACTGATCGAGCCAAGGACGTCATCAAGTCCGGCGGCGAGTGGATTTCGACTATCGATCTCGAGAATCTGGCCGTCGGCCATCCGGACGTTGCGGAGGCGGCGGCGATCGGCGTCCATCATTCGAAATGGGGCGAGCGGCCCTTGCTGGTCGTGGTCGCCAAGCCGGGGAGGGGATGTTGCGTGTTTCGGCTTCAAGCCGACGCGAAAAGGCACTAAACCTCCGTCCGGGTTGGGGCAGCGCAGAGAACAATGGTTAGCATTCCCGAACGGCGAACCTCGAAGGCTGCCGGCTGGTCGCGGCGCACGGCCGCATTTTCAGCGGTGCTTCTGCTGACCGATTTCGTCGGCCACCGCTTCGATCTCGTCGAAACCCCGGTGTTCCTATGGGTGCTGGGCATCGTCGCGCTGCTCGCTGCGCTGGCGCTGTTGTTCGCCGCCTTTGCCTTTTCGCGACTATGGAAATTTGGTGATCACGGCGGCCGTGACCTGACCGTCGGCGCCTTGCTGGCCCTGCTGGTGCTCGTTCCCTACGGCGTTGCCGCCTACTGGGCGACGATCTATCCGCCGCTCAGGGACATCTCGACCGATTTCGATGATCCGCCCGCGCTCGATGTCAGCGACCGGACAAAGGACATGAACGTGCTCTCGCCGTCGACGCCGGGCGAACAGCGGCTGCAGACCGACAGCTACCCGCTGGTCACCGCGCGCAGCTACGACCTGCCATTCGAGACCATCGTCAATGCCGTCGAGACCGTGCTCGACCGGCGCGGCTGGGATCTTTCCGAACCCTATCCCGACCTCGCCGGGCAAAGCGATGTGACCATTACCGCTGTCGCCAAGGGTTTCGTGCTCGGCCTTCCCGCCGATGTGGCGATCCGCGTGACGGACGATGGCGATACGGTGATCGTCGACATGCGGTCGGCCTCGCGTTACGGTCGCTACGACCTTGGCGACAATGCCGCGCGCGTCACCGATTTCCTGGCGGAATTGGACCAGGAAGTCGCCGGCCAGGTCGGGGCGGCTCCGGCCGAGTAGTCTTTTCCGCCGATCCCATGCCTGCTGGGAGGGTAGGGCCCAGGGCAGGCCTATCGGGTCGGCGTGAAAATGCCGTCGATGGCGGGAGCCGCGTCCGTCGACACCACGCCACGCGCCACAAGATCCTCGAGATGGGCAAGCACCGACAGTCCGGCAGCACCATGCAGCCGCGGATCTGTATCCCGGTAGATCGCCTTGACCATGTCGGGAACCGTCCGGTCGCCGGCTCTGACCCGCTCCAGAATGGCCCGTTCGCGCATCTTGCGATGCGTCTTCAACCCGCGCATGAACGCGCGCGGCGCCGTTACCGGCCCGCCATGGCCTGGCAGCAGCATGCGGTCGTCGCGCTCGATCAGTCTGTCCAGCGATGCCATGTAGTCGGCCATCGCTCCGTCCGGCGGCGCGACGATGGACGTCGCCCACGCCATGACATGATCGGCCGAAAACAGGATGCCGGTTCCTTCCAGCGCGAATGCCGCGTGATTGGCGGTGTGGCCGGGGGTCAGAACCGTGCGGATCGCCCAGCCGTCGCCGGCGACCAACGTGCCGTCCGGCAGGGCGGTGTCGGGAACGAAAGCGGTGTCGGCGCTGGCGTCGAGTGCGTTGGTCTCGCCAACATGAAGTGGCCTTGCCGGCCGGTGAGGCCCCTGCGCCATCACCAAGGCACCGGTGCGCTGTTTCAACTGGGCCGCCAGCGGGGAATGGTCGCGATGCGTGTGGCTGACGAAGATATGGCTGACCGGCCTGCCGGCGATCACGTCGAGCAAGGCCTGAAGATGAGCGTCGTCATCGGGCCCGGGATCGATCACCGCCAGCGTGTCGCGCCCGACGACATAGCTGTTGGTGCCATGAAAAGTGAAGGGGCTGGGATTTCGGACCGTGACGCGCTGCACGTCCGGTGCCACGCTCACGCCCTGGCCGTAATGCGGATCGAAGCTGGTATCGAATTTGAGAGCCATATCGGCACATTGTTCCCGGAACGGCAAAACCGATTGCCGCATAGCACGCAAGCCAATATAGGAAAACGCTAGACCGCGATTATCGGATCGCGACAGATCGGATTGGGGAAGACCATGGCAACTGCAACGACGATGCGCCCGCTTGTTTCTCTGGCCTTGCCGCAGGATGGCGCGGCGCGACTGGCAACACAGCTTTTCCTGGCGATCGCCGGAACGCTGCTGCTGACCCTGTCGGCCAAGACCAGGGTCGTGCTCGGCCCCGTCGACATCTCGATGCAGACGCTCGCCGTCTTGCTGATCGCCGCCGCCTTCGGCATGCGCCTCGGCGTTGCCACGCTGCTGCTCTACATGGCGGAAGGCGCCATGGGCTTCCCGGTTTTCCAGGGCACGCCGGAGAAGGGCATCGGCATCGCCTACATGCTTGGCTCGACCGGCGGCTACCTCGCTGGCTTCGTGGTCATGGCGGCGATTGTCGGCTGGGCCGCGGATCGCGGTTGGGATCGCCATCCGATCAAGCTTTTCAACGCGATGCTGGTTGCCGAAGTGGTGATGATGGCGATGGGTTTCGCCTGGCTCGCGCTGCTGATCGGCCCGGAAAAGTCCTGGCAGTTCGGCGTCGTGCCGTTCATCGTCGGCGACCTGATCAAGGTTGCGCTCGCGGCAAGCCTTGTGCCGGCCGTGTGGTCGCTGCTCAAGCGCTCCTGAGGTCTGTCGAAAGCTTGGCGTGCCATAGACGTCAGGGCTCCATTCCCGAGGACGGGCGCTTCTGATGAAGGTTCTGGTCACCGGCGTCGCCGGCTTCATAGGCTATCATGTCGCCAGGCGGCTCATCGAGCGCGGCGACGAGGTTGTCGGTATCGACAGCGTCAACGACTACTACGATCCGGCGATCAAGCAGGCGCGGCTGCGGCTGCTTGCCGAGGCAAGCCGAAGCACCAATGCCGGCTATCATTTCATCCATGGCAATCTTGCCGACAGGGGCATCGTGGACGGCTGCTTTGCCGACCACGCCTTTGACCGGGTGATCCACCTCGCCGCCCAGGCCGGGGTCCGCTACAGCCTTGAAAACCCGCGCGCCTATGTCGAAAGCAACATCATCGCCTTCACCAACATGCTGGAGGCCTGCCGCGGCGGCGGCATAACGCACTTGACCTACGCCAGCACCTCGAGCGTTTACGGCGCCAACACCGACATGCCGTTCTCCGAGCACCGCCCGGCCGATCATCCGCTGCAGTTCTACGCCGCGACCAAGCGCGCCAACGAGTTGATGGCTCACAGCTACAGCCATCTGTTCGGGCTGCCGACCACCGGGCTGCGTTTCTTCACCGTGTACGGCCCCTGGGGGCGTCCCGACATGGCGCTGTTCCTGTTCACCAGGAGCATCCTGGCCGGCGAGCCGATCAAGCTGTTCAACAATGGCAACCACACGCGCGACTTCACCTATGTCGATGACATCGCCGAAGGGGTGATCCGAACCAGCGACAGCCCTGCCGCCGGCAACCCCGCCTGGGATTCCAGCCATCCGGATCCGGCAACGAGCAGTGCGCCCTGGCGCATCTTCAACATCGGCAACAACAATCCGGTGAAGCTGACCGCCTATGTCGAGGCGCTGGAAAACGCGCTTGGCCGCAAGGCCATCATCGAGCTCTTGCCGCTGCAGGCGGGGGACCTGCTCGATACGTTCGCCGACATTTCAGCATTGCAGGAGGCGGTCGGATACCGCCCCGGTACCTCCGTGTCGGAAGGGGTAGGGCGATTCGTCGAGTGGTATCTGGCGTATTTTGGTAACGACTCTGCGGTAAAAGCGGGCGCTGGCAGCAGCTTTTTCAGGGTGTAGTATGGCTCCCACTGCCGCCGAGGGGATTTGGGCATGTCAGGGAGAGCTTCTTGAAAGGAATTATCCTTGCGGGAGGTAGTGGAACACGCCTTTATCCGCTGACGTTGGCAGTCTCCAAACAAATTCTTCCGGTATACGACAAGCCGATGATCTATTATCCGCTGAGCGTATTGATGCTCGCGGATATCAGGGAGATCCTGGTTATTTCGACGCCGCGAGACCTGCCCGTTTTTCGTGATTTACTCGGCGACGGATCGGAGTTCGGGCTGGATATCTCCTATGCGGAGCAGCCGCACCCCAATGGGCTTGCGGAAGCTTTCATCATCGGCCGCGAGTTCATCGGCAAAGACAGTGTGTCGATGATCCTGGGCGACAATATCTATTTCGGCGATGGGCTGTCGCAGCTTTGCCGCACCGCCGCTTCGCGCGACACGGGCGCTTCGGTTTTCGCCTACCGCGTGGATGATCCTGAACGGTATGGCGTCGTATCCTTCGACAAGGTCACCGGAACCGCGCTCACGATCGAGGAAAAGCCGCAAAAGCCGAAATCCAACTGGGCTGTTACAGGGCTGTATTTCTACGACAACACTGTTGTCGACATCGCCTCGTCCATTCGTCCTTCGGCCCGCGGCGAGCTGGAAATCACGGCGGTCAACAACGCCTATCTCGACCGCGGCCTGCTGCATGTGCACCGATTGGGACGCGGCTATGCCTGGCTCGACACCGGGACCCATGACAGTCTGAACGACGCGTCTTCCTTCGTGCGCACGATCGAACATCGACAGGGCATCAAGGTCGCTTGCCCTGAGGAGATCGCCTTCGAGCAGGGTTGGCTGACGGCAGAGCAAGTGCTGCAGCGCGCAACCCGGCTGGGAAAAAATGAATATGCCGCCTATCTGCGCCGGCGTGTCGCCGATCTGTCGGAGGGCTAGGCGTTGGAGATCAGGTCCCTCGGCATTGAAGGCGTACTGGAAATTGTTCCAAAGCGGCACGGCGATGCGCGCGGTTTCTTCATGGAAACCTACAATGCCGAGCGGTTTGCGCAGGCTGGAATAAAATTGCTTTTCGTGCAGGACAACCATTCCTATTCGGCCGAGGCAGGCGTCTTGCGCGGGCTCCATTACCAGCTTGCGCCCCGAGCGCAGGACAAGTTGCTGCGCGTTGTACGCGGCCGGATTCTGGACGTTTGTGTCGACATTCGCCGCAGTTCGAAAACCTTCGGAAAATGGATCGGCCACGAGATTTCGGCCGAAAAGGGTAACCAGATCCTGGTGCCCAAGGGCTTTGCCCATGGCTTCCTGACCCTCGTGCCCGACACCGAGGTCCTCTACAAGGTGACCGACACCTATTCGCCTGAGCACGACCGGTCTATCCGCTTTGACGATCCCGCGATCGGCGTCGAATGGCCTTCGGTGGCCAGCGGGTTCCAGCTTTCGGACAAGGACCGCAAGGCGCCGATGCTCGCCGACACCGAGGTGTTTGCCTGATGAGGACAGCAGCATGAATTTTCTGGTGACAGGCGGGGCCGGCTTCATCGGTTCGGCGGTGTGCCGGCATCTGTGCGCCAATCCGGCCTACCGCGTGACCAATCTCGACAAGCTGACCTATGCCGGCAACCTGGCTTCGCTGCGGCCGATCGAAAACGCGCATAATTATCGCTTCGTCCATGGCGATATCGGCGATGAGAGGACAGTGCTCGATCTCCTGCGCCGTGACGATATCGACATCGTCATGAACCTCGCCGCCGAGAGCCATGTCGACCGCTCGATCGACGGACCGGGCGCCTTCATCGAGACCAACATTGTCGGCACCTACCGGGTCCTCAATGCGGCGCTCGAATATTGGCGTGGCCTTGCCGATGACAGGAAGGGCCGCTTCCGATTCCACCATGTCTCGACCGACGAGGTGTTCGGCGATCTGCCTTTCGATGGCGGCATGTTCGTCGAGGAGACGCCTTACGCACCGTCCTCGCCCTATTCCGCCTCGAAGGCGGCTTCGGACCATCTGGTGCGGGCCTGGCACGAGACCTACGGCCTGCCGGTCGTGCTTTCCAATTGTTCGAACAATTACGGCCCCTATCATTTTCCCGAAAAACTGATCCCGCTGGTCATCCTCAACGCGCTCGACGAAAAGCCGCTGCCTGTCTATGGCGCCGGCGCCAACGTGCGCGACTGGCTGTTCGTCGAGGATCATGCGCGGGCCCTGGAACTCGTCGCGACGAGAGGGCATCCGGGCGAGAGCTACAATGTCGGCGGCAATTCGGAACGGACGAACCTCGCCGTCGTTGAGACGATCTGCGACCTGCTCGACATCAGGCGTCCCCGGGCCGGCGGCAAGCGCTATCGCGAACTGATTTCCTTCGTCACCGACCGCCCCGGCCATGATCGCCGCTACGCCATCGATGCCTCCAAGATCGGCCGTGAACTCGGCTGGACGCCGACCGAGAATTTCGACAGCGGCCTGGCCAGAACCGTGGATTGGTTCCTCGAAAATAAATGGTGGTGGGGGCCGATCCGCGAGCAGCGCTATGCCGGAGAAAGACTGGGCGAAGCGCGCAAGGCTGGCGCGTGAGGCTCGTCGTCACCGGACGTGACGGCCAGGTCGCGGCAAGCCTGCTGGAGGCTGGCCAAGGAAAGGCCGGCATGGAGGTCGTCGCCATCGGCCGCCCGGAACTCGACCTGGCAAGACCCGAGACCATCATCGACGCCATTGCGGCTGCGAAGCCGGATATCGTGGTGTCGGCCGCCGCCTACACGGCGGTAGATCAGGCCGAGGACGAGCCCGACCTCGCCTTTGCGGTCAACGCGACCGGCGCCGGCAAGGTGGCTGAGGCGGCGGCTCGGCTCGGCGCTCCCCTCATCCACCTTTCGACCGACTATGTCTTCGACGGCAGCGCTACCCACGCCTATGTCGAGACCGACGCGACGGCGCCCCTCGGCGTCTACGGCGCCTCCAAGCTCGCTGGCGAACAGGCGGTGGCCGCCGCCGGCCCGCGCCACCTTATTCTGCGCACCGCCTGGGTCTACAGCCCGTTCGGCAGGAATTTCGTGAAAACCATGCTGCGGCTGGCCGCCGACCGCGACGAGATTTCGGTGGTGGCCGATCAATGGGGAAATCCCACCTCCGCGCTCGATGTGGCCGACGCCATCTTGCATGCGGCGGTGGTGCTGCATGGCGACAAGAGCGTCGGCGCGTTCGGCACCTATCATCTGGCCGGCACCGGCGAGACCAACTGGAGCGGCTTTGCCCGTCACATCCTGGACACCAGCCGAGCGTCCGGCGGTGCCTGGGCGCAAGTGCGCGACATTGCCAGCAAGGACTATCCGACCAAGGCGCGGCGCCCCGCCAATTCGCGGCTGTCGAGCGCGAAGTTCGCTGATGTATTCGGGTGGAGCGCGCCTGACTGGCGGCAGGCGACGGAGGCGGTGGTCCGTCGGCTCCAAAGCGGGCAGGCCCCGGCCGGATGACCAAGCGTCCTTGAGGGCGGCTCGCTGCGTTTCACAAGCCGTGCCTTGCAGCGGCACTCAACGTCGACGGCTGTCGAGCTGGCGATAGAGATCGGCGTAAGCCTTTCCCATCCTGTCCGATGTAAAGAGGCTGGCATAGCGATCTCGGGCGGCTCGCCCCCATTTCGCGGCTTCGCCAGGCGAATCGACGAGCCGGCTGATCGCTTCGGCAAGCCGTGCTGGATCGGAAGGCGGAACGACCAGCCCGGTTTCGCCGGCCTTGTTCACATAACTGGTTCCCGTTCCGATCTCGCATGAAATCATCGGCTTGCCGCACATTGCCGCCTCGACCAGCGATAGCCCATAAGCTTCCGACCTCTGGTTCGAAGGAAAAACGAACCCGAGGCAGCTGTGGAGGAGCGCCATTTTGTGCGACTCCGAAACCTCGCCCAGGAAAATCACATTGTCGCGCCGCAACGTCCTGGCCTGCAGCTTGAGTTGCTGCTCGATCGGTCCCGAGCCGGCAATGACAATCTTGCATCGAACCCTGTCCGCGGCCTCGATCAGCACATCGAGTCCCTTGTAGTAGCGCAGAACGCCGACGAACAGGACGAAGGGCTCCGCCACCGCCGACTGGCACCAGATGGTGTCGGATTCGGTCGGCGCGGGGTAAGCGGTTTCGTCGATGCCGATGGGAATGATCGTCGATTTGGCCTTGAAGACTTTGAGGACAGGGCTCGATCCCAGATAGTCCGGGGATGTCGCAACGATCGTGTCCACGTCCTTCAGGAAACGCAGCATCAGCGGTCGATAGAAAGGCAGTATCAGCCTCTGTTTGACGATGTCGGAATGATAGGTGACGACCGCCGGTTTGCCGTGACGGGAATGAAAATGCACTATATCCATCAATGGCCATGGAAAATGGTAGTGCAGCAGGTCGGCCTTCCCGGCGAGTTCCGCGAATTTCCGAAAAGCCGAGCGCGAGAATCCGGTCGAGGCGAGTTCGAAATCGAGCTTGGCCTTATGGGCCATATGGCCGTCAAACCATTGGGTGTTCTCAGCCGGAGTGGGGCTCAATGACAGCACGTCCGTTTCGATGCCGTGGCTCGCGGTGCTTCGGGCAATGGCCTGTATCGTGCGCTCCACGCCGCCGAACGAATCCGGCCAATAGGTCTTGAAGAAGTGCAGGACTTTCAAACGCGGGCCTTCCGTCTTTGCTCGATGGCCTGTTCAAAAATCCGCAGCATGCTCTTGGCGTGGTTTTCCCAGGTGAAGCGTCCGGCATTCCTTTTCGCGCCCGCGGCGATGCCGTTTCGGAATTCCGCATCGACGCACAACCGGTGGAATGCAGCGGCGATTGCCTCGGGGTCGTTCGGGTCGACGAGGACGGCATTGTCGCCCGCCACCTCAGGCATTGACGACGTGTTCGAGGTCAGCGCCGGCTTGCCGAAAGACTGTGCCTCGACGATCGGAAAACCGAACCCCTCGTAGAGAGATGGCATCGCCAGAAACAGGCAATTCGCATAAAGCGTGGCGAGCGTCATGTCGTCGACGAATCCGGTAAACTTGATGTTCGCCTCCAGCCCGCCGGCGCGCACCTTATCGGCAAGGCCCGTCTGTTTCCACCCTGTGCCGCCGACGATGACCAGATCGCAGCCGGACCGGGTATCGGCCGGCAGCAAACCGTAGGCCTCAATCAGATTGCCGAGGTTCTTCCGGGGCTCGACCGTGCCGACAAAGAGCGCGTAGGGCTTGCCGATGCCGAGCGGCCGCAGGCTCGAAACATCGCCGGGGGCCGGCAGGGCGACCGTGCCGGGGTGGACCGTGCTGACCGGCGATTTCAGCCAGGGGAATTCGGCCGTCAAGACGGTGGCCGTGGCTGTCGAATCGGCAACCACGGCGTCGGCGGTCCGCAGCGCGGGCTTCATCAGCAGGCGGTCGCCCACCCAGGTCCGGGTCCGCATGGTCCGCGCGGCGTGCAGCCAGACGAGGTCGTGAATCGTCACCACCCGAGCGATGTCGCCGCCCAGCACAAAGGGCAGGCGGTGCGATGGTCCCCAGAACACCTCCACGCGGTCGCGCCGGACCAAGGAAGGCAACACGGCCTGGCCCCAGAACGTGCGGGCGACAGGCCCCTTGAAGTTGGCGACCCGCACGCAAACGCCAGGCGGAAGGTCGTAATCCGGATTGATCCTGCCAGGGGCATAGACGACCACATCGGCGCCGAGAGCCGCCAATGCCTTCACGGCATTGTGGACGAACCGGCCGATCCCGTCGGTAGCCGATCCGAGATTCCTGCCATCGATCCCGATCCTCAAGCTTGTCTCCGGAAATGAACTGGGCAAAGGATTCCGGACATTTTTACGATATACCCGGAAGCAAATCTTCGAAGTGTGGTCAGGCGACGAGCATCATGAAGTAACGCTAATATACATTCCGTCGACTCCGTGGTTCGAGATGGGAAAGATCATCTTTACCGGGGAAACCGCTTGCGCCTCAGCATGAGGATGGTAGATGCACGGATCATGAGGCCCCCAATTCGAGAGCAAAGCCCCTGCCAAAACTGATCATCCAGATTCCTTGCTATAACGAAGCCGAAACGCTCGCGATAGCGCTGAATGATCTGCCGCGAACCGTTGCCGGTTTCGACAGCGTCGAATGGTTGATCATCGACGACGGAAGCACCGACGCCACGGCCAGGGTCGCGGAGGAAAATGGCGTCGACCACGTCATACGCCACACCAGCAATCGTGGCCTTGCCTACGCCTTCATGACCGGCATCGAAGCCGGCCTCGCGCGAGGCGCCGATGTCATCGTCAACACCGATGCCGACAACCAATACAACGCGGCCGATCTGCCTGCACTTACCAAGCCGGTTCTTGAGGGACGCGCGGACATGGTCATCGGCGCTCGGCCGATATCGGAGATTGAGCACTTCTCGCCATTGAAGAAGCTGCTGCAGAAGCTCGGCAGCTGGGTGGTTCGCGTCAGCAGCGGCACGGATGTGCAGGATGCCCCGAGCGGATTCCGCGCGATCTCGCGCAACGCTGCCCAGCGTCTGGTCGTCTTCAACAACTACACCTACACGCTGGAAACCATCATCCAGGCCGGCCGCAAGAACATGCGCGTGGTCTCGGTGCCGATCCGCGTCAACGGCGATCTGCGACCGTCGCGGCTGGTCAAGAGCATTCCTTCGTATCTCAAGCGCTCGATCTTCACCATCGTGCGCATCTTCGTCATCTACCAGCCGGCCCGGTTCTTCGGCGCGATCGCAGCCGTCCTTTTCGGCCTCGGTTTCCTGCTCGGCCTGCGCTTCCTCTATTTCTACCTTGTCGATGCAAGCAGCGGTCACGTCCAGTCGGTGGTCCTGGCGGGCGTGCTGATGTCAATGGGCTTCCAGGCACTTCTGGTTGCCTTCCTGGCCGATGTGATCGCGGCCAACCGCAAGCTTCTCGAAGACATCAGATATACGCAGCGCGCGACGCAAGGAGAAATCAAGCGACCACAGCCGAAGCGGCAGGAAAGCAGACTGGGCGAATGAAGGTAGCTGGCGGAAAGGCAGAGGACGGTGTTGTCATAGGTAACACCTATGACAAATACGGTACGCGAAATCCTATCGCCCGCCGGATGGTCACCGGCTTCGACGATGCTCTGTCCAGCTTGGTGACAAAGGCGAACCCCGCTACCATTCACGAGGTCGGATGCGGAGAGGGCTATTGGGTCATGCGGTGGCTTGGCCAAGCCATTGATGCGCGGGGCACCGATTTCTCCACCCAGGTTATCGGCATGGCAAAGGAGAACGCCCGCGGACGCGGCATGGACCCCGGTCGTTTCGCGGTCCGCAGCATTTATGAAGTGACGCCGGAACGCGATAGCGCGGATCTCATTGTCTGTTGCGAGGTGATGGAGCATCTGGAAGACCCGCAAAAGGCTTTGCAGGCGCTGCAGCGCGTTGCAGGATCGGACCTGATCCTCAGTGTTCCTCGCGAACCGCTCTGGCGGGCACTTAATCTTGCGCGCGGGAAATACATTTCGGCCTTGGGAAATACGCCTGGTCATCTGCAGCACTGGTCACAGCGCGGCTTCGTCTCGCTCGTCTCCCAGTTTTTCGAGGTGGTTGAAGTCCTGTCGCCATTGCCTTGGACCATGCTGCATTGTCGTTCTATAAAGAGGCAACGATGAAGACATTTGTCCTTACATGGGAGGCTGGTCGAACCCGCATCTGTTTGGGCTCGGAATGACATTCAAGGGGTAGAAATTGGCTGATCAAGCGACTGAGGGAGTGCTTTCCCCATTCTTGAAACGGCAGCGAATTTTCGCTGTTAGAGAGTACATGAAAGGCCGTGTTTTGGACGTTGGATGCGGCAATGGTTCCTTGGCGGAGTATGTTGACAGCCGGAACTACGTGGGAATTGACCTGGACCCGGTTTCGATCGCGGCTGCCAGAAAGAACTTTCCTTCGCATAAATTTCTCCAAACGGAACATCTGGCCACCGAGCTCTTCGACACTGTTGCTGCTTTGGCGGTAATCGAGCACGTAAAGGACCCGCAGGCCTTCTTGGCCGCTTTGAAGTCAAACTTAGCGCACGTGCCGGCGGCACGAATTGTATGTACGACGCCCCATCCCTCTATGAGCTGGGTTCATTGGATGGGCTCACGAATCGGTATCTTTAGCCGAAGCGCGAACGAAGAACATGAAGGTCTACTCGACAAGAAGAAAATAATTGATGTCGGGCGCGCTGCAGGTTTAAAAATGGTCAATTATCGACGTTTTCTCTTCGGTGGGAATCAGATTTTTTCGTTCACACATGATGATGTATAATAAGACAAGAGAATTACTATTAAATAATGCCAAGTTTTTTGGAATTTTTATCGCGGTAATTTCTATAATATTTATTTGCAATAGATTGTATATATACAAAGGACAGATAGAGTTTAGAAATTTTGATAAAGTTCAGGTGATTTTATTCGTATTTATTTCAATTCTGTCTGGGGCGTCGAATATCTTACTCGCCGCAGGTTGGCATAGGATTCTCGATCGCGTCGGAGCCCGGCGGTCATTAAGGTGGGCGGTGTGGGTCTACGCCACTTCACAACTGGCGAAATATGTCCCGGGCAATGTTTTCCAATTTGTCGGCCGGCAGGCGTTGGGGATGGCAGCTGGGGTGGCTAGTACCTCCTTGGTCAAGTCGTTTTTCTTGGAATTGCTGATCATTGCAGGATGCACTCTTTTTTTATTCCTCTCGTTTTACCGATCGTTTTTCCGGATATCGGCGTGACTCTCAGCTTGTCTCTGTTTTTGGCTACTGCGGTAGCGCTTCTATTGCTGACGAGGCGGGTGCTCGGACATGCCCTAGCCAAGTCGGCAGCGTTTTACGCCTTATACTTGGCTGTTACGGGTACAATCTTCGTCGCCGCCTACGGCCTGGCTGCTGGCTCTGCCGACTTCGCTCTCTATCCGGCAATAGCCGGCGCCTATGTAATCGCTTGGCTTGCGGGACTCGCGACCCCAGGCGCGCCGGCCGGCCTGGGTATCAGAGAAGCCGTTCTGCTCTTCCTCCTTGGCGGGCTTAGCCCTGGCCCGGTTATTCTCTTGGCTGTGGTGATCGGGCGCGCGATCACTGTTCTGGGCGACCTTCTCTTTTTTGCCGGCGGGCAGGTTGCTGGTCGAGTTTATGGGATTAACAATGCAGATTGAAGACACGTCCGGCCGCGGCGTTTGCAACGGCGTTACGCTAAAATCAGAATGTTTCGCAATCGCGTGCATTTTCTTTGTCATATCGACGAGTTACTTCTTTCTTAACGTTAAGTTCTCCGGGCCGATATTCTTGGATGATGAGGTCGGCTATCTTAGTTATGCTGCGTTCTTGACAGGTGACAAAATTGACGCTGCAAGCAGCTACCATTTCGGTTACTCTCTTTTTCTGATCCCTGCCTTTTTGATGTTCGACTCTCCGACACTAATTTGGAAAGCAATTGTCGCAACAAACTCAATATTATTTGGAGCGGCCTTCTCTTTTATATACATAGTAATTTATAGTATAGAAAAAAATCGATTTATTTCTGTGGTATCCGTAATTATAACGGCATGTTACCCGGCATTCCCCAGCATTTCTGGGTTTTCTTTTTCGCAGCCGGCGTCAGTTTTCCTATTTTCTCTGTCGATCTATCTTCTGGCGCCCTGTGAACGAAAACCTATATGGGTTTTTGCTATCTTCGGTTTTGTCGTTGGGCTGGCTTATTGGGTGCACCCCACGGCAATTGTAGTGGCATGTGCTGCCATTTTAGCTCTGATCACTGGTGCCATCCTGGATAGGAGGCTTGTGTTCCCCACAGTCCTGGCTAGCGCTGTGATTGTAGCAATGGTTATTTTATATCAGTTTGGGCTGGCTCCACTCATAAAAGATGCCATGACTCCGGACGACCTGACTGTCCATGAACATTACCCTTCTGCGAGCGCCGTATTATCGGTTCTAAAGAATCCGCCACAAATACTAGAAGTCATTGTCCGCTGTCTTGGTACCATAAGCTATTTCACAGTGGCGACTGGTGGACTGTTTATTTTGGGCTTGGCCTTCCTTTTGAGCCAACTGGTTCCCGGTGCTCCAAGATCGTCGGTTCAACTCAGCCCATTGGCGGTCTATGTGTTGATCTCAATCGCCGGAATCGCCAGCCTCGGCTCTGTTGGGTTTACATTCGCGCAGCTTAACTGGGCAAGCTATTGGTTTTATGGGCGCTACTGCGAAGCCGTCGTGCCAATCATTGTCGCGTTAGGTGTCTCCGGTGCCCGATCCCGCTCGTCGTGGATTCTGGGACTATCGTTAGGTCTGCCGGCGCTCTTTGCGGTTTTCATCAAGTACGTTTATGCGATCGAATCCTCCACCGTCTTTATAAATATCTCGGCGTTTTGGCCCTCTGTGGTGTTTCCGGCGGCAGAACCCTTTGTGTGGTTCCTGTTTGGAGCCGTGTTTTGCGGTCTCTGCTTCGCCGCTGGCCGCTGGCAGTCGTTGGTCCTGATATCCGTGGTATTCTGCATTTCCGTCAGCAGTCAGATTTCCAAACACAGCGCTTTCGAGGCCGAATTCGGTGACTCGACGGCGCTGCAGGATGTCGTGAGAGCTAATTTCGCACCTGGGACGTGCATTGCGTTTGACGAAATTGGCCCTGTGGACCTTCCCAGCGAGCAACGGGAACGGCTTAATCTCTACCTGTTTCATCTCCATGACTACGAGATAGTTCGCATGACCTCAGACGCATGGTTGTCCAGTTGCAGCGGACCTTTTTTCACATTCAATGAGGCTGCCTTGGCAGATCGCAGTGATCGTGTTGCTGTGCTCAAAGAGGCCAAGACCGGCCTCTATATGGTGGTAAAGCCGAATATTGAAATCACCATACCTAACGTAGATGACGCAAGTATCGTGGTCGGAGGACCAGACCCAAATTGCCGTCAGCCACTATGCAGATACCTCCGATCGGTCGACGGCTCGCTGTCTACCCAGGTTGGAACGCTGATTTCTGGGAAGATGACGACAACAGGTCAGGAGGGTTTTCTTCTATATGGTCCATATCTGACCTTGGGAGCCGGAAATTACAAGCTCTCGGTTATCGGGCACGTGAAGGCAGCAAGTGGCGCGTGGGTCGATGTTACTTCGAGCGCTGGCACTGTCACGCACGGACATTTTGAAATCGTCAAAACTGAACAAGAGGTAGTAGCGCAGGGCTTCTTTTCTTTGACTGATCAAACTCCCGGCGTTGAATTGAGGACCTTTGCAACCAAAGACAGTGACTTTAGTATATCAGGATATCGTCTCGAAAAGATGGAGCGGCCCTAATGTCTAGAGGTCGCTTTCGATCGTGGTCGTATTGAGAGAGCTATAGATCACGCAATCGCCCGCTTCCGCCAATCAGTGAGTTTGCGCTGTGCACTTATGCCTTGAGAATTATCTCACGCAGACTGCGATCGCCTGAATCGTTTGAGAAGATCGATGGTGTGGCGATCGTGCTCGTAATCGGCAGGAGCCATTGTATGACGAGCTCAAAAATGTCTGGAGGAAGCAACCCGAAAAATGGTTAGCAACAGGATCGAGTTCGCCAACTCGCTACGTGGTTTTGCTGCGTTGGCTGTTGCCTTTGGCCATCTGGCAGCGTTGTTCTGGCTGCTTAGAGACGTCGTCTCTCATTACACCGGGATTCCGGCTATGGCGGCGCCTCACCCGATACCAGTATTCACAAAAATCGCGATGGGGTCGGGGATCAATCTTGGGGCTTTTGGGGTTGCAATTTTTTTTCTGATCAGCGGGATGGTGATCCCAATATCGCTTACGAGAAGTTCTTCACTCCGATTCCTTGCTGCTCGAGCAATGAGGTTGTTTCCGACCTATGCTGCGTGCTTCACTGTTGTACTATGCGTAATCAGGGTCGGAACTTGGTATTTCAAAGCGCCTTGGCCATTTGAAGTCAGAGACATTGCATTCCATTTTGTGCCTGGCCTGCGAGCCGTTGCCAACACCCGCGACATTGATTCCGTAGTTTGGACGCTCGAGGTTGAGGTATATTTTTACGTTATTTGCGCTCTGGCTGGCTGCCTTTTCAGGCAGCGCTCGATGTTGCTTTTCTTGATTCCTGTAGTCTTGGCGCTGATGGCGTCATTGCGTTCGTTTCTTCCTGATGTATTTCTGATATCAAGGGCCCCATATCTGACGTTCATGTTCATTGGGGTATGCTTCTACTTTTTACACGTCAAACAAATGTCGGTGCTCCAAGCTGTCGCAATCTTCTCTATTGCTATTGGTTCAACTGTCGCCGCGTGGTTCAGTGTTCTAGGAGGGCATTTCCTGTTCGAGGTGGGCAGAGCATATCTCTTGGGGGCGGCAGTTTTCTCTTTCAGTTTCCGGTTTCCGGAGTTGGTGCCTAAAGGCAGGGTTGCCCGCTTCATGGCCGATATCAGCTATCCATTTTATCTCGTTCATGCTGTCCCCGGGTACGTGGTGATGCGGATCACAATGGACAATGGGGCCCCTAGAACAGCAGCGCTTGCTGCGGCTTTTGCCCTGGCGATTTCCACAGCCACGGTGATTCACTATTTGGTCGAAATCCCAACGCGCCGACTTAGTGGCAAGATCCAATCGGGAAACCCGGCTAATATCCGATCTGGGGAAACTTCTACATCCGGCCTTGTACCGCAGAAATGACTGTGGTTGGACCAAAGGAAAATACGGCGCGTATGAAACATGGCAGCCAGATATTACGCAACCGCCCGTTCTCTCCAATCGGCGAGCTTGTGTCCTAAGCTGACGCCTTGGGCCTTCCAACCCTGAACAATCTCATTCCTGCGCTCATGCTCGCCTGATGCCGACGAGACTGCACCCACCAGAACATCTCCGCTGCGAACGTCTACGATCCCGTCCTCCTCCAACGTTATCGGACATCCCAACATCGAGAACGTATAGTCACGCGCATATCGGAAGAGGCCAATTTCGGAATCAAAGAAGATCGTTTCGACCCGGCGATCTCGGTTGGGGGCTAGAAGAAGGTCCCGGATGGTCGCGATGATCTCCGCCTTCCGATCAAAACCGCCGCCGGTAACAAGTTCAGAGATATCGATCAGCAGGTGCGGTAGTCTCGCTTTCCGATGGACGGTCTTGTCTACACATTCGGCAAAAGTTACGAGGTCTTCCTCGTCACGTGGCGCTTCCGACAATGCAGCCACTGCGCCGAGCAAATCCTGGGTTTTCACCCTCGCGTAAACGGCTTCGATAAAGTCGGAATACATATCCGCGCACAGCCGAGGCGAATGGCGCGCTGCGGCATAGTCTTGTGCCTGTGTTGCGAGTGTCTCGCGCAACTCCGAGTCTGAATGAAGACGCTCCAACGCGCCGGAAAGTGCCTTGTCTGAGAAAATATCATCAAGCTGGACCGCCACATTGGCGTCGATCTCGGCCATCGACCCGTTAGCGTTGATGATCGTCGCCAAGCCGGCGTTAAGGCAATCAAGAACCGCAGCCGAAGTTTCGCCCCGCGAATCCGCTCGCAGCTGAACGGCGACGTCGGCGGCAGCAAGGTAGTACAGATATGTCTCCTCGTTGACCCATCCGGTGATTTCCGCGCGCCGCCTCTTCTGCTTTTTCTCAAGACGCGCAGCATATTCTGGCCAGCCATTTTCGCCTACAAATATCAACTTGCAGCGTTTGTCCTTATACAGCGCAGAAGCCGACCACGCATCCATCAAGCGATGGTTGAGCTTTGTCGGTGCCAGTATGCCGAAACTGCAGACGACAAAAGCGTCAGCGTCAATTCCCAGCTTTTTTCGAGCATCTTCCTTCGTGGGCAACTGCGAAGGAGCGCGGGCCAGCGGGATGGTTTGCATATCAATTTCTGATTCTCCTCCATAGTAGTCTCGAACAAGCCTGGCGGAATAGGTTGAGTGCACAATCAGCCCTGATGCGTTCTCAACTGTCCTTTGACTGCACGGATATTTCTGAATCGCATCGACATTGGTTCGCAGTCGCTCCCAAACGGCGAGATACCCATGTGAGAAAAACAGTTCTCGGTTCCAGGCATTGTCTACTCCTGCGTGAACTTGCCGATGGGCATGCAAGCCGCTTAGGAAAAAATCGTGAAGGACGACGACGCCTGGGAATTGCTCCAGTAGGCCAATCATATGCTCGTGAAACATGGAATTGCCGAAGTGATACAGGATCCGATCATAGGACGATGCGTGTTTTTCAAACCATTGCACACTCCGAACCGGAACGTTCGCCTGCACCCATGTGTTGGAAACTGTCTTTTGCGCAACGATCACATCGATGTCGTAGTGTCTCGCCAACTCAGGAAGCAGTTCCACACTGAAGCCGGCAATACCGCTCCTTTCGGGTGGAAGCGGCGAGAAATACGCGAGCTTCGGCCTGGTTTTTTCATTCTGCCGGTGAGTTTGCCTGTTGGTTGAACAATGCAGTTCCTCAATCGCATCCAAGGCACGCGCTGCCGTGGCTTCCCACGAAAACAACCCAGCTCTCCGAGTGCCATTTTCGACCAGCTTGGAACGAAAATCATCGTCTGAAAGCGCCTCCATCAATTTGTCGGAGATAGAGTTGACGGAGTTGGGATTGAACATCGCCTTATCCCAACCGATCACCTCGGGAATGCTCGACGTGTTTGAGCCAATCACCGCCGCACCGCACCGCATCGCCTCTACTACGGGGAGACCGAAACCTTCATAGGTAGATGAGAAAGTAAACAAAGAGCACATATTGTAAAGCCCAATGAGATCCTCCTCCGGAACATATCCGGTGAGCAGGAGCTCGTCTCTATCCAGATCGAGGCTGGAAGCAAGATGAGAAAGTGTTGCCCTGCTGTCGTCTTGAATACTGCAGACGATGGCCAGCTGATAGGCTTTTCTGATATCGATGGGAAGCTTTGCAAAAGCCCGTATCAGGCCTTCGATGTTTTTCCGATAGTCAATTCCGCCAGTATACATAACAAAAGGTCTGACTAGGCCGTATTTTTTCTTGATACGATCGATTTCGATATCTGAAAGGTCCAACGCTCTAAAAGATTCATCAACCGCGCTCGATACGTTTACGACTTTGTCCGGCGGCAGCGACAACCATCTCACCGCATCATTTCGAGTTGCCTCGGAAATTGCCAGCCATGCGTCTGCGCGCCGCAAATGGTCGAGCTTCTTTTCGTACCACATCTCAATGGTTCGGTTCTGCAGATATGGAAAACGATGCAGATAGGGGATCAGATCGAAAAGGATGACAGCTGTGGGGATACGTGTGGTAAGTTCCCCAATGCTTGTAACGGCGCTGCTGTCGAGCCCTTCGAACAGACTTGTGACAAGCAAGACGTCCGGCCGCAGATTCGCCAGGAACGCCTCGCGGAGCATTTCCGCTGATCGCCGGAGCCAAGGATTATCATCGAATAGATCTGATACTTTCTTAGGTGTATGCCAGACCTTGATGTTTTCATGCGGTAATTGTCCCGCTAGCGTTGAGCGAATATCCAAGACTAGCTCGGTATCTGCACCATTCAACGCGAGCAGGATCTCATGATCTTGAGCATTCCTGATCAAAGCGTGCGTGAGCGCCAGCGTGTAACGCCCAATCCCGCGCTTGGCACTTGAGCCCTGGGCTCCCTGCATATCGATGACGATGCGCATTGCTACCGCCGCTCCTTCCGACGGGCTTCTAATGTTTCCAAGATACGCTTGGATCGCGAAGTGATTCGCTTGGTTACATTTTCGGAAACGACGTCCATGCACACTTGGATGGTATCGCTGGAGGGGTCATACACGGGCACCGCCATCGCCATTGGCCCGGGTGGTTCCACTACTGTTCGGGTGGTAATGATACCGCGAGAACGCGCGAACGCCTGCAAATGTTGCAGTATGTTGGGGTGCCTGCTCAGAAAGGCGATAATTCTCCATTTCAATGCAGGCCGTGCAAGCACAAGACGAATAGCTAAAAACAGCGCACGCGCCGCTATTTGCCTCGGCAAAGATATAATATGGGCTGTCGCCGAGATTGTGGCGGACCCACTTCCCCTTACGGCATATCCGATGGCCCGGTAGGGACGGGTTAAGCGCCAGGAACGACTGCGGTAGATATCGTCGATTTGCTTTCGATACTCCGTCGCTACCGACTGCCATTGACGGGCTTTTTCCTGAGCATGCCTTTCCGTTTCAAGCACATTGGCAAGCGCGGTGATCCGATCGACTGCTGCCTGAGATATGCCATTCTGTGAGTTTTCGCCAAGCTGAGCCTCAACGCTCGTATCGGATTTTCCCTCGAGCTGTAGCGCTTGCTGTTCACTAGAAACATCGCTCGGGGGCAAATCAGTAGCTTGTTCATCGCGGTCTAACGCAAGACGCAACGCTTTGCCTTCTCGAATCTCTTCAGCTAGCGTTCTATTTACTTGGCGCAACGCGGCTCTTAAAGCAAGATTCTTAGCCTTTGTTGCGGTATAATCCTCTTCAGTATGCGCTTTTTCTTGTCGAAGCCTGTCGATGGCCGCCGCAGCGTCATTAATACGCTGGTCCGCTTCGTTCCGTGCGATTTCGGCGCCATGCAAGTCAGCTTCGAGTGAGACAAGTCTGGCATTCAACAAGGCAGCTTCCGCTCTCGCCGCCTCAAGCCGGTTTTCAGCCTCCGCCCTCGTCTCTTCCGCGGCTTCCAAGCGCTGCCTCATTGGGGCGAGCATGTCGGACTGGCCGGAAGCTGGAAAAGCGAAGCTGTCGAAAAAGTTTGGCCCCGGTCCGAATGATGCCTTCAGTTCTGGATGTTTCTCACTGACGTAGAAACGATTCACGCCGTCAAAATAGACAAACTCATAGCCGAGTCCCCTAAGGCTGGGATCCCATGACTCGTGGCTAGTCTCGTTCAAGAGCGGTAAGGTGCTCTCCACTACGACAATCCAAGGACGCACCATGGAAGTGCCCCAACTTTCAATGACCGCAGACTCCATGCCCTCGACATCGATCTTCAGCCAATGAACCTCCCTTTCCGCGCAGCGGTTCAGAACATCCTGGAGGCTGATGATCGGCACAGGATGTTCTCTCACTTCGAATCCGGCTTCGATATGCTGTTTGGCAATGACAGGATCTCCGGTGCTGAGACCCGTTCCAGGAAATTCATAGAAAGCGAGTAGACCGGTGCCGGTTCCGATGGCGGCCTCGATTACCTCCTCGTCTGGTCGCGCAGTGTGCAACTTAGTGGCATAAAGAGCTGCGGGCTCAACGTGCATCCCGCGCCAGCCATGTTCGTAAAACGAGAGGCTAACGGAATCCACCACCGGATCCTGAGCGCCAATGTCGATATAGAACCCGCGTTCTACCGACTTGAGAGCACGCCACAAGATCACGTCTTCGAAATTCTGTGCGTATGAGGTGATCATCAGCGGTCAGGAAACAATGAGAGAGGAGCCTTGTTCAGCGATATCGGCGGAAGCTCGATACGGCGATCCTCTGCAAAGAAACTCGCCGCGATCATGCCGTCACCGCTGTAGGATTGCTGCACATCATGTTCGGCCAGGATGACGGCGCCGAGATCGAGCAGTACCTCCTTGCAATCAGCATGCGTGGTTCGCGATCCAGATATGCTGCTGTGGTGAGTCGATATGATCACAAATCGCAGTTGCTGGCGGTCTATCACTGATGCCATCGAGCGAATAAAGGGCAACTCGGCGCCCTGCACATCCAGATGCAGGACTTCGATGGTCCGGTCATTTGTCAATCGGGACACCGCAGCCATATCAAAACAAGGTAGCGTTCGAATCTGCCCGTCTGATTCACAACGCAATTCGAGGCTTTCGAGACTCTCGCCACCGACACAGCCGTTAAGAAAGCTGATGCGGTTTTCCAGTCGGTTCAGACTCGCATTGTCTCGGCCCAACTGAAGATTGTTCGGATCCGGCTCAATGCAGATCGCCGAGGCACCGGCAATTTCACGCAGATACCACAACGTATAATAACACCAGAACGCGCCGAGTTCCACGATCAGAGAATTGTGACGCGCATAACGCAAGATGTGGTGAAAGACCAGTTCTTCTTGAGGTTCGTGATGACCTCGAAGTGCGCGAATGATCTGCGCCATCCAATCACCATGATATCCACCCGCCTTTACCCTCAGGCCATTGTGCATGATCTGGATCGGCCCGTTTGGCGTGTCTAGAATGCGGCCCGCATTCTGCACTTTCGCTATTCCGGCGCAGTCCATGCAACTGCTCGTCATTATGGCCCGTTCCAGTTCATTCATGCCGCAATCCCACGAATGATGAACCGAGCGTCAAGTGCGGATGTCCCGATGAAAAATGGTTGGGTCGCATTTATCACATCGAACACCAGCGCGTTGTCCTGCCACTCGTAGTTGTTTTCGAGGTGCGTGTCCGAACTAGCAAGCGAGGGCGAGAAAGAATACGAGCCTTGGCCAAGGTTACAGGTGAAGGGCAACTGGAATTCAATTTCCTCGCCTGCTTTAACGTTCTGGAGGGCTTGCTGGGTGTGCCAGGTGTTAGTGCCCCAGACGATGTGTCCGGTGCGGTCACGCAGCATAAAGCCGAGCACCAGTCGAGAAATGTCAGTCTCTGCTTTTGCCACCAGTCTCAACACCAAGGACTGTCCTACGTCAGCGATCTTGACCGGTCTGCGACTCTCGGCATCGAGAAGTTCCAGTGCCGACGCTTTGACCTGAAATGTCCCCGACCGCGTGAATGTCCAATTGTCCTTCTCGCGCCGTTGCTCGATGGTCAGCTTGGCGTTCTCCTTGGTCGCGATCAGGGCGTTGTAGTAGTCGACCACTTCGTCGGGCGGCCCGTCCTTCAGCACCCGTCCCTTGTCCAGCAGAATCACCCGGTCGCACAAGGATCTGACGTCGCCCATACCGTGAGTGACCAGAATGATCGACGTGCCGGCGGCCCTGAAACTGCGTATGCGGTCGAAGCTCTTGTGCTGGAAATAGCTGTCGCCCACCGAAAGCACTTCGTCGACGATCAGCACCTCAGGCCGTTCAGCGGTGGCGAGCGCGAAGGCCAGCCGCGCCTGCATGCCGCTCGAATAGGTTCGCAGCGGCTGGTCGAAGAAGTCGCCGATCTCGGCAAAGTCCTCGATATGCGGCATCAGTTCGGCAAGCCGCGTTTGCGACAGCCCCATCAGTCCGCCGGCATGGTAGGCGTTCTGGCGCCCCGTGAATTCGGGGTTGAAGCCGAGCCCGAGTTCGAGGATGGCGCTGATGCGGCCGCCAACGCTTGCCGTGCCTTCGGTAGGCCGCACGGTGCCGGTGATCAGCTTCAGAAGCGTGCTCTTGCCGGCACCATTCTGGCCGATGAGCCCCAGCGCCTCGCCGGCCACCAGGGAGAACGAGATGTCCCTTACCGGCCAGAATTCCTCCGTGGGCTTGACGGGCGCGCCGAACCAGCCGGCAAACCTTTCCAGATTGCTTGCGTAGGTCGCATAGCGTTTCGACAGATGGCTGACAGAAAGCACGGTCATGGCTACAGCACGTCGACGAGTTCGGGGCTTGCGCGCCGAAAGAAGATCATTGCGAAAGCCATGCTCACAACTCCCAGTGCAGCCGGCACGATCAGGCTTTCAGGGTTTGGCCAGCGGTTGAACAACAACGCGTCCTGATAAAGCGCCACCAGCGGCGCGATCGGATTGAGGCCGATCAGAAAAGCATATTTTTCGGGCAGAACATTGGCGGGATAGACGATCGGCGTCAGCCAGTACCAGAGCTGCAGCACGATCATCATGACTTGCGCCACATCGCGAATGAACACGTTCATCACGCCGAGGATCACGCCAAGGCCGAAGCCGATCGCGGCGATCAGGATGATCCCGATCGGCAGCAAGACAAGGGCGCGGCCCGGAATATGCCCGAGGAAGATGAAGATGACAAACAGGGCGACGAGCAGCAGCAGGTGGTTGATGAGTGCCGTGCCCCCCACGATGACGGGCAGGCACAAGCGCGGAAAGGCGATCTTCTTCATCACCGGTGCCTGCTCGATGAATACGGTCATGCTGCGTGTCAGAATCTCGCTGAACAGCGTCCAGGCCGCCATGCCGGACAGGAGATAGATCGGATAGGCCGCGGGGCTGTCAGTGTCCGGGAGCCTTGCCTTGAGAACTTCCGAAAGGACGATCGAGAAGATGAGTGCCTGCGCAAGTGGGTGAAGGATGAACCACAGGCCGCCCAGGCGCGACCGCACGAAACGCCCTTTCAGGTCGCCCCTGATGGAGGAAGTGATGAAATGGCGGTACTGCCACAGGCTTCGAAACATGTGCTCAACCTTTGGCGCGCTGCGGTGATGTCGTCATCAGGCATTACATAGCCGGTGCCAATACCCGAAAACGTCGGCTATTGTCTGCTCGAATGGCACCAAAGGCTGCCAATTGAGCTCGGCGCGTGCCTTTGAAGCATCACCTGATGCGGTGGGGATCTCGTTCGGCCGAAGTTTTTCAGGGTCGGCGCGTACTTCGATGTCGATGCCCGACTGCGCAACAAGCGTATCCAGGATATCACGGATTTTGCGGGGTTGTCCCGATGCGATGTTGTAGACTTGATCCGGTGCGGCATCCAGATTCAGCACCGCGGAGCTCGCATACGCGCGCACCACGTCGCGAACATCAAGGAAGTCGCGCTCCGCCTCGAGGTTCCCGACGTGAATGACCGGTTCGCTCTTGCCGGACACGATCTCGGCGACCTGGCGTGCGAAGGCGGAAACCACATAGGCATCGGACTGACCGGGGCCGGTGTGGTTGAAGGGACGAAAGCGCACAGCGCGCAAACCTTCATACGCCATTTGCCCGATCATCAGGTCCGCCGCCGCCTTGGTGGCGCCGTAGACCGTCATCGGGCGAAGCGGCACATCTTCCGTTACCGGACCTGCCGCGCTCCGGAAGGAAGCGCCATAGGCTTCGGAACTACCCACATACACAAACCGGGCGTCCGGCGCGTGGTGCAGCACGGATTGGGCGAGGTTCATCGTTCCCGTGAAATTGACGTTCCAGGCATGTCGCGGCGCGTTGCGTGCATCGGAAGGTGCGGCGACCGCGGCCAGATGAATGAGCGCGGTGGGCTGTACCTCGCGGACGGCCTCGTCGATCCCCTTTCGGTCCTGCAGGTCGATCGCGTTTCGTTGGCCTGCGCCATGGCCAAGCGGGAACACCTTGCAGCCAGCGTGTTCCCGCTCCAGCAGCCGCAACAGTGCTGTGCCGACAAACCCTGTTGCCCCGGTTATCAGGATGCGATGCGTCAACCTATCGACCATAACGCTAAAAGGGCTCTCCGCTCAACTCAGCGCTTGGCCGAGTTGGCGTGACGTTCGAGATCGGCGTCCACCATTTCACGGATCATGTCTTCCAGCGAGATCGTCGCCTCCCATCCCAGCTTCTGCTTGGCTTTCGCAGGGTTTCCGAGCAGAATTTCGACTTCGGCCGGTCTGAACAGGTCCGGATCGATCACAAGGTGATCGTCGATCTTGAGCCCGACATGCTCGAACGCGATTCGGCACATGTCGCGCACGGTCGTCGTCCTGCCTGTCGCGACGACGTAATCGTCCGGCTGGTCCTGCTGCACCATAAGCCACATAGCACGGACATAGTCCTTGGAGTGACCCCAATCGCGCTTGGCATCGATGTTGCCGAGCCGCAACTCCTTTGCCAGGCCTTTCTTGATGCGCGCCACCGCGTCCGTGACTTTTCGGGTGACGAACTCAATGCCGCGAAGCGGAGATTCATGATTGAACAGGATGCCGCTCGAGGCATGCAGGCCGAAGCTTTCGCGATAATTGATGGTAATCCAGTGGCCATAGAGCTTCGCAACCGCGTAAGGCGAACGCGGATGGAAAGGCGTTGTCTCCGACTGCATGGGCTCCTGGATAAGACCGTACATTTCCGAGGACGACGCCTGGTAGAAACGGGCTTCGGGCGATTCGAGACGAAGTGCCTCGAGCACATTGGTCACGCCTATGCCGGTGACATTGCCCGTCAGGATCGGCTGCTGCCACGATGATTTGACGAAGGATTGGGCGGCAAGGTTGTAGACCTCGTCGGGCTTGACATCGCGCATGGTTCGAGCCAGGCCGGACAAATCCGTCAGGTTGCCATCAACGATCCGGACATCGTTTTCGATGCCAAGCCATTTCAGGCGCGTTGTATTGACGTCAGCCGTGCTCGATCGCCGCGCCAGTCCGTGGACCTCGTATCCCTTGGAAAGCAGCAACTGCGCCAAATATGCGCCATCCTGCCCGGTGATGCCGGTGATCAAAGCTTTCTTTGTCATCAATGTTCTCGATTGTATCTGGTGTTTGCTCGCCAAGCATCGCGAGCCGGGGGATTGTCAGGCGCGACCATATACGTCGTCGAAGCGCACAATATCATCTTCGCCGAGATAATCGCCGCTTTGCACTTCAATGATCACCAGGTCAATTCTGCCGGGGTTTTCCAGCCGATGTTTATGGCCGCAGGGGATGTAGGTTGATTCGTTTGTTGCCAGGAACAACTCCTGGTCGCCATTGACGATTTTCGCGGAGCCGCTGACCACGACCCAGTGCTCCGAACGATGGTAATGCATCTGCAGGCTCAAACGCCTGCCAGGCTTCACCTCGATGCGTTTGATCTTGAAGCGCTCGCCTTCCTCCAGAACCGTATAGGTACCCCAGGGTCGGTGTACCGTGCTGTGAAGGAGATGCGCCCCATGTCCGGAAGCCTTGAGACTTCTCGAACAGCTTTTTGACGTCCTGAACGCGGTCGCGGGATGCGACAAGCAACGCATCCGGGGAATCGACGATTATCAGGTCGTTGACGCCGACGGTGCCGATGACCCGCCTGTCGGAGGTGATATAGCTGCCGGCGGTGCCGATCATGTGAATATCGCCGCGTATCCTGTTTCCGTTTTCGTCGGGGGCGACCAATTCGGCCATCGCGTTCCAGGATCCGATGTCGTTCCAATCCATGTCGCAGGGTATCACGGCAAGATTGCCCGCCTTCTCCATGACCGCGTGGTCGAGAGAGATACGTGGAGCCGAGCCGAAATGCTCGGGCGCGAGTTCGATTTTGGCAAAGCCTTCGCCTTCGCTGAAACGGGCGTTCTCATAGCTTCTGGAAACGGCCTCGATGACCGCGGGACAATGCAAGGCCATTTCGGTGAGCATGGTCTGGGCGCTGAAGCAGAAGATGCCGGCGTTCCAGAAGAAACGCTTGGATGCGAGATAGGCTTGAGCGGTCTCGAGGTCTGGCTTTTCAACGAACCGGACAACTTTTTCGCCGTCGGCTTCGATGTAACCGAATGCGGTGTCCGGTCTGGTTGGATTGATGCCCAGGGTTGCGATCCGGCCCTGTTTCGCGTGGTCGATGGCCCGGCCCATGACATTCAGAAACGCAGGCAGATTGCCGATCATGTGATCCGCGGGAAAGACGCACAGGATTGCATCAGGTCCCTGCGTCGCCTTGGCGTGGATCGTGGCGGCGGCAACGGCGGCGGCCGTATCGCGGCCTTCCGGCTCAAGCAGAAATGTGCGTGGCAGCACGACAGAGTCCAGTTGGTCGAAGTCGTCCTTGGTCAGGAAGAGGTGGTCGCGGGAAGTCACCGCAACGAGTTCCACGACGCCCTCGATCGAAGCAGCGCGCAACACGGTGTGTTGAATAAGAGAGTGTCCGTCTGCCACTTTGAGGAAAGGCTTGGGGTGCGATTGCCTCGAGGCAGGCCATAGACGCGATCCGGCTCCCCCGCTGATGATGACGGGAACCACTTTCATTAAACGCCCTCTGTTTCGTCTGTGGATGTGATTGCCCGCGCCCTTTCAAGCGTAAGCGCCACGATCGCTGCCGCTCTGTCCTGGTTTGCAGCCTCCGAGTAGCACCGCAGTTCCGGCGCATTGCCGGACGGCCGCAGATGGATGATCTCGCCAGTCGCCATTCGTGTCCTGAGGCCATCGGTCTCATCGACTTGAGCGACAGTCCCGAAAGGGGCCAGAAATCGCTGCAGTTGTTCCCGATCGGCGAGCCGACGCATCAGGCTGCGCGAACTTTCCACCGGGAAGTTTTCAAGGCGCTCGCTCGCGCATGCCGGGAGCTTCCAGAGTTCGCGCAGATGCGACAGCTTTTTTCCTGCCGACGCAACCGTGCCAAGGACGGCAAGGATGGGGAGCATCGCATCTCGCGTCGGCAGTGCCGTCAATGTCCTCCCGTGCAGCGAACAGTCTGACCCAAGGAGGACGCCGCCATTGGCCTCAAAGCCGAGGACGATGCTGCCGGTACGGTATGAAGCTTCCATGGCTTCGATCACGAACGGGGATCCGACCTTCGTCCTCAGCACCTCAAAACCGAAGGTTTTCGAAATGCCTGAATTGGAGGTCACCGGTGTCACGACAACATCTGCCCGCAAATACAAGGCTACGGCGAGGCCGATCAGGTCGCCGCGAAACAGATCACCGTTCTCGTCGGTGATGAGCGGACGATCGGCATCGGCGTCCGTCGACACGATGGCATCGAGTTTGAATTCTCGCGCCCAATCCCTGAACTTTGCAATTGTGGTCGGGCTCACAGCTTCTGTGTCAACGGGCACGAAAGTATCTGATTTCCCGACGGACGTCACGCTGGCGCCGAAGGATCGGAGAATCTCGACCAGGAGATCCGCCGCGACCGAGCTGTGCTGATAGACACCGATCCTTAAACCCGAAAGGGAGCCGGGCTTCAATATATCCTCGGCGCGTGCGCGATAGGCGGCGATCGCCTGATCATGGTGTGTCGGAAATGCGGTTTCCGGAGACGGCGGCGAGCGATAGGAATCTGACTTTTCAGCGGCATACTGTGCGATGGCGACTTCATCGGCTTTGCTGATCTCTCCACGCGGGCTGTAGAACTTGATGCCGTTGCGGTCGGCAGGAATATGCGAACCCGTCACCATGAGCGCCGCCATGCCATGCTGCAGGCCATAGAGCGCCAAAGCCGGTGTCGGAATGGCGCCGCAATCGATCGGTTGAAGTCCGCTGGTCGCCAAGGCCGCCATGCAGTTGGCGGCAATGGTGGGACTGCTGTCACGCAGGTCGCGACCTACCAGCACCCTGGCTTTCGGCTGGACCCCGCCTGCGGCCAGGCGCCAAGCGAAAGCCTCGGTAAAAAGTCCACTCGGCTTCCCGACCAGTTCCGAAGCCAGGCCTCGAAGGCCACTCGATCCAAATTTCATCACTTCGCTTTGGCTGGTGAAGGAAAGGCCGTCATATTGCAGTAGGCTCCTCTGTCAACCGAAAATCGCTTGGCCAGCCGTCCAGCGTTTCCCTCGTGATCTTCAAAATAGTGCGTCGGCAATGATTTCGACGACACTTGGTGAGTATCGGTCCGAGAGGCCTGTCACTTGTATAAGCGAGTGCTACTTTTGCACTTGCTGTTGCACACGGTCCTGATCGACATGCCCGGTCTAATCAACCGCCTGCGAAAAAATCTCTGGCGATGGCCTCAAGTCCACGCTATGCGGTAGAGAAGGCGGGGGCCGAGGATTTGGCGCTGACAACGGGTGGCCGGTGGCGAATGGTATTCGATCTGGCTTCGTACTAGTGTTGAAGTTCTCACGCCCGGAGTTCAGTACTGCCCGATGACATCCCATCTAGAAGCCGTATCCGGACTTCGGCCGAAGGTGCGTCGCGCTATCATCATGGTTCTGGATATCGTGATGGTCCTGATCGCGGTGGCGCTCAGCCTGGCTTTATCGCAATCGAGACTGTCGTTCGAAGCCTTTTCCCCAGCGGGTTTTGCTTGCTGGGCGAGCATCATTGTTCTCAGCCACCTGCTGTTTAGATATTGCGGCCTTTACAATACCGTGTGGCGTTTCGCCTCGACGCCGGATTTCTTCAACATCCTGAAGAGTTGCGGAATCTTGACGGTCACGCTTTATTGCGTTTCGCTCGTTGTCCGTTCCTTTCAGCCTGTGGCGGGCCTCAACGAGCGCCAGTTTATCGTCTTTTTTCTGGTTTCTTTCACCATCATCTCCGCGCCTCGGATTTTCTATCGGTTCCTTCGCGACGGTGCGAGTTGGCGCATCTTGAGCCGCGGCACCGGCAAGACCTCGATCAAGCGGGCGATGTTCGTCGGCAAGTTGAGCGAGGCAGACGTAATCATCCGTTTCACCCGCACAGCCCAGCCGGCCGAGTATTCCATTGTCGGAATCTTGGCGATCGAAAACGGGGCTCCCGAGGGCACCCGTATCCAGGGCGTACCCGTCGTGGCCATTCGCCCCCGCCTGGTCGAGGCGCTGGAAGAATACGCAAAGGGGACGGCAAGTCTCGACTTGCTTATTTTCGGCAGCGGTGCCGAGCATGAGATCGAAGAGTATTCCGAACTCGTTCGGGTCGCCCGGCATGGCGATATAGCGGTCGTGCAGTTCTCGGGACTTTCGCAACTGGGGCAGGAGGGAAAGCTCGTTCTCGACGCTGTCGAGATGGAAACGATCCTGCGTCGCTCGACGGTGCCGTCCGATATCAAACGCATCGGCGCCTTCGTCGGAGGTAAGCGTGTTCTGGTGACGGGTGGCGCCGGTTCCATCGGCCGAACCTTGGTCAAACGGTCGCTGGAGCTTGGAGCCGACGCGGTCCTGGTTGTCGACAATTCCGAGTTCGGTATCTTCCAGTTGAGCCAATATATTGACGAGCAGCACCATGACCGCCTCAAGGTCCGTATCGCCGATGTCGCCGATCGGCGCCAGATAACGCGCGTCGTCTCGGAATTCAAACCGGATATCATCTTCCATGCGGCGGCGCTGAAGCACGTTCCGCTGCTCGAGGAGAATTGGGACTCGGCCATCCAGACCAATGTTTTCGGGACACTCGTCTGCGCAGAGGTTGCCGCCAGATGCGGAGTGGCGCAGTTTGTCCTGGTGTCGAGCGACAAGGCCGTGGATCCGTCGTCCGTGCTTGGCATCACGAAGCGGGCTGCAGAACAGATCGTCAGCGCCTTGCATGGGACACCCCCGAGCGACCCGGGTGGGCGCCGCCCCGCCACCAAGTTCATCGCCGTCCGTTTCGGCAATGTCTTTGGCAGCAACGGTTCCGTGGCGACCATATTCCAGTCGCAGATCGAGGCTGGCGGACCTGTCACCATCACCGACCGGCGCATGACACGCTATTTCATGACAGTGGCCGAAGCCGTCGATCTCGTCATCATGTCGGCGGCCGATGCCGCATCACGGCCAAGCGGCGAAGATTATGCCGTCTATATGCTCGACATGGGCAAGCCGGTGCCGATCCTCGAAGTGGCCGAAACGATGATCCGCATGTCGGGAAAGAGCCCGTACACGGACATCCCGATCCGCTTTACCGGCATCAGGCCTGGCGAGAAGCTCCATGAAACGCTGCATGGTGAAGACGAGGAACTCGTCGAACTCGGCATTTCGAAGATTTTTGGCTTGAGCACGGACGTTGTGGAGTGGTCGGATGTCCAGGTCGCACTTGCCGCACTTCAGCAATCGATGAAGAACCAGGGCAAGGCCGCGTCGCTCGCCGTGCTGGCAGGTCTCGACCGCGCCAAGAAGGCGAGGGGGAGTACGGACCAGCGGGCAATCCCGAAAACGGCTGGGCAGGCGACTTAAACCTGCCGGGGCGATCTTCGGTCTTGAAACCTGGTTGGCGCAAACGCAAAAGCTGTCTCCATCGGCGGCTTTCTGCCGGGAACCAAGCGGCACCCCATGAACCTTGAATGGCCGCGCGGTGCGCTTGGTCGAGAGGCGACCACGTGCTAGGTCGACCGGATTGACGGCTTCATCAGCGGTGTTGCCCTGCGGGGCTTTTGGCAGGGAGCACGATCGGCCATTCATGAAGGCAGCCAAGAAAATCTTCGATCTTGCCGGCGCGACGCTGCTGCTGGTGGCCACATCTCCCGTTCTATTGCTCGCCATGCTCGCCGTGCGGGCATCGTCACCCGGTCCAGCAATTTTTTCCCAGACACGGGTCGGTCGCGACGGCGTGCTGTTTCGCTGCCACAAGTTGAGGACGATGGTCCAGGGGACGCCGTCCTTGCCCTCGCATGAAGCCCCGGCGAATGCCGTGACTGCTGTCGGAAGGACCTTGCGGAAGTTCAAGCTCGATGAACTGCCGCAATTCTGGAATGTTCTGAAAGGCGAGATGAGCCTGGTCGGGCCGCGTCCCTGCCTGCCGACACAGACGGAGTTGATCGAGTATCGCAGGCGGCTGGGGGTTTTGGCGGTACTGCCAGGCATAACGGGCATGGCCCAGATCAGGGGCATCGACATGTCGAACCCGCGGCTCCTGGCCGAAACGGATGCTGCCTATCTCAGGACGGCGTCATTCTGGCTCGACCTTCGTATCCTGTTTGGAACGCTCTATCGCAACGGAGGCGATTGAGCGTTTGCGAACCGCGCCATCTCGACCAGTCGTTCCAGCGTGCCGCTTTCCGGCAGCCAGCCTTCGGATACCAGCAAGGCAGGGTTGCATATCTGCGTCGCGGTCATGCTGTCCCAGAATATCCGCTTGCCCGAGAGGATCGCGGCCGCCCGCAACGGCGCGGCCGGCACGGCCATCAGGCGCGTCGGCCGTCCGAAACCGCTGCGAAAGGCGTGCACAATGTCGGCGATCGATATCGGCGGCACATCGCTGGCAATGTAGATCGGGCGCAGCGATCCCGAACGGCTGAGCAGATGCCATATCGCTCCCGCCGCGGATTGCGATGACAGCAGGGAGCGGGTTGCCGTCAGGGCACCTGTCGGCAGCGGCAGGGCCGTGTCGGCCAGGCGCATCAGCGTTGCCAGGTTTCCCTTCATGCCGCTTCCGTAGACTGGAGGCAGCCGCAATACGATGCCGTCGGAACGGCCATGCGATGCATAGGCGTCCAGCACCCTGATCTCGGCTTCACGCTTCGAGCGCCCATAGGCGCATTGCGGATCGGGAATCGTGTCCTCGTTGATCGTTGCGCTGACGCGCGCGCCGATCACGGCCCGGGTCGAGGAGAGCTGGATAAAACGTCCGCTTGCCTGCTCGGCGGCGGCCTGTGCCAGCCGCCCGCTCAATTCCGCATTGGCCGCCCGGAAATCGGCTTCGGTGGCGTTGCCTTCATCATTGTTCAGGCCCGCGCAATGGACGACATCCGTGACATCCCTGGTAAGCGCCATGAAGGCAGCGGTCGGCGCATCGAAACCGGGCATCCGCATGGCATCATGTCCCGGACCAAGCCTCTCCGGGTGGCGGGACGCCAGGCGAAGCTCGGCGCCTGCTTCGCGAAGCCGGTGCACCACCTGACGGCCGATGAAGCCCGTCGCGCCTGTCACCAGAACTTTCATGGCCTTTGCCCGAAACAGCTATTGGATGGCGGATGGAAGCGTCTGCTCTTCCGTCCTTGGCGGAAAGATATGTTTTTCGGTCACAAGCGAAAGTGCCTGGCCTTCCGCCAACGGAGCCTGACGCCCGGAGGCAAGATAGGTTCCCGACACCAGGAACACCATCAGTACCGAATCCAGGATGTCATGGCCGATCAGGATGCCCGTCATCCCCGCGGTCAGATAGGTGATCAGAACGATGACGATCATGGTAGCGCCGAACCGCTCGATTGGGTCCGTGCTGTTGCGCAGCACCAGGGCGGCATTCCAGGCGGCAACCACGAAGATCGCCGCCAGCGTCACGGCGCCCAGTATTCCCGCCTGCACCAGGGCGGTCAGAAAGCCGTTGTGGAAATGACTGAAGCCGGCGTCCATGCCGAACTGATCCTGGAAGCCCTGCTTTATCAAGGTCTGGGTGGCACCCACTCCATGTCCGAACAATGGCATCTCATGAAACGCCTTGAGGCCGATATCCCACAGAGCGGCGCGCAATCCCAAGGGTGTCGTGTGGTCGCCACGGGTGGCAAGCGCATCCCAGTCGGAGCGCAGAAAATCGACCCGCCCGGATATGGTCTGGAAGCCGACAGCAGCGACCACGACGCCGACCGCCAGCAACAGCAACAGCAGGCGCACGGCATTTCTTCCTCTCAGTTTCCGCTGGTTGATCAGCAGAACGGCGATGCCGGCGATCAGCAGTGCCAGCCAGATAATGCGTGTTTGGGAGTAGATGATGGCGATCGTCCCGCCGAGTGCCGCGCAGACGAGGGCGGTCCCGCGCCGCTCGATGCCCGACAGGGCAGCGGCCACACAGACCATCACTCCAAGGCAGAGGACCTCCGCGAACACGATTGCGTTTCCGGCTCCGCCCTCGGCGCGCTTACCAAGCCAATATTGCTGGAAGACCGCCAGAAACAGCGCCACAAAACAGGCCGCCATGCTGCTCAGCACGATGATGCGCACGAGCGTCGTTTTCTGCGTAATGCTCCAGGTCGAATAGGAGATGGGGAAGAACAGGAAGGTGACGAGCGGGATCAGGTGCGACGCGTCCCTGGCGATCGCGTTGTTGACGATGGAAGCCACGAGATTGGCCGCGCAATAGGCATAGATCGCGATCGTCAGCACCATCATCGCCGGGTCGGTATTGAAACGTCTTTTCCTGAAGGCGATCAACAGGATGGACCACAGGCCACCACCATTGAACACGAAGCTGACCACCGATCCCAGAACCGGGGGAAAAAAGAAGCAAAGAATGGAAAAATAGATATTGATCCGCGAAGGCGTGAATTGCTGTCTTACAGACGAAAGCCGGTCCAAGTTTCGGGCTCGCTATTCTCGAGTAGCTTTATGCGGCACATCCCGTTTAGTGGAACCGAATGTGCTCGCCTCGAAATTGCCCATGCCTCATGATGCATCTTGCCCGCTTCGAGACGCTTGTATAGCGGCTGAGCTGTCTTTTCGATAGTGCGGCGGGACAGGTTGTCACCGAAAATCGGCGGCCGGCGCCCGTCGATTGGGAAAGGGTTCCGGAAGCGTTTGCCGTCACATTCTCCCGAGCAATATTTTTCCTGCCTTTTCTCGATTGGAGGCCCTGCGAACAGAAATTTCCGGGTTCTGGCGAAAGCATGGAAAATTCATTCTCGAACCGATGCCTGCCAGGCTCGTCTTGCATTGTTCTGCCGTGCGCCGATCTGCTAGAACGCCCGCACGAAAACACTTTGTCCAGAAGCGAAGCTTGAACCGGGCGCAAAAAGCTCGATGATTTGACGCAAGGTCTTCTGTAGCAAGGCACGAGAGAACGCTCACAGTCCATGACCATAGCGCTTACGCATCTGCAGCGGCTTGAAGCCGAGTCCATCCACATATTCCGCGAGGTCGCGGCCGCCTTCACCAAGCCGGTCATGCTCTATTCGGTCGGCAAGGATTCATCCGTGCTGATGCATCTGGCAATGAAGGCGTTCTATCCCGCCAAGCCGCCATTTCCATTTCTTCACGTCGACACCACCTGGAAATTCCGCGAAATGATCGCTTTTCGCGATCAAATGGCGCAAAAACTCGGCTTCGACCTGCTGGTCCATGTCAACGAAGACGGCGTGCGCGACAACATCAATCCGTTCGACCACGGCTCGAACACTCATACTCATGTGATGAAGACCGTGGCGCTGCGCCAGGCGCTCGACAAATACGGTTTCGATGCCGCCTTTGGCGGCGCTCGCCGCGACGAGGAGAAGTCGCGCGCCAAGGAGCGCATATTCTCGTTCCGCAATGCCCAGCATGTGTGGGATCCGAAGAACCAGCGCCCCGAAATGTGGAAGATATTCAACACCCGCATCGCATCGGGCGAATCGATCCGCGTCTTCCCGCTGTCGAACTGGACCGAACTCGATATCTGGCAGTACATCCTGCAGGAGAACATCCCGATCGTGCCGCTCTATTTCGCCAAGGAACGGCCGGTGGTGGAACGCGACGGCATGCTGATCCTCAAGGACGACGACCGCATGAAACTGCGTCCCGGCGAGACGGTGGAGAACCGGCTGGTCCGGTTCCGTACTTTAGGCTGCTATCCGCTGACCGGCGCCATCGAATCCGATGCCGACACGCTCGAAGCCATCGTTGGCGAGATGCTGACCGCGCGCACCTCTGAACGCCAAGGTCGCCTGATCGACCGTGATGAGGCAGGCTCGATGGAAAAGAAGAAGCGCGAGGGGTATTTCTGACCATGCGTCATATCATGGCAAAAAGCCTTGCTCCCACCGACAGCGTCCGTGATTATCTGGCCGCGCAGGAGAAGAAGTCGCTGCTGCGCTTCCTGACCTGCGGTTCGGTCGACGACGGCAAGTCGACGCTGATCGGACGCTTGTTGTCCGACACCAAGCAGATCTTCGAGGACCAACTCGCCGCGCTCGAGCGCGATTCGCGCAAGCACGGCACCACCGGCGACGACATCGATTTCGCGCTGCTGGTGGACGGCCTCGAGGCCGAGCGCGAGCAAGGCATCACCATCGACGTCGCCTACCGCTTTTTTGCCACGCCGAAGCGCAAGTTCATCGTCGCCGACACGCCCGGCCACGAACAGTATACGCGCAACATGGCGACGGGCGCCTCGACCGCCGACCTGGCGATCGTGTTGATCGATGCAAGGCAAGGGGTGCTGCGCCAGACAAGGCGTCATTCGATCATCGCTTCGCTGCTCGGCATCCGCCATATCGTGCTGGCGGTCAACAAGATCGATCTCGTCGATTTCGACCAGGCGGTTTTCGACCGGATCGTCGAGGACTACGGACAATTCTCGCGTGATCTCGGCTTCCAGACCATCGTGCCGATCCCGATGTCGGCCCGCTACGGCGACAATGTCAGCGGCCGCTCCGACAACATGCAATGGTATTCCGGCCCGACGCTGATCGAGCACCTCGAGACCGTTTCGGTCGAAGAGGCGGCTGTCGAGCAGCCATTCCGTTTTCCGGTGCAGTACGTCAACCGCCCCAATCTCGACTTCCGCGGCTTTGCCGGCACGATCGCGTCCGGCGCCATTGCGCCAGGCGACGAGGTCGTGGTCGCCAAATCCGGCAAGTCCTCGCATGTCAAACGCATTGTCGCCTATGGCGGCGATCTCAAACAGGCGGTGGCCGGCCAGGCCATCACGCTCGTTCTTGACGATGAGGTCGAGGTCTCCAGAGGCAATATGCTGGTTTCGCCGGCCGCCAGGCCGCAGGTTGCCGATCAGTTCGCCGCCAACATCGTCTGGTTTGACGAGCATGCGCTGCTGCCGGGCCGTTCCTACATCCTGCGCACCGAAACAGACCAGACCAGCGCTACCGTCACCGACCTGAAATACCGTATCAATGTCAACGACTTCGCCCATGAAGCAGCCAAGTCGCTTGAAATGAACGAAGTCGGCATCTGCAACATCTCGACGCGGGTGCCGATCGCCTTCGATCCCTTCGCCGAGAATCGCACCACCGGCGCTTTCATCCTGATCGATCGCATCTCGAACGCCACCGTCGGCGCCGGCATGATAGTGCATTCGCTGCGTCGTGCCGAAAACATCCACTGGCAATCGCTCGATGTCGGCAAGCGCGTGCGCGCCGATATGAAGAACCAGCGGCCCGCCGTGTTCTGGTTCACCGGGCTTTCGGGCTCCGGCAAGTCGACCATCGCCAATTTGTTCGAGAAGAAGCTGTTCGCCACCGGCCGGCACACCTATATCCTGGACGGCGACAATGTCCGTCACGGTCTCAACCGCGATCTAGGATTCACCGATGCCGACCGGGTCGAGAACATCCGCCGCGTGGCCGAAGTGGCCAAGCTCATGGCCGATGCCGGGCTGATCGTCATTGTCTCGTTCATTTCGCCGTTCAGCGCCGAACGGCGCATGGCGCGCGAACTGATGGCCGACGGCGAGTTCATCGAGGTGTTTGTCGACACGCCTTTCGAGGAGTGCGCCAGGCGCGATCCGAAGGGCCTCTATGCCCGGGCGCTGAACGGCGAGATCAAGAACTTCACCGGTGTCGATTCTCCTTACGAAGCACCGGAAAAACCGGAAATCCATCTCAAGACGCTCGGCAGATCGGCTGAAGAGATGGTAGATGCCCTGGAACACTGGCTGAACGAGCGTGACATTGCCGAAGACCAATATGACAATGGCGGCGGTATCTGACGACGAGTCGATGCTCGACATCTTCGAGCAACTGGCCCTGGCGGCCGGACGCGAGGTCATGCGTGTGTTCCACGCAGGCTGCGCGGTTGACCGCAAATCAGATTCCTCGCCGGTGACCGAGGCGGACCGCGAGAGCGAGAAGATCATTCTCGCCGGCCTGCGCGCCGCATTTCCCGAGATTCCCTGCGTGGCCGAGGAGGAAGCGGCGGCCGGTGTCATGCCGCCCGATCTTGGCGACGCCTTCTTCCTCGTCGATCCGCTCGACGGTACCAAGGAATTCGTCAATCGCCGCACCGACTTCACCGTCAACATCGCGCTTGTGCGCCATGGGGTGCCGGAAGTCGGTGTCGTCTTCGCGCCTTGCACAGGCCGCTTCTTTTCCGGCCGGCCGGGCAGGGCGGAAGCCCTGGAAATCGACGGCGACTACCAGATCGTCGGCCGCAGGCCGATTTCGGTGAGAACGGCAGCGGCCCCGCTGGCCGTGGTTGCCAGCCGGTCGCACAACACGCCGGAAACCGAAGCCTATATTCGCGACCTCGGCGCCGCCGAGATCGTCTCGGTCGGGTCGTCCTTGAAATTCTGCCTTCTGGCGAGTGCCGAGGCGGACGTCTATCCGCGTTTCGGCCGCACCATGGAATGGGACACCGCTGCGGGCGACGCTGTGTTGCGCGCGGCGGGCGGTATGACACGCACGCTGGACGGCAAGCCCTTGGCCTACGGCAAACGCGATCAGGCCGACGACGAGGATTTCGCCAACCCGCATTTCATCGCCAGCGGCAGGCCAGGGGCAGGCCCAGCCTGAGAGCCGCTGCCGATTACTCGGCTGCGGCCTGCGCCGAGTTCGAGCCGATATAGTTGCGGATCGTCTCGATGATCCGGTCCTGGTCGGCTTCGCTGAGATAGGGGTGCATCGGCAGGCATAGGATGCGCTTCGGCAGGTCCTCCGAAACAGCAAGGCCGGTCGGCGTGCGCGGGTAGTCGCGATAGGCGACCTGCGCATGCAGCGGCTTGACGTAGTAGATGACGGACGGAATGCCCTTCTCTCCGAGATGCGCCTTCAGACCGTCGCGCTTGGGCGTCTCGATCGCGTATTGGGCCCAGGCGGAGCGGCTGCCATCGAGATTGCGGGCAGCCGTGACGATGTCGCCGAGCCCTTCGGCATAGCGATTTGCCACCACCTGGCGCGCGACCATCTCCTCTTCGAGGATGGCGAGCTTTTCTATGAGGATCGCCGCCTGCAGCGTGTCGAGACGCGAATTGATGCCGACGCGAACATTGTCGTACTGGGTCTCGCCCTTGCCGTGGAAGGCGAAGGAACGCAGCTTGTCGGCCAGCGCGTCATCGTTGGTGAACATCGCGCCGCCGTCGCCATAGCAGCCAAGCGGCTTGGCCGGGTAGAAGCTGGTCGAGCCGACATGGCCGAAGGCGCCGCACATTTTGCCGTCATGCGATCCGCCCATCGACTGGGCGGCGTCCTCGATCACCAACAGTCCTTCGCGGTCGGCAATGGCCATGATTGCCTCGTAGTTGGCGGCTAGGCCGAACAGGTCGACCGGGATGATCGCCTTCGGCTTCAGCCGGCCTTCCTTCTTGATCATGGCGATGGCCGCCTCGAGACTGGCGATGTCGATGTTGTAGGTAACTGGATCGACATCGACGAACACGGGTTCCGCCTTGGCCAGCGCCACCACTTCGGCGGTGGCGGCGAAGGTGAAGCTCGGCACGAACACGGCATCGCCCGGGCCGATGCCGGCCGCAAACAGCGGCAGCAGCAGCGCGTCGGTGCCGTTGGCGCAGGCCACGACATGCTTGGTGCCGACATAGGCGGCGAGCTTCTTCTCGAATTCAGCGACCTGGGGGCCGAGGATGTAGCGACCGTCCTCGACAACATGGTCGATCGCGGCTTTCAGCCGGTCGCGGATGCGTTCGCGCTGCGCGCCAAGATCAATGAACTGCATGTCGGCCTCAAAAACGGTTTTTAACAAGGCGGTTTAGCCAGATAACGGCCCGCTGGTACCAGAGTTGCGCCTGCCGAGAAAGCCGCACAATCGGGGCCGCCGGTTGCCCGGCTGTCGCGGTCTGTTACCACTGCTTTCCGGCGGATACTGGCCAGATGCCGGAAATCCGGGCCTCGTCGGGCGCAATCCAGCCTTTATAGCCCTGGGGAACGGTCCTGCGAAACATAAAGTGATCGACTGGCTCAACTTATGTTGAACGTTGCTCAGCAATTTCGTGCCGCCACGGTGGATTGGCGCCGGCGCGTGATACGGTCACCGCCGCTGCCTTGGCACCAAGCGCCAGTGCCTTGCGGATCGCGTCTTGTGTGAGGCCGCCGATGGCCGCCTTCGTCAGCAGGCCCTGTTCATGCAGCGAGGCGAGGATGCCGGCGTTGAACGTATCGCCCGCACCGACCGTGTCGACCACCTCGACCTTTTCCGGCATCACGGTGACGGCGTGGTCCTTGGTGTAACCGACGGCGCCTTCGCTGCCATGCGTGACGACGATCAGTTTCGGGCCGCGCTCGAGCCAGTTTCGCACGACGTCCTCGTGCGAACCCGCTTCGCCGAACCAGTTCAGGTCCTCGTCCGACAGTTTCACGATGTCGGCCATCGCCATCATCTCCCGGATGCGCCTGAGGTGCTTGGCCTTGTCCGGGATGAAGTTCGGCCGGATGTTGGGATCGAGCATCATGACACGGCTCGCATGCTCGCGCCGCATGAACTCTTCATAGGCACTGCCGGCAGGCTCCGAGATCAGGCTGATGGCGCCGAACAGCATGGCCTCGATCTCGTTGCCAAGCGCCGGCAGGTCATCGATGGTAAGCAGGCGTCCGGCGGTATTCTCGTCGTAGAAGGTATAGGTCGCCTGGCCGTTGGTGAGCTTCACGAAAGCCAGCGTCGTCGGCCTGGGCGAGGTATGGGCGTAGGTGGAACTGACCTTGCTCGCCCCCAGCGCGTCCCTGAACTGGCCGCCGAAAAGATCCGACGACAGGCCCGAAAAGAAGCCGGCTGGCGCGCCGAGCCGTCCAAGCGCGATAGCCGTGTTGAACACCGCGCCACCGACATAGGGAGCAAAGGCAGGCTCCCCCTGCGTCGTGGTGCGCGGCAACATGTCGATCAGGGCTTCGCCGCAGCAAAGGATCATGGCTTCCCGGTCTCCGGCGGATAGATCACGCCCTTACGGATGATGATGTTGGCGTAAAGCCGCGGCTCGCTTGTCGCGACGATGGCATGCGCCGTTTTGACCCGTGCATAGAAGTCGGCGCCGGCCAGCGCAACCACCTTGCGGCCGGGCGCGTGTTTGGCACAGGTCGCCTCTATCTCGTGATGGACTGGATCGGCGCGCGACGGGTCGCCTTTCACGGATGCGCGGAACAACGCTTCCGGCACCGCGTCGTCCACCGGCAGGATGCTCAGGATCGCGTCGAGCACCGGAATGAGCGGATGACCGTCGGCCCGGATGAGGCGCCTTGCCTGCTCCTCTGCCGGATAGTTTCCGTCGACCAGGGCGATCTCGTCGCCATGGCCCATGGCGCGCAATGTCGCCAGAAGTTCCGGACCGAGCAACGCCGGGATTCCGATCAGCATTCAGGCGCTCCTGGAAATCGTTGTCGAACCGATCAGGAAGCGTTCGGACAGCGGCAGGCTGGCGCCGCCGAGCGCCCGGGCATGGATGCCGACGGTTCCCTCGCGAACCGCAGGTAGTTTCAGGCCTTCGCCGTCGATTGTCGCGATGGCCGCGATAATGGCATTGACCAGCCGACGGCGCACCGCCTGCGGCATCCAGCCGTCGACCACCGCCGCCTCGAAATCGATGACCGAGGACGCCGCGACGATGGCATAGGCAAGCGCCTGTGAGGCACTGGCGATCCAGTCGTCGAGTTCGGAGCCGATCTCGCCCCAGTCCTCGGGTGACGTCCACAGATGCGAAGCTTCGACGCCGCGGGCATTGAGCGCTTTTTCCAGCATGGCGATCGACGCCACGTCGATCAGCTGGGTCGGCTTGCCGTCCGGTCCGGGCACCGGCATGGAGCCGAGCGCGCCGGCATTGCCGGTCGGGCCGCCGAACAGCCGGCCGTTGAGCACGATGCCGCCGCCGGCGAAGGCGCCGATGTAGAAATAAACGAAGTCACGCGCGCCGCCCGCCTGGCCGAAGACGAGTTCCGCGCCGCAGGCCGACGTGGCGTCGTTTTGCAGATAGACCGGAAAATCGCATTGCGCCTGGATATCGCCCCTGATGTCGCGGTGGCGCCATTCGTTCATGACGTCGCGCGGCGCGCCGGCGGTGTCGGCCCAGTTCCACAATTCGAACGGCATGGCGATGCCGAGCCCGGCAATGCGCTTGTCCTGCGCCGGCGTCAGTTCGCCGCGCATCTTTTTCATGCCATCGGTGACGAATTCCACCGTCTCGCGCGGTGCCGGATAGCGATAGGAGTGCTGCAGCATCGAGCGGACATTTCCGAGAAAATCGATCAGCACCAGTTCCGCGCTGCGGCGGCCGATCTTGAGGCCGATGAAGAAGGCGCCCTCCGGATTGAGCGCCATCGGTATCGAGGGCTGGCCGATCTTGCCGCGCAGCGGCGCCTGGCGCACGAGCAGGCCTTCTTCCTCCAATTCGCGCATGATGACCGAAACCGTCTGTGCCGACAGTCCGGTCATGCGCGCGATATCGGATTTCGCCAGGCTGCCATGCTGACGCACCAACGAGAGCACCAGCCGCTCGTTGTGGTCGCGCATGCCGCTCTGGTTGGTGCCGCGGTGAATCAGGCTCTCATTCGCTTCGGGCGAACCGTGCCTCGCAGTGGCGGTTTCCACCCTGTTCCTCCCGTCGTTTCCCCTCAATGCTTTTGGGCCAGAATGAGTGAAGGACGCAAGGCTGTCAATAATAAATAAGAGTGATTTAATTATTGACAGGACCCTCGGTCTGGTGTCTTTTGAAGAGGCGTCCACGCTGGGAGAAATTCGTTGGATGCGCCGTAGATGCCGGTTGGCCGGCATCCGGAATGGTTCCACTGGGAGGAAGATCGTGACCAATACAAAACTATTGAAATCGACCGTGTTTGCCGCGGCTGCCCTGGGTCTGATGGCGTTTGCATCGTCCGCATCCGCGGCCGGTGTCGGCGCTTGCCTGATCACCAAGACCGATACCAACCCCTTCTTCGTCAAGATGAAGGAAGGTGCCACGGCGAAGGCCAAGGAACTCGGCGTCGACCTCAAGACCTATGCCGGCAAGATCGACGGCGACAGTGAGAGCCAGGTGGCGGCGATCGAAAGCTGCATCGCCGACGGCGCCAAGGGTATCCTGATCACCGCCTCCGACACCAAGGGCATCGTGCCGACCGTCAAGAAGGCCCGCGACGCCGGCCTGCTGGTAATCGCGCTCGACACGCCGCTCGACCCGATCGACGCGGCCGACGCGACCTTCGCCACCGACAATCTGGAAGCCGGCAAGCTGATCGGCGCCTGGGCCGCCGCGACGCTCGGCGACAAGGCCAAGGACGCCAAGATCGGTTTCCTCGACCTGACCCCGTCGCAGCCGACGGTGGACGTGCTGCGCGACCAGGGCTTCATGATGGGCTACGGCATCGACGTGAAGGATCCCAACAAGATCGGCGATGAGACCGATCCGCGCATCGTCGGCCACGACGTCACCAACGGCAACGAGGAGGGCGGCCGCAAGGCGATGGAGAACCTTCTGCAGAAGGACAACACCATCAACGTCATCCACACCATCAACGAGCCGGCCGCTGTCGGCGCCTACCAGGCGCTCAAGGCCGTCGGCCTTGAAAAGCAGGTGCTGATCGTCTCCGTCGACGGCGGCTGCCCCGGTGTGAAGTCCGTGACAGAGGGTGTCATCGGCGCGACGTCGCAGCAGTACCCGCTGCAGATGGCAGCGCTCGGCATCGAGGCGATCGCCGCCTTCGCCAAGGATGGAACCAAGCCGAAGCCGACCGAAGGCAAGAATTTCTTCGACACCGGCGTCAACCTGGTGACCGACAAGCCGGCCAAGGGCGTGAAGTCCATCGACACCAAGGAAGGCCTCGCCAAGTGCTGGGGCTGATGCTGGTCTGACCGGCAATTACCGAACTCGAGCGGTCGGGGCTTGATCCCCGGCCGCTTCGGGTGGACGATGGCTCGCGTGACCGCGAACAATCCCGGCGATAGACCGGAAAGGCGTGGACGGGCGTCGGCGCGTGGCTGACACCCTACGGGGAGGAAACATGTCTCAGGCTCAGGAATTCGAGAAAGTTCTCTCGAGCAGCGACACCAGCGTTGCTGCGTTCGACGAGCACAAGTCGGCAGTCAGGCGCATCCAGCATTTCCTGCATTCGACACCGGCGGCGGTGCCGCTGATCGTGCTGGTCCTGTCGATCATGATCTTCGGCATCACCATTGGCGGGCGCTTCTTCTCGTCCTACACGTTGACGCTGATCCTGCAGCAGATTGCCATCGTCGGTATTCTGGGCGCTGCGCAGACGCTGGTCATCCTGACCGCCGGCATCGACCTGTCGATCGGCGTCATCATGGTGATTTCAGCCGTGATCATGGGCAATTGCGCCGTCAGCTACGGCCTGCCGAGCGTGCTCGCGGTGGCGATCGGGCTTGCCGCCGGTGCTGCCTGCGGGCTGCTCAACGGGTTGCTGGTCGCCTACATGAAGCTGCCGCCTTTCATCGTGACGCTGGGCACCTGGAACATCGTCATGGCCACGAACTTCATCTATTCGGCCAACGAGACGATCCGTGACACCGACGTCGACACCCAGGCGCCGCTGCTGCATCTGTTCGCCCTGAGCTTCAAGGTCGGAACCGCGGTGCTGACGCTAGGCGTCATCGCCATGGTCGCGCTGGTGCTGCTCCTCTGGTACGTGCTCAACCACACCGCTTGGGGCCGCCATGTCTACGCCGTCGGCGACGACCAGGAGGCGGCCAAGCTGTCGGGCATCCAGACCAAGAAGGTGCTGGTCACCGTCTACACTCTTGCCGGGCTGATCGCCGCTTTCGCCGCCTGGGTCTCCATCGGCCGCAACGGTTCGATCTCGCCGTCGGCGGCAGTCACCGACTACAATCTGCAGGCGATCACCGCCACGGTGATCGGCGGTATCTCTCTCTTCGGCGGGCGCGGCTCGATCCTGGGCACGCTGTTCGGCGCCATGATCGTCGGCGTCGTCTCGATGGGACTCAACATGCTGGGCGCCGATCCGCAATGGAAAGTGCTGCTCACCGGTGTGTTGATCATCGGCGCCGTGGCGGTCGACCAATGGATCAGAAAGGTTTCGGCATAGTCATGACCCAGGAGCCCATTCTCACCGCGCGTGGCTTGGTCAAGCGCTATGGCCGCGTCACCGCCCTCGACAATGCCGACTTCGACCTCTACCCCGGCGAAATTCTCGCCGTCATCGGCGACAACGGTGCCGGCAAGTCATCGCTCATCAAGGCGATTTCAGGCGCCGTAGTGCCTGACGAAGGCGAAATAAGGCTTGAAGGCAAAACCGTTGCCTTCAAGTCGCCAATGGAAGCCCGCGAAGCCGGCATCGAAACCGTCTACCAGAACCTGGCCCTGTCGCCGGCACTGTCGATCGCCGACAACATGTTTCTCGGCCGTGAGATACGTAAACCCGGCTTTCTCGGCCAATGGCTGCGCATGCTCGACCGTCCGGCGATGGAAAAGCGCGCGCGCGACAAGCTGACAGAACTCGGCTTGATGACCATCCAGAACATCGGCCAGGCGGTGGAGACGCTCTCGGGCGGCCAGCGCCAGGGTGTCGCGGTGGCGCGTGCCGCTGCCTTCGGCAGCCGCGTTGTGATCATGGACGAACCGACGGCCGCCCTTGGCGTCAAGGAGAGCCGCCGCGTGCTCGAACTGATCCTCGACGTCAAGAAGCGCGGCCTGCCCATCGTGCTGATCTCGCACAACATGCCGCATGTCTTCGAGGTGGCCGACCGTGTCCACATCCACCGCCTCGGTCGTCGTCTCGCCGTCATCGATCCCAAGCAGTATACGATGTCCGATGCGGTCGCCTTCATGACCGGCGCGAAGGCGCCTCCGGAGGCCGCGCTGGCCGCCTGACCGCCAAATTGCCGCAGGGTAAGCTGGCGGACCTTAATCTAAATCGATTGAATATATGCTGCAATGCAGTAACATGGGCTGGGATGAATGGTGAAAGCCGGTATGATCGTGGCAACCGCACGAGAGGCAGCATGACGCGCGCGATGACATCCGAAACCCTTCCGCCACTGCTCGAAAATCCAGATCCAAAGACGCTCGCAAGGGAAGTCTTGATGGCCCTCAAATACAGGGTCGGCAAGGACACCACCGTCGCGACGCAATATGATTGGCTGACCGCCTCGATCAAGGTCGTGCGCGACCGCATCGTCGATCACTGGATGCAGGCAACCAAAGAGGCCTATGACCAGCAGGAAAAGCGCGTCTATTACCTGTCGCTGGAATTCCTCATCGGCCGCCTGATGCGCGACGCCTTCTCCAATCTCGGCCTGATGGACAATATGCGCGAGGCGCTGTCGTCTCTCGGCGTCGACCTCGATCTCATCGCGGCGCTCGAGCCCGATGCCGCGCTCGGCAATGGCGGCCTTGGCCGGCTCGCCGCCTGCTTCATGGAAAGCATGGCGACCGTCGACATTCCTGCGCATGGCTACGGCATCCGCTACGCCAACGGCATGTTCCGCCAGGAAATCCATGACGGCTGGCAGGTCGAACTGCCCGAGACCTGGCTCGATCACGGCAACCCCTGGGAGTTCGAACGGCGCGAACGCTCCTTCGAGGTCGGCTTCGGCGGCTCGGTGGAGTCCATCACGTCAAAGGATGGACGGCTCGAGCGCCATGTCTGGAAGCCGACCGAGCATGTCCTGGCCGTTGCCTACGACACGCCCGTCGTCGGCTGGCGGGCAAACCGCGTCAACACGCTGCGGCTGTGGTCGGGCATGCCGGTCGATCCGATCCTGCTCGACAAGTTCAATGCCGGCGACCACATCGGCGCGCTGGCCGAGAGCAACAAGGCCGACGCGTTGTCCCGCGTGCTCTATCCCGCCGATTCCCATGTCGCCGGGCAGGAGCTCAGGCTGCGGCAGGAATATTTCTTCTCCACCGCCTCGCTGCAGGACATCGCGCAGCGGCATCTGAGCCAATATGGCGACCTGAAGTCGCTGCCCGACAAGGCCGCGATCCACCTCAACGACACCCATCCAGCGATCGCGGTGCCGGAGCTCATGCGGCTCCTGATGGATGTCCACGGCATGGACTTCGACCTCGCCTGGGACATCACCAAGCGCACCTTCGGCTACACCAACCACACGCTCCTTCCCGAGGCGCTGGAAAGCTGGCCGGTGCCGCTGTTTGAACGGCTTTTGCCGCGCCATATGCAGATCGTCTACGCCATCAACGCGCAGGTACTTCTGGAGGCCCGCGCCACCAACCAGTTCTCGGGCGAGCAGATCAGCCGCATCTCGCTGATCCAGGAAAACGGCGACCGCCGCGTGCGCATGGGCAATCTGGCCTTTGTCGGCTCGCACTCCATCAATGGCGTCTCGGCGCTGCACACCGAGCTTATGAAGGAAACGGTGTTCGCCGACCTGCACAAGCTCTATCCCGACCGCATCAACAACAAGACCAACGGCATCACGCCGCGGCGCTGGCTGATCCAGTGCAACCCCGGACTGACCTCGCTCGCCCGCGAGGCGATCGGCGACCGGTTTCTGGACGACATCGAGGCCATCAAAGGGCTTGACAGCCTTGCCGATGACCGCGCGTTCAGGGAGAAGTTCGCTGGTGTCAAGCGACAGAACAAGGCGCGGCTGGCCAATCTCGTCGCCGACCGGCTCGGCATCAAGGTCGATCCCTCGGCGCTGTTCGACATCCAGGTCAAGCGCATCCACGAATACAAGCGCCAGCTTCTCAACATCCTCGAGGCGGTTGCGCTTTACGACCAGATGCGCTCGCATCCCGAGCGTGACTGGATGCCCCGCGTGAAGTTTTTCGGAGGCAAGGCGGCGCCCAGCTATCACAACGCCAAGCTGATCATCAAACTCGCCAATGACGTCGCCAGGGTCATCAACCGCGACCCAGCCGTTCGCGGTTTGCTGAAAGTGGTGTTCGTGCCGAATTACAATGTCAGCCTGGCCGAAATCATGATGCCGGCCGCCGACCTGTCCGAGCAGATATCGACCGCTGGCATGGAGGCGTCGGGCACCGGCAACATGAAGTTCGCGCTCAACGGCGCGTTGACCATCGGCACGCTCGACGGCGCCAATGTCGAGATCAAGGAATGCGTCGGCGACGACAACATCTTCATCTTCGGCCTGACGACGGCCGAGGTCGCCGAGCGGCGCAACAATGGCTACAACCCGCGCGCCGTGATCGAGGGTTCCCCCGAACTGGCGCAGGCGGTCGCGGCCGTATCCTCGGGTGTCTTCTCGCCGGACGACCCGGACCGCTACCGCGATCTTATCAACGGCCTCTACGACAGCGACTGGTTCATGGTCGCCGCCGATTTCGATGCCTACACCGCTGCCCAGCGCGAGGTCGACGCCGTCTGGCGCAACAGCCCGGACTGGTATGCCCGGGCGATCCGCAATGTCGCGCGCGTCGGCTGGTTCTCTTCCGATCGCACGATCCGCCAATACGCGAAAGAAATCTGGAACGTGCCTGTCTGATGTGATTGCATGAGGCCACGAACAACGTGGTCCCGGTGATGCGGGTTGAATGTCAACTCACATCACCAGAAACAAACACCTGGTGCCCTGGGAGGGACACTGCCTGATGAGGAAGCCGCGCGCGACCGCTGCGACAAGCGGGCCGGACGGACTGGCGCCAGCCAGCGATGTTGCGGCGATTGTCGCCGGTACGCACGGGGATCCGTTTGCAGTCCTTGGTGTCCACGAGATCGGCAAGAGCCTGTTTGCCCGCTGCTTCGTTCCGCATGCCGAAACCGTCGCCGCCTATACGCTGACGGGCATCGAGGCCGGTGAGTTGTCCAAGCGGGATGATGCCGGCTTCTTCGAAGGCAAGCTGTCGATCAAGAAGCGGCAACCACTGCGCTACCACGCGCGCAATGCCGGCGGCGACTGGTGGCTGACCGATCCCTATTCGTTCGGCCCGGTGCTCGGGCCGATGGACGACTACTATATCGCCGAGGGTTCGCACCTCAGGCTGTTCGACAAGCTTGGCGCGCATGTCATCGAGCACGAGGGTGCTACCGGCGTGCATTTCGCCGTCTGGGCTCCCAATGCGCGGCGCGTCTCGGTGGTCGGCGATTTCAACGACTGGGATGGCCGCCGTCACACGATGCGCGATCGCCGCGATACCGGCATCTGGGAATTGTTCGTGCCCGACATCGGTGCCGGCCGACCCTACAAATACGAGATCATCGGCCCCGATGGCGTCAGACTGCCGCTGAAGGCCGACCCGTTCGCGTTCAAATCCGAACTGCGTCCGGCCACGGCTTCGATCGTTGCCGTGCCGCCGGGGCATGAGTGGGGCGACGAGGCTCACCGCAATTTCTGGCGCAATGCCGATCACCGGCGCGAAGCCATTTCGATCTACGAAGTCCACGCCGGGTCCTGGCAGCTTGGCGACGACGGCACGTTCCTGTCATGGGACGAACTGGCCGACCGGCTGATCCCCTATGTGGTCGAGACCGGTTTCACTCACATCGAGTTCATGCCGATCTCCGAACACCCCTATGATCCGTCCTGGGGCTATCAGACGACCGGGCTCTATGCGCCGTCGGCCCGCTTCGGCGATCCGGACGGCTTTGCCCGTTTCGTCGATGGGGCGCACCGCGCCGGCGTTGGCGTCATCCTCGACTGGGTGCCGGCGCATTTTCCGGTCGACGCGCATGGACTGGCCCATTTCGACGGCACCGCGCTCTACGAACATGCCGACCCGCGCAAGGGTTTTCATCCCGACTGGAACACCGCGATCTATAATTTCGGTCGCCGGGAGGTGGTGTCTTTCCTGGTCAACAACGCGCTGTTCTGGGCCGAGAAATACCATGTCGACGGTTTGCGCGTCGATGCGGTCGCCTCGATGCTCTACCTCGACTATTCGCGCAAGGCCGGCGAATGGATCCCCAACGAGAAGGGCGGCCGCGAGAACCTCGAGGCGGTCTCCTTCCTGCAGAGGATGAACAAGGAGGTCTACGGCCACCATCCGGGCGTGATGACCATCGCCGAGGAATCCACCTCATGGCCGAAGGTCTCGGCGCCTGTGCATGAGGGCGGGCTGGGTTTCGGCTTCAAGTGGAACATGGGCTTCATGCACGACACGCTGGAGTATTTTTCCAAGGAGCCGATCTTCCGCAAGCACCACCATAACGATCTGACCTTCGGCCTGACCTACGCCTTCTCGGAGAATTTCGTGCTGCCGCTCTCGCATGACGAGGTCGTGCACGGCAAAGGCACGCTGCTGGGCAAGATGGCCGGCGACGACTGGCAGAAATTCGCGACCTTGCGCGCCTATTACGGCTTCATGTGGGGCTATCCCGGCAAGAAGCTGTTGTTCATGGGACAGGAGTTCGCGCAGCGCCGCGAATGGAGCGAGGCACGCGCGCTCGACTGGAACCTGCTCGATTTCCGCCCGCATCGCGGCGTCTGGCAGACGGTGCGCGATCTCAACTATCTCTACAGGTCGCGCCCGGCGCTGCACGGCCGCGACTGCGAGCCGGAAGGGTTTTCCTGGCTGATCGTCGACGACAGCCAGAATTCGGTTTTCGCCTGGCTGCGCAACGCGCCGGGCGGCAGCCCGGTGGCCGTCATCTCCAATTTCACGCCGGTGCCGCGCGACAATTATCGCGTGCCGTTGCCGAAGGTCGGCAAGTGGCGCGAGATCATCAACACCGACGCATCCGAATATGGCGGTTCCGGCATGGGCAATGGCGGCATGGTCGAGGCAAGGCTTGAGGGCAAGAGCATCTCGGCAACGATGCTTTTGCCGCCGCTGTCGACAATCATGCTCGAACTCGTTGCCGACTGAGCCCGTCAAGGCCGGAACAACATGGCGAGACTGAGTAACTTGGGAGGGTGGAAATGGCAGACTTGAAACGGATCCAGCCGCTGGCGCGCGATGCCATGGCCTATGTACTGGCCGGCGGCCGTGGCAGCCGCCTCAAGGAACTGACCGATCGTCGCGCCAAGCCGGCGGTCTATTTCGGCGGCAAGACGCGCATCATCGATTTCGCGCTCTCCAACGCGCTCAACTCGGGCATTCGCCGCCTTGGCGTCGCCACCCAGTACAAGGCGCATTCGCTGATCCGCCATTTGCAACGCGGCTGGAACTTCCTCAGGCCCGAACGAAACGAAAGCTTCGACATCCTTCCCGCCAGCCAGCGTGTGTCGGAAACGCAGTGGTATGAGGGCACGGCGGACGCCGTCTACCAGAACATCGACATCATCGAGGCCTATGGCCCGGAATACATGGTCATCCTCGCCGGCGACCACATCTACAAGATGGACTACGAGATGATGCTGCGCCAGCATGTCGACGCCAATGCCGACGTGACCGTCGGCTGCCTCGAAGTGCCGCGCATGGAAGCGACAGGCTTCGGCGTCATGCATGTCGATGCCAAGGACAACATCATCGCCTTCGTCGAAAAGCCCGCCGATCCGCCCGGCATTCCGGGTAACCCGGAATTCGCCCTGGCCTCGATGGGCATCTACGTCTTCAAGACCAAGTTCCTGATGGAGCAACTGCGCCGCGACGCCGCCGAGCCCGGCTCCAGCCGCGATTTCGGCAAGGACATCATCCCCTATATCGTCCAGCATGGTAAGGCGATCGCGCACCGCTTCACCAAGTCCTGCGTGCGTTCGACCGCGGAGAACGAAGCCTACTGGCGCGATGTCGGAACGGTCGACGCCTATTGGGAAGCCAATATCGACTTGACCGACGTGACGCCGGAGCTCGACCTCTACGACCGCGACTGGCCGATCTGGACCTATGCCGAGTTGAAGCCGCCGGCAAAATTCGTCCATGACGAGGATGGCCGGCGCGGCTCGGCCGTTTCCTCCCTGGTCTCGGGCGATTGCATCGTCTCCGGCGCGACGCTGAAGAAGAGCCTGATCTTTACCGGCGCGCGCATCAATTCCTATTCGACGCTGGAAGAGGTCGTCATGCTGCCCGATGTTCATGTCGGACGAAACGCAAAGTTGAAACGCGTCGTCATCGACCACGGTGTAAGGATACCGGAAGGGCTGGTGGTCGGCGAGGATCCCGTGCTCGACGCCAAGCGCTTCCGCGTTTCGGAAAAAGGCATCTGCCTGGTCACACAGGACATGATCAACAAACTCGGGCTCTAGAGCAATTCCAGGAAAAGTGTGAGAACGGGTTTCCGGAATTGCTCAGAACAGGATCGGTTAGACGCATGCAGGTTCTGTCTGTCACGCCCGAGATATTTCCGCTGATCAAGACCGGCGGGTTGGCCGATGTGACCGGTGCGCTGCCCGTCGCGCTGGCGGCCAAGGGCATGGCCATGCGCACGCTCATTCCAGGCTTTCCCGTGGTGATGGAAGGCTTCAAGAAAAGGAAGGCCGTCTACCAGTATCCGTTGCTGCAGGGCGGTAAGGCCTCCATCCACTCTGTCGAGCTTGCCGGGCTCGATCTTTTCGTGCTCGACGCGCCGCATCTGTTCGACCGTCCCGGTGGTCCCTATGGCAATGCTTCGGGCGCGGACTGGCCGGACAATTGGCGGCGCTTCGCGGCGCTGAGCCAGGCCGGCGCCGATATCGCCGGCGGCGCCATCTCGGGCTACCTGCCAGACATAGTCCATGCCCATGACTGGCAGTCGGCGATGACGCTGGCCTATATGCGCTACGGCAAGGCGGTCGGCACGCCGTCGATGATGACCGTCCACAATCTCGCCTTCCAGGGCCAGTTCGGCGCCGGCATCTTCGGCGAGCTCGGTCTGCCCGCGGTGGCGATGGCCCTTGACGGCGTCGAATATTATGGCGGCGTCGGCTTCCTCAAGGCCGGCCTGCAGGCCGCCTGGGCGATCACCACCGTCAGCCCGACCTATGCGCAGGAGATCCGCTCGCCGGAGTTCGGCATGGGTCTCGACGGCCTGATCAACATGCGGTCCAGCGATCTCTACGGCATCGTCAATGGCATCGACACGGCCATCTGGGATCCGGAGACAGACAGGCATCTGGTATCGAACTATACGGCCGCCACGCTCAAGGCGCGGGCACCGAACAAGACCGCCGTGGAGGATCGCTTCGGCCTAGACCGCGACGACAGCCCCATCGTCTGCGTCATCAGCCGGCTGACCTGGCAGAAGGGCATGGACATATTGGCGACGGTGATCGACGGTGTCGTGGCGACCGGTGTACGTTTGGCCATACTGGGCTCGGGCGACGCCGGCCTGGAAGGCGCATTGCTTGCCGCCGCCGCACGCCACCGTGGCCGCATCGGCGTGGTCGTCGGCTACGACGAAGGGCTGTCGCACACCATGCAGGGTGGCTGCGACGCCATAGTCATCCCCTCACGTTTCGAACCCTGCGGACTGACGCAGCTCTACGGCCTGCGCTACGGCTGCGTACCGGTGGTTGCCCGCACCGGCGGCCTCGCCGACACCATCATCGACGCCAATGAAGCAGCGATGGCGGCCGGCGTGGCGACAGGGTTCCAGTTCGCACCCAACAACGGCGGCGCGATGCTGCACGCCATAAGCCGCCTGGCCGAAGCCTACGCCAACCCCGCGGTCTTCGAAACCATCCAGCGCCAGGGCATGAAGACCGACGTGTCGTGGGATCGAAGCGCCGAAAAATACGTTGAACTCTATCGCCTGCTGCTTTCGAAAAGGGTTGCCTGAAGCATGATACGCACCGTCCCCACCAAACCCTACTCCGACCAGAAGCCCGGCACGTCGGGCTTGCGCAAGAAGGTGCCTGTGTTCCAGCAGGAGCACTATGCCGAGAACTTCATCCAGTCGATCTTCGACGCGCTCGACGGGTTCAAGGGCAAGACCCTGGTGATCGGTGGCGACGGCCGCTTCTACAACCGCGAGGTCATCCAGAAGGCGATCGCCATGGCCGCCGCCAACGGCTTCGGCAAGGTGATGGTCGGGCAGGGCGGCATCCTGTCGACGCCCGCCGCCTCGCATGTCATCCGCAAATACAAGACCTTCGGCGGCATCATCCTGTCTGCCAGCCATAATCCGGGCGGCCCGCACGAGGATTTCGGCATCAAGTACAATGCCGGCAATGGCGGCCCGGCGCCGGAAAAGCTGACCGACGCGATCTTCGCCAAGACCAAGGCGATTTCGAGCTTCAAGACATCGGACATCGATCCGATCGACATCGACACGATCGGCACGATCAAGGCCGCCGGCATGACGGTCGAGATCATCGATCCGGTCGCCGACTATGCCGAACTGATGGAAAGCCTGTTCGATTTCGACGCGTTGCGCAAACTGTTCAAGTCGGGCTTCCGCATGCGCTTCGACGCCATGCACGCGGTGACCGGTCCCTATGCCAAGGAGATCCTTGAAAACCGGCTTGGCGCGCCCAACGGCACCTGCCGCAACTTCAAGCCGCTGCCCGATTTCGGCGGCCATCATCCCGATCCGAACCTGGTCCATGCCAAGCACCTCTATGATGAGATGATGGGGCCGGATGCGCCGGATTTTGGTGCCGCTTCCGATGGCGACGGCGACCGCAATCTGATCATCGGAAAGGGCATTTTCGTCACCCCGTCGGATTCGGTGGCGATGCTCGCCGCCAATGCCCGGCTGGCGCCCGGCTACAAGGACGGGCTGAAGGGCATCGCCCGCTCGATGCCGACCAGTGGCGCGGCCGACCGGGTCGCCGAAAAGCTCGGCATCGGCATCTATGAGACCCCGACCGGCTGGAAGTTCTTCGGCAATCTGCTCGATGCCGGCATGGCGACGATCTGTGGCGAGGAAAGTGCGGGCACCGGCTCCAACCATGTCCGCGAGAAGGACGGCCTTTGGGCGGTGCTCTTGTGGCTCAACATCCTTGCCGCGCGCGGCGAAAGCTGCAAGCAGGTCGTCACCGAGCACTGGGCGGCCTACGGGCGCAATTACTATTCGCGCCACGACTATGAAGAGGTCGAGAGCGACCGCGCCAATGCACTGGTCGACGAATTGCGCGCCAAGCTCGGCTCGCTGCCCGGCACCAGCGTGCGCGGCCTGAAGGTCACCAAGGCCGACGACTTCGCCTATCATGACCCGGTCGACGGCTCGACCAGCGAGCACCAGGGTATCAGGGTGCTGTTCGAAGGCGGTTCTCGCGTCGTCTTCCGGCTCTCCGGCACCGGTACTTCAGGTGCCACCTTGCGCGTCTATATCGAGCGCTACGAGCCGGACAAGGCGCGGCACGATCTCGACACCCAGGTCGCACTCGCCGACCTCATCGCCGCCGCCGACGACATTGCCGGGATCAAGAGCCACACCGGTCGCAACAAGCCGAGCGTGATTACTTGAGGGTGGCGGTGAGGGCTTTCCCTTCTCCCCTTGCGGGAGAAGGTGGCCTCGCGAAGCGAGGTCGGATGAGGGGTGCTCCAGCTTGGCGCGTTCTTCGATCGAGATTGCCAACGCCTCGTTCCGTCACACACCCCTCATCCGTCTCGGCGCTGCGCGCCGATCCACCTTCTCCCACAAGGGGAGAAGGGGAGGCGCTCGCATGACCCAACTCGGCGCCACAAACACCCCCGAAGGCATCCGCTTTGCCGCCTGGTCTTCGTCGGCCCGTCGCCTCTGGGTCTCTATCTTCGACGAGCAAGACAATCGGGAAATCGACCGGCTGGAGCTCCAGCCGGAAGGCGAGGGAGTGCATGCGCTCTTCGTTTCCGGCCTTGCCGCGGGCACGCGATATGGTTTCCGTGCCGATGGCGACTATGCGCCCGAGCTTGGGCTGTGGTTCGATCCCGACAAGCTGCTGATCGATCCCTACGCCGCGGAAATCGACCGGCCTTATGCTTACCACTGGCGGCTCGCCGCGCGGCGTAACGAGGGCGCGGACACCGCGCCGTTGATGCCCAAGACCGTGGCAAGGGCCTTGCCCGAGGCAGTGCCTGTGCTGCCGCCGCTGTTTCGTCCGGGCGGCTTGATCTACGAACTGAATGTCCGCTCCTTCACGAAGCTCCACCCCGATGTGCCGGAAGAACAGCGCGATACCCTCGCAGCGCTCGCCCACCCCGCCATCATCGCGCATCTGAAGCGCCTCGGTGTGTCCGCCGTCGAACTGATGCCGGTGACGGCGTCGATCGACGAGCGGCATCTGCCACCGCTGGGCCTGAGCAACGCCTGGGGCTATAACCCCGTCACTTTCATGGCGCTCGATCCACGGCTGGCGCCCGGCGGTCTGGCCGAATTGCGCGAAACCGTCGCGACGCTGCGCCAGGCCGGCATCGGCACCATCCTCGATCTCGTCTTCAACCACACAGGCGAAAGCGACAGGCTTGGGCCGACGCTGTCGTTGCGCGGCCTCGACAATCAAGCCTACTACCGGCACCAGCCGGATGGCAGGCTGGTCAATGACACCGGCACGGGCAACACGGTCGCGTGCGACCATCCGGTGGTGCGCGACATGGTGCTCGACACGCTTCGCCATTTTGTCCGCCATGCCGGCGTCGACGGCTTTCGCTTCGATCTGGCACCGGTGCTGGGCCGCGTGGACGGCATGTTCGATCCCGCCGCGCCCTTGCTCGAGGCCATCGCTGGCGATCCAGTCCTTGCCGATCGCGTGCTGGTCGCCGAACCCTGGGATATCGGCCCGGACGGCTATCAGCTCGGCAATTTCCCTGCGCGCTTCCTGGAATGGAACGATCGCTATCGCGACGATGCCAGACGCTTCTGGCGTGGCGACGTCGGCGCGGTTGGAGCGTTGGCGACCCGGCTTGCCGGCTCATCAGATGTTTTTGGCAAGGCAGGCCAGCCGGCCAGCCGCACGGTCAATTTCATCGCCGCGCATGATGGCATGACGCTGGCCGATATCGTCGCCTATGAGCGTAAGCATAACGCGGCCAATGGCGAGCAGAATCGTGATGGCCACAACGACAATTTGTCCTGGAACAATGGCGCCGAGGGCGAGACGGACAACGCGGCGATCGGCGAAGCTCGCTTCGAAGACCAGTGCGCGCTGCTTGCCACACTATTTGCCTCGCGGGGCACCATCATGCTGACCGCGGGCGACGAATTTGGTCGTACCCAGAACGGCAACAACAACGCCTACGCGCAAGACAACGCCATCACCTGGCTGGATTGGACGGGCCGCGACCAGGTGCTGGAGCATTACGTATCGGCGCTGGCCACACTACGCCGTGCCGTCCCGGCATTGTCGGACACGCATTTCCTGACGGGACAATCGGCCGAGGCTCCAGGCATCCCCGACGTCGCCTGGTTGACCGAGACCGGCATGCCGCTGGCCGAGGCGGACTGGAACGATCCCGGCCGACATCGCCTCGTCATGCTGTTGGGCGATTCAGGCGGCGGCCGCCTTGCCGTCATCATCAACGGCGATCGCCGCCAATGCGTCTTCACCTTGCCCGAGCGGGAAGGGTTCCGATGGCAGCCGGCGATCGAAACGCAGGCGGTCGACCTTGCGCGGCCAATGCCGGGCCGCGGCGTCAATTTCATGATCGAGCGCCGGACCGGAAAGGGCGGCGCCGGGAAGGGTTCGTGATGGCCGATGAAGATGCCAACCCTGCCGACCCGGGGGCGGGGCAGGGGGCCGAGTGGTGGCGCGGCGCCGTCATCTACCAAGTCTACCCGCGTTCCTTCCAGGACACGACCGGCGATGGCAGCGGCGATCTCAGGGGTATCACGGCAAGGCTCGCCCACATTGCCTCGCTTGGCGTCGATGCCGTCTGGCTGTCACCCTTCTTCAAGTCGCCGATGGCCGACATGGGCTACGACGTGTCGGACTATCGCGACGTCGATCCGATGTTCGGTTCGCTGGAGGATTTCGACATCCTGGTCGCCGAAGCGCACCGGCTGGGCCTGAAGGTCGTCATCGACCAGGTGCTGTCGCACTCATCCGACAAGCATGAATGGTTCATCGAAAGCCGCGCCAGCCGCGACAACCCCAAGGCCGACTGGTATGTCTGGGCCGATGCGAAGCCCGACGGCAACGCTCCCAACAACTGGCTGTCCGTCTTCGGTGGCCCGGCCTGGGAGTGGGATTCGAACTCGCCGGCAATATTACATGCACAATTTCCTGGCCTCGCAGCCCGACCTGAATTTCCACAATCCGGAGGTCCAGGATGCGCTGCTGGACACGGTTCGGTTCTGGCTGGAGCGTGGCGTCGACGGTTTCCGGCTCGACACCGTCAACTACTATGTCCACGACCGCTGGCTACGCAGCAATCCGCCCTTGGCGTCGAGTGTCGCCGGCACCAATGGCGAGACCAACACCTACCTTTACCAGGAGCATCTGTTCGACAAGACGCAGCCGGAAACGCTGGCTTTTCTCGGAAGTTTCCGGGCATTGCTGGACGAGTATGAGGGCCGTGCCGCGGTTGGTGAAATCGGCGATGAGGGCCGCTCGCTGCAGACGCTGGCCGCCTATACCTCCGGTGGCGACAAGCTGCAGATGTGCTACACCTTCGACCTGCTCGGTTCGCAATTTTCGGCGGCGCATGTGCGCGGCTGCGTCGAGGCTTTCGAACATGCGGTCGTCGACGGCTGGGTTTGCTGGGCGTTCTCCAACCATGACGTGGTGCGCCATGTCAGCCGCTGGACAGGGCTGGATGGCGATCCCGACACGGTGGCCAGATTCTCGATCATGCTGCTCGCCTGCCTGCGCGGCTCGATCTGCCTCTATCAGGGCGAAGAGCTTGGCCTGGAAGAGGCGGAGCTAGCCTATGAGGATCTGCGCGATCCCGTCGGCATCCGCTTCTGGCCCGGCGTGAAGGGCAGGGATGGTTGCCGCACGCCGATGGTCTGGGAGGCCGGCGCCGACAATGCGGGCTTCTCGACGGCCAGGCCCTGGCTGCCGGTACCGGCCAGCCATCGCGCCCGTGCCGCCGATGTGCAGAACGGCAACGACCAATCTGTGCTGTCAGCCTACCGTTCGACGCTTGCCTTGCGCAGGCGCCATCCAGCGCTGGTGAGCGGTTCGATCCGCTTTCTCGACGCCGAGGGTGACGTGCTCGCCTTCATCCGCGAAGGCAGCGGTGAGAGGCTGCTCTGTGTCTTCAATTTCGCTAGGGAGCCGGCGAATTGGCCGTTGCCCGGGGATATCGAAGCAATTGCTGCTGTCTTGGGTGGCACCGCGGCTGTCGAGGAAGAGACGATCTCGCTGCCGGCTCTCGGTTGCTTCCTTGGCCGGCTCGATTGAGCGGCGGTTCAACCGTCTTTCGGCCAAGCCATTCGCTTGGCCGAAAGACGCCCTACTGAACCAGCACCGCGCGTCCGCAGGTTGCTCCGGTGACACGAACGTCGGCCTGGCCGACACCGACACCCAGGGCCGAAAGCACGTTGTAAAGCAAATCGTCGACGGGTGCCGTTACGGTGTTCAGCACCGCCACCACCGCGGGTTTGACCGTTCCGAGCAGGGCGGTGAGGTCGATGCCGAGACCAAGCACACCGACCGAAAGCGACAAATTGTTGACCAGTGACGTGGTGAGCGACTGCGAGATGTTGCGCGTCGAAACGGTCTTGATCGTCTTGTTGGCGATATCGGTGGCGTTGAAGGTCAGTGTTTGCGGGCTGTTGTTGGTGATCGCGGTCGCGGCCGAACCCATCACCTGGATCAGCGGGATATTGATCAGCAGGAGCTTCAGGCTCACATCCGCGATCTCGGCGTCGGTGAAGGTCTGCGGCTGGCTGAAATTGGCGAAACCGGAGGGATTGTTGCTGTTTGCCAGGTTCAGCTGGGCAATGCCGGGGTGTGCGGCGATGGAAACGCTGATGCTGGAGGGCCCTGTCGGACAGGTAATGTCGGTCAGCTTCGCTTCCGCGTAGGCGACTTCCACATTAAGCGGCAGATTGACGGCCAAGAGGCTGATGCCGCCGCCGAGGCCGGGGGTGCCGACACCGACGGAGGCCGTCAGTTTGATGCGCGTCTGGGCCGTCCGCACAGTGGTGCCGATGCCATCGATCGCCAGCCAGGGCGAGGATTGCGCCGGCTCGCCAATGGCGATGTTGAGCTTGGTGGAGAGCAGTCCGGGAATGGTGGCGCCGAGATCGACCGCCGCCTGGCTGGTGCCGTTGGCGAGCACGGCGGCGGCGGTCAGCATCCCCATGGCGCTTGCGTCGACCCCAAGGCCGGACGGCTGTTGTCCGAGGCCCAGGCTGCCGACGGAACCAAGGTCGATAAGACTGCTGAGCGGGATCTTGACCGTGCTCGTCGACTTGGTGGCGATGGTCTGCAGGGCGACCTTGGCCGTATTGCCGAGACCAGGAACGTTGGCCATGGCGGTGGCGATCTGGCCGACAGTCGCCTTCGAGGCCAGCACGTTCGAATAGGTGCCGGCGGTGATGTTCAGTTGTGTGGCCAAGGCACTGACAAAGGAGAGCACGCTGACGTCGGCCGAGATCAGCCCGTTATAGTCCATGACGCTGAGCGAGATGTTGCCGCCGAGAAGTCCGCTTAGAAGCGCGTTGAGGATGCCGCCGTTGACGCTGAGCAGTCTCGATCCGACCGAGAATGCGGCCTGCGGCGTCATGCTGGCCGTGGCTTGGGTGCCGATGACCGGAGTGGGGATGAGCGAGCTCGCGAAATAGCGGGCGGGGATTTTCGCCAGCGTGACACGCACTGCATTGTAAGGTGTCACGCCCGCCTGGAAGCGTTGGGTGACATTGGTGGTCGATGAGGCATATCGGCCCTTTGTGACCGTCACCACCGTCTTTCCGACGGCCGGAGGGATGGTCTGGCCCGAGGCTTGAACGACGACGCCTGGCATGCCGTTGTCGGTGAGCGTGGTCACGACCGCCGTGTTGACATTGTTGATGTTCGATGCGGCGGTGATCGCCGCCAGATCGACCATCGCCTGGGCTTCGCGGCGTTCGGTATAGATGGAGGCTTCATCGATGGCCACCGCGGCCAGCGCCAGCGCGACCGGCGCGCTCAGTGCCGTCATGACGGCAAAGTTCGCATTCCTGTCGCCCAGCATCGACCGTACAAGCCGGCCGATGCCCTTGCCCCGACGCTGCGGCATTCAGATTCCCCCGACCCTGATCGTTGACTGGCGCTTGATGGTGGTCCCCGGCATGGCTATGCCCGGGAAGAGATTCCAGATCGGCAGGTTGCGCGCATCGTAGGAGATAGACACCACGAACTGGCTTCCATCGGCCACGCTGTCATTGGCCTGGTAGGTCAGTTTGCTGGCGTCCACGAAGGGGTAGCCGCCGGCATTGTTGGTGAGGAAGGAGGCCACCAGCGTTTGCCGCTCGGTCTGGTTCAATCCGGCAATGGCCGTCCTGGCGGCGTCGGCCGCGATCTGCTGGATCGAGTTGGCGGCGCCAAAATAGATGCCGTACGCAACCATTCCGAGTAGCAGGAGGATAAAGAGCGGCGACAGCAAAGCGAATTCGACCGCTGAAGTTCCCGAATCGTCTGTTCGGAATGCGCGCCTTCGGGCCGTGGAAATGAGGTTCTGAACCATGATAGCAGCATGCCAAAATTCGCATGCAGAAAGCGAAAACTCTGGGTACAACCAGGGGATGCGTACAATTGAAAAAGCCGCTCTAATTTAGCCGTTGCTTCTTCGGTTGGGAGGATTGACTTAGGGTCAATCAGTACTCGGTTGAAAACAGCTTACCTCCTGTCTAGTCTCCTGCCACCAGCTGCCGGAGGGAACCGGCGGCGCGCTTGAAGGAACCAGATATCGGTCCCGGGGCGTCAACACGAAAAGGCGCGCCGACGGCAGCGCCGACAGGGAGAACTTCATGCTGAAAAACATGCTGAAGGCGACGGTGTTCGCCACCACCATGGCCGTAGCCGCCGGTGCGTTCTACACGCCGGCTTTCGCGGAGACCGTCTATAACAGGGGCACCGCCGCTGAGTCGGAATCGGTCGACCCGCACAAGACCTCGACGGTCTATGAAGCCAATGTGTTGCGCGACCTGTTCCAGGGACTGGTCATGCAGGACGAGAAGGCGAACCTCATTCCGGGCGCGGCCGAAAGCTGGACGGTATCGGACGACGGCACCGTCTACACCTTCAAGCTGCGCAAGGACGGCATGTGGTCGGACGGCAGCCCGGTGACGGCCGACGACTTCGTCTACGCCTTCCATCGGCTGGAAGACCCCGCGACCGGCGCCGAATATGCCTCGATGCTCTATCCGGTGAAGGGTGCGGAGGACGTCAACACCCAGAAGGGCAAGCCCGAGGACATGGGCGTCAAGGCGATCGACGCCAACACCCTGGAAGTGACGCTGAAGGCGCCGACGCCTTACTTCCTGGAGATGCTGACCCATCAGGCGACCTATCCGGTCAGCAAGGCCTCGATCGAAAAGCTCGGCGCTGACTGGATCAAGCCCGGCAACCTTGTTTCGAACGGCGCATATACGCTGGCCGAATGGGTCCCCAACGACCATATGAAACTGGTCAAGAATCCGAAATTCTGGGACGCGGCGACCGTCAAGTTCGACGTGGTCAACTACATCCCGACCGAAGATCGCTCCTCGGCCATGAAGCGCTTCGAAGCCGGCGAACTCGACAGCTACGACGATCTGCCGACCGAACAGCTCGCCGACCTCAAGACCAAGTTCGGCGACCAGATCCATGTCGGCCCATATCTCGGCACCTATTACTACGCGATCAAGACCGACAAGGCGCCGTGGAACAACCCTGAACTGCGCAACGCCATTTCGATGGCGATCGACCGCGACTTCATCGCCGAAAAGGTCTGGCAGAACTCGATGCTGCCCGGCTATTCCATGGTGCCTCCCGGCATCGAGGGCTACACGCCCGCAATGGCCAAATACGCCGACATGCCGCAGATCGATCGCGAGGACGCCGCCAAGAAAATCCTCGAGAAGCTTGGCTACACGCCCGAACATCCGCTGAAGATGGAAATCCGCTACAACACCTCGGAGAACCACAAGAACACGGCGGTTGCCATCCAGGAGCAGTTGAAGCCGCTTGGCGTCGACGTCACGCTGCTCAACACCGACACCAAGACCCACTACTCCTTCCTTGAGCAGAAGGGCGACTATGACGTGGCGCGTGCCGCCTGGATCGCCGATTACAAGGATCCGGAAACCTTCCTCGGCATCTCGCGCAAGGCGAGCGGCAACAACTATTCGAACTATGACAGCCCGGCCTATGAGGCGGCCATGGACAAGGCAGCCGCCGCCGGCGGCAAGCCCGAGGAGCGCATGAAGGAGCTCTCCGAGGCCGAGCGCATTCTCGTCGACGATGTCGGCCAGATTCCGCTTCTCTACTACAGCTACCACGACATCGTGTCCTCGAAGCTGCATGGCTTCGTCGACAATGTGATGGACATCCATCCGTCGCGTTTCGTCAGCAAGGACTGATCCCTGGCCAAGCCGCCGCGCACTCCTTGCGCGGCGGTGCTGGTTTGCCATCGCATCGGCCCGGGAAGCGCAATCGATTTTCGGAAAATCCGGTGCGAAGATTTGAAGGCTGGAGCACAGTCATCCAAAGGGATGGGCGTGTCCGGATCAAGCGGGGCACCGATGCTGCGATACGTATTCCGGCGGCTTTTGACCGCCATACCGACGCTGTTCGTCATCGTGACGATGGCGTTTTTCCTGATGCGCGTCGCGCCAGGCGGCCCATTCAACCAGGAGCGGGGGCTGAGCCCCGAGATCAAGGCCAACCTTGAAGCCCAGTTCGGCCTCAACGACCCGCTCTGGCTGCAATATGTTCACTATCTCGGCAATCTCCTGCGCGGCAATTTCGGCCCGAGTTACAACATGCCGGACTTCACCGTCACAGAGCTGTTCGCCAAGGGCCTGCCCATTTCGGTGCAACTCGGCGCCTCGGCGCTGGTCCTGGCGCTGCTGCTGGGTTCCGTGCTCGGCACCATTGCCGCACTCAACCAGAACAAGCTTGGCGACTATACGGTGATTGCACTGGCGACCGCCGGCAGCACCATACCGACCTTCGTCATCGCGCCGGTTATCCAGCTCCTCTTCGGGCTGACCTGGAAGCTTTTGCCGATCGGCGGCTGGGGCGATGGCGCCTTCATCAACAAGGTCGGCCCGGTGCTCACCCTTGCCTTGCCGCAGATCGCCATCGTTGCCCGCCTGATGCGCGGCTCGATGATCGAATCTCTGCGCTCCCATCACATCCGCACGGCGCGCGCGCTGGGCCTTTCCGACTGGTCGGTGGTGGTCAAGCACGCCTTGCGCGGCGCCATCCTGCCGATCGTCTCGTTTACCGGCCCTGCGGCGGCCGCCCTTTTGACCGGTTCCGTCATCGTCGAGACGATCTTCTCCATTCCAGGCGTCGGCCGTTATTTCGTCGATGCCGCGCTCAACCGCGACTACACGCTGGTGATGGGGACGGTGGTGGTGATCGCCATCTTCACCATCGTCTTCAACCTGATCGTCGACGTCATGTACGCGGTCGTCGATCCGAGGGTGCGCTATGACTGACATCGCAGCCACGGCTCCCACCATCGTTGGTCGCTCGCTCTGGGGCGATGCCTGGGCGCGCCTCAAGGCCAACCGCGCCGCTATGTTCAGCCTCTACTATCTCGCTTTGATCGGGATCGTCAGCGTGTTCGGCCCCTGGTTCGTGCCGCATCAATACACGACTATCTATGCCGACTATGTGCGCATGCCGCCAAGCCTATCGGCCTACCCGAAGCCAGACATGATCCAGGGCGCGCTCACGGACGCCATCAAGCGCATGCGTGTCGACCTCAAGGAATGGCATCAGGAAGGCAGCCGCGTCACGGTCACGGTCACCTCCATCAAGCCGATCGATGATCGCAACATCCGCTACCTCGACCGCTCCGATGCCTTTGACGACACCAAGATCGAGACCAAATCGCCCGACGGGCTCGAGGTGACGATGAGCACATCGGTCAAGCAGCAATATTTCCTGTTTGGCACCGACAACACCGGCCGCGATCTGCTGTCGCGCACGCTGATGGCCGGGCGCATCTCGCTGGCCATCGGCCTGCTCGCCGGAGTCGTGGCGGTGGTGATTGGTGTGATCTATGGCGCCGCCGCCGGCTTTTCCGGTGGCAAGATCGACGAGGTGATGATGCGCATCGTCGATGTGCTCTATTCCTTGCCGTTCATCTTCTTCGTCATCATGCTGGTGGTGTTCTTCGGCCGCAACTTCGTGCTGATGTTCCTGGCCGTCGGCGCGGTGCTGTGGCTCGACATGGCCCGCATCGTGCGCGGCCAGGCGCTGTCCATCCGCCGCCAGGAATATGTCCAGGCGGCCGAAGCCATGGGCGTCGGCCAGCGCGGCATCCTGCTGCGCCATGTCATCCCCAATCTGCTCGGCCCGGTGGTGATCTACATGACGCTGCTGGTGCCGCAGGTCATCATCCTGGAGAGTTTCCTGTCGTTCCTTGGCCTCGGCGTGCAGGAGCCGATGACCAGCTGGGGCGTGCTGATTTCGGTTGGCGCTAAGAACATCGGCACCGCAAACTGGCTGCTCCTGTTCCCCGCCTTCTTCCTCGTCTCGACGCTGTTCGCCCTGAATTTCGTCGGCGACGGCCTGCGCGACGCGCTCGACCCAAGGGATCGCTGAGATGGAGGATCGATAAAGATGGGGATCGCTGACATGGCTACTCCCGAAACGATTCTCAGCGTCAAGGACCTGCGCGTCCGCTTCCGCACGCTCGACGGCGCCGTCGAGGCGGTCAAGGGCATCAACATCCACGTCAATGCCGGCGAGACCGTTGCCGTGGTCGGCGAGTCCGGTTCCGGCAAGAGCCAGACCATGATGGCGGCGATGAGCCTGCTGGCTTCGAATGGCGAAGCCACGGGCCATGTCGACTATCGCGGCCGCAATCTGCTGACACTGAGCAAATCCGACCTGAACAAGGTGCGCGGCGCCAAGATCAGCATGATCTTCCAGGAGCCGATGACCTCGCTCGATCCGCTCTATTCGATTGGCAACCAGCTGATCGAGCCGATCCGCCGGCATCGCGGCCTGAATGCCGCTGAGGCACGCGAAGAAGCGCTCAAGCTTTTACGCCTCGTGCACATCCCCGACCCCGAGCGGCGGATGAAGTCCTATCCGCACGAAATGTCCGGCGGCCAGCGTCAGCGCGTTATGATCGCCATGGCGCTGGCCAACGACCCCGACATCCTGATCGCCGACGAGCCGACGACGGCGCTCGACGTGACCATCCAGGCGCAGATCCTGATGTTGCTCGCCGAACTGCAGCGCAAGCTCGGCATGGCGATCGTCTTCATCACCCACGATCTTGGCATCGTCCGGCGTTTCGCCGACCGTGTCTATGTCATGCGCCAGGGCGAGGTCGTCGAGGAAGGCGAGGCGGAAGCGATTTTCGCAAACCCGCAGCACGCCTACACCAAGATGCTGCTGGCGGCCGAGCCGACGGGAACCAAGGCGCCACCGCCGGCCAATGCGCCCGTGGTGCTCGAAGGCAGGAATGTCGAAGTCACATTCAGGATCGGCGGTGGGTTTCTGGCCGGCGAGCCACTGATGCTGCGTGCCGTCGATGACATTTCGATCCGGCTTCAGCGCAACCAGACCATCGGCATTGTCGGCGAATCCGGTTCGGGCAAATCAACACTCGGTCGCGCCCTGCTGCGGCTGCTGCCGAGCGATGGTTTGATCCGTTTTGGCGATCGCGACATTTCCACGGCCGACCGGCAGGAGATGCGGCCGCTGCGGCGCCAGATGCAACTCGTCTTCCAGGATCCGTTCGGCTCGTTGTCGCCGCGCATGACCGTTGGCCAGGTCGTCACCGAAGGCCTTCTGGTGCATGAGCCGAACCTTTCAAGCAAGCAGCGTGACCAGCGCGCGGTCGAGGCCTTGCGCGAAGTCGGGCTCGATCCCAACGCCCGCAACCGCTACCCGCATGAATTCTCGGGCGGCCAGCGGCAGCGCATCGCCATTGCCCGGGCGATGATCCTGAAGCCCAAAATGGTCGTGCTGGACGAGCCGACCTCCGCGCTTGATCGCTCGGTGCAAAAGCAGATCGTCGAACTGCTGCGCAAGCTGCAGGCCGACCATGAACTGTCCTACCTCTTCATCAGCCACGACCTCGCCGTGGTGCGCGCCATGGCCGACTACATCATCGTCATGAAGCAGGGAAAGATCGTCGAGCAGGGGCCGACCGAGGCGATCTTCAGCAACCCGCAAGCGCCTTACACGCAGACTCTGATGAACGCGGCGATCGACGTGACGCGCTTTCGGCTGAGCGCGTGAGGCGGCGCTTCAACTGAAGGCAATCATCGTGGCGGCCTCCGTTCGCTCAGCCCGCAGACCTCGGGCACTTGCGTGCGCGCGCAGCGGCAATGGCATCCTGCTGCTGTTTCAGCCGGTCTATCCTGGCTGTTTCCCGATTGGCGACGGCGGTTTTCACCCGCGAGCCGCCAAGCAGCCAGCGCGGAACATTGGTGTTGGCGACCTTGCCGCGCGTAATCGCGGTTTGCGAGATTTCGCTGGCGGTTTCGCCCAGCGCGCTGTTGAGCTCGACACAGGTCATCTTGTCGTACTTCGCCGGATCTACCGTTCTGCCGATCGAGGAGCAGCCGGCCACGAGAAGCACGGCAATCACAAGAACCGGTGTCCAGGCTGTCGTTGAGATAAAATTCATGTCCGCATCCGGTCGCCAGCTTACCGGCTTTCATCGAATTGCCTAGAGCCGATGCCCATTTCGACAAAGTTTGCGCCTGCTGTCGAGCCCGATCGCAATCCGTGCCGGTCGTGACGAGATGTCGTCTGCCGGCGCTCTCTCGTTCGCACGGCTTGTCGGCCTGTCATCTCCAGGGATTCTCATGCTGCTTCGGCGACAAGTCCGGCCAGCGGGGGCTCACCACGGAGCACTGTCTGGGCGATGCCGCTCTTGTTTTCATCGACATGGGCCGTCACCAGGACGATCCCCTCGGCGACGCTCAGATCGTCGGGTTTGGCAGCAGTCGTGATGAATGAGCCGAGCAACCCGCAAGCGCCGCCACAGACCGCGCAAATCACAGCTGTTGCCGGTAATCCGGCGTGAAGGGAATTGACACCGTAGACGGCCACGGCACCAAGGCACGCCAATGCCGCACCGACCAGACCGAGAATGACGCCCGGAGACTTTAGAACTCCGATTTCATCCTGGTAGGGGCCAATAATGGCAATCTGAATGTGAGGAACACCAGCCGCCACCAGTTCTCCAGCAACCCGGCCCGCTTCGGCATGAGAATCAAAAAGCCTGCTAATGGTCCGCATGGTCTCAGAGCGTTTCCTTGTCGAGCAACGTGCCGGTCACGAAGGACGCGGCGATCAAATCGTCGCCATCGATGCTGCCCTGCCCGTCTTCCATCATGGCCGCAACCTTTTGGAATGTCTTCATTTCGCTCATGGTAATCCGGGCTTGCTGCATCCTGGCCTCGAGGGCGGCTACGCGCGTCCCCAATGCATCGGATCTTGCGGCCTCGCTGTTCGACATGGTGACTTTCATCCAAATTCGCTTGATCGCCCTCGCGCGCCCAGTCACCGAACAGAGTCGAAGCGTAATCGTTCCCGAGCTGGGCTTCGGTCTGGTAGGGAGCTGGACTTAAGTCTGGCTGTAAAATGCAATGGTCCTACCTGTGATGCTGCCTGGAACAGCCCCCCGTTCGCAGCCGTTGTCCGCTGCATGTTCAGGAGAAACTGATGGAAAAGAGTGTTGGCCAAGCGCGCTGGTTGCTCGCGCTGATCTTCGCGGTGGCCATCACCTTCATGGCGATTGGAATAACTCTTGGCTGACCATCCGAGAGATCGAGTACGAGTGTCCTGCAGATTGGCGCAGCTATGTCCCTTCCTGCGCCGATAGGGTTCGCCCGCCGCTTCCATGCGGCGAGCGAACCCTCAGTCTCAAGTCGGGGAGCAGAAGAAGGCTTCCGCGACCACGGATTTTCGAGCCCACTGTCGTACGGCCCCACGGCAAAGCCGGAGTTAGCTTTTCCGCGATACTCCCGGCTTTCGCAGCTTAGGCTCTTTTTCTATCGCAGACGCAGAAACACGTGGCTCCGATGCCAGACGGGAATCGCGGATCGTGAGCCAATAGATCACGCTCGATTAACGCCGGCCGCTCCACACATCACAACCGAGATATCCACGCGGCACGTACGTTGCTTGCCAGCATCATTGGGAGGCGAATATGGCACTTTCACCGGACCGGTATGATGATGACATGATGATCCAATGTCCTCGATGCAACCGAATGATGATCCGTAAAGGCCGTCTGATAAAGAGCATCAAGTCGCTGACCTGTGAAGGTTGTGACAACCAAATTCGGATGACATACAGCCGCAAGATCGACATCTTCGAAAGACGCCGCCGATCACAACCCTGAAGCTGGTGGCCCAGCCTGTCGATGGGTAAGTCAAGCTCGGCGGTGACTAACGGGCGAGGGGTATTGGACCAGCACCATCGCGCGAATTGGCCCGACTCCTGGTAATAAGCCGGGCCAGCGGCCGTGTTATCAGTAGCCGCCGTTCTCGATCACCACGGGATGGCGGTGATGGTGTGTGGAGACGGAACCCGTGACCACGAGGGCGTCTCGACGATGGTGATGATGCCGGCGGCCATGGTCGTAGAACGCGACCGTGCCGTGGTGACGGTGATGCAGGCGCTGTCCATCCTCGTTGATGATCCTGACCTTGTGGTGGTGTCGATGATGGGTCCTGATAACCACATCGGCCTCGGCTGCCGACGCCACGACCGGCAATCCCACGGAAAGCGCCAACGCGCACATGATCATTGTTTTCATTATATTTTCTCCACTTACTTGAATAGCCCTTCGGTGGATACAACTGCGGCTGGCCGCTTTGGTTCCGGGGTTTTCCCAAGGCAGTAGGGATGCCTAAGGGCAAGTCGAAGGTCGGGCGATCGCATTGCCCAGGGCAGAGAAAGGGCGCTTTTCGAAGTGCCCGATGCTCATTCAACCGGCACGACGATCTGAGCTCAAAAATTCGCGACATCCAGCTTGCCATGCGGTGGAACATTAGGTCTATCTAATAGTTCTACTCCCGCGGCAAGCGCGTTGGTGTCCGCTGAAGATCGGCCGGCAATGGCGGATCGGCCCGCGTCCTCCGCCAGAGGCGCGGGCCTCCCAGGCGACAGGAGAGAGATCATGAACAACATCATCTGGCTCGTTGGAGCGATAGTCATCGTGTTGGCGATATTGAGCTTCTTTGGCCTCCGATAAGTGTGACGGGAGTGAGGTTCGTCGACACTTTTTTCGGCACCTGATCAGCCGAAGCGGATGCTGGGAAAGCGCCATAGGCTGACGGCCGCAAACCAATATGGCGGCAGAGCTTACTGCTCCTCTTCGCTGCAAAGCGCATTGGCTATGGCTCAGCCAACTCAACTGAGGAGGCGTATCATCTCGCCCGGTTTTCAGGTGGCATATCAGTCAAGCGCCAAGTCGGGATGCGCTAACGCGTTGTTTTTCTGGTCGGAGTGGCAGGATTTGAACCTGCGACCCCCTCGTCCCGAACGAGGTGCGCTACCAGGCTGCGCTACACTCCGTGACCAGACGGCGGGCTTATAGCCGCCACACTTCATTCCTGCAAGCGGCAATGGCAGCACTTCTGTCGCATTTCATCAGCTTTCGCCGCGCAGGCCGCTGGTGTTCCAGTTAAATGCGCGCGCCCAGTCGGCAAAACCGTGCCAGCGCACTTCGGGGAACTCCCTTTGCAAGGCGGCGATGTCAACGTCGTAACCGACGCGGTCGAACCATTCGAACATCAGTGCCGCGTCCTCGCTCTGCTGGCGGGCAGCCGCGATCGGGATCTCCTGATAGCGGATCGGGCGACCGATGGCCTCGGACAGGATTCTTGCCTGCTCCTCGCCGGACAGTTCGTCCCCGGCGAAATCGAAGCGCTTGCCGAATACCTGTTCCCGCCGTTCCGCGAGTGCAGCGACGAAGGCGCCGATATCGGCCAGCGCAACCAGTTGGACGACGCGCTTCGGCGGCAAGGCGAAAGCGTGAATGCCTTGACGGAGCGCGTCGATCGACCACGGCGCAACTGCATTCTCCATGAAGGCGACCGGCGCGCTGATCGTATAGGGAATGCCGAGCTGCCTGACATGCTGCTCGACAAGGTATTTGCTTTCGAAATGCGGAATGCCGGTCTTCTTGTCGGCGTCGGCAACGGATGAATAGATCAGGTGTCCGATGCCGGCGGCCTTTGCCGCATCGGCGGCAAGAATCCCCTGGCGGGTTTCCTCCTCGAGGCCGGCCTCGTAGCTGTTGCCCATCAGGAACATGGTGTCGACGTCTCTTGCCGCCTTCACGACGGAGGCTGTGTCGGCGAGATCGCCGGCCACGATTTCGGCGCCTACCGCAGCCAGTTGCCGTGCGGCTTCGCTGTCCGGCTTGCGCGTCAGCGCCTTGACGCGATGGCCCCTCGACAACAGGGCACGCGCAACGGCGCCCCCCTGCTGGCCCGTGGCTCCCGTCACAAGAATGCTTCGTTTCCTGGTCATCTCATTTGCTCCATCTTGTCTTGTCTGGAGCAAATTAGCGTCTGTCTCATTGATGCATAATTGCCTATAATTGGAAAACTTTGTCCCAATATTGAGCACAATGATCGACCTCAACGATGTCACCGTCTTTGCCCGCGTCGTCGAAGCCGGCAGCTTCACCGCGGCCGCACGCTTGCTCGCCATGCCCAAGACCACTGTCAGCCGCCGTGTCGCCGCGCTCGAACGCGAGGTCGGTGTGCGGCTGCTGCAACGCACCACACGCAGCCTCAACCTGACGGACGCCGGACGTCTCGATCATGAGCAAAGCAGCCAAGGGCTGCGGACGATCGAGGAGGCGAATCTGCGTCTCGCGGAGGCGAGGGCGGAGCCTTCGGGTACGATCCGGATTTCGGCCCCGGTTGGTTTCAGCGGTCACTTCCTCATCCGCGCCGTGGTCGAGTTTCTGGCGCTGTACCCGAAGACCAATGTCGAACTCCGCCTCACCGACGACAAGCTCAACCTGATCGAGGACGGCATCGACCTCGCCTTCCGCACCGGGAGACTTGAGGATTCGACGCTGATTGCCCGCAAGATCGGTTCCACGCACAGGCTGCTCTGCGCCAGCCCCGCCTATCTCGCGCGATATGGTATGCCGGAAAGCCCGGCCGATCTCGCCCGCCATCGATGCGTCATCGCGGGCCAGTCGGCCTCGGGCGCTCATTGGGTGCTTGATGGACCACAAGGCCAGGAAACTGTCGTGGTCGCCGGGCGATTCGCCGCCAATGAGATGCAGGCGGTGGTGGCGGCCGCGCTCGCGGACTTCGGCATCGCTCAATTGCCCCAGCTGATGGCCGAGGGGCTGATCAACGAGGGGCGGTTGCGGCGCGTTCTCGACGGCTACACGACGCCCGAGGGCGGTCTATATGTTCTCTATCCCAGCAGCCGGCACCTTTCCCCCTGGTCAAGGCCTTCATCGATCTTGCGGTCGAGCGGATTTCCAATCGGGTAAACACGGCTTAAAGGCATGCCTGCTACCCTAGACCAACTTCCGAGCGAGACCCGAATGAGCCAGCGCATCGTCAGTTTTGTCATGAGCGGCGGCGTCGGCTCGCGGCTCTGGCCGTTGTCGCGCGAGGACAATCCCAAGCAGTTTCACGATTTTTCGGGCGACGGCTCCATGCTGGCCAAGACCTTGCGCCGGCTGACGGCAAGGCCGACCGGCGAAACGCCGATCTTCCTGATTGCCTCCGAGCGCCATGCCGAACGTGTCCATGCCGACCTGGCTGGCCTCGATCTCGCCGGCAGTGGTCCATTGTTCGAGCCCACGGGGCGCAACACCGCCGCCGCGATCGCACTGGCAACGCTGCGCACCCTGTCCGAATTCGGCGACAGCCTGGTCCTGGTTGTGCCATCGGACCACGAAATATCGACCGCAGGGCAATTCTGGCAGAGCATCGAGGCCGGCGCCGAGGCGGCGCGCGCCGGTCGGCTCGTGGTGTTCGGCATCAAGCCGACGCAGCCCGAGACCGGCTATGGCTATATCGAGGTGGCGGGCGCGCAGGGTGGCATCTTCGACGTCACGCGCTTCGTCGAAAAGCCGGACCTTGCGACGGCGCAGAGCTATCTCAGGGCGGAGAGCTTTTACTGGAACACCGGCATCTTCCTGTTTCGAGCCGGCGCCATGCGCGATGCCTTCGCGGCGTTCCAGCCGGACATCTGGCAGGCCACCGCGGCCGCCTACAAGGCGGCGACATCGGACCTGTCCGGCCTCTATATGCCGCTGGAGCTCTATGAAGCCATCCCCTCGATCTCGATCGACTATGCCATCATGGAGCGGGCGCAAGGCATTGCCATGGTGCCGGCCGACTTCCGCTGGAACGATCTCGGCTCCTGGCAGTCGCTGCTCGATGTCGGTCCGGCCGACGAGCAAGGCAATGTCGTCATCGGCGATGTCGTCGCCATCGATTGCGAAAACTCCTACATCCGCAGCGACGGCCGCCTGTTGTCGGCGATCGCCATGAAGGATGTGGCCATCGTTTCGACCGCCGATGCGACTTTCGTCGCGCCGGTCAGTCACAGCCAGCACGTCAAGAAGATCGTCGAGCAGCTCGAGAAATCGGGCCGGCTGGAAACCAGGTTCACGCCGGCGCATGACCGCGTCATCGAAAGCGGCGCCTGGCGGCGGCGTGTGCACCACTGGCTGTTTCAGGAGACATTGCCGCTGTGGTCGACATCAGGCGTCGACGAGCGTCATGGCGGTTTCCATGAAGCGCTGGGCTTCGACACCAACCCGCTCATGAAGCCCAAGCGCATGCGGACCCAGGCCAGGCAGGTCTATGCCTTCGCGGTCGCCAGCGCGCGCGGCTGGCATGGTCCGGCCCACAGGCTGATCAGCCACGGTATCGAGTTCATGGCCAGGAATGGCCGCACCGACAAAGGCGGCTGGGTGCGTACGCTCCATGTCGACGGCTCCGTCGCCGACGCCACCGAGGATGCATACGATCATTCCTGCGTGCTCCTGGCGCTCGCCCATGCCCATATGTCCGGCAATCCCGATGCCTTGCGGCTCGGCGAGGAAACCTTCGCGTTCCTCGATGCGCATCTCGAGGATCATCGCATGACCGGTTTCCTCGAAACATCGGACGGGAAGGGCGAACGGCGCTCCAACCCGCACATGCATTTGCTCGAGGCGTTCCTGGCTTGGCACCAGGCCACCGGCGAGCGCGCTCATCTGCGCCGTGCGGCACGCATCATCGATCTCTTCCGCAGCCATTTCTTCGACCGGGAAAGCTGGACGCTGGGCGAATATTTCGATGACGAGTGGAAGCCGTCAGCCGGTGAGAAGGGCGCGTGGACCGAGCCCGGCCATCACTTCGAATGGGCTTCGCTGCTGGTCGATTTCGCCGGACGCAGCGGCCAGGCCGAACTGAGCGGCTTCGCCCGAAAGCTCTACGCCTCGGCCATCGCCAATGGCCTCAACCGCGCCACCGGCCTTGCCTATGGGGCGGTCTCGCGGCAGGGCCTGCCGCTGGACCTGATCTCGCGCAGCTGGCCGCAGGCCGAAGCGGTCAAGGCGGCGATTGCGCTGGACGGTTCGGGCGGACCCGATCTCAAGCCGGAGATCGAGGAACGGGTTGGCCGGCTGTTTCGCTGGCACATCGACCCGGCGCCGCTCGGCCTATGGATAGACCGCATCGACGAACGCGGCCGCTCGCTGGCATCGGATGTTCCGGCCAGCATCTTCTATCACCTGGTCTGTGCGCTGACGCAGTATCTGGATGGGACGGCGGAGAAGGGGTGAGACGTTGGGTGAGGCGGGCGGTAGCGAATTTGTGGACGTTCCGGGTGATACAACCCTCTGGAAGACCCAGGACATTCCGCCACAGAGGGTAGATCTTCCATTAGAGGCCCGTGGCCGTTTTCGTTGGTATTATCCGATCTTCGGAATCGCCGCCGTGTGGGCACTGTCCTCTTCAATAAGATTCTATTCGATCGCAGTTCAAAATTGGGAGACCGGCAACTCACTCGATCGAATAGCGTGGGTGGCTGGAGTGGTCGGGTGCCTTTTTGTCAGCGTCCTCTTTGCGGGAATGCTTGTAAGGATGATATTCGACGCGGCGAGTTCGCGCCCATTACTCATTCTTGACAGACAAACGTTGTGGGATAGGCGTCAGTTAGACGAGCCGATGCCATGGAGCAACGTCGAGCACATAAGGTTTCAATCAGTCAGGGATACTGTTGTCGTTCACCTAAAACTTGCGCAACCTGTGTATGTTAGAAGTGGACTGTTCCGGATTGGCGGCGCGATAAGAAGTGGGCTCAAGTCAAATATAATCGTATTGCTCTCAGACTTGAAGGACGAGGAAATCGTTGAGAAGGCGATCGTGGCCCTTGCTAGAAGGGGCGAAGCCTGAAGCAAATCAATACGGGCTTGCCACATCCCCCGTCTCGACATAGATCGACTTGAGCTGCGAATAGAGCGCCAGTGCCGCCAGCGAGTTCTCGCGGCCGATGCCGGACTGCTTGAAGCCGCCGAAGGGGATTTCGACCGGCGTCAGATTGTAGGCATTGATCCAGCATGTGCCGGCCTGCAACTCTGCGATGACGCGGTGGGCGCGCGGCAGGTCGCGGGTGAAGACACCGGCGGCGAGGCCGAATTCGGTGTCGTTGGCGCGGTCGATCACCTCGTCCTCGCCGTCGAATTTCAGCACGCTCATGACAGGCCCGAAAATCTCCTCGCGGGCGATGCGCATCGTGTCGGTGACACCGGTGAACACCGTCGGCTCGACGAAGAAGCCGCCGTCAAAGCCTTGCAGCGAAGGCACGTTGCCGCCGCAGGCCAGTGTGGCGCCATCCTGCTTGCCGATCCCGATATAGCCGACAACCTTCTCATGCTGTGCTTTCGAGACCAGAGGCCCCATCTGGGTCTCGGGGTCGAGCGGATCGCCGATGCGGATTTTCTTCGTCCGCTCGATCAGCCGGTCGACGAAGCGGTCATGGATGCCGCTCTGCACGAAGACGCGCGTACCGTTAGAGCAGATCTGGCCGGTGGAGTAGAAATTGCCGAGCATGGCGCCGCCGATGGCGTTTTCGATGTCGGCGTCGTCGAAGACGATCAGCGGCGACTTGCCGCCGAGCTCCATCGTCGCATGCTTCATCTTCGAACCGGCGAGCGACAGCACCTTGCGTCCGGTGGGCACCGAGCCGGTCACCGAGACCTTGGCGACGACATCGTGTCCCACCAGGCCGGCGCCGACATCGCCATAACCCTGCACCACATTGAAGAGCCCGTCGGGCAAGCCGGCCTCGCTGTAGATTTCGGCCAGCGCCAGTGCTGAAAGCGGCGTGTTCTCCGACGGCTTGAACACCATGGCATTGCCCATGGCCAGCGCAGGCGCCGATTTCCAGCCGGCGATCTGGATCGGGTAGTTCCAGGCGCCGATGCCGACACAGACGCCGAGCGCCTCGCGCCGTGTGTAGGCGAAAGGCCCGCCGAGATCGACGGCCTCGCCATTATAGGCGGCGACCGCGCCGCCGAAATATTCAAGGCAGTCGGCGGCGGAAGGCGCGTCCGCCACCAGCGTCTCCTGGATCGCCTTGCCGGTGTCGAGCGTCTCGATGCGGGCGAGGTCGGCGTTGCGGGCGCGAAGAATGTCAGCGGCGCGGCGCAGGATGCGGCCGCGCTCGACCGGTTTCAGCCGTGCCCAGGCCGGCTGCGCGGCCCGCGCGGCCTCGATGGCGAGTTCCAGGACGTTCGGTGTCGCCGAGCGCAGCATGGCGATGGTCTCGCCGGTTGCCGGGTAGATGACGGGCAGCGGCGCGCCTTGCTCGTCGTCGATATAGCGTCCGTTGACATAGTGCGATGCCGTGGGCTGGGCGCGCATGGGAGTCTCCAATGGTCCGGCGCCGCGGAAGTGGGCGGCTCAATCTGGATCATGCTCTATCTGTCCGACGCCTGCCAGCGTGGATTGATCCATGGTTCCTGGTTGGACGGCGCCAGCGGCGTGCGGCCAAGAATGTGGTCGGACGCCTTTTCACCGGTCATGATCGACGGTGCATTGAGATTGCCGTTGGTGACGCGCGGGAAGATCGAGGAGTCCGCGACCCGCAGTCCCTCCACGCCGATCACCCGGCATTCCGCATCGACGACGCTCATGAGGTCGTCGGCGCGGCCCATCTTGCAGGTGCCGCAGGGGTGGTAGGCGCTTTCGGCGTGGTCGCGGATGAAGACATCGAGATCGTCATCCGACTGCACATGGCTGCCCGGCGAGATCTCCTGGCCGCGATAGGCGTCGAAGGCCTTCTGGCCGAAGATTTCGCGGGTTAGCCGGATACAGTGGCGGAACTCCGCCCAATCATCCGGATGCGACATGTAGTTGAAGTGGATCACCGGATTCGCTTTCGGGTCTGGAGAGCGCAGCGTCACCGAACCGCGCGACTTCGACCGCATCGGTCCGACATGCGCCTGGAAGCCGTGCGACTTCGCCGCCGCCTTGCCGTCATAGCGCACCGCCGCGGGGATGAAGTGGTACTGGATATCTGGGTAGTCGACACCGGCCTGGGAGCGCACGAAGGCGGCGGCCTCGAAATGGTTGGTGGCGCCGAGGCCTGACTTGAAGAACAGCCACTGCGCCCCGATGAGTGCCTTGGAAAACGGGTTGAGCACCGAATTCAGTGTGATCGGCTTGGTCGATTCCTGCTGGATATAAAGCTCCAGGTGATCCTGCAGATTGCGGCCGACGCCGGGCCGGTCGGCCACGACGGCGATGCCGTTTTCGCGCAAATGCTCAGCTGGCCCGATGCCGGACAGCATCAGGATCTTTGGCGAGTTGATCGACGACGCGGCGACGATCACTTCGCGTCGCGCCTTAACGACCTGAATCTGTTTGTGAGCTTCGATTTCGACGCCGATGGCACGTTGATTCTCGATGATCACCCGGCGCGCAAAGCCCTTGACCAGACTCACGTTTCTCCGCCTGAGCGCCGGCTTCAGATAGGCTGATGCCGCCGACCAGCGACGGCCGCCGCGAATGGTCTGCTCCATTGGGCCGAAGCCTTCCTGCTTGGCGCCATTGTAGTCATCGGTCAGTTCGAAACCGGCCTGGCGGCCCGCCTCGAGGAAGGCGCCATAGAGCGGATTCTTACGCGAGCCGCGCTGGACATGCAGAGGGCCGCCATGCCCGCGCCAGCCATCCTCGCCGCCATCGGAGTCTTCCATGCGCTTGAAATAGGGGAGCACGTCGGCAAAGCCCCAACCCGTCGCACCTTCTTCGGCCCAGTGGTCGAAATCGCGCGCGTGACCGCGCACATAGACCATGCCATTGATCGAGGACGAGCCGCCGATGACCTTGCCGCGCGGCGTCGCCAGCACGCGGCCGCCGAGATGCGGCTCCGGCTCGCTGGCAAAACCCCAGTCATAGAGGCTCATGTTGAGCGGGATCGACAAGGCCGACGGCATCTGGATCAGCGGCCCGATATCGCTGCCGCCGAATTCGATGACGATGACCGAATGCTTGCCGTCCTCCGACAGGCGATAGGCCATGGCCGAACCGGCCGAGCCTGAGCCGATGATGACGAAATCCGCTTCAAGCATGGTTCATATGCGCCATAAAATCGGCGAGCGAGACATTGCCGCCGGTAGCCACAACAAGGACGGTCTTGTCCTTCACATCCACCTTGCCGCCGAGCAGTGCCGCCAGTGACGCAGCCCCGGACGGTTCGAGCACCAGCTTCATGCGCTCGAAAGCGATCCGCATGGCGCGGCGCACAGATTGATCATCGACGGTGATGCCGCGAACACCAGCGGTCTTGACCGCGGCGAACGGCGCGTCGCCCGGCCGTCGCGACATCAGCCCGTCGCAGATCGACTTCGGGCCGATCGGCATCGTCTCGATGCTGCCATGCGCTAGCGACGAGCCCATGCCGTTGAAACCTTCCGGCTCGACGCCGATGATCTCGGTTGCGGGCGACAGGTAGTGGAAGGCGAGCGAAACGCCGCCGATCAGTCCACCGCCGCCGACCGAGCAGAACAACAGGTCGGCGCTGGCGTCCTTGGCGGCAAGCTGGTCGAGTGCCTCGAGGCCGGCACCGGCCTGGCCGGCGATGATCTCGGGATCGTCGAACGGATGCAGCAGTGCCAGCCCTTCCGTCTCGGCGATCGCGCGCGCCTTGGCGGCGGCGACTTCCTCACGCGCGCGTTCGCCATGGTCGGTCAGCACGACGCGTGCGCCATAGCCCGCCGTCGCGTCGCGCTTGGCGGCCGGCGCGTCGATCGGCATGACGATGGTGACCGGAATGCCGAGCGCCTGGCCGGCGGCGGCCAGCCCTTGCGCGAAATTGCCGGAGGAATAGGCGACGACGCCCTTTTTCGCTTCATCGGGCGAAAGCTGCTTGAGCCGCCAATAGGCACCGCGCACCTTGAAGGATCCGGCCCATTGCAGCGATTCCGGCTTGATAAAGACGCGGGCCGCACCTGTCTCTCGGGCGAGCGCCGTCGACTCCAGCAATGGTGTGATCTGCGTCGCCCTGGAGGTGACCGCATAGGCCTGTTTGAGATGATCGAGGGAGGGAACGAGAAGGTCTGCCATCATTCGCCTCGCGGGAACCGTTTCTGCTCTTCGAGCACGTTGAGATCCATGTGGTTGCGCATGTAGCGTTCCGAGGCTTTCTGCAGCGGCTGGAACTCCCAGGGATAGTGCGTGCCGTTGCGCAGCGCCGGATAGACCACCCAGCGGCGGGCCTGACTGGCGCGCACGGCGGCGTCGAAAGCCGCCATGTCCCAGCGCGCGCGCACCTTTTCCATGAAGGCCGCCACCAGATCCGCATGCGCCGGATCGGCGGCAAGATTGCTCAACTCATGCGGGTCGGCTTCGATATCATGGAGTTGCGGCGGATCGATCTCGCAATGGACGAACTTGTAGCGGCCGTCACGGATCGCCACCAAGGGCGCGTTTGAGCCTTCGGCCGCGTATTCCATCAGCACCGGCGCCGTACGCGGCTTGCCTTCAAGTAGCGGCAGCAGCGACTGGCCGTCGGTCCATGGCGCGATCGCGCTCATGTCTATGCCGGCGAGATCGCACAATGTCGGCGTCACATCGAGATTGGAGACCGGCGCCTCGATCAGCCCGGCCGGCACGCCCTTGCCGGCGATCATCAGCGGCACCCGCGCCGAGCCCTCGAAAAAGCACATCTTGAACCACAGGCCGCGCTCGCCGAGCATGTCGCCGTGGTCCGAGCAGAACAGGACGACCGTGTCGTCGAGCATGCGCGTGCGCTCGAGCACCGACAGCAATTCGCCCACCTTGTCGTCGAGATAGGAGATGTTGGCGAAATAGCCGCGCCGCGAGCGACGGATCTGCTCTGCCGTGATGTCGAAACTGTCGTAGTCGGAAGCCTTGTAGAGCCGCTGCGAATGCGGGTCTTGGCGGTCGTAGGGGATGAAGCCAACTTCTGGTTCGAGCGCCGGGCAATCCTCATAGAGATCCCAGTACTGCCGCCGTGCCACATAGGGATCGTGGGGATGGGTGAAGGAAACGGTCAGGCACCAGGGCCGGTGCGCGGCATCGTCGGAGACGCGGGCGAAGTCATAGAGCTTCTGCACCGCGTGGAAGGCGACCTCGTCGTCATATTCCATCTGGTTCGAGATCTCGGCGACGCCGGCGCCGGTCACCGAACCCAGATTGTGATACCACCAGTCGATCCGCTCGCCGGGCTTGCGGTAGTCCGGCGTCCAGCCGAAATCGGCGGGATAGATATCGGTCGTCAGTCGCTCCTCGAAGCCGTGCAACTGGTCGGGGCCGACGAAATGCATCTTGCCCGACAGCACGGTGTGATAGCCGTCGGCGCGCAGGTGATGGGCAAAGGTCGGGATCGACGAGGCGAATTCGGCTGCATTGTCATAGACCTCGGTGCGCGACGGCAGTTGGCCGCTCATGAACGAGGCGCGGCCCGGCGCACAGAGTGGCGAAGCCGTGTAGTTGTTGGCAAAGCGCGCCGAACGTGCTGCCAGTGCTTTCAGATGCGGCGCGTGCAGAAACGCGGCAGGCCCATCGGGGAAAAAGGTCCCGTTGAGCTGATCGACCATGACGATCAGGAAATTGGGTCGCTTCGCTGTCACTGTTTTTGCCGCTCGCCGAGTTTGGTTTCGAGATAGTCCTCGACCAGCGCGATCGCTGTCGCGGCGTCGGGCACGCCGTCCTTCAACGCCCGCCTGATGTAGAGCCCGTCGATCATCGCCGCTGTCGCCTCCGCGGCGCGGTCGGCCTCTGCGCGGGGCAGGATGCCGGTCAGCCCGCTCATCAGGTTCGAATGCAGCCGCCGCGCATAGATCCTGAGCAGCCGGCGCAAGGCCGATGATTTCTGCGCCTCGACATAGAAGGCGAGCCAGGCGGCGATGGTTTCGGCCTGGAACTGGATGTCGGAGAAGTTGACGGCAACCACGGCGGAGACGCGTTCGCGTGGAGACGCGGTGGATTGCAGGGCACGGCGCATATCGATGGTCAGTTCGGCCAATATGTGCCGCATCGTTGCGAACAACAGCTCGTCCTTGGCGCCGAAATAGTGATGAGCAAGCGCGGACGACACGCCGGCACGCCCGGCGATCTCGGACATGGTCACGTCAAGCGACCCGCGCTCGCCGATCGCCGAGATCGTCGCGTCGATGAGCGCCTTGCGGCGCAGTGGCTCCATTCCGACTTTCGGCATGTTGTTCCCGATTTTTGCGCGGAGGTTATTTTTTATTGACGGGTCAATCAACAAAAAATCGACATAGGCGTGACCTGCACCAAGCGATTGTCGGCTTGCGGCCCTTCACGGCTCCGGCGAGAATGTTTATATTTGAACAATAACGGCGCGATGTGCCGCTAGTCCGTATGCTAGGATAGCGCCAAGGATGGAGATTGCCATGACCGCATGCATCGTCGGCTGGGCGCATTCGCGCTTCGGCAAGCTGGAGGGCGAGACGCTCGAGAACCTGATCGTCAAGGTCGCGACGGACGCACTCGACCATGCCGGCATCGGCCCGGAAGAGGTCGACGAGATCGTGCTCGGCCATTTCAACGCTGGCTTTTCGGCGCAGGATTTCACCGCCAGCCTGGTGCTTCAGGCGGATGACCGGCTGCGTTTCAAGCCGGCAACGCGTGTCGAGAACGCCTGCGCCACGGGATCGGCGGCGGTCCGGCAAGGCATCCGTGCCATCGATGCAAACGCTGCCCGCATCGTGCTGGTGGTCGGCGCCGAGCAGATGACGACGACGCCTGGACCGGAAATCGGCAAAAATCTCTTGAAGGCGTCCTATCTGCCGGAAGATGGCGAGACGCCTGCAGGCTTTGCCGGTGTCTTCGGCAAGATCGCTCAAGCCTACTTCCAGCGCTATGGCGACCAGTCTGACGCGCTCGCCATGATCGCCGCCAAGAACCACAGGAACGGTGTCGACAATCCCTATGCGCAGATGCGCAAGGATTTCGGCTACGAATTCTGCCGTCAGGAGAGCGAGAAGAACCCCTTCGTCGCTGGCCCGCTGAAGCGCACCGATTGCTCGCTGGTCTCCGACGGTGCCGCCGCCCTTATCCTTGCCGACACCGGGACGGCGCTGAAGATGCGGCGGGCCGTCGCCTTCCGCGCCAACGAACATGTGCAGGATTTCCTGCCAATGTCGAAGCGCGATATCCTGTCCTTCGAAGGCTGCGAGCAGGCCTGGACCCGCGCGCTGAAGAGCGCCGGCGTGACGCTGGACGACCTGTCCTTTGTCGAGACGCACGACTGCTTCACCATCGCCGAACTGATCGAATACGAGGCGATGGGCCTGGCCAAGCCGGGCGAGGGCGCCAGGCTGGCGCTGGACGGCACGACGGCGAAAGACGGCCGCCTGCCGGTCAATCCATCCGGTGGGCTGAAGGCCAAGGGCCATCCGATCGGTGCAACTGGTGTCTCGATGCATGTGCTGACCGCCATGCAGCTTGTCGGTGAAGCCGGCGGCATCCAGGTGCCGGGCGCGAAGCTTGGCGGTATCTTCAACATGGGCGGAGCGGCGGTCGCCAACTACGTTTCCATTCTCGACCGGATCAGATAAACCGCCCAGCATTACAGCGCCGCGTGCCTTTTGGGGCGCGCAAAGGACGCTGTAGAACTTTAATTTGGCGCATGATCCTTTTCGAAAATCGGTTCCGATTTTCGAGGTCATGCGCGGGAGGTGGCATGGCAAATCCGGTTCTGATCGAAGTCTTGCGCGGCGCGATCGTCGAGAGCGCGCATCGCGGTGCTGTCGCGGTCTTCGATGCCGACGGCAAAGCGGTCCTGGAGATCGGCGACACCTCGAGGCCGGTGTTCCCGCGCTCAGCGGTCAAGGCGATCCAGGCCCTGCCGCTTGTCGAAAGCGGCGCTGCCGATGCCTATGGCTTCGGCAACCGCGAACTGGCGCTGGCCTGTGCCTCGCATTCGGGCGAGCCTGCGCATGTCGAATTGGCGCGCTCCATGTTGGCCAGGGCCGGGCTGGACGGGTCGGCGCTTGAATGCGGCACGCATTGGCCCTCGAACCATGACGCCGAGATTGCGCTCGCCCGCACCGGCGATTTGCCCAACGCGCTGCACAACAACTGCTCGGGCAAGCATTCCGGTTTCCTCTGCACCTGCGTGCACTCCGGCATTGCGCACCGTGGTTATGTCAAGGCGGGGCACGCTTTGCAGGAAATGGTGCGCGACGCCATGCAGGCTGTTACCGGCGCCGTCCATGGCCCGGATGAGCGAGCGACCGACGGCTGCTCGATCCCGACCTATGCGGTACCGCTCCGGAGTTTCGCGCTCGGCTTTGCCCGCATGGCGACGACACACGGTTTCAGTCCCGAGCGAGCCAAGGCGGCGAAGCGCCTGCTTTCCGCCTGCATGGCGGAGCCCTTCTTTGTCGCCGGCACAGGCCGCGAAGACGTCGCGCTGATGGAAGCAGCACCTGGCCGGATCTTTGCGAAGGGTGGTGCCGAAGGCGTCCACTGCAGCGCGATACCTGAACTTGGCCTTGGCATCGCGATCAAATGCGATGATGGCGCCGGCCGCGCCGGCGAGGCCATGGTCGCCGCCGTCCTCGCCAAGCTGCTGCGTGCGGACGAGGCCCTGTCGGCGAAGCTGCTCGAACTGGCCAATGCGCCGATCGAAAGCCGGATCGGTGCCAAGGTCGGGGCGCTGAGGCCAACCCCAGTCTTGAATTGAAGATTGCTCTCAACTGACGCGGTTGCGCTCGACCGTCAGATGCGCAAAGCCGGTGTTGCTTGACTGGGTCAGGTCTGCTGTCACCGGCTCCGCCCAGCGCTGGCCGACGACGGCGCCGTTCAACGCGCCGTCGATGACGTTGTCCGAGATGACTGCCGTGCCGGCACCCTCGACCACGCTGACGACGATGCCTGTGCCTGCCTTGCGGATGATGTTGCCGGTGGCCACCACATTGCGCAGATACGGGCCCCAGCCGATCGACATGCCGTAGAGCGGCGCGTTCTCGATGACATTGTTGGAAACGGTGGTGTCGGCCTCGACGCCGATGCCGACGCCGAATCCGGGCGGATCGGCGGTATAGGGGCCGCTGGTCGACAGATTGCGCACGATGTTGCCGGAGCAGACACCCATGCGGCCACCTTCGTTGAAGTTGACGATCGATATGCCATTGGCCGCGCCATCGACGATGTTGTTGCTGATGACGGCGCCCTCGAAGGAGAATTCGGAATAGACCGCGGTCTCGCCCGAGCGTGAGCAGGTGTTGCCAGATATCTGCAGGTTGCTGGAACTGTTGGCACGGATAGCCGAGAAAGCGCAATCCGAGACGACGTTGCCCGAAATGATGACGTTGCCGGCACGGAAGGCGTTGATGCCGTTGCCGTTCTGGCCGGTCCCGCCGCTGCGCGCGCCGATGCGTTCGACGCGGTTGCCGGTGACCATCGTGCCGTCTTCGGCCGCCTGCCAGCGATGCACGAGGATGCCGCCATTGGCGCAGTCGGAGACGGCATTGCCGGTGATTGCCAGCCCGCCCGCTTCGACCGAGTAGATGCCGGCGTCCGCCGAGCCCGATATGTCGGAGCGTTCGATGCGGCCCGTCGCGTGTTCCAGCGCCAGTCCGTTCTTGCCGCTTCCGGTTATCTGGCAATTGTCGACGACGAGATGGCCGACCCGGCGCAGATCGAGCAGCCCTTGCGCATAGTCACCCATCGACCGGTTCGAACCGTCGAAGACCAGCCCGGCGAGCTCGATATGGTCGGCCTGTTCAGTCATGAAGAGATGGCCGTCGCCGCCATAGACGATGCGCGTTGCCCCCGGCACGCCGGAAAGACGCACGCGGCTGGGCAGCGAGAGATTGGACACCACATAGGTGCCCGCCGGCAGGAACACCGGTATGTCCCGGCTGTTCGCGTCGCGCAGCAGCTTGGCAAAGGCCTTGCTCTGATCGTCGAATGTCCCGGGCTGCACGCCAAGTTCGGTGGCATTGATCGAGCCGCGCATCGAGGCTTTTTCGATGCCGGTCAGGCTGGCGGCCGCCGCCTTGCCAAGCGCAAGGCCTATCACGGCAAAGCCGGCGGTTTGCGTCAGCAGGGTCCGTCTGTTCAACATCGGCACACAATCCCAGTGTTCGATCATAACACCGCAGGAATCGTGCCAGACGCCCTGTTCCGCTTCACGACTTATCGACAATGACTTGTCGAGCTGCCACTCGAGGCCTAGGTTCAGGGAATGAGCAGAGCTTTCACCCGCGAAGAAGACAGCGAAAACGCCATCGCCGGCGTCGGCGAACGGCCAATCAGCCCGCACCGCAATCTTGTGACGGAACGCGGCCTGGCGCAGATCGAGGACAATCTGGCCGATCTGCGCGACGTTCTGGCGAAAGCCGAAAGGAAAGCCGATCGCGAGCGCATCGCGGTCGTGTCACGCGATCTGCGCTACTGGACCGCGCGGCGGGAGAGTGCCGAACTGTCCGTTCCGGAGCCCGGCAGCGACGTCGTCCGCTTCGGCATGGGCGTCACGCTGGAAGGCGATGACGGCAAGAAAGTGCATTGGAAGATCGTCGGCGAGGACGAGGCCGATCCCACCAAGGGAAGCATTTCGCATGTTTCGCCGATGGCCGTCGCGCTGTTCGGCAAGAAGGTTGGCGACGTGGCCGCGGTCAACGGCAAGGAATGGGAAATCGTCAAGCTCTCGGATAGCTGACAACAGCTACTTGGCCAGCCTTTGCAACGCGACCTCATATGTGTCCATGACATCACGAGCAGCGCGCATCTGCCGTTCGACGTCGTTGCTCTCCACCGGTCTTAGAATGACGCCGTCATCGGTTTCGATAATCTGGAGTTGATCGCCCACTTGCAGCTTCAGGCTGTCGAGCATTTCCGGTGGCAAGATCACGGCCCCTGATCCGTCGTCGAGCTTGTGGATGAGAGTCTTCACTGTCGCTACGGTTGCGCCCGTCATTGTGGCACAACCTTTTCCAGCAATACAGAATGGTTTCGCTCAGCCCGCCAGCAGCCGATCCATCAACCGGTCCGCCGCTTCCGGGATGACAGTCCCCGGCGGGAAGATTTCCGCCGCCCCGGCCTGCAGCACCGCGTCGTAGTCCTGCGGCGGGATGACGCCGCCGGCCACGATCAGCATGTCGCCTCGGCCAAGCTTCTTCAGCGCGTCGCGCAGTTCGGGGATCAGCGTCAGGTGCCCTGCCGCCAGCGATGAGGCGCCGATGACATGGACGTCATGCTGGACCGCCAGTTTCGCGATCTCTTCCGGTGTCTGGAACATCGCGCCGACGGTGACGTCGAAGCCGAGATCGGCGAAAGCGGTGGCGATCACCTTCTGCCCTCGGTCGTGGCCGTCCTGTCCCATCTTGGCAACGAGGATGCGCGGCTTGCCGCCATTTTTCTTCTCGAAAGCGCTGATCTTGTCCTGCAACCCGTCGACCACGGGATTGTCGCCAAGCGCCTTGCGGTAGACGCCGGAAATGGTCTGCACCGTCGCGACGTGGCGGCCAAACGCCCTTTCCAGCGCGAACGAAATCTCGCCGACCGTGGCATTGGCGCGCGCGGCGCGGATGGCGAATTCCAGCAGGTTTTCGTTGCCTTGCGCGGCGCGGGTCAGTGCATCGAGTGCGCTTTCCACGGCAGCGACCTCGCGCGTGCCTTTCAGCCGCTGCAGCTTGGACAATTGCCGGGCCCTGACCTCGGCATTGTCGATCTTCAGCACGTCGACTTCGATGTCGTTCTCGGGGCGATGCGCATTGACCCCAACCAGCATCTGCTCGCCTGAATCGATGCGCGCCTGCGTGCGCGCCGCTGCTTCCTCGATGCGCAGCTTGGGGATGCCTTGTTCCGTCGCCGCCGCCATGCCGCCGAGACCCTCGACCTCCTCGATATGGCTCAATGCGCGCGCCGCCAGATCATGGGTCAGCCGTTCGAGATAGGTCGACCCGCCCCACGGATCGATGGTGCGCGTGGTTCCGGATTCCTTCTGCAGGACGAGCTGCGTGTTGCGGGCGATACCCGCCGAATGATCGGTCGGCAGCGCCATCGCCTCGTCGAAGGAGTTGGTGTGCAGCGACTGGGTATGCCCTTGAGTCGCGGCCATCGCCTCGATCATGGTGCGGATGATGTTGTTGTAGGGGTCCTGCGCCGTCAGCGACCAGCCGGAAGTCTGGCAATGGGTGCGAAGCGACAGTGAGCGCTCGTCCTTCGGTGCAAAATTCTTCTTCATCAGGGTCGCCCACAGCAGGCGCGCGGCCCTGAGCTTGGCCACTTCCATGAAGAAGTTCATGCCGATCGCCCAGAAGAAGGAGAGGCGCGGCGCGAAGCGGTCGATGTCGAGGCCCGCCGCGACACCGGCGCGGGCATATTCGATGCCGTCGGCGATCGTATAGGCGAGCTCCAGGTCGGCCGTCGCGCCGGCCTCCTGCATGTGGTAGCCGGAGATCGATATCGAATTGAACTTCGGCATGTTCTTCGACGTGTAGGAGAAGATGTCCGAAACGATCCGCATCGAGGGCTTTGGCGGATAGATGTAGGTGTTGCGGACCATGAACTCCTTCAGAATGTCGTTCTGAATGGTCCCGGCCAGATCCTTCTGCGCAACCCCCTGTTCTTCCGCCGCGACGATATAGAGCGCCATGATCGGCAACACCGCGCCGTTCATCGTCATCGACACCGTCATGTCGCCGAGCGGAATGCCGTCGAAGAGCTGCCGCATGTCGAGGATGGAATCAATGGCGACGCCAGCCATGCCGACATCGCCGGCGACGCGTGGATGGTCGCTGTCATAGCCGCGATGCGTGGCGAGATCGAAGGCGACGGACAGGCCTTTCTGGCCGGCGGCAAGATTGCGCCGGTAAAAGGCGTTGGACTCTTCGGCCGTCGAAAAGCCGGCATATTGCCGGATCGTCCACGGCTGCTGGACATACATGGTGGGGTAGGGGCCACGCACGAAGGGCGGCAAGCCCGGATAGGTGTCGAGATACGGCAGGCCCTTCAGGTCGCCCTGATTGTACAGATGCTTGACCACAAGCCCTTCCGGCGTCACCCGCTGGCCCTTGACCTCGGCCGGTGCGCGGCGCGGCGGCACCCAGCCGATCTGGCTGAAATCCGGAATCAAGAGAGCGCCCCGATGGATTGGTCGATGCGGGCCGGAAACAGCGGTTCGCACAGGACGACACCTTCAGTGAAAGCCGGCCGCTGCACCGCGTCCAGTGTCTCGACCGGGCGCTCGGTCTTCTGTGGATAGAGTGTGGTGCCGATGATGGCCCGCTCGCCGGACTTGAAGGCGGCGTCGCGACGAGCGGCCGCGGCGCGAACGCGCTTCTGGATGTGCCCGTCACGAAGGCTGGACAGTATCCCCCCTTCGGCCTCGATCGTCTGCAACTCCGCCCAGGCGGCTTCGCAAAGATCTGATGTCAGCGCCTCGACCGCGCCGGAACCACACGCGGGATCGGCGACATGATCGACATGGCTTTCATTGGCCATGATCAGCTGCGCGTTGCGTGCGACGCGGCGGGCAAAGGGAGCTGGCAGGCCGTGCGCGATCGTATGCGGCAGGATGGAGATCGAATCCGCTCCCCCGCTGCCGCTGCGAAGCAGCCGATCGTCGTGCGCAGGATGTTGGTTTCCGGGTCCAATGCCGTCATCATGCGAAATGATGTCTCGGCATGGATGTTGGCCGTGGAATTGGGGATCGAGCAAACCTCCTGCACCCGTGCCCAAAGCCTGCGCAGGGCCCGCACCTTGGCCATGGAGAGGAACTGGTCCTGGTCGACGCTGAGTGCGAAGCCGATATGAGGCGCGGCATAGACGAGCGGCTGCCGCGCCTTCTCGAACATTCTGAGATACGAAACCGCGGAAGCCAGCATGATCCCGAGTTCCTGCGCCTCCGTGGCGCCGGCATTGTGAAAGACGCGGCCGTCCGCTTCCAGAAGCACGCCCGGCACGCCCATCGAGAAGAAATGCGCCAGCGATTGCGGCATCGATTCCTGCAGCGCCTCGATCGACATGCGCAGCCGGCCGGTGCCGGCGAGGATCGCCGCCGGATCGATGCCGAAGGATAGGTTTAGCTTTGCTGGATCGGAGCGACGCTTGCTCAGGAACGCCACCAGCCAGTCGGCCATCGGCCGGCTCCATGGGTGGGTATCGATGCGGATCTGCACGCGGTTGAGCGGTACGCCCTCCAGCACCGTCTCCAGAGCCTGCGCGGTTCTCGGCAAGCCGTAGCCGAATGCGTTCGGCGCACCTTCGAAGACGAGCGACAATCCTGTCGCTCCCTGCGCTATATCATCCAGGACCTGCGCCTTGGCACGATCGACATCGGGATCGTCGACGCGCTGGCTGACAATCCACGGCGATCGAGGATTCGCGCGCACGATCGGCTCGGCCCCGGCCGCACGGGCATAGAGTGGCTCGATGCGGATGCTGTCGTCGGTGTGCGAAACCAGCTTTTCCTCGAAGGATGCGCCGGCCAACGCTTTTTCCGCCAAGGCCAGCCATCGCTGGCGTTCGGCATCCGCCGGTTCAACATCCCTGGTCAAGGCTCCAGCGCCCATCCATCTTCCTCGTTATGTCGCCGCACCAGCCCGGAGCGGCTCAGTCTAAGGTCCCCGGCCGGTTATCGCAATGCGCGTCCAGGGTCTGAATTCGATCCATCTGATATAGGTCAGCTTACGTGGACGGACCATGAACGATTGCCAAACACCAGCAAAATCCGCAAGTTCCAAAATCCGATTTCGGCGATAAGTCCGATTGGGGCAATTTGGGCGATTGGCATTGTCGCTGTGCGAGAGCCTCTCTATACCTTCGGGCAAAGGCTGGCTTTTAGACACATCACTTTGCGGAGACCCGAAATATGGCTGACGACACCAGTATTTTCATCGGCGCCAGCCGCAAGCCCGATGACAGCTATCAGCGTCCCGAACAATTGCTGCTGCAGTACGGGAATCGCCATGGCCTGGTGACCGGCGCCACCGGTACCGGCAAGACCGTTACCTTGCAGGTTCTGGCCGAGGGCTTTTCGAATGCCGGCGTGCCGGTGTTCTGCGCCGACATCAAGGGCGACCTGTCCGGTATCGCCATGATGGGCACGGCTCAGGATTTTCTGGTCAAGCGGGCCGCACAGGTAAAGCTTGACCCCTACGATTTCCAGGAATTCCCCGTCATCTTCTGGGACCTTTTCGGTGAGCAAGGCCACCCAATCCGCGCAACGATATCGGAAATGGGACCGCTGCTCCTGTCGCGGCTGATGAACCTGACCGACGCGCAGGAAGGCATAATGAACATTGCCTTCCGCATTGCCGATGAAGAGGGCCTGCTGCTCCTCGACCTCAAGGACCTGCAGGCGCTGCTTGCCAACATCGCCGGGCGCGCCGAAGAGATCAGCGCGCGCTACGGCAATGTCACCAAGCCATCGGTCGGTGCCATCCAGCGCACGCTGCTGGTGCTGGAGCAACAGGGCGCGGGCAACTTCTTCGGCGAGCCGGCTCTACGCATCTCCGACATCATGCGCACCACGCGTGACGGTCGGGGCGCCATCAGCGTGCTCGCAGCCGACAAGCTGATGATGAACCCGCGGCTCTACGCGACGTTCCTGCTCTGGCTGATGTCGGAACTGTTCGAGGAACTGCCCGAGGTGGGAGATCCCGACAAACCGAAGTTGGTGTTCTTTTTCGACGAGGCGCATCTGCTCTTTGACGAGGCGCCGAAAGTGCTGATCGACCGCGTCGAACAGGTGGTCCGCCTGATCCGCTCGAAAGGCGTCGGCGTCTATTTCGTCACGCAGAATCCCCTGGATATCCCCGAGAAGGTGCTGGCACAGCTCGGCAACCGCGTTCAACACGCTCTGCGCGCCTATACGCCACGCGAGCAGCAGGCGGTACGGACGGCGGCGGAAACATTCCGCCCCAATCCCGACTTCGACTGCGCCACCACCATCACCCAGCTCGCCACCGGCGAGGCGCTGGTCTCGACGCTGGAGGCCAAGGGCGTGCCGTCCATGGTACAGCGCACGCTGATCCGTCCGCCGTCGTCGCGGCTTGGGCCCATAACCCCCGCCGAGCGGCAAAAGTTGGTCGCGGAAAGCCCCGTCTCCGGCCAGTACGACCAGGTCATTGATCGCGAATCGGCCTTCGAGATCCTGCAGAAGAAGACCAAGGACGCGCAGGACGCCGAAGCGCAGGCGCAGCAGGCAGGCACCGGCGGCTCGCGCTGGACAATTCCGGGCTTCGGCAATGACGATCCCGCACCGCAGCCGGGTGGCCGCCGCGCGCCGGCACCGCGCCCCTCCAATCGCCAGACGGTCGCCGAGGCGGCGATCAAGTCGGTGGTGCGCTCGGTCGGCTCGTCGGTCGGACGTGCGATCGTGCGTGGTATCCTGGGCAGCCTGTCGCGGGGGCGCTGAGCCCAGTGCAGCAAAGTCCATGCTTATAGCGCCGCGCGTCCCCTTGGACACGCGGCGCCGAGCATATTCGCTGGGCGAAGCTGGATCAGAAGATCGCGTTCGTGACCGCTTTGACGGGGCCGAGCAGGACAGATCCGTCCGGCACGCCGGCATCGATCGGGATGGCCTTGTGGTTCGCGGTCGCCGCCGCCACCATCGGCTGGCTGGCATCGCTGGTCACGATGACCGGGCTTTTCGACGGCACACGGTCGTAGAGGTCGATGATGTCCTGGTTCATCAGGCGCACGCAGCCCGATGACACCGATTTGCCGATCGAGCGCCATTCCGGGGAGCCGTGCAGGCGGTAAAGCGTGTCCACATTGCCCTGGAAGAGATAGAGCGCACGGGCACCTAGCGGGTTCTTGAGGCCGCCGGGCATGCCGCCATTGTCGGCGCTGTATTGCTTCAGTTCCGGCTGCCGGGCGATCATCTCATCCGGCGGCGTCCATTTAGGCCATTTCTGCTTCCATTGGACGACAGCGTCGCCCGCCCATTCGAAGCCGGCGCGGCCAAGGCCGACGCCATAGCGGATGGCCTGACCGCCCGGGCGAACCAGATAGAGGAAATGGCCTGTTGTATCGACGACGATGGTTCCTGGTTTCTGCCCGGTCGGGTCGGGAACGATCTGACGCAGGAACTGTGGATCGATCCTGTCGACGGGGATGGCCGGCAGGTCGAAGCCGCCATCGCTGACGGCCGCGTACATCGACGCATAGTCGGCAAGCGGCGGCTCGACATAGGCCGGCGGCGGTGGCTCGACCGGCCCTGGGCCGGTGGTGGCGCATGCGGAAACCGCGATCGATGCGGCGCCCAATGCTGCGGCGTTGAGGAAGCCGCGACGGCTCAGGCGATAGGATTCGATTTCGGTTATGGACATGACTGCCTTCTTTAAGACTCAAATCGCAACAAAGCGTCAATACGCCGATCACCCGTTGCAGGTGCCTGACAACACCTGGCCCGATAGGCGGTTCCGATTCTGGCCCGAACGTGGACAAACAAAGGCGAAGCTGTGACCGCGCCGCCACTGTGGCGGCAGGGCAACAGATGGACAACTTAGGCGGTGACCAGGGCTTCGAGGGTCGGCAGGATCAGGGTTGGCGGGAAGTCCCGATATTCCTCGGGCTGGTTGGAACGGTTGATCCACACCGTGCGGAAGCCGAATTTGGTGGCACCCGCAATGTCCCAGCGATTGGAGGACTGGAAGGACACAGCGCCGGGATAGAGGCGCCAGCCGGTGGCGACCATGTCGTAGACCGCCGGATCGGTCTTGAAGCGGCGCACCGCGTCGACGGAATAGATGTCGTCCAGAACCTGGTCGAGCGCGGCGGACTTGACGGCCGCTTCCAGCATTTCGGGCGAGCCGTTGGAGAGGATCGCCAGCCTGGCTCCCGAGGCCTTGAGCGCCTTCAGCACGGCCGGCACCTCAGGATAGCAATCCAGTCGCCAGTAGGCTTCGAGAAGCTTAGCCTTCAGGCTTGAATCGGCCGACGGGACCTTGCGCAAGGCGAAGTCGAGCGCCTGCTCGGTCAGTTGCCAGAAATCAGCATAGGCGCCCATCAGCGTACGCACCCAGGAATATTCGAGCTGCTTGGCGCGCCAGATCTCCGACAGCAACTGGCCGTCCGGCCCGATCCGGTCGGCATGGCGGCGCACGGCGGCATGCACGTCGAACAGTGTGCCGTAGGCGTCGAAAACATAGGCGGCGTATTGCATGGCGACAGTTTTGAGGCGAGGCGGGGCGCGGTGCAAGCCTTGATTGCACCGGGCCCGCCGCTGGCCTCAACAAAACTCCCCGATGCCCGTTGACGGCGGTGGCCAAAGCATCATCCAATGTTGTCACACAACATTGACTGGAACGGGACAACGCAATGACACTGGCGGCAGCGGCGCAATCCGCGACATGGACCTTCGTCGACGGGGACTGGTACGAGGGCAATGTCGCCATACTGGGGCCGCGCAGCCATGCGATGTGGCTCGGCACCAGCGTGTTCGACGGGGCGCGCTGGTTCGAAGGCGTAGCGCCCGACCTCGACCTCCATGCCAGGCGGGTGAACGCCTCGGCGATCGCGCTTGGCCTCAAGCCGAACATGACGCCCGAACAGATCATCGGGCTGACCTGGGACGGGCTGAAGAAGTTCGACGGCAAGACGGCGGTCTATATCAGGCCGATGTACTGGGCCGAGCATGGCGGCTACATGGGCGTGCCGGCCGATCCCGCATCGACCCGTTTCTGCCTCTGCCTTTATGAATCGCCGATGATCTCGCCGTCCGGCTTTTCGGTGACGGTGTCGCCGTTCCGGCGCCCGACGATCGAAACCATGCCGACCAATGCCAAGGCCGGATGCCTTTATCCCAACAATGGCCGCGCCATCCTCGAAGCCAAGATGCGCGGCTTCGACAATGCGCTGGTTCTGGACATGCTTGGCAACGTCGCCGAGACCGGGACCTCGAACATTTTCCTGGTCAAGGATGGACATGTCTTTACGCCGGCGCCGAACGGCACCTTCCTGTCCGGAATCACGCGTTCGCGCACGATAAATCTGCTCGGTGAGTATGGCTTCAAAGCCACCGAAAAGACCTTGTCGGTACGCGATTTCCTCGAAGCGGACGAGATCTTTTCGACCGGCAACCACTCCAAGGTGGTGCCGATCACGCGCATCGAGGATCGCAACCTGCAACCCGGACCGGTGGCCAAGAAGGCGCGTGAGCTCTATTGGGAATGGGCGCATTCGAAATCGGCTGGCTGACGCGCCAGTCCGGCCTTTTTGTCGCTGCACTTTTCACCGCAGGAAAACCGTGTGACAGTTTTCCGGAACCCGCTTAGAAAGGGAACCGGCGCTTCACTTCCGGAGTTGTTCCAGCTCAATCCAGACCTATCTTAATCCGGTATCGACACCGGATTTTTCCACGAGGGAGTACTACCCATGGCTTTTGAATTGCCCGCTCTGCCCTATGACTACGAGGCCTTGCAGCCTTACATGTCGAAAGAGACGCTGGAGTATCACCACGACAAGCACCACAAGGCCTATGTCGACAACGGCAACAAGCTGGCCGCCGAGGCGGGCCTTGGCGATCTGTCGGTCGAAGAGGTGGTCAAGCAGTCGTTCGGCAAGAATGCCGGCCTCTTCAACAATGCCGCGCAGCATTACAACCACATCCATTTCTGGAAGTGGATGAAGAAGGGCGGCGGCGGCAACAAGCTGCCTGGCGCGCTGCAGAAGGCTTTCGACAGCGATCTCGGCGGCTACGACAAGTTCAAGGCCGACTTCATCGCGGCCGGCACGACACAGTTCGGTTCGGGCTGGGCCTGGGTTTCGGTCAAGGACGGCAAGCTAGCGATCTCGAAGACGCCGAACGGCGAGAACCCGCTCGTTCATGGCGCCTCGCCGATCCTCGGCGTCGATGTCTGGGAGCATTCCTATTACATCGACTACCGCAACGCGCGCCCGAAATATCTCGAGGCGTTCGTCGACAGCCTGATCAACTGGGATCACGTGCTGGAATTGTACGAAAAAGCTTGATCGACCCGCAGAAGAGCCCCGGCATTCCGGGGCTTTTCTTTTTGGGAGCCGAGGTCTCCAGTCACTCACCGTTCGGCAAAATCGGTCGAAGGAAGGGAATAATCCGTCCGCGACATCCGTTAACGACCTGTCCTGAAATGCCTTCATCATGGAGCCAAATGAATGAGAAAGCTTGTCATCGCCATCTCAACGCTCGCCTTCGCCGGTTCGGCGGCCTTTGCCGATCCGATCCTCGACCGGCAGGCTCTGATGAAGGAGCGCGGAAAGATCGTCGGCGGCCTGTCGAAAGTGGTCAAGGGCGATGAGCCCTTTGATGCCGCTGCCGTGCTGACGCAGTTGCAGGCGCTGCAGGCGAATGCCGAGAAGTTCGACGTCGATGCCTTGTTCCCGAAAGGCAGCGATACCGGCGACACCACGGCCGGGCCGAAGATTTGGGAAGACACGGCGGGCTTCAAGGCCGCCGAGGACAAATATCTCGCCGACGTCAAGGCCGCGGTCGCCGCGGCTCCCGCCGATATCGACGCGCTGAAGGCGCAAGTCGGCACCCTCGGCTCGGATTGCGGCGCCTGCCATCAGGGCTACAGGATCAAGAAGGGCTGATTGCCTGATGGCATGGCTGAAGAAGCTCGTCGGCGCGGCCCTCGTTCTGGGCGGCGTCGGCGCGGCCGGCGGTTGGCTTTTGTCGGCGCCGGTCAGGCTGGATACGACGGCCCTGGCGCAACTCGGGCCGGGCGACGCTAGCCGGGGCAAGCGCATTTTCTATGCCGGCGGCTGCACATCCTGCCACGCAAAGCCCGGCTCGCAGGGCGATGCGCGGCTTCAACTGGTGGGCGGCCTCGAACTCAAAACGCCGTTCGGCACCTTCGTTCCGCCCAACATTTCGCAAGATCCCAAGGACGGCATCGGCGCATGGTCGGTCGAGGATCTCGCCAACGCCATGCTCAAGGGCGTGTCGCCGTCTGGCGAGCATTTCTATCCGGCCTTTCCCTACGCGTCCTACGCCCGCATGAAGCCGTCTGACATTGCCGATCTCTATGCCTTCCTGAAGACGCTGCCCGCGGTCGCCGGCAAGGCACCGGCCAATACGCTGGCATTCCCGTTCAACATCCGCCGTGGCATCGGCCTGTGGAAGCGGCTCTATCTCAGCGATCAGCCTGTCATTGCCTTGCACGATGGCACGCCCGATCCGGTCATGGCCGGCCGCTATCTGGTCGAAGGACCCGGCCATTGCGGCGAATGCCACACGCCGCGTGATTTCGCGGGCGGGACGAAGAAAAGCGAGTGGCTGGCCGGTGCCGTGGCCGCGGAGGGCTCGGGCGTCGTACCGAACATCACATCGGGCAAGGGCGGCATCGCCAACTGGTCGGAAGCCGATATAGCCAACTATCTCGAAACCGGCTTCACGCCCGACTTCGATTCCGTCGGCGGCGCCATGGTCGACGTGCAGCGTAACATGGCCGAGCTGACTGCGGGGGATCGTGCAGCAATCGCCGCCTATCTCAAGGCAGTACCGCCGCACCCGAACGGTTATCCCGCGCGCAAGAAACCGGCGAACTGATATCGACTAGAGGTGCCGATCGCCGAGGAAATCGAAGCCGGCCTCGAAGAAAAGATTGTAGTTGCAGGTCAGTTCCTCGCCGGGTGCGATGTCGCGCAGCGCAAAGGTTTCCTCGGGTGAGGAGACATCGCAATTCGGCTCGTCATCATGGTTCATGTAGCGGGCGTCGTCGGCTTCGAAGACGATATAGGCAGGATCGCGCCGGTCCGGGTAGGAATAGCGGTCGAGATAGTTCTTCACCGGCCCGGTTTCGCCCTCATAGGTCTCGACGTCGATGATCCGGTCGAAGCGGGGATCGAGCTTCCAGATCAGCGTGCCCTTGGGGATGTGGTGCTTGGCAAAGACGCCGATGCCCTGGATCGGCGATTTGTCGAGATAGACGTCGACGAGCAGCATAGCATACCCCAGTAGCAAAGATGGCAAGCGCGGCTTGCGAAAAGCCGCGCACTGGTTAGCGCGGGGCTGGTACAATTGCGAGCGCAAATGAGCAAAGCGGAATTCAAAAAAGTCATGATCGCCGAACCCAAAAGTGAACGTGCTGTCCCGAGCCCTCAGCGTTGCTGCAAGGCCAGGCGGACGCCCAAGGCACAATAGATGCCGCCGACAATCTTGCCCTGCCATTTCAGCACGGTCGGATTTCGGCGCAGGAAACTGCCGAGGCGACCGGCGCTCACGGCAAAGACGACCGTGCTGAAAAGACCGAGCACGACGAAGACAACTCCCAATACGGCCAATTGAAGCATGACCGTTCCGTTTTCGGGTCGCACGAACTGAGGCAGGAATGCCAGGAAAAACAGCGCGGTCTTGGGGTTGAGCACTTCGGTCAGGACAGCCTGCCGAAACGCCTTGCCGGCGGAGATAGCGAGCGCGCCGGCAGAGGGATCGGCCGGCGTTTTCTCGATGATGGCGCGAATGCCAAGGTAGACGAGGTAGGCCGCGCCGATATATTTTACGATGCTGAACAGCGTCGCCGACGTGGCGATGATCGCTGAGATACCGACCATCGCCATGACAGTATGAAATATGTCGCCGGCCGCGATCCCAGCGCCAGTCGCGATCCCGACCTTTGTTCCCGAACTCGTTGCCCGGGCGATCGTCAACAGCGTGGCCGGGCCCGGGATAAAGACAAAGCCGAGCACGACGGCGATATAGGCAATCAACGTGGACAGATCGATCATTTGAGCGTCTTCTCGGCAAGCTGCGCCTTGCCCGTCACCTTAAGCGCGAAGGCATAGGTATAGGCGATCTCTTCCAGGCGTGAGAACCGGCCGGACGCACCGGCATGGCCGGAATCCATGTTGATCTTGAACAGCACCGGATTGTCGCCGCTCTTGCGGTCGCGCAGCCGCGCCACCCATTTGGCCGGCTCCCAATAGGTGACGCGCGGATCGGTGAGGCCGGCAAGCGCCAGGATCGGCGGATAGTCGAGTGCCGCGACATTGTCGTAGGGCGAATAGGCGGCGATCGTCCGGTAGTCGTCGGCGGACGCGATCGGATTGCCCCATTCCGGCCATTCCGGCGGCGTCAGCGGCAGGGTCGCGTCGAGCATGGTGGTGAGCACGTCGACGAAGGGAACCTCGGCGACGATACCGCCAAAGCAGTCCGGCGCCATGTTGGCGACGGCGCCCATCAGCATGCCGCCGGCCGAGCCGCCTTGCGCGACCATGCGGTCGTGCGCGGTATAGCGCTCGGCGACGAGGTGGCGCGCACAGGCGATGAAATCCGTGAAGGTGTTCATCTTGTGCGCCCGCTTGCCGTCATCGTACCAGCCATAGCCCTTGTCCTTGCCGCCGCGGACATGGGCGATGGCGTAGACGAAGCCGCGGTCGACCAGCGACAGGTAGTTGGTGTTGAAGGCGGCCGGCACGGTGATGCCGTAGGAGCCGTAGCCGTAGAGCAGGCAAGGTGCGGTTCCATCCAGCGGCGTGTCGCGACGGTGCAGAAGCGAGATCGGCACCAGTTCGCCATCGGCGGCGGGCGCCATCAGCCGCCTGGTGACATAATGGTCCGCATCATGGCCGGACGGCACTTCCTGGGTCTTGAGCAACACCCGCTCGCGGGTGCGCATATTGTAGTCGAACACTTGCGCCGGCGTCGTCATCGACGAGTAGGAGAAGCGCATGATTTCGGTGTCGTATTCATAAGAACCCGACAGGCCGAGCGAGAAGGCTTCCTCGTCTAAGGAAATCAGGTGCTCCTCACCACTGGCGCGATCGCGCACGACGATGCGAGGCAGGCCCTCCTTGCGCTCAAGCCGGACCATATGGTCCTTGAACCCGATCACCGACAGAATCAGCCGGCCCGGCTCATGCGGAACCAGCTCCCGCCAGTTGGCGCGAACCGGATCGCTTGCCGGCGCCGTCATGATCTTGAAGTCCTTCGCGCCGTCCGCATTGGTCAGGATGAAGAAGACGTCGCCGCCTTCCTCCAACTCATACTGAAGCCCGGTTTCGCGCGCCGACACCAGCCTGGGTTCGGCAAACGAATCGCTGGCGCTCAACAGTCGGTATTCCGAGGTCTCGTGATCGTTGATGCCGATCATGATCCATTGGTTGTTGCGGGTGCCGTCGACATTCATGAAGAAGCCGGGGTCGGTTTCCTCATAGATCAGGCGGTCGTTTTCAGGGTCTTGTCCCAGTGCGTGGAACAGCACCTTTGACGGCCGGTGGTTGGGGTCGAGGCGCGTGTAGAAGAACCCGTCATTGCCCGCGTTCCACACACCCGAACCGCCGGTAGCGGGAATCTGGTCGGTCAGTTCCTTGCCGTCGGCAAGGTCGCGCACGCGCAGCGTGTAGAACTCGGAACCCTTGTCGTCGAAGGCCCACAACAGCTTGCCGTGATCGGCCGAATGGTCGACACCGCCAAGCCGGAAATAGGCTTTGCCTTCCGCCTCCATGTCGCCGTCGAGCAGGATCTGCTCAGGCCCGCCGTCGCGCGGCATGCGGAAATAGCGCGGCTGCTCGCCGCCGAGTTTGAAGGAAGAACCATAGGCATAGGGCCCGTCCTTCATGGGAACGGATGAATCGTCTTCCTTGATACGGCCTTTCATTTCTTTGAAAAGCTGCTTCTGTAGGTCCGACGTGTCGGCCATCAGCTTCGACTGATAGGTGTTTTCGGCTTCGAGTTCGGCGCGGATGCCCGCATCGAGCAGGGAAGAATCCCTGAACATCTCCTGCCAGTTGTCGGCTCGCAGCCACGCGTACTCATCGGTTCGCGTGATGCCGTGATGGGTATCGGAAACCGGCCGCTTCTCGGGTGTTGGCGGGCTGACGATCGGAAATCGGGGAGTCTTGGTCATTGCGTCTCGCTGGGGAATATCTTGAATGGTGAATGAACACGCCGATCAGGGTGGGTTCAAGGGCTGCAGCCTAGAGGTGGTGTCGGCTCCTTGAGATGGGCCGGGAGGAAAGATGATGACCATTCGGTCTCGGATTGCCGCGACTTTCGCCGTTGCTTCGCTAACACTGGTCTTTGCCGGCCAGTCTCATGCGACCGTATTCGCGGCTTGGCAAGTGGCCAATTTGCCGTTCGGCGACACGCTCAACGTGCGTAAATATCCATCAACCACATCCCAGAAGCAGGCCGCATACCCGAACGGGACCGTCCTGCAGATGACCGGACGATGCACCGATGGCATAAACCTGCTCGACATCGCCAATCAACCGGCATGGAAGCAACGGCGGACCGTTCGCTATCGCTGGTGTGAGATCTGGCATGATCCAGCCAAGAACGGCACCTTCGTCACCGGCTGGGCCTATGGCAAGTTCATCACCCCGTATTGATCGAGCGGCATCGATTGGCCCCGAGGCGGCCGGCTGGCGGACATGTCGCCTTGGTCGCCTGCCCGAAAAGGCGGCGGCAACCTGTGGTTTTGCTGGCGGATGTGACAACCAAGACTGTTCACCCGATGGCAAAGCAAACCGGAGCATTGAAATCTGTCTTGTGAGTTGTCGCGAATGTAACGATGATCTGACGTAACGTCAGCCTTTGCCGGTTTGGAGCGCGAAATATCGAAAAATTACATAATGCACGAAAGATTGAAGCTGATTGGCCAATAGTTGATCAACTTTCGTAAATATAATGCAAAGAGAGAATTGACTTACTTGCGCTATGGTCGCATTGATGCGACCGTGACACGAATCGAGGAAATTCTACCTTCATAAATTCGTGCAATGCCCTGCCTGTAAAAGGGGCACAGACCGACGTAACTCTTGTTGGGGCCTGAAGATCATGGATATTGTCGAAACACCTTCCAGAAACAATGATGCGCTGATCGAGCTGACCGCCGATGTGGTGGCCGCCTATGTCAGCAACAATCCCGTCCCGGTCGGCGAACTGCCGAACCTCATATCCGATGTCCATGCCGCTCTCGGGCGCGTGGGCGGTACCGCCGAACAGCCCCCTGCCGACAAGCAGAAGCCGGCTGTCAATCCGAAGCGCTCGGTTCATGACGACTACATTGTCTGTCTTGAAGACGGCAAGAAGTTCAAGTCGCTCAAGCGTCACCTGATGACCCACTATGATCTGACGCCGGACCAGTATCGCGAAAAGTGGAACCTCGACCCGAGCTACCCGATGGTTGCCCCGAACTATGCGGCGGCCCGCTCGCAGCTTGCCAAGAAGATGGGCCTCGGCCGCAAGCGCAAGGCGCGATAGTCGCTGCGCTGTCAGGTCGAACCGACATCGACGGCGCCTTCGGGCGCCGTTTGACTTTTGGGGACACGATTGTTGGCCGACAGGGGCGTCAGGCGGTCTGCTTGAGTGCCGCCTCGGCATCGCGCTTGATGCGCTTGACCATCGAGCGGAGACCATTGGCGCGCTGGGGCGACAGGTGTTCGTCCAGGCCGAGTGCCTTCAGCGTTGCTTCCGCATCGGTTTTCTGGATTTCGCTGGCGGTCCTTCCGGAAAACAGCGCCAGCATGATCGCGACCAGCCCGCGCACGATATGGGCGTCCGAATCGCCGGTGAATGTAATGACCGGATCGCTGCCCGGTCCCCGTTCGGTGGTCAGCCAGACCTGGCTGACGCAACCTGGCACCTTGTTGGCGGTGTTGCGTTCCGCATCGGGGAAGGGAGGCAGCGCTTCGCCGAGCTCGATGACGTAACGATAGCGGTCCTCCCACTCATCAAGGAAGGAGAAGTCGTCGCGGATCGTCTGGATCGTGGTCGTCATGACCCGGATATAATCACGCAGCAGTGCCGCGTCACGGAAAAAACAAGGACACCGCGGGCGTCGAGAGGGCAGACGGCCCGCGGTGTGCCGTCGAGACGGCTTAATTCCTTATCGGCAGTCTAGTTCTTTACCGGCAGGTTGACGGTCTCGGGCAAGACGATCTCTTCCGGCACGCTGCCCGTCATTGTCGAGGTGTCGGGGCCGGCGGACTTGTCGTCCAGCATGGCGGCCGCGATCTTGGCCGTCTCCTTGGCGCGTGCGGTGATGGTGTGCATCGCCGACTTGCCGGTTTCACAGACGTCGGGCTTGCGCTCGCAGATGCCGGCAATGTCACCCACCGCGTCGCGTGCCGCGAACAGGGCCTGGATCGGCCCGACGCTTTCCTGCCCGGGCTCCTCGGAACCGACACTCAGCGGCAGCGCCAGCAGCACCAGTGAAAACCAGAAAGCCATTCTTATCAGAAAGAACATGCCTCGCCTCTCGTCGTGACCGGATCATGCGTCACATGGCATGACCTCTTTTATGGGCAGGATCTTGGCACACAGGCACAAAGGACGGCTTGCAGGTTCGCAGAGAATTTTCCTCAAATTTTAGGCAAATTCGAAACAAAGCGTTTTGCAGTGGATTTGTTTCATATCGGGACGATTTTCGTTACTTTCTGATAACCATCGATCTGCTTGTTTCCATTGATGTTTCCTCGGATTGGGGCGGTTCTATTCCCATCCATGGTCCGCCGACGGTGGGCGTTCGGAGATAACCCTCCATTTACTATGGCGGCATTTGCCCGGGTTTTCGGCCGTCGCCGTCCCGATATTTGCCGCAGGCCGGGCTTTGGTCGGCGCTGCCTTATCCATTCCTTAAACGCTGGATGAGAGTTTCAGAGCCAATCAAAACAATCTGCAAAAGCAGAGCTGTTCACGACGAGTGCGAGTGCGTTGAATTGATGCCGATCAAGGCCAGATACGCTGAATTGCCAGGCGCGATTGCCGCCGGTTGCGAACGTATGGTCCATCCCTCCATTCTTGGGCAGAGCGGCCGCGAACGCCAGCGCCGTTTCATCGGCGTCATGTTGGCGGCGCCATTCTTTGCCGCCGGTGCCGCGGTCACGCTGGTCACATCAGGCATGGGCGCCGCTGTGACAATGGCCGCCATCTTCGCCGCCTTCGGTCTGTGCTGGTTCGTCGCCTTGCTGGTGGCGGCGACCGGCAAGATGGCCGCGGCGGCCCCGGTCGCCCTCGCGATGGCGGCTGTTGCCCTTGGCGGCCTCATCACCGCCGCCGGCGGGTTGAGTTCTCCCGTCGCCGTGCTTGCCCTGGCGCTGCCTTTCGAAGCCTGGTGGATCGGCACTTCGCGCCGCGCGGCCCTGTGGGGGGCGGTCTCGGCCATAGCCGCCATTGCCCTTCAGCCTCTGGCAGCGGCCTTCCTACCCTTCGCGGGCGCGCAGATCGCGGCCTGGCATTGGCTGGTGCCGTTGGCCTGGGCACTGACGCTCATCCCGCGCGTATCGGCGTTTCGCGACACCACCGGTGCGGCTGATACGCTGGATCCGGGCGACAGGCTGGAAGACATCATCGACGCGGTGGTCATGCGGGTCGCCCGACACGGTGAAGTCCTGGACGCGTCCGCCAAGGCGCGCACGCTTTTGAAATTGCCTCCTGAACTGCTTTCCGGAACGGGCTTCTTCGACCGCGTCCATCTGTCGGACCGTGTCTCCTATCTCAGCGCCCTTGCCGACATGCGTGATGGTGCCCTGTCGCGCCGCCTCGAACTGCGCATCAGGCTGCCCCAGAACGGCAACGGCCAGAATGATAATCGCCTGATGGCCGATAATTATCGGCCGTTCCTGCTGGAACTGGTGCGCGGTGAGGAGCAGGGCGATGTCTTCACGCTGGTCCTGCGCGAAAATGACGAAACAGCCCGGCTGCGCGGAGAACTCGCACAGGCCAATGAGGTGGCAGCCGCCGCCGAAGTGGCCAAGGGCCGATTCCTGGCGGTGGTCAGCCATGAACTGCGCACGCCGCTGAACGCCATCATCGGCTTCTCGGACATGCTGCTGCATGAGATGTTCGGCGCCTTCAAGGATCCGCGCCAGAAAGAGTATGTCGGCCTTGTGCGGGATTCAGGCCAGCATCTTCTGGCCGTGGTGACATCCATACTCGACGTGTCGAGGATCGAATCGGGCGCCTACACGGCGGAACCGGAGCCGTTCCGGTTCATGGAAGCCGTCGAGATGTGCCAGTCGATGATGCGGTTGCAGGCGCAGACCAAGAACATCGACCTGCAGACGCAGATCGCTCCCGACGCCGGCGATATCAACGCCGATCGCCGCGCGGTGCAGCAGATCCTCATCAATCTCGTCTCCAATGCGATCAAGTTCACGCCCGATGGCGGCGATGTCGTCGTTGGTGCCAAGCGGATCGGCTCGCGCCTGCATTTCTGGGTCAGGGACACCGGCATCGGCATCGCCGAGGAGGACTTCGCCAACCTCGGCAAGCCCTTCATGCAGATCCAGAACGACTATACGCGCCGTTTCGAGGGGACCGGTCTTGGCCTTTCACTGGTGAAGGGGCTGGTGGGGCTTCACGAAGGCACCATGTCGATCGAAAGCATGCCGGGCGAGGGCACCACGGTGACCATCAGCCTGCCGGTCAACGGGCCGAAGGGGCGCCCGGCGAACGAGGCAGGGGTGCTGACGATGCCGGTGACGAGGGCGAAAGGGGACAGAAATGGCTCGCTCCGCAAAACAGCCTAAGGCGGTCAAACGCCGCAGCAACGCCTTCCAGGACGGCGCCATCGCCGTCGGCGGCATGATTTCGCGCAATCCCGTGCTGGTGGGCGGATCGACGGCATTCCTGGTGACGCTATTCTATGTCTCGGCGAATGCGCTGTGGTATCAGCCTTTCCCGCATGCCGGGGCGTTCTTCGCCACCCGCAATTTCCAGGGTTTTCCGCACACTGCCTCCGACGAACCGGAGACGACGATCAACATCGTGCGGCCCAATGCGGCGCCCGCCCCGATGAAGGGCGACCCGGTGGTCGAGCAGGTGCAAGGCATATTGAAGGATCTCGACTTCTATTCCGGCACGGTCGACGGCATTTCCGGGCCCAACACGCGCAAGGCCATACAGGCCTACCAGCAGAAGGTCGGGCTCAACGCTTCCGGCGAGATCGATGCCCTGTTGCTCGATCAGCTTGGCGCAACGCCGAAGACCGCCTCCGTGCCCAAACCGCAACCTCGCCCGGATACGCAGGCCGCCGTCCCGGTGTCCCTGCAGACAAATTCCGGGCAGGCGAATTCCGGGCAGGCGAATTCCGGGCAGGCGGATACCGCCCCGGCCCAGGGACCCGACCCCCGCATCGTCAAGATCCAGGCCGGACTCAAGGCGTTCGGCAATGACGACATGCGGTTGGATGGTGTCGTCGGCGCGCGCACCAAGGCGGCGATCAAGGAATTCCAGTCGCTGTTCGGTCTGCCGCAGACCGGCGAGCCCGACGAGATCGTCTACGTCAAGATGCGCGAGATCGGCCTGACCAACTGATCGGGAAATGACGGCTCGCCGAGCGGTGGAATTATCGCTAGATAGCCCGCACGGCTTGCGGAGTTTTCATGCGCGTCACATCGGATCTGTGGGTTTCCGCCTTGGTGCGCCGCGTTTTCGGCGCTGGCGGATTTGCCGCCGTGGTCAACCGTGGCGCGACCGAGGCCGGCGCTGTCTTCGTGTTGGCGCGGGGCAGGCTGGGTGAAATCGCCCTTTACGGACCGGCGCCGCAGACAAGTTATGATTCGGCCAAGCCCGATGACCGTTTCTTCAGCCTTCTCGCCGCCGGCGACGATCCGGCCGTGCTGGACGCCCGTCTTGAGAGGGAAAAAAAATTCGATCCGGACATCTGGGTGGTCGAGATCGAGGCCGGGACTGTTCCGGTCGAAGAGCTTATTTCCGTGAAGACGCCCTGAGGACGGGGGCGGCGACATCGTCGCTGTTCGAGGCCTTGCGGCTGTCGCTGTTCGCCGGTGAGGCGTCACGAACCATCCTGGACACCGTCTCGGCCTTCCAACCCCGCACCTTGTCCAGTGCCACATCGCGATGCAGCAGGCGGTAGCGGTCGAGATAGGTGCGGATGGCCTGCGGATGCGGAAACAGGCTGGGATATATGGCGACCGTGATCAGGAAGGCCCGGTCCTCGCTGAGGTCGAGCGAACGCAGCGCCGCGAGCAGTGAGGCATAGTTCTGGTTGGCGGTCAGCGAGCGCGCGGTCGAGAAATCAATGTCGAGGGCGTCCGCAAGCGCGGTCTGGAAGAACGCGGCGTTTCCGGTCAGCGCCGTCTCGCGCAGTTTGACATAGGTATCCGAACCGGGGAACGCGTCGACCCTCGCCGCCAGGGCTTCGTCGCCGGTGCGCATCATGGAGCGCAGCCTGCGCCGTGCATTCTCGGCGGCAATGCCGGGGGGCTGTTGTGCTGTCGCGCTGTCCTCTGCCGCTTCCGCATTGACGAGCGCGGCGGCTGGTGCCGCGGGGGGCTGCACCTCCGGATCCCGCACCCGCACCAGCGTCGGTCTTTCGAGCACCCTGATCAGATCGGCGATGGTCGGGTTCAGATCCTTGCGGCGTGCGATGGCGCGCGCATGCGGCAGCCCGTGCCGGCCGATCAGCGCGATGAGGTCGATATCGCTGACGGCGCGCGAACGGATCAGCAGCGGCGCGGCGATGTCGACCGGTTCCTCGCACAGGCGCCGCACCAACGCGGCGGGAGCATATTCACATTCGGAAAGGGCAGCGGCCACATAGCGCCGCGATTCGACGGACACATCATCGAACAGCGGCAGCGTCAGGTCCTCGAGCTGGCCGATCTCGCGGCGCGATGGGCGGGTCAGCGAGCAGAACGCCGACACTGCGGCACGGAACAGCCTTTCGGCCTTGCCTGATTCGGTCCGTATCGCGATTTGCCTGAAGTCCGAAGATGACACGAAGGATACCCGATACTCGATACAAAGCCTTGATCACGCTCGACCGGGACCATGTCGGTTTCGCGATTGCCTTGGTCAGAACGTCCAGACCTCAAGACAAAGATCAAGTTAGCGGTGATCCGTTAGCGCTCCGTTAACCCTCTGCCGGCCTTAATGATATTTGGAGGCGTTGCGTTGTGCTCCGGGGAAACCGAGAGGAATGCGCGAATCATGGGCATGGTACTGTCTTTCGTGCCGCGTGCGGCACCGACCAATCGAGCCAAGCAAACCACCGAAATACCGGCGGCGGTCATCATCTTTCCCGGCATCCGCTATGAGCGGTCCAGCACCGCTGAAGCGCGGCCGGCCGGGCCCGACAAGCCGGGATCGCCGCGGACACCGGTGCCGCATCACTGAAGCCGCGGCCTGGTCCGTCAGGCCGTCAGCTCTGGGTTTTTGGCTAGCGGCTTAGAAATCCTGCAACTCGCAGGAACTCTGATCGAGAAAGCGCGACACGATCGGCTTCCAGCTGTCGTCCGGCACGAAGCTGCGGATGACGAAGATGCCCTCGTCGATCGGCGCTTCGACGAAGATCGCCCCCTGCAGATCCTCGGGCAAGTCCTGGCGCACATCGATCATCTGGGCAGGTGTCAGCACAACCGCGTCGAGCTTGCCGCCGGTCGCCGTACGATCGTTGAAGGAATAGACATTGTGGCCACTGCGGTCATAGACCGAGACCGACCAGAAGGGGACGTTCCCCGGCGCCTTGATCCGAACCATTCCTTCCTCGAGGTCGAACCGGCAGGCCGTGGCATAGAATAGCGGGTCGACCGATTTCACCACCGGCGCGCCGCCCGCCTCGGCATCGAGCCGGTTCATTCTGTAGAGATCGGACGCCATGGACAGGCGCGACCAGGCGTCGCGTTCTGAAAATTCCGGCACCAGAAGCAGCACCACGATGTGCACGATGCCGGCGCCGACAACGCCGAGCAGGACGGCATGGAAAAGACGGCGCAGCGCGGCTGGGACATTACGCATCGCAGCCGGCCTTCACGATCCTGGGCAGCGAAACGTCCGATAGGCCGGTGCTGCTGGCGATGGGCGTGTCGTAGAAGGTCAGGACGAAATACATCCGGCCGGAACCGTCGGTCAAAAGCCAGTTGCCGGGCATCGGATGATGGCCGACTGAAATGATCACCGAATTGTCGGCCTGGCGCAGCACCTCGTAGGACTGAAGGGCCGCAAGCCGCGGCTTGCCGGTCTCGACGACGCCGAGCGATTGATCGGCGGCGTAGAGCGTCCAGAAGCGGGCCGTCGGAAATCCGCCCTCTATTCTGTAGCTGCATTCCCGCTTGAGCTGGTCGCCGGCAGCATCATTTTCCGCGACGAAGGACAGGCCCTCGGCGCGGCCGAGCGCCAGCACGCCCTCGCGCGCCACGCGCGCCTTGGAATAGGGGTCGGCGGCCGGCGTGCCGATATCGGGGAAGGCGGTCCATTGGCCGATGCGGATCGCCCCGACGCCATCCTGGATATTCAGCGCATACCAGACACTGGCGCCGCCGCCGCCAATGGCTATGGCAAGCGAAAGCAGCATCAGGAAGGCATTCTTGAGCATGAAGGGCCGCGTGCGCGAAGGATTGCCGTTCGGGGATATCGCGGCGTGGGGCCTCGTGGCAAGCCGGCGTGGTGGATTTGCACCTCGGCTAATGCATGTCGCCCGAAAGTGGCCTCGGTTTTGGGAGAACGACATGCATAAAAACAAAGAGCTAAAACCCGCGCCGGGGCGGATGTCACAGCGCCGAAAGCGTTTCGGGCGGGGCAGGGGCGTCGAGTTTGGGCGCCGACTGGAACAGCTGGGTCATGTCCCTCAGCGTCTGCGTTGTCCGGCTCGACAGCACCGGCGGGCGTTCGGCGGCCGCCTCGGCCGCGGCCTGTTCCTCGCTCTTCTTCTGCGCGTCCGCGGCCTTGGCCGCGATTTCCTCGTCGACGAACGGCTTGTCGATGCCGGGGATCGGCTTCAGATCGATGTTCTGGTGCGCGTAGACCATCAGGCGCTGCCACACCATCGCCGGCAGCGAGCCGCCGGTCATGTTCTTGGTCGGGGTGAAATCATCATTGCCCAGCCACACGGCCGCCGTGTAGTTGCCGGTGAAGCCGACGAACCAGGCATCGCGGTAGGATTGCGTCGTGCCGGTCTTGCCGGCGACGACGATGTTGGGAATCTGGGCACGCCGGGCCGTGCCCATCACGGGTACTGCCGTCAGCATGGTGTTCATGGATTTCAGCGCCTGCTCGGAGAGCACCCGGTGCGGCGGCGGCGCATCCTTGGTCCAGTCATACACCACGTCGCCGGTGCGGGTGACGAGCTGGGTGATGCCGTGCCGGGAACCGACGAAGCCGTTCTGGGCGAACACGCTGTAGCCCGTCGCCTGGTCCATCACGGTCATGCCCGAAGTGCCGAGCACCATGGTCTTGTGCCCCTCCAGCGGCGATTCCACCCCGAATGATTCCGCCATCGCCTTGATCGGACCGATGCCGAGATGGTCCTTGGCCAGCCGCACCGGCACGGTGTTGATTGACTTGGCCATCGCCATCAGCAGCGTGATGTTGCCCGCCGACTCGCCACCGTAATTGTGCGGCGACCAGTTGCCCCAGCTGATCGGTCCGCCCGAAATGACAGAGTTCGGCGTGAAGCCATGCTCCATCGCCGTGGCGTAGACATAGGGCTTGAACGACGAGCCGGTCTGGCGCAGCGCCTTGGTGGCGCGGTTGAACTGGCTGGCGCCGTAGTCGCGGCCGCCGACGATCGCCCGCACCGCGCCATTGGTCTCGATGACGACCACTGCGCCTTCAGTGACGTTGTACTCCTTGCCGAACTGGCGCAGGTGGAATTCGACGGACTCTTCCGCCGCCTTCTGGATGTTGGCGTCGAAGGTGGTGTGGGCAACCAGCGAGTGCTGGCCAGGCTTGGCGATCTTCTTGACCTCGTCGAAGGCCCAGTCGAGGAAATAGTCGGGACTCTTCTGTTCGCCGCGGTCGACGACGTCGGCCGGGTGCAGTCTTGCCTGCAGCACCTGGCCTTCGGTCATGAAGCCGGAATCGACCAGGTTGGACAGCACCACGTTGGCGCGGGCACGCGCCGCCGGCAGGTTGATGTGCGGCGCGTATTTGGTCGGCGCCTTGAACAGGCCGGCCAGCATTGCCGCCTCGGCAAGGTTCAGGTCCTTGACGCTCTTGCCGAAATAAAAGTCGGCCGCCGCTTCGATGCCGAACGTGCCGCCGCCCATATAGGCCCGGTCGAGATAGAGCTGCAGGATTTCCTTCTTCGACAGATTGGCTTCGAGCCACAGCGACAGGAAGGCCTCCTTGATCTTGCGTTCGAAGGTTCGCTCATTGGTCAGGAACAGGTTCTTGGCCAGCTGCTGGGTGATGCTGGAGCCGCCCTGGACGACCGAGTTCGCGCGCACATTCTCGAAGATCGCGCGCGACAGGCCCAGAACATCAATGCCGTAGTGATCGAAGAAACGCCGATCCTCGGTGGCGAGCACTGCCTTGATGACGTGATCGGGCATCTCGTCGACCGGCACCGAGTCGCGCTGGATGATGCCGCGCTGGCCGATCTCGTTGCCATAGCGGTCGAGGAAGGTGACGGCGAAATCGCCCTGGGCGCGCCAGTCGCCGGCCGTATCCTGGAACGCCGGGATGGCCAGCGCCAGCATCACCACAATGCCGCCGGCGCCGAGCGTAAAACCTTCGCTCAAAATCTCGATGATGCCGCGACGCCAGCCCTTGAGACGGAAGCGCCGCGAGAAGATTGTCGCCGCCTCCCAGAACTGGCGCGCCTTGAACCCGATCTCGTAGAGCGAGGAATCGATCCAGGCATCCAGCGCCAGAAGGCGGGAGGCGATCGGACCTCTTCTCTTACGCTGTTCAGGGCTGACCATTCAAAAAACCCGGCTCGGCTGTGGCGCGACCTGAAAACCGCAAGCGGGCAATTTCAGGGCGGCGCCCTGTTTGGACTATTCATCCATTTTGCCGACGCTCACAAGGGCGGCGAGGACACAGCCGCAAGGTTTGTCGATGGCGGAGCGGGGAGAACGGCTGTAACCGATCGCCCCACCCGAAAAGCCTGGACCGTTCACGCCGCTTCGCGCTTCAGCGCCTGCGCCATGCAGTGGATACCGCCACCGGTCTTGGAGATCTCGCTCATGTCGACGGCCGCGACCTCGAAGCCGCGCGCCTTGAGCTTTTCGATCAGCGTCTTCGAGGACGTCGGCGCGATCACCCGGTCCTTGCCGAGCGACATGAAGTTGCAGCCGAGCGCCATCGTGTCCTGGAAGGGCACGTCGATGATCTCGTGGCCCTTGCCCTTCAGCCAGTCGACAATGCCGGGCTCGGTGCAGGCGAGGCAGACCGCGGTGAGCTTTTCGGCGATCGGCACCACCATCAGGTCGATATGGACATAGTATTCGTCGATGAAGGCGATGCGCGTCTCCCAGCCCTCCTTGTCGAACCATGCCTGCACCTGGCGCGCACCTTCCTCCTGCGTGCGGGCGCCGCCGCAGCCGATCAGCACCACGCCCTCTTCGATGACGTTGAAGTCGCCGCCCTCGAACGTACCCGCCGTGACCATGTCATAGATCGGGATGCCGAGCTTTTCGTAGGTGCGGATGGCGGCGTAGTTCTCGCCGCGCCGCCACCAGTTGGCCATGGCGGTGATGATGGCGCCATAGGGCGTCATGACGCTGGAATCGCGGGAATAAACCTGCATCGGCAGTTCCGGCGTCGGCTCGTGCCAGTGGATGTTGACACCGAAATGCTCGTAGGCGGCAACCAGGTCCTTGTGCTGCGCCTGCGCGATCTGGACGTTGCACGGCGCTTCGCGCAGATGTTTTCGTGACAGCGAACTGGTCGACAGATGGCGCAGGAAGTTCGGCGATCCGAGCAGCACGTCGGTCAGCACGTCGGTTTCGTTGGCGAAACCCCAGGCGGTCAGCGGCTTGGTGCCGCCTGCCGGATTGCGGCGTTGCAGCGAAAACGGCTCGATGCGATCATGAACGGTCATGGTGTTCTCCTCGTGGGCTTGTTCTCAAGGGTTGGTCGGGTCATGCATTGCTTGGGATCCACCAGTCGCGGCCGCGCGCCGTGGAGACGTATTCCGGCCAACGGAAATTGATCGGCGGTTCATAGTCGCACAGCGGCGCGATCCAGTTCGCGCCGCCAACGCCGCCGCCGGTACGGGTGATGAACTCGTCCATCGCCGCATCGCGGGCTTTTCTATCCTCGAGCAGGCGCAGCGCCGACAGCGCGACCGTCTTGGCCGCACAGGTGACCATCGGGTCGATGGTAGCGGAGATGCCGCCCAGCGCATTCATTACCCAGGAGGGATAAACGTGGCCATTCGCCGAACGCAGCGCCGGGCGCGCGACATAGAAGCGCGCGGTCGGCGCATGCCAGCTCATGTCGGTGTAGTCGTCGGAGGTCGAATTCATCTGCGAGGGCGGCAGGTCGCGGCGCAGGATCGCCTCGGCCTCCTGTGGCGAAATCAGCCTCTCCAGCTCATCAATGAAGGGATTTTCGGTTGCCGTACCACCGGCGTTGACCTGGATTTCGCGCGCGACGGCCTTTGCGGGCTCGTCCCAGTGTGGTGGTCCGACCGTCGAGAGCGCGTCATAGGCGATCCCGGCCATGGCGTGATTGGCCAGTCCGGGCCGCGACTTCGAAACCCAATGGCGCTCGTATCGACAGCCGCTGATCGCGGCGGCGGCCGCGGCATTGCGGTCGAGCACGGCGGTGACCTGTTCGGCCATGGCAATGGTCGGCACGCGGATCATGTACTGGATCTCGGCCAGCCCCGCCGGCAGGTTGTCGGCGGTGGCCTGGCCGGCGGTCAGGATCGCCTCGCTGATCGACCAGCCGCCCTGATGCGGCAACATGGAATCGCGCAGCGCCCTGGAGGCCATGTACATCGTCATCAGCGCGTCATTGGCACCGGGCGCCCGCACCGCAGAATGCGCCTGCGGGATCGGCGCGCCATCGCCCGCGCGAACCCAGTTTTCGGGCTCGTCGCACACAAAGCGGTAGATCATGGCGTAGGCGGCACCGCAATGCGTGTCCCAGCGCGCCGTGTTGCAGAGCGGCAGCATGTAGAAGGGATGGAACGAGATCATGCCGGCAAGGCCGTCATAGTAGCCCTTCGCGGCATGGATCGGCTTTGACCCCCGCACCTTTTCGGCCGGCTCGCCGGTGAAGCGCAGCGTGCCTGGAATGCCATGGTGCTGCATCGCCGCCTTGGCGGCCAGCAGGCCGCCGAGGCTTGCCATGCCGAGCCCCGAATGCGGGTCGGTGTGGCCACCGGCCTCGACGCCGAGGCCGGGCCGCGGCTGCTTCACCGTCACCGCGTCCTGGCAGTTGCCGGGCACTGCGTCATACTCGGCATAGAGGCCTACCGTCGGCCCGGCGCCATTCGTCCAATGGGCGCAGAACGCGGTCGGCATGCCACCGGAACCTTCCTCGACGGCAAAGCCTTCTCGCTTCAGCCGCTCCACATACCAGGCGGCGGACTGATATTCGCGCCAGGCGGTCTCGCCGAAATCGAAGATGGTGCGCGTCCACGCCGACAGCAGCGGCTGGATGCCATCGAGGCAGGCAAGGGCCGTCTCTTGCGCTGATGTCGTCACCGGTTTGTCCATGCATCAAAGAAAGCAGTGAAGCGGCTCGCCAAAAAGTGATATGTTTTCCCGGTTCGTGCAAATTCGGTTCACCTCTTGAGAATTCCCTCCACGCAGGCGCTGCGCGCCCTCGACAGTTTCGCCCGCCACGGCAGCGTCTGGCGTGCCGCCGACGAACTGCACCTCACCCGCAGCGCGGTAAGTCACCAGTTGCGGCTTCTCGAACGCGACCTCGGCTTCGATCTGCTTGAGCGCATCGGCAAGGGCGTCGCGCTCACTCCGCGCGGCCAGCGCTATGCCAGTGACGTGCGCAAGGCGCTCACCGTTCTTGGCGATGCGGTGACGCGCGATGCCGGCACCGGCGTCGGCGGTTCGTTCGCCGTCTCCTGCACCCCGGGCTTCGCCTCCCTGTTTCTATGCACCCATATTGGCGAATTCCGGCAGATGTACCCCGATGTGGCGCTGCGTATCCTGACGCCTAGGCGGCTCGACGATGTCAGCAATGCGGATGCCGACGCCTTCATCGCCTTTGGCGTCGGCAACTGGCCGAACCGCATGGCCGAGCTGCTGTGCGAAATCTCGTTCACGCCGCTCTGCAGCCCGACGCTGCTGAACAAGGTCGGCGGCTTTTCGAAGCCAGCGGACGTGTTGCGCGCCAATCTGCTCCATCTCGATGATACCGAGGATTGGGCGCGCTGGCTGGCCCTTTCCAAGGTCGAAAACCCAGACACGGAGGGCGGCATCTTCTTTTCCGACATGAACCTCGTCTTCTCGGCGGCGATTGCCGGCCAGGGCATTGCCATGGGCGACGAACTGACCAGCCGCCGGGCACTCAGCGAAGGCCGGCTGGTCCGGCCGTTCGACATCGCGATCAAGTCGCCGCGCTCCTACTTCCTCGTCTCCGAACACGCCAAGGCTTCGCACCCGGTGCTGGACGCGTTCGCGGGGTGGCTGAGGTCGAAGCTCTCGGAGAACCGCATTCAGCCCTATTGAGGGCGAAATGGCGCCAGCCGCCCAGACGTGAATCAAATTTGCCGATCAGGCGAAAACTATTCGGTTGCGGTGAGCCGCCGGCCTGCCTACGATTTCCGCCTGGGACTGAGGAAGAGGCAGGATGCAGCAACCCGGCCGGGCCGCAGAGATCAAGGCAATCGGGATCGGCAAGAGCTTCGGCTCGTTCCGTGCGTTGGACAATCTGACGCTCGATATCGGCCGCGGCGAGTTCCTCACGCTGCTCGGCCCCTCCGGCTCTGGCAAGACCACCTTCCTGATGATCCTGGCCGGCTTCGTGCAGCCGACCGAGGGCCGTCTCCTCAGCGATGGCGCCGATATCACCAACCGCCCGGCCGAGCAGCGCGCCGCCGGCATGGTGTTCCAGGGCTATGCTCTGTTCCCGCATATGAGCGTCGAGGCCAACATCGCCTTCCCGCTCAAGGTCCGCAAGAAATCGGCCTCCGAGATCAAGAAGCGTGTCGGCGAGATGATCGAGCGCGTCGGCCTGATCGGCCACGAAAAGAAGCTGCCTGCGCAGCTCTCCGGCGGCCAGCAGCAGCGCGTGGCGCTTGCCCGGGCGCTGGTGTTCGAGCCGGGCGTGCTTTTGCTCGACGAGCCGTTCTCGGCGCTGGACAAGAGCTTGCGCGGCCAGATGCAGGCCGAGATGAAGCGCCTGCACCAGGAAACCGGCACCACCTTCGTCTTCGTTACCCACGACCAGAGCGAGGCGCTGGCGCTGTCCTCGCGCGTCGCCATCTTCAATCATGGCAAGCTGCTTCAGGTCGGCGCGCCGGACGAAGTCTATGATCGGCCGGACAACCGCTTCGTCGCCGAATTCCTCGGCGAGATCAACATGTTGCCGCTGAAGGGGGTTAAGCCCGCCGACAATGGCTCGACGGGCCTTTGCGAGGACCGCGCTGTCAACATGCACTGCAAGGCCGAGAAAGTCCGTGGAGACGCCATCCTGGCGATCCGGCCGGAGCACATGTCGATCGCGCGGGAGGCAGCCGCCGGCGAAAATGGCATCGCCGCCACCGCCATCGCTTCGACCTATCTGGGCGCGGCGACCAAACTCGACCTGACCACGCGGCAAGGCGCGAAAGTGACCGTCTCGGTGCCGAACGAGGTCGCGGCCGCGGCGCTGAGCAAGGGCAACTCCGTCTGGCTGACCTGGCCGGCGGAAAAGGGTTTCCTCCTTCCGGATGGAGGACAATGAGCGCTGGCGCGGCTTGATCTGCCGCACCGGCTTCCGGATTGAAATCAACTAAAACAAAGGGGAACTGACATGAACGATACCAAGAAACACGCAATCGAGACGCTGTCCGAAAGGACCAGACGCGGCGAGATTTCGCGCCGCCAGTTCACGCAGCTCGCAGCTCTCGTGCTCGCCGGCGCACCGATGCTGCTGCGCTCGACAGGTGCCTTCGCCCAGGCCAAGGAACTGGTGCTGGTCAACTGGGGCGGCGACGCCATCACCGCCTATGATGCGGCCTATGGCCAGGCCTTCACCAAGGACACCGGCATCACCGTCAAGATGGACGGCTCGGGCCCGACAGAGGGCGCCATTTCGGCGCAGTTCAAGAGCGGCGCGCCGACCTGGGATCTGGTCGACGTCGATCCGTTCTCGGCCATCACGCTCGGTGCCCAGGGTGCGCTCGAGCCGATCGACTACAAGATCGTCGACAAGACGAAGATGCGGCCAGGCTTCGGCTGGGAGTATGCCGCCTCGACCTATTTCTTCTCCTATGTCATCGCCTACGATTCCGAGAAATATGGCAAGGATGCCCCGACAGGCATGGCCGACTTCTTCGATGTGAAGAAGTTCCCCGGCAAGCGCTCGCTCTACAAATGGGGCGTTTCGAGCTGGGAAGCGGCCCTTCTGGCCGACGGCATCGCGCCGGCGTCGCTCTATCCGCTCGACCTGAAGCGGGCGCATGACAAGATCGCCGCCTTCAAGGAAAATGTCGTCGCCTACTGGGGCGGCGGCGCAGAGAGCCAGAGCGTGCTGCTCAATGGCGAGGCCTCGATGGCCATCGTCTGGTCCACCCGCGCCTCGCTGATCGAGCAGGATTCCGGCGGCAAGATCAAGTTCATCTGGGACCAGGGCCTGATCTCGCCCGGCGCGCTGGCCGTGCTCAAGAACAACCCCGGAGGCAAGGACGCGGCGATGAAGTTCATCGCCAGCGCACAGGATCCGCAAAAGCAGCTCGTCATGTTCGACAAGCTCGGCCAGGGCCCGGCCAATCCGGCGGCCGACGCGCTGATCCCCGCCGACAAGAAGCGCATCAACCCGGTCGATCCCGAAAACATGAAGAAGCAGATCGCGCTCGACATGGAGTGGTACGCCAAGAACTACGGCGCGGCGCTCGACGAATACACCAAGATCATCTCCGCCTGAGAGCTGGATGCTGATCTGAGATGAGAGGCGTTCTCTCCGACAGGATGGGCGCGGCGCTGTTGATGGCGCCGCTGCTCCTGTTCCTCGTCCTGGCCTATGCCTGGCCGTTCCTCGGCGTGGTGAAGTGGAGTTTTACTCTGCCGACGCCGGGGCTTGGCCAGTATGAAGCGTTGCTCACCGACGATCTGGTCCAGTCGGTGTTCATCCGCACGCTGCGCATCGCGGCGATCGTCACGGTCGTTTCCGTTGCCGCCGCCTATGCCATCACGGTCGTCTGGGTGCGCGGCAGCCCGGCGCAACGCCTCATCGCCGAATTCTGTATCTTGGTGCCATTCTGGATTTCGGTGCTGACACGCGCCTTCGGCTGGGTGGCGCTTTTGTCCAATCGCGGCCTGATCAACACCTGGCTGCAATCGATCGGTTTCATCTCCGAACCGCTGACCCTGGTGCGTAACGAGTTCGGCGTCGTCGTCGGCATGGCGCATTTCCTCATTCCCTTCGCGGTCTTTCCGCTGGCGTCGGCCATGCGCAGCCTCGACGAGCGCGTGCTGCTCGCGGCACGCGGGCTTGGATCCAGCCGCATGCGCACCTTCTGGACGGTGTTCGTGCCGATGACCCGCTCCGGCATCATAGGCTCGGCGCTGATCGTCTTCGTCTTCTCGCTCGGCTTCTTCGTCACGCCGGCGATCCTCGGCGGCGGCCGCAGCGTGATGATCGCCGAACTGATCTATCTCAGGATTTTCCAGAGCCCGGATTGGGGGCTGGGGGCTGCGATCAGCGTCGTGCTGGTGCTGTTCGTGGGGGCGCTGATGGCGCTGCTGTTCCGCTATGTCAGACCGAAGCAGTTGATCTGATGCCGACCTATCGCCCCGGGCCCGTCTCGCTGATCCTCGCCGCCCTGGTGGCGCTGTTCCTGCTGATGCCGCTGCTGGCCGTCATCCCTGTGTCCCTGACGCCGAGCCGCATGCTGGCAATGCCGTCCGGAGAACTGTCGTTGCGCCACTATCGCTCGCTGATCGAGGACCCGCGCTGGATCCAGTCGATCCTGCTGTCAATCCGGATCGGGATCGTCAGCAGCGCGATTTCCACCGTGCTGGCGCTCTGCTTCAGCCTTGGTGTGTGGATGTTCCAGCCCCGCTTCACCGCCGCGCTGGTCGGTTTCGTGCTGCTGCCGATGGTCGTGCCGCCGGTGGTCTCGGCAATCACGCTCTACTTCCTGCTGACCTCGATCTCAGGCTTCAGCTCGTTCTTCGGCTACGACACCTGGCTCGGCGTCGCCATGGCGCATTCGGTGATGACGGTGCCCTTCGCCACGGTGCTGATCCTCGTCTCGCTCAGCCAGATAGATCGGCGCATCGACCTTGCGGCGAGGGGACTAGGCGCCAGTGTCTGGGAGCGTGCCACCCGCATCATCATGCCCAACATCAAGTTCGGCATCATCACCGCGGCGCTTTTGTCCTTCGTGCTCTCTTGGGAAGAGATTGGCGTTACCTTGTTCATCACCTCGGTCAATGCCATCACGCTGCCGCGCCTGATGTGGATGGGCCTGCGCGACAACATCGACCCGGCGATCGCGGCCCTGTCGGTGATCCTGATCATCATCACCGTGCTGGTGCTTGCGGTGCGCAGCTTCGTGGTCAGGTTGCGCACCGGGGCCTAGATAAACCGTACCGACACGCGGCCGAACCGGCCCAAATCGCCAATCACTTCGTCGCCGGCCTCGACGCTTATCGGCGTCACGCAGGTGCCTGTAATCACCACCTGTCCCGGCTCAAGTGCCATGCCCAAGCCCGAGAGTTCATTGACGATCCATGTGAGCGCGATCCGAGGGTCGCCCAGCACGGCCGCGCCCTTTCCATCGTGCCGGGATTTGCCGGAAACGAACCCGACCACCGGGTGCTCCGCGAGATTCACGTCGCGCCAGTCGTCTTCTATCGCCTCGCCGATGACAAACAGATTGGCACAGGCGTTGTCGGCTATGAGCTGCGGCGCTCCGACGGCGCAGAAATCGTCATAGCGTGAGTCCGGTATTTCGATCGCCGGGTGCAAGGTCGCCACGGCTTCCATCACCTCGGCGATTTCATAGGGTACTGGACGCGACGGCAACTGGCGGCCGAAGCGGAAGGCGAATTCGATCTCCGCCACGCGCATCTTGCTCGTCGCGAGCGAAACGGTCCCGCCAACCTCGACCGATTTCTCGGCGATGAGACGCCCGGCCATCGGGCCGTCGACGTTGATATGCCTTTGTCCGGCGAGGCTGGTTGCTGCGATCTTCCAGCCGAAAAGCGGGGCCGCTGAGCGATCCATCACATGCGACTGGATGGCGTAACCGTCGATCCGCGTTTGCGGCCGCAACTCGAGGGGTATGGCGTCGAGACGGGTGCCCTTGTCCCAATGGTCCACCAGCAACCGGGACGCGGCTCTGGCCTTTTCTGGATCGAGCATCATCAGCTCCGAAAATCTCGGGAAAATGCCCCCGTTGCCTGGCTAGAGCCGGCAAGGAACATTCCATCGTGGACCCATCCATATGAGGCAAGATCGCGCGGTCAGGCAAGCGGGACACCAAATTCATGCGCTACCTGCCGGGCGGCGCCGATGCTTGATGCGCGGCTTCCTGGTCCTGGTCTTCCGCATCTATCGGCGGGATTGTCGGCAAGTCGTATTTTCGAGATCATCAGCATGCATAATTCTTATGACGAATCGCCGTCGTTTTCCCGTAGCCAACGCTATATCTGGCAAGGCACAGGGAAACCGGCAGGCTTGGAAACGCATTGTCGGTTGCACAGCGGCTTGAGGAATGAATATGACAGCGCCCGGCGATTTGCTGCAGGCACTTTTTCTGAGGCTCAAAACCGACAAGTCGTTGTCGGCGCTGCTCGGTGGCGCCGGGCTGCTCGAAAGGGCGGCCGACAATGCCGCGTTCCCTTATGTGACTTGTGGCCAGACCAGCGCCTTTGACTGGGACACCGGCGCCGAGAACAACGATGATCAGCTGATCACGCTGCACGTCTGGTCGAAAGCTCATGGTGAAGACGAAACCCTTGCCATCATGGCCGCCGTCAAGGCCCGCCTTGCCAACGCCGCGCTGGTTGTCGGCCGGCGCGGCAAGACACGCCTGTCGCTCGAATTCACCGAGGCCCGTTACGACGAAGATCTCCTTGTACATCACGGGCTGCTGCGGTTTCGTGCGCTGACGCAGGAAAATGCCTGATACGCTTCCAAACTGACCAAAACGGAGTCTAGACTGGCATTTCCGGGATTTCGTCGGGTTGGGGCGTCGAAATCACCATCGGGCATCTCGCGTTTCAGGGGGACTAGCGGGAATGATTTTCGTGTCGATCACTGTTCATTTCACGTTCAGCACAGATGCGTTACAACGCCGACCATGAAAACGTTTCGCTCCCTCTTTCGAACCGCGACCCTGGCGCTCAGTGCTGCCGGGCTGCTCGCGTCGCAGGCGATGGCGATGCCGGTGATCGCGCCAGACCAGAGCAGCTCGATCGTCCTGGCTGCGTCCGACTGCTACGCGATCGGCCAGCAGGTGGCAGAGCAGAATGGCGGAACGCTGGCCAAGGCCTCACAGTCGACACGCGGAGGCCAGCCGGTCTGCGTTATCGTCGTGCTGGTGCCAGGCAAGGACGGACAGCGTCCGCGCCGTTCCGAGATTATCGTCCCGCAAAACTGACCCAATGCTCCATCTTACGGGCCACGTTTCCCAGGCCGTCGGAATCGGCCTATATCTGCCAGTCTTCAATCTGAACGAACTCTTCAACAGGTGTCGATCTCCGCATGCGCGTACTCGTCGTCGAGGATGACAAGGATCTCAACAGGCAGATAGCGGACGCGCTGGTCGACGCCGGCTATGTCGTCGACCGCGCCTTTGACGGCGAGGAAGGCCATTTCCTCGGCGACACCGAACCCTATGATGCCGTCGTGCTCGACATTGGCCTGCCCCAGATGGACGGCATCAGCGTGGTCGAGCGCTGGCGCCGGGGCGGCCGCAAGATGCCTGTGCTGATCCTGACGGCGCGAGACCGCTGGAGCGACAAGGTCTCCGGCATCGATGCCGGAGCGGACGACTATGTCACCAAGCCGTTCCATATCGAGGAGGTGCTGGCGAGGGTCAGGGCGCTGATCCGCCGCGCCGCCGGCCATGCCTCGTCCGAACTCACCTGCGGGCCGCTCCGCCTCGACACCAAGGCATCGAAGGCCGATGTCGACGGCGTGCCGTTGAAGCTGACCTCGCACGAATTCCGCCTGCTTGCCTATCTGATGCACCATATGGGCGAGGTCGTCTCGCGCACCGAACTGGTCGAGCATCTCTACGACCAGGATTTCGACCGCGATTCCAACACCATCGAGGTGTTTGTCGGGCGGTTGCGAAAGAAGATGGGCATCGACATGATCGAAACCGTGCGTGGCATGGGCTACCGCATGCGTGAGCCGGAGGCGTAACTCGGAACCGATCAAACCAACCGCAAGGGCGCCGCTTTCGCTGCGTTTGTGGCCGCGTTCGCTGACGTTCCGCGTGATCGCCTTTTCCACCGTATGGGCGATCCTGACCCTTGTCGTCATCTTCACCCTGATCACCACGCTTTATCGCCAGGCCAGCGAGCGTGGCTTCGACAGCCTTTTGTCGGCGCATCTGTTCAACCTGATCGGTTCCATCGGCATTTCCGACACGGGAGCGCTCACCGGTGCTCCCGACCTTGGAGACCTCCGCTTCTCGGAGCCGAATTCGGGCTGGTACTGGTCGGTCGAGCCTGCCTCGGAAGGTGTGCATGGCGACCTTCACTCGTCGTCGATGACAAGCAAGATCCCGTCGCCGAGCGTGGCCGACGTGCCCTTCAATGCCAGCTTCCAGCGCAGCTATGCGGCCGAAGGCATCGACGGTGAGCAGCTCGAAGTGTTCGAGAGCGAATTCGTCCTCGACGCCAAGAACCGCGCCGCGCGTTTTCGTGTCATGGGCAACCAGAGCGAACTCGAACAGGAGATCGCTACCTTTCAGCGCCGCCTGCTGACCTATCTCAGCCTGTTCGGCGTCGGCATGATCGCCATCAACGCGATCGCTATCCTGCTCGGCTTGCAGCCGCTGCGCAGGGTCAGGAACGCACTTGCCATGGTGCGCGAAGGCACCGCACAGAGGCTCGACGGCCGCTTCCCGGCCGAGATCGAACCGTTGGCCAACGAAACCAACGCCTTGATCGAGAACAACAAACGCATCGTCGAGCGCTCGCGAACCCAGGTCGGCAATCTCGCCCATTCGCTGAAGACGCCGCTTGCCGTGCTGCTCAACGAGGGCAGGGCACTTGGCGGCGCCAAGGGACAATTGATCGCCGAACAGGCCGCCTCGATGCAGAAGCAGGTTGACCATTACCTGCAGCGCGCCCGCGTCGCTGCGCAGCGCGACAGCGTCGTCTATCGCACGCCGGTGGCGCCGCTGGTCCAGCGCATGGTGCGGGTCTTGCAGAAGCTCAACCCGCAGACCAGCCTGTCGCTGTCGCTGCCGGCCACCGAGATCGTCTTTGCCGGAGAGCGCGAGGACCTCGAGGAACTGCTTGGCAATCTTCTCGAAAATGCGATGAAATGGGCAAAAAGCGCCGTGTCGGTCTCGGTTGTGTCCTTGGCCAGCAAGGATGACAATTTTTTCGAGATCAGCATCGAGGATGACGGCCCGGGCATCCCCGAGGACAAGGCGCGCGACGCGCTGAAGCGTGGAAGGCGCCTGGACGAGACAAAACCGGGAACGGGTCTGGGGCTTGCCATTGTCGCCGACCTTATCAACGAGTATGGAGGCGTTCTGGCGCTCGAACGGTCCGGCATGGGCGGACTGAAGGCGGTGGTGCGATTGCGGAGCCTTCAGTAATGCTACTCAGGGCCGATCGGCAGCGATGGACGGCGCACATCATGACGGTATATCGATTGGTCCCGGAGCGGCCGGCAGCGGCCAAATTTCCGACAAATATCAATACTATGGCCACGTCTACTTCTCCGATGACGCGGCCCCCGGCGCATCCATGGCAGGCTCCAATTCAAGAAAACCGGTTGTTGGCATGAAGATTCGCGTCGCGCTCGTTTCCGCACTCCTGGCCGTCTCCGGCTGCACCACCTTGAGCGGCAAGGGCCCAACCTTGGCGCCGACACCAGCGTCGACGCCTCCAGCGAATGGCAAAGTCACCAAATCGATCATTTCGGCGATGGGTGGCGGCCTCATTGGCGGCTCGATCGGTGCCGGCCTCAGTGAATCCGAAAAACGCAGCGCTCTCGAGGCGGAATACAAGGCGCTCGAATATACGACGAGCGGCCAGAAGGTGGCGTGGAAGGGCGATCAGGCATCCCGCTATGGCGAGGTCGTTCCGGCCCAACCCTATCGTGTTGGTTCGCAAGACTGCCGCCAGTACACGCAGACCGTCTTCACGGGTGGAGCCGGCGTCACGGCGCGCGGAACCGCTTGCCGCAACGCCGACGGCAGCTGGACGCCGCTGACCTGAAAGCTGCATGTCGCCCAAAAGCGCGCAGCGATTTTGGGACAACGACATGCACAAAACAAAGATCGGATCGGCTCTGGTTGGAATCCGGCCGGTTGACGTCGATCAAGGACATTCGGCGCGCTGACCGTCAAAGCGTCGCAGGATGCCTGTGTTGGCAGGGCAGGGCTCTGCCGTTATTGGAAGAACCATGCTGTTCTGGGTCATAGCCGCGATACTGACGCTCGGTGCGAGCCTGGCGGTGCTGCTGCCGCTGGCCGGAGGCGCCAGGGGCGCGTCGTCGAGCGGCGATCACGATCTGGAAGTCTATCGCGATCAATTGTCCGAGCTTGACCGTGATGTCGCACGCGGCTTGATCCAGCCGGTCGAAGCGGCCGAGGCGCGCGCCGAAATCGCGCGCCGCATCCTTCGCCTCGACAATGCGGATGCGGCCGGCAAGACGTCGGCCAGGCAGGCTTTTTTTTCCGCAAGACTTGTCGCGACAGTGGCCGTACTGGCTGTACCGCTGGTCAGCTGGGGTCTCTACAGCCAGATTGGCTCGCCTGATTTGCCGTCGCAGCCGCTCAGCGACCGGTTGACAAAGAATCCGGCCGACAGCTCGGTCGACGAACTGGTTGCGCGGGCCGAGGCCCACCTTGCCGCCAATCCTTCCGACGGCCGGGGTTGGGATGTGCTGGCCCCAGTCTATCTGCGCATGCAGCGCTTTTCCGAGGCGGTGGCGGCGTACCGCAATGCCATCCGCCTCGACGGAGATAGCGCGGTTCGCCAGGCCGGCCTCGGCGAGGCGATCGCCGGTGCGGCCGGCGGCATTGTTTCCGCCGATGCCCAGGATGCCTTCGAGGCGGCGCTCAAGCTCGATCCGGCCAACGCGAAAGCCCGCTTCTATCTGGCCATGGCCTTGGCGCAGGAGGGGCGAAACAAGGACGCGGTCACGGCCTGGCAAACCATGCTGGCCACCTTGCCGCCCGACTCGCCTTGGCGCGGGTCCGTCGAGCAGGCGCTGGCCAAGTCCGCCAGCCCCGAAGTCGCTTCCGGCGCTGACGCAAAAGGTCCCGATGCCGCGGATGTCGACGCTGCGTCCTCCATGTCGCCGCAGGATCGCGAAGCCATGATCAACACGATGGTCGCCGGCCTCGATGAAAAACTGCGGCAAAATCCGCGTGACCCGGAAGGATGGATGCGGCTCGTTCGTTCCTATGTCGTGCTGGGCAAGGCCAACCAGGCGCGCGAGGCGCTGGGTCGCGCCATTGCCGTCTTTGGCCCCGGCAGTGACGAGGCCAAGAAATTCACCGCCTTTGCCGCCTCGCTCGGCCTGGCGGCGACGGAGTAGAACGTGTCATGACACGCAAGCAGAAACGGTTGTCGGTGATCGTCGGTGGGTTGGCTTTCCTGGGCGCCGCCACCGGGCTGACCTTCTACGCGCTTGGCCAGAAGGCGTCCTATTTCTACATGCCGGCGGACCTCACCACCGCCAGCGTCCAGCCCGGCCAGCGCATCAGGCTCGGCGGTTTGGTCGAAAAAGGCACGATCCAGCGCGGGCAGGGCGCGACAGTCGCCTTTTCCGTCACCGACACGCATAAATCGGTCAAGGTCACCTATACCGGCATCCTGCCCGACCTTTTTCGCGAGGAGCAGGGCGTCATCACCGAAGGCACTTTTGGCCCGGACGGGGTCTTTGTTGCCGACAGCGTGCTGGCCAAGCATGATGAGCGCTACATGCCCAAGGAGGTGGCCGACGGGCTGAAGGCCAAGGGCGTCTGGCAGGAGAGCAAGAGTGAGTGAGTCTGGCAGAAGGGCAGGGGTCAATCATGGTTGAAACCGGACATTTCGCCCTGGTCCTGGCGTTCGCGCTCTCGCTGGTGCAGACGATCGTGCCCCTGTTCGGCGCGCGGCTGAACAACCAGCGCCTGATGGCTGTCGGCGGTCCTGTCACGATAACGGGCTTTGCGTTGACGGCGCTGTCCTTCGTCGCGCTGGCGGGTGCCTACGCGCACTCCGATTTTTCGGTGGCGAGCGTCTGGGAAAACTCGCATTCGCTGCAGCCGCTGATCTACAAGATCACCGGAACCTGGGGCAATCACGAAGGCTCGATGCTGCTCTGGGTGCTGATCCTGACCTTCTTTGGTGCCCTTGTCGCGGCTTTCGGCTCCAACCTGCCGGCGACGCTGCGCGCGAATGTGCTGGCCGTGCAGGGCGCCATTGGCGCTGCCTTCTTCCTGTTCATCCTTGCGACGTCCAATCCTTTCATCCGGCTCAACCCGGCGCCGATCGAAGGCCGCGATCTCAACCCGATCCTGCAGGATCTCGGCCTCGCCATTCATCCGCCGCTGCTCTATCTCGGCTATGTCGGTTTCTCGATCTGCTTCTCCTTCTCGGTCGCCGCCCTCATCGAGGGCCGCATCGATGCCTCCTGGGCGCGCTGGGTGCGGCCATGGACGCTGGTCGCCTGGATGTTCCTGACCGGCGGTATCGCGATGGGGTCTTACTGGGCCTATTACGAGCTCGGCTGGGGTGGTTTCTGGTTCTGGGACCCGGTTGAGAACGCTTCCTTCATGCCGTGGCTGGCGGGCACCGCGCTGCTGCATTCGGCCATCGTCATGGAAAAGCGCTCGGCGCTGAAGATTTGGACGCTGCTGCTCGCCATCCTCACCTTTTCGCTGTCTCTGCTCGGCACCTTCCTGGTGCGTTCGGGCGTGCTCACCTCGGTGCATGCCTTCGCCACCGACCCAACGCGCGGCGTCTTCATCCTATGCATCCTGACGCTGTTCATCGGCGGCTCGCTGGCATTGTTCGCGCTGCGCGCCTCAAGGCTGACGGCCGGCGGACTGTTCCACCCGATCTCGCGTGAAGGCGCGCTCGTCCTCAACAATCTGTTCCTGACCACGGCGACCGCCACCGTGCTCGTCGGCACGCTCTATCCGCTGGCGCTGGAAGCGCTCACCGGCGGCAAGATCTCGGTCGGCGCGCCGTTCTTCGACCTGACCTTCGGCCCCTTGATGCTGCCGCTTCTGGCCCTTGTGCCATTCGGACCGCTGCTCGCCTGGAAGCGTGGCGATGTCTTCGCCGCGGCGCAGCGCCTGATGGCTGCCTTCGCGCTGGCGCTGGCGGCGATGCTGGTCACTGGCCTGTTTATCGACGGCGCTTCGGTTTTCGCCGCCCTCGGCATCGGCCTTGCCGTCTGGCTGGTCGCCGGAGCCCTTACCGACCTTGCCGTCAAGTCCGGTGTCGGATCGGTTGCACCGGCCGTCATGTTCAGGCGCTTCGTCGGCCTGCCACGCTCGGTCTTCGGCACGGCATTGGCCCATCTCGGCCTTGGCCTGACGTTGCTCGGCATTGTCGCCACGCTCTCCTTCGGCACCGAGAAGATCCTTACCATGCGCGCCGGCGAGACGGTGGAATTGTCAGGCCATACGCTGCGTTTCGTCGGGCTTTACCCGGCGCAGGGCCCGAACTACGCCGAGGATCGTGGCCGCTTCGAGTTGATCGGCGTCAGCGGCAGTCCTGTCGGCGTGATCAGTTCCGCCAAGCGTTTCTATCCGGTGCGGCAGACGACGACGACGGAGTCCGGTATCAAGACCCTTGGTTTTTCCCAGCTCTACATTTCGCTCGGCGACGAGGGCAAGGACGGATCGGTGGTGGTGCGCCTGTGGTGGAAGCCGCTGGTGACGCTGATCTGGGGCGGCGGCCTGGTGATGATGGCGGGCGCTGCCATGTCGTTGATGGACAGGCGCTTGCGTGTCGGCGCGCCGTCGCGGCGGCGCAAGCAGGCCGATGCCGTGGCAACCGCGAGCCTGCCATGAAGGCAAGGTTCTCCGTCGCATTGCTTGTCCTGATGCTGGCGCTTGGCTTCGCCGGCTCGGCGCTGGCGGTGAAGCCCGACGAGATGTTGGCCGATCCGGTGCTTGAGGCGAGGGCCCGGACACTCTCGGAAGGCCTGCGCTGCATGGTCTGCCAGAACCAGTCGATCGACGAATCCGATGCCGATCTTGCCCGGGACCTGCGTATCCTGGTGCGCCAACGCCTCGTCGCCGGCGATACCGACCAGCAGGTGATGGACTATGTGGTTTCCCGCTACGGCGAGTTCGTGCTGCTTAAGCCGCGTTTCGATCTGCGCAACGCGTTGCTTTGGGGCACGCCTGTGCTGTTGTTGCTGATCGGGGGCGTCTTCATTGTACTCAGTGCAAGGTCGCGCCGAACCCTGGCGACTCAGTCCCTGTCTTCGGAAGAACAGGCGGCATTGGACGCCATCCTTCGCCGCGACTGACGGCTGCTGGCGCCCGCCAACATTACCAAAGTTTCATGCGTCGGAAATGGCGCTGTAATGTGGACCGCTCTAATTCTCTCTCTTCGAGGATGCCGATCAAGGCAGGTCCATTTGAAAGAGGATACGAGACCCCATGAATATTGCCCCCAATTCATATTCCCGCACCCGTAAGCGTCTCCTGGCTGCCGCCGCGTCCGTCGCCATTGCCGGCGCGATCGGTGTTGGCGCGTTGACCAGTGGAACCAGCCCCGTCCTGGCCGACGCCGTGCGTGTCGAGGCCCCGCAGGTTCCGAGCTTCGCCGATGTCGTGGAGCGTGTTTCGCCCGCCGTGGTCAGCGTCAAGGTCAAGGCCAAGATCCAGCCGACCGCCGATGACGGTTCCGACGACCAGGATGGCTTCGACAATCTTCCCAACAATCCGCAGTTGCGCCGTTTCTTCAAGGAATTCCGCGGCTTTGGCGACCAGGGCGGCCAGAATGACGATGGCCACCGTCGCTTCGGTCACCGCGACCGCAACAATGACCAGCCGCGCCCGGTGGCCCAGGGCTCCGGCTTCTTCATTTCCGAGGACGGCTATCTCGTCACCAACAACCATGTCGTCGAAGAGGGCACCGCCTTCACCGTAGTGACCAATGACGGCAAGGAACTCGACGCCAAGCTGGTCGGCACCGATCCGCGCACCGATCTCGCCGTACTCAAGGTCGAAGGGGGCGGCAAGTTCACCTATGTCGATTTCGCCGACGATTCCAAGGTTCGCGTCGGCGACTGGGTGGTGGCCGTCGGCAATCCGTTCGGCCTCGGCGGCACCGTCACCGCCGGCATTGTGTCGGCGCGCGGTCGTGACATCGGCGCCGGCCCCTATGACGATTTCCTGCAGATCGACGCCTCGGTCAATCGCGGCAATTCGGGCGGCCCGACCTTCAACCTCAACGGCCAGGTGGTTGGCATCAACACGGCCATCTTCTCGCCCTCGGGCGGCAGCGTTGGAATCGCTTTCGATATTCCTGCCTCGACCGCCAAGCAGGTTGTCGGCGATCTGATGAAGAGCGGTGCGGTGCAGCGCGGCTGGCTCGGCGTCGAAATCCAGCCGGTCACGTCTGATATCGCCGAGTCGCTTGGCCTGAAGTCCAACAATGGCGCGTTGGTGTCCAGCGCCCAGGACGATGGCCCCGGCAAGAAGGCAGGCATCACCGCTGGTGACGTCATCACCCAGGTCGATGGCAAGGACGTTGCATCGCCGAAGGAACTCGCCCGCCTGATTGGTGCGTATTCACCGGGCAAGTCGGTTGACGTCACCGTCTGGCGCGACGGCAAGAGCCAGACGGTCAAGGTCGATCTCGGCAAGCTGCCGGCCAGCGACAAGCAGGCTTCGAACGACCAGCAACAGCAACCCGCCGCTCCGGCAAAGCCCGACACGCTGGCCGATCTCGGCCTCACCGTCACCAAGTCCGAAAACGGCAAGGGCCTTGTGGTCACCGATGTGGACCCCGACAGCGATGCCGCCGACCGCGGCATCCAGCCGGGCGACATCATCACCGCTGTCAATTCGAACGAGGTGAACGGCACCGAGGACGTCACCAAGGCGATGACCGACGCGGTGAAGTCCGGCCGCAAGGCGGTGCTGATGCAGATCACCCGCGACAACAACAATCGTTTCGTCGCGCTGCCTGTCGCCAAGGGCTGACAACGACTTTTCCGATGCGGCGGGTTCAAACACCCCCGAGCCGCCGCATGGGAAAGCATGGAGCCGGGTACGTTAGTCAGTCATCGTGCTCTCCTCCAGCGGCAGCGGGCCTCCCATCGCCCGCTGCCGCACATTTTGGAAGCCGCCTAAAAACATTCCCTCGGACCTGGGGCGAGAGGATGTGGTGATCTCAGGATCATGTCCCGAAAGCAGGCATGTTCGGGATGAAGACCACCAGGGAACAAGATCTTATCGCGCTTGGTCTCGATCATCTTGATCGCGATGCGCTTTGGCAAAGGCTAAAATGCAGATGCCGGCTACTCAACCTTCCAGGGAAATCGCGTATAACGGCCCTATGAAGATTCTCGTCATAGAAGATGATCGCGAAGCTGCGGATTATCTGCAGAAAGCCTTTGCCGAGGCTGGTCATACCGCCCACGTCGCCGGCGATGGCGAAACCGGTTTCGCGCTTGCCGATGCCGGTGACTATGACGTGATGGTCATCGATCGGATGATGCCGCGCCGCGACGGCCTGTCGGTCATTGCCGGTCTTCGCTCCCGGGGCAACACCACGCCGGTGCTGATCCTGTCGGCGCTGGGCGAGGTCGATGACCGGGTCACCGGGCTGCGCGCCGGCGGCGACGATTATCTGACCAAGCCTTATGCGTTCTCCGAGCTTTTGGCCCGCGTCGAGGTGTTGAACCGGCGCGCCAGCGCCAAGGAGGCTGAAACAGTCTACCGTGTTGGCGATCTCGAACTCGACAGGCTGTCGCATTCGGTCCGCCGTGCGGCGCGCGAGATCACGCTGCAGCCGCGCGAATTCCGCTTGCTCGAATATCTGATGCGCCACGCTGGCCAGGTGGTGACGCGCACCATGCTGCTCGAGAATGTCTGGGACTATCATTTCGACCCGCAGACCAATGTCATCGATGTCCACGTCTCGCGGTTGCGCGGCAAGATTGAAAAAGGCTTCGATAAGCCCATCCTGCATACGGTTCGCGGCGCCGGCTACATGCTGAAGGGCGGCTAGAGCATGATCCCGAAAAATGGGAACCGGTTTTCTCGGACAAACGGCTCCGTTTGTCCAAAGATCATGCTCAAACAAAGAGCTAGATCAGCATGACGATTCGACCAATCGTCATGCTGATCTAGGCGGCAGCATGGCGCTTTCCGTGCCCGCCATCATGAGGACGACGGCAGCGCGGCTCTCGGCGCTCTACCTCCTGCTCTTCGCGCTCTGCGCCGTGCTGCTTGTATTCTACATGACCTCGCTGTCGGCGCGCATGCTGACGTCGCAGACGCAGGAGACCATCAACGACGAAGTGCTCGGTCTTGCCCGGGCCTATCAACGCGGTGGCCTGCCGGTTCTGGTCAGGGTGGTGGAGGCACGATCGCGTCAGCCAGGCGCCAATCTCTATCTGATCGCCGACGCCAATGGCCAGATCCTGACCGGCAACGTGCAGAGCCTCGAACCGGGGGTGATCGACACCGAGGGCTGGACGACCGAGCCGTTCTCCTACAAACGCTTCGGAGAAGGTGAGCTTGACCGCCTGCGCAGCGGAACGACCGACCAGACGACACCTCCCGCAACTGGTGGCAGCGCGGCCCAGCAGACCGAAGGCGCGCAGGGCCACAACGCCATTGCACTGGTGCTGCGGCTGCCCAACCAGATGATCATGCTGGTCGGCCGCGACCTTGGCGAACCGGAACGTTTCCGCGCTGTCATCCGCCGTGCGCTGACGCTGGCGCTTGGCATGATGGGCTTGGGCGGCATCCTGATCTGGTTCTTTGTCGGCCGCGCCGCGCTCAAGCGCATCGACAGCGTTTCGGAGGCAAGCCGCCGCATCATGGGCGGTGACTTGTCGGGCCGGCTGCCGGTGACCGGCGCCGGTGACGAGTTCGACCGGCTTTCGGAAAACCTCAATTCCATGCTGGCCAGGATCGCGACGCTCAACGAAGGCCTGAAGCAGGTTTCCGACAACATCGCGCATGATCTGAAGACGCCGCTGACCCGGCTGCGCAACCGGGCCGAAGCGACACTTTCCGGCAAGCACAAGCCCGCCGATTATCGCCAGGCGCTGGAAGGCACCATCGCCGAGTCCGACCAGTTGATAAAGACCTTCAACGCCATCCTGATGATCTCCCGCCTGGAGGCCGGATATTCGTCCGAACACACCAACCGCGTCGATCTGGCGGCGGCGGTGCGTGATGTCGTCGAGCTTTACGAGCCGGTGGCTGAAGAGGCTGGCGTTTCGCTCGAAGCCGACGTGAACGGTGCTTTTCTCGTCGACGGCAACCGCGAGCTGATCGGCCAGGCGCTGTCCAACATCGTCGATAACGCCATCAAATACTCGACGGATTCCACGTCCAAGCCGGCGGTTCGTGTGACGCTCAAGCGGACGCATGGCGAGATCAGGCTTTGTGTCGCCGACAACGGCCAGGGCATTCCGGACGATGCCGATCGCGCCCGGGCGACCGAACGTTTCGTGCGGCTGGAGAAGAGCCGTTCGCAGCCCGGTTCCGGCCTTGGCCTCAGCCTCGCCAAGGCGGTCATGACGTTCCACTATGGGCGGCTTGATCTCCTGCCTGGCAATCCGGGACTATCCGTGGTCATGAGTTTCCCCGCACGGGAGGATCACTAATGGCTGCGGTCGCGAAACGGACGGTCACGGACTGGTTGCTGAAGCCGGCGGTTGGGCTCGCCCCGCTCGATGATGGCCAGGCGCGACAGGAATTGGCCGACATTGCCGCGGCGGCACGCGAAGAAGGGCTGACAAGGCTGGCCAAATTCCTGAACGCCAAGGGGGAGGGCCAGGATTTCCTGGCTGCTGTCTTCGACCTCTCGCCGTTTTTGCGCGATACGGCGCGTCGCCGGCCGCGGATCCTGGATGCTCTTTTCGATCAGCCGGTCGAGGCCCGCCTGAAAGCGATCACCGCCGCGATCGACCAGTCGGCATTGGCAGAGACAGTTTCCGAATCCAGCCTGATGATGGAATTGCGCCAGTGCAAGGCCGAGGCGCATTTCCTGATCGCGCTGGCCGATCTCGCCGGTGAGGCGGAAACGTCGCTGACGGTGCGGCGGCTGAGCGATCTTGCCGACGCCTGCACCCGTTCGGCCGTCGATTTCCTTCTGCGCGACGCCCACGGCCAGGGCAAGCTCAAACTGCCTGATCTTGACACCCCCTCGCGACAATCGGGCTGGATCCTGCTCGGCATGGGCAAGCTCGGCGCGCATGAACTGAATTTCTCCTCCGACATCGACCTTGTCGTTTTCTTCGACCCGGAATCGCCCGCCGTCGTCGATCCTCTCGACGCAACCGAGCTGTTTTCGCGACTGACGCGACGACTGGTGCGCATCCTGCAGGACCGCACCGAGCACGGCTATGTCTTCCGAACCGATCTGAGGCTGCGTCCCGATCCCGGTTCGACCCCGCTGGCGATCCCCGTTGAGGCCGCGCTACGCTACTACGAAGCGCGTGGCCAGAACTGGGAACGTGCGGCGATGATCAAGGCGCGTCCGGTGGCCGGCGATCTGGCCGCGGGTGCTGCTTTCCTCAAGGAGCTGCAGCCCTACATCTGGCGCAAGTACATGGACTACGCGGCGATTGCCGATGTCCACTCGATCAAGCGCCAGATCCACGCCCACAAGGGCCATGGCGAGATCGCCGTGAAGGGGCACAACGTCAAGCTCGGCCGTGGCGGCATCCGCGAAATCGAGTTCTTCGTCCAGACCCAGCAACTCATCGCCGGCGGCCGCTTCCCTGAACTACGCGGCCGCGAAACCGTGCCGATGCTCGGCCAGCTTGCCGCACGCGGCTGGATCACCACTGAGGCGCGTGATGCGCTCGCCAGCCAATACTGGTTCCTGCGCCGTGTCGAACACGCCATCCAGATGGTGGCCGACGAGCAAACGCATACGCTGCCGGAAGACGATGAGGGGCTTGAGCGGATCGCCCATATGCTGGGCTTTGCCGACGCGGCTGCCTTTTCCCTGGCATTCCGCGCCTCGCTGCAGCAGGTCGAACGCCACTATGCGGCGCTGTTCGAAACGGCACCCGAGCTTTCGGCGGGCATCGGCAATCTGGTCTTCACCGGCGATGTCGACGACCCCGACACGCTGCAGACCTTGCACGGTCTCGGCTTCCAGCGGCCGAGCGACATCTGCCGTGTCATCCGCGGCTGGCACTTCGGGCGCTACCGCGTCACCCAGTCGGCGGAGGCGCGCGAGCGGCTGACGGAATTGACGCCGGCCTTGCTCAAGGCCTTCGGCCAGACGCGCCGGGCGGACGAAGCCTTGATCCGTTTCGACGAATTCCTTGCCGGCCTGCCTGCCGGCATCCAACTGTTCTCGCTGCTGCAGTCGAACCCGGCGCTGCTCAAGCTGATGGCGACGATCATGGGCGCGGCGCCTCGGCTGGCGGCGATCATTACACGCCGGCCGCATGTGTTCGACGGCCTGCTCGACCCCGCTCTTCTCAGCGAACTGCCTGATCGTGCCTATCTCTCGGCACGTCTTTCCGCCTTCCTCGAAGGTGACAGGGTCTATGAGGAGGTGCTCGACCGGTTGCGCATCTTTGCCTCGGAGCAAAAGTTCCTGATCGGGGTGCGGCTGCTCGCCGGTTCAATCGATCCGGCCCGGGCCGGCCGCGCCTTTTCCGATCTCGCCGATCTCACCATCGAGGCGGCGTTGCAAGCGGTGACCGCCGAATTCTCGGCGCGGCACGGCATGATCGCTGGCGGTGTGGTTTCGCTGCTCGGCATGGGCAAGCTCGGCAGCCGCGAATTGACCGCAGGGTCGGATGTCGACCTCATCCTGCTCTACGACCATGAGGCGAACGCCGAGGATTCCGAAGGCGACAAGCCGCTGGCGCCTTCCCACTATTACACCCGCATGACGCAGCGGCTGATTTCGGCGGTATCGGCGCCAACGGCGGAAGGGGTGCTCTACGAACTTGACCTGCGGCTGCGGCCGTCGGGCAACAAGGGGCCGGTGGCCACCCATATCGATGCCTTCAAGAAATATCAGCGCCAGGAGGCCTGGACCTGGGAGCACATGGCGCTGTCGCGCGCACGCGCCATTGGTGGCGACGCCGGCCTGTGCGCCGAGGTCGAAGCGGAAGTTGCCTCCGTCCTTGGCCAGCAGCGCGACGCGGCAAAGGTGAAGACCGAGGCCGCGGACATGCGCGCCATGATCGAGAAGGAAAAGCCGGCGCGTGACCCCTGGGACATCAAGCTGATCCCCGGCGGGCTCATCGATCTCGAATTCATCGCCCAAGTGGCTGTCATCACCGGGCAGGTCGAGGAAGGGCCGCGTGTCACCGGTACGGCCGAGATTCTGTCCCGCCTCGGCCCTGGCTTCGCCGATGCCGGCGTCAGGCAGGAGCTTGCTGCCGCCTTCGCACTTTACCTAGCGCTGACCCAGATGACCCGGCTTTGTCTCACCGGGCCGTTTGAGCGCGACGACGTTCCGCCAGGGCTTTCGGATCTGCTGCTGGCGGTTACCGACCTGCCGGATTTCGGTGTGCTGGAAGCACACCTCAAGGAGACGTCGCAAAAGGTCAGGAAGGACTTTGACCTTTTGCTTCGCGCCGGACGACCGTGAAATAGCTGTCGAAGCATCGGACCCAAAAGTGGAAACCGGTTTTGGGAAGATCCGATGCTCGACAAAGAGATAGAGCGGCAACAGGACCGAAGATCCGCCGCTCTCGCATCGGGGGTGACGATGCAACAGGAGAAGACCATGAGAAAGTCAACCAAGCTTGCCCTTGCCTTCGCAGCACTTGCCGGCGCCGTCGGCACCACCGCCTATGCCGAAAACAATGCCAGCGCGAAAATGCGCGACGGCATGATGGCCCGCCTCGACAAGGCGATGAGCGATTCAGACGGCGCCATCACCTTCGACCAGTTTTCGGACGCCATGAATGCGCGGCTGAAGAAGCTCGCTGCCGCCAATGGCGGCAAGCTGACCGTCGCCCAACTCGCTGACGCGCTGGAGAAGGCGCGCTTCGAACGCATGGCCAGGCGCATCATCGCCCGTTACGACACCAGGGGCGACCGCACGCTGACCACGGATGACATCACCGGTCGCGAGAAGAAGGTGTTCGCCATGCTCGACAAGAACAATGACGGCAAGATCGAGAAGAGCGAACTGCCGAAGGGCCACCACTTTGGCCATCCTCGGCAATCGGATGACGACGGCAGCGTCCAATAAGATTGTTTGATCCAGGCTCCAGCGATATCGCTCGGAGCCTGCCGCTCAAGCGGCGGCCCTGACCGCCGCCGGCGCCTTCTTCACCGGAATGCGCACCGACACGATCGTGCCGACGCCTTCGGTCGAACGGATCTTCAGCGCGCCGCCCTGGAGCTCGGCCAGCGAGCGCGAGATGGCGAGGCCAAGGCCTGATCCGGCATGGTTCTTGGAAAACTGGTTCTGCACCTGTTCGAAGGGCCGTCCGAGCTTGCCGAGCGCCTCCTTCGGGATGCCGCAGCCATTGTCCTCGATGGTCAGCACCAGGGCTGCCGACGTGTTGCGGGCCCTGACCGATATGTGGCCGCCCTGGCCGGTGAACTTCACCGCGTTGGACAGGAGGTTGATGACGATCTGCTTGATCGCGCGGCGATCGGCGAACAAGGTCAGCGCGTCGGCGATGCGTGTCTCCACGGTGATCGCTTTCTGCGCGGCCTGTAGCGAGACGACACGCACCGTCTCGCTGATCAGCGGCCCGAGGTCGATCTGTTCCTGGTCCAGCGAGAACTGGCCGGCTTCGATCTTGGACATGTCGAGAATATCGTTGATCACGCCGAGCAGATATTTGCCACTGCTGTTGATGTCGGTTGCGTACTCCTCGTAGCGCTCCGACCCTAGCGGGCCGAACAGCCCCTGTTCCATCAATTCGGAGAAGCCGATGATGGCGTTCAGCGGTGTACGCAATTCATGCGACATGTTGGCCAGGAATTCGGATTTGGCCCGGTTCGCCGCTTCGGCGCGCTCGGTTTCCTTCATATATTTGCGGTTGAGGTCGACCAGTTCGCGAGACCGTTCCTCCTCGGCCCGGCGGGCGAGGCTGAGATCATGGATCGTCGCCATCAGCCGGCGTTCGCTGTCGACCAGTTTCTCCTGATGCAGCTTGATCTGGGTGATGTCGGAGCCGACAGAGACGATGCCTCCATCCCTGGTCTTGAGTTCGTTGACCTGCAGCCAGCGGCCGTCGGACAGCTGCCGTTCGAAAGTGGCGCCGCCTTGCGGACCATTGGTGTTGGCAAGCCTGCGCTCGGAAGCAAAGGCCAGCATGCGCTCTTCCAGGGAAGCGCGCGTCACGCCTGGCATCACGTCGCGATCCGAGAGCCCGTTGTCCTGTTGGTATTTGGAGTTGCACATGATCAGCCGCTGCGTCGAATCCCACAGCACGAAGGATTTATTGATGTTCTCGATCGCGGTCCTGAGGCGAAGGTCGGCCGCCTCGGACCGCAGCGCCAGATGGCGCTGCTCGGTGACGTCGACGGCGATGCCGATAAGCTGGATTTCCGGCGCTTCCGGATCCATGACCTGTGCACGGGCACGCATCCACACCCATTGGCCATCGGCATGCCGCATCCGGAACACCTGGTCGATGTGGTCGATCTCGCGGGCGACAATTCTGTTGGCGAGGTCGAACAGGTCGCCGTCCTCGGGATGGATAATCTCGTCGACCTCGCCGAAGGACAGCATCGTCTCGCAGGGCTCGTAGCCCAGCATGTCGTACATCGAGCGCGACCAGTACATCTTGCCGCGTACCATGTCCCAGTCCCACAGGCCGCAGCGGCCGCGGACCAACGCCATGTCGATGCGCTGGTGCGCTTCGAGGTAGATGCGGTCGGCGGCCTGTGCGCGCGCCGCCTGCCCGAAATAGGCATAGAGGATGATGATCAGGACGCCGGCCGTCAGCACGAACAGCGTGACGTTGAGCGAGACGGTCTTGCGCCATGTGTCGAAGACTGCGTCCTGCGGCACCAGAGCCGCCGCTGCTCCCTTCCGATCCTTGGCGACGCTGACCGCGGCATACCAGTCCTGGCCGCCGATGCTGACCTCCATGACGCCAGCGCGGTCGCCGAACATGAATAGTGGCTGGCCGCCCTGGACGAGGCCGTCGAGCGAATGGCCTTGCCAGGGGATCGAGCGCGGCGTCACCGCGGTGATCTTGAAGGCGCTGTCGGTGATGACGAGCACATGGCTGCGGCCCATCGCGCCCTGACGGCTGGTGGTCTCCAGCAGGTCCTGGATGGCGCCGGGCAGGGGGTCCGAAGTGGTGGCAAGAGAGCTGGCCAGTTGGCCCGCCGCCAGTGTCAGGATCGCCTTGGCATCACGCTCGACGTCGTCGCGCTCGTTCATCAGCGACAGCACGCGAAGCGCCGCGATGACGAGCAGGAAGATGATGATGAGGGCCGGTATCGACCGGCGCAGCAGCGGTTCGGCGGCCAGAAGCCGCTTGTAGGCCGGTTCGGCGATGAGCCGCGTATTCCCGGCAAGGCCGTCGCCGCGCGTCTCGCGACGCGCAAAAGCCATCCCACCGGGCGCGCCCCACGCGTCCGCCTTCGCCATAAATGGCACTCCCCGAATTTGCCTATGCTGCTTTGTGATCCGGCAAACGCCGCACTTCCGAATCGTCAGTAAAGAATCAAAGGTGATTCGCCTTGTCCAGTGGTCCGGCGAAAAAAGATTAAAAATCGACTAAAATAATCGGTTTTGGAGGCGCCGCGCCTCGGCCCTCTCCCATGTGGGAGAAGGCCGAGGGTATCTAGGCCAGCGTGCGCTCGACAATATCGCGCAGATCCGCCGACAGGTTTTCGGCATTGGCGATCGAAAGCAGGGCTTCCCTAGCCTTGGCCTGCCGGCCCGGTTCGAGCGAACGCCATGATCTCAGTGCCGTCGCCAGCCTTGCCGCCACTTGCGGATTGCGCTTTTCGACCTCAAGCACCGTTTGCGCGAAGAACCGGTAGCCTTCGCCGTCGGGGCGATGGAAACCGGTCTGGTTTGCACTGGAGAATGTGCCGATCAGCGAGCGTACCCGATTTGGATTTGCCATGGAAAAGCCTGCATGAGCAGTCAAGGCACGAACCGTGTCGACAGCCTGCGGCCCCGGTACGCTGGCCTGGATCTGGAACCATTTGTCCATGACCAGGGGGTCGGACGCATAGGTCTTTTCGAAAGCCGCCAGCGCTTTGTTTGCCTCCGGCGAACCATGGTGACGATGCGCGAGCACGGCAAGCGCGGCAGCGCGGTCGGTCATGTTGGTGGCGGACTGGAAATGTCCGGCGGCAAGTGCCGCACCGCCCGGCAGCAGCGAGAGATAGTCCAAAAGGACGTTGCGCAGGGCGCGTCGTCCGGCGCTTGTCGCATCCGGGCTGAACGCGGCCTTGTCCACGAGGCGATCATACAGCTGCGCGAAGAGTTCCCGGTTCGCCGTGGCTATTGCCAGCGCAAGGGCCTGTCGGGCCGTGTGGATGGCGTCGGGATCGATGTTCTTGCCGATGTCGCGCGCGATATCGGCATCGCCAGGCAGCGCCAGCGCCAGCGCCCGGTAGGCGGGCTCCAGCGTCTCGTCGCCGGCGACGCGGCCGGCAAGCTCGGTCAGCCGTGGCGTGAAGTCAGGCTGCTTGCCGCCAAGGATCTCGCGGAAGGCAGCGATCAGCGCATCGGTGAGGAGGGTATTGAAGGCTTGCCAGCGCGAGAAGGCGTCGCTGTCATGGCGGGCAAGGAAGAACTGATCGTCGGCCTTCTGCTCGACCGACAGCGTCACCGGCGCCGAAAAGCCGCGGTTGAGCGACACGGCCGGACGTTCCCCAACGCCTGAAAAGCGTACCATATGGCGGCGCTTGCGGACATGGATGACGCCGTCCTCGACGCTGGCGCCCTCGACCCCGCTGTACTCGACAGGCTTGCCGCCGGCGCCGATCAGGCCAAAGGCGAGCGGTATATGCATCAACCGCTTGCGGCTTTCGGAGGGGGTGGGCGGCACCGACTGCTCGATCTCGAGCGTGAACTCCCGCGCGGCCGGATTGTGCGTCGTACTGACCGTCAGATTGGGTGTACCCGCCTGATGATACCAGAGCGCGAACTGCGACAGGTCGCGGCCCGACGCATCCTCGAACACCTTGATGAAATCCTCGATCGTGGCCGCTTCGCCGTCATGCCGCTCGAAATAGAGGTCCATGCCGGCGCGAAAGGCTTCCGCCCCAAGGATGGTGCGGATCATGCGCACCACCTCGGACCCCTTTTCGTAAACGGTCGCCGTGTAGAAATTGTTGATCTCGCGGTAGCGGCGCGGCCGCACCGGATGCGCCAGCGGACCCTGGTCCTCGGGAAACTGGTGCGCCCTCAGCGTGCGCACTTCGGCGATGCGCTTGACCGCCCGCGAGCGTTGGTCGGCGGAGAATTCGTGGTCGCGGAAAACCGTCAGCCCTTCCTTCAGGCAAAGCTGGAACCAGTCTCGGCAAGTGATTCTGTTGCCTGTCCAATTGTGGAAATATTCATGCGCGATGATCGCCTCGATATTGGCGAAATCGGCGTCCGTCGCGGTCTCCTGATCGGCCAGCACATATTTGTCGTTGAAGATGTTGAGGCCCTTGTTCTCCATCGCGCCCATGTTGAAGTCCGACACGGCGACGATGTTGAAGACATCGAGGTCATATTCGCGACCGAATGCCTCCTCGTCCCATCGCATCGACCGCTTCAGCGCGTCCATCGCGTAGCCGGCGAGCTTCTCCTTGCCGGGCTCGACATAGATGCCGAGTTCGACCTCGCGGCCGGATGTGGTGACGAAACTGTCGGCCACCTGGCCGAGATTGCCGGCCACCAGCGCGAACAGATAGGACGGCTTGGGGAAGGGGTCGTGCCATCCGGCATAGTGCCAGCCGTCGCCGAGATCGCCCTTGTCGATCGGATTGCCGTTGGACAGGAGCAGCGCCGCCTCCTCGCGCAGAGCCTCGATCCGCACGGTGTAGACGGACAGGATATCGGGCCGATCGAGGAAGTAGGTGATGCGGCGGAAGCCCTCGGCCTCGCATTGCGTGCAATAGACGTTGTTCGAGCGATAGAGACCCATCAGGGCTTCGTTGCCGGCCGGCGCCAGTTCGGTTTCGATGAGCAGCTGGAAGCGGCGCGTGGCCGGCGGCTTGAGAATGGTGAGTTGGTCAGGTGTCACCAGCAGGTCCGCCGGACTTGCCTTCTGGCCGTCGATCTCGATGCGCTTGAGTATCAGTCCATCGCCGTCGAGCACCAACGGCGCCGCCGCGGACACGCCGTCGCGGCGTTCGATCGTCAGCGTTGCGGTGACGATTGTGGCCTCGGGCGAAAGGCGGAAGGTGAGATTGGTCTGCGGAATGAGATAGTCGTTGGGGCGATAGTCTTCGAGCTTGAAGACCTGGCCGGTGTCCGTGCGCATTCCGTTGTTTTTCCTGTCGATTGCGTTGGAAGCGGACAGTGCCCGCTGGTCCAAGAAATTTGAAGTCCGCGCTCTTTACACGAAACGATCCCTCGACAAAACTCAACCGATGCCTATTTCAGGCGTTCATTCTCCACATCATCACGAGGCAGCCATGACCGTCGTCACACCGAAATTCGGCATGGGCGCTTCCGTGCTGCGGCGCGAGGATGCGGCATTCATCCAGGGACAGGGCCGCTATACCGATGATATCAAGCCGGCCGGCGTCGTGCATGGCTATGTCCTGCGCTCGCCGGTCGCCAAGGCAAGCTTCAGAATCGGCTCGACTGAAGCGGCAAGGCAGGCACCCGGTGTCCATCTGGTGCTGACCGGCAAGGATCTCGCTCATCTTGGCGATCTCAAGTCCGGTGTCATGCAGGCACAGCCGGACGGCACCAAGGCGCCGACGCGCGACATTCCGATCCTGTGCCGGGACCGCGTCAACTATGTCGGCGATGCCGTTGCTTTTGTGGTCGCCGACAGCCGTGCCCTGGCGCAGGATGCCGCCGAACTGATCGATGTCGACTACGACGGCGAGGACGCCGCTTCAGGCACGGCGACGGCACTTGCCGAAGGCACGCCGCTGGTCTGGCCGGAACTGGGCTCCAACCGTGCCTTCACCTACCACATGGGCGACAAGGCGAAGACGAAGGCGGCCTTCGCCAGGGCGGCCCATGTCACCCGCATCGAATTCGTCAACAACCGGCTGGTCTGCAACTACATGGAGCCGCGCTCGGCGATAGGCGAATGGGATGTCGGGGAGAACCGCTTGGTGCTGACCACCGGGTCTCAGGGCGTGCATTCCATGCAGTACATCCTGGCCAACCTGTTCAAGATCAAGAAGGACCAACTGCGCGTCATCACGCCCGATGTCGGCGGCGGGTTCGGGCCGAAGAGCTTCGTCTACCGGGAATATCCATTGGTGCTCGAGGCCGCGAAGCGGCTCGGCCGCCCGGTGAAATGGGCCGGCGACCGGACCGAACATTTCCTCACCGACGCGCAAGGCCGTGACAACGCCGTTACGGCTGAAATGGCCATGGACAAGGATGGTCGCTTCCTCGGCATGAAGGTCGCGCTGCTCGCCAATATCGGCGCCTATGTCTCGCAATACGGCCCGTTCATTCCCTATATCGGCGTCACCATGTCGACCGGCGTCTATGACATCCAGGCGCTCGATGTCTCGGTGACCGGCCTCTACACCAACACCTGCCCGGTCGACGCCTATCGCGGGGCCGGCCGGCCCGAAGCGGCGTTCTTGCTGGAAAAGCTGGTCGATGCCTGCGCCCATGATCTCGGCCTGCCTGTCGACGAAATCCGCCGCCGCAACTTCATCCGACCGGAGCAATTCCCTTATCGCACGCAGACCGGCCGCCTGTACGACAATGGTGAATTCGAAGGCCATATGGACCGCGCCATCGAACGGTCTGAGTGGAAGACGTTTGCGCAGCGGCTGGAGCAGGCGAAGACCGCCGGCAAGATCCGCGGCATCGGCATGGCGACCTATATCGAGGCTTGCGCCTTTCCTGGCTCCGAACCGGCCTTTGTCGAACTCAACGGCGACGGCACGGTGACGCTCAAGATCGGCACCCAGACGAACGGGCAGGGGCATGCCACCGCCTATGCACAGTTCCTGTCGGAAAAGCTCAATCTCGACATCGACAAGATCCATGTCCGCCAGGGCGACACCGACGAATTGAAGGCCGGCGGCGGTACCGGCGGCTCACGGTCCATTCCATTGGGGGGTGTATCGGCCTCCCGCGCGGGCGAGGACCTGGCCAACAAGATCAAGCGCATCGCGGCCGACGAGCTGGAAGCCTCGGCAGGCGATATCGAACTGGCCGACGGGGTTGCCCGCATCGTCGGTACCGACCGCACGATCGATTTTTCCAGCATCGCCAAGGCCGCGAAAACCCCTGATGATCTCAAGGGTTTCGGCGAGTTCGTCCAGGACGAATGCACCTATCCGAACGGCACCCATATCTGCGAGGTCGAGATCGACCCCGACACCGGCACGACCGACATCGTGCGTTACACGATTGTCGACGATTTCGGTGTTACCGTGAATCCGATCCTGCTCGCCGGCCAGGTACATGGCGGCGTCGTGCAAGGCATCGGCCAGGCGCTGACCGAGGAAACCATTTATGGCGAGGATGGACAATTGCTGACGGCGAGCTTCATGGACTATGCCATGCCGCGCGCAGACAATTTTCCGTTCTTCCATTTCGAGACCCGCAACGTGCCGTCGACCACCAATGCGCTCGGCATCAAGGGCGCGGGCGAGGCCGGCACGATCGGTTCGACGCCGGCCGCGCTCAACGCGGTGACCGACGCGCTGTGGCGTGCCTACGGCATCAGGCATATCGAGATGCCGGCGACCCCGGCGCGCATCTGGTCCGCGATCAGGGGTGCATCGCCAACGTGACATCAGGGGCGGGGGCGGAACCAGGAACGACGGGCGGCCACGGTACGCTGAGGGGCATCGCGCTCAAGATCGTCTCGGTGGCGGTTTTTGTCGGCATGCAAACCTGCATCAAGGCGGCCGGCGAGGTGCCGGCCGGGCAGATCGTGTTCTTCCGCTCCTTCTTCGCCATCTTCCCGATCATTGCCTTCCTGGCATTGAAAGGGCATCTGGCGACGGCATTCGTCACGAAACGTCCCTTCAACCATGTCGCGCGCGGTGTCGTCGGCGTTGGTGCCATGGGACTTGGCTTTTTCGCGCTCACCAGGTTACCGCTGCCCGAGGCGATCACCCTGAACTATGCGCAGCCGCTGCTCGTCGTGGTGTTTTCCTCGGTTTTCCTTGGCGAAACGATCCGGGTCTATCGCTGGAGCGCTGTCGCCGTCGGCCTCATTGGCGTGCTCATCATCTCCTGGCCGGAACTGACCCTGCTCAATTCGGATGAAGCGCTCGACGACGAGGAGGTCCTGGGCGTCATGGCCGCGCTGGTGGCCGCGGCGATCTCGGCTGTCGCCATGCTGCTTGTGCGCAATCTCGTGCAGACGGAGAAGACAGCGACCATCGTTTTGTGGTTCTCGTCGACCGCGAGCGTGCTCTCGCTGCTGACGCTGCCTTTCGGTTGGCAGTCGCTGACACCAGTGCAAGCCGCGCTGCTCATCATGGCCGGCTTCTGCGGTGGCCTCGGCCAGATCCTGATGACCTCGGCCTATCGCCATGCCGAGGCGTCGGTGGTGGCACCGTTCGAATACACCTCGATGATCCTCGGCGTCGTCGTCGGCTATTTCGTTTTCGGCGACGTGACCTCGCTCAGCACGCTGGTCGGCGGCCTGGTTGTCGTCGCGGCCGGCATCTTCATCATCTGGCGCGAACGGCAACTGGGCCTGGAACGCAGGCGAACGCGCAAGGCGACGTTGCCTCAGGGTTGATCAGGACCGCTCGCCGCGCTCCTTCGCCAGCCGCAGCAGCACGGCGCGTGTCTGCTCATCCGCCGGGAAGAAGGATTCGATCGCCAGTTCCGACAAGGTCACGTCGAGCGGTGTGCCGAACACGGTGATGGTACTGATGAACGACAGCACCTGATCGCCATGGGCAAGCCTGAGCGGATGCACGATGGCGTTCGGCTCGACGGGTGCCGGCCGGCCGCCTTTGAGGCCGGAAGGATAGCCGCGCAACTCGTGCTCCAGTTCGACCAGCACCGGGTCGCCGGTCGCATCGTTCTGGTGCTTGAGGCGCTCCAGCAGATGCGTGCGCCATTCCTGGAGATTGACGATGCGCGGTGCGATGCCGCCGGGGTGCAGGGAAAGGCGAAGCACATTGACTGGTGGCGCCAGCAGGGAAGCCTCGCTGACATCGACAAGGAACGGAGCGATCGCGGCATTGGCCGAAACCAGGTTCCAGTGCCGGTCGACGGCCAGTGCCGGGAACGGGTCATGCCCTTTGAGCACGGTTTCGACCGCCGCCATCGCGGGCGCCAGCGTCGTGTCGGTGAGCGGCCGTTCGCTGAAGCTCGGCGCAAAGCCCGCGGCCAGCAGCAATTGATTGCGTTGCCGCAGCGGGATCGAAAGCTGCTCGGCCAGATGCAGCACCATATCGCGCGAGGGCGCGGCGCGTCCGCTCTCGACAAAACTCAGGTGCCGCTGCGAAATCTCGGCCTCCATGGCGAGGTCGAGCTGGCTCATGCGGCGTCGCGTGCGCCATTCGCGGATAAGACTGCCGGCGGAAGTTTGGGCTGATGTCATGGGAGGATGGCTAGTCCGACAGGGATAGCATTTCAATTACCTGCGAGGTTATCGCCAGGGCATGATCCCGAAAAGTGGGAATGCTTCAGTCCAACGTCATCTCGATCTAGGAGAGTGACCGCAGCTTCGCCTTCACCTCGAGAAAATCCCGCCATGCCAGCTTCTTGTGCGCCGGCGTCCGCAACAGATAGGCTGGATGCAGCGTCGGCATGGCCGGAATGGCGGTGCCCGCGGCCGTGGTGTGGACGCGCCAGTTGCCACGCAGCCGCAAAATGCCTTCCGAAGTGTTGAGCAAGGTCTTGGCCGACGGGCCGCCGAGATTGACCAGGACCTTGGGATTGACCAATTCGATCTGGCGCTCGATGAACGGCCGGCAGATTTCTGTCTCGTGCGGGGTCGGCGTGCGGTTGCCCGGCGGCCGCCAGGGAATGACGTTGGCGATGTAGACCGAGGTGCGGTCGAGCCCGATCGCGCCCAGCATGCGGTCGAGCAGTCGGCCCGAACGGCCGACGAAGGGCAGACCCTCAATGTCCTCGTCGCGGCCGGGCGCTTCGCCGACCAGCATGACCGCGGCCTCCGGGTTGCCGTCGGCGAACACGAGATTCTTCGCGGTGGCCTTGAGATTGCAGCCATCAAAGGCGGCCATGTGCTGGCGCAGCTCTTCCAGTGTCGAGGCGCTTGCCGCCATTTGCCGGGCGAGAGCGGCCTGCGCCTCGTCGGGTATGGCGGAGGGCACGGTGCGCGCCGGCGCATCCGGCACCTTGCTTGCATCCAACCCGGGTGATGCCGCGGGCCGCTCCGGCGCCCTGTCCTCGAGAGGGGGCGCCACCGGCGCCGGTGCGCGCTCGACAGGCCTCGGCGCTGCCTCGGCGAAGCGGTTCACCGGGGCGTCTTCCAGCGCTTCATCGACGCCAGCGCTGGCGTAGAAGGCCAGGATGTCGGCAATATCGGTCGGGCTGTTGGGGGACGCGGCAGTCATGGCGCGCACATTCGTCCGCGTGGCTGCAATTTGCAAGGCCGGCCGCTCGCCCTATCCCGTTGGGATGCGCGGATCCTGCACCAGATAGAAGGTCCATCGTGGCGTGTAGTCGGTCATAAGGAACTCGAAGCTGGCGGTCTTCATCGGATCGACCTTGCCGTTCTTGAAAAGCAACCGGTCGTAGGGTTCGAAGTCGCGGTCGAAATCGGCGAAATTGCTGGACCAGATATTGTCGGGCGTCTTGTTGCGTTGGTCGAACGAAAGCCCGTCGCCAAACACGCTCGGCTGGTCCAGTATCTCCTGAAGCTCGAACTGGAATTCGATCCAGGCTTGGCCGCTGTTGTTGAGCACGTCGATGCGCATATACATGATGCCGTTGGCGAACTCGCCCGCCTTGCCGAATGTCTGGATCGGCTTCGTGGTGCGGATGGTCAGCGTCACCGGTGTCGCTGAATTAAGCTCTTCCGTTATGACCAGCGGATCGTTCTTGGTTCCGATGCCTGAGGCTCCGGTGATGCGGAAGCCGCCGAGCTCGTCGGAGAAGGAGTAGGCGCCCGTCGCCCAGACTTTTACCTCGTCCGCCGTGGCGTACCCTGGCGCCGATGTCAGAAGGGCCAAAAGAATCGCCCGGCAGGCCCGGCCGGGCGTGAAAACAAAGCGCGTCGAAGGAAAGCCGGCTGGCCCAGGAATGCGCATGGCGGGAAGTATGGCCGATAAGGAAGCCGTCGAACAATTAAAAAACGCAGGGACCGCGGTTCTCGCGGGGCGCTGACGGCCATTATGCGGCGGGATGCGCGACTTTTTGGCCAAATCCGCATTGTCACGTATGCGCCGGTTTCCTGTCGCCAATTGATGCGCTATGCAGCGCAGAAGCCAGCAAGATACGCAACAGCGGCAAGCCAGTGCGGAGGGGTTGATGAGCGATATCGAACGCGAGAGCATGGAATTCGACGTGGTCATCGTCGGTGCCGGTCCGGCCGGCCTTGCCGCGGCCATCCGCCTCAAGCAGGTCAATCCCGAGCTTTCCGTCGTCGTGCTGGAAAAGGGCGGCGAGGTCGGCGCCCACATCCTCTCCGGCGCCGTCGTCGATCCTGTCGGCATCGACCGGCTGCTGCCCGGTTGGCGCGAAGAAGAAGGTCATCCTTTCAAGACCCCGGTCACGGCGGACCATTTCCTGGTGCTCGGCCCCGCCGGCTCTTTCCGTCTGCCCAATATCCTGATGCCACCGTTGATGAACAATCACGGCAATTACATCGTCTCCCTCGGCAATGTCTGCCGCTGGCTGGCGACCAAGGCCGAGGCGCTTGGCGTCGAGATCTATCCGGGCTTTGCCGCCGCTGGACTGCTCTACAATGAGGAAGGCGCCGTCACCGGCGTCGTCACTGGCGACATGGGCGTCGAGAAGGACGGCACGCATGGCCCGGGCTTCGCGCCGGGCATGGCGCTGATGGGCAAATATGTGCTGATCGGCGAGGGCGCGCGCGGCTCGCTCGCCAAGCAGCTGATCGCCAGATACAAGCTCTCCGACGGCCGCGAGCCCGGCAAATACGGCATCGGCCTGAAAGAACTCTGGCAGGTCAAGCCGGAGAACCATCGGCCTGGCCTGGTGCAGCATTCCTTCGGCTGGCCGCTCGACATGAAGACCGGCGGCGGCTCCTTCCTCTACCATCTCGAGGACAATCAGGTGGCGGTCGGCTTCGTCCTCCACCTCAATTACAAGAACCCCTATCTCTCGCCATTTGAGGAATTCCAGCGCTTCAAGACGCATCCGGCGATCGCGGGTACCTTCGAGGGCGCCAAGCGGCTGGGCTATGGCGCGCGTGCCATCACCGAGGGCGGCTGGCAGTCGGTGCCGAAACTGTCGTTCCCCGGCGGCGCGCTGATGGGTTGTGCCGCGGGCTTCGTCAACGTGCCGCGCATTAAGGGCTCCCACAATGCAGTTCTGTCGGGAATGCTCGCGGCCGAGCATGTCGCCGAGGCGATTGGCGCGGGCCGTGCCAATGATGAGCTTTCCAGCTACGAGGAAGCTTGGCGCGCGACCGACATCGGCAAGGATTTGAAGAAGGTGCGCAACGTCAAGCCGCTGTGGTCGCGCTTCGGTACCATCGTCGGCATCGGCCTCGGGGGCCTCGACATGTGGCTGAACACGCTGTTCGGCATCTCGCCCTTCGGCACGCTGAAGCACGGCAAGGCCGACTATGCCGCGCTCGAGCCCGCCGCCAGGCACAAGAAGATCGCCTATCCGAAGCCTGATGGCGTGCTGACCTTTGACCGCCTGTCCTCGGTGTTCCTGTCCAACACCAATCATGAGGAGAACGAGCCGGTCCACCTGCTGGTCGGCGACATGGAACTGCAGAAGCGCTCGGAGCACGATGTCTTTGCCGGGCCTTCGACACGCTATTGCCCGGCAGGCGTCTATGAGTGGGTCGACAAGGACGGCAACGCCGCCGCCGATCCGGCGGCCAAGGATGTGCGCTTTGTCATCAACGCGCAGAACTGCGTCCACTGCAAGACTTGCGATATCAAGGATCCGAACCAGAACATCAGCTGGGTGCCGCCGCAGGGCGGCGAAGGCCCGGTCTACCAGGGTATGTGAATGCCCTCAGCGCCGACGGCATGCTGCCGTTGGTCATCTTTGAAGGGAAGCGTGGATGCGCTTGCTCGCACGTTTAGTTCTGGCGACGATTTGCGCGTCGTGCAGCCTGACCTCCGTCGCTTCGGCGGACGTCAAGGTCCTGGTCAAGACGAAGACATACGACATTTCAGGCACGACCGGCGAGGCGCTGATCGAATCCATGGACCGCAACGGGCCAAGGCATGGCTTCATGGCCCGCGCCATCGCGCAGACCAGCTATACCAAGGATTGGGATTTCGACTTTGTTCAGGTCAAGGGTTCCTGCCGGATCAAACAGGCCAACGGCACGCTCAACCTGAATTTCACCTACCCACATGTCGTTTCCGTGCTCCCGCCGGCGCTCGATAAGCGCTGGGCGCGGTTCTTCACCGGTGTTCGCACGCATGAGGAGACGCATGGCAAAATTGCCAGGCAGATGATGGCGGCGACCGAGAAATCGCTTACCGGCCTGACCGCTGCGAACGATGGGCAGTGCTCCAAAACGCGGCGCGAAGCACGCCGGCGAATCGACGCTGTCTTTGACGAGTACGAGGGCAAGCAAAACGCCTTTGACGCGCGCGAGCACCGGGAAGGCGGTCACGTCGAATATCTGGTTGACGCCCTGGCGAAATCATAGCGCTTCACCCGAGCTTTCCGGGCGAAGTTGATGCTCGTGCCACAGATGGACGGCTAAAACTCAACCGCGCGGCTTCGCTGGCTCCGGCAGGGAAACGGTCGCGGTTTCATGCTCATCGAACGGTTTCTGTTCCTGCGGCCTCAGCGTGAACTCGACCAGCACCGGCAGGTGGTCGGAGCCGGTATCCTCCAGCCGCGTCGAAGACAGGATCGTCAGCCCGCCCTTGCTGAACACCTGGTCGATGGGCAGACCTGCATAGCGGCGCAGGAAGTCGGGTAGTGTCCGGTGGATCCAGGTCGGTCCGGCCGACGGCATGACGGTCAGCCTGCCGAGAGCCGCGACCCGCCGCACCGCCGCGCTCCACGGCACGGCGTTGCAATCGCCGGCCATGATCGCGGTCTCGCCGAGCCCGGCCAGTGGTTCCGCCAGTTCGCCAATCTGCCAGTACTGCTCCTTCGGCCACGGCCAGCTCAAATGGATCGCGGCGACATCGACCCCGATCCCGCCGAAGTCGATGGTGGCGGTCGCCATCGCGCCACGCGGCTCGCAGCGCGGTGCGGTGTCGGGGGCAAACGGCCGGCGCGACAGCAACGCCACCCCGAACATGCCGTTCGGGTAAGGGCAGAGGATACGGTAGGGATAGGCGCTGGTGATGGTGCCAAGCTCGGTCGTCCACATGCCAGACACTTCGTCGAGGGTGATCACGTCCGGATTGGTGCGGCCGATCAGCGAGAGCACTTTCTTCGGCGTCGGGTTGTTGAAGCGCAGGTTCATCTGCAGCAGGCTGTAGACGGCCTGATCGGCAGGCTTGGCAACCGCGGGCTGAGGCCAAAGCCTCGGCAGGGCGCCTGCCGTCGTGGCCAGGCAGGCGATGGCAAAGAGCAGCCCCGCTGCCGCTTGCAGCCGAAACGAGCTGGCGAGCAGCGGCAGTGCCAGAAGCGCCATGAGAACGCTGAAGTGCATGCGGAAATGCGAGAAGGAATCGAAGGCGGGGTGGAGCGAGCCGAAGAACCCGGCCAACAGCGCGGCCGACAGTGCCGTCATCGCCAGGAATGCCAACCCAGCCGTCATTTTCAAGCGCGCGCCTGTTGTCATTGAGGTCGTGTCTGGTGAAGGCCGCCTGACGATCCGTTCAATCTGCTTATCGGCCAAATTGCGGCCTGAGCAAGACGACGAATTGCCTCGCCGAGACGTTGTGGCCACCTACTGGAACGCTGTTTCCGAAAAGCTCCGGAGCTTGCGCGAATGCAGCCGCTCCATCGGCATCTCGGCCAGCTTCTCCATCGCCCTGATGCCGATGGTCAGGTGTTGCGCCACCTGCCGCTTGTAGAACTCGGTCGCCATGCCAGGCAGTTTCAGCTCGCCATGCAGTGGCTTGTCGGACACGCAAAGCAGCGTGCCGTAGGGCACGCGGAAGCGGAAGCCATTGGCGGCGATCGTCGCCGATTCCATGTCGAGCGCGATGGCACGCGACTGCGACAGGCGCTGCACAGGCCCGCGCTGGTCGCGCAGTTCCCAGTTGCGGTTGTCAATGGTGGCGACCGTGCCGGTGCGCATGATGCGCTTCAGATCGTAGCCGGACAGGCCGGTGACTTCGGCAACCGCCTCCTGCAGAGCCACCTGGATCTCGGCCAGCGGCGGGATCGGCACCCAGACCGGAAGATCGTCGTCCAGTACGTGGTCCTCGCGCACATAGGCATGCGCCAGCACATAGTCGCCGAGCGCCTGGGTGTTGCGCAGCCCGGCGCAATGGCCGAGCATCACCCAGGCATGCGGCCGCAGCACGGCAATATGGTCGGTGATCGTCTTGGCGTTCGATGGGCCAACACCGATGTTGACCATGGTGATGCCGCCATGGTTCGCCTTTTTCAGGTGATAGGCCGGCATCTGCGGCAGACGCTGTGGTCCAACGCCTTCGCTCGGCGCGCTTTGTCCGGCCTTGGTCACGACATTGCCCGGTTCGACGAATTCCACATAACCGCCGCCGCCCTTCTCCATCAGGTCGCGGGCGCGGGCGCCGAACTCGTCAATGTAGAACTGGTAGTTGGTGAACAGCACGAAATTCTGGAAATGTTGCGGGCTGGTCGCCGTGTAGTGCGTCATGCGGTGCAGCGAGTAGTCGATACGCTGCGCCGTGAATGGGGCTAGCGGTCTTGGTTCTCCGAAGGCCACTTCGAACGTGCCGTTGGCGATCTGATCGTCGGTGCCGTCGAGATCCGGTACGTCGAACAGGTCGCGGATCGGCCGCTTGATGCGCTCCGCGGCAGCGCCGTCGACGTAAGTTCCCTCCAGGAAGGCGAAATGCAATGGAATGGGAGTGGTCGATTCCGAAACCGTGACCGCCACGCCGTGGTTGCGCATGATCAGCCGAAGTTGTTCGATCAGGTAGTTCTCGAACAAGTGCGGCTGCGTGATCGTGGTGGCGAAATGGCCGGGCGTCGGCATATGGCCATAGGCTTGGCGCGAGTCGACCTGGGTGAACGAACTCGTGGTGACGCCGATCTCGGGATAGAAGGCGCGGTAGCGCTTGCTGCTGTCACCGCCGGCGGCCAGGGCGGCGAAGGAATCGCGCAGGAACCTGGTGTTGCGGTCATAAAGCAACTGCAGTGCCGCGACCGCTTTCGCGGCATCGTCGAAGCTTTGCCGGCCAAAAGGCTCCGGCATGACGACAGATTCGATGGCTTGAGGGTAGATTCGCTTTTCCATGGCTCAATATAGAGACTCGGACGAGCGGTTGGGAGGGGTATGGCTGTCGAAGGCGCCCAAAGCGCCATTTTTCTTTATCCTCGCTGCAGACTGACCAGCAGCACGAAGCCGACGCCGGACTTCTTCAGGGCCGGGGCCTCGATCGTCGAGCCGGCATCGGCGCGCATCATCGGTACGGCCAGGACCGGAGCGGCCAGGACCATCAGGATAAGCGCCGCCCGCGGCAGAAGCCGAAGGGTCTTGAGAGCGTTGGCGGCGATGCGGTTCATGATGTCTGAGCTTTTCTTTTCGAGGTCTGGTTTCTTTGGTTCAGTTGCGAAGGTGGGTGGGGCAGGCGAGGCGGCATGTCCTGGAACCGGCTTCGTCCCAGGAGCGGGGGGAACGGCCCGCTTCGGCGACGAGGATGGCGAAGAACATTCCAAACAGGCTCATCAGCAGGCAGACGATGGTGAAGCGGCGAGCAAGCATCGGGTGGTGTCTCCTTCAACACGCAGGAGAATGCCCCAACGCCTCTGAACCGGCTCTGATGCCGGTGTTCATCTGCGGTTCAAAATGATTGACGGGATCTGCTCCGGTCGCCGCCGGCCTGATATGGCCACCGGAGGCAGGGCAACAGCACCAGTGCTCGGCCTGCCGATGAAACGAAAACGGGGCCTGCCAGGCCCCGTCATCATGTCCCAAGGATATGGTAGATCAGAGCTTGTGCCAGGTCTGGCTCTTGCAGATCAGACCGCCGAGCACGCAACCGCTCATCTTGAGCGAGGTGCCCGACAACGTCGCCTTGCCCGAATAGGTCTTGTCGTTTGCCGGGTCGGTGATGCTGCCGGCATATTTGTTGTCGCCAGCCGCCTTGAGCGAGCCGATGGTCTTGCCGGTATATTTGCCCGACTTGAGCGTGATGGAAAACGAGCCGCTGCCTGAAATCGCCGCGGTGTCGCCGGCTTGCGTCTTCCAGTTGCCCTCGATCGGATCGGCCCACGCCGTTCCCGCCATGATCAATGTGGCTGCAAGGGCCAGGCTCACTTTTCGAAACATGTCTTCCTCCCTTTGGATGGCCGGCCGGATGCTCCGCCTCGCCGGTCTGCCGCTTACGCAAACGTAAGCTAATCCAGCTCCCGCCAAAACAAAAGCGGTGCCGCAACGGAAGACCTTGGGATTCTGAAAGCGCCTGAATTCGCCTCGTCGCGGAGGGAAATGAAAACGACCGGCGCATCGTGTTTGTCTCCCGTGGTTAGCGGAGTGTTGATTGAGGCCCGGAAAATTTTCGTCAAATTTAGCGAAAATTGGCTGAAACGCTGGCTTCGTATCCTTAACGAATTTCCGCGTTTACCTCTTGTTTTAGCTTTGTTTTCCTCAAATTAAGCACGCCATTTAACGACGGATTCAAGCCTGAGCGGCATTCTCGAAAGCATCGAAAGAGCGGCCCGGACAAGACAAACGGAGGCAGCTCTCGGGAGCCAGACAGGGGACTAAAATGGCACGTTTTGAAATGCTTGAAGCAGGCTTCGGCGCCATGGGGGCAACTGCCCAGGCCGACATTCTTTTCGAACTGGGCATGATGTATGCGACCGGCCGCGACTGCGAGACCGACGTCGTTGCCGCCCACAAATGGTTCAACATCGCCGCCATCAAGGGTTCGGCCCGCGCCGCGGAACTGCGCTCGGAACTGTCGGCGGCCATGTCGAAGGTCGAGATTGCCAGGGCGCTGCGCGAAGCCCGCGAATGGATGACCATGCACTAGGTTTCCGCGAGGCGGAAAGGCTCGGGTCCAGATCGCTCAAAGACGGTCGGGCCACAACAGGGACAAGGCTGCGCAGATAGCCAGGCCACAGGCCAACAACAAGAATGCGGCAGGCGAAATAGGTCAAGCCGTACGACGGACCATGATCCCGGAAAGTGGAATCCGGTTTTCGGGCATGGTCAACAGGAAAGACAGGGACGGCCAAGTTGGGGTTCGCGGCGCGGGGGCGCTGGGGAAACAGCCCGACAGGCAAAAAAGCCATGACCGGCCGGAACAAGGCTGGCGTGGCTTTTTTGCGTGGATGAGGCCTCCCAGGCCCAATCGAGCGGCGTCAATGCGCCTAGACAGGCCCGATGAAGGATGAAATTGTCCCGCCTCTCTGGAAGAAGCGCGGCCGGGGCGGCCGCGCGTGAGTGGAGGAGTTCTATTGCAATGAAAAAAATGAGTATTTTGAGCGCGGCCATTTTCGGCCTGATGATGAGTGCGCCGGTCGCATTCGCCGACGACATCACCGTTTCGGTGGTCGGCCCGATGACCGGACAGCTCGCCACCATCGGCGATCAGTTCAAGCAGGGCGCACAGGCCGCCGCCGATGCCATCAATGCCGCGGGCGGTATCAACGGCTCGATGATCAAGCTCGACATCGAGGATGACCAGTGCGATCCCAAGCAGGCCGTGTCGGTTGCCAACCGCATCGTCGCCAACGGCGTCAAGTTCATCGATGGGCATGCCTGCTCGGGCTCGAGCATTCCCGCTTCGGCCGTCTATGCCGAAGCCGGCGCGCTGATGATGAGCCCGGCTTCCTCGAACCCGGTGCTGACCGACGCGGCCGCCAAGGCCGGCTGGCCGACGATCATGCGCCTCTATACGCGTGACGACGCACAGGGCGCCTTCATCGGCCCGTGGATCGCTAAGAAGTATGCCGGCAAGAACGTCGTCATCTTGCACGACAAGAGCGCCTACGGCCAGGGCGTGGCTGACGCTGTCAAGGCAACCATGAACACCGGTGGCCTGAAGGAAGTCTACTACGACGCCATCAATCCCGGCGAGAAGGACTATTCCGCGCTTGTCACCAAGCTCAAGGATCTCAAGGCCGACGTCGTCTATTTCGGCGGCTACCATCCTGAAGCCGGCCTGATCCTGCGCCAGTCGGCCGAACAGAACCTGAAGTTCCAGCTGATCATGCCGGATTCGATCGCCTCGCCGGAGTTCTGGCAGGTTGCTGGCCCGGCCGGCGAAGGCACCATGTTCGTCTTCCCGTCGGACCCGCAGGCAAAGCCGGAAGCCAAGGCCGCCGTCGAGAAGATCAAGGCCGGCGGCTTCGTGCCGGAAGGCTTCACGCTGTTCTCCTACGCCGTGGTCCAGGCTTTCGCCGAAGGCATCAAGCGTGCCGGCAGCGACGATCCGGCCAAGGTTGCCGAAGCGTTGAAGAACGGCACGCCGATCAGCACCGTTGTCGGCGACGTCACCTTCGACGAGAAGGGCGACCTCAAGAACGCCAGCTACGACATCAACCAGTGGCATGACGGCAAGTACGCGCCGATCGCACAGTAATCCGAGGCGATAATCCAGAGAAATGGCCGGGGTTCGCCCCGGCCATTTCGTTTTGCGGTCGGCGATGCGCTCGGTGTATCAGCCTGAGGCGGTCTGCTCCTCGACGAACCGCACAAGCACCGTCCCGTCGGTGACTTGCGCACCTTCCGTGGCGATTTCGGCAATCACCCCGTCATGCGGGGCGGCGATGGTGTGCTCCATCTTCATCGCCTCGAGGATCAGGAGAGCTTGTCCCTTGATCACCGCATCGCCCTTTGCCGCGCGCACCAGCTTGACCAGACCCGGCATCGGCGCGCGCAGGCTGCCGGACGCGGCCGCCGCGTCATCGCTCCGTGCCAACGGGTCGGGCACCGCGAAAGTATAGCCGATGGCGCCTTCGAACACCGTGATGTGGCCTGGCCAGCGGGCGAGGCGTGGAGCGGCGCGAAAATCATGCGAATTGGCGCTGGCATAGGGCGCACCGAGCGCCACCTGGAAACGCCCGTCCGGCCGCACCGAGAGCTTTGCCAGAATATCGTCCTCGCCGAACTTCAACCGTGTGCGCCGCGCCACGCCGTGGAAATGGGCATAGCCGGAAATCGACGACCACGGGTCGTTCGACGGCGGCAATAATCCTGCGCCGGACGCGGCAAGGGCGGCTGCCGCGATGATTTCGCCGGTCGGCGGCGGGAGTTCGGTCAGCGTCGCCTGCTGTCTGCCGATCAGGCCGGTGTCGACGTCGCCAGCGCAAAAGTCCGGATCGGCGGCGAGAGCGGCAAGAAAGGCGGTGTTGACGGTGGAGCCGGCAATCTCGGTCTGCGATAGCGCTGTGCCGAGTGCTTCGAGCGCGGCTTGCCTGTCCTTTGCATGGACGACCAGCTTCGCGATCATCGGGTCGTAGTAGGGCGAGATGGCATCGCCGGCCCGCACGCCGGTCTCGATGCGCATCGTGGCCGCGTCGGGTGCTGTTTCGGGAAATTTCAGATGATGCAGCGTGCCCGTAGCAGGCAGGAACCCTTTTGCCGCGTCCTCCGCATAGATGCGCGCTTCGAAGGCATGGCCGGCAAGCGCGATCTCGCTCTGCGACTTCGGCAGCTTTTCGCCGCTGGCGACCCGCAACTGCCACTCGACCAGATCGGTGCCGGTGACCATTTCGGTGACCGGATGCTCGACCTGCAGGCGGGTGTTCATTTCCATGAACCAGAAGCGGTCGGCCTTGAGGCCCTGCGAGGCATCGACGATGAATTCGATGGTGCCGGCGCCGGAATAGTTGATCGCCGTTGCGGCCTTCACAGCCGCTTCCGTCATCGCCTTGCGCAAATCCGGCGTCATGCCCGGGGCGGGCGCTTCCTCGATCACCTTCTGGTGGCGGCGTTGTGCCGAACAGTCGCGTTCATAAAGATGCACGGCATTGCCGAAATTGTCGCCGAACACCTGCACTTCGATGTGCCGGGGCTTGTCGACATATTTCTCGACCAGCACACGGTCGTCGCCAAAAGCAGCCTTTGCTTCGCGCCGGGCGCTGGACAGCGCCTCGGAAAAATCATCGGGATGCTCGACGCGCCGCATGCCCTTGCCGCCGCCGCCGGCGCGCGCCTTGATCAGAACGGGATAACCGATCTCGCGCGCCTTGGACGCAAGCAGCACGATCTCCTGCGCCTCGCCGTGATAACCCGGAACGACAGGAACGCCGGCTTTCTCCATCAGCCGCTTGGCGGCGTCCTTCAGTCCCATGGCGCGGATCGAGGCCGCCGACGGGCCGATGAAGGTGAGCCCCGCCGTCACCACCTGGTCGACGAAATCGGGATTTTCCGACAGGAATCCGTAACCGGGATGGATGGCCTGCGCCCCGGTCGAAAGAGCCGCCCCTACAATCTTGTCACCGCGCAGATAGCTCTCGCCGACAGGCGAGGGGCCGATATGAACAGCCTCGTCGGCCATCTCGACATGCAGGGATTTCGCGTCGGCGTCCGAATAGACGGCGACGGTGTGCACGCCGAGCTTGCGGGCCGTGCGGATCACACGGCATGCGATCTCGCCCCGATTGGCGATCAGGATCTTGGCGAACATGGAGCCTCCCGGGTTTGTGGCGGGCGGCGCCATTCTGGCAGGCGCCGGCCTATTTCGAAGCGGCGATCTCGCAGGCGCCGCCATTCGTCACCTTGTAGTGCGCACGTGTGGCCAGGCAGGATTTCATCGCCAGCTCTTCCGCCACCTTTTGCGACGGTGCATTCAGCCGCGTGCCGCACAGGATGTATAGCGAGACCACCCTGGAATACGGCGTGGTGGCGTAGGCCGAATGGCCGCTGGCCGCCACATAGGCCTTGTACGCCTTGGTGCATGGCGACTTCGGGTCGCCATTCAAAGCCGGCGGGAACCGCTTGTCTCCCTCGCTTCCCGCCAGCGAGCCGGCCACGCCGATGCCGGACGAGACGATCATGAACAACCCGGCCAGTATCGCGATGGCTGGTCGCCTGGAGTTCGTGGATTTCATTCTGCTTCCCCCAAAGAGAAAAACCGCGCGCCTTCCAGCCTATTTGGACGCGGCGAGACTGCAGGCGCCAGCGACGGTAACCTTGTATTTGCTCTTGCTGGCCTGACAGGATTTCAGCGCCAGTTCCTCGGCCGCCTTCTGTGACGGTGCATTTAGCTTCACGCCACAAATGAAATACTCGCTCGCCGGAACGATCGGCGTCGCCGCGAAGGCCGAATGGCCCGCGGCTGCGAGATATGCTCCATAGATCTTGCCGCAGCCTCCGGTGGTCCCCACGGGAATGTTTATCGGGTAACGCACGTCGCCCCTGCTGCCTGCCAGCGATCCGGCCGGGTTGGCGGCAGTCGTTGCGAATATTAGTAGGATTGCAAGTATCGAGGCAACCGTACCCCGGTGATATTTCAGCATCATCTTCGCCCTGTCCCCATTGTATTGCGCGGAACAAGCAGTAGCGAACATCTTGCCTCGCCGCCAGTTCGTTGGCGGGGATTCGAGTTTGCCTATGCTGATGAATTGATTGGTCCATACAGTTCAGGCCCCCCGAAGCGCAGCAACGGCGCGCCGGTATAGTTCCGCCGTTTGTTCATCGAAGCAGCAGAAGATGACAGTCTCCGGTATGTTTTTTTCGTCGATGAACGTGCCGATCGCCCCGACAGCGATGTCGGTCGCCTCATCTTTCGGGTAGCGGTAAACACCGGTCGAAATCGCCGGGAATGCCACGGTGCGGCAATCATTGGCGGCCGCGAGTTCCAGCGACTTGCGATAGCAGGAGGCCAGCAACTCGGCTTCGCCTCTGCCGCCGCCTTGCCAGACTGGCCCGACCGTGTGGATGACATGTCGAGCCGGCAGTTTGTAACCCTTGGTGATCTTGGCGTCGCCGACCTTGCATCCGTTCAGCATCCGGCATTCGAACTCGAGCTCATGGCCCGCCGCGCGATGGATGGCGCCATCGACGCCGCCGCCGCTAAGCAGTGACGAATTGGCGGCATTGACGATGGCGTCGACATCCAGCTTCGTGATGTCGCCTGTGTGGATGCGGATCCTGTCCGGCGCCTTGCTCATTTCACATCCTGAACACGCCGAAGCGCGTGTCCTCGATTTCGGCGTTGAGCGCCGCCGAAAGGCTGAGCGCCAGCACCTCGCGCGTCTTTGCCGGATCGATGATGCCGTCATCCCAAAGACGGGCGGACGAGTAAAGCGGATGGCCCTCGTGCTCGTATTTCATCAGGATCGGCTTCTTGAACTTTGCTTCCTCCTCGGCGCTCCATTCGCCCCCTTTGCGCTCGATGCCCTCGCGCTTGACCATGGCAAGAACGGTCGCCGCCTGCTCGCCGCCCATCACCGAGATGCGGGCATTCGGCCACATCCACAGGAAGCGCGGCGAGTAGGCGCGGCCGCACATGCCGTAATTGCCGGCGCCGAACGAACCGCCGATGATGACGGTCACCTTCGGAACCCTGGCGGTGGCAACCGCCATCACCAGCTTGGCGCCGTCCTTGGCGATGCCGCCGGCTTCGTATTTCCGGCCGACCATGAAGCCGGTGATGTTCTGAAGGAAGACCAGCGGGATCTTGCGCTGGCAGCACAGTTCGATGAAGTGCGCGCCCTTCAGCGCGCTTTCGGAAAACAAGACACCATTGTTGGCGATGATGCCGACCGGCATGCCGTGGAGATGGGCAAGGCCGGTGATCAGCGTCGTGCCGTAATTCTGCTTGAACTCGTCGAATTCGGAGCCGTCGACGATACGCGCGATCACCTCACGTACATCATAAGGCTGACGCAGATCGGTCGGCACGACGCCGTAGAGTTCATTCGCCGAATGAAGTGGTGGAATCGATTTCTGTAAGCTCAGGCTTACAGTCTTGTTCCGATTCAGGTTTTTGACGATGCGACGGCAGATGGCGAGCGCATGCTCGTCGTCCATCGCATAATGGTCGGCGACGCCGGAAAGCCTGGTATGCACGTCCGCGCCGCCGAGATCCTCGGCGCTGACATCCTCGCCGGTGGCCGCCTTCACCAGCGGCGGGCCGCCGAGGAAGATGGTCGCCTGGTTGCGCACCATGATCGTCTCATCCGACATCGCCGGCACATAAGCGCCGCCGGCCGTGCAGGAACCCATGACGCAGGCGATCTGCGGGATGCCGGCCGCGGACATGTTGGCCTGGTTGTAGAAGATGCGGCCGAAATGTTCGCGGTCGGGAAACACTTCGTCCTGGTTGGGCAGATTGGCGCCGCCGCTGTCGACCAGGTAGATGCAGGGCAGATTGTTCTGCAGCGCGATTTCCTGCGCGCGCAGATGCTTCTTCACCGTCAGCGGATAATAGGTGCCGCCCTTCACCGTGGCATCGTTGACGACGACCATCACCTCGGTGCCTTCGACGCGGCCGATGCCGGCGATCATGCCGGCCGAGGAAATTTCCTCGCCATACATCGACCATGCCGCGAACTGGCCGATCTCGAGGAAAGGCGAGCCGGTGTCGAGCAATTGCGCGAGACGTTCTCGCGGCAACAGCTTGCCGCGCGAGATGTGGCGCTCGCGCGCCTCCTCCGAACCGCCGCGCTCGACGATGGCCGCTTTTTCGGCGATGTCGGCGACCAGTCCGCGCATGCGTTCGGCATTGGCACGAAAGGTTTCGGAGGAGGGCGATACCTGCGTCTGAAGGACGGCCATGCTAAACCCCCTCCGCCATGATCTCGCGGCCGATCAGCCAGCGCCGGATTTCGCTAGTGCCGGCGCCTATCTCGTAGAGTTTGGCGTCACGCAGCAGCCGGCCGGTCGGATAGTCGTTGATATAGCCATTGCCACCAAGCAGTTGCAGCGCGTCGAGCGCCATCTGCGTCGCCTTTTCGGCCGCGAACAGTACGCAGCCGGCGGCGTCCTTGCGCGTGGTCTGGCCGCGGTCGCAGGCGGCGGCGACGGCATAGACATAAGCGCGCGCGGCATTCATCACCGTGTACATGTCCGCAAGCTTGCCTTGCACAAGCTGGAACTCGCCGATCGCCTGACCGAACTGCTTGCGTTCGTGCACGTAGGGGATCGCCACGTCGAGGCACGCCGCCATCAGGCCGATCGGGCCACCGGCAAGCACGGTGCGCTCATAGTCGAGGCCCGACATCAGCACCTCGACGCCGCGCCCTTCCTCATGCAGCACATTGTCGAATGGCACTTCGACATCCTCGAACACCAGCTCGCCGGTGTTGGAGCCGCGCATGCCGAGCTTGTCGAGTTTTTGCGCCACGGAAAACCCTGTCATCGCCTTCTCTACGATGAAGGCGGTGATGCCGCGCGATTTCCGCTCCGGATCGGTCTTGGCATAGACGACCAGCGTTTCGGCATCCGGGCCGTTGGTGATCCACATCTTGGTGCCGTTAAGCACATAGCGGTCATTGCGCTTTTCGGCGCGCAACTTGAGCGAGACAACGTCGGAGCCGGCGCCGGATTCCGACATCGCCAGCGCACCGACACGTTCTCCCGAACACAGCGGCGGCAGGAATTTCTCCTTCTGAGCCGGCGTTGCCCAGCGGTTGATCTGGTTGACGCAGAGATTGGAATGAGCGCCGTAGGAGAGGCCGACCGACGCGGAGGCACGTGAGATCTCCTCGACGGCAATGACATGGGCAAGGTAACCCATGCCGCTGCCACCGAAATCGGGATTTGCCGTTATGCCAAGCAGACCGAGCGCGCCGAGCTCGCGCCACAGATGCGCCGGAAATTCGTTGTCGCGGTCAATGTCGCCGGCGATCGGCGCGATCCGGTCCTGGGCGAAGCGCCGCACCATGTCGCGCAGCGCTTCGATGTCCTCGTCAAGCCCGAAGCTGAGCGTGTTCGTGTACATGTTTTTCCTCCGTGGCGCATGACCCCGAAAATCGGCTTCGATTTTCGGAAAGGATCATGCGCGAAAATTAAAGTGGGACGGCGTCCTTTGCGCGTCCGATGGACGCGCGGCGCTGTCAGCGATCTTCGCGCCGACGAGCCGCATTGTCATTGAAAGATATGTCGCCGTTACTTCAGGGACCGAAAGCCGCTCGCCCGGCCGGAACCAGACAATGACGCCGGTCATCATCTGGATCAGAGCCATGGCTGTCAGGCCGGTGTCCTCGATGCTGAACACACCGGCTTCGGCGCCGTCACGCAGGATGGCGCGCAGTTCCTTTTCGTAGCCCGTGCGCATGCGCAGGATCTGTGTCAGCCTGTCGGGCGACAGACTGCGCAATTCCATGTTCGACACATGCGTGGCGTGCCGGCGCTCGATATGAAAAGCGATGTGGTTGCGCACATAGGCCGCAAGCTGCTCCGCCGGATCGGCGCCGGCTGGCCGGGCGTTTTCCCAGGCTTCGCGAAGCCCTTCCATGTGCTCGCGCATCAGCGTGAACAGCAGGTCTTCCTTGGTCGGGAAATAGCGGTAGAGCGCGGCCGCCTGCACGCCTACTTCGGCGGCCAATTGGCGCATGGACATCGCCTCGTAGCCATAGCGTGCGATCAGGTTGACCGCCGCCTCGCGGACTGCCGCCTCCGTTCGCTCGCCATCGGATCCTGTAGTGCGCGCCATGATCGCCTCTTTGGTCGGCTATAATAAAACGAACGTTCAATTAATTCAAGGGGCCCCATTGGAGCCGCCTATGCGACAACCCTGAAGTCTCCAGGCGCAATCCAACTCTCGATTTCCTCTATATCGATCTGGTAGACTGCTGCACCCGGCGGGCCTTGCCAAAGGCGCTCGATCATCGTCGAAACCGCCGTATCCGTGCCGGTCAGCCATGCCGTTACCGATCCGTCTCTTTCGTTGCGTACCCAGCCCATCAGGCCAAGCCCTGTCGCTTCGCCTCGCGTCCAGATCCTGTAGCCGACGCCTTGCACCTTGCCCTGGACACGCACCTTCACCGCCCTTTTCCGCTGCTCTTTCATGGCTCGCTCCTCGCATGGAGTCTGGCGCAGGATCGAACGAAGGCAACTGGTTTGAGGGGAGGATTCTTTCGAATTGTCGAGCTGTGTTTCATCCGGGGGATAGATGACTTCCTCCAATAAATAACTGACTTGGTCAAGTTTTTGCGATGATCCGGCGATGTGGGAATCTTCCCGGGGCGCCGGACATGCCGACCGATCGGAATGCCTTGGTCAGCGACCTCAGGCGCTTCAACCGTTTCTATACCGGCCTGATCGGGCTGCTCGACGAAACCTTGACCCACAGTGCCTATACGCTGGCCGAGGCGCGGGTACTGTTCGAGCTGGAGCACCGGACCAGCCTTATTGCCTCCAACCCTGGCGACAAGGCAGGCTTCCTGGCGCGAGTGTTTCAACTCGATTTCGCACCAGCGGCATCCGAAATCGCCCGGGACCTCCAACTGGATCCTGCCTATGTTGTGAGAATCCTTCGAAAATTCTCCGCCGCCGGCTTGATCGAAACGCGTGCCGGTCCCGATACTCTGCGTCGGCGCGTCCTCTCGCTCACCGCACGCGGCCGCGCCGCGCTTGCCGCACTTCAGTCGGCAGCGGATCGAGACCTTATCCGCTTGACCGCGGGCCTGGGCGACGAGGAGGCCGCCGAGTTGTCGGACATGCTCGCACGCGTCAGGAGGCTGCTCGGTGGCGCGATGGATTCCGAGTGCGGCGAAATTGCCTAGTTCCCTCGCGCCGCGGCCAGCGCGCCGGGCAATTCCTCGGCGAAAATATCCAGTTCGTGATCGAGGCCGACGCTGACGCGAATGCAGCGGTCGAGCCCTGGCGCCATCGGCTTGCGGATGAATACATCGCGCGACAACAGCCCCTGCAGTATTTTCAGCGCGAAGGCGCCATCATGCCCGCAGTCGATGGTGACGAAATTGGTCGCCGAGGCCAAAGGCTTCAATCCGTTCTGCTCGGCGATATCAGCGATGCGGCGGCGGCCGGCAGCCACCCGCGCCACTACGGTCTCGAGATAGGCCTGGTCGGCGAGCGCCTCGACGCCGGCGCCCTGCGCCATGCGGCTGACGCCGTAGTGATTGCGGATCTTCTCGAAGTCGCGGATCACCTGGGTTTCTGCGATCGCGTAGCCGCAGCGTATACCGGCAAGTCCATAAGCCTTTGAAAACGTTCGCATGCGGACAACGTTTGGCCGCGAGATATCGATCGGTGGCAGGGCCGAGGCTGGCCCCAATTCGCCATAGGCCTCGTCGAGCACCAGCATGGTGGTTTCAGGCAACGCCTCGATGAAACGGATGATCTCGTCCGCCACCCACCAACTGCCCATCGGATTGTCCGGGTTGGACAGGTAGACCAGCGGCGCCTTTTCCCTGATGACCGCTGCGAGCAAACCCTCCAGGCTTTCCTTGTCGTTTTCATAGGGAACCGTGATCAGCCGCCCCCCGACGCCGTCAACATGAAAGTTGAAGGTCGGGTACGCACCGAGCGAGGTGACCACCGCGTCGCCAGGTGCCACATACATGCGCGCCACAAGGCTGAGCAGGCCGTCTATGCCTTCGCCGACAACGACGTTCTCGACCGCGACGTCGTGATGCGCGGCAGCCGCGACCTTCAGGTCGAAATTGTCGGGATCGCAATACATCCATTGGTCGCGCGCGACACTCTCCATGCGGGCGATGACGCGCGGCGAAGGACCAAAACTGCTCTCGTTGGCGCCGATGCGGGCTCGGAAGGCGCGCCCGCGCTCACGCTCCTGCGCTTCCGGGCCGACGAACGGCACGGTGGACGGAAGTGCGGCGATGAGCGGCGTGAGGGGAGGGCGCAGACGCATGACGGAAGCTCGCATGGCAAAGGGAGTTTCTTGCTAGCGTGACCAGCCTGGCCGTGCAAGCACCCTGCGGTCTGCAGCCGTAACGCTGGATTCCGTCGCCTCTTTTTGCTAGCGAGGCAAGATGAACAATCGTCTCCCGCCCACTTGGTCCAAACACATCAAGCCTGGCCCCACGCCGAAACCAAATCTGCCGACGGCAAATTCGCTTTCACGTAGGCAGGCCGACGAAGCGCTACTGAAACAGGCCTACGCCCTCCAGCAGGCCAAACGCCTCAACGAAGCTCAGGACCTGTGCCTTCGAGTCCTATCGCGCACGCCAAATCATCCCCTCGCTCTGTATATACTGGGAACCATCTGCCTGGGTTATGAGGATGAGGCGGCCTTGCGATATTTCGCGAGAGCGGTCGATGCGGAACCCAAAAATCCCTACTACCATCTCGGTCTGGCCTCGGCCTATGTTAAGGTGAGCGAGTATTCGCCAGCAATAAAGCATATACAGTATGCCCTGGAGTTGCAGCCGGACCTTATAGAGGCACTTGGTGCATTGGGGGATGCCTATCTCGATTTTGACAAGCCGGAGATGGCTTTGCCGCTGTACGAGAAGTCGCTGAAAATCAACCGGAATCATCCAAAGGTGAGGATCGGATTGGCTCGTGCGCTCACCAGTGTGGGACGCATGGATGAGGCGGCCGGCTACCTCCATGAGGCAATTGAACGCGGCATCGAGGTGCCGACGGCCTACAACGATCTCGTGCAGACGCAGAAGTTCACCGAAGAACCAAAGGAACTCAAATCCATCCTTGATGAACTGGAAAATCCCAAGCTTGACCGGGACGGCGCGGAAAAGCTCCATCTGGCCGCCGGCAAGGTGCTGAACGACCTCAAGCGCTATCAGGATGCGTTCGACCATTTCAAGAAGTCGAAACAGGTCTCCGGCCGCAACTTCAATATCGACCTTTATCGTCGCTGGGTTGACGCGCTAATCGAGACTTTCACGCCTGAGATGCTGGCGGGCAGGGCTGGTTATGGAAATCCTTCCGAAGTTCCCGTGTTCGTGGTCGGCATGCCTCGCTCGGGAACGACGCTTACGGAACAGATTTGCGCAAGTCATCCCGATGTTCATGGCGCGGGCGAACTTATGAAGCTTAGGCGGGTCGCCAATGCGATCGGACTGAGAAAGTCGTCGGCCAGCGATTTGAACCAGGCGATCGCGTCGATCACAAAGAAACTGTCCGGAACATTGGCCGAAGAGCACTTGGCTTATCTGAGTGAGCGGGCACCTGCCGCCCGTCGGATCGTGGACAAGATGCCGCACAATTTTGAATTGATCGGTCTGATCGGCCTTCTTTTTCCCAACGCGCGCATCATTCATTGCCGTCGTGATGCCATCGACAATTGCATCTCCTGCTTTGTCTTAAGGTTCGGCGAGGGACACAGCTATAACACCGACCTGAGAACGCTTGGCCTGTACTACCGCGAATATGACCGGCTGATGCAGCATTGGAACAAGGTTTTCCCAGGCTTGATCTTTGAGAATCGTTACGAGACGCTCGTTGACGATCAGGAAGCACAATCGCGCCGTCTTATAGACTATCTTGGACTGCCTTGGGATGACACCTGCCTGCGCTTTTTCGACAGGGACGGTTCGGTCAACACGCCCAGCCGCTGGCAGGTGCGCCAACCGATCTACAAATCTTCCGTCAAGCGCTGGAAGAATTACGAAAGCGAGATTCAGCCGCTGATTGAAGCGCTGGGCGACCTAGCGGACACCTGATCATCACAGCAGCTTACGAGTCAGAATTGAAAGGTGCGGCACAGGCTGCTGCGTTGTTCCGAAGAACATCCTTGCTCGAGCCAAGGCGTTGCGACCAACGCATGGGACCTGTGCTGCAAGCCGTCGATATGGTCAGATGTTCTGGATTCGATTGGTTTTTTTGCTAGCTGGGAATGATGAACAACCGTCTGCCGCTTGCCTGGTCCAAACACCTGAAGACCCCGTCCGTGCCGAGATCCCGCAACCGCCGTGACGGAGGTTCGATGTTTGAGCGAGCGGTAAGGAGACGCCTCAAAATTCACAGTATCACGTGATGTCGGGTGGAGCCTATTTGAAGCTCGGCGAGCATTCGGATGCAGTGTGCTGGCTTCCGTGGACTGTTTTTGCTACCGAGACACAATGACTTCACGATTGCCGCCCGCCTGGTCCAAGCATCTCAAGAGGCTGCCCGCGCAAAAGATCGGACCTCCAGCTCAGGCCTCGAAGTCCGGAGCTTCACATGGTCCAACCGATGATATGTTGCTGAAAGAGGCGCTGGAATTTCAGCAAGCCAACCGGTTGCCGCAGGCCGAAGAACTTTGCCATCGTGTCCTGACACGCTCGCCCAATCACGCGCTTGCGCTCTACATTCTCGGCACGCTGGGGCTCGGTTTCGACGACGAGTTAGCGATCAAGTACTTCGCGCGCGCGGCCGTGAAGGAGCCCAATAATCCACACTATCAGCTCAGTTTAGGCGAAGCCTATCTAAAGGTTGGTGACTACCCGCTCGCCATCCGTCATCTGCAGCGTGCCTGTGAGTTGAAGCCGGATCTGATGCAGGCCCTTTGCCGACTTGGCGAAGCTTATGCCGAGTTTGAAAGGGCAGATATGGCTGTACCGCTCTATAAAAAAGCGCTTGAAATGGATCCCAATCATGCACCGGCCCGAATGCATCTTGCTAGTACTCTCGTTGCGCTCGGGCGCATGGACGAAGCTGCGGTATGCCTGAACGAGAGCATCGCCAAGCGTATAAATGTGCCTTCATCCTATAATACGCTCGTAGCAATTCGAAAATTTTCCATCGAGCCGCCCGAACTCAAGTCCATTCTGAACGAACTTCAAAAAACCACGAACCCCGCTGATGCACTCTGCGAGTTTCACAAGGCTGCGGGCAAGGTCCTGGACGACCTTGGTCGCCACGACGAGGCTATGGATCATTTTCTTAGGGCCGCCGCGAATAGCGGTTGCCGTTTTGACATTGAATCCTACCGTAGGCAGGTGGATTCGTGGATCGAGATGTTCAATCCTGAGTTCTTTGCGGCGAGGGCTGGATATGGTGACCCTTCCGAAAAACCAGTATTTGTGCTGGGGATGCCGCGTTCTGGCACGACGCTGACCGAACAGATCTGCTCCAGCCATCCCGACGTTCACGGCGCGGGGGAACTCACTAAGCTGGGTCGAATCGCTGTGGCCAACGGCCTCAAATTGCAGCCGGGATGCGCATTCGGGCAGCCCGTTGCGTCCATGGCGAGGCAACGATCCATGGTGCTCGCCGGCGAATATCTCTCCAACTTGCATCTCTATGCGCCCGCCGCCGCCCGTATCGTTGACAAGATGCCTCACAATTTCGAGCGTATCGGCTTAATCGCCCTGCTCTTTCCAAACGCCCGAATTGTTCACTGCATGCGCGATCCGATTGACAATTGTTTTTCTTGCTTCATCTCAAATCTTAGCAAGGCGCATCAATACAATTCGGACCTTGCACAGCTAGGACTATATTACCGCGAGTACGATCGCCTTATGCGCCATTGGAAGGCGGTTCTTCCTGGGCGTATTTTCGAGAATCGCTACGAAGACCTTGTTTCCGATCAAGAAGGGCAGTCACGCCGCCTTGTGGGCCACCTTGGTCTGGCGTGGAACAATTCTTGCCTCCGTTTCTTTGAAAAGGCTGGTCCCGTCAGGACGATCAGCCGCTGGCAGGTTCGTCAACCGGTCTACAAATCATCTGTCAAGCGTTGGAAAAGCTACGAAGGCAGGCTTCAGCCACTGATTGAAGCGTTGGGCGACCTGGCGGATACCTGATCGTGACAGCAGCTTACGGCTCGGAATTGAAAGCTGCGGCACAGGCTGCAGCGTCTGTTCCGAAGATCAACTTTGCTCAAGCGAAAGGGCCCTGCGGTTAACGCATGGGCCTTCTGCTGGAAGCCGTCGATATGGTCAGATGTTCTGGATTCGATTGGCTTTTTTTGCTAGCTAGGAATGATGAATAATCGTCTGCCGCCTGCCTGGTCCAAACACCTAAAGTCCGTCACCGCGCCGAAACCTGGATTGCCACGGCCAGCCTCAGTGCAGGCAAGCCTGCCGAAAACAAATTCGCCTTCACGCGCACAGGCTGACAGCTTGTTGCTGCAGCAAGCCTACGAGCATCAACAGGCCAAGCGGCTTGATGAGGCTCAGGACCTATGCCTGCAGGTTTTAGCGCGCACGCCACACCATCCGCTGGCGCTCTACATCATGGGCACCGTCTGTATGGGCTATGACGACGAGGCGTCCCTGCGTTACTTCGCACGCGCGGTCGGCGAGGAGCCTGAAAACCCCTATTATCATCTTAGCCTCGGTGAAGCCTATGGCAGGCTGAGCGAATTTTCAGCTGCGATCAAACACATCCTGTATGCCTTGGAAGTGCAGCCCGATCTTGTAGAGGCCCTGTGTGCCCTGGGTCGCATTTATACCCAGTTCGACAAACCCGACTTGGCCTTGCCGCTTTATGAGAAGGCGCTGAAAATTAACCGCGATCACCCCAAAGCGCGGATCGGAATGGCTGCCGCGCTCACCGGCCTTGGGCGCATGGAGGAGGCCGGCGTCTATCTCAGAGAGGCGATCAAACACCGCGTTGACGTGGCGGCGGCTTATTACGACCTCGTGCAGAGCCGAAAGTTTACCGAAGAGCCTGCGGAACTTCCGTCGGTCCTTCGCGAACTAGACGGTCCGCGACTCAAATCGGAGGCCGTGCAGAGTCTGCATTACGCAGCCGGCAAGGTGCTGAACGACCTCAAGCGCTACGCTGAGGCGTTCCACCATTTCAACGAGGCGAAACAGGCCGCCGGCTACAAGTTCGACATCGATCAGTATCGTCGTTTCGTGGATCTGAGCATTGAGACCTTCACGCCGGATCTGTTTGCCAAAAGGTCCAGCTACGGGAACCCTTCCGAAGCGCCTGTGTTCGTGGTCGGGATGCCGCGCTCGGGGACGACACTGACCGAACAAATATGCGCCAGCCATCCCGACGTTCATGGCGCTGGAGAGCTTAGCAAGCTGTGGCGGGTGGCGAACGCGATCGGTCTTAAACCCACAGCTTCTGATCTCAACAAGCCGATTATGACGGTCACCGAAGGCTTGTCCAGGACGTTGGCCGAAGAGCATCTTTCCTATCTGCGGGAGCGCGCTCCGACTGCGCAGCGAATCATCGATAAAATGCCGCACAATTTCGAATTGATCGGCCTCCTCACCCTGCTCTTTCCCAATGCCCGCATCATTCACTGCCGCCGCGATGCGATCGACAATTGCGTGTCATGCTTTGTCCTGCCTTTCAGCTCGGCACACAGCTACAATTCAGACCTGCGGGCACTCGGCCTCTACTATCGAGAATATGATCGCTTGATGCGTCACTGGAACGAGGTTTTCCCGGGTCGTATCTTTGAAAATCGCTATGAGATGCTTGTAGAGGATCAAGAGGCACAGTCGCGCCGGCTCATCGATTATCTCGGCCTGCCTTGGGATGACGCATGCCTACGCTTCTTCGATAGGGAAGGGGCGGTCACCACGCCCAGCCGCTGGCAGGTTCGTCAACCGATCTACAAGTCGTCGGTGAAGCGCTGGAAGAATTACGAAAGTGAGATCCAGCCTTTGATTGAAGCGTTGGGCGACCTCGCCGACGTTTGACCGATAGTTTCCCAAGCCAAGCCTGTCAAAGAGCTAAGAAGCGAATCTGAAAAGATCGCGACGCGCTTTGTAGGGTGGTTCGGCGCTTGGTGGAATCGCCAATGCGACGCCGTCGTAGTCCTTGGGCTTGACCCGAGGATTCTTGCCGTGATCTGAGAGCGCCGCTGCGGTGCAGAACTTGCTCCACCGCCCAAAGTGCGCAGCGGCGTTGGAACAACGGCGTGCATCAGAAAAAGAAAAACCCGGCGGTTGCCCGCCGGGTTCTCCTGTCTCCCCAGAAATATCTGGTCTTAGAAATCGCGCTGGAAGCGGATGATACCGCCGACGGCGTTCTTCTTGACAGCGCCTGCCCAAATGTTGCCGGCGTCAAAGGCGCCCGAACCAACATGCTGGTAGTCAACTTCGGGCGTGATCGTGAAGCCGGGAACGACGGTGTAGGCAATGTTGGCCGCGACACCATAGTCCTTCCACTGATCACCCGACACCTGGAGGTTGAACGAGGTTTTCTCGTTGAACTTGTAGGTGCCGCCGGCCCAGAAGCCCCAGTTACCACCCCACGGCTTGTAGAAGCCGCGACCATTCGCAGGGGTGGTGCCGGGTCCGTTGAAGTCGTTCAGCTTTCCGTCGGAGCCGTAGCCGAACATGCCGAACAGCGTCAGTTCATTGGAAACGTTCACGTCCACGCGAACCTTGCCCGAGACGGATTCGTAGTTGCTGTCATAGGCGACAACGCCGACGATATCACCCCAGCCCTGCGTGTACTTCAAGCCGCCGACGATATGCGGAACATAGCTGTCGACCGTGGAGCGACCATAACCATATCCCCCCGAATGATTGGGGAATTGTGCATCGCCGCCCGAACCTTCTTCGAGAGAGGCCATCGCCGAGAAGCCGTTGCCTGCGTCGAAATAGTACTGAACGACACCGGTCTTGAACCCGCCGTAGGGGACGATGGTATCGTTGATGACGTTGCCGGCATAGCCGACGAACGTATCGAATGCCGATTCGTCCAAGCCGACCCGCAGACCGCCAAGCTGAATCCAGGCGAAGTGCATGTCGAAGCTGTTATCGGCTTTATTGTATACACCGTTGTCGAAGGGGTGATTCTGGAAATTCATGCGCGTTTCGGTGTAGGTCTTCAACGTGCCGAGTTCGGTTTCCTGGCCAGTCCAGGTCTTCAGCGTGAAGCGGGCGTCTTTGTAGTAAGTGCCCTGGTTCTTGCCGTTAACGACGTCGGCGGCGCGTGCGCCGGTGAACGTGCCGACATCACCAGCGCCGATGTCGTAACGGACATAGCCGCCGATGCGCAGGCAGGTCTCGGTGCCGGGGATGTAGAAGTAGCCAGCGCCGTAGACGTCGCAAATCTTGACGTATTCAGCGGGTTCCGGCTCGGCGACGACGACGGCGTCGGCGGCGCGCGCACCGGAAACTGCGATCAGGGCCGCAGCGGAGCCGAGAAGAAGGCTCTTGATGTTCATTTTCTGACCTCCAGTCAGAATCGAACCAAATGAAGGCCTGGAACGACCCTGACGTTACCGCCGGAACGGCCAAGCGCAGGATCATCTGTCTGTTATTGCTGGGAAAATATCGGCGCGGTGCGGCGGCGCGAGGCAGGATGGCGGAGAGGATGGGATTCGAACCCACGAGAAGCTTTTGACCTCTACTCCCTTAGCAGGGGAGCGCCTTCGACCACTCGGCCACCTCTCCGTTGCGCCGCTGGATAAAGAAAAGCGCCGGCACAATCAACAAGCCCCAGCCATTATCTCGAAAAAAGAAGTCATTATATCGAGGGCGCGAACCGCGGGTTTCCCTGATGCGGCGGTTCTGCGGCAATTCCCTGGCCGGTGACTCGGACGCCCGTCATGATTCCGTCGGCAGATTGTCGGATTCGGCGGGAAACAAGCGGCTGCGGCGCGTCTGATGGTTAACGAGAGCTTTCTGAGTGAGGCCAAATCGTGTCATTTGTGCAACAACGCAGGGGGATAGCAGCCGAACTGCCCTTTCGCCGGTACGATCGTTGTTGAACGCCGCCGCCTCATGGGTAATGTCGAATTCGAAGGAGCGGCGCGGTGCGCATCTTTTTCGGTAGTGGGGATGGGGCAGGGAACGCTGTCCTTCAGCAAAGAATACCCAGACCCGTTTTTTAACTTTTGACTGGAGGTCAGAAAATGAACATCAAGAGCCTTCTTCTCGGCTCCGCTGCGGCCCTGATCGCAGTTTCCGGTGCGCGCGCCGCCGACGCCGTCGTCGTCGCCGAGCCGGAACCCGCTGAATACGTCAAGATTTGCGACGTCTACGGCGCTGGCTACTTCTACATCCCCGGCACCGAGACCTGCCTGCGCATCGGCGGCTATGTCCGTTACGACATCGGCGTGGGCGACCACGGCACTAACGATGGTGTCAACAACGTTCCGGACCACATGGACGGCGACAGCAACGACACTTACTACAAGCAGGCTCGTTTCACGCTGAAGACCTGGACCGGCCAGGAAACCGAACTCGGCACGTTGAAGACCTACACCGAGACGCGCTTCAACTTCGGCAACAACTCCGGCGACTATACCGACCAGAGCACCGGGCCTTATGGCAATGCCGACGCCGGCAACTGGCAGGGGCACAACAAGAGTGTCTCGCTGAACTTCGCCTGGATCCAGCTCGGTGGCCTGCGCATTGGTAAGGATGAATCGGCTTTTGATACGTTCATCGGCTACGCCGGCAACGTCATCCAGGATACGATTGTTCCTTACGGCGGCTTCGACACCAACGTCATTCAGTACTACTTCGATGCCGGCAACGGCTTCTCGGCTGTGGTTTCGTTGGAAGAAGGCTACGGCGCCTACTCGATCGACAGCTATGTTCCGCATGTCGTCGGCGGTGTGAAGTGGACGCAGGGCTGGGGCGCGGTCACCGGCGTGATTGCTTATGACAGCAACTACGAAGAAGTCTCCGGCAAGGTTCGCTTGGACGTCAACGTCTCCAACGAACTGTCGCTGTTCATCATGGGCGGCTACGGCTCCGACGACAATATTGGCGATTCTCCGACGACCGGGTTTGCCGGTGGTCGCGCCATGTACAAGCAGTGGGGCGGCAACTGGGCAGTGTGGGGCGGTGGCACCTACAAGTTCAACGAGAAGACCTCGTTCAACGCCCAGGTTTCGTATGACGACTGGCAGAACCTCGGCATCGCAGCGAACGTGTCCTACGACGTGGTTCCCGGCTTCAATGTCACGGCTGAAGTCGACTATCAGAACGTCGGCAGCGACGACCTCGCGAAGGGTTGGTTCGGCGCCTCCAAGAAGAGCAACATCGGCGGTATCCTCCGCTTCCAGCGCTCCTTCTAAGGGCTGGTTCCTTACAGGTGAAATCCAGCCCGGGCGCACAAACGCCCGGGCTGTTTTTGTTTCGTGACTGGGTCAACGCAAACGAAGGAAGAGGGGGAATCGGTAGCTGAACAAGTCCGCAGAGTGATTTCGTGGGATTCGCTGATGGGCGGATGAGATCACAACCGCGTGATTAAAACTCTTGAAAGGACGCTTCCAAGCGGATAGGGCTGATCTATCCACTCGGGGGGCGCGACGAATTATGACCAACGAAGCGATCCAGGAGGCTAGCCCCTCAGATCCGTTTTCGATGTTTTCTTCTCAGAATTCGAAGATCAAGTACACGTACAACAAGATAAGAGAAGTAAAGTCGTACCGAGTTGGAGAGCTTTTTTCAGCCTATCGGGACATACTGTGGGATGATGGCCGGCATAAATACAATGTCAGCTCTTTCATCGGCGAAATAGATGAAATTCTCCTTGGAGAACGTTTCAGCGCCTTTGACCAGAGTACCCTTGATAACCTTATCGGCACCTTGCGCCAGCGCGGCAACAGCAACGCAACCATCAATCGAAAGATGGCTGCCCTCAGCAAACTGCTGCGCAAGGCTTACAAGATGGGAGATATCCACAGCCTGCCCGAGTTCCGCCGCCAGAAAGAGCGGGCGGGACGGATTCGGTTCCTCGAGAGGGACGAAGAGGCAAGGCTGTTTGCCGCCATCAGAAGCCGCAGTGAGGATGCCTACAGGCTTTCCGTCTTCCTGGTCGACACCGGATGCCGTCTCGGCGAGGCGCTCGGGCTGATCTGGAACGACATCCAGGAACACCGTGTCAGCTTCTGGATCACCAAATCCGGCCGCAGCCGTACCATTCCGATGACCGAGCGTGTCAAGGAAGTCATCAAGCTGCCTCCGGCCGAAGGGCGCCGGCCCAAAGGCCCGTTCACCAAGCTCAGCCAGGCACAGTTCCGTGCCATCTGGAATGACGCGAAGGCCGAAGTCGGTCTTGGCGCCGATGACCAGGTCGTGCCGCACATCTTGCGTCACACCTGCGCCTCGCGCCTTGTCCAGGGCGGCATCGACATCAGGCGCGTGCAGATGTGGCTTGGCCATCAGACTCTTTCGATGACCATGCGCTACGCGCATCTGGCCACCAACGATCTCGACGGCTGTGTCGTCGTGCTGGAAACGCCGCGAAGCGAGGATGCCTCGCGTTGTGATGAAAGCTCGGCCTTCTCGTCCCCGCTGACCGCGCCTTCGGCGCCAAAGCGGGGCCAAACGACCAAGGCGGCTGCGGCAAAGCCGGCAAAAGCCTTGGGGAAAAGCTCGAAGGCCAAATAATTCCGACAGGCGCGGCTATACTGTTGCTGTGACCCAAGGACCAGATCTGGTCTTGGGGTTTACTTTATTCAGTCTTGGCGCTCAGCCCGATCAAGAAAGGCCGCTATATCGCCAGGCAGACTGCCGGTTTCGAGGAATGGTGCGTGCCCCTGACCCGTGACGGTGATCGTCTCGGTGCCAGGATGGCGCTTTCGCATCTCATCCAGCGTTTGGGTCGACAGCAATCTCGAATTGGCGCCGCGGACAGTGAGCAAGGGAATGGCCGCCAACGCGTCGAACTGCGGCCAGAGCGCGGGCAATGGTTGCGACAGGTCGAGACTCGCAATGGTGTCGACCAGCTTCGGGTCAAAATCCGGCAACAGCCCTTGATCCGTCTCACGGTAGAGCGCCCCCACCATTCGCGTCCAGTCGGCGTCGGTGAGTGCGGGAAAGTCCTGGCCATGAACATGGCGTTGGACATTCACCACTTCAGTGAAGGTCTTCGGCTTCGGCGCGCGTTCAAGATAGGACTGGATATGGGCGAGGCCGGCCGGCTCGATCTCCGGCCCGATATCATTCAGAACAATGGCTTTCAGCACTGCCGGTCGCAGGGCGCCGAGCACATGGATGATCAGCCCGCCGCGTGAGGTGCCGATGAAAGCTGCCTCCTCGATGCCCAGTGCTGCCAGACCGGCAAGGATGTCGCCGGCCTCGACGCCGACATTATAATGGCTGACATCGGGGTCATAGGCCGATTGCCCGCGCCCGCGATAGTCGAAGGCAACCACCTTGCGCGGATCGGAGCCCGTTGAAAGGCGCAGCGCCAGCTCATGAAAATCTCGTGCGTTGCGGGTCAGGCCAGGCAGGCAGACGACCGGCCAATGTCCGGAATTCGCTTCGCCATAGACGAGCGCATGAAGTCTCAGCCCATCTGGCGCGGCGTAGAACAAGTCGCAAAAGCCTTCGGTACCAGGCATCTGGACATGCCACCTTCTTGCTGCGGGATCATCCCTGACTGCTACAGGTGAGAGCGGGAGCGGTCAAATAGAAGGCGAGACCGAAGTTCCCGATCTCCTCCTGCGGCAGAGATGCCTGGCAGGGGAGAGGGGCCGTCCCGTTGACCTGCAAGCTCATTCCCCGGGACAGGACCATTCAAAGGACTGGAGATCCTTCCCACTCCCTCTGGCCTGCCGGCCATCGAGCGAGATCGGCAGCGTTGGCGAAAGGGCCTGTCGAGCCCTCAGCTGCGCCCGTTCACGAGGTCGCCGACGATGTCGTATTTGCCGGAAATACGCATCTTGTAGACTTCGTAATTCTCCATCACGCGCTGTACGTAACTTCTTGTTTCCGTGTAGGGAATCCGCTCGATCCAGTCCACCACCGCATCGATGTCCTTGCCGCGCGGGTCGCCGTATTTCGCCACCCACTGGCTGGCCCGGTTGGGGCCGGCATTGTAGCCGGCGAAGGTCAGCACATAGGAGCCGTTGAAGCGATCGAGCTGTTCGCCAAGGAAGGCTGAACCGAGTGTGGCATTGTAGCCGGCGTCGGTGGTCAGCCGTGCCTGCGAAAACTGCAATCCGGCCTTCTTCGCCAGTTGCTTGGCGGTTCCCGGCATCAGCTGCAGCAGCCCGCGTGCGCCAGCGCTGGATACGGCGCCGATGTTGAATTCGCTTTCCTGGCGAGCGATCGCATAGGCCAGCGCCTTGCCCGAGCCGGAAATATTGGCCGAATCAGGGATGACACCGAGCGGATGCGACAGCGCACCGACATCGATACCGCGCGCGCCGGCGATCTTGCCGACCTTCAGCGCCATGAAATGGTTGCCCTGTTTCTCGGCAAGGACAGCGAGCAGCGCCAATTCGCCCGGGCTGGTCAACTGTCCGGCAAGGTCGCGGTAGAGCGTTTCGGCATAGCGGTCGTAGCCTGCCTCCTGCAGGCGTTTGATGGCGCTGACGGCCTCCCGGCTGGCAAAATTCTGCCGGTCGGCAGCGCTCGGCTGGGGATAGACGATATTGAGTGCCTGGCGGCCGACGCGTTCGGCGGCAAGCTGGCCGTAAAAGGTCGTGCCAAAGGCCGCCGCACGCCCAAAATAGTCCTTGGCATTGCCCGGCCCGCCGACTTCCGCCGCACGACCGAGCCAGTAATAGGCGCGCGACAATGTCATCGGCCCCTGCGCCAACTCGGCGATACGTGAAAAATGCGTCGCGGCAAGCTTGGGATCGTTGAGGCCGCGCAGCGCATACCAACCGGCGTGGAACTCGGCCTCCGCAGCATTGGCCGCGCTTTCGGCGGCATGCGTGGCGACGATCCGGTAAGCCGTCGTCATGTCGCCTTGGTCGACCAGTTCGCGCGACAGCACCCGGCGTTCGACCCACCAGGCGTCCGGATCGACCAAAGCCTCGCGGTCCGTCGGCGCCTTCATCACAACGGCGGCGGCGCCAGCAAAATCTTCCTGCTTGCGAAGATATTCGGCCTGCGCGAAGAAATAGCCGGCCGAACGCTGGGATGCCGGCACTGCCTTCAGCAGTTTCAGCGCGTTCTTGTCGCCTCTGTCGGTTGCAGCCCAGGCATCGGCGAACTGCTGGGCGCCGGCAAGGCCGGCAACCCGCAGGGCGGAGTTCACCCGATCGGCATAGAACATACGATCCATGCGAAAACGGTGGTCGGCGGCAGGGATCAGACCGCCGAATTCCTTGATCAACGCCGTCTCGTCCTTGGCTTCCAGGACCGTGGTGCGCCAGAACGGCGACAGCACCGAGCGTGCCGCCTTGACGTTGCCTGTCGCCACATAGGCGCGAGCGAGAACCATGACGCCTTCGAATGTTTGCGGCTGGCTGCCGCCGAATGCCGCAATGACGATGCCGGGGGCGGGGTTTTCCCGATAGAGCGCGCGCTCGCTGTTCTTGCGCAAGGCGACGGTGCCTGGCCAGTTGGGCAGCATCCTCGCGGCCGCGGCGATATCGCCGCTCGGAACCTTGTCGCCGCCATAGAGGGCGATCGCCCAAGCCAGTATATGCTGGTCGAGCGATTGAGCCGGAAGCGCGTCGCGCACACCGCGGGCGCCTGGAATATCGCCGGCCGCCAGTGCGTCCAACCCGCTCTTCAGCATCGCGACGCTGGGTGAGGGCGCCTGCTGCGCCCCGTCCTGCGGGCTGGGCATCGGGATCGCCGAGGTGACCTGCACATCGACGCTGCCGCCGATCGCCACACCGGGCATCAGCACCGCGATGGCGCCAAGCAGCGCGAAGAGGTGGGGCCGACTGGCCGGCATGATCTCGTGTCTTTCCTAATCCAGCATTTTACCAGAAGGCGAAGAAGCCTCGAAGCCTAAACTTAGGTCGTGAAGGGCTCGTAAACAAAGAGTTATCGAGGCCGTCCGAATTGCGCTTGCTGGCACCATGGCAATGCTTGCCGCGCAACCATGTCGAGACTATGGTGCGCCGCTTCGCTTTCGGCTAGAAGGCGCGCACGACAAACCGACTGATAAAACCCAAGAAGTCCCAAGGAGTTGGACGACATGCTGAGAGGCTCGCTTACTGCGCTCGTGACACCGTTCGAAAAGAGCGGGCGTTTCGACGAGAAAGCCTTTCGCGCATTTGTCGAATGGCAGCTCGCGGAAGGCACGACTGGCCTGGTTCCGGTGGGCACGACCGGCGAGTCGCCGACCCTGTCGCATGATGAGCATCGCCATGTCGTCAAGGTCTGCATCGAGGTCGCCAATGGCCGCGCTCCGGTCGTCGCCGGCGCCGGTTCCAACAACACCGCGGAAGCCGTCGGGCTCGTGCAATATGCCGAAAAGGCCGGCGCCGATGCCGCCCTGGTCGTCACGCCCTATTACAACAAGCCGACGCAACGCGGCCTCTACGAGCATTTCGCCGCCGTCGCCAGGGCGACGAAGCTGCCTATCATCATCTACAACATCCCGCCGCGTTCGGTGATCGACATGATGCCGGAGACGATGGGCCGGCTGGCGCACGACTTCAAGAATATCGTCGGCGTCAAGGATGCGACCGGCAAGGTTGAGCGTGTGTCCGAGCAGCGCATGACCTGCGGCAAGGATTTCATCCAGCTTTCCGGCGAGGATGCCTCGGCGCTCGGGTTCAACGCCCATGGCGGTGTCGGCTGCATCTCAGTGACGTCGAATGTCGCGCCGCGGCTGTGCGCCGAATTCCAGGAAGCAACGCTGTCCGGCGACAGTGCAAAAGCGCTTGAGTTGCAGGATCGTCTCTTGCCGCTGCACAAGGCGATCTTCCTGGAGCCCGGCGTATCCGGCGCCAAATACGCGCTGTCGAAGCTCGGCAAGGTCGAGAACGTGCTGCGTTCACCGCTGGTCACGGTCGAGGAGTTGACCGCTGCAAAGATCGACGCGGCCATGAAGCACGCCGGCTTGATAAATTAAGGATGAGGCGCCACCTCTCCACATCATGAATCAAGTCAGAAAAGCCGATCCCAACAACAAGACCGTTGCGGAGAACCGCAAGGCGCGGTTTTCCTATGAGGTGCTCGACACGATCGAGGCCGGCTTGGTGCTGACCGGCACCGAGGTCAAGTCGCTGCGCCAGGGCCAGGCCAACATCCAGGACAGCTACGCCTCGGTCGAAGGCGGCGAGATTTGGCTGATCAATTCCTATCTGCCGGAATATCTGCAGGCCAACCGCTTCAATCACGAGCCCCGGAGGCGCCGCAAACTCCTGCTCAACAAGCGTGAGATGGCCAAGCTGTCGCAGAGCGTCGACCGCGAAGGGATGACCCTGGTGCCGCTAAAGATCTATTTCAACGATCAGGGCCGCGCCAAGCTGCTGCTCGCCGTCGGTCGCGGCAAGAAACTGCACGACAAGCGTGAGACCGAAAAGCAGCGCGACTGGTCGCGCGAGAAGGGCCGGCTCTTGAAGGAGCGTGGGTGAGGAGCGGTCCGCGAAGCGGGCGAAAAGCCAACGATTTGGCGTTTCGAGCGACGAACGCCCGGAGCCATAGCGAAGGGCGGGGTATCGGGCGGTAGCCCTAGAAAAGCCAACCGTTTGGCTTTCAAGTTTCGAACGTATGGAGCCAGAAAATACCTGAGAGAGGGTCGTCTTGAAGAGCCGGATAATCCTCTGGGGATCGGTCAGCCTGGTCTTTGCGGCCCTGGTCGCTGCCGGTGGCTTCGTCTACTTCCACACATACTCCCCGGACCGTGGCAAATATCCGGTCAGAGGCATCGACGTTTCCCACCATCAGGGCGAAATCGACTGGCGGCGCGTTGCCGCCGCCGATGTCGCCTTCGCCATCATCAAGGCGACCGAGGGCGGCGATCACGTCGATCGTGCCTTTGCCACCAATCTGCGTGAGGCTCGCGCGGCTGGCCTCGCCGTCGGCGCCTATCATTTCTTCACCTTCTGCCGGCCCGGCGCCGACCAGGCGAAGAATTTCATCTCGGTCGTGCCGCAGGATCAGCCCTTGCTGCCTCCGGTCGTCGATATCGAGTTCGGCGGCAACTGTCCGCAGCGTCCATCGCCCGAACAATTGAATACCGAACTCCAGGCTTTTCTCGGACCTGTCGAGGAAGCGTTCGGCAAGACGGCGATCGTCTATCTGACCGATGAGGCCGAGGTCGCGTATGCCGGGCAGATCGCCGCGCGCCCGCTATGGCTTCGCTCTCTGCTGGTGGAACCGGATCGCCACGACTGGATCTATTGGCAGTATCACAACAGGGGACGCGTGGATGGCATCCAGGGTGACGTCGACCTGAATGTCTTGCAGGGCGGGTCGGAGAAATTGGCGGCGCTGCTTGCACCAGCGCATTGAGGCCGTCCGGCCGAAGCGATCGGGATTGCGCGTCCGAATCGGTTTCTTCACAAACCGGGCTATGCCGTTGCAAATATTGACGATCCGGTTGCCGCCGGCATCGCCAAGCTACCTTGGTTGCACGTCTTGCCATTGCTGAGCAGCGGCCGCTTCAAGCCGCCGCCTGCGATGCCTCCGGCGCCAACGTCACATTCGCATCGCCCCAAACTTTCAAGGCTGTTATGACCGGCTCCAGGCTTCTGCCGCGCGGGGTCAGGCTGTATTCCACCTTCGGTGGTACTTCCGGATAGATCTTGCGGGCAATCAGCCCATCGGCTTCCAGTTCGCGGAGCTGATTGGTCAGCATGCGCTGCGTGCAGTTGGGAATGCGCCGGCGTATCGCGTTGAAGCGCAGCGTCCCCTCGAACAGATGGTAGAGCACGACGCCCTTCCACTTTCCGTCGATATAGCGGAGCGTTCCCTCCACGGTGCAGCCGGGGCTGCAATCGAATCGCTCATGGCGAATGCGCGGCATGACGGTATCCTTTTCGACACTATGTGCTCTATATGTGCATTCTTGCGCTTGGCGCGCATAGTCCGCATCTCTGCTCCAGACAAAGCTCAACAGCAATCGCGGAGACAAAAATGCGCGCCGTCGGCTATCAGATCCCAACTCCCATCACTGATGAGGCCTCCCTCGTCGATATCGACCTGCCCAAGCCAGAGCCGACAGGCCGTCAACTGCTGGTCGAGGTGAAGGCGATCTCGGTCAATCCGGTCGACACCAAGATACGCCGAAGTGCCAGGCCCGAAGCCGGAACCTGGCGGGTGCTTGGTTGGGATGCCGCCGGTCGGGTCGTTGAAACGGGTCCGGACGCCAGCCTGTTCAAGCTCGGTGACGACGTCTTCTATTCCGGTGCGCTCGCGCCGCAAGGCACCAATGCCGAATTCCATCTTGTCGATGAGCGCCTTGTCGGTCGCAAACCTGGCTCGCTCGACTATGCGCAGGCTGCCGCGCTGCCGCTGACGGCGATCACCGCCTTCGAGGCGCTGTTCGACCGTCTTGACGTGAAGAAGCCTGTCATGGGCGCCGCGAATGCCATCGTCATCATCGGCGGCGCTGGCGGCGTCGGCTCGATTGCGGTCCAGCTTGCACGCCAACTGACCGGTCTGACAGTGGTGGCCACCGCATCGAGGCCAGAGACACGCGACTGGGTGCTTGGGCTTGGCGCCCATCATGTCGTCGACCATTCCAGGCCGCTGGCCGCCGAAGTCGCCGCGCTGGGCATCGGCGCACCAGCCTTTGTGTTCTCGACAACCAATACCGACCGGCACCTGGCCGAGATTGCCGAATTGATCGCTCCGCAGGGCCGGTTCGGGTTGATCGACGATCCCCAGACACTCGATATCAATCCGTTCAAGCGCAAGAGCGTTTCGGTCCATTGGGAGCTGATGTTCACGCGCTCGCTGTTCGAGACGCAGGACATGGCCGTGCAAGGCGAGCACCTCAACGAACTGTCACGCCTTGTCGACGCCGGCACCATCCGCACCACGCTGGGCGAAACATTCGGCCGTATCAACGCCGCCAATCTGAAGCGCGCCCATGCGCTGATCGAGACCGGCACCGCCAAGGGCAAGATCGTGCTGGAGGGGTTCTAGAGCAATTCCGGGAAAGGCGCGTAGCGCTTTCCCCTGGGAAGCGCGTCAGGAATAGTACGGCGTCATTTCCGCAGGAACGTCGCGATCTGGCTGAATACATTGACGAACATGGCTTCCGTCAAAACGCCTGTATTGGTGTTGTAGCGCGAGCAATGATAGCTCGAAAACAGCGTGATATCGCCCGCCTCCATCTGCCCGCCATGTTTGAACGGATAGGCTGCAGCGCGCCCGCCCAGCGCGCGCACGGTCGATTGGTGCGCGATCGACCCCAGCGCCAGAACGGCGCGCAGGTTGGGAAAGCGGGCGATGGTCGGCACCAGGAATGTTCTGCAGGTCGAAATCTCGGCGCCGACCGGCTTGTTCTCTGGTGGCACGCAGCGCACCGCATTGGTGATCGCGGTGCCGACAAGCTCCAGCCCGTCATCGGGCCGTGCCTTGAATTCACCGCGTGCAAAACCGTGCGCGATCAATGTCGAGTAGAGCAGGTCGCCGGCATAGTCGCCGGTGAAGGGGCGTCCGGTGCGGTTGGCGCCGCGCAGGCCGGGCGCCAGCCCGACGATCAGAAGCTGGACGGTATCCTCGCCGCCCAGTGGCAGGAAGGTTGGCACCGGTGCGTTGAACCAGGACGGCTCGCGCTGCCGCCATTCGGCAATGAAGTCATGCAGCCGCGGGCACAGCGGGCAGTCGCGATCGGGTTCGGCATGGGAGAGGGCGGTCAAGGCGACCGGCCTCAGTAGTCGTCCTCTTCGACTTCAGCCGGTTCGGGCCGGCGCACCGGCCGTTCGGAGGGATCACGGCCAACTTCGTTCTTGAGTGTCGTCAGGTCGATGAAGTGGTCGGCCTGGCGGCGCAGATCGTCCGAGATCATCGGCGGCTGCGAGGCCATGGTCGAGACGATCGATACCTTGCGGCCGCGCCGCTGCAGCGCCTCGACGAGCGTGCGGAAGTCGCCATCGCCGGAAAAGATGACATAGTGGTCGACGACGTCGGCGAGTTCCAGCGCATCGACGGTGAGCTCGATGTCCATATTGCCTTTGATCTTGCGGCGACCGGTCGAGTCGGTGAATTCCTTGGCTGGCTTCGTCACCACCTTGAAGCCATTATAGTCGAGCCAGTCGATCAGCGGGCGGATCGAGGAGTATTCCTGATCCTCGACCAGCGCCGTGTAATAATAGGCGCGCAAGAGATAGCCGCGCTTCTGGAAGCTGGACAGCAGCTTGCGATAGTCGATGTCGAAGCCGAGCGCCCGCGACGTGGCGTAGAGATTGGCACCGTCGATGAAGAGGGCGATTTTTTCACGAGGGTCGAACATGGAAAATAGTCCTTTTTCGAAAATGCGGCCGTCTAAACGAAATGCGGTAGCGACTATTGGCCAGGCTCATAATAAACCGGCTGACCCTAGCCATCCGAGATAACGCCAGTTTGGGGGCAATCCAAGGCGTGATGGGACAATGCAAGCAATTGTGATCGCGGCGGCGAATCAAGGATGCGGCCCGGTTTTGCCAAATCAGGTGTCTGAACGGGAGATTGTGTGCCCAATGCTCCCGTCAATGCCATGATGCTTGTATTTTGGCGACGTTCGGGTTATGGACCGCGCCTGTTTTCCATTAAATCCAGGCATGAAAGGGGCAGTCCATGGCCCGCGTAACCGTTGAAGATTGCATCGACAAGGTCGACAACCGCTTCGAGCTGGTGCTTTTGGCCGGCCACCGTGCTCGCCAGATCAGCCAGGGCGCGCAGATCACCGTTCCTCGTGACAACGACAAGAACCCCGTCATCGCCTTGCGCGAGATCGCCGACGAGACGCTGTCGCCCGACGATCTCAAGGAAGACCTGATCCATTCGCTGCAGAAGCACGTCGAGGTCGACGAGCCCGAAGCCGATGGCGAGGTGATCGCCGATCAGACCGGCGGCGCCGTCGCTGCCGCCGAAACCGACGATGCAGAAGACAACATCACCTTCGATCGCATGACCGAGGAAGATCTGTTGGCCGGCATCGAAGGCCTTGTGCCGCCTGAGAAGAGCGACGATTACTAAGAGAGTTTTCTGGACCTGCCCGGAACACGTTTCCGGCACTTCCGTCTCGGCAGTTTCGTGGCTATCTATGACATGCGCCGTACAGCAGTGCGGCGCATGATTCATGTCATCTCCGAGAGATTCCGCCCATGATGCGTCAGTATGAGCTTGTCGAGCGCGTCCAGCGCTACAAGCCTGACGTCAACGAGGCATTGCTCAACAAGGCCTATGTCTATGCCATGCAGAAGCATGGCCACCAGAAGCGCGCTTCCGGCGACCCTTATTTCTCGCATCCGCTCGAAGTCGCCGCGATCCTCACTGAAATGCACATGGACGAGGCGACGATCGCCGTCGCCCTGCTGCACGACACCATCGAGGATACCACGGCGACGCGGGCCGAGATCGACGATCTGTTCGGTCCCGAAATGGGCAAGCTGGTCGAGGGCCTGACCAAGCTTAAGAAGCTTGATCTCGTGTCGAAGAAGGCGGAGCAGGCGGAAAACCTGCGCAAGCTTCTGCTGGCGATTTCGGAAGATGTCCGCGTGCTGCTGGTCAAGCTTGCCGACCGGCTGCACAACATGCGCACCCTCGACCACATGCCGGAGGCCAAACGCCTGCGCATCGCCGAGGAGACGATGGACATCTACGCGCCGCTGGCCGGGCGCATGGGCATGCAGGGCATGCGCGAAGAGCTGGAAGAGATCGCCTTCCGCTTCATCAATCCGGAAGCCTACCGTGCCGTCACCGCGCGGCTTGCCGAGATATTCGAGCGCAACAAGGGCGTGCTGACCGACATTGAAAAGGCGCTGTCGGCGCTGTTTGAAAAGCATGCCATCAACGCCAGCGTGAAGAGCCGGCAGAAGAAGCCCTGGTCGGTGTTCCGCAAGATGGAGGCCAAGGCGCTGTCCTTCGAGCAGCTGTCCGATATTTTCGGCTTCCGCGTCGTCGTCGATACGGTCGAGGATTGTTACCGGGCGCTCGGCGCCATCCACACCACATGGTCGATGGTGCCGGGCCGCTTCAAGGACTACATCTCGACGCCGAAGCAGAACGACTACCGTTCGATCCACACCACCATCGTCGGGCCGTCGCGCCAGCGCGTCGAACTGCAGATCCGCACCCGCGAGATGAACAAGATTGCCGAATACGGCGTCGCGGCGCATTCGATCTACAAGGACACCGGCGGCAAGACGAACGGCGCCGGCCATGCGATCTCGAAGGAGACCAACGCCTATGCCTGGCTGCGGCGCACCATCGAGCAACTCGCCGAGGGCGACAATCCAGAGGACTTTCTCGAAAACACCAAGCTGGAGCTTTTCCAGGACCAGGTGTTCTGCTTCACGCCGAAGGGTATGCTGATCGCCTTGCCGCGCGGCGCTACACCCATCGACTTCGCCTACGCCGTGCACACTGATGTCGGCGACACCTGCGTCGGCGCCAAGGTCAATGGCCGCATCATGCCGCTGATGACGGAACTGAAGAACGGCGACGAGGTCGAGATCATCCGCTCCAAGGCGCAGGTGCCGCCGGCCGCGTGGGAATCGGTCGTCGTCACCGGCAAGGCGCGCGCCGCCATCCGTCGTGCCACCAAGAACGCCATCCGCAAGCAGTATTCCGGCCTCGGCGCGCGCATTCTGGAGCGCGCCTTCGAGCGGGCTGGCAAGAATTTCACCAAGGAAAGCCTGAAGCCGGTTCTGCACCGGCTGGCGCGCAAAGACATCGAGGATGTGCTGGCCTCCGTCGGCCGTGGCGAACTGGCCTCCGCCGACGTCATGAAGGCGGTCTTCCCCGACTACAAGGACGAGCGTGTCACGCCCGCGGCCCCCAAGCAGCGCGAGGAGGGCTGGTCGAAGATCCGCAACGCCGCCGGCATGCTATTCCAGATTCCAGGCCGCGCGGCGCGCAAGGACAAGGACCAGCCACGCGACGGCGCCGTGCCGATCCGAGGCGTGCGCGGCGACCTGCCGGTGCGCTTCGCGCCGGAAGGCGCGGTGCCAGGCGACCGCATCGTTGGCATCGTCCAGCCGGGCACCGGCATCACCATCTATCCGATCCAGTCGCCGGCGCTGCAGGCCTTCGACGACCAGCCCGAGCGTTGGATCGACGTGCGCTGGGACATCGACGAGCGCACCAAGGAACGGTTCCCAGCGCGTGTCTCGGTCACCGCCATCAATGCGCCAGGGTCGCTCGCCGATATTGCCCAGGTCGTCGCGTCCAACGACGCCAACATCCATACGCTGTCGATGGTGCGCACCGCGCCCGACTTCACCGAAATGCTGATCGATCTCGAAGTCTGGGATCTGAAGCATCTCAACCGGCTGCTGTCTCAGCTCAAGGACAATTCCAGCGTCAGCGATGCACGGCGCGTGAACGGTTAAAACAATTGGCAACTGGGGGACCTGATGAACACCGATGAAGTGCTAGGCATTTTCCGTGAGGCGGGCGCTGTCCTGGAGGGGCATTTCATCCTGACGTCGGGCTTGCGCAGCCCGGTCTTCCTGCAGAAGGCACGAGTGTTCATGCATGCCGACAAGACCGAGCGGTTGTGCAAGGCGCTGGCCGAGAAGATCCGCGCCGCGGTGCCGGGCACGATAGACTATATTGTCGGCCCGGCGATTGGCGGCCTGATCCCGGCTTACGAGACCTCACGTCATCTCGGCGTGCCGGCGATCTGGGTCGAGCGGGAAGGGGGCGAGTTCCGCCTGCGCCGCTTCGAGATCGCTCGGGGCGCGCGCGTCGTCATCGTCGAGGACATTGTCACCACCGGCCTGTCGATCCGCGAAACCATCGAGTGCCTGCGCGAACTTGGCGCCGAGGTGGTGGCCGCGGCCTGCATCATCGACCGTTCGGCTGGGAAGACCCATGTCGGGGTGCCGCTGATCGCGCTCGCCGAATATGAGGTTCCAGCTTATCCGCCGGACCGGCTGCCGCCGGAGCTTGCCGCGATACCTGCGGTCAAGCCCGGCAGCCGCAACATTTGACTGTGCATGTCGCCCAAAAGTGTGCAGCGGTTTTGGGACAACGACATGCATGAAACAAACATGCATGTCGCCCAAAAGTGCAGCGGTTTTGGGAGTGGATGACATGCATGAAGGCAAATTGGCGATGATCGTCGGTATCGATCATTTCGTGTTGACCGTGGCCTCGCTCGAGGCGACCTGCGCCTTTTACCAGCGCGTGCTGGGCTTTGAGCGCATCGATGCGCCGGGCCGGCCGACGGCACTGGCTTTTGGCGGCCAGAAGATCAATGTCCATGAGATCAGCCGCACTTTCGAGCCCAAGGCGAAGGCTCCGACTCCGGGCTCTGGCGATTTCTGCCTGATCACCGAACAGCCGCTCAACGAAATCCGTGCCCGTCTCGAAGCCAATGGCGTTGCGCTCGAATTGGGACCGGTCGAACGCGTCGGGGCACGGGGGCCGATGATATCCGTCTATTTCCGCGACCCGGACGGCAATCTTGTCGAGGTCAGCCGGTACCTGCGGTAGTATCTCCAGCATTCGACTGCGACAAAAAGCCGAAGGCGCTTCTCAAATTCGCCGTGATTGTCCTGTGTTGGAAGGGCGAACCTTACCAAGAATTATGGCGGTGCGGCCGCCCTGCAGGCGGCCTTCGGTTGTTGTCGGGGGTGCGTATCGCTATATCAAAGTCGCGATTGCCTTTCAGTGGCCGCAAAGCGCAAGATGTGGCGGTTGAAGCCCGGCTGGAGACAGCCGGCATGTAAGCTGTAAAGTATCGGGAATAGGAACAGAGTGCTTTTTCGTCGCCGCAAGCCTGATGGTCTCCTGGAGCGGGTGCGCACCTATCTGTGGCCGCGCCGTTCGTTCTCGCGCTCGCTGCAGTATTTTTCCAAGCGCATCCTGCGCCTGAAGGCGACGCCGCATGCGGTGGCCGCCGGGGTGGCGGCTGGTGTCTTCGCCTCATTCTTTCCCGTGGGCTTCCATTTCATCATTGCCGCCGTCCTGTGTTGGGTTATCGCCGGCAATCTGGTGGCGGCGGCGCTCGGCGCTGTCTTCTTTGGCAACCCGCTGACTTTTCCCATTCTGTGGGGCGCATCCTGGGAAACCGGCAAGCTCATCCTGCACGATCGCCTGCCGGCGCATGGTCCGCCGGCGCATCTGGGCGAGATGCTGCACACGCTTTCCTTCGCGAAATTGTGGCATCCCGTGCTGGAACCCATGCTGATCGGCGCGGTGCCGCTCGGGCTGGTGTTCGGCCTCCTGTTCTACGGTGCCACGCGCTGGGGCATGAATGTCTTTCGCGAGCAAAGGCGCAAGCGGCTGGCAGAGCGCGCGCATCGCCACGCGCAATCGTCTCATCCTGGCGGAAGCGTCGGTTCCGCCGCACAATGATCATCGGCATCGGCAGCGATCTGATCGACATCAGGCGCATCGAGAAATCGCTGGAGCGTCACGGTCAGCGCTTCGTCCAGAGGATCTACACCGAGGTCGAACAGGCGCGTTCGGAGAACCGCCGTGCCCGCGCTGCCTCCTACGCCAAGCGCTTTGCCGCCAAGGAGGCCTGCGCCAAGGCGCTGGGTACGGGTCTGGCGCAAGGTGTGTTCTGGCGCGATATGGGCGTCGTCAACCTGCCCAGCGGCGCGCCGACCATGGCGCTGACCGGCGGCGCGTTGGCGCGACTGCAAAAAATCCTGCCGAAAGGCCATCGGGCGGCGATCCACCTCACCATCACGGATGATTTTCCGCTCGCTCAAGCCTTTGTGATCATCGAGGCGTTGCCCGTCGAAGAAGCGCCACATTGATTGCATCTGACGACCGGCATTGACGTTGCCCAGCGCGCGCCGAGACTCTATACCATCCAACGCACAATCGAGGACGACATGAGCGTGGCTGAAAAATCCCAGAAGAAATCCGGCGGGCTTGGCGAAACCGTCAGCGTCATCGTCCAGGCGCTCTTGCTCGCGCTCGTTATCCGCACGCTCTTGTTCCAGCCCTTTTCGATCCCGTCGGGATCAATGCGGCCGACGCTTCTGGAAGGCGACTATCTGTTCGTCACCAAATGGTCCTACGGCTATTCGCGCTATTCGCTGCCTTTTGGTCCCGACCTCTTCTCGGGCCGTATCTGGGGCTCTGAGCCCAAGCGCGGCGATGTGGTGGTGTTCAAGTTCCCGCCGGATCCGTCCGTCGATTATATCAAGCGCGTGGTCGGCTTGCCTGGTGACAAGATCCAGATGAAGAATGGCCAGCTGTTCATCAACGGCGTCGGCGTGCCGCGCGTGAAGACCGGCCAGATCGACAATCCCGACATCACCGAAATGCCTCAGCCGATCGACGTCTATCGGGAAACCCTGCCCAACGGCGTCAGCTACGATACGCTTGACCTCAATCCGAATTCGATCGGCGACAACACGCGTGAATTCGACGTGCCGCCCGGCCACTATTTCATGATGGGCGACAACCGGGACAACTCCGCCGACAGCCGGTTCACCGTCGGTTACGTTCCTGCCGAGAACCTGGTTGGCCGCGCCAATCTTGTTTTCTTCTCGATCGCCGGCAAGGCAAGCCCGCTCGAAATCTGGAAATGGCCGTCGCTGATGCGTGCGTCGCGCCTGTTCCACTTCGTCAATTAGGGATGGCAGCGGCCAAACGCCTGACCGCCGATGCGCTCGCCGAAGCGCTTGTGGAACGCACGGGCCATGCCTTTGCCGACCGCCAGCGCCTGCAGCGGGCGCTCACCCATGCCAGTGCCCGCGGCGCCAATGCCGGCACCGACTATGAGCGTTTCGAATTTCTCGGCGACCGGGTTCTCGGCCTGGTCGTTGCCGACATGCTGCTGGCGGCGTTCCCCGATGCGGCCGAAGGCGAATTGTCGCTGCGGCTCAATGCGCTGGTCAATGCCGAGGCGCTTTCCGAGATCGCCGAACATATCGGGCTGCCGGATCTGGTCCGCGCCGGATCGGATGTGCGCGGGCTCGAGGGGCGCAAGCGCGTCAATCTGCGCGCCGACGCACTGGAATCTCTGATCGCCGTGCTCTACCTCGACGGTGGGCTGGAGGCGGCACGCGCCTTCATCCACAAATACTGGCAGCCGCGTTCGCAGGCATCGGGTGCCGCGCGCCGCGACGCCAAGACCGAATTGCAGGAATGGGCGCATCAGGCGGCGAGTGCGGTTCCTGCCTACCAGATCGACAGCCGCGAGGGGCCGGACCACGATCCGCTGTTCACCGTCAGCGTCAGGGTTGGCGCATTTCAGCCGGCGACCGGCAGCGGCCGTTCCAAACGCGAAGCCGAGCAGGCAGCCGCGGCTGCCCTTCTGCTGCGCGAAGGTGTATGGAACGCGGCATGACCGATATTGAGACTGCAGAAACCCCTGTCACCCATTCCGGCTTCGTCGCGCTTATTGGCGCGCCCAATGCGGGCAAGTCGACGCTGGTCAACCAGCTGGTCGGCGCCAAAGTGTCGATCGTCACCCACAAGGTGCAGACCACTCGCGCCATCGTGCGCGGCATCGCCACGCATGACAATGCGCAGATCGTCTTCGTCGACACACCCGGCATCTTCAAGCCCAAGCGGCGTCTCGACACGGCGATGGTGACCACCGCGTGGGGCGGCGCCAAGGATGCCGATATCGTTTTGCTGCTGATCGACGCCGAGCGCGGCATCAGGGGCGATGCCGACGCCATCCTCGAACGGCTGAAGGACGTACGCCAGCCGAGGGCGCTGATCCTCAACAAGGTCGACAGGGTCAAGCATGAGACGCTCTTGGCCCTGTCCGCGGCCGCGAACGAGAAAGTGCCTTTCAAGCGCACCTTCATGGTCTCCGCACTGACCGGCTCCGGCTGCAAGGATCTGCTCGACTATCTGGCGCAGGCGCTGCCGGCCGGCCCCTGGTATTATCCGGAAGACCAGATCTCCGATCTGCCGATGCGCCAGCTGGCGGCCGAGATCACCCGCGAAAAACTGTATCTGCGGCTGCATCAGGAACTGCCCTATTCCTCGCATATCGAGACCGAGAAATGGGAAGAGAAGCCGGACGGCTCGGTGCGCATCGACCAGACCATCTATGTCGAGCGCGACAGCCAGAAGAAGATCGTGCTTGGCCACAAGGGCGAAACCATCCGCGCCATCGGCCAGGCGGCACGCATGGAGATTGCAGGCATTCTTGAACAGAAGGTGCATCTGTTCCTGTTCGTGAAGGTGCGCGAGAACTGGGGCGACGATCCCGAGCGCTATCGCGAGATGGGTCTCGAATTCCCGCACTAGCGGCCCATGGATAGCAGGCCCATCATCGACACGGCTCTCGTCCGCCGGTTGGTCGCCACGCAATTCCCCCAGCGGAAGGACCTTGCGGTCAGGCCGGTTGAGCTTGGCGGATGGAGCAACAGGACCTTTCAACTTGGCGACGAGATGACCGTGCAGCTGCCAGGCGCCGCCGCCCATTCCCTGCAAGTGGCAAAGGAGCATCGCTGCTGCCGAGGTTGGCGCCGCTTCTGCCGCTGCCCATTCCGGTACCGCTGGCCATGGGAATTCCGGCCGACGGCTACCCCTGGCATTGGTCCGTCCATGGCTGGATCGAAGGCGAGACCGCGAAGCGGGAGCGCATCGCCAACCTGTCGCAATTCGCGACGGACCTCGCCGCATTCCTGACTGCGTTGAAACGCATCGACCCGACCGGCGGACCGGCGCCTGGGCCGCACAATTTCTTCCGTGGTGGTTCCCTGACCGTCTATGGCGGCGAGACAAGGCAAGCGATCATTGCACTTGGCAGTCGCATCGATGCCAGCACGGCGAGTGCCGTATGGGAAGCAGCCCTTGCCGCCACCGGCAGGGGCCGCCGGTCTGTTCCCATGGCGATGTCAGCTGGGGCAACCTCCTTGTCGAAAAGGGCCGTCTGAGCACCGTGATTGACTTCGGCACCTCCGGTGTCGGCGATCCGTCCTGCGACTTTACGATTGCCTGGACCTTGTTCGAGGACGAGAGCAGGGACGTTTTCCGCGCTGGCATCGCCGTTGATGATGCAACCTGGGCACGCGGACGTGGCTGGGCGCCGTGGAAGGCGTTGATCACCGCCGCCGGCCACATAGACAATCTGGTTGAGATCGAAAAATCCTGGCGTGTCATCGACGCGGTGCTGGCCGATCGCAACCACTGGACGTGATGTGATTCCTCGAATCGTCCTTGTTTCCTGCTCGCCTGCGTTTGCCGCGTTGGGTTTGAGAAAGAGCACACTGCTGCCTTAATCGAGAGCGCCGCAGCCCACGCGGGCATGTTTCGACCGGCTCGGCGAGATTTGGCCAATCTGGCAGAGGCATTGGAATTTCCTCGCAATGCCGCGAGCGGAGGATGCCGCCCCGGATATGCCACACGCAAAATTGCGGTTACTTTTCGCGATAAAAAATCGGAAAAAGCCAACGTTAGGTTGGGAAACTGGAAATATATTGTTTCTAAAGTCATAGTTAGCCGAGAAACTGTCTGGATATATATTGAATATATGACATTGTGCCATTTGTGCCAATCGTGATGTAAGTCAGTGTTATTTGTGCAACACAGCATTAATCTGTTCAAAGAATCGCCGTTATTTCAAAAACCGTCATTGAAGGCGGAAGATTGATGGGTATGTTCGCCGCGAAAAGGGGACGCGGTGCGCGCCTTTTCGTTGTGGGGGTGAGGCGGGAAAACATATCCGCCAGCCACAAATCCGAAGCCATTTAAACTATGACTGGAGAGGTCAGAAAATGAACATCAAGAGCCTCCTTCTCGGCTCAGCCGCGGCCCTGATCGCGGTTTCCGGCGCTCGCGCCGCTGACGCGGTTGTCGTCGCCGAACCGGAGCCGGCCGAATACGTCAAGATCTGCGACGTCTACGGCGCCGGCTACTTCTACATCCCGGGCACCGAGACCTGCCTGCGCATCGGCGGCTATCTCCGCTATGACATGGGCGTCGGCGATTCCGGCTCGCTGGATGGCGTCAATAACGTTGCCGATCACATGGACGGCGGTAGGCACGACACCTACTACAAGAACATGCGTTTCGCGCTGAGGACTTATACCGGCCAGGAAACCGAGCTCGGCACGTTGAAGACCTTCACCGAGACCCGCTTCCAGTTCGGCAATTCCTCTGGCGACTATTCGGGTGACGGAACTGGCTGGCAGGCTGGCAACAAGACGACAACCCTCAACTTCGCCTGGATCCAGCTCGGTGGTCTGCGCGTCGGTAAGGATGAAACGCCCTACGATGCATTCATCGGCTATGCCGGCAACGTTATCCAGGACACGCTCATCCCGTATGGTGTCAAGGATACCAACCTCATCAGCTACTACTTCGACGCTGGCAGCGGCTTCACGGGCGTGGTTTCGCTCGAAGAAGGCACCGCCGCCAACACGATCGACAGCTATGTTCCGCATGTCGTCGGCGGCTTGAAGTACAAGGGCGACTGGGGCGCGATCACCGGCGTCGTCGCCTATGACAGCAACTATGAGGAAGTGTCCGGCAAGGTCCGTTTGGACGTCAACGTCAGCAAGGAACTGTCGCTGTTCGTCATGGGCGGCTACGGCACCAACGACAACATCAACGAGTTCGGCACAGGCCGTACCCAGTACAAGCCATGGGGCGGAAACTGGGCGATCTGGGGTGGCGGCACCTACAAGTTCAACGACAAAACCTCGTTCAACGCCCAGATCTCCTATGACGACTGGAAGAACCTCGGCGTCGCTGCCAACGTGGCCTACACCATTGTGCCCGGCTACACGATCACGGCTGAAGTCGATTACCTCAATGCAGGAAAATTCGACGACGTCGACTTCAACAACTGGACCAAGGCCGACAAGAAGAGCAGCGTCGGCGGCATCGTCCGCTTCCAGCGCAACTTCTAACCGATCGACTGACCTTACCAGGCCGCCCGCAGCGTATCGCTGCGGGCGGTTTTTTGCGCGCATCCCGATGCAAGTCCGCCAGGCGCCAGGCCCATACCTTGATTTCGCCACCCGATCGGTGAAAAGCTCCGAGCATGGAATGGCGCGACGAGGGAATCATTCTCGGCACCCGCAAGCATGGCGAAACCAGCGCCATTCTCGAGGTGATGACGCGTGCGCATGGCCGTTATCTCGGCCTCGTTCGCGGCGGCCGTTCGCGAAAGCAGCAACCTGTTCTCCAACCCGGCAATCGCGTCGATCTCTTATGGCGCGCGCGCCTTGACGAACATCTCGGTACGTTCCAGGTCGAGGCGATCGAAATGAACGCCGCCCGGCTGATGGACAGCGCCGTCGCTGTCTATGGACTGCAGACCATGGCCACGCATCTGCGCCTGTTGCCCGAGCGTGACGCCCATGGCGGCCTTTACGAAGCGCTCGCCGTCATGATCGCCCATCTCGACGATGCCGATGCCGCCGGAGAATTGGTAGCGCGTTTCGAGCTTCTGATCCTTGATGAACTCGGCTTCGGCCTCGATCTCAGCCAATGCGCCGCCACCGGCACGCGGCAGGACCTTGCCTATGTCTCGCCGAAGTCGGGCCGCGCGGTGTCGCGCGACGCCGGCGCGCCCTGGCGCGACAAGATGCTGGTGCTGCCGGCGTTTCTGCAGCGCGGCTCCGGCCTGCGCGCGGATCCGGCGGCGGTCGAGGATGCCTTCCGGCTGACCGGGTTTTTCTTCACGCGCCACGTCTACGAGCCGCGTGCCATCGAACAGCCCGATGCCCGCGCGGGCTTTCTCGCCGCCTTGCGCAAGCACCATGCGACGCGCAAGATCGTTGCAGGAGACAACGCAGCATGACCGAAGTCGAACTGTATCCGGGCCGGGTCTCGCCGCTCGGCCTCGGCACTATTCCGCACGCCGACATCCTGAAATACACAGGCCTGGAACTGCTGCAGCGCATCATCGACGGCGGATATCCGGCGCCGCCAATTTCCTTTCAGTTGAATTTCACCCTTACCGAAGTGTCGGAGGGGCGGGCGGTTTTTCGCGGTATGCCGGGCGAGCGCCATCTCAACCCGCTGGGCAGCGTGCATGGCGGCTGGGCGGCGACGCTGCTCGATTCGGCATTGGGCTGCGCCGTGCAGACGTTGCTTGAAAAAGGCGAGGCCTATTCGACGGCGGAATTCAAGGTGAATCTCACGCGGCCGATCACGCCCAGGACCGGCGAGGTGGTCTGCGAAGGCAAGGTGGTCCACAAGGGCCGCACGCTTGCCGTGTCGGAAGCGACGCTGAAGGATGCCGGCGGCAAGCTGCTGGCTTTCGGCACGGAGACATGTTCGATATTTCCAGCCGCCAATCTGGCGGCACGTTGAGTTTTCCAGCCGTTTAGCCGCCGTATTTGAATGTCAGTGAGATGAAACGTCAGTGAAAACTGGCCTGGTTTGGGGGAACCGCCATGTTTGAGAGCCTGATCGGCCTTGTCGCCATCATCGCCTTGTTCGTCATCATTTCGCGCCAGCAGAACCGCATCGGTCTGATCGAGCGCGAGCTTGGCGCGCTGCGCAGCCTTGTCCTTTCAGGCGTCGTGCCGCCGGTGGCCAAGCCGTCCGAGCAGGCCGCGACCGATGGCAAGGCGGACGCCGTGCCGGTGGCTGCAGCAGTGGCCGATGTCGCCTCGTTAGCGGTAAGCAAGCCGGCGATAGCGGAGTCGCCGACTGCGGAGACACCGACCACGGAGACCGAATCTCCGCCAGGCGAGATCGTGTCCGGCCCCTGGTCAGCGGGCGAGGTTCCGAAGGCAGCCGTCGAGCCGGCCGCAGCAGCAAGGGCACCCGGCAAGCCGGATATCGAGACGGCGCTCGGCACCCGCTGGGCCGTCTGGGTCGGCGGCATCGCGCTGGCACTGGGTGGCCTGTTCCTGATCCGCTACACGATCGAGGCCGGCATTTTCGGCCCTGGTGTGCGGCTCACCATGGCAGCGGTGCTCGGGTTGGTGCTGGTCGCCGGCGGCGAGTTCATTCGCCGTACCGGCTTCAAGGTGCCGGTGCAAGGTGTTGCGGGCGCCTATATTCCGGCGATCCTGACGGCGGCCGGTGCCTTCATCCTGTTCGGCACCGTCTATGCCGCCCACGGTATCTACGGCTTCATCGGCCCGGCGCTCGCCTTTACGCTGCTCGGTGCCATCGGCGTTGCCACCATCGCGGCGGCTCTCGTCCATGGCCAGGCTCTGGCCGGCATCGGCCTTGTCGGCGCCATGGTGACGCCGGTGCTGATCGCCTCGCAGGCGCCCAATCCCTGGGCGCTGTTCGGCTATCTCGCCATAGTGCTCGCCGCCACCGGCGTCATCGCTCGCATGCGCGACTGGAAAGCGCTGATGGCGGCCGCCTTTTTAGGCACCGGCATCTGGACCATCCTCTACATGACCGATGCCCCGGGCGTGAACCTGTCCGCAATCCTGTTCATCGACGCCGTCACGCTGGCCATCCTCGCTTTTGTCTGGCTCGGCGGCCATCGCGACGAAACCGCAAGGGCCTTTGACTGGCCGTCCATCGTGCCTGGCCTTTTCGTTGCCTTCTCGGCGCTGGGCCTGTCGGTTGACCCGGCTTTCGCCGCCGCAGGCTATGCCTTGCCGGGCGCCGCGATCCTCGCGGCGATGGTGGTCGTTGCGCTCTATCGTCCGCTGGCGCTGCCGCTGCTTTACACCGCAGGGCTGGCGACGGTCCTGATCTATCTCGGCATCATCCCGCCAACCTCGATCGCGTCCGACCTTTCGGCAGGCGCTCTCGGGGTCGATGGCTTGCCCTTGGCCATGTCCAATGGTCTGACCTGGCGCATTGGCATTGCACTGGGCCTGGTCTTCATCGGCGCGGGCTTGTGGGCCGCCCGCAAGTTCGCGGCATCGTCCTGGTTGCGGTCGGCCTCCTGGTCGGCATCGGGTGTCATCGTGCCGCTGGTCATCCTGCTGGCGCTTTGGTTCACCTTCGGCAATCTCGACCGTGACTATCCCTATGCCGCCGTTGCAGCCCTGCTGGTCATGGTCTTCGCCGCCGGTGGCGAGTGGATCGCTCGCGCCGAGGAGCCGCTACTCAAGGGCGGCATGGCGGTGTCGTTCGCCTTGGGCGGCGCGGCGATCGCCGGCCTCTTGACGCTGCACATGGCGTTCGATTCCGGCTGGACCACCATTCTGCTCGGTGCCGCGGCCATAGTGCCTGCGCTGGCAACGCGCTGGCGTTCTTATCCCGTGCTCGGTTGGATTTCGGTTGGCGCCGTGATCGCGGTGCTTGGCCGTGTCGCCTTCGATCCGACGATCGTCGGCGCCGAATTCCTGTCGACGACACCGCTGTTCAACTGGCTGCTGCCGGGATATGGCGTACCGGCGCTCGCCTTTGGCTTCGCCGCTTGGCAACTCGCCCGCACCACCAATGGCCGGCCGCGCCTCGCCATGGAGGCGGCGGCGGCGCTGTTTGCGCTGCTGACCGTCGCCATGCTGGTGCGTCACGCCATGCATGGTGGCGTCATCGACACGGGCGCGATGACGCTCGCCGAACAGGCGATCTACACGCTGATCGCCATCGGCGCCGGCGCCATCCTGGTCGCCATCGACATGCGCTCGCCAAGTTCGGTGCTGCGCTATGGTTCGATGGCTGCCGGCGTGATTTCGGTCGCCCTCATCGTCATCCGGCATTTCGTGGTACTGAACCCATTATTCACTGACGAATCGACGGGCCGGATCCCGGTGTTCAACCTGTTGTTCCTGGCCTATCTCCTGCCGGCGGTCGCTGCCGGCGGGCTGGCGCTCTACATCAGGGACAAGCGGCCGAAATGGTATGCGCAGATGCTGGCGCTGGTGGCGGCAGCACTTGCCCTCACTTACGCTACGCTCTCGGTAAGGCGCCTGTTCAAGGGCGAGTTCATCGGCCTGTGGAGCGGGCTCGGCCAGCTGGAAACCTACACCTATTCGGCGCTCTGGCTGGTGATCGGCGTGGCATTGCTCACAGCCGGCGTCTGGCTGAAGTCGCAGGTGCTTCGTATTGCCTCCGCCGTGCTGATCGCGGCTGCGGTGCTGAAGGTCTTCCTCTTCGACATGTCGGAGTTGGAAGGCGTGCTCAGGGCGCTGTCCTTCATCGGCCTTGGCGCCGTGTTGATCGGCATCGGCCTGTTCTACCAGCGGCTGCTGACTCAGGCTGCGAAGGAGACGATACCGGTCGCGGAGCAATGACGTTAGGGGGCTCAATCAGCCGGGAATAAACCGGCACTCGCCAGCGTTATCTCATTGCTTGGGTGACCAGGGCGGCGGACCGCTTCGCGCTGGCCGCTTGCGCCACGCCGGGAAGGCGCGTTCAATCGGGATTAACAAGGGCGACCTCAGAACCAGCGGTCATGGACGAAAAGAAGGCAGCAATCCTTGGCGAAATACCGCGCCTGCGCCGCTACGCACGCTCGCTTTTGCGCGACCGCGATTCTGCCGACGATCTCGTTCAGGACTGCCTCGAGCGCGCACTCATGCGGCTCGACAATTGGCAGACGGGAGAAAGCCCCAGGAGGTGGCTGTTTACGATCATGCATCATTTGTTCATCGACCAGATGCGCAAGGTGAACCGTCGCGGCGAAGCGGCGATGCTGCCACTGGAAGCGGGCGAGGCGGTTGCCCAGCCGGCCGAACAGTTGGATGGCGTCGCCTCGCGCGAGATCATCGACGCGCTGCAGGCGATCAGCCCCGATCGCCGCGCGGCCCTTGTCATGGTTGCCATCGAAGGCTTTTCCTATGCCGAGGCCGCCAATATTCTGGGCGTGCCCGCCGGCACGCTGATGTCGCGCATTGCACGCGGGCGTGAGGAATTGCGCGGGTTGCTGGATGACACGGCACGCCGCCGCGCGATAAGGATCGTCGAGAAATGATCCGCCGCGATTTTTCCGAACGTGATATCCATATGGCGCTCGATGGCGAGTTGCCGGCTGACGAACGCACCGCTTACGATGCCTGGCTCGATGCCAATCCCGAGATGAAGGCCAGAAGCGCCCGCTTCACAGCCGACCGGGAGGCATTGCGCTCCGCCTTTGCCGGTGTGCTGGACGAGCCTGTTCCCGCGCGCTTGCGCAAGATGGTGCTCGGCGAAGCGCCTGTTAGGACTGCGGTGCCCCGCTCGCGCTGGTGGCTGGCCGCGGCGGCGGCCGTGCTTCTGGCCACGGGCGGATTTGGCGGCTATTTTGCCGGCATTGACGGCATCGGACAGGAGGATCCTGCCGAGGATCGGCTCGCCGAACAGGCGATCGCCGCCCATGTCATTTATGCTGCCGAGAAGCGGCATGCGGTGGAGGTGCTGGCCAGCGACAAGGATCATTTGCAGACCTGGCTGTCCAACCGGGTCGGACTGAAGCTGGTGGCGCCGGACTTGAGCGCGAATGGCTTTCAACTGATCGGCGGCCGGTTGCTGCCGGCCGGCGAAGCCAAGGCCGCGATGCTGCTCTATGAGGACGACAAGGGCGAGCGCATATCCCTCTTCGTCACCGCTGAATCGACGGAGAATGCCAAGGGCACCTACGCTTCGGCGCAGGATGGCCCGCAGGCCGTCTACTGGCTGGACAAGGGCTATGGCTGCGCCGTCGTCGGCTCGCTGCCGCGCGAGCAATTGGCGGTCGTGGCCAAGAGTGCCTACGGCCAGCTTCTGGCAGGCTTGGCAAGCTGAGTTGACCGCAATCATCCGCCGCCGGTGACCTGTCGAAACAGCGATCCTGTTCAAAGCCCGCGGGCTTCCTTGCCGCCACGGAACCTGTCACAATTCGGCCCTAATCAAGGAGCGATAGCGCTTGATGAATATCGGCGCTTCGGCCGGTGTTTGCGACGCTTTTGACCGGGGCCGTTCCCGCAACGCAATCGAGGTTTTCTCAAGTCGCATGCCTGCCGAGATCCGCACGGCCCGCGCCTCTGACGTCGATGATCTCGCCGCCATCGAGAAAGCCGTTTTTTCGAGCGATCGCATTTCCCGCCGCTCTTTTCGCCTGTTCATCGAGCGCGAGACCGCCGAGACGTTGGTCGCCGAAGTCGATGGCCGCCTCGCCGGCTATGCGATCGTGCTGTTTCGCAAGGGCAGTGGGGTGGCACGGCTGTACTCCATAGCCGTCGGACCGTTTTTCGGCGCGCTCGGCATCGGGCGCCGGCTGCTGTCGGCGGCGGAGGAGGCAGCCTTCGAGCACGACCGTATGATGCTGCGTCTCGAAGTGCGCGAGGACAACGACCGGGCCATCCGCATCTATGAGCAGGCCGGCTACCGCAAGATTGGCCGCGAGCCCGGCTACTACGAGGACGGCGCGACGGCGCTTCGTTATGAAAAGACATTGCGCGGCGACCTTCCTGTCGCCACCAGGGTGCCATTCTATCAGCAGACCTGCGAGTTCACCTGCGGCCCATGCTGCCTGATGATGGCGATGGCCAATTTCGACCGCGACTTCGTGCCGGATCCGGTGATGGAAATCCGCCTTTGGCGTGAGGCGACCACCGTCTTCATGATGTCCGGACCGGGCGGCTGCGAGCCGTTCGGCCTGGCTGTGTCGGGGTACGAGAGCGGGCTCGCGGCGGAGATCTTTGTTTCCTTCTACGGTGCGCTGTTCCTGCAGTCGGTGCGCAGCGAGGAGAAGCGCCGGGTGATGGAACTGGCCCAGGTCGACTTTCGCCGCCGCGCGGAACTTTACGGCATCCCGGTGAATTACCGTTCGTTCGCCATCGATGATATCCGCACCGCGATCGCCGCGGGAAAACTGGTGCTGGTGCTGATCAGCGGCTTCCTGATGTTCGGCAAGAAGGTGCCGCACTGGGTGCTGGCCATCGGCGATGACGGCGATCATATTCTGATCCACGATCCCTGGGTCGAGGACGAAAGGCAGGAAACCATCCTTGATGCCGCCAACATTCCAGTGCCCTACGGCATCTTCATGAACATGGCGCAGTTCGGCCGCGACGGACTGCGTGCCGCCATCACTCTGGGGAAGCGCGACACACAATGACCTGGGTCATTCTAACCGGCCGGCAGAGCGATCTCGACCAGGTGGCGACACCGCACAAGATCATCACCAACCGCGATTACCTCGCGCATCCCTCGCTGTTTCGGGGCCAGCGGCCGAAGGTCATAAACCTGTCGAACAATTACGGCTACCAGAGCCGCGGCTACTATGCCTCGCTGCTGGCGAGCTCGCGCGGCCATAAGGTTATCCCGACCGTCGAGACGATGATCGACCTGTCGGAGCGCAAACTCTACGAACATGCGCTGCCCGAACTGGAACTGGCGCTCAACAAATGCCGCAAGGATCTCGGCGGCTCCTTTCCCCCCAAGGTCTGCATCTTCTTCGGCATCGGCCCGTCAAAGGTCTGGGACCGCTTCGCCAAGCTCCTGTTCGACTGGTTCCGGGCGCCGGCGCTCGAGGTGCACATCAAGGACAGCGCCGAATGGGCCTCGATCCGCAAGATCGGCTTTCATCCGCTGGCGCGCATGACCGAGGACGAGGAAAAGAGCTTCATCCAGTGCCTGGAGACCTACACCAACCGCGAATGGCGCGACACCAAGGGGCGCACGCCGGCGCGCTACACCTTCGCCACGTTGGTCGATCCGCATGAGGAATTGCCGCCATCGGAAATTTCGTCGCTGCGCTACTGGGCCAAGATCGCCGAAAAGATGGGGGTCGAAATCGAACCCATCACCAGGAAGGATCTCGCCAAGCTGGCGAACTACGACGCGCTGTTCATCCGCGAGACCACGTCGATCTCCAACCACACCTATCGCTTCGCCCGCCGCGCCCAGCAGGAAGGCATGCCCGTCATCGACGATCCGCTGTCGATGATCCGTTGCACCAACAAGGTCTATCTCAACGAGCTGATGTCCTACAACAAGGTGCCGGTGCCGCCGACGGTGATGATCGCCGGCACCTCGGATCTTGAACTCGCGGCGCAGACGCTGGGTTTCCCGCTGGTGCTGAAGATCCCGGATTCATCCTTCTCGCGTGGCGTCAAGAAATGCGCCAACTTCGAGGAACTGAAGACGCTCGCCACGGAATGGCTGGAGGATTCCGATCTCCTCATCGCGCAGAAATTCATTCCCACCGAATATGACTGGCGCGTCGGCGTGCTCGGCGGCCAGCCGCTGTTTGCCGTGCACTATCTGATGGCCAAGAAGCACTGGCAGATCGTCAACCACAAGGCCAGTGGCAAGCCCGACCAGGGCGGCATCAAGACCTTCACGCTGAAGGAGACGCCCACCCATGTCGTCGAGACGGCGGTGAAGGCGGCACGCTGCATCGGTGACGGCCTCTACGGCGTCGACCTCAAGGAGACCAAGGACGGCGTCTTCGTCATCGAGGTCAACGATAATCCCAATCTCGACCATGGCTGGGAGGATTCCGGCGAAAAGGACGAGGTCTGGATCCGGCTGACGCAGTGGTTTCTGGAACGGCTCGACCGGCCGGGGCGGCAATAGTTCGACCCGAGCAGCTCGCCGTTTCACGGAAACGGCGAGCTGCTCTATCTCTTTGTTTTGAAGCAATTCCGGACGGAAAACCGCTCACACTTTTCCTGAAATTGCTCCAAGGGGGGAAAACATGCAGTTCATCGTGATCGAGGATTTCACCGGCTGCGATCGCAAGGACATTTACCGCCGCTTTCGCGACCGGGGCCGTCTGAAGCCGGAGGAACTTGTCGTGCACCACAGCTGGATCGCGGCGGATATGAGCCGCTGCTTCCTGCTCGTCGAGGCCGATGACGTCACGCTTCTGCAGCGCTGGGTCATCGAATGGGCTGATCTGGTCGAATTCGAGATCGTTCCCGTGGCCACCAGCAAGGACATGGTGGTGGCCTTGAGCGGACACCTGTGACCATCGCGTATCGGTTCAACGCAACGCCGGTGAGCCCACCACGCGCTGGCATTCCTTGATCAGCCAGTCGCGGAACGCCGCCACGACATCGCGTCTGGCGCTGCGCTCCGGAATCGTCAGGCAATAGGGCTGGCGTAGCGCAATTGCCCCGGCTGCCGGCCTTATCAGCCTGCCGTCCTCCAGTGCTTCGGCACAATAGACCCCTTGTGCCAGCGCCACGCCCAGCCCCGAAATGGCGAGGTCGAGCGCCGCACGCGACGAGTTGGCCGACAGGCCGCGCTGCGCTGCCCGGCCAGGTTGGACACCGGCCGCCTCGAACCAGTTGCGCCAGGACGGAAACGATGCGCCGGTCGGACCCCAGTCGGTGTGGATCAGCGGCAGCCCTGCGAGCGGACCGTCGCCGGCGTTGATTGCGCTGGAAAGCGATGGTGCGCAGACCGGATAGACGGCGTCCCGGGCGATGTCCTCGGTCGGGTGCTCGCGATAGTGCGGACCGTAAGAGAGCCTGATGTCGATCAACTCGCGGTCGAACGGCACGGGGTCGTCGTCACCGCGCAGCGATATATCGGCGGCGCCATGGCTTGCGACAAAACCGGACAGACGCTGCGAAAGCCAGCCCATGGCCATGGATGGCGGCACCGAGACCACCAGGCGCGGGCGAAATGCGTCGCCGCCCAGTTCGCGCGAGACACTGCCGATTTCCTGGAAGGCCATGGTCAGCCGTGGCAGCATCTCCGCGCCGGCCTCGGTGAGGACCACTTTGCGGTTGACCCGATGAAACAGCCTGCGGCCCATCTGTTCCTCGACGGTGCGGATAAGCTGGCTGACGGCGGCGGCCGAAACCGAAAGCTCCTCCGCCGCCGCGGCAAAGCTGCCCGTGCGTGCCGCGGCCTCGAAAGCCTGAAGCCCTTTAAGCGACGGAGATGTGACCATGATCGCCATATAGATAAGATAAGCTTATCCAAATCGCAGGAATCGTGGCTTTTGGAAAGCTTTTTCAGCGGCTAGGGTAAGCGTCGTCAAATCGCCAGCCTGGATCCAGCCGATGGACCATCGCGACATAATCGCGTCACTAACCCCGGAAGAACGCAGCCGTCTGACCGCCAAGTCCGACGCCGCGGGTCTCGTTCAACTCGGCGCCCACTGGGGTGCGATTGTGATCATTGGATCGCTGATTGCCGCGAAGGTGCCATTCTGGCCGCTGCTGATGCTGCCGCAAGGCATCCTGATCGTGTTCCTGTTCACGCTGCTGCACGAGACGGTTCATCGCACCGCCTTCGAGACGCAGTGGCTGAACGATGCAGTGGCGCGGGTGTGCAGCGTGGCGCTTGCATTGCCGGCCGACTGGTTCCGCTATTTCCATTTCGCCCATCACCGCTTCACCCAGGATCCCGAGAGCGACCCGGAACTGGCCTTTCCCAAGCCGGAAACGCTGCGGCAGTATCTCGTGCATGTCTCCGGCATTCCGCTGTGGTGGGGCCATATCAAGACGCTCTACGCCAATGCGGCCGGCGGCAGCCAGGAAAGCTATGTGCCGCCGAAAGGTCGACCCAAGGTTAGCGCCGAGGCGCGCGCCATGATTGTCTTCTACGCCGTGCTCATTCTGCTCGCAGTCCATTTCCAGCTCTCTGCGCTCCTTTATGTCTGGATCATTCCGGCTCTGCTCGGTCAGCCGTTTCTGCGCCTCTATCTCCTGGCCGAGCACGGCCGCTGTCCGTTCGTCGCCAACATGCTGGAGAACACCAGAACCACGCTGACCAATTGGGTGGTGCGCAAGCTTGCCTGGAACATGCCGTTCCACGCCGAGCATCATGCCTATCCTGGTGTGCCGTTTCACCAATTGCCGCAGTTTCACGCACTGATCGAGCAGCATCTCAAGGTGATCGAGCCGGGCTATGTCAGCTTCCATGAAAAATACATAGAGACATTGCGCTGATGCCGGGCAGCCGGCAATCGGTCGCGTCCGGTCGAGGGCGCGACCTTTCGGCATGAGCGGTTAGACCTGGGCCATGCCGCCATCGACGAACAGTTCGGCACCGGTGACAAAGCTGGAATTGTCCGAGGCCAGGAACACCGCCGCCTTGCCGATCTCATCAGGATCGCCAAGCCGGCCATCGGCACCTGGGCAGCAAGGAAGTCTAGCAAGCCCTTCTGGCTTTGGGCTTCATGTCCGGCAAGCTCGGCGGGGCCTGTCGTACGGGTCGGGCCAGGACTGAGGATGTTGACGCGGATCTGCCGCTCCTTCAGGTCGAGAATCCAGCTGCGGGCAAAGTTACGCAGCGCCGCCTTGGACGCGCCGTAGACGCTGAACGCGGCCGCGCCGGTCGAGCCGGCTGTCGAACCGGTCAGGATCACCGAGGCCTCATCGGTCAGCAGTGCGAGCGCCTTCTGCACCGTGAACAGCACCGCCTTGACGTTACGGTCGAAGGTTTCGTCAAAATGCTGTTCGGTTATCTGGCCGAGCGGCAGCATGGAACCGCCGCCGGCATCGAGAGTACATCGATGCGGCCGCTTTGCGTTTATGGCGGCGCGCCTGTCGAGACCAAGCTGGGAACTGATCTCCAAATAGATGGCGCGGCGGAACAATAGAGGCCCGACGGCATACTCTCGAACAGCTCGGTTCGGGACGGTGTGACAAGACGCCTTGGCCTGAGGTCAGCCGATCTGGCTGTGCAGTTCACGCGACTTCAACAGACGCTGAATATCCGATGCCTTTGACGGTACGCCGATCAGGTACCCCTGAGCCTCGACACAGCCATTTTTGCGCAGCATGTCGAGCTGCTCCTCGGTCTCGACGCCCTCGGCCGTGACAACGATGCCAAGCTCGGTGCCGAGCCCGATGACGGTGCGGACGATCGCCGCGGTGTCGTGATTGGCCATATCGCCAATGAACGAGCGATCGATCTTGATCTTGTCGACCGGGAAACGCCTGAGGTAGCCGAGCGAGGAATAGCCAGTGCCGAAATCATCCAGCGCGATACGGATGCCGAGTTCACGCAACTGTCGCAGCGTCTTGAGCACGGCTTCGCTCTCGTCCATCAGCACGGTTTCGGTGATTTCCAGTTCCAGCTGTGCGGCCGGCACGCCAGAAAAGGCCAGCGCCGAGATGACGCTGCGGGCAAAGCCGCCGCTTCTAAGCTGCACGGCCGAGACATTGACCGCGATGCGCAAGCCGGGAGGCCAGCTTGCCGCCGCCGTGCAGGCTGTCCTCAGCGCCCACTCGCCAAGCGGCACGATCAGTCCGGTTTCTTCGGCGACCGGAATGAATTCGTCTGGCGCGACGGTGCCGCGCGCCGGGGAATGCCAGCGCATCAAGGCCTCCGCGCCGATGATCTCGCCGGAGGCGATGTTCATGATGGGTTGGAAGTCGAGATCGAATTCCTGGCGCGGCAGCGCAGCCTCGAGGTCGACCTCGATCGCCCGGCGGGCCTGCACCACGGCGTCCATTTCGGGCTCGAAGAAGCGATACAGGTTTCTCCCTTCGCTCTTCGCCCGATAGAGCGCCGTATCCGCGTTTTTCAGCAGCGTATCGGCGTCCCTGCCATCGTTGGGGAAAACGGCAATGCCCAGGCTGATACCGACATGCATCTCCCGGCTCTTGTCGCGAAACGGTTTTGCGATTGCCTCGACGATGCGCTTCGCCAGTTTTTCCGCCTCGGCGATGCCCCTGGAATTGAACTGCATGATGACGAACTCGTCCCCGCCGAAACGGGCGACGATGTCTGTTTCATTGTGCAGGCAGCGCTGCAGCCTCTCGGCCACGCTTTTCAGGAGCCAGTCGCCGGCAGGATGTCCCCAGGTGTCGTTGACCGCCTTGAAGCGGTCGAGATCGAGCGAGAAGATCGCCAACGGCGTAGCCGCGTCATCGTCCAGCGCTAGGTCGAGCCGCTCGCGAAACATCGAGCGGTTGGGCAGTCCGGTCAGCGTGTCGTGATGCGCAAGATGGGTCATGCGCTCTTCGGTGCGGCGGCGTTCGGTGACGTCGTCGAAGGTCACCACCCAGCCGCCGCCGCTCATCGGCTGGTGCGTGACCAGAACCGTCCTGCCGTCGGTTAGATACCGATAGGCCGAATGCATCTTTGCCGCCGCCAGGCAGGCTTCGGTTTTGGCGACTTCGCTGTCGACATCGATCTTCGTATAGATGCCGAGTTCCAGCAACCGTTCCAGCGCGTCGCGGTGCGTTGTCCCAAGCGGGAAGTCCGCCGCTGTGACGTTGTAGAGTTCCAGAAAGCGCCGGTTGCGCACGATCATCTTGCCGTTGCCGTCATACATCAGCAGGCCTTGCGACATGTTGGCGAGCGCGGCGTCGAAGCGGCGGTGCTGCTCCTTCAGCTCCTGCTCGGCGCGCCGCTGTTCGGTGATGTCCTCGTAGATCGAAACCCAGCCGCCCAAGGCCAGCGGGCGGTGCGAGATGCTGACGATGCGGTCATCCGACAGCGTCTCCTCATAGGTCGAGGGTTTCGCCTGGTCGATATAGGGTTTGCGGATGGCATAAAGCTCGTCCGCGGTTTGCGAGGCGATGCCGATGTCGACGCTGTGCCGCAGGATGTCGATGAAGCGGATGCCAGGACGTATCAGCTTGGCGTCGAGGCGAAAGATATTGAGGTAGTTGCCGTTGCAGATGATCATGCGTTCGTCGGCGTCGAACATGCACAGGCCGTGCGACATGTTCTCGACGGCGGCTGAAAAGCGTTCGTTCTGTTCGCGCAGCTCGTCTTCCATGCGGCGCGAGTGCTCCATGCCTTCGGCCACCCGCTCCGGGACGACCGAACCATTCTTGACATCCACGACGGGCATGAGGCGCGCCTGCGGTGCGTGATCGAACACCGCACTGTTATCCGTTCCGGTTAATTTAGCGTTTTCTACCCTACCGCCGACGTCGCAACTGGGTGCCGCGACTTCTCGATCCCCGAAAACCGCTTCAGGAAGGCATTCTGCGCCGAGGTCACCGAGCGCGGTGTGAAATCGAAGCGCTCGGCGGAGAAACCGCGCGGACGGCCGAAGAATTCGGTCGCTTCGGCGGTGGAGAAGCCGGCGAGTAGCGTTGCCTCGAAATAGGCGGCGATCTGGTCGGCACGCTTGATCTCCCTGCGCAGTGCCGGGGCCGGTTCGGGCGGCAGGGAAAAGCGCAGATGGATGGCGCGCTGCAGGCGCAACTCGCAGTCCTTGTAGCTGCCGCCCATCACCGACTTGAACGGCGAGATCATGTCGCCGATGACATATTCGGGCGCATCGTGCAGCAGCGCGGCCAACTGGTCATCGGCCGAAGCTTGTGGCGCCAGTTCGTTGAACAGGGCCTCGACCAGCAGCGAATGCTGGGCGACCGAAAACGCATGCTCGCCGCTGGTCTGGCCGTTCCAGCGGGCGACCCGGGCAAGCCCATGGGCTATGTCCGAAATCTCGATGTCGAGTGGGGAGGGGTCGAGCAGGTCGAGCCTACGGCCGGACAGCATGCGCTGCCAGGCACGTGGCGGCGCACCGGCGCGGTCCGCCGCCATCAGGCTTCCTCCGCGCTGACGGTTTCCTGAGGAAAACGGAATTTGGCCCATGGGGGAATGGTCACCGTCACCGGGACATCACCCGCCAGGATCGGCTGGCCGGCGTCCAACGCTGCCTTGACCCTGTCTATGCGGGCAATGGCAAGTCCCGTGCCGCCGGCACTCGAGCCGAGCGTACCGACCGGGCGTCCCTCGACGGTGAGGTCGGTGCCTGCGGCGGGCAGGAGAGGACTTGCCTGGACAATCAGTACGCGACGCCTCGCCGTGCCGCGATGCTGCATGCGCGAGACGACTTCCTGGCCGACATAGCAGCCCTTCCTGAAGCCGACGCCACCCGTCTCGTCGAGCAGGACGTCATGCGGAAAGGCGTCGCCCAACGCATAATCGGCGCCGCTCTCGGCAATGCCGTGGGCGATGCGGAAGGCTTGCCAGGCGTCGTCGTCGCCGGCGTCTTGGGGGCCGGCATACGAGCGCGCGACGCTTTCATTGGGAAAGCGCGTGTCGGCAAACACGGTTGAATCATTTTCCGAGGCGATTGACTCTTTTCCCCACGCAACAGTGACAAGCGCTTGTTCCGACTTGGCAATCTCGACCTTGGCGCGAAGCCTGTAGAGCATCAGCCGGCGAATGAAATCATCTGAAATATCGGCACGGCATTCCAGTCGGAAGGCGTTTTCACCGGCACGCGAGATCAGGAAATCGAACAGGATCTTGCCTTGCGGCGTCAAAAGCGCACCGGGCTTTGCTTCGCCTTCGCCGAGTGCATCGAGGTCGGTGGTCAGGATGTTTTGCAGAAAGTGCTCGGCCTCCGGGCCGGAAACGGAGATGAGCGCGCGGTCTTTCAGCAGGGTAAAGGGCATGGGGAGGATAAAAGCCTGATCTTGCAAAACGGTTGGCCATTACGTAAGCCGCTGACACTCCCCCCGCAAGAGAGCATGCCCATGACCTACGACCTCATCCTGACAGGCGGCACGGTGGTCAACCATGACGGCGAGGGGCAACGCGATATCGGCGTGAAGGACGGGCGCATTGCGGTCATCGGAGATCTTCGCCAGGCCTCGGCCGGTGAGACAATCGACTGCCGCGGCTTGCACGTCCTGCCCGGTGTCGTCGACAGCCAGGTGCATTTTCGCGAGCCTGGACTGGAGCACAAGGAAGATCTGGAAACGGGATCGAGGGCGGCGGTGCTCGGCGGCGTCACCGCGGTGTTCGAGATGCCGAACACCAACCCGCTGACCACCAGCGAGGCAACACTTGCCGACAAGGTCCGGCGCGGCAGCGGCCGCATGCATTGCGACTTCGCGTTCTGGGTCGGCGGTACCCGCGATAACGCCAGGGATGTCGGTGAACTCGAGCGGCTGCCGGGAGCGGCGGGTATAAAGGTTTTCATGGGATCGTCCACCGGCGATCTGCTGGTCGAGGACGACGAAGGTGTCGCTTCGATCCTGAGGAACACCCGCCGTCGTGCCGCGTTCCATTCCGAGGACGAATTCAGGTTGCGCGAACGTCTGGGCGAACGCATCGAGGGCGATCCGTCATCGCATCCGGTCTGGCGCGACGAGATCGCCGCCTTGCGCTGCACCGAACGGCTGGTGCGCATCGCGCGCGAAGCTCGCGCCTGCATCCACGTCCTGCACATCTCGACCGCCGAGGAGATTCTGTTCCTTGAACAGCACAAGGACGTCGCGACCTGCGAGGCGACGCCGCACCATCTGACGCTGAGTGCCGACGATTATGCCCGGCTCGGTACGCTGATCCAGATGAACCCGCCGGTACGCGCCTCCCACCACCGCGACGGCGTCTGGCATGGCATCGCACAAGGCATTGTCGATGTGCTCGGTTCAGACCACGCGCCGCACACGCTGGCCGAAAAGGCAAAACCCTATCCGGCCTCGCCCTCGGGCATGACCGGTGTGCAGACGCTGGTGCCGATCATGCTCGACTACGTCAACGCCGGCCGGCTGACCCTGCAGCGCTTTGTCGATCTCTCCAGCCACGGTCCACAGCGTATCTTCGGCATGGCCAGAAAAGGCCGCATCGCCGCCGGCTACGACGCCGACTTCACTGTGGTCGACATGAAGCGGCGCGAAACCATCACCAATGCCCAGGCCGGCTCGAAGGCCGGCTGGACGCCCTATGACGGCAAGGAAGTGACCGGCTGGCCGGTCGGCACGGTCATTCGCGGCCGCCGCGTCATGTGGGAAGGCGAGATCGTGACGCCTGGGCAAGGTAGGGCGGTGGAGTTTTCCGAGGCGCTGCCGGGATAGGCTTCCTCAACCTCTCTTGTCGAGGGTCGCTCAGTCGCCAGCGACGAAGAACGTCCACTCCCCGGCGGGCGTGATGCCGACGCGATAGAAGATATAGGCGCCGAACTGCTTCATGTCGTCGAAATCACCGGCGGTGACGATCTTGAACAGTTCGACCCGCTGCTTGGCGTCGAGCTTGTCCAGCGGCAGCGCGAAGAAATACGGCCAGACATACAGTTCCTGCGGTGTTCCGGCGTCGACATGGACATAGCCGGCACTCAGCACTTCCTCCAGGATGGCCAGGATCTCCTGGCCGTCTGGGTCTCCCGACAGGCCTTTGAGGAAGGCGATGGCGTCGCCGTCGATGTCGGCCAGCGACAGTTGGGTCATGCTGTCGCCCTTGCCGATCAGGGGCCTGAGCTTCTCGATGTCGCCGCTCTTGCAGGCTTCGATGATGAGGTCGTGCATGCGCCGCACGGGCTCCGGCAGCTTGCCGAGGTCGTAGACGACTTCCGGCAAGGGTGCTTCGGGATCGACACGCGGCCTGTTGCTGCCGCCATCCGCTGGACTGTCGGGCTCCGCCGCGTCCGGAGCGGCCGGTTGCTGGCCGGTCGAAGGCGGCGTTCCCATCGGGTCAGGCATGGGAATCGCGCCGCCGGGCGACGAAGCGTCGTCATCCGCTGACGGTGTGACGGGTGAGGGAAGCTCTTCGCGCTGGATTTCGCTCAGCGCATAGGCCGGGCTGCTGGCCAGGCACGTCACAAACGCAATCGCGGCACAACAAGCGGCGAGGCGGATGTAGAGCACCAGGCCCTTCGACCGGCCTGACATCGGAAAATTCACTGCCCGTATCTCCTTGGCTCCCGGGCATGATGCCCAAACGGCACTCGATCGTCAAAGAACCGGATGTCGGTTCAGTGCCGCAGCCGCTCGGGTTCGAAGGCGCCAGCAATAACCTTTTCACGCATGCGGTCGAGCAGGGCAAGGGCCGATGTCTCGCCGTTGGCGCGCAGCATTTCACCGAACGCGGTCTCTAGCGCCGCCTCGGCAATGATCTCGGGCTCGATGCCGGCCGAAAGGCCTTCAGCCCAGGCTTCGCTGTGGCTCTCCACCGCCGTCAGGCGTTTTTCTTCCCTGACCAGCGCGTCGATGTCGTTGACACCATGTTCCATAAGCGATGTCCACCCTTTCAAGCGGCGACCCGTCAATGGGGGTCATGCTTGATTTGTTCCGTTTACACGCAGCCTAAGTAAGTATCTGTAAATACGACATTTTTTTGATCGTCTTTTACAGGGAGCGGCTGTGTCTGGCGAAGCTGCGTTTCAATCCGGATCAAACTTAGCCGATTAGGCCGGCCTGCGGGTCGAAAACCTTCAGTTTGAGTTAATTTCGCATTCGTGCGGTAACGTTTGATTAACGCTGTTGCAGAAGTGCAACATCAGGATTGCACCAAGACACAGACCGGTACAAGCCGGATTTCTCCAACATGTCCGATGATGCCCCCGATATCTGTTGATGGATTGCCTAAAGCGCGTGGCGTCGAAACAGAGTCATGCAACGCGCATTAGGTCATTGTTCTCACGCATGTCGCGTCCCCAAAGCCGGGGCACTCTGGGCGACATGCATTAGTTTCCATAGCGCGAGGCGATGTCGCGCGACAGCGTCTCGCCTTCCTTCATGTAGCGGCTGATGGCTTCGGTGGCTGAAGCGGTGCACTGGGTATAGGTGCCGCCGAAGGAACGATAGCCGCGATTGAAGCTGGCGATGAGGCGGGCGCGGCGCTCCGGGTCGGGATTTTCCGAATCGAGCAGTTTCTCCATCTGGCCACGCCACTGGTCGCCCTTCTCCCCGCACAGATTGCGCAGGAAATGCAGCGACCCCAGGACCTCTGCCAGCCGCATCAGCCCCGGCTCGAACGGCGACTCGGCGCTAAGCGCCGGCCGCACGGCCACGGCCGTACTGACGGCAAGGCATAAAGCAACAAGAAAAGGAGCGCGGCTCATAGGTCTATGTGGCCAAACAATTTGTCGCCTGCAAGGCGTTTCCGGCGCGACCGTTGAGGAATTCAGCGGCTTTCAGGGGAACCAGCAGGTCGGCCAAGCAGATCTTCCGCCACCGCGAACACCGAACCGGCAAGCGGCAGCGCCGCCATCTCGCGGAGTGTGTAGAAGGCGGCTGTCTCGGCATCGTCGCTGGCCACGGCCTCCCCGCCGGCATAGGCGGCGCCGAAGACCGTGAGGCGGTAATCGACAGGGTGGGAATCACCCCTGCCGTCGATATGGATTTCCCGAAGCGGGCGGAAACCGGTGGCACGCAGACCGGTCTCTTCCAGCAGCTCGCGCTTCGCTGCATCCTCCAGCGTCTCGCCGGTCTCGACCTTGCCGCCTGGAAAGGCATAGAGCCCCTGTGAGGGCTGCCGGGCTCGCTTGACCAGCAGCACGGTGTCGCCACGCACCACGGCTACCGAGACGGCCGGCAGTATCTTTCGTGTATCGTTCATGGTTTTCAACCGTTCGACCGCCGCGGCCCGCTGTGGACGGTTGGCGTCAGACAGCTTTAGCGGTTGCAGTGCGGCTGTTCCATCGCCACTTTCTTGGCAACCATTCGAGGGCAGGAGCAATCGATCATGTGCGGACGTTTTGCCTTGACGGCCACGCCGGATCAAACCGCTGCCTTTCTGGGCTTGGTCGAACTGGAAGATTTCCCGGCGCGCTACAACATCGCGCCAACCCAGCCGGTGCTGATGGCGACCGCTGGTGCGCCGCGCTCACCGGGTTCCAATTTGCCGGACCGACAACCGATGCTGGTGCGCTGGGGGCTCATCCCGGCCTGGGTGAAGGACACCAGGGAGTTTCCGCTGCTGTTCAACGCGCGCTCGGAAGGCGCGATCGAAAAGGCCTCGTTCAAGGCTGCCATGCGTCATCGCCGCGCACTGGTGCCGGCGTCGGGCTTCTACGAATGGCGGCAGACCGGGGGCAAGAAGGGGCAGCCCTATTGGATCCGGCCCAGGCATGGCGGGCTGGTCGCCTTTGCCGGCCTGATCGAGACCTATGCGGAGCCGGGCGGCTCGGAAATGGATACTGGCGCAATCCTGACGGTCAACGCCAATGCCGACATCGCCCATATCCATGATCGGATGCCGGTGGTCATCGATCCCAGGGACTTCGCTCGCTGGCTGGATTGCCGCACGCAGGAGCCGCGTGATGTCGCCGACCTGCTGCGACCGGCGCAACTCGATTTCTTCGAGGCGATTCCAGTCTCCGACCTCGTCAACAAGGTCGCCAACACCGGACCGGAGATTCAAGTAAGAGGGGAGATCGGCGCGGAGCCCGAGAAGGTCAGACGCCAGAAGCCGGGCACCGACGACAGTCAGATGACGCTGTTCTAGCGAAGCCTGTCGAGGGCCTTATTCCAGGGTGCCTGTTCGCACCCTCATCGCCGGCGATCGCGCCGGCGGAACATCATCTCAGGCGGCGCGCGGCGATACGATCTTCTGCGCCGGCTTCTTCTTCTTCGCGGTATGAAGAAGTGCGGCGACGATCGCGGCCGGGCCGATTGCGCGATAGTGGCTGGCCAACGCCGGTTGCTTGGCGCGGTTGGCTTCCTGCTTGCTTCGAGGCATGTTCTCTTCCCTGGTAACGTTTTCGTGTCTGCGTTTGATGGCTGATTCCGACCAAATCGTGACGCTTGGTGAACTAGCCGGCGAATGTTTCATGACTGTGCCGACATGTTTAATAAAATGTTTCACTGGCTGATTCCGCGTGATCGAGCGACGAGTTTACCAGTCTTGGCGACGTTTTTCCCGGGATCAGCGACTTGACGGCAACACCGGCCAAGGCGATAAAGCCGCCCATGAAAACGTCTTTCGCCATCTGTGGCATTTGCATTATTGGCTAGCCTCGCGCTGGTCCGGACGTTTTCGCCTCATCTTTCCCCAGATTGGACAAACGCCCCGGCCAGCAGGCTGGAGCCTGATTTGCGTCTCGGCGCGAGACTGGCTCCATGCAAACAAGAAGTTCTGAACCGGGAAGGCATGGAATGTCTGACGCATCGAAGGGCCTGCGCCTCTACAACACGCTGACGCGTTCAAAGACGGATTTCGTTCCGATCGATGCGCTGAATGTGCGCATGTATGTCTGCGGCCCCACCGTCTACGACTTCGCCCATATCGGAAATGCCAGGCCGGTCATCGTCTTCGACGTGCTGTTCCGTCTGCTGCGCCATCTCTATGGACAAGCCCACGTCACCTATGTGCGCAACATCACCGACGTCGACGACAAGATCAACGCGCGTGCGTTGCGCGATTTCGGCGGCGAGATATCCACCGGAAAGCTGTCGCTCAACGAAGCGATCCGGCGGGTGACGGAAAAGACCGCCGACCAGTTCCACAGGGATGTCGCCACGCTCGGCTGCCTCGAGCCGACGGTCGAACCGCGCGCCACCGAATTCGTCGAGCCGCGCGCCGACGGCAAGGCCGACATGATCACCTTGATTCAAAGCCTGATCCAACGCGGCCATGCCTATGTTGCCGCTGGCGAAGTTCTCTTCGACACGGCGTCGATGCCGGACTATGGGCAATTGTCGAAGCGCAATCTCGACGAGCAGCAGGCCGGCGCTCGCGTCGCCGTCGACGCGCACAAGAAGAACCCGCAGGATTTCGTGCTGTGGAAGCTGTCATCGCCGGCAGAGCCGGGCTGGGAAAGCCCATGGGGCAGGGGCCGGCCGGGCTGGCACATCGAATGCTCCGCCATGTCCGCGGCCTATCTCGGCGAGGTTTTCGACATCCATGGCGGCGGCCTCGACCTGATCTTCCCGCATCATGAGAACGAGATTGCCCAGTCGCGCTGCGCCCACGGCACGTCGGTCATGGCCAATGTCTGGATGCACAATGGCTTCCTGCAGGTCGAGGGGCAGAAGATGTCGAAGAGCCTCGGCAATTTCTACTCGATCCATGAACTGCTGGAGACCGAGACCTTCGGCGGCCGCAGCTGGCCGGGCGAGGTACTGCGGCTGGCGATGCTGATGACGCACTACCGCGAGCCGATCGACTTTTCCGTGCGCAAGCTGGAGGAGGCGGAGAACACGCTGCGCAAGTGGAAACGCGCGGCGGACCTTGCGCCGACCGTCGGGCAACTGCCGGCAAAGGTCGTGGAGGCCCTCTCCGATGACCTGGCCACCTATGCCGCCTTCCAGGTTTTGACGCAGTTGGCCGGTGAGGCAGCCGATGGCAACGAAGCCGCTGCCGCACTGAAGGCGTCGCTGCTGTTTCTTGGCTTCGATGTCGGCTCCGAAGAGGTGGATGAGAACAAGATCGCCAAGGCAATCGCCAATCGCCTCGCTCTCATCGCGGCGAAGAACTGGGCAGAGGCCGACCGCATCCGCGATGACCTTTTGGTGCAAGGCGTGCAGTTGAAGGACGGCAAGGATCCGGCGACCGGCGAACGCATCACGACCTGGGAGGTAAAAAGATGATCGACCATCTTGGCATCAACGTTGCCGATTTCGACACTTCGAAGGCGTTCTACGACAAGGCGATGGCACCGCTTGGCGCTTCGCTGATCTACATGGTGCCGCTGGAGTACACAGGCGGCGCCAGGATCGGCGGCTACGGCCGCGACCGCCCGGTGTTCTGGCTGCAGACCGCCAAGGACAAGCCCAAGGCCCATCAGCACGTTGCCTTCACCGCGCGCAGCCGCGCCGAAGTCAACGCCTTTCATGCGGCAGCGCTTGCCGCCGGCGGCAAGGACAATGGCGAGCCGGGGCTGCGCCCACACTATCACCCGAATTACTACGGTGCCTCGTCTTTGATCCCGACGGCAACAATGTCGAGGCGGTCTGCCATGATCCGGAGTGAGACGCGATGAGCCTCGACAACCGACCGGTCTATACAGGTGGCTGCCAATGCGGCGCGGTGCGCTTCCGCGTCGAGGGCGCGCTTGGCGACGCCTCGATCTGCCACTGCCGCATGTGCCAGAAGGCGAGCGGCAATTTCTACATGCCGCTGGTCTCGGTGCATGGCGCCAAGCTCGATTGGACGCGCGGCGAGCCCAAGCGTTTCCGCTCCTCCAATGCCGCCTGGCGCGGCTTCTGCGCCGAATGCGGCACGCCGCTGACCTTCGAGGCGCCCGACGGACTTGCGCTGGCGATCGCCACCTTCGACGATCCGGCAGGCATCGCACCGACTGTACAGTGGGGCACCGAAGCAAAACTGCCTTATGTCGACACCATTCCGCAATTGCCGGGCGAAGATACGATGGCGGACATGGGTTCGGCTCCCTATCTCGCCGAGCTTGTCTCCTACCAGCATCCCGATCACGACACCGAACAATGGCCGCCGGAGGAAAGACCATGACCGAGACCGTCCGAACCGGCGGCTGCCAGTGCGGCGCCGTGCGCTTCCGCATCAAGGGAGCGCTCGGGCGCCCGTCAATCTGCCATTGCCGCATGTGCCAGAAGCAGTTCGGCTCGTTCTTCGGCGCGCTGGTCACCGTGCCCCGGGATGGTGTCGAATGGACCCATGAGGAACCGAGCTATTTCCAGTCGTCGATCAACATCGATCGCGGCTTCTGCGCCCGCTGCGGCACGCCGTTGACCTACCGCCAGCCCAGCGGGCTCGAGATCGCCATCGGCGCCTTCGACGACCGCTCGGATCTGGCGCCGCAGATCCAGGTCAACTATGCGGCCCGGTTGCCTTGGATGGAAAAGATCTTCGAGGCGCCGGTCCACGACGATCCCGACTACTACGCCAGGCAGGAGCAGATCATCTCCTTCCAACACCCCGACCACGAAACCGCCAACTGGCCGCAACAGGGCTTGAAACTATGAGCTTGCGCACACTCTATCCGGAAATCGAACCGTTCGACTCAGGCATGCTCGATGTCGGCGACGGCCACACGGTCTATTGGGAGCGTTCCGGCACCAAGGGTGCCAAGCCGGCCGTGTTCCTGCATGGCGGACCGGGCGGCACCATCTCGCCAAAGCATCGGCGGCTGTTCGATCCAAAACTCTACGACGTCATCCTGTTCGACCAGCGCGGTTGCGGAAAATCGACGCCGAACGCCTCGCTGGAGGCCAATACGACCTGGCATCTCGTCGCCGACATCGAACGCCTGCGCGAAATGGCCGGCTTCGACAAATGGCTGGTGTTCGGCGGTTCCTGGGGCTCGACGCTGGCGCTGGCCTACGCCGAGACGCACCCTGACCGCGTCAGCGAGCTGGTGGTGCGTGGCATCTACACGCTGACGCGCGCGGAACTCGAATGGTATTATCAGTTCGGTGTCTCCGAGATGTTTCCCGACAAGTGGGAACGTTTCCTGGCGCCGATCCCGCAGGCCGAGCGCGGCGATATGATGGCGGCCTACCGCAAGCGTCTGGTCGGCACGGATCGCAAGGCGCAGATAGAGGCTGCTCGCGCCTGGAGCCTGTGGGAAGGGGAGACGATCACGCTGCTGCCGGAGCCTGAAACCAGCGGTCCGTTTGGACAGGACGACTATGCCGTCGCCTTTGCCCGTATCGAGAACCACTATTTCGTCCATGCCGGCTGGCTGGAGGAGGGGCAGCTTCTGCGCGATGCGCACAAGCTCAAGGACATTCCCGGCACCATCGTCCATGGCCGCTACGACATGCCGTGTCCGGCGCGCTACGCCTGGGCGCTGCACAAGGCCTGGCCAAAGGCCGACTTCCACCTGATCGAAGGCGCCGGCCACGCCTATTCCGAGCCCGGAATCCTCGACCAGTTGATCCGCGCGACGGACAAATTTGCAGGCAAATGACCATGACCCGCGACCGCCTCTATCTCTTCGACACCACATTGCGCGATGGCCAGCAGACGCCGGGCATCGACTTTTCCGTCGAGGACAAGATCGCGATTGCAAAACTGCTCGACGACTTCGGCATGGACTATGTCGAGGGCGGCTATCCCGGCGCGAATCCGACCGACACCGCCTTCTTCCAGAAGAAGCGCACGGCCAAGGCGAAGTTCGTCGCCTTCGGCATGACCAAGCGGGCAGGGGTCTCCGCCTCGAACGATCCCGGCCTTGCGGCGCTCGTGCAGTCGAAGTCGGACGCCATCTGCTTCGTCGCCAAGAGCTGGGATTATCATGTCCGCGTGGCCCTCGGCTGCACAAACGAGGAGAATCTGGAGTCGATCAAGACTTCGGTCGAGGCCGCCGTCGCCGCCGGCAAAGAAGCGATGGTCGACTGCGAGCATTTCTTCGATGGCTTCAAGGCCAATCCGGACTATGCGCTGGCCTGCGCGAAAACGGCGTATGATGCCGGCGCGCGCTGGGTGGTGTTGTGCGATACCAATGGCGGCACGCAGCCCTCGGAAGTGCGCACCGTCGTCGCCAAGGTCATCGAAACGGGCATTGCCGGCGATCATCTGGGTATCCACGCCCATGACGACACCGGCCAGGCGGTTGCGAATTCCCTGGCCGCTGTCGAGGCCGGCGTGCGCCAGATCCAGGGCACGCTGAACGGCATTGGCGAGCGCTGCGGCAATGCCAACCTCATCTCGATCGTGCCGACACTGGCGCTGAAGCCGGCATTCGCCGATCGCTTCGAGACCGGCATTTCGGCCGAGGCGCTGACCGGCATCTCGCGCTTGTCGCGCGCATTCGATGAACTCTTGAACCGTGCCCCGGAAGCGCAGGCGCCCTATGTCGGCGCCTCGGCTTTCGCCACCAAGGCCGGCATCCATGCCTCGGCGCTGGCCAAGGAGCCGGCGACCTATGAGCATGTTCCGCCGGAATCCGTCGGCAACCGCCGGCGCGTCATGGTCTCCGACCAGGGCGGCAAGGCCAATTTCCTCGCCGAACTGAAACGGCGCGGCATCGAGGTGCCCAGGGACGATCATCGGCTCGATGCGCTGATATCAGTCGTCAAGGAGCGCGAGGCCGAAGGCTATGCCTATGAGGGCGCCGACGCCTCCTTCGAGCTGCTCGCCCGCAAGATGCTGCACGGCCTGCCGGAGTTCTTTAACGTCACCTCGTTCCGCTGCATGGTCGAGCGGCGTTTCGACGCCAACGGCCAGTTGAAGACCGTGTCCGAAGCAATCGTGAAAGTGCTGGTCGACGGCGAGGAGAAGATGTCCGTGGCCGAGGGGCACGGACCGGTCAACGCGCTCGACATCGCGCTGCGCAAGGATCTCGGCAAATACCAGAGCGAGATCGTCGACCTCGAACTCGCCGACTTCAAGGTGCGTATCCTCAATGGCGGCACCGAGGCGATCACCCGCGTGCTGATCGAATCGCATGACGGCACAGGCGCACGCTGGTGGACGGTCGGGGTTTCCGAAAACATCATCGACGCCTCGTTCCAGGCGCTGATGGATTCGATCATCTACAAGCTGATGAAGAACCGTGAGATGGCTGGGCTGGTTGCCGCCGAATAAGGTTGACCCATCAGCGAAAGTCCATTGATCCATCAGAACTTTGTGATGGTCTTGCCAAGATTACTGGGCCATAGCGTTGGCCCATGGCCACTGAATCAATTGCCCTGGACGCGGATTCAAAGGCCCGCCGCGGTTTCCTGCTGGCGTTGGGCGCCTATCTCCTGTGGGGGTTGCTGCCTTTCTACATGAAGGCGGTGGCGCATCTGCCGCTTGCCGAGGTGATCGCCCACCGCATCGTCTGGTCCGTGCCGATCGCCGCCGCGGTTCTGGTCTGGGCCGGCCGCACCGCGGACTTCAAGGCGGCAATTCGCTCACCCCGCACCATCGCCATGGCGGGCCTGACGGCGGCGCTGATTTCGGTCAACTGGGGCATCTATGTCTGGGCGATCGCCGTCGACCGCACCGTCGAGACCGCGCTTGGCTATTACATCAACCCGCTGGTCAGCGTCGTCGTCGGTGCACTGCTGCTTGGCGAACAACTCGACAAATTGCAGATCGCGGCGGTGGTGCTGGCGACGGTCGCCGTGGCGGTGCTGACGATCGAGGGCGGCAAGCTTCCATGGGTATCGCTGGCGCTGGCCTTTTCCTTCGCCGCCTACGGCTTCTTTCGCAAGACGCTGCCGATCGGGCCAAGCCAGGGCTTTCTGCTCGAAGTGCTTTTGCTGTCCGTGCCCGCTCTCTTCTATATCGTCTACCTGATCGCGACCGGACAGGATCACATCGTGTCCAGCAACGGCACCGATACCGCATTGCTGATTGGCTGCGGTCCGGTCACATCGGTGCCGCTGCTTCTGTTTGCGTTCGGCGCCAAGCTTTTGCGCCTCTCCACCATCGGCATCATGCAATATATCGCGCCGACCATGGTGTTCCTGATCGCGGTCCTGATTTTCGATGAGCCGTTCGGCACCACCCAGGCCGCCGCCTTTGCCCTGATCTGGACAGCCTTGGCGATCTATTCCTGGTCGATGCTGATGACGGCCCGCCGGGCTGCTGCCCGATAGGCTTCGGCGCAAGATATTGCCAATTGCCGCTACAGGCCTCGGCCAAGCCGTCTGACGAACAGATAGGTGGCCGCGGCGATAGCCATTGAAACCGCCGTCACCACCCAGAAGCCCAATGGCGTGTCGACAAGCGGCAGTCCGCCGACATTCATGCCGAACAGGCCGGAGATAATGGTCATCGGCAGCAGCACAGCCGTCATGACAGAGAGAACATAGAGCAACTGGTTCGACTGCATGGTCAGTTTGGCCATCAACTCGTCCTGCAGAAGCCGCGTGCGCGCCTGCAACTGCTCGCCGTCATGGTAGAGCGTCTGCGCCCGGTGCGAGAGTCGGGCCGCCATGTCGTTGATCGAATCCGGCAACTCGTCGCGATGCGAATGGTCGAGATGCCGGAACAGGGTGGTCAGCGTTGCCATCTGCCGGTGGATGACCACCAGCTGCCGGCGCGCCTCGACCAGCGCTTGCCGTTCATTGTGCCATGCATCGCGCACGACGCGGTCCTCGATGCCATCGAGCGTGTCGCCGAGCTTGCCGAGTTCTATCGCCATGCCATCAAGCGACTGGCCCATGACCGCCTCGATCAGGTCCGACGGCGAGCGGAATTTCCGCGATCCACTTTCCACTACCTTGCGCACGGCGTCGACCGACTCCAGCGGCTGCTTGCGGGCGCCGATCAGAATAGTGTCGTTGAAGGCGAAGCGGAAATGGACGAGTCCGCGCGCTTCCGAAAAATCGTGCTTGAGGTCCGGCAGATCGCCGTAGAGCCAGCCATCCTCATAGTCGATGTGGCAGCCATGGCTGGGGGCGAGGAAAGCATCGCGCGCCGGGGCCGGCAGAACCTTCTCGGCGCCGATCTCCTGGCGAGCGTGGAGATCGGTGATCTGGTAGCTGCGCCATGTCCATCGCGCCTGCGCGGGATCCTTGGTGCGGGAGCCTTCCGCCGTGAAATGATAGCTGAAGAACAGCCCGTGCTCATCGGGCAGGTAAGGCGACAGGTCGGTGCCTTCCGGAGCGAGGGCGATATCCATGGCAGTGCCAGATACAGGTTGCGACCGCAGCGCCGCGTTAGCGGCACCTCACCGCCACTTCTAGCACAAGCGAACCCGGCTCCGTGTGACGGTTTCTTGACAGCCGGTCACAGTGTGTCGAGCAGCGGCAGGGCTGGACGCAACAGTTGCCGTCGGTTTGTTTGGCTAGCGTTGCGAACGGTGGCTCAGAAATTGTCAGCCAGGTGGCTCGAGCAGATATGCAGCTGCAAGGTCGATTGGTCGCGAAAACGCAGTGTTTACCAGTCTCCAATACTGTACGATGATTGGCAACGTTCAGATTTGATCGATGAATTTTCAGTTTTCAATTGGCCTGCTGGCAGATCGCGGCTTGAACAAAGCGGTCGATTCCAGTGTGAAGGACTCGGCTGCGCTACAGTTGCTCGGTGTCAGCGTCCGGTCGCAAACGATCTCCATGACGCCGGTGGCCAAGAACGGCTTTACCGACTTTGACAGAGCGCTCGGGACGGTGCGTGATGAATGGGCGTACGCGCAGAAACACGCGCGCCATGGCAACGTCATCGATGGTAGCGCCTTGGAACCATTGCTGGGCGCGATCCAAGCCAATCGAGAAAGTTTTCCGCCTGGTGAATTTACCATCAAGGTACAATGGCCGGACGGGGCGTCGATCGAAACGACCGTTCCACCGATGGCAGGGATAAGCGTGCGAAGCATCTCGATCAGCGCGGTATTCGCCAGGGTGTCGACAGCCCAGCCGGCCTCTGTCGCCCCCACCTCCCAGCAAGCGTCCTACCAGGAATGGCAATGACGATACACACGCGGCCGGCCTCGCCGCCCGCCGCGCCGTCCGATGCGGTTTACCGTTTCGGCCCAAATCCCGGATAGGGATTGAGCGGCACGATCGCGGTGATCTCCATCATGCCGGCCTTTATCAGCGGCAAAGTGGCGAGATGGCCGCGCACTTCGGCATCGTCGGATGCTTCGAACATCATGCCGCTGCCGGGAATGTCGCCACGGTTCCAGACTTGGCGCACAGCGCCTTCGGCGTAGAGCGTGCGCCGCTGTTCGGCCTCGCCCGGCAAAAGCGGTGCAAAGTCGGCGTCGCTGAACTTTGTGGTGTTGCGGGTGAGAAGGGCAAAGAACTGCATCTCGGTCTCCTTTGGTTGGGATGGCCGACTATCGCTTTTGGCTGGTCAGACTGTCCAAGACTGATTAGGCTAGAGTTGAGACCTATTGAGACTAGGTGTTTCGGAGAAAAAGTGTTCGACCTGCGCCAGATCCGGTATTTCGTCACCGTGGCCGAGACCGGCAATGTCGGCCGCGCCGCCGAACTGCTGCACATCTCGCAATCGCCGCTCAGCCGGCAGATCATGCAACTCGAGGAGCAACTGGGCTTTGCTCTGTTCGAAAGGGCAAAGCAGCGGGTTCATCTCAATGCAGAAGGTCGCGCTTTTCTCGCCGAGGCCAAGATGCTTCTCGCCGGCGCGAAGCGGCTGGAGATGTTCGGCCGTGACCTTGCGACCGGCGCGGCCGGCCGCCTTGCTATCGGCTATGTCGAGGGCGCGGTGCATGCCGGGCTGGTCGCCGGCATGCTCAGGCAGTTTCGACGAGAGCGGCCGCAATTGCATCTCAGCCTGATGAGCCTGCGCTCTGCCGCGCAGTTGGAGGGGCTGCGCCAGCGCACGCTCGATCTCGGCCTGGTCTATTCCCCCCCGCCGGCCGACTATCCCGAAATTGCCTCGATGCTGGCCCGTCGCGAGCCGTTGGTGCTGGCGATACCCGAGGGCGATGCGCTCACGGCTGTGGCCGACATCCGCCCGCATCATCTCGATGGACGCACCTGGATCACCGTGGTGCGTCAGCCCGCCGATACCAACCGCGGCCAGTTCCTGGCCGCCTGCATCGAAGCTGGCTTCGTGCCCGACATCGCTTATGAGACGGCCGATCCCTTGACCTCGCTCGGCCTGGTCAGCGCCGGACTGGGTCTGGCGACGGTGCAGGAGAGCCTGCGAAGCGTCGCGCCGCCGGGCATCATTTTCCGCGACCTTCCCTGGTTCAAGCGCAGCGTGGCGATCCATCTTGCCTGGCGGCGGCAGGATAAGCGCGCGGTGATTGGGGATTTGCGTAGGGCAGTAGGGCAGTAGGGCAGTAGGGCAGTAGGGCAGTAGGGCAGTAGGGCAGTAGGGCAGTAGGGCAGTAGGTGCTGTCTTCCTACTGCCCTATTCCCTTACTCCCTTACATCTTGTCTATCACCGACTGCACGCCTTCCGTCGGGGCGTCGACGGAGGACCCTGCCACCATGATGGCGGCGACGATGGCCTCGGGATCATTGACGACCAGCGGCTTGACCCGTTGCGCGGTGTGAATAAAACCTTCCGCCGCCATGTGATCAAGCAACGCCGTCATCGGGTCCCAGAATCCGTTGACGTTGCCGAAGACGATCGGCTTGCGGTGATGGCCGAGTTGCGCCCAGGTCATGATCTCGACGATCTCCTCGACTGTGCCGATGCCGCCAGGCAGCGCCACAAAGGCGTCGGATTTCTCGAACATCTTGTGTTTGCGCTCGTGCATGTTGTCGGTGATCAGCAATTCGTCGAGCCGGTCAAGCGCGGTTTCGGTTGCTTCCCTGTTGATCAGGAAGCGGGGAATGATGCCCGTGACCTTGCCGCCGGCCTTGAGCGCGCCGTCGGCGACGGCGCCCATAATGCCTTTGGTGCCGCCGCCATAGATCAGCCGCAGGCCCGCTCTGGCAATTGAGCGCCCAAGCAGGTGTCCGGCCTTCGCATAGACTTCATCGCGGCCCGGAGACGAGCCGCAATAGACGCAGACGGATCGAATCGTATTCATGCGAATGATTGGTGATTGGGTCTGAAAGCTTGGTCAAGCCCCAAGGGTTGACAAGCCCGGGCTTTTTGTTGCCGGCCCGTTTTTCTTGTCGACTTTGGGAAAACACGCTAGACCGGCATTAGGTGGCTAAGGGGTAGGGAAATATGGCGATTAATCCATTGAAGGCGTTCCTGTTCGCGGCGGGTGGGACCGTCGCGGCCGCGGGAACCGCCTATGTATCGGGCGCACTCGACCCGTATCTTCATCCAGCCGCCCCGGCGCAGGTCGTGGCCTTGACGCCGCCCGAGGCGCCGAAACCGGCTGATCCCGGCACGGAAGGACGACTGCCAGCGCCGGCGGTGCCGGCTGCTCCCGCGGCGGCGCCACAGACAGCGGCCCCGGCCGCGCCTGCAACAGAGGCCATGCCCCCGGCCGCTGCCGATCCGGCGGCGCCCGTCGCGCCGGCAGCGGCCGGTCCGATTGCGCCCACTTTCGATGTCGTGCGCGTCGAGAGCAATGGTTCGATCGTCGTTGCCGGCAATGCGGCACCCAATTCAAAGGTCGAGATCCTGAACGGCACGACCGTGATCGGCTCGACCTTGGCGGGTCCGGATGGCGCCTTTGTCATCGTGCTCGACGATCCGCTGAAGCCCGGCGACTATACGATTGCCCTGCGATCGACGGTCGGCACGGTTGTGACTGCCTCGGCGCAGACCGCCGTGGTCTCGGTTCCGGCCAACGCGGCCGGCCAGGTGCTGGCCATGGTCGAGGAGCCAGGCAAGCCGGCCGAACTGCTGACAGTTCCGGCACCCGAGACCAAACCAGCCGCGCCCGCCGGCGATCAGGCAGCCGCTCCCGCTGCTCCGGCACCAACTGCTCCCGCCGCTGCATCGCCGGCACCAGCCGCACCCGCGCCAGCCGTCGCGGAGGCAACACCGCCCGCCGCAGCCGTGGGCGAACCCAAGATCGTCGTCGAGGCGGTGGAGATAGACGGCAACAAGATCTTTGTCGCCGGCCTCGCCGATCCGGGCCGCAAGGTGCGCGCCTATGCCAACGACATCCTGCTCGGTGACGCGCAGACATCGCCGGATGGTCATTTCCTCGTCGAGGCAACGCGCGACATTCCGGTCGGCAGCTATACCATTCATGTCGACGGCCTCGATGCCGATGGCGTGAAGGTTGTGGCTCGCGCCGCCGTGCCGTTCGAGCGCGAGCCGGGCGAAGCGGTCGCTGCCGTGGCGCCCGCCGAAACCAAGCCAGCGGATGGCAAGCCAGCTGAGACCAAGCCGGCCGTACCGGCCGCCGCGGATGCTCCTGCCGCTCCGGCTCCAGGTGCGCCCGCCACCGAGGCTCCGGCCGTCGTGGCGGAAGCCACGCCGCCAGGCGATGTGCCGGAGGTCGTATCGCCCAAGCTCGAACATGCCGACGGCGCCGTCGTCATCCGCCGCCACGATACGCTGTGGCGGATTTCGCGGCGCGTCTATGGCCATGGCGTGCGCTATTCCACCATCTACCTCGCCAACCAGGACCAGATCAGGAATCCTGACCGCATCTGGCCCGGACAGGTATTCAAGGTCCCGGGAAAGTCCAAGGAAGGCGAAGCTGCCGACCTCAAGGCGATGGGAGAGCAGGCGACCACGGCTCCGGCAAAGACGCAGTAGAAGCCCACTTCGATCAACTGGCATCGCCCACGCGGTTGGAGTGAAGGGCAAAGCCGGTTGCATGCGGATCGCCCAGCTCAGGGCGGAGATTCATGCTCGGGATGAGATAATCTCCGCCATTTTGCCGACGGTATGGGATGGGCGGCGTCGTCGCCAGTGTCCGCATCCTGTCACGCAGGCGTTCGGCCACGGGTTCGAAGCCTGCCTCTTCGAGACGATCGACCTTGTAGACCACGAACGGCGGAAGTACGTCGTATCCAGGGTAGTACAGGATCCCGTGATTGATCGGGAACAGCAGGTCATCGATGGATCCGTTGATCCCGCGCGGCGTATAGTGCTCCTCCCAGCCTCCGGCGGTCACGATCAACATCGCGCGTTTTCCGACAAGGGTACCCTCGCCGTAACGATCTCCCCAGCGCCGATCGCTATGCTCGCCAACGCCATAGGCGAATCCGTAGGCGAACACACGGTCGACCCAGCCCTTGAGGATCGCCGGCATGGCGAACCACCAAAGCGGGAACTGCAGGATCAAGGTGTCGGCCCACAGGAGCTTCTCGATCTCGGCCTTGACATCTGCGGTCAGCGTGTTGGCCTCGAAACCCTTCTTGGAAGCCGCGACGGGGATGAGCCGCGCATCGGGTTCCAGTGATGGGAAGTCGGCGCGATCGACTTCGGACTTCCAGCCATCGGCGTAAAGGTCCGATACGCGCACCTCATGCCCTTGAGCCTCGAGTTCCTTGACTGCGACGTCGCGAAGGGCGCCGCTCAGCGAGCGGGATTCAGGGTGAGCGAAGACAAGCAGCACTTTCATGGGTCAGATCCAGTGTTGAGGAAAACTGGCGGGAAGGTAGCCAATGGCTGTTCAATCCACTATATGCAGGTAATGCATAATATTGTGCCGAATAATGGATAAGTCAGACATTACATTCGAGCGCATGCGCACCTTCATTCGTGTGGCCGAGCGTGGCAGCCTGTCGGCGGTCGCGCGGGAATTTGGTGTCGGGCAGTCGACGATCACACGGCATGTGCGGGAGCTCGAGGAAGCTGTCGGCGTGCCTTTGCTCAGCAGGACGACCCGGCGTGTCACGATGACCGCCGAAGGCAGCCGCTATTATGCCAACAGCGTTCAGATACTGCGTCTTGTAGAACAGGCCAGCGATGAGGCCCGAGGCACGCGTGGCGCGCCCGCCGGCACAATCCGGATAAGCTGTACGGCGGCTTTCGGTGTCTTGCATGTCAGCCGGCTGATCTTCGCTTTTCAGGACCGTCATCCCGACATCGGCGTTGACCTCAGCCTCACGGACGAGCGGGTGGATCTGGTCCGCGAGGGCGTCGACATCGCGCTTCGGCTGGGGCCGCTCACGGACAGTTCGTTGAAGCTGCGGGCCCTCGGCCAGTCGCGGCGTCTGCTCGTGGCATCTCCGGATTACCTGGCGGCGCGGGGAAGACCGGCCGTTCCTTCGGATCTGTCTCGGCATGAGGGCATCCGGATGTCGAACGTGGCGGGCAGCGAAACGCTTGCCTTGCAGGGCGCGGGCGGCGAACGCCACACCGTGCCTTTCTCGGGGCGGCTGCGGATCGACCATGGGCTTGCCGCGCGGCAGGCCATGGTCGCTGGTCGAGGCATCGCGCCGGCGCATCGATGGATTGTGGACGATCTTCTGGCGGCGGGCCTGCTCGAGACGATTTTGACGGATTATTCGCTGCCGTCGGTCCCATTGAACATGTTGATCGTCCCGGAGCGCGCGGGCGTCGCAAGGGTCCGCTTGCTGGTCGAGTTCCTGGCTGAACAGATTGCCGTCATTCCAGGGATCGAGAAATCCGTCTCAGGGCATTAGCGCGATCCGATCTGCCCGGAAGAGCAGCTTGCGGCGGTGACATCCATCGTCTATCGCCGATGAACGATGACAGAATCCACCCTTGAACCAGACCGCGCTGGCAGCGCGCTATCCAACCGCATCTGCGACAGTCGCGCTGTCGCGGCGCGATTCGCGGCGCTGTCGCATCCCGCGCGTATCGAGATATTGAAGCACCTCTCGGCCAGCAATTCGTGCTGCTGCCGCGAGGTCGTCGATCGTTTCGATCTGGCGCAGTCGACGGTCTCGCAGCATCTGAAGATACTGGTCGAGGCCGGCCTTGTCCGCTTCGAGCCCGACCGCCGGCGCTCCCGCTATGCCGTCGATCGCGCGGCCCTCGCCGAGACATCGGCATCGCTGAGCGCCCTCGTCAATTCCTGCTGCTCCGGCCGCTGACCCTCCCACCCAAAAGGCAAGAAAAAGTGGTCGAAAAAACCGTCTCCGCCGAAACATCTACCCTGGCGACATTGCGCAATCTCTGGCCCTATATGTGGCCGGCCGACCGCGCCGATCTCAGGGCGCGCGTCACCTGGGCGACGCTGCTGCTGGTCGTTGCCAAGGTGACACTGGTCGCCGGTCCCTATTTCTTCAAATGGGCGACCGATGCGCTGGCTGGTGGGGCCAGAACGCCGCCGCCATTGCCGTCCTTCCTGCTTGCCCCTGTGATGCTGGTTATTGCCTACAATGTCCTGAGGCTCGTCCAACTCGGTTTCAACCAGTTGCGCGATGCGCTGTTTGCACGGGTCGGCCAGCATGCGGTGCGCCAGCTTGCTTTCCGCACCTTCGTCCACATGCACCAGCTGTCGCTGCGCTTCCACCTGGAGCGCCGCACCGGCGGCCTGTCGCGCATCATCGAACGCGGCACCAAGGGCATCGAAACGATCGTGCGCTTCATCATGCTCAACACCGCGCCGACCATCCTTGAATTCGCGCTGACCGCGGGCATATTCGGTTTCACCTATGGCTGGAAATACGTGGCCGTGGTGGCGGCTACCGTCTGCCTCTATGTCTGGTTCACGGTCAAAGCGAGCGATTGGCGCATTTCGATCCGCCGCGACATGAATGACAGCGACACCGACGCCAACACCAAGGCGATCGATTCGCTGCTCAATTTCGAGACGGTCAAATACTTCACCAATGAGCGCATGGAAGCGGAGCGCTTCGACCGCTCGATGGCCCGCTACGAGGTCGCCGCCACCAAGACCTGGACCTCGCTCGGCTGGCTGAACTTCGGCCAGGGTGTCATCTTCGGCATTGGCACGGTGGTCGTCATGTGCATGTCGGCACTGGAGGTGCAGGCTCACACGCAGACCGTCGGCGATTTCGTCTTCATCAATGCCATGCTGGTGCAGCTTTCCGTGCCGCTCAACTTCATCGGCTTCATCTACCGTGAAATCCGGCAGGGCCTCACCGATATCGAGCACATGTTCGACCTGCTCGACGTGCCGCAGGAGATCGTCGACAAGCCGGACGCCAAGCCGCTGGCCGTCGGCGCCGGCAAGGTTGAGTTTCGCGACGTGCATTTTTCCTATGATCCGAACCGCAAGATCCTGAAAGGTGTCTCCTTTGAAGTGCCGGCGGGCAAGACGGTTGCCATTGTCGGGCCGTCGGGCGCCGGGAAGTCGACCATCTCGCGGCTGCTGTTCCGCTTCTACGACGTGCAGGGCGGCCAGGTTCTCATCGACGGCCAGGACGTCAGGGATGTCACCCAGGACAGCTTGCGCGCGGTACTCGGCATGGTGCCGCAGGACACGGTTCTGTTCAACGACACCATCGCCTACAACATCCGCTACGGCCGCGTCGGCGCGAGTGAGGAGGAGGTCCGCAAGGCGGCCGAACTCGCCCAGATCGGGCCATTCATCGAAAAACTACCTGACGGCTACAAGTCGATGGTCGGCGAGCGTGGCCTGAAACTCTCGGGTGGCGAGAAGCAACGCGTGGCGATCGCCCGCACCATCCTGAAAGCGCCGCCGATCTTGATGCTCGACGAAGCGACCTCGGCGCTGGACAGCCACACAGAGCAAGAGATCCAGGCCGCGCTCGATCTGGTCAGCAAGGGCCGCACCACCATTGTCATTGCCCACCGCCTGTCGACGGTGATCTCGGCCGACGAAATCATCGTGCTCAAGGATGGCCAGATCGCCGAACGCGGCACCCATGTCGAACTGATGCGCAAGCACGGCCTCTACGCCTCGATGTGGGACCGCCAGCGCGAGGCGACCGAAGCCGAGGAGCGGCTGCGTCTCGCTCGCGAGGGCGACGAACTCGGCGTCATCGTTCGCCGGCGGACGTCGGAGGTGTCGTAGCTGCGGGCGGCTCTTCTTTCTCTCTCGTAAGGAGAGAAGGAGAAAAAATCCGCTTGACCTCAACTTAAGTTGAGATTGTAGACCGTCGACCGAGAGCCGGAAACCGCATCATCGAGGACGGAAAAAGTGGATATGAGCTTTAAGAATCACCACGTTAACGGCAGCAGCGTGTTCAGGGTCGACAAGTTCGTCGTACCTGCCAATGCCCGCGAGGAAATCCTCGCCAAGGTGAAGATGACGCACGAGCTGCTGCGCCTGCAGGAAGGTTTCGTGCAGGATTTTCTGCTCGAACAATTCTCCGGACCAGGCGAATTCAATCTCGTCACTATCGTCGAATGGGAAAGCCAGGCTGCCGTCGACAATGTGGTTCCGATCGTCAAGGCCGCGCATGAGCGCGTTGCCTTCGACCCGAAGGAGACGATCGCCCGGCTCGGTGTCCGGGCCGACATCGCCAACTATCAACGGGTACCGGGACTTTAGCCAGGCCAGCCGACCCCAGGTGCTGGTGCTTCAATGGCGAGCACCTGGCCGGTGCGGGCGTCGCTGACCATGTGCTCGAAGCCGCGCCATTCGGCGGCGGCGATGAACAATGTCCTTCGGTCCGCACCGCCCAGCATGCAGGCAAAGCAGCCGCGATCGGCGGCGACGGTCTGCAGCACCTCGCCGCCCTCGCGCACCCGCACGCAGTGCTTGTTGGGAACATCCGCGTACCAGACCGCGTCTTCGGCATCGAGGCAGATGCCATCCGGATAGCCGTTGAGATCGGCCCAGACGCGCCGGTTGGACAGGATGCCGTCGGCGGCGATGTCGAAAGCGGTCAGCCGTTTGCCATGGGATTCGGCAAGGATCAGTGTCTTGTTGTCCGGTGTCACCGACATGCCGTTGGCAAAGGCGATATTGTCTGCAACTTGCCGGGTCGCGCCGTCCGGCGTGATCAGAGCGATGGTGCCCGGACCGAAATGCTCACCGGGCGCCGGCGCCGGCCCGCCGCCATTGACATAGGCATTGCCGCGCCCATCGACGACGATCTCGTTCCACGGACTTTTCGACAAGCCGCGCAGATCGGCATGGGTGACGAGCCCGCCATCGGCTTCCTGCCGCAACAGCAAACCCTCGCGACCTGAGACAATGAGCAGGCGTCCATCCGGCAACCAGTCGATGGAATAGGGCAAGTCCGCCTGCACGGTGAGCATGACTTCGCGGTTGCCATCGGCATCAACCGCTATGATCTCGCCGGTGCCCCAGTTGCAGACCCACAGCCGCCCGTCATGCCAGCGCGGCGACTCGCCGAAGGCCAGGCCTTCCGTGATGAGACGAGCTTTGGTGCCGGACGATGTCTGCATGATCGAGAGTCTCCGTTGCGTGCGTCATCGGCCCTTTGCGGGTGCGATGGCGCGTTTTCTCACCAAGGACGAACGAGAGGGCTGTTCGCCGACAGTGAGTTGCTGCTTTTCGCTCAGGACGAATGCCCCATCGGCATGGCCATTGCGCTGCATGAAGGTGGCTCCAAACCACCGTCCTTGCCAGCGGTCGCGCGGCGCAGGAGAACTACGCGGATCGTGAATCCTCGGCTTTTCATGAGATCTGCTCCGTGCAGGCCGGAATCTTGACGGCTATGGCATGGGTGCACAAGTCGACCGCGACTTCCAGAAATGCGGAGCGCCTGGCGTTCCGACGCCGGGTGGGTGTGCCCGTTCGCCCGCGCCGCGGATTGTCGCGTTGCGGGTAGGGGGTGTTTCGGCTATTGAGGCCGAACCTGAAACAGGGACCGCCCCCATCCCATGAGCCTTGTCGACACGGTCAAGAACGCGTTCGTACCGATCCATCGCGAGGGCTACCCCTTCATTGCCGCCTTTGGCGCGGCGACGCTCTTCCTCGGCTATTTCTCCTCCATCCTGTTCTGGATCGGCCTGATCCTGACCGCCTGGTGCGTCTATTTCTTCCGCGATCCCGAGCGCGTCACCCCGGTGGACGATCGGCTGGTGGTGAGCCCGGCCGATGGCATCATCTCGGCGGTTGGTCCGGCCCTGCCGCCGCGTGAACTCGGCCTCGGCAATGTCGAAATGACCCGCATTTCGGTGTTCATGAACGTCTTTTCCTGCCATGTGAACCGCTCGCCCGTGCGCGGCCGCATCGCCAAGATCGAACATCGGCCGGGAAAATTCCTCAACGCCGAACTCGACAAGGCCAGCACCGAGAACGAACGCAACGGCCTGGTCATCGAGAGCCCCAACGGCACGGTGGCTGCCGTCCAGATCGCCGGCCTGGTGGCGCGCCGCATCGTCTGCTGGGCCGAGGCCGGCGGCTCGATCGGCACAGGCGAGCGGTTCGGCCTGATCCGCTTCGGCTCGCGCGTCGACGTGTTCCTGCCCCTGACCGCGACGCCTCGTGTTGCCGTTGGCCAGACGGCGGTCGGCGGTGAAACCGTGCTTGCCGAATTCGGTGGTGTCGCCGGCACTCCCCTTGTGCGGATTTCCTGAGCCTTGGGCGCGCCGTTCAAAAAGTTCGAGGCACATGCCAGCGGCGGTCCGCGCATCCGCGAGATCCCGATGCGCATGGTGCTGCCCAACCTCGTCACCGTGCTTGCCATCTGCGCCGGACTGTCCGGCATCCGCTTCGGCTTTGAAGGCCGTTTCGAACCGGCGGTGGTGATGGTGCTGCTGGCCGCCTTTCTCGACGGCATCGATGGCCGCCTGGCGCGGATGCTGAAGGCAACCTCCAAATTCGGCGCGCAGATGGATTCGCTGGCCGACATCGTCAATTTCGGCGTGGCACCTGCTCTGGTGCTCTATGCCTTCCTGCTCGACCGCGCCGGCTCGCCGGGCTGGATCGCGGCACTCCTGTTCGCCATTGCCTGCGGGCTGCGGCTCGCCCGCTTCAACGTGCTCGACGATGACAAGGCCGAACGCCCCTTGTGGCAGACCGAATATTTCGTCGGTGTGCCGGCGCCGGCAGGCGCGGTGCTGGTGATGCTGCCGCTCTATCTCTATTTCCTGCGGCTCGGGGTGGAGCCCAGCCGCCCGGCGGCCTTCGTCGCCACCGGCTTCACCATCCTGGTCGCCTTTCTTCTGGTCAGCCGGCTGCCGGTCTATTCCGGCAAGAGCATCAAGATCCCGGGCGACAGGGTGCTGCCGGTCATCCTGGCCGTCGTGCTCTACGTCCTCCTGCTGATGACCTATCCCTGGTACACGCTGACGGCATCGGTCGCGGGCTATCTGATCTTCCTGCCGTTTTCCGTGCGCGCTTACTCCAAGCGCGCCTCGCTCGAGGGCGAGAAAGTACCGCCTTCGGACATAGGATAGAAGGCCCGCCGAAGTCCTTGATCCGACTCAGGCGGCCACGCCCAGCCTGTCGATTGCCAGCTTCCTGGTCGAGACATAGTCGGTCTTGCCGGAACCGAGCACCGGAATTTCCTCCACCTTGACGATGTCGTTCGGCACCATCAGTTCGGCTGCCCCGGCCTTTTTGCCAAACTGGCGCAGTTCTTCGGGATTGGCATCGTCGGCGGTGGTGACCAGCACGATGCGCTCACCGCGCCTCTTGTCCGGCACCGCAACCGCGGCGTGGCGCTCTTCAGGCCACAGCGACTGCACCAGCATCTCGACCGCGCCCAGCGACACCATCTCGCCGGCGATCTTGGCGAAGCGCTTGGCGCGACCGCGAATGCTGATGAAGCCTTCGCGGTCCACGGCGACGATATCGCCGGTATCGTGCCAGCCGGTCAGAGTTTGCAACTCGCCGGGACGGTCCGCTGTCATGTAGCCCATCATGAGATTGGGTCCGTCGAGCCACAACTGACCGCCGTCCGTAATGCCCTCGACCGGTTCCAGCCTCATACGCATGGCCGGTAAGAGCCGCCCGACAGTACCGTCACGGCCATGGATCGCGGTGTTGACGGCAACCACGGGTGCTGCCTCGGTCAACCCGAAGCCCTCGATGATTTCGGCCTGGAAGCGCTCGCGGTAGACGCGGCGGGTTTCCGGCTTCACCGCCTCGGCGCCGGCGACGACGAAGCGCAGGCTGGAGAAGTCGCCGTCCTTGGCGGTGCGCGCATAGTTGGCGAGGAATGTGTCGGTGCCGAACATGATCGTTGGCTTCACCTTGCGCGCGATCTCGGGGATGATCTTGTAGTGCAGCGGCGAGGGGTAGAGGAACAGTTTTACCCCGGTAACCAGTGGCAATATGGTGCCGCCCGTCAGGCCGAAGGAGTGGAACACCGGCAGTACGTTGAGCAGGATATCGGCCGGCGAAATGGTGATGCGCGCTTCGGCCTGCATGGCGTTGGCGAGCAGGTTCTTTTGCGACAGAACGACCGCTTTCGGCGTGCCTTCAGAACCCGAGGTGAACAGGATCACGCCCGGCTTGGCGGCGTCCTGCCGCTGCAGCGGCCAGCGCCACAGCAAGGCGGCGGCAAGCTTGTCCAGCGGGGTGACGCTGGTGCGAATATCTTCCAGCCACAGCAGCCTGGCGCCACCCTTTTCGGCCGCCGCCACGATATCGGCGAGATCGGCCTTGTCGACGAAGGCGCGCGACGAAATGACGGTGCGGATGACGGCCGTGCGCACGGCCGCCGTGACGCTCGCCGGCCCGGCCGTGTAGTTGATCATAGCCGCGACTCGTCCGCCCGAGAGAAGGCCGACCAGCGACAGCACGACGCCATTGGCGTTGGGCAGCATTATCCCCACTGCCTCGCCCGGTGCCGTTACCGTCTCGAAGCGCCTGCCCAGCACGCGCGCGCCGATGAACATCTCGCGATAGCTAAGCGCGCCCGAAATGACATCCTCGATGATCGGATGCGAGGCGCCGACTCTGAATGCCGCATCGCGAATGGCCAGGAACAGGCCGCGATCGAGGTCGGTGCCAAAAAGCCGGGCCTCGGCGACGCGGTCGAACAGCGCATTGGTGTTCGAGGCCTGGTCCGGGCTGCGCGCCACAAGTTCGGCGATGGTCATCGGCTCCAGAACGCTGATCGACAGCCGCGGAAACCAGTGCCGCGGCGCCTTGTCCGCAGGCGTCAGCGACACAGGCAGGCTGCGCGCGCCGGCGACGAAGATCGGGACGATGCGGGCGTCGGCCTGCATGGCGATGCGGGTGACGGCGCGAAACAGGCGAAACGTCTTGACGTCGGGCTCGACCGCATCCGGCAGATAGACGGCGAGCCGGCCCTTGCCCTTCAGCACACGCACCAGGCGGCGGCTGACGAAGACGTGTTCCGCATTGAAGGCAATGGTGCGGCCAAGTTCGCGCCAGGGTTCGAGCCAGGGCGAGCGTGCCGAGACCTCGTCAAGTATATGCAGCGTGTCGTCGGGCAGCAGCGACAGCATCAGCGCCGGTTCGAAGCGCGACTGGTGCGAGATCACGTAGATGACCGGTACCTGCGCCTTGCGGGCGATCCTGACGCGGTTGTCGCTGATCCGGTAGGCGAGCTTGAACGGCACATAGAGCAGCGCCTGGGTGAAGCGCAGGCCGAGGCGGAATTTTTCCACCACGCCGATCAGCAGCCAGGCTGCAACAAGACCCGCAAGCAGCGCCAGTGTCAGGATCATGCCGCGTCTCTCCCAACAAGTTTTGTCATAGCGGCTCTTCCGCGGCCGCTTCGGGGGCAGAAGGTAGCGGAAGTGGGCGTGAGGTCAATGTGGAAGAGGGGGCCTTCTCCCTCTGGAGGGAGAAGGCCAAGGCCGTCATGCCGCCTTCAACCGCCCGCTGATGAATCGGAACTCCTGGGTCTTGCCGCCATAGCCATAGGCGGCGGCAGGTACTTCATGCACGAAGGCATAGCTTTCCTCGTGCACGCCGCCCAGGAGACGGTCGAAGGCATCGAAGAGAGCCTTGAGATAGGCTTCCAGCTCGAGCTTGGTGTTGGTGCCGTCGACCACCTTGATATCCAGCCAGAACGTGTTGGAGCCATGCTCGGCCAGCGATTTGCCGCCGGCGAACCAATGTTGCGGATCGAAATAGGATACGGCAACGGCTGTGATGGTCGGATCCTTGCGCAACTGCCTGGCGGTGATCTCGGTTATTTCCCCGGCAATCCTGGCCGACAAAGAGGCGTCTGGCTTGCCGGTGAGGCTGATGTTGATGATGGGCATTTTTCTTCTCCTGGCTCAGCGGCGTCTGATCGCCGTTGGAGAGACCATGTCACCATCTTTAAATCAAAAAAATCGAATTGTTTTCAACTAAAGATTCGATATTATCGAATTATGGAAGCTCTGGAACCCGACCTGCTCAAAACCTTCCTCGCTTTCGTCGACAGCGGCTCGCTGGCGCGGGCGGCGTCGAGTGTCGGCCGCTCGCCCTCGGCCGTGACGGCCCAGATGCAGCGGCTCGAGGAGATCGTCGGCGAGCCGCTTCTGGCGCCACAGGGGAGGGGGCGTGGGCTGACGCCGGCCGGCGAGGATCTCGTCGGTCATGCCAGGCGCATTCTTGCCGTTCATCGCGAGGCCTGGCTGGCGTTGAAGGGGGCGCGGGCTGCCGGGCGTGTCGCCATCGGGACGACGCAGGATTTCGCCGACAGCGGCCTGCCGGATCTGCTGCGTGCCTTCGCTGCCAGCCATCCCCGCGTCAGGATCGAATTGCGCGTTGGCCGCTCGGCCGAACTGGCGCAGGCCCTGCAGGCCGGCAGCCTGGATATTGCGATCGTCATGCGCCAGACGGCGGCTCCGGACGAGGTCGGTGTACTGCGCGAACCGATGATATGGCTGTGTTCACGCAAAGGGCTGGCCTCGCGGCAGGAAGAACTGCCGCTGGCGCTGCTCGATCCCTATTGCGGTTTTCGCGAGGCCGCACTCGCGGCACTCGATGCCGCCGGCCGCAATTATCGGATCGCCGCCGGAAGTGCCAGCCTGGCTGGGTTGCGCACGGCCGTAAATGCCGGCGTCGCATTGACGCTGCGCACCGCGCGCTTTGCTCATTCCGGCATCGTCGAGGCGCCGCGCGAGCTTGGCTTGCCGCAGGTTCCGATGGCGGAATTCGCGATCCGGTTGCGCGCCGGGGCCGATATTCCGGCGGGCGATCTGGCGACACTGCTCGGCGGCAATCTGGCTCTGGCCGGATCGCTTGGTTGATTCGGGAGAGCTCGGATATCGTCGACAAGGTATGGAAAAAGCCGACCTTGCGGTGGGGCCTGTTTAGCCAAGAAAAAGCCGACCTTACGGTCGGCTTGGAGTAGGACGGGCCGAGGGGTTTGGGGGGACTTGGGGGGTGACCCGTCGCATCAATAATGTCTGAGTCCGATGATGGTTCCGTGACTGTGTCACTTTTTTAAGAAATATTTGACGCCGTGCGTTGGGAGCGGGCCGACAGCCAGTCCCGGCCGGCATGGGCGAAGACCGCGCAGAGCACGATGGCGCCGCCGATCATGCTGGCTTCTGGCGCGATCTCGCCAAGAAACAGGAAGGCAAACAGGATCGCGAACGGCACCTCGGCCGAGCCGAGCAGCCCGGATTCGGCCGCAGGGATAAGCCGCGCCCCTTCCGTCCAAAGGATCGACGACAGCGCGAAGGACGCACCGAAAGTGACGAGGAGCGCGACATCCCTGGATGAAACCGCCAGCGGGTCGGTGACAAACCAGCCGAGTACGAACAGCAGAAATGCCGACACCGCACCGGCCCAGACCACCGGCGTGTCGCGGAAGGCACGCACCATGATCATGTAAAGACCGCTGCCTATGGTCATCAGCAGCGCCAGCCCGTCGCCGAAGAGGTGGCCGGTGCCGAAACCGGACCAAACCATGATCGCCACACCGCAAAGCGAGACGGCGGCGGCGACCATCGTCTGCATGCGGAAAGGTTCGCGAGTTCAGAATCCAGGCCAGAACCGCGGTCATGAAAGGTGCGGTGGCATAGATGACCGCGACATTGGCGACGTATGTGAATTTGAACGCCGAAATGAAGGCAATGCTCGCCAGTGCCCCTTCCACCGCCAGCAGCCAGCCGCGCCAGCCAAGCCGCAGGCTCTCGCGCCCGCCGGATCGGCGTCGTCGCCACAACACATAGAGCGTGATCAGGATCGAGCCGACAAAGCCACGCCAGCAGATGATGGTCAGCGGGTCGGCATGGATCGATTTTGTCAACACGCCCGTCAGGGCAAAGACAGCCGCCGAGCACGACACCAGGATAATACCCAATGTGCGCTCGGCGACAGTATCAGCAGTGGCTGTCACGTCAGTCATGCCGATAGCCTACGCCGTCCGGTCCTGACATCGTACTGTCACCACTGATGAACATCACAGCCGCTTGCGGAAATGTTCGCCGCCGACGATCAGCAGCCCGGCGGCGCCGATCAGCGCGGCGCCGAGAAACACTTCGCGGCGCGGCACGTCGCCCCAGATCGCAAAGCCGAGCGCGAACGCCCACAGCAGCGAACTGTATTCGAGAGGCGCGAGGATCGATGCCGGCGTGCGCTTCATGCCTTCGAAGAGGAGATACTGCGCCAGGCCGCCGAGCGCGCCGACACTGGCGAGAAGCAGCAACTCGGTCAGATCAGGCGTATGCCACCGCAAAAGCGCCGGTACCGCCGAAAACACCAGGAAATAGAAATTGTTGAGGAGGAGCTGGATCATCGAGCGCTCGGCAAGCGCGGTCTTGCGCAGGAGCACGATGGCGATGGCCCACAAAAGTGCGGCCGCCAACACCAGCAGCACCGGCACCGACAGGCCGAGATGGGTGGGATCGCAAGCGACGAAGACACCGACAAAACCAATCAAGACCGCCAGCCAGCGCAGCATCGGCACTTTTTCGCCGAGCAGGAACACCGAAAGCACGGTGACGATGATCGGCGCCGCGTAATAGACGGTGGTCAGTTCGGCAAGCTGCACGCTGCGCGCGGCGTTGTAGTAGCATAGCCAGGCGGCGAGCGTGAAGGCGCTGCGCACCAGCATTGGCCGCACGATCGGCGAGCGTAGCGTGTCGGCGAACAGCTGCCGCCCGCCCATCGCGGCGCAGGCACTCAGAATGGTGATGCTGCGGAAGAACATGATCTGCCACACCGTCATTCCGGTCACCAGCAGCTTGATCGAGGCGTCCTGCGTCGAAAACAAGAGATAGGCGGCACCGGTCAGCAGGATTCCGGCGAGAACCCTTTCGCGTGTTTCGAGAATGGCGACATCGGCCATAGGCGCGGACCAGTGTTACAGGAAGCGACAGAAATTTCGTGGATCAACGTGATGGCCGGGAAGTCGGGCCTTCTTGCCAAGCTATACGGTCGAAAGTTGGCACAGCGCTACGCCAGCCCTGAGCTTGCGTTGGGGCAGGACCTGGCGGTCTTGCTTCCGGGACGCGATCGGCACTTATATCTGCCAAAGCCACGCTGCTCGCTGGCCGCAAAAGCGAAAGAGGCAACGCAAATGGATGCAACCGAACTGAAGGCCATGCAGGCGCCGCTTAAGCAGGCCTACCGCGACGACGCCTCGCGGGCGCTGATCACGTTGAGAGCGAAGGGTTCGATCGACAACCAGTCGGTGGCCTGCAAGGTCGAGACGGGCAGGGCGATCGCCATCGCCGGCCTGCATCCGGCAACCGGCGGCTCGGGGCTCGAGCTCTGTTCCGGCGACATGCTGCTTGAGGCCTTGGTGGCCTGCGCCGGCGTGACGCTGAAGGCGGTGGCGACAGCGCTCGAGTTCAAGCTCGGCGCCGCCTCGGTGGAGGCCGAAGGCGATCTTGATTTTCGCGGCACGCTGGGTGTCGCCAAGGATGCGCCGGTCGGCTTTCGTGCCATCCGGCTCAATTTCAGTCTCGACACGAATGAACCTCAGGAGCGTATCGACTCACTGCTGAAGCTGACGGAGCGCTACTGCGTGGTGTTCCAGACCATCAACCAGAAGCCGGAGCTGACGGTGAGCGCCCGGCGCTAATGATCTCCCCTCTTGAGGGGGAGATGTCGCCGAAGGCGACAGAGGGGGTCGGAACGTTCTGACGCGACACCCCTTTCGCTGGTAAAGGAGGTCAGCACTCCACGTGCGGCGACCCCTCTGGCCTGCCGGCCATCTCCCCCTCAAGGGAGGAGAGTGCGTTCATTATTGCGCAGCCGGCTCTTCGGCATCACCCTCGTCGGTGAAGGGCGAGGCGCTCGGTACGCATTGCACGGACCAGCCGGTTGGTGTCGGCTGCTTCTGATACTCGGTGATGGCGGCGGTGCATTGCTCGCGCTTGTCAAAGGTGCTGGGCAGCACCACCATGCCGCCCTGCGGGCCGGCGATTACCAGATACCAGACCAACGCTGCGGTTGTAGCCATGGGGATTTCCTTGTTCTGCCCAGCGGGGCGCTTGTTGTGGGAGTCGTTCCGATCCTAACAACTCCTCGGAAATGACGAAAGCATGACCGCGGGGCAGCCTTTCCCCTTCAGATCACAGCCGCGTGATCAATCGGCAGGCTGCTAACCGGCATATTGCTGCGGGCAGCGCTCAGTCGGTCGCAAAACAATAGAACAAGCCGTCGCCGCCAGTGCCTTTCAGCGCTTCCTGGCTGCAGCCGCCACGCGAGGCGTGCGAGGAATTCCACGACTTCGCCGCCGCCGAATTGTCAAGCCCGGTGCGGTCGTGATGCCCCATCATCGCCGCCCCTTCGGCGCCGCTCATCGTCCAGTCGCCGCAAGTCTGGTCGGCGATCCTGGTGCCGTCGGGTTTCGATCCGGTCAGCACATCATGCCGGTTCGGCGTGTCGCCACGGCCGGTGACCACTTCGCCCTTTTCGCTCAGCGCCGTCTGCTTGGTGATGCCGTTGGCGTCGCCATGCAAGGAGGCGACATCATCGGCGATTTTCTCGCCCTTGGCGTTGAACCAGGGCCCCTTGCCGATACGGTCGCGTGCATCCTCGGCGCTGGTCGAGAGATAGGCATGCCAGGTCTTTCCGGTGACGCCGGCGGCCTCGGCCAGCGAAGCGCAATGCGCGTCGGCGCCCTTCAAGCCGCCAAGATCGGCACCCTTTCCGGAGCCGACACTGGTGACGAAGAAACTCATCTTGGCATCTTGGGAGACGGCCACACCTGCTGTCGCGCCGAGAGCGGTCACAAAGGCGGTGGTGGCAATGAGAAGAAGTCTGCGCATATCGGTCCTCCGGTTTCGAATGTCCTACGTCAGAAGAACGTAGCCGGAGGCCCTTTTAATCCCTTTGGGACCCGTCAAACCGAAGGCGTGAGCTCATTCAGGCTGCCGGTAGGAGACGAAGCGGTTGTGCTTGGCCTGGAAGATCAGCCCGGTCTCTTCCAGCTCGGGGCTGGCCAGCGGCACGATCCGCTTGGCGATCTCCTGGGGATGCGGCAGCGTCTCCGGATCCTCGCCGGGTACGGCCTGGGCCCGCATGGCGGTGCGGGTGGCGCCCGGGTCGGCGGCATTGACGCGCAACGGCAGGCTCTGCGTCTCATGCGCCCAGGAGCGCATCATGGTCTCGACCGCCGCCTTCGATGCCGCGTAAGGCGCCCAGAAGGCACGCGCCGAATGCGCTGCGTTGGACGACAGGATGATGGCCCGGCCGGCATCCGAGAGCCGCAGCAGCGGGTCGACCGAGCGGATCAGCCGCCAGGTCGAGGTGACGTTGATGGTCATCACCTTCTCGAAGGTCTTCGCCTCGACATGGCCGATCGGCGAGATGACGCCGAGCACGCCGGCATTGGCGACGAGAATGTCGAGCTTGCCCCAGCGCTCATGGATGGCGCCGCCCAGCCGGTCGATGCCGGCCATGTCGGCGAGATCGAGAGGCACCAGCGTCGCCTGGCCCCCGGCCGCCTTGATCTGGTCGTCGAGTTCCTCGAGGCCTCCGACGGTGCGCGCAACGGCGATCACATGCGCGCCGGCGGCGGCCAATTCCCTGGCGATGAAATAGCCGATGCCGCGCGAGGCGCCGGTGACGACCGCAACGCGGCCGGTAAGGTCGAGGGTCATTCGAGAATTTCCGTAAGGTCTAGCCTACGCCCCGTTGTTCGCCAGCAGCGACAGTGTGCGCACATTGTCGTGGCCTTCGAAGTCGAGCAGGCGGGTTGGGTACTGGCCGGTGAAGCAGGCGTCGCAGAATTGCGGCTGCTCGTCATTGCGGCTGGCCTCGCCGACGGCGCGGTATAGCCCGTTTATCGAGAGGAAGCCGAGCGAATCGACGCGGATGAATTCGGCCATCTCTTCCACCGACATGCGCGACGCCAGGAGCTTCGACTTCTCCGGCGTGTCGACGCCATAGAAACAGGAAGCGCTGGTCGGCGGCGAGGCGATGCGCATGTGCACTTCCTTTGCGCCGGCATCGCGCACCATCTGCACGATCTTCTGGCTGGTGGTGCCGCGCACGATCGAATCGTCGACCAGCACCACGCGCTTGCCTTCGATCATGCGGCGGTTGGCATTGTGCTTCAGCTTGACGCCCATATGGCGGATCGAATCGCCGGGCTGGATGAAGGTACGGCCGACATAGTGGTTGCGGATGATGCCGAGCTCGAAGGGAATGCCCGCGGCTTGCGAAAAACCGATCGCCGCCGGCGTCCCCGAATCCGGCACCGGCACGACGATGTCGGCCTCGACCGGGTTTTCCTGCGCCAGTTCGGCGCCGATGCGCTTGCGCACCTCGTAGACGTTGCGACCCTCGACCGACGAATCCGGTCGGGCAAAATAGACATATTCGAAGATGCAGAAGCGGGTCTTCTGCGGCTCGAACGGGAACAGGCTTTCAATGCCCTTGGAGGTGACGACGACCATCTCGCCGGGCTTCAGGTCGCGCACGAAGCGCGCGCCGATAATGTCCAGCGCGCAGGTTTCGGAGGCGAGGATCCAGGCGCCGTCGAGATCGCCCAGCACCAGCGGGCGGATGCCGAGCGGATCGCGGCAGCCGATCATCTTCTTGGCCGTCATCGCCACCAGCGAGAACGCGCCTTCGACCTGACGAACGGCGTCGATGAAACGCGAGTTGAGGTCGCGCTCCTTGCTGGTCGCAACCAGGTGCAAAAGCGTCTCGGTGTCGGAGGTGGAGGAGAAGATCGCGCCCTGCTTCTGCAGCGCGCGCTGCACCGTCATGGCGTTGGTGAGATTGCCGTTGTGGGCGACGGCAAAGCCGCCATCGGCGAGCTCGGCGAAAAAGGGCTGGATGTTGCGCATGCCGGCGCCGCCGGTCGTGGCGTAGCGCGTGTGGCCGATGGCGCGGTTGCCTTGCAGACTGTCGATGACGCGCTGCTTGGTGAAAGTGTCGCCGATCAGGCCGACATGGCGTTCGACATGGAATTGGCTGCCATCATAGGAAACGATGCCGGCCGCTTCCTGGCCGCGATGCTGCAGCGCATGCAGTCCGAGCGTGACGATGGCCGCTGCGTCCTGTCGGCCGAAAATACCGAACACACCGCATTCGTCATGGAAATGGTCGTCGGCCTCGGCGGAAAGCACGTCGTCTGCGTCTGCCATCTTAAGCTCCGCTAAAATCGCCATATAGTGCGGGTTCGCGTCGAAAGCAACGCGCGCCGTGCAGTCGTTCACACCATCGTCAGTCCAAGCGCGTCAGTTTGCCGGGGCTGCCGGCGCTGCTGGCTTGGCCGTGTTGTCCGCCGGGCCGGCATCATTGTCGTCGGGAGCTGGTGCATTGGCGTCGTCGCCGCCGGCAGGAGCGTCCGCCGCCGGTGCATCCGGAGCGGCCGGCGTCTCGGCAGCGGGCTGATTCGGATTGAGCTTCTTGAGGATCGCGTTTTCCGGATCCTCGGGCAGCAGGCTTTCAAGCTTGGCGCCGATCTGCTCCAGCAGCGGCCGCGACTTGGCCTCCATCACCCAGGCCGGTGCCTTGGCGCCAGCCAGCCAGTTGAAGAACAGCAGCGCGACGGCGACGACCAGGATGCCGCGCGCGGCGCCGTAGAGGAAACCAAGCGTGCGGTCGAGCGCGCCGATCCGCGAATCGATGATCCAGTCGGCAAGCTTCATGGTGATGACCGAGACGACGATCAGCGCGATGATGAAGACGACGCCGGCGGAGGCCGCCATGGCGATCTTCTCATTGTCGATGTAGGGCTTAAGGTAAGGCAGGACTGGCTTGTAGAAGAAGAAAGCCGCCGCCGCCGCCGCCGCCCACGAGACGACAGACAGGACCTCGCGCGAGAAGCCGCGAACCATGGCGAGCATCGCCGAGACCAGGGTGAAGCCGACCAGGATTCCGTCAAGCAGCGTAATCGGCATGTCTTTCGCCCCACTCCGATCTCTTTTTCACGGCTCGACGAGCCGCGTTATTCTTCATCGTCGACGCGGCTGCGCCGTGAGCCGGCTATGCGCGCCACGAGGTCGGCAAGCTCGGTGGGCTGGAAAGCGCCGGCCCCGATCCCTCCGGCAAGTTCCTCGCTGCCCAAGGGCAGAACCGCGCTACCAAAACCCAGCTTTTCGGCTTCCTTGAGGCGCTGTTGCGCATGCGCAACCGGCCTCACAGCGCCCGAAAGGCTGATTTCGCCGAAATAGACGCAATCGGCGGGAAGGGCAAGACCGGTGAGCGAGGAAACCAGTGCGGCCGCGACCGCTAGATCGGCCGCCGGCTCGCTGATGCGGTAGCCGCCGGCGACATTGAGGTAGACGTCATGGGTGCCGAAACGAACGCCGCAATGCGCCTCCAGCACAGCCAGCACCATCGAAAGTCGCGCGCCGTCCCAGCCGACCACCGCCCGGCGCGGCGTGCCAAGCGAGGAGGGCGCCACCAGCGCCTGGATCTCGACCAGAACCGGCCTTGTGCCTTCCATGCCGGCGAAAACGGCCGCGCCTGGCGATTTCGCATGCCGCTCGCCCAGGAACAGTTCCGACGGGTTGGAGACCTCGCGCAACCCCTTGTCCGACATTTCAAAGACGCCAATCTCGTCGGTCGGTCCGAAACGGTTCTTCACCGTGCGCAGGATGCGGTAATGGTGGCCGCCTTCGCCCTCGAAATAGAGCACGCCGTCGACCATGTGCTCGACCACGCGCGGCCCGGCGATCTGGCCCTCCTTGGTGACATGGCCGACCAGGACGATGGCCGCACCCGTGGATTTCGCATAGCGGATCATCGCCTGTGCGGCGGCGCGCACCTGGGTGACCGTGCCCGGCGCCGAATCGGCAAGGTCGGTCCACAGCGTCTGGATCGAATCGAGAATAACCAGATCCGGCCGCTTGCCGTCGGCGATCGTGGCGAGGATGTCCTCGACATTTGTTTCCGCCGCGAGCTCGACCGGCGCCGAGGCAACGCCGAGGCGTTGCGCGCGCAGCCGGATCTGCGCGACGGCTTCTTCGCCCGAGACATAGACGATGCGGTGACCCTTTGACGCCAGCGCGGCAGCGGCCTGGGTGAGCAGCGTCGACTTGCCGATGCCGGGATCGCCGCCGACCAGAAGTGCGGAACCGCGTACAAAACCGCCGCCGGTGGCGCGGTCGAGCTCGCCGATGCCCGATATGATGCGCGGCGCGTCCTCGATATCGCCGGAGAGCGTGGTCAGCACCACCGCGCGGCCCTTGCGGGCGTTGCGCGTGTTGGCTGGCCCCGAACCGATACCGCCGGACGTGCCTTCCTCGACCAGCGTGTTCCACTCGCCGCAGGCGTCGCATTTGCCGGCCCAGCGCTGATGCACCGATCCGCAGTTCTGGCAGATGAACTGGACGCGCGATTTGGCCATTAGGCTGCCGCGAGTTGGAACGGAGCGGGTCGGTAGGTCAAAAAGCTACTCAAACCTCTCCGCGATATGGTGCTCTTCCGCCAGATCGGAGAAGCGGGTGAATTCGCCGTGGAAGGCGAGTGTCACCGATCCCGTCGGGCCGTGGCGCTGCTTGGCGACGATGACCTCGGCCTTGCCGCGCATCTCGTTCATCTCGTTTTCCCACTTGACGTATTCCTCCGTGCCGAGCTTCGGCTCACGGTTCTTGAGGTAATACTCCTCGCGGTAGACGAACATCACGACGTCGGCGTCCTGCTCGATCGAACCGGATTCACGCAAGTCGGAGAGTTGCGGGCGCTTGTCGTCGCGGCTTTCGACCTGACGCGACAGCTGCGAGAGCGCGATGATCGGCACGGCCAGTTCCTTGGCCAGCGCCTTCAGGCCCGTCGTGATTTCGGTGATTTCCTGCACGCGGTTCTGCGAGGCCCTGGCGCTCGAGCCCTGCATCAGCTGGATATAGTCGATGACGATCAGGTCGAGGCCGCGCTGGCGCTTCAGGCGGCGTGCGCGGGCGGACAGCTGCGCAATGGAGATACCGCCGGTCTGGTCGATGAAAAGCGGGATTTTTTGCATGGTCTGCGAACAGGCGACCAGCTTTTCGAAGTCCATTTCGCTGATTTCGCCGCGGCGGATTTTTGAGGACGAGATTTCCGTCTGCTCGGAGATGATACGGGTTGCGAGCTGCTCGGACGACATTTCGAGCGAGAAGAAGCCGACGACGCCGCCATTGGCCGCCTTGAACGATCCGTCTGCCTGCTGCGCCGGCACATAGGCCTCGGCGATGTTGAAGGCGATGTTGGTGGCGAGCGACGTCTTGCCCATGCCCGGGCGGCCGGCAAGCACGATCAGATCGGACGATTGCAGGCCGCCCATGCGGCGGTCGAGATCGCGCATGCCGGTGGCGAGGCCCGACAGGTGTCCGTCGCGCATATAGGCCGCATTGGCCATGTCCACGGCCGTCTTGACCGCGTCGGTGAAGCTCTCGAAGCCGCCATCGTAGCGGCCGGTTTCGGCCAGCTCGAACAGTCGGCGCTCGGCGTCCTCGATCTGCTCGGAAGGCGACATGTCGACCGGCGCGTCATAGGCGATGTTGACCATGTCTTCGCCGACGGTGATCAGCGCTCGGCGCGTCGCCAGGTCATAGATGGCGCGGCCATAGTCGGTGGCGTTGACGACGGTGACGGCTTCGACCGCCAGCCGCACGATATATTGCGCCACCGTCATGTCGCCGACCTTTTCGTCGGCCGGCAGGAAGGTCTTCAAGGTGATCGGCGTCGCCACCTTGCCCATGCGGATGAGCTCGGCCGCGATCTCGAAGATCCGGCGGTGCAGGGGTTCGTAGAAATGGCCCGGCTTCAGGAAGTCCGAGACGCGGTAGAAGGCATCGTTGTTGACGAGGATCGCGCCGAGCAGCGCCTGCTCCGCCTCGATGTTGTTTGGCGCCTCGCGATAAAGCGGTTGCTGCTCCGCCACGCCGAATTTTCTCGCTGCCTCTGCCATGATATCCCCGATTTCGATCCCGGCCTCTCGATATCAGAACGAAACGAAACCGTGCTGACCTTTCTGCATCACCCCACGACCAACCAACCTTGATGCCCGTTGTTCACAGGAACGGAAAACCGTCCACAGGACAGTGTTCCTGTGTCCCGATTCCGGTTGACTCGGCAAGCGGCGATTCTTACTCGTACTATTGGAACGAAGCAAGAACAATCGGCCGTTCACGTACCGCGTGGTTCCAGCCTGTCGCCCCAGTTCAGCCGCCGGGCCAGCTTGAAGTCCGCGCCGTCACGCTTGGTGAAGAGTTGCTCGGCGGTGTCGCCGTCTTTCCGGCAAAGCTTGAGCAGAACCTTGCCCGAGCCCGATTTCGGCGGTGCGATGACGCGCGGGGCGTGGGAGGCGGTGGGCTGGCGCGACGCGGCGACAAAAATGAATTTCTCGTCTTCCCACGGCACCTCAGCGTCCTTGGCCAGCCGGTGCAGGCGCGAGCGGGCGACGCGGCGGGCAAAGTGACACCAGTCGGGCGGGCTGAGCGGGCAGGGCGCTTCGTGCGGACAAGGCGCCAGCACATGCGCGCCGGCCGCGATCAGTTGCGCGCGCACCGCCAGAATGCGCTGCCAGCCCGCCGGCGTGCCCGGCTCGATGATCAGCAGCGTGTCCGTCGTCAACCGCCACAGCCGGTCGACCATCTTGGGCAGCGATGCCGGCACGATCTCGTCCAGCACATAGGCGCAGGTGACAAGATCCGCCGGCCGAAGGTCGGCTAGGTCTGTTGTGACGTCGCCGGCCTGCCAAACGGTTCGGGCCGGGATGGCGTCGGCGGCAAGCGCCTCGCCGATCTTGCGCACCGCCGCACTCGCTTCCAGCAGAACCGCCTGTTCGAGATCGGGCCAGAGATCGTTGGTGGCCCAAAGCACCGTACCAGGACCGGCGCCGACATCGAGCAGGGTTTTCGGCGCGAAATCCGGCCGGGCCGCGTTCAGTGCGTCGAGGCTGGCGCGGACCGCGGCATAGGTCGCCGGCAGCCGCGTCGCCAGATAGGCCTTGACCGCCATGTCCTGCGCCATGTGCAGGCGGCCGTCGCGCAGTTCGGCGCGGTAGCGGTCCGACAGGGTTTTCGCCGCCTGCTTCAGTTCCGGCAGCGGGACTTTTTCCAGGATGCGATCGACGGCGTGTCGAAGAGAGGCAGGCAGTTCCACGCTAGGCTCCTCGCGGCGCGAGCAGGATGAGCGAAGCGCCGGCCATGCAGAGCGCGGCACCACCAAGATCCCAGCGGTCGGGCCGCACGCCTTCCACCAGCCACAGCCAGCCAAGCGAGGCGACGATGTAGATGCCGCCATAAGCGGCATAGGCACGGCCGGCGGCATTGGTATCGACCAGCGCCAGAAGCCAGGCGAACAGGAGCAGCGAGACGAAGCCCGGCGCCAGCCACAGCGGCGATCTTTCCAGCCGCCACCAGGCCCACACCGAAAAACAACCTGCGATCTCGGCCAGTGCGGCGGCGGCATAGACGACATAGGTCATGAAAAAGGCCCCGTGACGATCACGAGGCCTTTTTCAGGGCAGGGGCCGGGAATGGCAAGCGGCAATGGCGAGAGCGCACCAACGTTTCGTTTCTACTCCGCCACCTTGCGGCGCCGCGCGGGCTTGGTGGCCTTCTCGACGGGAGCCGCTTCGCGGCGGCCCAGGTCACGCATTTCCAGTGCCTTTTCGCATTTTGCCATATAGTCGCGGGTCACCGGCAGCGTGTCGTTCTTCTTGGTGATCTGGAACTGGAAGATGACCAGGTCCTGCCAGCGGAAGGCGGCTTCGGAAGCGGCCAGATAGAATTCCCACATACGGCAGAAGCGTTCGTCGTAGATGGCCTTGGCCTTGTCGCGATTGGCGGCGAAACGCTGGCTCCAGTGCTTCAGCGTATCGGCATAGTGGAGCCGCAGGATCTCGACATCCGTGACCACGAGGCCGGACTTCTCGATCGCCGGCAGCACCTCCGACATTGCCGGTATGTAGCCGCCCGGGAAAATATACTTGCGGATGAAGGCGCTGGTCGCCCACGGCACGCCGGAGCGGCCGATCGTATGCAGGAGCATGACGCCATCGGGCTTGAGCAACGTTGCCGCCTTGTCGAAGAAGGTGCGGAAGTGGTTCACGCCGACATGTTCGAACATGCCGACCGAAACGATGCGGTCGAAGCGTTCGTTGAGTTCGCGATAGTCCTTCAGCTCGAAATGGACGTGATTTTCCAGGCCTTGCGCATGCGCCCTGTCGGTGGCCACGCCATGCTGTTCGGTCGACAGCGTCACGCCCTGCACGTCGACGTCGAAGGCCTTGGCGAGATAAAGGCCGAGCCCGCCCCAGCCGGAGCCGATATCGAGCACGGTCTGGCCGGCTTTCAGCCTGAGCTTGGCGGCGATATGACGCTTCTTCGCCGCCTGCGCCTCGTCCAGCGTCATGTCCGGCTGCTCAAAATAGGCGCAGGAATACTGCATGTCCTCGTCGAGGAAGAGCCGGTACAGGTCGCCCGACAGATCGTAATGACGCTGCACGTTGCGGCGCGAGCGCGAGGCGGTGTTGATCTGCTGCAGTCGGCGGAAGGCGTGGCGCAGGCCCTCGATGGCTTTCGACCATGTCGCGTCGATGCCGCCGCTGCCCATGTTCTGGAAGGCAATGCGCATCAGGCCGAGCACGCCGCCTTCGAGGATGTCGAGTTCACCGTCCATGTAGGCTTCAGGCACGGCCAGCATCGGGTCGAAGGTGATGGCCCGTTCGGCGTGCCGGGTCTTGATGTGCATGTGCACTGGCTCGCCGCTGCCGTCGCCGAAGACGACTGTCAAGCCCTTGGGCCCGGTTACCTTGAGATTGCCCGTGCGCACCAGGCGATCGAGAACGCGCTTCAGCAGAATGTTCATAACCAAATGTCCCCTCACGGTCAGACCGGCTGCCTTAATTCTGCAACAATATATAGGGGTTCGAAAAGTTCCATTTGGTATAAAAATGCCCGGGCGAGAGGCCCGGGCATTGGTCCAGAATGGCTGGATTACGACAAAGTGATCGGGAGCGCTGCTCCTTTGCTTGTCGTGGGCGATCAGGCGTTGTCTTCGCCGCCGTCGAACTCGGCGTTCGGATCGAAGAAGTTTTCCGGCCGCGCATTGTCATTGATGTCGTCGCCATAAATGGCTTCGGCGGTGGTCAGCGTCTCGCCCTTGGCCTGGCGTTCGGCCTCATCGGCCGTGCGGGCGATGTTGAGCGTGATGGTGACTTCGACTTCCGGATGCAGCGCGATCGCCACATTGGTGAGACCGATGGTCTTGATCGGCTGGTTGAGCTGGATCTGGTTGCGGTTGACCGTGAAGCCTTCCGCCGTCAACAGATCCGCGATGTCGCGCGTCGACACCGAACCGTAGAGCTGACCGGTCTCGCCGGCCGAGCGAACGGCGATGAAGCTCTTGCCGTCGAGCTTTTCGGCAACTTGGCTGGCTTCCGACTTGCGCTCGAGATTGCGGGCTTCGAGCTGGGCGCGCTGGCCTTCGAACTTCTTCTTGTTGGCTTCGTTGGCGCGTAGCGCCTTGCCCTGCGGCAGCAGGAAATTACGGGCAAAGCCGTCCTTGACCTTGACGGTATCACCCATCTGGCCGAGGCGGGAAACGCGTTCGAGAAGAATGACTTCCATGGTTTTGTTCCTTTTGGTTGGGCGCCCGTCCACAGGGCAGGCGCCGAATTCTCTGGAACAGGTCAGGAAGCAAAAGAGGCGTTGCCGCCGGTGTCGCTGTCCTGCCTGTCGCGGCAGTTAGAGGCCTTGGCCTCAACTCGGGATTTGATGCCTGAACCGATCATGCCCGTCATGGCCGGCGAAAGGAACGGGCGGCGAGCCGCCCGTTCGAGAGATTTAGCGGACCACGTAGGGCAGCAGGCCGAGGAAACGGGCGCGCTTGATCGCCTTGGCGAGTTCGCGCTGCTTCTTCTGGCTGACGGCGGTAATACGCGACGGCACGATCTTGCCGCGCTCGGAAATGTAGCGCTGCAGGAGACGCACGTCCTTGTAGTCGATCTTGGGCGCGTTGGCGCCGGAGAACGGGCAGGTCTTGCGGCGACGGTGGAACGGGCGCCGGGTCGGGATCTGGTTGATGTCGACCATTATTCTGCACCCCCTTCAAAGCCTTCGCGCGGACGGCGCGGACCACGATCGCCACCGGCATCGCCGAACGAACGCGGCGGACGATCGCCACGGTCGCCGCGATCACGGTCGCCGAACGAACGCGGGCCGCGATCGCGGTCACCGAAGCTGCCGCGCTCGGAGCGCTCTTCGCGCTTCTGCATCATGGCCGAGGGACCTTCCTCATGCGCCTCGACCTTGATGGTCAGGAAACGCAGGACGTCCTCGGACAGGCCCATCTGGCGCTCCATCTCGTTGAGCGCTGCCGGCGGGCAGTCGAGGTCCATGAGCGTGTAGTATGCCTTCCGGTTCTTGTTGACCCGGTAGGTGAGGGACTTCAGTCCCCAGTTCTCCACCCGGCCGACGGACCCGCCATTCGCGGAGATGACGCCCTTGTACTGTTCGACAAGCGCATCGACCTGCTGCTGCGAGAGGTCCTGCCGGGCAAGAAACACATGTTCGTAAAGAGCCATTATGGTTCAGTGCCTTTCTTCGTTTCTCTCCCGGTTCCCGGCGGCAAAAGCCTCTGCAACTTCTCTGACCCGTTGAGCCCAGGAGGGCACGGGGAAGAAAGGAGCATGACGAGACGGTCGAGAGCGGAGACACGGGAGGCGGAAGCACTTCTGGCTTCACACGAAGGCTCTTGATAAAACCTCCGGCCCTCCGTTCAGCCCCCAGCTGGGACCGGCAGATTGGCGGCGTCTATACAGCAATCCACCGAGAAGGCAAGGGCAAGCGGCGTTCCCGATGTCGCAGCGCGCTGGAAATGAAGCGGCTGCGTCCGTACCGCCTGGCGATTTTTGGCAACCAGCCTTTAACCACAATGTGAGGTTGCACAGGGTTGAGCCCCGCCGTCAACGGTCGATTCATCATGGAAGGCGCAAAAGCCCGCGCAATCCGCGTAGGCCAAGCGGTGAGCATTTCCGGGGGTAAGGATGCTTCTCAACAAATTCTGGCGCTCGAAGAGCGGCAATTTCGCGCTTCTGATGGGGCTCGGTCTGCCGGCCATCCTGTCGGCCGTCGCCTTCGCGGTTGATGTGTCGACCATCATGCGGGCCAAGAGCAACCTGCAGAATGCGCTCGACGCCGCAAATCTCGCCTCCTCTCATCTCGGCGATCTGGATATTACCCGCACGGACGCCTTCGATCGCTATTTTCAGGCCAACATCGTCGGACATGGCGAACTCGCCAACGCGCAGGCGACGCTGACCGTCGACAGGGGCGTCAACTTCATCAAGACAAAGGCGGTTGCCTCGGCGGACGTCAATTTGAACTTCGCCTTCCTGTTCGGCCAGAACAGGCACATCGTCGTCGATGCCTCGGCTGTCGAATCGAACAATCAGCTCGAAGTCGTGCTGGTGCTGGACAATACCGGCTCGATGGCCGGTGCCCGCATGACGGCATTGAGGACGGCAACGAAGTCCCTGCTGGACACGCTTGAGGCGACAAAATCGCCGACGCGCCAGGTGCGTGCCTCGCTGGTTCCCTTTGTCACGGCGGTCAACGTCAATGGCGATGGGTTCGATCCGTCTTGGATCGACATGGACGGGAAGTCCTCGACCAACGGCATCAATTTTCCCATCATCGACGGCAAGCGGCCGACCCATATGGCGCTGTTCAAGCAACTGGGGCTGAAGGGCGGTTGGAAAGACACCGGATGGAAAGGCTGCGTCGAGGCTCGCCCCGGCGCCTACAACATTTCCGATACGCCACCGGATCCGAACAAGCCCGACACGCTGTTCGTGCCCTATTTCGCTCCCGACGATCCAGCACCTGCCACCAAGCCGTCAGGCTCCTATGGCAACTCGGCGACCGGCTACAACAATTCGTACCTCGACGACACCATAGACAAGAACAAGCTCAAGCAGTCCGGCATCAATGCGCTGGGTATCGACCTCAGCGGCCTGCTCGGAGGTGCGATCGACGCGCTGTTGGCCGCTGATCTGGAAAAAATCGCCAAATATGTCGCCTCGACGAACCAACTCGTCACCGAAACCGGCACCGCCATCACCGTCGGGCCGAATCGCTCCTGCCCGACCCCTATCGTTCCCTTGACCGACGACTTCGTCAAATTGCGCAAGGCGGCGAGCCAGATGACGGAATGGAACGGTTCCGGCACCAATGTCTCGGAAGGCCTGTCGTGGGGCATGCGGGTGCTTTCACCAGGCGCGCCCTATACCGATGGGGTGCCATTCAAGTCGCCGGGCGTCAGCAAGATTGTCATGCTGCTTACCGACGGCGAGAATGTCGTCTATGGCGCCAGCAATCAGCCGACCAAGTCCGACTACACGTCCTATGGCTACCTGGCGGGTGGCCGCTTCGGGTCGGACAACCAGACGACGGCGGCCCGCAATGTCGACGGCTGGACCAAGAGCGTTTGCACGCAATTGAAGAACGAAGGCGTGCAGATCTACACGATGGTGCTGCAGTCAGACACCGCCGCCAACCGGGCGCTTTACAGCGCCTGCGCTTCCGACCCGAGCGACTATTATGCCGTCAACGACCCGGCCAAACTGCCGAACGTCTTTCAGCAGATCGCCAACAAGTTCTCGAAGCTGCAACTCACGAACTGAGCGCTCGATCTCGAGAGGGCTGCCGCATCTGAAGGATGTGGAACCCTTAACTCGTATGGGCGACGATCTTGTCGACCGTCTCGGGGAAGAAGTCGGGCGCGGCATGGCGCTTGCCGAACATCATGTCGTACTGGATGAGCCGGAAATCGCGGATTGCCGGATCGATCTCCTTCTGACGTGACCAATCGGGCGTGGCTTCGCCGGCCGGGGTCAGCAGCAGGTTGCGGTCGACGACGCGGTAGCGTTCCCGCATCTCGCCCAGGAAGCCCGTGTAGTAGGGATGGGTGATGCCGGCTGCGGTGAGTATGTGATAGGGTAGGAATGCCGGGCTGACCGTGCCGAGATCCGCGACCGGACCGGAGCGGTTCGACCAGATGATCAGCGGTGTCTCGTGATGGTCGAGGGCGGCTTGCGGTGTCGGCTCCTTGCGTGGCGCGACGTTGTCCTTCAGGAAGCCGGTCTCGACATAAACTGGCCCCAGCGGCGGCAGATGGTCGCCGAAGAAGGCGACAATCGTCGGCCGTTCGCGCTTCTTGGCCCATTCGATCAGCCGTTCAAGGCCGTGGTCCGCGTCGGCTGAACCCTCCGCATAGCTCAACAGCGAATCGCGCGCCCACTGGCTGATCGGGGCCTGCACGGCGTGGGTCGGGTTGTAATAGCGGTTCGGTTCATAGGGGCCATGGTTCTGCAGGCTGACCGCGAAGAAGAACACCGGATCGTCACTGGCGTCGGCTTCCCGGATGATCTCATCCGTCATCGCCGCATCCGATGCCAGCGGTCCGCGCTTTTCCATGGGCGGCAGCGTCTCTTCCGACTTGAAATCGTTGAAACCGAAATCGGCGTATACCGCGCCACGGTTCCAGAACCAGTTGGTGCCCGGATGGATGGCGCGCGCCCGGTAGCCCTCGCTCTTCAGGAAGGTCGCCATCGATGGTGTCGGCGTGCGCACATATTGCTGGTAGGGGATGCTGCCGGCCGGCAGGAAAGCGTTGGAAAAACCGGTCAGCGCCTCGAATTCGATATTTGCGGTCATGCCGCCGAATTCAGGCGAGAACATCGAACCGGAACGCAATGCCCGCACGGTGGGAATGGGATCCGGTGTGATGGTGACGCCGGGCAGCTTGGTCGGATCCCAGAAGGATTCGCTCATGACGACGATGATGTCTGGCTTTTCATTAGGCACCGAGGCCGTTATCTGCGGCCGGTCGATCGCCGCGATCGCCTTTTCCGTATAGCCCGGGGGGGCCGAGACATGGGCCATCGGCACGTTGAGCGCGAAGGCCAGCGCAAAGCCGTTGGAGGCGTAGTTTTCCTTCTGGTCCCACATGATCGGGATGATCTGCAGCCGATCCCTGGTCCATGAGAAGGTGGCATAGTCCATGATCGATACGAAGAAGGCGAGCAGCGGCACCGCCAGCGTCAGCCGGGCAAGGCGACCCTTGTGGCTGAGCGCGGGAACCTTGCGGCGCCACAGCCGCCAGCCGTAGACGAGCAGCGATAGGCCGGCGACGATGCCGACGACCATGGCGAGCGCGGTCATCGGCCGTTCACGCACCAGGAGCGGCAACAGGGCGAAGATCTGGCGGGCGTAGAGGAAATCCGTCGGGTAGAGCGGATCGCCGAGATAATGCGATTTCTGGTGGCCGACAAAGGCCAGCGAGAGCGTCAATGGCGCGACAATCATCAGGCTCTGATGGCTGCGGCCGAGCACGGCGTCGAGGCCGATCAGGATCAGCGCGAACACGACGATGGTCGTCCAGCCCGGCTTGAGCGGCTGCAGGAAGAAGGAGACGGTGCCGGCAAAGTCACCGCGCACGATCAATTCGATGGCGAACACCAGGATGGTTGAGATCGCCAGGCTGATCAATCCGTAGCGGACGACCGGCCATGTCCGGCCCGGCAGATAGCCGGTGGACGGATCGTCTTCCAGGAACTGAGGCGCGGCTTTACCGGCGCGTTTCGAACTCTTTGCCACTTCAACTTCCCACCCAGCGACAACCCAAATCATGCGATTGTCATATAATTGTCACGCAAAGCTAGCGCCTGTGGCGGAAATAAGAAGAGCCAGCGAACGATTCGTGAGCGGTTTTCATCAGGAGTGATCGCCAAAAAGCCCTTTCGGAACAGGCACTCGGCGCAGGGTTCAGGTCTGGAGACAGGCCGAGCCGGGCTTGACTTGGCGGGCTGCCTTGCGCCACAGGCAGGAAAAATTCGTGTTATCAGGCAAGCACAACCAGTCTTCGGGAGCCCTAGCATGGCCGTCGCATTCACCTTTCCGGGACAAGGCAGCCAGGCTGTCGGAATGGGCAAGGATCTTGCCGATGCCTTTCCGGAAGCGCGCAGGATCTTCCAGGAAGTCGACGACGCGCTTGGCGAGAACCTGTCGAAGCTGATCTGGGAAGGTCCGGAAGAGACGTTGACGCTGACCGCCAATGCGCAGCCGGCACTGATGGCGGTTTCGCTGGCTGCCGTGAGGGCACTGGAAGCGCGCGGTTTCTCGCTGAAGGACAAGGTCGCTTATGTCGCCGGCCATTCGCTGGGCGAATATTCGGCCCTTGCCGCCGCCGGCTTTGTTTCCGTCGCCGATGCAGCCCGACTGCTGCGCATTCGTGGCAACGCCATGCAGGCGGCGGTGCCGGCCGGCGAGGGCGCCATGGCGGCGATCATCGGACTGGAGCAGGCGGATGTCGAAGCCGCCTGCACCGAGGCCGCGCAAGGATCCGGCAAGGTCTGCCAGATCGCCAACGACAATGGCGGCGGCCAGCTGGTCATCTCCGGCGCCAAGGCCGCGGTCGAACTGGCGGCGAAACTGTGCACCGAAAAGGGCGCCAAGCGGGCGCTGATGCTGCAGGTCTCGGCGCCCTTCCATTCCGCCTTGATGGCGCCGGCGGCGAACGTCATGCGCGACGCGCTCGCCGGAGTGGTGAAGAACGCGCCGGCGGTTCCCGTGGTGTCTAACGTCACCGTGACCCCGACCGGCGATCCGGATGAGATCGCCCGGCGCCTGGTCGAGCAGATAACCGGCCGCGTGCGCTGGCGCGAAACGGTGGAGTGGTTCGGCGCCAACGGCGTCGCGACGCTTTACGAGATCGGCGCCGGCAAGGTGCTGTCGGGCCTGGCACGGCGCATCAACCGCGATATCGCTACATCGGCTGTCGGCACGTCGGCCGATGTTGAGGCGGCACTGGCCGCACTCGCATAATACACTGGCGATTTGACCCCTTCCGTGTGAAGGGTGTTTTCTCAGATCAGGAGACAAAAATGTTCGAACTGACCGGCCGCAAGGCGCTCGTCACCGGCGCATCGGGAGGCATCGGCGAGGCGATCGCCCGCGTGCTGCATGCGCAAGGCGCCATTGTCGGCCTGCACGGCACCCGCATCGAGAAACTTGAGACACTGGCCGCCGAACTCGGCGACCGGGTAAAGCTGTTTCCGGCCAATCTGGCGAATCGCGACGAGGTCAAGGCGCTTGGCCAGAAGGCGGAGGCCGATCTCGAAGGCGTCGACATCCTCGTCAACAATGCCGGCATTACCAAGGACGGGCTGTTCGTGCGCATGTCGGACGCCGACTGGGACAGCGTGATCGAAGTCAATCTGACCGCCGTTTTCCGGCTGACGCGCGAACTCACCCATCCGATGATGCGCCGCCGCCATGGCCGCATCATCAACATCACCTCGGTGGTTGGTGTCACCGGCAATCCCGGCCAAACCAACTACTGCGCCTCCAAGGCCGGGATGATCGGCTTCTCCAAGTCGCTGGCGCAGGAGATCGCCACCCGCAACATCACAGTCAACTGCGTTGCCCCGGGCTTCATCGAATCGGCGATGACCGACAAGCTCAACGACAAGCAGAAAGAGGCGATCATGGCGGCGATCCCGACGCGCCGCATGGGATCGAGTGTTGAAGTGGCGTCCGCCGTCGCCTACCTCGCCTCCAACGAAGCCGCCTACGTCACCGGGCAGACCATCCATGTCAACGGCGGCATGGCCATGATTTGACCAGACATGGCGGGGTTGTGAAAAGACACCATTTCACCTTGGACCTCGGCCATTTTTCGTGTAATGCGGCCCGCAACCCGGCGGTTCGGGCAAAAACCGGTCCGTAGCCGTTGCGTTTCCGGCAGGACCATCTTTCAGCTTGATTAGCGGCATTCTGCCCGCTAACGAAGACAGACAAACAAAAGACGAGGATGCCCAAATGAGTGACACCGCAGAGCGCGTCAAGAAGATCGTCATCGAGCACCTTGGCGTCGATGCCGACAAAGTGACGGAGCAGGCGAGCTTCATCGATGATCTGGGCGCTGACAGCCTCGATACGGTCGAACTCGTCATGGCGTTCGAAGAAGAGTTTGGCGTCGAGATTCCCGACGACGCGGCCGAGACCATCCTGACCGTCGGCGATGCGGTGAAGTACATCGACAAGGCTTCGGCCTGACGCTTTCCGCAGTCATCACCGGGGAGGACCTGCGATGAGGCGTGTCGTCGTCACGGGCCTTGGGTTGTTGTCGCCGTTCGGCATGGGCTTTGAGCACAGCTGGAAGGAACTTCTGACCGGCCGCAGCGCCGCCAAGCGCATCACCGAGTTCGAGGTGGAGGATCTTGCCTGCAAGGTCGCCCACGTCATTCCGCGTGGTGACGGCAGCAATGCTACCTTCAATCCAGAGGCCGTGCTCGAGCCTAAGGAATTGCGCAAGATCGGCGACTTCATCCTGTACGGGATTGCCGCCGCCGACGAGGCGCTGAAGGATTCCGGCTGGGAGCCCAAGACGCATGAGGAGCAGTGCGCCACCGGCGTGCTCATCGGGTCCGGCATTGGGGGCATCGAGGGCATCGCCGAGAACGCGATCATCCTCAAGGAGCGTGGGCCGCGCCGCATCAGCCCCTTCTTCATCCCTGGCCAGATCATCAATCTTGTCTCTGGCCAGGTTTCAATCCGGCACGGGCTGAAAGGCCCGAACCATGCCGTCGTCACTGCCTGTTCGACCGGCGCGCACGCCATTGGCGATGCTGCCCGGCTGATCATGTGGGGTGATGCCGACGTGATGGTCGCCGGTGGCGCCGAAGCGCCGGTGACGCGGCTGTCAATCGCAGGCTTCGCCGCCTGTCGGGCGCTGTCGACCGAGCGCAATGACACGCCGCAGACGGCCTCGCGTCCCTATGACCGTGACCGAGACGGCTTCGTCATGGGCGAGGGCGCCGGTGTCGTGGTGCTGGAAGAACTCGAGCATGCCAAGGCACGCGGGGCGAAAATCTACGCTGAGGTGACCGGCTACGGTCTCACGGGCGATGCCTATCATATCACCGCGCCGGCTGAAGACGGCGACGGCGCTTTCCGTTGCATGACGGCGGCGTTGAACCGGGCCAAGCTTACGCCTTCCGATGTCGACTACATCAACGCGCATGGCACCTCGACCATGGCCGACACGATCGAACTCGGCGCCGTCGAGCGGCTTGTTGGCAATGCCGCGTCGAAGATTTCGATGTCGTCGACCAAGTCGTCGATCGGCCATCTGCTGGGGGCGGCGGGTGCCGCCGAGGCGATCTTTTCGATTCTCGCGATCAGAGACAATATCGCACCGGCGACCATCAACCTCGACAACCCGGAGCGTGAAACCGCGATCGACCTGGTGCCGAACAAGCCTCGCTCCCGCCAGATCGACGTGGCGCTGTCCAATTCCTTCGGCTTCGGCGGCACAAACGCTTCGCTTGTGTTCCAGCGCTACAATGGCTGATCGTCCGGCCGCCGGACGATGCTTCGGCGTGCCGTCAATTTTGCCATATTCGCCCCTACTCTGCCGCAGGGGATTCGCTGGGCGATCAAACGGTAGGGCAAAATGAACACAAATCCGGTGGGCAACGGAGAATTCGGGCAACGGCCGGCGAACACCGGGCCGATCGTGCCGAAGACAGCCAGCGAGGCCTTGCGGCCGGAAGCCGGAACACCGCCGCCGAAACGCTCGCGCGCTTCGCGCAGCCAGGTCGTGGTGTTCATGAACTTCGTCATCTCCTCGGTGATGCTGCTGGTTCTGGCGGCGGGCGTGGCGCTCTATTTCGGCAAGCAGGAATTCACCGAACCCGGTCCTTCGGCCAATGGCGACACCTTCCTGGTCAAGGCGAACACCGGCGTCCAGGACATCGCCGACCAGCTTGAGCGCCGCGGACTGATCAGCGACGCCCGTGTCTTCCGCCTTGGCGTGCGAGCCTTCGGCAATGATTCCGCGCTCAAGGCCGGCGAATACGAAATCAAGCCCAGGGCATCCATGCGCGACATCATGGAACTCCTGAAGAGCGGCAAGTCGGTGATGTACTCGCTGACCATCCCGGAAGGGCTGACAGTTGAGCAGGCCCTGCAGCGTATCGCCGACGAACCCGCCCTGAGTGGCGACATGCCTTCGACAACGCCTCCCGAGGGCAGCCTTGCCACAGACACGCTGCGCTTCACGCGTGGCGCGACGCGCCAGCAGATGATCGACAAGCTGCTGGCCGATCAGAAGAAGCTGGTTGACGAAGTATGGCAGCGGCGCGCGCCGGACCTGCCGCTCGCCAGTATCGAGGACTTTGTCACCCTGGCGTCGATCGTCGAGAAGGAAACTGGCAGGGGTGACGAGCGTTCGCGCGTCGCCGCCGTCTTCCTGAACCGGTTGGCAAAGGGCATGCGCCTGCAATCCGATCCGACCATCATCTATGGTCTGTTCGGTGGCAAGGGAAAGCCCGCCGACCGCCCGATCTACCAGTCCGACATCCAAAAGCAGACGCCTTACAACACCTATGCGATCAACGGCCTGCCGCCGACGCCGATCGCCAATCCGGGCCGTGCGGCACTTGAGGCCGTGGCCAATCCATCGAAGACCGACGATCTCTATTTCGTCGCCGACGGCACGGGCGGTCACGTCTTTGCCGCGACGCTGGACGAGCACAATGAGAACGTCGCTCGTTATCGTGCGCTGCAGAAAAAGCAGGCCGATGACGCGGCCAAGGCCGCTGCCGCTGGTGCCAATGGCAATGCGGACAAGCCTGCTGCCGACAAGCCTGCTGCCGACAAGCCCGCCGACGGCGGCGATAGCACCGGTGGCGACAATGGCGATGCCGGCGGCGATGCGGGTGATGTCCAGTAGGACGAAGAAAGGCGTTGCCCGGAAGGCGACAGCCTGACATTTGAAAGAACGCCACGCGTCCGATTTCGACGCGCCCGCGGCGTGGTTGTTTTCAAGCAGCACTTACCCTGTCCGGAAAACCGGTTTCGGGGTGATGCGCCAGGGATGTGCAGGCGACATGAATTTGCAGAGCATGACAGGATTCGCACGTGCCGTCGCCGAGCATGACGGCACCTCGATCGCCTGGGAGGTCAAGTCCGTCAACGGCAAGAGCGTCGAGGTACGGCTGCGGTTGCCGCAAGGTTTCGAGCGGCTGGAGCCGGCGGTCCGACAGACGCTGCAGAAGCGTTTCGCCCGTGGCAATTTCCAGGCGACGCTCACGATCGGCCGCGCCGGTGGCGCGCAGGCGCAACCCGTCGTCAATGAGGCGTTTTTGAAAGACCTTGCGGGTCTCGCCAAGCGTCTGCAGGAACAATTCGGTGTTGCCCCGGCGACAGCCGACGGATTGCTGTCGCTGCGAGGCGTGCTCGACATTCCTGAAACCGTCGAAACCGAGGAGGCGCGCGCCGCGCTCGACGCCGCCATCACCGTGGCGCTCGACGTCGCGCTGAAAGGGCTGGAACAGGCACGGCAGGGCGAGGGTGCGGCACTGGCTTTGCTGCTGTCCGGTCACATCGATGCCATCGAGGCACTGACGTTGCGCGCGGAGGCGGATCCCTCACGCGACACCGCGGCGATCCGTGAACGCATCGCCGAGCAGGTCAGGCTGCTGATGGACGCCTCCGCCAATCTGGACGCCAGCCGGCTGCACATGGAGGCGGCATTCCTTGCGACCAAGGCTGATATTCGCGAAGAGATCGACCGGCTGAAGACGCATGTCGCATCTGGCCGGGCCCTGCTTGGGGGTGGCGGCGCCGTCGGCCGCAAGCTCGATTTTCTGGCACAGGAATTTAACCGCGAATCGAATACGCTGTGCTCGAAGTCGAACGCCGCAGCCGTCACCGCGATCGGGCTGGAGCTGAAGGCCGTGGTCGACCAGTTTCGTGAACAGGTCCAGAATCTGGAGTAGCCGATGGTTGCCAAGGAACCGATGGTTCCCAGGGATTTGGGAGGCCGCATTCGCCGCCGGGGGCTGATGCTCGTCTTGTCGTCGCCATCCGGTGCCGGCAAGTCCACGATCGCGCGCAACCTTCTGGAAAGCGATTCCAGCCTCGAATTGTCGGTCTCGGTCACCACCAGGCCGCGCCGCGGCTCTGAAATCGAGGGTGTTCACTACCATTTCCGCACCATGCGCGAGTTCGAGCGGCTGCGTGATTCCGATGCACTGCTGGAGTGGGCGGAAGTGCACGGCAATTGCTATGCGACACCGCGCGAACCCGCGGAACTGGCGCTGGCGCAGGGCCGCGACATGCTGTTCGACATCGACTGGCAAGGCGCCCAGCAGCTCAAGGAGAAGATGCGTGCCGATATCGTCTCGATCTTCATCCTGCCGCCCTCGATGAAGGAATTGAAGGCGCGGTTGAAACGCCGCGCCGAGGACCAGGAAGCGGTGATCGAGACGCGGCTGAAGAACGCCCGCAATGAGATCGAGCACTGGAAGGAATATGATTTCGTCATCGTCAATGACGATCTCGACCGCGCCTTCGCCGAGGTGCGCGGCATCGTCGTCGCCGAACGATTGCGGCGGGACCGCCGGCCCGGTCTGTTCGATTTCGTCTCCGGCTTGCTGGACGAGAAGACGGAGTGAGGCCTCTCTGCTTCTCTCCCCGTAGACGGTGAGAAAAGAGCTACACTGCGTTCGTCAGCCGCACAAATTCCTCGACGCTAAGCGTTTCGGCGCGTCTTGTCGGGTCGATGCCCGCACGCTCGAGCAAGGCCTCGCCGCCCAGGCTTTTCACGCTCTGTCGCAACATCTTCCGGCGTTGGCCGAAGGCGGCTTCGGTGACGCGCCCGAGTTTCTTCACGTCAGTGGGCAAGGGTGTCGTGCGCGGCTCCAGATGCACCACCGAAGAGGTGACCTTGGGCGGCGGCGTGAATGCCTGGGGCGGCACGTCGAAGGCAATCCTGGCTTGCGTGCGCCAGCCGGCCAGCACGCCAAGCCTGCCATAGGCATCGCTGCCAGGCGCGGCGACGATGCGCTGGGCCACCTCACGTTGGAACATCAGCGTCATCGAGGCGTAGAAGGGCGGCCAGTCCATCACAGTCAGCCAGCGGACGAGCAATTCCGTGCCGATATTGTAGGGCAGGTTGGCCACAATCCTCACCATGCCACCATCTCCGGCCGCTGCCGCGGCGAGGGCGGCGAAGTCGGTCTTCAGCGCGTCGCCGGAAATCACCTCCAGCCGGCCGGGATAGTGAGCGGAGACTTCGGCCAGTGCCGCCAGGCAGCGCTCGTCGCGCTCGATGGCGACAACCCGGCGGGCGCCGTTGGCAAGCAGCGCTCTTGTCAGGCCGCCAGGCCCCGGACCAACCTCGATCACCGCTGCGTTTGTCAGGTCGCCGGCGCTGCGTGCGATCTTGCCCGTCAAATTGAGATCGAGCAGGAAATTCTGGCCGAGCGCTTTTTTTGCCTGCAGCCCATGGCGCTCGATGACATCGCGCAGCGGCGGCAGCCCGTCGATGCTCATGCGTTCGGATCCGAAACGGGAGCGCTCATGCGGCCGCGGCCATGTTGTCGATGTCGGCGAGCCGTCTGGCGAGCTTCAATGCGGCGATCAGGCTATCGGGCCGCGCAATGCCCTTGCCGGCGATGTCGAAGGCGGTGCCATGATCGGGCGACGTGCGGATGAAGGGCAGGCCGAGCGTGACGTTGACCGCTTCGTCGAAGGCCAGTGCCTTGGCCGGGATCAAGGCCTGGTCGTGATACATGCACAGCGCTACATCATAGCCCGCCCGCGCCCGGGCATGGAACAGCGTGTCGGCCGGCAGAGGTCCGAAAGCATCGATGCCCTCGGCGCGCAGGATGTCGACCGCCGGGCGCACCACACGTCCATCTTCCTGGCCCATGGAGCCGCCTTCGCCGGCATGCGGATTGAGGCCGGCAATGGCAAGCCTCGGCCTGGCTATGCCGAAGCGACTGGCGAGGTCGGTGGCGGTGATGCGCGCGGTCGCCACGATCAATTCGGTGGTCAGGGACTTCGGCACCTCGGCCAGCGCGATGTGGATGGTAACGGGAACGGTGCGCAGATCAGGGCCTGCCAGCATCATGACCGGCGTCACCTCGATACCACTGTGCCGGGCCGCCAGATGCGCCAGATACTCGGTATGGCCGGGAAAGCGGAACCCGGCATCGTAGAGCGGCTTCTTGGCGATAGGGCAGGTGACCACGGCAGCGGCGTCGCCGGCGAGGCAAGCGGCGACAGCGCGGTCGATCGCCTCGATCGTGCCCGCCGCATTGGCCGGATCCGGCCTGCCGGGGCTGTCGATGAACCGGGCGGCCAGTGGAACGACCGGCAGGCTATCGACGAAAATTTGCGCCGTTTGCGCCGGTGTTGTCTCGACGATCGGCACCGACACGCCGAGGTGGTTTGCCCGCGATGCGATCAGCGCCGGATCAGCCAAAAGATAGAATGCGGGCAAGCCGGTTGCCTCGCGCGCCAGGAAGGCGGCGATAGCGATTTCGGGGCCGATGCCGGACGGATCGCCAACGCTCAGCGCCAGCGCCTTCATCGCGCTGCTCACGTCAGCGCTTGACGATGCGGGCTTTCGCCTTCAGCTCGTCGACATATTTCTTGCTGAGATCGTCGGCCGCCTTGTCGTTGGAGCCTTCGCTCTGGAACACCATCTGGGCGGTCTTGTCGTCGGACACTTCGCGCGACGAGCAGATGCCGATGAACTCGACGCCGCGCTCGGTTTCGCGCGTGACAGTGGCGCCGCCAACCTTGGTGGCCTTGATCTGCTCGGCCCAGTCCGGCGGCAGTTGCGGCGCCAGAACCCGGCCCAGATCGCGAACGGTGACGTCGATCAGGCCCTTGGCGAACTCGCGCGTCGTATTGCAACCGTTGAAGCGGGCGCGCATGGCGTCAGCCTCGCGCTTGCGCTTGGCCAGCGTCGCGCTGCGTTCGGCGGCCGGCACGACGAAGATGACCTGCTGCAGCATGTACTCGGTGGCGCTTGGCTTGGCCCCGCCCTTGTCGAGCATGCGCCTGACCGCGTCCTGCTCGGTCACGCTGCCGCCTTCTCCGGAACGGTAACGCGCGCTCAAGGCCTGGTTCCAGGCCATCTGGGCGCGGATGAACTCCTTGAAGTGGTCCTTGCCGACTCCGGATTTTTCCATGACGCCGTCGAGTTGGCTGAGTTGCATCTTGTTGCTGGAAGCAAAGCGCTGATAGGCAGCCTCGACCTGCGCGTCGCTGATGCGGATGCCAAGCCGCCTGGCTTCGGCAAGGCGTAGCGTCTGATCGATCATTTCCTGGGCGGCGTCGCCCCCCTTCTTGTGCTGCAGTTTCAGGAAGGCGGCACGATGCGCGATATCGCCTGACGTGATTGGTATGTCGTTGACGACGTATTTGATCTCGCTGGCGAAGGCCGGCGGCGTCATGACGGTCATCGACACGGATGTCGCCGCCACAAGCAGCGCGAACCCTGCTGAAAAGAGGTATTTCCTCATCATTAGCATCCCAATTCTATCCCGGTTCCGCCCAATTTCGTCCTCTTCCGGGTGCGCGAATCCGTGCCAGCCCTATGCGGCGAAACGATGTCGCCGGCTACTGGATGGTGTCGATCGCGCTGGTCGACGAGCCGAAGTCGCCGAGGGTGCGGAACGACAGATTGAAGCCGATGCTCTGTGTCACTTCCCTGGTGTTCAGGTCACGCGACTGCGAGTACGTCATCAGATAGGTGAAGCAGGAATCGTTGTAGGCGAAGCCGACTCCATCCTTGACCAACAGGCTTTCCTGCAGGTCGTAGGTTCCTGTCCCGAACACGCGCCAGTTCTCGGCAAGGTGCGTGGATGCACCCAGCGTGACCTCATGACGGTCGGTCGTGAAGCCATAGAGCGGCTGGGCCTGAATAAAGGCGTACTTGGCACTCAACGACACCGGCAGGCCCGAATAAGCGGCCTTCACCTCGGCGCGGCGGATATCGAAGGTCTGTTCGTCGAAGCGACCGCTGATGGAAGCCGCGAATCCATTCGGGCTGTTGATGCCAAACAGACCGACATAGTCGGACTTGGTGTTCTGAAGGCCCGAATAGGCGCCGACATTGACCAGATCCGGCGCGGCGAAGGAGTTGTCACCGCCAATCTGGTAGGACTGGCCGAAAATCGCATTGGTACCCCAGCCGTTGATATAGGAGCCGGAATAGCGGAACCCGACATTGGCGCGCGAGCCGCCTTCCACGCGATCGTAACCGGAGAACTTGTCGCGTTCGAAGAGCGTGGTCGCATCGAAAACCATGCTCTGGGCGTCTTCATTGGGGACGGCGAGGCCGCCGACATACTGTTCGCTCGGACGCAGGAATACCTGCGCCATCGGCTCGATGACATGGCTCGACCCGCTGGCCATCGAAAACAGCATCGGCCAACGCATTTCGAGGCCCGCTGTTGCCATGTAACGGGCAAACGACGAACGCATGTTGTCCTGCTCGCCCAAATTCGTCGCCATCTGGTTGACGGCTGCGAGCGACCCCGACGACGCGTTGAGGTAGTCGACATCGCCCTGCAGCGCCAGCAACGGAGTCAGCACCAGTCCGTCGTCGGTGACGAAGGACCGCTTCCATTCCGCTTCGGCCGTGAGACGGCTGGACTCACCTGCGATGCCGCGCACGCGCTGCACCGGCGTGCCGGCATTGTATGGCTTCTCGAAAGCCTCATCGAGATCATCGCGGCGGATCACCCGCGTATTGACGTTCATCGACAACTGACCGCCTGCGATGGATGCATCGGGGATGTATGCATAATCCAGCGAGGGCAGCACCCAGGGCTGCTGGCCACTTCGCGCCGCGAGATTGCTGTTGAGCGTATCTTCCTGGACCTCGAAATGCATGGCGCGCACGTCGAAATAGTTACGGCCATTGAGACCGGTCAGGTAGACCGACGACTGGTGGACGGCGGCATTGTACTTGTCGATGTTGTAGGTGTTGGAGAAGTTCTTGTCCGTCTGCAGCAGCACGTCCCAGCCGAAATTCCAACGCTCGTTGATTGCGAACTGTCCCTGCGTGCCCATCATGCCGCGGAACTTGTTCGGGTCGCCCGCGGCGCCGGAGTCGACGTTGCGGCCAGCGCTGTCGATGAAGGCGTCGGGATCCTGCTGCTGGATGCCGGCCATCTTCAAACTGTATTGGCCATTGTCGAAGCGCTGCCGCCACTCGGCCTCTCCGAGGAAGCCCTGCTTGGTGTAGCCACTTCCCGACACCGTCAGGTCATAGGTCGGCGAAAGTGCGAAATAGTAGGGAACCTTGACGCTGTATCCCAGATGGCTGTTGTAGCTGATGCTGGGGATCAGGAAACCGCTCTTGCGCTTCACCGTCGGGTCGGCGATCTCGAAAGCCGGCAGGTAGGCGAGCGGAAAGCCGAAGAACTCGAAATTCGCATTCTCGAAGCGAACCGTCTTCTTCTCGCCGTTCCAGATGATCTTCCTGGCCTTCACGCGCCAGGTAGGCGCCTTGTCGGGCTTGTCCTCGCATGGCTCGCAGGCGGTGTAGACACCATTGTGGAAGGTGGTCAGCACGCCGCCCATGCGCTCGGCGCTTTCGGCGGCGAAATAGGCCTTGTCGACGGTTTCAACGCGAAGCGCGTTGACGAAGCCGTCGGCGAAATCGTCGGTGATATCGATATGCTGCGAATTGATCTTGGTGCCGTCGCTGTTGACGATTTCGACATTGCCGCTGGCAACCATCCGCTTGGTGTTGCGGTTGTATACGACCTTCTGGGCGACGAGGCGGTTGCCGCCATAGTCGATCTGGACCCCGCCGACAGCGGTCACGGTCTGGTTGTCGTTGTTGTACTCGAGCGTATCGGCGGCCAGCAGCATTTGCGAGCCGGACGGAACCTTGGTCGCCACATCACCGACTTCCTGCGCGAACGCAGGCAATGGAACGCCGCAGGCAAGCAGGCACGCCAAGGCGCTCGCCGCATAGAGGCGCGCCAAACTGGCCTGCCTGTTGCTGGGCAAAAACGCCTCCCTCACTAGCCGTCTTCCTTGTATAGCAGGAAAGTCACCCCGAAGAACATAGCTACCACAACTGGCACCCAGGCGGCTATGGCAGTCGGCACGAACCCCGCCACGCCGAATGCCTTCACCAGCACCGAAACGACATAAAGCAGAAACCCGGCAACGACGCCACCCAGAATCATCGTTGCTGATTGTCCCATCCTCGCAAATCGCATTGAAACTGTTGCCGCAATCAGCGTCATGGCGACGAGGAGGAACGGCAACGCCACCAGCGAATCAAACTGCATGGCAAAGGCATTTGCCTTGAGGCCGAAGGAACGGGCAACCTCGATTTTTCCGGGCAGGTCGTAGAATGGAATGGTCTCCGGGCGCGCCAGCCGCTCCTGCACGAATTCCGGCTTCAGATTGGTCGGCACACGATCGCTTGCGGCGGGCTGGATGGTGCCGTTCTTGAAGGTCTTCACGTCCTGCAATTCCCAATAACCGTCCCGCAGGTAAGCGCGCGCGGCATCCTTGCGCTCGACGATATTGCCTTGCTGGTCGAGGACGAAAAAGACGGCGTCGGCCATCTCCAGGCCCTGGTTGAGGATGGCCCGTGCGCCGATTATGGTGTCGCCAGAGCCGGTTTTCTGACGAATCCAGGGGGCGGCATCGGCCGAAACCGTGTTCGATTTGCCGGAGCGCAACTGGGTCTCGATCTGCTCGGACAAGGAGAAGGCGTGCGCGGCGAGCGGATTGATGAGCCCGACCGACACGAAGCCGAACAGCAATGCTCCGATGCAGCATGGCAAAAGGAATTGCCAGGCGGAAACGCCGGCGGAGCGCGCGATGACCAGCTCGTAGCGGCGGTTGAGCGACACCAGCGTTGCCATCGCCGAGAACAGGCCGACAAACGGCACCGTCTGCAGCATGATCATCGGCATGCGAAGGCCCGAAATGGCAACGGCCGTTCCATAGGTGAAGCCGGGCAGGCCGGTGGTGCGACCGGAAAGTTCGGTAAAATCGATCAGGAACACCAGCGCCAGAAGGCCCAGGAAGAACCAGATCGTGATCGTCACGTAACGGAAGAAGAAATAACGGCCCAGTGTCCAGCCCATCAGCCGATCCCCTGACCTGAAGTGCCGCGCCGTGACCAACGCAGCTTGAGGGCGTTCCAGCCGTCACCGAAGCGGCCGGCCAGGTTCGTCATCCAGTCCGCCCAGGCAACCGGCAGTTCCATGGTGCGGTTCGACACGATGAACCAGATGGCAACGGCGGAAGCCACGATGGGCACGCCATAGACCATATAGGCGTATTGCGGAATCTCATCCGCCTTGCTGGCGGCAAAGAAACCCAGCCAGCGCACGAACAGGGATATGGTGATCGCCGTGATCAAGGGATTGACGCGCGCCTCACGATGCGAGCGCGCGTCGCCAGCGACCGCGAGTGCGATAAGCGCGAACACCATGGAATAGGTCCATTCCGAAAATCGCTGGTCGATCTCGGCCCTGTATTCCTGCGGTCTTTGCTGGAAATTCTTGTCGTTGGGGCTTGGATTGAGCAGGTACTGGGTTGTCTGGTCCTTAGGCAGCAGCGTCACCTCGGAGGCCGCCGCCATGAAGGCCGACATGTCGAAGGCATAGGAGGTGAACCGGATGACGCTGAGGTCGCCGGTCAGCGTTTTGCGGTGGATGACGCCGTCATTCATCATCAGCACCTTTTCGCCGCCGCGTTCGACGATGCTGCCCGTCTTGGCATAATAGACGAGATTGACGCCTTCCTCGCGCGAATCGGCGACGAAGATGCCGCCCAGCCGATTGTCTGGAAGCCGCTCGCCAATCTGCAGGAACAGGCCGTCCTCGATCTTGCGGAAGGTGCCTTCCTGGATGATCAGCGACAACAGGTCGGCGCGCGACTGCGCCACCAGGGCGCGGTTCTTCTGCCTCGCATAGGGGTCGATGCCATTGTCGACGGCAAAGGAAAAAACGCTGGCCGCAAGGGCGAGAAGCATGATTGGCCGCACGATCGTCCAGCGCGAGGCGCCTGCCGCGTTGATGACAGCGAGTTCGGAATCCGAATTCATGACACTGAGTGTCTGGGCAACCGCTACCACCAGCGCGAAAGGCACGACGATCGGTATGATCGAGGGAAGGATGAGGGCGGCGACCTCGAAGAAGGTCAGCGACGACTGGCCGCTGTCGGTGACGAGGTCGATCTTGGCCAGCACCTGCGTGGTCCACACGATGGCCAGCGTCCAGACCAGCGCTGCCAGGAAGACCACGAAAGCGCGGCGCATGATGTAGCGTTCAACGACCTTCATGAAGGCTTTACTCGATTTTCTCGAACGGCATCATGCCACCACACTCAGGGTAGCTGTCCGGCGACGACCGCACAACTGGCTCCGATGGGCTCGATCAGGCAGGCGATCCGGTTCCCGTCCCATGTCGCGTGCCGCAGTGGACCGGAGTGTCGGAGGGAATGGATAAGAAAGGGCGAACATCGATGGTTAACAACATGTTGCGGCATGAAGCGGGGCCGTGCCGCGACGAATCGCCATCGATTCCGTGTGTCATATGGGTAGCCATTTTGGCAAAGTCTTGCCAAATACCGGAAAACGACCAAATGTCGCGGATCGCTTCAAACCGCTTCGCGCACCATCGCGCAATCCCCGAAAGCAGGACATGATGAACCCGAGACCGTCGATCGCCTTTGCAAAATTTGCCGCGCCTCAGGCGGCGGCGAACAGGAAGGGCACGGTTTTCGTGCTGTCGGCGGATGATGGCAACCTGAGCGACGCCGCCTCGGCGTACGATCCTGGCAAGACGCTGGAGCGGGCCTTCCCGGTGGCCGAGTTCACGGGCAAGTTTGCCGGCGTCGTCGAGGTTCTGGCGCCGCAGGCAACGTCGCTCGACAGGCTGGTCGCGATCGGCGCCGGCAAGGCGTCGGGGCTCGACGAATATGCCTGGCTGAAACTCGGCGGCACCATCGCAGCCTCGTTGCGCAAGGCAACCGACGTTGCCGTCGTGCTCGACCTTGCCGGCGCCTCGCCTGATGGCAAGGACGCCGCCAATCTTGCGGCTGGTATCCTCCTGCGCGGCTATTCCTTCGACAAGTACAAGACCAGGAAGGACAAGGATGACGTGAAGGCCGATCCGAAGAAGTCGGTCAAGATAACCATCCATACCGCCGACCCGGCAGGCGCCAGGAAGGCCTTCGCGGATGCCGAGGCGGTGGTCGACGGCGTGCTTCTGGCGCGCGACCTTGTCAACGAACCGGCAAATATTCTGGGACCGGTCGAGTTCGCTGCCCGGGCCAAGGACCTCGAGGCGCTTGGCGTCAAGGTCGAGATCCTGACCGAGAAGGAGATGAAGAAACTCGGCATGGGCTCGCTGCTCGGCGTTGCGCAAGGCTCGCCACGCGGCGCGCGCATGGCGATCATGCAGTGGAATGGCGGCAAGCCCAAGGACAGCCCGGTCGCCTTCGTCGGCAAGGGCGTCACCTTCGACACCGGTGGCAATTCGATGAAGCCGGCGTCTGGCATGGAGGACATGAAGGGCGATATGGGTGGCGCTGCCGCGGTAACCGGACTCATGCACGCCCTGGCCGCACGCAAGGCGAAAGCCAATGTCGTCGGCATCATTGGTCTTGTCGAGAACGCCGTCGACGGCCATGCCCAGCGTCCCGGCGACATTGTCACCTCCATGTCGGGCCAGACCATCGAGGTGCTCAATACCGACGCCGAGGGGCGTCTCGTGCTGGCCGACGCGCTGTGGTACTGCAACGACCGCTTTGAGCCGAAATTCATGGTCAATCTGGCGACGCTGACCGGCGCCATCATGGTCGCGCTCGGCCTGCACTATGCCGGCCTGTTTTCCAACAATGACGAATTGGCGGAGAGGCTGACGGGGGCGGGGCAGGCGACTCAGGAGCGGCTGTGGCGCATGCCGCTCGGTGCCGAGTACGACAAGCTGATTGATTCCAAGAACGCCGACATGAAGAACATCGGCGGCCGCTATGGCGGCGCCATCATCGCCGCGCAGTTCCTGCAGCGCTTCGTCAAGGATACGCCCTGGGCGCATCTCGACATTGCCGGCACGGCCATGGGCTCGCCGTCGAGCGAGATCAACCAGTCATGGGGTTCAGGCTTCGGCGTGCGGCTGCTCGACCGGCTGGTGCGCGATCATTACGAAAGCTGACCTCGATCCATGGCCGACGTGCTGTTCTACCATCTGACCGAATCGACGCTCGAGGATGCGCTGCCGGGCCTGCTCGAGCGCAGCGTCGATCGGGGTTGGCGCGCCGTGGTGCAGACCGGCACCGAGGAACGGCGCGACGCGCTCGACCAGCATCTGTGGACCTTCCGCGATGATTCGTTCCTGGCCCACGCGACCGATCGCGAGGCTTATCCCGGGGAACAGCCTGTCCTGTTGACCACCGGCGACGGCAATCCCAACGAAGCCAAGATAAGGTTCCTGGTCGACGGCGCGGCACCGCCCGATCTTGCCGGTTACGAGCGCGCCGTGTTCCTGTTCGACGGCCATGACGCCGCCCAGGTCGAGGCGGCCCGCGTGCATTGGAAAACGATGAAGGACGCGGGCCACGCCGTGACCTACTGGCAGCAGACATCAGACCGCCGCTGGGAGCGCAAGGCCTAGGCCTCGGCGAAACGGCCGACATGGCGATCGGGTCGCAATCGAGTGTCGGTTGCATGGGCTGCCCATGAAGAGACCCGCCTTTTGGTGGGTCTCTTCAATATGACAACCGTCATCGGCTGATTCGCCACTTCCCCATTTCCTTCTTGCTGACCGGCCTATTGCCCGTCCATTTCCTTGTTGCCTGCGGGCTTATTGCCCGCCCATTTCCTTCTTGAACGTGTCGAAATCGACCTGCATGCCATTGAAAATGGTGCTCCAGTGGCGGGTCAACGCAGCCATTGTCACGGCTTCCTGGATCTCCTCGTCGGTGGCGCCGGCGCGCTTAGCGTCCTGGGTGTCCGACCAGATGCAATAGCTGCACGGAATCTGCGCCGCCACCGCCAGCGAGATCAGCGACTTGACCTTTGGCGGCAGCGCCGTCTTGTCACTGAGTTCGATGGCCTTGACCTCGGCCCAGGCACCGGGCAGACCGGCTTTGGGAAATTGCTTCACAAAGCTCGGTACGCCACCCATGGTCGACTGGATGTCCATGAGGGTCGCATCATAGTCGTCGGCATGGGCAGGTGCCGCGGCCAGCGTCAGTGCGCAGCCGGTAGCGGCGAGCAGGCAGGTCCGGCGGATGGAAGAAGGCACGGATGAAAGAATGCGATAGTCGAACATGACATTCTCCTCTGGTTTTTCCAAGCCTTACGGTGTAAGGTGATGTGGAAATTGAACCTTACAGTGTAAGTTGTCAAGCGGCGCATGGACTCATCGATAAAAAAAGCCGGAACACGTGGCCGCCTGTCGCGCGAGATGATCGAGGACGCGGCCTTCGAGGTGATCGAGAAGGAGGGGCTTGCCGGCTTTTCCATGCGCAAGCTGGCGGCGGCACTCGGTTGCGAGGCGATGAGCATTTACCACCACTTTCCTTCGGTGGCGCATTTGCACGAAGCCCTCGTCGACCGGTTGATAGGTGCGCTTGAAATGCCCGACGCCAGCCTTCCATGGCGGCAAAGGATGCGCATCGCCATCGAGGATTTTCGTCGCATCGGCCGCGACCATCCCGCCTATGCCGCTTTCTTCGTCACCTACCGTATGAACTCGCCCATCTGCCTTGCCTGGCTGGACGGCATTATCGGCCTGTTCAGGGATGCCGGCTTTGACACCGAACTCAGCGCGCGGCTGTTTCGCGCCGTCGGCTATTACTTGATGGGGGCGGTGCTGGACGAGAATGCGGGCTATGCCAAGGGGCCATCGGCTGTGAACACGGTCAGCGACGAGCAACTGGCCCGGGATTTTCCCAATGTCACGGCGGCCGGGCGCTTTTTCGGCGCCGCAGAATTCGACAAGACATTCGAACTCGGCCTCGACATGCTGCTGGACGAAATGGAACGCCTGCGCGACGGTGCCGGTACAGGCCAGTTGCCAGGCAAGGCGTGATTGCCAAGGCATGATTACAAGGTGACTGTCTGAATGCGCTTTCTGTTTGTCCTGATCCTGCTCGCCGGCACCGGTATAGGCCTTATCTATCCCTGGGCGATGACCAATTTTTCCGGCCGCGAGATCGGTACCTGGCGGGTCTATGAACAAGGCCGCTTCAAACCAGTGACCGTGTCGCTCTCGGGCCGCGATGCGCCGGTGCGGGCATTGGTCGACCTGACCGCGAGAGCCGAGCGCATCGTTTCGCAGCAACGCACGGTGTTGACCCTGACCGCCGCCACCAATGGCCGCACGGTGCTTGCATCGACATTGCAGTTCAACCATGTCGACAACCCGCGCCAGGCGAGCCCGCAACTGCCCGACAAGATCTTTCGCGACGAGGCGGGCGTCATCGCGACCGTCAGTCCCGGCCCTTATGTCTTCACCGTCGGTCCGGGCGATGCCGAGGACATACCGATGCGGGCGGTCGACCTTGTGCTGCGCTCCGGTGTCGGCGAAGCTGACCGTCGTGCGCGGCCGGTCGGCCTCTCGCTGATGGCGATCGGTCTGATCGGCTTCCTGCTGTCCCTGCGTTCCGGTGGCGGCCGGCCGGACAATCCGAACTCGCAACCACCGCAGCCGCGCTGGGGCAGGGGACCCAAGTGAACTATCGCCACGCCTACCACGCCGGAAATTTCGCCGATGTCGTCAAGCATGTCGTGCTGACGCGGCTGCTCGACTATCTCAAGCAGAAGGACAAGGCTTTTCGCGTCGTCGACACCCATGCCGGCATTGGCCGTTACGATCTGTCGTCGCTCGAGGCGCAGAAGACCGGCGAATGGCAGGGTGGCATCGGCAGGCTGATCGATGCCTCGTTCGACGCCAGGGCGGGCGCGTTGCTGGCGCCCTATCTGGAGGCTGTGCGGTCGCTCAATCCCGGGGACGGCGTGAAGAAATATCCGGGTTCGCCGATGCTGGCGCGCCATCTCCTGCGCAAGCAGGACCGGTTGTCGGCGATCGAACTGCACCCGAAAGACGCCGCCAAGCTGAAGGCGGAATTCGCCGGTGACTTCCAGGTGAGGGTGATGGAACTCGACGGCTGGCTGGCGCTGGGCGCGCATCTGCCGCCGAAGGAGAAGCGCGGCCTGGTTCTCATCGATCCACCATTCGAGGAGGAGGGCGAGTTCGGCCGCCTGGTCGACGGGCTCGTAAGGGCGCACAAGCGCTGGCCCGGCGGCATTTACGCGCTGTGGTATCCAATCAAGGACCGCAAGGCGATCATCGCCTTCAGGAAGGCGCTGAAGCAATCCGGCATCCCGAAAATCCTCGACATCGAATTCGAGATCCGGCCGCCCTCTTCGGAACCCAGCCTTGATGGCAGCGGCATGGTGGTGGTCAATCCGCCCTTCACGCTGGAAGCCGAATTGCGGACGGTGTTGCCGGCACTGCACAAATTGCTTGCGGTGGAAAAGCCGGCGCACTGGTCGCTGGAATGGCTGGCCGGGGAGCAGGCGGGCACGGCTTGAACCCTGTCGGCCGGGCGCTCTATGCGCCGGTGGCGGCCAGTGCCGACGGCGTGATGCCGGACAGCCGCCTGCTTTCGCGTATCAAATGGGCCTGATCGGCATAGCCGGCCTCGACCGCCAATACAGCGGTCGAGGCATTGCTGGATGCCTGCCGCAGACGCCGGAAACGATGGAAGCGAAGGATGCGGTCGAGCGTCTTGGGGCCGTAGCCGAAACTTTCCTCGAAACGGCGACGCAGCGACCGCTCGCTCATATGCAAGCTGTGCAGCAGGAACGGCACCAGCGGCTTGCCGGCCGGCAGCCCCCGGTCGATGACGTCGAATGCATTGCCCATGACTACATCGGGCGCACGGTGTTCTTGCGTGTATTCCCCGATTGCCTTCTCCAATTGTCCTACCAGCTTGGCAAGATCGGGCGTGGCCCGCACGCGGCATGCCAGATGGCGCGCCCCGGTGCCCCAGAGGTCACCGAGGTCGAGGCGTTCTCCGACGATCCGGTTGGCCGGCACGCCCAGCCACGCGGCGGCCGCACCTGGCCGGAATCTGAACCCGACAATCGTCGCTCCTGAAGGCAATATCTCGATCTGCGGCTCCCGGTCCGGCCCCGCGACCCGCAACCGGCCGTCGATCCACTGCAGGTCGATCGTCGCATCCGGCGTTATCACGACAGGTGGAGCGTCCTGGTCCTGCATGCGGTGGACCCAGACGGACGCGAAGACGGCACCCAGCCGCCTGTCTGCCGGACGTTCCTGGAAAAAGCCGGTGGTCTGCGCCAGTACCGCTTCCATTCCTTCAGCCATCATCCGTCTGCTTGGCCAGCAATCGCAGGCTCGCCGTTTGGCCGGCGCTCTCCGCCATCTTGACCGAAATCTTCAATGCGCGCCGCTCCAGCAATGGCAATCACATGAAGCCTTACGCTGGCATTAGCCACCGCATCCGCGCTGACGTCACCGCACAAGTCCAGAATATAGAAAGGAGAAATCAAAATGAAAGCTCGCATCAGTGTCATCACCCTTGGTGTCGATAGTCTGGAAGCTTCGCTCGAATTCTACCGAAACGGACTTGGGCTTCCGACCGAGGGCATCATCGGCAGGGAGTTCGAGCATGGCGCCGTCGCCTTCTTCGATCTGCAGGGCGGCTTGAAGTTCGCGATCTTCGAACGTTCCGACATCGCCCGTGACGCCGGCATCGACCAGACCGGCCGCAGCCCGACCGAGTTCACCATCGGGCACAATGTCACGAGCGAAGCCGAGGTTGATGCCGTGATGGCGCAGGCCGTCAGAGCAGGCGCGCGTCTCGTCAAGCCGGCCCAGAATACGTTCTGGGGCGGCTATGCCGGCTATTTCCAGGATCCGGATGACCATCTCTGGGAGGTCGTCTTCAACCCCGCCTTTCTTCCGGAAGACTGATACTGGAGAGGAACGTGTAGCCGGTAGGTACGTTGGTAGACGCTCCAGCTCGTTTCTGGAAACCATTGTCTGAGCAACCGCTTGACCGACGCCAAGCGAATCCGCACAGTGCGCGCAATCGACCTTGAGAGGCTGTCATGACTCGCTTCGCCAAATCCGCACTTGCTGCCCTGATTTCGCTCTGTACCCCGCTCGCCGCGCCTCTTGGCATTACCCATGCGGTCCAGGCGGCTGACCTTGGCGTCTATTCGGACGACGATGGCGGCGTCTGCGGCCAGCCTTGGGTGCTGAGCAAGATCACCTCCCGCTTCTCCTACCAGGTGCATCATGTGCCGCATCTGCCGGATGTGCAGATCACCGACTTCCGGCGCATTCATCAGCACCGCTATCTGCCGGCCGACGACACCTGGCCGATCGGCCGCCGCTACTGCGGGGCCACCGTCAGCCTCTCCGACGGGCGCGACCGGTCCATCTGGTACCTGATCGAGGAAGGCCAGGGCTTTGCCTCGATCGGCGACAATGTCGAATTCTGCGTCTCGGGCTTCGACCGCTGGATGGTCTACAACGGCCGCTGCCGCGTCCTGCGCTAGACGCAACCTTCCGTTTCTCGATTTTCTTCAAGGCCTGCGGCTTAATCAGCCGCAGGCCTTTTCCGTGCCGTGTTGACAGACGGTGAGATCCATCGCATAGGTATGAGACAGACCTGTCTCATCACTTGGTGCGCATCATGACGCCGTCGCCTGTCTCCGACAAACGCCAGCACGTCGTCGAAACCGCCTACGCGCTGTTCAAGCGTGCCGGCTTCCACGCCACCGGGATCGACTGGATCATCGCCGAGGCCGATGTGGCCAAGATGACGATGTATCGCCACTTCCCCAGCAAGGATGAACTGATCGTCGCGGTGCTCGACTATCGCGCCAGGCGTTTTGACGAACAGCTCGACCAGCTTGCGCGGGAGAGCATGACGCCGGAGCAGAAGATCGCGAAGATTTTCGACTGGCATGGCCGCTGGTTCCGTAGCCCGGATTTCCACGGCTGCCTGTTCGCGCATGCGCTGGCTGAGTTCGGCGATCCGCGGCATGCCGTATTCAAGGCCGTCGCCAGGCAGAAGGACGGCTTCAGGCAGCGCATGCGATCGATCCTCGCGCAGGTGATGCCGCGCGGGCGCGCCGAGAACGTGGCGGCGACGCTGTTGATGCTGATCGAAGGGGCCACCCTGATGGCGCAGATGGGGCAGGCGAGTACCGCTCTTCGTGAAGCCCGCAAGGCGGCCCTGGACATCGTCGCTGCCTCGCGCAGGCCGCAATGAGCCCGCTGGTCGTCGGCCTCGCGCTGTTCGCGGCGATCCTGCACGCAAGCTGGAACGCTTTCCTGCGAACAGGCGCCGACAGGTTGTGGACCGTCACCGTCATGAGCTTCTCCAGCACGGTGCTGGCCATTCCCGTGGCAATCCTCAACGGTTTTCCGGCTACGTCGGCCTGGCTCTATGTCGGGCTCTCGGCCTGCCTGCAGGTTGGCTACAGCGTGTTCCTGGTGGCCGCCTACAAACATGGCGAATTGGGACAGGTCTACCCGATTGTTCGCGGCAGCGTGCCTCTGCTTGTCACCCTTGGCGGCTTCCTGCTGGCCGGCCAGCAGCTCACCGTTCTGGAGACCGTCGGCGTCGCCCTGGTCGGCGGTGGCATCATGGGTCTTTCGCTCGGACGAGGAAGAGCCGCCACGACATCGATCCTCTATGCGCTGGCAACGGGAGCTATCATCGCCGCCTATGCGACGGTCGATGCAATCGGCGTTCGCGCGGCGGGCAATGTCGGCGCCTACACCGCCTGGGTCCTGCTGGCCTATGGCGCATTGCTGCCGGCGACCTTCGTCGCCTGTCGTGGCCGGCTTGCTGTCGACCCGTGGGCGCCGGAGACCTGGAAGGCACTGGGCGGCGGCCTGTTCGCGCTTCTGGCCTATGGCGTCGTGGTGGCGGCCTTCGCGCTCGGACCTGCCGGTCCGATCACCGCGGTCCGCGAGACCAGTGTCGTCTTCGCGGCTTTCATCGGCCGGCTGTTTCTCGGCGAGACGCTGACACCCCGGCGGGTCGGCGCCTGCGCCGTCGTGGCGCTCGGGGCCATCTGCCTCGGCTATCAGCCGTGACGAAATCCATGTGCCTGCCCTACACGCGGGGCGCCGCCGTCGTTGCGACGCGCCAACGGTGTTCGCTCAATTGCAGTGCTATTTCCCGCGCCGCGTTGCCTCCGCCTGATCGATGATCTTGCGAAGAAAGGCAATGTGACCGCGAAAGGCCCGCCGCCCGATCGTTGTTGCCTTGACCCGGGTCTGCGGCCGTCGCCCGACGAAAAGCTTTTCAATATCGACATAGCCCGCCCTGGCCAGCGTATCGAGGTGTGCCCCGAGATTTCCGTCGGTGGCTTCGACCATGATCTTCAATTGGGTGAACTCCAGCGCCTCGCGCCTTTCCAGCGTGTTGAGGATGGCCATGATCCTGAGCCGCATACTCTGGTGAATGATGTCGTCGACGCTCATCGATGGGCTCCAATGCGGCAAGGCCTTGGATTGTCGTCATGTGGCACGGCGCTCTCGGAAAGCGGCAGCGCCACTTGCTTCTTGCGCGATCGACAAAGCGCGACCGCATCTTTGCAGAATACTCTGCTGTGCAGAGTTATCTGTCAATTGGAGGTAGGGATGCATGCTTGACAAGGTGATCCTCAGATCGGTCGCCGTATCGCGCTCGTGATCCACATAGACCGTTCGCTTGCGGAAGATGATCGCCTCGATGAGGTGGCAGGTCATGATATTCACGGCCGACGATCATGCGTAAAGTTGCTCGCTAGTCTTGGGAGTTCGATGGTGGGCTCGCATCGAGAATGCCGGTGTCAAATTGCCGGTGGTATCAGAAGATCAGCGACGGATTTTTGCGATGATGAGTGCGATCGCGTCACGATCTCAACGAAAATTTAAGCTGAGAAAATCATACCATTGCTTCGCTGGCTAGCGAGCCGCGAGTCAGATATGCATTGCGCGCCGGGGTCATTCACGGCCATCGGCATAACGTGAAGGGGCATGACATGGCTAAGCAGTCATCTAAAGCGCCGGCTTCCAAAGCACCGGCAAAGAAAGCACCCGCAAAAGCAGTCGCGGCGAAGGCCGCAACGGCAGTGAAGAAAGCAGCGCCTGCGAAGGCGGCGGCAAAGCCCGCGGCGAAAGCAGCACCGGCCAAGAAGCCGGCAGCGGCCAAGGCTGTGGCGAAGCCCGCAGTGAAGAAGGCGGCGCCCGTCAAGGCAGCGGCAAAGCCTGCAGCGAAGGCTGCACCGGCGAAGAAGCCTGCGGTCAAGGCAGCGGCAAAACCCGCAGCCAAGAAGGCGGCGCCCGCCAAGGCTGCGGCAAAGCCCGCCGCGAAGGCAGCGGCAAAGCCCGCCGCGAAGGCAGCGGCAAAGCCGGCCGCGAAAGCAGCAGCGGCCGCTACAAAGCCCGCGGTGAAGAAAGCCGCCGCGCCGAAGGCCAAGGCAGCGCCCGCGAAGGCGAAGGCTCCGGCCAAGAAGTAGACCGGTCGTTGGGGCGTCGCGTGTCCTTCGGGGCTCGGCAAGGACGCTCTGACGCACTGGATCGAAGCAAGTCCGGCAGCGGGTTCAGCCCTCGGGGCTGAACATCGGGATGAGACCGAGGGGGCAAGCAAAGCGAGGCGCCGGTTGGCTGCCTCGCTCGCCCATTGAACCGTCTCCTTGTCGTGCTTGGCGAAGGCTCCGGCGCAGTGCCTGGGTTGGTGAGATGCAAATGCAGGTTTGAACATAATCAGCCTGCTGTCGTCGCTCGCTCGCGTTTCCGGCGTACCACTCTGTAGGCTGATGCCCGGGATGGAAACCGCAACCGGTTTCTGGCAGTTCTTTTTTTGCGCTCTGGCGGTTGATCGCAAGTGGCTGTCCAGTCAACACTGGACGTCCGCAAACAGGAAACCGATCATGCCGAAGCTGCTCTACGCATCCACCTCTCCCTACAGCTCCAAGGTCAGGATGGCTGCGGCCTATGCTGGGATCGCGATCGATCTGGTGCCGGTCAAGACCGAGGACAAACCGGCCGAACTGATCGGAGCCAATCCGCTCGGCAAGATTCCGGTGCTGGTGCTCGATGACGGTCGTTCGATTCACGACAGCCGCGCCATTACCCAGCACCTCAACCGGATTTCGAAGAACGCGTTGTTCCCGCGCAATCCCGACAAGCGTCTGGAAGCGGAAGTGCTGGAGGCGCTGGCCGACGGCATTTGCGATTGCGCGCTGTCGATGGTCTATGAGCGCCGCACCCGGCCTGAGGACATGGTCTATCAGCCCTGGCTCGACCGGCAGTGGGCGAAGATCACCTCCGCTCTCGACCTGCTCAACGCCAACCCGCCGAAACTGCCGAAGAAGATCACCGCCGGCCAGATGGCGTTGCGGGCTTGCCTTGGTTACCTGTCATTGCGCTTTGCCGGCAAATGGGAAAAGGGTCGCGGCCGGCTGACCCGCTGGATGGCGCGTTTCGACGAGAAATTCCCGGAGTTGAAGTCCGCGATCCCGGGGTGACGGCGGCCACAAAAAAAGCCGGGCGCGAGGCCCGGCTTTTTCGTGTCGTGGCTTGAACGACTTAGAACTTCATACCGACGCCGAAGGTGACGCGGTTGTCGGTGGCCTTGACCTTGCCGATACCATCGAAGCTCTTGCTGCCGAAGTCGGTGTAACGATACTCGACACGGCCGAAGACATTGTCGGTCAGCTTGATGTCGGTACCCACGCCGGCGGTCCAGCCGATCATCGTAGCGGTGTCGCTGGCGAGGAGGTCGGAGTCTTCCACCTTCAGGCTTCTGCCGGCGAGACCGCCGGTGCCGTAGAGGAGGATTTCCGGGGTCACGGCATAACCCAGACGGGCACGCAGCGAACCTTCGAGGCCACCCTTGGAGTGGATACCATTGTCGTCACCCTTGACGCCGTTGTAGCCGAGTTCGGCTTCACCGCCGTACACGAAGTTCTCCTGCTGCCACTGATAGCCGCCGAAGACGCTACCGACGAAACCCTTCGTGCTGGTGTCGAAACCGGTATCCTTTTCCTTGGTACGGCCGGAGAAGCCATAGCCGAGGTTGATACCGGCATAGGGGCCGGCCCAGGACGCGACAGGCAGTTCGGCAACCGGAGCGGGTGCCGGCGGCTCTTCCTGAACGACGTCCGCGGCATAAGCGGTTCCACCGAGGGCGAAGAGCCCGAACGCGACGGCCAGCGGCCGTGCGAATTTGAGATTGGCTTGCATTGTTCTTTACTCCTTAAGCCACAGGACACAGGCTTGTTTCTTACGATCGCCATCAACCCGTCCGGGGGGTGAAACGGATCTGGCGTTCGTCGGTTCCAAATGTCGTGTCAAAATGCGGCTGAAGCGAACCTGAACTTGGGTCATTCCCCGGCGCGAATGAGGCAGAACCATGACGTTGCATCTTCGCAACAGCGAAATGTCAGCAGCTTGGCCATGTTGCGCCGCACACCGCTTGGTGCAAGGAGTCCTGCGCCCTATATGGGGATATGACTGGCCTTGTTATGGGGCGAGTCTGAATGCCCGCCAGGCGGTTTCGCCACAATGTTGCCCCAGGTGCGAACGCCATTTAACGGATGGCGAGCCATATTTTGCCGGCGCCGTCTTTTCGTGCCGAAATTGAGGATTGACTGAAGATGAGCAAAGCCACCACGGCGCTGGTGACCGGTGGGCCGAAACGGATCGGCAAGGCGATCGTCGAGGACCTCGCCAGCCATGGTTTTGCAGTCGCCATCCACGCCAATCGCTCGCGCGGTGAGGCTGACGCCTTGGCCGCGGGGATTAACCAGTCCGGCGGCCGCGCGGCGGTGGTAAGCGCCGACCTGACCGATATGAATTCCGTCAACGACCTTGTCGGCCAGGCGGAAGCCGCGCTGGGGTCCATCTCGCTTCTGGTCAACAACGCTTCGCTCTTTGTCGATGATTCCGTTGACGACTTCGACTGGCGGGCCTGGGATCGCCACTTTGCCATTCATGTGAAGACGCCGGCGCTGTTGGCGCAGAATTTCGCGCGCGCTTTGCCGGAAGGGCAGGAGGGGCTGATCGTCAACATCATCGATCAACGCGTCTGGCGGCCGACGCCGCGCTATTTTTCCTATGCGCTGTCCAAATCCGCCCTGTGGACGCAGACGCAGATGTTGGCGCAGGCGCTGGGCCCAAACATTCGTGTCAACGCGATCGGTCCGGGGCCGACGTTGAAGAACATGCGCCAGGATGATTCCGATTTTGACGCACAGGTCGCCGGCCTGATCCTGAAGCGCGGCCCGGAATTGCCTGAATTCGGCGCCACCATCCGCTATCTTTGGGATGCGCGCTCGGTCACCGGCCAGATGATCGCGCTCGATGGCGGCCAGCATCTTGCATGGCAGACGCCCGATGTGACAGGCATGGCTGAATGAGTCCACTCGATCACAAAAACAAGGTGCGCGGCGGCGCCGATGATCTTCCTCCCGAAATCGACCTCGAGGACGAGGCGCTGGAGGAGATCGTCGAACCAACTGGCCCCGATGTCGCCTTCACGGCCATCGACTGGACGCCGCATGCCGGCGATGCCGAAGGCATGGTCGGCGCCGAGGTGATCCAGACGCTGGTCAAGCGGCTGCCCAATGCCCCCGGCGTCTACCGCATGATGAACGCCGCCGGTGACGTGCTCTATGTCGGCAAGGCCCGCAGCCTGAAGAAGCGCGTCACCAACTACGCGCAAGGCCGGTTCCACACCAATCGCATCGGCCGCATGGTCCGCGAGACTGCGACGATGGAGTTCGTCGTCACCCGCACCGAAATCGAAGCGCTGCTGCTTGAAGCCAACCTTATCAAGCGCTTGCGGCCGCGGTTCAATGTGCTGATGCGGGACGACAAGTCGTTCCCCTATATCCTTTTGACCGGCGACCATGTCTCGCCCGGCATCTACAAGCATCGCGGTGCGCGGTCGCGCAAGGGCGACTATTTCGGCCCTTTTGCATCGGCCGGCGCCGTCGGCCGCACCATCAATTCGCTGCAGCGCGCCTTCCTGCTGAGAAGCTGCACCAACTCCTTCTACGAGAACCGCACGCGGCCATGCCTTTTGTACCAGATCAAGCGCTGCGCCGGCCCTTGCACCGGCGAGATCTCGCATGAGGGCTACGCCGAACTGGTCGCCGAGGCGAAGGACTTTTTGTCCGGCCGCAGCCAGAAGGTGAAGACCGAAATTTCGGCCGCCATGCAGCAGGCGTCCGAAGACCTCGATTTCGAGCGCGCCGCCATCTATCGCGACCGGTTGGCGGCGCTGTCGCACGTGCAGAGCCATCAGGGCATCAACCCGCAGACCGTCGACGAAGCCGATGTCTTCGCCATCCATCAGGAAGGTGGCCAGGTCTGCATCCAGGTCTTTTTCTTCCGCACCGGCCAGAACTGGGGCAACCGCGCCTATTTCCCCAAGGCCGACCCTGCACTGGAGGGATCGGAGGTGCTGGGCTCGTTCCTGGCGCAGTTCTACGACGACAAGCCGACGCCACGCGCCATTCTGCTGTCGCGTGGGGTCGAAGACCAGGAGCTGCTGGCCGAGGCGCTCTCCACCCGCGCCGGCCGCAAGGTGGCTATCTCGGTGCCGCAGCGCGGCGAGAAGAAGGACCTGACCGACAACGCCCTTCAGAACGCCAGGGAGGCGTTGGGCCGCAGGCTGGCCGAAACGTCGACGCAAGGACGATTGCTTGCCGGTTTCGCCGAGACCTTCGGGCTGGCCAAGCCGCCGGTGCGCATCGAGGTGTATGACAACTCACACATCATGGGCACCAATGCCGTCGGCGCCATGGTGGTCGCCGGGCCGGAAGGTTTTGTCAAAAACCAGTACCGGAAATTCAACATCCGCTCGACCGAGATCACGCCGGGCGACGATTTCGGCATGATGCGCGAGGTGATGGAGCGGCGCTTTTCGCGGCTGCTCAAGGAGCATGGCGATGTTGCCGTGGCCGACGACGCTGCGGCAGGCGAGGCGACCGATGATATCGATGATGACATCTCCGGCAGCTTCCCGGCCTGGCCCGACGTCATCCTGATCGACGGTGGTCAGGGCCAGATGACGGCGGTGCGCAAGATTCTCGCCGATCTCGGCATCGAGGACCGCGTCGTGGCCATTGGCATCGCCAAGGGCCAGGACCGCGATGCCGGCCGCGAACGTTTTTTCGTCAGGGGCAGGGACTCGTTTTCGCTGCCGGTGCGCGACCCCGTGCTCTATTTCGTGCAGCGCCTGCGCGACGAGGTCCATCGCTTCGCCATCGGTTCGCACCGGGCGCGGCGCAAGAAGGAAATGGTCAAGAGCCCGCTCGATGAGATTGCCGGCATCGGTCCCGGCCGCAAGCGGGCGCTGCTGTTGGCATTCGGCACGGCCAAGGCGGTGAGCCGTGCGGCGATCGAGGATCTGAGGAAAGTCGATGGCATTTCCGAACAAGTCGCCAAGCTGGTCTACAATCATTTTCACGAAAGTTGAAAAATTCGGCAGTTTCAGCTGGTCAGTCGAATCTGGCCTGTTGACCCCCTACATTCCCTTCTGATTTGAGTACGCAGGCAGAAAGAGTCCACCAGACATGGCCCAGCGCGCGTTCAACCTGCCCAACATACTGACCTACGCCCGCATCATCGCGGTGCCGCTGGTGGTTCTGTGCTTTTTTCTCGAAGGCCATCTCAAATCCAGCGACTTCGCCCGCTGGTCGGCGCTGATCATTTTCCTGCTCGCATCCATCACCGATTATTTCGACGGTTATTTTGCGCGCGCCTGGCAGCAGACCTCCAACATCGGCAAGATGCTCGATCCGATCGCCGACAAGCTGCTGGTCGCCACGTGCCTTTTGCTGCTTGCGGCCGACACCGATCGCCATGCCGGCATCGCCGGCTGGTCGCTGTGGGCGGCGATCATCATCCTGTGCCGCGAAATCCTGGTTTCGGGCCTGCGCGAATATCTGGCGGCGCTCAAGGTCTCGGTGCCGGTGACGCAGCTTGCCAAGTGGAAGACCACCATCCAGATGGTCGCCATCGCCTTCCTGCTGGCAGGTCCGGCCGGCGACAAGATATTCCCGCTGACCACGCAGACCGGCCTGGTGCTGCTGTGGATCGCGGCGCTCGTCACGCTCTACACCGGCTACGACTATTTCCGCGCCGGCCTCAAGCACATCATGGATGAGTGAGATGACGACCCGTCTCATCTATTTCGCCTGGGTGCGCGAACGGATCGGCACATCGGAGGAAGACGTTGAATTGCCGGCCGGCATCGAGACGGTCGCCGACCTGTTGCGCTGGCTGCAGTCGCGCGGCGAGGGCTACGAGCACGCGCTGCAGTATCCCGACGTGATCCGTGTTGCCATCAATCAGGAACATGTCGACCACCACGAGAAGATATCGGGCGCGCGGGAGATCGCGCTGTTCCCGCCAATGACCGGGGGCTGATACTCATGTCGGCCGTCCTGGTGCCGATCGTGCGCATCCAGCGCCAGGATTTCGACGTTGCCGCCGAGATTGCCGGCATGACGCAAGGCCGCGCCGATATTGGCGCGGTGGTCACATTCTCCGGTCTTTGCCGGGATGAGCAGGGCACCTTGTCAGCACTGGAGCTCGAGCATTATCCCGGCATGGCGGAGGCCGAGATCGGTCGTATCGCCACTGAGGCGGTTCAGCGCTGGCCGCTGCAAGGCCTCACCGTCATCCACCGCCATGGCAAGATCGCGCCGGGACAGAATATTGTGCTGGTGGTGGCCGCCTCCGCCCATCGTCAGGCGGCGTTCGAGGCGGCGGATTTCCTCATGGATTATCTGAAGTCGCGTGCACCCTTCTGGAAGAAGGAGCACCGCGCCGATGGTTCCGAGGGCGGTTGGGTCGAGGCCAAGGAAACCGACGCCCAAGCCGCGGGGCGCTGGAAATCGCCTTCCGAATAAATACCCGTCGCAGCCATGCATTGACCGTAATCCTTTGGCCAGATGGACGGCGTGGTCAGCCATTGGCAGCCCGGAGATTGGCGATCCCGGCAAGGGAGGTGGTCATGCTGGACAGGCTCGCGGAGTTCTTCGTCTTCGGCTTCGTGCCTCTGATCGTCGGTATCCTGGCGGTGCCGGAACTGTCCGTGGCTGCCGAAAAGGCGGTGAGGGGCGAGGTGATCTATCGCGAGCGCATCGCCCTGCCGCCCAGCGCCGTGCTTTCCGTCCAGCTTGTCGATGTCTCGCTGACCGACGCGCCGGCCAAAGTCATCGGCGAGCAGACTATCAAGCCGACCGGCCAGGTGCCGATCAGCTTCGAGATCAAATTCGATCCATCGGCGATCCAGTCACGGATGACCTATGCGCTGCAGGCGCGGATCACTGTCGATGGCAAGTTGATGTTCATTTCCGATGTGCGCCGTCAGCTCGATCCGCTGACCGCCGCCCCGCAAACCATCATACTCAAGATGGTCGCGCCAGGCACCGGGCCGACGGCTTCCGTCTTTGGCCAGCTTTGGGTGGTCGACTATGTCGACGGCATCGGCGCCATCACCGCGCCGCAGGCGACGTTCAGGGTCAGCGAGGCCGGCAAGGCTGGCGGCAGTGGCCCCTGCAACGCCTATTTTGCCACAGCGAAGGTCGATGGCCAGGCGATCGCGATCAGCAATATCGGTTCGACCCACAAGGCCTGCGCACCCGAGGTGATGGCCGAGGAAAAGGCGTTGTTCGATGCCTTGGCCAGGGCGGCGTCCTACAAGCTCGATGCCGGCAAGCTCACCATATCAGACAAGGACGGTCGCGAAATCCTTCGCTTCAGCGCCGCGAGCTGACCGCCAATGAAAAAGGCCGGCGATTGCCGGCCTTTTCGAGACTTGGCAGTGTCGGCTCAGCCGACGATCTCGGTGTCCGAGAACCAGTACTTGATTTCCTGCGCGGCGGTTTCCGGCGCGTCGGAGCCGTGCACCGAATTCTCGCCGATCGACAGCGCATGCACCTTGCGGATGGTACCTTCGGCGGCGTTGGCCGGGTTGGTGGCACCCATCACTTCGCGGTTCCTGGCAATGGCGTTCTCGCCCTCCAGAACCTGGACGACGGTTGGAGCCGAGGACATGAACTCGACCAGTTCGCCGAAGAACGGGCGGTCCTTGTGGACAGCGTAAAAACCTTCCGCCTCGCGGCGGCTCATCCACACACGGCGCGAAGCGATGACGCGCAGGCCGGCGTCTTCGAGCATCTTGGTGATGGCGCCGGTGAGGTTGCGCCGGGTTGCGTCCGGCTTGATCATGGAGAAGGTGCGTTCGAGCGCCATGGGTCGTCCTTGTCTGAGAATGGAATTGAGAGTGGCGGGCTCTATACAAGCCGCCCGACCCATTGCCAAGGGGTGAGGAGCGGTCCGCGAAGCGGACGGAAAGCCAATTGCTTGGCTTTCCGAGCGACGAACGCCCGGAGCGACAGCGAAGGGCCGGGCAGGTCCGCGAAGCGGACGGAAAGCCAATTGCTTGGCTTTCCGAGCGACGAACGCCCGGAGCGACAGCGAAGGGCCGGGCAGGTCCGCGAAGCGGACGGAAAGCCAATTGCCTGGCCTTGCGAGTGAAGAGCCCCCATGGCGATAGCGAAGCGCCCGGACCGGCCGGGCGCTTCGATGTCGGGCCGGCAGTTCCCTGGGCCGGATCAGACGGCTGCACAGCAACGCTTTGCTTGCTATAGTCGCGTGTCGGCGCCGCGCTGAGGTCGGCCCGAATGGAGACAACATGACCATGGCAGACGATCGTCAGGAGCGCATTCGCAATCGCGCACATCAGATCTGGCAGGAAGAAGGGCAACCGGCCGGTCACCACGAACGCCATTGGCGCCAGGCGGCGGCCGACATCGATCGGGAGGACGCGGCCAAGCCGTCGGCGGCCAAGACGCCGGCCAAGAAGGCATCTGGCGCTGGCAAGGCAAAGGCCGCGCCCAAGGAAGAAAAGGCCGCCACGAAAGTCAGCAAGCCGAAAACCAGCAAGCCAAAGAAGGCGGCCAAGTAAAGGCTAGCTACCCCGCCGCTGATTTTCTACACGGATTGACGGCGCCAGCGCTGCCTTGCCGGCAGGGCGGGCGTTTTGCGGCCGTCACGCCGCCGCCGCCACCTTTCGTCCCAGCCCGCCATGCAGGTCGAGGCAGCGGCTGAACCATTGCGCCACCACGTCGCTGTTTTCGAGCAGCTGATAGGGCGTGGCAATGCGCGCCCATTGCAACGCGCCGAAGACGATATAGTCCGCAAACAGCGGCGAGGCACCGCCGATGAAGGGCTGATAGCTCAGCATCGAGCGCAGCGGCTCAAGCGAGGCCCGAAACGCCGCCAACCCGCCGTCGCGTGCCGCGACGACATCTTCCAACTGCTTGCCGAGACGCTGCTCCCGGCTCTGCCGGAAATACACGGCGTTCTCTTCGTCCTGCATGGCATGGAGGTCGGTGAGCGCGACCGTGGTGACGTAGGGATGGATGGTCAATTGCGACCAGCGCTCGATGAAGCGCGCCATCGCCTTGCCGCCTTCGCCGCCAAACAGCGTCGGCCGGTCCGGATAGGCTTCGTCGAGATAGAGCGCGATGGCGAAGGAATCGATGACCACCTTGTCGCCGTCGCGGATCACCGGAACGCTTTTCGAAGCGCCGCCCTCTATGGTGGGGACCTCGAGAAAACGCGTCGGCGCGGTTGAGACATCGAGCCCCTTGTGAGCCAGCGCCATCGTTGCCTTCCAGCAATGCGGGCTGAACGGACGGCTCTCGTCACGCCCGACGAGATCATAAAGCAGAATGGTCATTGGCGCGGGTCCCTTTGCGGTCCAGAGCAATTCCAGGAAAAGTGCGAGCGGTTTTCCGTCCGGAATTGCGTCAACACAAGAGTTAGAGCAATTCACCGTTTCCGTGAAACGGTGAATTGCTCTAGGTATCGCTCCCGACACCCCGAGACGGGGCGGCGGAGAAAAGATGAAACAGCACTTCATGATGTTTGCGGCGTATAATCAATGGGCCAATGGCCGCATCTATGCCGCCGCCGCCGATCTCGACGAGGAGGAATTCAATCGCGATGTCGGCGCCTTCTTCGGCTCGCTGATGGGCACGCTCAACCACCTGCTCGCCGCCGATCGCATCTGGATGAAGCGCTTCACCGGCGAAGGCGACGCGCCGACGGCGCTGGACGCCGTGCTGCATCGCGCCTTGCCCAATTTGAGAGCGGCGCGCGAGGCGGAGGACCGGCGGATCATCGACTGGCTCGCCGGCTTGAGCGACAGGGCGCTGTCGGGCCGCTTCACCTATATGACCGTATCGGACATGCGCACCGTCTCGCAGCGCCTGGCGCCGGCGCTGGCTCATGTCTTCAACCACCAGACCCATCATCGCGGTCAGGCGCATATGATCCTGACGGTTCTCGGTCGCCCTTCCGTGCAGCTCGATCTGGCGCATTTCCAGCGCACCGAGGAGGGCAGGGCTTTCGCCTGATCAGTTGTTTTCGTTCTGGATTCGAGAGCTGGTGGTTCGCGTCGTCATCGAGGGACGATCCGAATTTCAGACGGCCTCAGAAGCCAAGTCTCTGATTTCGCTATCCAATTGGCGTTGCGTCAGGGCCGCTTCCGCCATCACCCATTGTTTGAACAGCAGCACCTTGCGTGCGGCAAGGCTCTTGTGCGGGGAGACGAAATACCAGCCGGCCGTGTTCGGGTGGTGGACGGCAAAGGGCGCGACCAGCCTTTCGGCGCGGATGTCGCTGGCCATATAGGCGCGGTTGGCGACGGCGAAACCCATTCCGGCATTGGCTGCCTCGTAGGACATCATGCACGAGTTGAAATAGATGCTCTTGGTCTCGCTGAGCACGAAGCTAGCGCCGGCGAAGGCCAGCCAGGATTGCCAGTTCTGGGTGCAGGTATCGGAATGCAACAGCGTGAAGAGCTTGAGGTCGTCCGGTGTCACCTTCGACAGCGGCTTGTCGCCGAGTACCTCATGGAACAGCTTGCGGCTGCACACCGGCGTCAGGTCTTCCCGAAACAGCAGATCGGACGGCAACCCATTGAAGTGGCCGTCGCCATAGCGGATTTCGAGATCGAAATCGGAGGTCGTGAACTCATGTGTCGCGTAGGAGGTCGAAACCCGCATCACGATATCGGGATATTGCCGCTGAAACAGCGGCAGGCGCGGAAACAGCCAGCGCGCGGCAAAGGTCGGCAGCACGGATATTTTCAGCACATGCTCCTGCGATTGCCCGGTCGCTTCCATGCTGGCGGCAACGATTCGCTCCAGCGCCTCGCGAACGCGCGAGACATAGGTCTCACCCTCCGGCGTCAGCGACACCGCATTGCCGCCGCGCTGGAAAATCTTGAAGCGCAGCTGGTCCTCCAGGCTCTTGACGCGCTGGCTGACCGCGGAAGCGGTGATGAACTGCTCTTCGCCCGCACGCGTGAAATTGCCGTGCCTTGCAGCACTCTCCACGATCTTCAGCGAATTGAGGTTGACTTGACTGAGCAGGCGCACGGGTTTCGACCTTAAGCTGGGCTTACGGTAGCACTAGCATTCCTAATTTTACAGGGGGGACTAATTTAATCGACTGTTAACCAAGTGTTTGCCCCCACTTGGAGAAGTACAATGAACGCACACACCATACCCGAACTGCGCTATGCGATGAGCCGTGAGGCCATCATCGGACATGAAACCGCCTGGAAAGTGTCGAGTTTCGGCGTTGCGCAGTATCTGCATGGCTATGATCCGGCCCTGCTTGCCGCAATTGAGGAGGCTGCCCTGAAGCTCAAGGCCAGCCATGCCGTGCACAAGCACCTCGACCTGACCTTTATCACCGGCGCTGACCGTTTCATCCCCGAAATCAGGGAATTGCTGCACGACAAGCTGCGCCTGGAGCGACTGTCCGACATGATGGGCACGAAGCTGGAGCCCTATCCGCTATCGATCGTCGGCTCGACCGTCACCTTCATGAATCCAAGGGATGGTGCCGTCGAGTGGCATTGCGACGGCGTTCCGGTCACCGAACTCATTCCGCTGTCGATCAGCAATCCGCTGGTCGGCGGCCATCTCGAGATCTATTGCGATGATTCCGAGACCGGTCGCGCCATCCTCGAATCCGGCCGCGAGATTCCGCGCAACCGCATCATGCGCATCGATCACAAGATGAATTACGCGACACTCGGACAGTTTCTTGGCGTCCTGCATCGCACCGCGCCGATCCAGTACGGCGAGCGCGTCACACTGGTGCTCAACCAGCGTTCGGTGGCCAAGCCCTATGTCGACGACAATCGCATGTTCTATCTTGCCGCCGACAACGACCATGATCGCGAGTGGGTCAACGAGCTGGCCGAAGATGTCTGGACCAACCAGTTGCCCGCCTATCGCCGGTTCGAGGCGGAGCATCCCACGCCTGCCCCAACCGCCGAAGCACAGGTTCCGGGCGGGGCACGGGAATCATGGTAGCGAACCATGATTCCGAAAAGTGGGGCCCGGTTTTCGGACAAGATCATGGTCAAGCCTGGAGATAGAGTTCGATGCCGATTCTTTCGGCATGGATCAGGCTCGATATCCGCGCTGGTCTTCGCCGCCGGCGCGGTGGCCTTGTGGTCGACCAATGCCTTGGTCGGCAAATCCTTGCTGGCGACCCATCCGGTGTCGCAGGTGCAGTTCCTGCAATTTGCGGGCGCTGTACTGGTCTTCGCCCTGATCCGGTTCATGAGCCGGGAGGAGGCTCCGTCGGTGGCGCTCCGGGCCGCACTCGCGCCTCTCGCGGTCGGCCTCATCGGTCTGGTCGGCACCATGGTGCTGCAATATGTTGCCTTCGCATCGATGCCGGTGATCGAAGCCAATCTCGTGGCCTACACTTGGCCCTTGATGGTCGCTGCGGCGGTGATCGTTTTCGAAAATCCGCGGCGTCCGGTTTTGCTGGGGCTTGCCGCGGCCCTTGGGTTCGTCGGCGTCGTACTGGTGATATCGGGCGGGCGTGAGAGCACCTGGTTCCAGGGCGATCTTGTCGGCTATTTCGCCGCCTTCGGGTCCGCGCTGTGCATGGCCTTTTATTCGGTGATGGTGGGGCGGCTCGCCACGTCGCCCGAGCGCCTTTTGTTGCCATCGTCGCTGGTCGGCATCGCCTTGACGCTTTTATGGTCGGCTCGCGAAGGTGTTGCGTGGCCCGCCGGCGTGGATCTGGCCCTTGGGCTCTATCTTGGCGCTGGCCCGATGGGCCTGGGTTATTACCTCTGGTCACGCGCCTTGAAGCTCGAAGGCAGCGGCAAGGTCGCTGTCATAGCCTATCTCACGCCGATCGCGTCGACGTTGCTGCTGACCCTGTCCGGCGAACGACTGACGACGACCGCTATCGCCGGAGCCGTCCTTGTCATCGGCAGTTGTATAGCGGTCGGCCTGGAACGTTCGGAGGCACAAGACCATGTTTGACGAAAATGAACGTCTCGCCAGGCAGGAAGCGCATTGGCTGATCAAGGAATTCGGCGTCGAGGCACCGCTTTACGCAGCGATGAAGGCCGAAAAGGCGATTGAACAGAAGGATTTCGGGCGCTGTGCCCGCTGGAAGCGTATTCTTGAGATATTGGCCGACGGCCGGACAACCAAGTCTGCCGGTTCCAAGTATTAGATTTTCTAATTTGCGTGACGTCGATTTTCCATAAAAGTAGTTGACACCAAGTCTTGATTCGTTTTGGAACTTGGCGGCCCGTTGGGGGACGCGGTTAAAGAGATACATCGGCAAAAGTCTTCACTGTGGTGGATGATTTTATCGCAAATAGGATGAAAGAATTGTCAAATATCGAGGATAAGACCGTGATCGAGCTGACGGCCGATATTGTCTCGGCCTATGTCGGCAACAATCCGCTTCCGGCTTCCGGCCTGCCTGACCTGATTGCCAGCGTCAGCGCCTCGGTTCGAAAGCTGGCTGGCGCGGCCGTCGTGGAAAGCCCGAGCCTGGTTCCGGCTGTCAATCCGAAAAAGTCGGTGTTTCCCGATTACATCGTCTGCCTGGAGGATGGGAAGAAATTCAAGTCGCTCAAGCGACACCTCAGGACAGACTATGGTTTGAGCCCGGACGATTATCGGGCCAAATGGGGCTTGCCGCCGGACTATCCGATGGTTGCTCCGAACTACTCGGCGACCCGGTCGGCGCTGGCGAAGTCGACGGGACTTGGCCGCAAGCCGGCGGCACCGGCCACCGTCGCCAAGGCGACAAAGCGTGGCAAGGCCACTGCCTGAAGCCTTGCCGGCCGCTACGGCGAGCCATTGATCGGCGGCTGTGACGGCGCAATTGCAGGCGCCGTTTTCAGGCCTTGTGCGGCCAACCGGTCCGCAAGGTCTTGCGAAGCGTCGATGTCCGGTGCAAAAGCGCGGCCATGCTGATCATCAATGACCTTTCGCTCCGCATGGCCGGGCGCCTGCTTCTCGACCATGCCTCGCTGACCTTGCCGGCCGGCACCAAGGCCGGTCTTGTCGGTCGCAACGGTACTGGCAAGACAACGCTGTTCAAGGCGATTACCGGCGATTTTCCCTCCGAGACAGGCTCGATCAGCCTGCCGAAGAACACGCGCATCGGCCAGGTGGCGCAGGAAGCGCCGGGAACCGAGGAGCCGCTGATCGAGATCGTGCTCAAGGCCGACCTCGAGCGTACGGCGCTGCTTGAAGAAGAAAAGACCGCCACCGATCCACACCGCATCGCCGACATCCATATGCGGCTGGCCGACATCGACGCGCATTCGGCCGAGTCCCGCGCGGCCACCATCCTGGCCGGCCTTGGCTTCGACGATGCGGCGCAGCGCCGTCCGGCCTCGTCCTTCTCCGGCGGCTGGCGCATGCGCGTGGCGCTCGCCGCCGTGCTGTTTTCAGAGCCAGACCTCCTGCTGCTCGACGAGCCGACCAACTATCTCGATCTCGAAGGCACACTGTGGCTGGAGAACTATGTGTCGAAGTATCCGCACACGGTGCTCCTGATTTCGCACGATCGCGATCTGCTCAACCGCGCCGTCAATTCGATCGTTCATCTCGACCAGAAGAAACTGACCTTCTGGCGCGGCGGCTACGACCAGTTCGAGCGCCAGTATACCGAGCAGAAGGAATTGCAGGAAAAGGGCAGGGTCAAACAGGAAGCCGCCCGCAAGCATATGGAATCCTTCGTCGAGCGCTTCCGCGCCAAGGCCTCCAAGGCGAGGCAGGCGCAGTCGCGCATCAAGGCGCTGGAAAAGATGAAGCCGATCGCGGCCATCGTGAACGATTCGGTGTGGCCGTTCTCCTTCCCCGAACCGGTGAAGACGGTTGCCTCGCCGATCATTGCGCTGAACAACGTCAATGTCGGCTACACCGAAGGCCAGCCGATCCTGAAGAAGATGACGCTGCGCATCGACGCCGACGACCGCATCGCGCTGCTCGGAGCCAACGGCAACGGCAAGTCGACTTTCGCCAAATTGCTGTCCGGCCGGCTCAAGCAGGAGAGCGGCACCATGACCGTGGCGCCCGGGCTGAAGGTGGCGATCTTCGCCCAGCACCAGCTCGACGATCTCCGTCCGGAGGAAAATGCCTATGAGCATGTCCGCCGGCTGATGCCGGAGGCTCCGGAATCGAAGGTGCGCGGCCGCGTCGCCCAGTTCGGTCTCACCACCGAGAAGATGAATACGCCCGCCAAGGACCTGTCCGGCGGCGAGAAGGCGCGTCTTCTGATGGGCCTGTCGGCCTTCGAGGGGCCGAACCTGTTCATCCTCGACGAACCGACCAACCACCTCGACATCGACAGCCGTGAATCGCTGATCCATGCGCTCAACGAATTTCCCGGGGCCGTCATCCTGATCTCGCATGATCGCCACCTGCTCGAGGCGACCGCCGACCGGCTGTGGCTGGTCAAGGACGGGGCGGTCAACCCGTATGATGGCGACCTTGAGGACTACAAGACGCTGGTCACCGGCGTGTCCGGCGATCGCCGTGGCAAGCGCGAGGCGGACAAGGCGTCAAAAGCCGACCGCCGCCGCGATGCGGCAGCGCGCCGCGCCGCTTTCGAGCCGCTGGCCAAGGAAATCCGCGCCACCGAGGCGCTGATGGACCGCATCCGCAAGCGCATCGACGGCATCGAGGACGAGTTGGCCAACCCGGCGATCTACGAGAAGGACCCGTCGACCGCGACACGCCTGGCCAAGGAACGCTCGCAGCTCGCCCAGACGTTGGCCGGCCACGAGGAAAAATGGCTGACCATGTCGGCTGAATATGAGGAAGGCACGGCGGAGTGATTTACCCCCCCATCAAAGGGACGGTGAGCTACCGTTATGCGGTAGCAGGTGGAAAAGACGTCTCCCAAACGCAGCTTGTCGGCAAATCTGGCCCTACACGCTATGTCTGGAACCGGCTAACCTCACCCCATGAACCAGCACGCCAAGCTTCGCATCGGCCATTCGGCCTGTCCGCATGATTGCCCGTCGACCTGCGCGCTCGAGATCGAACTGCTCGAGGGCAACCGCATTGGCCGCGTCCATGGCGCCAAAGCCAACAGCTACACATCGGGCGTCGTCTGCGCCAAGGTTGCGCGCTATGCCGACCGTGTCCATCACCCCGACCGGCTGCTGAAGCCGCTGGTGCGGACCGGCGCCAAGGGCGACGGCGCTTGGCAGGAAGCGAGCTGGGCGGCGGCACTCGATCTCGTCGCCGAAAAGTTCATCGCGGCCGAAGAGAAATACGGCTCGGAGACGGTGTGGCCCTATTTCTATGCCGGCACGATGGGACTGGTTCAGCGCGACGGCATCCACCGGCTGCGTCACGCGAAAAAGTATTCGGGCTTCTTCGGATCGATCTGCACCAATCTCGCCTGGACCGGCTGGATGATGGGGGCAGGCGCCCTGCGCGGGCCCGACCCGCGCGAGATGGCGAAATCCGACTGCGTGGTGATCTGGGGCACCAATGCCGTGGTCACCCAGGTCAATGTGATGACCCACGCCATCAAGGCGCGCAAGGAGCGTGCGGCGAAGATCGTCGTCATTGACGTCTATGAAAACGCGACCATGAAGCAGGCCGACATGGGCCTGGTGCTGAAGCCCGGCACCGACGGCGCGCTGGCTTGCGCGGTCATGCATGTGCTGTTCAGGGACGGCCTGGCCGACCATGCCTATCTCGAAAAATACACTGACGACCCGAAGGGGTTGGAAGAGCATCTGAGGACGCGCACGCCGGAGTGGGCGGCCGCGATCACCGGCCTTTCAGTGGCCGAAATCGAGGCCTTTGCCCGCTTGGTGGGCACGACCAGGAAAACCTATTTCCGCCTCGGCTATGGCTTTGCCCGTCAGCGCAACGGGGCGGTGAACATGCATGCCGCGTCCTGCATCGCCGCGGTCACCGGCAGCTGGCAATATGAGGGCGGGGGCGCCTTCCATTCCAATTCCGGCATCTTCAAGCTCAACCAGGACGTGCTGGAAGGCTCAAGGATGCGCGATCCCTCGATCCGCTATCTCGACCATTCGCGCATCGGCCCGGTGCTGACCGGAGCCAGCGACGCGCTTTATGGCGGCCCGCCGGTGACGGCCATGCTGATCCAGAACACCAATCCGGTGAACGTCGCGCCCGAGCAGCGGCTGGTGACGCAGGGTTTCCGGCGCGAAGACCTGTTCACGTGCGTGCACGAGCAGTTCATGACCGACACGGCCAAGCTCGCCGATGTCGTGCTGCCGGCGACGATGTTCCTCGAGCATGACGATGTCTACAAAGGCGGCGGCAACCAGCACATCACGCTCGGCCCCAAGCTGATCGACCCTCCGGAAGGGCCGCGCACCAACCATTTCGTTATCGAACAGTTGGCTGAGCGCCTGGGTGTCGCCGATCGCCCGGGTTTTGGCCTGACCGAACACCAGCACATCGACATCATTCTCGGCAAGCGCGGGTTGGGCAGCTTCGACAGCTTGAAAGAGCAGAAATGGGTGGATTTGCAACCTGATTTCGAGACCGCGCATTTCATTAAAGGATTTGGCCACGCGGATGGAAAATTCCGCTTCCGTGCCGACTGGACCGGCCAGGCGGCTCCCAACCGGCCGCCGAAGAGCATGGGCCTGTTCGGGCCGGTGGAACGGCTGCCCGAGTTTCCCGACCATGTCGATCTGATCGAGGTGGCCGACGAGGCGCATCCGTTCCGGCTGACGACCTCGCCCGCGCGCAACTTCCTCAACTCGACCTTTGCGGAGACGCCGGTGTCGAAGGAAAAGGAAGGCAGGCCGGCACTGCTCCTGCATCCAGACGATGCGGCTAACCTGGGGCTCGCCGATGGCGACCGTGTCGAGGTGGGCAACCGGCGGGGCGACCTGGTGCTGCACGCGAAATTCTTCGACGGCATCAAGCGCGGCGTGGTGATCGCCGAAGGCATCTGGCCGAACAGCGCGCATGAGCGCGGCGAGGGCATCAACGTGCTGACCGGCGCCGATGCGCCGGCGCCCTATGGCGGCGCCGCCTTCCACGACAACAAGGTCTGGCTGCGCAAGGCAAGTTGAGCCGGGCGAAGCGCTGGGCCGACTATATCGGCAGGATTTCGGTGGTCCTTTTTCTGTTCAGCCGGTAATGGATGTCATCGGCGATCGCCTGGGCTTCGATCGCGATCTCGCGCAACAACCCGGTGACCGCATTGTGGAAGCCAACGAGATAGAGGCCGAGATCCGAGGCCCGTGCGGTGACGCCACTGCGGTCTGGCTGGATGCCGGGCTCGAGAAATTTGGCATAGCCCGGCCGGAAACCAGTGGCGAAGATGATCGCGTCGAATTCGCCATGCTTGCCGTCGGCAAAACGGGCGCCGCGCTCCGAGATCTCGGCGATATCGGGCGCGACCTTGATCGCACCTTCGCGGATCTTGTCGATGGTGCCCACATCGATCACCGGAATGCGCGATGCGGCCGCAATCTGTTGCAGCAGTCCCTGTCTCGGCCGTTTGAGCCCATATTTTTCCGGCCTGCCCAGCACCAGGTCGAGGATGAGGGGGAAGAGAACGTCATTGACGCGTTGCGGCCCCAGCCGCGCCGCCATGCCGACCATCTGGATGGGCACGCCGAACAGCTCACGCGGCACGATATGAACGCCGCCGCGCACGGAAATCGTCGGTTTTGCGCCGTTTTCCGCCAGGTCGAGCGCAATCTCCGCGCCGGTGTTGCCCATGCCGACGACCAGCACCGACTGGCCGGCGAAAGGCGTGGCATTGCGATAGTCGGCACTGTGCAATGTCTTGCCCGTGAAGGTGTCGATCCCAGCAAATCCGGGACGCAAGGGCTCGGCATTGTAGCCTGACGCAATCACCACATGCCTGGCGCGCAGCGGACCGGATGTCGCCTCCACACGCCAGCCGTGGTCCTCCCGGGCGATCGCTTCCACCGTTTCCCCAAAATGGGGTCGCAGGTCGAAGCGTTGCGCATAGGCATCGATATAGTCGACGAAGAGATCGCGCGGCACATAACGTGGATAATGCTTCGGGAAGGGCGCGAAGGGCAGGGACGAATAGCGCTTGGTGGTATGCAGGTGGACGCGCTCGTAGTGCCGCCGCCATGCGGGTGCGGCCTGCTGTTCTTTTTCGATTAAGATGAAGTCGACGCCGGCCTGGCGCAGGCATGCGGCAACAGCCAGGCCCGCCGGCCCGGCACCGATGATCGCAACTGGGGTGGTATCGTCCAAGCGCGCCTCCGCCGCTCAATTCGCGTCCTGAGAATGTCAAAAGCATGGCGGGTCCGGCGGGGGCCTTGCCTGCCGGCAAGGCTCAGTCCGGCAACGGCACCGTCAGCCCGACCTTGACGCGGTCCATGGCGACGAAGGTGCGGAATTTCCGGACATTGTTGCTGCCGAAGAACAGTTTTCGCGTCAGCGCCTCATAGGCCCCCATGTCGGCCACGGTGATGACGAGGATGAAGTCGGCTTCGCCGGTGACGTAGTAGCATTGCTGCACTTCAGGCGTTTGCGAGAATTGCCGCTTGGCTGCGTCGATCAGTTCGGTGCGCTCGCTCTCCAGCTCGACCTCGACGAAGATGGTGAGGGGCTGGCCGACCGCCGCGGGGTCGATGATGGCGACATGGCTTGCAATGACCCCGGTCTGCTCCATGCGCTTGATGCGGCGCTGCACCGCCGGTGCCGACAGGTTCACCGCTTCGCCGATCAGGCGCTGCGGCGTCGTGTTGTCCCGCTGCAGGATGGCAAGGATGGCGAGATCGAAACTGTCGAGCGGCGGCGGCGATGGCGGCAATGGCGATATCCCAACGAAACAAACTTGCATTTCGAAGGCCCAATTACAGCGCTCTTTGCGCCTGTCCTGCAATATGGTTTCGCCTGATGCCAAGGAGGTCGCCAGTGTTCCTGCCCAATCGCAATGCCTTGCACGGCAAGCCGCTTGATGCGGCCGACGCCGAAACCCTTGGGATCGCCGGCGCGGATACGGTCGAGCGCTTTCTTGCCCATCGCGACAATCACGCGATGACGCCGCTGCACGCGCTGCCGGCGCTGGCGGGCGAACTCGGCCTCGCTGCGCTGCACGTCAAGGATGAGGGCTTTCGTCTCGGCCTCGGCAGCTTCAAGGCGCTGGGCGGCGCCTATGCCGTCTTCCGCCTTGTGCTGGAGGAGGCAGGCAAGCGGCTTGGCCGCCCCGTCGATGTCGAGGATCTCGATCGACCCGATGTTCGCTCGGTCGCGGCAAAGATGACGTTCGCCTGCGCCACCGACGGCAATCATGGCCGCTCTGTCGCGCAAGGCGCCGAGCTTGCCGGCGCCAGGGCCGTGATCTTTGTCCATGCCGGGGTCAGCGACGAGCGCATCTCGGCAATAGCCCGCTATGGCGCGGAGATGGTTCGTGTCGACGGCAATTATGACGACTCGGTCAGGCAAGCCGCCGAAGTCGCGGCCCAGAAAGGCTGGACCGTGGTGTCGGATACGTCATGGCCGGGTTATGAGCGCATTCCTGGCCTGGTGATGCAAGGCTATACGGCGATCGTGCGCGAAGCGCTGCGCCAGCTCAGCGAACCGCCAACCCACGTCTTTGTCCAGGCCGGCGTTGGCGGCATTGCCGCCGCTGTGGCTGGCCACCTCGCCATCGTGCTCGGCGAAGCCAGGCCAACCTTCACTGTCGTCGAGCCCGCACGTGCCGCATGTATCGTCGCGGCTGCCGTGGCAGGGCGTGTGGTCAAGGTAGCGCATGATCAGCCGACTGTCATGGCCATGCTTGAATGTTACGAGGCATCGCAGGTCGCCTGGCGCGTGCTGGCGCGCGCCGCAGACGCCTTCATGACCGTGGACGAGGACGACGCCATCGCGGTGATGCGTCGGCTGGCCCAGCCATCCGGCGGCGATCCGCTGATCATCGCCGGCGAGAGTGGCGGCGTCGGCCTTGCCGGACTCATCCGGGCGATGGCCGAAAACAGAACAGACCTGGGCCTCGACGGTAAGTCCCGGGTGCTGGTGATCAACACCGAAGGCGCCACCGACCCGCATCGCTATGCCGAACTGGTCGGCATGGGCCCGGCCGATGTGCTGGCCGGCAAGCTTGCCGCCGAGGCAACGCCGTGATCGCGGTCGATGCACAGCGCCTGCTTGGCCGCATTCGTGAACTGGGCGCAATCGGCCGCGACGGTGAGGGCAGGCTGACCCGGCTGGCCGCTTCCGACACCGACAAGCAAGGCCGCGACCTCTTCGTCGGCTGGCTGCGCCAGGCCGGACTCCAAGTTGCCATCGATCGCATCGGCAACATTTTTGGTATCTGGCAAAGCGCCGGCAATGCAGGCAAGGCGCCGCTACTGATCGGCTCGCATATCGACACCGTCATCGACGCCGGCATCTATGATGGCTGCTACGGCGTGCTTGCCGGGCTGGAGGTGATCGAGACGCTGAAGGCGTCGGGCCTCTCGCCGTCGCGCCCGCTCGCCGTCGCGGCCTTCACCAATGAAGAAGGCGTGCGCTTCTCTCCCGACATGATGGGCTCGCTGGTCCATGCCGGCGGCGTCGATGTCGAGGCGGCACTTGCCGCTGTCGGGACCGACGGCAGCACGCTTGGGCAGGAACTTGCCCGCATCGGCTATGCCGGCGACCGCGAACCGGGCTTTCTCAAGCCGCACATCTATGTCGAACTGCATATCGAACAGGGGCCGGTCCTGGAGCGCGAAGGCATTCCAATCGGCGCGGTGGAGACTTTGCAGGGCATCTCCTGGCAACGCATCACCCTCGATGGCGTCGCCAACCATGCCGGCACCACGCCGATGTCGATGCGCCGCGACGCCGGATATGCCGCGGCACGCATCGTCACCTTCCTGCATGACCGGGCGGCGGCATCCAACGCGCCAACCGTTGCCACAGTCGGCACGATGCGCCTGGAGCCGAATGCCATCAACGTCATTCCATCGCGCGCCGTCTTCACCGTCGATCTGCGCGATCCGGACGAGCAGCGTTTGCAGGCGGAAGAGGCGGCGCTGGCGGCCTTTTTGCAACAGCTCGCCGCCGAAGGTATCGCCGTGACGGTCGAAAGGCTCGCGCGCTTCGAGCCGGTTATCTTCGACGGCCGAGTGGTCGAACTGATCGAGGCCGCCGCGAAGAAGCGCGGGCTTGCCTCGCGGCGCATGACCTCGGGCGCCGGCCATGACGCGCAGATGATCGCGCGCATCGCGCCGGCGGCGATGATCTTCGTGCCGAGCGCCGGAGGCATCAGCCACAGCCCACATGAACACACCGAGGATGCCGAGCTTGTTGCCGGCGCCAACATCTTGCTTGATGTGATCACTGAGCTTGCCGAGCTGGAAGGGTGAGGACATGGCTGATCTCGATCGCGAAACACTGAAGCGCGAGATGACCGCCTGGCGGCGCGACCTGCACGCGCACCCCGAATTCGGCTTCGAGGAGAAACGCACCGCCGCCTTCGTTGCCGCCAAACTGCGCGAATTCGGCCTGGACGATGTCACCGAAGGCGTCGGTGGCACCGGTGTCGTCGGCACTTTGAAGCGCGGCACCGGCAATCGGGCGATTGCGCTGCGGGCCGATATGGATGCGCTGCGCATAGCAGAGCAATCGATCGCGCCCTATCGCTCCGGCAATCCCGGTGTGATGCATGCCTGCGGCCATGACGGCCACACCGCCATGCTGCTCGGCGCTGCAAGGCTGCTGGCCGGCGAGGGTGGTTTCGACGGCACCGTGCGCTTCATCTTCCAGCCGGCCGAGGAGTGGGGCAGGGGCGCGCTGGCCATGCTCGATGACGGTCTGATGCAGCGCTTCCCCTTCGACGAGATCTTCGGCCTGCACAACATGCCCGGCCTGCCCGTCGGCCATTTCGAGACCCGCGCCGGCCCGATCATGTCGGCCGAGGACAATTTCGAGATCGTGCTCAAGGGGCTCGGCGGCCACGCGGCACGGCCGCATTCGGGCAACGAGACGCTGGTCGCCGCCTGCGCGCTGGTCACCAATCTGCAGACCATCGTCTCACGCCGGCTGAGCCCGGCCGACGTCGCGGTGGTTTCGGTGACCGAACTGATCACCGACGGTACCCGCAATGCGCTGCCCGGTCTTGCCCGCATCCTCGGTGACGCGCGCAGCTTCCGCCTCGAAGTCAGCGCCGAGATCGAGCGGCAGATGCGCATCATCGCCGAGGGCACCGCTGCCGCCTACAACGTTGCCGCCGAGGTCAACTACACCAGGGAATTCGTGCCCTTGCGCAACGATGCCGAACTGGTCGACGCGGCCTTCGCCGCCGCCAAACACGTTTTCGAACCCGGCAACATCGCGGTCGCCCGCGAGCCGATGACAGCGTCGGAGGATTTCGCCCGCTTCCTTGATCACGTGCCGGGCTGCTTCGTCTTTCTCGGCAATGGCGAAGCCTCGGCGCCGCTGCACAATTCCAGCTACGACTTCAATGATGATGGGCTGGTTTTCGGCGCCAGTTTCCATGCCGCCATTGCCAGGCAAAGGCTTGCGATTTGACAGGCTACGGATGCATTTCAACGCGCTTTGCCGGGGGGAAACGCCCGGGAAAGCCCGAAATCCGCGATCCCACATGACGTGGGGGCAAGACTCAGCTAGCTTTCGTCCTGCGGCGGACCTGATTTATCCGCTTGGCCGGCGCCTTCTCCTCCCAAGCGGCGCCGGCCTTCTTCGTTGCGGCGATCCCTGGCTAAATTAGAGATCATTAAATTTAGAATATTCGCACTTGCCGGAAGTTAGGGTCTTGCTGGCATAGAAGCCGCCGGGTCCTTGGGGTGTTTGCGGGAAGACGGATGCGCGGGCGGAGCTGGATAAAGGCGTTGCGTCAGGAGGAGGCACGGCAGGTGCGCGCGCGCATCGCCGAACTGGAGCGCGACCTGATGACGACTTCCTCTCAGGGGAGGCATCGGCGGCTTGAAGCAGGACACGAACTTCGCAATGCCAAGTTCCGCCTGAAGCGTCTCGAGGAATGCATCGCCGAAATACCGGAGAGACTTCGAGCGTTAGTTAACGTTCTCGGGCATCATCTCATTTCCACAAGACAGCATGCTGCGCCGGTATGAACGTGAAGCAGCACCTGCAAGGCCACATCGCCTGCGGGGAACATGACGGTCCGCTGGAGTGTCCAGGCCGATGACCGAGGCCGCAGACCATCGCTACTGGCGAATGGATTGAAGCAGGCGTTCCCCTCCGTCCCATGCGCTAACAAGAAGAGCCCGGCTCCAGGCACCGGAACGCCGTCCAAATCGATCTGGAAGACGATTGACAGCAACATGTCTGGCGATTATCGATTGTCGACAATCGCCAAGCATACTGCTGGAGGCCGATATGAAAATCGACAAACTCAGTTTCGTGGACAGAGCCGCTGCCCAGCTTCGTATCGAGATACTGCACGGGCGGCTCTTACCGGGGGCTCGGCTTACCGAAATTGACCTGTCGGAACAGCTTGGTACGGGCCGTGGCACCGTCCGAGCGGCCCTCTCCGCCCTGGAGACGGAAGACTTGATCGTGAAGCAGCCGTACTCCGGCTGGTCGGTTCGAGACATATCCGAGAAAGAGCTATGGGAGACCTACACGCTTCGTGGCGCGCTTGAGGGCCTTGGAGCTCGTCTGGTCGCTGTTGGCAAAAACAAGGAAACCGAGAGCAAATTGAAGGCGGCATTTGCCCGCCTTCAAAAGGCGGAGGCCAGCGAGGACAGCGGCGAGCGCGTCGATGCGGATCTCGGTTTCCACAGGACGATTGTTGATCTTGCGGGGCATGCCAGTTTGTCCCGCCAATATTTCGGCCTCTCAAACAAAGTCGAGTGGCTCTATCGCTGGTCGGAAAGTCATTGGCCAAGCCGAATAGACCTGACCAGCTGGCATCGCCCGATCGTCGAGGCAATTTTGTCGGGCGATCCGAATGCTGCCGAAAAAGCAATTCGTGAGCACGGCGAAAGCAGCCTTGCGGACGATCTGCGCGATTTTGCCGAACTGCGCCGTCGGTCAGCCTGACAAACAATCAACAAAGGGGAATGCCATGAAACTGCCATCCGATTTGCGCTGGTCGCCAACGCGACGCGAAATCCTGTCGGGCGCGGCCAGACTTGGACTTGCTGCAACCGTTGCCGGGGTCGGAATTGGAAGCGCTCGCGCCGAGGCGCCGAAGAAAGGTGGTACCTTGCGCATGGCGCTGGCGGGCGGAAGCTCCGGCGACTCGCTGGATCCACGAACATACACCGAAACAGTGGCTCGAAACGTCGGTGTCTCCATTTGCAATCAGTTGGTCGAGATAACGCCAGACAACAAGCTCGTCTCCGAGCTTGCCGAGAGTTGGGAGACGAAAGGCGCTCAATCCTGGATCATCAATTTGCGCAAGGATGTGCAATTTCACAATGGCAAGACGCTCGAAGCTGCCGACGTTATCTATTCGATCAACCTGCATCGAGGGGAAACCTCATCAGGCGCGAAGGCTATTTTCAACTCGATCAAGGACGTGAAAGCCGATGGCAAGAACCAGCTGACAATCGAACTGGACGCTCCGAATGCGGACTTCATGTACGCATTCTCGGACTATCACGCGATGATCGTTCCCGATGGGTTCACCGACTTCAAAAATCTGGTCGGGACCGGCGGGTACAAGTTGCGTGTCTTCGAGCCGGGAATTCGCTCGATCGTGGAGCGCAACGAAAATTACTGGAAGCCTGATCGGGCGCATGTTGATGCGGTCGAGACCACGGTGATGAATGACGCGACGGCTCGCGTCACGGCTTTGAGGAGCGGTGCGGCGGACATCATCAACCGCGTGGACCGCAAGATTTCCGGTCTCATGGCTGCGATTCCCAACATTGAAATCGTACGCAGCCCTGGCGGAATTCACTGGACGTTCATCGCGCTCGACAACGTCAAGCCTACATCCGACAACAATGTGCGACTGGCCCTGAAATACGCGTTTGACCGCCAGAAGGTCCTGGACCTCATGTTCAAGGGTTTGGGCATCATTGGAAACGACCAGCCGATTTCTCCCTTGAGCCCCTACTACAACGCCGAGCTGCCACAGCACCAGTTCGATCCGGACAAGTCGAAATTCTATCTGAAGCAGGCTGGCCTGGATTCGCTGTCACTTGATCTATTCACCTCCGATGCCGCTTTCCCGGAGGCGATCGACATGGCCACCATTTATCAAAACGGCGCGTCTGCCGGCGACGTGAATCTCAAAGTTCAGCGGCGGCCGGCGGACGGCTACTGGACGGATACCTGGATGAAAAAGCCTTTCTGCATGTCGGTCTGGCTGACCCGCCCAATCGATCAGACGTTCTCGCTTATTTATAAGTCGGGCGCATCATGGAACGAGTCCTATTGGTCAAACGAGAAATTCGACAAGCTTCTTGCAGAAGGGAAGTCGGCATTGGATTTCGGCAAGCGCAAGGAAATCTACGGTGAGATGCAGGCAATTCTCAACAATGAAGGCCCCAGCGTAATCCCCGTATTTGCCGACTTCCTGGATGCAAGAAGTTCTCGCGTTCATGGATTTGAGCCGAGTGCCGTCTCGGACTTGTCGGGTGACCGCGCCGCCGAGCGCGTCTGGTTCTCGGCCTGACGCCACAAGCGATGGAGATTCCATGTAGAGCCGGTCAACCCGGTTCCCCATGATCGGATCTTTTTGAGCAGGAGGAAGATTTGTCATTGTCGCCGCTATGGACGGACATCGACTGGAACCGTGCAGGACGGCAGGATTCCTTCCTGAACCTGGAGCATTCCGTCCATCGCTCCGCTTACGGGATCATTCCGATCCCTATCTCGCTTTTCAAGAACGGAAGCGGACCAACACTGCTGTTGATGGCCGGATCGCACGGGGACGAATATGAGGGTCAGGCAATCCTGACCCGCCTAATCCAGACCTTGGATGCAGACTCGGTATCGGGCCGCATCATCGTATTGCCGGCGGCAAATCTGCCGGCCGCGCTGGAGGGATCACGAGTGTCTCCACTCGACGGCGGAAACCTGAACCGCTGTTTTGGCGACTCGATTTCCGACAATCCCACGTCCCGGATCGCCGACTATATAGCAAACACCATCCTGCCGATGTGTGACGTCTTCTTCGACTTCCATTCAGGCGGCAGCTCCCTGGAATATATGCCATGCACTTATGCGACTGTTTCCAACGATCCTGACAAGGCGGTAGGCACGCTCCATGCACTTGAATTCATGAATGCTCCCATCGCCTGGGCTCACAAGGGTATACCCGAGGGATCGGAGGCTGGCCGCGCCGCGTACCGAAACGGCGTTGTCTACCTCAGTGGCGAATTCGGCGGTGGCGGCAGGATTTCCAGACAGGCCGCCTGGGTGGCCGAGCGCGCGATGTACCGCCTAATGGCGCATCTGAAAATTCTTCCGCTGGCAAGCGAATGGAAAGAGGAGATCGAAAGCCGGCTGATGCACGCGAGCCAGCGGCACTATTTCTATGCCGATCGCGACGGAATCTTTGAACCCGCCGCCGCCCTGGGCGACGAGGTCGGGAAGGGTGACCTTGCGGGCACAATTCTCAATCCTGAAACCCCGATGCAAACCGGGTTGCGGGTATTTTTCCCGGAATCCGGAACATGGATTTGCAGCCGGGCCATCGGCAGGGTTCGCAGGGGCGACTGCCTTGGTCACCTGCTGGCCGATGTTTCGCGTGAGGAAATCCTGGTCTCGGAATGAACAAGGATTTTCGATCCGACAATGTCGCTCCGCCGTTACCACAAATCCTTGAAGCGGCCGTCCAAGGAAGCGGCATGTGGATGGACGCCTATGGTGACGATCAAATCACAGCCAGGTTGGAAGAAAGACTTGCCGAAATATTCGAGCACGAGGTTGCGGCATTTCCAATTCTGACGGGAACCGCGGCAAACGCCCTCGCTCTCGCCCAGATGTCCGGACGTTTCGGCCAGATTCTTTGCCATAGGTTATCGCATGTCTATCGGGATGAATGCGGCGCGGTGGAGTTTCACAGCCAGGGAAGGCTGAAAGCCCTGGATGGCAAGAATGGAAAACTGGACGCCGAAACCTGCACCCGTGGCTTCGGAATTCTTGATGACGTGCACCAATTGCGAACGACCGCGCTTTCGCTAAGTCAGGCAACGGAAGTCGGCACATACTATTCAGCGGATGAAGTGCTGCGGCTGGCCAGCTGGGCCAAAGGCCATGACGCGGCAGTGCATATGGATGGCACCCGGTTTGCCAATGTCGTCGTGGCATCTGGCTCGACGCCTGCCGAGCTTACCTGGCGCGCGGGCGTCGATGTCCTGTGCCTTGGTGCGACAAAGGGCGGCGCGATAGGGACTGAGGTCGTTGTTTTCTTCGAGCATGGCCTGGCCGATGATTTCAAGCGATTGATGAAGCGGTCAGGCCATCTGCCCTCCCGCCTGTGGTTTCTGGCGGCGCAGCTCGAAGCCTATTTCGACAATGATCTTTGGAGGGAGTCAGCCCGACACGCAAACGCGATGGCGTGTCGGTTGGGCAGTGCCCTCTCGCAAAACGGCATAGCGCCTTGCTATCCAGCGCAGACCAATATGGTTTTCCTGAAAGCTGACATGGGCACATATGAACGTCTGCGAAAAAGTGGATTCAAATTCTATTTGATAGATGAAGAGAACGAAGAGACAACGGCAAGATTCGTTATGTCTTACGCCACCGATATAGACGATGTTGAAAGATTGGCTGAGGCAATCATCAATGCCAGTTACACAAATGATCGATGATCACCCAGCAGGCTTTAAGGCCTTGGCCGCAATGCCGGCAATCGGCGCTTGAAGCGGTAGTGACGTGGCGTTGAGCCACCAAGTCGGTGCTTTTGTCACTCAACGGTCTGACGCGTGCTGGAGTCGCCAGGCGTTTCGCTCGCGGAGCGTCGCAGTTCTCTATCCTTGCCGCGCGGCCCTAGGCAGTTGACCGGGAACCAAATCCCGCTCCTCGGTTGGTCCTGCTTCGCCATGGCATATCACCGCTTCCTTGTTGCGAACAAAGCGGAAACGATGCTTGATGGGCGATGAACCTCGCCGCCCATGATTCGACTTTTCTGGAGCCGACTGCTCAGCCTGCCTATCTCGCCCGGCTGAACGACGCGCAGCGTCAGGCCGTTGAGCATGGTGACGGCAAGATCGCCGGGCCCTTGCTGGTCATTGCCGGCGCGGGCTCGGGCAAGACCAACACGCTGGCGCATCGCGTCGCCCATCTCATCGTCAGGGGAGCCGACCCGCGCCGCATCCTGCTGATGACCTTTTCGCGCCGCGCCGCATCCGAAATGGCAAAACGTGTCGAGCGTATCGCCGGCGAAGTGCTCGGCCGCGACGCCGCTGTCATCACCGATGCGCTGACCTGGGCCGGGACCTTTCACGGCATCGGCGCGCGGCTGTTGCGCGACTATGCGCTGGAGATCGGCCTCGACCCGGCCTTCACCATCCATGATCGCGAGGATTCCGCCGATCTGATGAATCTCGTGCGTCATGAGCTCGGCTTCTCCAAGACCGAGGCTCGCTTCCCCACCAAGGGGACCTGCCTCGCCATCTACTCGCGCGCCGTCAACGCGCAGGCGCCGCTTGGCGAAGTGCTGGGGTCGGCCTTCCCCTGGTGCGCCGGTTGGGCCGATCAGCTCAAGCTGCTGTTCGCCGGTTATGTCGAAGCCAAGCAGGCGCAGAACGTGCTCGATTACGACGATCTGCTGCTCTACTGGGCGCAGATGGCGGCCGAGCCGGAAATCGCGGCGCATCTGGGCGGGCGCTTTGACCATGTGCTGGTCGACGAATACCAGGACACCAACCGGCTGCAGGCGTCGATCCTCATGGCGCTGAAACCCGACGGTGCCGGGCTGACGGTGGTCGGCGACGATGCGCAGTCGATCTATTCCTTCCGCGCCGCGGAGGTGCGCAACATACTCGACTTCCCAAAACAGTTCGCCCAAGCCGCCGATGTGGTGATGCTGGAGCGCAACTACCGCTCGACCGAGACCATTCTGGCCGCCGCCAATGCGGTGATCGGCGAGGCTTCGGAGCGCTTCACCAAGAACCTGTGGTCGGAGCGCAAATCCACCGACAAGCCAAGGCTGGTCACCGTGCGCGACGAGGTCGAGCAGGCGAACTTCGTCTGCGATACGATCCTTGCCGAGCGTGAGGCTGGCACGGCGCTGAAATCGCAGGCGGTGCTGTTTCGCGCCTCGCACCACAGCGGGCCGCTGGAAATCGAGCTGACGCGGCGCAACATTCCCTTCGTCAAATTCGGCGGGCTGAAATTCCTGGACGCCGCGCATGTCAAGGACGTGCTGGCGGTGCTGCGTTTTGCCGAAAACCCACGCGACCGCGTCGCCGGTTTCCGCGTGCTACAGCTGATGCCGGGGATCGGCCCTTCAGCCGCCGCACAGATCGTCGAGACGATGACGACAGCACTTGATGAGGCGATGGGGCTGGCTGGCTGGCGGCCGCCACAACGAGCGGCGGACGACTGGCCGGGTTTCGTCTCGCTCTATTCCGGCCTGCGGGCCGGCGCAAAATGGCCGGCGGATCTCGAGCAGGTCAGGCTTTGGTACGAGCCGCATCTGGAGCGCATCCATGAGGATGTCATCACGCGCCGTGCCGACCTGCTGCAGCTCGAGCAGATCGGCTCGGGCTACGCCTCGCGCGAACGCTTCCTGACCGAATTGACCCTCGATCCGCCGGACGCGACCAGCGACCAGGCCGGACCGCCACATCGCGACGAGGACTATCTGATCCTGTCGACCATCCATTCGGCCAAGGGCCAGGAATGGAAGAACGTCTTCGTGCTCAACACGGTCGATGGCTGCATTCCGGCCGATCTCGGTGTCGGCACAAAGGAGGATATCGAGGAGGAGCGCCGGCTGCTCTACGTGGCGATGACGCGGGCCAAGGACAGCCTCAACCTGGTCATGCCGCAGCGCTTCTTTCCGCATGGCCAGGCGGCACGCGGCGACCGCCATCTCTATGCCTCGCGCACGCGGTTCATCCCGGCCTCCATGCTCACGGCATTCCAGCAGGTGTCGTGGCCGGGCGGGCAAGCGGCGCAGGGCAGGGCGCCCCGGCCCGAAGTGCGCGTTGACATCGGCGCGCGCATGCGCGGCATGTGGAAATAGCCGAAGGCCATGGCGCCGATCCGGATTGCCATTGCCGGCGCACTCGGTCGCATGGGCCGCCAGATGGCCGAGGCCGTGCAGGCCGATCCGCGGCTGTCGCTGACCGCCCGCTTCCATCGGCCAAGCAGCGCCGGCGACGGGCTGGTAAGCCGCGACGAGGCGCTTGCCACGGCCGATGTGGTGATCGATTTTACCACACCTGCGGCTTCGGCCAACCTGGCAAGGTTTTGCGCAAACCGCGGCGGCCCCGCTTTGGTGATCGGCTCGACCGGTTTCGATGCCGTCGAACTGGCCACCATCGCCGACGCCGCGAAAACGGTTCCCATCGTCCGCTCCGGCAGCTTTTCGCTTGGGCTGAACATGCTGGTCGGGCTGGTCGGGCAGGCGGCGAGGGCGCTCGATGCCGATGACTGGGATGCAGAGATTTTCGAGGCGCACCATCGCCACAAGGTCGATGCACCGTCGGGCACCGCACTGATGCTGGGCCAGGCCGTTGCCGGCGGACGCGGCGTCGCACTGGACGCGGTCGCAAGGCGCGTCCACGACGGCGTCACCGGCGTGCGGCCAGCCGGCGAGATCGGTTTTGCGGTGATGCGCGGCGGCAGCGTTGTCGGCGAACACAGCGTCAGCTTCTGTGCCGAAGGCGAGCTTGTGACCTTGTCCCATGCCGCCGGCGACCGCATCATGTTTGCCCATGGCGCCGTCGCCGCCGCACTCTGGGTGTCGGGACGCTCGCCTGGCGAATACGACATGTGCGACGTTCTCGGTTTTGGCGCTTCGTGACCAGATTCCACGGCCGTCAAAATGGCTGAAAGCCAGCTGAAAGCTTGGGCATGCAATGACGGCATTGCGGCTTTCGCCGTGTGTCCGGTGCGGGAGCGGCCGGCATGGAGGAATGCGGCACAGCCGGGATGGCGCGCCGCCCAGGTGGAGGAAATAAAGTGACCGGTTTCATCTCGAAACGCGTTTTGCGTTCAGCAGCCCTGACGCTTGCCCTCGTCGCCACTGGTGCGACGGTAGCATCGGCGGCGGACAAGATCACCATCATCGTCGGCGGCATGGAAAAGCAGATCTACCTGCCGGCCGTGCTCACCCAGCAGCTCGGCTACTTCAAGGATGAAGGGCTCGATGTCGAGCTCGTCAATTCGCGTGCCGGCGTTGAGGCCGAAAACGAATTGCTGGCTGGTGCCGTACAGGGCGTCGTCGGCTTCTACGACCACACCGTCGACCTGCAGTCCAAGGGCAAGTACATCCAGTCGATCGTCCAGTTCAGCCAAGCGCCGGGTGAGGTCGAACTGGTCTCCGCCAAGCACCCCGAGATCAAGTCGCCAGCCGACTTCAAGGGCGCCACGCTCGGCGTCACCGGTCTCGGCTCCTCGACCGATTTCCTCACCCAGTACCTTGCCGTGCGCAACGGCCTGAAGCCCGGCGACTACACGCTGCTGCCGGTCGGCGCCGGCAACACCTTCATCGCCGCCGTCAAACAGGATCAGATCCAGGCCGGCATGACCACCGAGCCGACCATCGCGCAATTGCTCAAGACCGGCGAGGCCAGCGTGCTGGTCGACATGCGCACGCCTGAAAAGACCAGGGAAGCGCTGGGCGGCGACTATCCGGCGGCGTCCTTCTATGTCCAGTCTTCCTGGCTCGAAGGCCACAAGGACGAGGCCCAAAAACTCGCCAACGCCTTCGTCAAGACGATGAAATTCATCGCCACGCATTCGGCCGAGGAAATCGCCGACAAGATGCCGAAGGATTATTACGCCGGCAACAAGGACCTCTATGTGCAGGGCCTGGCCGGCGGCAAGGCGATGTTCACGCCCGACGGTCGCATGCCGGCCGATGGCCCGGAGACGGTGCTGAAAGTTCTGTCGACTTTCTCCAAGAGCCTCCAGGGCAAGCAGATCGACCTGTCGAAGACCTTCACGACGGAATTCGTCGACGCCGCCAAATAGAGCAATTCCAGGAAAAGTGTGAAGCGGTTTTCCGTCCGGAATTGCGTCAAAACAAAGAGTTAGAGCGGTTCGCCGTTTCCATGAAACGGTGAAATGCTCTAGCGCCGTCCGACGGCTGCGGATTTCCGCTCCGCGCGTTGAAGAACAACAAGTTGCGCCGCTTGGCTGAATCAGTTCGGCAGCGGCGCCTTTCCGGATGCCGATGACGGAAGGTCTGCTGGCCGACCGACGGCATCTCCGCGCCAACACCTCAGGAGTGCGCCATGCAAGTGCAAACCATGGCGGCCGAGAAGCTGTCTCAGGCCGCGCCACCCGCCGACGCCGCTATCGCCATCGATGATGTGACGCTGCGCTTCGTCACGCCCGACGGCCATATGATGACGGCTATAAGGGATTTCACCATGACCGTGGCGCGTGGCGAGTTCGCTTGCGTCGTCGGGCCGACCGGCTGCGGCAAGTCGACGACGCTCAATCTCGTCACCGGGCTGCTGCGGCCGACGACCGGCAATGTCCGCGTCATGGGCAATCCGGTCACCGACATCAGCCGCGACATCGGTTTCGTCTTCCAGGCCGATGCGCTGTTCCCGTGGCGCAGCGTCCTCGACAATGTCGCCGCCGGCCCGCTCTATCGCGGCACGCCGAAAGCGCAGGCCTATGAGCGGGCGCGCGACTGGATCGCCCGCGTCGGCCTCGGCCGCTTCGAAAGGCATTATCCGCATCAGCTTTCGGGCGGTATGCGCAAGCGCGTCGCACTGGCGCAGACCTTCATCAACCAGCCCAAGATCCTCCTGATGGACGAGCCGTTCAGCGCGCTCGACATGCAGACGCGCACCGCCATGCAGGACGAATTGCTGGACCTGTGGTCGGAGCAGAAATCCTCCGTCGTCTTCGTCACTCATGACCTCGAGGAAGCGGTGGCGCTGGCCGACAAGGTCTATGTGCTGACCGCTGGGCCGGGCACGGTCAAGAGCGTCTACCGTATCGGCCTGCCGCGCCCGCGTGTCATGGCCGACATCCGTTACGACCCGAAGTTCATCGAGATCGCCAAGGTGATCTGGAACGATCTGCGCGAGGAAGTACAGCTCGGCCAGAGCCGTGGCCTGCAGGCTAGCCATTGAAAGGAGAAACAGCATGACCGCAATCTCTCCGACCGACAATCAGGCTGCCGTCCGCGATGCTTCGATCGCCGTTGCCGAAGCCCGGGCGAGGGCGCGGCTGCGCCGGCGCCATGCGCTCGTCATCAGCCTGCGCGTGGCAATCCTCGTCGTCTTCCTTGGCCTGTGGGAACTCGGCGCCGACTACAATGTCATCGACCCGTTCTTCTTCGCCAGCCCATCCGGCATCTGGGACCAGATCTGGGTGTGGGTCACCGAGGGCACGTCGCAAGGATCGCTCTGGCTGCAGATGTATGTGACGCTTGAGGAAACCTTCCTCGGCTTCGTCATCGGCGCCGTTGGCGGTATCGCCGCCGGCATCATCCTTGGCCGCAACCGGCTGCTGGCCGACGTCTTTTCGATCTACATCAAGATCGCCAATTCCGTACCGCGCGTTGTGCTGGGCTCGGTGTTCATCATCGCGCTCGGCCTCGGCATGGCCTCGAAGGTGGCGCTTGCGGTGGTGATGGTGTTCTTCGTCGTCTTCGCCAATGCCTTCCAGGGCGTGCGTGAGGCCGACAGGGCGATGATCGCCAACGCACAGATCCTCGGCGCGTCGCCGTTCCAGATCACCACCTCGGTGATCATCCCCTCGGCGATGAGCTGGATTCTGGCCAGCCTGCATGTCAGCTTCGGCTTTGCCCTGGTTGGTGCCGTCGTCGGCGAGTTCCTTGGCGCCAAGCAAGGCATGGGCCTGCTGATCTCGACCGCGCAAGGTGCCTTCAACGCCAACGGCGTTTTCGCCGCCATGATCATCCTGGCTGTCATGGCGCTGGTGGTGGAGTTCATCATCACCCGCTTCGAGAACTATGTCGTCAAATGGCGGCCGGCACCCTTCAACGAGCAAGGCACCTGATTGGTCAGGCCAGGGGCAGCCTGACTTCGACCACCAGGCCGCCGACCGCGCCATCCCGCAGGGTGACGCGGCCGCCGGCGTTTTCGACGACCTCGCGCACGATGGCGAGCCCCAGCCCGCTGCCTTCCTCGGTCGAACCGGCGATGCGGTAGAAGCGCTCGAACACATGGTCTCTTTCGTCCAGCGGAATGCCAGGCCCGGCATCGGCAACCGCCAGCACGGCTTCGCCATCGACGGCCGCCAGTCTCACCGTGACGCTGCCGCCTGATGAGGAGTAGCGCAGCGCATTGTCGACGAGGTTGACGATCATTTCGCGCAGCATGGTGCCGTCGCCGACAACCGGCACGGGACCGGTCTCTTCAAGGCCGAGATCGATATTGCGGGCGATCGCCGCCGGCGCCTGCGTTTCCAGCACGTGTCTGGCGGCCTCGGTCAGGTCGATGCGATCGGCGCGTGGCCGCCGGCTGCCGGGCTCGGCCCGCGACAAGGTGAGCAACTGTTCGGCCAGCCGGGCGAGCTTGCCGGAGCTTGCCTGCAGCGCGAACAGCGCTTCCTGGCGTGCGTCGGGGACAGTTTCCCTCAAGGCATAGCTCGCCTGCGTCGAAAGCAGCGCCAGCGGCGTGCGCAACTGGTGCGCGGCATTGGCGATGAAGCGGCGCTGCGCCGCCATCTGCCCCCGCACGCGCTCCATATAGACGTTGAGCGCGTCGATCAGCGGCCGGATCTCGCTTTGCGCGCCCGGCACCTCGACCGGGTCGAGATCGCTGCGGCTCGGCGAGCGGACCGCGTCGCGCAGCCGGATCAGCGGCGCCAGGCCCCGGCGCAGGCCGAGCAGCACGAACACGCCGGCAATCGCCACGAGCGCCAGCTGCTGGGCAAAGGCACTGAACCACAGCCGCTTCACCATCGCATCATGGCCGGCAAGTGTAACGCCCACGGTGACCGATATCGGCGAGTCGTCGCCGGCACCGATGACGGCATGGCTGAGCGTCAGGAGCCGTAGCTCATGATCGCGATAGCTGGCCCCGATGCTGGCATGCTGCGGCGCCTCGGGGAGATCCGGATAGCCGGTCAGCAAACGCCCGCCGGCGGTCTCGACCCGGTAGTAGACGCTGTCGCGGTCGCCGGTATCGAACATCTCGATGGCAGCCGGAGGCACCGTTGCGTCGAGCACGCCATCGACCATCGCGACCTGCTCGGCAATCGCCCGCGCCGAGCCGACCAGCATTCGGTCGGTGACCAGATCGGCGGTCGCTAGCGCGTTACGCTGGCTGGTCCATAGATTGATGGCTGCCAGCCCGGCGAGCGGCAGCACCACCCAGGCCAGCAATTGCAGCCGAAGACTGTTAATCCTCATGGCGCAACAGATAGCCGAGACCGCGCAAGGTGGCGATCTGGACCCGCGACCCTTCGAGCTTCTTGCGCACACGGTGCACATAGATCTCGATGGCGCTTGGATCCGCATCGGTCTCGAAGTCATAGATGGCAGCCGACAGTGCGGCCTTGCTCACGGTGCGCCCGGCCTTCACCATCAATTGTTCAAGCACTGCGTGTTCTCGCGGCGTCAGTGCCAGCATTTCGCCGGCGAGCGAAAACAGCCGCGTGTTGGTGTCGAAGACGAGATCGCCGCAGGCAACGACAGGCGCGGTCCGGTCATTGGCGCGACGCAGTTGCACGCGGATGCGCGCTTCAAGCTCCTCGATCTGGAACGGCTTGGCGAGATAGTCGTCCGCGCCTTCATTGAGGCCTTTGACCCGGCCATCGAGACTGGCGTTGGCGGTCAGCACAATGACTGGCACTGCGTTGCCGCGTGCCCGGAGCATGCGCAGCACCTCCATCCCGCCCATGCGCGGCAGTGCCAGGTCGAGGATGACAAGCGCATGATCGCCCGCCGCCAGCGCATGCTCGACATCCTCGCCGTCATGGACGATGTCGACCACATAATTCGCCTGGCGCAGGGTCTTGCCCAACCAGTCGGCGAGTTCACGATTGTCCTCAACAAGCAGCAGTCGCATATCTATGTCGGCCCGGATCCCATCTCCCAGCGGAACGCCCAAGGCTTGATCGCCGCGGCACCCCTGATCTCTCTTGAATGAGCGACAGTATCGATCTCAACGCAAGACAAATGCGGCTCTGGCGCGGGTGACAGCACACCCATCCTGGTTCAAATCAGCCTGTTTCCGCATATTGATCGAACCGAACGGTTCGGTTCTGATTGACAGATTGTATCGCAGACGGTGAACGATGGCGTCCAAAATCACTAGGCCTTCGTCAGAAGGGAAGAGTTCAACATGATGAAATAATTGCATAATTCGTATTTGGCTTGCTGCGACGCAATATGCATTGTCTATAATATAACGAAATCCTGCAGGACCGGAGCGGCTGGAAATCCCAAAAAGCATTCCCTACTTCGGGGTGGTCCGAGCGACGCGAAATTCCTCCCAAGGGCACGCCACTAGACGGACAGGACAGATAAATACTGGAGTAAAGAAAATGACAAAGATCGCTCTTACCGCCGCTGCCATCCTCGTTGCCACGGGCACCGCTTTCGCCGGCAGCGACAATTATGGCTCGGCCAACGTCAACCAGCCCGCCGCCACTGTCGACCATTCGGTCACCGCTTCGATCTCGAAGTCGACCGCCACCGTCCAGACCCAGGCTCCGCAGGGCGCTGACCGTAACCTCTTCGGCCGCTAATCGCGACTGTCGATTTCAATCCGACCTTCAATTCAGGAGTACTTAAAATGACCAAGATCGCTCTTACCGCCGCTGCCATCCTTGTTGCCACGGGCACCGCTTTTGCCGGCAGCGACAATTATGGTTCCAACAATGTCAACCAGCCGGTTGCCAACCAGTCGATCTCCAACGTCGACAACACGCATACCGGTTCGATCGCCAAGTCCGTAAAGGTACAGGGCGACGCCAATGCCAACGTGCCGGCTCAGTCGGGCCAGGGCATCTGGGGCCGTTAATCCCTTCAAACCACGGTAGACGACAAAGAGCGGTGGGCTTGGCCCGCCGCTCTTGTTTTTTGTGCATGGTGATAAGTGCCAATGCTGATCGAGTTATGAAGGAGGCAGGGCTCCAGCGGCTCACATGGGGGCTGATCGAAATCGAACCAGTCGGTTCAACTTATGTTGACGAGCCGTGAGCGAATGGCGACTGCTTGATTCAGTAAATCGCCGTGCCATGCGTTGGACGATTTCCTATAACCATATGATATTGGTCAATAAAATTGTTGGCGTTCTACCATTTGGCAGAGGTCGGACGTCTCGATCCGGTGCGTGATGGAACATCTTCGTGATTGGAAGTCGGCGAATGAAAAAACCACCTGCAGCCTGTCCGAGCGACGCGAAATTCCTCCCAAGGGCACGCCACTAGACGGACAGAACTGGAAATACTGGAGTAAAGAAAATGACCAAGATCGCACTTACCGCCGCCGCCATCCTCGTTGCCACGGGCAGCGCCTTCGCCGGCAGCGACCATTATGGCTCGGACAACGTCAACCAGCCGGCCATTACCGCGCCCGCTGGCAATATTGATCACAGCCACACGGCTTCGATCCGCAAGCCGGTCGAGCATCACGGCTTCAAGCTGACGCCCGATTCAAACCAGCCGGAATCCGGCCAGGGTATCTGGGGCAACTGAGCCGACGCTCGGGCAGGCTTCGATAACAAAGAGCGGTGGGCATGGCCCGCCGCTCTTGTTTCTTTGTGCGACAGGGCAGGTGGCATCGGTTTGACCAGCCAATCCTCGCATCCGGCAGAAAAAGCGTCCACCCCCAGGAATAAAACCGGGTGGCCCCGAGTCTTATCCCCAGCGGAACCGTCCTCCCAAGACGCCGCCCAACGGATGAACAGGAGATTGAAATGAACAAGATTGCTTTCGCCGCCGTCGCTCTTCTCTTTGCGACCGGCGGCGCTTTTGCCGGCAGCGACCACTTTGGCTCCGACAATGCCAACCAGCCGGTTGCCTCGGTTGCCGGCGTCGATCATGCCGTCACCGGCGCGGTCAAGAACACGGATATGGCCGGGCACAAGGCAGCCGATACCAGGATGAAGACCACCACCGACTGGCCGGAATCCGGCCAGGGCATCTGGGGCAACTGAGGATTCGGATGCGGCGGACTTGTCCGCCGCATCCGCCCGGCACGGGCTTTTAGCCCAAATCCTTCGGGCGCAGGCAATGCGTCAGCCGCGCGGAGAACAGGGCGGACCAGTCGCCGTCGAAGACAAAGCGCGCAAGGGCCGCCGTCGGATACTTTTCCTCGATCCTCTTGCGCGCCTTGGCCTCCGAGCCTGGACCGGCGAGTTGTTTTGCCAGATCCTCCAGTCCAGGACTATGGCCAACCACCATCAGGCAGCCGCTCGACGGGTCGGCCTTATGGATCTGGCCCAGAATATCAGCAGCCGAAGCTTCGTAGAGTGGTTGGGCAAACGCGACCCGTGGATGCGCCGGCAACTCCGCGGCGACCAGCCGCCAGGTGTCTCGGGTGCGCAGCGCCGACGATACCAGCACCTGGTCCGGCAGCCAGTCGCGCGCCGCAAGCTCCCGGCCCATCGATCGCGCCGCCTTCAATCCGCGCTCGGCGAGCGGCCGGTCGAAATCATCGAGATCAGGATCGTCCCAACTCGATTTGGCATGGCGCAGGAGAAGAAGTTGTCTCATCGCCGCGTTCTCGGCTCAGGGCGTGATCCGCGCCAGATGTTCCAGGTCGGCTTCCTCGCGCAGCGGATCGGGCGCCATCACCACCGAGGTGCCGTTGTCGGCGTCATCGGCAAAGTGGGCAAGCACCGTGCGCCCGTCCTCCATGCGCGCCTTGCCCTCGGCGACCAGCCCGAGCGCCAGCGGATAAAGCCGGTGTTCGGCCTTCAGCACCCGGGCGGCCAGCGTATCGGCATTGTCGCCGACCATCACCGGCACGGCCGCCTGCGCGATGATCGGTCCGTCATCCATCTCGGATGTGACGAAGTGCACGGTGCAGCCGTGGATGCGCAAGCCGGTGGCCAGCGCGCGCGCATGGGTGTCGAGGCCCTTGAACGCCGGCAGCAGGGCAGGGTGGATGTTGATCATGCGGCCCTGCCATTTCTGGACGAAGCCTGATGTGAGGATGCGCATGTAGCCTGCCAGCGCCACGATCTCGGCATTGAAGGCCTCAAGCGCCGCGTCGATCGCCATGTCGTGCGCCTGCTTGCTGCCATGGTCGGCGCGGGTAATGACCTGCGTGGCGATGCCGCGTGCCTTGGCGATGCCGAGGCCGGCGGCGTCCGCCTTGTCGGAGATGACGCCGACGATCTCGGCCGGGAAGGCCGGGTCGCTGGCAGCGGCGATCAGCGCGGTCATGTTGGAGCCGCGCCCCGATATCAGGACGACTGTGCGTTTTCTGCTCATAGGCCGATCGAGCCCCGATAGATGACGCCGGCATCGCGGCGCGGCACGATGCGGCCGATCGGCGTCACCGTCTCGCCGGCTTCCTGCAGCACGGCGGCGACCTGCGCCGCCTGACCGGACGCGACCGCCAGGATCATGCCAACGCCGCAATTGAAGGTGCGCATCATCTCTTCCGGCGCCACGCCGCCGGTCTTGGCGAGCCATGAGAACACCGGCGGGACGTCGATCGCTTCGAGATCGAGTTCGGCCGAAAAGTCCTTGGGCAGCACGCGCGGAATGTTTTCCGGAAAGCCGCCACCGGTGATGTGGGCCAGCGCCTTGATGCCATGCGTGTTGCGGATGGCCTTGAGGATCGATTTGACATAGATGCGGGTCGGCTCGAGCAGCGCTTCGGCCAGCGTCGCCTCGTCGTTGAATGGCGCCGGATCGCTCCACGCCAGGCCGCTGGCGGCCACGATGCGGCGCACCAGCGAGAAACCGTTCGAATGCAGGCCGGAGGAGGCGAGGCCGAGCAGCACATCGCCTTCGACAATGTCGTCCGTGGGCAAAAGCTGGCCACGTTCGGCCGCGCCCACGGCAAATCCGGCGAGGTCATAATCCTTGCCGTGATACATGCCTGGCATTTCCGCTGTCTCGCCGCCGATCAGCGCGCAGCCGGCCTGACGGCAACCTTCGGCAATGCCGCCGACGATCGCCGCGCCCTGGTCGGGGTCGAGCTTGCCGGTGGCGAAATAATCGAGGAAGAACAGCGGTTCCGCGCCCTGCACGACGATGTCGTTGACGCACATGGCGACGAGGTCGATGCCGATCGTGTCGTGCTTACCGGCATCGATGGCGATCTTGAGCTTGGTACCGACACCGTCATTGGCGGCGACCAGCACCGGATCGGTGAAACCGGCGGCCTTGAGATCGAACAGGCCGCCGAAACCGCCGATCTCGCCGTCCGCGCCCGGCCGGCGCGTGGCGCGCACCAGCGGCTTGATCTTCTCGACCATGAGATTGCCGGCATCGATATCGACACCGGCCTCGGCATAAGTGAGCCCGTTCCTGCGCTTGCTCGTTTTTGACTGGCCCGTTTTGTGCTGGCCAGTTTCGCGCTTGCTCATCACAATTTTCCTGCTCGTTTGCGGGCTCTTCGCATGAACGGTTTCGGTCCGCAAGGATAACGGCGGAACCGAGCGCCATTTGGCCTGACAAAAACGTGGATAGCCTGGCATCCCGCATGGCGCCCGCGCTTGGAACGGACTGCTTCTCCCTTGTGTCGCCCTTCCAACTCCCTCATCTATCCGGAAAAGAGAATACGGCGGGACAACACGTTGACCATCCCCAACCTGATCAGCATCCTGCGCCTTGTTCTGGTGCCTGCCGTGGTGCTGGCCATGCTGCAGTCGCGCTGGGACTGGGCCTTTGCCGGCTTCGTCATTGCCGGCGTGTCGGATGGTGTCGATGGCTTTATCGCACGCCGTTTCAACCAGCAGTCCAGGCTTGGTGCGTATCTCGATCCGATGGCCGACAAGCTGCTTCTGGTTTCGGTGTTCGTCGTCATGGGCTTCACCGGGCAGTTGCCGCTGTGGCTGGTCGTCACCGTGGTAGCGCGCGATGCGCTGATTGTCTGCGCGATCCTGTTGTCCACGGTGATGGCTCATCCCGTCGAGATAAAGCCGTTTCTGGTATCGAAGGCCAATACCGCCATCCAGATCGTGCTGGCGGCGGTTGTGCTGGGCGAACTCGCCTTTGCCGTGCGCCTCGACCCTCTGCGGCAGGCCCTCATATTGCTGTCCGGGGTCTTGACCGTGGCTTCGGCCGCAGCCTATCTCGTGGCTTGGCTGAGGCATATGAGCGGCTATGGCGAAAGCTCCAATCCGGACATCTGAGAAAGAAGCGGCAGTGATCGAGGGCGCGCCTGCCGATCTTGCCGCGTCCTCCGCGTTCCGCCGCCAGATCTTCTTCTGGCTGGCCGGCGCGGCGATCCTGGCGCTTTTCCTCTATGTCTTCAGCGCCATCCTGTTGCCTTTCGTCGCCGGAATGGTGCTTGCCTATTTCCTCGACCCTGTCGCCGACCGGCTGCAGCGGCTCGGCCTGTCCCGCCTCATGGCGACGGTGGTCATCCTCATCACCTTCCTCATCGTGCTGGTGCTGGCCTTCGTCATCCTCATTCCGGTCCTGGCGACGCAGATGGCCGATTTCGCCGGCAAGCTGCCGGAATATCTCACCCGGCTGCAGAGCCTGATCACCTCCTTTGATCCGAAATGGCTGGAGCGGAAATTCGGGGTCAATGCCAATGGCTTGCGTGACGGGCTGAATTCCCTGCTGACCTCGGGCTTCGGCCTGGTCACCACCGTATTCACTTCGCTGTGGAGTTCCGGCATGGCACTGGTCTCGGTGGTCAGCCTGTTCGTGGTGACGCCGGTCGTTGCCTTCTACATGCTGCTCGACTGGGACCGCATGGTGGCCGTCATTGACAGCTGGGTGCCGCGTGACAACGTCGCGACCGTGCGCGCCATCGCGCGTGACATCAACACCGCGACCGCCGGCTTCGTGCGCGGCCAGGGCACGCTCTGTCTGGTGCTGGGCGCCATGTACGCCACCGGCCTGACGCTGACCGGGCTGAATTTTGCGATCCTCATCGGCCTGTTCGCCGGGCTGATCTCCTTCATCCCCTATGTCGGCTCGCTGACCGGGCTGGTGCTGGCCGTCGGCGTCGCCTTCGTCCAGTTCTGGCCGGATTGGACGATGATCGTCGCTGTCGCTGTGGTCTTCTTCATCGGCCAGTTCATCGAGGGCAACATCCTGCAGCCCAGGCTGGTCGGCAAAAGCGTCGGCCTGCATCCGGTATGGCTGATGTTCGCGCTGTTCGCCTTCAGCGCGCTGTTCGGCTTTGTCGGCCTGCTGATTGCCGTTCCGGCTTCCGCGGCCGTCGCGGTTCTGGTTCGCTTTGCCATCGCCCGCTATCTCGAATCGCCGCTCTACAAGGGTCGCGCGACAGAGGCCTTGCCGCCGCTGCCGGCCGATCGCGGCGGCCACCGCACGCAGCCGCGTCGCTGAAGTGACCGCTCAGCGAACCGATCCGCCGCGCCAGCTGCCGCTCGATCTCGGCCACGGCACCGGCTATTCGCGCGACGAACTTGTCGTCTCCGGCACCAACAACCAGGCGGCGGCGCTGGTCGACCGTTGGCCGGACTGGCCCGCGCCGGTGGTGGTGCTGGCAGGTCCCGCCGGGTCCGGGAAGACGCATCTGGCTGCCATCTGGCGCTCGCGTGCCAACGCGGTGGCCGTGAATGCCGGGCGCATCGGCGACAGCATCGCAAACCTTGGCGCCCGGCCGGTGCTGATCGACGATGTCGATACAGGCGCGATCGACGAACAAGGCCTGTTCCATCTGATCAATGCGGTGCGTGGCGCCGGCTCGACGCTGCTGTTGACGGCGCGCCGTTTTCCATCGGCCTGGGGTGTTTCCCTGCCCGATCTTGCCTCGCGGCTGAAAGCGGCGGCGACGGTCGAAATCCACGAGCCCGATGATCTCCTGCTCGCCGGCGTCATAACCAAGCTGTTCGCTGACCGCCAAGTCGAGGTCGAGCCGCATGTCGTGCAGTATCTGGTGCGGCGCATCGAGCGCTCACTGGCGACCGCCATGCGCGTGGTGGAGCGGCTGGACCGCACCGCGCTCGAGCGCAAGACGCCGATCACGCGGGCGCTGGCGTCGGAAGCGGTCAGCGCCATGGACGAAGGGCAGGGCGCGTTCGAGATTTGACGGATGTCGCCCAGGGGTGCCCTCAGGACACGACGTGCACAAACAGGGACATGGAGCGGGCCGCATCGATCTGTTTTGACGCAACGCGCTCTGGGTGACTCGGTTTTCAGGCGGTCAGCGAACGCGAAGCCTGTCCCATTTTGGGAAATAACATCTGGCATCCTTCTTGCAGCGCGAGGTTGCCGGCTGACCCCGGTCCTGATTGCGTTCCAAATCAGGTTGTAGGCTCGCCGGGAATGAGGTTGTTGGGGTTCTCGCCCGGCGAGCTTACCTTCAAATGCACCGAGCGATCACCTGTGCCCGGCCGCGACCATTCTGACCGCCACGGCCTGTCGTTTCCCGCCATTTTTGAAGTGCTCCCGTTGCCGTCTTCAGATTCGCACCGGAAAACCGTCGCAGCAAGGTCCACGGCCGGAAGCGACCAAAGATGGCCATGCGATCACGCCAATGGCTATCGATACTGCCTTTTTCGAAAGGGATGGTCGGAGTGGAGGCATTCGAACTCCCGATTCGTATAACAAAATCAGCTAGTTAAGAGATGCATTGTAACGTTGGAACAAGCCTAAAAATGGAACGTTCCGGCCTATGGAAATCTATGCCGACAGCCAGCCGAACGCGCAAACGCCATTGAGCGGATCGAAGCATGAATCACTCAAGGTATTGGCCGGCGCTAGCGGCTGGAGAATTTCTAGATGGCTACTGGCCATCTAGCCGCGATAGCAATTCGTCAAAATTATCCCCACGTTGAAACTCAAAAATCGACGCTTGAGGGCCAACTCTGGTGCCCATCCCCATGCCACGTCGCTCAATCTTCAAATAGTTACGGCTTGACACCTCTTTAATGTATTCTTGGAAAAGCTGATCAAGGTTTGCAGGAATTAACACGTTTTCGTCAGGCTGCCCCGCGACCAAAAGGTCCTTCAGTTGCGGATTCCAATCAAAGATTTGGCGCGTGCCATTCAGCGATATACGGTTGATCCTGATCGTCTCTGTTATCGAATGATATTTGGATGAGCGTGCGGAAAAATCTATAGCTGGCTTTTGACATCCGACGGCGTTGCTAATGAGCCCATATAAATGCCCCAGATGGTCAGCCTGCCATAGGTTTAAGCCCTGAAAAGCGGAAATCGGGGGTGGAAGTTGTCCTCTTTCAAGTCCGGAATGACAAACCGGTATGGTTGGAATATCACGAATCCATCCAGCACCGAATTCGGCATATACCCACCCACGTTGAAGTGCTTCAGGAGAAAGCAGACCGACAAGTATGGCGCACTCTGCCAAGTTCTTTTTGATCACCTGTTGCCACTCATAACCAGCTTGTAGGCTGTCTAAGTTCGACGAGACGAAAAGATCACACATTCCTAGGAAGTCAGCCTTCACGTCATCCTGAAAATTTATAGCTATCTCGCTATCCGTCGCAGCATGACTTACGAAAACAAGTGGCATAGCCCCGCGTGTCCTTTAAGTGATTCTTTCAAGCAGTTCTTTTATCGTATTCCTACCTATGGGAGTTTAAAAGCCCATGGCTTGTCTTGCGGGCTTCTAGTTGAGCATCGAGGGATCAGTGCGGCTATTCTCCAGCCTTCAGCATTCCATAGGCATTGCGCTTCGGTGCCGGGCGGTCAAGGGATGAACCCTTGATTGCTGCGAACCAAGCTTCCTCGACCATGCGCGCGGCGGCGGGGGCCGATCTCGCGACGCCGTGAAGCTCGCCAACGTTCCGGCTGATTTCCGCGCCGCGTGCGTTCATCGCCCAAAACCACAAGCTTTGTTGCGGGCCGTGCTCATAGAGGTAGATACGGCCGACGCCACCGGTGTAGCCATCCGCGTCGACGGCATAGTCGGCGTCCTTGTCCCTCCATGTCTGCCGCCACTTCAGCCGCAAGGGAAAAGCTTCGCCGTCCGCGACCTTTGCAGGTTCGGCCATGTTGCAACCTCCATCTGTTTGATGCCGGGAGGTTCCACCGACGCCGGGAGGCAGTCAAGGGTTTTGTTCCTATTTTGTTCTTGATCATCAAACTGCATCGTGGTGATGCACAAGCGGCCTTAACCTTCGGACCGGCGTCACCATCTAAAGCTTATCGAAATCCCAATGGAGTGAAGCATGTCAGAGACAACGAAATGCTCGCACTGCGGTGCGGAGTATGAAGTGACCTACACCAAAACGATATTTCGGGATCATGATAGCGAAGACTGCGAAGTCTGCGGCAAACAGTTGGCAAGCTGGAATGGCTCTCGTATTCCCCACTTCCGGCTGATAAATTGTCCCGATGGCAGCGAAAAGCCCGCCGCATGAGCGGCGGGCTTCAGGTCGGCGAGCATAGAGCGACTATTCCGGTTCCTTGAGGTCTTCAGCGATCCAGCCGCGAAGAACGTCGCGGGTAACGAAATCAATCGTTGCATCGTTCTCGCCGGCCTTCTCCCGCTTCATGCGCTCGCCATAGCGAATGAAGATCATGCGCCCTTCGCGGTGCCAGTGTGCAGTGACAACGCAGCGCTTCACCTCCGCATCGATGATGCTTCCGAAGGTGACGCGCTTTGCAGGCGGTTCTTCGATCTTGGCTTGTGCCAGCATGGGATGCGAGGGCTTGCCGGTGAAGTCGCCTTCATCGCGCTCGGCAACGCGGGACAGAGCTTCATACTCGGAAAATGCACATGGCGCGCGCCACAGTGCGCCATTCGTCGGAACCTATTTCGGCCGTTGTGTTTCCAAGATGGCGATAGCGCTCAATCCGAGCACCGACCAACTCGACAAGATCGGCATCGCTCAAGCGGCCGGCGATTCCTTCGCGAAGTTTCGCCGCGAATAGGTCATCCACTCCTACGCTGGCGTAGCGCCAATCATTCCGAGCGGCGTCATCGAATGCGAGCCGGGCCTGATAATTCCGAAGTGCGATCTGGTCGGCGGCGAGGGGATAACGTCCGACCGTTACAGGCTTGGTGCCGGTCTCAACGGCGCGGCGCTCGCCGAGCGCAATCTTGTGCTGAAGATCGGCAACCGCTCCGGGCAAGAGTTTGAGGGCGGTTCGGTAGTCGGGGCCGAGCGATGTTCGAAGCTCGGTCTTGCCATCCATGAAGGGCCGAATCTCCTTGAGTATAACAAGCCGTGCAAAATATCGGCCACCCCGATTGAGAAGGTTCCGCACCTTTCCGCAATCGACTTTCATCCGCTTTGTTACGCATTTTGTAACATAAATACGGACAGAAACCCTTACAGGTCAAGGGCTTCAGCGATTTCAAGGGGTTAGAATGGTCGGAGTGGAGAGATTCGAACTCCCGACCCTCTGGTCCCAAACCAGATGCGCTACCAGCCTGCGCTACACTCCGAACGGTCTGTTGCCTATTCATTTCGGTGCTATATGGCAAGTGCAAAAACCTTGCCGCCATGCGCATTGCGCAGTAATGACGGGCAAAGGGCGGCGATGCCGCCTTGCATAACAATGAGGTGGCCATGTCCGCGCGCATTTTCAGCCCAGCCAAAACCGCGATGCAGTCCGGTAAGGCCAAGACCGGCCACTGGGTGCTGGAATTCGATCCCGAGATGCGCAAGAAGATCGATCCCCTGATGGGCTATACGACCTCTGGGGATATGAGAAGCCAGATCAGGCTCACCTTCGACACGCGGGAAGAGGCCGTGGCTTACGCCGAAAAGGAAGGGCTTGCCTTCCGTGTCGAGGAGCCGAAAGAGACCAAGCGCCGCCAGATTTCCTATGCGGAAAATTTCCGCTATGACCGCAGGACGCCCTGGACGCATTGAACCGCAGCCAGCGCCAGATATCCAGCCGGTCCCTTTTGGCCGGCCCAGCGGTCCCGTAGCTCAGCTGGATAGAGCACCGGCCTTCTAAGCCGATGGTCACAGGTTCGAATCCTGTCGGGATCGCCAATCTTTTCAAGTGGTTAGATGCTATATTAAGAGCCTGAAACCAACCGAAATTGGTCGTTTTGCAGATTTCGTTCCTCATGGGTTCTTTTCCATGCGGTGAATGACGGTGCAGTCTGCGGGAACCTGATGCCCGCCAGCACGTTGCCTCGCATGCTCAAGAAGATCGCCTTCGCCGCCGTGTTGTTCCAGGTTGCCGTTTTCTCGGCTCTGATAACCCAGACGGTTCTTTTCGCGTCCACGGCGACGCAAGCGGCCGCCGTGCGGCATAGCGAGCCCGTTGCGGTCGCTGATAAGGAGTGCGCCACCGCGACATGGCCGAATATTCCGGGTCGATGCCTGGAGCGGGTGGAGGCGCGGAACTCAAGTACGACGATAGTGGCGATGACCGCGCAATAAGGCAAAGCTCGACCGGCGATCCGGAATTATTTCGTGATCTGCCGAGATTGGAACCTTAGGCCCCATGAGGCGTTCGGGGCCTTGTATTCGCGGAACCTCATAAAAAGGCAATGTGCGGGCCAGCGAATGGGCGGGGCAAAACAAGTGCGGGTTGGGGGAGGAGAAGCCAGGCCATGTCGAAACGAGAAATTGGAACGTCCCCCGCCTTGGGGCGGCGTATCGCTGAACTCAAGGCCAGAATGCAGGATGCCGAAATTTCCGACTATGAGATGAAGACCTTCCACAAGGTCGCCGCCATCATGGGAGCAGGCGACGGCTCGCTACGACTGGATGCCGACGACCTGATCGCCGCATCCTTCGTTGTGGAGGCAAGTCGACCGGCGCCCGGCCGTTGACGTTCGGGAATGCCCGCATCGCGCGAAATTTAGGGACCGAACTGCTTTCCCCGCCGGAGCCCGACCACCAATGGGCGTGCTCCGGCTCCCTGATCTCGAATTGAAGGGAAAGTCTTATCATTTTGTTTGCGTTGGCACGTCATAGTAGAGGCGGCTAACGGAGTGGAATGGAATGAAGCTCGACCTGTCGCCGACCAGCTGGGGCAGGGTGATCGCTGTCACCGCGGCCGGCACGGCATTCTTCATTGCCGTGGCGTTTTTTGTTGATTCGTTCAATTTCCCCTATCTGTCGTCCGACGCTGTCTGGCGCGCGCAACTGACGGACCTGCTTCTTCCCTTGGGGCTGGGCGGCACGTTTCTGTTTCTTCTCATGTGGAAGATCCGCCAACTGGCCATAGCCCAACGCGAACTCAGCGTCATCGCCGCGACCGACAGTCTTACGGCGGTGCTGAACCGCGGCGCCTTCTCGATGCTGGTCGAGGCCTATCTCGAGGAGACCCGCAAGCAGGAGCATGCCCGTTCCGGCGCGCTGCTGATCATCGACGCCGACCATTTCAAGTCGATCAACGACCGGCTCGGCCATGACTGCGGCGACCAGGCGCTCAAGCTGATCGCGCAGGCGATCAAGGGGCAATTGCGCGGCAGCGATATCGTCGGCCGCATCGGGGGCGAGGAGTTTGGCGTGTTTCTTCCCGGTGTCGACCCCCCGCAATCCTGGCTGGTTGCCGAAAGCATCCGCCGGCGCATTCGCGAAATGGATTTTTCGCCCGGCGGCCGCGCCTGTCCGCTTTCCGTCTCGATCGGCGGCACCAGCTTCAGCGGGCCGACGACCTACGAGGCGATTTTCTCCGCCGCCGACAGGCGGCTCTATGTCGCCAAGTCGAATGGACGCGACCAGGTCAGTTTTGACCCGGCGGAAGCCGCCCTGGTGTCTCAGCCCAGCGCCACCACGGTGCATTGAAGGCAGCCTTGCAGCGCATGAAGGCGACCGGTTCCTTGACGCCTTCTTGTCGGTATGCTTCCTCCGGCTAAGGTGATGTATTGGGCATCGCCAGAGACATTTCTGCTTTCTTGATCTCCTCGGTCTTCCGGCCCGCTGGCGCAGTCGCGACCTTTCGGTGCCGGCGAACGAGTGGCGGGATGGCCCCGGGCAAGGCCAGGCAAGCGCGGCGATCATGATCCATTTCTTCAACAGTTTTCAAAACCCGTTTGGCGGCAGCGAGCGCGAGACCCTCGACCTGTACCGGCTGTTGAGCGCCGACCAGCAGGTGCGTCTTTGGGCAACCTCTTCGCGCGTGTCCGACGAACTGATGCAGCAATTTCCGATTCACCGCGTCTCGCCGACAAAGCGCGACGTGCCGGACGGCGGCACCTACGTCTTCCTCGGCGCGCATTGGCGCAACAAAATCTGGCCTTACCTGATCCGGCGACCACGCCGGCTGATCTATGTCTTCAACACCTTTCACCCAAAAATCATCGCGCTGACGACCGGCATGCCGCGCCTGCTGGGCTGGCCCGACGCCGAACTGGTGCTGATCTCCGATTTTCAGAAGCGCATGCTGCAGGTCGAAGGCGTCGTGCATCCGTCGCCAATCGATATCGAGCGTTTCTCACCATGGCCGGCAAGGTCGGATCGGCCGTTCACGGTGGGCCGGCTGAGCCGTGACACGGCGGACAAACATCATGCCGACGATGCGGCGCTTTATGAGGCATTGCTGGCCGATGGCGTTGCGGTGCGGATCCAGGGCGGGACGCCGCTCAAGGACAAGCTTACGCCACACCCGCAACTGGAACTCCTGCCGCAAGGCCAGTTTGCCGCCGAACAATTCTTGCCGACGCTCGACGTGTTCTACTACCGCACCGGCTCGCATGTGGAGACCTTCGGCCGCGTGGTGTTCGAGGCGATGGCCTGCGGTTTGCCCGTGGTCTGCCATTCGCATGGCGGCTACGCCGACCATATCATTCATGGCGAAAACGGTTTTCTCTTTGAGACGACGCAACAGGCGGCGCAAATCTTGGCCGAGCTCAAGGCCGATCCAGCGCTGCGGGCTGACGTGGGCCACAAAGCGCGGCAGACCGTCGAGCGGCTGTTTTCGCCGCAGGCATTGCAACAGCGGCTGGATTTCTATCGGCGTTAGCGATACCGCCCGCAACGACAGCTTGCTCAGTCCGTTTGTCATCAATCTCGACATCGCCAAAGTTGACATGCAAAAGAACCACCGGGCGGACCGCATCGGTGCCACCTGATCGAGCGGGGCTTCTTACCGATGACATTGATGGGCGCGGCGGCGTTGCTGATCCTGGTCCTGACCTATGCCGGCGTGGCTATCGGCCGTATACCTGGACTGCGCCTCGACCGGGCGGGGATTGCGCTGCTTGGCGGCGCCGCGATGATCGCCATCGGCGCGATCAGCATGGAGGATGCCTACCGCGCGATCAATTTCGACACCATCACGCTTCTGCTCGGCATGATGATCGTGGTGGCGCATTTGAAAGTCTCCGGCGCCTTTCGCGGCCTTGGCGCCATCGCCATCGAACACGCGCACGCGCCCTTCATGCTCCTGGTGATGGTCACGCTGCTGACCGGCGTGCTGTCGGCCTTCCTGGTCAATGATGCCATCTGCCTGGTCATGGCGCCGATCGTCGTCCACGTCACCCGCGTCATCAACCGCAACCCGATTCCATACCTGATCGCCACCGCCACCGCATCGAACTGCGGCAGTGTCGCCACCATCACCGGCAATCCGCAGAACATGGTCATCGGCGCGCTGTCGGGCATTTCCTATCCTGCCTTTTCAGCGGCGCTCGCGCCGGTCGCACTGTTCGGCCTCGTCGCGGTCATCGTCATCGTGCGCATCGTCTATCGGGCCGAATTCACCCGCACCGCTGAACTAGCGCCGCATGTGTCGCGCGGGCGCATGCATCGCGGGCAGGTGCTGAAGGCCGTGATCGTCTGCATCGGCCTGGCCGTTGCCTTCTTCGCCGGCGTTCCCGTTGCCAAGGCGGCGTTGATCGGCGGCGCCATTCTGCTGCTCACTCGCGCCATCAAGCCGGAACGCATCTACCGTGAGATCGACGGTCCGCTGCTGTTCATGTTCGCAGGTCTGTTCGTGGTGGTTGCCGGCGCCGAAAAGACGCTGCTGACGCCTGATCTCGTCGCCTCGGCCAAGAATCTCGGCCTGGACGATGTCTGGCGTTTGTCCGGGTTCACCGCGGTGCTCTCTAACATCATGAGCAATGTGCCGGCCGTGCTGGCACTGCGGCCGTTCATACCCGGGTTGGAAAACCCCGAACGCGCCTGGCTGGTGGTGGCGATGAGCTCGACGCTTGCCGGTAATTTCACGCTGCTCGGCTCGGTCGCCAATCTGATCGTCGCCGAGCAGTCCAAGACTGCCGGCACACCACTGTCCTTCGGCGCCTTCTTCCAGGTCGGCTTGCCGCTGACGCTGATCACGCTCGTCGCCGGCACCGCATGGTTGGCGCTGGGTTTCTAGGCTGGGCTGCCTGAAATTCGTGCCCTGACCAGCATGGCCGCCGCTCGTCCGGCTGCCTCGATGTAGTCGGGATTGCGATGGATCAGCATGATCGAAAAACAACCGTCGATCAGCAGTACGATCTCGCGCGCCACAACCTGCGGTTCCTCGATGCCATGGTTGGACAACGCGCCAGCCAGCCATGTCTCAAAATTTGACTTGTGACGCGAGCCGACCTTGACCGCCGGATGTCCAGGCATCGAAGCGAGTTCCGCGGCTGTGCGCAGAAAGCCGCATCCCTTCCATTTCGGATGGTGCGCAACCCGTGCCAGATTGCTGAAGATCGCCTCGACCCTGCGGTCCGCCTCACCTTCTGCCGCGTCGAACCAGCCGGCCATCTGCCGCAGATTGGGCTGGTCGCGACCGTCGAGATAGGCAGCGATGAGGTCGTCCTTGCTCTTGAAGTGGTAGTAAAGCGTACGCTTGGTGAGGCCTGCCTTTTCGGCAACGGCATCGACGCTGACACGACCGATTCCCTCGGCGTAAAACAGCTTCGTCGCGGCATCGACGATGCGTTTGCGGGTCGGACTGGCGGCTTCAGGCATGGAGCATGTATACCGACTAGTGAATATACATGCAATCGAAAGCATGATCCCTTTCTGTCGTATCTGGAAAGGAAGAACAATGGCCGATCTTGTCCTGAACGAGACCCGCGACGGGGTGTGCGTCCTCACCATCAACCGCCCCGAAAAGCTCAATGCGCTGAACTATGCCCTGATCGATCGCCTGCTCGCGATCCTCGACACGATAGAGACCGACAATGCGGTCCGCGCCGTCATTCTGACCGGGGCAGGGGAACGCGCCTTTTCCGCCGGCGGTGATATCAACGAATTCTCACTGAGTGTCGCCGCCGGCACGGATGTGGCGTTGCGCGACTTCGTCATGCGCGGCCAGCGGCTGACGGCGCGGCTGGAGGCCTTCCGCAAGCCGATCATCGCCGCCGTCAACGGGATTGCCTTCGGCGGCGGCTGCGAAATCACGGAAGCCGTGCCGCTGGCCATCGCCAGCGACCGCGCGCTGTTCGCCAAACCCGAGATCAACCTCGCAATGCCGCCGACCTTCGGCGGCACGCAGCGCCTGCCGCGACTTGCCGGGCGCAAGCGCGCGCTGGAATTGCTGTTGACGGGTGACTGGTTTCCACCGCCGCGGGCGCTCGAACTTGGTCTCGTCAATCAGGTCGTGCCGCATGTCGATCTGATGCCGGCGGCGCACGATCTTGCCCGCCGCATCATCACGCATTCGCCGGCAGCACTCGCCAGCATCCTCACCGCGGTGGCGCGCGGCATCAATCTCGGCGTCGCCGAAGGGCTTCTGGTCGAGGCCGAGCAGTTCGCCCGCATGGCTCCGACCGTTGATTTGCGCGAAGGGCTCGATGCCTGGATCGAGCGGCGTAAGCCCGGCTATGACGGCTCCTGGACGCACATCGCAAGGCCGGACGAAGCCAGGCGCGCCTCGCTACGGCTCGATCAGGCGGCGGGTTAGGGCGAAACGTCGAGATGGCCATGTTGGGATGGAAGCGGCAGAAATAGTCGATCGCTGCGGCCCTGCCTGGCTTTCCTATGTTAAGCCTCCGCCAGTGCCTTGTCTGTCGTCTGCACGCGCGCGGCCGCCGCCAGAAGATCGGTCTGGGTGATCAGGCCGAGAATGCGCCGTTCGCGGTCGACAATGACCACGGCGTGGCTGCGCCCGTCGGTCAGCACCGGCAGCAGGCCCATCGCCGGCGTGTCGGGCGAGGCTGTGCCGGCCCTCGACATGACGCCCTTCACAGTGTCGCTGGCCCTCGTCAGTTCACGCAGGCCGACCGCGCCCACCAGACGGGCGTCCGCGTCGACCACCGGCAGGGTCCGGATATTATGATCGAGCAGCTGCTGGCGGGCCTCCTCGATGGTGGCCTGCTCCGACACTGACACGACGTCGCGGGACATGATGTCCTCGCAGAGCAACGTCCTGTGTGAGCGCACCATGGCCTGCAGCTCGACTTGTCTCAGGAGCCGTTCGAGGTCGTTGCGGTCGATGTCGAAGGTTTCGTCGAGCGTGGTCAGTGCCGCGTCGATATCCTCGGGCCGGAAGCCGACGCGCTGCTGCGCCGGCGGATCGGCTGTCCCATGGCTGTTGGCGGCGGGTGCGGCGACATGTGGATAGGTGCGCCGCGCCAGCCTGTGGAAGAGGAAGCCGAGCGTGACCAGGATGATCGAATTCAAGGCCACCGGCACGAAGGGGAACAGGAAGCCCGCGCTGACAACGGCAGGCCCGCCGAGCACGGCGGTCAGCGCCGCCGCGCCGCCTGGCGGGTGCAGGCAGCGCGTGAACGACATCGCCGCGATCGCGAAAGCTACGGCGAGGCCCGATGCAATGACCGGATCATGGACGAAATGCGCCACGGTCACCCCCACCAGCGCCGATATGGAATTGCCGCCGATGATCGACCAGGGCTGCGCCAACGGGCTCGCCGGCACGGCGAAGAGAAGCACGGCGGAGGCGCCCATCGGCGCCACCAGCAGGGCCACGTGCGGGCCGCCACCCATCGCCAGCCCGCTGATCACGCCGGTCAGCGCGATGCCGATCGTGGCGCCGATACACGCCAGGATGCGTTCGCGTAGCGTCGCGCCGGCAAGGATGGGGACAAAAAGACGAAAGGCCATGGCAAGCTTTGTGACAAATGGATTGGTCGGGAATGCCGTGCAGCACGCAATGCGGTCGAATCCGCGGATTTGAAAGTCAAACAAATCCGGAAAGTCGCGGTCCGGGAGAATAATATTGCGCGCCGCACGGCAATGGGATGCCACGAGCGGCTCGCGCTTTGTCATCAGCGCCAAGGCCTTGCGGCCGTTTGGCGGTCCTGTCCCGCCTCAGCCCGTTTGCGCGGTCAGGTAGCGGCAGCGGCCAGCCCGCGCATGATGTCGGCTTTCAGGTCGTCGACATCCTCGAGGCCGATCTGCAGACGGATCAGCGGACCTTCATAAGGGGCTTGTGCAACGACGCGGTCGCCAAGCCAGACCGGCACCGCAAGGCTTTCGTAGCCGCCCCAGGAATAGCCGAGCCCGAAGATCTGCAGCGCGTCCAGGAAAGCGTGCTGCTCCTTCTGGCCGCCTCCGGCAAGCACGATGGAAAAGATGCCGCTCGAACCGCAAAAGTCGCGTTTCCACAAATCGTGGTCCGGGTGGCTGGGAAGGGCCGGGTGGAGCACACGCGCCACGCCCTTCTGGCCTTCGAGCCACGACGCGATCGCAAGTGCGCTGCGCTGGTGATGTTCCAGGCGCACGCCCATCGTGCGCAGGCCGCGCAGCACTTGGTAAACATCGTCGGGGCCTGCGCAGCAACCAAGCGTGCAGAAGCTCTCATAGAGCTGTTTCCAGTAGCTTTCATTGGCCGACACCGTGCCGAGCAGCACGTCGGAATGGCCGGCCGGATACTTGGTCGCGGCATGAATGGAGATGTCGACGCCATGGTCGAGCGGCCGGAAATAGAGCGGCGTCGCCCAGGTGTTGTCCATCATCACGATGGCGCCGGCCGTATGCGCCGCCTTGGCGATCGCCGGGATGTCCTGCACCTCGAATGTGTTGGACGCCGGCGATTCCGTGAACACCACCCTGGTGTTGGGCTTGATCAAGGCGGCGATGCCGGCGCCGATACGGGAATCATAATACTCCACCTCGACGCCGAGCCGCTTCAGCATCGTGTCGGCGAAATTGCGGGTCGGATGGTAGACGCTGTCGACGATCAGCAGATGATCTCCCGCCGATACGAAGGCGAGCAGCGGAATGGTCACCGCCGCCAGGCCCGATGGCACCACGATCGTGCCGGCGGATCCTTCCAGCGCATCGATGGCCTGGGCAAGGGCGTCCGTCGTCGGCGTGCCGCGCGTGCCGTAAGTGTATTTCTGGCTGTGGCTCGCCATCGCGGCGGCATTGCGAAACAGCACCGTCGAGGCATGCACGACCGGCGGATTGACGAAGCCGAAATAGTCGTGCGGGTTGTTACCCGAATGGGCAAGCCGCGTGTTGATGCCCACAGTGCCGGAACCCTGCTTGTTGCCGTCTTTTGCCATTCGTCCTGCCTCTTCTGGTAGGCCGCTAGCCATAGTGCGGCGGCATGGGCCGTGCAACAGCATGGCGTTCGCCAGGAAACCGACTTCGGATATGCCAATTTCTTTCGCGGAGGCCGTCTTCTGTCATGTGCCGGCCGAACCGGCTCGGGCATCGCGCTGCCGAACCCGGATACGATATCGCTGCGCGCGGCAATAGAGAGAGCGCTCGCCGATTCTGGAATTCGAGCTGCTGCGGGCCGGATCGCTCACGAGATCGGGACGATGTCGAGCATGCACTATGCCGTCGGTAAAATCGGGCGCTTGAGCGCCAACTGGTCAAGAAGTGTCGGCTGTTGGTGCAGCGTTGATGTGTTGCTGTGCAGTAATAATAAGTTGGCTATCGGGTCGCAGAGGATCTTGCATGCCGTCCGTTCGGCAGATTTATGGGTTCACGGCCTGGATATCGAGCGCGTTTGTCTGCGGTTCGGGCATTTCGGGCAATCGATTTTCAAACACGTTCGGATTCGGTCATTTTCCTTGACCTCACCGGAATTATCGCCTTCGATGCCATTCGTGAATGGGAGGCGGCGCGTCGGTTACGATGCGGGGTTCCGGGAATGGGCCGGGATGGGAGCTGCGTTCACGCGGGAAAAAAGATCAGGGTTTGCCTGAAAAACAGAGAAAAGGGTCTGTGGGTCATGAAACATATTGCTATCGGCATTCTTGGCGCCGCTACGCTTGGATTGATGGCGTCGGCCGCGTCGGCCACGACGCTCGACACCGTAAAGGCGAAGGGCTTCATCCAGTGCGGCGTCTCGACCGGTCTGGCTGGCTTCTCGGCGCCGGATGACAAGGGCGACTGGCAGGGCATAGACGCGGATTTCTGCCGCGCTGTCGCGGCCGCCGTCTTTGGTGACGGCAGCAAGGTCAAGTTCACGCCGCTCAGCGCCAAGGAGCGCTTCACCGCGCTGCAGTCCGGCGAGGTCGACATCCTGTCGCGCAACACCACCTGGACCATCAACCGCGACACCGCGCTCGGCCTGAATTTCATCGGCACCACCTACTATGACGGCCAAGGCTTCATGATCAACGCCAAGAAGCTGCCGGGCGTCAATTCGGCCCTCCAGCTCTCGGGCGCCGCCGTCTGCGTGCAGAGCGGCACCACCACCGAACTCAACCTCGCCGACTACTTCAAGGCGAACAAGATGGAGTACAATCCGGTCGTCTTCGAGAAGCTCGAAGAGGTCAATGCCGCCTATGATGCCGGCCGCTGCGACGTCTACACCACCGACCAGTCGGGCCTTTACGGCATCCGCCTGACGCTCGGCTCGCCGGCCGATCACGTCGTGCTGCCCGAGATCATCTCCAAGGAGCCGCTGGGCCCGGCCGTGCGCCAAGGCGACGACCAGTGGTATCATATCGTCAAGTGGACCTATTTCGCGCTGCTCGACGCCGAGGAACTCGGCATCACCAAGGCCAATGTCGATGAGATGAAGAATTCGGCCAGCCCGGAGATCAAGCGCGTGCTCGGCCAGGAGGCCGACACCAAGATCGGCACCGATCTCGGCGTCTCCAACGATTGGGTCGTCAACATCGTCAAGGCCGTCGGCAATTACGGCGAAATGTTCGATCGCAATGTCGGCTCGGGCAGCCCGCTCAAGATCGCGCGCGGCATCAACGCGCTGTGGACCAAGGGCGGCCTGCAATACGCTCCGCCGATCCGCTGACCGAAATGTGATCCGGAAGGCAGATACTCTGCCTTCCGGTTTCTCTTTCCAGGGGACGGTCACATGGCATCGCAGGAAGTTCTTCGCGAAGAGCCCAGCCGGGCTTCTCTTATAAACAATCCCAAAGTCCGCAGCATTTTCTATCAATGCCTGGTCGTTGCTTTGCTGGTGTCGGGTGTCTGGTGGATTGTCCACAACACCATCGTGAACCTCACGAACCTTCACATCGCCTCCGGCTTCGGCTTTCTGAGGGGCCGCGCCGGTTTCGACATCTCGGACACGCCCATCGCCTACACGTCGGACTCCACCTATGGCCGGGCCATCATCGTCGGCTTGATCAACACGTTGATCGTCGCCTTTGTCGGCATCATCACCGCCACCATCATCGGTTTCATCGTCGGCATCGGCCGGCTGTCGAAAAACTGGCTGATCCAGAAGATCTGTACCGTTTATGTCGAGGTGTTCCGCAACATCCCGCCGCTGCTGGTCATTTTTTTCTGGTATTCCGGCGTGCTGGCCGTGCTGCCGGCGCCGCGTGACAGCTATCATCTGCCTTTCGGTTCCTTCCTCAACCAGCGCGGCTTCTATTTCCCGCGCGCTATCTGGGGTGACGGCTCCTGGCTGATTCTGGTGGGTCTGCTTGTCGGCATCGCCATGGCGTGGTTCGTCGCCCGCAAGGCGCATCAGCGCCAGATGGCGACCGGCCAGCAATTCCCGGTGTTCTGGACATCACTGGCGCTGATTGTCGGGCTGCCGCTGCTCGCCTACGCGCTGAGCGGCTTTCCGCTGACTTTCGATTTTCCCAAGCAGTCGACTTTCAACCTGAGCGGCGGTTTCGTCGTCAAGCCGGAGTTTCTGTCACTCTATCTGGCGCTGTCGTTTTATACCGCCGCCTTCATTTCCGAAATCGTGCGCGCCGGCATTCGCGGTGTCGCCAAGGGTCAGAGCGAGGCCTCGGCGGCGCTTGGCCTGCGTTCCGGCCAGGCGCTGCGGTTGGTGGTCGTGCCGCAGGCCATGCGCATCGTTATTCCGCCGCTGGCCAGCCAATATCTCAACCTGACCAAGAATTCCTCCCTCGCCATCGCCATCGGCTATCCCGACCTGACGGCGACGACCGGAACGGTGCTCAACCAGACCGGCCAGGCAGTGGAATGCGTGGTCATCATGATGGTGATCTATCTGGCCATCAGCATCCTGACCTCGCTGCTGATGAACTGGTTCAACGCCAAAATGGCGCTGGTGGAGAGGTAAGGACATGCAAGAACATGATATGTCCTGGGTTCGCACCGAAATGGTGCTGGCGCAACCGGCGCCTGCCGGCGTCTCGGGCTTCAGTGCGTGGGTGCGCAGGAACTTGATCGCCTCGACGGGCGATACCATTATGACCATAATCGGTATCGCACTGGTGGTGATGATCCTCCCGCAGATCATCAACTGGGCCTTCATCAACGCTGTCTGGACAGGACCGAACCGGACCGTCTGTGCCACGGTAACGCAAGGCGGAATTCAGCCGGACGGCTGGTCTGGCGCCTGCTGGGCCTTTGTGAACGCCAAGTTCGGCCAGTTCATGTTCGGAACCTATCCGCTCGAGGAACGCTGGAGGCCGATTCTGGTTGGCATACTGCTCGTCGTGCTTATGGTGCCGATGCTGATCCCGAGCGTGCCGCGCAAGGGCCTCAACGCCCTGCTGCTGATTGTCGGGTTACCTGTAGTGGCGTTCTTCCTGCTGGTGGGCGGCGTGTTCGGTCTGGAACATGTCGAAACCGCGCGCTGGGGGGGCTTGCTGGTAACGCTGTCGCTATCTTTTGTGGCCATCGTCGTGTCGTTGCCGCTTGGCATCGTGCTGGCGCTTGGCCGGCGCTCCAAAATGCCGATCGTCAAGATGCTGTGCGTCATCTTCATCGAGGCCGTGCGCGGCATTCCGCTGATCACCGTTCTGTTCATGGCCAGCGTCATGCTGCCACTGTTCCTGCCGCCGGGCGTCACCTTCGACAAGTACCTGCGCGCGCTGATCGGCGTGTCGCTGTTTGCGGCCGCCTATATGGCCGAAGTGGTGCGCGGCGGCCTGCAAGCGATTCCCAAGGGGCAATATGAGGGTGCCGATTCGCTCGGTCTCGGCTATTGGCAGAAGATGTATTTCATCGTCATGCCGCAGGCGCTGAAGCTGGTCATACCGGGCATCGTCAACACCTTCATTGGCATGTTCAAGGACACCAGCCTGGTCACCATCATCTCGATGTTCGACCTGCTTGGCATCGTCAAGCAGAACTTCTCCGACGCCAACTGGGCGACGGCGCAGACGGCCAAGTCCGGCCTGATCTTTGCCGCCTTCGTCTTCTGGCTGTTCTGCTTCGGCATGTCGCGCTATTCAATGTACACCGAACGCCGGCTCGACACCGGCCACAAACGCTAAACGAAAGACCAAGGGAACCCTGTCAATGGCCACCGAAAATGCCGTCAGCGCGGAAGAGATCAAGGTCAACGCCGCCAAGATGCACATCTCGACCACAGATGTCGCCATCGACATCATCGCCATGCACAAATGGTATGGCGAATTCCATGTGCTGAAGGACATCAATCTGAAGGTGATGCGCGGCGAGCGCATCGTCATCTGCGGGCCCTCGGGCTCCGGCAAGTCGACCATGATCCGCTGCATCAACCGGCTGGAGGAGCACCAAAAGGGCAAGATCATCGTCGACGGCAAGGAACTCACCAACGACCTGAAGAAGATCGACGAGGTGCGTCGCGAGGTCGGCATGGTGTTCCAGCACTTCAACCTGTTCCCGCATCTGACCATCCTGGAAAACTGCACGCTGGCGCCGATCTGGGTGCGCAAGACGCCCAAGAAGCAGGCCGAGGAAATCGCCATGCATTTCCTCAAGCGCGTGAAAATCCCGGAGCAGGCCAACAAGTATCCGGGACAGCTTTCAGGCGGCCAGCAGCAGCGTGTGGCGATCGCGCGTTCGCTGTGCATGAACCCGCGCATCATGCTGTTCGACGAGCCGACCTCGGCGCTCGACCCGGAAATGATCAAGGAAGTTCTGGAGACCATGGTGGGGCTCGCCGAGGAAGGCATGACCATGCTGTGTGTCACCCACGAAATGGGCTTTGCCCGCAAGGTCGCCAACCGGGTGATCTTCATGGATCAGGGCCAGATCGTCGAGCAGAACACGCCGGCCGAATTCTTTGACCATCCGCGCCATGAGCGCACGAAACTGTTCCTGTCGCAGATCCTGCACTGACCGGTTTCACACCGAGCGCAAGAGCCCGGCCGCAATGCGGCCGGGCTCTTTTGTTATGGGTCGGCTGATGCGATTGGCGGCAGAGCAGCGGGCGTCATCGATGAGAAAAGTCCTGCGTTTCCTTTCCATATCGCTCGCCGTGATCGTGCTTGCAGCGGGCCTCGGCACGCTGGTGCCGCGCCCGCTCTGGCCGGCGGCATCCGCGGGCGAGGGCATGCGGCACATATTGGTGCTGAAGAATCCGATCCATACCGACATTGCCATCCCGGTGGACGATGCCGTGCGTCAGCGCTTTCATTTTCTGGTCGGAGCCGGCATCCCGGCCGATAGTCCGGAGGTGCGCTACATCGTCTTCGGTTGGGGAGGCCGCGCCTTCTATCTGGAAACACCGACCTGGTCCGAACTCAAAGCCGGTCCGGTGATGAAGGCGCTGACGCTCGATGCCTCGGTGATGCATGTCGATGTCGCCGGCGCCATCGCCGAACCACACCCGGATGTCGCGGGCTTCGACATTGACGGGAAGCGGTTCGCGGCGTTGCTCGATTTCATCCAGGCCAGTTTTCAGCAGGGACTGAACGGTCCGATCCATGTCCAGAACGCCGCTTATTCAAAATTCGACGGCTTTTTCGAAGCCAACGGCCATTTCAACGCGCTGGTCGGATGCAACACCTGGACCGCTGCCGCTCTGCGTACCGCTGGCCTGCGGACCGGCTGGTGGAACCCGCTGCCGGTGTCGCTGGGGTGGTCGATGCGGTTGTATAATTGAGACTCGGCAACGTTTCCAAGATGACGCCGGCGCCAAAGCCGCCAAAAATCCCCTCAGTGGGGGGAGATGTCCGGCAGGACAGAGGGAGGCGCTGTCCCGACAACCTATCGGGCTGACTTGTCTCGACGTCCTACCGCCTGACGACCTTCGGTTCCTCCCAGCCATAAAGCCAGTCGAGATCGGCCGCGAGCTTCTCCGCCGGCCGCGTCGCCAGCACCAGGTTGCGGGCCAGCGCCACCGGGCCCCGGGCGTGCCAGGCAAGCCGGTTGAGCGCACCGCGCTTGAGCACCTTCTCCACGCGCGGCCGCCGCAGATTCTCCCAGATGGTGAGGCTCTGTCGCGGATCGGCGGGGAAGCCGGCGACCAGAGTGGCAAGCGTCGCGGCATCCTCGATCGCCATCGCCGCGCCCTGTGCCGCGAATGGCGTCATCGCATGCGCGGCATCGCCGATCAGCGCAACGCCGGCCGGCGTTGTCCAGGGCTGTTTCTGTTCGACGGTATGCAACGGCCAGGTCAGCCACGGGCCGGCCATTTCCACCAGCTGCACAAGCCCTGGCGCGGTGCCGCGCATGGCGGCGGCGAGGATGCCGGGATCGGCATGGCCGGACCAGCCCTCGGCAATGCGCTCGCCTTTGGTGAAGGCGACGAGGTTGAATGCGTCGCCCTTGCTGACCGGATAAGCGACCATGTGGAAACCCGGATGCAGGAAAGTCGTGACGCAATCGGCTGCGCCGATCGCGGCGAAAGCCCGCCCGGCGCTGCTGTCGGAAGCGACGGTAGTGCGCCAGGCCAACTCTCCCGAAAAACGGTTTCTTGGCGATGCCATCCTTTTTGCATCGACAAGCCCGCGCACAGAAGACCAGACGCCATCGGCGCCGACCAGCAAGGAGCCTTGTTCTTCCGCCGTCTTGCCGCCGATCTCGACGGTCGCCGTGACACCATGGCTGCCAGTCGCAATTCTTTGGACACGCCCCCCGAGGGTGAGATGGATATCAGGCATCTCGGCAACACGCGCCATCAGCGCGCTCTGCAGGTCGGCCCGGTGCGCGACGAGATAGGGAGCGCCCCAATGGTCTTCACCCGACTGCCCCAACGGCACATGCGCCAATTCGCGCAACGTCCTCGCATCCTTCAGCACCACGGCCTCCGGCCGCACCGCCGCCGGCAACAGCCGGTCGAGTACGCCGAGGTCACGCAGGATGCGTGTCGCGTTGGGGGAAAGCTGGAGGCCGGCGCCCACAGCTTCCAGGCGCGGCGCTTGCTCGAACACCTGCACGGGATAGCCGCGTCTGGCAAAAGCAAGTGCCGAGGTCAGCCCGGCGACGCCCGCTCCGGCGATGACGATTTGCCGGGAGCGCGTGTCTTCCATCAGGTCCGTCGCGAAGGAATCAGGCGGCTTGGTCGATGTAGAGGCAGCCGGCAGGTAGCGTTTCCGTCGCCTTCAGCTTTGGCGAATAGCGGTAGAGCGTCGAGCAATAGGGGCAGACCTTCTCATTGTCGTCGCCCATGTCGAGAAACACATGCGGGTGATCGAAAGGCGGGTTGGCGCCCGTGCACATGAATTCCCTGACGCCGATGTCAATCGCCGGATGGCCCGCATCGTTCTGGAAATGGGGAATGGAACCGCCTGCCATCGTCGTCTCCTTAACGCAGTCTCGCATGCATCTGGATCATAACAGGTCTCTTTGCAAGATCGATGAAATGAAACTGTCGCAAAAGCCTGTCAGAGGATAAGTTAAGCCGGTTAACCGGCTGAGCGGTGGAAAGAGCAGGAACCATGAACGAACTGAAGCCGGTGCAGAGCGAATTCATCAATGTCGAAGCGGCGAGCCCGGAAGGCGGCAATCCCGATCGTTTCGTCAATCGCGAGTTTTCCTGGCTGCAGTTCAATCGCCGCGTGCTCGAGGAATCGCTGAACACCCATCATCCGCTGCTGGAGCGCGTTCGTTTCCTCTCGATCTCGGCTGCCAATCTCGACGAATTCTTCATGGTGCGGGTCGCCGGCCTCGCCGGCCAGGTCCGCGAGGGCATCGTGCTGAAGAGCCCTGATGGCCGCACTCCCGAGCAGCAGCTCGAACAACTGCTGCGGGAGGTCGAACGGCTGCAGGAAGACCAGCAGAAGAGCCTTTCGGCGCTGACTGTGCTGCTCAACAAGGAAGGCATCGAGACCATCACCCGCGACGCTCTGACCAAGGACGAGAAGATCTGGTTGGAAGAGCATTTCCAGGACCAGGTGTTTCCGGTGCTCACCCCGCTGTCGATCGACCCGGCGCATCCGTTCCCGTTCATTCCCAATCTCGGCTTCTCGATGGCGCTGCAGCTTCGCCATCGCAAGAACGGCGAGGAAATGAGCGCGCTCCTGCGCCTGCCAGTGGCGCTGAAGCGCTTCATCCGTCTTCCGGATCGCAAGCACCATGTCCGCTTCATCCCGCTGGAAGAGGCGGTCGGGCTCTATATCGGCAAGCTGTTCCCCGGCTACGAGGTCAAGGGCTCAGGCACGTTCCGCATCATTCGCGACAGCGATATCGAGGTCGAGGAAGAATCGGAAGATCTGGTGCGCCTATTCGAGACCGCGCTGAAGCGCCGCCGTCGCGGATCGGTGATCCGCATCGAATTCGACAAGCTGATGCCTGGCGAATTGCGCGATTTCGTGGCCAGCGAACTCGGCGTGTCATCGAGCCGCATCAGCGTCCTGACCGGACCGCTGGCGCTCAGCCAGATCTCGGAGATCGTCGCCGTGCCCCGTGATGACCTCAAATTCACACCCTACAATCCGCGCTTTCCCGAGCGCATCCGCGAGCATGGCGGCGATTGCTTTGCCGCTATCCGCGAGAAGGACATCATCGTCCACCACCCCTACGAATCCTTCGACGTGGTGGTGCAGTTCCTGCGCCAGGCAATGGCCGACCCCGAAGTGGTGGCGATCAAGCAGACGCTTTACCGCACCTCCAACGACAGCCCGATCGTGCGCGCGCTGGTCGACGCGGCCGAGGCCGGCAAGTCGGTGACCGCACTGGTCGAGCTCAAGGCGCGCTTCGACGAGGAAGCCAATATCCGCTGGGCGCGCGACCTGGAGCGCGCCGGCGTGCAGGTCGTGTTCGGTTTCCTCGAACTTAAGACCCATGCCAAGATGTCGCTGGTGGTGCGGCGCGAGGATGGCAAGCTACGCAATTACGTGCATCTTGGCACCGGAAACTATCATCCGGTCACCGCGCGCATCTACACCGACCTGTCCTTCTTCACCACTGACCCGACGATTGCCCGCGACGTCGCGCAGCTGTTCAATTTCATCACCGGCTATGCCGAGCCGACCGCCGAAATGCGGCTGGCGATCTCGCCGTTCACGCTGCGGAACCGCATCCTGCAGCACATTTCCGACGAAGTCGCCCATGCACTGGAGGGCAGGCCGGCGCGCATCTGGATGAAGATGAACGCGCTTGTCGACCCGATCATCATCGACGCCCTCTATGATGCCAGCCGCGCCGGTGTCGAGATCGACCTCGTCGTGCGCGGCATCTGCTGCCTGCGGCCACAGGTGCCGGGCCTGTCGGAAAACATCAGGGTCAAATCGATCGTCGGCCGCTTCCTCGAGCACAGCCGTATCTACTGCTTCGGTAACGGCCATGGCCTGCCGTCGGACGAGGCGATCGTCTACATTTCCTCGGCCGACCTGATGCCGCGCAATCTCGATCGTCGCGTCGAGACCATGGTGCCGATCACCAATCCAACTGTGCATGAACAGGTGCTCGGCCAGATCATGCTTGGCAATATCATGGACAATCAGCAAAGTTTCGACGTATTGGCTGATGGAACCTCCCGGCGCGTGGTGCTGGAGGAGGGCGAGGAACCGTTCAACGCGCAGGAATATTTCATGACCAATCCGAGCCTGTCCGGACGGGGTGACGCGCTGAAGTCGCATGCGCCCAGGCGCATCGCGCAGTTCAAGCGCCGCAAGAAGAACGCCGCAGCGTCCACCTGATGCTGTCTGATTCCCAGGGCCGGCTGCAGGATCGCCGACCGCTGTCCATCATCGACATCGGGTCGAATTCGATCCGCCTCGTTGTCTATGAAGGGCTGGCGCGCTCGCCGACCATGCTGTTCAACGAAAAGATGCTGGCCGGTCTTGGCCGCGGCATCGTCTCGACCGGCAAACTCGACCCCGAGGCGGTGACGCGCTCGATGGAGGAGTTCCGCCGCTTTCGCGCGCTGTCCGACCAGGCCGGCGCCGAGCATATGTATGTCTTGGCCACCGCCGCCGCGCGCGAGGCGATCAACGGTCCCGATTTCATCCATCGGGCCGAGGACGTGCTCAAGACCGAGATCCGGGTGATCAGCGGGCGCCAGGAAGCTTATTATTCGGCGCTCGGCGTCATTTCCGGCTTCCATCCGGCCAATGGCATCGCCGGCGATCTGGGCGGTGGCAGCCTCGAACTGGTCGACGTCAGTGGCGAGGCGATCGGTGACGGCATAACGCTGCCGCTCGGTGGCCTGCGCCTGCAGGACATGGCAAAGAACTCGCTCACTCAGGCGCAGAAGATCGCGCGCGAAGAGCTTGCGCGGGCCAAGCTGCTGAAGGGCGGGCAGGGCCGGCCTTTTTACGCCGTCGGCGGCACCTGGCGAAACCTGGCCCGGCTGCACATGGAGATGACGAACTACCCGCTCGGCGTCATGCACCATTACGAGATATCAGCCGACAGTGCGGCGAACTTTCTCAAGCAGGTGGGCAAAGCCGAGATCGAGAAGGTCAAGGGGATCGAAGGCGTCTCGAAGAACCGCCGTTCGCTGCTGCCCTACGGCGCCATCGTCCTGCAGGAGATCATGGCGGCGATGCAGCCGTCGAAGATCATCGTCTCGGCGCTCGGTGTGCGCGAAGGCTTCCTATATTCGTTGCTCGACGAGGCGGAGCAGAAGGCGGATCCGTTGATTTCGGCGTCCGAGGAGCTCGCCCGGTTGCGTTCGCGCTCGGTCACCCATGCGCATGAACTGGTCGACTGGACGGCCAAATCCTTCGCTGCCTTCGGCATCGACGAGACCGAGGATGAGGCGCGCTACCGCCATGCCGCCGCACTGCTGGCCGATATCGGCTGGCGCGCGCATCCCGAGTATCGCGGCAGGCAATCGCTCAACATCATTGCCCATGCCTCTTTCTTCGGCGTCGACCATCCGGGCCGTGCCTTCCTGGCACTGGCCAACGCCTATCGTCACGACGGCATCTTCAACGAATCCATCGCGCCGGAAATCAAGGCGCTGGCGACGCCGCGCTACCTCGAGCGTGCCCGGGTGCTGGCGGCGATGATGCGCGTCGTCTATCTGCTGACGGCCTCGATGCCCGGCATCATGCCCAGGCTGAAATGGGAGCAGCGCGCCAATGGCGTGCTGGCGCTGGTGTTGCCGGCCTCGCTCTCGGACCTCTACGGCGAGCGGCCGGCCGGCCGGCTGGCGCAGCTGGCTCGGATCACCAACCGCAGGCTGGTGCTGGCAGTGGAAGGCGGGCCGAGCGTTTCGGTCAAATAGCGCGTTCCGGTGGATCGAGGCTCAGGTCGCGTCCGCACCGATGCCGAAACTGCGTCCGTCGGCCGACCAGGCTCCGGCACCGGCCATGGCCAGCGCCAGGAAGCCACCCGCGATCGCAATGTCCTTCATCAGCATCTGCTGGTGCAGGAAGGCGAGCGTCGCATCGTCAGCGCCCTGGCCGTAATGGCCGATGAAGCCGGCAACGACGCAGAAGGCCGCCAGCAGCAGCGCCACGATCCGCGTCTGGAAGCCGACGAGGACCAGCAATCCGGCGATCAGCTCGAACAGGCCCGTGCCCCAGGCGGCAAGGGGAGGCAGCGGCAGGCCGAGGCCGGCGAAATAACTGGTCGTGCCGGCAATGTTGGCGAGGGCCTGGAAGCCGGACGGTACGAACAGCACGGCAAACAGCAGTCGCGAAACCAGAAGCAATGCGTTGCGGGTCATGGCCACCTCCCTTGCCGGCGCCCGATTGGGCTCGAGCCGGCCACCGCGCAGTTTACGCCTGCGAGGCTAGAGCCGAAACCGAACTGGTTATTCCAGACAACGAAAAAGCGGCGCGGAAAATTCCGCGCCGCTTCTTTCATGTAAGGAAAGGAGGATTAGCCGCGCTTGGCGTCGATGGAGTAGGCGCCGGCGCCTGATGAAGCCAGCAGCAGGAAGCCACCGGTGATGGCGAGGTTCTTGAGAAACTGGATCATCTGCATCTGGTCGGCCCAGCCGGTGTGCGCGACCAAACCGGTGGCGACGGTGAAGACAGCGAGAACCCAGGCAGCGATCCTGGTCTGGAAGCCGACCAGTACGGCGAGGCCGCCAAGCAGTTCGATCAGACCGACGATGACGGCCGTTGCCGTTGGCGCCGGCAAGCCGAGGCCGCCGAAATAGGCCGCTGTGCCGGAGATGGCGGTGAGCTTGCCGAAACCGGAAAGCAGGAAAATAACCGCGAGCAGGATGCGGCCAAGGAGGATGGTGACAGAGCTGTTGGACGCGGCGCCGGCGCCGGCGGCTGAAGTGTTGATGGACATGGTGGCTCTCCGAATGGGTTGAATGACCCAGAGATAGACGATGCCGACTGTTCACCAAAGCCGCCTATCCGGCGACACATTGTTCACAGCCTATACATTCCCGTGATCGGGCAGTAGGCGTGAAATTCGTGTCGAACGGCGCGGCGACGGGAGTAAATTCTCCCGCCGAAAACACCTTATCCCGGATGCGTCATGTCCTCCGGCCGCACCAGCCGGTCATAGTCAGCCTCGCTGACCAGGCCGGTGGCCAGCGCTTCCTCGCGCAGCGTGGTGCCCTTCTTGTGCGCCGTCTTGGCGATCTTGGCGGCGTTGTCGTAGCCGATGGTCGGGGCCAGCGCCGTCACCAGCATCAGCGAGCGGTCGAGGGCCGCCTTGATGTTGTCCTCGCGGGCCTCGATGCCGACGACGCAATTGTCGGTGAAGGAGACCGACGCGTCGGCGAGGAGCTGTACCGACTGCAGGAAGTTGTAGGCCATCAGCGGATTGTAGACATTGAGCTCGAAATGGCCCTGGCTGCCGGCGAAGGTCACCGCGGCGTTGTTGCCGAACACCTGCACGCAGACCTGTGTCATCGCTTCGCACTGCGTCGGGTTGACCTTGCCGGGCATGATCGAAGAGCCAGGCTCGTTCTCCGGCAGCGACAATTCGCCAAGCCCAGAGCGTGGGCCGGAACCGAGGAAGCGGATGTCGTTGGCGATCTTGAACAGTGCGGCGGCAGCCGCGTTGATGGCGCCGTGCGAGAACACCATGGAATCGTGGGCGGCAAGCGCCTCGAACTTGTTCGGCGCGGTGACGAAGGCGATGCCGGTGATGGCGGCGATGCGATCAGCCACCCGCTCGGCGAAGCCGACAGGCGCATTCAGGCCGGTGCCGACGGCGGTGCCGCCCTGCGCCAGTTCCTGCAGGCCGGGCAGCGTCATTTCGATGCGCTTGATCGAGGAGGCGACCTGCGCCGCATAGCCGGAAAATTCCTGGCCGAGGGTGAGGGGAGTGGCATCCTGCGTGTGCGTGCGGCCGATCTTGATGATGTGATTGAAGGCCTTGGCCTTGGCGTCCAGCGCCTTGTGCAGGTGCTTCAGCGCTGGCAGCAAATCGTGCACGATGCGCTCGGCGCAGGCAATGTGCATGGCCGTCGGATAGGTGTCGTTCGAAGACTGGCTCATATTGACGTGGTCGTTGGGATGCACTGGCTTCTTCGACCCCATCACGCCGCCAAGCATCTCGATCGCCCGGTTGGAGATCACCTCGTTGGCGTTCATGTTGGACTGGGTGCCGGAGCCGGTCTGCCAGACCACCAGCGGGAAATGGTCGTTGAGCTTGCCGTCGATGACCTCTTGCGCGGCCGCGATGATCGCCTTGCCGATCGCCGGATCAAGCCGCTTCAGCTCCATGTTGGCTTCCGCCGCGGCCCGCTTGACGATGCCGAGCGCGCGCACGATCGAAGCCGGCTGCTTTTCCCAGCCGATCTTGAAATTCCCCAGGGAGCGCTGCGCCTGTGCGCCCCAATAGCGGTCGGCTGCAACCTCGATGGGGCCGAACGTATCGGTTTCGGTTCTGGTCTTTGGCGTGCTCACGGCAAGTCTCCGGTCTGTCGATTTGGGCAACGGCGTATCGCGTTGCACAATGGCCTTCAAGCGGAGATTGCGGGTGGTGCGAATGCAAATCGGTTGAAGATGGGCGCTTCTCCTTTCTCCGTGTGGCCTCATCCCGCCGTATAGCCTCCATCCACCGGGAAGACCCCACCGCTGGTCCACCCAGCCTCGTCGCTGGCGAGATATACCGCCATCCCGGCAAGGTCCTCGGGCCGGCCGATGCGGCCCAGCGGATAGCTGCGTTCGACATAGGCAGCCAGTTCCGCCTTTGCCGCGGCTGGCAGGTTGTCGATGGTCTTGCGGCGCATGGCTGTGTCGACCGTGCCGGGCGCGATGGCGTTGACGCGGATGCCGCGCGGGCCGAGCTCGAAGGCAAGCGATTTGGTCAGCGAGTTCAACGCGCCCTTGGACAGGGAGTAGAGGCTGGACGGCCGCTTCGGGATCATCTTGTTGGCGAAATAGGAGGAGATGTTGATGACGGAGGCGCCAGCACCGAAATGCCGCAACAGTCCCTGGGTGAGGAAGAACGCGGCTGTCACATTGAGCGCGAAGGAGTGCTGGAATTGCGCCTCGCTGACGGTCTCGAATGGCATGAGATAGGCCACACCGGCATTGTTGACGAGAACGTCGAGCGGCCGGCCGGAAGCTTTCACGTGTTCGGCAACCGCTGCGATACCGGGGCTTGTGGCAAGGTCGGCCGACAATGTCTCCACGGTTCCGCCTGGGCCGGCCGCGGCCAGTTTGTCGCGCGCGGCTTCGAGCTTGTCGGCGTCGCGGCCGACGATCAGGACATCGGCGCCCTCGCGCAGGAACGCTTCGGCGATTGCCAGGCCGATTCCGTCCGAGCCGCCGGTCACCAGGGCACGCTTGTCTTGAAGCCTCATTTGGTGCTCCGAAGTTTTGGGTCAGGCCAGAGCACCGCATGGTCGCGGCCCGGGTCAAGCCGCGGGCCTATCCCACGGTATGAACTTCGTCAGGTGCCGATGCCGGGATTGTCTGCCCCTTGCATCCGCCGCGCCAACGGGATAGCCGCGTTGATTGAAACGGGCCGCGACGAGCGTCTTTTGAAAATGGCACCACTCAAGAACCGACCGAAAGCGCTTCCCGTGGCTGTCGACGTCGTCGAGGTTGGCAGGCGCTTTCTGCCTGGGCTCAATCGCGGCGAGATACACTGCCGTTTCGAAGGCGGGACGCTCAAGGTGCGCTCCCGCGCTGCCTGGCTTGAGCGGCACGTGCAGGTCCTGACCTTGATCGCCGAGGCATTGGCGTCCCTGGGCGTCCAAAGCCTGCCGCCCTTCTATATGCTGCTCGGCGATACGCCGTCGCGCAGAAGGCATCGTTATTTCCGCACACGCTTTGCCTTCTCCCAAGCCGACGGCTATGGCGAGGTGGCCGCGCCTGATTTCGTTTTCGATGGCTGGCCGGACGCGAAGTTCGACGATTACGACCAGAAGACGCGGGCGATGGCTGCCGCCTCGGAAGAGCCGCCGCGCGATGACAGATTGTTCTGGGCGGGACGCTGCATGAACCATGCTCGCCATGCGATAGTCGAGATTGCAAAGGCGCGGCCGGATCTGCTTGAGGCCTACGACACCGAGCCGAACTACAACACCAGCATCAATCGGTATTCCGCGACCTTCAAGACAATGGAAGACCAGGTCGCTACCTACAGGTACATGATCGATGTCGAGGGCGCGGGCTACAGTGGCCGCTTCAAGATGCTGCTCCACACCAAACGGGTCGTGCTGTTGCAGGATCGGCCGTGGCGCGAGTGGTTCTTCGACGATATCGAACCGTTTCGCCACTATGTCCCGGTGGCGCGCGACCTGTCCGATCTGGCCGAACGCATAGAATGGCTGCGCGCCAATCCGAAACTGGAGGCCGAGATAGCCGCGGAGGCGCAGGATTTCGCCAGGACCCGCCTGACACGGGCGGCAGCGGTGGCGGCATGGGCGAGGCTTCTGAAGGATCACGCCGCCGCCGGCGGCAATCTGAAATCCGGCCTTGAGCGGCGCAAGCGCGCGACCGGCTGGCCGCCCTGACGGCGCGCCCTTCGCTTGGCATGGAATTCCGGCCTGCCCAGAGGCCGGGCCGGCCTATGCGCTGACGGTCGCAGGCTGGTGCATGGCCAGCCGCGCGGCGACGAAATCCTTGACCTGGCGGATAGCCTGTTCGCGCGACACGCTGCCCGGCTCCAGGCCGAGCCGCAACCAAAGCCCGTCGATCAGCGCGGTGACGCCAAGCGCGATGTCGTCGGCAATTTTGGGCGAGGTGAGGCCGTGCAGACCGGACAACAGGTTCGAGCGCATGCGCGCGTGAAGCACCTTCTGGATACGCGCCAGCTTTTCGTCGCGCGGCACCTCGGCGCAGAGCGAAAGCCAGGCATGGCAAAGCGATGGCTGGAACAGATGCTCCTCGAAATTGCCATCGATCACCGCATCGAGGCGTTCCCTTGGCGTGCGCGCCTGGCGAAGCCGGGCGACCACAGCGTCGCGCAGCACGGCGTTGGCTTCCCGCATCGCATGTTCGAACAATTCCTGCTTGTTGCGGAAATAGTGCAGCACGATGCCCTTGGAGGCGCCGGCATGGGCGGCAACCTTTTCCAGGGTCGCGCCGGCAATGCCTTCGCGCTCCAGCACCGCGAAAGCGGCTTGCCGCAACTCTTTGCGGCGTATGTCACCGAGACGCTTGAGTTTCACGGGTTCGATCCAGGCATTGCGAATCCACGTTGACATCTTCGTCCGTCTAGATCAACTATTGACCAGCGGGACAATAAAAAGACCAGTTGGTCAATTGAGGACAAGAGGAGAACCGGAATGTTGCGCATCCTTGCAAATGGCGTGTGCCTTGCCGCTTTGGTGCTGGCGTCTCACGCGGCCCGGGCAGCAGAGGCAGAAGAGTGCAAGACGGTTCGCATGGCCGAGCCTGGCTGGAACGATCTCGCCTTCACCACAGGGGTGGCCAACGTCCTGCTGCAAGCGCTCGGCTATCAGTCGCAGAGCGAAGTGCTCGGCATCAACGTCATCTACGAGGGCATGAAAAACAGGGATCTCGACCTGTTCCTGGGTTACTGGGATCCCGCGATGGTCACCTATTACGAGCCCTACAAGAAGGACGGCTCGATCGAGAATGTCCGCGTCAATCTCGTCGGCGCCAAATACACCTTCGCCGTACCGACTTATGTCTGGGAGGCCGGGGTCAAGGATGTTTCCGACCTGCACAAATTCGCCGACAAGTTCGGCAAGAAAATGTACGGCATCGAACCCGGATCCAATCAATTGATGATGGACGCCATTGCCGATCCGGCCTTCGGCCTTGACGGCTGGCACGTGGTCGAGTTCGAGCGAAGCGGGCATGCTCTCGGAGGTCGGCTATGAGATCAAGGAGAAGCAGTTCATCGTCTTTCAGGGCTGGGCTCCGCATCCGATGAACACCATGTACGATTTCAAATATCTGACTGGTGGTGACAAGTTCTTTGGCCCGAATTTCGGTGCCGCGACGGTGACGACGCAGGTGCGCAAGGGCTATCTGCAGCAATGTCCCAACGTCGCGCAGTTCCTGAAAAATCTCGCCTTCGACATCGATTTCGAGAATGTCGGCATGGGCTACCTGATCAATGACGGCATGAAGCCGGAGGACGGCGCACTGAAGGCGATCACGCTGAACAAGGACCGCCTCGACACCTGGCTCGCCGGCGTCACCACCTTCGACGGCAAGCCCGGCCTTGCCGCGGTCAAGGAGAAGCTCGGGCTGTGACGGCGATCGCGCTGGAAGCGGTCTCTGATGCCTGGGCGGAGCAGGACGGCTGGGCCGACCGCAAGCAATTCGTCAATCCCGGCGGCCTCGAGATCGCCTATGTCGAGATATCGGGCGCCGAGCCGGCGCTGGTTCTGGTGCATGGCTTCACCGACACCAGCCGCAGCTTTTCGCTGCTGGCGCCGCACCTGGCCGGCCGCCGGCTGATCATGCCCGACCTGCGCGGCCACGGTGCGTCGCCAGCGGGCAAGGGTTGCGGCATTACCGACTTCGCCGATGATATTGCCGGGCTGATCCGGCATCTCCAACTCGATCGGCCTGTTGTCGTTGGCCATTCGCTGGGCGCCATGGTGGCCATCGCTCTGGCTGCACGATACGCCGAGCTCCTAGGGGGGCTAGTGCTCATGGCAGGCACGCTGAAGCCCGATTTCGCACACGACCATCCACTCGTTACGGGTGTCCAGGCCCTATGTGACCCGATATCGCCAGCCGACCCGTTCTATGACTGGTGGCATGCCTGCCGGCCCGATGTGCCCCAGCCGTTTTTAGCCGGCCTGGCGAAAGACGCATCGGCGATGCCCGTGGCGCGCTGGCGCGCCATTCTGGAAGAGATATGCCCGGCCGACCTGACCAGTGGGGCACAGGCCGTGCGGACCCCAACGCTGATCATCGCCGGCGCGTGCGACCCGCTGTTCGGCAAGGCGCACCAGGAGGCGCTGTTGCGCAGCCTGGCGGGGGCGAGACTCGTGCGTGCCGAAACGTGTGGCCACAACCCGCATTGGGAGGATCCGGCCTTCGTCGCCGGGGCCATCATCGAGGCATTGGGAGCCTAGAGGCTCAGCCCGACCAACGATCGCGAAGTAGGCGACAGCCGCAAAGTCTCCGTTGGCTTGGTCAGGTCGAGCTCAGCTGCCTGCCAAAAGGCCCGCCAGTTCGGCGACGCGGCCAGGACGGCTTCATGGCGGGCATGCGCCTCGGCGTCGAAGCCGGTAACGGAAATAAAGACGTTTTCGCTCGCCCGCACGGGCAGGCGCGGGAAGCTGTTTTCGGCATGCTCCGTGGTAAAAGCGGCGAGGAGGCGGACGCCGGAGGCGTTCATCATGGGTACCGCCTCGGCCTTGAAGCGACTGGCGAAGTCGGTCTCCACGCCTGGCCGCAGATGATGAATCCGGATGACAACAATGCCAGCCAGCGGTTTGTTTTGAATTGGCTTTTCGCCCGTGGCCCAGGCGGCGCGCTGCGTGCCCGAGAGGTCGAACCCGGCGCCCGGCCATGCCGGCTTCAGCAGCAACACGTCGTCGGAATCGATCATCGTCGCATTGGCCACGTCACGGTGCGCGGCCCAGACCGGCCCGCCATAAAAGGTGGCCAGGGCCTCCTTGCGGGTGTCCATGCTTTCGAAACCGCGCAGCCAGACGAACATGTCGGCACGGTCCAGGTCGCGAAACTGGCCGATGATGACCATGCCAGTCGCCTCCTGGCTCTCGATGAACTCCCGGTCGAAAAGGGCAATCAGCGTTTCACGCTGCCCTGGCTTCAATGTGTATTGCCTCAACTCGACGACGGGCGAGGCGAGCACCTTCATGGGAAGTTCGAGGCGCGGATTCATCGGGAGTCTCCAGAAACAGGGTGATCGTCCTGTTTATAAACAGACCGGTTGTCCTGTTTTGTCAACATGCTATTGTCCGGTAATGTCAGCAGAGATGACCACCCGATCGGGCGTACGGCCTGGAAAACGCGTCAACGACCCAGAGGGGATGCGCAGGAAAGTTCTCGATGTGGCCGAGGTCGCGTTTCAGGCACGCGGCTATCACGCTTCCAGCCTGGGCGACCTGATGGCGGCGGCAGGGGTCAGCGGCGGCGCGTTGCATCACCATTTCCCGACCAAAAAGGCGCTTGCCCTGGCTGTGATCGAGGAGCGCGTGGCGGCGGCGGTCGAGCAGACATGGATCGCGCCGGTCAAGACGGCGGCTTCGGCGCGCGACGGGGTGCGGACCGTGTTCGAGGCCGTGGCGGCGGAACTGGACCAGCAGGGTTTCGTGCGCGGCTGCCCGCTCAACAATCTGGCGCATGAACTGTCGCTTGCCGATCCCGATCTGCGCGCTGCCCTTGCCGGCATCTTTGCGGCATGGCGCCAGGCGATCGCCGACAAGGTCGGTGCCGACCAGCAGGAGGGCAGGGAGCAAGGTACCGATCCCCAGCATTTTGCCGCACTTGCCATCGCCACCTATTCCGGCGCCATGTCGATGGCCAAGACGGCGCAGGACGCCGGCCCGTTGCGCGACTGCCTCGCGGCTTTGGAGCGCGGCGCCTCCCAAGTCGCACCGTCTCGGGGCGAGAGGCGACGTCGCAGGGTGCTGCGGCGGCATGGCACCATCTAAGGCAAGTTGTCGCTTCGCGGCCGGTGCCGCGATAAACGCGGGCAGCCCGGTCCCTATTCGGCCAGCGGTTTGATCGTCTCGTAGCCGTTGACCAATTCCGCACTGGTCCCTTCATCATAGCGCCGGGCAAGAGCGGCTTGCAGGTCGGGTGAGTAGAGCGCGGTGAACGCATCGAGCGTCTCGCCACTCCCGTTCTTGAAGGTCTCCTTGATCGCCAGAACGTTGTACTTACAGTCGCCCAGGCTGAAGGTTTCCTTGCCCTTGACGACCAGGGTCAGCGTCCTGGTGGCCTTCGGCTGCTTGTCAGGCGACAGCTCGACGAACTCGATCGTGCTCTTGGCTCCCGTCTTCAGCGGAAACAGTTTTCGCAGGTCGGAAAACGGGATCATTGCCACCCGGCCGGTGGCGCTGTCGCGAAAAACCTCGATCAGGCCGGCAAACAGGAACTGCTTCTGCGGTGATTGCAACTCGTAAGTATTGGCGACGGAAATCATCCCGCCCGCCACTGGCCGAAATTCGCTTTGGATACCAGGCCTCGCCAGAATGAAGCCATTCTTGGCCGATTTCGCATCGACGCATGGACCGGCAAACGCAACACTTGCAGGCAGCAGAACCGCCAATGCCATGCCGACAAGCGCGCTCTTCATGACGCCCCCGTTCTTGAAAATACAAGCGCAGGTAGAAGTGGCAGACGTTGATTGCGATGTCGATGGTCAAGGCAGTGGCGATATTGCCGAAACTGGACGGACGGACATCGCTTGTGCTGAAATTCCGGCATGATGAATCGCCATTCCCCTGTTTTGCTTTCACGACGCGGCTTTCTGGTCCAGGCCGCCGGTTTTGCCGCGGCTGGCGCGCTTTCACGTCCGGCGTTCGGCCAGACTGGGCAGCGCATCCAGCCCATCGACGCCACCTTCCTGTTCATCGCCGATGTCCATGCCTGTCGCATGGCAAGCGGCCTGAGCCCCAACTGCCAGCAGGAAGGCAAGACCGACGCCGCGCTGCTGCGCAACGTCGCTGCACTGAATGCCATCGGCGACAAGGACTGGCCGGCCGAGATCAACGGTGTCGCCACCCGCTTGCGTTCAGCGGGCCGCCGGATCGGCATGCCGCTCGGCCTTGTCATCGGCGGTGACATCACCGACGATGGCGGCGGCCAGATCACCCAGCCGAGCGAGGGTACGCAGCTGCTTCAATTCAGCCAGCGCTACAGCCAAGGCGTCGGCCCGGATCGCGTCCACATGCCGGTCTATGTCGGGCTCGGCAACCACGATCTCGACCAGAACGGCCCGCCGCACCATGTCGACTGGTACCGACGCGAACTGCGTGACTATGTTGAAGTCAACCATCGTGCCGGCGTGTTCTTCAAGCCGCCCGTGCCGGCCACCGACTACGATGTCGAGACCGACTGCTATTCATGGGATTGGGGCGGCCTGCATCTCGTCCAGACACATCGCTTCGCCGGCGATACCGGCCATGGCGCCGATAGCAGCCTGCCATGGCTCAAGCAGGATCTGGCGACCTATGCGGCGGATGGCCGTCCCGTCATCCTGTTCCAGCATTATGGCTGGGACACATTTTCGACGGAGCGGTGGGATCCCTCCAAGCGGACCTATGACGATGACGGCGCCGGTGCGCCGCACTGGTGGGGCGAGGCCGACAGGCAGGCGCTGGTGGTGGCGCTGAAGGGTTACAATGTCATTGCCATCTTCCACGGTCATCAGCACGAAACCTCGCTGATCTACCGTCGCGACGGGCTGGACCTGTTCAAGCCGAAGGCTGCCTATATGGGAGGGTTCGCTCTGGCCAGGGTAACCAGCGATGGCATGGACGTGGTGCTGGGCGAGGCGACCGACGACCACGGCGAGATCGCTTTCACCAACGCTTTCAGCAAGGGCTGGAGCACATGAAAAAGGCGGCATCGGGCAGCCGCCTTTTCCGATCTTCCTGATGCGGAATCAGAACGCCTTCCTGACCTTGTCCTTCACATCGCCATAGGCCTTCTGCACCTTGCCCGCGACCTTGTCGGCCATGCCTTCGGCCTGGGTCTGCCGGTTGCCGGTGGCCTTGCCGGCTGCTTGCTTGATCGAGCCCTTGACCTGCTTGGCCACGCCGGCGACCTGATCCTTGTTCACCATTTCGCATCTCCTGGGATTTCGGGATTTTCACTCGCGATAGGCAAACGGGCCAGCCTTGCTTACGTTCCGCAGGCCTGAAGGGTGCCCCCAGACAACTGGTTGCCTCTGCCGAGGCAATGCGGCTAGGTTCTGCGCGGGATCAGCCTACGGCCCGCCGGGGGAGTTCTATGCGTTTTCTGTCTCGCCTTGCCTTGGCGGTCGCTGTCTCCCTGCTGACGGCAGGTTGCATCGCCGACGATGTCGGACCGATCAACGTCCTGACATCCGAAGCAGGACACCCTTCACCGACCTTCATCCCCGATCCGGGCGACGATGGTTCGACCGTGGTCGGCCTCGCCTTTTCAGGCGGGGGCACCAGGGCGGCAGCCTTCTCCTATGGCGTGCTGCAGGCCCTGGACGACATCGTCATCGACGAGCGACCGTACCGCCGCACGCTGGTCGACGACATCAGGATGATTTCCGGAGCGTCTGGCGGCGCCATCGCGGCGGCCTATTTCGGCTACAAGGGCAAGGACGGCTACCAGGATTTTCGCCAGCGCTTCCTGATCCAGGACGCGGAAGCCGATCTCAGGACGTCGGTGTCGCCGCTCAATCTCGTGCGCGCCTATTATGGCGGCGTCAATGACCGCAGCGGCTTCGCCAAATGGCTGAACGACCATCTTTTCGACGGCGCGACTTTCGAGGCATTCCGCAGGCCGGACCGCCCGATCGTCTGGGTCAACGCGTCGGATATCTACAACCGTACGCCGTTCATGTTCACCTACGACACCTTCGCGGCCCTGTGCAGCGACCTTGACAAGGTGCGGCTGGCCGATGCGGTTGCCGCCTCCGCCGCCGTGCCCATCGTCTTCGCCCCGATCGTGGTCGCCGCGACCAAGCCGGATTGCGGCTACCGCAAGCCATTGTGGCTGAGCCGGGCGCTTGCCGACCGCAACGCCTCGCTTAGGCTGAAGGCCTACGCCAGCGCGCTCGATTCCTACCAGAACGCCGATCCGCTCGATTATGTGAAGCTGCTCGACGGCGGTTTGACCGACAATATCGGCGTAACCGGCTTTTCGCTTGAGCGCTCGGCCGCCGGCACGCCCTACGGGCCGCTGTCGCCTTCGGCAGCCGTTCGCCTGACGACGCTGATCTTCATCGTCGCCGATGCGGGCAGCAACAGGGATGTGAGTTGGGCGAAAACACTCCATGGGCCAAAGGCCTCGGAATTGCTCGACGCCGTGACCAGCACCACGCTTTCTTCCTCGGTGCGTGACGAATTCGATGCCCTGACCCTGGCCGTCTCGCAGTGGAAGCAGGAGTTGGTGCGCTACCGCTGCGCTTTGCCGGCCCCGACGGTGGCCGCCTATCGAGGCTCGACGGGCGGCTGGAATTGCCGCGACGTCCGGCTCGTGGTGCAGCACCTGTCTTTCGCCGATCTCGATCCGGCGGTGCAAATTAGGCTCAACGCCATACCGACCCGGCTGAAGCTGCCGGTCGAGCAGGTCGACCTCACCATAGAAGCCGGACGTGAGGCGCTGCGCGTCAATGCCGATATTGCCAGCGCGGTCGCCGCGATCCGCGCCCGCGCCGGTGTTTCGCCGGGGGCGCAATTGGCTGCACAGGCAAACTGAATTCATCACGGGTGAACGCAGCAAAGCGGCCGAAACGCTTGGCTGCCATTGCGCCGCGTGGCTGGAGCAGTTCATCGTTTCACGGAAACGTCGAACTGCTCCAACTCTTTGTTTGGATGCAACCCCCAAGGGAAAGCGCTCGCGCTTTTCCCGGGAAAACCGCTACACACCTTTCGTGGGATTGCTCTAGTGTGACGAAAATTTGGGGAAATCGCCTTGGCTGAATTCACGCTCTACATCGGCAACAAATGCTTCTCCTCTTGGTCGCTCAGGCCATGGCTGGCGATGAAGCATCTGGAGATCCCGTTCGAGGAGAGCTTCGTGCGCCTGCGGACGCCCGAGACCTTTGCCAATCTTGCCAAGGTGTCGCCGACCGGACTGGTCCCCGTCTTGGATCATAAGCCGTTGCAGGGCGGGGGCAGGATCGTCTGGGAAACCCTTGCCATTCTTGAATATCTTGCCGACCTGTTTCCGGACAGAGGGCTCTGGCCCGATGATGTCGGCGCCCGTGCCTTGGCCCGCTCGGTGGCCACCGAAATGCATTCCGGCTTTCGCGAGGTCCGCTATGGCTGGCCGATGAATCTACGCCGGCCCAAGGGCCACAAGCCGCTCGACGCCGAAGGGGAAGTGCAGCGTGCTCGCATCGAGGCCATCTGGCGCGCGTGTCGCGAAAAATACGGCAAGGACGGCCCCTTCCTGTTCGGCCATTTCACCGCGGCCGATGCCATGTACGCGCCGGTCGTCACCCGCTTCGACACCTATGGCGGCGAACTCGCGCCCGACACCAGGGCCTATGTCGACGCCGTGCTGGCTACGCCGGCGATGTGGCACTGGTACGCGGAAGCGGCAAAGGAGCCCTGGCCGGAGCCGGGACCGGACGAATAGGTCAATCGAGGCGGAACACCGATGGTCGATTGACGGGGTTTTGGAGAAGGATCGATGGCCAGCAACGACGGACCGCCCACGGTGCCATTGATCTTTCACTGCCGGCTGATCCCGCCTCGACCGGATTTCGCCTTCACCATGACCGAGGAAGAAAGGGAACTGATGGGGCGGCATGCCGACTACCTGCGTCGCAAGCTTCGCGAGGGTACCATGATCGTGGCTGGGCCGGTCGCCGACCCGGCCGGTCCCTGGGGCCTACTGGTCCTGCGTGTCGGGAGCGAAGCCGAGGCGAGGGCCGTGATCGATGACGATCCGGTGTCGCGTTCCGGCCGCGGTTTCCACTACGAGATCCTGCCGCTGATCAGCGCCATTATATAGCAAGGCTCGCGGCCCGGCTTCGGCCTCCTGGCACATGCAAGAACGCCTCTCGCACCGATTGTCGTGCGGGAGGCGTCCTTTTGTCAGCTTTCCGAGATTGCTCTCTAAATTGCTGACACCGTTGAAATGCGTCGGCATGGGGTTGGTTCCGGGCGTCGCGCGTTTTTGTGGGGACCTTGTCTTTCGGCCGCCTCGCCAGTTGAGGTCTCATGCCTGAGCAATTCTAGGTTGAATTCAGGTCGATGGAAAACCAGAAATTGACTCGGTGATAAAAGAAGCCTACAAGAAACATGTCGATATTTGTTTGACTGACTTTTGTTATCCGCGCATGCATGCGCGTCTTTGACGAACTTCCCCATCAAAAATCGAGACAAAAATCGTTGTGCATTCGCACCGCGATTAACGAATATTTGCCATGGAAAGGGTTCGTTTATGAGCACCGGCACAGTTAAATGGTTCAACGCCACCAAAGGTTTTGGTTTTATTCAGCCTGACGACGGCTCGGCCGACGTTTTCGTCCACATCTCGGCCGTAGAGCGCGCCGGCATGCGCGACATCGTCGAGGGCCAGAAGCTCGGCTACGAGATGGTCCGCGACAACAAGTCGGGCAAGATGTCCGCCGACCAGTTGAAGGCGGCCTGAAGAAAGAATTCAGCCCTCCCGGTGACCACGGATGTACTGGCACCGGTGAAGGGCGAATTCGGGCGCATGGCCTGGAAACCTGAGTTTCCAAGGCACATCATGCGCATGGAAGGAGTGTTCCTGTGCATCCATCTGGATGTCCGGTGCTCCTAGGGAGGTCAGGCGGTGCCTGGCCTTTTTCATTTTACGCTTGTTGCCGCCGAAAATGCGCTGCGCGTCGGGCTGAACGTGCTAAGGAACGCCTCAGCAATTTGAATCCGCTGCCCCAATGCCGTGTTGCTTCGTGCAAGGTCCTGACCGAAGAGCCGGTCTCGTCCTATCGGCACCAGGCTCCTGACAGGAGAAAGATTTTGACCGCCCATTCGAAGGCCGCCGATCCCGCGGTGTCGCTGTTCAGCAGGACGCAAACCCAGTCAATGTCGCTCAACCGCATCATGTCCGAGCGCGATGCCGTAAGCGAGGCGCGTGAAGCCAAGACCGCCCGTTTGCGCGAGCTGCGACTGGAAAAGGAAGCCGACGAGATGGCGGCGGCGGCGGCACTCGCGGTGCAGCCGAAACGAGCCGGAAAACGCTGATGGCCACCAAGCGCGTACCCCCGACGCCGATCGCCGCCGATGCGACCATTGCCGACATGGTCGAAACCCTGGACAAGCCGGTCGAATACGTCCGGCGCGTGCTGGAAAAACTCGAACGCTGCAAGCGCGCCCACGGCGATGCCCAGGTGCGCGTTGGCGTGCGCGGCCGTGCCGAAGCCCCGAACTACCTGATCGAATATGTCCGCGAGGACAAAAAGACCCAGGAGCAGGTGACCTACCAGGATGCCGCCTATAGCGGCAGCACGCATCGCGAACTGGCGCCGCATCACATCGCGGAAGCCAGGAACTGGTCGCCCGAGGAAATGAACATCACGGCGGTTTCGGCGCTGATCGGCCGCTTGCGCAATCCGCGCGCACCATCATCGCGTTTCGCCGACGAGGACTGACATGGCCATTAAATTCTCCGCCAAGGATCAGCCGGCAACGCCGGCTCCCGCTGCAAAGCCGGCCAAGCCAGTTGCCGCGAAGGCCGGCGAAGCTGCCGACGCCGCGACCGATCTGTTCAAGTCGCCCGTTGAAGCGCCGGCGCGCAAGACAGGCAAGAAGAAATAGCGCCTTGCCGCAGGACGCCGATCGCAATTCTGCCACGCCAGGGCTGCTCGCCCTGGTTCCTGCTGCAAGCCTTTCGTCGCCGCAACGCGACACCGCTTCTGCCTTCGACTGTCAGAGCTGTGGCGCGTGTTGTTCCTATTCAGCCGAATGGCCGCGCTTCTCGACCGAGGATGACGCGCAGCTCGACCGCATCCCTGAGAAATACGTAGCGGCCGACCTGTCGGGCATGCGCTGCGAGGGCGTGCGCTGTTCGGCCTTGTCGGGCGAAATCGGCAAGTTGACCGCATGCGGCATCTACGAATTGCGTCCGGATGTCTGTCGCGCCTGCATGCCCGGCGACTCGGAATGCCTGATGGCGCGCCGGGCGATCGGATTGCCGGTGTAGCTACCGATCTCACCCGAATGGGGATTGCGCAAATCGCCTCCGCTTGTGCGGCGCCCGCTGGCCCGGTACCTTCCTGGCCGGGCAGGGCCGTGGAGGAACCATCGTGAGCATCGAATTCCTGTTGACGTCGCTGATCGTCGTGGCTTCGCCCGGCACGGGCGTTCTCTACACGCTGAGCGCCGGACTTTCGCGCGGCGCGCGAGCCTCGATCATTGCGGCCTTTGGCTGCACGCTGGGCATCATCCCGCACATGGCGGCCGCCATCACCGGGCTTGCGGCACTGCTGCACACCAGCGCGGTTGCTTTCGAGACGTTGAAATATATCGGCGTAGCCTATCTCATCTACATGGCCTGGAACACGCTGAAGGAGAAGGGCGGCCTCAGCGTCGAGGACAATGTCGCGCCGCGCTCGGCCGGCAAGGTGATCGCCACCGGCATCCTCGTCAACGTGCTCAATCCGAAACTGTCGATCTTCTTCTTCGCCTTCCTGCCGCAATTCGTCAGCACCACCGAGCCCAATGCGCTGTCGAAGATGCTGGAACTCAGCTCCGTCTTCATGCTTTTGACCTTCGTGGTTTTCGTCGGCTACGGCATCTTCGCCGCCTCGATCCGCAGTCATGTCGTGTCGCGGCCGATGGTGCTGACATGGATGCGCAGGACGTTCGCGGGCGCCTTTGTCATGCTCGGCGCCAAGCTGGCACTTGCCGATCGGTAGCTCCACGCCCTTGTTTCGATGCGTGTCGCTCTCTCAAAACCGAGATCGCTTATGGGCGAACTGCATCAGGCACCCTGATTTGGGAAGCAAGCCTTGGCGCTGAGGTTGGGGCCATTCGCCAGCGAAGTCAGGAAGGCCGGCAGCACGGTCGCGAACGTGTAGGAGACCTGGACGCTCGAAAAGCCGGACAGGCCCGAGCAGGTGGTGTTGTTGCTGACGGTGATGTTGGTCGTGCTCAGGACGATGCCGTCGGTTGCCGCCCTGTTGCTGATATAGCTGATGGCGCTGGCGGCGTTGTAGGCGCCGTTCTGTGTGCATCCGCTCTGCAGCACGCCGACGCAACGCGCCCCCGCGGCGGCGATTTCATTCAGCACGTGCTGCGCCCAGTACATGCGACCGAACTCGAACGTGCCCATCAACACCATCAGCAACGGCACCGACAGCAGCGCGAACTCGACGGCATTGGCGCCGGATCTGTCGCGCAGGAACGACCGGCAACGGCTCATTGCGGCTGCACCACCGAGTTGACGGTGATATTGCCGTTGGTGACGATGCCAAAGCCGCCGAAAAGCGGCGTGTAGGGCTTGCTGGCCGCGATCGTCACGAATTTTCCGGCGATCCCGCCGGCACTGCAGATGCTGGCGCATGCGACCGGGACGCTCCAGGCGACGGTCCCGGAATTGCCCGGGCAGTAGCAGAGGTCCGCATTCGCTGCCGTGCCGCTCTGGGTCGCCTTGGACGTGCTGGCGTCATACGCAATCGTCGGGCCGTTGTTGATGACGACCTGAATGTTGCCGGCATTGCCGCTCAGGCCGCTCGTCACCACCGTGGCGATGTTGCCGGCCAGTGCGCTGCCGCCGGAGGAGTTGACCTTGTCGCCATTGAGCAGCGCATAGTTCGAACCGGCCGAGACCGCCGAGCTCAGTTCGAACTTGGCCTTCAGCGAGCCGCCTATGTCGACGGTTCCGGCGAGGATGACGAGCAGCACCGGAGTGACGAGCGCGAACTCGACCGCCGACACGCCTGCTTTCTGACGACGAAGGAAGTCCATGAATGAACGAGCCCTGCCGGCGGGCAGGCCGAGGCCGAGGCGTGACGGATTTCTCATTGCACGAGGCTCACCTTGCTGCTGGCGCCGGTGCTCGGGGCGGCGATGCATTCCGAAGCGGCCGCGGTGCCGCCCGATAGCGTGATGCGCGAGCCGATCATCTGCAGGCACTTGGTCGAGTCGGTTTTCGATCCCAGCACGCTCGAGCCGCCATTCATCACGATCGGGCCATAGGGAAAGTAGAATGCACCTGATATCTGGGCGTTGGAGCCGCCTTCGGCGAATGTCGCGCCGCCGGTGTTTGTGGTCGCCGTCGGACCGATAACCGCCAGCTTCGCCGTTGCTCCCGATTGCGGTGCGGTGAGCACGATGTTGCTGTAGCCGGCGGCGACGCAGAAGACATAGCCGTTGCAACTTCCCGAACTGGACTTGGCCTTGCCTGACAGCACAAGCGTCACATTGGCACCGCTGACGCTGATCGTGCTGCCGTTGCAGTTGGCGCTGCCGCCGCCATTGCCGCCAAGCGCGAAATAGCCGTCCACGGTATAGACGCCGGCGCCGAGCAGGATGGCGCCCGAGCCGATGAAGTTGCCTGAGATGTCGTGCTGTGCCGCGGCGCTGACGACAAAGCAGCTGCCGCCGCCGCCGCCATTCACATTGCCGACGACCTGGAAGACGCTGCTCGCGCCGGTCGCATCGGCCATGATGGTCGTGGACCCGCCGCCGATCGTGATGGCATCGCCGTTGCTGCCGGGGCCGATCTTGTAGGAATTGGTCGTGCCCGAGCCGAAGGTGAGTGTCGAGCCGCCGGTGTTGGTATAGCCGCCGGGCAGCTCGAAAACGCTCGGTCCGCCAAAGGTCAAGGTGGAGGTATTGCAGATGCTGACCTGCCCCGAGCCGCTGCAGGCGGTGTCGCTGCGGCCGATCTTGAAGGTGCCGGCTCCGAACGTCGTTGTGGCGCCGCCGCCGGTGGTCAAGCCTTTGGTGAAGTTGAAAGTGCCGGCGCCGAAGGTGGTAGTTCCGGCGGTGGTCACCTGCTTGCCGAACTTATAGGTACCGGCCTTGAAAGTGGTCGTTCCCGCCGTCGTCAGGGACTTGGCGAAATTGTAGATTCCGGGACCGAAACTCGTCGTGGCGCTGGTGGTGAAATCCCCGGCGAAATTGTAGGTGGTCGTTGCCGCGCCGTTCAGGGCGAAATTCAGGTTGATGCCGCCGCCAATAGTGACGGTCCCCAGATTGACGGTCGTCTTGTTGCCACAGCTGAACGTCCAGGTCGGCTGCGACCAGGACGCGGTACAGCCAGCGGCCACAGCTGCGTTCATTGTCGCGGTCTGGTCCCACGCGAAGTCGATGTTGGTGCCGGTCGTATTGGTTGGAGCGGAAGGGGCGGTCGTCGCCGACAATGCGGCCACGGTTGAAATGCGGGCCACGGCGGCGGCGACCGCGGCATTGCCGGCCAACGGGTCAGGGGTCGATTTCTTGGTGATCACCGCAGCCGCTCCGTTTGGGCCGGTGATGCCGTTGCAGGGCTGGCTTGGAGCCGCGGCGGAATTGTAGTTGACGCCGATCGCCGAAATGCTGGTGCCGCAAGGGACGGTCACGGTGTTGTTGGAAGAGACGGTGCATTTCGGCGCCGAGATCGAGGTGCCGCCGCTCAGCGTCACGCCGGTCTGCGTACCGTCGAGCGCGAGCATGCATCCGGGGGTCTGTGGTTGCGCGCCAACCTCGGCCACCGAATTGGCGTAGATCTGCAACTGCTGGCGATCGTTCAGGACGCGTGCCAGGAACAGGGTCCTGTAAGTGTTGATCGAAACCGAAACGGCCTTGACGCCGGTTGTCTTGGGGGAGGCAACCAGGCTGACCTGGACATTGGCGGCGGTGACGCCGTTAAGCACCGCGACGCCGACAGCTGTGGCAGTCATCTGGTCGGTGGACTTGTTGGCATTGTAGGCGAGCGCGCCAGCATAGGCCGAAAGGTCGGCAACGCGCTGATTGTCGGCCTGCTGGACCAGCGCGGCGCCATATTCGGTTACCAGGGCGGCCATGCCGATCAGGACCGGCATCACCAGTGCCGAGATGATCAGGATGTTGCCGTCGCGGTTCCGCAAAAATCGCTGGAAAAATTGCATCGATGATTACCCGACACCACACGCTCGAGCAATTTCGTCTGCTCTCCCTCTTTAGTAATCGCGAATGTGTTAAAAAATATTGTCTGACAGTTTTTTCTGGATCACGGAGAATTGATTTAAGTATATGATTTTGTTTACGAAAATGACCGAGGAATAGTCAGCCGTTCTCCTTGATGGCAGGGGCGCTCGCGCAAGGCGGCACATCTCCGCCGTCGCGCCATGCCACGAATTGTTGTGTCGCACGCCCGGTGCGGGGAGCGGCACGCCTTCGCCGGCCCGCTTCCCCGTATTTGTCGTCGCCCGGTTCTTGAGAAAGCCGCCAGGAAATCTCTGCGGAGTTGCGACGCTCTACCCCTTCACATAGCCCATCGCCTCGACGATCTGTCCGTCCGCGACGCGCATCAGGTTGACGCCACGCAGTGAGTTGCCGTCGGCCATCCAGTAGCGCCAGCGGATGGTTGCGCGGTCGCCGGCCACGAAAGTCTCTTCGATGTCGAAGCGCGTGTCCGGCCCGGTGGCGATCGCCGACCACAGTTCGACGCAGGCGGCCTTGCCGGCGCGCCGGGTGCCGTCCGGCGCCGGCGTGGTGTTCTCGATCACGCAGTCCTCCGCCACCAGTTCGTGGAGCGCGGACGGATCGTGGCGCTGGAACACGTCGTTATAACGCTGCATGATTTCCGCCGTTTCACTGGAGCGCTTTGCGGTGGCGATGTCGATGATGACTTCCCTGGTCATTGAATGGGTTCCTTCTTTCCGTGGTCAATGGCGGCGTCGATGAGGTCGGCCTTCAGCGTGATCGTGGTGACGCCGGCCAACGCCCGTGAGACGAGGCAGCCCGCCTTGGCCGATTGCGCCAGCCGCTCGAAGTCTTCAGCCGCCAGGCCGGCGACGCTTGCCTGCGTCTTCAGTTCGATACGGGTGATGGTCGGGCCGGCTGTCGTGGCGCCGAGATGCACCCGTGCGGTCGTGTGGATGCTGCCGGGCGTATGGCCTTCGCTGCCGAGGGCGGCGGCAAGCGCCATCGAGAAGCAGCCGGCGTGCGCGGCCGCGATCAGTTCCTCCGGATTGGTGCCCGGACCGTTGTCGAAACGTGAGGGGAAGGAATAGGCGCCCTCGAACACGCCGCTGCCCAGCCGCAGCCGCCCGGCTCCTTCCTTGAGCGTGCCCTGCCATTGGGCGGATGCTTCGCGGATTGTCATGGCTGATACTCCTCTCTGGTTTGGGGAATGCTGCGGTCACGCGCCGTCGATGACGACCTTGCCGAAGACGTCGCCCTGCCGGAAATGGCGGTAAGCTTCGCGCGCATCGGTGAACGGGAAGATCCTGTCGATGATCGGCTTCAGCCGATGCGTGGCGACGGCGGCAAGCATCGTTTCCAGCCCGTCGCGGCTGCCCACGAACACGCGGCCGATGGTGGCAAGGCTGCGTTGGTAGACGGCGGCTGGAATCTCCACCGATCTGCCTTTCTGGTCCTGCACGGTAAGCAGCACGATCCGCCCGTAGAGAGCGCTGGCGATCAGCGATTGACCAAAGGTCGCCGGGCCGCCGGTCTCGACGACCAGATCGATCCCGCCGGTCTGCTCGCGTAGTTTCATGCCCCATTGCGGCGCGTCGGCGGTGGCGATGACGAGGTCGGCGCCGAGCGCGCGGAGCCTGTCGGCCTTCTCGGTGCGCGAGGTGATAGCGGCGACACGGCAGCCCATGAGTTTGGCGAACTGCAAGGCAAACAGCGCGACACCGCCCGAGCCGATGGTCAGAACCCATTGTCCAGGCCTTGGAGCCTCCGCGCCTGTCAACGCGCTCCAGGCCGTCAGCCCGGCACAGGTGAGTGTCGCTGCCTCATGCCAGGAGAGATGCTCCGGCAGGCGGACCGCCCATTGCTCGTCGAGCAGGGCATATTCGCTCAGCATACCGTCCAGCGTGCAGCCGAGCTGGTCGACCACGCCCGGATGCATGCGGCCATCGACCCAGCGCGCGAAATAGCTGCCGGTGACACGATCGCCGACAGCAAAACGCGTCACGCCGTCACCGATGGCAAAGACTTCGCCGGCGCCGTCACTCAGCGGCACGATGCCCAGGCGAGGCGGCAGCGGGTAGGTGCCGTTAAGGATCATGGTGTCGCGGCGGTTGAGCGAGGCAGCGCGCACCCGCACGAGAATCTGATGCGCCCCCGGCTGTGGCACCGCTTCCTCCCGCATCGCCAGCCTGTCGATGCCGTCACCCCGTTCTTCAAGCCTGTAGCTGCGCATTGTTCTCTCTGGAATATGTAGACCGATTTACATATTATGTAGACCGATTGTCATATTCGACGCAAGACCTATAATGCGTGCTCCTGACAGAGGTTGACATGGCAACGGATACACGCACCCGGATGATCGAGGCGACGGCGCTGCTTTTGCGGCGGCGCGGCTATCACGGCACGTCGCTGAACGACATTTTGAGTGCCAGCGCGGCACCCCGAGGCTCGCTCTATTTCCATTTCCCGGGCGGCAAGGACCAGCTGGTCGTAGAGGTGACTCGCGCCAGCGTGGCCGAGGTGACGGAGCGGCTGGGCGCGCAACTGGCTGCGGAAAATGATCCGGCGGTCGCTGTCCACCATATCTATCAGTCCGTGGCCCGGATGCTGGAGGACAATGAGTTTTCGCTCGGCTGCCCGATCGCGCCGGTCGTGCTCGACGCGCCCAATGACGTGCCGGACCTTGCGGAAATCTGCCGCTCCGCCTTCGAGCAGTGGATAGGCCTGCTACGACAGGCATTCGTCAGGGCAGGGGTGGCCGAACGCCGCGCGCAGGCGCTGGCGCTGCTGGTCGAATCCTCGCTGGAGGGCCTGATGGTGATTGCCCGCGCCACCCACGACCGCGCACCGCTCAATGCCGTGGCCGACGAGGTGGCTGCGCTGATCGAGCAGGCGGTGCTTGCCGGCAAGGTGGCGCGGCAAGCAGAGACCGCAGCATAAGAGAGCTATTGCCGGCCAGGCCAACCGCACAACAAAAAGGGCGGCATCGCTGCCGCCCTTTTCGCATGCATAAGCCAGGTAGGCTGGATTAGAAGTCCATGCCGCCACTCAAGCCCGCTTGCGGGCTTGAGCAATCCTAGTTCATGGGCGTGCTTTATGGACTTCTTAGAAGTCCATGCCGCCACTCAAGCCCGCTTGCGGGCTTGAGCAATCCTAGTTCATGGGCGTGCTTTATGGACTTCTTAGAAGTCCATGCCGCCACTCAAGCCCGCTTGCGGGCTTGAGCAATCCTAGTTCATGGGCGTGCTTTATGGACTTCTTAGAAGTCCATGCCGCCCATGCCGCCCATGCCGCCGCCGCCCATGCCGCCAGGCATGCCGCCGCCAGCCAACTCCTTCTTCGGAGCCTCCGCGATCATGGCTTCGGTGGTGACGAGCAGGCCGGCGACCGAAGCAGCGTCCTGGAGAGCGGTGCGTACGACCTTGACCGGGTCGACGATGCCCATGGCGATCATGTCGCCATACTCGCCCGACTGGGCGTTGTAGCCGAAGGTAGCGCCCTTGTTCTCAAGGATCTTGCCGGCAACGATCGAAGCTTCCGCACCGGCGTTCGAGGCGATCTGGCGGGCAGGAGCCTGCAGCGCGCGACGCACGATGTTGATGCCAGCAGCCTGGTCGGCATTGGCGCCGGTAGCCTTGATGTTGGCCGAAGCGCGCAGCAGGGCCACGCCACCACCGGCGACGATGCCTTCTTCCACGGCCGCGCGGGTCGCGTTCAGGGCGTCATCAACGCGGTCCTTCTTTTCCTTGACTTCGACTTCCGTCGCACCGCCGACGCGGATCACCGCAACGCCGCCCGCCAGCTTGGCGAGACGTTCCTGCAGCTTCTCCTTGTCATAGTCCGAGGTGGTCTCTTCGATCTGCTGCTTGATCTGGGCAACGCGGCCCTGGATCTCGGCCTTCTTGCCGGCGCCGTCCACGATGGTGGTGTTCTCCTTCGAGATCGACACCTTCTTGGCGCGGCCGAGCATGTTGAGGCCGACATTCTCGAGCTTGATGCCGAGGTCTTCCGAGATGACCTGGCCACCGGTGAGGATGGCGATGTCTTCCAGCATGGCCTTGCGGCGATCACCGAAGCCCGGCGCCTTGACGGCGGCGATCTTCAGGCCGCCACGCAGCTTGTTGACGACGAGCGTGGCCAGAGCCTCGCCTTCGACGTCTTCCGAGATGATGAGCAGCGGCTTCGAGGTCTGCACGACGGCTTCGAGAACCGGCAGCATGGCCTGCAGATTGGAGAGCTTCTTCTCGTGGAGCAGGATGTAGGCGTCCTCGAGATCGGCAACCATCTTGTCGGCGTTGGTGACGAAGTAGGGCGAGAGATAGCCGCGGTCGAACTGCATGCCTTCGACGACTTCGAGTTCGGTCTCGGCGGTCTTGGCTTCCTCGACGGTGATGACACCTTCGTTGCCGACCTTCTGCATCGCTTCCGCGATCATCTTGCCGACCGACTCGTCGCCATTGGCCGAGATCGTGCCGACCTGGGCAACTTCCTCGGAGGTCTTGATCTTCTTGGCAGCCTTGCCAAGAGCCGCGACGACTTCGGTGACGGCGAGATCAATGCCGCGCTTCAGGTCCATCGGGTTCATGCCGGCGGCAACCGCCTTGTGGCCTTCCTGGACGATCGACTGCGCCAGAACGGTCGCGGTCGTGGTGCCGTCGCCGGCGATGTCGTTGGTCTTCGAAGCAACTTCGCGGACCATCTGCGCGCCCATGTTCTCGAACTTGTCTTCAAGCTCGATTTCCTTGGCGACGGTGACGCCGTCCTTGGTGATGCGCGGGGCGCCGAACGACTTGTCGATGACGACGTTGCGGCCCTTGGGGCCGAGGGTCACCTTCACCGCGTCGGCGAGGATGTTGACGCCGCGCAGCATGCGCTCGCGGGCATCACGGGAGAATTTTACGTCTTTAGCAGCCATTTTGAGCTCCTGGCAGGGGCTTGGGGTAAGCCCGAATTCAGTTGACGGTGAGGCCGATAATCAGCCGATGATGCCCATGATGTCGGATTCCTTCATGATCAGAAGGTCTTCGCCATTGAGCTTGACTTCGGTGCCCGACCACTTGCCGAACAGGATGCGGTCGCCAGCCTTGACGTCCAGCGGGACCAGCTTGCCAGCTTCGTCACGAGCGCCGGAGCCTACAGCGATGATCTCGCCTTCCTGCGGCTTTTCCTTCGCCGTATCCGGGATGATGATCCCGCCGGCGGTCTTGGATTCGGATTCGACCCGGCGAACGACCACACGGTCATGAAGCGGGCGGAACTTCGACTTTGCCATTTTTTCTTCCTCGAATGAGAACGGTGAGAAACAGTTCCTCCGTCCGGCGAAGCCGGACAACCTACAACGCCCGGCGGCGCCGGAGCTGTGGTTAGCACTCACCAATGGCGAGTGCTAACGTGGCGCTGAAATAGGCCGCCGACCTGCGAGAGTCAAGGCGCACCGGAAGGGGCAGTCACGGGAAATTTTTCTCGCGCTGACCGGCGGTGCCGAAAAATCCCGGTTGATCTGGTCGTGGAGAAGTTCACCCCGGAAAGAGAACCCGACGGTTTTGCGGGGCGTTTCTGGTGTTTTGCGGAGAGCACGAGCGCTGTACCCGCTATGTCTCGCCAACAGCCTGGTCACGCATCGGAAACGATCCGGCGTAAGCCCGTCCCGGTTCCCGACGAAATGCGTGAGCGGCGGCGCGAACTCGGCTTCGACTACGGAAAGTTCGATTTCGTCCTGCATGAGGGCAGGGCCATTCTCCTCGATGTTAACAAGAACTCCCGGCCGTCCCCAGAATCTCGCGAAGATGTTCGCGGCCGGCGCCGCCGATCTGGCCGACGGCTTCGAAGGCCTCATCCGTCAGGCAATATAGGCCAACAGTGGCCAAGGTCGCCGCTCCCGCTAAAGAAACAGCCGCAACTGGGTGTGGATGATCGACCGGTAATCCTCGATGGTGCGGCGGCTTTCCGCTTCGCCTTCCGCGAGTGCCAGGCGCACCACGCCGCCGGCGAGCTGGAAGATCAGCAGAACGATGCGTTCGAACTGCTCGTGCTTCGGCGGCTCGATCAAGCCGATGACGCGGTCGCAGAACATCCTGGCCTGGTGCCGGGTTTCGGCGATGTCGAGATTCTTGAGCGCCTTGTCGGCCTGGATGGCGTTCTGCAGATCCTGGATGGCCGGATCGCCGGCGACGCGGCTGAGGTAATCGTCGAGCAGCCGGTCGGCCGCGACGATGACGTCCTCGGCTTCGCGGATATCGGCGATGATACCAGTCAGTCGCGCGCGGCTGACCTCCGAAAACCGTTCATATAGCATCGCCAGGATCGCCGACTTGTTGGGGAAGTAGTGATAGACGGTGGCGATTGGCCCGCCGGCTAGCATGCCGACCTCCTTCATGGTGACGGCGTCGATGCCCTTCTCGCCGATCAGCTTCATGGTTGTCGACAGGATGGCATCGATGCGCTCGCGGCTGCGCTCCTGCTTCGGCTTGCGCCTCGGTTCGGTCGCTGTTCGCCTCGCTTGTGTCATGCACCGGTCTTTCGCTCGAACTGCCAAATTCTGGTTGACAAGAAATATGATCAAGTATCAGGTCCTGAAAAGCTGACAGATTGTCAGCTTTTTTGCCGTGCGGCAAGGATGTTGGGAGGCGCCTTTGACATCTGGTGACTCGCATACCGGAAGCGGCGACTGGCTGGTCGGCAACCCGACCGGCGGCCAGCTTGCCTCCGCCCTGTGGATCGGATCGGTCGGTCTGCTCATTCTCGGTATGCAGCCGGTTTTGCTCGGCGCCCTTTACACAGAGGGCCATGTCAGCGGCGATGAACTGGCACTGGTCGCCACCGCCGAGCTGATCGCCATCGCGATCGGTTCGGCCATTGTTGCGACGCTGCTCTCGGCCCGCAACATGCGCCGGAAAAGTGCGGCCCTCCTGCTCCTGCTGGCGCTGGCGAATGTCGGGACCGCCTATGCCGCCGGCGCCAACATGTTGATGGCGGCCCGCGCCGTGGCCGGCCTTGCCGAAGGCGGCCTTGTCGCGGTCGCCACCGAACTGATCGCCCGCTCGCGCCGGGCCGAGCGCATCGGCGGCTATTTCGTCACCATGCAGACGCTGGCGCAATGCCCTCTTGCCCTGCTGCTGGCGCTCTATGTCATTCCAGCGGCCGGGTCGGCCGGCGGCTTCCTCGTTCTGGCGGTCGTCTGCATCCTGTCGCTGATGGTCGCCTTCACTGTCCCCGCCGATTACGCCGATCTGCCCAAGGACGAGAATCTGGCCAATGTGCTGACGGCTCCTTCGATCACGGCGCTGTTGTGCGTCTTCTGCTACTTCATGTTCTTTGGCTCGATCTGGGCCTTTCTGGAACCGATTGGCGCACAATTCGGCATCGACGGCCGCACCGTTGGCCTGATCGTGTCAGCCAGCCTCGCGATGCAGGTTCTGGGCGCGATGACGGCGACCGTGTTCGAGGCGCGCATCGACTATCGCGTCGCCATAGCGGCAATTGGCACCGTCGCACTTGTCGCCTCGCTCATCCTCGCCAGCGGGCCTGATCTCGCGATCTTCTGGGTCGCCGCCCTGGTCATGGGTTTTATTCTCCTGTTCATCGTGCCCTATCAAATCCGGCTGACGATCACAGCGGACGAGACACGCACGGCCGTGCTCTTGGTGCCGGCCGCGCAGCTCCTTGGCCTGGCGATCGGGCCGGTCGCGGCGTCGCTGCTCATTGACGGCAAGGATTTTCGCCCGGTTCCGGAATTCGCTGTCGGCAGTGCCTTGGCCAGCGTGCTGCTGCTCGGCCTGTTCGTCGTCGTCTCGCGGCACCGCGGCGCCGTTGCCTGATCGGGGGTAATATGTCCAACTGGAGCAACTGGTCGGGCTATGTCACCGCCGAGCCGCGGCTGATCGCCAGCCCCGCCGATGCCGGTGAAGTTGGTGATCTCATTCGCACCGCACCCGGCCCGATCCGCGTCGTCGGTGCCGGTCACTCCTTCACGCCGCTGGTGAAATCGCAAGGCACCATCCTGTCCCTGGAGAAACTGGAGGGGCTGGTCTCGCATGACCCTGAAAAGCAACAGGCGCGCGTGCGGGCGGGGACGCGGCTTGGTTCGCTCATGCACATCCTGCAGGGTATCGGCCAGGGCCTGCCCAATATGGGAGATATCGACCGCCAGGCGATAGGCGGCGCATTGGGCACCGCGACCCATGGCTCGGGACCGACGCTCGGCGCCTATCACACGCAATTGGAGACGGTGCAGATCGTCGACGGGCTTGGCAAGGTTCGCGACTTCAAGCGGGCAGGGGATCAGGACACGATCCACGCCATCGGCGTCGCGCTCGGTGCCTTCGGCGTCTTGAGCGAAGTGACGCTGAACAACATTGCGACCTACCGGCTGCGCCGCCGCAAATGGGTGCTGCCGGTCGCCGACATGCTGCGCGATTTCGAAACGATGATGACCGCGCACCGGTCGGCCGAATTCTACTACATCCCGTTCTCCGGCCATGCGCAGTTCATCGCCAGCGACTTGAGCGACGCGGCGACCACCGCGCGTCCTACCGAGAATGACGAGGCCGGACTGAGGACACTGCGCCGGCTGCGCACAGGGCTCGCCTGGCTGCCGTCACTGCGCCGCCGGCTGATCCAGGGCGCCGTCGCCAAGGTGCCGGCCGAGGACTATGTGCAGGACTGGCTCAATGTCTATGCCAGCGACAGGCAGACCAAATTCAATGAGATGGAATATCATCTTCCGTTCGAGGAAGGACCGAAGGCGCTGGCCGAAATCATCGAGCTGACCGAGAAGCGCTTTCCCGAAGTCTATTTTCCCATGGAGGTGCGCAGCGTCGCGGCCGATCAGTTCTGGCTCTCGCCCTTCTTCAACAGGCCGACCTGTTCGATCGCCATCCACCATGACGCGGCGAACGATCCGTTGCCATTCATGCAGGCGGCCGAGCCGATCTTTCGCAGATATGGCGGCAGGCCGCATTGGGGCAAGATGCACAGCCTGAAGGCGGCGGACTTCAAGAAGCTCTATCCACGCTGGGACGATGCCATGGCGGTGCGTCGCGACATCGATCCGCGAAACCGTTTCGTCTCACCCTACATGGCCGGCTTATTCGGCGTCGAATCATGAGTGCCTATTTTGCCACGCTTTCGCGGGCGCTGAAGCAGGCCGGTATCTTCCAGCCCTGTCTGGTGCTGGACCGCGACCGCCTGGACAGCAACATCGCCCTGGTGAAGGACAGGCTTGATCCCGGCCTTGCCGTGCGGCTGGTCGACAAGTCGCTCGCTTGCCTGCCGCTGCTTTCGCATATCGGCAAGACGCTCGGAACCGATCGCTTCATGACCTTCCATCCGCCGATCAGCGCGGCGGTGCTGAACGCGTTCCCGCATGCGGATCTGCTGTACGGCAAACCGATGCCGGTTAGCTCGGCAAGAGCGGCGCTGGTGAAGGGCGACGCCGACTGGTCGCGTGTCTGCTGGCTGGTCGACAGCGACGAAAGACTGGCGGAATATGGCGCTCTGGCCGCCGAGCTCGCTATCGAACTGCGTATCGCCTTCGAGATCGATGTCGGCCTGCATCGCGGCGGGTTTGCCAAACCGGAGGCCTTGTCGCGGGCGTTGAAGATGCTGCCGGCCCACAAAGCGCTGCGCTGCGAAGGCGTCATGGCCTATGAGGCGCACGCACCGCACATTCCCGGCCTGTTCGGCGGGCCGGCCAGGGCGTTGACGCGGGCCTCGGAACAGGCCGCCGATTTCGTGGCGCGCGTGGGTGTTGACCAGCGAAGCATCCTCAACATTGGCGGCAGCAAGACCGCGCTGCTTCATCACCGCGGCATTGCCAACGAAGTGTCGATGGGCTCGGCCTTCGTGCTGCCCGGCGATTTCGATACGCCCGGCCTCGAAAATTTCCAACCGGCGGCTTTCATCGCGACGCCGATCCTGAAAGTGGTCGAACCGATGCTGCCAGGCCCCCCCGCCGTCTCCCGCCTCTTGCGGGCGCTTGGCCGGTTCCCGCGCAAGGGCTGCTATCTCTATGGCGGTAAGTGGATGGCCGAGCCTGTATTTCCAGAAGGCATGAAGACGAACGGTTTGCTCGGCCTTTCCTCCAACCAGCAATTCATGGGCCTGCCGGCTGACGCAGCTGTGATGCCCGGCGATTATGCGTTCCTGCGGCCGACGCAAAGCGAGGCGGTGCTGCAGCAATTCGGGCCGATCGCGGTGCTTTCCAGCGGCAGGATCGTTGATCGCTGGCCGGTGTTGCCGATGATGTGATCGTATCGGATGATTGACTCCGTCAAGTAAATGATTGATCCTGTAAAAGACAGGAGATGTCGATGACGATTCACCATCAGCCCAGCAACGAAGCGCCCAACAAGGACCTGATCGATGCGGTGCGGGCTTTCAACCGCTTCTACACCCGCCAGATCGGGCTGCTCGACGAAGGGCTGCTGAAAAGCGCCTTCTCCCTGACCGAGGCGCGTGTGCTCTACGAACTGGCGCACCGCGACGGTCTGACCGCGACCGACCTCGGGCGCGACCTCGGTCTCGATGCCGGCTATGTCAGCCGTCTGCTGAAGAAGTTCGAGCGCCTTCACCTTATCTCCAGGTCAACGCTGGTTTCGGACGCCAGGCAATCGTCGATTGCGCTGACGACGGCGGGAAGGAATGCCTTCGCGCCGCTGAACAAGGATTCGCACGACCAGGTCGCGACCCTTCTCGATAGGCTACCTGCGTCGGAGCAGGACCGGCTGGTGAAATCCATGCGGACGGTCCAGGCTTTGCTGGGTGAAAGCGATGAGCCAAGGATCCCTTATCTGTTACGACCGCTGCAGGTCGGCGACATCGGCTGGATCACCCGCCGGCAAGGGATGCTCTACGCGCAGGACTATGGCTGGGACGAAACCTATGAGGCGCTGGTTGCCGAAATCCTCGCGGCATTCGTCAAATCCTTCGACCCGAAATGGGAACGAAGCTGGATCGCCGAGCGCGATGGCGAGGTCGTCGGCTCGGTCTTCGTCGTGCGCAAATCGGATCAGGTGGCGAAGCTGCGCCTGCTTTATGTCGAACCTTCGGCGCGTGGCCTCGGCATCGGTAGGCGGCTGGTCGAGGAATGCATCGGCTTTGCCCGTGCGAAGGGCTACAAGACGCTGACCTTGTGGACCAACGATATCCTGATCGCCGCCCGGCACATCTACCAGGCGGTCGGCTTCAAACTGACCGAGGAAGAACCGCACCACTCCTTCGGCAAGGATCTGGTTGGCCAGACCTGGGACTTGGAATTGTGATCTCCGCCAAGCCTTGACGGGTATCCAGATCTCCAGCCCGCCATTGCCGTTGTTCGGATCGAACTCCGGACCGTAGCGCTCGAATTCGGGCGCGTCCGCTATCTCGTGCCCGGAGGCCGGCAGCCATTTGTTCCAGATTGTATTGACGGTGCGGCGGATGGTCGAGATGTGCTCGCGATGCGCGAACACCGCATATTTCCGGGCTGGTATCCGCACCCGGCAGAGTTCCCTTGGAAGGTCGGAAAAATCGGTGATCTCGACACCGGCGACGTAGTCGAAATTGCCGGCGTCGTCGCCGTTGACGCAGACGCCGTAGGCGACGTCCAGGAGCGAGACTGGCTCGATGTCTTCTTTCGGCAGAAAGCCTCACTTGACTTCGCCGAGCGGCACGATTTAAATCGTAATGTAATTACATTACGTCCGCAATTTCAGCGCCGCCGCGGGATCGACAATGCATCGAGAAATCCGTTGCGAAGCAAATTGGGGAAAACTACGATCGAGTGGTGATGGTCCCCGAGTCGAAAGGCAAGGGGTGAAAAGGGAACACGGTGAGATCCTAAAAAGGTCGAAGCCGTGGCTGCCCCCGCAACTGTAAGCGGTGAGCAAGATCCGAAATGCCACTGGCCGGCAAGGCTGGGAAGGCAGGATTGAGCAAGGACCCGCGAGCCAGGAGACCTGCCATCACTGAGTTGACCGGACGGGGTGTGCCGGGAGGAAACGTGGACGTCGGTCTTGTCGGCCGGCTCGCCAACATCCTTCCGTCGCCAGTTTTGGAAAGTGACGGAAGTTGGACGGCGCTATCGATCACCACATCATCGTGTGCACGCTTTGCCGTGACGTTCCGACCGGCATCAGGTCGGGCGAAAGCCTGTGCGCCGATTTGCGCTCCCGGCTCTCGGCCCATGATGAACCCGCCGTGTCGCATGGCTTCACGGTCGAAGGCGTCGAATGCATGGCGGGCTGCGCACGGCCGCTGACGGTAGCCTTCCAGGCGCCGGGCAAGGCTACCTATCTCTTCGGCTCCGTCGATGCCGAGGCCGACGCCGGTGATCTCGTGCGATTTGCCAGGCTCTACGCCTCGCTCGCCGACGGCTGGTGCAATTCCGGAGAACGTCCGTCGCGACTGGCCGGCAAGACGCTGGCCCGCATCCCGGCGCGGGGCAAGCTGGCGGGTGATAGCCGATGACAATGCCACTCCTCGAGGCGCGCGACCTGGGTGCTGTGGCGAATGGCCGGAATCTGGTCCATGCGGTCAGCCTCTCTATCGCCACCGGCGATCGTCTCGCCATCATCGGCCCCAATGGTGCCGGCAAGACGACGCTGCTGCGCATGCTGTCGGGCATGCTCAGGCCAAGTTCGGGCGAGGTGAAGCTTGGCGGGCGACGGCTGGACAGGATCTCGACGGCCGAGCGGGCCCTGCACATGGCCGTCGTCGGCCAGACCGACCAGCCGGATCCGCGGCTGGCGGTGATCGACTATGTCGAACTTGGCCGCGTTCCGCATGCCGGCCTGAGGCGCAGGAGCGAGGAGCGCGACATTGTCGTCGACGCCCTGCGCCGGACCGGCCTTTTGCCGCTGCTCGGCCGCACCATTGGCTCGCTGTCTGGAGGGGAGCGCCAACGCGCCCAGCTGGCGCGCGCCATCGCACAGCAACCAAAGGTGTTGTTCCTCGACGAGCCGACCAACCATCTTGACCCGCGTGCTCGCGGCGAGCTTCTCGAACTCGTCGCCGGCTTCGGCATGACGGTGATCGCGGTGCTGCATGACCTGGCCCTGGTGGCGCCTTTCGCCACCAGGGTCGCGGTGATGAACGAAGCCCGGCTGCACGCGTTGGCCGCACCGCGCGAAGCGCTGACGCAACAGCTGATCCGCGAGATTTTCGGCGTCGACGTGTTTCGCCTGCGCCACCCTACCGAGGACCGTGAACTGACGGTGTTCGATGTTCCGAACCGCGCCGCGCCACCATCCTGATCGAACCATCCCTCATCAACGCTGTTCAACCAAGGAGCAAAATCCGTGAAACGTCTCGCCTTGTCGCTCGTCTTTTCCTTGCTGGCCTCTACCGCCTTCGCTTTCCCCGTCACCGTCGACAGTTGCGGCAAGCCGCTGACCTTCGACGCGCCGCCCAAGCGCGCCGTCATCCATGACCTCAACATGGCCGAGATGGCCTTCGCGCTGAAGCTGCAGCCGTCGATCGTCGGCCTGACCGGCATCACCGGATGGTACAAGGTCGGCCCCGAATTCAAGGCCGAGCAGGGCTCAATCCCGGAACTCGCGCCCAAATACCCGACGCTCGAGAACCTGGTCGCCGTCGAGCCCGATTTCTTCTTCGCCGGCTGGTACTATGGCATGAAGCCGGGCGGCGACGTGACGCCCGACACGCTCGCCCCGCATGGCATCAAGACACTGGTGCTGACCGAAAGCTGCGTCCATCTCGACAAGAACCGCCCGGCGGCTTCCATGGACCTGCTCTATGGCGATGTTGAAAAGCTGGGCAAGATCTTTGGCAAGGAGACCGAGGCGCAGAAGCTTGTCGCCGGCTGGAAGGCGCAACTCGCGGACATCACCGCGAAGGTCGGCGACGCCAAGGGAACTCGTGTGTTCCTCTATGATTCCGGCGAGGACAAGCCGTTCACCGCCGGAAAATTCGCCATCCCGAGCGCCATGATCACAGCGGCCGGCGGCGATAACATCATGGCCGACATGGACACCAGCTGGGGCAACACGGACTGGGAAACGGTGGCGTCGCGCAATCCGCAATTCCTCATCCTGCTCGATTACCAGGATGGCGGCGGCTACAGGAAGCTGCTCGATTTCTTGAAGGCGCATCCGGCGATGAAGGAGACGGACGCGGTCAAGAACGAGCGTTTCGTGGCCCTTCGCTATGCCGAACTGACGCCTGGACCGGCAAACATCGAGGCGATCGCCAAGATCGCCAAGGCGATGCATCCGGAAGCGTTCTGATGCTTCTTGCCCCCGGGCATAAATCCGGCGCGCTTTCCGGGCACAAGGCATTCGCGCTGGCCATGGTGGCGGGCACGGTGGCGGTCGTCGCCCTCGTGCTGCTGTCGATCGCCTATGGTTCGACGCTGATCCCGTTGAGCGACGTCATCGCCTCGCTTGGCCATGCCGTCGGGTTGAATGAGCACCAGGTGTCGGGCCCGGTCGGCAAGATCGTCATCGATCTCAGGCTGCCGCGCACGATCCTGGCGGTCTGTGTCGGTGCCGGCCTCGGCATCACAGGCGCGTTGCTGCAGACGGTGACCCGCAACGATCTCGCCGATCCTTTCCTGTTCGGCCTGTCGTCGGGAGCCGCCGCCGGCGCTGTTTCCGTCATCACCGTCTTCGGCGACAGTTTTGGCATCTGGACCTTGCCGGTCGCGGCCTTCACCGGCGGCATACTGGCCGCCTGCATCGTGCTGCTGCTGGTCGCCCGGGTAAGGGGGCAGGGGCCGGAGCGGCTGATCCTCGCCGGCCTTGCCGTCTCCTTCCTGTTTACGGCATTTACCAATTATCTGGTCTTTGCCGGAGACCAGCGCGCCGCCCATTCGGTGCTGTTCTGGACGATGGGCGGGCTCGGGCTGGCGCGCTGGGACAATGTCTGGCTGGGCGCGTTGGGAGCCGGCACGATCGCGGCCTACGGACTGTGGAACCACCGCAGGCTGGACGCCTTCCTGGCCGGTGAAAGTGCCGCCGAAAGCCTTGGCGTGCCGGTGGCGCGCATGCGCAGGGCGACGTTTCTCGTTGCAGCCTTCTCGACGGCAATTCTCGTCTCGGTCGCCGGCGTCATCGGCTTTGTCGGATTGATGATCCCGCATCTGTCGCGGCCGCTGGCAGGTCCCTTGCATCTGCGCCTGATCGCAAGCTGTGCATTGTTCGGGGCGGTGCTCCTGCTGGCAAGCGATCTTCTGGCCCGGACGCTTCTGCCGCCGCAGGAACTGCCGATCGGCATCATCACCAGTTCGCTTGGTGCCTTCTTCGTCGTTACGCTGGTCGTCCGAAACCGCCTGTGAAAAAGGCCGATTCCTGACGTCCGGCTGTCTCCAGCGGTTCACGGATTGCCAGCCACGATCGACCGCCACGCACATTTGCCGGCTTTCACCGTCACGTGACATCTTGAATAGTAAGCACGCTTATTATATGTATCGCTCATGGTTTCTGATGGCATAGACAGACTGGGCTTTTTGATCCACGACGTGCAACGTCTGCTGCGCAAGCGCTTCGAGACGCGCGCCAGCGGGCTTGGCCTTTCGTCGGCGCAATGGCGCCTCATGGTGCGTGTCGCCAAGGAGGCAGGCGTTACCCAGGCGCGGCTCGCGGAACTGCTCGAAATCGAGCCGATCAGCGTCTCGCGCCTCGTCGACCGGATGGAGGAGGGCGGCTGGATCGAACGCCGCGCCGACGCCGCCGACCGCCGCGTGCGCATGATCTTCCCGACAGCCAAGGCGAGCGCTGCCTATGCCGAGGTCAAGAGTCTCGCCGGCGAAGTCTATGAGGAATCGCTTGTCGGCGTTTCGCCCGAGGACCGCCGCGTCCTGATCAGGGCGCTCGATGCGATGGCGCAGAATCTCGCCGACGGCGATACCTCGTCCTCGGACAAAGTCGAGCCTACGAAAGGCGCAGCAGCATGAACGCGGCAGCCAAGGTTGACGAAAACGCCCCCAAGGTTGAGATGGAAGCGCCGGCCCAGCCGGTTGCCGCCCCTGTCGCGGTTGCCCCGCCAGTAGCGCCGGTCCCGGCGGCGCCGAGGAAGAAGCGCCGCATGGGCCGCTTCCTCTTGATGTTCGCCTTGCCGGCCGCGCTGATCATCGGTGGCGGCTATGTCTGGGTGACCGGCGGGCGCTATCAGGAGACGGAGAACGCCAATCTGCAGCAGGCCAAGGTGTCGATCGCCTCGGACACCGCCGGCCGCATCGTCCAGGTCGCCATATCGGACCATCAGATGGTCAAGCAGGGGGATCTCCTGTTCGCCATCGACCCCGAGCCTTACCGGATCGCGCTCGCCCAGGCCGACGCCGCGGTTGCCGCGGCACGCCTCAATGTCGAGCAACTGCGTGCCGCCTACAGCCAGTCTATGGCGCAGGAGAAGTCCGCCAGCAGCGAGGTCGACTACGCCCAGTCGCAATATGACCGCGCCGCCGATCTCGCGCAGAAGGGCATCAACGCCAAGTCGTCGCTGGACCAGGCCCGCAACGACCTCGACAAGGCAAAGCAGCAGGTCGCCGTTGCCCAGCAAGGCATCATCAGCGCCAAGGCCGCACTTGGCGGCAATCCCGACATCGAAACCGACAAGCATCCAACCGTGATGTCGGCGCTCGCCGCGCGCGACAAGGCCGCCTACGACCTGGCGCAGACCACGGTCAAGGCGCCCGCCGATGGCGTCATATCGCAGGCCTCGTCCTTCAAGGTCGGCCAGTTCGTCGGCTCCGGCACGCCGCTGTTTTCGCTGGTCGAGACCAACGACACCTGGATCGATGCCAATTTCAAGGAAACCCAGCTCACCAACATGAAGCCGGGCCAGAAGGCCGAGATCGTCGTCGATACCTATCCGGGCAAGACTTTCGAGGCGACGGTCAAGGCGATCGGTGCGGGAACGGGCGCGGAATTTTCGCTGCTGCCCGCCCAGAACGCCACCGGCAATTGGGTCAAGGTCACGCAGCGCATCCCGGTGCGCCTGGAACTGACCGACGCCGACGCCAAGATGGCGTTGCGGACCGGCATGAGCGCCAGCGTTACCGTCGATACCGGCGTTGCGCGTGGTTTTCCCGCAATATTCGGTCACGCCACGGCTGGCGAGCCCGCGCAGTAACGTCGGCGGAGGCCCGCAGACCAGCGGGTGGAAGCGGATAGCAGGATTGGTCTGATGGGAGGAGTGGGAAGGATCAGCGCTTGGTTCGAGCCGCGCCGCGGGCTGGCCGAAATCTGAAATCTTCGACACGGACCCCTCGGTCCTCATGTTTCCGGGCGGCAGGCATCCGCTCATCAGAGACTTTCAGTCGATGTAACCCCCACATCGATACTCGCGTCCCACCGCGATGAAGGTCTCTCAACGGAAGGCTTTGCCGCCCGGAAACCCTGTGTACACGTTTTTGTTACCTGCTGGAAGTTCCGCATCATGAGCACGCCCGAACCTTTCAAGGAAGTGCCGCATCGTGGCCTGATCACCGTTGCGCTGATGCTGGCGACCGTCATGCAGGCGCTCGACACCACCATCGCCAACGTCGCGCTGCCGACCATGACAGGTGATCTCGGGGCATCTCCCGACAACATCAACTGGGTGCTGACCTCCTACATCGTCGCCGCCGCCATCATGACGCCGGTCACCGGCTGGCTCGCCGACCGCTTTGGCCGCAAGGAGTTGTTCCTGACGACCGTGGTCGGCTTCACCGTCTTCTCCATGCTGTGCGGCCTGGCATGGAGCCTTGAAACCATCGTGCTGTTCCGGCTGATGCAAGGCGTGTTCGGCGCCGCCATCGTGCCGCTGTCGCAGACCTTCCTGCTCGACATCAACCCCAAGGAGCGTCACGGTCAGGCCATGGCCATCTGGGGCGCCGGCATCATGCTGGGACCGATCCTGGGCCCGACGCTGGGCGGCTGGCTGACCGACAATTTCAACTGGCGCTGGGTGTTTTTCATCAACCTGCCGGTTGGCATCGTCGCCTTCCTTGGCATGGCCGCCTATTTGCCGGCCGTTGCCCGGCGGGTGCGCAGCTTCGATTTCTTCGGCTTTGCCATGATATCGCTCGGCGTCGGCGCACTGCAGCTGATGCTGGATCGGGGTGGCGAGGTCGACTGGTTTTCCTCGGTCGAAATATGGATCGAACTTGGCCTGGCCATCACGGGCTTCTGGGTGTTCATCATTCACACAGTGACGGCGGAACATCCCTTTATCGACCCCAAGATATTTCTCGACCGGAACTTCGTGACCGGCCTGGCGTTCATCTTCGTCATGGGTGTGCTCATCCTGGCTTCGATGTCGCTGCTGCCACCAATGCTGTCGACCATTTTCGGCTATCCGACTGTCACCATCGGTGTCGTCATAGGTCCACGCGGTATCGGCACCATGATTTCGATGCTCGTCGTCGGGCGGCTCATGAACAAGATCGACGCCAGAATTCTCGTCGTCATCGGCTTTCTGCTGACCGCGCAGTCGCTCTACACCATGGCCAGCTTCACGCCGCAGATGGACAACTGGCTGATCCTCAGCTCCGGCGTGATCCAGGGCCTGGGCATGGGAATGGTGTTCGTGCCGCTGTCGACAGTTGCCTTCGCCACGCTCGACGCGCGCTACCGCACCGACGCAACCTCGTTGTTCAGTTTGGTGCGCAATCTTGGCTCGTCGATCGGTGTCTCGGTCGTGACGGTGCTGCTGGTGCGCAACACGCAGATCAACCACGCCGAGCTTTCTGCCTTCATCAACCCGTTCAATCCCAACCTCTGGGCAGTCTCGCCCGCGGCCGCCGGCGGCGATCCGACAGCGCTGTCGGAGGTCGATCGCATGGTCAATATCCAGGCGATGATGATCTCCTACGTCAACGATTTCAAAATACTGATGATGATGACGCTGCTCGCCATCCCGTTCGTCTTCCTGCTGCGCAAGCCGAAAGCCGGTCCGGCGGGCGGCGGCGCACCCGCCGCGCATATGGACTAGGCCCGCGGCAGGCATGTGCCTGCCGCCAATATAGACTAGGATAGCCGCGTCGGTTGGTGCTAGCTCATTGCGGAAGCGGCCTGCATCGTTTGGCCGTTGACCCAGCGGGACGGAAAATTCAAGACGACCACCAAATAGGTCGGGCAGGGACTTTCTATTTCCCGAGCACGAGAGCCCAGTACCGCAGGCTGGAGTCGCGGCCGTCGCGCACATAGGCGAGGCCGAAGCGGGTGAAGCGCGGGTCGAGCATGTTACGGCGATGGCCGGGCGAGTGCGCCCAGATGTCGAACAGCTTCTGCTGGTCGAAGCGGCCTTCGGCGATGTTTTCGGCGGCGGCACCGGCAATGCCATTGTCCTTGACGCGCGAGGCGAAATCCTTGCCCCAGCCCGTGGTGTGGCTCATGCGTTCCCGCGATGCCATGTAGCCGGCCTGCTGAAGCGCCGCCTGTTCAAGCTGGGTGTCGGGAACGAGCGGCCCCAGCCCCGCCGTGGCGCGCAGGCTCGCCAGCGTGCCGGTCGCGGAAGAGGAAACCCCGGCGCCTTGTCCGGTCGGCAGCGAGACCGTGCTGCAGGCGGCGAGCCCGACCAAGGCCGCGAGGCCGGCTGCCTTGAGCCATGTGCGCCTGTTCAGGCCTTTTTGACGGATTTCGACTTTTTCAGCTTTCATGCCCGTCTGACATAGTCGCGATCATGGCTTTTGCCGGGCAGGGCGGTGAAAATCGCGACCCAAGGCCACAAGCCGATTCGAAAAGGAGATCCAAGACATGCTGCATCACATCTCCTTTGGCGTTTCCGACATCGAGCGCTCGGCTGCCTTCTATGATGCCGTGCTGGCGCCGCTCGGCTATGTCAGGGTCTGGGATGATCTCAGACCCGGCGAGCCCGATCAGGCCGTAGGCTACGGGATTGCCGGTGGCGGCGACAAGCTGGCGCTGAAACTTCGCCCGAAAGGACAACGCCCGCCCGGTCCGGGTTTCCATCTGGCCTTCGCCGCGCCGGATCGTCAGAGCATCGCGCGGTTCCACGCGGCCGCGCTTGCTCACGGCGGGCGCGACAACGGCGCGCCAGGCCCGCGGCCTGACTATGGCCCACACTACCACGCTGCGTTTGTCATCGATCCGGATGGCCATCACATAGAGGCGGTTTTCAATTCGCCCCGATAGCGGCGGGATTGGGTTCTGCCGGGCCGGGAGATGAAAATCCCGTGAGGAGAGCCGAAACGCGGTCCGCGCGGCGACAATCCCGGGAAGATCGGCTATGATACCTTCGTTCATGAAGTGGCAGCTACGGGCGGCCATCCCAGGCGGTGACCGCCCCCCGAAGAAAAACGGAGGATGGTTATGGCCGGCTTTCATGTCATGGCGGACGCCTACGGGATGCATGTGCAGCCCGCGGTGCGCCGCATCACCACGGCCGATCTCTGGGACGCGCTCAAGCTCGGCGCCGAGGATTTCTGGGCCAAGCCCTCGCACTACGTGTTCCTGTGCCTGATCTACCCGGTCGTCGGCCTGATCCTGACGCAATGGACGTCGGGCTCCAACGCCATCCAGCTTGTCTATCCCTTGATGTCGGGCTTTGCCTTGGTCGGCCCTTTCGCCGCGATCGGGCTCTACGAGATCAGCCGCCGGCGCGAACTCGGCATGAACACGGATTGGCGCCACGCGCTCGATGTGCGCCGCTCCCCGGCGCTGCCGTCGATCGCGGTCATCGGCATCATGTTGTTTGCGCTGTTCCTGTTTTGGCTGTTCACCGCCCAATCGATCTACACCAGCCTGTTCGGCGACCAGCCACCGGCTTCGATCGGCGCCTTTGTCCGCGATGTGCTGACGACCAGCAAGGGCTGGACGTTGATTCTGCTCGGCAACGCGGCCGGTTTTGTCTTTGCGGTGGTGGTGCTGGCCACGACGGTGATCGCCTTTCCGCTGCTGCTCGACCGTGATGTCGGTGCCGTCTCGGCAATCGAGACCTCGGCCCGGGCGGTGATGGCCAACCCGCTTCAGGTGGCACTGTGGGGGCTGCTGGTCGCCGTGCTTCTGGTGATCGGCTCGATCCCGCTGTTTGCCGGGCTGGCCGTGGTCATGCCGATCCTGGGTCACGCCACCTGGCATCTCTACCGCAAGGTGATCGAGCCGGCGCAGATCCGGCCGATCCGCCGGCCAATGTAGGGAAGCGTCCGGTCGACACAGCCCGTGAGCAAGCCTTGAGCTGCTTGACAAGCCGATGTGTTCGGCTCGTCAGGCGTTTGTAAGTGACCGAGATTGACCGATGGCGTGCACCCTGAAGGGATTGCCCAGAGCGATTGTCTGGCTCGTCTGCGTTGGCGTTGCTGGCTATCTCAACGCGGCGTACGCAAGCGCCGATCAACTGGTACGCTTTGCAAGTGCCGCAATAACGCCAACTCCATTTCAGCTTCGCAATGCTCAAGCAAGCGGCAAAGTCCTGGAAGCTGTTCCCGGCACGCCGCTGCAGGGATATCTGACGCGACCTCAGGGCAATGGGCCGTTTTCCGCGATAGTACTTCTCCACGGGTGTGCGGGTGTGCTCTCGAATGACAGGCAAACCTGGCCCGACCGGCTGATCTCTTGGGGCTACGTCGTGCTCGTTGTCGATAGTTTCAGCACACGCGGTATTCACGAGACGTGTGATCGCGGCGTGCTTGCTGATCGTGTCTATGATGCCTATGGGGCCGAGGAGTTTCTGTCGAAAGATAGGTTTGTCGACCCACGGCGTATAGCCTTGCTGGGATTCTCTGCTGGCGGGATCACAACGCTGGAGGCCGTGCAATTTGGTGGCGCCGAACGGCTGACGGACCGTAAATTCAAGGCAGCGATTGCCTACTATCCAAATTGTTCCGTAGCGAATGGCGACATGGCGGTTCCGACCTTGATTCTGGTCGGCGAGCTTGACGATTTCAGTCCAGCCAAGAAGTGCCGGGAGATGATGGCTCAGCGCAGCGGCAGGGGGAGCTCGGTGCAGCTTAACGTCTACGAGGGGGCTCGTCATGCATTTGACGCCCCGGAATTCAAGGTCGGCAACGAGGCCTACGGCCATCGGGTCGAGTACAACGCGGCTGCGGCCGATCGATCGATAAACGACGTTCGTGCTTTTTTGGAAAAAGCCTTCAGCGGCTAGAGAAATCAGCGCTGCGCGTCGGTCGCCATCTTCAGCGCCAGTGCCGTCAGCACGGTTCCCATCATCCAGCGTTGGATGACCAGCCACAATGGCCGTCCGGCAAGGAATGTGGCGATCGAACCGGCCGTCACCGCGATGATGGCATTGACGGTCAAGCTGATCGTGATCTGCGTCGCGCCCAGAACCAGCAGCTGCGACAGGACATGGCCTTTGCCAATGCTTATGAATTGCGGCAGCAGCGACAGATAGAGAACGGCCACTTTCGGATTGAGCAGATTGGTCATAAGCCCCATGGCGAACAGCTTGCGCGGCCCGTCTTTCGGCAGGTCGCGCACCTGAAAGGGCGAACGTCCGCCAGGCTTCACCGCTTGCCAGGCCAACCACAAGAGGTAGAGCACGCCGGCAAAGCGCAGCGCATCGTAGGCATAGGGCACGGCGAGCAGCAGTGCGGTGATCCCGAACGCCGCCGAAAGCACATAGAACAGGAAGCCGACCGCAACCCCGCCAAGCGAGATCAGCCCGGCCTTCGGCCCTTGTGACAGCGAGCGTGAGATCAGGTAGATCATGTTCGGGCCTGGCGTCAGCACCATGCCGAGGCAGACCAGCGCGAAGGCGAGATGGTTGGCGGTATCGGGCATTGTTTGTCCCCAAGCGTGCCGCGATGGATGCGCGATCCCGCGAGCGGCCAATATCTGCCTGTCGCCGCGGGCGTCCGCAAGGGCTTGGGCGGTGCAGGCATTGCGCCAGCGCGTGCATGATTCCGTTCGACGCGACGCGCTCTAGCCGACCACCCGCAGGTTCGACAGTTCGTTGCCGATTTCCTTGAAATCGTTCGACAGGCTGGCGCCGGTCGCATTCCAGAACAGCTTCGCCGGCTTGCTCGGGTTCGTCGGGTCCTTGCGGAAGCGCGAGTCCGAGGAGCAGGATTTCAGCGCATCGATCGCCAGCTTGTCGCTGGCCTTGGTCGTCGACAGGTCGAGCGCCACCGTCATCACCATGATGTTGGCCGCCTTGGCGTTGTTGCAAAGCGCTGCCATCTGCTCGTTGAGCGCGTTGGTGTAGTTGCCGTTCGAATAGTCGAACTGGCCGATGGCGCTCGACGTGCCCATGAACAGGCGACCGACCGAGGTGCCGTTGTAGCCGGGGTTGAGATAGCCATAGGACGCGTAGGTTGATTTCGAGTTGGCGGGATCGGAATAGCCCAGCGAGGACGGCGTATAATAGGTGTTGGCGCCGTCGGTCAGCACGATCACCACCTTGTCGTTGCCTTTCTCGGTTTCCGCCCGCCCTTGCGTGAACGGCTCGCCACTCGAAACCACGCGCCAGCCCCAAGCCATGCCCTCGGGAACATTGGTGCCGCCATTCGGCTGCATCAGGTCGATGGCGGCCTTGATCGAGGTGAGCCCATCGGTGACGCTGACATCGGTCAGTGGCGTGATTGGATTGGTGGTGCAGCTGTAGTTCGGGCCGTTGCCGGCAGGCAGCGCCGGCGCATTGATCGGCCGCGGCTGGAAATATTTGGCCATGTTGCGCAGTCGCGACTGGCCGGTGCTGCTCGAAGGATCGTCATTCCACCAACTGTTCACCGCGCCGTATGTCACCGGTGCCGCCTCGTCGGGATCCTGGGTGAGCTTCCAGTGATTACCGGGCTCGTCCGGGGCGAACATGGGCACGAACATCGTTGCCGGATCGCCGACGCCTATGCCGGTGTTGGCGGTGCCGCCGGATGGCGGCGTGTCGTTGACATTGTAGGGGTAGGGCCGGGCCTCCACGCAGCCTTGCCAACTGGCGAACGGACCGTAGGAGTTGATATAGTCATATTCGTCGTGGCTGCGCTTGCAGGTGTTGTTCGAATTGTATTCGTCGCAAACCACCCGCTTGCTGTTGACGACGCGCTCGTGGTTGGTGACGACCTTCATGTCCCGGTAGAGCGAAAACCGGGTCAGCATCTGGCCTTCCTCGCTGCCCCAGCCTGTGCCGCGCTTGTACCAGATGCCGTTGGTCTGCTGGGCGTATTTGTTGGCGGCATTCAGCGTCGACCAGTCGAAATTCTCGTTCGACACCGGCGACAGGCCCTCTGTGTCCATCCACGACGCGTTGCCATTGCCGGGGCCGACATTGACCGAAGCGGCAAAGGGCACGAGGCCGAACTGCACCGGCTTGTCGACCTGCTTGATCATGGCCGCCTGCTGGGCCAGCGTGTCGACCAGTTGCTTGGACGCGGTCTTGAGAAGATCGATGCGCTTCTGTCCGGAGCCGGTGCCGAGTGTGGTCATCGATCCGGAATTGTCCAGCACCAGGGCAACTTCCAGCGTGTTCTTCAGCCGCACCTGGGAGGTGACGTTGAAGCTGATCCTTTGGTTCGCATCGATTGCGGATTTACCGACAAGCTGCGCGAAGGCCGGGTAGAAATAGGGCTTGTAGGCAAGCTGCGCCGTCATGGTGAGCAGGCCACCGCCGCTGGTGTTGCTCGGCAATATGACGTTCAGCGTCGTGCTGGCGGGATCGACATCATTCAGGTTGGCGTTGAAAAAGTCGAGCGCGTAGGCCTTCAGCTGGTCGTCGGTCGCGCCTTCCGTCAGCCGGCGCGCCGTGGCGAAGTTGGCGGCATCCAGCGCGTTCGTCACCATCTGCTTTTCGCGGTTCATTTCCGTGAAGTCGACCGCGATCGCCAGGCCGCCCATCAGCGGTACCATCGCCACGACTGTCATAAGAGCATAGTTGCCGCGCCGGTCGCGGCGGAACTGACGCCAGATTTCATGCATGTCTTGCAGCGGCCCCCGCCGGCGGATTCTCGGTCTGCGCCAGCTTCTCACAAAACGCTGAAAGACGGGTTTGGGAAACCTTTCTATTGCTTGGTTGGCGCTTCACCAACCGCTAACCAATCAAAGGCCACAGCCCTGATGCCGTCCAGAAAAACGCCTGCCGACGCAGGATCTGGGCATACTGGGTTGACAAGTAACAGGGATAAGACGGCGCTCATGGTCGTTCAGTCCAACTCTCATTGATCAATTGACGAGGCTGCCAGGCGAAAGCTGGTGACAGCATGAAGCGGTTCGGATAATTCGAACCCGCTGCGGCGACCCGTCGGCCGTGGCACTCGCAACGCTCATATTGAAGGAAACGGCATGGCGAATTCGCCTGAAATCGTCGGCTCGCTCGAAGACGTCTCGAAAGCCTATTCGGCAATCCTTTGCGATGTCTGGGGCGTGGTGCACAATGGCGAATGGCATTTTCCGGCGGCCGCGGCGGCGCTTGCCGAGGCGAGGACAGCCGGTATCCCGGTTGTCCTTATCACCAATTCGCCTCGCCGCAGCGCCGACGTCGTGGCTCAGATGAGCGTGATCGGCGTTCCGCCATCGGCATACGACCGTGTGGTGACTTCGGGTGATGTGACCCGCGACCTGATCGCGGAGGGCCCGCGCAAGATCTTCCACATCGGCGCCGAACGCGATCTGACCCTTTATGACGGCCTCGATGTCGATCTCGTCGAGGAATTCGAGGCCGCCGGTGTTGTTTGCACCGGGCTGTTCAACGACGAGGTCGAGAAGCCTGAGGATTATACGGATCTTTTGCGCCGATTGCGTGCCAGGAACCTGCCATTCATCTGCGCCAATCCCGATATCATGGTGGAGCGCGGCGAACGGATCATCTGGTGTGCGGGCGCCCTGGCGCGCGACTATGCCCAGCTCGGCGGCCGCACGCTGATCGCGGGAAAGCCCTACACGCCGATCTACGACCTCGCGATGAAAGAAGTGGCGGAGGTGCTTGGGCGACCGGTTGAGCGTTCGCAGGTACTGGCCATCGGCGACGGGATGATGACCGATGTGAAAGGCGCGGCCGACAATGGTTTCGACGTTCTCTATGTCTCCGGCGGCATCCATGCCCGCGACTACGGCGATGCATCCCGGCCGGATCCGGCAAAGCTCGGTCTCTTCCTGGAACGGCACGGCTATCGTCCGGTGGCCGTCATAGCCAGACTGCAGTAGGTGACAATGGTGGCCTTCCAGCATCTCTCGACAACCGCGCCGCTGCCCGCCGATCTGCGGGGCGGCGTTGTCGCGATCGGCAATTTCGATGGTGTCCATCGTGGCCATCAGGCGGTGCTTGAGCGGGCGTTGGCCGAGGCCGCGCGGCGTGACGTGCCGGCCCTGGTGCTGACCTTCGAGCCGCACCCGCGGAAGGTCTTCAGGCCCGACATGCCGTTGTTCGTGCTGACGCCGCCGCCGATGAAGGCGCGCATTCTGTCGTTGCTCAGCTTTGCCGCGCTCGTCGAGCAGCCGTTCACGCGCGACTTCGCCTCGCTGTCGGCGGAAGCCTTCGTCACCGACGTGCTGGAGAAGACGCTCGGCATCACCCACGCCGTGACCGGTTTCGATTTCCATTTCGGCAAGGACCGCCAGGGCGGACCAGCCTATCTGATGGCGGCCGGCGAACGCCATGGCTTTGGCGTCACGCTCGTCGACGCTTTTCGCGACGAGGGCGCCGAGGTGGTCTCGTCAAGCCGGATCCGGGGCTTGCTCTGCGATGGCGAGGTGGCCGAGGCCGCCGGTCTGCTCGGCTATCGCTTCACTGTCGAAAGCGAGGTCGTCGGTGGCCAGCAGCTCGGCCGAACGCTCGGCTTTCCGACCGCGAATATGCGGCTTCCCGCGGAAGCCACCCTCAAGGAAGGAATTTATGCCGTCCGCTTTCGGCGCGTCGACGGCGCGTTGCACGATGGCGTCGCTAGCTTCGGCCGCCGCCCGACCGTCGACGACAATGGCGCGCCGCTTCTGGAGACCTTCGTCTTCGATTTTTCAGGCGACCTCTATGGCGAGACCTGCCAGGTCTCGTTCTTCGGTTTCCTGCGCAGCGAGATCAAATTCGACGGGCTCGACGCTCTGGTCATGCAGATGAAGAGGGACGAAGCCGAGGCGAGGGCGCTGCTTGACGGCGTCAAGCCGCTTTCACAGCTCGACGCGGCCATCGCTTTTTAAAAGCGGTATCCCGGACCGGATGTCCGTGCCGGTGGACCGGTTTTCGCACAAGACCGTGCCCGGGTAAGGCCCCAGGTTTACTTTTTCAGAGCCAGGCCGACGGCGATGAAGGTCCAGCCCTGGAAGATCAGGTCGATTGCCAGGAACAGTCCGAGCACCCACACGCTGTTGACCGGCCAACCCATGGCGATGATCAGGCCCGCAAGCACGCTGATGGCGCCTGCAGCGACGACCCAGCCCCAGCCTTGTTCCGGACGGTGACTGTAGCCGACCCAGGCCCGCAGCGCGCCGGAAGCGATGAGCGCGACGGCCAGCAGGAAGGTCAGCACCGCCGAGGCCAGCAGCGGATTGTCGAAAGCGAAAAACCCGGCGACCGCGTAAAGCAGGCCGCTGAGCAGCCAGTAGAAGAAGCGCCCCCAGGTCTTGACCCCGAAAGCATGCATGATCTCGATGATGCCGGCCACCAGCATCAGCCAGCCGACGACGTAGACGGAAGCCACCGTGGCGATGAACAAATTGCCGAAGGCAATGCCGCCGAGGATCAGCAGCAATACCCCCAGACCGACAAACCATCCCCACTTTTCTCGCGTCTGGCCGATCGCGTTCTTCAGTGTATCGCCGTGCAGTGTCATGTCGCCACCTCCCTTGAGGACTGCCAGAATAAAACCAAGTTACCCTTGGGGCCGACCCGCGTCCAGCCGAAGGGCGGATCGGATGATGCAAGCAATGCGAGGCTTATGTCTCTGCTTTAAATCAAATTTTACCAAAGCCTCGTCAAAGCTGTCGCTGAGGGACAGTTGTATCGTGTTAGTGGAGTAGCCATGAGTCCGTTCGGAAAGATTTCTGCAGCCTTGGCTACCGTCATGCTGGCCACGTCAGGCGCGGCCGAGGCCGGCGACGGCGCTTTCGGCTGGCTGTCCGGAGACTGGTATCTGACGGTTGGCGCCACTGGCCTGGTTACGCCGAATTTCGAGGGCGGCAAGAAATACATGCTTAGCGCCCAGCCCATCATTTCTTTGGGCAAGGCCGGTCCCCAGGCACGCTTCACCTCGCGAAACGACAACATTTCGCTGGCGCTCGTCGATGATGGAGGCGTTCGCGCCGGTTTGACCGGCAAGTTCCTGTTTTCGCGTGATGACGGCGATGCCGACGAACTCAAGGGCCTCGATCCGGTCCGTTGGGGTGGTGAAGTCGGCGGCTTTTTCGAATTCTACCCGACGGACTGGATGCGCGCGCGCGCCGAATTGCGGCACGGCATCCGTGCCCATAATGGCTTTGTCGCCGATATCGCCGCCGACGCCTTCTACGATGTGACGCCAACCGTCAGGATTTCGGGCGGCCCGCGCGTGTCCTTTGCCTCGGCCAACTATTTCGACGCCTATTATGGCGTCAACGCGCAGGAAGCCGTGGCCTCGGGCCTGAGCCAGTATAATCCTGGTGGCGGCCTGAAATCCGTCGGCCTCGGCGGCGCGGTGACCTGGAAAGTGACCGATCCGATGACCGCCAGCCTGTTCGGCGAATATTCGCGCCTGGAGGGTCCGGCGGCCGATTCCAGCCTGGTCAGGGAGCGCGGCGATCGCAACCAGTTCATGGTCGGTGTGTCGACCACCTATCGCTTCGACTTCAAGATGTAGGCGAATCGAACGAGACGCTTTATTCCTGCGCCTATCTCCGCTAAAAGCCCACCAATGACGAGCTTTTCGCGCCTTCGTGTGCTGACGATACGAATTACCGGCCCGGTGTTCCGGGCGGCCTGAGCGCCGCCGGAGCCGCCGGGACTTTTGCGCGCACCCTCGCGCTTTTTCCAGAACATCGACGCATATCGCCCAAAAGTGGGTCCGGTTTTGGGAAAACGATATGCATCAACCAAAGACTTCAAGCCCCGGGGCTTTCCCGCCGCCGGGCAATTGAGATGGCAGATCAATGACCGATACCCCTACCGCCGACAAGGCCGAGACGATCGACTATTCCAAGACGCTTTATTTGCCGCAGACGGATTTCCCGATGCGCGCCGGCTTGCCCGAGAAGGAGCCGGTGCTGGTCAAGCGCTGGCAGGACATGGACCTCTACGCCAAGCTGCGTGAGAGTGCCGCCGGCCGCACGAAATATGTACTGCATGACGGCCCGCCCTACGCCAACGGCAACATCCATATCGGCCATGCGCTGAACAAGATCCTCAAGGACGTCATCACCCGCTCGTTCCAGATGCGCGGTTATGACTCGAACTACGTGCCTGGCTGGGACTGCCACGGCCTTCCCATCGAATGGAAGATCGAGGAGCAGTACCGCGCCAAGGGCAAGAACAAGGACGAGGTGCCGGTTAACGAATTCCGCCAGGAATGCCGCGAATTCGCCGCGCACTGGATCTCTGTGCAGGGTGGCGAGTTCCAGCGGCTCGGCGTCGTCGGCGATTTCAAGAATCCCTATACGACGATGGCCTTCCATGCCGAGTCGCGCATCGCCGGCGAGCTGTTGAAATTCGCCATGTCGGGCCAGCTCTATCGTGGCTCGAAGCCGGTGATGTGGAGCGTCGTCGAGCGCACCGCATTGGCCGAGGCCGAGATCGAATACCAGGACTACGAGTCCGATACGATCTGGGTGAAGTTTCCTGTCGCCAATCTTGTCGTTGCCAGTGTCGTGGACGGGCAGCCGGCGGAACTCGATCCGGATCTGAGCGGGCGGTCGCTGGATTTGCTGGATGCCCATGTTGTCATCTGGACGACGACTCCTTGGACCATCCCGGGCAATCGTGCCGTCAACTATTCGCCGCGCGTCGCCTACGGGCTCTACGAGGTGACAGCGGCCGAGAATGCGTTTGGTCCGCAACCGGGCGAGAAGCTGATCTTTGCCGACGCCCTGGCCGAGGAAAGCCAGGCCAAGGCCAAGGTAACCTTGAAGCGCCTTCACGGCATCAGCACCGAACAGCTTGGAAATCTTGTGCTTTCGCACCCTCTCAAGGGCCTCGGCGGCGGCTACGAATTCCCCGTGCCGATGCTTGCCGGCGACCACGTCACCGATGATGCCGGCACCGGTTTCGTCCATACTGCACCCGGCCATGGTCGCGAGGATTTCGACGCCTGGATGGATGCGGCGCCCGAACTGCGCGCGCGCGGCGTCGATACCGCGATCCCGTTTACCGTCGACGACGCCGGCTTCCTGACCAAGGACGCGCCGGGCTTCGGCCCGGATCGCGAAGGCGGACCGGCACGCGTCATCGACGACAATGGCAAGAAGGGCAACGCCAACCAGGCGGTCATCGATGAACTGATCAAGCGCAACGCTTTGTTCGCGCGCGGCCGGCTGAAGCACTCCTATCCGCATTCCTGGCGGTCGAAGAAGCCGGTCATCTTCCGCAACACACCGCAATGGTTCGTCTACATGGACAAGAACCTCGGCGACGGTACCACGCTGCGCAGCCGCGCGTTGAAGGCCATCGACGACACGCGCTTCGTGCCGGCTGCCGGCCAGAACCGCATCCGTGCCATGATCGAGGAGCGTCCCGACTGGGTGCTGTCGCGCCAGCGCGCCTGGGGTGTGCCGATCGCCGTATTCGCCGATGAGGACGGCAATGTGCTGAAGGACGAGGCGGTCAACCAGCGCATCATGGATGCCTTCGAGAAGGAAGGCGCCGACGCCTGGTTTGCCGCCGGCGCCAAGGAGCGTTTCCTTGGCAATCACGACGCTTCCCGTTGGAAGCAGGTGACGGACATCCTCGATGTCTGGTTCGATTCGGGCTCGACGCACGTCTTCACGCTGGAGGACCGTCCCGATCTGAAGTGGCCGGCCGACGTCTATCTCGAAGGTTCCGACCAACATCGCGGCTGGTTCCACTCCTCGCTGCTCGAAAGCTGTGGCACCAGGGGCAGGGCGCCTTACGACACCGTCGTCACCCATGGCTTCACCATGGACGAGGACGGACGCAAGATGTCGAAATCGCTCGGCAACACCGTGGTGCCGCAGGACGTGATCAAGCAATCCGGCGCCGACATTCTGCGCCTGTGGGTGGTGACGACGGATTATTGGGAAGACCAGCGGCTCGGCAAGAACGTGCTGCAGACCAACATCGACGCCTACCGCAAACTGCGCAACACCATTCGCTGGATGCTGGGCACGCTCGCCCATGACGATGGCGAGACGGTGCCGCTGGAAGAAATGCCGGAACTCGAACGGCTGATGCTGCATAGGCTGGCCGAACTGGACGAGGTGGTGCGCCAGGGCTACGACGCCTTCGAATTCAAGCGCATCACCCGCGCATTGCTCGATTTCATGGTGGTCGAATTGTCGGCCTTCTATTTCGACATCCGCAAGGACGCGCTCTACTGCGACGCGCCGTCGAGCGTGAAGCGCAAGGCCTCGGTGCAGGTGGTGCGCCATCTCTTCGACTGCCTGGTGAAATGGCTGGCGCCGATGCTGCCCTTCACCATGGAAGAGGCCTGGCTCGACCGGCATCCTGATGCCGTTTCGTTGCATCTCGACCAATTCCCGGAAATCCCGGCGGATTGGAAGAATGACGCGCTAGCGGAAAAATGGCGCAAGGTGCGGCAGGTCCGCCGTGTCGTCACCGGCGCGCTGGAGATTGCGCGGGCGCAGAAGGTGATCGGCTCCTCGCTTGAGGCGGTGCCAGTGGTCACGATCAACGACGCGGCGCTTGAGGCGGCCATATCGGACGTCGACATGGCAGAGATGGCGATCACCAGCGATCTCGTCATCGCCCATGGCCGGGCGCCGGAAGGTGCCTTCACGCTCGACGACGTCAAGGGCGTCGCCGTGGTGGTCGAGAAGGCCGAGGATCGCGGTCTGGTCAAATGCGCGCGTTCCTGGCGCTACACGGCGGATGTCGGCCAGGATGCTGCATTTCCCGATGTCTCGGCGCGCGACGCTGCCGTGCTGCATGAGCTGCAGGCGCTCGGCCGGCTTTGATGCATGTCGCCCAAACCACTCTCGGGCCTGGCCCGAGGGTGTGCCGCGGTTTTGGGATCACGGCGCGCGTGGCCGGATGCGCGGCATATCGGTGCACAAATGCCACGCAGGGCGGCGCGGATCCGCCCGTGCGTTGCCCTTAACGAGCGGTTGAGGTAAACACGCGAAACTCCGGAAGACAAATTGTCGCCGGATTTCCGTCGCAAGTGCTTGGACGATGGGGGCCGGACATCAAGACCGGTGGCGATCGAGAGGCTGTCTAGAGTGGGACTTTTTGGCATGACCGAGAGATATAATGCGCGCCTCGCGCTGCTGGCGCCGCTTGTCGCATCGGGCCTCGCTTTGTCCGGCTGCATGGGCTCTCCGACCTATGGCACCGACAAGACTGCCGCCGAACAGCTCGCCGGGGATCTCACCGGCGCCGTTTCCTTCGCGCCGAAGCGCAGGGAACCGATCGACTACAAGCCGCGCCCCACCTTGGTAAAGCCCGGGCCCGGACAGAAGGAAGCCCTGCCTGTACCGCAGGACAGCATCGAGACGGCAAGCGCCGAATGGCCCGAATCGCCCGAGCAGCGCCGCGCGCGCTTGCGCGCCGACGCCACCGCCCATCAGAACGATCCGAACTACCAGGCGGAGATCGTTGATGATGTGCAGACGGATCCGGCTGCGGTGAAAAAGGCTATGGAAGAGTCTGGCTCCAGCCACCCGCCGGCTTGGTCGCCTGCTGATTCCGACAAGGGTCGCGCCGCCGAAATCCAGCGCCGTCTCGCCGAGAGCAAGCAGGGCGATCCGAACACGCGCAAGTATTTGAGCGAGCCGCCCTTGGCCTACCGTGTCGCATCGGACGCCGCGCCACAGAACGAACTCGGCGAAGACGAGTACAAGAAGGAACGCCGTTTGAAGAAACAGGCGGAAGGCAAGAAGGGCGGCTGGTTCGACTGGCTGCCGTCGCTCTAGAGCAAGTCGCGGCGTTCCCTGAAAAATTCCTTGAGCAGCAGGGCCGCTTCGGTTTCTCCCATGCCCGGATAGATGTCTGGCGTGTGGTGACAGGTCGGCGAGGCGAAGAAGCGCACGCCGTTGACCACCGCACCGCCCTTTTCGTCCGCGGCACCGAAATAGAGACGGCGCAGCCTGGCGAAGGAAATGGCGCCGGCGCACATGGCGCAAGGTTCCAGCGTCACATAGAGATCGTGGCCGGTAAGCCGCTCGCTTGAGAGTTTCTCACAGGCTTCGCGGATGACCAGCATCTCGGCATGCGCCGTCGGGTCCGCCAGCTCGCGGGTACGGTTGCCGGCACTGGCCACGATTGTGTTGCCCATGGCGATGACGGCGCCGACAGGCACTTCGCCGCGCAAGGCTGCCGCTTCGGCCTCCTTCAGCGCCGCCGCCATGAAATCCGGCCGCTTCACGCGGTTTCCATTCCGATTGTCTCCTCGCCACTCCAGGCTTTTGATTTTCGCTTGTCTTGCCGGAAAAACCGGTCGCCACTTTTCCCTGACAAACTCTGATGATCCTGTTATTGAGCGCATCAGCCTGAAAATCGGACTCGATTTTCAGAAAAGATCATGCGCCAAATCAAAGTGCTACAGCGTTCGTTGCGCGCCCGAAAGGATGCGCCACGCTGTAGCAGCGCAAACGGACAAAGGCCACATGGACGACAACGACAAGAAATCTCCGCGCCAAAAAGGTCCGGGCAAGAAACCCTCGGCTCCGCGAGGCGACAGGGGCGGCAAGCCATCCTTCGGCGCCAAGAAACCCTACGCGCCGCGCGGCGATCGGCCGATGGCCGCCGAGGGCGAGCGCCCGAAGCGCGACTTCAAGGGCGGCGACAAGCCATTCAGCAAGGGGCCGCGCCCCGCGGGCAAGCCGTATGAGAAGCGCGAAGGACCGCGCAAGCCCTACGCGCCGCGCGGCGACCGGCCCGTGGCGGCAGAAGGCGAGCGCAAGCCCTACGAGAAGCGCGAAGGATCACGCAAACCCTACGCACCGCGCGGCGAACGGCCAATGGCGGCTGAGGGCGAGCGCAAGCCCTACGAGAAGCGTGAAGGCCCACGCAAACCCTACGCGCCGCGCGGCGACCGTCCGATGGCGGCTGAAGGCGAGCGCAAGCCCTACGAGAAGCGTGAAGGACCGCGCAAACCCTACGCGCCGCGTGGCGACCGTCCGGTTGCCGCTTCGGCAGAGGGTGGCGAAAAGCGTTTCGACCGACCCAAGCGCGATTTCGGCGATCGTCCGAAGCGTGACTTTTCTGACCGTCCCAAACGCGACTTCAGTGATCGGCCGCAAGGGGCATCAGCAGGCTTCAGGCCGCGACCTCGGCCCGCCGAGGCCACGGAAGAGGCCGGCGAACGCATCGCCAAGCGGCTGGCGCGCGCCGGGCTTGCCTCGCGCCGCGATGCCGAGGAACTGATCGCCGCCGGCCGCGTTAAGGTCAATGGCCGGGCGCTGTCTTCGCCGGCGTTCAATGTCATGCCTGGCGACATCATCCATCTCGACGGCATGGAGATCCCGCCGATCGAACGCACACGCCTGTTCCTGTTCCACAAGCCGGCTGGCGTCGTCACCACCAACCGTGATCCCGAGGGCCGCAAGACCGTCTTCGACGTGCTGCCGGCCGAATTGCCGCGGCTGATGACAATCGGCCGGCTCGACATCAACACCGAAGGCCTGCTGCTGCTCACCAATGATGGTGGCCTGTCGCGCGTGCTCGAACTGCCGGCCACCGGCTGGCTGCGCCGCTACCGCGTGCGCGTCCACGGCAAGGTCGAGGAAAGCGCGCTTGCCGGCCTGCGCGAAGGCATTGCCGTCGATGGGGTGTTCTATGGCGCCATCGAAGCCAGCCTCGACCGCGAGCAGGGCTCCAATGCCTGGCTGACAATCGGCCTGCGCGAAGGCAAGAACCGGGAAGTGAAGAACATCCTCGGCGCGCTCGGCCTCGACGTGACGCGGCTGATCCGCATCTCCTACGGCCCGTTCCAGCTCGAGGACCTTCCCGAAGGTCACGTGCTGGAGATCAAGGGCCGCGTGCTGCGCGACCAGCTTGGCGAACGCCTGGTGGAGGAATCCGGCGCCAATTTCGACGCCGAGATAGCAAAACCCTTTTCCAACAAGCCGGTGCGGCGCACTGAAGTTCGCGAGCCGGAACCCGAACGGCCGAAATTCACGCGCGATGGCGAGCGCCGGCCGATCGGCGAGGGCGGGCTGATCAAGAACCGCAAGCGCCGCGAAGGCAGCCGCGACGAGGCGCTCGGCAAATTGTCGACAAGCCCCGAAAGGAGCACGCGGCCGGAAAAGAGCTTTGGCGAGCGTGGTCCGAGGCCAGAGCGTGGTGGCTTTGGTGACAAGCCACGCGGCAGTTTTGGCGACAAGCCGCGCGGTGGCTTCGGCGACAAACCTCGTGGCGGCAAGAAATCCGAGCGCGAGCAGCGGCCGATCGAGCCGCCTGGCCAGCGCAAGGCCAATGTCTGGATGGCGCCTGGTGCCCGGCCGATCGGCAAGGGTAGGGCGGAAGCCGATGCCGCCAAGGCGGCCGACGCCAAGGCGCGCAAGGCGTCGTTCAAACCATCCTATGGCAAACCGGCAGGCGCCAAGCCGTTCGGCAAGCCGCGTGGCGAGCGTCCTGGCGGCGCCGGCGCCGGTGAGCGGCCGCGCGGCGGCCCCAAGGGTCCCCGGACAAGATGAGAATCGTCGGCGGTGAGTTTCGTGGGCGTCCGCTGGCGACGCCTCGCAGCAGCGCCATCCGTCCGACGACCGACCGCACCCGCGAGGCCGTCTTCAACGTGCTGGCGCATCGTTTTGCCGAACAGTTGGACGGCGCGCGCGTGCTCGACCTGTTCGCCGGAACCGGCGCGCTGGGTCTGGAGGCGCTGTCGCGCGGAGCATCCTATGGTGTCTTCATCGAGGAATCGGCCGAAGGCCGTGGCCTGATCCGCGACAATGTCGAAGCCTTCGGCCTGACCGGCCGCACCAAGATTTTTCGTCGTGATGCGACAGGCCTTGGCGAGGCGGGCACGCTGGCGCCGTTTGGCCTTGTCTTCGCCGATCCGCCCTACGGCAAGGGCCTTGGCGAGCTTGCCTTGCGGTCGGCGAAAGCCGGCGGCTGGCTGCGCCCCGGCGCGCTGTGCGTGGTCGAGGAGACGGCGGTGGTTCCCTTTGAACCAGGCCCGGGCTTTTCCGTGCTGGATGAGCGCAATTACGGCGAAACCGTGATCCGTTTCATCGAGGCTGACTGATACGCCCGCGTTCGCGATCCCTTCCCAAGGCAAAGGGTAGGCCGAGCGCCTTCAAAATGACGAACAAATTCGCTTTGCCTCGGCTGGCAACCCCGCCTATCGTCCCGCCATGACAACCGGAGCCATCAATGAAACGTCCTGAATGGCTGCGCGCAATGCTGCTGACGACCGCTCTGGCACTAATCAGCCCCGCCCTTGCAGCCGATGATGGCACGGTCACCAACTTCCTGCTCGACAACGGCATGGAAGTGGTGGTCATTCCCGACCATCGCGCGCCGATCGTCACTCACATGGTGTGGTACAAGATCGGCAGCGCCGACGAGCCGCCGGGAAAATCCGGCATCGCCCATTTCTTCGAACACCTGATGTTCAAGGCGACGACAAATCACGCGGCCGGAGAGTTCGACCGCGCCGTCTCCGACATTGGCGGCTCCAACAACGCCTTCACCTCCTACGACTACACCGCCTTCCACGAGACGGTGGCGCCGTCGGCGCTCGAGCAGATGATGGGCTTCGAGGCTGACCGCATGCGCAACCTCATCCTCACAGACGATGTCATCAAGACCGAGCGCGATGTCATCCTCGAAGAGCGCCGTTCGCGCATCGACAACAATCCGCAGGCGGTGCTCGACGAGGAAGTCGATGCCACGCTGTGGCAGAACCAGCCCTATCGCATTCCGGTCATCGGCTGGATGCAGGAGATGGAACAGCTGAACCGCACCGACGCCACCGCCTTCTATGACAAATACTACCGGCCCAACAATGCCGTGCTGATCGTGGCCGGCGATGTCGAACCGGAGACGGTGAAGGCGCTGGCTGAGAAGACCTATGGCAAGGTGGCGCGCGGCCCGGACCTGCCGCCGCGCATCCGCCCGGTCGAGCCGGAGCAGAACACCAAGCGCACCGTTACGCTCTCCGACGCCCGCGTCAGCGTGCCGAGTTTCTCGACGCAATGGGTGGTGCCGTCCTACCACACCGCCAAGCCGGGCGAGGCCGAGGCGCTTGACCTGCTTGCCGAAATCCTCGGCGGTGGCAATCGCAGCCGGCTCTACCAGGCGCTTGTGGTCAAGCAGGGCATCGCCTCCAATGCCGGTGCGTATTTCCAGGGCACCATGCTCGACGACACCAATTTCACCGTCTATGGCGCGCCGCGCGGCGACGCCAAGCTGGCCGACGTCGAGGCCGCGGTCGATGCCGAGGTGGCGCGCATCGCCAGCGACGGCGTCACATCCGATGAGCTTGAAAAGGCCAAGGACCGCTATATCAGGTCGATGGTCTTTACCCGCGACAAACAGGACTCCATGGCCGAAATGTATGGCTCGACGCTCGCCACTGGCGGCAATGTGCAGGATGTCCAGCAATGGCCGGACCGTATCCGAAAGGTCACGGCCGACGAGGTCAAGGCCGTCGCCGCACGCTACCTGGTGCTGGCTCGCTCGACCACCGGCTATCTCTTGCCGCAGCAACAGGCGGGGAATTGATGATGAGCTCGATCCGCATGGGCGTTGGTGCCGCAAAAGCCGGTGATTGGCGAAATCGGCGCTCGGAGCGTCCGTCCGACCGTTTTCCGGGAGAGGATGCCGGCAGGCAGGTGAGGGGCAGCGCCGACCTTGCTAAATCGTCGCCAAGACATATCGGCGTCCCGCTGTTCACTCTGCTCCTCGCCATCCTCTTCCTGGTCCTGCCGGCGCTTGCCGCCCGCGCCATGGAAATCCAGTCCGTCACCTCGTCGAAAGGCGTCACGGCCTGGCTGGTGGAGGATTATTCCGTACCGGTCGTCGCCGTTCGTTTCGTCTTCGGCGGCGGCTCGACGCAGGACCCGGTGGGCAAGGAAGGTCTGGCCAATCTGATGACTGGCCTGTTCGATGAGGGCGCCGGGCCTCTCGATTCGGAAGCCTTCCAGATCAAGCTCGACGATGCCGGAGCCGAGATGAGCTTCGACGAGACCCGCGACGGCATCTATGGTTCGATGCGCATGCTGGCCGAGCAGCGCGACCAGGCGTTCGACCTGTTGCGGCTGGCGGTCAACGAGCCGCGCTTTGACCAGGCGCCGATCGACCGCATCCGCGCCCAGATCCTGTCCGGCATCATCGCCAACGAGAACGACCCCGATACGGTGGCGCAGAACAAATGGGCGCGCGCCATCTATGGCGACCATCCCTATTCGCGCTCGGTCCAGGGCACCAGGGGGAGCATCGCGGCCATCACGCAGGATGATCTGAAGGCCCTGCACAAGGCGATGTTCGCCCGCAGCGGCCTGCATATCGCAGTGGTCGGCGCCATCGACGCAGAGACGCTGAAGAAGAAGCTCGACATGGTGTTCGGTGACCTGCCGCAGAACCAGGCGCTCGCGCCTGTCGCCGATATCGAGCCCAACCTGGCGCAGCATCTGGAAGTCAATTACGACTTGCCGCAGACCTCGCTGCAGCTCGCCTGGCCCGGCGTGAAGCGCAAGTCGGCGGATTTCTTTCCGGCGGTGCTGATGAACGAGATCCTCGGCGGCGGCACCTTCACCTCGCGCCTGTTCCAGGAGGTGCGCGAAAAGCGCGGGCTGGCCTATGGCGTCAATTCCTCGCTGGTCAACCAGGACCATGCCAACGCGCTGGTTGTCACCACCGGAACGCGCTCCGACCGCGCGGCCGAGACGCTCGGTATCGTGCGCGATGTCGTCAAGCAGCTGGCCGAGAACGGCCCGACCGAGGCAGAACTCGCGGCGACCAAGAAATACCTGATTGGCGCCTATGCTATCAACAATCTGGACTCATCGAGTTCCATCGCCGCGACGCTGGTCGAATTGCAGCTCGACGATCTCGGCATCGACTACATGCAGCGCCGCGCCGGCTACATCAACGCGGTGACGCTCGACCAGGTCAAGGCGGCGGCGAAAAAGCTGCTGACAGCCGAGCCGACCATCATGGTGGTCGGACCTCGGCTGGCGGGGGCCGGCAAGGGATGAGCCCGACCTTCGGCATAGCTTTCGGCGGCGGCGGCGCGCGCGGGCTGGCGCATATTCATGTCATCGAAGTGCTGGACGAACTCGGTATCAAGCCGGTGGCGATCGCCGGTTCATCGATCGGCGCCATCATGGGCGCCGGCATGGCCGCGGGCATGACCGGCAAGGATATCCACGACTATGCACGCTCGATCCTCGGCCGGCGCGCCGAGGTGGCGAGCCGCATGTGGCGCGCTCGTCCGGGCACGATCGCCGAAGCCATGCAGAACGGCATCCGTGTCAGCCAGTTCAATGTCGAGCGAATCCTGAAGGCGTTTCTGCCCGAGGCCATCCCCGAAACCTTCGCCGAGCTGAAAATCCCGCTGAAGGTGACGGCGACCGATTACTTCGGCCACAAGCTGGCGGTGTTCGCGGATGGCGACCTGCATTCCGCACTGGCCGCTTCGGCCGCCATTCCCGCCGTGTTCCGCCCGGTGATGCGCGACGGCAGGCTGCTGATCGACGGCGGCATCTACAATCCCGTGCCATTCGACCTGATCGAGAACGACGCCGACATCATCATCGGCGTCGACGTCGTCGGCGCGCCGGAAGAGGTCGACCGCAAGCGGCCCACCTCCGTCGACCTGATGTTCGGCGCCACGCAGCTGATGATGCAGTCGATCATCGCCAACAAGCTGAAACAATGCCGCCCCGACATACTGGTCCGCCCGGCAGTATCGAAATACCGCGTACTCGATTTCCTGAAGATCGACGCCCTGATGAACGAGACGGCTGATATCAAGGATCAACTCAAGCGGGAGCTGGAGAGAGTGGTGGAGGCGCGTGAAAAGCGTGTCATCGGCTCGAAACGACAACCCTCTTCGAGCCGACGCCTTGCACGCTGAAATAGTCGCGCGCACCGGCGGGTGCCGAACTGGCAACTTTTCCTTCTGCCCCGTCAGGCCGAGATCGGGTGCTCGGTCATCTGGCTGCCGAGATTGGTGAAGAACTGGCCGGCAAGCTTGCGCGAGGTCGAATCGATCAGCCGGCTGCCGAGTTGGGCGATCTTGCCGCCGACATCGGCCTTGACCGTGTAGGAGAGGATCGTGGCATTTGGCCCATCCTCGGCCAGCGAGACATCGGCCCCGCCCTTGGCGAAGCCGGCAATGCCGCCCTTGCCCTCTCCGGAGATCGTGTAGGAGTGCGGCGGGTTGAGATTGGTCAGTTCCACCGTACCTTCGAAACGCGCCTTGATCGGTCCGACCCGCAGCACGACGGTCGCGGTCATGCCGGTACCCGACGTCTTCTCCAGCGTCTCGCAGCCCGGAATGCAGGCACGCAGCGTCTCCGGATCGTTCAGCGCCCGCCATACCGCGTCGATTGGCGCTTCGATGCGCTCTTGCCCGTTCATATCCATCGTCTATGCCTTTTCTGCTGCGGATTGATGTGCCGCCGTGTTGCGCTGTCCTTCGCGGCGGCGTTGTGTGATTTCGGCGAGGATCGACAGGGCGATCTCCTCGGGCGTGATGGCGCCGAGGTCGAGACCGGCCGGCGCCTTGATGCCATCCAGCGCCGCAGGCGAGATGCCGTCGGCGGCCAGTTTTTCGCGCAACGCCGCGATCTTGCGGCGGCTGCCGACGAAACCGCGGTAGTCGGCATCCATGCCGAGCGCCGATTTCAGCGCCGCCTCATCGCCTTTGCCTTGCGTGGAAACGACGACGAAGCGTCTTGCGCCATGATGTGCTTCGATCCGAAATCCGTCGACGAGCAGATCCGCGTCGGGCATGGCGGACAGGTCCGCCATCGGCGATGCCAGCGTGACGTGGTAGCCGAGAGGCCTCGCCTGCTCGATCAGTGCCAGCGCCACCGGGCTGGAACCCAGCACGACAAGCGACGGGCGCGGCATCACCGGCTCCACGAAGATGTCCATCGTGCCCTTGGACGGGCACATGTTCTTGGCGAATTTTATCCCGTCACGATCGTCACCCGCATGCACGCCCAGTTCCTCCAGAAGATTTTCCGGTTGAATCGAGATCAGCCGCGACTGCCCGTCGGTCAGCGCCTCGCGCGCCGCCTTGAGCGTGGCCCCGCGCGCGCAGCCGCCACCGATCCAGCCGGCCTCGATGCGGCCGTCCGGACGGATCACGGCCTTGGCGCCCGCCTTGGCCGCCGTCACCGACACGGTGCGCACCACGGTGGCGAGCACAAAGGGCTCTTCGGCCGCCTTCAGGCGGGATACGATATCGAGCACATCGACATGGGCGTTCATGGCAAAACCTCCCGTCTCCGTCACAGTTTGCTCAAATAGGGTTCGAGCGCGGCCAGGCTCTTCAGCGTATGCGCCGGCGCGAACAGATCAACATGCGGCAGCGCTGCCTTGATGCCGGCGGCCTCCGGCGCGTAGCCCTCCCAGCCCATCATCGGGTTCAGCCAGACGATGCGCCGGCAGCGCCGCCCGAGCTGCTCCATCTCGCGGCCGAGCAGGGCTGCGTCGCCGGTTTCGTAGCCGTCCGAGACGATCATCACGCAGGTGCGTGAATGGATGACGCGGGCGGCGTGCCAGCGGTTGAAGGTCTGCAGGCTCTCTCCGATCCTCGTGCCGCCACCAGCGCCCTGGGCCATCATCGACAGACGGTCGAGCGCGCGCGCCGCATCCTTCTCCCTCATGGCGTCGGAGACATGGGCAAGCCTGGTGTGGAACAGGAAGGCCTCGGCTTCGCGGAAGACGTCGAGGGCGCCGTGGATGAACCGCAGGAAGGCGCCGGTATACATGCTCATCGAACCCGAAGCGTCGAGCAGGATCACCAGCCGCAGCGGCTTTTGCTTGCGCTGTCGCCTGACCAGGCTGACCGGCACGCCGCCATGGCTGATGTTGCGATGTATGGTGCGCCTGAGGTCCAGCCGGTAGCCACGCCGACGCGCGAGGTCGCGCCGCGTCAGCCGTGTGCGCATGACACGCGCCAACCGTTCGGCGACGGCATGCGCCTCGGCGATGTCGGCGGGGTCGGAGAGTTTGCGGAAATCGGTTTCGGCGATGGTTTCCGTCCGCGAGGCGCCCTCGGCGCGTCCTTCGCCGGACCGTTCCTCGACGCCCACCTCGCCGCCGGAGGCGATCTGGTCGAACGCCTCGCCACCCTTCTGCTTGTCCTGGCCGTCCTGAAGCGACTTCACCGACGGATGGTCGGCGTTGGCGGGCCTGCCTGAAGCGGCAATGCGCGAACGCACGCGCTTCTTGAGCCAGAACGCATCGAAGATGCCGTCGAATTTCTCCCAGTCGGCCTTGCGGGCCGAGAACAGATGCTTGAAGGCCGAGCGCAGCAGGCCGGGCTTTTTCCCATAGCCAGCGGCAAGCAGCGCCGCGGCATCCTGTCCTTCTCGCGCGCCCACCGCGAAGGCGGCGCCGCGCAGCGTGGCAAGGAAGGCCGAGAGTTTGCGAGAGACGAGGCGCGAAACCTCGTCCATCTCGTCGAGGCTCGGAGGGGTGCCGCAGCAACTCATGCCACTCTTCCCAATATGCGCTGCGTGACCTGGCGCGTCATGCGCGCGCAGTCTTCCCGGGTTTTCAGCAGGCAGATCAGCGTCTCGTGCACGTTTTCGGGCTTCTCGTGCAAGTCCGTCACATCGAGGCCGACAAGCGCCGCGGCCCAGTCGAGCGTTTCCGCGATGCCCGGCACCTTGCGCAATTCCTCCTTGCGGATGCTTTCGACCATGCGGGCGATCTGCAGCGAGAGCGCGGCACCTGCCTGCGGGATTCGCGCCATGATGATGCGTGCCTCGCGATCGACGTCGGGATAGTCGACATAGTGGTAGAGGCAGCGCCGGCGCAGCGCATCGGACAGTTCGCGGGTGCCGTTCGAGGTCAGCACAACGTGCGGAACGGATATGGCCGTGATGGTGCCGAGCTCAGGGATCGAGACCTGAAAATCGGAAAGCAGTTCGAGAAGAAAAGCTTCGAATTCCTCGTCGGCGCGATCGACCTCGTCGATCAGCAGCACCGGCGGCTTTTTCCTCCGGATGGCGGCCAGCAGCGGCCGCTCGAGCAGGTACTTTTCGGAGAATATCCTGTCCTCGATCGTGTCGGCGTTGCGGTCGGTGCCGGCCTTGTGCGCCTCGATGGCGAGCAACTGGCGCTGATAGTTCCACTCGTAGAGCGCGGCAGATTGGTCGAGGCCCTCGTAGCATTGCAGGCGGATCAGTTCCGTATCGTGCACGAACGCCAGCGCCTTGGCGACCTCGGTCTTGCCGACGCCCGCCTCGCCCTCCAGCAGCAGCGGCCGCTTGAGCAACTGCATGATGCCGATGGCGGTCGCCAGTTCGGCGTCGGCAATGTAGCCTGCCGCGGCTAGGCGGCCGGCGATCTTGACGCGGGGGAGGGCCATGGGAAGGACTATCCGACCGCCCCCAGTTGCTTCGCCACCCGCCAGTTGCGCCAGTAGTCATGCGGCATCTGGATGTGCGTGGAGCCGAGGAACGAGAAAGCGTCGTTGACGGCGTTGGAAAAGGCCGGCACGCCGCCGACATTGGGGCTTTCGCCGACGCCCTTGGCACCGATCGGATGATGCGGCGACGGGGTCACGGTGAAGTCGGTTTCCCAGCGCGGCGTTTCGACCGCGGTCGGAATGAAGAAATCCATGAACGAGCCGGTGGTTACGTTGCCGGCCTCGTCATAGGCAATCTCCTGGCCCATGGCGATGGCGAAGGCCTCGGTCAGTCCGCCATGCACCTGGCCCTCGATGATCATCGGGTTGATGCGCGTGCCGCAATCGTCCAGCGCGTAGAAGCGGCGGACTTTGTAGACTCCCGTATCCACGTCGATATCCATGACGCAGATATAGGCCCCGAACGGATAGGTCATGTTGGGAGGATCGTAGTAGCTCACCGCTTCCAGCCCCGGCTCCATGCCGGGCGGTGGGGAATTGTAGGCGATCCAGCAGATATCCTTCATGCCGAGGAATTTCTCCGGCAGTCCCTTTACCCGGAAGCCGTCGATGTCCCATTCGAGATCGTCTTCATGGACCTCGAGCTTGTAGGCGGCGATCATCTGTGCCTTGGCCTTGATCTTGCGCGCGGCCATGGCGATGGCGGCGCCCGCCACCGGCGTCGAGCGCGAGCCGTAGGTGCCCAGTCCGTAAGGCGCGGTGTCGGTATTGCCTTCCTCGACCATGATGTCGTCGGCCGGAATGCCGATCTCGGTCGCGATGATCTGCGCCCACGTCGTCTCGTGGCCCTGGCCCTGGCTCTTGGTCCCGACCCGCGCGATGCCGGCGCCGGTCGGGTGCAGCCTGATCTCGCAGGAATCGAACATGGCGATGCCGAGGATGTCGCAGTTCTTCGAGGGGCCGGCGCCGACGATCTCGGTGAAGAAGGAGACACCGAGGCCCATGATCTCGCGGGTCTCGCCGCGCTTGAACGCTGCGCGCCTGGCGGCCTGTTCCTTGCGCAGCCCGGCGTAGTCGACCGTCTCCATCATCTTCTTCATGGCGGTGTGGTAGTCGCCGGAATCATATTCCCAGCCGAGCGCGGAATGGTATGGGAACTGCTCCGACTTGATGAAGTTCTTGAGCCGCAGCTCCGCCGGGTCCATGCCGAGCTTCTGGGCAAGGATATCCATGCCCCGCTCGATGCAGTAGGCGGCTTCCGTCACCCGGAACGAGCAGCGATAGGCGACACCGCCCGGCGCCTTGTTGGTGTAGACTCCGTCGACTGCCAGATGCGCCACCGGGAAGTCGTAGGAACCCGTGACGATGTTGAAGAAACCGGCGGGCCATTTCGACGGATCGGCGCAGGCGTCGAAGGCGCCGTGATCGGCCAGCACGTGGACGCGCAGGCCGGTGACCTTGCCTTCCTTGGTCGCCGCGATCTCCGTCGTCATGTGGTAGTCGCGGGCAAAGGAGGTCGCCGTCAGGTTCTCGATACGGTCCTCGACCCATTTGACAGGTTTGCCCGTCACGATCGATGCCACCGCCGCGCAGATATAGCCGGGATAGGCGCCGACCTTGTTGCCGAAGCCGCCGCCTATGTCGGGCGAGATGACATGGATCTTGTGTTCCGGAATCTTGGCGATCAGCGCCACCACGGTGCGGATGACGTGCGGCGCCTGGAACGTGCCGTAGATGGTCAGTTCGCCCTTCACCTTGTCGAAGGAGCAGAGGCACTGGCAGGTTTCGAGCGGCGACGGGTGGGTGCGATGGTAGGAGATCATCTCCTTGATCGTCACCTCCGCCTTGCGGAAGGCGGCGTCGGTGAGATCCTTGTCGCCCACCGTCCATTCGAAGATATGGTTGTGGTGCTTGCGCGGGCCATGCGCACCGGTCGTCTTGCCGGCAAGATCCTCGCGCAGCACTGGCGCACCGGGGTCCATCGCCTTGAACGGATCGACCAGCGGCGGCAACGCCTCATACTCGACCTCCACGGCATTGATGCCGTCATCGGCGGTGTAGCGGTCGGTGGCGACGACGAAAGCGACTTCCTGATTCTGGAACAGGACCTTGCCGTCGGCCAGCACCATCTGCACATCGCCCGCCAGCGTCGGCATCCAGGCCAAATTCACGGTCTTCAGTGTCTCCGCCGTGATCACGGCGAGCACGCCGGGGATTTTGAGCGCCTTCTCGGCGTTGATCGACTTGACGCGGGCATGGGCGTGTGGCGAGCGCACGAAGTCGCCATGCAGCATGCCGGGCAGCTTGATGTCGTCGACATAATTGCCCCGGCCCTGCGTGAAGCGGATATCCTCGACCCGCTTCCTCTTGCAGCCCATGCCTTCCAATTTCGCTTCGCGCTGTTCGCGCGTGGGGGTCATGTCGTTCATTCCGCTGCCTCCTGGAATTCCGTGCCGTTGATCTTGGCGGCCGCGTACTGGATTGCCCTGACGATGTTCTGGTAGCCGGTGCAGCGGCACAGATTGCCTGCGATGCCGAAACGGATTTCTTCTTCAGTGGGGTTCGGGTTCTCCTGCAGAAGCCGGTGCGCGCGCACGATCATACCCGGTGTGCAAAAGCCGCATTGCAGTCCGTGCATCTGCCTGAAGCCTTCCTGCAATGCCGCCAGCGTGCCGTCCGCGTTGGCGATGCCCTCCACCGTGGTGATCTCGGCGCCGTCGGCTTGCACGGCAAAGATCGTGCAGCTCTTCACCGACATGCCGTTGAGATCCACCGTACAGGCGCCGCAATGCGTCGTCTCGCACCCGATATGGGTTCCAGTGAGTTGCAGGTTTTCGCGGATGAAATGAACGAGCAGGGTACGTGGCTCGACGAGGCCGTCGACCTCGACACCGTTCACCTTCATGCTGACCTGGGTTTTCCTTGCCTGGGTTGCCATCTCCGGTCTCCTCCTCAGGCCGCCTTGGCCGCGGCGCGTTTCAACGCCCGCTGGACCATGATGCCGCCGACATGTTTCCTGTATTCGGCCGGCCCCCTGCCGTCGCCGGCAGGCTCCATCACCGCCTCCGCCGCCTCGGCCGATCTCTTCAAGGCAGCGTCGTCGAGGCTGGTGCCGATGACCGCTTGTGCGGCGTCCTCGGCCAGCAGCGGGGTCTCCGACAGGTTGGTGAGCCCGATCACGCAGGTCGCGACCTTGCCGCCGCTCATGGTCAGCACCACGGCGGCCGCGGCGGTCGCATAGTCGCCGATCTTGCGTTTCAGCTTCTCGTAGGCGTAGCCATGGCCGACCGGCGGTACGGGGACCGACACCGAGGTCAGTATTTCGCCGGGTTCGAGCGCGGTGAAATAGGCGCCCTGGTAGAACTCCCGTGCGGCCACAGTGCGGATGCCGTCGGGACCTTCCAATAGGTAGTCGGCGCCGAGCGCCATCATCAGCGCCGGCATGTCGTTGCCGGGGTCGCCATTGGCGACATTGCCGCCGATGGTGCCGCGATAGCGCACCTGCGGGTCGGCGATCAGCAGCGCCGTCTCATGCAGGACCGGCAGGGAGGATGCGATCACGTCCGAGGCGAGCAGGTCGTGCTGGGTGGTCATGGCGCCGATGACGATGCGGTCGCCATCGCGTCTGATACCCTTGAGGCCATCTATGCCATGGAGGTCGATCAGATGGTCGGGCGTCGCGAGCCTGAGTTTCATCATCGGGATCAGGCTGTGGCCGCCCGCCAGCGGCCGCGCCTCCTCATCAAGGTTGGCGAGCAGCTTGATCGCATCGGCGACGCTCGCGGGGCGGTGATAGCTGAAAGGTCCTGGAATCATGTCGGTCTATCCTCCCTCGAGCCGGAACTCGGATGCGGTTCCGGTCACGAATAATCTGGTGGGAAGGCTGTTCCCGCTGTCCGGCATGCGCAAGACATGCGGGCTTCAGGCGTCACGAAGAGCGCGGAAAGGCACGAAATGCGGTAAAATCCGCACGAATTGCGTCAGTCATCGTGACCTATGCCGGGGAGGTGGTCAGGTGGCGCGTCGGATCAGGCCTAGCCTCGCCCTGAGTTCGGCGATCTTGGCACGGCTCACCGGCACAAGATGCGGCACGACGCCGTCGAGTTCCACCACGGCGCCGTCTCCCTCCTTGCGGATCATCGTGACGTGCGGGATCGAGACAATATGACTGCGGTGGACGCGGATAAAGGTGGCGGGATCGAGCTGCGTTTCGGCCTGCGAGATCGCCCATGGACACATGCGTTCGCGATTGCCGTCATGGACGAGCGTGTAGTGGGCGTCCGCCTTGACGCTGCGGATCTCTCCAACATCGATGAAATGTGTGCCGTCGCTGCCCTCGACGGGCAGTCGCGTCGCGGCGGCGATACGCCGTTGTCCGAGTCCTTGCAGCGGCAAATGCCGTTGCGCCTGCAGGCCCGTCAGGTCGAAACCGTTTCCCTCGGGTCTCATGCTTTCCGCGGCATCGAAATCCTGCCCATCGGCAGCGCCGGACGCGACCGAAACGCGAGCGCGCGGCTCGGGGACGAGGAACAGCAGAAAACCTGCGACGATCAGGAAGCACAGAAGCGAGACGATCAAGGACAGGACCTGCGGCGAGGCGATGAGGCCGTCCGAGCCGTGGTCGAGAGCCGGCACCGGCACGAAGCGCATACCGTACATGGCAGTGTAATGCATGCCGGAAACCGCAACCCCGAAAGCCGCCGCGCTGAGCGCCAGGCGCCTGCCGACATGACGCGCCAGGAACACGCGCAGGCCGCCATAGGCCGTACCGACAGCGATCAGCACCGCCATCAGCACCATGGCGCGCTCGTGCTCGACGCGGAAGGCGCCGGCCAGGCCGTGTATGCCGACATAATGCATCGACACGATACCGGCTCCGAGCAACAGCGCCGACGCCATGACACGGCTATCCGACGGCTCGCCGACCGAGACGAAGAACAGCGACACGCCGACGACGAGGGCGCAGATCAGGAAGGAGACGATGGTCGGCAGGACGAGATAAACGGCGTCGCTCGGGAGCGGTGCCGCCAGCACGCCGACGAAGTGCATGGTCCAGATACCAACCGCCAGGAAAAAGGCGGCGCCGGCGAGCAAAAACCTGCGCCCGGCACCGGCGGTACCGCGCACGCGGGCTGCGAGCCCGAAACCTGTGTATCCTCCCAGGATCGCGATCACCACCGAGAGCGCGACCAGATAGGGGTTATGCCCTACGAACATCTCGGCACTGGGCCCGCGAGACATCCACCTGTCCGCGCACCTTCTCCCGAGGGATAGTTTACATCCGAAGGCCCTATTTGCAATGCGGCTGTCGGCCAGATTCCAGCAGTCGTCGCGTCAGTGAGCGCAACAAATTTCCAAGCTTGGCGCCATAGGGTACCAGGCCATCACAAGACGTGCTCTGGCGCAGGCCTAGTCCTTCGCACGCTCCACATAGGACCCATCGGCGGTCATCACCACCACGCGGGTGCCTGGCGCGATGTGCGGCGGCACGGCGGTGCGCACGCCGTTGGAGAGCACGGCGGGCTTGTAGGAGGACGACGCCGTCTGACCCTTGGTCGTCGGCTCCGTTTCGACCACTTCGAAGGTGGCGCGCTGCGGCAGCACCAGGGCGATTGCGATGCCGTTGAACTGCGAGACCTGCACCGGCATGCCTTCCTGCAGATAGGGGGCGGCGTCGCCGACCACGGCTTCGGTCACCGTCACCTGGTCATAGGTCTCCGGGTTCATGAAGTGATAGCCTTCGCCGTCGGCGTAGAGGAAGGTGTGCTCGCGCTCTTCGACATAGGCGCGTTCCACCTGCTCGGTGGTGCGGTAGCGCTCCGACACCTTCACCCCGTCGCCGATGCGGCGCATGTCGAGCTGCGTCACTGGCGTGCCCTTGCCTGGGTGGATGTTTTCGGCAAAGAGGATCACATAAAGCTTGCCGTCCTTGTCGACGACATTGCCTTTGCGGAGCGAACTGGCGATGACTTTCACCACGGTTTTAAATCCTGCGAGAGTTGACGGGCGTTTGCCGGCTTGTGCGGCGCTGGTAGCGCATCTTGGCGCGAACCGCCAGCCCCCGCCGCAAACTGACATGGCCCGCACCAGCACGCCTTCAATCCGCTCATGACCGCCGCTTCACCCTGGTGGACGCCTGACGTTCACGCGGACCGCCGGCCGCGCCTGCTGCTGCGCAATGGCCTGGCGGCTGCCCTGCGCGACTGGTTTGCCCGCAAGGGTTTCATCGAGGTGGAAACATCGGCCTTGCAGGTCTCGCCCGGCAACGAAGCGCATCTGGCGGCTTTCGCCACGGAAGCGGTCGGCCCGGATGGCGCGCGCTCGCCGCTTTATCTCCACACCTCGCCGGAATTCGCCTGCAAGAAGCTGCTCGCCGCCGGCGAGGTCAGGATCTTCAGCCTGGGTCCGGTCTACCGCAATCGCGAACGCGGCCCCTTGCACCATCCCGAGTTCACCATGCTCGAATGGTACCGGGTGGGCGAGACCTATGAGAGCCTGATGCGTGATTGCGCCGATCTGCTGGCGCTGGCCGCGACGAGGGCGGGGGCGACGCGCTTTTCTTTCCGGGACCGTGACTGCGATCCGTTCGCCGAGCCCGAACGGCTGACGGTGGCGGATGCCTTTACCCGCCATGCCGGCATCGATTTGCTGGCCACCGTCGCCGCCGATGGCGGCACCGACCGGCACGCGCTTTACGCCGCCTTGACCAAGGCCGGCCTGCGAACCGCACCTGACGACAGTTGGGCCGACCTGTTCAGCCGGGTGATGGTGGAAAAGATCGAGCCGTTCCTGGGGCAGGGGCGCGCGACCATCCTGTGCGAGTATCCGGTCGCCGAGGCGGCGCTGGCGCGGCCAAGCCCGCGCGATGCCCGCGTCGCCGAGCGCTTCGAACTCTATTGCTGCGGCGTCGAGCTCGCCAACGGTTTTGGCGAACTGACCGATGCTGAAGAGCAGCGTCGGCGCTTCATCCTCGAGATGGACGAGAAAGAGCGCATTTATGGCGAACGTTACCCGCTGGACGACGATTTTCTCGCCGCCCTTGCCATCATGCCGCAGGCCAGCGGCATCGCGCTCGGCTTCGACCGGCTGGCGATGCTGGCGACCGGTGCCCGGAAGATCGAGGATGTGATCTGGACGCCCGTGGCGGAGCCGTGAACCGGTCAGCCACCGACTTTGCCCTTGATCCGCCCGCCAAGAAGCCGGCGTCGGCAACCTGCAATCGATCCACTGATTCCGGCCTTCGCCATTGCACAAGCCGGATTGGAACAATAGATGGTGGGCGGCGGCCATGGGCTGGCCGTAGCAGCAGGATCACAGGCATGACCGATACGCTTGATGCAGCAAAGTTGACCGACCGTGTCGCGGCCTTGGTCGAAGCTGCCAAAAAGGCTGGCGCCGATGCCGCTGACGCGGTTGCCGTGCGCGGCCGCTCGACCGGAGTTTCAGTGCGGCTCGGCAAGGTCGAGGGCACGGAATCATCCGAGAGCGAGGATGTCGCGCTGCGCGTCTTTATCGGCAAGCGGGTGGCGAGTGTCTCGGCCACCGCTGCGTCCGACCCGTCAGCGCTTGCCGAGCGAGCCGTTGCCATGGCGAAGGTCTCGCCCGAGGACCCCTATCAGGGGCTGGCCGATCCGGCGCTGCTGGCAAGGCAAACGCGCGATCTCGACCTGTTCGATGCCACCGAAGTGTCCGCTGACCAATTGAAGGAAGCAGCCCTTGCGGCGGATGAGGCAGCGCTTGCCGTCAAGGGCGTGACCAATTCGGCCGGGGCCAGCGCCAGTGCGGGTCTTGGCGGCCTGGTGCTGGCCACCTCGCACGGGTTCCTTGGCCACTATGTCGGCTCGCGTTTCTCGCGCTCGGCCAGCGTCATCGCCGGCGAAGGCACCGGCATGGAGCGCGACTATGAATTCTCCTCGCGCCAGCATTTTGCCGATCTCGACGCGCCGGCGGATATCGGCCGCAAGGCCGGCGAGCGCGCCGTGCGCCGCCTTGGCGCGCGCAAGGCGGCGACCGGGCCGGTCGACGTGGTGTTCGATCCGCGCGTGGCGCGCGGCATCGCCGGCCATATTGCCGGTGCCATCAACGGCGCCTCCGTCGCGCGCAAGACCTCGTTCCTACGCGACATGATGGGCAAGCAGGTTGCCGCATCCGCGATCACGGTCACCGACGAACCGCTCAGGCCGCGTGGCCAGGCCTCGCGTCCCTTCGACGGCGAAGGCGTCGAAGGCGAAAAGCTTCTCATGATCGAGAAGGGCGTGCTCAACCACTGGTTCCTGTCGACTTCGGCGGCGCGCGAACTGGGACTGACCACCAACGGGCGCGGATCGCGCAGCGGCTCTTCCGTTTCGCCGTCCTCCACCAATCTCGCCATCGAACCGGGCGAGCGCTCGCCCGAAGATCTGATCAAGTCGCTCAAGACCGGTTTCTATGTCACCGAAGTGTTTGGCCAGGGTGTCGACATGGTGACGGGCGAATACAGCCGCGGTGCTTCCGGTTTCTGGATCGAGAATGGCGAACTGGCCTATCCGGTCGCCGAAGTCACCATCGCCTCCAACCTGAAGACGATGTTCCTCAACATGGTGCCGGCTGATGACCTCGACCGTAATTTCGGCACCGCCGCACCGACGCTCCTGATCGAAGGCATGACCCTTGCCGGAGCCTGAACTGACCACCGCCGGTGCCCCTTCCGACGCCGCTGGGGATCTGCTGCTGCTGCAGGATGCCGCCCGCGAGGCGGGTCTCATCGCCATGCAGTACTTCGGCAACAGCCCGCAAGTCTGGATGAAGGGCGGCACCTCGCCGGTCAGCGAAGCCGATCATGCCGCGGACGCCTATCTGCGCCGCACCCTGCTGGCGGCGCGGCCGGACTATGGCTGGCTGTCGGAAGAGACGGTCGACGATGCGGCGCGGCTTTCGGCGCGCCGCACCTTCGTCGTCGATCCGATCGACGGCACGCGCGGCTTCCTGGAAGGCCAGCGCACCTGGTGCGTCAGCGTCGCCGTCGTAGAGCAGGGCCGCACGCTCGCCGGCGTGCTCGAATGCCCGGCAATGGACGAGACCTACTGGGCGCTGCCCGGCCAGGGCGCGTTCCGCAACGGCAAGCGCATCGCGGTGCGGGCGCTTGGCGACAAGGCCGAGATATCAGGGTTGAAGCAGTTGATCGACCTGGTGCCGGCCGGCTGGCAGAAGCGACTGACACGGGCGCCCTACAGCCCATCGCTTGCCTATCGCCTGGCAATGATCGCCAACGGCACGCTCGACGCCACCTTCGTCAAGCCGAACGCGCATGACTGGGACATCGCCGCCGCCGATCTCATCCTGCGCGAGGCCGGCGGCCGCTTGCTCGACCCGAATGGCCGCGCGCCGCTCTATGCCGGTGAGGTGACCCGCCACGGCGCGCTCGCCGCCGGCAGCGGTGAATTGCTGGCGGTGCTCGTCAACGTCATCGCCGGGCTGGATGCGTGAAAGCATTTTCGAAGGTTCCAAAGTCGGCGGCTTTGGTCTAGACCTGTCACAAACTCACAATATGTGAAGGACCGACATGACCGCGGAAGACGGTAAGAAACAGCTTTTGCATCTGGTGTTCGGCGGCGAACTGAAGAAACTTGGGGGTACCGAGTTCCGCGATCTCGATGGGCTCGACATTGTCGGCATCTATCCAGACTATCAATCCGCGCACACAGCGTGGAAAGCCAAGGCGCAAGCCAGCGTGGACAATGCCCATATGCGTTATTTCGTCGTTCATCTGCACCGCCTGCTGGATCCCGACAGCAAGGACGCCGGTTGACTTCGATGGAGCAGGACCTGGCGAAAGGGCCAGCCAGCGACGCCGCGCCCAAGGGCAGGGGCGGCAGCCGCACGACCAAGACCTTCTGGCGCAAGATACGCGAACCGCTCGCGCAGTCGCGATTCGTCAAGAACGCCATTGCCAGCCTGCTCGCCCAGTTCGTGCGCCTGGTTCGCCTGACCAGCCCGCTGGTCGCCGGATCGGCGCGCTTTTCGGGCGGTGCCTACGCCGAATTCGAGCCCGGCATCATCGCTTTGTGGCACGGCCAGCATCTTTTGACGCCGGCCTATTATCCGAAGCGCAAGCCGCTGGTCGCCATGGTGTCGCGCAGCGCCGATGCCGAGCTCAACGCGCTCATGCTGGAGAAATTCGGCATTGAGGCGGTGCGCGGTTCGGGCGGGCGTGACAATGCCAGGCATCTCGACAAGGGCGGGGCCAAGGCCTTGATCGCCCTCAAAAAGTCGCTCACGGCTGGCAAGAACGTCGCCATGATTGCAGACATTCCACACGGCACGCCGCGCGACGCAGGGCTCGGCATCGTTCTCCTGGCGCGCCTCTCGGGCCGGCCGCTCCTGCCTGTCGCCATTGCCACCAGCCGCCGCAAGGTGCTTGAAAAAAGCTGGGACAAGACCACCATCAACCTGCCATTCGGCCGTTCCGCTGTGACCATCGGCGAGCCGATCTTTGTGGCGGCGGACGCCGATGACGCCGAAATGGAGCGCAAGCGCCAGGAAGTCACGACCGCTCTCAACGCCGCGACCGCCGAGGCCTACCGTCTCGTGGATGGCCGGCGATGAGTGGCCGCTGGGCGCGCGCCATGCTGGGGGCATACCGTTTCGCAGGTGCCGCGGCCTATCCGCTGGTCGGACCGTATGTCGCCTGGCGCACCTCGCGCGGCAAGGAAGACCGCAACCGCCGCCGCGAGCGCTACGGCGTCGCGGGGCGTCCTCGCCCCGAAGGGCCTGTTATCTGGATCCATGCCGCGAGCGTCGGCGAAACCATAGCCGTCGTGCCCCTGGTCGAAAGCATTCTCGACTATGGCGTCAACATCGTGCTGACGACCGGCACCGTGACATCGGCCCAGGTTGCCGACGAGCGGCTTGGCGACCGCATCATCCACCAATATGTGCCGCTCGACCTGAAGCCGGCGGTCAGCCGCTTCCTCGATCACTGGCGGCCGGATCTGGCGATCATCGCCGAATCGGAAATCTGGCCGATGACCATCCTCGAGCTTGGCGCGCGCCATGTGCCGCAGGTGCTGGTCAATGGCAGGCTTTCCGACCGCTCCTTCAGCTCCTGGAAAAAGCGCGCCAACATCGCCGAGGCGCTGTTTGAGAACCTTGCCCATGTCGTTGCCCAGTCGGATGTCGACGGCGAGCGTTTCCGCGCGCTGGGTGCCCGGCCGGTCACTGTGTCGGGCAACCTGAAGGTCGACACCAATCCGCCCCCGGTCGACGAACGGGCACTGGCCACCTTGCAGCGGCAGATCGGTGGCCGCCCGACCTGGGCGGCGATCTCGACCCATGATGGCGAGGAAGTGGTCGCGGCGGAGGTCCACGCCACGCTGCACAAGCGCCACCACGGCCTGCTGACCATAGTCGTGCCGCGCCATCCCGATCGTGCCGAGGCCCTTGCCGCGCAGATTTCGGGCATGGGGCTGAAGATCGCGCGGCGCAGCAAGGGCGATCGCATAGGACCCGACACCGATATCCTGCTCGGCGATACGATCGGCGAGATGGGGCTCTATCTCCGGTTGACCGAGATCGCCTTCGTCGGCCGTTCGCTGACCTCCGAGGGCGGGCAGAATCCGCTCGAACCGGCCATGCTCGACACCGCGGTTCTTGCCGGCCGCAATGTACAGAATTTTCGCGAAGCCTATCAGCGGCTGATCGACAGCGGCGGCGCCAAGCTGGTGCGCGATCGCGACATGCTGGCCGGCGCCGTCAACTTCCTTTTGACCAACGAAGTGGCGCGCCATGAGATGATGGCGGCAGGGGTAGCGACTGTCGATGAGATGCGCGGCGCGCTGGCGCGCACGCTGAAATCGCTCGAACCCTATATCCAGCCGCTGGTCGTCAAGTCGCGCCTGAAGGGCGCGAACGGGCGTTAAGGTGGCCTCCGAAGCACCACCATTCTGGTGGCAAGAGCCGGACTGGAAAGTTCTGGCGCTGTCGCCGCTGTCGGCCGTCTATGCGCTCGTCGCCGGCCGCGGCATGCGGCGGGCCCGGCGCGAGAAGATCAAGGCGCCGGTTCTGTGCGTCGGCAATTTCACCGTTGGCGGCACCGGCAAGACGCCGGTCGCCATCGCGCTCGCCGAACAGGCCAGGCGCATGCGGCTAAAGCCCGGTTTCCTGTCGCGTGGCCATGGCGGCTCCTTCGCCGAACCGCATGTCGTTGATATCAGTCATGACAGCGCCAGGCATGTTGGCGACGAGCCGCTGCTATTGGCCGAACACGCGCCGGTGGCTGTGACGCCGAACCGCGCCGCCGGCGCTCGGCTGCTGCTGGAAAGGCATGGCTGCGATTTCCTCATCATGGATGACGGGTTTCAAAGCGCGCGCATCCATATCGATTATGCGCTGGTCGTCGTCGACGCCCGCTACGGGATCGGCAATGGCCGTGTCATTCCGGGCGGCCCGCTCAGGGCCAGGGTCGTCGATCAGTTGGTCTTCACCAGTGGCTTGCTGAAGATGGGTGAGGGCACCGCCGCCGACGCCGTGGTGCGCCAGGCGGCCCGCGCCGGCCGGCCGATCTTCGAGGCCCATACGGAGCCCAGCAGCAAGATAGGGCTTGCCGGCAAGCGCTTCCTGGCCTTCGCCGGCATCGGCCATCCCGACAAATTCTTCGACACGGTACGCGAGGCCGGCGGCGAGGTGGTTCTTTCAAAGCCCTTTCCGGACCATCATTTCTACGCCGAGGACGAGCTTGCCGAACTGGCGGCGACGGCACGCACCGAAGGCCTCGGCCTCATCACCACCGCCAAGGACGCCGCCCGATTGCGTCACGGCGCCCCGCAGGGCTTTCTCGACGGTCTCGACGTGCTGGAAATCGACACGGTTTTCGAGCTTGACCACGTGCCTGAGCGCATCATCGAGGAAACGCTCGATGCCTGGCGGCAACGCAAGCTTAGAGGCTAGAGAAATTCCAGGAAAAGTGTGAAGCGGTTTTCCTACAGGAATTGCGTCAAACAAAGAGCTGGAACGGTTAGGCGTTTCTGTGAAACGATGAACCGTTCTAGCTTCGCTTGCGCAGCTCCGGATGCGCTTCGATTTCGCGGCGCAGCGAGGCGGCGGCGTTGACGTAGGGCTCCTGCCTGGCGACGCTCCAGTATTTCAGCTCATCCAATGGGATGCTTTCCCCGGTCACGGCACAGCGCACGAACGAGCCGGGGCTGGTGACCTGGAAATCGCCATCGAGGTAGCGGATGCGGGCTTCCTTGCCGCCCGGGCCTTCGAAACGGTTCATCATGCGGTGGTGCCGAGGTTCATGGAGATTTCATCGCCACAAATCTCCGGCCAGGTCAAGCTCGCGACAAGCCTCGGACAATGCTGAGGCGCTACGAGAGGCCGAAAAGCGCTTTTATCGGGGGCATGATGGATATTTCTTCCGCCCGCCTGGCTTCCTTGCTCAAGGAGGCGATGACGCCGCAACCCGTGCCGTTGGCAAAGGCAGATCCTGTCAGGACGGCCCTGGTCAGGGAGCTGGTCCAGCCCCCGGCGCCCTCCCTGTTCGCGGAACGTACGGCGCCGGCCCTGTTGGCAATGCCGGCGGCGCCGATGGCCGTCAAATCGCAGCAGATTGCGTCGGCCGGCATCGTTGAGGCCTATCAGGCCCAGATCGAGACGAGGGACGAGGCGGCGTTGGCAACGGTCGTGGCCAGGAAAGCGGCGCCGCAAACCGAAACGCAGCGAGGCGCCATGCCACCCACGGCAACCGCCAATGACAACGCTCCCGCCAGGGCCGCGGGAGTGTCCTTGCTGTCGTTTATCCCACCGCAGGTTCCGGTCCCGAAAAACGCAGCCGCCCTGGGTACACCGGCGGGGCAGCGAAGGCCGGGCAATCAATCCCGTGGTGCGGCGCCGAACCCCGAGCGCCTGCTGGTGAGAATAGGCTTTGTTTCTATCATGACCGGCTTATTGGCAACCGTGATCTTCGGGTTCGTTCTGTTGCTGCTTCGCTGAGTTGCGAAGCGGTTGACGGGTTGGCCGGCCTGGAGGCCTATCGATCCGCCTCGATAAACGCTTCGATCTTCTCGGGCGCCAATCCAGCCTGCTGCGCGATGCGGCGCGCGAGATCGGCCGCGGCCGTGCGTGGCCGTCCCATTGGCCGGTCTAGCCAGTAGGACACCGGATTGAGCGCGGTGCGCTCTTCGACCGCGGCGATGCGGCCCGATTTCAGCTGATGCCCGGTCAGCGGGGGACGTGCCAATGCGATGCCGAGCCCGTAGGCGGCGGCGTCCAGAACCAGATTATAGTCCTCGAAGCGCCGGTCCTGCGGACGCGGACGATAGTCCATGCCTTGTGCCGCGAACCAGGCGCGCCAGCCCGAGGCGTCGGAATCGTTGATCAGAGGGAATTTGAGCAGCCGTGCCGGGTCGCCGCGGCCGATCTCGCGTGCAAGCTCCGGCGAGGCGACAGGGAAGACATGCTCCTCGAAAAGTTTCACCGAGACGCGGCCCGGAATGCCGCCGCGGCCGCAACGGATCGACAGATCGATGCCTTCATCGGCAAGGTCGGCCTGGCGGATGTCGACATCGAGCACGATGCGCAGCTTGGTGGGATTGTTCTCCAGGGCCGCCATGCGCGGCATCAGCCACAGCCCGCTCACCGAGGGGATCGAGGTCAGCCGCACCACTGCGGTGCCGCGCGGCTCGACCCAGCGGTCGGAATGGGTCGATATCAGCGCGAAAGCCTCGGACGTGCGCAGATACAGCCGGTTGCCTTCGATCGTCAACGTCACCCCGCGCGCGCCGCGATCGAACACCTTCAGCCCCAGCCAGTCCTCGAGCTTGGCGATCTGCCGGCTGACCGCGCCATGGGTAATGTTGAGCTTTTCGGCCGCCGCCGAAAAACTGCCTGTCCGCGCCGCCGCATCGAAGGCACGCAGGGTTTCGAGCGGTACCATTGTGTCTGAGCTGTGATCCATAGTCACAGGTGATCCTCGATTTGGTCGTTTGTCAACAAGCGGGAAAGGGCGTTTTGTGGCTTTCAGGACGGAGAACACGAGGACAATGAGATGAGCGCAATGACGGGCACGTTGAATCAGACACAGCGGATGGACACCACGGCCGCCGTCGCCGTGGCGTTGACGGTTGTCGGCTGGGCGTCCGCCTTTCCGGCGATCCGTGCCGGCCTTGCCGCCTTCCAGCCGCTGGAGCTTGGCGCCCTGCGCTTTGCCATCGCCGCGGTGCCGGCGGCGATCTTCCTTGCGGTCAAGCGCCCGGCGCTGCCCAGGGTTGGCGAATTGTGGCGCTTCGCCTTTGGCGGCGCCATTTTCGTCGCGCTCTATACGGCCATGCTCAATTTCGGCGAACTGACCGTCTCGGCGGGAGCCGCCGGCTTCATTATCAATGTCAGCCCGATCTTCACCGCCATCATGGCGATGGCACTGCTGGGCGAGCGTTTTTCGCGTCTGGCCTGGCTTGGCACCGCGATTTCCTTCGCCGGCATTGGCATCATCGCCGTGGCCGACGGCCATGGCTTGCACTTCAATGCCGGTGCACTGCTGGTGCTCGGCTCCGCGCTCTGCTCGGCCGTCAACACCATCGTCCAGAAGCCGTTGTTTGCCCGCCACCATCCGCTGACCATCGCGGCGTCCAACATGGTGCTCGGCGCGCTCTGCCTTGCACCCTTCCTGCCCGCCGCTTTCCAGCAGGCGGCTGCCGCCAACACCGCGGGTCTCGGCGCCGTCATCTATCTCGGCATCGTGCCGAGCCTGATCGCCTACGCGGCCTGGGCGACGGCCCTGTCGCGCCTGCCGGCGGCGCGTGCATCGAACTTTCTCTACCTGGTCTCGCCCATGTCCGCCCTGATCGGTTTCTTCTGGTTGGGCGAAGTGCCGACGCTGCTCGGCATCCTCGGCGGCGCGCTGGCGCTGGGCGGCGTCATCGTGGTGAATTTGAAGAGGTAAAACAGGAGGTTGGAGGCGTTTGCGGACTCAAACCAAAAACCCTTTTTCGCCAGCATGCAGACACCCCGCAGAAGCGCAGCTATGGTTAGCTGCCTGCACTGGGGGACGGAATGGGAAGACTTTTCATATCGGTGGTTTTCTGCCTGTTGGCGCTGACCGGGCAAGCCGCAGCGGGTTGGTATCAGGTAAGAAATTTCGAAGGCTCTATCGGATCGAACCCGGTTCATCTGTCGCTCCAAAGATATGACGGCTTCGGCAGCGGGATCACGGTCGAGGGAAGCTACTTTTATGATGCCAAGCAGAGCCCCGTCGCGCTCTACGGCAAAGCCGAAGGAACCAAACTCACGCTTTGCGAGATCGCGGACGACAAGGAATTGGATCGCGTGTTGGTGGTGGGATCAAAGACGCCCATCGACACCACGGGATGCCCGCTTTCCCTCGACATCAGCGAAAGTGGCGCGACGGGGGTCTGGGTCAAGGGAGCGGAGAAGTTCCCGGTCGTGCTTAAGCAGGTTGCGGGCCTCGACGATACGGCTGAGGGCAAGATCAATGGAATCGTCGAGATTCCCTTTTGGGCGCAGACGGCAGCCCATCGATTTGCCGGTGTCTTCACCAAAACCGATGCTGGCATCTGCATGACCAAACTGAAGGTCATCAGCAAGAAGACAAGGAAAGCCGTTCAGAGCATCCGGTTCGACGACGATGACTGCAATGCAGGCATGTTGATGACGCCCATCTATATGAACGTTCAAAAGCAGGACGAAGAGATTATTTCCGTGAATTTTCGCGGCGGAAACGGAGGCTATACGGTAGAGTATGGCCTCTCTTTCAAAACCGGAAAGTATCACCGCTTGGTGCACTGAGTGGGCTGCTTTATTCGTTCCGACTTCTGTGTCCGGAACTGCTCATCGCCGCCCGAACAGCCGCTCGATATCCGCCAGCTTGAGCTCGATATAGGTCGGGCGGCCATGGTTGCACGTGCCCGAACCCGGCGTCGCCTCCATCTGGCGCAGCAGCGCGTTCATCTCCTCGGCCTTGAGCAGCCGGCCGGAACGCACCGAGCCGTGGCAGGCCATGGTGGCGGCGATCTTGTCCAACCGTTCTCTTAGCGTTTCGACCGTGTCATTGTCGGCGATCTCGTCGGCGAGATCACGCACCAATTGCGGGACATTGGTTTCGCCAAGCATCGATGGCGTCTCGCGCACGGCGACGGCGCCCGGGCCGAAACGCTCAATGCCAAGGCCGAAGCGAGCCAATGTTTCAGAATGCATGGCGAGCCGCTCGGCATCCTCTTCGGGCAGATCGATGATTTCCGGCAGGAGCAGCATCTGCGAAGGCACGGGGCGCGAATGCAGGGCGTTCTTCAGGGCTTCGTAAACCAGCCGCTCATGCGCCGCGTGCTGGTCGACGATGACGAGCGAATCCCTGGTCTGGGCAACGATGTAGTTCTCGTGCACCTGGGCGCGCGCGGCACCCAGCACCGTGCCAAGCAGCGTCTCGGCCGCCTCGCTCTGCCCGGCGCGCGCATCGGCGCTGGCAAGCGGGCCGGTATCGAATGCGGCCTGGCCGGGTTCCCCAAAGCCGCCATGCCTTGCGCCGGCGCGTTCAAAGCCAGAGCCTTCGAATTGCATGTCGAGCGGCCGCTGCGACGAGCGCGAGGGGTCGAAACCGGTGGAGCCGGATGCGTGGAATGCCGCTTCGTAAGAGCGATGGCCGTTGGCCGGGCCGCCATGATTGTAGGGAGCGGCGCCCGGCCGGAACGCCGCCATCATGCCGGCGGCTCCGGTCGTGGCTGAGCGGATGCCGGCGTCCGCCAGAGCCTGGCGGATGGCGCCGACGATCAGCCCGCGCACCAGGCCCGGATCGCGGAAGCGCACATCGGCCTTGGCCGGGTGGACATTGACGTCGACGATGGCCGGATCGAGCGAAAGGAACAGCACCGTTACGGCGTGGCGGTCGCGCGGCAGCACATCGGCGAAGGCGCCGCGGATGGCGCCGGCGATCAGCTTGTCGCGCACCGGCCTGCCGTTGACATAGGCATATTGCTGCAGCGCATTGGCGCGGGTGAAGGACGGGATCGACACATGGCCGGTCAGATGCACGCCTTCGCGCATCGCGTCGATGGCAATGGAATTGTCGGGAAACTCGCCCCCCATCACCTGGGCGACGCGACGCAGGCTGCCTTCCGGACTGTCATCGGTCGCCGGCAGTTCCAGCGTCGAGCGGTCGGAACCGGCCAGCGTGAACCGCACGGCCGGGAAGGCGATGGCGATGCGCTTGACGACATCGCTGGTCGCCGAGCTTTCGGCGCGCTCGCCTTTCATGAATTTCAGCCTCGCCGGCGTGGCGAAGAACAGGTCGCGCACCTCGACCGTGGTTCCCCGATTGGCCGCCGCCGGCTTGACGGGCAGGACGCGGCCGCCCTCGATGCCGATTTCGGCGGCGCTGTCACTCAATGCCGTGCGCGAGCGGATCGACAGCCGCGACACCGAGCCGATCGACGGCAACGCTTCGCCGCGAAAGCCGAGCGAGCGGATGTCGTTGATATCCTCGGCGAGCTTGGAGGTGCAGTGGCGGGCAATCGCCAGCGCCAGCTCCCGTTGGGGGATGCCGGAACCGTCATCCGTGACGCGGATCAGGTTCAGCCCGCCGCCTGCCGTGACGATTTCGACGCGCGAAGCACCGGCATCGAGCGCGTTCTCGACCAGTTCCTTGACCACGCTTGCCGGACGCTCGATGACTTCGCCGGCGGCGATCTGGTTGATCATCGTTTCGGAAAGCTGGCGAATGGGCATGGGGCACTATAGGCGGATTCGGGCTTCGCGGGAGAGGCAGAATTGCGTTGGCGGTGGATCAGTTGGCGGTACGGATTTCGCGCACACCCTTGCGCAGCCGCCGACGCAGCAAATTGCGCAACGTCACCCCCTCGCTATAGCCGACTTTCGCGGCGATCTCGTCGACGCTGTCGGATGTGGTTTTCAACAAATGCACAGCCTGCTCGACGCGCAGATCCTGAAAATAGGATAGCGGCGTCTTGCCGAGCACATCGTTGACCCGTCGCGACAGCGTGCGCTTGCTGGCGCCGAGTGCCGTGGCTGCTTCGTCGAGATTGAACCCGGCGGCGAGATGGTCGCGCGCCCAACGTTCGAAGCGTTCGACCAGCGGGTTGGAATGGGCAAGGTGGTCGGAGATCGCATAGACCGATTGCAACGGCCGGCTGTCGACGATGAGGTATTTCGCCGTCAGCGCAGCGAGTTCCGGGCTTGTCTGGCGAATGATCATCAAAGCGAGATCGATGTGGCCGAGCGCGGCTCCGGCAGTTGCGAACTGCCCGTCATTGATCAGCATGCGCGCGGCATCGAGCCGCACTCGCGGATAAAGTTGCCGGAACATCGGCGCCAGCCACCACGTCGTCGTTGACGGCTTGTGGTCGAGCAGGCCGGTTTCCGCCAGGATGAAAGTGCCGATACAGGCAGCTCCGATGCGTGTGCCTGTTTCGGCGGCCGCGCGCAACGCCTTGGTTGCGTCGGCGATATCGCTCCGGTTCAGGGCGGCGGCAAGCGGGCCCGGCATCTTCTGGCCGATCGCCGGGATCACCAGCCAATCGGGATCTGGCTCGCTGCCCATCGCGACGACCGGTACCTGAAGGCCCTGTGCCGTGCGGACCGAGGCGCTCACCCCGACGATAGTCGTTGTGAAGCGGCTGGGCGGCGACACCAGCATTCCGACCAGTTCGTTGGCGGTGCCGAACACGTCGAGCATCGTGGCCAGTCCGGTGTCGAAGACGCCATCAAGCGCAAGGACGGAAATATTCATGGCAACAATGGTATCAAAGATGTCATTTTTGCCAATACGCTTTGCCACCCGATGCTGCAACTGTTGTTTCGACGGCCGCCTCGGCCGCACAAAGAGGAGAAGTCAAATGATCAAACTCGCATTGTTCGCACGCTTCGAAGCCAAGCCGGGCAAGGAGAAGGATGTCGCGGCGTTCCTCAAAGCCGGACTGCAGCTGGCCAATCGGGAAGCAGGAACACCGATCTGGTTTGCCTTGCAGCTTTCGCCAAGCGTCTTCGGTGTGTTCGATGCCTTTCACGACGAGGCAGGGCGGCAGGCCCATCTCACTGGCGAGATTGCAAAGGCGCTGATGGCCAATGCCGAAACGCTGTTCGCTGGCCCGCCGACCATCGACAAGGTGGACGTGCTGGGTCTCAAGAATGACGGTTCGGTCTGATCGCTCCAGCCCGCGAACGCAATCCGGCCACGCGTCGGATTGCATTGAACTCACGCCTGCGCCACCAGCCAATCCCTTACCTTGCGGGCATTCTCGCTGAGGTCGCGGTTCTTCGGCCAGATGACGTAGAAAGCAATGCCGGTCCTCATCACATGGTCGGTGACCGGCACCAGCAGGCCGGATGCCACGAGCCGCTCGACGAGATGCCGCCAGCCGAGCGCTATGCCTTGCCCCTCCATGACCGCCTGGATCACCAGGGCATAGTCGTTGATGCGCAGTCCGCGCTCGGCGTTGCGCAGGCTGGTTCCGGCGGATGCGAACCATTCGTCCCAGTTGGGGGCCTCGCGATAGGGCTCCTCAAGATGGATGAGCCGGTGCGCGGCCAGTTCCGCGACGGTCCTGGGCAGGCCGAACTTGGCGAGATAGCTGGGGCCCGCGACCGGAAAGATCTCCTCGTCGGAGAGCGGCATCGAATGATAGTCCGGCCATTGTCCGGGCACGCCTCCGCGCACGCCGAGCGGGATACCCTCGGCGATGATGTCGAGGTCGCGGTCGGCGGTCTGGATGCGCAGATCGATGCCCGGCAATTCGTCGCGGAACTGCTGCAGGCGCGGCATCATCCAGAAGGAGCCGAAAGCGGTTGATGCTGCGAGCGTCACATGGCCGCCGGTTGCCTGCAGGCGCAGATCCTCGGCCGACTTGCGGATGTGCGACAGGCCCAGCGAGACATCGGCGTGGAAGCGTTCGCCGGCTTCCGTCAGGCTGACCTGCCGATGACGGCGCTGGAACAGCTTGGCGCCGAGCTGCTCTTCCAGCCCGCGCACCGCATAGGAGACGGCTGCCTGCGTCATGCCGAGCTCGCGTCCGGCGGCGGTGAAGCTCGACAGCCGGCCGGCTGCCTCGAAGACGATCAGGCTGCCGGCGGAGGGCAGGAGGTGGCGCAAGCTTCGCATAAGCACAGCTTATACAGAAGATCAGGATTTTCCAGCGTCACAGCCATATTTCGGGTCGCTAACGTGTGTGGCGGGAAGAAGGAGGCTCCATGAACGCACCGGCCGTCGAATTGACCGAACAGACCCATCGCCGCGGCGGTGGCCGTCTTGGCCGCAAGGCGCTCAGAAGCGCTCCGATCGCTTCCTTTCCGACCTTGGTGCGCAAGATTCCGGCCTATGAGATCGTGCCTGACGAGGCGGTGGAACTGATCCACGAGGAATCGCTCAAGATCCTCGAGGAGGTGGGCTGCGAATTCCGCGACGACGGCGCGATCGAGCTCTGGAAGGCGGCCGGCGCCGATGTCAGGGAGACGCGTGTCCGCATCGACCGCGCGCTGCTCATGGAGCTCGTCTCGAAGGTTCCATCCGAGTTCACGCTCCATGCGCGCAACCCCGAGCGCACGGTGCGCGTCGGCGGCAAGAACTCGATTTTCGTGCCGATGTATGGCGCGCCCTACGTCCGCGACCTCGACAATGTCAGGCGCTATGGCACGCTCGCCGACCTCAACAATTTCCACAAAATGGCCTACATGGCGCCGGCGCTGCATTCCTCGAGCTCGGTCATCTGCGAGCCGATGGAGATAGCGGTGCCGAAACGGCATCTGCACATCATCCACTCGGCGCTGAAGCATTCCGATAAGCCGTTCATGGGCATAGTGACGTCGAAAGAGCGCGCCGAGGACACGATGGCGATGGCTGGCATCGTCTTCGGCGAGGAGTTCGTACGCGACAACCCTGTGCTGGTGGCGATCACCAACTGCAATTCGCCGCTGGTATGGGACGCCACCATGATCGACGCCATGCGGGTCTACGCGAGCCACAATCAGCCGCTGATCCTGGCGCCTTTCGCGCTCTGCGGCGCTTCGACCTCGGCTTCCGCCGTCGGCGCGGTGGCGCAGGTCAACGCCGAGGCGCTTGCCGGCGTGGCGCTGACCCAGCTCATCCGCCCGGGCTCGCCGCAGATCTACGGCCAGTTCATGGTCACGGTCGATATGAAGACCGGCGCGCCGATGGGCGGCACGCCGGAAGCCGCCCAGATGATGTACCTGATGGGCGCCTTGGCGCGGAAATACCGGCTGCCATGGCGCACGTCGGGTTTCCATGTCGGGTCGAAGCTGAACGACGCCCAGGCTGGCTACGAATCGAACATGCTGATGCATGCCGCAATTCTCGCCGGCGCCAACTATATCTGGCATTCCGCCGGCTGGCTGGAAGCTGGCCTGACCTGCGGCTATTCGAAATTCGCCACCGACTGCGAGCAACTTGTCGGCTGGTACAAATACGCGGGCGGGCTCTCCTTCGACGATTTCAAGGAAGCGATGGCGGCGATCCGCGAGGTCGGTCCGCAAGGCCATTTCCTCGGCACCCAGCACACGCTCGAACACTTCGAGTCCGCCTTCTTCATGCCCTCGATCATGGACTTCAATTCCTACGAGCAATGGAATGCCGAAGGGGCGAAGGATCACGACACGCGCGGCCGCGAGAAAGCGCGCAACATGCTGGCCGACTATGAGGAGCCGAAGCTGGACGAGGGGATTGCCGAGGGTCTCAGGGATTTGATCGCGCGGCGCGAGGAGAAGCTGCCGGACACCGTCAGTTGAGAAAGAACGGGCAACGACCCGACGGAACCAATGGGAGAGAGAAATGACATTCTTCAGAAGCAATGGCGATCGTGTCCCAAGCGCTATCGAGGCGATGGCGGAAGACGCGCGCGCGGGCCGCATGGACCGGCGTGAGTTCCTGGCCCTGGCAAGCGCCTTCGGCGCATCGACGGCCTTGGCCTATGGCATGATCGGTCTTGCCGCCCCGCAGCAGGCTCTGGCCGAGGAGCCGAAGAAGGGCGGCACGCTGCACGTCTCGATGTCGGTCAAGGCGCAGAAGGACCCGCGCACCTATGACTGGGTGGAGCTTGCCAATATCTCGCGCAGCTGGCTGGAGCCGCTGGTGCGCTATACCAGAGAGTTCACCTTCGAGCCGGTGCTGCTTGAAAGCTGGGACATCAACGACGACGCAACCGAATACGTCCTGCATGTGCGCAAGGGCATCACCTGGAACAATGGCGATGCTTTCAACGCCGATGACGTGGTCCACAACGTCACGCGCTGGTGCGAGAAAGGCGTCGCCGGCAATTCGATGGCCGCCCGCGTCGGCGCGCTGATCGACGCAAAAACCGGAAAGGCGAGGGATGGCGCGATCACCAAGGTCGATGACAACACGGTCAAGCTGAAGCTCAGCGAGCCCGACATCTCGCTGATCCCGAACTTCACCGACTATCCCGCGCTTGTCGTGCACCGAAACTTCGACGCCGACGGCGCCGATCCGATCAAGAAGCCGGTCGGCACGGGACCATTTGAACTGGTCTCCTACGATGTCGGCCAGAAGGCGGTGGTGAAGCGCCGCGAGAACGGCAAATGGTGGGGCGGCGAGGCGCCGCTCGACGGCGTCGAGTTCATCGACTACGGCACCGATTTCAATGCCACGGTCAACGCGTTCGACTCCGGCGAGATCGACCTCAATTTCGAATCGCCCGCCGACTTCATCGACATTCTCGACAAGATGGGTCTGCAGAAATCCGAGGTTGCGACGGCGACGACACTCGTTGCCCGCACCAACGTCACCCATAAACCCTATGACGACAAACGGGTGCGTAACGCATTGCAGATGGCCGTCGACAACAACGCCGTATTGCAACTCGGCTATAATGGGCGCGGCACGGTCGGCGAAAACCACCATGTCAGCCCCATCCACCCCGAATATTATCCCCTGCCGAAGAAGGAGCGCGACGCCGCCGGCGCCAAGAAGCTGATGGCGGAGGCCGGCCAGGCCGACTTCGAGCACGAGCTGATCACCATCGAGGACGATTGGCAGAAGAACACCGGCGACGCGATCGCCGGTCAGTTGCGCGACGCCGGCATCAAGGTGAAGCGCACTGTGCTGCCGGGGTCGACCTTCTGGAACGACTGGACGAAGTATCCCTATTCGATGACCATCTGGTACATGCGCCCGCTCGGCGTTCAGGTGCTGGCGCTGGGATATCGTACCGGCGAGGCGTGGAATGAATCCGCCTATTCCAATCCCGACTTCGACGCCAAGCTCAAACAGGCGCTGTCGCTGATCGACGTGGCCAAGCGCAAGGAGGTGATGAAGGACGTAGAGCAGATCCTGCAGGATTCGGGCGTCATCATTCAGCCCTTCTGGCAGAAGCTCTTCAGCCACACCAACAAGAAGGTCAGGAATTACGGGGTCCACCAGACCTTCGAAATGGATCTCCAGAACGTCTGGCTCGACAGCTGAAAGGAGGACGGGCAGGGACTTCATGAGCCGCAAAAAAGCCGATATGCAGGATGCGTGGTGTTGATTGCTTCAAGCCATCAAAAGCCGGAGATTCTGCATGAGACGGACAGTGCTTCTTGCCGCCCTTACGACAGCCTTGCCTGCAGCCGCCTTGGCCGGACCGGCGTCCGACGCCGTGAAGTTCTTCTATGTCCCGGCGGTCAGGTTCGAGGCCGACGCACAATACCGGGACCGCTTCACCGAGCCGGTGACGAAACTGTTCGATCTCAACGACCAGGCGACCAAGAAAAATCCCGACCAGGTCGCCTGTATCGACTTCGATCCTGGCCTGGATGCGCAGGATTTCGACCAGAAGACCGTCTCCAAGACCTTGAAACTGTCCGAGACGGTCGATGGCGATACGGCGCAAGTGGTGGCGAGCTTCAGCCTTTTTTCGGACGGAGACGATTCAAAGCGCGAAATGAACTGGTCGCTGAAGAAGGTCGGCGGAAAGTGGAAGGTTTCGGACATTGCCTCGAAGACCAGCGACTGGACGCTGAGCCAGCTCGAATGCATGGCGGGCCAAGATCCGGAGTGATGCGATGGCCCGCCGCGTATTCCTGGCTCTGTCGGCAATGTGCCTGCTGGCGGCGGGTTTGAGCGGCGCTGTTGCCCAGGGACTGTTCGGCGCCCCGCCGGCTAGCGCTCCGGCGCAGACGGCGCCGGGCGGCGGCGATGCACCCCCTGCAAACCCACCCGGCAACGCGGTGGAACCGGCAACGCCACCGCTGGCATGGCCGCCATCCGAGCCGGCCGCGCCCGTGTTGCCGGGCTCGCCGACGGCGATGGTCAAGCCGTTCTACGACCATCCCGGGCTGGAGCTCGATCCGACCCAGCGCAAGAATTTTGTCGACCCGGCCAAGACAGTGCTCGACAAGAGCGATGCGCTGCGGGCTTCGGGACAGGGCGAATGCCTCGACCCCAACATGGCGCTCGACAATGCCGACTACGACAAGCTCGCAATCGACAAGAGCCTGAAGAGCATCGAGGCGGTGAACGGCGATCAAGCCAAGGTGGTGGTCGCCTTCGTTGTCGAAGGCCATCAGCACCGGCTGGAGTGGAAGTTCAAGAAGGTCGGCGGCGACTGGAAGATATCGGACCTGCTGTCGGTGACGGGCGAATGGGCGCTCAGCCAATATCAGTGCGAATGATGGCTGAGCTAGCCGCGCCCGCGATAGGGGGCCACTCCGGTGTCCGGCAGCCAGGCGCCTTCGGGTGGCGCGCCGGTCTGCCAGAAGACGTCGATTGGAATGCCGCCGCGCGGATACCAATAGCCGCCTATGCGCAACCACAGCGGCTTGGTGGCCGCCACGATGCGGCGACCGATCATGACCGTACAGTCTTCATGGAAGGCGCCATGGTTGCGAAACGAGGTCATGAACAGCTTCAGCGATTTCGATTCCACCAGAGCCGCATCGGGTGCGTAGTCGATGACGATGTGGGCGAAATCCGGCTGGCCTGTCACCGGGCACAGCGAGGTGAATTCCGGGCAGGTGAAACGCACGATCGCCGGCGGACCGTCGCCGCGCGAAAACGGCACGGTCTCCAGGACCGCCTGTTCGGGGCTCTGTGGCGTCTCGACGTGGGCGCCGAGCTGGGTAAGGGTCTTGGTATCGATCATGGGCGGGATCTCTTTCGATTTTCGCCGCTCCTTAGCATCGGACCGGAAAGTGCGCAGCGGTTTTCGGATAAATCCGATGCTTAAATAGGAACTGGAGCAGCACATGTTGCTCCAACACAATTTGAAACGGCAGGAAGACGATGACCAGCAGCGACCCGCTTCTCCAACCCTACCAGCTTAAGCACCTGACGCTGAAGAACCGGGTGATGTCGACCAGCCACGAGCCGGCCTATTCCGAGGACGGCATGCCGAAACAACGCTACCGGCTCTACCATGCCGAAAAGGCCAAGGGCGGCATGGCGCTGACGATGACCGCGGGCTCGGCGATCGTCTCGCGCGACAGCCCGGCCGCCTTCGGCAATTTGCATGTCTATGACGACCGCATCGTGCCGTGGCTGGCCGAACTCGCCGACGCCTGCCACGAGCATGACTGCAAGGTGATGATCCAGATCACCCATCTTGGCCGCCGCACCGGCTGGAACAAGGCCGACTGGCTGCCGGTGCTCTCGGCCTCGCCGGTGCGCGAGCCGGCGCATCGCGCTTTCCCCAAGACCATCGAGGACTGGGACATCGAACGCATTGTTGCCGACTATGCGTCGGCCGCGCAGCGCTGCCAGGCCGCCGGCCTCGACGGCATCGAGTTCGAGTCCTACGGCCATCTGATGGATGGCTTCTGGTCGCCGGCCACCAATCATCGCGACGACGAGTATGGCGGCTCGCTCGACAATCGGTTGCGCTTCACCAACATGGTGCTGGATGCGGTGCGCGCCGCGGTCGGCGAAAAATTCGTCGTCGGCATTCGCATGGTCGCCGACGAGGACTTTTCGCAAGGCCTGTCGAAGGAAGAGGGCGTCGAGATCGCCAGGCGGCTCGCCGGCTCCGGCAAGGTCGATTTCCTCAACATCATCCGCGGTTCGATCGAAAGCGACGCGGCACTGACCAAGGTCATTCCTGTGACCGGCATGCGGTCTTCGCCGCATCTCGATTTCGCCGGCGAGGTCAGGGCGGCGACAAAGTTCCCGACCTTCCACGCAGCGCGCATTTCCGATGTCGCCACCGCGCGCCATGCGATTGCTACCGGCAAGCTCGACATGGTCGGCATGACCCGTGCGCACATCGCCGATCCGCACATCATCAGGAAGGTGATGGAGGGCCGCGAGCACGAGATCCGTCCTTGTGTCGGCGCGACCTATTGTCTCGACCGCATCTATGAGGGCGGCGAGGCGCTGTGCGTGCACAATGCGGCGACCGGCCGCGAGGCCGAGATTCCGCACATCATCGTCAAGACCGAGGGGCCGGGAAGAAAGGTCGTTGTCGTCGGTGCCGGGGCCGGCGGACTGGAGGCGGCGCGTGTCGCGGCCGAGCGCGGCCACCAGGTGACGGTGCTTGAAGCCTCGAGCCAGGCCGGCGGCCAGGTGCGTCTGGCGACGCAGAACCCGCGCCGCAAGGAACTGATCGGCATCATCGACTGGCGGCTGGCCGAGCTCGACCGGCTCGGCGTTGAAATCCGTTACGACACCTGGGCGGAGCAGGATGATGTTCTGGCGCTGGCGCCCGATGTGGTTGTCGTCGCCACCGGCGGCCTGCCGCAAAACCCGCCGCTGACAGCGGGCGACAATCTCGTCACTTCGAGCTGGGACATCATGGCCGGCAGCGTCAAACCGGCCGAGAACGTGCTCATCTATGACGACAATGGCGGCCATCAAGGCATGGGCGCGGCCGAGTTGATCGCCAACAGCGGCGCGAGACTGGAGCTGGTTTCGCCGGAGCGTTTCTTCGCTCCTGAAATGGGCGGCATGAACCACGTGCCTTATATGCACGCCTTCCAGGAAAAGGGCGTTACCGTCACCATCAACACACGCCTGCGCTCGGTGCGCCGCGAGGGCAATCAGCTGGTCGCGGAACTCGCTTCGGATTTTGCCGATGGCTGGCGCGGGGAGCGCAGGGTCGACCAGGTGGTGGTCGAGCACGGCACGGCGCCGCTCGACGATCTCTATCTCAGCCTGAAGCCGCTGTCGAAGAATGGCGGGGCGGTCGACTACGAACGTCTGGTCGGCGGCGGCGACATTTTCCCGGCGCGCAATCCAGGGGCGGGCTTCGTGCTGTTCCGCATCGGTGACGCGGTCGCCTCACGCAACATCCATGCCGCCATCTATGACGGGATCAGGTTCGGCCTGCGGATCTGACGCGCGGGTCTGCTCAGGCCGGCATGTTGAACGGCGTGATGATCTGGATGTTGGATGCGCCTGGCGCGACCGATTTCGGCAACGCGCCCTGTGCCCGCATGATGTGGATGCAGGCCGAACGCATGTCTTGCCTGAGATCGTGATGCAGCACGGCGGAGATGTGTCGGCTTCGCAGCAATTCGAGATTGTCGGCGTCGAGATCGTGGCCGATGAACACAAGGCAGGGCCGGTTCATCTCGGCGAATGCCTGCACGATGGAGGCGTTTCCGCCGCCGATCGAATACACGGCCGCAACATGGGGATGATGTGCCAGCGCGGTGCGGACCAACTCGCCCGTCGCGCGATCGATGCCGTGGCCTTCGCTGATGTCGACGATCCCAAGGTCGGGAAAGTTTTCGCGCAAGGCGCGGCGAAAGCCGATTTCGCGCTCCTCCTCGCCCCGGAACCGGTTACTGCTCAAGGTGACCAGGACATCGGCACGACGTCCGCCAAGCCATGCGCCGATCAGATAAGCAGCCGTTTCGCCGGCGGCGCGGTTGTCGATGCCGACATACGCCAGCCTCCGGCTGTTCGGCAGATCGGTGACCAGCGTCACGACCGGTATTCCCGACCGGACGACCCGGTCCACCGCGGCCGCTATCTCCGGAATATCAGGCGCCTTGAGGAAAATCCCGTTGCTGCCGCGACGAGCGATCGCGTCGAGCAGCGCGACGGTGTTCGCCGCCACGCGCACTTCGGCAAGGTGGTGGCGCGCGCGAAACACGGCAGGATGGAGGCCCGGCATCTCGGCCTCCAGCGCGGCGCGCACCGCCTCGGTGAAGCGCACGGGAGCTTCCATGACGAGATCCAGAATGAATTTGCGGCCCGACAGGCCGAGTTGCGAGCGTTGCGTTTCCAGTTCCCGGATCGCCTGGTCTATGCGGTGTATGGTGTGCTGACGCACGCCGCCGCGCACATGCAGGACGCGGTCGACCGTGGCGATGCTGACGCCAGCCTGCAGGGCGATGTCCTTCACCAGGAACGGATGCGACATCGGCCGTCTCGATAAGTTTTGAGGTGTTTTTGAGGCGTTTCAGCTGTATGCCGCCTCTCAGTCAGAGCTATACTTCCGCCATCCAGTCGAAACAAGACCAAGGGGAGGATGCCGTGAAGACCGACAATTATGCCAAGCTCAGATCCGATCGTGTCTGGCTTGCCGCCGATGTGTGCAACGTCGACGATTTTGCCGCGTCGACGCAAAGGACGACAAATCCAGCAAACTATCCGTTCGCGTCCGAGGTGCGGAAGAACGTCCTGATCTACGATGGTGCACCGGTTCGTGCGGTCGCCGGCGATCCGGCCCGGCGCAAGGCGCTTATGGCCGAATGGGTCGAGGCGATGACCGACGGTCCGGGTGTGGTCGTGTTTCGCGGCGCCTTCGAGGATGTGGCGCCAGTCGACGCAGCCACTGAAGCGTTCAATGCCATCATCGCCGAGGAGCGTGCGGACGGGGCAGGCGGCGGCGATCATTTTGCCAAGCCCGGCGCCAACGACCGGGTGTGGAATGCGCTGGAGAAGCTGTGCCTGCGCGATCCCGCGACCTTCGCCGCCTATTACGGCAACGATATCATCGCGCTGATATCGGAAGCCTGGCTCGGCCCAGCCTATCAGGTGACGTCGCAGGTGAACAATGTCAGGCCAGGTGGCGCATCGCAGTCGGCGCACCGGGACTATCATCTCGGTTTCCAAACCGCGTCCATCATCGAACGCTATCCGGTGCACGTCCATCGCATCTCGCCGGTGCTGACGCTGCAGGGCGCCGTCGCTCATTGCGACATGCCGGTGGAAAGCGGCCCCACGCTTTATTTGCCCTATTCGCAGACCTACCTGCCTGGATACCTGGCGATGAACCGCCCCGAATTCCAGGCCTATTTCGCCGAGCATCATGTTCAGCTGCCCCTGAAAAAGGGCGATGCGGCCTTCTTCAATCCGGCGCTGTTCCACGCCGCCGGCACCAACCGTTCGGCCGACATCCAGCGCATGGCGAATCTCTTGCAGGTCTCATCGGCCTATGGCCGCGCCATGGAGAGCGTGGACCGGACCCGCATGAGCGCGGCCCTCTATCCCATTCTGCAACGTATGCTGGGCGACGGCAGCCTGACCAGGCAGGCGGCGGGCAACGCCATTGCGTCGTCGGCGGAAGGCTATTCCTTTCCGACCAATCTCGATCGCGACCCGCCGCTCGGCGGGCTTGCGCCGGAGACACAACAGGCGCTTTTCCATCGTGCTCTGGATGCAGGATGGAGCCCGGCCGTCTTCGTGGGCGAACTCGAGAAACAGGCGCGTAAAAAACTGACCTGAGAACCGCCTATCGCGACTGTCGGGGTTGGTGGCGCGCGGTCGAACCGGCATACGAGAGCCCATATATGCCGGCCTGGCCGCGCGCCCGCACGCCGTTGGCTCATCGCCTGACAACGTGCGATCTCGTGAGCTTGCGATGCGGACGACGCTCAGACCATCCTGGCGATTGCCATGCACAGCACGGTGACCACCAGCAGCCATGCGGCAATGCGTTCGCCCATCGCCATTCTGGCGCGCAGTTGCGCTTCGATTTCCGCATTGGCGCCGGCAAGCCGCCTGCTGGGCGCCCTGACCATGGCGCCGAGCACGCCGGCGGCGGCAAAGGCGGTCACGATGCCGAGCGCCAGCACCATTTCCATCGAGCCGAAATAGGCGCCGTGGAAGAAATACCACAGCAGTGCCCCGGTTAGGAAAACCATGCCGGCCGCGCCCATCTGCGGCTGGATGAAGCGTTCCGCCTTGATCTCGGGATCGCGGGCGAGCGTGATGGTGGTGCCAGCCCAGAACACGCCGGCCATGACGTGAAGACCGATAACCACGATATAGACATATTGCATGCCGGCTCTCCTCTCTCGCGTGCTGGTGCACAATAGTTAGATATCTAACTATTAGATGTCAATGTATAAACGCGAACCTGTTCCATCTGCGGAAGACACCGTCTTTGTCTGACGCAATTCCGGGCGGAAAACCGCTTCACACTTTTCCTGGAATTGCTCTAGTGTCCGGCAATGACGCCCTTTGAACGCCCGCCAGTCGGCATGAATCTCGGCCGCACCGCCAAGCTCGTTGCGCAGGCCTTCGACGCCGCTTTGGTTGAAGCGGGCGGGACCTTGCCGGTCTGGCTCACGCTGCTGTCGGTCAAGTCGAGCAAGCTTGCCAATCAGCGCGAACTCGCCGGCATGATCGGCATCCAGGGCGCGACGCTGACCCACCATCTCAACGCGATGGAGGCGCAGGGCCTGCTGACGCGCCGCCGCGATCCCGTCAACCGGAGGGTCCATCTGGTCGAATTGACAGAAGCGGGAGAAGAGCTGTTCGAGACGTTGCGACAAGCAGCAGTCGCCTTCGACAAGCGGCTCCGCAAAGGATTGCCCGACGAGCGTCTGGCGGAGTTTGCGCAGGTGCTGGCGGCATTGCGGGACAATTTGGAGAGCTAAAGCAATTCCAGGAAAAGCGTGGAGCGGTTTTCCGTCCGGAATTGCGTCAAAACAAAGAGTTTGAGCGGTGCGCCGTTTCCGTGGAACACTGCACTGCTCCGGGAAAGCCAGGCCGTTGGCTCAGTCGTCATAGCTCTGGATTGTTCCAAACGCATAGCGGCGCAACTTCAGTGCGGTGATCAGGTTGGTGAGCTGTGTCTTGCCGTCGAAACTGTCCTGGAACATCTCGTCATGCATCAAGAGGATCAGCTTGCCTGGCTTGGCGAAGCGGCCATAGCCGAACAGGTGATCGATTTCGCTGACCAGATGGTCGACGCTCTGGACCGGCTCGCCGTTATCCTTGTGCACCCACTCGTGGTCCCAGCCGTAGAGATAGAAGCCGGAAGCCGCGACGAATTCGTAGTCGGGATCCTCGCGGCCGGCTTGCGCGGGCCCAAGCGAGTTGTCGTCCTTTGACATCGAAGGCAGCCGGAATACATCGCGCCCCGGCAGTCGAGCGTGCACCGCGGGCTTCAGGCCAAGCACGGCATTCGCCATGAGCATGTCGGCAACCACACCTTCCGTGTCGCTGTAGAAGTGCCGGTAGTGATTGTAGGCGTGGCTGTAGCTGTGGTTGCCGATCGTCACCAGCGGCATCGCCTTGGCCCGCCGTACCAGGGCCTTGTTGGACGCACTGGCCTCGGCGTGCATGCCCACCATGAACAACGTTGCCGGAACCTGTTCCGCCGCCAACACATCGAGGATGTTGCTGGTGCCGTTCAGCGGACCATCGTCGAAGGTGAGATAGATGGTGCGATCCGCCCCATAAGCCGGCAGCGCGGACATCAGCATGGCCGCCAGCACAAGCCGAAAGAATGTCATAGGCCGCTATATCCGTTTGCGATCACGACAGGCCGCCATCTCGGCGGTTGTCAAGGCGGGCCAGGTTTCGCCTATGCCAGCCTGCCTTGCAGCACCGTCAGCCTGGCCTTCTTCGGCATGCGCGCGGTCAGCCATTCGAGCGCCTTGTCGTGCGGCATAGGGAAGGCGATGGAATATCCCTGTACCTGGTCGCAGCCGATCGCCATCAGCGAATCGAGTTCGGCCTCGGTTTCAGCCCCCTCGGCGACGATCGAGATGCCGAGCCCGCGGGCAAGCTCGGTGATGGCGCGCACGATCTTGGAATTGTCGCCATTCTCATGGATGTTCTGGACGAAGCGGCGGTCGATCTTGAGCCGATCGATCTCGTTGGGATTGACGTGGCTGAGCGACGCATAACCGGTGCCGAAATCATCGAGTTCCAGATGCACGCCCGCGGCCCTGATGTGGCGCAGCTTGGCGGCGATACCTGTCTTCTCGTCGTCCAGAATGACGGATTCGACGATTTCCAGCGAGAGTTTCTGCGGCGGCAGCCCGGCCTTTTCCAGTGTCTCGAACAAGAACGCATCGAAATCGTGCTCGCGCAGTTCGGTGCCCGAAACGTTGACGGCAAGCCGGCCGAAGGCAATCCCGGCACGGTTCCACTCGGCGGCTTCGTTGATCGCCTTGCTGATCACGATACGGCCGATCTCCGGCATGAAACCGCATTTCTCGGCGACCGGAATGAATTCGCCCGGCGAGATCATGCCGCGCTCGGGATGGTTCCATCGCACCAGGGCTTCGATACCGCTGATGGCGCCGTTGGTCAGGGAGACCTGCGGCTGGAAATAGACCTGGAACGCTTTTTCTGAAATGGCGACCTTGATGTCGTGCTCGAGCTGCTTGCGGTAGTCGAGTTCGCGGCGCAGCTCCTCCGAGAAGAACGAGAAATTGCCGCCGCCCATCTTCTTGGCGGAGTAGAGCGCCAGATCGGCATGGACGAGCAGGTCCTGCGCATTGTCGGCATCGATCGGATAGACGGCGATGCCGCCGCTGGCACCCGGAAGAATCGTGGTGCCCTGGAAGATGATCGGCTCGTTGATATGCGCCAGGATCCGCCGTGCCAGCATGTTGATGTCCTCGGTGCTGCCCGCGCCATTGAGGATCATCACGAATTCGTCGCCACCGAGCCGCGCGCACAGATCCGACGCCCGGCACGAATCGCGCATGCGCTGCGCCGTCACCACCAGGACATAGTCGCCGGCGGCGTGGCCGAGCGTATCGTTGATCTGCTTGAATCGGTCGAGGTCTAGCTGGACCACGGCCAGGCGTTCGCGCCGCCGGTGCGCACTCTTGATCAGCGTGTCGAAATGGTCGGTCAGGAAAGTGCGGTTGTGCAGGCCGGTCAGGCCGTCGTGAACCGCGATGAAGGCCATCGAGTTGCGCGCATCGACCAGTTCACGCGTCTTGCGCAGGATCGCATTGGACATCGGCCTGAAGATGAACAGTGCCACCAGCAGGATGACGCCGAGCGTGGCGTAGAACAGCGTGCGGTGGAGGGCGAGCAACTTTTCGGAGCGCTCGTCGGCCTCGGCGCTGATGCGCTGGCCAAGGGCCGCATAGCCCGACAAGGTTGCGTTGGCGACCGACGTATCGAGGTTGACGCGCTCAGCGCCGCCCTTGTAGCCATCATTGTCGAGATTGAGTTTCGATTCAAAGGCCGAGATCAGACGGTCGCCATTGGCGATCAGCCCAACCGAGAAATAGTCGAGATGGAAGGGCTTGGCGAAAAGCACGCTCTCGATCGACTTCGCATCAAGCTTGGCCGGCGACTGCGGATCCGCGCCCGTCTCCTTGAGCAGCAGGTCGTAATTGGTCTCGAATTCCGCCGTGGCTTGCTTGAGCGCGCTGACCAGCGCCGGCTGCTTGTCGCGCGACGCGGCACCCGTTGCGCTGGCAAGGAAGACGATGCGCTGCGACAATGTCTTCTGCGTGCCGACGATATCGAGCAAGGTGTGGTTGTGCTGCTGCGTGGCCATCGTCTGCTGCAGCAGGACGAAGGAGGCTGCCACCATGGTGGCGATGATCAGCAGCGCGAGCCAGTAGCCGGCCTTGATCAGCAGTATGAGCTTGCCTGAAACGGTTTGCACCGGCTGCTGCGACATTTTCGGGGGCGGCCCTCTCGCCAACGGATTCCTGTATGATCACAATTGAACCGCAAACGTTAACAGGACCGGAAATCGACAGCCGGCCGGCAAGGGGAAAGGCGGAAAGATCGCTGAATGGTTATCGGCTCCTTTCGCCGCCGGCCTGCATTTGAGCATTGCTTCTCGCGTGCGTTCTCGGGTAGCCGCTCAGGCGATGCCCGTCGCGTCTCGGTTGATGCTGTCCGGCCACCCGATCCGGTCGCTTTTGCGATGGATTTTTTGCGCAAGCGGGACGACAGTCTGCCCACGTCAAACGAGGCCCGACCATGACCGCAGCATTTCTCTCCCATATCGACAGCGAGCTCGCAGGGCTCAAATCGGCCGGGCTCTACAAATCCGAGCGGGTGATCTCCTCGATGCAGTCGGCGCAGATCGAGGTCGGCGGCGAGAAAGTGCTGAATTTCTGCGCCAACAACTATCTCGGCCTCGCCGACAGCGCCGAACTGCGAAAGGCGGCCACGCAGGCGCTCGATCGCTACGGCTACGGCATGGCCTCGGTGCGCTTCATCTGCGGCACGCAGGAGGAGCACAAGCAGCTCGAGGCGACGATTTCCTCCTTCCTCGGCCTGGAAGACACCATCCTCTACGGCTCCTGTTTCGACGCCAATGGCGGCCTGTTCGAGACGTTGCTCGGTGAAGACGACGCGGTCATTTCGGATGCGCTGAACCACGCCTCGATCATCGACGGCGTCAGGCTGTCCAAGGCCAAGCGCTTCCGATACGCCAACAACGACATGGCCGATCTGGAGGCGCGATTGAAGGAGGCGAAGGATTGCCGCTTCCGACTGATCGCCACCGACGGTGTGTTCTCGATGGACGGCATCATCGCCAACCTGAAGGGCGTCTGCGACCTTGCCGAGAAATACGATGCGATGGTCATGGTCGACGACAGCCATGCGGTCGGCTTCGTCGGCAAAAATGGTCGCGGCTCGGCGGAGCATTGCGGCGTCGAGGGCAGGGTCGACATCATCACCGGCACGCTGGGCAAGGCGCTCGGCGGCGCCTCCGGTGGCTACACCTCCGGCAAGAGCCAAGTGGTCGACTGGCTGCGCCAGCGCTCGCGGCCCTATCTCTTTTCCAACACACTGATGCCGGCGATCGCCGGCGCCTCGATCAAGGTGTTCGACCTGATTCGCAATGGCGACGCGTTGCGCGAACGCCTATATGCCAATGCGGCGCGGTTCAGATCTGAGATGGGCAAGCTCGGCTTCACGCTGGCTGGTGCCGATCATCCGATCATTCCGGTGATGCTGGGCGAAGCGACGCTGGCGCAGGAGATGGCGGCGCGCATGCTGAAGCGCGGCATCTATGTCATCGGCTTCTCGTTCCCGGTGGTGCCGAAAGGCCAGGCGCGCATCCGCACCCAGATGTCGGCGGCGCATTCCAGCGCCGACATCGATCGGGCGGTGGAGGCATTCGGCGCGGTCGGCAGGGAACTGGGCGTGATTTCCTGAGCGGCCGGCGCCGAAAAGCGATTCCGGATCAAGAGATTCAAGGGACAAGAGAATGTCGAACATGATGAAGGCGCTGGTGAAGGCCAAGGCCGAGCCGGGCATCTGGATGGAAGAAGTGCCGGTCCCGGAGATCGGCCCCAACGATGTGCTGATCAAGGTCAAGAAGACGGCGATCTGCGGCACTGACGTCCATATCTACAATTGGGATCAGTGGGCGCAGAAGACGGTGCCGGTGCCGATGGTGACCGGCCATGAATTCGTCGGCACCGTCGCCGATTTCGGCGCGGCCGTCACCGAATACAAGGTCGGCCAGCGCGTCTCGGGCGAAGGCCACATCGTCTGCGGCCATTGCCGCAACTGCCGTGCGGGCAGGGGGCATCTGTGCCGCAACACGCTCGGTGTCGGCGTCAACCGGCCGGGCGCTTTCGGCGAGTATCTGGCGATCCCGCAGCACAATGTCGTTCCGATCCCCGACGATGTGCCGGACGAAGTCGCGGCGATCTTCGATCCGCTGGGCAATGCCGTCCACACGGCATTGTCCTTCGATCTGGTCGGCGAGGACGTGCTGGTCACCGGCGCCGGGCCGATCGGCATCATGGGCGCGCTGGTTGCCCAATGCGTCGGTGCGCGAAAGGTGGTCATCACCGACATCAACCCGGTTCGGCTGGCGCTGGCGAAAAAGCTCGGCGTCCAGCATGTCGTCGACGCCTCGAAGCAAAAGCTGCGCGACGTCATGCCGGCGCTCGGCATGACCGAGGGTTTTGACGTCGGCCTCGAAATGTCGGGCGCCGCCCCCGCCTTCCGTGACATGATCGACACCATGAACAATGGCGGCAAGATCGCCATTCTGGGCATTGCGCCCACCGGCTTCGAGATCGACTGGAACAAGGTCATCTTCAAGATGCTGCATCTCAAGGGCATCTATGGCCGCGAGATGTTCGAGACCTGGTACAAGATGATCGCGCTGGTGCAGGGCCCGCTCGATGTCTCGGGACTGATCACGCACCGCATCGGCATCGACGATTTCCAGACAGGCTTCGATGCGATGAGGAGCGGCAGTTCGGGCAAGGTCGTGATGGACTGGTAGCCGCGTTCGGCGAGCCTAGCCAGGAAAAGGCCTCAGGGGCTCTTGGTTCTCAACCATCGCACTTGTCGCCATGCGCGGCGTAGCGCGGTTGCGGCGGAGCCGATCGCGATGATGGCAAGCGCGAGCGTCAGGACCTCGTTGCGGCCATGCCAGAGGAATTCCACCGAGGACAGCAGTGCAGCCATGGTTGCAACCGCCATGCGATGCGGTTTGGCCATCGGGCCGGAGAAATCGCTCGGTGCTTCATTGGCCCGCCCGAGTTCCCGTACATAGGCGGTGAGAACCGAAAAACAGGCGGCTGCCCAGCCAAGGCCAGGCATGGCGATGCCGTAGCCTATTCCCACCATGATGGCGATGTCGGCGATCCTGTCCGGGAACTCGTTCCAGAACGGCCCATCGGCTGACGCCTTGCCGCCTTCGACGGCGACCATGCCATCGAAAAGGTTGCATAGCAGGCGCAGTTGGCAGAACAGCGCGGCACCCGGCAACAACAGCAAACGCGCCATGTCGTCGCTCTGCCCGCCAAGCCAGAAGGCGGCGCCGGCCAGCGCGCCGGCGAGGATGCTGGCCTGCGAAATCTGGTTAGGGGTCACCGAGAGTGCGGCGAGACGTCTGGCCGTCGCCTGTGCCCAGCGCGTGTCGCGGCTTGCAAGGGGTCTGCGATCGCCTGTGTTCATGACTGCCTCATCCCGGCGACCAGAAGTAACGCGTGAGGTGGAAGAAGATCGGAGCGGAGAACACCACCGAATCCAGCCGATCGATCAGGCCGCCATGGCCGTCTATCAGATGGCCCCAATCCTTCACGCCGCGGTCGCGTTTGATGGCGGACATCACGAGGCCGCCGAAAAAACCCATCAACGTGATCAGGAAGGCCATTGCGCCGGCCTGAAGCGGAGAGAACGGCGTGATCCACCACAGACCAGCGCCGACGAGGCTGGCGCAGGCGATGCCGCCGACGAAACCTTCAACAGTCTTGGACGGCGAAAGCCTTGGTGCGATCTTCGTACGCCCGATCATCTTCCCCCAGATATATTGCAGCACATCGCTCAACTGAACGACGATGACAAGGAAGGCTATCAAAAGCACATTGCGACCCTCGTAGCCGGGAATATGCAACGTCAGCAGAGCCGGCACGTGCGAGGCGCAGAAGACGCAGATCATCAGCGCCCATTGCACCTCCGCGATTCGAACCAGGAAGTGCTGCGTGTCGCCTCGCACCGCCGAGATGATGGGCATCAACAGGAAGGCGTAGACCGGAATGAAAACGGAAAAGATCTCGTAGTCCTCGATCCAGAGCAGGACGTACTGCAACGGCAGCACGACGAAAAACGCGGTGGCCAGCGCCCAGTGGTCGGCACGGCGCGTATTGGTCAGCGTCACGAACTCGCGAAGGGCGGCGAAGGAGCAGAAGCCGAAGAGGAGCAGAACGCCGATGCGCCCGGCGACGAATGCGATGGCGATGAGGATCGCCATCACCCACCAGGCATTGATGCGGGCGTTGAGGTTCTCGATGGCAGGATTCGAGCCGTCCGGCGACAAGCGTCGTTCCAGGATCTGGCCCACGAAGGAGGCCGTAAGCAGGATCCCGCAGACGCCGAGCACGAGAACCATCATGTCGAATTGGGTGGAGCTCATTCTTCTACCCTCTCGGCCGCCGCCTTTTTCGGCGCCAGCGCGAGTAGCGCCTCCCGTGCCCGCTCGAGAAACATATCCTTGTCCTCGCCATCAGCCAGATGCATTGGCTCGCCGAACGTCACCGTGCAGATCAGTGGTATAGGAACGAACTCCCCCTTCGGCATCACCCGGTTGAGATTGGCGATCCATACCGGCACCAACTCGAAATCGGGGTGCAATGCCGCCAAATGGAACAAGCCGGATTTGAATGGCTGCAAGGACGCATCGGACTGGTTGCGCGTGCCTTCCGGGAAAAGGATCAGTGAAGAGCCTTCCTTCATCGCTTCCCCCATGCTCTCGACAGGATCCATCGTGCGTGCGTCGCGATTGCGATCGATCAGGACGGCATTGAAAACGTCGCGCCCGATGAACCTTCGGAGTTTTGATTTCAGCCAGTAGTCGGCGCCCGCTACGGGACGGACCCGCCGACGCAGGCGCGGCGGCAGAACAGCCCAGATCAAGATGAAATCACCATGGCTGGAGTGGTTGGCAAAGAAGATCGAGCGACGGCGAGGCAGCCTGCCTTCGTGCCAGAACGGCCGCACAGCGGTGATGGCACGCGCAAACAGCAAGACGATCACCGCCACCGGCTTGGCAATCAGCGACTTCATCCATCCCCCAATTCGCTCATGGATCATCCGCCAGCTGACACGCAGGCGCAGAAAATCCGCTATCGAACAAGCAGGGATCGCGAGATCCGTGGCTGCCTGAACGTGCTACCCCTTCGCGGCGACCGTCTTATATCTCCTCCGGCGACGGCGGCTATCTCCTACCCAATGCGGTTTCCAGCGACAAGATGCCCTTTATGATGGAAGTCCGTTCGTCGGCGCTCAACTGGGCCAGCAGCACTTGCTCAAACGCCTTCGCCAACGGCACCATCTCACGATAGGCGGCAAGGCCCGCTTTGGTGAGCCTCAAATGCTCGACACGGCGATCGTTCTCATCGGGTGTCCGGATGAGCCAGCGCCGCCTTTCAAGCTCGGCCACCGCGCGCGATACTTTGGTCTTGTGCATGGCCGACTGCTCGCCGAGCTCTGTCGCGGTCATCGTCCCGAGCTGGCCAAGTCCGGAAAGCGTGCGCCATTCCGGCCGCGTCAGCCCGTGACTGTCCTTGTATATCCGCGAGAATTCGCGGCTGACGGCATCGGCAAGGCGATACAGCCGGTAGGGCAGGAAGCTTTCGAGTTCCAGGATCTCCGGGTCCATGGTTCATTTCCCTGCGCGCATGGTGGCATTGATAGTTACATTTTCGATGGTTACAAATGAAACCAGTTTGGTCAATCCGGCTGGCGCCTTGCCGGATGCGCAAGGGAGGAAGCGATGGCCTTTTCCTACATGCCGGGCTTCGGCAACGATTTCGAGACCGAAACCTTGCCCGGCTCGCTGCCGCAGGGGCGGAACTCGCCGCAACGGCCGGCCTACGGCCTTTACGCCGAACAGCTTTCCGGCTCGCCCTTCACCGCGCCACGTGGCACCAATGAGCGGTCCTGGCTCTATCGCATCCGGCCGAGCGTCAAGCACACCGGCCGCTTCAAGGCGGCGAACTATCCCCTGTGGAAGAGCGCGCCCAATGTCGGTGACCACGAACTGGCGCTTGGCCAGTATCGCTGGAACCCGGTGCCGATGCCGAAGGAGCCGACCGATTTTATTCAGGGGATGCGCACCATCACCACGGCTGGCGACGTGCTCGGCCAGAGCGGCATGGCGGCGCATGTCTATGTCGCCAACACATCGATGGTCGATGATCATTTCTTCAATGCCGATGGCGAGTTGCTGGTGGTGCCGCAAGTGGGCGCCTTGCGCCTCGTCACCGAGATGGGCGTCATCGAGCTCTGGCCCGGCGAGATCGCCGTTTTGCCGCGCGGCCTCGTCTTCAAGGTCGAATTGGTCGACAGGCAAGTGCGCGGCTACGTCTGCGAGAACTATGGCGCCAAGCTGACCTTGCCCGATCGCGGCCCGATCGGCGCCAATTGCCTGGCCAACCCGCGTGATTTCAAGACGCCTTGCGCGTGGTTCGAGGAGAAGGAGACGCCGTGCCGGCTGATCGTGAAATGGTGCGGCAATTTCCATGTCACCGAGATCGGCCATTCGCCGCTCGACGTCGTCGCCTGGCATGGCAACTACGCGCCCTACAAATATGATCTGGCGACGTTTTCGCCGGTCGGCGCCATCCTGTTCGATCACCCCGATCCGTCGATCTTCACCGTGCTGACCGCGCCGAGCGGCGAGGAAGGCACGGCCAATATCGACTTCGTCATCTTCCCGCCGCGATGGCTGGTGGCCGAGGATACGTTCCGGCCGCCATGGTACCACCGCAACATCATGAGCGAATTCATGGGCCTGATCCACGGCCAGTACGATGCCAAGGAAGAAGGCTTTGTTCCCGGTGGCATCAGCCTGCACAATCTGATGCTGGCCCATGGCCCGGATGCCCCTGGCTTCGAAAAAGCCTCGCGCGCGGATCTGAAACCGGTCAAGCTCGACAACACCATGGCCTTCATGTTCGAGACCCGCTTCCCGCAGATGCTGACCCGCTACGGCGCCGAACTGGAAACCCGCCAGGACAACTACATCGATTGCTGGGCAGACCTGAAGAAGCGTTTTAATGGCACGCTGGAGGGCGACTGGTCTTGAGCCGCAAGCCAATGCCGGATCGGTTGGTGCTGCTGGGCTCCAAGGGCGGGCCGGCATTGCGGCCAGGCGGGCCGTGGCCGAGCTCGTCGCTGCTTGAGATCGGTGGGCGAACCATCATCGTCGATTGCGGGCTTGGCGCGACCCGCGGTCTGGTCGATGCCGGTATCAGCCTGAAGGCACTCGACCTGATCTTCATCACGCATCTGCATTCCGATCATGTGCTGGAACTGGGGCCACTGGTCCATACCGCCTGGACGGCGGGGCTGGCGACGCCGATCAGCGTGTTTGGTCCGCCCGGCACCGGCCACTACTGGCGTCGCTTTTGCCAGGCGATGGAATTCGACATCGAGATCCGCATCGTCGACGAGGGTCGGCCTGACATTCGCGATCTGGTTTCGATCGACGAGTTCGGCGAGGGCCAGGTGGTCGAGCAAGGTGGCCTGAAGGTCACGGCGCTGCGTGTCGACCATCCGCCGGTGACCGACTGTTTTGCCCTGCGCTTCGAGCATGGCGGGAAAACCGTGGTCTTTTCCGCCGATACGGCCTTCTTTCCACCGCTCGCCGATTTCGCCGAGGGTGCTGACCTTCTCGTCCACGAAGCCATGCTGGAGGAAGGCATCGAGCGGTTGGTCGCCAGAACCGGCAATGGCGCGCGGCTCAAGGAACATCTGCTCGCCAGCCACAGCTTTGCCCAGGAAGCCGGTCGCATCGCCAGCGATGCCGGCGTCAAGAGGCTGGTGCTCAACCACCTCATTCCCGCCGACGATCCCGAGATCACCGAGGCCGACTGGCTTGCTGCTGTCAGGAAAACATGGGCCGGCGACTTGACGATCGCCCGCGACGGCCTTGTTGTGGAGCTAGCATGATCCCGAAAAGTGGAAACCGGTTTTCGGAAAAGATCATGCGTAAGGCAAAAAGCCAAGGCGGTGGCAAAGCCGCATCAGGAGAGGAAATCGCATGAAGCTTGCCACATTGAAGGACGGGACGCGCGACGGAAAACTCGTTGTCGTCTCGCGCGACCTGACGCAATACACCGACGCTTCGTTCCTGGCGCGCACGCTGCAGGCGGCACTCGACGATTGGCGCAGGATTTCGCCGCATCTCGGCACAATAGCGGAATCGCTGGAGAACAATGCGATGCCATCAGCGCGCTTTCACGAGCACGACGCGCATTCGCCGCTGCCACGCGCCTATCAATGGGCCGACGGATCGGCCTATGTGAACCATGTCGAACTGGTGCGGAAGGCGCGTGGCGTCGAGATGCCGGCAAGCTTCTGGACCGATCCGCTGATCTACCAGGGCGGCTCGGACTCCTTCATCGGGCCGCGCGATCCGATCCGCATGGCCGACGAAGCCTTCGGCATCGACATGGAGGCGGAAGTCGCCGTCATCGTCGATGACGTGCCGATGGGGGCAAGCCTCGATGAAGCGCGCGCCGCCATCCGGCTGGTCATGCTGGTCAATGATGTTACCCTGCGCGCGCTCACCGGGCCGGAACTGGCCAAGGGTTTCGGCTTCTTCCAATCGAAACCGTCCTCGGCCTTTTCACCCGTTGCGGTGACGCCGGACGAACTGGGCGATGATGCCTGGGATGGCGACAAGGTCAGCCTGCCGCTGCTTGCCGATCTCAACGGCAAGCCGTTCGGCCGCGCCAATGCTGGTGTCGATATGACCTTCGATTTCCCGGCCCTTATCGCGCACGCCGCGAAGACGCGACCGCTTGTCGCCGGCACCATCATTGGTTCGGGTACGGTTTCCAACAAGCTCGACGGCGGCCCGGGAAAGCCTGTCTCGGCCGGCGGCGCCGGCTATTCCTGCATCGCCGAACTGCGCATGATCGAGACCATTGCGTCAGGCGAACCGAAGACGCCGTTCCTGCGCTTCGGTGACACGGTGCGGATCGAGATGAAGGACAAGGCCGGACATTCGATCTTCGGCGCCATCGAACAGACGGTCGAGAAATACGAACGATAGCGAGGGAATGGAATGACGGGGGAGGTATTCTATCCGTTGGCCGGTGTCTGGGCGCTGGCTATTCTGGCTGTCTTCATCCTGGCGGTACGGTTGAGCTATCGCATCGAGGCGCGCTCGCCGAATCTCACCAACCGCAGCGGCTTCCCGCGCAAGGCGATGATGTTTCACACCATCACCAACATGAATGTCGCGCGGGACGAGGAAACGCAAGCCATGCGTCGGCACATGAACGGGTTGCTGCTGATCGTTCTCGCTGGATTCGCGATCACGGCGGCAGGCTTGCATCTGGTGCGGTCAGGGGGATGATCTCATGACCCTGCTGGATCATCTGCGCCGCATGGCCGGCAACAATCTCTGGTCGAATGACCGGCTCTATCGTGCCGTTCTGGCGCTCAAGCCCGGTGAGTTCGAAGCCGAGCGCACCAGCTTCTTCCCGTCGATCAAGGCAACGCTCAACCACATTCTGGCGGTCGATCATCTCTATCTCGATTTTCTCGAAGAGGGCGGCATCGGTGCCGCAGCCCATGATGATTTTGTGCCTTTCGACGAACCCCATGCGTTGTTCGCCGCGCAGGTCGCGGCCGACCGGCGACTGATCGCCTTCTGCGATGGCCTGTCGGAGGTCGATCTCGACCGCCGGGTCATCACCGACCGGCGTGAGGACGGCATGATCCCCGAGCGCATCGGCGATATCCTTGCCCATGTCTTCCTGCACGACATCCACCATCGTGGCCAGGTGCACGCAATGCTGTCCGGCACCTCGGTTGCGCCGCCGCAGCTGGACGAGTTTTTGCTCGATTATGATGTGAAGCTCAGGAACGATGAGGTCGGGCGGCTCGGCTTGTAGGCCGCTCGACCCGCTTGCAAGCTTACGCCGCCTTGCCGTCGACCTTGATCACGCCGCGCTTGATCTGGTCCTGCTCGATCGATTCGAACAGCGCGCGGAAATTGCCTTCGCCAAAGCCTTCGTCACCCTTGCGCTGGATGAACTCGAAGAAGATCGGCCCGATCACCGTCTTCGAAAAGATCTGCAGCAGGATCTTGGTCATGCCGCCGTCGACCACGCCTTCGCCGTCGATCAGGATACCGTGCTTCTTCATCCGCTCGATCGGCTCGTCATGGCCGTTCACCCTGGCATACGACATGTCGTAATAGGTTTCCGGCGGGCCGGGCATGAACTTCAGCCCATTGGCGGCGAGCTTGTCGGTGGCGGCGTAGATCTCGTCGGTGCCGACCGCTATGTGCTGGATGCCTTCGCCATTGTACTTCTTCAGATACTCGGCGATCTGGCTGGTCTCGTCCTTGGATTCGTTGAGTGGAATGCGGATCTTGCCGCAGGGCGAGGTAATCGCCCGGCTGACCAGGCCGGTGATCTTGCCGTCAATGTCGAAGAAATGGATCTGCTTGAAGCCGAACAGATTGCGGTAGAAATCCCACCATTTATCCATTTGGCCGCGATAGACATTGTGGGTCAGGTGATCGAGGAAATAGAAGCCGACGCCTTGCGGCCGCGGATCGCGCGAGCCGAGCCATTCAAACTCGGCATCGTAGGCCGAGCCCTTCTTGCCATAGGCATCGATGAAATAGAGCAGCGAGCCGCCGATGCCTACGATCGCCGGCACGTCGAGCGCCTTATCGTCGCCTTCGTAAGGCGTGGCGCCCTTGGAGACGGCGTGGTCGAACGCATGCTTTGCGTCGACCACGCGCCAGGCCATCGAGGCGGCGCAAGGGCCATGCTTGCCCGCGAACTTCATCGCATGCGAGCCCGGCTCGGCATTGACGACATAGTTGATGTCGCCCTGGCGCCATACGGTGATGTCTTTCGTGCGATGCTTGGCGACCGCCACATAGCCCATGCGGGTGAACAGCTCAGCCAGCTTCCGCGGTTCCGGATGCGCGAATTCGACGAATTCGAAACCATCGGTGCCGGCGGGGTTATCCCTGCTGATCTTGGCGGGCGGGGCGTCATGCGGGAAGGGGCCCATGGTATTCCTCCGGAAGCTGGCTTGGCCCGAGACGGCCATCTGACGCCATCATAGCGCGCAGCCGGCGCATGGTGCTTGCATTCAAACGCTTGAAATGATCATCTCATGCGCGAAGCATGCATGTTGAGAGAAAAAATCATGGATGAGACGCGCATTGATCAATTTGACCGCAAGATAATGGCGCTCTTGCAAGGCGATGCGCGGCTGACGAACAATGATCTCTCGGACCGGGTGAACCTGTCGGCATCACAATGCTCGCGCCGTCGCCAGCGGCTTGAGGAGGACGGCTACATCAAGGGCTATCGCGCCGTGCTTGATCGCGACAAACTCGGCTTCTCGCTGGTCAACGTCATCTCGGTGACCTTGGCCACACACAATCGCGACAACGCTCGGCGCTTCGGCGAGTTGGTGGCGCGGCTGCCCGAAGTGCAAGAGGCGCACGCGCTGACCGGCGAGATGGATTACATCCTGAAGGTGGTGACGCCCGATCTCAAATCACTGTCGGAGTTCGTCAACGGTGTGCTCCTGCCGCATGAATCGGTGCAGCATGTGAAGACGGCGATCGTGCTGGAGACGCTGAAGGAGACCGGCGCCCTGCCGATTTGATCCTTGGTCTCTAGCCCTTCGACTGCTGGATCAACCCATACAAATTCGTGCAGCGCGCGCCGGAGCGGCAATAGGCGAAGACCGGCCCTTCCAATTCGTCCAGCGCCTCGGCCTGATCCTCGACATTCTCGGCTGTGATCTGGCCGCTGATCACCGGGATGTAGCGGAAGGCGAGGCCCGCGGCTTCCACCGCCGCCTTGAGCGTGTCGGCCGAAGGCTGGCCGGGCTGTTCGTCATCCGGCCGGTTGCAGATGACGCTCTTGAAGCCGGCGGCCTTGATGGCCGCGACGTCTTCGGGCTGGATCTGGCCCGAGACCGAATAGTCTTCGCTGATCTCGCGGTATTCCATGGCAACATCCTCGCAATCTGGTTTGTCGAGGAGTCTTGCCACTCCCCGACGTGGCCGGCAATCCGCGCCGACAGAAATCATTCAGCGCAGATAGACGTTTCCCGCGGAGAATCCAACTCAGGCCGCCCAGGCCGGGAACGGATCTGGCAGCGCTCGCCACAATTCAGGCCGAAAGTCCTCGGCGTCGACCAGGCAATCGTCCAGTTCGGCGCGGATTTGCGCCTCATCCATCGGTTCGCAGCCGATGAAGACCAGTTCCTGGCGGCGATCGCCCCAGACAGGGTCGAGATAGGGGGCCATGCTTTGACGCCATTCGGCATGGCCGGGCCAGCGGCTTCGCGGCACGGCAGCCCACCACAGGCCGCGCTTTTCGGTCCGCACCAGTGCGCCCGCCTGGCTCATTTCGCCGACATGGCGCGGCCGTGTCGCCAGCCAGAAGAAGCCTTTGGCCCGCACCACGCCCGGCCATGCGCGGCCGATGAAGGTCTGGAACCTCGCCGGCTGGAACGGTTTTCGCGCCCGGTAGACGAAGGAACGGATGCCGTATTCCTCGGTCTCGGGAACATGGTCTCGAAAACCGTTGAGTTCCTTGAACCAGAGCGGATTCTGTTGCGCTTTGTCGAAATCGAAGCGGCCGGTGGCGAGCACCTTGTCGAGCGGCACCTTGCCGAAATCGGCTTCGACGATCTCGGCACCGGGGTTGAGCGCCCGCACGATCAGCCTTGCCATGTCGCGCTGGTGCGGGCTCGCCACGCCGATCTTGTTCAGCACCACGATGTCGGCGAACTCTATCTGTTCGACCAGTAGGTCGACCAGAGCGCGGCTGTCCTGCTCGCCAAGCGACTGGCCGCGCAGCTTGAGGAAATCCGACGAGGAATAATCCTTGAGCAGATTGAGCGCGTCGACCACGGTCACCATCGTGTCGAGGCGGGCGACGTCGGACAGGCTATTCCCATGCTCGTCGCGGAAATCGAAGGTCGCGGCGACGGGCAGGGGCTCGGAAATGCCGGTCGATTCGATCAGCAGATAGTCGAAGCGATCTTGTTCGGCGAGTGCGCGGACCTCCTTCAACAGGTCGTCGCGCAACGTGCAGCAGATGCATCCATTCGACATCTCCACCAGTTTCTCGTCGGTGCGCGACAGGTCGGCGCCGTCGCGCACAAGTTCGGCATCGATGTTGATCTCGCTCATGTCGTTGACGATGACGGCGACGCGGCGGCCCTCGCGATTCGACAATATGTGATTGAGCAGCGTGGTCTTGCCGGCACCGAGGAAGCCGGAAAGCACGGTGACGGGAAGGCGTTTGAGACCGGGCATTCTATTCATGATTGGGTTCCGGGATCTTAGTGAAATCGTAATGTTATTTTATTACATATGGAGTGCTGAAAAAGGCGGAGACTGGCTCCGCCTTTCCGAGCGTGGCGCTCCTCAACTGCCGAGGATGGCGCCTTTGATCTGACGGATGTTGTTGTGCATCATGTCGATATAGGTCGAGCCGGGGCCATCGGGCTGCGAGAGGGCGTCCGAATAGAGCGTGCCGCCCACCTTGATGCCGGTCTCGCTGGCGATCTGCTCGATCAGGCGCGGGTTGGTGATGTTCTCGACGAAGATCGCGGCCGCCTTGTCCTGCTTCACCTGCTCGACCAGCTTGGCGACATCGGCGGCCGACGGCTCGGAATCGGTCGAAATGCCTTGCGGGGCGAGGAAGGTCAGGCCGTATTCGTGTTCGAAATAGCCGAAGGCGTCATGCGAGGTGATGACGACGCGCTTCGCCTCGGGGATCGACTGGATCGCCGCCTTCACTTCGCCTTCCAGCGCATCGAGCTTCTTGGTGTAGGCGGCGGCATTGGTCTGGTAGCTGACGCAGCCTTCGGAATCGGCGGCGCAGAACGCCTCGGCGATGTTCTTCACATAGATCTTGGCATTGGCGATCGACTGGAAGGCGTGCGGATCGGTGACCGTCTTGCCGCCGCCGGTGCCGGCACCTTCGGCTGCGTCGGCGTCGGCGAACTCAGGCTTGAAATCGATCGGCGTCACACCCTTGGTCAAGGTGATGATCGACGCCTTGGTGGCGCTGGCATCGACCAGCCGTTGCAGGAAACCTTCGAAATGCAGGCCGTTGACCAGAACGATATCGGCCTTGGCCATGGCGACGGCGTCGGCCGGGCTCGGCTCATAGACATGGGCATCGCCATCCGGCCCGACGATGGTGGTGATGTCGACACGGTCGCCGCCGACATTTCTGGCGAAATCGGCGATGACGGTGAAGCTGGCGACCACTTTCAGCGGTGCCGCGAAGGCCGCCGACGCGCCAAAGGCGGTTAATGTTATAACGCTCATCGCCAGGGCGGCACGGATGGATTTCAGCATGGACGAGGGTCTCCTTTCAGGGGCGGGGATCAGGCCGTTCTGTGACGGTGATGGATGATGCGGGCGCGCAGAATGCCGCGCGTGCCGAACAGGATCGAGGCGAAATAGACGACGCCGGCCGACAGGATGATGGCTGGACCGGACGGCAGTGAGGCGTGATAGGACAAAAGCAGCCCGGCGATGCAAGAGGCAAAGCCGATCAACACGGCCAGCACGCACATCGGCTCGACGCGCACCGTCCAGAAGCGGGCGGCTGCCGCCGGCAACATCATCAGCCCGACGGAAAGCAAAGTGCCGAGCGCCTGGAAGCCGCCGACGAGATTGAGAACAACCAGACCAAGGAAAATGAAATGCACGGGGCTGCCCATCTTGCTGACCGAACGCAGAAACAACGGATCGAGGCATTCGGCGACCAGCGCCCGCCAGAAGATAGCGAGGCTGACCAACGTCACCGCGACGATGCCGCCGATCAGGATCAGCGCCTCATTGTTGAGCGCCAGCACCGTACCGAACAGCACATGCATGAGATCGACGCTGGAGCCTCGGATCGACACCATCAGCACGCCGATGGCGAGTGATATCAGGTAGAAGGCCGCCATTGAGGCATCCTCGCGCTGGATGGTGAAGCGCGAGACGGCACCGGCGCCGAGCGCCACGACGATGCCGGCGATCAGGCCACCAATGGTCATCGGCAGAATTTCGAGGCCGTAGAACAGGAAGCCGGCGGCCGCCCCGGGCAGGATGGCATGCGCCATGGCGTCACCCGACAGGCTCATGCGCCGCAGCATCAGGAAGACGCCGATAGGGCAGGCGCCGAGCGACAGCATCAGCGAGCCGAACAGCGCCCGCTGCATGAAGCCGAAATCGGCGAAGGGCGCGATGAAAAGACCGTAGACCCAGTCCATCAGGCGGCCCTCGGTCCGGCGCCGTGGTGATGGTCGTGATCGTGCCCGTGAGCATGGTCATGATGATCGTGATCGTGGCCATGATCATGGGCGTGCTCGTCCGGTTCGCACCAGGGCGCGTTCTCTTCCCAGGCTTCGTGAAAACGGCGGGCGCGCAACAGGTTTTCCGGCTTCAGCGTCTCGCGCGTTTCGCCCCAGGCGATCGGCTGGCGGGCCAAAAGCAGGGTCTCGGGGAAATTCTGACGTACCAGATCGAGATCATGGACGACCACCATGATGGTGCGTTCTTCGCCATGCCAGCGCTTGATCAGGGCGATCAGGTCACCGACAGTCTTGGCATCGACGGCGTTGAACGGTTCGTCGAGCAGGATCAGGTCGGCATCCTGCAACAGCACGCGGGCAAACAGCGTGCGTTGCAACTGGCCGCCCGACAGCGTGTCGATCGGGCGCTTCTCGAAGCCGCCAAGGCCGACCGCCATCAGCGCCTGGCTGACCGCCGCGCGATCCTCGGCGGTATAGCGGCCGAGCATGCCGCGCTTCGGCCAGAGCCCCAGCGAAACAAGGTCGACAACACGCGCCGGGAAGGAGCGGTCGAGTTCCGATTGCTGGGGAAGGTAGGCGGCGCGCACGCCGGGTGCGCGAACCACCTCGCCAGCCATCGGTTTCAGGACCCCGACGATACCCTTCATCAGCGTCGATTTGCCGGACCCATTGGCACCGACCACGGCCGTCAGCGACCCCTTGCGGATCGTGCCGTCGAGATGATGGATCGCCGGGTGGCTGCTGTAGCCCAGCGTCAGGTCACGGAAGGTCAGGCAGGTCTGGGTCATGTCGTTCCGTGAAGCAGCGAAACCCGGCTGCGGGCAGGGGTCGATTGGATATGTGATGTTATTACATTAGTCAACAAGCCAATCGGGCGGAATTGCGACCGGCGGCTCAACTTGCCGTGAATCTCACCCTTGCTGGTCCAAGGGGAATTGGCGCCGGCGGCCTTGCCCGAAGCGAACCGCAACTCTAAACAGTCGCCACCCATAACAGGAAGGAACCTCCCATGAGCATTCGTCGCATCGATGTTGGCCCGCGCATGAGCCAGATCGTCATCCACGGCAACACGGTCTATCTGGCCGGCCAGGTCGGCGAACCCGGCGGCAACGTCGCCTCGCAGACCCGCGATATCCTGGCGACCATCGACGAATTGCTGGCCAAGGCCGGCACCGACAAAACCAAGATCGTTCAGGCGATCATCTGGCTGGCCGACATGGGCACCTTCGCCGAGATGAATTCGGAATGGGACAAGTGGGTGCCGCAGGGCCACACCCCGGCCCGCGCCACCGGCGAAGCCAAGCTCGCCGGCCCGGAATATCTGGTCGAGATTATCGTCACGGCGGCGATTTGAGCTTTACCTCCCCCTTGTGGGCGTGAGGAGCCGGTTCGCGTCAGCGAATTCGGCGCGTCCGTGGCGCGCCGAAAGGCCAGCGAACGCTGGGACGCTCCCGAAGGCAGCGGGGACCCAGCCCAGCGCAACGGCCCTCCGCCGTGGCTCCGGGCGTTCGGCGTTCGAAAAGCCAAATCGTTGGCTTTTCGCCAGCCTTCGGCTGGATACGCCTCACCCCTGCGACGGCGTGAACCTTGCCACCAGCGTGTGGCTTTCCGCCGGATAGACAAACCGGACATGGGTGACCGGGTGTTCCGCGCTCCAGGTGCGGCGCTCGACCACCAGGCAGGGCGCGCCCGGATCGATGTCGAGCGCGTCGGCAACAATCTCATCGGCGGCCATGGCACGGATCCGGTGTTCGGCCTCGCTCCACGGCACACGGCCGATCAGCCAGGGCCCGGCGGCGATTTCCCTGAACTCTTCATCTCCGGCTTCCGGAACCGCCGAAAGATTGATCAGGCGCTGCTCGAGGGCGAAGGGCCGCTCACCGGCAAAATGCAGGCCTTCGAGCCATAGCAATGACCCTGCGGCGGACAGCCCGAGCAGCGCTCTGTCGTCAGCGTTGCTGCGCCGCTTCAGGCGCTCCAGCCGCTCGTAACGATAGGGTAGGCCAAGTGATTCGACCTCGATCCTGATGTCGTGAAGTTCCAGCACCGCTGCCTGCGACTGCGGTTGGCGGACAAAGCTGCCTGAGCGGCGGCGGCGTTCGATCAGCCCGGCCTTGGCCAGCTGCGACAGGGCCTTGTTCACCGTCATGCGCGAGCAATTGTACTCGGTCGTCAGCTCGTGCTCGAACGGAATGCGATGACCGGGCGCCCAGGCACCGGACAGGATCTTCTCGCTGATGTCGGACAGGATGCGCTGGTGCAGCGAACCGCCGCTGTCGGCATCAACTGTCTCGACCGTGCTCATGCCGACAGCGCCGTCATCACAGTGCGAAAGCGCTCGGCGATGGCTTCGCGCCGTGCATGCCGGCCGCCGCTGACCTGTTTTTGCCCATGCACCCAGACGCAGTCGACCTTGCTTCCATTGGCGAAAATCCAGGCGTCGAGTATTGCGTCGCCGGTCTTGCCGGCCAGCGAGGGGGTCTTGGCGTCGAGCGAGACGAGATCGGCGGCAGCGCCGGCGGCGATCTGCGAGGCGCCGGCGCCAAGCGCGACGCTGCCGCCATCGAGTGCTGCATCAAACAGCGCGCGCCCGGTCGAGCCGCCGGCCACCGCCAGCACATTGCGGGCACGATAGGCAAGGCGCTGCGAATATTCGAGCTGGCGCAATTCGTCCGGTAGTCCGATCAGCACGTTGGAATCGGAGCCGATTCCGAAGCGGCCGCCATGCTCGGTGAATAGCGGCGCGGCAAAAGTACCGTCGCCGAGATTGGCCTCGGTGATAGGGCAAAGGCCGGCGATGGCGCCGCTCTTCCCCATGCCGATGGCTTCGGCGTCGGTCATATGCGTGGCGTGGATCAGGCACCAGCGCTGATCGACATCGGCAGCGCCAAGCAGAAACTCGACCGGGCGCGCGCAGGACCAGGCAAGGCAGTCCTCGACTTCCCTCACCTGTTCAGCGACATGGATGTGGATCGGTCCATTCGGCGCCAAAGCGGCAATTTGGGTCAATTCCTCCGGCGTCGCCGCACGCAAACTGTGCGGCGCGACGCCGACGACAGCTTGATTCAAGGCACGAACCGATTCGCTAGACTTCTCAACAAGCCGGGTGAACCGATTCACATCGTTGATGAATCGGCGCTGGCCTTCGTTCGGCGCGGCACCGCCGAAGGAGGAATGCGCATAGAACACCGGCAGCAGCGTCAGGCCGATACCGGTTTCGCCAGCCGCGGCGGCGATCCGTTCGGCCATCTCGGCGAGATTGGCATAGGGCTTTCCATCGCGGTCGTGGTGCAAATAGTGGAATTCGCCGACGCGCGAAAACCCGGCCTCCAGCATCTCGACATAGAGCTGCGCGGCAACCGCTTCGACCTGATCCGGTGTCATCGACAGAGCGAAGCGGTACATCACCTCGCGCCAGCTCCAGAAACTGTCGGCAGAAGGGCCGCGAAGCTCGGCCAATCCGGCCATGCCGCGCTGGAAGGCGTGGCTGTGCAGATTGGGCATGCCCGGCAGCAGAATCGCGTGGCGCTCGTCGCCGGCCTGCGGAGCTGAGCCCGCTTCGACGGAGGCGATGCGGCCTCCATCGAGCGCGATCCTGACATTGCCTTGCCAGCCCTCGGGCAGAAGCGCCTGTTCCGCAAAGATCGCCGTCACGTCCGCCTCCAAATCTGCATGCCCGGGCGACGATACCACTTGCGCCGCGTTTCAATATGTATATACATAATTGCCATCCTTTCAAATGGAAAAGATGATGGTTGGAGCAAACGGGAAGAGCGGCTTTCGTCTGTGGCGCAATGCGCGGTTGGCGACCATGGCCGACGGCACGGCTGGCCTCGGCGTCGTCGAGAAGGGCGCAATTGCTGCCCGCGACGGGCTTATCGTCTATGTCGGCGCCGAAGTGGAGATGCCGGCTTCGGCAGGGCAGGGCGCCGAGACCATTGACTGCGAGGGCCGCTGGATCACGCCCGGCCTGATCGATTGCCACACCCATCTGGTCTATGCCGGCAACCGTGCCAACGAATTCGAGATGCGGCTGGCTGGCGCTACCTATGAAGAAGTGGCCCGCGCTGGCGGCGGTATTGTTTCCTCGGTCAAGTCATTGCGTGCTGCCAGCGAGGATGAACTCGTTGCCCAGACGCTGCCGCGCCTCGATGCGCTGATGGCGGAAGGCGTCACGACAGTCGAGGTCAAATCGGGCTATGGCCTCGATCTCGATAACGAGAAGAAGTCGTTGCGCGCCGCCCGCCGGCTGGCGAATGAGCGCCCCGTCACCGTCCGCACGACGTGCCTCGCCGCACACGCACTGCCGCCCGAAGCCAAGGGTGACAAGGACGCTTTTATTGATTTGGTCGCCAAGCAGATTGTTCCGGAGGCTGCCGCCGAGGGACTGGCCGATGCGGTGGACGGTTTTTGCGAGGGCATCGCCTTCTCGCCGGAGCAGATGGCGCGGGTTTTCGATGCCGCCAAGGCCTTGGGCCTGCCGGTCAAGCTTCACGCCGACCAGCTGTCCAACCTGCACGGAGCAGCGCTTGCCGCCCGCTATGGCGCACTGTCGGCCGACCATCTCGAATATACGGACGAGGCGGGCGCTGCCGCGATGGCGAAGGCCGGCACGGTGGCGACGATCCTGCCAGGCGCCTATTACTTCATCCGCGAAACCAAGAAGCCGCCTGTCGACTTGTTTCGCCGCCATGGTGTGAAGATGGCGGTGGCGACCGACAGCAATCCCGGCACTTCGCCGCTCACCTCGCTGTTGCTCACCATGAATATGGCCGCGACGCTCTTTGGGTTGACCGTCGATGAATGCCTTGCCGGGGTCACCCGCGAGGCCGCGCGAGCGCTTGGCCTTCTCGATAAGGCCGGCACGCTGGAAGTCGGAAAATCCGCCGATCTGGCGATCTGGGACATCGAGCGTCCCGCCGAACTCGTTTACCGCATGGGCTTCAACCCGCTCCATGCCCGCATATGGAGAGGACAATGACCGAACTGACCTTGAAGCCCGGCAATGCGACGCTGGCCGACTGGCGCGCCATCTACCGTGGCGACGTGCCGAAGCTGGATGATGCCTGCCGCCCAAAGATCAAGGCGAGCGCCGAGGCTGTCGCCAGGATCGTTGCCAAGGGTGAGCCGGTTTACGGCATCAACACCGGCTTCGGCAAACTGGCCAGCGTGCGCATCCCGGCCGGCGATCTCGAAACCTTGCAGCGCAACATCGTGCTGTCGCACGCCGCCGGCGTCGGTGAGCCGATGCCGGTCGCGATCGCCCGCCTGATGATGGCGCTGAAACTTGCCAGCCTGGCGCAGGGCGCCTCCGGCGTGCGTCCCGAAACCATCGAGTTGCTGGAAGCGATGCTTGCCAACGACGTCATCCCCGTCGTGCCGGCGCAGGGCTCAGTCGGCGCTTCCGGCGACCTCGCGCCGCTGTCGCACATGACGGCGGTGATGATCGGCGTCGGCGAATGCTTCACGCCGCATGGCCGCTTCCCGGCCAAGGTCGCTTTCGTCTCGCACGGCCTGGAGCCAGTGACATTGGGCGCCAAGGAAGGCCTGGCGCTGCTCAACGGCACCCAGTTTTCCACCGCCTATGCGCTTGCCGCCTTGTTCGAGGCCGAAGTGCTCTACCAGTCGGCATTGGTTGCCGGCGCCTTGTCGACCGACGCGGCAAAGGGGTCCGACGCTCCGTTCGATGCGCGTATCCATGTGCTGAGAAAGCATCCCGGCCAGATCGAGACGGCGGACGCGCTGCGCAATCTGATGGCCGGCAGCGCTATCAGGGAATCGCACCGTATCGGCGACGAGCGCGTGCAGGATCCCTATTGCCTGCGTTGCCAGCCGCAAGTGATGGGGGCGGCACTCACCGTGCTGCGCCAGGCGGCCGACACGCTGGGCACCGAAGCCAATGGCGTCACCGACAACCCGCTGATCTTTGCAGAGGATGATACCGCGCTCTCCGGCGGCAATTTCCACGCCGAGCCTGTGGCCTTCGCCGCCGACATGATCGCGCTTGCCGTTTGCGAGATCGGCTCGCTGTCCGAACGCCGCATTGCCATGCTGGTCGATCCGGCGCTGTCGGGCATGCCCGCCTTCTTGACGCCGAAGCCCGGCCTGAACTCCGGCTTCATGATCCCGCAGGTGACGGCGGCGGCACTCGTTTCGGAAAACAAGCAGAAGGCCTATCCGGCCAGCGTCGATTCGATCCCGACCTCGGCCAATCAGGAAGACCACGTTTCGATGGCCGCGCATGGTGCGCGCCGGCTGATCGGCATGGTCGAGAATGCGACGGCTGTGATCGCCATCGAATTGCTGGCCGCCGCGCAAGGGTGCGATTTCCACCAGCCGCTGGCGTCGAGCGATGCGCTGGAGGCTGTGCGCAAGCTGGTCCGTGCCGAAGTGCCGCATCTCGACAATGACCGGCACTTTCATCCCGACATGGAGAAGGCAATCGCCATGGTGCGCAGCGGCGCGACCGTCAGGGCTGCCGGCGCGGTGGCGCTGCCCTCGATTTCAGGAGCGGCGTGATGGCCGCCACACCCTGGCTCACCGTTAGCCAAGGCACAGCACCCCTGCTGGTGTCGATCCCGCACACCGGCATCGACCTTGCCGGCCTCGAAAACCGGCTGGTCTCGCCCTGGCTCGGCCGGCGCGACTGCGACTGGTGGATCGATAACCTCTATGACTTTGCCGGCAGCCTCGGCGCCACCGTCGTCCACACCGCGATCTCGCGCACCGTCATCGACGTCAACCGCGATCCTTCGGGTGCTTCGCTCTATCCCGGCCAGGCGACGACCGGCCTGTGCCCGACGGAGACCTTCGATGGCGATCCGCTCTACCGCGAGGGCGAAGAGCCGGGACCGTCGGAGGTCGACGAGCGTCGCGAGAAATTCTTCGTGCCTTATCATACCGCCTTGCGGGCCGAGATCGCCCGGCTGCGTGGCCTGCATGACAAGATCGTCCTCTACGACTGCCACTCGATCCGTTCGGTGCTGCCGCGCCTGTTCGAAGGCACGCTGCCGGTGTTCAACCTCGGCACCAATGACGGCAAGAGCGCCGATCCGAATCTGCAGGCAATGGTCAGCCAGATCATGGCCGAAACCGGCGAAACCTTTGTCGTCAACGGTCGCTTCAAGGGCGGCTGGATCACACGCCATTTTGGCCAGCCGCAACAGGGTGTCCACGCCTTGCAGATGGAGCTCTCCAACCGCGGATACATGCGCGAGCCCGAGGAAAAGGGTGAACCGGACAATTGGCCGGTACCCTACGACGCCGGGTTTGCTGCACCGATCCGCGCCACGCTGAAGCAGATTCTCGAAACCGCCATTGACTGGGCCGGGCGCTGACGCGCGCCGCCTTACTCGAAGGGACAATGATGAACAATCCTCGCCACAACATTCGCGAAGTCCGTGCGCCGCGCGGCGACAAGCTCAACGCCCGCTATTGGACGACCGAAGCGCCGCTGCGCATGCTGATGAACAATCTCGACCCCGAGGTTGCCGAAAACCCCAACGAACTGGTCGTTTATGGCGGCATCGGCCGGGCCGCGCGCACCTGGAACGATTTCGACAGCATCGTCGCCTCGCTGAAGACGCTTGCCGAGGACGAGACACTTTTGGTGCAATCAGGCAAGCCGGTTGGCGTGTTCCGCACGCACGCCGATGCGCCGCGTGTGCTGATCGCCAACTCCAACCTCGTGCCGCACTGGGCGAATTGGGACAAGTTCAACGAGCTCGATAAGAAGGGCTTGATGATGTACGGCCAGATGACGGCCGGCTCGTGGATCTACATCGGCACGCAAGGCATCGTGCAGGGCACCTACGAGACCTTCGTCGAGGCCGGCCGCCAGCACTATGGCGGCAACCTCAAGGGCAAATGGATCCTGACCGGCGGTCTCGGCGGCATGGGCGGCGCCCAGCCGCTGGCCGCCGTCATGGCCGGCGCCTGCTGCCTTGCCATCGAATGCAACCCGGATTCGATCGATTTCCGCCTGCGCACCCGTTATGTCGACGAGAAGGCGGAGACGCTCGACGAGGCGATGGAAATGATCGAACGCTGGACCAAGGCCGGCGAAGCGAAGTCGGTCGGCCTGCTCGGCAATGCGGCCGAGATCGTGCCGGAAATGTTCAGGCGCGGCATCCGCCCCGACATGGTCACTGACCAGACCTCGGCCCACGATCCGATCAACGGCTATTTGCCGAAGGGCTGGACGATGGCCGAGTGGCGCGAGAAGCGCGTCAGCGACCCCAAGGCTGTCGAAAAGGCGGCCCGCGCTTCCATGCGCGAACACGTCGAGGCGATGGTGGCGTTCTGGAACGCCGGCGTGCCCACGCTCGACTATGGCAACAACATCCGCCAGGTCGCCAAGGACGAAGGTTTCGAGAACGCCTTTGCCTTCCCCGGCTTCGTGCCGGCCTATATCCGCCCGCTGTTCTGCCGGGGCATCGGGCCGTTCCGTTGGGCCGCGCTCTCCGGCGACCCCGAAGATATCTACAAGACCGACGCCAAGGTGCGCGAACTCACTCCCGGCAACACCCATCTGCACAACTGGCTGGACATGGCGCGTGAGCGCATTGCGTTCCAGGGCCTGCCGGCGCGCATCTGCTGGGTCGGTCTTGGCGACCGCCACCGGCTGGGTCTTGCCTTCAACGAGATGGTGGCCAAGGGTGAACTCAAGGCGCCGGTCGTCATCGGCCGCGATCACCTCGATTCCGGCTCGGTCGCCTCGCCGAACCGCGAAACGGAATCAATGAAGGACGGTTCCGACGCCGTCTCCGATTGGCCGCTGCTCAATGCGCTGCTCAACACCGCGTCGGGCGCCACCTGGGTCTCGCTGCACCATGGCGGCGGCGTCGGCATGGGTTTCTCCCAGCATGCCGGCATGGTCATCGTCGCCGACGGCACGCCGGACGCCGCTAGGCGCCTGGAGCGCGTGCTGTGGAACGATCCGGCGACCGGCGTCATGCGCCACGCCGATGCCGGCTACGACATCGCCATCGACTGCGCCAGGGAGCATCAGCTCAACCTGCCCGGTATTCTCGGGTGATAGGCTGACGTCATGCGCATCCTTCGTGCCGCCGACTACCGCGTGATGCCGTGGAAGAACGGTGGCGGCGCGACGACCGAGATCGCGGTCTCGCCTGACGGCGCCGGCCTTGATGATTTCGTCTGGCGCGTCTCGATGGCACGTGTCGAGGGCAGCGGGCCGTTCTCCAGCTTTGCCGGCATCGACCGCACGCTGACGGTGCTCGAAGGCGAGGGGATCGTGCTTGATATCGCCGGCCAGCCGGCGGCCCAGTTAACGCCGGCTTCCGCGCCTTTTTTCTTTCCGGCCGACCTGCCGACCAGTGCGGCCCTGATCGCCGGCCCGATCACCGATCTCAACGTCATGACCCGCCGCGGCCGCACGCTGCATTCGGTCGAACGTCTGGCGATTTCGCGCCCTGTGGAAATCGCAACCGAGGCCGGTTCGACCCTCATCCTTTGTCACAAGGGCGAAGCTGTTTTCCCCGACGCCGGGTCAATTCGCCTCGGGCCGCTCGACACGCTGCTGCTCGGGCCGGATGCACCTATCCTGCGGGTTGAACCCGTGCGGGATACCACGTTGTTCGTGATCCGGATAACCATCGCGGCCTGACGCTTTCGCGCTAACGGTTACCGCCTGTTTCCAAACATGATCGCAATGCCGGCGAAATATAGCGTAAGCTCTTGCCGGCATCACGAAAAAGCCCGAATCCTCTCCGTCGATCGATCCTGACGGGAGCGAGGGGCGCTCGTCTTTGAGTTTGGTCGAAAGATGGACGCCCTGTCGTGGTGCGGAAACAAACTTTCGGCATAGGGGCTGATGCAACCAATTGCATTTGAACCGGTTTTAGGGCCATTGCCGTGGCGGTAACGCCGCTGAGTGCCCGCTTACGGAATTTTCAATGAATATTCAGACGAATCCAGCCCAGATCGAGAAGACCAGCGCGAGCTTTCCGGCCATCACGGAAGAGCCGATAAGGTCGACATTCCTGCCGGACGAACGGCTCCGGCTGCTCGGCGAAAGCCTGGCAAAAGGCGATCTCGCCGACCTGTTCGGCCTGACCCCGTTCGATTTCCAGGCCCGCATCCGCGACAGTGCCAAGAAGATCCTCGAAGTCTATCGTTCGACCAATGCGGCGCAGGCCAAGGGCGAAACGATCACCCCGGCCGCCCAATGGCTGCTCGACAACAACTACCTGGTCGAGGAGACCATTTTCCAGGTCAAGCGCGATCTGCCGCGCCGCTTCTATCGCCAGTTGCCGACGCTGAAACTGCCTGATGGCGGCACCGTGCCGCGCGCGCTGGCGCTGGCCTGGACCTATGTGGCGCATTCGGACAGTTCCGTCTCCGCGACCATGTTCAAGTCCATCGTCCAGGGCTTTCAGTCGGTCGAGCCGCTGAAGATCGGTGAACTCTGGGCGCTGCCATCGCTGCTGCGCTTCGTGCTGATCGAGAATCTCCGCCGGCTGGCGGTCAGGGTCAATCGCACCCGCCAGATGCGCCAGATCGCCAACGACGTGGCCGACAAGGTTCTGGCGACCGACGACAGCGCCGACCGCCAGGCCATCCTGGCCAATTTCAGCGCCCACGCGCAGGACACCACCTTCGCCACCCAGCTTCTCTATCGTCTGCGCGATGGATCGCAGAATGCCGGCAAGGCCCTGGAATGGCTGGAAGGCGAGCTCGAAAAGACCGGCTCCGATGCCGAGGAGATCATCATCTCCGAGCATCACACGCTGTCCAGCGGCAATGTGACGACCGGCAACATCATCCGCGGCCTGCGCCTCATCAACGACGTCGACTGGACAGTATGGTTCGAGGGCGTCAGCCGCATCGACACCGTGCTGCGCGAGCGCACCGATTTCGCCGCGCTCGACTTCTTCTCCCGCGACCAATACCGCACCGCGATCGAGGAACTGGCGCGCCGCTCGAACCTCTCGGAATACCGCGTCGCCGAAAAGGCCATCGAACTGGCCGGCCAAGCCGCCAGCGACCATGCATCGGATCGCGACGATTCCATTCCGGCTCCGTCCGCGCATACCGATGTCGGCTTCTTCCTCGTCGGCCCACGCCGGCTGGAGCTGGAAAAGGCGATCGGCTATCGGCCGACGATCAGCCAGATAGCCAAGCGGACCTTCGCCAAGACCGGGTGGCTCGGCATCGTCCTGCCCGTCTTCGCGCTGACGGCCCTGCTTCTTGTCCTCACCGGCAATGCCTTGGCCAATCTCGGCCTGTCGGTGGCCTCGATCGTGCTGATGCTGGCGCTGTTTGCCGTGCCGGCGAGCGAGGGCGCGCTTGCCTTCTTTAACACCGTGGTCTCGCTGTTCCTCAAGCCGACACGCCTGATCGGCTATGACTACAGGCACGGCGTGCCGCCCGAGGCGCGCACCCTTGTGGTCGTCCCTTCGCTGATCGGCTCACGTGACGATGTCGAGGAGAACATCCGCAACATCGAAGTGCATTACCTGGCCAATCTGGTGGACGAGATCCACTTCGCGCTGCTGTCGGACTGGCCCGACAGCAAGATCGAGATCGATGCGGCCGACACCGAGATCCTCGAATATGCCCGCGCCGAGATCGCCCGTCTCAACGCCCGCTATCCTTCGGAAGGCGCGCCGCGCTTCTACATCCTGCACCGCCGCCGGCTCTTCAATGCCGCTCAAGGAGCCTGGATGGGCTGGGAGCGCAAGCGTGGCAAGCTGCACGAGCTTGACCTTCTGCTGCGTGGCGACAGCGACACCACTTTCCTGCCGCTCGAGGTGCCGCTGCCCGAAAAAGTCGTCCATGTGATGACGCTCGATGCCGATACGCGCACCACCCGCGATGCGGTGGCGACCCTTGTCGGCAAGCTCTGCCATCCGCTCAACCGCCCGCATTTCGACGCGGCCAAGCGCGTTGTCACCGCCGGCTACACGATCCTGCAGCCGCGCATCACCGCTTCGCTCACCAGCGGTGACGAAGCCTCGTTCTTCCAGCGCGTGTTTTCGGCCAATCGCGGCCTCGACCCCTATGTCTTCGCCGTCTCGGATCTTTATCAGGATGTGTTCAGCGACGGGTCCTTCACCGGCAAGGGCCTCTATCACGTCGATGCCTTCGAGGCCGCCCTGCAAGGCCGTATCGAGGAAAACACCATCCTCAGCCACGATCTGCTCGAAGGCGCGCTGGCGCGCGCGGCACTGGTCACCGACGTCGAACTGGTCGAGGACTACCCGACCCGCTACTCGGTCGACGCCTCGCGCCACCATCGCTGGGCACGCGGCGACTGGCAGTTGCTGGGCTTCATCCTCGACCCACGCTCAGGCGTTCCGGCCCTGTCGCGCTGGAAGATGGTCGACAATCTGCGCCGCTCGCTGACGCCGATCTTCTGGGTGATGGCGGCGATCGCAGGCTGGACCTTGCTGCCCTTCACGCAGGCCGCGCAATGGCAGGCCTTGCTGATCCTCAGCCTGTTCATGGCGCCGACTTTCGACGTCGTCAACGCCATCCTGCCCAAGAGCGGCGACCAGACGCCGCGTGGTCATTTCTCTGCTCTCGCTCGAGATGTCGCCTTCGGCACCGCCATGGTGGCGCTGAAGATCGTGCTGATGGCGCACAACGCCTGGATGATGGGCGATGCCATCGTGCGCACGCTCTACCGGTTGTTCGTCAGCCGCCAGAACCTCCTGGAATGGCGCACCGCCTCGCAGGCGCACAAGGCGGGCGACAATGATGTCGGCTCCTATTATGGCATGATGTACGGCGCCGTGATCATCGGCTTCGTCGGCCTCGCCATCCCGGTGCTGGCCGATTCCACCGGCGCCTTCGTCGCCTTCTTCTTCGCCCTGTTCTGGATCGGCTCACCGGCGATCGCCAGCTGGATCAGCCGCTCGGCCGAAACCGAGGATCGCCTTCGCATATCGCAGGCCGACATCCACGCGCTGCGCACCGTGGCGCGGCGCACCTGGCACTATTTCGAAAGCTTCGTCACGGCGGAGCATCACAATCTGCCGCCGGACAATTTTCAGGAAAGCCCGGCACCGGTCGTGGCACCGCGCACTTCGCCCACCAATGTCGGTGTCTACCTGCTGTCGGTCGTCTCGGCGCGCGATTTCGGCTGGATCAGCCTGTCCGATGCCATCACCCGCATCGACGCCACCATGACGACCATCGAGAGCATGCCGCGCCACCGCGGTCATCTCTTCAACTGGTACGACACCACGACGCTGAAGCCGCTCTACCCGCTCTATATCTCGGCTGTCGACAGCGGCAATCTCGCTGGCCACCTGGTGGCGGTGGCTGCCGCCTGTGCCGAATGGGCGGAAGCGCCTTCCGTTCACCTCCAGGGCGATTTCGAAGGCATTCTCGACACGGTGACCATTCTGAGCGAAAGCCTCGATGAGTTGCCTGACGATCGCCGCCAGTTGCGGCCCTTGCGCCAGCGCCTCGTTGACCGCCTGGACGGCATGCGGCGTGCCGTGGAGACGATCAAGGCGCAGCCGGAAATGGCCTCGATCCGCACCATCAACCTTGCCGTGCTGGCGGGCGAGATCCGCAAGCTGGCCACGGCCATCCACACCGAGGCAGCGTCGGCTCAGAGCGACGTCATCGTCGACTGGGCGGCAAGACTGGAGGCGACTTGCGAGGCGCACGTCCACGACGCCCACAGCGACGACAACGCCGTCGAGGCACTGCGCGCCAAGCTTCTGACCTTGCGCGAACGCACGCGTCGCTTCGCCTTCGAGATGGAATTCGCCTTCCTGATGCGGCCGGAACGCAAGCTGCTGTCGATCGGCTACCGGGTCGAGGAGCACCAGCTCGACGAAAGCTGCTACGACCTTCTCGCCTCCGAGGCGCGGCTGACCAGCCTGTTCGCCATCGCCAAGGGCGACCTGCCTACCGAGCATTGGTTCCGGCTCGGTCGCCCAATCGTCGAGATCGGCTTCCAGGGCGCGCTGATGTCCTGGTCGGGCTCGATGTTCGAGTATCTGATGCCACCGCTGGTGATGAAGGAGCCGCAAGGCTCGATCCTCAACCAGACCAGCAAGCTGATTATCAAGCGCCAGATGCAGTACGGTCGCCAGAAGAACGTGCCGTGGGGCATTTCGGAAGCGGCCTACAATGCCCGCGATCGGGAACTGACCTATCAGTACACCAATTTCGGCGTGCCCGGGCTTGGGCTGAAGCGCGGCCTTGGCCAGAACACGGTGATCGCGCCCTACGCCACCATCCTGGCGGCGCAGTTCAACCCGCGCGAAGCCGTGCAGAACCTGTCCCGGCTGCGCGAGATCGGTGCGCTTGGCCCTCATGGCTATTACGATGCTGTCGATTTCACGCCGCAGCGCGTGCCGGAAGGCACCAACCACGCGGTCGTGCTCAATTACTATGCGCACCATTCGGGCATGTCGATCGCGGCGGTCGCCGACGCGATCTTCGAGGGTCGCCTGCGCGACCGTTTCCACAGCGATCCGGTTATTGAATCGGCTGAATTGCTGCTGCAGGAAAGGGCGCCGCGCGACATCCCGACCGCCACCGTCAGGACCGAAGCCGACGAGCGAGCCAAGGACGAGACCGAGACCGAGAGCCCCGACACCCGCATCGTGCTTGATCCCTTGCGGGCGTTGCGCTCGACCAATGTGATGTCGAATGGCCGTTATTCGGTGATGGTGACCGCGACCGGTTCCGGCTACAGCCGCTGGGGCGATCTGTCCGTGACCCGCTGGCAGCCGGATCCAGTCGAGGACCGTCTGGGCTCCTACATCTTCCTGCGTGACGTCAGCACCGGAGACTGGTGGTCGGCAACGGCGGGGCCCAAGCGCGCGGCCGAGGAGAAGGCGCAGACCCTGTTCTCCGACGACAAGGCGAGCTTCGTCAAATCGGTCGGCACGTTGCGCTCCGAGGTCGAATGTATCGTCGTTTCCGAAGGCAATGGCGAAGGCCGTCGCATAACGCTCTACAATGAAAGCACATCCGATCGTCACATCGAGGTGACGTCCTTCGCCGAACTGGTGCTGGGTTCGGAGGCGTCCGACAACGCCCATCCGGCCTTCTCGAAGATGTTCGTGGAGACTGAGATCGCCGCCAACAAAGGCGCGATCTTCGCCACGCGCCGCAAGCGCGAAACCAGCGAGCCTGATATCACCCTGGCGCATTTCGTCACCGATCCGTCCGGGCCGGCGCGCGATGCGGAGGCCGAGACCGACAGGCGCGCCTTCATCGGCCGTGGCCGCTCCATCGTCGATGCCGCCGCTTTCGATCCAGGCGCGAGACTAGGCGGCCATTCCGGCTTCACGCTCGATCCTATCGCCTCGTTGCGCCGCCAGGTACGCGTGCCCGCCAACAAGAAGATATCGCTGACCTTCTGGACCGTGGTCGGGGCCAATCGCGCCGAGCTGGACGAGGCCATCAATCGGCTTGACCATCAGGAGAGCTTTGCCCGCCAGGCCATGCTTGCCTGGACGCGCAGCCAGGTGCAGACCCGCCATATGGGCCTCAGCCTGACCGATGCGGCCAATGTGCAGAAACTGGCACGCTATCTGATCTATCCCGATGCGTTCCTGCGCCTGCCCGCCGAATCCATCGCGTCGGGCCTGGGCAAGCAGTCGAGCCTGTGGCCGACCAGCATTTCGGGCGATTTTCCGATCTTCCTGGTCAGGATCGGCGACGTCGCCGACCTGGAAATCGTCGCCCAGGCGCTGCGCTTCCAGGAATATATGCGTACCCGCGGCATGATGATCGACTTCGTCGTCGTCAACGAGCAGGCCTCGTCCTATGTCCAGGACCTGCAGCGGGCGGTCGAGACGCTGTGCGAAAACAGCCGTCTGCGCGGCAAGGAACTCGGGCCACGACAGCATATTTTCGCGGTGCGCCGCGACCTGATGGAAGAGACCACCTACAAGACGCTGCTCGCCGTCGCCCGGGTGGTGCTGCACACGCGCAACGGGACTATCTTCGATCAGATAGAGCGGGCCGAGGCGGCTGCCTTGCAGGCGCGCGACGCCATTGTGCCGGCCGGGTTGCCGACGCTGCGAGAGATTTCGACGCCAGCGGCGCATGCATTTGCCTCGCAGGCCGTGGCGGATGTCAGCGCCGACGGCACTGGCCTCAACCAATGGAACGGCTTTGGTGGTTTCGACGGCGACGGACGGCACTATGTGGTGCGCCTGGCTGGCCGGCGCAGCACGCCGCAGCCCTGGATCAACGTCGTCTCCAATGCCTCGTTCGGCTTCCACACCTCGGCCGAGGGTGCCGCCTTCACCTGGAGCCGCAACAGCCGCGACTACCAGTTGACGCCGTGGTCGAACGATCCGGTCTCGAACCGGCCGGGCGAGGGCATTTATATCTACGATCAGGCCAGCGGCCGGGCGTTCTCGCCGCTCGCGGCGATGGTGCGCGATCCCTCGATGACCTACGAGGCCTGGCACGGGCAGGGCTTCTCGACGTTCCGCTCGAAGCGCGGGCCGTTGTCGATGGACCTGACCCATGTCGTGGACCCCATTGATCCGGTGAAGGTCACGCGGCTGCGCATCCAGAATTCCGGCTCGGTGCCGGCGCGGCTGCGCGTCTATGCTTACGCCGAATGGGTGCTTGGCGGGCACCGGTCACGCACCGCGGCGACCATCGTTCCGTCCCGCGACAGCGCGACCGGCGCGTTGCTGGCGCAAAACCCCTACGGGCTTGATTTCAGCGAGCGCGTGGCCTTCCTCGCCGCTGATGCCGCTGCTCATTCGGTGACGGCAGATCGTTCCGAGTTCCTCGGCCGGCACGGGTCCAGCGAGCTGCCGCAGGCGGTGCTGAGCGGCGCGGCGCTGTCGGGTCGCGTCGAGGCCGGAGACGATCCTTGCGCGGCGATCGCCCGCGACATCGAGATCCCGGCCGGCGGCGACGTCACGCTGCTCTGGCTGCTCGGCGATGCCGATTCCGCGGCGCAGGCGAGCGCGCTGGTGCAAAAGCACCGGGGCAAGGATTTCGACCAGCGCCTGGCCGACAACGAGCGGGAGTGGCGCGGCTTCCTCGATACCATCCAGGTCGAGACGCCGGACAAGGGGCTCGACGCCATGGTCAATCACTGGCTGCCCTATCAAAGCCTTGCCTGCCGCATCCGCGCCCGCTCGGCCTTCTATCAGGCAAGCGGCGCCTTCGGCTTCCGCGACCAGTTGCAGGACACGCTGGCGCTGCTGGCGCATGATCCGACGCTGGCGCGCGACCAGATCCTCAACGCCGCGCGGCGGCAGTTCCCGGAGGGCGATGTGCAGCATTGGTGGCTGCCACGCACCGGAGCCGGCGTGCGCACGATGATTTCCGACGACGTGGTCTGGCTGGCCCATGCGACGGCGCGCTACCTGACGGTGACCGGCGACGCCGCGATCCTGAAGGAGCAGCTGCCTTTCATCGATGGACAGGCGCTGGGCGAGGGCGAGCACGATGCCTTCTTCACTCCGGAAATCTCGAAGAAGACGGTATCACTCTACGATCATTGCGCGCGCGCGCTCGACCTCGCCGTCAAGCGCAGCAGCCCTGCCGGCCTGCCGCTGATCCTTGGCGGCGACTGGAACGACGGCATGAACCGTGTCGGCGAACACGGCAAGGGCGAGAGCGTGTGGCTGGGCTGGTTCCTGCTGAAGACGCTCGGCGACTTCGCCACCGTCGCCAAGGCCGAGGGCGACAGCAAGCGCGCGCAGGCCTGGGCAAAGCATGCCGATGCGCTGAAGCGGGCGCTTGAAAGCACGGCATGGGACGGCGAATGGTACCGGCGCGGCAGCTTCGATGACGGCACGCCCTTGGGCTCACGCACGTCCGAAGAGTGCAGGATCGACTCCATCGCCCAGTCCTGGAGTGTGCTTTCGGGTGAGGGTGACCCGGCGCGGTCGACGACGGCGATGCGGCAGGCAACCAGCCTGCTCGTGGACGACAAGCTCAAGATCGTCAAACTGTTCACGCCGCCTTTTTCTAAGACGCAGAAGGATCCTGGCTACATCAAGAGCTATCCGCCGGGGGTGCGCGAGAATGGCGGCCAGTACACCCACGCTGCGACGTGGTTCGTCATCGCGCTCGCCGAGATGGGACAGACCGACGAAGCCTATCGCTGCTTCTCGATGCTGAACCCGGTCAACCACGCAATCGACGAGGCCTCGGCCGAACACTATCGCGTCGAACCCTATGTGGTGGCGGCCGATATCTATGCCGGAGAAGACAAGGGCGGGCGTGGCGGCTGGACCTGGTACACCGGCTCGGCGGGCTGGCTCTACCGGGCGGCGGTCGAGGGCATCCTCGGCATCGAACGGCGCGGAAAGCAGATCACGTTCCGGCCGAAACTGCCCAGCCATTGGGATGGCTACCACGCCACGCTCAAGATGCTTGGCGCCGAGATCAAGGTTCATGTCATTCGCGACAAAAAGACCAAGACGATCTCGCTTGAAGTCGACGGTTCGAAAACAAAGTCCGCTTCATTCGAACCCAAAGCCGGCAGTAAGACCGAGATCGTGGTCAAGATACCAGCGTAAAGTCAATAGCTTAGGTTAGTTATTCGCGCGTCCTTCGGGACGCGCGACGCTGCGTCTCGTTACTTGCACGCGGTCCGCGAATGCGCCCGCAAGATGCCTTCCGATTAAGCCCCGCAATACCGTCGTGATTAAAAATGTGGCAGTGCTCGGCTGCTGCCATGATTTTGCCGCAAGGCTGGCATTTCACCTTTTATCTCAAACCGTTAGGTGATCACGTCAGATTTCGCATCGTCGTCATGTTTTGTTCGCTAAATGGGAACGGAAGCGATAGACGGGCATTGTTTTGCGACGCATCAACCGTTACGTGTCATGGAATGGTGCAGTGCACAATACTGGTATTGGGCACAATAGAGAGTTGGCGGAGTAGCTGAAGTGTCACTTCTGCAGATCTATTGGAGAGCGCTGGGCTATCTGGCCGCCGACAAGAAGCGCGTGGCGCTGATCTGTTCGGCCAACGTCGCCCTTGCCGCCATCGCAATTCTTGAGCCGATCATGTTTGGCCGGGTCATCGATGCGATTTCCGCGCACGGCTCGGTGTTCTCCACGCTTGCCGTATGGGCTGGCCTGGGCGCCTTCAATGTGATCGCTTTCGTCCTGGTGGCGCGCGGCGCCGACCGGTTTGCCCACGCCCGGCGTAGCGAAGTGCTGTGCAAGTCGTTCGAACGCGTCATTACCATGCCGCTCGCCTGGCATCATCAGCGTGGCACTTCCAACGCGCTGCACACGTTGTTGCGGGCCGTTGAGACGCTGTTCAGCCTGTGGCTCGAATTCATGCGCCAGCATCTGTCCACCGCCGTTGCGCTCGTACTGCTGGTGCCTACGGCGCTAAGCATGGATGTGCGCATGTCGATGGTGCTGCTCGGGCTGGGCGTACTCTATGTCTGCATCGGCCGGCTGGTCATGAAGCGCACCAAGGCAGGCCAGGCCGCCGTCGAGCGTCACTACCACAAGGTGTTCGCGCATGTGACGGACTCGGTGAGCAACGTCGCCGTTCTGCAGAGCTACAACCGTCTGGGCCATGAGGCTGAGACGCTGCGCGGCTATGTCAAGAACCTGCTCGACGCGCAAAATCCCGTGCTCGACTGGTGGGCCATCGCCAATGCGCTCAATCGCCTGTCGTCAACGATCTCGATGATGGTGGTGCTTTTGATCGGCGCCTATCTGGTCACGCATGGCCAGTTGCGCGTCGGCGATGTGATCGCCTTCACCGGCTTCGCCACGCTGCTGATCTCGCGGCTCGACCAGATGTCGGCTTTCGCCAACCAGATTTCCGAGGCCCGCGCCAAGCTTGAGGATTTCTACAAGCTCGAGGACTCGGCCGCCGATGCCGCGGAGCCGGATGGCTTGCGCGACCTCACCAATGTCACCGGCCATGTCCGTTTCGAGGATGTCAGCTTCGAATTCGCCAATTCGGGGCAAGGCGTCAGCGACGTGTCCTTCGAGGTTCAGGCCGGCCAGACGGTTGCCATCGTCGGACCGACGGGTGCCGGCAAGACCACGTTGATCAATCTGCTGCAGCGCGTCTTCTCGCCGTCCAGCGGCCGTATCCTGATCGATGGCATCGATACCCGCACCGTGACCCGCAAGTCGCTGCGCCATTCGATCGCCACCGTGTTCCAGGACGCCGGGCTTCTCAACCGCTCGATCGAGGACAACATTCGTGTTGGCCGCGCCGATGCGAGCAATGCTGAGATCCATGCCGCCGCCGTCGCGGCTGCCGCGCAGGACTTCATCCTGGACAAGAGCAATGGCTACGACACCGTGGTCGGCGAGCGTGGCGGCCAGTTGTCGGGTGGTGAGCGCCAGCGCATCGCCATTGCCCGTGCCGTGCTGAAGGATGCTCCGATCCTGGTGCTCGACGAGGCGACCAGCGCGCTCGACGTCGAGACCGAGGATCGCGTCAAGGAAGCGATCGACGAACTGCGGCGCGACCGCACCACCTTTATCATCGCGCACCGCCTGACCACCGTTCGCGACGCCGACCTTGTCGTGTTCATGGACAAGGGCAGGGTGGTCGAAATGGGCGGCTTCGCTGAACTGTCGCTGCGCAACGGCCGCTTCGCCAGCCTGCTGCGCGCCGGCGGCCTGCTCAACGACGAAGAAGTCCGCCGTCTCAGCCGCTCCGTGCAGGGCGAAGCCGCGTAAGCATCATCTTTTACCTCCCCATTGTGGGGAGGTCGGACCAGAGGTCCGGGTGGGGGCAGCGCGCGCCGCCGCCCCTTTGCTTCGCAGCGACCCTCCCACGAGGGGCAGGGGTAACCCAGCCTGCGACACCACCGCTCGATTGCCCCAATCGCGCCGGCGGTCTATGTAAAGTCGCATGAGCGACACGACTTCACGCCTGAGCGGCTGGATGGACCTTGCCAACCCGACGCGCTTCGTCGCGCTGGTCGACAAGGTCGTGCCGTGGCTGGCGGCGATCGCCGCACTCATCCTTGCCATCGGCCTTTATATGAGCTTCGCCGCGCCCGAGGATTTCCAGCAAGGCATCACCGTGCGCATCATGTACATCCACGTGCCTTTCGCCTGGCTTGCCATGATGTGCTACACGCTGATGGCGGTTTCCGCCCTCGGCACGCTGGTCTGGCGCCATCCGCTGGCCGATGTCGCGCTGAAATCGGCGGCACCCATCGGCGCGGTCTTCACGGCACTTGCGCTGATCACCGGTTCGATCTGGGGCAAGCCGATGTGGGGCACCTGGTGGGTGTGGGATGCGCGCCTGACCTCGGTCTTCGTGCTGTTCCTGATGTATCTCGGCATCATCGCACTGACCCGCGCGCTCGACGATGCCAGTCGCGCAGCCTGGGCCGCTGCCATCATCACGCTGGTCGGGTTCATCAACATCCCGATCATCAAGTTCTCCGTCGACTGGTGGAACACGCTGCACCAGCCGGCCTCGGTATTCCGGCTCGGCGGGCCGACCATCGATCCCAGCCTGCTGTGGCCGCTGCTGGTCATGGCTATCGGCTTCACGGTGCTGTTCTTCGCGTTGCACTTGATGGCAATGCGCACGGAGATACGGCGCCGCAGGGTCATCGCCATGCGCAGGGTCGCGGCACGACAGGCCGAGAGGCAACCGGCCTAGTTCACCTGTTACCCGCCGAAAGTGCTCACGCCATCAAACCGCGTGCCGCCACAGGCAGCGTTTCCAGCACTTTCTCGCCGTCGATCAGGTTGACCTGGTTGAACAGATTGGTGACGACACAGCAATGATCGGGCACCACGCGCACGCGATCGCCGATGCGCAGTTTCGCGTCACCGGAAAGCGTGACGGTGCCATGCTCTTCGCTAAGCCCGGTCACCCTTGCGTCGGCAGCGCCGAGCAACTCGCCAAAATCCTTTAGCCCGAGCGTGTCACTGGACAGCGCCTTGCTGCCCGCATCGAGTATGGCACGCGTCGGCGTCGGGTGGCTGACCACGGTCGACAGCACCGTCAGCGCGCAATCGTCCAAGGTACCGACACCTTTGGCGACCTGATAGCGGTCGAGATAGATGTAGGTGCCGGGCCGATATTCGGTGACGACAGATGTATCGCTGGAGCGCCACATGTCCGGCGTGCCGCCGCTGGAGATGCGTTCGCAGGCGAGACCCGAAGCGGTCAGCACCTGCCTGGCGTCGGCGAGCCAAGCTTCGGCCTCCGCGGCGCGGCCCGCCGCAGGATAGGTCATCAGCCCGCCAAAGGTGAGGCCGCCGGCCTTGTCGATCACCCTTGCCAGTGCAACCGCCTCATCGGCCGTCTGCACGCCGCAGCGGCCCATGCCGGTGTCGCATTCGACCAGCACCGGGAGGCGATGGCCGGCATCGGTGAAAGTGGCGGCCAGTCCTTCCAGCGTTTCCATGCTGTCCGCCGTGACCGACAGGGTGACGCGACCGTGCAGCGCCTTCAGCCGCTCCAGCTTGGCGCGGCCGAGGATGTTGTAGGGAAGAAAAATGTCGGACAGCCCGGCGTCGGCCATGACCTCGGCCTCGCCGATCTTCTGGCAAGTGATGCCGACGGCACCCGCCGCCACCTGCTTCTTCGCCCAGTAAGGAAGCTTGTGCGTCTTGATGTGCGGCCTGAGCTTCAGCCCGTTTCTGTCGGCATGGGCCTGTGCGCGGGCAATGTTGGCTTCGGCGCGCGCGGCGTCGATCAGGATCGACGGCGTGTCGAGGTCGTGGATGGTCGGCATAGTCTATCACTCTGTGAGAATTCGCAGGGGTTATGAGCCTGAAAGCGGGTGATGTCACGCGGCCAGCGGACCGGATCGATGGGCCATCCGCGCTTGGCGCAGCGGGCGTGCAGGCGCGAGATGGATCGACACCGCATCGGCGTTCGGCTATGCGATTTGCAATGCATGTCGCCCAAAAGTGCCCAGCGGTTTTGGGATGACGACATGCAACAACCTAAGCATGTCGACACGAAGGGTTACGATCATGAAACGCTCCGCCATCAACGACATCATCCGCGAAGCCGACGCTTTCATCCGCTCGTTCGGCTACATCATGCCGCCCTTCGCCTACTGGTCGCCGGAAGAGATGAAGGCACGCCAGGTCGAACTCCTCCGCCATATTCACCTCGCGGCTCGGCTGGGACATCACCGACTACGGCCAGGAGAAATTCAAGGAACTCGGCCTGTTCCTGTTCACCGTGCGCAATGGCCGCTACGAGGACATGAAGAAGGGCATGGGCATGCTCTATGCCGAGAAGATCATGATCTCGCGCAAGGACCAGCTGTCGCCCATGCACCGCCACAACATCAAGGCCGAGGACATCATCAACCGCGGCGGCGGCAAGCTGGTGCTGGAACTGTTCATGCATGATCGCGACGGCGGTATCGACCCCAAGGCGGAAGTGTCGGTGCCGGTCGACGGAACCATCCACAGGCTGCCGGCGGGGGGCCTCCTGAAGCTCGACCCCGGTCAGAGCGTCACTCTGCTGCCCGGCGTCTGGCACGCCTTCTGGGCCGAGGGCAAGGACGTGCTGATCGGTGAGGTGTCGACCGTCAACGACGATCTGACCGACAACGTGTTCCGCGAGCCGATCGGCCGATTCTCCAACATCGACGAGGATGTTGCTCCAGTGCACCTGCTGGTGGCCGACTATGAGAAATGGCTGGGCTGAGGGCAGGCGGCGGTCGCCTACCGGCAGCTTTAACGGCAGCCTGGCGCCGGCTGCGCGCTCGTCCGGCACAGGTATGACCAAGGCTGGTCGCCAGTTTGAGCCACGGCGCTCGATGAAGCCGAGTTTGAGGTGTGAAGGAAAGCTTTGCCGAGGCCCGAGGTTAATTGCGGCAGCCTCATCAAAATGGATGGCGACTCTCGTCGACGCCTGTGGTGGCATCCAGCCCAGGTGGAGAGCGGGGAACCCGGAGCGACAGGTGGTCCTCCGGCAAGGGGACCAACTCCCTCATTGAGTGGGTCTCTTATGCGCTCCGACCGGGGAGAGCAGAGAATGCAGTATCCTGGCGAGTGGAACAAAAGGCTGCCTCGTACTCAGCCCGAAGATGAGCGTCAGGCGCGGCTCGAGAAAACAGCCCGGCTCAAGCGGCTTCGGTCTTACGCTTCCTGGCTGGCGCCTGACCCACACGCCCAACTTCATGATGAGATAGACTGCTCTGTGCTAATTGAGGAATGCAGGTCAGTGGGTCTGGCCTGATCGACAGCGTGAAACTGCAGCTCTGCGAGGCGTCGACCGTCACGATGATCTCAACGACAGCGCGTTTCGCGAGCCGATGGGCAGTTTTCCAATGCCGACGAGGACGTCGCATCGGTACACCTACCGGCGGCCGGCCATGAGACGTGGTCGAGGCAAGGGGGCACGCCTGCCGTAGCCTCAATGACAGCAGCTTGCCGCCGATTGCACGCTCGTCCGGCACAGGCATGACGAGCTGATCGCCACATCCGCCTTGGCCATCGCCGCGGCGAGCCTTGCCTGCAGGGCCGGCAGCTCTTCGCTTTCGCCGCGGCGCCTCAAGCATTCCACCAGCCCGTGCAGCGCCCAGACATTGTCCGGGTGCTGGGCGCAGCGTTGCACCTTGGCGCTCAGGCCGAGATCGTCGCGATAGACCTGCTCGGCCTCTTGCGCATGGCCCCGGTCGAGCAGCAGCGCCGCCAGCGCATGGCGCGGCGGGTGCATCCACGCCCATGGCTCGGTGTAGGAGAGATTGTCGTCCAGCTCGACCGCTCGCCGCAAATGGGGGTAGGCCTCCTCGTGCCGGCCCTGATGGTAGGCGAGCTCGCCATCGAGCAAGGCGGCACCGACGGCCAGCGAAGCGCGGGTTGGGTTGCTGAGGAAACGCCGTTCGGCCGGGATGTTCTCCACATGACGGTGGAACCGCACACGCTCGCGCTCGGCCTCCGTGAATTGCCTGAGCGTCGCATGCGCGACACCCTTGGCGTAGTGCTGCATGGCCGCCGTCAGTACATAGAGGCCGGGCTCTTCAACCACGGGTTCGTCGATGATCTCCTGCCAGCGGCCGAAGCGCACCTGCACATGCGATTTCATCGCATGATAACCTTCCACTGTTTGCGTGAGCTTGGGCCGGTCCTGGATGGCGACCACGTCTCGCGTCACCAGGCTGCGCACCTTGTCGGCGGCCCACAGCGCCGGCCGGTACTGGCCAAGGAACATGCAGGTGAACATCATCAGGTGCAGGTCGTGGCAGCAGCCGAGCAGATAATAGGTCGGCTCGTCGGCATAGGCGAGATAGAGGTCGTTGGCACGGACAGCCTTTTCGCTGGCGATCTTCGCCTTCTCATAGTCGCCACACAGCACATAGATATGCCCCGGCATGTGGTTCATGTGCCCGGCATCGGGGCACATCTCGCCGAGCCGGTCGGCCGAGCGCATGCCGCGTTCCGGCATGGTGGACATTTCCAGGAGATGGATATGCAGGTGCAGGATCGCCGGGTGCTGTGCCGCGCCGGCCTCTTCGGTCAGCCGGATTGACCGCTCGCAGACCTCCAGCGCCTCTACGACATCGGAATTCGGCGCCGGCTCACCAGTCTTGAGGTTCCAAAGCCGCCGCACCGTGCGCATCATCAGCGCCTCGACCAGCAGCGCCATCACATCATGGTCGTCGGGAAAATCCTGGTACACGCGCCGCATTGCGGTGGCGTAGGCATCATCCCACTGTTCGAATTCCTGCGGGCTTACCTTGTGCGGCTTTTGAAAACGGCTGGCCAGTGCTTCGATCAACCGCCGTTCGACATCGCTGGCGCCAGCCGCGTTGGCGCGCGCCAGCTGGACATGCTCGAAGCAGCGCTTCGTCGCGCCGTTGGCCTCGGCCTCGCCATGCTCCTTCCAGGTCAAATTGTAGAAAGGCCCGGCCGCATAGGCGATGCCCCAATGCACGAAGGCGCACCCGGGATCCGTCTCCAGCGCCTTGTCGAAGCACTTGATGCCTTCCTCATGGTTGAAGCCGTAGCACCAGTTGAGCCCGATATCGAACCAGCGCTGGGTCGCGGTGGAGCGTGTGGAGATGGGGCGGCGATAGGTGCCGAGGTCGAATCGGTCCATGTCTTCCATTCAAAGTCCTGTCGGCCGCGAGCCAGGCCGTGGCCAGATTCCCTAGCGATCAATGTGTGCCGAAATTTGTAGGCATGGCAAACACCATGAGTGGCACCGCCGGCACACCAGCCGCCTTAGTTGGTTCCTTCACTTTGCCAGCCGGCCAGCTCGGGCAAGTCGTCAAGCCAACTTTTCTCGGTCATCAAAGCAGCGCCGGTCTGAAGATCTGCCTGGGTGGCGTTTTGAATGAGCCAATCCATCCACTTGCGATAGGCAGCAGGATCCAGCTGGGGCGGCAGAACCTTGGCCTTGAGCAGCATCCGCTTGCGGAAACTGGTTTGCCGGCGGAGTTTGGTCGTCGTGAACTTGATGACCTTGCCTTGATAGTCAACCGTCCAGCGGTCGCCTCCAAGACTGACAAGGCCGTCGATGGCAAAACCGGCATCAACCGGTCTATCCCGCCAGGGAAGCTCGATGGCATTCTTTCTCAGATCGAGAGCCCATCGCCTGTAATCGGCCCCGGCACGCTGCGGCGGCAGCACACCGGCCTGTTCGAGCATCTTCCTGCGGAAGGTGGGCTGCTTCTTCAACTGGCCGGTTGTGAACTCGACGCGATGCCCACGAAACTCGACATGCCAACGGATCCTTCCGTTGCCGACATACTTCACCAGTCGGTCGATGAGGAACTCGTCCTCGGCAAGAATCACACAGCCTTGGCGGATGCTTTCGAGAATGAATTCGGTGTCAGTGACCACTATGGAGCCCAATACAGCAAACCTTCACGGAGCTTAGCCAGCGGCAACCGCGGCCATCAATCTTTTTCGAACGCCTAGACGCTAGGGAGGCCGAACGGCGGTTGATCGAGGCACTGGGCTCTCGTTTCCAGAAGCCACAACGGGTGAGTCCTCAGGAGTTAGAACAGTGGGATGACGCGTTCGAAGGGTTCAAGGTGTTAAGGAAATATCCCTAGACCTGATGGGGCCTGTTCTTCTCGCCGTCGATTGGCGGATTGCAGGTCAGAGATGCAGCGTTCCAGGCGCTGAAGCCGCAATTTGCTGGAATGAATGTGGTAGCCGAGCTCGGTAAGCCTTCTTGGCTCGGCAGCGCCTCTCTAGGTAAGTAGCTCAGTTTCCAGCTGGACGATCTGTTCCCTGAGCAGTTGGGCTTCGGCCTGCCGCTCTTGCCGGATCCAGCTTCGCCCTCGCATTCTCCTGGTCCTCCAATGCTTTAGTCAAAAGCCCCGGAGGCGCTGCTGCTTCGGAGCACGCAAGTTCCGTCACCATTGTTGGATATTTTGTGGCTCGCGCCACAAGCCGCGGTTCAAAACTCGATCAATATGCGTCGGCATCTGCGCACGGCAACCTATCGATGGGATTTTTTTCGCGGCTGGGTTTGGTCAAATTGAGTGACACTCGGAGCCTATGGACTGACTTAAAAGCGCGATCGGCGAGACGCCTCCTTCAGCCGTTTACTGCACGGACGACGTCCGTAATAGACCTATCGTCCGCTTGCCCGGCATCGCATGGCAGAGGCGATGATTGAGCCAAGGCGCGGTCGGATGCAGCCGCTTCGCTGGGCAGAGCCGCTTGACTGTGGCCCACAACCGCTGCGTTTGTATGGTACAGGACTGCTGTCCCATCGTTAAGTTGAATCAAAATCGAACGACCGGGAACCGGGTCATTCGAGGAACAGTTTACATACCAAATGGTGAAAACGCTCAGCCAGGCTGTATGGAAGAGCGTTATGTAAATTAGAGAATTCTAATAGAGGCCATGAATGTGTTTCCTACCCGCCCATGACACCGACCGACTAACATGATTTCTTCTGATCACGAGCTTGATGCCGACTTCAATTCATCCGATCAGGATTTGCAGGCTTTTTCTTCGACAACCGGTGAGCGGACAATTGCGACGCAGCGGGGGAGGGCAACTTATCACCTCATGCCACCCGGGCTGCACACCTTCGAGGCGGGTGAACACGTCGTCCTTGTCGGTCTCGAGGCCGCACCAGTGTGTGCCACACTTGGAGGGGGCAAGGCCGAGCGCTATGACGCGCCGGCAGGAAGCATCATCGTCAAGCCGGCACATCTTGAAGCGCGGCTGCGTCTATCACAGGCGCGGGAGAGCGCCACTATCGTCTACCCGGACGACAGCCTCAAAGAACTTGCCAGGCAGCAATTTGGCCCAGTGGAAACGGAGTTGACGCCTCCGCCCCCGGGCACGCGGGACGACAATGCGTTGCGTGTCGCCCAACTGCTCAAGGCGGAGCTCAGGAAGAAGGAGGGAGCAAGCCGCTTCCACGTCGAGCAGCTGATCTCGATCCTGGGCATTCACGTGCTTCACGCATATGCCACACGAACCAGCGGACCCGAGCAGTTCAAGGGCGGTCTTTCCAGGCAGTCCGCGCAGAAACTGCTGGAGTTCCTGCGCATCAATCTCGCCCGCAAGATCTCTGTCGACGAGCTAGCCGCACTTGCAAAGCTTTCACCGAAGCATTTCACCCAAGCATTCAGCCGAACCTTCGGGATGGCGCCGCATCGCTACCTTTTGGACCTGCGGCTCGACCACGCCACGCGTCTGCTTTCGGACGAAGCCGTGACGATTGCGGAAGTTGCCTATCTGAGCGGGTTTTCCAGCCAGAGCCACCTGACGGCGGCGATGAGGAAGTATCGAGGCACGACGCCAACCCGCCTTCGATCCTCAATCTAACGCCCGATTTCGGGGGTCCGTTAAGCCTATATTAGCATTGCGAAATAACGAGTTGTGGTATTCGAGTAACACTCCGGTAGAAGCGTATCATCAGAACGAAGCGCGTCGGACGTTTTTGTCAAACGGCGTACCTTTTTGAAATACCGCTCGGTGTTTCCATGCCCATCTTTGATCCAATGTCCTGATTCCTCAAGATTCGGCGCATTATTACTTTCTAATATAGGGGGATACATGGCTGGCTTGGCCTGCGATGGGACCATCCATGACCAGAAGGACGGCGGCGGCGGTGCCGGCGACCCGAGGCTGAAAGCCGGCCACCTACATCCCGGGCGCGCATCCTCCCAAGCGCTACCGGCTCACAAGGGACGGGCGGCGAGAGAAGCAGATAGGCCTATTTTCTCCCAGCTCCTGCGCGGTGGCCGGATGACCAAATGGAAGGGCGAAGCGGCGAGCTACGCCGCTCATATGGCGCAGCCGGCCTTCTCGGCGGCGCGGGCGTTAGCCGCCCCGTTCCTGCCTGCGATCCTGCTGATGACGCTGGCCACCGGGACGGCCGGTGCCGCCGACAGATACTGGGATCCCAACGGCACGGCGGCCGGGACGGGCGGCACCGGGACCTGGGACGTGAGTTCTAACAGGTGGAGCCCCAATGGCGACGGCGTGAGCGGTCCCTACACGCCGTGGAACAACGGTGCGCTCGACAATGCCATCTTCGGCGGCGCCAATGGAACCACCGCCACGGTGACGCTGGGCGCGCCGGTCACAGCGAACAGCCTCACCATCAATGCCAGCACGACCTATACGGTCACGGGCAGCACGCTGACACTCGCCGGCGCCACGCCTACGATCACCACCAACGGAAATGCGACCATCAGTTCGATCCTGGCCGGCACCGCGGGACTGACCAAGGCGGGCGCGGGTATCCTGACCCTTACCGGCGCTAACACCTTCAGCGGCGGCATCAATGTGACCGCGGGCAGGTTGAACGTCAGTGGCGATTCGGCGCTCGGCGCCGCCAGCAACGGCATCACCTTGTCGGCAGGCACGATTCTGCAAAGCGCTGGCGCGTTCGGCGCTGGCCGTGTTGTTACGCTGCTCTCCGGCGCCTCCGCCATTGGTGGGGGCGTCGGTTCGGCGCACATCACCGGGGCCGGCGGCTTTTCCCTGGTCGCACAGACGACGCTGAGCGACGACACCAACGATTTCACCGGCCAGGTCGCTACCGACAGCTTCAACCTGTACTTCACGTCGATCGGCAATCTGGGCGAGGCGAGCGCGCTCGGAGCGGCGACCACGGTGGCCAACGGCACGGTCTTCGTCCGCAACGCCTCCGCCATCTATATCGGTAGCGGCGATACCTCGAACCGCGCCTGGAACATGGCGCCCAGCACCGGTGCTTCCGCCCTGACAAATCAGGGAACCGGCACGCTGACGGTAACCGGGGACATAATCGCGGGCGGCGGGTATACGCCATCTGTCATTCTGAACGCACAGACGGCAGACCTGGGGCTGCTGGGCGTCATCAGCAGCAACCTTGCAGTTCGGCCATTTGTATTCACGGGCGGCGGGACAAACCGCACCATCACATTGGGTGGGGCCAACACTTTTGGCGGTGCCGCCACGATCCAGACCGTTACCGTGAAGGCCAGCTCACTGGCGAACCAGGGCGTCGCCAGCTCGCTGGGTACGGGCTCGTCCATCCTTCTCAACACCGGCATATTGTCCTACACCGGCGCGGCGGCCAGCACCGACCGGACGCTGTCGCTCAACGGCGCCAGCGCGGTCTTCAATGACGGCACCGGCTCGCTGGCGCTGAGCGGTGCGGTCTCGTTCAATCCAGCCAATCCCGGCGACACCTTCACCCTTGGCGGCAGCTTCGCAGGCAGCAACACAGTGTCCGGCGTGATTTCCGGCAATGGCAACCTGGTCATGAATGGTGCTGCGGGAAGCAGCTGGCTGCTCAGCGGCGCCAACACCTATGTTGGGTCGACCACCGTCACCAGCGGAACCCTGCGGTCCGGCAGCGCCACCGCGTTCGGCGCGCCGAACGCGGTGATCGTCAATGGCGGCACGCTGGACCTCAACACCTTTGATACCACCGTCACGTCGCTCGCCGGCACGGGCGGCAGTGTGACGCTCAACGGCGGCGACCTGACGATCAACGGCACCACCAGCACCAGCTATGCCGGCGTCATCGCCGACGGCGCCACCGTCGGCGGCGGACTCGTAAAGCGCGGCACGAGCACGCTGACGCTGAGCGGGGCAAGCACCTATACCGGCGACACCACGGTCAATGGCGGCATGCTGGCGCTGAACTTCGCCGCGGCTGGCGCCCCGGCCAGCAACATCATCTCGGGCTCGTCCGGCCTCAACCTGGCCGGCGGCGTGGTCACGCTGACCGGCGCGGCGGGCGTGGCGAACAGCCAGACGTTCGACGGCCTGAACGTCAGCGCGGGCAACAACCAGATCATTGCCACCGCCGGCGCGGGCGGCAGCATGACGCTCAACCTCGGCGCGATCACGCATACCGGCGGCCTGCTCGATTTCAAGCTGCCGACGAGCGGCAGCATCACCACGACCAACGGCGACGGCGCGCTCAGTTGGGCAACCGTCAACGGCACCGATTACGCGCAGGTCGGCGGCGGCGTCATCACCGCCTTCACGGCCTATGCGAACAAGGACAATGCCAGCACCTGGCTGACCGGCGACGTGGTCAGCGACGCGGGCGGAGCGGCCAACACCCCGTTCACCAACACCGTTGCCGGCAATGTTCAGCTCGGCGGCATCAAATACACCGCCCCGTCCAACTCCATTGTCACCATCGGCGCCGGCAACACGCTGGGCGTGGACGGCACGATCATTGTCGCCGCCAGCGTCAACAATGCCAATCAGACCATCACCGGCGGCTCGATCACCGGCGCGGCCGGCGGTGGTACGCTGGGCGTGCTCGAAAACAGCACCGGCACCGGCACCTTCACGATCGCGTCGACGATCGTCGACAATGGCGGCGCGACCAGCTTCGCCAAGGGCGGCACCGGCAAGGTCGTACTGACCGGCGCGAACAGCTACACCGGAGGCACGACGCTGAGCGGCGGCACGCTGGCCATCGACAGCGTCGCCAATGGCGGCTCCGCGAGCAGCATTGGCGCTTCGAGCGCGGGTTCGGCGAACCTGGTGCTCGAGAGCGGCACGCTGGAATATACGGGTGTCGGGGCGGGCACGACCGACCGTGGCTTCACCTTGGTCAATGGCGGTGCGCCGCGGGCGATTCAGGTCGACAGCGGCAATCTGAGTTTCGGCGGCGTGGTCGTCGGGTCGGACGATGCCGGATTCAACAAGACCGGTGCCGGCACGCTGACACTCGCAAACGCTGCCAACACCTATGCCGGCGTCACGACCATCTCGGCCGGTACGCTGTCTGTCAGCACGCTGGCCAATGGCGGTCTGGCGAGCGGCATCGGCGCATCGTCGTCGGATGCCGCGAACCTCGTGATCCAGACCGGCGGAACGCTGCAATATACCGGGGCGACGGCCAGCACCGATCGCGGCTTCACGCTCAACGGAAGCGCGGGCGGTACGATCGATGTCACCAATGCGGCTACGACGCTCACCGTCGGCGGCACGGTGGTTGGCGCCGTGCCGTTCCACAAAGCCGGCGCCGGCACTTTGGTTTTTTCGGGTACCAACACCAATAACGGCCCGACGATGATCGACGGCGGCACGTTGCGCGCCGGCTCGACCCAGGCCTTCGGTGGTCCCAACGCCATGAATTTGGCGGATGTCGCCGGCGTCACGCTCGACCTCAACGGTTTCAACAACAAGGTCGGCGGATTATCGGGAGGCGGCGCGAATGGCGGCACCGTGCGCCTCGGCGGAGCGACCCTGACGGTGGGCGGGACGACCGTCAGCTTCAGCGGCTCCATCACTGGAGCCGGCGGCATCACCAAGGACAACAGCAGCACGCAGACACTGGTTGGCTGCAACAACACCTATACCGGCGCGACGAACGTCATTGGCGGTACGCTGAGCGTGGATTGCCTTGCCAATGGCGGGCAGGCAAGCGGCATCGGCGCTTCGACCAGCGCCTCGGCGAACCTTGGCCTGAACGGCGGCGTCCTTGCCTATACCGGCGGCAGCGTCAGCATCGACCGCGGCATCACGCTCGCCACTACCGGTGGCGCCATCAACGTGGTGAATGCCGCCACCGTGCTCGGCGTTAGCGGCCCGATCGTCGGTGCCGGCGCCCTCCGGAAAGACGGCTCAGGCACGCTCGTCCTGTCTGGCAACAACACCTACACAGGCATCACGACGGTTACAGGTGGCATCCTGCGCGCCGGCTCCACCAGTGCTATCGGAGTGGGTGGATTCGGCCTGAACAACACCGCCGGTGCCGCACTGGATCTCAACAATTTCAGCACCTCCATCTCCTATCTGAATGGCGGTGGCGCAGCAGGCGGCAACGTCACGCTTGGCACGGCGACGCTGACCATGGCCTCGAACGGCGGAGCGGGCGGTTTTGCCGGCGCGATCAGCGGGAGCGGTGGGCTGGTCAAGGGCGGAACCTTCACCCAGGCGCTCACCAGCTGCGCCAGTTCCTATACCGGCAGCACGACAGCAAAAGGCGGAATACTGCAGGTTTCGTGCCTAGCCAACGGCGGCGTCAACAGCGCGATCGGTGCGTCGAGCAACGCGGCGGCCAATCTCGTCCTCAACGGCGGCACCCTGCAATATGTCGGGACTGGCGACAGCACCGATCGCCTGTTCACGCTCGGCGCCTCGGCCGGCAGCCGGCTCGAATCCTCGGGTACCGGCGCGATCGCCTTCACGAATACCGGGGCGATCGCGTTCACGACTCCCGGCACGCCCCAGACGCTGGCGCTCGGCGGCACCAACACCGGCAACAACAGCCTTGCCACGCAGATCACCAACAATGGCGCCGGCGTCACCGCGCTGACCAAGGACGGTGCCGGCAGCTGGATCCTCAACAATCAAAACAGCAGCTACACCGGCGTCACCACGATCAATGGCGGCGTACTCGGCGTCAGCAAGCTGGCAAATGGCGGCGCGGCAAGCAGCATCGGCGCCTCGTCCAACGCGGCCGCCAACCTCGTGATCGGCAACGGCTCGACCCTGCGCTATACCGGTAGCGGCGATACGACCGACCGGCTGTTCACGCTTTCCGCCGGCACCAGCTTCATCGAATCCTCCGGCACGGGCGCCGTCGTCTTCAGCAACACGGCCGCCGTGACCTATTCCGGCAGCGGTCCGCGCACCATCGCGCTCGGCGGCACCAACACCGCGCTCAACATCATGGGTGGGGCGATCGCCGACGGCGCGGGCGGCGCGACAACGCTTGCCAAGAACGATGCCGGCACCTGGGCGCTCACCGGCAACAACACCTTTACCGGCAACACCGTCATCAACAACGGCAATTTGATGATCGGCAATGGCGGCACCACCGGCAATGCAGGCGCCGGCAATGTGATCGTCAATGCCGCCACATCGACTTTGTCGTTCAACCGCAGCGACACGTTCAATTTCAACGGCCTTCTCAGCGGCCCCGGCACCATCGCGCAGGTCGGGACGGGCACCACCGTGCTGACGCAAGCCGGCAACGACATCGGCGCGACCCGAGTCGACGCGGGTGTCCTGCAGGTCAATGGCGGTCTCACCACGCCGACGATCGCCTTGAACGGCACCGGCGCGCTCACCGTCAACGGCACGGTCGGAGCCGCCGCCGGCGGCTTCTCGACGATCACCGGCGATGGCGGGGCAAGCACCATCAACATTGGCGCCGGCGATACGTTGCGCGGCAATGGCAATCTTGGCGCCGGCAACGACACGGTGAATGTCAGCGGCACGCTCGCCACAGGCGCCGCACAGCTCAACCTCGGCGCCGGCAACGACACGCTGGTGCTCAATGACACCGCCGTCATCAGTGGCGCGGGCGTCGATGCGGGCACCGGCGGCGAAACCGGCGCGGGCGACACGCTGCAAGTGGTTACCGCCGCGGGGCGGACACTGGACGCCGCCAATGTCAGCAATTTCGAGACTCTCTCCAAGCAGGGCGCCGGCACACTAACGCTGACCGGCAACCACGGCTACAGTGCCGGCACGACTATACAGTCCGGGACGCTGCAAATCGGCAACGGCGCGACGGCCGGGGCGCTCGCGACGCCAGCCGTTACGAACAACGGCGTGCTCGCCTTCAACCTCAACAGCGATTACATCTTTGCCGGCGCGATCTCGGGCAGCGGCACGGTCAACAAGCTCGGCAGCGGCGTTACGACGCTCACTGGCACCAACAGCTATAGCGGCGCGACCAACGTCAATGCCGGCACCCTGCTCGTCAACGGCAACCAGTCGGGCGCGGCCGGGCAGATTTCGGTCGCCGGCGGCGCGACGCTTGGCGGCACAGGCATTATCGGCGGCAGCGTCACGGTCGCCGACGGCGGCACGTTGAGCGCCGGTGGAGCAGGCAGCATGCCCGGCACGCTGACCATCAACGGCAATCTCGCCCTCGGCAATTCCAACCTCAACGTCGATTTCGGCCAGGCCAATGTGCCTGGCGGCGCGCTCAACGACCTGATCAACGTCGGCGGCAATCTCACCCTCGACGGTATGCTCAACATTACGCAGACATCGGGCGGCAGCTTCGGCCCCGGCATCTATCGCGTGTTCAACTATGGCGGCTCGCTGATCGACAACGGCCTCAACGTCACCGATCCGAACTATTTCGTGCAGACATCGGTCGCCAACCAGGTCAATTTGGTCAACTCGGCGGGCCTGACGCTGAGCTACTGGGACGGCGACGCCGGTCCGCATTCCAACGGTGCCGTCAATGGCGGCAACGGCACCTGGCGTGCCGCCGGCGACCAGAACTGGACGGACTCGACCGGACTTTTCGCCGCTCCCTTTGCCAATGGCAGCTTCGCCATCTTCCAGGGTACGGCTGGGACGGTGACGGTGGACGGCACGAATGGCCCGGTTTTGGCTGTCGGCATGCAATTCGCGATCGGCGGCTACCAGGTGCAGGGCGCGGACCTAGGGCTTGTTGGGGCGCAGTCGACCATCCGCGTTGGCGACGGCTCGGCGGCGAGCGCGGGCTATACGGCAACCATCGCCTCGAACCTCACGGGGGCCGGGCAACTGGTCAAAACCGACGCCGGCACGCTGGTTTTGGCAGGTGCCAACACCTACACCGGCGGCACCGCGATCAATGGCGGCACCGTGCAGATTTCTTCCGACAGCAATCTCGGCGGCTTCCCCGGGGTTCTTTCGCTTGACGGCGGCACGCTGCACACAACCGCCGGTATCGCTTCCGGGCGCTTCGTGACGCTCAACGCCGGCGGCGGCACATTCGATATCGACGGCGCGACCAACCTGGCGCTCGGCGGCACCATCGCAGGTGTTGGCGCGTTGACCAAACAAGGCGGCGGCACACTCGTCCTGGCAGGCTCCAACACCTATCAGGGAGGCACGTTCATCAAAGGGGGCACGGTCCTGATCACGGCCGACGCCAATCTTGGCAGTGCGGCGGGCAAGGTCACTTTCGATGGCGGCACCCTGCACGTGAGCAGCCTGTCCAACGTGACTTCCGGACGCAACGCGACCCTTGAAGCGGGCGGCGGCACATTCGAGATTGACAATACGCTTGTATGGAATGGAACCATCGACGGCGCGGGCGGGCTGACAAAAACCGGCACGGGAGCGCTGTTCCTCGGCGCCGACAACACCTACACCGGCGGCACGACCATTGCGGGCGGCGTCCTGGCTTTGGGCACTGGCGGCACGACGGGTGCGGTTCTCGGCGATGTGGTCGACGACGGCACGCTCAGCTTCAATCGCTCCAACCTTTATACATTCGACGGCACGATCTCCGGCAGCGGCAGCGTTACCCAGGCCGGAACGGGGACCACCGTGCTCACGGCCGAGAATAGCTATTCCGGCTTCACCATCATCAATGGTGGCGGTGGGCTCTACATCAATGGAGACCAGACTGCGGCGAACGGACAGACCATCGTCGCCGCGGGTACGCTTGGCGGCACGGGCGTTGTCGGCGGTGACGTCTTTGTTGACGTGGCAGGCAGACTGGCTCCTGGCGGCCTTGGCGCCACGCCCGGCACGCTCACGATCAATGGCAGTCTCGATCTGGCCTCCGGGTCGAACCTCGACTATTCGTTCGGCCAGGCGGGCGTGGTCGGCGGCGCTTACAACGATCTGACCGTCGTGCATGGCAATCTGACGCTCGATGGCACCATCAATGTCACGGAAGCCCCGGGCGGCAATTTCGGGCCGGGCATCTATCGCGTCATCAGCTATGACGGCGCGCTTGCCGACAACGGGCTGGACACAACATCGGCCAGCCACGTGGTGCAGACGTCGGTCGCGGGTCAGGTCAACCTCGTCGACATCAGCGGCCAGACCCTCAATTTCTGGGATGGCGACGCCGGTCCAAAAAGCAATGACGTTGTCAACGGAGGAAACGGAACCTGGCGGGCCGCTGGAGACGACGACTGGACCGGTTCGGATGGCAACCTGAACGCGGCCTTCACCAACGGCAGCCTTGCCATCTTTGCCGGCGCAGCCGGTATGGTCAGCGTCGACAACACCAATGGCCAGGTGCAGGCCGTGGGCATGCAGTTCGCGACCGGCGGGTATGTGGTCCAGGGACAGGACATCGAATTGCTCGGGCCGCAGTCGACCATCCGGGTCGGCGACGGCACGCTGCTCGGGGCAGGCTTCAGCGGAACCATCGCATCGAACCTCACAGGTGCGACTCAACTGGTGAAGACCGACCTTGGCACGCTGGTGCTGGCCGGCACCAACAGCTACACCGGCGGCACGGCCATCAAAGGCGGCACGCTGCAGGTTTCGGCCGATGCCAATCTGGGAGCCGCCGCCGGCGGCTTGAGCCTGGACGATGGCTCAACGCTGCAAACCACCGCCGCCATCACCTCGGCGCGCAATGTCACTCTCAATGCAGGTACCGGCACCTTCCAGACCGATGCGGACCTTACGCTTTCGGGTGCAGTCAGCGGCGTTGGCGGTTTGAATAAGACCGGCATCGGAGCACTCACCCTGACCGGCTCCAACAGCTATGCCGGGCCGACCACGGTGACGACGGGCGGCCTCTATGTCGATGGCGACAACAGCGCTGCTACCGGCCTCGTCTCGGTCGCGAGCGGCGCGACGATTGGCGGCAAGGGCTCGATCGGCGGCGATGTGATTGTCTCCGACGGAGGTACCTTGGCGCCCGGCTCAGTCGACGGCACCCCAGGCACGCTGGCCATCACTGGTAACCTCAACCTCTCCAGCGGCTCGGTCCTGAACTATTCCTTCGGCGAGGCGAACGTCGTCGGTGGCGCGCTTAATGACCTCACGACAGTCGGCGGCAATCTCGTCCTCGACGGCAAGCTCAATGTCACCACGAGCGCAGGCGGTACCTTCGGGCCGGGCGTCTACCGCGTCTTCAGCTATGGCGGCACGCTGACCAACAACGGCCTCGTCGTGGGCACGATCCCGTCAACCGGCTATTCGATCCAGACCTCGATCGATCACCAGGTGAACCTCGTCAACACCCAAGGCCTGACCTTCAACTACTGGGACGGCGCTGCCGGGCCGAAGAACAACGGGGTAATCAATGGCGGCGATGGCGTCTGGCAGACCTCGGCCGGCAATGACAACTGGGCCAACGAGGCCGGCACCATCAATGCTCCCTTTAACGATGGCTCCTTTGGAATCTTTGCCGGCCAGGCCGGCGCGGTGACGGTGGATGACGGCTTGGGGCAGGTGACGGCCTCCGGCATGCAGTTCATGACCGATGGCTATGTTGTCCAGGGTGACGGCATCGACCTTACCGGACCGTCGAGCAGCATCGTCGTCGGTGACGGCACCGCCGCCGGCGCCACGATGAAGGCAACGATCGCCTCGGTTCTCTCGGGCGACGCGCAATTGGTCAAATCCGACCGCGGCGCGCTGGTCCTGACCGGCGCCAATACCTACACCGGCGGTACAGCGATCAACGGCGGCACGCTGCAGGTCTCCGCCGACGCTAACCTTGGCGACGCGGCAGGCGGACTCAGCTTCGACGGCGGCACGCTGCGCACCACTGGCAGCTTCGCCACCGCGCGCGCGGTGAACGTGATGAGCTCCGGCACGGTCTCCACCGCCGCCGCCACGACTTTGACCCTGAACGGCGCGCTGACCGGATCGGGTGCATTCACCAAAGCCGGGGATGGAACCCTTGTGCTGACCGCAGGGGGCTCCGCTTTCGCCGGCCCGACCTCTGTCCAGCAGGGCACCTTGTCGGCGGGTGCGGCGGATGCGCTGGGCGCGGCATCGGCATACACCGTCGCCTCAGGTGCAACGCTCGATCTCCGCAGTTTCAACCAGACCGTGGCCTCGCTCGGCAATGCGGGGTCCGTGCGGTTGGGCAGCGCGCCGGGCACGACGCTCACCGTCAATGGCGATTACACCGGCAACGGCGGAACCATCTTCCTCAATGCCGCGCTCGATGGCGATGCTTCGACCACCGACAAGGTCGTCATCCACGGCAGCACCTCCGGCACCGGCATTCTTGCCGTCGCCAATGTCGGTGGGGCAGGGGCCCAGACCGTCGAGGGCATCAAGATCGTCGATATCGACGGGAGCTCGGTCGGCACCTTCTCTCTTGCCGGTGACTATGTCTTCCAGGGCGACCAGGCCGTGGTCAGCGGCGCCTATGCCTACCGGCTCTACAAGAACGGCGTGAGCACGCCGACGGATGGTGACTGGTATTTGCGCTCCGCGCTCATCAATGGATCGCCGAACCCACTCTATTCGCCGGCGGTGCCGATCTATGAGGCCTATCCAGGCGTCCTGCAGAGTCTCAACGAGCTGGGTACCCTGCAGCAGCGGCTCGGCAACCGCTCCTGGACAGGTGCCGCTCAGGGCGCCGACGAGATCGGCAGCGTTCCGACACAGAACGCCATTTGGGCCCGCATCGAGGCCGCTCACACGAGCCAGAGCCCCGAGAGCGCCACAACGGTCTCGGACTATGACGTGACGACATGGAAGCTGGAGACGGGGGTCGACGGGCTGCTCTACGAGGACGCTACCGGTATCCTGCTCGGCGGTGTCTCTTTCCATTATGGCACGGCCTCGTCGGAGATCTCGTCGATCTATGGCGTCGGCTCCATCAATGCCAAGGGCTATGGCTTCGCTGGTACCCTGACCTGGTATGGCGATAACGGTTTCTACGCCGATGGCCAGGCGCAGGTGTCGTGGTATGACAGCGACTTGAAGTCCGCCACGCTGGGCAGCGAGCTCGCCAAGGGCAATAATGGATTCGGCTATGCGCTGAGCATCGAAGCCGGCCAGAAATTAGCGCTCGGGGGCAAATGGACGCTGGCGCCGCAGGCTCAGCTCTCCTATTCCGCGGTCCGCTTCGACAGCTTCACCGATCCGTTCGACGCGGCGGTTTCGCTTGACAGCAGCGAGGCGCTGATCGGCCGTGCCGGCCTGTCCCTCGACTATGAGGATGCCTGGACGGGTGCACGAGGCAAGGTAAACCGCTCGCACCTCTACGGCATCGCCAACCTCTATTACGATTTCCTCGATGGCAACAACGTGGACGTCTCGGGCACTTCGTTTCACGAGCACGATCAGCCTCTGTGGGCCGGCGCAGGTCTCGGCGGATCGCTCTCTTGGGCCGACGATCGCTACACGGTCTTTGGCGAGGCCTTCGCCAAGTCGAGCCTGAAGGAGTTTGGCGACAGCCAGTCGATCGGCGCGAAGCTCGGCCTCAGCGTCACATGGTAGTCAGCCGATACCCGGGCTGGCATGTAATGATCAGGAGCGGGATCGAGTGCGCCCGGCTCGATAGGTGGATGATATGACGCGCAAGAACTGGGGCAGAAGCTTATTGATGGCCACCGCGCTGCTCGTAATGGGCTTTGCGATTTCGGCATTTGCTCAAGAGAAGACAGGGCTTCCAGGCGGTGCGACTTCGCTCCAGGAGAGCTACCAGGACTGGAACCTGACCTGTCAAAGCGGGGCACCACAAATAGCGTGCGCCGTCTCCCAGCAACAAACGCAGCAGAACGGCCAGCGAGTCATGGCTGTCGAGCTTAGGGGAAACAGCGGTGCGACGCTTGGCGGCAACCTCGTCCTTCCGTTTGGGCTTATGCTCGACGCTGGCGCCACCTTGCAGATCGACGACGGGCAGCCGCTGGAGGCGCTGCGCTTCTCCACCTGCTTGCCGGCCGGCTGCATCGTGCCCCTCAGCCTCGGGAAAGAGACAGTCGCAGCTTTGCGGGCCGGTTCGGTGCTGAAGATCAAGGTCAGAAGCACGGACCAGAAGGATGTGGTCCTGCCCGTGTCGTTGAAAGGGCTTGCACCTGCTCTGGACAGGCTTGGCGTCCTCGCTGGAGCGTGACAATTCCTGCCGGAGCGCGCGCTTCTTAGCGAAAAAGCCGATGCTTGCCACTGGTTCAAGTAGCGCTGCGCTGCGTCGTAATGCAGTGGTCGGCTATTAATTCACAACAAGAGCCGTCGATCCGCTGCCGGTCTCAATGCGGACGTCAACGGTTCTACAATTGGCCATCGACTGGGTTCCTGGAAACCTTTCGCACTTTCTGTCTTGCGGCTCCCGTCGAGATGCGCGCGCTACTGAAGGAGGTCGGGGTGTCTGGATCCGCTGTGGTGCAACTTGATCCAAGCATCTATGGGGGTTCGAGTCGGGAGAGCGCTACCGCCTTTCCCCCCACTCGGAGAGCATGCGATATCTTCCACAGCGTCGGGCGTGATGGGCGTGTCTCGGTGCTGCACAGACCGGCAGGGAATGGGAGAGTCTGGCCCGAAAAGCTATCACGACGCGAACGGCAGCTTTGCGCCTGGTTTCGGCCGTTAAGGTCAGCTCTGCCTCCGCCTGGAAGCGGACATAGCTGGCGACCACTCTGGAAGTCGCGGTTGCGCCGATTTTGTTGAAGAAGTGGGCGATGAGACTGGCGCTGCTTCGACAGCCGTTGCTGATCTGGAGTCGACTTCGGGAAATGATCGCTAGCCCGATTTCGCGGGCAAGTCACTCTGGCAGCCCGGCTTTCCTGAGGCCCTCGATATACCGATCGCGGTCATCCGCTCGACGGAACGGGGGCAGCACGTCGGCGAGATTCGAAAGCCGGAGGGTGGGATTGAGGACGCGCAGGCGGGCGACCATTTCCTGTGCTTTCCCGAGCCGTCCCGCAAGGGCATGACTGGCCGCAATGACGCGCATCGCGCTCGCGTAGTTGGGCTGGGAGAGCAAGGACATTCTTGCCCACGAGACCGCGTTGTCGTAGCGGCCACCGCAGAAATGCGCCAGCGCAGTGCAAAACTGCCATGCGAACAGGCGCGGGTCCAATGGGCTCAGCGCATGGCAAGGGCGGCGTGCTCGACGGCCTCGTCCGGTTCGCCCAGGCAGGCCTTCGCCCAACTGCTGTAGCCCCACGCCACAGCCAGATTCGCGTTGAGGACAAGGGCCCGGTCGATACAGGCAGCACAGTCCTCGAGCTCTCCACCAATGTAGCCCAGCACATATCCACCGAACGACAGCGCGATCGCGTCATCCCGCCCGAGCTCGACCGCGCGCCTCGCCAGTCGCATGGCTTCGGCAACCTCTTTTGCGCGATCGACCATCCAGCCGTTGCTCTTTCGGGTGACATAACATCGCGCCGCCCTGGCATAGGCTATGGCGAACTCCGGGTCATGAGCGATCGCCTGCATGAAGAGCTGTAAAGCCTCGTCTATGGCCGCCCTGCTGGTCGCGGTCCGGTCAAACACCGCCAGGCCGCGGAGATAGTAGTCATAGGCGTCGAGGCTCTCGGTCGGCTTGCTCTTGGCACGCTCGATCTCCGCCTCCTCCACCTTCGGCGTTATGGCGCCAACGATGCTCGATGCGACCTGGTCCTGCAGATCGAAGACATCGGCCAGCGGTCCGTCAAAACGATCCGCCCATAGATGAGCGCCTGTCGAGGCGTCGATCAGTTGCGCACTGATGCGCAGACGCTCGCCAGCCCGGCGCACGCTTCCCTCGACGACGTAGCGCACGTTCAACTCACGCCCAACCTGCTTTGTGTCGACGGCCCGCCCCTTGTAGGTGAAGCTCGAATTTCGGGCTATGACGAACAGGTGACGGAAGCGAGCCAGCGCAGTGATGATGTCTTCCACGATGCCGTCGGCAAAATATTCCTGCTCGGCATCGCCGCTCAAATTCTGAAATGGCAGCACCGCGACCGACGGGCGGTCGTCTTGTTTCATCGGAGCCGGGATTGCCACCTGCTGCGACGTGATCTCGGAGGCCGGAACGATACGATGTTCGGCTCCTTCGCGCAATTGCAGGGCAGCGGCCAGGGAATTGGTCTGCGCTTCCGGTTCCACGCCGAGCTGCTTTCTCAAGGCAGCCCGGCACAGCTCGAACTGGCGCAAGGCCAGGTTCTCGTGCCCCCGGTGAGCGTGGATGCGGATCAACGCCCGATGGGGGGCTTCCGCGGCAGGGTCTGAAGCGAGCAGCCTCTCCGCGAGCCTCTCACAAGCTGCCTCTTCCGCCGAGCCGGGTGCAGCCTGTGCAAGACCGAGCTGCTCCACCAGTTGCAACGCCTTGCGCTGGTAGCTGCTTTGATATGGCCCGAACCACTCGTCCAGCCCATCCGGGATGGCCTCGCCCGCAAACAATTCACCGCGATAGAGATCCGCGGCAATGGCAAGATCGGCGGCCTGGCTGGCCTCGAGCTTCAGATCGAAGAGCGAGACGTCTGTATGATCCGGAGCGACGACGAGCGCGACGGTCTCCTGATCTCCCTCGATGCGGATGTCGGCGCTGCCGTCGTTCGGAAAGGAACGCCTGATGTCGACAAGTGCCTGCCGCAGGCTGTTGCGCGCCTGAACATTGTCGCGGCCCGGCCACAACGCTTCGGAGATCTGCTCCCGCCGCAGGCCGCGACTGCCGGCCAGGACGAGGGCTGCCAAAAGCAGCGCAGCCTTGCGGGTGGCAAAGCGCACGGCCTGGCCCCCTGGAGATATGACTTCTATGCCGCCGAACAACCGGATGCGCACCATCGTCGCCAGAGTTCGACCCGAGCTGCAAAAATAGCAAGTCCGTCGTTCGATTTAACGCAGATTTAGCGCCAGAGCGCCGGCCTTTTCCATGTTGTTAGCGCACAGCCCAACAGCGGCCAAGCGCCATGGTGGGAAGTTCTGGAGGTGATACAGAAAGCGGAGACGAACAATGATTGAGATGACAACGCACCTCGAAGATCGCGCGCCGAGAAAGCGCGCGTTGTTATTCGGACTGGCGAGCATGAAAACGACGATTGCGGCTGTCAGAAAGTGGCAGCGCGCAACGGCTACACGCAGCGCACTGGCCGATTTGACTGCCGACCAGTTGCGGGATGTTGGCCTTCCTCAGCCTTCTCGGCCCGAGCTGGTTGTCAAAGCCGGCCTTGTCACCAACCTGATCTCGATGCGTTAGCGGAAAAGATCCGACGCCCGGCGCCAAGAGCGCTGGGCTTTCACCCGGGGTCGGGTCACTACGATACTCGAGCTGACTGAAAAGTCCGTTGTTGACCATCTGAGGCCAGAAGCTGCCAGTCAGCCTTCGGCCCAATGCTGCCGGATCGCAATGCGTCTCATTTCGGCCATAGAAGTCATCGCGGCGCGCCTATAAGCGGACGCACCCGCGACGACGGTTCGTGATCCGTACGCCGATATCTGAGGGTAAGTCCGTCACTCCTATCTCGTTCAAGAGCGGAATCTTTCTTTCGGCATCACGGATGAAAATCGCCAAGAACGATTTTGCCGAACACACCGCCGGCTTCCATGCGACGATGGGCATCCGAGGTTGCCGAGAGCGGATACGTTGCTCCAACGAGGGGATGAAGTTCTTTGCCCATCATCGGCAGCACCTGGTCCCTGAACCGCCGGATCATCTTTCTCTTCTCTGCCCGAGATCTGGATTTCATGACCGTCCCCAGCAGTTGCAGGTGGTTGTGAAGAACGGTACCGAGGGGAATGATGGCATTGTCATCACGCCCCAACAGGCCGACCTGAACAAGCCGACCGCCAGGCGCAAGACTTCTGATGTTACGGGCCAAGTAGGACCCGCCGACAAAGTCGATGATCAGGTCCACACCGCGTGAGGCTGTCACGTCAATGATCTCTGCCTCAAAGTCGACCTGCCTGTAATCAAAGACGGCATCCGCGCCGAGGGCCAGTACCCTTTCGATGTTGTTTCCAGACGCAGTGGCCAGCACTGTCGCGCCCTGAGCCTTTGCAAGTTGGACCGCAGCCGATCCGATGCCGCCTGCAGCAGCATGGACGAGAATGAGTTCGCCCTTCGCGATTCCTCCGAGATTTGCCAGCGCTTCCCAAGCTGTCGCGAAGCTTTCCATGACTGCGGCAGCGTCGGTGAAGGACATGCCGGATGGAATGACGGTCGCCATGCCGCTGTCGAGGCGCGCATACTGGGCATAGGCGCCGCCGCCGACAATCCCCATGACACTGTCGCCAACGGCATAGTCGCTGACTGCGTTTCCGACGGCTATCACTTCTCCCGCGACCTCAAGGCCCAGAATGCTACTGTCGCCGTAAGTCCGAGAACCGTAGACACCTTCACGTTGAAGAAGGTCAGCGCGGTTGACACCTGCCGCCATGACCTTGACCAGGAGGTCGTCGGGACGCACTTCGGGCATAGGGACGTCGGCAAGTCGCATTACATCGGCGCTTCCGAAGTCATCGAAGATGATCGCTTTCATCGCAAGGCTCCTTCCTTCGAAAGCGCGCGCCGGGCGAGGCTGGCAGCAAACAGCGGAGTTTCGCGACGGTTGTGATCTCCGCCTGCCGTCTGACGGGCTGCGACGGCGTTTTCGTAGGTGACCCCATGGTTTTGGATGAAGGTCATGAACGCATCCGTCGGATGGGCTGTGACCTTGTTGGTGTAGCGCGATCTGCGGTCATCAATCTTCTCAACAGAGAGTTCCCAGACAACATTGACCTGGGTCCTGCCATTGGCAGTGAAGACATCCGAGATTGAGTTCATTCGGCAATAGGTTGGTTCGGCGACCTCGGCGACATAGTGCTGCACCACGAGGCCCGAGCCGATCTGTTCGACATTGATCGACATACGACGGTCGTCGTCCGTCCAGGTGACGCCCGCTGCAATGTGGTCGGGCGGGCAGCAGCGAAGATATTCCGCTTCTGGCAAGTTGAAGAGCCAATCGGCGATGTCGATCTTCTCGAGCGGAACGTCGATCTCTGCGGAATAGGCGGACTGTGAGAGGATTGAATCGAGGACCTTGACCATGGGAGTGTTCCTTGTGTTTGGTGAGCAAAACTGCCCGTTGACGAGAAGGAATGTGCTCCTGATGACCTTGGATGATAACCAACTGAATGGTCGGAACGGTTTTGCGTCGTAGGCAAAGATGAGGGACCCACGCTTCGCCGAACATCTGGCGGTTTATGTCGACGTCGTCCGCGCGGGCAGCTTTTCGGCTGCGTCTCGGCGTCGGGCTGTCACTCCGTCGGCTATCGTTCGACAGATCGACGCGCTCGAGCAGGACCTGGGAGTCCCACTCCTTGTCCGCTCGACAAGGGCACTGTCGTTAACGGACGCGGGGCATCATCTCTTCGAGCGCGCACAGCGCTTGCTCGATGAACTGGCCGATACGCATGCCGAGGTGGCAGCGTTCGATGGCGAGGTCGGCGGCACATTGCGGCTCGCTTGCTTCCCGACCTTCGGAAAACGATATGTCATTCCTGTTCTGGCATCGCTTGCACAGCAATACCCGAGTTTGCATGTTGAGCTGGACTTGACCGAACGGCTGGCCGACCCGGTCGCGGAGCGCCTTGATTTAGTGGTGAGAATGGGGGAGCTATCGGACAGCACGCTGATCGCAACCAAACTGGCACCTCACGATCGCATCCTCGTGGCAAGTCCTGCATATCTTGAGCAGCACGGCGTGCCGGAAAGCGAAGCCGCGCTTCGCAGTCATCGCCTTCTCGACAAGCTCCATGGCAACGATCTTCTTGGGTGGTCTTCGATTCTCGGCGCGCCGACAGGGGAGACCTGTGAGCACGTTGTCTTCCGGTCGGACGATTTTGAAGCGCTGAACGGGGCCGCGCTGGCCGGGATGGGCGTTGCGTTCCTCCCAAGCTGGGTATCGGGACCTTCAGTAAAGGCGGGTGATCTTGTACGCCTGCCGATATTGAGGGAGAGGTGGAATGAGAGGCCTTCAGGGATCTATCTCCTACGCGCCCTCCCGGCGCCACCCGCGAAAGTCAAGGCATTCACGCAAGCGCTGAAAGATCACGTGGGAACCCCACCTTGCTGGAGCTGAGAAGCGTGAACGAGAAAAGCTAATTGGCCTGCTGCCACATCAATTAAAGCACCGATGTATGCGGCATTTGCAATCGGGCAGTGATGGGATGCAGGTACTGGACAGCGACGAGGCCGGCGTTGCCGCGAAGAAGATTTCGGAAATGAACCTCAAGGAGCTTGCCGCAAACGAAGGCTACGAATTCCGGGTCTTAATGTTGGGCGAATCATCGGGCATTAAGAAAACCGACGTCGCTATTGAGAACCCGTTCCAGACGGCTTCTTCCGGGAATGCGTGAACCGCGCCTAGCCGTCAAGGTGCCTTGCACGGATTTCGCCCTGCTCTCGGATGCTTCTGCAGAGGTGTCGGCAAAGAAGAAATGGTAGTGCTGGTCTGTGTGATGCGGTGAGGTCGGGTTGATCCGGCTAACGTTCATGCCGCCATCGAAAAGCGACAGCGTCCAGTTCGGCCACATCCAAAGCCATTTGCCGCGATAGAACAGACCGTCGTGCCAGACCCGACGCGCGCCGTAAGTGCGGTCGCTGCTCTTGAAGCTTCGGTCGATCCTGGAAACGAGGATCTCGTCATGCTGGGAGCGAACGCTAGCGCTGCGGCTGAGCCAGGCATGGAAGCCGGAGCGGGACACATTCAGCGCACTGCACAGCCATGCCACCGGCCAGCTGTTCCGGTGCCTCGCGATGAAAGCGAACCTCATGTCACTTCCCTCGCGAAGCAGGCTGCGGCCTTTTTTAGGATGTCGCGCTCCGCCTTGAGCTTCGCGACTTTCCTTGCGTAGCCGGTCAATCTCCTGCTGCTCCGGCTTCATCTGCCCACAACGGGAGACGCACGCTGCGGATCTGCCGATAGCTCGCGCACCCATTTGCGCAGCACATTCTCGTGGGCATCGAGTCGCGGGCAGCCTGGGCCACCGCAACGCCCCGATCCTTGATCAATCTCACCGCCTCGAGCTTGAACTCGCGGCTGAACTTCCTTCTCTGCATTCCCACTCTCTAGTGCCGTTAAACACCTTATCTCGGTGTCCACGAAACTGGCAGCAGGCCACCGACCGATACCTCGACCTGTTCGTTCGCCTTCTCGGGCTGGTTTCCATCCTCCACTGCGCTGTCAAACGTTCGGGTTGCGTTTGGCGAGAATGCTCCCTGAGGCCGAAACCAAGCTTCTCGGTTTGACCAAGCTGTTCACAAACCGACCCCCCTCGAGAAGCTCGCTGGTGTCGTCTACCCTTATTGGTCCATCTATCTTTGGACTGAACAAACACTGGCTAGGCGCCGACAACGGCCCCAAGCCGTCCTTGGCCTACGCTGGACTGCTTAAGTCCAAGAATTCGCCGAACCTGGGTCGTATTCGCGGGCTCTCCTCCTAGGCTCTTCACCAGATGCACGGCATCCTCCACCAACTGGGCATTCGTCGCCAGCACGCCTCGGCTGCGGTAGATGTTGTCCTCCAGGCCGACCCGGACGTGTCCGCCAAGCAGGATTGACTGCGCCGCCACCGACATCTGCTCCGCCCCGGCGCCAAATGCGACCCAAACGGCATCTTTCGGAAGCATGTTGCGCATAAGCAGCATGGTCGCCGCGTCGGATGGCGCGCCCCAGCGCAGGCCAAGCGCGAACTGGAAAAACGCCGGTCCTTTGATCAGCCCTTCCTCCGCCAAGCTGCATGCGAGACGCAGATGGCCGAAATCGAAGACCTCGAGTTCAGGCTTCACGCCCGCCGTCGCGATCCGTTCGGCCATCTCTCGCACCATGCCGGATGTGCTGACGTAGACTTCGGTATCGAGTCCATTGTTGAAGCTGCCGCAGTCCAGACTGCAGATATCCGGCTTCAGCGCTTCGATATGGACCAGCCGTTCGGCGGCGCCTACGAGATCGGTCGAGCCATCGAAAGGCAGGGCGTTCACGTCATCGAGCACGAGCTTGCCACCCATTCCGGCCGTGAGATTGACGATGACATCCGCACCGCTGTCGGCGATGCGCTCGACGACCTCGCGATAGTAGTCGGTGTTTCGGCTACCCTTGCCCGTAGCCGGGTCGCGGACGTGGATATGAACGATGGCTGCTCCTGCCTCGGCGGCCGCCAGCGCATCGGCGGCGATGGCAGCCGGCGTGACCGGCACGTGTGGGCTCTTGGCGGGTGTGTTGCTGTCGCCGGTCAGCGCGCAGGTGATGATAACGGGACGTGCCATTGTCTACTCCGGATTCTGAATAAGATTTCGACCATCACCGGAGCCGGTTTCGTCAGACGCTTGGTGAAGACTGCCTGCGCCAGGTTCCCAGTAGGGAACAGCGCGTTGAAGGATGTCGCTGGCATCGGCAATGTCGGCCGCCATCGCTCTGCGGGATTGCGGTCCCTGCCCTTTGCCTATGGCGTCCAGAATGTCGGTATGGTGATCCAGGCCCTGCTGGATGGTTGCTTCCTGGCGCATGATGTTGAGCAGCGGACCGGCCCGTAACCAAAGGCGCTCGATTATCGGAACGAGCACTTTCGATCGTGATGCCCGATAGATCGTGAAATGGAATTGTCTGTTGAGCGCCAGATATTGCGAAACCTCGTGGGTCTGCACGCAAGCCTTCATCGCGTCGTTGATGCGATGGATCGCATCAAGCTCAGCGGCGCTGATCGTCGCGGCCGCCCACTCCGCGGCCTGCCCTTCAATGGCGCAGCGCACCCGGAAAAGGTCAGCCACGGACGCGACGTCCGCGGCTGGAACGGTGACACCCCGATTGGGGTGATCAAAAAGGGCTTCATCGTTAACGAGCTTGCGCAGCGCCTCGCGCACCGGCATGGCGCTGGTAGCGAAGCGTTCCGACAATTCGCGTACGATGAGCCGGTCGCCGGGTTGGAAATCCCCATTCATCAATGCGGATTTCAGCTCGGCATAGATGATCGCATGCGCGGTCACCACTTCGTTGCGTTGAGGGGTTTCCTCCGCGTCGGGGATCGGAACTTTCTTGACGGCCATGGATCACGCTTCCCGCGGCAGGAGATGTCCATTGACCTGCAAAAAGTCGTCGACCGCATCCAGCACCCTCGATGCCTCCTTGTCGCCGAACGGGATCGACAGCGCGATCATGCCGCGCGGCGCCAGATAAACGCCTCGCAACAACATCTCGACATGGAAAAGAGAGAGACCGCGCGGGTCCGCGCTGTCGATGATTGCCGGATTGTCGATAGGACCCTTCAGGAAGTGCAGGGCCATCAGCGAGCCCCGACCGGTCACCGTCGCCACCACCCTATGCCGATCAAACATGGCCTGCAGGTCTCTGCGGAGCCTGTCGCCTTGCTCGTTGACCTTGCGGCTCGCTTCCAAGGTGAGCACTTTGGTGAAGCCTGCCATGCCGCCGGCCATGCTCAGCAGATTGTTGTTGAAGGTGCCGCCGTGGGAGAAGGCATGCTTCCGTGCCGGGTCGAACCGGTCCATGATGTCGGCGCGGCCGCCGAAGCAGCCGAAGCTTGCGCCGCCGCCAAGGTATTTGCCCATCGTCAGCAGGTCGGGCAGAACGCCATGCGCACCGTGCAATCCGCGATAGTCGAGCCGCGACGTCATCACCTCGTCGATGATCATCAAGGCGCCAGCCGCGCGCGTTTCCTCGCGGATCGCCGCCAGAAATTCAGAGGTGGCGGGAATGCAGCCGCCGCCGCCCATCATCGGTTCCAGTATGACCGCAGCAAGGTCCGGCGCATGCTCGCGGATCAACGCCCGGATCGCCGCCACATCGTTGTACTCTGCGAACAGGAACGGGAAGGGCAGGTTCAGTTCCGATCCGCCATGGGCAAAGGTGAGTACGCCGCCATGATATCCTTCATGCATCGCGATCACCTTGGGCCGTCCCGTCACCGCCCGGGCGGTGGAGATGGCCATGATGTTCGCTTCCGTGCCGGAGTTGCAGAAGCGCACGCGCTCGAAGGCCGGAAAGCGGTCGACCAGCGCCCGCGCGTATTCGGCCTCGACGACATTCGGTGCGCCGAGCGACAAGCCGCCGTCGATTACGTCCTTCTGCGCCGCCGCGATCACCGGATTGGAGTGCCCGTACAGGCCCGCCGAATATTCCGACACGAGGTCGATATGCTCATGTCCGTCGAGGTCGGTGACCTTGCAGCCGTTTCCGCCGGTGAAGGTGAGCGGGAAGGGAGGATAATCGAGAACTGCCCGTGTATTGCCGCCGGGAAGCACGCCGATTGCTGCCTGGTGACGCGCGAGGCTCCTGGGATTGGCCGCCTCGAAGCGAGCATAGGCGTCCGACACTGCATCGTCCAAATCCGAGTTCCGGCGGGCTTGATTGGTGTCGTTCATTGAATCCTCCGTTGATGTTCGGCCGATGCGCCAATTGCGCCTGGTTTGGAAATGCCGCGTGATACCGCCTCGGCCGCACTGACGCGGTTGTTCCTCCATGCGACAATGCTTCGGGTCAGGTCCGGCGCCTCTATCAGCACGACGACCAGCAGAAGCGCGCCACGCGCAAGGTCGATCATGTAGGTCGGCATGGCGAGTTGAATGAAGATCGTGTCGAGAAGGCTCATCGCCAGGACGCCTGCCAGGATCCCCAGGGCACTGCCCCGCCCGCCGGAAACGTCTATCCCCCCGAGCAGGATGGCGGTAACAGCGAAGATGAAGGGATCGAGCCCGAGATCGTATTTCGCCGCCGTCGTCGAATAGGAAAACAGCGCTCCGCCCAGGGCGCAGAGTATTCCGGAGAGGACAAAGACCCCCGTGACGACGCGACCGACCGAGACGCCGGAGGCGAGCGCCGCGCGACGATCGGCTCCGACCGAGCGGATCAGGGGACCGACCCGGGTGAAGCGCATGGCCGCCCACAGCAGGAGGAAGATCGAGAGGATCAGCAGGCTGCGGCGCGAGAACAGTAACGCCACCGGATCATCCAGCCATATGCCGATGTCGTAGTTTCCATATGCGAGGATGCCCTCGCCGGCGACGATGTGACAGAAGCCAAGGATGACGATGTATCCACCGAGCGTCAGCGGCACCGAACTGATCCCCGTCAGCACCAGCGCCCCGCCCTGTATGGCCCCCAGAAGGGCTCCCGCGGCCACCGCGATGGCGATGCCCAGCAGCGGAGAGGCTTCGCCGAATTTCACCGCCAGAAGCCCGCCAAGCGTGAATATGGCGATGGAGGAGAGATCGAATTCCCCGATCATCACGGTCAATCCGACGGCGAGTGCGAGAAGCCCCAGCGTCGCGGTGTTCTGGAATGTGTTGAAGACGGAAAAGATCGAGAAACCGGTGTCTGTCCAGCCAGGGAGGCTCAGCGCCACAAGGGCGATGATCACCACGGTGGCGAGCGGCAGTGTCGCGTGAATGCGTCTCTGGCGCCTAGCGCTGCTTTGAAAGGCGGAACCGGTCATAGGGCGCGCTCCTGGCGAAGGTGAACGCCGACGGCGAAGATGACCATCACGAGGCCCTTGAGGAAGATCTGTTCTCCGGTAGTGAAACCCCGCAGCAGCACGAGGTCGGAGACTACGGCGATGATTGCCACGCCCACCATGGTGTTGAGCACGCTGCCGCGCCCGCCGCCGATGGCCGCGCCGCCTATGAGCACCGCTGCGATCGCATCGTAGCCGAGCGTGCCCCGGCTGAGCAGCAGCGAGGCCGAGTGATTGAAACTCGCCATGAAGATGCCGGCGAGCGCGGCCGTACCCCCGGCGATAGCGAATACGGCAGTTCCGATCCAGCCGACGGGAAGGCCGGCCGATCTCGCTGCGACGCGGCTGTCGCCCATCAGGTAGATCATCGGGCCAAGACGAGTGAAGCGAAAGACCGCTTCTGCCAGCAGCGCCAGGGCCGCCAAGGCATAGAGGCCCACGGGAAGCCCGAGCAGCCGCCCATTGAGCACCTGGTACGACGTGCCGACCGGATTGATCGTCGCTCCGTGCGAGAATGCCACGGCCACACCCTCGAGCACGGCGGCGGCGGCGATCGTGACGATGATGGGATTGGCATTCCAGCCGCCGATTGCAAGCCCTTGCAGCGCGCCGGTGAGCGCGCCGGCGAGAATGGTCAACACGATTGCCGCGGGCAGGCCAAGCGAGAGGCTGGCCATGAAGATCATCGCGGAAATGGTGGCGGTGGTCGCCAGCGCCATCGATACGAAGGCGCCCGATACCATGATCAGGGTCATGCCCACGGACACCATGCCGACGAAGATCATGGAGGCGAGTATGGCCCTTGCATTTTCGAGCGTGAAGAAGCCTTGCGTCGTCACCGCGCACCACACGACGACGATCGCCATGGCCACGGCGAACGCAGGAAGCAGTATCCGCTTTGCCGGGTTCATGGACATCAAGCTACAGCTCCCGTCAGCGGCCCGTGCGTCATGTCCGACAGGAGTCTGACATTGTCCGTTTCTGCCACGGGAACCTGGGACACGATGCGGCCCGAGCGCATGACCACCACGTCGTCGGCCAGCGACAGGACTTCATCGAGGTCCGACGAAGCAAAGACCACGGCGACGTCCTGCGCCGCCAGCGCCCGCAACAGCACATGGATGTCCGCGCGCCCGCCGACGTCGACGCCGCGTGTCGGTTCGTCGAGGAGGAGGACGCGTATGTCATCGCGTTCCATGCAGCGGCCGAGGAAAGTCTTCTGTTGATTGCCCCCGCTCAATCGCCTCACCGACTCGCCGAGCCGGTTCTGGTCTATGCCGACCCGCGACGCGATCGTCCGAGCGGTGGCCCGCATTTTTGATCGATGGAGGAATCCCCTCGGCGACAGGGTCGAGAGGCGCGTGGCTAGAAGGTTCTCGCGGATTGAGCGCGACAGGAACAAGCCGTCACCCTTGCGGTCCGCTGAAAGAAAGCCGACGCCGGCGGAAATCGAGGCATGCGGCGATCCGATTGGCACGCGTCTGCCGCCGACGCCGATGTTGCCCTTGGCGGCTGGCGTGAGCCCCGCGAGCGCATGCAGGACATCGCTTCCTCCCGACCCCACCTGGCCGGCGATCGCCGTGACGGTTCCCGCCATGACCGACAGATTGAAATTGTCCACCGTGGGACCGGTCGAAAGGTTGCGAATCTCCAGGATCGGGTGCCCGCCGACGGTTGCTCCGCCCGATCTTGCGACCGGCGCGGGCGCGTGGCCGATCATGAGCTCAACAAGCCTTGCCGCATCGAGGTTCCCAGCCGGTTCATCGGCAGTGACGGCACCGTCCCGCATCACCACGATCCGCTGGCAAAGAGAGAGGACTTCGTCCAGTCGATGCGAAACGTAGATCACTCCGCAGCCTGCGGCCGCAACTTTCCGCACGGCTCTGAAGACATGGGCGATGTCGGCAGTGTTCAAGGTCGCTGTCGGCTCGTCGAGAATGAACAGCCGCGCGTCGCGGCCCATCGCTCGCGCGATCTCCACGAGCTGACGTTCGCCGATAGACAGGTCCTCGATGTGGCTGAATGGGTCCAGCCGATCAAGCCCGACGGCGTCCAGGCGTCTTCGCACCTCTTCGCGAGGCAGAGCGCCCCGCAAGCCGAGGCCGGGTTCGCCAAGCGCCAGATTTTCCGCCACCGTCAGGGCCGGGATCACGCTTAGTTCCTGGTCCACCAGCGCCACACCCTGCCTCTGCGCGTCGCGCACGCTTCGGAATGAGCAGGGTGCGCCGCCCAGCACGATCCTTCCCTCGTCGGGCCGGTGCAGCCCGGAAAGCATCCGGACGACACTGCTCTTGCCGGCGCCGTTGTGGCCGCAGAGTCCGAGCACCTCTCCTGCCTTGAGCGAGAAGCTTGCCTCGCGAACAGCCTTGAAGCTGCCGTAGCTCAGCGACACGCGCTCGAATGACAGGAGAGGGGCCTCAGGCATCATTTCGCGCAGACCTCGCCATACTGGTCGACATTCGCGGCGGTGACACGGTACTCGGGCACCTTCACCGTCTTCTCGACGGGCTCTCCGCTGAGGAACTTGATAGCGGCGTTGGCGCTTGCCTCGCCCTGGGTCCAGGGATCCGCCGTCGCCGTGCCGATCATGTCTCCGGTTTTGATGGCGGCGATGCCCTCCGGCGAGCAGGTGCTTCCGGACACGACGAGCCCATCCTTGCCGCCCAGCTTCAGGCCGGCCTGACGCGCCGCCTCCAGGACGGGGATCGCCATATAGTCCGCGTCGGCGCGCACGCCCTGTATGCCGCCCTGGGACCCGTATTTTGCAAAGAGCTGCTGGGCCATGCGGCCGCTTTCGACCGGATCCCAGTTGTTGGCCTGCACCTCGACGACTTTGTATGCCGGTTCTTGCGCCATGGCGTCCATGAAGCCGCGCTGCCGCTCCGCCACCATCGCGGTGCCGGCCGAGCCCGTAATAGCGATGACATTGGCCTCCTTGCGGCCTTGTGCCTTGAGCCCTTCCACTATGTTCTCGCCGGCGAACTTTCCGAGCGCGTAATTGTCGGCGACCACCTGCAGCGCGATGTCTTCCATGATTGCCGGGTCGGCAGGGCTGTCCATGTAAAGAACCGAAACGCCGGCGGCCTTGGCTTTCTTGATCGCGGCGATGAGGGACTTGTCATCGGCCGGCTCGACCATGATGAGGTCCGGCTTCTGTGCCACTGCCTGCGCCACCTGCTGATTGACCTGCACCGGGTCGAGATCGTTCTCCAGCACCGTGATCTTGACGCCGGTCTCCTTCAGAATTCCGATGATGCGCTCGTTGAAGGTCTTGCACCACGGATTGGACGGGCCGCAGCTGACCAGTATGAGGTGCTTGCCGGAAAGATCGACGGCGCCGGCGGGCGCGGAAAGAGCAGTGGCGAATGCCAGTGCAAGATAAGTTTGGCGCAATCCAATTTTCATTGTCGTTGTCCCCATCTCTGGTTGTTGACGTTTTCTGCCATCACGAGCATTCCACCCAGTAGTTGCCGTCCGCATCGACGCGCGCCGCCATGCCGGGCAGCAGGAGCAGCGTCGTCGTCTCCTCCTCGATGATTGCGGGTCCGCGTACCCCCGAGGCCGCTCCGAAGGCCGATCCGTCGTAGACAGGGATCGCGCGAGCCTTCGCTCCCGGCTCGAAACATACGGCCCTCTCGGACTTCGCCTTCGGCGCAGCCAAGGGAGCTTCCTTGCCTGGAGCGGGGGCTGCCGGCCGTGGGTTGGTGTGACCGACCGCCGTCATCTTCCAGGAGACGAATTCCACCCGGTTGCCCTCGTCCGATATTCCATAGACGCGGCGATGCATGTCGTGGAAGGCGCCGGTCAGACCTGCAAGATCGGCCGATGTGAACACGCCGCCCGCGGGCAGGATGAACGGCACCTCGATTTCCCATGACTGGAACTGGTAGCGGCCCATGAACGCGACCTCGATCGAACGGCTCTCATGGGAAACGCCCGAACGATCCAGAAAGCCGTTGCAGCGCCGCAGCAGGTCCGCCAGAGCCGCGTTTACGCGGCTGAAGGCGAAATTGCCGCTGTCCGAATAGGCGCTCGCCGAAACCTGCCAGCGTATATCCGACACCAGACCGCCAAAGGCGCTGAGGCCGGACGAAAGGCGCGGCACCATGAAGCGCGGCAGGCCGAGTGCCTGCGCCATGCCGGCGATGTGGCACCCCGTCGCGCCGCCGCCCGTGACGATCAGGCTGTCGCGGGGATTGAGCCCCTCATTGACGGTGATGTCCTCGATGGCGCCGATCATGTTGTGGTTCGACGTGGCATGGATTGCGTAGGCTGCCTCCAGGCGGCCTATGCGCAATTGCCCAGCTATGCGGTCGACCGCCTGCTCGGCGAGGTTCCTGTCCAGCCGGATCGCTCCCCCGAGGAAGAAGTCCGGATCAATGATGCCGAGCACGACATTGGCGTCGGTGACGGTCGCCTGATCTCCGCCGTGCCCGTAGCAGGCCGGGCCGGGCCGGGCGCCGGCGCTCTGGGGACCGACATGAAGAAGACCGCCGTCATCGACCCAGGCGATCGAGCCGCCGCCCGCGCCCACGGACCGCACGTCGACCTTGGGCAAGCCGAGCATGTCATGGTCGTAGACCATCGCTTCCGGTGTCACCAGGATCTGGCCGGAACGGATCGCCGCGACGTCGAATGTCGTGCCGCCCATGTCCGCCACCACGACATCTTGGCCGGGGACCGCGTGCCGTGCGGCGACCGGGGCCATCGTGGGTCCCGACATGACCGACTGGATAGGGCTGCCGATGATCTCGTCGGGCGGCATCATCCCGCCGGTGCAATTGGCGATCAGCAGTTTGCCCCGAAAGCCGGCTTCGGCGAGCGCGCCGGTCAATGCCTCGATGTAGGCGTTCACGACCGGCCGCAGCGACGCGTCGATGGCGGTCGCGATGGTGCGCCGGTATTCACGCGGAATAGGGTTCACGCGGTGACCGAGACTGACGGGTACGCCCGGCCACTCCTCCTCTATGATCTCGGCGGCACGCAGTTCGTGGGAAGGGTTGACGAAGGCCCATAGGAGGCTGACCGCGATCGCCTCCACACCGGCCTGGCGAAGCAGCCTGGCCGCGGCGCGCACGTCCGCCTCGGACAGGGGCTCGACTTCGTTGCCCAGCGAATCGATGCGGCCGCCGACTTCCATCGTCCGGTTTCGGGGCACGAACGGGTCGGGATAGTCCAGCCGCCAGTCCCACGCCTTTTTTCGAGGGGCTTCCCGAAGCGTCAGCACGTCGGGATGGCCGCGCGTGGCGAGCAGCCCGGTTGGCGCGGTGCGCCGCGTGACCAGGGCGTTGGTCGAGACCGTGGTGCCGTGGACGATGACGTCGACTCGGGCGAGGAAATCCGCAAGGTTGAGCGCGAAGCGATCCGCCGCCACCTTGAGCGCGTTCATGAAGCCCCTGGCGAAATCGCCGGGCGTCGACGGGCTCTTGACGATGACCACCCGCCCTTCGGGGGTCTGGACCACGCAGTCCGTGAAGGTCCCGCCTATATCGATACCGACACGGAACATCAGTCAACTCCTTCCGTCGATACGGACCGGAGCCGCGCGGTTTCCTGGGTGTCGACGACATGGTCGATGCCATTTTCGGCGTGGGCGAGTGCGACGCCATAGACGTCTCTGGCCATTGCCGTGTCGATCCAGCCACGATCGGCGTCACGGGCTACGCGCGCGGGATCACGGTCGAAAGGTGCACCATACCCACCGCCGGAAACGGTGCGGAACACAATGCGCTCGCCCGCGCCAAGCGTTTCCATGTGAAAGGCCGGCAGCGCAAACTCGCTGCCATCGGCCAAGCGTTTGGCGTTTATGGCGCGGGTGCCGTCGCCTCCGCCAACCACGCCGCGGGGCGGATTGACGTCGCCGTCACTGCAATAGGCCACCGTCATTGCCTGCGACAGCGGCCGATAGACGCCCTGCATCGCGGGCGCGCCGTTCCATTGCCCCATGCCCAAGGCATTGGCTGCGATTTTCCGCTCCTCGACAAGGATGGGATAGGTCATCTCGTCGATCTCGATCTGGTCGAGCGCCAGCACGCCGCCGCCATTGGGCGCCTCGTATGTAAGCCAGCCGTCATGTCCGTGAACCGCCGGGCCGGTCGATAGGCCGAGGAACAGCATGTTGATGTAGGGCGACGATGCTCCGGAACGGTCGTCAGTGCCGGAGATAACGCCCATGTTCGCGCCGAATTCCGTTCCGCCCTCGGCCAGGCCATAGGGACTCCCCAACTGGGCGAAGGCGCATTGGACTGCATTGATGAGCCTGTCGTTTATGCCCATCGTGGCGTTGGACGTTCCCGCTGGATAGGTGGGGCGCCCGACAATGCATCCGTCGCGCAGCAGCACGTCGATGCAGCTTGCCGAACCGTCATTGTGGGGCAGGGACGGGTCCAGATTGTAGAAGACGCCGATCCGCCCCGCGCCGGTGGCGCATGCCTCCGAGAGGTTGATGCCGCCGTCAACGCAATCGGGATTGTCGCGCAGATCCACCACGATCTTGCCGGCCTCGGGCTGGATCGTGACCTTCGCGGTGATCGCCACGCCGTTCTCGGCGACGCCTGGCACCGGGTCGTGCCAGCATGTCCATGACAGCGTTCCGGCAGGCAAGGCGGCAATCGCGGCTCGCGCCCTTCGGCGGCCATAGTCCATCCATGCATCAAGAAAGGCGAGGATCGTCTCGCGGCCATAGCGCGCGCCAAGTTCCTTCAGCCTCGTCTCGGCGGTCCTGGCGGCGCCGACCTGCGCCTGATAGTCGCCGTACCAGATGTGACTCTCGCGTATGTTCTGCCGGCACCAGCGGATGACGTCCTCGCGGTCCCGATATCGGGACTGGAAGCGCACGACGGGGATGTGCATGCCTTCCTCGTAGACATTGCGCATGTAGGCATCCATCGTGGTGGGAACATGCGCCCCGGTATCGGCGTGATGCGACCGTGCGACGGTCCAGAACATCGGTACGCCGTCGAGATAGACCGGAACGCACAGCGTCATGTCGGCATGGTGGGTGCCGCCGTGATACGGGCTGTTGGAGAAGAAGGCATCTCCCTCGGCGATGTCGTCGAAAAGTTCCGTTGCCGGCCGGGTCGAGAGATCCATCGCGGTGACGTGAACGGGCATCGCCTCCTCGACGCAGACCAGCCGGTGATCGAATGTCAGAAGACCGCATGAGAAATCGCGTGCATTGGTGATCGCCGTCGAGCGGCTTGCCTTTTTCACGATGTTCGACATTTCGCGAACGATCGACTGCATCCGGTTCGAGAGGACAGCAAGCAGCAGCGGATCGAATTCCGCGAGCATCGGCTCTTCTCCTCCCATGAGCTATTTCTCCGTTAAGCCGCGATAGGATTTGATCAAATATGCACCCGTGTCAACCCATATTTGATCAAATATGGGTTGACCAATTGGACCGCGGGTGTGAAGTCTGCGTCACTGGACAATTGATCCGATGAGGCAGCCTCCCGCTCGGGCAGCCTCCCGCTCGGGCAGCCTCCCGCTCGGGCAGCCTCCCGCTCGGGCAGCCTCCCGCTCGGGCAGCCTTCGACGGCCATCGCCGGCTTCGTGCTATGCACCTGGAACAAATCCAGGAAAGGTGTAACGGTTTTCCGTCCGGAATTGTCAAAACACAGAGAGCGGTTCGGCGATTCCGTGAGAGCTGAACGGCTCTAAAGGACGTCCCGCTTCGCCAGCCTGTGTTCCACGAGCCTGACCCATATGCTGGCGCCGATAGACAGGATTCGATCGTTGAAGTCGTAGCGGGTGTCGTGGGCGACCGCCCGGTGGTCGTCGTCGGCCTGGCCGATCAGGAAGTAGCAGCCCGGACGCCGCTGCAGCATGAAGGAGAAATCCTCGGATCCCATTTCCGCCGGCGGATCGAGAACAAGGTTTTCCTGCCCGACGATTTCCGCCGCCACACGGGTGACCACGCTTGCCGGCTCGGCTGCGTTCACCGTCGGTGCGAAGAGAACTTCGCTGGTGATCTCGACACGTGCGCCGCTGATGGATGCCTCGCCATCGCATACCCGTTTTATGCCGGCCTCCAGAACGCGCAGCACCTCATCGTTGAAGCAGCGCACGGTGCCAACCAGCACCGCCTTGTCGGGGATCGTATTGAACGCTTCCCCGGCATGGATGCTTCCGACGGTGACGATCGCCGGCGAAGCTGCGTCGGTCAGCCTGCCGGGCAGCGCCTCAATCGCCAGAAGGATGCGGGCGGCGGTCGGCAGCGGATCGATCGTCATGTGGGGCGTCGCTGCATGGCCACCACTGCCATGAACGACGATCGTGAACCGCGTTGCGGCAGCCGCCACTACGCTGTCGTGGATAACGACCTGTCCGACCGGGCGCTCGACATTGTGAAAGGCGTAGATTTCGTCGCAGTGAAACCGCTCGAAAAGCCCGTCGTCGAGCATGGCGAGGGCGCCGCCGCATCCTTCCTCTCCCGGCTGGAAGATGAATCGCACCGTGCCCGCGAATTCCGGAGACCTGGCGAGCGCCGCCGCCGCGCCGAGCAATGTCGCGGTATGGCCGTCATGGCCGCAGCCATGCATCTTGCCCGGAAAGCGGGAGGCGTGCGGAAGATCGCGAACCTCCGTCATGGGGAGAGCATCCATGTCGGCGCGTATGCCGACGCAAGGCCCGTCGCCCAGCCTCCCGCGCAGGGTTCCGACCACGCCGGTGCGGCCCACGCCCTCCACGGTCTCGATGCCAAAGCCGCGCAGCTTGTCGGTGACGAAACGCGCCGTCTCGATCTCCTCGAAGCCAAGTTCGGGATTCTGGTGCAGGTGCCGCCGCCATTCGGCCATCTGGCTTTCCAACTGACGGATAGACGGGAGAATGTTCATCATGAGGCTCGGGCTCGGGATTTCGAAGTCCTTGACTGGAGCCAGCCGATCAAGATCAGCAGGATTGCCGAGAAAAGGACAAGCAGGACTGCGGCGGAGGCGATTGCCGGACTGATGGATTCCCGGACGCCGGAGAAGATCATGCGCGGAAGGGTGCGCTCCTCGCCCGTCGACAGGAAGCTTGCCACCACGACTTCGTCGAACGAGATGATGAAGGCAATGATGGCGCCGCTGACAACGCCGGGCGCGATCAACGGCAAGACGACCCTGAAGAATATGAGCAGCGGACCTGCCCCAAGCGATGCGGCCGCGCGCACCAGCGTCCTGTCGAAATTCGAGAGGCTGGCCATGACGGTGGTCAACATCACCGGCACGGCAAGGGCGGTGTGGGTGAGGATTATGGAAAGCTTGTTCCCGACCATCCCCAGGGCCGAGAAAAAGGAAAAGGCGGCCACGCCGACGATTACCACCGGAACGACCAGTGGCGCGGCGATGATCGCATAGAGGACCCGCTTGCCAGGGAATTTCGTCCAGGCAAGCGCCATCGCCGCCGGTATGCCGAGGACGCTGGACAACAGGGTCACGCTCGAGGCGATCAGCACCGAGTTGACGAAGGAGGACAGCCAGCGCGGATCGTCCGCAAGTTCACGAAACCAGCGCCAAGAATATCCAGGAGTTGGGAAGGTTAGCGAAGTGCCGCTGGTCAGTGACATAGGCACGACAATGAGAAGTGGCCCCAGCATGAAGGCAAGTAGCAGGGCTGCGTAGATATACATGGCCCGGCTGCGAAGCGTTGCGGCGTTCATGAGGTGGCAGCCGAGCGCCTGAGCAAAGCCGCCGCGGTCCAGAACAGAATCGCGCTGGCGGCCAGGATGAGCAGCAACTGCACCGACAGCGCTGCCGCCATGCCCCAGTTCAATGTCTTGTTGGTGTAGAAGGCTATGTAGGACGATATCATCTGGTCGGTGGGGCCGCCGACAAGGGTAGGCGTGATATAGTAGCCGAGCGCGAACACGAAGACGATCGCCGCGCCGGACAGAAGGCCAGGCATCACAAGAGGCAATTGGACGCGCCTCCAGGCCGTCAACCATGAGGCACCGAGCGAAAGAGCGGCCCTCATATAGCTGGCCGGGATGCGGCGCATTACCGAAACCAGCGAAAGCACCATCATCGGAAGCAGTACCTGGACCATGGCGATGTAGAGGGAAAAGCGCGTATAGACGAGGGAAAGCGGATGGTCTGTCAATCCGACTGCCAGGAGGGCGGAATTGATCGGTCCGTTCTTCTGCAGAACGATGATCCAGATCACAGTGCGGACGAGGAGCGAAACCCATAGAGGAAAAAGCACCAGCGCGAACAGTATTCGCGACCGTACGGGTGGTGCGCTGACGATCGCCTGCGCCAGCGGCAGCGCGACGACCGCGCAGATCATCGTGACCACGAAACTGATCCACACCGTACGCCACAGGATCTCCAGGAAAACCGCCTTGTCCGCCGGAGCCTTCTCGATCGACCCGTCGGGCGCGCGCTGAAGGTCGAGGCTGGCGAGCAGATAATAGTCGGTGTAGGCGCTGCGCTGCAGGGCAATGGTCCGCCAGAGGCTCACGTCGGACCATCCCGGATAAGCGGCCAGCACGGCTTCGCGCAACGGGCGCTGGTCGAACTTGCCGGCGGCGGCGTCCTTGGCGGTCTTGATGACGAGGAAGCGGGTGCCCACCAAGCGCTGATTGATCAGTTGACCGACAAGACCGTCCCTGCCGGCACGCCGCGCTCGGGCCAGATCGTCCACTAGCGCCACGAAAGTGTCTTCGCCGGGCAGGCCCTGTGCTGGATTCCACCCGTCAAGCGAGGCGACAGTCCGGGTCAGATTGTCCGACAGGTCGGAATTGTCGACCGAAAGAGCGAGGAAGCGAGCGACCGGCCACAGGAATACGACCAGCACGAAGAGAACCAGCGGCAGCGCCAGCAAGATGAAAAGTCCATCACGTCTGTGCCGCCGCCGGTTCATCGGTCATCACTCACGCCGCAACATCACTTTCCAAGCCAAGCCTTGAAGCGCTCCTCCAGCGCCTCCTTATGCTCGGTCCAGAAGGCGTTGTCGTAGGCCATGCCGTATTTCAGATGCTCCGGCGATGTCGGCAAGTTTGCGAGTTGTTCCGCAGGGATGAACTGCGCCGCTTCCTTGCGACCTGTTCCGTAGGCATAGAGCGCCGAAAAGCCCGCCTGATTCTGAGGTTCCGAGAACCATTTGAGAAGATCCAGCGCCTCCTTCTCGTGCGGTGCACCCTTGACCACCGCCCAGATGTCCGTGCCGTAGAAGAAGCCGGCCTCCCACACGATGGCGTAAGGCTTCTTCTCCTTGAGCGCCTCGTTGGTGATGCGTGCGTTGTATTGATCGGACATCACGACTTCGCCGCTGTCGAGATTCTGGATGGCCTGGGTCGTTCCGGACCACCAGACGGCGTTCGGCCTGATCTTGTCCAGCATGGCGAAAGCGCGATCAACACCTTCCGGCGTGGAAAGAACCTTGTAGACGTCAGCCGGCTTTACGCCATCCGCCATCAGTGCGTTTTCCAGAGTGTACTGGGCCTGGGATAAGACGCCGCGCTTGCCCGGGAACTTGTCGACATTCCAGAAGTCCGCCCAACTCTTCGGCCCGCTGTCGCCCTTGAAGACGTCGGTGTTGTAGGTGAGAATCGTCGCCCAAGTGTCCGACGCCACACCGCATTCGTGCAAGCTGCCGTCGAGATAGCTGGAGGGATCGCCGGTGATCTCCGGGGTGAGGGGAACGAACAGGCCTTCGGCGCAGCCGATCTCGGCTGCCGGCGCTTCCACCGATACTAGGTCGTAGGTGATCGATCCTGATTGGACCTGTGCCCGGACTTTGGCAACCTCGCCCTCCCACTCCTCCTGCACGACGGGCACGCCGGTCTGCTTCGTATATTTGTCCCAGACGCCTTCCTTGTACGCCTTATCCCACGTGCCGCCCCACCCGACGACGGTGATCGGCTCCGCACCCTGCGCGGCCACTGCGGTGAGAACCACGCCAAGAGCGGCGGTCGAAATCGCATTCAAGTATCTACCCATCGTACTTCCCCTGTTTCAGTGTTATATTTGATCAAATCACAATCCTAAAATGCATTGATAATCAACCAAAAAATCTTGTATGGTGCGAAAAAATGAATCGAGCGGTCGGATTTGATCGAATGCAAAGCGCCAGAACTGCGTGTCGAAACCTGACGTTAGGACAATCGGCGAAACGATTTCCCCTCTGTGTGTGCGCGGCCGCTCCCGAGACGCGGCGGCACTGATGCGCGCCAAGAGGGACGCGGTGCCCGGCCAGATGTCAGGTGGCGACATTCCGGAGACCGCTCACAGGCGCGTCTATGCCGATCTGAAGCAGCGGCTGATGAGCGGCGACTTCGTGCCGGGGCAGAGGCTTGTCGTGCGTCATCTGGCGGAGCAGTTCGAGACAAGCGCAATGCCGGTCCGCGAGGCGCTGCGACAACTCGTCAGCGATGAAGCGCTCTATGACCATCCGAACCGCGGGGTGATCGTTCCCGAGGCGACGGTGGATACGATCGGGGATCTGACACGCGTGCGCTGCAAGATCGAGGGCGCCGCTGTCGAATGGGCGGCCGCTACCATCAGCACGGCTGAGCTGGAGCAGTTGGAGCATGTCAACGGGGCAATGGGCGAATGCGTCCGGGTTCGGGCCATGGTGGAATATCTGACGCTCAACCGCCGTTTCCATTTCACCATCTACCGCGCTGCGCGTTCCGTCCAAATCAACCAGATCATCGAGCGCATGTGGCTTCGTGCCGGCCCCTGGCTCAATCTCGTGCGTGACGGAACGATGGCCGGCACCGGCCTGCATCATCATGAAGAGATGATTGCCGCCCTGCGGAGCGGCGACGGCAATGCTGCGCGCCAGGCGCTGGTCGCCGACATCACCGACGCGGCGGATGTCATCCTGCGCGCGGCTGCGACGCCTCTGCGCGTTCTGCCAAAGGCGCGGCGGCGCCCTGATGCCAGGAGCAAGAGGACCTTGACGCGATGACTGAGGGTTCGACCGCCACCCGGGCGCATGTGGAATTCCGCGATATCGCAAAGAGCTACGGCAACGCCGTGCAGGCTGTGCGTGACCTCAACCTGGATATAAGGCGGGGCGAGTTTCTGACCCTGCTCGGTCCTTCCGGTTCGGGCAAGACAACCGCCCTCATGATGCTCGCTGGGTTCGAGGAGCCGTCGCAGGGCGAGATCCTGATCAACGGCCGGCGTATAGACAATGTTTCGCCGAACCGGCGCGGCATCGGGATGGTGTTCCAGAACTATGCGCTTTTCCCGCATATGACCGTTGCGGAAAACCTGGCGTTTCCCTTGCAGGTCCGCCGCATCGGCAGGGCTGAGGTTGAGGAAAGGGTCAAGTCTCTTCTCGAGATGGTCCGCTTGCCAAGTCTGGGCGCGCGCAGGCCGGATCAGCTTTCAGGCGGACAGCAGCAGCGGATCGCTGTGGCGCGCGCACTCATCTTCCAGCCGTCGCTGGTGCTGATGGACGAGCCGCTCGGCGCCCTCGACAAGCAGCTTCGCGAGCAGATGCAATATGAGATCAAGGAGATCCATGCCCGGCTCGGTGTGACATTCGTCTATGTCACCCACGACCAGACAGAGGCGCTGACCATGTCGGACCGCATCGCGGTCTTCAATGCGGGCTCGGTCCAGCAACTGTCGAACCCGGCTGAACTCTACGAGCGTCCGCAGACCAGCTTCGTGGCGAACTTCATCGGCGAGAACAACCAGTTCCACGGAACGATAGTGCGCAAGCAAGGCGACACCGCCATCGTCAGGCTGAACGATGGCGCAGACGTTGTCGCGATGCCGGTCGGCGAACATCCCTCGTCCGCCAGTGCCGCCACCATCGTGTCGGTCAGGCCGGAGCGGGTGAGCCTTCTGGCTCGAGCCGGCGAACGCGACAATGGGTTCGTCGCGACGGTGCGTCAGGTCATCTATGTCGGCGACCATGTCAGAATAATCTGCGATGTGCCCGGCATGGGCCCGATCGTGCTCAAGACACCGAATGAAGCTGGCCGGCGCGATGTGTGTCCCGGTACGGAGGTGAACATAGGATGGTGGGCGCGCGACTGTCTTGCGCTTGCGCCATGAGGATAGGGCCGGCAGGAGGCCGGACAAGGGGAGGACAACATGACTGCAACGCCCAAGGTGATCATCACCTGTGCCGTGACGGGATCCATCCACACGCCGACGATGAGTCCCTATCTGCCGATCACGCCCAACGAGATCGTGGAAGCCGCCGTCGGAGCGGCCGAGGCTGGCGCCGCCGTGATACACCTGCATGCGCGTGACCCGGAAACCGGCAAGCCCACGCCCGACCCGCGACTGTTCATGGACTTTCTGCCGCGCATCAAGCAGCAGACAGACGCCGTTATGAACATTTCGACTGGCGGGGGCCTCAAGATGTCGCTTGAGGAGAGGCTGGAGGCCGCCCATGCCGCAAGGCCGGAGTTGTGCTCTCTCAACATGGGATCGATGAACTTCGCGCTCCACCATATCGTGCCGAAATACGATACGTGGAAGCACGAATGGGAGAAGCCCTATCTGGAAGGAACGAAGGGCGGCATCGTCTCAAACACGTTCGAGCAGATCGAGAGGGTCATCGTCGAGGTGGGGCAGGCCTACGGCACGAAGTTCGAGTTTGAGTGCTACGACGTCAGCCATCTCTACACCCTGGCCCATTTCCTCGACCGCAAGCTGTTGACGCCTCCTCTTTTCGTGCAGACGATCTTCGGCCTGCTCGGCGGGATAGGTGCGAGTCCGGAAGACATGATGCACATGCGCCGCACCGCCGACAGGCTCTTCGGCCGGGATTATCTCTGGTCGATCTTGGCGGCAGGCAAGCACCAGATGGGGCTGTGCACGATGGGAGCTGTAATGGGAGGCAACGTCCGCGTGGGCCTGGAAGACAGCCTCTACCTCGCCAAGCATAAGCTCGCCAAGAGCAATGCCGAGCAGGTGGCGAAGATCAGGCGCATATTGGACGAGCTTTCTTTGGAAGTGGCGACCCCGGAGGAGGCGAGAACCATCCTCAAACTCAAGGGTGGGAACGAGGTGGCGTTTTGACGAGGGCACCGGTCATTACCTTTGCCGGCGTCGTGCACCCCTGGATGTGCGATGCGATGGGACACCTCAACGTCCGGCATTATGTCGGGATGTTCGACGACGCCAGCTTCCAGTTGCTAGGCCGCGTCGGCGGGCTGGAGATGGACACGAAGCGCTACGGCTGGGCCGATGTCCGCATGGAGATAGACTATCTCCGGGAGACGTCGGCCGGCACGAATGTTTCGGTCCACTCGCACGTCGAAGCCATCGGCACATCCTCGCTGACCTATGTGCATAGATTGACCGGGACGCTCGATGATATCCCTCGGGCCCGAATGCGTGTTGTCAGCGTGCATTTCGACCTACTGGAGCGCTGCAAGGCCAAACTCCCAGTCGAAATGCGGGACCGCGCTGAAAAGCTTGGGATTGCGGACCAGACGTAACCTTGGCCACCCGAGCCCGCTGAGCAGATGAACGGCAATGCTCAGCCGGAGGCGCGGAGCGGCAATAGCCGAGTTCATTCAGGATCACGATATCCGGATGAATCAGGCGGTTTGCGATTTGGCCGCCCTTGTTGGTTCGCACTGTCTTTCGACAACCGTTTGATTTGCTTGCTGAAACGACTGCGGTGCTATCGACGGAACAGTCCCAAGGGATCGTCGTGTCCAAAGGACATCCAGTTTGGCTGGGGTTCCTGGAGGGTTTTCGAACTTTCTGTGTCGCACCCCAGCCGGAATTGCATGCGCTTATGGGACATTCGCTAAGGTCAGTCACCTACAGATGACCAACTCCAACGGAGCAGATCGTCCAGTCGGTCGATCTCTGCAGTCGCTGCCTAGAAGCGATGGCTTGCATGAACGGCCAAAGCGTCATTCGCTCCGCCGCAGCTCTCGCGTATGATCAGCTTCGGCACGATGAATTCCATTCCGAATTTGACTTCGATGCTGCCTTCAACCAAGCCGATGAGATGTCTGGTTGCGCTGCTGCCCAGCTCTTCAGTTGGCTGGGCGACCGTCGTCAGGCGAGGGACAGTGTATTGTCCCTCCAGAATGTTGTCATAAGCGACGACCGCGACATCTGCTGGAACGCTGAACCCGAGGTCTGCCGCGGCGCGCAAAATGCTGATCCCGGCGAGATCATAGGTGGCGAAGATCGCGCTCGGCCTTGCGGGCGCTTCCAAGATGCTGCGCGCAAGCTCGTGGGACGACTGGCGGTCGTACTCCTGGCTGTGATGTAGGACCGGCTTGAAGCCTGCGTCGGTCATCGCATGCGCGTATCCCCGTGCGCGCTCGCTTGGCACCCGAACCGGGCCGCAAAGCGCAGCGATGTCGGTGTGGCCAAGCGAGAGGAGATGGCGGGTCGCGGTGACCGCGCCAGCAAAGCTGTCCGTAGCCAGCAGAAAGGCGTTCGGCGCATAGTTGATGCGGCGGTCGAGCAGGATGAAGGGTACGGCGATTTCCGAAAACAGGGCAGTCAGTTCATCGGAGCTGCTGCCGCTGATCAGAAAGAGCCCGTCGACCTGCCGGTCGAGAAAGGTACGGACATAGCGTAGTTCCCGCTGCGCATCCTGCTCGCTGTTGCCGAGCACGAGCGTATATCCCGACAGGTCAGAGCAGTTCTCGATCACCCGAGCCAGCTCGGCGTAGAACGGGTTGGAAATATCGGGAACGATCAAGCCAAGCACACGCGACCGCTGCCCCCGCAAGGCCTGTGCCACGCGGTTCGGGCGGTAGCCAAGCGCAGCGATGGCGTCGAGCACGCGCTGCCTTGTTTCGGCCGCGACCGGCCGCGGCCCGTCATTGACGACATAGCTGACGACGGCTGTCGAGGTCCCTGCGCGTCTTGCAACATCGGATCGAGTGACCATTACCTGCCTTGCCCCGAGAAACCGGCGAACTCTCCGTCAAGTCCAGCATTCATGCATGTGGTCCATGACATGAACTCAAGAAGGAGCTGTTCTTGTCGGCATATGCGCTGATGGCGGTGAAATGATCGCAACCCTCCTGCGGATGGGCCTGGACCTTGTTGCCCCCAGCCTGCCAGGCCGCGCAGAACGTCTCCGACTGCCGCCAGAATTCTTGGCTCTCGTTGGAACCCCAGCTGACAAGCAGCGGTATTCCGTTCTGCGGCACGTGCAGTATCGGACTGTTACGCCTGATCTGCTGGCCGTTGAACTGTATCTTCGGTTGGATCCACGTGTACTGGAAGGGCTCGATATCATAGAGCCCGCTGATCGGGCAGCCCCCCTTGATGACGTCCGCCGGCAGCCCGTAGTCGTTGATCCAATCGGTCACCGCCATCATCGCGGTCAGATGGCCGCCGGCGGAATTGCCGGTCACATAGATCCGGTTGCCGTCGGCGCCGAATGTGGCGGCGTTCTTGTAGGTCCAGGCAATCGCGGCCCGGCACTGGCGCACGATCTCGTCGACGGTGACTTTTGGGCAAACGTCGTAGTCGATGATGACGGTGGTTACGTCATTGCCGGTAAAGCCCTTGGCCACCCAGATGTAGTTTTCCTTTTTCAGGCGACCGTCGAACCAGTAGCCGCCATGGATGAAGACCACGATCGGCGCGCCGGTCGTGCTGGCGGGATAGATGTCGAGCTTCTCCATACGGGTTGGTCCGTAATGGACGTCGGGCGTGCGGTTGAGGGTTTTTCTCGCCTTTTCGGCCTCCGCAATGCGGCCGGCGATGATTTTCTCGAACGCCTTGGGGGCGTCTATCCTGAGCTCGGGCCTGTACTCCCAGTCGAGCTGTTCCTGCGTTTCGAACTGACGGTACAGCGGCATTCGAACACCCTTTTCTCTCATCTGCACACGCAGCGTGGCGCAGAGATCCTGTTGCGTCCAGCCCGTGGCATGACGCTCTTTTTTGCGCCGGCACTTCGGCCAACCATGCTTGCAAGACCAATTCTACTCGTGTAGATAACATTTAAACGAGGCAATGTCGAGCATCCGGCCGATCGCCCATGCGTGCATCAGCCTCCGATAAGCGACGCGACCAAGTCTGGAGAATGCGATGAGTGGCAAGAGGATCCTGATCGTCGGCGAGACCTGGTTCACGACGGCGACGCACACCAAAGGCTTCGATTCCTTCACCACGACATCGTTCGGCGAGGGCTATTCTATCCTCAAGGCCGCACTCGAGGCCGGCGGTTACCAGGTCGATGTCATCCAGAACCACGCCGCTCCGACGGATTTCCCAGACACTGTCGACGGGCTGCGGAAATACGCGACCGTCATCCTGAGCGACATCGGGGCCAACACGCTGCTGCTCGCGCCAAAAACCTGGCTGCACGCGCAGCGTTCGCCCAACAGGCTGGACGTGATCGCGGATTACGTGAAGCGCGGCGGTGGACTGGTCATGGTCGGCGGCTATCTGACCTTCACCGGGATCGAGGCCAAGGGTTGCTGGAAGGATACGCCGGTCGAGGCCTGTCTTCCCGTTCGCCTGATGGCGACGGACGACCGGCGCGAACATCCCGAAGGCGTTGTCGGCACAATCGTGCGCGATACCCATCCTGTCTTCAATGGGGTGCAGGGGCCGCTGCCGGCATTGCTCGGCTACAATCGTGTGACGCTGGCCGAAGGCGCGGAGCTCCTGGCGACGATCGGCAACGATCCGCTTCTGGCCTTGACCGAACATGGCAAGGGCCGCACGGCTGCCTTCATGTCGGACTGCAGCCCGCATTGGTGTCCCGCCGAATTCACCAATTGGCCCGGCTACAAGGCCATGTGGTGCAATCTGGTCGCCTGGACAGGTCGCGGTTGACGGCGCCGATGCTTGACCTTCTGCACGACTGCGACCCCGGTAACGACGACGCACTCGCCATCCTGGCCGCGCTGGGACATCCGGCGGTGCGGCTTCTGGCTGTGACCACGGGGGCTGGACATCTTGCGAGCGACCGCACCGCGATCAATGCTGCGATCACTGTTGCCGCGGCCCATCCGCTGGTCGCGCCCGTCTGCGAAGGCTCGGTCGGGCCACTGCTTCGCGAGCGCCTGATCGCCCGAATTCTCGATATGGAGAGCGCGCTCGACCCCGCTCGCGATGATCTGGCGCGCGTCGAACTCGACCCGCAGCATTCCGTCGATCGGATCGCGGCCGAGGCCGCCGCGCATCCCGGCCTGACGATCGTCGCTACCGGACCGCTGACCAATCTCGCCCTTGCCTTGCGGCGCTACCCGCGGATCCAGCCGCTCATCGGCAGGATCGTCACGCTCAGCGGTGCGTGGGGCCTAGGGACGAAGACGGCGGCGGCCGAATGGAACATTCTGTGCGATCCCGAGGCGGCGGCGATCGTCTATGGCTCGGGCATTGCGTTGACGATGGTCCCGGTGGACGCGAGCGGCACCGTGCCGATCACGCATGCGCTGATCGATCGCGTCGCGGCACTTCCTGCGCCTGCCGCGAAACTGGCCGCGGAGTTGCTGGCATCGCTGCGCGCAACGCACCGGCCGAACATCCTTACGCCGACCGAGGCGCCGCTGCATGATCCCTGCGCGGTGCTCGTGGCGGCGCAGCCTGGGATTGCGAAGACCGTCAGGGCCCGCGTCGATGTCGAGACGTCACCAGGGCTGAACTATGGCCGCACCGTCGTCGATTTTCTCGGCAGGTCCGACAAGCCGACCAACTGCGACGTGGTCATCGAATTCGATATCGAGGCGACGCAAGAGGCTCTTTTCGCGTCGATCGCATCGATCGCGGCGCTGCAGCGCGGCGATGTCGAAGCAGGCAGCATAATTCCAGCAGCACATCAAACGAAACAACAACAGGGAACACGATGATGATGAGAATCCTTTCGAAGTTACTGGCCGGCGTTGCCGGCGGATTGCTGTCCGTCTCGATCATGGCGGGCGCGGCCAACGCGGCCGACAAGCTCAGCGCCGTCTACGTGATGAGCGACAATCTGGGCGACATGGGTTTCAACGACAATGCCGCAACCGGCTTTGCCCGCGCGGAGGCGGATGGCGTGCGCACGCGCCTGCTACAGGCCTCGCCGAGCGACCCGCAATTGTGGCGCCAGAATCTGGAAGCGGTTTCCAATTCCGGCGAATGGAACATCATCTTCACCGGACCGAATATGCACGACAATCTGGCGGCGGTCGCGCCCCAGCATCCCGAACAGAAATATGTCTTCTTCGACGATCAGCTGGATCTGCCGAACGTTCTTTCGGTGAAGTACGCGCAAAACGAGGGATCCTATCTCGCCGGTGCGCTCGCGGCGATCGCCGCGACGGACAAGGCGGAGTTCCCGCTTTCCTCTGGTGAGCCGAAGATCGCGGTGGTCGCCGGCATGGATCTGCCGGTCATCCAGGACTTCATCGTCGGCTTCAAGCAGGGCGCCAAGACGGTGGTGCCGAACATCGAAGTCCAGGTGATCTTCATCGGCAACTTCAACGATGCGCAGAAGGCCTACGACCTCACCAAGACCGCCATCGAGAATGGCGCCAACGTCGTCTACAACGTCGCTGGCCCCGCTGGCCTCGGCATATTGAAAGGCGCTGCGGATGCGAAGAAATATGCAATCGGCGTCGATTCCGACCAGAACGGACTGCACCCCGACAACGTCCTGGCCTCGATGCTGAAGCAGATCGGCAACTCGATCTACGACTCGATCGGGCAGGTTCGCGACGGCAAGGCCGAGTTCGGCAAGCTCAAGATCTACGGCCTCGCCAACAACGGCGTCGGCCTGGTCTACAACGATGCCCTGGTGCCGGCCTCGGTAAAGGCGAAGATCGACGAGGCGAAGGCGAAAGTCGTCAGCGGCGCGCTTAAGGTCGAGACGGCCTTCAAGTAGACTTGGAAGCAGACGGGCGGGTTCGGTCCCGCCCGTCATCTCGTTGGTGGACTTGTGCCATGACCGGCTCGGATGAAATCCTGCGCCTTTCGGGGATCGCCAAGACGTTCGGCGAGAAGGTGGCATTGCGAGACGTCGCGTTGAGCGTCCGGCGCGGCGAAGTCCATGTTATCTGTGGTGAGAATGGCGCGGGCAAATCGACCTTGATGAACATCCTGGCCGGCATCCACCAGCCGAGCGCCGGCGTCATTCAACTCGATGGCCGCAAGGTCGAGATCGCCAGCCCGATCGCCGCGAGCCGGCTCGGCATCGGCATGGTCCACCAGCATTTTACCTTGGTCCCCTCGATGACGGTCGCGGAAAACATTTTCCTTGGCCGGCATCTCACCCGGCTGGCGATCTTCTCCGACCGCAAGGCCATGGTCGCGCGGGCCACGGCACTCATAGAGCGCTACAATTTCGGCCTCGATCCGCGGACGCCGGTCCGCGACCTGTCTGTCGGACAGCGTCAGCGTGTCGAGATTCTGAAGGCGCTCGCCTTCGACGCCGAACTACTGATCCTGGATGAGCCAACCGCGGTGCTGACGCCTCCCGAGGTCGATGAGCTGATCAACGTCATCGATGGGCTGCGCTCGCGCGGCCGGACGATCCTCTTCATCACCCACAAGCTTCGCGAGGTGAAGGCGGTGTCGGATAGGGTGACGGTGCTGCGGCACGGCAAAACCATATCGACGCATCTGACGCGCGACGTCAGCGAGGCCGACATCGCCCGCGACATGGTCGGCCGCGATGTCTTTCTCGTCGGCCGTGCCGGTCAGTCGCGCAAACGCGCCTTCGGCGAGACCAAGCTCAGGCTTCGCCATGTCGCGGTGGCCAATGCCGCCGGCAGGCGGCTGCTCGACGACATTTCACTCGAGGTCCGCGCCGGCGAGATCGTCGGCATCGCCGGTGTTGACGGCAACGGGCAGACCGAGCTGTCCGAAGTCATCGCCGGGTTCACCGATATCCAGGCCGGAACGATCGAATTCGACGGCAGGGACGTTACCACAGTCGACGTGCCGGGCCGCCAGCAGGCAGGCCTCGGCTTCGTCCCGGAAGACCGGTTGGATCGTGGCCTCAGCGTCACCATGAGCGTCGGCGAGAACCTGGCCGCGACCAACTACAGGCTTGCCGGCCTGATCAGGCACGGACTGGTGCGCACCGACAGGGTTGATGCGTTCGCGGCAGGCAAGATCGCGGAGTTCGACATCCGAGGCGCGCAACCGTCGACGCCGGTCGGCAGCCTTTCGGGCGGCAACATGCAAAAAGTCGTCATCGCACGCGAGTTGAACCGCGATCCCACGCTTCTGGTGGTCAGCCAGCCAACGCGGGGCCTCGACATCGGCGCCGCCGAATTCATCTACGAGCGCATCATGGCGGCCGCCGATCGCGGCCGCGCCGTGCTGCTGATATCGTCCGAACTGTCCGAGATATTCGCGCTCTCCGACAGGATCGGCGTGATGTATTCGGGAAAGCTGTTGCGCGTCCTCGAGCGCGGCGATGCCGACGAAGTGACGGTCGGTGCGCTGATGAACGGTTCGCTCGGGGCGGTCAACTGATGCGTAGCACTGTTATCGACCTGCTGAAGGCCATCCGCGCGCCGGTCGCCGCGATCGCGCTGACGCTCGCCATCGGCTTCGTGCTGGTTGCCGCCATCACCGACGAGCCGGTTCGCGCCTATCGCGACCTGCTTCTGGCCAATTTCGATTCACTCGGCAATTTCGCCCTGTTCCTCAATCGCGCAACGCCGTTGACGCTGATCGCGCTCGGCGTGATCTTTTCGTTCCGGGCCGGCGTCTTCAATGTCGGCGGCGAGGGCCAGCTCTATGCCGGTGCCATCACCGCGACCGTAATCGGCGTCTCCCTTTCCGGTCTTCCGACGGTGGTGCTCTTTCCGCTCGTGGTCGTCGGGGGCATTCTCGCTGGTGCGTTGCTCGGCTGGATACCCGCGGTCCTCAAGGTCAGGCTTGCCGTCGACGAGGTCGTCACCACGCTGATGTTGAACATCATTGTGCTGTTGTGCACATCCTATCTCGCCAATCAGATCATCCGCGATCCGACCAGCTACGGCGCCGTCAGCGCCTTGCTGCCGCAGAAGATATGGCTGCCGGCGTTTCCCGGCGTGCCGGGCGCCACCAGCGGCATCATAGTTGCTGCCTTGCTGTCGGTGGTGAGTTGGGTGGTGCTTTTCAGGACGGAATGGGGCGCGCAGCTGCGCGCATCCGGCACCAATCTGCGCTTTGCCAGGACCATCGGCGTTCCCGCCGACAGGCGTATTGTCATGGCCATGCTGCTGGCCGGCGGGTTCGGCGGTCTGGCGGGTACGCTCTACGTGCTGGGGATTGGCCATCGCTTCGAACAGAATTTCTCCCCCAACTACGGGCTGGTCGGGCTCACATGCGCCTTGCTGGCGCGCATCCACCCGATCGGCGCGCTGGCGACGGCCTTGTTCTATGCCATGATCATTAATGGCGCCGCTTACATGCAGATCTCCACCGACGTGCCGCGTTCGCTGGTCAATCTCCTCACGGGCCTTCTCGTGCTCTTGATGACGGCTCGGCTCAACGCCCGGGCGAGGGGCTAGGCCGATGGCATACATCTCCTTTCTCGCCTCGGTGCTCGAACAATCCTCGCCGATCGTGTTGGCCGCCTTGGCCGCGATGATCACGCTGCGCGCCAATATCCTCAACGTTGCCGTGGAGGGGATGATGCTGGTGGCCGCGTTCACAGCCATTGCCGTCGGCAATGCATCCGGAAGTGCGGCACTTGCGCTTTTGTGTGCCCTGGTTGCGTCGATCCTGATGTCGCAGCTTCTGGCGCTGATGACCTTGCGGTTTTCCGCGGATTTCATCGTTGCCGGCCTCGGCATCAACCTTCTGGCCGCCGGCGGCAGCCTGTTTGCGCTGGAATGGTTCTACAGGAGCCCCGGTGGCCTGCGTCCGATCACCTTCCCCGATCTCTGGCACATTCCGGCTGGTGCGCTTTCACTTGTGCCGCTGCTCGGTCCGGCGCTGGAGGGGCAGAGTGTGATTGTGGTCCTGGCGTTCCTGGCCGTGCCGGCCTGTTTTGTCTTCCTCTACAAGACGCCGGTCGGCTCCTATTTGCGCGCCGCGGGCGAAGACGAGCATGCGGCGCGCTCCGCCGGCATCGATGTTGCACGCATGAAGGCGCTGGCGCTTGCCATCAGCGGCCTCCTGGCGGGTCTCGCCGGCGCGCAGATATCGATGGACAAGCTGCACTTCTTCCTCCCGGAAATGACCAGCGGCCGTGGTTTCATCGGCCTCGCCGCGACGCTGTTCAGCGGCGGCTTGCCCTGGACAACGGCTGCCGCTGCGGTGCTGTTCGGCTTCTTCGGGGCGTTGGGCGACCGCCTTCAGGCGCTCGCAATCCCCTCGCAGTTCGTCCTGATGTTGCCCTATCTCGCGGCCATTCTCGGACTGACATTCGCGCGCTGGCGGCTTCACCTCCGCAACCGACCGGCCAGGATTCTCGAACCGGCGCCAGCGAGCGGGTCATCCGATCCGCAACGTTCAAATTTTTGACCACCATGACGCAAGGCGGCCAACCCATGCAGCGAGAAGATGACTTCGTGTTTCATTTCGGCGGCCATGCGCCTCGCAGGACCGTGCGGCCCGGGGAGGTCTTCACGGTTTTCACCGAGGACTGTTTTTCCGGCAAGCTGACCGATGTCGACGGCCGGCCGCGTGAGGTTGCGCCATACCCGAAGGTCAATCCGCTGACAGGGCCGATTGCCGTCGACGGCGTCGTCGCCGGGGACATTCTCGCCATCCGCCTGATCGCGCTGGAGCCCGCCCGCGACTGGGGCGTCGCGACGATCTCGCCCGATTTCGGCCTGCTCTCGGGCACGCGTGCCAATCCCAACCTCCAGCAGCCGCAGGATGAGCGCGTCTGGATCTGGACCTTCGACGCCGACCGCACCTCGCTTGTGACGCCCACGCGTTCCGGGGCTCGGCTGCAGGTCCCATTCCGGCCATTTCATGGCACTCTGGGAGTCGCGCCAGCGCATGGCGAAGTCCGCCTCGGCGTCGTCCCGGGTGACTTCGGCGGCAATCTCGACATTCCGGATCTCGGCCCCGGCGCCACGCTCTACATCAGGGCCAACGTCGATGGCGGGCATGTCTATATCGGCGACGGGCATTATGCGCAGGGCGACGGCGAGATCGCGGGTACCGCGATCGAAGGCGCCTTCAACACGACATTGTCGATCAACCGGCTTGCGCCTGAAGACGGGTTCGATTGGCCGAGGCTGGAAACCGAGAGCCACATCGGCGTCATCGGCTGCGCACGACCTGTCGAAGACGCTGTCCGGATCGCCGCATCAGGCCTTGTCAGATGGGTCGCTCGGCGGACGAAACTGGATCTGATGGACGCCCACCAGCTTGTCAGCCAATGTTGCACACTGCGCGTCGGAAACCTGGTCAATCCGTCCTTCAGCGTCCTTTGCTCGATTCCAAAGAGCGTCTTGCCTGTCTGAAGATGCCGCACGGCAAAATGATCCGATCTGCGGCCAAACTTACCGCGCCATTCGGATCACCCAGCGAAGTTGCGCGACAGGATCGAAGGGTTGCTGGACGGGTTGCGATCGCCCGGAGACGGCGAGCCCATGCAGGAACGGGAACCTGGGCCGGGGAGGGAAAATGTTGGGGCGCAGAACGGAGATGCACGCCCGCCGCCGGAAAGGAATATTCCCGCCACGGGAGTGTCGCGCGACTTGAATGTGCCCGTGGACACAGCCTTCGCACGAGAAAAAGCGGCTCTTGAATCTCGTGGTGTCGAACTGCCACTGGAATCAAGGGGAGGTTCATCCGGTCTTCAGGCAACCGTTTGATCTACTTGCGGAAACGGTCGCAGCCGGCGCAGCAACGGGTGCACAGCAGACAGCTTTAGCGAGAGAGAGTCCAGTTTGGCTGGGGAACCTGGATTCGAACCAGGACTAACGGAGTCAGAGTTCGTGGGTCTACCGTTAACCTATTCCCCAGCAGGCGCGGTCACGAACCGCGCGGGCCGAACGGCTGAGCCGCTTGAGCGCTGCCTTGTAGCCGCCAGCGGAAAATAGTCAAGCCTGCTTTGCGGTTCAATCGCCACGTTTTGTCAGCCGGGTGCAGACCCATTGCCTCGCAGCGCTTCAAGCGCGGATATGAAATCCAATCCGCGCCTCAGCTCTCTGTCCGGCTGAATTGCGAGCGTTCGAAGAACAGTACGATGCCCAGTCCCAGAAACAGCGGGATGATGAGATAAAACAACCGGAACACCAGCAGCGCCGCCAGCACGCCGACCGGCTCCATGTCCGAAAGCCCGGCCAGGAACACCACCTCGAACACGCCCAGCCCGCCAGGCGCGTGCGAGATCTGGGCGACCGAGAAGGAGACGAGGAAGACGCCGAGCACGACGAAATAGCCGGGATTGTGGGCCTCGGGCAGGGCGAAGAAGATGATGGCGGCCGCGGCAAGCAATTCAATCGGGCCGATCAGCAATTGCCTGGCGACGATCGGCAGCGCTGGGTAGTGCAACTGGAAGCTGGCGATCTTCAGCGGGCGCAGATGCAGCCAACTGCCGAAGACGTAGGCGGCGACGATCAGCAGCATGGCGATACCAGCCGCTTCCGACAGGCCGTGATGGGCGATGCCCGAAAAACGATCGATGATCTGAGGCTCGAATACCAGCACAAGGCCGGAGGCCAGAATCGTCGACAACACGAAGGTGATCCAGCAGATCGCCACCAGCACGCCGACATCCTGGCCGGTCAGGCCCCTTGTGCCATAGGCGCGGTAGCGGATGACGGCGCCGGAGAACACCGAGCCGCCAATGTTGTGCGACAGCGCGTAGGTGGTGAAGGAGCATAGCGTCACGAACAGCCACGACACCCGTTTGCCGATATGGAGCAGTGCGATGTGGTCGTAGCCGGCGAGCGCGGCATAGGCGATGACCGAACTCAGCGCTGCCAGGATCCAGCCGCGGGTTGGAATGGCCGCGAGCCCGTCCCAGACATCGTCGAGCGAAATGCCGCGCAGTTCGTGCCAGAGCAGCAGCAGCGAGAAGATCACCGCGGCGATGCCGACGACCGGCCAGAAATAACGTCTCCAGTTCATTGCCTGACTGCCATGCGCTGCGTGTCCGCTTCCTTTTCGCCTGATGGTGGGAAGCCGGCTGCCCGGCGACTTCCGTACATTTCAGAAATGCCTCATTGAAGCCGGCTATTCAACCGCGAACACTTGTCGCGCCGCGGCCGGCAAAGATCCGCCCGCGGCCAAGATGGCGCGAAGGCGCCGGCATGCGGTGATCGCATCGGCTTTGACAGGAGATTGTCTTCGCCGGCATCGCGTACCAACAGCCTCGCGGGCACATTTCGCGGCGGGGCGAAAGGCGGTTCGCGCCCAGCCGCAAAATTCGGCGTGCGGCTCTTGGTGATCGGGCACGGCACTGTTAGTCTGGCGGCAACTTGAAACATGCCAAAGCGCCTGCTGCGTCCGTCACCGGTTCGCGCGGCGCCGGAAGGAACGACAGTGGAAGACCGCGACACCGGCGCAGGCGCGCCGGAGGTGGGCGCGTCCAGCGCTTCCCCAGGGCCATCGGGCTCGGGGACAGCCGGTTGGCAGCAACGCCGCCCGACGGAGCCGCACTCCGCCGACGGGCAGGCGGGCGACGCGACCCATCACCAGAAGGGCAAACCCAAGAAGCGGCGCAAGCGAAGGCGCGGACGCAAGGTCTTTGCGCGCGATGAAGCGCAGGACAATCGATCGCCGGTGCCAGGCAAGGCTGCTGCTTCGGCCGTGGAGCCGAAGCAGCAGCCGGCCGGCCCAGCGATCTCGCCCGTTCTCCAAGCGCCGCGCCACGAGCAGGGCACCCGCCGGCCGCCGGTGCACGAGCTTCCCGTATTCGCGGCCCTCGACCTCGGCACCAACAATTGCCGGCTGCTGGTCGCTGTTCCCACGCGCCATGGCCAGTTCCGCGTCATCGACGCCTTTTCGCGCATCGTCAGGCTTGGAGAGGGGCTCACCGCCAACGGCCGGCTCGGCAAGCCGGCGATGGACCGCGCTGTCGAGGCGCTGAAGGTCTGCGGCGACAAATTGCGCAGCCGCAAGATCAGGAAGGCCAGGCTGATCGCCACGGAAGCCTGCCGCTCGGCCGAGAACGGCGTCGAGTTTCTTGAACGCGTTGAGCGCGAGGCCGGGTTGAAGCTCGAGATCATCGACCGCCAGACCGAGGCGCGGTTGGCGGTTTCCGGCTGCGGCTCGCTGGTCGAGCGTGACACGCAAGGTGTCGTCCTGTTCGATATAGGCGGCGGCTCTTCCGAAATCGCGCTGATCGATCTCACCGGCCGCCGTTCCCCACGTCTCGCCAACCACATCGTCTCGTGGACGTCGCTGCCGGTCGGCGTCGTCTCCTTGGCGGAACGCTTTGGCGGCCGCACCGTGACGCGCGAAATCTTCACCGCCATGGTCGACGACGTCGCCGGCCGGCTGGCCACCTTCGATGGCCGCGACCGGCTGAGCCACCTCAAGGCCAGCCCGAACTTCCACCTGCTCGGCACCTCCGGCACGGTCACGACGTTGGCCGGTGTTCACCTTGATCTGGAGCGTTACGACCGGCGGCGGGTCGACGGGCTGTGGATGGACCGCGACAGCGTCGACCGCATGGTGGAGAGACTGGTAGGCTGGGATTTCCAGCAACGCTGCGCCAACCCTTGCATCGGTGCGGACCGCGCCGATCTGGTGCTGGCTGGCTGTGCTATCCTGGAAGCGATCCGTGCCGTCTGGCCGTCGGAGCGGCTGCGCGTCGCCGACCGTGGGCTGCGCGAAGGCATATTGAGCGAGCTGATGGCCGATGACGGCGTCTGGCGCAACGATGGGCGTGGTGGCCGGCAATGACCAAGAAACCGGAAAAACCAGGGTCGGCCAGCATTCGCGTGCTGAAGACGCGGATCAAGAAGAAGAGCGGCCTGAAGGAATCGTCGCGCCGCTGGCTGCAGCGCCACATCAACGATCCCTATGTCCAACGGTCGAAGGCCGACGGCTACCGCTCGCGAGCCGCCTACAAGCTGATCGAGATCGACGACAAGCACCATTTGCTCAAACCCGGCATGAAGGTGATCGATCTGGGAGCCGCCCCCGGCGGCTGGTGCCAGGTCGCGGCCGCGCGCACGAAATCGACGGCGGAAAATCCGCATGTCGTCGGCATCGACTATCTGGAAATGGATGCCGTGCCCGGCGCGCCGGTGCTGTTAATGGATTTCCTGGACGCGGATGCTCCGCGCAAGCTGTCCGAGGCGCTGGGCGGCGATCCCGATGTCGTGCTGTCCGACATGGCCGCACCCACCACCGGTCACAAGCGGACCGACCACATCCGTACCATGCATCTGTGCGAAGTGGCGGCCGACTTTGCTCTGTCCGTGCTGAAACCGGGCGGGCATTTCCTGGCCAAGACCTTCCAGGGCGGCGCTGAAAACGAGCTGCTTTCGATGTTGAAGAAGAATTTCCGCTCCGTGCATCACGTCAAGCCGCCGGCCTCGCGCGATGAATTGGTCGAACTTTATCTGTTGGCGAAAGACTTCAAGGGGCGAGAGTCCGGTCCGCCGTCAGGTGGATCGGAACGTCCAGTGGACGTTCCGAAGGACTCGAGCGCCCGGAGCCATAGCGAAGGGCCGGGGGACGCCGAAGCCTAAGCAGGCCACCAATTGCCGGTCCGCCGTCAGGTGGATCGGAACGTCCAGTGGACGTTCAGAAGGACTCGAGCGCCCGGAGCCATAGCGAAGGGCCGGGGGACGCCGAAGCTTAAGCCTATAAGCAGCCTTCGGCTTACTCGCCCGGCGATCTCGCAGGTTCCAGTGTCTTGGGCGTTGTCAGCCGGCCATGGCCGGAGACGGCGTTGCCCGCATCGGGCGCCAGCCGCATGAACGACAGCGACGCCGCCGCGGATACGGCCGCCACGATGAAGAAGGCGATATGGAAATCGCCCAGCGTCAGCGGGCCGCCATGGATCGAGGTCGAGACTTCCAGGATGCCGCCGGCGAGCGCCACGCCGAGCGCGATCGACAGCTGCTGGAACACCGCCGTGATCGGCGTTGCCTTGCTGGTGTCCTCGGCCGACACCTCGGCATAGGACAGCGCGTTGACGCCGGTGAAGAACATCGAGCGGATGAAGCCGCCGACCAGCAATATGGCCAGCATCAGCACGTAAGGTGTTTCGGGGGTGAAGAGGCCGTAGATGGCGATCGATGCGGCGGCGACCAGCGAGCCGACGATCAGCACGCGGCGGAAACCGGCAACGCGAAAAATCAGCGCGGTGACGAATTTCATGCCGATGGCGCCGATCGCCGAGACGAAGGTGATCATGCCGGATTGGAACGGCGTCAACCCGAAGCCGATCTGGAACATCAGCGGCAGCAGGAACGGCACCGCCCCGATGCCGATGCGAAACAGCGAACCGCCAAGCACCGACGAGCGAAACACCTGGTTGCGGAACAGGTCGAGTGCCAGCAGTGGATTCCTGGCGCGGCGCGCATGCATCAGGTAGAGCGCGCCCGAAAGCAGCCCGACGGCCACGGTGATGAAGCCGGTCGCCGGCGGCAGATAGGGCAGGCTGACCACGGACAGGCCGAACACCACACCGGATGCCGCCACCCCGCTCAGCACGAAGCCGACGAAATCGAGCGGCGGCGTCTCCATCGATTCGGTTTCCGGCAGGAAGCGTGTGGCCAGCCAGATGCCGATCAGGCCGATCGGCACATTGATCAGGAATATCCAGTGCCAGGTGAAATAGGTGGTGATGAAGCCGCCGATCGGCGGGCCAACCAGCGGTCCGACCAAGGCGGGAACAGTCAGCCAGGACATGGCGGCGACCAGGTCGCTCTTGGGCGTGGCCCGCACCAGCACCAGGCGCCCAACCGGCGTCATCATCGCGCCGCCAATGCCTTGCAGGAAGCGCGATACCACGAAGGCCGGCAGCGAACCTGACAAGGCGCAGGCGACCGAACCGACGATGAACACCGCGATCGCGGCGCGAAAAACGGTCTTGGCGCCGAAACGGTCCGCCATCCAGCCGCTGATCGGAATGAAGATGGCCAGCGACACCAGATAGGCCGTCAACGCCAGCTTGAGCGCGATGGGGCTGGTATGGATGTCGATGGCGATCGCCGGCAACGATGTCGCGATGACGGTCGAATCCATGTTCTCCATGAAAAGTGCGACCGCCAGGATGAGCGGAATGGTGCGATTCACGAGCGTGACCGTTTCAAATTTTCTTTCCGGCTGGGAGGGAGCCGGTACAGGGGCGCGGTTATCACGGCTGGACACCAATGTCGTGTTAATTTGCTGTCACTTTTGTGCGACTGCAACCAGCGGTGGCGCCGGATCACGCGATAACGCTGTTGTGCGATGCAACGATCGGCTTTTCATCCGCGCCGCGACGTGTTACCAGCCACCGCCAATCCTGAAAGGGAAGATGAGAGTCGGCGCTGTCCAACCCGGTCCAGCGCTTTTTCCGCATTCTAAAGGGCTGGCCATGGCAAAAATCATCGAAACGTCCACCGGCGCACTGGCGCTGACCTTTGACGACGTGCTTTTGCAGCCGGGTCATTCCGAGGTCATGCCCGGCGAAACCGATGTCCGCACCCGCATTGCCGGCGACATCGACCTCAACGTGCCGATCCTCTCCGCCGCGATGGACACCGTCACCGAGGCGCGTCTTGCCATCGCCATGGCCCAGGCCGGCGGCATCGGCGTCATCCACCGCAATTTCTCCCCGGCTGAACAGGCCGAGCAGGTGCGGCAGGTCAAGAAATTCGAGTCCGGCATGGTGATCAATCCCGTCACCATCGGCCCCGACGCCACCCTTGCCGATGCGCTGTCGCTGATGCGCACCTATTCGATCTCGGGCATTCCGGTGGTCGAGAATGGCGGCACCGGCGGCCAGAAGATCGGCCGGCTGGTCGGCATCCTGACCAACCGCGACGTGCGCTTCGCCTCCGACCCGGCGCAGAAGGTCTATGAATTGATGACCCGTGAGAACCTGATCACGGTCAAGGAGAATGTCGACCAGGACGAGGCCAAGCGGCTTCTGCACCAGCACCGCATCGAAAAGCTCGTTGTTGTCGACAAGGCGGGCAATTGCGTCGGCCTGATCACGGTCAAGGATATCGAGAAGTCGCAGCTCAACCCGCACGCCACCAAGGACGCGCAGGGACGCCTGCGCGCGGCAGCCGCCACCAGCGTCGGTGACGACGGCTTCGAGCGCGCCGAGCGCCTGATCGATGCCGGCGTCGACCTTCTGGTCATCGACACCGCGCACGGCCACTCGCAGCGCGTGCTGGACGCGGTGACGCGTGCCAAGAAGCTTTCCAATTCGGTTCGCATCCTGGCCGGCAACGTCGCCACCGCCGAAGGCACGCAGGCGCTGATCGACGCCGGCGCCGACGCGGTCAAGGTCGGCATCGGCCCTGGCTCCATCTGCACCACCCGCATCGTGGCCGGTGTCGGCGTGCCTCAGCTTTCGGCCATAATGTCGGCCGTCGAGACGGCGCACAAATCCGGTGTGTCGGTGATTGCCGACGGCGGCATCAAATATTCCGGCGACCTTGCCAAGGCGCTCGCCGCGGGCGCCAGCGCCGCCATGATCGGTTCGCTGCTGGCCGGTACCGACGAAAGCCCGGGCGAGGTCTATCTGCACCAGGGCCGCTCCTTCAAGGCCTATCGCGGCATGGGTTCGGTCGGCGCCATGGCGCGCGGCTCGGCCGATCGCTACTTCCAGGCCGAGGTCCGCGACACGCTGAAACTGGTGCCGGAAGGCATTGAAGGCCAGGTTCCTTACAAAGGACCTGTGTCTGGCGTGCTGCACCAGCTTGCAGGCGGGCTAAAAGCCGCTATGGGTTATGTTGGTGGCCGCGACCTTGCCGATTTCCGCGAGCGCGCCACCTTTGTGCGCATATCCAACGCCGGACTTCGTGAAAGCCACGCCCATGACGTCACGATTACCCGCGAAAGCCCGAACTATCCCGGCGGAGCCTGAGCAATACGGGCTCGGGCGAAGCCTGACCGCGACGATCCTGCGGCTGTCTCGCCACGCGGCAGCGCTTTGTTTCCTATCGGCGTCGGTTTTCATCGCCATGACGCTGATGGAATTCTTCTATTTCCGTCAGTTGAGCGGCGGCCTGCCGTCGCTCGACATGCGCTATTTCGGCTTCACGCCCGACGAAGGCATGGCCTGGCTGACGGCGCTCGGCCGGCGCGGCGGCGAGATCATTCTCGTCTGGCACTACCTCACCTTCGATCTCTTGTTCCCGGCGCTGTTGTCGCTGACCTTGGTGAGCCTGATCCTGGCCTCCGGCCGGCGCCTGAAGAATTTCCGCGTGCTGCCGCCGCAGGTGCAGTCGATCTTCGCCCTGGTGCTGGTGCTGCCCTATACGCTTGCCGACTATGCCCAGAATATCGCCGTGGCGCGCCTTCTGTCAGATTTCCTGTCGGCCAACCCGGATTCGCTGTCTTTCGCCTCGTCGCTGATCGTCACCAAATTCGCGCTTCTTGCTATCCCGGTGGTCGTCATCGCCGCTTTCTGGCTCGTGGGCCAGAGACCCCAGGCTTGATGCTAAACAGGGCAGGGGAAACATCATGAACCAGACCGCGATTTTCTGGCCGGTTCTGGTGCACGTGCTGCTGATCTACATCGTCTACGGCGTGTTGGGTCGTCGCAGATACGGCGCAATCAAGTCCGGCGAGGCCAAGGTCGGTCAATACAAGGTCCGCTCGACCGAGCCGGCTTCCAGCGTCACCGTTGCCGCCAATCTCAGCAACCAGTTCGAACTGCCGGTGCTTTTCTATGTGTTGTGCCTGACGCTGCATGTCACCAACGGCGTCAACTATCTGACCCTGGCACTGATGTGGATTTTTGTGGCCTCGCGCTGCTTCCACGCCTGGGTTCATCTGACCAGCAACAATCTGCTGCTGCGCAGCCGCTCTTTCTCTTTTGGAGCCGTGATTGTCCTGTTGGGCTGGATCTGGTTCGCCCTGCATCTGCTGGGAGTGGTCTAAACCGCGCCCTTCGTAAGGCTAGGGGCGTTCGAAGGTCGAAAAGCCAGGCAATTGGCTTTCGTGACCTGCGGCCCCTTCTCACCTTGCAGGGAAGGTCGCTCCGCAAAGCGGGCCGGGCGAGGGCAGGCGCTATAAATCGAACACCGCGATCTTGCGCTTGTCGAACTTGATGCCGATCTCGCCGCGCACCAGCTTCAGCGCCTGTTCACCGAATACGGCACGCCGCCATCCCTGCAGCGCCGGCACATCGGCGTCCTCGCCCTCGGCCGCGATGCGATCGATGTCGTCGCTGGATGCCAATACTTTCGAGGCCACGCCCTGCTTCTCGGCAACGATCCTGAGCAGAACTTTCAACAGTTCCGCCGCGGCATTTGAGCCTTCCGGCGGCTGAAAATTCTTCGGCAGTTTCGGCATCTGCTCCTTGGGCAAGGCCAGTGCGGCATTGACCGCCCCAAGCAGGGCTGTCGCCGTCGAGGAGCGCTCCCAGCCCTTGGGTGTTGTGCGCAGCTTGGCAAGCGCCGCCGCGTCACGCGGCGCCTGTTGCGCCACCTCGTAGATCGCATCGTCCTTGAGCACGCGGCCGCGCGGCACGTCGCGTTCCCTGGCCTCGCGCTCGCGCCATGCCGCCACGGCCTGCACGATCGCCAGTTCCTGCGGCTTGCGCAGCCGCATCTTCAGCCGCTTCCAGGCACCTTCGGGATGCGGATCGTAGGTCTCGCGCGAGGTCAGCACATCCATCTCTTCGTTCAGCCAGTGGGCGCGGTTTTCCCGTGTCAATTCGGCGCTCAGGTGCTGGTAGACCTCGATCAGATGGGTGACGTCGGCCAGCGCGTAATCGAGCTGCTTGTCGGACAGCGGCCGGTGCCGCCAGTCGGTGAAGCGCGAAGATTTGTCGAGCCGCGCACCGGTGATGCGCTGCACGAGCTGGTCGTAGGAAACGCTGTCGCCAAAGCCGCAGACCATCGCCGCGACCTGTGTATCAAACACCGGATGCGGCACCAGATCCCCGAGATGGACGATGATTTCGATGTCCTGCCGGGCGGCATGAAAGACCTTTACCACCGCCTCGTTGGCCATCAGCCTGAAGAAGGGCGCCAGGTCGATGTCAGGCGACAGCGGATCGATCAGCGCCGTCACGCCTGGGGCCGCCATCTGGATCAGGCACAGGATAGGCCAGAAGGTCGTTTCGCGAATGAATTCGGTGTCGACGGTGACGAAGTCCGACTTTTCGAAAGCGGCGAGAACGGTCTCGAGTTCTTTCTGGGTGGTGATGACGTGCATCAAATCGCTTTTGGCAGGAGTAAGGTCTTCCTAGATTTCAGCCGGAAAGGCTTTCGTCAAGCTTTGGCGCCTCCATCATGAGCTTCCCGGGCCGTCGGAATCACCATTCCGTCTGGCCAGCCGCGCGAAAATGGTGGAGGTGCGCAGCAGAGCGGTGAAGCGGCTGCGTTTGCCCAAAGGCACGCCGGACCGGGCCTGCATGCGGTAGAGGATGACGGCGATGAAGATCGCATAGACGATGGCGCTGAATACGAACAGCGCGCTCGGTCCGAAATACTGCATCGCCGTGGAGGCCGCGAAAGGGCCGCCGATGGCGCCGAAGGAGTAGAACAGCATCAGCGCCGCATTGATCAGCACGAACTCGCCCGTGTCGGCGCGGTCGTTGGAATGCGCGGCCGACAGCGAATAGAGCGGCATGGCGAAACAGCCGAAGATGAAGATGATGACGAAGTTGAGCAGCGGATTGCTGCCGGCGATGAACACCAGCGCCAATGCCGAAAGCATTGCGCAGCAGGTCGTTAGCAACAGCACCCGGCGCCGGTCCCAGCGGTCGGACAGATAGCCCAGCGGATACTGGATGATGGCGCCGCCGAAGATGCCGACGCTGACGAAGGTAACGACATCGGCGACCGACATGCCGATCTGCTCGGCATAGACCGGCGACAAGGTGCGAAAGGCGCTGTTGGTGACGCCGACGGCAATGCAGCCGAAGCAACCCAGCGGCGAAATGCGCCAGACGCGTGCCAGGTCGAGCTTGACCTCCTCCGGAGGGGTCGGGTTGGAGCGGTCGCCGAGCGACACCGGCACCAGCGACAGCGTGATCATGATCGACATGATGGCGAAGATGGTGAAGCCGCCGGCGCCGAAGATCGGAATCAGAAACTGAGCACCGGTTACGGAACCAGTGTCGACCATCCGGTAGATCGCCAGCACACGCGCGCGGTCGTGATTGCTGACGCCGGAATTCAACCAGCTTTCAACGATGGTGAACAAACCGGCGAAGCAGAAGCCGCCGGCAAAGCGCACCGCGCACCACATCACCGGATCGAGGACCAGCACCAGCAGCAGGGTGCCGACCGAGGCGATCGCGGCCAGCGCCGAAAACGCCCTGATATGGCCGACCGCCTTCATGATGCGGGTGATGGCCAGGCAGCCGAGCAGGAAGCCGGCGAAATAGAAAGTGCCCATCAGGCCGATGTCGGAAGCGGAAAACCCCTCCTGCGCGCCGCGCAGCGCGATCAGCGTGCTCTGCAGCCCATTGCCGCCAAGCAGGATGCCTGCGGCGAGAAGAAGCGGGATCAGCGGGCGGATGGAGGACATGAAAGGCGATCACGTATCGGTGATCCCTTCTTGAACCATTGCATCCATCAATGCCAGCGGCAATTGCCGCGCTATTCAGGATGCGAACCCATGGACTTGGAGAATCGCCAGATGCGATTTGACAAATGCCTTTCCATTGACCTCGCTCCAGGACCGTGCCTGTGGGGATGAACGTTCTTCGCCGCGGCTGTCGACGGCCTTCAGCCGCCGTCTGGCAACCGTATCCACAACACCCCGGCTGAACGTCGCCGAGGACAGGCGTGCGATCTTCAACGGCACCTCGCTCGAGGGACGGGCGTGGGCGCTCGCCTTGACAAATCCGGCCTCCCATGCGCTTTTCGCGCAAATTTTGGGCCGGGCTTTGATGCTTTGGCCTGCCACCCAGCACCCCGGACTTTACCAATGACCATGCACCGTTACCGCAGCCATACCTGTGCCGAGTTGAGAAAGAGCGATGTCGGCTCATCCGTTCGCCTTTCGGGCTGGGTGCATCGCGTGCGCGACCATGGCGGCCTGCTCTTCATCGACCTGCGTGACCACTACGGCCTGACCCAGATCGTCGCCGATCCCGATTCGCCTGCCTTCAAGATCGCCGAGACCGTGCGCGGCGAATGGGTGATCCGCGTCGACGGTGAGGTAAAGGCGCGCCTCCCGGAGACGGTCAACGCCAACCTGCCGACCGGCGAGATCGAGATTTTCGCCCGCGAGATCGAGGTGCTGTCGGCAGCCAAGGAATTGCCGCTGCCGGTGTTCGGCGAGCCGGACTATCCCGAGGACATCAGGCTGAAGTACCGCTTCCTCGACCTGCGCCGCGACACGCTGCACAGGAACATCGTGGCGCGCACGAAAATCATCGCCGAGATGCGCAAGCGCATGAACGATGTCGGCTTCACCGAATTCTCGACGCCGATCCTCACCGCCTCGTCGCCGGAAGGCGCCCGCGACTTCCTGGTGCCGTCGCGCATCCATCCCGGCACCTTCTACGCGCTTCCGCAGGCGCCGCAGCAGTACAAGCAGCTGATCATGGTGTCGGGCTTCGACCGCTATTTCCAGATCGCGCCCTGCTTCCGCGACGAGGACCCGCGCGCCGACCGTCTGCCAGGCGAATTCTATCAGCTCGACCTCGAAATGAGCTTCGTCGAGCAGGACGACGTGCTGTCGACCATGGAGCCGGTGATGCGCGGCGTCTTCGAGGCCTTCGCCAACGGCAAGCCGGTGACGCAGAAGTTCCAGCGCATTCCCTATGATGTCGCCATGCGCAAATACGGCTCCGACAAGCCGGACCTGCGCAACCCGATCGAGATGCAGGCTGTTTCCGATCATTTCCGCGATTCCGGCTTCAAGGTGTTCGCCAACATTCTGGCCAACGACCCGAAGGCCGAGGTGTGGGGCATTCCGGCCAAGACCGGCGGCAGCCGTGCCTTCTGCGACCGCATGAATTCCTGGGCGCAAGGCGAGGGCCAGCCGGGGCTGGGTTACATCTTCTGGCGCAAGGAGGGCGACAAGCTCGAAGGCGCCGGCCCGCTCGCCAAGAACATCGGCGAGGAGCGCACCGAGGCGATCCGGCAGCAGCTCCGCCTTGCCGACGGCGACGCCGCGTTCTTCGTCGCCGGCGACCCGAAGAAGTTCGTCTCCTTCGCGGGAGCGGCACGCACGCGCGCCGGCGAGGAACTGAACCTCGTCGACCGCGAGCGCTTCGAATTGTGCTGGATCGTCGACTTCCCGTTCTTCGAATGGAACGAAGAGGAGAAGAAGATCGACTTCGCCCACAACCCGTTCTCGATGCCGCAGGGCGGCATCGACGCGCTGAACGGCGAGGATCTGCTCGGCATCAAGGCGTTCCAGTACGACATGGTCTGCAATGGCTTCGAGATCGCCAGCGGCGGCATCCGCAACCATCTGCCCGAAACCATGGTCAAGGCGTTCGAGACGGTCGGGCTGGACCGCGCCACGGTGGAGGAGCGTTTCGGCGGCCTCTACCGTGCCTTCCAGTACGGCGCGCCGCCGCATGGTGGCATGGCGGCGGGCGTCGACCGTGTCGTCATGTTGCTGGTTGGCGCCAAGAACCTGCGCGAGATCACCATGTTCCCGATGAACCAGCAGGCCTATGATCTGTTGATGAACGCACCGTCGGAAGCCTCGCCGCAGCAGCTTCGCGAACTGGCCCTGCGTGTCGCGCCGACCAAGAAGGACGCATGATCGCGAGCTTCGGGCGATGTTTTAAAAAGCGGGCGGAACTACCTCCGTGGATTCAATAGCCCACAAAAAAGCCCGGCGTCGCTGCCGGGCTTTTTTCTTGATCTTGACGTTTCGATCAGTCTTCGTTGGCCTTGACGGCCACGCCGAGCGTCTTCGGCAGATCGAGCGGGTTGGACATGGCGCCCGCCATGATCAGCGCGAACGGCACTGATGCCGGCGGCTCGGCCGAGATTTCGAGGCTCTTCGGGTCGTCAAGATATTTGCTGACCGCTGCCGTCACCTGCGCCGTCAGCTCGGGATTGTTGAGCTGCGCCATGCCGAACGGCACGATCGCCTTGGCCTGGTTGGCGATGTCCTTGGCCGACATGCCTTGCTGCTTGCCAACATATTCCAGCACCTTGCCGGTCAGCGAATCGTCGTCGAAGCGGATCGAGGCGCTGTTGAAGGAAAGCTGCTGCAACAGGCCGAGCATGGCCATGCCTTGCGCCGAATTGTCGGCGCCTTCGGGCTGCGCCGCCATCTTCTTCTGCATCTCCTGCAGCGACTTGATGAAGTCCATCGTGTAGCCGCCGAGATTGAAGGTCATGCCGAGCGTGCCCGCATTTTCGACGGAGATGTCATATTTCGACAGTTCCATCTTGCCGTCCGAGGGCTGCCAGGTGCCGGCCATTGCGAGATTGCCGGAGATGTTCTGGTAGCCGAGCGCGTCGATGACTTCCTTGGACTTGGGGTCGTCGACCAGCGAGAGATCTGCCGTGAACTTTTCCGTATTGCCGGTGAACTCCATCGCCTTGCCGTCCGCGGGCGGCGTGATCTGGATGGCAAGCCCGTCCATCGAGAAGGCGGTCTTGTCGGCGACCTTGACCGTCATGTTGGACAGTTCGGCCGACTTGTACATCAGCAGCGAGCCCAGCGGGCCGGTGGCGCCTTCGGCCGGAACCGTCATGTCGTGGATGACGAAGGGGCTCAGGTTGAGGGTGACCCCATCCTTGCTGTGTTCGAAGGGGGAGGTCGATACGGTGCCGATGTCGTAGCCGCCATTGGCCTCGGTCACGCCCTCGAGCTTGACGTCGCCGATCGGCAGGGCTTCCTTTTCCGCCGCCGGTTTGATGGACACGCCCTGCAGCACCATGCTGGTGTTGTCGCCGGTCACCCCGGTCCAGGAGATGTTTACGCCCTGGGCCGCCAGCGCCGCCTTCAGCCGATCGGCAACGGCCGCATCCTGGGCAAGGGCCGCATTCAGCGGCAGTGTGAACAGGAAGGTCGAAAGAGCGAATTTCCGGAGAGTTGAGCGTTTGATTGTCATCGCAAGGTCCCTGAGAGTGTCCTGAAATTGTTTTTCAATTCTTTGCGCCATCACCATTCCGTGACGAACTGGACGGGAAAAAGGCATGTCCCGGCACAATGGTCAAAAATCGCGGTGAAAGGCAAACCCGATCCGAACGCCATTGGAGAATGCGGTGAATTTGGCATGAAGGTCGGGCCGTCGAGCGGTTATCGTGCTTCGCAATAGATGCGGCGTGTAACAAATTGATGTTGGCCGGCAAGCGCGACCTTGCGGTTTCCTGTTGCAGAAAAGCGCGCAATTCGACCGGCCGGGCGCGCGCCTCTTGCCGCGAATCACCCGCTCGGCTAGTCCCAGCCCATGGGAAAAAGGCTTTTGCCGCCTCAAGATGGCGGTGGCGATCACATCGAACCGGTCGATCTGAAGAAGGCGCTGGAAGAGCGCTATCTTGCCTATGCGCTGTCGACCATCATGCACCGGGCGCTGCCAGACGTTCGCGACGGACTGAAGCCGGTCCACCGCCGCATCATGCACGCCATGCGCCTGCTGCGCCTCAATCCCGAGCAGGGCTTCGCCAAATGCGCGCGTATCGTCGGCGAGGTGATGGGCAAGTTCCACCCGCATGGCGATCAGTCGATCTATGACGCGCTGGTGCGATTGGCGCAGGATTTTTCGATGCGCTATCCCCTGGTCGACGGCCAGGGCAATTTCGGCAACATCGACGGCGATAACGCCGCCGCCATGCGCTACACCGAAGCGCGCATGACCGACGTGGCGACCGAATTGCTAGCCGGCATCACCGAGGACGCCGTCGACTACCGGCCGACCTACAATGAAGAGGACGAGGAGCCGGTGGTGCTCCCCGGCGCCTTCCCGAACCTCTTGGCCAACGGCTCGTCCGGCATCGCGGTCGGCATGGCGACATCGATCCCTCCGCACAATGCGGCCGAGCTCTGCGACGCGGCATTGCATCTGATCGAGCATCGGGATGCGTCGGTGGCGAAGTTGATGGATTTCGTCCAGGGCCCGGATTTCCCTACCGGCGGCATCATCGTCGACAGCCGCGCCTCCATCCTCGAAGCCTACGAGACCGGCCGTGGTGGTTTTCGCGTGCGTTCGAAATGGAGCCAGGAGGACCAGGGCAGGGGCACCTGGAGCATCGTCGTCACCGAAATCCCTTATGGCGTGCAGAAGGCGCGGCTGATCGAAAAGATCGCCGAGCTTCTGATGGCGCGCAAACTCCCGCTGCTCGAGGACATCAGGGACGAAAGCGCGGAGGATATCCGCGTCGTGCTGGTCCCCAAGAGCCGTTCTGTCGATCCTGGCATCCTGATGGAATCGCTGTTCAAGCTCACCGAGCTTGAAAGCCGCTTCCCGCTCAACATGAATGTGCTGTCGCGCGGCAAGGTACCCAATGTCCTGTCCCTGAAGGGCGTGTTGCAGGAATGGCTGGACCACCGTCGCGACGTTCTGATCCGTCGCTCGAAACATCGCCTCGGCGAGATCGAACGGCGGCTGGAAATCCTTGCCGGCTACCTGATCGCCTATCTCAACATCGACGAGGTGATCAAGATCATCCGCGAGGAGGACGAACCCAAGCAGGTGATGATGGCCCGCTGGTCGCTCACCGACACCCAGGCTGAAGCCATCCTCAACATGCGCCTGCGCGCATTGCGCAAGCTGGAAGAATTCGAGATCCGCAAGGAATTCGATGGCCTGAGCGCGGAGAAGAAGCAGATCGAGGCGCTGCTGGCGTCCGATGCCAAGCAATGGTCGACGATCAAGTGGGAAGTCGCCAATCTGCGTGAAAAATTCGGCCCGGAGACAGAGCTCGGCAGGCGCCGCACCCAGTTCGCCGATGCGCCCGAGCACGACCTGACCGATATCGCCCACGCCATGATCGAGCGCGAGCCGGTCACCGTGGTGGTTTCGGAGAAGGGTTGGCTCAGGGCCATGAAGGGCCATCTGGCCGACCTTTCGACACTCACCTTCAAGGAAGGTGACAGCTTGAAGCTCGCCTTCCATGCCCAGACCACCGACAAGGTGCTGGTCTTCACCACTGGCGGCAAGTTCTACACCATCGGCGCCGACCGGCTGCCAGGCGGGCGCGGCCATGGCGAGCCGATCCGCATCATCGTCGACATGGACAACGACCAGGACATCGTCACCGCCTTTGTCCACGATCCCAAGCGCAAGCTCTTGCTGGCCTCGCATGACGCCAACGGCTTCATCGTGCCGGAGGAGGAAGTGGTCGCCAACACCCGCAAGGGCAAGCAGGTGATGAACGTCAAGGCGCCGGACGAAGCCAAGCGTTGCGTGCCGGTCACCGGCGATCATCTCGCCATCGTCGGTGAGAACCGCAAGATGCTGGTGTTCGCGCTCTCCGAAATTCCGGAAATGGGCCGCGGCAAGGGCGTGCGGCTGCAGAAATACAAGGATGGCGGCCTGCTCGATCTCAAGCCGTTTACATTGGAGACGGGCCTGTCCTGGCAGGATTCGGCCGACCGCACCTTCACAAGGTCGCGCGAGGAACTGGCCGAATGGATCGGCGCCCGGGCATCGGCAGGGCGTATGGTGCCAAAGGGCTTCCCTAGGACGGGCAAGTTCGGTTGAAGTTGCGATCTCCCCTCTCGAGGGGGAGATGTCGCCAAAGGCGACAGAGGGGATCGGCGCGACCGGACGCGACCCCCTATCGTGACAGACGAGGCTAGCGCTCCACGCGCGGCGCCCCCCTTGGCCTGCCGGACATCCCCCCCACAAGGGGAGAGATTGGCGGCGTCACCGTGATCATTTGGAGTATCGTCACGATTGCTGCACTATATCAGTGCATAACGGAGAAGGGTGTTTGGGAGTCACGGGCGTTTGAAAGAATCCAGGATCCAGAAACCGGAACGGCAGCAGCGCCTGTTCGGCCTGTCGACGCCGTTGCGGTCGGCTGTCATTCCGCCGCTGTCGGCGGCGCGCTGGCTGCTGGTGCTGATCGTCGCCGCGGGCGTCTACTTCTTCCACGGCTTCCTGTTCCCGGTGCTGGCCGCGCTTGTCATCGCTTTCGCCAGCTGGCCGCTCTACCAGCGGCTGCTTGCCGGCGTTGGCGGCAACCGCACCGTCGCCGCCACCTTGGCCATCCTGTTCATCCTTGCCTTCCTGGTGATACCGATCGCGCTTGCCGGCACCTATGCCATCAACGAGGTGCGCGAGTGGGTCGCCTGGGCGATCGAGACCAACCGGCATGGTGCCACCACGCCGCACTGGATCGCGACCATGCCTGTCATCGGCGACTGGCTGAACGAGCAATGGACGACCAATTTCGGGCATCCCGGCGGCATTGGCGAACTGATCCAGTTGGTCAGCGGCGCCAATATCGGCAGCATCTATCGAGGCGCGCTCGCCGCCGGCGGCAGTGCCTTTGGGCTGCTCCTGACGTTGCTGTTCATGATGATCGCCCTGTTCTTCGCCTATCGCGATGGCGAGCATTTTGCCGGCCAGGTCGACCGCCTTGGCGAGCGCATCCTGCCGACCAGATGGGAGCGGATTTCGCGCGTCGTGCCGGCGACGATCTCCTCGACCGTGACCGGCATGACCGTCATCGCCATAGGCGAGGGGCTGGTGCTGGGCATTGCCTACTGGCTGGCCGGCGTGCCGTCGCCGGTGACGCTCGGCGCCCTGACCGGCGTCATGGCGCTCATTCCCGGCGGCGCACCCTTGTCCTTCACCCTTGTCTCGATCTACCTCGCGGCCAGCGGCTCGCCCATGGCCGGTCTGGCGCTGTTCCTGTGGGGTGCGGTCGAGCTGTTCATCGTCGACAAGACGCTGCGCCCGAAGCTTGTCGGCGGACCGATAAAACTGCCTTTCCTGCCGACCTTTTTCGGCCTGATCGGCGGCGTCAAGACCATGGGCTTCCTCGGCCTGTTCATCGGTCCGGTGCTGATGGCGCTGCTGGTCGCCATCTGGCGCGAGTGGCTGCGCGAGGTGGAACTGGTCGACGAGTTGCCCGTCGGCTCGGCGGCCGAGATCGAGGCCAACCCACAGATCGAGGTCTTGCCGGAGGCTGGCGCGGCAAAGAAGGCCAGCGCCTGATCCGAAACGCGACTTGCGCCAGGCCCATCAATCACACGTTAGACTGGATGGTGCACCGCAAGGTCAACTCGTTGCCTGCGGCCATCATGCAGTTGCCAGAGCGAATGGGCGACCAGCGTGACGATCAGGATCGCGCCGCCGATCAGGCTGTTGCGGGTCGGTGCCTCGGCAAAGATCATCCACACCCAGACCGGCGCCAACACCGTTTCGAGCACGTAGAACATCGCCACTTCCGGCCCGGAAATGTATTTCGGCCCGGCGGCAAGACAGAAGAACGAGATCGGCATGATGACGGCGCCGTTGAAGATGATCCACCATGGCGCGTTGACGTGGAAGCCTTCGCCCGACACCATGAAGGCTGCCAGGGCGAGCGGCAGAAGCACGCCGACAAGTGAGGTGAAGCCCATGTCCTTGCCGCTGGCGCGTGAGATGGTGATGGCCACAGCGATGAAGAAAGCCGAGCACAGCGCCATGAAATCGCCGAACAGCTTGCCGGTGCCGACCGACCCACCGACGATGACCAGCACGCCAAGGATCATGATCAGCATCGCCACGATGGTCACCAGCCGTGGCCTTTCCCGCAGGAATATCCAGGACAATAGCCCTGCGAACACGGTGTTGAAGGCCAAAATGAAGACGAGATCGGCGGTCGAGGTGTGATAGACGGCGGTGACGAAGGTGATCCCTGTCAGCCCGTAACATATCGCGACGATCAGGCCGGACCAGCCCGGAATGAGCGGCGGGGCGTTACGGCTCAAAGCCCGCCAGACCCACCAGATGACCATGGCGGCGACGAATGTGGTGCCGGTGCGCAGCAGCATGATCGTCCATGCGCCGCCGTCGGCGAGGCGGATCAACGGTATGTCGACAGTCAGCGTCAGTCCGCCGATGGCGGTGATCAAAAGACCCTTCTGGTGATCATGGTGGGAAGGCATGCAGGAACTTTCGCAATGAAATGCAGGCTGGCGGCTGATCGGTGCAGTAGCGCACTGTCTCCAGCCAACCGGCTGAAAGACCAGCATCCCGTGCCTTGAAACAGTTTAAGCTTAAGCGCGGATCGTGGAAAAACTCAGCGTGAAACCGCTTCGTTGGTGTAGCGCTCCCAGCCCTTGGGGCCGAGATGCTCCTGCGGCATGAAGCGCATCTTATAATTCATCTTGCGTGAGCCGTTGACCCAGTAACCGAGGTAGACATGGGGCAGGCCCATCGCCCTGGCGCGGGCGATGTGGTCGAGGATCATAAACGTGCCGAGCGAACGCTCCTCGAATTCGGGATTGAAGTAGGAATAGACCATCGACAGGCCGTCGGCCATCTTGTCGGTGAGTGCCACCGCGATGAGCTCACCCTGGCCCTTGCCGGTGATGAAGCTGTCGGGTCCGCGCCGCCGGTATTCGATCACCTTGGTGTCGACATGGGTGTCCTCGACCATCATGGCGTAGTCGAGCACCGTCATGTCGGACATGCCGCCGCGGCGGTGGCGGGCATCGAGATAGCCGCGGAACAGCGAATATTGTTCGGTCGAGGGCTCGGCATTGTGCATGGCGCCGACAAGGTCGGAATTGTGCTGCAGCACACGCTTCATGTTGCGGCTGGCGGTGAATTCCTGGGCGAGGATGCGCACGGAAACACAAGCGCGGCAGGTCTCGCAGGCCGGCCTGTAGGCAATGTTCTGCGAACGCCTGAAGCCGCCTTGCGTGAGGAGGTCGTTCATCTCCGACGCCTTGTCCCCGACCAGATGCGTGAACACCTTGCGCTCGAACTGGCCGTCGAGATAGGGGCACGGCGACGGCGCGGTCAGGAAGAACTGTGGCGACTGGGTCGGATGCTGCGTCATCTAAGTCTTGGAAACGCTCCTTCGAGTCGCTCTACCTTTGGCGCGGAAAGCAAAAAATTCAACAGGATTGTGAAGGCACGTGCAATCTGATGCCTTCACATTTGCGCCGACAAGGCGGGGAACGCCTCAACGGCCGGTGCGGCTGACCACCGTGCCGAGCAGAAGGTCGTGCAGCGTGCGCTTGCGGTCTGAGAACAACGTCACCAGCAGGACCAGCGGCGACAGGATGACATTGCCCGCCCAGAACAGCACCGAATGGACAACCGCGGTCAGGCCGTCGATCGGCCTGCCGTCGAGGCGGTCGAGGCGGATGCCCATTATCTTCATGCCCGTGGTTGCCTGGTCTACGCTGCCCAGCGTGTTCCAGATGTAGAGGATGGCGACGGCCGGCACCAAGACGCCGAACAGCACCCAGCCAACGCCAAGCGTCAGAAGCCCGAGGAAAAACACCAGTATGGCAAAGGGAATGGTGAGCAGGGCGACGATGATGTAGTCGAGCACAAAGGCCAGGATGCGCCTTGTGCGCACGCCCTCATAGGCCCTGACGTCGTCAAGCCGGGTGTTGATGATTTCGCCGTCGAGAACGCGCGCGTTCATGTCATTTCCTCGTAACAAGGCCCGACATAGGGTGCGGACCGCTCGATGATGAAATGGTGAAGGCTTGCGGCGGAATCAAGGTCGAGCGCTTCGAGGGAGGCGAAGCCTGAAAGCCGTGCTTCGCAATCTGAATCGGTTGAATTTGCCGCGTGGATGGCATTAGCTTGTTGCGGCGCAACAAAGCGTTTCGGGGCAGAAGTGAGGGGACGGGCACTATGGACTACGACATGCTGGTCATCGGCAGCGGCCCCTCCGGACGCCGCGCCGCGGTGCAGTCGGCCAAACTCGGCAAATCGGTGCTGGTGGTCGATCGCGGCCGGCGTCTCGGCGGCGTCTCGGTGCATACCGGCACCATCCCCTCGAAAACGCTGCGTGAAACCGTGCTCAATCTCTCGGGTTGGCGCGAGCGCGGCTTTTATGGACGCGGCTATAGGGTCAAGCAGGACATTTCGGTCGGAGACCTGATCGAGCGCCTGCACAAGACGCTCGATCACGAGGTCGAGGTGCTGCAGCACCAGTTCATGCGCAACACCGTCAAGAGCGCCCGCGCGGCGGTGAAATTTATCGGCCCCAACAAGGTCAGCCTGACATCGGACAATGGCGACTACAGCGAAGTCGGCTTCGCCAACGCGCTGATCGCGGTCGGCACCAGGCCGCACCGGCCGCGCGACGTGCCCTTCGACAAGACCCGCGTCTTCGACAGCGACGAGATGCTCGAGCTCGACCGCTTGCCGCGCACGCTGACGGTGATTGGCGGCGGCGTCATCGGCGTCGAATACGCCACAATCTTTTCGGCACTCGACGTGCCGGTGACGCTGGTCGAGCCGCGCAACTCCATCCTCGATTTCGTAGACCGCGAGATTGTCGACGATTTCATCCACCAGATGCGTGATCGCGGCATGACGATAAGGCTGGGCAGCGCGGTGAAGGAAATCCGCTCCAAGCCCGAGGCCGCCGAGGTGGAGCTGGCCGATGGCCGCACCATTCGCTCGGAGGTTGTGCTCTACGCCGCCGGCCGCACCGGCAATATCGGCAGCCTGGGTCTGGACGTGGTCGGCATCGAGGCCGACTCCCGAGGCCGCATCAAGGTCGATCCGCAGACTTTCCAGACCAGCGTGCCCAATATCTACGCAGCCGGCGATGTCATCGGCTTTCCGAGCCTCGCCTCGACCTCGATGGAGCAGGGCAGGGTGGCCGCCTGCCACGCTTTCGGCGTGACCCTGCCGCCACCGCCGGAAACATTCCCCTATGGCATCTATGCGGTGCCGGAGATTTCCACGGTCGGCCAGTCCGAGGAGCAGGTGCGCCAGAGTGGTGGCGCCTACGAGGTCGGTGTCGCGCGCTTCCGCGAAACCTCGCGCGGACATATCATGGGGGTCGACACTGGCTTCCTGAAACTATTGTTCTCGATCGAGACGCGGCGACTGCTCGGCGCGCATATTGTCGGCGAGGGCGCCACCGAGCTCATCCATATCGGTCAGGCGGTCATCAACCTCGGCGGCACCGTCGACTTCTTCGTCAACAACACTTTCAATTACCCGACGCTGGCGGAAGCCTACAAGATCGCAGGGCTCGATGCCTGGAACAGGATGGGGCGGTAGGCTTCAGCATCTTCGCTCCTTGTCGGTGGGGAGGCGCGGATCGCGGCTGTGCCCGGTCGAGACAGCGGTCGGTTCGAAAGGCTGGTCCGCCTACGCCACGGCAGCCGATCCCGCCAACCATTGCCTGACAATAGCGGCGTCCGGATCACCGATTTCATGGCCCGAGGGAATGATCCGGGCGTCGATGGCGGCGCCGTGCCGGCTGAGCAGCGTCACCAGTGCCGGCGCGAAGGGCCCGTAGGTCTCGTCGGCGGCGCCAGCGATAATCAGCGTCGGTATTCCAGCGAGGTCCGTCGCGGGCACATGGTCGAGTACAGGCATTGGCCTTAGCAGCACCGCCCTGCGGACGATGCCCGGATGGAGCAGCATCAGGCTCGAAACCAGATTGGCCCCGTTCGAATAGCCGAGGAATGTCGCGTGATCGAGATCAAGCCCATGGCGCTTGGCGGCCTCGCTTGCGAATGCCGCGAAGGCAGCCGTTTCGGCCAGGATGCTTTCCTGTTCGAAGCGCGTCGGGGTTATACGTTCGAACCAGCGAAAACCGTCCTCCTGGGGGATACGGCCACGCGCCGCGATCAGCATGGCGTCGGGTGCGATGCGTCTTGCCAGCGGCGCCAGGGTGGTCTCGTCGACACCCGATCCATGCAACAGGAAAAGGCATTCGCGGCTGTTCCCGCCGGCGCCCAGGAGACGATAGGCAAAGGCCAGATCCTTGAGCAGGGGACTGTTTTCGGTGCTGTCGCCGGTCATCCCGCATCCTCTTGATTATATGAGGCTTCGCTCAATTTGCCGGCTTCAAAACGCAATATTTTCATCCTCCGCGAAAGTTGATTGAACCAGGCGCATTCCAGCCCGTTTCTGCGCCGATATACTCCGCATGGGAGGAATCGAAGCGGTGCGCCGGGGGTCGCATTGCTGGACATGAACAACCAGCTTTGAGGCCTTTTGTCGATGACTACCCCTGTCTCGCCCGAACGCGATACGCGTATCGATGTGTTGCGCGCGCTTGCGCTCATCATCATTTTCATCGACCACGTGCCGGGCACGGCTTTCGAGGCCTTCACCTACAAGAATTTCGGTTTCTCGGACGCGGCGGAGGCGTTCGTGCTGATTTCCGGCATCTCGGTGGCGCTGGCCTACGGCACGAAGTTCCACTCGGGTGGCCGGCTTCTGGCCACATTGAAGATGTGGCGGCGGGCAGGCATGCTCTATATCGCCCATATCGTCACGACCATGGTGGTGATTGCCTTGTTCTGTACCGTGGCCGTGTTCACAAGGCGGCCGGAGTTGCTGAAACTGATCAACATCGAGCCCTTGATGAAGAACACGCCGGAGGTGCTGGTCGGCATCGTCACGCTCGGCCATCAGCTTGGCTACAACAATATCCTGCCGGTCTATGCCGCGCTGCTTCTGATGGCACCGGCCTTCGTCCTGTCCATCAGCTACAGGCCTGTCGCGGCGCTTGTCGTGTCCGGCGCGCTGTGGCTGGTCGCCGGCATCTGGCAGATCGCCCCGCCCAATTACCCTGAGCCCGGCTTCTGGTTCCTGAACCCTCTCTCCTGGCAGTTCCTGTTCAACATCGGCCTCGCCGCCATGCTGCATGTCCGGCGCGGCGGTGTCATTCCGATCAACCGCTGGCTGGTTGGCACCGCCGCGGCCTATGTGCTGACGGCGCTGATATGGGTGCACAGTCCGCTCTGGGGCCAGATCACGTGGTTCAAGCTGCCGGTGGTCATCGGCGGTTTTGACAAGACCTTCCTGTCGCTGCCAAGGCTGCTGCATATCCTGGCTGTCAGCTATCTGATCGTCGCCTTGCCGGCGCTGTCGAACCTGTTCCGCACCAGCCCGGACCATCCGCTGGCGATACTCGGCAAGCGCTCGCTGCCGGTCTTCATCGCCGGCACGGTGATCGCCATGGTCGCGCAGGTGATGAAGCTGATCAATCCGGGCGGATTTGCCTATGACAGCCTGCTGCTGTCGGCCGGCATCGCCATGCAGTTCGCGCTCGCCTTCTATCTCGAATGGCTGTCGACCATCAGCGCATCGGGCAAGGTCCGTACGACGCAAAAGGATGTCACGCCGGCGCGTGCGTCCTTCGGCATCTCCGGCATGGCAAGAGCCAATCGCTGAGCGGCGCGCCGTTCAGCCGCGCGGCGGAGCCGACGAGGCCCGCACAACCAGTTTGACCGGCAGCAACTGCCGGCTGACCTTGCCGTCGCTCTCCAGGATCGCCTTGACGGCAAGGCGGCCCATTTCGGCTATCGGCTGAGCGATCGTGGTCAAGGGCGGCTCGGACACGGCGGACTCCGGAACGCCGTCGAACCCGATGACGGAAACATCGTTGGGGACGCTGAGCTCGCGCGCGCTCAGCCATTCGAGCGTCACCAGGGCTATTTTGTCCGACATCGCCAGGATGGCAGTGGGCGGCTCCTTGGCCGCGAAGATGGTTTCGAGTGCCTCTCTCGTGCTGGCCGCGTCGTTGGCGGTCTCGTAGACGGGCACTGTGGATGTATCGACGCCAACCCGCGAAAGCTCCTGGAGATAGCCGGTGAGCCGGTCGCGCGTGCCCGCATAGGTCGCTGAGCGAACCTGCTCGGGTGAAACGAGACCCGTCCTGCCGTCGACGAAAGGCAGTGCCAGAACGGCAAAGCGGCGATGTCCGAGATCCGTGAGATGGCGGGCCGCCAGGCTGGCGCCGGCGATGTTGTCGACACCGATCGCCGCGACCGCCCCATCCTCGGAGTCCAGGTCGAGCGCCACGAAGGGCAGTTTGCGCTCGCGTGCCAGTTCCACCAGCCGCGAGCCGCCTTCGATGCAGAAGACGATGAAGCCGTCGACCAGGGCACTCTGGATGTTCCAGGCAAGTTGTTCGTTGTTGGCTGCCGAGACCAGGGAAATGCCGGCTCCTGTTGCATCGCAGGCCTGCGAGATGCTCGCCATCATGACCCGCGCAAAAGGATCGTCGAAGAAGTAGGAGAGGGGTTCGGCGGTGGCGACGCCGATGGCGTTGACCTTGCCTGCCCGCAACAATCGGCCCTTGGGATCCGGCCCGCCATAACCCATCGCCTCGGCGGCCGCCTTGACCCGCTCGCGGACTTCCTCGCGCACGATCTCGGGGCGGCTGAAGACATTGGATGCGGTGCCGTGCGAAACACCGGCGGCCTTGGCGATATCGGCCAGCCGGACGGGTCTTCGATTGCCTGCGGTGAGTGACGCCATGTGCGTGCCTCCTGACATGCATTTAGCACGTTCCGGATTTGCATCTAGCACTTTCGTTGGATCGATTCAAATTTTGCTTGACCGGGAACTGCCGGAGACCTATTCTTGAATCGATCCAAGTTGGTGGGTTTGGCCCGCCTGTGTTTCAGGGGAGGTGCGACATGCATCCCGTCAATTACCTGTTCGAAGACATCTATCGCAACGACTGGAGTATTGGGTCGGCTGCCAACAGCTTCAGGCGTCGGGGCAGGGCAAGCCCATGGATTCGCGACCTTCGCTTCCTGGTGGGGCGTAAGCGAAGCTGATCGCCACGTTTTTTGCCTATGTATTGGATCGATTCAACCCGAAGGGAGAAAAATCATGCATCCCATCAAGCATTTGTTTGAAGACATTTATCGCAACTACTGGGGCATCGCTCCGGCCGCCGAGCGACCGGAAGCGCGACGCCTGACGAAGCGGGCCTCGCGCAATCGCAATTTGTGGATCCGCACCGGACGTCCCGGGGATTGATCCCGACCGATTCGGCCTTAGGAACGTCGACGTACCAGGGCAGAGATCGCTATCCCCAGCCAGCCGGCGATGAGCAAAGTGCCCCCGATCGGCGCCGACATCGGAAACAGCCTCGATCCCAGGAAATCGCGGGCAAGTAGATCGCCCGCGAAAAGCAGGAGCCCGGCAAGCAAGGCGACGCTGGCGATCCGCAGAAAGCGATTTGCGCCGGTGAGGCCGACGGCGAGGAAGACAGGCGCGTGCATCAAGAGGAACGACGCGGCCGTGCCGGTGAAGGCGCCGCCGAGATGCGCGGCGGCAGCTGACAGCGCCACGCCTGCCGCGCCGACGAGACCGCCGGCAAACGCGAGGGTAGGGCTGGCGGTCGGTTCGGAGGAATTCATGTCGGCTAGTTCCCTCTTTTGACGGCCTGAACCTCAGGACTCGCTCGCTTCCAACGCCATATGCCGTGTGCGCCGCGACTGGACAATCCAGTTGTAGACGGCACCGCCGGCCATCAGCACCGATGTGGCGAGAAACACCGAGCGCATGCCGAAGTGACCGCCGACGAAACCACCGGATAGTGGTCCCGCAACCTGCCCGACATACTGCGCCGAGATGGCCAGCCCAAGCACATTGCCACCGACGCCGTCGGGGATGTTGTGGCGGATGACGCTGGTGATGCAGGGCAGCAGGCCACCCAGCGCCAGTCCCATCAGAAAGCGAAGGCCGATCAGTTGCCAGCCATTGCTGACGAAGGCCTGCGGGATAAGCAGCAGGGCCGATACGGCCAGCGCTCCGACAACGACATTCCAGTGGCCGACACGATCCGCAAGCCTGCCAAGCCAGGATGCCGACAGGATGGTGCCTAACGCCGTCGCCGACATCACCACGCCGGCGATCATCGTCACCCGGCTCTGGTCCTCTATGAGTTGCTGCACGTAGACGGTGATGATCGGCTCGATCGACATTGTGGCGAAGGCGAGCAGCATGCCGGTTGTCAGCATGGCCACGACGGGGCGCTTGTCCGGGATCTGCGACCAGCCGCTTTTCGGCCTTGCCGCCGACGCTGCCGTGGCCGGCTTCGGGCGCTGGGTCTCCTTGATGAGGAATGTCGTCGCCAGGAAGGCAAGGAAGATGACGCCGCCGGACAACAGGAAGGTGGCGCGAATGCCGATGACCGGCGGCAGCGCACCGCCGAGCAGGGGACCGACAAGCGAACCTGCCGTGATTCCCGCCGACAGGACGCCGAGCGCCCAGCCGGAGCGGTCCTTGGGCGTCTGCATGGCCACCAATATGGTCGAACCCGAGGAATAGCCGCCGGCAAACCCGATCAGCAGGCGCAGCAGCACCAGTTGCCAGACCGTCTCGACCATGCCCGTCAGCGACATGCAGATCGCCATGCCGAAGCTGGCACGCACCAGCATCACCTTGCGACCGTAGCGGTCGCCCAGCCGTCCCCACAACGGCGCGACCAGGGCCGCGGCGAAGAAGGTGGCGCCGTAGGCGATGCCGGACCACTGCACGATCGACGCATGGCCTTGCGCGCCGAGCTGTTCAACATAAAGCGGCAGGAAAGGCAACAGCAGCGTCATGGCGATGAGCGTGCTGAACGAGCCGGCGAAACAGACGGCGAGATTGCGCCGCCAGTGGATGTTGTAGCCGCCTTGTTGCGTATCTTCCTGTGCCATGTCCTGCCTGCCCGATATCAGTGCTTGTTGCGGATACCATTTTGGGATACCAAACTGGTATTCGTCATGAACTTCAACCCGGCTGCTGTCAATGCGGCTTCGAAGAGGCCAGCGCGATGTCGCAGATGCAGAATGTCGAACGACAGTTACGGGAGATGATCCTGGGGCTCGAAATCGGTCCAGGCGAGAAATTGACAGAACGTTGGATCGAAGGCCGCTTTGGCGCCTCGCGCACACCGGTCAGGGCGGCACTTCTGCGGCTGGAGACCGAGGGGCTGGTGGGCAGGGATGGCCGCGGCTGGACGGTGTCGCCTATCAACCTTGCCGAGCTCGAGCAGATAGCCGTCTATCGCGAAGCCGTCGAGGTCGCGGCCCTGCGGCTGACATGCATGCACGCCGAAACGAGCGCCCTCGATATCATCGAGGCGATGCTCGATTCCTGCGACGAAAATACGCCGCGCGAGGAATGGCATCGTGTCGGCATGGATTTTCACATCGAGCTGGCGCGCCTGTCGGGCAACGAATTCCTGTTCAGGGCCGTGCGCGATGCCATGACGCGCCTGTCGCGGGCCCGATGGCTGGAGGTGCGTGACGAGGCAGCCCTAGGTCGCGCCTGGGCCGAACACCGTGCCATTCTGGCGGCGGCCCGCCTTGGCGAGGCCGATGAAGCGGCGCGCCGGCTCTCGGCGCATATCATCGGCAGCCGCGACCGGCTGGTGACGTCGCTCGCCAACGATCGACGCGGTCTTCGTGCCAGGGGATTTGCCGTCGTCGCCGCTTGAAGCAGGTCCGGGAAACGTGTGAAGCGGTTTCCCGTCCCGAATTGCGTCAGCATAAAGAGACTGAGGCGGTTCGGCGTTTCCGTGAAGCCGCGAACCGCTCTGTACGGCAGGGCGCTGCCGGGCAAAAGCGGCGTCCGGAAGCGAAGCGCACTTTCGGCCTCGCTTCAAGGGCGCCGATGGCGTAAGAGCGGCGATGGAAAACAACCGATTTGAAACACCCGTGACCGTCAAGTCCGTCACGGCGGGAAGCACCCAGCTCTTGCGCACGGCCCGCGAGGCTTCCGATTACCTCCTCAACAGCTGGCCCGGCAAGCGCAGTCCCAAGCATCGCGCGGCGCTGCAGGCCTGCCACGATGCGCTGGCCGGCGACAAGCCGGCGATGAATGCCAGGCGCGCCTTTATCGCCGCGGCGCGGGAAGTGGACGTTTTTGTCAGCGACAAGGCGCCCGCCTGAATCAGGTCGGCAATCTCGATTGAAGCAAGGCCCGCATGTGCGGGACTTTTGCCGTCATTCCGCTGTTTCGGTTTCGGCCTCGCCCTCGGGCTTCGAACGTTCGCGCGCGGCAACCTTGGCCGCCAGCTTTTCGGCCTTCTTCGCCGCCTTCTGCCGGTCACGTTCCTTGCGTTCCTGATCGTAGTTTGGTGCTCGCGCCATATCGGCTCCTTTTAACCTGCCTTGCGGCTCTGACCCTGCCTAGGAGCATTAGCCGTCAAACACAACAGCTGAAGCGGCCGTGCGCGGGCGCGGCGTCGCGGATTTGCAGGGGGGCTTGCCAGACGGGCGCCATAATGATGTAGAAAACGCGGGGCGCCAGCGTATTGAGAGCTGCCCGTTTGTTTTGATCAAGTGAACCATGGCCACAATTGCGCGGACGTCGGCAAAGGTTTTCTATTATGCGCGAAACGTCGCGCGCGATGTCATTCCACAAGCCTTGTTTCGCCGCAGACTGGCAGTTCGCCTCGAAAAGGCCAGGCTTTCCGATGAGGCGGCGCGCCGGCGGGTAAATTACTACAACAAGCTGCAGGATGGCTTCGCCCCAAGTGCCAATGCCATGCGCATCAGCAAGCTGCCCTTCACGCCGACCATGTACTATTACGACCTGAAGGAATTCGCCCGCTACTTCGACCCCGGACTGCTTATCGACTTCGAATTCGGCGACGTCAGGAATGTGCCGAAGGTGCCGACGATCGTGAAGGACCGGCCGATCCGGGATGACGACGAGAACGCGGTCATCATGAAGCTCGACAAGTTTCGTCACTTCCAGATGCCGGCTGATGCCATCTCGTTCGCCGACAAGCTGCCTGTCGTGGTCTGGCGCGGCGATCTCAACAATCCGATCAGGACGAGATTTCTGAAGGCGGTGCGCGACCTGCCGTTCTGCGATGCCGGCTCGCACAAGCCGAACGCTCCGGCCGAATACGCCAAGCCGTTTCTGAGCATCAGCCAGCACCAGCGCTATCGCTACATCGTCTCGCTTGAAGGCAATGACGTGGCGACCAACCTCAAGTGGATCTTGAGCTCGAAGTCGCTCTGCCTGATGCCACCGCCGACATATGAGACATGGTTCGCCGAGCGGCAGCTCGAGGCCAATGTCCACTATGTGCCGCTCGAAGCTGATTTCTCGGACCTTGCCGAACATGTGGCCTATTTCGAACGGAACCCGGAGAAGGCGGAGCGTATCACCGCGGCTGCGAACGCCTATTGCCGGACCTTTGGGCACGAACAGACCGAACAGGCGATCTCCCTGCTGGTGCTGTACAAATATTTCGTGCTCAGCGGCCAGATCAAGCCGGATACCGCGGTCTGGCGCTGCATAACGGGCTAGTTGCCCGGATCCTCTCGTCGAAGCCGATCGGCACGCGCTGGACGACCGCCGCGCTTGGTAAATGCCTGGCACAATGACGCGTAAGCGTGACGCGGGAACAAACTCGGTTGTCGTGTGTTTTGGTCGCGTTTGTCCTGATCAACGTGAACCATGGCCGGCATAAAGAGAACGACGCAGAAGGTTTTCTACTACGCGCGAAACGTCATGCGCGATATCGCGCCACAGGCACTCTTCCGACGACGGCTGGCGGACCGCCTGGAGCAGGCCAGGCTTTCGGACGAGGCCGTGCGCCGGCGGTTGAATGACTACAACAAGCTGCAGGACGCCTTTGTGCCTGGCCCGGATGCGGTGCGCATCGACAAGATGCCGTTCGAACCGAGCATGTACTATTACGACCTGAAGGAGTTTGCCCGCTATTTCGATCCGGCATTGCTTCTCGACGTGGAGTTCGGCGACGTCATCGGGTTGCCGAAGGTGCCGACGCTCGTCAAGGACCGGCCGATCCGTGCCGACAATGGCAATGCGGTCATTCTGAAGTTCAACAAGTTCCGCCACTTCTACATGCCCGCCGACGCAGTCGCCTTCGCCGACAAGCTGCCGGTCGTGATCTGGCGCGGCGATCTCAACAATCCGATCAGGACACGGTTCCTGAACGCGGCGCGTGACCTGCCATTCTGCGACGTAGGTTCACACAAGCGAAGTGCGCCGGCCGAGTACAGCAAGCCCTTTCTCAGCATCCGCCAGCACTTGCGCTACCGCTACATCGTCTCGCTGGAGGGCAATGACGTAGCGACCAATCTCAAATGGATCATGAATTCGAACTCGCTGTGCCTGATGCCGCCGCCGACCTACGAGACGTGGTTCGCGGAGAGCCGGCTCGAAGCCAACGTCCACTATGTGCCGCTCGATCCGGATTTCGCCGATCTTGGCGAAAAGGTGCGCTATTTCGAACGGCATCCGGCGCAGGCCGAGCGCATTGTTGCCGCGGCCAATGCCTATTGCCGGACATTCTCCAATGAGCGAGACGAGCAGGCTGTCTCCCTGCTCGTGCTCTATAAATATTTCGTGCTCAGCGGCCAGATCGAACCCGATCCCCAACTCTGGCACTTCATCGAGGGCTAAGCGCGCTTCGGCCAGAGAATCAGATGACGCTGCGGTCGAGAACCATGTCGGCGGGGCCGAAGCGATCCTTTGCCGTCAATTGCTGGTGCCAGTAGGGGTAGAGCAGGGGCGGGCGGCTGACCGCGTCGAGGCGCTGGCGTTCTTCAGGGTTGAGTTCCAGGGCAGCCGCGGCGAGATTGTCCTTGAGCTGGGCATCGTTGCGGGCGCCGATCACCAGCGAGGAGACGGCGGGGCGGCCGAGCAGCCAGGCAAGTGCCACCTGCGCCGCCGAGACGCCGCGAGCCTTGCCGATCTCCACCAGCACATCCACGATCCGCCACAGCCGATCCTCGTCCCGGATCGGCGGCTCGGACCAGCCCGCGAGCTGGCGCGCGGTCGGGCTGTCGCGGCGGTATTTGCCGGACAGCAAGCCGCCGGCGAGCGGGCTCCAGACCAGCACGCCCAGTCCCTGGTCGACCGAGATCGGCAGCAGTTCATATTCGGCCTCGCGTGCCTCCAGCGTATAGTGGATCTGCTGGGTGACGAAGCGTTGCTGGTGACGGCTGTCGCTGATGGAGAGTGCCTTCATCACCTGCCAGCCGGACCAGTTGGAGCAGCCGATATAGCGCACCTTGCCCTGGGCGACCAACGTGTCGAGCGCGGCCACCGTTTCCTCGACAGGGGTAAGACCATCCCACTGGTGAACGAAATAGATGTCGATGACGTCGGTCTTCAGCCGCTTCAGGCTCTTTTCGCATTCGCGGATCAGATGGTGGCGCGACAGGCCTTCGTCGTTCGGCCCGCCGCCGATCCGCATGCGCGCCTTGGACGCGATCAGCACGTCGTTCTTGCGCTTGCCGCCGAGCGCCTCGCCGATGATCTCTTCCGACAGGCCGTTCGAATAGACATTGGCGGTGTCGATGAGGTTGATGCCGGCGTCGATGCACATGTCGATCATGCGCTTGGCTTCGGCAAGATCGCTGTTGCCCACCGCGGCGAAGGGGCCGGTGCCGCCGAACGTCATGGTGCCCAAAGTCAGTGTCGAAACCTTCAGGCCGGAACGGCCAAGGGTGCGGTATTCCATGTCAGTCCTCGCGATTGTGTTGAATTGGGGTGCCGCGAAGGGCAGCCCGGAATGCGACCGGGGATTTGTAGGACAATTCGCCCGGCTTGTCGCCATGCAATGATGATGGATCGATCACACATGGCGGAGCTTTTAACGGCCGCGGTCGCGCCCCGGACTGCAATAAAACCGTCACCGCCGGCCTATATTGAATTCGGCTAAGGTGTTTCCATTCCAGGCTAGGGGCCAGCAGTTTGGGGTGCCGGACATGAACCGACAGGCTTGCAAGCGGAGCGACTGATATGACCGAGCTAAGACAGAATTCTCCCGCCAAGGACTGGCTTGAAGCCGAACTCGCCGACACGCTCGACGAAGACTATGAGCTCGAAATGTCGGAGCCGGCGCTGTCGATGGAGATCGCCAAGATCTACAAGAACGCGCATCCGCCTTCGATCGACCGCATGCAATATTTCCGTGACCTGATCACCTTGCAATCCGAGCTGATCAAGCTGCAGTCCTGGGTCGCCTACCACAAGAAGAAGCTGGTGGTGATTTTCGAGGGCCGCGATTCCGCTGGCAAGGGCGGCGTCATCAAGCGCATCACCCAGCGGCTCAATCCGCGCATCTGCCGCGTCGTGGCGCTGCCGGCGCCGACCGAGCGCGAGAAGTCGCAATGGTATTTCCAGCGCTATGTGCCGCATCTGCCGGCCGGTGGCGAGATCGTGCTGTTCGACCGCTCCTGGTACAACCGGTCAGGCGTCGAGCGGGTGATGGGCTTTGCCGATCCCGGTCAGGTCGAGGAATTTTTCCGCGACGTGCCGGAGTTCGAGCGCATGCTGGTGCGCTCCGGTATCACCGTGGTCAAGTACTGGTTCTCGATCACCGACGAGGAGCAGCAGATGCGCTTCCTGATGCGCATCCACGATCCGATGAAGCAGTGGAAGCTGTCGCCGATGGATCTGCAATCGCGCGTGCGCTGGGAGCAGTACACCAAGGCCAAGGAAGAGACCTTCGCCCGCACCAACATTCCGGAGGCGCCCTGGTTCATCGTCGAGGGCAACGACAAGAAGCGCGCACGGCTGAACTGCATCGACCATCTGCTCAAGCAGATGCCTTATGAAGAGGTGCCGCACGAGGAGATCACGCTGCCGGAACGCGTCTTCAATCCCGAATACGAGCGCCAGACATTGCCGCGCGAACTCTACGTGCCGGAGAAGTATTGAGCACCTTGTCCTTCTCCCCGTTCACGGGGAGAACGTGCCCGAAGGGCGGATGAGGGGCGGCGCCAGCGTTGGCGATTGAGCCCCAATTCGCTGCTATTGGTAGCTTGCCGCTAGTCTCCAAAGGCCGCGCCGCCCCTCATTGCCCTGCCGGGCATTTCTCCCCGTATAGTGACGGGGAGAAAGAGCTGTAGTCACGCCCGCCCGATCATCACATGCGTGGCAAGCGCCGTCGCAACCTGCTCGGTGCACTGGTAGCCGAGCTTCAGCATGTCGAGACCGGCGAACAGATTCTCACCTGTGCCAAGCAGGATCGGCGAGATCGCCAGGTGCATCTCGTCGATGAGCTTCTCCTGAAGGTATTGCCGGATTGTCGAAACGCCGCCACCAACCCGCACATCCTTGCCGCCAGCCGCGACCTTTGCCTGCTCGAGCGCCGAATGGATGCCGTCGGTGACGAAGTGGAAGGTCGTGCCGCCTTCCATGACGATCGGATCGCGTTTGTAACGCGTCAGCACGAAAGTCGGCACGTGATAGGGCGGGTTGGGGCCCCACCAGCCTTTCCAGCTGTCGTCAGGCCAATCGCCGCGGATCGGCCCGAACATGTTGCGGCCGAGGATCCAGGCGCCGACATTCTCGAAACTGCGTGCCGCGAAGCTGTCATCGGTGTCGGTGGTCCCGTCGTTCTTGCCGAGCACCATCTGGCGGAACGTGCGGGTGCCGATCATCCATTTGTGCAGATTTTCGCCGCCGACGCCGAGAGGATGTTCAAGAGTCTGATCCGGACCGGCGCCGTAACCGTCGAGCGAGAGGGTGAACGCATTGACACGAAGTTTTGACATCATTGCCTCCTGAACCGCATGTAATTTGCAACCAGTGGCCGCTTAACCTAACTGCTTGCAAAAAGCAATTGGTTTCGTGTGATGCGCAACGGGCTACAGAAGGCTCCTGACAGCCAGCTGGGAACGATCGTTCAAAACGAAGATGACGGTGCTTATATGCCGCATCGCGGGGCTTCGGCGGCTTCCTTGTTCAGGTTTGGTGCGAGCTACCCCTTCAGCATCTGCGCCACCTCAGGCGCGAAATAGGTCAGGATACCGTCACAGCCGGCGCGCTTGAAGGCAAGCAAGCTCTCCAGCATTGCCTTCTCGCCATCGATCCAGCCATTGGCGCCCGCCGCCTTGATCATCGAATATTCGCCCGACACCTGGTAGGCGAAGGTCGGCATCTGGAATTCGTCCTTCAGCCGGCGGATGATGTCGAGATAGGGCAGGCCGGGTTTGACCATCAGCATGTCGGCGCCCTCGGCGATGTCCTGCTCGGCCTCGCGCACCGCCTCGTCGGAATTGGCGTGGTCGATGTAATAGGTCTTCTTGTCGCCCTTGAGCAGACCGGCGGTGCCGACCGCCTCGCGGTAGGGGCCGTAGAAGGCCGAGGCGAACTTCGTCGCGTAGGACATGATCGCCACGTCCTGAAAACCGTTGGCGTCGAGCGCGTCGCGGATGGCACCGATCCGGCCGTCCATCATGTCGGAAGGCGCGATGATGTCGGAGCCGGCGGCCGCCTGGATGACAGCCGCAGCCGCGACCTGCTCGACCGTCTCGTCATTGACGATGATGCCGTCGCGCAGGATGCCGTCATGGCCATGGCTGGTGAACGGGTCGAGCGCGGCGTCGGTGATGATGCCGATTCCGGGCACCGCGTCCTTTATCGCGCGGCTGGCGCGATTGATGATGTTTTCCGGGTCGAGGATGTGCGAGCCGGTCTGGTCGCGCAAGCCGAACTCGACATTGGGAAAGGTGGCGAGAGCCGGAATGCCGAGCTTTGCCGCCCGTTCGGCCTCCTTGACGGCAAGGTCGACCGACAGGCGGAAGACGCCTGGCATGGCCGCGATCGGCTCCCGCACATTCCTGCCCTCGACGACGAAGATCGGCCAGATCAGGTCATCGACCGTAAGCCGGTTCTCTTGCACCAGGCGGCGCGACCAGTCGGCCTTGCGCATGCGGCGCAGGCGGCGGCTGCCGGTAATGTCGTCGACGCTGCGCGCGCCGGCTGGCTTTGTCGGGGTGAATTTGTTCATGGCCAAAACTCTCGTTTGGCGGCTTTTACCACGAGCCCTTGGTGCTGACCAATGCGACACGATTGTGCCAGGCCGGCAGAAAGGGAGGCACCGTCCCGCCATGCCTATCCGGTCAGGGCTGCCCATTGCCGGAAAGAATTTGTGCAGCACCCCCGATTGCCACACGGAACGCCTCGTCGAAGCTGACGCCGCGGACCTCCCAGCGATAGGTCCTGCCGTGATCTGCCAGTCGCCAATCGGCGATCCACCCGAGCTCCTTGTCGCTCCATACGATGCTGCCGGCGAGCGCTTGCGCGCCACCGACCTGTTTGGCCAGCTGATCCAGCCTTGCCATGTCGTCGGTGCGCAGCCCTTTTTCGTCCAGCTCGGCCAACTGCGCAGCCTTCGGAAACGCGACATTCATCAATAGCGGATCGGCGGCATTGGCGAAAGACTCGCGCATCGTCTCGCCACGTTCCTCCTCGGCGCTTAGCAAAAAATGCCGAGCGCCCTGTTCGGTGCTGAGAAAGACGGCGAGCGTTGGTCGCTCGCCAGGCCAGGGCTTGCTGCCGAGCTGTGCGAGCAGCTTGTTGACCGTGGCGGGTTTGTAGAGACAAGTCAGATCATGCGGCCGGTCATGCGTGCCTTGCTCGTCATGGATCGGAATACCCTCCAGCCGGTCGTGGTAGCGGAAGGCGTCGACGAAATCGCCGGCCTTGTCCCGTAGTGCCAGCATTTCCGGCTTTTTCGGCAGCCGCTGATCCCCCGACACCTTGACCAGAACCCGGTCCAGGCAATCCCTGAAGCCTATCTGGCGGTTCTCCTCGCCCTGGCCGGTGACGATGGTCCGCGACTGGTAGAGATCGTCGGTCGTGACGGCGAACGCGGGACGCGGTGCAAGGCCGGCGATCATAAACCCGATCGTCAACAGCGCGGGACGGAGAAATCCGGACATGACCAACTGTCCCTGAAGCCGCTTGCGCGCGCACTATCGGCGCGTCGCTCGCGACGGTAGCCATCTTCGTAGCATTGCCAACCGCCGGCCGCCAAGGCCGTGGCGGAGAGGCCGCTGCCATTGACGCACCCATGCGCCGCCTTTAGCACTTCAGTCCCGCAGGCGGGGGAAGGATTCTCTGGCGATGGATTTTGGTGGAGGCGACGAAATTCGCTTCGAACGGTTGGGCAGGGCCGGTGTCGTGACGCTGACGCGGCCGCAGGCACTCAACGCCGTCACCCATCGCATGGTCAAGGCGCTGGGTAAGGCCTTGCGTGCCTGGGAGCGCGATGACGGCGTGGACGTCGTCCTCGTCAAGGCCGAGGGCAGGGCGTTTTCGGCCGGTGGCGACATCCTGCATATCTACGAGGCCGGCCGGGCCGGAAAGCCGCCGGTCGAGTTCTTCGCCGACGAGTATCGGCTGAACGCCCGCATCAACAGCTTCAAGAAACCCTATGTCGCCCTCATCGACGGCATCGTCATGGGCGGCGGCGTCGGCATTTCCTTTCACGGTTCGCACCGGGTGATGACCGAGAATGCCCAGTTCGCCATGCCGGAGGTCGGTATCGGCTTCTTCCCCGATGTCGGCGCCAGCCATCTGCTGCCCGACCTTGGCGGCTCCTTCGGCATGTATCTGGCCCTGACCGGCAACCGCATCCGCTATGGCGACGCGCTGTGGTCGGGGCTCGCCACCCACACGATCAAGGCCGAAGACCAGGCCAGCTTCCTTGATCGGCTGGTGCTGACCGGCGATCCGGAATCGGTGCTGCGCGGTTTCTTTATCCAGGCAAAGCGGGAGACCGACAGGCCGACGCTGGAAGCGATATCGCGCCATTTCAACCAACCGTCGCTGAAGGATGTTCTCAACAGCCTGGATCGCGCGTCGGGCACCGATGAATTCGCGGCCAAGACGCTGGCGACGATCCGCATGCGCTCTCCGACCAGCCTTCGCGTCGCCTGGCGGCAGATCAGCGCCGGGCTGACATTGTCGATGGACGACTGCATGAAGATGGAATTTCGCATCCTCAACCGCATGCTTGCCGGCCATGATTTCTACGAAGGCATCCGCGCCGCCATCATTGACAAGGGGTCGAAGCCGCAATGGCGGCCGGCAAGCCTCGATGCGGTTGGCGAGGCGGACGTCGAGGCCTATTTCGCCCCGCTCGGTGAACGGGAACTCCAGGTATGAGCGAGGTGACGTCGCGACGCGTCGTACTCCAGCCCTCGACGGTCGAGGTCATCTTCGCCTGGTTTCAGCGCGTCATCGCCGGCTACTGCCTGCTGTTCGGCATCCTGTACTGGATCAAGCTGATCGGCTTTTACCCCGGATCGCTCTGGCGCTTCGACCTGATGCCGGTGCACTGGCAGGTGGCGGCGGTGATGCTCGCCGTGTTCTTCCCCTTCGCCGCCGCCGGGCTATGGATGCTGGCCTCCTGGGGGCCGGTGATCTGGTTCATCTGCGCGGTCACCGAAACCGTCATGTACGCCGGCTTTCCCGAGCTTTTCGGCCATCGGCTGCTGATCGTCGTCTCGCATGCGGCGGTGGCGCTGCTCTACATCGTCTTTCGCGTCGTCATCTACATGCAGAAACGCCCCGCGCGGCACTAAGCTCTTGCCGCCATTGACGACTTCGCGGCCACCTCGATCCGGCCTCGCGATCATTGCCTAAGCCTTTAGGTTAATTATCCTTGCTCGGGTGACCGTTCGTTAAGCCTCTTTCGAAACCTGTTACCGGTAAGCTCTTGTTAGCCCTAGCGTTTAAGTCGAATTTTATGAGTATTCGATAGTGTCGCGATCAAGGTGAAAAACAAAAAATCACCAGGGCGACAAACGAGAGGCAAAGACAATGATCAATTCGCGTCCGGCGGCGAAGACCGCCAACGTTTCCGACGATCGCCGCGAGGCTATCCGTTCCCTTTACATGGAATCGCTGCAGCTCGTCGAGCGGCTGCACCGCCGTCTGCTTGACGTGATCAAGGATGAATTCGACCGCAATGGCCGTTCCGACATCAATGCCATCCAGGCACTGCTGCTCTTCAACATCGGCAATTCCGAGCTGACCGCCGGCGAGCTGCGCTCGCGTGGCTACTATCTCGGCTCGAACGTGTCCTACAATCTGAAGAAGCTGGTCGATCTCGGCTTCATCAACCACCAGCGTTCGCGCATCGACCGCCGTTCGGTCCGCGTCTCGCTGACCCCGAAGGGCAACGAGGTGGCCGACGTCGTCGCCGGTCTCTATGAGCGCCATGTCGGCTCGATCGAGCAGGTCGGCGGCATCAACACCGACGAGTTCAAGCAGATGAACCGCGCGTTGCAGCGGCTCGACCGCTTCTGGAACGACACGATCGCATATCGGATGTAAGACGCCGCATCAGATCTGGCCCGCGCCACAGAAGCGCGGCCGAAATGGCGACCTCCAGTCAGGGCCGGTGCCGAAAAGCATCGGTCCCTTTCTTTTCGGGGCGCCGGCCCGACCGATTTGGGCGCAAGGCCACGTTGCCGCCATATTCCAGTGGAACCGAGGGTGGCAGTGATGCTGTCGTGAAGACCATGCGTCCACCCGCAACCGTATCGCGCCTCGTGCGTCTCTCGCCAACGTGATACGGGCCATGGTTGGCTAATTGTTAAGATTGCCAATTTTAGAGTGCGGGCGAGATCGCCCTATGATCGACGCAGCAAGTAATCGAACCGCTACCTATGTCTGGAACATCCATGAGAACCAGCCGCCGCCTTTTCCTTTCCGGAGCCTCGTTGCTCGCCGCCGCCATGGTGGCCGGCCGTGCGAGCGCGCAGGATGTGATCGGAGATATCCTGAAATCCTCGGCCCGCGGCAATTGGGACGACCAGTTCGACGCCCGCGCCAGCGAAGGTGGCAAAGTGGCTTCGACGCTGCCGATCTTCAGCCCGCAGACCGTTGCGTTCACGGAGCAGGCGGTCGCGCAATATCAGAACATTGTCGGGCAGGGCGGCTGGGTAGAGGTCCCCGCGACCAAGAAGCTGCAACTCGGCGTCGATGATCCCGATGTCGTGCCGCTGCGCAAGCGGCTCATGGTCGCTGGCGACCTTTCGCAGAGCGCCGGTATTTCGACGGCCTTCGATTCCTATGTCGACTCGGCGGTCAAGCGCTTCCAGCTGCGCCACGGCCTGCCCGCCGACGGCTCGATGGGCAAATACACTTATGCGGCGATGAACGTTTCGGCGCAGGTCCGGCTTGGCCAGTTGCAGACCAATCTGCAGCGGCTGAAGGAGAAGGCCGGCACGCTAGGCAGCCGCTATGTGCTGGTCGACATTCCGGCGGCGCAGGTCGAAGCGGTAGAGAACGACCGCGTCGTGCTTCGCCACACGGCAATCGTCGGCAAGATCGATCGCCAGACACCGATCGTCAATTCCAAGATCAACGAGATCATCGTCAACCCGTACTGGAACGCGCCGGTCTCGATCGTGCGCAAGGACATCATTCCGCTGATGCGGAAGGATCCCGACTATTTGAAGAACAGCCATATCCGCCTGTTCGCGCCGGACGGCAGCGAAGTCGATCCGATGAACGTCGATTGGTCGACCGATGATGCCGCCAAATACCGGTTCCGCCAGGATCCCGGTTCGGAAAACGCCATGGCCTCGGTCAAGATCAACTTCCCGAGCCCGGACGGCGTCTACATGCACGACACGCCCCAGCAGAGCTTGTTCGGCAAGATGATGCGCTTCGACTCCTCGGGCTGCGTGCGCGTCCAGAACGTGCGCGATCTCGTAACCTGGATCCTGCGCGACACGCCCGGCTGGGACCGTCAGCATTTCGAGGCGGCGATCAAGACCGGCCAGAACACGCCGATCCAGGTCACCAACCCGGTTCCGGTGCACTTCCTCTATCTCTCGGCATGGTCGACCGGACCCGGGGTGGTTCAGTTCCGCGACGACGTCTACGCGCTGGACGGCGCCAGCGAGTTGCAGATTACATCTTCGCTGTAAGGCTTTGATATTCATAACGAAAAGCCGCCGTCAGGCGGCTTTTTTGTTTGGCGAAAACGTCGTTAAATCAAGCGCTGGTTCACCAGCCGCGCCACCGCTTGCGCGCGATTGACGGCGCCGAGCTTGCGCCTGGCATTGTCGACATGGAAGCGCACGGTCGCTTCGGCAATGCCGAGAATGACCGAGATTTCCCAATCCGTTTTGCCTTCGGCGACAAGCGCCAGGGCATCACGCTCGCGCACCGTCAGCCGAACGATGGCGGCGGGCGGTGGCGTCGTCAGGTTCATCAGCCGTTCCGTCAGCACGAGACCGGCCATCTGGATGGCAAAACTCTCTTCTGCCGTGAATTCACGCTCGTGGAAGCCGAGATGCAGCGAGGCTATGGCGCCATCGGCGCCGTAGGAGGTGGAACACAGCGCATCATTGATCCCAGCCTCGCCGAGCGCTTCCCAATAGACGCCGAACTGTGGGCGGTCGCGCGGAGCGAAGTCGGAGAACCGGTAGCGCGTGCGGCTTTCGCGGATCGCGCCCAGCAGCGGGTTGCACTCGAAGCACACATAGTCGAACGCAGGGCTGCCTGGCCAGTCCGCCGGTGCCAGCCGGGTGATGAAGCCGCCGGCCGCCCAATGGCTGGCCGACGTCAGCGTCGCCGCCGGCCTTCGATAGAGGCGGGTCTGCAGATAGGAAGCGCCGAAGGTTTCCATCGCCGCGAAATAAGCGATGCTTGCATCCTCGGCTGTTTCCGACGCCAGGGCCGGTTCGGCATGTGCCATGATCCGCGACAGCATAGATCGAACCCCCGCTCGCCAGCCGTGGTGCACGGTGGCACAACCGCATATGACCCGCAAGGCTGCCACCTGGCGCAAGCCATCTGTCAACCTCGCGCTATCGGGAGGTTGATGCGGGAATATACTCGCTTATCCAGGAAAGGAGCGGCGCTGGCTTTCGTCATCCACGTCTGGATGTCTGGACATCGGCGCCCCGCATACGCACGTCGACCGCGGGGAGCTGGCGTGCGGCCGGCCACCTGGTGCCCCTAGGCAGCCTCGCGTTGACGCCAGGTGCCGGCTTTTTCTTACATTACCGGCATGCTTGCCCATGCGGTCGGCTCGCTCATGCCCTGAACTCGGCCCGGCCGTCGCCGCGCCGGCGCTGTCTGGACGCGAGGTCGACGATTGCGCATGGTTCGCGAAACAGCCGGAATCGCACCATGCAAGCCGCCATCTTTGTCCTCGTCGTACTCGTTTTCGTCGCCGTTTCCGGCGCGCTGGTGCGGCTGGTGCGGGTGCCGCTGCCGATCCTGCAGATTGCGATGGGCGCCGCGCTCGCATGGCCGGTGCGCGGCATCCATATCGAGATCGATCCGGAACTGTTCCTGCTGGTGTTCATTCCACCGCTGCTGTTCAGTGACGCTTTTGGCGCGCCCAAACGCGAGCTGATGGCATTGCGCGGACCCATCCTCGACCTTGCCATCGGCCTCGTCTTCTTCACCATTGTCGGCTTCGGCTATGCCTTGCACTGGCTTGTGCCGAGCATTCCGCTGGTCGTTGCCTTCGCGCTCGCGGCAGTCCTGTCGCCCACCGATGCGGTGGCCGTCTCCTCGATCGTCGACAGGAGCGTGGTCCCGGCGCGGCTGATGCACATTCTCGAGGGCGAGTCTCTGCTCAACGATGCGTCGGGCCTGGTCATGTTCCGCTTTGCCGTCGCGGCGGCATTGACCGGCAGTTTTTCCTTCGCCGAGGCGTCGCTGAGTTTCGTCTACGCCGTGGCGGTCGGCATCCTGGCTGGCGTGGCGGCATTGTTCGTCGCCGCCAAGGCGCTGCAACTCTTGAACCGCATCGGCGGTGTGCCGGCCGAGGCGCAGGTGCTGATCACTATCCTGCTTCCCTTCGTCGCCTATCTCGGCGCCGAGCACTTCGAGGCTTCGGGCATCCTGGCCGCGGTGACCGCCGGTCTGTTGACGGGGAGCACCGGCATATTCCGTTTCCTTGGCGTCTCGGCGCGCATGCAGACGATCTCGCTCTGGACGACATTTTCCTTCGTCTTCAACGGCGCGCTGTTCATCGTGCTCGGCCTGCAGCTTCCCGAAATCATCCGCAAGGTGCCACCGGAACTAGCCGGCAACTATCCACTCATTCAGCCGGTGCTGACCGTGATGGCGCTGACCTTGTGCCTGATCGCGCTCCGTTTCGTCTGGATCTGGATTGGCGACATCATGGCGGGGCTTGCGGCTCGGCTTGGCAAACGCAAGGCCGAGCCATTCGGCCTACGCGTGCGGCTCGCCGGGTCGGTGGCCGGCGTGCGTGGCGCCATTACGCTGGCCGGCATATTGTCGCTGCCGCTGGCCCTGCAGGACGGCTCGCCGTTTCCCGCGCGGGACCTTGTCATCTTTCTCGCCGCCGGCGTCATCATCTGCTCCCTGGCGATCGCCGGCCTGGCCTTGCCCGTCATCGCGCGCGGACTGGTCGAGCCCGGTGAAGACGCAGGCGCCGCCGAGGAACGCATGGCGCGTGTCGGCGCGGCGAAGGCCGCGATCGCCCACCTTGAAAGCATCGCGCAGACCGATGAAGAGGAGGGCGATGTGCCGGGCGTCAGGCTCGCCGCCGCCAACGGGATTGTCGCTTCCTACCGGCGGCGCATCGCGGCGGCCGACGAGGCCGATGAAGCGCGCGCCGAGATGCGCGAGGCAGGGAGGCTGGAGATCGATCTGAGGCTCGCCGGCATCGCCGCCGAGCGCGACGCCTTGCGCGCCATGCTTCGCCGTGGCGTGATCAACGATCACACCGCGCGGGCGTTGCTCACCGAGATCACGCTTACCGAAGCTCTTCTGGACGGCAGGCAGTCACGAAAATAGGGCCTGCGATTCCCAAGGGCCATGGATTTGCAACCTCTGCCGCAAACCGGCCAGCAAATTTCGCGCTGCAAACGTGGCGGGTCGAAAACAACTGTGTTAATGGCGCGGCAATGCGTGTCGCCCAAAAGTGTGCAGCGGTTTTGGGGCAACGGCATGCATGAACAAATTGCCCCCGAACCGAGGATTTCAGGCCATGGCAACAGCAGCGGCAGCGTCGAACAAATTCGAATCCTTCTTCGAAACCACGCTGGAAGACGCCGATCCGGAGATTTTCGGCGCCATCCGCAACGAACTCGGTCGCCAGCGCCACGAGATCGAGCTGATCGCTTCGGAAAACATCGTCTCGCGCGCGGTGCTCGAGGCGCAAGGGTCGATCATGACCAACAAATATGCCGAAGGCTATCCGGGCAAGCGCTATTACGGCGGCTGCCAGTTCGTTGACGTGGCCGAGGAACTGGCCATCGAGCGGGCGAAGAAGCTGTTCGGATGCAATTTCGCCAACGTCCAGCCGAATTCCGGCAGCCAGATGAACCAGGCGGTGTTCCTGGCGCTGCTGCAGCCCGGCGACACCTTTATGGGCCTTGATCTCAATTCCGGTGGCCATCTTACCCATGGCTCGCCTGTGAACATGAGCGGCAAATGGTTCAAGGTCGTCTCCTATGGCGTGCGCAAGGACGACCATCTGCTCGACATGGACGCGATCGAGAAGACCGCGCATGAGACCAAGCCGAAGCTGATCCTGGCCGGCGGCACCGCCTATTCGCGCATCTGGGACTGGAAGCGTTTCCGCGAGATCGCTGACGCGGTCGGCGCCTATCTGATGGTCGACATGGCGCACATTGCCGGCCTCGTGGCCGGCGGCGTGCACCCGTCGCCGCTGCCGCACGCGCATGTGGTGACGACCACCACGCACAAGTCGCTACGGGGCCCGCGCGGCGGCATGATCCTGTGCAATGACGAGGACATTGCCAAGAAGATGAACTCGGCGGTGTTCCCCGGCCTGCAGGGCGGCCCGCTGATGCATGTCATCGCGGCAAAGGCGGTGGCCTTTGGCGAGGCGCTGAAGCCGAGCTTCAAGGTCTATGCCGAGAGCGTGGCCGCCAATGCCAAGGCGCTGGCTTCGAGCCTCAAGGAGACCGGTCTCGACATCGTTTCCGGTGGCACCGACAACCATCTGATGCTGGTCGATTTGCGCCCCAAGAACGCCACCGGCAAGCGCGCCGAGGCAGCTCTTGGCCGTGCCAACATCACCTGCAACAAGAATGGCATTCCCTTCGATCCGGAAAAGCCCTTCGTCACCTCCGGCGTTCGCCTCGGCACCCCGGCCGGCACAACGCGCGGCTTCGGCCAAGCCGAATTCCGCGAGATCGGCAAGCTGATCGCTGAAGTGCTGGATGGTCTCAAGGTCGCCAATTCCGACGAGGGCAATGCCGCGGTCGAGGCGGCGGTCAAGGCCAAGGTCGTGGCGCTGACCGATCGTTTCCCGCTCTATCCTTATCTCGGTTGATCATCCTTATCTCGATTGACCGGGCGCGAAGCGTCATCTCTTATTCGCCGGCGGTGCGTCGCCCCTGATCGGGTGACGCATGGAACTGGAGACTTGATGATGCGCAATTTTCGTCTCGCCCCGCTCGGCGTTGTCGGCTGGCTGGCCCTTTGCGGGTCCGCCCTGGCGCAGACACAGGCCGCCCCGGAGACGCCGGTTACCAACACCTTCGGCAAATGGACGACCATCGTCGATGTGCTCGACACCGGCCAGGATGCGAGCAAGACCTGTGCGGCTTCGACGGCGTTCTTCGATGCGAACGGCAATTCGGGCACGCTGACCTTGTCGATCTCGACCGGCGATGCGCTGCCGCCCGATGCCTATCCGGCCATCATGCTCACTGTCGACAACAAGGAGCTGCCGACCGGCAAGAAGATCGCGGCGACGTTCGGCGATCCCGGTGTCAAGGTTTCGGCGACGGTCTATTCCAACGATGCCGTCATCGGCCGCCCGAGCTGGACGGTCGACAATCAGGCCAAGACCAGTCTCGCGCTGCTGCGTGCCATGCGCCAGGTTGTCTCGCTCGACGTGACTTTCGGCAAGCAGGCTGTCGCCAGTATCCCGATGGACGGCTTCACCAAGGCCTACCGCAACCTGGGCACGTCCTGCGGCTTTCCCACCAAGGACGTCGCGCCGTGACGGGAGAGCCGGATGCGCAATAGGGATTGCGGATGGACATTGCCTGGAAGGGCATGGTCGGTGGGCCGGTGACGCCGCCGACCGTCTGGGCATCCAGACGGGCAATATCCTGCCGCTGGCGCCGATCTTTGCCGTCATTGCCTTGCTCGCCGTCGGCGCGACGCCTGCCTTGCAGGCATGAAGACAATTCCCGCCTATCTTGCCTTCGTTGGCGCCTGCTGGCTGTTTATCGGCAAGGTCGACTATCGCCTGGCCGTCGCCGGCGGCATTGCCGTCTGGCTGGTTGCCCGCTGGCAATCTTCCTCGCGCCTCGCTATCTCTGAAGAAACGGAACTGCTTCAATCCCGCCCAGAAAGGCTCTAAGCCTTTCGCCTCACCACATTCGCGAACCCAAGGCTTTTCATGCGCTGTCCTTATTGTCAGTCCGAAGATACGCAGGTGAAGGATTCGCGCCCCGCCGAGGACGGCGCGGCGATCCGCAGGCGGCGTGTCTGCCCCGATTGCGGCGGACGTTTCACCACATTCGAGCGCGTGCAGTTGCGCGATCTGGTCGTGGTCAAGAAGTCAGGCCGGAAAGTGCCGTTCGACCGCGACAAGCTGCTGCGCTCGGTCGAGATCGCGGTACGCAAACGCAATGTCGATCCCGAGCGCATCGACCGCGCGGTGACCGGTATCGTGCGCCAGCTCGAAAGCTCCGGCGAGACGGAAGTGGCTTCCGGCGAGATCGGCCGGCTGGTCATGGAGGCGTTGAAATCGCTCGACGACGTTGCCTATGTGCGCTTTGCCTCTGTCTACCGCAATTTCCGCGAGGCCAAGGATTTCCACGAGTTGCTGGGCGAACTGAAGGGCGACGAAGACAAGACTGAAGAGGACGCCGGCTGAGCATGGCAGCACCGCAACTGAGCGAGGCCGAACAAGCGGCCCTTGATCGCCGTTTCATGGCCGCGGCTCTGCGGCTTTCGCGCAGGAATGCGGGCAGGACCTCGACCAATCCTTCGGTCGGCACGATCATCGTGCGCGATGGCGGCGCGGGGCCGATGATAGTCGGCACCGGTGTCACCGCCGTCGGTGGCCGTCCGCATGCCGAGACCGAGGCGCTGGCCGAGGCCGGCGAACTCGCGCGTGGCGCCACGGCTTACGTCACTTTGGAACCCTGCGCCCACCACGGCCGTACGCCACCGTGCGCGAACGCGCTGGTCAATGCCGGCATTGCGCGCGTCGTCGGTGCTGCCAGCGATCCCGATCCGCGCGTCTCCGGCAAGGGCTATGCCATTCTGCGCGCCGCCGGTGTCGAGGTGGTGGAGAAGGTGCTGGCCACGGAAGCCGCCGAACAGATGGCGGGCTATCTGATTCGATCTCTGCGAAAACGCCCGGAAGTGACGCTGAAGCTTGCGCTTTCGAGCGACGGCAAGATCGGCAGGAAAGGCGCTGGCCAGGTTGCGATCACCGGCGAGATCGCGCGTCGCGACGTCTATCTGATGCGCGCGGAGTCGGACGCCATCCTGATCGGCATCGGCACGGCACTGGAAGACGATCCGGCGCTGACCGTGCGCTTGCCGGGTTTGGAAAACCGTTCGCCAGCGCGCATCATCCTCGATCGTCAGATCCGGCTCCCGGAAGCCTCGAAGCTGGTTTCCGGTGTCGACCGCGTGCCGCTCTATGTCGCTGCCTGTCTTGAGGCTGATCCGCACCGTCGCGCCGCGCTCGAACGCGCCGGCGTGCGCTTCATCGGCACCGAAACCCATGACGGCGTCGTCGCCCTGCCGGAACTGCTCGAAGACCTGGCGGCGCTCGGCATGGCAAGCGTGCTGGTCGAGGGCGGCGCCCAGGTCGCCAAGGCATTCCTGGACGAGGGCCTTGTCGACCGCATCGTGTTGTTCCAGGGACCGGAGGCGATTGGCGAGGATGGCATTGCATCGCCGGTCGATGCCGACCATATCCCGGCAGGCTTTCGCAAATTGCGAGAGATGCGCTTCGGCGAAGACAGCTACGCCGAGTGGGTAAGAGACCTCTAGAGCCGGATCCCGAAAAGTGGGACCCGATTTTCGGACAAGGTCATGGTCAAAACGGGAAGATAGCATCGATGTTCACCGGAATTGTCACCGATATCGGCACCGTTGCGGTCGTCAAGCCGCTCAGCGAAGGCGTCGGCCTGCGCATCGATACCGCCTATGACCCCGAAACCATCGCCATGGGCGCCTCGATTTCCTGCGGCGGCGTCTGCCTGACGGTCACGGCGCTGCCCGAACACGGCTCGAACGCGCGTTGGTTCGAGGTCGAGGCCTGGGAAGAGGCCTTGCGGCTGACCACGGCCTCGATCTGGAAACGCGGAACCAAGGTCAATCTCGAACGGGCGCTGAAGATCGGCGATGAACTCGGCGGCCACATCGTGTCGGGCCATGTCGACGGCACTGCCGAGATCATCGAGCGCAAGGACGAGGGCGACGCGGTGCGCTTCACGCTGGAGGCGCCGCGCCACCTGGCGAAATTCATCGCGCCAAAGGGCTCCGTCGCGCTCGACGGCACCTCGCTCACCGTCAACAAGGTGGAGGGCACCCGCTTCGACGTTCTGCTGATCCATCATTCGCTGACCGTCACCACCTGGGGCGAGCGCAAGGTCGGTGACCGCGTCAATCTCGAGATCGACACCATGGCCCGCTACGCGGCGCGGCTGGCGGAGGCGGCGAAAGAGGGGCTTTGAGTCCTGCCGGCCTGAAACTTGCCCGACTTAAGCCGCTGCCGGTGCCTCGTTGATGGAGTTGAAATGGACCAACAAGGCTTTGTCCGACTTGGTCCGGCTCCATGATTTTCTCGCGCCAGCAAATGGCCCGGCGGCCGCACGTGCCGTGCAGGCGCTTGCTGCCGCGCCTGCACGGTTGGTCGAGTATCCGCGCATCGGTGAGAGACTCGAAGAATTCGAGCCACGAGAAGTGCGCCGCATTTTGGTAGGCAGCTACGAAATGCGTTACGAGATACAGAACACGACAATCCTTGTGCTGCGCCCGTGGCATACGCGAGAGGGTCGATAGGCTCGACATGCCTCCAGCAATCTTCCGCTTGCGATCAATCCGGCTTCGGCCTAAGTCACCGGCAACCCCCCGGAGATTTCTATGGCAGGCACATCCCAACACGGCAAAGCCTTCATTCGTCCGAAGGCGAAGGCGCATCTGCTGATTGTCGAAGCGCGCTTCCACGACGACCTTGCCGACGCGCTGCTCGAAGGCGCGACAAGCGCGCTCGATGAAGCGGGCGCGACCTACGACGTCATCACCGTTCCAGGTTCGCTCGAGATTCCCGCGGTCATTACCTTCGCGCTGGACGGCGCGGCTGAAGGCGGCACGAGTTACGACGGCTTCGTTGCGCTCGGCACCGTCATTCGCGGCGACACCTATCATTTCGACATCGTCGCCAATGAATCCAGCCGCGCGCTGATGGACCTTTCCGTGCAGGACTCGGTCTGCATCGGCAACGGCATCCTGACCACCGAGAATGACGCGCAGGCGTGGACGCGGGCCAAGCGCTCGGAGGGTGACAAGGGCGGATTTGCCGCGCGTGCGGCGTTGACCATGATCGCCCTCAAGGAACGAATGGGAGCGCGATCGTGAGCGAACCCGATTCGCCCGGACAGCCCGCGATACGCCACGCCAACAAGCGCGGTGCTGCCCGCCTGGCTGCCGTCCAGGCGCTCTATCAGATGGATGTCGCCGGCAGCGGTGTCTTCGAGATCACCGCCGAATACGAGGCGTTCCGGCTTGGCAAGGAAGTCGACGGCGCGCTTTATCGCGAGGCGGATGCGCAATGGTTCCGCGCCATCCTGACCGGCGTCGTCGAGAACCAGAAGACCATCGATCCAGTCATCCGCCAGGCGCTGACCGATGATTGGCCGCTGTCTCGGCTCGATTCGACGCTGCGCGCCATTATGCGCGCCGGCGTCTATGAATTGATGAAGCGCGAAGACGTGCCGGTGGCGGTCATCGTTTCGGAATATGTCGACATCGCCAAGGCTTTTTACGAGGAAGACGAGCCGAAGCTGGTCAATGCCGTGCTCGACCGCGTGTCACGCCGGGTGCGCGGCGAGGGGCGCGGCAAGGACGCATCGTGACAGCCATCAACGTCGAGGTGGGAAAGGACGCGCGGCACACCGCTTTGATCCTCGCCGCCTCGCAGGCGATTATCGGCTCGGCGGCACCCATAGCCATCTCCATGGGCGCACTGGCCGGGCAATATCTGCTCGGCGCCGACAAGTCGCTGGCGACGGCGCCGATCACTGGCTTCAACCTTGGCGTGGCGCTCGGCGCCTTGCCGGCCGCGGCCATCATCCGCCGGCTGGGCCAGCGCGGCGGCTTCATGACCGGAACCGTCGTCACCGCGCTTGGCGGCCTGATCGCCACTCTGGCGCTTTTCCACGGCAGTTTCTGGCTGTTCGCGTTCGCGCTGCTCGTGATCGGCATTGGCGGTGCCTTCGTCCAGCAGTTCCGCTTCGCCGCCGCTGACAACGCGCCGCCGGAGTTCAAGGCGCGCGCCATCTCTTTCGTGCTGGCCGGCGGCATCGTCACCGCCATCCTTGGGCCGCAGATCGTCATCTTCACCCGTGAACTGTTCGCGCCGGTGATGTTTGCCGGGTCGTTCGCCGCTATCCTGCCGCTTGCCGCGGTTGGAGCCGTTATCCTGTCGTTTCTGCGCTTGCCGGCAAAGGCCGCTAGCAGGGTTGATGTTGCCGCCGGCGATGCCAGACCCCTGGCCGAAATCGTCACCAGGCCGCGCTTCGTCGCCGCACTGTTCTGCGCCGTCGGCTGCTATGCGCTGATGAGCTTCGTCATGACCGGCGCGCCGCTGGCCATGGTCGGCTGCGGCCTGTCGGAGAATGATGCGACGCTGGGCATTTCCTGGCACGTCATGGCGATGTTCGCGCCGAGCTTCTTCACCGGCTCGCTGATCCATCGGTTTGGCGCCGAGCGGATCGTCGCCACTGGCTTGCTGCTACTGATTGGCTGCGCAGCAGTAGCCTTGTCGGGCCTGGCGCTGTGGCAATTCTGGACGTCGCTTATCCTGCTCGGTCTCGGATGGAATTTCGGCTTCATCGGCGCCACCGCCATGGTCGCTGCCAGCTACCGGCCGTCGGAAAAGGGCAAGGTGCAGGGTTTTCACGACTTCGCCCTGTTCGGCTCAGTCGCCTGCGCGTCGCTGCTGTCGGGCATGGTCTACAATGCCTGGGGCTGGGAGATGCTGAATTGGATGATCTTTCCGGTCACCGTTCTGTGCTTTTTGGCACTTGGTACGTTGAAGCTGACGGGCCCGCGCAAATCCGACGCCTGAGCCTCGACTTGACGTGACATGATGCTGTCAGGATCGCTTCCGTCGAAGTCGCCGTTTCAGAACAAAATTATTGCGCTGATACCCACTCTTATGAAACCGTATACCCCGACGCCGCGTTTGGGCCATGCTCATATGCGGGCACCGTATTTCGGTTCATAGCAAGGGATTTTCACAATGTTTTCAACCAAGGCTCTGGCTGGCGCGGCGCTCGCGCTCGGCATCACGGCAGCTTCCGCCAGTGCCCAGGTGGTCGTCTCCTCGAAGATCGACACCGAGGGCGGCGTGCTCGGCAACATCATCCAGCTCGTTCTCAACGCCAACAACATCAAGACTACGGACCGCATCCAGCTGGGCGGCACGCCGGTGGTGCGCAAGGCGATCACCGCCGGCGAGATCGATATCTACCCCGAATACACCGGAAACGCCGCCTTCTTCTTCGAAAAGGCCGATGACCCAGTCTGGAAGGATGCCGCCAAGGCCTATGAGACGGCCAAGAAGCTCGACTATGACGCTAACAAGATCGTCTGGCTGTCGCCGGCGCCTGCCAACAACACATGGGCGATCGCGCTACGCAAGGAAGTGACGGACGAGAACAAGCTCGTCACCCTGTCGGACTTCGGCAAATACGTCGCCGGCGGCGGCAAGGTGGTGCTGGCGGCTTCCTCCGAGTTCGTCAATTCGGCTGCGGCCCTTCCGGCCTTCCAGACCACCTACGGCTTCACGCTGAAGCCGGACCAACTGATCACGCTCTCGGGCGGCGACACGGCGGCGACCATCGCCGCGGCAGCGAACCAGACCAGCGGCGCCAACGCTGCCATGGTCTATGGCACCGACGGCGGCATCGCGCCGTCCGGCCTGGTCGTGCTCGAGGACGACAAGGGCGTGCAGCCTGTCTACCAACCGGCCCCGATCATCCGCGAATCCGTGCTCAAGGAACATCCCGAGATCGAGACGCTGCTGAAGCCGGTCTTCGCCAAGCTCGATCTCGTCACGCTGCAGGAACTGAACGGCCGCGTGCAGGTCGGCGGTGAGCCGGTCAAGGGCGTCGCCGAGGACTTCCTGAAGAAGAACGGCTTTCTGAAGTAGGGCGATTCCGGCGCGCCGCATGCGTGGCGCGCCGGAACGACCGACGGGGGAGGGCGTGAATATCCGTTTCGACAAGCTCGGCGTGGTCATCGCCGCGATCGCCGCCTATGCGGCGTTCCTCGCCCCCTTCGCCACGTTCCGCGCCAACCGGATCGTTCCGGGTCAGGCGCGTTCGATTCTCGAGGCGCTGCCGGCAACCGCCGGGGCATTGCTTTTGGCTGTCGTGGTCGTCGCCGCGCTCATAGCACTTTTCAGGACACCGCTTGTGCTGCGCCTTGCCGCCGGCGTGGTCGCGCTTGCCGCGCTCGCGCTGCTCGTCGGCGTTGCCGGCACGTTCTTGACGCCGGCCGGCAACACCTTTGCCAGAGTGTCTCCGGCCTCCGGTTTCTGGATTCTCATCTTTGCCTTCACGCTCTTGCTGGCCGACGTGCTGACGCGCCTGAATTTGTCGCCCTCGGCACGTGTCGGTGTGCTGGTCGCCGCCGCTGTAGCGATCGGCCTGCTTCTGGTGTTGGGGGCCTGGAACGACCTTTCCATCCTCAAGGAATACGCCAACCGCGCCGACAGTTTCTGGGCCGAGGGCTCCAAGCACGTGACGCTGGCGCTTGGCTCGCTGGCCGCGGCAGTGATCGTCGGCCTGCCGCTCGGCATCCTCTGCCACCGTGTCGAAAAGCTGCGCGCCGGCGTGCTCAACGTGCTCAACATCATCCAGACCATTCCTTCGATCGCGCTGTTTGGCCTGCTGATCGCGCCGCTCGGCTGGGTCGCCGAGCATGTGCCGGGAGCTGCCGCGCTCGGCATTCGCGGCATCGGCACCGCACCTGCCTTCGTCGCCCTGTTCCTCTATTCGCTGCTGCCGGTGGTGGCCAACACGGTTGTCGGTCTCGCCGGCGTGCCGCGTGCCGCCAACGACGCCGCGCGCGGCATGGGCATGACGGACCGCCAGCGCCTGTTCGGCGTCGAATTTCCGCTGGCCTTTCCGGTGATCCTCACCGGCATCCGCATCGTGCTGGTGCAGAATATCGGCCTTGCCACCATCGCCGCGCTTATCGGTGGCGGCGGATTCGGTGTGTTCGTCTTCCAGGGCGTTGGCCAGACAGCGATGGACCTGGTGCTGCTTGGCGCGGTGCCGACGGTCGCGCTCGCCTTCGCCGCGGCCATCATCCTCGATGCGGTGATCGAAATGACCGCCACCAGGCGCAGGGTTGAAACGGCATGATCGAGATCGAAGGCATTACCAAGCGCTATGATGCGACCACCGTGGTCGACGACGTGTCGATGGTCATCGAGCCACGCACGGTTTGCGTCATTGTCGGCACCTCCGGCTCCGGCAAGACGACGTTGCTGCGCATGATCAACCGGCTGGTCGAGCCAACCGCCGGCATCATCAAGCTCGACGGCGCCGACAATCGTTCGGTGCCCGGCTACGAACTGCGCCGCAGCATCGGCTATGCCATCCAGGGCCATGGCCTGTTTCCGCATCGCACCGTGGCCCAGAACATCGCCACCGTGCCGGTGCTGCTCGGCTGGGACAAGGCCCGCATCAAGGCTCGCGTCGACGAGCTGATGACGCTCTACCAGCTCGATCCCGAGGCGTTCGGGCCGCGCTATCCGCACGAATTGTCGGGCGGCCAGCAGCAACGTGTCGGTGTGGCCCGGGCGCTCGCCGCCGAGCCCAACGTGCTTCTGATGGACGAACCGTTCGGCGCACTCGACCCGATCATCCGCACCAAGGCTCAGGAAGATCTGCTGGCGATCCAGAAGCGCTTCGGCACCACCATCATTCTTGTCACTCACGACATGGAAGAGGCCGTGCATCTGGGCGACAAGATCGCTGTCATGGATGCCGGCAAGCTCGTGCAATACGCCAAGCCCGCCGAGATCCTGGCAAACCCGGCCAGCAGCTTTGTCGAGACCCTGGTTGGCGCCAGCGAGAGGCCATTCAGGCTGTTGTCGCTCGGGCGGGTGCGTGACGCGGTGGAAAAGGGCACCGCCGATGGCGAGGCGATCCCCGGCGACGCAAGCCAGCGCGATGCGCTGGCCGAACTCCTGTGGTCGGGCCGGCCGGCGCTGCCGGTAAAAGGCGCCGACGGCAAACCGCTCGGCCGCGTCACGGTGGACGGGCTGGTCAAGCGCGCGGCGAGGCCGGCATGAAAGCCTGGCTGCCTCTGCTGCTGAGGCTTGCCCTGGTGGTGTTGCTGGTGGCCTTTGTCACCAGTCCAGGCTGGTTCGAGCCACTGCTCAAGCCTCTGACCGAAAACAACGCTCCCGCGATCTACAATCAAGGCAGCCTGCTGACGCTGACGCTGCTGCATTTGCGCACCGTGCTGATCGCCACCGTCGCCGCTACCATCGTTGCCGTGGCTCTGGCCATCCTCGTCACCAGGCCAGCCGGCGCCGAATTCCTGCCGCTGTCGCGCAGCCTGGTCAACATCGGCCAGACCTTTCCGCCGGTGGCTGTGCTGGCGCTCGCCGTGCCGGCTGTCGGCTTTGGCGAGAAGCCGACGCTGATCGCGCTGTTTCTCTATGGTCTGCTGCCGATCTTCGAGAATGCTCTGACCGGACTGACGACGCTGCCGGCCAATGTCATGGAGGCGGCGCGTGGCGCCGGCATGACCGGCTGGCAAAGGCTCACCAAGGTCGAACTGCCGCTGAGCGCGCCGATCATCCTGGGCGGCATCAGGCTGTCGGTGGTGATCAGCCTCGCCACGGCCACCATCGGCTCGACCGTGGCGGCCAAGACGCTGGGCGAGGTGATCATAGCCGGTTTGTTGTCCAACAACCTTGCCTTCATCCTGCAGGGTGGCCTGATCGTGGCGGCCCTTGCAGTGCTGATCTATGACGGTCTGTCGGCGGTCGAACGCTACACCGCACGCCGAATGGGCCGCGAGGCGGAATAGTCCCAGGCGGTGCTGTCGGAATGATTCCCTAGCGTCATTTCAATCGATCTAAATGAACGGCCCATGCGGGCATTGTGGTCGCGGCTTTGTCTTTTGGGCGAAAGCCGGGCAAAAACTGAACAATATCTTGACGTTCCGAGCCCTGTTTCGCATACACCGATGCGAAGAGGTGGATTCCGTGCGCGGATTCCGGTCTTTGTCTCAACGGCCCAGGGAGGGGTTCATTTGGGCCAACAATCGAGGAAAATTTGGCAATGACCATACTTTACGCCGTCATCGCCTGCGGTCTGCTTTCTGTCCTTTACGCTATCTGGGCGACACGATCGGTTCTCGCGTCCGATCAGGGCAATGCACGCATGCAGGAAATCTCCGCCGCCATCCGCGAAGGCGCGCAAGCCTATCTGGCGCGCCAGTACACCACCATCGCCATCGTCGGCGTGGTTGTGCTTTTGCTCGCCTGGTGGCTGCTTTCTATCACGGCCGCGATCGGCTTCCTGATCGGCGCCGTCCTGTCGGGCGCCGCCGGTTTCATCGGCATGCATGTTTCTGTGCGTGCCAATGTGCGCACCGCGCAAGCGGCTTCCAACAGCCTCGCCGCCGGTCTCGACATCGCCTTCAAGTCGGGCGCAATCACCGGCATGCTGGTGGCAGGCCTGGCATTGCTTGGCGTCTCGATCTACTACCTGATCCTGACCGGCCCCATGGGCCTGCAGCCCAATGACCGTATCGTCATCGACTCGCTGGTCTCGCTCGGCTTCGGAGCCTCGCTGATCTCGATCTTCGCCCGTCTCGGCGGCGGCATCTTCACCAAGGGGGCCGACGTCGGCGGCGATCTCGTCGGCAAGGTCGAAGCCGGCATCCCGGAAGATGATCCGCGCAACCCGGCCACCATCGCCGACAATGTCGGCGACAATGTCGGCGACTGCGCCGGCATGGCCGCCGACCTGTTCGAGACCTATGCGGTGACGGTCGTCGCCACCATGGTCCTCGGCGCCATCTTCTTCGGTGGCACCGCCGTTCTGCAGACTGCGATGCTCTATCCGCTCGCCATCTGCGGCGCCTGCATCCTGACCTCGATCGTCGGCACCTTCTTCGTCAAGCTTGGTTCCAACGGCTCGATCATGGGCGCGCTCTACAAGGGCCTGATCGTCACCGGCCTGCTGTCGATCGTCGGCCTCGCCGTCGCCACTTCGGCAACGCTCGGCTGGGGCGAGGTCGGCACTGTCGCCGGCATGATCATCACCGGCAAGAACCTGTTCATCTGCGGCCTCATCGGTCTCGTGGTGACGGGTTTGATCGTGGTGATCACCGAGTACTACACCGGCACCAACAAGCGCCCGGTCAACTCGATCGCCCAGGCTTCGGTCACCGGCCACGGCACCAACGTCATCCAGGGCCTCGCGGTTTCGCTGGAATCGACGGCGTTGCCGGCCATCGTCATCGTCGGCGGCATCATCTCGACCTACCAGCTCGCCGGCCTCTACGGCACGGCGATCGCGGTCACAACCATGCTCGGCCTTGCCGGCATGATCGTGGCGCTCGACGCCTTCGGCCCGGTCACCGACAATGCCGGCGGCATCGCCGAAATGGCGGGCCTGCCCAAGGAAGTGCGTCACTCCACCGACGCGCTCGACGCGGTCGGCAACACCACCAAGGCCGTGACCAAGGGTTATGCCATCGGCTCGGCCGGCCTCGGCGCATTGGTGCTGTTTGCCGCCTATTCGAACGACCTCAAGTTCTTTGCCGCCAATGGCGACAAATATCCCTACTTCCAGGGCATGGGTGAAATCTCCTTCGATCTCTCCAACCCTTATGTCGTCGCCGGCCTGATCTTCGGCGGCCTGATCCCGTATCTGTTCGGTGGCATCGCCATGACGGCCGTTGGCCGTGCGGCGGGCGCCATCGTCGAGGAGGTTCGCAAGCAGTTCCGCGAAGATCCGGGCATCATGGCAGGCACGTCCAAGCCGAACTATGCGCGTGCGGTCGACCTTCTGACCAAGGCGGCGATCCGGGAGATGATCATCCCGTCGCTGCTGCCGGTGCTGGCGCCGCTCGTCGTCTATTTCGGTGTGCTGCTGATCTCCGGTTCGAAAGCATCGGCCTTCGCGGCCCTCGGTGCCTCGCTGCTCGGCGTTATCGTCAACGGCCTGTTCGTCGCCATCTCGATGACCTCGGGCGGTGGTGCCTGGGACAATGCGAAGAAATCGTTCGAGGATGGGTTCACCGACAAGGACGGCGTCAAGCACCTCAAGGGCTCCGAGGCGCACAAGGCTTCGGTGACCGGCGACACGGTCGGCGATCCCTACAAGGACACCGCGGGCCCCGCGGTCAATCCGGCGATCAAGATCACCAACATCGTGGCCCTCCTGCTGCTGGCCGTGCTCGCGCACGGCTAACCGCGGGGTCCGTGGTCCAAAAAAGCCCGCGGGGAGCGATCCCCGCGGGCTTTTCATTTGATGCGTCAGCCTTCGACGGGATTTCAACCGCCGCTGGCGTTCGTGCCCGGGCGGCTGCCGTAGATCTCCGACAGTCCCTGCACACCCGGCTCGCGCTCGGGCGTTGGCGGGAGGCCGCGAATCTCGCGCAGCAGCACGACGAATGCACCGCGTTTGTGTCGATGACGGAAGGACCGCGCCCTGGGGTGAATGCCGCAAGCGGCGAGCAATCTGCGCCTGAGATAGGTGGCTCTTGTCGAGCGAGGCGGTCCGTCAGCACCGGCAAGCACCCTCACACGCAAGGTGTTGGCGTCTCCATTGCCGCGACGAGCCCTTTCGTCGCAAGGTCTTGGCCATAGCCCCGGCGGTTGCCGGAGTGCAGCTTGAGCACGGTCAGATGCGGCATCGTCGCGATGACCGCGTCCTTTCGCCAGGACCGGAAGAGCCAGTCTTGCGAGGCCTCGCAAGAGCACTGGCTGGCAGGGCGCCAGGGGCCGAGCCCAGTCCAGCGATGTCAGCCGGACCACCTGCGACGAGCCAAACCCTACCGTGTCAACGGGATCGTAGAATCCACCCTTGCCGACGCCGAAGATCGAGTTGTTGACGGGAACGCCTTCGAGGGGCGGTTGTTCGACAACGACGCCTCTTGTGCCGGTGGCCATCCAGCCCTCCGACGCTGCGCGTTCGCCACCGCTCATTTTCAAAAAGCCCCAAAGCCCGGGGGATTTGAAACGGGCTTGCCCATTGCTGGCGATCTGGCCTTTCCTTGGCCAAACAAAAACCCGTGAGATCGCTCCCACGGGTTTTCGGTCGCCTGAGATGTTGCTGCTTTCCGAAAGGAAGCAGGGTTCTGATAGTCAGGGAGTGCCGCCGCCGGGGATGCCGGGCGCCAGCTTGCTGGCGCCGTTGATGATCTGGCTGAGGAAGTTCTGGTCCTTGCCGCCGGTCGGCGTGGTGCGCGAGATGAAGTCGAAGATCTTGCCGTCCTTCAAGCCATAATTGGCGATCTGGGTGACGCGGCCATCGGCGCCGAAATAGACCGCGAGCACCTTCTGGTCGACAAGCCTGGGCTTGTCGAAGGCGACATAGCGCTTGCGCGTTTGCGAAATGTAATAAAACGCCTCGTTGTCGAAAGTGGCCGTCGTCGACGGCGTGCCAAGCGCCAGAAGCACCTGCTCGCGGCTGGAGCCGACGGGCACCGAATCGACGGCCTGCTGGTCGTAGACATACCCTTGCGTGAGCGTCTCGCTCGGACTGAGGTCGCCGAACATCTTGTTGGTATGACATGCCGAGAGCGCCGATATGACGAGCAGCAGCGAGATCGCGCCAGCAGGCCTGGACGAGAAGGTCGACTTGAAATTCAGCGCGCGCAACAACAATTCTCCATTATATCGCCGCAACTTGCGCTGGGCCGCAAAACCGGTAAACCAGCTTGCCTGCCGATGCAACAAGGCCAATTCAACAAACGGTCCCCGGAGACCATCCCCATGTTCCAGCGCCTTTTTGGTCGCGAACGCCACGCCAACCGCGCCATCACCGACGCGCTCTACGCACAAATCGTGGCAGCGGCGCGGCAGACTGTATTTTATTCCCACTGGAATGTACCGGATACGCCGCTCGGCCGTTTCGAGATGCTTTCGCTGCATATGTTCCTGTTCCAGCATCGCTTGCGCGGTGAAGACGGCGTGGCGCAGGAGATCGCCCAGGTGCTGATCGACGAGTTCTTCCTCGACGTCGATCATTCGCTGCGGGAGCTGGGCATTGGCGATGTGGGCGTGCCCAAACGCATGAAGAAACTGGCGAAGATGTTTTATGGCCGTACCGCCGCCTATGATGATGCGCTGGAAAGAAACGACCACGATGGGCTGACCGCGGCACTTGCCCGCAATGTCCGGCCCGACACCGGCGCGTGGCCCGAGGCATCGCAATTGGCCGACTATGTCGTCGACGCTTGCCGGCAACTGGCCGCTCAGCCGTCCGAATCAATCGTTTCCGGTACGGCAACGTTTCCGCTCGCCAGGGGAGGTGCTTGATGAAACACGCTGACACGCGAAGCCCGGTATCGTTTTTCGCCAATGTCGCCCGGCTGCCGCAGAAGGGCCTGCCCGTGGTGATCGAGGCCGATGCCGCCCAGCGCGCGGCGCTCGCCGGGGAGCACGGGCTGCTTTCGGTGGAAGCCTATCGTGCGGAGCTTCTGGTGGCGTCCTGGAAGCGCAATGGCGTGAAGGTCAGCGGCCGTGTCGAGGCCGACATCACCCAGGCCTGCATCGTCACGCTCGATCCGGTCCAGGCGCATATCGACGAGCCGGTCGAGGCGCTGCTGTTGCCCGAGGACTCCAAGCTCGGACGGCAGGGGTTCGAAGGCGGCGGCGAGATACTTCTCGATGCGGACGGGCCCGACAGTCCCGAAACATTTTCCGGTGACACCATCGATGTCGGGGCACTCGCCGAACAGTTCTTCGGATTGGCGATCGACCCTTATCCGCGCAAGCCGGGCGCGTCGCTGGACGCCGTCGGCAGGACCGAAGCGGCTGAGAATGAATTTCAGCAAAAACTGCGATCCTTGCTGGGAAAATCCTGAAAACCTCGCCCGCGATGGAAAAGTCGGTTGTGTGAAAACCCAAAACCGCTATTTTCGCCGAACCTTCGCGATCACTAAAGCGACCTGCCGCATAACCGTGAGATAAATACCGCGTGATCAGGATTTCCATCGATGCCATGGGCGGCGATCACGGACCAGCCGTGGTCATTCCGGCGCTCATGACGGTCGCGACCCGCCGTCCCGACATCCGCTTCGTCATCTACGGGCGTGAGGAACTGGTGCGCCCCGAACTGGCCAAGTTCCCCAAGCTGGCCGAGGTGAGCGAATTCTTCCACTGCGAGATCGCGGTCAGGATGGACGACAAGCCCAGCCAGGCGCTGCGCCATGGCCGCTGGAAGTCGTCGATGTGGAAGGCGGTCGAAGCGGTCAAGTCGGGTGCCGCGGACGCTTGCATCTCCGCCGGCAACACAGGCGCGTTGATGGCGATGTCGAAATTCTGCCTGCGCACCATGGCCACCATCGATCGCCCGGCGATCGCGGCATTGTGGCCGACATTGCGCGGCGAAAGCGTGGTTCTGGACGTCGGCGCCACCATCGGCGCCGACGCCCAACAACTCATCGATTTTGCCATTCTCGGCACCGGCATGGCGCGCGCCGTGTTCGGCATCGCCCGACCGACGGTTGGCCTGCTCAATGTCGGCGTGGAAGAGATCAAGGGCCAGGAAGAGGTCAAGGAAGCAGGACGCATGCTGCGCGAGGCCAACATGGCCTCGATGAACTATCATGGCTTTGTCGAAGGCGACGATATCGGCAAGGGCACGGTCGACGTGGTGGTGACCGAAGGCTTCGCCGGCAATATCGCGCTGAAGACGGCGGAAGGCACCGCGCGCCAGATCGCAGGTTATCTGCGCGCCGCCATGAGCCGTACCCTGATGGCCAAGATCGGCTATGTCTTCGCCAAAAGCGCCTTCGATCGCCTGCGCGAAAAGATGGATGTCGGCCGCTCCAATGGCGGCGTTTTCCTGGGGTTGAGCGGCATCGTCGTCAAAAGCCATGGCGGTGCCGATTCGGACGGGTTCGCCGCCGCGATCGAACTCGGCTACGACATGGTTCGCAACAATCTGCTTGACCGGATCGAGGCCGACCTCGACCTGTTTCATGCGCGCAACCCGCGTGCCCTGTCATCTAGGAAATCCGACGTCGTTACCGACGCGAAGGAATAGGAAAGAACTTTGATCAGATCAGTCGTGCGCGGCACGGGCGCCGCGCTGCCCCGCCGCATCATGAAGAATGCCGATTTCGAGGGCATGGTCGAAACCTCGGACGAGTGGATTGCCCAGCGCACTGGCATCCGCCAGCGTCATATCGCGGCCGACGACGAGACGACGGCTTCCCTGGGCGAGGCCGCGGCCCGTGCCGCCCTTGCAAATGCCGGGCTGACGCCGGACGACATCGACCTGATCGTGCTGGCGACGTCGACGCCCAACAACACATTCCCGGCCACTGCTGTCGAGATCCAGAACAGGCTCGGCATGCATCACGGCTTTGCCTTCGACATGCAGGCGGTGTGCTCGGGCTTCGTCTATGCGGTGACGACAGCCGATCTCTATATCCGTGGCGGCTTCGCCAAGCGCGTGCTGGTCATCGGCTCGGAAACATTCTCGCGCATCCTCGACTGGAATGACCGCTCGACCTGCGTTTTGTTCGGCGACGGCGCCGGCGCCCTGGTCCTGGAAGCAGGCGAGGGGGCTGGCACGATTGCCGACCATGGCGTTCTGGCGGCCAGCCTGCGCTCTGACGGCGCGCACAAGGACAAGCTTTTCGTCGACGGCGGACCGTCAACGACGGGAACGGTCGGCCACCTCAGGATGGAAGGCCGCGAGGTCTTCAAGCACGCGGTCGGCATGATCACCGACGTTATCGAGGCGACCTTCTCGGCCGCGGGCATCACCGCTGACGATCTCGACTGGTTCGTGCCGCACCAGGCCAATAAACGAATTATTGACGCTTCCGCCAGGAAGCTCGGGATAGCCGAGCAAAAGGTGGTGGTTACGGTCGATTTGCACGGTAACACCTCGGCTGCTTCCGTGCCGCTGGCGCTGTCGGTGGCCGTTGCCGATGGTCGCATCAAGAAGGGAGACCTCGTTCTCCTGGAAGCGATGGGCGGGGGCTTCACCTGGGGTGCTGTTCTGGTTCGCTGGTAAGTGCCGAACGGGTCGGTTTCGGTCCTTGACCTTGCCGGATCAATTACTTAGGCTCAGCCGTTGTTGTGCCGATTTTATGTTTGAGCTGATGGGACGGTCGCATGGGGGAAAGACACTTACGCGTGCCGACCTTGCGGAGGCCGTCTATCGAAAGGTCGGTCTGTCGCGCACTGAATCCGCCGAACTCGTCGAAGCCGTGCTGGACGAAATCTGCGAAGCCATCGTGCGTGGCGAGACGGTCAAGCTGTCGTCCTTCGCGACGTTTCATGTCCGCTCCAAGAACGAGCGCATCGGGCGCAATCCCAAGACCGGTGAAGAGGTGCCGATCCTGCCGCGTCGGGTGATGACCTTCAAATCGTCCAACGTGCTGAAGAACCGCATCTTGCGCTCGCATCAGAACAGCAAGGCCAAGGGCGGCAAATAGCCTCCGTTGGCGTTGAAAACCGGCGCCGCCATGACGCCGGGCTTGAATATTGCTTCACAAACCGCTGAAATAAGGTCCAATTCGGCAGCATGGCCGGATTGGTGTTTCGCGTATGGTCCATTCCGCGCAACCGGAATGAGTTTTTCTCTTTGGTGAGCCTGATCTCGCTGAGTACCGTTCCGGATCACGCTCCAGCGTGAGGATTTCGCCCATGGACAAGAGCCCTGACGCCTTCCGCACAATCAGCGAGGTCGCTGAAGATCTCGACCTGCCCCAGCATGTGCTGCGTTTCTGGGAGACGCGCTTCAACCAGATCAAGCCGATGAAGCGCGGCGGCGGCCGTCGCTACTACCGGCCGCAGGACGTCGAACTGATCAAGGGCATCCGCCACATGCTCTACGACCAGGGCTACACGATCAAGGGTGTGCAGAAGCTGCTGCGCGAAAACGGCAATCATTTCCTGGTCGCCATCGGCAATGGTGACATGGCCGCCGTCGAGGCGATCTCGCAACGGAAGCAGGCCGATCAGGTGCCGCTGACACCGGCGGCGCAGCCGCGCGGTGGAGATGATGAACTGGTTGGCCAGCCGAGGGTCAAGCCCAGCCGCCGCTTTTTTGGCCTGGGCAAGAGCGACGAGGAAGGTCCGGTTCAGCCGGACGCGTCGAAACTCTCGCGCGACAACCGCGCGCTGCTGCAGGAGGCGCTGTTCGATCTGCTGGAATGCAAGCGTCTGCTTGACCAGGTGCGCTGACCGCCGCACGCGTTTTGAAGCCTTTGGGCCGGAACTCGCCTTCGGGTGAGGCGTTACGTTTCCTTCTGCGAGACATCGTTCAGCAAGACAAGGAAACGCATGATGGCATCATTCTCAACTCTTTCGGACATCGACCTCGAAAAGCAGGTCGCGGCCCTCTCAAGGGAACTCGCGGCGTTGCGCAAGGCAATGTCAAAACGGGGTGGCACTTACTATGAAGACGGCCGCGATGCCGCTCTTGATACATATTCGGATCTTGCCGGACGTCTGCGGGATGCCATGCCGGCAATCCGCAAGCAGGGCAGGGTGATCGAGAAATCGGCCCGCGACCATCCGGCGGCCGCCGCCGCGGTCGGCCTTGTGGTACTCGGCCTGGTCGCCAGCCTGCTTTTCAGCCGGCGCTGAGGAGCCCTCTGGTCATAAGACAAGGGATTCAATCAAGAAAAATGGCGGTCGACCCCGAAAGGAGAGCCGCCATTCTTATTGCCATCAGGTGGTTACTTGGCGAGCTTGATCTTGGCCTGGGGTGAAACCTGCGCGGTCTGGCTGCATTTGCCATAGACCGTGCCGTTCTTGTCGGTGGCGTCCGTATAGGTGCCCTTGCACTCGATCGAGAGTACCAGACAGTGGCCTGCGCCCTTGCAAACAGCGCCGCCGTCGCCAGTGGGGTGCGTGCCATTGGCGAAGGCCGAATTCGTCATCGACATCGAGCCGATCGCCGAGAATGCGATGGCGCCGGCAAGCGAGAGGCGCTTGAAGTTCGAGTTGGTGGTCATTTCTGCATTTCCTTCGGTTTGATTGGGGATCGCCTTGCCGGCGTCCATGCAGGCTTAGTGAGCTGCTCGAAGGAAAGGTTCATGGGGTAGTTGCAGAAAAAAGCGCTGCCGATTCCGGCGGCTTCATCAGGGGCGCCGCGCGGCGTCGGCCTGGTCATTTGCAATGTTGCCCCGGCATCTGGCGCGAAGCGCGTCGGCATAGAGGCGCACAGCCCCGTTGTGAGGTCGGCGCAGGAAGGCGGATCGGTCGAGCCGCCAGAGCCGCTCGATTTCGCGGGCGAACGCCGGATGACCACCACGGCGCCGGTCAGCAGACCCGGCGGGATGTCGGTAGCGTCGCGCCCGCACCAGAGCGTCTTCGGTATGGGGATCCCGGGGCAGGCTCCACGGATATGAGCCTTGGCCGCCAGCTTGTCGGTCAGCGTCACGAACAGCGGGTTGCGATCGAGAATCTTTTGCCAAAGCAACAGTTCATGGTAGCGCACGGGCGCGGCCGGATTGGGCAGATAGCCCAGTTTTATGAAGAACCGCACGATAAGGGCAGGGTGGCGAAGTGTGAGCCACTATCGGGCAACCGACAGGACAAGGCGGTCTGTCCGGGAGAGGTCGGCCTTGGCCGTCATCGGGATACCTGGCCTGTTCGCGAAAGCCTGATCCGGTACAGCTGCCGGTCAGAAACATCCCTTGCCGTATCGCGATTTGGCGCGGCGTGAAAGTCTCGCCTCTCGAGGTATTGGATTGGCGCCGAAATCCTGGCCAGCAGTGTCGTCAGGCGAAATCCGATGGGCCCGGTTCATGTCGGGTCTGGCAGCGCATGACCAAGAGAAGACCAGCCTTGAACAGGAGGCCAAGGCCGGTCTTCTCGTTGGCAGTGCGGTGTCAGGCCTTCTTCATCGTCTTCATGTGGTGGTGGTGATGATGGCGGTGATGGCGGTGATGATGACGATAGTGGTGATGATGACGATGATGCTTCGCCATCGGGGCCGCATCCGCGCTGGTCACGCCGATAGCCGGCACCGTGAAAGCAACTGCAACTGCAAGCCCGAGAGCCGAGAGGAGGTACTTCTTCATGGATCGTTTCCTTTTTTCGCAGGCAGATATAAATCGGGTCGATAGCCCGACCGCCGCGCATGGGATTACGCTCCCGAATTTTTTCGTCAGTATTTCCCGATTGTAGAATTTTGTTTCTGGACTGTTTCCGAAGAAGCCGGCTTTCCGACCATCAACACCAGGGCCGAAAAGCCGCGCTCTTCCGGCTGTTTGGCTACATCGGCGGGACCACGCCATTGTTTCCCACCACGACACGGCTGGAACTCAGCGTCCCGTCAGCCTCTCGCTGGGCGGTCACGAAAACCGTTGCGCCTGGCTTGAGATCGGTCGGCGTGGCCGGGGCAAAGGTCACGACAGGCGTGCTGTCGGGGATCGAAATCTTCTTGGTCTGCCCATTGTCGTAGGTCAGCGTCACGGCTCGCCCGCTTATGTCGGTAACGTCCGCCACCGTGCCGTTGGTCATGCGGCTGTTCGGCTGCAGGTCCCACGGGCGGTCACCCTCGCCGGTGCCTTTCAAGGCAGCGGGGAAAATCACGACTTCGAGCGCCCCGCTGCCGCCATCCGCCTTTGAAACGGAAGCGATGCCGAGGAAGTCGCCCTGCTTGATGTCCTTTTCGGAGGCACTGGCGACGCCCGAGATCTTCCAGCCGGTATTGAGCTTGATCGCGGAGGTGTCACCCTGGCGGGTTTTGACGGTGAGCAGTGAGGGCTCGAAGCTGATCACAGTACCACGAACGCGCAACGCGTCCGCCGCTTGAGCGGTCGCCGCTCCGGCGATGAAAAGACTGGAGATCGTGCCGAGCACGAGGAGGGATGTCTTGACGTTCATTGCAGATATCCTTCTGGGAATGGGCTGGCTGGAACCGGATGGTTTTCACGCCAGTGCATCAGAACAACGAACAGGTGGGCCTAAACCTCCGAGCAAAAAGGTGCCGGGTGTTCAAAAGAACTTGATGGCGCCGATGTGCGTAAGCCGCCGCGAAGGCGTCCGGTTCACGATAGCGTGACGGTCCGTTTGGCTCTTGGCAAATCATCGGCGAGCGGGCATGTTCCTGCTCGTCTCAGGCAACACTCCATTTTTGATCAAGACGCTTTCAGCCACCGGAGTTGCCAATGCCCAACAATGCAAAAAGCCATGCCCTCTCCGAACCGTTAGCCAGTGAGATCGGGCACGATTACAGCACCCTCAGAGCCATGCGGGAAACCCGCGGATACAGCGTGGAAGAGCTTTCCTTGACCTGCGGCCTCTCGGTCGGCGAGATCGAGGATATGGAGAACGGCCGGGCGGCCGATCCGTCGAAGCTGCGTCGTATTGCGTCCGCGCTTCGCATGCCGCAGGAGGCTCTCATCGCTTCCGCCGCGCCGACGCCGGCCGCGCAAGGCGGACCCTTGGCATAGACCAGCCCCAGGCATGCAAGAGAACCCGCCAAGGCCCGCTTGGCGGGTTTCTTGTTGATGCCATGGTGTTCTCAGGCAGGCCGGGCTTGCCGATTTGTGGATCGCACGTGTTTATACCTGCGGCATCCAAATCTGCGCCAATCGCGTCCGCCGTGCATCGGCTTTGAATCATGGGTTTTCTGACATGAGCCTGGACTCTGTTCGTGCCTTCTTCGCCGCTCATGCGCCCGACATCGAGGTCCTCGTCACGCAAGCAAGTTCGGCGACGGTGATGCTGGCGGCGGAGGCGCATGGCGTCCTTCCGGCGCAGATCGCCAAGACGATCTGCCTGCGCGTCGGCGAGCGGACCATGCTGGTCGTGACCAGCGGCATCGCCAGACTGGACAACCGCAAGTTCAAGGACCGGTTCGGCGGCAAGCCGCGCATGCTGGACGCGGAGGAAGTTGTGGCTGCCACGAGCCATCCGGTTGGCGGTGTTTGCCCGTTCGGCTTGCCGGCGCCGCTGCCGGTCTACTGCGACGTTTCGCTGCGCGAATTCGATGAGGTGGTGCCGGCCGCCGGCGCCACCAACGCCGCGGTACGGATCGCTCCGCGGCGCATGGTCGATCTTATCGGTGCGGAATGGGTCGATGTGTGCCAGGGTTAAGGTAGGACACTGACGCAGCCGGCCTCCATTATCTCACAATCTACCTGCAAGATAGTCGCGGAATTCGGTTGACCGGAGCGGGGTTATCACGATACATCGCGACCGGTCCGGAGTGTAGCGCAGCCCGGTAGCGCACTTGACTGGGGGGCGGTGGCTCTCAGCCGGCTTTCCCGAAGTTTTTCAACGACTTGCCAGTCTCTCCGCCTGCTTCCGTGGTACTTTCCGTGGGACTTGCCGCTTCAAGCGCGTTCAGCACATCGTCCATCATCGCGTGGGCGTATTTCGTCGTCGTCTTGATGTCCTCGTGGCCGAGCAGCTGCTGCACGACCTTCAGATTGCTCTTGCGCAGCACGCGTGTCGCGGCGGTGTGGCGCGTGTCGTGGAAGTGGAAATCCTTGACGCCGGCCTTTGGCACGGCGCGCCGCATGGCGATCTTCAGTCCGGCTTCCGTCAGCGGGTAGCGGCTGCCCTTGACGAGGGTGCGATCGGCCATCTTCACCGTCCTGGCGGCGACATAAGTGAAAACCTTCTCGGCATGAAAATTCTGCTGCGCCCACAGGATCTCGAACGTCCGCTTCGTCATCGGAATCGATCGCGGCTTGTTGCCCTTGCCGATGACGGTGAAACGGCGCCCGAAAAAGTCGACACGCGACCATTCCAGCCCAAGGATCTCCATGCGCCGGCAGCCGTTGAGGAAGGCGAATTCCACGGCGACGTCATAGCCGCGCGCCAGCTCGGCCATGATCGCGGCCTCTTCGCCGGTCGAGGCCTCGCGCACGCGCTCCTTGGGTTCGGCAAGCAGGTGCTTCGACCAGTCAACGTCGGCCGTCCTGGCGCCCCATAGCTTTTCGGCGCGCAGGATGATCTCTCGCAAGGGCTGGGTGACCGTGCGGTTGACCGTGGCGGGGCTTATCCGCCGGCGCCGCTCCGGTGTCAGGTATTTCCGGCCGGGCTTGCGCTGCGACGGCACGAATTCGCCGCGGCGCCTGGCCACCATGGCGGCGACTTTCTCGTCGTTGATGTTCTGCAGCAGAAAATCAGGGCCGAAATGGGCGACCAGCCAGGCCATCGACCATTCGGTGTTCTTCCAGTTTTCGTGGTTCTGTCCGACCTCGAGCCAGTAGCGGCTGGTGGCGATGGCCACCGTCATGTTGGGATCGGAAAAGGCCTGCTCGACGGCGATCGTCGCCTTGGCCTCGGCCTTCCTGGCCTTCTCTACTTCCCGCGCTTCCCGCTTTGACGTGCAGCCCGTTGAGCCTGAAAATCGACGACCCTGTAGTTTGAAGTCGTAGGTGTAGGCGCCGTCCTTGGCGTCGGCCCTGATGTAGACGGACATGTTGCGGTCTTCTTTCTCTTCGCCTTCCAGGCAATGAGGTCGTCAAGCTCGTACCGTGGCGTCTCTCGTTTCTTTCCCAGACCGACGTTGATGTAGGGGATTTCGCCCGATTTTCGCATGGCGCGCAAGGTGTCTTCGCCGATGCCCAGTTCGGCGCAAGCCTCTTCGGGTTTCAGGAGCGGCATGATCGCACCGCGCGGTAGAGGTGCCCGGCCCATGCGCCGGTCCCCTTCCAGTAGACGGCCATCGGCCCCTTGTTCTTGCGCCAGCTTTCCTGCGCCTTGGCGCGCGCCACGGTCCTGATGTCTTTCAGGAGTGCTGTCAGCGCTTCGCGTGCTTCCGGCGGCAAATCCTTGAGAAGCGCCGCAGCGGGTAGTGCGAGGACCGGGTTGCGGACATCAGGGCGCAGGGAGCGGTCGGTAACAGCCATGTCAGGCGCTCCCGCCCATGGCCTGCGGGCGGGTGACGAAGACTTCGTAATCGTCATCGTCGCGCGTCGTCGCCCACTCTATACGCCGGAGAACCGTTGCCATGATGTCTTCGCCCGCGTCGCCGGCGAAGCCGCGCGCGAAATTCTCGACCAGGCCGCCGAGAACGCGGGAGCCGGCGTCGAGCAACACATCGGCGCTGGTGCCGGCGTTGAGTTCGTCGGCGATGAAAAGCGCGAACTGCACGGATGCCTCGATCGCGCGCGCCTGGCACGCCAACACCGGGTTGCCGGCGATCATCTCTCCGGGGATGTTGGAAAAGGTTTCGCGCAACACCTTCTCGAAGGCGGCACGGTTGATATGGCCGTTGAAATGGTCAGCCATTGGCGACATCCTTTGCGCGCTTGATCTTCGAAATCTGGGCGGAATGGCCGGCCTGCGCCGCCTTGGCGGCGGCTTCCTTCGGCGTCTCGGCGTCGATGACCACGGTGCGTCCGTCGGCGAAGTGGATGCGGAACGCGGTCATCAGCGCAGCCCCACATAAAGCAGGCCGGCGCCGATGACGGCGACGGCGAGGACCACGCCGCTGAGGATCCTGCGCGCCATCGGCGATTCCGCTGGCGCAAGGTCAATGCAGTCGTCGCCGCACAGGCAATCGGGCCAGCGCTTGCAGACGAGCTGTTGTCTGCCGCCGGGCGGAACGGTCATGTGCTCGAGGCTGCGAGGCACGTGGTTCAGCCGCGCGGTCATGTCGGCAGCACCCAGCCGAGCAGGACGAACGGCATGGCGAACATCACCACGCAGGCGAAGGTGAGGCCGGCCGCGCCGTCGCCGCCAATGGCGACGGGGCCACGGCGCAGCTCGGCCAGGATCTGCGACGGCTTGCGGCCGGCGAGGATCTGGCGGCTGATCCACGCCTCGGCCTCGCGCGACTTGGCGGCCTCGGCGATGAGAGCATGGGCAAAGCTTGCCATGGCCGTCAGCCCTGATGCCGGACGGCGCGCGATTTGGCCAGGTCCGACGCTTCCGGGCCATGTTCCTTGATCTCGGCGCGGGTGAAGTCGGAATGCTCGGCCAGGCTGTCTGACGTGACGGCGGTGCCGTTCATGCCCATTTCCAGCATCTTGTCGGCCATACGCTCGACGATGCTTTTGGCGGTGATGATGGCGGCCGGGACGGTCGGTGCCGGGCGCTGCTGTGTGGTGATCATGGGTCTTGCCTCCAATCGCGGAATTGCGATTGGAGGTGAAAAGTAGGTAAAGCCTACCTGTTTGTCAACGAGAAAGTAGGCAATGCCTACCTACTCCGGTTTACCATCGGGCTTTTCAGTGAATCGGGTTGCCGAAATATCTTGCCATCTGATCTGGAATTCACCGTTGGGCGTTTGCACGTGGATGAACTCCTCTCCGCTGTGGAGGTAGTTCTCGCCGTCCAAGTGACCTCGCCATACTTGAGGTGAGGGCCGTTCGATGTATCGGATGTTCTGGATTTTGATGAATTGACCATCGTTCTCCACTAGGTGGTCGAATTGCCGCTCAGCCTTCTGAAGGACTTCGACAGCCTGCTTTTGAGTGACGTTTGAAAGGAATCCGGAGATAAGCGAGACCGCTGCGGCCTCGGCTGCGAAGGTCAGGCTTGGCGTGCCCGCAACGCCCAGCATGTTGCCAGAACCGCCCAAAGCCTTCGCCCCTTGGATTCGCATCCTCTGTATTTCGGAAATTGCATCTGCTGGGAACATTTTCACCGCAAGTACTTCCAGCCAGCTGCCTGACGACAGCATGATCCGCATTGAGGTTTGGCGCGGCATCACCTTTTTGCTGAACGTCGGTGCGGTCGTATTGGGCCCGATGAGCTTATTGATGGCGTCATTAATCGCGGTGAATGCTTCCTGAGCCTTCAGCTTGTAAAAGACGGTTCCTGCCAGCCCATCTATGGCTGTGACCTTCGAACGTATCTGAAGATTGCCTTCGCCGAAGGTAGCTGCTGGCCGAAAATGGGTCTCAGAAACTTCTGTTATTGGCACGACAGCCGTGACCTGACCGGCTCTTCGCACCAGAATTCTGTCCGGGAGTAGCTCGATCGAGCCGTCGCTTCCTTCCGCCCTCATTAACGCAAACCTACATCTGTGAGAATCTTCCGACCACACGTCCAACAATGTGGAATTGATCGGCGTCAAGCGTCTCGAACTTGTCAGGCGTTGCTTCGGAAATAATCCTGAATTTAGCTGGGTTCGAGCTGGTGACCTTTTGCACCGTTTTCACGCGCAGGATCGTGTCGCCATCGTCGATCACGTAAACGGCGTCACCCATCCAAATATTCTGAGAGGTGTCGACAAGAACGCGATCATTTGCTCGCAACACCGGCTCCATGGACTGACCCACAACCGGGAGGATGATCACTTCCGAAGGCCTGGCTCCAAGGCCATTGCGGATGTACCCATTGGGTATAACCCATTCATTCACTACAGGATGTCCCGTCGCAATACCTTGCGAAGATATCCGGACGCCGCGGTCGTCGTCGACGGCACCAAGACCAGCGCCAGCCCGGGCCGCGATCTCAGGCAATCCACCTGGCCACCGAGCATTGAAACTCAACTTGCCGTCGACCAGGCCTGCTCCGTCGCCTGTCCAGTCGCTGTCGTCATTGGCCGCTTCCGCCGCATCCGGATCGAACGACGAAATCAGGCTCTTCTCACCCTTCTTTATGGGGATTGGCGGTTCGCCATCGCCGTCCACAAGCCATGCGATCGAAGTTCGGTAGAGGCGCTCCAATATGGGAAATTTGTCGATGTCGGGCTTTGTGGTGTCACTTTCCCACTGGCTGATGTTCACCCGTTGTATCCCGAAATGGGCTGCAACCTCATGCTGCTTGAGGTTTGCAGCATCCCGAGCAAATCGCAACCGCGCGCCAAGTGTCGAAAGTTCCATGCATGATTGGTAGGGAACGCCTACATAATTTGCACCTACGTAGGCGCTTGACAAAATAGTAGGCATTGCTTACCTCTGCGTTCCCATGATCGACATCGTGACGACAGCAGCGGAAAAGACGGGCGGTGTGGTGGCTCTGGCGAAGGCCTTGGGCATCAAGCACACAGCCTTGTATTCGTGGAACCGAGTGCCTGCCGAGCGTGTGCTCGACATCGAGCGAATCACCGGCGTCTCACGCCACCACCTTCGCCCCGATATCTTCGGCCCATCACCGAAGGCGGGGGAGGAGGCGGCATGATCAAGATGCGCATGTCTTCTCCTGTTCTCGCCGATCGTGGCGCGCGGCTTGCCGGCGTCGGCTTTTCCGATCGCCTTGTGCCGCGCTCGATAGCCGCCGCCGATTATGAATTCCCCACTGCGCCCCAAGCAGACCGCGCAGAGCCTGCCGCGCCGTCCGTTCCCCTCCCGGGCGGCGCGGCTTTTTCCCATTTCACAGAATCCTCCTGCGCACTTCGTGCCTCGGAGGACAGGTCGTCCTGTCCGTTGGCCCACACCGCCGGACAGGACACCGCGCCGGCGGTAATCACCCCTTCCGCCGGCGCGGATTCGAATAACGCGATCCATCTGCCCGACCATGTGATGGTCCTGGTGCGCGCGGTCGCGGCCTATGAGCGCTGCACGAACGAGCGCGCCGTGGCGCTGGCGCTGACCGAATACGCCACGATGATCGGGGCAGGGGCGCTGGCCCGTGCCGTTGCCGATCTCGGCGCGGCCGACGTGCCGGCGCATGGGCGCCAGGCGGCGAACCGATTCCGAGGTGGCGGACCATGAGTGCATCTGCTTGCGGGCCTCCATGAAGTAACGCCCGTACACTGAATCCTTTGAGACCATCCCACCACGGGAAACGGCGGAAGAAATTCCCGCCGCGTGAATGCTTTTGCCTGAGGAGGCCAAAATGAGCGAATTCACGACACGCTGGCAGTTGCGCCTGCTTGCCGCGCAGCATGACCTGGTCGAGGCCTGCGGCGGCATTGCCCGCGTCATGGAAAAGACCGGCTATTCCAAGGGCCAGGTCGGTCGCTGGAACGGTGGTCTCGACCGCGACCTGATGTCACTCAGCGTCGTGCTGACACTGGAAGAGGATTGCGGCCGGCCTTTTGTCACTGCCGTCATGGCCGAATTCCATGGCCGCACCCTGACCGACGCGAGCGACAATGGCAGCCGCGTGGCGCACCTCGAGGAACAGGTGGCGGGACTGGTCGAACAGGCCAGCCGCCTGGTGGTGGAGACCGTCAAGGCGCGCGCCGACGGCATCGTGACGCCGACCGAAGCGACCATCCTGCGCGGCATCAGCTCGAAGATCTCCGGCCTCACCGCCTCGATCGACGATGCGCTTGCCGGGGTCCAGGCCGCCGGTGGGCTGAAAGTGGTGGGAGGCGAGTGATGGCGAGCCTTGCCCTGCGCGATCCGGACGAGCGCGCCGACAGTTTCTATCGGTTCTCGGTCAAGTGCGATCGCGTGATGAATGCGCGGCTGGAAAGGGCGGCGCGAGCGGCCGGCGTCAGCATCACCACGTTCGTCCAGCGGCATTTCGAAACCATCCTCGACGAGCCTGCCGACGACAGCGGGTTTTGCGCCGACGTGTTCGCGCGCGCGCACCGGATCTCGCCGCAGGCCGCCCGCGTATGGAACACCATGCGCATGGGCGCCGATGCTTCCGGCATCGTCTCGGGCAGTGTGCGCGAGTTCGCCGGCGCGGCGAAGGTGAGCGCCGGACACGGTAGCGATTATCTGGCCGAACTCATCGAAGCGGAACTGATCCGAATCATCGCTCGCTGCGCTGGCGGCGGTGGAAGCCGCACCTATCGCGTCATGCGGGTGGAGCTGGCATGAGCGACCTCCTTCCGCACCCGCTCGCCGAACTGTTCCCGATGCTCGATGGCGCGGAATTGCTGCGCCTTGCAGACGACATCAGAAAGCGCGGCCTTGAAACGCCCATCGTTCTTCATGATGGGAAGATACTGGACGGTCGCAATCGCTATGCCGCATGCCGGCAAGCAGGCGTAGATGTCCGCTCAGTATTGTTTGAGGGTGACGACGCTCTCGGCTTCGTGCTCTCCCAAAACCTGCATCGGCGCCATCTAAAGGAAAGCCAACGTGCGCTGATTGCGGCCTCGCTAGTCAATTGGCCGCTCGGTCTAAACCAAGCCACGGCTAGACCAGCAAATTTGCCGGTCTGGAAGGCCGCACATCTCCTCAACATTTCAGCACGTTCTGTGACGAACGCCTTGAGATTGATAGGTCGTGGATCGCCTGCAACCATTGCAGCCGTGCGCAGCGGTGCGATGTCACTGCATTCTGCCATGAATGCCGGCGGCCGGCGCCCGGTCGATTCATTAAGTGGCCCCTTTGATGTTGTCGTTTCAATATCGAACGAGCGGCTCGGCGACATCCTTTGGGCTGACCTCGAAAAGCTGGCAAGCCGTTGCCTCCGTGAAGCCCGCATCCTTACGGCAATTTCCAACCACGTAGCGAATCCCGAAGGCGGCGCAACAGTCCGAGATATCGTTTCGGCTGAGGTGTTGACGGCGATCATCGGTGGAGTGCCCCGCGATGACTGAGCTGCTCGCGCATCCGCTCGCCGACCTTTTTCCAATGTTGCCGGATGCAGAGGTCGCGCTGCTCGCGGATGATATCTGCACCTTCGGCCAGCGAGTGCCGATCGTCCTGTTAGAGGGCAGGATCCTTGATGGCCGCAACCGCTACGCGGCGTGCCTCTTTGCGCAAATTGAGCCAGCCTTCACCGATTATGACGGTGATGATCCGCTGAACTTCGTGCTGTCGCACAATCTTCATCGTCGTCATCTGACCGAAAGCCAGCGTGCCATGGTGGCGGCTCAGATCGTCGATCTTGAGCAAGGCATGAACAGGCACACGGTCCCTGCGGCCGGCATGTCGACCAGACGGGCTGCTGAACGGTTGTCGATCTCCGAGCGCGCCGTCATTGCCGCCAAGCGCATCCGCGACCATGGCGCCGATGAGCTGGTGCAGGCGATCCGTGACGGCCGGGTGTCCGTGCATGCTGGCGAGGCGCTGTCGGACCTGGCGGTCGAGGCGCAGCGCGAAGTGCTGGCACGCGAGGAAAAGCAGATCGTGGCGCGGGCGAAAGAGATCCGTGCTGCGAGACAGAAGCTGCGCCACACGGTGCGCCTGGCGCATATGGAGATGATCGCCCAGCGCGGCGAAGCCACCGCCCCGATATGGTGGAAGGATGGCGCGCAAGGGCCGACCTATCCGATCATCTATGCCGATCCGCCTTGGAAATTCCTTGTCCATTCGGAAGTGACGGGGCGCGAGAAGAGCGCGGAAAACCACTATCCGACAATGCCGCTGCCCGAGATCCTGGCGCTCGGCTGTCCAGCGGCGCGCGATGCGGCGCTGTTCCTATGGGTCACCGACCTCGCCAACGGGCTTGCCTGCATGGAGGCCTGGGGCTTCGCCTTCAAGTCGTTCTGGGCATGGGAGAAGGTCTATCCCGGCAAGCAGCTCGGCACCGGCTATTGGGGTTTCGACAATTGCGAGTTGCTGCTGATCGGCACGCGTGGCGACTTTCCCGCGCCGTTGCCGGGTACCCAGCCGCGCAAGCTGACCGCGCACCCGGCCATGGGGCACAGCGCCAAGCCTGACTTTTATGCCGAGCAGATCGAACGGCTTTGGCCAGGCGTGCCGAAGCTCGAGATGTTCTGCCGCTCGCCCCGGCCGGGCTGGGATGCGTGGGGCTTTGAGGCGGGTCCATCGGAAGGTCCAGTGGACCTTCCGCCCGCCGAGAAGGCCGGGGAGATTGCGGAGCAATCGGGGCCCCCGGCAAAGAAGCCGCGCGCCAAGAAGGCGGTGGCGTCATGATCAAACGTCTCGACGAATTGACCACGCCGGTTCAGGTCGGAACCTACTATCTGGTGCCGACTGTTCGCGGCGAATGGAAGGATCGCGTCCGTGACTGGCCTGTGATCGGGCCCAAGCACAATGACGCGCATTGCCTCAACGTCCACGACGTTCATTACCACTTCGACGCCCGCTTCATGCCGGGGCCGGAAAATGATGAGTGGTTCTGGCGCCTGGCCTTTGCCGCGCCACTGATGCTCAATGAAGCCGGCAACAAGAATGAGGGCTTGCCCGCGCTAGTGTGGAAGCGGCGGCGCTGCAGGCGCCTGGCAAATCCTTTCCTGCCCCGGATGCATGATTTGGCCGCTCGGAGCGGCGTGACCTGGGGCTGTCATTTCAAGCATTGGGAGGGCAAGCAGGCGCGCCGTGATGATCGCGGCTGGATTTGCCCCCATTGCAATGTGCCGCTTGCCGACCAGGCGGCCGACGAAAGCGGTGCCATTACCTGCCCGCTTCATTTGCTTCGGATCGATATGGCGACCGGTAAAGTGTTGCCGCCGCTGCCCAGCGAGGCGGTGCCGCTATGAACGTGCCCGTCAACATTCCCGACGATCCCTACCTGACCTTCCTGCGCGGCAAGATGCAGTTGGCGAAAGCCGACGGTTTCGACGTGAAGCCCGAGGATATCAATCCGGCCGGGGCGCCGCATTGCCGGGCGATCGTGCGCTGGGCGCTGAAGGGCGGCAGCCGCGCCATCTTCGCATCGTTCGGCCTGCACAAAACCTTCATGCAGATCGAGCTGATGCGCTTGGTAGGGGAGAAGCTTCAAGAAAAGCGCAGGGGCGGGGAGGTTGGATGTCCGCCATGTCTTCGTCTGATCGTCATTCCGCTCGGCGTGCGGCACGAATTCTTCGCCGAGGCGGATGAGCGCTTTGCCGGCGATTGCGCCGTGAAGCTGAAGTTCATCCGCAGCGATGCCGAAATTGATGGCGACGACACGATCTACCTGACCAATTACGAGAGCGTGCTTGCCGGCAAGATCGACGTGGCGCGCTTCGTTGCCGCCAGCCTGGACGAGGCGGCGGTGCTGCGCGGCTATGGCACGAAAACCTTCCAGACGTTCCTGCCACTGTTTGCCGCGGTGCGCTTCAAGTTCGTCGCGACCGCGACGCCATCGCCGAACCGCACCAAGGAACTGATCCACTATGCCGGCTTCCTCGGCATCATGGATACCGGCCAGGCGTTGACCAGGTTCTTCCAGCGCAATTCGGAATCGGCCGGCGACCTGACGCTGTTCCCGCACAAGGAAGACGAGTTCTGGCTGTGGGTGCATAGCTGGGCCGTCTTCCTGCAATCGCCCGCCGATCTCGGTTTTCCCGACGACGGCTATGTGCTGCCCGCCATCACGGTCAACTGGCACGAGGTGCCGATCGACCATTCGACGGCCGGCTACGACCGCGACGGGCAGGGCCTGCTGATCCGCAACACGGCGCTTGGCGTGACGCAGGCGAGTGCCGCCAAGCGCGACAGCCTGGCCGCGCGGATCGAGCGGATGAGCGCGCTGCTCGCCGAGGATCCTGCCTCGCACGCTTTGCTGTGGCACGACCTCGAGGACGAGCGGCGCGCGATCGAGGCGGTGGTGCCGGGCGTGCGGTCGATCTATGGCACGCAGGGGCTGGAGGCGAACGAAAGGAACGCCATCGGCTTCAAGGACGGCCAGTTCAAATACCTCGCCACCAAGCCGGAAATGTCTGGCGCCGGCAACAATTTCCAAAAGCATTGCCACTGGGCGATCTTCGTCGGCGTCGGCTTCAAGTTCCACGACTTCATCCAGGCTGTGCACCGCATCGTGCGCTTTGGCCAGGCGCGGGAATGCCGCATCGACATCATCTTCTCCGAGGCCGAGCGCGAGGTGCGCCGCAACCTGGAAGGCAAATGGGCCGAGCATGAGCGGCTGATGGCGCGCATGGCGGAGATCATCCGCCGCTATGGCCTCGACGGCCTGCCGCTCGACGACGTGCTGTCACGCTCGATCGGCGTGCGCCGGCAGGAAGAGCGCGGCACGTCCTTCGTGATCGCCCACAATGACGCGGTGCTGGAAGCACGCCAGACGGCCAGCGCCAGCGTGGGCCAGATCGTCACCTCGATCCCGTTCGCCAACCATTACGAGTACACGGCGAGCTACAACGATTTCGGCCATACCGACGACAACGCCCATTTCTGGGCGCAGATGGACTTTTTGACGCCGGAGCTGCTGCGCATCCTGCAGCCCGGCCGGCTGGCCTGTATCCATGTCAAGGATCGGGTGCTGTTCGGCTCGGTGACCGGGGAGGGTGTGCCGACCGTGTCGCCGTTCCACGCAGAGGCGATCTTCCACTATCTGAAGCACGGTTTTCAGTACATGGGCATGATCACCATCGCCACCGACGTGGTGAAGGAGAACAACCAGACCTACCGCCTGACCTATTCCGAGATGATGAAGGACGCCACCAAGATGGGCGTCGGCTGTCCGGAATATGTCCTGCTCTTCCGCCGGCCGCAGAGCGACCTTTCGCGCGGCTATGCCGACAGGCCGGTCGTGCACGACAAGCCGCTGGTGATTGCCGGCGACGGCGTCCATGAGCGCTGGAGCGACGGCGACCGCCGGCCGCAGGTGCCCGACAGCGGCTACACGCTGGCGCGCTGGCAGCTCGACGCGCACGCCTTCTGGCCGTCCTCGGGCGAGCGGCTGTTGACCACGGATGAGCTGGTGCGGCTCGGGCCGAAGCCGCTGCGCGCGCTGTTCCAGAAGGTCTCGGAAGAAGCGATCTACGATTTCGAGCAGCATGTGCGGCTGGGCGAGGAACTGGCGGCGCGGGATTCCCTCTCCAAGACCTACATGACGCTTGACCCGCCGTCGAAGCATCCGGCGATTTGGACCGACGTGGTCCGCATGCTGACGCTGAACGGGCAGCAGGCGTTCCGCAACCTGGAAAAGCATGTCTGCCCGCTGCAGTTCGACATCGTCGACCGGCTGATCGACCGCTACTCCGACCCGGGCGACATCATCTATGACCCGTTCGGCGGGCTGATGACCGTGCCCTATCGCGCCATCCTGAAAGGCCGCAAGGGGCAGGCCTCCGAACTGTCGGCCACCTATTTCCGCGACGGGCTGCGCTACTGCCAGGAGGCGGAAGCGAAGCGCGCCATCCCGACTATGTTCGACATGCTGGGCATTGCCGACACAGATGCGGTGGAGGCGGCGGAGTGACCAGGCGCGCGAAATACGATCCCGACAAGAATTCGGCCGGCTGCTATGCCGCCGCGATCGAAGCCAAGCGGCTGCGCGGCGACAAGCACTACCCCGAGGTGAAAGAGCGCGCTCCGGATCCTGAAACCGAACGTGAGATGAAGCGGCTGAAGCGCGCGCTCGACCGCAAGTTGCGGGAGGCTGGCCATGGCTGACATCGCCTTCCTGCGCTTCGCCAATGCCTTTCAGGACCGGCTGAACGATCTCGGCTATTCGCTGCGCCGGGCCGAAGATCAGTGGCCCGACACTGACCGCGCGATGCTGTCGCGCGCCATCAACGGCAAGACGCTTTCCGCCGGGAATTATCTGCTGCTTTGCGAGATGGCCGGGCTTGATCCTTATGCCTATCTGGAGCGTCCGCCGCACCGCCGCGTGACGCTGAAAAGCATTGCAGACCAATTGGTTACACCAGCCGCCACACGTGAAACGGAGAGCACGCCATGAGCGATCTTTCGAAGTCGATCCTTGATGTCATCGCCGAACGACAGCGACAGACGAGTGTCGAGGACTTTGACGCGTCGCACGATGACATGGCGACGAAGGGCCAACTGGCAGGTGCGGCGGCTTGCTACGCCATGACCGCCGTCGTGCACTGGGCGAAAGATGCTGCGATCAAGACCTTTTGGCCTTGGGCGGCTGAATGGTGGAAGCCTAGGGATGTGCGCCGCAACTTGGTGCGAGCCGGTGCCCTGATCATTGCCGAAATCGATAGGCTCGACCGGCTGCAAGAAGAGAGGCAAGCGCCCGCCGCATCGCGTCGTCCTCCGACTAAGCGCCTTCCACTGCTCATCAACAGCAAATCGCGACAGATCAGGAAGCCACGCGCATGACCGATTCCATGCTGCCGATCCTGCGCCAGTTGCACGATGCCGGTGATGACGACCGCATTCGGGCGGATGCGCTTCTGCGCATGCCGGATTCCGTCGCGCTGAAGTATAACGAAGTCATCGTAGCAGCCTGCCACCGAGGAAATTTCGAGACGGGCGTGAAGTTCATGGCCGTGCGCGTGGCGTTGCTGCTGGCGGTCCGTGACGGCAATGGCCTGCCACGTGCAGATCTCGCCGACGTTGTCGATCGGTTCCGCTTGGCTCTTGCCGAATTCGCGGCAGGCGCATCATGAGCGCGCTCGATTCCAAGATCGACCCGCTGGCGCGCAAGCTGGCGCCTGTCGTGCGCGAAATGCTGCTGGCCGAGGTCGAGCGTATCGCGGCTTCGTTGCCGGCGCGCAAGGCCAAGGCCAGCGAAGCCGACACCGATATCATGCAGGCCTGTCGCACGGTTGCCACCGCTGCCGACAAGCTGGCGCAGGCGAAGTACGGCCCCGGCGAGATCGCCGCGCGTCGATCGCTGGAGAATGCGGCGAACAAGCTGCGCCGCGCGATGGAACGGCACGGGCGTATGCCATGAATGCACCGGCCGCGATCTCCGACCGGCGACTTGCCGATGCCACCAAGCTTCGCGCCATCCGCACGGCCATGGCCGACATCGCGCCGGCGGACTGGACGCGCGTGCACGATGAGGCCGGTGCCTTCATCGAGGCGCGCGGCGAGATGGGTGAGTTGTTCGTGCTGTTGCGCTTCGACACGGCGACGCCCGACGAGATCGCCTTCGTCTCCAACGCGCCCGATACGGTGCGCTTCCTGTTGCGGCTGCTCGACGAAGCCTTCAGCACCATCCGCGCGCTGAAAGGCGAGCCGCCCAGGCGCAATCCCGCCAAGGGTGAGCCGGCCGCCAGCGACCCGAAGAACTTCGCCGCCGAATGCGGCATGCGCTGCCAGGATCCGGCGTTCAAGGTGTTCCTGCGCGAAAGACACGGGCTGGAAAGCCCGCTGACCGACGAGCGCGTGGCGCAAAAGGTGCGCTCCCTGCTCGGCGTCACCTCCCGAAAAGAACTCAACGAAAACGGCCGGGCGATCGAGGCGTGGAAATCACTGCGCGCCGCCTTTGCCGACTGGAAGAAGGCGCAGCGATGAACGCACCATTTTCTCTCGACAACCGAATGACGATCGTGCTGTTCGCCGGCATGGGCGGAGGCTGCGACGGGCTGGAAGATGCCGGCTTCCACGTCCATGTCGCGATCAACCATGATCCGGTGGCCGTCGCGGTGCATGAGAGGCGACACCGGCACACCAGGCACCTGCGCTGCGACGTGTTCGAGGCGGACCCTCGCAAAGTGACCAATGGGCGCGGCGTTCGCGCGCTGCACGCTTCGCCCGACTGCACGCACTTCTCCGTTGCCAAGGGGTCGAAGCCGGTCAGCAAGCGCCGCCGGTCGTTGGCGTGGGTGATCTGTCGCTGGGCGGGTACCGTGCGGCCCGAGACGATCACCATGGAGAACGTGCAGGAGATCACGACATGGGGACCGCTGATCGCCAAGCGCGACCCGGCGACAGGGCGCGTTCTTCGGCTCGACGGTTCGGTCGCGGCCAAGGGCGAACGCGTTCCGGTGCAGGAACAGTGGCTGATCCCGGATCCCGCCCACAAGGGCCGGATCTGGCGCGCCTGGCTGAAGCATCTGCGCGGCCTCGGCTACAGCTTCGAACACCGCGTTCTGGTCTGCGCCGATTATGGCGTGCCGACCATCCGCAAGCGGTTCTTCGGTGTCGCGCAGGCTGACGGCCGCCCGATCGTCTGGCCGGAGCGCACGCATGCGCCGCGCAAGGATGCCAAGCGGCTCGGCCTGAAACCCTGGGTCGGCGCGCATACGATCATCGACTGGTCGCTGCCGGTGAAATCGATCTTCGGGCGCAAGAAGCCGCTGGCCGAGGCGACGCTGCGGAGGACGGCGCGCGGGGTGATGCGCTATGTCGTCGACGCGGCGAAGCCGTTCATCGTGCCGATCACGCATGCCGGCGATGACCGCGTGCATGATGCCGCCGAACCGCTGCGCACGCTGACCACAGCTCATCGCGGCGAGATGTCGGTGGTGGCGCCGACGCTGATCCGCACCGATCAACAGAGCGCGGCGACCCGCAACGGCGTCCATTCGGTCGAGGAGCCGATCAACACGTTACACACCTCGTCGGGGATGGCGGTGATGGGTGCAACCATCGTGGGCGCCGGCGGGCGGGCGGCGCAATCGGCACCGCGCGACATGGCGGAGCCGCTAGGCACCACGACGGGCAAGGAAGACCGTGTGCTGGTGGCGGCGCATATGGCCAAGTTCGCCCAGAACGGCGATGGCTATATGCCGACCGAGCCGCTGGATACCGTGATGGCCGGGGCGCCTCGGCATGCGGTCGTGGCGGCCAGTCTTATCCAGAGCGGATATGGCGAGCGCGAAGGGCAGGCACCGCGCGTGCTCGACTTGGAAGAACCGGCTGGCACGCAGGTCGGCGGTAGCAAGGCAGCGCTTGTTGCGGCTTTCCTTGCCCAGCACAATAACGACGATCGGCGCATCGGTGGCGTCAATCCTGGCCGCCGTGCCGACGAGCCGTTGTCGACGGTCACCGCCTCGGGATCGCAACAGGGCGTGATTGCCGCAACGCTGGGAAGCCTCTATGGCACCAGCGCCGCTGGCCGGTCGATCGAAGAGCCGTTGGCGACGCTGTCGACCGGCGGCGGCAAGGGCGGCGGTCATGCCCATCTGATCCTCGGCTTCCTCCAGCACTATTTCGGCTCGGGCAAGCAGGATGACGACGTGCGCCAGCCGCTCGGCGCGCTGACCGGCAAGGCACGCTATGGCCTTGTCGAGGTCATGGTGAAGGGCGTTGCGCACTACATCGACGACATCGGCATTCGCATGCTGGAGCCGGAGGAGGGCGCCGCCGCGCATGGTTTCAAGCCGGGCGCGTTGCCGGCGGAAATCACGATCGACGGCAAGACGCGTCGGCTTACCAAGACCGAGAAATATCACCTGGTCGGCAACAGCGTGCCGCCGCACATGATCAAGCTGCTGGCCGAATGCAACGTGCGGCACGCCTTCGCGGAGGCGGCAGAGTGAGTGCTTTTCTGCTTGGCATAGGCTTCCGCGCCGACATGGGCACCTGCGCACGCAAGCTGGTGCTGCTGAAACTGATCGACGCCTGCGAGGATGACGGCAGCCGTATCTTCCCGGCGATCTCGACCATCGCGCGCGCGACACAATGCTCGACGCGCCAAGTGCAGCGCGAGCTCAAGGCGTTCCTTGACATCGGGCTGATCAGGCTGGTGCGCGAGGGCGGCAAGGGGCCGCGCAGCACCAACGAATACGCGCTGGACCTCGACGTGCTGCAGTTGCTCGGCAAGGGCGGCTGGTCGCTGGTGGCCCGCAATCGCCCTGACAATAAGGGTGACACGGTGTCACCCTTCGAAGACGCCGAGAAGGGTGACGCCGGAGACGCGCCAAGGGTGACACCAGAGACGGATAAGGGTGACAAGCTGAGTCACCCAACCCCTCCAGACCCCTCCCTTGATCCCTCCGTTGAGAGAGACCGCGAGCGCGACCGGGAGGATCAGAAAACCGTCGAGCGGTGGCTGAAGCGGGTTCATCCGAACTGGCCGTCATTCGTGGCCGACAGCGGCAAGACGGCGCTGGCCGCTGCGATGGCGCTGACGCCGGCGGAACGCGAGATGGCGGCCGACCGCATGGCCGATTACCTCGCCGCCGAGAAGCTCACCAAGGGCCGCTGTGCGTTCGGCGTGTACCTATCGGAAAAGCGCTGGGAACGGCTCGCGCCGAAGCCGGAAGCATCCGCGCGGCCAGCCTATGCACCGGCCTTCGGACCGGTCTGGGCGGCGATCCGCATGCGCGACCTGATCACCGGGCCGAAGGCTCAAGCCTCGCCGCTGAAGGGCTGGGAAGAGCGGGCAATCGCCGAGGGGACGCTGAACCGCGACACGCTGGAGAAGGGCAACCGGATGCGGACCGGCTGGCCGATGGTCAACGGGCTGCACCATGCCGCCGAGACACGCGGCCTCGGCATCCACAGCTTCGGCCCGGAAGAGGAACGGCTCGGCAAGCTCTGCGAGTTCGTGCCGGTCGGCACCGAATGCTGGGAGGCCTGGAAGGTCGAGCACGAACTGCGCGGCTGGCCATGGCTGCCAGACCCCGGAACGATGCGCGGCGTCTACTTCCCGGTTGGCGGACCGGGTGGATTGGAAGCTTTCGAACAGGCGGTGCGAGGACAACATGATGCGGGCGGACGTGAAGCGGCTGAATGATCGAGAGCACGTCTGGGTGGATCGCTCGACGGGCGAGGTGATCAATGTCGACCGCGCCTGGCAGAAGAGCGACAGGCGAATCGCACTGACGCGCCGCGAGCAGGCGATGCTCGCCGCGGCTGGTCAGGACGGTCCGGAGGCTCGCTGGTACGTGCTTCGGGTCGAGGATCGCGCCGACATTGCTGTGGATAAGTTGCTTGAAGAGGCCAATGTCGAGCGTGTCATGTTGCACACGGAGAGCGAGCCGAAGCGGCGCGGACGGCGCAAGCATCAGTCCCTGGAACCTGTTCGGATGCCATCTTTCCCAGGCTACATCTTCGTCAAGGTGGTGTCATGCGCGGCGACATGGGCAGGCTTGCGGACGGTCTCTGGCGTGCTCAGTCCGATCGGTGGATGCGATAGTCCAAGCCCCGTAAGCGAACAGGAAATCCTTAAATTCCAAGCACGTATCGAAAACGATCCTGACGCGATCGCCGTGCTGACCAATGCGCTGAAGGCTGGCGACAAGGTGTCGATCGACAGTGGCCCGTTCGCCGGCTTCGAGGCCGTGGTGCTGATGCTCGGCGACAAGCACAAGGTCCAGGTCGAGGTCGACATATTCGGTCGCAAGACGCCGATCGGCTTCGCTCTTGCGGAAGTCACGAAACTGGATTAGCGAATCCCACCCAGGACGAGCTGAAAGAGTCGCACGCCGAACAGGTGGACCGCGCCATCAGCCCCAGGGGAAGCAACCAGCTTCCCCGCGATGGCTAAGATTCCAGGACAGCTGCGATGTCGTTCATCTCTCTTGAGAGCAACATTGCTGCGTGGACGAACGGGCTTGAACGCTTCGCCGGGCAGGTGCCATTCGCCACGGCGAAAGCTCTGACGGCGACGGCCAATGAGGTGAGGGCGGATCAGCGCGACTTGCTTCCGCTGGTATTCGATAGGCCAACGCCCTTCACGCTAAACAGTCTGCAGGTAACGCCTGCGACCAAGCAGCATCTCAACGCAGTCGTAGGGTTTCGCGAAAGCCCTCGCAGTCGCAAGCACTACCTCATGCCACAGGTCGAAGGTGGTAGCCGACCGCACAAGGGCTTCGAGAAGTGGCTCATCGGCAAAGGCGCGATGTCGAGCAGTGAGTATGCGGTGCCGGCTGCGGGGTTGAGGATGAACGCCTACGGCAACGTCTCGCCGGGCGTTGTCACACAGATCCTCTCTCAGCTTGCCGCATCGCCCGACGCGATGCAGTGGGAGACAGCCAAGTCACGCAAGCGCGCTGGCGCCAACCGTTCGCGCTACTTCATCCCAAAGGCTGGCAGCAAGCTCAAGCGCGGCATCTGGCGTCGGACAGGCAAGGGCAAGATCGAACCGGTTTTCGTGTTCGTCACGTCATTGGACTACAAGGCCCGCTATTCCTTCTTCGACATCTCTGCACGTATCGCAGAGAGGTCGTTTCCTCGCCAGTTTCAGGTCGCCCTCGCGCAGGCGATAGGCACGGCCAGATAGGCCTGCCCGATGGGCCCGCCCCGGTTGGGTCCTCCCATGGGGTCGACCGCCCACGGGTAATTCGGACCCCGGGACTTTTGCGAATTTGGGGCGGCCAAACCCGTTCGGATTATGTTGTTGTTGATGTTGTTGGAGCGATGAGCGACAGCACGCGCTTTCCTTTGCCGCAGGGCGTTGCCGACGGGGTTCTGAACAAGGGCCAGTTGGCGCGCGCCCTCGGCAAGACAGAGCCGACCATCGACAGGTGGATGCAGGAAGGCATGCCGATCCTCGACGAGGGATCGAATGGCAAGGCCTATGCCTTCCAGCTATCGCATTGCTTCGCCTGGATGCAGGAGCGCGACGAGGCTTCCCGTCATCAGGAGGAGGCTCAGGAGCGCATCGTGCGCCAGATGCAGCTTGCGCTGATCGGCGGCAAGGAAGGCGATACCGAGCGCAGCCTGCCGCCTTCGGAGCGCATGAAGGTCTACGCGGCGGAATCGCAGTGGCAGGAGCTTGCGCTGCGCCGCGGCGAGTTGGTCGAAGCCTCCACCGTGCTCGACCTGGTCGAAACCATCTTCGGCTTGATGCGCCAAGGCATCGAGACCTTGCCTGACACGCTGGCGCGGGAATGCGGCCTTGACGGCGCCCAGACCGAGCGCGCGGTGCGTGCCGGCGACGACATCCTGCAAGAGATCGCGCGAGCGGTCGACAAGTTCGCCGACGAACTCGCCAAGAGCGAGAAGCCGGTGCCGGAGCTGGCGCTGACGTGAACCTGCATCACCGCAAGGACTTCGGTCGCGACGGTGGGTCGCTCCACTTTGCCAGCCTGGCCACGGTGCTTCGGCAGGCGCGGCCAGCGCTGCAACCGCCCGACCGTATCGTCGTGTCGGAAGCGGCGGCGAAGTACCGGCGCATCAGCAACGAGGCCTATAACGGGCCGTGGCGAAACGACGTCGCGCCATACATGGTCGAGCCAATGGACATGAGCACGTCCAGGCGGTTTCGCTGCATCGGCTTCGCCGGACCTGCGCGTACCGCCAAGACCGACGCGCTTGTGCTCAACGTGATCGTGCATCGCGTCATATGCCAGCCGCGCAAGATGCTGGTTGTTCACATCGGTCGCAATGAGGCCCGCGACTTCAGCCTGGAAAAGCTCGGGCCGATGATCCGCGCCACGGCAGAGGTGGCGCGCCGGCAACTGCCCGGGCGGGCGAACGACAACATCTTCGACAAGCGGTTCCAAGGAGGCATGCGCCTCTCGGTCGGGTATCCGGTAATCGGGCAACTGTCGGCGCGCGACCTGCCGGATGTGTTGTTCACCGATTATGATCGCATGACGGAGAATGTCGACGGCGAAGGCAGTCCGTTCTCCCTCGGGCGCAAGCGCACGCAGACCTTCGGGTCGTTGGGCAAAGTGATTGCCGAGTCCTCACCAGGTCGCCCCATCCTCGACGAAGACTGGAAGCCCAGCCGAAGTGAGCCGCATCGTGCGCCGCCCTGCACCGGCATCCTCGCGATCTACAACGAGGGCACCCGTGGGCGCTGGTATTGGCCGTGCAAGGATTGCGGCAAGGAGTTCGAGCCGGATTTCGCTATCCTGCATTTTGCGCAGGCAGGATCACCGGCGGAGCGCGCCTCCTCAGTGCACGGTGCCTGTCCGCATTGCGGTGCGGTTTACGAGCATCGCCACAAGACGGAACTGAACCAGGCCGGCCGCTGGCTGCATGAAGGCAAGAACGGCCAGTTGATGCCGATCGCCGACATGGATCGCGATGTCGACACGGTCAGCTACTGGTTGAAGGGCACCGCTGCCGCCTTTCAGGACTGGCGGCAACTAACGCTAACCTACCTGAACGCCGTCGAGCACTATCGCCTGACCGGTGACGAGCAGAACCTCAAGACCACCATCAATGTCGACCAGGGCTTGCCGTACCTGCCGCGCAACCTCTCCGGTTCGGACGTCACGCTCGACTTCCTCAGGGGCAAGGCCACCGAAGCGGTGCAGAAGATCGCGCCGGCCGAAACGCGGTTCATCACCGTCTCGGTTGACGTCCAGTCCAACCGCTTTGTCGTGCAGGTCGAGGCATGGGGTGAAGGACTTGAGCGCTGGCTGATCGACCGTTTCGATATCCACACGCCGCCCGACGGTGCGCCGAATGCCAGCGATCGTGCAATCGATCCGGCGCGCTTTCCGGAAGACTGGGATGCGCTGTTTCCTCTGCTCGAGCAGGCCTATCCGGTTGCAGGAACGGAATATGCCCTGCAGCCGGTCGCTCTCATCGCCGATTCAGGCGGCGCCGCCGGCGTCACGTCGAACGCCTATGCCTTCTATCGCAAGGCGCGCAAGGACGGTTTCCGTCGCCGTGTCTTCATCGCCAAGGGGCAACCTGGGTTTGATCGCCCTCGGGCATTGGAGCGCGCGCCGGAGAAAGTTGGCGGTCAGCGTCGCCGCAAGGGGCAGGCGCCGACCGATCTCCTGATCGTCAACGTCGGCACCGACGTGCTCAAGGATGAGGTGATGGCAGCGTTGGCCCGCAACGAGAGCGGCCAGATCACGTACCATATCCCCGACTGGATCGATGAGGCGATCCTCAAGGAATTCACCGCCGAGCGCCGCACCGACAAAGGCTATCGCAAGAAGGAAGGTCAGGTTCGCAACGAAGCGCTCGACCTCGCCGTCTATGGCCGCGCTCTGGCGATCGTCCTGCGCGCCGAGAAGATCGACTGGCGGGCGGCACCCGACTGGGCGCGGTCGGTGCCGGAAAACAGCTTCACCGTCATCGCCGGCGCCGAAACCGAACCGGATCCTGTCCCGGCCAGCGAGTTGCCGCCCGAAGTACAGCCTGATGAGCCGCCGGCGACGCCGCAGCGCGCGAAGCGCCGCGAAGGCTCATGGATCGGCAAGAGAAAGAGGTGGTTTTGATGGCTTACACGCTTGCCGAGCTGGAGCAGCTGCAGCGCGCCATGGCGCGCGGCGTCAAGTCGGTGACTTATAACGGGGAAACAGTCGTCTATCGGTCGCTCGACGAAATGCGCCAGGCCGAGCGTGTCATGAAACGCGACCTCGGTCTCACCGGATCCTCCTCAATCCGCCGCTACGGCGCCGTCGATAAGGGCCTGTGATGGTGAAGCCCGGCATTATCGACCGTATGCTTGCGGTGGTTTCACCGCAGCGCGCCTTGAAGCGCGCCCGCGCTCGCATGGCGCTCAACGCCGTCATGCATTTCGAAGGCGCGGCGAAGAGCTACCGCACCAAGAACTGGCGCGCCACCAACACGGATGCCAATGCCGCCGCCAATGGCCAGCTTGCCCGGCTGCGCGCGGCAAGCCGCGACCTGGTCCGCAACAATCCGCTCGCGGCCCGCGCCAAATCAGTCGTCGTCAACGCCATTGTCGGCTCCGGCATCATCCCCGGTGTCACGGCCGGCCGTGTGCAGCGCAAGACCCAGATCGACCGGCTTCTGATCGACCATTTCGACGGTCTCGCGATCGACGCCGATGGCAATACCAATCTTTACGGCCTCGAAGCCCTTGCCGTAGGCGCCATGTTCGAAGGCGGCGACTGCATCATCCGTCGTCGCTACCGTTTCGCCGCCGATGGCTTTCCGTTGCCGTTCCAGTTGCAGGTCCTCGAGGCGGAATATCTCGACGACACCAAGACCGGCCCGATGCCGGGCGGCAACACCGTCATACAGGGCGTCGAGTTCGACCTGATTGGCCGTCGCGTCGCCTACTGGATGTTCGACCAGCATCCGAATGGTCTGGCGGTGCTTCGCAACCCGATATCCAAGCGCATCGACGCCAAGGACATCATTCACCTTTTCCGCGTCGATCGGCCTGGACAGGTGCGCGGGGTACCGTGGCTGGCACCGGTGATCGTTACGCTCAACGACTTCGCCGAGTTCAAAGACGCGCAATTGGTCCGGCAGAAGATCGCCGCCTGCTTTGCCGCCTTTATCCACGATCCGGATTTCGAAGGCGATACGCCGCAGCCGCAAGGCGGTGAGGGCAAGCCCGAACGCGAGATCGACGAACTCGGCCCCGGCATGATCGAGACGCTGCCTGTCGGCAAGACGGTCAGCTTTTCCGACCCGCCGGAACTTGGCGAGTTCGCCGCCTACAACGATGCCACGGGTCGCGACATTGCGGTTGGCGTCGGCATCACCTTTGAGAGCCTGACCGGCAACCTGTCCAACGTGAACTTCACTTCGGGTCGCATGGGGCGGATCGACATGGATGCCAATGTCGATGCCTGGCGCTGGCTGACCGTCATCCCGAAACTGTGCGTGCGTGTCGCCGAGTGGTTCACCGAGGCGGCCTTCGTGGAGACCTCCTCGCGCGAGCCTTTCGCGATCGGCTGGACGCCGCCGCGCCGCCCGCTGGTCGATCCGACCAAGGAAATCCCGGCCATGGTCAAGGAAGTGCGCGCCGGCTTCACCTCGCGCCGCCGCAAGATCCGCGAAATGGGCTTCGACCCGGAAGAGATCGACGCCGAGATCGCGGCTGACAATGCAGCGGCCGACAACGCCGGCTTCATCTTCGACAGCGATCCCCGCCGCGTAACCATCAACGGCCAGAGCCAGCAGAGCGGCCCGGCAAACACACAGGATTGACCCGATGCCCAATCTCATCGTCAACGGCGAATTGGTCCTCTATGGGCCGGTCGGCATTTCCGACTTCTGGGAAGATACTGGCTTTACCTCCATTCAGGTTATGAGCGCGCTCGCCGAGCTCGGCGGCGACGTCACCGTGCGCATCAACTCCGCCGGCGGCATCGCCTATGAAGGCGTGGCGATCTATCACCTGCTGAAGAACCATGACGGCAAGGTCACGATCGTGATCGACGCAATTGCCGCCTCCGCCGCCTCCGTCATCGCCATGGCCGGCGATGAGATCGTCATGCCGGAAGGCACCGTAATGATGATCCACAACCCGAGCGGCATCACCTTCGGCAACGCCGACGACCACCGCGAGACGGCCGACTTGCTCGAGCAGCTCGGCACGATCTGGGCTCAGGTCTATGTCAAGCGCACCGGTCTGCCGGAAGCCGAAATCGCGGCGATGATGAAGGCCGAAACCTGGCTTTCCGGCGAGGAGGCGGTTGCCAAAGGATTTGCGACAAGCACCGGCCAGAACGCCGCGGAGATCGACAAGGATCCGGTGATGAAGGCGGCCGATCCGACCTTCGATTTCTCGACCTATCACAAAGCTCCGGCGTCTCTGATGACGCTGTCCAAGAATCGGAAGGCATCAGGCCTTCCGATGGTGGCGGTGATGTCCGCCCCGCTCCCTCCAACGGCTCTAAAGGAGACCGAAATGAAGCCTGACCCGAATACGGCGGACACGACCACCTCCGTCACCATGACTGCCGAAAACACCGCGATCATGCAGCAGGCGACTGCCGCCGAGCGTGACCGCGTCAAGCAGATCAGCGCCACCTTCCGCGCCGCAAAGCTCACCGACCAGGCATTCCTGGATGATCTCATCAACAGCGGCAAGACGCTGATGGAAGCCAAGGCGGCGATCGTCGACAAGATCGCGACGATGAACACCGAAGCCGGCGCCAACCAGACCAATGCCGGTCCGGCGGTCGTCACGGCCGAGGCGAGCGACAAGTTCGTCCAGGGCGCCACCCTGGCTCTCGTCGACCGCGCCCGTCTCAAGGGCGGTGAGCGCAACGAATATTCTGGCCTGACGCTCGCCGAACTGGCCCGTATGTCGCTCGACGTCCGTGGACTGAAGAGCGGTGGCCTTGGCAAGCTTGCCATGGTCGGCGCCGCCTTCGTGCCGACGATGGCCGGGGGGATGCACACGACATCCGACTTCGGCAACATCCTCGCCAACATCGCCAACCGTTCGATGACGGCCGGCTATGAAGAGGCGGCCGAGACCTTCCAGGAGTGGACCCGTGCCGGCACGCTATCCGATTTCAAGGTGGCGAGCCGCGTCGGCATGGGCGTGTTCCCGTCGCTGCGCAAGGTGCCGGAAGGCGCCGAGTACAAGTACATCACCGTCGGCGACTTCGCCGAGCCGATCGTGCTGGCGACCTATGGCGAGTTGTTCGCCATCTCGCGCCAGGCGATCATCAACGACGACATGGACGCCTTCACCCGCATTCCGCAGATGATGGGTCGCGCCGCTATCCGCACCATCGGCGACCTGGTCTACGCGATCCTGACGGCCAATCCGAATATGTCGGACGGCACGGCTCTCTTCCATGCCAACCACAACAACCTGCTCACCGGCGCTGGCTCGGCGCTGGCGCTCGCAGGCCTGTCGGCGGCACGCGCCAAGATGCGCATGCAGAAGACCCGGGACGGCAAGGGCACGCTGAACATCACGCCAGCCTATATCCTGACCCCGGTCGCCCTCGGCGACACGGCGCGGCAGCTCATCGCCAGCCAGGTCGACCCGACCAAGACCAATGCCGTTCCGAACCCGGTTCAGAACATGGCAAAGGTCATCGACGAACCGCGCCTCGACGCCAACAGCACCGCGGCTTGGTATCTCGCGGCCAGCCCGTCATCCGCGTCCACCATCGAGGTCGCCTATCTCGATGGTCAGCAGTCGCCGACGCTGGAGCAGCAGGACGGCTGGTCGATCGACGGAACCGAGTTCAAGGTTCGCATCGACGCCGGCGTCGCGCCGAACGACTGGGTTGGCCTGCAAAAGAACGCCGGCGCGTAAGCGTAGTCATTCGCCCGACGCCGCGCGCTGCGCGGCGTCGGGAAGCTCACCCTGAACCCCTGAAAATCGGAGCACTTCCATGAAAAACTATGTACAGGACGGCCGCGTCCTTACCGTTCTCGCGCCGTATGACGTTCTCTCCGGCGGCGGAGCCCTTCTCGGTTCCATCTTCGGCGTGGCGCAGACCGACGCCAAAATCGGTGCCGCCGTGCCGCTTGCCGTCGAAGGCGTATTCGATCTGGCAAAAACAAGCGCCCTCGCAATCGCCGTCGGCGACAAGGTCTATTGGGATGACACCAACAAGGTCGTCAACAAGACCTCGTCGGGCAACTCGCTGATCGGATACGCAACGAGCGCCGCGGCCAATCCGAGCGCAACGGTGAACGTGCGTCTCAACCCCGGCAGCTTCTAGGCTCCGGCGAAAAGGAAGGACCGGCAGGTCATGGGCTTGTTTTCGGACCTGCCGGCAATCTTTACCGGTACCTTCAACGAAGACGACGTCATCGCCATCACGCCCGTTGGCGGAACCGCTCGCGACGTCTCCGGCAATGCGATCTTCCGTCGCGCCGGTGCGCTCGCCGCCGTCGACGAGATGGATTTCGCCACCACCAATCCGGAGCTGCATCTGCCGCAGGTCGGCAATGACGATGTCGACGAAGGCGCCGCCGTCTCGGTCCAGCACGGATTCTCCGCGCCTGTCGAATTGTACAAGGTCACCGCGCGCTATCCGGACGGGCGCGGCATGGTTCGCTTCACGCTGCATCTGAGACAGTCATGACGCATGTCACCAACCAGCTTTTGCATTGGTCGAAAAACGCCTTGACCGTCCAGGGCGGCACGCCGGTCACCATCCGCCGCGTCACGCCCTATCCAGACAGCTCGGCCGGCGCTCTCGATCTGTCCGTGGTCAGCGAGCAATCACAGGACCTGACGACGAAAGGTGTGCAGCAGCGCACGGTCCGCATCCGCGTTGTCGCCGCCGTGCGCGGTGATTCCGAAGCGGCGCAGGATCAGCTCGATAACCTTCGTGTCTTCGTCGAGACCAAATTCGCCGCTGATCCGAGCTTCGGTGGCCTGGTTCGGCAATATGAGTATCGGTCGACCGAGTTCGTCTTCTCCGGCAATGGCGACCAGCCCATGTGCGTCGCGGCCATGAGCTTCGACCTCACGCTGCTGACGCGCCGCGAAACCCCGCAAGCCGTCGCCTGATCATCTCGCCCTCACGCCCTTGGGCAAGGCTCCCCAAATGATAGGAGGCCACCATGGCCGATCTCTTTGCCGTAGCTGGCGCTTCATTCTTCATAGGCACCGTGGCCATGCCCCGCCCCGAATCCGACGTTACGGAGGGCGATTTCTCGGCCATCACCTGGACGGAAGTCGCTGACTGGATTCAGTGCGGATCATTTGGCGACACGCGCGCGCTGATCAGCACCGACGTGATCAATCGCAGCCGCACCGTCAAGCAGAAGGGCACGGCCAATGCCGGCCAGATGCAGAACAACTTCGCCATCAATTCCAGCGACGATGGGCAGTTGGCGCTGATTGCCGCCTCGAACGAGCCCAACAACTATCCCTTCAAGATCGAATGGGACGATGCGCCGGTAGCCAGGGCATTCCCGGCGACGATAACGGTTGCCACGCCGGGCGTGCTGACCAAGGTCGCGCATGGCTTGTCGGTCGGTGATGCGGTGAAGCTGTCGACCACCGGCTCGTTGCCGACTGGCCTGACCGCGGGCACGACCTACTACGTGAAGGCTATTCCCGACGCCGACACCTTCACCCTTGCCGCGACGCCGGGCGGTTCTGCGATAGCCACGACTGGCACGCAGTCCGGCACGCACACGGTGACGACACAGCCGGCCGGCACGGTGAACTATTTCATTGGCCTGGTCATGTCGGCGGAAAACGCCGGCGGCAACGCCAACACGGTGCGCGCGTTGAACTCGACGATCGAGATCAACTCGAACATCGTCACCGTCGCGCCGTCGGGCGAGTAAGATGATGGCGAAGGCTTCTCTGGGCGCCGGCAATGTCGAAATCGAGCTTGATGGGGAAACCGTCACGCTACGGCCGACATTGCGCGCTGCGCAGGCGATCTCGCGCCAGGCCGGTGGCCTGGTCGCGACGCTGAAGGGTCTTTCCGAGCTCGATATCGACGTCGTCGCCGGCGTCATCGCCGCCGGACTTGGCAAGAAGGCAGGCGAGGTCGAGGACGCCGTCTGGCGAACAGGCGTCATCAGCCTCATCCCAGGCGCCACCGCGTTCATCGGCATCCTGGCCAATGGTGGCCGACCGCCGGAAGCCGGAGGGTCGGGAAATGAAAACCCTCCGACCAAGACGGGCGACTGACGCCGGAGGCCTATTACGACGATCTGGCCAAGATCGCGATCGGCTGGCTGGGTTGGAGTGAAGAACAGGCGTTGGCGTCCGACGTCAACGCCATCCACGTCGGCTATGAGGGGCGTTGCGATATGCTGCGTTCCATCTTTGGCGGCGGCGAGGACGTGGCGCCGCCGCCCCTGCCAGTGATGAACAGCGGCGCATTCCGGGCAATGTTCGGCAACTAGGAATTCCCCTTGGATCAGACCCTGAAATACAACATCGTTGGCGATGCCAGTTCGCTTGTGCGCGCCTCACAGACGGCGAAGCAGGCTGGCGCCGCGTTGACGTCGCAACTGTCGTCCGGCTTCAACGAGACGACGGTGACGATTCAGAGATCTGTAGCGGCCGTGACTGCCATGCAGGCTCGTATCAACGAGATGGTCGGGATAGGATCTCGTGGCACCAAGGAATGGACCGGCGCGCTTGCGCAGCAAGGCCAGATACTCGACCAGCTTCGGTCCAAATACAACCCGCTCTACGCGGCGCAGCAGACCTATCTCGCGAACCTGAATGACATCAGGGCCGCCCATGCCGTCGGTGCAATCAGCGCGGACGAGATGTCGGCAGCAATTGTGCGCGAGAAGGCTGCTTTCGCCACGACTATCGTGAACATGAACAAGGTCGGTGGCGCGGCGAAGTTGACGTCCAACCAGATGCTGAACCTCTCGCGCCAAGGCAATGACGTTGTCACCATGTTTGCCTTGGGCGCGCCACCGATGCAGATTTTCGCATCTCAGGCAGGCCAGATCTATGATGCGCTCGAGCAGGGGCCTGGCGGCATCAAGGGGTCGCTGAAGGCGATAGGCGAAAGTCTCCTTGGGCTGATTACGAAGTTTCCGATCGCTACCGCCGCGATCGTCGCTGCTGGCGCGGCCTTCGTCGTCTACGAATCGATCGGTGGTAAAAAGATAGCGTCAATCGACGATGCGCTGACTGAGCATGCCAAGACGATCAAGGCCCTTCGCGAAGCTTATGGCATCGCAGGCGACGGCGCGGACGACTATGCCCGCCGGAGCGTCGCGGCCATAGAATCGGCGCAGCGGCGGGCAGAGGCGGCACTGAGGGAATTGGTCGCGGCTGCTGAGAAACAGGCGAAATCCGCGCTTTCGGATAGCGGCGGGTTCAGCGGATTTGGGCTACTTCAACAGCTCGGGCTGGTTGGCACCGGCGACTTGAACGCCGTCAAAACCAGATTTGCGGCGTTCGCGGAGCCCATCAACGCGCTCCGTGACCAGATCAGGGCCGGCAAGCCAGACTTCGACGCCTTCCAACAGGCCCTGGATGGCATTGCAGCGACGGATCCGGGTCGGCTGCGCCCGCTCGCCGATGAAATCCTAGCGCTCGTTGACAATGCAGCGAACGGTAGAGAGGCGCTCGATAATATGTCTGTGGCCCTGAACGGGCTCACACAATCACAGATCGATACCGCTCGTATCGTTTCCCAGATCAATGGCATCGAGCAGGCGGCGCAGGCGGCGCAAGGCGCGGTCGGCTCATTGAAGACGATGCTCGGCAACATGGATCAGATCGCAGCAGGCATCGATCCAACCGGAAACGCGATAGGAGGGAAAGGCTCGCTGGATCGGGCCCAAGGGAATTTCAATGACGCGCTGGAGATGTGGCGCCGGTTTGGCTATGACAACGACAGCAAAGTCGATCCGAACAAGCCCAAAAAGGCCAAGGTCGACCATTCGGCCGAGCGCGCTGCGAACGCGTACCGCGACGTTCTAAAATCAGCGCAGGATCGCATCGACCAGATGAAGGTCGAATTGCAGCTTACAGGCCAAGTGGGCGTCGCTGCCGACACTCTGCGCAACTATCAGGACTTGCTGTCCAAGGCCACTGATCACGGAAGAACGATCGGAGAGAAACAGAAGGCCGAGCTTAAGGATCGGGCCGAGCAGATGGCGGAACTCACCAAGAAGACGGCGGATGCCAAACTGCAGCAAGACCTTTTGTTCGATCGCGACCAGCTAGGCCGCTCCGATATTGATCAGCAGATCGCGGAGATGCAGCGGTCGGCTGGCTTGGCCGTCGATCTGGATTCGGCCAGTGCCGGCATGTTCCGCATCAATGAGCAGATCCGCACCACGCAGGACGCATGGAAGGGCTTTGGCGATGCGGCCGAGGACGCGCTTGGCAAACTGATCGACGGCACGGGCACGTGGAAAGATGCGCTGAAGGCGATGATCCCCGCGCTGGAAGACCTGATCATGCAGCTTCTGAAGGCTCAGTCGATCGGTATGGGTGGCAGCGGCGATTTCAGCCTCGGAGGTCTTCTATCCGGCGTCTTAGGCGGGGGCGGAAGTTCGAGTGTTTTCCCAGGCGGCGGTTCATTGAACAGCTTCGGCGGGCTCTACGCCAAAGGCGCGGCATTCGCCGGGGGCAATGTCATTCCTTTCGCTCGTGGCGGCGTCGTCAGTCAGCCGACCATGTTCCCGATGTCGGGCGGTCGCTCTGGACTGATGGGAGAGGCGGGCGACGAAGGAATTCTGCCGCTCCGCCGTACCAGTTCGGGTCATCTCGGAGTCATGGCCGGCGGCGCCGCGAATAACAATCAGCATGCGCCTGTCAGCGTGATGTTCGCCCCGGTCTTTCAAGGTGGCGACAGCGGATCGAACGAAGACAGCATTAAGCAGCTTCGCAAAATGTTCGATCAGGAATTTCTGCCGCGCACCGTAAAGGCCATCCGTGAGGCCAAGACCAGAGGCATGATATCGTAAATGGTCGCTTTCCCCGACGTCCCTTATGCCAAAGGCCAGCCGAAGCTGGTGCGCACCACGTCGGTGTCGCGCGCCGGCAAGCGCTTCATGGCTGCGATCGAGACGGTTGATCCATTCTGGCAAGTGGTGGTGGAAAGCGCCCCGCTGGATCGCGGTTTCATTCCCGGCATGCGCGCATTTATCGACGAGGCGAATAGCGGCCTGAAAACCGTCCTCTTTGCCCCGACCTATCTCGACGTGCCGCAGGCCTACCTTGCCGACCCGGGCAACGCCGCGCTGGCGGATGATGGCAACCTCGTCTCTGGCACCGGTGGCCTGACGCTCGTCGCCAATTCCGTCACCAACGGTCTCGACATTCGCCGCGGCGATCTCGTCAGCCTGGTCAAGGACGGCTACCGCTCAATGCATACGGTGATGGCGGGCGCGGTCGCGTCTTCGAACACAATCACGCTCGTCGTTGAGCCCTACATCCCGAGCTACATCACGGCTGGCGCCGTGGTGAAGTTCAAAAGCCTCGAACTCAACGTTCGCATGGAGCCCAACTCCGGCACGATGACCGATGATTATCTGCCGGTTGCCACCTTCACCTTGCAGGAGGTGCCAAAGTGACCTTCCCAACCCGCCTGCAAACGGTTCTTTCAGAGGGCAGGGCGGTCATCCGCTCTGGCATCAAGGTCGTGTGCACCACGGGCACCTATGGGTTCTGGAATGGCAAGGGCGATATCACGGTCGGCGGGCAGCTCTACTGGCCGAACGCGCTGATCAGCGTCTCCGAGCCGGTCTATGGCCTTGGCACCGCCGCCTCCACATTCACGGTGGAACTGATCGCCAAGCGCGATTCCGGCCTGACGCCCGACAAACTCGCCCTGATCGAAAGCGAGGGTTACAAGGATGCGCCGGTCACGGTGTTCGACTTCTATTTCGATCCCGATGACCGATCCTTCCTGCATGCCGAGGCTGGCGCCTACGGCTTCATCGACACGATCGACCATTCCCGTGACAATGGCGAAAGAAAGCTGATCGCCAATGTCCGCTCCGGCGCCATAGCCAACCATCGCGACGGCTACCGCACCGCCAGCCACGAAGACCAGCAGCTCGTTTCACCCGGCGATCAGTTCTTCCAGTACGCCTCGAAAGTGAAGCACGAGACCTTCGACATCAAGTTCGACTGAGGCAATCACCATCATGCTCCAGCTTACCCGGTTGCCCGACTGGGACCGCCGCCTTGCGCGCCTGGTCACTTCGATTTCCGCCACGCCCGGCGTGTGGGGGCAGTCCGACTGCCTGCTGACGGTGATGGACGTCGTAGCCGAGATCACCGGCTTCGATCCGGCCGCCGACATCAGGGGAAAGTACAAGACCGAAGCCGGCGCTGCGAGGATCCTGCGCAAGCGTGGCTTCGATGACGTCGAGATGGCGCTTGCCAGCCTGTTTGCGCCCGTGGGACGGCTGATGGCGCAGCGCGGCGATGCCGGCGTGGTCGACCAGGATGGCAGGCTTTGCGCCGGCTTCATGTGCGATCGGGGCTTCATTGCACGGACGGAGACCGGCGTGCTCATCCTGCCGCAGTCGGCCATCAAGACCGCGTTCAAGGTCGGCTAGACCGTGGGCTTTCTTGTCCCGCTCTTCACCACCGTCTTCAGCGCGGTGGGCCTTGGCGGTGTTGCCTCGTGGCTGGGCGGCTCGACCATCCTTGCCGGCCTGGCGCGCTTCGGCCTTGGGCTGGCCGCCAAATATGCGGTCGGCTCGCTGTTTGGCGGGGGGCAGAAGCCGCAGGCGCAGGCCTCGCAACTCGATACGACCTATGGCGAGGATCTGGCGCGGTCTGTCGGCATGGGCCGCTATGGCACCGCTGGGCAACTGGACTACCGCAATGCCTATGGTCCGGGAAATCGCCGCGTCCAGGATGTTCGGATCCTATCCAACTTCCTGATCACCGGAATCACCCGCGTTCGCTACAAGGGCGCGTGGGCACTGCTCGGTGGCGCGGAAGACCCAACGATGGGTTTCCGCGTCCAGGGCATCGACGGTGAAGTCTGGGTCAAGCTCTACAAGGGGACGATGACCCAGACGGCGGACGCCGGCCTGATTTCGCGCTCCAACCCGATCGGCCGCTGGACGACGGACCATCGCGGCGCCGGCATCGCCTACGCCGTTGTCACCAGCATCCTCGATCGCGAGCACCTGCAGCAGCCATGGGATGCGTTCTTCGAGGTCCAGGGCGCGCCGCTCTACGACTGGCGCAAGGATAGCTCTGTCGGCGGCTCCGGATCGCACCGGTGGAATGACCAGACGACATGGGAATTCACGGAAAACCCGATCCTGATGGCTTACGCGCTGGAGCGCGGCATCTTCAACGGCACGGAAATGATGGTCGGCAAGGGCGTCCCGGCGTCACGCCTGCCGCTCGACATGTGGACCTTGGCCGCGAACGTCAGCGACGAGACGGTCGGCGCGGGCAAGCGATACACGGCCGGTCTTATCGCGGCCGCCGGCTCCGGCGTCACGCACGATCAGAACCTGCAGCCCCTGCTCGAGGCGTCCGCTTCTACCTGGGTTGAGGACGCATCGGGCGAGTATCCGATCGCCGGCGCCGCGCAGTCGATCGTGATGACATTCACCGACGACGACATCATGGTCGACGAAACCTTCCGGTTCTCGACCAAGCGCACCAAGTCGGAACTGATCAACACGCTGGCCGGCACCTATATGGAGCCAGACAATTTCTTTGAGCAGACGCCTTTCGCGGTGCGCATCGATGCCTCCGCGCTGGCCGAGGATGGTGAGCGCCTGGCGGTGTCGGTGCCCTATGGCGCCGTCAATCGTTCAGATGTGGCCGACAGGCTCGCCGACATCGCCTTCAAGGCCAGCCGCTTTCAGGGCAATGCCGAAATCTGCATTCATCCGAAATTCCTCGCCGATGCCAAGGTCGGGCGCTGGGTGCAGTGGACTTCCGCCGAATACGGCACGTTCAAGTTCCAGATCCTGGAGAAGAGGCTGGGGCCGCTCGGCGACAAGGCGGCGCGGAACATCTATCTGACACTTCAGCAGGTCGACGACAGCATCTTCGACCCGACCGCCTATGTCACCGTGCCCGTTATCCCGGTGGCGCCCGGCGATCCTGATTACGCCACACAGGCGAGCAACTTCGTCGCCAACGGCATCCAGATACAGGTGCAAGGCTCGGATGAGCGCAAGACCGGTATCGGCTTTCGGTGGGATGCCTTCGACGACAACACCGTGTCGGCCATCGACGTCGAATACCGGCCGGAAGCGGTCGGCGTCACGGTCACGATCGCCAATCCCGCTGTCGTCACATGGCCGAACCACAATCTGTCGGCCAACGACCTTTTCTACCTCGCAACGACGGGTTTCCTTCCAACGGGGTTGACGCCCGACAGCCCGCTCTACGTCAAGACGGTGCTGACGCCAGGGACGTTCACGGCCTCGCTGGCGCCGGGCGGCGCGGCGATCGTCACCACGGGCGCGCAATCCGGCATCCATAGCGGCTATGTTTCCAGCATCGTCAAGCGCGCGGAAATGCCGGTGCAGGTGCTCACCGTCTCGGAAGGCGTGCTGCCGAACAAGACCTACGAGTATCGGCATCGCATCATCACCGATCCGCCGCGCACGACGTTTTTCACGGCGTGGGGTCAGGTGTCCACGCCGGGCGAGGTGATCGACGTTTCGGTCGGGCTGGCGCAGTTGCAGCAGGACGTGATCAGCTTCATGGCCAGCCTGTCAGGCATGCGGCAGGAGTTTAACGACAAGATCGCTCAACTCGCTGCCGCGTCCGTCGAGGCTGCCGGCCGGCAGGTGCAGGACAATGCGGTCGCGAGGCGTTTCCGCGATGCAAGCGCCGCGGCCTTCCTCGAGCTGAGCGCCAACATCGACAATATCAACGGCGAATTGTCGGCCCAGGCCGAAGCGCTTCTTGGTGTGCAGACGGCTGTCGGCGACGCCACGGCCGGTGGCCTTTTCAGGATCCGTGCCGAAGCCGGCGCAGGCGATGTGGTGTCGCGCCTGGTCGCCGAGGTTCGCGCAACGATCGGTGCCACCTGGGTTTCGTCGGGCTTCTACATGGAGGCCGGCTTCACCGGCGGCAACCCGGCATCCCCCTTCTCGAACTTCTTCATCTATGCCCAGAAGTTTGTTGTCACCGACGGCACGAGCAGCGGTTATCCGCTGACGTTCGAGGCCGGCACGCTCAAGGCGCAGATTGCCAATCTGGGCGACGTCACGGCCGCTTATATCCATAGCCCTGACAATGCGATGATCTCGGATTACAACAACAAGTTCCACTCGATCGCGGTGCCCTGATGCCAAGGCTCGGCTTCGGACTGATCGGCGGCACAACACCTGGCATGCGCATCGCCTTCGACAACGCGACGGATCTGGTCAATGAGCCGGCGTCCAGCGTTGGCAAATTTCAGTTTGATAGCCTGAATGGCACAAAGCTTAGCTATGTCTATGAGATCTACACGCAGACCTATGACAGCCGCTACACGACTGGTGGTTATCTGGGGGCCTTCTGGTATTTCAACAATCACGACCTGAACACGCCATCCACCAACAACGGATTGTCCACTTCCTGCGGTGCTATCGTGTATTGGCACAACAGCGGAAGCGGTTCGCAGGAGGTGTATCTCTTCTCCAATTGGTGGAGTTGGGGCTATCTGCCTGTCCTGGAGTGGCGTGAAATCGATCCAACCCTGGCGGCGAACACCTATAACGGTGCAACTGTCAATTATGCGCAGTTCAATGTCGGAAATGGCTTTGTCGAAAGCTATGCCGGATATGGCGGCAACGGCACAACACTGATCAACTCGAACCTCTACAGTGGGTCTCGGGAAGCGTACCAGATCAATCTGCGAACGAGCATCCCAAGCGCGAAGAACTGGAACTGGCTTGTATCGGTCTTTCAGCTTCCGGCGCGCGACGACGCCATGCCGGATTATTCGACCACTCCGGTCAGTGGACAACAGGTTCTCCGGCTCGACCCGACCGTGGCACGTTTGGCGTTGCCGGGACGCACCGTAACGGATGTGAACCCGAATAACTACGTTTTCCACGAGGGGAAAATCCCCGCCAAGATCATGGCGGCTGGCGACATCAACGTGTCGGCCAGCGGGACTGCAACGATCATGTGCCCGCTGCCGCTGACGTCGCGGACGTACATGGATTTCATGATAAGGCGGCAGGCCGACACTGAATTCTGGTCACCGCCTTATTTTGACAGCATCGCCTCGGACAAATCGCTTGCATTTACCTATGAGGTGAAGAGCGACAGGGTCGTTATTACCAACCTCAAGGCAACTGCAGTCACCTTACGCTACATCATCTTCGCAAACAGCGAGGAGGCGCCGACCAGTGGAGGCAAGAAGGTCTTCCTCAAAGGCAATGACGGAACGCGCGACTATATCCAGATCAAGCGTCCTGGATCATCGGACCTCAGCCCCAATCTGAACGATATCATGGTCGACACGCGATTGGCTTATCTGCCAATCCTCGCGCAGGGGTTTCTGTCCTGGACCTCCGATTTCCCTACGGTCATTTCGGGAAGCGACCGCTTCAGGGGTGAGCGGATGGCGACGGTGAGCGCCAACAATTCGTCGCCAGCGCTAAAACTGTTCGTCAAAAATATCGTTGTCTTCAAGAGCAATTGCTATCCGAAGACGACCAGCAACGGGTACCATCGCGTCTTCACAAACAGTGGCGGCACTTGGACGGGCAGGGCTAGTCAGGATAGCTCTTGGGCAAACATCCGCGCCGACGAAAGCGCCGTGGACTTTTATATGTCCGGCGCCAACCCACGCTTCATCGACGGTAGCGGCGTCTACTACATGAAAGAATGGCCGAGCACGAGCGACAGCACGGCGCTTGGCCTTCGCTACTACATCTTCGGCATCCCCCAGAGCCTCTAGGGATCAATCATGACATCGATATACAACACCGGCACCGTCACGGTGACGAACGGCAGTGCCGCGGTTGTCGGCACCGGCACAGGGTGGGCTGTCTCCCTGGTCACGGGCGGCACGCTCAACATCGAGGCGCCTGGCAATCCCATGCCGATCGCAGCGGTGACCGACGACACGCACCTGACCGGGGCGGTGAAATGGACCGGGGCGAGCGGGACGTACTCCTACGCGATCGTCCGCGAGGATTCCGACGCCGCCAATGTCGTCGACCTCTATGACAAGCTGACGCGCGTTCTCATCACGCTGTCGCTGGCCGGCATTCATCCGAATAATTCGGGCTCGTTGGCAAAGCGTGATGCGCTGACGCTGACGGCCGATGACGACAATTATCTGTTCCTGCGCGCCGAGCTTGGCGTCGCCTTTGCCTTCTACCGGTGGACGGGAACTGCCTGGGAAGGTCCATTTAATGCTACTGGGCCGCAGGGCGTGCCTGGTCTGGGCATCGGTGGCTTCGGCCTTCCCACTGGTGGCGCAATTGGGCAGATTCCGAAGAAGGCCAGCCTTACGGACGGCGATGTCCAGTGGGCGAACGTCCGGGAGGTTCTTACGGCTGACAGGACCTATTATGTGGGTTTCAGCCTTGGTATTGCGACGGTGACGATAGCGTCACCTGGTGTGGTGACGAAGAACGGCCACGGCCTTATTGCTGGAAGCCGGGTTTCATTCTCCATCCAGCCAAACACAAAGACGGCGACCATATCTGTCGCATCGCCGGCAGTTGTCACGATGGCAAATACCTTTGTATCCGGCCAGCCCATTGTGTTTGCGTCGACTGGTCGATTGCCAAAGGGTGTGACGGCAGGGACGACCTATTACGTTTTGCCGACCGGCCTGTCAGGCGCAAGCTTTCAGTTCGCTTCAACGGTGGGCGGCGCGGCGATCAATACCAGCAATCCTGTGGTAACCATCTCCAATGCATCGCCTGGCGTCATCGCTGAGGCCGGCCATGGCAGGGCAGTCGGCGACGTCATACAGTTTGCAACCACTGGAGCCTTGCCGACCGGCTTGGCGACCGGCACGAACTATTTCGTCAAGACAGTGCTCGATGCGAATTCATACACGGTGGCAGCAAGGCCAGAAGACGCCGCAATCAACACGACTTCGGCAGGCTCAGGTACGAACACTGTCGTGCAGTTTGGGACGCACTACCTTTCGGAAGCCGGCGCTTTGCCGACTGGGATTACAGAAGGCGTGGAATACTATGTTATCGCCAGCGGCTTGACTGCAAACGCCTTCCAGTTTTCGACGACGCTTGGCGGAGCCGCGATTAATACGTCTGGATCCACTTCGGGCAAAATCCTCATCAGAACAGGATCGGACAGCAATGATGGGCTCACCTACTCCGCAGCTGGTTCGCTACTGACGCTGCAGGCCGCGGTTAATAAAGCTGCCTCTATCGATCTTGGTATCTGGAACTGTATCATCTCGGTTGACCAGGGTGTCTATGCTGGCGCATTCGCAAGAAATACCGTGGGTACCGGAACAGTTTATATTCGCGGCAAGATGCTCGATCTATTCTCGACTATTATCAATATGACTACAGGCGGCCAAGTCGTCGACGGCTGCTTTAATGGATACGACGGATTCCAGGGCAGCTATAAGTGCGAATATTTGACGATGCGGCCGAGTGGTTCGGGTAGTGGCATATATGCGAACAACGGGACGGTGTATTTCGGCAATATCAATTTCAAGAGCGGAGGCTCGGTCTTAATCAACACAGGCGTCGGGGGCTTCATACAGGCAACCGAAAACTACATGGTTTCAGGCGGCTCTGTCTCAGCGCACATGGCCTCTTATGACGGTGGGCAGATACGAGTGCAGGGTCGTACTATAACGCTACTCGATGCGCCCTCATCGACGTTCGCTATCGTTGGTCGAGTGGGCACCATCTTGGCGAATGGCAATACCTTTGCGGGGATTGGCAAAGGCTCACGGTATAACGCCGGTCTAAATGGCGTTCTCTACACCGGCAGCGGGAGCCCGTACTATTTTCCAGGAAGCACAGCCGGCGCGACCGTAACGGGGGCACAATACTCATGATCGACAATTCTCTGAATTTCCCCACCGACTGGTACTGGTTCGTTGGTGGCGACAAGTCGCGGTACTATTCTAGCCGGTTGGCGACCTACGTCGATGCCGCCGATCTGCCCGAGAACGCGGGTGTTGGCCCAGCGTTCGACGAGGAAGACCTTTGGAATATCCTGCGAGAGCGCTGCCCCGACGCCTTACCAGAGGACAGGAAGCCTCCGCGACTGATTGCGAAGCGTCTGATCGTTGACCGACTGCAGGCTGCCGGCTTGCTTGGGGCCGCAAAAGCGGCAATCGACGCGGCTGATCTCTACACTCAGGAACGGTGGAACACGCGAACGGAGATCTTCGCAAACGACCCGACAGCCTTGGCCATGTTGTCACTTATCCACGGCGATCCTGACGTGATCTTGGCCCCCTGAAACTACCATGGGAGCGGACCTAGTAGTGCTTCGCAGTCTATGACGGAACGCAAGCGCTGGTCGTTCTATCAAAAGGTAACTGGCAAGCGCGGCCAATGTCGCTGCGACAGGAACGAACGGCCAGCGGTCGATTCCAAAAGTATCGGCAACAAAGATCATGGGGAAGTGGCTGAGAAATAGCCCATAACTCAGATCGCCAGCGAGCCTATCGAGCCTCGTAGTGGGGAAGCGGCGAAGCAGCGTCACAGCACCGATCCCGATCATTGCACCAAGCGAAACCTCGAAGTCGTAGGGCAAGCGATAGAGCCGGTCGGAGAGAAGAGTGGTCGCAAACGCAACCATGGCCAGTGCAAATACGATCTGAACATAGCGCCCATTGATCTTTTCCGGCGTGGCCATGGCGGCGCCGGCCAGGAAGAAAATCAGCGTGCCTGGCAGAAGGCGATAGCCGCCATAGTCTGTGTTGATCAGACCGAGGAAGGCGATGGTTGCAACCATCGCGGATGCGGCGAAGATCGCATCTTGCAATAGGCGCCGAGCCTGCCAGATGAATGGGAAGGCCAGATAGAAGGTCAATTCGAGACCGAGGCTCCAAGCCGGTGGATCATAGAGCGCGCCCGGAAACAGCCTCCAAAGATTGGTGGGAATAATCACTAAATTGGCCACCATCTGCCACGTAGTGACTTCGCTCAGCCCCACTACGTCGAACTGCGTCGCAAAGATCATCACGGCAAACACATAAAATAGATAGTGCGGGAAAATCCGAAATGCTCTATCGGCGTAAAATGCAGGGATTTGCTCTTTAAGCGGATAGTGTTTTCGAATGAGCAACGCCATCACGTAGCCGCTCATAATGAAGAATGAAATCACGGCAGTAACCCCAATGTTCTTGCCGAGAACGGGGCCGAAAGTGTGACTGTAAAGCACGCAAAATGCCAAGAATAAGCGGTATGTTCCCATCCGATGCTTAGATCACGACATCAGGATTATCACAATTAGGCCAGAACAGGCCCAGATTTGGACAAGACCCAGAATTTCTTCCTAATTTGGCTTGCGCAGCGCATTCAGCACCATATCGGCATCGTTCGCGTCGCCGCTGAACACGACCTCCCACAGGCCATCGACCAGCCTGACGTGCCCGCCATCATAGGTGTGGATGTGACCTGCCTTGGCCGCGACCTCGTCGCGTAGACCGGGGCGCAGTTCACCCCACGGCTTCGGCAGCTTTACCCAGTCTCGTTTCATCGGCTCGCGCCTCCGGCGCCGACCATAGCCAAATCATCACTGGAAAGGAAACATCATGGCAGCGTCCCGTGAAAAGGAATCGCTTGCCCGCGTGCTTGCGCATGAGGGCGGCTACAGCAACCATCCCAAGGATCCTGGCGGCGCCACCATGAAGGGCGTCACCCAGCGCGTCTATGACGGCTATCGCAAGGGCAGGGGCCTCGCCGTGCGGTCGGTCAAGGAGATCACCGATGCCGAGCTGTATGAAATCTATGACAGGCAGTATTGGGATGCCGTGAAGGGCGATCTGCTGCCCGCCGGCGTCGACTACGTCGTGTTCGATGGCGCGGTGAACTCTGGCCCCGGTCGCTCGATCATGTGGCTTCAGCAGGCGCTCGTCCCGCTGTACAAGGGCCCGATCGATGGTGTCATCGGCGTCGGTACGCTGGCTGCGCTCGATGGTGTCAACAGCCTGGGCGAGCTCATCGAGCGTATCTGCGCTATCCGGATGAAGTTCCTGCGCGCGCTGAAGACCTTCCCGACCTTCGGCAAGGGCTGGTCTGCACGCGTTGACGAAGTCCGCAGGATCGGCAAGGCTTGGGCGAGCGGCGCGGCACCTCGGGCCGCCAACTTCGTTGATGGCGGCCAGGCAAAGGCGTTGGTCGAGGACGTGACCCCGGCGCCGTCGACAGCGCCGGCCGACGCGGCGATCGGCGCCGGCATCGGCAGCGGCGGCATTGCCGGCACGCTAAAGGATCTTCAGAACCAGCTTTCGCCGATGTCCTACGGCAGTGAGCTCATCATGAAGGTGGTCATGGTCCTGGCTGTCGCCAGTGCCGTGCTGCTGCTCGGCGGTGCCGGCTATCGCTACTACGCCAATCGCAAGGCCAAGCGCCTGGCGGCTGCGCTCGGAGGGGTGCCGGCATGAGCGAGGTCAAGACCGAGCCGGTCAAGGCGTCTTTCCTCACCAAGGGAGAGTTCTGGAGCCCGGATTACGAAGCACTGACAGCCGGCTCGATATACCGGGCTTCCCTTGTCGAGCCGCAGGAAAAGCCGGAGGAGGGCGAGCGCTGGTACTATGCCTGTCCGTGCGGTTGCGGTGACGCCGGCGCGTTGCTTGTTGGCACCGAGAGGAAGCCAACGAAAAGGCCATCGTGGCTGTGGAATGGATCGACCGACGCGCCGACACTCACACCATCAGTGCACTATGTCGGGCACTGGCATGGTTTTCTGACTGACGGCGTATGGGTGTCGTGCTGATGTCGGCTCTCATCACCATTGTCGCCGGCTTCGTCGGCGTTCCGCGACCTATCGCTGCCGTCGTCGCCTGGATCGCAATCGCGATGGCCGTATCGGGCGCGGTGTTCGGCGGCTACGAACTCATCAAGCATAAGGGCGCTGACGAGGTCCGCGCCAAGATCGAGAAGGGAAATCAGGATGCGATACGCAAGGGTATCGACGCTCGCATGTCTCTTGACGAGTGCATTGACGCTGGCGGGGTGTACGACTTCGGACGTCAGCGGTGTGGCGCCGCTACGCTCGGCCCTCGGTAACAGCCTTCCCGGCGCACAAGGGAAGACTGTGGCCGATCAAAACAGGATCGACCGCACCGTGGCGCCTGGCTGCGCGCTGAAGCTCTACACCAGGGTTGAATGCGACCTGCATACCAAGGCCAGCGCCGCGCGCCGGGCCGAACTAAAATCCTGAACAAGCGACTGGGACAGATGGCGGATACCGACATGGCTGAGGAACAGCGAGTATATCAAGACCCGGTGCAGGCACAGCTCGGCGAGCGCGTCACGAATCTGGGGCGCCGGCAGACCGACCTCGAGGCTGAAATGCGGTCTGGCTTCCGGCAGATTGAACAGTCGTTCACCTCATTCACCAACGAGACACGCAACGCGATCTCCGCTCTTGGCACCGCTATTTCGGAGCGCAGCCGGCCGCAGTGGCAGGCCCTCGGCGTCATGGTGTCCGTGGTCGTTGTTCTCGGGGGGTTGGTCTACTGGCCCATCCGGGAATCGACCAACGACCTGAAGGCGCAGGATATCGAGACCAGCCGGCTCATCCAGAGCCTAACCAGCGAGACCAGCAAGGCCATCCAGAGCCTTGCCGCCAGCACTGTCTCAAGGCAGGAAATGGACTGGCGAGCCCAGCGCGGTGCGGAGGATCGCAATCGGACCGACGCCGCCGTAGCCGACCTTCGTCAGTCAACTGTCACGCGGAACGAATGGAGCGAACGCAACCGGGCGTACGACCAGCAAGCGACAGAATTCACGCGCCGTCTGGATGAATTGCGGCAGGACTTCGGCGCTGTGTACGGCACACGCGATGTCATTCAGGATATGAAGCGGGAGATTGACGAACTACGACGGAAGCAGGTGCAACCACCGTCGTGACCAAAGCGCAGAGGTGATCACGCAAAGCCCGCTGGCTCCGCCGGCGGGCTTTTGCGTTTCAGCTATGCCTGATGCTCGGTGCCGGCGGCTTCACGGCTGTCTGCAACTGCAACCGCTCGACCGTGGCGATGATCGCGGCGGCGATGGCCTCCGCCTCGTCCATCAGGCTAGGGCCATGGATGCCGTTGACGGCTTCCTCGCTGGGCAGCACGCCTGGTGGGCAATGCTCTTCCACGGTGTCTCTGATCAGGCGCAGCGCTGCGCGTCCCTCGGGATCGTTCTTCATGATCGACCGAACACGGCGCCGCGGTAAAAGTTCCGGAACCATTTTAGCGCAGGCTTATTGAATCGAGGTCCTGCGAGTGAGTTCATGCGTCTGAAATTTGTCGAGCCTCTGCTGCCGACCCTTGTCGACAAGCCTCCCGAAGGCGACGACTGGATTCACGAAATCAAGTTCGACGGCTACCGCTCGCAGATCATCATCGACCATGACGTGCGCGTCTTTACCCGCAACGGCCACAACTGGACGGCGAAGTATCCCAACCTGGTCGGGGCGGCGAAAAGGCTGGGCGTCGAGAGCGCCATCATCGACGGCGAGATTGTCGTGCTCAATGAAGCCGGCCTGTCGGACTATGCCGCGTTGCGCAAGGCTATCACGCGGAGGGAGCAGGACCTCTATTTCGTCGCCTTCGATCTGTTGCACCTCAACGGCCATGATCTCCGCGACATGGCGCTGGAGGACCGCCGCGAGATCCTGGAAGGCATCATAGAGCCGGACGATCATATCCAGTTCAGCCAGGCGATGCTTGGCGACGCAAACGCCATCTTCCATTTGATCGACGAAGCCGGCATCGAGGGCATGGTGTCGAAGCGGCGCGACAGCAAGTATCGCAGCGGCCGGTCGACCAACTGGCTGAAGATCAAAAGCTATGCGGTCGAGGAATACGATCTGCTCGGCGTCGAGCGCGAGATGGGCAAGCCGGCCTTCGCGCTGATGGCCGACCGGAAGACCGGGAAATATGTCGGATCGGCCTTCATCAATTCGAGCCGTGCCATCCGCGAGCGCCTATGGAAGCGCGTGCAGGAGCATGCTGGCCCGGCGCCGAAGGGCATGAAGCGGCCGGCGACACAATGGGTCAAGCCGGGCATCATCGGCCGCGTGAAGCACTTGCGCGGCGAGGAGGATCTGCGGCATGCTTCTCTCCAAGACTTTCGGGAGGAAGACCATGCCAATTCGACGAAAGGCGACTGAGGCTGGCATTTTCGACGCGGCGGAACTGGCGCTGCTCGGCAGGGTTTTCGACAAGCTGAAGCTGGAGAACATGTCGCCGGTAGCGCACGAAACGGTCGCATCGCGGATTATCGCGAACTACATGGCCGGCGTCACGGACGAAGCTGAACTCATCTCGCTGTCGAAATTGCCGCTCGGGCGCTAGCACGGAAAGACAATCATGGCAGCCGCGAAGAAGGACCAGGAGCGCGCCAACTACGCGTGGATGTACGGCGCCCAGGCGCGCAAGGACGGCAAGGAGCGCGCCGTGCCTGAGTTCTGGCAGGAGCACGCCGACGCATGGCTGCATGGCTTCGACGGCGTGCCGATTGGCGGCGAGATCAAGCCAGTTGCCGCCACGATGGAGGCGGAGGCCGATGAGGGGCCAGAAGGAACCTAAGAGCCACTTTGAACTTATCGCCGAATGAGCACGCGCGGCATCAACTTCTTGGACCAGTGGATCGCGAACAACGTCCCCGAGACCGCGAAGGCGGATGTCATTTCCGTGGACGAACTCACGCACAAGCTAATCGCCGACGCCAAGGCGCTCGGGATCAAGCGGGCCGAGATCGACGAAGAGGTCGACAGTCTCTACCGCACCATCCTCGACGCGATCGTGCATTTCGACCCGGGTCTCCCTGATTGAAACAGATTGCGCCAGCCTTCATTATTTACCCGCCGCCCATCAAGGGCCTGCCTTTCTTGGCGGTCGAGATGAAGCCGGACGGTTCGATAGCGGCTCGGCCGTTTCCGTCACTCGAGGAAGCGATCGCTTTCAACAACGAGCGGTCCGGGGATTGGCGGCGAAGGCAATCTTCGCCTTGACTCGTTCCCATTGCGTTCCCATTTTGGTCTTCCCTGACGACAAGGATTGAGCGTGACCTAATATGTGCGGACGCGTTTTCGTAAAGACGACAATCCCCGACATGGTTCGTCGGTTTGAATTCGCCAATGCCGGCGAGATTGAACGGTTGGGCAACAGCTTTCCCCTTTGGAACGGCGCGCCCAGCCTGACGTATCCGATCATCATCCGTGAGGAGTTGTCGACGAGCATGGCCGGCTTCGTGTCGGCGCGGTGGGGTCTGGTGCCCGGCTGGGCTCGCGATGGCGGCGGCCGCCCCCCGCCCGTCAATGCGCGCTGCGAGACCATTGCGACCAATGGCATGTTCCGCAAAGCCTATGCCTCACGCCGCTGCCTGGTGCCGGTGGACGGCTATTTCGAGTGGCAGAAGCTCGACGCCTCGGGCAAGAAAAAGCAACCCTATGCGATTGCGATGAAGGATGACGAGCCGTTTGCGATGGCCGGCATCTGGGAAGAGTATGCCGACAAGGCGACGGGCGAACTGGTCCGGACGTTTGCGATTGCAACCTGCGAGCCGAACTCGCTGATGGCGACCATCCATGACCGGATGCCTGTCATTCTGGCGCCCGAAGATTATATGCGCTGGCTCGGGCCGGAGCCGGATCCTCGCGACCTGATGAAGCCATTCCCGTCCGACTTGATGAAGATGTGGCCGATCCATAGCAAGGTCGGATCGTCGCGGAACAACACGCCCGACATCATTGACGAGATCGGCTTGGGGCCGTCGGATCTGTTTGACGTTTGATTGCGGCATCACGCTTCGGAGCATCGACCCTGTCGAGAAAGGTCTGAAGAGCCAGCACCATGGTCCTGGCGCCTTGCTTGCTAAGTGCGAACTTCGTGACGCCGTCTTCCGTCAACAGTCCGACAATGCACCTGGTCGGCCGCGGCTCGTCACCATCCATATCGATCGTGCAACCACGAACGGGCGGCAACATCTGGTCTTTCGGTCGCTTTGCCATCATGGACCTCACAGGTACCGCTCGCCGTCGCCCCGGTGGTCGAAACAGAACCAATGCGTGGCCTGGCGGGGTCGGGAAAAGCCAAAGCCAGCATGCTTCGTGCAACCGGCATGTTCGCACATGTGTCCCAGCGCTTTCGCGCGTTCTCGCGGCGCCGGCGTCATGCCGTCGGCAAGCTTGGCTGGTTCATCGCTCATGCGGCATAGATTCCACAAGCCGTCTTGACGTTCAAGGAAAATGTTCCTTTTCTGTTCTCATGGCGCACGATCCGATCGACACGCTGGGCAAGGCGACCCGGCACAATATGCTCGTCAAGGCTGAATGCAGCTGCGGTAACGTCCGCTATTGCCGTTCTGCGGACCTGATGATGGTCTATGGCGGCGGCGTCGATCCACTGAAGCTGAAATTCGACTGCAGCCGATGCAAGCCGGAGATCAAGATCACGCTCCTCGAGGTTCATCCCGAGCACCTTCCCAAGCGCCTGATGATCCACAAGCCGATGAAGGTCGACGGCAAGATTACCTGGTACACGGAACGATTCCGTGGCTAGCGATCGCCTTACCGTCCGGTTCGCCTACCAACGCGGCTGGCAAGTCGTGGACGGCAGTGCAATCCTGGAGACGTTCGAAACCAAGGAGGGTGCTTTCCAATATCTGGTCGACCGCGGCGCCCGCGTTCATCTCCAGTGGGGCAGGACGGTTATCGTCGGAAAACCGGTGCAATACGATTTCTCGGCCGAATTCCAGAGCAAGTATGTGGGCCGGATCATGATGGAGCTTCACCCGCCGTCCCAAGGAACCTGGAACTGGTATCAGGGATCATCGAGAGGATCGGTCCAGACCAAGGACGAGGCTGTCTTTGCGGTCGAGCGCGCTTATACGCGCATCGTGGTCAAGGCCGACTATCCGAAGTAGGTGCCCGTCCACCCCGACGCGTAGAACAAAGATCCGGGACGGCGGAACACCTCGCGAACATCCGTGGGACTTTCCGTGGGACTTTTTGTCTGGCAGTGCCGGTATTGAACAGGAATGATCGGCTTCTGTTCTCCTGCGCCGTTTTAGCGCTTGCGCGCCAACCCTTGAATATATATGGCATTCCTCGGTCCGGAGTGTAGCGCAGCCCGGTAGCGCACTTGACTGGGGGTCAAGGGGTCGTCGGTTCGAATCCGGCCACTCCGACCAAACAAAACAAAGAGTTAGCCGTTTCCCCAGAGGTGGCTATAGAGTTTTTAGCCACATTGTAGCCAGAACGAAAAGCCGCCGAAGCCGAGCTTTAGCAGTGCGCCTTGTTTGCAACACGTTTGGCTGCCATATACTTGATCAAGCAGTCACGCATTCGCGCGAACGTCCCTTCAGATAGTCGGTGAGGTTTACCAGGCAGACTGTGCATTTGAGCTGATCGACAGCTCGACGGCCATGAATGTACCGGCATCGAGCATGAGTCTTGGCAACGAAGGGAAGCGGGCAATAGCCCGCTTTTTTGTTGCCCATCGCCCCGACTGCGGGGGTCAGTCACGCTTGGGAAAGAGCGCCCTATCACCGACAGCGCCATCTCCTCTCGACGCAGCGGCGTTAGACGGGCATTCTTGTGGATGTTCATTCGGACCCTCCGGTGGATGCTGAAGCCTGGTAACTCCAGTCTCCTCGGTCCGGTCCGAACGGACAACCTCCCGAAAGCTAACAGCTAGTCGCCATCAATGGCCCGAACGGTTTGAGCCTGGCCATTTCGAAATGGGAGTTCTCCCGGGTTCGTCTTGGCTGAACCCTGGGCAGATCGTGCCTTCAGCTTCCTGCTTGAGCCAGAGCCGGCCGCAACAGCCGCTGATGGCGGTATTCCAAGGCGATGGCGCCCCAGATCAGGCCGAGCAGCAGGTAGACGTGGCGCCAGTGATCGATATCGATGAAGGTGCCGAGCCCGATATTGCCGATGAAGGCGACATAGGCGCACAAGAGGTAAGGCTGCCACGGCCGGTCGCGCAGCAGGATGCGGAATCCGGCGGTCATGGTCCAGACGACCAGCGTCAGGAACGAGACAAAGCCGAGCCAGCCATAATCCATCAGCATCTTCAGCCAGATGTCGTGCGTGTCCTCGCCGAACATCTTGCCGAAGACCAGCGGCCCGATGCCGAACGGCCGCTCCATCGCCATCTGGAAGCCGATTCCGTAGCGGGCGAAGCGCCCGAGGCGCGCGGTGTCGTAGCTCTGTTCGAGATGCGCGCGGTTGGAGAACATCTCCGACACGCCAGGCAATTGCAGGATGACGATGATGGCGATCGTCAGCAGCGACAGCGCGGCGATGGTCATTATCACCACGCGCAGCCGGAACTTGCCGCTGTTGCTCTGCAGGAACAGGCAGCCGGTGAGCAGCACGGCAGAAACGGCGAACATGCCCCAGGCGCCGCGCGAGAAGGAGAAGAAAATGCCCAATGTGATGATCAGCAGCGGCACCGCCAGCAGCGGCATGCGCGACACCGAACCGGTCAGGATCAGATAGAGCAGGTAGATGCCGGGCAGCACCAGGAACGGGCCAAAGACGTTCGGATCCTGGAAGGCGCCGGCGGCGCGGTCGTATTTGGTGAAGATCTCGGCGCCGGGAAAGGCATGGAAATAGCCTGCTATGCCGAGCAGCGACGTAGCCACGGCCGAGACGACATAGGCATTGAAGATCAGCCGGTAGAGACCTGGTTGCGTGGCGGTGACCGAGGCGAAGAACACCGCGCTGAAGGCCAGGAACAGCGACACGGAGAGATAGAGGGGCGTGAAGGCGAGATCCGCCATCTGCGTCATCGAGATCATGCCGCCGATGTTCATTGTCACCAGCAGCACCAGCAGCGGCATGGCCGCGCGCGAGATCCGCAAGCCGAAGAGCGCCCAGATGGCGATCAGCCCGGCCATGTAGATTTCGTAAGGCGCCGGCTCGCTGATGACGAAGCCGGACAGAAGGATGCCGAACACCACCGCACCGGAAGAAATCAGCGCGATCAGCTTGGCGTTGACCGCGGCCGGCGGCAACTCATGGGAAATCGCGCTCAATAGGCGTTTTCCGTGTTGAGCAGCCGGATCGGTGTCAGGAACAGGATCCGCAGATCGAACAGCAGCGACCAGTTCTCGATGTAGTAGAGGTCGTATTCGGTCCGCATGCGGATCTTCTCGTTGGTGTCCATCTCGCCGCGCCAGCCGTTGATCTGCGCCCAGCCGGTGACGCCCGGCTTGACCTTGTGGCGGGCGAAATAGCCGTCGACCACCTCGTTGTAGAGAAGGTTGTGCGACTGCGCCGCGATCGCATGCGGGCGCGGGCCGATCAGCGACAGCGATCCCAGCAGCGAATTGACGAACTGCGGCAGTTCGTCGATCGACGTCTTGCGGATGAAGCGGCCGACGCGGGTGACGCGCGGATCGTTCTTGGTCACCGTCTGCTTGGCGGTGGGATCCGACCGGTCGGTGTACATCGAGCGGAACTTGTAGACCTCGATGATCTCATTGTTGAAGCCGTGTCGCTTTTGCTTGAACAGCACCGGTCCCTTGCTGTCGAGTTTTATGGCGATCGCGGTCGCCAGCATCACCGGCGAGAAGACGATGATGCCGATCAGCGAGAAAATGATGTCGAAGGCGCGCTTGGCGACCGAATCCCAGTCGTTGATCGGCTTGTCGAAGATGTCGAGCATCGGCACCGAACCGATGAAGGAATAGGCGCGTGGGCGGAACTGCAGCGCGTTTGAATGCGCCGAAAGCCGAATGTCCACCGGCAGCACCCACAGTTTCTTCAACAGCTGCAGCACACGTGTTTCGGCGGTCAGCGGCAGCGACACGATCAGCATGTCGATGCGGGCGATGCGCGCGAACTCGATCAGTTCCGAAATGGTGCCGAGCTTGGGATAGCCGGCAACGATGGGCGGCGAGCGCTTGTCGCTGCGGTCATCGAATATGCCGCAGATGCGGATGTCGTTGTAAGGCTGTTTTTCGACCGAGCGGATCAGCACTTCCGCAGCCTTGCCGCCGCCGACAATGACGGCGCGCCGCTCCATGCGTCCATCGCGGGCCCAGCGCCGGATCAGCTTCGACATCACCAGCCTGAGGCCGAAGAGGAGGACGAAGCCGACCACGAACCAGGTGCCGAACAGCAGTCGCGAATAGTCTTCCGACATCTTCATGGTGAAAGCCGTCAACGCCATCAGCGCGAAGGTGCCGGCCCAGACCAGCAGGATGCGGCCGAAATTGGCGATCGGCCGCATCAGGGAAACGACCTGGTAGCAGTCGGTGACATCGAGCAGAACCACGGCGAGGAACGACGCGGCGGCGATCGTCACCGGATATTGCCAGGCGAGATAGTTGAAGAACCCGACATAGTAGAAATAGACGCAGAGCCCCGAAAGGAACAGGATCGCGAACTCGACCATGCGCAGGACACCGCTGACCATGATCGGCGACATCGTATCGCGCCGGTATTGCGACGCGACCTGTCGGGCAACATCGTTCATGCCCCCGGGTGCGTCGCCATCGGTCGGGCCGTTGAATTTACGCACAGCTTCTGCTGAAAAGCGGCGCGCGGGGTCAATCTCGTTCATGGAACAGTCCGCAAGCTTCCCAGGGTGATTAGCAAAAGAGAGCTAAGAAACCCTTGAAACAACACGTGGCTTTGGAAAGGCTTGGGGCGTCACCTGCCGAGCGCGGCGAAATAGGCCTTCTCGATTTCGGCGGCCATGACGTCGGCGCCGAAACGCGCCTTGAGGCCGGCGCCGTCGGGCATCAGCTTGCCGTAGGCTGCGAGATCGGCCAGCGCCTCACTCATCTTTTCAGTGAGTTCGACGGGATCGGGCCTGATCAGGGCAGGGGAGCCGGAAGCGAAAATCTCCGGTATGCCGCCGACAGCGGTTGCGATCATGGGTCTTGCCGCGGCAAGCGCTTCCAGCACGATATAGGGCATGGCTTCGGCGCGCGAGGGAACGACGACGAGCGCTGCCAGCGCGAAGGCCTCCCTGGCCGGCATTGGCGGCAGGAAGCGGACATGGTCCTGAAGCCCAAGACGCTTCACCTGCGCGTGGTAGCGCGGTAGGTCGTCGCCGTCGCCGACCATCACCGCGCTCAGCGTACGGCCAAGCCGGGGACCGGCTGCGGCCAGCGCATCGATGAAGATGTCGGGGCCCTTCAGGTCCCGCATCATGCCGATATAGAGCAGATCCGCCGCATCGGGTTCGATCGCCACCGGTTCGAATTCCGTGGCGCGCAGTCCGTTGTAGACCAGCGTGTTCGGGATCGGCGGCTCGCCCACCTTCCTGCGATAGGTTCGCCGCTCATAATCCGAGACGAAGAGCAGGCAATCGGTGAAGCGCGCCATGGAGCGCTCCAGTGCGAAGAACAGCCTCCCCGTGGCTGTTGTTTCGTCATAGTGGAGGGAGCCGCCATGCGGCGAATAAAGGCGGGCTACGCGAGACCTTGATACCCGCAACAATGAGCCGAACAGACGGGCATAGGCGCCACCCTTGGCACCGTGCCCGTGCAGGACGTCCGGCTGCAATTCCTTGATGATCCTGTAGGTGCGCCGGGCCGAGGCGAGATCGCCCGGGCCGACATGGCGCTGCATTGGCGTGCGATGGATACCGAGCGCCAGCGTGTCCTTCATCTGCTCGAACAGGCGCTCCTCGAATTCGCCGCCGGTGGTCGAATCGCAGACGATCCCGACCACATGGCCGGCCGCGACCTGAGCTTCCGTCAGGTCGCGCACATGCCGGAAAATTCCTCCGACGGGTGAACGAAAGCAGTGGACGATCCTGAGCTTGTCCGCCACGTGGTATCTGTCAGAACAGGCGTTCGCGGACGAAGACGGTATCTCCGGGCAGCAGCGGGTCGGAGGTGACCACGCGCCCGGTCATCACCTTGCCGTTGATGTCGCGGGTGATGTCGACGCTTTCCTGGTTGGCGCGTGGTGTGAAGCCTCCGGCAATGGCGATGGCCTTCTGCACGGTCAGGCCGGGCACGTAGGAATACTGGCCGGCAGCGCCCACTTCGCCCATGACGAAGATCGGCCGGTAGCGGTCGATCTCGACCGAAACGTCCGGGTCGCGCAGATAGCCTTGTCGCAATTTGTCGGCGATCTCCTTTTCCATCTGCTGCGCGGTGTGACCACGCGCGGGTACGGCACCGACAAGCGGGAAGGAGAGATAGCCGGACTGGTCGACACTGTAGGTGTTGGTCAGGCCGTCCTGTTCGAACACGGTGACGCGGACGCGGTCGCCGGCGCCGAGGCGATAAGGCTGGTCGAGGACCTCGTGGAAGGCCGCCGGCGGCGGGCGGTAGCTGGAGCAGCCGGCGAGCATCGATACGGCAAGCAGCGCGCGAACGAGGGAAGCAGTGCTTTTCATGACCGGATACGTACCTTCGACTGGCCGCTGCGGCGTCGCAGCAAACATCTGGGATCGGGTTCGTTATCGTCCTGTTAGGGTTAATGGCCGGTAAAGGCTACGGCCAATAGAGCTCGCGCCGGCAGGGATTTTGCCATTTTGTCGTTTTTTCTAGCCGCTCGCCAGTAATCCCTAATGGAGTATTACCGCGATCTTAACTGCTGAGTTACCATAGTTGTTTACGGTGCATCCTGACCCAGTTTCGGAGTAGGGATGCATGTCCGTTCAGTCCGCGGCCGCAGATGTCGATGTCGATCTCAGGCAGCTTTTCGCCAGCCTGGCGAGGAACTGGCTGCGCATATTGCTCTTTGTTCTGGTCGTGACAGGCCTGGCGTTTGCGTTCGCTTCGTTCGCGACACGACACTACAAGGCGCAGACGCAGGTGGAGATCGCCCCGCGCGAATCCGTTTATACCCGCCCGGCCGGCAGCAACAATGACGGCGACAAGCCGATCCTCGACGAGCAAGGCGTCGCCACCCAGGTCCAGATCATTTCGTCCAACGAAATCCTCAAGCAGGTGGCGCAGAAACTCGGCTTGGCGCGACTGCCTGAGTTCGACGAAACGATCAACATGTCGTCCCTCAGCCGCGTGCTGATCCTGCTTGGGCTGAAGAACGATCCGATGGATATTCCGGCCGACGAACGCGTGTTGAAGAAGATGCGCGAGAAGCTCAACGTCTTTGGCGTTGAAAAAACTCGCATCATTGCCATCGAGTTCTCCTCGGAGGATCCCAAGCTCGCCGCAGCCATCCCAGACGCCATTGCCGCTGCCTATATTGCCGGGCAGGGCGCGGCCAAGAGCGAATCGAACACTGCCGCCGCGGATTTTCTGGCGCCGGAGATCGCCGACCTGTCGAAGCAGGTCAGGGATGCCGAGGCCAAGGTCGCGGCGTATCGCGGCCAGTCGGACCTCCTGATGGGCGGCAACAATTCCACCTTGGCCACACAGCAACTGGCCGAGCTGTCGACCGAATTGTCGCGGGTGCGGGCCAATCGCGCCGCGGCCGAAGGTACCGCCGACAGCGTACGCAAGGCGCTGCAGAATGGGGGCTCGCTGGATTCGCTGCCGGAAGTGCTGTCGTCCGACCTGATCCAGCGTTTGCGGGAGCGCCAGGTCGAGCTGCGCGCCAACATCGCCGATCTGTCGACGACGATGCTCGACAATCATCCGCGCGTTCGCGCGGCGAAATCACAGCTGGCCGATCTCGATGCGCAGATCCGCAGCGAAGCGCAGAAGGTCATGAAGGGCCTGGTTATGCAGGCCGATGCCGCCAAGGCACGTGAGAACCAGCTCGTCGCCGATGTCAACACGCTGAAGGCGGCCTCGGCACAGGCTGGCGAACAGCAGGTCGGTCTCGACGCGCTGCAGCGCGATGCGGCGGCCAAGCGCCAACAGCTCGAACTCTATCTCACCAACTACCGCGAGGCAGCCTCGCGTCAGGACCGCAACTATGCGCCGGTCGACGCTCGTGTCTCCTCGCCGGCTTCGGTGCCCTCCGAGCCATACTTCCCCAAGGTCGGGCCGATCGTTGGCGCCGCCGCCGCGGCTTCGCTTCTGCTGGCGGCGGTCTTCACGCTGCTGCGGGAGCTCTTCTCGGGCCGTGCCATGCGCCCGGCCACGGGAGCCCGTTTTGCACCGATCGACGAAGTGGCGATGCCGACAACTGCCCGCCAGGAGCCGGCCGCTCCCCTGGAACCAGCTGGCCGCCTTGAGCCGGCTGTCGCCAGCGAGTTCGCCAATCCAGGTGCTGAGGCGCCATGGTCCGAAACGGTCGCGGATTCCGAGATGACGGTGCGACCCCAGCCCATTGCCGAGCCTGAGCCTGCTACCGAGCCTGAGCCTGCCACCGAGCCTGGGCCTGCCGCCCAGCCAGAGCCTGTCGCCAAGGCCGTAGCTACCGAGCCGGAATCCGTCGTGGAGGTCCAGCGGCCGCGCTCGGTGCTCGGTGAGATCGACATCGAGAAGGCCGCGGAAAAGCTGATCGCCAGCGGGGCCGCACGCGCGATATTCGTTTCGCCCGAAGGCGACGAGGCAGCCGCATCGGCGATCCTGGTGGCGCGCGAGGTGTCCGACGCCGGCCTGCGCGTCTTGCTGCTCGATCTTACCGCCTCGGGTGCTGCTTCGCGGCCAATGCTGGACAGCGGACTTTTCCCGGGCATCACCGATCTGCTCGCCTCGCAGGCGCAGTTCAGTGACGTCATCCATGCCGATCTCTATTCCGATTGCCACGTCATTCCGGTCGGCACCGCCGATCCGGTCCGCGCCATGCGCGCCGCCGACAGGTTGCCGATCATCATGCAGTCGCTGACCACGGCCTATGATCTGGTGGTGGTCGAGTGCGGGCCGGCCGACGCGCAAGGCATCAGCCGCCTGGGCGGCGACGCCACCGAAGTGTTCCTGTCCATGCTCGAGCCGGACGACGAGGTGACGCGAGCCGCGGTCAAGCTGATCGAGAGCGGTTACCCCGACCTGACGCTGGTGACGCCGCTTGGCCACGAGCCGCCGGGCACTCCGGGCCGGCGCTCCGCGGCCTGAACAGCCGCTGTTCGCAGACCGCCTGACCTATCCCAGTTCCAGCGTCGTCACGCCGAATATCCTGTTGGCATCAAGCTTCGGGGGTGGGCCTTGATACATGCGGGTGGTGGTGAAGGTCGGTGAGAAGCCCGCCGCCTCGAGCGCCGCGATGAAATCGACTTGGGTGGCTGGGACGTCGATGTTCAGCTCGTCGCCTTTGCACGCACTTGCCAGCTCCGCGAGCAATTCGAGCGCGGTCTGCGTGTCGTCGGCGAAGAGCGGGCCGACCTTGAAGCCGCTGCGGCAGGAACGGCTACCGCATAGCCGGCCGCTCCCCACGATTGGATCGCGGCCAGGGCACGGTGAGGCGGCTGCAGCCATTGCTGCAGGAAAGAGGGCCGGGGCGCGGGAAAGCAAAGCGCGTCATATCCGATGATGTCGGGCCCCGGTTGCGCTGTCACGATGCGAGGCCGCCCGGCGCCGACGGGCGAGCCCGCAGGGCGCCCGCTGTAGCGGATGGTCTCGTAGACCGGCCTGAACCCTTTTCTCTGGTAGTTGGCCCGCTGCTCTTCGACGCCATCCAGTCCGATGGCGCGCCCGGCCAACCTGGCCATGCCAGCGGTCCACACCGCCTTGCCATAGCCTTTGCCGCGCATGTCCGGACGGCTGATGTAGAGGCCGATGAAACCAAAATCGTGCCCATAGGCCACCGCCGAGATCGCGGCGACCATCTCGTCGCCGACGAAAGCCCCGATGAAGCCCTCCGGATCCGCGGCTTGGAACATCGCCGCGTCTTCAAGGCCCGGGTTCCAGCCCTCGGCGGCTGCCCAGTCGATGAGGTCAGTCAGTTCCCGGAGGGATAGCGTGCGGATGGTCGGCTTCATGGCGCTCATTTCGAAGCGAGCTTAACTGTCGTCCTCGACAGCCGCGGGCGCTGGCTGTCCGGCTGCCTTGCGGCGCAGCATCTTGGTCAGTTTCCAGATCGTCGGGCTGTTCTTGACGAAGGCCTTCAGCCGCGCGCCCTGGCGAAGCGACTGCGCCAGGGCGCGGCCCTTCAGTGTCAGCGGGACCAGCACCTCGAAATGCCGGGTTTCGATATCGCACCACTGCCGTTTGTAGGCCTCGTCGCCGACGGAGAAATCATAGACGGCAAAGCCGGTGTCGCAGGCTTCCTGTATGTTGTCGAAGAACAGGAAATCGCCGGGACTACTGTGCGCGAGATCGTCCTCCGCGATCGCGCCGAACTCGCAGATCAGGCGCTTGCCCGAACGGCTCGACCCGGTGACGGCGCGCAGCTTGCCGGCGACCTCCAGGCCATGCAGCAGGAAAGATGGCTTGTCCTCGGCCAGGGCTTGTGTGAACAGCTCCCGGAAGAAGGCACGTATCCGAGCGTCGCCGAAGACGTTGGCAATGCCCATCTTGCGAAAGCGATGTTCCTTCATCTCGAAGAAGGCGTCGAGCAGCCTGTCCACTTCGTCCGAAGTTCGCGCCTCGATGCGCCGGTGGCTGCCGACGGCCTCGAATTTGCGCGTCTGCGAACGATGCTTCTTGCGTTTGCGCTTACCGCTGGCGCGCAGCAGCAGCGCATCGAAGCCACCGGCAAGATCGACGGCCAGCGAAAGATTGGGGCTGGCAAAATGGTCGAGCGACGCAAGCGGATTGGCGATGCCCTCGAGATCGGGCAGCAACCTTTCCAGCGCGATGAGATCGATGTCGGGACGAGCCTTGGCGATGGCTGCGAACATCGCGCCGACGTTTGCGCGATCCGCCCTGTTCAGCCATTGGGTGTCGGCTGCCGCGAAATTTCCATTGGCGTGGCGGTCGCCCATGAAACGGGCGACTCGGAACGGGCCGCGGCTGACAATCTCCAGCGCCAGCGCGAAGACCGGCTTGCCTTCGAGAGTGAGCGTTGCCACGAGCAGATCCGGCTTGACCTGAGCGGCCCAGTTCAGGATCCATGTCGCGCCCTGTGCCGGCGCGCTAAGCGCCGACCGGCAGAACTCCGCATAGGCCGCTAGCCCGTCCGCACCCACGACGGAAACCGACAGCCCCTCGGCATCCTTCGGCCGGGCGCGTGGCGAAGCCTCGGTCGCCGCGAGCCGATTGCCGTCAAATGACGCCATTGCGTCAACCATACCTCAATCCTTAAGGCGTACTGATCCCGATTTGGGGGGCGCTCAGGCGTATTCCGTGCTTGGATCAGCCTAGGCGCAAAAGGTGAATGAATGATCGACGGTGGGGAGGCAATCCGGAAACTGGCGCTCAACGTCGCCCGTTATACCGGCCTTGCACCGCTGGCCAGGCCATTTGTCGGCGGCATCGGCGCCATCCTGATGCTGCACCGCGTGACGGCGACACCGGAAAAACCCGACAGCGTCAACCGGCATCTCAACATCGCGCCCAGCTTCCTCGACGCGGTGATCGGCGACATGAAGGCGGACGGCTATGCCTTCGTCTCGATGGACGAAGCCGTGGAGCGCATCAAGGCAGGCGGCAGGGGCGGCCGGTTCGCCACCATCACCGCCGACGATGCCTATCGCGACAACATGACCGAGGCCCTGCCGGTGCTGGAAAAGCACGGCGCGCCGATCACCATCTATGTCGCGCCCGGCCTGATCGACGGCACCGCCGATCTCTGGTGGGACGTCGCCGAGGACATCGTCAATGTGTGCGATCGCCTGACGCTCGCGACCCCTAAAGGTCCGGCGGTGATCGATTGCAAGACCCCCGCCAGGAAAACCCAGGCGATAGCCCGGCTGCATGCCTATCTCGCTACCGAGGTTCGCGAGGAGGATTTGCGGACCGTGCTGCGCGATCTGGCCAATTCAAACGGGGTCGACGCGGACGCCCCGCGCCTGCGGACACTGATGAACTGGGATGAGATTCGCACTGTCGCGGCACATTCATTGGTGACGATTGGCGCCCATACGATCAACCACAGCAATCTGAAGCGGTTGTCCGAGACCGATGCGCGGTATGAGATCGGCGCTGTAAAGGAGAAGTTGCGCGCCGAGCTCGGCAGGGAGCCCCGCCATTTCGCCTATCCCTATGGCTATGCGAGCGCCGTCGGCTGCCGCGAGGTGGGCTTTGCCCGTGACGCCGGCTATGTCTCCGCCGTGACGACCCGCCATGGCGTGCTGCGCGCCGAACATGCCGGCTTCCTGCATGCCTTGCCGCGGATTTCAATCAATGGCCGCTACCAGAGCCTCGCCCACATCCGCACCATGCTGTCGGGCGTGACCACGCCGCTCGCCAATGCCGGCAAGATGGTCGTCACCATCTGACGGGCTGCCTTGTCAAGGCGACCGAGCCGGCGAACATCCGCGACGTGTCAGCATTTGTGGAAATAGCGGTAGGTGTCCGGCGCGCTCATCCATTTGAAGTCGGCCGTCAATCCGCCATGCGCGTTGATCCAGCCGCGGATGTCGGAGGCATAAGCCTTCCACAACACGCCGGTCATGTCGGTGCGGTGGGCGAGATGGAAGCCGAAACTCGCCGTCGGCATGACGCATATGCGGCTGCGGGGGACATAGCCGAGCAGCACCGTGCAGGCGGACCGGCATTTGCCGACAATGCGCACATTGACGCCGCGCGCCGCCAACGCTTTCCAGCGCTGGCTGTAGGCGGCGACGCTGCCGCCATGGTTGTCCGAGACGTTGATGGTTTCGGCCGCCGCGGCCGACGCGGCCAGCGGGGTGAACAACAAGCTCAGCCCTGCGAACATCCCTTTCAGCATGCCGGCCTCCCAGGTGGGCACCGTCAGGATAGCCCCTTGTTCGGGGGCGATGGATCACATTCGCGTTCTTGACGCGTGACCCCTGTAAACCGAAGCGGGCCTGTTTCAGCCTTTCGAGCGCGGCTCCAGCATCAGCCACTTGATGATGCCCATCGCCGGCAGTACCCACAGCAGCCCGCTGAGCAGGAAGAACAGGAATTGCACCAACGCACCCGATTCCGACAAACGGGCGACCGCGAAGATCGATGCGACGAGCGCATAGATGATCACCAGCGCCACAAGCAGGAACATTCCGATCAGCTTCTTCAGGCGAATAGGCATGGCTTGGCCTCGTTGATCGCTATCGCTTAAGCCGAACGCAGGAAGCGCGCAACCCGCTGCGGGCGGCGCGACGGCGTGCCGCGCCGGATGGCCTTGCCAGCAGGGGTGCGATGGTTCACCTATCCGCGACTTCAACCTGCCGGGACAAGATCATGGCTGCCATATCAGCCGCCGCTGCGCCATACGCTGCCCGCGACCGTGACCTGCACAACCGGGCGCTGGTTCGGGGCTGGCTTTATGTCGTGCTTCTGGTGCTGTTTGCACTGGTGCTGGTCGGCGGCGCCACGCGGCTTACCGAGTTGGGCCTGTCGATCACCGAATGGCAGCCGATCCATGGCGTCATCCCGCCGCTCAACGACGCCGAGTGGCAAGAGGAATTCCAGCGTTACCAGCAGATCCCGCAATACACCGAGCTCAACAAGGGCATGAGCATCGAGGCGTTCAAGTCGATCTTCTGGTGGGAGTGGGCGCATCGTCTGCTGGCGCGCAGCGTCGGCCTGGTTTTCGCCTTGCCGCTGCTGGTCTTCTGGGTAACGCGCCGCATCGAGCGCGGCCTTGGGCCAAAGCTGGTCGGCATCCTGCTTCTCGGTGGCCTGCAAGGCGCCATCGGCTGGTGGATGGTGGCCTCCGGCCTGGTCGACCGGGTCTCGGTGAGCCAGTACCGGCTGGCGACGCATTTGACGCTGGCGGCGCTGATCTTCACCGCCACCATGGTCGTCGCGCGTGGCTTGGCGCCGCACTCCGAGCCCGCCGCCGATCGCTCGACGCAGCGCCTAGCCGGCTTCATCGTGCTTCTGGCGCTGATCCAGATCTATCTCGGCGGCCTTGTCGCCGGGCTCAATGCCGGTTTGAGCTACAACACCTGGCCGCTGATGGATGGCAAGATCATCCCGGGTGACCTGCTGATCCTCGAGCCGGCATGGCGCAATTTCTTCGAAAGCCCGAAGACGGTGCAGTTCGTTCATCGGCTCGGCGCCTATACAGTCTTCGCCGTCGCGCTCTGGCACATGATCGCGACACGGATCCGCTTGCCGGGCTCAACCCATGCGCGCCGCGCGACGTTATTGTTCGTGCTGGTGCTGGTGCAGGCGTCGATCGGCATCGGCACGCTGCTGATGCAGGTGCCGCTGCATATGGCGCTCACCCATCAGGGTTTCGCACTGATCGTGCTGGGCTTTGCCGCCGCGCATTGGCGCGGCACCAAGGGAGCTTACCCCTTGCCGCAAGAGATCGCGCTCAGGAATTGATCCCGAGCCGATCAGATCGTCACATCCAGAATTCGTTGGATTGCGTGGTTTTCTCGCCGTCGAATTCCGCTTGGCGCAAGGCGGCGGCGGAGGGCGTTGACTGGCTCTGAGCGGCCTTGGCAGCCTTGTCGGCGTCGGCGGCCCTGAGCGCGTCAAGCTTGGCTTGGGCCACGGCTATATCCTGCCGCACCTGGGCGGCCTTGACTTCATCCGTGATCGCCTTGGCCTGATCCTCCAGGTCCTGGATCTGCTTTTCGAGCGCTGCCTCCTGGGCTGCATTGCTCGAGGAACTGGACGAGGAATACTGGGTTGCCGAGGAAGAACCCGAGATCGCGCTGACCATGGCAAATCCTTATGAAAGCCAGGACATGTCACTAGCCGATCATGGTGAACAATCGATTACTTCAGCCGTTCCCGGGTCAGAAATTCGTCCGCACGGCCCGGATCGTCTTGGCGATCGACAGCTCGCGGTTCTCCTCGGCCGCATTGTCGTCCTCGTGATGCCATGCCGCGGACAGGCAGCCATAGGCGATGGCATGGTCCAGTATCGCGGCCGGCGACTGCCCCAGCGTCCTGGCAAAGACTTCGGCCATGTGTGCGATCCGCGAGGGATCGAGGCAAAGCGCGTCGCGGTCGAGCGGGTTATAGAACATGTTGGCGGCGTCGAAGCCGGGATCGCCAAGCACGCCCTTCGGGTCGATCGCCAGCCAACCGCGCGGGCCTTGCAGGATGTTTTCGTGATGCAGGTCGCCATGCAATGGCCTGACGTCATGCGGATCATCCAGCAGCCGATCGGCGATGGCGGCGGCCTCGACATAGAGGCTGTTGCGGCGGGCGCCGCGGTCTGTTGCGGCTTTCTTGAACAGGCTGGCGAACCGTTCCCGGAGCGGCTGAAGCTCGGGCGGGAAGGGGTCTTTCCCAGGCGAAAACAATTTCGCCATCACATCCGCCGCTATCGCGGTTGCGGTGTTGTCGCCCTGTTCATCGAGAACCCGCGTAAGCAGAGTGTCGCCGGCATATTCGAGCAGCATTCTATGGCCGTCGCGGCCAAGCAGGCGCACCGCGCCTTCGCCGCGCCGCCAGGCGAGGAAATGCTCGCCGCGCAACTCGTCGGCGACATCGTCGAAAGGCTTGAGCGCCTTGACGACGGCCGGCGAGCCATCCTCGCGAACAACCTTCCAGATGCGGCTCGAAAAGGTCTCGGCAATGAGTTCGGGTGCGCTGATTTTCCAGCGCGCCGGGAAGACTGGTGCGTCCATCAAAGGCCGAGCATCAGGTCCATGTTCTGGACGGCTGCGCCCGAGGCACCCTTGCCGAGATTGTCATAGACCGCCAGCAGCAGCGCCTGCGCGCGTTTGTCGTTGGCAAAGACATAGACCTTCATGCGGTTGGTGCCGTTGTAGATCTCGGGATCGATCTCCGGCACACGCTCCAGATGGGCGTAAGGCGCCACTTCCACCACGCCGCCCCTGATCTCGGCGAAATGGTCGGCAATGGCCGCATGGAGCTCCGCGCCCGTCGGCACGTGGTCCAGGCCGCCGAGCTGCAGCGGCACCACGGTGATCATGCCCTGTGCGAAATTGCCGACCGCCGGCTGCATGATCGGATCATGCGACAGCTTCGCATAGGCCCTCAGCTCCGGCACGTGCTTGTGCTGCAGGGTCAGGCCATAGGGCAGGAACTCCGAGGCGTCCTCGCCCTTGGCGACATAATCCTCGATCATCGGCCGACCGCCGCCTGAATAGCCCGAAATGCCGTTGATCGTGACCGGGAAATCGGCGGGCAGCAGGCCTGATGTGACCAGTGGCCTGAGCGTTGCTATCGGCCCCTGCGGCCAGCAGCCGGGATTGGCGACGCGCTTGGCCGTGGCAATCGTCTTGGCCTGATCCTTGTCCATCTCGGCGAAGCCATATGCCCAGCCTTCGGCGACGCGATGCGCGGTCGACGCATCGATGACCTTGGTGGTGTCGTTGGCGATCAGCGAGACGCTCTCCTTCGCCGCATCGTCCGGCAGGCACAAGATCGCGATATCGGCGGCATTGAGGAATTCGGCGCGCGCCGCCGTCTCCTTGCGGCGCTCCGCGGGAATGGAAATGATCTCCAGGTCGCCACGCTCGGCAAGCAGCGCCCGGATCTGGAGGCCGGTGGTGCCGTGCTCGCCGTCGATGAAGATTTTCGGTTTCATGACCTGATCAAATTCCCTGATATTTCAAGACTATATGCCGTGACCTTGATTCACCGCGGCACCGTTATGATTGCCGTTGTTCATCTCTACCTGTCGTGCCTTTCGTTCAGCCAGCAGGCCGAGATATTGCATGGCCACCATCGAGCCGGCGATCGCCGTTATATCGGCGTGATCATAGGCCGGCGCAACCTCCACGACATCGGCGCCGACAATATCGACCTGGTTGAGCTGGCGCAGCGTCGACAGGATCTTCGCCGAGGATGGGCCGCCGGCAACCGGGGTGCCGGTTCCGGGCGCATAGGCCGGGTCGAGGCAGTCGATATCGAACGTGAGGTACGTCTTCTTGCCGCCGGTGCGGTCGACGATGGCGTAGGCGATGTCGGACGCACGCATCTCCTCGATTTCGTGGCCGTAGAGGATCTTGATGCCGAACGTGTCGGGCGCGTGCGTCCGGATGCCGATCTGGATCGACCGGTCGGGGTCGATGATGCCTTCCTTGACCGCACGGCCGACGAAGGATCCGTGGTCGATGCGCTTGCCGTCATCTTCCCACGTATCCTGATGCGCGTCGAACTGCACCAGAGCGAGCGGTCCGTGGATGGCGGCATGCGCCTTGAGCAGCGGCCAGGTAACGAAATGGTCGCCGCCGAGCGTCAAAAGGAAAGCGCCCGACTTCAGGATCTTGGCCGCTTCGCGCTCGATCGTGCCGGGCGTCTTCTGGTGGTTGCCGGAGTCGAGCAGGCAGTCGCCATAATCGACCACGGCCAGATGCTCGAACAGATCGCGCGAGAACGGGTATTGCGGGTCATTGTCGAGGATGGCCGAGGCGCGGCGTATAGCCTGCGGCCCGAAACGGGCGCCGGGCCGGTTGGTGACGGCGGCGTCGAAGGGAATGCCCCACACCACCGCGTCCGCGCCCTTCACGTCCTTGGTGTATTTGCGCCGCATGAACGACAGCGCGCCGGAATAGGTCGGCTCAAGGGCGCCGCCCGTCTTGGAACGGGCGGTGAAGGCATGGTCGATGTTCTTGGTCGCCATTACTGGTCCTCGTTTTCATCGGGGTGCAACAACTACAAAACCGGCACGGAAGATGCCAGTCACAGCTTGGGGAGACGAAACGATGCCGCCCAGGTGCCACGGCAAGACAGGATCTGTACCATCATGACGCAGACCGCGTTTCTTAATCCGTCCCATGCCGTGGTGTCGACCCATGCCGGTACGGTAGCGGGAGAACGCTTCCAGGTTCTCGATTCGTGGCGCGGCATCTGCGCGCTTCTGGTGGCCCTGTTTCATTTCCCGACCGCCTCGTCGATCTCGCAAAGCGCCTTTGTGGGTTCGTCCTACCTTTTCGTCGACTTCTTCTTCGTTCTTTCCGGTTTCGTCATCGCCAGCAGCTACGCCAATCGGCTCAGCCGGCCGGAAGAGGTAGCCCGCTTCGCGCTGGTGCGTTTCGGCCGCATCTACCCGCTGCATCTGCTGATGCTTGCGGCCTTTGCGGGGTTCGAACTGCTGCGGCTGATGCTCCCGCAACTTCATGGCACCGGCGCAGCCCCCTTCACCGGCGGTTTCGACCTTGGGAGCCTGCTTGCCAATCTGCTTCTCCTGCAGGGCATGGGCTTTGAGGATCAATTGACCTGGAATGCGCCAAGCTGGAGCATTTCGGCCGAGTTCTTCGCCTATCTCTTGTTCGCGGGCGTGGTCTTCGTCGCCGGCGCGCGTGCCTGGATATGGTTTGTCGCCGCCGCCGTCACCGCGCCGCTGTTCCTGCTCGGCTTCTCCACGCATCATATGGATGTGTCCTACGATTTCGGCTTCATCCGCTGTCTCTACGGCTTCTCGCTCGGCGCCCTGCTGGCCTGGTTTCAGCATGATTCCATTGCAGGGGCGCGACAGCTCCTCGCCAGGAGCGGCCCACGGCTGAGCTGGACCCTTGCCGAAATCGTCATGGTGGCGGTGATCGTGCTTTTTGTCTCGTTGGCGGGCAGTAATGATTTTGGTATCGCGGCACCCCTGGTGTTCGCGCTGGCGCTGTTCCTCTTCGCCCATGAGGGCGGCTGGATTTCCGCCTTGCTGAGAACGCCCTTCATGCTGACGCTTGGCGCGCTGTCCTACTCCATCTACATGGTCCACATCTTCGTCCAGGCGCGTCTGATCAATTTTGCCGGGCTCGTCGAGCGCAAGCTTGGCCTTGGCCTGATCGGCGACTTCGTGCTGCGCGGACAGCCCGCCACCGGCTTCGGCGCCGGCTTGGCCGGGACCGGGGCAATCGTCATCATGCTCATCGCCACCATCGCCGCCTCCTGGATTACCTGGCGCCTGGTCGAGATGCCGGCCATGGCATGGTTCCGCCGGCTGTCCAGGCGCATCTGACGCACCATCCGCTAGCCGGCTTCGTTCACCCGCCTGTCACGGGCATCGCCTATCCCGGTTTCGATCCGGCAAGGAGCGATTCTCGATGCGGACAATCTGGTTGAGCCTTTTGCTTTCCACGGCCTTCGCGGTCGCATCCGGTCAGGCTTTGGCCGGCGAAAGCCGTGCCAGGCAGATCCTCGACCGCTTCGAGCATGCCAACCAGTGGCGCGACCACGTCATGGTGGCCGCGCATCGCGCCGGGAGCATGCAGGCCGGCAAGACGCTCTACGCGGAAAACTCGATTGCCGCCGTTGAAGGTTCGATCGCCATGGGTGCCGAAATCGTCGAGGTCGACATCAGGCGCTCGAAGGACGGCGCGTTCGTCGTCATGCATGACAGCTGGCTCGATCGCACCACGACCTGCAAGGGCGAGGTGGTGAACTATACGCTGGCCGAACTGAAGGCCTGCCGGCTGCTGGTCGAGGGCACCGGCGTCGTCACCAACGAGCGGGTCTCGACGCTGCACGAGATGCTGCTGGCGACCAGGGACAGGATCCTCATCAATCTCGACAACAAGCTCGAAGTCGGTGATCTCCCGGGCATGATCGCTGTGGCACGCGATCTCGGCATGGCCGATCAGGTCATCGTCAAGGAGAACCTCTGGAACCAGAACAGGATCGCCACGGTCAAGGCCGCGATGGCTGCCATCGGCGGCGGCGTCCAGTTCATGCCGATCATCGCCGATGACGCGGTGCATGATGCCGGTTTCGCCGAGACGGTCGACCACGCTTTCTCGCCGCGCGCGATCGAGCTGATCAACTGGCGGGCGGGTGCAGAGACGCTGACCGAGACCGGCGGACCGCTGTTCAGCACGCGCATGCGCGCCGCCGCGGTGCGGGGTAACTGGCACATCTGGGCCGACACCTACGCCATCGTCAACAAGCCGGGCGGCTTCCTGGCTGGCGGCCGTGGCGACGAATTGGCGGTCAAGGCCAGCCTGCCGCGCGAGGCCTGGGGTTTCTGGGCCGATCGTGGCGCCACCATCATCCAGACCGACGAGCCGAAGGCGGCCATCGACTGGCTGGCGGCGAACGGCTATCGCGTGCTTTATGCTGGGGTCGGCGAACGTATCGAGCCCGCCGCGACCGCCAGCATCAACTGATCTGCCGCGGTTGAAGTTGTCGCAGGCTGGCCTCTGCTGACGGAACGGTGTCAGTGAAAATCCGTTATCCCAAGGCATGTCCGAAGCCATCGTTCTCAAGCCCCGCGCCGCCTATGCCGCAATCGTCGCCGCGATCAGTCTCGGCTTTGTGGTGGTGCAACTCGATGTCTCAATCGTCAATGTTGCGCTGAACAGGATTGGCGCCGCACTTTCGATGGGCATAGGCGGCCTGCAATGGGTCGTCGATGCCTATACACTCGCCTTCGCGTCGCTGCTGCTCGCCGGCGGCGCCCTCGGCGACAGGATCGGCGCCCGCCGCGTGTTTGTTGGCGGCATGGCATTGTTCAGTGTTGCTTCGCTGGTCTGCGGGCTGGCGCAGAGCCCGTGGGTGCTGATCGCGGCGCGCGCCGTGCAGGGTGCTGGTGCGGCCTTGCTGATGCCGTGTTCGCTGGCGCTCCTCAATCGCGCCTATGCCTCCGACAGGCCACGTCGGGCACGCGCCGTAGGGCTGTGGACGGCGGCTGGCGGCATTGCGCTGTCGGCCGGACCTGTGCTCGGCGGCTTCATGGTGGCATCGTTTGGCTGGGCCAGCATCTTCCTGGTCAACCTGCCTATCGGCGCTCTCGCAATCTGGATGGCTTATCGGTTTCTTGAGGAAACGCCGCTCAAGGCCGGGCGGCCGCCTATAGACTGGGCCGGCCAGGGGCTTGTTGTGCTGGCACTGTTTTCGCTGACCGCGGCCTTCATCGAAACCGGTTCGTCGGGCTGGATTTCGATGGCGGTCATCGGCGGACTGATAGTGGCGGTGGCGGCCGGAAGCCTGTTCCTGCTCGCTGAGAGCCGGACAGCGGCACCGATGTTTCCGCTCAAGCTGTTCGCCAGCCGTGTGCCGGCTGTGACCAGCCTCGTCGGGCTGGCGGTCAATTTGACGCTCTACGGCACGATCTTTATGCTCAGCCTCTACTTCCAGAAGGAAATGCATTTTTCGCCCGAAATGACCGGGCTCGCCTTCCTGCCCTTCATGGCGGCGGTCACTGTGTCGAACATTGCCGCCGGCCGCATCGCGGCCACCTACGGCCCACGCTTGCCGATGGCGATCGGCCTGCTCATCGGGGCGACCGGTTTCGGGCTGATGGCACTGATCCAGGCCGACACGTCCTACCTGTCGCTGCTCTGGCGGCTGCTGTTCCTGCCGGTCGGCATCGGTCTTGCGGTGCCCGCCATGACCACGGCACTGTTGTCGTCAGTGCCGACGGCGATGTCGGGAACAGCCTCGGGCGTGCTGAACACAGTGCGCCAGTCGGGCTGGGCGATCGGGGTCGCGCTGTTCGGCTCGGCCTTGGCGCTGGGCACGATCCAAGGCATGCGGATTGCTTTCCTCGCCTCCGCGCTCGCCGTGGCGTTCTCGGCGGTCTGCGCATTCCTGTTCATCCGCGACGCCGACCATTCCGCCGGATAGCAAAAGGCCGCCCGGAGGCGGCCTTTTCGATTGTCCAAAACCGTGGAGCGCTTAGCGCTTCGAGAACTGGAAGCTGCGGCGGGCTTTCGCCTTGCCATACTTCTTGCGCTCGACGACGCGGCTGTCGCGGGTTAGGAAGCCGCCCTTCTTGAGCACGGCCCGCAGCGCCGGCTCGTAGTAGGTCAGCGCCTTGGAGATGCCGTGACGAACCGCACCCGCCTGGCCGGAGAGGCCGCCGCCGACGACCGTGGCGACGATGTCGTACTGGCCTGAACGGTTGGAGGCGATGATCGGCTGGTTGAGGATCATCTGCAGGACCGGACGCGCGAAATAGGTCGCGAATTCCTTGTCGTTGACGACGATCTTGCCGGAACCCGGCTTCACCCAGACGCGCGCAATGGCGTTCTTGCGCTTGCCGGTGGCATAGGCGCGGCCCGACTTGTCGAGCTTCTGGACGTGGACCGGGGCCGCGGCCTGCGTGTTCGTGTTGCCGGTGGCGGCGCCCAGTTCTGCGAGCGAGGAAAGCTCAGCCATCTTATGCGACCTTCTTGTTCTTGGAATTCAGCTTGGCCACGTCGAGGACTTCTGGCTGCTGGGCGACATGCGGATGCTCCGCGCCTGCATAGACGCGCAGGTTCTTCATCTGGCGACGGCCGAGCGGGCCACGCGGCACCATGCGCTCAACGGCCTTCTCGACGACACGCTCGGGGAAACGACCCTCGAGCAGCTGGCGCGCGGTGCGCTCCTTGATGCCGCCGGGGTGGCCGGTGTGCCAGTAATAGACCTTGTCGGTGAACTTCTTGCCGGTGAACACCACCTTGTCGGCATTGATGACGATGACATTGTCGCCGTCGTCGACATGCGGGGTGAAGGTCGGCTTGTGCTTGCCGCGAAGATGATTGGCGATGACAGTGGCGAGACGACCAACGACGAGACCTTCGGCGTCGATCAGGATCCACTTCTTCACCACATCCGCAGGCTTCTGCGAAAAGGTTGTCATGTTTTCTGCTCTCGGTTCTGACCTTCACTGAGGAAGGCGTTTCTTGTTGCTTGGATTGACGATGGGCGCTTGCCCGCCGCCAATAACAAAACGGCGGCCTTTGCGGGCCGCTGCTTCGTGAGGGCTTATAGGCGAGGGGGAACTGCGCGTCAAGCCGATCAGAAAGCTCCCTAGCGAAGAAACAATAGCAAAAACAACGATCTAGGTAAAAGGTATTATTTTACCACATCATTGTTCCGCTTCGGCGGGATCGAATAGGTGCCCGTCGCGTGCGCGATCGTCTGACCTTCCGGGCCGGCGACGATGTCGATGTCGAACACCATCAGGCTCTTTCCCAGCTTCAGGATGCGGCAATGGCCATCGATCGGTCCGGCCCCGGCCTTGCGCACGAAGTTGATATTGAGGTTGGTCGTGACCGAGAGCGCATCCGGCCCGGCGTGGCTGAGCACGCAGACATAGCCGCCAATGTCCGCCAGTGTGAACAGGGCAGGGCCCGACACCGTGCCGCCAGGACGCAGATGCCGCTCGCCGGCGTTGAGCCGCACGATGCAGCCGCCGGGGAACACGTCGATCGCCTCATAGGCGGCGGAATTCTCGTTGAGTTGTGGAAAGACGGTCTCCATCAGCGCATTGATCTGTGCTGCGGTCAGCACCGGCTTGAGGTTGGTCTGGGCGGGCATGTCGGTCTCTCGTTCTGCGCAGGCCTGTATGGGCGCAGCCGGGCGTTCCTTGCAACACCTTCAGTCTTCTGGCGCAAGCGATGGGTGTTGGATGAAACCCGATCCGATATTAGATACTCTCCCAGCCCGTTCGGAATCGCGGAGACCTTAGCCATGGCCGAAATCCTTGCCATCAAGCCTGTCGCTGTCGAGGGTCCGGTCACGACCAGGCTGGACAAGGGCGTGCTGCGCCTGACCCTCGCCAATCCTCCTGCCAACGCCCTGTCGCTTGGGGTGATGGCGGCGCTGACTGCCGAACTCGACCGCGCCAAGGACGACAAGGCCGTTCGTGTCATCGTGCTGTCGGCAGCGGGAAAAGTGTTCTGCGCCGGCCATGATCTCAAGGAAATGACGGCGCGCCGCGCCGACGCCGACCGCGGCAAGGCCTTCTTCGAAGAGACGTTCGCCGCTTGTGCGACGCTGATGCAGGCGATCGTGCGCCATCCCTTGCCTGTGATCGCCGAAGTCGACGGTCTGGCCACCGCCGCCGGCCTGCAACTGGTCGCCAGCTGCGACCTGGCGATCGCCTCGCATGAGGCGACCTTCTGCACGCCGGGCGTCAACATCGGCCTGTTCTGCTCGACGCCGATGGTGGCGCTGTCGCGCAACGTGTCGCGCAAGCAGGCGATGGAAATGCTGCTGACCGGCGAGACGATCGACGCGGCGACCGCCAAGGAATTCGGCCTGGTCAACCGCGTCGTGCCGCGCGAATACCTGAATCAGATCGTCACCAAATACGCGCAAACCATTGCTTCCAAATCATCTTTGGTGGTCAAGACCGGCAAGGAAGCCTACTACGCCCAGGCTGAAATGGGGCTGGCGGACGCCTATGCCTATACCGGCCGCGTCATGGTCGAGAACATGCTGGCACGCGACGCAGAGGAGGGCATCGGCGCCTTCATCGGCAAGCGCAAGCCGCAATGGACGGACGAATAAGATGGCGCGAATTGATACTTTTGTTCCCGGAACGCTGCAGCGGATGACCCTCCACGATCCGATTGACGCGACCTACTTTGCTTACGAGCTAGACGGCCGTCGATTATTGCAAATCAACACATCGGGCCGAAAAGATCGCGAGATCCCTGACAAGGTGAGCCAGTCGATACAATTGGATGAGGACTCTGCGGCGCAGCTTTTTAACATCCTCAGAGATCATTTCGGCTTAAAATAGGATGGAACCACGTATCTCCATCATCACCATCGCGACGGACGATCTCGATCGTGCGGTGCGCTTCTATGAGGCCATGGGCCTGAAACGGCATGCCGGCATCACCGACGGGGTCGCCTTCTTCCAGATGGGCGGCGTCATTCTTGGCCTGTTTCCACGCAAGAGCGCCGAAGAAGATTCCGGCATCGCCTTCGCCGAAGCGCCTTCGGCCGTCTATCTCGCCTACAACACCCGCTCCGATGCCGAAGTCGACGAGGTGCTGGCGATGGCCGAGAAAGCCGGCGGCCGCATAGTCAAGCCGGCCGGTCGCGCCTTCTGGGGCGGCTGGTATGGCTACTTCGCCGATGCTGAAGGCCATGTCTGGGAAGTGGCGCACAATCCGGCCTTTCCGATCGCGGAAGACGGTACGATTTCGCTGCCTGATTGATGTTGACTAGGTGATGGCCTACCGCAAGCAACTGACGCGGCTCAAGGCCCCCTATCTCAAGCGCATCCTGCTTGAACCGACGCGAGTCGAGGATTGGGAAAAATACCCCTGGAACCTGCCGCTGTTTCGCGGCCACGCATTCGAACTCGAATTCGCCACGCCGATCACCATCATCGTCGGCGAGAATGGCACCGGAAAATCGACGTTGCTGGAGGCGATCGGCGCGCTGGCCGGCTATGACGAGGCCGGCGGCGGCAAGGGTTATATGCCCGTCGACCATTCTCGCGCCATCGACAAGAGCGGTGCCGCGTTAGCCGACAATTTTCGTTGCCACTGGCTGCCGAAGGTTACCGCCGGTTGGTTCTTCCGCGCGGAATCCTTCTATTCCGTTGCCCGTTACCTCGACGAGGCGGCTAGGGAATCCGGCGGGACGCCGCCTGACTTCCTGTCCTGGTCGCATGGCGAAGGCTTCATCCGTTTCTTCGAGGAGCGTTGCCGCAGGCAAGGAATCTACATCCTCGACGAGCCTGAAAGCGCGCTCTCGCCGTCGCGCCAGATCGAACTTCTGAAGATGCTGCGCCGCATGGACCACTCGGGCGCCGCGCAAGTGATCATGGCGACGCACTCGCCATTATTGATGGCATGTCCCGGCGCGCGACTGTTCCGCATCAGCCGTTTCGGGCTGGAGCCCGCCGACTTCCGGGATACCGACCACTTCCGCATGTTGCGCGATTTCAGCAATGATCCGGATGGTTTTCTCGCCGAGGCGTTGTATGAGGACGAGGCATGAATCACGATAGCTATGACAACACCTATATCGGCGGCATCCTCAATTCGGTGAAGACGATCGCCATGGTCGGCGCATCGGCCAATGACGTCAGACCGAGCTATTTCGTGCTGAAATACCTGCTGGCCAAGGGGTTTACGGTATTTCCGATCAATCCCGGCCAAGCAGGCAAGGAGATCCTTGGCCGGATGACCTATGCCCGGCTGGCCGACATTCCGGGACCGATCGACATGGTCGACATTTTTCGCGCCGCAACCGCGGTGCCCGGCATTGTCGATGAGGTGCTAAAGCTCGATCCATTACCGAAGGTCGTCTGGATGCAGCTTGGGGTGCGCCATGACGAGGCAGCCTCGCGCGCCGAGGCGGCCGGCATCAAGGTGGTGATGAACCGCTGCCCCAAGATCGAGTACGGCAAGCTCTCCGGCGAGATCGGCTGGACCGGCGTCAACTCCGGCGTCCTGTCGTCGAAGAAGCCGCTGATGCGGCAGGGGTTTCAGAGTTTCGGCGTGCGCCAGAAATAGGCGAGGGGCGAGCAGCGCAAAATTATTCCGGCGAATACCATATTTTCCTGAGGTTTGGCTGAAAGTCCCACGCCGAAGGGTATTTTCTTCTTTGCATTCCAGGCCCGGCTTCGCCAAGAATGCCCGGCGAATTTCAGAAGTTCTCGAGGGAGGTTTTCAGTGACCCGTACGCCCGGTTTCAACACGCTCGCCGTTCACGCCGGCGCCAAGCCCGATCCGGCCACCGGCGCACGCGCCACGCCGATCTACCAGACCACCTCCTTCGTCTTCGACGATGCCGACCACGCCGCTTCGCTGTTCGGGCTGAAGGCTTTCGGCAACATCTACACCCGCATCATGAACCCGACGCAGGCGGTGCTTGAAGAGCGCGTCGCCGCCCTCGAGGGCGGCACGGCTGCCCTTGCGGTCGCATCGGGCCATGCCGCACAGGTCATCGTGTTCCACAATCTGATGCAGCCGGGCGACAATTTCGTTGCCGCGACAAGGCTCTATGGCGGCTCGATCAACCAGTTCGGCCATGCCTTCAAGAACTATGGCTGGGAGGTGCGCTGGGCCGACACCAACGACATCTCGACCTTCGAGAGCCAGATCGACGACAGGACCAAGGCGATCTTCATCGAGAGCCTGGCCAATCCCGGCGGCACCTTCGTCGATATCGAGAAGATCGGCGACATCGCCCGCAAGCACGGCCTGCCGCTGATCGTCGACAACACGCTGGCCTCGCCCTATCTGATCCGGCCGATCGAGCACGGCGCCGACATCGTCGTCCATTCGCTGACCAAGTTCATCGGCGGTCATGGCAATTCGATCGGCGGCGTCATTGTCGATGGCGGCACCTTTGACTGGTCGAAGTCGGGCAAGTACCCGATGCTGTCGGAACCGCGCCCCGAATATGGCGGCCTCGTCCTGCACGAGACCTTCGGCAATTTCGCTTTCGCCATAGCCGCGCGCGTGCTCGGCCTGCGCGACCTTGGCCCGGCGATCTCGCCTTTCAACGCCTTCCTCATCCTGACCGGCCTCGAAACCTTGCCGCTACGCATGCAGCGCCACTGCGACAATGCCGTCACGGTCGCGGGCTGGCTGTCCAACCACCCCAAGGTCGCTTGGGTGAACTATCCCGGCCTGCCCAGCGACAAGAACAATGCGCTGCAGAAGAAATACTCGCCGCTTGGCGCAGGCGCCGTGTTCACCTTCGGCCTCAAGGGCGGTTATGAGGCCGGCGTCAAATTCGTAGAGGCGCTCGAGCTGTTCTCGCATCTGGCCAACGTCGGCGACACCAAGTCGCTGGTCATCCATCCGGCTTCGACCACGCACCGCCAGCTTTCCGACGAGCAGAAGGTCAAGGCCGGCGCCGGCCCGGACACGGTGCGGCTTTCCATCGGCATCGAGGACGTCACCGACATCGTCGCCGACCTCGAACAGGCGCTCGCCAAGGTTTGATTCTTTTACCCTCCCCCTTGTGGGGAGGGGCGGCGCGCAGCGCCTGGGTTGGGGTGAGCCGGCATACGCGGCTCTTTCATGGAGGCAAATTCTGTCCGCGCATTACCTGACAATATCTATTGACGGCGTCGAACCCGAATCTGGCGCGCCGGCGCCGGATCGCCTGATCTCGGGCGATCCGAAATTCCGCACCTGGAATGTCGAGGAGCGTGACGATGGCCTCTATGCCGGCATCTGGGAGTCGACCCCGGGCAAATGGCGCATCGTCTATGACGAATGGGAGTTCTGCCGCATCTTGTCCGGCGTTTCGGTGATCGCGGAAGACGGTGGCGAAGCGCGCACCGTCAAGTCCGGCGACAGTTTCGTGCTGAGGCCGGGCTTCAAGGGCAGCTGGGAAGTGCTTGAAACGACCCGCAAGGAGTATGTGATCAAGCTGTGATCATTCCGGGTCAGACGACGCGATCGATGTCGCTGTCTGAAAATCCGTATCGGGCCATCATCCGCCGGTGCCAGTCGCCGCCGAGCAGTTCATCGAGGCAATCATCGATGCGTTGGAGCAGGCCAGCATTCTCCTTGGCGATCGCGAATGCACCGGCCGATGGCTGTTTTTCGGCCGCGGCAATCTCGACAAGTCCAAGCGGCATTTCGGGTCGCCGCGCCAGATAACCTCGGTGCGCCATGGCAACGCTGGCATAGGCATGCACCACGCCGTCGGCAACAGCCCGTGCTGCATCCGCCTGTGTCGCGAACGGCCTGATCTGGTTGGGCGAGACGCCATTCCGCAACGCCGTGAGATGCTGGACTTGATCGGTGATGACGCCGATCAAGGCGGTGGGATTTTTCGCAATCGATTGATAGCCGTCGAAGCCGCACGGATTGCCTTGCATGACCAGCAACCCATCCTGCAAAGACCAGATCGGCCGGGTGAAGTCGACAATCTGCCTGCGCTCATCGGAGACGAACAGCCCGGTCGTCATGGTCCAGCGGCCGTTCACCAGTCCTGGCAACAATTCGGCGAATTCAGTTCCGATCGCCGTAAAATCCCTGAGACCCAGCATGCCGCTGACCCTTTGCGCAAGCTCGACGTCACAGCCCGAAACCTCGGACGATCCGTCGGTAAAGCAAAATGGCGGCTCTTCCAGAAAGGCGAATTTCATTGCGGTCATCGGTTCCGGCGGCCAGATGTCATGTTAAGGCGATCTACTTCGCCGGAAACTGGCTGAGGCAGGCTTCCGACGCCTTGTCGTGCGCCGTCAGAAGATCGGCGTCCTGCACTTCGAGATCGGAATCCGATATCTCGTCGCGATAATATTGCGCCAGGAGGTCGAGCCCTTCCTGGCTGACGCCATGGGTCGGGATCTCGCGGGCAAGGCAGCCGCAGAGACTGAGCGCACGATCGGGCGAGCCGGTCTTGTGGTTGGTCAGGATGAAATCCTGAGCCGGGCAGGCGTCGAGAAAGCCGTTGAAGTTCAGCTTCCGCTGCGGCTGGTCGCCATGGTTGAAATAGGCCGGCGGCCATTGGCTCTTGCCGCTCGCGACATCGCAGCCCGTGGCGATGTCCTGGGCATTTCTCGTGAGGGTGAGCCAGGCATTCTCCTTGTCGCCCGTGGGGTACTTGAAATCCTGGCCAACCATCGAGGCCGTATAGGCATCAAGGTCGGCCTGTGTGAAACCGAGCGTCTGAAATCGGTTGAACTGGCATTGGCAAGCGGCACTCACTTGCTCTTGCGACTGCTGGCTCAGCTTGTTTTTCTGACAAGCCGCGACAAAGGCAGCGCCATCCAGCGACGATGCCGGAAAAGTCGAAGCATCGATATAGCGCGTTCCATCCCAGCCGATCGTCATCTTGTCGGACTGGATGTCGAAGAAACCGTTTCGTTTGAAGGGGCTGAGTGCGATCTTGTCTTGCGGCACCAGCCGCGCTCCGGGAATGCCGCCGAGAACTTCCTGATAGCTGTCGCCTTCCAGGACGAACAGGAAATTGCCGCAATTGACGCCGTCGCAGCCCGGTGCGTAGCGGTAGGCGAAGATTTCAGGCAAGCCGTCGAGGTTGAGATCGACCTCGATGGCGAAGGATGCCAGCGGCAGGCCCTTCGACCCGGTCTGCCGCTCCAGTAGGCTCATCGCCATCTTCTGGGCAATGGCCATGCTGTTTTCCCAGGGAATGTTTTCCGGCTGTTGCTGGGTGCGTGCCGCTCCCATGCAGGCGCATAGAAACGCCAATGCGAACGCTGTCGCCGGTCTCCAAAACAGTCTCATCGCGCAGCCCCAGGCCCGCGATCGTCAGAAGCCGACGGCGAGCGTTTCCAGCCCATGGAAGTGGTAAGTGTCGCGGAAGCGGGGCTGTTCGGCAAGATGCAGTCGCGGGTGCCGGTCGAACAAAGTCTTCAGCGACACCTGCAATTCGAGCCGGGCCAGCGGCGCGCCGATGCAGAAATGAATGCCGGCGCCGAAGGACACGTTCTTCTGGTCCGCACGATCCGGCCGGAAGGCCTGCGGTTCGGCAAAGGCGCGCGGGTCATGATTGGCCATGCCCAGCAAGAGCCCGATGGTCTGGCCCGGCTGTACGACGATGCCGGGCGCCACTTCGATCTCCTGGTAGGCGTAGCGCGTGAACATGTGCAGCGGTGCGTCGAAGCGCAGGCATTCCTCGACTGTGGCAGCGGTCGCTTCGGACGAGGTGAAGAAGCGGCTGGGGTCACCGCCTTGCGCCAGGATCGAGCGCACCGCATTGCCGGTCTGGTGCACGGTCGCCTCGTGGCCGGCATTGAGCAGCAGGATCGCCGAGGACACCATCTCGTCCTCCGACAGCCTCTGGCCGTCTTCCTGCGCCGAAATCAGCAGCGAAAGCAGATCGTCACCAGGGTTCTTGCGTCGTTCGGTGACGTAGCCGCGCAGGAAATCGGCGAATTCGCCCGCGGCGCGGTTGGCCGTCTCCTCGGTCTCGCGGGTGCGGCCATGGATGTACATGGCGACCATTTGATGCGACCAGTCGAGCAGTTGCGGTCCCATCTCGACCGGCACGCCGAGCATTTCGGCGATGATGGTGATCGGCAGGGGCGAAGCGAAGGCGGGCAAAAGGTCGACTGGACCAGTCGGATCAAAACGGTCGATCAGCTCGTTGGCAAGTGCCTCGACCCGCGGTCGCAGCCGTTCGACCTGGCGCGAGACAAAGGCCCGGTTGACCAGCGTCCTCAGCCGCGTGTGCACCGGCGGTTCCAGCTCCAGCATCGAATTGGCTTCGATGCCGTCGAATGCCGTGAGATGGCTTCGGTCCTGGCCGACGCCGCGGCTGTCGGGAATGCCGGCCGGGTTCTTGCGGCCGAAACGGCGATCGCGCAGCAGCCGGTTGACATCGTCGAAGCCGCCGAAGCACCAGAAGCCGAACTCTTCCCAGTAGAACGCATTCGATGCGCCGTGCAGGAACGCATAGGCCTCGTACGGATTCAGGAAGAAAGCCGGCTCGTGCGGGTCGAGCCTCAGTTGGCGTGTGGCTGGATCAAAGGCGATGTAGGGCAGCGTCAATTTGGTCATGCCAGACCCATAGCGCGGCTTGCCAGCCTCGTTCCAGACCGTATGTTGGCGCGCGACAACCCATGAATTGAGCCAGCCGAAGCGGCTGCGGAAGGTCTGAGCGGATGAATGTGATTGTCGTTGGTGCGGGTATCGCCGGTCTCTCCACGGCGTGGTCCCTGGTCAAGGCGGGCCACAGCGTGTCGATCGTCGAGCAGGGACCGATCCCCAATCCGCTGGCCGCGTCGGGCGACCATCACCGCATCATCCGTCGCGCCTATCGGGCCGGAACCGGCTACGGCCGGCTAATCACAGAGGCCTATGAAGCCTGGGACGAGATGTGGGCCGATCTCGGCGAAAGTCATCTTGATGCGCGCGGCTTCGTCTGCATTTCGCGCGAGCCCGGTGACGAGGCCGAGGAATACCGCCAGGGCCTGGAAGAAGGGAATTTTCCCTTCGAACTGTTCGAGCCCGACGCCGCGGTCAAGCGTTGGCCTTTCCTTGAGCCAGGCTCGTTCCGTTATGCCTACTACTCGCCGGAAGGCGGCGCGCTCCACTGCCGCAAGATCGCGGCGGGATTGGCAAGCTGGTTGCGTGCCAACGGCGCCAATGTCTACGAGAAGAGCAAGGTCACCGCGATCGACTCCGAGGCCGGTCATGTCGTGCTCGAAAGCCGCGAAACCATGCAGGCCGACCGCATCGTCGTTACGGCCGGCGCTTGGGTTCTGAAACTTTTCCCGGAGCTGGGCGGCGAACTGAAGACCTATCGAACAGCCCTTGCCTATGTCGAACCGCCGGTCGACCTGAAGGCAGCCTGGGAGGCGGCACCCGTCGTCCTCGACGTCGGCGGCACTGTCGATGGCTACGTGATCCCGCCCTCCGGCGGCGCCGGCATGAAATTCGGGTCAGGTCTGCACCGGGTACCGACCAGCGACGCCGACTGGAATCGTGAGCCGGTGCCGGGCGAGGGCGAGGCGATCCGCAACCTGTTTTCGCCGCCGATCGCCTGCATCGAGGAGTATGAGGTGACCGAGGTCGTCACCTGCGCCTACACTTTCACCGAGGACGAGAAATTTCTCGCCCATGAGAAGGGCAGGTGCCTTGTCGTCTCGGCTTGCTCAGGTCACGGCTACAAGTTCGGGGCGGCGGTCGGTCGGCGCGTTGCGGCTGCTGTCGGGGATGGCGATGTCGCGGGGCTGAAGCGCTGGTTGCGGGCGGAGGTGGCAAGCCAGGCCGAAGACGTGCGACGGCTCAGTGATTGAGCTCGTCAGCGGCGGCAATGACTTCGGAAACAATCGCCCGTACGTCATCTGGCGTCGTTCGGTGATTGACGAAACACGCCCGCAGCGCGAACTGGCCGTTGATCGAGGCATTTGACAGATACACGCGACCGCGCGCAATCACGCGGCGCAGGATCGCTTCATTGTCCTTCGAGCGGTGGCGAAAACAGACCGCGCTCAGCGATACCGGCGCAACCTGTTCCAATTCAGGCCTCGTTGCGATTGTCTGAGCCAGCATTTGCGCATGGTGGAGATCGCGCGCAATGGCTTCGCGATAGGCACTGCGTCCGTGATATTGCAGCGACATCCAGAGCTTCAGCGCGCGGAAGCGTCGCGAGAGCTCGATCGACTCCTCAAAGAAGGCAAATGCTTCCGTGGGGTCTTCGCTCAGTATCCTCACGTAATCGTCGCTGTGCGAGAACGTCCTGCGCGCAATGTCTGGATGGCGATTGAGCAGGCAGCCGCAATCGAGTGGTTGATAGAGCCATTTGTGTGCGTCGAGCGACAGTGAATCCGCCAAGGACAATCCCTGGAATTTTTCCGGAACCGCCAGAGCCGCCAGTCCCCCATAGGCACCATCGACGTGCATCCACAGGGCCTCTCTTCGGGCGATGTCGGCAATTTCGGGGAGGGGATCGATCGCGCCGGAGACGATGGTCCCGACCGTGGCCACGATGGCGATTGGCGTGTTGCCGGCCTCGCGGTCGGCGGCTATTGCCGCCTGGAGGGCATCCGGGCGCATCCTGAATTTATCGTCGACAGGGATCAGGCGAAGATTTTTTCTGCCTATGCCCAAGAGCGCGACGGCCTTTGGAATCGACATGTGCACTTGTTCGGAAGCATAGATCACGCAGGGTCGTGCGCCTGTTTCGTTGGCTGGCAGCTTCGCTTCCCGCGCCATCGCCAGCGCCATGAGGTTGGCCATCGAGCCGCCACCGCACAGGCTGCCGGTAAATCCCGCGCAGCCGACGGCTTCCGCCAACCATCCAACAACGGTGCGTTCGATCGACGTCGCCGCCGGCGCCGACCGCCACGACGTCACATTCTGATTGAGCACCGCGGCCAGCAATTCGCCCAGGACGCCGATTGGTTCGCCCGAGCCGAGGACGTAACCAAAGAATCTGCCGGTTGCAGGCCGCGCATGCTCTGCGATCGACTTGAAGTCCTGGAGGACGTTCCGGCCACGCGCATTCTCCGCCCAAGGCCGCGAGAAGAGTTCAGTCGTATTCTTGCCGCTGGTCGAGGGATACGCCCGACGTTCCTCGACGGACGCCCAATAGTTTTTGGCCAGATCCAGGGCTTCTTCCGCAAGATCCGATAGTTCCTGATTGGAAATTTCCAGGTCGCGCATGTCCTCAGCCCAACGGAGACCCGCTGTGGCGCAGGCTATGCCATGCCCACTAATCTTGGCAATGCCTCGGAATATGCACGCGCCGCCAGCCTGACGACCCTTCACGCACCAGCACACGCCGCGCCACGGTCTGGTAAGACGCGGGTACGTCGATGATGCGTCTTTGCTCCGGCTGCACCAGGACTTCCTCGGCGATGCTGTCGTATTGCGCTGGAATGACGACCCGCCGCGTGCGTTCAGGTTGGATCACCACGGTCTCGGCGACGCGTTCGTAGCGTGCCTTGTGCCAGATCTTGCACAGCACCCTGCGGCCATGGATGACGCGCCATTCCCAGGAATAGCCGCCGCCATCGACCCTCACCGTGTGATAGACGGTGCGCGTGACGGCGGGCACGACCTCGTAGGTCACCCGTGCCGGAACGGTCATCACCACGCGTTCGCGCGTGCCGTAGATGGGCGGGGTGTAGTCGACCTGCTGGCCCGGTGGGCTGACCATCACGTCTTCATAGACAGTGTCGTAGAGGTCAGGCGTGCGGACCGGTTCGTAGCATTCCACGGCGCGGCCGCCGGCTGCCGTCTGCGAAGTCATGCCGAGCATGGCCAGCCCGGCAGCGGCGAAGGATACGCTTCTCCTGTACATGACACTCCCCCTGTTTGAACCGCAGCCACAAGTTCAACGTTGAATTGTAGGGGAAGCGCTCCCGGAGAAAAGCGGTTTCGCCGCATTTCGTTAAGTGACGCGGTTAAGAAATTGCTACGCGCCGGCGGCTTGGTTGTGCGGCCATGGTGCGTTGGAGGCCGTCACCGTGACGAATCCTTGGCCGTAAAGCTTGATTCGACTTACCCAGATGGCTAGGACGGGTCGGCCTTGCACAAGGATGAGCCGGCATCCTATCTACGGAACAACGATCCAGAACCAATTCTGCCCGATCTGCCGGCATTCCCGGCGCCGGAATCCCACCGCGAGATAAGAGATATCAGATGAAGAACCCCGTCGAAACCTACATGAACCTCGTTCCGATGGTGGTCGAACAGACCAATCGCGGCGAGCGGGCCTACGACATCTTCTCCCGCCTCCTCAAGGAGCGCATCATTTTCATCACCGGTCCGGTCGAGGACGGCATGGCGACGCTGGTTTGCGCGCAGCTTCTGTTCCTTGAAGCCGAGAATCCGAAGAAGGAAATCAATCTTTACATCAATTCGCCGGGCGGCGTCGTCACCTCGGGCATGGCGATCTACGACACCATGCAGTTCATCAAGCCGGCCGTGTCGACGCTCTGCATCGGCCAGGCGGCCTCGATGGGCTCGCTGCTGCTGACCGCCGGCCACAAGGACATGCGCTTCGCCACGCCGAACGCCCGCATCATGGTTCACCAGCCGTCCGGCGGCTTCCAGGGGCAGGCCTCCGACATCGAGCGCCATGCCATGGATATCGTCAAGCTGAAGCGCCGTCTCAACGAGGTCTACGTCAAGCACACCGGCAAGAGCTACGAAGAGATTGAACGCACGCTCGACCGCGATCATTTCATGACCGCCGACGAAGCCAAGGATTTCGGCCTCATCGACAAGGTCATTTCGTCGCGCGAACCGGCCGAAGGCGCTGTGGCATAAGGACTTGGTGGCAGTTGGATGGCACCATCACGCGCTTTTGGTGCCTCTTGCGGCATTTCGGCCACAATTGGCTGTTCCCTCGACGGTCGGGATTGCCTACGTTAAGGCTATGTTGATTTTCGACGGCTTAGCTTTGTGTGGGGTTGCTGCGAATCATTGCCACGTTTTCTGATTTGTGTTTCGTACGGAATACGTTGCGGGAGCCGGGATACTGGCGGCGGCGGATTCCCGCGATAAATAGGGTATGCGCCCTTTCAGCCAGACCATCGGCGGGCGGCCATGAAAGGACAGGAAAATGAGCAAGGTCGGCAACAACAGCGGTGACTCGAAGAACACGCTTTATTGCTCGTTTTGCGGCAAAAGCCAGCATGAGGTGCGCAAGCTGATCGCCGGTCCGACGGTCTTCATCTGCGACGAATGCGTCGAGCTCTGCATGGACATCATCCGTGAGGAGAACAAGACCTCGATGGTGAAGTCGCGCGAGGGCGTGCCGACACCGCAGGAGATCCTCAAGGTTCTCGACGACTATGTCATCGGCCAGCCCTACGCCAAGCGCGTGCTGTCGGTGGCGGTCCACAACCACTACAAGCGCCTCGCCCATGCCGGCAAGAACAACGATGTCGAGCTGGCCAAGTCCAACATCCTGCTGATCGGTCCGACCGGTTGCGGCAAGACGCTGCTTGCGCAGACGCTGGCCCGCATCATCGACGTGCCCTTCACCATGGCGGATGCGACGACGCTGACCGAAGCCGGTTATGTGGGCGAGGACGTCGAGAACATCATCCTGAAGCTGCTGCAGTCGGCCGACTACAATGTCGAGCGCGCCCAGCGCGGTATCGTCTACATCGACGAGATCGACAAGATTTCGCGTAAGTCCGACAATCCCTCGATCACCCGCGACGTGTCGGGCGAGGGCGTGCAGCAGGCACTGTTGAAGATCATGGAAGGCACGGTCGCCTCCGTGCCGCCGCAGGGCGGCAGGAAGCATCCGCAGCAGGAATTCCTGCAGGTCGACACCGCCAACATCCTGTTCATCTGCGGCGGCGCCTTCGCCGGGCTGGACAAGATCATCTCGGATCGCGGCCGCAAGACCTCGATCGGCTTCGGCGCTATCGTTGCCTCGCCCGAGGATCGCCGCACCGGCGATGTCTTCCGCCTGGTCGAGCCCGAGGATCTGTTGAAGTTCGGGCTCATTCCGGAGTTCGTTGGCCGTCTGCCGGTTCTGGCGACGCTGGAGGACCTCGACGAGCCGGCGCTGATCCAGATCCTGACCGAGCCGAAGAACGCGCTGGTCAAGCAGTATCAGCGGCTGTTCGAGATGGAAAACGTCGACCTGACCTTCCACGAAAACGCCCTGTCGGCGATCGCCAAGCGCGCCATCGAGCGCAAGACCGGCGCGCGCGGCCTGCGTTCGATCATGGAAGCGATCCTGCTCGACACCATGTTCGAACTGCCCGCCCTCGAAGGCGTGCGCGAAGTGGTGATTTCGGAGGAAGTGGTGACCGGCAGCGCCCGGCCGCTCTATATCTATTCCGAACAGAAGGAAAAGAAGGGCAACGTCAGTGCCTGACATGGCACTCCACCCTATATTTTTATGGAACGGCGCCGTTGCGGCGCCGTTTTGCTGTGAAGGGCACGCGACTTCGGCGATGGAGTGGATTGCGGACGATGTTAACTCTTGATCTTTGCCCCGCCTGCATCCACCTAACACCAGAAGGCCGAGGTGCCCGATTTCTGTGCTGTAAAACTCCCGTCACAAACGGTGGTAGGCGGAACGATCCCCGGTCGTTAATATGAGATTCGCGGTTGGCCTGATGGCGACCGCGACATGAAAGGTTGGACAATGGCCAAAATATCCAAGGCTCCCAGCGACGGCGTCTACGCAGTCCTCCCACTGCGCGACATCGTGGTGTTCCCGCACATGATCGTTCCGCTCTTTGTCGGGCGCGAAAAGTCGATCAAGGCGCTGGAAGAGGTGATGGGTCAGGAGAAGCAGATCCTGCTTGCCACCCAGATGAATGCCGCCGATGACGATCCCGAGCCCGATGCGATCTTCGACATCGGCACGCTCGCCAATGTGCTGCAATTGCTGAAGCTGCCCGACGGCACCGTCAAGGTTCTGGTCGAGGGCGCCTCGCGTGCGAAAATCGTCTCCTTCACCGACCGTCCCGACTTCCACGAAGCCCGCGCCGCGGCGCTGGTCGAGCCGGAGGAGGAAGAGGTCGAGGTCGAGGCGCTGGCCCGCTCGGTCGTCACCGACTTCGAGAACTACGTCAAGCTGAACAAGAAGATCTCGCCTGAAGTGGTGGGTGCCGCCAGCCAGATCGACGACTATTCCAAGCTCGCCGATACGGTTGCCTCCCATCTCGCCATCAAGATCCCTGAAAAGCAGGAAATGCTGGCCACGCTCTCGGTCAAGGAGCGGCTGGAAAAGGCGATGGGCTTCATGGAAGCCGAGATCTCCGTGTTGCAGGTGGAGAAGCGCATCCGCTCGCGCGTCAAGCGCCAGATGGAGAAGACGCAGCGCGAATACTACCTCAACGAGCAGATGAAGGCGATCCAGAAGGAACTCGGCGAAGGCGAGGACGGCCGCGACGAGGCTGCCGAGATCGAGGCGCGTATCAAGAAGACCAAGCTCTCCAAGGAAGCCCGCGAAAAGGCGGAAGCCGAGTTGAAGAAGCTGAGGACGATGTCGCCGATGTCGGCTGAATCGACCGTCGTGCGCAACTACCTCGATTGGCTGCTGTCGATCCCGTGGGGCAAGAACTCCAAGGTCAAGCAGGATTTGGCCTATGCCCAGAACGTGCTCGATACCGATCACTTCGGCCTCGACAAGGTCAAGGACCGCATCGTCGAGTACCTGGCCGTGCAGAGCCGACAGAAGAAGCTGAAGGGGCCGATCCTGTGCCTCGTCGGCCCTCCCGGCGTCGGCAAGACCTCGCTCGGCAAGTCGATCGCCAAGGCGACCGGTCGCGAATTCATCCGCATGGCGCTCGGCGGCGTGCGTGACGAAGCCGAGATCCGTGGCCATCGGCGCACCTATATCGGCTCGATGCCCGGCAAGGTCATCCAGTCGATGAAGAAGGCGAAGAAGTCCAACCCGCTCTTCCTGCTCGATGAGATCGACAAGATGGGCCAGGACTTCCGTGGCGATCCGTCGTCGGCGCTGCTCGAGGTGCTCGACCCCGAACAGAACTCGACGTTCATGGACCATTACCTCGAGGTCGAATATGACCTGTCGAGCGTGATGTTCGTGACGACGGCGAACACGCTGAACATCCCTGCGCCCTTGATGGACCGCATGGAGATCATCCGTATCGCCGGTTACACCGAGGACGAGAAGATCGAGATCGCCAAGCGGCATCTGATGCCGAAGGTGATCCGCGATCACGCGCTGCAGCCGAAGGAGTTCTCCGTCGGCGAGGATGCGATCCGCGCCATCATCCAGACCTACACCCGCGAAGCGGGCGTCCGGAGCCTGGAGCGCGAGCTGATGAAGCTCGGGCGCAAGGCGGTGACCGAGATCCTGAAGACGAAGAAGAAGACGGTGAACATCACGGCGGCGAACCTCGCCGACTACCTTGGTGTCCAGCGCTTCCGCTTCGGCCAGGTCGAGGCTGATGATCAGGTCGGCGTCGTTACCGGGCTTGCCTGGACGGAAGTCGGCGGCGAGCTGTTGACGATCGAAGGCGTCATGATGCCCGGCAAGGGCCGCATGACGGTGACGGGCAACCTGCGCGACGTGATGAAGGAATCGATTTCGGCGGCGGCCTCCTATGTCCGCTCGCGGGCCATCGATTTCGGCATCGAGCCGCCGCTGTTCGACAAGCGCGACATCCACGTGCACTTGCCGGAAGGCGCCACGCCGAAGGACGGTCCGTCCGCTGGTGCTGCCATGGCGACAGCCATTGTGTCGGTACTGACGGGCATTCCGGTCCGGGCCGATGTGGCGATGACTGGCGAGATAACGCTTCGCGGCCGCATCTTGCCGATCGGCGGCCTCAAGGAGAAGTTGCTCGCCGCTCTGCGCGGCGGCATCAAGAAGGTGCTGATCCCGGAAGACAACGCCAAGGATCTGGCGGAGATTCCGGACAACGTGAAGAACGGCATGGAGATCATTCCGGTCTCACGCGTCGGTGAGGTGTTGCGCCACGCGCTGGTGCGTATGCCGGAGCCGATTGAATGGGTTGAACCGGTCAATCCGCCGGCCTCGACCGACAGTGCCGATGATGCTGGAAAGTCGCTTGCACATTAGAGCGCCGCGCGTCCGATTGGACGCGTAAAGGACGCTCTAACACTATAGACTTGCGCATGGTCCTTTCCGAAAACCGGCTACGGTTTTCGGGGCCATGCGTTAGAAATTTCTAAAGTTGCAGCGCACAAACAGAAAGCCGGGCCTCGCGCCCGGCTTTTTCATGTGAAAAACCCCGGATTTCCGGGCTTTTTCCCACTTTTTCCTGCCTTTTCGACTTGGTTGCGGGAACGCTTCTTTCTAAAGTCCGTTTCCTGCCGGATGAGTCGTTAGTTCCGGTGTTCTCATGGAAGGGAATTTTTATGAACAAGAACGAACTGGTGTCCGCTGTCGCCGACGCCGCGAGCATTTCGAAGGGTGACGCGCAGTCGGCGGTCGATGCGGTGTTTTCCGTCATCACCGGCGAACTGAAGAAGGGCGGCGATGTCCGGCTTGTCGGCTTTGGCAATTTCACCGTGTCAAAGCGTGCGGCCTCGACTGGCCGCAACCCCCAGACCGGCGCTGAAGTGAAGATCCCGGCACGCACCGTGCCGAAGTTTTCGGCCGGCAAAGGCCTCAAGGACGCCGTCAACTAAACGCGTTTTTCTTTTTCAGAGACCAGAAAAGCCGGGCTTGCCTCGGCTTTTCTTTTTTGGGCCTGACACCGGCGCTGATGGTCCCCGGTTATGCGGTCGGCGCATCGGCGCTCATCAGGCCTTCCTTCTTGAGGTCGGCCCAAAGGGTTGCTGGCAGTTTCGCGTCGAGCAGCGCCCGGTTGCTTTCGACTTCGCTCGGCCGCTGGCCGCCGGGGATCACCGAGACGACCGACGGATGCAGCAACGGAAATTGCAGCGCCGCCTCGATCAGCCTGACGCCATGGCGTTTGCAGACAGCCTCGATGCTGGCGACCCGTTCGAGAATGTCCCTCGGCGCTTCGGAATAATTGTAGTAGGCGCCGGGTTTCGGCCCCGTCGCCAGGATCCCGGAATTGTAGGGGCCGCCGAGAACGATGCCGATGCCGCGTTTTTGGCAGAGCGGCAGGAAGGATGTCAGCGCTTCCTGTTCGAGCAGCGTGTAGCGCCCGGCAAGCAGAAACAGGTCGAAATCGCCGCGCTCGGCCAGCGTCTGGGCAACCTGCCATTCGTTGATGCCGCCGCCGAACGCCTTGATGACGCCCTGGTCGCGCAGCGAAAGCAGCCCGTAATAGCCCGAGCGCATGAATTCCTCGATGCGCAGGTCGGACGCCTCCTTGCTGCCATGGGTGAAGATGTCGACATCATGCACGAACAGTATGTCTATCCGGTCGACGCCAAGCCGCTCGAGCGAGGCCTCGAAAGAGCGCATCACGCCGTCATAGCTGTAATCGTACACCTCGCGGCGCGACGGCGTGTCGAAGAACTTGCCGATGCCCGTGCGCTGCTCGGGCGGGCAGGCGCGCATCAGGCGGCCGACCTTGCTCGACAGCACATAGTCATCGCGCTTCTTGCCGCGCAGGAAGGGATTGAGGCGCGTTTCAGACAGGCCGAGCCCATAGAGCGGCGCGGTGTCGTAGTAGCGGCAGCCGGTCGCCCAGGCGGCATCCAGCGTGGCATTGGCATCCTCGTCCGAAACGGTGCGGTAGAGATTGCCGAGCGGTGCCGTGCCGAAGCCGAGCTCGGTAAAGGTGATGCCGCCATTGCCGATGCGGTCGAAATGCCGTGTCTTCATGTCCTGCAGTTTCCCGGGTTGATTTGTCTGGCATGACACTATCACGCCTGTGATCAGGCAAAAGCGTTGCGCGGCGTTGGACACCCATTTTCGCGGTTGCTAGCATGAACCAGATCAAGCTGTTCGTGAAAAAAATCCCGGACGATTTCGAGGGTGGATTTGCAGTGAGCGGCCCGAGCGAAAACCTGTTCAAGACCGCGCTCGATGAACTCGGCGGCGTGTTGGCACGCGTGGATGAAGGCAGCATCGAGGCCGCCTGCAAGCAGTTGGCAGAAGCCAGACAGATCGTCGTCTATGGCTGCGGCCGCGAGGCGTTGCAGGTCAAGGGTTTCGCCATGCGGCTCTTCCATCTCGGTCTGCCTGTCTCGGTGGTCGGGGACATGACCACGCCGCCGCTGGGCCCAGGCGATGTTTTCCTGTCCAGTTCCGGGCCGGGAGAAACCTCGACAGTGCTGACCTTGATGCAGGTTGCGCGCAACGCCGGCGCGACCAATCTGCTGCTGACCGCCCAGGCCGGTGGCAGTGCCGCGGGGCTGGCCGACACCACGCTGATCATCCCGGCCCAGACCATGGCCGATGACCAGGGTCCACAAAAGACTTCGGTCCTGCCGATGGGCTCGGTGTTCGAAGGAGCCCTGTTTCTGCTGTTCGAGGTGATGGTGCTGAAACTCAAATCCCTGACCGGTGCGTCGCCGCAAGCCATGCGCGCGCGCCACACCAACATGGAATAGACCATGCGTTATGAATTGATGCTGCCGCACCAGATCCGCAAGGCGATCACGCAGAATTGGCCGGTCGCGCTGCCGCTGGGCGTGCTTGAATACCATGGCGAGCACATGGCTGTCGGCATGGACACTCTGGCCGTCATCAAGACGCTGGAGCTGTTCGAGCAGGAGAGGGATGTCGTCATCCTGCCGCCCTTCTACTACGGCGCGGCGAGTTACGCGGTGGCGCCGCCGGAAGGCACTGGTTCGGTGCAGGTCGGCGGCAATCAACTGGCCCCATTCGGCGAGGAGCTGTTCTACAGCCTGCTGCGCATCGGCTTCCGCAACATCCACGCCATCGTCCATCACCAGACCGAGAACTTTGCCGCCGGCATGCCGACCGATCTCGCCTTCAAGACCGCCGGCCGTCAGGCGATCTTCCGTTTTCTCGAAAAGCAGCGCGGCGAGGGCTGGTGGGGTTCCGAGACGATGGCTGACTATTATGCCGGACATGCCGAGGGGGAAAACTTCTTCAACTGGGTGCAGGTGCATCCGTTGATGCCGGCGGCCATGAACGGCAAGTACCCGTTCGACCATGCCGGCGTCGGCGAGACATCGCTGATGCTGGCACTATGCCCTGAAGCTGTCGATGCCGCCCGCTTCGCCGACAATACCGGCTGGTATACGGCGGGCGCCAAGGATGCATCGGCGGAACTCGGGCAAAAAGGCGTTGCCATGATCATGGATCACCTGCGGTCCATCCTGAAGACTTAACCGCGGTTTTTCAGCCGTTCCGCCCGGTAAGTCCGACCTTGCCAGGCGATTGGCATGCACCCTTGCCGTAGCGGTCATGGCCTTTGTGGCCAACGCGGATATCGCGCACGAACCAGTACGGCCTTATTTCACCGCTCCCGCAGTCATGCCCATGATCAGATAGCGCTCCAGCGCGATGCCGATGACGGCGAGAGGCGCTATGGCCGCGGTGGCAAGGGCCGCCATCGACCACCAGTTGATGCCTTGCGAGCCGGTCTGGCTCGCCACCATGACCGGAATGGTCTTGGCGTCGGTCGAGGTCAGCAGCGCGGCGAAAAAATATTCGTTCCAGCATAGCACCATCGCCAGGATGAACGCGGCGACCATGCCTGGCAGCGCGATCGGCATGACGATGCGGAAAAACGCGCCCCAGATCGACAGGCCATCGACGAGGGCCGCTTCCTCCAACTCGACGGGAATGGAGTTGAACTGGTCGCGCATGATCCAGATGACGATCGGCAGCACCATCAGGGTGTAGAGCAAGATCAGCCCGACGCGCGTGTCGAGCAGGCCGACCTCCCGGTAGAGCACCAGGAAGGGCAGGGCGAGCACCACGGGCGGCAGGATCAGCTGCGACAGGAAGAAGAAGGAGATATCCTCGTTCCTGAACCAGGCGAATTTGTAGCGGTAGCGCGTCAGGCCATAGGCGGCGAGGCTGCCGATGACGATGGCGAGGCTCGATGCGCCGACCGAAGTGATGACCGAGTTCATGAATCGCTTGAAGAACTCATCGCGCACCGTGGAGGTCTGGAAGATCGAATCCGGCGACAGGCCGAGCGATCGCCAGCCCTTCCAGTCCGGCCAGAAGTCGACGAAGGGGATGAGATGGCCTTGCGTGACGTCGACCGCCGATTTGAACGAGGTCGTTATCGTCCAGTAGATCGGGAACAGGCAGATGAAGGCCCAGAAGACGAGAGCCCCATAGATGAAGACGCGGCTGGTGATGAAGCTCGCCGGAGAGCGGATTTCGGAGACGGTATAGTCGGTGGTCTGAACGCTCATGATCCGGCCACTCAGTTGACGTTGCGCACGAAGCGGTTGGCGAGCTTCAGCAGCCAGGTCACGAACACCACGATGATGACGAGGTAGGCCATTGCCAGCATGGTGCCGTAGCCGACATTCGAGCGGTCGCGGTATTCCCGATAGATGAAGCTCGACACGGAATCGGTCGCGCCGCCCGGGCCGCCTGATGTCACTGTGATGATGATGTCGGCGAGCTTCAGCTTGAAGATGATGCGCAGGATCACGGCCGTCACCGAGACCGGCAGCATCAGCGGGAAGGTGACCTGCCAGAAGGTCTGCCATGCGGTCGCGCCGTCGACGCGCGCCGCCTCCAGCACCTCGCGCGACATGGCCTGCAGGCCGGCCAGCAGCATGATCATCATGAAGGGAATGAAGGTCCAGGCGTCGAGCAGCATGATCGAGATGCGCGCGGTGATCGGATCGGAGAAGAAGGCGGGATTATCCCAGCCGAGATGGCGCGCCAGCGTCGCCGCCGGCCCGAACCGGTATTCCATCAGCGATTTGCCGATCATCCAGGATACCGCGACCGGCGACAGCATCAGCGGCATCAGGAAGACGACGCGGAAGAACTTTCGCGCCCGGATCTGTGCGTTGAGCAACAGCGCCAGGCCGAAGGCGATGACATATTCGACCAGCACCGCCAGCACATAGAGCACCATGTTGAACAGTGCATTGCGGTAGTAGGGGTCGCCAAGCATCTGCCAGAAATTGTCGAGCCCGTTGAACCTGCGGCCACTGAAGGAGGAGAGGTTCCAGTCGGTGAGTGCGATGTAGAAGCCGAACAGCGTCGGGAAGATCACCATGGCGATGGTGAACAGCAGCGCCGGCAACAGGAACAGCGCGCGCTGCCCGTCCTCGCCGCGCGTCAGCACCTGGCCGATGCCGAGCGCCACGCCCCATAGCACATAGGCGTAGACGACGGGACGCCATGTCTCGAAGCCGATCGTGTCGACTTCGCTCTTGTGGAGGACCTGTACCAGGATCGTTGCCAGGAGGCCGAGCGTGACCAGCGCCATCAGCGCCCAGCCAAGGCGTTTGCGGCCTGGCGGGATCAGGTCGGATGGGACGGCGTTTGCCGGCCAATCATTGGTGGGCAAAATCTGGTCAGCCAAGCGTCTCGTCCGGTTGCAGAAGGCACTTCGCGACCGGCGTACCGGTCAAGACAGGGTCCGGCGGCTCTCGTCGCCGGACCCGGTTTCAGGCTCCGATCAGGCCATGCCGAGCGATGCCTTGTAGAGCTTGATCTGCTTTTCGCGGCCGATCTGGTCGGTCAGCTTTTCCCAGGCCGCGGCAATGGCGTCGGCGCCTTCCTGCGCCTTCATCTTGCCCGCGAAGGTGTTGGCCAGGATGTCCTCGGCGGCGGAATAATACTGGAAGATGCCGGGGATGCGTGGCTCGATTGCCGCGTTCGGATGGTTGTAGCTGTCGCCTTCCGACTTGAGGTACGAGGTGATGAAGGCCTCGTCGTAGCCAGCCGCCACCCATTCCGGAATGTCGAAATGGGAATTGCGGTAGGGCTGGAAGCCGGACGGATACATCGCCGTCCAGATCGACAGGTCCTTGCCGCCGAGATGGGCGGCGGCGGACCATGCCGCTTTCTTCTTCTTCTCGTCGCTGTCGACACGGGCCATCACGTAGACGCCCCAGCCGAGGTAGGCGCAGTTCGGCGAATAGTTCGGCCCGCTGGCGAGCTTCTCCCATTTGCCGGTCTTGGAGTTGTAGACGTCGTCCGAGCCCGGCAGGATCGAGAAGCCGGTGACGTCGCCGATGACAGAGGAATCATTGGTCTTCACGTTCGAGCCGACATCGCCCCACCAGGGGATCATCGAGCCGGTGCCGGCCAGGAACTGCTGGAAGGCGGTGGTGTTCGGATCGGCATTGATCTGGTCGGCCGGTTCGGAGGGCAGGGCGTCGATCACGTCCTGAATGGCGCGCACCCAGGCCGGATTGTTGACGCGCGGCTTCATCGTGTCGGCGTCGAACAGCCAGGCCTTGTCGTCGGGATGCTTGGCATAGGCGGTGGCGCGGCTGCCGAGGAAGTAGAACCCGAAACCGCCCCAGGGCTTGGGCGCATCGAGGTAGCCGTAGACGTCCTGGCCCTTGAATTTCTTGCCCTTGAGGAACTTGGTCACGGCCTGCACCTGTTGCCAGGTCTTCGGCACGCCCCATTCGCCTTCACCGCCGCCGTCCTTCCACTGCTTGGCGAGGTCGGCATTGGCGAACACGTCGGTGCGGTAGTTGAAATTGTGCGTGTCGCCGTCGATGGTCACGCGATACTGCTTGCCATCCCAGGTGCCGACCGGCGGCTTCAGATAATTGACCAGATCGTCGAAATCGATCTGCTTCTTGACCCAGTCGGGCATTTCCGAGGTCAGGCCCTTGCCGCAGACGTCGCCTTCGAAGGGGGCGCCCATCTCGATAATGTCGAAGTCGACGGTGCCGGTGGCGATCGACTGCTGCAGGCGGGCGTTGTAGTCGGCCTGCGCCAGGTCGATCCAGCTGATCTTGGCGCCGGTATAGGCTTCCCATGGCTTCAGGAAGCCGCGGAACAGCACATTGTGCAGGTTCTGGTTGTTGAGGCCCATGAAGGTCAGCTCAACGCCGGCGAATTCACCTTCCTTGACATTGGCCTTGGTCGCCTCGAGGCAGAGCTCGCCGACCTTCTGGAAATCGGCATCGGTCGGCTGGCCTTTGCCAACGCCGGGAATCTGCAGGATCTTCGAGCGAAGCTCGCTTGCAGCGGAGGCCGGACGCGTCAGCGCGCCGAGCCCAGCGCCGGATGCCGCCGCGATCGCGGCCATGCTGGCCGCACCCTTCAATATGTCGCGCCTTGTGGCGCCAGCGCGGACCAGTTTGTCGTAAAGACCTGTTCTCATCGACTATTCCTCCCAGAATATCAGTGTGAATGGATGTGGCCACCTGTCGGACGCTGGAGCACGACTGTGCTCCCGGCTGGGCAACGAATTAGGCAGGACCCCACCCTGCGTCGATTGAAATTCCCTGCGGATCGTTACCGACATTTGGACCAGCGCCTGCCACTATTCTCACAACCAAACGCCGTGTCAACGAGAACAGGTTTTTATCTATAAGAGACCGACTTGCCCTGGCAGGTCGCGTTGGTTAGCTTCTGCGCCTACGGCCAGTGGAGCCGATGGGGGAGATATGGCTCAAGTCGCGATCAGCAAGGTGGCCAAGGCGTTTGGAACCGTCAAGGTTCTGCACGAAGTCAGCGTCGACATCGCTGACGGACAGTTCGTCGTGCTGGTCGGTCCTTCAGGTTGCGGCAAGTCCACGCTGCTGAGAATGGTGGCCGGGCTGGAGACCGTTTCCGGCGGCACGATCGCCATCGGTGACCGTGTCGTCAATCATCTGCCGCCCGCAAAACGCGACATCGCCATGGTGTTCCAGAACTACGCGCTCTATCCGCACAAGACGGTGGAGCAGAACATGGCCTTTGCCCTCAAGCTGCGGAAGACCGATCCGGCCGTGGTCGCCGAGCGGGTCAAGCGCGCCGCCGATATCCTGGATCTCAATCCCTATCTCAAGCGCTATCCCCGGCAGCTCTCGGGCGGCCAGCGTCAACGCGTGGCGATGGGGCGTGCCATCGTGCGCAATCCGCAAGTGTTCCTCTTCGATGAGCCGCTCTCGAACCTCGATGCCAAGCTGCGCGTGCAGATGCGCACCGAGATCAAGGAACTCCACCAGCGGCTGAAAACCACCACCATCTACGTCACCCACGACCAGATCGAGGCGATGACGATGGCCGACAAGATCGTCGTCATGCGCGACGGCCGCATCGAGCAGATCGGCGCGCCACTGGAGCTGTTCGACCGGCCAGCCAATTTGTTCGTCGCCGGTTTTATCGGCTCACCTTCGATGAACTTGCTCAAGGGTGTTTTGCGCAAGGGCGACAAGCCCGGTGTCGACATATCAGGTACATTGTTCCCGATTGGCGACAATGCCGCGCGGGACGGGCAGGCTGTCGTCTATGGCGTGCGCCCGGAGCATCTCGAGATCCATCCCGATGGCGTCCCGGCGAAGATTTCGGTGGTCGAGCCGACCGGGTCCGAAACGCTGGTGTTCCTGCGCTTCGGCGACGGTGAGATGGTGGCATTGTTTCGCGAGCGCCACGACTTCAAGCCTGGCGACACGCTCAAGCTCCGGCCCAGGCTCGACCATATCCACCTGTTCGACGCCGAGACCGGCCAGCGTCTCTGATCTCAACGTCTCTGATCTCAAACGGACTTCACGAGGACCATCATGCTCAAAGGGATCCATCCGTTGCTCAATGCCGACGTGCTGCAGGCATTGCGGGCGATGGGACATGGCGACGACCTGATCATCGCCGACACCAATTTCCCGTCCGATTCGGTGGCGCGCCAGACGACGCTCGGCCGGCTGTTGCGCATCGATGCCCCGGCGGCGCAAGTGGTTAAGGCGGTGCTGTCGCTCTACCCGCTGGATACGTTCGTCGACAACTCCGCGGCGCGCATGGAGATCGTCGGCAAGCCGGACGAGATTCCGCCCGTGCAGAAGGAAGTGCAAAAGGAAATCGACGCGGCCGAGGGCAAGTCTTGGCCGATGCTCCCGGTCGAGCGCTACGCCTTCTATGAGCGCGCCAAACGGGCCTATTGCGTCATCCAGACCGGCGAGCGCCGCTTCTACGGCTGCTTCGCCTTCCGCAAGGGCGTCGTGCCGCCGGACGCGGCATAGCATGGCCTCCGGCAAGCCTGTCGTCATGAAACCTGTCGTCGTCCTGGGCGTCTTCGTCGCCGATACCGCCTATCGCGCCGATCGCCAGCCGCGCATGGGCGAAACGATCCTCGGCAATTCTTTCAAGCTCGGGCCGGGCGGCAAGGGTTCGAACCAGGCGGTGGCCGCCGGCAAGCTCGGTGCCGATATCACCTTCCTGACCCGGCTTGGCGTCGATGCCTTCGCAGACATGGCCAAGCGGACCTGGAAGGATGCCGGCGTGAAAAGCGCCGTCATCGATACGCCGGATAGCTACACCGGCGCCGCCTACATCTTCGTCGAGGAGGGAAGCGGCAACAACGCCATCATCGTCAGCCCTGGTGCGGCTATGCTGATTTCGCCGGCCGATATCGAGGCCAATGCCGATCTGATCGGCGGGGCCGGCGTCTTTGTCACGCAGCTCGAACAGCCGATCGACGCGGCGCTGAGGGCGCTGGAGATCGCGCGCGGGGCAGGGGTGACGACCATCCTCAACCCCGCTCCCGCGGCCACGCTCCCCGACCGCATCTACATGCTCTGCGATTATCTCACGCCGAACGAGACCGAGACGGAGGAATTGACAGGGCTGAAAGTCTCCTCGGTCGATGACGCCCGGGCCGCCGCCGGCAAGCTGCTCGAAAAGGGCGTCGGCACCGTCATCGTCACGCTCGGTGACAAGGGCGCACTGCTGCACACCAAGGACCGCTCCGAGCATGTCCCCGCCATCAGCGCCGGGCCGGTGGTCGAAACCACGGGAGCCGGAGATGCCTTCAACGGCGGCTTCGCCGCAGCGCTTTCGCGAGGCGTGGAGCCGGTGCAAGCGGTGCGCTTTGCCTGCGCGGTCGCCGGCATTTCGGTGACGCGGCCGGGGACGGCGCCATCGATGCCGACACTGCGCGAGGTCGAGGCGCTGCTGGCCGGAAGCTAGGATCGGTTTCGCCGATCGACCGTTGTCATTGCCGCCAGCCGTGCGCGAGAGAAGCGCCGACCAACACCTTCTGCTCGCGCGGCCCATGATGCCAACCACAACCGCCGCAAGTCCATGACTAAGAAATTGTCGGCGGCCTGCTTAGCGACCAATCGCGCACATTTCTGACATTACGAACCGCCGCAGGGGCTGTTGGCTGGCTTTGCCTGATGGAGGCAAGGCCAGCACACAGGGTGATCGAACTGGGCTATATCCCTCCTGGCGCGGGAATGGGTGGCTGCCAACGCCGCTTTCCTGATTTGGCTGCATCCCGACAATCCCCTCGAAGGGAAGGACCTGGGCTCCTGACTACCGCGGCGGTCGCGTTCGCGGAAATGGGATGATCGTCAAGGGCGCCTTCTGAAATTCCGCGGCTGCGATCTCTTCAATCAGGACGTCAAGCATCGCGCGGACACTCCGGCTTGTTTCGTCATTTCCGGATAGGCGGTTTTGCGCGCATTCGAGCAGCTCGCGCGCCGCTGCAAAGTCACTTTGCATCGCAACACCCAACTGTCGACCCAACGTGGAGTATGGTCGTCCCAGTTAGTTGAGGGATTGCTAATGTAAATGTGTGCAATTTAGGGAATGGCGCCGGACGTCTTGCAAAGATGGATTGGAGTCCAGGCCATCAGCCCAATGCTTATCTGGTACGACGGGAGTTTTTCGAATTGGGGGAGACGCTATGAGCCGCACCGCTGCAAATGACAATCGACTTCGGGTGCCTCGGTCCGCCTTGCGGTTGAGCCTCTCGACGAGGCTTCAATCTTCCGCTCTCGACCTTCGGCCCCGGCCCTAAAGGAGGACGCCAGGCGGCAGGAAAAATTGAAACTTCTTATGCGCGACAAAGGCCAAGTCCTTGAAAAGACTTGGCGCGAGTGACGGGGCTCGAACCCGCGACCTCCGGCGTGACAGGCCGGCACTCTAACCAACTGAGCTACACCCGCGCATTGACGAGCACGTGTCAGCCGTGTTCGTCGTTGGGGCGGTGGATAAGGGGTTCGCCTCCGGGTGTCAAGCGCACCAAACCATCATAAACACAAACTGGAGAAGGTTTTTTGACAGCCCCCATTCTGTGGACAAATCCGGCGTGCGAACACGGCGTCGGCTGTTCATTTGGCCTTGCGAACCCGGTCCCGACCGCTTAAAGGTCGCGCCGGAGCGGGCGATTAGCTCAGTTGGTAGAGCGCTTCGTTTACACCGAAGATGTCGGCGGTTCGAGTCCGTCATCGCCCACCAAATAGTCTTATGGTTTTTATAGGTTATTTCGCATCGTCGGCTGGCCGCTTTTTGCGAAGGGTGCCGCGAAAAGAGACACCGAGCCAAGTTTTGAACGTAGATGTGATGCGTTTTTGGATATTCCCTGTTCGTCGCAACATCGTGGTCTCGCTGGTCGGATGTCTGTTGGTGGCGGGCTGCTTCGACATGAAGCAGGATCTGGCATTCCGGCGCGATGGGACCGCGACGGCCAATATCCGGATAGCGGTGGATGCTTCGCTACTGGCGATGGCCAAGAACGCGAACGGCAAATGGTGCAGTTCCGACAAGCTGTTGTCGTCGCCGGGCATAACCGGAACCGCCGAGCAGAAAACCGAGGGCCGCGATGAGGTCTGCTCGCTGTTTTTCTCCGGCAAGACAGACGATCTCGTTGCGGCTCTTTCGAACGCCAGTGTCGGAGGAGACAAGAAGCAAGGCGTGCAGCTCAATCGAGTAGGGGACAATTACGAATTCGTCGTCAATTTCCCCAGTCTCAAGCCAACCGACAAGTATGCCGACGATCCGATGGCGCAAGGGCTGCAGACCCTCATATTGGCGAAGATGTCAGGCAGGCATATTGCATGGACGGTGACGGCTCCGCGCATCATCGAGACAAGTGGCACGATATCGGATGACGGACGGACGGCATCCTATTCTCGCCCGCTTGCATCGGCATTTTCCAGCGATCGGCCGACGACATTTCGCGCCGTGTTCTCGCTGGAACCGCCCGGAATGCTCGAACAACTGTTCAACTGGTTTCGGTAAGCCTTGCAGGAAGCCGCGGAGCGGCGACGGAAAGAGCGGCGACTTTCCCTCGCAGGTTTACGGAATCACGGCGGCGCCATCCGGAAATCCTTGCCCTCGGGCAGCAACTGCCCGCCGTCGACGACGATGGTCGTGCCGGTGATGTAGCTGGCATCGTCCGAGGCCAGGAACAGGAAGGCATTGGCGACGTCGCGCGGGCTGCCGAGGCGGCCGAGCGGGATGGAATCCTCCATGTTCTTGATATAGGCGGCGCCGCGATGCTGCTGGATGGCCTCTGTGAGGATGTTGCCGGGCTCGACGCCGTTGACGGTGATGCCGTAGCCGGAGAATTCCAGCGCCGCCGCCCGGATGAAGCCGTTGATGCCCGCCTTGCTGGCCGAATAATGGCCATGGCCGGGACTGGTCACGTGCGGGCCGGTGATGGAGGAGGTGTAGAGCATGCGCCCGGAGCGCTGCGCCTTCATTGGCACCAGTGCCGCGCGGCTGGCATTGAACGTGCCGCGCAGATTGACGGCCATCACGCGGTCCCAGTCGTCAGCGCTGGTGTTTTCGATCAACTGCCAGGGATAGATACCGGCATTCTGCACGATGATATCGAGGCGGCCGTGACGCTTCAGCGCCAGTGCCACCGCGGCCTCCGCGTCGGCCATTTGCGAGATGTCGGTGCGGATGAAGGGCACGCCCAGTTCGTCGGCTGTCGCTTGCCCGGCCTCGGCCTCGGTGTCGGCGAGGACCAGACTTGCGCCTTCTTCGGCGAAGCGAAGCGCGATTCCCTTGCCGATGCCGCGCGCGCTGCCGACGATCAGCGCCACCTTGTCCTTCAGTCTTCCGGTCATGCGAGCCGTCCTGTCATGCGAGTCTTTGGCGAATGGTTTGCTTGAATGCGTCGAGCAGCACCGCGGCCAGCACCAGCAGGCCGTGGATGACCTGGGTGAAGTTGGCCGGCAGTCCCATCAGGTTGATCGCCGTGTTGATGGCCGAGAGCAGGAGCACGCCGGCATAGACGCCGGGCAAGGTGCCGACGCCGCCTTTCAGGCTGACGCCGCCGATGACGACCGCGGCAAAGGCGTTGAACAGCAGCCCGACGCCGAGATTTGCGGTGGCGCCCGAGGTGCGGATCGCCAGCAGCCAGCCGGCAAGGCCAGCGATGGCGCCGGCAAGCACGAAGGCGATGATGAGGTTTCGGTTGACCCGGATGCCGGCGCGGAAGGTCGCCGTCTCGTTGCCGCCGATCATCACGAGGTGCCGGCCGAACGGCGTCTTGGCCATGATCAGCGAGAAGACGACGAAACAGGCGATGGCGATCCAGGCGGTCAGCGGCAGGCCGATCAGCCGCTGGATGCCGAACCAGCGGATGGCGGGTGCCAAATCCTGAGCCGAGCGGCCGCCCGAAATGACCAGCACCAGGCCGCGCACCCAGATGTAGGACGCCAGCGTGATGATGAAGGCGCTCATCTTGACCTTGACGACCAGAAACCCGTTGAAGGCGCCGATCAGACCGCCGACGGCCAGAGCCAGCAGCAGCGACACCGGAACCATCAGCCATTCGGGGTGCAATTGGATGCCGAGGCCGATGCCGGACGAGCAGAACAGGATGCCCACCGCCATGGCGCTGAGCGCCGCGACGGATTCGACCGACAGGTCCATGTGCCCGGCGATGATGACCAGCGCCAGGCCGATCGACATGACGCCGAGCACGCTCGAAGCCTCGATGATGTTGGCGAAGATGCCGAGCTGGAAATAGTTCGGGATGAAGATGGAGAAGACCACCAGCACGAAGACCAGCATGAACCAGACAAGGTTGTCGAGAACGAACTCCAGGGCTTGGCGGGTGCGGGGGTTCATGAGCTGATCCGGCTGGCGCATGAACCCCGAAAATCGATTTCGGTGACGATCTTGCGCGGATTGATGTTGCGGAGAAGCGGCTCCGGACCACTTTGGTCCGGAGCACCTTATGCGACCGGCCTATTCGACCGGTTTGACGGTATCCGTCGGCGCCTTCTGGTTGCCCCAGAAGGCCGGATTGTCGACGTTTTCCTTGGTGATGGCGGCACCCGGGATCTTGATGTTCGGCCCCCACGCTTCTTTGGTCACGGTCGATTTCAGGCCCAGCACGTCGTAGTCGCCGGGCTTGATCTCCTGCTTGTTGGCGACCTTGTCCATGAACATGGCGACGGCCGCGGCCTGCGCGTAGAGCGGCTGCTCGACTTCGACGTTGAGCCAACCCTTGCGGATCAGGTCGAGGCCGACCGGCGCGCCATTCGAGCTCATCAGCATGACGTCGCCCGGCTTTTTGCCGGCGGCTTCGAGCGACGCGACGGCGGCGACCGAGAGATGCGCGGCATGGCTGAAGATCAGGTCGATGTCGGGGTTGGCCAGCATCTGGTCGGCGACGATGGTGCCGGCATTGCTGGCTTCCCACTGCATGGCCGGCAGCGAGATGATTTTGACGTCGGGGAACGCCTTCATCTTCTCCTCGAAACCCTTCTGGATGTCGAGCGTGTAGGGATCGCCAGGATCGCCGAGCACCTGTAGCACCTTGCCCTTCACCGATCCGTTCTTCGCCTTCAACAGCTTCTGCGCCTGGTCGGCGGCGATATGGCCGATCTCGACGGTACCCGCCACCGAGGTGAAGTCGGAAGGTGTCGACGTGATCTGGCGGTCGAACTCGACCACCGGGATGCCGGCGGCGCGTGCGGCCTCGATGGACGGCTTCAGAGCGTTGAAATCGACCGCCGCCAGGATGATCGCCTTTGGCTTCAGCGCGATGACGTCGTTCATCTGCGATTGCTGGGCGTCGGTCTTGTTGTCGGCGTTCAGCGTCTTCATCTCGTAGCCGACCTGTTTCAGGAACAGCTCCAGCGCGGTCACCGAGCCGGTCTGGAACTCGTCCAGCAATGTCGGCACCATATAGTAGACGGTCCCCTTGGACTGGGCGAATGCCGGCGTGAGCGTGGCAAAGGCCAGTGCCAGGATACCGAAGACAGCAAGAAGTATTCGCTTCATGTCGTTCGCTCCTGTTGAGCCGGACCCCTCTTTTGTCCCTCAGCCAGCCGGTCCGGCACCGGCAAGCGTCTCGCCGGTGATCATGTTGATCACCGCATCGGGACTTGTTTTGTTTCTGGCGACATCGCCGGCCACGATACCTTGGCGGATCACCACGATCCGGTCGGCGACCTGAAAAGCCTGCTGCATGATATGGGTGATGATGACGACGCCGATGCCCTGGCTCGCCACCTGGCGGATCATGTCGAGGCCGCGCCGCGTCTGCTCGACGCCAAGGGCGGCGAACGGCTCGTCGAGAAGCACCAGCTTGCCGCCCCAATGCACGAACCGGTTGAGTTCGATGGCCTGGCGCTGGCCGCCCGAGAGATGCTCGACGTTGGTGCGCAGTGATGGAATGCGGGTGCCGGCGCTGGCCAGCGCCTTCGCGACGACGGCCTCCATGGCGCGCTCGTCGAGCACGGGAATGCCCAGGACCTTCCTGGTGATCTCACGGCCCATGAAGAAATTCGCCACCACGTCGACATTGGTGCACAGCGACAGGTCCTGGTAGACGGTTTCGATGCCCGCCGCCTTCGCCTCGGCCGGCGATCTGGCAAGAAACTCCTTGCCCTCGAACAGCATGCGGCCGGAGGTCGGCTCCAGCCCGCCGGCGATGATCTTGACGAGCGTCGATTTGCCGGCGCCGTTATCGCCGAGCAGCGCCACGACCTCGCCCTTGTCGATGGAGAAACTGATCCCCTTGAGCGCTTCGATCGCGCCGTAGTTCTTGGTGACGTTGTCGAGTACCAGCAGCGGTTCGCTCATGCGGCGATCTCCTTGGCCGCGAGGAGATCGCGGCCGCGTTCGCGCTCGGCCGTGAACATCTGGCCGAAGCGGGGCGACAGCACTCCGGAAACAGCGAGGGCGGCGGCACCGCGCAATACCGAATGTTGCCCGCCGCGTGCGACCATGACCCGGGGCGTCGTGCGGTCCTTGCGCGCGGAGACGGAATTGTGGAGACCGTCGGTCGAGCCAGCCAGCCGTTCAAGCAGGTCAGTGGATGCCAGCCCGCCGAGGATGACCGTTTCGGGGTCGAAGAGATTCTCGATGACGGCAATGGCATTGTGAAAGATCGGTGCGACTTCCGCGACCCAATCGGCCTCGCCGCCGTTCCAGCGCCGGAGCGCCTCGAGCGAGAGGTATCTTTCGAGACAGCCCCGGTTGCCGCAGGGGCAGGCCTCGCCGCCGGGAACGACGGGAATGTGCCCGACCTCGCCGGCATTTCCCCAGGCGCCACGCAGCGGGCTGCCGTCGTGAACCATGACGCCGCCAAGGCCGACGCCGAAATAGAGGTAGTAATATTCAGAGAATTGAGCGCCGAGGCCGTAGAGCCGCTCGCCCATGGCCGCCGCCGCCATGTCGGTTTCGAAGAAGGCCGGCAGCCCGGTCGAGGCCGCCAGCCGCTCGCGCAGCGCCACATCCTTCCAGCCGGTCATGGTGGTCGGGCCGACAAAACTCATGGATTCGACGCCGAATGGGCCGGGCAGGGCCAGGCCGACTCCAAGCACCCGTCCTCCGGCCCGCAACCTGATCAATTCGATCACCATCGCGCCGATGAGGTCGAAGGCATGGTCCGGCGTCGCGTTCGGGGCCTCGCGATAGGTGCTCTCGATCACGTCGCCACGCAGATTGATCAAGGCCGCATTGATGCCGAGCGGGGTGATGTGGATGCCGACGGCATAGCCGCCCTCGGGATTGATCCGCAGCGTCGCAGGGGGCAGGCCGCGCCCCTTCGGCTCTTCGCGCACCGAGAGGATGTAGCCCTGCTCTTCCAATTCACGAACGATGGTCGAGACCGTTTGGACCGTAAGCCCGACGCGGTTGGCGATTTCGCCACGGGCTATCGGTCCATGAAGGCGGATGGACTCAAGCACGATGCGCCGGTTGTACGGCCGCCCGAACTCCTGATTGGTCCCCCGCAATGCCATGCCTTGCGCCCTCGGTTGACGCGAGGTTCGCACCAAAGATTTATTCAGTCAAATGGAATTCAAAAATAAAATTGAAGCAGCATCCCAAGCTCCCGAGGGGACGTAGGTCGTATCGGCCTAGGACCTGTTCACCTGTCGCCCTTGGCCGATTGCCGTCACGGCAAAACGCTTCAATGGTGGAGCCTCGCAACCGTTGAACAGAGTATGGAGCAAAGATGATCGAACTGCCGTTTGCCCGCGACGAGTACCAGCAGCGGCTTCGCAAGATCCGCACCGAGATGGCGAGGCGCGGTCTCGAGCTTCTTGTCGTCAACGACGTTGCCAACCAGCATTACATCACCGGCTATGATGGCTGGTCATTCTACACGCCGCAGGTGGTGCTGGTTCCCTTGGAGGAGGTCGAGCCGGTCTGGATCGGCCGCGCCATGGATGCGGCTGGTGGTCTTCTGACGGCATGGATGAAGCCCGAGAACGTGGTTGGCTTCCCGGAAGATCATGTCCAGCGTGCCGATCGCCATCCCATGGACTGGATCGCGAACTGGATCGCCGCCAAGGGATGGGGTGTCAGACATATCGGCGTTGAACTCGAAGCCTATTATTTCTCGCCAAAGGCACATGCCAGGCTCGTCGCCGGCCTTCCCAACGCCAAATGGCACGATGCCGACCTTCTGGTGAACTGGATCCGCGCGGTCAAATCGGCACCCGAGATCGCTTATCTGCGCAAGGCATCGACCCTGGCCGAGGCGGCCGTCGCGCGGGCCTTCGAGGTGATCGCGCCTGGTGTGCGCGAATGCGATGCCATTGCTGCCATCCAGGCGGCGCAGATCGCCGGCAGCCCGGATTTCGCGGGCGACATCACCGCCCTTCCGCCGACAATCCTCGGCGGCGAGAATGCCTCGGCCCCGCACATCATGTGGAGCGACAGGCGGTTTGGAGATAACGAGACGATTGCGCTGGAGCTGGCCGGCGTCTGCCGCCGCTATGCGGCCGGGCTGGCAAGAACGATGCAACTCGGCAAGACGCCGACGCGTGTCTCGGACACGGCGAAGGCGGTGATCGAGGGCATGGACGCGGTTCTCGATGCGGTCAGGCCGGGAACATCTGCCGAAGCGGTCGAGGGTGCGTGGCGCAAGGTCATCCAGCGCTACGGACTGAAGAAGGAATCGCGTATCGGCTATTCCATCGGCGTTGCCTATCCGCCGGATTGGGGCGAGCACACGATCAGCCTCAGGCCCGGCGACAAGACGGTACTTCAACCCGGCAACGTCCTTCATTCCATCCTCGGCATGTGGATGGATGGCTGGGGCATCGAGGTCTCCGAGACCATCCTGGTAACCGAAAACGGCCATGAGACCCTGACGAAGTTCCCGCGAGAGATCCATGTCAGATCCTGAGGGCTCGGCCATGGCAGGCGATGTTGCCGGTCCCGGCGCGGTCGATATCGACGCCGGGCTTCTCGATCGCATGATCGAGATACGGCGCCATTTGCACCGCAATCCCGAACTGTCGAACCGCGAGGCCGACACGCAGCGTTATCTCAGGCAGAAGCTGGCCGGCGAGGGAATGACCGATATTCGCGATGTCGCGGGCTTTGGCCTGGCCGTCGATATTGTCGGCACCGGCAAACCGTCAAATCGAAAGATTGCCATTCGCGCCGATATCGATGCCTTGCCGATCGAAGAAGAGTCCGGCGTCGATTATGCCTCGACAAATCCCGGCGTGATGCATGCGTGCGGCCACGACGCCCACGCATCGATGGGCTTCGCGGTTGCCGCGCACCTCCATAAATCAAGGGCCGATTTTGGCGGCACCGTGCGTCTCATTTTCCAACCGGCCGAGGAGGACTTGCCCTCGGGCGGCAAACGTGTGGTGGAGGAGGGGCTGCTCGACGATATCGACGCCGCGATCTGCCTTCACGTCGATCCGTATACGCCATCAGGCAAGATCGCGGTCCGCTCGGGTCCCTACACGCTGGCGTGCGATACGTTCGACGCCGACGTCATCGGTGAGGCGGCCCATGCGGCAAAGCCCTATGAGGGCATCGATGCGATCGCCGTGGCCTGCTCCATGGTGAGTGAATTGCAGAAGATCGTCTCGCGCGAGATTGATCCCTACGATCCCCTGGTCATTTCCGTCACCGGTATCAACGGCGGCAGCGCCTACAATGTGATCGCCGGCAAGGTCACCTTGAAAGGGACCATCCGCAGCGGCAGCGATGCAACCCGCGAGCGGGCCTGGCGGCGTGTTCGCGAAATCCTCGAGGGCATGGCGGCGAGCCACGGCGCCAGTGTGGAACTCGCCATACACAAGGGCGAGCCTGGGGTCGTCAACGACGGCGAAATGGCCGAACTGATTGCCGCCAGCGGCAAGGCCTGCATCGGCGCCGACAATGTTCTCAACACGCCCGGATGGACCATTGCCGACGATTTTGGCTACTACAGCGAGAAGCGCCCGTCGGTCTATTTCCGGCTTGGGATTCGCAACGAGCAGGTCGAATCGGTCTTTCCGCTGCACCATCCCCGGTTTCGGGTCGACGAGGCCGCCTTGAAGATTGGTGCGGCCACTCTGATTTCGGCGGCAACCCGATTTCTGTCGATACAGCCAGGAAGCACAGACTGATCAGGCGATCCAAGACCGGTTCATGCATGGTTTGCACGAGAGCCCTACCAACCCGGGCTTGCGCGCCTCAGAGATACTGGGCGACCTTCTTGCCGACCGTGAGGAAGCGCAGGGGATCGATCGCTTCGCCATTGTGGCGCACTTCGTAGTGCAGATGCGGGCCGGTCGAGCGGCCGCTGCTGCCGGTCTTGCCGATGATGGCGCCGGCGTCCAGTTTCTCACCCACGGTCACATCGATTTCGCTCAGATGTCCGTAGCGGGTCGCAAAACCATTGCCGTGGTCGACCTCCACCATGCGGCCATAGCCCCCGTTCCAGCCGGCCTTCGTGACAATGCCGGGCGCCGTGACCTTGGCCGGCATGCCGATGGGAGCCCTGAAGTCCATTCCCGAGTGCAGCGCGGCGGTGCCGAGAATAGGATCCGTGCGCACGCCGAACGGACTGGTGACGGAGTGGCCAGGGGCGGGGTTGGCAAGCGGCAGCCGGCGCGCTTCCTTCTTTAATTGGTCAAGCGTATCCAGGGCTTCGTCCAGTTCCTTGACCTTGCTGTCGAAGATCATCGAACTGTCGAGTGGGATCAGCGGGCCGCCGACATCGCTCTCGTTCTTGCCGAAATCGCTGTCGACCGGCAGCCCTGCCGCCGCCAGCGCCTGCTGAATGGCATCCGCGCTCTTGTAGGCATTGTCGGCGAGCGTGCTGATGCGCGTGAGTTGTTCGTTTTCGATGGACTTGAGCGACTGGTTGATTGAAACGAACAGCTTGTCCGCGCGATCCGCGGCGGAATCGCTGGGCAGTGGATCGGTTCGGGTCGACCACAAGGAGAACGGTCTGGTGTCGGCGGCACCCAGGTCCACGCCCAGGCTGGCGACCGCGTAGTTCTGCGCAGGCTGGCTGATACTGCCGGTCACCTGTGCGTGCTTGTCCGGCTTGACGGCTGCTGCGGGATCTTCGGCGGGCTCCGTCCCGGCCTCATTCTCAGCGCGTTCGAGCAGCGGGCCGAGACGGCCGTGCCGCTGGCTGAGCTGTGTCTGGCGTTCAAGCAGTTCGCTGACCTTGGTTTCCATCAGTTGCTGGTCGAGCAACTGGCGGCTGGTGATGCGGTCGACCTGGGCGCGAAGTGCCGAGATGCGGTCTTCATAGGCCTGCTGCATGCGCGCCTGGCGCGCGGTGGTGGCGCCGATCAGGTCGTCGCGCAGCACGAGATAGGATGTGGCCAGGAGGTAGCCGATGGCAATAGCGGCGAGTGCTGAACCGATGAATGCCGCGAGCCAGGGCCGGATCGTGAAATGCCTGATCTCGTTGCCGCGCGCGATGATGATCGTGTGAGGTTCCTTGCGCCTGCCGAAGACTGCGGACTGACCGGTTGCGTTCACGGGACCAAGCTTTCGTTTACGACATCACGACACCCTGACTACACATTATTAAGGTTAACAAAGCTTTGCCGGATTGAACGCGCGGCAACGAATGCACGCGGAGCGGGCGGGAGGTTGCATGAGAACCGCCAAGTTGAGCCCCCGGTGTCGCGAAATCCCTGGCAATCGACACCAATGTGCCGGGCGGGAGAAGCGATTTTCGCTCGCGCCTTAGGGGTAGTTTCTTAACTGTCTTCGATTGCTTTTAATTGACGGTTTTCGAGTAAAGCGTGCTGGGATTTGGGATTCATTATGGCTGTGGGAATGCTGAGCGATCTGGTTGGCAAGATCCTCGACAAGATTTCGGGCACTGGTCTGCTGGCGACGGGGCTTTTGCTGCTGACTGCCTTTGTCAGCGCGCTCGTGGCCTATTGGCGCACGGTCGAGAATAAGAGCTGGAAGGAGTTTTTCGAGTTCGTCATTCCGCACGAGGTCATCACCCATCCCTCGGCGAAGGCCGATCTGCTGTTCTGGGTGACGAAGAAGGCCCTGATGCCCTTCCTGATGCTGCCTGCCGGCATTGTCTTCGTCACCGCGGTTGGCTACGCGACCAACTGGCTGTTTTCGACACTCTTCCAGTTCCAGCCGCCTCTGGTCGAGGGGCCAGCAGGGCCGGTGACGGTGCTGATCTTCACCATCACCATGCTGCTTGCCTACGACATTTCCTATTATCTCTATCACGTCGCCCAGCATCGCTATCCGCTGCTTTGGGAGTTGCACAAGGTGCATCACTCGGCCGAGGTGATGGTCGGGATCACCAAGGATCGGGTCCACCCGCTCGACGAGCTGATGAATCGGGCTTGGGACGGCCTCATCGTCGGCGTCTGCTTCGGCATCTGGTCGCTGATCTCACTGAACCTTGTCGAACTGACCGTCTTTGGCGTGAACGTCTATGTCATGCGCAACATCCTGATGATGGATTTCGTCAGGCACACGCATTTCAAGATCTCGTTCGGCCGGCTCAACAATGTGATCCTGTGTCCCCATTGGCACCAGTTGCATCACAGCACCGATCCACGCCACTACGACAAGAATTTCGGCCTGCTGTTCTCGTTCTGGGACCGGCTGTTTGGAACATTGTGCGTGCCGAAGCCCGACGAGGACTTCAAGTTCGGACTGATCGACCGCGATGTGCGCGATTATCAGTCGCTCGCCGGCCTCTATGTCATGCCGCTGAAGCGGATGTGGAGGCATATCGCCAGGCGCATGCGGCCTGGAAAACCACGGACCTCACGATCATCAGAAGGGACACGGCCATGAACGCTCCTTTCGTGCTCGCCATCCCGCGGACACGCACCTTCGAAGTCGTGACATCGGCGGAGCGGCTGGCCGAGATCACGCCGGCCTGGAGCGCACTTTGGCGGCGCGTCGGCGGGCTGGTCTTCCAGCACCCGGAATGGATCGCGGCCTGGTGGCGCACGACCCCGCAGCAGGAACTGCGCACGCTCAGGATCGGACTGGCCTGGAATGGCGACCGGCTCGATGGCGTGATTGCACTCGCCACTTTCAAGCGCTCCGGCATCCGCATGCTCGAATGGGCAGCAAAGGATCACAGTGACTATGGCGACGCGCTGCTTGCCCCCGACTGTGATTCGCAGGCGTTTTCCCGGCTCTGGCAGTATGTTCTTGATCAGGGTGGCTTCGACCTGATCTATCTCAACCGTCTGCTGCCGGATGCCGGTGTCCGTGCTCTGCTGGACCCGGCCTCGCGCCATGGCAAGGCGCTACGGCCCAACCACCGCAGTGAAACCAGCTACCGTGTCGCCGGTTCCTGGCAGGGTGGGGCGAAATGGTTCGAGACGCTGTCCAAGAAGGCCCGGCAGAATTACCGTCGTGGCCGCAAGTTCATGGAGGAAGGCGGGGAATTGCGTTTCCGCCTGCTGGATGCGGACGAGCCGCGTGAGCCTGTGCTCGCGCGGGTTGCGGCGCTGAAGCGCCTCTGGCTCGCCCGGCATGGCCGCGTCTCGGACCTGTTCGACGAGGGCTCGCCCGTTCTCGCCGCGCTTGTTTCCGTGCTGGCCGAACTCGGGCTGTTGCGCATCTTCGTGCTGGAGCTTGACGGCACGATTATCGCCGTCTCTATCAATTTCGAGCAGCACGGCACGATGATGGCTTTCGTCACCACCTACGATCCCGAATACGAGCGCGCCTCGCCGGGCATGGTACTGATGATGGACTATATCCAGTGGTCGCTCGACCGCGGCTTGGCCAAGGTTGATTTTCTCTGCGGTGGCGAGGACTTCAAGCGCCGCTTCGCCACGCAATCAGTCACGCTGTGGTCGATGATGGGCGCTCGCGGTCTGCGCGGCCATCTCGCCATGCTGGCCGATCATGCGAACCATGTTGCGAAATCCTGGCGGGCGCGGCGGCAGCCGAAGGCGGAAACATCCGACGAGTAAGGCCGGCTCGTGTGAACCTGGCATTGCGCTATCAAAGCGCGCGAACGGCTTCCAGCACTTCCTCGGCATGGCCCTTGACCCGGACCTTGCGCCAGATCCTGACGATCCGCCCGTCTCGGCCGATCAGGAACGTCGCGCGCTCGACGCCCATGTATTTGCGGCCATACATCGATTTCTCGACCCAGAGATGGTAGGCTTCGATCACCTTGCGTTCCTCGTCGGCGGCGAGATCGATGGTGAGATTGTATTTCGACTTGAACTTGTCATGCTTCTTGACGGGATCGGGCGACAGGCCGATCACGACGGCACCGGCCTTCTCGAAATCCGGCTTCAGCTGTGAAAAGCTGATCGCCTCCTGCGTGCAGCTTGTGGTGTCGTCCTGCGGATAGAAGTAGAGCACCACGGGTTTGCCGGCCGACGCGGCGAGGCTGAGCGAACCGCCGCCATCTCGCGGCAGGTCGAATTGCGGCGCAAGATCGCCCACGTCGAGGTCAGCCATATCGATGCCCTTGTTTGAGGTTACACGCGAAGCCACACCGATATAGTGTCGAGCGGGGATTCGTCCACGAGCGAATTCGTACAACGGAAGATGGCGTGGATCAGGAGCAACCGCAGCACGAGAAGATCAGGTTCAGGCGGGATGAAATCACCGACCTGGGGGCATTGCCGTCCGCGTGCCGCGTGCCGCCGCTCGGTCAGGCGTCCATCGGCCGCGGCTTCCGCATCCTTTCGCGCGTGTTCGCCGGCGTTGTCAGCCTCGTGTTGCTGGCAGCAGTCGTCGTCTATCTGGTCGGGGCATCCGGCATCGGCTCCGAGCGGCTTCGGACGGAAGCCGAGGTCGCCATCGAGAGACTTGCCGGCGTCGATGTCCATGTCGCCGTCGGGCCGGCGCGCATCACGCTCGACAGTTCGAGTTTCGTCGCGCTTCAGGTCAGCGACGTCAGCCTGAAGACATCGGATGGCAAGCCGATGGCGGATGCCGGCCGTGTTCGCTTCGGCATGCGCCTGGTACCGCTGCTGTGGGGGGAGGTGCGCCTGACCAGCGCCAGGATCTCCGACGCGCGCATCGTCACGGCCGCGATGCCGTCAGGCGGTGACTGGACAGCCGGCTTGCGCAATGAGGATGGCCTCGTCGACCCGGAGAAACTGTCCGACGCGGTGTTCGGCAACATCCATCAGGCGCTCGACGCCGTGCGGGAAGATTCGCTGCGCCGGATCGATCTCAGCAACGTCGAATTCGTATTGCCCGAAGCCGGGGCGATCAAGCTGGTCACCATCACCGACGCCACCGTCGTACAATCGGGCCCGGGCGGTATGGAGTTTTCCTCCGAGGCGAATGTCGACGGCAGAAAGGTTACCCTTGCCGCTTCCGCAACCCGCGATATCGCGGCGCACCGCGTGACGTCGCTGACCGCGAACATCGAGCTGGCGGCTGCCGACAATAGCGCGGCCGGCGCTGGGAGGCTGGGTGCGGTCGCATTGAAGCTGACAGGATCGGAAGGATCCGGCGCGAATGCATCGCGGCTGACAGCCGCGATCTCGTCCGCTGGGTCCGTCCTTGATCTTGGCACGCGCGGCTTGCTGCCGGCCGACATCGATGTCGATGCCACGCTTGTCAATGGCAGCAACAAGATCCAGGTCGACAGGCTGCTCCTGAAAACCGGTCGGTCTTCTTTCAATTTCGGCGGCTCGATAGGGCCAAAGCCGGCGACAGGAGCGGTGGGCGAGGAACCCTCCTATCGTTATGACCTGACCAGCGACGGTTCGACCCTGGCGCCATCGGAATCGCCCGAGCCCGCGCTGGCGTTCGTCGCCCGCATTGCCGGGGTCTATCGGACCAAGAGCCATGAACTGGTGGCCGAGCAGATCGCGGTTCGGTCCGACGCTTCCGGCGAGGTGCTTGGCACCGCGGCCGTGAAATTCGTTGACGGCAAGGCCCCCGGTATCAATCTGGCGCTCAACGTCCATGACATGCCGGTCTCGCACGTCAAGCAGCTGTGGCCGTGGTTTTCGGCCCGCAACGCGCGGCTCTGGGTGCTGGACAATCTGTTCGGCGGCCGCGTCGTCGATGCCAATCTTCAGTTCCAGGTGGTGCCGGATCGCCTTGGCAACGGCGTTCCGCTTTCGGCCGACGAAGTGTTCGGCCGCTTCCAGATCGAGGGGGCGCGCTTCGACACGGCCGGCCGCATTCCGCCGATACGCGACGCGGTCGGCGTCGTCGCCTTCCACGGCAACGACGTCGACATTTCGCTCTCATCGGGCACCGTCTTCATGCCCAGCGGCCGCACCGTGGCGGCCAGCAACGGCACACTGTCGGTCAAGGCGGCGAACCACCCGCCGGTCATCGGCGCACTCGACATTGACGTGGAGGGAGAGGCGTCGGCTGTCGCGGAACTCGCCTCCTACGAACCGATCAACGCCATGCGCCATGTCGGCTTCCTGCCGGCGGACCTGTCCGGCAGCGTTGCCGGCCATGTCAGGGCCGACATTCCGTTGCAGTCCGGCGTCGACACCTCGAAGCTCGACTGGCTGGTGTCCCTCGACTACACCGGCCTGTCGCTGGCCAAGCCGTTCGAGGGACAGACCGTCACCGATGCCGACGGCTCGATCACGGTCGACCCTGTAAAGGCGGTGATTTCCGCCAAGGCCTCGCTGAACAACATTCCGGCCGAACTCGACCTCGTCGAGCCGCTGGCGGATGATGGGCCGCCGCGCAGCCGCAAAGTGGCCCTGGTGCTTGACGACAAGATCCGTGCCGCCGCCATGCCCGGCCTAACGCCGATGCTGGGCGGAACGGTGAAAGTCGCGATCGACAAGAGCGGCAACGGCAATCAGAATGTATCGGCCGACCTGACCAATGCCAGGCTGGACATTCCCTGGGCTGGCTGGAGCAAGGGGGCAGGGGTTCCAGCCAGTGTCACCTTCGTCATGACCAAGTCCGGTGACACCACGACACTGTCCGATTTCAACCTCGATGGCAAAACATTCTCCATCGACGGCAGCATCGTGCTGGTCAACGGCGCCCTGTCGTCGGCAAAATTCAGCAAGGTCACCTTAAACAGGGGTGACGATGTCGCGATTTCGGTGAAGCGGTCGGGCAAGGGCTACGCGGTCGACATCAATGGCAATGCGCTCGACGCTCGCTCGCTCATCAAGCAGTTCATGTCGGATGTGGACACCGCAACCAAGACCACGGGGACAGACAACATTTCCGTCAGCGCCGACGTCGAGCAGCTCACCGGTTTCCACGACGAACAACTGTCCAACCTGAAGCTGGACTACAGCGCGGCCGGTTCAAGGGTGAACGGCCTGAAGGTCAGCGCCACGGCCAGTTCGGGCGCAGCCATAGCAGTCAGCAACACCGCCGGCGATGGTCGGCGCTCGCTCAACGTGCAGTCGGCGGATGCCGGCGCTATCCTGAGATTTCTCAACATCTACGAGCATATGGAAGGCGGGTCGATCACCTTGGCGCTGACGGGGGCAGGCGACGGGCCGATGAAGGGCAAGGTCGATACCAGCAGCTTCTTCATCGTCAACGAGCCGAAACTGGCCTCAATCGTCTCGACCACGCCGGCCGGCGACAACCGCAGCCTCAATCAGGCGGTCAAGGGCAATCTCGACACGTCGCGGGTCAAGTTCGAGCGCGGCTACGCCGAGATCGACAAAGGCAGTGGCTATCTGAAGCTGGCCAATGGCGTGCTGCGCGGACCCCGCATCGGCACGACGTTCCAGGGCATCCTCTACGACCAGAACAACAATATGGATATGACGGGCACCTTCATGCCGGTCTATGGGCTCAACCGCATCTTCGGCGAACTGCCCATCGTTGGCGCGCTTCTCGGTAACGGCCGCGATCGCGGCCTGATCGGCGTCACCTACCGGCTCAGGGGCAATGCCAACAAGCCGATGCTCGACGTCAACCCGCTATCCGTGATCGCGCCGGGCATATTCCGGTCGATCTTCGAGTATCGCTAGAGTATTCTAGGATAAGTGTGAAACGGTTTTTCCGGGAAAAGCGCTTAGCGCTTTCCGTTGGGAATGCCTCAAAACAAATAGTTAGGGCCGTTCACCGTTTCCGTGAGATGGTGAACGCTTCCAGGCGGCCTCAGGCCGGCCGCACCAGAACGTGTTTTTTCTTGCCGAGTGAAAGCTTTACGACGTTTTCCGGACTCAGATCCTGAAGCGTGACCATGCGGCGATCATCGGTGACCGACTGGTCGTTGATGCGAACCGCACCGCCCTGGATGTGCCTCCGCGCCTCGCCATTGGACGATGCCAGTCCAGCCGTGACCAGCAGCGACAGGATGCCGACGCCGGCCTCCAGCGCTGCCTTGTCGGCCCCGACGGTCGGCAACGTATCGGCGAGCGCCCCTTCCTCGAAGGTTTTTCGCGCGGTTTCCTCGGCCTGCTGTGCCGCCTCGCGGCCATGGACGATCGCCGTCGTCTCCGTCGCCAGCACCTTCTTGGCCTCGTTGATCTCGGAGCCGCCGAGTGCGGCCAGCCGTGCGATCTCATCGAGGGGCAGGCGGGTGAATATCTTCAGGAAGCGCTCGACATCGGCGTCCTCGGTGTTGCGCCAGTACTGCCAGAAATCATAGGGCGAGAAGAGGTCGCCGTTGAGCCACACCGCACCTTTTGCCGATTTGCCCATCTTGGCGCCGGACGATGTCGTGAGCAGCGGCGTGGTCAGCGCGTAGAGTTGGGGCGTACCCATGCGATGGCCGAGATCGACGCCGTTGATGATGTTGCCCCACTGGTCCGATCCACCCATCTGCAGGCGGCAGTTCTGGCGCCGGGCGAGTTCGACGAAATCATAGCCCTGCAGGATCATGTAATTGAATTCGAGGAACGACAGCGATTGCTCGCGGTCGAGCCGCAGCTTGACGCTGTCGAAGGTCAGCATGCGGTTGACGGAAAAATGCCGGCCGACATCGCGCAGGAACTCGACATAGTTGAGTTTCATCAGCCAGTCCGCATTGTTGACCATGATGGCGTCGTTCGGGCCGTCGCCGAAACGCAGGATGCGGCCGAAGATGCGCTTGATGCCCTCGATGTTGGTGGCGATCGCCTCGGGTGTCAAAAGGCTGCGCTGGTCGTCACGGAAGGACGGGTCGCCGATCATCGACGTGCCGCCGCCCATCAGTGCGATCGGCCGGTGCCCGGTCTCCTGCAGCCAGTAGAGCATGGTCGCGGAGATCAAATTGCCGATATGCAAGCTGGTGGCGGTGGCGTCGTAGCCGACATAGGCGGTGACCGTTTCCTTGGCGAAAAGCTGGTCGAGGCCGGTCTCATCCGAAATCTGGTGGATGAAGCCGCGCTCGCTCATCGTGCGCAGGAAATCGGATTTGAAGGCAGGCATGGTTTCTTTCCCGAAAGCGTCCGCCCGGTCCGGCGCGGCGTATGTGAACGGGCGCGTTTAGCATCCAAGCGCGATCAGCAAAAGTGGAATCCGGTTTTGCGTCCGATCGCGCGGCAACCAAGGGTTCGCGATCAGCAAAAGTGGAATCCGGTTTTGCGTTCGATCGCGCGGCAGATCGCCTGCGCGCGAAGGACCACAAGATGTCCTGATGATCACCGGTTGTTGAAACAGCGGAACGGGCCGTCCGGCACCAATGCTTGCTTCATCGTTTCGGCTGGCGTAATGAGGCGCCGCGCCAAAGGTTCTTGCAGTCCCACGACCTCGAGCGGCACCGCACGGCATCCAGGAATGCCATATCCGACGACAGAGCCCCGACGCGACATGCCGGACGCATTGATATCCATCGTCATTCCTTGCAGGAACGAGGCGGCAAACCTGCCGCTGCTGATCGACGAGATCGAGACGGCGATGGCCGGGCGCGACTTCGAACTGATCATCGTCAACGACGGCTCGACCGACGAGACGGCTGCCGTGCTGACCGAGCAGGCGACGCTTCGCTCCTTTCCGGTACGGGAATTGCGGCACCAGAAATCCGCCGGCCAGAGCCTTTCAGTGCGTTCGGGCGCCTGGGCGGCGCGCGGCAGCATCGTCGCCACGATCGATGGTGACGGCCAGAACGATCCGCAATACATCCCCGTGCTGGTGGACGCCTTGCGGCAGGCCGGCCCCGATTTCGGCGCCGCCCAGGGGCAGCGCCTCAAGCGCCGCGACAGCAAGGTCAAGCAACTGGCGTCGCGCTTCGCCAACTGGCTGAGAAACGCCATCCTGCATGATGAGACGCGCGATACCGGCTGCGGCCTGAAGGCTGTCCATACGGACATCCTGCGCAAGCTGCCGTTTTTCGACGGCACGCACCGCTTCGTCCCCGCTCTGGTCATCCAGGAGGGCTATCGCGTGGTGCATTGCGACGTCGTCGACCGCTCGCGCCGGCACGGCAAGTCGAACTACGGCATTTTCGACCGCGGCCTGCAGGGCGCGCTCGATCTCGGCGGTGTCTGGTGGCTGCGCCGCAGGCGCCGCAGAATGCCAAAAGTAGAGGAAATCAAGCGTGTTTAACGTGCTTCAGGAACTGGCGACGTGGCTTCACCAGGTTTTCATCAAGCAATTCGATGCGTGGGTCCTGCTCGGCTTCATTGCCCAGTTCTTCTTCACCATGCGCTTCGTCGTGCAATGGCTCGCCTCGGAAAAGGCCAAGCGCAGCGTGGTCCCGGTGGCCTTCTGGTTCTTCTCCCTGTTCGGCGGCGGCCTGCTTCTGATCTATGCCATCCAGCGCCAGGATCCGGTGTTCATCGCCGGCCAGGCCATGGGCATGTTCATCTACATCAGGAATCTCTGGCTGATCGCCAATGAGCGCAAGGCGGCGATGACCAAGGTCGATTGAGCGGCCTGTCACATCAAGAAATGACCAGAGAGGTTCGAGCATGGCGTTGAACAGGAACTACATCCTTCTCTTCCTGTTCAGCCTGGTGATGACGGTTTCGGGACTGGCATCCCTGCCGCCGATCGACCGGGACGAGTTGCGCTTCGTCCAGGCCACCAAGCAGATGGCGGAGAGCGGCGACTATGTCGACATCCGCTTCCAGAACGCCTCGCGCTACCAAAAGCCGATCGGTATCTATTGGCTGCAATCTGCCGCCGTGACCTTGAGCGGCAAGGGGGCCGAAGCGCCGATTTGGGTCTACCGCACGGTCTCCGCGCTTGGCATTGCCATTGCGGTGCTGGCGATCGCCTGGACAGGGACCAATCTTTTCGGCGCCAATGCCGGCCTCGCCGCCGGCCTGGTGATGGCGGCGATCTTCGCCACGGCCTTCGAGGGCCGCGACGCCAAGACCGATGCGATGCTGCTCGCCTGCTGCGTGGCGGCGCAAGGCGCACTGGCGCAGATCTACCTGGCAACACGGCGCAACGAGCCGGTCGCCGGCCACCTCTGGTGGATATTCTGGATCGCCCAAGGGGCGGCGATCCTCATCAAGGGGCCGATTGCGCCGCTGCTGTCGGCACTGACAATCGCCGCGCTGTTTGCCTTCGAGCGCGACGGGCGCTGGCTGTCGAAACTCAAGGTCGGGCGCGGCCTGTTGCTCGTCGTGCTGATTACGCTGCCCTGGCTCGCCGCGATCACCTGGAAAAGCCATGGTGCTTTCCTGCAGCAGGCTGTCGGCAAGGACATGCTTGGCAAGGTCGCGTCGGGCGAGGAATTGCATGGCCTGCCCCCGGGCTTTTACATGCTGACCTATTCGCTGTTCATGTGGCCCTTCGGCCTGATCGCCGTCGGCGCCGGTCTCCAGGCCCTCAACCGTCTGCGCGACGATGTCAGGTTGCGCTTCTGCCTCGCCTGGTACATCCCTTTCTGGCTCGTATTCGAACTCATTCCGACGAAGCTGCCGCACTACGTTCTGCCGGCCTATCCCGGCATGGCGCTGCTGATCGGCTGGCTGCTGACGTTGTCGCCGGAGGATGCCAACACACCGCTCAAGCGCTGGCAGCAATGGCTGTGGTGGTCGACTGCATTCGGCCTGGTCGTGGTCAGCCTCGGCCTGGCGGCGGTCTGCATTGGAGCGCCGATCTACCTCACCCACACCTTTTCCTGGTGGAGCATTCCGGCCGCCGCTGCCGCGCTCGGCACTGGCTACCTGGGTTTTTCGCGGCAGTTGCAGGTGCCGCTGCCCCGTATCGGAGCCACCGCCGCCTGTGCCGGCATCACCTATGCCTTGCTGTTCGGTGTCATCGCTCCATCCCTGAAGCCGATCTGGCTGAGCCCGGCAATCAAGCAAGCGGTGCTTGCCAACAAGGCTTGTGACACGACGGTGCTGGCCTCGGCGCGCTATCAGGAACCGAGCCTGGTGTTCCTGGTCGGCACCAAGACGGTGCTGACCGATATTGGGGGGGTGGCGGAACATCTGCTTGCCGATCCGGCCTGCGCGTTGGGGCTGGCGCCGATCGAGGATGAGCAGAAACTGAATGGCATGCTGTCGGTGCGAGGCAAATCGGCGAACCGCGTCGCCGAAGTCGACGGCCTCAACTATTCGTCGGGAGACAAATTGTCGCTCGGCCTCTATCGTATCGCGCAATGATTTCGGCGATGAGGTCGACTTCCCAATGCTCGTGAAATCGCGCCCACCCGTTTCTGGCAGGCTCCTGGGGGCAGGGCGCCGGTCGGTCGACAATTTTCTCGACACGATGCGGATCGTGAGAGGGCGCTTTGCTGCTCGTCCCGCCAGGTACCCGAACATAGTATGGTCGGTCTGGGGCTTGGGCTGGGTTCTGCTGACAGCGGCGGCGTTTGTCCGTCTCGACACCCCTGCGGGGATACTTCGCGATCAATGGTCACCGGGATTCGTCCGTCTGGCCGACTTTTTCACGCAGTTCGGTCTCGGCGGCTGGTATCTTATTCCGCCCGCGCTTTTGCTCGTCGCGGCCAATCTGACCGATTGGCGAAGTCTCTCGAGACGATCATTGATGCTCGCCTACAACTGGACTTGCCTGGCTTTCCTGGTGCTGAGCGCCGTCGGCCTGTCCGGTCTGACGGTCAATGTCCTGAAGTACGCGATCGGCCGGGCCCGACCGCTCTACTTCCAGGATTTTGGTGTCCTGGCCCTGCATCCCTTTGCTTTCGATGCACGCTTCGCCGGTTTTCCGTCCGGCCATGCCACGACGATGGGCGCGGTGTTCGGCGTTCTTCTGCTCTTGTTTCCGCGACGCTGGTACATCGCGCTGGCGGTGACGGCCTGCATCGCCTCGACCCGGGTCTTCGTTGGTGCCCACTACCCGAGCGACACGGTCGCCGGCTTCGGCCTCGGCTGCGCCTTCGCGCTCGCCTGCGGGGTGGTCTTTGCCCGTCTCGGCTTCATCTTCCGGCCGACGCAATCGGGATTGCCGGTCCGCAAAGCATCGTTCCGGTTGGTTGCCCCGGAAAGATAGCGAAAGATAGTCGCAGGGCGGATTGATCTAATTGCTGTCCAGTCCGCCGTAGGATCTCACCAGGCGAGCCATGTCGGACGAATTGGCCGTTTCGCTTTCGAGCCCTTGCGCGACACCCGCGCGATCGGCGACGGGACGGTTCTGGCTGACCTTCCACTTGCCATGGATCTCGCTGATCTCGATCTCCAGCCCGATAATGCCCTTGATCTGCGACTGGATGAAGGGCGGCGGCGCATCGGTCACTGCCCAAGGCGCCTCGCGCGCACCTTCCTGGGAGGCGGTCAGGTCGGCGATCTGGCGCGCGAGCCATTCCTGGTCGTCGATCACCTTGGCGGTGCCGCGCACTTGCACGATGGCATAGTTCCAAGTCGGCACCACCTTGCCGGTCTCGCGCTTGGTTTCGTACCAGGAGGGCGTCACATAAGCGTCGGTGCCCTGGAAGACGATCAGCAAGGGCGATCCCGGATTGTCGGCAATGAGGCGCCATTGCGGGTTGGCCTTGGCCAGGTGAGCCCGCAACTTGCCGTTCGGCGCCGCTTCAGCGTCGAGCAGGAAGGGAATGGCGTTTGCGACCGGGCCGTCAGGCCCGTTCGAGATCAGCATGCCGAGCGGATACGCCCTGATCAGTCCATGCAGGACATCGGGTCGCGTTTCCTGGAAATGGGGAGGCTCGTACATCGGCGCTGGCGCCTTCCCCTGTTTATCTCAGCCGCTTCGGCCGCGGATCGGACAATTCGCCCGCCAGCCGGCGATCGAGATAGTCGGCGCATTCCTCGATCAGCAGGTCGGCGTCGTTGGCGAAAAAGTGGTTGGCGCCGGGCAGGGTCTTCTGCGTGATGGTGATGCCCTTCTGCGTGTGCAGCTTGTCGACCAGGCCTTGCACATCCTTCGGCGGCGCCACCTTGTCGGCATCGCCATGGATGATCAGGCCCGATGACGGGCAGGGCGCCAGGAACGAGAAATCATAGGTGTTGGGCTGCGGCGCGATCGAGATGAAGCCTTCGATCTCCGGTCGGCGCATCAAAAGCTGCATGCCGATCCACGAGCCGAAGGAATAACCGGCGACCCAGCAACTCTTGGAATCCGGATGCAGCGACTGGACCCAGTCGAGCGCGGCCGCCGCGTCCGACAATTCGCCGGTGCCGTGGTCGAACTCGCCCTGGCTGCGGCCGATGCCGCGGAAATTGAAGCGCAGCGTGGTGAAATCACGCTTCTGGAACATGTAGAAGAGGTCGTAGACGATCTTGTTGTTCATCGTGCCGCCGAATTGCGGGTGCGGATGCAAAACGATGGCGATCGGCGCGCTCTTTTCCTTGGAGGGCTGGTAGCGTCCCTCCAGGCGACCGGCCGGACCGGTGAAAATGACCTCAGGCATGAAATACTCCACTTGGTATACGAATGCGCGGCGCCCGGAACGTGTCTTCCTCTGGCCTTGACGCAGGGCGAGCGTCTTCTTAGAAGCTAGTTTAGAACTATTCAAAACTGAGTGGCCAGACGTCGAGCCCGGCCACCCGCGCCGCAAGCCGCGTAAATAGGACGGCTCGCCTTGGAATTTCAAGGAAATAACGCCATACGACGACCGAATGGCTTCTGACGGGACCAACTGGACGAAAATGGCCGCAAAACGCGCCTATCTCGACTACAATGCCAGTGCGCCGCTGCTTGCAGCGGCACGCGAGGCTATGGTCGCGGCATTTGACGTGGCCGCCAACCCGTCGTCGGTCCATGCCGAGGGCCGCGCCGCGCGGCGCCTGATCGAGACGGCGAGGCGAGAGGTCGCGGCATTGGGGAATGCCAGGCCCGAACATGTCGTGTTCACCTCCGGAGCGACCGAAGCCGCCTCGACGCTTCTGGTCCCTGATTGGCAGATGGGCCGCGGCGGCCTGCGCATGAGCCGGCTTTACGTGTCGGAGGCCGATCATCCCTGCCTGTTGAATGGCGGGCGCTTCCCGGCGGCGCAAGTGACGCGCATCGGCGTCGACGCCAATGGCATTGCTGATCTTGCGGCCTTGGCGGCCGCGCTTGCAGGTCATGACAAGGCCGATGGCCTGCCGCTGGTGGCGATCCATGCCGCCAACAACGAGACCGGCGTCATCCAGCCGATCGATCGTATGGCCGAGATCGTCAAGGCCGCCGGCGGCATTCTTGTCGTCGATGCGGTTCAAGCCGCGGGTCGCGTTTCGATCGACATGTCAGCGGGTTACGCCGATTATCTGATTCTGTCTTCGCACAAGATCGGCGGCCCCAAGGGCGTCGGCGCCATCGTCGCTGCCGCCGACCTGATGATGCCGAAGCCCCTGATAAACGGCGGCGGCCAGGAAAAGGGCCATCGCGGCGGTACGGAAAACCTTGGCTCCATCGCCGGTTTTGGTGCTGCCGCACGCGAAGCGCTGGCCGGACTGCCGGCCATCGATGCGGTGCGCGAGCGCCGTGACGAGATAGAGGCCATCGTCAAAACGCTGGTCCCGGATGCGGAAATCTTTGGAACCGGCGCGCCAAGGCTTGCCAACACGACATTCTTCGCTATTGCGGGCGTCAAGGCCGAAACCGCGCAGATCGCCTTCGATCTGGCCGGTGTTGCGCTGTCGGCCGGCTCCGCCTGTTCGTCGGGCAAGGTCGGGCCGAGCCACGTGCTGAAAGCCATGGGCTATGGCGACAGTCTCGGTGCCTTGCGTGTGTCGATCGGTCCGGCGACGGGTGCTGGGGACATAGAACTGTTCCACACCGCGCTGGCGGGCATCGCCGCTCGTCGGGCGGATAAGGGAAGGGCCGCGTAGCGGTTGGACGATTTTGGGCTTTTCGGCCTGGTAGAGCCGTGCGTTTCATACTGGCCGGGTGCATTTCCGGTCGAGGCGCACTATATGGAACTTACGCTGCCGCGAGCGCTTCTTCGGCGCTTATTTCGGCGGTGCCATAGTTTGAAAACTGTCGGGCCTTGACCCCGGCGTGGATGGAGAACGCATATGCCTGCTGTGCAGGACACGATCGATCGGGTCCGAAAGATCGACGTCGACCAATACAAATACGGATTCCAGACGGAAATTGCAGTCGACAAGGCCCCCAAGGGCCTGAGCGAAGACATCATCCGTTTCATTTCGGCCAAGAAGGACGAGCCGTCCTGGATGCTGGAATGGCGCCTGGAAGCTTATCGGCGCTGGCTGACGCTGGAAGAGCCGACCTGGGCGCGCGTCCACTATCCGAAGATCGATTTCCAGGACATCTACTATTACGCGGCGCCCAAGAGCACGCCTGGCCCATCGTCGCTCAGCGATGTCGATCCCGAACTCTTGAAGGTTTACGAGAAGCTCGGCATTCCGCTTAAGGAGCAGGAGATCCTCGCCGGCGTGCAGAAGACCGATGCCTCCGATCTCGAGGAGCCTAGCGACAATGTCTACAAGTCGGGCCGTGTGGCTGTCGACGCGGTGTTCGATTCCGTTTCGGTCGTCACCACCTTCAAGAAGGAACTGGCGCAGGCCGGCGTGATCTTCTGCTCGATCTCTGAAGCCATCCGCGAGCATCCGGAACTGGTCCAGAAATATCTCGGATCGGTGGTGCCGACATCGGACAATTTCTACGCCACGCTGAACTCGGCTGTCTTCACCGACGGTTCCTTCGTCTTCGTGCCCAAGGGCGTGCGCTGCCCGATGGAACTGTCGACCTATTTCCGCATGAACGAAAAGAACACCGGCCAGTTCGAGCGCACGCTGATCATCGCCGAGGAGGGGGCTTACGTCTCCTATCTCGAAGGCTGCACCGCGCCGCAGCGCGACGAGAACCAGCTGCATGCCGCGGTGGTCGAACTCGTGGCGCTCGACGATGCCGAGATCAAATATTCGACGGTGCAGAACTGGTATCCCGGCGACGCCGAAGGCAAGGGCGGCATCTACAATTTCGTCACCAAGCGCGGCGACTGCCGTGGCAACCGTTCGAAGATCTCGTGGACGCAGGTCGAAACCGGTTCGGCGATCACCTGGAAGTACCCGAGCTGCATCCTGCGCGGCGACGATTCCTCCGGCGAGTTCTATTCGATCGCCGTGTCGAACGGCTACCAGCAGGTCGACAGCGGCACCAAGATGATCCATCTCGGCAAGAACACGTCGAGCCGCATCATCTCCAAGGGCATCGCCGCCGGCTTCTCGCAGAACACCTATCGCGGCCAGGTTTCCGCGCACCGCAAGGCGACCAACGCCCGCAACTTCACCAACTGTGACTCCCTGCTGATCGGCGACCAGTGCGGCGCGCACACCGTGCCCTATATGGAAGCCAAGAACTCGACGGCGCAATTCGAGCACGAAGCAACGACGTCGAAGATTTCCGAGGACCAGAAATTCTACGTGATGCAGCGCGGCATTCCCGAAGAGGAAGCCATCGCGCTGATCGTCAACGGCTTCGTCAAGGACGTCATCCAGCAACTGCCGATGGAGTTCGCCGTCGAGGCGCAGAAGCTGATCGGCATCTCGCTTGAGGGCTCGGTCGGCTGACCGGACAGATATTCAGGAAACAAAAGAATGCTTGAAATCAAGAACCTGCACGCCCGCATCGTCGATGACGGCACCGAAATCATCCGCGGCCTGAACCTGACGGTGAAAGCCGGCGAGGTCGCCGCGATCATGGGCCCGAACGGCTCGGGCAAATCGACGTTGTCCTACATCCTCGCCGGCCGCGAGGACTATGAGGTGACCGAAGGCGACATCCTGTACAATGGCCAGTCGATCCTCGAAATGGATCCGGCCGAGCGCGCGACGTCGGGCATCTTCCTCGCTTTCCAGTATCCGATGGAGATACCGGGCGTGGCGACCATGGAATTCCTGAAAGTGGCCATGAACGAGCAGCGCAAGGCGCGCGGCGAGGAGCCCCTGAAGATCCCGGAATTCCTGAAGCGCGTGAAGGAAGCCGCCGCCTCGCTCAGCATGGACATGGCTATGCTGAAGCGGCCGCTCAACGTCGGCTTCTCCGGCGGCGAAAAGAAGCGCGCCGAGATCCTGCAGATGAAGCTGCTGGAGCCAAAACTATGCGTGCTCGACGAGACCGATTCCGGCCTCGATATCGACGCGCTCAAGATCGTTTCCGACGGCGTCAACGCTTTGCGCGCGCCGGACCGTGCTTTCCTGGTCATCACCCACTATCAGCGCCTGCTCGAACACATCGTGCCCGACAGCGTGCACGTGCTCTACAAGGGCCAGGTCATCAAGTCCGGCGACAAGTCGCTGGCGCTCGACCTCGAAGCCAACGGCTATGCCGGCGTGATCGGCGAAGCCGCGTGAGATGCCAGAAGGCAAGGTCAAACTGATGAATATGCACACACAACCGCAGCGGACACCGGCCGAAACCGCGTTGATCGACGCGTTCGGCGACCGGTTGTCGCTGCTGCCGGGCGACGGCGCGGTGATGCTGAAGCGCGACGACGCGATCGAGGCGATCAAGCACGGCCTGCCGACGCGGCGTATCGAATCCTGGCACTACACGGACCTGCGCCGGCTGTTGAATGTGGTGCCGGACTTCGACCCGGCCGCAGCGGCAAAAGCCGTTGCGCCGATCGTCGAAGGCTCCGCGGTGTTGGCGATCCTGAACGGCAAGTCCGACGCGAAGACGCCTGATATCGAAGGCGTCACCGTCCAGCGCCTGTCGGAAAAGCTGATTGATGGCAGCATTGCGCCGGGCCTCGACCCCTATGGCAGTGACGATGCGATCGGTGCGCTGAACACCGCCTTCGTTGCCGACGGCTATTTTGTCGACATCGCCGATGGCGCGGAACTCGAAAAGCCGATCGAACTGCAGAATGTGCAGGCCGGCGGCCAGACCCATGTGCGTCTGCCGGTGCGTGTCGGTGCCGGGGCCAAGGCGGTCATCGTCGAGCGTCAGGCGGGAGACGGGGCTGCACTGGTCAGTTCGGTCAGCCAGCTTGTGCTGGGTGAGGGTGCCGAGGTGACGTGGCTGATCGTCCAGGAACAGCCGGAGACGGCGACCCATCTGGCGCAGTTCAAGGCCCATATTGGCAAGAATGCCAAGCTGACGCTGTTCGTGATGAACGCCGGCGGCAAGCTTGTGCGCCAGGAGGTCATGGTCAGGACGACGGGCGAAGGCGCAGATTTCAAGCTGCGCGGCATCAACCTGCTGGCCGGCGATACCCACAGCGACGTGACGATGGTGCTCGACCACGCTGTGCCGCACACGACCTCGACCGAGATCATCCGCAACGTGGTGACGGGCAAGGCGCGCGGCGTCTTCCAGGGCCGTATCAACGTCCACCAATATGCGCAGAAGACCAACGCCAAGATGGCTTGCAACACGTTGCTCCTGTCTGACGATGGCGAGTTCTCGACCAAGCCGGAGCTCGAAATCTTCGCCGACGACGTCGTCTGCGGCCATGGCGCGACCGTCACCGAGATCGACCATGACCATCTGTTCTACCTGATGGCGCGCGGCGTCGACGAGAAGTCGGCCCGTGGCCTGCTGGTCAAGGCGTTCGTCGCCGAGGTGATCGAGGAACTGGATGACGAGGCGATCGTCGAGGCGCTGGAAGCAAGACTGGACGATTGGTTTTTGACGCACGGGTGAAATGATGAACGCTCCAGGCAAGATCGGAGATTTCTACGACGTCGAGGCGATCCGTCGCGACTTCCCGATCCTGTCGCGGGAAGTCTACGGCAAGAAGCTGGTCTATCTCGACAATGGCGCCTCGGCGCAGAAGCCGCAGGTGGTGCTGGATACGATCCAGCACGCCTATTCGCAGGAGTATGCCAACGTCCACCGCGGCCTGCATTTCCTGTCCAACGCGGCGACCGACGCTTATGAAAAAGCGCGCGAGACTGTACGCCGCTTCCTGAATGCACCGAGCACCGACAACATCGTTTTCACCTCGAACACGACCTCGGCGATCAACACGGTCGCCTATGGCTATGGCATGCCCAATATCGGCGAGGGCGACGAGATCGTGCTGTCGATCATGGAGCACCACTCCAACATCGTTCCCTGGCATTTCATCCGCGAGCGGCAAGGAGCCAAACTGGTCTGGGTGCCGGTCGACGATCTCGGCGTCTTCCATATCGAGGAATTCGAGAAGCGGCTGACTGACCGCACCAAGCTCGTCGCCATCACCCAGATGTCGAATGCGCTGGGCACGGTGACGCCGATCAAGGAGATCGTGCGCATCGCGCATGCGCGAGGCATTCCCGTACTCGTCGACGGCAGCCAGAGCGCCGTGCATATGCCAATCGACGTGCAGGATCTCGACTGTGACTTCTTCGTCTTCACCGGCCACAAGGTCTACGGTCCCTCGGGCATCGGCGTGCTCTACGGCAAGAAGGACATTCTCGCCGGCATGCGGCCCTTCATGGGCGGCGGCGAGATGATCGAGGAGGTGACGGAGGACATTGTCACCTACAACGAGCCGCCGCATCGCTTCGAGGCCGGCACGCCGCCGATCGTCCAGGCGATCGGGCTGGGTGCTGCCCTCGACTACATGGAAAAGATCGGCCGCGAGCGCATTGCTGCACATGAGGAAGACCTCAAGACTTACGCGCATGAGCGGCTGCGCGCCATCAACTCGCTGCGCATCTTCGGCGACGCGCCGGGCAAGGGCGCCATCATCTCGTTCGAACTGCAAGGCATTCATGCCCATGACGTGTCGATGGTGATAGACAGGCAGGGCGTTGCAGTGCGGGCAGGCACCCATTGTGCCCAGCCGCTGTTGAAACGCTTTGGCGTAACCTCCACATGCAGGGCATCGTTCGGCATGTATAATACCAGGGCCGAAGTCGACGCTTTGGCCGAGGCGCTTGAAAAAGCGCGAAAGTTCTTTGGGTGATGACGACCATGGACGATGTGAGCACGACCGCAGAGACCGCACCGGAGCCGGCTGCAAATGGCATCGTATCGGCCTCGGCTATTCCCGCCGACGAACTGGCGCGGCTGACCGACGATATCGTCTCGGCGCTGAAGACGGTCTATGATCCGGAAATCCCGGCCGACATCTATGAGCTTGGCCTCGTCTACAAGATCGACATAGAGGACGACCGCTCGGTCAAGATCGACATGACACTGACCGCACCAGGCTGCCCGGTCGCCGGCGAGATGCCTGGCTGGGTGGAGAACGCCGTCGGCGCCGTCGAAGGCGTGTCCGGCGTCGAGGTCAACATGACCTTCGACCCGCCCTGGTCGCCCGACCGCATGTCGGAAGAGGCACAGGTGGCGGTGGGCTGGTACTAGTGTCGGAACCGGTACACTTGCGCCAGTGGTAAAACTTCACCATTTTAGGTGAGGAATCATTCGGCAGGCCTTGAACCTGCATGGAATGGAGAAGGAAAGAGAATGGGACGCTTCGCCGTCATCACGATGACCGAAAAGGCCGCCGACCGGGTGCGCGAGATCGTCGCTACCCGTGAGAATGCGCATGGCATTCGCCTCGGCATCAAGAAGGGCGGCTGCGCCGGCATGGAATACACGGTCGATCTGGTGACCGAGCCCAATACCAAGGACGACCACATCGAGCGCGACGGCGCCCATGTCTATGTCGCGCCGGAGGCAGCCCTTTTCCTGTTCGGCACCGAGATGGATTTCGAGCAGACGACGCTGCGCACCGGCTTCACCTTCCACAACCCCAACCAGAGTTCGGCCTGCGGCTGCGGTGAGTCCGTCGAACTGAAGCCGGCTGATCTCAAGGCGCTGGCAGAGGCACGCGCCTCGGCCTGATCTTCCTTCGCCCAGTTTACGGCGCGAAGAACACTACTCCACCCACATACCCGTCCGCTTGTGCCAGTCGGCGATCGACTCTTCCGGATAGACATCGAATACCTTGTCGCCCTTGCCGACCGCGGGCTCGACCCAGTTCGCCTTGTATTTCAGCATCAGATGCACCTTTTCAGGCGGTTTCGGCAGGTCGCTGTCGATCGCCGAGGCGAAGGGATGCACCAGTTCCGGCCAGGTCGGATCGTAGAGCCAGAGCGCCGACCCGCATTTGCGGCAGAAATTGCGTTCGCCGGTCGAAACCTCGCAATGGGGATGCTCGTCGTCCTCGATCTCGGCACGGTAGACGCCAATGCTCCTCTTGCCCCTGATGTTCAGCGTTTCGTAGTCGGCGCCGAGATTGATGGCGAAACCGCCGCCGCCCTGCTGCTTGCGGCAGATCGAGCAGTAGCAGAGCATGAATGGCACGGGCGTGTGGCTTTCCACCTCGAAACGCACGGCGTTGCAGCGGCAGGATCCCTTGAGCAGAAGCGGCATGACAAAACCTCCGACGGAATAATCTCAACCTGTCAGCATGATCTTGGTTGCGCGATGACAATGTCAAATGCCGGTGACATGATCGCGGCATGGACAATGAACGCATCGCCGAACTGTTTGCCGGCCTCGGCCCGGTCAGCATCCGCAGGCTGTTCGGCGGCAAGGGCATCTATTTCGACGGCGTTATCGTCGCCATCGTGCTGCGCGGCGAATTGCTGCTGAAGGCCGACGAGCAAAGCGCGCCCGAGTTCGAAGCCGAGGGCTGCAAGCAATGGACCTATACAGGCTCGCGCCACGGCAAGCTGGTCGCAATGCCCTATTGGAGTATTCCCGACAGTGCCTTTGACGATCCGGACGAGATGACGGTGTGGGCACGCCGCGCCTATGAGGCTGGAAGGCGCGCCGGCAAATAGCCGTGCGAACCTACAGCGCCTTTGCTATCTTGGCCGCCAGCCTTGCATTGTTTTCGACCAGCGCGATGTTGGTCTTCAGGCTGCGGCCGCCGGTGAGCTCCAGGATCTTTGACAGCAGGAACGGCGTCACTGCCTTGCCGGTCACGTTGAGCGCCTCGGCGGCTTTCTGTGCGGCCTCGATATAGCCGGCCATCTCCTCGGTCGGGATTTCATCGCTCTGCGGCACCGGGTTGGCGATCAGCATGCCACCGCCGAGCCCAAGCGCAGCCCGGGTCTGGTAGAAATGCGCGATGTCTTCCGGCTTGTACAAGGTGAGAGGCGCGCGGAACGGTGACTGCCGCGACCAGAAGGCGGGCATGGTCTCGCAGCCATGGCCGACGACAGGCACGCCACGCGTCTCCAGCACTTCCAGCGTTTTTTCGATATCGAGAATGGCCTTGGCGCCGGCCGAGACGACGATGACCGGTGTGCGCGCCAACTCATCGAGGTCGGCCGAAATATCGAAACTCTTTTCCGCGCCCTTGTGCACGCCGCCAATGCCGCCGGTGGCGAACACTTTTATCCCGACCATATGGGCGGCGATCATGGTCGCGGCGACCGTGGTGCCTCCGGTGCGCCCTTGCGCGACGGCGAATCCGAGGTCGGCGCGCGATAGCTTCATGGCGTCACCGGTCATGGCCAGTGATTCGCGTTCGCCGTCGGAAAGGCCGATCTTGATGCGGCCGCCAATCACGGCGATCGTTGCCGGCACGGCACCTCCGTCGCTGATGATCTTCTCGACATCGGCCGCCATGGCGCCATTGTCGGGGTAGGGCATGCCATGGGTGATGATGGTGCTTTCCAGCGCCACCACCGGCCGGCCGGCGGTCAGGGCTTGCGCCACCGGCGCGTGGATATCGATGAAGGGGCGTGCGGTCTCTGGCGTCATCTCTAATCTCCAACCGGTGTGCGTGCATCCATCAAGACGCGCGGCGGCACTCCGGTATTATGAATTTGCCGGTCTCATGCCACTTCCTGCACATCGGGCACAAGGGCCAGCGCTTCCACGAAGGCCGCCGCGGTAAAATCGGGAACGGCGTCGGCGCTCTCGATGGCCAGCGTTGCCGCCGCGACTCCTTCCCGCAATGCCGCCCGCAAGGGCATGCCGCGCAGCAAGGCGGCGACCGTTGCCCCCGCCAGCGCATCTCCCGCGCCGGTGACGTCCACAACCTTCCTCGGGGCCGGCGGCATGATGGCAAACATGCCGTCACGATCGAAACCCAGCACCGGGCCGCTGCCCGCCGTGACCACCGCGCTAGTGAGGCCGGCGCGCTTCAAACCGTCAACGATGCCCCGCTGGGAAGCCCCGCCGTCCAGGCCTGCCAGCGCGAGGGCCTCGCGCTGGTTCATGAAGACGACGGCCAGATTGCCGAGCACCGGCTTCAGGCGCACGATCTTGGCCGGCGAAATGGCAATGGCGAATATGGGCTTGCCGGCGGCAAGCAAAACCAGTCGCTCCAGTGCCGCCGATGGCAGATTGGCGTCACACAGGATGGCGTCGGCGGCCAAGATCGCCTCTCGCACCTTGGATCGGCGGATCTGCTTGGGAAACGCCAGGTCGTACAGCGCCATGTCGGCAAAGCCGACGATCAACTCGCCTTCGCGATCGATCAACGCGGTATAGCTCGGTGTCGTGCGGTCAAGGAACACCGCTGACAGATCGGCAATCCCTGCCTTCGCTATGGCGCGTGAAACGGTGTCGCCCGCCGCATCGCCGCCCCGCATCGAAAGCAGCGAAGCGGAGATGCCGCGCAGCACTGTGCTGCGCAGCGCGTTGAAGACGCCGCCGCCGACATCCTCGCGCATCGTGCCGGGGTTGGACGCGGCCGGCACGTAGAGGCCGGACACCTGGCCGCGCCGGTCGATATGGGCCCCGCCCACGGCCAGTATCTTTGCGGATTTCACCATGGCGGCGATATGACCTTTGTTGTTGCAGCCGCACAAGCGCTAGGCTGCGCGGCAGAGCTTCGCATGCAAGGCAGCGATTCGGCAGGCCAGGACAACGGCGTCGGCTGGTCTAATGGGAGGCAGGTTGCTGTCGCGCTTTCTGGGACGAAAAAAGAACAAACCCGGATATCGTTTATTTTTCAAAAGGTTGTTGCCTCTTGCCAAATGAGAACAAAAAAGGTACAAAATGCCAGGGATTACGGATTGTCCGGCCTTCATTGACGACCAAGGGGTGATGTATCATGGCTCAGAATTCTTTGCGGCTTGTAGAGGATAAGGCAGTGGACAAATCAAAGGCTCTGGATGCGGCGCTGTCGCAAATCGAGCGGGCTTTCGGCAAGGGCTCGATCATGCGGCTCGGCGCGAATGAGCAGGTCGTCGAGATCGAAACGGTACCGACCGGGTCGCTTGGCCTCGACATCGCGCTTGGTGTCGGTGGCCTGCCGCGCGGCCGCATCATCGAAATCTACGGGCCGGAAAGCTCGGGCAAGACGACGCTGGCGCTGCATACGGTGGCCGAAGCCCAGAAGAAGGGCGGCATCTGCGCCTTCGTCGACGCCGAACATGCGCTCGATCCGGTCTATGCCCGCAAGCTCGGTGTCGATCTTGAAAACCTGCTGATCTCGCAGCCTGACACTGGCGAGCAGGCGCTGGAGATCTGCGACACGCTGGTGCGTTCCGGCGCCATCGACGTGCTGGTGGTCGATTCGGTCGCGGCGCTGACGCCGCGTGCTGAAATCGAGGGCGAGATGGGCGATTCGCTGCCGGGCCTGCAGGCCCGCCTGATGAGCCAGGCGCTGCGCAAGCTGACCGCTTCGATCTCGCGCTCCAACACCATGGTCATCTTCATCAACCAGATCCGCATGAAGATCGGCGTCATGTTCGGTTCGCCCGAAACCACGACCGGCGGCAACGCGCTGAAATTCTACGCGTCGGTGCGCCTCGACATCCGCCGCATCGGCTCGGTCAAGGACCGCGACGAGGTCGTCGGCAACCAGACCCGCGTCAAGGTGGTCAAGAACAAGTTGGCGCCGCCCTTCAAGGTGGTCGAGTTCGACATCATGTATGGCGAGGGCGTGTCCAAGACCGGCGAGCTGGTCGACCTCGGCGTCAAGGCCGGCGTGGTCGAGAAGTCGGGTGCCTGGTTCTCCTACAATTCGCAGCGTCTCGGCCAGGGCCGCGAAAATGCAAAACTGTTCCTGCGCGACAATCCCGATACCGCGCGCGAGATCGAACTGGCGCTGAGACAGAATGCCGGGCTGATCGCCGAGAAATTCCTCGAGAATGGTGGCTCCGAGGGCAATGGCGACGACGGTTTTGAGGACGAAGCCGGCGCGATGTAGGGCAATTGCCGGAGTTCGGCCATAATCCCGGTCCATGATCTGAAGCTTAAGTAACTGAGTTCTGTAGTATCGCGTTCAAAACCGCCGGCCTTCGCGCCGGCGGTTTTCGTTTTTGGATAGCGCGGACGGCTGGCAAGCTCGTGGATTGGCCCAATTCCGTGTTTCTGGACAGGCTGGGGCGTGCCCGCTAAAAGGCCAAATCTATTTCTGGAAAGCAGAGACCAGTTTCCGCCGGCCGCGCCGGCGGTTTTCGCGAAAAGGCAGCAGTCATGAGTGGCGTGAACGAGATCCGGTCGACATTTCTCGACTATTTCCGCAAGGAGGGCCACGAGGTCGTCGCCTCGAGCCCACTCGTGCCGCGCAACGATCCGACATTGATGTTCACCAATGCCGGCATGGTGCAGTTCAAGAACGTCTTCACCGGCCTGGAGAAGCGGTCCTATTCGCGTGCCACCACTGCCCAGAAGAGCGTTCGCGCCGGCGGCAAGCACAACGACCTCGACAATGTCGGCTACACCGCGCGTCATCTGACCTTCTTCGAGATGCTCGGCAACTTTTCCTTCGGCGACTATTTCAAGGAGCGCGCCATCGAGCTTGCCTGGAACCTGATCACCAGGGAGTTCGGGCTGAAGAAGGACAAGCTGCTGGTCACCGTCTACCACACGGATGATGAGGCGGCGGGCTTCTGGAAGAAGATCGCCGGTTTCTCGGACGATCGCATCATCCGCATCCCGACCTCGGACAATTTCTGGGCGATGGGCGACACCGGTCCTTGCGGGCCGTGCTCGGAAATCTTCATCGATCGTGGCGAGCACATCTGGGGTGGTCCTCCCGGCAGCCCGGAAGAGGATGGCGACCGCTTCCTCGAATTCTGGAACCTGGTGTTCATGCAGTATGAGCAGGTGACGAAGGAGGAGCGCATCGACCTGCCGCGTCCGTCGATCGACACCGGCATGGGCCTGGAGCGCATGGCGTCCATCCTGCAGGGCGTGGAGAGCGTTTTCGAGACCGACCTGTTCCGGCATCTGATCGATGCGGCGGCGTCCGCGCTTGGGCGCGCGCCGGATGCCGAAACGGTGGCGTCCTACCGCGTCATTGCCGATCATTTGCGCTCGTCCTCCTTCCTAGTCGCCGACGGCGTGCTGCCGTCGAACGAAGGCCGTGGTTATGTGCTGCGCCGCATCATGCGCCGCGCCATGCGCCACGCGCAGTTGCTCGGCGCGAACGAGCCGCTGATGTGGAAGCTGGTGCCGGCCCTGGTGCGCGAGATGGGCCAGGCCTATCCCGAATTGTTGCGCGGCGAACAGCTGATTACCGAGACGCTGAAGCTCGAGGAGACGCGCTTCCGCAAGACGCTGGTGCGCGGCCTCGGCCTGCTCTCCGAGGCGACGGAAACGCTGCATGCCGGCGACATGCTGGATGGCGAGACGGCCTTCAAGCTCTACGACACCTACGGCTTCCCGCTCGACCTGACGCAGGACGCGCTGCGCCAGCGCAGCATCTCGGTCGATCTTGCCGGCTTCACCAATGCGATGGAGCAGCAGAAGGCCGAGGCGCGCAAGCATTGGACCGGATCCGGCGAGGCCGCCACCGAGACGGTGTGGTTCTCGGTGCGCGAAAAGACCGGTGCCACCGAATTCCTCGGTTACGAGACTGAAGCTGCGGAAGGCCTCATCCAAGCGCTGGTCCGGGACGGCAAGACCGTCGACAGCGCCGGCAAGGGTGACGCGGTCGCGGTGGTCGTCAACCAGACGCCATTCTATGGCGAGTCCGGCGGCCAGATGGGCGATACCGGCGTCATCTCGGGCGAAGGCTTCTCGATCGAGATCTCGGACACGCAGAAGAAGGCGGATGGGCTGTTCGTGCATCTGGGCAAGGTGGCGAGCGGCACGGTCAAGACGGGCGCCGCCGTTGAGCTCAAGGTCGACCATAACAGGCGCTCCAGGCTGCGCGCCAACCACTCCGCCACGCACCTGATCCATGAGGCGCTGCGCGAGGTGCTGGGCACCCATGTCGCGCAGAAGGGCTCGCTGGTCGCGCCGGAGCGCCTGCGCTTCGATATCTCGCACAACAAGCCGATCTCGGCCGAGGAACTCGAAGAGGTCGAGCGCATGGCCAACGAAATCGTCGTGCAGAACGGCCCGGTGACCACGCGCCTGATGTCGGTCGACGACGCCATTGCGGAGGGTGCCATGGCGCTGTTCGGCGAGAAGTATGGCGATGAAGTGCGCGTCGTGTCGATGGGCACCGGGCTGCACGGCGCCAAGGCCAACCGGCCCTATTCGGTCGAACTCTGCGGCGGCACCCATGTCAGGGCAACCGGAGATATCGGCCTGGTGCGTGTCGTTTCCGACAGCGCGGTTGCCGCCGGCGTGCGCCGCATTGAGGCGCTGACCGGCGAAGCGGCCAGAAAACATCTCGATGAGCAGGATCGGCGTCTGAAGACGGCGGCAGCCGTGCTGAAAATCTCGCCCGCCGACGTGCCGGCGCGCGTCGAGGCTTTGCTTGAGGAGCGCAAGAAGCTCGAGAAGGAACTCACGGAAGCGCGCAAGAAGCTGGCGCTGGGTGGCGGTGCCGCGGCCGGCGCGCCTTTGGAGAACGAGACCGTCGCGGGCATAGGCTTCCTCGGCAAGGCGGTATCGGGCGTGTCGCCGAAGGACCTGAAGCCGCTGGCGGATGCCGGCAAGACATCGCTCGGCTCCGGCGTCGTCGTCTTCGTCGGCGCCGGCGAGGACAACAAGGCAAGCGTCGTCGTTGCTGTCACCGACGATCTGTTAAGTCGCTTCAGCGCCGTCGACCTGGTCCGCGTGGCCTCCGCCGCACTGGGCGGGCAGGGCGGTGGCGGGCGGCCAGACATGGCCCAGGCCGGTGGCCCGGATGCCTCGAAGGCCAATGATGCGATCGCGGCGGTCAGGGCGGCACTCGAAGCCGCCTGAAAGCCGAGACATGAAAATTCTCGTCCTCGGCGGCTATGGTTTGATCGGGGACGCCGTCATTGGCCGTTTGCTTCGCGACGGTCATCATGTGACCGGTCTCGGTCGCGATGTCGGGGATGCCGGTCGGCGTCGGCCGGCGGTTCGCTGGATCGCAGCGGACATGTCGAAACTGCTTGCCGCTGAAGACTGGCTGTCGATGGTTGCGGGCATGGGCGCGGTCGTCAACGCCGCGGGCGCCTTGCAGGACGGCCCACGCGACCGCCTCGACGCCATTCATCGCGGCTCGGTGGTAGCGCTGGTGGCGGCCTGCGAGCAGGCCGGCGTGCGCCGTTTTGTGCAGATCTCGGCGATCGGTGCCGACCCTGCCTCATCGGATGCTTTCTTCAGCACCAAGGCGGAAGGCGACAAGGCCGTCACAGGCTCTTCGCTAGAGTGGACGATCTTGCGACCGGGCCTGGTGATCGCACCGGCCGCTTATGGCGGGACCGCACTTTTGCGCGCCCTCGCGGCCTTTCCCGTTTTTGTCCCTGCCGTCATGGCGCGCCAGCCGATCCAGACTGTGTCGGTAACGGACGTCGCCGAGGCAGTCTCGCGCGCGGTTGCCGGATCTCTGCCGCCGCGCCTTGCGATCGATCTCGTTGAAACCGAGGCCCGATCGCTCACTGATGTTCTCTCAACCTTTCGGGCATGGCTTGGCCTGCCGCCGGCCCGCGTCGTGCGGATGCCGGCTATTGTCGGCCGGCTTGCCGCCGTCATTGCGGACGGCCTTGGCCTGCTTGGTTGGCGATCGCCTTTGCGCAGCGCAGCCCTTGTCGCGCTGGCGCGTGGCGTGACCGGCAATGCCGGACTCTGGAACGATGTAAGCGGCCATCCGCTTCAGCCTCTGGAAGCGACGCTGGCCGCCATGCCTGCCCACGTCCAGGAGCGATGGTTCGCCCGCCTCTGGCTGCTGAAACCAGTCGTGTTCGGCGTGCTCTCGCTGTTCTGGCTGGTTTCCGGCATCGTCGGCCTGGCTCGACAGGATGCGGCGGCCGACATTCTGGTCTCTCATGGCCTGTCGCCCGCCTTCGCGCTCGGACTGGTTCTTGCTGGAAGCATTGCGGACATCGTTGTCGGAGCCGCTGTCCTGATGCGGCCCTCGGCGCGCCTCGCGCTGATGGGGATGCTTGCCATCACCTTGGCCTATGTTGGCGCGGCAACCGCGCTTGCGCCCGATCTGTGGCTCGATCCGCTAGGTGCAATGGTCAAGGCGGTACCCGCGCTTTGCCTTGTCCTGGTGGCGCTGGCAATTTTGGACGAGCGATGAGCCTCTGGGCCGACACTTTGCGCTGGGCGCATATCATCGGCGCCACGGTTCTCTTCGGCACCGGCGCCGGCATCGCCTTCTTCATGCTCATGGCGCAACGCACCGGCCGCGCCGACCTCGTCGCCCATGTCGCGGGCACGGTCGTCATCGCCGATGCCATTTTTACGGCAACCGCCGTCATTGTGCAGCCGATCACCGGCGTGCTGCTGGCGCGGGCCATAGGCTGGCCGCTGTCCGAAGGCTGGATTGTGCTGTCCCTGCTGCTGTATGTCGTGACCGGCCTGTTCTGGCTGCCGGTGGTCTGGATTCAGATTCGCATCCGCAACCTGGCGCGGCAGGCGGCCATCGAAAACGTGCCGCTGCCGCCTGAGGAAAGGCGTCTGTTCCGCATCTGGTTTGTGTGCGGCTTCCCGGCTTTTGCCACCGTGCTTGCCATCCTGTGGCTGATGGCCACCAAGCCCGAGATAGGGTTTTAGTCCTTCGCCTTAGCTCGTCTGGCGGGCCGCTCAAACTGCCTTTTCGGTCCTGGCGAAGCTCGCTCGGGCGGTGATGCGCGCATACCAGTCCTCGATGTCCGCGAACCGTGCCAGCAAATCTTGCCCTTCGGCAACCTTGACGAAATAGGCAATGGCCGGTGCGGCATGCAGGTCTGCCAGCGTCAACTGGTCGCCGAGCAGCCAAGGTCCGTTCGCCTTGAGCGAGGTCAGCACTTTCAGCACCGTCTGTGCCTGGCTCAGGCCGCCAGCGATCAGCCTCTCATCCGGTTCTGCCTTTTCCAGCCGCTCGACGGCGACGTCCCAAACCATGGCGCGGTAGCCATAGGCGTCGAGCATGCCTGTCATCTGGCCCATCCTTGCGCGGCCGCGCGCGTCGGCGGGCTGCAGCGCCGGGCCGTCGAAAGCCTCGTCGACATAGCGCGAGATCGCATTCGTCTCGAAGAGCCGAAACCCGTCATGCTCGAAGGCCGGGATGCGGCCGAACGGGTGATGCTCCAGATACCAGGCCGGGATGCCGTCGGCGGCGAAGATATCGAGCGGCACGAGTTCGTAGTCGACGCCTTTCTCCTCCAGCGTCATTCGCGCGATGCGCACATAGACACTGTAGTCCGCGCCGTAGAGGATTGGCTTGGGCATGCTGCCGGCCCTTCGTCGCTTTCATCGGCCCAAAAAACGAAGGCTCCTTTCGGAGCCTTCGGCGTGTGGAGCTGCGAGTACTTACGCCATCGCCTTCTGCAAATTCTCGTCGATCTTGTCGAGGAAGCCAGTGGTCGAGAGCCAGGGCTGGTCCGGGCCGATCAAGAGCGACAGGTCCTTGGTCATGAAGCCGCTCTCGACCGTCTGGATGCAAACCTTTTCCAGTGTCTCGGCAAAGCGCTTCAACTCGGCATTGTCGTCGAGCTTGGCGCGGTGCGCGAGGCCGCGCGTCCAGGCGAAGATCGATGCGATCGAATTGGTCGAGGTTTCCTCGCCCTTCTGGTGCTGGCGATAGTGGCGGGTGACGGTGCCGTGCGCGGCTTCCGCTTCCACCGTCTTGCCGTCCGGCGTCATCAGCACCGAGGTCATCAGGCCGAGCGAGCCGAAGCCTTGCGCCACCGTGTCGGATTGCACGTCGCCGTCATAGTTCTTGCAGGCCCAGACATAGCCGCCCGACCATTTCAGGCTGGAGGCCACCATGTCGTCGATCAGCCGGTGCTCGTACCACAGCTTCTTCGACTTGAACTCGGCCTCGAATTCAGCCTCGTAGACCTCCTGGAAGATGTCCTTGAAGCGGCCGTCATAGGCCTTGAGGATGGTGTTCTTGGTCGAGAGATAGACCGGATAGTTGCGCAGCAGGCCGTAATTCAGCGAGGCGCGGGCGAATTCGCGGATCGACTCGTCGAGATTGTACATGGCCATGGCGACACCGGCGCCGGGCGCATCGAACACGTCGTGCTCGATCACCTGGCCGTCCTCGCCGACGAACTTGATCGTCAGCTTGCCCTTGCCGGGGAAGCGGAAATCGGTGGCGCGGTATTGGTCGCCGAAGGCGTGACGGCCGACGATGATCGGCTTGGTCCAGCCGGGCACCAGGCGCGGCACGTTCTTCATGATGATCGGCTCGCGGAAGATGGTGCCGCCGAGGATATTGCGGATGGTGCCGTTCGGCGACTTCCACATCTTCTTCAGCTTGAATTCCTCGACGCGCTGTTCGTCGGGGGTGATCGTCGCGCATTTCACGCCGACGCCGTACTTCTTGATGGCGTTGGCCGAATCGATCGTTACCTGGTCGTTGGTGGCGTCGCGGTGCTCGATGCCTAGGTCGTAATATTCGAGCTTCAGGTCGAGATAAGGGTGGATCAGCTTGTCCTTGATGAACTGCCAGATGATGCGGGTCATCTCGTCGCCGTCGAGTTCGACGACCGGGTTCGCCACCTTGATCTTCGCCATGGAAAGAGTGCCTCGTTGCTGGGATATGGGACGGCCTTGCCCGCGTGGCGTTCGGCCGGGAGATGCCGCCCGTATATCAAAGGGTTTTTGGCCGCGCAAACGGCGATCGCTCACGAATGCGAGGCAATGGCCGCTGTCATTTGCGAATGCTTCATTTTCGCGGCCGAATATGGCAGGGGACGCTGAAATGCCGCAAACAGCAGTTCTTTGACAATCATGCCCGTCACCAAAGATCCCGATAACAACCCATCCGCCGGCCCGGCGATCATCCTGGTCGAGCCGCAGCTTGGCGAGAACATTGGCATGGTTGCACGAGCCATGGCCAATTTCGGCCTGATCGAACTGCGCCTGGTCAATCCGCGCGACGGCTGGCCGAGCGAGAAGGCGCGTGCCGCCGCCAGCCGCGCCGACCATGTCATAGACGCCGTGAAAGTGTTCGACGATCTGGCCTCGGCGCTTGCCGATTTGAATTTCGTTTTCGCCACCACCGCCAGGCAGCGCGACGGCTTCAAGGCCGTGCGCGGGCCAGTCGAGGCGGGCAGGGTGCTGAGGACCCGTCACAGCATGGGGCAGCGCACTGGCATCCTGTTCGGCCGCGAGCGCTTCGGCCTCTACAATGACGAAGTCGGGCTTGCCGACGAGATCGTCACCTTTCCCGTCGATCCCGATTTCTCCTCGCTCAACATCGCCCAGGCGGCCTTGCTGATGTCCTATGAGTGGATGAAGTCGGGTCTGGAGGACGAGACCAAGACCAATTTCACCGGACCGGAGATGAAGCCGGCCAGCAAGGAAGAATTGCACGGTCTGTTCGCCTATCTCGAAGGCGCATTGGAAGCGCGCGGCTATTTCCGGCCAGCGCCGAAGAAACCGAAAATGGTCGACAATCTGCGTGCCGTGCTGACGCGTGCCGGCTTTGCCGAGCCGGAACTCAAGGTGCTGCGCGGCATCATCTCGTCCCTCGACAGGTTCTCGCCGGCGATGCCGCGCGGCGATGGTTCGCCGGGCGATGATCCAAGGCGGCTTCCGGCTGCCGCGCGCGCCGGAACGGCAGAGGCCGAACGCCTGGCCCGCCGGCCTGCCGGCGACGATGAGGACGCGCCGCCGCTGGGCGGCAAGGGAACCGACAATGACTGACCAGCCGATCCTGATGTTCGATTCCGGCGTCGGCGGGTTGACCGTTCTGCGCGAGGCGCGCGTGCTGATGCCGGACCGGCGCTTCATCTATGTCGCGGACGATGCGGCGTTTCCTTTCGGCGCCTGGGAAGAACCGGCTCTGAGGACCCATATACTGGAGCTGTTCGCCAAGCTGCTCGATCGGTTTGAGCCAGTCATTTCCGTCATCGCCTGCAACACCGCCTCGACGTTGGTGATCGATGCGTTGCGCGACAGATTTCCCGGCCATCCCTTCGTCGGTACCGTGCCGGCGGTCAAGCCGGCGGCGGAGCGCACGCGCTCGGGCCTGGTCTCGGTGCTGGCGACGCCGGGCACGGTGAAGCGGCAATACACACGCGACCTGATCAGCAAGTGGGCGCAGAAATGCCATGTCCGCCTGGTCGGCAGCGACAGGCTGGCGGGGCTTGCCGAAGTCTATATGCGCGAGGGCTTTGTCGACGAGGAGGCCGTGCGGGCCGAGATCGCGCCCTGCTTCATCGAGCGTGACGGCATGCGGACCGACATCGTCGTGCTCGCCTGCACGCATTATCCGTTCCTGGTCAATCGCATGCGCAAGACCGCGCCATGGCCGGTCGACTGGATAGATCCGGCCGAAGCGATCGCCCGGCGAGCGCTTTCACTGCTGCCGCTCGTCGATGGGGCGCTGCCGCAAGGCGAACCCGATATCGCGGTCTTCACCTCACGCAAGGCGGATTTCGCCGTCAGCCGGCTGATGCAGGGCTTTGGACTGGTGGTGGAAACGTCCGCCGCTTAAACAGGTTCGAAGACGATGCTGCGTTGATCCGGATCGGCCGAGGCCAACCTTAGCGTCAGACTGTCGCCCTGTCTGAACCCGGTGGCCTTCACCGTGGCAACGACTGGTATGTCGGCAAGCTGAACGCGTACGCCATGGTCGACGAAGTCGGTGACTGCGGCTTTGAACGTTTCCCCCTCGCGTCCCCTGAGCATGACCGCCTCGGCAAGGTCGATGACCGCGTGGTTGATCTGCGAAGCGCGGCTATCCGCACGTCCCATCACCTTCGGCAATTTGGTGAACGCATCGGTGACGACCTGCGGCACGGGCTGGCCGTTGGCGATTGCCAGTGCGCAGCGCACGACATAGCGGTCGGCCAGCCGCCTGAGCGGCGCGGTGGCGTGGGCATAGGTCGCGGCCATCGCCTCATGCCAGGGAACGACACCTTCCTGGTAGGGCTGGTAGGACGCGCCGTTGCCTGCGCGGCGGATTTCCAGCATCAACACCGCCTGTTTCGGGTCAGCCGGATCGAGCGTGCGCTGGTAGTCGCGCAGGCTGGTTGAGGCCGGCCAGGACAGACCGAGCGCCTGTGCCGCGTTGCGAAGTCTCTGCACCTTGGACGCGTCCGGCCCGGACATCACGCGGAACAGCCCGGTCTTGTGCGCAAGCATGGCGTCGGCGATCGCCATGTTGGCAGCCAGCGAAAGCGCGGCATTGTCCTGTTCGGATTGCAGGAGCGGTCTGAAGGACAGCCGGAATGTGCCATCGGCGAGCCTTTCAACCTCCTGCTCGGGTGGGTCGACGCGTGACGCGCCACGACGTTGTTCGTTCATCGCCATGCGCCGCGCCATTTCAGCGAAGCCGGCCGGAACGTCGGAAGCCTTCACGCTGTCATAGGCGAGTTTCGCGCGGCTTCGAATGATTGCCCGTTCCGCGCCGTCCAATTTCACCGCACCGTCCTCAGCCACCCGAACGGTGAAGACAACAGCTGGACGCGGTCCATTCGGCAACAAACTCGCCGCACCCTCGGCAAGTACCGGCGGGTAGAGTCCGGCCTTGCCGTCCGGCAAATAAAACGTCTCGCCCCGCGTCCAGGCCTCGAGATCGATCGCGTCGCGGTCTTCGACGAACCAGGCCACGTCGGCAATGGCATAATGCAGCAGAAGATCGCCGCCGCTCGCCTCGATCGAGAACGCCTGGTCAAGATCGGTGGAGGCTGCTGGATCGAGCGTGACGAAGGGCATATCAGTTCGATCGGCATGCTGGTTCGGCACACGTCTGGCCGCCGCGTCCGCCGCGGCCATTACGTCAACCGGAAATCCAGCCGGCACGTGGAATTCGGTGCGGATTTTCGTCAGGCCGGAGGAGAGAGCTTGTGAGGGGTCAGTCAGAGACTTCATTCAGCCGTCCTACACTGGAGTTCCGGACACGGGAAGGCTGCGAACGAAATCGCCAAAGCCGGTCGCCTGATCCGGACGAGGAACTGGGCCATCGGCGCTGGAACTGCCGCCGAAGCACGGCGTTTGTCCTGACAGAAAAGGAGAAACCGTCATGCCTGCCACCTCGAAAGCCCAGCAGAAAGCAGCCGGCGCCGCGCTCTCCGCCAAGCGCGGCGAGACCAGGAAGAGCGAACTCAAAGGCGCCTCACGCGAAATGTACGAATCGATGAGCGAACAACAGCTTGAGGAATTCGCCGAGACGAAGCGCAAAGGGCTGCCGGAGAAAAAATCCAAGGATTGAAAAATCCAAGGATTGAGGGTTTGAAGCCACGCTCCGGCACTCATTGAATGAAAAGGGCCAGCGACAGTTCGCTGGCCCTCTCGGATTGCTGCTTTGTCCGCCTTACCAGCGGTGGCAACGCCGCACCTTCTGCACGATCACCTTGCGATGGCCGTGCCGCCACACCACCCTCTTCTTGACGATGACCCGGCAGACCTGTTTGTGGCCGTGCCAATGACGGGCCATCGCCGGCTCCGGCGCAACCGCCATCGATCCGGCCAGTACCGCGGCACCGGCCAGGGTAAGGAAGAACTTCTTCATGCTAACTGAACTCCTCTAGCTCCAGTCCCTTCCTGGTGCCGTTGGCGTAAAAACCTCCCGCCACATCCGGCATTGCTCAACGTCGTCAACCTTATATGGTTGCGCCAATGACAAGCTAGACGGAAGCTTGACACCGGTTAAATCTCGGTTTAACCAGCCGCCAACGCCGGGCAGCGATGTCCGGTGTTTGTTTTATATGCGCAAGACCGGTTGCCTTGGTTGTTTCTGGTTTTGTTTGAACTGACGTGTCCCGTGGGTTTTCCGCCGCGTTGCGTGGGAAAACCCTGTCAGGTCTCGAAAACGGAGGCCAGAGGAGGGCGCGTTTCCTTCACCCGGACCATGAGGTGCCGGGTGTGTTGTTTTGAAAGGGAATGCGATGAGCAAGCGCGAATCCGCGAAATACAAGATCGACCGCCGTCTTGGCGAAAACATCTGGGGCCGCCCGAAGTCCCCGGTCAACAAGCGTGAATACGGCCCCGGCCAGCATGGCCAGCGCCGCAAGGGCAAGCTTTCCGACTTCGGCCTGCAGCTGCGCGCCAAGCAGAAGCTGAAGGGTCACTATGGCGACGTTTCGGAAAAGCAGTTCCGCAAGGTCTACGAAGAGGCCGACCGCCGCAAGGGCGATACCTCGGAGAACCTGATCGGCCTGCTCGAATCGCGTCTCGACGCGGTCGTCTACCGCGCCAAGTTCGTGCCGACCATTTTTGCTGCCCGTCAGTTCGTCAACCACGGCCACGTCAACGTCAACGGCAAGCGCGTCAACATCGGTTCGTACCGCTGCAAGCCGGGCGACGTCATCGAAGTGCGCGAAAAGTCGAAGCAGCTGGTCATCGTCCTGGAATCGGTCGGCCTCGCCGAGCGCGACGTGCCGGATTACATCGAAGCCGATCATAACAAGATGGTCGCGACCTTCTCGCGCATTCCCGGCCTGGCGGACGTTCCGTTCGCCGTCCAGATGGAGCCGAACCTGGTCGTCGAATTCTATTCGCGTTAAGCGAACGCTTTCTGCGATATCTGAAAGGCCGCCCTCGAGGCGGCCTTTTTGTTTCCGGCATCCCGCTTTGCCGTTTCGATTTTCCGGCCGATGCGCTAATCCGGGCGGACGTCACATCTCCGGGGCCGCTGCGCCATGAATATGCTGCCAGACATCGAGACTCTTGAACCGGTCGCCGAAGGCGGCTCCCATCCGCTGTTCGCCGATGTGCCATCCTCGGTCGAATTCAACAAATTGCGCAAGCGGCTGCTGCGGCTGACCCGCCAGGCGATCGAGGATTTCTCGATGGTGGAGCCGGGCCAGCGCTGGCTGGTCGCGCTATCGGGCGGCAAGGATTCCTACGGCCTGCTCGCCATCTTGCTCGATCTCAAATGGCGCGGGCTGCTGCCGGTCGAGTTGCTGGCCTGCAATCTCGACCAGGGCCAGCCGAATTTTCCCAAGCACATCCTGCCGGACTACCTCAACGCCAATGGCATTGCGCACCGCATCGAGTACCAGGACACCTATTCCGTAGTCACCGACAAGCTGCCGCAGGGCAGTACCTATTGCTCGCTCTGCTCGCGGCTGCGGCGCGGCCATCTCTACCGCATCGCGCGGGAGGAGGGCTGTTCGGCGCTGGTGCTCGGCCATCATCGCGAGGATATTCTCGAGACCTTCTTCATGAACCTGTTCCATGGCGGCCGCCTCGCCGCCATGCCGCCAAAGCTGCTCAATGACGAAGGCGACGTCATGGTGCTGCGGCCACTGAGCTACAGCGCCGAGATCGATCTCGAAAAATTCGCCGCGGCGATGCGGTTCCCGATCATCCCTTGCGACCTGTGCGGCAGCCAGGAAGGCCTCCAGCGCAACGCCATGAAGGCGATGCTGGAAGACATCGAAAAGCGCATGCCCGGCCGCAAGGACACGATGATCCGCGCGCTGTCCAACGCCAGGCCGTCACATCTGCTCGACAGGAAACTTTTCGACTTCGCCGCGCTGAACCAGACCCTCATCACAGGACAAGACGCTTCAGATGACATTTGACGACAACGCGATCGACTGGCTGGCCAGCCTGCTGGCCGAGGTGGCCGACACCGAAATCATGCCCCGCTTTCGCCGGCTGGGCGATGGCGACATCAGACAGAAGACCTCCGCCGCCGATCTGGTGACGGAAGCGGACGTCAACGCCGAGCGGTTGATCACCGCCAGGCTGCGCCAGCGTTATCCCGGAGCCATGGTTGTCGGCGAGGAAGCCTGTTCCGACGACCCGGCGCTGCTCGACGGTTTGGGTGATGCCGATCTGGCTTTCGTCATAGATCCGGTCGACGGCACCTTCAATTTCGCCTCCGGTGTGCCGCTGTTTGGTGTCATGCTTGCCGTCGTGGTCAAGGGGGAAACGGTCGCCGGTATCATCCACGATCCGGTCGGCAAGGATTGGCTGATCGGCGCCAAGGGCGCCGGCAGCCATATCCGCCATGCCCATGGTACCCTGGAGCGGGTGCGGGTTGCCGCAAGTGTGCCGATCTCCGAGATGACCGGCGCGGTCTCATGGCAATACATGGCCGAGCCGGACCGCACGCGACTGGCCTGCAACCAGACCAAGACGCTGTCGCAGTTCAACTACCGCTGCGCCGCCCACGAATACCGCTTGCTGGCCAGCGGCCATGGCCATTTCGTCGTCTACAACAAGCTGATGCCCTGGGATCATCTCGCCGGTGCGCTGATCCATGCCGAAGCCGGCGGCCATGCCGCGCGCTTCGACGGCAGTCCTTACCTGCCGTCGCATGTCGGCGGCGGCCTGCTGGTCGCTCCCGACAAGGAGAGCTGGCGGGAACTGCGCCGCGAACTGTGGGCCGAGTAGGATTAATTCCTGCGGCAGACGGCAGGGTCTAGTGCAGGTCGGTGATGTGGCCTGAAACGGGTGGGTTGTGGGGCTGGAACATCTTGCCGCGCTCGGCGATCAGGATCATTAGCAGCGCCGCGACCGAGACGCTGCAGAAGCCGGCGGCAAGCGGCGTCACCGTGCCGTTGAACGCCTGGCCGATCAGCGTGCCGAGAATGCCGCCGAGAAACGTCTGCATGAAACCCAGAATGGATGACGCCGTGCCGGCCAGTTGGCCGAGCGGCTCCATGGCCAATGCGTTGAAATTGGCGCCAAGCGCGCCGAAGGGAAGCATGGCGCTGGCAAAGAAGGTGATGAACAGCCAGAGCGGCATCTTGATTTCCAGCGAAACGATCAGCCAGGCCAGGCTGATGACCAGAAACAAAAGCAGGGCGCCCTGCGACAGCCGGCGCATGCCGATACGGCCGACAAGGCGTGAGTTCAGAAAATTGGAGAAGGCGAGCACGCCCGCGACACCGGCGAAGATGACCGGGAACATCTCGCCGACATGGAAGATGTCGACATAGATCTGCTGCGCCGAGGCGATGAAGCCGAACATGGCGGCGAAGACGAAGGTGCTGGCAAAGGCATAGCAGAGCGCGATGCGATTGGTGAGCACGATGCGGAATCCACCGACGACGGAGGAGACCGTCAGGGACCGGCGATATTCGGGGCGCAGCGTTTCAGGCAGACGCAGCAGCGACCACGCCGACACGATCAGCGCGCCGACGGCCATGGTGACGAAGATGTAGTGCCAGGTCGCGAACAGCATGATGAACTGGCCGATGCCGGGCGCGATGACCGGTATCGCCATGAACACCATGAAGATCAGGGACATGACTTCGGCCATGCGCCGGCCGTCGAATGTATCGCGCACGATCGAGACCGCGATGACGCGGGTGGCGGCCGCGCCAATGCCTTGCACGGCACGACATATCAGCAGGGTTTCAAAGCTCGGCGCGATGGCTGCCGCCGCAGCCGCCGCCACATAGATGATCAGACCCGCGACAAGCGGCGAGCGGCGGCCGAAACGATCCGATATCGGTCCGAAGAACAGTTGGCCGCCACCAAAACCCAGAATGTAGGCGGTGACCACATATTGCCGGTGATTTTCATTCTCGACGCCGAGCGAGGCGCCGATCTGCTGCAGCGCCGGCAGCATGATGTCGATGGCCAGAGAATTCAGCGCCATCAGCGCTGCGCACAGCGCAATGAACTCCCAGCGCGGAATAGGCAGTTTGCTTGCCGATTGCGGCGCTGATGATTGCTGATCCACGGCAAGTCCGATCTTTCAAGCGAAAATGCGCCGGCGGGCCGGCGCATTGGCTCGTTGGTCCCGATATCGTGACATAAAAATTGCCGAGGTGGGGCTACCCGATACTCAGCGCGGTCGCTACGACGGACCTGGAAACCGAAATCAGGCGGCGCCTTTGACGCTCACGCCCTTCTCGACCAGGAAGGTCTGCAACTCGCCGGCCTGGAACATCTCGCGGATAATGTCGCAGCCGCCGACGAATTCGCCCTTGACGTAGAGCTGAGGGATCGTCGGCCAGTTGGAGTAGTCCTTGATGCCCTGGCGCAGTTCAGCCGAGTCCAGGACATTCACGCCTTTGTAGTCGGCGCCGATATAGTCGAGGATCTGGACAACCTGGCCGGAAAAACCGCATTGCGGAAAACCGGGCGTGCCCTTCATGAAAAGGACGACGTCGTTGCCCTTCACTTCATTGTCGATGTAGTCGTTGATACCGCTCATGGAACATCCTTTCACGCCTGTGGGAGTCAGGCTCGAAGCATGTCTTTCAGATAAACCCATAGGTTGCCCGAAACAAGACATTAGCCGCGCCATGGCCGAAATGGCGCAAAGGATGGGCCGTATTGGGCCAAGCGGGTATTGGCTGGAACTGCCTCAGTCGGGGACGCTGGTCTGCAGGGCAAGCGCGTGCAGCACGCCGCCCATATTGCCCTTCAGCGCGTCATAGACCATCTGGTGCTGCTGGACGCGGCTTTTTCCCCGAAAGCTCTCGGCGACGACTTCGGCCGCGTAATGGTCGCCATCGCCGGCGAGGTCGCGGATCGTTACGCGGGCATCAGGTATGCCGTCCTTGATCAGTTTTTCGATGTCGCGGGCGTCCATTGCCATTGCAGAATTCCTGTTTCGGGCGGGCGGCCACGCGCCCGTGCGATGAGAGTCGGGGTAAACCTAAAGCCTTTCCGGCCGGGATTGAAGCCGTTCCGTCGGCACTGGCGCGATTGTCGCCTAGGCCGCATTTTCGTCCGGACGGTTCGCGTCGGCCGCAGGGTCGTCTTCGCGCATCGAGAAGGCGCGGCCGAGGCTGAAGACCAGCACGTAGAGGGGGAGGTTGACCGCCAGATTGGCGATCGGCAGATAGGCGGTCATTTGCCAGGCGGGCGAGAAGAACGGTTGGCCGTAACCATTGCAGACCAGCGAAGAGCCATACTCCCACAGGGCTCCCATGACGGCCGCGACGGCGAAAAGCTTGATGCAGGTGACGATGTGCCTCGTCCGGGCTGGATCCGGCAAAAGCCGGCTCCAGAGCACCAGGCAGGCGATCGGAACGGCATAAAGGAGGGTCTGCAGGGCCAGCATCGGAAACGTGCCATTGGCCGCGTCAAGGAATTCGCCGCGCGTTTCCAGCCTGGGGCAAACTTCGCTCGATGTCGTCGACAGCAGGAAGAAGACGAACGGCCCGAGAAACCAGAAGAAGAACAGCGACGGCCAGAAGACGACTGCGAGCAGCGCCCGGGCAGCCAGTGTGCTCAACTGGCCTGGTCCATGAAGCGCGGGAACCAGCCTTCGTGGACGGCGGTCAGGTCGCTGACAGGGATTGCCCTGGCATCGCCAAGCTTCAGCGCATCGCCGCCGGTCGAGCCGATCCACGGCGCGAAGATGCCGAGTTCGCCCTGCTGCTTGCGGATGGCGTCCCATTCCTCGCCATGCGGGTCGATCGACAGCGTCAGGAGATAGCGGCCCTGGTCCTCGCCGAACCAGACCGGGATCGGATCCGTCCCGACAAGGCCGGGAACGGTCGCGCCGATGCCAGACGCCATCGCCATTTCGGCTAGAGCCACAGCGATGCCGCCATCGGAAACGTCATGCGCAGCGGTGACGATGCCGGACGCGATCAACGAACGCACATGGTCGCCGACACGCTTCTCATGAGCGAGGTCGACCGGCGGCGGCGGCCCGTCCGTGCGGCCATGGATGTCTCTGAGATAGACCGACTGGCCGAGATGCGTCCCCCAGGCGGCGGGGGCGCCGACCAGCAGGATCATCTGGCCTTGCGCGGCAAAGCCGATCCGCACCATCTTCGACCAGTCTGATATCAGGCCGACGCCGCCAATGGTCGGTGTCGGCAAGATGCCTTGGCCATTGGTCTCGTTGTAGAGCGAGACATTGCCCGACACGATCGGAAAGCCGAGCGCGCGGCACGCATCGCCGATGCCCTTCACCGCGCCGACCAGTTGGCCCATGATCTCGGGCCGTTCCGGGTTGCCGAAATTGAGGTTGTCGGTGGCGGCCAGCGGCAAGGCCCCGGTGGCGGTCAGGTTGCGCCAGCATTCGGCCACCGCCTGCTTGCCGCCCTCATAAGGATCGGCCTCGCAATAGCGCGGCGTCACGTCGGAAGAGAAGGCGAGCGCCTTGGTCGCATGGCCCTCGACGCGCACCACGCCGGCATCGCCGCCCGGAAGCTGCAGCGAATTGCCCTGGATCAGCGTGTCGTACTGCTCCCACACCCAGCGGCGCGACGACAGATCCGGTCCGCCGAGCAGTTTCAGCAGCGCGTCCGCGACATCGGCCTGCGGAACGTCATTGGCGGCAAGCGGCGCCGGCTTCTTCGGCTCGATCCATGGCCGGTCATATTCCGGCGCCTTGTCGCCGAGATCCTTGATCGGAAGGTCGGCGACCTGATCACCCTGATGCAGCACGCGGAAGCGCAGGTCGTCGGTGGTCTTGCCGACGATGGCGAAGTCGAGCCCCCATTTGTGGAAGATCGCCTCGGCTTCCTTTTCCTTCTCGGGGCGCAGCACCATCAGCATGCGCTCCTGGCTTTCCGACAGCATCATCTCATAGGCGCTCATGCGCTCTTCGCGCACCGGCACCTTGTCGAGATCGAGCTCGATGCCGAGGTCGCCCTTGGCGCCCATCTCGACCGCCGAACAGGTGAGGCCGGCCGCACCCATGTCCTGGATGGCGATGACGGCGCCCGAGGCCATCAGTTCGAGGCAGGCTTCCAGCAGGCATTTTTCGGTGAAGGGATCGCCGACCTGCACGGTCGGGCGCTTCTCGTCGATCTTGTCGTCGAATTCGGCTGACGCCATGGTGGCGCCGCCGACGCCGTCGCGGCCGGTCTTGGCGCCGAGATAGACGACCGGCAGGCCGACGCCCTTGGCTTCCGAAAGGAAGATGGCGTTGGTCTTGGCGAGACCGGCGGCAAAGGCGTTGACCAGGATGTTGCCGTTGTAGCGGGCGTCGAAATTGACCTCGCCGCCGACCGTCGGCACGCCGAAGGAATTGCCGTAGCCGCCGACGCCCGAAACCACACCGGCGACGAGATGCCTGGTCTTGGGATGGTCCGGCGCACCGAAGCGCAGCGCGTTCATCGCCGCGATCGGCCGTGCACCCATGGTGAAGACGTCGCGCAAAATGCCGCCGACGCCGGTCGCCGCGCCCTGGTAGGGCTCGATGAAAGAGGGGTGGTTGTGGCTTTCCATCTTGAAGACGACGCAGTCGCCGTCGCCAATGTCGACCACGCCGGCATTCTCGCCCGGGCCCTGGATGACCTGTGGCCCGGTGGTGGGCAGCGTGCGCAGCCACTTCTTGGAGGATTTGTAGGAACAGTGCTCGTTCCACATCGCCGAAAAGATACCGAGCTCGGTGAAGCTCGGCTCGCGTCCGACGAGGTCGAGGATGCGCTGATACTCGTCGGGCTTCAGCCCGTGCGCTGCAATGAGCTCTGGGGTGATCGGCACGGAATTGGAAATGGTCATGGGCGGCGATTTATGTCCATGGAGCGGGGATTTTGAGTCCCCTCATATCGCAAGCTTTGCGGCCGATACACCCGTTGAGCGAGGAAAAAGACAGAAAGCAACAAGGTGATGACCGGGTAAGCCGCATCAGGGTCCGTGCAGGCGCCCTCCGTGCCAGTGGTCACCGGCGAGATCGCCACGAGGAATGCAAAGCCAAATGGGGAACGCTATGGCGCCCCGGCCGTTGGGTCTGCGACCATTACAGGAGATCCGGACCATGGCTACCAAGCAAGGCAAGAAAGACAATCGCCTCTCGGACAAGGAGGCAATGCATATTGCCGAGACCACGGACGTTTCGCCAGGGCAGGCCAAGGAATTGGCTGAAAAGCACGGGAAGGACAAGGCCAGGAAGGAAGCAGCCAACTTCAAGGCCGAAGGCTGATCGAGCCCGCCTCTCTCAGGAGAAGCTGTCGTAGCCGGCGCGGCCTTCATCGAGGAGGCGCCGCAGAACCGCTACGCCATCGGCGACATCGCCGCGCTGTCTCGGCTGCGAAACGCCGAAGCGGACGCCGTGAAAGACCTGTTCGGAGCGGCCGGCCTTGAATTCGTCCTCGTCGTCGATCAGCACGCCGTGCTCGAGGCAGGCATTCTTGAAGGTGCCGGAAAGCCATGGATCGGGCAAAGTCAGCCAGACAAAGGGCACCTTGTCGTGTGACTTGAACGCGAAGCCGGCCAGCGTCTCCCGCACGATCGCGATGCGGGCGCCGATTTCGGCGATGCTGCGCTTGCGGATTTCGCTGGCCTGACCGGAGAGCACCAGACGGGCATTCACCTCCGCCAGCAGGAACGGCATGCCGCCGGTCATCATCTTGTGGGCGACACGGATACGATGGCGATAGGCGGGGGGCAGGAGAGCCAGCCGCCGCGCACCCCGGCCGCCACCGATTTCGACAGGCCGCTGGCGACGATGGTGCGTTCGGGCGCGAATTCGGCAAGCAGCGGTGTCGGGTCGTCGGTGAGGTTGCCGTAGAGGTCGTCTTCGATCAGGACGACATTGTATTCGCGCGCTATCCCTGCAATTGCCTCGCGGCGCGCCGCCGACAGCGTCACCAGCGTCGGGTTCTTGGCAGTCGGCATCAGGAAGATCATCCTGGGATGTTTTTGCGCGCAGACGCGCTCGAAATCCTCGGGATCAAGACCTTCGTCATCCGATGCCACCAGCGCGGTGCGCCGGCCGATCAACCCGGCACTGCGGGAAATCTGCGAATAGGTGAGGTGTTCGAAGGCGACGTAGTCGCCGGGCGTGGTGAGTGCGGCGATCGCCGCCATCACCGCGGCATGGGTGCCGAGCGTCGGAACGATGCTGTCGACGGCTGGGCGGAAGGAGTTTCGCGACAGCCAGCGGGCGCCGGCTTCGTACCAGCGGGTTGGAAAATCGCGCGTATAGCTTGAAATCTCGTGAGGATGATCTTGCGCGGTGCGCGACAGCACATCGGCAACAATGGTGCCCTGGCCGACATCGGGTGCCGCCGTGCTGTCGAAACGCAGCTTGTCCTGTGGCGCATCGACGGTGCGGGTGCCTTCCACGCTGACGTCGGGCGCATCCGGCTTCACGCCGTCGGCGTGCTGGCCAAGCACATAGGTTCCACGGCCCACTTCGCCGCTCACCAGCCCGCGCTCGCGCAGCAATTGGTAGGCCCTGCCGACCGTGCCGACGGTGGCGCCGATGTCGTAGGCGAGGTCGCGCTGTGGCGGCAGTTTTGTTCCGGCACCGATCACGCCCTGGTCGATGCCCGCTTCGATGGAGTCCGCAAGGCGTTGATAGAGCGGCCCGGTGCTGGCGGTAAGATCTGGAAGCCAATTTGTCATGGTGACAATTTTCTATATTGCACCGAAATGTGAGTCAATACATATCAATCGCGCACCAAAATGGGTGCAATTGATAATTCTGGCAGAAAGAAAATGGATACAATCGCGACAATCCGTCATTCAAGAGCCGCATTTCCAGGCCAGGCGCTCCGCCCGTCGGGTCGTCGCGGCTTTGTCAGCCGCCTGGTGCGGGTGGTCGGCTCGCTGGCGAGATGGATAGACCATTTGCTGGAACGCCGGCGCAGCCGGCTGGCATTGCTGGAAATGACCGACGATCAGCTCAAGGATATCGGCATCTCACGCTGCGACGCCCACCGTGAAGGTATCAGGCGTTTCTGGGAATAGCTCCGGTCCTACCGTACGCTGTTGGTCCTGAGACGCGCGACGCCATGATCGGCCAGAACGGCAACGACGCATATCACCAGAAACAGTGCGGTGATGGCCAGCGCTGCAATGGCGACACTGGTTGCGCCGTTCTTGGCAATGTCGAGGAAGGGGTAGGGCACCTCGCCGGCGAACGGCGCCCTCGCCAGCGCATAGGCCAGGTAGGCGATGGGATAGAGGACCCACCAGGAAATGTCGCTCCATCTCGTTCTGCCGTCGGCGCCTGATATCAGCCACCACAGCACGAACACAACCGGCGTCACGTAATGCAGCAGCACGTCGCAGAGCAGGAACAGGCCCTGCGGCTGCCACAGACGCGCCAGAACGGTGGCATAGACGATGAAGACCATGGCGATCGACATGGCGACTCCCGCGCGCATCCGGGGCCCGGCGAAGGCGGGCAGCCACGCGTAGCCGCTGGATGACAGCAGCGAGATATAGACCAGCACGGCGCCAATATTGGTCAGGATGGTGAAGAAACTGAAATAGAACACGATCGAGCCGAGCAGGCTGCGGCCTGCCTCCATCGACGCTGGAATGGTGATGCAGAATTGCAGGACAAGGCCGGCCAGACCAACGGCCAGACCCGCTACCTGCAGGAAGCGGCCCATCGTCAGGCAGTCGCGGCGCAGGCCGGGTTACCGGCTTGCCAGCGCGCAATATCCGAACCAATGCGCGCGCCGAGCGGGTCGTTCATCAACGGTCCGAACACGTCGACGTGGCTCGAATTGCCTTGCGCCTGCACGACCAGCAATGGCTTTCCGCCATAGTGCTTGGCCGGCACCAAAAGGAAACGCGGCGTGCCGCTGAAGGAATTCAGCTCGTTGGCCATTTGATATTGCTTGAAGGCCGGGTCCTTGCTGGCGATCCAGCATTTGTGGGCCGCGATTGCGACCTGTTCCATGGCCAACAGTGACGCACTCTTGCCCGAGGGCACAGGCGTGCTTTTTGGGGTCGATTGGCACGATGCCAGGGCAAGGCCTGCGGCGGCGACGAGAACGATCGTCTTGCTCTTGATCAAGCGGCACCCATCTCGAGTTCGGACAGAAAGATTTTCAGGCCGTCGGTCATCTCCCCCCATACGCGAGACAAGGCCGGGTGTTGCGAGGCGATCTGCTCATACGCATCGAATTTGGGATAGGCGTCGAGCAGGTCGTGGCGGCCCGTCATGGCGCGGAAATTGTTGAAGATGAATCGGGTCGGCGTCAGCCAGGCATCGGCGAAGCTGATGTCGTTGCCGAGTGCGAAGGGGCCTTGCGCCATGCGCGCCTCGATCGCCGCCAACCCGTGGTGCAGGCGTGCGAATTGGGCATCGATCTCGGCATTGTTGCGCTTCGGCACGGAATGCAGCTCGAAAAGCTTCATTGTGGGCGTCAGCACGTCGAGATCGGTGATGCGGGCGAACATGCGCACCAGCGCTCGGTCCTTGGAATCGGGCGGCAGCAGCGCCGGTTCCGGAAACCGTTCCTCGAGGTATTCGGCGATGACCACCGATTCGACGATGGTTTCGCCCGAGCCGGTGATCAGCACCGGAATCCGGTTCATCGGCGAGATGGCGCGAAACTCTTCAGGGATCGGAAAACCCGGCGGCGGCGCGATGATCTTGAGCGGTACGTCCTTGATATAGGCCAACGCGCGCACGATCGACGAGTAGGGCGACAACGGCCGCGAATAGAGTTTCATGACCGTTTCTCTCCCCAGAGCAATGGACCGATGTCCTTGTAATTCTTACCGCATTCGCGGCTGAACTCGTCAAGCGGCGATACCGAGCGCACCTTCGAAGAGTGCACGGCCGTCGCTGCCACCATGGGCGGCTTCGATCAGGTTTTCGGGATGTGGCATCAGGCCGAGCACATTGCCTTGCTCGTTGATGATGCCGGCAATGTCGTTGATCGAACCGTTGGGATTGGTGCCTTCCGCATAGCGGAACACCACCTGGCCTTCGCCTTCGACGCGGGCGAGCGTCTCGGTGTCGGCAAAATAATTGCCGTCATGGTGCGCCACCGGCGAGCGGATGATCTGGCCGGGCTGATAGCGGCGGGTGAACATGGTGTTGGCGTTGGTGATCTGCAGTTTTACCTGCCGGCAAACGAATTTCAGCGAACTGTTGCGCATCAAGGCGCCAGGCAGCAGGCCGGCCTCGACCAGGATCTGAAAACCGTTGCAGACGCCGATGACCATCACGCCCTTGGCCGCCTTTTCAGCGACAGCCCGCATGACCGGCATGCGCGCGGCGATGGCGCCACAGCGCAGATAGTCGCCGAAGGAAAAGCCGCCGGGAATGGCGATCAGGTCGACATCGGGGATTTCAGTGTCAGTCTGCCAGACGGTGGCTGGCGCCTTGCCGGAAATCTTGGTCAGCGCCGCGATCATGTCGCGGTCGCGATTGAGGCCAGGCAGAAGTACGACGGCTGATTTCACGTTAGGCGATCTCCACCGCGTAATTCTCAATCACCGTGTTCGCCAGCAGCTTGTCGCACATGGCCTTGAGATCGGCCTCGGCCTTGGCCTTGTCGCTTTCCGCCAGTTCGACGTCGAACACCTTGCCCTGCCGCACCGTGCCGACGCCATCAAAGCCGAGCCCCGACAGCGCGTGTTCGATCGCCTTGCCTTGCGGGTCGAGAACGCCGTTCTTGAGAGTGACGGTAATGCGGGCTTTGATCACGCTGGACATGCTCCTGTTCGAGTATTGGGTCGCAAAGCCGCTCTTAGTGCGGCTTGCCTTTGAAGCCATCGGTCGAGGTGACAAGCACCGGACCGGTCGGGCGGGGTGGCTCGTTCTCGTTCATGATGCCGAGGCGGCGGGCGACTTCCTGGTAGGCCTCTACCAGGCCTCCCATGTCGCGGCGGAAACGATCCTTGTCGAGCTTGTCCTGCGTCGCCACGTCCCACAGGCGGCACGAATCCGGCGAGATCTCGTCGGCGACGACGATGCGCATCATGTCGCCTTCGAACAGGCGGCCGCACTCGATCTTGAAGTCGACGAGCTGGATGCCGACGCCCATGAACAGGCCTGACAGGAAATCGTTGACGCGGATGGCAAGCGCCATGACGTCGTCGATCTCCTGCGGGCTCGCCCATCCGAACGCGGTGATGTGCTCTTCCGACACCATCGGATCGTCAAGCGCATCGGCCTTGTAATAGAATTCGATGATCGAGCGCGGCAGAACGGTGCCTTCCTCGATGCCGAGGCGCTTGGACAGCGAGCCGGCGGCGACGTTGCGCACCACCACTTCGAGCGGGATGATCTCGACTTCCTTGATCAACTGCTCACGCATGTTGAGCCGGCGGATGAAGTGGGTCGGGATGCCCATGCGGTTCAAGTGGTTGAAGATGTACTCGGAAATGCGGTTGTTGAGCACACCCTTGCCGTCGATGACCTCGTGCTTCTTCTTGTTGAACGCGGTTGCGTCGTCCTTGAAGAACTGGATCAGCGTGCCGGGTTCCGGTCCCTCATAGAGGATCTTGGCCTTGCCTTCATAAATGCGGCGGCGATTTTTCATCTGGATTTTTCTCTGGATTTGCGGGCAGGCGGCAAGCGACCAGTTCCTGTCCGTCTGCCTATATTAGTGTGGCGACGGTTGGGTTCAATGCCGGGTCTATCCCAATCACATCGTTTGCTCAATCGGCAAATCCTTTCAACCAACCGCTTTCGGGACTGAAATGCCGCAGCGCAGCATGTGATGAAGCATATTGACCGGCTCGCGACCTTTTGGTTTGTGCTTTGGCAACACACATATTACCCGCCAACGAATCGGATTTAACCCGGAGGGACGCCATGAGCAGCATGAAAGACCGCGAAGAGGGCTTCGAACGCAAATTTGCATTCGACGAGGAGCTTCGATTCAAGGCCTCGGCGCGCCGTAACAAGGCGCTCGGCCTGTGGGCCGCCGAAAAGCTCGGAAAGTCGGGTGCCGACGCCGACGCCTACGCCAGGGAAGTGGTTGTTTCCGATATCGAGGAAGCCGGTGACCACGACGTGTTCCGCAAGATCCGCAAGGATTTCGATGCCGCCGGCGTCGAGCAGTCGGACCATCAGATCCGCCGCACCATGGACGAACTGATGGCGCAGGCAATCGAGCAGATCAAAAACACCTGATCGGGCCGAAGCAGGTTCCGCAAGAGTGTCCCACGGTTTTGCGGCCGAACCTGCGACAAACAAGAATGACTGGACCAATCGACCGCCCGGCCAAACCGGGCGGTTTTTCTTTGCCTTTGCCGTGGTTTCCGGCTGAAACTGCACTAAGGCGACGTGCGTCTTATTGGACGCACAAGGTTCGCTCTAACGCTGATAGCGTTTTCGCATCGTGCTTTCCGGAAATCGAACCGATTCTCGGGCCGATGCGACGTCAACGAGGAAAGAGATTAGATGTCCCTGAAGTCCCGCCTTGCCGCCGATGAAACGCTGATCACCGCCTGGTCGGGTGTGCCTGATGCCCTGACCGTCGAGATCCTCGCCAAACAGGGCTTCGACGCCGTCACGCTCGACATGCAGCATGGCGGCCATCATGAAGACAGCGTGCTGCGCGGTCTGGCGCCGGTGCTCGCCACCGGCAAGCCGGGGCTGGTGCGTATTCCCGTCGGCCGTTTCGACATGGCCAGCCGGGCGCTCGATTTCGGCGCCGAGGCGGTCATCGCTCCGATGGTGAATTCGGTGGCCGACGCAAGGTTGTTCGCCGCGGCAATGAAGTATCCCCCGCTCGGCGAGCGCTCATGGGGCCCGACTTACGCCTTTCCGCGCCACGGCAAGGGCGACTATGCCGAATGGCTGCGCGACACCAACCAGCGCACCATGGCTTTTGCCATGGTCGAAACGCGCGCCGCGCTCGACGCCCTCGACGGCATTCTCGACACGCCCGGCATTGACGGCATTTTCCTCGGCCCATCGGATTTCTCGATCGCCTGGAGCAACGGCACGATCGTCAATTCGACGCTGGAAAGCATGATGGAGACGATAGCCTCGGTCGCCGAGCGCACCCGCAAGGCGGGAAAACATGCGGCGATCTATGTTGTCGAACCGGCAATTGCCGGCCGAGTCGTGTCGATGGGCTATCGTCTGCTCGCCACGGGGTCCGAGCATGCGCTGATTTCGCTGGGGGCAAAAACCCTGTTGAAGGGCATACGGGACTCGATCGGATCCTGAGTCCGGAACCGGGCGAAGCGCCGTCATAGCGTCGGACGGTCAGGCGCCCGCCGCAGCAGGCCCCGAGGCGACCGGGCCGCCGCGCCTCAATTTGTTGAACAGGGCGCCGAGCGCCCGGACCCACCAGTTGTTGAAGGCCATCAGCGGCAACGCCGCGATGAGCGAACCCAGTATGCCGGCGGCGGCAGCGAGTGCGGCGGAACCACTGACCAGCAGCACCCACGAAGCCAGTGAGCAGATAACGGGTACATGCACGAGGTAGAGGGGGAACGACAGGTCGCCCAGGAACCGTGCCACCTTGCCCGAGAGCCATGCCGGCGGCTGATCCGCACTCAGCACCGCGTAGACCAACATGATGCTTGCCGGGATGGCCACGCAGGCTTGCCGCAAGCCGACATCATCGGAAACCGCGGTCTCGAGCACGGCAAAGGGGCGGTATATGCCGACGGCATCCCCCGCATAACCCAGCAACGCCAGGGAAACCGTCACCATGGCGCCTCTCACCCACCAATTCGGGCGAAATCCCATGGCAAGAAGCGGATAGAGCAGGAGGCTGGCCGGAAAGCCACAAAAGAAGAAGCTGACTTGCAGCGCCAGGAATACGGCTGTCGCGATGCAAAACCAGGACAACAATGCCCAGCGGTCCTGGAGGAAAAAGAAGATCGGGGCGAGGGCGAAGGTCAGCATGCTGCCCCAGAATTCGACCGTCATAGTCCACAGGCTGCTGTCATAATATTTGTCGCCGTAGATAAACGTCCGCCAGGCCCCTTGCAGGAACGCGTCGCCGAAGCTCGCAGTCTCCGGCGACAGCACCCTTGGGGCATTGCCGAATCGGCCCAGCCACTCAGATTGGGTGACGGCAGCCGCATCCGCGAAGAAATACAGGTCGAGCTTGAATATGGCACAGGACAACAGAACCGTAACAACCACTGGTCCAGCCAGACGAGGCAGGCGCTTTACCGCGCCCAACAGCAGATCCGGTGCCTCGCGGAACTGGAAATATCGCTTCACAAGCACATAGGAAGAGAGGACGAAAAACAGGTAGACGGCTGAGCCGCCATTGAAGGCGATGAAAGCCAGACTGGTCTTGAGCGATTGCGCGGCGTTGTCTCCGCCCTCCGCCGCCGGCGCAAAAGCGCGCAAAACATGCCCATTCAGAACCACAACCGCCGCGGCGCCTCTCAAGAATTCGAGTGAAGCGTCTTTGCGCAAGCGTTGACCTTTGTTTGAGCGTGAAGAAGTTTTGTTTAGCAATCTCTCATATACTTGCGGGACGAACAGAGTTCGCCGCGCATAAAGAAGTTATCGCGAGCCGCCTTAAATTACTGTTTATTGGAATTCTGCGGTTTCTTCGGGAACTCTCTGCTCCGACTTTGGGCCGGGTATCACAGATCCGTCAGGAACTTGGCGAAGGTCATCGAGCCTTCGGGCCAGGGGCCGAAGCCCGATTCCTGGTTGAGATGGCCGGTCTCGCCGGCATCGATGAACAGCGATCCCCAGGCGCCGGCAATGTCCTCGGCGACATCGAAGGCGCAGAACGGATCGTTGCGGCTGGCAATCAGGATCGAAGGAAAAGGCAGCGGCTCGCGTGGATAGGGGCCGAAGGTCATCAGGTGCTTCGGCTTGATCCTGGGGTTGGCGACATCGGGCGGCGCCACGAAGAAGGCCCCGGCGACCGGCTTGACGAATTGCGGTATGGCCTGCACGGCCGCAGCCACTCCCAGCGAATGCGCGACGATGACGACCGGCCTCTCGGCCTCGTTGACCGCCTTGGCCACGCTTGCGGTCCAGTCGTCGCGCACCGGCTTCGACCACTCCGCCTGCTCGACACGCCGCGCGGTCGACAGTTTTGACTGCCAGCGGGTCTGCCAATGCTCGGGTCCGGAATTGGTGTAGCCCGGAACGATCAGGATATCTGCGTCTTTGACTTTCATGGCGCTGAGATAGCGAGCGCGATTGTCTCATGCAACCGTTGACGGGCAAGCTCTTGAGTTGAAATAGTGAACACCATGTTCGCTTTTCGCTGTCTTGTGTGAACGATCGCGATCGACGATCTGTCATCAGAGAAAAACAGCCGTGGAGGACCGGGATTTTGGCACTGACACGACGTACAATGATCGGCGGCGCCGGGTTCCTGGCTTTGGGAGCTTCATCAAGCGTTGCCGCAACGGAGACAATGATGAGTGAACTGCCATTTGCCGCCACCACGCCGGTGAGCGTTGCCCGCGTCGGGCTGAAGGCGCGCGATGCCGAAAGCCTCGCTGCCTATTACCGCCGGGTCGTCGGCCTGCAGGAATTGAGCCGTGCCGATGGCGCGATCACGCTCGGCGCCGCCAACCGACCATTGCTGGTGCTCGAGCCGGACGCTTCCGCCAAGCCGGACGATCCGCGCAGCGCCGGCCTATTCCATACTGCTTTCCTGCTGCCGAGCCGTGCCGATCTCGGCCGCTGGATCAACCATGCCATATCGGACAAGATCGCCATCGAGGGCGCTTCCGACCATCTGGTCAGCGAGGCGCTGTACCTGACCGATCCCGAAGGCAACGGCATCGAGATCTATGCCGACCGCCGTCCGCAGGACTGGAAATGGAATGGTGACAAGGTCGCCATGGCGACGGAGCGGTTGAACGTTCCTGCGGTTGTCGGCGAAGTGCCGGCCGGCGACGCGGGCTGGCAAGGTGCGCCGGAAAACAGCATTGTCGGTCATGTCCACCTGCGCGTCGGCAGGCCGGAAGAGGCCGAGGCCTGGTGGAACCAGGAGTTCGGCTTCGACGCGGTGGCCAAATATGGCGGCCAGGCGGTGTTCCTGTCGTCAGGCCATTACCACCACCACATCGGCGCCAATGCCTGGCAAAGCGCCGGCGCCGGTCGCCGCGACCCGGCCCGCTCAGGCCTTGCCTGGGTCGAGATGCGTTCAGACAATGTCACCGGCGAAACGACCCGCGAGGATCCCTGGGGCACGGTGATCAGGACTGTGCCTGGAAAGGCTTGATTTGACTTCGGTACAGCGTCCTTCTCCCCGTAAACGGGGAGAAGGAAAAGCTCAAGCTTCCCCAAACACCCGCCTGAAGATCGTGTCGACATGCTTGGTGTGGTAGCCAAGGTCGAATTTCTCACGGATTTCCGCCTCGGGGAGCGCGGCGGTGACTTCCTTGTCGGCCAAAAGTTCTTCAAGAAAATCAGCGCCTTGTTCCCACACCTTCATGGCGTTGCGCTGCACCAGCCGGTAGGAATCCTCGCGCGACAGGCCGGCCTGCGTCAGCGCCAGCATCACGCGCTGCGAATGCACCAGGCCGCGGAACTTGTTCATGTTCTTCAGCATGTTCTCGGGATAGACGACCAGCTTTTCGACGACGCCGGTCAGGCGTGACAGCGCGAAATCCAGCGTCACCGTGGCGTCCGGCCCGATCATGCGCTCGACAGAGGAGTGCGAGATGTCGCGCTCGTGCCAGAGCGCCACATCCTCCATCGCCGGCAGCGCCATGGAGCGCACCATGCGGGCAAGGCCGGTAAGGTTTTCCGTCAGCACCGGATTGCGCTTGTGCGGCATTGCCGACGAGCCTTTCTGGCCCGGCGAAAAATACTCTTCCGCTTCCAGCACTTCGGTGCGCTGCAGATGCCGGATCTCGGTCGCCAGCCGCTCCATCGACGAGGCGATGACGCCGAGCGTGGCAAAGAACATGGCATGGCGGTCGCGCGGGATCACTTGCGTCGACACCGGTTCCGGCTTCAGCCCGAGCTTCGCCGCAACATGCTCCTCGACATAGGGTTCGATGTTGGCGAAGGTACCGACAGCCCCGGAAATGGCGCAGGTGGCGATATCTTCTCGCGCATGCACCAGCCGCTCGCGGCAGCGCGAGAATTCGGCATAGGCCTGCGCCAGCTTGATGCCGAAGGTTGTCGGCTCGGCATGGATGCCGTGGCTGCGGCCGATGGTGACGGTGTCCTTGTGCTCGAAGGCGCGTCGCTTGAGAGCGGCAAGCAGGCCGTCAATGTCGGCGAGCAGGATGTCGCTGGCGCGGGTAAGCTGGACGGCAAAGCAGGTGTCCAGCACATCCGAAGACGTCATGCCCTGGTGGATGAAACGCGCGTCCGGTCCAACGAATTCGGCAAGATGGGTCAGGAAGGCGATCACGTCATGCTTGGTGACGCGCTCGATCTCGTCGATCTTCTCGACGTCGAATTTCGCCGCATTGCCCTTTTCCCAGATGGTTTTTGCCGCTTCCCTCGGGATGACGCCGAGTTCGGCCAGCGCATCGCAGGCATGAGCCTCGATTTCGAACCAGATGCGAAACCGGGTTTCGGGCGACCAGATGGTGACCATTTCCGGCCGGGAATAGCGAGGGATCATCGGTCAGTCCTGATGTATCTAGAGCAATCCAGGAAAAGTGCGCAGCGGTTTTCCGTCCGGAATTGCGAAAAAGAAGAAGTTAGAGCGGGTCGGCGGTTCTACCAACGCTGAACCGCTCCGGGTTAGCCCGCGTCCTAACAGAGGCGGACGAAATGCTCAACGCCGCTGCCGTGCAAACCAGAGGCTGGCGGCAAACAAGGCGATGAACCCAAGCGGAAAATAGAGCCGGATGCCCAGCACAACGAACTGGTAGAGCGCTACCGCCGTCGTGAAGGCGAACTGAAACCCCCAGGTGAGAGTGAAGACGGGTGCATGCCATTCGGCATAGTATGACCGGTACTGCAAGGCATAGAGCCCGGCGGTCAGCCCGATCGTCACGGCGGCAAGGCACACCATTGCTGCCGCGAAGGCAACCTCCCAGCCCCTTCCGAGCGAGACCAGCCGTGCCGCGAACAGGCCAACCGGAAAGGCCAGGGCGCCGCCGCCAGCGAACAGCAGCGACACTGTGCGGATTTTATCCGGCGTCACCCAACTATCCAGCAACAACAGATTGACGAGCGCGCTCGCGCCCATCGTGGCAGCCCACAGGAGGGCACCGAGAAGGACCGTGCCCAGCGTCGGTGTCGCGTCGCGAAAGCGGGCGAGGGCACGATTGGTCGTGGCGAATTGAGCAAGCGGTCTCACAGGCGACCGGTCACCGCGATCCAACGATAGTCCGGCCCTTCGAAGCCATATTGGCGCACCGCGATCAGCACCGCATAGGCGCTGAGGCTGTCCATCGAGAATGTCTGCACCGCGCCGATGCGGTAGCCGTTCGGACAACCCCGACTCTTGGGGATCGATTTGTCTTCATGGAGCAATTTGGTGGTACCGCCGTCCTGCGCTTCGATGCGCAGCAGCCGGAAGCCATTGATCTCGCCCAGGCTCTGGCAGCCTTCTGTATTGTTCATGCCGATTTCGTCCAGCCGGAACTCGAGCGGCTGGTCGACCGGAGAGAAGATCGGTCGCGGATTGACCACCATGCGGTGCGGATCGGCCGAAAGCTCGGTCACCGGGTTGAAGCCGGCGGTGATGCCGCGATTGGCACTCAACTCGGTCTGGCTGACAATGGCCTCGCCCTTTTGCCGGACCTGGAGGCGGGCGCTGTCGAGCGTGGCATTCTCGTCGTCAAGCCGGACCCTGATTGGCGTGCCCTTGAGAAAGCTGTCATCGCTCGTGTCGATGTAATAGCGGTTGGCATAGGGAAAGCCCGACCCGTCCTGGACGCCATATTCCTCGAAGGCGAATACGCCACCGTCCTTGGTGAAGCCAAGGATTTCGAGCTCGGCGACATCGCCGGCCTGGGCGACGATCGACGCCGCAAACTGTGCGGCCAGGGAAACGGCAAACAACAAAAGTACTCGCATCGGTTCTTCCTCCGGCAGGCCGCGATCGTTTCAATCCCTAGCACGGCCGAATCAAAACGTCGTGCGGGTCAAAAGCCGATGCATCCAATCGGCCCGTTATTTGTTATTGTCGGCAATCCCAATGGAGAACCACCATGACCGACACCAGCAAGATTCGTGAGCATATGGAAGTCGTCGGCGCCGATGGCGTGCATGTCGGCACCGTCGACAAGGTTGACGGCCAGCGTATCAAACTGACCAAGGCCGACAGCGGCGAGGGTGCTCACAAGGGCCACCATCACTACATTCCCCTGGCCCTGGTTGCCGAGGTCGACGGCAAGAAGGTCTGGCTGTCGGCGAATTCCGATGTCGCGGTGACGTTTGAGGAAGAAAGGTCCGATCCGACCTGATGGACGCCTTTAGCTTCGGCGCGACCAGACCGGGAACAGATCGTTGTCGGCTGGCGTCGCGGCAAACACGCCGCGGCTGATGGCGCGTGCCATGGTGGCGCCGGCGGCGGCGTAGAGGTCGATTGCCGCATCGGCTTCGAGCCGGATGCCGCTCGTTCCCGTTGCCAATGCAAACACGAGATCGCCATCGGCCGGCGTATGTGTCGGCCAGATGGCGCGCACGAAGCCGTCATGCGCAGACATCGCCAGGCGCTTCGCCGCGGCCTTGGTGAGGACCGCGTCCGTGGCGATGACGGCAATGGTGGTGTTGCCGCCGGTTTCCATCTGCATGCCTGCCTGCTTGTCGCGGTATTTCAGCAAAATCCGCTTCGCATCGTCGGGCATCGGCGACGGATAACCAAGGCCGCCGAATTCGTCGCCGATTTCGAAGGGTGCCGCCCAGAAATGGCGGGTGCGGCCGACGGTCACTGATCCCGTCGGATTGACGGCGGCCAGCGCCCCGATGGTGACGCCGTTATCCAGCAGCGTCGAAGCCGAACCCAGGCCGCCCTTCAGCCCCGCGGTCAGCGCACCGGTGCCGGCGCCGGTCGTGCCGAGCTGGAAATCGGCGGCGGCTGATTGCGCTGCCTCATAGCCAAGGTCGCGGTAAGGGGGGTAGCGGCCCCAGTCCTTGTCGCCGCCATTGCGTAGGTCGAACAGGATCGCCGCCGGCACGATCGGCACGCGAAAGCCGCCGACCTCGAAGCCGATGCCGCGCTCGCGCAGCGCCGCCTGCACGCCGGACGCCGCATCAAGGCCGAAAGCCGAACCTCCCGACAGCATCACGGCATGGACAGCTTCGACCGAATTGTGCGGTTCGAGCAGGTCCGTCTCGCGCGTGCCCGGCGCGCCGCCCAGGATCTGGACACCGGCCACCGCCGGTTCGTCGCAAAGCACCGTCGTAACGCCGGACTTCAAACTGGCGTCGGAAGCGTTGCCGACGCGCAGACCGGCAACGTCGGTGATAAGATTGCGCGGGCCGGTGCGGAACATCAGTTGCCTTCCAAGGGCACGAAACGCGTGCCGTCGAAGCGGAAGACGCGGTAGAGGCTCTGGCTGAGGTCGCCCTTGACGTCGAAGCGGACTGGCCCGATCGCCGTGGTGAAATCACGACCGGTCAGTGCGTGGGCGAGGGGCCTGCCCGAGCTCCCGGACAAGACCGATGCCGCCTTGGCGATCTCGACCGCCGCATAGGCCGGCAGCGTGTAGCCGTCCGGCACAATCTTCCGCGCGGAGAAGCTTTCCAGCGCTTTTGCGTCGGCGACATCGGCCCATTCGGGCGGCGCGATCATCAGTGTGCCCGTCGCATAAGGCACGTCGCCGGGCGGCGTGCGCAGATTTTCGCCGCCGGCAAAGACGATGCCGGCCTGGAGTTGTGCTGCATCGCGGCCCATAATGGCAATGTCGTCGCCGTCACCGCCGGCAAAGACATGTGTGGCGCCGGCTTTCTTCAGCCGCCCGACCAAGCCGATCTGATTGTCGAGCTGCGGCCGGAACGTGTCGACGAACACCGGCTTCAGCGCCGCTTGCTCCGCAGCCGCGCGAAATGTTTCCGCCATCTCGCGCCCATAGATGGTGCCGTCGTCGATGATGGCGAACAGCTCGTTCTGCCACAGGCGGGTGAGGATGGAGGCGACGGCGTTGCGCTCATCGTCGCCGCGCGGCCCCAGGCGATAGACCGGCCAGCCGGTCTTGGCGCGGCGATCGGTCAGGCTCTCGGTTCGCACGCCGACGGTGATGACCGGGATGTTGGCGTCCTTGAGGATCGGCATTGCCGCCTCGATGGATTCGGTACAAAGGAATCCGACCACGACACTGACCTTGGCTGCCGCAAAAACCCTGGCCGCGGCTGCACCGCCATCGGCGGTGCAGCCATCGTCCTCGCTCGTGAGTTCAACGCCATTTGCCTGCGCCGCCAGCCCGGCGCCGGCCTGGATCTGTTTGCCGAGGATGGCCGATGGGCCCGACAAGGGAGCGGCGACGCCGATCGACAGCGTCTGTGCGCCGGCGGTGCCGGCCAGGAACAGCCAGGCCAGTGCGGCCGATATCGTTGCCCCGGGTCGCATCTTGCCGAAGAGTTCCTCCAGACCCGCGATGACAGCGCGGGCGCCAATTACCGCCAAGACCTAAAGGCTGCCCGGCCTTGGTGCAACACGCGAATTCAGGGATATGGGCCAAGCACTTCGCTTGTGGCCTGTCATGTCTGGCCATATATAGCGGTAGGGGTTCTGGCTGTGGAAAGTTCTTGTGCTGAAGAAGAATGACATTGGACCGCAGGCCTATCGCGACGCGATGAGCCATTTTGCCGGTCACGTCCATGTGGTCACGACGGACGGCCCTGCCGGCAAGCGCGGCACCACGGTGATCGCCGCCTGTTCCGTGTCGGACACCCCTCCGACTATCCTGGTCTGCCTCAACCGTGAAAATGCCAAGAATGAGCTGTTCGTGAAAAACGGCAAGTTTGCCTTGAACACGCTGGCTTCGCACCAGGAGCCGCTGGCGATTGGTTTTTCCGGCATTACCGGCCTGCCGGTCGAGGAGCGTTTCGCGCTCGGCGAATGGGATGTAATTTCCACCGGCGCGCCGACGCTTAAGGGCGCGCTTGCGGTCTTCGACTGCGAATTGATCGACACCAAGGATCTGGCCACCCATCGTGTGCTTTTTGGCAAGGTGACAGGCCTGCGCATGGGCGATAATTTGCGGCCGCTGATCTACCACGCCCGCGGCTATCACGTCCTGGACAGCGGAGCGGCGGCGTTCACGGAGAAAGAATGACCGAGCTGAAATCGCGTCCCGTGCCGCGGACGATCGACGAGACGCTCGATCTCCTGACCGGCGCGGACTATGTGGCGGACCGGTCGCTGGCGACCGTGCTGTTCCTGTCGTTGCGCATGAACCGGCCCTTGTTCCTCGAGGGCGAGGCCGGCGTCGGCAAGACCGAAATCGCCAAGGTGCTGGCGCAGGCGCTTGGTCGCCGGCTGATCCGGCTGCAATGCTATGAAGGGCTCGATGTCTCCTCCGCCGTCTACGAGTGGAACTACGCCGCGCAGATGATCGAGATCCGCATGGAGGAGGCGGCCGGCAAGGTCGACCGCTCCGCCATGGAGCGCAACGTGTTCTCCGAAAAATACCTGATCCGCCGCCCGGTGCTCGATGCGCTGACCGGCAAGGCAGGTGCCGCGCCTGTCTTTCTGATCGACGAGCTCGACCGCACGGATGAAGCCTTCGAGGCCTTCCTGCTCGAAATCCTCTCCGACTACCAGGTGACGGTGCCCGAACTCGGCACCATCAAGGCGGAAGAACCGCCGATCGTCATCATCACCACCAACCGCACCCGCGAGATCCACGACGCTTTGAAGCGGCGCTGCCTCTATCACTGGGTCGATTATCCCAATGCCGAGCGCGAACTGGAGATCGTGCGCCGCAAGGTGCCGCGAGCTAACCAGCGGCTTTCGGCGGAGGTGGTCTCCTTCATCCAGAAGCTGCGCCAGATCGAGCTGTTCAAGGTGCCGGGCGTCGCGGAAACCATAGACTGGGCCGGTGCGCTGACCGAACTCGACAAGGTGGCGCTCGATCCGGAGACCGTATCCGACACGATCGGCGTGCTGTTGAAATACCAGGACGACATTGCCCGCATCGGTTCGGGCGAGGGCCGGCGCATCCTCGACCAGGTCAAGGCCGAGCTCGCGGCGGCGGAGTAGCGCGATGAAGGCGCCGGGTGTTTACTCCAAAGAGGCCGGCCCCACGGAGGCGACGGCGGATGGGCGCATCGCCGACAACATCGTCTATTTCGCCCGCACCTTGCGCAAGGCCGGCATGAGGGTCGGGCCGGCTTCGGTCAAGGATGCCATCGAGGCGGTGCTGGCCGCCGGCATAGGCTCGCGCGACGATTTCTATTGGACCCTGCATGCCGTGCTGGTGTCCAGGCATGAGGATCACTCAACCTTCGACGAGGCCTTCCGGCTGTTCTGGAAATCGCGCGAACTGATCGAGAAATTGCTGGCGATGTTTTCCCCTGTGGCGCCTGACGTCAGGGAGAAGCAGAAGCCGCGCGCCGCCGAAAACCGTGTCAGTCAGGCGATGTTCGAAGGCCACCAGAAGAACCAGCCACCGCAGGAAGTCCCTGAGATCGAGGTCGATGCCCGCTTTACCTTTTCCGGCAGCGAGGTGCTGCGGGGCAAGGATTTCGCCCAGATGAACGCAGCCGAGATGGCTGATGCCAGGAAGGCGATCGCCGAGCTCCGGCTGCCCGTCGACATGGTGCGGACAAGGCGCTTCAAGGCCGACGCGCATGGCCGCCGCATCGATCCGCGCGCCATGATGCGCTCAGCTGCGCGCACCGGCGGCGAATTGATCCTGCCGAAATTCCGTTCGACACGCGAAGTTCATCCGCCGCTCGTGGTACTGGCCGACATTTCCGGCTCAATGAGCCAGTACACGCGCATCTTCCTGCATTTCCTGCATGCGCTGACGGAAAAACGCCGGCGCGTGCATACCTTCGTCTTCGGCACGCGACTGACGAACCTGACCCGGCAGATGCGCCATCGCGATCCCGATGCCGCCCTTGCAGACTGTTCGATGGTGGTCAAGGACTGGTCCGGCGGCACACGCATCGGTGACACGCTGGCCGAGTTCAACCTGATATGGTCGCGGCGCGTGCTGGGGCAGGGCGCGGTGGTGCTTCTGATAACCGACGGGCTGGAGCGTGACGATGTCGCCGGTCTCTCGGAGGAGATGGAGCGGCTGCACAAATCCTGCCGGCGGCTGATCTGGCTGAACCCGTTGCTGCGCTTTGATGGTTTCCAGGCGCGCGCCCGCGGCGTCAGGGCGATGCTGCCGCATGTCGACGAATTCCGCTCGGTGCACAATCTCGATGCGCTCGCCGACCTCTGCGCGTCACTCGACAAGAAGTCGGCACAATCCGTCGATCCGCGCCGATGGATTGACGCTGGCGCGAGGCACGCCGCATAGCCATATGTTTCTCGGCCCCTTGGAAAAACAGACCCTGAGAGAAGCAACGATGAGTGACAGTCTTTATCTCGATGAGGCCCGCGATCCGCTGATCATCGCGGAAGGTTGGATGAAGGACGGCAAGGATGTCGCTATCGCGACGGTGGTCGAGACCTGGGGTTCGGCACCACGCCCGGTCGGCAGCCACCTTGTCATCGATGCTGACGGCAATTTCCACGGTTCTGTCTCCGGCGGCTGCGTCGAGGGCGCCGTGGTGACCGAAGCGATCGACGTCATCGGCTCCGGCAAGGCCAGGATGCTGGAGTTTGGCGTTGCCGATGAGACCGCCTGGCAGGTCGGCCTGTCCTGCGGTGGCCGTATCAAGGTTTATGTGGAAAGGCTTGGCTGATCCAATGGATCCCTATGCGCTGAAAACGCTCAACGCGGAGCGCCGTGCCCGCCGCGCGGCGATCCTCGTCACCGATCTCGGCGATGGCCGCGACCGCATCGTGCGTGAGGGCGACCAGGTCGCGGGCGACCTTGGGGCCGCGATCGCCAAGGCATTTCGATCGGGCAATTCCGGCTCCGTCGAGGCGGAAGGACGGACCTTCTTTCTCAATGCGCATCTGCCCCAACCACGCCTCGTGGTGATCGGTGCCGTCCATATCAGCCAGGCGCTGGCGCCGATGGCCAGGATCGCCGGCTATCCCTTGGAGATCATCGATCCGCGCACGGCCTTCGCCACATCGGACCGCTTTCCCGACATCGCCTTGCATGCAGAGTGGCCGGAGGATGTGCTGAAGCGCCAGCCCCTCGACAGTTACACGGCGCTTGCCGCCGTTACCCATGACCCGAAGATCGACGATTTCGCGCTGAAAGCGGCGCTTGACGCCAACTGTTTTTATGTCGGCGCGCTCGGCAGCCGCAAGACGCATGCAAAGCGCGTCGAACGCTTGCTGGCGCTGGGCGCGAGTGCCGACCAGATCGCCCGCATCCATGCGCCGATCGGGCTCGACATCGGTGCCGCGAGCCCCGCCGAGATCGCCGTTGCGGTTCTCGCGCAGACCATCTACGCCTTCCGCTCGCGCGGCCTTGATGCCTCCGCATCGGCCCAAAGATCGGAATCGATTTTGGAGAAGCACGATGCGTAGATTCAAAGCGGCGGAGCGTCCTTTGCGCGTCCAAGTGGACGCGCCCCGCTCTGCGGGCGCGGTGGCGTGAAATTCGGCCCGGTTGCCATTGAAGAGGCCGAAGGCGCGGTACTGGCACACGCCACCACCGCCGGCGAAAGACGCTTTCGCAAGGCGCACCGGCTGAGCGCCGAAGACGTCTCCATACTCAAGCGGGCTGGCGTCTCGCAGGTCGTCGCGGCCGTGCTGGCCTCAGACGATCTCGGCGAGGACGCGGCGGCACAAAGAATTGCCGAGAGTATGATTTTCAGCGGCATCGAGGCCAAGCCGGCCGCCACCGGCCGCGTCAATCTCCACGCCAGGGCATCAGGCGTCTTCACGGTCGATGCCGCGATGATCGACGCCATCAACGCCGTCGATCCAGCCATCACCATTGCCACGCTGGCGCGGCATGCGCCGGTCGAAAAGGGTCAGATGGTCGCAACGGTGAAGATCATCCCGTTCGCAGTCAACTCTGCGCTGGTCGATGCGGTCGCGAAAATCTGCGCCGGCGGCGTCATCTTTGCCGTCAACGCCTATAAACCGGTGCGCGTCGGTATCATCCAGACGGTTCTACCGGGAATCAAGCCCAGCGTGCTCGACAAGACGCTGCGTGTCACCGAAGCAAGGCTGGCGCGTTCGGGCGGCAGGCTGACGGCGGAACGCCGCACGCCGCATGAGATCGCGCCCGTGGCGGAGGCTGCGACCTCGCTGGCGCGCGAGAATGACATGGTGGTGATCTTCGGCGCTTCGGCGATGAGCGACTTCGCCGATGTCGTTCCGGCTGCGATCGAGATGGCGGGCGGAACTGTCATCCGCGCGGGCATGCCGGTCGATCCCGGCAATCTGCTGGTGCTCGGTACGCTCGGCGGCAAGCGCGTCATCGGCGCGCCCGGCTGCGCCCGCAGCCCCAAGGAGAACGGCTTCGACTGGGTGCTTGACCGGTTGATCGCCGGCCTTGACGTCACCGCGAAGGACATCGCCGGTATGGGAGTCGGCGGGTTGCTCATGGAAATCCCGACACGGCCGCAGCCGCGCGAGCCGTTGCCGGCCAAAAGCCGGCTCAAGGTCGCCACCGTGCTTCTGGCAGCCGGCCGGTCGAGCCGCATGGGCGGACCGAACAAGCTCATGGCGTTGTTCGACGGCAAGCCGCTGGTGCGCCGCACCGCCGAGCGCGCGGTCGCCTCGAAGGCGTCGGGCACGATCGTCGTCACCGGTCATCAGCGCGAGCGGGTGCGCGCAGCTTTGCTAGGCCTCGACGTCACCTTCGCAGACAATCCGGATTTCGCCGATGGCCTGTCCACGTCGCTGAAGGCAGGTATTGCCTATCTGCCGGAGGACACCGCCGGCGTGATGATTGTTCTGGGAGACATGCCTGGCGTTGTGTCAGACGATCTCGACCGGCTGATCGATGCCTTCCGCAAGGCTGGAGGCAATTCCGTGGTCCGCGCCTCGCATCAGGGCAAACGCGGCAACCCCGTGCTTTTGCCGCGCTCGCTGTTCCCGGCCATCGCTCATCTCGAAGGCGACACCGGCGCTCGCCATCTGGTCGAGGCCGAAGGGCTCGATGTCATCGATGTCGAGATCGGCGAGGGCGCGTCCGTCGATGTCGACACCCGCGAAGCGCTCGAAGGCGCCGGCGGCGTGCTGCAGGATTGACAAACCCGGGCCGAATTACGCAAGCCTGCGGTATGGCTTTTCGTTTTCCTTCTCCTCTCCACAGCGTTCTGATCGCAACATTTGTTCTTGGCGTTCCCGCCCAAGCCGATGCGCTCGAACTGAAACCCTTCAAGGACGATCTCTTCGCCTATCCGGCCACGCTCTCGTCCGACACCAACGGCGCCTATACGGTCATCGACTATCGCGAGATGCGCGACATCAACCAGCGTGACGAGGTGCCGGAAAAGCGCGTCCACCCGCAATACATTGACGCCAGCGTACGCAAGGTGCAGCAGGATCTGCTGCTGAAGACCGATGCCGGCGATGTCAGGCATGTTGCCGTCGGCAAGACGCAAGGCGCTGGGATCATCGTGCTCTACTTGCACGGGCAGGGTGGCAGCCGCAAACAGGGCGTCGACGACTTCACCTTCGGCGGCAATTTCAACCGCATCAAGAACCTGATGGCCGGCAATGGCGGTCTTTATCTCTCACCGGATTTTCCCGATTTCGGCGACAAGGGTGCCGCCCAAGTCGCGGCTCTGATCGATCACTATGCCGAGCAGTCGCCTGGCGCGAAGATCTTCGTCGCCTGCGGCTCGATGGGTGGTGCACTGTGCTGGAAGCTTGCCGGACGCAAGGACACGGGCGGCCGCATAAATGGCTTGCTGCTGCTCGGGTCGCTGTGGGACGAGAGCTTTTTTGCCAGCCCCGCCTTCAAGCGCCGCGTGCCTGTCTTCTTCGGTCAAGGCAGCCATGACGTGGTCTTCCCCGTGGCGAACCAGGAAGCGTTCTTCCGCTCCATCCTGGCCAAATCGAAGACCTACCCGACCCGCTTCGTCCGTTTCGAGACAGGCACCCACGGCACGCCAATCCGCATGGCCGACTGGCGCGGAACGCTCAATTGGATGCTGTCGAAGGCGCCTTGATCGACTGGCTGGCCTGAAGCCGTCCGGTGCTCAAGGCGCGGTGTTGTAGTCGACAACCGTCTGCGGGTTTTCCTCGCCATCATAGGACGCGTCGACATCATACTGGACCAGCGAGAAGTCGCCATTGCGGAACAGATAAGTGCCCGATGAAGAGGCATCTCCGACGCCGCGCCATTTGTCGAACGTCGTGATCGTGTGGGCATCCTTGTCATAGTTGGAATTGGTCGCCCAGCCTGTCGTCCGGAAGCCGACAATGTGCATGGATTCGACTTTGCCTTCGCTGTCATTGTTCACGTAGCGAATGTCCATCTCGGGCTCGGTGAACTGCAACTGCCGCACCCCTGACACATCGTCGCTCATGTAGTAGACGGAGTTTTCATTGTAGGCCGCGGCCGAGCAGGAGAAATGGAAGAGGCGTGTTTCCTTGTCGGGATCGGCGGGCTGCGCATCCTTGTCCTTGTATTTGATCGAAAAGGTCTCCGGCTCATTGGCCAGAAGCTCCTTGTCGCACTGGTCGCCATAGGTCGCCAGGAATGCCTTCTTGGCCTGCTCCAGCGTCGTGTCCTTCTTGGGCGGCGGCGGACCGTCGCCGCAGCTCGGCGGCACAGCTTCCTCGAAATCGGAGGTCGAAGGTTTCAATGCGCCTTTTTCGATGTGGATCGGATCAAAGGGCGGCGCCGCTTGGATCTGGGCATTCACCTGGCGCAGCGTGTAGCAGCCGGCAAAGACCTTCTCGCCGCCGCTCTTGTCCGTGGCACGAATGGCGACAGGGACGTTATAGAAGATGCTACCTGCGGCACCTTCGTCCGAAATAGCACCGGTCGCGACTTCCACCTTGTTGGTGCCGTCATAGCCTTTGACGAAGCTGTCGAAATCCTTAGCCGGCTTCGTATCGCCGTAGTAACCCCAGGCGCGGGCGAATTCATGCCGGTTGATGGCGCTGTAGAGGGAGCGGATCACCGCCTCGGCGCTCGAGCGGTCGTCGACATAGGGCGCTTCGGGCGCGGTGTCATCGACGGCCAGCGCCGCTTGGCCAGACATGGCAAGGGAGAGAAGGGAAGTCGCTGCGAGAAGGACGCGTCTCATCGGGAATCTCCGCTCGATGACGCAGATTCTACCACGGCGATTGCGGCGGCGTGGTGACGCGGAGCCCACGGCGCTTGAAGAATCGTGCGGGGAGGCGCTACGTCGCTCCGCCGGCGTTCCGACCGGACAGGAGATCTGACGTGACGATATCGATGTATGAGGCATCCGTGCCCGTGTTTTCAGCCCGGCTGAAAGCACTTTCCAGTGTGCTGGCGGCTGCCGAACAAAACGCGCTTGACCGCAAGATCGACCCGCAGGTGTTTTTGACGGCACGGCTTGCGCCCGACATGTTCGCCTTGACCCGGCAAGTGCAGATCGCAACCGACCACGCCAAGGGCGCGCCGTCGCGGCTCGCCGGCCGCGAAGTGCCGAAATACGAAGACAATGAAGCAAGCTTTGCCGATCTCGAGGCGCGGATAGCCAAGACGCTCGCGCTTCTGGCGACGTTCTCGGCCGCCGATATCGACGGTTCCGACGACAAGATGATTGAACTGAAACTCGGCGGACGCGAGACGACGTTGGGCGGCATGCAGTATCTTCTGCATGTGGCCATGCCAAATTTCTACTTCCACCTCACCACCGCTTACGACATCCTTCGCCACAATGGCGTGCCGCTGGGCAAGGCGACATTCCTGGGATCGCGTTGAGCGGCTGAAGTTGTGAGATGTCCCGGATCGATCCGGGACATCTCGCAGGCTCCTTAGCGAATGGACATTTCGCGGGCGATGCGCGGAAAATCGGCGGGTTTTATGCCGATATCGGCGCGGTCGGCATTGCTCATCGAGTGAAGCAGCGCGAGCGCCGCGCGGTATCTCAGATGTTCCTGTGGACGCGGCCGGGCGAACATTTCCGTGAAGAAACCCATGATCCAGGCTCCTGATTGGTCCTCCACGGCTGCCAATATAGGTAAATCGTGACAATTGTGCAGTGCAGCATTTGCATGCCTGCTATGCCCGGATGATTTTCGTAAAACTTTTTTTGCGGCCCAGTGAAACTTCCGGGCCGCACGAACCGTAGGCTTCGACGCTGGCATATGGCCAGTTTTTCCTCGCCACTCCTGGCGAATTTCCGGACTGCATGAAAGTGCAGTCCGGCTTTTTGTTTGAGCACCTGACGCGATCCTTCGAATGGCTAAATTCATTAAGATCGGTGGTATGTATTTTTAACGAGCCCGTTCTATCTTCCTGGAAACCTGACAGTCGGGCAAAGGGGGGAGGCTGACATCGCTACCAGCGCCAAGCGCGATTTTGCTTCGCTGCTCGACGACCTCTTCGTTGCCTCCGACAAGGGCGACGGCATCGAGGGCGACGAGGCCGGTGCGCGTCCTTCCATTCCATTCGACTATCTCTCGGTTGCCGATGAACTCCATTCCGGCCGCATAAAAGTATCCGCCGCCGAATATCGCGAGGCCGGCGCTGATCTGGCGAGCGAATTCGCCGCCTTGCTCGACCACGCCAAACTGGCCCTTGCCGGCGAGGAACCCAAGCCTGAGGAAAAACTGCCGCCGATCGATCCTGAATCGATCGCGGCCGAACTGGGGCTGGACAAGCCCAAGGGCGTTGCCGATTTCGGCCGCATGCGCCGCAGCTTTGCTTTCAGCAACCATCCCGATCGTGTCGCCCCGCATCTGCGCCAGCGCGCCATGATCCGCATGCAGGTAGCCAACATGCTGATCGACGAGGCCAAGCGCCGCGCCGTGGCCGGCGCTCGCCGCTAGTTAACCAGCGCTGGTTCACGCAAAAGTCGGCCTGGCGAGGCTTGGAGAGCGCCTTAGCTTTCCCTATAGATGCAGCCTCCCGCGCACGCTTTCCCTCCGGAGCAGAATTTCATGCACAAACGCCGTCTCGGTCGGACCGATCTTCTTGTTACCCAGATCTGCCTTGGTTCGATGACCTGGGGCCAGCAGAACACCGAAGCCGAGGGCCACGCCCAGATGGATTTGGCTTTTTCGCGCGGCGTCAATTTCATCGATACCGCCGAGCTCTATCCGATCCCGCCCAAGGCGGAGACGCAAGGGCGGACGGAAAAGATCATCGGCAGCTGGATGAAGGCCAAGGGCAACCGCGACAAGGTGATCCTGGCCTCCAAGGTCGTTGGCCGCACAGCCAATAACTGGTTTCGCGGTGACAGGCCGTCGCAACTGGTGCGCGCCGATATTCTTGACGCCATCGACAAGTCGCTGGCCAAGCTCGGCACCGACTATCTCGATCTCTACCAAATCCACTGGCCGGAACGGGACATCCCCTGGGGCGCCAACCCGACGCGCGTCGGGGCGGTGGCGCGGCGCGCCGATGCCGACGGCGCACCAGCCAACGAAACGCCGATCGCCGAGACGCTTGGCGTCTTCGATGAATTGGTGAAGGCAGGAAAGATCCGCCATTTCGGCCTGTCGAACGAAAGTTCCTGGGGCGTCATGCGTTACCTCTCGGAGGCCGACAAGGGGATCGGCCCGCGCGTGGACTCGATCCAGAACGCCTACAATCTCGTCAACCGCACCTTCGAGGTGAACCTCGCCGAGGTCTGCGAGCGTGAGGACATCTCATTGCTTGCCTATTCGCCGCTGGCGCAAGGCTATCTGACCGGCAAATACGACCATGGCGCTCGACCGCAGGGCTCACGCTCGCAGCTGTTCAATCGCGGCCAGCGCTACGAGACGCCGAATGCCGCCGCGGTGCTGCTAGAATACAATGAACTGGCGCGCTCCTTTGGCCTGGAGCCGGCCCTGTTCGCCAACGCCTATGTCTCGAGCCGACCCTTCGTCACGTCGAATATCATTGGCGCGACAACCATTTCGCAACTCGAAATGGCATTGTCTTCGGTGGATGTTGTCTGGACCGAAGAGATGCAGAAGGCGGTGGATGCGGTTCATCAGCGGGTCGGCAATCCCTGTCCCTGATCGGAAGGGGTGGATTATCGAGGAATAACAAAGGGGTGGAGATGATGGTGGACTTTCCGATAGAGGCCGTGCGTGGAAAATTCCCCGCTCTTTCCCTGAGCGACAAGGGCCGCCGCCGCATCTATCTCGACAACCCGGCCGGCACGCAGGTACCCCAGGCCGTCGCCGATGCGGTGTCGCGCTGCCTGCTCACGACCAACGCCAATCTCGGCGGCTATTTCGAAACGACGGTCGCCGCACAGGCCGTGGTTGACGAGGCACATCAGGCGATGGCCGATTTCCTTGGTGCCACGAGCCCCGAGGAAATCATTATCGGCGCCAATATGACGACGCTGACCTATCATATGTCGCGCACGCTTGGCCGCTCGCTGAAGCCCGGCGACGAGATCATCCTCACCCGCATGGATCACGAGGGCAATGTCTCGCCCTGGCTGCAACTGGCCGAGGACCTTGGCCTCGTCGTGCGCTGGCTGCCATTCGATGAAAAGAGCTGGCAGGTCGAAGAGGCGACGCTGGCCGGTCTGCTCTCCGACAAGACACGGCTGGTCGCATTGAACTATGCCAGCAACCTGACCGGCTCGATCAACCGGGTCAGGTCGCTGACTGCCATCGCAAAACAAGCCGGCGCCCTGGTCTATGTCGACGCCGTGCAGTTCGCGCCGCATGGCCTGATCGACGTGCAGGACCTTGGCTGCGATTTTTTGATCTGCTCGGCCTACAAATTCTTCGGACCGCATATGGGCATATTGTGGGGCCGGCGTGACGTCATCGAAGGCTTGAAACCCTATAAATGCCGCTGCTCCTCCAATGGCCTGCCGGAGCGGTTCGAGCTTGGCACGCCGCAGATCGAGCTGATGGCCGGCCTCACGGCGGCGGTCGATCATTTTGCCGGGCTGGGCGCGGCGGTGGGCGAGAGTGGTTCGCGCAGGCAAAAGATCGCCAAGGCGTTCGAAGTGTCCATCGCCTATGAAAACCCGCTGGCGCAAAGGCTGATCGATGGCCTGTCCGGCATTTCGGGCCTGACAATCCATGGCATCACCGATCCGAAGCGGCTCGGCGATCGTGTGCCGACGGTCTCGTTCACCGTCGACGGCATCGTTCCGGAGACGATCGTGCGGCAGATGAATGCCGAGAACATCTTCCTGTGGTCAGGCCACAACTACGCCTGGGAGATCGTCCACCAGCTCGGCATTCCAGCCGAACAGGGCGTCGTGCGCATCGGTATCGCCCACTACAATACGGCGACCGAGATCGACGAGACGCTGGAGAGCGTGTATCGGGTCATCGCCATGCTCAGGCAGCAGCGTTCCTGACGCTAGCTTGAACAGTCACCGCGCCTTGCCGCCGAAACCGGTGAGGAAGGCGGTAAGATTGTCGCCAAGCGCGTCGCAGAGATAGCCGCCTTCCTGGACGATGACCGTCGGCAGGCCAAGCTTTGCGATCGCTTCGCCAATGCGTGAGAAGCCGGGCGTCGTCACCGAAAGCCCGCCGAACGGGTCGCCCTCGAAGGCGTCGAGGCCGAGCGCCACGACCAGCGCATCCGGTGAAAAGGCGCGGATACGCTGGAAGGCCACCGCCAGCGCTTCCAGAAAGGCCGCGTCGGCGGATTTGCGCGGCAGCGGCAGGTTGAAATTGTAGCCGAGGCCCGCGCCTTCGCCGCGCTCGTCGGCGTGGCCCCAGAAGAACGGATAGAAGCGCACCGGATCGGCATGCAGCGAGACTGTGAGCACATCGGACCGCGCATAGAAGATGCCTTGCGTGCCGTTGCCGTGGTGCAGGTCGACATCGAGGATTGCCACACGTGCTGCCTGCTTGCGCAGCGCTTGCGCCGCGACCGCCGAATTGTTGATGAAGCAGAAGCCCCCGGCGACATCGGCAAAGGCATGATGGCCGGGCGGGCGGCACAGCGCATAGGCCGCCGGCGCGCCGGCAATTACCGTTTCAGCGGCTTCGACCGCGCTCCAGGCGCTCCACAATGCGCTTCGCCAGGTCTCGCCCGAGATCGGGCAGGCTGTGTCGGCCATATGGTAGCCGGCCTGGCCAACCGCCGAGGCTGGATAGGAGCCGTTACGTGCGATCGGGTGGATGTTGGGAATCACTTCGGCGGACGCGCCGTCGATACGTTGCCAGCGTGCGAAAATATGTTCGAGGAAGTCGAGATATTCGGGCGTATGCACGGCGGCAATCGGATCGAGCCCGTGATTGCGCGGTCGCTCGATCGTGCAGCCGGCAGATTTTGCGCCAGCTAGCAATCTCTCGACGCGCTCGGGCTTTTCCGGGTTTGGCTGCGGCGCGCCGCTGGAAAGAAAGGCCTTGGGGTCGTGCCGCTTCTGCTCCTCGGCATAAAAAGCTTTCATTCCTGCCCCCCATCTTCCGGCGCGTCGGCGAAGGCAAAGAAGGCTTCGCCGACGATCTTCTGCGTCTGTTCGTAGTTCGACCAGGCGATGCCAAGCTTCTCGTAGAAGGCCTTGGCACCTTCGTTGTCGGTGTCGACCGACAGCCTGAGATAGACGCCGCCTTCTTTCCGGCAGTCCGCGGCGACGCGGCGCAGCAGCCGTTCGCCGATCTTGCGGCCGCGAAAGCGGTCCTCGACATAGAGGTCCTGCACATAGACGCCGGGCCGCCCCATCCAGGTCGAAAAGATCGGGAAATGCAGGCAGAGGCCGGCGAACTCGCCGTCGACTTCAGCCATCAGGGTGGAGAAGGCGGGCTTTTCGCCAAAGCCATAGCGTCGGAGATCATCTGATGTGGACGTGATCTCCTGATGCGCGCCAATATGGGTGCCGAGTTTGAGAAGCGCGGTGTGGATGGTTTCGGCGTCATCGATCCGACCGGGACGGATCAGGACGTCACTGAGGGTTGGATTGGTCACGGTCTTGCCTCAAAACGCTACCCGGTCGCCGCCCTTCAGCGCCAGCATGTCGCGCGCCTCGGCTGGCGTGGCAACCTCCAGCGACAGCCCGTCGAGAATGCCACGGATACGGCGCACCTGGTCGGCATTGGATTTCGCCAATTGGCGGCCATCATAGAGACTGTCTTCCAGCCCGACACGGACATTGCCGCCCATTGCCGCGGCGATCGAGATCAGCGGCATCTGGTTGCGACCTGCGGCCAGCACGGAGAACTGGTAGCTGTCGCCGAACAGTTTGTCGGCGATCCGCTTCATATGGATGAGATTGTCCGGGTCGGCACCGATGCCGCCCAAGATGCCCAGCACGAACTGGATGAACAGCGGCCCCGACACCAGGCCCCGATCACGGAAATGCGCCAGCGAATAGAGATGGCCGACATCGTAGCACTCGAATTCGAAGCGCGTGCCGCAGCCCTTGCCCAGCCTCTCAAGCACGCCCTCCATGTCGGCGAATGTGTTCTTGAAGATGGTGTCGCGGGTGGCTTCGAGCAGCTTTGGCTCCCACTCGTGCTGCCACTCCCTTGGCTTGTCGAGCATCGGGAACAGCGCGAAATTCATTGAGCCCATGTTGAGCGAGCACATTTCGGGCTCGGCTCGGAGCGGGGCCTCCAGCCGCTGGTCGAGTGTCATCAACGAGGAGCCGCCCGTGGTGATGTTGATCACAGCGTCGGTTGCCTGCTTGATGCGTGGCAGGAACTGCATGAACACGTCCGGATCGGCCGTCGGCCGTCCGTCTTTGGGGTCGCGGGCATGCAGATGCAGGATCGAGGCGCCGGCTTCCGCTGCCGCGATCGCGTCGGCCGCGATCTGGTCCGGCGTCAGTGGCAGATAGGGCGACATCGACGGCGTGTGCACCGAGCCGGTGACGGCGCAGGTGATGATGACTTTTCGCGGCGCCATTTCCTTACCCCCGGCCTTCGACCGGCAGGTCGAGCTCGGAAGCCAGGACTTCCAGCGAATCGCCGATGATGGAGACGATCTCGCCGACCTGTTCGCTGGTGACGATCATTGGCGGCGCGACCATGAAATTGTCGCCGTCGACGCCGCCCTTGACCTTGCGGCCATAGATGATCAGGCCGCGCTCGTAGGCGAGGTCGAGCAGACGCTGCGTGGCTTTCTTTGTTTGGTCGATCGGCCGCAATGTCTCCGGATCGGCAACCATCTCGGCTCCGGTCAGCAGGCCCTTGCCGCGCACGTCGGCAATGAACGGAAAGCGCTTCGCCAGCCCCTTCAGCCCGTCCATCAGCACATCGCCCATGGCAGCGGCATTGGCGATCAAGTCGAGGCGGTCCATTTCGCCCAGCACCGCAAGACCGGCGGCGCAGGCCAACGGATTGCCTGCATAGGTGTGGCCGTGCTGGAACCCGCCCGAAGCAAGCAGCGGCTGCACCAGCCGCATCGGAGCCGCCAGCGCGCCGAGCGGCGCATAGCCGGAGCCCAGCCCTTTCGACAGCGCGACGATGTCGGGTCTGCAGTTCCAATGGTCGCCGCCCAGGAATTTGCCGGTGCGGCCGGCGCCGCTCATCACTTCGTCATGGATGAGCAGGATGCCGTAGCGGTCGCAGATCTCGCGGATGCGTGCGTAATAGCTGTCTGGCGCCACAAGAGCGGCGGTGGCAGCACCGCCGATCGGCTCCATGATGAAGGCGACGACACTCTCCGGGCCTTCTGCGAGGATCTTGTCCTCCAGCATGTCGGCGTAGCGGACGCCGCGTTGCTCCATCGAAAGATTGTCGCGGTCGCGCCAGGCTGTTGGCGCGGGCACGGTCGGCATCACCCGCATCATCGGCTCAAAGGTTTCGGCCAGCGCATCGTCACCGGTGACCGAAAGCGAACCCAGCGTGCCGCCATGATAGGAGGGAAAACGCGTGATCACCTTCCAGCGGCTGGCCTGGCCCGTGGCGACCGCCCATTGCCTCGCCAGCTTGATGCAGGATTCCGTCGCTTCCGAGCCGCCCGAGACGAAAAAGATGCGGTCCATGCCTTCCGGCAGTTTGCCCGCGAGCTCGCGCGCCAGTTCCTCCGCCGGCTCGTTTTCGAAGTGCAGGCGATAGGCGAAGGTGGCGCGGTCCATCTGCCGCTTCATGGCATCCAGAACGTTGCGGTTGGAATGGCCGATATTGGCGACCATCGGCCCGCTCGATCCGTCGATGAAACGGCGGCCGTCCTGCGTCCACATATAGATGCCTTCGGCGCGATCGATCAACGGCCGGCGCAGGCTGGACAGGTAGAACAGATGCGATTCTCGGCGCGCCTCGGTTGCTTGGGCGGCGGTCTGGGTCTTCGACATGTCAGGACTTTCCAAGGTAGCGATCAAGGACATTCTGGGTGACGCGTTCGACCATCGGGTCTTGTCTTAGCAGGCCGGCTACCCATTCGCAGCTTCCGGCGTGGAACACCTCGCCCTTGCCGCGCGGGAAATTGACGATCATGCCGTTGCCGCGTTTGACTTTTTCGAGATTGGCGTCGCTCGCCTCACCGAACAAAGTCTCAGCGGTGAAGCGGCCATCCTCGTCGGTGAGGAACTGGTCCTCGATCGGAATGTCGGCGCTTTCCTCGACCTGGGATGCCATCCCGACAGCGAGAACCTGCAGGCCGTCTGGCGCGCCGCTGGTTGCGGTGGGGTAGGGCAGGCCGCCGCGTATCTCGAAGTCGAGCCCGTCGACCTCATAGCCATAGACATGGCTGTCGGCGCCTAACAGGTCGCCATAATAGATGCCGGTGCCGGCAAAGGCCCAGTGTTCCGGCCGGTAGACCGGAAAGCCACGCACGCCACGCGGTGCGCAGCCGCCCCAGCCGGCATAGACGCCGCGCGTCGCATTGAGCCCGAAGGTCGCTGAACCCAGCCGGCCGATTTCCGGCGCTTCCCAGGAATTGGTGGCGCGGGTCACGTCGCCGCCGCGATAGGCCGGATCTTCGGCGCGGGCGCGGTATTTGTAGCAGACCTGCCGGCGGCCTTCGTCCTCCAGCCTCGTCTGCCACATGAAATTACCGGCAAAGCGCGCCGCATGGCCGCCGCGTTCGACGTAGCAGTCGACCGCATCGCGCATTTCCCAGGTCCAGTACTCGTCATGGCCAACGAAGACGGCGCAGTCATAGCCATCGAGAATATCAGGCGAGAAATGCAGATCGTGCTGGCTGGCGAGGTCGACCTCATAGCCGGCCCGTTCGGCGAAGCGGAAGAAGTGGCTGTCGTAGCTCGCCCAGCCGGACGAGGCGTATTTCTTCGAATGGCCGGTGGCGAGCGCCCATTCCATATGGGGGTAGCGAGGCACCGTCTTCGGCGGCACGGCGACCTCCAGCGGCACGCGCGGCGCATCCTTCGGCAGCACGACGAAGCCACGGCACCAGGGGCGTTGCGTCGAGACGATGGGCGAGTACTGGTTGCGGTCCGGCCCGGTGATGCCCTGATAGTGGTTGGAGCCGCCCCAGGTGTTGTATGCGAGCCAGGTGCCCGTCGCCGCCACTTGCAGCACACGGCTGGGCTTCTTGCCGGCCTGGGGAGAGACAATGAAGAGATGGTGGCTGTGGATCGGCTTGCCGTCTCGGCCCTCGGCACTCAACGTTATCCGATAGGCGCCGGACGGCCAGTCGCCGTCGACACGAAATTCGAAGGATGCTTCCCAGCCACAGCCCTCCGCCGAGCACTGGTCCGGACTGTCCTGCCAGCGCGCCGCGATTCCCGACTTGTCGAACACCTTTGTCTCGCTGCCGCCGTCGCGGACGATGGTCATGCCGAAGGAAGGAGCCGTGGAACTGACATGCAGCGTCACCGTTTCGCCGGCACGATAGGAGAAGCGGTCGCTGTAGCACCAGATTTCGCCACGCTCGCTATCCATGCCCGGCCACTCGTAATAGTGGCCGCGAACCGCGTGGCGGCGCTGCTCAGGTGTCAGTCCAAAATCGGGAAATTCCGTGGGCAATCTGGTCATCGTCGTACTCAGGCGGAAAGATATTTCTTGAGGAAGGTGCGGGTGCGCTCCTTCTGGGGCGTGCGGAAAATCTCGCCCGGCGGGCCTTCCTCGACCACCACGCCGCCGTCCATGAACAGCACCCTGTCGGCCACCTCGCCGGCAAAGCGCATCTCGTGCGTTACGATGAGCATGGTCATGTGTTCGGCGGCAAGCTGTTTCATCACTGCGTTGACCTCGTCGACCAATTCCGGGTCGAGGGCCGAGGTTGCCTCGTCGAACAGCATCACCTTGGGCTGCATGGCCAGCGCGCGCGCAATCGCCACGCGCTGCTTCTGGCCGCCCGAAAGCCTGGAGGGATAGGCGTCGGTCTTGTCGGCCAGCCCGACCTTGGACAGGAGGCCATGCGCCAAGGCCCGGGCTTCATCTTTTGTCATGCCCTTCAGGATCACCGGTCCCATGGTGATGTTCTCGATCACGGTCAGGTGCGGGAACAGGTTGAAGTGCTGGAACACCATGCCCATGTGCTGGCGCACCTTGTTGATGTGCCGCTCGAAGGCCTGGCCGTGCAGTCTCTGGTTGACCTGCACGCCGTCCAGCCATACCTCGCCGCCGTTCAAGGTCTCAAGATGGTTGATGGAGCGCAGCAGCGTGCTCTTGCCGGAACCGCTCGGTCCGATAATCGCGACGATCTGCCCCCGATCCACTGACAGGTCGATGCCTTTGAGGACCTCGACCGCGCCGAACGATTTGCGCGCGCCGTGGACCTCGACCATTGGCCGCCGCGTGCTCATCGGGAAACCTCCACATGTCTTTCAAACCGATGCAAGGCCGCCTCGAGCACCAGGTTCAAGATGTAATAGAGCGCGGCGGCCGTGATGTAGAACTCGAACGGGCGGAAGGTTTCGCTGATCGCCAGTTGCGCCGAATGGACTAGCTCGGCGATGCCGATGACCGAGACGATGGAGGACTCCTTCAACAATGCGATCAAATTGCTTCCGATCGGCGGTGCCGTGTTGCGGATGGCCTGCGGTATCACGACGTAGCGCAGCGCCTGCCACTTGCCGAAGCCGATGCTGCGCGCGCCTTCCGTCTGACCGGGATCGACCGCCACGATGCCGGCACGTATGACATCGGCATTGTAGACGGCGAAATGCAGGCCAAGCCCGATTATGCCGGCGGCCAGCGCGGGGATGTCGATGCCGACCTGCACAAGGCCGAAATAGATCAGAAAAAGCTGCAGTAGCAGTGGCGTGCCCATGAACAGCCACATGAAGGCGCGAACGGGGTAGGCGAGGATCGCTGGCGCATAGAGCACGATGACCGCGAACAGGATGCCGAAGACAAAACTGAGCGCTCCGGCCGAGACCGTAAGCAACGCGGTCCACCAGGCGCCCGTCAGCAAGAGGTCCCAGTAGGGGGCGATGACGGTGAAATCCAAACTTTGCATCGTGCTCCCCCTCTCAGACGATGGCGAAGCGCTTGTCGAGCAAGTCGACGATGCGGGCGACGGCGTAGACCATGACCATGTAGAGCAGGGCGGCGACGCCGAAGATCTCGAACGGCTTGTAGGTCGAGCCGATGAAGCGCTGGGCGGTATAGGTCAGTTCCACGACCGAGATGGTGGAGACCAGTGCCGAACCCTTCAACAGCGCGACCGTGTTGACGCCGAGCGGGCGGATCATCAGCCGGGCGGCCTGCGGCAGCACGACCTTGCGCAAGGTCTGGAAGCGGCTGAAGCCGATCGTGCGGGCAGCTTCCGTCTGACCGCGGTCGACCGCTGTTAACGCGCCACGGATCGATTCCGCCATATAGGCGCCGATGTTGAGGCCCAGCCCGACGACCCCGGCCGTGAACGGATCCAGATTGATGCCGATCTGCGGACCGCCGAAATAGAGCACGAAGAGCTGTATCAGGCAGGGCGTGCCGCGAAACAGGCTGACATAGGCCGTACCGATGGCGCGCGGGATCGCCGACCTCGACATCCTGGCGGCCGCGGCCAGTGCTGCCGCGCCCAGCCCGAGAACCAGGGCCAACGCTGTCAGTTCCAGCGTCACCAGTGCGGCTTCCACGAAGAACGGGAAGACACGGCTCATCAAGGCGAAATCCATGGAATGACCCGGCTGGAGTGGCGATCGGCTCCAGGTGGTTTTCGCCGCCTGGAGCCGGCAAGGATCAGCGGATGTCGCTGCCGACCCACTGCTTGGAGATTTTCTCGTAGGTGCCGTCGGCCAACATCCCGTCCAGCGCCTTCTGCATGGCGGCCTTGAGTTCCGGATTGTCCTTGCGGATGGCGATGCCGATGGCGACGCTACCGCCCTCGATGTTGGGCGTGTCGAGTTTGCGGACCTTTTCGCCGGTTTCCTTGACGGCGACCATGACCGGAATGTTGTCGACGACGATGGCGTCGACGCGGCCGGCCTTCAGTTCGAGCAGCAGTTCCGGCAGGCCCTTATAGGTGCGGATATCCCAGCCGCCCTGTTCGCGCGCCCATTTTTCATGCGTTTCGCCGAGCGTTACGCCAAGGGTCTTGCCCTTGAGGTCGTCGAGGCTCTGCACCTTGGAATCCTGACTCACGAAAACCGCGCGGCCGGCATGGTAGTAGGGGCCGACGAAATCGACGACTTTCTCTCGCTCGGGCGTGATCGTCATCGAGCCGACGACAGTGTCGTATTTGTTGGCGAGCAGGCCGGCGATAATGCCGTCCCAGGCCGTGGTGATGATGGTGCCCTTGACGCCGATGCGTTCAGCGATGGCCTTGCCGATATCGGCGTCGAAGCCGACGACTTCGTTCTGGTCGTTGACGAAGTTGAAGGGCGGATACTGGCCGCTCATGGAAATCTTCAATTCCCCCGCCGCCTTGATCTTCTCGAGGTCGTCGGCCCTTGCCGAAACGGTGGTGAAGGCCGATGCAAGCAGCAGCGCGGCAACTGCAATGCCGGAAAATACCCTGTTCATCTGAATTCCTGTCCTCTGGATGGAGCGCGAAGGCTTTTTCTTGGGAGGCGTTGGGGCGCTCTCCTGACGTCAATGATTGCCTTTGCATCAGCATTGCGCAAATAGATAATGGGAATAGGGAGCATAGATATCAGGAATGGCATTGCCTCGCCCCGAACGTCTGGTCTGGGATCTCGACTGGAACCTTCTGCGTACGTTCGTTGTCATTGCGGAAGTCAAGAGCATCACCCGCGCCGCCGAGCGCCTCAACCTCAAACAACCCAGTGTCAGCAACGCCTTGCGGCGGCTGGAGGATCGGGTTGGGAGGCGGCTGGTCGACCGCGACGCAACGCGCTTCGAACTCACGGAGGTCGGGCGGCTGATCTATGAGCAGAGCGTCGAGGTGTTCGGCTCGATATCGCAACTGCCGCTCTTGATGCGGGGCATCAGCGACGATGTCACCGGCCACGTGATGATCGCCACGGCCAGTCATGTCGTCTCGCCACTGTTCGACCGTGCGCTGGCGGAATTTCACCGCAACTATCCGCGCGCCAGCATCACCATCTCGGTCGCGGCAAGCACGGAAGTCGCCAAGCAGGTGCGGGAGCGGCGCGCCTCCTTCGGCATCTGCCTTGTCAGCCAGCGCGATCCGGCATTGGACTACGCGATGGTCTATCGCGAGTTCTTCGGCTTCTTCTGCGGGCCGCAGCACAGGCTTTACGGAAAGGCCGGGCTGAAGCTTGCCGATCTGCGCGGCGAGCCCTCTGTATCCTTCCAGACCGACCACATTTCGGACGCGCTGCGGCCGGTCGCCCTGTTGCGCAGCGAAGCCCGGCTGAACGCCGATGTCGTCGGTGTCTCCTCGAGCCTGGAGGAAGTCAGGCGCATGATTGTCGCCGGGCTCGGCATCGGTCCGCTGCCGCTACACGTGGCGCGACGCGACGTGGCCGACGGCACGTTGTGGCGGCTTCCGCCCTACGACGCGCCGCCGGCCATCGACATCTTCCTGCTCACCAATCCCGACAAGGTGATGAATCGTGCCGAGAAGGCGCTGCTGTCGGGGTTGCAGGCTCTGATCGCCGAGACGCCGTTGGACGAGCGCATCTACAATGGCTGATCGATCGACCCGGGCCTATTCGACGAGGAGGGTCGCCGCGCGGCCGCGCATCGGTTCGTCCAGCGCCACCGAGGCACGCGCGGCAAGGTCAAAGTGTACGCTGGTGGTCCAACTCGATGCATGGACGATGCCGTCGAGCGATCCCGACATGACCTGTTCGAAGGTGACGGAGGTCCGGCCGATCTTCACCACATGCGAGCGGATGGTGAGAAGCGAGCCGGCTTTTGTCTCATGCCGGTAGTCGATTTCGGTGCGCACATCGGCCCATCCCGTTGCCGAGGCCTGGCTGCTATCCTTACCGGCGATGTGGCCAAGAAGCTGGAAGCTGGCATCGTCGAACATCGCCGCGTAGTGGCGCACATTCATGTGTCCCATCACGTCGCACATCCAGGGATGAGCAACACCGACAAAGGTGACGAGGGATTTGCTCATGGGATTGCTCCGTGGCCTTCGTTGAGGATCACGAGACGCCATATCGAAACGCGCGGCGACAGGCAAACCGGCGGACCTGGTCGATGGCCTTCGGGCCGGGAGTGGGCCGACATTCGTTAGCCGTGCCCTTGGCCCTCCGAACCAAACCGACTATCTCAGGGGACGGCGGCGTTTCCGCCACGGGGACAGGCATGCTCAGAGTGCAAAAGGTCAAGGTCGACGACATCTACGTGCCCACCGCGCGCAAGAAGACACTACACCCCGAGACTGTCCGCCATCTCGCCGAGGACATATTGGAGAACGGCATGAAGACGCCGATCCAGGTCCGCCACGACGGCAAGCGCCATATCCTGGTTGAAGGCCTGCACCGGCTGGAAGCGGCCAAGTGGCTCGGCGAGACCGAGATCGATGCCTATCTCGTCCAGGCAAAGCGTCACTGACGCATCCTTGCTTTGACGACAGGCCTCGCGGCAATCGCGTTCCGGCTACAATGCCTTGGCGCGGCGCGGCTGCCTGAGATTCTTGATGCCGCTCATCTCGACGAAATTCGTCGCCGACTCCCAGAGATAGTCGCCATAAAGAAATGGCTCGAAAGGTTCGGCGCCGCTTAGTGGCAAGGGCGCGATCTCCGCGTCGACGCGCGGTTCATAGAAAAACGGGATCGAAAACCGAGTTGTCTTCGGCGCGATCACCCGATGCCGCGTCGCCCGCACACGGCCGCCGGTCCAGCGTTCCAGCAACTGGCCGAAATTGACCGCCAGCGTGCCGTTGGCCGGCGGCACGTCGATCCATTCGCCGGCGCGGTTTCTTGCCTGCAAGCCTTCGACGCCATCCTGCGCCAGCAAGGTGACGAAACCGGAATCGGCATGTTCGCGGCCGATGATGGTGCGGATCTCTCCCTTGTGAACCACCGAGAACTCCGGGCCGCTGGTGTCGATGCCGGCGGTGGCGTCCCGCAAGGGATAACGGATCAGGCGAAGCGTCGAGATGCCGTTCTCGAAATACGGATCGAAGATCGTTTCCGGCAGGCCAAGCCCGCGCGCTATCGACCGCATCAGCGCGTTGCCGACCCTCTCCACCGCACGATAGTAATCCGCCGCGGCCATGCGCCAGCCGGGCAAGGTGCCTTCGGCCGGCAAGGGTGTCAGCTCGCACAGCGGATCGTCGGCGGCCGGGACGCGCGCCGCATCGGCAATATCCGGTCCCAAGTCGATGCCTTCCTTGTAGGATACGGCTGCCGGCTGGAGTGGGAACCAGCCGCGATAAAAGTTCTTCCTGGTGCTGTCGAAATTCCAGCGCAGCAATTTCTGCTTCTCGGTGTCGGGAAGGGCGAAGATGCGCAGCAATTGCGCTCTTCTGTCAGGTGTCAGCCAGGCGTCGCCGGGAAAATCCCGGACCGCCAGGAAGCCTATTCCCGAGGCCGCGGCCATGATGTGGCCGTCGGCGCGGTCACGGGCGGGCGAGGGTGGCCCGAACAGATCCGCAATGCCGATGGTTTCGATGTCCTGGGTCATGATGAGCCTCGCATCACGGTTATCGATGGCATCGTATCAAAGCATTTCAATTGACCCTATCGGCCGCGCGACTAACCTTGACGCCTATTCTCTCCATTTTGGATCGAGGCCATGGCAAGGTATGAAGGCGGATGCCTGTGCGGAGCGGTGCGTTACAGCACCGATGCGGCTCCCATCAACGAGCGCATCTGCCATTGCCGGCTTTGCCAGAAGGCGATCGGCGCCGCTTTCAACGCGCGCGTGCTGTTTCGCATCGATGATGTGACGATCGAGGGGGCACTGGCAACAGTCAACACCTCGCCCGATCTCAAGCGCGGTTTTTGCTCGGGCTGCGGCACGACGATGTTTTCGCGGCGCGACTCGGCCGGCATCATCGGCGTCACCACGGGTTCGCTCGACGACCCTTCGCTGTTCCGGCCGCAGATGCATATTTTCACCGCCTCGAAACAGCCTTGGGTGGTGCTCGACGACGGCCTGCCGCAACATGAAGGCGCTCCGCCGGCCTAGTTCTTGCGTTCCGCCTTCAAGAGTGGAAGCGAACGCGAACCATGACCAAAAATTAATCCAAATCGACACGCGATAGCCGGCAAAGCGTCATTGGCGAGCCATCATTGTCGTCCTATCTACGCTGCGCGGGCCGGCATTCGAGGAGACGACGGATGAACGACAGCATCAGCACCCTGGACGAGCTTTTGAGCGATCCGATGGTCCTGCTTGTCATGGAGCGCGACCGCGTGCGCCCCGAACAGGTGCGCATGCTGCTCGAACGGGTTCGCCGACCTTCGGCCGAGGAGCCTGTTGTTCCGCCTGCGCATATGATCGCCAGGACCTGCCAGAAACTCTGGCTGTGCCCGTAACCGCCTTGCGGTTTTCCCCCATGAGAACTTAGGCCGGCCCGTTGGGCCGGCCGTGAGCTGTGGGCATTCGGCGCGACCGAACCAGATTACAAATCCGTAAATTGATTATCCGTTCGATGACGGTATGGCTTGCCCCGGACCGACCGGTCCCTTCAGCGCAAGTTCGATCTCTGACCCCACGGAACCAGACATGGCTGACATCTGCACTCAAGGCGTAGACACCGGCTTTGTTGGCCTGGGATATGCCAAGGTCGCCTTTCTCGGCCTGGTGCAGGGCATCACCGAATTGCTGCCGATCTCCTCGACCGCCCATATGCGCATCGTGCCGGCGGTGCTCGGCTGGCAAGATCCAGGTTCCGCCTTTTCCGCCGCCATGCAGCTTGCCGCTCTTGCCGCCGTGATCAGTTATTTCTGGGGCGATGTCAGGGACCTCCTGTTCGGTTCGCTCGACGCACTCACGCGGCGCGATTTCGCCGACCGGAATTTCAGGCTGGCTTCCTGGATCGTGCTGGCGACGGTCCCGATCATTATCGCGGGCGTCGCGCTGTCGGGTATTCTCAACGCCTGCAATTCTCCGCTGCGCAGCCTGAGCGTGATCGGCTGGTCCTGCATCGCAATGGCGATCCTTTTGGCGCTTGCCGAGATTTTCGCCCGCCACAAGCGCACCATCGGCGAAGCGTCGCTCACCGATGCGCTGCTTGTCGGCGTCGCCCAGATCGGCGCGCTGATCCCTGGCGTCTCGCGCTCGGGCTCGACCTTGACCGCGGCGCTCGGGCTCGGCTTCAAGCGGGCCGAGGCGGCGCGTTTTTCGTTCCTGCTCGGCCTGCCGGCGATCGCGCTTGCCGGTCTCAAGGAGTTGTGGGAACTGCACAAGGTTCACCTCGATGCCCATGGCTGGTCGGTTCTTGCGACCGGACTGGTCGTCGCCTCGATTTCCGCCTTCTTCGCCATATGGGGCCTGATGCGCGTGCTGGAGCGCTTCTCCGCCTGGCCCTTCGTCATCTATCGCGGCCTGCTCGGCGTCGTCCTGCTGCTGGGCGTGGCGATGGGATGGCTGGCTTAGCCAGGCCCGGTGTTGCGCGCGGGCAACCACTCGGATGCATGCATCGATCCGCGAAGATGTGATCGGCCGGGTTCATTGACTTCGGAATATAACAGCCCTTAACGTTCTGTTAACAAAACAGATGGGTGGGGCCGCATGGCATCCTCGATGGGTTGGCGCCGCAAGGCGAAGGGGCTGGGGCTGGCGTTTGCCCTGACCGTTTTCTGTGCGGCGACCGGTTCGGCCCATGCCGCGCCTGCTTCCATGGTTGTCGGCGGATCGACTTCGCAGCCGATCGGCCACTATGATTTTTGCAAGATCCATGTCGCCGAATGCTCGATCCGCTCGCCCGACAGCGTGCCGGAACATATGACCAGCAAGCTGCTGCACGATATTTCCGCCGTCAATTTCTCCGTCAACACGCGCGTCAAGCCGATGAGCGACATGGACAATTACGGCAAGGACGAGTGGTGGGCCTATCCGGACAACGGTTTTGGCGACTGCGAGGATTACGCGCTGGAAAAGCGACGCGAGCTCAACGGCATGGGCATTGCCATAGCCAATCTTTTGATGACGGTGGTTCGCAAGCCGGATGGCGAAGGCCACGCCGTGCTGACGGTGCGCACCGACAAGGGCGACGTCATTCTCGACAATCTGACCGACAAGGTCCGCCTCTGGAATCAGACGAGCTATCGCTACCTGAAGCGGCAGGCTAGCGACAACACAGGACACTGGGTCTCCATTCTTGGTGGCGACGAACAGCTGGTCAGCGCCGTCAAATAATCCCGTCGATCCCAGCCGCGGCTTCCGATCCGCGCCCGTTGCAAGCCGATCTTCATAATGCCGGCCAACGATGCTATCCACGGCGGCTCGTTGGAGCTGGCAATTCGGTGGGCGCATGGATTTTCCGACGCTTTTCAACTCGGCGCCTCTGCTGGTGGCCCTGATCAAGGCCGCGCTGCCGCAGGCCGTTGCCACGACGGTGGCGTTCGGCCAGTGGTTCGCGTCGGTGCCGCCGTGCCGTGATTTCGCCTTCGAGGCGACCAGCTATCTGGTCTGCGAGGTCGACCCGAAACTCTATTCGATCGAGCTGTTCTGGAAGGATCCGGCTGGCAAGCCTTTCCAATCGCTGCACAATCTCGACAACGCCCAGCGCGCGGCCGGCCGCACCATGCTGTTTGCCATCAATGCCGGCATGTATCACCCCGATCTCAGGCCGGTTGGCCTCTATGTCGAGCGAGGCCAGGAAATGGCCGGTGTGAAGACAGGATCGGGAAGCGGCAATTTTTCGCTGCAGCCGAATGGCATTTTCTACATCAGCGGCGGCAAGGCCGCGGTCCGGGCGACCTGGGACTTCGTCAGGAAGCGGCCATCCACCGACTATGCGACGCAATCGGGACCGATGCTGGTGATCGACGGCCAATTGCATCCGAAATTCCAGTCCGATGGCACTTCGCGCAAGACCCGCGACGGTGTCGGGGTGCGCAAGGACGGTGTCGCGGTCTTTGCCATTTCGAACGGCACGGTGAATTTCCATGCATTCGCCCGGCTGTTTCGCGATGCGCTCGGCTGCGACAATGCGCTGTTTCTCGACGGCACGATTTCGAGCCTGTTCGCGCCTGCCATCGGACGCAACGACGACTACTGGAATCTGGGGCCGATTATCGGTGTGTTCAGGAAGCGTGGCTAGGCTCGGGCTGTTCGCCTGCTTCGGAGCTTGAGGGCAATCACCGCCATGATGATCAAGACAACCACGCCGATCGCCGCCAACCCGAACAGGCTGGTCGCATCGAGCTCGGGGATGCTGCCGGCGCCCTTGGCCACCAGCCATCCAGGCGACAGCACGACTGGAGCCCAGATGATCGCCGACAGGATATTGGCGATCTGGAAGCGGCGCCGGTGCATGCCCATCATGCCCGCGACCAGCGGCACCGTTGCGCGGACCGGGCCGAAGAAGCGGCCGATGAAAACCGCCGCAAAACCATAACGATGGAAGAACAGCCGCGCCCTGGCGACCTGCCGGCGGTAGCGGTTGAGCGGCCATTTATGGACGACGCCGCGCCCCAGCCATCTGCCGAGGAAATAGGAGATGGTGTCGCCCAGCGCCGCCCCGATCATCGCCGCCAGGAGAACGGGCAAAGGCTGGACGATACCGGCCCCGACCAGGCCGCCGACGATGATGAGCACCGTGGTGCCGGGCAACAAGATGCCGACCAGCACGAGCGACTCGCCAAAAGCCAGCAGCCCGACCACGAGACCGGCCCACGCCTGATGGCTCTCGATGAAATAAACGCTCTGGTCGATGAACGACTGCACGCAAGCTCCTGTTGAAATTGTTTCAGCTGCCGCTGTCGAGCAGGCTCCTGAGTTCGTCGAGCTTGTCGTTGACGAGCCAGCCGTAATAATTTTCGACCGGCAGCTTGCGGCCCTTGCCGCTGGTGAGCGCCGCGCGCAGATCCGCCGCCCGCTGCCGGGGCTGGCCGACATTGTAGAGCGTGGCCGTGATTCCTGGATTGCCTGATATGTCGAAGCCCTGTTCCTTGTAGGCGTCGATGGCGTCGCGCACGATCGCGGCGATGTAGACGATGCTGCGGTCGGGATCCATGACATCGCGATAGATGGCCTGCGGATGATCCGGTGTGAGCTTGTCGTAGCCGCTGACCTTGTTGACCAGGTCGGTGACCTCCAGCGCGGTCAGCGGGCTGATCTGGCCGAGGCCGAATGTCTGGCCGGCGAAGAAGGGCTGGAAGAACGCCTGCTGGAAGGTCATCGCGTCATAGGTGACGCCGTCGACCGTCTTGCCGCGGAAATGGTCGACCCAGACCCTGTCGCGGCAGCTCCAAAGGGTGGCACTGTCCCGGGCCCCGGCGCAGGCCGCGAACTCCGGCCGCTGGACAAAGCTCTGCACCGGCACGCCCTTGTAGCGGAAGGAGAAATCGAGACCGGAATAGGACAGCGCTTTGACATAGTAGGTCTGGACCGAGCCGACGGCGGTCACATTGTAGGTGTGTTCGCCGACCAGCGCGCCGACGATATGGATGGGGTCGATATCGTAAGCCGCGGCCGCCTGCTTGATATGCGCCACCAGTTTCCTCTCGCGCTTCAGCAGCGCGACGATCTTTTCGTATTTTTCCGCATAGGTGGTCTTGAAGGCGCGGGTTCGCGTCGCTGATGCATCCGGGATCGGCGGTTGCGTCTCGGAGCGATTGCCGGCGGGGACGACGACCAGCCCGCCGGCATGCGCCGTCCCGGCCAAGGGCGCGCCGCCGCAGGAAAGGGCCGCGAGCAGGAGGATCGGGAGAAGCCGCGGCAACGCAATCATCGGGCGCCTTTTTTCAAAATCGCGGGAAATGCCGGCGCGAGACGCCGCCTCCGTCTCAACAGCCACATCATGGCGCTGTCAAGGCTTGGCCGGCCTTCGCTGGCGAATGTCTGAAACGGGTCACACTCATGGTAAAAACTTGATTCAAACTTTATTGGTAATTTCTCGTTCATAACTAGCGCTGGTTGTCCGTGGGCCGTCGCCTTCGGTCTGTTGTGTTTTGAGTACGGGTCCAGATGCGGTTACCAGGCGTCATCAGTTTCGTGATCGCATCGCTGTGCCTTGCCGGCTGTTCGTCGACATCGGGCATGGACGCGCTCGACATGCAGAAGCCGTCGAATGAAACCACCAGTTCGGTGGTGCGGCCAAGCGCACCTATCGCATCCGTTCCCGCAACCAAGGCCGGCAAAGCGCGCAGGCTGGCCGAGGCGGCGCCAGCGGACGACACTGGTCGGCCCTTCGGCCTGGCGGAAGAAGAGACGGTGGCGTTTCCGGCGCCCGAATTGCCGGACAATGTCGATCCGCCCATCGAGCCCGCGGCTCTGGTTTCGCCGCCAAGGCTCTTGTCGCGGGCAGCACCGCCGATGCTTGCCGGGCCGGTCACGCGCTACGGTTTTCGCGATGCCAAGCCGATCAATTTCGGCCGCTCCTCGCCGCGCCACCTTGCCGTGCACGGTGTCGACGTCTCGCGCTGGCAAGGCGACGTCAACTGGGGCAAGCTGCGCGCCCAGGGCGCCAACTTCGCTTACATAAAGGCGACCGATGGCGGCGACCACCTCGATCCGATGTTCATGAAGAACTGGCGCAATGCCGATGCCGCCGGGCTGAAGCGCGGCGCCTATCATTTCTTCTACTGGTGCCGGACCGCCGGCGAACAGGCCGACTGGTTCATCCGCAACGTGCCGAAGGTGGATGGCGCCTTGCCGCCGGTGATCGATGTCGAATGGAACGGCGACTCCAGCTGCAAGCGGCGCCCGTCACGCGAAAAGGTGCTGGAGAAGATGCAGGTGTTCATGGACAAGCTGGAGCGCCACTATGGCCAGCGTCCGATCATCTACACCGCGCCGGATTTCTATCGCGACAACCTGCAGGGCGCTTTTCTAGACTACCCGTTCTGGCTGCGCGCGGTGGCACGGCATCCGTCAAAGGTCTATCCGGGCCGCAAATGGCTGTTCTGGCAGTATTCCGGCTCCGGCCTGTCGCATGGCGTGACCGGCCGCATCGACCTCAACGTCTTCCATGGCGACGAACGGCAATGGCGCGCCTGGGCCGGCGGCGGCGGCCGTCAGATGATGGCAGACGCGGACTAATGCATGTCGCCCAAAAGTGAACTCGGTTTTGGGAGAACGACATGCATAAGACAAAAGGCCTAAAGCGCGTCGCATGAATCCGTTTCGTGCGACGCGCTTTAGGGTTCGCGTCGCCCTTCGCTCTGGTCCTGCCGCCTATTGGAGCTGGTTGCTCCCGGCATTCTTGTCCTCGCTCAGCCGCAGCTTTCTCCTCAACGCCATGATCTCGGCAATCGCGGCATCGATCATGGTGAGAAGTGTAAGCGTATCGTGCTGGGTTGGATCGGCTCTGACGTAGGCGAGTTGGTTGACGATGTCGGTGTCGTCCTCGGGGTCGTCGCTCATGGCCACTTTCCGGTTGCTATCTTCCAAACGTTCTCATTCGATCCGATCCGCCGTCAAATTGTACCTTTATCACGTCGTCGTGTGGATGGCCGCGCGACGCCCATCCACCCGGTCCGATCGCCTAACCCTATCTTGCGTGACGGCGACGCGATTCGTCGAAAGTGGCAAAGGCCAGAACTCCGGAAAATGACGCGAAGCTGAGCAGGACTGCGGTGACAACCATGAGGTCGTAGGTCGACATGTTCGTTCTCCTTGGGATGATATCCGAAGAGACAGCACAGGCGATGCATCCGCGTTGACCTGGATCAAACTTGCAGGGGGGCCGTGCGCGGCACCTTTGCGAATAAACGAGACATTGCAGCCGCCGTGCTGTCTAGTGCCGGTTCCTGCAATCCGGGGGGATCAGGGTGGAGCTGGAACTCAAATTTCTGCTGATCGGATTTGCCTGCGTGGTCGCGGGCAGTCTGTCGTTCATCACCTTCGTGAAATGGCGAGAGGTGCAAGCCCTCAGCCGCTGGATGCCGACGCCGGGAAAGATCATCTCGTCGCGCGTCGAGGCGCGTGAGGTCAGAAGCTCGGGCGTCGGCTCGGACAGCAGCGATACGACCGAGATGCGCAATTTTCCGGCGATCACCTTCGAATACAAGGTGGGCGGCAAGAAATTTCAAAGCTCGCGCTACAGCGTGAAGGAGAATCTGGGGAATTTCGAAGTCGCCGAGACCCTGGCGCAGTTTCCCCGCGGCGCGGAGGTGACGGTCTTCTACAATCCGGCCGATCCGAGCAAAGCCGTGATCGAGCGCACCATGCCGGACGGTGCCTTCAAGTTCATGGTTCAGCTCTCGGCCGGGTTGGTGATCGGCACGGCGGTTCTGGTGTTTTCCGTCGGCGGCGTGCTGGAGGCGATCCGGCCGCATCTGCCCAAGCCGCAGAACCTGGGCGCCGCGGCACTCCTGCTGTTCATGGGGCTGTTCGCCCTGCGCATGGGTTTCGCCCAGAAATCGCTGGCCGAGCAGGCGGCAAAATGGCCGGTCGCCGCCGGCCGCATTGAGTCCTCAGGCCTGCAGGCGCTGAGAAATTATAGCGATTATCGACGCTGGCGCACCGTCTTCAAATCCCGCATCGTCTACAGCTATGGCGTCGCCGGTCAGCGCTACACCTCCGACCGCGTGAAGTTCGGCGCCACTGTCACGGCTTCGCTGCCCGGCCTCGTCAGCGGCCAGGCCCAAAGCTATGCCGAGGGCAGCAAGGTCGACGTGCACTATGACCCCGCCAACCCCGCCTCGGCGGTGCTCGAATGCCGGGTGCGCGGGCTCTGGCTGCTGTGGCTCTGTTCGGCGGGATTTCTCGGCGGCGCTGCCTGGCTGGTCGGACTGGTGTGAGAGGATAGCGATGAAGAGCACCATGAGATCGATCGTTTGGATCGGCACCCTGTTTACGGCCGTGACGCTATCCACCGTGGTACGTGCGGACGAGCTGGCGCCGTCGCGCCCGCCGATCGACAAATGCGTATGGGAAAAACTGGCTGATAAGACGATCGGCCTTGCTGCCTGGGCGCAGCGCTGCGACTTCGGCTTCCGCCAGATCCATTTCGAATTCGCCGGCAACGCGCTCGCCATCAAATACAGCGATGGCGGCGCGCCTGACCCGCTTGTCGAAGTGTTCGACGTCAAATCCGGCGAAACCGCCGAGGCAGCCTTGCGGCGCCTGTTCCTGGAAAAGACCGCCAAGGCCGTCAGCGCCCGCTGCGAGCTGGCGCCTTACACGGAAGGGACCGTGCCCGCCGGCGTCAAACGCTACACGCTCAGCCCCGACGCCGCCTATGCGAAAGAACTGAAAGCGCTTGCTGACCCCAACGAGATTCCCGAACCACCCTGCGGCGACTGGGGCGAAATGCCCGACGGCATTCAGTATTTCGAAGTGCCGGCGGGTGAGGGGCGGAAGGTGCTGTTTGTACGGGTGGGGCAGGACGAGCCGCTGTTTGACGAGCGGACGCTGCGGGTGTCGCCGCCGAATTGAATGACCTTTCCAGCCAAAGGGGAGGTTGCGAAAACGCCGTCATCATAACCGACCTTGATCGCGAGCAGGCGCTCAAAGGGTCACGAGATCCGCGTGGCCGAAACCTTTCGAGTAGTCGAGCACGGAGATGACTGAAGGCACCACACGGAAGATGCGCACCTGCTCCGGCGTCGGCATCGCGAATGGCATCGAGGCTTGTGGCGGATATTTCATCGGCATCATCCTCAGAACCTTCTCGGCCTCGGCCCTGTCTGTGACCGGCTGTGCCCGTGCCGCCATGGAAAGGCCAGTGATCTCCATTACCTGAGGCGCGTCGTGATCGATGGTCAGCGACAGGCGATCGTCCCGCGCCAGATTCTCCGCCTTCTGGCTGCCGAGCCCGCAAAGAAAATAGAGGGAAAGGCCGTCATTGACGTAACCCACGGTCGTCGCCTGGGGCCAGCCGTCCGCCCTCAGTGTTGCGACCGTCATGATGCGGTGCTGATCAAGGAGCGTCTGAATCTTGTCTCTGATCTCTGCGTCCATCGCTCGTCTCCAAGGTCGTTCCTGACGGTGACGATAGGGAGGCGTGGATCGCCTGGCCTTGACGCACATCAAACGTATGGAGGAAAGACGCCGCACTGCTTGGCGGACTGAGCCTCGGCTAGCGCCAACTGACCCCAAAAACAAAGTCGGCCCGATCTTTCAATCGGGCCGATTATGTCGCGTTTTAGCGTTTCAAATTCTCAGCTGCAGCCGCTCGTAGCACCACACGTGTCGCACTTCTCGCAGGTCCCGTTCCGCACCATCGTGAAATTCTGGCACTCGGAGCAGGAATTGCCGGTGTAGCCTTGTAGCAGTGACCTAGCGCGGCGGTCGGCGGCGAGTTTCTTGGCTTCGGCGGCCTCGTTGGCCGCGGCGTCGGTGAACAGCGCCGCCGTGGCATCCGAAGTCTCGGAAGCCGCGCCCGCCGCTTCCTCGAAGGCGATGTCCTCGGCCAGTTCCTTGGCGCGATCCTCATAGTCGCGCTTGTAGGCGACCGCCTCGTCGCTGGCCGGCTTCAACGCCAGCACGTTGGAGCCGGAGAAGGCGGTCGGCGCCGAGCGGGCAGGGGTTCCGGTCGAGCCGCCGGCAAAGCCCTTCGGCTCGCTGCCGATTGCCCTCGACACCAGCTTCACCGGCGAACCACGGGTCAGGCCCTTGGAGACGGCGTCGGTCTTGCCTTCGCTGATGCCCCGGCCGAGCGCGGTGTTGGAGAAGTCCGACTGGTCGACATGGGCAAGGTCGTTGCGGCCGAGATAGGAGATGGCCAGTTCGCGGAACACGTAGTCGAGGATCGACGTCGCGCTCTTGATGGCATCGTTGCCGATGACCATGCCGGCCGGCTCGAACTTGGTGAAGGTGAAGGCGTGCACATATTCGTCGAGCGGCACGCCGTACTGCAGGCCGAGCGAAATCGCGATGGCGAAGTTGTTGAGAAGGCCACGCAGCGTGGCGCCTTCCTTGTTCATGTCGATGAAGATCTCGCCGAGGCGGCCATCATCATACTCGCCGGTGCGCAGGAAGATGGTGTTGCCACCGATCTTGGCCTTCTGCGTATAGCCCTTGCGGCGGCCGGGCAGCTTTTCCTGCTCGCGCGACACGCGTTCGATGATGCGCTCGACGATCCGCTCGGTGATCTGCGTCGCGCGCGCTGCCGCCGGAGCCTGGATCAGCTGTTCGAGGGCTTCGTCCTCATCGTCCTCGCCATCGGCGAGCAGCGATGAGTTGAGCGGCTGCGACAGCTTCGAGCCGTCGCGATAGAGCGCGTTGGCCTTCAGCGCCAGCTTCCACGACAGCATGTAGGCGCCCTTGGCGTCCTCCACCGTCGCGTCGTTGGGCATGTTGATGGTCTTGGAGATGGCGCCCGAGATGAAGGGCTGCGCCGCCGCCATCATCTGGATGTGGCTGTTGATCGACAGCGAGCGCTTGCCGATCTTGCCGCACGGGCTGGCGCAGTCGAACACGGCGAGGTGTTCGGCCTTGAGGAAGGGTGCGCCTTCCAGCGTCATCGCACCGCAGACATGGATGTTGGCGGCCTCGATGTCCTTCCTGGAGAAGCCCAGCGCCGGCAGCATCTCGAAAGAGAAGTCGTTGAGCTGCTCGTCGGTGAAACCGAACGTCTCCTTCACCCAGTCGGCGCCAAGCGTCCACTGGTTGAAGACGAACTTGATGTCGAAGGCCGACTTCAACGCCGCGTTGAGTGCCTCGATCTTCTCATCGGTGAAACCTTTTGCCTTCAGCGAGCCGGGGTTGATGGCCGGCGCCTGGTTGAGATTGCCGTGGCCGACCGCATAGGCCTCCATCTCGCCGATCTGGGCTTCGGAGTAGCCGAGCGTGCGCAGCGCTTCCGGCACGGCGCGGTTGATGATCTTGAAGTAGCCGCCGCCGGCGAGCTTCTTGAACTTCACCAGCGCGAAGTCGGGCTCGATGCCGGTGGTGTCGCAATCCATGACCAGGCCGATCGTGCCGGTCGGCGCGATGACGGTTGCCTGCGCATTGCGATAGCCATGCTCCTCGCCAAGCTCGATGGCGCGGTCCCAGGCGGCTTTCGCATGCTCTGCGAGCGCCTGCTGCTTGAGGTCGGAAGCGACCAGCGGCACCGGATTGACGGCCAGCTTCTCATAGCCATCCTTGTCGCCATAGGCGGCGCGGCGATGGTTGCGCATGACGCGCAGCATGTTCTGGGCGTTGCGGTCATAGTCGGGAAACGCGCCGAGCTCGGAGGCCATCTCGGCCGAGGTGGCGTAGGCGACGCCGGTCATGATGGCGGTGAGCGCGGCGCAGATGGCGCGGCCCTCGTCGGAATCATAGGGAATGCCCGAGGTCATCAGCAGGCCGCCAATGTTGGCGTAGCCGAGGCCGAGCGTGCGGTAGTCGTAGGAGAGCTTGGCGATCTCCTTCGACGGGAACTGTGCCATCATCACCGAGATTTCGAGAACGATGGTCCACAGCCGCACCGTGTGCTCGTAGGCGGCGATGTCAATCGTGCCGTCGGCGTTGCGGTAGGGCAGCAGGTTGATCGAGGCGAGGTTGCAGGCCGTGTCGTCGAGGAACATGTATTCCGAGCACGGGTTGGAGGCCCGGATCGCGCCGGCCGAAGCGCAGGTGTGCCAGTCGTTCATCGTCGTGTTGAAGTGCAGGCCCGGATCGGCCGACGCCCAGGCGGCGTAGCCTATCTTTTCCCAGAGATCCCTGGCCTTCAGCGTCTTCAGCACCTTGCCGTCCTTGCGGGCGGTCAGGTGCCAGTCGGCATCGTCCTCGACGGCGCGCAGGAAATTGTCCTTCAACGACACCGAATTGTTGGAGTTCTGGCCCGAGACCGTCAGGTAGGCGTCCGAATCCCAGTCGGTGTCGTAGGTCTTGAACGACATCGACGTGTAGCCCTGCTTGGCGAACTGGATGACGCGGTAGATGTAGTTCTCCGGCACGGCCGACTTCTTGGCTGCCTTGATCTCGCGCTTCAGCGCCGTGTTGATGGCCGGATCGAAGCAGTCCTCGCCATTGCCTTCGCAATTGACGCAGGCCTTCATGATCGCTTCGAGGTGCTTCTTGACGATCTTGGAGCCGGTCACCAGCGAGGCGACCTTCTGCTCTTCATTGACCTTCCAGTCGATGAATTCCTCGATATCGGGGTGATCGGCGTCGACAATGACCATTTTCGCCGCGCGGCGCGTCGTGCCGCCCGACTTGATGGCACCGGCGGCGCGGTCGCCGATCTTGAGGAAGCTCATCAGGCCGGACGAGCGGCCGCCGCCCGACAGTTTTTCGCCTTCGCCGCGCAGCAGCGAGAAGTTGGAGCCGGTGCCCGAGCCGTATTTGAACAGGCGCGCCTCACGCACCCACAAATCCATGATGCCGCCCTCGTTGACGAGGTCGTCCTGCACGCCCTGGATGAAGCAGGCATGCGGCTGCGGATGCTCGTAGGAGGATTTCGACTTGGTCAGCTTGCCGGTGAAGGGGTCGACATAGAAGTGGCCCTGGCTCGGACCGTCAATGCCATAGGCCCAGTGCAACCCTGTGTTGAACCATTGCGGCGAATTCGGCGCGACGCGCTGGGTGGCCAGCATATAGGCGAGCTCGTCGCGGAAAGCGCGGGCGTCTTCCTCCGACTTGAAGTAGCCGCCCTTCCAGCCCCAGTAGGTCCAGGTGCCGGCCAGCCGGTCGAAGACCTGGCGGGCGTCGATCTCGGAACCATAGCGCTCGGCTTCCGGCAGCTTGGCAAGTTCGGCGTCGTCGGCCACGGAGCGCCACAGGAAGGAGGGGACATCGTTCTCCTCGACCTTCTTCAGGCGCGCGGGGACGCCGGCCTTGCGGAAATATTTCTGCGCCAGGATGTCGGCGGCAACCTGCGAGAACTGCGCCGGCACATCGATATTGTCCAAGCGGAACACCACCGAGCCATCCGGATTCTTGATCTCGGAAAGAGCCTTGCGGAATTCGATCTCCGCATAAGCTGATTGGCCTGGCTTGGTGAAACGACGCTCGATGCGCATTGGTCCGGTCCTTTTGTCTATATATAGCGCTTTCGTCAGGGGATTTCTGCCCCCCAGGGCGAAAAGCGCAGTCCGCCGTTTGCCGACATCGCGAACAATGCCGGCATCTCCTCGTCGCAAGCGCCCGCAGCAACGGGCAATCGAACACCTTCCCAGGCGCCTACCCAAGCTGCAAACCGACCCCGCGGGTCCTCAACTGAAACTTTTGCGATTCCCTCCGTAGAGGGAAGGTCACACTATCTAGCGTCGAGCCTGCCTGCAAACACTAAATATAGTGTTAACAGATCATTTTTTCCAGACCGACAATTGTCCCTTTCGTCGCCCCACCACCCACAATCCCAACGCTTCCGCCGCCTCGTAAACAGGCGGAAATGCGGGCAAAAACACACATAATCCGGGAAAAAGACCGGGCTCAGAACTTTCCGGTCGCACTCTCAACAGGAGCACATGGCCTATAAAAGGCAACTCGTTTTGCGCCGTCAAGGATTCGTTTGCGTAGCTTTTGTGACCCCAACATCTTGTGTGTCACACATGTGGATAACGGGGATAGAAACGCGCCGCTGCGATTGCCATTTCCGGCGGCGATTACGCGCCGCCGACAGGCATGGGCCCTCGTTGGGATGCGTCTCGAAGCCCCCAGGCTGGCAGATCCGGTTCAGCCGTAATGCAGCTTCGGCTTCGGCTCGGTGCCGGTGAACTGCACGCCGATCCGGTCATTGCGGCGCCAGCGGACCTCGCAGCGGTAGGCCACGCCGTCGAGCGGCACATAGAGAAGGAATCGATCGGGAACCCGGGCCTCGAGCGGTATTTTCAATTCTGCGCCGCTCGCATGCTGGTTGCGCAGCATAACGGCGACTTCCGAGTTTTGAATCCCGGTGATGACGGAACCGCCCTTGAGCACGCGGGGACGGTGCTCGCGCTTCGGCTCGCCGGGTTCTTGCTGAAGTGGGTTTACAGGGTTCGCCATCTATCAAACGCCAGGTTAGCCATTCTCTAGCGAAGAAAAATTAGCAAACCATTCATGCGGCACACATCACAGGGTTGTGAGGCAGCCATGGCGCACGCGGAAGAGGTCGGCGGCCGGCTCTAGGAGAATCTGTGCGGGTCGGCGCAGAAATAGGCAATGATCTGGCAAAGGTCGGGTTCATTGACCATGCGCACCGCTTCGCTGGAATTGACCCATTTGCGGGTGCGGGAGTGTTTTTCCTTCCAACGATCGGCGATCTTGTCGACGTGCAGCGGGAATACCAGCACCTCGCAAGGCACCTCTTCACCCGAAGCCAGCACCTTGGCATAGAAGTAACGGCCGGCTTCGAGATGGGAGACGCTTCCGTGCAATCCGGCTTCCTCGCCGGCCTCCCGGGCCGCCGCTTCGCAAAGCGGCTCCTTGGCCTCCGGCCAGCCCTTCGGCAACACCCAGCGGCCGGTATCACGGCTGGTAATGAGCATGATCTCGACGCCGCTCCCGGTATCGCGCCAGGGGAGGGCGGCAACCTGCAGGCGGCACGGCGCGGTGCCGAAGAGTCGCCGGACCCTTTCAGCCAAATGGTGGTGCGTCGTTGGCCTCGTCAACATCGGAGAAGCTAGCCCCAGCCTCCAGAATCGTTTGCCGCCTCACGAATCTTACGGCTAATTGTCACCAATAAAAGTAAAAACTTTGGTCAGGCTGGCCGATTCCCGTCAATAAGCGTCGATTTCACAGGATATCCTGCCCCGCGGAGCCTTTCGCGGAAGCAAATATTGTCATCGATGACGGCTTAACTGGAAAAAGCGGTTTGTTACGAATCAGCCGACGTGATCGTCGGCGATCGGCTTCTGGTAGGTGAAGCCCATGTCCCAGGGGAAATAGATCCAGGTGTCCTGGCTGACTTCGGTGACGAAAGTATCGACCAGCGGCCGGCCCTTGGGCTTGGCGTAGACAGTGGCGAAGTGGGCCTTGGGCATCATCGCCCGAACGATGCCCGCGGTCTTGCCGGTGTCGGTCAGGTCATCGATGATCAGCACGCCCGCGCCATCCTCGGCAAGCAGCGCGGGGGTGACTTCCTTCAGCACCTGCAACTGCCCCTGGCTGGAATAGTCGTGATAGGAGGCGACGCAGACCGTCTCGATGATGCGGATGCCGAGTTCGCGCGAGATGATGGCGGCCGGAACTAGCCCGCCGCGCGTGATGCACACGATCGCCTTCCATTGACCCTTGTTGGCGCCGGCAAGCCGCCAGGCGAGCGCGCGGGCGTCACGATGGAACTGGTCCCAGGAGACCGGAAAGGCTTTTTCGGGAAGGGACATGTCTCGCGCACTCCGCAGCACGCGAAGGCCGCGTGCAAGAAAACAGGGGAATGCGCGCGGAATTAACTGGAAACCCTTGGCCTTGGCAAGGGCGCCCGGAAACGATCGCTGTGGACTTACCGCGACAGGAAGGCCGCCACCGGCGCGGTGCGCAACACCGAGCGTGTCACTCCGCCGAACAGGAGCCGACGCAGCCACGAATGGCTATAGGCGCCAAGAACGAGCAGATCGGCGCCGGTTTCGACGATCCTCGTCTGGATCATGTCCTCGACCGGGATGCCCCCCGATTTTTGTACGCACACGCCGACGCTGGCACCATGACGTGAAAGGGACGAAGCGATTTCGGTACCGGCTGCCTCCGGGCTGTCATCGAGCGTATCGGGCGGGTCGATGATCAATATCTCGGTCTTCTCGGCCTCGATGATGAAGGGCAATGCGTCAAAGGCGGCGCGCGCCGCCTCCTTGCTGCCGTTCCAGACGAGCAGCACGTGCTTGAAAGTGGTGAGCAACGGCCCCTGAGGCGGCACCACCAGCACCGGTCGGCCGGCATCGTAGACCAGCGTGCCCACATCGGCGCTCGGATCGCTGCCGGTTTCACTCTGCGCCGCGATGATCAGGTCGGCGGCGCGCACGCTCGAAATGCCGCTCAGGGCGCTGTCGCCGGAGAAGCTCTCCAGGCTGCGCCATTCGAAGGACAGGCCTGAATCCTCGATTTGCTTGAGAAAAACCGCCTGAAGCTTTTCGGCGCGTTCGCGGCTCATATCGGCCGATACCTGCAGGAACTCCGTGTCGGGAAAACCGGTTGCCGAGGTGTAGGGCACCGGAAGCGCCTCGGCATGGATGCCGATCAGATGGCTCTGGAAGCGGCTTGCGAGCGGAATGGCGCAGTCGAGCACGCGCTCCGCGTCCTGCTCGTTTTGCAGAATTGCAACGATGGTCTTGAAGTGCATGGTGATCCCTCAATCTGGCGAGCCTCGGAACTCGCGTGCAGGGAAACGCCGCTGCGCTGCGCTTGGTTCCGGCCTCAACTCGCCTTGGCGGCGAAACCCGCCACCATCGCCTCGACATCGGCGCGCGCGGCGTCGAGGGCCTCCTGGCTGCGGGCGCGAACCACCAGTTCGGTCCAGAATTTGCCATCGCCATATTTCGGATAGGAGCCGATGATCGTGTCAGGATGCGCTTTCTGGATCTCGCCCAATGGGCCACCGACGAGGCCCTCGCCGAACGGACAGTGCACCGTCGCCGACAGCATCTTCGTGCCGGTCTTCAGTGTCGGCACGACATTGTCGAGCATGGCCTGGAAGATCGAGGGCACGCCGGCCATGACATGGACGTTGCCGATGCGAAAGCCGGGCGCCACGGACACTGGGTTGTCGATGTGGTCGGCCCCGCGCGGCATTCGCGCCATGCGCTTGCGCGCCTCTGTGTACTCGATGCCGCGCGCGGCATAGCTCGCCTCCAGCATCGCATAGGCCTTGGCGTCGTATTCGCAGGGAACACCGAACGCCTTGGCGATCGAATCGGCAGTGATGTCGTCATGGGTCGGGCCGATGCCGCCGGTGGTGAACACATAGGTGTAGCGCGCGCGCACGGCATTCACCGCAGCTATGATCTCGTCTTCCTCGTCGGGAACGATGCGCACCTCCTTCAGGTCGATGCCGATCGCCGTCATGATATCGGCGAGGTGGCCGATATTCTTGTCCTTGGTGCGGCCGGACAAGATTTCATCGCCGATGACGAGCATGGCGGCGGTAACGATTTCGGTCATGGAGGACTCCGGCAGGACGGGTCGCCTGAGATAGCGCGGCGCGTGGCTGTCGGCAATGCCAACCGAGCGGGGAACAATCCATGCCGGGACGCGCCCGCTTCGACGCGAGGTTGCGGCGTGACCGGATGCGGTTAAGCTCAAACAGGTTCTGGTTGGTGAACAATGCTGATATCGATCCTGTCGTGGTTGCTGGCCGTGCTGGTCCTGCTGGCGGTTCTGGGGATTGCCTGCCCGGTGCTGGCGACGCTGTGGATCGCGGCGAAAGCGCAGAGACTGGTGCCGCCCATCGGAAAATTCGTCGAGATCGATGGCAACCGCATCCACTATGTCGATGTGGGCGAGGGGCGGCCGATCGTTTTCCTGCATGGGCTTGGCGCGCAACTCCATCACTTCCGGCACACGCTGTTCGGACACTTTGGCCCGGGCTACCGGCTGATCGCGCTCGATCGTCCGGGATCGGGCTATTCGGTTCGCGCCAATGGCGGCACGGGCCGGTTGCCCGAACAGGCGGCCTTGGTGCGGCGCTTCATCGAAAGACTGGGGCTGGAAAGGCCGCTGGTGGTCGGCCACTCGCTGGGTGGCGCCATCGCGCTGACCTTGGCCGTGGAATATCCCACGGCGATTTCGGGCATCGCCTTGCTGGCGCCGCTGACGCATCTGGAAACCCGGGCACGCCAGCGATTTGACTTGCTCTACATTCCCTCACGTCTATTGCGCTGGATCATGGCCTATACCGTGGCGATACCTCTGAGCTTGCGCTATGCGCGGCCGGCAATGGAATTCATCTTTGGGCCGCAGGCCTTTCCAGCGGACTACATGGTCGCCGGCGGCGGATGGCTCGGGCTGCGGCCAGGCCATTTCCAGGCAACATCAGCCGATATCGTGGCCATCGAACGGGATCTCGGTCGTATCGAACAACGCTATGACGAGATTGCCATGCCCGCCGGCATCCTCTTCGGAACCGCCGACCGCGTCATCGATATCCGCGTCCACGGCGAGCCTATGCGAGGCAGGATCAAGGGGCTCGATTTCGAACCTGTCGACGGCGTTGGCCATATGCCGCAGTTTGTCGAGCCCAAGCAGGTGACCGGTTTCATCGAGCGGATCGGCGCCCGAGCGTTTCCATCACCTCTGCCTCACGACAATTTCAATGAACCATCCGGCTGACTGGCGGGTTTACCCCGTGTCGCACCCAAGGCGACCAAGACACGGAGTAATTCAATGTACACGAAACTTCTCGCAGCATCGGTTCTGACGATCGGTCTCGCCACATCGGCGATGGCCCAGTCATCCGAGGGCGCATATTCCAATCATCACAACTGGTGGCCGTTCGGCAACGAAGAGTCTGCAGGCGTTGACCAGAACACGACCGGAAGCATCAATGGCGACCGGTCGGGGCTGGACACCCTTGGCAATTCGGGTGCGGTCGGCCCCTGTGCCTACAACACGTCTGGGCCCGACGCGAATGCCCAGGGCAACGTGAACGACCAGTACTGCGGCAAATAGTCAGCCGCTGGGCAGCCGTCGACCGTAGGACGCCGTCTCTCCTGGCGTCCGCGGTCGGCGCCCTGCCTTTTCCCGCAGGCAAGCTCTCTCCGGAAAACTTAGTCTGACACCTCGGTCTGCGGCCGGTCGCGGCCGTCAGCCAATTCCTCGTGCCATTTACCGTCGGCATCCTCATACTGGATGCCGTCCGTTGCGCCTGCCACCTGTTGCTCGGCCGAAGCGATCTCGGCTGCGCGCAGTGCGTCCTGATGGGTGGGAAATGTCTCCGAGAAGGTCGAACCGACCTTGTAGGCCCAGCCGCCGTCATGCTCGACGATCTTGTAAGTCAGCTTCGCCATCAAAACCTCCGGTTGAAAGGTCCGCCTGCTCAATGCAGCCGGTCGTCGGACAGCTTGTCTTCGGGCACCAGCACTTCCGATTCCCTCGCGGCCTCGATCAATGCCCGTCGCGCATCCGCTGTCGAACGATAACCTTCCAGCACTTTGAGGCAAGTGTCGAGGGCATCACGATGACGCGGGCCGCGATTGAGCGGCCACACCGTCATCAGACACTCCGCCGCTTCCTGGGTGCTGCGGATATGGCGATACTTGCCGACGTGGCCGAGTTCGACCACGACCGGCGTTTCGAAGGGTTTGTTGTCCATCATGGCCGCAACGCAAAACAGCCAATTTGGTTGCAAAAGTGGCTTTCAGCCTGCGCCCAAAAGTCGCGTCGCGTTTGCGACGCGCTTTAGGATGTATTCAGGTCAGGCCGAACCGGGGAATGGTTTCGAGAACCGGCGCCCAGCGTCCGTTTGGGTACCTGAGCATTGGAAGCGCAGAAACCTGCCGTTCGCAGGCGCCATCACCTGAATATCAACACACCCGAGGTCTTTTCCAAAAACCCGGATCCGTTTTTGGGTGACATGCATCGGCGTCTCAGTAGCCGCAATCGTTGCGCAGCCAGCGTGCGTTCGCCCAGCCGGTCGTGCCGCCGATTTCGACCTGATACCAGTTGCCGCGGCGGTCGAAGATCTCGACGTGATCGCCGTTGAACAGCTGGCCGATCATCCGCGATGACGAGTTCGGCCGTGTCCGCACGGCGAGAAAGCCGCTGCCGGTAGCCAGATTGTAGCGCCCGGACAGGCCGTGCACCGTACCTTCGCAATATTGCGCGACGCTCGGCGTCGATGCGCCGAGCCAAAACCCGGCCATGGCCACAAGCATCGCAGCCGGCAAGAATGCCCTGAACGACATGATTTCCTCCCAAGCCCGGCCGCGCCCACCGCAGCCTCACCCAACGTAACAGTTTGCGAACGAAATTGCAGCCGGGCCCGTGGCACCCGCGGCAAAGCAAGTAAATCCCAAGCCTTTTCAACGCCAGCCGGTTCGCATGCCGTCCATAATTGACACGCGGTGGCTTGGCGCGACCTGTGTCAACGCTTGCTGGAAGCGCTGCTCCGCGCCATTGCGGCGTCATTGCTTTGAAAGATGAAAGATAAACATTGAGAACAATTCGGATTGGCTAGAGATATCAAGCTTCTGGTGAATATTCTTGCGATGGATTTTAACCGTCCCCTCGGCGATGTTCAGCGCATCGGCGATAGCCGCGCTCGAATGTCCACGCAGGATCAGCGAGGTGATCTCGATCTCGCGCGGCGTCAGCACGCCGCCTGTCATCCGGTTCAGAGTCGCGTTTATCGGATCGACCGGTTCGCCGTCGTTTCCCCTCGAACTGAGGCGAGCGTTGCTCCAGTTCCGCTCGATCAAAAGCCGGATCACCGGTTCGGCATCGTGGATGACCTTGAGGTCGCGCCGTCCGAACGCCGGTGATTCCATCGGGCGGGTGAAACTGATGACGATGGCCGCGCTCCCCGCCGGCCGGCAGACGATGCCGACCTCGTCGCGGATTTTTGTCAGGCCGTAATGCTGGCGGAAATACTCCGAACTGTAGAACTGGTCCGGCGCCATTCTTCTCAGTTGCCTGACCCCGATGGCCTTCGGGTCCGTCGCCGCGCGATAGAAGGGATCGAGCAGATAAGGTCCGTTTGCATAGGCGGTGATCACGGTCGCCGCGCGTACGGGATCGATATTGTGGTAGAGGCAGATCGGCTTTTCCGTGCCGGAATAGGCGAAGATCATCACGATATCGAGGTCGATGACCGCCTTCAGCGCCTCTTCGATACGCTGCGGGAAGTCCGGCGTGCCGACCTCCTGGATCGCAGCGGCGATCTTTCGGTTCCACGGCGCAAAGCCTGCAATCACCACGATCTTGTTGTCCTCTGGCCGGGCTTCTGAACCTGTTCGAGGCTGCCCGAATTTTCTTCTCGTCTATCCCTATCGGGATATTCAGTTGCGAGAAGGTCAACCCTAGCCTCGGGACGAAAATATCGAGGCGGGCATATATGTCGACAGTCAATGAAGCCGGTGCGGCCTTCGCGTCTGGTGTTGAAAAGCTTGGCGCCAGGGCCGTGCACATCGGCATGATGGACCCGGCCGGCGAATTTCGCGACAAGCTTGTCTCCGTCGACAAGGCAGTCAAGCTGGCCGCCAGGGGTTATCCGTTCTGCGAGGTTCTCTATTTCTGGGATATCGCAGAGAAGACCTTCATCGACGGTGCTTTCATCGACCGGCCGGCATTCCTCGATGCAGCGAGCCTGCGCAAATATCCGTTCGCGGAGGATGCCGCGCTCTGCATCGCCGATTTCTCGGGCGATTTCGGCAAGCGTTCGCCGCGCAATCTTTGCCAAAGGCTGGTAGGGGAGGCCGCTGAACTTGGCTTCGACGTGTTCTCGGCCTTCGAATACGAGTTCTTCCTGTTCGACGAGACGCCCGAGAGCCTGCGTGCCAAGGACTATCGCGACCTCACCTATTTCGCGCAGGGCAACCGCACCTATTCGTTGCAGACATCGGCCATCCATGGCGACCTCCTGCAGGGCCTGCACGATACGATGACGACGATGGGGATCGGCCTCGACGCCATCCACACCGAACTCGGGCCGGGATGCTTCGAAGCACCGCTTACTTATGCCAAGGGCATGAAATCCCCGGACGACGCGGCGCTGTTCAAGAATTTCGCCAAGGCCTATTTCTCCCGTCATGGCCTGACCGCCGGCTTCATGTCGAAGCTTTCGCCGTCGCTGCCTGGCCAGTCCGGTCACCTGCATGTCTCGATGCGCGACCCTCAGGGCAATGCGGTGTTCGCCGATCCTGGCGCGAAAGATGGCATCAGCGGGCTCGGGCGTCATTTCATCGGCGGCCTGGTCAGGCTTATGCCGGAACTGCTGGCCATGTGCGCCCATACCGTCAACGCCTACAAGCGGCTGGTGCCCGGCGCCTGGGCGCCGACCTCGGCCAATTGGGGTGTCCAGAACCGCACGGCGGCGGTGCGCGTCATCAATGACGAGCCCGAATCCACCCGCGTCGAGTTTCGCGTGCCCTCGGCCGACGCCAACCCCTACCTGGCGCTGGCGCTCTGCATCGGCGCCGGCCTTTACGGCATCCGCAACGAGATCGAGCCGCCGGCCGGCAGCGGCGCGAATTTCTATGCCGCGACGCCTTCGCCGGAGGCCGTCTTCCCGTCAGATCTCGGCCAGGCGGCGGAGCGGCTCAACACAAGCACAATCGCCCGCGAGATCTTCGGCGAGGACTTCGTCGATAGCTTCGTGACCGGACGACGCTTTGAATATGGCGAGTACCAGAAACAGGTAAGCGAATGGGAGATCAGGCGGTACCTCGGCATCGTCTGATCGGGAATTTTGGGCTGATAACAAAGGAAGGGAACAGGCAAATGAAAAAGGGAACACCAGGCATCGGGGGCGTCGATCGCCGCGCGGTGCTGAAGGGCATGGGCGGCCTCGGGCTTGCGGTCGCGGGCGCCGGCATTCTCGGCATGCCGAAGGGCGCATCCGCCGCCGAGAGCCTCAACTACATGTGTTGGGAAGGCTACAACGCGCCGTCCATCCTGGACCCGTTCCAGAAGCAGAAGGACGTCTCCATTTCCGTCGACCTGATCACTGACTCCGCGGGCGGCTTCGCCAAGCTCGCCGCCGGTGCGTCGAAGGATTTCGACCTCGTTTCATCAGACAGTCCCTGGATCGCGCGCATGGGGCCGGCGGGCATCTGCCGCTACATTGACGACAAGGATTTCGCCGACCAATACGCCGAATTCTACCCGCAGTTCCGTGCGCCCTTCACGCCGCTGCAATTCGAAGGCAAGGCAACCGGCTTGCCGACCCGCTGGGGCTGGGTCGGACCGACGGTCAACACCAAGTTCGACAAGCTCGAGACCTGGTCGAGCTACGCTCCGGTTTTCGACGCCGCCTACAAGGACAAGATCTGCCTGCTGGACTGGGGCGATTGGCCGATCATGCCGCTGGCCCTTTACGCAGGCGTCAATCCCTATGTCGAACTCGACCAGCCAGCACTCGATGAAGTGCGCAAGGTGCTGCGTGCAGCCTTCAAGAACACCCGCGCCATCGTCGCCGACCTGGCGATTGCCCAGAAAGGCCTTATCGACGGCTCGTTCCGGGCACTGATCGGCGGCGGCACCTACGCCACCTCGTCGCTGCGCATGAAGGGCCACGATTACATCCAGTCGATCGTGCCCGAGCCGAAGAATGGCCTCAAGCAGGGCATCATCTGGATGGAGGCGACAGGCCTGATCGCAAACGACCGCGACTCCAAGGTCGCCGCCGACTTCCTGAAATACATCGTCTCGCCGGAGGTGGCCAAGCAGTTGTCGATCACCGAGGCGACCTGCAATCTCGTTCCGAACGCCAAGACGGAGGCGCTGTTCTCGGACGCCGAGAAGAAGGCGCTGCAGATGGATTACATGTGGACGGCCTGGGACAACAGCCACTTCCACACCGTCGCGCCGAACATCGACGACATGCTGGCGATCTGGCAGGAAGAACTGGCCGCGCGCTGAACGTCATTTATTGAATTGAAGCCCGCGCGTTACGGCGCGCGGGCTCCATGATATTTCACCCACATTCAGGGCGGGCGAATTTTTGACAACCGCAATCATCAACGCGCCAATCATCAATGCGTCTGGCATCGTCAAGGACTATGGCTCCATGCGAGCCTTGCATGGCGTGTCCCTCGACATCGGCGCGGGCGAATTCATGGCGCTTGTCGGCCCTTCCGGTTGTGGCAAGACCACGCTGCTGAAGATCCTTGCCGGTTTCGAGGACCCGACCGCCGGTGTGCTGGAAATCCAGGGCCGGAACATGCAGGGCGTGCCGGCCGCGAAGCGGCCGACGCGCATGGTCTTCCAGAAGCTGGCGCTGTTTCCGCACAAGACCGTGTCGGACAATATCGGCTTTCCGCTCAAGCTGCAGAAGGTGGCGAAAGCCGAGATGGACCAGCGCATCGCCGCCATGCTCGACCTCATGCATCTTAAGCGAGAGTACCTGACACGCTATCCCGTCCAGCTTTCCGGCGGCGAACAGCAGCGCGTGGCGCTCGCCCGCGCGCTGATCTCGCGCCCGAGCGTGCTTCTGCTCGACGAGCCGATGAGCGCGCTCGACGCCAAGCTGAAGAAATCGCTGCAGGCCGAGCTGAAGAAGCTGCACCGCGAACTCGGCACCAGCTTCGTCCTCGTTACCCACGATTTGGAAGAAGCCATGATGCTGGCCGACCGTATCTGCGTCATGCGCGCCGGCGAAGTCGTGCAACTGGGCACGCCGTCGGATATCTACTACCGCCCGGCCAACATGTTCGTCGCCGGCTTCATCGGCGAAACCAACTTCTTGCCGGTGTCCGTCTCGCGCGACGGTGATGGCGCAAAGGTTACTTCGCCGCTCGTCGGCGACAACGCAGCCGTGATCGCTGGGGAGCAGATTTCTCTCTTCCTGGGCAGTGGGGCGACAGCCCTGCTGGTTCGTCCCGAGACCATCCGTTTCGTCACCGGCGCGGCTGAACCCGGCGAATGGGTGCTGAACGGCACCGTCGAGGAGTATTTCATCAAGGGTTCGTCGACGCAGTATCGAGTTCGCGTCCCCGGCCTGGAGAAGGCCGTGGTCATGGATCTCGCCGGCTCGCTCGATCTCCCGGCCAAGGTCTCCGACAGCGTCAGGATCGGCTTTCATCCGACCCGCAGCTTCCTGCTTTCGGAGTGAGCCGTGCGGACCGATAGCAAGCGCTGGGGTGATCCGGTTCTCGTGGCGGCGGTGGCGCCGCTCGCGGTCGTGATGCTGCTGTTCTTCATCATTCCTTTGCTCATGACGGTGGTGCTGTCGTTCCAGACGACGCAATTCTATCGCCTGTCCTGGACCTGGGACCTCAAGGTCTGGACCGAAGTGTTCTCCAAGCCGCATTACTGGACCATCATGGCGCGAACCGTCGCCATGGCGCTGGTGTGCGTGGTCGTCTGCGTGCTCATCGCCTTTCCCGCCGCCTACGCGCTGGCGACGCGGCTCAGGGCCTATAATGCGCAGATCCAGATCCTGATCATCTTCGCCTTCCTGACCGACGCGGTGCTGAAGACCTTCGGCTGGATCCTCGTGCTCGACAAGAGCGGCGTCGCCAACTGGCTGCTGGCGCATCTCGGCCTCGGCCACGAAGCGCTCAATCTCCTGTTCACGCCGACCGGCACGATGATCGGCATGGTCTATGGCCTCGTCGTCTATCCGATGTTCACCATCTATTTGTCGCTGGTACGCATCGACCGAGACCTGGTGCTGGCCGCCTATGATTCCGGCGCATCGCGGCTGCGCGCATTCTTCGAAGTGACGCTGCCGCTTGCCCGTCCCGGGCTCTATTGCGGCGCCGTGCTGGTCTTCGTGCTCAGCCTCGGCGCCTTCCTCGAACCGAAGGTTCTCGGCGGTGGCACCGCGCCACTGGCTTCCGAGCTGATCCGCCAAAGCTTCGAGACGCGGGTCAACTGGCCACTCGGGGCGGCGCTGACGCTGGTGCTGATCGTCATCGGCGCTCTGTCGCTGTCGCTCGCTGCCTTTGTCCTGATGCGTGGATCGGCCAACCACGAAAGGTCTGTCCGATGATCCCGGAACGCCTGAAGGACAGGGTTGTCGACGTTTTCCTCGTCGGCACCATGGCGCTGCTGATCCTGTTCTTCTACGTGCCGATCCTCACGCTGGTGGTGTTTTCCTTCACCAACAGCCGCGTGCTGACCTTCCCGATCGAAGGTTTCTCGCTCGAATGGTATGGCGAACTGTTCCGCAAGCCCGACTTCCTGACGGCGGTCGCGAATTCAGCGATCGTCGCGGCGATCTCGACGATCTTTGCCACGGTGCTCGGCTCGGCCGGCGCGGTGGCGTGGATCCGCTATCGCTTCCGCTTCCAGAACATCTTCCGAGCCGTCAGCTTCCTGCCGTTGCTGTTCCCGCAACTCTTGCTCGGCGTGGTGATGCTGCTGTGGTTCTCGGTGCTCGGCAACTGGCTGGGTTTTTCGACCGGGCTGGCGACGGTGATCATCGGCCACATCGTCTACATCACCCCCTTCGCATTGGTGATCGTGGCCGTGCAGGTCCATGGCTTCGACGAGACGCTGGAGGACGCCGCACGCGATGCCGGCGCTTCCGGCTGGGAGGTGTTTCGCGAAATCACTTTCCCGCTGTTGTGGCCCGGCATTCTTTCCGCCGCGACCTTCGCCTTCCTCCTTTCCTGGGGAAATTTCTACGTTTCCTATTCGCTGGCAGGCACGGCGCGCACGCTGCCGATCTTCGTCTACAGCGGCATCGCCGTCGGCTCCTCGCCGATCTATCCGGCGCTCGCCACGCTCAACTTCATCCCCGCCCTGATCCTGGTTTTCCTGGTCGACTTCCTGCGACGCCGGGCGCTCAAACGACAGAAGCTGGCGACAGCCTGACCTCAAGCCAATTCCCAAGCCAATTCAAGGTAATGATCCCATGACCGCTTTCACCCCGGCCGTCTCCGGCAACTGGAGCTTTCCGACCTCCGTGCGCTTCGGCAACGGCCGGATCGCCGAACTGGCCGGTATCGTTCGCGAACTCGGCGCGAAGCGGCCGCTGGTCGTAACCGATGATGGCCTGAAGGCGCTCTTTCCGGTGCAGCGCACGCTCGAAGTGCTGAAGGGGAGCGGGTTGGATACCGGCTTCTTCCACAACGTCAAGCCGAACCCGACCGGCGGCAATGTCGCCGATGGCGTGGCGGTTCTGAAGCAGGGCCAGCACGATCTCGTCGTCGCCATCGGCGGCGGCAGCGCGCTCGATGCCGCCAAGGCGATCGCGCTGATGGCGACGCAATCCATCCCGATGTGGGATCTCGAGGATATCGGCGACAACTGGAAGCGTGCCGACACGTCCCATCTCGTTCCTGTCATCGCCATACCGACGACCGCCGGCACCGGCTCCGAGCTCGGCCGCGCCTCGGTCATCACCAACGAGACTGAGAAGCGCAAGGTCATAGTCTTCCATCCGCGCATGATGCCGGATGTGGTGCTCATGGACCCGGAGCTGACCACCGGACTGCCCGCCCATATCACGGCGGCCACCGGCATGGACGCGCTCTCGCATGCGCTGGAAGCCTATTGCGCGCCGAGCTATCATCCCATGGCCGAAGGCATTGCGCTCAATGCCTTGCGGCTGATCAAGACCTGGCTTCCGGTCGCCGTGGAGGATGGGCAGAACATAGAAGCCCGTGCGCAGATGCTGATCGCGTCCGGTATGGGCTGCGTGGCCCTGCAGAAGGGCCTTGGCGCGATCCATGCGCTCGCCCATCCGCTCGGAGCCCTCTATGACACCCATCACGGCCTGCTCAACGCTGTGCTGATGCCCTATGTCGTCGAATTCAACGCCCCGGTGGTGAAAGAGAAGCTCAGCTTGCTGGCGCGCTTCCTCGACCTTCCGACGCACGATTCTCGAGCAGTCGTGGACTGGATAATCGAACTGCGGGTCCGATTGCACATCCCCGCCACGTTGCCGGGGATCGGGCTGACCGACATCGACGAGGAGCGCGTCGCCACGATGGGCGAGAGCGACCCTTGTGCCGGCGGCAACCCGATCAAGCTCGATCGCGACAAACTGCGGGCCATCCTGCGGGCCGCCATCTCAGGCTAGCCCGCAAGGCACCTGTCGGCAAAGGCAAGTCAGCCGGCCGCCTTCATCCAGTGTTCCATCGTCGTCACCGAGCGGGCGAGCTGTGGTGCCGGATGGATCTTTTCGCGGAATGTTGCGGCCGCACGCCATCCCCAGCGCGGATCGGCAAGGAAGGCGCGCGCCAGCGCCACCATGTCGGCGCGGCCCTCGGCGAGAATTGCCTCGGCCTGCTTGGGATCGTCGATCAGCCCGACCGCGCGGGTCGGGATGCCGGCCCCCTTGCGCACCGCTTCCGCCAGGTGCACCTGATAGCCGGGGCCGGTGGGCAATTTCTGCAGCGGCGAATTGCCGCCGCTGGAGCAGCAGAGATAGGCAACGCCCTCGGCCTTCAGTGCCTTCGCCACCTCGATCGCATCCTCGACTTCGAAGCCGCCATCGACCCAGTCCTTCACCGACAACCGCGCGCCGAGCATCAGCTTCGGAACCGCTTTCTTCACCGCCTTGGCGATTTCGACGACAAGGCGCATCCGGTTTTCCAACGAGCCGCCCCAGCGGTCGGTGCGTTGATTGGACAATGGCGAGAGGAACTGGAAGATCAGGTAGCCATGCGCGGCATGCAGTTCGATGAAGTCGAAGCCGGCGCGTTCGGCCCGCCTTGCGGCTTGAGTGAACCGTTCGATGAGCTGCAGAATCTCTTCCTCATCGAGCGCGCGCGGCACATTCCAACCGGTATCGTAGGCGATGGCCGAGGCCGATACGGTCTGCCACGGATCCTCGTTTGGCTGCAGCGGCCCGCCGCCCTCCCACGGCTTGCGGTTCGAGGCCTTGCGGCCGGCGTGCGCCAGCTGCGTGCCGAACTTCGTGCCCGGAGCGGCCACGCGCCTGGCGGCGTCCAGTGTGCGGCGCGCGGCGGCTTCATTGTCGTCGGAGTAAAGCCCGAGGCAGCCATGCGTGATCCGCCCGCGCCGCTCGACATCGGTCATCTCCACCGTGACCATGCCAGCGCCGGACATGGCCAGGTTCATCCAATGGTAGAGATGCCAGTCGCTGGCGCAGCCGTCCTCGGCGGAATACTGGCACATCGGAGCGACAGCGATACGGTTGGGGAAAGCGAGGCCGTCGAGCGTGATTGGCTGGAAAAGCGATGTTGTCATGAAAAGGGGCTCCAGGAGGGGTAAGCAGCTGTCTAGGCAATGGATCGAGGGCGCGCCAGACACGAGACGGTGAAACGTGTTTTTGAACCATTCGCCTGCATTGCGCAAATACCGGTTGGCGGCTACGCCTCGACCCCATTGCATGGAGATCATGATGGAAGATCGCATCCGCATCCGTTCGGAAGAAATCCTCTCCGACGACTGGGCTGTCCTGAAGAAGACTGTCCTTGATTACCGCCGACGCGACGGCCAGTGGGAGACGCAGGTCCGACAGACCTATGATCGCGGCGATGGAGCGGTGATCTTGCCATACGACCCTCAGCGCTCAACGGTTCTCCTGGTACGCCAGTTCCGCTATCCCGCCTACGTCACCGGTCATCGCGAACCGCTGATCGAGGCCTGTGCCGGGCTGCTCGATGAAAACGATCCGGAGACCGCCATCCGCAAGGAGGCCGAGGAAGAACTCGGCTACCGGCTGCAACATGTGGAACGGCTGTTCTCGCCTTACATGAGCCCGGGCAGCGTCACCGAGCGGCTCTGGTTCTTCGTCGCGCGCTATTCGCCCGCCGACCGTATCTCGGCCGGCGGCGGCGCACCGGAGGAGGGCGAGGACATCGAGGTTCTGGAAATGCCACTCGACGAGGCGCTGGCCGGCATCGCCGACGGCCGCATCGTCGATGCCAAGACGATTATTTTGATCCAGCATCTGAAGCTGAACCCGATGACGGCTTGACCAGTGTTCTGGCGCCCACAGACGGCCTCACGAGGGACCACAGGGTCGCTCCCGCGAAGCGTATATTAGCAATAAACGATATATTAATGGCTATGATGCAGCCTTTGGCACAGAATGGGACACCTCCTCATCGACGTTCCCAGCGCCCTGGTGCGCCGGGACGCTTGACCAATGCGGAGCAAGCGCATGAGTGTCGGAGCAGCTCTCGAACAATTGCTGCGGTTGATTTATCGCCGAGTCATGAAATTGGCTCTGTTGCCGGAGGATGAAAGGGATCCGCACTACGATCTCATCCGCCTGTCATGTTGCGCGGCCGCCGAGCACATTGGGCAGAGTCCTGACCAGGCAGCCATTACGGCAAACGACATGGTCGAGTTTGTTCGCGCACTGGTTGGGATCATTGAGGTGGGCCGTGGACCAGACCATGGCCGAAGCGCCGATCAGCCGTCGCCGGTGCAATGTATTGGTGGCCAAGAGAGTGGCACCACGCGCGTCTAGCAAACAGGGAAGAAAGTCACCGTAAGGCAGCGGAAACGAAGCGCCTATCGCTTGTGCGGTATGACGTGGCTACTCGTGATGGCGCCGTCGCCGAGGCGCGAGCCACAAAACCCTTATATGGCCGACCGGTAGGACACCTGTAACGGTCGCATGATTTCATTGTGGTGCGGACGACGGGAATCGAACCCGTACGATCAGAGATCGAGGGATTCTAAGTCTCTTTGACGAGTTGGTGTGGGCGACGGGACTTGAACCCGTAAGTGTTTGAAACACCGGCAGATTTTAAGTCTGCTGCGTATACCAATTCCGCCACGCCCACTTCCCACATGGTGGGGATTCCCACCGATCTCCCACGAAAAAACCCCACACGATCGGCAGGAGTGTTTTGTGTCGCTTCGGCGGTGCACCGATTAGCACTAGGGCCGCCGAAGCGCTAGCTATTCGGTCGGTATTACTACTTCAGCAGCCATGGCCTAGTGAAAGAACACCGCCGCGCCGGCAAGGGCGACGGCCGCAAACAGCAGCATGTAGGCTCGAGCGATCTTCGGTTCTGAGGCGCGCCGCCACCTCTTCCCGTCGAACAGATCGTAGCGTTCCACTAGGAAGATCGCCAAACCGAGTAGGATAACCACCGCTGCGATCATCATAGGGTTCCCTCAGGCCTAGCAGGCTGTGGAAAAAGGATTGAAAATACCTGTTTTGAATCTGATTTGTGCTCGGTCTGATTCCGAGACGTTCCGTGAACAAAACAGTTTTTCAACAGCCTGCTAGAGCCTCACTGCTCCTTGGGGTTTGTCAAATATACGCCAAGCATAACGAACAAATAGCAAAAGACGCACATGAGCGTGGGGGTCAAGTATATTTTATTTGTGGTTTTCCCACAGAATTTCCCACATTTTCCCTTTTCGTGGACGTCGGTATCGGCAATGGGAAGATCGCTCCAATGGAGAGAATATCGCAAAGCGATTTCAATAGGTTGGCGCGACAAAATCAGCAGTTGAAAATCTCTGCAAATCTAACGATGCAGTCGGGCATGACAGATCACCGACTAACCCGTTGAAAACGTTGCTGTAGACGCAAGGGATAATTTTAAGTCCCTTGCGTCTACCAATTCCGCCACGTCCGCAGGTCCGCCCTTTTCAGATGTCAGACACAGGCCGTCAAGTCGTGTTCTTGAGCTGTTTGAATGCGCACCCCAGAGGAGGAGGCGTGGCGATACTGGTGTGATCGCGGAATTATCCGCGCCGCGCGCAATGAGTAAGGTGTTTGGGCGGTGGACTTGATCCGCCGAGGCCGGCGTCTACCAGGCCCAACCCATTCCCCCGCCCACTGGGGGCGCCGGCCGCCCCTCTCGTCGAAATTGCTGACTGCGTCACAGGCGTCTCGCGCCAATTGGCGTCGGTAGGGATCAGAACTTGTAGCTGAGATTGATCCCGACGGTGTTCAGCTTCGTATCCTGGTCGCGGCCGACGAAATCGGCGGATCCACCATAGTGCTCGGAGCCGAAATCATAATAGCGATACTGCGCACCGACGACGAACTTGTCGGTCAGCGCATAGTCGACGCCGGCACCAACGGTCCAGCCGACATTCGTGCGTGTCTGGGAGAAGGCGGAGCCCGAGGCTTGCGAGGTTTCGATACCGGCAAAGGCGATGCCGCCTATGCCGTAGACCAGCACCCTGTCCATGGCGTATCCGGCCTTGGCGTTGACCGAGCCGAACCATTTGATGTCGGTGCCGAAATTGTTTCCTGGCTCCGCTTCGGTCGTGCCGTCGACGGCGGAATAGTTGAGGTCGGCTTCCGCGCCGATCACCGCCTGGTCGAACTGCCAAAGCCCGGCGACATGCCCGCCGACGAAACCGCCATCGACGTCAGGCGAGACGGAAAACGGCTCGCCTTCCGTCCCTGAGATGTCGGATTGGCCCCAGCCATAGCCTGCCTGCAGGCCGGCGTAGTATCCGGTCCAGTCGAAGCCTGGCGCGGTCATCGGCACGTCGACTGTCGGGTCGGCTGCGAAAGCCGGCATGGACAGGGCGGCAAGAAGACCGGCGCTTGCGACCACTAGGCGATACATCGAACTCCCCGGATGAAGAGCCAGAAAGATCCTTGGCAGGCAGGGTAGACCGATTTACGACAAAACGGAATCCTATTTCTGGTTGCAGCCTGGTGCGGCTCGCCGACCCGCGGTTTGGCGCTGGTCAAAACCAGGTAGGCTTGGCACAGTCGTGCAAACAGGAGTCCCTTCATGGCAAAGAAGCCAGTGGCGCATGCGACGAAACCCAAGCCCTGGACCGAGATGGCGACGCATCTGGTCGACGTTGCCATGGGTCGCAAGCCCGCCGACCTCGTCATTCGCAACGGCCGCTGGGTGAACGTTCACTCGGGCGAGATCATCGCCGGCACCGACATCGCCATCGCCGGTGGCCGTTTCGCCTATTGTGGGCCGAATGCCAGCCACGCCATCGGCCAGGGCACCAAGGTGGTCGATGCCGGCGGGCGCTATCTGGTTCCCGGCCTTTGCGACGCGCACATGCATGTCGAGAGCGGCATGGTGACGGTGACCGAATTCTGCCGCGCCGTCATCCCGCACGGCACGACGTCGATGTTCATCGATCCGCACGAGATCGCCAATGTGCTCGGCTTGCCCGGCGTGCGGCTGATGCATGACGAGGCGGTGGCGATGCCCATCAACGTGCATGTGCAGATGCCGTCCTGCGTGCCTTCGGCGCCTGGGCTGGAGCACGCCGGCGCCGAGTTGACGGTCGCCGATGTCGCGGAAGCGATGACCTGGGAAAACATTATCGGGCTCGGCGAAGTGATGAATTTTCCGGGCGTCGCCGCCAACGATCCTGTCATGTCGGGCGAGATCGCGGCGACGGTGCATGCGGGCAAGACGGTCGGCGGCCACTACGCCTCGCGCGATCTCGGCCTGCCGTTCCACGGCTATGTCGCCGGCGGCCCCGAGGACGATCACGAAGGCACGCGCGCCGAGGACGCCATTGCCCGCGTGCGCCAGGGCATGAAGGCCATGCTGCGGCTGGGCTCGGCCTGGTACGATGTCGCCTCCCAGATCAAGGCGGTGACGGAGAGCGGCATCGATCCGCGTAACTTCATCCTGTGCACCGACGACAGCCATTCGGGCACGCTGGTGCACGAAGGTCATATGGATCGGGTGGTGCGCCACGCCATCAGCCAAGGGCTGAAGCCGGTGACGGCGATCCAGATGGCGACGATCAACACCGCCCAGCATTTCCGGCTGGAACGCGAGATCGGTTCGATCGCGCCGGGGCGGTTGGGCGACCTGCTGATTGTCTCCGATCTCGCCGCAATGACCATCGACGAGGTCTATGCGCGCGGCGTCAGGCTGGCCAAGGGCGGTAAGCTCGACATCGACATCCCGGCTTACGACTACCCGAAGACGGCGAAGAACACCGTCAAGTTGGGCAAGAAGCTGAAGGCCGGCGATTTCGACATCGCCGCCCCCAAAGGCGCCAACGAGGTGCGAGTGCGGGTTATCGGCGTCATCGAGAACCAGGCGCCGACGCGGGCGCTGGAAGCGGATCTACCGGTCGAGGACGAGTTGGTCGCCATGGATCGCCGCAACGACGTCTGCCAGATCGCACTGGTCGAGCGCCACAAGGGCACGGGCGGCGTCACCAACGCCTTCGTCTCCGGTTTCGGCTACATGAGTGATTGCGCCATGGCCTCGAGCGTGGCGCATGACGCCCATCACATCATCTGCGTCGGCACCAACAAGCGGGACATGGCGCTGGCGGTCAACCGGCTGGGCGAAGTCGGCGGCGGCGTCGTGCTGTTTTCCAAGGGCAAGGAACTGGCGCTGGTCGAAATGCCGATCGCCGGGCTGATGTCGGACGAGCGCGCCGAGATCGTCGCCGCCAAGGCGGAGAAACTGACCGAGGCGATGCGAAAGATGGGCTGTTCCCTGAACAACGCCTACATGCAGCATTCGCTTTTGGCGCTGGTGGTCATTCCCGAGCTCAGGATTTCCGATGTCGGCCTGATCGACGTGACGACGTTCCAGAAAGTCGACCTGTTCGTCTAATGCATGTCGTCCAGAACTGGCTCCGGTTTTGGAACAAAGACATGCAACGGAGATTTAAAGCGCGCTGCATGAATCCGTTCGGACGCGACGCGCTTTGGAACGGCTGCCTGCTGTTCAGCCGCCGGTGGCGATGGTCAGCACCTTGAACGGTGTGGTGATGACGATCTCCGCGACCGAACCGACTGCCTTGCCTAGCCCCTCGCCGAGATTGTTGAGCTGCGTCGGGTTTGGCTCGTCCGAGGCGAGGCCCGCGGGTGCCCGTAGCCGGTCACCAAGCAGTTGCACCAGAACGGGGTTATCCGCGAATTTGGCATGGTTCAGCCGGTCACCCGATTTGAGCTTGCTCAAGTCGACCACCGATACCCCGTAGCTGGCGAGGTCAGCTGCATTGCCGTAGTCGCCGACACGTGGCTTGGCGCCGGACAGAAAACCCGACAACCTCAAGGCGCGGTCGTCGCCTGACAGCAGGATGGCGAACGGCTTGTTTGGCTTGCCATAACGAATCATCTGTTTCTTGAAGACGTCGACATCGATGTCGGGGGACGCAAGGATGACGTAGCCGAGCTTGCCGTCAAGATCTCGGTCTCCGGTGATGGCGAGTTGGCGCAATGCCTCCATCGTCAACCACGTTCCCATCGAATGAGCGATGATGTCGATGCTCTTTACCTTTGTCTTGGCAAGCATCCTCAGTGTCGCCTCCAGGTCGTCGCGCGCGGCGTTGGCGCTATCCTTGTCGTACAGGTAGCCGGTCGTCTTGGCGCTCGAAGCCCACGAGAACAAGACCGGTGTGCCCGGGTACTTGGTGTCATGGACAATCTGCGTCAGCCGGTAGATCCCGTCGTCGAAGCCGTTGTTGAAGCCATGCACGAAAACCAGCGCTCGGTCGCCGCGCATGGCAATGTCGGCGCCGACCGCCTTGGCGAATTGCGGGGCGCCTTCGTAGTAGGTGACGTCCTTGGCGGTGAAATCCTTGGCCGGATTGCTGCTGGCGGAACCCTTGGCACGCTCGATGGCGCCGACCTGGTGGCTCGCCGGAACCGTGACATCGACCCGCGCGAAGCTGGTGGTTGGCGAGCGATCGCCGTCGAACACCTGCCGCGGGTCTTTCGTCGCCTTCCGGCGGGTGGTGGCGACGAATATCTCATGCGTGGCCGCGATGGCGGACGCTGGCACCGCGACCGTCGTCTTGTTCAGCAGATCATGCGTATTTCCGGCGCAGCCGGCGACCAGGAGCGCGAAGGTTATCGCGACGAAACTCTTCAAACGCACAGTCACGCGCCGGCTCCCGCATAGGGGGACGTCAAACGCATGACGTCACCTTCTATTCCGATAAGGCCAGGGACGGGATTGGTCCAGTTCAAAGTGGTCGGGACCTTCGTGAGGCTGGATTGACACGGCGAAACAGTGACGCCGCATCTATTGCCCTAGCAGGCTGATGCGGTCGGTCACATCCCGGTCGCTGGCAAAGCCGTCATCCTCGCGCAGCCGCTGGCCGATCATCTTCACCAAGGCCGGATTGTCGGCGAATTTCGTGTGGTTGAAGCTGTCGCTGCCTTTGATCTTGGAGAGATCGACGACCGTCACGCCATAGGAGGCAAGATCGGCGGCATCCTTGTAATCGCCGACGCGCGGCCGCGAACCGGCGATGAGGCCGGAGAGTCTCAGCGCGCGGTCGTCGTCGGACAACAGCAGGATGAACGGCTTGTCGGGTTTGCCATAGCGGCGCATCTGGCTCTTGAACACATCGACATCGATGTCGGGCGAGGCAAGCACCACGTCGCCGAGCTTGCCGCCGAGGTCACGGTCGCCGCTGATGGCCATCTGACGCAGCGTTTCCATGGTCACCCAGGTTCCCATCGAATGCGCGACAATGTCGATGCGCCGCGCGCCGGACTGCTCCAGCATGCGCAATGTCACTTCGAGCTGGTCGCGTGCGGCGCTGGCACTTTCCTTGTCATAGACATAGTCGGTGGTCTTTGCGCCCGATGCCCAGGAAAACAGCACCGGTGTGCCCGGATAGCCGGAATCGTGGACGATCTGGGTCAAGCGATATACCGCGTCGTCGAAGCCGGTGTTGTAGCCGTGGACGAAGACCATGACGCGGCCGCCGCGCGCCGCGATGTCGGCGTTGAGCGCGCTGGAGAATTTCGGCTGCGCGTCGTAGCCAACCACCTCGGAAGCCATGAAATATTTGGCCGGATCATCCGACTTGCCGCGTGAGCGCCGTTCGATCTGACCAGTCTTGTGGAGCCCTGGGACGGTGACATTCACGCGCGCATAGTTCAGCGTCGCCGAGCGCTCACCGTCGAAAACCTTGTTGGGATCATCGGATTTCTTGCGCGTTGTGGCGATGAAGATGGAGTGGTTGCCGGCTATTTCTGTCACCGGCGCGGCGACGATGGCGCTGCCAAGCAATTCCTGCGTTTGCGGGCCGGCACAGCCGGCGACGAGCAAGGCGAGAACAACGGTAAGTATCTTCTTCAAAGGCACGTCTGAAATTCCACTCCGGCCAAAAGGCCCATCCACCCCCGCGACACCTCCCGGACAGGGAGAGTGCGGCAGAACTAAGTCGTGTCACGTCGAAATGTGATCAGCGGCTGGTTACAGTCATCGCAGTGTTGCGCGAAAGCCAAAATGGCGGAAGGAAAGCCGGAATGTTGGAGAAGGGCAGCACCTCCGGCTTGAGGCGGATGCCGAGCACATCCGACATGAAGGCGCGCCGCGCTTCGATGCGGCTCCAGGCTTCGGGATAGCGCGCCGCGATCTCCTCGCGCAGCGCGTCGTCGGCGAGCGCGATGCCATCCTCGATGTTGGTGGTGAAATGGTCGCTGCCGGTCGCCGGGATGGTTGCGCCGGCAGTGAGAAGGTCTGGTAGAACGGGCTCGTAGGGCCCATCGCAGATTTCGGCGTAGCCCCAGCCCTCATTGCCGACGAGAAGTCGTGGCTGCTTGACGGGAACGATGACCAGCAATGTCTCCTCGAAGCGCGGATCGTAGCCCGAGAGATTGGCGACATTGGCGGCGTGCTCGCGGTCGCCATAGACGGCGGAGGCATCGAAACCGGCCTTGGCGTCGAGCGCCATCAGCGCATCGGTGCGCGCCTCATAGGTATTTCGGGCAACCAGCGGCATCACCGTCGGTTCGCCGAATTCCGGCAGTGACATGGATTTCAGGCCGACCGATGCAACAGGCATGAACAAACGCCCACAAGTGCTTGCAAGGATTCTGGGAATGCCCTTTGCGCAAGGGCATGAAGGGCCGGACAATGGCGTTGCGAAGCTGGATATGCAATAGGCAGGATCGGCTGCGCCGGATCAGCGTGCAACAGATAGGCGCTGTGCGGCCAGATCGATGACATGCCTGTACGAAACATGCGGCACAAGGTGGCTTTCCCATGAGCAGTTTTTCCTCCCGCGTCGCCGTCGCCGCCGCGTCCATCCGTCAGATCTTTCCGGAAACGCCGCTGCAGGAAAACGACTACCTGTCGAAAAAGACCGGCGCTCGGGTGCTGCTGAAGCGAGAGGATTTGAGCCCGGTGCGCTCCTACAAGATCCGCGGCGCCTTCAATTTCTTCCGCAAGGCGCTTGCCGCCGGCAACCAGGCTGACTTGTTCGTCTGCGCGTCGGCCGGCAACCATGCACAAGGTTTCGCGTTCGTCTGCCGTCATTTCGGCAAAAAAGGCGTGGTGTTCATGCCGGTGACGACGCCGCAGCAAAAGATCGACAAGACCAGGCTGTTCGGTGGCGATTTCGTCGAGATCAGGCTGGTCGGCGACTTTTTCGACGACTGCTATCGCGCCGCCTTCGAATTCACCGAAAGCTCCGGTGCCCACATGGTGCCGCCCTTCGACCACAAGGACATCATCGAGGGGCAGGCGACTGTCGCCTATGAGATCGCGGACCAGATGGCCGGTGCGCGTATGCCTGACATCATCATGCTGCCGGTCGGTGGCGGCGGTCTTGCCGCCGGCGTCACCCACTATTTCGCCGATCAGGGCAGGGAGGCGCGTTTCATCTTCTGCGAGCCGGCCGGGGCGCCGAGCCTGCACGACAGCCTCGCGGCCGGAAAGCGGCTGAAGCTCGCCAAGGTCGACAACTTCGTCGACGGCGCGGCGGTGGCCGAAATCGGCCGCGAACCCTTGCGGTATCTCAAGGAATTTGCCGCCGAAACGGTGCGGTTGATCCCGGAAAACCGGCTCTGCGCGACCATGATCGAGATGCTCAATATCGAAGGCGTCGTGCTCGAGCCGGCCGGTGCGCTGGCGATCGATGCGCTGAAGGATTTTTCCAGGAAGGAGATCCGCGGCAAGACCATCGTCGCCGTGGTCTCGGGCGGCAATTTCGATTTCGAGCGGCTGCCGGACGTCAAGGAGCGGGCGCTGCGCTTCGAGGGCCTGAAGAAGTACTTCATCATCCGCTTCCCGCAACGCCCTGGCGCGTTGCGCGACTTCCTCGAAATGCTCGGCCCGGACGACGACATCGCGCGCTTTGAATATCTGAAGAAGTCGGCACGAAATTTCGGCTCGGTTCTGATCGGCATCGAAACCAAGGACCGCCGCAATTTCGACCTGCTGAAGGCAAACTTCGAGGCCGAAGGCGTCCAGTATCAGGATATCACCGACAACGAGACATTGGCGGGATTCATCATATGAGCGGGAAGGTTTTCATCGCGCTGTTTTCCGGCATCAATGTCGGCGGCAACCGCATCGTCAAGATGGCGGAGCTCAGGTCGTTCTTCGAGGATCTCGGCTTTTCCGATGTCGCTACTTACGTGCAGAGCGGCAATGCCGTGTTCCGGGCGGGCGAGGGCGACGCGGCCGCGCTGACCAAGCAGATCGAAACGGCCTTCGAGAAAAAGTGGGGTTTTCATTCGCGCATCATGGTGCGCGATCTCCCATGGTTCGCACGGCTGGTGAGTGAAAATCCCTATCCGGAAGCGGCCGCCGACCATACCAAGCTCCATGCCTATGCGCTGGAGCGTGAGCCAACCGTCGAGGAGGTGGCGCGGCTGGCCGAAAAGTGCACCGGCCCCGAACGCTTCGAGGTGAAGGGCGACGTACTCTACCTCAACGCGCCCGATGGGCTTGGCAAATCCGTGTTTGCCAACCTCATTCCGCGCGTTCTGAAGGTGCCGGGCACCGCGCGCAACTGGCGCTCGGTGCTGGCGCTGCTGGAGATGGCCGGTCAGGCCGGCAAAAACTAGATCACGCCGCCGCCGGCTTCCAGTCGAAGGCCAGTTCTTCGCGGAAGGCGAAGCGCTTGATGTGATCAGCGACCACGCTTTCCAGGCGCTCGAGCGATCCTGCCTCATCGGTCGACACCTTGATGTGCAATGCGGTCGCATCGGCATCCATGACGGTGCGACCGAGCGAGAGATCGATCGTGCCATGGTGCGGATCGAACTCGACCGGGAATTTGTGCGCCCAATGCTTGCACAATTGCTGCAGGTAGCGGCTGGCATGTTCGGTGGCGACGTCGGCATGGCTGGACGGCATGTGGAATTCTCCGCGGGCGGGTGCCCGTTCGCATGACAATGGGCCGGCGCTGGCGCCGGCACGACACCCCGAAGATAGGCATTATCTTGCCGAGCGCCAAAGGGCTGCCGGGCGGTGTCCTCCCGGTGTCCGGTCAACGCCTACCAGCTTCCGGTGTTCGGCATCGAAGCCCAGGGTTCGGCCTTGGCCTTGGCCGGGCCTTTCTGCAAAAGCTCGATCGAGATGCCGTCCGGCGACTTGATGAAGGCCATGTTGCCGTCGCGCGGCGGCCGGTTGATGATGACGCCGTTATCCATCAGGTGCTGGCAGGTGGCGTAGATGTCGTCGACCTCATAGGCGAGGTGGCCGAAATTGCGCCCGCCCTTGTAGTCTTCGGGGTCCCAGTTGTAGGTGAGTTCGATCAGCGGCGCCTTCTCGTCGATGCCGCTCTGCTCGTCCTCTGAGGCGGCAAGGAAGATCAGCGTGAAGCGGCCCTGTTCGTTTTCATAGCGGCGGACTTCCTTCAGCCCGAGCTTGTTGCAGTAGAAATCGAGCGAGGCATCGACATCGGCGACGCGGACCATGGTGTGCAGATAGCGCATGTGTTTTTCCTCGATCTGTTGGGATGCGGCGCAACATAGGGGCGACCTGCGCAAAGGGCAATCTGCCGGCCGCAGGCAATGCCGGCAAAGAACAAATCCGGTATTCGCGCAATGAACCGTGAAAAAAGGCACGGCAGGTCTTGCACACACCGGAAGCCGCGGTGTTAATCTGGTGTCAAGAATCAGTTGCGGTGTTGTTGCAAAAAAGGGGGCATTCTTATGGGGGAAAAGGCCTCTTTGACGGGGCGGGCCGGAACCCTTGGCGACGCCTTGAAGCGCGATGAAGGCGGCGATGCCGCCGACCTGACCGAAATTGCCGGCGCCATCAAGTGGTTCGATGTGGCCAAGGGCTACGGGTTCATCCTTCCCGATGACGGTTTCTCGGGCGATATCCTCCTCCATGTGACATGCCTTCGAAAAGACGGTTTTCAGACAGCCTTGGAAGGGGCGCGCGTCGTGTGCCTGGTCAAACAGGGCGATCGCGGGCTGCAGGCCTTCCGCGTGCTGTCCATGGATGTCACCACCGCCGTCCATCCCGCCGAAATGCAGGAACAGCGCACCCATGTCGCGGTGACGCCGGAGAGCGGGCTCGAACGCGCTTTGGTCAAGTGGTTTAACCGCACCAAGGGTTTCGGCTTCCTGACGCGTGGCGAGGGCACCGAGGACATCTTTGTCCATATGGAGACCTTGCGCCGCTACGGCATCACCGAGCTTCGGCCGGGGCAGGTTGTGCTTGTCCGTTTCGGTCGTGGTGACAAAGGCCTTATGGCCGCCGAAATTCACCCCGATATGGGCACCTTGCCGATCTCGCACTAGGGCGGGCCCGGCCGAGGATTTCATATGACTCACAAGAACTGGCTGACGGCGGGCGTGTTGTGCGCCGCTGCTGCCGTCATCATCGCCGCAGGCGCCTTCTTCTATTTCCAGGTCCCCAGCGCGGCCGACGGCCGGGCGATGATCCTTCCGGTCGACCCGGCGCCGCTGGTCGCGGTGACGAAACAAGGCGAACGCTCCTTCTCGATCGAAGTCGCCGACACCGAGGCCGAGCGTGAGGCCGGCCTGATGTTCCGAGAGGACATGGCTGCCAATCATGGCATGCTGTTCGTCTTCGACGAGACACGCGATGTCAGTTTCTGGATGAAGAACACGCCGATGCCGCTCGACCTGATCTTTGTCGGCCAGGACGGCAGGATCCGCGCGATCAAGCAAGGGGAGCCGCAATCCGAGGCGATTGTGTCGCCCGGTGAGCCGGTCCGTTTCGTACTTGAGCTCAAGGCCGGTACAGCCGCCAAGGACGGCATCATGGACGGCGATCTGTTGCGTCATCCCGTGATCGGCACCGCGTCGGGGCCCAGCATGCCGCCGGCGGACAAGGGCGATTCTCCGAACGTCGATTCCGACTGAGAGCAGGGGTCGCCTTCCGATGCAGTTTTTTTCCCATGACGGGTTCGATCTTGCTTTCCTCGACCGCCAGCCGGCGTCGGGCGAGGGCGATCCCGTGCTCATGATCCACGGCTTCGCTTCGAGCCATTATGTCAACTGGGTGTCGCCCGGCTGGTTCAAGACGCTCAACGACGCCGGCTATCGCGCCATCGCCTTCGACAATCGCGGCCATGGCTCTTCATCCAAGAGCTATGACGAGGCCGATTATACACCCGCGAAAATGGCGTCCGATGCCGCCGCCTTGCTCGACCATCTCGGCATCGAACGGGCCCATGTCATGGGCTATTCGATGGGCGCGCGCATCGCGGCGTTCCTGGCCCTGTCCGATCCGGACAAGGTGGCGACGCTGGTCTTTGGCGGCCTTGGCATCGGCATGATCGACGGCGTCGGCGACTGGGATCCGATTGCCGCGGCCCTGCTTGCCGAGGATCCAGCCGCGACCACCCATCCGCGCGGCCGCTCCTTTCGCGCCTTCGCCGACCAGACCCGCAGTGATCGCCGGGCGCTTGCCGCCTGCATCGCCAAATCCCGGGAATTGCTTGATGAGGCGGATATTGCCCGCATCGCCCAGCCGACACTGGTTGCCGTCGGCACGATAGACGATATAGGCGGCTCGCCCGACGAGCTTGCCGCCTTGATGCCGAACGCCAGGGCTTTCCACATCGAAGGCCGCGACCACATGCTGGCGGTCGGGGACAAGACCTTCAAGCAACGCGTTCTGGAGTTCTACGCCGAAAACCCGCTGTGAGCCGCCGCGCTGGTGCTTCCGCTTAGTCCGGTGCTCTGGCTGCTTGGACCGATTTCGCCAGCACGCACAGCAATTCGAACATCATCGTGGCACCCGCCAGCGCCGTCATGCCGGCGAGATCGAATGGCGGCGCCACTTCCACGACATCGGCGCCGACAATGTTCAGCCCATCGAGCAGGCGCACCATTTCCTGTGCCTCGCGGGTGGTGAAGCCACCGAGCTCGGGCGTGCCTGTTCCCGGCGCCATCGACGGGTCGATGCAGTCGATGTCGAAGGTCACATAGGTTGGGCCGGTTCCGGCGATGGCGCGCGCTTCCTCCATGACGCTGGCAGCACCCCGCCTGACGAATTCCTCCATGTAGATGATGCGAATACCCTGGGCGACCGCCCAGTCGTGCTCGCCCGGTTCATAGATCGAGCCTCGGATGCCGATCTGCACGACCCGTTTCGGGTCGAGCAGGCCTTCCTCGATGGCGCGGCGGAACGGCGTGCCGTGCGTATAAGGGTTGTCGCCGAAATAACGGTCGTTGGTGTCAGAATGCGCATCGAAATGGATCATGCCGACCGCACGCTCCCTGGCAACGGCGCGCAGCACCGGCAGTGTGGTCAGATGGTCGCCGCCGGCGGCAAGCGGAATGGCGCCTGCCGTCACGATCGCAGCGATGCCTTCCTCAATGCGCTTCAAGCCGTCCATGAGATTGATCGGATTGACCGAGAGATCGCCGACATCGGCGACATTGGCGATGCTGAACGGCTCGGTCCCCGAGACATGGTGGACGCGCCGCATGAGGCTCGACTGGTTGCGGATCTCGCGCGGTCCGTGGCGGGCGCCGGCGCGGTTGGTCGTGCCGCCATCCCACGGTATGCCGAGGAGAGCGATATCGAGTCCTTCGGCGCTCGCCACCGCCGGCAGCCGCATGAAGGTCGACAGCCCGGCAAAGCGGGGAACGGCCGAGGCATCGACCGGCTGGAAGAAATTGCTGCTCATGATGTCGGCACCTCGGAAGAGTCCACGTTTGACGAATTCGGCATCTCGCAGTTCTGCCTTCTTGCGCCGCACGCGAAAGCCGGGAGAACCAGCGCGAAAAATCACGACGGCTTTTGCAGGGTCTCCAGCGAGCGCGCCATGTTCAGCATGGCCTGAGGCTCGAAGCGCTGGCGAAATTCCTGCGTGTGGAAGATATGTGGGCGGGCAAGGAAATCCTTCAGCACGGCACCCCGTCCGGCACGCCACATCGGCTCCTCCACCCAGTCATATTCGCGGCGGACCGCGCGTTCATAGGCGTCGAAAGCATCCGGCGCGCTACCTAGGATCGACAGGTCCATGTCGAGGAAGAGGCTCGCGTCACGTGTTGCCGCCGCGTTGTCGAAGAAAGGCAGTTGGTGCGTGGCGGTGGCGAGGATCATCGCACTGATGCGGTTCAGGCGCCTGGGATCGGTGCTGCCCGCAAGCTTTTTCTCGGCAAGAGCGGCACTTCTGGCCTCATTGTCCTTGGCCTTGCTGTCATAGATGGCGTCGTGGAACCAGATTGCCGCTTCAACGGCTTCGGGGTCTTGCAGCGACGCTCGATAGTCGCCGGCCAGCGCCAGCATCGCCTCGATATGGGTGAGGTTGTGGTAGTGGCGGTCCTCGCCCCGATAGAGCACTGACAACTCGGTTTTCAGAGCCGGGTCGATCAAGGGTTCGTTTTCCATGGCTGCTTGAATTCCTGCGAACCAAAACCATTTGACACAGCACTAAGGAAAATTGAGTTCAATCGTGCTATGATCTGACTTATATGTGCGGCCAGACAGCAGGCAGCACAACAGGCAAGCCAGCAGGACGCAGGACGAGACGTCGATGAACAGCATCAGCATTTCCCGCCACAGCGCGTTGCAGCCGGTGGATCCGATCTGGCGTTCGATCCGCGACGAGGCGATGGACGCGGTCAACCGCGATCCGCTTCTCGCGGCGTTCCTCTATTCGACGATCCTGAACCAGGAGAGCCTGGAAGAGGCCGTCATCCACCGGATCGCCGAGCGGCTTGCCCATCAGGACATCGGCTCCGATCTCATCCGCCAGACCTTCAAATCGATGCTGGCTGACGACAAGGACTGGCCGACGACCGTGCGCGTCGACATCCAGGCTTATTACGACCGCGATCCGGCCTGCGACCGCTTCATCATGCCAGTGCTGTATTTCAAGGGCTTTCACGCTATCCAGACCCATCGGCTGGCGCATTGGCTGTGGAACCAGGGCCGCAAGGACTTCGCGCTCTATTTGCAGAGCCGCTCGTCCTCGGTCTTCCAGACCGACATCAATCCGGCCGCCCGCATCGGCAAGGGCATCTTCATCGATCACGCCACCGGCCTCGTCGTCGGCGAGACCGCGGTCATCGAGGACGATGTATCGATCCTGCACGGCGTGACGCTTGGTGGCACCGGCAAGGCTGGTGGCGACCGCCACCCCAAGATCCGCCGTGGCGTGCTGATCGGCGCCGGCGCCAAGATTCTCGGCAACATCGAAGTCGGTCACTGCTCCAAGATCGCGGCGGGCTCGGTGGTGCTGTCGCCAGTTCCGCACAACAAGACGGTTGCCGGCGTGCCGGCCCGCGTCGTCGGCGAGACCGGTTGCGACCAGCCTTCCCGCCAGATGGATCAACTCCTGCCGTCGCAGTCCATGGACCAGGTGGTCAGCTTCGATATCTGATTTTCCGCGCCGGCGCGCTGTCCGGCGTTGTTGCGATTTGACCGGTGGCGCTGTCGCTCCCGGTGCAATACGGCCGGCTTGCCTTTACATCGCCATTGTCGACGTGCCAGAAGCGCCCTTCAAACCAGCAAGCCCGATGATCGGAGAAGACTGTTGAAGCCGGACGAAATCAGAAAGCTGGACGCCTATTTCAAGCGCGTCTTCCAGAACCCCAAGCTTGAGGTCAAGGCACGGCCGCGCAAGGAAGATTCGGCCGAAGTCTATGTCGGCGACGAGTTCCTCGGCATCGTCTTCAAGGACGAGGATGACGGCGACTACAATTTCTCGATGGCGATCCTCGACATCGATCTGGGCTGAGCCCAAAGACAGGCCGCGCCGGGCGTGGCCTGTCTTTGCTGTCAATGTCCGGTCTTCAGGAATCGCCCGGCCTCGGCCGTGATCGCCGCGTCGAGCGTCTGCCAGTCGCCGAGGAATTCCTTGGGAAAACGGTAGGTGAGGCTGAGATCGTTGCCGACATGGACGTCCCGCTCGCAAGGCGCCAGCGATTGATCGGCACTCGGCCCGCTCAGGCAGCGGGCCACGAAGGGATCCTTGCCCGGGCGCTTGCCGACCACCAGCACCTCGTTCAGATAGCCTGATTTCTCGTTGAAACCGTAGACCGTCGTGCCGCCAGGTCCCGGAATGCCGGGCTGGACGATGAGCGCGCTGTAGATCGGCGCGAATCGCCCACTCATGTCGCGCGACATCATCTGTTGTTCGAAGGACAGGAAGACGATGTTCCTGTTGGCTTCCGAGTGGTTGAAATCGTCGCGAGCCGCCTCGCTGTAGCCGTCCATCTGGGGATAACGCAGATAAAGGTCGAGACGCGTGGCGATGCCGTCGCGCCGGGCCTGGGCGAAACGGATGAAATTGGCCGGCACCGCGATGACATTGTTGCCGATCACGACCTGGCGGATGGTCGGATCATCCGTGTACCCGGCCATGGCGATCGAATGGCCGAACCATTTGCCGCCAAGGCTGATCGCGACGGACAGCAAGGCAAGTGCGGCGAAGGCGTAGAACACCCGCTTCATCAGCATGGAATCGACCACGGTGAGTTCCGCGCCCTCGGTGATCGCTGCCTGCTTCATCTCGGTCCTCATCCCAACCGCCCGTCCGCCATCCCACCTGTGCCTCGGCGGCACACATCGCACGGCACGGCTCTTGCAGCCTTCCTGAAACGACTGTGCGATTTCATGGTAAATGCAAGGTTAAGATGGCCCAGATGGAACTCCTCCTGTTTGCATTTCTTGTCGGGTTGACGGTTTGCGGGCTGGCGGGCTCGGCGATGGAACTTATGTCAGGCCGCAAGGTCGCCTTTGCCGAGCCCTATGTGTCGCCCTCGCATGTGCTGCGCTCGCTGGCGGCTACGGCTGGCGCCGGGCCGTTCATGCTGGTCAACGCTGCCCTCGATGCCCGGCGTGAGGGCCGTATTTCGACAGTCGCGCTCCTGTCATGCGGCTGCACGGCGATCGCCTGGTCCTTGGCATTGGGCATCGTTGTGCTTGCCATTGCCTCATGGACGATCCGTCTCCTAGGGTCCGGCATCTGAGACGATTCGGAGACCGACAATGCCGCTTTATGCGATCGAAGGAACGGAGCCCAGCTTCGCAGACGCGGGATCGAACTGGATCGCGCCCGACGCGACGCTGATCGGTGACATCAGGGTCGGCCGCAACGCCGGCTTCTGGTTCGGCGTCGTCATTCGCGGCGACAACGAACCTGTCGTCATCGGCGCCGACACCAATGTGCAGGAACACACGGTCATGCACACCGATCCCGGCTTCCCGCTCACCATCGGCGAGGGCTGCACGATCGGCCATCGGGCCATGCTGCATGGCTGCACCATCGGCGACAACAGTCTGATCGGCATGGGCGCCATCGTGCTGAACGGCGCCAGGATCGGCAGGAATTCGCTCGTTGGCGCCGGCGCGCTGGTCACCGAAGGCAAGGAATTTCCCGACAATTCGCTGATCGTCGGCTCGCCGGCCAAGGCGATCAGGGTGCTGGACGACGCGGCCGTCGCCAGGCTGCGCGGCTCGGCCGCGCACTACGTCGCCAACGGCAAACGCTTCATGGCGGGGCTGAAGAAGCTTTGAGGTCACGATCCAACCGGCAGGTTGCGAGGACGGCAGTCCCCATGGATCAGGCGGATTTGTTTTTTCCCTTCCTCACGGTCGCAGGCTTGATTCGAATGCGCATGGCTCCCCCTTTGGGCGCTTCGATTTCGAATTCGGCTGTATTCCTCACCAGGTCACTCAGTTTGCCGAAACCATAGGTGCGAGGGTCAAAGTCGGAGAAGAGGTTCGAGAGCTGCTTTCCGAACGTGCCGAGCAGCACCCAGCCATCTTCGCTGTCCATCTGGCCGATGACTTTCTTGAGTATCGGCAGCGCGGCACTGGATGATTGAAGCGGCTTCGATGCGGGCGTGGCGTCCGGGATGTTCGCCGGGCCACGCAGAAGGTTTTCGGTGTAGATGAACCGGCGGCAAGCTTGCCGAAAGCTCTCCGGGGTTTTCTGCTCTCCGAACCCGAAGACATCGACACCCTGTTCGCGTATGCGCGCGGCAAGCCGCGTGAAGTCGCTGTCGGAAGAAACCAGGCAGAAACCGTTGAAACGGCCGCTATGGAGCAGGTCCATCGCGTCGATCACCAGTGTAATATCGGAAGCATTCTTGCCAGTGGTATAAGCGAATTGCTGCTGCGGAATGATCGCGTGCTTCGCCAGTATGTCTGCCCAACTCTTGGACCGTGTGCTGGAGAAGTCGCCATATATACGGCGCACGCTGGCCTCGCCGATCTTTGCGATCTCCTCGAACAAACCGTCGGCAATCTTGGCGGAGGTGTTGTCCGCGTCGATAAGAACCGCAAGGCGCGGTGATCGAGCTTCGGTCGGCATAAGGCCTCCTGCTGCTGATATCTTCTGGAGATATGGCGGCGCGAATGCACCATGCCATGGAAATTGGATCAATTTTAGCTGCCATCCCAGAAATGGCGGAGCCGGCCCGGGGACGGGGCCGGCTCCTTTGACCCGGTCGTTGGGGACGGGGAGGGTGGGGACTCGACCGGGTTTCTCCTTAAGCGCGTCGCGACGCGCTTAATTTCTGTTGCATGCATGCCGCAAAACCGCTGCCCCTTTGGGCGACATGCACTGGCGCTCTAGCGGACGCTGGCGACCGCGTCGGAACGGCCGTCGTTGATCGTCACCCAAACGCCGGAATTTTCCGTCGATTGACGCTTGAGATAGGTGTAGTCGGTGTCCGTCCAGGACAGCACCTTGGTTTCCAGATTGTCGAGGATGAACTCGCCGAGGCTGGTGCGTACGGTCAGTACGGCGTGGCCGTCGCCATTGGGCTGGCGCGCGACCGTCATCAGCAGATCACCCGCCGGCATGCCTGCGTCGATCAGTTCGCGGCGCTTCTCCAGCGCGTAGTCCTCGCAATCGCCATAGCCGTTGTCGGGATAGGCCCAGTACTCCTCGACACCGTAATTTTCCATGTCGGTGCGCGGCTTGATGCGGGTATTGACCGAATTGTTGATGCTGACGATCGTTGCCCAGAGTTTGCGGCTCAGGTCGACCGGCGCGCCCTTGGGCGTCTTCTCGTTGCATTCGCCAGGGATGCGCTGGCAGAATTCGTAATGGCCAACAGGCTGCGTGGTACGGCCGCCGGTGTGCATATAGGCCGGTCCCGCGGCATATGCTGATCCCCAGGCGGAAAGCTGCATCGCCATTGCCATCAGCAACAGCTTGCCCCTCGTTTCTTTCATTTCTAGTCTCCCCGTTCGAAGGAGACATTGCCACATGTGGATTTATTTGACGCAAAGGCGCGAAGCAGACTTTAAGTAAAACGCCAGTAGAATAAACATAAAATTTGAATCATTTTAGTATTTAATTGTTTGGATTGCCGGCTTGTCAAAAGCGTGAGGCCTTTGCGCCAGGAGGGCGCGGACGGCCGCCCCGCGCTGCCCGCGCGGTTCAGCCGCTTCCGAGAGTTTTCAAGGCCTTTGCCGCAACAAAAAACCGGCCACGAAGGGCCGGTTTGATTGCCTGTCCGTGCCGGTCAGGCGCGGGGCGTGTTGAATTCGGAATCGAGCGTTTCAGGACGTTGAATGACGGCGAATTCGATGGCCACGCCATCCTCGAAATGACGAACGATCTGGCCACGCATGGTGCCCAGCATGACCTGGACGCCGATCGCCGGCTTGACGTCGATCTCGATCGCCGCGCCCGACAGCGACAGATCGATGATCCGGCACTGGTATTGACGGCCGTCGGTGAGCTGCAGCACGCTGGTCGGGTTGCGCGGCGCGACGCGCTCGTGGCGGCGATCTTCCGGCAGGTCGAGTTCGTGTTTGTTGGCAAGCCAGGTCAACTGCGCCGCCAGCTTGTCCTTCTTGCGGTCGGACGCAATCACCGTCATCGCGAAGCCGTCCTGCAGCGTGCGTGTGACGACGCCTTCGATGCGGCCGATATGGTCGATATAGGCGATCACCTTTTCGCCGGGCATGCCGACGCGATCGGTGCGGAGCGCAACGTTGCCGGGCGACATGTCGACGACCTGGCAAGGATGCTCGGTGCGGTCTTCCAGCATGAATCGCCCGTATATCTTGACCCGGACGCGCTGAAAGTTGCGCCTTTCAGCTTGGGACGGCGCGTAATCGACCGCCGCTGACCTCATGACTGCCTACACCCCGTTTGGCATTCCCGCGCGTCGATGCGAAGGACTTCATCGGAGAATTACAACAAAGCGGGTTAACAAAGGGGAAAAACGAGCCTGCGGGACCCGTGGGATGATCAACTATTCCTCGCGCCCGCCGTCGAAGACGACGAGATGGCGGATGCGGCGCGCCCGGCCAAGCGCCGAGATAGTATCGGGCGCATCGAGTTCGGCTGGAACAAGCGAGGGGACGTCGATTGCCGGACGGTTGTTGAGCAGTTCTTTCTCCGGATCGATGACACGGATCGAATCGATCAGTGCGTCCGTGATCGGGTCGGCACCAAGCCAGAATGGCTTTTCCACGGCGCTGACCACGCCGAGGCAGCGCTGGTTTTCGATGCCGCCGTCGAGCGGCAAGGCAAGCAGTTCGAACTTGTTCGAGCGGCCGTTGCGGCTGAAGCCCTCGAATATGATCAACACGACCGATTTTTGATCGAAAACCCCGTGAATCAGCCTTGAAACCAGGCGCTGGTCCTTCTCGCGCCACAGTGACGGGAAGGAAAAGCCCTTGAGTTCGCGGCCATAGCAGGCGCAGAGCCTGGTACCAGCCAGGCGGAACACGGGTTGCCCGCGGGTGTCCCTTTCCAGGATGAACGTATCGGCCAGCAGCGACTTGATATCGGCCGGTTCGACTTCCGATCGCTTCGGGGCAGGGCGTCCATCACGCAGGCGGTTCCAATAATGGAACAGCGTGATCGATCCGTTTTGGTTCATGGTATGCTGCTCCGCGCATTCTGTCGTCTGATGTCCCATCGGTGAACAGAAGGGCGCCCTCCGATGACCTACATGCGTTGCGGAGCAGGAAGCGTGCCAGCGTCGTTAACACTTGTTCACGGGTCGGGGCCGTTAAGGTTAACAACTGGTTTACGTTGCGCCCAAGCAGGCCCTGTGGCACACCAAAACCACTCCAGAAGCGGTCGTTTCGCGACGATCGGCAGCACTTCAGTCAAGAGTTTTAGGGGAGCAGGGGGCTCGACAGGCCGTTCAAGGGAAACCTTGGACGGCTTCTTTTTTGATTCGCACCAGGGCGATTCGCTGTTTGCGGTTCCATTGACCATGATCTAGATGCTGGCCAGATCGAACCAGCCCAGATCGAACCGGCCCCCAGATCGAACCAGCAGAGTGCGATTGCAGATGAGCGAACCGCAAGATCCTTCCGAGGCCGAACGCGCCGAACCGATGCCGGAGCCCCGGCGCGAGCCGGTGTTCAATCTGCCGCCCGTCGTGCTGGCGGTGATCGGCATTTGCGTGGTCGTTTTCCTGCTGCAGCAATATGTGCTGAACGACGCGCAACAGATGACGCTGTTGTACGACGGGGCCTTCATTCCCGTCCTCTACACCGGCCAATACGGCTTCGACTGGTTCCTGCTCACGCGGCCCTTCACCTATGCCTTCATGCATGGCGGTTTTGCGCATATCGCCATCAATATGGTCTGGCTCGCCGCCTTTGGCTCGCCACTGGCCAATCGTCTCGGCGGGCTCTGGTTCGCCCTGTTCTTTGCGGCCACCGGACTGGCTTCCGTGGCGCTTTTCTGGGCCATGCACCCATATGGCGAGGCACCACTGGTCGGCGCATCCGGCGCCATATCAGGCATGATGGGGGCTGCGGCGCGTTTCGGTTTTCGCACAGACCGATCGGCCGGCAAGGCTGCCTTCGCTGGCCCCGTGCTGCCGATCGCGGTCGTATTGCGCTTGCGCGGCGTCGTGATCTTTCTCGCCGTGTGGATGATCATCAATCTCGCCACCGGCCTGCTCGGCTTTGCGCCCGGAGTGGACGGACAGATCGCTTGGGAGGCCCATATTGGCGGCTTCGTCGCCGGCTTCTTCGGCCTGCGCTGGTTCGACCGGCGACGGCAGCCCCCCGAATGGGAGACCACCGACCGCCGCACTTGAAATGTAACCGATCACGGCGCACGATGTTCACTCTTACGTGAAAGCCGGTCTGGGCAGGGGGCCGGCAGGCGAAGCAGAGGAGGACGCCATGACGGTTAAGGCAATTCTGGAAAGAAAAGGCCACGACGTGTTGACGCTCGGGCCGAACGAGAAGCTCAGCGAAGCCATCCGCATCCTGGCCGAACACAAGATCGGCGCGCTGGTCATCACCAATGGCGATCGCAAGATCGTCGGCATTCTGTCGGAGCGCGACATCGTGCGGGTCGTCGCCAAGGAAGGCGGCGCCGCGCTTGATATCGCCGTGCGTTCAGCAATGACGCCGAAGGTGAAGATCTGCAACGAGAACCACACCGTCAACGAGGTGATGGAGATCATGACAAGGGGTCGTTTCCGCCATCTGCCGGTGGAAAAGGACGGCCTGCTTGATGGCATCGTCTCCATCGGCGACGTGGTCAAGCGCCGCATCGAGGATGTCGAGCGCGAGGCCGACGAGATCAGGGCCTATATCGCCACCGCCTGAGCGGTGAACGGAGCCGCCGGCCGGAAGCCCGACCGGCGGAACCATATGCTATCTGTTATCGAGCTCGGAGCGGACGAGTTCGAGCCCGCGCCTTGTGATGCGGTAGGGACCGCCGCCCGACGACGAAACCGCCTTCTTGCGTTTCAGCTTTCGAAACAGGTCGAGATCGACGCCCGGATAATGCCAGCCGTCGCGGGTCAGGCATTTGACGGAGGCGACCCGTTTCTTCTGGTTCTTTTCGATTTCAATGCGTCCGCCCTGCGCGAGCAGGTGCAGGATGCGCTGTTCAGTGCGCGAAATATCCATGTGGAGAGTTTTCCGGGAAAACGAAAAATGCCGCCGCCGCGAAGCTTCGCGGCACGGGGTTTCAGGTTTTGTCGCCCTGCCTCGCTACGAGGTCAGGGCCTTACCGGGACTGAGCGTAAGTGGACATCCACTCTCCATTGGGATGGGCGTCCTATAGGCGAAAGCGGGTGAAAAGGCCAGCCCGCGGCTTTGCGCTTGTCTCTTTTGGCGGTTTGCACTAGCGAGAATGCACATCAAAATATGCGTTATGCATATTCCGCAGTTTCCAATTTGTAGGCCTCCATGTCCCTGATCGATACCCGCACGCCCGACGCAAAACGTCTGATCTCCGGCGCCACCGGCGACTGGGAAATCATCATTGGTCTCGAAGTGCACGCGCAGGTCATCTCGGAAGCAAAATTGTTTTCCGGCGCCTCGACCGCTTTCGGCGCGGCCCCCAATGCCAATGTCAGCCTGGTCGATGCCGCAATGCCGGGCATGCTGCCCGTCATCAACGAGGAATGCGTCAAGCAGGCGATCCGTACCGGCCTCGGCCTGAAGGCGCAGATCAACCACAAGTCGGTTTTCGACCGGAAGAACTATTTCTATCCCGACCTGCCGCAAGGCTACCAGATCTCCCAGTTCAAGCAGCCGATCGTCGGCGAGGGCACCGTGATCGTTTCGGTCGGACCGGACCGACAGGGCGAGTTCGAGGACATCGAGGTCGGCATCGAGCGGCTGCATCTGGAGCAGGATGCCGGCAAGTCGATGCACGACCAGCATCCGACCATGTCCTATGTCGACCTTAACCGCTCTGGCGTGGCGCTGATGGAGATCGTCTCCAAGCCTGACCTGCGTTCCGGCGATGAGGCCAAGGCCTATGTCACCAAGCTGCGCACCATCATGCGCTATCTCGGCACCTGCGACGGCAACATGGATGAAGGCTCGCTGCGCGCCGACGTCAACGTCTCGGTACGCCGGCCCGGTGGCGAGTTCGGCACGCGCTGCGAGATCAAGAACATGAACTCGATCCGCTTCATCGGCCAGGCCATCGACTATGAGGCGCGCCGCCAGATCGCTATCCTGGAGGATGGCGGCAAGATCGACCAGGAAACGCGGCTGTACGATGCCGTCAAGGGCGAGACGCGCTCCATGCGCTCGAAGGAAGAAGCGCACGACTACCGCTACTTCCCCGATCCCGATCTTCTGCCGCTGGAATTCGACCAGGCCTATGTCGATGCTTTGGCCAAAGGACTGCCGGAACTGCCCGACGACAAGAAGGCGCGGCTGATCACCTCGCTGGGTCTCTCGACCTACGACGCTTCGATCCTGGTGTCGGAAAAGTCGATCGCCGACTATTTCGAGAAGGTGGCCGCCGGCCGCGACGGCAAGCTCGCCGCCAACTGGGTCATCAACGACCTGCTCGGACAGCTGAACAAGGCGGGCAAGGACATTGAAAATGCGCCGGTTTCGCCCGACCAGCTTGGCGCCGTCATCGACCTGATCAAGGATGGCACCATCTCCGGCAAGATCGCCAAGGACCTGTTCGAGATCGTCTGGAACGAAGGTGGCGATCCACGCCAGTTGGTCGAAAGCCGTGGCTTGAAGCAGGTCACTGATACCGGCGCCATCGAAAAGGCGGTCGACGAGGTGATCGCGGCCAACCCGGACAAGGTCGAACAGGCGCGCGCCAAGCCGACCATGGCCGGCTGGTTCGTCGGCCAGGTGATGAAGGCGACCGGCGGCAAGGCTAATCCGCAGGCGGTCAACGACCTCGTCAAGGCCAAGCTCGGCATCGAGTAAGGCCATGTTCGTCCGCACCGCAGGCGAGCGCGACCTTGATGCAATTCGGGCAGTGCTGGTCGAAACCTGGCATGCGACCTATGACGCCATCTACGGCGCCGCCAAGGTCACCGAGATCACCGACGAATGGCATTCGATCGCCTCGCTGAGGGCGCGGCTGATCAAGCCGAACAGCGACTTCCTTGTTGCTGATGACGGGAAGCGCATTGGCGGCGTGGCTTTTGCCGAAAGCATCGACGGCGGCAAAACGGTTGTCCTGAAACAGCTCTACGTGCTTCCAGGCCTGCAGGGCAGGGGCATCGGCGGCATGTTGCTCGACGAGATCATCGAGAGTTTCCCCGAGGCTCGCGCCATCCGTCTGGAAGTGGAAGAACAGAACAGGCGTGCCATCGCCTTCTACGAAGCGAACGGCTTCGTGCGATCCGGCGATTCCGGCGAGCACAAGGGTGCCTCTGGCGAACCGACACTGGTCTATCGCAGGCCGCTTGCCGGCTGACCGCCATCTGCTGGCGCTCCAGATCACCTTCTCGCGAGCGGCGCGGCATGCGCCCCGTTTTCGTTTGACGGCCTGAGGGGCACGCACCGAATGGCGTCTAGCGGCGATTGCCAGCGGCCGACGTCGGCAACCGAATCGTATACGGCCTCGACGACCTGCGGCAGAGCGCGGTCGATCGCATTCGCAAACCTGGACATAGGCCCCTCGGACCGCCTCCAGAATAAGTGTGAGGTTCCACAGAATAATGAGTAGGATGGCACGCTAGGGTCGCCATGTAACTTATTGATGCCGCCACGCATCTGTGGATTGGTTTCACTATGGCCGGCCGATCGGTTCCTAATCCGCTCCTGCGTCATCCCAGCATTTGCTGTGCCGGCTCACGACGGATATGCAGGGTCATGATCAAACTGTTCCGCATCGCGGCGCTGGTGCTGCTTATCATCATCATTTTCGCGACCTTGTCGCCGATCCAGATGAGGCCGCACATGGCCCAGGCGAATATCGAGCGTGCCCTGGCCTATGTGCTGTTGGGCTTCGCCCTGGCGCTCAGCTTCCCCAACAGAGTGTATCAGACCTTGATCTTTGTGGTTGCGACTGCCGGCATACTGGAATTGCTTCAGATCATCGATCCCGGCCGCCACGCGCATCTTGCCGATGCACTCGTGAAAGCATCAGCTGGGATTATTGGGGTCCTCGTGGGGCAATTATTGCTGAGGACCAGCGGGCGAATAGGCGTGAGGTAGGCGCGGCAGAAAGCCGAATGCAGTCGATCGTCTCTTTGGTCTAGGCAGTGGGAACTTCCACATTGTCGATCAGCCGCGTCCTGCCGAGCCAGGCAGCAGCGAGCAGGCGTCCCGTGCGGTCGCGACGCCAGGGCGCAAGCGTCAGGCTTTCGCGGGCCTCGACATAGTCGATCTTCTGGAAGCCGGCGGCGATCAGGGCACGACCGGCTTCACCGGTTGCGTCGTCTCGATGCGCGCCGGCCGCCAACGCTGCTGCCGCCTTGCGCAGAATCACGTTGAGTTGGCGAGCGACCGCCAGTTCACCCTCGTCGAGATAGGCGTTGCGCGACGACATGGCGAGGCCATGCGCGTCGCGTATGGTTGGGGCACCGATGATCTCGACGGGCAGGTCAAGGTCGCGGCAGAGCTGCCTGACGACGCAAAGCTGCTGATAATCCTTTTCGCCGAAGACCGCGTAGTCGGGCGTTGCTTGGAGGAAGAGCTTGGCCACCACGGTGGCGACGCCTTCGAAAAAGGTCGGGCGAAAATCCGATTCGAGCCCGGCGGATGGGCCGCCGACCGAGATCCTGGTGGCAAAGCCGGCGGGATACATCGCGCCAACCGTCGGCGTGAAGGCAAGATCGGCCTTGACCGTCGCCAGCAGATCCAGGTCACGGGCAATCTGGCGCGGGTACTTGTCGAGATCCTCGCTCGGTGCGAACTGCGTTGGGTTGACGAAGATCGACACCACACAGCGCTCTGCTTTTTCGCGCGCGATCCTGATCAAGGAGAGATGCCCCTCATGCAACGCGCCCATGGTTGGAACCATGGCGACGCGCAAGCCGTCGCGCCGCCAGTCGCGAATCCTGGCGCGAAGTGCGCCAACACTATCGACGACATCAGGCCCGCTCATGCCCGGTCTCCGCCATTGGTGTTTGAGCCGGAAAAAACATGGGCAGGACCGGGGAATGTCCGATTTCGCACCTCCGAAGCGTACCGCTCAGCGGCATGCGCGATCAAGCTGCGCAGGTCGGCGTATTCCTTGACGAATTTCGGCACACGGTCGACGGTCAGTCCCACCATGTCGTCGATCACCAGGATCTGACCATCGCAGTCGCCGCTGGCGCCGATGCCGATGGTTGGAATGGCGATGCGGTGGCTGATGTCGGCGGCGACCGCCTCGATCGTGCCTTCGATCACCGTCGAGAAGGCGCCAGCCTTTTCGACGGCGAGCGCATCAGCCATCAACGCCGCGATCGTCTCGTCGGTGCGGCCCTTGATCTTGTAGCCGCCATCCTTCTCCACCGATTGCGGCAGCAGGCCGATATGGCCCATGACCGGAATGCCGGACGCCACGATCGCCGCGATCTGCAAGGCCATGTCGACGCCGCCTTCGAGTTTCACCGCCTGGCAGCCGGTCTCGCCAACGATGCGTCGCGCCGAGGCCACCGCCTGCGCCGCCGAGTCCTCGTAGCTGCCGGCCGGCATGTCGACGACAACACAGGCCCTGGCCGAGCCGCGCATCACGGCTTGCCCATGTGCGATCATCATCTCGAGCGATGCGCCCAGCGTCGTCTCGTGACCATGCAGGACCATGGCGACGCTGTCGCCCACGAGGAGCAGGTCAACATGGGGATCGAGCAGGCGAGCGACGGGATAAGTGTAAGCCGTGAGGCAGACCAGTGGCGTGCCGCCCTTGCGGCGGCGAATCATCTCGGCGTCGATCCGAACGTCGGTGGTCGGCAATTTCGTGGCCAATCATCACCTCCTTCGGCCCATGGCCGGATTGATACCCGTATGGGCGCGCTGAGCTTTAGAAAGACCGGAAAGGCTTGGCAAGCGTGCATCCTGCCACCTCTTGAGATCACAGGCTTGTGTCGGGTCCCTGGCGCGCCATTTGCGCGCTCCCTCGGCAAAACTCTTGCCTTCCCGAAGGCCTGACGCCATAAGCAGGAAACAGGCGCCGCCGGCGCGAGGGTTCTGAGATGAAGACTTTCCTGACGCAGTTTTTCACCTGGTGGAACAGCCAGACGCTGGGAACACGCCTGCACACCTGGCGGTACGGCAAGAGAGTCGGCCAGGACGAGGCGGGCAATGTCTATTACGAAGGCGGTGTCGATTCCGAAGGCCGCACGCGCCGCTGGGTCATCTATCGCAACTATTCCGAAGCCTCTGCCATCCCGCCCGGCTGGCACGGCTGGATCCATCACCGTGTCGACGTCGCGCCGCCCGGTGACGAGTACAAGCCGCGCGACTGGCAGAAGCCGCATCAGCCCAATCTGACCGGCACGCCGGCGGCCTATCGCCCGAAGGGCTCGGTGCTGACCAACCAGCACCGCCCGCAGGTCACGGGTGACTATGACGCCTGGACGCCCGGGTCGTAACGGGCCCGGTCTGTGGCGGCGCAAGGTGCTGGCCGGTCCTTTATCGCCACAATTGGTGTTTAGCTGCTTGCTGATCAGAAAACGCCGACTAGCCTTGGTGATTGACGGAATCACCCGGGCGCGAACCACCGGTACCCCCATATGAGCTTTTTCAACCTGATATCGACGGGCGGTCTGACGTTAGCCGCCGGCCTCGCCGTCAGCACCGCGGCGTTTGCTGCTTCGCCCGCACCTGCCGCGCCCGCGGCCGCGCCGGCGGCTCCTGCGGGGTCGGATCGCATCAGCAACCCGGTCGCCGAGTTCGCCGGCATCGACAAGATCACCGGCCGCATCATCACCTTCGATGTCTATATCGATGAAACGGTGCAGTTCGGCGCTTTGCAGGTGACGCCGCGCGTCTGCTATTCCCGGCCGCAGACAGAGGAACCGAAGACCGATTCCTTCGTCGAGGTCGACGAGATAACGCTCGACCGCAAGATCCGTCGTATCTTCACCGGCTGGATGTTCGCCGAAAGCCCGGGCCTCAATGCTGTCGAACATGCCGTCTATGACGTCTGGCTGAAGGAATGCAAGCAGAAGTCGGATGTCCCTGCGCCCGACGCCACCAAGGCTGACGCGACCAAGGCCGACGCTTCGAAACCTGCCGCAGCCAAGCCAGCCGCCACCTCGGATGTGGAACAGTCCGCCCCCACGGAACCGGATACGTCCGACACCAACTGATCCCCCGGAACCGTCGTGCCCATCATGCGTTGGATCACGGACGATTGCGCATCGATGCGCCCGGAGGATACACCGATGTCGGACAGCAAGCGGATCACAGCCAGCAAGAAAGAGCTGCTTGAGCTCGAAAGAGGGTTCTGGACCGGGGACGCAGCCTACTACGCCGCCAATGCCGACACGGAATGCCTGGTGGCGTTTCCGCAGATGGCGCGGGCGATGGACAATGCAGACCTCGCCAAGACCGCGACCAAACCCAACCGCTGGCGTGATCTCGATATCGACCTCAAGGGAATAATCGAGCCGGGCAGCGATATCATCATGCTGACTTACGAGGCGCACGCGACGCGGGAAAATGGCGAACCCTATGCGGCATTGGTCAGCACCGGCTATGTCCATCGCGTCAACGGCTGGAAGATGATGTTCCATTCGCAGACCCCGATCGAGGTTGCGGCCAAATAGGGTCTCGATTCCTACGGAAAAAAGATCGCCTCGCCCTTCAGTGCATCGGCCAGCATCTTCTCGTATTTGCCGCGTGGCACGTCGACGGCGCCGAAACGCTTCAGATGCTCGGTGGTGAATTGCGTGTCGAGCAGCGCGAAGCCGCGCGCCTTCAGGCGCTCGACGAGGTGGACTAGGCAGATCTTCGAAGCATCCGTTTGTTTGGAAAACATGCTTTCGCCGAAGAATACCCGTCCAAGCGAAACGCCATAAAGGCCGCCGGCTAACTGGTTCTCGCGCCAGGCCTCGACCGAATGGCAGTGGCCCATGCGGTGCAACTGCACGTAGGCCTCTCGGATCGGCGCGTTGATCCAGGTCGAGCGCCGCTCCTCGCGCTTCTCGGCGCAGCCATCGATCGTCGCTTCGAAATCGAAGTCGAAACGGATGTCGAATGGGTTTTTGCGGATTGTCTTCTTCAGGCTTTTGGGCGTGTGAAAATCATCGAGTGGAATGATGCCGCGCGTCTCCGGCCGCACCCAGAAAACCTCCGGATCCCCAGCGCTTTCGGCCATCGGGAAGACGCCCGAAGCGTATGCCTTGAGCAGGAGGTCGGTCGGGATGCGATAGCCGGGCGCATAGGGACGGGTCATCGCGTCCCCGGACTACTCTTCCTTGGCCAGGTATTTTTCCAGCCAGTGGATGTCATAGTCGCCATTGGCGATGTCGGGGTTGCCGACGAGATCGCGAAACAGCGGCAAAGTCGTCTTGATGCCGTCGACGACGAACTCATCCAGTGCCCGCCGCAGCCGCATCATGCACTCGACGCGGTTGCGCCCGTGAACGATCAGCTTGCCGATCAGGCTGTCGTAATAGGGCGGGATCTTGTAGCCGGAATAGACGCCCGAATCGACGCGAATGCCGAGACCGCCTGGCGTGTGGAAATGCGTGATTGTGCCGGGCGACGGGGTGAAGGTGCGCGGATCCTCGGCATTGATGCGGCATTCGATGGCGTGGCCATTGAACTTAATGTCTTCCTGCCTGACCGAAAGACCGCCGCCGGAAGCGACGCGGATCTGCTCGTGGACGAGATCGATGCCGGTGATCGCTTCCGTCACCGGATGCTCGACCTGCAGGCGCGTGTTCATCTCGATGAAGTAGAACTCGCCATTCTCGTACAGGAACTCGATCGTGCCGGCGCCGGAATAGCCGAGATCGGCAATGGCCTTGGCGCAGATGCCGCCGATGCGGGACCGCTCCTCGGCGTTGAGCGCCGGCGAGGGCGCCTCTTCCCAGACTTTTTGATGGCGGCGTTGCAGCGAACAGTCGCGCTCGCCGAAATGCACACCGCGGCCGAAGCCGTCGCCGAACACCTGCACTTCGATGTGGCGCGGCTTCTCCAGGTATTTCTCGATATAGACGGCATCGTCGCCGAAGGCCGCGCCGGCTTCCGTGCTCGCTGTCTGCAAGGCAATCTCGAGGTCAGCCTCGGTAAGGGCAACCTTCATGCCGCGCCCGCCGCCACCGGCCGAGGCCTTGATGATCACGGGATAGCCGATCTCGGCGGCAATGCGCCTGGCTTCCTTTTGATCGGTGACGGCGCCGTCGGAACCGGGCACCACGGGGATGCCAAGGCGCTTGGCGGTGCGCTTGGCCTCGATCTTGTCGCCCATGATGCGGATATGGTCGCCTGACGGGCCGATGAAGGTGATGTTGTGCGCGGCCAATATGTCGGCGAACTTGGCGTTCTCCGACAGGAAGCCGTAGCCTGGATGCACGGCGTCGGCGCCGGTGATCTCGCAGGCCGCGACGATCTGATGGATGTTGAGATAGCTGTCGCGCGATGGCGGCGGCCCGATGCAGACGCTTTCGTCGGCAAGCCGCACATGCATGGCGTCGGCGTCGGCGGTCGAATGCACCACCACCGTCTGGATGCCGAGTTCCTTGCAGGCGCGCAGCACCCGAAGCGCGATTTCGCCGCGATTGGCAATGAGGATCTTCTGGAACATCCTGCCAGCTCTACTCGATCACGACGAGCGGCATGCCGTATTCGACCGGCGTCGCGTCCTCGAACAGGATCGCCGTCACCGTGCCGGCGCGGGGCGACGGGATCTGGTTCATCGTCTTCATCGCCTCGATGATCAGCAACGTCTGGCCTTCCTTGACCTTCTGGCCGATCTCGATGAACGGCTTGGCGTCGGGCGAGGGCGCCAGATAGGCGGTGCCGACCATCGGCGAGGCCACCGCGTTCTTCGAGACGTCTACCGCTGCCGGCGCGGCCGACGCCGCAGGCTGGGCGCCAGCCGCCGGCGCATAGGCTGGCTGCGGTGCGGCGATAGCATGGACGGCGGGTGCCTGCCGCGACACGCGTACCTTCAGGTCACCCAGTTCGACCTCGATCTCGGTCAGGTTGGTGTCGTTCAGTATGCCCGCCAGATCGCGGATCAGCTGCTGGTCAACACCGGTCTTCTTTATCGACATTTTCGAGCCTTCTGTTTGTTGGCCGGTCATAGGCGTGCGGCCAGCGCCTGTAGCGCCAGCGTGTAGCCGAGCGGCCCAAAGCCACAGATCATGCCGACGGCGACCGGCGCGACCATGGAGACGTGGCGGAATGATTCCCGCGCATGGATGTTGGAAAGATGAACCTCGGCGACCGGCAGCGGCGCGACCGAGCGGATGGCGTCGTGGATCGCGATCGAGGTATGGCTGTAGGCGCCTGGATTGATGACGATGCCGGCGGCCTTGTCGCCGGCTTCCTGGATCCAGTCGACGAGGTCGCCCTCGTGGTTCGACTGGCGGAAATCGATCTCGAGCCCGAGCGACGTGCCCGCTTGTTTGCAGTCGTCGGCGATGGCGGCAAGCGTCTTGCCGCCATAGATCCCCGGCTCGCGCTTGCCAAGCGCGTTGAGATTGGGACCGTTCAGGACGAAAACCGTTTTCAAAAAAGCCGACCTTTTCCGGCGCCGGTGTCAAACCGGCGCGCTGGCTCTCTATAATGGGCATAGTCGCCCGCGGAAAGAGCGCAAGTGCGTTCTTTCACTGTCCACAACAGGCCGAAATGCGCCCGTGAAGAAAACTCCCGGTCGATCAAAGCGCGGCCTTTGCCGCCTCGATCTTTTCCGCCAGCACTTCCTGCCCGAGAGCCCCGAACACAACCTCGTTGCCGACCACATAGGACGGCGTTCCGGTGATCGACAGCTTGTTGGCAAGATCATAGGTCTTGGCGAAGGCTTCGGTGATCGACGGGTCCTTCATCTTCTCGCGCAGCGTCGCCTCGTCGGCGCCGAGCGAAAGCGCGATCTTGATCGCGGCCGCTTCGGTAGCGCGTCCCTGGCCGCCGAGCAGCGCATTGTGGAACTCGCCGTATTTTTCCGGCATCATCAGGTGGAAAGCCATCGAAACGACGCTGGCCTTTTGTGAGTCCGGCCCGAGGATCGGGAATTCCTTTAGCACGAAGCGCAAATCCGGATCGGCCTTGGTCAGCGCCCGCATGTCCTCGATGGCGCGTTTGCAGAAGCCGCAATTGTAGTCGTAGAACTCGACGATGGTCACTTTGCCGTTCGGGTTGCCGACAATGCCGTCGAAGCTGGAGTTAAAGATCTGCTCCTTGGCGTTCTTGATGACGCCGAGCGCGGCAAGGCGTTGCTCGTCCTTCTGCTTGGCCTCCAGCGCGTCCTGCACTTCGAGCAGCACTTCCGGGTTCTTCAGAAGATAGTCGCGAATGATTCCTTCGACCTCGGTGCGGTCAATCTTGGTATCGGCCCCCGCTGTCTGGACAGGCTGAGTCGTCTCGACGGGCTGCGCCGTACCTGCCTTGGCAATCTGTGGGCTGCCGGCGACGAAACCGAAAGCCAGCATGGCAAGGGCTACAGCGATCCCCGTGGTGCCCAGCAACAGTGCCTTTTTCATCGTTCTCGTTCCTTTTGCCTGTTTCCCGGTCCGGCTGTGTCGCAGCGCGTGGCCGGAAGGTTCACTAGATTTTGCCTGACGATTTGTAGTTTATGATGTCCTGCGCACGGATCCAGCGCGGCTCGCCACGCTTCATCTGCCGCTGCGCCCGCATGGCGAAGATCTTCGCATCCTTGTAGTTTCCGGAATAGAAATGACCCTCGGCCGTGGCAAGCTCGGCGCCCGGTATGTCACCCAACTCGCCATAAGCCTGCGCCAGGTAGCGATATCCAGCGGAATTTTCCTTGTCTCGCCCCAGACCATTGTTGATCTGGACGACGGCCTTCTTCAGCGAGTTCGGGCGTGCCCACGGCCATCAGAGCCTGGCCGAGCGAGACAGGCAGCAGGCCGGACCGCGCCGGGTCGAGGCTGACCGCCTTGGCGTAGGCTTCGGCCGCATCCTTGGGCTTGTTCGCCTTCATCAGTATGTCGCCGCGCAACTCCTGAAAGTAGGCATTCTTGGGCTGCGCCTTGATCAAGGCGTTGGTCTTGACGAGCGCCGCGGCAATGTTGCCGTAAAGATAGGTGGACTGGGCATCGCCATACTGCGCGGCGAGGCTGCCCCGCATCTTTTGCATCAGTCGCGCCGCCGCGGCCTGGCCGTCCATATAGACGGCGATCTTGACGCGCATCATGTCGTGGCGCTGCTGCAGCGCCGGAGGATCGACCTTGTCGACATTGGGGCTCTGCTTCACCAGCACTTCGAGATTGGCGATGCGTTCCTGCGGCATCGGATGGCTGATCCGATAGGGATCGACCTGCGTGCCCGACAAGGACAGCGCGCTCTGGAAGCGGGCGAAGGTCTTCAGCATGCCCATGCCGGACTGGCCGGTGGAGTTGAGATAGGTGATCGCCGAGCGGTCGGCGGTCGTTTCTTCGGTGCGCTGGTAGGCGAGGATGCTGCGTTGCGCCATCTCGCCGCCACCAGCCGCCACGCCCATGCCGGCGCCCGCAAGACCGCGGCTGTTGGTGGTCGCGCCAGCGACCATGGCGCCCGCGCCAAGCAAGGTGGCGATGATGGCCATCGTCTTGGCGCGTTCGAGCTGGTCACGCAGCTTCTGCTGGTGGCCGCCGGCGATATGACCGGCCTCGTGCGCGATGACGCCGATGATTTCGTTCGGCGTTTCAGCCGTCATCAGCGCGCCTGTGTTGATGAACAGCCGGCGTCCGGTGACGAAGGCGTTGAAGCTGGAATCGTTGACCAGAACGATGTCGATGCCGTCATTCGCCAGCCCGGCAGCCTTGAAGATCGGCCGAGCGTAATCGCGCACCAGAGCCTCGATCTCGGCATCGCGTATGACAGGCACGTTCTGGGCGAAGGCGGTGACCGAACTCGCCACGGCAACGGCGATGCCGAGCGAAAACGTCGCGAAAACGCGCGCTGCCTGGGCAATAGTCGATCTGGGTCGGCTCAACATGACGTGTCAACTGGTAGACGAGCGGGCGAAAGATGAAAAGTCGGCACCGGAAAAACTTCCTCAACTTGTGATCCTCACATCAATCGGGCATTTGTGCGGCGCATGCATTAAGGGAATGGCGTGCTCAACTGTCGGGATAGGGATAAAATGGTCGTTTCGCTCTCACGCCGAGGCAATGTCGAGCCGTTCCACGCCATGGATATTCTGGCCGAAGCGAACAGGCTGAAGGCTCAGGGCGTGCCGGTGATCTCAATGGCGGTCGGCCAGCCCTCCGATCCCGCGCCAGCAAGGGTTCGCGCCGCGGCTGCCAAGGCCTTGCAGGACGGGCGCATAGGCTACACTGACACGCTGGGGTTGGCCGGTCTGCGCAAGGTGATCGCCGAGCATTACGCGGATCACTATCGGCTTGAGGTCGAGCCCGGCCGGATCGCGGTGACCACCGGATCGTCGGCGGCCTTCAATCTCGCCTTCCTGGCGATGTTCGATCCGGGCGACCGCGTAGCCATCGCGGCACCCGGCTACCCTGCCTATCGCAACATCATGGCGGCGCTCGGCATCGATGTGGTCGAGATCGAACTCGGCGAAGCGGCCTATCTGCATGCCGGTCATCTGGAGGCAGCGCACCGCGAGAAGCCGCTGAAGGGGGTTCTTTTCGCAAGCCCGGCCAATCCGACCGGCGCGGTCATACCGGCCGACGAACTGTCAGCGCTTGTCAATACGGCGGAGACACTGGGTATCGCCGTCATTTCCGACGAAATCTATCATCGATTGGCCTATGGCGCGCCCGACACCACGGCACTCGCCTTCGGCAACAGCGTGACCGTGATCAATTCCTTCTCGAAATACTATTGCATGACCGGCTGGCGCATCGGCTGGATGGTGTTGCCGGAAGAGTTGGTGCGGCCGGTCGAGCGGATTGCCCAAAGCCTCTACATCTCGCCGCCGGAACTGTCGCAGATCGCTGCGATCGAGGCTTTTGCGGCGACCGAGGAACTGGAGGTGGTCAAGGCCCGCTACGCTTGGAATCGCGAGCTCTTGATGAAACGTCTGCCCGAACTCGGCTTTCCGCTGGCCGCGCCGATGGATGGTGCCTTCTATGCGTTTTGCGACGTCACCCGGCACACCAATGACAGCATGGCCTTCGCGCGCAAGATGCTGGCCGAGGCGCATGTGGCGGCGACGCCTGGCCGCGACTTCGACACTCAGGCGGGGCACCGCACGATGCGTTTTTCCTATGCCGGCAGCCACGACGACATGGTCGAGGCGATGTCGCGCATCGAACGCTGGTTGAGGTAGCACCATGCCGGAACTCGAACAGGCCCCCAAACTTGATCAAGCATTGGCCGAGGTCGCTGCCGAAATGGCTGAACGCACCGATCGCGGCGATGTCGCGACCTACATTCCTCAATTGGGCAAGGTCGACCCAAGGAAGTTCGGCATTGCCGCCGTTACCAATGACGGTCGTGTGCTGATGGCGGGCGACGCCGACCAGCCCTTTTCCATCCAGAGCATCTCGAAGGTGTTCACATTGACGCTGGCGCTCGGCAATGTCGGCGATGCGCTGTGGAAACGGGTTGGGCGCGAGCCGTCGGGCAATCCATTCAACTCGATCGTCCAGCTCGAGCACGAGAACGGCATTCCGCGCAATCCGTTCATCAATGCCGGCGCCATTGTCATCTCCGATATCCTGCTTGCCGGCCATCAGCCGCGCGAGGCGATCGGCGAGATCCTGCGCTTCATCCAGTTCCTCGCCGACGACGAGACCATCATCATCGACCGCGAGGTGGCGGCGTCCGAACGCGCCACCGGCTATCGCAACTTCGCGCTGGCCAACTACATGAAATCCTTCGGCAATCTTCATCATGCACCGGAACTGGCGCTCGGCGTCTATTTCCACCATTGCGCCATTGCCATGAGTTGCCGGCAACTGGCGATGGCTGGCCGGTTCCTTGCCAATGGCGGCAAGAACCCGGCGACCGGCCATTCCGTGGTGTCGGCGGAGCGCGCGCGGCGCATCGGCGCCATGATGCTGACCTGCGGCCACTATGACGGCTCCGGCGATTTCGCCTTCCGTGTCGGCATTCCGGGAAAAAGCGGCGTCGGCGGCGGCATATTGGGCATCGTGCCGGGTGTCGCCTCGCTTGCCGTCTGGTCTCCCGGCCTCAACGCCAATGGCAATTCCAAGCTGGGTTCGATCGCCCTGGAAAAGCTGGCGAGGATGATGAACTGGTCGATTTTCGCGCCTTAGCGCGGTTCCAGGAAAGCGTGGGACGGGTTTCCCATTTCTCGCACTGTGGGAACACCTGACATGAAAAATCCCGCGCCATCTTTCGATCGGCGCGGGATTTTCTTATCAAAAAATCACTTCAACCAGTTGAAAGGTTTAGAAAAAACCTTTCCGCTGCCACCAGCCGGCGCGCTTCGGCTTTTCTTCGGTCTTGGCTTCCGGCTCATTGGCGACGGTCGAGGAAACCACCGGCACGACCGGTGCATCGATCGCCGCTGGCTTGCGTCGTGACGGCCGGGCCTTCGAGGGCTCTTCCGTGACTGCCGCGATCACTGTTTCCTCGGCGTTCGCCGCCGGAACCTCGGCCGGCTTTTCCACAGCCGCTTCGACCACGGCCGTCTCGACGACGGCCTCGGCGGCTGCCTTCTTCGGCTTGGTTGCGCGACGCGGCTTCTTGGGCTTCTCGGTGCTCGGCACCTCTTCGCTTACCGCAGCTACCGGCTCTTCCGCCACAGCAGCAACAGCCACCGGCTCGATCGAGGCAGGCTCGCTTTCGGAAGCATCGCCTTCGGAAGGCTCGGCCGTTTCGCCGGCACTTGCCTCGGCCTCGCCTTCGCCGTCTTCGCGACGGTTGCGCTTGCCGCCGCGCTTGCCGCGCCGGCGCTTCTTGCCTTGGCCGTCATCCGAAGCCTGTACCGCCTCGTCGGAGGCGCTGGCAGCGATCGGAGCGGCGTCGTCCGTTTCGGTGTCGTCATCGTCCGCCGCGAAATCGCCGGCCGGAGCGGAGGTGGATGAGCCATCATCCGTAAGAGCGCCATGTTCGCGATCGCGATCCCGGCCGCCGCGACGTCTGCGGCGCTTGCGGCGCTTGCGGTCGCGGCCTTCGCCGTCCTCGCCACCGACAGGCCGCGGCTGCTGGTTTTGCTGCGGCTGCTGGCGTGGCTGCTCGGCCTGCGCCGGTGCCTCATCATCTTCCTCGACGACGACAATCTCGTCTTCGGGCTCTTCCGGTTCGACATAGGCCGGCAGGCTGCGTACCTCTACAAAGCCCTCCGGCTTTTCAGCCAGGGCGCCGCGGAAGATCGCATAGTGCTGCGCGCCAACCGTATCATCGGCCTCGATGGTGATGGTCAGGCCGAAGCGGCTTTCCAGTTCCACCAACGTGCCACGCTTGTGGTTGAGCACGTAGAGCGCGGTCGCGGCCGGCGTGCGGACCGTGATGTGGCTGCGCGAATCCTTGAGCAGGAATTCCTCGATCGCCCGCACCACCATCAGCGCGACCGACGAATCGGACCTGACATGGCCGGTGCCGCCGCAATGCGGGCAGGGCTTCATGGTGGATTCCAGCACGCTGGCGCGGATGCGTTGGCGCGACATCTCCATCAGGCCGAAATGCGAGATGCGGCCGACCTGGATACGTGCACGATCGTTCTTGAGGTGATCCTTCAGCCGCTTCTCGACGGAGCGGTTGTTGCGGTTCTCCTCCATGTCGATGAAGTCGATGACGATCAGGCCGGCGAGATCGCGAAGCCTGAGCTGACGGGCAACCTCTTCGGCCGCTTCCAGATTGGTGTGGAGTGCCGTGTCCTCGATCGAGTGCTCCTTGGTGGAGCGCCCCGAATTGACGTCGATGGCAACCAGCGCCTCGGTCTGGTTGATGATGATGTAGCCGCCGCTCTTCAGCGTCACCTGCGGCTGCAGCATGCGGTCGAGCTGCGCCTCGATACCGTTGCGCACGAAGATCGGCGTCGTGTCGCGGAACGGCTGAACCACCTTGGCGTGGCTCGGCATCAGCATGCGCATGAAGTCCTTGGCCTCGCGATAGCCTTCCTCGCCCGAGACAAGGATCTCGTCGATGTCCTTGTTGTAGAGGTCGCGTACCGAACGCTTGATCAGGCTGCCTTCCTCATAGACGAGGGCAGGGGCGGTGGACTGGAGCGTGAGATTGCGCACGTTCTCCCAGAGCCGCATCAGATATTCATAGTCGCGCTTGATCTCGGCCTTGGTGCGGCTCTCGCCGGCGGTGCGCAGGATAACGCCCATGCCCTGCGGCACTTCGAGATCGGCGACGACCTCCTTCAGGCGCTTGCGGTCGACCGCGCTGGTGATCTTGCGCGAAATGCCGCCGCCGCGTGCCGTGTTGGGCATCAGCACCGAATAGCGGCCGGCAAGCGACAGATAGGTGGTGAGTGCGGCGCCCTTGTTGCCGCGTTCTTCCTTGACGACCTGCACCAGCAGGATCTGCCGGCGCTTGATCACTTCCTGGATCTTGTACTGGCGGCGCACCGGCTTGCGGCGGTTGCGCACTTCTTCCAGCGCATCCTCGGCGCCGACCGATTCGATCTCGTGGTCATCGGGATGCGAGGACTGTACTTCCTCCAGCATGCCGCGATCATTGTCGCCGGACGTTGCTTCGTTGCCCTGTTCCGTCCGCGAGACGGGTTCGGAAACCACATCGCCTTCGACAGCGGCGGCTATCGATGTCGGGCCACCCTCGCGGGTTTCGGTTTCGTCCTGCTCGGCGGAATCTTCATCATGGCCGGACGTATCGGCATGCTCCGACGTATCTGAATGTTCTGATGTATCGGCTGCGTGTTCGATGATCTCGGAGGTGTGGGAGATCTCCTCGACAACGATGTCGCCATTGTCGTTGCCTTCACCTGCCTCGCCGGAGCCTTCGCCTGCTTCGCCCGCATCGCGCTTGTGCTCACCGCGGTCGCGGCTCTTACCGCCGCGCCGGCGTCCGCGCCGGCCGCGATCGCGGCTCTGGCGATCATCGCCGTCGCCGTCCTCATCCTCTTCGTCCTCGGCCTCCTGCGCTTCGGCGCGCAGCAGGGCCTGACGGTCGGCGACCGGGATCTGGTAGTAGTCGGGGTGTATTTCACTGAAGGCGAGAAAACCGTGACGGTTGCCGCCATATTCGACAAAGGCTGCCTGAAGGGAGGGTTCGACGCGCGTTACGCGGGCGAGGTAGATGTTTCCTTTGAGCTGCTTCTTGTCCTGGGATTCAAAGTCGAATTCTTCGATACGGTTACCGCGTACGACGACAACTCGTGTTTCCTCCGGGTGGGAGGCGTCTATCAGCATTTTGTTGGGCATTATTTCGTTTCCTCCCGGCAGCCGTCAGCCGCAGCTTGCAAGGCAAAGCCCGCTGCTGCGTGTCTGGAGTGTGGGTGCCGGATGTCTGAATGTCCGCCGGACGGTGCCTGCGTGTCATGGCGGTGCCGCCCGCAGCCATACTGGCGCGGTTTGATGCGGACCTTTCCATGATTGCGCTTGAAGCCATCGTCACCAGCAGAACCTTTTGAACCAAAGCCCGGAAACCGGACCAGCTTGTTTGCTCGTACAGAGCCGGCACGGGAACAAACCCGGCCGTTTTCCTCACGCAGGCGATTCCCCCGCCACGGGAGCACACCTGCGAAATTCGTCGCAATCACTTGAAGCCTTTTCGCGTGAAGCGAAAGGAGCCGCCTTTCATCTAACCCTGTAGCAGGAAGCTGCGGAGGAGGGCGGTTCCAGGATTGCAGTGATCCACTATCGCTTTTATGATTTGGCGGGGTGGAAGGCAACCCCGATTTCCGATGCCGGCAAAAAGCAGTTCCGTAACGTAAGCCTGGTTCCGATCCTTGCGTGAAAAGGCTTGGTTAACCTTCTCTGGATACCAATCGTTAATCGAGTTCGCGGCCTAACCGGCACTTCGACGAAACGAGCGGGCGCCTGGCGCCAAACCGGGAGCGACTGGAAGAGAGATGGGACTGGCGGACTTCACAGACAAGGGATGTCGTGTTGGCGGCCGGATTCTCGGCGCCTTCTGTCTCCTGCTGCTGGTCGTGATTTCCCAGGCGTTTTGCTCCGTTGCCGATGCCGCCGACGCGCCGCTCGTGGCGAAAGGCTACAAGATGGCGGGCGATGCCACCAAGATGCGCATCGTCGTGGATTTCGATCGCGAACCGGACATCAAATGGTTCCTGCTGCGCGGACCCAATCGCCTGGTCATCGATCTGGCGAATACCAGGCTGGCGATCGACGCCAAGGACTTGAAGCCGCGCGGCCTGGTCAAGAGTGTGCGCCTGGGCGAGCTCGGCGAGGGCGTTTCGCGGCTGATCCTCACCGGCAAGGGACCCTTCGCCGTCGACAAGCTGGATGTGCTCAAGAACGAGGACGGAACCGGCTACCGCATTGCCATCGACATGTCGGCCGCCTCCGAACGCGAGTTCGACGCTGCCCTTGCCAACCAGGCGCTGACCACCGGCTCCACGGTTTCGACCGACAAGGGCGGGCGGGTTGGCACAGGGCCGGTCTCCAATCCGGGCCATCGCTTCACCGTCGTCATCGATCCCGGCCATGGCGGCGTCGACGGCGGTGCCGAGGGTCTGAACGGCACGATCGAGAAGAACGTGACGCTGGCCTTCGCCACGGAGTTGCGCGACAAGCTCGCGGCGATCGGCAAATACGATGTCTTCATGACGCGTGACACCGATGAGTATCTGCGTCTGGACGACCGCGTGCGCATTGCCCGCCAGCACGAGGCCGATCTGCTGATTTCGATCCATGCCGATACAATCAGCGTCAAGGGCATCCGCGGCGCCACCGTCTACACCGTTTCCGATAAGGCGTCGGATCCCGAGGCGCAGGCGCTTGCCGATCGCGAAAACCTTTCAGACCAGTTTGCCGGTATGGTCATCAAGGACGATAACAAGGAAGTGACCGACATCCTGATCGACCTGATCCGCCGAGAGACGCACACCTTCTCGATGAGTTTCGCCCACACGCTGGTCGGCCAGCTTTCGACCAGCGTCGGCCTTATCAACAATCCGCAGCGTTCAGCTGGATTCAAGGTGCTGAAGGCGCCGGACGTGCCATCCGTGCTGGTCGAACTCGGCTATCTCTCGAATGCCAAGGACGAGGCGCAACTGCTCGACGCCGAATGGCGCGGCAAGGCCGCACAAAGCATCACCAACGCCGTTGCGCTGTTCGCTTCCGCCCGTGCCGGAACGGGGGCCGGAGGTTGACATGCCTGGCGGCGCCTGCAACCTAAGGCGGCGTTGCTGGATGACAACACCCGGTGCCTTTATTTCCGGCTCGAGGTCACGAAAGCAGGCCTTGCCGTATTTTGTCCACATGGTGGCGACATGGGTTTTCGATTACGGATTGGGACCGGTTCGAAAGCTTGCGTGGAAGGCGGCTTCGTTTAGGGAATTCCCGAACCAAGGACTGGAGCGGGTATGATTCGTCTCATTGGCTATTTTTTCGGCATCGGCACGACGCTGGCCCTTCTGGTCGCGGCGGGCGTTGCGATTTACATCAGCCATCTGTCGAAGGATCTGCCCGACTACGAGGTGCTGGCCAAATACGAGCCGCCGGTGACCACCCGCATCCATGCCTCCGACGGCTCGCTGATGGCCGAATATGCACGCGAGCGGCGCCTGTACCTGCCGATCCAGGCGATCCCGGATCGCGTCAAGGCGGCCTTCTTGTCGGCGGAAGACAAGAACTTCTACAATCATCCCGGCATCGACGTGACCGGTCTTGGCCGCGCCATCATCGTCAATCTGCAGAATTTCGGCTCGGGCAGGCGGCAGGTCGGCGCCTCGACGATCACCCAGCAGGTGGCCAAGAACTTCCTGCTGACCGCGGACCAGACCTACGAGCGCAAGATCAAGGAGATGATCCTGGCCTTCCGCATCGAGCAGGCCTATCCCAAGGATCGTATCCTCGAGCTCTACCTCAACGAAATCTTCTTCGGTTTCGGTGCCTATGGTGTCGCCGGGGCGGCGCTTACCTATTTCGACAAGTCGGTGAACGAACTGACCGTGGCCGAGGCTGCCTATCTGGCTTCGCTGCCGAAAGGCCCCAACAACTACCATCCCTTCAAGCATGCCGATCGCGCTATCGAGCGCCGCAACTGGGTCATCGACCAGATGGTCGAGAATGGCTACGTCACGCGTGAGGAAGGCAACAAGGCCAAGGCCGAGCCGCTCGGCGTGACGCCGCGCCGTACCGGCACCTATCTCTTCGCTGGGGAATATTTCACGGAAGAGGTGCGTCGCCAGATCATTGCCCGTTACGGCGAGAATGCACTGTACGAAGGGGGCCTGTCCGTCCGCACCACGCTTGATCCGAAAGTTCAGCTTATCGCCCGCAAGGCGATGCAGAACGGCTTGATCAAATACGATACGCTGCGTGGCTATCGCGGGCCGGTGACGTCAATCGACGTGTCCGGTGACTGGGGCGTCCCGTTGGGCGCGGTCAAGAGACTGGAAGACGTTCCCGAATGGTCTCTGGCCGTCGTGCTCGAACTCCTCGGCGTCCGGTCTCTCGATAGGGCTCCAGCCCGCACGCCAGGCGTCGGGCGATATCGTCAAGGAACGGGTCGAAGGTACCGTCAGCAAGGACGACATGGGCTTTGCCATGCGCCATGTGGTCGGTGGCAAGACGGTCAAGGCCAAGTCGCCGGCCGATGTGCTGAAGCCGGGCGACGTCATCTTCGTGCAGAAGAACGAAGGCTCGGACAACACCTACAGCCTGCGCCAGGTTCCAGAGGTGGAGGGCGGTCTGATCGCCATGGATCCACACACTGGCCGTGTGCTGGCCATGGTCGGCGGCTTCTCCTATGCCCAGTCCGAGTTCAACCGCGCCACCCAAGCGATGCGCCAGCCGGGCTCCTCGTTCAAGCCGATCGTCTATTCGGCCGCGCTCGACAATGGCTATACGCCGGCCTCGGTGATCATGGACGGACCGATCACCATCCAGAGCGGCAACACGACCTGGACACCGAAGAACTATGACGGCACCGTCGCGGGTCCGGCAACGCTGCGCTCCGGCATCGAAAAGTCGCGCAACCTGATGACCGTGCGGCTTGCCAACGACATGGGCATGAAGCTGGTCGTCGAATATGCCGAGCGCTTCGGCGTCTACGATCATCTGGCGCCATACTTGCCGATGGCGCTAGGTTCCGGCGAGACGACCGTCATGCGCATGGTTTCTGCCTATTCGATCATGGCCAATGGCGGCAAGTCGATCAAACCATCGCTGATCGACCGCATCCAGGACCGCTACGGCAAGACCGTGTTCAAGCAGGATGAGCGTGGCTGCGAAGGCTGCAATGCGCCTGAGTGGAAGAATCAGCCGGAGCCGGAACTGGTCGACAATTCCGAGCAGGTTCTCGATCCGATGACTGCCTACCAGATCACCTCGATGATGGAGGGCGTGGTGCAACGCGGCACCGGCGCCACCATCGGGGAACTGGGCCGCCACATCGCGGGCAAGACCGGCACCACCAACGACGAAAAGGACGCTTGGTTCATCGGCTATACGCCGAACCTCGTGGTCGGTCTCTACATGGGCTACGACACGCCGCGCGGCCTTGGCCATGGCGCCACCGGTGGCGGTCTCGCCGCACCGATCTTCAAGGACTTCATGCGCGTGGCGCTGGACGGCACGCCCAATGTCGACTTCAAGGTGCCGGACGGCATGAATCTGATCGCCATCAACCGCAAGACCGGCATGCGTGCCACGTCGGGCGATCCTGGCACCATCATCGAGGCCTTCAAGCCGGGCACCGGTCCCGCCGACAGCTATTGGGTGATCGGCATGGGTGCCGACGGCTCCAACGCATCGGGCGGCGCACTGTCGCCGCAGGCGAACCAGGCCATCCAGGACGGCGGCGGCGGCCTCTACTGACGGTCCCCTATGCCGCCTGTTGGGTTGGCCTGGGGCCGGCCCATTTCGCTTTACACATGGCGGCGCCGTCCCTATGTATCGCGCCGACCGAGACGTCACTTCAGCCACAGGACGAAATACTAGGCCATGCGCGCGGAAACGCAGAATATTGTCGATGAGATCAGGCAGGCGATAACCCTGCTGAGGAGGCATCTTTGACTGGGATCAGGCCATAAAGCGGCTTGAATACCTGAATGTGCGGGCCGAGGACGCCAGCCTCTGGAACGAGCCGCTGGAAGCCCAGAAGCTGATGCGCGAGCGCCAGGGCCTCGAGGAAGGCATCGCGGCGGTCAAGGGCCTGACGCAGGCGCTGGAAGACAATATCGGCCTGATCGAACTCGGCGAGGAGGAAGGCGACGAAGGTGTTATCGCCGAAGCTGAAGCGGCGATCCGCTCGATGCAGGGCGAGGCGAAGGCCCGCCAGGTCGAAACGCTGCTGTCGGGTGAAGCGGACGCCAACGACACCTATCTCGAAATCCATGCCGGCGCCGGCGGGACGGAGAGCCAGGACTGGGCCTCGATGCTTTTGCGCATGTACACGCGCTGGGCCGAGCGCCGCCGCTTCAAGGTCGAGGTGCTGGAAGTGCATGACGGCGAAGAGGCCGGCATCAAGTCCGCGACGCTGACGATCAAGGGCCACAATGCCTATGGCTGGCTGAAGACCGAATCCGGTGTCCACCGCCTGGTGCGCATTTCGCCCTATGACAGCAATGCGCGACGGCATACTTCCTTCGCCAGCGTCTGGGTCTATCCCGTCATCGACGACACGATCGATATCGATGTGTCCGAATCCGATGTTCGAATCGACACCTACCGCTCGTCCGGCTCGGGTGGCCAGCACGTCAACACCACCGACTCGGCCGTGCGCATCACCCATATCGCCACCGGCATCGCGGTCGCCTGCCAGGCCGAGCGTTCGCAGCACAAGAACCGGGCGAAGGCCTGGGAAATGCTGCGCTCGCGCCTCTACGAGGAGGAGCTGAAGAAACGTGAGGCCATCGCCAACGCCACCGAAGCCTCCAAGAGTGACATCGGTTGGGGCCACCAGATCCGTTCCTACGTGCTGCAGCCCTATCAGCTGGTGAAGGATCTGCGCACCGGCGTCGAAAGCACCAGCCCGTCAAGCGTGCTCGATGGCGACCTCGACGACTTCATGGAAGCTTCGCTGTCGCAACGCATCGAGGGCGGCGCCGGTGAGGTCGTGGCGGATCTGGACTAGCCCGTCCGCCACTAACCTGGGTTGCGATGGCTTGCACCTTCTTCAGGAGGAAGCGGGCCATCGCAGAGGATTTGCCATGATTGTCAACGGCAGGTAGTTGCTGCCTTGGACGGCCAGTGCCTCATGCAGCAATTTCTTGCGCCGACTCACATTTCGGCTCACTTTCGAGGGCAGGAAGAGACAAAAGCATTTATGGCCGGTCGCGGCATATCTGCTGACGATTTGCCGCTGGGAAGACACGTTCCGGGAACGGGCAAGCAAGAAACGCTTGAACCTCGTTTGAAAGGAATGTTCCCATGTTTGCCGCCAATTCCAGATCGGCCATCGCCGTTCCATCGGTTGGCCAGCTTATCATTCCCCTGTGCGCGGCCTGTGTGATCGCGCTGCTGTCGGTACCGGCCTTGGCGCATGACGCCAAGCCGACCGCGGCCAAGCCGCAAGGCTGGAGTTATCCGTTCGCCTGCTGCGCGAACTACGACTGCCACGAGGTGTCGCAGACTTCGATCAGCGAGCGCCCGGAAGGCTATGTCATCAAGGACACCGGGGAGGTGCTGGCTTACAGCGACAGACGTATCAAGGATTCGCCGGACGGAGAATTTCATTGGTGCGCGCATGAGGCCGGGCTCGATGCCGGCAAGACCATCTGCCTGTTTGTGCCGCCATCATCCTACTAGGATTTCCGGCCGGCTGGTCAGGCCTGGAGCCTGCTGACGGACAGTTGTCAGGATCGCTTCTTTATGGTGCCCTGCCGCATGGGCGGCGGACAAGGGAGAGGTGACGTCGATGACCATCAAGGGAAGCTGCCACTGCAAGGCGACGACATTCGAGGTTTCAGAGGCACCGCGGACGGTGACGCAATGCACCTGTTCGTTCTGCTCGAAACGCGGCTCGCTCTGGGCCTACTACACCCCATCGCAGTTCAAGCTCATCACGCCACTGAAAAACGTTGCCTTCTATCAGTGGGGCTCGAAAACCGTAAAGCATGGTTTTTGCACCACCTGCGGCTGCGGCACGTTCACCGAAACACCGGATTGGTCGACCGGCGAGCCGGATTTCGACAATCCCAAGATCAGCGTCAATTCGCGGCTGTTCGATGATTTCGATCTCGACAAGGTCGAAGTGGTGGTCATCGACGGCAAGAATCTCTGGTAACTGGCCAAGGCGGTCGTCACGTGACTGACCTGGGAAAAGCCGTCGCGGGCGTTTTTCCTGTTCCGCTTTTCGCCGCAATTCATGTTACAAGTCGCCGGAAGGGCTGATTTGGCGCCGTCGAAAAAGGCGCGACTTGGAGAGGGACCATTTATGAAGAAGACCGTGCTCGTCGTCGTGGCGACGGCTTTGCTCGTGAGCGCCTGCACCACCACCGATCCGTATACGGGCGACCAGAAGATTTCCAACACGGCCGCTGGTGCCGGTCTCGGCGCCCTGGCAGGTGCGAGCCTCGGTCTGCTTGCCGGCGGCAATGACCGCCGCAACGCGCTGATTGGCGCTGGCATCGGTGCGCTGGCCGGTGGCGCCATCGGCGCGACAATGGATCAGAACGAGGCGGAATTGCGCCGGCAGCTCCAAGGCACCGGCGTCAGCGTCACCCGCAGCGGCGACCAGATCATCCTCAACATGCCGTCCGACATCACCTTCAATGTCGATCAGGATGCGGTGAAGCCTGGCTTCTACCCGGTGCTGAATTCCGTCGCGCTGGTGCTGAAGAAGTTCCGCCAGACGACCGTCGATGTCTTTGGCCATACCGATTCGACGGGCGGTGATCAGCACAATTTCGATCTGTCGCAGCGCCGTGCGCTGGCGGTCGCCAACTATCTATCAGGGCAGGGCGTCGATCAGCGCCGCTTCGCCGTTACCGGTTTCGGCAAGACGCGTCCGGTCGCATCCAACGCGACGGCCGAAGGCCGCGCCCAGAACCGGCGCGTCGAGATCCAGCTGTCGCCGCTCACCTGATTGTTCGGCAAGCGAATGCGAAACGGCCCCACGGGGGCCGTTTCTGTTTGAGGGGACTTCGGCGCTCTTCAGATTGGCGCGCCTGATAGTTAGCTAGTTCTAAATAACAGCTTTCCCGCAGGCCCGGAAAGGAATAGCATCATTGCTGTTCCAGAGGGGATGAGGCGGTACAACTGGCCGCGTGATCAACATTTTTTCCCGCCTCGGTCTTGCACGGCCAGATGAAATATCTGGGAGGAATGCATGACAAGAACAGCTCGCCTTGGGCGTTGCGGCGTCCTCGTTTTGGCCGGCCTTCTCGGCGTATCGTTTGACGCCGCCACGGCTCAAGCCGAAGAAGCCAACAAGGCCGACATCGAAGCCTTGAAGAAATCATTGGCTAAGTACGAAGACTACACCGCGGCTGTCCGCGACCTTTATCTGTCGACCGTCGGGTGCGTCTACTATGCTGGCGAAAAGATATCCGGCGCGATGTTTTATCCGAAAGGGGCCATGGGCATCCATTTCGTCAACGTCCCAAGCGTCGGCCAGAAACTCGACCCGATGAAGCCCAACGTCCTGATCTACGAGCCGACCAAGAAGGGTCTGAAATTGGTCGGCGTGGAATGGCTGGTGCCGCTGACGCCGGATACCAAAGAGCCGCCAAAGCTGTTTGGCCAGACCTTCATGGGACCGATGGAGGGACACTATCCGCTCATACCGAGGGAGTTCGTCCACTACGATCTTCACGCCTGGTTGTTCAGGGACAATCCGAACGGCATGTTCAGTCCGACGAACCCGAACGTGAAATGCAACAAGGCCGAGTTTCCGATGCTGGAGAAGCCGACCAAGATGATGCCCGGGCCAATGTGACGGGCGAGCTCAGCCAGAATCTTACTGCGAAGGCAAGCCGGATCGCTGGCTTGCCTTCGAAAGCGGACGGTGGTCAGACCTTGGCGACGATGCGCATGAAGGCCGGCATGTCATCGCCAAAGCCAACGGTGGTGTCGTTGTCTTCCTGGTGGCGGTGACGGGCAGGGCGGTTGCTGTCGCGCTGCGGCCTGGTGTCGCCCCGTTCCGGTGCGCGCTGTTCGTTGCGATCGGAGGATTTGCGTTCGGTGTTGTCCGAACGGATCGCCTCCTTGCGCGCGCGCCGTTCGCCGATATCGGCAACGGCCGTCTCAGCCACATCGGGCTGTTCTTGCTGTGCGATCACCGGTGAGACATCTTCCTCCGCGTGTCTGGCGCGGCGTTCGCCGCCCTTCTTGCGCTCGCCCCTGTCCTTGCGATCGTCGTCCTTGCGGCCGGCACGGCGCGGCGCGCCTTTGCCACGGCGCGGCGCGCCTTTGCCACGGCGCGGAGCATCGTCCTCGCCGCCTTCGCTGGGCACGACGGTCGACAGGTCGCCATCATGCCACTCGATCTTGTTGCCGATCAGCCGTTCGATGGCGTCGATGTATTTGGTGTCCGACTTCGTCGCGATGGTGAAGGATTTGCCGGAGCGCCCGGCGCGGCCGGTGCGGCCGATGCGGTGGACATAGTCCTCGGCATGGATCGGCACGTCATAGTTGAAGACGTGGCTGACATCGGGGATGTCGAGGCCGCGCGCGGCGACGTCCGAAGCCACGAGGTAGCGCAGCTTGCCGTCACGGAAATTGGCCAGCATCTGCATGCGGGCGCGCTGGTCCATGTCGCCATGCAGGGCGCCGGCATCGAAATCATACTTCAGCAGCGAGCGGAACAGCTCCGACACCTCGACCTTGCGGTTGCAGAAGATGATGGCGTTCTTCAGCTCCGCGTCTTCAGCCTTCATCAGGTTGCGCAGCGTCTCACGCTTGTCCCAGGGCTTCGATCCGGACTTCACCAGCCGCTGGATAATGTTCGTTGCGGCGGACGCTGCCTTGGAAACCTCGACACGCACCGGCGCGTGCAGGAATTTTTCCGTCAGTTTGGTGATTTCCGGCGGCATGGTCGCCGAGAAGAACAGCGTCTGCCGGGTGAACGGGATCATTTCGCAGATGCGCTCGATATCGGGAATGAAGCCCATGTCGAGCATGCGGTCGGCCTCGTCGATGACGAGGATCTCGACACCATTGAGCAAAAGCTTTCCGCGCTCGCGGTGGTCGAGCAGGCGGCCGGGCGTCGCGATCAGCACGTCGGCGCCACGCTCCAGCTTCTTGTCCTGTTCGTCGAACGATACGCCGCCGATCAGAAGCGCGATGTTGAGCTTGTGGTTCTTGCCGTATTTGATGAAGTTTTCCTCGACCTGCGCGGCAAGCTCACGCGTCGGCTCCAGGATCAGCGTGCGCGGCATGCGGGCGCGGGCGCGCCCCTTTTCCAGCCGGGTCAGCATCGGCAACACAAAGGAGGCGGTCTTGCCGGTACCGGTCTGGGCTATGCCCAGCACGTCCTTGCCGAGCAAGGCATGCGGTATGGCACCGGCCTGGATCGGAGTCGGCTGCGTGTAGCCGGCATCGGTAACTGCGGAAAGCACCTTCGGCGACAGGCCGAGGTCTGAAAAGGTCAACGCTTCTTGAGCGATCGTGGTGTCTGAGGACAAGTGTTGTTGTCTTTGGCTGGTTCGGGGAGGCGCAACGTTATTCGTCGCGGCAAGCGCCACGCGCTTGCAAGATTGGCATTGCGATTAGGCGCAAGTCCGCGATTTGTCAACAGAAACGGGCGGGATTGGCGTGATTGTGAACTTGTAACCTTAATCGCTATGCCTAATCGGGCCGCTTGTCTGTGTGCCGGCTCAGTAACGGAACTGTTCGGCCAGGATGCGCTCGTTCCAGGAATGATTGGGATCGAACAGCAAGGTCGCCGTTGCTGTCGGCGACTCGCGAACCGTTACCGAGGTCACCGCCTTGACCTCCGTATGGTCGGCGGCGGCGTTCACCGGCCGCTTTTCCGGCTCCAGAATGTCGAAGCGTACGGTCGCCTTGTTGGAGAGCAATGCGCCACGCCAGCGGCGCGGGCGAAACGGGCTGACCGGCGTGAGCGCCAGCAGTGGGGCATCGAGCGGCAGGATCGGCCCGTGCGCGGAAAGATTGTAGGCGGTCGATCCGGCCGGCGTCGCGATCATCACGCCATCGCAGTTCAGCTCTTCGAGCCGTATCTGCTCATCGATGGTGATGCAAATCTTGGCCGTCTGGTAGGACTGGCGCCAAAGCGCCACCTCGTTGATCGCCAGTGCGGAAACCGTTTCACCCTCCGAGGTGACGGCTTGCATCTCCAGCGGGCGGATCGTCTCGGCGACGGCGGCCGCGATGCGTTCGGTGAGGCCGCCGGAACGATACTCGTTCATCAGGAATCCGATGGTGCCACGGTTCATGCCGTAGACTTTCTTCCCCGTCCCCATTGTGTCGCGCAGCGTCTGCAGCAGGAAGCCGTCGCCGCCCAGAGCCACGACAACCCCGGCATCCGCGACCGGACATTGGCCATAGCGCGCCGACAGGCTCTCCAGCGCCGCCTTGGCGTCTGCTGTGTCGGACGAGACGAAGGCGATGCTGTTGGCGGCTATGCTCATGGCTCCCCGATCGCGACCGATTGGCGGCGGCGGGTCTGGCCGCGCCAGCGCCGGGGTAGCATGGTGCGGGCGGGTCTGCAAAGGGAGCCGTTGTGCCAGCCGGCAAGGCCATGCCGCCACGGCATCGCCCGGACCGGCAGGTCGCGCTTCATGTCATGGCTTGAGCGAATGTGATGGTTAAGAGGAGGCTTAAGCTCTCGTAAAGCCCGATCGATCATGTTAGCCGGCATGGGTGGCGTGGGGCGCCCGCAGCATCGCTGTATCCTTCGGGAGACCAAGAGGACGCTGTGGCACTTTGTTTTGTGCGCAAGATCTCCTGGACGATTCCGGTCTTCGGGGGGCACGCACCAGCCAGACGAGGCCGACATATTGCCGGTAACACGCCTGATCATCGTCTTTGTCATGCTGGGTAGCTTCGCGCTGATCTTCGCCGAGCTTGTGCGCCAGTCCGAAGAATTGAGCATCAGGCCACAGCCCACGGCGTCGCGTTGCGGCGATGCCGCGGGAATGCCTTGCCCGCAAAAGGCACTGTAGCCCGCGAAAATACGCTTCCCCCTCCGCACCATATATCCCGGCGATGGTTTCATCTTCGGACAGCCGGCCACCGGTTGGCGCGGAACAAGTTTGATCGTTGCAATTGCGGCATCGATGAAAGCACTGCTAGAAGTCCTTCGGATCTGGATAGGACATGGTTCCCATACTCTCTGGGAAACAGGCCTACCCGGGGCGTTGAACGGAGAGTTTCTGGAGGGGGGTGCGTATGTCGCGCAGCGTGTTGGTTTCTGGTGGCTGTGGCTTCATTGGCTCCCATCTTGTCGATCGCCTGCTGCGGCGCGATGATCTGGAAACGCTTGTCGTCGTCGACAATCTGTGGACCGGGTTGCGCGACAACATTGCCCATGTCGCGGATCCGCGGTTCAGCCTGAAGATTGCCGATGCCGAAAGCTTCACGGCCAGCCGGCATTTCGATGAGATCATACATCTGGCGTCACCCGCTTCACCCGTCTGGTACATGCGCGAGCCGGTGCGCACGATCAGGGCCAACATAGGCGGTGCGCTCAATCTTCTGTCGCTGCTCAAGCCCGGCGGGCGTTTCTGCTTCGCCTCGACCTCGGAAGTCTATGGCGATCCCCTGGTGTCGCCGCAACCGGAGAGCTACCGGGGATCGGTGGACTGCACCGGGCCAAGGGCTTCCTATGATGAGAGCAAGCGCTGCACCGAGGCGCTGCTGTTTGAACAGCAACGCGTCAGCGGGCTCGATGTCCGCGTCGTCAGGCTGTTCAACACCTATGGGCCGCGAACGCGCATCGATGACGGCCGCGCCGTTTCGAATTTTGTCAGCCAGGCCCTGACCACGGGACTACTGACCGTCTATGGCGACGGCTCCCAATCGCGCAGCTGGGGCTACGTCGACGATATCGTCGATGGCTTAGAGCGGTTCTTTTGGCGTGACAGCATCTCGCACCGAGGCCCCTTGAACATCGGCAACAATCGCGAGGTCTCGGTTCTCGAGACAGCAAAATTCGTCAGTTCGCTCGTTCCGGGCAGCCGCATCGAACACCATGCGCCTGTCCCGCAGGATCCGACCAACCGGTGCCCGGACTTGACCCTGGCAAGACAGGTTCTTCCCGGATGGGAGGCAAAGACCAGCTACCAGGAAGGGATCCGGCGCACCTTCGAGTGGTTCCGCCGACAGATTGCGACTGACGGCAGATCGGTGGCGTCAGCCTGAGCGCCTGATTTTTTACGGATTCAGGCCCGACCCTTCACAGCGACCGTGAGACTGAATCGAGCTTGCCGGTAAAGTAGGGTTCAAGCACGGTTTCGAAGGCCTTCAAGGCCGCGCCGATCGCCTGGTGCATGTCGAGATACCGGTAGGTGCCCAACCGTCCGCCAAGATGCAGGTTTTTCTCGGCAGCCGCCCGTTCGAGATAGCGACGGTAAACCGCCTGATCCCGGCGTGTGTCGATCGGATAGTAGGGCTCGTCGGCGCGGCCGGCAAAACGGGAATACTCGCGGCCGATGAGTGTCTTGTCGCTCTTGTGCTGACGTTCCGGATTGAAATGCCGGAATTCGACCACGCGGGTGTAGGGCACGGCTTCGTCGGCATAATTCATGATCGCCGTACCCTGATGATCCGGCGTGTCCATGACCTCCAGATCGATGTCGATGGTCCGCCAGCCGAGCTCGCCCTCGGAGTAGTCGAAATAACGGTCGATCGGACCGGTGTAGACGACTGGCAGGTCTTTCGGCAGCAAGGGTTTGATATCGAAAAAATCGACGCCAAGCCGTGTTTCGATGAGCTCGTGCGCGAGCATTTTTTTGAAGATCGCCGTATAGCCGTCCACCGGTTGGCCCTGGAAACGGTCGTTGAAGTAGCCATCCTCGAACGTGTAGCGGACCGGCAGACGGGCGATGATCTGCGCCGGCAGTTCGCGCGGATCCGTCTGCCATTGCTTGGCGGTGTAGCCCTTGATGAAAGCCTCGTAGAGCGGACGGCCGACGAGGGAGATCGCCTTTTCCTCGAGATTGGCCGGCGGGCGATCGCCTAGCTCCGCCGCCTGTCCGGTGATCATGCCGCGAGCCTCGTCCGGGCTCAGCCGCTTGCCGAAGAACTGGCAGATCGTGGCAAGGTTGATCGGGAGCGGATAGACCTTGTCGCGATAGGTCGAAAACGCACGATGACGATAGGCCGTGAAGCCGGTGAAGGCGCGCAGGTAGTTCCAGACCTCTTCGTTGGAGGTGTGGAACAAATGCGGCCCGTAGCGGTGGATTTCGACACCGGTGGCGGGATCCTGTTCGGTGTAGGCATTGCCGCCGATGTGCCGGCGCCGGTCGATCACCAGCACGCGCCGGCCGAGTTGCGTGGCGATGCGCTCGGCGAGCGTCGCGCCATAAAAGCCCGCGCCGACAATGAGAATGTCGGCTTCGCTGAGCAGGTTCTTGTCCATTCGCGGATCTGCCGACTTATGGCTAGAGTTTGATCTGAGACAGTTCGACCGGCTTGGAATACTGCCTGCGCAGCAGGTGCCAAAGTCGCCTTTTCCACTTGTGCACCTGACGAAAGGCACTTCGGCCCAGAACATAGTCAGCCACCATGCGCAAGCCGATAATCGGCCGCGATCGCCAACGCCTGCCTTTGAGGTCAACGGCCTCGTAAGACAGGGGAAAGAACTCGCCAAATCCATATCGCAACCCCAGTTGGCGGAGTTCCGACTCCGCCGTGTGGCCGGACCCGAGCATCGTGGTAGCCAAGTGAACTCCCACTGGCCGCGTGTGGCGGACAGGTAGGGCGTCGAATACGGCTGATCTTCCAAGGTTTCGTATGGCAAGCCGGGTCCACAAGGAGTCGAGACCGAAACCGCCCATGGAGTGTTCGAAAAGCGGTAGCATCTTGGCCACGATGTCGGTCCTTATGCAGGGAGCCATGACCTCGATCTTGTCGACCAGGCGAAATTCGAAACTCTTGCAGCGAAGAAACGGCAGGTGGGTGTAGTAGCTATCCAGCGTCAGTGCCGGCTGGCCGACGTGCAGGTCGAACCGGCGCATAACGACGAACAAAGCTTCGATGGTCGCCCGGTCGGCCTCGATATCGTCGTCCGGGAACCAGATATATCGGTAGTGATCTAGCAGTTCGGGCCGCTCTGAGAACAGAGCGTGTATGCCGTCCCATTTTCCGCCCTTGTAATCGACACGGTTTTCACAGGGCAGACGGAAAGCTGACGGATCGCTGCCGTAGTAGCTGACGATCAAATCGAATTCACATCGGGGATCGTCCGCCCCCATCCGCGATGGAGAGAGTTGTCATCGGCCCTGACGACGACGAGATTGCGGCAGGCAGCGTTCGTCATGGCCCCGCTGTCGGCATTTATGCCTTGGTCCCATACTGTCATGGCGAGCCCTTACACCAAAGCCGGATGAATGCGAAGAGCCACGAATGGGAGGGATTTTTTCGTCTGGTGTTATGCAGAGGGACGTCTTGCGCCGTGCTTCTCGGCTCGGCGAAGCGTCGAACCGCTCTATCCCTTCGCCGGACGAAAACCGCTTCACACTTTTCCTGGACTTGCTTAGGCTTGTCATGGGCCGCTGGCCGACCAAAACACGCGCCCATTGCTGGCAGGATCTCATGAAGCTGATTGTTGTGACCCCGGCAGGCCGCGAGAAGTACCTGCGCCTGCTCAGCCACCATGTTCTGAAAAGTCCTGAGGTGCACGAATGGCATCTGTGGGACAATTGCCGCAACGAAGCCGATCGGGCCTATCTCCAGCGATTGGCGGCCAGCGATCCGCGCTGCAAGATAAAGACGCTTCCGAGCGCCGACGGCAGCATCGATGTCATCGGCAGATTCTTTCGCTTCTGTGACGACGCCGACGCACTCTATCTGCGCCTCGACGATGATGTGGTCTTTCTGGAGGAGGGCTTCCTTCCCAGATTCAAGGCGCGGGCCTTGGCGGAAAAGGGAGCGGCCCTCTGGTATGCGCCGCTCATCATCAACAACGCGGTCTGCAACAGCTTGATCAAGAATCTTTCCAGGGTTCTGATCGAAGGACCGCTCACCTGCCAGGCGATGTGTCCCTATTCCTGGGCTCATGCAAGCTTTCCAGAGGCGCTTCATCCGGTCTTCATCGAGGCTGTCCGGACGAACCGGCTGGGTGATTTCCGTGTGCCCGACCGGGAAGTCAGGCTAGGGCGCTTCTCGATCAACGCGATCGGCTTTTTCGGGTCGGATGTCCTGGAGATCGGCGAGCTTTTCTTCCCGCCGGGAAATGACGAGGAGGAATGGCTGTCAGTGACCTTGCCGACGAAGCTCGATCGGCCGGGAAAGGTTTTCGGCGATCTGGTCGCCGCGCATTTCAGCTTCTTCACGCAGGAGCAGCGTCTCCTGCAGACCAGCATCCTTGACGACTATTATGCGCTCGCCGGCCTGCCGGCTCCGCTTTACGAGAAGCCGGTTGTCCGAACGAGATTGAAGGATCGTTTGAGGCCGTGGCGCAAGCCAAGGAATCGCGGTCCGGACTATCGGATTTCGCTTCCCGCCAGCAGGGATGGCTGAAGTCCCGCGCGGCCTTCGTCCGCTGCTCACTGTGTAGGCCGTGCCGGGGGACCGACAGCGGCGCGCCAATGCCGGTGAATAGATATTGACTGTATAGTTAGTTATAATCTAGCTTCTGGCGAACGACCAAGTTGGCCAGCTGGCATCCGCAGTGAATGGCCGCGAAGAGGGGAATTTTGACAGCCAGTCGGCTCGCCCTGGGCCGAAAGGCATCGTCAGGTTTGTTCATCAGCAGGAGACGGACCGAGGCGGCGACGCGGCCGGTCCCAACAATGGGAGCACTAGCATGAACTGGAAACTGACCGCGGCGGCCCTTGGGCTGTCGCTGCTTGCCGTGACAGGCGCGGCCCGCGCCGATGGCGAACTCAACATCTACAACTGGGGCAACTACACCAGCCCGGACCTTATCAAGAAATTCGAGGAGACCTACAAGATCAAGGTCACCGTAACGGACTACGATTCCAACGACACCGCCTTGGCCAAGGTCCGCCAGGGCGCGTCCGGCTATGACATCGTGGTGCCGTCAGCCAGTGTCGTGCCGATCTGGATCAGCGAAGGTCTGCTCTTGGAGACCGATCCGAACAAGATGGAGAACTTCAAGAATGTCGATCCGCGATGGGTCGATGTTCCCTTCGATCCGGGCCGCAAATACACAGTCCCATGGCAGTGGGGCACGACAGGCATTTCGGTGAACAAGTCGGTCTATGCTGGCGACCCGAACACGTCAGCGATCTTCCTCGACCCGCCGCCTGAGCTCGTCGGCAAGATCAATGTCGTGCCCGAAATGGGTGACATCATGTTCCTCGCCATCGCCTACGAAGGCGGCAAATACTGCACCGACGACATGCAGGTGCTGAAGAAGGTGCATGACAAGCTGGTCGAGGCAAAGGCGAAGTGGCTTTCGCTGGACTATGCGGCTGTCGACGGCCTGGGCAGGGGCGACATTGCCGCCGGCGTCAACTGGAACGGCATATCGCTGCGCGAGCGGCTCGAGAATGCCAAGATCGTCTACGGCTATCCCAAGGAAGGTTTCCCGATCTGGATGGACAATGTTGCCGTCCTCAAGGACGCCAAGAATGTCGAGAACGCCAAGCTCTTCCAGAACTTCATCATGGACCCGAAGAATGCGGCGATGATTTCGGCTTTCGCCCGCTATGCCAACGGCATCAAGGATTCCGAGGCTTTCATGCCGGATGACATGAAGACGGCGCCTGAAGTGGCAATTCCGGCTGAATTCGCCGCCAAGGGCCAGTTCATGCCGGCCTGTCCACCGGATGTGCAGGCGCTCTACACGAAGATCTGGACCGACCTCCAGAAATAGCGCCGCCAACACCAACGAACAGCCACCGGACCGCGATGCGCGGTCCGGCAACCCCTTCATGCCAAGTGCGATCTCACGATCGCGGGAGACTTCCAATGTCCGATCTCGACCTTTGCTACATGCCGGCCAATGAGGCGCTGCGGCTGTTCAAGGCGAAGAAACTGTCGCCCGTCGAATTGATGCGGGCCACCATCAGCCGTGCCGAAGCCACCAGATCAGCGATCAACTGCCACACCTTCACGCATTTCGAGGAAGCGATGGGGCTGGCCGCCAAGGCCGAGGCGAAATATGCAAAGGGCGCCAGGACCGGCGCGCTCGAAGGCCTGCCGATCGGTATCAAGGACGAGAGCTACATCAAGGGCAAGCCGACCTCGCACGGCTCGCTGTTGTCGAAGGATGCCATTGGTGGCCACACCTCGACCATGAACGAACGCATCATAAAGGCTGGCGGCATCGTCCATGCCCGCACCGCGACGCCTGAATTCAGCTGCGCCGGCTATACTTGGTCGAAGCGGTGGGGTGTCACCCGCAATCCATGGAATCGCGACTTCACGCCAGGCGGCTCGTCAGGCGGTTCGGCGGCAACGCTCGCTTCCGGCACATCGTCGATCGCCACCGGCTCTGACATCGCGGGGTCCATCCGCATTCCCGCCTCGGCCTGCGGTCTTGTCGGATTCAAACCGCCTTACGGCCGCAATCCGGACGAGCCGCCCTTCAACCTCGATTTCTATTGCCACACCGGGCCGCTGGCGCGAAACGTCAGGGATGCGATCCTGCTGCAGAATGTCATGGCCGGACCGAGCCCCCTCGACATCGCCACGCTGCGTCCCAAACTGCGCCTGCCGATCGACTACAAGCCGATCAAGGGCTGGAAGATCGCTTTTTCGATGGATCTCGGTTCCTTTGAAGTCCATCCCGACGTGCGGAAGAACACGCTTGCCGCCTGCGATGTGTTCCGCTCGCTGGGCGCCACGGTCGAGGAGGTCGACCTTGGCTGGGGCGATGAAGTGCTCAAGGCCGGCATGGCTTATCTCGAGCACCTGTTCGGCGCTTCCCTGTCGCAACTGCTCAAGAAGCACGGCAAGGACATGACCAGCTATGCCAGGCAGTTCGCCGAGGACGGGCAGAAATCCAAGGCCACGGAGTTTGTCGCGACCCTCGATGTGGCGGCACGGATGTACCAGACGCTTGGCCCGTTGCTCGAGACCTACGACGTGCTGATCTGCCCGACGAACGCGCTTCCCGCGGTGCCGGCGGAGTTCGACCAGACCAGGGACAAGGTCGAGATCAACGGCAAAGAGGTGAACCCCTCGCTGGGATGGGTGATGACGACGCCGTTCAACATGCTGAGCCGCTGCCCGGTTCTGACCATACCATCGGGCCGCGCCGCCAATGGCGTGCCGACTGGCATGCAGATCGTCGGCCGCACCTATAGCGACGCCGATGTCTTCCGGGCAGGGTTGGCCTATGAAACGGCTCAGGGCCAATGGTATGGAAACGCGCAGACGCGTCCGGCGCTTTGAGCGATTTCCGGGATGAGCCGGCGTACCATATGCCGGAGTAACTTATGCGGCGGGATAGTTCCGCCGCGGGTCCGAAAGGCCTGACGAAAATGGCGCAACGCAAGGCAACCGCAAAGCCGGAAAAACGCAAGGCTATGGCAACGGAGGGCGCGGCAAACGATGCGGCCCCGCCTAGGGACCGTCGGCGCGAGCGTGGCGAAGCGAGTGTGCAGCGCATTATCGACGCCACCATCGAGCTCATCGCGGAGGAGGGCCTGGCGAGCGTCACCATGCAGCGCATCGCCGAGCATGTCGGCTCGTCCAACGCGCTGGTCGTCTTTCATTTCCGCAGCAAGGAGAATCTGTTCCGGGCGGTGCTGCAGTATCTCAGCGATCAGTATGACGCGCTCTGGGTTACGCTGGTGCGGGCACCCGGCCTGTCGCCGGTTGAACGGTTATTGGGCGCGGTCGATTGCGCGCAACGCTTCGCCCGGCAGCATCCGAAATGGGTTTCTGTCTTCGTCGTGTTCTCCAGCGACCGTAAAAGCATGCAGATTTACAATGAAATCGGCCTGCCGAGCGACCTGGCCTACACCGCCGAAGCGCGCGAACTGCTGGTCGAGATCTCGCGCAGCGGCGGCTACGCCGGCGTCGACATACAAACCTTGTCCGAGAGCCTGAATTATCTGGTTCACGGCGCATGGTATTGGGATCATCTGAACCCCTCCAGCCGTGACACCGATGTGCTGCGCAAGACCATGCTGCTCTTGCTGCATCAAGCATTTCCACGGCATTTCGAATTGATGCGTTGATCTGATCTAGGGGGTCTGCCGCAGATGGCAGCCGGCCTGCCGCTTCCGCTCCAGGTATTCGTCCATAAGCTGGCGGTAGCGCACCTTGCCGAAGCTCGGAAAATGGCCGCCATGCACGACCGAGACATCAAGGTCGCGCATGGCGAGCAGTGTCGCCACATAGTCCGGGACATCCGAGTGGTAGGCGTCGTCGATCAGCGGGCCATCATAGATGATGTCGCCGGACAGCAGGATGCCGGTCTTTCGCTCGTAGAGCGCGATGCCGCCGGGTGAATGACCGGGCGTGTGGATCACCTCGAAGGCGCGGTCGCCGAGATCGACGACGTCGCCATGTTCGAGCAGGCGGTCGGCCGGGGCGGGCAGGATCCGGTAGCCAGACGACTCCCAACCCTGCGGCAATCGATCGAACATATCGTCAGTCGCATAGCGGTCAGCCACTGTCCATTCATTGCGCGGATCGGCGAGGATCTCCGCCTCCGCGCGGTGCACGCAGCGGTCGGGAAATTCGTGATGGCAGCCGATATGGTCGAAATGCGTGTGACTGGCGACGCAGGTCAGTTTGCGCTCACTCACCAAGGGCACATGTGTGCGCAGGCTGAAATGGCCAAGACCGGTGTCGAACAGCAGGTCACGGTCGCGGCCGCGCACATGCCAGATGTTGCAGCGGAAGAACGGCTTGATCCATGGCTCGTGGATCAGCGTGACGCCGTCTGCCATCCGGATGGTCTCGTACCAATCAGCGGCGTCGATGGCCGGAAAACTTCCCATTTCAGTCCGCCAAAACGATGATCTGGTCGGTATCGCACGAAACGGCAACCGTGTCGCCGGGCTGGACAGTAACTGACGCTTGCAGCTTGGCGATAAACTGCTGCGAGGGATATTCGGCGGAAATGGCAAGGACGCGCTTGAAACTGCCCTGGAAGACCACGTCGCTCACTTTTGCCATGCCGAGACCCGCGGTGCCCGCGGCCCCGCCGAGAACGAGATGCTCCGGCCGTATGGCCAGCGCAATGGCCGAACCCGCAGGCAAAGTGCTGGGCACCTTAACCGGTCCGACCGGCGTCGCGACGGTGATCGTCCTGTCCTTGGCCTCCGTCACCTTGCCGGCAAGGATCGTGCTTTCACCCATGAAGGTGGCGGAAAAACGCGTCGCCGGCCTGTGATAGACGCGCTCGGGCGGGCCTTCATCCTCGATGCGGCCATCATTCATCACCACGCAGTGGTCGGCCAGCGCCATTGCCTCCTCCTGGTCGTGGGTGACATGGATGAAGGCCGTACCGACGCGCTTCTGGATCGCTTTCAGCTCGTCCTGCATCTGCCGGCGCAGTTTGAGGTCGAGCGCACCGAGCGGCTCGTCGAGCAACAGAACCGCCGGCTCGATCACCAGAGCACGCGCCAGCGCCACGCGCTGCCGCTGGCCGCCGGAAAGCTGGTGCGGTTTCTTGTCGAAAGCGGAGCCCAGCCCGACCAGCGCCAGCGCCTCGCGCGCCCGGGCGGCCCGTGTCGTCCCGTCGACACCTTGCATGCGCAGTCCAAACCCGACATTGCCGCCGACGCTCATATGCGGAAACAGCGCGTAATCCTGGAACACGGTCGTCGTCGGGCGCCTGGCCGGGGGCGTCGCGGTGCAGTCCTCGCCGCGGATGAACACCTTGCCTTCGCTGGGCGTGACGAAGCCGCCCAGGATAGAAAGCAGCGTCGTCTTGCCGGAGCCCGACGGCCCGAGCAGGATCGTGTAGCTGCCGGGCTCGATCCGCAGCGAGATGTCTTTCAGTACCGCCAGTTGCCCGAAACTGTGCGAGACGTTGCGGATGTCGACCAGGGGCGCGCTCATGCCGGCTTTCTCCGCAACAGGGTCAGTTCGAACAGCACGACCAGCACGATGGAAACGGCGAAGACCAGCGAACCGACGGCATTGGTTTTCGGGTTGAGGCCGGAGCGCAGCAGGTTCCAGATTTCCACCGGCAGCGTGGTGTCGAAGCGCGTCAGCAGGAAGGAGATCACGAACTCATCCCAGGAGAAGGTCATCGAGAGGAAGAAGCCGGCGAAGATGGCCGGCGCCATCACCGGCACGGTGATAAGGAGCAATACCTTCCATTCCGGCGCGCCGAGGTCGCGCGCGGCGCGCTCGATGTTGATCTGGTGGTCGCCCATCTGGCTGTAGATGATGGCAAAGCACAGCGGCAGGTTGATCACGACATGGCCGATGCCGGCCGCCAGCAGCGATTTCGGCACGCCGGCCCAGTTGAACAGCACCAAGAGCCCCATGCCGATGATGAGGTAGCTGACCGTCAGCGGCAGCGTGACCAGGCCGCGCAGCAGGCCCGAGCCCGGCAGCACGAAGCGGGCGAAACCCCAGGCCGAGAGGAAGCCAAGCGTGACGGCGGTGGCCGAGGAAAGCACCGCAACCATCAGCGAATTGACCAGCGCCGAAGTCAGCCGCGCGTCGGAGAGCACCGCGTCATACCAGCGTAGCGACGGGCCGGTGAAGGGGGGAATGGGGAAGGAGGTCGACTGCAGCGAGAACAGCACCAGCACGACAACCGGCAGGAAGATGAAGCCGTAGACGGCAAGCGCATAGACCCAGGAAGCGATGCGGACAAACTGGCGCATGGTCACGTCCGCTCGATCTTCAGCCAGCGCGCGCAGGCAAGATAGGCGATGGTCACCACCGCCATCAGGATGATCGACAGCGCCGAGGCCAGCGGAAAATCGCCGCGCCGGCCGATCTGCATCATCACCAGTTGGGGCATCAAGAGCTCGTTGTTGCCGCCGAGGATCTGCGGCGTGATGTAGTCGCCGATGCACAGCACGAAGGTGAGGAAGGCGCCGACCATGATGCCGGGCAGGGTCAACGGCAGGATGACATGCAGGAAGGTCCGCACCGGGCCGGCGCCGAGATCGGCGGCCGCCTTGCGGTAGCTCGGGCTGAGTTGCTTGAGGTTGGCGAAGATGGTCAGCGTCAACAGCATGACGAAGAAATGCACGAAGCCGGTGACGGTGGCCAGGCGCGTATTGGCCAGTTGCAGCGGCTCGGTGATGAGGCCTGAACCGGTCAGCACGCGGTTGATGACACCGTTCTGCGCCAGCACCAGCAGCCAGGAATAGGAGCGCACGACATAGGAGGTCCAGAACGGCAGCACGGCCAGCATCAGCGCCAGCCTCTGCCAGCGTTCCGGCACCTGTTCGGCGAGGATCCAGGCGAAGGGATAGGCGAGCAGCACCGAGATCACGGTGACGATCGCCGTCACCTGCAGCGAGTTGACCATCGCCTGCCAGTAGGACGGGTTGGTGAAGAATTGGCTGTAGTTGGAAAGCGTGAAGCCGCCCCCCTCATGCGCCGTTAGGCTGGAAAACCCCATGGCGATGAACGGCAGCACGAAGAACAGCAGCGTCCAGCCAAGCGCCGGCGTGACCAGCGCCCAAGGCAAGGCACGGCCCGCCCGTGGCAGGGCACGCCCGTTGTTTCCAGCGGAGCTCATCAGCGGCAGGTGCTCACTTCGCCTGCAGCATTTCGGTCCACATGTCCTGCATCTTCTTGTCGAGCTCGGCATTCGGCGCCGGGTAGGACTGGGCGCGGGCAAGGAAACCCGGCTGCTCGTCGAAACGCAGGATCTTCTTCTGGTCTTCGGTCAGCGCTGCCTTGGTGTTCGACGGCATGCCCCAATAGCAGGAGGAAGTGGCAAGCCGCGCCTGGCCTTCCGGGCTCAGTATGTACTGGATGAACTTCAGCGCCATGTCCTTGTTCTTGGAATCCTTGAACATGGCCAGCGACTGCGACCACAGCACCGCGCCCTCTTTCGGGATCGAAAAATCCAGCGCCGGGTTTTCCTTCGCCAGCCCCGCGGTCACCCATTCGCCGCCACCGACCAGAATATCGACTTCGCCGGTGGCGAGTGCCGTCTGGCTGGCGGTCACTTCGCCGACCAGCTTGGCATTGGCCTTCATCTTGAGAAGCTCTTCCTTGAGGGCGGGCAGGTCGGCTTCGGTCAGATCGGCCGTCTTCTTGCCGATGGCGAGCGCCGCCATGCCGATGACCGGCAGGTAATAATCGTAGATGGCGACCTTGCCCTCGTATTTGTCTGATGTCAGCGATGCCAGGGACTGCATGTCGGCCGGATCGACCTTGGTCTTGTTGAAGCCGATCGTGTTGTAGCCGAACTTTTCGGTGATGGCGTAACGCTTGCCGCCCACCACGGTGGAGCCGTCCATCTTCACTTGCGGGAAGAGGTCGGCGAAGGGCAGTTTGTCCTCCGGCAGCGGCTCGAACAGGCCCTTTTCGACGCCGCGCGGCACGTCGATGCTGTCGATCACCATCACATCCCAGTCGCCTGGCTGCGACTGCTCGACGATCGCGAGACCGGCGCCGGTGCCCTCGAATTCCTTGACGTTGACCTTGACGTTGTTGGCCTCCTCGAAGGGCTGCAGCAGTGCCGGATCGGAATGGTCGCACCAGATCAGCGCGTTGAGATCGGCGGCCTCGGCGAGGCTGCCGGCAGCAAGCAGCAGTGCCGTGGCGGCGCATGCCGCGTGCAGGTGGCGCTTCAGGACGGACAGCGGATTCCCGGATGCGGATTTGATTGACATCGAGTGTTCTCCCTTGCCTTTGTGGCTTCTTGCAAAAAATTGAACCAATTCTAAAATTGAGTCAATTCTGTTTTTATGGCAAGAGGCCGATATGAGCGGATTGCGGGCAAGGCAAAAGGCGGACCGGCACAGGCGCATCATCGAGGCGGCGGCGGCGCTTTTTCGCGAGGCCGGCTATGAGGGCGCCAAGATCGAGGCGATCGCCGCCCAGGCCGAGGTTTCGGTCGGCACGATCTACAATTACTATGAGAACAAGGGCGACATCCTCGGCGCCATCGTCTCGCTGGAGGTCAACGAGGTGCTCAATGCCGGGCGCGGCGTCGTCGCCCGGCCCCCGGCTAACGTCGGCGATGCGCTGGACACGCTGATCGGCATCTATATCGAGCATTCGCTACACTATCTGAGCAAGGAGATGTGGCGGCAGGCGATGGCGATCTCGACGCAATTGCCAGACAGCCCGTTCGGCCAGGCCTACACCGCGCTCGACCGCTCGCTCACCGCGCAGATCCGCGCGCTGATCTCCCGGCTGCAGGAGCTAGGCCTGGTGCGCCGGGATATAGACGGGGCAGCTCTCGGCGAACTCATCTTCAACAACATGAACATGATGTTCATCGAATTCGTGAAGCGCGACGAGGCCAGGATACCGGAACTGCGCGCGGCGATACGCCGGCAGAACCGGATATTGGTGGCGGCGATCGGGGTGTGAGGGAGTCAGGAGCAGACAGGAGAAACCCCATTTTGGCATCCGACGTCGTTTAATGCAAGTCCTGCCCTTGAGTTGAAATTGAAATCCGATACAACTTGAGAGGGTGTAAAAAGGGGGAAGTAGATGGGGACGTTTTCCATCTGGCATTGGGCGATCGTGTTGCTGTTGATCGGCGTGCCTGTTTTCTTTGCCGTTCGATCGGCCGTGAAGCCGTCGCAGAACCCTGAGGCTCTTGTGGGCTTCGGCGGTTGGCTGATGCTGCTGGCAATCGGTCAGACATTATCACCGCTGCGCACACTGGCCGACTTCGCCAATTCGGCCGACGGCTACCAGCAGCTCATGACCTTCTCCAATGGGCCGCTGGCGGTATATGGCGAGGTTGCCCTCAACCTGGCATTTCTGGCGCTTCAGCTGGTTGTAATCGTTTCGATGCTGCGGCGAAGCCATCGCTTCCCGCAATTGTTTCTGCTTCAGTGGCTTGCGATCCCTGTCGTCTTTGCCCTGGACACGATCTGGATTGCCTCCATTCTGGGGGTTCCGGTGAGCCAGGTGCTCGCGGGCGATGCGCTGGCGGCACCGATAGCCTCGTTTGTTGGAACAGGCATCTGGGTCGCTTATGTCTACAGGTCCGTCAGGGTGCGGAATACGTTCACCAGGACGAACGTATCTGCCCAGCCAGCGAGTGCTTCATAGGAAGGCGCGCTCGGAAGATCTGGACTGTCGGGGAATCGTCGGTCAGAAATGGTGCCCCCGGCAGGAATCGAACCCGCGACCTTCGGTTTACAAAACCGCTGCTCTACCAGCTGAGCTACAAGGGCATGGCGCCCCGTTAGCATATTCCGTACGCCAGTAAAGACAAAACTCCATTTTCAGTTACCCGCAGCGTGCTGAAATCCACGAAGACGCTTCCTACATAAAGCTGGGTGCAATCGCTTCGGACTGGAGTGTCGCATGATCAGGCTTGTCATCATTCTCCCCATCGTCGTCATCGCCTGGATGCTGCTGGTGAAGCTCATCAGCGACGTGAAGAAGGCCAATGTCGACTGGACCGGCGTGACCACGATCATCGGCTTCATCGCGCTTGCTTTCTGGCTTCGCCACATCACGGGCATGGGGTGAGGGAGTAGTCAGCTTCCCGCTACTCCTCCTGCCTGACCGATAAATCTCCTCGACCTTCGAACCTTTTCCCGCGCCACGCCGACTGAGGTTCGGAGGCGAATGGGTCGCCTCGATCAAGGATCCAGGAGATCATCATGTTCAAGCGCACTCTGACATCGGGCCTCGTCGCCATTTTCGTCGCCACCGGCGTGCTTGCCGGCACCGTCGGGACGTCGTCTGCCCACGGTATGCATAATCATCATCACAACCATCACCACCACAGTCACCACAAGAAGCACTTCAAGAAGCATTGGTGGTGGCACCACAACCATCATCACCACAAGCATGGCAAGGTGATCATTTTCCTTTGATGGAGGGACCCACTTCTCCTCAAAAGGGCGGTTTCGGCCGCCCTTTTTCGTTCGATGCGCCCTTCTTTCGATCGTGGGACGAAGTGGGGGATACCGGGTGGGGGGACCACCGGGCCGGCTCTGCAAAAATCGAAAAAAGATTCGAACCTTTTTCCGCGTGGCAACGACAGATGATCAAGAGGCGGATGGATCGCCTCGGTCAACGAAGCAAGGAGATCATCATGTTCAAGCGCACACTCGTTTCCGGCCTCATCGCCACCACCGTCGCCACCACCATGCTGGTCGGTACTGTTCAGCCTTCGGCGGCTCATTCGCATCACCACGACCTCGGTATCGGCATCGCCGCCGGCGTCGGCGGGTTCGTCCTGGGCAGCCTGCTCGCCCAGCAGCCGCCGCGTACCGTCTATGTCGACGAAGGCGGCGGTTCCTGGCACGTCCGTCGCTGCTTCGATCGTTACTCCAGCTACGATCCGGACTCCGATACCTACGTTGGTTACGATGGCTATCGCCACTACTGCCGGCTCTGAGGGGAGGACTGTTCAACAACAGAAAGGGGGCTCGGTATGAGCCCCTTTTTCTGTTGGCGTACAAATAGTTACAGTTGCGTTTTCGAGCTGGAATCGGAGATTGGCAATCCGGCTGCGCTGCATGTGCTGCCGACAATATGCCTCGTTTCCGAAGCGTCGCCCATGGCGACGAGTTCGAAGCTGCTTCCCGAATCCGGGTAGATCTTGGCAATGAAGGCTTGGTCGCGGCCGTAGCCGCCCGAGGAATCCTTGCCGTTGACGAAGCCGCAGACGACGATCTCCTTGCGGCCGTTCATCGTCCGCTCGCCGGCAAGCATCCTTCCGAACTTGGCGGAAGCAGAATCCGGCAAGCGCTGACGGATGCCGGTCGTTATGATCTCCTCCAGGGCAAGCGGGATCGGAATGGAATCGACCCGCTGGCCGCCGCCGGCATCGGGTCGAGGTGCCGCCGCCACGCATCCGCAAAGTGAAGCCGTAAGCAAAAGCTGAACCGTTTTCCGCATCCGTGCCCTTTGGCATGCATTTGAACGCCGCGGCAAGGCGGCGTCATGCTGCCGTCGGTGTCCGGCGATTTTGCGAACGTCCAGTCGGCCATTCGGGCGCCAACAGAGGGAAGAGTGGCCTGGACGAGCAGGACCCGGGGAGACCTGACTGCGACCAGGAGCGCATTGCCTTGGGCAAGCCGCTGATCAACCGGCTTGCGCGCCGCCGATCATCCTGGTCACTTCGGCCGCGGCACTGCGCACTATCGGGCCGATCTCGGCCAGCCGCTCCGGCGTCACCCGCACGGTCGGCCCCGACACGGAGACGCCGCCGATCGGTTCGCCGAATTCGTTGAAGATGGCGGCCGCCACGCAGCGCATGCCGGGATGCCGCTCCTCGTCGTCGACCGACCAGCCGCGCTGCTTGATGACAGCCAGGTCGTGGGCGAGGGCAGGGATCTCGGACAGCGTCTTGTCGGTGAAGCGCTGCAAGCCGGCCTTGCGCAGGATTGTCCCGACGCGCTCCGGTTCGAGATGCGCAAGCACCGCCTTGCCGATGCCGGACGCATGGAAGGGGCTACGCGTTCCCGGGCGGAAGAAGGCGCGGATCGCCTGGTGCGTCTCGACCTGGCTGACGAACACCACGCAATCATCCTCGGCGACGCCGAGATTGGCGGTCTCGCCGGTTCTTTCCATCAATTCCTGCATGACGATGCGGGCGCGGTCGACCAGCTTGCGGCGGCGCAGGAACGCCGCGCCCATGCGGTAGGTCTCGACGCCGATCGACCACAACTGATCCGATGTGTCGAACTCGACCATGCCGTGGTTTTCGAGCGTCGTCAGCATCCGGTAGGCGGTGGAGGCGGCAAGGCCGCTTTGCGCCGAAATCTCGCTCAGAGACAGGCCGCTGCCCTCCGCGACGATGGCCAGGATGCGCAAGGCCCGGTCGAGCGATTGCACCGAACTGGCCTCGGATGGCCCGTTGAATGCGCGCGGACGACCGCGCTGCCGTTTCTCAGTGGTTTCCATGACGCCAGCTTCGCCGATTTCTCCAAACGTGCAATGAAAAAGTTTTTCACTGGGGCGGGATAGCAATTCTTGGAAAACGGAAAATCCAATAAAATCAGCAAATAGCTTCCGTTTTCTAGAAATGAAAAAATATTCTGAAAAAATTGAAAAATAGCCGGCTTGCTGACATCCTCGGCCATCCAACAATGACAACCCAAGTGGAGGGCCGGAAAATGGCCAGAATGCGCGCTGTCGATGCCGCCGTTCTCGTTCTCGAAAAGGAAGGTATGTCCTGTGCCTTCGGCGTGCCGGGCGCGGCGATCAATCCGCTCTATTCGGCGCTGAAGGCACGGGGCACCATCCGCCACGTGCTGGCCCGCCACGTCGAGGGCGCATCGCACATGGCCGAAGGCTATACCCGCGCCAAGGCGGGCAATATCGGACTCTGCATCGGCACTTCCGGGCCGGCCGGCACCGACATGATCACCGGGCTCTACTCGGCGGCGGCCGATTCCATTCCGATCCTGTGCATCACAGGCCAGGCGCCGCGTGCACGGCTGAACAAGGAGGATTTCCAGGCGGTCGACATCGCGGCCATCGCGGCACCCGTCGCCAAATGGGCGGTCACCGTCATGGAGCCTTATCTCGTCCCCATGGCGCTGCAGAAGGCATTTCACCTCATGCGCTCGTCGCGGCCGGGACCGGTGCTGATCGACCTGCCGGTGGATGTCCAACTGGCCGAGATCGAGTTCGATATCGATGCCTATGAACCGTTGGCGCCGTTCAAGCCAGCGATGACGCGGGCCCAGGCGGAAAAAGCGCTGACGATGCTCAACGCGGCCGACAAGCCGCTGATCGTCGCCGGCGGCGGCATCATCAATGCCGATGCATCCGACCTGTTGATCGAGTTCGCCGAAATCACCGGCGTTCCGGTCATCCCGACGCTGATGGGCTGGGGCGCGATTCCGGACGATCACCGGCTGATGGCCGGCATGTGCGGGCTGCAGACGTCGCATCGCTATGGCAATGCGACGATGCTGGAGGCCGACTTTGTCTTCGGCATCGGCAACCGCTGGGCCAACCGCCACACCGGCTCGGTCGACGTCTACACCAAGGGCAAGAAGTTCATCCATGTCGACATCGAGCCAACGCAGATCGGCCGCGTCTTCGCGCCAGACCTTGGCGCCGTCTCGGATGCGGGTGCCGCGCTGAAAATGTTGCTCGACGTCGCCACCGAGTGGAGGACGGCCGGAAAGCTGCGCGACTGGTCCGGCTGGGCAAAGGAGTGCCAGGGTCGCAAGAAGACGATGAAGCGCAAGACGCATTTCGATCAGGTGCCGCTGAAGCCGCAGCGTGTCTATGAAGAGATGAACAAGGCGTTCGGCCGTGACGTTACCTATGTCACCACGATCGGCCTGTCGCAGATCGCCGGCGCGCAGTTCCTGCATGTCTACAAGCCGCGCAACTGGATCAATTGCGGCCAGGCTGGCCCTCTCGGCTGGACGCTGCCCGCTGCCCTTGGCGTTCGCGCCGCCGATCCGGACCGTACCATCGTGGCGCTGTCGGGCGACTATGATTTCCAGTTCATGATCGAGGAACTGGCGGTCGGCGCGCAGCACAAGCTGCCCTACATCCATGTCGTCGTGAATAACGCCTATCTCGGCCTGATCCGCCAGGCGCAGCGCGGCTTCTCGATGGATTATGAGGTGAGCCTCGCCTTCGAGAACATCAACCGGTCAGGCGATCCCGAGGCGGGCTATGGCGTCGACCATGTCGCCGTGGCCGAGGCGATGGGCTGCAAGGCGGTCCGGGTCCGCAAGCCCGAAGAGTTTGCCGGCGCCTTCAAGCAGGCGCAGCGGCTGATGAAGGAGCATCAGGTTCCCGTCGTGCTCGAATTCATCCTCGAGCGCGTCACCAACATCTCGATGGGCACCGAGATCGACAAGATCACCGAATTCGAGGAACTTGCCGAACATCAGGAAGACGCCCCAACCGCGATCGTGATGCTGGACTGATAAGAAGGACAAGAAGAATGCCGCGTTTTTCAGCCAACCTGTCTATGCTCTTCGGTGAGCATGATTTCCTTGATCGCTTCGACGCAGCCGCACGCGCGGGCTTCAAGGGCGTCGAATATATCGGCCCCTACGACCATGCGCCCGAGGTGGTGGCGGCGAGGCTGAAGAAGAACGGCTTGACCCAGGTGCTGTTCAACCTACCGGCCGGCGACTGGGGCAAGGGGGAGCGCGGCATCGCCGTACTGCCGGACCGTGTGCCGGAATTCCGCCAGGGCATCGCCAAGGCGATTACCTACGCACAGGCGCTCGGCTGCCCGCAGGTCAATTGCCTGGCCGGCATCGCGCCCGCCGACGCCGACCGCAAGGTGCTGGAGGACGTTTTCGCCGAAAACCTCGCCTTCGCCGCGGAGAAATTGGAGCAGGCCGGCATCAGGCTGCTGATCGAGCCGATCAACACACGCGACATTCCGGGTTTCTTCCTGAACTATTCAGACCAGGCGCTGGCGCTGATCGACCGCGTCGGCTCGAAAAACCTGTTCCTGCAATACGACATCTATCACATGCAGATCATGGAGGGGGATCTCGCCCGTAAAATCGAGGCCAACCTCGGCCGCATCGCGCATATCCAGCTTGCGGACAATCCCGGCCGTCACGAGCCGGGAACGGGCGAGATCAATTATCCCTTCCTCTACGACCACATCGACCGCATCGGCTATTCCGGCTGGATCGGTGCGGAATATAAGCCGAAGGCCGGCACGGAAGCTGGGCTTGGATGGTTCCGGGATCTGGCCGGGCAAGGGAGCGCGGCGGCTTAAGAGCCGGCGCCGAAGCGGCCATCTCCCCACCTATGGGGAGATGGCTGGCAGGCCAGAGGGGGGCGCGAAGGAACGCGGCCTAACAGAAGACGGAGAAAACAATGGAAACCATAGGCTTCATCGGCCTCGGCATCATGGGCGCGCCGATGGCGGGGCATCTGCTGGATGCGGGCTACAAGGTCATCGCCAGCGACCATCGCTCAAAGCCGCCGGCGGATCTCGTCGCCAAGGGCCTGAAGTCGGTCTCCGGCCACGCCGCCGTCGCCAAGGCGGCCGACATCGTCATCACCATGGTGCCGGATACGCCGCAGGTCGCCGATGTGCTGTTCGGCGACAACGGTGTCGCTTCCGGCTTGTCCAAGGGCAAGCTGGTCATCGACATGAGCTCGATCTCGCCGATCGAGACCAAGATGTTCGCCCGCAAGATCAACGAGCTCGGCTCCGACTATCTCGACGCGCCGGTCTCCGGCGGCGAGGTCGGAGCCAAGGCGGCGTCGCTCACCATCATGGTCGGTGGCGAGGACAAGCCGTTCGAGCGCGCAAAACCCGTCTTCGAGAAGATGGGCAAGAACATCACTCTGGTCGGCCCGAACGGGGTCGGCCAGATCATCAAGGTCGCCAACCAGATCGTCGTCGCGCTGACCATTGAAGCCGTCGCAGAAGCGCTTGTTTTTGCATCGAAAGCCGGCGCCGACCCGACCAAGGTCAGGCAGGCGCTGATGGGCGGGCTTGCGGCCTCGCGCATTCTCGAAGTGCATGGTGAGCGCATGGTCAAGCGCACCTTCGCGCCGGGCTTCCGCATCGAACTCCACCAGAAGGATCTCAACCTGGCGCTGGAAGGAGCAAAAGCGCTCGGCGTGTCGTTGCCCAACACCTCGACCACGCAGCAGCTGTTCAATTCCTGCGCGGCCAATGGCGGCGCCAAGGAGGATCACTCGGCCCTGGTCAGGGCGCTGGAGCGGATGGCCAATTTCGAGGTTGGCGGCCAGCCGGCCGAAGTGAAGGGCAAAGCGGCATAGGTCGGGGGAGGGCGGTGTAACGTTCCCAAGCCGCCCCCTCTTGTCCTGCACAAGAACGGGTTCCCGCGTTGTCGCTGGAACCCGTTTTTCATTTCGGGATGTTTTGGCAGGCAGTCTGCCGCTTTCGGCTCAGCCGCGCTTCAAGAATGCCCGCGCCGCATAAAGGCTGACCGCCGCGGCATTCGACACGTTGAGCGAACGGATGACGCCCGGCATGTCGAGCCGCGCCAGCGTCGTCACCGTCTCGCGCGTCTTCTGGCGCAGGCCCTTGCCTTCGGCGCCGAGCACCAGCGCGATCCTGTCGCCGGCAAAGCTGGTCTCGAGTTCCGCCGGCCCGTCCGAATCAAGCCCGATCGTCTGGAAGCCGGCCTCATGCAGTTGCCCGAGCGCGTCGGCCAGGTTCTTCACCTCGATCTGGTCGATATGCTCCAGCGCGCCGGAGGCGGATTTCGCCAGCACGCCCGATTCCTGGGGGCTGTGGCGAGCGGTGGTGATCAGCGCGCCGGCCCCGAAGGCGACCGCCGAGCGCAGGATGGCGCCGACATTGTGCGGATCGGTAACCTGGTCGAGCACCAGCACCAGCTCGGTGTCGCCGAGCGCGTCGAGGCGCTTGGGTTTCAGCGGCTCCGCCTCGATCAGCACGCCCTGATGCACCGCGTCCGACCCGGTGATCTTGTCGATGTCCCTGGGTTCGACCAGCTCCGCCTTGAAGGGCAAGGCGGCGAGATCGGCGATCTCGAGGCGCTCGGACGCATTGCGCGTCACCAGCATTTTGCGAATCTTGCGGCGCGGATTGTCGAGTGCCGCCCGTACCGTGTGCAGGCCATAAAGCCGCACCAGTCCGTCGGCGGCGTTTTCGCCGGGCGGAACGGGTTGGCGTGGCTTGAATGCTGGTGCGCCGCCGCTCTTCTCGTCGCGAAAGGCGCGGCGCAGCTTGGCGTAATGGGTGTCTTTGGGAGTATTGGTCTTGTTGCTCATGGCCGGCTTCTATAGCTGTCTGCCGCGGCCAAGGATATGGCCCGTCGCCGCAGCCGGCGAACAACATCGAAAAACCCTTCCTGCGCGGTTGACACCCAATGGCCTTGCCGCCATAAGGCGCTTCGCTGATTTCGGACAAGACTTCTATCTCGGGCTCCGGGATCGGCAAGAATGCCTCGTTGCATGGCTCCGGCGGCAGACTGGAGAGGTGCCCGAGTGGTTAAAGGGGACGGACTGTAAATCCGTTGGCTTAGCCTACGTTGGTTCGAATCCAACCCTCTCCACCACTGCCGGCCCGGAAGCCCTGAAACGCGAAAAGCATCGGAGACGAAAAGCGCATGGCGCTTTTCCAGTGAATCCGGTACTTCAGTGCAAGGCGCGGGTATAGCTCAGTGGTAGAGCAGCAGCCTTCCAAGCTGAATATGCGGGTTCGATTCCCGCTACCCGCTCCAGATTTTCATCCCCACCGTCGGCAAGCGCGGCCATGCGCGCAGTGCTTCAACGCATCGGTGCGGCCGCGTCAGCTGTTGAACGCCGACGCCACCTGATGCTGCTGAGGTACCTGGCCGTTCGGCGTCAGCTTGTCGACGATGCCGGGCAGGGCGGTGGACAGCTGCTTGAGCAGTTCCCCCTCGTCCATTCCAGTGCGCTGCGCGATCTCGCGGATGACCTGCGGCCCAAGCGCGGCTCCGAGATCATTGGCGTTGATCGACCGGTTCTGGCCGGTGCCGACCCAGGAATCGGCCACGTTGCCATGGCCGGCATTCTTGAGCTTGTCGAGCAGGCCGCCCAGTCCGCCGAGCAGGCCACCGTCGCCTGGATTAGCTTCGGTCGGAGCGGGAGCGGGCGGAGCAGCGGCATCGGGTTGATCCGGCTGTTCGGCACTTCTGCCGCTCAGCATTTTTCCGACCAGCAACGCACCGAGCGCGATCATCAGTGGTTTGGTGATGTTGCCGCCGGGAACGGCGTTGTCAAAAAGTCCCATAGTGGATCCTCCATCTCAACCAAGCCCAGCCCATCTTCAACAATGGCGCATCCGGGCGGAATTTCAAGCTGGCTTGAGGTTTTGACAATCATATGAAAATGTCGGGCTGGCGAGGGATGGAGAGGAAAAAATGGGTATCATCAGCTGGATCATTCTCGGCGCCATCGCCGGTTTCCTGGGCAGCAAGATCGTCAACAAGACCGGCCAAGGCCTGATCATGGATATCGTGCTCGGCATTGTCGGCGCTATCGTCGGCGGCGTGATCTGCAGCCAGATCTTTGGCGTGGGTGTCACCGGCCTCAACATCTCCAGCCTGATCGTCGCGGTGGTTGGCGCGATAGTTGTGCTGTGGGCCTACCACCAGTTCAGCGGACGCCGGACGCTCTAAGCGTTAGCTGGATGATCTGAAATTTCGAATTTCTGCTGAGGCAAGACCGGCTGCGGGTTTGCCTATGGCATCAGCACCGCATCGGCCGCGGCGAAGAAGATCAGCGTTCCCGCGATGAATACCGCCCAGCCGACCAGCGATTTGCGAATGGCGGCCTTGTGCTCGGCGTCGGAGTTCTTGTTCTGGTCAAAATCGGTCATGGGGAAGCTCCCTTGGCTGATTGATCATGTCATCGCCGAATAGACGATCAATCTGGCCTCCGCAACATCAGAAACAGGTGCTCCGGTATCGATGCTAGGCGACGACGGTCAATCTGCGTTTACGCTGATCGAGTGACACAATGATCAGCCCGCTGGCCACCACCAGCAGGATGCCGCAGACCGCCAGCGTGTTGGGGAACTGCCCGAACACCAGCAGGCCTGAAATGACGGCCCAGACGGTGAAGCAGTAGTAGAACGGCGCCACCGCGCTGGTCGGCCCGACGCGATAGGCCATGAAAATGAAGAAATGGCCGAAGATCAGGAAAAACCCGGCGCCTGCCATCAGCAGCAAATGGCGCCCCTCGGGCATGACCCAGCGCTCGGATATCAGATGCGCGACACCCGCGCCGACCAGCACCACCAAGACGGCGGAAATCGCCACGATCATCCCCGGCACTTCCGCCGGGACATGTCTGCCGGCAAGGTCGCGCGCGGCCGACAGCGCTGCGTTACCGAGCGCCAGCAGGGCATAGACCGAAATGCCTTGCATCGTCGGCTGCGCCACCATCAGCGCGCCGATGAAGCCGAGTCCGATCAGCGCCATGCGCTGGCCGCCAATGCGTTCGCCAAACAGGATCGAGGAGCCGACCAGCATCAGGAGCGGCGTGATCTGCCCCAGTGCGGTGGAATCTGCGATCTGCATGTTGGCGAGCGCCACGACATAACAAAGGATCGCCGCCAGTTCGAGCAGGTTCCGGCGCAGCACGCGTTTGTCGAAGATCAGCGGGATCTGTTTGCCGTAGCCGAGCAGGAACAGCAGCGGAAAACCCCACAATGTTGCCGCGGCCCCGCGCAGGAACAGCACTTCGTAGGATGGCAGCCCTGCGGTCGCGAGTTTCATCATCGTATCGTTGACCAGGTATGAGCCGGTCGAGACGATCATGAACAGCGGGCCGCGGATCGAGGCAGGGATGAAATGCATCGGATCAGGAGATCAGACCTCGATGGCGGCCGCAATGGGCCATCAACTGGCCGTGAACTCAGACAGGGATTGGTGGTGGGGGCACCTTAAGCGGCCTAGGTCGATCGGCCTGTCGCCCATTTCATTTCATGCATCGCCTTCCTATATCAGCGCCACATCCCCGCAATCGGATCCCAGGTTCGGACTGAGTGAGACGGCACCCGGCCAAAAGACGCTTGTGTTTTTTGGCCTTTGTCGCTAATCGCCCCGCATTCGACTGAACTGAAGGTCAAGGCCGTCCAAGGAAAGAGACTATGGCAAAAGGTAAATTCGAGCGCACTAAGCCTCATGTGAACATCGGCACGATTGGTCACGTTGATCATGGCAAGACGTCGCTGACGGCGGCGATCACGAAGTATTTTGGCGAGTACAAGCGCTACGACCAGATCGATGCGGCGCCGGAAGAGAAGGCGCGTGGCATCACGATCTCGACGGCCCACGTCGAATACGAGACGGCCAACCGCCACTACGCCCATGTCGACTGCCCCGGCCACGCCGACTATGTGAAGAACATGATCACCGGTGCCGCGCAGATGGACGGCGCGATCCTGGTCGTTTCGGCCGCCGACGGCCCGATGCCGCAGACCCGCGAGCACATCCTGCTCGCCCGTCAGGTCGGCGTGCCTTCGATCGTGGTGTTCCTGAACAAGGTCGACCAGGTCGACGACGCCGAGCTGCTCGAACTGGTCGAGCTCGAGGTTCGCGAGCTTCTGTCGAAGAACGAATTCCCCGGCGACGACATTCCGATCGTCAAGGGTTCGGCGCTGGCCGCTCTTGAGGATTCGAACAAGACGATCGGCGAGGACGCGATCCGCGAGCTGATGGCTCAGGTCGACGCCTACATCCCGACCCCGGTTCGTCCGCTGGACAAGCCGTTCCTGATGCCGATCGAGGACGTGTTCTCGATCTCGGGCCGTGGCACGGTCGTGACCGGCCGCGTCGAGCGCGGCGTGGTCAAGGTCGGCGAGGAACTCGAGATCATCGGCATCCGTCCGACGACCAAGACGACCTGCACGGGCGTGGAGATGTTCCGCAAGCTGCTCGATCAGGGCCAGGCTGGCGACAACATCGGCGCGCTGCTGCGCGGCGTTGATCGTGAAGGTGTCGAGCGCGGCCAGGTTCTGGCCAAGCCGGGCACGGTGAAGCCGCACAAGAAGTTCGTGGCCGAAGCCTACATCCTGACCAAGGACGAAGGTGGCCGTCACACGCCGTTCTTCACCAACTACCGCCCGCAGTTCTACTTCCGCACGACCGACGTGACCGGCATCGTGTCGCTGCCGGCTGGCACCGAGATGGTGATGCCTGGCGACAACATCACGGTCGATGTCGAGCTGATCGTGCCGATCGCCATGGAAGAGAAGCTGCGCTTCGCCATCCGTGAAGGCGGCCGCACCGTCGGTGCCGGCATCGTCGTCACCATCAAGGAGTAATCGACACCGGCATTAGCCGGATCGACTAGGAAAGGGCGGTCTTCGGGCCGCCCTTTTCGTTTCCGGGCAGCCGGGGACAGCCGCCAGCCGTGGTCATTTCAAAGCTGTTGCAAGCGCCATCGCGCCAACTAGTATAGGTTGCATTGCGGGAGCTTGCCGAAGAGTGGTTCCAGGGCGCGGTTTCGATGGGAAGGCATGGCGGGCACTGGTCCGTCTCGTGCTGTTGATGGCCGGGGTCTTTCCTGTCGTGGTGGCCCAGGCGCAGGAGCAGTCGCTGGATATCCCTCCGATGCGGTTTGCCGTCGTGCGCAGCAATGCGCCGGGCTGCGAGCCCAATTGTCCGGAATGGATATCGGCGGAAGGCACCATCGACGCGGGCACGCCGTCGTTGCTCAAGCGCACACTCAAGGCGCTCAGGGGCCGGCAATTGCCGGTGGTCGTCAATTCCCCTGGCGGCAACGTCGATGCTGCGGTGAGGCTCGGCCAGATGATCCGCAAGAACAAGCTCGATATCGCCGTTGGCACGACGGTGTTTTCCGGCTGCGAGCCGCAGATGAAGAATTGCAGGGATAACCAGGGCAAGGGCGCCGACTATTTCGGCATGGCCTATGACGACGGCGCCATGTGCAATTCTGCTTGCCCGCTGATGTTTTCCGGCGGCGTGCGCCGCGTTGTCGGGGAGTTCGCCTATCTCGGCGTTCACCAGGTCACCACCACCTACAGGCGCGAGAAGCTGCTCTACCGGACCACCTATCGGATCGTGAACGGCAAGAAGAAGATCATCAGCACCAAGGTCGTCAGCCGCAAGAACGCGGGCAGCTACAAGACCTACGAAATGAGCAAGGCGGTCGAGAAGAGGCTTTCGGCGTATCTGCAGGGCATGGGGATAGGCGAAGGCGTTTTCACAACGATGAAGAACACGCCTGCCAGTGAAATCCATCAACTGGTTCTCGAAAACATGCTCCGCATGAACCTCGTCACCTCCCTCGACGCCGTCGAGCTTTTCACCGGGGAAACCATCTGCAAGGCAAACCCGATGCCGGCGAATTGCCGGGAGATACCCGCCGACAAAGAGGCGACGCCGGCCAATCTCCCGACCGCTCAGGCAAAACCCGCTCTCCCTCCGCCGGCCGAGGCCACGACGCCGAAGGAGGCCGACATGCGTTTCGTGTTTGTCCGCGGCAGCAACCCGCTCTGCAATCCCGACTGTCCGGAATGGATCTCGGCGGAGGGCTCGATCACCGCGCGGACGCCGGAAAAGCTTAGACAGGCTCTCGATGCCATCGCCGGCCGGCGGCTGCCTATCGTCATCAACTCACAGGGCGGCGATATCGAGAGCGCGCTTGCCGCTGGCAGGCTGATCCGGGAACGCAAGCTCGATGTCGTTGTCGCCCACACGGATTTCTTGGATTGCGATCCCTCGGCGGAGTGCCTGGCCAAGGATGGCGTCCACACCGGGCTCACAATCGAATCCGAAGGCGAATGTGCTTCGGCCTGTCCGATCATGGTTGCCGGTGGTGTCAGGCGTTTCATCGGGCCTGCCGTGCGCCTCAGCGTGAGTTCCGTTGGGCTTGGGGACAAGGTCAAGGCGTATCTCGAGCAGATGGCGATCGGACCCGGCCTGTTCGACGCCATGCAGCTCTCGTCATCCAAACGGCGGCTCTATCAGCAGGCGATACTGAAATTCGGGCTGGCGACCGGGCCTCAGTCCGCCGACGAACTGACGGGCGCCACCATATGCAGATCGGTTCCGAGGCCGGACAATTGCCGGCTCGTGCCGTCAGCCAACGCCGAAGCCGACATGCCGGCCAGATTGTGACGCCGCGTGTGTTGAACTGGCTATCGAGGCAGGTTGAGGCAGGTCGGGTCTTTCCGCTACCGTCTGGTGATCGAGGACAAGATGACCGCCATGCGCAAGGATGTTCCGACACTTTACGAATGGGCCGGCGGCAGCGACGCGCTGAACCGGCTGACGCGGACCTTTTATGACAAGGTGGCAAAGGATCCGGTCGTCGGGCCGGTGTTCAAGGCGATGTCGCCGGATCATCCCGCCCATGTCGCGGCCTTCATCGGCGAGGTCTTTGGTGGACCGAAGACCTACAGCGAAAAGTTCGGCGGCCACCGCGAGATGGTCATGCATCATCTAGGCAAGCATTTGACCGAGGAACAGCGCCGCCGCTGGATCAACCTGCTCGCCGACGCCGCAGACGAGGTCGGCTTGCCCGACGATCCCGAATTCCGTTCGGCCTTCATGGGCTATGTCGAATGGGGATCGCGGCTGGCCAAGATGAATTCCAATCTGGACGAGACCTGCGATCCCGAGACCGAGCCGATGCCGGCCTGGGGCTGGGGCGTGCCTGGCGGCCCGTACACGCCACCGGCCGGGAAATCGTAATCACAGCAGTTCCGAACAGGCCGAAGCGGCGGCCAGTCATCAGTGGTCCGGATTTGGCATGGGGGATGAAGGCGCGTTTGCGTGCAAACCACTCTTTACACAGAGCCCGGAAGCTTTTAGGAAGCCCCTGCTGCGCCGAGGCGCGCAGGATACGGGCATAGCTCAGTTGGTAGAGCGGCGGTCTCCAAAACCGCAGGTCGTAGGTTCGAGCCCTGCTGCCCGTGCCATTTCCGAAATGGCCATCAGAAGCGATATTTTGCAGGCCGCCCTTTGAAAATCGGCGACACGCTTGCCATATTAGCCCGATTGGGGCATAAGGGCGCCATAGCCGGGACGGAACGACTGGATGGTTCCGAGGCGGCGTTTGGTCATAAAGCGGACACTTGCCACTTGCGTGGATCAAGAATTGGTTTTATGTAGACGGAACAGGCACGCGACGCGTGGAGCTGGGAAGCCGGCTTTACGCGTCTGATTTGCATGGGCGAAATGATTGCGCTGATTCGGCGCGAGACTGGGCTCAGGCGGCACGTCCCGGCCAGCGGGATCATCCAGGAGACCCGGCCAACGGGTCTTGAAGACAGGCGGCATATGGCTTCGAAAACCACAAATCCTTTCGTCTTTCTCCAGCAGGTTCGCTCGGAGACCGCCAAGGTGACTTGGCCGTCGCGGCGCGAAACAATGATCTCGACGGTGATGGTTCTGGCCTTCGCTGTGATTGCGATGATCTTTTTCTTTAGCGCCGATCAGTTGATGGGCCTCGCGATCGAACAGATTCTGGGCATTGGACGCTAAGTCCGGCGATTACGGAGAAGTCTAAAAAAATGGCTGCGCGCTGGTACATCGTCCACGCTTATTCGAACTTTGAAAAGAAGGTCGCCGAGGACATCGAGAACAAGGCCAAGCAGAAGGGCCTGTCCGCCGATATCGAGCAGATCGTGGTGCCGACCGAGAAGGTCGTCGAGGTTCGTCGTGGCCGCAAGGTCGATGCCGAGCGCAAGTTCTTCCCGGGGTACGTGCTCCTGAAGGCCAACCTGACCGATGCCGTGTTCTCCTTGGTGAAGAACACGCCGAAGGTCACCGGCTTTCTCGGCGACTCCAAGCCGGTGCCGATCACCGAGGCGGAGGCGCAGCGCATCCTGAACCAGGTGCAGGAAGGCGTCGAGCGGCCGAAGCCCTCGGTCACGTTCGAGATCGGCGAGGCGATCCGTGTTTCGGATGGTCCTTTCGCGTCGTTCAACGGTTTCGTCCAGGAAGTGGACGAGGAGCGGGCGCGGCTCAAGGTGGAAGTTTCGATCTTCGGGCGCGCCGTGCCCGTCGATCTGGAATTCGGACAGGTCGAAAAGGGCTGATCCGAAATCCCCCGATGTTCGGCCGGCGGCGCCGGTTCGGCGATCGGGGGGGGCGGTGCGGAAACGCACGGCCTGAGAACGGTGGGAGGCGAATGTGGCTTTAGCCGGCCACGCGAACCGCACCACCAGACTGCAACCGCCGGTGTTTTCCCTGATGTTGGGACCGGCATAGACAAAGGCAGGAAAAGAGATGGCTAAGAAAATTGCAGGCCAGCTCAAGCTCCAGGTTTCCGCGGGTTCGGCTACGCCGTCGCCCCCGATAGGTCCGGCGCTTGGTCAGCGTGGCATCAACATCATGGAGTTCTGCAAGGCGTTCAACGCGCAGACCCAGGAAATGGAAAAGGGATCGCCGGTTCCGGTCGTCATCACCTATTACCAGGACAAGTCGTTCACCTTCGTCATGAAGACGCCGCCGGTGAGCTACTTCCTGAAGAAGGCCGCGAACCTGAAGTCGGGCTCGAAGGAGCCGGGCAAGGTCAAGGCTGGCACCGTTTCGCGCGACAAGGTGCGCGAAATCGCGACCGCCAAGATGAAGGATCTGAACGCAAACGACGTCGAGGCGGCCATGCGCATGGTCGAGGGCTCCGCCCGCTCGATGGGTCTGGAAGTGGTGGGCTGAGATCATGGCAAAGATTGCAAAGCGTGTATCGAAGACCCGCGAAGGCATCGATCCCAACAAGGCTTATGCCCTGGGTGAGGCGCTGAAGCTGCTCAAGGACCGTTCCTCGGTCAAGTTCGACGAGACAGTCGAAGTTGCCATGAACCTCGGCGTCGACCCACGCCATGCCGACCAGATGGTCCGCGGCGTGGTCAATCTGCCGAACGGCACCGGCCGCTCGGTTCGTGTCGCCGTGTTCGCCCGTGGCGACAAGGCCGAGGAGGCCAAGGCCGCCGGCGCCGACATCGTCGGCGCGGAGGATCTGGTCGAGATCGTCCAGAAGGGCACGATCGATTTCGATCGCTGCATCGCCACTCCGGACATGATGCCGCTGGTCGGCCGTCTCGGCAAGGTGCTCGGCCCGCGCGGCATGATGCCGAACCCGAAGGTCGGCACCGTCACCACCGACGTCGCCGCCGCCGTCAAGGCATCGAAGGGCGGCGCGGTCGAGTTCCGTGTCGAGAAGGCCGGCATCGTTCATGCCGGCGTCGGCAAGGTCTCGTTCGACGTCAAGGCGCTCGAAGAGAACATCCGTGCCTTCGCCGATGCGGTGACCAAGGCAAAGCCGGCTGGCGCCAAGGGCAACTACGTCAAGAAGGTGTCGGTCACCTCGACGATGGGCCCGGGCCTCAAGCTCGATGTCGCGACGCTCGCTGCGTCCTGATTAAGACCATTTGGATCGGCCGCTGGAAGGCCGATCCGTGATTGAATTCCGGGCCCCGGATTTATCCTGGGCCCGGTGCCGGAAGTCGAAAGGCTTCCGGACATCCTGTCCGAGATTGCAGGCGGCCCAAAAGCCTTAATTCATGTGGGCCTGCATGAGACGGGTGAAGACCCGACAACGGAGCAAGTGCTCCAATGAAAGGTTCGAACCGTGTTTGCCTTTTGTCTGCGCATCGTCGGCTTGCCGGCGGTGTGGCGAAAGGGGGCAGGATCCTCGAGCGTCGTTCGGGAGATCCGTTACTGGATGGCCCGGCCGGCAAAAGGCAACCCGACGCCTGTCCTCGAAATAGGGCAGGGGTCAACTGGAGATAGGCAGTGGACAGAGCGGAAAAACGCGAACTCGTCACGGGCCTGAACGAAGCGTTCGGAAACGCAGGTTCAGTCGTCGTGGCCCACTATGCCGGTATCACCGTCGCGCAAATGAACGACCTTCGGTCGAAAATGCGCGCTGCCGGTGGCACCGTTAAAGTCGCGAAGAACCGTCTCGCCAAAATCGCTCTTCAGGGCACGGACTCCGCATCGATCATTGATCTGTTCAAGGGACAGACGCTGATTGCTTATTCGGAGGATCCGATTGCGGCGCCGAAGGTCGCGTCCGATTTCGCCAAGGGAAATGACAAGCTTGTCATTCTCGGCGGCGCTATGGGCACCACCTCGCTCAACGCCGACGGTGTGAAGGCACTCGCCACACTTCCGTCGCTCGATGAGCTGCGCGCCAGGTTGGTTGGCATGATCGCCACGCCGGCCACCCGGATCGCCCAGATCGTCAATGCGCCAGCGGCCTCGGTCGCGCGCGTCATCGGCGCTTACGCCCGGAAGGACGAGGCGGCATGAGGCCGTTCCTCGCTATCAAAAACACACGTTCGAACCTAACGAAGGAATACAACAATGGCTGATCTCGCAAAGATCGTAGACGACCTTTCGAAGCTGACCGTCCTCGAGGCGGCCGAGCTGTCGAAGCTTCTGGAAGAAAAGTGGGGCGTTTCGGCTGCTGCTCCGGTGGCGGTTGCCGCTGCTGGCGGCGCTGCCGCTGCTGCTGCTCCGGCCGAGGAAAAGACGGAATTCGACGTCGTCCTCACCGACGCCGGCGCTCAGAAGATCAACGTCATCAAGGAAGTCCGCGCCATCACCGGTCTTGGTCTCAAGGAAGCCAAGGACCTGGTCGAAGCGGCTCCGAAGCCGGTCAAGGAAGGCGTTTCCAAGGCCGACGCCGACAAGTTCAAGGCCCAGCTGGAAGCAGCCGGCGCCAAGGTCGACCTGAAGTAAGCGTATAAGCGGCGGGCGGCCTCGCGCCGTCCGCCACTCCCTTCGCCTGGAGGGAGGACGCGTAGCGCGAGATGTACGAGAACCTCTTTCCTGAGGGCCGCAACCGGCCTTCAGGAAACGGGTTTTCTCCCGTTTTAGCCGGCCGCCGACAAGCAGTTCGTTGGGGGGACGGAGAACAGACAGAGAGCCGCCGCCCAGGCGGCTCGGTATGCAAGGCGGACCGCGGCGAGGTCCGTCCCGAGTTTTGAGCTAAGGAGCGACGATGGCCCAGACCCAGACTTTCAATGGCCGCAGACGCGTACGCAAGTTCTTCGGAAAGATTCCGGAAGTTGCGGAGATGCCGAACCTGATCGAGGTTCAGAAGGCATCCTATGACCAATTCCTGATGGTGGACGAGCCCAAGGGCGGGCGTCCGGACGAGGGACTGCAGGCTGTTTTCAAGTCGGTCTTCCCGATCTCCGATTTTTCCGGCTCCTCGATGCTGGAGTTCGTGAAGTACGAGTTCGAAGGACCGAAATTCGACGTTGACGAATGCCGTCAGCGTGACCTGACCTATGCCGCGCCACTGAAGGTGACGCTGCGCCTCATCGTGTTCGATATTGACGAGGATACCGGCGCCAAGTCGATCAAGGACATCAAGGAGCAGGACGTCTACATGGGCGACATGCCGCTCATGACCTTGAACGGCACCTTCATCGTCAACGGCACCGAGCGCGTCATCGTCTCGCAGATGCACCGTTCGCCGGGCGTCTTCTTCGACCACGACAAGGGCAAGTCGCACTCGTCGGGCAAGCTTCTGTTCGCCGCGCGCGTCATTCCTTATCGGGGCTCCTGGCTCGACATCGAGTTCGATTCCAAGGACGTCGTGCACGCCCGCATCGACCGCCGCCGCAAGATTCCGGTGACGTCGCTGCTGATGGCGCTCGGCATGGACGGCGAAGAGATCCTGTCGACCTTCTACAACAAGATCAGCTATGTGCGCGCCGGCGACCACTGGCGCATTCCGTTCAACGTCGAGCGCTTCCGCGGCCTCAAGGCCGTCGGCGACCTGGTCGACGCCGATACGGGCGAGGTCGTTGTCGAAGCCGGCAAGAAGATCACCGCTCGTCAGGCGCGCCAGCTTGGCGAGAAGGGTCTGAAGGCGATCAAGGCGACCGACGAGGATCTGCTCGGCAACTATCTGGCCGAGGACATCGTCAACTACGCAACCGGCGAGATCTTCCTCGAGGCCGGTGACGAGATCGACGAAAAGACGCTCAAGGTGCTGCTCGGCACCGGCGAGCAGGAGATCAAGATCCTCGACATCGACCACGTCAATGTCGGCGCCTATATCAGAAACACGCTCGCCGTCGACAAGAACGAGAGCCGCCAGGACGCACTGTTCGACATCTATCGTGTCATGCGCCCCGGCGAGCCGCCGACGCTCGAGACCGCCGAAGCCATGTTCAACTCGCTGTTCTTCGACAGCGAGCGCTATGACCTGTCGGCTGTCGGCCGTGTCAAGATGAACATGCGCCTCGAGCTCAAGGCCGAGGACACCGTGCGCGTTCTGCGCAAGGAAGACATCCTGGCCGTGGTCAAGACGCTGGTCGAACTGCGCGACGGCAAGGGCGAGATCGACGACATCGACAATCTCGGCAACCGCCGCGTGCGTTCCGTCGGCGAGCTGATGGAGAACCAGTACCGCGTCGGCCTGCTGCGCATGGAGCGCGCGATCAAGGAGCGTATGTCCTCGATCGAGATCGACACGGTCATGCCGCAGGATCTGATCAACGCCAAGCCGGCGGCCGCCGCCGTGCGCGAGTTCTTCGGTTCCTCGCAGCTGTCGCAGTTCATGGACCAGACCAACCCGCTGTCGGAGATCACCCACAAGCGCCGCCTGTCGGCGCTTGGACCGGGCGGTCTGACCCGCGAGCGTGCCGGCTTCGAGGTGCGCGACGTGCACCCGACGCATTACGGCCGTATCTGCCCGATCGAGACGCCGGAAGGTCCGAATATCGGTCTGATCAACTCGCTGGCCACCTTCGCGCGCGTCAACAAGTACGGTTTCATCGAGAGCCCGTACCGCAAGATCGTCGACGGCAAGCTGACCAATGACGTCGTCTATCTCTCGGCGATGGAAGAAGCCAAGCACCATGTCGCGCAGGCCAATGCCGAGCTCGACAAGAATGGTGGCTTCGTGGACGAGTTCGTCATTTGCCGCAGTGCCGGCGAAGTGATGATGGCGCCGCGCGAAAACGTCGATCTGATGGACGTTTCGCCCAAGCAGATGGTGTCGGTGGCCGCGGCCCTGATCCCGTTCCTCGAGAACGACGACGCCAACCGCGCGCTGATGGGCTCGAACATGCAGCGTCAGGCCGTGCCGCTGGTGCGCGCCGAGGCGCCGTTCGTCGGCACCGGCATGGAGCCGATCGTCGCCCGTGACTCGGGCGCCGCCATCGGCGCTCGCCGTGGTGGCATCGTCGACCAGGTGGACGCGACGCGTATCGTTATCCGCGCCACCGAGGATCTCGATCCGGGCAAGTCCGGCGTCGATATCTACCGGCTGATGAAGTTCCAGCGTTCGAACCAGAATACCTGCATCAACCAGCGTCCGCTGGTGCGTATGGGTGACCGGGTCAACAAGGGTGACATCATCGCCGACGGTCCGTCGACGGAGCTCGGTGATCTGGCACTCGGCCGCAACGTGCTGGTCGCGTTCATGCCGTGGAACGGCTACAACTACGAGGACTCGATCCTGCTCTCCGAGCGTATCGTCGCCGACGACGTCTTCACCTCGATCCACATCGAGGAGTTCGAGGTCATGGCGCGCGATACCAAGCTCGGTCCGGAGGAAATCACGCGCGACATTCCGAACGTTTCGGAAGAAGCGCTGAAGAACCTCGATGAAGCCGGCATCGTCTATATCGGCGCGGAAGTGCAGCCGGGCGACATCCTGGTCGGCAAGATCACGCCGAAGGGCGAAAGCCCGATGACACCGGAAGAGAAGCTTCTGCGCGCCATCTTCGGCGAAAAGGCTTCCGACGTGCGCGACACCTCGATGCGCATGCCTCCGGGCACTTTCGGCACCGTCGTCGAGGTGCGCGTGTTCAATCGCCACGGTGTGGAGAAGGACGAGCGCGCCATGGCGATCGAGCGCGAGGAGATCGAACGCCTCGCCAAGGACCGTGACGACGAGCAGGCCATCCTGGACCGCAACGTCTACGCGCGTCTTTCCGACGTGCTCGTCGGCAAGGAAGCGATCGCTGGACCGAAGGGCTTCAAGAAGGGCTCGACGCTGTCGAAGGATACGCTCGACGAGTATCCGCGTTCGCAATGGTGGCAGTTTGCCGTGGAGAACGAAAAGCTCCAGAGCGAACTGGAAGCCCTGCGTGGCCAGTACGACAACTCCAAGAAGGCGCTCGAACAGCGCTTCATGGACAAGGTCGAGAAGGTGCAGCGCGGCGACGAAATGCCTCCGGGCGTCATGAAGATGGTCAAGGTCTTCGTGGCGGTGAAGCGCAAGATGCAGCCGGGCGACAAGATGGCCGGCCGTCACGGCAACAAGGGTGTCGTGTCGCGCATCGTTCCGGTCGAGGACATGCCTTTCCTCGAGGACGGCACGCATGCCGATATCGTGCTCAACCCGCTGGGTGTGCCGAGCCGCATGAATGTCGGCCAGATCCTGGAAACGCATCTGGGCTGGGCTTGCGCAGGCATGGGCAAGAAGATCGGCGAGCTGATCGACACGTACAAGGCGGCCGGCGACATCAAGCCGCTGCGCAAGACGCTGGAAAGCTTCATGCCGGCCAATGACCGCAACGAGCCGATCCGTGAGTATGACGACGAGAGCATTGTTCGCCTCAGCGAGCAGATGCGCCGCGGCGTCTCGATCGCGACCCCGGTGTTCGACGGCGCGCACGAGGCTGACATCAACATCATGCTGGAGCAGGCGGGCCTGCACACCAGCGGTCAGTCGCAGCTCTATGACGGACGCACGGGCGAGCCGTTCGATCGCAAGGTGACGATGGGCTATATCTACATGCTCAAGCTTCACCACCTGGTGGACGACAAGATCCATGCGCGTTCGATCGGTCCGTACTCGCTCGTCACCCAGCAGCCGCTGGGCGGCAAGGCGCAGTTCGGTGGCCAGCGCTTCGGCGAAATGGAGGTCTGGGCGCTGGAAGCCTATGGCGCCGCCTACACGCTGCAGGAAATGCTGACGGTGAAGTCGGACGACGTCGCCGGCCGCACCAAGGTCTACGAGGCGATCGTCCGCGGCGACGACACCTTCGAGGCCGGCATCCCGGAGAGCTTCAACGTGCTCGTCAAGGAAATGCGGTCTCTCGGCCTCAATGTCGAGCTGGAGAACACCAAGCTCGACGACAACCCTGTCCGGCTGCCCGACGCGGCTGAGTAAGGCTACGGCGCGCCGCACGAAGTTGCGGCGCGCCAAACGAATTCGACGGCCAGTGGCCGACAAAGACGGCGGGCGTTTGGCCCGCGTTAGATGCAAGGGGTTTTCGAGGACCCCGAAAAGGAGAACGGCATGAACCAAGAGGTCATGAATCTCTTCAATCCGCAGGCGCCTGCGCAGGTGTTCGATTCCATCCGGATCTCACTGGCCAGCCCTGAGAAGATTCTGTCCTGGTCGTTCGGCGAGATCAAGAAGCCGGAGACCATCAACTACCGCACCTTCAAGCCGGAGCGTGACGGTCTGTTCTGCGCGCGCATTTTTGGCCCGATCAAGGACTATGAGTGCCTGTGCGGCAAGTACAAGCGCATGAAGTACAAGGGCGTCATCTGCGAGAAGTGCGGCGTCGAAGTCACGCTGTCGCGCGTCCGTCGCGAGCGCATGGGCCATATCGAGCTCGCCGCTCCCGTCGCTCATATCTGGTTCCTGAAGTCGCTGCCCTCGCGCATCGGCACTCTGCTCGACATGACGCTGAAGGATATCGAGCGTGTCCTCTATTTCGAGAACTACATTGTCACCGAGCCTGGCCTCACCGCGCTGAAGGAGCACCAGCTGCTCAGCGAGGAAGAGTACATGATCGCCGTCGACGAGTATGGCGAGGATTCCTTCACCGCCATGATCGGCGCCGAGGCCATTCATGACCTCCTGGCCGGCATGGACCTGGAGAAGATCGCCGGCGACCTGCGTTCGGAACTGGCTTCGACCACGTCCGAGCTGAAGCAGAAGAAGTATCTGAAGCGGCTCAAGGTCGTCGAGAACTTCATGGAATCCGGCAACCGTCCGGAATGGATGATCATGAAGGTGGTCCCGGTGATCCCGCCGGACCTGCGCCCGCTTGTCCCCCTGGACGGCGGTCGTTTCGCCACGTCCGACCTGAACGATCTCTACCGCCGCGTCATCAACCGCAACAACCGTCTGAAGCGGCTGATCGAACTGCGCGCGCCCGGCATCATCGTGCGCAATGAAAAGCGCATGCTGCAGGAAGCCGTCGACGCGCTGTTCGACAACGGCCGTCGCGGCCGCGTCATCACTGGCGCGAACAAGCGTCCGCTGAAGTCGCTGTCCGACATGCTCAAGGGCAAGCAGGGCCGGTTCCGCCAGAACCTGCTCGGCAAGCGCGTCGACTATTCCGGCCGCTCGGTCATCGTCACCGGTCCCGAGCTCAAGCTGCACCAGTGCGGCCTGCCGAAGAAGATGGCGCTCGAACTGTTCAAGCCCTTCATCTACGCCCGTCTTGACGCCAAGGGTTATTCCTCGACCGTCAAGCAGGCGAAGAAGCTGGTCGAGAAGGAGCGTCCGGAGGTCTGGGATATTCTCGACGAGGTCATCCGCGAGCACCCGGTTCTCCTGAACCGCGCGCCGACGCTGCACCGCCTCGGCATCCAGGCGTTCGAGCCGATCCTGATCGAAGGCAAGGCGATCCAGCTGCACCCGCTGGTCTGCACGGCCTTCAACGCCGACTTCGACGGTGACCAGATGGCTGTTCACGTGCCGCTGTCCCTGGAAGCGCAGCTTGAAGCCCGCGTGCTGATGATGTCGACCAACAACATCCTGCACCCGGCTTCCGGCGCGCCGATCATCGTGCCGTCGCAGGACATGGTTCTGGGTCTCTACTATCTCTCGATCGTCAACCAGAACGAGCCGGGCGAGGGCATGGTGTTTGCCGACATGGGCGAACTCCAGCACGCGCTCGAGACCAAGGCGGTGACCCTGCACGCCAAGATCAAGGGCCGCTTCCGCACGGTCGACGCCGAAGGCAAGGTCGTGTCGAAGATCCATGACACCACGCCTGGCCGCATGATCATCGGCGAGCTTCTGCCGAAGAACGTCAATGTGCCTTACGAGACCGCCAACCAGGAGATGACCAAGAAGAACATCTCCAAGATGATCGACACCGTCTACCGCCATTGCGGTCAGAAGGAGACGGTCATTTTCTGCGACCGCATCATGGCGCTCGGTTTCGCTCATGCCTGCCGTGCCGGCATTTCGTTCGGCAAGGACGACATGCTGATCCCGGATAGCAAGATCAAGTTGGTCTCCGACACCGAGGCTTTGGCCAAGGAATACGAGCAGCAGTACAATGACGGTCTGATCACGCAGGGCGAGAAATACAACAAGGTCGTCGACGCCTGGGCCAAGTGCTCGGAAAAGGTCGCCGACGAGATGATGGCCCGCATCAAGGCGGTCGAGTTCGAGGACAATGGCCGTCAGAAGCCGATGAACTCGATCTACATGATGTCGCACTCCGGTGCGCGTGGCTCGCCCACCCAGATGCGTCAGCTCGCCGGCATGCGCGGCCTGATGGCCAAGCCGTCGGGTGAAATCATCGAGACGCCGATCATCTCGAACTTCAAGGAAGGCCTGACCGTGCTCGAGTACTTCAACTCGACCCACGGCGCCCGCAAGGGTCTGGCCGACACCGCCTTGAAGACGGCGAACTCGGGTTACCTCACCCGCCGTCTGGTCGACGTGGCGCAGGACTGCATCGTCAACTCCGTGGATTGCGGCACCGACAAGGGCCTCACCATGCAGCCGATCGTCGATGCCGGTCAGGTCGTTGCTTCGGTCGGCCAGCGCGTGCTGGGCCGCACCGCGCTCGACGACATCAACCATCCGGTGACCGGCGACCTGCTGGTCAAGGCCGGAACGCTGATGGACGAGCGCGACGTGGAACAGATCGAAAAGGCCGGCGTCCAGTCCGTCCGCATCCGCTCGGCACTGACCTGCGAGGTCAGGGTTGGCGTGTGCGCGGTCTGCTACGGACGCGATCTGGCGCGCGGCACCCCGGTCAACCAGGGTGAAGCCGTCGGCGTCATCGCGGCGCAGTCGATCGGCGAGCCGGGCACCCAGCTCACCATGCGTACCTTCCACATGGGCGGTACCGCGCAGGTGGTGGACAGCTCGTTCCTTGAAGCCTCCTATGAGGGCAAGGTCGAGATCCGCAACCGCAACGTGGTGCGCAACTCCGACGGCCAGCAGATGGTCATGGGCCGCAACATGGCGGTTCTGATCCTCGACGAAGCCGGCAAGGAGCGCGCCACGCACCGTGTCACCTATGGTTCGCGTATCTTCGTGGACGATGGCGACAAGGTGAAGCGTGGACAGCGTATCGCCGAGTGGGATCCCTACACCCGCCCGATCCTCACCGAAATCGAGGGCAAGGTGGCGTTCGAGGATCTGGTCGACGGTATTTCCGTCCAGGAAACGGCCGACGAGTCGACCGGCATCACCAAGCGTGAGGTCATCGACTGGCGTTCGACGCCGCGCGGCAACGATCTGAAGCCGGCGATCGTCGTTCAGGACGCCAAGGGCAAGGTCGGCAAGCTGTCGAAGGGTGGTGATGCCCGCTTCCTGCTCTCGGTCGAGGCCATTCTCTCGGTCGAGCCGGGTGCGCAGGTTCGTCCCGGCGACGTGCTGGCGCGTATCCCGATGGAAAGCGCCAAGACCAAGGACATCACCGGCGGTCTGCCGCGTGTTGCCGAACTGTTCGAGGCACGTCGTCCGAAGGATCACGCCATCATCGCCGAGATCGATGGCACGATCCGCTTCGGCCGCGACTACAAGAACAAGCGCCGCATCATCATCGAGCCGCATGAACTCGACGCTCGAGCCGGTCGAATACCTGATCCCGAAGGGCAAGCCGTTCCATCTCCAGGACGGTGACGTCATCGAGAAGGGCGACTACATCCTCGACGGCAATCCGGCGCCGCACGACATCCTGGCGATCAAGGGCGTGGAGGCACTTGCGTCCTACCTCGTCAATGAGATCCAGGAAGTCTACCGCCTGCAGGGCGTGTCGATCAACGACAAGCACATCGAGGTGATCGTTCGCCAGATGCTGCAGAAGGTCGAGATCACCACGCAGGGCAACTCGACCTACATTCCGGGCGACCACGTCGACGTGATCGAGCTGGAAGAGGTCAACGAGCGTCTGATCGAGGACGGCAAGAAGCCGGCCGAAGGCCAGCCGGTGCTGCTCGGCATCACCAAGGCCTCGCTGCAGACGCCGTCCTTCATCTCGGCCGCCTCCTTCCAGGAGACGACCAGGGTGCTGACGGAAGCCGCGGTTGCCGGCAAGACCGACATGCTGCAGGGCTTGAAGGAAAACGTCATCGTCGGCCGGCTGATCCCGGCCGGTACCGGCGGCACGATGAGCCAGATCCGGCGCATCGCCACCTCGCGCGACGAACTGATCATCGACGAGCGCCGCAAGGCCTCCGGTGTGGAAGTCGCCGAGCCGATGCTGGCCGATATGACAACCGCCGCGCAGTAAGCGCGGCGGGAGCAATTCCAGGAAAAGTGTAAAACAGTTTTCCGTCCGGAATTGCGCCAGAAAAAGTAAGAAATCTCAGGCAACAGGGCCGTCGGGCCAATCCGGCGGCCTTTTTGTTTTCCGGGGCGTGGCGAAGTTGATATCCATGGCGGCAAGAGAGGTCCACGCGTTCCGACCCTTCCGCGTTCGCTTTCGATCGGAGAAGAAAACGATGAGCAGGAAAACCTGGGCTGCTGTCGACGACTACATCGTCGATGCCCTGTTCGAGGCGGATTCCGCCCTCGACGCTGTTCTGGCGACCAATCGTGACCAAGGTTTGCCGCCGATCGACGTCTCGCCGGCGCAAGGCAAGCTGCTTTCGCTTCTTGCACGAATTCAGGGCGCAAAGAAGATCCTCGAAATCGGCACGCTGGGCGGTTACTCCACGATCTGGATGGCGCGTGCCTTGCCCACGGATGGCAAGGTCGTGACGCTTGAACTCGATCCGCACCACGCCAGGGTCGCGGGGGCGAATTTTGTCCGTGCGGGCGTGTCGGAACGCGTGGAAGTGCGGGTCGGGCCGGCCCTTCAGTCGCTTGCGGCGCTAAGCGCCGAGAATGCCGGGCCGTTCGATCTCATCTTCATCGATGCCGACAAGCCGAACAACCCGAACTACCTGTCCTGGGCCGTGCGGCTTTCGCGGCCGGGGACGGTGCTTATCTGCGACAATGTCATCCGCGACGGCGCGGTGGTCGATAAGGGTGGCCATGACGCCAATGTCGTGGGCGCGCGGGCGGCGTTCTCATTCATCGGCGGCGACAAGCGCCTCGATGGTACCGCCATCCAGACAGTCGGCGCCAAGGGTTATGATGGCTTTGCGATTGCGATTGTCGAATGAAACCGCAAGCCTGATCTTGAGGGATGTTATTCAGATGAGCGAGGCAGCTCTTTGAGCCGGATCGACAAGGGTCGAGAGCGCATGAGCTTTGCGCAGCGAAGGCTCTGGGACACGATCAGCATCGATTCGGAACAGTGGATTCACCGGACCTCGGCTGGCGATGATCGTCGCATCTGGTTGTAGCGCTGATCGGCCGAACCGTGATCTCATACAACGACGCCGAACACGGTTTCGACCGTTCAAATTTCGTTCGGTATGGCGAGATTGCCCAGCTTGGCTGGGGTCAATTGGAATTCGGACGTCGCACCGCACCGATCGTCTCCGAGCCTAAGCCAGGAACATATCCCGGCCAAGGTTCATGATAGCAATGCAGACCTTTTCCCGTTCAATTCAGTCAAAAAACGCCTCGACCACGTTGCGCTTGCCGAGCATGAAGGCGTCGGCGACATGCTGTAGTGGCGCGAGATCGACGTCCGAGGCGCCGGCGCGGACGATCTCCGCGAAACGCTTGTAGAGCATCGGGTATTCCGCCTCCGGCTCGTCATGGACGACACGGCCGTCAATGGCGAGCTTCGAGCCACCACCGGAAAGCACCATCTTGCCTGCATCCGTGTCGGCCAGGATGTCCCAGCTTTGCGGGCCGGTCTGCAGCCAGTCGAGGTCCATCGTCACCGGCAATCCGTTCGAGGTGCGGAAGCTGACTTGCGCCGCGACCGGGGCAGCGCGGTTTTCGGGAAAGTCGAGCACGGCCGAGGTGATGAACATCGCCGGCAGGATGTGGGTCACGATCGACAGCGCGTTGATGCCGGGATCGAAGACCCCGAAGCCGCCCGGCGCCCAGATCCACTCCTGGTTCGGATGCCAGCGGCGTACGTCTTCCTTCCAGACGATCGCTGCCGAGCGGATCCGGGTCGATGCGAGAAAGCTGCGTGCGGCCTCCACCGCCGGCGCATAGCGGGAATGCCAGCTGGCGAACAGGGAGACGCCGTTTTTCGCGGCCAGCACCTTCAGGTCCTCAACCTCGCTGACCGTGGCGCCAGGCGGCTTTTCAAGGAAGACATGTTTCTTCGCCTCGAGCGCGGTGCGCGCGGCATCGTAACGGAACTGCGGTGGCATGCAGAGCGAGACGGCCCCAAGCTCCGGCACCGCGTCTAGCATCGCCTCGATGGTGGGAAAATTCGGGATGCCGTCGACCTTGCCGTGCCGGCTTGCCGCGGCGGCGAGGCGATAGTTCTGGTCCTTGGCCAGGGCCGGCAGGTGCTGGTCGCGCACGATCTTGCCGACGCCGACGATGCCTATCTTGATGGGATTGCTGTTCGAGGACATGGGGGCTCCAGAATGGGAAGGGCAGAATTTCCAGGCGTGAGACGGCAGCCGGGCAAGCTGCAGTGGATGGAGCATCGGTCCGGCCGACGTCAGCCGTGTCCGGACCTGGTTCTCAGATCGGTTCTTCGAAGGTGACGATCGACACTTCACCTTCGAGGGCGCCCTGGTAGGCGGACAGATGCGGCTCGTCATCGGGCACACCTTCCATGTCGCCGATCTGGTCGAGCTCGGCCTCCGCGTAACCTTCCGCGGCAAGCGATTCGAGAGCGCGGCGCACCGCCGAATCGTCATCGGGAGCGACCAGCATGACATGCACGCCTTCCACTTTGCCGCCTTTGCGCTTCCACACCCGGCCGGTAATGATGGTGACCGGGCGTTCTTCATTGTCGTTCACGGACTGATTCCTCCTGGCAAGGGGCAGGCGAGGGGATTTTGAGTTGCTCAGGCGGCTTTTCGCATGAAGCGAGGTCGCGCAAAAGCCAAAAGCCGGTCACTTTCTTCCTCGACCTTGCAAATTGGCGAAAGAAAATTACATGCGGTTTTCGCATGGCTGCCAAGCCAGGGCTTCAATGCAATATTTGCCGTTGCGGGGTTGACGCTTCGCGGGCTTGCGAGTAGAAGCCGCCCAGTCAGAACCGATGTGAGGCTCTACTTTCCGAAGCGACACGCTTTGGAGTTTGCTTCAAACAGGGTTCGTTTTACGAGCGAAAAGACATTTCCGGCGTGCATGAAGCGGCTTCCGCTTCCTCTGCCATTTGTTCGGGCAAGACCGCGAAGCGCGGTTTGTGGCCCGAATTTGCGTATGGAAATGACGCTTTGAGCGGCCCTGACCGGGCGAGACACGGAATTGAGAGACAAGAGGGTTTAATGCCTACCGTCAACCAGCTGATCCGCAAGCCGCGCATTGCGCCGGTGAAGCGCAACAAGGTCCCGGCCATGCAGCAGAACCCGCAGAAGCGGGGCGTCTGCACGCGCGTCTACACGACGACGCCGAAGAAGCCGAACTCGGCGCTGCGCAAGGTGGCCAAGATCCGCCTGACCAATGGTTTTGAGGTGATCGGTTACATCCCCGGCGAAGGTCACAACCTTCAGGAGCACTCCGTGGTCATGATCCGCGGCGGCCGCGTCAAGGATCTTCCGGGCGTCCGCTACCACATCATCCGTGGCGTGCTCGACACGCAGGGTGTGAAGAATCGCAAGCAGCGCCGTTCGAAATACGGTGCGAAGCGTCCGAAGTAAGGTTTTCCGGCTTCGGCGCTTTTTTTGACTGCGCCGGGCTATGAGAGATTGAGAGACAAAAGCCATGTCCCGTCGTCACAGTGCAGAAAAGCGTGAGATCAACCCGGATCCGAAGTTCGGCGATCTGATCGTTACCAAGTTCATGAACGCCGTCATGTATGATGGCAAGAAGTCGGTCGCCGAGACCATCGTCTACGGCGCGCTCGACCAGGTCCAGTCGAAGACCAAACAGGAGCCGGTCACCGTCTTCCATCAGGCGCTCGACAACGTCGCGCCGCATGTGGAAGTGCGTTCGCGCCGCGTCGGCGGCGCTACCTACCAGGTTCCCGTCGACGTGCGTCCTGAGCGCCGCCAGGCATTGGCCATCCGTTGGCTGATCGCGGCTGCTCGCAACCGCAACGAGACCACAATGGTCGACCGCCTTTCGGGCGAGCTGATGGATGCGGCCAACAACCGTGGCACCGCCGTCAAGAAGCGTGAAGACACCCACAAGATGGCTGAAGCCAACCGCGCTTTCGCACACTACCGCTGGTAAAGCGCGAACAGGACTGAGAGGCAGCTACGATGGCCCGCGAATACAAAATCGAAGACTACCGCAATTTCGGTATCATGGCGCATATTGACGCCGGCAAGACGACGACCACCGAGCGCGTCCTCTATTATACGGGCAAGTCGCACAAGATCGGCGAAGTGCACGACGGCGCCGCCACCATGGACTGGATGGAGCAGGAGCAGGAACGCGGCATCACCATCACGTCCGCGGCCACCACGACCTTCTGGAAGGGCCGTGACGGCAAGATGCGTCGCTTCAATATCATCGACACCCCCGGACACGTTGACTTCACCATCGAGGTCGAGCGTTCGTTGCGCGTGCTTGACGGCGCCATCGCGCTGCTTGATGCCAATGCCGGTGTCGAGCCGCAGACGGAAACCGTCTGGCGCCAGGCCGACAAGTACCGCGTGCCGCGCATGATCTTCTGTAACAAGATGGACAAGATCGGCGCCGACTTCTACCGCTCGGTCGAGATGATTGGTTCGCGCCTCGGTGCGCAGGCTGTCGTCATGCAGCTGCCGATCGGCGCAGAGACCGAGTTCAAGGGTGTCGTCGACCTCGTGGAGATGAACGCGCTTGTATGGCGCGACGAGACCCTGGGCGCTGCCTGGGACATCGTCGAGATCCCGGCCGACCTCAAGGCTCGTGCCGAGGAATACCGCGAGAAGATGATCGAAGCCGCCGTCGAAATGGACGAGACGGCCCTCGAGAACTACCTTGAAGGCAAGATGCCGTCGAATGACGAGATCCGCTCGCTGATCCGCAAGGGCACGATCGCGGTCAAGTTCTTCCCGATGTTCTGCGGCTCGGCCTTCAAGAACAAGGGCGTGCAGCCGCTGCTCGACGCCGTTGTCGAATACCTGCCGTCGCCGGCCGACGTTCCCGCCATCAAGGGTGTCGATGCCAAGACCGACGCCGAGATCGAGCGTCATGCGGTTGACGACGAGCCGCTGTCGATGCTCGCCTTCAAGATCATGAACGACCCGTTCGTCGGTTCGCTGACCTTTGCCCGCATCTATTCGGGCAAGCTCACCAAGGGCATCTCGGTCGACAACACCGTCAAGGGCAAGAAGGAGCGCATCGGCCGCATGCTGCAGATGCATGCGAATTCGCGCGCCGACGTCGAGGAAGCTTTCGCTGGCGACATCGTTGCCTTGGCGGGCCTCAAGGACACGACCACCGGCGACACGCTGTGCGATCCGCTGCACCCGGTCATCCTCGAGCGCATGGAATTCCCCGATCCGGTCATCCAGATCGCCATCGAGCCGAAGACCAAGAACGACCAGGAAAAGATGGGCCTCGCCCTTCACCGCCTGGCTGCCGAGGATCCGTCCTTCCGCGTCAAGACCGATGAGGAAAGCGGCCAGACCATCATCTCCGGCATGGGCGAACTGCACCTCGACATCATCGTCGACCGCATGCGCCGCGAGTTCAAGGTCGAAGCCAATGTCGGCGCTCCGCAGGTGGCCTATCGCGAGACGATTACCCGCAAGCACGAGCAGGACTACACCCACAAGAAGCAGACCGGCGGTACCGGCCAGTTCGCCCGCGTGAAAGTTGTGTTCGAGCCGAATGCCGAGGGCGAAGACTTCGTGTTCGAGTCCAAGATCGTCGGCGGCGCCGTGCCGAAGGAATACATTCCGGGTGTCGAAAAGGGCATCCAGAGCGTCATGGGCGCTGGTCCGTTCGCGGGCTTCCCGATGATCGGCGTCCGTGCGACGCTGATCGACGGCGCCTACCACGATGTCAACTCCTCGGTCCTGGCCTTCGAAATCGCGTCCCGCGCCTGCTTCCGTGAAGCCGCACCCAAGCTTGGCGTGCAGCTGCTCGAGCCGATCATGAAGGTCGAGGTGGTGACACCGGAAGACTATGTCGGCAGCGTCATCGGCGACCTGAACGGCCGCCGTGGCCAGATCCAGGGCCAGGAAGCGCGTGGCGTGGCCGTCGTCATCAACGCGATGGTGCCCCTCGCCAACATGTTCAAGTACGTCGACAACCTGCGCTCGATGAGCCAGGGCCGCGCGGCCTACACGATGCAGTTCGATCACTACGAGCCGGTTCCGACCGCGGTCGCCCAGGAAGTCCAGAAAAAGTACGCGTAACTCGAAAGAGCTGCCGCGGTAACGCAATTCAAAGCCCGCATGGGCGAGCAGGAAATGGAGACATCACATGGCAAAAGGTAAATTCGAGCGCACTAAGCCTCATGTGAACATCGGCACGATTGGTCACGTTGATCATGGCAAGACGTCGCTGACGGCGGCGATCACGAAGTATTTTGGCGAGTACAAGCGCTACGACCAGATCGATGCGGCGCCGGAAGAGAAGGCGCGTGGCATCACGATCTCGACGGCCCACGTCGAATACGAGACGGCCAACCGCCACTACGCCCATGTCGACTGCCCCGGCCACGCCGACTATGTGAAGAACATGATCACCGGTGCCGCGCAGATGGACGGCGCGATCCTGGTCGTTTCGGCCGCCGACGGCCCGATGCCGCAGACCCGCGAGCACATCCTGCTCGCCCGTCAGGTCGGCGTGCCTTCGATCGTGGTGTTCCTGAACAAGGTCGACCAGGTCGACGACGCCGAGCTGCTCGAACTGGTCGAGCTCGAGGTTCGCGAGCTTCTGTCGAAGAACGAATTCCCCGGCGACGACATTCCGATCGTCAAGGGTTCGGCGCTGGCCGCTCTTGAGGATTCGAACAAGACGATCGGCGAGGACGCGATCCGCGAGCTGATGGCTCAGGTCGACGCCTACATCCCGACCCCGGTTCGTCCGCTGGACAAGCCGTTCCTGATGCCGATCGAGGACGTGTTCTCGATCTCGGGCCGTGGCACGGTCGTGACCGGCCGCGTCGAGCGCGGCGTGGTCAAGGTCGGCGAGGAACTCGAGATCATCGGCATCCGTCCGACGACCAAGACGACCTGCACGGGCGTGGAGATGTTCCGCAAGCTGCTCGATCAGGGCCAGGCTGGCGACAACATCGGCGCGCTGCTGCGCGGCGTTGATCGTGAAGGTGTCGAGCGCGGCCAGGTTCTGGCCAAGCCGGGCACGGTGAAGCCGCACAAGAAGTTCGTGGCCGAAGCCTACATCCTGACCAAGGACGAAGGTGGCCGTCACACGCCGTTCTTCACCAACTACCGCCCGCAGTTCTACTTCCGCACGACCGACGTGACCGGCATCGTGTCGCTGCCGGCTGGCACCGAGATGGTGATGCCTGGCGACAACATCACGGTCGATGTCGAGCTGATCGTGCCGATCGCCATGGAAGAGAAGCTGCGCTTCGCCATCCGTGAAGGCGGCCGCACCGTCGGTGCCGGCATCGTCGTCACCATCAAAGAGTAATTTGGACTTAAACCGATCTGTCGCGGGCGCGGAAGTTGCCCGCGCCGCGCCAGAACAAGGAAGTGACGCATGAACGGACAGAATATCCGCATCCGCCTGAAGGCGTTTGATCACCGCGTGCTCGACGCCTCGACGAAGGAAATCGTGTCGACGGCCAAGCGCACCGGCGCAAACGTCCGCGGCCCCATTCCGCTGCCGACGCGGATCGAAAAGTTCACGGTCAACCGGTCGCCTCACGTCGACAAAAAGAGCCGCGAGCAGTTCGAGATGCGCACGCACAAGCGTCTGCTCGACATCGTCGATCCGACCCCGCAGACCGTCGATGCTTTGATGAAGCTCGATCTGGCCGCCGGCGTCGACGTCGAGATCAAGCTCTAAGGGAATGAGAGCGCGGTAAGGGGCGGTGCCCCTGGCCCGGAACTCTAAAGGAATTGAACCGATGCGTTCAGGTGTGATTGCAAAGAAGGTGGGAATGACCCGCATCTACAACGATGCCGGGGAACATGTTCCCGTCACTGTTCTCCAGATGGAGAACTGCCAGGTCGTGGCGCAGCGCACGCAGGAGAAGAATGGCTACACCGCCGTTCAGCTCGGCGTTGGCCTCGCCAAGGTGAAGAACACGTCGAAGGCGATGCGCGGCCATTTCGCGACCGCTTCCGTCGAGCCGAAGGCGAAGGTCGCCGAGTTCCGCGTCTCCGCCGACAACATGATCGATGTCGGCGCCGAGATCACCGTCGAGCACTTCGTCGCCGGCCAGAAGGTCGATGTGACGGGCACGACGATCGGCAAGGGTTTTCAGGGCGTCATCAAGCGCCACCACATGGGTGGTGGCCGCGCGACGCACGGTAACTCGGTCTCGCACCGTACGCACGGTTCGACCGGCCAGCGCCAGGATCCCGGCAAGGTGTTCAAGGGCAAGAAGATGGCCGGTCATATGGGCGACACCCGCGTCACCACGCAGAACGTCGAGATCGTCTCGACCGATGCCGACCGCGGCCTGATCCTGATCCGCGGAGCGGTTCCCGGATCGAAGGGCGCCTGGATCCTGGTCCGCGATGCGGCCAAGGTGGCACTGCCGGCCAATGCGCCGAAGCCCGCCGCGATCCGCCCAGTTGCAGCAGGAAGTGCTGCTAAGAACGAGGCTCCGGCCACAGAGGGAGCGGAATAATGGATCTCAAGATCACAACGCTTGGCGGCAAGGACGCCGGCAAGGTGAAACTCTCCGAGGAGATTTTCGGCCTTGATCCGCGCGAGGATATCCTGCAGCGCGTCGTGCGCTGGCAGCTCGCCAAGAAGCAGCAGGGCACGCACAAGGCCAAGGGCCGCGCCGAAATCGCGCGCACCGGCGCCAAGATGTACAAGCAGAAGGGTACGGGCCGCGCCCGTCACCACTCGGCACGCGCTCCGCAGTTCCGCGGCGGCGGCAAGGCCCATGGCCCGGTCGTTCGCAGCCACGAGCACGACCTGCCGAAGAAGGTGCGCGCTCTGGGCTTGAAGCATGCTCTCTCGGCCAAGGCCAAGAGCGCGTCGATCATCGTCATCGACGAGCTGAAGCTGACCGAGGCCAAGACCAAGGCTCTGATCGCGAATTTCGCGACGCTGGGCTTGAGCAATGCCTTGGTGATCGGTGGTGCCGAGCTTGACAAGAACTTCAAGCTGGCCGCGACCAACATCCCCAACATCGACGTGCTGCCCATCCAGGGCATCAACGTCTACGACATTCTGCGCCGCGGCACGCTGGTCCTTTCCAAGGCCGCCGTCGAGGCTCTCGAGGAGCGCTTTAAATGACCGACCTTCGTCACTACGACGTGATCGTCAGCCCGGCGATCACCGAAAAGTCGACCATGGCTTCCGAGCAGAACCAGGTCGTCTTCAACGTCGCCAAGAAGGCGTCGAAGCCGGAAATCAAGGCCGCCGTCGAAGCGCTGTTCGGCGTCAAGGTGATGGCCGTGAACACGCTTGTCCGCAAGGGCAAGATCAAGCGCTTCCGCGGCACGATCGGCCGCCAGAGCGACGTCAAGAAGGCGATCGTGACGCTGGCCGACGGCCAGTCGATCGACGTCGCGACGGGTCTCTGAGCAAGGCCGCGAGGACAGAACAATGGCACTGAAAAAATTCAACCCGGTAACGCCGAGCACCCGTCAGCTGGTCATCGTCGACCGCTCGGGCCTCTACAAGGGCAAGCCCGTCAAGGGTCTGACCGAGGGCCTGACCAAGTCGGGCGGCCGCAACAATTACGGCCGCATCACCGCCCGCTTCATCGGCGGTGGTCACAAACGTTCGTACCGCATCATCGACTTCAAGCGCCGCAAGTTCGACGTCGTCGGCACGGTCGAGCGCATTGAATACGATCCGAACCGCACCGCTTTCATCGCGCTGATCAAGTACGACGATGGCGAGCTGTCCTACATCATCGCCCCGCAGCGCCTTGCCGCCGGCGACAAGATCGTGGCTGGAGAAGCGGTCGACGTGAAGCCGGGCAATGCGATGCCGCTGGCATCGATGCCGGTCGGCACGATCGTCCACAACATCGAGCTGAAGCCGGGCAAGGGCGGCCAGGTTGCCCGTTCGGCTGGCGGTTACGCCCAGCTCGTCGGTCGCGACCAGGGCATGGCGATCCTGCGCCTCAACTCGGGCGAGCAGCGTGTCGTTCACGGCTCCTGCATGGCCACGGTCGGCGCCGTGTCGAACCCCGACCACGGCAACATCAACGATGGCAAGGCCGGCCGCACGGTTTGGCGCGGCAAGCGCCCGCACAATCGCGGCGTGACCATGAACCCGGTCGACCATCCGCACGGCGGTGGTGAAGGCCGCACCTCCGGTGGCCGTCATCCGGTCAGCCCGTGGGGCAAGCCGACCAAGGGCAAGAAGACGCGGTCCAACAAGGCGACCGACAAGTTCATCCTGCGCTCGCGCCATCAGCGCAAGAGCTAAGAAGAGGTAACGCCAAGTGACTCGTTCTATTTGGAAAGGCCCCTTCATCGACGGCTACCTTCTCAAGAAGGTGGACAAGGTTCGTGAAGGTGGTCGCAATGAGGTGATCAAGATGTGGAGCCGTCGCTCCACCATCCTGCCGCAGTTCGTCGGCTTCACCTTCGGTGTCTACAACGGCCAGAAGCATGTTCCCGTTTCGGTGAACGAGGACATGGTCGGTCATAAGTTCGGTGAATTCGCTCCGACGCGGACTTATTACGGTCACGGCGCGGATAAGAAGGCGAAGAGGAAATAATCATGGGCAAGGCCAAAGCTCCGCGCAGGCTTGCTGATAACGAAGCGCGCGCCGTGTTGCGCACGATCCGTATCAGCCCGCAGAAGCTGAACCTCGTTGCCGCGCTGATCCGCGGCAAGAAGGTCGCGACAGCGCTTTCCGACCTCGAATTCTCGGCCAAGCGGATTTCCGGCACGGTCAAGAAGACGCTGGAATCGGCGATCGCCAACGCGGAAAACAACCACGACCTCGACGTCGATGCGCTGGTGGTGGCGGAAGCCTATGTCGGCAAGTCGATTGTCATGAAGCGGTTCCACGCTCGTGGTCGTGGTCGCGCCAGCCGTATCGAGAAGCCGTTCTCGCACCTCACGATCGTCGTTCGTGAAGTCGAAGAAAAAGGGGAGGCCGCATAATGGGCCAGAAAGTCAATCCGATCGGTCTTCGCCTCGGCATCAACCGGACCTGGGATTCGCGCTGGTTCGCGAACACCGGCGAGTACGGCAAGCTGCTGCATGAGGACATCAAGATCCGCAAGTATCTTGAGAAGGAACTCAAGCAGGCCGCGATCTCCAAGGTCGTGATCGAGCGCCCGCACAAGAAGTGCCGCGTCACCATCCATGCCGCGCGCCCGGGCCTGATCATCGGCAAGAAGGGCGCCGACATCGAAAAGCTCCGCAAGAAGCTGATGGAGATGACGAAGTCCGAGACGCACCTCAACATCGTCGAAGTGCGCAAGCCGGAAATCGACGCGACCCTGGTCGCCCAGTCGATCGCCCAGCAGCTCGAGCGCCGTATCGCGTTCCGCCGCGCCATGAAGCGCGCCGTGCAGTCGGCGATGCGCCTCGGTGCCGAAGGCATCCGCATCAACTGCTCCGGCCGTCTGGGCGGCGCTGAAATCGCCCGCATGGAGTGGTACCGCGAAGGCCGCGTGCCGCTGCACACGCTGCGCGCCGATGTCGACTACGGCACGGCCGAGGCGAATACGGCGTACGGCATCTGCGGCGTCAAGGTCTGGGTATTCAAGGGCGAGATCCTCGAGCACGACCCGATGGCTTCGGAACGTCGCGCGACCGAGGGTGATGCCGCGCATGGCGGTGGTGGTGATCGCGAACGCGGTCGTCGTCGCGAAAACGCCTGAGACATTTAGGAATTTGGAGTTAGAACGATGCTGCAGCCAAAGCGCACAAAGTTCCGCAAGCAGTTCAAGGGCCGTATCCATGGTACCGCAAAGGGCGGCACCAATCTGGATTTCGGTGGTTTCGGGCTGAAGGCGCTTGAGCCGAACCGCGTCACCGCGCGTGAGATCGAGGCGGCTCGCCGCGCGATCACCCGCGAAATGAAGCGCGCTGGCCGCGTCTGGATCCGTATTTTCCCGGATCTGCCGGTCACGTCGAAGCCGACCGAAGTCCGCATGGGCAAGGGCAAGGGCGCCGTCGACTACTGGGCGGCGCGCGTCAAGCCGGGCCGCATCATGTTCGAGATCGACGGCGTCAGTGAAGAAACCGCCCGTGAGGCGCTGCGTCTCGGCGCGGCCAAGCTCTCGGTCAGGACGCGCTTCGTACAGCGCATCGCAGAATAAGGACGGGCTGATCATGAAAGCCGAAGACATCCGGACCAAGACCCAGGACCAGCTGACCGACGATTTGGCCAGCCTGAAGAAGGAGCAGTTCAATCTGCGCTTCCAGAAGGCCACCGGCCAGCTCGAGAAGACCGCGCGCGTGAGGCAGGTCCGCAAGGACATTGCGCGTATCAAGACCATCGCTGCGGAAAAGTCCGCGGCCAAGAAGGCTTAAGGACGAAAACCATGCCAAAGCGCATTCTGCAGGGCACCGTCGTCAGCGACAAGAACGAGAAGACGGTTGTCGTCAAGGTCGAACGGCGCTTCACGCATCCCGTGATGAAGAAGACCGTGCGCATGACCAAGAAGTACAAGGCGCACGACGAGAACAACGCCCACAAGGTTGGCGATCAGGTGTTCATCCAGGAATCGAAGCCGATTTCCAAGGATAAGCGCTGGATCGTTGTGTCTTCGGACCAGGCGTAAACAAACGAATTTTGGACAGACCGGGGAGGGGTGAAAAACCCGTCCCGTTAGAAAAGAAGAAGGCGGCCAGTCATGATTCAGATGCAAACAAACCTCGACGTGGCGGATAATTCCGGCGCGCGTCGTGTCATGTGCATCAAGGTGCTGGGCGGCTCGAAGCGGAAATACGCTTCCGTGGGCGACATCATCGTGGTGTCCATCAAGGAAGCGATTCCGCGCGGCCGCGTTAAGAAGGGCGATGTGATGAAGGCGGTCGTGGTTCGCACGGCCAAGGACATCCGCCGCCCGGACGGCAGCGTGATCCGTTTCGACAAGAACGCGGCCGTTCTCGTCGACAACAAGAAAGAGCCGATCGGCACGCGTATCTTCGGACCGGTTCCGCGCGAACTCCGCGCCAAGAACCACATGAAGATCATCTCGCTCGCGCCTGAAGTGCTGTAAGGAGCCGGACCAATGCAAAAGATTAGAAAAGGCGACAAGGTCGTCGTGCTGGCCGGCAAGGACAAGGGCCGTTCGGGCGAAGTCCTCTCGGTTCAGCCGAAGGATGACACCGCGCTGGTGCGCGGCGTCAACATGATCCGTCGTCACCAGAAGCAGTCCCAGTCCCAGGAGGGCGGGATCATCACCAAGGAAGCGCCGATCCAGCTGTCGAACATCGCGCTGGCCGACCCCAAGGATGGCAAGCCGACCCGCGTCGGTTTCATCTTCCAGAAGGACGGCAAGAAGGTGCGCGTCGCCAAGCGCTCGGGAGAAGTCATCAATGGCTAAGGCTCAAACCAAGCAGGCTACTGCCACCAACACGCCGCGCCTCAAGCAGGTCTACAATGAGACCATCCGCAAGGCGCTGCAGGAGCAGTTCGGCTACGACAACGACATGCAGGTTCCGCGCCTCGACAAGATCGTGCTGAACATGGGTGTGGGCGAAGCGACCGCCGATTCCAAGAAGCCGTCGGTTGCGGCCGAAGACCTGGCGCTGATCGCCGGCCAGAAGGCCGTCGTCACCCGCGCCCGCAATTCGATCGCTGGCTTCAAGGTCCGCGAGAACATGCCGATCGGCGCCAAGGTCACGCTGCGCAAGGAACGTATGTACGAGTTCCTCGACCGCCTCGTGAACATCGCGCTGCCGCGCGTCCGCGACTTCCGCGGACTGAACCCCAAGAGCTTCGATGGCCGTGGCAACTACGCCATGGGCATCAAGGAGCACATCGTGTTCCCGGAGATCAACTACGACAAGGTTGATCAGATCTGGGGCATGGACGTCATCGTTTGTACGACTGCGAAGACGGACGACGAAGCCAGGGCATTGCTCAAGGCCTTCAACTTCCCCTTCCGCCAGTAACGGCAGCGAGAAAAGGAAAAATCTGAAATGGCAAAGACCAGCTCAGTCGAGAAGAACAACAGGCGCCGCAAGCTTGCCGACCAGTACGGTCCCAAGCGCGCTGCCCTGAAGGCGATCATCATGGATCAGTCCAAGCCGATGGAAGAGCGCTTCCGCGCTCAGCTCAAGCTTGCTGCCCTGCCGCGCAACTCGGCCAAGATCCGCATCCGCAACCGCTGCGAAGTCACCGGCCGCCCGCGTGCCTACTATCGCAAGCTCAAAGTATCGCGCATCGCGCTTCGTGATCTCGGCAATAACGGCCAGATCCCGGGCCTGGTCAAGTCGAGCTGGTAAGGAGGACATAACATGTCATTGAGCGATCCTCTCGGCGATATGCTGACCCGCATCCGCAACGCCTACGGCCGCAAGAAGTCGAGTGTCTCGACGCCGGCCTCGCGTTTGCGCACCCGCGTCCTCGACGTGCTGAAGGCTGAAGGCTATATCCGCGACTACAGCCAGACCGACTTCGACAACGGCAAGTCCGAAATCGAAATCGAGCTGAAGTATTTCGATGGCGCGCCGGTCGTGCGCGAAATCGCCCGTGTTTCGAAGCCGGGCCGCCGCGTTTACGTCTCGGCCAAGTCGATCCCGCACGTCGCCAACGGCCTCGGCATCGCCATCCTTTCGACGCCGAAGGGCGTGATGGCCGATCACGAGGCACGCGAACAGAACGTCGGCGGCGAGATTCTCTGCCAGATCTTCTGATCTGGCAGCTGAGCGCAAAGTGGAATCCGGTCTTCGGATCGTTCCGAAGACAGAGACCTGAAACAAGAGAAGTGACGAGGACAACAAAATGTCTCGTATTGGAAAGAAACCCGTTTCGCTGCCGCAGGGCGTGACCGCGACCGTCAACGGCCAGACCGTTACGGCGAAGGGCCCCAAGGGCGAGCTGAAGTTCGTGGTGAACGACGAAGTCCTGGTCAAGATGGAAGGCAGCGAAATCGCTGTCCAGCCGCGCGATCAGACCAAGACCGCCCGATCCAAGTGGGGCATGTCGCGCACGCAGATCGTCAACATCCTGCAGGGCGTGAAGGACGGCTTCGAGAAGAAGCTCGAGATCACCGGCGTCGGCTACCGCGCTGCACTTCAGGGCAAAAACCTGCAGCTGGCACTTGGCTTCAGCCATGACGTCGTCTACGAGACGCCGGCCGGCATCACCATCACCGTGCCGAAGCCGACCGAGATCACCGTGGCCGGCATCGACAAGCAGCAGGTTGGTCAGGTGGCTGCCGAGATCCGCGAATACCGCGGTCCCGAGCCCTACAAGGGCAAGGGTGTCCGCTACGCTGGCGAGAAGATCGTCCGCAAGGAAGGCAAGAAGAAGTAGTGGGCCTGGCCCCGAAAAGTCGCAGGCTTTTCGAAAAGGGCCAAGCCAAGGAAGTGTAACGCCGCGGGGAGCTGTCGCGGGAGGCGCTATCGCCTACCGCACATGGCGGCCCCCGTTTTTTGAAGGCAAGGAAGACCATCATGGGTACCAAGGAATCCACGCAGCGCCGTGCGCAGCGCGTCCGTCGTCAGATCAGGAAGGTCGCCGGCGAGCGTCCGCGTCTGTCGGTCCACCGCACCTCGAAGAACATCTATGTGCAGGTGATCGACGACGCCAAGGGTCACACTATCGCCGCTGCCTCGACGCTGGAGAAGGACCTCAAGGGTTCCCTCAAGACCGGTGCCGACACCGCTGCGGCCGCCGCGATCGGCAAGCTGATCGCCGAGCGCGCGACCAAGGCCGGCGTCAAGGAAGTCGTCTTCGACCGCGGCCCTTACATCTATCACGGCCGTGTCAAGGCCCTGGCTGAAGCTGCTCGCGAAGGCGGTCTCAGCTTCTGATTCTTTCACCGTCGGCGACCCAAAGTGGCGTCGACAATCATCAACCCGTGCTTCCGGAAAAGAACAAGGAACAGGATATGGCACAGGAACGTAGGGAAGGCGGCCGCGGCCGCGAGCGTGAAGAACGCGACGACGGCATGGTGGACAAGCTGGTCCACATCAATCGCGTGGCCAAGGTCGTCAAGGGTGGTCGTCGCTTCGGCTTCGCCGCACTCGTCGTCGTCGGCGACCAGAAGGGCCGCGTCGGCTTTGGTCACGGCAAGGCGCGCGAAGTGCCGGAAGCGATCCGCAAGGCAACCGAGTCCGCGAAGCGCGACATGATCTTCGTGCCGCTGCGCTCGGGCCGCACGCTGCACCACGACGTCGAGGGACGCTGGGGCGCCGGACGCGTTCTGCTGCGTGCCGCCAAGCAGGGTACCGGCATCATCGCCGGCGGCCCGATGCGCGCCGTCTTCGAGACGCTCGGCATGCATGACGTGGTCGCCAAGTCGATGGGGTCGTCGAACCCCTACAACATGGTTCGCGCCACTTTCGACGCGCTGAAGAGCCAGATGCATCCCAAGGATGTCGCTGCCGCTCGCGGCATCAAGTATTCGACCCTTCAGGCCCGCCGCGGCACCGCCGTTGCGGCTGAAGAATAGTCGACTGACCAGGGATTTTGACCATGGCCAAGAAAGCAACCAAGACCATCACCGTTGAGCAGATCGGTTCGCCGATCCGCCGTCCGAAGGAACAGCGCGCGACGCTGGTCGGCCTCGGCCTCAACAAGATGCACAAGCAGCGCACGCTGGAAGATACGCCTTCCGTGCGCGGCATGATCGCCGCCGTTCAGCATCTCGTCCGCGTCGTGGACGAGGGCTGAGCCAAAGCGCAGGAGAACTCAGATGAAACTCAACGATCTGCGTGACAAGGACGGCGCGACGCACTCCAAGAAGCGTCTCGGCCGCGGCATCGGTTCCGGCTCGGGCAAGACCGCCGGTCGCGGCGTCAAGGGCCAGAAGGCACGCTCCGGCGTGGCCATCAATGGCTTCGAGGGTGGCCAGATGCCGCTCTACAGGCGCCTGCCGAAGCGCGGCTTCAACAACCTCTTCGCCAAGAGCTTCGTTGTCGTCTCGCTGGCCCGTATCCAGCAAGCCGTCGACGCCAAGAAGCTTGACGCCAAGGCAACCGTGACAGCCGAGGCGCTTGTCGCCGCCGGCGTCATCCGCCGCGTCAAGGATGGCGTGCGCGTGCTGTCCGACGGCGAGCTCAAGGCAAAGCTCGCCTTTGACGTGGCCGGCGCCTCCAAGGCCGCGATCGAGAAGATCGAGAAGGCCGGCGGCTCGGTCAAGTTGCCTGAAAAGGCAGCTGCCGAGTAACGGCGATTTGAAGCGTGATCGGCAAGAGTGGGATCCAGTTTTCGCTCACGATTGCGCTTTGACCAGCTCAATTAGGCGGCCGCGTCAACGCGGCCGCTTGCATGTTTACAGCCCGGAGCTTATCTCGTGAGCTTCGGTGAAACGCACCGCCTGACCTCACGGGCCATCAAGCGTTACCAAGCGGAGAATCAGGCATGGCTTCGGCTGCTGAACAACTAGCCTCGAATCTGAATTTCTCGGCCTTCGCCAAGGCGGAGGACCTGAAGAAACGCATCTGGTTCACCATCGGCGCGTTGCTCGTCTACCGCCTCGGCACCTACATCCCGCTTCCCGGCATCAACCCCGACGCCTTCGCCCAGGCATTCTCCTCGCAGAGCAAGGGCGTCCTCGGCATGTTCAACATGTTCGCGGGCGGCGCCGTGCAGCGCATGGCGATCTTCGCGCTCGGCATCATGCCCTACATCTCCGCCTCCATCATTATGCAGCTGATGACCTCGGTCATCCCGTCGCTGGAAGCGCTGAAGAAGGAAGGCGAACAGGGCCGCAAGGTCATCAACCAGTACACGCGCTACGGCACGGTGCTGCTCGCACTGGTTCAGGCCTACGGCATTTCGGTGGGCCTGGAAGGCGGTAACGGCATCGTCAGCGATCCCGGCATGTTCTTCCGCATCTCGACCGTCGTCACGCTGGTCGGCGGCACCATGTTCCTGATGTGGCTCGGCGAGCAGATCACCGCGCGCGGCATCGGCAACGGTATTTCGCTGATCATCTTCTCCGGCATCGTCGCGGGCCTGCCGCATGCCATCTCCGGCACGCTGGAACTCGGCCGCACCGGCGCCCTGTCGACCGGCCTGATCCTTGCGATCATCGTTCTGGCCATCGTGGTCATCGCGCTCATAGTGTTCTTCGAGCGCGCCCAGCGCCGCCTGCTGATCCAGTATCCGAAGCGGCAGGTCGGCAATCGCATGTTCCAGGGCGATACCTCGCATTTGCCGCTGAAGCTCAACACGTCGGGCGTCATTCCGCCGATCTTCGCGTCGTCGCTGCTCTTGCTGCCGGCCACCATCGCCGGCTTCTCGCAGACGACCAACATGCCGGCCTGGGCGAGCACCATCCTGGCTTCGCTTGGCCATGGCCAGCCACTCTACATGCTGTTTTATGCGGCGATGATCGTTTTCTTCGCCTTCTTCTACACAGCGATTGTCTTCAACCCGAAGGACACCGCCGACCAGCTCAAGAAGCATTCGGGCTTCATCCCGGGCTATCGTCCGGGCGAGCGCACCGCCGATTATATCGATTACGTTCTCACCCGCATCACCGTCGTCGGCGCCATCTATCTGGTGCTGGTGTGCCTGCTGCCGGAGTTCCTGATCTCGGCGACTGGCGTACCATTCTACCTTGGTGGCACATCGCTTCTGATTGTGGTCAGTGTCACGCTCGATACGGTCGCGCAGATTCAGGGGCACCTGATTGCGCACCAGTATGAAGGCCTGATCAAGAAGTCGAAGCTGCGCGGGGGGAAGAAAGCCAGATGAGGTTGATTTTGCTTGGGCCGCCAGGAGCGGGCAAGGGGACACAAGCACAAAGACTGGTAGAAAAACACGGCATACCCCAGCTCTCGACGGGCGATATGCTGCGTGCCGCCGTCCAGGCCGGAACCGAGGTCGGCAAGCGTGCCAAGGCAGTGATGGATGCCGGTGAACTGGTGTCCGACGCCATCGTCAACGCGATCGTTGCCGAGCGGATCGATCAGGCCGATTGCGCCAAGGGGTTCATCCTCGATGGCTATCCGCGCACGCTGGTGCAGGCCGATGCGGTTGATCAGATGCTTTCCGAACGTGGCATCGACCTCGACACGGTCATCGAACTGGTCGTCGACGACAGGGCCCTGGTCGGCCGCATCGTCAAGCGCGCCGAAGACGCCAAGGCCGCCGGCCTGCCGGTGCGCAAGGACGACAATCCGGCGGTGTTCGAAGAACGTCTGCGCGAGTACTACAAGAAGACCGCTCCGCTGACCGGCTACTATTACGCCAAGGGCAAGCTGAAGACCGTTGACGGCATGGCCAGCATCGATGCGGTGACCGCCGAGATCGAAGCTGTGCTGGCTGCGGCCACCAAGGCGCGGTAAGGGAATTTAAAGATTAAGCTTGACGGGGGCGGTTCGCTGCGGTATGGCGGCCCGTCTTCCTATCAGGTGCGAACTTTGCTTGTCCGCAAGGGCAAGGCAGTCGCTTTGAACTGGAAACTCCCGCAAGGGCCGGCCTCCACCGGACGCGGGGCAACTTTTACAGCGCCGAGTCTTCCTTGTTTCGAAGGTTGGCCGGCCCAGATGGAGAAGAGAAGAACATGGCTCGTATAGCCGGCGTCAACATTCCGACCAACAAGCGCGTCGTCATCGCGCTTCAGTACATTCACGGCATTGGCAAGAAGTTCGCCCAGGAGATCGTCGACAAGGTCGGCATCCCGGCCGAGCGCCGCGTCAACCAGCTGACCGACGCGGAAGTGCTGCAGATCCGCGAGACCATCGACCGCGACTACCAGGTCGAGGGCGACCTGCGCCGCGAAGTGTCGATGAACATCAAGCGTCTCATGGACCTCGGCTGCTACCGCGGCCTGCGTCACCGCCGCTCGCTGCCGGTTCGCGGCCAGCGCACGCATACCAATGCGCGTACCCGCAAGGGCCCGGCCAAGTCGATCGCCGGCAAGAAGAAGTAATTTAGGGCAGTAAGGGAGTAGGGCAGTAAGGCAATAGGAACGGCAGACATACTGCCCTACTGCCATATTCCCCTACTGCCTTCTCCTAGGTGGAGCCGCTGGCATTACGGCGGTGTAGAGATCAACTGAAAGGACTATCATGGCCAAGGAAGCCGCTCGTGTTCGCCGTCGCGAACGCAAGAATATCTCGTCGGGCGTTGCCCACGTCAATTCGACCTTCAACAACACGATGATCACCATCACCGACGCGCAGGGCAACTCGATTGCCTGGTCGTCGGCCGGTGCCCAGGGCTTCAAGGGTTCGCGCAAGTCGACCCCGTTCGCTGCCCAGATGGCTGCCGAGGACGTTGCCAAGAAGGCTCAGGAACACGGCATGCGCATGCTTGAGGTCGAGGTCTGCGGACCTGGCTCCGGTCGTGAATCGGCACTGCGCGCCCTGCAGGCGGCCGGCTTCACCATCACCTCCATCCGTGACGTGACGCCGATTCCGCACAATGGCTGCCGCCCGCGCAAGAAGCGCCGCGTCTAAGCAATTTATCGAACGCCGCGTGAGCGCCCTCGGGGGCGCTCCTCCGCGGCATTCCAGGTCGCCCGCCACGATTGGATGGTGGTGGGTCAACGGAAGGAAAGCATCATGATCCAGAAAAATTGGCAGGAACTGATCAAGCCGAACAAGATCGAGTTCTCGTCGAAGAAGAAGACGCTGACCACGCTGGTCGCCGAGCCGCTCGAGCGTGGCTTTGGCCTGACGCTCGGCAACGCGCTGCGCCGCGTGCTTCTGTCTTCGCTGCGCGGTGCGGCCGTTACCGCCGTGCAGATCGACGGCGTTCTGCATGAATTCTCGTCCATCGCCGGTGTGCGCGAGGACGTGACCGACATCGTCTTGAACATCAAGGAAATCGCCATCCGCATGGAAGGCGACGGCCCCAAGCGCATGGTCGTTCGCAAGCAGGGCCCGGGTGCGGTTCTCGCCGGCGACATCCAGACGGTTGGCGATGTCGAGATCCTCAATCCCGACCACGTCATCTGCACGCTGGACGAAGGCGCTGAAATCCGCATGGAATTCACCGTCGACACCGGCAAGGGCTACGTGCCGGCCGAGCGCAACCGCGCCGAGGACGCGCCGATCGGCCTGATCCCGGTCGACAGCCTCTACTCGCCGGTCAAGAAGGTCTCCTACAAGGTCGAAAACACCCGCGAGGGCCAGGTTCTCGACTACGACAAGCTGACCATGACCATCGAGACCGATGGCTCGATCTCCGGCGAGGACGCGGTGGCGTTCGCCGCCCGCATCCTGCAGGACCAGCTTGGCCTGTTCGTCAACTTCGACGAGCCGCAGAAGGAAGTCGCGGCGGAAGCCGTCACCGAGCTCGCCTTCAACCCGGCGTTGCTCAAGAAGGTCGACGAGCTCGAGCTTTCTGTGCGTTCGGCCAACTGCCTGAAGAACGACAACATCGTCTACATCGGCGATCTCATTCAGAAGACCGAAGCCGAGATGCTGCGCACCCCGAACTTTGGCCGCAAGTCGCTGAACGAGATCAAGGAAGTGCTCGCGGCGATGGGGCTGCACCTCGGCATGGAAGTGCCGGACTGGCCGCCGGAAAACATCGAAGACCTCGCCAAGCGTTACGAAGACCAATATTGAGCATGAATTCCAAGGATCGGCGGCGTGGGCCGTTCGATCCGACGGTCATGCGGAAAACCATCAGAGGCCTTGGCCTCTTGAACAACTGAAGAAGGAAATGAGCCATGCGCCACGGTTTTAAAGGCCGCCGCTTCGCTAGAAGCATTAGCCATCGCAAGTCGATGTTCGCCAACCTCGCCGTGTCGCTGCTCGAACATGAGCAGATCGTCACCACCCTGCCGAAGGCGAAGGACCTGCGTCCGATCGTCGAGAAGCTGGTGACGCTCGGCAAGCGCGGCGATCTGCACGCCCGCCGCCAGGTGATCGCGCAGATCGGCAATGAAGGCGTCGTCAAGCGCCTGTTCGACACCATCGCCCCGCGCTACGCCAACCGCAACGGCGGCTATCTGCGCATCATGAAGGCGGGCTTCCGTCACGGCGACAACGCCGCGATGGCTGTCATCGAGTTCGTCGATCGCGACACCTCGGCCAAGGGCGCCGGCGACCGCGCCCGCCTCGAAGCCGAAGGCACCGACGCGGAAGCCGCGGCCGCATAAGGCCACGTCTCTCCGGAATGAATTGAAGGGGCCTGCGGGCCCCTTTTTCATGTTCTGCCTGCGTCAGGGCGCCCCCCATAACCATGTTGTGGCGCGAAAATAATCGGATTTCAGCGGCTTAGCCTTTCATTTTGCACAATCGTCGGGACAATGCGCCCGAACTTGCTTTGGAGGATTCGCGAATGCGCGCCAAAAGACTGTCCTTTGTTCTGCTCTGCGCCTTCATGGTGGTCGCAGCCGCACCGGCAGTCCGGCAGGCGTTGGCCGAGGACGCCGCCAAGCCCGCGGATCCGGGCCTGTCGGACGTGCTGACCGATCTGTTGCATGGCGTTGAAGGCGAGAATGCCACCTCTGGGCCCGACAAGCGCGTGCCGTTCGGCCGCGAGGAGGTGCAGCTTTCGTTCGCGCCGCTGGTCAAGCAAACCGCGCCCGCCGTGGTCAATGTCTATGCTTCGCAGACGGCCAAGGTCACGTCGCCTTTTGAAGGCGATCCGTTCTTCGAGGAGTTTTTCGGCCGCGCGCAGCCGCGCGCGCAGTCCTCGCTCGGCTCGGGCGTGCTTGTCGATCCGAGCGGTGTCATCGTCACCAATTTCCACGTCATCAAGGATGCCGATGAGGTCAAGGTGGCGACCGCCGACGGGCGCGAATTCGCCAGCAAGATAATGCTCAAGGACGAGACGCTCGATCTCGCCGTGCTCAAGATCGAATCCGACAAGCCGTTCCCGGTCATCGCCATCGGCGATTCCGACGCACTCGAGGTCGGCGACCTGGTGCTGGCCATCGGCGACCCGTTCGGCGTCGGCCAGACCACTACCAGCGGCATCGTTTCCGCACTTGCCCGCAGCCATATCGGCGTCTCGGATTCGGGGTATTTCATCCAGACCGATGCCGCCATCAATCCAGGCAATTCGGGTGGGGCGCTGATCAACATGGGTGGCCAACTGGTCGGCATCAACACAGCCATCTACAGCCGCAGCGGCGGTTCGATCGGTATTGGCTTTGCCATCCCCGCCAACATGGTGCGGGCCTTCGCCGACGCCGCCAAGGCCGGGCTCGATTTCTTCGAACGACCCTATATCGGCGCCGAGTTCGAAGCGGTGACGCCGCAGATCGCCGAATCGCTCGGCATGGAAAAGCCAACCGGGGCGCTGGTCTCTTCGGTCGACGCGGCGGGGCCCGCCGGCAAGGCGGGGCTGAAGCCCGGTGACGTCGTGATGCAGATCAACGGCAAGCCAGTCGAGAGCATCGCGGCGCTGGACTATCGCATGGCGACGCTGTCGATCGGCACCAAGGCGAATTTCGCGATCCTGACCAAGGGCCAGCAGGCGGCGATGGATATCGCGCTGGAGCGTGCGCCGGAAGGCGCGAAGGCCTCGGAAGTGACGCTGCATGGCCGCAGCCCGTTTTCAGGTGCCAAGGTCGCGGAACTGTCGCCGCGCCTTGCCCAGAAGCTCGGCCTGCGTACAGATCTCAAAGGCGTGACGGTGATCGATATCAATCGCGATTCGCCCGCTGCCGATTTCGGCTTCCAGCCGGGCGATATCGTGCGCGAGGTCAACGGTACCACCATCGACACCGCCGCGACGCTGGCGCAGGTAGCCCAGCAGGATACGCGCTGGTGGCGCTTTACCGTCGAGCGCGGCGGGCAGATACTGCGCCAAGTGTTGCGTTACTGAGTTCGGCCCGCGAGGGTCGTGCTCCAACCTGAAGACATAAATGGCCGATCTGTTCAGCGTCGATGAACCGGAAAAGGCGCCGCCCGGACGGCCGCTGGCTGACAGGCTGCGGCCCAGAAATCTTGGCGAGGTCGTCGGCCAGGAGCATCTGACCGGCCCCGATGGCGCGCTGACCCGGCTGATCGGCTCCGGCTCGCTGGGCTCGATGATCTTCTGGGGGCCGCCGGGCACCGGCAAGACCACGGTGGCAAGGCTGCTTGCCGGCGAGACCAGCCTGGCCTTCGAGCAGATATCGGCGGTCTTTTCCGGCGTCGCCGACCTCAAGAAAGTGTTCGAGGCGGCGAAGCTGCGCCGCGCCAACGGCCGCCAGACCCTGCTTTTCGTCGACGAGATCCACCGCTTCAACCGCGCCCAGCAGGATTCGTTTCTCCCTGTCATGGAGGATGGGACGGTCGTTCTGGTGGGCGCCACAACCGAGAACCCGTCCTTCGAATTGAATGCCGCCTTGCTGTCGCGCGCGCGCGTCATGGTCTTTCATTCACTCGGCGAGGAGAGCATCGCCAAGCTGATGACGCGCGCCGAGGCCACGGAGGGCAGGGCGCTTCCGCTCGACGACGAGGCGCGGGCGATGCTGATCCGCATGAGCGATGGCGACGGACGCGCATCGCTGACACTCGCCGAGGAAGTCTGGCGCGCGGCCAAGCCTGGCGAGATATTCGATCCCGAAGGCCTGCAGCGCATCGTCCAGCGCCGCGCGCCGATCTACGACAAGGGGCAGGACGGCCATTACAATCTGATCTCGGCGCTGCACAAGTCGGTGCGCGGCTCGGACCCGGACGCCGCGCTCTACTATCTCGCGCGCATGTTCGATGCCGGCGAGGATCCGCTCTATCTCGGCCGCCGGCTGGTGCGCATGGCGATGGAGGATATCGGCCTTGCCGATCCGCAGGCGCTGGTCGTCGCCAATGCCGCCAAGGACGCCTATGACTATCTGGGCTCGCCGGAGGGCGAACTGGCCTTTGCCGAGGCCACTGTCTATCTCGCCACTGCGCCCAAATCCAACGCCGTCTACACCGCCTTCAAGGCGGCCACGCGCGCTGCCAAGGAGCATGGCTCTCTGCTGCCGCCAAAGCACATCCTCAACGCCCCGACCAAGCTGATGAAGGAAGAGGATTACGGCGCGGGCTATCGCTACGATCATGATGAGCCGGATGCTTTTTCGGGCCAGGACTATTTTCCGGAGAAGATGGGCCGCCAGACTTTCTACGATCCACCCGAGCGTGGTTTCGAGCGCGACATCAGGAAGCGGCTCGACTACTGGGCGAAGCTACGCAAGGAACGGGACTAGCTGACTTGCGCGGCCCGGTGGTCGTCACGCTTCGAAGCGAGGCCTCGCCATGGGGTATCTCGACCTCCGTCGTTCTCCACGCGCTGCTTGCCGCGACGCTGGCTCTCATGCCGCTGCCGAGGCTGCCGAAGCGGTTGGAAGAGGAGCGGGTGTCGGTCGGCATTCTGACGCCCCAGCAGTTCGAGGCGTCGACAAGGCCACCGCCAGCCCCAGAACGACCTTCGGCACCAGAGGCGCCAGCGCCATCACCGTCGCCGAGTGCTCCTCAATCTCAACCGCCCACCGCGCCGGCCATGATCCGGCCGACCGAAATGCTGTCGGGCAAGACGCTCGCCGATCCGCGCAGCCGGCAGGCACGCGCCGATCTTGCGACCTTCGCTTCCGACGAGCGCATGGTGCAGTTGTGCAATCTCGAAGCCATGGACCAGATCCGGCGATGGCGCGCGGACTTTCAGCCGGATCGCGTCGTGCCTTACGCTACCGCCGAGGAGAAGGTCCGCGGCACAACGATCGCCGCGGATGGCGCGGCTTTCCGCAGTCGCAAAAACTGGTATAATTTGAAGTTCAAATGCCAGCTCGCGCAAGACGGCGAAAGCGTCATCGGCTTTGAGTTCCTGGTCGGCGATCCCGTGGCCAGGGAGAAATGGGACGAGCTCGGCTTGCCGGCGGTGCATTGACCGACGTCTGGCAAATTCCACCAGGCAGCTGCCAGGCCACGCAATCGTGGCGTTGTGCGGCGACCCAAAAAATCTTATCAAGGCGCACGGCCGGGCGGTGGCCGTTGCCCAGATTTGGCACACTCATTCGCAACAGGATCGCGCTCCGCGCGTGGAAAAATGACAAAAACCCTTCGCAAAACCCTTCGCAAATTCGCCATCGCCATCCCACTTCTCGCCCTTGGCTTTTACTTCATCCCCATCCTCACAACGATCTTCATCGTTTGCGGGCTGATTGACGTGCTGCGCAACGACAGGAAGGATCTGGCGCTGTTCAGCGGTTATTTCCTTGGCAACGGCCTCTTCACCTGGCTGCTTTCGCCGTTCAACCTGCTGGTTGATCTCCTGTGCTATAGGAATCCCGGCGTGTGGAAGCTGGAGCAGTTTCCAGAGGATTATCAGCGCGAGGTCAACGAGGTCCTGGACATCTTCAAGGCGCGCAAGGACGAGATCATCGCCGACATCGACGCCAATTTCGGCGCCGGTCGGCGCGGCATGTATGTCTATCAATGGTACGGCAAGCACAGAATAGACAACGTCGCCGAATTCAACAAGGATTTCAAATACATCAAGACCATCGCCGTTTCCGTTTTCAGCAAGCGCGAATCGACCTCCTGGCACTTCGGCCCGCTACGGCTCAGCCTGCGCATCCTCTACAATTTGGTTCCGGTGAAAGCCGAAATCTTCGTCGAATGCGGCAACGTCAAGAACTACTGGTACGACAATCCGCAGTTCATTTTCGATGACACTCTGTTGCATCGCTCGGTCAACGAATATGACGGCCGCCGCTATTGCGTGTTCATGGACATCATCAGGCCTTCCCCGTTCCCAAGACTTCATCGCCGGCATGCTCGCTGTCGTCTCGGTCAGCGTCGAGCGCATCAATTCGATGTTCTACAAGAACTGGAAAATGATCGGCTCGACCAAGCCGAAGAAGGTCGAAACCACCTGAACTGACAATACGTCAACGTAGCCGGCAGCAGTTTGCAAGCAAGCATCTCTGCCGGCTGCTTTGCGGATCGCTGGTTATTGGCGTTCTCCACGCTTGCGGCGTGGGTACTTAAGCATAAGCTCATTTGGCATCAGCCCATTTCGGCTCTCGACAATTCATTATATAAATCTTGTTACAAGATTCGCCGGAGCGACTCCTGGCGGCGTCAGGCGACGACTTCGGCTTTGGTCCCGCAGTTCTGTCTCTTCCTTCCTTGGCGATCTCAAGTGACAAAGAACAAAATCTTCGGATTCTGGACGGGTACCTACCTATGCACAGTGTTGCTTGGGATTGCCCTCAGCGCTGCGTACATAAATCTCGAAGAGTCCGTATACTACTGGGACTTCGCCGCCTACTTCAACATGTTCAACCAGCAAGGCGCCCTCCTGGTCGAGAGCCCTTCCAAATGGCTGAGCCAATTGAGCACCTCCATCGCGACGGAAGATTACGGCGTGGCGATCCTGGTGCCCCTGATGCCGTTTCACCTCGTTTTCGGCGGTTCAAGGCTTTCCTTCGTCGCTGGAATAGTCGCGGTTTACTTGGTCCCGGCGCTACTTTTCATAGGCAGAATAAGCTATCTGGAGGCGGCCTCCGAGACACCCTCCCGAGGTTGGATCGCCGTCTGGATCGCGGCTTTCCTGTATACCCCGTTCTGGGCGCCGACGCTTCGTGGAATGCCTGACGTCGCCGGCTGTCTCGCTTTGACCGCGGCAACCTATTTTCTCTGGAAATCCAAGTTCCTGACCCGCGAACCGGTGATAAGCGGAATATCTGTCGGCGCGTGCCTGTGGTTGGCGTTCATGCTGCGCCGCTGGTACGCCTACGCTGCAATAGGGATCACCGTTTCCGCGGCCTTGCTGGGTCTGCTGCAGATCGCAAGGGATCGGGATTTGCAGGCCTTCCGGAACGCTGTATTGGGCGGCCTGTGTGTGATTTTCCTTATTGCCGCGACAGCGTTGAGTTTCCAACTGCCGCTGATCGCCAAGATCCTGGGAACCAGCTACGCCGACCTTTACAGCGGATACAGGACGATCTTTGTCACCCAACTCGGTGGAATAGGCTCTCGGCTCAGCTATGTGAACTGGGCATTGGTCATGGCAGGCCTCTACATCTCTGTTGTGCGCGGCAACAGATTTTCCTTGTTCTGTGCCATCGCCGCCGGGCTCACCTTCCTGATCTTTATCCGGACACAGGATCCCGAACGGCATCATTCGCTACCGATGTTGCTGTGGCTCTTTCCCGCCTATGCCCAGGCGATCGTTTCGATCGTCTCCGCGCCGGGACTGAAATCGCGATGGTCGGCCGCCGCCATGGCGGTTGTTGCGGGACTTGCGTTTCTGGGCACGTTTTTTCCCGCTGGCCGTCAGTTGTTGTCGCCGGTCGGCTTCGTCTTCGCCAGGGAAGCCACGCTTCCGCTTCACCTCGACAATCTCCCCGAGTACCGGCGCCTGATCGATGACCTCATCGCCAGGATGGGATCGGAGGACCGTTTTTCGGTGTTTGCCTCGGGTCCTGTAGTGAGCGACGCACTCCTGTTCGGCATGAGGCGGGATCTTGTTGCCCATGTCGGATGGATTTGCCAGGTGGACAGTCGTGATCAGTTCCAACCGGACGCATTGAAATCCAGATACGTTGTCGTGACGGACCGTCCTGTTACCCATCTGCGACCGGATGCCCAGATCTGCGTCACGATTCCGAACCAATACATTGTCGAGGGAAAAGGCATCGGGGCCGCATACAAGCGTATCGCGGAATATCAATTGTCCGGCGTTACCGGTTACCTCTACGAGCGGGTGCGCCCGGTCAGCAGAGCCGAAGTCGATGCCCTTTACAGCGAATTCAGGAAAAAGTATCCGGGCTGGGTAACGCCTGACTGGTAACGATCATGTTGGCGGTTTCGGGCACGGCTACGATCCGGCCGCCTTTCTCGCCTGTTGCACCATCGTCCAATAGCGCCGCTGGGCTTCGGTGCCTACAACTCCATACTGCGGATATATCTGAATGGATATAACGCAGCTTGGGTTGAAAACGACAATCGCCTTTGGAGGATAAGGTGAGCGGACGGCAGCCTACGGTTCATCATGCGGATTTCATCCAGGCAGCCATCGCCGGCAGTGATGCCGCGCGTTCGGCGTTGGTTGCGTCCTGGCGGCGCTCGCTCACATTGCACGGCCTTGATCCAGCCGAACGAAAGGCGCCGCAGCGTCTCACCAAAAGCGAGTTGAGCGAGGCCCGGCAACGCATAGAGCCGCTGCTGCGCGCCGCGGATGCGAGCCTCGATCGTCTCTACCTCGCCGTAGGCGGCGTTGGCTGCTGTGTGCTGCTTGCGGACCGCGACGGCATTCCTGTCGAGCGCCGCGGCGCCGTTGCGGATGACGACACGTTCGATGAGTGGGGGTTGTGGACGGGCACGGTGTGGAGCGAGGACTCCGAGGGTACCAATGGCATCGGCACCTGTCTTGCCGATCAGCGCGCCCTCACCATTCACCGCGACCAGCATTTCTTTTCGCGCAACACACTGCTCAGTTGCACCACGGCGCCGATCTACGATCATGAAGGCAATCTGGCGGCCGCCCTCGATGTGTCATCTTGCCGGTCGGACCTGACCGAAGGCTTTGTCAACCTGATCGCTATCGCGGTGAGCGACGCCGCGCGTCGTATCGAGGCCGAGAATTTCCGACTGGTGTTTTCAGACGCTCGCATCCTGCTGGCACCGGTCGCCGAGCGCAGCGCCAGCGCATTGATCGCCGTCAATGGCGACGATTTGGTGATCGGCGCTACACGCTCGGCCCGTCTTGGCCTCGGCATCACCCAGCAGATCCTGGCCAAGGGTCTCCCCGCCGCGGACATTTTGGGCAACTTGGCCGGGGCGGCGGAAGATCTGGACGAAGCCGAGCGCGGCGTGGTCCAGAGGGCCATGGCGCGCGCCGAGGGCAATGTGTCGGCGGCTGCCAGCGGCCTCGGCATTTCGCGGGCGACCCTGCACCGCAAGCTTGCCCGCTTCGGCATCCGCCGTCCGCACTGAGCTTAGGGTCCGTGACTGTCGCAGATCTGCGACAGTCCGCGCTGGCGGATGCCGGAGCCGGGGCTGACAAAGCCGACCCCGTCCGCAACTCTTCCCAACGACGCGCCACATTCCGTGACGCTGCCACTTGGGAGGAAGACGATGAACAAGGTGGAATTTTCCCGCACGGCCAAGGTTCCCTTCGCCAAGCGCTACGACAACTTCATTGGCGGCAAATGGGTTGCCCCGCTCTCCGGAAAATATTTCGAGAACATATCGCCGGTGACCGGCCGGCCGCTGGGCGAAATCGCTCGCTCGGACGCCAGGGACATCGAGGCGGCACTCGATGCCGCGCACAAGGCCAAGGACGCGTGGGGCAGGACCAGCGCCGCCGCCCGCGCGCTGATCCTCAACCGCATCGCCGATCGCATGGAAGACAATCTCGACCTCCTGGCGCTTGCCGAAACCTGGGACAATGGCAAGCCGATCCGCGAGACGACCGCGGCCGACTTGCCGCTGGCCATCGACCATTTCCGCTATTTTGCCGGTGCGGTACGCAGTCAGGAAGGCGGCATCTCGGAGATTGACCACGACACCGTCGCCTATCATTTCCATGAGCCGCTTGGCGTCGTTGGTCAGATCATTCCCTGGAACTTCCCGCTGTTGATGGCGGTGTGGAAACTTGCGCCGGCACTTGCCGCCGGCAACTGCGTGGTGCTGAAGCCCGCCGAGCAGACGCCGGCCACCATCATGCTGTGGGTGGACCTGGTCGGCGACCTGTTGCCGGATGGTGTGCTCAACATCGTCAACGGCTTTGGCCTCGAGGCCGGCAAGCCGCTCGCTTCATCGAACCGCATCGCCAAGATCGCCTTCACCGGCGAGACCACGACGGGCCGGCTGATCTCTCAATATGCCAGCCAGAACCTCATCCCGGTGACGCTCGAACTCGGCGGCAAGTCACCCAACATCTTCTTCCAGGACGTGACCGCGGAAGATGACGACTTCTTCGACAAGGCCATCGAAGGCTTCGTCATGTTCGCGCTGAACCAGGGCGAGGTCTGCACCTGTCCCAGCCGCGCGCTGGTGCATGAGAGGATCTACGACAAGTTCATGGAAAAGGCATTGAAGCGCGTCGAGGCGATCGTGCAGGGCGACCCGCTCGATCCGGCAACCATGATCGGCGCACAGGCATCGAGCGAACAGCTGGAAAAGATCCTGAGCTACTTCGACATCGGCCGCAAGGAAGGCGCCGAAGTGCTTGCCGGCGGCGAACAGAACCATCTGCCGGGCGATCTTGCCGGCGGCTATTACGTCAAGCCGACCGTGTTCAAGGGCCACAACAAGATGCGTATCTTCCAGGAGGAGATTTTCGGGCCGGTGGTCTCGGTGACGACCTTCAAGGATGACGACGAGGCATTGTCGATCGCCAATGACACGCTCTATGGCCTCGGCGCCGGTATCTGGAGCCGTGACGCCAACCGCTGCTACCGCTTCGGCCGCGCCATCCAGGCCGGCCGTGTCTGGACCAACTGCTACCACGCCTATCCCGCGCACGCGGCTTTCGGCGGCTACAAGCAGTCCGGCATCGGACGGGAAAACCACAAGATGATGCTCGACCACTATCAGCAAACCAAGAACATGCTGGTCAGCTACAGCCCGAAAAAGCTGGGTTTCTTCTGATTGCCTCCCGAGGCGGCGCATGATCCTCCCCAGGGGATCATGCGTGATCCGAGGCGTGGCTCTATCACGCCTCGGATGGTTTGGGGATGGAGGAGGAAGACGGTATGTCCGACAAGATTTCGCTCGGAAAAGTCTCGGCCACCCCGGAAGCCATTGCTTTCCTGGCGGAGATCATCGGCGCCACGGCCCGGTGCTGTTTCATCAATCGGGCGGCTGTTGCGACGGCTCCTCGCCAATGTGCTATCCCCGCAGCGATTTCATCGTCGGCGACAATGACGTCATGCTGGGCGAGATCGGCGAAACGCCAGTCTACATCAGCGCTTCGCAATATGAAGCGTGGAAGCACACCGACCTTACCATCGATGTGGTGCCGGGCAGGGGTGGCATGTTCTCGCTCGACAATGGGCGCGAGAGGCGGTTCCTGACGCGCTCGACCATCTGTGCCGTTCCAGGGATGTCGTTGGGGACTTGACGGGTTGACGCCGCCGCCCTCGCAAGGGCAGTAAACGGCGATGTTTAATCTGCTTCTTGTTGTCGTCGGCGGTGGCATCGGCGCCGGCATTCGCCATCTCACCAACATGGGGGCGCTGCGCCTTGTTGGCCCCAACTACCCCTGGGGCACGATGGCGATCAACATTGTCGGCTCCTTTGCCATGGGCCTGTTCATCGCCACCATGGCACGCCGCGGCGGGACGAACGAAGTCAGGCTGTTTGTCGCCACCGGTATCTTGGGTGGCTTCACCACTTTTTCCGCCTTTTCGCTCGATTTCGCCACGCTGTGGGAACGAGGAGCCACGCTGCCGGCGTTTGGATATGCACTGGCCAGCGTCATTGGCGCCATCATCGCCTTGTTTTTGGGTCTTTGGCTCGCAAGAAGCCTGCCTTAATGCTATTGCCGCGCCAAGCGCAGGCCGAGCCCTGCTTTGGAAACGGGTAAGCGAAGAAAAAATGGCAGGCGTTGAACAGATCACGGTGGAGGCCGGCGAGGCGGGCATGCGGCTCGATCGCTGGTTCAAGACCCATTTCCCGGGTCTTGGTTTCGGCCATTTGCAGAAGCTGCTGCGCTCGGGCCAGATCCGCGTCGATGGCGGCCGCGTCAAGGCCGACAGCCGTGTCGAGCCTGGCCAGGTGGTTCGTATCCCGCCACTCGAGGTCGACAAGAAGGGCGAAAGCGCGCTGACCGGTCATTCGATCCGCAACCAGGGCGATGCCGACGTCCTGGCGAAAATGCTTATCCATGAGGATCCGAAGGTTTTCGTCTTCAACAAGCCGGCGGGCCTTGCGGTGCAGGGCGGTTCGGGCGTCACCCGCAATGTCGACGACATGCTGGAAGCCTGGCGCAACCAGAAAGGCGAAAAGCCGCGGCTGGTTCACCGGCTCGACCGCGACACGTCGGGCGTGCTGGTCGTGGCACGCACAAGGCTCGCTGCGATGAAGCTGTCCGAGGCGTTTCGCGCCCGCGAAACGAAGAAAACCTACTGGGCCCTGGTCAAGGGCGTGCCGCCCAAGCGTGAGGACAAGATCTCGACCTGGCTGATCAAGGAGCCAACGCCCGACGGCGACCGGGTGCGCATTGCCGCGCATGGTGAAAAGGGTGCCGATCACGCCGTATCCTACTACCGCATCATCGAGCAGGCGGCGCAGACCATGACGTGGCTGGAGATGGAGCCTTATACCGGCCGCACCCACCAGCTTCGTGTCCACGCCGCCTATATCGGCTGCCCGATCATCGGCGACCCGAAATATTTCGAGGCCGACACCAACTGGGACTTTCCGGGCGGCATTCAAAACCGACTGCATCTTCACGCGCGACGCATCATCATTCCGCATCCCGACAAGGGCGTCATCGATGTCACCGCGCCCATGCCGCCGCATATGCGCCAGAGCTGGAACCTGATCGGCTTCGACGAGCAGAACGCGGAGGACTGACCTTGAGCGGCGCCACCGACGCGCTCGATCGGCGCGACACTGTCGACATGGCCGCCGCTGCGGTCATGGTTGGCCTGACCTTTTCCTGGGGCCTGAACTACGTCGCCGCCAAGATCTCCTATGCCGGCTACGACCCCGTCTTCCTGTCGATCGCACGCTCGATCATTGGCGGTTTCTGCGTCTTCCTCTGGTGCCGCTGGCGTGGCATCGCTCTGTTCACCCGCGATGGCACATTGCTCGCCGGCATTGTCGTGGGTGCGCTTTTCGGCGTCGAGTTCCTCTGCCTCTATGTCGGCCTGGAGCATACGACGGTTGCCCGCAACACGCTGCTGGTCAACGCAATGCCGTTCTGGATGCTGATTGGTGGTCACCTCCTGCTTGGCGAACAGATCACCATGCGCAAGTTCCTTGGCCTGCTGCTGGCCTTCGCCGGCCTTGCCGCCGTCTTTTCAGACAAGCTTGGCGGCGGCGGGGATATGCTGTTCGGCGATCTCCTCAGTCTTGGCGCCGGATTTTTCTGGGCCTTGACCAATATTCTCATCAAACGCTCGAAACTGGTGGAAGCCAGCGCCGAGAAGCTGCTGCTCTATCAACTCGCCGGCGCGGCGGTCGTCGGCATATTGGTGTTGCCTCTCGCTGGTCCGCCGGTGCGCGATGCCTCCTTGTTGCCGACATTGGCGCTGCTTTTCCAGGCGATCTACATCGTCGCTTTCACCTATGTCCTGTGGTTCTGGCTGCTGCGTCGCTATCCCGCGTCAAGCCTGTCCAGCTTCACGTTCCTGTCGCCGGTTTTTGGCGTTTTGTGCGGTGCGATCATCTTGAACGAACCGCTGACCATTCGCATTTTTCTGGCGCTTGGCCTGATTGCGGCGGGCCTGATCATCGTCAACCGGCCGGCGCGCAAGCTGACACCGGTGTGAGAGAGATTTTTCATGCGTGACATCCTCAACGACCTCGAAGCGGGCAAGTATCTTTCCGATCCGGATCCGGTGCGCCGTGCCCAGATCCAGATGAAGACGCCGCTGCCCAAGCGCTTCTACAAGACCGTTTCGGTTGCGCCGGTAGAGGAAGGTTTCGCCGTGCATCTCGACGGCAAGCCGGTGCGCACGCCGGGCAAGGCGCTGCTGGCGCTGCCGACCGAGGCGGCAGCAGTGCTGGTTGCCGGAGAATTCGCTGAACAGGGCGAGACGATCAATCCGGTGACGATGCCGGTAATGCGCTTGGTCAACACCGCCATCGATGGCGTCGCCAGTGACCCGCAGGCGGTGCTGGAAGACATACTGCGTTTTGCCTCATCGGACCTGCTCTGCTACCGCGCCGACGCGCCGCAAGGGCTGGTTGACCGGCAGAACGAGCAGTGGGATCCCGTCATCGATTGGGCGCGAGCCGCATTCGGCGCACGCTTCAACCTCGCCGAGGGCATCATCCATGTCGAGCAGCCGCGCGAGACGATCGCCGTTCTGGGCAGTCATCTCAATCAGCGCGCCGAGCCGCTGCGGCTGGCCGCCATCCATCTCATGACCTCGCTGACCGGTTCGGCGCTGCTGGCGGTGGCCGTCGATTTCGGTGAGCTCGACGCGGAGGCCGCCTGGGCCGCCGGCCATGTCGACGAGGACTGGCAGATCGAGCAATGGGGGCAGGACGCCGAAGCGGTCGCGCGCCGCTCCGCGCGCAAGCGCGACATGATGGCCGCGGCCGGCCTTCTCGAGGCACTCAAGGCCTGAGCCCGGGCCATTGCCGCACCGCACCTAATACCAAAGTCATAATCCCATCGTCGCTCTGACGTCGGCGGGTGCTTTCTGCCATTTTTTGCCTGATGGCTCCGCTTTTTTGAGTCTGCGTTCGGAGGAGAACGCGGGCATTGGCGTGGCATCGAGGGCAAGGGTCTCACGGGAGGACATATCAATGGCAATGGCATCGACCGCCGGCGGAACGAGCCGCGGCATGACGCGAGAGGAGAAGAAGGTCATCTTCGCTTCCTCGCTCGGCACTGTTTTCGAATGGTACGATTTCTATCTCTACGGCTCACTGGCTGCCTTTATCGGCTCGACCTTTTTCAGCCCGACCATTCCCGAGGCGACGCGCAATATCTTCGCGCTGCTGGCCTTCGCCGCTGGTTTCCTCGTGCGCCCGTTCGGCGCGCTGGTGTTCGGTCGCCTTGGTGACCTTGTCGGCCGCAAATACACATTCCTCGTCACCATGACCATCATGGGCCTGTCGACCTTCCTGGTTGGCCTGCTGCCCGGTTATGCCACTTTGGGCATCGCCGCTCCGGTGATCCTGATCTTCCTGCGCATGCTGCAGGGTCTGGCGCTCGGCGGCGAATATGGTGGGGCGGCGACCTACGTTGCCGAGCACTCGCCGGATGATCGCCGTGGCTTCTACACGTCCTGGATTCAGACGACGGCGACGCTTGGGCTGTTCCTGTCGCTGATCGTTATCCTCATCGTCCAGGGATCACTGAGCAAGGAAACCTACGCCGCCTGGGGTTGGCGCATTCCGTTCATCGTCTCCTTCGTGCTGCTCGCCGTTTCGATCTGGATTCGGCTGTCGCTTTCGGAATCGCCGACCTTCCAGAAGATGAAGGATGAAGGAAAGGGATCCAAGGCGCCGCTTTCGGAAGCTTTCGGTCAGTGGAAGAATGCCAAGATCGCGCTGCTGGCGTTGTTCGGCCTTACCGCCGGCCAGGCCGTGGTCTGGTATAATGGTCAGTTCTACGCGCTGTTCTTTCTGCAGAACGTGCTCAAGGTCGACGCGCAATCGGTCAACATCATGATTGCCGTTGCGCTGGCGCTTGGTTCTATTTTCTTTGTCGTGTTCGGCTGGCTGTCCGACAAGATCGGCCGCAAGCCGATTATCATGGCTGGCCTTGCGCTCGCCATCGTCAGCACTTTCCCGCTGTTCAAGGCATTGACCTGGGCCGCCAATCCGGCGCTCGCCAAGGCGCAGCAGAACACGCGGGCAACGGTGACGGCGGCACCCGGAGACTGCAGGTTCCAGTTCAATCCGGTCGGCACGGCCAAGTTCACGACGTCCTGCGATATCGCGACTTCGTTCCTGACCAAGAACTCGGTTCCCTATGACGTGGTGTCGACGGCTGCGGCCGGGACGGCTGCGTCGGTCAAGATCGGCAACGAGACGGTGACGTCCTACGACGCGGTTGCCGCCGGCGATCAGGCCAAGGCCAAGGACGCTGCCTTCGTCAAGGCCGTCAACATGTCGCTGCAGGACGGCGGCTATCCGTTGAAGCGGGCAGCGATCAAGGTCGCGGACCAGAAACTCGACGCTTTCATCGCGGCCAACCCCGAGCTGAAACTTGATGCTGCTGCCATCCGCGGCGGCGAAAAGGCAGCGATGCCTACCGATCAGGCGGTCAAGGACAAGATCTTGACCACAGATGAGGCGGCGGGCGCCCCAGAGGTCACCGTCTATAATATACCGGGTGGCGGCGCCTTTGCCATGTTCGCCGATCCGGCGGCCGTGAACTGGCCGATGACAATCGGCATCTTGTTCCTCCTGGTGCTGCTCGTTACCATGGTCTACGGCCCAATCGCGGCGATCCTGGTCGAGATGTTCCCGACCCGCATCCGCTACACCGGCATGTCGCTGCCCTATCACATCGGCAATGGCTGGTTCGGCGGCTTGCTGCCTGCGACGGTGTTCGCGCTCAGCGCCTATAGGGGCGACATCTACTACGGCCTTTGGTATCCGGTGGTGATCGCGGCGATCACGCTCGTCATAGGCGTGATCTTCGTCAAGGACACGCTCGGCACCAACTTGCACGCTAAGGATTAGCCGATCGGATTCATGTGCAACGAAAAAGCCCGGCGTGAGCAATCACGCCGGGCTTTTCATGTCAGTGACCGAAAGAAGCGGATCAGCTCTTTCGCTGATTTTCTTCCTCGACGGCTGCTTCGTGATACCAGCCGTCAAAATCGGCGTATGTGGTACGCAACGAGGCGAGCTCTGCCGTGAATTTCGCCTTCGCGCCTAAATTTGAGGCAGATTTACGCGCTGCCAGAGGGAACATCAGAATTTTTGCCGACGGACGGGTGGGAACGATTTCCATGGGCCGTCTCCTTTCTTCTTCAGGAGCTTGTCAATTCAGCTTTCCCAGAAGATAGGTCCTGCGATTCCTTTAGGCAATATGCCTACGAAAAGATCATTATTTGCCCAATATTTGTGCGGTCTGCGCGTTTGATCGATCCGGACCCGGTGATGAGGCGGCTCAGCAAATTCGACGCGATATCGCGGCCATTTTGCCGCACCCGCCAGTGCCGGAGTGGCACACGAATTGCATTTTACTGATCGGCAGCGCCGGCTGCCGACGGCAGACGCATGTCGATGCTGTTTGGTGTTCGGTGATCAAGCAACGAGAGGCTAGAATGACGAAATACAAGCTCGAGTACATTTGGCTCGATGGATACACCCCGGTCCCCAACCTTCGCGGCAAGACGCAGATCAAGGAATTCGCAGAATTCCCGACGCTCGAACAGTTGCCACTGTGGGGGTTCGACGGTTCCTCGACCATGCAGGCCGAGGGCCGCAGCTCCGACTGCGTGTTGAAGCCGGTGGCGCTTTACCCGGATCCTGCCCGCACCAACGGCATTCTGGTCATGTGCGAAGTCATGATGCCCGATGGCGTAACCCCGCATGAATCGAACAGCCGCGCGACCATTCTCGACGACGAGGATGCCTGGTTCGGCTTCGAGCAGGAGTACTTCTTCTACAAGGACGGCCGTCCGCTCGGCTTCCCCGAGAGCGGCTACCCGGCACCGCAGGGCCCATACTACACCGGCGTCGGCTACAAGAACGTCGGCGACGTCGCGCGCAAGATCGTCGAAGAGCATCTTGACCAGTGCCTTGCGGCCGGCATCAACCATGAAGGCATCAACGCCGAGGTGGCCAAAGGCCAGTGGGAATTCCAGATTTTCGGCAAGGGCTCCAAGAAGGCCGCCGACCAGATCTGGATGGCGCGCTATCTGCTTCTGCGTCTGACCGAGACATACGGCATCGACATCGAGTTCCACTGCAAGCCGCTTGGCGACACTGACTGGAACGGCTCGGGCATGCACTGCAACTTCTCGACCAAGTTCATGCGCGAAGTCGGCGGCAAAGCCTATTTCGAGGCCCTGATGGCACAGTTCGACAAGAACCTCATGGACCACATCGCCGTCTACGGTCCGGACAACGACAAGCGCCTGACCGGCAAGCACGAAACCGCGCCGTGGAACAAGTTCAGCTACGGCGTCGCCGACCGCGGCGCTTCGATCCGCGTACCGCACTCCTTCGTCAAGAATGACTACAAGGGCTATCTGGAAGACCGCCGTCCGAACTCCCAGGGCGACCCCTACCAGATCGCCTCCCAGGTTCTGAAGACGATTTCGCAGGTTGCGACCGACGCGTCGGTTTCGGCCGCCGCCTGATTGTTTTCGCGAGCGCGGGCCATGAGATGACCCGCGCCCGCGTTTGCAGTGACAAGAGCCCCGGCAGGAAAACGCCGGGGCTTTTTTGTGCTTTTGGGGTGGAGCACCGCACGAATCCGCCACGGCGCCTTCGGGTAACCTCTCAATTCAGGGCGTCGACGGATACCCGTTTGATGCTTGTTCTGAACACAGCCTACACGGCACCGACGACCATGCCGATAAGATGCCCACCCTGCGCTACCCGGTTCCGTGGGAATCTTGGTCCTTGCCAGGGACCGTTTTGGGCGGCGACGGCCGCGTGGAATGAATTCCCCCAAAAAAAGTCAGGTTGAAAAGGGGCGGCCAAAACCGTGGCACCGGTCCGCCCCGGCTGACGTTTGGTCACCGTGTTCCCCGGGGCCGCAGGCGTGGAAATTGCCTGAAAAGCCCGGAAAACCGCCGGTTCGAGCGGTTTTGTGCACTCAAAGGCTCTTATATAAGTCTCTGTTAAAGCACTAGGATCGACCGTTTGCACCACCGGCTGGCAACGTTGACAGATCGCGCCGCGGCATGCGTATCGTGCCTTGGGTTACGCCAAAGCGATGCTGTTCGAACGGGGCGGGGTTTCTTGAACGACGGCATTGGCGGGGGCGCCGGACGAGCGGGCATTGCAGCCTGAGGCAGTGCGCCGCTCGCTCCTGGCGTTTTGTTGCGCTCTAGAACCATCCGCCAACGCGCCAGCCATGGCGTTGTACTGCGACTATGAAGCCGTGTGTTTCGCCGGCGGTCACAAGCGGGCAAGACCACACGATCCCAACACCCAAAAGCAATTCACTGATGTGATTGACCATACACATCCATCAGTGAGCGTTGGGCGCAGCAAAAAGCCCTTGAAGGGAGAAATCCTTCAAGGGCTTTGCAAGCTATCCGAACGGGTTCTTAGACCGAGTAGTACATGTCGTATTCGACCGGATGCGGGGTCATTTCGAAGCGCATCACCTCGGCCATTTTCAGTTCGATGTAGCTGTCGATCTGGTCATCGTCGAAGACGCCGCCGGCCTTCAGGAAGCCGCGGTCCTTGTCGAGGCTCTGGAGCGCCTCACGCAGCGAACCGCAGACCGTCGGGATCTTCTTCAACTCCTTCGGCGGCAGGTCGTAGAGATCCTTGTCCATCGGCTGGCCAGGGTGGATCTTGTTCTTGATGCCGTCGAGGCCGGCCATCAGCATGGCCGCGAAGGCGAGGTAGGGGTTCGCGCCCGGATCAGGGAAACGGACCTCGACGCGCTTCGACTTCGGCGACGAACCGAACGGGATGCGGCAGGAGGCCGAGCGGTTGCGCGCCGAATAGGCGAGCAGAACCGGCGCCTCGTAGCCGGGCACCAGGCGCTTGTAGGAATTGGTCAGCGGGTTGGTGAAGGCATTGATCGCCTTGGCATGCTTGATGATGCCGCCGATGTAGAACAGGCAGGCTTCGGAGAGGCCTGCATACTCATTGCCGGCGAAGGTCGGCTTGCCGCCCTTCCAGATCGACTGGTGAACGTGCATGCCCGAGCCGTTGTCGCCGAAGATCGGCTTCGGCATGAAGGTGGCCGTCTTGCCGTAGGCATTGGCGACCTGGTGCACGACGTACTTGTAGATCAGCATCTTGTCGGCATTGCGGACCAGCGTGTCGAACTTGATGCCGAGTTCGTGCTGCGCGGCGGCGACCTCATGGTGATGCTTTTCGACGCGGACGCCCATTTCGGCGAGCACGGTCAGCATCTCGGAGCGCATGTCCTGCGCGGAATCGATCGGCGGCACCGGAAAATAGCCACCCTTGACGCGCGGGCGGTGGCCAAGGTTGCCGGTTTCGTAATCGGTGTCGTCGTTGGACGGCAACTCGGTGGAATCGAGCCTGAAGCCGGTGTTGTAGGGATCGGCCTTGTACTTGACGTCATCGAACACGAAGAATTCGGCTTCCGGACCGACATAGATGGTGTCGCCGATGCCTTCCGACTTCATGTAGGCCTCGGCCTTCTTGGCCGTGCCGCGCGGATCGCGGTTGTAGGATTCGCCCGAGACCGGATCGAGGATGTCGCACAGGATGACCATGGTCGACTGCGCGAAGAACGGGTCCATGTGGACCGTGTCCGGATCGGGCATCAACACCATGTCGGACTCGTTGATGGCCTTCCAGCCGGCAATCGACGAGCCGTCGAACATGACACCATCGGCGAACATGTCTTCCTCGACCTCGACGACATCCATCGTCACGTGCTGCAGCTTGCCCTTCGGGTCGGTGAAGCGCAGGTCGACGAATTTCACGTCGTTGTCCTTGATCTGCTTCATGATGTCTTTGGCTGTCGTCATGTCATGTATCCCTGTGTGATGACGTTTTTTGATGGATGACGTTTCGAAGGGTGGCCGGGTCCGATCAGACCGCGTCCATTCCGGTTTCGCCGGTGCGGATGCGCACGACTTCCTCGATGTTGGAGACGAAGATCTTGCCGTCACCGATACGGCCTGTCTGCGCCGCCTTGCGGATGGCCTCGATGGCGCCTTCGACCGCATCGTCGCCGAGCACGACCTCGATCTTCACCTTGGGCAGGAAATCGACGACATATTCGGCGCCACGATAGAGTTCGGTGTGGCCTTTCTGGCGTCCGAAGCCCTTTGCCTCGGTGACGGTGATGCCTTGCAGCCCGGCCTCCTGAAGCGCTTCCTTCACTTCGTCCAGCTTGAATGGCTTGATGATCGCTTCGATCTTTTTCATGTAAAAAGTGGCCTCCACTGCCAAAAAAACGGGTTGTGACCCCCCGCTTGCGCCTCCATCAAGCACGAACTGTGCCAATTCAGCGGAGCAGAAGCGGTCTCATGCGATTTCAAAGCCGTACCGCCCCGGGATGCAAATTCGCGTCATTCACTGCATCGGATGCGGCACCGGCTTCTTGAGTCTCCAGAGTGTCAAGGGGTGTTGTGGCACAATAATTGAGCATATCGCCTAAATAGAAGGCATTTGCCGTCTGCAATGCCTCCCATCCGGACATCATGGCCGCGGTCGCGCCAACTCCTCTTGGTTTGCTTCGGATCGAAAACTGGACAATGCTTGATCGAATGCGGATCGGCAATCCATGAGCGATGAACTTCTCACTTCCGTCGAAATGAGCGAGGCGGACCGGCTGGCGATTGCCGCCGGTCCAGTCGCCGGCATAGGCTTGATGCGGCGCGCCGGTGAAGCGGTCGCGGCCGAGGTTTTCACCCGCTATCCCGAGGCAACCCATGTCCATGTGCTTTGCGGGCCTGGCAACAATGGCGGCGACGGCTATGTCGTCGCCCGCATCCTGGCCGACAGCGGCGTCGCCACGACGATCTGGGCGTCCGGGGCGCCGAGGCCGAAAAGCGACGCGGCGCTCGCCGCCGCGGAATGCCCGATCGCGCCTCGGCCGCTGTCCGGCTTTGAAGCCGAGCCCGGCTCGATCGTGGTCGATGCGCTTTATGGGGCAGGGCTGTCCAAGCCGCTATCGGGTGATGCCGCCAGGGCAGTCGATATCGCCACCAACCGACGTTTGCCGGTTATCGCGGTCGATCTGCCTTCGGGCGTTTCCGGCGACAGCGGCAAGGTTTTGGGCGTCGCATTTATCGCGGCCATCACCGTGACCTTTGCGCGCAAGAAACCCGGCCATCTGCTGCTGCCGGGCCGCGAGCGATGCGGTGAGATCGTGCTTGCCGATATCGGCATCGGCGACGATATCATTGCACGGCTCCGGTCCCGGGCGTTCGAGAACAGGCCGGCGCGTTGGCTGCGCGATTTTCCGGTGCCGGCGGTCGACGCGCACAAATACAAACGCGGCCATGTCGGCGTCTTTTCCGGCGGTCCGAGCGCCACCGGCGCGGCGCGGCTGTCGGCGCTGGCCGCGGCCCGAAGCGGGGCAGGGGCGGTGACCGTGCTGTCGCCGGGCAACGCCATGCAGGTCAATGCCGCCCATCTGACCTCGATCATGCTGCGCAAGACCGATGACGTCCCGGACATCGAGGAATTTGCCGGCGAACGCCGGCCTTCGGCGTTCGTGCTTGGGCCCGGCTTTGGCGTCGGCGAAAAAACGCGGACTTTCGGGCTCGCGCTCCTGGCCGCTGGCCAGCCACGGAATGCTTCCGCACAGGTCGACGGCCTTGTGTTCGATGCCGACGCGATCACCTCGTTTCGTGAGGCGCAGGACGTCTTGTTCGAATCGGCGCGCGGGCCGAATGCGCCGGCCCTGGTGATGACACCACACGAAGGGGAGTTTGCCAGGCTGTTTCCCGACATAGCCGGTGATGACGCCCTGTCCAAGCTGGACAAGGCGCGTGCGGCGGCCGCACGTGCCAATGCCATCATCGTCTACAAGGGCGCCGACACGGTGATCGCCGCGCCCGATGGCCGGGCGGCAATCAATTCCAACGGCGCGGCCTGGCTTGCCACCGCCGGGTCGGGCGACGTGCTGTCGGGCATATCAGCCGGCCTGATGGCGCAAGCCATGCCGGCGTTCGAAGCAGCCTGCGCGGCCGTCTGGATCCATGCCGAGGCCGGCAGCCGGTTTGGACCGGGGCTGATTGCCGAGGATCTGCCGCTGGCGCTGGTGCCGGTTTTGCGCGAACTGGTCGAGGCATGGCGCAAGGTGCCTAACGGATGAAGCGTTTCGCGCTCACCGTTGCCGCCTTCATCGCGCTGCTCACCTCGCATGGCGTGCGCGCCCAGCAGCCGGTGACCATCGTCGATGATCCGGCGGTTCTCACCACCCTCGATGCCAAGGGCTTTGGCTTCGCCGGCATTTTCGCCGTCGATGGCGCGGACGACCTGAAGGCGCTCTATGACGAAGCACCCGCCTATCACGCGATCGTTGATGCGGTGGCATCAGACATTGCCACACTTCGGGCCGAGATGAAGGCCGGCGGGCGCACGCTTTACGAGGTAACCGATGGCAATGTCGGTCGCGTCATGGACATGCGCTGGCTGAAGACGGAGGCAGCACGCTTCCGTCTGGTCGGCGTCGTCAACCGGCTTGACCGGCGCGATTTCGCTGCCTTGGAAGGCGAAAGGAGCTGTGGCGAGGTGCGTTTCATCTATCGCCTCGCCTACAGCTTCAAGAAGGACGGCAAGGTCCTGGCCTCGCGGCTGCCGTTCAATTTCAACGCGGTCTACAGTGCGGCACCGGATGCCGATGGCGGCTGTGTTGGCGTTGCCGGACGCTGGACGCCGCAACTGGATGAGAGCATCGACGCTGGCTGGCTGAGCGGCGGGCCGCTGGAGCGGGCAGGGCTCACTTTCAAGCAGCTCGAACTGAATGTGCAAATCGTGCGCTTTCCCTCCGGCCAGGAGACCGAATTCGGCGGGCAGGCCGCCTATCTCATGCGGATATTCGGTATCGATGGCGCCACCGTCAGTGAGAGGCCGCTGGAAAATACACCTGATACCGCGCGGCTCTCGCTAGATGCGGCGCTGAAGAAAGAGCTTGCCGATTATGTCAGAGCCAATATCGCGGCGGTCGATCTCGGCGTCTACGAAATCCCAGACGAATTCCTGGCGAAAAAGGTCATCTCGTGGTCGACCTTCGGCAGCGCGCGGCAGGCCAACCATCCGTTTACGCAAATATTCCAGCCCCAGGAATTCGTATCGCTCGATTATTCCTCGATGAAGCTGGTGCGCACGCCGGAGGCGCTGGTCGAGCGGCTGGACAACGGCGCCTGCCAAGGCTGTCACCAGGCGGGTTCCACGGCCGGCTTTCACTTGATAGGCCTCGACGACAAGACGACGTCGCCGCTCAACCGCATCGAGGTCGGCATCTCGCCGCATCTCCATGCCGAGATTCCCCGGCGCCAGGCCTGGCTGCACGCAACGCAGGAAGGCAAGGAACCGAACCGTTATCGGCCGCTGTCCTTCGCGCCGCCAGCCACCTGGGCTGATACCGGCGACGTCGACTACGCGCCGGCCGAAATGGCGATGCCGTGCCTGATGCCGGACGATGCCAAGCGTTTCGGCGCGACCTGGCAATGCGGCGGCGGCACGGTCTGCACGCCGCTGGTGACCGCGTCTGGCGTGCGTACCACTCTGGCGCAGTGTCTGCTGCCCAAGGACAGCCCAAGAATGTTCTCCGGCCATCCCTGCCTGACCGGGTCGATCGCCAGCAACCAGTCGCAGCCTTTCAACGACCGCTACACGATATCAGGCCAATTCGCCGCCTTCGCACCGGGGATCTCGCGCACCGCCTATACCTGCCGTCCGCCGAAGATCGGCGTGCCGGCCGGAATCGCCTATCGCGCCTGTGACGACAGGGACCGCGGCTTTGCCGCCTTCAAAAGGGGCAATCCGATGGCGAATGAAATCTGCGGGCTGGTCGGCGGAAAAAAATTCGACACTTGCGTGGCGACCAACAATTTCGACCAGTGCCTCGGCGGTGCGGTCAATCGCGGCAACCGGCCGGCGTGTTCGGCCGATCATTTCTGCCGCGAGGATTATATGTGCCAGTCGCTACCGCCGGACACGCCGGGGGCGGCCAAAGTCAAAGGCATCGGCTTCTGCTCGCCGACCTATTTCATCTTCCAGATGCGCATCGACAACCACGCAACGCCATGGGCAAGCGCCACCAGCGCCACGATGGACGCGGGGTTCGGCGCTGCGGAGGAGGAGTGAGTGTTCGACAGCTACCTCTGCCGCTTCACAGCGGGATGTTGTCGTGCTTCTTCCAGGGGTTCTGCATGTCCTTGTTGCGCAGCATCCTGAGCGCGCGCGCGATACGGCGGCGGGTCGAGTGCGGCATGATCACCTCGTCGACATAACCGCGCTCGGCGGCGACGAAGGGCGACAGGAAGCGATCCTCATAAGTCTTTGTATGGGCTGCGATCTTTTCAGCGTCGCCAATGTCCTTGCGGTAGATGATTTCCACCGCGCCCCTGGCGCCCATGACAGCGATCTGCGCCGTCGGCCAGGCATAGTTCATGTCGCCGCGCAGATGTTTTGAGGCCATCACGTCATAGGCGCCGCCATAGGCCTTTCGGGTGATTACGGTGATCTTCGGCACGGTCGCTTCGGCATAGGCAAAGAGCAGCTTGGCACCATGCTTGATCAGCCCGCCATATTCCTGCGCGGTACCGGGCAGGAATCCGGGGACATCGACGAAAGTGACGATCGGGATGGAAAAACAGTCGCAGAAGCGCACGAATCGCGCCGCCTTGCGGCTGGCGTCGGAATCGAGCACGCCGGCTAGCACCATCGGCTGGTTGGCGACGAATCCGACCGTGCGGCCTTCGACCCGGCCGAAACCGGTGACGATGTTCTTGGCGAAATTCTGCTGGATCTCGAAGAAGTCGCCCTCGTCGGCGATCTTCAGGATCAGTTCCTTGATATCGTAGGGCTTGTTGGCGTTGTCGGGGATCAGCCGGTCAAGCGACAGGTCATGGTCGGTCACCGACTGGTAGCATTCGATCTCGGGAATCTCTGATGTGTTCGAAGCAGGCAAAAGATCGACCAGCCGGCGCATCTGCAGCAGTGCCTCGACGTCATTGTCATAGGCGCCGTCGGCGATTGAGGATTTCGTCGTGTGGACCGAGGCGCCGCCGAGGCTTTCCGCCGTCACCGTCTCGTTGGTGACGGTCTTGACCACATCCGGGCCGGTGACGAACATGTAGGAGGTGTCGCGCACCATGAAGATGAAGTCGGTCATGGCGGGCGAATAAACGTCGCCGCCGGCGCATGGGCCCATGATCACGGAAATCTGGGGAATGACCCCGGAGGCCAGCACATTGCGCTGAAAAATCTCGGCATAGCCGCCGAGCGCCGCCACGCCTTCCTGGATGCGGGCGCCGCCGGCATCGTAGAGCCCGATGATCGGCGCGCGGTTGCGCAGCGCCATCTCCTGCACCTTGATGACCTTCTCGGCATGGGCTTCCGACAGCGAGCCGCCGAACACGGTGAAATCCTTGGCGAAGAGATAGACCGGGCGGCCGTTGACCGTGCCCCAGCCGGTGACGACGCCGTCGCCGGCGATCTTGGTCTTCTCCATGCCGAAATCGGTCGAGCGATGCTCGACATACATGTCGAACTCCTCGAACGAACCCTCGTCGAGAAACACCTCGATGCGTTCGCGCGCGGTCAGCTTGCCCTTCCTGTGCTGGGCGTCGATTCGGGCCTGGCCACCGCCCATGCGGGCGATCTCGCGCCGACGCTCGAGTTCCTTCAGCACGTCCTTCATCACCTGGTCCCCAGAAACGGAAAGCTACCTTTGTGGTAATGATGCCCGCCGGGGAGCGCAAGCGTCGGCTTTGGCTGGTTTTTGCTGCGCTGCAACATGGTGCCCCTTGCATTCCGGGGCGAACTCAGCCATATGCAGCCTATAGGCGCTTGGGCCGGGAGATTCCGGCCTTCTCGACAAATGAGACTGGTTGCGTCTGTTTTCCCTCTTTCCGGTATATCGGCCCTCTTTCCGGTACATCATAAAGTGGCGAAAAAGCCCCGTGGCATGATGCCTGCGGGCACGACAGCGCAGCCGAGTGGACGCACACGTCCGCCCGCCTTGTCGTTTCATATCAAATTTTTCGACGGCAGGTTGCGCCCTGCCGCCATTGATGTTTGCGGCCAAGAGGCCGCTTGAAAGAAGATTATTTTGACCAACGAAAACACATTGCCCGGCAACGACACCGCGGAACTCTCCGGTTTCGCGGCGCTGGGAATTACCGGTGCGCTGCTCAAGGCCACCCACAATGCCGGCTTCACCGAACCGAAGCCGATCCAGATGCAGGCCATCCCGCCGCAGATGGAAGGCCGTGACATTTTCGGCATCGCGCAGACGGGCTCCGGCAAGACCGCGGCCTTTGCGCTGCCGATCCTGTCGAAGATCATCGCGCTCGGCACCAAGCGGCGCGCCAAGACGACTCGCGCGCTCATCCTGGCGCCGACCCGCGAACTCGCGGTACAGATCGAGGACACCATCAAGATCCTCGCCAAGGGCGCTCATGTCTCCACGGCACTCGTGCTGGGCGGCGTTTCCCGCTTCAGCCAGGTGAAGAAGGTCGCGCCCGGCGTCGACATCCTGATTGCCACGCCCGGCCGGCTGACCGACCTGGTGCGCGAGGGTGACCTCATCCTCTCCGACACCAAATGGCTGGTGCTGGACGAGGGCGACCGCATGCTCGACATGGGCTTCATCAACGACGTCAAGCGCATCGCCAAGGCGACCGCGCCTGATCGCCAGACGGCGCTGTTCTCGGCCACCATGCCGGACGAGATCGCCGAACTGGCCAAGGGCCTGTTGAAGAACCCGGTTCGCATCGAAGTCTCGCCGCAAAGCACGGCGGCAGCCGAGATCGTGCAGGGCGTCGTCTTCGCCCGCACCAAGCAGAAGCGCCAGGTGCTGTCGACGATGCTCGCCGACGAGGCGATGAAGTCCGTCATCATCTTTTCGCGCACCAAGCATGGCGCCGACCGGGTGACCAAGGACCTCGAGCGCGATGGCTTCAAGGCCGCCGTCATCCATGGCAACAAGTCGCAGAATGCCCGTCAGAAGGCGCTGAACGATTTTCGTGACGGATCAGTGCGCATTCTGGTCGCGACCGACATCGCCGCGCGCGGCATCGACGTGCCCGGCATCAGCCATGTCGTGAATTTCGACCTGCCCGACGAGGCCGAAAGCTACGTCCACCGGATCGGCCGTACCGGCCGCAACGGCATGGACGGCATCGCGATCACGCTTTGCGATCCTTCTGAAAACAGCAAGTTGCGCCAGGTCGAGCGCATCATCCGCACCAAGCTGCCGATCGTTGCCGACCATCTCGGCAGCCCCGATCCGCAGCGCAATCCGGCGGAAAAGAACGAGCGCTTCGAGCCCGCCAATGATCGCAACGACCGCAATGGCCGTCGCGACGGCCGGCGTCCAGGCGGCGAGAACAAGGGCAACGGCTTCGGCAAGAAGCGCTTCGGCGACAAGCCGGCGTTTGCCGGCGAGCGCAAGCCGGAAGGCGCGAAACCCTTCAAGGGCAACAACAAGCGCCGCTTCGGCGGCAAGCGGCCGGCAGCGCGGGCTGCCTGACGCTTCGCGGTAGTCGGCCAAACCTTGATGGTTGGGTGATTGCCTGACTGATAAATATGAAGGCGGTTGAAGCGATGCTTCGGTCGCCCTCTTTGTTTTCTGAACCTTACTTCGCCACCGCCTCGACCCAGACGGTAATCCGTTGCGCCAGGAAAGCCGTGGTCGATGGTGACAGCGCGTCGCCGGCGATGACATGGTTGTCCGGGTCGCCGGTGTCGTCGACCGGTACCAGTTCGTGCGGCGCGCCCCAGCGGCCGGCGATTTCGCGGGTGCGGTCAGGCCGCACCACCCTGTCCGAGTCTGAGAAGATGAACAGGGCAGGGATATCAGCTTTCTCCACGGGCGCTCCATAGGCGAGTTCAGTCAGCGCCTGCATCGGCAGCGTCGCGGCAACCGGATATTTGGTGGTCCAGAATTTTTCGTGCAGCGCGTTGCGCGGCACGAAACTGCGTTCCTTGCCCATGACGAGTTCGGCGATCTGCTTGCCCCACGGCATGGTCAGGATCTCGGCACCTGACGCCTTCACGCCGAAATTGGGCGAGATGAATGCAATGGCCGCCACGCCATCCGACGCGCCGGGTTGTGTTGCCGCCCACGCCGCCAGCGAGCCGCCGGTCGAGGTCGAGATGACGATCACCTTGTCGCCTATCGCCCGACCGATGGCGAGCGCCTCCTCATAGTCGTTGATCCAGGCATTGACGCTGCCCTGCGTCATCGCCGCGCCGTCTTGCCCGTGACCGGTAAGGCGGGTGTAGAAGAGGTTGGCGTCGAGCTGGTCGGCCACCTCGTCGGGCAGGGGGCGGACTTCGCCTTTGGAAGCGGAAAAACCGTGGATATAGACGATCGACAGCGGCGTCTTGGCATGCACCATCGGGTTGGCCCAGACGATCTCCTTCTCCAGCCCGTCGCGGATACCGGGCACGGCGGCTTCCACCTTCGCCACATAGGCCTGCGGATCGTCGCCGATGGCGGAAGGATCGAAGCGGATCGTGGTGTCGACGGGAACGCGTGGACCGAGGACGATGGCCAGTGCAAGGACGGCGATCAGGCCCAGCACAGCAAGCACGATCCGTCGCCCCATTGCAGACTCCACGCAACAACAACAAGCCTATGGCGGTGGCCATGAACAGGCAACGGCCGCCCAGGCAGCCAAACCACCAATCCTGTGGGCATCCTATTCGCTTGGCGGTTTGCGGTCGTAATTAAGCGGCCGTGCCTTCCAACTGGTCATCAGGCTGATCACCCATCGGCACACAGGTCGGGGCAAGAGGGCGAGAAATTTCAGCGGCCAGCTCGTCCGGTACGGAAAGGTGACTTCAAAACCACCGGATTTGATCGCCTTCACCATGCGGCGCGTTGCTCGGCTGACCGGCATCAGGCCCGGCATTGGCAGCATGTTCTTTTCAGTCAGCGGCGTGTCGACAAAACCGGGGTTTATCACCTGGACGCGGATGTTCATCTTGTCGAAATCGTACTTCAGCGACTCTGCCAGAATGTTGATCGCCGCCTTGGTGCCGCCATAGGCGGCGGTGGTCGGCCAGCCGAAATAGGCGGTGACCGATCCGACCAGCACGACATGGCCGCGTGATCGCACGCGCATATGCTCCACGACCGGCACCAGCCCGTTGATGATGCCGAAATAATTGACCTCGAAGGACTTGCGAAAGTCCTTGACGACGAGAGCCTCTCCGGGCGTCGAGATGTAGTTTCCGGCATTGAAGACCGCGAGCACGATCGGACCGAGCTCCTTCTCGATCGCCGCGACCGTTCTTGCCATGCGCGGTTCGTCGGTCACGTCGCAGGGAAAAGCGGTGACACTGCCCGGCATCTGCGCGGTCTCGACAATGAGCGTGTCGATAGGATCGTCGTCCAGCGCGGTTACCGCCACCGCGTAGCCTTGGGACGCCAGATCCCTGGCCAGCGAGCGGCCAATGCCGCTGCTGCCGCCTGTGACCCAGGCGACGCCGTGTTTCGGATCGGCCCGATAGAGTGTCATGCTGCGCCCTGCCGAGTTGTTGGTGCCTTGCTCTAGCGGTCAGGAAATCGAATGAAAAGAGCGCTTTTCGACCACAAGTGCAAAATGAACTGTGCGATACCAAGCTCGGCCTCGGGAACGCCAATGCAGCGCAATGCTGGAAATGCGACTGGACCAGGCAAATTCTTGCCTTGAAACCGCAGCGTCGGGTTTCTAGGGTTTCGGCGCACGCACACAAGGAATCCTGAATGCCCCGTTCTGTGATCGACGCGATCGGCAACACGCCTCTGATCCGCCTCAACAAGGCTTCCGAAGAAACCGGCTGCGAGATCCTAGGTAAGGCCGAGTTCATGAATCCGGGGCAATCGGTCAAGGATCGCGCCGGCCTGTTCATCATCCGTGACGCCGAACAGCGCGGCCTGTTGAAGCCGGGTGGTGTCATCGTCGAGGGCACGGCCGGCAACACGGGCATCGGCCTGACACTGGTCGCCAAGGCGCTGGGTTATCGCACCGTCATCGTCATCCCGGATACGCAGAGCCAGGAAAAGAAGGATACGATCCGGTTGCTCGGCGCCGAGCTGATCGAGGTGCCGGCCGTGCCCTACAAGAACCCCAACAACTACGTGAAACTGTCGGGACGTCTGGCCGAGCAGATGGCCAGGAGCGAGCCGAACGGCGCCATATGGGCCAACCAGTTCGATAATGTCGCCAACCGCGACGGCCATATCCGCACCACGGCGGAGGAAATCTGGAGCCAGACCGGCGGCAAGGTCGATGGTTTCGTCTCGGCGGTGGGGTCCGGCGGCACACTTGCCGGCGTTGCTTTCGGACTGAAGGCCAAGAGCAAGGATGTGAAGATCGCGCTCGCTGATCCACTGGGCGCCGCGCTCTACAGTTTCTACACCAGCGGCGAATTGAAGTCGGAGGGCAGCTCGATCACCGAGGGCATCGGGCAGGGGCGCATCACAGCCAATCTCGAAGGGTTCACGCCGGACTTCTCCTTCCAGATCAAGGATGAGGACGCACTGCCGATCGTTTTCGATCTCATTCAGGAAGAGGGTCTTTGCGTCGGCGGCTCGACCGGCATCAACATCGCCGGCGCGATCCGGCTGGCCAGGGAATTGGGCCCCGGTCATACCATCGTGACCATTCTTTGCGACTACGGCACGCGCTATCAGTCGAAGCTGTTCAACCCGGAATTCCTGCGCGAGAAGAATCTTCCCGTGCCGGGCTGGATGGAACTGCGGAGCAAGATTTCGGTGCCATTCGAAAAGGTCTCGTGATGGCGTACAAAACCGAAGCGCTGTTTCGCGACGATGCCTACCTGCGCACGGCGGATGCGACGGTTGTTGCCGTCAATGATCGTGGCGGCATCATTCTCGACCGGACGATCTTCTACGCCACTTCGGGTGGACAACCTGGAGACACCGGTTATCTCGAGCGCGCCGACGGCAGCCACATCGCCATCGCCGCCACCATCACGGGGGAGACCAAGGACGAGATCATCCATGTGCCGGCGCCCGAGCAGGCGGCCCTGGCGGCTGGCGAGAAGGTCAAACTCGCCATCGACTGGGAACGCCGGCACCTGTTGATGCGCATGCATGCGGCCTGTCACCTGCTTACAGTCGTTTGCCCGTTCCCGATCACGGGTGCCGCGGTTTCCGAGGACGACAGCCGTGTCGATTTCGATATTCCGGACGCCAGTTTCAGCAAGGAAGAGGTGACCGCGAGCCTGATGGGCCTGGTGCGGGCCGATCATCCGATTTTCACCAGGCTGATCAGCGACGAGGAACTCGCCGCGAACCCCGGCCTGGTGAAGTCAAAGAACGTCCGGCCGCCGGTCGGCACCGGCAAGATCCGCCTGGTCTGCATCGGTGAGAATGGCACGGTCGACAGCCAGCCCTGCGGCGGTACGCATGTGAACAGCACCGGCGAAATCGGCGAGATCCACATCGGCAAGATCGAAAAGAAAGGCCGTGAGAACAGGCGTTTCCGTATCCGCTTCGGCCCAATGCCGGCCGCCTGACACGCAACCCTTTGCCTTACCCGGGATAGAGAGAACCACAATGGCCGAAGACAGTCCTTTTATCGTCGACGCGGACTGGCTGCAGGGACGCCTGGGCGAGCCCGGCCTGACAATCGTGGACGCATCCTGGTACTTGCCGGCGCAGAAGCGCGACGCGCGTGCCGAGTATCAAGCCGCCCACATCCCCGGCGCCCGCTTCCTGGACCAGGATGCGGTTTCGGATCCTGACGCTGCCTTGCCGCATACGCTGCCGTCGCCTCGGCATTTCGCGCAATATGTCGGAGCGATGGGCGTCACGGCCGACGACACCATCGTCATCTATGACGGTCCGGGGTTCTTCTCGGCACCCCGGGCATGGTGGATGTTCCGCATCATGGGTGTTTTCCAGGTCTACATTCTCGACGGCGGCTTCGACGGTTGGAAAGCGGCCGGGCGGCCGGTCACGGCCGAGCCGACAAGGATCGCGCCGAGTGTATTCCACGCCGATTTCGACGCAGGTCGCGTCGCCAGCCTCGCCGACATGCGCCGGATCGTCGAGACCGGCGCCAGCCAGGTTGCCGATGCTCGCGGACCCGGCCGCTTCACCGGTGCCGAGCCCGAACCCCGTGCCGGCATCCGTTCAGGCCATATGCCGGGCGCGCGCAATGTGCCGTATTCCGCACTGTCGGAGAATGGTTCGCTGCTGTCGAAGGAGCGTTTGCGCAAGGTGATCGAGGATGCCGGCATTGACCTGTCGAAGCCCATCGTCACGTCTTGCGGCTCCGGTGTCACCGCGGCGGTGCTTACGCTCGCCCTGGAGACGCTTGGCCACACCGACAACAGGCTCTATGACGGCTCATGGACCGAGTGGGGCGGGCTCTCCGACACGCCTGTCGCAACAGGCCCCGCGAAGACCGGCCCCGAAAAGACCGGCAAGGAATGAACGCGATGGAAAACGGCGTGCTGCAGGACATTGAAGTCACGGTGACTTTTCTCGAAATGCATGCCCCTCCTGCCGTCTCGCCGCCAGTGCCTTACAACCGCCAGGTCGCGCTTTTGAAGACCAGGGACATTCCCCTGCATTTCTATCGCTACCTGATGGACCGGGTGGGACGCAAATGGCACTGGGTGAATGTTCTCAGGCTGAATGACGATGAACTTTCAGCCGGCATCCACCGCGAGGATCGCGACATCAGGGTGCTTTATCTCGATGGCGCGCCGGCAGGTTTCTTCGACATCAAGCCGCATCTGCCGGAGGAAGTCGAACTTGCCTATTTCGGCATGATGGAACATGCCACCGGGCAGGGCCTCGGCCGCTGGTTCCTGGGTTCGGCGATTGCGGCCGCGTGGTCATATGGACCGAAACGGGTGACGGTGCAAACCTGTACGCTTGACCATCCGGCGGCACTCCCACTTTACCAGAAGCTCGGTTTCAGTCCGGTCGCGCAGAAGAAGGAGGTCGTGCACCCGCTGCCTTTCGCCGAGCGTTCGGCCAGCGTCATGCGGCCGTAACCCCAGCGGGAATCTGAACCTTTCGTTCATCGGCGCTTCAGCCTGCCTTTGGCATGTTGCCCGCATCATCAATGCGGCAGAGGCCGAAGGAGAAAAGATATGCTGACACGCCGTACACTGGCCGCCGCGCTGATCGCTGCGATTGCGATGCCGAGCCTTGCCGCTGCGCAAGCGACGACACCTTCCGCCGCGACGATCGAGCGCAAACTCGAGGCGGCGCCCCGGGTGAAGCTGCGGCCGAACGAGCGCGTCACCATTCGCGAATTCAAGCGCCGGCCGGATCTGCGCCGCATGGCGCGCTCGATCGACATCCAGTCGATCAATTTCGCCTTCGGCTCGGCCGCCATTTCCAGCTCGCAATACGACAAGATCGAGACCATCGCCAATGCGCTTCGGCGCATCCTGCGCCGCGATCCCGGTGCGCGCGTGCTGATCGAGGGGCATACCGATGCCGTCGGATCCTTTCAGTCGAACCAGATCCTCTCCGAACAGCGTGCCGCCTCGCTGAAGCGCACGCTGGTGCGCGAATTCGGCGTACCCGGCTATGCCCTGGAAACCGTCGGCTACGGCGAGGAGTTCCTGCTCGTGCCGACGCAGAACGAAAACTGGCAGAACCGCAGGGTGACGTTGCGGCGCTTCGACGATTTCATTCGCTGATTCGGGGTTTCGCTGGCTTTATCTGGCCGGCTGGTTTCATGGATCTGGCGCGATCACTGTTGCTTGGTACGAGGGATCGATCGCCGACATCGGATCGGTCCCTCGATCCTTGGCAAGAATCGGGTGGGACGCACCGGCCAGAGCCCATAATGTCCGGTCGACGAGCCGGAGATCTCCATGATGACCATTCAGTTCAAGGCGCTACCCACCGAACATGTCAGAGCCCTGCAGCGCGGCGGACCCGATGCTTACGGCCATACGCCAGAGCGGAACGTCTCCGACGGCGATGGCATGCCTTGCCGGCACTGTCTCAAGAACATCGCAGCCGGCGACGCCTATCTTGTCTTGGCTTTCCGGCCTTTCCCGGGTCTTCAACCCTATGCCGAGACCGGTCCGATCTTCCTGCATGCCGAAGAATGCGAGCGTGCGGCCGAGACCGATGCGCTACCCGAAATCCTCGAAAGCCCGGACTATATCGTGCGCGGCTATGGCGGGGACGACCGTATCGTCTACGGCAGCGGCGCTGTCACCCCGACCGGGGCGATTGCCGCAAGGGCCGAGGCCTTGTTCCAACGCGACGATATTGCCTATGTGCATGTCCGCTCGGCGCGCAACAACTGCTATCAATGCCGGATCGAACGGGCCTGAACCGCGCGGACCGCCGGCAGGAAACTCTGTCGTACTCCCGTCGCATAGATACGATAGAAAGCGATTGTCGATCGATTGGCCGACCGCGGATGAACCGGCGGCAATCTCGATATCGAGGAAGCGGGGCTTTGGCTCCGCTTTTTTGTTGCCCGCGCTTTTCCCAACTGTTTGCCGCACAACAAAAAAAGCCCGTCGGCCAAACCGACGGGCTGCAACTATTGCCTGGAGGGCTTTTTAGTTGAACTTGTACTTCGCGCCGAGACGCACGGTGTGGAAAGAAGACGTGGAGGTGATGGAATCGTCAGCCAGCCCCAACTCCGACGAGAAATCCTTCTTGGCGAACTGCGAATAGCGATATTCGACACCGACGGTGATGTTGCTGGACACGGCTGTTTCCAGGCCGCCACCAACCGAGAAACCGCTGGAGCCCCAATCGAGGATATCGCCGACCGGGTCGGAAGCATTCAGGTCGAAATGCTGCCAGCTATAGCCAGCCAGTGCGTAGGCGAGCGTCGATTCGTTCATCTTCATGCCGACGCGGCCAAGAACATCGAAGCCGTAGTCGGTATCGACATTGATCGATCCGACGCCGAGGTCCAGCTTCGAGGTCATGCCGGAGTAGCGAGCATCCACCATGACGCCTGCGACCCAACTGCCGAAATCCTGGTCGTAACCAACGTTCAACTCTCCAAACGCGCCTTCGCCACCGAGGCCATTGAACTTGGCGCCGCCGAGCGGCGGAATTTCGATCTGGTGCACGGACGCACCCGCGCCACCCGCGCCACCGATATAGAAACCGGTCCAGTTGTAGGCGGGGGTTTCAAAAGTAGCACCGCCGCCATTCTGCGCGCCAAAACGGTAGTTGGCTGCAATCTGGAACGTATGCCGCGACGTATCGAAGTTGAGAAGGCCATCCGGCGCACCGATAAGGCCCGCCTCTGAGAGGAGATCTCCCTTGGTGCCGAAGCGCGTATAACGGTACTCAGTCTTGATCGTCCAGTTGCTGTTGATGGCCGTTTCAATGCCGCCGCCGACGAAGTAGCCGCTCTGGTCCCAATCAAAGCCGAAGCCAGCATTGGTATCGAGCTTGTACTTCTGCCAGGAATAGCCGCCGAGCACGTAGCCCAGTGTATTCGGGGTAAACAGATAGCCTACGCGCAGGCCAGCGTCGAAACCGTATGTCTCTTGGATCGAGGCGTTGAGACCGGCGGCATCGATCTTGGTTTTGATATCGCCCACGTGGACGTCCAGCAATCCACCGAGCAGAAAGCGGGGCGACACCATGTAGTCATAGCCGGCGGTCAGTTCACCGTAAACGCCTTCGCCGCCGATGCCGTTCAGCGAGATAGGAGCAAAATCACTGCCCAACTCATGAACGTTGGCTCCGGCGCCAACGCCAAAGCCGACATAAACACCGCTCCAATTGAAACCGGAGGCTTCCACTGGCTGTACGACGTCTGCCGCGTGGGCCGCGGACATCAAAGCCACGACAGAGACAGCACCGAAAAGAAAAGATTTCGCGGAAACGCGAGTAAGCATTAGCCCGTACCCCTAGTAATAAACCCAAGCTGTTCCTAACAGGGAGTCGGTCAATTTGGGTATGACAAAAATGCAACAGTCTCAGGCAACCTGCCTCCGCAGCTGACACCGACCTGACCAGCAACCAGGCTTGTCGGCCTGGATAGGCCAGTAAAAAGCCCGCCGGAGAAATCCGGCGGGCAGCAATTAGCACGTTGACTTTTTCTGGGTGTATTACGCGGCCAGAACGGCTTTCGGCTCGACCAGTTCGTAGCCCAGCGCTTCGGCCACCGCACGATTCGTGATCTTGCCCTTGTGGACATTGAGGCCGTTGCGCAAATGATGGTCGTCGACCAGCGCCTTCAGGCCCTTGTCGGCGAGCTGCAGGCCGTAGTGCAGTGTCGCGTTGTTCAACGCATGGGCCGAGGTCACCGGCACGGCACCTGGCATGTTGGCGACGCAATAGTGGATAACGCCGTCAACCTCGTAGGTCGGCTCGGCGTGAGTCGTCGCATGCGAGGTTTCGAAGCAGCCACCCTGGTCGATGGCGACGTCGACCAGCACCGAGCCCTTCTTCATGCCCGACAACATTTCGCGGGTGACGAGCTTCGGCGCCGCGGCGCCCGGGATCAGTACGGCGCCGACGACGATGTCGGCCGAGAAGCATTCTTCCTCGAGCGCCTCGACGGTCGAATAGCGGGTATGCACACGGCCGGCGAAGAGGTCATCGAGCTGGCGCAGGCGCGGGATCGAGCGGTCGATGATGGTGACGTCGGCGCCAAGACCGGCAGCCATGCGGGCGGCATGCAGGCCGACGACGCCGCCGCCGAGCACGGTGACCTTGCCGGGAAGCACGCCGGGCACGCCGCCGAGCAGCACGCCACGGCCGCCATTTGCCTTCTGCAGCGCCGTGGCGCCGGCCTGGATCGACAGGCGGCCGGCGACTTCCGACATCGGCGCGAGCAGCGGCAGGCCGCCACGATCGTCGGTCACGGTTTCGTAGGCGATCGCGGTCACGCCCGAAGCGAGCAGGCCCTTGGTCTGTTCCGGGTCCGGAGCCAAGTGAAGGTAGGTGTACAGGATCTGGCCGTCGCGCAGCTGCGCCCATTCATTGGGCTGCGGCTCCTTGACCTTGACGATCATGTCCGACTTGGCGAACACGTCGGCGGCGGTCTTGGCGATGGTGGCGCCGGCGGCGCGATAGGCATTGTCATCGGCGCCAATGCCGGCACCGGCACCAGTCTCGACCAGTACTTCATGGCCGTGCGCCACATATTCGCGAACCGAGCCGGGCGTGAGGCCGACACGGTATTCGTGGTTCTTGATTTCCTTGGGGCAGCCGACGCGCATTGTCTTCTCCTGATCCGGGCCCTTTTGGGCTCACTCCCTGTATCGTCTGAGTGAACCACGAATCGGCGCGCAAGTGTTTGCGAATGCGCTTGCGCGGACAGGCACGTTTCGATAATTGTTGCGCCAAATGGCCGGATATTCGCAGGATTCACGAAAAATGCCGCTCGACAGGATCGATATCGCCATTCTTGAGACATTGCAGAAGGATGGCAGGATACCCAATGCGGCGCTCGCCGAGAAGGTTGGCCTGTCGCAATCGGCCTGTTCGCGCCGGCTCGATAATCTGGAAAAATCCGGAACCATTCGCGGCTACCACGCCCGGCTTTCCAATGCAGCGCTCGGTCATCAGATGACGGCGATCGTGCATATATCCTTGTCGGGCCAGTTCGAGAAGACGCTGTCGGATTTCGAGGCGGCAATCAAGCGGTGCCCCAACGTGCTGTCCTGCCACCTGATGTCGGGCGAATACGACTACATCCTGCGCATCGCGGCAAAGGACCTGGTCGACTATGAGCGCATCCACAAGGAATGGCTGTCGGCCATGCCGCATGTCACCAAGATCAACTCGTCCTTTGCCTTGCGTGAAATCGTCGACCGCACCGCCATGGGCATGAAGCCGGAGATGGCTTAGACGTATTGATATTCAGGTGACGCGGGCCTCCGAACGGCAAGGTCTCGCGCTTTCGATGCTCACGGACCCGAATGTCTGCTCCGTTCCGATTCTCAGACCTCGCCATTCTCGGCACGGCCTGACCTGAATCTTAACACATCTGGCTGGCTTCCGTGACAATCCGATCCATCGGAATGTCGTGCGGCTGCGGATAGATGGTCGCGATGCGCTGCAGTTCGTAGCCGACTCCGATGACCAGCGGCCTGAACGGCATGGCGGCCAGCGTGCGGTCGAAGAAGCCGCCGCCATAGCCCAGGCGATAGTTTGCAGGATCGATGCCGACGATCGGCGAGATGACGATGTCCGGCAGCACCGGATCGCCCTCGGCCGGGATCGGGATGTTCCAGACGCCTTTTTCCAGCCGGTCGCCCGGTTTGTAGGCGCGGAAGATCAGCGGTTGCGCTTTCTCCACGACGATGGGCAGCGCTGTGCGGCCGCCTCGTTCATTGATCGCCGCCATCCACGGCCGCAGGTCCGGTTCGCCGCGAAACGGCCAGTAGAGACTGACCGTGCGGCCAGCGATATCGCCGATGATCGCGTCGAGCCCTTCGGCGATGCGCTGAGACATTGCCGTTCGCGCGTCGGCCGAAACTGCGAGTCGCGCTGCGATCAGCCGCTCGCGCTCGGCTTTGCGCCAGCGTCTCACATCGGTCCAGTCGGATAGCGGCGCCTGGAATGCCGGATCGAGTTCATGCATGAAGCAGGGCGGCGAGGCATACTGTGCCGGACCCTGGTCGTCATGATCGTTAGCCATGCGTCACCTCATCGCGTGTTTGATCAGGCTATACCTCGCGACACGATACATCTTGTGCATTCACGACATGGGACGACGAGTCCCGGGCACCGTCCTTTTGTTGCTGCGTTGCACAAAAATACCTACATTCAGGACAGGCGATCTTGCCGTCAGGGGTGAACGAGATGACTGAACCCAGCCACCATGTCATCGTTGTCGGTGCAGGTTTCGGCGGCCTCGAATTCACCCGAGCGCTCGCCGGCGCACCGGTGCGCATCACCATGATCGACAAGCGCAACCATCATCTTTTCCAACCGCTGCTCTACCAGGTTGCGACGACCGCGCTGGCAACCTCCGAGGTTGCGTGGCCGATCCGCCATCTCCTGCGCAAGCGCAAGGACGTGACGACGCTACTGGCCAATGTCACCGGCGTCGACCGTGCCGGCAGACGCGTGCTGCTCGATGACGGCAGCGCGGTCGCCTACGACACGCTAGTGCTGGCCACCGGCGCGCGGCACGCCTATTTCGGCCATGATGAATGGGAGCCTTTTGCGCCGGGTTTGAAGACGCTGGAGGACGCCACCACCATTCGGCGGCGCATTCTCCTGGCTTTCGAGCAGGCCGAGCGCGAAACCGATCCCGCCAGGCGCCAGGCGCTGCTGACCATTGCGATCGTCGGCGGTGGGCCGACCGGCGTGGAACTCGCCGGCACCATCGCCGAACTGGCACACGACACGCTGCGCGGCGAGTTCCGCAATATCGATACGCGGCAAACGCGCGTGGTGCTGATCGAGGCCGGCGACCGCATCCTTGCCAATTTCGCGCCGAAACTCTCCGGTTACGCCAGCAAGGCGCTGGAGCGTCTTGGCGTGACGGTTGAGCTCGGCCGCGCCGTCACGCGCTGCGACGCCGAGGGTGTTGTGTTTGGCGACAAGCAGCTGGCAGCCCGGACGATCCTGTGGGCGGCCGGCGTTGCCGCCTCGCCCGCCGCTGAATGGCTGGGCGCGAAGGCGGATCGCGCGGGCAGGGTGCTCGTCGAGCCAGACCTCAGCGTGTCCGGCAGTCCGGAGATTTTTGTCATCGGCGACGCCGCTCTTGTGCTGAGGCCAGATGGACGGCCGGTACCTGGCGTGGCGCCTTCCGCCAAGCAGGAGGGCCGACATGTCGCGGCTACCATCAAGGCCAGGCTTGCCGGCGACAAGACGGTACGTCCTTTCCACTACAAGCACGCCGGCGACCTGGCGACGATCGGAAAACGCGCCGCCGCGATCGATTTCGGCTGGATCAAGCTCACGGGCTGGCTCGCCTGGTGGCTGTGGGGAATTGCGCACATCTATTTCCTGATCGGTTTCCGCAACCGGCTGGCGGTTTCCCTGAGCTGGCTATGGATCTACGTCACAGGCCAGCGCAGCGCTCGGCTGATCACCCAGGGCGACGACGACAAGACCTGACTTTTCTTCACTGTTCCATTCATCCGCGCGTCATCTCCAGCTGATGGACTGATGTCCGGATGCGCGCGACTTCTTGAGTGGACTTGAGCCTATTTCGGCGCGAAGTTCGCTCCGGGGCAGGGCGTCAGGTAGTCGAACAGGAGAAAACATGTCGCAACTGCTCCACCCCGTCTCCCGCCGCGGTTTTCTCGCTGGCGCCGCAGCCACAGGGGCGCTGATCGTGCTTCATCCCTTCTCCGCCCGCGCTCAAGCTAACCAGGCGCATCTTCGGATCATGGAAACCACCGACATCCATGTGAACGTGCTGCCCTATGATTACTACGCCGACAAAGCCAACGACACGATGGGCCTGTCGCGCACCGCATCCCTGATCGACGCGGTGCGCAAGGAAGCCGTCAACTCGATGCTGATCGACAATGGCGACCTGCTGCAGGGCAACCCGATGGGCGACTACATCGCCTACGAGAAAGGCCTCAAGGACGGCGACCTGCATCCGATCATGAAAGGCATGAACCTGCTCGGCTATGAATGCTCGACGCTCGGCAACCACGAGTTCAACTACGGCCTGTCTTTCCTGGACAAGGTGCTGGCCGGCGCCAATTTCCCCTTCGTCTGCGCCAATCTGATCCGCGGCACCGAGCTTGCCGCCAACCCGCGTGACGACAAGCTCTACCTCAAGCCCTATGTGATCCTCGACAAGAAGATCAAGGACGGTTCGGGCGCCGAACAGCCGATCAGGATCGGCATTATCGGTTTCGTGCCGCCGCAGATCATGGTCTGGGACCTCAAGAATCTCGAAGGCAACGTCAAGACGCGCGACATCGTCGAGGCGGCCAAGGCCTGGGTGCCGCAGATGAAGGAAGAGGGCGCCGACATCGTCATCGCGCTCTCGCATTCCGGCATTGATGTGAAGCAGGGCGACATGATGGAGAACGCCTCGTTCTTCGTCGCCGCCCTCGAGCAGGACCACCAGGCGACCCTGGCCTATGTGCGCCGTCCGGTCGGCAAGACCTCCGCGCCGCTCTATTCCTATTTCGCGCTGGTCGCGGACGATCCGTCGGTGCAGGTCGTCAGCCAGGCACAGACCTGGTACTTGAAGGACATACTCAAGAGCTCGCAGTGGAAGGACGTGCCGCTGCTGTCGGCCGCCGCTCCCTTCAAGGCAGGCGGGCGCAACGGCGCCGACTACTACACCGACGTGCCTGCCGGCGACATCGCCATCAAGAACGTCGCCGACCTCTATCTCTATCCCAACACCGTGCGCGCCGTCGAAATCACCGGCGCCCAGGTCAAGGAATGGCTGGAAATGTCGGCCGGCATCTTCAACAGGATCGAGGCGGGGAAGACCGACCAGACGCTCATCAACACCGATTTCCCGTCCTACAATTTCGATGTCATCGATGGCGTCTCCTACAAGATCGATCTGTCGCAGCCGCCGAAATATGATGCCAAGGGCGGCGTGGCGAATGCCGGCGCCAATCGCATCGTCGACTTGATGTTCGACGGAAAACAAATTGATCCCAATCAGAAATTCGTCGTCGCGACCAACAATTACCGTGCCGGCGGCGGCGGCAATTTCCCCGACATCAATGCCTCCAAGATCATCTACGAAGCGCCCGACACCAACCGCGACGTCATCGTTCGCTATATTGTGAGCCAGGGCACGATCAACCCGTCGGCCGACGGCAACTGGTCGTTCGCGCCGCTGCCGGGAACCAGCGTCGTGTTCGAGACGGGCGTCAAGGCAAAGGACTTCATCGCCGATGTGAAGTCGCTGAAGATCGAACCGGCGGGCGAGGGCGAAGCCGGTTTTGCTAGATATCGCATCCTGCTTTGATCCGGTGGCCTGAAACGGTTCGGCATTTCAGGGAAACGCCGAACCGCTCCATCTCCTCGATTGAAGGCAATTCCGGATCGTTTTCACCGATTCCGGAATTTGTCTTGTTTCTCGGGATTGCTCCGGCTGGTGCGCATGGCGCGGCCCTTAGTTTTCGGGGGTCAGCGGCAGTGCCGTCGCGGGGGCTTGCGGGCTGACTGGCTGCGTCGGCTCGAGCGACATGCCAGTCGGGTCGCTGGGCACGGTCAAGGGCGTCATCCCGGCCGGAGCATGCACCTCGTGGATGGTCGAGGTTGGTGTGTTGTCGATGAGATCGCCGGCACCAGGCGTCATGGTTGGACCGATGCTGGCACCCAGCGGATCGTTCATGACGGTCGGTGGGGTTATGCGCCGTGCATCGGCAGCGGATATCGCGGCAAGCAGGATGGCAATGGCGGTAAGTGTTCGCTTCATGGAAGCCTCCTATGGTCAGAGGCGCTCGGCGTAATCTTGGCGCGGGGCGTCCGATGCGTGAGAACGGCCGACGCACGATCGCGGTTTCATCACGTCGCATCAAGACGCCGCGATTGGCGCTTTGGCTTAACCTCGTAAGCTCGACGGTGCGGGGATGTTCACCAAAAGGCGGCCCACTGGCATATCGACCTACGCCTTGTAGACCACCTGGCGCACGTCGATGTAGCTGGCGCGGAAACCGGCTTCGCAATAGTGCAGGTAGAACTCCCACAGCTTCTTGAAGCGATCGTCGAAGCCGAGCGGTACGATCTTCTCCCACGACGCCCAGAAACGATGCCGCCATTCGGCGAGTGTGCGCGCATAGTCGTCGGGGAAAACGCGCTCACGCAGATGCGCAAGGCCATGATCCTTGCCGAGCGCCTTCAGGATCGACGGTGTCGGCAGCATGCCGCCGGGAAATACATAGCGCTGGATGAAATCCGGCCTGGCGCGATAGGTGTCGTAAGCGGCTTCGTTGATGGTGATGATCTGCAGACCCGCGGTGCCGCCGGGTTTCAGGCAAGCTTTCATCTTCGAGAAGAACACCGGCAGTATTTTTCGCCGACCGCCTCGAACATCTCGATAGACGCAATGCGGTCGTAAGTCCCTGTTTCGTCGCGGTAATCCTGCAGCTTGATGTCGACCTTGTCGGCAAGCCCGGCCTTGGCGATGCGTGCCTTGGCGAAGTCGTGCTGTTCGCGGCTGATCGTCAGTCCCGTAACGCGGCAGCCGATTTCGCGTGCCGCGAATTCGGCAAAGCCGCCCCAGCCGCAGCCGATCTCCAGCACATGATCCTTTCCGCCGATACCCGTATCCCTGGCCAGTGCCCGATATTTGGCGGCCTGGGCGCTTTCAAGATCATTGGCGCCGTTGGCGTAGAGCGCCGAGGAATAGGTCATGCTCGGGTCGAGCCACTCCTTGTAGAAGGCGTTGCCGAGATCGTAGTGCGCCGAGATATTGCGCTTCGAACCGGTGCGCGTGTTCTCGTTGAACCAGTGGCGGATGCGCTGGACGGTATTGATGAGCCAGCTGGCGCCGCCGGCGACGCGTTCGCCGATCGCCGAATTGACCACGAACAATTCCAGGAAGCTGGTCACGTCAGGGCTTTCCCAATCGCCGTCCATATAGGATTCGGCAACGCCGATCGTGCCGCCGGAAAAGGCGCGGCCTGGCAGGCGCCAGTTCTTCAACACCAACTCGGCGTCGGGGCCAGGCCCCTTGCCGCCGACCAGAACGGCGCGACCGTCCGGCATCCTGACCTTGAGCGAACCGCGCGGCAGGTTCATCGCCGCCGAAAGCACCATGCGCGCCTTGGCCGGCAGGCCCTTGACGATCTCGGCGAAATTGAATTCGTCGAGCCTGACTGCTTCGCTCAGCGCTGCGCTGTGATGTTCCCCATGTGCCATTTCACGCCCCTGGATTTTCGTGGTTTCGGCGCAAATTGCCGAGCCACAATTCTCTTGGATCATTCGCCAGGTTCGAACGCCCTTGCCTGGTCCCGGTAGCTCATGGGTTCGGCGCGAGGCGGGCTCGAACGAAAGCGCGTGCCTGTTAGCCAAAGCTTCAGCGCTTCCCAGCGAATGCCAGTCACAATCTTCCACGTCATGAGGGGGAACTTCAAGAGGCAGGCCATTGGCTGGGCTGTGCCACGTGGCGCTTGGTATCTCTCCCTTGCGTCGAGTTGCTGCCCGAACTCAAAAACGGCTATGGCCGCCGCCACGCCTGTGCGATAGTTTTAGCCATGCGTTATGTAATCGTCATCGCCGCCATCGCATTCTTCCTGATCTGGGATGGCCTGTACAATCAGGGCCGGTATCTCGACATGTCGGTCAGGGAACTCTCCCATGTCGTTCGTTACGTCACCGGCAAGGCCTGAATAGTCCCTCCCAACCTGGACGTCCTTCCGAAGATCCGAGCCGTTCGTCATCGCGAGATGAGGTCCGGCACCGTGCGGGCGCGTCGCAAGGACGCGTGGCTCCATGAACGGTTGACGCCAGGGGACCGCCGTCACTAAAGACCCCTGCATTCAGATCGAGGAGGCGGAATTGATCCGGCATATCGTTTTCTTCAGCGCCCGGCGCAAGGAGGATGTGGAGGCTGTGCGCAGCGGGCTTTTGGCGCTCGGCAACATTCCTCATTCCAGCCTTTTCGAGGTCACTTTGAACACCAAGGTCGACCCGCTGTCGGATGAAGTTGATGTTGTCGTCTACGCTGAGTTTGCCGATGACGCGGCGCTGGCCGCTTACAAGGCGCATCCGCTCTATGCGCAGACCACCAGCAAGGTCAAACCCTTGCGCGAACTGCGCTATTCCGCCGATGTCGTGGCCGGCAGCTGATCAAGTGCCTGCTCCAGCAGGTGCCGTGGTCGACGCCCCATCAGATAACCCGGCAGTACATGAAGGCCGCCAGGCAGATTGGTGGCCTTCCGCCAGGCCTTCAACTCGGCCAGCACGACGCTGAAATGGCCCTGCGCCGCCGCTTTCAGCGCGCCGCGCACCGTCAGATAGTTGAGGATCGACCCGTAGCCGCTCGATCGATAATCGGGACAGCGGAGCATCCCCGGCGCGGGGGGATGCCGCCGCATCCTGCGGCGGCGGATGAGAAGAACCTTGAACGGTTTTGCGGAATGATGCACATCGCGCCTGCATGACCCGAACAACAGCAGCCGGCATTCATCCGCTCGATCATCTGGTGCTGCCGACGCAGAACCTCGATGTGGCGCGAGCGCGGCTCACTTCGCTCGGCTTCGTCGTCGCCCCGACCGGCATCCATCCCTTTGGAACGGAAAACTGTTGCGTTTTCCTCGCCGACGGTACCTATCTTGAGCCGCTTGCGATTGGCAGCGAACAGGCCGCGATCAAGGCCGCCGCCGAAGGCAATGTCTTCGTCGCGCGCGACCGCCTCTACCGCGAAAGCCACGGCGATGAGGGGTTTTCCGCGGTGGTGCTGGGGACCGACAATGCCGATGCCGATCATGCGCGCTATGTCGAGGCCGGCCTGTCGGCGGGAGGCACGCTGAGCTTTTCACGCGCTTTCACCGATACATCAGGCAAAAGCGACGTGGCGTCATTCAAGCTGGCCTTCGCCTCGGCCAATGACACAACCGATGCGTTCCTTTTTGCCTGCCAGCGCATCAATGCGCCTGATGTGGACCGCGCGGCTTTGCAGGCCCACGCCAATAGCGCGACAGGCATCGTGGAAGTGGTGGCGATCAGCGACCACCCAGCCGAACAGTCTCGGCTGATTTCCGTGGCGGTGGGGAATCCCGCTGCCGGCGTGCAGGGCTCAGCGTTTCATTTGCCAAATGCAACGCTGAGCGTGCTCGATCCCGTGTCTTTCGCCGAGCGTTTTGGTGTCTCGGCCGGTTTACCCACGAAGCTTCGCTTCGCGGCGGTCGTCTTCGCGGTCCGCAGCGCCAATGCCACATCGAGCCTGCTTGCAGCCAATGCCATACAGCACGATATAGCGGGGACTGACATTGTCGTGCAGCCCGCATCCGGACAGGGCGCGGCTTTCATCTTCCGGGAGATCCAATGAGCAAGCCCCAAGCGTCCAATTCGACGACGCCCAATTCGTCGGTAACGGTCGGCAATGTCGTCTTCGACAACAATGCGGCCTTGGCGCTGATCGCCGGCCCGTGTCAGTTCGAATCGCGCCAGCATGCCTTCGACATGGCTGGCGCGCTGAAGGAACTGACCGGCAGGCTCGGCATCGGCCTCGTCTACAAGACGAGTTACGACAAGGCCAACCGCACCTCGCTGTCGGCAACACGCGGCGCCGGCATGGATGCCGCGCTTCCCGTCTTTGACGAACTGCGCAAGGCGTTTTCGCTTCCCGTGCTGACCGATGTCCACACCGAGGAGCAGTGTGCGATCGTCGCTCCGCATGTCGATGTGCTGCAGATACCTGCCTTCCTGTCGCGTCAGACCGACATGCTGGTCGCCGCGGCAAGGACCGGCAAGGTCATCAACGTCAAGAAGGGGCAATTCCTTGCGCCCTGGGACATGAAGAACGTGGTCGCCAAGATCACAGGTTCCGGCAATGCCAATGTCCTGACCACCGAGCGCGGCGCGTCCTTCGGCTACAACACGCTGGTATCCGACATGCGGGCCCTGCCCATCATGGCCGAAATCGGGGCTCCGGTGATTTTCGACGCCACGCATTCGGTCCAGCAGCCGGGCGGGCAGGGCGGTTCGTCAGGCGGCGAGCGTCGCTTTGTCGAAACCTTGGCTCGCGCGGCCGTCGCCGTCGGCGTTGCCGGCGTCTTTATCGAGACCCACCAGGATCCCGACAATTCGACCTCTTCCGACGGACCGAACATGGTGCCGCTGAAGGACATGCCAGCGCTTCTCGAAAGACTGATGGCCTTCGACCGGATAGCCAAGGGCCGCTGAGCGGGCGCGTCCCGCCGCCGCTTGTGGTGGACAGGGGCCGGTTGTACGCTTGGCCGGCAAATGAGCGTCTTGGCAGGAGGAAAGCCATGTCTGTCGCCCGCGTCACCGAAATTACCTCGTCATCGAAGAAGAGTTTTCAGGACGCCATCGAGAAGGGAATCGCCCGCGCGGCGAAAACCCTGAAAAACGTGGAAGGCGCCTGGATCCAGGATCAGAAGATCGTCGTCGAGGACGGCAAGATTTCGGCCTACCGCGTCAACATGAAGGTGACTTTCATTCTCGCCGAGTGACTGTCCGAAGCATAGAAAGTCGGGAACTTTCGCCCGTCCTCCTCATTGTCAAAGCAGTGTTCAACGACAACGAGGAGCAGATCATGACAACACAGACAGGCCACACCGAAGCCATTGCCGCTTCGCGAGTCATCGGCACATCCGTCTACAACACAGAAGGCAAGAGCATCGGCAGCATCGAGGACATCATGCTCGACAAGACGTCGAACGGCATCATGTTCGCGGTGATCGGGTTTGGCGGCTTTCTTGGTATCGGCGAGAAGTATCACGCCGTTCCCTGGGCGAGTCTCGACTATGATGAAGACAAGGGCGGCTACGTCGTGCCCTTCTCGAAGGAGCAGCTGAAGGCGGCGCCCGCCTATTCCATCAATGAACTGGCCGGCGCGGACGGTGAAAGCGCGCGTGACGCGTCCTATGAGTATTATAAGGTCACGCCCTACTGGCATTGATCCCACAGGCAAAAAGGGCCCCGTTTCGACGGGGCCCTTTTTGATTCCACATCATCGTCACTCGTTGGTGCTCAAGGCCGGCAAAGTAACAATGGCCTTTGGCGGCGACTGCTGATTGTCGCATGATGTCAGCAACGCGACCGCGATCAGAAACAGACTGACAATACCACTCAACTCGGACATGGCGAAACTCCTCCTGTTTCGCCCCGCGCGACAATAGCCATAACCCGAAATTGATGTCCGGGCGCATGACTTATGATGACAGAAATTTGCGCTTCGTGAATCGGGCCGGCGGCACTATTCGGCCATGGCTGGATTGCCTTTTGCGTCGCTTTGGCTAAGACGGGCGCGACCTTTCGTCAGATCAATCGGGGACATCGCAATGACCGCCATCATCGACATTGTCGGACGTGAAATCCTGGACAGCCGTGGAAACCCGACCGTCGAGGTCGATGTTGTACTCGAAGACGGTTCGATGGGCCGCGCCGCGGTGCCGTCAGGAGCCTCGACCGGCGCCCATGAGGCCGTCGAGCTTCGCGATGGCGGTGCGCGCTATCTCGGCAAGGGCGTGCTGAAGGCCGTGGAGGCGGTCAACGGCGAACTGTTCGAGGCGATCGGCGGCATGGAAGCCGAAAACCAGATCCACATCGACCAGACGATGATCGAACTCGACGGCACACCCAACAAGAGCCGGCTCGGCGCCAACGCCATTCTTGGCGTTTCGCTGGCGGTGGCCAAGGCCGCGGCCGATGCCGCCGGCCTGCCGCTCTACCGTTATGTCGGCGGCACCAAGGCGCATATCCTGCCGGTGCCGATGATGAACATCATCAATGGCGGCGCGCATGCCGACAACCCGATCGACTTCCAGGAGTTCATGATCCTGCCGGTCGGCGCGCCGACGCTGCGCGAAGGCGTGCGCTGGGGCTCGGAAATCTTCCACACGCTGCGCAAGAAGCTGAAGGATGCCGGCCACAACACTAACGTTGGCGACGAAGGCGGCTTCGCCCCGAACCTGAAGAGCGCGCCGGTGGCGCTCGATTTCATCATGGAATCGATCGAGAAGGCCGGCTTCAAGCCGGGCGAGGAGATCGCGCTCGGCCTCGATTGTGCCGCCACCGAGTTCTTCAAGGACGGCAATTATGTCTATGAAGGCGAGAAGAAGACGCGTGACCCCAAGGCGCAGGCCAAGTACCTTGCCAAGCTTGCCGCCGACTATCCGATCATCACGATCGAGGATGGTTTGGCCGAGGACGATTGGGAAGGCTGGAAATACCTGACCGACCTGATCGGCAAGAAGACGCAACTGGTCGGCGACGACCTTTTCGTCACCAACACGGCGCGCCTGCGCGACGGCATCCGCATGGGCGTTGCCAATTCGATCTTGGTCAAGGTCAACCAGATCGGCTCGCTGACCGAAACGCTCGACGCGGTCGAGACCGCCCACAAGGCTGGCTACACCGCTGTCATGTCGCATCGTTCCGGTGAGACCGAGGATTCGACCATCGCAGATCTCGCCGTCGCCACCAATTGCGGGCAGATCAAGACGGGTTCGCTGTCGCGCTCTGACCGCATGGCCAAGTACAACCAGTTGATCCGCATCGAGGAAGAGCTCGGCAAGCAGGCGCGTTACGCCGGCAGGTCGGTGATCAAGGGCTGATCCGAAAACACTGAACTCGGATGTTGCACGAAGGGCGGGATCATTCCCGCCCTTTTTCATTTCGTTGTCGCCGGGCAGGGCTCCGTAACCGTCCGTTAAGCACAATCGGGTGAAAAAGATCGTGAGCCGCCTGAGTTCGCGGCTGCGAGGAACGGGCGATGTGGACGCGTCAGCACAAGCAGAGAAATACCGGTCGGCTGATCATCCCTTCGCTTTGCGTCGTGTTCCTGGCCTATTTCGGCTTCCATGCCTATCACGGCGAATTCGGCATCAATTCGAAATATCAGCTGGAAGCCCAGACGGTCGCGCTGCAGGCGCAGCTCGATGCCGTCAAGGCGCGGCGGATGGAGCTCGAGCGGCGCGTTCGGCTTATGCATGACGGCACGCTGGAGAAGGACATGCTCGACGAGCAGGCGCGCAGGGCGCTCAATCTGTCCCAGGCCGATGAGATCACCATCATGTTGCCTGCTTCGGTGAAATAACCGTATTTCAGTTAATCAGCAATATTTTCAATGATTTTAATCGCTTAGGCGCATGCCAGCTATGCAAATTCGTCATGGCGCAACGCTGTAACGCGTGTTAGCCTTGCATAAATCGGTGGGGAGAGCTGATCTTCCCAGGGCGGATTTCATCCTGCCCTAATGTCCGCAAAGAGACGCCAACAGGGAGTGATGCATGGCCACCGCAGCCAGAAAAGCGCCTGCCAAATCGAAATCCGACGGCAAATCGGGTCTTTCCGCGCCCAAGCCCGCTGAATTCACCAAGGACGAAGAGCTTGCCGCCTACCGGCATATGCTGCTCATCCGCCGCTTCGAGGAAAAGGCCGGCCAGCTCTACGGCATGGGCTTCATCGGCGGCTTCTGCCATCTCTATATCGGTCAGGAAGCGGTCGTCACCGGCATGAAGATGGCGCTGATCGAGGGCGATCAGATGATCACCGCCTATCGCGACCACGGCCACATGCTGGCGATGGAGCTTTCACCGCGCGGCGTCATGGCTGAACTGACTGGTCGCCGTGGCGGCCTGTCGCGGGGCAAGGGCGGCTCCATGCATATGTTCTCCAAGGAGAAGCATTTTTACGGTGGCCACGGCATTGTCGGCGCACAGGTGTCGCTCGGCACCGGGCTGGCCTTCGCCAATCGCTACCGCGACAACAACAATGTCTCGCTGACCTATTTCGGCGATGGCGCCGCCAACCAGGGCCAGGTCTATGAAAGCTTCAACATGGCCTCGCTATGGAAGCTGCCGGTGATCTACATCATCGAGAACAACCGCTACGCCATGGGCACGTCGGTTTCGCGCTCTTCCGCGGAGACGGATTTCTCGCATCGGGGTGCGTCCTTCAAGATTCCAGGTATCCAGGTCGACGGCATGGATGTGCGCGCGGTCAAGGCCGCCGGCGAGCTCGCCACCGAATGGTGCCGTGCCGGCAATGGCCCGCTGATCCTCGAAATGCAGACCTATCGCTATCGCGGCCACTCGATGTCGGATCCGGCGAAATACCGCTCGAAGGAAGAAGTGCAGAAGATGCGCTCCGAGCATGACCCGATCGAGCAGGTCAAGGCGCGGCTGATCGAGAAGAAGTGGGCGACCGAGGACGAATTGAAGACCATCGACAAGGAGGTTCGCGACATCGTTGCCGACGCAGCCGAGTTTGCCCAGAACGATGCGGAGCCGGATCCGTCCGAGCTCTGGACCGATATCGTATTGTAAGGGAGGGCCAGGACATGCCGATCGAAATTCTCATGCCCGCTCTCTCGCCGACCATGGAAGAGGGCAATCTTTCCAAGTGGTTGAAGAACGAGGGCGACAAGGTTGTCGCCGGCGACATCATCGCCGAGATCGAAACCGACAAGGCGACGATGGAAGTCGAAGCTGTCGATGAAGGCACTCTGGCCAAGATCGTGGTTCCAGCCGGCACCGAAGGCGTCAAGGTCAATGCGGTGATCGCCGTGCTTGCGGTTGAAGGCGAAGACACCGACAAGGCCGGCGAAGGCATCGGCGAAGAGCCCGCCAAGGCTGAAACGGCTGCACCGGCACCGGTTGCGGCCAAGAGCGAGGCCGCGGCACCAGTCGCGGCGGCACCGAAGACCGAGATCGCCGCCGATCCGGATATTCCTGCCGGCACCGAGATGGTCTCGACCACGGTGCGCGAAGCGCTGCGCGATGCCATGGCCGAGGAGATGCGCCGCGACGGCGATGTCTTCGTCATGGGTGAAGAGGTCGCCGAATACCAGGGCGCCTACAAGATCACGCAAGGGTTGCTGCAGGAATTCGGACCGCGTCGCGTCGTCGACACGCCGATCACCGAGCACGGTTTTGCCGGCGTCGGCGTCGGTGCGGCGATGGCCGGGCTGAAGCCGATCGTCGAGTTCATGACCTTCAATTTCGCCATGCAGGCGATCGACCAGATCATCAATTCGGCAGCCAAAACGCTCTATATGTCGGGCGGCCAGATGGGCGCGCCGATCGTGTTTCGCGGGCCGAACGGCGCTGCCGCCCGTGTCGCCGCCCAGCACTCGCAATGCTACGCCGCCTGGTACAGCCACATTCCGGGCCTGAAGGTTGTGATGCCGTATACGGCCGCTGACGCCAAGGGCTTGCTGAAAGCAGCGATCCGCGATCCCAACCCGATCATCTTCCTCGAGAACGAAATCCTCTACGGCCAGTCCTTCGACGTGCCGAAGCTCGATGATTTCGTGCTGCCGATCGGCAAGGCGCGCATCCACAAGCAAGGCAAGGACGTCACCATCGTCTCGTTCGGGATCGGCATGACCTATGCGGTCAAGGCGGAGGCGGAATTGCGCGGCATGGGCATCGACGCCGAGATCATCGATCTCAGGACCATCCGCCCGCTCGACCTCGACACGATCATCGCCTCGGTCAAGAAGACCAACCGCCTGGTCGTGGTGGAAGAGGGCTTCCCGCAGAACTCGGTCGGCGACCACATCGCCAACCAGGTCTCGCAGCGCGCCTTCGATTTCCTCGACGCGCCGGTCATCACCATTGCCGGCAAGGATGTGCCGATGCCTTATGCGGCCAACCTCGAAAAACTGGCATTGCCGAATGTCGGCGAGGTCATCGAGGCGGTCAAAGCCGTCACGTATCGCTGAACCGGGCGGGAGGTCAAAATGCCAATCAACATCACCATGCCGGCGCTCTCGCCCACGATGGAAGAGGGCAATCTTTCGAAGTGGCTGGTCAAGGAAGGCGACAAGGTTTCGCCAGGCGACGTCATCGCCGAGATCGAGACCGACAAGGCGACGATGGAAGTCGAAGCCGTCGATGAGGGCACGGTCGCCAAGCTCGTCGTCCCTGCCGGCACCGAAGGTGTCAAGGTCAATGCGCTGATTGCGGTCCTTGCCGCCGAAGGCGAGGACGCAGGCGCCGCCGCAAAAAGCGGTGGTGGTGCCGCACCGGCGAAAGCCGAGGCGCCGAAGGCGGATGCCAAGGCTGAAGCACCAAAGGCCGAGGCGCCGAAGGCCGAGGCGCCAAAGGCCGAACCTGCCGCCCCCGCGCCCAAGGCGGCTCCGGCCGCCAATGGTCATGCGGCTGGCGAGCGCACCTTCTCCTCGCCGCTTGCGCGCCGTATCGCCAAGGAGGCCGGCGTCGATGTGTCTGGTGTGACCGGCACCGGCCCGCATGGGCGGGTGGTGAAGGCCGACGTCGACGCGGCGATTGCCGGTGGCGGCGCCAAGGCGGCGCCACCGGCCAAGGCTCCGGCCGGCGCGCCGGCTGCTGCTTCCGCTCCTGCCGTGAAGGCGATGTCGGACGACCAGGTGCTGAAGCTGTTCGAGGAGGGTTCCTACGACCTCGTCCCGCACGACAACATGCGCAAGACCATCGCGCGCCGCCTCGTCGAGGCCAAGACCACCATTCCGCATTTCTACCTGACGCTCGACTGCGAGCTCGACGCGCTGCTGGCATTGCGCACGCAGATCAATGCCGCCGCCCCGGTGAAGAAGACCGACAAGGGCGAGGCTCCCGCCTACAAGCTGTCGGTCAACGACATGGTCATCAAGGCGATGGCCATGGCGCTCAAGGCGGTGCCGGATGCCAATGCCTCATGGACCGAAAGCGCCATGGTCAAGCACAAGCATGCCGATGTCGGCGTCGCCGTCTCGATCCCCGGTGGCCTGATCACGCCGATCATTCGGCATGCCGACGAGAAGTCGCTGTCCACCATCTCCAACGAGATGAAGGATCTGGCGAGCCGTGCGCGCAGCCGCAAGCTGAAGCCGGAAGAGTATCAGGGCGGCACCACGGCGGTGTCGAACCTCGGCATGTTCGGCATCAAGGACTTCGCCGCCGTCATCAACCCGCCGCATGCGACGATCCTGGCGGTGGGTGCCGGCGAGGAGCGGGCCGTGGTCAAGAACGGCGAGATCAGAATAGCCACCGTGATGTCGGTGACGCTGTCGACGGACCATCGTGCCGTCGATGGGGCACTTGGCGCCGAACTGCTGGTCGCCTTCAAGCGGTTGATCGAGAATCCGATGGGCATGCTGGTCTAGGCAAGGGGAGAGGCGGTGCGGAAATTCTTCACCAGCCTTTTCGTCTCCATCCTTTCCGGATTCGCCGGCGGCGTTGGTGGCGCAGCAACCGGCTGTCATCGCCAACGCACAGGGAGAGTACATTCTGGTGTTCTTGCTCTCAGCATTGGTGACGGTTGTCTCCACCCTCGTCCTCTCGTTGTGCGATGGCTTTTCGTGCGCTGGCGAGCAGGGCCCGGTTTGATTGAAGCAAGGACGGGTTGAACGGATGAAGACGGTGCTTTGCTACGGCAATTCTCTGACCTGGGGTTACAATGCCGAGGGTGGCCGCCATGCGCTGCAGGATCGCTGGCCAAGCTTGCTGCAGGCTGGGCTTGGCGACGGCGTCCAGGTCATCGCCGATGGCCTCAACGGCCGCACCACGGCCTTCGACGATCATCTGGCTGGGGCGGATCGCAATGGCGCGCGGGTGTTGCCGACGGTGCTGACGACGCACGCACCGATCGACCTGATCGTCATCATGCTCGGCGCCAACGACATGAAGCCGTGGATCCACGGCAACCCGGTCGCGGCCAAGCAAGGCATCCAGCGATTGATCGACATCGTGCGTGGCCATGACTATCCGTTCGACTGGCCGGCGCCACAGATACTCATTGTGTCGCCGCCCGTTGTAAGCCGCACCGAAAATGCCGACTTCAAGGAAATGTTCGCCGGCGGCGACGATGCTTCCAGGCATCTGGCACCGCAATATGCGGCGTTGGCCGACGAAGTCGGCTGCGGTTTCTTCGATGCCGGCACCGTGGCGCAAACCACACCGCTCGATGGCGTCCATCTCGACGCCGAAAACACGCGAAACATCGGCAAGGCGCTGGCACCGGTCGTGCGCGTCATGCTGGAATTGTGATTGAAGGAGAAAAACCGTGGCTGAGAACTACGACGTCATCATCATCGGCTCCGGCCCGGGCGGCTATGTCACGGCGGTGCGTTCCGCCCAGCTCGGCTTCAAGACGGCGATCGTCGAGCGGGAGCATCTCGGCGGCATCTGCCTCAACTGGGGCTGCATTCCAACCAAGGCGCTGCTGCGCTCGGCCGAGATCATGCACTATTCCGATCATTTGAAGGACTATGGCCTGAAGCTCGACGGCAAGGTCAGTGTCGACACGTCGGCTGTCGTCGACCGGTCGCGCAAAGTCTCGCTGCGGCTCAATGGCGGCGTTGCCTTCCTGATGAAGAAGAACAAGGTCGACGTCATCTGGGGCGAAGCCAAGCTGTCGAAGGCTCCTTCTGGCGACAAATTGGGCGAGATCGTCGTCTCCAAGACGGCCAAGAAGCCGATGGAGCCGCAGCCGCCGGTGCCGAAGGGCGTCAAGGGCGAGGGCACCTACACCGCCAAACATATCATCCTGGCGACCGGTGCGCGGCCCCGCGCGCTGCCTGGCATCGAGCCGGACGGCAAGCTGATCTGGACCTATTTTGAAGCCATGGTGCCGAAGGAGATGCCAAAATCGCTGCTGGTGATGGGCTCGGGCGCCATCGGCATCGAATTCGCTTCCTTCTACCGCACCATGGGTGCCGACGTAACGGTCGTCGAATTGTTGCCGGCGGTGATGCCGGTCGAGGATGCCGAAGTCTCGAAATTCGCGCAAAGACAGTTCGAGAAGCAAGGCATGAAGATCATCCTCGAGGCCAAGGTGACCAAGGTCGAAAAGGGAGCCAATTCGGTCACCGCGCATGTCGAGATGAAGGACGGCAAGGTCGAGAAGATCACCGCCGACCGCATGATTTCGGCCGTCGGCGTGCAAGGCAACATCGAGAATCTTGGGCTTGAAGCGCTTGGTGTGAAGACCGACCGCGGCTGCGTCGTCGTCGACGGTTACGGCAAGACCAATGTACCGGGCATCTACGCCATCGGCGATGTCGCCGGCCCGCCAATGCTTGCCCACAAGGCCGAGCATGAGGGCGTCGTATGTGTAGAGAAGATCGCGAATTTCCCCGGCGTGCATGCCATCGACAAGCTCAAGATCCCCGGTTGCACCTACTGCAATCCGCAGGTCGCCTCCGTCGGCCTGACGGAAGCCAAGGCCAAGGCCGAGGGCAAGGATATCCGCGTCGGCCGCTTCCAGTTCGCCGCCAACGGCAAGGCGATCGCGCTTGGCGAGGACCAGGGCTTCATCAAGACCATCTTCGACAAGAAGACCGGTCAGTTGCTCGGTGCCCATATGGTGGGCGCCGAAGTGACCGAGCTGATCCAGGGCTTTGTCGTGGCGATGAACCTTGAGACGACGGAAGAGGAGCTGATGCACACCGTCTTCCCGCATCCGACGCTGTCGGAGATGATGAAGGAAAGCGTGCTCGACGCCTATGGCCGCGCGTTGAACGCATGATAGATTCGCCGCAAGAGACTCAGCCGCGAAAGCCCTGGGAACTCGGCGGCAAGGCAGTTCATTTCCGGATGCATTTTTACGCGCGCAAGGAGAAGGCATATGCACTTGAACGGCGTGGGCTGGATCGCAGCCATCATCATTGGCGGCCTGGCAGGCTGGTTCGCCGAAATGTTCATGAAGAGCAACACCGGCATTTTCATGAACATTATCATGGGCATCGTTGGTGCGGTGGTATTGAACGCCATCCTGCAGGCGCTCAATTTCGGTCCATTCGGCGTCGGCTGGATTGCCTACCTGATCACCGGCTTCATCGGTGCCTGCCTGCTGATCTGGGTCGGACGCCTGGTGCGCCGTTAAAGGCATATCGTTGCGGCTATGCGAAAACGGTTGTAGCGGCATGCGCCGCTGCAGCCTTTTTCTTTGCGCCGAAAAGTCCTAGATGACGTTAAAGTGACGATCGCCGACAGGCGATCGCGAGAAAAGCCAAGGTTCAGATGGTCACGGTCCTAGACACGATCGCCAACGCGCCGCGGTTGCGGCACCCCGAGAAGGCGCACAAGCCCGACCAGGAAGTTTTGCGCAAGCCGGATTGGATCCGCGTCAAGGCGCCGGTCTCGAAGGGCTATGCCGAGACGCGTGAGATCGTCAAATCCCACAAGCTGGTGACGGTCTGCGAAGAGGCTGGGTGCCCCAACATTGGTGAATGCTGGGAAAAGAAGCACGCCACATTCATGATCATGGGCGAGATCTGCACCCGCGCCTGTGCCTTCTGCAATGTCGCCACCGGCATTCCAACCGCGCTTGATCCTGGTGAGCCTGCCCGCGTCGCGCATGCCGTCAAGCAGATGGGGCTCAGCCACGTCGTCATCACCTCCGTCGACCGCGACGATCTCGCCGATGGCGGCGCTCAGCACTTCGCCGACGTGATCCGGGCCATCCGGGCGGTAACGCCGTCGACCACGATAGAAATCCTGACGCCGGATTTCCTGCGCAAGGACGGTGCGCTTGAGATCGTCGTGGCGGCCAAGCCCGACGTTTTCAACCACAATCTCGAAACAGTGCCGTCCAACTATCTTAAGGTCCGGCCGGGTGCTCGCTATTTCCACTCGATCCGGCTGTTGCAGCGGGTCAAGGAACTCGATCCGTCGATCTTCACCAAGTCCGGCATCATGGTCGGGCTGGGCGAGGAGCGGAATGAAATCCTGCAGCTGATGGACGATCTGCGTTCGGCCAATGTCGACTTCATGACCATCGGCCAATATCTGCAGCCGTCGAAGAAGCACCACCCGGTGATCCGCTTCGTCACCCCGGAGGAATTCAAATCCTTTGAGACGATCGGCCGGACCAAGGGTTTTCTGCTGGTGGCATCGAGTCCGCTGACGCGCTCATCGCATCACGCCGGCGACGATTTCGCCCGGCTACGCGCGGCGCGGGAAGCGCAGCTCCAGAAATCGCTCTGATGCATGTCGCCCAAAGTGACCTCGGTTTGGGAGAACGACATGCATAAAAACAAAGATTCTGAAGCGCGTCGCGTGAATCCGTTTCGACGCGACCCGCTTTAGGGCTGGTTCATGCCGAAATTCGAAGCCACCCGCCGCGTTACCCATACGCCGCAGCAGATGTTTGCGCTGGTTGCCGATGTCGAGGCCTATCCGCAATTCCTGCCGCTTTGCGAAGCGCTGACGGTGCGCTCGCGCAAGGAGCGTGATGCGCGCACCGTTCTCGTCGCCGATATGAGCATCGGCTACAAGGCCATCCGCGAAACCTTCACGACGCAAGTGCTGCTGAAGCCCGACGAGAACGCCATCGACGTAAAGTACATCGACGGCCCGTTCAAATATCTGAGCAACGTCTGGCGTTTCGAGCCCGATGGCGCCGGCTGTGCCGTCCGCTTCTTCATCGACTATGAGTTCAAGAGCCGCATCCTGGGCGCGGTGATGGGCACCATGTTCGACCGTGCCTTTCGCATGTTCGCCGAGGCTTTCGAAAAGCGCGCCGACGTCATCTATGGGGTTGCGCCGCCGGCCTGATGCTGGCCGAGCGCACGCAGACCCAACTCCAGCGCTTGCCTGACCGTTTCGCGGCGGATGAAAGCACGGCCGTTGTCGGCGAACAGCTGGCGTTCGGCGGTCACCGTTTGCCCAGCAAGGCCGACGCCAAACCAGACCAGGCCGACAGGTTTTTCCGCCGAACCGCCGCCGGGCCCGGCGATTCCGGTAACCGCCAGGGTCAACCCTGCGCGCGAGCGGGAAAGCGCACCGGCGGCCATCTCGATCGCTGTCTCGCGGGAAACCGCGCCATGCGCGTCGAGCGTGGCAGCGGAAACGCCAAGCATGTCCATCTTGGCTTCATTGGAATAGGTAATGAAGCCGCGATCGACCACGGCGGAGGAGCCTGCAATGTCGGTCAGCGCGGCAATGATCATGCCGCCGGTGCAGCTTTCCGCCGTGGCCACCATGATGCCGCGCTCGCGGCAGGCCTCGAACAGGGCAATTGCCAGCTCGCCATTGCTCATTCCGGCACCTCGCCGGGAAAGACCACGCTCGCGGTGGCGATCGCCGCGATGCCTTCCTCGCGGCCGACGAAGCCGAGTTTTTCGTTGGTTGTCGCCTTGATCGAGATGCGGTCGGCGGAAATCCCCAGCATCTGCGAAAGGGCCGATGTCATCGCCTCGCGGTGCGGGCCGACGCGCGGCGCCTCACAGATAAGCGTAATGTCGGCATTGGCGATGCGTCCGCCGCGCTCGCGCACCACCCTCGCCGCATGTTCGACGAATATCCGCGACGCGGCACCCTTCCACTGTCGATCGGACGGGGGAAAATGCGTGCCGATGTCGCCGGCGCCGCAGGTCGCCAGCAGCGCATCGGTCAAGGCGTGCAGGCCGACATCGGCATCGGAATGGCCGGACAATTTCTTGTCGTGCGGAATGGCGACGCCGCACAGGGTCACGTGATCGCCAGCCTCGAAGGCATGGACATCATAGCCGTTCCCGGTGCGGATGTCTGGGAAGTGTATTCGTTCGCTGGAAAGTCGCTGGTGCGCCATGGCGATGTCCCGTGCCCAGGTGAGTTTGACGTTGTCCGGCGAGCCCGGAACGAGCTTGACCGGAATATGCGCCCATTCGGCGATGGCCGCGTCATCGGTGAAATCGAGCTTGCCCAACTGATGGGCCTTGTCATGTGCGGCGAGGATCGGCCCGTAGGGAAAACCTTGCGGTGTTTGCGCCGCGTGCAGCCCGCTGCGGGAAACGGTTTCCGCGACCACGCCGGATGCCGACTCGCGCTTCAGCGTGTCGGCGACGGGCAGGGCAGGCAACGCCCCCTCGTGTTCGCTGATGGCGGCGATGGTGCGGTCGATCAAGTCCGCGTCGACGAAGGGGCGGACGGCATCGTGAATCAGAACCTGGCCCGGCGCGTGGCCCTTCAGCGCCAGCAGCCCGAGCCGGACGGACTCCTGCCTGGTCGGCCCGCCGATGACGGCGATGACACGCTGGGCCTGGGCACCCGCCGCCTGCCGGAACAGTTCGTGATCGTCGGCGTGGATGGCGACGACAATCTGGCCGGTTTGCGGATGGGCAAGAAACATCTCCAGCGTATGCGCAATGACCGCGCGGTCGCCGATGTTCTGGTACTGCTTGGGTCCGTTGGCCTGCCCGGCACGAGCGCCGCGGCCGGCGGCGACGATCACCACCGCAACCCCACCTGTCGCGCTCGAGTTTTCACTTCCGTCAGTCATGGCGATTGGCTTAGCGCACGATCCCCAAAAGTGTAATTGGTTTTCCGAAAAGATCGTGCGTCAAATATGAATTCCAAAGTGTCCCCGACGCGTCCTCAAGGACGCGGGGCGCCCGGGGTCGCGACAAAACCGAAGGGCCGGCATTTTCCCAATTGCGCCTTAATGTGGCGTCATTCCGCGTTGCACATTGCGGCGGTTCTGGCTAGAGAATGTGCAACGAATGGACGTGCTTGGTTTTTGTGCATGGTTAACCTGACCAAATTGGCCGCGCCTCTCGACGTCGGCGGCGTGGAAATCCGCAATCGCGTGTTCCTCGCGCCGATGTCGGGTATTACAGACGAGCCTTTCCGGCAACGCGCCCATGCGCATGGCGCTGGCCTTGTCGTGTCCGAAATGGTGGCAAGCGGCGAACTGGCCAAGGGCAGGGCCGGCTTCGACCTGCGCATACGTCATTCCGGCCTGCCCGTCCATATGGTGCAGCTTGCCGGCCGCGAGGCGGCCCATATGGCCGAAGGCGCGCGGATCGCCGCTGGCGAGGGCGCCGACATCATCGACATCAACATGGGCTGCCCGGCCAAGAAGGTTACCGGCGGCTATGCCGGTTCGGCATTGATGCTCGACCTCGACCATGCACTGTCTTTGATCGAGGCCGTGGTTGGCGCGGTGAAGGTGCCGGTGACGGTCAAGATGCGGCTTGGGTGGGACGAAGGTGCGCTCAACGCACCGGTCCTTGCGCGCCGTGCCGAGCAGGCGGGCGTCAGCATGGTGACGGTGCACGGTCGCACGCGCTGCCAGTTCTATCAGGGCAAGGCCGACTGGCGTGCCATCGCTCGCGTCAAGGAAGCTGTGTCGATTCCTGTCGTTGCCAATGGCGATGTCTGCTCCCCGGCCGAAGCGGCCACCATTCTAGAGCAATCCGGCGCCGACGCGGTGATGGTCGGCCGCGCACATTATGGCGCGCCCTGGATCGCCGGTGGCATCGCAGCCGCGGCGGCAGGCGAAACGGCCGTCTACGTACCGCAAAATCCCGCGGCATTGGCCGACTATATTGTCGCCCACTACGAGGACATGCTGGCGCTTTATGGTGTCGAGAGCGGCTTGCGGCAGGCGCGCAAGCATCTGGGCTGGTATCTCGATCGCCATGCCGTTGGCGTTGCCGACGACGACCGGAAAGCCATCCTGACCACGTTCGAGCCGGACCGCGTCATTGCCTTGCTGCGAAATGTGTTCTCGCGCGATCCGCAACCCTTGATCCTGAGGAGCGCCGCATGAACGCCACCGCAGGCCAGGTCGCTGAAATGGCGGATGCCGCCCAGATCGTTCTCAACACCATCCGGCGTCCGGTGATCATGATTAGCGAGGAGGGGTTCATCACCTTCGCCAACGCCGATGCCGAGGACTTCTTTCGCTCCAGCGCGACCATGCTGGCGCGCAACACGCTGTCCAAGCTGATCCCCTTCGGCAGTCCGCTGCTGACCCTTGTCGATCAGGTGCGCGAGCGCCGGGCTCCGGTCAACGAGTATCGCGTCGATGTGTCGTCGCCACGCCTCGGCATCGAGAAGGTCGTCGATCTCTATGTCGCGCCGGTGCCGGAATTCCCGGGCTCCGTCGTGGTCATGTTCCAGGAACGCTCGATGGCCGACAAGATCGACCGGCAGATGACGCATCGTGGTGCGGCGCGCTCGGTGACCGGCCTGGCGGCGATGCTTGCCCATGAGATCAAGAACCCGCTTTCCGGCATTCGCGGTGCCGCCCAGTTGCTCGAACTGTCCGCCTCCGATGAAGACCGCGCGCTGACCCGGCTGATCACCGACGAGACGGACCGTATCGTGTCGCTGGTCGATCGCATGGAGGTGTTTTCCGACGAGCGGCCGATCGATCGATACCCCGTCAACATCCATGTCGTGCTCGACCACGTCAAGGCGATTGCCAAGAACGGTTTTGCAAAGAAAATCAAGATAATGGAGGACTATGATCCATCATTGCCTCCGGTATTCGCCAATCGCGACCAGCTGATCCAGGTGTTCCTGAACCTGGTCAAGAACGCTGCTGAGGCGATCGGCAGCGACCCGCAAGGGGAGATCGTGCTGTCGACCGCCTTCCGGCCGGGCATTCGCGTTTCGGTTCCCGGAACGCAGGACCGCGTATCGCTGCCGCTGGAATTCTGCGTCCGCGACAACGGCTCCGGCGTCTCGGAGGATATCCTGCCGATTCTTTTCGATCCCTTCATCACCACCAAGCCGAACGGCTCTGGGCTGGGGCTGGCATTGGTCGCCAAAATCGTCGGCGAGCATGGCGGCATCATCGAATGCGACTCGACCCCGCGCGGAACCACTTTCCGCATCCTGATGCCGGCCTGGAAGGAAACGCCGTTCGGCGCTGAAGAAGACGGTGAAGGAGACCGCAAATGACGGTTCGCGGCAATATTCTCGTCGCCGATGACGATGCGGCGATCCGCACCGTGCTCAATCAGGCCCTCTCTCGCGTCGGCCATGAGGTGCGCGTAACCTCCAACGCCTCGACCTTGTGGCGCTGGGTGGCGGCGGGTGAGGGCGACCTTGTCATCACAGACGTGGTGATGCCGGACGAAAACGCCTTCGACATGCTGCCGCGCATCAAGAAGGCGCGGCCGGAGCTGCCCGTTATCGTGATGAGCGCCCAAAACACGTTCATGACGGCGATTCGCGCATCCGAGACCGGCGCCTATGAATATCTGCCAAAACCGTTCGACCTGACCGAACTCCTCAACATCGTCAACCGGGCGCTGTCGGAGCCAAGGCGGCCGAAGATCGATGCGCGGCCGGATGAGCAGCCCGAAACGATGCCGCTGGTCGGCCGTTCGGCGGCCATGCAGGACATCTACCGCATGCTGGCACGCATGATGCAGACTGACCTGACGGTGATGATCTCGGGTGAATCCGGCACCGGCAAGGAACTGGTGGCGCGTGCGCTGCATGAATATGGCCGCCGTCGTGGCGGGCCGTTCGTCGCCATCAACATGGCGGCGATTCCGCGCGACCTGATCGAATCGGAGCTGTTTGGCCACGAGAAGGGCGCCTTCACCGGCGCCCAGAACCGCTCCACCGGCCGTTTCGAGCAAGCCGAGGGCGGCACCCTGTTCCTCGACGAGATCGGCGACATGCCTATGGAGGCGCAGACGCGCCTGCTGCGCGTCCTGCAGCAGGGCGAATACACGACGGTCGGCGGCCGCACGCCGATCAAGACCGACGTGCGCATTGTCGCCGCCACCAACAAGGATCTGCGCACCCTGATCAACCAGGGACTGTTCCGCGAGGATTTGTTCTACCGCCTCAACGTCGTGCCGCTCAGGCTGCCGGCATTGCGTGAGCGCTCCGAGGACGTGCCTGACCTCGTGCGCCACTTCTTCAAGCTTGGCGAGATGGAGGGTCTGCAGACCAAACGCATCTCTTCCGGCGGCATTGAACTGATGAAGCGTTACCCATGGCCCGGCAATGTGCGCGAACTGGAAAACCTCGTTCGCCGGCTCGCCGCGCTCTATTCGCAGGACGAGATTTCCGCCGAGATCATCGAGGCGGAGCTCAAGACCGGGGAACGGCCCGTGGTCCCCGGCGTCGGCAACCTCATCCCCGACGACCTCTCCATCGGCCAGGCGGTTGAGCATTTCCTGCAGCGCTATTTCGCCTCGTTTGCCGGCGAATTGCCGCCCGCCGGACTCTATCAGCGCATCCTGTCCGAAGTCGAATATCCGCTGGTCCTGGCCTCGATGACGGCGACTCGCGGCAACCAGATCAAGGCGGCGGAGCTGCTGGGCCTGAACCGCAACACGCTGCGCAAGAAGATTCGCGAACTCGGCGTCAATGTCTATAAATCATCGCGGCCAGGCTGAGCGCTGATCCGATCCCGCTCTTTTCAGGGGACTGAGCGGCGAAAGATTTCCGCCATTGTCACACTTGTTGCATAATCGCCACAATGCGTTGCATAGATCGGACGCAATCATTGGCTCCAAGGCGATATGGCTCCGCAGGCACCTGTACTCGACCAACCGCTCTTCAGCGAACCCGGCGCGCGCGACGGGCGCCGCTTGCTGGCGCTGCCCGGCGTGGTGGCGGTCGTCGGCGCGCTGGTCATGGCGGCCATCTCCTTCACCATCCTGGTCGGTGCGACGCCGATCGCGCCTGACGCCAGGACGACCTGGGCGCTGATCGCGCTCAACGCCGCTTTCGTGATCTTCCTCAGCGCCCTGGTTGGGCGCGAGGTGCATCGCATCGTCATGGCGCGCCGGCACGGAAAGGCGGCCTCGCGGCTGCATGTGCGCATCGTTGCGATGTTCGCGCTGGTTGCCGCCATTCCCGCCATCATGGTGGCGATCATCGCCTCGATCACGCTCGATATCGGCCTCGACCGCTGGTTCGAGATTCGCACCAAGACGATCGTCAATTCCTCGCTGTCGATCGCCGATGCCTATGTCCAGGAAAACGCCCGCAATCTGCAAGGCACGACGCTGTCGATGGCCTATGACCTCGATGCGTCGCGCACGCTCTATGGCCTTGATCGCACAGGCTTTCTCGACCTCCTCAACAAGGAGGCGGTGGGCCGGTCGCTGGCCCACGCGGCGCTGATCAAACCCGACGGCTCGTTCGTCATGAGCGCCCAGACCGATGCCGATTTCGCCATGCCGGAACCGCCGGAAGGCTCGGTCAGCAGCGCCACCGACGGCAGGCCGGTGCTGATAGAGCCGCGCACCCGCAACATCATGGGTGCCATCGTCAAGCTGCGTGAGATCGAGGGCCTTTACCTCTACACCATCCGATTGGTCGATCCCGAGGTGATCAAGGCGCGCCAGATCGTCAGGTCCAACACGGACGAGTACCGCAATCTCGAAGACAACAGGCGCACCTCGCAAGTGGCCTTCGCGCTGCCATATCTGTCGCTGACCCTGATCATCATCCTGTCGGCGATCTGGACCGGCATTGCCGTCGCCGACCGTCTCGTGCGGCCGATTCGCCAGCTCATCGGTGCCGCCGACGAGGTGGCGACCGGCAATCTCGACGTCGCTGTCCCCGTCAGGCCTTCCGATGGCGATGTCGCCTCGCTCGGCGACACCTTCAACAAGATGCTGCTCGAGCTCAAATCGCAACGCAACGAGATCCTGTCGGCAAAGGACCTGATCGACGAGCGGCGGCGCTTTTCCGAAGCCGTGCTTGCCGGTGTCACCGCCGGCGTCATCGGCGTCGATCCCTACGGCATCATCACCATCGTCAACCGTTCGGCCGAATCGATGCTGGCCATCTCCGCCAGTGCCGCGCTCGGACAGAATCTTTCCGCCATTCTGCCGCATGTCGGCCGCGTCTTCGAGATCGGCCGCCAGTCAGGCAAACCCGTCTACCGCGAGCAGGTGACATTCTTCCGCGCCGGCACCGAGCGCACCTTCAACGTGCAGATCACCATCGAGGCGGGCGATGACGGATCGGAGGAGAAATCCTACGTCGTGACGGTCGACGACATCACCGATCTGGTTCAGGCGCAGCGTTCTTCCGCCTGGGCCGATGTGGCGCGCCGCATCGCCCACGAGATCAAGAACCCGCTGACGCCGATCCAGCTTTCGGCCGAACGCATCAAGCGCCGTTACGGCAAGGTCATCACCGAGGACCGCGAGGTTTTCGATCAATGCACCGACACCATCATCCGGCAGGTCGAGGATATCGGCCGCATGGTCGACGAATTTTCGGCTTTTGCCCGTATGCCAAAGCCCGAGATGAAGGCCATCGATCTGCGCGAATCGCTGCGCGAGGCATCGTTCCTGGTCGAAGTCAGCCGGGCCGACATCACGTTCGAGCGGATATTCGGCAACGAACCGCTCAAGGGCACGTTCGACAGCCGCCTTCTGGCGCAAGCTTTCGGCAATGTGATCAAGAATGCCGCCGAAGCGATCGATGGACTGGAACAGAAGGATGGTTCGCACGGCATAATCCGGATTCAAGCCGGCCGTCAGAATGGCGCGATTCGTATCGACGTCATCGACAATGGCAAAGGCCTGCCGCGGGAGAATCGCCAACGGCTGCTCGAGCCCTATATGACCACACGAGAGAAGGGCACCGGGCTTGGTCTCGCTATCGTCAAGAAGATCGTGGAGGACCATGGCGGCCGGCTGGAACTTCATGATGCACCTGCGGACTTCCATGGCGGGCGCGGCGCGATGATCAGCATCATCCTGCCGCCCGCGGCCGCCACGCCGCCGCGCGGTGAGGCCAAGACGGAACACGAAAGAGAAACTGAAAAGGTCGGTAATGGCGTCTGATATTCTCATCGTCGATGACGAGGAAGACATCCGCGAGCTCGTCGCAGGCATCCTGAGCGACGAAGGTCACGAAACCCGCACGGCGTTCGACGCCGACAGCGCGCTAGCTGCCATAGCCGATCGGGCGCCGAGATTGATTTTCCTCGACATCTGGCTGCAGGGTTCGCGTCTGGACGGGTTGGCGCTGCTGGACGAGATCAAGACCATGCATCCAACCTTGCCGGTGGTGATGATCTCCGGCCACGGAAACATCGAAACGGCGGTCTCCGCCATCCGTCGTGGCGCTTATGATTTCATCGAGAAGCCGTTCAAGGCCGATAGGCTGATCCTCATTGCCGAGCGCGCGCTCGAAACCTCGAAACTGAGGCGCGAGGTGTCCGACCTCAAGCAGCGCAGCGGCGAGACCTTCGACTTGATCGGCATGTCGTCGGCGATGAGCCAGTTGCGTCAGACCATCGAGCGCGTCGCGCCGACCAACAGCCGTGTCATGATCATCGGCCCGTCCGGCTCGGGCAAGGAACTGGCGGCGCGCGCCATCCACACGCTGTCGGCCCGCAAGGGCGCGCCGTTCGTGACGCTGAGCGCCGCCAACATCACGCCCGAGCGCATGGAGATCGAACTGTTCGGCACCGAATCGAACGGTGTCGAGCGCAAGGTCGGCGCGCTGGAAGAAGCCCATCGCGGCATCCTCTATATCGATGAAGTGGCAGACATGCCGCGCGAGACGCAGAACAAGATTTTGCGCGTGCTGGTCGAGCAGCAGTTCGAGCGGGTAGGGGGCACCAAGCGGGTCAAGGTCGATGTCCGCATCATCTCCTCGACCTCGCAGAACCTGGAAGCCATGATTGCCGACGGCCGTTTCCGCGAGGATCTCTATCATCGCTTGGCTGTGGTTCCCGTGATGGTGCCGGGACTGGCCGAGCGGCGCGAGGATATTCCCTATCTCGTCGACAATTTCATGAAGCAGATCGCCCGCCAGGCCGGTATCAAGCCGCGTCGCATCGGCGATGACGCGCTGGCCGTGCTGCAGGCGCACAACTGGCCAGGGAACGTCCGCCAGCTGCGCAACAATGTCGAGCGGCTGATGATCCTGGCGCGGGGCGACGACGTCGATGCGCCCATCACCGCGGACCTGCTGCCGTCAGAGATCGGCGATGTCATGCCGCGCACGCCGAATCAGTCCGACCAGCACATCATGGCGCTGCCGCTGCGCGAGGCGCGTGAGCAGTTCGAGAAGGACTATCTGATCGCCCAGATCAACCGCTTTGGCGGCAACATCTCGAAGACCGCCGAGTTCATCGGCATGGAACGCTCGGCCCTGCACCGCAAGCTGAAGTCGCTGGGAGTTTGACAGGCGCGATGTCTGTTCAGCCACGCCTGGGCCAAGCATTTGCCGGTTACGGCCAAGGCGGAATCGCATAAGAAAGCCCGAGAGTTCTCCAGGGGTCGCCAATGCCGCGCATTGCTTATGTCAACGGGCGCTACGTCGCTCACGCGGATGCTTCCGTGCATATCGAGGATCGCGGCTATCAATTCGCCGACGGCGTCTATGAGGTCTGCGAGGTGGCGCGCGGCTTCATCGTCGACATGCCGCGCCACCTTGCGCGGCTGAACCGCTCGCTGACCGAACTGTCGATCGCCTGGCCGGTCGCGCGCAACGTGCTGCCGCTCATCCTGCGCGAAGTGGTCAACCGCAACCATGTCGTCAACGGTCTGGTCTATGTCCAGGTGACGCGCGGCGTTGCCAGCCGCGACTTTGTCTTCCCGTCGGCGGACACCAAGCCGTCCCTGGTGGTGACAGCCAAGAAGGCCGATCCCGCCGCCGGTACAAAGCGGGCCGAAACAGGCATCGCGGTCATCACCGTGCCGGAGAACCGCTGGGACCGGGTTGACATCAAGAGCGTCGGACTGCTGCCCAATGTATTGGCCAAGCAGAAAGCCAAGGAAGCGGGCGCCCAGGAGGCATGGTTCGTCGACACCGACGGCAACGTCAAGGAAGGCGGGTCGTCGAACGCCTGGATCGTCACCAGGGACGGCGTCCTGGTCACCAGGCCGGCCGACCATGGCATCCTGCGCGGCATCACCCGCACGACCATGTTCGAGGTGGCGGCAAAGCTCGGTCTGAAGATCGAGGAGCGCGGTTTTTCCGTTGCCGAGGCCAAGACGGCGCGCGAGGCTTTCATCAGTTCCGCGACCACGATTGCCATGCCGGTCGTATCGATCGACGGCGATCCGGTCGCCAATGGACACCCCGGCTCAATAACACTTTCGTTGCGGCAAGCCTTTTTTGACGTTGCGGAAAAAAGTCCAGCCTGATAACCGCACAGGTGGAATGAACATCAATATATCTCGTTCTGCTTGTCGTTACTGACGACAAGACGGTGTTTGCGTGCTTGACATGTGCCCGACAATTTGGCGCATTGGCCAGCAAACCGAAGGGGATCGGCGAAAGACAAGAACAATGGCGGAACGATCGCAAAACCTTCAGGACCTGTTCCTGAATTCAGTTCGCAAGAGCAAGAACCCGCTCACCATCTTCCTCATCAATGGCGTGAAGCTGACCGGCGTGGTCACTTCGTTCGACAATTTTTGTGTGCTGCTGCGCCGCGACGGTCACTCCCAGCTCGTCTACAAGCACGCCATTTCCACGATCATGCCGAGCCAGCCGGTTCAGATGTTCGATGGCGAGGAAAGCCAGGGCGCCTGATTGGCACGTGAGAAAGACGCGGACGCTACGGTCCGCGGAAAACCAGCGCATCATCCCGGGACGGAAGCCAAGGGGCCGACCCGGGCTGTCGTCATTGTGCCCGTGCTTACCCGCCAGCCGCGCGGCGACGACGACACCAACCGACCTCGGTTGACGCGGTCGGCTGAAGCCCGTCACGACGAGGCGGTCGGCCTTGCCCGGGCCATTAATCTCGACCCCGTCCATACGGCCGTCGTGACCGTCAACGACCCACGCCCGGCGACCTTGCTCGGCAGTGGCAAGGTCGAAGAGTTTGCCGAGATCGTCAAGGAGAAGGACGCGGAGCTGGTCATCGTCGACCATCCTCTGACCCCGGTGCAGCAGCGCAATCTCGAGAAGGAGCTACATGCCAAGGTACTCGACCGCACCGGGTTGATCCTCGAGATCTTTGGCGAGCGCGCCCGCACCAAGGAAGGCACGCTGCAGGTCGAACTTGCCCATCTCAACTACCAGAAGGGCCGCCTTGTCCGCAGCTGGACCCACCTTGAACGTCAGCGCGGCGGTGCCGGCTTCCTCGGCGGCCCCGGCGAAACCCAGATCGAATCCGACCGGCGGCAATTGCAGGAAAAGATCATCAAGCTGAAGCACGAGCTGGAAACGGTTCGTCGTACCCGCGATCTGCACCGCGCCAAGCGCAAGAAGGTGCCGTTCCCGGTGGTGGCGATCGTCGGCTACACCAATGCCGGCAAATCGACCCTGTTCAACAGGCTGACCGGAGCGGACGTACTGGCGCAGGACATGCTGTTCGCCACGCTCGACCCGACGCTGCGCCGCGTGCGCCTGCCGCATGGCACGCCGATCATCCTGTCGGACACGGTCGGTTTCATCTCGGACCTGCCGACCCATCTGATCGCCGCCTTTCGCGCGACGCTGGAAGAGGTGGTCGAGGCCGATCTCGTCATCCACCTGCGCGACATTTCCGATCCCGACACGGCCGCACAGGCCGAGGATGTCGAACGCATCCTGGCCGACCTCGGTGTCGACGCCGGCGATACCAAGCGCGTGATCGAAGTCTGGAACAAGATCGATCTGCTCGACGAAGGCAACAGGAACCGCCTGCTTGCCGACGCCGCCGACGGCAACAAGGGGCCGCCGATCGCCGTATCTGCGGTAACCGGCGAGGGCATCGATGCGCTAAAGTCAATCATCGAGACACGCATGGCGGGCGAACTCGAAGACCTGACGGTGACGATCGAGCCGGCGCAGTTCGGTCTTGTCGACTGGCTTTATCGCAATGGCGATATTGTTGCGCGCACCGACAATGACGACGGCAGCGCCACCATCTCGCTCAAGGCGACACAAAGTGCGCGCGAAGAGATCGAGAGCCGATTGCGTCGTAAAAACAATGGGTAGCCCGGAGTAATTCCGGGAAAGCGTGCAGCGCACTCCGTCTGGAATTGCCGGCTGACAGGTCTACTTCGCGCCCTTCGCTTCCTGCCAGAGCGCTTCCATCTCGGCCAGGGTGGCCTTTTCCAGCGTATTACCTGACTTTTCCAGGGCCTGCTCGACATAGTGGAAGCGTGAGCGGAATTTCTCATTCGTACCGCTCAGCGCCGCTTCCGAATCGAGCTTGAGATGCCGCCCGAGATTGACGACGGCGAACAGCATGTCGCCGAACTCGTCCTTGATCGACGCCGTGTCGCCCTTGGCAAGTGCCTCGCGCAATTCGCCGATCTCTTCCTCGATCTTGTCGAGGATGGGGGCCGCCTCGCTCCAGTCGAAGCCGACACGCGCAGCCTTCTCCTGAAGTTTTAGCGCCCGCGTCAAAGCGGGCAGGGCGACCGGAACACTGTCCAGAAACCCTTTGCCATTGTCTTCGGGGTCGAGACCGCGCGCGAGGCGGGCTTGCCGCTTCTCCGCCTTCTCCTCGGCCTTGATCTTTTCCCACATGCCCTTGGCCATGCCGGCGCTGCGGGCCTTTTCGTCGCCAAAGACATGCGGGTGGCGACGGATCATCTTGGTGGTGATGGCCTGGACCACGTCCGGGAAGGCGAATTCGCCCGCTTCCTCGGCCATTTGCGCATGATAGACGACCTGCAGCAGGAGATCGCCGAGTTCGTCGCGCAGGTCATCGAGATCACCACGGGCGATGGCATCCGCCACCTCATAGGCTTCCTCGATCGTGTAGGGGGCGATGGTCGAGAAATCCTGCTCGATGTCCCAGGGACAGCCTGTCTTCGGCGCGCGCAGCGCCGCCATGATCTCGATCAGGCGCGAAATGTCTTTCGATGGCGTCATGCGGCGCATGCTATCCTGCGGCCCGACGCGCGGCCAATGTTGTCAGCCGGCGAGGGGGCCTTGTCCACAGGTGAGCCGCTTCAGTCGATCACGGAGACGATGGCCTTGGCGAGGTCATCCATGCCGTCTTCAGGCAGCCCGGCGACGTTGATGCGGCTGTCGCCGACCATGTAGACGCCATGTTCGGTGCGCAGCCGCTCGACCTGCGCTTCCGTGAGGCCAAGTCGCGAGAACATGCCGCGATGGCTGGCGACAAAGTCGAAGCGGTCGGAGTTGGATTGCCGGCGCAATGCCTCGGCGAACTGGACGCGAAGCCGAAGCATGCGCAGGCGCATCTCTTCCAGCTCCGCTTCCCAGTCGGCACGCAAGGTGGCGTCTTCCAGGACGATGCGCACCGCCGCGGCACCATGGTCCGGCGGCATCGAATACATGGCGCGCGCCGCCGACAGCATCTGGCTCATCGCCACATCGGCCTGTGCGCCGTCCCTGGCCAGGACCATCGCCGCGCCGACACGGTCGCGGTAGACGGCGAAATTCTTCGAGCAGCTCGACGCGACGACCATTTCCGGCACTTTCACCGCCAGCAGGCGCAAGCCGAGAGCATCGGCCTCGAGGCCGTCGCCAAAGCCCTGATAGGCGATGTCGACGAACGGCAACAGACCGCGCTCGACGACCAGATCGGTGACGGCCTCCCACTGCGCCGCATCCAGGTTGGCGCCGGTCGGGTTGTGGCAGCAGCCATGCAGCAGCACCACGTCGCCGCTCTGTGCCGTCCGCAACGCCGTCAGCATGTCGTCGAAACGAACCGCTCCCGAGGCCGCATCGAAATAAGGATATTCGCTGATTTGCAGGCCGGCGGCACGCATCACCGGCATATGGTTCGGCCAGGTCGGGTCCGACAGCCAGACGGTTGCGTCCGAACGCGTCCGCTTCAGCAACTCCGCCACAAGGCGCAAGGCACCGGAGCCGCCGGGCGCCTGTGCCGCCCGGATGCGCGTCATGTCTGCACCGGGGCCGAAGGCGAGCTTGGCCATCACCGCGTTGAACGCGGTATCGCCGGCCAGCCCGAGATAGGTCTTGGTGTCCTGGCCGTTGAGCAGCCGCTTTTCGGCCTCGCGAACCGCGCGCATCACCGGCGTCTTGCCATCGCGATCCTTGTAGACCCCAACGCCGAGGTCGACCTTGTTGGTACGCGGATCGGCGCGATAAAGGCCGATCAGGGCCAGGATCTTGTCGGCGGGAGCAGGCTGCAGGTCTTCAAACATCGTTATGGTTCCGTTGGCGCGGCGGAGTGATACGCAAATAGAAGGCGCTTCGCCAGCGGTTTTAGTTGTGCGAAACAGAAGGCGGCACCCAAGTGTGTGGCCTTTCGATCGAAACGATAGCCGCCATTCTAATCGCTACGTATGCGCCGCTTCGAAAGCGGCTTGGGGATGACTGCTTCATGCTGGTACGGCTGACGATGATCTGCAGCGGCGCCACGGCCGCGACACGCCTGGGGGCGTTTCCTGCGGACGAGCCGTTGGAGGCGCGCTCGCTGACGCAGGCGAAGGCGATACGCGGAACGCTGCGTCGCGCCGAACGCGTGTGGACAGCGCCCTCGCTTCGTGCCCGGCAGACCGCCGAGGCGCTGGGGTTGGACGCATCGGTCGAACCCCTTCTGGCGGATCAGGATCATGGAAGCTGGGTCGGCAAGAGCTTTGAGGAGGTTCAGGCGGAGGCGCCCGAGGGCGTGGCTGCCTGGCTGACAGACCCCAATGGGTCGCCGCATGGCGGCGAGTCGCTGGCCGACGTTGCCCATCGGGCCTCCAACTTGATGAACCGGCTAATCGCCGAGCGTGGCCATACGATCGCGCTGACCCATGCCAGCGTCATCCGCACCGCGATCGTGCATGTTCTGGGTGCTCCGCTTGCCGCCTGTTGGAAGATCGACATCGAGCCGCTGAGCATCACCGATTTTCGCAGCGACGGCCGCAGATGGGTATTGCGCGCCTGCGGCTTGACTACGCCCAAACCGGCAAAACCATCTCGCCCCTGAGAGCCGCGCTGGGCCAGGGTACTGGAACGATGTCCTCCGAAGAGCCCGTCGAAGAAAAATGGCAAGGTCGGGATTAAAATCCCCACATGCTCCGTAAACAGGGCATGAAACGGTCGATGCCACGCTTTGACATCATAGGACAGCTCGGATCGCTGCGGCGCTACGCGCAGTCGCTGACCCGCGACAGTGCGGATGCCGAGGATCTCGTGCATGACGCGCTGGTGCGCGCCTATGAGCGGCGCGGCACTTTCCGCTCCGGCGGAAACCTGCGGGCGTGGCTGCTCTCGATCGTCCACAACGCCTTTGTCGACCGCATGCGCTCGCGCCGATCGGAAGCGGTGCGCATCGAACAGGCCGGATACCTCGCCGACACCGCCACGCCAGCTCCGCAGGAGCATTCGGTGCGCCTGGCGCAGGTGCGGGATGCCTTTTTCAACCTGCCGGAAGAACAGCGTTCGGCGCTGCATCTGGTCGCCATCGAAGGGCTTTCCTATCAGCAGGCGGCCAATGCCACGGGCGTGCCGCTGGGTACGCTGATGTCGCGCATCGGCAGGGCGCGCGCCGCCTTGCGCCAGATGGAAGACGCCGCCCCGGGGCGCGGCAAGAATCATCTCAGGATCGTGGGAGGTGAGCAATGACCGCTCTTGTCGACCCCGTTACGGACACCGACCTCGACGCCTATGTCGACGAGCAACTGGATGTCACCCGCCGCATCGAGGTGGAAGCTTTCCTGTCCACGCGTCCGGAGGCTGCCGCACGCGTGATGTCGGATCTGCGGACCCGCGACGAACTGCGCGTGGCGCTCGCCGGCTCCAAGGGCATGGCGCGGCCGGCGACCGCTGACGCGGCGCGGCGTCTGGAGAGGGGGCTTGCCCGCGGCCGCATCTTCGGCGTGTTGCAGCGCGCCGCCGCCGTTGCCGCCTTCGTTGCCGCCGGTTGGCTGGCGAACGGCATCATCGGGCCGATGTCTGTGACCAAGGTCGTCGCTTCGCCGCAGCCTCCCGCTTATGTCGACGAGGCGGTGCGGGCGCACAGGACGACGCTGGTGCGCGAAGCCATGCCCTCGCAGCCGGAAGCGCCCAATTACAATGCCGGAGAGATCCGCGCCGCCACAGCGATCGTCATGCCCTCGCTGCCCAAGGATTGGAAGGTGCGCGACGTGCAGATCTATCCGTCACGCTTTGGTCCGAGCGTCGAGATGGCTTTGGACACCAAGGATATGGGGCTGGTGTCGCTGTTTGCGATCCGGCCGGGAACCTTCGACGTGGTCAAGCCGACCGTCACGCCCTCGGGCGATATTTCCTCGGCCTATTTTCAGATCGGCGAGGTTGCCTACGCGGTGGTCGCGAAGAGCGGAGTTCATGACCTCGACCGCGCCGCCGAGACGCTCGCCAGAACACTTTACTGACCGATCCAAAGGAGACTGCAGATGAATACGCCCAATCTGGGATATCGCGTTGGCACCGGCGCCCAAACCGGAGCCGTCTTTGACGAGGGCCTGCGCCAGCACATGCTGCGCGTCTACAACTATATGGGCCTTGGCCTCGTGGTCACCGGCCTTGTCGCCTTCCTGGTGTCGTCGACGCCGGCGCTCTACGTGCCGATCTTCTCCAGCCCGCTGAAGTGGGTGGTGATGCTGGCGCCGCTCGCCTTCGTCATGCTGTTTTCGTTCAAGATGCAGACCATGTCGGCGGCCAGCGCCCAGATGATGTTCTGGGCCTTCTGCGCGGTGATGGGCCTGTCGCTCGCCTCCGTGTTCCTGGTCTTCACCGGAACCAGCATTGCCCGCACCTTCTTCATCGCCGCCACCATGTTCGGCGCCACCAGCCTCTATGGCTACACGACCAGGCGTGACCTGACGCAGTTCTCGTCGTTCCTGATCATGGGCCTGATCGGCGTGGTGATCGCCAGCATCGTCAACATCTTCCTTGGCTCGACCGCGCTGCAGTTTGCCATCTCGGTGATCGGCATCGCTGTCTTCATCGGCCTGACCGCCTGGGACACGCAGACGATCAAGGAACAGTATGCCGAGAATTTCGACGCGGAATCGCGCCAGAAGCTCGCCGTCTTCGGGGCCTTCTCGCTCTACCTGAACTTCATCAACATCTTCCAGCTGCTGCTGAATTTCACCGGCGAGCGGGAGTAACGACTGTCCGCTGTGGGCAAGGGTGGGGTTCTCGCCCTTGATGCGGAGAGGTGGCCGGAGGAGAAATCCTCCGGCCACAATTCGTTCCGGCCCAATCCGTTCAGGCAAGACCCGGCTTGAGTCCCTAGGAGCTTTTGCTAGTCTGCCGCCAGCTTCAACGCCGGCCCGCGAGGACATATGGCACAGGACAGCCAAACGCTTCGTGGCGACGGCATCTCGGCTGTCATAGTCGGGCAGGGTGCCGAACTGGTCTCGCTGCAGGATGCGCAAGGGTTTGAGTTCCTGTGGCAGGCCGGACCAGAGTGGCGGCGCCATTCGCCGGTGCTGTTCCCGATCGTCGGCCGGCTGAAGGGCGACCAACTGCGCCATCGCGGCCACACCTATCCGATGACACAGCACGGCTTCGCCCGCGACAAGCCATTCACCTGGGAGGAGAGGGGGCCTCGGTCCTGCACGCTGATCCTCACCGACGACGCCGACACGCGCGCGCACTATCCTTTCGCCTTCCGCCTCGCCGTGACCTACACGCTCGACCGCCAGCAGCTTGGCGTGACCTTCGAGATCACCAACACCGGTGACGAGCCATTGCCGGCTTCGATCGGTGCGCATCCGGCATTCAACTGGCCATTGCTGCCGGAATTGCCCAAGGAGGCCTATCGGCTGACCTTTGCGGAGGCCGAGCCAGCGCCGATCCGCCGGCTGAAGGACGGCCTTTTGCTCCCGGCACCGCGGCCGACACCCATCGAAGGCAAGACGCTTTCGCTGTCCGAACGCCTGTTCGATGACGACGCCGTCATTCTGGACCGGCCCGCCAGCACCAGCGTGCGCTACGCCGCCGACCACGGTCCGGCGATCGAAATGTCATGGCAGGGAGCAGAGGAACTGGGCATCTGGTCCAAACCGGGCGGCGCGCCGTTCCTGTGCATCGAACCTTGGCGCGGCATTGCAAGCCCAGCCGATTTCGACGGCGAGTTCAGCGAGAAACCTGGCGTGATGCTGATCGAGCCGGGAGCGAAGCGTTCTCTGGGTTACCGGATTCATTTGGATCGCTAGTGGCACAATCGTACCGACGGCTCTAATCAAGCTGGTGATAGCCGACAGTTTTTGGACCGCCTTTTGGAAGGCTGTGACTATAAGGGCCTGGTTCGGCTTTCGTGGTTCTTGCTAGGATGTCCATCTCTAGCTGGAGAAGACGGGCTACGGTCTGCGACGACGGTTCTTCCTGATCATCGAAAGCCTGATCTGGTAGTGGTCTCAATCGGCATGGACGCCTTTTATCAAGACAGGCAACAACGCCGTTGGACAGGCCCTCTTGCTCCGCGAGACAACCAAAAATACTGATAGAACGCTCACGCGCCATCAAGGTCGTAAAGTGGAGCCTTGTCATGTCGCATAGCGAAGGACGCGCGCAAAAACTGCCCGTGAGTGCGCGAAAGATATTCGCTGCTATCTGTATTTTGGCCACTGCATCAGCAGCAATATGGCTTGTCATCCCTCATTTTCCCATAGTCTACACCTGTTCATTTCGTGATATCCCGGCGCTACGGCGTTTGTGGCCAGGAAATCAGATAATTTACGACCAGATCACTGAATGGCAAGGTGCGGACAACGACGAGTGCAAATTGTTTTCAGTAAGTTCTATATTATCTATATTGTTTGCAATATTTAGCATACTATTTTATACGACGTTGCTGTCGAAGGCGGACCCAGTCACCATGAAAGCTCGACCAGTCATCGTGACATTGGTGATGGTCTTTATGATTGTCGGGATGTTGGCTGGGGGCTTCAATGATCACGCGACAGGCCGTGGCGCTTGGGGAGCTTATCAGACGACCGATTCCACCAACACCCTTCTATGGAAAACTCTGGTTCGCGAGTTAGTGATCTATTTTTTCTGTCCGATCTGGGTATCGCACTTGAGGGTTGCGTGGCTCCAGAGATTTTCGTTTTAGTCTAGGTGCAATGGCCCCGAACAGGACCGGAGCGGAGGCCGGCGTCGCAACGCTGTTGCGCGACACGGGGTTGTACGGCCCGCGTCGCCATAACGCGTGTAGGCGAGTGTGCGTAGGAGAGTGCTGTAGCGGGCAGAGATATCTCGGTCTGAGGGTGACGGCCAAACCTGAATCCGGTTCGATCGATCGTTAGTTGAGTACGAGGAATTCGACTGCTGCTCGGATAAGCACGCGTCAATCGGGCGTTGAACCACTCTGCCGGACGATTGTGCCGATCACATTCACGAGAACACGCGCTGCGGTGAGGGCCGACATTCCGTCGATATCGGCGGGCGGATAGAGTTCGACAAGGTCGAATCCCGCGACCCTGGCCCGCTTGCCGAGGCCGGCGATCAGGTCGATCGCCTGCGTGTAGGTGAGGCCGCCCGGCGTACGCGCCGCCACGCCCGGCATGATGCCAGGATCAAGGCTGTCGCAGTCGAAGGTGACGACGACCCGCGCGCCTTCCGGTATGTGCCTGAGCGCCGCTTCCACGCCTTGAGCATGAATTTCGCGGGCGGTCACGAAACGGCTGCCATAGTACCGCGCCGCTTCGATTTCAGCGAGGCGCGCGCTGCCGACGCTGCGCAGGCCGACCTGCACCATGCCCGCGACATGCGCCATCTCGCTCGCCCGCCGCATCGGGCTCGAATAGCCGTAGCGTTCGCCATGCACCTCGTCGCGCCAGTCGATATGGGCATCGATCTGCAGGATCCAGATCGGTTGGTGATCGGCAAAGCCGGCAAGGAACGGAGTGACGACGGAATCGTCACCGCCAATCAGGATTGGCACGGCCGGCAAGGCCAAGACTTCACGCGTCTTGGCTTCGATCCGGACCCTGTTTTCGGCATTGTCGTGCAGGATGGTCGAAATGTCGCCGGCGTCGACGCAGCAGAGCGGCTTGCCGTCGAACAACGGACCGCCGAGATCGAAATCCCAGTGCTCGACGAGCGGAGCATCGCCCTGGCTGGCCGCGCGTATGGCGAAGGCGGCCAAGGCATGCCCGCTGCTGTCCTTGCCGGGATAGGTGCTGCCATGGCCGGCTCCGAAGATCACCGCGCGGGGCGTGCGGCCGTCGGCGAGGCGATCGGGAAGGCCGAGGAATGATGACGACATCTTCTTGATGGTCCTGATGACACGGACCGGGAGGTTATCGCGTAACAGCGGCTGCCGCAAAGTGGGCCGTCTTTGGGATCGAGAAGCTCGACGGCTCGATCACCCCCTGAGCTTTTGCGATTGTAATCGATTGTCGTGTCGTCGCTCTCGCGATGGATCTGTTCCACGCGCCTCTCGAAAGGCGGGCTACGTCATATTGGCGGCCTCTTGTGAACTCCTTCACATACAAATTCGTGCGTGGCGCACAACATATGCCAGAACAGAAATTTATCCGCCCTTGCGAATGGATCTTGCAGAAAAGAGATCAGATAAAACGAGAGGGGAAGTCTTTTACAAATAGGATAAATTTTCGTTCTATTCATAATAATTGTGGTGGAAGCAAACAAAGGAGATCAAAATGTACAAGATAATTACAGTTGCATCGGCATTGCTTATGCTTACAGCGCCTTCGTTCGCGATCGACTCGACCTTCGTCCACAGCCTTCGTGCCGACAATGGCGACTTCGAGGCCCCGGGAGAGGTCAAGGGCCAACATCCATTGGCTTCAGAAGAAGCGGTGTATGGGTTCCAGACAGGATCGATCGGGTTGGCTGGTGGCGTTTCGAACTCCAATTGCATGGGGGTTAGCCCGCACCAGTATGACCCTGTCAGCCCCAATTGCCGCAACTGAGATACAAGTGGGGAGCGGTGGTCAGCGCCACCGCTCTCCCGCCTCAGGCGGGAATGACATCCGATTTGGTGGCCCTCATTCCACCCTTGTGAATTGGCGACATCAGTTGTCGTTCTGTGACTCGGCCAAATGACGAAGAGCGCCGAAATTGGTTATTCGCAGGCCGCCGCGCTTGATTGCGATGATCGAGCGGTTGCGCCAATTGTTAAGCGTCTTGTTGACGGACTCGCGCGTGGCGCCGAGGAACTCCGCCAATTCGGACTGGGAAATCGGTATCCAGCCTGACCCATCCGCCATTACGCTAGCCAGGAAGACCAGTCGCTTTGCCAGCCTCGCCTCAATGCCGAAGAAAGCATGATCCCCAAGTTCGCTGCTGATCCAACGCAGCCGTGCGCACAACAGCTCAATCATGGCACGTGCCAGCGATGGGTTTCTTTCAATGCGATCGAAGAGTTGCGTCCTGCCCAGCGAGGCCAGATCGCAAGCGGTGAGGCAGATGGCGGTTGCGGTGCGCGGGCGCCCGTCGAGCGCGCCAACCTCTCCGACCAAGCTGTGCGCAAGCTCGATATTGGCCACCAGCCTCTGGCCTCCCTGCGAATAGATCGAGATCTCCACCGTCCCGCTCATCACCCCGTAAATGCGATCGGATGGATCTTCCTGAACGAAGAGATGCTGACCAGCCGCGTAGCGTTCGACCTTGCAGCCGCTGAAGAGAAGATCGAACAGGCGTGGGTCGATCCGTGCAAGGCGCGGCAGATCATTTCCATCATTCGCGCTGCCGGAGGCCATGTTGATTTCCCAATTGCCGCCTCGCTACCCCTGTTCGAGGATCTCCTCGATCGTGGATGGAAGGAGCGTGGCGCCATGCATGGCGGAGATGCCCATGACGGTTTCGTGCTCGGCTGTCAGGGGCAGGGCGTCGATCGTGCGGTAGAGCCGGTCGCGGTGTCCGGGATCGAGCTCACCGTGGTCGATGAGCGTCTGGAAAGCCGCATGCGGAAACCCCGTTGCGGAAATCAGCGTCTGGATCAGCGTCGGTGTCGGCGGGTGTCCCTCCATCAACGCGACGAAACCAAGGAACGCGACAGGGTGATGGTGATGGATCCAGTAGTACTGCGCTCCCACAAGGCTCGCGACCGAGGGGGATGGTATGCGGCTCAGCGCCGTCGCCCGCTTCACACCTAGCAGTTCGAGGTCATCGAGCAGCAAGTCATCATGCCCCAACTCCTCCTTGACATGCTCCTCCAGATATCGGGCCAGACCGGACGCGATAGGGTCAGCGGCCGCCATTTTCTCGGCTCGCTCCGCTGCTACTTCCGTCAACGGCACCGTTGCACGAATGATTTGGTGCTGAGTGAGCAGGAACTGCGGCCAAAAGTCAGCAAGCCTAGGATGCGTCACAAGGGTGCGACATGACTTTGCGTATGGTTGCACCACAAGATTAATCTTCCGCCGGAGACGAACGCTCGGCGTAGCAATGGCCCCAACCTCGATCCCGTTCATGGCATCCCGGTGGTTAAGAAGCAGCCCGGTGGTTAAGAAGCTCGGCTAGTGAACCTTGATGACGATGCCGACATCTGCTTTCTCCAGGTCCTTCCCCAGCTTCCTTAGAAGGGCTATCTCGCCCCCCGAGAGACTGGCAAACGTCTCCCTCGCGTCCTCTGGGAGGGTATCCGCCGAGACCTCCATGTCGTCGAGATACTTTTTGACGTGTGGTGGCAATTCTACTGCCATCGCCCATCCTCCAGTTATCTTAGACCATCCTAAACTATCCTAGACTAAGATGGACCTGTCAAGAGGGCGGACTTGCCCTACGCAAGGCCTGGCCGTACAGTCCATGAGCACAATGAGATATGCTCTTGGGAGCTCGATCTGTTCGACATGCGGATCTGCCAATGCAGCCGAATTGCAGTTCTGTGCGTCCTGTGCATCGCCGCTGACCCAACGAGCTTCCGGTGCCGCCGATACGCGCAAGGTGGTCACGATCCTCTTTGCTGATATTGTCGGCTCGACGGCGTTGGGAGATGAGCTCGATCCCGAGTTGCTTCGCAATCTCATGACCCAGTACTTTCGGGAGATGGCCGCGGTAATTCGTGGCCACGGGGGGACAACCGAGAAGTTCATTGGGGATGCGATCATGGCGGTGTTCGGCATCCCGCTGCTCCATGAGGACGACGCGGTGCGTGCGGTTCGAGCCGCGGTTGCGATGCTTCATGCGCTGCATCGGCTGAATGATGAGTTCGAGTCGCGTTGGGGCACCAGGATCGTGATCCGGATAGGTATGACCACGGGTGAGGTGATCGCCGGGGATCCGGGCCAGGGCGAAACTTTCGCGGTCGGAGACGCGGTCAACATTGCTGCCCGGCTCGAACAAGCTGCCGAGCCAGGGCAGATCCTGATCGGAGACGCGACATATCGGCTGGTCCGCGATGTCGCGATGACGTCACCGATCGAGCCGCTTCGCGTGAAGGGGAAGTCAGAGCTCTTAGCCGCGTGGAACCTCATGGATGTCGCCCCCGCGGCCCTCGCTGCCCATGGTCTTGAATCCCCTCTGATCGGTCGCGACAAAGAAATCGCCGAAATCGGAGAGATGTTCGAAAGGACGGTCAAGTCTCGAGTATGCGAGATCGTAACGGTGATGGGCCCGGCGGGAATCGGCAAGTCCCGGCTCACGCGTGAATTTCTTCCCCGACTCGAAAGGACAACGACAGTCGTGGCGGGGCGATGCCTGCCATACGGCGAGGGGATTACCTTTTGGCCCATCATCGAGGTGCTCAAGGCCGCGGCGGGCATCACAGATAGTCACTCGCCCGACGATGCTCGCGCAAAGATTGGCAAGCTATTGGAAGGCCCCGATGCCGCGCTGGTCGTCGAACGCCTGTCCGCACTCATGGGCCTGACCCGTGCGACGCCTGGTGTTCAAGAGACGTTCTGGGCCGTGCGCAAGCTGTTCGGCAAGCTGGCAACGCATCGGCCATTGGTCGTCGTGTTCGACGACATTCACTGGGCGGAGCCGACGTTCCTCGATCTCCTCGAATATCTCGCCGATTCGTTGGACGGCGTGCCGGCGTTCTTCCTCTGCCTCGCTCGCCCTGAGCTGCTCGAGGTCCGCGCCGGCTGGATGACGTCGAAGGCGAACGCGTCCCTCATCACCCTGCGCTCGCTGAGCGACGCTCATACGGACGGCTTGATCCGGAACTTGCTCGGAGGCGCGGAACTCGCGAACGAGGACCGCGCGCGGATCGCCGATGCCGCCGAGGGGAACCCTCTCTTCGTGGAGGAGACGCTGCGAATGCTGATCGACGACGGTTTGCTCATCGCCGTCGACGGGACGTGGACGGCGGCTGACCATCTGTCGAGGCTGACGATTCCGCCCACGATCAACGCCCTTATCAACGCGCGTTTGGACCGGCTCGGCGGCGAGGAGCGCTCTGTGATCGAGCGAGCATCAGTGATCGGTCGCATCTTCTGGTGGGGGGCCGTCGAGGAGATGTCGCCGGAAGAGCAGCGGCCCCGCGTTGGCGGCCAGCTTCGGTCCCTGGCCAGAAAGCAGCTGATCCGCCCGGATCGCTCGGACCTGGAGGAGGAGGATGCTTTTCGCTTCACTCACAGCCTCGTCGGGGACGCGGCCTACAATGGCATTCCGAAGGGCGTACGAGCCAACATGCATGAGCGCTTCGCATCATGGCTGGAGGCAAGGATGCGCGAGCGGGCCCGAGAGTACGAAGAGATCGTCGGCTACCACCTCGAGCGGGCCTACAGGTCTCTCGCGGAGCTCGGTCTATCGAACGAGCGCGTCGAGTCGCTGGCACGACGTGCGAGCGTGCCGCTGGCTTCTGCCGGGCAGCGCGCCTTCGCGCGGGGTGACATGCCCGCCGCGGTCAACATGCTGTCGCGCGCCATCTCGCTCGGAGCTCGCGACGATCCTGGGCGACTGGCGCTCTTGCCGGAGCTCGCATTTGCACTGCTGGAAACCGGCGACCTCGAGCGCACGCGTGGCGCGATCGCCCAGATGCGTGAGGCAGCGACCGCCTCCGCCGATCGCAGACTGCAAGCGCATGCGCTCATTCTCGATCTGTGGGTGCGCTTCCTGTCAGAGCCAGAGGGGTGGGCGGACGAGGCCTACCGCGAGGCGCGGCAGGCCATATCGATGTTCGAGCAGGAAAACGACGAGCACGGCTTGGCCAAGGGCTGGTCCTTGCTTGGCTTGTTTCACCTGACAAAGTGCAATTTCGGCGCCTCTGAAGAGGCGTGGGAGAGCGCGGCGGCGCATGCGTTCGCAGCGGGCAACGACAGAGAATGGCTCGAGTCGCTATCATGGGTGCCGCTTGTCGTGTGGGCGGGCCGTATGCCGGTCAAGGCGGCGATCGGCCGGTGCAAGGATGTGCTCGCCAGGGCACAAGGTGATCGCAAGGCGATGTCGGCGGCGCTCTTCAGCTGGGGGAATCTCGAGGCGATGCGCGGCCGATTTGGCGAGGCGCGGCAGTTGATAGCGCAGGCGCGGTCAACGGTCGAGGAAGTCGCACTGACCGTGTGGAGCGCGGGACCTCTCACCGAGATGAGCGCTCTGGCCGAGCTCTGGGCGGGCGACGCGGCAGCCGCCGAGCGGGAGCTTCGATTGCCGGCATACTCGCCCAGGCCATCTATGTCCAAGGCCGGTACGAGGAGGCCGAAGCGTTCGTTCGGTTGGGCGAGGGGATCGCCGGCAGTGACGACACGTACTCGCAAGGCCTGCTGCGATGCGTTAGGTCAAAGATCTCGGTCCGTGTGGGCGATGTGGAGGGAGCTCTCCGTATGGCCCGGGAGGCTGTCGCGATCGCCGAGCCGACGGACTTTCTGTTCCTCCAGTCGTTCGTCCTCGACGGTCTTGGAGAGGTTCTCCACATCGCCGGCCTCCCGGAAGAAGCGGATGCGGCGCTTGCGGGCGCTGTTCGCCTGTGCGCGCAAAAAGGCTTCGTCGTCGGTGTACGACAGGCTCGAGGGCGACTAAGGAAGCCTCCGCGGTAACAAACTCCATGCGGCTGAAACTTACCCGCTATCTGGGATTGCCCAGGGACGAAGCGTGCTCACACAAAAGTCGCATAAGATAGATTATGGAACTGATGGGAGCGGGCGGTGCGGTAATCAGGACAGCGCTTTCCGCATCGCGCCCGCCAATCCGGCCGGGTTCTCCCAGGCCATGGAATGCCGGGCCTGCGGTACGACGCTAAAGGCGATGCCTTTGCTGACACAAGCGTTGCGTATCTTCGTCCGGCAATGATTTTTCGCCGATGATCACAGTCCTTGACGTCGTCATCCTAAGCAGCAACTCACGCCAGGTCGGTTTGCCGCCGGTAATCCCAGCTTGAACGATTTCACGGCTCACAACTCGCGAGAAAATCGATCTATCACTCTGATTCAAAAGGCATTTCGATCACCATGCCATCATAGGCCGGCACCACCTTGTCAGGCGTCTCAGCCATTACGGTGGCATAGTCGAGCGGCACGTGCATATGGGTTAGCACGGCCTGTTTCGGTGCCAGCTTTTCGATCCAGCCGAGCGCCTGGCCGAGCGACAAATGGCTGGGATGGGTTTTGTACTGCAGCGCGTCGATGACCAAAATCTCCAGGCCGCACAGCCGCTCGGCGGTGGTGTCGGGAAAGTCGCTGATGTCAGGGCAATAGGCCAGCGCTCCAATGCGAAACCCGAGCGAGATGATGTCGCCATGCACCTGCGGCAATGGTTCAAGGGTGAGGGCACCCCCCTCTCCTTCGATCACCACCGGCTTCGCGTGGTCGATGATATGGGCACTGACGATCGGCGGATAGGAACTGCCGGGTGGTGTCTCGAAGCAGTAGCCGAACGCCTGGCGCAGCCGCAGCATTGTCGGCTCGTCGGCGTGAATATCGATCCGCTGGCGCTGATCGAGGACGAAGCCGCGCAGGTCATCGATGCCGTGGATGTGGTCGGCGTGTGGATGTGTGTAGACGACCGCGTCAATGCGCCTGACAGAGGCCATCAGCATCTGCTGGCGGAAATCGGGGCCAGTGTCGATGACGACGGTCGTGCGGTTGCCATTCGCCGCGATCCGTTCAACCAGGACGGCCGTACGCATGCGCCGGTTCTTCGGGTTGTCCGGGTCACAATTGCCCCAGTCGCCGGTGATGCGCGGCGCACCTGGCGACGAGCCGCAGCCGAGAACGGTTAGACGCAGCCGGTCAGTCATCGGTCAGGCGCTCAACTCGGCAGGTCGCGGCATCTTCCCGAACAGCCGGAAGAAATTGTTCGTCGTCAGATCGGCGATTTCAGCTTCGCTGACACCAATCGTCTCCGCCAGCACCTTGGCGGTGTGCGCGACATAGGCCGGCTCATTACGCTTGCCGCGGAATGGGATCGGCGCCAGGTATGGCGCGTCTGTTTCGACGAGCAGCCGGTCATGCGGCACGTCGGCGGCGATGGTGCGCAATTCGGCTGAGTTCTTGAAGGTCAGGATGCCCGAGAACGACACGTAGCCGCCGAGCGAGACGCCCACCTCGGCCAGCCGGCGTCCGGAGGAGAAACAGTGCAGGATGAAGGGGAAGGCGCCCTTCCCTGTTTCGTCTTCGAGAATGGCAGCCATGTCGTCATCGGCATCGCGCGAATGGATGACCAGCGGCAGCCCGGTCACGCGAGCCGCCGCGATGTGATTGCGAAAGCCTTGCGCCTGCGCATCGCGCGGCGCCTTGTCGTAGAAGTAATCCAGCCCAGCCTCGCCGATCGCCACCACCTTAGGATGATCGGACAGACGAACAAGGTCCGCAGCGGTGACCTCGAGCTCTTCGGCGGCATTGTGCGGATGGGTGCCGACGGAGCAGTAAACTTCATCAAAAGTTTCAGCGATTTCAATGATTTGGTGAAATCGCTTTACGCGGGTTGATATCGTCACCATGCGGCCGATACCAGCCGCTTTGGCGCGAGCGACAATGGCCGCCCGCTCCTCGGCGAAATCTGGAAAGTCCAGGTGGCAGTGGCTGTCGACGAGCATCAGGCGTTCGCGCCCGGCTGTTCGATGTAACGCGGAAATACCCCTTCCGGCACCGGCAAGGCAGTACCCGATACAAGCGCGTGGTCAGCGTGGACATGCACGAAGTCGCGCTTGTCGACCGGCACGGCCAGCAGGTCGAGCAGCTTCGTGGCCGATCCCGGAATGAAGGGCTGGCACATCACCGCCACGCGCCGTACCACTTCGGCTGTCGTCCACAGCACCGTTTCCATACGCTCCGGGTTGGTCTTCTTCAGCGCCCACGGCTCCTGCCCGGCGAAATAGCGATCAGCTTCCGCCACCACGGCGAAGATCGCCGCCAGCGCCAGATGGATGCCTTGCTCAGCCATTGCCTTGCGCGCGGTGGCTAGAGCGGCCGCCGCCTGATCCAGGATCACGCTGTCGGCATCGGTCAGGTCACCGCGCTTCGGCACCACGCCGCCACAGTTCTTGGCAATCATCGACAGCGAGCGCTGCGCCAGATTGCCCAGGCCGTTGGCGAGGTCGGCGTTGGTGCGGTTGACGATCGCTTCATGGCTGTAGCTGCCGTCCTGGCCAAACGGCACTTCGCGCAGGAAGAAATAGCGCACCTGGTCGAGGCCGTAATGCTCGACCATGGTGAACGGGTCGATGACGTTGCCGACCGATTTCGACATCTTCTCGCCGCGGTTGAACAGGAAGCCGTGGCCGAAGACGCGCTTCGGCAACGGGATGCCGGCCGACATCAGGAAGGCCGGCCAGTAAACCGCATGGAAGCGCACAATGTCCTTGCCGATGATGTGCGCGTCGGCCGGCCAGAAGCGCCAATTGTCAGCCTTTTCATTGGGATAGCCGATGCCGGTAATGTAGTTTGTCAGGGCATCGACCCAGACATACATGACGTGCTTCTCGTCGCCCGGAACCGGCACGCCCCAGTCGAAGGTGGTGCGCGAGATCGACAGGTCCCTCAGCCCCGACTTGACGAAGCTCATCACCTCGTTGCGTCGCTCCGCCGGACCGATGAAGTCGGGCTGGCTTTCATAAAGGGCAATGAGCTTTTCCTGGTAGGCCGAAAGACGGAAGAAGTAACTTTCTTCCTCGACCCATTCGACCGGCGTTCCCTGCGGTCCGTAGCGGACATTGTCGGGGCGGACCTCCGTCTCCTCTTCGCCGTAATAGGCTTCGTCGCGCACCGAGTACCAGCCGGCATAGCCGCCCTTGTAGATATCGCCATTGGCGTCCATCGCCTTCCAGATCGCCTGCGAGGAGGCGTAATGCCGTTCTTCCGTGGTGCGGATGAAATCGTCGTTGGACGCGTTGAGCGCGATCGCCATGCGCTTGAAATCGGCCGAGTTGCGATCGGCCAGTTCGCGCGCCGAAATGCCTTCGCGCTTCGCCGTCTGCAGCATCTTTATGCCGTGCTCGTCGGTCCCGGTGAGGAAGAAGACCTGCTTGCCGTCGAGCCGCTGGAAGCGTGCGAGCGCGTCGGTGGCGATCAGTTCGTAGGCATGGCCGATATGCGGCTTGCCGTTCGGATAGGAAATCGCGGTCGTGATGTAGAATGTGTCGCGTGACATGAATGAACCGTCATGAATGTCTGAATGGAAGCCGTGGCGGTGGATATCGCATCGGAATGGCGATTGCCATCCCGGTGCCGATGCATGCCGCCCAAAAGTGGCCCCGGTTTTGGGGCAACGGCATGCACCAAAAAGGCCGTCACATTCGCATCGCAGAATTCAGGCGGTCGATCATGGTCAAGGCGTGCTGCTTCTTGTCGAGATTGTAGGTGTCGGTCTCAGATATCGCGTCCAGCGCCTCATGCCAAGTGTCCGACAGCGTTTTCGCCCATGCGAGGTCGCCTGACAGCGCTGCCTGGCTTGCGGCATCCGACAACAGGTCGAGCGCGCGGCGGTTGAAGATATCGAACTGGATCGCCTGGTCTCGGCCGGCGACGGCTTCGGCGAGCCGATAGGCTCCGCCGATATCGGTCTTTCCCGCCGCCACCAGTGCATCGAGTGTCTGGGCGATTTCGAGCCCGCCATATTGCGTCAGCAGGATCGCGTTGCGCACACTGCCCCCTGCCCGTTCGACCAATGCCGCCCGTGCGGCCGGATCGTCCGGTGGCGGCGGCTCGGCGGTTTCCAGCACCGCCAGCAGCTCGTCGGCGCCGAGCGGTGTCAGGCGCACCATTTGACAGCGCGAGCGGATCGTCGGCAGCAGGCTGCCCGGCGCATGGACGATGAGAACGAACAGCGTTCGTGCGGGCGGCTCCTCAAGATTTTTGAGCAAGGCATTGGCGGCATTGGCATTCATGTCGTCGGCTGGATCGACGATGACCACCCGATAGCTGCCGTCATGCGAGGTCATCGACAGGAAGCGGCTGACCCGGCGGATCTCGTCGACGGTGACGACCGTCTTGAAGCTCTTGGTCTTGTCGTTCATCGGCCGGGTCAGGTGCAACACGCCGGGATGCGCCCCGGTTGCGATCTGGCGAAACAGCGACGAGGCCGGATCGGGAACGGCAAGGCTCTCCGGCGCCTGCGCGAAGTCCGGGTGCTTCAGCAGGTGATGTGCGAGATGAAAGGCCAGTGTCGCCTTGCCGATGCCGACCGGCCCCGCGAAGATCAGAGCATGTGGCAGCTTTCCGGATCGGTAGGCGGCGGCAAGCATCTCGGCTGCCTGCCCGTGCCCGACCAGACGAGGCGTCTCGGCCGGCTCGGGCACGCCGTCCAGCGTATCATGCTGTTCAGGCGCGCTGCGTTCGAAGGTCATACTGGTGCGGCCTGCCTGTTGCGCGCGGGCGCCCTCGCCTCCAGCGCCGCGAACACGGCGGCGGTGACGACATGCTCCACCGTATCGGGATCGGCGGACGCGTCGACGACGATGCAGCGTTCCGGCTCGGCCGCGGCGATCGCCAAAAAGGCCTCGCGCCGGGCCTGATGGATGGCCAGCGTCTCCTTTTCGAAGCGGTCGGCGCTGGCGTCGCTGCCGCGCCGCAGGGTCGCGCGCCGGAGGCCCTCGGCCGGATCGATATCGAACACCAGCGTGATGTCGGGCATCATGCCGTTGATGGCGACCTGTTCCAGCGCAGCCATGAATGCCGGGTCGATCCCGCCGGTGACGCCCTGGTAGACGCGCGAAGAATCCAGGAAGCGGTCGCAAAGAACGATGGAGCCATGCTCGACCGCGGGCCGGATGACCTGCTCGACATGGTCGGAGCGGGCGGCGGCGAAGAGCAGTGCTTCCATCTTCGGCCCGAATGGCTCCGCGGCACCCGAAAGCAGCACATGCCTGACGGCTTCCGCGCCGGGCGAGCCGCCCGGTTCGCGGGTGACGAGGACGTCATACTTCTTGGCGCGCATCTTCCTTGCCAGCCGCTCGATCTGCGTCGACTTGCCTGCGCCCTCGCCGCCTTCGAAGGTGATGAAAAATCCGCGCGCCAATCGAAACGGCCTTTGTCCATGTTGGAGTGGATTGTTGCGCTCTAGATAGTCCGCGTTCAGGGAAACGTCCATGCCGTCAGATTTTTGCTTCTACGCATGTCGTTGTCTCAAAACCGTGGCCACTTTTGAGCGACATGCATTAGCGCAGCCAGCCGATTGCCAGTTCCTTGACGGCATCGAGCGCGCGCTGTGGCAGCGTGCCGACACCGATCAACTCGGCGGCGAAAAGCGGTGTCTCCTGGCTCAGCGTGTCGCCGATCCAGACGCGCAGCGCACCCACTGGCTGGCCCTCCTCCACCGGTGCGGCGACCGGGCCGTTATAGACGATCCTTGCCGTCAGCTTGTCGCGGTTGGTGATCGGCAGGAAGATGGCGATCGGCCCTTTTGCCTTCAACGTCACACCGGATTTCGCACCGCCAAAAACCTGAGCCTCGCCAACCACCTCGTCCTTGGCGAAGATCTCGGTCTTCTCGAAGGACCGCGCGCCCCAGTCGAGCAGCTTTCGCGCCTCCTCGGCGCGTTCCTTGTCATTGGCGAACCCGCTCATCGCCGCGACCACCCGCGTGCCGTTGTGGGTGGCCGAAGCGACGATGCCGAAGCCGGACGCCTCGCTCGCACCGACCGCCAGGCCATCGGCACCGATGTCCATGGCCAGCAGCGGGTTGCGATTCCTCTGCGAGATCTTGTTCCAGGTGAAATCCTTCAGGCCATAGTAGCGATAGAAATCCGGGTAATCGCGCCACAAATGCAAGGCCAGCTGCGCCAGTTCGCGCACGGTCGTCTGCTGGCCATCGGCCGGCAGGCCGGTCGAGTTGACGAAGGTCGATGTCTTGAGGCCGATCTGGCGGGCACGCTCGGTCATCTGCGCGGCAAAATTCTCCTCTGACCCGGCCATGCCTTCGGCGATGACGATGCAGCCGTCATTGGCGGCCTGCACGGTCACGCCCTGGATCAGGTCCTCGAGCCGGATCGCCGATTTGAGCTTGGCAAACATCGTCGATGTTCCCGACGGCGCGCCACCCTTGCGCCAGGCGTTTTCGCTCACCACGAACGTGTCGTCGAGCTTGAGCCGCCCGGATTTGATGGCATTGAAAACCACTTCCATTGTCATCAGCTTGGCCATCGAGGCCGGCGGGATCGGCTTGTCGGCATCTTTCGAGAACAGCACCGTGCCGGTGTCGGCATCGATCATGAAGGCTTGTGTGGCCTTGGTCTCGAAGAGCTGCGCGTGGGCCGGGGCAAGGGAAATCAGGAGGCCGAGAAGAAAAAACCCGGCAAAAGGCTGAAGCAAGCGAAACTGCATGAAATTCGACCCGTTGGCCGGTCCCTCCGGCAAGCCCGCGAAACTATCGGGCTTTTTCCGGGGCGGATCAACTGTTCAGCGGAAAACCGGCTCGTGAATCAGTTGCGCACGGCCAGCGCATCGGGCGCGCCATGCGACCATGCGGCCTGCAGCAACTCGTCCAGGCCGCCATGGCCATTCGGATAGAGATTGACCGCATACCAATCATTGCCGTCGAGATCGGAACGCTGAATCTCCGTTCTGCCGAAGGGTTGAAGTGCTGCTGCCACGCGCTTGGCTTCCGCGGCGTCGTCGAACGTGCCGGCGGCGACATAGTCGGCGCTGGACGGCGCTGCCTGCGGATTGGACTTTTTCCACGACCGCAGGATGTCGGCGGGCGACATGCCGTTGTCGTCCAGTGCGGCAAAGACATCCCCGCGCCGCACGCGTTCATCCGCGTAGGACAGCGAGGCGATCGCGAAGGGTGACTGCGGCGGCAGGCCGATCTCCGGCCGCTCGGGAACGATCGGTCCGAAATCGGGCAGCGCCAAGTCGCCCAAAGCCGGTTCCTGCGCCGACAGAGCCGTCTGCGTGGCGGACGCCTTCCCGGAATTCGTCAACTGCCCCGGAAACGGTATGGCTGCGGCACCCACGGGCAAGCTTGGCGACGGTCCGTTCATGGCCACCATGACGCCGGTTGGCAGGCCATCCGACGGATCCGGAATCCGGTTGCCTGGATGGTAGGATGCCATCAGATACTGGTCGTCATTGCCATCGAGCGGCGCGCGGCCGACATATTCCACCTTCACCTCGGCGGTGCCGACATTGGCGTAGTCGAGCATCTGCGCCGCGCGCTCCGAGACATCGATGATGCGGCCCTCGTGATACGGCCCACGGTCGTTGACGCGCACGACGACGGAGCTGCCGGTCTTGAGATTGGTGACGCGGGCATAGCTTGGCAGCGGCATGGTCGGGTGCGCGGCCGTAAGATGCGTCATGTCGTAGACTTCGCCATTGGCGGTCAGCCGGCCATGGAAGGCGTCGCCGTACCAGGAAGCCAGGCCGACCTTGGCGTAATGCCGATCTTCCTTGGGATAGTACCACTTGCCACGAACCTGATAAGGCTTGCCGAGCTGGTCGCGACCGCCTCCGCGCCGCATGAAGTTGGCGCGCGGGCTCGCCTTCACACCATATTCGGTCTCGGCGAAATATTCCTTGGAACGAGGCTTGGGATTCACCATTGCTTTCGGCTCGGGCTGCGACGCGCAGGCTGCCAGCAAGGCAGCCGACGCAGCAAGCAGCGTAAGCGTGGAAGCGCGACGAAGACGCGGACGCGTCGTAGCCTGCATTTTCCTGAAATCCCCTACAGTCTCAATCAAGATGCCGTTGTTTGAACAACAGAGGAGCCAAAGCACTCACTCGACGATATCAACGACGCCCTGAACCCCGATCCTTTGTGCGCAGGAATTGTTTATCACGATATTAACCGATTGTGGCCGGAACCGGGCAAGATTGTGACGGCGCTTGCTGCGTACGGCTTGAACAGTTTCATCCAGCCGGCCGCACTCATCCTGTAGTGCTCCACTGGATGAGCCACTTCTTCCCGGTGATATCCTGGACGACCCTCAAAAGGTAAGGGTCGCTAGGCGCTGCTCCGCTGTCCACCTAAGCCCGGCTTTAAAGGCCAGGCATGATCCACGGATTGGCGTCGTATCCCAGGCGCGGCTTTTCCGTCGTTGTTCCATCCGGCAATTTAGTCGTTCCGGTCAAGTTGCAGTCCAGCTCTGGCCTCGGCTTCTTGCTCGAATGTTTCGTAGAGCACAGGGTCGCGGCATCGCTGACCGTCACCTTCTTCTCCTTCGCAATGGCGACACCAGTCGCGGCGATCACGAGTGCCGCACAAAATATGACCACTCTCATCGTACTTCCCCACGGTTGCGCATCCCCAAGATGCTGGGGAGTGACGTTACGTCACTTTTATATTAGCGCAAGCGAATATTTAGACCCTCGGTCCGCCGCTGCCACGCCTCCACGGTCTTCGCACACCCTCGCGACAAAGGTGCTTTCAGCTGGCGGTCACCCCAAGACAGCAGGCGAACGCCTGGGCCATCCGAACATCAGGATAACTCTAGACCTTCACTCCGACGTTATGCCCGGCATGCAGGCTGATGCAGCGGAGCAAGTTGACGTTGCGCTTCAGGCCGCTATAAGCAGCGAGCGAAAAGGCAAACAGTTGCAAACTGCGTAGCAACGGGCATTCCATGGCCCCGCGCAAATTGTCAAAAACGCAATGATTGCAATTGCTTGGAGGGATGGCCGAGCGGTTTAAGGCACCGGTCTTGAAAACCGGCGTGGGCGCAAGTTCACCGTGGGTTCGAATCCCACTCCCTCCGCCAACTTATTGAGCTACTCGGCGGCCTCGTGCAGGCGCATTGCAATCAACCCGACACCCGACACGCCGCGACAGAGCTGGGCTGGACCACGCAAACGACATTGCGCACGGGCTTGCAAGAAACGGTTCAATGGTTGGGGAAAGATCGCGATCGTCTCGATTTCTATAGAGAGAATCTTGACCTGGCGGGCAGACGGCATCGACAACCGCCGGCGTCGGACTGCGGATAGAACGGCCAATCGCGCCGGACGGCTGCACCTTCGCCCATCGTTGGTTGCGCGACAACGATCATGTCGGTTTGTCTGGCGGCGTATCCGCGCCGATGGGCGCGTGGTTCCTGAAATAGAAAACCCCGCCGGCAGGGAACCGGAGGGGTTAGTCCTGGGAGGACGCGCGACGCGCTGCGTTCGCCACCGCGCGCTACAAAGATATCGCCCGGTTGCGACGCCGGTGTGACACGCCGGCGAGCGCCTCCCTCACCTGCCCGGCTGCAAAGACGAAAGTCGCCATCAAGCCTTTGGAAAGGAGAAATATGGTTCTGTCCGGAAGCTGAAGTGCGAGCGGGTGCTGCCAAAGGCTGGGCAATAGAGGCGGGCGAATGGATATTTTTGGCATCAAGGCGCTGTTGATCTCCGCGTTGATATTCATTCCGTTCGAACATCTGTTCCATGAACGGCCCCAGAAGATCTTCCGCAAGGGCTTGGGTGTCGATCTGATCTACGTGCTGTTCAACGGCTTTATCATAAAAATAGCCATCGTCCTGATAGCGGCCTACACGCTTGACGCCGCCGCAATCGTGGTCCCGCAATCAATGATGCGCGCCGTCGGCGGTCAGCCCGTCTGGTTGCAGGTCGCGGAGATCATCTTGATCACCGACATCGGCGTCTATTGGGCGCACCGGGCCTTCCACAAAATCCCTGCGCTTTGGAGATTCCACGCGGTACACCACGGCATTGAGGAGCTGGACTGGCTCGGCGCTTTCCACTCCCATCCGGTCGACGCGATTGCCACAAAGGCAATATCATTGACGCCGATCTTTTTCCTCGGCTTCTCCGAAGCCTCGATCGCCGCCTTCTCGATCATATATTTTTGGCACACGCTGCTTGTGCATTCAAACCTGCGGATTCCGTTTGGTCCCTTGAAATGGCTGATCGCCAGCCCGCAATTTCATCGCTGGCACCATGCCAACCAGCGCGAGGCTTATGACAAGAACTTCGCCGGCCAACTCCCCCTCCTCGACATGGTGTTCGGCACCTACAATGCCACCGGCAACAAGGTGCCGGAAAAATACGGTGTCGATGATCCGATCCCGTCCAGCTACTTTGGTCAGGTTGGTTACCCGCTCGTGCCTCGCAGCAAGCGATCGAAACGGTCGGTGGCGCGCACGGAAGCCTGACGGCTAATATCAATGGCGTCCGCCATGTGCCGCTCGAAATGGCACTGTTGCCTGGTAGCGGATATTGCGTCGTGGGTTGGTTTTGGCGGGCACCAGCAATAATTATAGGTGCTTCGGGTTGGCCTCGAGGCGTTTTCGGCATGGACTATCAAGACGACGACCTCAGCAGATTCGAAGCGCATGGCGCCGCGCCCCTGACGGCCGCCAAGGACGAAGGCCGGGTCGAAAACGAGGGCGCGAAAATTTGGTACGCCACGTTCGGGGCCGGCTTTCCCGTAGTCTTGTTGCATGGCGGCCTCGGTCACAGCGGCAATTGGGGATTTCAGGTTCCCGAGCTGGTCAAGGGTGGTTATCGGGTCGTGGTGATCGACAGCCGTGGCCACGGGCGCAGCACCCGCGACGGGCGACCGTACAAATACGAGCTGATGGCTTCCGACGTCCTGGCCGTGATGGATACACTGCAATTGGAAAAGGCGACTGTGGTGGGTTGGAGCGATGGCGCGTGCGTCGCGCTCATCCTCGGCATGAACGCCGCCGATCGGATCACGGGTGTGTTCTTCTTCGGCTGCAACATGGATCCGAGCGGCACCAGGGAATTCGAGCCCAGTCCGGTCATCGATCGGTGTTTCAGCCGGCACGCCAAGGACTATGCCGAACTATCGGCAACGCCAGGCCAGTTCGATGTATTTGTCAAAGCCGTCGGCCTGATGATGAAGACCGAACCCAATTATTCCGCCGCCGACCTGGCGCGGATGCGCGTGCCCGTGGCGATCGTTCAAAGTGAACATGACGAATTCATCAAGCGGGAGCACGCGAACTATCTGTCTCAAAACGTCCCAGGATCGGAATTGATCATCCTGCCTGACGTCAGCCATTTCGCGCCGCTGCAACGGCCTGGGCAGTTCAACAGCGCGCTGCTGACCTTCCTCGGAAACATTCATTCTTGAACATCGGGTGCGCCGCCCCCCTAAAGCCGGAAGGCTTTTTCTCGTCGAATCGGCTAAGCCTCAAGGCATGAACGAGACCTCCCTTTATGCGCCGGTGAAGCGGTTCCTCGAAAGTCTCGACTTTGTCGTGAAGGGTGAAATCGGCGGCTGCGACATCGTCGCGCTGCGCGAGGGCGAGCCGCCGGTTGTCGTCATCTGCGAACTGAAATTGCAGTTCAACCTCGAACTGGTGCTGCAAGGCATCGACCGCGCGGCCGCTTGCGATGAAGTGTGGCTGGCGGCGCGTATGTCGGCACGAGGCAAGGGGCGCGAAAGCGACGCCCGTTTCCGCAACCTCTGCCGCCGGCTCGGCTTCGGCTTGCTCGGTGTGACCGCGAATGACAAGGTCGAAGTGCTTGTCAGCCCGGCCGCGCCTGAGCCACGCAAGAATGCGCGGCGGCGCTCTCGCCTTGTCGACGAACACCAGCGCCGACGCGGCGATCCTGTCGCGGGCGGAGGATCGCGGAATCCGATCATGACCGCCTATCGCCAGAGCGCCCTCACCTGTGCCGCCGCGCTTGTCCACGGACCCAAACGGCCGCGCGATTTGAAGGCGCTGACGCCGATCGCCCCGAAGATCCTGCAGCACAACGTCTATGGCTGGTTCGCGCGCGTGGACCGCGGCCTTTATGATCTCACGGATGCCGGCCGCGCCTCGCTGGTGCGTTGGCCGCAGGCCTCGCACGAGGATGTCCGACACGAGATTTTGATTGCGTCGCCCCCCTGAATGCGGCCGCTTGCCCGGCATGAAGCGCCCCTCTTGGTTGATTTTTCAGACAAAATATGCTGCTTGTCCCGCCCATGAAGACACTCTGCATGATGGCCATGGCGTCCCTGACGCTAGCTTTCCCGGCCCGCGCAATGGACAACGCCTTGCGTGCCGGGCTGATGAAACTTGATCCGCAAACACGCCTCGAGCAGCGGTGCGATGCCGAAATCCTGGACCGGATCACCCATGACGATCGCAAGTTCAAGGCCGACCGTGTCGTCGCCTACGCCTTCGCCACGCCTGAGATGAGCGCCGATGCAATCAGGAGCCCCGGTGCGGCGTTCCGCAGCAAGGGGCAATGGTACCGGCTGAAATTCAAATGCCAGACGGGGCCGGACCATATGGAAGTTCTCCAGCTTCGCTACCGGATCGGCGATGAGATTCCGGAAGCCGACTGGGCAAAATACAATCTCTACGACTAGTTTTTTCGCGAGCTTGTGTGGGCTTCGGTTCACGAGCCGGCGACGGCTGAAAATCTCCTGTAATGCCACTGCCACGAAAGTGGTTTTCCAGCGTTGTCCAATGCTGCGTCTTGACGGCAGCGGACCATGCCTTTAGGGCCGTCGGAATAGCCGACGACGAACACTCGGCGAAGGGCTTCCAGGTCGATGGAAATATTTACCGCCGCGGGCCTATCGGCCCTTCTTCAGGTCATCGCCATCGATCTTGCGCTTGCGGGCGACAATGCCATCGTCATCGGCCTCGCCGCGGCCGGACTGCCGGCCAGCCAACGCAAACGGGCCATTCTCGTCGGCATCGCCGCCGCCACCGTCCTTCGCATTTTCTTCGCCTTGATCACGCAATGGCTGCTCACCATCGGGCCCATGTTGCTTATCGGCGGCGGCCTGCTCTTGCTGTGGGTCTGCTGGAAGATGTGGCGCGAATTGCGCGTCAGCCACGAGCAGGAGCGTGACGCCACGGAAGCGCTGTCGAACGGCGACTTCGACAAGGATGGGGTCATCGGCGGCAAGGGGCCAAGCAAGACCTTCTCGCAGGCAGCCTGGCAGATTGTCATTGCCGACGTTTCGATGTCGCTCGACAATGTTCTGGCTGTAGCCGGCGCGGCCATGAACCATCCGACGGTGCTGATTGTCGGGCTGGCCCTGTCGATCGCCCTGATGGGCTTTGCCGCGTCGTTCGTCGCGCGCCTGCTGCACAAATACCGCTGGATTGCCTATCTCGGCCTGGTGATCATCCTCTATGTTGCGGTCAAAATGCTGCTTGACGGAGCCGTGCAGCAATTCCCCGAACACTTCGCTTTCCTGGCACCCTGGTTCGGATCCGGAGGCCACTGAGCCATCCTTATGGCGCGGGCCGGCCTGTCGCCGGTTTGCTTGATTGCGGAAGCCATGCTATTGCGCCGCCCGTATCGGCTCCAGCCGCGCGCCACAGACCGACATTTACAGCGACTTGAGGCCGGATCAGCGTTCGGCCCGTACCCCCATTGGAAACTAGCCTATGTCCGCCCCTCGCGTCAGTTTTGTCAGCCTTGGATGCCCGAAGGCGCTCGTGGATTCCGAGCGTATCATCACGCGCCTGCGCGCCGAAGGCTATGAGATCGCCCGCAAGCATGATGGCGCCGATCTCGTTGTGGTCAACACTTGTGGTTTCCTCGATTCCGCCCGTGACGAGTCGCTCAATGCCATCGGTTCCGCGCTTTCAGAAAACGGCAGGGTGATCGTCACCGGCTGCCTTGGTGCCGAGCCGGACGTGATCCGCGAGAAGCACCCCAACGTGCTGGCGATCACTGGACCGCAGGCTTACGAGAGCGTGATGGCCGCCGTGCATGAGGCAGCCCCGCCTTCGCACGATCCCTATATCGACCTGCTGCCGCCGCAAGGGGTCAAGCTGACGCCGCGCCACTATGCCTATCTGAAGATCTCGGAAGGCTGCAACAACCGCTGCACCTTCTGCATCATTCCCGCCCTTCGTGGCGATCTCGTTTCGCGCCCGGCCGCCGATGTGCTGCGCGAAGCCGAAAAACTGGCCAAGGCCGGCGTCAAGGAACTCCTCGTCATCTCGCAGGACACCAGTGCCTACGGCATCGACATCAAGTACCAGACGTCGATGTTCGGCGATCGCGAAGTGCGCGCGAAATTCCTCGATCTGTCGGAAGAACTGGGCAAGCTCGGAATCTGGGTGCGCATGCACTATGTCTACCCCTACCCGCATGTCGCCGACGTCATGCCGCTGATGGCCGACGGCAAGATCCTTCCCTATCTCGACATTCCGTTCCAGCATGCCTCGCCGCAGGTGCTGAAGAACATGCGGCGTCCGGCGCATGGCGAAAAGACGCTCGAACGCATCCGCGGTTGGCGCGACGTGTGCCCCGATCTCGCCATCCGCTCGACCTTCATCGTCGGCTTTCCCGGCGAGACGGACGAGGATTTCGAGATGCTGCTTGACTGGCTGGACGAGGCCAAGATCGACCGTGCCGGCTGCTTCAAATACGAGCCCGTCAAGGGCGCCCGTTCCAACGACCTTGGCCTCGAACAGGTTCCGCAGGAGGTCAAGGAAGCACGCTGGCACCGCTTCATGCAGCGCCAGCAGAAGATTTCGGCGACGCAGTTGGCCAGGAAGGTCGGCAAGCGCCTGCCGGTGCTGATCGACGAGGCGCACGGCACCTCGGCAAAAGGCCGCACCAAATACGACGCGCCCGAGATCGATGGCTCGGTCCACATCCAGTCGCGCCGCCCGATGCGTGCCGGTGACATCGTCACGGTGAAGATCGAGCGTGCCGACGCTTATGACCTTTACGGTTCGGCTGTCTGAGCCTTCCGTCCGTTTCTCCGGGCACATAAAAAGGGCGCCTCGCGGCGCCCTTTCCTATTCGAGATGTGGTGCGCCGCTTACTGCGGCAGCTTGTCGTCGACGCCCTTCACGTAGAAATTCATGCCGAGCAGCGTGCCGTCGTCGGCGACCTCGCCGTCCTTCAGCCACGCCGAACCATCCTGCTTGGCGATCGGTCCGGTGAAGGGGTTCCAACCACCGGCGATCTTCTTCTCGGTCGCCTCGGCCATCGCCTTCACATCGTCGGGCATGTTGGTGTAGGGCGCGAGCTTCACCGCGCCGTCCTTGATGCCGAGCCAGACATTGTCCGGCTTCCAGGTGCCGTCTATGGCTGCCTGCACGCGGCTGATGTAATAGGGGCCCCATTCGTCGGTCAGCGAGGTCAGCTGCGCATTCGGCGCGAACTTGATCATGTCGGACGACTGGCCAAAGCCGTGCAGCTTGCGCTCCTCGGCCACCTGCAAGGCCGCGGTCGAATCGGTATGCTGGACGATGATGTCGGCACCCTGGTCGAACAGCGCCTTGGCGGCGTCTGCTTCCTTGCCCGGGTCGAACCACGAGTTCACCCAGACGATCTTGGCCTTGAAGTTCGGGTTGATCGACTGCGCGCCGAGCATGAAGGAGTTGATGCCCATCACCACTTCCGGGATCGGGAAGGAAACGATGTAGCCGGCGACGCCGGACTTCGATTCCTTGGCCGCGATCTGGCCGAGTACGTAACGGCCTTCGTAGAAGCGGGCATTATAGATGCCGAGATTGTCGCCGGTCTTGTAGCCGGTGGCGTGCTCGAACATCACCTTGGGAAATTTCTTGGCGACCTTCACTTCGGCGTCCATGAAGCCAAATGACGTGCCGAAGATGATCTTGCAGCCTTCGCGTGCCAGGCGCTCGAAGGCGCGGTCGGCATCGGGGCCTTCGGAGACGTTCTCCAGATAGGCGGTCTCGACCTTGTCGCCGAGCGCTTTCTGGACCTCAAGGCGGCCTTGGTCGTGCTGGTACGAGTAGCCGAAATCGCCGATCGGGCCGGTATAAACCCAGCAGGCCTTCAACTTGTCGGCAGCCTCTGCGGACGCGGCCAGCGACAATGCCGCTGTCGTCGTCATCAGGGCAATAAGCAGTTTTTTCATTGTGTTACCTCTCTGTGTTAAGCCTTGGAGCTTCCCGTTTGTTATTGTTGTCAACGATCCGGAACGAATGGCTGCCCCAGGGATGCCGGCGTGTTCATCATCGTCAGACGCTTGTTGCGCGAGATTAGAACGAGAACCACGACGGTTGCCAGATAGGGCAGAGAAGAAAGCATCTGCGAGGGCACGGGAATGCCAAAAGCCTGTGCATGAAGCTGGCCGATCCACACCGCGCCGAAGATGTAGGCGCCGGCCAGCACCCGCCACGGCCGCCACGAGGCGAACACCACGAGCGCCAGAGCGATCCAGCCGCGGCCGGCGGTCATGTTCTCCACCCATTGCGGCGTGTAGACCAGCGACAGATGGCCGCCGGCCAGACCGGCGCAGGCGCCGCCGAAGATGACCGAGAGATAGCGGTAGCGGATAACCTTGATGCCGAGCGCGTGCGCCGAAGCATGGCTGTCGCCGATAGAGCGGAGCGTCAGGCCTGTACGCGTCTTGAATAGGAACCACATGACGGCGGCGGTCAGCACGATCGAGATGTAGAAGATCGGATCCTGGCCGAACAGCAGCCTGCCCACGACCGGGATCGAGCTGAGGCCGGGAATGTCAAGATTGGGCAGCCTGACGCCGGGCTGGCCGACAAAGCTCGTTCCGATCATGCCGGAGAGGCCGAGGCCAAGCAGCGTCAGCGACAGGCCGGTTGCCACCTGATTGGTGGCCAGCGATAGCGTCATCACGGCGAACAGCAGCGAGAACAACGCGCCCATGGCGATCGCCGCCAGAAGACCGATCCAGGGCGATCCGGTCAGGTAGCCGGCCCCGAAGCCGCCGACCGCGCCCATGATCATCATGCCTTCGACGCCGAGATTGAGCACGCCGGAGCGTTCGACCACCAGTTCGCCGATCGCCGCGATCAAAAGCGGCGTTGCCGCCGTGGCGATGGTCAGGAGGATGTTGACGGTGATGTCCATCAGCGGGCTTCCTTCAACTTCGGCGCGGCTTCGAGCTGTGCCGCGCCCTGGGGCTTGGTCAACGCAAGGCCGATCAGGCGGATGCGATAGTGGATGAGCGTGTCGCAGCCGAGCACGAAGAACAGCAGCATGCCCTGGAACACTCTCGCCACCTTGTCGGAAATGCCGAGAGCGCTTTGCACCGCTTCGCCGCCGAGATAGGTCAGCGCCAGAACCAGGCCCGCGGCGACGATGCCGAGCGGGTTGAGGCGGCCGAGGAACGCCACGATGATGGCCGTGAAGCCGTAGCCGGGAGAAATCACCGGCTGCAATTGCCCGATGGCGCCGGAGACCTCCGAAATGCCGGCAAGGCCGGCCAGCGCGCCGGACAGCAGGAAGGCGAAGAACACCATGCGGCTGAGACCGAAGCCGGCGAAGCGCCCTGCCCTCGGGCTGGAGCCCAGCACGCGGACCTCGAAGCCCTTGAGCATGCGGCTCATCAGGATCCAGATCAGCACCGCGGCAACCAGCGCGAACACAAAACCCCAGTTGGCGCGCCCGGCGTCCGGCATCAGTTCCGGCAGGACGGCCGAATCGCCGAACTGGATCGTCTGCGGGAAACCATGGCCCTGCGGATCGCGCCATGGGCCGCGCACCAGCCAGTCGAGGAAGAGTTGGGCGACATAGACCAGCATCAGGCTGGTCAGGATCTCGTTGGTGTTGAACCGGGTCTTGAGCAAGGCCGGGATCGCCGCGTAGGCGGCACCGCCGACCATGCCGAGCAGAAGCATCAGCGGCAGCACCAACGGGCCTTCGAACTGAGGAAACAGGACTGGAATGGCGGAGCCGAAGATGGCGCCGAAAATGAACTGGCCTTCGGCGCCTATGTTCCAGATGTTGGCTTTGTAGCAGACCGACAGGCCGACCGAGATCAGGATCAGCGGCGCCGCCTTGATCGCCAGTTCATGCAATTGCCAGACCTGGCTGATCGGCTCGATGAAGTAGATCCGGAAAGCGGTCAGCGGATTGACGCCGAGCAGAGCGAACATGATGGCGCCGGCGATAATGGTGAGCGCGAAGGCGATGAAGGGTGACAGCATTGAAAACAGCGCCGAGCGCTGCGGGCGTTTGACGAGTTCAAGGCGCATCATGCCGTCTCCAGCGTGTGTTCGGCGTGGCCGGGCTCGGCGCCACCCATCAGCAAACCGACCTTCTCGAAGGTCGCCTCGGCGATCGGCATCGGCTTGGACAATTCGCCATTGTGCATGACCGCGATCGCGTCCGATATCTCGAACAACTCGTCGAGATCCTGGCTGATCACCAGAACCGCCGAGCCGCTGCGCGACAGCTCGATCAAGGCCTGTCGGATATGGGCGGCGGCACCGGCATCGACGCCCCAGGTCGGTTGGTTGACCACCATGACGCTTGGGCGGCGGTCGAGTTCGCGGCCAACGATGAATTTTTGCAGATTGCCGCCCGAAAGTGCGGCCGCTTCCGGATCCGGCGCGCTCTTGCGCACATCCATGGCCAGGATGATGCGTTGCGCGGCAGCGTAGACGGCGCCGCTTTTGACCATCCCGCCAGTGCCGACAAACGCCTTGCCGTCGGTCGCGTGGCGCGAGAGCAAAAGGTTTTCCGAGAGTTTCATGCGCGGCGCGGCACCATGGCCGAGGCGCTCCTCCGGCACGAAGGCGGCACCAAGCAGGCGCCGTCCGGTGATGGTGAGACCACCCGCATCCTTGCCGCGGATGCGCACCGAGGCGGCATCCTGCTGCAAGACCTCGCCGGAGACGGATTCGAAGAACTCGCCCTGGCCGTTGCCGGCGACACCGGCAATGCCGATCACCTCGCCGGCGCGGACATTGAGGTTGATGTTCTTGAGCGGAATGGAGAACGGCGTCGCCGGCTTGCGGCTGAGGCCGCGGATTTCGAGCAGCGGCTGCGCTGTTTCGATCCCCTCGACCGGAGCCCGCACCACAGCCTGAACCTCGTTGCCAACCATCATGCGCGCGAGCGACGAGGCGGTTTCCTCGCGCGGGTTGCAGTGACCGACCACCTTGCCATGCCGCAACACGGTGGCGCGGTCGCAGATGCGTTTGACCTCCTCGAGCCGGTGCGAAATGTAGAGGATCGATTTGCCTTCCGCGCGCAGCCGCTCCAGCGTCTCGAACAGCTTGTCGGCTTCCTGCGGCGTCAGCACCGAGGTCGGCTCGTCAAGGATGATGAGCTGCGGCGTCTGCAGCAGGCAACGGATGATCTCGATACGCTGGCGTTCGCCGACCGACAGGTCGCCGACCAGCGAGTCCGGATCGAGCGGCAGGCCGTAGCTGTAGGACAGCGCCCTTGCCTTCGCGGCGATGCTGCTGATCGGCGCGCCGTCATCGAGCGACAGCGCGATGTTCTCGGCCGCGGTCAGCGCCTCGAACAGCGAAAAATGCTGGAACACCATGCCGATGCCGAGCTTCTTTGCGGCACCCGGGCTGGTGATGCGCACCGCCTGGCCGTTCCAGAAAATCTCGCCGGAATTGGGCTCCAGCGAGCCGAACAGCATCTTGACCAGCGTCGATTTGCCGGCGCCGTTCTCGCCAAGCAGCGCGTGGATTTCACCCTTGGCGATGTTGAGATCGACATGATCGCACGCGGTCAGCGTGCCGAATATCTTGGTCAGGCCACGAACCTCAAGCAGGTTCGTCCCATCATGATCTGCACTCACAGTGCCTCCCATCTGGTTCGCCAGATATGTTCTGTGTTCCCGCAAGCATGGTAGGCGCCGCCGGCTCCCAACGGAAAGCGGCACGCGTCTTGAAAGAGCTTCAAGAATTTCAGCGGAAATTCAAGGGATAACAAGGCAGGCGGGACTAAGGAACGAGAATAGTCGTCCCCGTTGTCCTGCGGCCCTCGAGATCCGAGTGTGCCTTGCCGGCATCCTTCAGCGCATAGCGCTGGTTGATCTTAATGTTGACGGCGCCGCTGAGCACCACCTCGAACAGCGCGGCCGCAGAGGCATCGAGGTCCTCGCGTTTTGCGTTGTAGACGAACAGCGTCGGCCTTGTGGCGAACAACGACCCCTTCTGCGCCAAGAGCGACATGGAAAATGGCGGGATTGGTCCCGACGACTGGCCAAAGCTGACGAACATGCCGAGCGGCCTCAGGCAGTCGAGCGAAGCCGGGAACGTGTCGTTGCCCACCGAATCGTAGACGACGTCGCATTTCCGGCCGTCGGTGATGGCGGCGACGCCGGCGACGAAATCCTGCTCCTTGTAGTTGATGACATGGTCGAAGCCGTGCGCCTTGGCGAGCTCGATCTTGTCGGTTGAACTCGCCGTGCCGATGACGGTCGCACCGAGATGTTTCGCCCATTGGCCGAGAATGAGCCCGACGCCGCCGGCCGCGGCATGGAACAGGATCGTGTCGCCCGCTTTCACCTTGAAGGTCCGGCGCAGCAGATATTCGGCCGTCATACCCTTCAGCATCATCGCGGCGGCCTGTTCATCGCTGATGCCGTCCGGAACCTTGACGACCCGGCTGGCATCGATGACGCGTTCTTCGGCATAAGCTCCTGTCGTCACGGCATAGGCGATCCGGTCGCCCGGCTTCAGCCAATCGACGTCCTGCCCTACCTCCAGCACCACGCCGGCGGCCTCGCTGCCCGGAATGAGCGGAAAACCTCCGGGCGGCGGATAGAGACCGGAGCGATGATAGACGTCGATGAAGTTGAGGCCGATGGCCCTGTTCCTGACCAGGATCTGCCCGGAACCCGGCTGGCCGGGATCGACGTCCTCATAGGTCAGAACTTCCGGACCGCCGTGGGCGTGGATACGGATCGCTTTGGACATGGATTGGGATTCCTCTGGCGGGTCAGGCCTTCTTGGCACCGAGATTTGGAAAGAACTGCATGATGCCGCCAATGCAGGCCAGATAAAGCCCGGTAACGGTAATGCCGATCTTGGTGAAAGTGCCGACCTGTTCGCCCAGCACGCCGATCTGATCGTAGAAGGCCGCGAGAGCCGCCTGCGCAAGCGCAAGCGCGCCGAAAGCGCACCACAAAAGGGTCATTGTGAGATTGATGCGCCGCAGCCGCACCACCCGCACCGGATGGATGAAATTGATCGGGATGAAGGTCAGGATGCCAGCCACCACCACGACAGCGAACGACACCCATTGTCCCGGTTCGATGACGAACAATGTGAACACCACCATGTTCCAGACCACGGGGAATCCCTTGAAGAAATTCTCCTTCGTCTTCATGCCGGTGTCGGCATAGTAGATCGCGCTGGAAACGACGATGATCGCAGCCGAAAGGAACGACAGTCCCTCGCCCATGAAGCCGCGCTGGTAGAGCGCGAAGGCCGGGATCAGCACATAGGTCACATAGTCGATGATGTTGTCGAGGAGTTCGCCCGACCAGGTCGGCAGGATTTCCTTGACCTCGAGCTTCCTGGCGATCGGCCCGTCGATGCCGTCGACGAACAGCGCCAGTCCGAGCCACCAGAACATTGCCGTCCAGCGCTCCTCGCTCGCCGCCACCAGTGACAGGAACGCAAGGAACGAGCCAGACGCGGTCAGCAGGTGGACGGAGAATGCCCTTGCCTGCGGCCAGGTGACCTTCTTCTTCGGTCGCGGAATCCGGTCCGCGATCTTCTTGGCGGCCTTTCTGGCCGTTGTGTTCTTGCTCACGGGCCCCGCCAATCCAGCTTGCAGATCTCGGCCGAGCGGCCAGCAAAATTCCAGTTGCGGCCAAAGGCGCGCATCTTGCTCTTGTCGGACCTCGCCACGATGATCTCCGGCGCGATCCAGTATTCGGAATTCGTGATCACCGTATCCTTCTCGCGATCCTTGCCGGCGATTGGCGTCACCGCGCCATCGATGATCTTCGGTATCTGGAAGATACGCGTCTTGTCCCGCGTCTCGTAGGTGATCGGCACCTGTTCGACACCCAGGAATTTTCCGACGAGGATCGACAGCAGCGACGTGGTCCCGCCCGCCTTGCCGGTGAAGATCTTCGTCAAGGCCTTGACTGCATAGATCGAGGCGCGTTTGTCGATGAACAGGCCGGCGGTCCAGTTGCCTCGGCTCATGTAGCCGGGGATTTCCATGATCAGCCCAAGGTTGAGGCCTGACAGGTCGACCTCGCCGAAATGACCGGCATCGATACGGAAACCCGCCCAGGTCTGGCAATAGCCCTCGGTTGGAGGGTGACTGCCGAGCGATAGCACGCAAGGGCAAAAAACCGTGCAATTGCAGGAGAGTACGAGCTCTCCTTTCATTGCCCAGCCCTGATCTGTCATCGAATTTCCCCCACTGAAAGCGAGACTACTAGCAGCGCGGCTGCCCAGACAAGCAGTATCGCACCGGCCAGTCGGGTTGGAAGACTGCCCTTCATCTGTTTTTCAATCAGGGTGAACACGCCGATCAGCGCCATCCAGAAGATGTTCATCACGCCGACGGCGAACATCACCAGCATGAGCGCCCAGCAGCAGCCGAAACACCAGATGCCTTGCGCTACACCGAGCCGGAAGACACTGCTGGCCTTGGCGCTCCAGTTTGAAAACAGGATCGAGAACGGGTTGCGGCATTTCTTCAGGCAGGCCTCCTTGAGGCCGCTGAACTGATAGAGGCCGGCAACCAGCAATGCGAGCGCGCCGGCAATCCCAAGCACCGGATCGTAGATTTCGCTGGACGCGGCGAATGTGTGCACGCTGAGCGTCAGTGCCGAAAACAGCATCGAGGCAGCGAGCCATACGCCGAGATAGCCGGCAACCAGCACCAGAGGATGGACGACCGGCTCGCCCTTGATCCGGGCTGTATCGGCGATCTCGCAATAGGTCCGGATCATCGGGGCCGCGGATGGCAGCATCACGGCGATCGCCATCAGGAACCACATCATGACGAGCGCAACGGCACGCAAGCCGATGCTTGCGTCCAGCGGCGCCGGCGACAGGCAGAGCGCGAAGAACCGCTCCAGGAAATCGGGCAGCGGCAGCCGTGGCAGGCCGTGCAGGAGGGTGTCGCCGGGCGCGCTGCCTCGGACCTCGGCGCCGCGAATCGCCATCGCCCCCAGCAACAGCCATGCGAATGCGATGCCGGCGCCAACGACAATGTTGACCGTCAAACGCGGGTTGCGCGCGACATGTGCCATGGCGCGGCCGGTGCGGTCGAGATGGCTGAAATCGTCCTGGTGGCCGGTCATGACACCCGAATGGGCCGAATCGCCGCGTTGATCAAGCCGCATGATCTGACCTATATGCCTATCGACTGGCAGGTCTGGTGGCCCGCCTCAAATCGCAAGCCGGAAGCCGACCTTGGAGCATCAGGAAACAGCGCGCATACTGATTGCCGGCACGGGTCCCGCAGGGCTGATCGCGGCGCTCGCTTTCGCCGATGCGGGCTTTGCGGTGACCCTTGTCGGGCCCGAGGCATCGGCCCCCGATGGCCGTACCACGGCGCTGATGAACCCTGCCCTGAAAGTGCTTGAGCGGCTTGATCTCCTCGAAGACATCAAACCCAAGGCCGCGCCGTTGAAGGTCATGCGCATCGTCGATGCGACCAGCCGGCTGATCCGCAGTCCCGTCGTCACCTTCCGCGCCGCCGAGATCGACGAGGAGCAGTTTGGGCTGAACCTGCCCAACAGCGTCCTTGGCCCGGCGCTTGCCGCCAAGGTGGCCTCGCATTCCGGGATCGAATGGCGCAGGTCGATGGTCAAGGCCTGGCATCTCGGCGCCGACAAGGCTCACGCCGACCTCGCCGACGGCAGTGAGGTTGGCGCGTCGCTGGCGGTCGCCGCCGATGGACGCCAATCGCCCGCCCGCGAGGCAGCGGATATCTCGACTGCCGCGCGCTCCTACCCGCAAGCCGCGCTCGTGCTCAATTTCGGGCATAGCCGAGACCATGCCTTCACCTCGACGGAGTTCCACACCGAGACAGGACCATTCACACAGGTTCCGCTGCCGGGCAATCGCTCAAGTCTCGTCTGGGTGGTTAAGCCCGAGACAGCCAAGGCGCTTGCCGCCCTGGATGACGCGACGCTGTCAATGCGGGTCGAGGAGCAGATGCAGTCAATGCTGGGTCGGGTCACCGTGGAGCCGGGCGGGCAGATCTATCCGCTTTCGACCGTGACGCCCCTGCGCTTCGCGCGAGAGAGGGTGGCACTTGTCGGCGAAGCCGCGCATGTGTTTCCGCCGATCGGTGCGCAAGGCCTCAACCTTGGTATCAGGGATATTGAAGATCTGGTTGGTATTGCGAGTGAAAATCGTGAGGACCCCGGCGGGGCCAAGGCCCTTGCCGCCTACGATTTCAAACGTCGCCCCGATATTCTGGCGCGCAGCGGTGCAGTCAATCTCCTCAACATGTCGCTGCTTTCCGACATGTTGCCGGCGCAGATCGCGCGGGGCGCCGGTCTGGGCGTGCTCGGCGGTTTTGCGCCGCTCCGTGCCTTCTTCATGCGCGAAGGGCTTCGTCCAGGCAGCGGCTTTGCAGCACTTGTGGGTGGCCTGCGAAAGCCGGTGCGGCAGCGGTAGCGATCTTGCGGACTTTATCGCGACATCGCGACGTCAATCAAAACCTTTCCGCCGAATTCTGCGTAGCTTGAAGAGGCTCAAACGCTTCGGGATTGAATTGACTCGGAGTCTGCGCCAAATAAAGTCAAGGAATTCAGTGGTGAGTACGATGAAAACGGCCAAATTCGCGATCGGACAGGTGGTTCGCCACCGGCTGTTTCCGTTTCGGGGCATCATTTTCGACGTCGATCCGCAATTCGCCAACACCGACGAATGGTACGAAGCCATCCCCGCCGACGTGCGGCCTCGCAAGGATCAGCCATTTTACCATCTGCTCGCCGAGAATTCGGAAACCGAATACATAGCCTATGTGTCCGAGCAGAATCTGCTTGAGGATCGGTCGGGCGAGCCCGTTCGCCATCCGCAGATCAAGGAGATGTTCGACAAGAAGCCGGATGGACGCTACGAGCCGAAACGGCAGTCCAAGCACTGACCTCCCGGCACTCCAGCCATGGCCAGGAACGAAAAAAGCGGGGCAAGGCCCCGCTTTTCTTTGACATCGGTCTTGGCCGGATACCGGTGATCAGTTGGCGGTCTTCGCCTTGTCCTGCTCGTCCTTGAGCTTCTTGGCGAAGTCCTGGTTGTTCTTGGCCACGAAGTCCTGGAGCTTCTTCTGCCGGTCTTCGATGTCCGACTGCTGCAGCGGCGGGCCGTCATAGGCGCCGCTGAAGCCCTGCAGCGCAATCTTGATCGGGTTGGCCTGGTTCTGGAAATTGATCGAGGTCAGGGTGATACCCTGACCTTTCTTGAACGAGGCGACGAGCTGGTCGGTCAGTGGCACTTCCGCCACGCAACGATCCGGGAAGCAGATGACATAGTCGAGCTTTTGCGCCTTGCCAGTGTCGATCTGCAGGCCGATGCCGGGAGGCACGAGACGGCCGGTCGGCACCGTGACCTGGAACACCTTGCGGTTAACCTTGCCCTTGAGTTCGATCAGGCTGACACCGGTGACGAGCTGGCCGTTGCCGGCGGTGACGATGTTCTGGACGTTGCAGATATCGACGTCTTCCTGCTTGGTGCAGGCCTTGAACCAGCCCTGAGGTATCTGCTGCTGTTGCTGCGCGGAAGCCGCGGGAAGTCCTGCGCCCAGAAAGCCGATCACGCCAGCGGCCATGACCGACAGGCGGTACGCGTTGCTGTTCAGGCTCGTCATGTCGTGCATTTCCTCTCAAATGATCCCGGAACCGGCTTCTCTGCGCCGTGTGGTCCAGCTACCTGTTGCCGAAATGAGGCAACAGAATGACTTCGGACGGCGTGTTACACTGCAAGCGGTGCCGAATCCAGCCCGCTCACTTGTAATTCTTGATGACACCATTGGCCGGCACGCAACTGCCTCATGCTAGGGTGCGCACCGAATCATCAAGCCGACCTGTTAAGGAGACGGTCATGGGCCGCGTTCTTGTTTGGCTGATCACCGCGATATCGTTTCTCACCCTGTCGCTGCCGGCACTGTCGGAGCCAAAATACGCGATTGCCATGCAGGGCGAACCGGCCCTGCCGCCGGACTACGCGCATTTCAGTTACGTCAATCCCGACGCGCCGAAGGGCGGCAGCATCACCTATTGCGTCGTCGGCAGCTTCGATAACCTCAACCCGTTCATCCTGAAAAGCCTGCGTACGACCGCGCGCGGCATGATGGACACGATCTTCGGCAATCTGGTCTTCGAACCGCTGATGCAACGCAGCGCGGATGAGGCTTTCACGCTCTATGGGCTGCTCGCCGACACCGCAGACATGGACCCGGAGCGCAAGAGCATCGAATTCCATCTCAACCCGAAGGCCAAATGGTCGGACGGACAGCCGGTGACGCCAGAAGACGTGCTGTTCACCTATGATGTCTATACGCAAAAGGGCCGCCCGCCCTACAGCGACCGCATGGCCAGGATCGCCAAGCTCGAAAAGACCGGCGACCACAGCGTGCGCTTTACTTTCAACGACAAGGCCGATCGCGAATTTCCCTTGATCATCGCGCTGACGCCGATCATCCCCAAGCATGCCTTTGACATGGACACATTCGACAGGACGACGCTGAAGCCGTTGATCGGCAGCGGACCCTACACGATCGCCCAGGTGACGCCCGGCCAGCGCATCGTCTTCAAGCGCAATCCGGACTATTGGGGCAAGGACGTACCCGCCAAGCGCGGCTTCGACAATTACGACCAGATCACCATCGAATATTTCCTCAACGCCAACGCCAAGCTCGAAGCCTTCAAGAAGGGCCTTTGCGCCATCGACGACGACAGTGATCCGGTGAAGCGCGAGCGCGATCTCGACTTTCCCGCCTTCCACAGGGGCGAGGTGGTTTCCGAAACCTTCGACACCGGCATTCCGCCTGTCGTGACCGGTTTCCTGTTCAATACGAGGCTGCCGAAGTTCTCCAACCCGGTGGTTCGCCGCGCGCTCGGCATGCTTTACGATTTCGAGTGGGCCAACAAGAACCTGTTCGGCGGGAAATACACGCGCACGATGAGCTATTGGCAGAATTCCGAACTCTCCGCGCTTGGCCATCCGGCCGACGACAGGGAAAGGGCGCTGCTGGCCCCCTACCCCGGCCGCGTGCCGGCCGAAATCATGGACGGCACCTGGAAACCGCCGGTGACCGATGGTTCAGGCCAGGACCGCAAGGTGCTGAAGGCCGCTTTCGATCTCCTGAAAAGCATCGGTTACCACGTGCAGGACGGCACAATGCTCGATCCCGACGGCAAACCTTTCGGATTCGAGATACTGACCGCTTCGCAGGACGAAGAACGCCTGGCCGGCATCTACCAGCGCACACTGGAAAAGATCGGCATCAACGTCAGCATCCGCAGCCTGGACGGCGACCAGATCCAGTCGCGCAAGCAGCGTTTCGACTTCGAGGTGCTGGTCGGCTCGAGCGGCTTCAACAATTCCTTGTCCCCGGGCATCGAGCAGATCGGGCGTTGGTCGTCCGCTGCGGCCAAGACCGAAGGATCGTTCAATCTTGCCGGTGTCGCCGATCCGGCAATCGACGCCGCGATCGACGCCATGTTGAACGCACATACCAAGGAGGATTATGTCGCCGCCGTTCGCGTTCTCGACCGACTGCTGATCTCGGGCAATTACATGGTGCCGATGCAGTACAACACGCAGCAGTGGCTTGCGTACTGGAATTATCTGGAACATCCGCAGAAGACGCCCATATTCGGTTATCAGCTGCCGACATGGTGGCGCAAGCCGAACTGAAAATCCGGAGATCGAGATGAGCGAAGCGAACGCCATAACCGTTGATGTGGTGTCGGACGTCGTCTGTCCGTGGTGCTTCATCGGCCAGAAGCGGCTGGACAAGGCGGTTGCCGCGGCCGGCGATATCGAGGTGCACATACGCTGGCGGCCGTTCCAGCTCGATCCGACCATTCCGCCGCAGGGCAAGGACCGCCGGGAGTATATGCTGGCCAAGTTCGGCAGCGACGAGCGCATTCGCGAGATTCATGCCCGCATCGAACCGCTTGGCGACGCCGAGGGCATTTCCTTTGCCTTCGATGCCATCAAGGTGGCGCCAAACACGCTGGATGCGCACCGACTGATCCGCTGGGCTGGCGCCGCCGGTGAAGCCGTGCAGAACAGGCTGGTCCGCCGCCTGTTCCAGCTGAATTTCGAGGAGGGCGTCAACATCGGCGACCATGCCGTGTTGGTCGAAGCCGCCCGCGAGGCCGGCATGGACGCATCCGTGGTGGCGACGCTCTTGCCGACCGACGCCGATATCGAAGCGGTGCGCACCGAGATCGCCACGGCATCGCGCATGGGCATATCAGGCGTGCCGTGTTTTCTGCTTGAAGGCAAATATGCCGTGATGGGCGCGCAGGACGTCGACACCCTGGCTGATGCCATCCGCCAGGTGGCGGCTGCCAAGGCCCGCGGCGAACTGGACACGGTCGGCTGAGGCCTGTGATTCCTTTCGCCTGCCGCAAAGACTTTTTCAGGTCATTGCTCGGCCTTTGGGACAGGGCCGTTGACACATTATGGCGACCTGTTTTCCGGAATTTTGGTTAGCCCGCAATGAAAAATCGGCAAACCCAACACGTCAAAACAGGTCACGAAATCGTGTGAATACCTTCCCTGGGGGAAGGTATGTGTATCCTGTCATCCAGGCCGATAAATAAATGATATCATTACATAAAATCGCCTTTCCGCAGGCTTGCGCGCGACGCATGGGAAACCCCGCGCTGTTGCCTTGCCGACACGGCCGGCTCCTTTATCCCGCCGTCCCTCTACAAAAATTAATGGAAAATGATCAATTGGTGTTACCATCCGTAACAAAACAAAAAAGGTTTGGGCGGGATCGTGATTCGGATCGGCAGACGATCGCAGGAGTCAGTACCGGATGGACTACACAGCGGCGCCGCAGGGCCGTCGCATTTGACGCCGGTATCCTCGATGCGCAATTTCTGGGGACTGATGCGGGCCTACTGGTTGTCGGATCGGTGGAAAGAAGCCTGGACGCTGACCCTCGTCATCGCGCTGTTGACCGCTCTATCCAGCAAGGCCAGCGTTTGGTTTGCCATGGCTTCCGGCGAATTGGTCAATTCGATTGCCTTTCTCCACGATGCCGCCAATACCCGCCCGCTTGAGACCATCCTGACCAATGCCGGCATATTGGTGTTACTGGTCATTCTCAAGGACGTCGGCTTTACCGGCGTACGCAATCTCGTCTCGGCGACCTTGCACCGCAAATGGCGTGGCTGGCTGAACGGCCAGTTCAACCAGGCCTTGCTCGACGGCAATCATACTCATTTCCATGCCCAGCATGGGTCCGTGGCCGGCGGCGCCGTCACGCCCGACAACATCGACCAGCGCATCCAGGAATTGATCAAGGACATGACCGGTGGTGCCATAGGCCTCGCAATGGGCGTGCTGGGTCTGGCAACTTCGCTCTATTTTATCGGTCAGAACCTGATTCAGTCGTCGGTGGAGGTAAAAGGCCTGGAGTTCCTGGGCAGCTATGGCAGCGCTGTCCTCGCGCTTCTGGCTGTTGCCACTTACGTGCCACTCAACACCTGGATCGCCGTCAAGCTCGGCAGCCTTCTGGAACGACTTAATATCCGCATGCAGAAAGCCGAGGGCAGCTATCGCGGCGAGCTGACGACATTCCTGCGCCGCAGCTTCCATGTCGCCGCCTCGCACGGTGAGGACGTGCAGAAGATGATGCACGATCGTCTCTACGTCGATATCGATCGCACGTGGGGCCGGCTGAATGTCGTCAACACCAGTTATATGTCGTTCGAGCTGATCTACAATTTCGTCGGCGCCCGTATCGTGGCCTATGCTCCGGGGCTCGTGCCCTTCATCCACAGCCGCTTGGACTACAAGGGCTACATCACCGGCTCCGAAATGGTCGCCCAACTTATCAGCCAGTGTTCGTGGTTCATCCATGTCATGCCTGCTATCGCCACGCTGCGTGCCAACAGCCAGCGTGTGACCGAATTGGCGAAAGCCATCGAGAACGTCCAGCACCCGCAGGAATTCTACAGCCAGACCGGCCGCTCCGATTTCCACTATGCTAGCCAGAACCCGGTTTTCGGCCTGACCATCCAGAAACTCGAACTGGCGCATCAGGGCGAGGATGCGACGCCGTTCCTCGTCGCCGCGAACCTGCGTTTCCGGCGCGGCGAGTGGACGTTCCTGAAAGGCGAATCCGGCTGCGGCAAGACCTCGCTGATAAAGGCGATCAACGGCCTCTGGCCCTATGGCCGCGGCACCATCGTCTTCCCCGACGGGGTGAAGAGTTTCTATGCCGCCCAGGAGGTCAAGCTGCAGCAGGTGTCGCTGAAACAGTTGGTCTGTCTGCCGGGCTCCGAACACGACCACGGCGATGCTCAGGTCGCGTCGGCGCTGCACAAGGCTGGCCTTGGTGACTTCATCGAACACATGGCCAATGAAAACCGCGAGGGCAAAAGCTGGGATCAGGTCCTGTCGGGCGGTCAGAAACAGAAGCTGGTGGTGGCCCGCATCATCCTGCAGCAGCCGGGCCTCCTGTTCCTCGACGAGGCGACCGGCGCGCTCGACCCGGAGGGCAAGATTGCCTTCCACCAGGCGATCAAGGACAATTGCCCCGATGTCACGGTGATCAGCGTCATGCATGAGGCGGTAGCGCCCAGATCGGCTGCCGGCACCGAGTTCTATCACTCAATCGTCTTGATCGCCGACGGCGTCGCCACCAAGAAGCCGCTGGCTCCGACCCTGCCCGTCGAACTCACCACGATCCTGGCCCAGCCACGGCCGGTCGAAGACAAATGGTTGCGTTTCTCGCGCCGGCTGAAACAGAAATAACGATGCGTTCATTTCGACTTGCCGGACAAAACGGCAGTCGGCGATCACAGTGTCGCGATCGGAGCCATCAGGCACCGTTTTCCATCGTCACCACGATTGACTCGGCAAGGCTCGCTCCTATGTTGCGCCGGCTTGCTGATAGTCAAACGCGAACCCGCAAGCAGAAAGGTCACCGCGCCATGCCTGGCGACAGTATTAGTCGAACGCAACCGCCGTCCGCCTAGACGTGACCTGAATGGTTCATGTCCTGGCCGGACGGCAAGGAGTGAGCCATGAACGATTTCTTCCCTGTAGCGGACGACGAGGCCGTCGCCATCGCCCGTATCCTTGCAAACGACCATGTCGCCGACGTGGTCGAGGCACTCAATCATGAATCGCGCGAAACCGCGACGGAGCTGCTTTGCGCCGTACCCTTCGAGCGTCTGGTCGAGATTTTCGATCAACCCGAACTCGAGAGTGCGCCTGAGCTCGCGGAGGCCCTGCCCCGCCCCAAGGCAAGCAAGCTGCTCACCGCCATGTCGGTCGACCGGGCGGCCGACATCCTGCGCGAGCTCGACGAGCCGGCACGCTCCGAACTGCTCGGTGCGCTGGCGCCGCCATTGCGCGCGACCTTGCTTTCCATTCTGGGCTATCCCGAAGGCAGCGCCGCATCGATCATGACGACGGAGTTCGTCAGCGTTCCCTCGGACTGGACCGTCGGGCGCACGCTTGATTACATCCGCAAGGTCGAGCGGACGCGCGAAACCGTCTACGCGATCTATATCGTCGATCCGCAGACGCACCTCCTGGTGCGGTCGACCGGCTTGCGCCGGCTCATCACCGGTGAGCCGGACGATCCGATCCTGTCGGTGGCGCCGGACCACATGCCGGTCACGGTCACACCGCTGACCGATCGCGAAAACCTGGCGCAGACGATCTCCAAATACGACCTGCTCGCCGTCCCGGTTGTCGACCACGGCAAGATCCTCGGCATCGTCACCATCGACGACATCATCGATACGATGATCGAGGAGACGACGGAGGACGTGCACCGCTTCGGCGGCATGGAGGCGCTCGACGAGCCCTACATGAAGATGAGCTTCCTCGCCATGATCCAGAAGCGGGCCGGCTGGCTCTGCGCCCTGTTCCTCAGCGAAATGCTCACCGCCAATGCCATGCAGAGCTACGAGAGCGAGTTGGAGAAGGCGATCGTGCTCACCCTTTTCATCCCGCTGATCATGAGTTCCGGCGGCAATTCCGGCTCGCAGGCGACCTCGCTGGTCATCCGCGCGCTGGCATTGCGCGAGATAGGCCTCGGCGACTGGTGGCGGGTTGCGCTGCGCGAACTGCCGACCGGCCTCGTGCTGGGATCGATCCTTGGCGTTGTCGGTGTCTGCCGTATAACGCTGTGGCAGTATTTCGGTTTCTACGATTACGGCCCGCACTGGCCGCTGATTGCAGCGACGGTTGGGACGGCGCTGGTCGGCATCGTTACCTTTGGTTCCCTCTCGGGGTCGATGCTGCCGTTCGCCCTGAAACGGATCGGGTTTGATCCCGCCAGCGCATCGGCGCCATTTGTCGCGACGCTGGTCGATGTCACCGGGCTGGTGATCTATTTCTCGGTGGCGCTCGTCATCCTGCGCGGCACCCTGCTGTAGCACTCCCCCGCCGCCGGCCGTGGCCGGCGGCGGGGGTTCGCTCTCATGGAGTTGTTTCGGGCTGCCGCCGTGGATGGCATCGCGCAGTGCATCGGGGAGACGCCTGACGATGGGCGTTGCCGGCAGGCGAAGTCAGACCCGCTGGCCATCCTTCACGCGGTATGTCGGCTTGTACATGGTGACAAGCTCTTCCGCCGCGGTCGGGTGCACGGCCATTGTGCGGTCGAAATCATCCTTGGTCAGGCCGGCTTTCAGCGGGATGCCGAGCAGTTGTGCCATCTCGCCGGCATCCGGCCCCAGAATGTGGGCGCCAAGCACTTTGCGGGAAGTGCCGTCGACCACCAGCTTCATCAGCATCTTTTCGTCGCGGCCCGACAGCGTATGCCGCATCGGCCGGAAGCTGGCGCGGTAGATCTCGATATCTGCGAAACGCTTGACGGCCTCGTCTTCCGACAAGCCCACCGTACCGATTTCCGGTTGCGAGAAGACGGCGGTCGCGATGGTTTCGTGGTCGGGCGCGGTCGGGTTGTTCTTGAATGCCGTCTCCACGAAGCACATTGCTTCATGGATCGCCACCGGCGTCAGCTGCACGCGGTTGGTGACGTCGCCGATCGCCCAGATATTGTCGATGTTGGTGCGGGAATAATCATCGACCTTGATCGCGCCGGTCGAGGTCATCTCGATGCCGACGCCTTCCAGGCCCATATTCTCGGTGTTGGGGATGCGCCCGATAGCCAGCATGACCTGGTCCACCGTCAGCGTATTGCCACTGGTCAGGAGGGCGTCGAGCCGGCCATCCGGCCGCTTGCGCACGTGTTCGGTCACCGAATGGCAGAGTATCTTTATCCCCTTCTTTTCCATCGTCTCGTGCAAGGTGTGACGCAGATCCATGTCGAAGCGGCTGAGGATCTCCTTGCCGCGATAGACCAGGGTCGTGTCGACGCCGAGGCCGTGGAAGATGTTGGCGAATTCGACAGCGATGTAGCCGCCGCCTTCGATCATGATCGCCTTAGGCAACGCCTTGAGATCGAAAGCCTCATTGGAGAAGATGCAGTGTTCGTGGCCGGGCAGCGCCGGATGCGCCGCTGGGCGGCCACCGGTGGCGACCAGGATCTGGTCGGCGGTGACTGTGCGATCCTCGCCCAGAAGATGGATCACGTGCGGGTCGACGATCATCGCCCGCGAATGAAAGGTCTCGCCGCCGGCGCCCTCGACATTCTTCTTGTAGATCGCCTCCAGCCGGCTGATCTCGCGATCCTTGTTGGCGACCAGTGTCTGCCAGTTGAAACTGGCCTCCGGCACCGTCCAGCCATAGCCGGCCGCGTCGGCAAAATGCTCCGGAAATTGCGAGGCGTAGACATAGAGCTTCTTCGGCACACAGCCCCTGATGACGCAGGTGCCGCCGAAGCGGTATTCCTCGGCGATGCCGACGCGCTTGCCGAGTGCCGCCGCAACGCGCGCCGCCCTTACCCCGCCGGAGCCGCCGCCGATGACGAAGAGATCGTAATCATAACCGGCCATGAGGCAGCTCCTTGAACGTCGGAAAATGTGAGTGACAGGTAGGCCGCCAAAGGCCAAAAGAAAAGCCCGGACAAGCCGGGCTTCACAGATGGCCGCAAGGCCGTATTTGAAAACGCAGGATCAGTTCTGCGTGCCGTCGGCAGGAGCCGAACCATCGGCGGGCGCGGCGCCATCCGCCGGAGCAGCCCCGTCAGCGGGCGCCTGCGCAGCCGGCGCCTTGGCCTTGGCGGCCGCGGCCAGCGTTTCGCCGACCTGCTGGGCGAGATCGCGGGCAAGGCCGTTCTGCCAGATGTCGGCTGCCTTGACCAAATCACGCGTCACTGCCGGACCGTTGTCGAGCAGCTTCTTGCCGGCCTCGGAGCCGTAGAAGGCCGCGATGTCATTGAGATCTTTTTCGGAAAACACCTTCGCATAGGCAAGGGCCGCTTCCTTTTCGAGATCGGCGCGGCGCGAGGCCATCGCCAGCGCTTTCTCGTTGATCGTCTTGCCGATCAGCTCCTGCATGTCCGGGTTCTTCTGGATGAGCTGCGACTCGAGCGCGGCCGCCGCCTGCGGCAGGATGTTGTCGAACGGGTCGGTAGCATGGATCGCCGCGACCGCCGCCCGGGCCGCCTTCAGGTGCGACTCGGTGACGTCCTGCGAAAACGCCGGCGAGGAGAAGGCGAAAACGGCCGAGGCCGCCAGAACGACGCAAAGGCCGCGAACCCGGTTATGCAACATCATGATCGGTAGAACTCCCTGGTTTTCGGGCGGCATGGACGGTTTGGATGCCGTCGCCACCGGCGATGATGGCCGCTGACGCCAGCCCGATGAAAAGACCATGCTCGACCACGCCCGGAATGGCGTGGAGAGCATTCGAAAGCGCTCTTGTATCCGGAATGCGGCCAAAAGATGCATCGAGGATAAAATGGCCGCCGTCTGTAACAAAAGCCTGGCCTCCCGTCATCCTCAATGTAATCGGACCGGAAAGGCCGAGATTTGCAGCCGCCGCCGCTACCGCGATCTCGGTGGCGCGCAGGCCGAATTGGTTGACTTCGATAGGCAGTGGAAACCGGCCGAGCGTCTCGACCATCTTCGACTGGTCGGCGATGACGATCATGCGCTGCGAGGCCGCGGCCACGATCTTCTCGCGCAGCAGCGCGCCGCCGCCGCCCTTGATCAGGGTCAGTTCCGGGTCGACCTCGTCGGCGCCGTCGATGGTGAGGTCGAGCTCGGGCGTTTCCTCCAATGTCGACAGTGGCACGCCAAGCTCGCGGCACAATGCAGCGGTGCGCTCCGACGTCGGGACACCGATGACGGTCATGCCTGTCGCGACCTTGTCGGCGAGCAATCGTACGAACTCTTCGGCAGTGGTGCCGGTGCCGATGCCGAGCCGCATGCCATCGCTGACATGGGCAAGAGCCGCCCGCGCGGCCTCGACCTTCAATTGCCTCGCATCCATGCTGCTTTGCCGCCCCGAAACCTGATGCATGTCGCCCAAAAGTAACCTCGGCTTTGGGAACCACATGCGACGCGCTTTAGTGTTTTGGGCTCCTAGCATTTTTGCCGGTCTGGTCAAAGCCCCTGGCGGCCATACCACCGCCCTGCTTGCCTTGACGCGCGCCAGCCTTTATCGCCTGCCAGCTGTACAAACCTGTGTGGGACAGACAATGATTCGCCCGACAATCGTGTTCGACCTCGACGGTACGCTGATCGATACAGCGCCGGACCTGCTCGACAGCCTCAACCACAGCCTGGCCGCCAGCGAGCTCGCGGCAGTCGACGAGGCCGGCTTCAAGCGCTTCGTCGGCCATGGCGGCCGCGTGATGATAGAGCGGGCGCATGCCGCGCAGCAGCGCTCGCTTGATGTCACCGAGCATGACCGGCTGCTGAAACTGTTCCTCGATCATTATACCGACAATATTCCCGGCAAGTCCCGCCCGTACCCTGGTGTCATCGAGGCGATCGCTCGCTTCGAGATGGCGGGCTATCTCCTGGCCATCTGCACCAACAAATACGAGGCCAACTCGCTGGCGCTGATCGAAGCGCTCGGCCTGACCAAGCATTTCGCTGCCATCGCCGGACAAGACACATTCGCCTTTCGCAAGCCCGATCCGCGTCACCTGACCGAAACCATCAGGCTGGCCGGCGGCGATCCCCACCGCGCGTTGATGGTCGGCGATTCGCAAACCGACATCGACACCGCCAAGGCCGCCGGCATCCCAGTGGTGGCCGTTGATTTCGGCTACACCGACCGCCACGTCCGCGAATTCGAGCCCTCGGCGATAATTTCGCATTTCGACGCGCTGACCGTGGGTCTGGCGGAAAGGCTGATCAGCGCCGCTGGACGTTGAACGGACAGCGACCGGCATCCTGTCGGAACAGACCCGAAAGGGCGAGGAATCCGATCGGTGTGAGAATGCCAGACACCGCCTTGACTTAACCGGTTGGCCTCCCTTATATCGCGGCTCGCTTGGCCTTCGGGCAACGAGCGGGCGATTAGCTCAGCGGGAGAGCACACCCTTCACACGGGTGGGGTCGCAGGTTCAATCCCTGCATCGCCCACCATCCAGCCACTTAAAAACGTTGGATGATTTACTCCGCAGCGATTTTTCCGATTTCGGTCACTGGCGCGCAAAGCGCTCCACCGAGGTGGTGACGGTTGCCTTGCATCAAATGGCACAATCAGAAATCCAACGGCGGATCGTACGGGAAGCCACCGGATTAGCCTCCGGGCTGCCGCGCCAGGCTGCCGGCCGGTTGGCGAACTAGGTAGCCGGTGACGCGACCTCGACGCAAACCCGCGTCTGGTCGGCCTCGCCGTATCGCTTCTCGGCAACCAGGCGCACCACCTGGCTGTCGTCCACCCACACCCCCGCCGCCGTCATTGCGTCCAGAACGGCCTTTCCCAAGTTGTCGATGTCACCGCGCGGCCATCCGCTTTGCAGACGGGCTTCCCTTTGCTTCTTGCTGTCGCTCTTGGGCGGAGCCTCAGCGCACTCAATCAAAACGCTCACGCGGCCCGCGTATTGGGTCGTGACTAGCTTGCGGATGTCGGCTTCGGCCTGTCTCTTCCAGGCGGTGTAGGGCTTCGGGTAGAAGGTGCCCCATCACGTAACCCTTGGCCTTGGGCACGGCGGTGTCTTGTAGGGCAGTACAAATTCCAGATCTGCTGTTTCTGTTTCTGGTGGATAATTTCACAACTTTAGCTACCCGTCACGTATTTCGGCCTACAAGCGAAGTGCGGGGGTGAAATTATGTCTTTTGAATCTGTGATGCGAGAAGCAGCTCACAAGGCTGCGGATATTACTGACGTGGTGATGGGAGACCTTGGTGCGGGCTTCATCAAACACGAGGACGATCTTTCGGGCGCGCTTGCGGGCGCCTTCCGCGAAGGGTTCCGGGGACTTCAGACGCAAGGCATCCATTGGAACGCATCTGTACTCACCCACCGGCGGAGCGGTGAAGAGGGTGTCTACGGAGCCGACCTCCTTATCCATGTGAAGCTCGAAACGCCGGAACAGAGCTACTCCAAGGGCGTCCTTGTTCAGGCAAAGCGTATAGGTCCGGGTGAAAATATGGCTGGCAAGCCTCACCAGGAACTTAAGGACCAGTGCGACAAGATGATGGGCTACACCCCTGAATCTTTCGTATTCGTATACGATCCAGCAGGTATGCGCTGCGGTTCGGCGAACAGGATAGCCGGAGCTACAGAGCGGGATGTCTATGATCAATGCAGCTGGACAGCCTACCGGTTTTTCCTTGAGTTTTTCAGGTGCCCGGCAGGCGACAAGAATATAACCAGTGCCAGGGTGAAAGACCTTCAACCAAGGGTAGCCTTGGAGGTCACGGGCAAGGGCACCTTCAAACCCGTGCGACGTCGAGACCGGTTGGCATAGTCCGGCATCACCCGGGTTGCCGGAGCCAGAGTACGCTGGCGGGCGTACACCGCCTGCAAACAGGAGGCAAAAATTTGAAAAGTCAGCAGCAACCAAAAAGGCCGTTTCAGCCGCCGACGAAGATCTACGCCGAAAAGATCGCGCGGCACGAATTCGGTCACTGGGCGATGGGCGAACGCCTGGGGTTCCGCGGCAACGACATCAAGGTCAAGATAACTGGCTACATGTCCGGCCATAATGGCGAAGCTTCAATCACTCTGAACGAAGACCTCACTTCCCAGGCAGCGGTGGAATCCTATCTCAGGCGCAGGATCATGACGTTGATGGCAGGCGCGCTCGCCGAGTCGCTTGACGCTGCGGCAAAGGTCGATAGCGACTACGCTCGCAAGGAATTGTGGGACGGTGGCGCAACCGCCGATTTCAAGGGTATCAAAGAGCTTCTTTTGGGCGTTATGAATTGGTCACAGAGTATTCAAACGCATGGGCCTCCTTTCGGAGGACATTGAGAGCGTTGCGGTTATCCTCATTCTCCGGCACGTAAATGGTGAGGATCATGTCGCCGTTTGGTTCCTCTCGATAATTCTGAAAGAGCGCGTCAACCAGTTCACGAGCGTATTTTTCGAAGTCCTGCGTGGACTGAGAGGTTCTTGGTGTTATGTCTATTCGAAACTGCCCACTAGGCCGACGCTCCCTTCTAGGGTGAAAAGCGCTGTTCTCGATATTCGCCAGCCGATTTTTCAAGCTCTGCATCTCTCCAAGCAACACCTTTTCCACCGAGGTTGCTGACTCCCGCAAACGAACTTTGCCCCGCGCCACCGTCACCGGATTATCGACCACGTGGTCGTCGGCAATCGCCGCCGCCACCGCGTCTTTCAAAGCAGCGCATGCCCTTCTCAAATCCGCTGGGGTTTTCCGTGAGAATTTCACCGACCGGAACATGCCAATGTCGAACGGGATACGTTGGCCCTCCAAGTGTACGTGCACAATGGCTTTATCAATCATGTGCCTAATGCCAATCTCATAGAACGCGTTCGGATTGAGCGTGCTGAGGTCGGCGATGACGAGGTCAGAATCTAGAAGCGCTGCAATGATCTGAGAATCGATACGACCGGGCTCGGCAATTTTGTCAGATCGGCTTAACTCAAAATCTGGGAAATATTGCTGAAATACGGGCTGGATAATCTCTTCCAGCAACCAGTCGGCATGGATGCGGTCGTCGCTACCATCATCGCCTATTGGCCCCACGACGAAGCAGCTTCGTTTGTCGTCTTTTTTAGCCATTTTTCCCCCACCCAACCCTTAGAGATGATCTACTGCCGAAGAGGAATGGTCGAACACACGACCTTCTTCTCTGCATCCGATACGCCGGCCTCTTGCAAAAGCGCGATTGTCGCTTCCCGGAGTTGGTCAGGAAACTCCGTGGGGCCGATGATTATGCGCTCCACGAGCTTCGGCAGTTCGGCGCCTACAAACCCCTCTTCCGGGTAGTCCTTGAAAGGGATGCTATACACGAGCTGCGGCACCCCGCGTATAAGCTCCACGCTGCGCACAAGCTTATGCTCTGTGGAGAACCGTGGGTCAAAGATGATCCGCCACTCCCGCTCCTCCTTAAAGCCGGGGTGCTTTGTGCACAAAACGGCAAAGCGGAACGCAGCAAAGAGCGAGTTGATTAGGGCCTGCCGACCCTTCTCGCGTATCATGCCCTCATGGGTTTTGATGCCGTCAGTCACGCGATTGAACTGTGCGATGAAATCCGCCTCGTGGAGGTATGCGACTGGCGATGACACCGCGCCCAACACAGTGCTGGACGAGTAGAACGGCTCCGGGTTCAAGACTACGGCCACGCCGGACGGGCCGCCGTAAGCTCGCCACATCGACAGCCGTCCAAGGTCATCCTCATCGTTTCCGTGTTCCGAGAGGCAACTTATGTACGTTTCCCTGCCGAACAGGGGAACCCATCCCCTCAGAAGGCGCGCAATCTCCTCGGATATCCCGTCAAACAAACCGTCGATGACCTGCCGGAATCGCTCGCCATCCGGGCTGCTCCAGGCGGCATCCAGACACCTGCTCCCATGCTCGATTTCCATGAAATCGTTCATGACGGTTGCGTTGCGCAGGCGCATGCGGTTGGACTTCACGATGTGGAATGCGGTTTCGGCGCTGCAGTAATGAACGAAGCGCGTCTGGGCCTGCATCGCCTTCATGTACTGGTCCACCGCGAGAGGGTGGAAAATGCCGTAGTGCAGCAGCTCTTCTGAAGTTATACGCACTTCAATACCTATCCGCGTCAGTCCGCTCTGGTGCCTCGTTTCCGGGCCGGACCCGGTAATCCTTCAAATCCTTACCCGGCTCGAAATGGGACCGGAAGGCCTCCTCCGCCTTTTTCCCACCCCTGCCCGTCCAGCTTTTGCGCTCTTTGGCTATCCAGTATTTGAACTGAGGGACGGCACGTCTGGTTTTGTCGGTTGCAGGGCCAGCCTGTTTCGCCCGCAATTGGGCGCGAGGTTCTTTTCCAGCGAAGCTATCTGGTCGGCCAGCTTGGCATCACGGACGGCGGTAGCGTCCGCAATCAAGCGGAAGCGCCGGGAGTGACTTCCCTCCCGGCGTGGTTTAGGTGGTCAGGCGCTGGCGCGCAACTGGCGATAACCCGAAGGCGACCGGGTGCAACTTAGTGCCTTTTTGTGCCCCTTTACGGCATCGGGCGAACCCTGTGACCCTTTTCAGCGCAAGGCTTTGCGGGCTCGCCCTCCCTTCACACGGATGGGGTCGCAGGTTCAATCCCTGCATCGCCCACCATTTTCCCCGGAATGTTTTTTAGTCTCAGCCCCTGCTTCGACGCTCTGGCAAATTGCAACCTGCAAGCACGACCTGCCAAGCATTGCGGCTCATCTGGAACCAACTCGCACGCCAGCGAGTTTCCTTGGGTCGAAACTTGAGGGAAAACCATGTCCAGATTTCTCGTGGCAACCAGCGTTGCCGTTCTTCTCGCTGCCGGTCCGGCTCTGGCCGCGGATGACAAGCCGCTGCCGCCGCCCAATGCCAAGAAGCTTTCGGAGATCATCGCCAAGGTCGAGCAGCGCGACGGCTTCCGCTATGTGAAGGAAGTCGACTGGGACAATGGCGCCTACACCGTCACCTATTACACGTCGGACAAGGCGAAGGTGGAAATCACCTACGATCCGGTGACGGCCGAGCCTAAGTAGGAGCCGCCGCCGGACACTCTCCATTCGACGGGCCTGCCGTTTTCTCCGCGCGCCTTCATGGCCAATCGGAGTGCCGCAAATTGTCCATGCTTGGAGTGTGATATGCACGCCAGGGTGCGGCGTCGCCTTGGGCAATGCTGTTGGCTTGGGGGCAGTCGTGCGATTTTCCGTTCGAACCGATGTCTTGCTCGTCCTCGCCATCATACTGGCCGGCAGCATCCTTGCCGCTCCCTCGGCGCGGGCCGGCGGGCCGTCCTTCGACTGTGCCAAGGCAAGCTTGCCGGCGGAGAAGGCGATCTGCGCCGACCCGCGGCTGTCGGCCATCGATCTGCTGGTCGCCAAGGCCTACAAGGGATTCGAGCCGGCATTCGGCGGCGACAAGCGCAAGATCGCCCGCGGACTGATCGCCGACCGCAATGCTTGCAGGAGCGACACCGCCTGCATTGTCAGCGCACTCAACAATGCCTTGCAGACTTATGGCAACGCGCCATCATGGGTGCAGGATTACAACATCGCGCTGATCGGCAAGAAGGCGCTGGACGTCGCGTTGCGCAATCCCGGCAACCAGGATCAGCCCCTGCCCTCCGCGGTCGGGCAATGCGCGACCACGCACATCAGGACGCTGACCACGCGGCTCGGCGACGATCCGCTGGAAACAGCCAGCCCCGACGCGGGCAGCGCCGCGACATTCACCAATGGCGGCGGGGCCGTCTCCTATGATCGCGAGCCTGGCCTCGCCGCATCGAAGGTCGGCGAACCCGTCGTGATGTGCCTGATCGCGATTCCCAGGGACTGCCCCAAGGACGACGACCGCGGTCGGGTCTATTATTCGATCGATCTGGTTGCGAAAGGTTCCTGGGCCTTGCCGGACTCCGAGCATCTGTGTGGCGGCGCATGATTCGAAGAAAGCCTGGCACGCCGGCGAGGCGCCTGCCCTTGCGCCGGATCGTCTTTGATGGCTGACTGAACCGGTTGATGCGCCGTATGGGGGATGGGCATGGCGACGGCGAAGCACGTGATGAAGCGCATCCTGATGATGCTTGCCGGCTATCTCGTCGCGATACTGGTCGGCCTGTTCGCCGTGGTGGCGATCTACGCCGCGCTCAGTTCCCTGCCCAGCGCGCCGGCGTATTTCGACGTCATGGGGGTTACGCCGATCGCCGCCCTGGTGGTGCCGCCACTTGGCATGTTCATCTATTTCCTGACGATTGTCGTGACCGCGCTGCAGACGCTGATCTTCGCGCTGATCGCGGAGTTCTTCTCGTTGCGCAATGTCCTGATGCACATGGCCTTCGGCGCAGCTGCCGCCGCCGCCGGCTTCTTCCTGATCTGGCCGAGTTCCGCCGAGGACATGGATCCGGAGCGATGGGCCGATATCGGCATCATCGCCGCCGCCGGCCTTGTCGCTGGCTTGGTCTACTGGCTGATCGCCGGGCGGGAAGCGGGCTTCCGTCGCCCGTTGTCGCAGCTCTGAACGATCAGCTAGAGGGCGAACGCACCGCTTCGGTCGCGTCCAGAGCCTGTTTCAGCCGCGAATCGCGATCGTAGACATCGTTGAAATACTCGACCTTGCCCGACATGTCGGGCCACGCGGTGAAATAGGCGACATAGACCGGGATCTTGCGCGTCACATTCTCCGTCGAATGTCCGTGCTTCAGCTTCTCGGCGACATAGTCGACCGAGGTGCCAAGCACCGCGGCCGCCATGCCGCGCGGGTCCTGCAGGCGCACGCAGCCATGGCTGAGCGCGCGCATGTCCTGCTTGAAGAACGATTTCTGCGGCGTGTCGTGCATGTAGATCGCGTGCTTGTTGGGGAACAGGATCTTCAGTTCACCCAGAGCATTGGCCTCGCTCGGCTGCTGGCGCACGCTGTAGGGAATGTTGGCGCCATAAGCCCCCCAATTGACCGCCGACGACGGAATGCGCTTGCCGCGCGAATCCGTCACCTCGTAGCCCGCCCGGTCGAGATAACCGGGATCACTGCGCAATCTGGGCAGCATCTCGTTGACGATGATCGACTGCGGCACGCCCCAATAGGGATGGAAATCGACCTGCTTGATCTGGTCGTAGAAGAACGCCGTCTGATTGGTGACCCGGCCGACCACGGCGCGCATCTTCAGCTTTTCCTCGCCATTGTCGATGTAGCTGGCGGTGAATGCGGGCTGGTTGATGAAGACACGCGGGCTGCCGAGGTCGGAAGGCAGCCAGCGCAGTTCCTCCAGCGCCACCTGCACCTTGAGCAGCCTGTCGGCCTTCGACGTGCCGGCCAGCAAGGCGACGGTGCGCGGACCGATGACGCCGTCGCCCTTCATGCCTTCCTTCACCTGCACCGCCTTGATCAGCGGCACCAGTTCGGGGACGTAGACCTCGCTGGTCGCCAGCCGCGACAGGAGCTCGCCATAGGTGCCGCCCATGTCGTCATCGAGATTGCGCGCGATCAACGACAGCAGCTTCGGCAGTTCGGGGCTGGTCTGCCCCGGCTTCAGCAGCAGCTTGGGATCGACGACGATCTCGTTCTCGGCACTTGCCTGCAGTGATTCCAGCTCGACGCGCAGCGCTTGATATTCCGCATTCTGCGGATGCCGCGATTCGAGGTAAGTGCGCACTTCCTGGGTATGCGCCAAGGTCTTCAGTACGCCGACCATGTCGAGCGGCTTGGCCGGGAAATCATAATAGCCGGTCATCCTGTTGGGCTCGACACGGCCGCTCTGGGCATCATGGGCGTAGCGCAAGACGCGCGCCGAAAGCGCCATTTCGAAGCGCACCAGTTCCTTCAACTTGGCGGCGTCCCCCACCGAGGCCGAATTCACGGCCGGCACGTCGACCGTATAGTCGGCTGGCGTCAAGCCATAGCTCGCGGCCTCGCCGAGCACCCGAACCGCATCCTGGGCGCGATTGTTGAGGCTGGTTCCGCTCACCCAGATGAAGTCCGGATTGGCCGAATAGTAGGCAATCAGCGCCTTGGCGATGTCGGGCTCGGCATAGAGTTCGTAGTCGCTGAGATCGGCAATGGCGTCGTGGAAAGCAGCTCCAGTGGCGGACGGAACGAACGCCGCGTCCTGCGGCGTTGCCGGCTGGGGCGCCGCCGACAGCGTCGAGAAGTCGACGCGCACCAGCCTGTCAGCCTTGTAGGTGTAATAGGACGGGCTGCTGATCTTTACGCCACCGCCGCCGCCAGCAGGGACTTTCGGCTTGGGTTTGTGCTTTGGCGGAGGCGGAAATTCCCCTTGTGGCTCGTGCCTGACACCGCCGCCGAACAGCATGTCGAAAAGCCCTTGCGCACCGGCTTGAGGCGCGCCCAGGGCGAGCGTTGCCGCGATCGCAATCAGCGGCATCGCGGTTGCTTTTTTACCGAGGAATTTCATGGATCACCCGCTCCGGCTGCAACCGGTTCCCGTTCCGCACGCTAAACCGTCTCGCTCACCGCATGGCGGATGTAAGGCGCGACTATACCGATTCATACCGATTTCGTTAAGCTTTCATAAATTTCGGAAAGCGTGTTGCAGAACGGTTTCACAACATCGTGACGGCGGGAGCGCGGGTGTTTTCGCTCCCGCCCAAGGACTCCATGAAAATCAGGCGTTGGCGCCGCCATCGATGGTCAATGCGGCGCCGGTTACGAAACGTCCTTCTGGGCCGGCGAGCCAGGCAACCATGCCGGCGATATCGTCGGCCTTGCCGAATCGCGGCGTCGCCATCTTCTGGCGCTGGTGGTCGGCATGCGGTCCGTCCGCCGGGTTCATGTCGGTGTCGGTCGAGCCGGGGTGGACGACATTGGCGGTGATGCCGCGCGGACCGAGGTCGCGCGCCAGGGCCCTGGTCAACCCGACCAGTGCCGCCTTGCTGGCGGAATAGGCGCCCAGGCTGGTGTCGGTGACGCGTTCGGCGAGATTGCTGCCGATCGAGATGATCCTGCCTCCCTCGCCCATATGAGCCGCCGCGGCTTTCGAGGCGATGAACGGGGCTCTCAGATTGACCGACATGGTCTCGTCGAAATCGGCAAGCGACAGCGTATCGATGGGTGCCGTGCGCCAGATGCCGGCACTGTTGACCAGGATGTCGAGACGGCCGAAGGCGCCAACGGCCCGATCGACGGCTCTGTCTATCGCCGCGGCATCCCGGTTGTCGGCCCTGATCGCAATGGCACGGCCGTCCTTGGCCTCTATATCGGCAACAACGGATAGAGCCTGCTCCTCGCCGTGTACATAAGTCAGTGCGACAGCCGCGCCATCGGCGGCCAGGCGCCGTGCAATCGCCGCCCCTATGCCGCGACTGCCACCCGTGACGAGGGCGGCCTTGCCACTCAAATTGCTGGAAGACATCTGCTTCTCCATTTCTGTATCGACCAATACATAAATGTCTGGCAGCCTTGCCCGGTCGCGTCAACTGATTTATGTATCGATCAACACAGAAAAGGCGCCATGTCGGAAAGAGGCCGTCCCCGTACCTTCGATCGAACCGCGGCCCTGCGGCGCGCGATGGAACTCTTTTGGGCCAAAGGCTACGAGGGCACTTCGATTGCCGAGCTGACCGCGGCGATGGGCATCAATTCGCCCAGCCTCTATGCCGCCTTTGGCAGCAAGGAGGCGCTGTTCCTCGAAGCGACCGAATATTACACGCAAGCCGAAGGAACAGAGATCTGGGCCGCGTTGGACCAGGCATCGACGGCATGCAAGGCGATCGAGAACTTCCTGCGGCAGACAGCCAAGGCTTATTCGCAGACCGATCGCCCGCAGGGCTGCCTGATTGCACTGGGTGCACTGCACGAGGACTCAAGCAGCGGCGCCATCTGCGCGGATTTGCGCCGGCGTCGTGCCGGAAACCTCACAGCCCTGCGCAAGCGCCTCGAGCGCGGCGTGGCGGAGGGCGAATTGCCGGCGAAATTCGATTGTCGTGCCGTGGCGACCTTCTTCGCCACGGTTCAGCATGGCATGTCGATCCAGGCGCGGGATGGTGCATCGCGCGCCGCCCTGCTGGCGACCGTGGCCGGGGCGATGGCGGCGTGGAAGACGTTGGCCGGAACCGAGGCAGCGTGACAAATGCAGGCTGGTGTGCTCGAAATTCGGACCTGCCAGCAAGGCCGGGAGGGGACGACGGTGAAAAAGGGTTATCGCGAACTGCTCGACGAGGCCAATGCCGAGATCGAAGTGGTTTCGCCTGAAGAAGCGGCGGGATTGCTTGAAGATGAGGGCACGATCTTCGTCGACCTGCGAGACCCTCGCGAGGTCGAACGTGATGGGAAAATACCCGGTGCCAAACACGTCACCCGTGGCATGCTGGAATTCTGGATCGATCCTGAAAGCCCTTATCACAAGCCGTTTTTCGCCTCGGGAAAGAGCTTTGTCTTCTTTTGTGCCGGAGGCTGGCGCTCGGCGCTCGCCACCAAGACCGCGCAGGACATGGGATTGACGCCGGTCAAGCACATCCTTGGCGGCTACACCGCCTGGAAGGCGGCCGGACTACCGGTCGAGCCCGGCGAGAAGAAGAAGTAGCCCGGTGCATGTCGCTCAAAAGTGCTCCCGGGTTTGAGGCAACGACATGCATGGAACGAGAACCGCGGCTCAATGCAGTAATGACGGCTCGTGGTTCCCCGCGACGAAAGCAACGGCGCGTTCGACCACGCCCTTGTCCGCAAGAATGCGGCGGTGGCCGAGCCCGTCGGCCCAGTGCAGCCGCACATGACCGCCGGCACCGGCATAGCGTCTCGCATGCTCGGCCGGCACCTCGCGGTCATCAGGCGCGTGGATTATAAGCGTCGGCACGGGCGCCTGTGCGAGCTGGCGGTCGCCGGTGAATTCATGCAGTGGCCGGCCGGACAGGTGTTCGACACGGTCCGCCATGGCAACCTGCGAGCGGGGGCCGACATTGAGCATGCGGCTGAAGTCGGCAAAGATCGCCGGCAAGGAACTTGGCGCCGCGATCAGTACAAGACGCCCGGCCGCCAGCGGCGGAATGTTCTTGACCGAACCGGCGATGGCATTGGCGGCGACGGCGCCGCCGAAGGAATGACCCACCGCCGCCACGAACGGACCGAACCATTCGCCGGCGACCCGCACCGCGTCAACCGCGTTGACCATGTTGAGGTGCCGGCCCTGCGAATGGCCATGGCCCGGCAGATCCAACGAAACGACCCTGTAGCCGGCGGCGCGATAGCCTTCGATCAATGCGCGCATGTATTCGGTGCGCGAACGCCAGCCATGAACGACAAGCACTGTGCCAGGAGCCGCCCTGCCCGGTTCCGGCCGGAATTCGTGCACCGCCACGCAGCCGGTCGCCGTCTTCAGCCGATGATGGCGCGCCTCGGTCATGAATTCGGCGGCGCGGCTGATGGCGCGGCGCTCGCCGTCGGTCAGCGCCCTGGCGCTCGGCGTACGGCAGAACAGTTCGAAGGCCGCGCGCCCGGTGATGCGCGGCGCAATATGTTCGGCCGCACCAAACACACCTCGGATGACCTTCAGCCCGAATGATGCCATAGTGAGAATCCATCCATACGTTCAAGCATGAACATAATAGTTCAAAGATGAACAATAAACAAGAGCTGCCCTGGGACAACCCGCGTTTTCGCAACTGGGTCGCGGTGGCGCGCGCCTGCCATGTGCTGGAGCGCACGCTGGCGGTGAAACTCGCGCCGCTGGATCTCAAGCCGGCGCAGCTCGACGTGCTGATGAACCTCTACCGTCACCCCGGCATGTCGCAGCACGACCTTGCCCGCAAGCTGCTCGTCGGTCGCTCCAACATCACCATGCTCCTGCCGCAGCTGGAAACGCGCGGCTTGCTGCGCCGCGAAGGCGACGAGAAGGACAAGCGCATCCTGCGGCTGGCCCTGACCGAGGCCGGCGAGGCGCTGCTGATGCAGGCGCTGAAGGTGCATATGGCGCTGATCGAAAAGGCGATGAGCCAGTCGACGCCGGAACAATGCGACATGATCGGCGACCAGATGCGCAAGATCTATGAGGTACTGAAGGAGGCCTAGCACCCAAGGTGTGCCGAGATTCAGGCCAGCCTCACTGAGTAGGTGCACCGGCTACCACATCGTCTTCTTCGCCCGCTCGGGCCAGTCCTTGTCATAGGTTTCGCCGTCGATGTTCTTCCGGCTGGTGATTTCCAGGATTTTTCCTGGTGTCGGCAGTGACTTCGGATCGACATGTTTTGCCGGATTCCAAAGTTCCGACCGCACGATGGCGCGGGCGCATTGGAAATAGACCGAATCGACGTCGATGACGGTCACCGAGCGCGCCGCCTTGCCGTCGACCATGAACGACGCGCAAAGGGCGGCATCGGTCGTGAGGTGCGCGCGGCCGTTGATGCGCAGTGTCGTACCGGAGCCCGGCACCAGGAACAGCAGCCCGACGCGAGGATCCCTGATGATGTTTTTCAGCGAATCGGCGCGGTTGTTGCCGCGCCGGTCCGGCATCATCAGTGTCTTCGGATCAACGATGCGCACGAAGCCGGCGAGATCGCCGCGCGGTGAACAGTCCAGCCCCTCCGGGCCGCTGGTGGCAAGCGCAACAAAGGGCGAAGCCTCGATGAAGGCTGCGTATTCGGGAATGACGTGGTCGAGTTCCTTGACCAGCGAGGCTTCGCCGGGAAAGCCATAGAGCGCTTCGAGCTGTTCGACCGTGGTGATGAGCGACATCTTTTTCGTCTCCGAACCTTTGCCGGCGCTACTCCAGATGTGTGACGCCTTCACGACACCAGCTTAGCGATCCCGGCTCAGCCCTTTTTCCGCAAGCTCGGCAAGATAGGCATTCCAGCGCTCATCCCTCTCATGGCCGAGCGTATGCAGGTAGTTCCAGGTGAAAATACCGGTGTCGTGGAAATCATCGAAGGTGATGCGCACCGCATAGTTGCCGACCGGCTCGATCTTCAGGATGGCCACGTTGCGCTTTCCGGGAACCGTCACCCGCTGCTCCGGAGAATGCCCCTGTACCTCGGCCGATGGCGAGGCGACGCGCAACAGCTCCGCCGGCAATTCGAATGGCTGGTGATTGGGAAAGGTGACCGACAGCAGCTTGCGGTCCTTGGAGACCCTGAGTTCTTTTGGCGCGGTCATGCAGTTTCATCCCGTATCGATTGCCCTTCCCTACGCCGCTTCGCGAAAGGGGAAAAGTCCTGATAGACGACCGACACACCATGTCGGCTCCGGGATGTTACCAAAGATCGAGAAGCGGTATCTTGAATGGCGGGCTGGATCGTATCACATAGCTGTATATAACGACGTCGATAACGGCCACGGAAACGCTCGAACATGAACATGATCGACCCCTTCGGTCGCACGATCAGCTATCTCAGAGTGTCGGTCACCGACCGCTGCGATTTCCGTTGCACCTATTGCATGGCCGAGGACATGGCCTTCCTGCCGAAGAAGGACCTGTTATCGTTGGAAGAGCTGGACCGGCTCTGCACCGTCTTCATTGAAAAGGGCGTCAAAAGGCTGCGCCTCACCGGCGGCGAGCCGCTGGTGCGCAAGAACATCATGCATCTGGTACGCCAGCTCTCGCGCCACCTCGACAGCGGCGCGCTGGAAGAACTGACGCTGACCACCAACGGCTCGCAGCTGTCGCGCTTCGCCGCCGAGCTCGCCGATTGCGGCGTCAAGCGCATCAACGTCTCGCTCGACACGCTCGACGCCGACAAATTCCACCAGATCACTCGCTGGGGCCATCTCGACAAGGTCATGCAAGGCATCGATGCCGCTCAGGCGGCCGGGCTGAAGGTCAAGCTCAACGCGGTCGCGCTGAAGGACTTCAACGACGCCGAATTGCCCGACATGATGCGCTGGGCGCACGGCCGCGGCATGGACCTGACCGTCATCGAAACCATGCCGATGGGCGAGATCGACGCCGACCGCACCGACCAGTATTTGCCGCTGTCGCTGCTGCGCGCTTCGCTGGAGCGCCAGTTCACGCTGACCGACATTCCGTTCAAGACCGGCGGCCCGGCCCGCTACGTCCACGTCGCCGAGACCGGCGGAAAGCTCGGTTTCATCACACCGATGACGCATAATTTCTGCGAAAGCTGCAACCGGGTCAGGTTGACCTGCACCGGCACGCTCTACATGTGCCTCGGCCAGGAGGATGCCGCCGATCTGCGTGCGCCCTTGCGGGCATCCGAAGGCGACGAACTTGTCGCCGACGCCATCGACGAAGCCATCGGCCGCAAGCCGAAAGGCCACGATTTCATCATCGACCGCCGCACCAGCCGCCCGTCGGTGTCCCGGCATATGAGCGTAACGGGCGGCTGACCTTCCCGTCGATCTGTGCAAGGATTGCTCCCGGTCATTGGCTTTGGGGCAGCAGATGCGACGGCTTTTTTCGGTGATTGCGGCTTTCGCGACGATTGCAGCAAGCAGCGCCATCGCAGCGCCCTTCACCTATGTGAACGAGCGCTTCGGCACCGTCTGCACCTTTCCCGACGAGATCTTCACCGATCGTCAGCCCGAGCCGGAAAATGGCGATGGTCAGGTATGGCTGAGCGCGGATGGCGCCAGCCTGACTTGCTCGGGCATTCTCAACATCGACGATGACACCCCGAAGGGTTTCGTTGCTGACGAAAAAGCGAGCAAGGAACCCGGCTATACCGTCACCTACAGCAAGACCGGAAAGGACTGGGCGGTGCTGTCGGGGATGAAGGATGGAAAGATCTTTTACGAGCGGCGGCTGTTCGGCAGGGATGGCGTCATTCGCACGGTCTGGATCGATTACCCGCCGGCCCTGAAGTCGAAATACGACCCGCTCGTTGGTACCATTGCCGGCAGCCTCGAGGGGCCATGAACACTGCGGCGCCCCACGAGCATTTTAGCCACACCGCGAACAAATCTCTGCCTGTAATGTCCGTCTGATTTACTGGTGACGGTTTCCCGCCTAGCGTTCGTTTCGTAGCGGTTGTCGCTCTTGGGGGAATACATCATGCACAAATTTCTGCTTTCGTTGGCTCTGCTTGGGCTGACCGCCCTGCCCGCGGCAGCGCAGTCGATCGGCGGCACTTACACCGTCGCCGGCACCAACTTCGATGGCTCGGCCTATGGCGGCGAAGCCACCATCACGCTGACCAGCGGAACGACCTGCACGATCCACTGGGAGACAGGCGGCTCCTCCTCGGACGGCATCTGCATGCGCAACGACGACGCATTCTCCGCCGGCTATGTCATGGACAAGGATATCGGCCTCGTTGTCTACAAGGTCGAGGAGGACGGCTCGCTGCATGGCCTGTGGACGATCGCCGGCAAGGAAGGCAACGGCACCGAAGTGCTGACGCCGAAGAAATAGGATCGCCCGGGCCGGTCGGTTTCCGGGAGGCGAAGCGACCTCCCGACACGATCCGTAACGAAGCCAGGATGTGATTTCACCCCGGCGACGACGGATTCTCCCTGTTCTGGCACAGCCCTTTGCCATTGCTGTTTCGCGGCGGGCTGTTACAGGCTTGCTTGCCAAAGCAACCGGTAGATGTCTTGCCCCTTTCTCCAAATCTTCGCGGCGCCTTGTTCATGATGGTGGCGATGGTTGGCTTCACGCTCAACGACGCCATCACCAAATACTCTTCGCAATCGATGAACATGGCGCAGGTCATGCTGATCAGGGGGGCTTTTGCCTCGCTCTTCGTCGGCCTGCTGGCCTGGCAACGTGGCGCGCTTTTGCAGCCGCGCCTGATGCTGCAGCCATTGGTGGCAATCCGCGTCCTGGGCGAAGCGGGTGCCACCGTGTCATTCCTCGTGGCGCTGGCCCATTTGCCGATCGGCAGCGTCTCGGCCGTTCTTCAGGCGCTGCCGCTGGCGGTGACGATGGGTGCCGCGCTGTTTTTCGGAGAAGCGGTCGGCTGGCGACGCTGGATGGCGATCGCCATCGGTTTTGCCGGCGTGCTGATCATCGTGCGGCCGGGCTTCGACGGCTTCAGCGTCTATTCCCTTGTGGCACTGGTCAGCGTTGCATGCTGCACCGTGCGTGATCTCGCCACCAAGCGTATCCCTCAAGCCATACCGACGATGCTGGTCTCGACCGCCACCGCTCTGGCAATGACCGTTGTCGGCGCGTTGCTGTTGTCGCCGATGGGTGGCTGGACACCGATGACCGTCAAGAGCACGACACTGCTGGCGCTGGCTGCGGTGCTCGTGCTCGTCGGCTATCAGTTCATCATCATGGCGATGCGCTCGGGCGAGATCTCCTTCGTCGCGCCATTCCGTTACACCGCGCTCCTCTGGTCCATACTGCTTGGCCTGATCGTCTTCGGCGATTTTCCGGACACGCCGATGATCGTCGGCGCAGCGACAGTCGTCGGCTCGGGTCTCTATACGCTTTACCGCGAACGGCTGGTCGGCCGGCGAAGGATCGTCGCCGAAAGCACCGGGCCGACCATGGCGCCGGATGGAATCTAGCCCTTGAAGCTGCTTGCGATTTCCGGCGGCTGGCGTAGAGGCTGGGCGGCATGAAACGGGATGTCGCGGGGATCATTCTGGCCGGCGGCCAGTCAAGGCGCATGGGAGGCGGCGACAAGAGCCTGTTGCCGCTTGGCGCCGGCTGCGTGCTTGACCAGGTCCTGTCGCGCCTTGGCCCGCAGATTGAAACCCTGGCGCTCAGTGCCAATGGCGATCCGGCACGTTTTTCCCGTTTCGGACTGGCCGTGCTCGCCGACACCGTCGAGGGCTTTGCCGGCCCGCTTGCCGGAATTCTGACCGGCCTCGAATGGGCCGCTGCCAGCACACCTTGCAAGGCTGTCGTCACCGCTGCCGGCGACACGCCCTTCCTGCCGCTTGATCTCGTCGACCGCCTTGCCGCGGCGTCCGGTCGAAGCCCCGGTTCGATCGCTATCGCCTCCTCCGCCGGCAGGCTCCACCCGACCTTCGCGCTGTGGCCAATCGATTGTCGCGACGCCTTGCGGCATTTCCTGGTCGACGAGGATAGCCGGCGGGTACTGGCCTTCATCGAGCGCCACGGCCATGTCGAGGTGGAATTCCCGATCCAGCAATCCACAGGGCTCGATCCTTTCTTCAACATCAACGTGCCGGACGATCTTGCCGAGGCCAGACGCCTGTTGCAGAGCATGACATCATGAACATCTTCGGCATCATCGGCTGGAAAAACTCCGGCAAGACCACACTGACCGAAAAGCTGGTCGCCGAGCTTGTGCGGCGCGGCTGGAAGGTCTCGACGGTCAAACATGCCCATCATGACTTCGACATCGACAAGCCTGGCGCCGACAGTTTCCGCCATCGGCAGGCCGGCGCCACCGAGGTCGCGATCGTGTCCGGCAACCGTTGGGCGCTGATGCACGAATTGCGCGGCGAGGACGAGCCACCGCTGGAGGGCATCCTTTCGCGGCTCGCCCCATGCGACATCGTGCTGGTCGAAGGCTACAAGCGCGAGTCCCACCGTAAGATCGAAACACGGCGGCTGGCGGCAAAGGACCGGACGCCGCTTTCGGCTGGCGATCCCAATATTGTCGCCGTCGCCGCGGATTTCACCGTCACGGACAAGAGCCTGCCGGTATTCCACCTCGACGACGTAAAATCGATAGTCGACTTCATCGAGCACACCACCGGGCTCGTTGCTTGAGATGTAACGTAACGGCAGAACCCCGTTGCCGATTTCGGTGGTTTTGCAGTTGCTTTTTTCTTGGAAAGAGTGGGAGTATCGCTTCAGCGGGCGGTCAAAAGCACCGCCCCACAGAGCCGTTTCGGAACGACGGCCGGGACCATAAAGAGAGGAATATCATGCGTATTGCACTGCGTATCGCGCTCGCCGCATCGGCCGCGCTGCTGACGCTCGGCGTAGCCCAGGCCCAGGAAAAGACCCTGCGGATCGGCACCGAAGGCGCCTATCCCCCGTTCAACAACCTCACCTCCGACGGCAAGCTCGTCGGCTTCGACATCGATATCGCCCAGGCGCTTTGCGACCAGATGAAGGTCAAGTGCACCTTCGTCGCCCAGGATTGGGACGGCATCATCCCCGCACTTCAGGCCGGCAAGTTCGACGCCATCGTCGCGTCTATGTCGATCACCCCGGAGCGCAAGGAGAAGGTCGACTTCACCCACAAATACTACAACACGCCGTCGGCTCTCGCAGTGCCGAAAGACAGCACGCTGAAGGGCGTGACCAAGGAAGATCTCGCCGGCAAGACCATCGGTGTCGCCACCACGACCACGCATTTCAACTATGCCTCGAAGACCTACACCGACAGCACCGTGAAGGGCTATCCGAGCAGCCCCGAGGAGCAGGCGGATCTTGCCAATGGTCGTCTCGACGCGATCGAGGACGATATCGTCGTGCTGCAGCAGTGGCTGGACTCGCCTGATGGCGCCTGCTGCAAGATTCTCGGCCAGCCCTCGCCGCAACCGGTCGAGATCTTCGGACCGGGCGCCGGCATTGCCGTGCGCAAGGGCGAGACCGACTTGGTCAACAAGCTCAATGAGGCCATCGACGCCATCCGCGCCAGCGGAAAATACAAGGAAATCAACGACAAGTACTTCAAGTTCGACGTCTACGGCGCCGAGTCCTGATAGACTGGATCAAGACGGCGGGGAAATTCCCCGCCGTCTTTCTATTCGTCTTGGGAATGCCGTGGAGATAAGACCCGTCAATGCCAGCCCAAAGCATATGGACACTTCTCAGTTGGGGACCCGATGGCTGGAGTGACGATATTGCCTATGGCGTCGTAGTAACGGTTCTGCTGGCGTTGGCGACGCTTCCCATTGGTTTGACGATCGGCTTTTTCATTGCGCTCGGCAAGCAATCCGAAGAGCCCTCGCTGCGCCTGGCCGCCAACATCTACACCACGGTCTTTCGTGGCCTGCCGGAACTGGTCACGCTCTTCCTGTTCTTCTTCGGCGTGCCGATCCTGCTGCAGCACATCATCCGGTATTTCCGACCAGACGCCACCATCGACGTCAACAGCTTCGTCGCCGGCATGATCGTGCTTGCCCTGATCTTCTCGTCCTACGCCAGCGAGGTTTTCCTGTCGGCCTTCCGCGCCATTCCGAAAGGCCAGTATGAGGGCGGCTATGCCATTGGTCTTTCCTACGGACAGACAATGCGCCTTGTGATCTTGCCGCAGCTGCTGCGCATCGCGTTTCCCGGTCTTGAGAATTGCTGGCTCAGCCTGTTGAAGGACACCTCACTGGTGTCGGTCGTCGGTCTAGCAGAGACGTTGCGCAACGCTGGCGTGGCCGCTCGCGTCACTAAGCACTCGTTCCTGTTTTACGGCGTGGCGGCACTGGTCTTTCTTGGCCTGGCCGTCGTGTCATCCTTCGCCACCAACGCCATTTTGCGCTCGCTCGGCAAACGCGAGGCACAACGATGAGCGCGACAGCCGCCATGGTCGAACGGCCGCCACCGCGAGCTCGCGGCTGGCCGCGACGGCGCATCGTCGGTTACGCGCTTGTTTGCCTGTGGATCGCCTTTGGCCTCGGCATCGTCAGCTACTTGTTCTTTGCCTGGAACGCAGCCTTCTTCGCCAAATATGCGCCGGCCTATCTCAGAGGGCTTGGCGTCACCCTGTCGCTGGTTTCCATATCGATGGTGCTGGGCGCGATCCTGTCGGTGCCTGTCGCCTATGGGCGCATGTCCAGGAACCGGATCCTGTCCGGTCTTGCCTATTGCTACGTCTATTTCTTCCGGGGCACGCCGCTGCTGGTTCAGACGTTTCTGGTCTATTACGGGTTGGGTTCGTTCAGACCGGAGCTCAGTGCGGTTGGCGTGTACCTACCGGTCGTCAGCGACTGGGTCCAAGTTCTGCCTCACGTAAGCATCCCAGTCGGCTTTACGATGGGATGGTTCACGCTCTGGGATTTCTTCAAGGACGCCTTCAACTGCGGCGTCTTCGCCTTCGCGCTCAACACAGCCGCCTACCAGGCCGAAATCCTGCGCGGTGCCATCGAAAGCGTGCCCAGAGGCCAATGGGAAGGCGCTGCCTCGCTCGGCCTGCACAAACTGCAGACGCTGCGCAAGATCGTCTTGCCGCAAGCCCTGATCGTCGCCTTGCGGCCTTATGGCAATGAGCTGATCCTGATGGTCAAGGCTTCGGCGATCGTCGCCATCATCACCGTCTACGACCTGATGGGCAATGCAAAACTCGCCTTCGCCAATTCCTTCGACATCCAGGCCTATATCTGGGTCGCCCTGGTATACCTCGTGATGGTTGAGCTGTTGCGCCATGCCATCGAATGGATCGAGCGCCGGATCACCATCCACCTGAAACGCTGACGGGTTCCCATACTGTACCAGTCGATCGTGCCACAGGCGTCTTGACGAATTGAGCGCAGAGCCTAGAGCTTTCGCAACAATTTCGTTTTCGTCTGAAGGGCAAGCTCATGGCATCTGTGGCATTTCTCGGTCTTGGCGTTATGGGCTACCCCATGGCGGCACACCTCAGCAACAAGGGCGGCCACGACGTCACCGTCTACAACCGCACCAGGGCCAAGGCCGAGCAATGGGTCGGCCAGCATGGCGGCAGCCTTGCGGTGACGCCGGCGGAGGCAGCCAAGGACAAGGACTTTGTCTTTTCCTGCGTCGGCAATGACGACGATCTGCGCTCGGTGACGACCGGCCCGGATGGTGCCTTCAACTCGATGAAGAAAGGTTCGGTCTTCATCGATAACACCACGGCCTCGGCCGAGGTCGCGCGCGAGTTGGCGGAGGCCGCGCAAGCCGGCGGCTTCTCGTTCCTCGACGCGCCGGTCTCCGGTGGCCAGGCCGGTGCCGAGAATGGCGTGCTGACCGTCATGGTCGGCGGCGACCAGGCCGCCTTCGACAGGGCTAGGCCGGTGATCGATGCTTATGCCCGCATGGTCGGGCTTATGGGATCGGCGGGCGCCGGCCAACTGACCAAGATGATCAACCAGATCTGCATCGCCGGGCTGGTGCAGGGCCTGTCGGAAGGCATCCATTTCGGCAAGAAGGCCGGGCTCGACATCGAGAAGGTGATCGAGGTGATTTCCAAGGGTGCGGCCGGATCCTGGCAGATGGAAAACCGGCACAAGACCATGAATGCGGGAAAATATGATTTCGGTTTTGCCGTCGACTGGATGCGCAAGGATCTCGGCATCTGCCTGGAGGAGGCTGATCGCAACGGCGCCAAGCTGCCGGTGACCGCGCTTGTCGACCAGTTCTACAAGGACGTGCAGGCCATGGGCGGCAAGCGCTGGGACACGTCCTCGCTGCTGGCGCGGCTGGAGAAGTAGGATTTGCGATGGCCGAGCTTTCGCCCCGATCCACTGCCGACGAAATCGTCGCGCATCTGCGCTTGATCGGCTCGGAGGAAAATCGCCTTGGCATGCTGCGCTACGGTATCAAGATCGAACGCGCGCTTGGAATTCCACATGGCGTCCAGCGGCAGATCGCTCGGAAGATCAAACGCAACCATGAGCGCGCTTTTGAGCTGTGGGAGTCAGGCATTATGGAGGCGCAGTTCATCGCTTCCGTCACCGCCGACCCGAACCGGTTTTCTGCCGCGAACGCAAGGCAATGGGCGGCCAGTTTCGACTCCTGGGATATCGTCGACGGCGTCTCTGACCTCTTCGTCGATACGGACTGATCGGCGAGTTCGCGGCCGACGAACGGGAATTCGTTCGACGCACGGCTTTTGCCATGATGGCCTGGTCTGTGGTCCACCGGAAGAAAGAGCCGGAGGCGACTTTTCTCACCTTCCTGCCGATCATCGAGGCGCATGCCACCGACGACCGTAATTTCGTGAAGAAAGCCGTGAACTGGGCGCTTCGTTCCATCGGCAAGCGATCGATGGCCATGCATGGCGCTGCCCTTGCTGTCGCTGAACGGCTCGCTCGATCGCCCGACAAGACGGCACGCTGGATCGGTAAGGATGCCGTGAAGGAACTGACCGATGCCAAAACGCTCGCGCGGATCGCCGCCAGAAACGTTTGACCTGCCAACATCCGCTTCACCGAGGTGGCGCGGGCGACCCGTGTCAGCTTCGAGGCTCTGTTCGAGCAGCCGGGGTCGCCAAATATTGCTGTTGCATGGCCTGGCGGCAGTCCGGCCGCGGGCACGTCCAGAGCGACGAGAAGAAGCGGCGGATGATGGCGCTCCTCGATGCCAGCACCCGGTCGGCATCGTCGCCGAGCTCGACGGCAAGACCATCGGCTGGTGCTCGGTCGCGCCACGCGAGACCTATCGCAAGCTTTCAAAGCAGCAGGATGATCGCGAGAGCGGCGTATGGTCGATCGTCTGCTTCTATGTGCCGAGGGTTTTGCGCGGCGGCGGCCTTGCTTCGGCATTGCTCGATGCCGCCATCGATCATGCCTTCGCCAAGGGCGCGTATCATTGAGGCCTATCCGGTGGCCGAGGCGTCGCCGAGTTACCGTTTCATGGGTTTTCGCGACATGTTTGCATCGCGTGGCTTCCGCGAGGCCGGCATGGCCGGTTCTCGCCGACATGTGATGCGGCTCGAGCATTGACGTCATTGGGCACGGCGTCTTTACTCGCCCGTAAAGGAAGCGGCATGAGCATCCATTTCAAATCAATCCTGGCGCTCGCGGCCGCGCTGTCTCTCCCCGCTGCCGGCGCCTCGGCCGACACGATGCAAATTTTCTGGAAGGATTTGCGCCCGGCGACCCAGGCCGTTGCCGAAGACGCCGGCCTGCCGATGATCGCGGCAAAATTGCCCGATCATGGCGAGACGCTCTCCGTCGATCTGCAGGACAAGACCGTACAATTAGCCGGATATGCATTGCCGGTCGATCGCGACGGCGATCTCGTCTATCAGTTCCTGCTGGTGCCATGGACGGGCGCGTGCAGTCACATGCCGACGCCACCGCCCAACCAGATCGTGCTGGTCACGCCAGCCCACCCCTACAAGATGTCGCAAGCCTACCAGTCGGTCGCCGTCACCGGCGCCCTGAAGCCGGACATGGAGAAAAGCCAGCTGTTCATTCTGGATGGCGTCAGCGTCATCCAGTCCGGCTATACCGTGCGCAAGGCGGAGGTCGTCGGTGTCGACACTGTGCCTGACACCATCACCCTGCCGGTGAATTCGCCCTGGAGTTTTCTCAACAAAAAGAAGAACTAACGGGTTGGCGCTCAGGCAGCGTTGGCACCCGATTCCTTGTCCAGCACCATATAGTCGAGCGGGATTTCGGTGGTGTACTTGATCTGCTCCATGGCGAAGGACGACGACACGTCACGAATCTCGATCTTGGCGATCAGCCGCTTGTAGAAGGCATCATAGGCGGCGATGTCGGGCACCACGACGCGCAAGAGATAATCGACGTCCCCGCTCATGCGGTAGAACTCGACCACCTCGGGAAATTCCTGGATGACCTCGGAAAACCGCCGCAGCCACTCATGGCTATGTGAATTGGTGCGGATCGAGACGAAGACAGTGACCCGCACATTGACCTTCTCATGGTCGAGAATGGCCACGCGCCGCTTGATGACGCCCTCCTCCTCGAGCTTCTGGATGCGGCGCCAGCAGGGCGTGGTCGACAGGCCGACTTTCTTGGCGACATCGGCCACCGCGAGCGTCGCGTCCTCCTGCAGGAGACGTAGGATCTTTCGGTCAAGGCGGTCCATTAGAGGCTCCTAGGGGAATAGTTTGTCTATAATCCCTCTTATTCGAGGCTTCCACAAGAAAGAAATTCTGCCAATCGCCGTTAAAGCGAGTGATTTCTTGCTGAATGCCTAGCCAATGCGATAGCGGATTTCCGACCGAAGGAAAGGCAGCAAATCCATTTCAAACCATGGATTCTGCTTCAGCCAGCCGCTGTTGCGCCAGGATGGATGCGGCAGCGGCAGCACTTTCGCTCCGCTGGAACTCTCCCAGATGGCACGCCAGTCCATCACCGTTTCCGTCAGCGAGGGGCGGCGCGCGGCGCCCATATGCCAGGACTGCGCATAGATGCCGATCGTCAGCACGAGGTCTATTCGCGGCATCAGGGCCATCAAGGGCGCGCGCCAAGCCGGCGCGCATTCGCGCCTGGGCGGCAGGTCGCCGCCCTTGGCATCCTGGCCGGGAAAGCAGAACCCCATCGGCACGATGGCGAATTTCTCGATGTCGTAGAATTCGTCGCTGGTCACACCAAGCCAGTTGCGCAGGCGGTCGCCGGAAGCATCGGTGAACGGCATGCCTGATAGGTGCACCTTGGTTCCCGGCGCCTGGCTGGCGATCAGGATGCGGGCGCTGGACGAGGGACGCAATACCGGTCGCGGCTCATGTGGCAGCGGCTTGCCGATAGGGTTTTCGACACAGATGCGGCAGGCTCGGACCTCTGCTGCAAAACTGTCCAGTTTCATACTCAAGCGGCGGCACTCGGGCGGCTGGAGACCGCCTGATGCCAGCGCAACACATTGGTGCATTCCTCCGGCACCTTGATGCGGGCCGGCTTCATGAAGTCGATCGCGATCAGGCCGGTTATATCGGCAATCGAATAGCTGTCGCCGGCGGCGAACTCACGGCTCGCCAACTCGCGGTCGAGGATCTTCAGGAACTCGACCGCCTTCGGCTTGTTGGCCTCGCCCCATTCCGGGACCTGCGGGATTTCCCATTCCTTCATGGCAGGATGGATATGGCGAAAGGCCTGCGCGACGCTGCTCAGCAGATTGAGCTCCATCCGCCGCTGCCACATCTCGACCTGCGCCTTGCCGAGCGCGCCATGTCCGAACAGGGCCGGTTCGGGCTGCAACTCCTCGAAATAGCGGCAGATGGCGACGGATTCCGTGATGATCGTGCCGTCGTCAAGTTCCAGCACCGGCAGGCGTTGCAAAGGGTTGCGCGAACTCACTGTTTGGCTCTTGTGCTCCAGCGCGCCCATGTCGACGGACACGATTGGAACCGCGATCCCCTTCTCTGCAAGGAAAACGCGAACCCGCCGCGGATTGGGCGCCCGGCCGCCGTCGTAAAGCTTCATTCGATCCTCCCTTTTCCTTCCCAGCCAAGGCACTTCACCAGAAGCGAAAAATCTCCCGCACGGCGTCGCCGATCGACGCCAGCGTGCCGTGTTTTCGCTCCACCACCTCGCCGTGATGACTGTCGCGCCAGTCCTGCGGCCGGTCGAACGTACCCGCCCAGATACCGACCTTTGCCGCGCGGGCAGTCGCTTCCTCACCTTCGTAGTCGCCGAAGGCAACGGCCCAGCCCGCCTCGACCTGGGCGCGGTTGAGATCCGTGCCGCCGGCCTTGCAGTCGCCAAGCAGCCGGCCATAGCGATCCCGCTGCCAGCCGCTGCAGGTGACCGGCCTGCCGGCGATTAGGCGCACCAGCGACTGGCGCGCAAGCGTGCCACAGGCATAATCCACACCGTTCCTGCGGCAGGTCTGGGTGTATTCCGGGGCATCTATGCCGCGCATGCGGATGCGCTCGGCGCCAAGTGTGATGGAATCGCCGTCATTGATGATCGCCGCACCCTGCGTCTGGCGCGTTTCCACCCGATCGAGACGTGCCGCCAGCAGGATCAGCAACCCCAGAATGATTGTCGTAAGCCCATAATCCAGAAGCCGCCGCCACGGGCTCCTGGGCACCGGTGCGTACCGTCGGCGCGATCTTGGCGACCAGGAACGGCTCATATGGCAAACGGTTGGTTAATCATTCGAACGTAGCTTAACACCTTGAAACCGCTGCACGTATAAATTGAAGTTTTTGATGCCCTTGCAACGCTCGAACACAGCGGACAAGTTCATTGTGGACCGCAGGAAACGGCATCGCAACAGCGATGTCGCGCGCGCGGTGCGCAAGACGCGCGACCGTCTTTCGCAGCAGGCCGGCAATCTCGATTTCGACCGCGAACTGCTGAAACTACACGCGCGCGCCATGACAAGCGGTGCCGTGGTCATCCCGTTGCTCGTCCTGGCGATCGCAGTAGCCGGCCGGCTCGCCGGCGTTGGCAACGAGATCGGGCTCTGGACGCTGTTCACGCTCATCTCCTATACGATCGTCGTCTTCATGGCGCGGCGCATCGAGCGTACGGAAGCTTCCGAGCTCAACCCCTTGCAAGCGAGGCGGGAATTCCTGGCCGGCCATTTCCTTTGCGGTCTCGGCTGGGCCTGGTTCGTCTGGCTTGGCTGCGGCGCTTGCGATGTCGCCCAGTTCCAGGTGGTCAAGGCCGTGGTGCTGCTGTTTGCCATGGCAGGGACCGCGGTCATGGCCTCATCCCTGAGCGGCGCGCTGCTGGCGACCTTTGCCATGCCAGTGGCGCTCTATGCCTATGTTGGCACCAGGCTGTGGATGCCCGTCGAGGCGATCATGGCCGGGCTGCTTGTCTTGTCGCTGCCCTTCTTTGCCTATGTCGCCCACCACATCAACCGCTCCTCCCTGATGCTGTTGTCGTTCCGCTCCGAAAAGGACGCACTGATCGCCGAACTCGAGACGGCGAAATCGATGTCGGACGAGGCGCGGCGGCGGGCTGAGGACGCCAATCTGGCGAAATCGCGTTTCCTCGCTTCGATGAGCCATGAACTGCGCACGCCGCTCAACGCCATTCTCGGCTTTTCCGAGGTGATGGCGAACGAAGTGCTGGGGCCGATGAGCAACCCCACTTATCGCGACTACGCCCATGACGTGCACGACTCCGGCCAGCATCTGCTCGACTTGATCAACGAGATCCTCGACCTGTCGCGTATCGAGGCCGGCCGCTACCAGCTCAACGAAGAGCCGGTGATGTTGCTGAACATCGTCGAGGATTGCTGCCATATGATGGAGTTGAAGGCGCGCAACAAGGACATCCGGGTCATCCAGGATTTCGAACAGACATTGCCGCGTCTGTTCGCCGACGAGCGCGCCGTGCGCCAGATCGCGCTCAACCTTTTGTCCAACGCCATTAAATTCACCGCCACCGGCGGCGAAATCCGCGTCCGCGTCGGCTGGACGGCGGGCGGCGGGCAATACATTTCAATCAAGGACAATGGCCCCGGCATTCCCGAAGACGAGATTCCGATCGTGCTTTCAGCCTTCGGCCAAGGCTCGATCGCCATCAAGAGTGCCGAGCAAGGCACCGGACTTGGCCTGCCGATCGTGCAAGGGCTGCTTGCCATGCATGGCGGCCAATTCGAGCTCCATTCCAAGCTGCGCGAAGGCACCGAGGCGATTGCCATCTTCCCGCTGAGCCGGGTGATGGAAGAGCTGCCGGCGTTGCCGACCGCGGCAGTAGCGGCCCGTCGGCGATAGATACCCCCTGCCGAGCAGCACGCGCCCGGCCCGGCAGAGGAACGCAGACCGCAATGACCGCAGATTGGGATGCCCGCGGCATTGAAATCAGATCGGAGCGGCTTTGCCTGAAGCTGTTTACGCCTGACGATGCGGACGAGGTCTTTGCCGCCATCACGCCCGCAATCACCCGCTTCATGCAATGGGAACCACCTCGATCACCGGCGGCCTTCGCGCAAGTATGGCGATCCTGGCTGACGCTGATCCGTAGTGGGTCGGATTTGCATTTCGTCGCGCGTTCGGTGGCGGACGATCGCTGCCTGGGGCTTATCGGCCTTCACGCGGCAAAGACGGTATCTCCTGAGCTTGGTATTTGGATAAGGGAAGACGCTCAAGGAGACGGTATTGGCCGTGAGGCCATTGGCGCTGTTGTTGAGTGGGCTTCCGAGCGACTCGATCCGGATTGCTTCCAATACCCCGTTGCCGAAAAGAACGTGGCGAGCAGGAGAATCGCGGAAGGCCTTGGCGGGTCGGTCATCGAGACACGATGCAATCCGAAATATACCTCGGTCGTCTATCGTATCCCCAATCTCAGGCGTTGATACCCGAGGGCTTAGCCCCGAACAGCTGCCGCCATGCCCGAACTGGTCAGCGCCGCCGCCTTGACCAGACCTGCGCCAAGTGCCGCCCCCGCCCCCTCGCCGTGGCTCATGCCCAGGTCGAGCAGTGGGCGGAAGCCAAGCAGCTCGGCGGCTCTTGCATGCGCGGACTCCGGCGACAGGCTGGCGAGAAGACAATGGTCTAGCACTGCGGGGTTCGCGGCATAGAGCACCGCCGCAGCGGCCGTTGCCGCAAAGCCGTCGAGCAGCACCGGGATCTTTTGCATCCGCGCGGCGAGGATGGCGCCGGCTATCGCCGCGAACTCGCGGCCGCCGACCCGGCGCAACACTTCCAGCGGGTCCTCTAGATGGTCGCTGTGAAACGCCAGCGCCGCATCGACCACCTCCGCCTTGCGCGCCTGCATAGCCGCATCGGCGCCGGATCCCGGGCCGACCCAATCGGCCCCCCTGCCCCCGAACAGTGCCGCAAACAGGGCGGCGGCGACGGTGGAATTGCCGACGCCGAGATCGCCGAGGCAAAGCAGGTCGGTGCCGCCGGCGATCGCCTCCATGCCGAAGGCCATGGTCGCCGCACAACCGCGTTCATCAAGCGCGGCATCATCGGTGATGTCGCCTGTGGCGATGTGCAAGGCAAGATCGAACACCTTCAGCCCGAGATCGTTGGCGATGCAGATCTGGTTGATCGCCGCACCGCCGGCGGCGCAAAGCTCGACCGCATTGGCTGTCGCCGCCACCGGGCGTGGCGAAATGCCATGCCTGACCACGCCATGATTGCCGGCGAAGACCGCCATCAGCGGCCTTGTCACGGCGGGCGGAGCCCTGCCGCTCCAGGCCGCAAGCCACGCGGCGATCTCCTCGATGCGGCCGAGCGAATGCGCTGGCTTGTCCGCCTTGGCGAACAGCGCATGCACGCGCGCTTCCGCCTTGAGGTCGGCTGCCGGCAAATTGTCGAGCAGGTTGCGAAAATCGTCGAAAGGTAGCGCGCTGGTCATGTCGTGAGCAATCATTCCTGGAGTTGGTGAGCGGCATAGCCGCGTTGCGTGATCGGCACAACCTCTCCCAAACATCCGCCTTGATTGCCGCAAAGATGGCCTGGGAGGGCGCGATCGCGAGGGCTTGCATTGGCTTTGCCGTTGCACCATGTGGAGATGGAAGAGCGGAATCCAAACGGGTCGCTCGTGAGAAAGTCATGACGGCCATCGAATCCCCCTGCATCCTGGTCTGTTCGATCGACATGAAAACCGGCTTCTGTTTCGGTTGCGGCCGCACGCGCGAGGAAATCGGCGCCTGGATGGGGATGACGCCCGAAACGCGTCGCAATGTGATGGCCGAACTGCCGGCCCGGCTGGAAACGGTCGAGCGCCGGCCGCGCCGGGAAACGCGCCGCACCCGCATGGCGCGCCAACGCGACGCACTCTAGCGAGGCACGGATGAGCAGCCGGCTGTTCTGGATTATGATGGCGGTGATCGGCGTGGGAGCGGTCCTGCTCATGCTCAACGACTCCGCCGGCAGCACGCTTGGCGTGGAAAATTATGATTTCGGCCGGCTGATCTGGCTTGGCGCCTTCGGCGCGCTGATCGGTGCCGGCCTGCTGCGGTCAGGCCGCCCGCTGGGCGCGATGGCCCGCAACCTTGGCGCCTGGGCGGCAATCGTGCTCGCTCTGATCACCGGCTACCAGTATCGCTACGAACTGCAGGACGTAGCCAGCCGGGTGACAGCCGGCCTCGTCCCCGGCAGTCCGCTGGCGCTTGGCGTCGAAGACGGCCACGCCACCGTGACCCTCGACAAGGCCGACAACGGCCATTTCGAGGCGCGCATCCTGGTCAACGGCAACCCGGTGCGGGCCGTGGTCGATACCGGCGCGACCAGCACGGTGCTGACGTCCGAAGACGCGCAAGCCGCCGGCTTCAACCCCGCCGCGCTCAACTACACCATACCGGTTTCGACAGCCAACGGCATGGCGCGCGCCGCGGCGGTCAAGACCGACGCGGTGGCGATCGGCGGCATCGTGCGCAAGAACATGTCGGTGATGGTCGCGGCTCCTGGCATGCTGAGCCAGAGCCTGCTCGGCATGAACTTCATCGGCTCACTGTCGGGCTTCGACGTGCGCGGCGACCGCATGATTCTCAGGGATTAAAGCAATCCACCGTTTCACGGAGACGGTGAACTTGACGCAATTCACGGACGGAAAACCGTTTCCACTTTTCCTGGAATTGCTCCAGGTCAGGCCGCTTCGGCGGTCCCTGCGCCAAATTCGACGGCCGCAAACGCCGTCTTCAGCACATCAGGCCCGGCACCGGGCCGGTTTGCATCGGTCGACAGGATCTGGCGGTAACGGCGCGCACCGGGCAACCCATGGAACAGCCCGACCATATGGCGGGTGACATGGCCGAGCCGTCCGCCCTGTTCGATGTGGCGCGCTGCATAACCCGCCATCGCGTCGATAAGCGCTGCGAAATCGAACGCCTCGGGCTTTGCGCCGTAGAAGCCGGCGTCGACGCCGGCCAGAATGCCTGGCGTGTGGTAGGCGGCGCGGCCAAGCATGGCGCCGTCAACCTGATCGAGATGCGCCCGCGCCTCTTCAAGTGACTGAATACCCCCATTGATCCCGATGAATTTGCTCGGTTTTTCAACCTTAAGCCGATAGACCCTGTTATAGTCGAGCGGCGGAATATCGCGGTTTTCCTTGGGGCTCAACCCTTCCAGCCACGCCTTGCGCGCATGCACCCACAAGGCGTCGGCGCCGGCATTGAAAACCCCGTTCGCCAGTGCATCGAGCGCCGGCTCCGGGTCCTGTTCGTCGACACCGATGCGGCATTTGACGGTGACGGGGATGGTCACCGCAGCTTTCATCGCCTCGACGCACTCGGCGACAAGGTTGGGCACTTTCATCAGGCAGGCCCCGAACGTCCCCGACTGGACGCGGTCGGACGGGCAGCCGACATTGAGATTGATTTCGTCATAGCCGAAGGCCTCGCCAATGCGCGCGGCCTCGGCAAGTTTCGCGGGATCGGAACCGCCGAGCTGCAAGGCGACCGGATGTTCCACCGCATCGAAGCCAAGCAACCGATCGCGCGCGCCGTGGAGGACCGCGTCTGCCACCACCATTTCGGTGTAAAGCAGCGCACGGTTCGTCAGCTGGCGATGGAAGAACCGGCAATGCCGGTCCGTCCAATCCATCATCGGGGCCACGGCCACGCTATGTTCTTGATTTTTCGCCATTTTTTTACATCAATTCGTGAGTCGCAATCGCGGATACGCCTCTTTACGCCAGAATACGACCCTTTTCGCCACGTTTCGTTCTGTCAGTGCACACGGAGCGCACACGAAAAAATGGCCATCTACACAAAGCTCTCGTCCGGTTCCTGGCGTGTCCAAGTCCGTCGCAAAGGTCGCTATGTCAGCGAGACCGAGACGACGCACGCCGCTGGGCGACCGAAACCGAGCGCCAAGTCGATCGTGGTGAGACGCCGACCAAGTCCCGTATAGCGCGCCTGAAGACCTTCGGCGAACTCATCGATCTTCATATCGACGACATGTGCGATGTAGGCAAGTCCCCTCGCCGCTCCAAGGCCTCAGCCCTTGATATGCTGCAAAGGCATCTTGGCAAATGCAACATTTTTGCACTCGATCGAGAACGGCTCATTCGCTTCGGTCGTGATCGGGCCGCCCAAGGCGCTGGACCGATGACGCTAGGCATAGACATCGGCTTCATAAAACTTGTCCTGTCTCATGCTGCGGCCGTCCACGGTCTACCGGTGAAGGTCGAACCCGTAGATTTCGCGCGTATGGCACTTAAGCGCCTCGGTCTTGTCGGCAAGGGGTGTGAGCGCGACAGGCGGCCCACCCACCTGCCATGGCGGTGACCAGGGTTGCGACATCGGACGAATGCAGCACCTTGCCGCCCATCATCTGCAACTGGTGCTGATGTCGCTAAAGCCCGGACAGGACATTGGGATGGAAACGCACAAGACCCACCACCAGTTCTTTCGGGTCGAGAAGGGCAAGGGCGAGATCGTCATCGACGGGACTACGCACAAGCTAAAGAGCGGCGACGCGATCCTTGTGCCTGCGGGCGCCTCCCACAATCTGATCAATGTGGGTGCGAAGAGCCTGAAGGTCTACACCATCTACGGTCCACCAAATCATCGCGACCAGCTGGTCCAAAGCAAGAAGTCGATCGCCGAGTCGTCGTCGGAGCACTTCGACGGGAAGACTACCGAATAGCGCGCACTGGCAACCTTGCGCGCTCGTAGATTCTCATTGGGGTCGTTGCGCTGTACGCCTGCTGGCTACCCGATGCAGAGTAGAGCTATTCCTGGCCGCTGGACGGCTGCCACGTGTTAGCGCTCTCCTGCCTTGGTGACCGGTTTAACCCGCGCCGGACCCACAGGGCCGCCTTTTGTATTCGGGAGCGGCTCCTTTCTGGTGGTGCCGTTTGCGATGGTGACCACGCTGTCGTAGAAACCTTTGCCGCTGGAGGATCTTGGAGGCGTGGCATCATGCATGATGCTGATCACCGTCGTGCTCGGACAGGCATCCTTGATCGCTTGGTGGAAGGCAACCGTGGCATCGGGGTCGAGGGCGCTCGTCGACTCGTCCAGAAACAGCAGCCCCGGCTGCAGCAGGAGTATCCGCGCGAGTATGACCTTCTGCTTCTGACCGCCGGACAGAAGCTGGTCCCAGCTATGCCCGTTGCGCCCCTCCTCGGCGAGGTCGCCGGCAAACTCCGCAAGGCCTGCCTTGGTCAGCGCGACCGCGACGTCTACATCCGAATGGGCCTCAACAAGATCAGGCATGCAAATCAGTTCTTTGAGGGATATGGGCGGTAGGTTCACATCCTGAGCTGCATACAGACTTCGCACGCTCTCAGGCAGAATTGTCGTACCGCGACCATGCGGCCAGAGGCGATTGATGGCCTTGAACAGAGACGACTTGCCGCTGCCCGACTCTCCGACGAGCAAGGTCCATTCTCCTGGCTTGAAGTGGTGCTCGCCGGTCCTGATAAAGGGCGCATCATCGCCCTCATGCATCAGTTCCAGATCATTGAGGGTCAGGCCGAGTTTGGGGTCCTGGGTGCTGTAGCGCAGTTCCGAAAGGCCGGTTCGCGCGTAGAACTCGCGCGGCCGCTGCACATCCTCGATCGCCCTTGCAAGCTCGGTCAGGCGACCTGAATTCGCCTTGAGCGTCGATATGTCCGGCATGACGTGGATAAACCAGGAACAAGCAACTATCAGCGCATTCGCCAGTTCGGCTCCCGTAACGTAGGTTTGCAAGCTGATCTCGTTGTCCACATAGGGCAACAGGCCCGGCGCGTAGGCAACAATCCGAGAACCTAGGAAATTGTAGAAGAGCTCAAACGCCATATATCCGGAAACCAGCTTGTTGAGCCTCGCCCAGGTGCGATCAATGTCGAGATAGCGGCGTTTGTGGATGCCCTTCTGCGCAATCTCGCCCGAAGCGGCGGCGGTATAAAAGCTGTTGTGGAGAAGCCTGTTCAGTTCGCCGCGGTAACTGCCTTCGGCCCTCTGCATCGTGTTGTCCAGCACCTGCAACACAGCCCCCAGCTTCGTCGCGACGAAGGTTGCAATCGGGACGTAGGCAATGACGGCGACAAGCGTCAGGAAGGCGCTGCCGTAGCTGCCGAAGAAGGGCAGTCCATCAACCGGAGCGGACGTTTCGACGATCTTGCTGCCAACAAAGACAAGTGACAGCAGCACCCCTGCGATACCCATTGCGACGCCAATGGCACCGCCGGCCATTCCCTTGATCAATTCCTGGACACGCTGATCAATATTGTCGGGGACCGAGATCTTGGGCGGTATGGCACGGGTGGCGCCATGTTGGAGGTGATAGTGCGTATGGTTGCTGTCGAGCAGCGCATCGTTGAACCGCTGATCAAGCCAAGCACGCCACTTGCGGTGCAGCGTCGTCGAGAAATAGTGACGGACGGGGATGAAGCCTACATCCCGAAGGACCACGATCGCGCCAAGTATTGCGGCACTCTCCAGGATGGTTCTCAGCGTCGCGGGATCTTCAGGACGGTGAAGAAGCGCGATCGCGCTGACAAGCTGGCCCGACACCTCTGCAAACCAGACACTGGCCAAGGCCGACAAGGCTGTAAGTATGATGATGACCGACGTCAGCCCCCATGCCTCCAGCCACTTCTTCGATCGCCAATAGGCGGCCATCAGGCCGGAGAAGCTGCGCATCGAAGAAACGGGAGTTGCCGGTTGCTGCCCTACCGAGCGACGGCTCAACCAGCGCAACGCGACCTCCCGCCGTTGATGAGCGGGTGTCTACGCACGCAACGCTCCTTGCATATGAAACGGGCTCTTCCCCCCGACAGGATGAGGGTCACCAAAGAGCAGGATTCTGTACAAGGCATCTTGGGTGACGCCAAGAGACAATTTGCTGTTGCCGATATGGTACCGGATTCCTGACGGCTACTGACACGGACTGATGGCGGTTCCTTGCCTTCATTCAATGGTGCCGATCTCACTCCGAAATCTTGCTAACGGGCTCTGAGGTGGACCTGATACGAGCAAGGTCCGGCCGAAATGGATACCCTGCGTTCTGTGAACGGTCAGCGCATAGGCAAGCTAGGCTCCGGCCATCCGCCATTTCATGCCCGTTTGGCTTGGAACTCTACATCGATGTCGCGGAGCTGGGCTGGCCAAATCTTAGTCCGCTACTAAGGCACCGGCAAAGCTGACCTAAACGGCCGATATCAGGCGCCAAGCTGCCGTGCCTGGATCGGGCAACGTCGGGTCGTTGCCCGACGGACCGCCGGCCGGAAAGAAACGTGCCTGGCAGCGCGAGTACGATGATCGGCAAGGCCGAGCGCCGCACTGTGGGCAGGAAACAACTGCGCGCGACGTCACGCCGTCTGCACAGCGCCTACCAAGCAAGGGGTTGGTTGCGGAAATCGACGAAATGAATGCCACCAGCGCCCGAACGGGCGATCAGCGTCTCGGCAATTCCGGCGGCGCTCGTCTCTATGTCGAGCGGCGCCCCGTTGCCACCCATCTCCGTGCGTACCCATCCCGGCGACATGGCGATATAGGTTCGCCCGTCTCCTTTGCGGATCGCGAAACTTTTCATCATCTGATTGAGGGCCGCCTTGCTGGCGCGATAGATCTCCCATCCGCCGCCGGCATTGTCGTTGATGCTGCCCATGTCCGAAGACATCGCTGCGACAACGCCTCCGGGATCGACCAGATCGTGGAGCGCCCCAATGACGCGCAGCGGAGAAAGCGCGTTCGTGACCATGACGTCCACGAAGTCCTGTGTCGAGACGGTTTCCGCGGCAATGGAAGGGTCAATAGCAACGCCCGCATTGACGAACAAAACGTCGAGCGCGCGCGCCGAGAGCATCTTCCGAAGGGCCGTTAGGTCTTCTGGTTTGTTGATGTCCATGTGCGCAATGGAAACCAACCCATTGCCGGCAAGGGTTTCCAGGGCGCCGCGGCCATGCGCGCTGCGTACGGTCGCTATCACCTCCCATCCGCGTGAGACGAAGGCATGAGCGAGCCCGAGACCCAGGCCTCGCGATGCACCGACGACGAGGGCGACTTTTCGATCTGGCATCTTAGTCCCTTTCTGGGCCTGCTCCTGTCTGGCGAATAATAAGCGCCATGCCTCACCCCACCTTCAGCCCGCCGAAGCAGGCATATTTCAGCTCAACATATTCCTCGATGCCGTACTTGGAGCCCTCCCGGCCAAAACCGCTTTCCTTGATGCCGCCGAACGGGGCAAGCTCGGTGGAGATCAGGCCTTCGTTGATGCCAACCATGCCGAACTGCAATTCTTCGAGGACGTGCCAGATGCGGTTGACATCACGGGCGTAAAAATAGGCCATCAGGCCGTAGCGCGTGTCGTTGGCGAGGCGGATGACTTCCGCTTCGTCCTTGAAGCGAAAGACCGGAGCGATCGGACCGAAGGCTTCTTCCTGCGCCAGCCGCATCGGCGCCTGCATTCCGCTCAGCACAGTCGGTTCGAACCAGGTGCCGCCGAGCGCATGCGGCTTGCCGCCAGTCTCGATGCGCGCGCCGCGATCCACGGCGTCGCCGACAAGCTCCGCCACTTTCGCCACGGCTTTTGCGTTGATGAGCGGCCCCTGCACCACCTCCGGCGCGGCGCCGTCACCGACTTTCAGGCTAGCAACCTGCTCGGTCAGCTTTGCGACGAAGGCAGCGTGGATGCCGTCCTGCACATAGATGCGGTTGGTGCAGACGCAGGTCTGGCCGGAATTGCGGAATTTCGAGGCGATAGCACCGGCGACGGCGAGATCGAGGTCGGCGTCGTCGAAGACGATGAACGGTGCATTGCCGCCGAGTTCCAGCGACAGTTTCTTGAGCGTATCGGCGCACTGCCGCATCAGGAGCTTGCCGACTGCTGTCGAGCCGGTGAAGGAGAGTTTTCGGATCACCGGATGCTCGCAGAGCAGGCGCCCGATGCCGGCGGCATCCTTCGACGGCACGATGTTGAGCACGCCGGCCGGAATGCCGGCCTGCCGGGCAAGCTCGGCCATTGCGAGCGCCGTCAGCGGCGTTTCCTCGGAGGGTTTGACGACCATGGTGCAGCCGGCGGCGAGTGCGGCCGCCGCCTTGCGGGTGATCATCGCCAGCGGGAAATTCCAGGGCGTGATGGCGGCACACACGCCGATCGGCTGTTTCAACACGATGAAACGCCGGTCACGACCGGCCGACGGGATGACGTCGCCATAGACGCGTTTGGCTTCTTCCGAGAACCAGTCGACGAAGGAGGCGCCGAAGGCGACCTCGCCGCGTGCCTCGTAGAGCGGCTTGCCCTGCTCGGCCGTGATCATCTGGGCAAGATCCTCGGTATGGGCGGTGATCAGGTCGAACCAGGCGCGCAGTAGCTTGGCCCGTTCCTTGGCCGGGCGCTGGCGCCAGTCCACGAGCGCGCGCTCGGCCGCAAGGATCGCCCGCTCGACGTCGGCGGCCGCAAGATCGGCGACGCGCGCGATAACCGCGCCCGTCGCCGGATTGCGAACCTCGAAGGTCGAGCCCGTGTCCGCCCCGGCCCAGGCGCCATCGATGAAGGCCTGATCGTGAAGCAGCGCGAGCGTCATTGTCCGCGCTCCACCTTTTCCAGTGCCGCCCGCAGGGTGTCCTTGAGGATGGCAATGCCTTCGTCGAGATGGTCGAAGGGAATGGTCAGCGGCGTCAGCACACGCACGACATTGCCATGCACGCCGCAGGAGAGCAGCAGCAGGCCCTTTTCGGCAGCGGTGTGCGTGATGGCTTTCACCAGTTCAGGCCAGGGCTGGCGCGTCTCGCGGTCACGCACGAATTCGATCGCCACCATGGCACCAACGCCGCGGACCTCGCCGATGCAGGAAAATTCGTTGCCCTCCTGCCAGCCCTCGAAGACCGCCTTCAGCCGGCGGCCGACCTCGTTGGCGCGGTCGATCAGCTTCTCGTCCTCGATGATCTCAAGCACCGCGATCGACGCGGCGCAGGATAGCGGGTTACCGGCAAAGGTGGAGCCGACGCCGCCCATCGGGATCTTGTCCATGACATCGGCGCGGCCGGTGACGGCGGCGATCGGGAAGCCGCCGCCAAGGCCCTTGGCCATGACGACGATATCGGCGGCAACGCCGGCATGTTCCATCGCGAACATTTTTCCGGTTCGGGCAAAGCCCGTCTGGATCTCGTCGGCGATCAACAGGATGCCGTGCCTGTCGCAAATCTCGCGCAGCGTGCGCAGGAACGTGACGGGCGCCGGGTAGAAACCGCCCTCGCCCTGCACCGGTTCGACGAAAATGCCGGCGACGCGCGTCGGATCGACCTCGGAGCGGAAGAAGCGGTCGAGGGCGGTCAGGGATTCCTGCTCGGAAATGCCGTGATAGGGGATCGGGAACGGCAGGTGGAAGACATCCGGCACCAGCGGGCCGAAGCCGGCCTTGTAAGGATTGGTCTTGCCGGTCAGCGTCATCGCCATCAGCGTGCGGCCATGGAAGGCACCGGAGAAGGCGACAAAGGCCGAGCGGCCGGTCGCGGCGCGGGCAATCTTGGCGGCGTTCTCCACGGCCTCGGCGCCGGTGGAGACGAGAAAAGTCTTCTTCGGGAAGTCACCCGGCACCAGCTCGTTCAGCTTCTCGCAGACAGTGACATAGTCGATATAGGGCGTGGTCTGGAACGAGGTGTGCGTGACCTTGTCGAGCTGGTTGCGCACGCGCTCGACCACCTTCGGATGGCGATGGCCGGTGTTGTTGACGGCGATGCCAGCGGCAAAATCGATGTAGCGCTTGCCTTCGACGTCCCACAGTTCGGCGTTCTCCGCCTTCTCGATATAGACGTCGAGATGTTTCGACAGGCCGGCCGGAATGGCGGCTGCGCGCCGCGCCGTGAAGGCAGCGTTCGTGGACATGGGTATCTCCTTGGACAGTTTGTTATGGCGCGGCGCTTGTCGCGGCGCTTGAAGTTGTCGGCCCCATCCCTGACGGACGGGGCCGGCGCATCGATTGCTAGACTGCGGCCTTGGCGCGGCGGGCGTCCCGGTCGATCTTCCAGTCGACGCATTCCTGAGAGCAATAGATGCTCCCGTCATGCGTCTTCCTGCGGGCGGAATCCTCGGCCGAGGCCTCGTAGATCAGCACGCCGCAATTGGCGCATTTGGTGTAGCTTTCAATGTAAAGCCCGTTCAGCGAGAACTTCATGGTCTCAGGCCTCCTGATAGCCGTAGTGTTTGTGAGCGGCCGCCTTCGAGACGTAGCCCTCGCGGACATCCTCCGCGACCGCCGCCGGATCGCGCTTTGCGGGCTCGCCGTAGCCGCCGCCGCCAGGGGTGACGAGCCGCACGCGATCGCCGCGGCGAATGGAGACGTTGGAGTAGCGGCTGGTCGAGGCCTTGCCATAGGCTTCGCGCATCGTCTGCCAGTCGCTCCGCCCGGACTTCATGACCAGCGTCGCGCCGAGGCCGCCTTCCGTGCCGCCATTCAGGCCCCAGGGGGCCAGCAAGTGCCGGTCAGTCATCTGCGAGCAGATGATTTCGTCGTTGAGGCACAGCATCTGCTTGGAATAGCCGACCCCACCACGATATTCGCCGGCACCGCCGGCATCGACGTTGAAGGCGAGGCTTTCGATGCGCCAGGGGAAGCGCGTCTCGTAGACTTCGACCGGCGTGATGCGGCAATTGCCGTTGATCGAGTCGACGCCGTCATTGCCATCGGCAAAGGCGCGGCCGCCCCAGCCGACCGCTTCGAGGTCGTAACAGGCGAAATACTCGCCTGTGTCGGCATCGACGCCGCCGAAGACGAAGTTGCAGTGGGTGGCACCCTCCGCCGCCATCACCCGGTTCGGGATCGCCGGGGCCATGGCGCCGAGGATCGTGCCGACGATGCGTGGATGGGTTTCGGTGTTGCCGCCGACTTCCGGCGCGGGGAAGTCCACGTTGACGATGGTGCCGGGCGGCGCCATGACGCGGATCGGCCGGAAGCAGCCGGAATTGCGCGGGATCGTCGGGTCGGTCATGTGTAGCACGGCGTTGTAGGCCGCCGATGTGGCAACGCCGAGCGTTGCGTTGATCGGGCCGGAGGCCTGCGGCGAGGAACCGTGATAGTCGACGATGATCTCGCCGCCGCGCTTATGCACTTCGACAGCGACCGTATAAGTGCGGTCGGCGTCGATACCGTCGCTCTCAATCTTGTCGGAGAAGGCATAGATGCCGTCCGGGATCGCCTCCAGTTCGGCACGCATGCGGCGCTCCGAATAGAGCAGCAAGTCGTTGACCGTCTCCTTGATTTTCTCCTTGCCGTACTTCTGGTAGATTTGCGTCATCTGCTTTTCGCCGAGGTCGACGGCGGCGATGAGGGCGCGCAGATCACCATAGTTGACGCGCGGCGTACGCACGTTGGCGAGAAGCAGCTTCCAGACCTCGATATTGTCCTTGCCGCGCTTCTTGATCTTGACCGGCGGAATGCGAAGGCCCTCCTGGAAAATTTCCGTCGCCTCGCCGCAGAAGCCGCCAGGCGCCATGCCGCCGACTTCGGCGATATGGCCGATGGCGACAGCAAAGCCCATGATCTCGCCATCGACGAAGATCGGCTTGAAGAAGGTGTGCTCCGGCGTGTGCAGGCCCCCGCGATAGGGGTCGTTGTGCAGGATGACGTCGCCCTCCTCGATCTCGTCGATCGGGATTTCCTTGAGGCAGGATTTGACGAGCAACGGCATGCCACCGATCTGCGCCGGGCAATAGTCGGCGACCGCGATCATGTCGCCGTTCATGTCGGCAAGCCCGCAAGTGAAGTCGAGCGCCTCGTTGAAGATCGTCGAATAGGACGTCTTCATCAACACGATCCCCATCTCCTTGCAGAGAGAGACCATGCTGGATTCCAGAATGTTCATCGTAACGAAGTCCATGATGGTACTCCTCAGGCCGAAATGATCAGATTGCCGAGCCGGTCGACGCGCAGCGTCTGTTTCGGCTGCAAAATGGTGACGGAGGCGCTTTCCTCCACAATGGCGGGACCGGCGACGGTCTGCCCCTGCTTGAACGTGCCGCGGTCGTAGGTCTTCACCTCGTGCCAGCCGTCCTCGAAGCGTACCTTGCGGCTGCCCGAGGACGCCGGCGTGCCTTCGCCCTTTTCGAGCTCCCGCATCTTCGGCTTTTCGGAGACGGCGACGGCGACGACCTTGAGATTGACCGTCTCGATGGTTTCACCCGGAATGGAGAAGCCGAAGCGGTTCTGGTGCTCCTCGTGGAAGCGTTCCCAGAGGCTTGCTATGGTCTCCTCGGTGAACTGGTTGGCCGGGAAGCTCAGCTCCAGCTCGTGGTTCTGGCCGAAGTAGCGGGCCTCGATGGAGCGGTAGATCTCCACCTTCTGCTGGTAGCCCTGGGAGACCAGCTCGGCGATGGCGCCATCCACCAGTTCCGTCATCGCCGCCGTGGCGCGGGCACCGTCGAAGTATTTCGAGATCTGCTGCACCGTGCGATGCCGGTCAACACGCGCATCGGTCATGATGAAGCCGAAGGCGGAGAACTGGCCGGGATAGTTCGGCACGATGCCTTGCGGAATGCCGGAAATATCCATCAGGTCGCAGATATGCACCGGTCCCGCCCCGCCCGAGGCGACGAGCGAGAAATCGCGCGGATCAAGGCCGCGCTGGAGGAGAACGGCACGCAGTGCGCCCAGCATGTTGTTGTTGGCGATCTGCACCATGGCGAAGGCAGCAGCATCGACCTCGAGGCCGAGCTGGTCGGCGATCGTCTTGACCGCGCGATGCGCCGCCCCGGCGTCGAGCTTCATCTTGCCGCCGAGGAAGTAGTCGGGGTTGATGCGGCCGAGCACGACATTGGCGTCCGTCACCGTGGCATTCTCGCCGCCACGGCCGTAGCAGGCGGGCCCCGGGGCAGCGCCGGCCGATTGCGGGCCCATGCGCAACATGCCGCCCTTGTCGATCCAGGCGATGGAGCCGCCGCCGGCGCCGATCGTGTGGATGTCGATCATCGGGATCTGGATCGGCAGGCCCCATTCGATCTCGAAGCTCGTCGTCACATGCTCCATGCCGTCCACGACGGTCGAACAATCGGTCGAGGTTCCACCCATGTCGAAGGTGACGAGGTTCTTGATGCCGGTGAGTTCGGAGAGGACGCGGGTGGCGACAACCGCACCGGTCGGGCCGGAGAGCGTCATCTGCACCGGCGCTTCTGCAGCACCTTTCAGCGTCGATTCACCGCCGTTAGACTTGATCACGCCGATCCTGTCGCCGATGCCGATGCCATCGAGGCGCTTCTGCATGCGGTGGAAATTGTCGGAGACGATGGGCTTCAGATAGGCGTCGGCAATCGTGGTCGAGGCGCGGTCGTATTCCTTCCATTTCGGCAGCACCTCGTAAGAGATCGAGATCGGCATGCCGGGCAATTCTTCCGCAAGGATGTCGCGGATGCGCTGCTCGTGGCTCGGATCGATATAGGAGAACAGCGTGCAGACAGCGATTGCCTCGATCGTGCCGTCGGCCTTGATCGTTGCGGCCACCTCGCGCACGGCCGCCTCATCGAGCGCCGTGACAAGCTCGCCCTTGGCGCTGAAACGCCCGCCGATCTCATAGGTGTCGGCGCGCTTCATCAACGGCTTGGTCTTGATCCAGGTAATGTCGTAGTGACTGCGGCGATCGCCGCGCTGAATGAAGGGAACATCGCGAAAACCGGTCGTCGTGACATAGGCGACCTTCGCGCCGCGCCTCGTCAGCAGCGCGTTGGTGGCGATCGTCGTGCCGAGACGGATCTTGTCGACGCTTGCGACATCCTCTACCTGCGCGAGCCCCTGGAGCACGCCTTCGATCGGTTCGGAGGGTGTCGTCAGGTTCTTCCAGTTTTCGATGGTACCGGTCGCCGCATCGTAGGAAACGAAGTCGGTAAACGTTCCCCCGATGTCGATGCCGATGATTTTCGTGTCAGGCATTATGTCCTCATTTCTCATGGATAGGATCAGGACGAGCGGGGTTTTTCCCGGTCGTAAGCTTCAAGCAGGTGACGCCAGGAATCGCGGATATGATCGCGGATGGCATCCATCGCCTTTTGGGGATTGCGGGTGCGAAGCGCCTCGACGACCGGCCAGTGATCGACGGCCGCCGCCATCTGGCTCTCGAACTGGCGTTCCGCCATCGTGATCAGCATCTGTACTTCCGCTTGGATGTTGGTGAAGGCGTGCAGCGTCTGGCGGTTCTTCGACAGCCGGCAGATCTCGAGGTGGAAGGCGAGGTCGTTCTCGACAAGCGCGATCTCGTCATTGGCATTGGCGGCCGCGACCATGGCATCGACGAAACCGGCGATGCGGTCGATGTCGGCATCCGTCATCTGCGGCAGCGCCTGTTCCATCGCGAAACGTTCGACGACCACGCGGAAGGAGAAGATCTCGTCGATATCGCTGTGCAGGAAAGTGCGAACGAAGGTGCCCTTGCGGGGAACCGCGACGAGCAGGCCACGCTCCTCCAACCGGCGGATCGCCTCGCGGATGGGATTGCGGCTGATCCCGAGCTGGCGGGCCAGTTCCGCTTCGTTGATACGCTGGCCGGGCTGGAGCCGGCCGAAGATCAGTTCGCGCACGAGTAACGTCGAGACCTGGTCGGACAGCATCCGGTGGTCGATGATGCCGATTGGCTCGTCTGTATTGAAGAGATTGTTAGCCATTGATGAGCCCCTTCTCGCGCTGTAGCTGCTGCGGCAAGCCTATTTCTCGCCCTGCCATGATCCCGTCTTTGCGGAAGACCAGTATCAACAGCATAAAGCCCGCGATGATAAGCTCCTGCGTTCCCGCCGGCAGCGCCCACTGCTCGCCGCCGATCGAGATCCCGCTTTCGAGGCGACGGAAGATATCGATCATCACCGTGATGACGACGACGCCGACCACCGCGCCGGCAAGGCTGCCCATGCCGCCGACGATGAGCATGGCGAGCGCGAGGAAGGTGAAGCTCAGGAAGAAATTGTTGATCGACACGGTGCCGAGGTAATGCGCCTGCAACACGCCGCCGAGGCCGACCAGAAAGCCCGAGAGCGTGAAGGCGATGAGCCGCGACCAGTAGAGCGAGATGCCCGACGCGGCGGCCGCGACCTCGTCTTCCCGCGTCGCCCGGATAGCAAGGCCGAAGGCGGAAATCTGGTAGAGATAGGCGATGACGATCGCGAGAACGGCGCAGATGAGCGCAAGCCAGGCCGTCACATAGGTCGGCAGGCCGACGATCGAGGCAGAGCCCATAGTGACGCTGTCCCAGTTGGAATAGACCACGTTCAGGATGAAGAGCACGGCAAGCGTGGAGATCGACGCAGCAAGGCCCGTGAGCCGCATGATGACGAGGCCGGTGAGGAAAGCGGCGGCGCCGGCGAGCAGCACCGAGACGACGGCGGAAGGCAGCAGCGGGATGCTCTGGTCGCGCAGGAAATGCGGCAGGCCAGACATGGTGATCGGCTTCAGCATCTCGCAGCAGGTCTGCCAGGCCGAGGCATAGGCTGCAATCGCCATGAAGGTGGCATGGCCGAAGGAAATAATGCCGGAATTCCCGACGAAGACGTAAAGCCCGACGACGATGACGATGCTGATCAGCATTTCGATGACGGTGCGCTGCAGGGAGAGACCGCCGAAGTGGCCGGTGACCACGACGATGAGCGCGAGCGGCACGACAAGCGCCAGCACCGGAAACCAGAAGCGGCCGATCGCGGCAAGGGATGGCATGGTCTTGCTCTTCATTACACACGTTCCTTAGCGGCGCTGGTGACGATCAGGCCTTGCGGGCGGACGAGGAGGATCAGGATGACGAGCGTGAACACACCGGCATCGCGGAAGGGGCGCAGATCGGCCGGCAGGTAGGTTTGCAGGAGCACGCTGGCGACACCCACGAGGAACCCGCCGAGTGCTGCCCCCGGCAGCGAGCCCATGCCGCCGATGACGGTAGCGAAGAAGCCGTAGACGACGGGCATCAGGCCCATGCGCAGGTCGAGCGTGCCCGTCTGGATCGTGAGCAGCAGGGAGACCACACCGCTGAGCAGGCCCGAAATGGCAAAGGCGAGCGCGATCACCCGGTTCGCCGGCATACCGAGCAGCCGGGCCATCTGGAAGTTTTCCGCCGCTGCCCGCATCTGGATGCCGAGCGGTGTCTTCTTGAGGAAGAGAACCAGCGCGACGAGCAGGCCGGCGGTGACGCCCATGGTCAGGAGCTGCACGCCCGGAACGCGCACGCCACCGATTTCCACCGCGTTTGCGAGACCCTGCCCGATCCCGACCGATTTAGGCCGGCCGGTATGGATGAGCATGACGAGGTTCTGCAGGAAATAGCTGACGGCAAAGGACGAGATGAGCAGTGTCGACGGGTTGGAATTGCGCAGCGGTCGGAAGGCGACGCGCTCCGTCAGCAGCGCCAGCACGACAACCACGAAAAGCACGCCGCCGATCATGAGGGCGGCGGGAAGCGCACCGAGCAGCAACGGCGGCGTGACGCTCGCCGTGGGCACGACCAGCGCATAGGCGCCGATGGTGATATAGTCGGCCTGCGCGAAATTGACGAGCCGCATGACGCCGAAGACGAGGCCGATCGCCAACGCGACAAGGGCATACAGGCTGCCCAGCGCGATGGCATCGACGAGAACTTGAACGATGTTGGCCATGGCGTCCGGTCCTAGATCGCGAGTGTGCTGTCGGCCGCTTTTTCGCCCAGATAGGCGCGGCGAACGGCGGGGTTCATCCGGATATCCTGCGGCGAGCCTTCGGCGAGGCTCTGCCCGCCATCGAGCACATGGATGCGCTGGCACACCCCCATGATCACCTTCATGTTGTGTTCGATCAGCAGCACGCCGCAGCCGAAGCGGGCCGGCAGCTCGGCGATGACTTCCATCAGCGCCTCGCACTCAGCGTCGTTCATGCCGGAAGCCGGCTCGTCGAGCAGCGCGAAGGACGGCTGCAAGGCGAGTGCCCGGGCAATGCCGACGCGCCGCTCGTCGCCATAGGAAAGACTGTCGCAACGGTGATCGGCCTTCTCCGCGAGGCCCATCCAGTCGAGGATGTCGAGCGCCCGCTCCCGGGCCTCCCGACGAGACAGCCCGCCGCCGATCGCCGCAACGGAGAGGTTCTGCTCCACCGTCATTGTCCGGAACAGCCGGGCCGCCTGAAAGCTTCGGCCGATGCCGGCCTGGGCGATCTTGCGGGCAGTCAGCCGCGACACATCGATGCCATCGAGGCGGATGCTGCCGCTCGTCGGCCGCTGGAAGCCGCTCAGCACATTGACCATCGTCGTCTTGCCGGCGCCGTTCGGGCCGATGAGGCCGAGGACTTCGCCGCGGCTGAGTTCGAGGTCGACCCCGTTGAGCGCCCGGATGCCGCCAAAGGCGACGGCAACACCGCGGGCTTCCAGCCGTTCTTTCGATCCCGATCTTTTCGATGGGCGTGACATATCGGGCGAGACCTATCCGTAAGCTCGGCTGTGAATTTTCCAGGAGATTTGGTTCCGCCAGCCGCACCACCATGCGGCCAGCGGATCGCAGTCGGTTACTGACCGACGCGGAACAGGAGCTTCATGTCCGGCTTGAACGAGTTCCGGTAGACCTCGACGGCATGGAAGGAACCGTTCTCGACCTTCATGATCAGCCAGGGGCGGTCGACCTGGATATGCAGCTGATCGGTAAACGAGGTCGGGCCGGCCGTGAACGGCTGGTCCTTGAAGGTGTTCATGACGCCGACCACGGCTTCGGATTCAGTCGTCTTCGCTTGCTCGACTGCGTACGCCCACTGCTCGATCAGGCTGTAGCCCAGAACCGAGTAGGAGGAGACCGGCGGCTCGCCGTAACGCGCCTTGTGGCTTTCAAGGAACTTGTTCATCTCCGGCCGCGGGTCATCGCCGTAAAGCGACATGAAGGCGGGCAGGTAAAAATCCTTCAGGCCCGGTACGGCGTTGAGCCAATAATTGTCGACCATCGCAGTGTTGGCGAGGATCGGCTGGTCGATGCCGGCGGCGCGCAGCTGGCGCACGGCGGAAGCGCCACCCGGCGTGAACGAGCAGACGAAGACCGCGTCCGGCTGTTTTGCAAGCCCCTTGAGGCGGGTGATCTGCGAGGCGATCGACGGATCGTCGTTCTTGAAGGTGTCGTTGCCGAGGATCGCTTCCTCGCCACCACCCGCGACCCAGGCCGCCCGGAACCCGGCACAGGCCGACTTGTTGTATTCGATCGTCAGGTCTTCGAGCACGTAGACTGACTTCAGGTTCATCTTCTTCTGGGCATATTCGGCAATCGCGATGCCTTCCGACTGCGCCGCGCTGTTGGCGGTGAAGGTGAGTGGGCCGACGCCCTGGACGCCCATCTTCGGATCGGCGGCGCACAGGCTGAAGGCGATCTTGCCAGCCTGCTTGGCGGCGAGCGCCGACGGGGCGCCAAAATCGTAGTCACAGGAGACGACCAGCATGTCGACGCCGCCATCGACGAGCTGCGCGCCGACAGTTGCAGCGCGAGCCTGGTCCGTCTTGGTGTCCATGACAGAATATTCGATCTGACGTCCCAGCAGCCCGCCAGCCTTGTTGATCTCCTCGATCTTCATGACCGCTGCTTTGAAAGGCGCGCTGTCGTAGTTCGAAAGCCAGCCGGATTCCGCGATGGCGAACCCGATCTTGATCGGCTCTTCGGCGCGCACGCCGGCCATAGGCAATAGAAGGGTGATTGCGGCCGAAGCGGCCACAGCAACAGATTTCATCGTCGTTCCCCTTGGCGATGACCAATGCACCGCCTTAATTATTTGCACATAGTCCTCTGTGGACAGAAGACAGAATGCGAGTTAGATTTTTTTTGTCAATGGCAAAAAAACGGCGGGCCATTCTGAGTTCGATCGCGCCACAGACCGTCAAAGGGGAATGACATGCTTGAAATCCGCGGCCTCACCGCCGGCTATGGCCGGCTTGCTGCCCTGAAATCGGTCGATCTTGAAGTCAGAAAGGGGGAAGTCATTTTCGTCGTCGGCCCCAACGGCGCCGGCAAATCCACGCTCCTGAAGTCAATTTCCGGGCTCATGGCGCCGACTGGGGGCACGCTTGTCTTCAATGGCGAGCCGATCGCCGGCCAGTCGCCGGAAAAGCTGTGCCGGAAAGGTTTGGCGCTGGTGCCGGAAGGCCGCAGCATCTTCCGGACACTGACGGTGCAGGAAAACCTGCTGCTCGGCGGCATGATCCGCAAGGACAAGGCCGAAGCGGCCGCCGATCTGGAACGGGTTCTGGAAGCGTTTCCGATTCTCAAAAGCCGCTACCGCGGCGTTGCCGGCCACCTTTCCGGCGGCGAGCAGCAGCAGCTTGCCATTGCCCGCGCCATCCTGCAGCGCCCGTCACTGATGATGATCGATGAACCGTCGCTCGGCCTTGCGCCGCTGGTGATCGACCAGGTCTACGAAAGCCTCCGCCAGCTTAACGCCAGCGGGCTGACCCTGCTCGTCGTCGAACAGTCCACCGCCCGTATTCTCGACCTCGCTTCCCGCATCTACGTGCTGCGCAACGGCCATGTCGCGCTGGAGGGTTCGGCAAGCGAACTTGCCGATGGACATGCGCTGGAAGAAGCCTATTTCGGCTACGGCGACCGTCAGACTGCACACGCATAAGCAGGCAAACAAGGGCGAGACATATGATTTTCGACTATTGCGTCATCGGCGGCGGCATCGTCGGCCTGGCGACGGCCATGCGGCTGCTTGAGACATATCCCGGCTGCAGCCTGATCCTGCTGGAGAAGGAGGAAGCTCTCGGCAGGCATCAGACCGGCCACAACAGTGGCGTCATCCATGCCGGTATCTACTACCCGCCGGGCAGCCTGAAGGCCGAGCTCTGCCGCAAGGGTGCCGATGCCACCAAGGCCTTCTGTCAGGAGCACGGCATCCGCTTCGATGTCTGCGGCAAACTACTCGTCGCCACCTCCTCACTCGAAGTGCAGCGCATGGAGGCGCTCCACGAACGCTCGAAGCAGAACACGATCGAAGTCCATCGCCTCAGCGAGGGTGAATTGAAGGAGCGGGAACCGAACATCCGCGGTCTTGGCGCGCTTTTCGTGCCCTCGACCGGCATCGTCAGCTATGCCGACGTCTGCCAGGCCATGGGCCGGCGCATCGAGGCTCTCGGTGGCGAGATCCGCCTGTCGGCTCGCGTCACCGGCATTCGCGAAGCCAGGGATTCCGTCGACATCGCGTCGACCGGCGAAAACTGGCAGGCGAAGAAACTGGTGGTCTGCGGCGGTCTCCAATCGGACCGGCTGGCCGTGCTCGCTGGGCTTTCAATCGAGCATCGCATCGTTCCCTTCCGCGGCGAATACTATCGCCTGCCCGCATCGAAGAACGACATCGTCCGCCATCTGATCTATCCCGTCCCGGATCCCGCCTTGCCCTTCCTCGGCGTGCACCTGACGCGGATGATCAACGGCAGCGTCACGGTCGGGCCGAATGCCGTGATCGGTTTTGCCCGCGAGGGCTATCCACGGCTTTCATTCAATGTTTCGGACACGGCCGACTACGCGCTGTTTCCCGGCTTCTGGAAGACCGTGTTCGCCAACCGCGGATCGGCGTTGACGGAACTCCGCAACTCGCTCTGGAAGCCAGGCTATCTGGAGGAGTGCCGGAAATACTGCCCGAGCCTCGACCTCGCCGACCTGCTCCCACACGAAGCAGGCATCCGCGCGCAAGCCGTGCGCAAGGACGGCGCCCTCATCCACGATTTCCTGTTCGCACAAACGGACCGCATGCTGCACGTCTGCAACGCCCCCTCACCCGCCGCCACGTCAGCGATCCCGATTGCGGAGATGATCGTGGGGCGCATGGCGGATGAACGTCGACGCATGAACTGAAAAACGGCAGTTCGGGATAGGGCCAGTTGGCGTGGATGTCCTCCAGAGCCATGTCATACGGCTCCATGAACACGAGCTTGCCCGCTGACTGGGCGAACACCGGCATGGCGCCGAGCATGAGACCGGCGCCGCCAGCGGCCATGCCCTTGAGAACTGTTCTGCGTCCGACGATTGCATCGTTCATGATTAGTCTCCCCTCTTGTTTTCGTGCGCTCGTTGCGCCGCACTTTCCGTGAGAGGATTCCATGGGGTCGATGGGCGGCGCTATAATCCTTGTTGTCTTCCCCATCACCAGTGGTAATGGCAGCTAAGTCGCCCATGAATGCTGTGAATGATCGAAAGGGGCCGGTGAACAAACCACCGCTTCTGGGATCGCCAAAGAGCTTACGGGCGGCGACAAGGCGCCAAGCTTGAGCCAGGCTGGGTGCCCACAAAAATGGGTGGCCCCGGGGCGTCCGACGATATGAAGCAGGCGCATCTGACGCAGGCCTGGCTCGCTGCCGGCAACGACCCGCAAGCCAAAGCAACCGGCCGCTATTTCTATCATCTGCGTCCGCTGGCCGCCAACCGCCAGGCCGACGACAAGGCGCTTCAGGATCGTCTGCTTGAAATCTGCGCCGAGCTTTCCGGCATCACTCTGCCTGCCTGATCCAGAACATTCCGTGAGCTGTCACGAATACAGAGGAGCATTCCACGGTAGGATCCGGGGAAGCAGAAGCGAAGCCAGCATGGGCGATTCAGTCGTAAGAAAGCCAGTCTACGATCCGCAGGATCTCTAGCCATTGCTGATTTCGCGGCAGCATGCCGGAGATGTCGATGGCATGACCGCTTTGTTCGAACCCGATGCGGTGATCGACTGCGGCGGCGGACGTTTTCTGCGCGGCCGCGGAGCCATTCGCGGCTACTATGCCGAGATCCTCGCGTCAGGACGGAAGTTTGCCGTGGGGGAACAGCGGCCTGCACTCATTTGCGGCGACCTGGCACTCACCTCTACCCGTCTTCCCGATGGCGATATAACCAGCGAAGTCGCACGGCGGCAAAGCGACGGTTCGTGGCTTTGGGTGATCGACCGTTATTCCGTCGCTTGAGCAGACAAATAAACTGTCGTTATGGACGCGGTCCACAACGTTCAGCATCCAGCGGCCCGACGCGTCTATCGCCGCAGCGCGTATACGCCTGCCATGGTTTCGCCGGCGACGGGCAACGCCATGTCATCGTCCAGAAGGCGCGTGATCCGGGCAAAGCCCGTGAATGCCTTCCTCGCCTCTTCAGCCGACATTTGTCCCGACAGGGCGGCCGCGCAGCAATTCAGCGCGCACTGATACACAGGTCCACGTCGTCCCGTCGGCCATTTACGCAAGAAAACCATCGCCTCGGCGACACTATCCACTTCTTCTACAGGGTGTCCCTGCCCGCGCGAAATCCGCACGGGCGAAAAGAAATGCAGGTAGTCCATTGTTTCCTCCCGGTCGATAGCGATACGCCCGATCGAACCCATTGAAACGCGCCGCCTGACCGTCGGTTCCACGCAAAAAACGGAATCTTCAAAAATATTTTGGCCGAATGCGATCGCCGATGCGACGATGACCGCTCGGCTACACCGTCGGGAAGTGGCAGGCAACTTTCCGGCCGGGCCGATACTCCCTCAGCTCCGGGCGCTCCGTGCGGCAGCGCTCGACCGCGATCGGGCATCGAGGGTGGAAACGGCAGCCGGATGGCGGCTTGAGCGGGCTTGGCACATCGCCGGTAAGGATGATGCGCTTGCGCGTCCCGCTCGGCGTCGTCTCAACCACGGGCACCGCCGAGATCAGCGCCTGGCTGTAAGGGTGGGCGGGGGCCGCAAACACCTCCTCCGCCGGCCCTTCCTCGACGATCGAGCCGAGATACATGACGGCAATGCGGGTCGACACCTGGCGCACCACCGAGAGATCGTGGGCGATGAAGATGTAGGTGAGGTTGAGCTTCTCCTGCAGGTCGGCGAGCAGGTTGACGATCTGCGCCTGCACCGACACGTCGAGCGCGGAAACCGGCTCGTCCAGCACGACAAGATCGGGGTTCAACGCGATGGCGCGCGCGATGCCGACGCGCTGGCGCTGCCCGCCGGAGAATTCGTGCGGATACCGCATGACATGATCCGGCAGCAACCCGACGAGGTCGAACAGTTCGGCGACGCGCGCGGTGATCTCGCGTGACGAAAGCTTGCCATGGATGCGCAGCGGCTCGGCCACCAAATCGCCGACACGCCGGCGCGGATTGAGCGAGGCAGACGGATCCTGGAAGACCATTTGCAGGCGCCGCCGCAGCGGCCTCAGTTCGGACAGCGACTTCGAGGTGATGTCGTCGCCTTCAAACAGAAGCTCGCCGTCAGATATGTCGTAGAGCCTCACCAGGCAACGCGCCAGAGTGGACTTGCCGCACCCGGACTCGCCGACCAACCCGACCGTCTCGCCACGCCGCACGCTCAGCGAAACATTGTCGACCGCATGCACGGTTCGCCTGCCTTCGGCGGAAAAGCGGGTGCCGATCGAGAAACGCTTTCCCAGCGAACGCGTCTCGAGAATCGGGCGCTCTTTGTCGGTCATGGGTCCGCTCATGCCTGTGCCACCCGAAAGCATGCCGCGGCGTGGGTACCGGCCCCAAGGTCGGGCTTGCCGGTCACGCAGGGCTCGTAATGCACTGGACAACGCGGGCCGAACGCACAGCCTTGCGGCAATCGCAGCAGCGATGGCGGCGAGCCGGGAATGGCCGGCAGGCGGCGCGGCTTGTCGCCGGTCAGCGGCGGGATCGAACCGAGCAGCGCCCGCGTATAGGGGTGTCGCGGGTCGGAAAACAGCTCCATCCGACTGCCGCGTTCAACCACGCGGCCCGCATACATGACCATCACCCGGTCGGCGAGTTCGGAGACCACGCCCATGTCGTGGGTGATGAAGACGACCGCTGACTTGTGTGTTGCGCGCAGCTTGCGCACCAGGTCGAGAATGCCGGCCTGCACCGTGACGTCGAGCGCCGTGGTCGGCTCGTCCGCCACCAGCAGTGCCGGATTGCAGGACAAAGCCATTGCGATCACCGCCCGCTGCCGCATGCCGCCCGAAAGCTGGTGCGGGTAGCGCGACATCGCCTCGTGCGGGTTGGGAAAATTCACCTCGGCCAGCAGTTCTTCCACGCGCTCCATCGCCTTGGCCTTGCTGATGGTGCGATGCGCGCGGATCTGTTCGGCGATCTGCCAGCCGATCGTGTAGACAGGCGTCAGCGCCGTCATCGGATCCTGGAAGATCATCGCGATCTCATTGCCGCGCAGCCGTCTCAGTTCGCGCGCGGGCAGCCCCACCAACTCGCGGCCCTTGTAGCGGATCGAGCCTTCGATGCTGGCATTGGGGTCGGTGATGAGGCCCATCACGGCCAGCAGCGACACCGTCTTGCCGGAACCGGACTCGCCGACGACACCGAGGATCTCGCTTTCCTCGAGGTCGAAGGAAACGCCGTCGATGGCCCGCACCAGACCGTCATTGGTGCGGAAGGATACTTTGAGGTCGCGCACCGACAGTATCATGATGTCCTCAGGCGCGGATCGAGAAGGATGTAGACGAAATCGACGACCGCGTTGGCGATCACCACGAACATGGAAGCATACATTACCGTTGCCATGATCATCGGCAGATCGAGGTTTTGCAGTGCGTCATAGGTGAGCTTGCCGATGCCGTGCAGCCCGAACACCACCTCGGTCAGCAGCGCCGAGCCTCCCACCAGTGCGCCGAAGTCGAGGCCGAACAAGGTGACGAAGGCAATGAGCGACGTGCGCAAGGCATGGCGCAGCAGGATGCGGGTCTCCGACAGCCCCTTGGCCCGGGCCGTGCGGATATAATCTTCCTGCAGGGATTCGATGATGGCCGCACGCAGCACCCGCCCATAGATGCCGATGTAGAGGATGGCCAGCGTGATCCATGGAATGATCAGCGTCAGGAACCAGCCCTTCGGATCGTCGGAGAAATTCTTGTAGCCGAGCGGCGGCACCCAGGAGAACGCCCAACTGTCATGGTAGCGGCTCTGGGTGATCAGGTTCATCACCTCGCCCAGCCAGTAGACCGGCATGGAAATGCCGAGCAGCCCCAGCGCCATCAGAAGCTTGTCCAGCCAGCTGTCGCGCGTGGCGGCGGCAACGATGCCGATGATGATGGAGACAACCACCCACAGGATCGCAGCCCCGAACACCAGCGAGAGCGTGACGGGAATGGAATCCATGACTGCCGGCACCACCTTCCAGCCACGGTTGACGAAAGAGGTCAGGTCGCCCGTGACGAAGATCTTCTCCATCATCTTCACATATTGCACGTAGAGCGGCCGGTCGAAGCCGAAGCTGTGGCGCACCGCCTCCAGCACTTCGGGCGACGCATTGCGGCCGGCGATGCGCGCGGCCGGGTCGGCGCCCGGCGTCGCGAAAAAGATCAGGAAGACGATAACCGAGATGCCGAACATGACGAACAGCATCTGACCGAACCGGCGCAGGATGGCGTAAATCATCAGTCGCGCCCCAGCCGAACCTTGGAGCGCGGGTCGAGCGCGTCGCGCAGCCCGTCGCCGAAGACATTGAGCGCCATGACCGAAACCGCGATCGCCAGGCCCGGAACCAGTGCCACCAGCGGCCTGGTGTAAAGCAGCGCCTGTCCGTCCTGGATGATGGTGCCCCAGCTCGCCGCCGGCGGCTGCACGCCGATCGACAGGAAGGAGAGTGCCGATTCCGTCAGCATGTTCAGCGCCATCATCAGCGGCACGAAAACGATCAGCGTGGTGGTGATGTTGGGCAGGATATCGCGCCACAGGATGCGCCATCCCGGCACGCCCAGATTGATCGCGGCGAGCACGAACTCGCTGTGGCGCAGCGACAGGACCTGCCCTCGTATCGGTCGAGCCACATAGGGCACGTAGACGATGCCGATGATGATAACCGGCAACCAAAGGCTGCCGGACTCGATATCTATCGGCCCGATCCTGATCCCTTGGGCGATGGTGACGATGGAAAGCGAAATCGCCAGCAGGTAGATCGGAAACGCCCACAGGACATCCAGCAAGCGCGACAGCACCGTGTCGGTGACGCCACCGAAATAGCCGGCGATCAGTCCCGCCGCCGTGCCGATGATCAGCGTGAAGATGGTGGCCGCCCCGGAGATCAGCAGCGAGCTCAGCCCGCCATAGAGCATCCGGGCCATGACATCGCGCCCCTGACTGTCGGCGCCGAGGAAATAATTGCCGAGCCGCCAGGTCGGGCCGAGCGGCGTGTAGCCGAGTCCGAGCCCCTCGGTCGATTGTTCCATCACCGGGACGTCGGTGCCGTCGATCTGGATGACGGCGTCGAGCGTCGAGGCGAAGGGGTCCACGCCTGCCCATTGCGCATAGAGAGGCGCACTGAGGCAGGCAAGGACGATGAGGAGGAACACGGCCAGGGACGCCATCGCGGCCCTGTCCCTTGCCAGCTTCGCAAACGCGACGGCCCAGGGCCCTCGCGTCTTGCGCGGCATGGCGACAGCTTGGTTCGACACGGACGTGTCCCTCCAAAGGTCGTTACTGCACCCAGGACTGGGTGATCATCCAGTTGAACTGCCGGTTGAACTTGAAATTGCCAACCCGTTTGCTGACGAAGTCAAGCCGCTTCGGCGTGAAGAAGCCGACGGCCGGTGCCTTGTCCGTGACTTGCTTGTCGATCTCGGCCCACAATTTGTCGGCGGCTTTCTGGTCGGTCACGCCAAGGTCCAGCGCCTTTTGCATCTTGGCATCGATGTCCTTGTCGCAGAAGCCGGCGATGTTGATCGAAGCATCCGAACCCTCACGGAAGGAAGCGCAGCTGAACAGGATGTTCAGGAAGTCCGAAGCCGCCGGATAGTCCTTGTACCATTGGGTGACGGACATCTGCACTTTGTTGTTGGTGTTCTGGATGTAGGTAAACTGGATATTGGACGAGATCGGCTTGACGTCTGCCACATAGCCGATGGTCGTCAGCACACTCTGCAGATAGACGCCGATCGACCGCGAAATGGCGGTATCCTCGACGATGATGGTGACCTTCTGGCCCTTGGTTCCCGATTCCTCGACGAGTTGCTTGGCCTTGTCGAGATCAGGCGCCGACCATTTGGCACCGGGGTCCTTGGTGAAGGGGCAATAGTCTTCATGGCCGGGGAAGTCCGGCGGCAGGACCTGGCAGACCGGCGAGGCCAGCACCTTGCCGCCGAACAGCTTGACCAGTGTGTTGCGGTCGATCGCATAGGCAACAGCCTGGCGCGCCTTTTCATTGTCGAATGGAGCGAGGCGGTTGTTCAACGGGGCGTACCACCAGGCCGAAAGCGGCGAGATGTGCAACTGGTCCATGGACTTGCTGCCAAGTTCGCCCAGGCGGTCGCTCGGCAATGCGTCGAACATCCAGTCCGCTTCGCCGTTCTGGATCGCGGTGACGGCCGCTTCCTCGGACAGGCCGAAATCATATTGGACAACGTCCGGATAGCCGTCCGGCTGTGCTTCCTCGCTCCACTGCTTGAAATTGGGATTGCGCGAAACCGTCATGCCTTTGTTGGGGTCGAAGGCGGAGATCATGTACGGACCGGTGCTGGGGATGGGCTTGGAGCCCATGTCTTCGGCTGGCGTATCCGCCGGCAGGATCACGGCATGCGGCAAGGCCAGCTTGTAGAGGATTTCGGCGTCAGGCTTGGTGAGGTTGACGGTGATGGTGCCCGCCGCTTCATCGCCGACAACGCCGCCTTCCAGCGTGCAGCCCTTGGTGTCGGCCAGGCATTTGTCGGCGCCGACGATACCGGCATAGAACGTGCCGGAGGTCGGCCCTGAAACCTTGAAGATGCGCTGGAATGAGGCGACGACATCCTTCACGCCAAGATCCTGGCCGCTGGAGAACTTGATGCCCTTGCGCAATTTGAAGGTGAAGGTCTTGCCGTCATTGGTAACCTCGGGCAGCGCCGCTGCCAGGTCGGGAACGATGGTGAAGCCGTCCATGCCCTCGGCCTTGCGGAAGGCCACGAGCCCGTCATAGATCGGCTGGTACATCTGCCAGCCCTGGTCGGTGTAGTTGATATGCGGATCGAGTGTACCCGCCGCGGAGCGGGCCAGAAGGCGGATGGTGCCGCCTCGGTGCTCCTTGAGATATTCGGCCTGTGCCGGAGCGAGCCACGCGCCGGCCAGCAATGCCGCGGCTGATGCCGCCAGAAGCAGTTTCTTCATGTCTTGATTCCCCTTTTCTCAGTTGTCGTTGTGGTCCAGGAAGTCTCCCACCGCCCGCATGCACGCATCCTGTTCTTCGACATGCGGCATGTGGCTGGAGTGCTCGAATATCTCCCAGCGCGATCCTTTGATGCCGTCCTTGAAGGGCTGCACGGTCGCGGGCGTGGCCTCGTCGTGACGTCCGGAGATGATCAGCGTGGGAACATCGATGGCCGGCAGGCGGTCGATGATGCTCCAATTCTTCAGGGTTCCGATGACGTGGAACTCGTTCGGCCCATTCATCAAATTATAGACGGTTGGATTGCGCACAACCTGGGCGAAGGTCTCCGTCACCTCTGGCGGGAACGGCACGACCCGGCAGACATGCCGCTCGTAGAAAACCATTGTCGCTGCCTGGTAGGCCGGATCGTCCGTCGTGCCGGCCTGCTCGTGGCGGGTCAGTGTCTCCTGCACGTCCTCGGGCAGGTCGGCGCGCAACCGGTTGGCCTCTTCGACCCACAGCTTCATCGAAGCCGGCGAATTGGCGATGGTCAGCGACTTCAGACCTTTCGGCCGCGTGACCGCATATTCGGCACCCAGCATGCCACCCCAGCTCTGGCCAAGCACATGGAAGCCCGTGCGAATGCCAAGACGGTCGACCAGGTTTTCAAGCTCGTCGATGAAAAGCCGAGGTGTCCAGAAGTCGGCGCCTTTCTCGGGCAGCAATGTGGAATTGCCGCAGCCCAACTGGTCGTAGTGGATGACGGCGCGGTCTCTTCGGGCAAGAAGCTTGTAGGCATCGACATAGTTGTGGGCGGCGCCTGGCCCACCATGCAGGATCACCAGCGGGGCCTTGGCGGCGTCGATGTCGCCAGAGATCCGATACCAGGTCTCATAGCCGCGGAAGGTGGCCCGCCCTTCCCTGCCAATGATCTCAGACGACATCCCGGTTCCCCATCACGCTCGAACGCATCTCTTTGCTGTCCCTGACGGCAGGCACCTAGTTTACCCCGCGGCTGGCCTGCACCCACTCTTCCAGCATCTGTACGCCGAAGGCGGTGGCACCTTGCCTGCCCAAGGGCCGATCGGTATCGGTCAATTCCTTGCTGGCGATGTCGAGATGCACCCACGGGCGGTCTTCCGTGAAATGGCGCAGGAAAGCAGCTGCATAGGGAGCGTCGCCATCCTCCATGTCCTTGGCATGGTGGCGGAGGTCGGCGAATGGCGATTGCAGCCCCTCGTCATAGGCACGGTCGAGCGGCAGCCGCCAGAACCGCTCGCCGACGGTTTCACCGGCCGCGATCATCTGCGAGGCGATTGCATCGTCGGTGCTGAACAGGCCAGCGAATATCGATCCCAGGCCACGCGTCACCGAATAGGTCAGCGTCGCCAGATCGACGATCACCGACGGATTGAAGCGTGTTGCCGCGTAGTGGAGGCAATCGGCCAGGAGCAGACGCCCTTCGGCATCCGTGTCGAACACTTCGACGGTCTGTCCCGAGGCCGTCGTGATGATGTCGCGCGGTTTGAGAGCGGTGCCGGACGGCATGTTCTCGGCAATACCGAGAACGCCAATGGCGTGTACCGGGCTGCCTTGCCGGGCGAGCGCGATCAGAAGGCCGACCACCGCCGCCGCCCCGCCCATATCGGCCTTCATGTCAAACATCTGCTCGCCGCGCTTGATGCAGAGGCCTCCGGAATCGAAACAGACGCCCTTGCCGACGAACGCCAGCGGCTGGGAGGGAGCACCCTTGCCGCGATAGCGCAGCACAGCCACCCGTGGCGGCCGCGCCGAGCCGGAGCCGACCGCCAGCAGCGCGTTCATGCCGAGCTCTTTCAGTTGCGCGGCATCGAGCATTTCGATGTCGATGCCGGCCTCGCGCAGCGGCTCCAGATGATCGTGGAAATTGTCGGGGTGGAGATGGTTCGGCGGCAGGTTGACCAGCGTGCGCGCGTATTCGACGCCATCGGCGATTGCATTGACCCGGGCCAGCGCCGGGGTCAGCTCCGCGCTACTTGCTCCGACCAGTTGCACCCGCAGGGTTCGATCCGCTCCCGCCCCCTGGCGCCGGTTGCGCATGTCGAAACGATAGCGCCGCAGCCGCATGCCAAGCGCGACGCGCGCCAGGATCTCGGCTCCGGGCAAGCCGGCACCGGCAATAGGGTCGAGGACAAGCGTGGCGGCGCATTCGCCCTTGCCTTCCAGATGCGCGGCAAGCAAACCGCCGGCCCGCGCCAAGGACAGGGCGCTCACGGCTTCAGCTTTGCCCAGGGCCAGGACGACTACGCGCCGGGCCGATACGGCCTGAGGGGCGATGAGATCGATGCAGGTGCCGGATTCGGCCAGTGCGGCCGGGTCGGAGCAGGCGCGGGACAGAATCCCGCCCATTTCAGCATCCAGCGCCGCTGCCCGGGGGCCAAAGCCTGTTTGGGCAGTTTGCAAGATCACGACGACAGAGGCCTCTGGGGAAATCTCGTCCACCGTTTCGAATACCGGCACCGGCGATTGAGGCATATGCAGTTGTTCTCCCATTTGCTGATGCGCAATGCTTCCGCAGCCGGCGGTGGAACCGATCAGGCCGGTCTCCGCCACTGGTGGAATGGTGCCGGAGGCCCCAAATAGTTGTTTTTGGACGGCGACTTAGTCGCTCTTGTCCTTGGGTATCCCCGAACAGGCCAGGCGATCAAACGCCAATTTTGCTCAAGTCGATTGACAAAAACTCAACTGACAATTCATGATCGGCCCATGGCCTTACCATCACTCAATGGCATGCGCGCTTTCGAGGCCGCCGCACGTCTCGGCAGCATCAAGGATGCGGCCGAAGAACTGCACCTGACGCCCTCGGCCATAAGCCGCCACATCCGCGCGCTTGAAAGAAATCTCGGCCAGGATCTGTTCGAGCGCGGCTTTCGCCAGATAACGCCGACCATCAGGGGCTCTTACTATGCGCGCAGCCTTTCCGAGGCGTTCGAAGCCATCTGGCGCGCCACCGACGATGTCAGCCTCGCCGATGGCCCGAGCCACGGCAGGACCCAACGTGTCCGGGTGTTATGCGTGCCGGCCGTTCTGAACCTTTGGCTGGCGGACCGTTTGCCGAACTTTCGCCGGCTGCATCCGACGGTGGAACTGGAGATCTCGACATCAGGCAAGCGCGCCAATTTCGATTTGGCCATTGTCGACGAGTTCGTCTACAAGGCCGGCCCCGCCCTGACGCTGCTGATCCCGCTGGTTCTGACGCCTGTCTGCGCGCCCTCACTGCTCGAAGGGCCTGTGCCGCTGCGATCGCCCGCTGATCTGGTCAATCACCATCTGATCCATGAATGCGAGACCATGAGATGGAGGCGGTGGCTGGAGCAGGAAGGTGTTTCGGATACGACGCCGAAATCCAGCACGACGCTGGATGATTGCACGCTGATCATGCGCGAGGCGATCAATGGGGCCGGAATTGCGCTTGCCGACACGATGATGGCACAGGATTTTCTTGAGCAAGGCAAACTTGTCGCCCCGTTTCGTGCCCGCCACACCTACCCGGCCGGCATTTATCTGCACCAGCGTCGCAGCATCGGCAACAAGCCAGGCACCGGCCTGTTTCAGGATTGGCTATTGTCCGAAGTCGAGGACCACAAGCGGGTAATGGCCATCACCTAGGTGGAGCCGTTGTTGCCGAAATCCGAATCGCTGAGCCGACCTTGTTCAACAACGGCCCACGAATGCGATCCGTCGATAATCGCGGTTCGTATTGAATATCTTTAAGGCCAAAGCCGGCAAATCGGTTGCTTGTCGGTTCCCCAGCGTCAGGCGTAACCTCTTTGGTCAACGCGTGAGGGCGCGTGCTGCAAGAAGGGGATATTGCAATGACGATACAGGGCGCATCGCCTGACCTTTACAATGAGGACCTCGCTCCGGCCAAAGTTCGAAACTGGGGAGCATTTTCGATCTTCAACGTCTGGACGTCGGACGTCCATAGCCTGTGGGGCTATTATCTCGCCGCCAGTCTGTTTCTGTTCTGCGGCGGCTTCGTCAATTTCATCATAGCCATCGGCATCGGGTCTCTGATCATCTACGCGCTGATGAACATGGTCGGCTATGCCGGCGTGAAGACCGGCGTGCCCTACCCCGTGCTTGCACGCGCCTCCTTCGGTGTCTGGGGAGCCAACATACCGGCGCTGGTGCGCGCCATCGTCGCTTGCTTCTGGTACGGCGCGCAAACGGCGGCCGCATCCGGCGCGATCGTGGCATTGTTGACCCGCATGCAATGGTTCGACGAGTTCAACAAGACTTCGCATCTTCTCGGCCATTCCACACTGGAAGTGATCTGCTTCGTCATTATCTGGGCGCTACAGCTGCTGATCATCCAGAAGGGCATGGAAACGGTACGCCGCTTCCAGGATTGGGCTGGGCCCGCGGTCTGGGTGATGATGCTGCTCCTGGCCATCTATCTCTGCGTCAAATCAGGGACCTTCGCCTTCACCAGCGATATTCCAATGGATGTGCTGCGCGAAAAGACCGCTGATGCCGGCATTCCCGGCGATCCCGGATCGTGGACGGCACTCTTCGGGGTTGCCGCGATCTGGGTGACCTATTTCTCGGCGCTTTATCTCAATTTCTGCGACTTCGCCCGCTACGCGCCGGATAAGGCTGCGCTGCGCAAGGGCAATATCTGGGGCCTGCCGGTCAACCTGATCCTGTTCTCGCTGGTCGCTGGCGTCACCACCATCGCCGCCTATGACGTCTATCACGAAGTGCTGCTGCATCCCGACCAGATCTCGGCTAAGTTCGACAGCTGGTTCCTGGCGGCCCTTGCCGCGCTGACCTTCGCGGTGGCGACGCTCGGCATCAACGTCGTCGCCAACTTCGTCTCGCCAGCCTTCGACTTCTCCAACGTCTTCCCGCGCCAGATCGACTTCAAGAAGGGCGGCTACATCGCGGCGCTGATCGCGCTGGTGCTCTATCCCTTCGCCCCGTGGGAAGGCGGCGCGGCGCATTTTGTCGGCGTCATCGGCGCGACGATGGGACCGATCTTCGGTGTCATGATGGTCGACTACTATCTGATCCGCAAAGGCGAGGTCGACGTCGAGGCGCTTTATCGCGAGCATGGCGAGTTCCGTTTCCAGGGCGGCTGGCATGTCAATGCCTTCATCGCCGCCGGCATTGGTGCTGTCTTCTCGTCGATCCTGCCGAACTTCACCAACTGGCTGCCGGCCTGGTGGGGCGTCTACGGCTGGTTCTTCGGTGTCTCCATCGCCGGCGTTATCTACTACGTGCTGCGCACCGCCGCCGTGGGTGCGGGCGCCAGGACGGCGAAGGCTTGAAAATGAGGGAGTAGGCGGCAGGCGTCAGGGAATCCCTACCGCCTGCCGCCCACCATCTCGGCCAATCTGCGCACCGTATTCCAGTTGCGTGACGTGCCTACGCCCATGCGCTTGTGATTGGCGGCCGCAAGCAACCGTGAGCTTGGTCTTTCCCGCGAGAAGACGAGCCATATGTCGCCGCCGACCAAGAGCACCGTCTCATCCTCGGCGGCATGCGCCTGAAGCCCTGGCAGGACATCTTCGGCCACGGCTTTGCGCATCACGCGCACCGCGACCTGATCGCCGGCGTCCGTCGATTCGGTGGGGAATGGATTGCGTGACGCGAGTTTCAGCCAATCTCTGGCGCTGCGGACAATGATGTCGACGTGGCGGCCAAAGGCCGTTTCGAAAGCGGTCTCCAGCCGCTTTTCAAGGATGGGGATGGCAGTCTTTTCACTCTCGAAGACAAGGTTGCCTGTCGCCACCAAAGTGCTAACATTCCTGAGGCCAAGGCTTTCCGCCATCGCCTTGAGGTCCGACATGACGACCCGCCGCCCCGCGCCAAGAATGATGCTGTAGAGGAGCGCCACATAGGTCTGCATCAGGTGGGCCTCGCCTGAGCAATTCCAGGAAAAGTGTGAAACGGTTTTCCCACAGGAATTGCGTCGAAACAAAGGGATAGAGCGGTCCACCGTTTCCGTGAGATGGTACCTACACCAATCTGCTCTGCTCGACCGCCGCCTCGATGAAGCTGGCGAACAGCGGATGCGGATCGAGCGGCCGGCTCTTCAGCTCGGGGTGGTACTGCACGCCGATGAACCACGGATGGTCGGGATATTCGACCGTTTCCGGCAGCACGCCGTCCGGCGACATGCCGGCAAACACCAGGCCGCAATCCTCGAGCCGCTCCTTGTAGTCGATATTGACCTCGTAGCGATGGCGGTGGCGCTCGGAAATCTGGGTGTCGCCATAGATGTCGGCGATCTTGGATCCCTTGGCGAGATCGGCCTGATAGGCGCCAAGCCGCATGGTGCCGCCGAGATCTCCGGTCTCGCGGCGCTTCTCCAGCATGTTGCCTTTCAGCCATTCGGTCATCAGGCCGACGACCGGCTCGTTGGTGGGGCCGAACTCGGTCGAAGACGCATGCTCGACGCCCGCCAGCGAGCGCGCCGCCTCGATGCAAGCCATCTGCATGCCGAAGCAGATGCCGAAATACGGCACCTTGCGCTCGCGCGCGAACTTCGCCGCCAGGATCTTGCCTTCGGAGCCACGTTCGCCAAAGCCGCCGGGAACCAGGATGCCATGCACCTTCTCCAGCCATGGCGTCGGATCTTCCTTTTCGAAGATCTCCGATTCGATCCAGTCGAGCTTGACCTTGACGTGGTTGGCGAGCCCGCCATGCGACAGCGCCTCGATCAGCGATTTGTAGGCGTCCTTGAGGCCGGTATACTTGCCGACGATGGCAATGGTCACCTCGACTTCCGGATTGTGGATGCGGTCGGAGACCTTCTGCCAGGGCTCCATGCGCGGCTTCGGCGCCGGGTCGATGCCGAAGGCGGCCAGCACTTCCGAATCAAGCCCTTCCTTGTGGTAGGCCATCGGCACGTCGTAGATATGCGGCACGTCGAGCGCCTGAATGACCGCGCTTTCCCGGACATTGCAGAACAGAGACAGTTTGCGGCGCTCTTCCTTGGGGATGGCGCGGTCGGCACGGACCAGCAGGATGTCGGGAGCGATGCCGATGCCGCGCAGTTCCTTGACCGAGTGCTGGGTCGGCTTGGTTTTCAGCTCACCCGCGGTTGGGATGTAAGGCATCAGGGTCAGATGCACGTAGACGGCGTTGTTGCGCGGCAGATCGTTTCCGAGTTGGCGGATCGCCTCGAGGAACGGCATCGCCTCGATGTCGCCGACCGTGCCGCCGATCTCGCACAGCACGAAATCGTAGTCGTCATTGCCGTTGAGGACGAAATTCTTGATCTCGTCGGTGACGTGCGGGATGACCTGGACGGTGGCGCCGAGATAGTCGCCGCGCCGCTCACGCTCGATGATGTTCTTGTAGATTCGGCCGGTGGTGATGTTGTCCTGCTGATTGGCCGAGCGGCCGGTGAAGCGCTCGTAGTGGCCAAGATCGAGGTCGGTCTCGGCACCGTCATCGGTGACGAACACCTCGCCATGCTGGTACGGCGACATCGTGCCGGGATCGACGTTGAGGTAAGGGTCGAGTTTTTTGATGCGTGCGCGATAGCCTCGCGCCTGCAGGAGAGCCCCAAGGGCCGCTGCGGCAATGCCTTTTCCAAGTGAGGAAACCACGCCGCCTGTGATGAATACATATCGCGCCATGGGAGTCATCGCTTAACGCGGCCGGATTGATTCCGCCAGAGAAAAAACCACCGCGAAGGCTTTTTCCCAAGAAGGCGCTTGGACCAGGATCCCGAAACGTGGAATCCGGTTTCACGACCGAACAGGCTTGATCGTGAACGGGCAAAACAAAAGGGCCGGCTGAGCCGGCCCTTTCGGCATGATGTTAAAGACGTCAGATGATGACGACTTTGGTGCCGACCTTGACGCGGCTGTAGAGATCCATGACGTGCTCGTTCATCATGCGGAAGCAGCCATTGGAGGCGCTGGTTCCGATCGACTGCGGCGCGATGGTGCCGTGGATACGCAGATGCGTGTCCTTCTTGCCGTCATAGAGATAGATGGCGCGCGCGCCGAGCGGGTTCTGGCCACCGCCGGGCATGCCGTCCTTGTACTGGGCGTAATGCTTCGGTTCGCGCTTCTGCATGTCGAGCGTCGGGATCCAGCGCGGCCATTCCTGCTTGTCGCCGACGGCGACCGTGCCTTTGAACTGCAGGCCCTCACGGCCGACCGCGATCGCGTAGCGACGCGCGGTCGTCGATGATTCGACGAGATAGAGGCGGCGCGCGCTGGTGTCGATGACGATGGTGCCGGCATCGTAGCCGGTGAATTCCACGTCTTGCGGGACGAATTCCGGCTTCACCTTGAACGGCTTCTTGGCGTTCTTCTCGGCGAGTGCCTGGTCGAGCGCGCGCGTCTCGGGCAGATAGCTGATCGACGAGCCGGATGAGGTCCCACCAAACAGGCCGGCGAACAGACCGCCACTCGACTGCTTCTGGCCGCCGATGACCTCGCTGCGCAGTTCGCCATTGTTGCCGGTCAAGGCGACGTTCATCGCCTCGGCCGGGAGCGGCTCGGCCGACTGGATTGGCGTGATCGGTTCAACCGGCTCGATGACCTTGGTGGTCTTCTTGGCCGGCTTGGCGTCAGCCACTTCGGTTGCCTGAGCTTTCTGGCCCTTGCTGGCCAGGAACGCCTGCCTGTCCGCTTCGGCCCTGGCCTTGGCGGCTTCACGCATCGCCAGCTTCCTGGCTTCGAGCGCCTTGGCCTTGGCTTCTTCCTTGTCGGCAACGATCTTGGCCTCGAGCTTCTTGATCTGGGCGAGATCGTCCGGTGTCGGGTTTTTCTTCTTCTTAAGAAGCTTCAGTTGCGCCGCATCGCTCTTGGCTGCGACGTTGATGGCGTCGGTTTTGTTGACCGACTGGTTGGCGGCCAAATTGGCCGGCACACCGGCGAAAGCCGGGGAACTAAGGCCGATTGCGGCGCAAAGTCCCAGGAAAATGAAGCTGCGAAGCTGCATGGCGAAGATCCGATCGTTCAATGCTTGTTGCCCACGGCGTCGCCCGGCGCCCCCCAAGGACACCGAAAATGCCGCGTGCAATCTATAGTCGAATAAGCGCGTATGCCTCAAGCGCGAGACCACGCTGCTGCCCGTCGAATCTTCGTGATCGCGCAGCATTTGCCGCGACTGTGTTCAAACGATCACAGGTCGCGGCTGGGACCAGGTGGAGCTTACTGGTTCGGGACTTGCGGTGTCGCCGGCGCGGTGTTGGTGGCGCCGTTGCTTGCCGGCGGCGTCGCGCCGGCAGCAGGCGCCGTCGCCGGGGCAGTTGCCGGAGGCGTCGCCGCGGCGTCATTGCCGGATGGCGGCGTCGGTGTGGCGTTGCCGGCGGGCGCCGGCGTCGTCGTGCCGGGCAATTGATTGAGCACGCCCTTGCCGGCGCCGTCCGAAGTCGCGGGAACGCGGTCGAGAATGTCGATCGGCTTCTCGCCGTAGCGGGCAATGATCGACAACGTCAGCGACGTAACGAAGAAAGCCGCCGCCAGGATCGCCGTCGCCCGCGTCAGCGCATTGGCGGCGCCACGCGCCGTCATGAAGCCCGATCCGCCACCAATGCCAAGGCCGCCACCTTCGGAGCGTTGCAGCAGCACCACGCCGACCAGGGCGAGCACGACCATGAGATGGATGACGATCAGTACGGTTTGCATAGTTTATCCTGGCAAGACCTTGCCCGGCCGCGGACACGACCGGTGAATTGGAGGCGGCTCAATACAATGCTTTCACGGCATTTCCAAGCCCGTGGCCGGAATATGGGAAGCAACGCGCCCTTTGCAACGAATTTGGACGGGATGAGCCCCATCCAGCATCATGAATCTCAGCCGGGAATGCTGCGGTAGGCTTCCGCGATACCCAGGAAATCAGCTGCCTTCAGGCTGGCGCCGCCGACCAGGGCACCGTCGACATTCCTGACACCCAGCAACTCCACCGCATTGGACGGCTTGACCGAGCCGCCATAGAGGATGCGTATCCTGGCAGCGGCGGCGCCGAGCTTTTCCGACAGCTTTTCGCGGATATGCGCATGCGCTTCGGCCACATCGGCCGCGGTCGGCGTCAGGCCGGTGCCGATCGCCCATACCGGCTCATAGGCAATGACGGTGTTGGATGGAGTGGCACTCGGCGGCACCGAGCCGGCGACCTGGCGCGACAGTACGTCAAGCGTGGCGCCCGCTTCGCGCTGTTGCTGCGTCTCGCCGATGCAAACGATGGCCACCAATCCGGCGCGCCATGCGGCGGTTGCCTTGGCCTGGACCGTCGCATCGTCCTCACCGCGTTGTTCGCGGCATTCGGAATGGCCGACAATGACATGGCTCGCGCCCGCGTCCTTCAGCATCTCCGCCGAGATGCAGCCGGTGTAGGCGCCGCTTTCCTTGGCATGGCAGTCTTCGCCGCCGGCATGGACGGGCGTGCGTGACAGAATCTCCGCGGCATGGGAAAGCAACGTCGCGGGAACGCAGACCAGCGCCTCGGTCTCGGCGTCGAGCCCGCTCATGAACCCGTTGCCGATCATCCTGAGCTCGTTCAGCGAGGCGCTGGTGCCGTTCATTTTCCAGTTGCCGGCAACGAGCGGGCGAATTCCTGGCGTCATGGTCTGCTTCTCCGGGCGATATCAGGCTTTGGCCCTCACTACCAAAATCAGGCCACAAAGCAATCGACAGTGGGCCGGAAGGGCGCTATTGCGCTTGTTTCAGACTCGGCGCCTGCGAAAAAGGCGCACAAATCGGAAGTAACGATGCTTAGTATATTGAGAAACGCGGCGGGTACCTGGGTCGCGAAAGGTCTACTGGTGTTGCTGGTGCTCAGCTTTTTGGTCTGGGGCATCTCCGGGCGGCTGATGGGCGGCTTTGCCGGCCACGATTCGGTGATAACTGCGGGTGGCACCAAGGTATCGATCAACGAATATCGCCTCGCCTATGATCGTCAGTTGGCCGTCATGTCGCAGCAATTCGGTCAGCGCCTCACCCATGAACAGGCAAAGGCGCTCGGCATCGACAATCAGGTGCTGGCCCAGCTCGTTTCCGGCGCCGTTCTCGATGAACAGGCACGCAAGCTGGGCCTCGGCCTGTCCAAGGACCGGCTGGCCGAGTTGACGCGTGAGGATCCGGCCTTCAAGGGGCCGAGCGGTGAGTTCGACAGGAGGACGTTCGAATACCTGTTGCGCGAAGTCGGCATGCGGCCCGAGGATTATCTGAAGAACCGCGCCCAGGTTGCGGTGCGCCAGCAGATCGTCGAGGCGGTCTCGGACGGCCTCAAGGCGCCGGACGCCTTCTTCAAGGCGGTGGCGCTCTACCGCGGCGAGGACCGCACCGTCGATTACCTGACATTGCCGAAGGCGCTCGTCGAGCCGATCGACGCACCGAGCGACAGCGTGCTTAAGGCCTATTTCGAAGCCAACAAGAAGACCTACGCCGCACCCGAGTATCGCAAATTCTCCTATGTCCGCCTGGAGCCGGTGGACATCATGGATACGACCGCGGTCACCGACCAACAAGTCAGCGACGACTACAACAAGAACAAGGCGCGCTACACCACGCCTGAGATGCGCACCATCGAGCAGCTTGTCTTCAAGACGCCGGATGCGGCCAAGGCCGCGCTCGATTCGCTCAAGGCCGGCGCCACTTTCGAAAAGCTGGTGACCGCCGAAGGCAAGACTCCGGCAGACACGCTGCTTGGCACGCTTGCCAAGGACAAGATCGCCGACAAGGCGGTTGCCGATGCCGCTTTCGCGCTCAACGCCAATGAAGTCAGCCAGGTCGTTCAGGGCGCCTTTGGTCCGGTGCTGCTGCGCGTCACCGAGATCAAGCCCGAGGTGGTGAAACCGCTCGCCGAAGTCTCCGACCAGATCCGCAAGGATCTGGCGCTGGGCGAGGCAAGCCGCATCCTGCTGGATGTTCACGACAACTACGAAGACACCCGCGCCTCCGGCAGTTCCCTGGCCGAAGCAGCCGCCAAGCTGAAGCTGAAGGACGTCACCATCGACGCCATCGACCGCAACGGCCTCAGGCCGGACGGCTCGGTCGTCAAGGACCTGCCGGAATCGCCAGCGTTGATCAAGGCGGTCTTTGACGCGGAACCCAACACCGAAAACGAAGCGCTGACCACGGCCGACAACGGCTTCGTCTTCTATGAGGTCGGTTCGATCACGCCGGCTCGCGACCGTACTCTCGATGAGGTCCGCCAGAAGGTCGTCGCGGACTGGACGGCGGCGGAGACCACCAAGCGGCTCGCCGTGAAGGCGGACGAACTCGAAAAGCGGCTCAAGGCTGGCGCCACGCTGGACGTCATCGCCAACGAACTCAAGCTGGAAAAGCAGACCAAGCGCGGCCTGAAGCGCGAAGCCGACGATGCCGATTTCGGCAAGGAGGGCGCCGCCGTGATGTTCGGCGTCGGCGAAGGCGGCACCGGGCTGATCCCCTCGCCCACCGGCGACGGACAAATCCTGTTCAAGGTCGCCGAAGTATTCGAACCCGCCGGGGCCGATGCCAGCTCGGTGCCGGAGGACGCACAGAAATCCTTCACCTCCGGCATGTCGGACGATCTGCTCGACCAGTTGGTGGCGCAGTTGCAGACGCAGTATGACGTCCGCATCGACCAAGCCGCCGTTGCCCAAGCCTCGACAAGATGAGCGCGCTGAAAACCCATATCGCCAAGGTCGCGGGCGGCAACGCGCTTTCCTTCGAGGAAGCGCGCGAGGCCTTCGACATCATCATGTCGGGCGACGCGACCCCCGGGCAGATCGGCGGCTTCCTGATGGCGCTACGCGTGCGCGGTGAAACGGTGAGCGAGATTTCGGGCGCCGTCGCTACCATGCGGGCCAAGATGCTCCGCGTCGAAGCGCCCGCCGGTGCCATCGACATCGTCGGCACCGGCGGCGACAATTCCCACAGCGTCAACATTTCGACGGCATCGGCGTTCGTCATCGCCGGCAGCGGCGTTCCAGTCGCCAAGCACGGCAATCGCGGCCTGTCCTCGCTGACCGGCGCCGCAGACGTCCTGATCGCTCTTGGGCTCAAGATCGATATCTCTCCGGAAACGATCGGCGGCTGCATCCGAGAGACTGGCCTCGGCTTCATGTTCGCTCCGGCGCACCATCCCGCGATGAAGCATGTCGGCCCGACCCGTGTCGAGCTCGGCACCCGCACCATCTTCAACCTGCTCGGGCCGCTCTCCAATCCGGCTGGCGTCGTCAGGCAGATGGTCGGTGTGTTCCTGCCGGAATGGATCCTGCCAATCGCTGAGACGTTGAAGGCGCTGGGTACCGAGCATGCCTGGGTTGTTCACGGCGACGGCTATGACGAAATCACCACCACCGGCGAGACGCAGGTGGCGGAGCTGATCGGCGGCGAGATCCGCGGCTTCACGCTGACCCCGGAAGAATTTGGGCTGAAGCGCCATACCAAGGACGAGCTGCGCGGCGGCGACGCCGCTTACAATGCCAAGGCATTGCGCGACATGCTGGGCGGCGCTGCCGGCGCCTATCGCGACACCGTGCTGATGAATGCCGGCGCCGGACTGGTGATTGCGGGCAAGGCAACGACACTTGGCGACGGCATCGCGCTCGCCGCGCAAGCCATCGATAGCGGCCGGGCGCTGCAGGTCCTCGACCGATTGGTCGAAGTTTCGAACGGGTGAACCGTGTCTGACATTCTACGCAAGATCGAAGCCTACAAACGCGAGGAGATCGCCGCCGCCAAGGCACGCGTGCCGCTGGCCGAGATCAAGGCGCGCGCAAAAGATGCAGACGCGCCGCGCGGCTTTCTCGCGGCCCTCGAGGCGAAGCGCGGATCAGGCGGCTTCGCCCTGATCGCCGAAATCAAGAAGGCAAGCCCTTCCAAAGGGCTGATCCGGGCCGATTTCGATCCACCGGCGTTGGCCCGGGCCTATGAGAAAGGCGGCGCCGCCTGTCTTTCGGTCCTGACCGACGCACCGTCCTTCCAGGGCGCGCCGGAGTTCCTCACCAAGGCACGGGCTGCCGTCGCCCTGCCCGCGCTGCGCAAGGATTTCCTGTTCGATCCCTATCAAGTGTACGAGGCGCGCGCCTGGGGCGCCGACGCCATCCTGATCATCATGGCAAGCGTCGATGATGCCTTGGCGAGCGAATTGGAAGCGACCGCATTCGAACTCGGCATGGATGCGCTGATCGAGGTGCATGACGAGGCCGAAACGCAGCGTGCGGTAAAACTGTCGTCGCGGTTGATCGGCATCAACAACCGCAATCTGAGAACATTCGAAACCAGTCTTGAGACTTCCGAACGGCTGGCGGCAATGGTGCCAGGCGACCGCCTGCTGGTCAGCGAGAGCGGGATTTTTACACATGACGATTGCCTCAGGATGCAGAAGAGCGGCATCGGCACCTTCCTCGTCGGCGAGAGCCTGATGCGACAACAGGATGTCACAGCGGCGACACACTTGCTTTTGACGGGCAAGGCGGCGGTAGAGGCCGCCTGACAATGACTTCGGCCCTCACCCATCTCGGCGCGCAGGGCGAGGCCAACATGGTCGATGTCGGCGACAAGGACGAGACGACGCGCACCGCGATCGCTGAAGGGTTCGTCTCGATGCGAGCCGAGACGCTGGCAACCATCCTCGCCGGCAATGCCAAGAAAGGCGATGTGCTCGGTACCGCGCGCATCGCCGGCATCATGGCGGCGAAGAAGACGCATGAGCTGATCCCGCTGTGCCATCCGCTGCTCCTGACCAAGGTTTCCGTCGACATCGAGCCCGACCATGCGCTGCCCGGCCTGAAAGTCACTGCATTGGCGCGCGTCACCGGCAAGACGGGCGTCGAGATGGAAGCACTGACCGCCGCTTCCGTGGCCTGCCTGACCATTTACGACATGGCTAAGGCGGTGGACCGCGCCATGATCATCTCCGGCATTCGGCTGGTCGAGAAGACCGGCGGCAAGTCTGGCGACTACAAGGCTGACGCCTGATGGCGCTGGTCCCGGTCGCGGAGGCGCTCGAACGCCTTCTTGATGGTGCCGCGCCGCTGGCCGGCGAAAGCGTTCCTCTCATCGAGGCGGTCGATCGCGTGCTGGCCGAACCGGTCGTGGCGCTTCGCACTCAGCCGCCCTTCAATGCCTCGGCCATGGATGGTTATGCCGCGCGCGCGGCCGATGTAGCGTCAGTACCGTCGAGACTCTCGGTGATTGGCATGGCGCCGGCCGGCCGCGGCTTTGACGGCACGGTCGGCGAACGCCAGGCGGTGCGTATCTTTACCGGCGCCCCGCTGCCTGACGGCGCCGACACCATCGTCATCCAGGAAAACGTCCGGAATCTTGGCGATGGCAATATCGAAGTGATCGAGCCCACCGCCGGATGGCGCAATATCCGCCGCGTTGGGCTCGACTTTTCCAAAGGCGACGTCTTGCTGGAGAAAGGCCGCTTGCTCGACTCGGCGGCGCTTTCATTGGCGGCATCGGCCAACCATCCCATGGTCACCGTGGTCAAACGGCCGCTGGTCGCCATCATCGCAACCGGTGACGAGTTGTTGCCGCCCGGCAGCGAACTCGGGCCGGACCAGATCATCTCATCCAACGCTTACGGCGTCGTCGCCGCCGCGCAATCTGTCGGCGCCCGCGCGCTCGATCTCGGCATTGCCGCTGACCGCCAGGAGGCCATTGCCACGCTTGTCAGGAAAGCGGTCGCGGCCGGTGCGGATGTCATCGTCACCCTTGGCGGCGCCTCGGTCGGCGACCACGATTTGATCCATGACGTGCTGACCGGCGAAGGCATGACGCTCGGCTTCTGGAAGATCGCCATGCGCCCCGGCAAGCCGCTGATGTTCGGACGCCTAGGCGATATCAGGTGCATCGGGCTGCCCGGCAACCCCGTGGCGAGCCTGGTCTGCTCGCAATTGTTCCTGAAACCGCTTCTGGCAAGGCTCGGCGGCCGCAATCATCGCCAGGACATCCGTCAGGCGCGGCTGGGCGCCTCAATGCCGGCCAATGATCTGCGCCAGGATTATGTGCGGGCGGTAGTCAGGGAGGACGATGGCGGGCTGGTGGCGACGCCGTTCAGCATCCAGGATTCCTCGATGCTGAGGATGCTGGCCGACGCTAACGGGTTGGTCGTGCGGCCCCCGTTCGCATCCGCTTCCGCTGCCGGAGATTCCTGCAGCGTTCTGATGCTCCGCTGAAGCGCTGCCATATAAGTCGCTGATAAAATGTAAAAAATGATCTCCGCTATTCCGAGATCAAGGTCCGCGTCAGCCCATGCGCCGGATCGGCGAGCCCATCGACAATGTCGTAATGATGCCGGTCGGGCTCAACCACGGTGCTGGTAATGGCGCCAAGCCCGGTCCAGATGTTGGCCAGCAGCGCATTCTGGCGCAGGAACTCGGACCGCTCCCCGCCGCCGGCCCAGCAGGTGATGCGGACGCCATCCATGGGGCGCAGCAGTGCCGGGCTCTCGGCCTGGGCTTCGGCTTCGTCGATTGCCAGCGCCTCGTTCATGCCGGTGCGCATGAGCGGGCGCAGGTCATGGAGGCCCGAAATCGAAACGACATGGCGTATGCGCTTTGCCACATCGGCGGCCAGCGGCGTTGATATGGTCACCATGCGGCTGGCGAGATGGCCGCCGGCCGAATGTCCGGTGAGCATCAGCGGCCCCCCAACCATTGCCGCCGCCTTGCCGATCGCCGCGCCGATTTCGCGGACGATTCCGGCGATGCGAATGTCCGGGCATTGCGTGTAGGACGGCATCGCCACGGCGAAACCGCTGCTGACCGAGCCCTTGGCCAGGTGCGACCAGGTGCTCTTGTCGGACTCCATCCAGTAACCGCCATGGATGAACACGACGAGCCCCTTGGGCGAAGCCTCTGGAAGGAAAAGATCGAACCGATTGCGCGGTCGCTCACCATAGGCGATGTCGATGCGTGCCCGGCCTTGCGCCGACATCGTGTCGCGAAAGGCTTGCGCAGGTTCCCTCCACGCGGCCGGCCAGCGGTCACTGCGAGCAATATTCGCGCCGTTGGCGTAGGCATTGTCCCAATCCTCAACGCGATGTCCAAGCATCCGCACCCTCCCCCAAGCACTTCGGTTGTCACGCCAGCAATGGCCACCACAATGCCATGCGTCAATGCTCCAGCACAAAACATTTTAGGCTTGAAACAAATTTCAACTGGTGCGATCCTGCTTCACGAACAGCCGACAATGGGAGGTCTGCTGTGCTGTCCAAACCTGCGGATGTTCACCCTTTCCCGGTGGCGTCGCCGAACAGGTGTAGCCGGCTGCACGAAGCCCTCTCGCGAAAAGACGGGACCTTCAGATCCACCGCCTCGGACAGCTGCTTAGCGCACTGGCCAGGCAGCGAATGGGATAGCGGCGAGATGCTTGGGCCTTCAGCGCATATCGACACGTTCACGCGCGATCACCTGCCGCCGCCGGATCAATGGCCGGATTTCCTGCTCGACGGTTTCGATTATCCTGAACACCTCAATGCCGGCGTCGAATTGACCGATCGGCTGGTCGAGAAAGGTCTCGGCGATCACACCGCCCTGATCGGCAATGGCCGCCGCCGCACCTACAAGGAACTGTCCGACTGGACGAACAGGCTGGCGCACGCGCTGGTCGAAAATTACGGCGTTAAGCCAGGCAACCGGGTGCTGATCCGCTCAGCCAACAACCCCGCAATGGTCGCCTGCTGGCTGGCCGCCACCAAGGTCGGCGCCGTGGTCGTCAACACCATGCCGATGCTGCGCGCGGGCGAGCTCACCAAGATCGTCGACAAGGCGGAGATCACCACTGCGCTCTGCGACACCAGGCTGATGGACGAGATGACCGCCTGCGCCAAGGACAGTGCGTTCCTGAAGCAGGTGATCGGCTTCGACGGCACCGCCAACCATGATGCCGAGCTCGATCGCGCCGCCCTCGACAAGCCGGTCACCTTCACCGCCGTCAACACTGGCCGCGACGACGTCGCCCTGCTCGGCTTCACCTCGGGCACGACGGGCGTGCCGAAGGCAACGATGCATTTCCACCGCGACCTTTTGATCATCGCCGACGCCTATGCGCGCGAAATTCTCCAGGTAACGCCGGACGATATTTTCGTCGGCTCACCGCCTCTCGCCTTCACCTTCGGCCTTGGCGGCCTCGCCATCTTTCCCCTGCGCTTCGGCGCCGCGGCGACATTGCTGGAACAGGCGACGCCGCCCAACATGATTCACATCATCGAGACCTACAAGGCGACCATCTCCTTCACTGCGCCGACCGCCTATCGCGCCATGTTGAAGGCCATGGATGAAGGCGCCGACCTGTCATCGCTGCGCGTCGCCGTTTCGGCCGGCGAGACGTTGCCGGCTCCAGTCTTCGAAGAATGGACTGAGAAAACCGGCAAGCCGATCCTCGACGGCATTGGCGCCACCGAAATGCTGCACATCTTCATTTCCAACCGTTTTGGCGACATGAAGCCTGCTTCCACAGGCAAACCAGTCGGCGGCTATGAAGCACGCATCGTCGACGACGCGATGCAAGAGGTGCCGCGTGGCGAGGCCGGACGGCTGGCGGTGCGCGGCCCGACCGGCTGCCGCTACATGGCCGACGACAGGCAGAAGGAGTATGTGCGCGACGGCTGGAACCTCACCGGCGACACGTTTACCCAGGACGAGGACGGCTTCTTCCATTTCGCCGCGCGCTCCGACGACATGATCGTCAGCGCCGGCTACAACATCGCCGGCCCCGAGGTCGAGGCCGCACTGCTCTCGCATCCCGATGTCGCCGAATGTGCTGTTATCGGCGCCGAGGATAACGAACGCGGCCAGATCGTCGAGGCGCATGTCGTGCTGGTGCAAGGCGTGGCAGCAGATGCATTGACCGTCAAGCGCCTGCAGGACCACGTCAAGGCGACGATCGCACCCTACAAATATCCACGATCGGTCAAGTTCATCGCCGCGCTGCCCAAGACGCAGACCGGCAAGATCCAGCGCTTCCGGCTGCGCACGGAGAAAATCCATTGAGCGAGCCATACGATCCGGCGTCCGAAGGCGCGCAGATGTCGTTCAAGGAACGCATGTCCTACAGCGACTATCTGCACCTGGAAAAAGTGCTGGAGGCACAGACGCCGCTGTCGTCGGCGCATGACGAGATGCTGTTCATCATCCAGCACCAGACCTCGGAACTCTGGATGAAACTCGCTTTGCATGAGATCGGCGCCGCCATCCGTTCCATCCGCGCCGACCGCCTCGAGCCGAGCTTCAAGATGCTGTCGCGCGTCGCGCGCATTTTCGAACAGTTGAACAACGCCTGGGACGTGCTGCGGACCATGACGCCAAGCGAATACACCGAGTTCCGCGACGCGCTCGGCCAATCCTCCGGCTTCCAGTCCTGGCAGTATCGCGCCATCGAGTTCATGACCGGGAACCGCAACCTCGCAATGCTCGGCCCACACAAGCATCGACCAGACCTGAGCGGCAAGTTGGAAGCCATCCTGGCCGAGCCGTCGCTCTACGACGAAGCGCTGCGCCTGTTGGCACGCAACGGGTTCGACATCGGCGCCGATGCCAAGCGCACGGACTGGCGTGAAACGCGGACCGAGAATGAAGAGGTCATGGTCGCCTGGCAGACTGTCTACCGCGATCCGCAGCGCTACTGGATGTTCTATGAACTGGCCGAGAAGCTGGTCGATTTCGAGGATTATTTCCGCCGCTGGCGTTTCAACCACGTCACCACGGTCGAGCGCATCATCGGCCTGAAGCGCGGCACAGGCGGCACGTCAGGCGCATCCTACCTCAAGAAGATGCTCGAAGTCGTCCTGTTTCCAGAACTGTGGACGGTCCGCACCCGGCTTTGAGGTCTCAAGTCACCGCCGTTTTGACCGCGAAACGCGCCTCCTGCCAAGCGCCGGTGCGCAGGATGTCCTCAAGCACCTCGACCGCCTGCCAGACGTCCCTGTAGCCGACATAGAGCGGCGTGAAGCCGAAGCGGATGGTTGACGGCGCGCGGAAATCGCCGATCACGCCGCGCTCGATCAGGGCCCGCATCACCTGGTAGCCATGCGGATGGAGGAACGACACCTGGCTGCCGCGCGCATTGCCGTCACGCGGGCTTTCCAGTTCGAGCCCATAGGCGCCGCACCTAGCTTCGACGAGCTGGATGAACAGGTCAGTCAAGGCAATGCTCTTCTTGCGCACCGCCGCCATGTCGACCTCGTCCCAGATATCCAGCGCGCCCTTCAGCGCCCGCATCGACAGCACCGGCTGCGTGCCGCACAGGAACCGGAGAATGCCGCTGCCGGCGGCAAAACCCTGCTCGAAGGCGAACGGCCGCGCATGGCCCCACCAGCCGCTGAGCGGCTGATGGACATGGTTGTGATGGCGTGTCGCGGCATAGATGAAGGCCGGCGCGCCCGGGCCGCCATTGAGATATTTGTAAGTGCAGCCGATGGCGAAATCGGCATTGGCGGCATCGAGTTCGACCGGCAAGGCACCTGCGGTGTGGCAGAGATCCCAGACGATCAGCGAGCCGGCCTGGTGGGCCTTGCGCGTCAGGGCTGCCATGTCGCGCAACTGTCCGGACTTGTAGTTGACGTGGTTGACCAGGATGACGGCGACGCGCTCGTCGATCAGCTCTTCAATGGTCGGAGCATCCACGCCCTCGAGCCGCAGCACCGTGCCCGGCCGTGTCGAGGCCACGCCCTCGGCCATATAGAGATCGGTTGGAAAGCTGTCGCCTTCGGCGACGATGACCGTGCGGTCCGGCCGCATGTTGAGTGCGGCATGCAGCACCTTGTAGATGTTGATCGAGGTCGTGTCGCAGACCACCGTCTGGCCCGCCGCGGCGCCGATCAGCCGTCCCAGCTGGTCGCCAAGCGCGACCGGCATATCGAACCAGCCGGCGGTGTTCCAGGCACGGATAAGGTCCTGTGCCCACTCCTGCGTCGCGGCCTTCTGCAGCTCGTTGAAGACGGCGGGCGCCGCGGCGCCCAGCGAATTGCCGTCGAGGTAGATCACGCCTTCCGGCAAAATGAACCGGTCGCGCATGGCACGCAGCGGATCCGCCGCATCCATGGCCTCGACTGCTGCGAGATCGAGCGTTGCGCGCATGATTTGTGACGTCCCTCGGTTATTCACGTCTGATTATTCACGGATCGCTTCGCGCGCGGGTGCCGGGCCTCGGCTGCGCTTCAGGCTGGGCAGAGCAAGCATGGCGAGCACGAACAGGCCCGTGGCAAGCTTCAGGTCGGGAGGCGGCATGCCGGCGGCAAGGCAAAACGACACCAACTGGTAGTAGATGATCGCGCCGGCGAAGGGCGCCAGCAACTGGCGCCAGACCGTCTGCTTGCCGACGACGGCCTCGCCGATCATCAGCGCGGCAAGGCCGTTGATGAGAATCCCCAGCCCCATATTGACGTCGGCGAAGCCCTGCGACTGCACCATCAGCGCGCCGCTCGACGCCGAAAATGCACTCGCCAGCCCGACACCGCCAATGGTCGCCGCCCAGACATTGATGCCTTGAGCCTCGGCCATATCGGGATTGGCGCCCACGGCGCGCACGGCAGTCCCCTTCTCGGTCCTGAAAAACATATAGAGCGCCAGGAAGACGATGAGCGCGACGAGACCGGCGACAACGATCTTGCTGGCCGGAAAACCCGGCCGCGCGAACGGCACCCAGTCGAACACGGTGGGCGAGCCGAAGACGGAGAGGTTGGACTTGCCCATGATGCGAAGGTTGATGCTGTAGAGCATCGTCATCATCAGGATGCCCGCAAGAAGCGTGTGGATGCGGAAACGCAGATGGATGAAGGCTGTGCAGCAACCCGCCGCGAAGCCCGCCGCGAACGCAACCACGATGGCTGCCAGCGGTGATACGCCGGCAGCCAGCAGCACGCCGCAGACGCAGCCCCCCAGCGGAAATGCGCCTTCGCTGGTCAGATCGGGAAAATTCAGCATGCGAAACGGGATCATGATCCCGAGCACGACAAAGGCCAGGATCAGGCTTTGCGCCAGCGTGACCGGTATGATCGCGACGAAGCTGGTGAGAACCTCCTGAACAAAGCCCATGATGATCAGCTCGCCAGCAACATGCGGTCGGTCTTGACCGAAAAATGGCCGATGAGGTCGATGACCGTGACCCTCGCCTTCTCCTCGCCGGTGATCTCAAGCAGGACCCGGCCCGCATCGAGCATGATCACCCGGCTGCCATAGTCGACGGCGTGTTGCATGTTGTGGGTCACCATCAGGGTGGTCAGCTTCAGCGCGTTGACGGCGCGCACCGTCGCTTGCATGACGATCTCTGCCGTGCGCGGGTCGAGCGCGGCCGTATGTTCGTCGAGCAGCAGCAAATCCGGCGATCCGCCGACGGCCATGATCAGCGACAGCGACTGACGCTGCCCGCCCGAGAGTAGATCGACACGGGTATCGAGGCGATTTTCAAGGCCGAGGCCCAATATCGACAGGCGCTCCTTGTAGGACGCAAGCCGCGTGGCGTTCAGCCCTTGCCGCAGCGTGCGTTTTTGGCTGCGCAGGTCGGCCAGCAGCATGTTCTCCGCCACCGTCATGCTGGCGGCTGTGCCGCGCATCGGATCCTGGAAGACCCGTGCCAACCTTGCGGCACGTTTGTACACCGGCATGGCTGTCACATCGACACCATTGATCAGGATTTTGCCGGAATCCAGGACAAGAGCTCCGGAAATGGCATTGAGCATGCTGCTCTTGCCGGCTCCGTTGGAGCCGATGACGATGCCGAACTCGCCCGTGGCCAGCGACAGGCTGAGACCGTCCAGCGCGATCTTCTCGTCGGCCTGGCCCTTGTAGAATACTTTACGCGCGGATCGGATCTTCGAGCATCGTTCCTCCCTGACCTCGGGATGACGGCGCCGGCGCCGTCATCCTTCAGTGCCGATGTCAGTCGACGATGCAGCCGCAATCGGCCATCGACGCCGGTATCTCGATGCCGAACGCGGCCATCGCCTTGCGGGAAATCGTTGCCATGTGATCCTTGTAGGCCGGGCGCGACGGCGCGATCGTCTTGGGATCCTTGCCCTTGAGGATTTCGGCGGCGATGTTGCCGGCGTTGACACCGACCTGCGTGTAATTGACCGCGAAGCTTGCCGGCACCGTGCCGTTGCGGACCGCGCTGTCATCGGAGTTGACGACCGGGATTCCGGTCTGGCGAGCGGCCGCGGAAACAGCGGCGATCGCCGGCTGGATCAGGTTCGAAGCCGGGCCGTAGATCACGTCTGCCTTGCCGGCGAGCGCGGCGATGCGCTGCTGGATGTCATTGACGTTGTCGATGCCGACTTCGACGACCTCGAAGCCGGCCGCCGGTGCGGTCGCCTTGATCTTCTCGACCAGGGCGACGTCATTGGCCTCGCCTGGATTGTAAGGCACGCCGAAGCGCTTGGCGTTCGGCAGCAGCTTCTTGGTGAAGGCCATGACAGCGGCGACATCCTGCAGATCGCTGGCGCCGGTCATGCCTTCGTCTCCGGCGTCCCACGACGGCACCAGCTTGGCCGCGACCGGATCGGTGACAGCGGCGAAGACGATCGGAATGCCGGAACCGGCAAGCGCCTTCTTGGCGATCTGCGAGACCGGCGTGGTGATGGTGTAGATCAGCTTGGGCTGCTCCGCCTGTAGCTTGGCGATCATCTGCGGCACCAGCGATGCATCGAAATTGGTATGGCTCTCCGTGTAGACGACATCCTTGCCCTCGACAAAGCCATTGTCCGTCAGCGCCTTCTTGAATCCGGCTATGGCAGCGTTGAGCTGCGGATGCTCGCCGAAATTGGCGATGCCGATGCGAATCTGGTCGGCGGCGGCACTCCCCGCGCTGACCATCAATGCGCCTGCCAGGGCCAATCCCGACAGCCAAGCGGATTTGGACTTCAACATCATTTCCTCCCAGATTTGATCAGCGCCGCTCATCGGGACGGCAACTGTGGCGATCATGGTCAGTCCATCGCTTCCTGTCAAACATTATATATAATTCTTGCCATCGAGCACCATCATATATAATTTTCACATGCCCGACGATGGACGGATCGCGATGCAGGACCAGAACAACTCCACGAAAACCGAGGCGGCCTATCAGCTGCTGCGGCGCGATATCCTGACCACACGCCTCATGCCGGGCGCACCGCTCAAGCTGAGTGCGCTGCGCGGTCTATACGGCGTCGGCTGGACACCGCTGCGTGAAGCCTTGTCTCGACTTGAGGCCGAGCGCCTGGTTACCGCCATCAGCAATCGCGGCTTTGCCGTGGCTCCGGTGTCGCGGGCCGAACTCGAGGACCTGGCTCGCGCACGGATGGTTGTGGAGATGCCGCTGTTCCTGGAATCGATCGAGAAAGGCGGCAGGGAATGGGAGGACGCGGTTGTCACCGCCCACTACCGGCTCTCCCGCTGCAAGACCGCGGTCGACGACCCCTCGGATGCGGCCGTCGACCAGTGGGACGAGAGCCACGAGGCCTTTCACGGGGCACTGCTGAGTGCCGCGACGTCCAACTGGCTGTTGCGCTTCCGTTCGACAATCGCCGATCAGTTGCGGCGGCATCATCGGTTTCTCGGCCTGGCGCCGACATTGCGGGCGGCCGCCGGCCTCAAGGATGGTTATGGCGAGGCAATGGACGCTCTTCGAGAGGCGATCGCGATCGAGCATCACACCGCGATCATGGAAGCGGCCCTCGATCGCGATGTCGAGCGGGCAAAGGCGCTGATGACGGCGCATATCGGCTATACGCTGCATGTCTACGTTCATAGCGAGGACGGCGGCGCGAACAACTACACCGCACGCGCCGGCAGCCTGAAAGCAATTTCCGGATGACTTCAGCGTTATTGCTCTCGAAGCATGATCGTTGGCGTTTTGATTTCGTTTCGTTCCGCCAGGAATGGATCGAACAACGACGCGATCCAGCCTCTGGACGCCCTCTAGAAACTGATTCCAAGGTCCATCAAGGGTAGGCCACAGGCCATTAACCAAAATGATTTCAATGCTCGCGCTGGCGGCGAAGGCGGCCGATCGCTGCCCGCTGCCGGCGGCAGACAATTTCAGATGCCTTAACAAATTCACTAAACTTTAAACAGTTGCGGAACACAACTGGAACAGATAGTGTTTGTTCTGGGTTTGTTTTTCGATTCCGATTCCCTTCGTTCAATGCCTGGGGGGCGCCATGCTGACGCGTAAGCAACATGAACTGCTGATGTTCATTCATGAACGGCTGAAGGAAAGCGGTATCCCGCCTTCCTTTGACGAGATGAAGGAGGCGCTGGATCTCGCCTCCAAGTCAGGGATACATCGCCTGATCACGGCGCTGGAGGAACGCGGCTTTATCAGGCGGCTGCCCAACCGGGCGCGGGCATTGGAAGTGCTGCGACTGCCGGATTCGATCGCGCCCGGCCTCAACGCGGCAAAGAAATTCTCGCCGAGTGTCATTCAAGGCAGTCTTGGTCAGGGCGGCCTAGGCCGTCAGATCAAGCCGGCGCCGTCGCGCTTGCCCTCTGCCGGCAATGACTACGACGCGGTCTCTGCCGTGTCGATCCCGGTGATGGGCCGTATCGCCGCAGGTGTGCCGATCGATGCCATCCAGCATCAGACGCATTCGATCTCGGTGCCTCCGGACATGATCATGGGTGGCGAGCACTATGCGCTGGAGGTCAAGGGTGACTCGATGATCGAGGCCGGCATCTTCGATGGCGATACAGTCATTATCCGCAACGCCGATACGGCGAGCCCAGGCGAGATCGTCGTGGCGCTGGTCGACGAGGAGGAAGCGACCTTGAAGCGGTTCCGCCGCAAGGGCGCCTCGATTGCCCTTGAAGCCGCCAACCCGGCCTACGAGACGCGCATTTTCGGGCCGGACAGGGTCAAGGTGCAAGGCAAGCTAGTCGGCCTGATCAGGCGCTACTGAGCAGGAGCGGCCGGCGTTTCAGGTTTTTGATAGGGCGGCAGTCCCCTCGCCTCACGCGAAAACTTTCGTTGCGTGTGCCAGGGCCGATAGGGCCCGTCCACGGCGAAGCTGATGGTTGGCGGGCTGGTCGCCGATTGGCGGTCGAAGAAGACAGCGGCACTGCCCTTGCGTGCGAGTTGCCGTTTGGTAACGACGAGAACCAGCGGGTTGTGGCAGGCATCGTAGCCCGTCGCATCATTGACAACGATCAGGTCGGCGAAGCCGCAGGCCTTCCAGGTAGCCTTGCGGTCTTCGACATGCGCGATGATCGCGCCAGACGGATGCCGGGCGAGACAGATGCCCTCCGTGCAATAAAACGGCGCCCCCGGCGGCAGATTGACCGCATCGGCCAAGTCGAATTGCCCGTCCGCCTTGTTGAACATCTCCGGCACGACGATGGTTTCGGACACCAGCGCGCGTTTCCAATTGTCGACGGTGAATTCGTTTGGACGAGCCCGGCTGACCGCGAGTTCGCCGCCGCCGATCGGCAGCGCAACCAGCCGCGCGTCTTCGGAGATCAGCACGTCCGGCGTGCGTGTATCCGACACTGTCAACAGGCCGGCGAGCGCGAATGGCACTGCCGCGAGCCGCAGCCATGTCGTCGCCATCGTCGCGATGACCAGGGCGATCGTCACCAGCAGCACGGAGTGTTGTGAAATCAGCCCGACCGCATCGACGGGGGAGCGTTCCGATATCCACGCCGATATGGCGATCATCGCGGTCAGGCCCTTGCCCATGAGGTAGAGAAAAGGTCCGTCCAGACCGAAGGGCATTGTCAAGGCGCTGACAACCGCCAGAAACATGACGACTGAGACAATTGGCATGACAGCCAGATTTGCGAACAGGCTGAGCGGCGACACACGCTGGAAGTGCCATATGGCAAACAGCGCCGTGGCGCTGCCGGCAATGATGGACGTCATCGCCACCCCTCCCGTGAGCGCGAGGAATTTTCGCGTCAGGAACCCCGGCAGGGATCGCCTTGGCGGTGGCGGTCTTGTCTTTCCCGCACGGTGATCCGCCCAGCCGGCATAGGCGCCGACCAGTGCGGCCGTCGCGGCGAACGACATCTGGAAACTCGGGCCGACCACTTCATGCGGCGACACCACGATGACGGCGATCGCCGAGATAGCGAGGTTGCGCATGGTCAGCGCCGCGCGATCGAACAATACGGCAATCAGCATCACCGCCAGCATGATGAAGCTGCGCTCGGCGGCAACGACGACGCCTGAGATGACGAGGTAGGCGGCGATCGACAACAGTGCCGCGGCGGCCGCATATTTCTTCACCGGCCGACGCGCGGAAAAATCCGGGAAAAGCGCGAAGGCACCGCGCAGCAGACCCATGATGGTGCCGGCGACCAGCGCCATATGCAGTCCCGATATGGAGATGATGTGATAGATGCCAGTGCGCCGCATCGCTTCGTTGATTTCATCGGGAATGCCGGCGCGCACGCCAACGATCAGCGCTGCCGCGATCTCGCCTTCGGCGCCGCCAACAACGCCCCTGATATGGTCGGCGATGGCTTCGCGCGCATTTTCTATCCCCGAAAACAGGCGGGCCGACAGCGGCATCTCATCGTCGTCGGCGGAGATGATTTTTGGATTGCCAAGGAAGAAGCCGCTGCCACCGATGCCGGCAAAGTAGCTGTCGAAGGAGAAATCGTAGCTGTCCGGCCGCACCGGACCGGTCGGCGGCAGCAGTTTGGCATAGCCCGATATCAGCGAGCCGGCGGTCATGTCGTCAGGTATCTTGCGCGCTGAAAGCCGGACCCTTTCCGGCGCGTAACGCAGTTTTGGCCGCGCCGTCGACGTCACGTCTATCGTCAATCGGATGCGGCCGGTCTCCATGCGCTCGAGCGAGACGACGCGGCCGGTCACTTGCGTCGAGATTTCCGAACCCAGCATCCGGGTGCCCGCCCGCCAGGTCTCGACCTTGGCGGCAAGCAGGCCCAGCGCGCACAACAATGCCGCCATGAAAGCCAGATGGGTTTTCGGCCAGGAGCGCGAGACAAGCGCACAGATCGCCATCAGCACGACGATCGCGACGGGCTTTGCGAAGTCAGGCTCCGCCGCCAGCGAATAGTAGCCGATCGCACCCGCGGCCAGGCAGACCGGCACCAGCAGGAAGGCAGCGCCTCGGTCAAGCTCCAGTTCCGCTGCCGTCGTCACACTGTGGCGCAGGCGACGCAAGGAAGCCTGGCCGATTTGCCGCCCGACACGCGCAATCCGGCCAGTGGCGGGCGGAATTGGTGCTGGGGCACCCGCTGGCAAAGGTTGGCTGCCGGAGCCGGGAAGGAGAGGTGATGGCGGCAGCGAGGCCGGCGGCGGGATCGCAAACAGGGACCGCTCGCTGACGCCAACAACAGCGTCCTCGCCCTGATCCGAGCCCCGGCCACGTCCAGCCATCGGGTCTGCCCCTTGCACCCCTGACGCCCTATGCTACATGAACGCGCAACGCGCGAAAGTCCGCGCCGCCGCGCCCCGCTTCAGATGGTTTCCGAGAGTTTCATGTCCGACAAGGTCGTCACCCGTTTTGCCCCCTCGCCCACCGGTTACCTGCATATTGGAGGCGCGCGCACGGCGCTGTTCAACTGGCTCTATGCCAAACATACCGCCGGCACGATGCTGCTGCGCATCGAGGACACCGATCGCGAGCGTTCGACCGATGCGGCGACGGCCGCCATCCTGGACGGACTCTCCTGGCTCGGTCTTGGCTGGGACGGCGATGCGGTTTCGCAGTTCGAGCGTGCCCCGCGCCACCGCGAGGTCGCGGAGGAGCTCGTGCGCCTGGGCAAGGCCTATTACAGCTACGAGACGCCTGCCGAACTGGAGGCGATGCGCGAGGCGGCTCGCGCAAAAGGTCTGCCGCCGCGCTACAATGGTCAGTGGCGCGATCGCGATCCATCCGAGGCGCCGGCTGGCGTCAAGGGCGCCATCCGCATCAAGGCGCCGACCGAGGGCGAGACGATCGTCCACGACCGCGTCCAAGGCGAGGTGCGCTTTCCCAACAAGGATCTCGACGACTTCATCATCCTGCGTTCGGATGGTAACCCGACCTACATGCATGCCGTCGTCGTCGACGACCACGACATGGGTGTCACGCACATCATCCGTGGCGACGACCACCTGACCAATGCCGCCCGCCAGACCGTGATCTATAACGCCATGGGCTGGGACGTCCCGTCGATGGCGCACATCCCGCTGATCCACGGCGCCGACGGAGCCAAGCTGTCGAAGCGCCACGGCGCGCTTGGCGTCGAGGCCTATCGCGCCATGGGCTACCTGCCGGAGGCGCTGCTCAACTATCTGGCGCGCCTGGGCTGGAGCCACGGCGACGACGAGATCATGTCGATCAAGGACATGATCTCCTGGTTCGACATCGGCGACGTCAACAAGGGCGCGGCCCGCTTCGATTTCGCCAAGCTGGAAGCAATCAATGGCGCGCATATGCGCCGCATGGCCGACGCCGAACTGTTCGACATCTTCATCGCCACTCTACCCTATCTCGAGGGTGGCCCGGCGATGGCCGCACGCCTTGACGACACGAACAAGGCGCAACTGCTGGCAGCCCTTCCGGGGCTGAAGGAGCGCGCCAAGACGCTGGTCGAGCTTGTCGATGGCGCGGCCTTCCTGTTCGCCACGCGCCCGCTGCCGATCGACGACAAAGCGGCCCTCTTGCTCAATGACGATGCGCGCAAGATCCTGCGTGGCGCTCACGAAGCTTTGAACGCGGTTTCGGGCGACTGGACGGCTGCCGCGGCGGAGGCCGCGATCCGCGATTATGCGCTTGCCGGTGGCCATAAGCTTGGCGCCGTGGCCCAACCCCTGCGGGCCGCGCTGACTGGCAAAAGCACCTCGCCGGGTGTGTTCGACGTGCTTGCCGTGCTTGGACGCGAGGAGAGCCTGGCGCGCATAGCGGATCAAATCGATTAGGAGCAAACTGGCCCAAGAAGATTGGCATTGAAAGGCGCGTTTCGCAGTGCAACATTAGGCCTTGGCCCAATCTGGCACGCACCTCCTAAAATGCGGTGGCGAATACGCGCATTGCGGTGATTCGACGTGTCGCTCTGCAGAGATTTGCCTTTGCCGGCATGAGGAAACAAGAAGGAGTTTGCAATGACCGAAGCTGCGAAAAAACTGGATGTGGGCGGCAAGAACCAAGAAGCTACGGCAACGCTTGAATTCGCCGGCAAGACTCATGAATTCAAGGTGCGAAGCGGCTCCGTCGGACCTGACGTCATCGACATCGCCTCGCTCTACAGCACCACCGGCGCGTTCACTTACGACCCCGGTTTCACCTCGACCGCGAGCTGCGAGTCCGAAATCACCTTCATCGACGGCGATGCCGGCATCCTCTTGCATCGTGGCTATCCGATCGACCAATTGGCTGAACACGGCGACTTCCTCGAAGTCTGCTACCTCCTGCTCTACGGCGAACTGCCGACCAAGGCGCAGAAGGACGATTTCGATTACCGCGTAACGCGCCACACCATGGTGCACGAGCAGATGTCGCGCTTCTTCACCGGCTTCCGTCGCGATGCGCACCCGATGGCTGTGATGTGCGGCGTGGTCGGCGCGCTGTCTGCCTTCTACCATGACTCCACCGACATCTCGGACCCGTACCAGCGCATGGTCGCTTCCATGCGTCTGATCGCCAAGATGCCGACGATCGCGGCCATGGCCTACAAGTACCACATCGGCCAGCCCTTCATTTACCCGAAGAACGATCTCGGTTTCGCGGCAAACTTCCTGCATATGTGCTTTGCGGTGCCGTGCGAGGAGTACAAGATCAACCCGGTGCTGGCGCGCGCCATGGAGCGCATCTTCATCCTGCATGCCGATCACGAGCAGAATGCCTCGACCTCGACGGTTCGCCTTGCCGGCTCTTCTGGCGCCAACCCGTTCGCCTGCATCGCCGCCGGCATCGCTTGCCTTTGGGGCCCGGCCCACGGAGGCGCCAATGAAGCGGCGCTCAACATGTTGGGCGAGATCGGCCATGTCGATCACATCCCGGAATTCATCGCCCGCGCCAAGGACAAGAACGATCCGTTCCGGCTGATGGGTTTTGGCCACCGCGTCTACAAGAACTACGATCCTCGTGCGAAAATCATGCAGAAGACGGCGCACGAGGTTCTGGGCGAACTCGGCATCAAGGACGATCCGCTGCTCGACATCGCCATGGAACTGGAAAAGATCGCGCTGACCGATCCCTATTTCATCGAGAAGAAGCTCTATCCGAATGTTGACTTCTATTCCGGCATCACGCTGAAGGCGCTCGGCTTCCCCACCACCATGTTCACGGTGCTATTCGCGGTCGCCCGTACCGTCGGCTGGATCGCGCAGTGGAAGGAGATGATCGAGGACCCGCGCCAGAAGATCGGCCGCCCGCGTCAGCTCTACACCGGCGCCCCAGAGCGTGACTACGTGCCGATCGCCAAGCGCTGACTAAAGCTGTCTTGACCGAAAAAGGCGCCTGTCAGGGCGCCTTTTTTATATGGCGAAGCACAACGCCCGCCGCGATCTCGCCCGACGGTTTGTCCGTCGCCATGCGCCGCGCGATCTCGGCAAAGCCGTCTTTCTGCCAGACGCGCATGCCGCTGTCGGCGAACAGCGCTTCCATTTGCCGAGCCAGATTGTTCGGCTTGACGTATTCGTTGTAGAACTCCGGAATAAGCGCACGATCCGCAATCAGGTTGGGCAGCAGCGCCGACCAGACGGAAACGAAATAGGGCGCGACGGCACGAGCTATGGGATCGAGCCTGTAGCACGAGACCATCGGCACGCCCGACAGCGCCAGCTCCAGCGATACCGTTCCCGATGCGATCAGCGCGGCATCGGCCTTGCCGAAAGCCTGCCATTTGCGTTGCGGATCGACGATGATCTCAGGCTTTTCATCCCAACGGTTGACCGAGGATTTGACGAGGTCGGCGACATGGGGAACCGTCGGCAGCAACAGCCGCAGCCTATGTCCGCGCGCGCGCAGCATCGACACCGTCTCGCCGAATGGTTCGATCAGCCGGCGCACCTCGCCGCGCCGCGAGCCGGGCAGCACCAGCAACGTCTTGATGCGGTCCTGGGCAAGATCGCGCGGCAATTCTTGCGCCTTCGCGGCGGCAAGCACACCTGCCTCATGCGTGAGGCGGTGCCCGACATAGGTGCCGGGCGGGCCACCCAGCCGCTCGAGTTCCTTCACCTCGAACGGCAGGATGCACAGGATATGGTCGACGTAAGGCCTCATAGCCACCGCCCTGCCCGGCCGCCACGCCCAGACGCTTGGACAGACATAGTGGATGATGGGAATCGACGGATTGGCCGCACGCACCTTCCTGGCGACACGCAAGGAAAAGTCCGGGCTGTCGATGGTGACCAGACAGTCCGGCTTCTCGTCCGCGATGGTTTTGGCCAGTTGACCGATCCGCCTGACGAGGCGCGGCAGATCGCGCAGGACGGCACTGAAACCCATCAGAGCAATCTCACCGGCATCGAACGGCGACACCAGGCCCAGTTCGCCGAGATGCCGGCCGCCGAGGCCGGCGAGTTGCATCTCGCGGCCCGTCATCTGGCGAAGCTCACGCACGATGTCGGCACCAAGCAGATCGCCTGATTCCTCTCCCGCGACGATCGCGATCTTCAGCGCCCTGTCAGCCATGCGCCGGCTCCGCGACGGCCAGGCCGACGATGAACAGACCGAGTTCATTGGCGCGCGACAGGGTTGCGGGACCCTCGAGGATCAGCGAGCGTCCCGCCTCGATGGCAATGCCCGCAAGCCCGGCCACGTGGGCTGCTTCGACCGTCTGCGGTCCTATGGACGGAAGATCCGCGCGCAGCTCCTGGCCGGGCTTGGCGCATTTGACGAGGACGCCGCGCGTCTTCCCGGCGATGCGGCCGTGGCCACGCAGCAGCCTGGCGCGATCGAGCAATCCGGCCGTACCCTCGATACCCTCAAGCGCGATGGTCCGGCCGCCGACCGCGATCGCCGCCTGGCCGATATCCAGCGCTCCGATGGCCTTTGCCGCCGCGAAGCCCGCCTCGATGTCGCGCCAGTCGGACTTCTGCGGCTCCACCTTGGTCAAGGTCCCTTCGGCTGCCACAAGGTTCGGCACGATTTCGTGGGCCCCCACGACCTTTATTCCTCGTGCCTCGAGGCCTCGCGCCACCACTTTCAGCAGCCCATCGTCGCCGCGCGCCAGTGCCATCACGACAACCGGTATCACCGCAAGCAGGCTGAGGCTTGGGCGCAGATGCGTCAGCCTTGGCCGGCGCTTGATCTCGCCGGCAAGCACAAGATGGGTGATCCGGTGACGCTTGAGCAATGGAACAAGCGAGCCGATCGCCTCCAGGGCCAAGGTCTCATGGTCATACTGGCGCAATTCCACTAGGCGATCAGCCTCGCCGTCCATGAGGACGACGAAGGGCGGGTACCCCTGCTCGGCCGAGCCGGCCGCGACTTCAACGGGAAGACTGCCGCCGCCGGCGATGATGCCGACCCTGGCACCAGGCGGGAGATCAAGACCAGCAGAAGCCGTCTCAGTCTTCATCATCGGCATCGTCGCCGTCGCTGCCCTTGAGCGATGGCACCGCATAGTGCCGCTTGCCGCGACTGGTGATGAAATCGATGATCTTCATGGCGGTCGGTGAAGAGGCGAACTCGGCCTTGGCGAATTCGATGTTCTCGCCGACGGTGCGGGAGCGGTCGAAGATCGTCCTGTAAGCCTTGCGCAACAGATAGATTTCGGAACGCGGCAGACCGGCACGCTTGAGGCCGATGATGTTCAAGCCGCGCAAGCTGGCGCGGTTGCCAACGGCAATGGCATAGGGAATGACATCACCGACAAAAGCCGAGCACCCGCCGAGAAAGGCGTTATCGCCGACACGCACGAACTGATGAACGGCGCTGAGGCCGCCAATATAGACGTTATCGCCGATCTCGCAGTGTCCGCCCAGCGTCGCGCCGTTGGCGAAGGTGGCGTTCTTGCCGACCACGCAATCATGGGCGATGTGGGCATAGGCAAGGAAATTGCCGTTGTCGCCGACCGTCGTCTCGCCGCGGCTGGTATCCGTGCCGACATGCATGGTGACGCCTTCGCGGATGGTGCAATTGGCACCGATGACCAGCGTGGTGCGGCCGCCCTTGTGCTTGGTGTTCTGCGGCGGCGCGCCCAATATCGCCATCGGATAAACCTTGGTGGACGCCCCGATGGTGGTCGCGCCCATCACCGAGACATGGCTGACCAGTTCGACGCCATCACCGATCACGGCATCGGCGCTGACATGGCAGAACGGCCCTATGCGCACACCTTGGCCGATTTGAGCGCCCTCTTCCACAACGGAAGAAGGATGGATTGAAGTCTTGATTTTCATAGGCACTCGATCGTCAGTCGCCGGTGACCATCATGGCTGAAATCTCGGCCTCGGCTGCCTTGGTGCCATCGACCAGGGCTTCACAGGCGAATTTGAGCAGGTTGCCACGCTTCTTGATTTTCTTGACATGGATCTTCAACTGGTCGCCGGGAACGACCGGTTTGCGGAATTTGGCGTTGTCGATGGTCAGGAAATAGACCAGCGACGGCTTCGACGCCCCAAGGCTTCGGATGCAGATGGCGCCCGCCGTCTGTGCCATGGCCTCGACGATCAGCACGCCTGGCATCACGGGCTGATCGGGAAAATGCCCCTGAAAATGCGGCTCGTTGATGGTGACGTTCTTGATGCCGATGGCAAATTCATCGCCATCGATGTCGACGATGCGGTCGATCATCAGGAAGGGATAGCGATGCGGCAGAAGCTTCATCAGCCCCAATATGTCGACCGCTTCCAGCGTCGTCGCCGCCACCATATCAGCCATTGTCCTTGCCCTGCTTGCGTGCCCTGGCCATCGTGCGCAACATGGCTATCTCCCGCATGGCTTCCGCCATCGGCTGTGCCGGATAACCGCCCCAGATCTCGCCGGCAGGGACATTGCTCATAAATCCACTTCTGGCGGCAAGCTTGGCTCCTGTGCCGATGGTCAGGTGATCGGCAAGTCCGACGCCGCCACCCATCGTGACATTGTCACCCACGACCACGGAACCGGAAATACCTGAAAGCCCGGCTACTATGCAATTGCGACCGATGCGGACGTTATGGGCGATCTGGACGAGATTGTCGATCTTGGTACCCTGGCCGATGATCGTGTCGGACATGGCGCCACGATCGACGGTCGAATTGGAGCCGATCTCGACATCGTCCTGGATGACGACCCGCCCGATCTGGGGAACCCGCTCCGGCCCTTTGGCGCCGGCAACGAAGCCGAAGCCGTCCTGGCCAATCCTGGCGCCGCCATGGATGATGACCCGGTTGCCGATCAGCGCATACTGGATGCTGGCACCCGGGCCGACATAGCCGTCACGGCCGATCTGGCACGACTGTCCAATGACCGCGTTGGGTGCGACGACGGTCCCGCGACCGATCGAGACGCCCGGCCCGATGACCACGCCGGCCTCGATGATGGCGCCGGCTTCGATATGCGCGGTCGGATCGACATGGGCATGCGGCGAAACGCCGGTTTCACCGGTCATTGGCCCTGGCGTGGCGGCTGTCGGGAACAGCAGCCGGCCGACGAGCGCGAATGCCTGTTGCGGCCGTGGGTGGATCAGCACAGCGACACCGGCCGGCGCCTTGTTGGCGAATTCCGCCGGACACAGGACCGCAGCCGCCCGCAGCGACGGCATCAGCGCGGAATTGCGTCTGCCGTCGACGAAGACGAGCGCGTTGGCAGCGCCTTCGTTGGCTGGTGCCAGCGCTTCGATCGAAACGTCGGATTGGCCGGAATCGACAAGCACCGAGCCGGTCAGATTCGCGACTTCGGCCGCCGTATACCGGCGTGATGGCGCGAAGAACACCGGGTCGGTCATTCCAGAAGCTATATCCAGCTAGGTCGGAACATTTCTCCCGGATCAAAACAATCCGGGAGCATCGTTGGCCGCCGATCAGAAGCGGGTCGATATGCCGAAGTTGAATTCCTGCACGTCGTCGCTCGCTTCCTTCTTGACCGGGATCGCATAGTCGATACGGATCGGACCGAACGGCGAGGCCCACATCAGGCCGAGACCGACCGAAGCGCGCAATTTCATACCGGTAAAGTCTTGGTTGACCAAGCTCTGATCGGCAATCTTGCTGCCATAAAGCGTCGCCGCATCGGCAAATACAGCGCCGCGCAGGCCGAAGCTCTCAGGTACGACCGGCAGTGGGAACTGGGCCTCGGCCGACGCGTTGAAATATGTGGTGCCGCCGAGATGGTCACCGCTGGTGCCGGAAGCGACCGGGCCGATGCCACCATAGGCAAAACCGCGGATCATGCGGTCGGTGCTCTGGAAGTGATCGAAGATGCGCAGGTCGCCGTCGTTGCCGTAACCCTCGACATGACCGGCGCCACCCGAAATGAGACCGACAAGATCGAGCTGTTCGGACAGCGTCTGATAGATGCTGCCGCGTCCCGTGACCTTCACGAACTTGGCATCGCCGCCAAGACCCGCGACCTCGACGGTCGTGTTGGCATAGATACCCTCATGCGGGTTCTTCATGTCGTCGATAGTGTTGTAGACCAGCCCCAGGCTGACCGACGATTTGATCCACGGACTCTGCTCGATGCCGTCCAGGACAGCCTGGGAGATGTTACAGGTACCGTCGGGATCTCCAGGACTCGTGGGACCGCAACTGTCGTCCACCGAGTACTTCTCTTGCGAGATATTGTACGCGAGCTGGGTCGTGATGCTGTTGGTGATCGGCAGTCCGAAGCGGATCGTCGCGCCCGTAGTGTCGCTGTCGTAATTGTTGTTGTACTGCCTCGTCGACTTGTAGATGTCGAAACCGGCGGCGATGCGCCGTCCGAGGAAATACGGCTCAGTGAAGGACAGGCTGTAGTCGCGCGAATTCTTGCCACCACCCGCCGACACCTTGATGAACTGGCCACGGCCGAGGAAGTTGCGCTCGGTGATCGACCCTTCGACGGACGGACCCGCCGTGTCGCCACCGGTCGAATAGCCGGCGCCAACGGAGAATTCACCTGTCGACTTCTCGACCACATCGACCACCAGCACGACCTGGTCCGGCTGCGAGCCGGGTACAGTCGAGATGTCGACTTTCTCAAAATAATTCAAGTCTTCCAGACGCTTCTTCGCGCGCTGGATGAGCACCTGGTTGAACGCATCGCCTTCGCTGACGTCAAATTCGCGGCGAATGACATAGTCGCGCGTGCGATCGTTGCCGCGGATCTCGATGCGCTCGATATAGGCCTTGGTGCCCTGGTCGACCGTATAGACCACCGAAATCGTATGGTTCTCGAAGTTGCGGTCGCCGCGCGGCGTCACCTGCGCAAAGGCATAGCCGGAGCCGGCCACCTTCTCGGTCAGCGCGATGATGGAGTCCTCGACGTTCTTGGCATTGTAGACGTCGCCCTTACGGGTTTCGACCACCGATTCCAGTGACTTGGAGTCGACTTCCGGGATCGTGCTTTCGACGCTGATGTCGCCGAACGTGTAGCGCTCGCCTTCCTGGACGGTGATGGTGACCGTGTACTTGTTCGTGGCGCTGTCGAGTTCGCCGACGGCCGACACGACCTGGAAATCGGCATAGCCGTGATTGTAGTAGAAGCGGCGAAGCAGCTCCTGGTCGGCGCGCAGCTTGTCCTCATCGTAGACGTCGTCACGCAGGATGAATGAAACCCAGGACGAGCGCTTGGTGTTGATCACGTCCGACAGGCGACGGCTCGAATAGGCGCTGTTGCCGACGAAGTTGATCGCCGCGATCTGCGTGCGGTCGCCTTCCGTGATGTGAAAAACCACGTTCACGCGGTTGTCGCCGAGTTCCATGATCTGCGCGGTCACGCCAGCATCGTCGCGGCCGATGCGCCTGTAAGCGGCCTTGACCGCCTCGACATCGGAATCGAGCGTCGCCTGCGAGAACGTGCCTCGCGGCTTCAGCTGAACCGCGGCCTGAAGCGCATTGTCCTTGAGCTTCTTGTTGCCCTGGAACAGCACCTGGTTGACGACCTTGTACTCGGCAACCTTGACCACCAGCGTCGAGCCGACCTGGTTGATCTGGACATCCGAGAACAGACCGGTGCCGAACAGCGCCTTGACCGCGCTGTCGATGTCCGAACTGGAGAAGGCCTTGCCCGGCTTGATGGTGATGTAGTTGCGGATGGTCTCGGCGTCGACACGCTGGTTGCCGGTCACCTCCACCCTGCTGACGACAGCGGCTTCAGCCGCCGATGTGGCAACGAATTGCACTGCGAGCGCACCTGGTACGACCAAAGCGGCGGACAGTGCCGCCGCTGACGCGGCGTTCAGAAACTTGGATGCTGCCTTCATCGGGCTTAATAACCTTTTCTCGTAGTCCCCACGGCGAGAAAACCGGACGTGCGGTAATTTCCCCTACCGTATTAACCGGATTTTCCCTACACGCAAGGCTTCTGGTTAATTTGTATTTACTTAACCCTGGTGCGTGGCTTTCGCGTCACTCATATCCCCGTGCATGGTAAACGGCGTCTCAACATTGGCCATGTCGAAGCCGAATTTCTTCATGATTTCAGCATCCAAAGAGATCATTCCAGAACACGAAACCCATGAAGCACAGGACAAGGAGCAGACCGGCCCGATAGGCCATTTCCATCATCCGTTCCGACACCGGTCGGCGAATGACGGCCTCCACCCCGTAGAACAACAGATGGCCGCCGTCGAGGGGGGAATCGGCAAAAGATTGAGAATGCCTATCCCGACAGACAGCAGCGCCACGAGCTGAACCAGCCACTCGAAACCCAGTTTCGCCGCCTTGCCTGCCATGTCGGCGATCTTGACGGGACCACCCAACTGGCACTTGTCCTCGCGCCCTGCGGCGAAACGCTTCAGGAACTGGCCGGTGCGCTCGATGACGTGGCCAGTTTCCTCGACGGCGGCCGCCACGGCACCGACCGGCGTGTAGGTAATGAGGCGGGGCTGGCCGAGTTCCTTGTTGTTGACGACGCCGATCACCGCGACCTTGACCTTGTTGCCGAGCGCGTCTTCCTGCTCCATCAACTGCGGGGTCGCGGTGACCGTGACTTCCTTGCCATCGCGCAGCATGACGAAGGTGATGGCATCGCCGGCCCGGCCCGAAACCAGCCGCTGCACATCGCCGAAGGTTTCGACCTTGCTGCCATCGACGCTGACGAATCGGTCCCCGGGCTGGATGCCGGCCTTCGCCGCGGGACTGTCTGTCGTAACCTCCGCCACCATGGGCTCCGCGACATACCGCCCATAGGCCGCAAACAGGACGGCAAAGACGACGATCGTCAGCAGGAAGTTGAACAGAGGCCCGGCCGCCACGGTCGCCGCGCGCTTCCAGATCGCCTGGGTGTGAAAGGCGACCTTGCGCTCCTCGTCGGTCAGCGTCTCGAGTTCATCCGAGGTAGGCTGGCTGGAGGTGGCGTTCATGTCGCCGACAAATTTGACATAGCCGCCAAGCGGTATGGCGCAGAGCTTCCAGCGCGTGCCATGCCTGTCGTTGAAACCGATGAGTTCGGGACCGAAGCCGATCGAAAAGGCCTTGACCCCGATGCCGCACCAGCGGCCGACGAGGTAATGGCCCATCTCGTGGACGAACACCACCACGGTCAGCACGAAGAGAAACGGCACCAGCGTGCCCAGAAAGAAACCTTCCGTGCTGAAAATCGCGTGAAGAATCTCGTTCAATTCAGGCCCTCAAATTCTTCCGCAGTTGCGCCGTGACTGTGACATCAATCCAGGCGAATCCAAGGCGCGTCCGCACCAGATCGTGGAACGGCATCATTCAAATCGGAAACAGCCCCTGTGCCGGATGATCGGCGCCCGCCGAAATCCAGCCAATGACGTACAGGGCGAGAGCCGCCGCGACAAGCCCGTCGACACGGTCCATCACGCCGCCATGGCCCGGAATGAGGACACCCGAATCCTTGCAGCCGTGCCGCCGCTTGACCCAGGATTCGAACAGGTCACCGGCCTGGGCCACGATCGAAAGCACGAGTGCCACAAGGCCGAGCAGCGCCAGGTTCCCGGCACCGGCGGCGGCTGCCAGCATAACCCCGGCAACGACACCACCGACAGCGCCGCCCAGCGCGCCGCTGCGCGTCTTGCCGGGCGAAATCGACGGCGCGAGTTTGGGACCGCCGACGGCGCGCCCAACGAAATAGGCAAAAATGTCGGTCGCCCAGACGACCGCGAACAAGAACAGTATGGCGACGAGGCCCGCATGGTCGCCATCGCGCAGCAGGGCAAGCGACAGGCCGGACACGCTGGCATAGGCAAGACCGCTTGCCTCCCACTGCCCGGTCTGGCGAACCAGGGCGGCAATCGCCGTCACGGCAATCAGAATCACGGTAAGCAGCAGCAGCCAGAACGCAGGAAGGCCGGCGATCAAGGCGCCGATGAAAACAACCGCCAGCGCCTCGGGCAGGAAGCCCAGCCCATGGGCCGTGACAGGCCGCGACATGCGTGTCCACTCGTAAAAGATCATCGCCACCATGGCTGCGCACAGCAGTCGGAAAGGCAGGCCGCCAAGCCAGGTCAGGCCAAGGGCGATGACGGCAAGCACGACCGCTGAAATGACGCGGAGCTGAAGGTTGCTCATCCCGCGGCCGGTCGCGACGCGACGTCTTGCGGGCCCAATCCGCCGAAACGGCGTTCGCGGCCGGCAAATTCGCGCAAGGCCTCGGCGAGGTGCTCGCGGCTGAAATCGGGCCAATAGCAAGGCAGGAACACCAGCTCGCTATAGGCGGCCTGCCACAAGAGGAAGTTGGACAGGCGAAGCTCGCCACTGGTGCGTATGACCAGTTCCGGATCTGGAATGCCTTGCGTGTCGAGACAGCCGGCAAAGCTTTCGGCGGTGATCGCTTCGCTGTCGATCTCGCCGCGCGCCACCGCCGAAGCAAGCTTGCGCGCCGTGCGAACGATCTCGTCGCGCCCGCCATAGTTGAAGGCGATGACCAGTGTCAGCGCTTCGTTGCCGGCGGTAAGCGATTCGGCCTCGTCGAGCAGCCCTCTGATGTCGGCCTGCAGCCCTGCCCTGTCGCCGATGATCCTGACCCGCACGCCGCTCTGATGGAGCTCGGCGAGATCGCGGCGGATGAAAAGCTTCAACAGTCCCATCAGGTCGCTGACTTCGGACTTCGGCCGCGACCAGTTCTCCGAAGAGAAAGCATAGACGGTCAGGAAGGAGATACCGAGATCCGGTGCCGCGCGCACCGTCTTGCGCAACGCCTCGACGCCGGCGCGATGACCGGCGAGCCTCGGCATGCCGCGCGACTTGGCCCAGCGTCCATTTCCATCCATGATGATCGCGACATGCGCGGGCGTTGTCATGATCTCGCTTTCGGGTCAGCCTGCGGCCAACCCTAAACCTGCATGATTTCAGCTTCCTTGTCGGAAAGCAGATGATCGATGGTGCTGATTGTTTCGTCTGTGAGCTTCTGGACTTGGTCCGAACGCTTGCGCTGATCGTCCTCGCTGATGGTGCCGTCCTTCTCCGCCTTCTTCAGGAAGTCCATGCCGTCGCGGCGCACATGGCGCGCGGCGACGCGGGCGTTCTCGGCATAGCCATGCGAGATCTTGACCAGTTCCTTGCGGCGCTGCTCGTTGAGCTCCGGCAGCGGAATCCTGAGATTGGTGCCGTCCACGATCGGGTTGAAGCCCAGATTGGATTCCCGGATGGCGCGGTCGACGGCTCCAACCATCGACTTGTCCCAGATCGACACCGAGATCATGCGCGGCTCCGGAACGGTAACGTTGGCGACCTGGTTGATCGGCATCGTGGTGCCGTAGGCCTGCACCTGGATGGCATCGAGCAGATTGCTGGAGGCGCGACCGGTCCGCAGCGAAGCCAGGTCATGCTTGAACGCGGCTATTGCCCCATCCATGCGCCGCTTGAGATCGTCGTACTCACCACTCATCTTAGTCTCCTCGACCCGTCTGCCGCGGGTTCACTGCTTCGGGGCAAGGCCCCGTTCGAGCCTGATTTTCGAAAAGCCGGCTTCCCTTTTCTAGGGATCAGGCCCCGGATCAATCGTCCGCGACGACCGTGCAGCGGCCGCCGCCCCTCAGAATATCGCCGAAACCACCTTTTTCGTGGATTGAATAGACGATTATCGGAATGTTGTTTTCGCGCGCAAGTGCAATCGCTGCCGTATCCATGATGGAAAGGCCGCGATTTATGACTTCGGCATGGCTGATGCGCTCGAAACGGGTCGCGTTCGGGTCCTTCTTCGGGTCGGCCGAGTAGACACCGTCGACCTGCGTGCCCTTGAACAGCGCGTCCGCGCCGATTTCAGCCGCGCGAAGCGCTGCGGCCGAATCAGTGGTGAAGAACGGATTGCCAGTGCCGCCGGCGAAGATCACCACCCTGCCCTGGTTCATGTAAGCGTCTGCCTGGCGTTGCGAAAAACTCTCGCAGAGTTCTGGCATGGCGATCGCCGACAGCACCACCGCATCAACGCCGATTTTGTGCAGCGAGGTGCGCAGCGCCAGTGAGTTGATGACCGTGGCAAGCATGCCCATGTGGTCGCCGGTGACGCGGTCTCCGCCCTTGGAGGCGACGGCCACGCCGCGGAAGATATTGCCGCCGCCGATGACGACGCCGACCTCTATGCCCAGGGCACGGGCCTCGGCGATGTCGGCGGCGATGCGATCCACGACCGAGACGTCGATGCCGAAATGCTGTTCGCCCATCAACGCTTCGCCCGACGCTTTCAACAAGACACGTCGGTAGAGGGGCTTCACCGTCATCTGGTCCTCTTCATTTTGCATGTGGTCGCGCCCGGGCTGGCCGCCCTCGCGCAGGCGCCGAGCCCCGAACATTGGCACGATGCCGAGTTCCGATACACGAAGGGCGCCGCGATGTCACGCGGCGCCCAATCGGCAAATTCACGGTAACCCCTGCCCGATCGATCAGTCCGTGGATACGCCGGCCGGCTCGCCCTCGACAAGCACCGGCGACGCGTAGCCGGAGGGCTTGTCGCCGGTTGCAGCACCGCCGGTGACGCGCGCCTGTATCTGCGGCCCAAAATAGGAATAGGGGAATGGCGCAGGGGTTCCGCTGACCAAATCCAGCCGGTCGCGAAGTTCGGCCGGAATCTCGAAGTCCAGCGCACCGAGATTGTCCGCGATCTGGCTGAGCGTCGTTGCACCCAGGATCACCGTTGCGATCCCCGGCTGCGTCGCCACCCAGTTGATCGCGACCTGCGGCATGCTGCGGCCGAGTTGGGACGCAACCTTCTCGAGCTCGGCCACGATAGTCCAGTTGCGCTCGGTGAATTTCTGGAAGCCCGGATGCGTCGAGTTGCGAAACCCGTCGAGCCGGCCAGTATTTCCAGCCTGGACCGGCCGGTATTTGCCGCTGAGCAGCCCGCTGGCCAGCGGGCTCCAGACCATGATGCCGGCGCCATGGCGCATGCCGAATGGCACGAACTCATTCTCGATCGAGCGTTCGGCGAGGGAGTATTCGAGCTGCAGCGCCGAAACCGGTTCATATCCGCGCAACTCGGCGATCGCCTGTGCCCGCCCCGCATACCAGGCCGGCACATCGGACAGGCCGACATGGCGCACCTTGCCCACCCGCACCAGGTCATCCAGGGTGCGCATGACCTCTTCGGCCGGCGTCAACCTGTCCCACACATGCATGAGATAGAGATCTATATAGTCGGTGCCCAACCGCTTCAGTGAAGCGTCTATCGCGCGCATGATGTTCTTGCGGCCGTTGCCGCCGGCATTGGGATTGCCGGGCTGCATGTTCATGGTGAACTTGCTGGCGATCACCGCGGTATCGCGCAAGCCCCGCTCGGCGATGAATTCGCCAAGCCAGGCTTCGGCGGTGCCCCCGGTGTAGAGGTCCGCCGTGTCGAAGAAATTGCCGCCCGCCTCGACATAGGCGTCGAACATCGCGCGGGCCGTGTCCCTGTCGGCTCCCCAGCCCCATTCCTTGCCGAACGTCATGGTGCCCAGCGCCAGCCGGCTGACCCTGAGGCCGCTGTTACCGAGCGTGTAGTAGGTCATGGTCATGATCGTCTTCCAATGCTTGATGGCGAGTCCCGTGGCATCACTGGCCCGGCGTCGCCTTGACCCAAGGGTTGCCGCGCTCATTCTTCATGTGGAAGGCGAAGCCGTCGACCTTCCAGTCGGTGGCGGCGCGCGTCAGCTTGTGCTCATACGTGCCCCAGACCTCCCAAAGCGGGTCGCCATTGCCTTCCATCCGGTTCCAGGCATAGCCGTTCGACAGGACGGTCGCCGTGTCCGCCTCGAGAACGACCTGGTGATTGGTGCGCAGGTGCAGGCTTGTCTTCGAACCCTTGAGATTGCCGGCCCAGGCGCCGATCAGATCGTCGGAGGCAATGATGGCCGCGGGCTGCCCCGACAGGCTACTGAAGTCAGCGGCAACCCGATCCGCGAAATAGCTGCGCGCGAGTTTCCAGTCCCGCGCGTCGACGGCGCGGTCGATGGCATCGGCTATACGGATGACCGCGCGTTCGTCCGCGAGCGCTTGCCAGGCGGACGATTCCGTCCCGCCGGCATCGACCGGCGACAGCGCCATGCCGGCCGCGAAAGTTACGTGCTTCAACGCATTCATGTCTTTTCTCCTCAATGCCATCAGCCAATCGCGGATGTGTCGGCGACAATGTGGATCGGTGTCTTGGCATCGATAAGATTGCATTGTTCGCAAGGACCATGCGATATCATTCATGAATGGATCGGGATCTGCTCAGCCATCTGCCTGTCGTCGTTGCCGTTGCCCGGCGCGGCGGCTTCGCGCTTGCAGCCGCCGAACTCGGCATGAGTCCGTCCGCTGTCAGCCATGCGGTGCGCCTTGTCGAGGAGCGGGTCGGTCAGCCCCTGTTCGCACGTACGACACGCAGCGTTTCGCTCACCGAGACAGGCAAGGCACTGGTGGAAACGGCGGCCCCTGCCCTTCAGGATATTGCCGAACGGATGGATCGTATCCGCAGTGTCAAGGGCAAGCCGTCCGGCCTGCTCAGGATCAATGCCTCCAACATCGCGATCCCATTGGCGGTGACCCCGGTCGTCGCGGCCATGGCCGAGCGCTATCCGGACATCACGGTGGAGGTCTTCGCCGACCAGGGGCTGGTCGACATCGTCGGCGAAGGTTTTGACGCAGGGATCCGGCTGGGCGAGATGATCGCGCAGGATATGGTCGCCGTGCGGCTCACGCCTCCGTTCAAAGCCGTCATCGTCGCCTCTCCCGCCTATATCGGGCGACGTGGCCGCCCGCGCAGCATAGCCGATCTCGTCAACCACAATTGCATCGGTTACCGGCTTGTCCGCTCCGGCGCGCTCTATCGCTGGGATTTGGCGGAGGACGGCAAGGATGTCGTCATGGAGACCGGCGGAACGGCCATCGTCACGGATTCGCTCGCCGCGATTGACCTGGCGCTTGCCGGAGTAGGCCTTGCCTATCTGTTCGAACCACTGGCGCGCGCGGATCTTGCGGCCGGCCGCCTGGTGCAGGTGCTGCCGCAATCAGCGATCGAGGAACCTGGCCTGTTCCTCTACTTCCCGCGCCGGGCGGCGATGGCGCCGAAGCTGAGGGCGTTTATCGACACCGCACAAGAAATCGGCCTGACATCCATGCGAACATCAGGCCGAAAAACACTGTCGGAATAAAGCGATAGGAAGCTTACTTCTTGACCGCCGCCGCGACTTCCGCCGCGAAATCGGTCTCTTCCTTCTCGATACCCTCGCCAAGCGCGAAGCGCAGATAGGCGGTGATCTTGGCCGGCGCGCCGATTTCCTTCTCGGCATCCTTCAGCGCCTTCTCGACGGTGATGTCGGGATTGAGCACGAAGGCCTGCTTCAAGAGCACGACTTCCTCGTAGAACTTGCGCAGGCGACCTTCGACCATCTTCTCGATGATCGCTTCCGGCTTGCCGGACTGACGCGCCTGATCGGAGAAGATCGCCTTCTCGCGCTCGACCGCGGCCGGGTCGATCTGCTCTGCCGTCAGCGCCATCGGGTTGGTGGCGGCGACGTGCATGGCGACCTGGCGGCCGAAGGCGTTGGCCGCATGCTCATTGCCCGTGGTTTCGATCGCGACCAGCACGCCGAGCTTGCCAAGGCCGTCGGCGACCGCGTTGTGGACATAGGTCGCCACCGCGCCATGCGGAACGGTCAGCTTGGCCGAGCGGCGGAAGCCCAGGTTCTCGCCGATGGTGCCGACAGCGTCCTTGATGGTGTCGGTGACCGACTTGTCCGAACCCGGATATTTGGCGGCGGCAACCGCTTCGGTCGTGCCATAGGCGAGAGCGACCTTGGCGACGTTGGCGACGATTTCCTGGAACGCGGCGTTGCGGGCAACGAAGTCGGTCTCGGAATTGACCTCGACGACCGCGGCCTCGCGCACACCATTGTCGACGCCGATCAGGCCTTCGGCAGCGGTGCGGCCGGCCTTCTTGTCGGCCTTGGAAATGCCCTTCTTGCGCAGCCAGTCGACGGCCTCTTCCATATTGCCGTTGGTCTCGTTCAACGCCGCCTTGCAGTCCATCATGCCCGCGCCGGTCAAGTCGCGGAGTTCTTTGACCTGTGCAGCCGAAATGCTCATTGTCGCCTCTTTGTTTTAAATGCACCGACGCACCATCGGTACTCGATGGTGCGTCTGTTTAGCGTGCCAAAATATGAGAAAGATGAAGGCCGTTGCCGGCCTTCGATTATCAAGCCTCGGGGGCTTCCGATGCCGGAGCCGGATCGAGCGCCGGCTCGACCGGAGCTTCAACCGAAGCGCCGATATCGACGCCGAGCGCGCCCTGCTGACGAGCGATGCCGTCGATCGCTGCCTTGGCGATCAGGTCGCAATAGAGCTGGATGGCGCGGGCCGCGTCGTCATTGCCGGGGATCGGGAAATCGATCTTGTCCGGATCGCAGTTCGAATCGATGATGGCGACGACCGGGATGCCAAGGCGCTTGGCCTCGAGGATGGCGATCGCTTCCTTGTTGGTGTCGATCACGAACATCAGGTCGGGCGTCGAGCCCATGTCCTTGATGCCGCCCAGCGCCTTGTCCAGCTTCTCGCGCTCGCGGTCGAGGTTCAGGCGCTCCTTCTTGGTGAGGCCCTGGGCCTCGCCGGCAAGCATCTCGTCGAGCTTGCGCAGGCGCTGGATCGAATTCGAGATCGTCTTCCAGTTGGTCAGCATGCCGCCGAGCCAACGCGAGTTGACATAGTACTGGGCCGAACGCTGAGCCGCATCGGCAACGATGTCGGACGCCTGACGCTTGGTGCCGACGAACAGCACGCGGCCGCCCTTGGCGACGGTGTCGGAGACCTGCTTCAGCGCCTGGTGCAGCAAGGGCACCGTCTGCGAGAGGTCGATGATGTGGATGTTGTTGCGGGCGCCATAGATGTAGGGCGCCATCTTCGGATTCCAGCGGTGGGTCTGGTGGCCGAAGTGAATGCCAGCTTCCAAAAGCTGGCGCATGCTGAAATCAGGCAGAGCCATTCTTATTTTCCTTTCCGGTTAGCCTCCACGGACACAGGCATTTTCGGACTAGGTCCTTGAACGCCACCGGAGGTTTCAGCCGGATTTCTCCCGGGCAGACACCAAAGTCCGTGTGTGGAATGAGCGCGCATATAGAGGGGAAGTGCGACAAACGCAAGCGGGGCGCCATTTTACCGCTCAGCGTGCGGCAATCAGCGCTCCGGTGCCGATCATCGCGCTGCCGGCAAACCGGTTCATCAGCCGCATGCGCCTGGGTGTCCTGAACCAGCCCGAAGCCCGGACCGCAAGTGCTGCATAGACACCCATGGTCAGGACGTTGACGCCGATGACGACCGCCACCACCAGCAGGCCATCGACAAAAGTGAGTGTGTCGAGGTTGAGGATCAACGGCATGATCGAGGCATGGAACAGAATTGCCTTCGGGTTCCCCAGCGCGATGGATGCGCCAAGCAAGAAGGACCGGGACAATCTCGCCTCGGCCGTCCGCGGCTCATTTGATTGCGCGGCCGAGGCGCGCCACATCCTGATCCCGAGAAAGATCAGATAGACAGCACCCGCATATTTCAGCAGGAGAAAGATCCACTCGAAGGTCTGGGCCAGCGCCACTAGCCCGAGCAGCGCCAGGGTGACCAGCACCGCATCGCCGGCGGCGACCCCAACGCCGGCCATGAAGGCACGAAGGAAGCCGCGCGACACGCCATTGGTGATGACCGCGAACATTGCGGGTCCCGGTGTGGCGGCGGCGAGTGTGACGGCGGCGCAATAGGCGAGAAATGCCGTTGGTGTCATGGCTTGGCCTTTCCATTGGGCACCCGCACGCGCCGGAAGATCGCGACGATCTCCTCGCGGCTGCATTCGATGGCGCCGAGCCGCACCGCGCGGTCGCGCTCCAAGCCGGTTATGTCATAGTGCGGAGCCGATGTCTTGGGCGGGCCCTGGTAGGACGAGCGCTTGACGCCCAGTTCGGCGGCGAATCGATGCAACTCGTCGGTGTCGTCGGCCATCAGGTGGCACCAGCGATGGCCGGCCCACTTCCAGATCGCCGCATCGACGTAGACTGCCATCAAGCCCGCCGCGGCCAGCTCAATTGCGCACCCCGGCTATTTCGATACCGGGCAAGGCTTTGTCTGGTCGAACAGCGAAAGATTGACCAGTTTGCCGGTCATCGAGAAGTCGCCATAGTCCATGGTGAGATCGCGGGTGATGCCGTTCTCATGCAACTTGAAGCTGATCCGGTACTCCGGCACTTCCTCGCCGTTCTGGGCGCTGTCGTCGAAATAGGCGATGTCGACCGGCCAGTATTTGTCGGTGGCGAGCTTAGCCAGCGCCGGAGCCTCGGGGTCGGCCTTGTCGGCTTCGGTCTTCTTGCCGACGACAACGGTGGTGGTCATCACCTTGTTGGCGTCTTCCGAGCCGTCGAACAGGTTGGTCTGGTAGAAATTCTCGCCTTTCTCGGCTTTGCCGATCAGCTCAACCAGATGCTGGGTCGGAAACTGGGTGGCGGCGAGTTCCAGGCTGTTCTTTTCGGGCTTGTCGATATCGACCTTGAGCCCTTTCGGATCCTTCGTGGCGATACCCTTGACCTCCTTGTCGAGGTTCTGGTCGACAAAGGATTTGGTCACGAACGAAAAGGTCTTGCCTTCGGCATCCTCGAAAGTCGTCGTCTGCTGGTCAGTGAGTCTCGTGTTGTCGTTGGTGACGATCTGGGTCACGAAACGGAATTTCACCGTATAGCCTTCGCAGGCCGAGCCGTTGAATTCGTAGACCATGCGACCGGATATGCCTGTTATGCCGGACCGGTCGGAGGCCTTGTTGAGGGTGAGGTCATACACGGCGCGGTGCGCCTGCAGCGCCGGGACGGCGAAAGCGGGTCCTATCGAGAATACCGCCGACAACAGGACGGTGTGGAATGCAAGGCGCGTTGCGCGCATGAGGTACTCCGATCGTCGCGGCTGATGGCAGGCCGCAGGGAAAGATGGTCCAGCTTAAAAAAAGTCGTGGCGGAAGCGAGGCAAAAATAGCAATTTCGGCCCGGCCAGCGCGGCGTCTTCCAGCAATAGGGAAAAGCAATGAGTGAAACAATCGAAAAGCGGCTAAGCGATCTCGGCGTGGCGCTTCCGGTCGCCGCCGCACCTGCCGCCAACTACGTGCCCTATTGCAGGTCAGGCAATTTGCTGTTCACCGCCGGACAATTGCCGCTCAAGGACGGCAAGCTGCAGGCGAGCGGCCTGCTCGGCCGCGACGTCGACACGGCAAGCGGCAAGGACGCGGCAAAATACTGCGCAATCAACATTCTGGCACAGGCCAAAGCCGCACTCGGCGACCTCGAGAAGATCCGGAAGCTTGTGAAGATCACCGTCTTCGTCGCCTCCGCGGCTGACTTTGTCGAGCAGCATCTGGTCGCCAACGGCGCCTCCGATTTCCTGGTCGCCGCCCTTGGCGAGCGCGGCAAGCACGCCCGCTCGGCCGTCGGCACCGCCTCCCTGCCGCTTAATGCCGCAGTGGAAATCGAAGCGATCTTCGAAGTCGAATGAGGCTGACATGACCGACCTCTCCTGGCTGACTGCCCGGCCGGTTGCCCACCGCGGCTTCCACGACATGAACAAGACGCGCTGGGAAAACACGCTGTCGGCCTTCGCCGCCGCGGCCGAACGCGGCTACGCCATCGAATGCGACGTGCATCTGTCGTCGGACGGCGTTCCCATCATCATCCATGACGACGATCTGAAAAGGCTGACTGGAGAGGATGGTTTCGTCTGGCAGCGCAGCGCGGCCGAACTGACCGCGCTCAAGGTTGGCGGCACATCCGACCACTTGCCGACGCTGCAGGAAGCGCTCGACCTGGTTGACGGCCGCGTGCCCATGGTCGTCGAACTGAAAGGGATTCCCGGCCGCGATGAAGGTCTGGTGGCGCGTGTCGGCAAGATGCTCAAGCGTTACAAGGGCAAGGCGGCGATCATGTCGTTCGATCACTGGCTGATCCGCGATTTCCCGAAACATGCACCCGGCATTCCCGCTGGTTTGACCGCCTACGGCAAGGACCTCAAGCTGATCGAAGCGCATTTTTCCATGCTGGCGCACGAACTCTCCTTCACCTCCTACGCCGCCGGTGACTTGCCGAACCCGTTCGTCAGCTTCGTGCGTGAAAGGCTCGAAGATGCCCGTCATCACCTGGACGGTCCATGACCAGCCCGCGATCGACCTGACTTTCAAATATGCCGATCAGATGACATTCGAAGGGTTCGAACCCGACCTGGTGAAGGTCGCCTGAGCCGAGTGTCTGAAACGTGACTTGTAGCGGCCCGGATGGAGCTTAAATAAGCCTCATGGATCAGGGTGACGACGGCGACGGGCAAACGGCAAACGCGGACTATTCGATCCGCATCGCCGCCGGCTTCAGCGCTTTCACCTGCGATGAATGGAACAGCTTTGCCGGCACCACGCGCGGCGATGCGAAAAATGGCTATAACCCACTCGTTTCATTCGCGTTCTTGAGCGCGCTGGAAGATTCCGGATGCGCCGTGCGACGCACCGGCTGGCAAGGACATCACCTGCGGCTGGAGACTGCGCAAGGCAGGCTGCTGGGCGCGGTCCCTTGCTATCTCAAGTCGCACAGCCAGGGCGAATATGTGTTCGACCACGGCTGGTCGGATGCCTTCGAGCGCGCCGGTGGCCGCTATTACCCGAAACTGCAATGCGCCGTGCCGTTCACGCCCGTCACCGGCCCTCGCCTGCTGGTCGGCAAAGGCGAGGATCCGGATGCGGTCAAGGCCGGGCTCGCCGCCGGCCTCAAAATGGTGACCGACAAGCTCGGCGTGTCCTCGGCGCATGTCACCTTCGCGCTGGAAAGCGACGTCGCGACGCTTGAGGCCGCGGGCTTCCTGCATCGCACCGACCAGCAGTTCCACTTCTTCAACGAAGGCTTTTCGACTTACGACGACTTTCTCGCCACACTTGCCTCGCGCAAGCGCAAGGCGATGAAGAAGGAACGGCGCGAAGCGCTTGCCGATGGCATCACCATTGACTGGCTGACCGGCAAGGACCTGACGGAGAAAGCCTGGGACGACTTCTTCGCCTTCTACATGGACACCGGCAGCCGCAAATGGGGCCGCCCCTATCTGAACCGCCAGTTCTTCTCGCTGATCGGCGAACGCATGGCGGACGATATCCTGCTGGTGATGGCCAGGCGCAACGGGCGCTACGTTGCCGGCGCCATCAATTTCATCGGCTCCGACGCGCTCTATGGCCGCAACTGGGGTTGCATCGAGGATCACCCCTTCCTGCATTTCGAGGTGTGCTACCATCAGGCCATCGATTTCGCCATCGAACGCAAGCTGAAGGTGGTCGAGGCTGGCGCGCAGGGAGAGCATAAGCTGGCGCGCGGCTACAGGCCGGTGACAATGCATTCCGCCCACTACATTTCGCATCCTGGCTTGCGCAACGCGGTCGCCGACTATCTCAGGCGCGAGCGGCGCGAAGTCGAGCGGATGGGCGAATATCTGGAAGAGCATACCCCGTTCCGCAAGGACCTGGAGGAGTAAGCATGCTTGACACGGTCGATCTCGCCTGATCGCCCGCCGCATCGTCTTGCCGCTCCGGAAGAGCTTCGCTACACGGGATGGCGAGGTACAAATCCGGAGCGTTCGCCATGGCCCAAACCGCCTATGACACCGAGAACATCTTCGCCAAGATCCTGCGCGGCGAAATTCCTTCGCACCGCGTTTACGAAGACGATGCGGTCGTGGCTTTCATGGATGTGATGCCGCAGGGGCCGGGCCACACGCTGGTGGTGCCAAAGGCGCCGTCGCGCAATCTGCTCGACGCCGACCCGTCGACCTTCGGCCCGCTTTTCACGGTCGTCCAGAAAGTGGCCCTGGCCGTGAAGAAGGCTCTCAACGCCGATGGCGTCACCATCCTGCAGTTCAACGAACCGGCCTCCGGGCAGACCGTCTATCACCTGCACATCCATGTCATCCCGCGCTTCGACGGCATCCCCCTGAAGCCGCATACCGGCGCTATGGAAAAGCCCGAAGTGCTGGCTGCGAACGCCGAAAAGATCCGCGCCGCCCTTTCGGCTAAATCTTAAGCCTTTGTAAACCGAGCGATCACCGCTGCGACCGGGACACCACCCGGCGGCTTCTTTCTTAATACTCCAGCAAGCCCTTGCGAGGCATTTCTCGTGCGCGAGGGACATGCATTGCAAGATACTTTCGAATATTTGAGCCGGCGATCCGGAGCCAATGGTGAGGCCGCGTTTTCAAAACTCTTGGTCGAATCATTTCTTCGGCACCGTATTATTCATGCGGTTGCGCTGTTTACTCTGGGATTAGGCTTTGTGGTTGGCGCCCGGGTCGGGAATTTTCCGGATTTCGGATTGCTTTATGAATATGCCTTTTATCTGGTGGTCTATTTCTGGATTTTTGGATGTGCATATGCAGCCTTCCGGTTGATTCAACTGGCGTTGGTCCATCGCGCAAAGTCGCCGGCCAACCATTTGCTGGTTTCCTTCCGGCAATTGCTGACCGATAGGAACCGCATTGCCAATGGCGTGAACGGCCTTGCCGCGATCCTGATTTTTGTTTCGGGTTTTTCAGTGCTGAAGGGCGCGATCGCTGTATTGGCGCCTTTCTCCTGGGACCAGGCCATCGCACACTTCAGCACCAAGCTGCATTTCGGCCGCGCTTCTTACCAATGGCTCTGGTGGATTCTTGAAAGCCCGCTAGCCATCCGCCTTCTCAATTTCTGCTATAATTTTTGGTTTGTGGTGCTGATCGTGACTGTCTTTTCAAGTGCCGTGGCGACCCGCGATACTCTTCTGCGTCATCAGTTCCTGCTCAGTTTCATGCTGCTCTGGCTGATCGGCGGCTTCTTCGTTGCTTTGACATTCTCATCCGCCGGCCCTTGCTACTTTGCAAGGTTGGGGTTTGGCGATCTCTATCAGCCGTTGATGGACGCACTTCAATCGGCGAATAAACAGTATCCAGTCTGGGCCCTGTCCCTGCAGGAGCGGTTGTGGAACGGCTATGAGGGTCTGTCTTCAGGAACCATGGGCATATCAGCGTTCCCTTCCATTCATGTCGCGTCATCCGTGCTTTTTGCGCTCTATGTAACGAGGCTGTCTCCACGGCTGGGCGTCGTAATGTGGATATTCGCGGCGATCATCATGCTCGGGTCCGTGGTTCTTGGGTGGCACTACGCCCCGGACGGTTACGCGGGCATACTGATCTCGGTCGCCATCTGGAAAATCACCGGTGTTGTATTGTCCCGGACGACGATTGCTTCGCGTTTCCCGAGCGAGATTCCTTCGGCCCGCCCGGAAGCTGCGTCGGTATAGTCAGGAACGCTGATGGATTGCGGGGGGCGGATCCGCAAGCCCCTGAAAGACTGTCGGGTGCGCCGCTCCCGGTAGAAGCCGTTCGCGGATCGCATCCGCGCACTGCACCGGGCTCAGCAACGAAGTGTCGACCTCAAGATCGTATACGCCCGGCCGATGTACCTCATCCTGCCACAGGCGCACCGGCGAAGGTACGGGATCAGCCGGCGAGCCGATGACATAACCCCTGCCCGCCTCGCTGGCGGCTCGCCTTTCCATAATGATTTCAATTGGACAGCGAACGCCGACAAACAGCACCGGCAGGTCGGCGAGCCGGCGCGCACAATCGATCAGGCAGTTGAGGGGCTTTGAATACGCATCGTGATGGCCGACATCCGTCACGACATTCAGGCCCAGCCGGCTGTGGGCCGCGATCAATTCATAGAGGGCCGCATAAAAGCGGGGCACGAGGACCTCAAGGTCAGGTCGCTCCCCGCCGGGGCGCAGGCCTATTCCTGGACGATATCGCGGGGGTGTGATCCGCTCATAGCCGTCGACGCCCAGATTCATCCACGGGCCATCGAAGCTTTCCTGAATGGCTCGGGCGATGCTCGACTTTCCTGATCGCGGCGCGCCGTTGAGAATGATGATCTGGCCGGCCATAGCCACCCCATTGTTCAAATGAAGAAAAGCCCCGTTTCCGGGGCTTTTCTCGACTGCGAAATGATCAGTTCTTTCTTGGCAGTTGCGGCACCAGGCTGCGCTTGCCGCCATCCTTGCCCTTGGGCTCCGGCTTCTGCGCCACAACCTTCTTTGCCGCGGGTTTCTTGGCCACGGCCTTCCTTGGCTTGGGTGCGTCTTCCGGCTCTTCCTTCTTCGGCTGCACCGGCGCCTCGTCGGCCAGCGATTCGAGCTTCAGGCCGGTCTCGCCGGTTTCCTTCTTCTCGACGGTGACGCGCACCGTGCCGCCCTTCTTCAGCTTGCCGAACAGCACCTCGTCGGCCAACGGCTTCTTGATGTGCTCCTGGATGACACGACCGAGCGGCCGCGCCCCCATGCGCTCGTCATAGCCCTTGTCGGCGAGCCAGGCGATCGCATCCGGCGACAGGTCGAAGGTGACGCCACGCTCGGAGAGCTGGGCCTCGAGCTGCATGACGAACTTCTGCACCACCTGATGGATCACCGGCACCGGCAGCGAGCCGAACGGGATGATCGCATCGAGACGGTTGCGGAACTCCGGCGTGAACAGCCGATTGATCGCCTCGACATCGTCGCCTTCGCGCTTGGTCGAACCGAAACCGATCGCCGCCCGCTGCGCATCCGATGCACCCGCATTGGTGGTCATGATCAGGATCACATTGCGGAAGTCGATCTGCTTGCCGTTGTGGTCGGTCAGCTTGCCGTGATCCATCACCTGCAACAGGATGTTGAACAGGTCCGGATGTGCCTTCTCGACCTCGTCCAGCAAAAGCACGCAGTGCGGATGCTGGTCGACGCCATCGGTCAACAGGCCGCCCTGGTCGAAGCCGACATAGCCGGGAGGCGCGCCGATCAGCCGTGAAACGGTATGACGTTCCATGTATTCCGACATGTCGAAGCGGATCAGCTCGACACCGAGCGAGGCGGCGAGTTGCTTGGCGACTTCGGTCTTGCCGACGCCGGTAGGGCCCGAGAACAGGTAGGAGCCGATCGGCTTCTCCGGTTCGCGCAGGCCGGCACGTGCCAGCTTGATCGCCGAAGTCAGCGCGGTAATGGCGGTGTCCTGGCCATAGACGACACGCTTCAGTTCGATGTCGAGGCCTTGCAGCACTTTCTCGTCATCGGCCGAAACGGTCTTCGGCGGGATACGCGCCATGGTGGCGATCGTTGCTTCGATCTCCTTGATGCCGATGGTCTTCTTGCGCTTGGCTTCCGGCACCAGCATCTGCGAGGCACCGGTCTCGTCGATCACGTCGATCGCCTTGTCCGGCAGCTTGCGGTCATTGATGTAGCGCGCCGACAGCTCGACCGAGGCCTTTATGGCTTCGCTCGTGTAGCGGACCTTGTGGAATTCCTCGAAATAGGGCTTTAGCCCCTTCATGATCTCGATGGCATCCTCAATGGTCGGCTCGTTGACGTCGATCTTCTGGAAGCGCCGCACGAGCGCGCGATCCTTCTCGAAGAACTGGCGGAATTCCTTGTAGGTGGTCGAGCCGATGCAGCGGATCGCACCCGACGACAAGGCCGGCTTCAACAGGTTGGACGCGTCCATCGCGCCGCCCGACGTGGCGCCGGCGCCGATCACCGTATGGATCTCATCGATGAACAGCACGGCGCCCGGATAATCCTCGAGCTCCTTGACGACCTGCTTCAGCCGCTCCTCGAAATCGCCGCGATAGCGCGTGCCGGCCAGCAGCGTGCCCATGTCGAGCGCGAAGATGGTAGCGTTGTGCAGCACTTCGGGAACATCGCCCTCGACGATGCGCTTGGCCAGGCCTTCGGCGATCGCCGTCTTGCCGACGCCGGGGTCGCCGACATAGAGCGGGTTGTTCTTGGAGCGGCGGCACAGCACCTGGATGGTGCGGTTGATTTCCGACTCGCGCCCGATCAACGGATCGATCTTGCCGGCCTTGGCCTTGTTGTTGAGGTTGACGCAGTAGGCGGTCAGCGCGTCCTGCTGCTGCTTCTTCTTGCCGCCTTCCTCTTGCGGCTCGGCGCCGTTCTGGCCGCCCTGCTCGTCATCGGCGCCGCGCGGCGAGCGCGTCTCCGATGCGCCCGGGCGCTTGGCGATGCCGTGCGAGATGTAGTTGACCGCGTCGTAGCGGGTCATCTGCTGTTCCTGCAGGAAATAGGCGGCGTGGCTCTCGCGCTCGGCGAAGATGGCGACGAGCACGTTGGCGCCCGACACTTCCTCGCGGCCCGACGACTGCACATGGATGACCGCGCGCTGGATGACGCGCTGGAACCCCGCGGTCGGCTTGGAGTCCTCGTCGTAGCCGGTGACGAGGTTGTCGAGCTCGGTGTCGATATAGGTGAGAACAGTGTGCTTCAGCTCGTCGAGATCGACGTTGCAGGCGCGCATGACGGCGGCCGCCTCGGTGTCGTCGATCAGCGCGAGCAGCAGATGTTCAAGGGTTGCGTATTCATGGTGCCGCTCATTGGCGAGCGTCAGCGCCTGGTGAAGCGCCTTTTCCAGGCCTTGGGAGAAAGCCGGCATGTTACCTCACTTCTTCTCCATCACGCATTGCAGCGGATGCTGATTCTGTCGGGCGAAATCCATGACCTGAGACACTTTGGTCTCGGCCACCTCGAATGTATAGACCCCGCACTCGCCCACTCCATGATTGTGAACATGAAGCATGATGCGTGTGGCGGCTTCGCGGTCCTTCTGGAAAAAACGCTCCAGGACGTGAACCACGAACTCCATCGGAGTGTAGTCGTCGTTGAGGATGAGGACCCGGTAAAGGCTGGGCTTCTTGGTCTTGGTTTTGGTGCGCGTGATGACGGCCGTCCCGCGGCCGGCCTCATTGCCGTCGCCGCCGCCGTTTTGCATCCGCGCCACTTGTTTCGTGGCAGTCAAACCGATCGTCACGTAATCCTGCCTCTTCGAATCCTCATGCGAGTTCGACATGTAGGTGTTCGATGGACGATTTTAAGCCCTTCTGGTTAGCTGACAATATGGCTAGGTGACCAAACTTCGCGGATTTTCGCAATCGTGAAGCGCTACGCCGCCCCGGAGCGGAAATTGGCACGAAAAAACCCGGCCGCGCTTCCGCGACCGGGTTTGTCCCAGACCCAAAGGGCCGGAGTTGCAGCTGTCGGACGAAAATTACTTCGCCTTGGCAACGATCGATTCGAACGGCTTGTAGGCTTCCTTGGCGAGTTCGGCATAGAGATCGCCAATCTTGGTGGCTTCGGCGACGAACGCCTCGTAGGACTGCTTGGCGTAGTCGGACTGGATCTCGATCGCCTTTTCCAGCGACTTGGCCGAAAACAGCTTCTCGGCAGCGGCGCTGCCGGCCTCGAAACTCTTCTTGGTGTATTCACCGGCTTCGGTCGCGATCGCCTGCGCGCCCTTGGAGAGCGAAGCGAAGCTCTTCAATCCGGTATCGGCGAATTCCTTGCCGTATTTGCTGAAGTCCTCATAGGTCTGGGTCATTTCACGATTCCCTTGACGGTTGAGGCGTCCTTCTTCGGGGCGCCCTTGTGCAATGCACTCAAATATATTGTGCGCCGCACAAAAGTCAATATTTGGCCTGCGTGCGGGGCCTGCCTGCGCAGGCAATGGCTAAAAATCAAATAAAGTGAGTTTCAAGCCCGAAGAAAATGGTGAACGCGGCGGTTACCATAAACGGATTGGTAACGCTGCCCCGCTAGCTTGGCTGGAAGTGAGGCAGGACCCTTTGCCGCCTCCAGCGCAACGAAGAATTCAAGGGAAATATCAGTGCGTCAGGCGTTGTTGGGCATCGTTTCCAAATCCACCTCCCCCCTCAAAGCGATCATGGTCTTCGCCTTGGCGATGACATTCGTCTGCGCTGACGTCGCCTCGTCGCTGGCAGCGCGGCCGGCAGCCATTGTCGTGGACGCCAAGACGGGCAAGGTGCTGTACTCCGCGGATGCGAACGGCAGGCGCTATCCGGCGTCGCTGACCAAGATGATGACGCTCTATCTGACCTTCGAAGCGATGGCGAAGGGCAAGATCAGCAAAAACTCGCCGGTGGTGTTTTCGGCCCATGCCTCCGCCGAGGCGCCGACGAAACTCGGCGTAAAGCCGGGCGGTTCGGTCACGGTCGAGACCGCGATCCTGTCGATCGTCACCAAGTCGGCGAATGATTCGGCCACCGCGCTCGGCGAAATGCTTGGCGGTGATGAAACCACCTTTGCCCGCATGATGACCGCCAAGGCGCGGCGGCTCGGCATGAACGGCACCGTCTTCCGCAATGCCAACGGCTTGCCCGACCCTGGTCAGTTCACCACCGCGCGCGACATGGCTACGCTGGGCATCGCACTGCGCGAGCATTTTCCCCAGTACTATGGCTATTTCTCGCAGCGCTCCTTTCTCTACGGCCGCCAGCGCATCAACGGCCATAACCGCCTGCTTGGACGCATCAAGGGCGTCGACGGCATCAAAACCGGCTACACCCGTGCCTCCGGCTTCAATCTCGTCTCGTCCGTCTCCGACGGCAACCGCCGGCTCGTTGCCGTTGTCATGGGCGGGACGTCGGGCGGCAGCCGCGACAACCAGATGGCAAGCCTGATCAACACCTACATGCCGAGGGCATCGACCCGCGGCGGTGGCGATCTGGTTGCCAAGGCTGACAGCAACAATCCGATCAAGGCACTTGCCAAGGTTCTCCTGCCCAAGCACGACGCGCCCACCCCGGATGAAAAGCCGGTAGCTGTCGCTGAAGACGACACGGCTGTCGCCGACGACGCAACCGTTGCCCAGGGCGACAGCGAGGACGCGGATACCGCTCAGGCCGAGACACCCAAGCTGGTAGTCCCGGCAAAGAAGGTGAAGACCGTCATCGTCGCTGCCCCCAAGGTCGCTACGGCGCAGGTCGTGGCCGCCTATGCGGAACCGGCACCGGCTGTCGATCCGGTCAACACGGCGTCGGTACCGTCGGGCTGGGCCATCCAGGTCGCATCGTCGCCTAAACAGTCGGAAGCCCAGGCATTCCTCGACAAGACCACCAAGCAGGCGCCCAAGGTGCTGGCGGATGCTGCCGGCTTCACCGTCGCCTTCGACAAGGACGGCGTCACCTATTACCGCGCCCGCTTTGGCGGCTTCGGATCGAAGGACGCCGCCTGGAAGGCCTGCACCGCTTTGAAAAAGAAGAAAATCGAGTGCTACGCCGTCCAGCAATAGGACGGCGTGGAAGCGATCTCCCGGAAATTTGCTGCGTCGAAGGAGAACTAATTGTGATTGGAGAGCAAGACGTCCTTGGCTTCGTTAATTCGCGCCGCCAGGAAAGACGTGCCGCCGACATCGGGGTGCAGGCGCTGCATCAGGCGGCGGTGCGCCTTGCGGACATCCGCCGCGGCGGCCCCCGCTTCAAGACCAAGGACCTTGTAGGCCTCCTCCTTAGTCATGGAGCCCGGACCTGGCGCAACACCCAGCCCTTCGCCACCGTTCGTCTCAGTGTTTTTGCGCCAGACGGGAAATCGGCCGTCAAGATACGTCTCTAGCAGTTGGCGACTCTCCGCATCGCCGGAGAGTTCGCGGTAGAGATGCTGCAGCTCCGCAAGGCCCATCGCGCCAAGCATCTTGCCGTCGTGGCGGCCGGCCAGAACCAGTCCTTCAAGGCCGCCCGTATTGTGATCCAGCTCCATCTCGAGTGCCGCCGTCCGCACCGTTGAGCGTTTTCCCGACGCCGAACCGACCTTGGGTCGGTTCGCGTGGGCGGCGGCATACCAGCCGATCGCCACGAACAGGATGACGCCGCCGATTCCGCTTCGACCGACCAGAAGCAGGGCGACGCCCGCCAGCGCCAGCAGGACCGGAGCCAGTGTTCTCGTCCCGCTCGCGAGCCGTGCGGGGTCCGCCCGGAGGAAGGCCGAGACCACGACCAAGAGCACCAGCAGCAATGCGACCAGAACGATAATTGCGCCTAACATTTCCCACCGCACCGCGGATATCCTGTCCGCCCGGACAGCCGCGTGATGTCACCGAACACTTTTTCTGCGCCGGAATGATGGCCTTCCCTCGGGCGAGAAGAGGCCGCCATGCAGGCCGGCCCGGCGAATGCCGCGGCTTTCGTCGAGTTCGACAGCTTTTGATCGCGCATGAATTTCAAGATGTGGCGTTGTGGCTCCGCTTGCAAGTCCAGTGCGAGGCAAGATTGGGGGCCAGAAACAGCCCGCGCCGGGACAGGCAACGCTTGTGCGCGGAGACCTACAGCAAGCCGAGGTCGGCAAGCTCGCGCCTGAGTTTCGGCGGCATCTCGACCAGTCCGGCCTTGCCCTTGCCGAGATCGAGTGGCGCATCCGAAGGTTTCAGGTAGCGCCAGCCCTGGAAAGCCCGCCGCGGCTGCCAGTCGGTGCGCACGACTTGCGGATCGAGCATCAAATGGCAGCGGCCGATGCCCTCATCGTCGGTGAACGGCCGGATCTCAGTGATCAGCTGGCGGCATTGCACGTTGCCCTTGATCACCCAGTACAGAGAACCGCCATCGGTGATCTCGGCGCCGCGCGTCGGCACCATGCGCGTGGTGTGCCAGTGTTCGGCCGGTTCACCGGCTCGGCGCCGTTCGTCAAGACGGAACTCGATCCATTCCTCGAGATCCTCGACGCTGTCGCAGCCGACGCACAGTTTTAGGAGATTGAGAGCCATTCGCTAAGGTTAGTCCAGAGCACCGGTACGTCAACGGCCTGACGAACTTCTCCACAGTGCCAAGCGCCCTCAGCACTCCACGACATTGACAGCGAGCCCGCCGAGACTGGTTTCCTTGTACTTCTCGTTCATGTCGAGGCCGGTCTGGCGCATGGTCTCGATCGCCGAGTCGAGGGGCACGAAGTGAACGCCGTCGCCCTTGATCGCCAATGACGCGGCGGTCACCGCCTTGACCGCGCCGAGAGCATTGCGCTCGATGCACGGAACCTGCACCAGCCCGCCGACCGGATCGCAGGTCATGCCGAGATGGTGTTCGAGCGCGATCTCGGCCGCATTCTCGACCTGCATGGCCGTACCGCCCATGACGGCGCACAAGCCGGCCGCTGCCATTGCCGAGGCGGAGCCGACCTCGCCCTGGCATCCGACCTCGGCGCCCGAGATCGACGCATTGGTCTTGATGATGCCGCCGACGGCCGCTGCCGTCAGCAGGAAGTCGCGGATGCTCGGCTGGTCGGCCTCCGGATGGAAATGCAGCCAGTAGCGAAGCACCGCCGGCAGCGTGCCGGCTGCGCCATTGGTCGGCGCGGTGACGACGCGCCCGCCGGCCGCATTCTCCTCGTTGACCGCCATCGCGTAGATCGACAGCCAGTCATTGGCGAGCAGCGGATTTGGCCGGTTCTGTTGCCACTGTTCCTGCAGCTTGTCGTGGAGCTGCCGGGCGCGGCGCCGCACCTTCAGCCCGCCAGGCATGATGCCATCCTGCGACAAGCCACGGTCGATACAGCCCTTCATCGCACTCCAGATCGCGTCGAGGCCGGCATCGAGCTCCTCGCGCGACATCTGCGTCTCCTCGTTGACGCGCTTCATCTCGGCGATGGAAAGGCCGCTCTTGGCCGCCATCTTCAGCATCTCGACCGCGTTCTTGAAGGGATAAGGCACTTTCTTGCCTTCCGTCGTCACCGACCCCTTGGCCTTCATCCGCTGCAGTTCTTCTTCCGAGACCACGAAGCCGCCGCCGATCGAATAGTAGATGCGTTTGAGAAGCAGGCGATCAGCGGAATCGTAGGCATAGAACGCCATGCCGTTGGCGTGACCCGTGAGCGGCGTCTTGCGGTCGAGCACCAGATCCGTGGTCGGGTCGAAATGGTAGGACGGGTGGCCGGGCGGTGAAATCAGCCTGTCGGCGGTGATGCGGCTGACAATGCCGTCAGCCTGGTCGGGATCGACTGTTTGCGGGGTCTGGCCGGCGAGGCCGAGGATAACGGCGCGGTCGCTGCCATGGCCGATTCCGGTATAAGCGAGCGAGCCATGCAGGCTGGCCCCGATGCGGGCGACCTTGGCGCCGGCGGGCCGCGGCCAGTCGTCCCCCGCGACTTCGTCGAGAAACCGCCGCGCGGCAGTCATCGGCCCCATCGTGTGAGAGCTGGAGGGGCCGATGCCTATCTTGAACAGGTCGAAAACCGAAAGGAACACGCTGTCTCCTGGGGCACGTCGAGGACTACATACAGATATAGGAATTCCCCGGATGTTTCCGCTCTTTTGGCAATCGCGGCGCAGCACCTGCCGACCTTGTTTGCTCCGGCAGCGACATTGCCGTCGATCACGTGAGCCTGCATCGAAGCGACCGCGCTGGATGTGATAAATTCAGCCCATGGGCAATTCCTTCTATCTTTCGATGGCTGATTTCGGGGCGCTGGCCTTCTTCCTGATCGCGTGGCTGCTGCACACGCTCGCCTCCGACGGCAAGCTGGTCAGCCGCATGTCGCTGACGACCGCGATGAATGCACAGCGCGAAGCCTGGATGCGCACCATGGCCGAACGCGAAATCCGTATCGTCGACACCGCCATCATGAGCGGCCTGCAGCAGGGAACCGCCTTCTTCGCCTCCAGTTCCCTGATCGCGCTCGGCGGCTGCTTTGCCTTGCTCGGCGCGTCCGACCGAGTGCTTGAGGTGCTGAGCAACCTGCCACTCGGCGGAGCGCCGTCGCGCCCGGCCTTCCAGATCAAGGTGCTGGGACTGGTGCTGATCCTCGCCTTTTCCTTCTTCAAATTCGGCTGGGCCTACCGGCTGTTCAACTACTGCTCGATCCTGATCGGCGCGGTGCCGATCCCGCACGGCGAAGCCTCGCGCAATCCGGTCACCGAAACAGCGGTGTGGCGCGCGGCGCAGATGAACATGCTGGCCGGCAAGCATTTCAACTCGGGCCTGCGCGGCGTGTTCTTCTCGATCGGCTATCTCGGTTGGTTCGTCGACCCGGTGGTGTTTGTGCTGTCGACGCTTCTGTTGCTGGCCGTGCTGGTGCGCCGCCAGTTCTTCTCGGCGGCGCGGCGCGCCGTCATCGGTCAGCCGCCCGGCGCCGGAAACGGCTGATCGATGCGGCCCGAAAGCCAATAGGCGAAAAGCCCAATCCATTCGCGGAGCGCTATGGTGGTGTTCTGCACGGAATCGATCGCATTGTCGCGAAACAAGCCGACACCTTCCTTGCCGGAAGTGTGATAGTCGACCGGCCAGGGAACGGTTGGAAACCCAGCCTTGTCGAACAGCGCCTTGGCCCGTGGCATGTGGAAGGCGGAGGTCACCAGCAGCCAGGTCTCGCCCGGCTTCGGTTCGACGAGTTTGCGGCTGAAGACCGCATTTTCGTAGGTGTTGCGGGACTTGTCCTCAAGGACAAGACGATCGGCCGATACACCAAGCGGAACGAGCAGGCGGGACGCGGTGTCGGCGTCCCCCTCGGCGTCGATGAAAAACGAGCCGTGTCCGCCTGATACAACCACCTTGGCTTGTGGGAAGCGCCGGGCGAGGATTGCGGTCTCGATCATGCGGTCGCCGCTGCTGCCCAATTCATAGCCGCCACGCGCCAAGTTGATGGCGCCCTCGAAGCCGCCGCCGAGCACGATGATGCCGTCGACCTTTTGCGGCAGCGGCGGGCGCGGAAAGCGCTCTTCCAGCGGGTTGAGCATCATCGCGCCAAGGGACGTCCAGGTCGAGAGCGCCAGAATCAGAAAGGCGAGAACGCTACCGGTGACGGCCAGCCGCCGCCGGCCGATCATTGCGGCGATCAGCCCCGCCAGAAGCAGGAAGATCGTCAGGTTGAGTGGCTGGATGAAGAACCAGAAGACCTTGGAAAGAAGGAAGAACATCGCTCACCCCAATACGGCGCCGCGCATCCTTTACGCGCTAGACGAGCGATACCCTTACCACCACTTTTCCGGCTGGAATGTGCCGGCCGCCTGCTCGATGACGGCGGCGGTCTGGAACAGTGTTTCTTCCTCGAACGGCCTGCCGATGAGTTGCAGGCCAAGTGGCAGGCCCTTGGGATCGAGACCGGCCGGCACGGCGATGCCCGGCAGGCCGGCCATGTTCACGGTGACCGTGAAAATGTCGTTGAGGTACATCTTGACTGGGTCGGCGGCCATGTCCTCATCGGCGATGCCGAAGGCGGCCGACGGGGTCGCCGGGGTCAGGATGACGTCGACACCGGCGGCGAAGACGTTTTCGAAGTCGCGCTTGATCAGGTTGCGGACCTTCTGAGCCTGCAGATAGTAAGCGTCATAGTAGCCGGCCGACAGCACATAGGTGCCGATCATGATACGGCGCTTGACCTCACGGCCGAAACCGGCCGCACGGGTCTTCTCATACATCTCGACAATGTCCTTGCCCGGCACGCGCAAGCCGTAGCGGACGCCGTCGTAGCGCGCGAGGTTGGATGAAGCTTCCGCGGGTGCCACGATGTAGTAGGCCGGCAGCGCGTATTTGGTGTGCGGCAAGGAAATATCGACGATCTCGGCGCCGGCATCCTTGAGCCAGGCAATGCCCTTCTGCCACAGCGCCTCGATCTCCTCGGGCATGCCGTCGACGCGGTATTCCTTGGGAATGCCGACCTTCATGCCCTTGATCGGCTTGCCGATCGCCGCCTCATAGTCCGGAACCGGCCGGTCGACCGAGGTCGTGTCCTTTGGGTCGACGGAGGCCATCGACCTGAGCAGGATCGCGGCGTCGCGCACGTCGCGCGCGATCGGTCCGGCCTGGTCGAGAGACGAAGCGAAGGCGACGATGCCCCAGCGTGAGCAGCGGCCATAGGTCGGCTTGATGCCGACGGTTCCGGTGAACGCGGCCGGCTGGCGGATCGAACCGCCAGTGTCCGTGGCCGTGGCACCGGCGCACAGGAAGGCCGAGACGGCGGTTGCCGAACCACCGGAAGAGCCGCCCGGCACCAGTTGCGCATTGTCCAGGCTGCGCTGGGTTTTCGTGCCGCCGGCAGATACGAAGCCGCCATCGCCCTGATGCGTCGTCGGCATCACCACCGTGTCGAGGCGCGAACGCCGCCAAGGGTTTATGACCGGGCCATAATAGGATGTCTCGTTGGACGAGCCCATGGCGAACTCATCCATGTTTAGCTTGCCGAGCATCACTGCGCCGTCGGCCCACAGATTGGCGGTGACAGTCGATTCGTAACGCGGCTTGAAGCCGTCGAGTACATGGCTGCAGGCCTGGGTATGAACGCCTTCGGTGCCGAACAGATCCTTGATCCCCAGCGGAATGCCTTCCAGCGCACCGCCCTCGCCCTTGACCAGCCTGACATCGGATGCCTTGGCCATGTCGCGCGCTCTGTCGCCGGTCACCGCGACATAGGCATTGAGCGACGGATTGGCGCGATCGATCGCCGAGAGATAGGCCTCGGTGATCTCGGTCGCGGTGATTTCCTTGCCGCGCAGCTTGGCGCGGGCCTGCGAAATCGTCAGTCGGGTCAGATCGCTCATCAAAGGCTCTTTTCGTAAAATACCGACCACTCGGAATCGGGATAATCCAGCACCGGGCCGCAGCGCGAGAACCCGGCACGTTCGTAGACGGCCCAGGCCGCGGGATGGCGATCGCCCGTCTCCAGCACCAGCCGCCTCAGTCCTTCCTGCCTCGCCAGCGCCTCGACCCGTTCGACGATCCTGGCGCCGATCTTGCGGCCGCGATGCGAAGGCCTCGTGTACATGCGCTTGACCTCGCCTATGGCGTCGCCATGGCGTTTCAGCGCCCCACAACCGATGGCGATGCCGTCGTCGCGAGCGATGAAGACGGTGGTATCCTGGCCCGCCATCTGCTCGACCGTCAGATGGTAGCAATGCTCAGGCGGCGTCAATTCGAGCAAGGTCTCGTTGAGTTCCTGGACCAGCCCGCGCACATCATCCTGCAGCGGCGTCTCGATGGCGATCTCGATTGCCATCGGCGTCCTACTCCACGACCTTCGGCACGAGGAAGAAATTCTCTTCGGTCGCTGGAGCATTGGCGACGATGTCGGCCGCCTTGTTGCCATCGGTGACAACGTCCTGGCGCTTCTTCATCTCCATCGGCGTCACCGAGGTCATCGGCTCGATGCCGGACACATCCACCTCGTTCAGCTGCTCGACAAAACCAAGGATGGCGTTCAGCTCGCCGGTCATGCGCTCCGCATCCTCTTCGCTTACCGCGATACGGGCGAGACGCGCGACGCGCTTCACAGTCTTGACATCAACGGACATTCTGGAACCTTCGAAAAACCTGCCCGCGCTATAGCCGCGCCGAGCCGTGTGCGCAACATATTGGTGCCAGTTCGGTTACACCTCACTGAAAGGCATAGCCTGCGTGCCCGCGACTTTGCGCAATAATGGCGTCGACGACAGCTTTGCGGTTCGCGGGGTTGTCTTTAAGGATCATCATCGGCGCACCAGGTTGCTGGACAAGCTGAACGAACGGTATTCCATGACGATCGATGGCGGCGCGCAAGCCGACGATCACATTTTCCGGGCCGCTCATTGCTCTGGCATAGCGAATGTCGAATGGACCCAGACCGCCCCCCAATTCTTCAATCACGGAGAACCGAGGATGGTCTCGGTGACTTCGAACTTGATACGAATGCTATCGGCAGGGCGTTCCGATAACCCGTCCGTCAGATGCGCATGATCGTCCTTGCCCAAAGCCTCGATAAACTTGCGCTGCCGCTCTTGGATCTCCGGGTCGAATACCGGTTGATAGGACAGCACTCTGGCGCGGACGACGACCTGCGCGTTGCTGATGTAATTCAGGTCAAGATCATAAGTTCCGGGACGATCAAGGCATGTTGACGCCCTCGCACCGATAGTAGCTGCCGCTGTTGCCGCTCGCCTCGCTTTCGTCATCGATCGGCCGGACCGACACGAGATCGAGCTGCGTCGGGCTGATCCGCGTCACCGACAGGACATCGGGAAAGACATAGCCCGGTTCCTGGCAGATGGCTGTCACCGCCCAGCTCGGCGATCGCGTCGCCTTGCTGACCTGCACGAACTCGCAATTGTATTCGACGCCCTGCAGGCCGTGCACGGAAAGCACGACGTTGCCGGCGTCGATCAACGTCTGCAGCGTGTCCTTCCTGGCTTGCGTGCAAAGCTCCTCGGACTGAAGGTAGACGCCTTCGATGAAGTCATCCGCGGCGAGCGCGGGCGACGCCGCGACAAACATCGATACGCAAAGAGATCGCCCCAACGCCATGGATTTGTTCCGCTTTGGCTGCTTCTAGATCGTAATCGTCTGACCGATATCAGGCAATGCGACCTTCACGCCGGACCCTTCCAGGCCGGCCTCGAATTTCTCGGGCGTCGGATCGATCATTGGAAACGTGCCGAAGTGGCAAGGCACGACCGTGTCGAAGTTGAAGAAGCGGCGACATGCAAGTGCCGCCACCGCGCCGCCCATGGTGAAACGGTCGCCGATCGGCACGATGCCGATCTTCGGCTCATGCAGTTCGTTGATCAGCGCCATGTCGGAAAAGATGTCCGTATCGCCCATATGGTAGAGCGTCCGGTCTTCCGGGAAATGCAGGACCAGCCCGCCGGGATTGCCGAGATAGACATTCTTGCCGCCCTCTTCGCCAAACGAGGAAGAGTGCAACGCCTGGACAAAGGTGGTGGTGAAGCCGCCGCAATCGACCGTGCCGCCGATGTTGCCGGGATTGATCTTGTTGCCGTCCACGCCCTTGCCGACCAGATACATGCAGATCTCGAAATTGGCGACCAGCTGGGCACCGCTCTTGCCGAGCACTTCCAGCGCGCCGCTGATGTGGTCGCTGTGCCCGTGCGTCAGCAGGACATGCGTGATCCCTTCAGCCGGTCCTTCCCAGCCGCCCGTCCAGGATGGGTTGCCGATCAGATAGGGGTCGATGAGGATCTTGGCGTCAGCGGTTTCGATACGGAAGGCCGAATGGCCGTACCAGGTCAGTTTCATGTATGCATTCCTCGATTTTTGCCGGGCCAAAGGATAGAACGCCGATAGCCCCGAGATCAAAGGGTATAGTGTCCGCCGCCCATCCGGAAGGATGCGTGCCGCTGAAAAAGACAAGGAAAAACCGTTGGCTATCATCACGATTGAGCAATTGCCGGCGCGGCTCGCCAATGGCAGGACGCTGGCGGGGCTCGATCTCGGCGACAAGACGATCGGCGTCGCGGTTTCCGACCGGGGATTCTCCTTCGCCCATCCACGCCCGGTCATCATGCGAAGGAAATTCTCCCTCGACGCCGCCGTGCTTCTGGCCTTGCTGGAGAAGGAAAATGTCGGCGCGGTGGCGATCGGGCTGCCGATCAACATGGATGGCTCGGAAGGTCCGCGCGCGCAGAAATCACGCGCCTTCGTACGCAACATGGCGCAACTGAGCGACCTGCCCTTCGTGTTCTGGGATGAGCGGCTGTCGACGGTCGCGGCCGAAAGGACGTTGATCGAAATGGATTTCTCGCGCGCCAAACGCGCCGGCAAGATCGACTCGGCTGCGGCCGCCTTTATTCTGCAGGGAGTTTTGGACCGGCTTCGGTCGCTCGATGCAGCCGAACGAACGGAATCTGGACCGCCCAACGCCGACTGATCCAGCCGGCGATTTCGCGACGGCGGCGGAACGCCCACAGGGCCAGCAGCAGAAGTCCGTCGAAGATGCACGTCTTCGCTACCATTCCAGGGATGATCGAGGGGTCGATGCCCAGCATCTGACCGTAGAGCTGGAAGAAGAAGTCGTGCGTTTGCCGGCTGAGCATGACGTAGCCGAAATTGAGGTCGTTGGCCGACAGATAGAACCAGCCCCAGAAGATCGCCATCGGGGCCGCCCACATTCCGAAGATATAACGCATCAGCGGCCTCCCTTCCCGTTCGGTCCAGTTCGGCCCGATATCAGGGAGAGCAGCGAATTATGGGCCGCTGCCTTCGCCATGCTGTGCGCCATGGCATGGAAATCCGCGTCATCGGACGCGGCCGCCGAGCGCCGCTCGGCGAGCATCGCGACATAGGAGGCCAGCAGCGCGGCCAGTTGCACCGCGACGACCATGAAAAGCCCGTTGATGCCCTGCGCGGCGCCACCGATCAGGATCATCGACAGCACGCCTGAAGCGGAAATGAAGGCCATGCGAACGACGCTGTCTGCGCCCGGGCTGGCCGCATCGTTGATCAGGGAATCGACAAAGGCCCAGAAGAACAGCACCGACACGACCAGCAATGCTGTCGCCAGCGGCGCGACAACGATGACATTCTCCAGATTGACGAACCGGGCGCTCTCGACCGTGACGCCGAGCACGCCGAGGGCTGAGGCCACGCCGCGGTTTCCATCGATGCAGATCAGTGCCAGCAGGGCGAAAACAATCGCCCAGTGCACAGACAGAAAGGAGGTCAATACGTGTCGCATCATGGTTCCTGCTTCGGCAGGAATGACAGTGGGCTTTGCCGCCCGCCGTCGCAATGGAAACCATTTGTTAAGGTTAACGGCGATCCACAGGACGCACAGCGACCCGGCGGTTCCCGGCTCAATTCACCGGCGGATAAAGCGTGTCGATGATCATGCGGGAATCGTGGCGAGAATCGAGCATGCCATAGGTGTTGCGCCACTGGCCGGCCAGGCGCGTCTCGACAAAGGCATCGGCGATCCGCCCTGCCCCCAGCCGGCGCAATTCCGCCGCCGCTGCCGACAACGCCAGTTGTTCGGTCAGCAGTCGGGCCGAGCCCTCGTCGGTTGAAGCAACCTGCATCGCCGCCTTCAGCACGCCGATCGTGCCACGCCCGCCGGCGCCAAGGTCGCGGTCGATTCCTGCCAGCACCTCTTCGAACAGGCCCGGCGCGCGGCCGAGCACACGCAGTACGTCGAGTGCCATGACGTTGCCCGATCCTTCCCAGATCGCGTTGACCGGGGCCTCGCGATAATAACGGGCGAGCGGCGCTTCCTCGACATAGCCATTGCCGCCGAGGCACTCCATCGCCTCGTACAGCAGCGGCGGCGCGATCTTGCACACCCAGTATTTGACGACCGGCGTCATGGCGCGGGCAAATGCCGCCTCGCCGCGATCGCTGGCCGCTTCGTCGAAGGAGCGCGCCAGCCTGAACGACAGCGCGGTCGCCGCGGCGACATCGAGCGCCATGTCGGCCAGCACGCGCTGCATCAGCGGCTGCTCGATCAAGGTCGAGCCGAACACCTGGCGGTGGCGGGCATGATGAACCGCTTCCGCCAGCCCTGCCCGCATGATCGCCGAGGACGCCACGGCACAGTCGAGCCGGGTCAGGGTCACCATGTCCATGATCGTCTTCACGCCGGCGCCGGGTTCGCCGACCATCTCGCCGATGGCGTTGACGAATTCGACCTCGGACGACGCGTTGGAGCGGTTGCCGAGCTTGTCCTTCAGCCGCTGGAAGCGGAAGCCATTGCCCGACCCGTCGCCGAGAACACGCGGCACGAGGAAGCAGGACAGTCCCTCCGGCGCCTGTGCCAGCACCAGGAAGGCATCCGACATCGGCGCCGACATGAACCATTTGTGGCCGGTCAGGCGGTAGAATCCGCTGCCGGCGCGTTCGGCCCTTGTCGTATTGGCGCGCACATCCGTGCCGCCCTGCTTCTCCGTCATGCCCATGCCGAGCGTCAGCCCGGTCTTCTCGACTGGCGGCTTCTGGCTCTGGTCGTATTTGCGCGTCGTGACCCGCGGCGCCCATTCGCGGAACAGTTTCGGGCTGGCCATCAACGCCGCCAGCGAGGCGCTGGTCATTGTGATCGGGCAGAGATGCCCGGTCTCCAGCTCCGCCGTCAAATAGAAGCGCGCGGCGCGCACCTGATGGCGGCGACCGATCTCGGCATCGCCATTTTCCCAGACCGAGGAATGCAGGCCATTCGCCACCGAACGGCGCATCAAGGCGTGGTAAGCGGGGTGGAATTCGACCAGGTCGATGCGTCGTCCCTGGCGATCATGCGTCCTCAGTTTCGGCGTCTCGACATTGGCGAGACGGGCCAGTTCCTGCGCCTCCTGCGTCAGCACGAAACGGCCGAGCCCGTCCAGGTCCTTGCGCACCGGGTCGGAAAAGCGCTCGGCAAGCTGGATCAGCAACGGATCGCCCCGCCAGGCGTTGCCGCCCGTCAATGGCGGCGGCTGGTTCGTTACGTCGTCGGTCACGCCCAATCCTTTTATCGGTAGACCTTTATCGGTAGAAAGGTCCTTATCGTGCGAAAGCCACGAATCCGAGGCCCTCGGCTAGATATAGCCAAGCGTTGCCGCGCGCGCGACGAAAATACCGGGGAGAACGGCGCCAATCCAAAGCTGGCGCTTGCAGGCGCAAAATCCGCACCCTATAGCAGCGCCTTGAGATGACCGACGCTTCGTCCCTGCCACTCTACCCTCACCGCCATCTTCTGGGCATCAGCGATCTTTCGCCCGCCGACATCGAGCTATTGCTCGACCGGGCGGATCGGGCGGTCGCGATCTCGCGGCAGTCCGAGAAAAAGACCTCGACGCTGCGCGGACGCACCCAGATCAATCTCTTCTACGAAGCCTCGACCCGTACGCAGTCTTCGTTCGAGCTGGCCGGCAAGCGGCTCGGCGCCGACGTCATGAACATGTCGGTGGCGAGTTCCTCGGTGAAGAAGGGCGAGACGCTCATCGACACGGCGATGACGCTGAACGCCATGCGACCCGACATCCTGATCATCCGCCACCAGTCGGCGGGCGCGGCCGCCCTTCTGGCGCAGAAAGTCGGCTGCTCCGTCGTCAATGCCGGCGACGGCGCGCACGAGCATCCGACACAAGCGCTGCTCGACGCGCTGACCATCCGCCGCGCCAAGGGTCCGCTGTCGAAGCTGATCGTGGCGATCTGCGGCGATATCCTGCATTCGCGCGTGGCGCGCTCCAATATCATGCTGCTCAACGCGCTCGGCGCACAGGTTCGGGTCGTAGCACCTTCAACGCTGCTGCCCTCCGGCATCGAGAAAATGGGGGTGATTGTCACGCGGTCGATGGCCGAAGGCCTGAAAGACGCCGACGTGGTGATGATGCTGCGCCTGCAGCGCGAACGGATGGAGGGCGCCTTCGTGCCTTCGGTGCGCGAATATTTCCGCTATTTCGGCCTCGATGCCGAAAAGCTGAAGGCGGCCAAGGACGACGCAATGGTCATGCATCCCGGCCCGATGAACCGCGGCGTCGAGATTGCCTCCGAAATCGCCGACGGTCCGCAAAGCGTCATCCAGGAACAGGTGGAGATGGGCGTTGCCGTGCGCATGGCGGTGATGGAAGCGCTGCTCGACCCCCGTCGCAATCAAGAGGGTCGCGGCGCATGAGCACGACGGTCTTTGAACGCGCCCGCATCGTCGACCCCTCGCGCGGCATCGACGAAGTCGGCTCCGTCATTGTCGATGGCAAGAAGATCGTTGCCGCCGGCAAGGCGGCGTTGAACCAGGGCGTGCCCGAGGGAGCGACCGTTATCGACTGCGCCAACAAGGCGATCATCCCCGGCCTGATCGATGGCCGCGTCTTCATCGGCGAACCAGGTGGCGAGCATCGCGAAACCATCGCTTCGGCGAGTGTTGCCGCCGCGGCCGGCGGCGTCACCTCCATCGTCATGATGCCCGATACCGATCCCGTGATCGACAATGTGGCGCTGGTCGAGTTTGTGCTGCGCACCGCCAAGGACACGGCGATCGTCAATATCTTCCCGGCGGCGGCGATCACCAGGGGCCTCGATGGCCGCGAGATGACCGAGTTCGGCCTGTTGCGCGAGGCCGGCGCCGTCGCTTTCACCGATGGCCGCCACACCATAGCAAGCGCGCTGGTGATGCGCCGCGCCCTGACCTATGCCCGCGACTTCGGCGCCACCATCGTGCACGAGACGCAGGATGCCGACCTCGGTTCGTCCGGCGTCATGAACGAAGGCCTGTACGCGAGTTGGCTCGGCCTTTCCGGCATTCCGCGTGAAGCCGAATCGATCCCGCTGGAGCGCGATCTGGCTTTGGCCCGTCTGACGCGCGGTTCCTACCATGCGGCGAAGATCTCGACGGCGATGGCGGCAAACGCCGTGACGCGCGCCAAAGCCGACGGCGCTGCCGTCACTTCAGGCGTGTCGATCCACAATCTGTCGCTCAACGAAAACGATGTTGGTGAATACCGCACCTTCTTCCGTCTGACACCGCCGCTGCGCGCCGAGGAAGACCGGCTGGCGATGATCGAGGCGGTCAGGGATGGCACGGTCGACATCATTGTCTCCTCGCACGATCCGCAGGATGTCGACACCAAGCGCCTGCCCTTCGCCGACGCCGCGGCCGGAGCCATCGGATTGGAGACGTTGCTTGGCGCGGCCTTGCGGCTCTACCACAATGGCGATGTGCCGCTGCTCCGGCTGATCGAAACCCTGTCCACCGCGCCGGCAAGGCTGTTCGGATTGGCCGGCGGCACGCTGAAGCCTGGCGCTGTTGCCGATCTTGCCCTTGTTGATCTCGACGAACCCTGGATCGTCAGTGAAAGCGGCATTCGCTCGCGCTCGAAAAACACCTGTTTCGAAGGCGCGCGCCTGCAAGGCAAGGTCTTGCAAACACTGGTCGCGGGCCGCACAGTGTACTCGGCATAGACCGGGAACGGGCGTCGAACCTGATCCGGTTGGCCCAGGAAAATGCGGGGGAAACAATGACTTACGGCCTGATCCTGGCATTGGTGTTCGGCTATCTCCTGGGCTCGATCCCATTCGGCTTGCTGCTGACCCGTGCCGCCGGCCTCGGTGACGTGCGCAAGATCGGCTCGGGCAACATCGGCGCCACCAACGTGCTGCGCACCGGCAACAAGGGCCTGGCCGCCGCGACCCTGCTGCTTGATGCGCTGAAGGGCACGGCCGCCGTGCTGATTGCAGGCCATTTCGCGCTCGAAACGGCGGTCTGGGCCGGCCTCGGCGCCTTTCTCGGCCACCTCTTCCCGGTGTGGCTGGGCTTCAAGGGCGGCAAGGGCGTCGCGACTTATCTCGGTGTGCTGATCGGCCTTGCCTGGCAGGTGGCGCTGATCTTCGCCGTCGTCTGGCTGGTAATGGCCTTCCTGTTTCGCTTCTCCTCGCTGGCGGCGCTGACGGCGGCCGTCATCGTGCCGATCGCCCTGTATTTCATGAGCGCACCGCAAACAGCCGTCCTGTTCGTGGTGATGAGCATCATCGTCTTCATCAAGCACAGGGCGAACATTTCGCGGCTGCTTGCCGGCACCGAGGGCAAGATCGGAGCCAAGGGATGAGCGAGCCGGCCGCCGGGCCGCGCCTCAGCGACCGGCAGCGGCTGAGCTGGCTGCGGCTGATCCGCACCCAGAATGTCGGCCCCGCTTCCTTTCGCGATCTGATCAACCGCTTCGGTTCCGCCGAAGTGGCGCTGGAGATCCTGCCGGAACTGATGATTTCGGGCGGCGCCAGCCGGATCGCCCGCATTCCGTCGATCGCCGAAGCCGAAGCCGAGTTCGAGGCAGCTCGCAAGGCTGGCGCGCGTTTTGTCGGTATCGGCGAGCCAGACTATCCATCCTTGCTGAGAAGCATGGACAATCCTCCCCCGCTACTGGCGGTCAGGGGCAATGCAGCTGTGTTCCGGTTGCCGGGGGTTGCCATCGTCGGCGCCCGTAACGCATCGCTGGCCGGCATAAAGATGGCGCGCAAGCTGGCGGCCGATCTTGGCGGCGATGGCTACGGCATCATCTCCGGCCTGGCGCGCGGCATCGACACGGCGGCGCATCAGGGCAGTCTGGCGACCGGCACTGTCGGTGTGCTCGCAGGGGGCCTCGACCTGCCCTACCCGCCTGAAAACGCAAGCCTATGTGACGACATTGCCGAGCGGGGTGCCATCATCTCTGAAATGCCATTCGGTTGGCAGCCGCGCGCCCAGGATTTTCCACGCCGCAACCGGCTCGTCGCGGGGGCTGCCCTTGGGCTGGTGGTGGTCGAGGCGGCGCAGCGTTCAGGCTCGCTGATCAGCGCCAGGCTTGCCGGCGAAATGGGCAGGCTGGTCTTTGCCGTGCCGGGCTCCCCGCTTGATCCGCGCGCCGCGGGATGCAACGGCCTGCTCAAGGACGGCGCCACGCTGGTCACCGAGGCATCTGATATTTCCAGGGCGATCGCACCGTTGACCGGCATGCGGGCACCTGATGTGCCGCCGTTTGAAGACCCGCCCGACTTTTCGGCCACCCCGCCGCCCGGCGAAAGTGACCGCGCACGCGTCATCGAGGCGCTCGGCCCGACGCCGGTGTCGGTCGACGAAATCATCCGCCACACCGGCTTGCACCCGGCCCAGGTGTTCATGATATTGCTGGAACTCGACCTTGCCGGTCGGCTCGAACGCCATGCCGGAGGCAATGTTTCGCTGGTTTTCGGGGACGGTTGAGCGCAACGATCAATGGCGGTTGCCGCCCTTCTCCCCGGCCTCGGCATAATCCGTTGTGTTGGCTCCAAACAAATCGTTCTCGACAGCCTTACGCCAGACTGCGTCGGCATCTTCGGGATGCAACGGCTGAGCTGCCGTCTTGGCGTCACCGCTTTGCGGCTCAGAGCGCCGCCGCAGCCAGGCGGGCATGATTTCCCGGATGAGGCTGGTCAGTTGGGTCATTGCAGACTCCTTCCATGCGCGGGAACGGCTTGGGTGCAATCCGGTTCATTTGGCCATTGCGGCTAGCGTGGCCACGGTCTCGCGTCTGCTCATCACGTCCAGCCAGGCCAAGGCGGCGTCTACGCCGGCCAGCGCAAAAGGTGCCGCTGTCGATCCATACGGCTTTATGCGAACGGAGATGCCGTCCAATTCGTTGACGACCTCGAACCCGTTCTCGTCTGAAGTGTCGTCACCGAGGAACACCGGTCGGCGTCCCCTGAAAGCCGGAATTTGCATGAAGCGTCTTATGGCTGCTCCCTTCGCCGCCTCCAGCGGCATCAGTTCCACACCGGCATTTCCGGCCAGGACCCGATATCCCGCAGGTAACTTGTCCAGGGCCTGTTCGACCAACTGCGTCGCCCGCTGCAGCAAATGCGGCGCCGCGCGTGTATGAATGGCAAGGATTGGTCCCTTGCGTTCGATGTAGACGTCCGCATTGTCCAGTTCCGTCGCGATTTCGTTGGCAAGCGCTGCGATGTCGGCCGGTTCGCCGGCCGCTTCGACCGGACCATCGCGCGCCAGCCTGTGCTCGAGGCCATAAAGCCCGGCGGCGCGCAATCTGAGGGGTTGGAAGAGATGGTCGACTGCGGCGATCGACCGTCCCGTGATGAACGCCAATGCTCCGTCCAATTGCGCTTCGAGCCGTGTCAACAGCACGCGCAACTCCTCACTGACAACCACCGCATCGGGATGCACGGCATGTTCGAGAAGCGTGCCATCGATATCGAGGAACAGGCTCCATGGACCTTGCGGGACGACGGGTTCTGGCAGGTTTGGCGATATCGACATCACAGCGCCGCCACACGTCTGCGATCAAGCAGCGATATCACATTGCCAGGGGGCGCCGGAGCGACGCCGACGGCACGATCGACCGCATCACGCTTGCGTAGGCGCGCGGCATCGAGAAGCATGCTGCCCGCCCACCGATAGACATTGTTGTCACGCACGATCTCGCGCATGCGTTGCATGCGCTGGAGTTGCTCGTCCTCGGACATGGTCAGGGCCTGCAGCAAGGCGTCGCCCATCATCGCCGCGTCATAGGGATTGACGATCAGCGCCTCCAGCAGTTCCTTGGAGGCGCCGGCGAACATGCTGAGCAGCAGCACACCTTGTTCATCCTCACGCGCCGCAACAAACTCCTTGGCGACCAGGTTCATGCCGTCATGCAGGCTGGTCACTGTGCAGACATCGGCCGCACGGTAGATCTCGTAGACTTGGTCTTGCGAGTGATGCTCCGTCACCATCAGAACGGGCGTGTAGCCTTCGCGACCATGGCGCTGGTTGATATCCTCGGCATGGCGCAGGCACTCCTCATACAATTGTTGATAGGCGGGAAGAGTGCCGCGGCTGGGCGCCGCGATCTGCAGGAACGCCACCTTGCCGATCCATTCCGGATGAAGCGTCAGCAGTTCATCGAGCGCATTGAAGCGATCGAGGATACCCTTTGTATAGTCGAGACGTTCGACGCCAACGCACAGTTTGACATTCTCAGTCAGACCGAATCTCTCACGGACACGCAGGCGGCATTGCGCCACGTCAGGCAGTTTGGCCAGTTGCGCCGGCGGCCATTCGATTGAAATCGGATAGGCATGAACCAGGCTGATCTGGCCGCCATAGGAGATGGCCGAGTCCTCGCGCTCGATCCTGCTCTCCAGGAAGCGGTCGACGCTGTCGATGAAGTTGTTGCAATGAAACTGGGTGTGAAAACCAACGATCGAACTGCCAAGCAGGCCCTCGAGGATCTTCTCGCGCCACGGGCAGATGCTGAACACCTCCGAATTGGGCCACGGAATATGCCAGAAGGTGATGATGATCGCCTCGGGCAGGCGTTCCCGGACCATCCGCGGCAGCAACGCGAAGTGGTAGTCCTGAACCAGCACGATCGGCCGCTCGTTACGGGCCTCCGCGACGACGGTGTCGGCGAACTTGCGGTTGACCGCCTCATAGGCTTCCCAATCCGAGGCACGGAATATCGGCCGGGTGAACGCTATATGGCACAGCGGCCAGAGACCTTCATTGGCAAAGCCGAGATAATAGCCTTGCTGTTCTTCCTCGCTCAGCCAGACACGGCGCAGCGTGTAGGAAGGATTGTCGGGCGGCACCTCGATCCGGTCGTTCTTGTCGACCACAAGCGCGTCGGCTGAACCGCCGCCATAGGCGATCCAGGTGCCTGCACAGGCCCGCGTGATCGGTTCCAAGGCGGAGACCAGGCCGCTGGCGGGTACGACCAGTTGGATGTCGTCGCCCTCGCGGTTGTGGATATATGGCTCGCGATTCGAGACGACGATCACTTGGGCATCGGGAAGTTCGGTTGCCAGGATATGACGCAACGTTTCGGGCGACCACTGCACCAGTGCCGCGGCCGCCGACTGCCCATTTTTCTCAAATTCCGGCAAAGGGCTGCGAGCGGGTTCAACGTCCGCGGCGGCAATCCTGTTACCCTTGCGCGCCCGCACTTTCATCGTCATCAATACAACAGCCAGGACGACGACAGCTGCAAGAATGAAGAGCCACAAGGCGAATACGGGAACGGCCAGGTACAAACTGTTGTCGGGCATTGAAATCGATTACCTTTCAATGGGATGCCGAAACAACTCCATCTGATGGAGCTTCGACGCCCATAGCTGGTGGTCAAACGCCCGCGGCGCCTGATGGTTCCGATTTTTCAGCTCCTGACCACGAGCGGCACCAGCCCCTCATGAGGTTCGGCAAGGAAGGCTCCGACACGGTCCCCCACGCGCTGGAATGTCAGATCCACCGACGCCTGCCCTACCGAAAGATGGCGAATGACGAGGTTGTCGATGCCGATCGGCAGGCGCGGCCGGGTTACATGGATCTCGCCTGTCCAGCCATCGATCTGAAGGCCGAGGCACGATTGCATGAGCATGAAAGCGGAGCCGGCGGACCAGGCTTGCGGCAGGCAAGCCACCGGATAGGCAATCGGTGCCTCGCCGGCCGCGCGCGTGAAGCCGCAAAAGAGCTCCGGCAGCCGCATGTTGAAGTGAACGGCGGATTCGAAAGTGCCGCTCATCAGCCGCACCACGCTGTCGCGGCTGCCGTATCGCGCCAGTCCGGCCGCGCAGATCGCCGTGTCGTGCGGCCAGATGGATCCGTTGTGATAGGACATCGGATTGAAGAAGATCGCGTCGTCCGCCAGCGTTCGCAGTCCCCAGCCGGAATGGAACGAGGCCGATAGCAGCTGGTCGGCGACCATGCGCGCGCGGTCCGGTTCGGGAAGGCCGACATAGAGCAGGTGACCGGCATTGGATGTGCGCACCTTGCAGGGTTGGCCGTCGCCATCCAGCGCCAGCGCATAGTAGCCAAGCTCCTCGATCCAGAAATGGCGCTCGACTTTTTGCCGAATGGCGTCGGCGCGTATTTCCCAGTTTTCCGCCCGCTCCGTCTCACCGCGCAACCGTGCCAGTTTCGCCAACCCCTGGAATGCCGCGAAGACGTAGCCCTGCACTTCTACCAGCGCGATCGGTCCCTTCGGAATGCGGCCATCGGCGTGAAAGACGGAATTGAAACTGTCCTTCCATCCCTGGTTGGCAAGGCCGGATTCCGCGGCGCGCTGGTAGGTGAGGAAACCCGTCGAGCGGCTCGCTGTTTCGATCCACTCGGCCGCGGCGCACAGCGAGGGCCACAGCGTATCGATGAAGGCTATGTCCCCCGTGCGGTCCGCATAGGCGCAGGCAAGATGGATATAGAGCGGCGTCGTGTCGACACCGCCATAATAGCGCCCGAACGGCAGTTCGCTCAGCGCCACCATCTCACCCTTGCGCGTCTCGTGCATGATCTTGCCGGGTTCGGAATCGCTGAAGGGAGAGGTCTCGGTCGCCTGGTGCTGGGCGAGAAACGCCAGGACGCCGCGCGCCAGACCAGGATTGAGCCAAAGCATCTGCAAGGCTGAAATCACGCCATCGCGGCCAAAAGCGGTGGAGAACCAGGGAATGCCGGCATAGGGATAAGGTCCGGTCGCCAGTTCCGTGGTGAGCAGCGCGACATCGGCGCGAGCCCGCGCCATCCAGTCATTGAAAACGCGGCCCGAACTGTGCAGCGTCGCGCCATGTCGACGTTTGGCGCGCATGCCGAAACGAGCACGGGCGGCAGCAGCGCGAAATCGCTGGCTTTCGGGGTTAGCATCCGTCTCGTTGCCCACTTCCACGTAAAGCGTCTGGCTGCTGCGCTTGGTGACGGCGATGACAAAATCCGCCTGGTCGGAGGTCAGTTGATCGGGCGTCTGCGAAAACGAAATCGCCGATGTCCGCACCACGCTGTCCAGGCCTTCGTAGCGGAGCACGACCGCGCTCTTGGCGATCTCGGCCGTATGGGCCGTTCCACGCCTCGAGCGGGTCGAGCCGCGAACCTCGAACATGTCGCGAAAATCAGCAGCAAAACGCAGCGACAGCAGGATCGTCGAATGCTCCCGGCTGTAGTTGGACAGCGTTATGCGCTCATACAGCCTTTCCTCCCACAGCAGCCGGACGCGCTCGATGTGGATAGCGCCTTGCGGTATCTGGCGGCCCGCGGCGCTCTCGATCGGCAGATTGGTGAGGTTGGTGGTGAACAGCACGTTGTCCTGGCTGAGCGACGCGCCAAGCAACGACGTCGACCGCCCGCCAACGGTGAGGCGAAATTCGGAAAGTACGCGCGTGTCGTCGCGGAAGAATCCGTCGCCGACCCCGCGTATGTCGCCATAGGCGTCGGCGACGACAAAGCAGTCGCCATGCTTGAGCGCGAAAAGACGATGCGGCTCCCTGGGCGCGGTTTCGTCCAGGGAAGCCAGTGCTATGGCAGGATCAAGCTTGCGCTCGTCGAGATGGGTTATGGTCAAAAGATCGTCCCGTGCTGGTTTCGAACGGGCTATGAGGCTCTGCTTTGCTCATGGCCGTTGTTCAGCCGCGAATAAGCCGCGACGTAGTCCCTGGCCATCCTGTCGGCTGAAAACCGCCTTTCGAACACCGCCCTTATGCGCCGCCTGTCGAGTTGCAGGAGAGCCGGCATCGTGGCGACAGCATCTTCGATCGTTTCGACGACGAAGCCGGTAACTCCATAATCGATGATCTCGGGCATGGCGCCGCAACTCCAGGCCATGACCGGGGTTCCGCAGGCCATGGCCTCGATCACGGCAAGGCCGAAGGGTTCGGGCCAATCAATGGGAAACAAGAGGGCGGCTGCGTTGCCAAGAAATCTGCTCTTCTGATCCTCGCCGATCTCGCCGACATATTCGACCCTGTCGCCATCGATCATCGGCTGGACGACTTCCTCGAAATAAGCGCGATCGCCATCACCGACCTTGGCCGCAAGTTTGAGTTTCAGCCCGGTGCGGCGGGCGATTTCGATCGCTCGGTCCGGTCGCTTGTCGCGCGACATCCTGCCGAGAAACGCAAGATAGCCGCCATCCGAGCCTGCCTCGAAATCGGGTTCGTAGAGATCGACCGGCAATCCGTGATGAATCGTCGCCAGCCAATTCGCGGACGCGAACCGCGCCCGCTGGCTGCGGGATATGGAAATCATCGGAAACCGCGGGAACCGGTCGTAGGCTTGTGCGAGGTCGGCGTAATCCAGCCTGCCATGCGGCGTCGTCACTGTACGTTGCGGGATCCCTCGGAAGAACGGGAAATGCAGGAAATGACTGAGATGGAAATGAATGACGTCGAAATCGTCGGCCCGTTTCCTCACCTCGTCGAGCATCGATAGATGCGCCGCGATCTCGGATTTCAATGGACGCGGATCAAGACGAAGGGCCCGCTCGCGGCATGGCACGAGCCTGGCGGAGGTCTTCGTGTCGCCACTGGCGAACAACGTCACATCGTGGCCGAGGGCGACGAGAGCCTCGGTCAGGTAGGAAATGATGCGCTCGGTGCCGCCATAGAGCCTTGGAGGTACGGATTCATATAGTGGCGCGACGTGGGCAATCTTCATGGCCCGGCCTTCCCTCAATGAGCTGGTCATGCAGCGGAAATGCCTCAGCCGCAGGATCGTTCCGGCCTCATTCGCAGATGCGTCAAATGGTCGGGAGCCTTTGACGTTCGATCGAGCCGCCCTATTTCATTTTGGCTGCCGAGTTGCACTCAGCTTAAGGAGGCCTAGGTGCAGGAGCCCAGGGATATCGCGGCCCGACGCCTGAGCATGATCATCGAACAATATGTCGAGGCCAGAAAACGGCGTTATGGCTTCGTATCGACGGATCAGGCTGCCAGGGTGATCCGCAGGATGCTGAAACCAGCGGACCCAGCCCTTTCCGATCGCAAGCTCGACGATATGGTCGCCGCACTCGCGGTGAAGAACGGCCTGGCGGTCGTCTTCGATCGCGGCGCCAGGGGACCGGCTGATGGCACCGAGGCCGACCTGAACAGAAAGGAACCGACCATGCGAGCGCCAGCGGAGACTCCGGATGTTGCCAGCGCGGTGGATGCCATTCTGGGCACTCAAACCGCCTCACTTTCCCAAACCGCCCCACTTTCGATGAGCGCTGTGATCTCGCTGCTGCGCGAACGGACCGGCACCAAGCGATCGGACGCGGATCTGGAAGGCCTGATCGCCAAGAAGGCCGCCGTCCTGGACGTGCATCTGTCGCGGAACGGCTGAGCGGTCGATCGCGGCGCAAGGTTTAACAACGGCGCCAGCGTGATATGAAAATCGGAAGCACTAAAGTACACGTCCGCCGCGGATGCGTTTTATCGCAACAGATTGCTCAAACTCACTCCTCCCTATTCGTTTGCATAGCTGCTCTGCTGGCGATCGGCTTGGCCGAGCCCCTCAACGCCTTGATCGCGGCAACTTGTTTCACTGACGTTTTGGGACCCGTTCGATAGCGAATTCGGGCTGTGTGGCATGGCTGTTATCCAAGCTGCGTTGACAGCCACCCAACAGGAAACGGGTCTACTTTGATCCTCGTCAACCTGGGCTGACGCTCGGATTGATGCGTATCAAAGCCGGCTGACCTCATCCCTGTTAGCCAAGACGCATCATAGCTCGGAGGCGATCATGGCTCACAAACAGGTATTGTTTCGTTCAGCAGCGCGCGAAAAGATTCTTCGTGGCGCAACCCAGCTCGCCGACGCCGTACGCGTGACGCTCGGGCCGCGCTCGAAATCGGTTCTGATCGAAAAGAAGTGGGGCGCTCCCATCGTCTGCAATGACGGCGTGACCATCGCCAAGGAATTCGACCTGAAGGACCCCGAGGAGAATCTTGGCGCGCGGATGCTTAGGCAGGCAGCCGAGAAGACTGGGGACATGGTCGGTGACGGCACCAGCACGTCAACCATCCTGGCCCACGCGATGTTCGCCGACGGGGTGCGCAATGTCGTTGCCGGCGCCAGCGCGATCGACATCAAGAAAGGTCTCGATCGTGCAACAAAACGGGCGATTGACACACTCAAGCAGATATCTCGGCCGGTCTCGACCCGTCGAGAAAAGGAACAGGTGGCAACGATCTCCGCGCACAACGATCCCCTCATCGGCCAGTTGGTCGGCGAAGCAATGGAGAAGGTCGGCGGCGAAGGTGTCATCACGGTCGAAGAATTGAAGACCACGGAAACAGTCCTCGACGTCGTCGAAGGCATGCAGTTCGATCGCGGATTCCTGTCGCCATATTTCGTGACCGATCCGGAGAAGATGGAAGCGGTCCTCGAAGACGCGCTCGTGCTGATCGTCGAAAAGAAGATCGCTTCGCTGAATGATCTTATCAAGCTGCTTGAAGCCGTGGCGAAGTCCGGTTCGCCCTTGCTGGTGATCGCCGAGGAAGTCGAAGGCGAGGCCCTTGCGACGCTCATCGTCAACCAGATCCGGGGCACCTTCAAGAACTGTGCCGTAAAGGCACCTGGCTTCGGCGATCGCCGCAAGGCCATGCTGCAGGACATTGCCATCCTGACCGGCGGCCAGGTCATCTCCGAAGACCTCGGGCTCAAACTGGAAAATGTGACCATGGAGCAGTTGGGGCGCGCGAAGCGCATTGTCGTCGACAAGGACAATACGACGATCATCGGCGGCAGCGGAGACGCAAAGGCGATCAAGGGCCGTGTTGAGCAGATTCGGCGCGAGATCGACAACACGACGAGCGACTATGATCGCGAAAAGCTGCAGGAGCGGCTGGCCAAGCTTGCGGGCGGCGTCGCCGTCATCAAGGTCGGCGCGCCGACAGAGGCCGAGATGAAATCGAAGAAGGAAGCGCTCGACGATGCCATCAGCGCCACGAAGGCCGCGGTCGCCGAAGGTATAGTGCCAGGCGGCGGGCTTGCCCTCTTGCGCTGCATCGCGACCGTGGCTGACGAGGAGCAGCATTGCGAGGGCGACGAGCGGACCGGCGTACAGATCCTCAAGCGCGCGCTGGAAGCACCAGTCAGGCAGATTGCAGAAAATTCAGCAGTCGACGGCGGGGTCGTCATTGCCAAGATGATTGAAGGCATCGGCAATTTCGGCTTCGATGCGGGCCGCAAGGAATACGTCGATCTCGTCGAGGCCGGGATCATCGACCCGACCAAAGTGGTGCGCATCGCTCTGGAAAACGCCGTCTCGGTCGCGAGCGTTCTGCTCTTGACGGAAGCGACCATGACCGAAATTCCGGAACCGGCGAAAGAACGCGCTCTCGAACCAGAGATGACTATGTAATACCGCGCGAAACGTCGTTGCCAAGACAAACTCGATGATGATTTCGGCGCAGCAATGCCGCGCTGCCCGCATTCTCATTCAAGTGGCTTGTTCTCTCTTGGCTACTGCGTCCAGCGTCTCGCAAGCCGGCGATGACGATGTGCCCTGACGGACTTACAAGATATGCGGACTTTGATACGCATCAAGGCGCGAGATCGGACCTCCGGTGATCTTGCAACAAATCTCATCGGAGGCACGGAAATGATCTTCAACACCATCATGGTTCAACTCGACGTCGATTCTCCGGCAGCGCCGCGAGCGACCTATGCGCTGGAGTTGGCGCGGCGCTTCGAAGCTACGCTGATCGGTTTCGCCGCAGCCGATTCATACGTGTTTGTTCCGGGTGACGATGGCGGCATGGCGGCGGCGGAAATCATGCGTGAGCGCCGGATCGAGATCGAGGATCGCCTGAAGATTCTGAAGGAGGAATTCCTGAGCCTCGTCGGAGACGACGCCACATGGCGTGAAGAGATCGGGGACCCGACACGTCTGCTCGCGATGCATGCCCGCGCCGCCGATCTCGTCGTGACGGGAACGCCGGTCTCCGGCGCTGATCACCACCGGGTGGTCGACATCGGAACATTTGTGCTGTCGGCCGGACGGCCTGTGCTGATTGCGGCCGACCGGCTTGTTCCACCCGACCCCAAGAACGTTCTGGTCGCGTGGAAGGATACCCGCGAGGCTCGGCGAGCAGTCACCGATGCATTGCCCTTCCTGACCGGCGCACAAGATGTGCTCGTGGCGACGATCGAAGAACAGAACCAGAGAGATGCGCGCGAAAGTGTCAGCGACGTCGTCCGGTTCATGATGAGGCACGGCATCAAGGCGAGATCGGAAGTCCTGGACTCGGATCATAAGGATGCTTGCGAAACCATCATCGAACTCGCCCATGGCATGGGTGCCGATCTTGTCGTCGCCGGTGGCTACGGTCATAGCCGGCTGCGCGAATGGGCCTTTGGCGGCATGACCCGCTCCCTGCTCAGGAATGGCTCCGTCGACCGCTTGTTCTCGAACTGACGCGCTGAATGCAGCGCGGTGACCGACACCGTGCCGCTGATGGCGATGGCAAACGAGGCGATCGTGGTCACGGTCGACTCAGAGCCCAGCGACAGGACCGGGGCCGGCATCAACGATGTCGCGACCTTCATGGCAACGCATGGCATCACGGCGCGCACCGAAGTGCTGAAGGCCGATGACGAGAGCGACGGGCTGGTCGACTTCCTGAGCTCCGCCAACGCAGACCTGGTCGTGTCAGGCGCCTACGGGCACAGTCGGATCAGGGGAATGGGTATTCGGCGGCGTTACCCGCCCGCTGCTCGACGACAGCCGGCTCTGCCGCTTCATGTCAAGCTGATCGTCCGCGTCGGCCACGTCCGATGTTCATCAGCCACATCCCAGCCATGGGCGTTGGCTTGGCTGCAGTGAGAATGGCAATGCCCTATGCGACCGAGAAGGATCTTCCACCGTCTGTCAGGGCGCATCTGCCCCTGCATGCGAGGGAGATCTTTCGCGCTGCTTTCAACAGCGCCTGGGACGAATATGCCGACCAAGGCGAAAGGCGTGAAGAGACTGCCTACCGCGTCGCTTGGGCTGCCGTGAAGCGCCTTTATCGAAAGCAAGGCAAAGGCTGGGTGCTCATTTGAGCCCGCGCAGTTTGATCGAAATCAAAACCATCCGTGTCGTGTTCATTCATATGATTTCAAAACAGGCGCTTAATTAATACGGGTTCAATGACTCACATCGTCGCGGGGCTTCTCAATGCGTGCAACGCTGAAAAGAACAAGGGAGCGGATTTTCCAACGATCTGGAAAAACATCCTGAAGGTGCACCCTTACGTCGCGGGATCGCCGATCCAGGACAGCGGCGAGAATGGGCCCATGTTGAAAATTCCCCTGATCACCGGTCAGTTTCTCGTCTTCCTTGGCTCGAGCTTCTCACTCCTCTAAACCGGGATGCGTTCAAATTGAACTGAGCATCCAATCCGCCCAAAGTCGCCATGCTAAAAGGTTCTCGACGATAGTCGAGATCGGCAGGGTTTGGTCGATGATCTGGGCGGGGCTCAAGCCGCCGCCAACGTGTTCTCGATCGCCTCGGCGGGATGTTTCGCGAGATCCTTGGCCAGCTCGCCCACCAGCTTTGCTTTCAGCGAAGGCTGAAAGTGCTTGCGCAGTTCGCCCAGCGTGCGCGGATCGGCGATCACCACCACATGCTGGAACGCTTCCGCCAGCGCTTCGCGATTGAGATAGGCTGCCACGGTGGCGGCAAAGTCGTCTTCCCGCAGGCGGGAATCATCGGGATTGGCCGCGGAACTGCGATGCCGTCCGCCCGAGCCCGTGTTAGCCGAATGCAGCATCGGTTCGGGCAATTCCACCAGGTCGATCCGGGGTTCGGGGCTCTTGTTGCGGAAGAGACGCAGGTTCTCGCCGTCGGTGACCGCGATGATAGTGCCATTAGCCAGAATCATTTTGTTTCTCCTTTGACACGGTCTTGATCGAGGTCCAACGCACTGCCTCGCCATCCTTGGCAACGATCTTCGTCGCCTCGTGAACTGGAAGAGCGCGCCCTCTTCCTCCGAGCGTGCTTCTCTTAACCGAATACGCACCGCGCTGCATCGGCGTGGCGGCAACTCATGGAAGCCGCCGCGCCGGCCTTGTCGGCCTCATCAGATTATGGAAATCCGATCGTCCACCGCCCGGACGCCCGGCGACGACCAGGCGGCACGCTCGGCTGCCTGGCGCTCGGACCAAGCCTTGACCTTGCCTTCAAGGGTAACCTTGCCATCCAGAACGATGACGCGGATCGCCTGGGCTTCGATTTCCGCATCACGTTTCAGCGCGTCCTCGATGCGCTTCTTGACGTCGGGCACCGAGGCACGAGGGGTGACTTCGATCTGATTGGCAATACCGACAACGCCGGCCAGCCCGCGCACCGCCTCGGCCGCCGCGTTCTTCTGGTACTGCCATTCAACTTTCCCGGTCAGCGTGATCCAGCCGTCCTGGACCTTGATCTGCACCTTGTCCCTCGGGATGGAGACGTTCCAGGTGACCGCATTGACCGCACGTTTGGCGATCTCGTCGTCCGCGGTCCCCTTCTGGCCAATCAGCCGGACTTCGATTTCCTCGGCGAGACCCTTCACGCCCTTGACCCGCTTGACCACATTTTCGGCGGTGGTCTTTTCCCAGTAGGAAGAAACATGTCCGGTAAGGGTGACGATGCCATCTTCCACGGCGACGCCGATGTGTGCAGCGTCGATGCTCGGCTCGAATTCCAATTCATCGAGAATGTTCTGACGCAACGTTAAATCCGTCATGGTCTGTCTCCTGTTTGTTGAGCGGACTTCTCGCCCGCAGCGTCAACAAAAAGCATCTTTTGCGCCCTTGCTCATTGATCCGGCTCAATGCCGCGTCGGATAGTCAGCTGCTTGGTCGATCGACGCGATCGTCAAGAGCTGGCGGGAGTGCCCACGAGCCAATGGTGTCGCATGCTGTCCAGGGTCTCGGCGATGTCATCGGCCTCGACTTTGACTAGGTCGGTGTGACCAAAACCCAGGGAATAGTCGAGCACAGAGACGATCGTGGGCCGTACTCTGAACAGCTTCACAGGTACGGACTCACTGGGCTGGACAGCCGAAATCTGCGGGAAGCGCTGCACCATCATGCGTCCGATTTCCGTGAGTTCGGAAGGCAAGACGACCTCCGTCGCGGTCGCCGCCATCGACAACCCCTTGATCTCCAGCCAGTTCTCATAGGGTGCGGTCAGGGCCACCGAAACGCGCGGATCGCGAGAGATATTCATGGCCTTTTGCGAGCTGGCTCCGCAGCCGAAATAAAGCAGCAGACCATCATGGGCGAACGAGACGACCGTCGCCTGTGGCGAGCCATCGGAGCGGGTCGTTGCTATCGTCATGTCCATGCAACGCGCCAGGATGTCGATCATCTTCTGCTGAAGCTTGTGTTTCATGACACTCTCCTCGTTTGTTCAAATGGGCCAGCATCTCGGCCTGCGTCGCCTTCACGCCGCCGCACCAACTCGGCGGTTCGCCGCAACGGCGCGAAGTCGTCAGGCGTCAGCGTTTCCTTCTCGAGCAGCAGGAGGGCGGCCACGACGTAGCCGATGTTGAATCTATGCTCATTGCCCATCGTTCGACGCTCGAACCAGATTTTGCAGGATTGGATTTGAAAACTGCAACCTCGGTCGGAATCCTGCCTTGACGCCGGTCAAAGCGCCCGCCTGCCCAGGGAATAGGATGAGGTCAGCTATTCCATGCTGTCGTGATCCCTCGGCGGCAAGCCGAACAAGTGTGGATTTCGAAGGAGACGAACGTGCAAGCCTCATCGATAATGACTTCCCCCGTCATTGGCGTCGAACCGTCCGCATCGATCGCCGACGCGGCCGGGTTGATGCTCTCGCGCAAGATCAGCGGCCTTCCCGTCATCCGCAGCGATGGCGTGCTGGTCGGGATTGTCAGTGAAGGCGATTTTCTGCGCCGCGGCGAATTGGGCACGAAACGCAAGCGCTCACGCTGGCTGGAGTTTCTCGTCAGCCCAGGACGTGTCGCCGAGGAGTATGTCCATGCCAACGGCCGTCGGGTCGACGAGGTAATGTCCGAACAAGTCGTCACGACATCCCCTGAAAGCGCATTGGAGGACGTCGTCGAACTCATGACGCGCCACCAGGTCAAACGCATTCCGGTGGTCGAGGGCGGAAAAGTTATCGGCATCGTCACACGTTCCGATCTTCTGCGCGCATTGCTTCGCTCTCTTCCAAAGGGCGACTCGACGGTGGCAACCGACGAACAGATTCGTCAGAAAATCGTTGCGGAGCTTGCGGCGCAGCCATGGGCTGGAACAGACATGATCCATGTCAGGGTCGACAAAGGGATTGCCGAGCTGAACGGCGCGATCCTTGACGAGCGCGAGCGTCAGGCCGCGCTTGTCGCGGCAGAAAATGTTGCCGGCGTGAAATCCGTGACCGATCATCTGTACTGGGTCGAGCCTCTGTCCGGCATCGTGGTCGAGCCGCCAGCTTAAGGCGGTACAGCCAACTGAGCTTGGCCGCGCGATCGGAAGCCGGCAAGCCGAGAGCCAGAATTGATCTGGCGCAAGGTCACAGGCGCTTGCAGCAGCAACGCGTGGCCATTGCCCGCGCCTTGGCGATGAATCCGATGAACCGACCTGCAATCTCGACACGGCCTCGGCCGATGCTGTCTTCGACTTGATGCGGCGCTTCAACACAGAGCGTGGGACGACCTTCCTTGTCATCACCCACAATCAAGATCTCGCTGGCCGTTGCGACCGCATCATCCAGGTCGTCGACGGCAGGACCCTTCCGTTTGTCACAGCACGAAAAAGCCAATTGAGGCCAGAGCCATCACCGCCGTGGCGAGCCCGCCGCCGAGAGCCATCCAGCGCGGCAAGGTGAGATGGCCCATGATCCGAGGGTTCATGGCGATCATCATCATGATCGCCATCAGTGGAGCGGCCAGAACTCCGTTCACCACAGCACTCCAATAGAGCGCTCTTATGGGATCCATGCCGACAAAAGTCAGAGTTACCCCACCCAGCGTCGCCACCGCAATCGTGCCGTAGAAGGCCTTGGCATCTTGCGGGCGCCGATCGAGGCCTTCGGACCAACGAAACATCTCCGCGACTGCATAGGCGGCCGAGCCGGCAAGCACAGGGATGGCAAGCATGCCCGTGCCGATAATGCCGGCAGCGAAGATGGCGAACGCAAACTCCCCGGCGACAGGCCTGAGCGCTTCGGCCGCCTGCGATGAGGTTTGGATCTGCGTGATCCCGTTGGCATGGAGCGTTGCCGCGGTGGCGATGATGATGACAATGGCCACTAGGTTGGAGAAGCCCATTCCGAACAGTGTGTCGCCCCGGATGCGCGACAGCTCCGGCCCGGCAGCGTGAGAGTTGGCGCCCAGCCGTTGACGATGTTGCCGGTGCTGCTCCTCGACCTCCTCCCCGGCTTGCCAAAAGAAGAGGTAAGGACTGATTGTCGTGCCAAGAACGGCAACCAGCGCCATGGCGTGATCGCCGTCGAAGGCGATCTGCGGAACCAGCGTGCCATAGAGCGCCGTGCCCCACGGCACGTGAACCGACAGCACCACCGCGACATAGGCAAGCAGGGACAGGGTCAGCCATTTAAGCACCGTGACGTAGCGTCGGTAGCTCACGAAGATTTCCAGGAAGACGCACGTCAGCGCGAACAACACCGCATACAAATATTGCGGGCCACCTATGAGCAATTCAAGCGCCGCTCCCATGGCGCCGAGGTCGGCGCCGATGTTGATGACGTTGGCGACAAGCAGCAGAAGAACGGCGAAACGCAGCAGCCAGGGCGAGTAGTGTCGACGCAGATTGCGCGCGATACCTTGGCCGGTTACCGCGCCGATCCCGGCACTGATCCCTTGAGTTACAGCCATCAGCGGATAGCTGAAGAGCATGGTCCATGCGAGAGAGTAGCCGAATTGGGCGCCCACCTGGCTATAGGTGGCGATACCGCTTGGATCATCATCAGCCGCCCCCGTGATCAGGCCTGGGCCCAAGCTTCCGAAGAAGTTGTAGCGTTTGCTAAGCGCGGTAGCCGATGCCTCCGACGGTTCCATCGAATGATTCCCCCTCACTTTTCTCGTCACGCGAACCGAGCTCACTATTGCCACGCCGAGCTGTTCCGAGCCTTCGAGCGCGAAGAAGCACGTATTTTTTCTATCCGGTTTCGAACACCGATGGATTGATGCGCGTCAAGGATGCGAGCCGTCGAACGGCCTATGAGGGGCAATCGACAATTTTCAACCCCTGTACTGGGGAGGGCCATGCCCGAGCCGCTTCAGACCGCCAGGCCCAGCCCTGGCGTCAAGCCAATGACGCCATTGGCGACCAAGCCGCTCCTCGAGAACATCGGGGTGGCAGCAAAATTCCGCGATTTTGCCGATCTCCTCGACAGCCAGGGCGCCGACGGTTTCCGTGCACGGGCCTACAGAAGGGCCGCGGATGTCGTTTCCAGGCTGGAACGGCCGGTAGGCGAGATCCTGGCAAGGGAAGGACGCGACGGCCTCATCGCCCTCCCGGCCATCGGAACAGGCCTGGCTGGCGCGATTGCCGAGATGGGCGCAACGGGACACTGGTCCCAGTTGGAACGGCTGCGCGGCGAGATGGAGCCGGAGGCGTTGTTTCGGTCTATCCCCGGAATCGGACCACGATACGCGCACCGACTCGCCGAGGACGGGCAACTCGAGACCCTCGAAGACCTCGAGAATGCGCTCCATAGCGGCGCGCTTCATATCAGGGGTATCGGCCACAGGCGCAAGGAGATGCTGGGGGCAGCCCTCGCCGAGCGGCTCGGCAGGGCTCGGCTGAGAACGACCTATCAATCTCAACCCTTGCCGCCAGTGTCGATGCTGCTCGATGTCGATCGCATGTATCGCGAAAAGGCGGCGGCCGGGGCGCTTCGCAAGATTGCGCCAAAGCGCTTCAATCCGAAACGCGAGGCCTGGCTGCCGGTCCTGCATGCGCGACATGACAACTGGCATTTCACCGCGTTTTTCTCGAACACCAGGCTGGCGCACGAACTGGCGAAGACGCGCGACTGGGTCGTGATCTATTTCCAGGCCGAGGGCCAGCCGGAAGGGCGCTGTACGGTCGTCACCGAAACACATGGTCCGATGATCGGCAGACGTGTCGTGCGGGGACGCGAAAGTGAACAGCAACTGAAGGAAACAGTATGATGGAAAAAGCGGCGAGCAGTATTGGCAATGGTGAAACGGAACTCGAAGTTCCCCTCGAAACCGTATGCTTCATCATCATGAAGGCGCGTGAATTCGATGCCAAGGATGCGGTCACCGAACCCAGCCCCGCCTCCAATCCGTCCGATGATCGTTCCGCCGCGATCCTTGAGGATCATGCCGACGACCCCGTCCTCGAAGAACTGCAGTCGCTGATTTCCGATCTTTCGCTCGACGCACAGATCGACCTGGTCGCCCTGATGTGGCTGGGTCGCGATGATCAATCCGCCGACGAATGGCAAAGTGTCCGCCAGCAGGCGACGGAGGCGCACAATGAGCACACGGCCGACTATCTCTGTGGAACGCCGCTGCTTGCGGACCATCTCGCCGACGGTCTTTCGACACTCGGCTACTCCTGCCTCGAATTTGAGCGCGAGCACTTTTAGTCATCACCGCGCCGTGCGCTTTGCTAACGGAAGACGTCCGGCTCGGTAATGATTTGATTGCGCTGTAGACTCGGTGATCGCTCATCTCCACCACGACTCCAGCGGGAAACATTTCCAGTCGCCATTGATGTCGATCAATGAGGCCTCCCCTTGCAACGGCTTTGATGCTGTTCTTGCCAGGCCGAGCCAGATTTGGCGACGCGGGCGCGATGGACCGCGGCAAAACCGCGGATTCGCGAAGCAATGGGCCAGTTCGACGACGACACTTGGCAAGCAGGTCCGCTGACCTCCAGCTCTAGCACCTCTTGGGAGACCTAAAGGTGGAAGAGTGGAGGCGGCGATACCTGCCGATCAACTCACCAAAGGAGAAAAACCATGGCTGAAGCTGCCACCAAACTCCCCGTCAAGACTGAGAAGAGCACTGCCCCTGCCCGGTCCGACAACTGGACAGCACCGTTCGAAAGCCTGCGTCGCGAAATCGACCGGCTATTCGACGACTTTCACCCATTCGACTTCCGCATGCCTTCGACACGGTCCCTATTCGGCCGTGAACTGCCGTCCCTGCGGAATGCGGGTTGGCCAGTCGCGCCCGCCATGGATCTGGTCGAGAAGGACAAGGAGTACGAGATCACGGCCGAGCTGCCCGGCATCGACGAGAAAAATGTCGAGATCAAGCTCTCCAACCACACGCTGACGATCAAGGGCGAGAAGAGGGACGAAAAGGAAGAGAAGGACAAGGACTACTATCTGTCCGAGCGCCGCTACGGCTCCTTCCAGCGTTCGTTCCAACTGCCTGAAGGCGTCGACGCCGACAAGATCGATGCAAGCTTCGCCAAGGGCGTGTTGACGGTGAAACTGCCCAAGACCGCCGAAGCCCAGAAGGCCGAGAAGAAGATCACGGTCAAGGCTGCGTAGTGACCCGCTTGTCTCGGCGCGTCTATCCGGCGCGCTGAGACCTTCTTCAAAGGACGATATGCCAAGCTGCGTTTGGTTGGGTGCCTAGTCCGGATAGCGAAACTATTTCGACCCCGGACCGCTTTGCCGCACCATATCAATGCAATTGTTTGACGACACTTCCTGGTTTGCCGGCGCGCGGGACTGATCGCGAGCTTGGCTTTCGGCCATCTCAAGCTTCTTCTGCTCCAACGCCAGCAAGCCTTCGATGACACGCCTTTGTTCGGGATCTGTCTCGCGCGCGAGCAAATCCTGAAAGTGGGCAATGTTGGCACGCGCAATAAAGCGCCTTAGGATCAACCGAATTTCGCAATGTCAGACATTGCGCCATTGTTGTCATTGGGGCAGATCGTCGTTTCGATCTTGGTGAAGCCAGCGTCACCACCGAGAGCATCTTCCCGCGCGTCTCACTCCCAAAGCAGGGAGGCACGATCAAACGTGCCGGACCTGCGCAGCAGCGAGATGATGAAATGGCAGACCTTGCGGAACATGGCGGCCCAACCACGGGAAACTCGACTTCTGATCGCCGTTTGGAGGCATTCACGTGCCCGGCAAGTCTTTGGATTTGACCTGCGTCAAGGACGCTTTGGCCGTTCCTTCCAAAAATGAATCCATGTGGCAACCAATATCGACCGCCCCTTTTGATCGGGATTTGGAATTGGCCGTCATGGATGGGGACGGCGTTCACGCCCTAGTCTTTCCCTGCAGGCGCATACTGACAGGCTGGACCAAGTCGGCCACGAAGGAACGGGTGGACATCTCACCTACCCATTGGAGAACGTGGGAACCTTCCAGCAAGGATGTTTAGCGGCGATGTTGGAGGGGTTTTCTATTATTGTCATGGGCACTTTTTCCCCTATCTATCAGCTTCCTCGGCTTGCCTGAGTTTTTCCTCTTCATTCGCGAGCAGATCAAGCAAGGTCCGATCCGTCCTGACCCTGGACGATCTGACCGCCGACGAGATCCGCTTCTTCTCAAGCTGGCGGCCGATCTCAAGGCGGCCAAGCCCGCCGGACACGAGATCCCTCGTCTTGTCAGGAACAACATCGCGCTGATCTTCGAGAAGGATTCCACGCGCACGCGGACGCGGACGGGGTTCGAGGTAGCGGCTCATGACCAGGGCGCTCATGTCACCTATTTCGGCCCCACGGGCAGCCATATCGGCCACCAAGGAATCCATGAAGGACACAGCTCGCGTGCTCGGCCGGATGCGGCTCAGAACCGGGTTCGTCAAAATCGGGCAAGATGTCGTGAGCACAATCAAAGGCTGATGGAGTGTAGAGCTCCATCAACCTGAACTCGGATATCCTACAGGTTGCACGAAGGTCACGAACTGCGTCTGCGGCAGGCCAAGCACCTTGCCAAGCGTCGGCTGGTCCACCCCGCCCACCAGGCACGTACCCAGACCGGCCGATGCGCAGTAGAGATAGACGTTTTGCGCCACGATGCCCGCGTCGACATGGGCAAACGCACTTGCCTGATCTTCGTTCGCAACATGCAAGCGCACCCTATCGGCGCAGTAGATCAGGACTGCAGGCGCGGTTTCAACAAAAGTCTCCTTGCTTGCCAAGCGCCGAATGTCGCGCGAAAGAATGGTCACGGCAGCCTGTCCGGCCGGGTCGAATTTGCGCACGCCCCGTTCGTCGGCGACATAGATGTCGGTCTCCATGGCGCCATGCCATGAAGGCGCCGTATGGCCGCCGCTGTTCGGCCTGTTGATGCCGAAGGCGCACCAAAGCAATGTCGAAAGGGTCTCGTCATCAATGGGTTTGTCGGCGAAGAGCCGTGTCGATTGCCTGAGCGAAAGCGCCTCGAGCAATGACATCCCTCCATTCTTGGCAGCGTCCGGCAAGCTGGAAGACGTGTCGGCTAGTGCAGTCCGGTTGGAGAAAGCTGCAACCATGGATGCAATTGACAGAAAAACACGTCTCGATATGCCTGCCATGGTCATTCTTCCTCTCCGGCGATCCGATTCTTGGCTGAAGACAAATTACTCGCCGAGATGAACGCCCAAGGCCGCAGCAGCGCTCGGGGCCAACATCGCAACTCCGATCAACTCGCGGACCAGACCGCCATCGATATGCTGTCCGTCTAACCTCTTCTTGCATCGGTTTTCGCGGGCCGCATTGCCCTGAATCAATTCGCCTGTCTTCGACCTTTATGCCCCCTTTTCTTCGAGCGCCCTGCGCACGCGCCTGATAACCGCTGCGCGACCCCGCTCATCTGCCGCGGCGCTCACCGCCTCATTTATATCCAGGAGAAGCTTGGAAAGGTCGTTGTGCCAATCGAGGCGAGCGACCTTTTCCGGTCTCAGACGGCGCGGTTCGTTGAGTGCCACCGGCACACTGCCGCCGGGTGTCAATCGGAAGGCGTCATCCAGGCTCGGCATGACGATCCTGCCTTCCGGGATCAACCCTCGCAGCCGCTTGCTGAGAGCGCTGAGCCCCGTTTCCTCGCCGTGGGTCAGGAAAGCCACCTGCTTGACCGGAAGTCGAGCCTGGACCCAGGCGACCAGCTCGCCGGCGTCGGCATGGCCGGAATACAGGTCGAATAGACTTATATGCGCCTTGACCTCCACCTCTTCGCCCTGGATGCGCACGCGCCGAGCCCCGTCGAGCAGGATCCTGCCAAGCGAACCCTGGGCTTGGTACCCGGCGATCATCACCGTGGCGTTCCGGCGCCAGAGATTGGCCTTCAGATGATGGCGGATGCGCCCCGCGTCGCACATGCCGCTGGCAGCGATCACCACGAAGAAGCCGGTCAGGCGGTTGATCGCCTTGCTCTGTTCCACCGTCTCGGTAAAACGTAGCTCCTTGGACTTGAGCGCCTGGCGTAGCACGTCACCCTGTTCGATCTCATCGGCATGGCGCTCAAAAATCGCACTGGCACGTGTTGCCAGCGGCGAGTCAACGAAGACCGGAGCTGTCGGCACCTTCCCCGCTTGCATGAGCAAATACAGATCGACCAGCAATTCTTGCGTCCTTTCGACAGCGAAGGACGGAATGATGAGCGGGCCGACGGCCTCGGCGGCGCCACGCACGATGTCGCCGAGCAAGGAGCGCCGCTGTTCGGGCGAAACGTCCGGCCGGTCGCGGTCGCCATAGGTCGACTCGCAGATCAGATAGTCGACGCCGGCGGGCCCCTCGGGATCGGTTTGAAGCAGCTTGTGGCCTGGCCCGATGTCGCCCGAAAATATGATGCGCAGCGGCGCCTCGTGTCGATCGATCTCAAGCTCGACGGATGCCGAACCAAGCATATGGCCAGCGTTCCAGAACCGAGCGCGAAGGCCTTCGGCGACCGTAGTCCATTCGCCATATTCCAAAGCCCGAAACATGGTCATGCAGGCGGCGGCATCTTGCTGGCTGTAGATCGGTTCAACGAGCGGGCGCCCACGCTGCGCGTTGCGACGGTTCAGGTGCTCGACCTCCGTTTCCTGGATATGCGCCGAATCCGGCAGCATGACCGAGCAGAGGTCGATGGTGGCGAGGGTCGTAAGGATGGGACCAGAAAAGCCCTGCTTGACCAGTTTCGGCAACAGGCCGCTGTGATCGATATGCGCGTGCGTCAGAATGACCGCGTCAATCGCTTCAGGTGGAAACGGGAATGCCCCGTAGTTCAATTCCCGCTCGGACTTCGACCCCTGGAACAGGCCACAGTCGACGAGGATCCGCCAGTGCGCCGTTTCGATCTCATAGCATGAACCGGTGACGCCACGGGCTGCGCCGTGGAAACGCAGGATAGGATCCGTGTCGCTTCTCATCTCGCCACGACCTAGTGCGACAGGCCCACTATATCATCCGAGCCATGCCGTACCGTGCCAATCTTCGTGGCAACGACTATAGCGCCGTCCGGGCGAAAACGCCAGGGATTGCCGCCTGCCAGCCCCGCCAGGGCGCGCGGGCCGCATCGCCGGGCCAGCACAGCGGCCAGCGCTTGCCGCGCGCTGTAAGGCGACTATCGGTCGGTGCTCGACAACGCAGATTTCAACTCGTCCAAAGTCGTCTTGCCGGTACTGAATAGCGCCATGACGCGAGATGCTAGGTTCTCGCGCTCTGGACTGTCGAGCGGGATGCCCGTGGTCTGGCAATGCTCGTCAAGCGCTCTGGTTAGGATGGATAGCTGGTCGGGGTCGGCTGTGTTTTGGAACGGCATTTGACACCTCCACTCAGGCGAAAGCGCTGTCCTCTTTCATCATCCCTGTGCCCTCAAGACGGGATGACGTCTGATAAAATAAAATGACCCAGAAAATCCCGCAACAAAAAATTGTGTGAGGGTCAGTCCGTACGAATCCGTACCATCTGCTCTATCGCCCTTTTCCCGTGGAGCCTTCCGGGCACTGTCTCCCTCGGCACAATGTGCTCATGCAGGCTTGTTGTCGCGGATTTTTCGCCTGCCCTGCAATTTAGCGGTTTCCTCGGCTAAAAGCTTTACAAGCATATTCCGCTTTGCCGGATCGGCTTCTGTTTGCAGTTTTGATGAGAAATTTTTGATGTTTTCAAGTTGAATGTAGTGGTCGTATCTACCGGCCATAATCGCGCTCCTCTCAAGAGGCATGCGGTAGTATTCAACTCTCCACGCCCTTCTTCGTTGCATCGCAACCGACGACTCGCTCATGCAGCCGCGCGATGCGCGAAGCCGGCCCGGCCATATGATCGTTGTTCACGCCGTTCGCCATTCTCCAGATCGTCGTCGGGGAAACATTCGCCTGCCGGGCGATCTCGGGCGACTCAGGCCGGCGCGTTCGAGGCCGGCAATGAGGGCGGCGAATGGATCGGGCATAGGAGAAACTCTCACGATCCGGCGACGGGGGAAAGGCTTGGGGAAAAAGCCGGGGAGAAGGAATTGGGGAAAAGGGGCCGGCTTTCCCCCACGCTTTCCCCCAAGGCCAAATGATCCGCCCGCCGCCGGCCGGCTTTCCGCTAAATCATTTGATATTCTTGGCTATTTTTGGTGAGCGCGATGGGATTCGAACCCATGACCTACTGATTAAAAGTCAGTTGCTCTACCGGCTGAGCTACGCGCTCCCGCGGGCTTGAAGGCCGCCCTCGAAATTGCGCGGAACATAGGGAGAGTGCCTCGACCGGTCAACCGGAAAAAAGGTCCACGGGCCAGACTTCTCAAGCATCGCCGCCGTGCCTCCCTGCCCGCTTCGGTTACGAGTGGCACGCTCCTGGCGAAGCAGAGGCGCAACCTCCCGTCGTCACCGGGTACAGCCCGGAGAAACATTACAAATCAGCAACTTGGGATTTGACGAGGAACCTTCGCCTACATCACCCGTTGTCTCGCCACAAGGGACGTCAATCACCCTTTCGAAGGAGAAGACCATGAATAAGATCGTAACGGGTATACTGGCGACCACACTTTCGGCTTCGTTTGCCGCGGCTGCTGTGCCTGCCAATGCAGCGCAGATGTTTGTGCCGCAGGCAGCATCGGCTTCGAGCGATGTGCAGACGGTCGATTACAAGCCGTGGATGAACAACCGTCACTTTAACCGCAATTCCGGCAATCGTCATTTCAACGGCAATCGTAACTTTGCTCGAAACAACGATGGCGGCGGCTATTGGAATGGCCATCGCGGTTATCGCGAATACCATCGCGGCTATCGCCGCCACGGCGACTATTGGTTCCCGCTCGCGGCTTTCGCGACTGGTGCGCTGATCACGGGTGCGATCGTCAACAGCGAGAACCACCGCGTCTACGAAGGCAATTCCCATGTGCAGTGGTGTTACGACCACTACCGGAGCTACCGTTCCTCGGACAACACCTTCCAGCCAAATTACGGCCCGCGGAGGGAATGCCGTTCGCCTTACTGATCCAAGCGAATATCAGTAGCTGGAAACTCTGAATGGAAGGCCCGCGTCGGAAATGGCGCGGGCCTTTCCGTTGGAATTACACCATCCCGATCGGCGGAATGAAGTTCCTGTCAGCTGGCCCAGCCTGCGCTTTTGAGGATCAGATAAAGACCGCCCCCTTCCCCGCGCGGAGAGCGGTAAGCACCGAGTGCTTCGCAGACACGCACCATCGCTGCTGTCAGTTCCCAGCCGAGCGCTTCCAGATCATCTTTCGTGTCGGTCACATAGGCCTGCTCAAGTTCGGCGATATCGTTCTTCTCACCGAAGGAACGAACCCGCTTGGCATCGCCGAGAAGGTCGTCGGGCAGGTTCGAATTCGACCAGGCCCAAAGCCAGTTACCAGCTTTGGCGCTTGTCGAGCCTGCAATCTGAATCTCGGTGACGACTTTTACGACACCCTGGTCCGAGAACAGAAGCCTGCCGGTCGTCAGGTCGTAGTCATAGCGCGGCCAGTGACCGAGGCGGAACTCCTTCTCCAAACGGGCATTCTTGTCGCGTAGCTGTTCAAAAGCCTCGTCCCGCCAAGCAGGATACCAGTCTGGCTGCATGCCCCCCACCTTCAGCTCGTTCCGTGGTGAGCGTTATGGCATGCTCAGCGTCCGGCGAACAGCATCGCGCCAGCCTGCCAGCTTGGCGGATCGTGTCGAAGCCTCCATATCTGGCTTGAATCGCCGCTCGAGCGCCCAGCTCTTGGCAAACTCCTTCGCCTTCGGCCAAACCCCTGCTTTCGAGCCGGCGAGCCAGGCCGCACCCAGCGCGGTCGTCTCGAGGATGGTCGGGCGGTCGACCGGCGCGTCGAGTATGTCGGCCAGGCGCTGCATGGTCCAGTCGGATGCAACCATGCCGCCGTCGACCCTGAGAACCGTTTTGGCGGAAGTCCCCTTCCAGTCCTTGCGCATGGCGTCGAGCAGGTCGCGGGTCTGGTAGGCGACGGATTCGAGTGCGGCCCGCGCAAATTCCGCCGGGCCGGAATTGCGGGTCAGTCCGAAAATGGCGCCGCGCGCGTCGGCGTCCCAGTGCGGCGCGCCCAGTCCGACAAAGGCCGGCACCAGGTATACATTCTGCGTCGGGTCGGCCTCGGCAGCCAGTTGCCCGCTATGCTCGGCCTTGCCGATCACCTTGATGCCGTCGCGCAGCCATTGCACGGCCGCCCCGGCAATGAAGATCGAACCCTCCAGCGCGTATGTAGTCTTGCCGTTCAACCGATATGCAATGGTGGTCAAAAGCCGGTTCTTCGAACGCACCAGATCGCTGCCGGTGTTGAGCAGCGCAAAACAGCCGGTGCCATAGGTGGATTTCATCATGCCGGGCTCGAAGCAAGCCTGGCCGATGGTCGCGGCATGCTGGTCGCCGGCAACACCGAGGATTTTTATCTCGGCGCCAAACAGATTTTTCTCGGTCGCTCCATAATCATCGGCGCAATCCTTGACCTCCGGCAGCATTTTTGCCGGGATGTTGAGAATGGCCAGCAACTCATCGTCCCAGGCGTTTTCCGCGATGTTGTAGACTAGCGTGCGCGAGGCGTTGGTGGCGTCTGTGGCGTGGATCTTACCGCCGGTCAGCCGCCAGATCAGAAAACTGTCGATGGTGCCGGCCAGCAATTCGCCCTTCTCGGCGCGTTTCCTGGCGCCCTTCACCTTGTCGAGCATCCAGGCGATCTTGGTGCCCGAGAAATAGGGATCCAGCAGCAGCCCGGTCTTGCGCGTGAATTTCTTTTCCAATCCTTGCTTTTTCAGCTTCTGGCACAGCGGCGCAGTGCGGCGGTCCTGCCAGACGATGGCATTGTGGATCGGCTTGCCCGTCGCCTTGTCCCAGATGACGACGGTCTCGCGCTGGTTGGTGATACCGATAGCGGCAACGTCGGATGCCTCACGGCCGGCGGCCTTCAGCGCGGCCTTCACGGTCGTCACGACACTCGCCCAGATCTCCTCCGGGTCATGCTCGACCCAGCCGGAGGCAGGATAGTGCTGGGTGAATTCCTTCTGTCCGCTGCCTACGACTTTCATCTGGCCATCGAACAGGATCGCACGGGTCGACGTCGTTCCCTGGTCGATTGCCAGCACAAAACCGTTCATTCCCGCGTCCTCCGCCTTGACACAAAGAAGGGAGACGGCAACGCGCCGCCTCCCCCAATTTCACACGGGCGCGAACGCCCGCATAGACAGTCCTACTTCTGCCAGCTCTTGACCAGTTCGTCATAGTTGATGGTCTGCGGCTTTTCCTTCTCGTTCTCGATCTTGAGCTGAGGAGCGAGATTGCCGGCCTTGACCGCGTCGGCGTTCCAGTAGGCGAGATCATGTTCCTCGGCGAGCTTCGGCCCGATGTCACCCTGGACGCCGGACTTCTCGATGCGGCCCATGACCTTTTCCTGCTCGGCGCAGAGCGAGTCCATCGCCTCCTGGGCCGACTTGGCACCAGAAGAAGCGTCACCGATCGCCTGCCACCACAGCTGTGCCAGCTTCGGATAGTCCGGCACGTTGGTGCCGGTCGGCGACCACTGTACGCGGGCCGGCGAGCGGTAGAACTCGATCAAGCCGCCGAGCTTCGGCGCACGTTCGGTGAAGCTCTTGTCATGGATGGTGGAGTCGCGGATGAAGGTGAGGCCGACATGGCTCTTCTTCACGTCCACGGTCTTCGAGGTCACAAACTGGGCGTAGAGCCAGGCCGCCTTCGCCCGATCCTCAGGCGTCGACTTCATCAGCGTCCACGAACCGACGTCCTGGTAGCCAAGCTTCATACCGTCCTTCCAGTAGACGCCATGCGGCGACGGCGCCATGCGCCACTTCGGCGTACCGTCGTCGTTCATGACCGGCAGGCCGGGCTTGACCATGTCGGCGGTGAAGGCGGTGTACCAGAAGATCTGCTGGGCGATGTTGCCCTGCGCCGGCACCGGACCCGATTCGGAGAAAGTCATGCCTTGCGCTTCCTGCGGCGCGTAGGCCTTCAGCCAGTCGAGGTATTTCTGGATCGAATAGACCGCCGCCGGGCCATTGGTGTCGCCGCCGCGCGCCGTGCAGGAGCCGACCGGCTGCGATTTCTCGTTGACCTTGATGCCCCATTCGTCGACCGGCAGGCCGTTCGGGATGCCCTTGTCGCCGTTACCGGCCATCGACAGCCAGGCGTCGGTGAAGCGCCAGCCGAGCGAGGGATCCTTCTTGCCGTAGTCCATGTGACCATAGACCTTCTTGCCGCCGACATCGCGGCCGGTGAAGAATTCGGCGATGTCCTCATAGGCCGACCAGTTGACCGGCACGCCGAGGTCATAGCCGTACTTGGCCTTGAAATCGGCCTTGTTCTTCTCGTCGTTGAACCAGTCGTAACGGAACCAGTAGAGGTTGGCGAACTGCTGGTCGGGAAGCTGGTAGAGCTTCTTGTCCGGCGCGGTGGTGAAGGAGGAGCCGATGAAATCCTTCAGGTCGAGGCCCGGATTGGTGACATCCTTGCCTTCATTGGCCATCCAGTCGGTCAGGTTGCGCACCTGCTGATAGCGCCAATGGGTGCCGATCAGGTCGGAGTCGTTGACCCAGCCGTCATAGAGGTTCTGGCCGGTCTGCATCTGGGTCTGGATCTTCTCGACGACGTCGCCCTCCTGAATGACGTCATGCGTGACCTTGATGCCGGTGATGGCAGCAAAGGCTGGAGCCAGCACCTGCAACTCGTACTGATGCGTCGTCAGCGTTTCCGACACGACCTTGATTTCCATGCCGGCAAACGGCTTGGCGGCGTCGACAAACCACTGCATCTCTTTTTCTTGATCGGCGCGTGATAGAGATGAAAGGTCGCCTATCTCCTTGTCCAGAAAGGCTTTTGCCTCATCCATGCCCGCATAGGCGTTGCCCACGCCGAGCAATAGCACAAGGGCAGTCGTTGATGTTAGGAATTGCCGTCGCATTGTGTTTCCTCCACTTTTCAAGGTTCAAGTGCGATCTGGGGCGGTCGCCAGCACGCGGCCGCTCCAACAGTTTCCCCCTCTATACGTAGCGGAACACGCCGATGGCGTAGACCACGGAGAGAGCGAGAGCCCACCACAGGCTGGGCCCAATCAGACCCAGCCAAGCGAGATGGATAAAGGCGCTGCCAAGCAGCGAAACGAAGAGGCGATCGCCGCGCGTCGTCTCGAAGCGCAGCACGCCGACACGCGGATTGCCGCCGGGCGACGCATATTCCCAGACCCCCATGCCGACCAGCAGCAGCGCGATGACGATGAAGAAGGCGGCCGTCGGCCAGGTCCAAGCCATCCAGGAGAAGTCGAGATTCATGGACGGCCCCTCCCCAGGGCTAAGCCCTTGGCGATGGTGTTGCGAACGGACTCTTGCGTTCGTTTCATCACACCCTCCCCAGGGCGAAGCCCTTGGCGATGTAGTTGCGCACAAACCAGATCACGAGCGCGCCAGGGATCAGCGTCAGCACGCCGGCGGCGGCCAGCAGCCCCCAGTCCATGCCCGATGCCGACACTGTGCGGGTCATGGTCGCCGCGATCGGCTTGGCGTCGGTCGTGGTCAGCGTGCGGGCGATCAGCAGTTCGACCCACGAGAACATGAAGCAGAAGAAGCAGGCGACACCGATGCCGCTGGCGATCAGCGGCATGAAGATCTTGATGAAGAAGCGCGGGAAGGAATAGCCGTCAATATAGGCGGTCTCGTCGATTTCCTTCGGCACCCCGGACATGAAGCCTTCAAGGATCCACACCGCCAGCGGCACGTTGAACAGGCAGTGCGCGAGCGCCACCGCGATATGCGTGTCGATCAGACCGAAGGCGGAATAGAGCTGGAAGAACGGCAGCGCGAACACCGCCGGCGGCGCCATGCGGTTGGTCAGAAGCCAGAAGAACAGATGCTTGTCGCCAAGGAAGCGATAGCGCGAGAAGGCGTAGGCCGCCGGCAAGGCCACGGACACCGAAATCACCATGTTCATGACGACATAGGTGATCGAGTTGATATAGCCGGAATACCAGGCCTTCTGCGTGAAGATCGTGACGTAGTTGGCGATGGTCGGGGCATGCGGATAGAGCGTCAGCGAGTTGACGATCTCCGCATTGGTCTTGAAGCTCATGTTGATGAGCCAGTAGATCGGCATCAGCAGCACGAAGATGTAGAGCGTCGGCACGATCCACCACCAGCGCGATTCCTCGCCGCGACGGCGCATGCGCCTGTCGAGTTCGCTCTGCGACAGCGAACTGGCCAGACCTTCCGCGGCGGCGGCCCCGTTCATCGCGTTGCGCTCGGTTCGTTCATTGGCGCCGGCCATCTCAGCGCTCCGCGTCGTAGTTGGTCATCACGGTGTAGAACACCCATGACAACAACAGGATGATGAGGAAGTAGACCAGCGACATGGCGGCAGCCGGACCGAGGTCGAACTGGCCGAGCGCCGTCTTGACGAGGTCGATCGACAGGAACGTCGTCGAGTTGCCCGGCCCGCCGCCGGTGACGACGAAAGGCTCGGTGTAGATCATGAAACTGTCCATGAAGCGCAGCAGCACGGCGATCAAAAGCACCCGCTGCATCTTCGGCAACTGGATGTAACGGAACACCGCCCAGCGCGAGGCGCCGTCGATCTTGGCTGCCTGGTAGAAGGCATCCGGGATCGAGACCAGACCGGCATAGCAGAGCAGCACGACGAGGCTCGTCCAGTGCCAGACATCCATGATGATGATCGTCACCCAGGCATCGAATGGATCCTGCACGTAATTGTAGTCGATGCCGAGCGCGTTGACGTAGTAGCCGAGCAGGCCGATGTCGTTGCGCCCGAACACCTGCCAGATGGTGCCGACGACATTCCACGGGATCAGCAGCGGCAGCGCCATCAGCACCAGGCAAACCGGCACTCCCCAGCCCTTCTTCGGCATGTTGAGCGCGATGAAGATGCCGAGCGGCACTTGGATGGCGAGGATGATGAAGGAGAAGATGAGGTTGCGGCTCATCGCCTCCCAGAAGCGGCTGGAATGGAGCAGTTCCTCGAACCACTCGGTGCCGGCCCAGAAGAAGACGTTGTTGCCGAACGTGTCCTGCACCGAATAATTGACGACGGTCATCAGCGGGATGACGGCGGAGAACGCCACCAGCACCAGCACCGGCAGCACCAGGAACCAGGCCTTGTTGTTCCAGGTCTTGTCCATCTATGCCCCCATCTCGACACGCGCCATCTCAACCAGCCAGGAATCGGCATAGATGTTGATGCCCGCAGGCTCGAACCGCACCTTCGGTTCGGCCGGAACGGCCTCGTCCTCGCCGATGACAGCGGCGATGTCGCGCCCCTCCAGTTTGGCGCGCACCACCTTGTGGCGGCCCAGATCCTCGACCTTGCTGATTGAAACAGCCATGCCTTCGCGGCCGAGACGCACATATTCGGGACGGATGCCGAGTTCCACGGCACCGCCGGCCGCTTTGGGTGCGCCCGGCAATTCGATCCGCTGGGAGCCGAGCGTCGCCGTCTTGCCGTCGATCGCCACCGGCATGACGTTCATGCCGGGCGAGCCGATGAAATAGCCAACAAAAGTGTGGCGCGGCCGCTCGAAGAGTTCCGCCGGCGTGCCGATCTGGACGATGCCGCCATCATACATGACCACGACCTGGTCGGCGAAGGTCAGCGCCTCGGTCTGGTCATGGGTGACGTAGACCATGGTGTAGCCAAAGCGGCGATGCAGTTGCTTCAATTGCGAGCGCAGCACCCACTTCATGTGCGGGTCGATGACGGTCAGCGGCTCGTCGAACAGGATGGCGTTGACATCGGAGCGCACCAGCCCGCGGCCGAGCGAGATCTTCTGCTTCTGGTCGGCGGTCAGGCCCCTCGCCTTCTTCTTCGCCCACGACGCCAGGTCGATCATCTCCAGCGTCTCGCGCACCTTGCGGTCGACATCGGCCTCCGGCACGCCTCGATTGCGCAGCGGGAAGGCCAGATTGTCATAGACGGTCATGGTGTCGTAGATGACCGGGAACTGGAACACCTGCGCGATGTTGCGCTCCTGCGTCGACAGATTGGTCACGTCCCTGCCGTTGAACAGCAACTGGCCATGCGAGGGATGAAGCAGTCCCGAAATGATGTTGAGCAGCGTGGTCTTGCCGCAGCCGGACGGGCCGAGCAGCGCATAGGCGCCGCCATCCTCGAAAGTGTGGTGCACTTCCCGCAGCGCGAAATCGGCATCCTTCCGCGGGTTCGGCAGGTAGGAATGCCTGACATGGTTGACGTCGATGCGTGCCATATCGCCCTCCTCAAGCCGCCAGCTTCGGCGCGGTCACGGCACGGCCGTGCTCGTCGAAGACCATGATGTGACGCGGATCGATGAACACCTCGACCACCGCGTCGGTCTCGAAATCGCGGATGCCGTGGGTCAGCATGACCCAGCGCACATCGGCGAAATCGAGATGGATGAAACTCTCGGACCCGGTGATCTCGATGATGGTGACCTTTGCCCGCACCGGCACCGCCGAGGCATTGGGCCGTTCGAGCGAAAGATGGTGGGGCTGGAAGCCGATCGTGTAGTTGCCGTCGGCAATGCCGACGAGTTCGGGCGGCACCGGCAGCTTCACCCCGCCTTCGAGCAGGAAGTCGGCGCCTTTCTTGGCCAGCACGATGGTGTTGAGCGGCGGATCGGCGAAGGTTCTGGCCGTCACCAGGTCGACCGGCCTGCGGAAGACGTCGATGGTCGGCCCGAACTGGGTGATGCGGCCTTCCGACAGCGTTGCCGTGTTGCCGCCGAGGAGCAGCGCCTCATGCGGCTCCGTTGTGGCATAAACGAAGATGGTGCCGGCGGCGGCAAAGATTCTCGGCAGTTCGGCCCGCAACTCCTCGCGCAGCTTGTAGTCGAGATTGGCGAGTGGTTCGTCGAGCAGCACTAGGCTGGCATTCTTGACGATGGCGCGCGCCAGCGCTGTGCGCTGCTGCTGGCCGCCCGACAGGTTGAGTGGTGTGCGGTCGAGATAGGGCGTCAGCTTGAGGAGTGCGGCGGCCTCGCGCACCTGGCTATCGATCTTGCCCTGCTCGACGCCGGCCACCCTCAGAGGCGAGGCGATGTTCTCATAGACCGTCATCGCCGGATAATTGATGAACTGCTGGTAGACCATGGCGATCTTGCGCTTCTGCACCGGTATGCCGGTGACATCATGGCCATCGAACCAGACCGAACCGGAGGTCGGCGCATCGAGGCCGGCCATCAGCCGCATCAGGCTGGTCTTTCCGGAAAGCGTAGGCCCAAGCAGGACGTTGAGCGAGCCGTGCTGAAGGGTCAGCGACACATCGTGTATGTGCTCCACCGCACCGACTGTCTTGGTGACGTTCCTCAGTTCAAGCATGACGCCTCCTCCCAGGCTTTCTGCATCAGCTCAAAATCTCCTCATTCGGCGGCCGCGACATGCCGGCGGCTTATGCCGCGCATGAATTCATCGAGGGCTGCGACCTGCTCGCGGGCGAGATGCAGGCCGCGCTTGGTCCGGCGCCACAGCACATCCTCTGCTGTGACGGCCCATTCGTTTTCAACGAGATAGCGAACCTCGGCCTCGTAGAGCTCGCCGCCGAAATTGCGGCCGAGCTCGGCATTTGACTTGGCAAGTCCGAGCAGAACCTGAGCGCGCGTCCCGTAGAGCCGCGTCAGCCGCCGGGCGAGGCGCGCATCGAGGAACGGATAGGCAGCCTTCAGCTTGGCCACCTGCGCATCGAAACCGGTGGCCGGGAAATCGCCGCCCGGCAGCGGCGCGTCCGCCGTCCACGGCTTGCCGCGCTTGCCGAGGAAACCCTCGATCTTCTCCAGCATCGATTCCGACAGCCGGCGGTAGGTGGTGATCTTGCCGCCAAAGGCATTGACGATCGGCGCGTCGCCCTCGCCGCCATCGGCCCTCAGCACGTAGTCGCGCGTTGCTTCCTGCGCCTTGGAGGCGCCGTCATCATAGAGGGGACGCACCGCTGAATAGGTCCAGACGATGTCCGAGCGCTTGACGGGTTGCGCGAAATACTCGCTAGCCGCGGCGCAGAGATAATCGATCTCGGTATCGCTGATCTTCACGTCGTGCGGATCGCCGGGATAATCCCGGTCGGTGGTGCCGATCAGCGTGAACTCTTCCTCGTAGGGAATGGCGAAGATGATGCGGCCATCCTTGTTCTGGAAGAAATAGGCGCGCGGATCGTCGAATTTCTTGGCGATGACGATATGGCTGCCCTGCACGAGACGGACATTGTGCACATCGTTCAAGCCGACGACGCCGGAAAGCACGTGATCGACCCATGGTCCGGCGGCATTGACCAGCAGCCGGGCCTTGACCTCCTCGGTCTCGCCGTTCTGTAGATTCTCGATCTTGATCGTCCAAAGGCCGTCTTCGCGGTGCGCACCGACAACCTTCGTCCGGGTTCGAATCGTCGCGCCACGATCGGCGGCATCGCGTGCGTTGAGCGCCACCAGGCGCGCATCATTCACCCAGCCGTCGGAATATTCGAAGGCCTTTTTAAACAGCGGCTTCAAAGGCTTGCCCGCCGGGTCGCTCGCCATGTCGAGCGTCCTGGTCGCCGGCAGCAGTTTGCGGCCGCCTATGTGGTCGTAAAGGAACAGGCCGAGCCGGATCAGCCAGGCGGGACGCAGGCCCTTGGCATAAGGCAGCACGAAGCGCATCGGCCAGATGATGTGCGGCGCGTTCCTCCACAGAACCTCACGCTCCATCAGCGCCTCGCGCACCAGGCGGAACTCGTAGAATTCGAGGTAACGCAGGCCGCCATGGATCAGCTTGGTCGAACCGGAGGAGGTTCCGGAGGCGAGGTCGTTCATCTCGGCCAGAAAAACCGAAAACCCGCGCCCAACGGCATCCCGGGCAATACCGCAGCCATTGATGCCGCCGCCGATTACGAAAATGTCCCGGACTGAAGTTGTGTCCACTTAATTCCTCCACGATTTCGCATTGCACCATTTTTGGTCTTTTGCGAAACCGTGGCGGAATTATTTCGAACTAATAACGAATGTCAAACGAAATATCAAAACGCCGTGAGACGGCCGTGACCAGTCTCAGCCGAGCGACGTCTCGATCAGTTGAACTTCGGCCTCCTGGCAGATCTTGCGCACCGACGCGATGTCGCAACGGTCGGTGATGAAGGTGTTGACCTGCGACAGGTGGCCGATACGCACCGGCGCCGTGCGCTCGAACTTGGTCTGGTCGGAGACCAGGATGACGTGCCTGGCATTGGCAATGATCGCCTGCGCCACCTTCACCTCGCGAAAGTCGAAATCGAGCAAGGCGCCGTCATGGTCGATGGCCGAAGCACCGATGACGGCGTAGTCGACCTTGAACTGCCGGATGAAATCGACCGCGGCTTCGCCGACGACGCCGCCGTCCGAGCCGCGCACGACCCCGCCGGCGATCACCACCTCGATCGAAGGATATATGCGCATCCTGTTGGCAACATTGATGTTATTGGTAATGACCATGAGGCCGCTGTGATCGAGCAACGCCTTGCTGACCGCCTCCGTCGTGGTTCCGATGTTGATGAACAGCGAGGCATTGTCGGGAATCAGCCTTGCCGCGGCGCGGCCGATCGCTTCCTTCTCGTCCGCCGCGATCTTGCGCCTCGCCTCATACTCCATGTTCTCGATCCCGGAAGGGAACAAGGCGCCGCCATGGATGCGCGAAAGCAGCCGCTGGTCGCAGAGATCGTTGAGATCCTTGCGAATGGTCTGCGGCGTCACATTGAAATGAGTGGCCAGGTCATCGACCAGCACACGGCCATGGTCCTTGGCCATCTGGATGATCTCGGCATGGCGCGGAGACAGATACATAGGCAAGCTCCCGTTTTCGTTTTTCTTGTCTATAGACGAAAGCGAAAGCCATGAAAAGGTATAAGCCGGCTAACAGAAATTACCCGATCGCCAAGGCAAAGCCGAAACGCAACGCCATCAGGGCTGGACCACACCATTCCTGGCGATTTCGGTGATGATGGCAAAAGCCGCGTCGACATCATCAGCTGTCGTTTCGAATTGGCCGACCTGGAACCGTATTGCCACCTGGCCGTCCAGCCTCGTCTGCGTCAGGTAGATACGGCCATCGTCGTTGATCGCATTGACCAGCCGCAGATTATGCTCGTCGGCATCAGCGCTTGAGGTCGTTTTGTGCCGGAACGAAAACAGCGACAGCATCGGTTCGCTGACGATTTCGAAATCCGGCTCTCCTGCCAGCCGTGCGGCAAGCCCCTCGCTCCACGCGACATGGTTGCGGATCATGGCGCGCAGGTTTTGCAGCCCGTGGGCGCGCAGCAGGAACCACAATTTCAAGGCGCGGAAGCGCCGGCCGAGCGGCACCGACCATTCGGAATAGTTGATGATGCCGTCACGTCCGTGCGTCTTGAGGAATTCGGGCTTGATCGCCAGTGTGCGCACCAGGTCTTCCGGCTGTCGCAAGAACTGGATGGAGCAGTCGAACTGCGCGCCCAGCCATTTGTGCGGGTTGAAGACGACAGAATCCGCTTGTTCGGCGCCGGCCCAGAAATGACGATACTCCGGGCAGATCATTGCCGATCCGGCCCAGGCGGCATCGACATGCAAATAGAGCCCATGCCGGCGCGCCACACCGGCGACCGCGGCGATATCGTCCGTGCCGCCGATGCTGGTTCCACCGACGCTGCCTATAATGCCGGCAGGCAGCATTCCAGCCGCACGATCAGCGACGATTGCCGCTTCCAGCGCTGCTGTATCCATGGAGCGGAAGCGGCCGCTGACGGGAATGCGCACCAGATTGTCCTCGCCGATGCCCGAAACCCATATCGCGCGGTCGATCGAAGTGTGCACCTGATCCGAGGAATAGACGCGCAGCCGTGCTTGGCCGGCCAGTCCCTTTTTGTTGCCTTGCCAATCCAGCGCCCGCTCGCGCATGGTCAGCACGGCATTGAGTGTCGCCGACGAGGCGGAATCCTGGATAACGCCGGAGAATCCTTCGGGAAGGCCGAGCGCCTGGCGCATCCAGTCGACGGTGCGTGTTTCGAGTTCGGTCGCAGCCGGCGACGTCTGCCAAAGCATGCATTGCGCGGCCATCGCCGACACCAGGTACTCGGCCACCACCGAGACGGGCGCCGCGTTGGCCGGGAAATAGGCGAAGAAGCGCGGATGCTGCCAATGCGTCATCCCCGGCACGATCTTCTCCTCGAAGTCGGCGAAGATCTTGTCCATCGGTTCGGCGTCTTCGGGCGGAGAGGCTTCGATGCTCCTGAAAATGTCGCCCGGATCGACCAGCGGTCGCACCGGTCGCTCGCGCAACGAATTGCGATAGTCGGCGCCCCAGTCGGCGGCACGTTGCGACCATTGCCGGAACTCGTTGTTGTTCATCCTGTCCTCCCGACATGATCGCAAATCCGGCACCCCTGGCCCGGCTCTCGAATTCCACGATTAATTAACATGTAAAATAGATTCAACGGCTGTCGCGCGCCGCGCCGCGCCCTGAAGCGCATCGCATTTGATCGGATCGACGGTGATGCGCTTTGGTCCTTGTTTTCATGCGCCCAAAACCGGGGACGCTTGGGCGACATGCATTAGCCCGGGAAATCCGGCAGGCTGGCAAAAGCCGTCTTCAACGCATTCGACCAGCCATCGGAGATCGTGCGGTAATACTGGTCGTCCTGACCAATCCGCTTCTTCAGGCCAACCTTGAAAATATCCTTCTCCAGGAACAGCAGGTCGAGCGGCAAGCCAACCGACAGGTTCGATTTCAGCGTCGAATCGAACGACACCAGGAGCAGCTTCACCGTCTCGGCCAGGCTCATGGTCCGCTCATAGGCGCGAATGATGATCGGCTTGCCATATTTGGTCTCGCCGATCTGAAAGAACGGCGTGTCGTCGGTCGAACTCGATGAAATTGCCCTCGGGATAGATCATGAACAGCCGTGGCGGACTGCCCTTGATCTGTCCGCCGAGGATGAAGGAGGCATTGAAATAGGAATCGGCCTTCTCGCCGGCGGGCGAGGAATGCGCGATCACCTCCTTGACCGTGTCGCCGACCAGCCGCACCGTCTGGTACATGGACGGTGTGTCCAGGAGCTTCTCGTGACGATCGCCGACCGCCTTGGTACGCTCGTCGAGCAGGCTGACCACGGCCTGTGTCGTCGCCAGATTACCGGCCGACATAAGCACGATGACGCGTTCGCCGGGCTGCTCCCAGACATGCATCTTCTTGAAGGTCGAGATCGAATCCATGCCGGCATTGGTGCGCGTGTCCGACATGAACACGAGCCCGCGATCGATCTTCAGGCCGACGCAATAGGTCATGGAATCTCTTCTGGCACTAATCCTTGCGGGATTACTGCTCTACCGTGACGGTGACCGCAAGCTGTTCTTCCGCCTGCCCCAGCCGAATTCCCGATACCGGCGAGGCATCGCGGTAGTCGCGGCCGGTGGCGACCTTCACATAGCGTTCGTCGGGAGAAATACCGTTGGCGGGGTCGAAGGCAACCCAGCCGAGGCCCGGGACATGCGCTTCGGCCCAGGCGTGGCTTGCCGCTTGTTCGACGGCGTCCATCATCAGATAGCCGCTGATGTAGCGCGACGGAAAACCCATGGCGCGCGCGGTGGCGGCAAAGATATGGCTGTGGTCCTGGCAAACCCCGGTTTTCAGCGCCAGCGCCTCTTCCGCCGGTGTCGTCGCATTGGTGGTGCCCGGCGTGTAGGCGACACGCTCGCCGATCATTGCCATCAGCCGATGCAGCCTTTCGATATCGGTGCCCGCGCCGACCGATTCGGCAAGATCGCGAATGCCGCCGCCTATGGTGGTCAGCGGTGTCTCCTGCGCAAACAACCACAGCGGCGCGAAGCCGTGATGCGGCCCGCTAACGCCTGACGTGTCGCGCGTCACCACCTCGCCAGACGCCTCGACCGTGATGAAGTCATGGTCACCCTCGACGCTCAACAGTCGGGTGTCGTTGCCGTAGTGGTCGGTAAATCGCACTTCCTCGCGCGCGCCGTCGACCTTCAGCGCCCATGACAGCACCGTCTGTGTCTGCCCGCTCACCGGCAGCAGCCGCAGCCGTTGCAGCAGATATTGCACCGGGGTGTCGTAGCGGTATTCGGTCCGGTGCGTGATCTTGAGCCTCATGGCTTCCTCAATAAAACCGGTAATCCTGCGCGATCTCGTCGCCGAGCCTGGTGTTGTCGCGAATGAAGTTGGCCAGGAACTCATGCAGGCCGGCATCAAAAATATCCTTGATCGACCCTGCCCTCAGCATGGTCTGCGTCTTCTCCGCCGTTGCGTGGCAGGCGTGGCGCTCGCCGTAATCATCGCTGAGGAATTTCAGATGTTCGGACAGGAAGCGGTAGCAGAAAGTCAGCGAACGCGGCATGCGTACGTTGAGGATCAGGTAATCGGCGATGTTGGTCGGCTTGTAGTCGGCGTCGTAGACCCAGCGGTAGGAACGATGCGCCGACACCGAACGCAGGATCGATTCCCACTGATAGTTGTCGAGCGTCGAGCCGACCCAGGAGATCGACGGCAACAGCACGTAATATTTCACATCGAGGATGCGTGCTGTGTTGTCGGCGCGCTCGACATAGGTGCCGAGTTGCGAGAAGTCGAAGATTTCGTTGCGCAGCATGGTGCCGTAGAACGAACCACGGATCAGCGCCGTCTCGCGTTTGATCGCGTCGAGGACGCTTGGCAGGTCACGCTCGTCGATCGGCCTAGCCAGCATCCGCTTCAGTGACATCCAGGCTTCGTTGATGCTTTCCCAGGTCTCTCGCGTCAGCGCGGTGCGCACCATGCGGGCATTGTTGCGGGCCGTCTCGATCGACGACATCGCGCTCGACGGGTTCGAGGTGTCGCGAAGCAGAAAATCGGCCACGTTCGCGGCCGTGTAGTCCGAGTACTTCTGCGTGAAAGCGACATCCGAGCCGGCGCTGAGCAGCACCGAATTCCATTCCTCCGACGCGCTTTGCGTGCGGGTCAGCGCCATGCGCAGCCCGGCATCGACTAGCCGCGCCATGTTTTCGGCCCGCTCTATATAGCGGTTCATCCAGTAGAGCCCGTTGGCGGTGCGGCCCAAAAGCATGTCAGCTTGCTCCGGTGTCGGGCGAAAGGCGAATGGCGAGTGGCGAATAGCGAAGAATACGTCTCATGACTGCTGCGTCCCCCCGCTCGTCTCAATCATCCAACACCCAGGTATCTTTCGTTCCGCCGCCCTGCGAGGAATTGACCACCAGCGAGCCTTCCTTCAACGCCACGCGCGTCAGGCCACCAGGCACGATCTGGATGCGGTCGGAAACCAGCACGTAGGGCCTGAGGTCGACATGGCGCGGTGCCAGCCCCTTGTCGGTCAGGATAGGACAGGTCGACAGTGCCAGTGTCGGCTGGGCGATATAGTTGGAAGGCTTCGCGGCCAGTTTCTTGGCGAACGCCTCGCATTCCTTCTTGGTCGCCGCCGGGCCGACCAGCATGCCGTAGCCGCCGGAACCGTGCACTTCCTTGATCACCAGCTCATGGATGTGCTCGAGCACATATTTCAGGCTGTCCGGCTCGGAACAGCGCCATGTCGGGATGTTGCCGAGGATCGCCTTGCGGCCTGTGTAGAACTCGACGATCTCGGGCATGTAGGAATAGATCGCCTTGTCGTCGGCGATACCAGTGCCCGGCGCATTGGCGATGGTGATGTTGCCGGCGCGGTAGACATCCATGATGCCGGGTATGCCAAGGGCCGAATCCGGCCGGAAGGTCAGCGGGTCGAGGAAGGAATCATCGACGCGGCGATAAAGCACATCGATCTGCTTGTAGCCCTCGGTCGTGCGCATCGCGACATGGCCGTCGACGACGCGCAGATCCTGCCCCTCGACCAGTTGCACACCCATCTGGTCGGCAAGGAAGGCGTGCTCGAAATAGGCCGAGTTGAAACTGCCGGGTGTCAGCACCGCGATGGTCGGAGCGCCCTTGGTGCTCTGCGGCCGCACCGCCGCCAGCGACTGGCGCAGCAGCTGCGGGTAGTTCTCGACCGGCCGTACCTTGATCTTCTGGAACAGCTCGGGGAACAGCTGCATCATCGTCTCGCGGTTCTCCAGCATGTAGGAGACACCCGACGGCGTGCGTGCATTGTCCTCCAGCACGTAGAATTCGTCCTCGCTGATGCGCACGATGTCGACGCCGATGATATGAGTGTAGACGCCGGCCGGCGGCCGCACCCCGATCATCTCCGGCAGGAAAGCCTCGTTCCTGGCGATGAGGTCCCTGGGGACACGGCCGGCGCGCAGGATTTCCTGGCGATGGTAGATGTCGTCGAGGAAGGCGTTCAGTGCCTGCACGCGCTGTTCGATGCCTTGCGTCAGGCGGCGCCACTCATTGCCTGAAATGATGCGCGGAACGATGTCGAAGGGAATAAGTCTCTCGGACGCCTCTTGCTCGCCGTAGACGGCAAAGGTGATTCCGGTTTTGCGGAAGACGCGTTCGGCGTCCTGCATCTTCTCGGTAAGCCTGGCTGGATCCTGCTCCTTCAGCCAGCGATCATAAGCCGAATACGGTCTTCTCAATCCGGAGACTTCCGGAAGCATTTCATCGAACGCTGCCAATCGCATACTCCCCTGTGACGCCATTTCACTGGCGTCGTCGGAGAAAATCAAGCGCAATCGGTGATTTGGGAGGTCCGGGTGATCAGTATGTCGCGCCTGCCTAAAATTGAGGCAGCTGAAATACGGCCTTGATCAGGCTTTGCCTCGCGCCCGGGCACATGCATTCCCGGCTAGAAGGCGCGAAACGTGACGACCGTGAACGTGTCCTTGATGCCGGGGAGAATCTGCACCTTCTCGTTGACGAAGTGGCCGACATCTTCCTCATCGTCGACATAGAATTTGGCGAGTAGATCGTAGTTGCCGGCGGTGGAGTAAATCTCCGAGGCGATCTCGGCATCGGCAAGCGCGCTGGCGACCTCATAGGATTTGCCCAGCTCGCATTTGATCTGCACGAAAAACGCCTTCATGGCTTCGTCCCGCTAAACGTCCAAGTCCAAGCGGCCCTTCTGGCAGACTGGAGGCGGCCTTTCAAGCATTGGAATCCGTACTTAGCCGACACGGGCACTGGCCACGGCCTCGCGCAGCTCCGCAACCGGCATGACATTCCAGTGGCGAATATTCGCAATCGGTGAAACCGGGATGCATCGCCAAGCGTATGTTATCGTGGGTCTTCGGACATCATTTTTGAGGGACCATTCCGAGGAACGACGGAGACAGGCCATGCGCCGCGCTTTTTTCGCATTCGCAGTCATTCCATTCATCTTCATATCCTCGGCCTTTGCCGGCGATGCCGAAATCAAGGCTGGCCAGGCTGCCATCGATGGCCAGTTGAAGGCCCTCCTCGCTGATGATGGCGCCAAGGCCTACAGCTTCGCCGCCCCGAACGTGAAGCAGGTGTTCCCGACCGTCGATGCCTTCATGAACATGGTGACCAATGGCTACCCGCCGGTGCGCAAGCCACAGTCCTATGCCTTCGGCAAGGTCGAACAGACGGGCCCGGGTTCGATCATCCAGCAGGTGCTTATCGTCGGCCCGGACGGCAAGGATTATGAGGCGGTCTATACGCTGCAGCAGCAGCCCGACGGCACGTTCCGGATTACAGGCTGCAGCCTGCGCGCATCGAACTCGTTGAGCACCTGAGGTTTTACAGGGCGGGGATGTCGCCCCTCGCCCAGCCCTCCGTGATCTCGGTCCCACGCGTCTCGAAGCTCCCGGTCTCGATCCCGGCTCGAATGTCCCGCATCAGCTTCTGGTAGTAGGAAAGATTGTTCCAGGTGAGCAGCATCGCGCCAAGCGCCTCCTGCGAGCGCACGAGATGATGCAGATAGGCGCGCGAATAATCCCGCGCTGCGGGGCAGTCGCTTTCCTCGTCCAGCGGTCGCGGGTCGTCCGCATGGCGCGCGTTGCGCAGATTGACCTTGCCGCGCCTTGTATAGGCAAGGCCGTGCCGGCCGGCCCGCGTCGGCATGACGCAATCGAACATGTCGATGCCGCGCGCCACCGATTTCAGGATATCGTCAGGCGTACCGACACCCATGAGATAGCGCGGCTTGTCATCAGGCAGTTCCGGACAGGTGATGTCGAGCATATCGAGCATCACCGCTTGCGGCTCGCCGACGGCCAAGCCGCCGACCGCATAACCCTTGAGATTCATCGCGCTCAGCCCCTGCGCCGAGCGCACCCTGAGCGCCGCGTTGTCGCCGCCCTGCACGATGCCGAACATCGCCTTGCCGGGCTGGTCGCCGAACGCCACCTTGCAGCGCTCGGCCCAGCGCAGCGACAGCTCCATCGCGCGCTCGATCTCCTTCAATTCAGCCGGCAGCGCCGTGCATTCGTCGAGCTGCATCTGGATATCGGAATCAAGCAGCCCTTGAATCTCGATGGAACGCTCCGGCGACATCTCGTAGGCTGCGCCATCGATATGCGAGCGGAAGGTGACGCCTTTTTCGGTCAGTTTCCTCAGCTTCGACAGCGACATCACCTGAAAACCGCCGCTGTCGGTCAGGATCGGATGCGGCCAGCGGGCGAATTCATGCAGGCCGCCGAGCCGCGCCACGCGCTCGGCGCCCGGCCGCAGCATCAGGTGATAGGTATTGCCCAGGATGATGTCGGCGCCGACGCCGCGCACCTGGTCCATATACATGGCCTTGACGGTGCCGCCGGTGCCGACCGGCATGAAGGCCGGCGTGCGGATTTCACCGCGCGGCATGTCGATGACACCGCGCCGCGCCTTGCCGTCGGTCGCCAGAACCTTGAAGCTGAACGGCTTAGCCATTGAATTCCTTGTCATGAACCGGCGCGTCAGGCGCCTGCCTGTCGAGCGACTGGCGGTATTGCACGCAGCCGCGCATGAATTTTGGCCAGGGCGGCACGGCGATCGACGGCTCGGTCTTTTCAGGCAGCAGGTCCCACAAATCCGGGTGATGCCAGCAGAGATCATGGCCTGACGTGTCACGATGCGCGCGAATGCCGGCGCGCAGCTTTTTCACTTCGGCGATCAGGCCTTCGCGATCGAGGGCTTGCAGATCATCGTCCATCGCTCATCTCCGCTCGATAAAGCAGGCTTGCGTCTCCATAGGAGTAGAACCTGTACCGGTTCGCAATGGCATGCGCATAGGCGGCACGCATTGTGTCGAGACCGCTGAAGGCCGAAACCAGCATGAACAGCGTCGAGCGCGGCAGATGGAAATTGGTTATCAGCATGTCGGCCGTGCGAAAATGGTAGCCGGGTGTGATGAAGATGTCGGTCGGGCCTGACCAGGCAGCGAGCGAAGCGTCCTCACGCGCGGCACTCTCAAGCAGGCGAAGCGAGGTCGTGCCAACGGCAATGATGCGTCCGCCCCTCACCTTGGCCGCGTTGAGCGCGTTGGCAGTCGCTTCACTGACCGAACCGATCTCGGCATGCATCTTGTGATCGGCGGTGTCGTCGGCCTTGACCGGCAGGAACGTGCCGGCGCCGACATGCAAAGTCACGAAGTGGCGTTCGACACCCTTGGCGTCGAGAGCAGCAAAAAGCTCCGGCGTGAAATGCAAGCCGGCGGTAGGGGCGGCAACAGCGCCTTCCTCCCTTGCATAGATGGTCTGGTAGTCGGCCCGGTCGCGCTCATCGTCATCGCGCTTCGAAGCGATGTAGGGAGGCAGAGGGATGTGACCGACGGCGTGCAGCGCTTCGTCGAGGAAAGGCCCCGACAGGTCGAAGCCAAGCAGCGCCTCGCCGCCCTCGCCTTTCTCGACAACGGTGGCGTCGAGCTGGCCCAGGAAACAGGAATTGCCGTCATGGCCGAAATGGATGCGGTCGCCGGCGGCGATACGCTTGCCGGGCCGCATGAAGGCCAGCCAACGGTCCGTCGCCACGCGCATATGCAGTGTCGCTTCGACTTGCGCCGCCGCTTCGCCGCGCCGCCTGATGCCTTTGAGCTGTGCCGGAATGACCTTGGTGTCGTTGAACACCAGCACGTCGCCGGCCCTGAGCAGGGATGGCAGGTCGCCAACCGCCCGGTCTTCAAGCTCTTCGCCCGGCTTGACCACCAGCATCTTGGCGCTGTCGCGCGGTTCTGCCGGGCGGAGCGCGATGCGCTCCTCCGGCAGGTCGAAGTCAAAGAGATCGACGCGCATCAGTAAAGCCGGACGAGCAGCGCTCCGACCAGCAGCAGCACCGCGCCGGCGACCCGGCCGAGCGAGATCTCGCGCACCGCGACGCCAAGGAAGCCGACGCGATCGATAAGCATGCCGGCCAGCAGCTGGCCGGCCACCAGGAACGCCATCAAGGCGGCGGCCCCGATGCGCGGAGTCAGGATTGTGGAGAGCGTGACATAGAAGCCGCCGAGCATGCCGCCGGCGACGAACAGCCACGGCGCTGGCGCCTTCCAGTCGAGCGAGATGCCTTGCAGCTTCACCACCGTGACGGAGATGATGCCGAGCACGATGGCGCCCGACAGGAACGAGAAGGCAGCAGCCGCGACCGGGAGACCCAGGCCGCGAGCCAGCTGCGAATTGATCGGGGCCTGAATGGCAATGAAGGCGCCGGACAGGATGCCGAGAAGCGACCAGACGACGCCCATCATTGTCGTTTCGCCTTACTTCACGTCCGCCGCGACCTTCAGCGACACGATCTTGTCGGGATCTACAACCGGCTCGCCGCGCTTGATCTTGTCGACATTGTCCATGCCTTCGATGACCTGGCCCCAGACCGTATACTGGCGGTTGAGGAAAGCGGCATCGTCGAAGCAGATGAAGAACTGCGAATTGGCCGAGTTCGGGTTCTGCGCACGCGCCATCGAGCAGGTGCCGCGGCCATGGTTGGCGTTGGAGAACTCAGCCTTCAGGTCCGGCTTGTCGGAACCGCCCATGCCCGCGCGCGAAGGAGCAAAGGTCGGCTTGTTCGAATTGCCGAACTTCACGTCGCCGGTCTGCGCCATGAAGCCGTCGATGACGCGGTGGAAGACCACGCCGTCATAGGCGCCTTCCCTGGCCAGTTCCTTGATGCGGGCGACGTGGCCGGGAGCCAGGTCGGGGAAAAGTTCGATGACGACCTTGCCCTTGGTCGTTTCCAGGATGAGCGCGTTCTCGCGGTCCTTGATCTCAGCCATGTCAGATATCCTTTTTCTCAAAAAACAGAATTATTTGTCCGCGGCGATGCGCACCTTGATCATCCGGTCCGGGTCGGTGACCGTACCGTTGTCGGCCTCGTCACCCTTCTTGATCTTGTCCACCAACTCCATGCCGCTGACGACGTTGCCGACGATGGTGTACTGGCCGTCGAGCGGCGGCGCCGGCGCGAACATGATGAAGAACTGCGAATTGGCGGAGTTCGGATCCTGCGAGCGGGCCATGCCGACCACGCCGCGCTTGTAGTGCTCGGTCTGCGAGAACTCGGCCGGAAGGTCGGGCAGGTCCGAGCCGCCGGTGCCCACGGCTTGCGAGTTGAAACCTTTCTTCATATTGCCGAACTTGACGTCGCCAGTCTGCGCCATGAAGCCGTCGATGACGCGGTGGAAGGCGACATTGTCATAGGCATGGTCTCGCACGAGCTTCTTGATCTGCGCGACATGCTTGGGCGCCAGGTCGGGCCGCAGCGCGATCGTGACGTCGCCGTCCTTCAGCGTGATGATCATGGTGTTTTCGGGATCTGCGGCATAGGCGGAAACGGAAGCGGTCAAAAGACCGGCGAGCACGACAAGGAACGAGGCGAGCCTTTTCAGCTGCATGTGTTTTCTCCGAGGCTTATTTCGCGAATTTGGCGGTGAGCGCGCCAGCAACTGCCGCCGGCACGAAGGGGCGGATGTTGCCGCCCATCGAGGCTATCTGCCGTACAAGTGTGGCGGTAATGGTGCGTACCGACGGGCTGGCGGGCAGAAAGACCGTCTGCAATTCAGGCGCCATGGTCTCGTTCATGCCGGCCATCTGCATCTCGTAGTCGAGATCGGTTCCGTCGCGCAGGCCGCGGATCATGATCGAGGCACCCTGCTTCCTCGCGGCATCGATGACAAGCCCGTCGAAGGCGACCACCTTGATGCGGGCGCCATCGCTGCCAAATTCGGCTTTCGTGGCGGCTTCGATCAACTGGACCCGTTCCTCGAAGGAGAACAGCGGCTTCTTGCCGGGATGAATGCCGATCGCGGCATAAACGATGTCGGCAACCGCCAGCGACGCCTTCAGCACATCGAGATGGCCGTTGGTCAGTGGGTCGAAGGAGCCGGCATAAAGGGCGATGCGTTCGGTCATGGCAGGTGCTTCTAGCGAGCCTCTCTCGCAAAGGCAAATCCGATCGGCGCGCTGGCCGTGAACCTTTTCCGGCGCATGAACGACAGATGAACACGCTGATCACGAAGCCTTCACGCAGCGTTCACTAGGTTGCACCTTAATAAGATGAAACCAAAATCCCATCTATCCGTTGTAAGGCGCAGGAGAACACGCACATGCTGATCTACATGCTCGCCACCGCAATGACCGTCGCCATGCTGATCGCCACCGTATTCGGGCTGCATCAGGAGGCACAACGCGTCCGCGTCAAGGTAACCACCAAGCGCTTCGAAGGTTTCGGCCCGCGCAAGCCGTATCGTCACTACTAGGTCATTCCACACTTGCTGCCGCGCCGGCCAATGGGTCGGCGTTGCTATGTCAAAAACCGGTCCAGGGCTTACTCAGCGCTATCCGAGCCAGTATCCGCCACCGGATCGGACTCAGCGCCACCCTCGACGGTTTCTTCGCCCTCTTCCTCCGCTTGCGGCTCCGAGATCCGCTCGACCGAAACCACCTTCTCACCTTCAGCCGTATTGAAGATGGTCACGCCCTTGGTGGCGCGGCTGGCAAAACGGATGCCGTTGACGGGCACACGGATGACGGTGCCACCATCCGACACCAGCATGATCTGGTCGTCATTGCCGACCGGGAAGGTTGCCACCAGCCGGCCGATCTCGGCCGTCTTCGACACGTCGGTGGCCCGGATGCCCTTGCCGCCACGTCCGGTCAGGCGGAAATCGTAGGAAGACGAGCGCTTGCCGTAGCCATACTCGGTCACCGTCAACACATACTGCTCATGTGCCTTGAGGAACTCGTAGCGTTCGTCGGAAAGCTCCGTCTCCTCGCCGATTTCTTCGTTGGTCAGCGCAATCTCTTCCTCTTCACCGGCCGCTACGCCGGCGGCAGCCCGCCGTTCGGCCGCGGCCCGCTTGAGATAGGCCGCACGCTCGGCCGGCGAAGCGTCGACATTCTCGATCACCGACATCGAAATGATGCGGTCGGTTTCGGCCATGGTGATGCCGCGCACGCCGACAGAGTTGCGGCTCTGGAAGACGCGCACGTCGCCGACGGAGAAGCGGATGCACTGGCCGGAACTGGCGGTCAAAAGCACATCGTCATTGTCGGTGCAGGTCTCGACGCCGAGGATCTCGTCGCCCTCCTCCTCCAGTTTCATGGCGATCTTGCCGTTGCGGTTGACCTGGACGAAGTCGGATAGCTTGTTGCGGCGCACGGTGCCGCGCGTGGTGGCGAACATCACGTCGAGCTCGCCCCAGCTTGTCTCGTCCTCGGGCAGCGGCATGATGGTGGTGATGCGCTCGCCCTGCTCCAGCGGCAGCATGTTGATCAGCGCCTTGCCGCGGGACTGCGGATTGCCGATCGGCAGCCGCCAGACCTTTTCCTTGTAGACGATGCCGCGTGAAGAGAAGAACAGCACCGGCGTATGCGTGTTGGCCACGAACAGCCGGGTGACGAAATCCTCTTCCTTGGTCGACATGCCGGAGCGGCCCTTGCCGCCGCGGCGCTGCGCTCGGTAGAGCGACAGCGGCACGCGTTTGATGTAGCCGGAATGGCTCACCGTCACGACCATGTCCTCGCGCTGGATCAGGTCCTCGTCTTCCATGTCCGCGCCGCCGTCGGTGAGCTCGGTGCGGCGTGGCGTGCTGAACTCGTCGCGCACGGCGGCGAGCTCATCCTTGACGATCTGCTGGACGCGCGCGCGCGACGACAGGATGTCGAGGTAATCCTTGATCTCGTCGCCGATCGTGTTCAGCTCGTCGGCGATTTCGTCGCGGCCGAGCGCCGTCAGGCGCTGCAGGCGCAGTTCGAGGATAGCGCGCGCCTGTTCCTCGGACAGATTGTAGGTGCCGTCCTCGTTGATGCGGTGGCGCGGATCGTCGATCAGAAGGATCAGCAATTCGACATCGCCGGCCGGCCAGCGCCGCTCCATCAACTGTTCGCGCGCCGTCTGCGGATCGGACGCGGTGCGGATCAGCTTGATGACCTCGTCGATATTGGCGACGGCGATGGCGAGACCAACCAGCACATGGGCGCGGTCGCGCGCCTTGCGCAGCAGGAATTTCGTCCGCCTTGTGATGACCTCCTCGCGGAAGGAGACGAACGCCTTCAGCATGTCGGTCAGGTTCATCACTTCCGGCTTGCCGCCATTCAGCGCCACCATATTGGCACCAAACGAGGTCTGCAGCGGCGTGAACCGGTAAAGCTGGTTGAGGATGACGTCGGCGACGGCATCGCGCTTCAGCTCGATGACGACGCGATAACCCTGGCGGTCGCTTTCGTCGCGGATGTCGGAAATGCCCTCGATGCGCTTGTCGCGCACCAGTTCGGCCATCTTCTCGATCATCGAGGCCTTGTTCACCTGGTAGGGAACTTCGGTGATGATGATCGATTCGCGGTCATTGCCGCGCTGCTCGATGTTGACCTTGCCGCGCATCACGATGGAGCCACGGCCGGTCGAATAGGCGCTGTAGATGCCGGAACGACCAAGCACGATGCCGCCGGTCGGGAAATCGGGGCCCGGAATGATCTCCATCAGCGCCGGCAGGTCGATCGCCGGATTGTCGATCACGGCGATCGCGCCATTGCAGATTTCGCCAAGATTGTGCGGCGGGATGTTGGTGGCCATGCCGACGGCGATACCGCCGGAGCCATTGACCAGCAGATTGGGAAAGCGCGCCGGCAGAACCTTCGGTTCGGTGTCCGAAGCATCATAAGTGTCCTGGAAGTCGACAGTGTCCTTGTCGATATCCTCCAGAAGCTCATGCGCGACCTTGGTCAGCCGCGATTCTGTGTAGCGCATCGCCGCCGGCGGATCGCCGTCGATCGAGCCGAAATTGCCCTGCCCGTCGATCAGCGGCACGCGCAGCGACCAATCCTGCGCCATGCGCACCAAGGCGTCATAGATCGAGGCGTCGCCATGCGGATGGTATTTACCCATCACGTCGGCGACCGGGCGCGCCGACTTCACATATTTGCGGTTCCAGTGGTAGCCGCTCTCATGCGCCGCATAGAGGATGCGGCGATGCACCGGCTTCAGGCCATCGCGCACGTCGGGCAGCGCACGGCTGACGATCACGCTCATGGCGTAAGAGAGATAGGAGCTCTGCATCTCCTCGATGATGGAGATGGGCTCGATGCCGGTGGGGCCGCCGTCGGCGCCGCGCGGGGGTTTTTGGTCGGTCAAATCGGATCACAATCTAATCAGGAATCACTGACCGCTTATATAGGAAGCAGCGCCGAAACTCCAATATTCCCAGCACTTTTCCAGTGTCATTTTTGGTGGTAATTTCAAAAGGATACCGCTGATTGCGACGATATGGCCACAACGCTTTTCGCCGCCACAAGGCAAAAGCCGGCAATGGACCGTTTTCCCCAAGCGAAAGCCGCAAGCACGATGAATCGGAGCCGGTGGCTGCCTTTGCGAACGTTGAGCGGCTGGCAGCCCCGGCATATCAATGGCGATCTGGTCGCGGGTTTGACACTGGCCGCGATCGCCATTCCCGAGCAGATGGCAACCGCCCGGCTCGGCGGCTTTGCTCCCGAGGTCGGCTTCTTGGCTTTTGTCGCTGGCTCGGTGGCATTTGCCCTGTTTGGCGCCAATCGCCACCTCTCGGTTGGCGCGGATTCGACCATCACGCCGCTATTTGCCGGCAGCCTGGCGCTGCTCGCCACATCCGGCTCGCCGCATTATCTGGCCCTGGCAGCCATGCTGGCATTGATGGTCGGGTTGATCGTGACGCTGAGCGGCATCTTTCGCCTCGGCTGGATCGCCGATCTCCTGTCGGTGCCGGTCACGACGGGGTTTTTGGCCGGCATCGCCGTCCACATCATCCTCTCGCAAATGCCAGGGCTTCTCGGCCTGCCTGCCGAGAGCGGCGGGACCTTGCGGCGTATCGGCGAGACTGCCGGCAGTCTCCATCTCACCAACCCATGGGCCCTCGGGCTCGGCTTTGGCGTGTTCGCGATCGTGTTCTGCTCGGAACGGATCAGCGCCCGCATCCCTGGCGCCTTGATCGGCATGGTCCTTGCCACGCTTGCGGTCGTCGTCCTCGGCCTTAGGGATCACGGCGTCGAGGTGCTCGGCGCCCTGCCAAACGGCCTGCCGCGCGCCTCCCTGCCGGAGGCCGGCCTCGATGATGTACAGGCGCTGGTTCCGCTTGCGCTGCTGATCGCCATCGTCGTCATGGTGCAGACGGCCGCCACCTCGCGTTCCTTCGCCTCGCAGCAGGACGACGCCCCCGACGTCAACCGCGACTTCGTCGGCGCCGGCGCCGGGAGCATCGTGTCAGGCCTGTTCGGCGCCTTTGCCGTCAATGCCAGCCCGCCGCGCACGGCAATCGTCTCCCAGTCGGGTGGCCGCTCGCAACTGTCCGGCCTCATTGCCGCGGCGATCGTTCTGGCGCTCGGCGCCTTTGGCGGCGGCCTGCTCGCCAATGTTCCACAGGCCGCCCTTGCCGGCGTCCTGATGTTCGTTGCCCAGCACATATTGCGCTGGAAGGTGTTCGCCAATGTCTACCGGCAGGCGCCGGTCGAATTCGTATTGATCCTGGTCACCATGGCGGCAATCGTGGTGTTGCCGATCGCGACCGGCGTGGCGGTCGGCATCGGCCTGTCACTGCTGCACGGGATCTGGAGCGCGACCCGCACGCTGCCGATCGAGTTGGAACAGGTGCCGGGCACCTCCGTTTGGTGGCCACCAGGTAAGCCCGGTGCCGGCGAACAACTCTCGGGGGTGCTGGTGGCGGCGTTCCAGGCGCCGCTGTCCTTCGTCAACGCCGACCGCTTCAAGCGCGGCCTTTGCGATCTCATCGACGCCCGCAACGAAACCGTGAAACTGGTCGTGTTGGAGGCCAGCAACATCGTCGAAATCGACTACACCGCCGCGCAGGCGCTGAAAGACACCATCGTCCATTGCCGCAAGTCAGGCGCTATTTTTGCCATCGCCCGGCTGGAATCGCTGCGCGCGCAGGCGGCTTTGGCGCGGTTTGGCATTGCCGAACTCATCGGCCCGCAGCGAATCTTCCATAGCGTCGATGCGGCGATCAAATCGCTTGGTCCGGGGACACGGCAGCAGCAAGAGCAGGATAGAGTGCCATGATCGACCCCCGAGAACCCTTTGTCACGCCGGTGCCCGTCGCGGACCTTAGGCCGACGCAGATAACCGTCGGCATGCGGGAAGTTGCGTTGAAACGCCAGATGATCCGGGAACAGGACGCCCAGAAGAAGACCGGCGCTTTTCTCGGCAGACACATGGTGCCCGTCGTATTGGGTCCCAAGAATCGAAACTACGTCACCGATCACCATCACCTCGCTCGCGCCCTGCTCGAGGAAGGCGTCAAGGACGTGCTTGTGACCGTGATCAGCGACCTGTCCGCGCTCGACAAGGACGCGTTTCTTTTCGTGCTCGATAACAGAGGCTGGATGCACCCGTTCGACGAGAACGGCCGGCGCCGCGATTACTCGGCAATTCCGAAGACAATCGGCGAGCTGATCGATGATCCCTATAGGAGCATGGCCGGCGAGTTACGCCGGCAAGGCGGCTTCGCCAAGGACACGACGCCGTTCAGCGAATTCATCTGGGCGGATTTCCTTCGTCGGCGCATCGACCGCAATGCGGTTGCGAAGAACTTCGACAAGGCGATGAAAGAGGCGTTGACGCTCGCCAAGGGCAAGGACGCGGACTATCTGCCGGGCTGGTGCGGACCGACATCGGATTGATCGTGCCTCGGCTTATGCATGCCCGAAAATGACCTCGGTTTTGGAAGAACGACATGCATGAAAGCAAAACCTAAAACGGGTCGCATGAATCCGTTTCAACGCGACGCGCTTTAGGTGCGCGCATGCCGGTGCTGCCTGACCGGCGAGCGCGATAATCGCCTGGCGTCTCGCCCATGACGCGCCGGAACCGGCGATTGAACGTCGACAGGTCGTTGAAGCCGGCGTCGAAGGCGACCGCCGAGATCGCATCATCCGACAGGCGCAGCCGCACCGCTGCCCGGTGCAGGCGGGTCTTGAGCAGGAACTGGTAGGGCGTCATGCCGGCAACCTGCCGGAAAATACGCAGGAAATGATAGGGACTGGTCGCCGTCTCATCCGCCAGTGCCGAGAGCGAAACGGGGCTGTCGGCATCCAGTTCGATCCGCCGCACGGCTTCGGCCACCCGTTTCTGATCGCGGCGGCTCGGCTTGCGCGGGACAGCCGTGGCGCCGGAAGTCGTGGTCAAGGCCGCGCCCGCCATGCGCAGGGAAAGTTCCTGGAAGGCATCCTTGTCGGCCATCTCACGCGCGGCTTCCGCCTCGGCCAGCAGCGGTGCCAAAGCTGGCAAGGGCGGCAGGCGCGGCACCTCGAAGGCGAGGGTTCGGGCACCCGGCACGCCGGCGGCGATCCGTTCCATATAGGCCGGTCCAAAATGGAACGAGAGGCAACGGTCGCCGCTGCCATGCTCGTGCCCGCATTCATAGCAGGTGCCGGAATTGCCGAGCAGCAGTGCGCCCGGCGCCAGCATCGCGGTGCCTTGCTGCGTACGGTAGCGGAACGTGCCGCTGGTGACCGCCGCGACGCAGAAATCCTGATGGGATTCCTCGAACGGCCGGTCGCCGGCGCCGGCCGTGCAGATCACGTCCGCGACGTGCCAGCCGGGTCCGAATGCGAGGGTGCGGGTCGTCGCCGTCATGGCCGAAATATAGCAATTTTTCCCAAGCCCAGAACCCCGTCGGCGCCTACTCCTCGCGGTCTCCTGACAGAAAGAGACCGCAGCCATGTTCGACCCCTTCGCCGAAGCCCTGCACAGTCCCGGACCGGTCGGCGGGCTTGCCGAAAAACTGAATCTCTACGGCCGCTTCGTCGGCGCCTGGACCTTCGACGCCTCGCGCCACCTCGAGGACGGCAGCGTGCTGACCGGACGCGGCGAAGTGCATTTCGGCTGGGTACTGGAAGGCCGCGCCATCCAGGATGTCTGGATCCTGCCCGCGCGCGGCACCGGCCCCTCGCCGTTGCTCGGCAAGTGGACATTCTATGGCACGACGCTGCGGGTCTATGATCCCGGCACGGACGTCTGGCACATCTTCTGGAGCGATCCACGCAGCCAGTATTTCAGCCGCCAGCTCGGCCGTGCCGAGGGCGACACGATCGTGCAGGTCGGCGCCGACGGCACCGGTTCCTCGGTGCGCTGGAGTTTTTCGCGGATTACCGAGAACTCCTTTCGATGGCTCGGCGAGCGCTCGCACGACAATGGCGCGACCTGGCGGCTTGAAGTCGAGTTCCTGGCGCGGCGAGAGACAACAACCTGACGTCGCAACACCTTGTAACAATGGAGAAAACCATGTTCGACCATATTTCGATAGGCGTTCGCGACAGCAATGCCTCGAAGCGCTTCTATGACGCAGCGCTGGGACCTCTCGGCTATAGCTGCCTCAGCCAGTCACCGGGTTCGTTCGGTTATGGTGCCCAGAGTGTCGCGCTATGGGTCAACGAGGCGACGCGGCCAGTAGCGGCGGACGGAGAATCCGGCCTGCATTTCTGCTTCGCCGCACCAACGCGGGACGGCGTCGAGGCCTTCCATACCGGTGCGTTGCGCGAAGGCGGAATCGACAATGGCGGTCCGGGTCTTCGCGCCGACTATGGTGAAAACTACTACGCTGCCTTTGTCTTGGACCCGGACGGCTATCGCCTGGAGGCCTATTGCAACGCTGCTGGCTAACCCTGCCGGGAGCCGTGCTTTCGCAGTCCTGACTGTTCCCACCGACCGGGCTTTGCTCTACCAATGTGGAACGGGCTCGGCCCGGCGGGAGGGATCAGCGATGCCGAGTTTCGACAGCCTGTTCAATGCCTTCGTCACCATTCTCGTGACCATCGACCCGCCCGGGCTGGCACCATTGTTTCTGGCCGTGACGCGCGGCATGAACCGCGAGGAGCGCCAGCAGGTTTCGGTGCGCGCCTCGGTCATCGGCTTCCTGGTGATGGCGCTGTTCGCGGTTGCGGGCGCCTCCATCCTGTCGGTGTTCGGCATCACCCTGCCGGCCTTCCGCGTCGCCGGCGGCTTTTTGCTGTTCTTCATCGCCTTCGAAATGGTGTTCGAGCGCCGGCAGGACCGCAAGGAGAAGATCGGCGACGTCGCCATCACCAAGGATATGATCCACAACATCGCCGCCTTCCCGCTGGCGATCCCGCTGATCGCGGGCCCCGGCGCGATTTCGGCGACGGTGCTGCTCTCCGGCTCGTTTCAGGGCTTCGCCGCGCAGGCCGCACTCGTCGGCATCATCTTCGTCTGCCTGGCCATCACCTATCTGGTGTTCGTGCTGTCGGAACGCATCGACCGCATCCTTGGCCAGACCGGCCGCTCGATCCTGACCCGCCTGCTCGGTGTCATCCTGGCCGCGCTGGCCGTTCAGTTCGTCGCCGACGGCATCAAGGCATTGATGGTGGGATGAGCGGCAGTCCCTACTGCCCTACTTCGCCAACGTGTCTACAACCTCAAAATCATGCGTGATCGTGGCGGTCTTGGCCATCATTGCCGAGGCCGAGCAGTATTTTTCGATCGACAGGTCGATCGCCCGTTTGACTTTGTCGGGCGAGAGCGCCCTGCCCTTGACGATGAAATGCATGTGGATGCGCGTGAACACCCTTGGCTCGGTCTCGGCCCGGTCGGCATCGAGCTCGACCACGCAGTCCTCAACCGCCTCACGGCCTTTTTCCAGGATGTGCACGACATCATAGGCCGAACAGCCGCCGGTGCCGATCAGCACCAGTTCCATCGGGCTAGGGCCCGGTGTCTTGCCTTCAGGTCCGGACGCCGTTCCCAGCACCAGCTTGTGACCGCTGCCGGACTCACCGACGAAGGTGCGCTCCTCGACCCATTTTACCCGTGCCTTCACCGCCTTGTCCTTTCAGTCCCAGATCGCACCTGCTGTCAGGCCAAATCAACAACGCAAAACCCCGAAAGTCCATCAGGACCCTCGGGGCGTATCGATCACGTAACGTCAGTCATCTGGCGACGTCAGCCGTTCGGTATTGCTTTCGATCAGAACGGGATCTCGTCATCCAGCTCGCGCGACGAACCACCGCCACCGCCGCCCCTGGGAGCGCCGCCGCCACGGTTGAAGCTTTCGTTCGGGCCGGATTGGCCGAAATCGGAACCACGGCTGCTGCCGCCACCGGAATAACCGCCGACCTGGCCGCCCTCGCCCTGGCCGCGCGCATCGAGCATCTGCAGTTCGCCACGGAATTTCTGCAGCACGACTTCCGTCGTGTACTTGTCGGCGCCAGTCTGGTCCTGCCATTTGCGCGTCTGCAACTGGCCCTCGACATAGACCTTCATGCCCTTCTTCAGGTACTGCTCGGCTACCTTGGCGATGCCCTCATTGAAGATGACGACATTGTGCCACTCGGTCTTTTCCTTGCGCTCGCCGGAATTCTTGTCGCGCCAGCTTTCCGACGTGGCGATGCGGATGTTCACGACCGGCTCGCCCGAGTTCAGGCGACGAATTTCCGGATCCGCGCCAAGATTGCCGACCAGAATGACCTTGTTGACGCTACCCGCCATGATTTTTCTCCGCGCTCATCCGAAACAAATTTTTGTCGCAGCACCTTACAGGCTGCGCACGTCAGCCGCCTGCTAAGGCTGGCTTTTCCCACAAGGTTTTTGTTCCCTTTTCGTTCCTATATGCACTGCTGCTGATTGTCAAGGAATGGCAGCAATGCCGAGGGCCTTCATATGGGTTTCAAAACAGCACTTGCCAAATCAATAAGTATCAACTTATGCTTTTGTCATGATCGAAGCAGAGATTTTCCGCGCCCTGGCCGACCCGACACGCCGCGCCGTCTTCGAGCGCCTCGCCACAAGCGAGATGAGCGTGTCGGAATTGCGCAGCGGCCTGACTGTGTCGCAGCCGGCCGTCTCACAGCATCTGGCGGTGCTGCGTGGCGCGGGCCTCGTGGTCGAGCGGCGGGCCGGCCGCAACGCCTATTATCGTGCCGATCCGCAGGGGCTTGCCCCCTTGCTCTCCTGGATCGAACGCTACCGGACCTTCTGGCCGGAGCGCATCGAAAGGCTGAAGACGGTTTTGAAGGACATGGATCAGTGAAGGAAGTCGGATCAATGAACGCCGAAAGCCAAAGCGAAGCCGCCTCGGATGCGCTCGAGTTCGAATACGACCTTGCGGAGCCGCCGGAAAAGGTTTGGCGGGCGCTGACGGTTCCGGAACTGCTCGCCGCCTGGATGATGCCCAACGACATCACGCCGGAAATCGGCAATCGTTTTGCCTTCGCCGGGATGGACGCTGCGATCGAATGCGAAATCCTCGACGCCGAGCCCGAACGCCTCCTGCGCTATTCCTGGCGAGAGCAGCCGGACGATCCCGCACGGCAGGATCCTCTCGACAGCGTCGTCACCTTCACGCTCGCCCGCACCGTTTCGGGCGGCACGCATCTGCGCATCGTCCATGACGGATTTTCCCGCAAGGCGATGCCTGCCGTCGCCATGGCAGGCGCCGGCTGCCGGCTTTCGCTGGGGCCGCGCGGGGCAGGAAAGCCCATCGCGGCGAACACACCGCGCCTTGTGCTGCGTGCGGCCTGAACACGTAAATCGGAGAAGAAAATGAGCGGTATTGCCAGTCTGGTGCCGATGGTGGTCGAGCAATCGAGCCGCGGCGAACGCGCCTTCGACATTTTCTCGCGGCTGCTGCGCGAGCGCATCGTCTTCATCAATGGCGAGATCAACGACGATGTCTCGGCGCTTGTCTGCGCGCAGCTCTTGTCGCTGGAGTCGGATAACCCCGACAAGGAGATCTCGCTCTACATCAACTCGCCGGGCGGCGTGGTGACCAGCGGCTTCGCCATCTACGACACGATGCAATATGTCAGTTGCCCGGTATCGACGGTGTGCATGGGTTTTGCCGCCTCGATGGGGTCGTTCCTGCTGATGGCGGGCACGCCGGGGCGCCGCATCGCGCTGCCGAACGCCACCATCCTTCTGCATCAGCCGCTGGGCGGCTTCCAGGGCCAGGCTTCCGACATCCAGCGCCATGCCGAGCGGATCGGCAAGACCAAACGGCATATGGCCGAACTCTATGCCCAGCATTGCGGCCGCAGCTATGAGGAGGTCGAACGCACGCTCGACCGCGACCATTTCATGACCGCCCGCGAGGCCCAGGCATGGGGTATTGTCGACCACGTTTTCGATACGCGCAAAAGGGCGGCATAAACCCAAGCCAGATCGGATTCCTGGCGGTTGTCGAAGATTTGACGACACCGGTCTGGTTCCGGCAGCGGCTCGTCCCTATAATCCGGGAATGATCGACACTTATTCGCCCAGGACGTCGCATCGCGTCATCGCCGCCGCGGCGCTCACTTTCGCCAGCCTTGCGAGCGGCATGGCACTCGCCGACGACAGCGCACCGCCGGCGCACAAAGGCGCCCTGCCCGGCGTGGCCGGCGATTATCGCATCGCCAAGCCGGCTCCCCAACCGGAACCCGACGACGCATTCCCCAGCAACGGGAACGGCACGTTCAAGATCGGCGATACGGATGTCAGGATTTCCGGCAGCATCACGGTCGATATGGCCACGGGCGGGTTCAAGCCCCCGAGGTGAGCAGCCCTCCACCAAGGCCAGTTCAGCCATTTCCTCAAAAGAACAGCCCCGCCGTGCCTTGGGCAAACGGACGGGGCTTTTCTGGATCTCAAATCCATTTTTTGCCGGGAGTGTACTGCCGGCGTTGGATTTCGGATGCTTCGCGGCGTCAGCCGACGATCCGACTAGCAGTCTCTAATTTTTAGGGAATACGGCAAGTCACGGTTTACCGGGCGGCGCAAACGCTAAACCCTGGCACTTATGCCTGCCGCGGCTCCAACGAGACGTGGAGCCCTTGGGGACTGTCCGGTGGCGTCATGCTCCGCTCCTGTGTCCGTTGCGACATTGCCGTCGCGAAGCGCAAATCGCGAATGCCTGCGGCGTCTCGCAGGCCGCCTTGGGGCGGCGAGGCCATCGAAAGACGGCCGGCTTCGCTGACTGCCCAAGACTGCTCCTGTGAGCCGGCCGCGTCAACCATCAATAGCCGGTTACGGAAAAATGTGATCGCCGGGAGGTTACGTGCCAGTCAGTTTTCTGAAAACAGCCGTGCCAGTTTTTGCACAGCTTTGTCAGGAGCGTGTTCAGCCTTTGTTCTTTCCGCTTGCCCGTTCGCGCGAAAGGCGGTTAAACGACTTCTGTCGGGAGTTGTGGGCGTCTCTCGACGTGGCGGCAAAAAGACCTACATAGGGGATGGCCGGGAAGAACCAGCCAATCCCACGAATTCCAGATCTGAGGCGGCGACCGGCTATGGCCGACCATAAATTCCTTTCCATTCGCGGGGCGCGCGAACACAATCTGAAGAACATCGATCTCGACCTGCCGCGTGACAGCCTGATCGTCATGACCGGCCTGTCCGGCTCCGGCAAGTCGTCGCTCGCCTTCGACACCATCTATGCCGAAGGCCAGCGCCGCTATGTCGAGAGCCTGTCGGCCTATGCCAGGCAATTCCTCGAAATGATGCAGAAGCCTGACGTCGACCAGATCGACGGCCTGTCGCCTGCCATCTCCATCGAGCAGAAAACCACCTCGAAGAACCCGCGCTCGACGGTCGGCACCGTCACCGAGATCTACGACTACATGCGCCTGTTGTTTGCCCGTGTCGGCGTGCCCTACTCGCCGGCCACCGGCCTGCCGATCGAGAGCCAGACGGTCAGCCAGATGGTCGACCGGGTGCTGGCGCTCGAGGAAGGCACGCGCCTGTTCCTGCTGGCGCCGATCGTGCGCGGCCGCAAGGGCGAATACCGCAAGGAATTGCTGGAATTGCAGAAGAAGGGGTTTCAGCGCGTGAAGGTCGACGGCGTCTTCTACGAGATCGCGGATGTTCCGGCGCTCGACAAGAAGTACAAGCACGACATCGACGTCGTCGTTGACCGCATCGTCGTGCGCGGTGATCTTGCCACGCGTCTTGCCGACTCCATCGAAACAGCGCTGAAGCTCGCCGAGGGGCTGGCGGTGGCGGAGTTTGCCGACAAGCCGCTCGATTCCAGCCAGACCGGGGAGGATTCGGTCAACAAGTCCAAGAACGAGACGCATGAGCGCATCCTGTTTTCGGAAAAGTTTGCTTGCCCGGTATCCGGTTTCACCATTCCCGAGATCGAGCCGCGGCTGTTCTCGTTCAACAATCCGTTCGGGGCCTGCCCGACCTGCGACGGTCTCGGCAGCCAGCGCGCCATCGACCCCAATCTCGTTGTGCCGGACGAAAACGTGTCGCTGCGCGACGGCGCCGTCAGCCCGTGGGCGAAGTCGACCTCGCCCTATTACGTGCAAACGCTCGAGGCATTGGGCAAGGCTTACAATTTCAAGCTCGGCGACAAGTTCAAGGATCTGAGCACCGAGGCCCAGGACGCGATTCTACGCGGCACCGGCGAGCGGGAAGTCACCTTCCAGTATGATGACGGGCTGCGCTCCTACAAGACGACCAAGACCTTCGAAGGCGTCATCCCCAATCTCGAGCGGCGCTGGAAAGAGACCGAATCCGCCTGGATGCGCGAGGAGATCGAGCGCTTCATGTCGGCAACGCCCTGCCCCGCCTGCAAGGGCTACCGGCTGAAGCCCGAGTCGCTGGCCGTGAAGATCGCCGGCAAGCATATCGGCGAAGTCACCGAGCTTTCGATCCGCAAGGCCGACCAGTGGTTCACCGACCTCCCCGCCCAACTCAACGACAAGCAGAACGAGATCGCGGTGCGCGTACTCAAGGAAATCCGAGAACGCCTGCGGTTCCTCAACGATGTCGGGCTCGACTATCTGACGCTGTCGCGCAATTCCGGCACGCTGTCGGGGGGCGAGAGCCAGCGCATCCGGCTGGCCTCGCAGATCGGTTCCGGCCTGACCGGCGTGCTCTATGTGCTGGACGAGCCGTCGATCGGCCTGCACCAGCGCGACAATGCGCGCCTGCTCGATACGCTGAAGCATCTGCGCGACATCGGCAACACGGTGATCGTCGTCGAACACGATGAGGACGCCATCCTGCATGCCGACTATGTCGTTGACATGGGACCGGCGGCCGGCATCCATGGCGGCGAGATCATCGCCCAGGGCACGCCGCAGCAGGTGATGGCCAACCCCAACTCGATCACCGGCAAGTATCTGTCGGGCGCGCTTGAAGTCGCCACTCCTGGTGTTCGGCGTGAGGCGAAAAAAAACCGGCGCCTGAAGGTCGTCGGCGCCCGCGGCAACAATCTGAAGAACGTCACCGCCGAAATCCCGCTCGGCACCTTCACCGCCGTCACCGGCGTGTCGGGCGGCGGCAAGTCGACCTTCCTGATCGAGACGCTGTTCAAGGCGGCCTCGCGCCGCATCATGGGTTCGCGCGAGCATCCGGCCGAGCATGACCGCATCGAGGGGCTCGAATTCCTCGACAAGGTCATCGACATCGACCAGTCACCGATCGGGCGGACACCGCGTTCGAACCCGGCCACCTATACCGGCGCCTTCACGCCGATCCGCGACTGGTTCGCGGGCCTGCCGGAAGCCAAGGCGCGCGGCTATCAGCCGGGGCGTTTCTCCTTCAACGTCAAGGGCGGCCGCTGCGAGGCCTGCCAGGGCGACGGCGTCATCAAGATCGAAATGCACTTCCTGCCCGACGTCTACGTCACCTGCGACGTCTGCCACGGCAAGCGCTACAACCGCGAGACGCTCGATGTCCTGTTCAAGGGCAAGTCGATCGCCGACGTGCTCGACATGACGGTCGAGGAAGGCGTCGACTTCTTCGCCGCCGTACCCGGCGTGCGCGACAAGCTCGACACGCTGAAGCAGGTCGGCCTCGGCTACATCCATATCGGCCAGCAGGCGACGACGCTGTCGGGCGGCGAGGCGCAGCGCATCAAGCTCGCCAAGGAACTGTCGCGCAAGGCGACCGGCAAGACGCTCTACATCCTCGACGAGCCGACCACCGGCCTGCATTTCCATGATGTCGCCAAGCTGTTGGAAGTGCTGCATGAACTGGTCGACCAGGGCAACACGGTGGTGGTCATCGAGCACAATCTCGAGGTGATCAAGACCGCGGACTGGGTGCTAGACCTCGGCCCCGAAGGCGGCGATGGCGGCGGCGAACTGGTTGCCCAGGGCACGCCGGAAGCGATCGTGCGCGAAAAGCGCAGCTACACCGGCCAGTTCCTCAAGGAATTGCTGGAGCGGCGCCCCGGAGGCAAACGCGAAGCGGCTGAGTGATGGCTGAGGATGGTCTGATCACGGCCCAGAGCCGTTTTGGCGTGACCGAAACCATCGATCGCCTTGCTGAGCTGGTCAAGCGCGCGGGCCTGCTCGTCTTCGCACGCATCGATCATGCCGCCGGCGCGCGCGATGTCGGCGCCTCGCTGCGGCCGACCGAGTTGCTGGTTTTCGGCAACCCCAGAGGCGGCACACCCCTCATGCAGGACAGGCAACTTGCCGGCATCGACCTGCCAGTGAAGGCGCTGGCCTGGGAGGATGAGGACGGTAAGATCTGGCTGTCCTACAATGATCCGAACTGGATCGCCGAGCGCCATGGCCTGGGCGAAGCCAGCCGCGCCGCGGTCGCGGCGATGGCTGCCGGCATGAAGAAGGCGATCGCCGCTGCCGCTGGAATGGATCAATCATGAGGCTTGCCCACTCCGAAGATCTCGCCGCGATCGTCGCGCTGACGGAAGCAGCCTACGCTCCCTACAACGCCATACTCGACGCACCGCCGATCCCGGTGACCGAGGACTATGCGCCGCGCATCGCCAACGGCGAGGTCTGGCTGCTGGAGAGCGGCGATGGGCTTGCCGGAGTGCTCACACTGGAGCGGCACGAGGATCACGCGATGATCTTCTCCGTCGCGGTGTCGCCCACCTTCCAGGGCAAGGGTTTCGGCATAAAGCTGCTCAATCACGCGGATCAACAGACGCGCTTATGGGGCCTGCCGGAGATACGGCTCTACACCAATGCGAAAATGGAACGGAACATCGCGCTCTATCTCGCTTACGGCTATCGCGAAACGGGTCGCCGGCCCAATCCTTACCGGCCAGGATGGGTGCTGGTCGACATGGCAAAACCGGTCGACGAAACCACGACGGTCTGATTTTTCTGAATTTGGCCAGACTTCTGCATTCGGGAGGACGACAATGAGCAAATCGGGAACAATCCGCTCCGGCATGGGCGGCTGGACCTTCGAGCCTTGGGACACGTCCTTTTATCCGGACAAGCTTCCGAAGGCCAAGCAGTTGCAATACGCCAGCCGGCAGGTGCCGAGCATCGAGGTCAACGGCACCTATTATTCCAGTTTCAAGGAACCGACCTTCGTCAAATGGGCCAGCGAGGCACCGGACGGCTTTGTCTATTCGCTGAAAGGCAACCGCTTCGTCACCAACCGGCGTGTGCTGGGCGAAGCCGGTAAATCGATGATGCGCTTCCTCGGTTCCGGCGTTGCCGCTCTAGGCGACAAGCTCGGTCCGATCCTGTGGCAGTTCGCGCCGACCAAGAAATTCGATCCGGACGATTTCGAAGCCTTCTTGAAACTGCTGCCGGAAAAGCAGGATGGTGTCGCGCTTCGCCACGCACTCGAAGTGCGCAATGACAGTTTCATCGTGCCGGAATTTGCCGCGCTCGCGCGCAAATACAAGGCTGCGATCGTCTATGCCGACCATGCCAAATATCCTGATATCGCCGATGTGACCGGCGATTTCATTTACGCCCGGCTGCAGACCGGCTCAGACGACAATCCCGACTGCTATACGCCGAAGGGGCTCGATGAATGGGCGGCACGTGCAAGGATCTGGGCGGAAGGAAAGCAGCCGGCCGACCTGCGGCGTGTCGACCCCGCCACCGACGCTCCGGTGCAGCCGCGCGACGTGTTCGTCTACTTCATCACCGAGGGCAAGGTGCGCGCGCCCTTCGGGGCGATGGCGCTGATGAAACGGTTGGCGGACTGACGAGCAACAGGCCACATGCCATAAGCGCCACCTATGCGTTTTGCCCTTGGCAAAGCGCCTTTTGATGGCATCTTCGCCGCCATCGTAACCTTATCGACACTTCCTTGCTGCATGAATGCGGCGACGCCAAGCCGCAGAACTGGAACCGCCGCCGGCAAGGAAAGAGGGGCATGTCGCTCGACTACACTTCGCTTCTGCTGGCTGTCGGATTCTCCGCGGCCTGCCTGAGTTTGACATTGTTCGGCATGTGGCTAACCGCCCGTTCGGAGCGTTTTCTGCTGACATGGGCAATAAGCCTCGTGTTCGTGGTCGGCGATATCTTCTTCTATGACGCCTATATCGACATGCCCGGGCGGCTGCTCGGCATCGCCGCGCTGGGTTTCCTGCTGATCGGCTTTTCAACCATGCTGGGCGCTGCCTATCAGTTCAGAACGGGCGATTCACCGGTCAGGCGAACGCTGTTGGGTTGTATTTCGCTGGTGGTGACGCTGCCCCCCATGGCGCTGGGCTATGACGGCCTGGGCTTCATATTCGAGAACTCGTTCGCGGCCTTGCTTCTGTTCGCCACCGCATTCGAATATTGGAGGTGCCGGAACGAGGCCCCTGCCCTGACGATCGGCATCACCGCGCTCTATTCGGCCACCGCCACGTCTTTCGCGCTCTGCGCCATGGTTCTTGCCTGGGATGGAAAACTGGTCCTGGGACACGCACCAAGCAACTGGGCGGAGGAACTGAGCCTCATCGTGGTCATCGCCAGCATGACGGGTATTGGCGCCCTGTCGCTTGCGCTCAATCAGGGTCGTCTGGCGAGGCACCACCGCCGCGATGCCCTGACCGATCCCTTGACCGGGCTGCTCAACCGGCGCGCCCTGTTCGACATGCACGGCAGTGTCCCGGTCGGTGCCTTTACCGCTGTGGTCGTCTTCGACCTCGACAACTTCAAGGCCATCAACGACGAATACGGCCACGCGGCGGGTGACCAGGTGTTGAAAGTGTTCGCCGGGGAACTCGCCGGCAATCTTCGCCAGGCCGACGTCGCGGCGCGCATGGGCGGCGAGGAATTCGCGCTGGTGTTGAAGCGCACTCTGCCGGAGACGGTTGAAGAAGCCGCGGAGCGCATCCGGACCGCTTTCGCGACGCGCTTGATTGAGACCGAAAACGGTTCCCTGAACTGCACGGTCAGTGCCGGCTTTGCATTCGGCAGCAAAGAAGGCCTCAGCTTCGACAAGGTGCTCAGCGCCGCCGACAAGGCGCTCTATGACGCCAAGCGTGGCGGCCGCAACCGCGTCACTGCCTCCCCGTTCCGACGCGCGAGCTGACCGCGCTTACCGCCGCTTTCCGATGCGGCCAAGATGGGTGTGGTCAAAGCCCTCCGGAAATTTCAGGCCATAGCCCAGCATGCGGTCAAATCCCGCATGGGCAATCCAGAGCCACCCGAGACCAGCAAGAAGCGGAGCCGGCGCGACGAGGCCAATTGCAAGCACAGCCGCGCCGAAGCCGTAGATGTGGACCGCGTTGTAAATGAACGCGCCCGTCCTGGCCCCCAGAAGATAGCCAAGGAAGCTGAGGTCTGGGGCGAAAAACGCCAGCAGCGCTCCCCACCACGGTATCGACCCGTTGCCGTGCCAGAAGAGCAGGAGGCCTGTTCCGAACAAGATACCCCCCTCGAAGCGCTGCCATAGGACGGTCTCGGCCATCATCTGCTCCTCAATGAGTTTGCTCGTTCGACGATCTCGCGGCTAAGAAGGGGCCTCTTCATGCGTCCCCCCGGATCGCGGCCACGACGCCGGCCAGATTGTTCATGCCCCAGTGTTCGGCGTAGCGGCCGTCGCGAACGCGCACGATATCGATGACATCGATGGCGATCGGCGCATTCGTGGGACCGGCTCCCAGCAATCGCCCCGTGAGAATACCGGTGACAGACTTGCGCGTCGTCACCATGTCGCCCTCTGCGATCTGGTCCTCGATCCTGAAGCAATCGCGATCCGCACGGGCGCGTTGGATTGCAGTCCGGCTGGAGAACATTCTGGACGAGGACGACCGCGAGACGCTGGCAGCAGCGATCGTGCTGCTGGAACGCAGAGCATCGCCCGGGCCGGATTGATGGCCGTGGATATCAGCCAGGTCGGAAAGGAAACGAGCCGGCTATGGACAAGAGTTCTCGACCAGACACCGGGCCTTTTACGATGGGATAGCGAGGCGGCCCCGGCCAATCTATGCCGCCATGACGATCTCATTGAAGGCATCGAGGTCGACGTAGAAGACCTTGGTGATCTCCTCGATCAGGTCGTCGTATTCGCAGCCCTGTGACCTCAGGATGTTGATGGCGGCGATGATGTCGACGCGTTCGGTAAGCCGCCGCTTCTGGTAGTCCTCGATGTAACGTTCCATGGCTGTCCCTTAGCCTGCTGTGTGCCCAAACGCGTTTGAACGACAGAGATCGCAGGAGGGAAGCTAGGAAGCCTTGCTTGCGTGGAACTTGCCCGGCCTTCGCCGCGCCCTGGATCTGCGATAACCAGACTGATACGGAAGCGGCCAACTCACAAAGCCAAGAAAAAGACTAGCATGCAGTCCCTGATGCACCAGAGACGCGAATGGCCGGATGAAAGAAATATTGGACTTGCCAAGGAATTCGAACCAGAAGCTGAAGTTCAGTGCCGATTCTAGACCGTGAGAAATTTGCGGACATCAGCCCGGTCCAAATCTTCTGCCGGGCCGGTGTGGACGATCTGGCCACGATCCATGATGTTGACCTCGTCAGCGAGTTCGCGACAGAAGTCGAGATACTGTTCGACCAGCAGCACCGCGATGCCGGCCTGGTCGCGCAGATAGTGTATGGCGCGGCCGATATCCTTGATGATCGACGGCTGGATCCCTTCCGTCGGCTCATCCAGCACCAGAAGCTTCGGCCGCATCACCAGCGCCCTGCCGATGGCGAGTTGCTGCTGCTGGCCGCCGGAAAGATCGCCGCCACGGCGGCCAAGCATCTGCTTCAGCACCGGAAACAGCTCGAAGACATGCGCCGGCACGTTGCGGTCGGCACGCTTCAATGGCGCAAAGCCGGATTCCAGGTTTTCGCGCACCGTGAGCAGGGGAAAGATCTCCCTGCCCTGCGGTACGAATGCGATGCCCGACCGGGCGCGGTCATACGCCGCGCTCCGGTCGAGCGCCTTCCCCTCGAAGGCAACGCTTCCGCTCGTCAGCCTGTGATGGCCAACGATCGATCTCATCAAACTGGTCTTGCCGACGCCATTGCGGCCGAGCACGCAGGTGATCTTGCCGGCGCCCGCCTTCAGCGAAACACCACGCAACGCCTGGGCGGCGCCGTAGTGGAGCGTGGCGTTTGAAACCTCGAGCATGTCTCAGCGCCTTTTCCAGAACCGGAGAAAGGCCAGATCGAAGCGATGGAATTGGACCCGCCAGATCATGCTCACCTCCCCAGATAGACTTCGACGACACGCTCGTCGGCCGAGACAAAATCGAGTGTGCCTTCCGAGAGCACGGAGCCCTCATGCAGGCAGGTCACCTTGACGCCGAGTTCGCGCACGAAATGCATGTCGTGCTCGACGACAATGACCGAATGGTCGCGCGCAATGTCCTTGAGCAGCCGCGCGGTCTCCTCGGTCTCGGCATCGGTCATCCCGGCCACCGGTTCGTCGACCAGAAGCAGCTTCGGATCCTGCGCAAGCAGCATGCCGATCTCCAGCCACTGCTTCTGGCCGTGACTGAGGTTGGCCGCCAGTTCGTTACGTTTGTCGCCCAGCCGTATGATGCCAAGAATATCATCGATCTGGCGTGCCTCGGCGGCGGAGCGGCGGTGGAACAGCGCCGGGAAGATCGAGCGCGGCCCCTTCAGCGCCAGCATCAGATTTTCCTCGATCGTGTGGCTCTCGAAGACCGTCGGCTTCTGGAATTTGCGGCCGATGCCCATCATGGCGATCTCGGCCTCGTCATGCCTTGTGAGATCCACCTGGCCGTCGAAGAACACTTCGCCTTCGTCGGGCCGCGTCTTGCCTGTCACGATGTCCATCATCGTCGTCTTGCCGGCGCCGTTGGGGCCGATAATGGCGCGCATCTCGCCCTTGTCGAGCACAAGAGACAGGTTGTTGATGGCGCGAAAACCGTCGAAGGAGACCGAGACGCCGTCGAGATAAAGGATGGTGTTCGACTTCGACATCGCTTACTCCGCCGGCTGCGGTTCGTGGCTGGACGACGACCAGTCGCCGGGCTTTGTCGCCGCGCTGCGAACGATCTTCGCCGGCGCCGGGTCGCCATCGGTGCCGGCCTCTTCGGCCAGCGATGCCGCCCGCAAGGCCCTGGCGTTGCCGCGCCAGGAATCCCACATGCCGATGATACCCTTCGGCAAGAGCAGCGTGACGGCGACGAACAGCCCGCCCAGCGCAAACAGCCAGAGTTCCGGCAGCACGCCGGTGAACCAGGATTTGCCGGCATTGACCAGCAGCGCACCGATGATCGGCCCGACAATGGTGCCACGCCCGCCGACGGCCGCCCAGATCACCACCTCGATCGAATTGGACGGCTCGAATTCGCCGGGATTGATGATGCCGACCTGCGGCACGTAGAGCGCGCCGGCAATGCCGGCCATGACGGCCGAGACGGTGAAGGCAAACAGTTTCACGTTCTCTGCCCGCCAGCCGAGGAAGCGCGTGCGGCTCTCGGCGTCGCGCACCGCCATCAGGAGCTTGCCGTATTTGGAACCGACGATTGCCCAGGTGACGAACACGGCGAGCGCCAGCATCGCCGCGCTGACGGCGAAAAGAGCCGAACGGGTCGCATCGGCCTGCACGTTGAAGCCCAGAATATCCTTGAAATCGGTCAGCCCGTTATTGCCGCCGAAACCCATGTCGTTGCGGAAGAAGGCCAGCAGCAGCGCATAGGTCATCGCCTGGGTGATGATCGAGAGATAGACGCCGGTGACGCGGCTGCGGAAAGCGAACCAGCCGAAGACGAAGGCAAGCAGGCCGGGCACGGCAAGCACCATGAGCGCGGCGAACCAGAAATGGTCGAAGCCATACCAGAACCAGGGCAATTCCTTGTAGTTCAGGAACACCATGAAATCCGGCAGGATCGGGTTGCCATAGACGCCGCGCGAGCCGATCTGGCGCATCAGATACATGCCCATCGCATAGCCGCCGAGCGCGAAGAAGGCGCCGTGGCCAAGCGAGAGGATGCCGCAATAGCCCCAGACCAGATCCAGCGAGAGCGCCAGCAGCGCATAGCAGAGATACTTGCCGGTCAGCGCCACGATATAGGACGGGATGTAGAACGCGCCTGCCGGAGAAACAGCCAGGTTGAGCAGCGGCACGATGATGGCCGCCGCCAACAGGACGAAAATGGTGATGGCGATGCGGCGGTCCGCGCCGGCGGCGAAGAAGCGTCCCGTGATCATGCTTCCACCGCCCTGCCCTTGAGCGCGAACAGGCCGCGCGGCCGCTTCTGGATGAACAGGATGATCAGCACCAGCACGACGATCTTGCCGAGCACCGCGCCGGCATAGGGCTCGAGGAACTTGTTGACGATGCCGAGTGAGAAGGCGCCGACCAGCGTGCCCCATAGATTGCCGACGCCCCCAAAGACGACGACCATGAAGCTGTCGATGATGTAGCCGCGGCCGAGATTGGGCGAGACATTGTCGATCTGGCTGAGCGCGACGCCGGCGATGCCGGCAATGCCGGACCCCAGCGCGAAGGTCAGCGCGTCGACCCATGGCGTTCTGATGCCCATCGAGGCGGCCATGCGGCGGTTGGCGGTGACGGCCCGCATCTGGAGGCCCCAGGGCGTGCGCTTCATCACGTAGAGCAACACGCCGAAGACGGTGAGCGCGAAAACGAGGATCCACAGACGGTTCCAGGTGATGGCCAACTGGCCGACATCGAACGAACCCGACATCCAGGAGGGATTGCCGACCTCCTGGTTGGTCGGCCCGAAGATCGAGCGCACCGCCTGCTGCAGGATCAGCGACACCCCCCATGTCGCCAGCAGCGTCTCCAGCGGCCGGCCATAGAGGAAGCGGATGACGCCGCGTTCTATGGCGAGACCAACCAGTGCGGCGACCAGAAAGGCAAGCGGCAATGCGATCACCAGCGACCAGTCGAACAGGCCGGGAAAGGATGTGCGGATCACCTGCTGGACGACGAAGGTGGTGTAGGCACCCAGCATGACCATCTCGCCATGCGCCATGTTGATGACGCCCATCACGCCGAAAGTGATGGCGAGCCCGATCGCGGCAAGCAGCAATACCGAACCCAGCGAGATACCGTACCAGATGTTCTGTCCGGCATCCCACAGGGCCAATGTCGAATTGATGTCCGCGATTGCGGCTGTCGCGGCTTCCTTCACGGCGCCCGAGGCGTTGGCCTCGACCGACGTGAGCAAGGAAACCGCATCGCGATCGCCACGCGCGCCGATCAGTGCGATCGCCGCAAGCTTGTCGGCATCCGGACGGTCGGAGACAAGAACCGAAGCGGCGCGGGCCTGTTCGAGCAGAGCCTTGACGCTGACAATAGTCTCCTTGGCGATCGCCGCGTCGAGTGGCTCTATATTGGCGGAGTCGGGTGTCTTGAACATGGTGGCGGCGGCGGCGATGCGGACGGTCGGATCCTTGGCGCCAAGCGTCAGCGTGCCCAGCGCATCGCGAATGACGCGGCGCAGCGTGTTGTTGACCTTGATCTTGGTGATGCCGTCCTTGGCCGCCTCGCCGGATGCTTCGCCGCTCAGCGGGTCGGAAAGCTGGACGCTTTCGCCGGCTTCCTTGCCGATGAACACCAGGGAATCGGCCTTGCGGATATAAAGATTGCCGTCGGCGAGTGCGGAAAGCGACCCTTCAACGGCCGGGTCACCGGTGGCCGCCAGTTCGTGAACGACAGTTCCGATCTCCGAAAAACCCTTGGCCGTCGCGAATTTGGCAATGATGCCACGCAGTTCGGCTTCCCCTGCTCCCGATGACGACAGCGTCGCCAGCAGGAACAACAGCGTCAGCCCAATCATGCGGAACAGGTTCATCGCTTCAGGTGACTTCCGAAAGGTTGATTTCGCGCCGGGCGGACTGGAGGAGAAAGCCCGCCCGGCGCGCTTGCGGTCATGGGCCTGGACCTGACGGTCCAGGCCGGGGAGGATCAGTTCGTTCCCTTGCCGCCGCACTTGCCCGTGGCAACGTTGAAGTTGCCGCAGGACAGGGGCGCGCGCCAATCGGAGATCAGGTTCTTGGAGTCCGGCAGGTAATCGGACCATTCGTCACCCATGACCAGGCCAGGCGTCCGCGAAACCGTCTCGAACTGGCCGTCGGCCTGGATCTCGCCGATCAGCACCGGCTTGGTGATGTGGTGGTTCGGCATCATGGTCGAATAGCCGCCGGTCAGGTTCGGCACCGAAACACCGATCATGGCGTCGATGACCTTGTCCGGATCGGTGGTACCGGCCTTCTCGACCGCCTTCACCCACATGTTGAAGCCGATATAGTGGGCTTCCATCGGGTCGTTGGTGGTGCGCTTGTCGTTCTTGATGAACTTGTGCCAGTCGGCGATGAACTTCTTGTTTTCGGGCGTGTCGACGCTCTCGAAATAGTTCCAGGCGGCGAGATGGCCGACCAGCGGCGCGGTGTCGAGACCGGCCAGTTCTTCCTCGCCCACCGAGAAGGCCATGACCGGGATGTCCTCGGCCTTGATGCCCTGGTTGCCGAGTTCCTTGTAGAACGGCACGTTGGCGTCACCATTGACGGTCGAGACGACGGCGGTCTTCTTGCCGGCCGAGCCGAACTTCTTGATCGCCGAGACTTCGGTCTGCCAGTCGGAGAAACCGAATGGCGTGTAGTTGACCATGATGTCTTCGGCCGCGACGCCCTTCGACTTCAGGTAGGCTTCGAGGATCTTGTTGGTGGTGCGCGGATAGACGTAGTCGGTGCCTTCCAGCACCCAGCGCTTCACTGAGCCGCCATCCTCGCTCATCAGGTAGTCGACCGCCGGAATGGCCTGCTGGTTCGGCGCGGCACCGGTATAGAACACGTTACGCTCGCTCTCCTCGCCCTCATACTGGACGGGATAGAACAGGATGTTGTCGAGTTCGGAGAACACCGGCAGCACCGATTTGCGCGACACCGAGGTCCAGCAGCCGAACACCGCCGCGACCTTGTCCTTCGAAATCAGCTCGCGTGCCTTCTCGGCGAACAGCGGCCAGTTGGACGCCGGATCGACGACAACGGCTTCAAGCTTCTTGCCGAGCAGGCCGCCCTTGGCGTTCTGCTCGTCGATGAGCATCAGCATGGCATCCTTCAGCGTCGTCTCCGAAATCGCCATGGTCCCCGACAGCGAATGGAGAATGCCGACCTTGATCGTGTCGTCCGCCGCCTTGGCGGGAGCCGACATCAACAGACCAGCGGCGACCACGCTTGCCGAGAACATTTTTGTTATTGTCGAGAAATTACCCCTCATACGGAAGACTCCCAAGCTGGTTGATTGCACCGCACCAATACAATGCAACCCCCATGCCAACCGCTGCCTGGACGCCAAAAAACGGCAAATAGACGAATATTATCAGATCGTTATTATATTAGGCGGAACAAACAAAGGAGAGCCGGTTAAAAATTGGTTGAGGGAAATTTGCGCAACGCACAAGGCATCTGCCTAATTTTCGCTCAATTCGACCAAATGCCTAGATTTTGATCGCAGCATACCGCGCGTGGACGACAAATGTTGCGATACAGCGCAAAAATGGGGCAAGCTCGCGTCTCAACCGAGCGACGCCATGGCATCCCTGATTTCACGCATTTCTATCGGCATAGTGCTTCTGTCCACGGCAACCGGGGCCGCAAGGGCCGATTTCAGCGACGGCAAGATGCCTGATGGCACCTATCACTGCGAAGTCTACCTGCTCGGCATGTTCCTCAACCTCGGCGACATCACCATCAAGGGCAATGTCTACACTGGTCCGGTCACCTTCGGGGCCGCCCAGCAGGGGTACAACTACCAGATGGATGCAAACGGCGTGATCTCCTGGCTGGGACCGCTCGGTGGCTATACGGCTGGCGGCAACTCGCTGTCGCTGACCCAGGCAACGCTGGACGGCCAGAGCCCGCCCTCCTTCGACATCATCATGAAGCAGCCCGATGGTGCCTTCACGGCATCGACCTGCACCAAGGCAGACAATCCGTAGGCCTCGCCTTGGCGGGCGCGGCCTGCAGGCTCCCCGCCCTCTCATGTCATCTGGATGTTGCCGAAGCTGGATAGGCAGCGGTGCGCCGTCACCCATCCACATCGAGAGGCAGACACATGGCCAACTTCCCGTTTTCATCCTCCCCTGTCATTCGCGAAATCATCGCCGAGCGCGTCTCGCGCCGTACGCTCCTAAAAGGCGGCCTCGCTTCCGGCGCGCTGATCGCCGGCGGCAGCTTTGTCGGCTCGTTGTTCGCCGGCGAAACGCATGCCGCCGCGCTTTCCACGCTGGGCTTTCCCGAACTGAAGCGGGTCTATGACAAGACCCATGCCGCCGCCGAAGGCTATGAAACAACAATCGTCGCACGCTGGGGCGATCCGCTCGTCGCCGGTCTCCCGGATTTCGACGGCAACACGGTCGCGGCCGCCGAACAGGAAAAGCGTTTCGGCTACAATTGCGATTACATCGCCTTCCTGCCGTTGCCCAAGGGCTCGGTGAACTCCGATCACGGCCTGCTTTGCGTCAACAACGAATACATCTCGCCCAATGTCATGTTTCCCGGCATGACCGAGGATGACGCCGGCAAGACGATGAGCAAGGAGCAGGTCGATCTCGGCCTTGCGGCGATGGGCCACTCGATCGTCGAGGTCATGTTCAAGGACGGCAAGTGGCAAACCGTCGAGGACAGTCCGCTCAATCGCCGCATCACGGCCAACACCGAGATGACCGTTTCCGGGCCGGCAGCCGGCCACGCGCTGCTCAGGACGTCCGCCGACGCGACCGGCACGAAGGTGCTCGGCACCAGCTACAATTGCAGCGGCGGCTTTACCCCCTGGGGCACCGTGCTGACTTGCGAGGAAGGCGTCTCCGACCTGTTCGGCGGCGATCCGAAGAAGGCACCGACCGCTGACATTCTCGACCGCTATGGCTTTGATGGCTCCGACATCTACGGCCGTGGCCGTTTCCATGACCGTTTCAACATCGACAAGGAGCCGAACGAGCCGAACCGCTTCGACTGGGTGGTCGAGATCGACCCTTATGATCCCCAATCGAAGCCGGTGAAGCGCACGGCCCTTGGCCGCATGTCGCATGAGGCCTCCACGGTCGTCCTCAACAAGGACGGCCGCATCGTCGTCTACATGGGCGACGACGACTATTTCGAATACATGTACCGCTACGTCTCGAACAAGGCTTACGACAAGGCGAACCCGGCTTCCGGCAACGGCCTTCTGGACGATGGCGTGCTCTCGGTCGCCCGTTACGACGCCGATGGCTCGCTGACATGGCTGCCGCTGGTTCATGGTCAGGGCAAGCTCACCGCCGAGAACGGCTTCGCCGACCAGGCCGAGGTGCTGTTGAAGACACGGCTGGCGGCGGACGCGCTCGGCGCGACCCCGATGGACCGGCCGGAGGACATCGAGACCAATCCGGTCACCGGCCGCGTCTACGCCGTCATGACCAAGAACAAGAAGCGAGACGAATCCAAGGTCAATCCGGCCAACACGCGGCCCGAAAACCTCTGGGGTCATATCGTCGAACTGATCCCGCCCGGGGGCCGCGGCGCCGAGGCCGACCATACCGCCGACAAATACGCCTGGGACCTGTTCGTGCTCTGCGGCAATCCAAAGGACACCAAGGTCGGCGCAACCTTCCATCCCGAGACGTCGGACAATGGCTGGTTCGTCTGCCCTGACAACATCACCTTCGACCCGGCCGGCCGGCTCTGGGTGGCGACCGACGGCGCCAATGATTTCGGCCTGCCGGACGGCGTCTATGGCGTCGACACGGAAGGCGCGGCGCGCGGCTTGCCGAAGCTCTTGTTCACCTGCCCGCATGGCGCGGAAGCGACTGGCCCTTGCTTCACGCCGGATGGCACGACGCTGTTCCTTTCGGTGCAGCACCCCTCCGAGGATGCCGTAACGCTCGACAAGGCGCAGTCCCTGTGGCCAGATTTCCGGGACGGCCAGCCCCCGAGGCCATCGGTGGTCGCCATCCGTCGCAAGGACGGCCAGCCGGTCGGGGCATAAGGTTCCAGCACACAAAAAAAGGCGCGGAACCCGGTCAGGTTCCGCGCCAGCAGGCAGTCGGGAGGTTAGATGGTCTTGGCCGACATCTGGGCGGCGATGTAGTCGGCCTGGCGGATCGCCAGCGACACGATGGTCAAGGTCGGGTTTTCCGCGGCACCCGTCGTGAACTGGCTGCCGTCCGACACGAACAGGTTCTTGATGTCGTGCGTCTGGCCATGCTTGTTGACGACGCCATCGGCCGCCTTCTCGCTCATCCGGTTGGTGCCGAGATTGTGGGTCGAGGGATAGGGCGGCGTCGGGAAGGTGCGCGTTGCGCCGACCGCCGCGTAGAGCGCCGAGGCCTGCTTGTAGGCGTGGTCGCGCATCGCCGTGTCATTGGGATGGTCATCGAAATGCACGTCGGCGATCGGCATGCCATGTTCGTCTTTTTCGTCGGCATGCAGCGTGATGCGGTTTTCCTCGCGCGGCATGTCTTCGCCGACAATCCACAGGCCAGCCATGTGGTCATAGTGGTCGAGCGCCGTGGTGAAGGAGCGCCCCCAGCCGCCTGGGTTCAGGAACGCCGCCATGAACGGCAGGCCGAGGGAGAGCGTCTCGAACTCATAGCCGCCGACGAAGCCACGTGACGGATCATGCCGCGCCTCGTCGCGGATGATGCCGGCCATAGTGGTGCCGCGATACATATGCACCGGCTTGTCGAAGATCGCGTAGACCGAGCCCGTGGTGTGGCGCATGTAGTTCTTGCCCACCTGCCCTGAGGAGTTGGCCAGGCCATGCGGGAATTTGCTCGATTCGGAATTGAGCAGCAGGCGCGGGCTTTCGATCGAGTTGCCGGCCACCGCGACGATGCGAGCCTTCTGCTCCTGCAGCTTGCCGTCCTTGTCGGCATAGACGACACCGGTCACCTTTCCCGACGCATCATGGTTGATCTTGATCACCATGGCGTTCGGTCGGACTTCAAGATGGCCTGTCGCCTCGCCCTTGGGGATTTCGGTGTAGAGCGTCGACCATTTGGCGCCCCATTTGCAGCCCTGGAAGCAGAAGCCGGTCCGCTGGCAGGAGTTGCGGTCGTCGCGTTCGACGGAGTTGATCGCCATGTTGCCCGTATGGCATTCCTTGTAGCCGAGCTTGTCGGCGCCCGCCTTGAGAACCTTGAAGTTGTTGTTACCCGGCAGGCGCGGCCAGTCATTGGTGCCTGTGACGCCCATCTTGGCTTCCGCCTTGGCGTAGTACGGCTCCATTTCGGCCAGCGTCACCGGCCAATCGAGGAGGTTCGCACCCTTCACCTTGCCGTAGGTGGTCGCCGTCTTGAACTCGTGCTCCTGGAAGCGAAGCGAGGCCCCGGCCCAGTGCGTCGTCGAGCCGCCGACCGATTTGACGATCCAGGCCGGCAGGTTGGGAAAATCCTTCGCCACGCGCCAGTCACCCGATGTGGTGCGCTTGTCCTTCCAGGCGAGTTGGGCGAACGAATCCCATTCGTCGTTGATGAAGTCCTCATACTCGTGACGGGCGCCCGCCTCGAGGATGACGACATCTATGCCCTTCTGGGCCAGTTCGTTGCCGAGCGTGCCGCCGCCGGCGCCCGAGCCGATGATGACGACCACGCCGTCGTTCTTGAGATCAAATTGTGCTGCCATGGTTTCCTCCCATGAGATCGGTCAAAAAGCGGTTGCGGACAGAGTGGCTCAGAGCCACTCGATGTCGTTGAAACCGCGCGCGATGTAGCCGCCCTTGGAGTAGGACTCGCCCTCATAGCCGAAGATCGGCCATACCTCTTTCTGGTTGTAGAGACTGACGACGAGACCGCCGCGCACCGTCTGGAAGAAAGGCGTCTTCTCTATCTCGGTGAGCAGCGCCACACGCTGCTCCTCCCAGCCGAGCCCGCGATAACCGCCCTTGCCGGCCTTCTTGTCGAGCTCGGCAATGCCCTTCTCGATCAGTTCCTTGTGAGCGGGATCCTTGGCGGCTGTCTCGTCATGGCCCTTGACGGCGATGGCGTAATATTTGTCCGGCACCTGGTCGTGCGGATAGATGTCGCGCGCCACCTGGATCAGCGTCGCCATCGTCTCGGGCTTCAGCGCCGAGGTTTCCAAGCCCCAGGCGTGCTCAGGGCTGATGATGGCGCTGCCTGAAATGACAAGCAGCGCACCGACGCCGCCGCGTTTGAGAAGCTCGCGCCGTGACAGGCCAGGCTTCCTCTCATAAATCGTGACCATAGTTTCCTCCCTGCTTGCTGTTCGCACCCCCTTGGGGGTGCCGTTGCTGGCGCCGCGCGGTGCGCGCGGCTGGTTGTCCCCTATTGGAAGCGCCCTCCACGCTGCAGGACCTCGATCTTGTAACCGTCGGGATCCTCGATGAAGAAGAAGCGGGCGATGAGCGACCCGTCATGGTTGAACTCGACGATCTTCTTCGGATTGAGGCCGAGCGCGCCGAGCCGATCGTGTTCGCCGTCGAGATCGGCGACCGACACCGCGAGGTGACCATAGCCGTCGCCAAGCGCATAAGGCTCCTGCCGCCCCTTGTTGACGGTCAATTCCACTTCGAAAGGGGTATCGGCATTGCTGAGATAGATCAGCGTGAACGTCTCAAAATCCAGTCGCTGGGCGACCTCAAGGCTGAAGGCCTTGGTGTAGAAATCGATGGACCGGGCCTCGTCGAGAACCCGGATCATGGTGTAAATCGCCTTCGCCAAATCAGACTCCGCAGCTTTCATGCTTTAGAAGTGATTATGCGCGCCGGCGAAGAAAGGTGGTGGCAGCCGATTACCACGTGTAGAATAGGAGAAACGGTAGTGTCGCTTCATCTAAGGACGAAAGTCTGATTGCCGTTGTCGGCCGTCCGGTCGAAGATGAAACCGCAGGCAGTGTCAAAAGAGGCGTCGGCCACTGAGTCGGCACCCAAGACCAACAAAAACGGGAGGAAACGATGTGCAGAGTCTTTGCCGCACAGGATCCGGAAGGCTATCGTCAGATCAACCGGTCGATCCGCATTGATGGACATTCGACCAGCATCCAGCTCGAGGCGACGTTCTGGGCCCTGCTTGACGAAATCGCCGAAAGCCAGAACCTGACCACGCCCAAATTCATCTCGAAGCTGTACGACGAAGCCATCGAGATCAACGGCGAAATCCCCAATTTCGCGTCCATGCTGCGCACGACCTGCGCGCTCTATCTGCGCGGCCATCGGCCCGACCTGGACGAGCGGATGGCGCCTAAGCGAGAAGCGGCCTAGCGCCCTTCCCCAGCGATTTCGAGCGCCAGCCGGGTCATGTCCGTGAAAAGCTGCTGACGTTCTGAATAGTCGGTCAGCTCACCGGTCTCGATATTGTCGACCACCGTGCAGATCGACAGTGCACTGACTCCGAAATGCCTGGCGATTCGGTAAAGCGCGCTGGTTTCCATGTCCACCGCCAGCGCGCCTGCCGCCTGGGCCTCCGCAAATCGGGTGCGACCGTCCGGGTGGTGGAAGATGTCGCTGCAAAGTGTCAGGCCGGCGTGATGTTCGACGCCGAGTTCGGCCGCCTTGGCCAAGGCACGGGCCAGCAGCGTCGGATCCGGACCGGCAGCGGTTCCGTAAAGGCCGAAGACTTGACCGCTTTGAGCGCTTTCGGGCCGAACCGATTGCGAAATGACAAGGCTGCGCAGCTTTACCTTGGCGCTCAGGCTACCGCAGGTACCGGTGCGGATCAGCGTTCTTACGCCATAATAGTCAAGTAATTCATGAGCATAAATCAGGAATGATGAAACACCGATACCCGTCGCCTGAATGCTGATGGGCCTGCCGCGAAACAGGCCGGTAAAGCCGAGAGTACCCCGCCGGCTATTGACGCAGCGTGGCGCTTCCAGAAATGTCCGCGCCATCCATTCGGCGCGCTGCGGATCACCCGGTAACAGCACCGTGTCGGCATAATCGCCTCTGCGCGCTTCGATGTGTGGCGTCAACAGTTGCTCCCCCAAGCCCGCTTGCTCCTTCACCCGCAATCATGGCGTTGTGAGGGCGTTGCGCAAGGGCAGAGAAGCCGAAGCGCCTAATGCATGTCGCCCAAAAGCGCCCTCCGTTTGGGCGAACGCCATGCACAAAAGCAAAGACTTGAAGCGCGGCGCATGGATCCGTTTCAACGTGAGGCGCTCTAGGACTCAAGCATGTCCTTGACGATCGTTGCCAGTTGCTTGAGCGAGAACGGCTTCGGCAGGAAGCCGAAATGCGCCTCGGCCGGCAGGTTCCTGGCGAATGCGTCCTCGGCATATCCCGACACGAAGACGAACTTGATGTCGGGCTGGCGCTTGCGCAATTCGCCAAGCAGGGTCGGCCCGTCCATTTCGGGCATCACCACGTCCGAGACGACGATGTCGACCTTGCCGCCCAGTGCTTCGAACACCTCCAGCGCCTCGACGCCGGATGATGCCTCGTGCACGGTATAGCCGCGCGAGGTCAGTGCTCGCACGCCGCCCATGCGCACGGCGTCCTCGTCCTCGACCAGCAGGACCGTGGCCGACCCGGACAGGTCCTTGGTGCTGTCGACCGGCTTGACCGGCGCGGCGCTCGGCGCCTCCCCGGGCTCGGCTGCTTTTTTCGCTTCCGCGATGTGACGCGGCAGGAAGATGCGGAAGGTCGACCCCTTGCCGACCTCGGAATCGCAGAAAATGAAGCCGCCGGTCTGCTTGATGATGCCGTAGACCATGGACAGGCCAAGGCCCGTGCCCTTGCCGACCTCCTTGGTGGTGAAGAACGGCTCGAAGATCTTCTTCAGCACATCAGGCGCGATGCCGCTGCCGGTATCCTCGACTTCGACCACGACGTAATCGGCGGCGACGAGTTCGCGGTAGGGGAAGGTCTTGCACTCCTCGGCGGTCACGTTGCGGGTGCGCACGGTGAGATCGCCGCCGGCCGGCATCGCGTCGCGCGCATTGACCGCCAGGTTGACCACCACCTGCTCGAACTGGCCGATATCGACCTTGACCGGCCACAGGTCACGGCCGTGGTCGACCTTCAGCTTGATGTCGTTGCCCACGAGGCGGGCAAGCAGCATCCTGAGATCGGCAAGCACGTCGGTCAGGTTCAGCACCTCGGGCCGCAGCGTCTGCTTGCGCGAGAAAGCCAGCAACTGCCTGACCAGAGAAGCGGCCCGGTTGGCGTTCTGCTTGATGTTCATGATGTCGGGGAAGGACGGGTCCGACGGCCGGTGATTGGTCAGGAGCAGGTCCGACGCCATGATGATGGCGGTCAGCACATTGTTGAAATCGTGGGCGATGCCGCCGGCGAGTTGGCCAACCGCCTGCATTTTCTGGCTTTGCGCCATCTGCCCTTCGAGCGCCTTCTGCTCGGTCGTCTCGACGGCGTAGACGATGGCCGATTCCTCGGCGCCCTCGCCGCCGGTACCATCGGCGACGGCGTTGACGTAAAACCGGATATGCCGCTCTTCGTTGCCGGGAAGCACAGTGTCGATCGGTTCGATGTCGGCCTGCCGCTGGCGGGCTTTCTCGAAGGCGGCGGCAAAGGCCGGCCGGTCGCGCTCATGGATCACCGTATCGAGCCGCACGCGGCGATCCACGGCGTCCCGGTCGACGACCGAGGAAAACAGAGACAGGAAGGGCGCATTGGTACGCAGGATGCGCCCGTTGGCATCGACACCCGCGATCGCCATCGGCGTCGAATTGAAGAATCTGGTGAAGCGCACTTCCGAAGCACGCAGATCGGCCGACGCATCCTCGCCCTGCGTGCGGTTGAGCACGATCGTGCGCGTCGGGCCGCCGACACCTTCGCGGCTGGCCGAAACGCGATGCATGAAACGCACCGGCAGCGCCTCTCCCGTCATCGTTGTCAGATCGAGATCGATGACCGCGTTGCGCGTCGTGCCAGGATCGGCCTTGACCGAGCGCACCAGCGCCATGCCGTCACCGGCAACGATATCCGGCAAGGTCACGGCGCCGGGCGTGAAACTGGCGAGATCAATGCCGAGCCATTCCGCGAGCGTGGCGTTGATGTAGGTGACACGGCCGTCCTGGTCCGCGGAAAAGAAACCGGCCGGGGCGTGGTCGAGATGGTCGATGGCTTTCTGCAGGTCGAGGAAGAAACGCTCCTGCTCGGCCCGTTCCTGCGAAATGTCGGCGAGTTGCCAGGCCAGCATCGGCAGCCGCTGACCCGGAACGCTGAAGGTTCGGGCGCGCGCCCTGTACCAGCGGGCACCCTGTTCGGCGCCGGGCCGGATCGATTGGGCGAGCCGGAACTCGCCGTCGCCGGGCTGGCCGTCACGCAGGCCGGAGGCCAGCCGGTAAATGGTCACCGAAGCCTCGGGAACATCCGAAAGCAGCCCTTCGACCGTCTTCAGGTCGGCCGCCGAGGACGCTCCGGTCATGTCGGCATAGGCGCGGTTGGCGTAGACGACGCGGCCCTTGGTGTCCGTCACCAGCAGGCCTTGCGACATCGAATCGACGAAAGCCTTGGACAGTTCATCGCCGGTCGAGCGCGGCGTGACCTGTACGAAGCCGATCGCGGTCGCGAACAGGAAGCCGACGCCGATCATCGCCAGCACGCCCAGCATGCCGAGCAGGAACGGATCGCCGAGGCGCTCGCGGAACAGGCCGAAGACGATCGCGGCCCCCGTCAGAACGACGATGAAGATGATGAGCCGGGTGACCGCGCCCGGTCGCGTGTTCTGGTCGACGATCGGTACCGGATAGAAATCGCCGCGCGCTTCCTTGGCCATATGCCCCCTGCTCGTGAAGTCCGCTGTTCCGACACCCGCCCCTAATGCATGTCGCCCAAAAGTGACTTCGGTTTTGGGAAAACGACATGCACGAAACACAAGGACCTGAAGCGCGTCGCATGAATCCGTTTCAGCGCGACGCGCTTTAGCCGGTTGAATCACATTCTCCTAGTCCGGAAAAGGCCCGGGCGGCAAATGTCAGATAAAAATGATGCCGGCCGGCCGTAGAGTGTTTCAAGCTGTTCACGATGCGTGAAAGGCAACTTGCGGTGGCTAGCCGCAACGGTCTAGTGTCGCGTCACTTTCCAAACCGATCAGGGGAAACCAATGCAGTGGCTGGATAGCGTGGCGGGCCCTGGTTATGCGGCGGCACTCCTGTGGACTTTCGCGGCGCTGATCCTGCTGGTCATCGTGCTCGTCATCATCAGGCTCGTGCGCAACCTGACCTTCGGTACGTTTGTCGCCGGTGGACGGAACCGCAAGACCCGGCTTGCCGTCATGGACGCCACGGCCGTCGACAGCCATCGACGGCTGGTGCTGGTGCGCCGCGACGACATCGAGCATCTGCTTCTGATCGGCGGCCCGACCGATGTCGTCGTCGAACGCGACATCCGTCTGGCCGCGCCCCGCCGTCCGGCGCTGACCGGAGATGGCGGCTTGCAGCCCGTCCCGGCCGCCACGGCCCCGGCAGCAAAATCGCGTCCGCCGCAGCCGGCTCCCGCACCGGCTCGCCCCGCACCGCCTCCACAGCCGGTGACCGCTGCACCGGCGCCTGCCCGCCAGCGCCCGGCCGCACCACCGCCAACCCCGGCGCCCGCACCGAAGCCGGCGGCGCAAACCTATCAGTCGGCCAACGACACGCCACTGCCTGCCTACGGCTCCGCCAACGCCAATGCCGTCAGGCACGCGCCGCCACCGCCGCCAAGGCAGGACAGCATCGACGATACGCTGATGAAGGAACTCGAGGTTTCGCTGGACCAGCCCCGCTCCGGCGGCCCGGTGGGCAAACCGGCAGCCAAGGCGCCGCAGTCGCTCGACGATGAAATGACCAAGCTTCTGGGCGAACTTTCAAGCCAGAAGAGATGACAAGCGCCTGAGCCGGCCGACGACCTGGCCGAGGCTGTCGCCCGGTTTTGGCCAACCAAGCACCAACGAAAAATGGCCGGGAAACCCGGCCATTTTGATATCAACTTCGTTGTAGCTGCCCGGAACCGCGGCCCCAAAGCAATGCGTCAGTCGTCGCGATAGACTTTTTCGCGGCGCTCATGCCGTTCCTGCGCCTCGATCGACAAGGTGGCGATCGGACGCGCATCGAGCCGCTTCAGCGCGATAGGCTCGCCGGTTTCCTCGCAATAGCCGTAGGTGCCTTCATCGATGCGCTGTAGCGCCGAATCGATCTTCGAGATCAGCTTGCGCTGGCGATCGCGGGCCCTGAGCTCGATGGCGCGGTCGGTTTCCGAAGAGGCGCGGTCGGCGAGGTCAGGGTGGTTGGCGTTTTCTTGCTGAAGGATTTCGAGAGTTTCGCGCGCTTCGCGCAGTATGTCATTTTTCCAGGTGACGAGCTTTAGGCGGAAGTAGGATTTCTGCCGTTCGTTCATGAACGGCTCGTCTTCGGAGGGTACGTAATCGGCGGTAACGATGTCGTTCATTCGACTCACCCAAACTGCCCCAAATTTGGCGCCTATATATTCGCCGGTCGACGCCTGCACAAGCGCAATCGCCCACCGACTCACGCAATTGTTAAAGTACGCCGGCGGCCTCCGCCGAAGCGCGCCGCAGCCGATTCCATGGCCAAGGCGAACCACCCTTACCATCCGGCCCCATGCAATTCATTGGCGGGAGGACGCGGGACCATTGTGCGAACCGCCCTTCTCGTGGCTAATCGCGGTGCGGCTTCGGGCTTCGGCATCATTGGAGGTTGGGTGAGCAGGCTCTATCTGTTGCGACACGCCAAGGCCGGCTGGGCGCTGCCCGGCATGCGCGATTTCGATCGCCCGCTCGACGCATCGGGCCGCGCCGATGCCGAGATCATAGGCGCGGCCATGCGATCACGTGGCTATGTCCCCGACCTGACATTGTGCTCCAACGCCAGGCGCGCCAGGGAAACGCTCGAAGGACTGGCCGGTCAGACAGATACCGGCAAGGTCCTGTTTTTCGACACGCTCTACAGCGAAGACGCGGCCGGCTATCTCCGCCTTATCCGGGAGCATGGCGGGCCGGGTTCCCTGCTGGTTATCGGTCACAACCCGATGATGGAGGATCTTGCCATGGCGGTCTCCGGCGACGGCGACGACACGGCGCGGGCAACGCTCAATCATGGTTTCCCGACTTCGGGCCTGGCGGTCGTGCGCTTCCTGGACGATCTGACGAAGGTAGCCCAGGAAGCAGGTTATCTCGAAGCGTTTCTGACACCGGCCGATCTCTAGTGTCGCTTGCCGGCGCCATTTCAAAGCCGGGTTCCAAAGCCTATATCGCAGGAACCGAAGCCCGAGAGAGCACATTTTGGCATCATCGCTAACCACTTTCACCGACGAGGCAAGAATTGCCCTCGATACGCTGTCGGGACGCGCCACAGGGCTTTTTTCTCCGTCGTTGAGACTGGGCGTTACAGGCCTTTCCCGCGCGGGCAAGACGGTGTTCATCTCCGCGTTGGTCCACAATCTGATCCACGGCGGACGCCTGCCATTGTTCGAGGCACAGAGATCCGGGCGCATCGCGCGCGCCTTCCTCGAGGAACAACCTGACGACGCGGTGCCGCGCTTCCAGTACGAGGACCACATCGCCGCATTGGTCAACGACCGGGTCTGGCCTGATTCGACACGCGCCATTTCTGAACTGCGGCTGACCATCGAATACGAATCGGCCTCCGGTTGGAGCCGCATGTTCTCTTCCGGAAAATTGTCGGTCGACATCGTCGACTACCCCGGCGAATGGCTGCTCGACCTGCCGCTGCTCGGCAAATCCTTCACCGATTTTTCACGAGAAGCCATCGAGATGGCCGCTTTGCCGGTGCGAGAGGATCTGTCGCAGGCCTGGCGGGCGATCTCGGCGCGGATCGACCCGAATGCCGACGCCGACGAGATGACGGCACGCCGCCTGGCGGAGAGCTTCGCCGCCTATCTCAAGGCCTGCAAACTCGACGAGCGGGCGCTTTCAACCCTGCCGCCCGGCCGTTTCCTGATGCCCGGCGATCTGGAAGGCTCGCCCGCGCTGACTTTCGCGCCGCTGGCAGGCCTGGGCGACAGACGTCCACGACCGGGGTCGCTGCACGCCATGATGGACAGGCGCTACGAGGCTTACAAGACGCATGTCGTCAAACCTTTCTTCCGCGAACACATCACGCGGCTGGACCGCCAGATCGTGCTGATCGATGCCATGCAGGCGCTGAATGCCGGCCCTGGCGCCATGGCCGATCTCGAGCGCGCCGTGACCGAGATTCTCAGCTGTTTTCGTCCCGGCCGGGGCAGCTTCCTCACCGACCTCTTTTCGCGGCGCATCGACCGCATCCTGGTCGCCGCGACGAAGGCCGACCACCTGCACCATGAAAGCCATGACCGGTTGCAGGCAATCGTACGGCGGTTGGCCGACCGCGCCGTGGCACGGGCGAACTTCACCGGCGCCGACGTCGACGTGGTGGCCATGGCGGCGGTGCGTGCGACCCGAGAAGGCACGGTCAAGCAAGGCCGCGAGACGTTGCCGGTCATTATCGGCACGCCGATCGCCGGCGAGAGGATCAACGGCGAAACGTTTGACGGAAAGACCGAAACTGGCATATTTCCGGGGGACTTACCGGAAAAAATTGATGCGCTGTTCGACATCTCCGGGCCCGACCACAGGCAGGATTCCGCGGACCCGGCAATCCGCTTTGTCCGGTTCCGTCCGCCAAGGCTCGAACGCACGGCCGAGGGTGTCACGCTGTCCTTGCCGCATATCAGGCTCGACCGCGCCCTGCAGTTCCTGATCGGAGACCATCTGGCATGACCGCGCCCCGCAAGCCGGCGGCCTTCCGCATCGAACCGGAAGCCACGCCAACACAGCATGCGCCAGAAGCGCGCCAGACCGAGCCCTCGCGCAAACCCCGTGCGCTCAAGACAGATGTCGCGCTGGTCATACCGGCTGAGATCGACGTTTTCGACGAGCCGGACATCGTTGCGGCCGAGCCGCCACCGGCGATCGCCCCCAGAAAACGCTCACTGTTGGCCAGCATCTTCTTCGGCGCCATGGGCGTGCTGGTTTCACTGGCGGTCGGCCTATGGACCGACCAGCTGATACGCGACCTCTTCGCCCGCGCCGAATGGCTGGGCTGGCTGGCCGCCGGCATGGCTGTTGTTGCCGTGCTCGCGCTCCTGGTAATCCTGATCCGCGAGTTCCTGGCGATCGCCCGCCTCGCCGAGGTCGAAAAACTGCAAAAGCGCGCGCTCGATGCCATCGCGCGCGACGATCCAAAGGCGGCACGATCAGTGGTCGACGAGCTTTCGGCTTTCGTCGCGGCCAAGCCGGAAACAGCGGCCGGCCGGCGTGCGCTGGCCGAACTGCGCGGCGAAATCATCGATGGCGGCAATCTGGTGCGCTTGGCCGAAGCGGAAATTCTCGGGCCCCTTGATGCCCGGGCGAAGGTGATGATCCTCGAGGCCGCCAAACGCGTCTCGCTGGTGACGGCGGTCAGCCCGCGCGCGCTCGTCGATGTCGCCTATGTGGTGTTCGAGGCAGGCCGCCTCATTCGCCGTCTTTCGGAACTCTATGGCGGACGGCCGGGAACGCTGGGGTTCTTCCGCCTGGCGCGCAGCGTTCTGGCGCATCTGGCGGTCACCGGCTCGATCGCCGTCGGCGACAGTTTCGTCCAGCAGATCGTCGGCCACGGCCTGGCGGCGCGCCTTTCGGCAAAGCTCGGCGAGGGCGTCGTCAATGGCATGATGACGGCACGCATCGGCATCGCGGCGATGGAGACGGCGCGCCCCCTGCCCTTCAGTGCAGCCAAACGTCCTGGACTGGGCGATTTTCTCTCTGCCTTGACATCGTTCGCCGCGAAGAAGGACACCGAAACGACGGGCTCCGGCAAGTAGCGCCCTGCTCCTCCCGACGATGAGCTGATTGCGGTTTCGACGCCCCGCAGTGACGAAGCATTAACCAATCTTCTTCATGGTCAAACCGGTTCCAAACAGCCTCTTTGTTGCCGGGTGTCGTCGATGAAAAGCGTAATTCTGTCCAGCGTCCTGCCCCTGGCCGTCGCGATCACAGCAGTCGTCGGCGTCGCTTCCGGGGCTTCCGCCGCGGAGCCGGACAAGCAGTTCTTCCAGTCGGCCGAAGGCAAATGGGTCGGTCCGGGCGAAATCATCGCCGGCAAGTACAAGGGCACGAAATTCAACTGCAGCTTCACCGGCTCCACGCCCGACGGCAAGATGGGCATGACGCTGGACGGCGGCTGCCGGGTCGGCGTGTTTACCCAGCCAATGTCAGCCAAGATCGAGCGCAAGGGCCGCGACTACAAGGGCTCCTTCATGGGCGGCTCGGCCGGTGCAGGCCTCGATATCATCGGCGGCAATGTTGTCGATGCCCGCAAGGTGGTCTTCACCATCAACCGTAACCAATTGCGCGGCGTCATGCAGGCCCGCATTCCCGACGACAATTCGATGACCGTGACGGTTGCCGTGCGTGTCCAGGACCAGTTGGTGCCGGTCATCGGCATGAGCCTGAAGCGCGTCGATGCCGTCGAAGTCGGCTCCATCGCGCCGAACTGAGCGCGCATCGCGCCGTAATACACCTCAAAAGCAAAGAGGCGGCAGCCCATCGCCACCGCCTCCTCTGAAACAGTCGAACCGGGCGTCAGCCCTTGATCGCTGCCGTCACCTCGTCATAGGCCTTGCAGGCATCGGCAAGTGTCGTGGTGCCCTGGTACTTGGTTGTCACCGCCTGGACCTTGGCGGTCAGGTCAGCTGCCTTGGACGGATCCTTGGTGATCGCTTCCTGCAGCGCGGCAGCCATGTCCTGCGCCTTCTTGGTCGCGATCTCGGCCGTGCATTCCGGTGCCTTCGAACAGGCCGAGCCGGCAAGCACCGCCAGGCCGACGGCAACAAGCAAAAACTTCTTCATGTCAGTCATCTCCTCAAAAGGGCGCGACTTGATCGTCGCTCACCCTCCAATGGCCGAAGCCGAGCGTGCTCTAACCCTCGATTGTGGCAAGATGCAACGCGGCCTCAGCCTCAACTTGTGTAACGCGCCTGCAATATTGTCCGGGCTGGATTCAGGCTGTTCGATCCGCGCCGAAACCCCTATCCTTCCGGCCAGGCGCGAGACATGAAAATCGGAATCGATTTTCTGAGCGGATCATGCGCAAAATCAAGGTGCTACGGCGTCCCAGCGCATCCCTCGATCCGCGCGCCGGCATGGTTTTGACCGCGTCGGCCGCGGTCCTCGAACAAACGGAACGGTGGGAATGGCGGTAGAAACATCAGGCAGCGATCTCATTCAGGTGGTGGCGCTGCTTGCCGCGGGGGTCGTCGCCGTTCCGATCTTCAAGCGCATGGGCCTCGGCTCGATCCTTGGCTATCTGGCCGCCGGCGTGGTGATCGGCCCGTTCGGCATCGGCGTCTTTTCCGAATCGGGCGCCATCCTCCACGTCGCCGAACTCGGCGTCGTCATGTTCCTGTTCATCATCGGGCTGGAAATGCAGCCGTCGCGGCTATGGGGCCTGCGGCGCGAAATCTTCGGCCTCGGCGCGCTCCAGGTCGGGATCTGCGCGGTCCTTCTGACCGGCGTGGGGATGGCCGGGGGGTTTTCGATCTCGCAATCCTTCGTGGCCGGAGCCGGTTTCGTGCTGACCTCGACGGCGATCGTCATGCAGCTTCTGGAGGAACGCGGCGAAATCGCCTCGCCGAAAGGCCAGCGCATCGTCTCCATCCTGCTGCTGGAAGATCTGGCCATCGTGCCGCTGCTGGCCCTGATCGCATTCCTTGCACCCGGCGGCGCTGACACCAGCCTGTCGGAAAGACTGACCGAGGTCGGCATCGGCCTTGCCGCGATCGTCGGACTGGTGCTGGCCGGACGCTATCTGCTCAACCCCTTCTTCCGCATCCTGGCGGATGCCCGTGCCCGCGAGGTGATGACGGCGGCGGCCCTTCTGGTCGTGCTCGGATCGGCACTCGCCATGCAGCTCAGCGGCCTGTCGATGGCGATGGGGGCGTTCCTGGCCGGCGTTCTTCTGTCCGAATCGACCTTCCGCCATCAGCTCGAAGCTGACATCGAACCGTTCCGCGGTATCCTGCTCGGCCTGTTCTTCCTTGCCGTCGGCATGTCGCTCGACCTGCATGTGGTGGCCGCGAACTGGAAGCTGATCGCCGTCTATGTCGTCGCCTACATGGTGATGAAGGCGCTTGGCATCTACATCGTCGCCCGCATCCTCAAAACCGGCCATCGCGAAGCGCTCGAACGCGCCGTCTTCATGGCGCAAGGTGGTGAATTCGCCTTCGTCCTCTACTCGGCCGCCGCTGCCGTCGGCATCATCGACGGCCAGGCCAACGCGACCCTGACGGCGATCGTCATCATCTCCATGGTGCTGACGCCGCTGGCAATCATCGCCTTGCGATATGTCACCCCGCGCGACGAGCAGTCGCTCGACGGGGTCGATATCGCCGACGGCCTGACTGGCAGCGTGCTGATCATCGGCTTCGGCCGCTTCGGCCAGATCGCCAGCCAGCCGCTGCTGTTGCGCGGCATAGACGTCTCGATCATCGACAACGATGTCGAGATGATCCAGGCGGCGGCCGATTTCGGCTTCAAGGTCTATTATGGCGACGGCACGCGGCTGGATATCCTGCATGCGGCCGGCGCCGGCCGGGCACGCGCGGTGCTGATCTGTGTCGACAAGGCCGATGCGGCTGTTCGCATTGCCGAGCTGATCAAGGCCGAATTTCCGCTGCTTACAGTGCTGGCCCGGGCTTTCGACCGCGGCACCGCGCTGCAGCTCATTCGCGCCGGCGTCGACTATCAGCTGCGTGAGACCTTCGAATCTGCCCTGGTTTTCGGTGGCTCGGCCCTGGAATCGCTTGGTGTCGATCCCGAAGACGTGGCTGAAACGATCGAAGACGTCAGGCGCCGCGACACCGACCGCTTCGAAACCCAGCTCGCCGAAGGCATCCGCGCCGGACAACGCTTCTTGCGGGGCAACATCGGCACGCCGATTCCAACACCGCTCTCCACGCCGCGCCGCCCCGGTCAGGCACTCAATGAAGAGACGGCCGGCGTCCTGCACAAATCCGAAACTGCCGATTGAACAGGGAAGCATGCATGGAATTGGATAGCAGGGCCCTGTCGGTCACCAAATTCTGGCGTGACGCCGGCGAGGATGCATGGTTCGAGAAGAACGATGCCTTCGATGCCGGTTTCCGCGACCGCTTTCTTGATCTGCACTACGCCGCCGCGCGGCGCGAATGCGATGATTGGTCAGAACACGCCGAAGGCTCGCTGGCGCTGATGATCCTGCTCGACCAGTTTCCGCGCAATTGTTTTCGCGGTACCGGCCACATGTATGCCACCGACTCGCTGGCCAAGCATTTTGCTCAGAAGGCGGTCGCCGCCGGGCATGACCTGGCGCTGGAACCCGAAGTCCGCGTGTTCCTGTATTTGCCGTTCGAACATGCTGAAAACCTTGCCGACCAGGACATTTCGGTCGAACTGCACACCGCCAGGGCCGAGTTCAACCTGAAATACGCGCTGGAGCACCGTGACATCATCCAGCGCTTCGGCCGCTTTCCGCACCGCAACAGGTTGCTTGGCCGCGAAACCACGGCGGAGGAAAAGGCATTCCTGGACGCAGGCGGTTTCTCAGGCTGACGCCCATCCATCTCTTTGTTCGACGCAATTCCCAAGGGAAAGCCGTCTCACACTTTCCTCGAATTGCCTCAGCGCAGCCACCAGTCACGGCCGGACGGCAATCTCTCGATGCCGGCGGCGTCTACGGCGCCCAAGCGCTCCGACACGCTTCGCCCGCCGACGGCAAGATCCGGCGCGATCTCGGCCAGCGGCGCCAGCACGAAGGCGCGCTCCAGCATGCGCGGATGTGGCACTTCCAGGCCGGTCTCATGAATGATGCGGTCGCCGAACACCAGAATGTCGATATCGATCAGGCGCGGCCCCCAGCGCTCCTCACGCACCCGCTTCAGCTTTCGCTCGGCATCGAGGCAGAGATCGAGCAGCGCCCGCGGCGAGAGTCGGGTCGACAGTTCGGCGGCGGCGTTGAGGAAATCCGGCTGATCGAGCTTGCCCCAGGGCGGCGTGCGGTAGAGCGAAGAGACAGCGGCGACGCGCGTGTCCGCATCGGCATCGAGAATACGCAACGCCGCTGCCATCGAGGCAGCCGGGTCGCCCAGATTGCCGCCGAGGCTGAGATAGACGGTGTTACTCCGGCCAGACAACGGTCACCTCGACATAATCGAGCACACCAGGCACCGGCGCGTTCGGCTTGCGCACGGTGATTTCGGCTCTCTTGATCTGGGGAAACCGCTCCGTCAGCGCCTTTGCCACTTCCATTGCCAGGGCCTCGATCAGGAAGCGCCGCTCGCCGGTGATGATCTTCTCGATCACCGTGAAGGCAATCCCATAGTTGACGGTTTCCCCGATGGCATCGTCGACAAGCGCGCGGCCGGGTTCGACCGACAGCACCGCGTCGACATAGAAACGCTGGCCGAGCGCCTCCTCCTCGTCGAGCACGCCATGCCGGGCAAAGAAGGCGCAGTTCTTCAAGCGGATGACATACATGGCTCAGCGTCCCGATCTAGAGCGACGTGCGTCCACTTGGACGCACAAAGTACGCTCTAACACTTTTGAATCTACGCATCGTGCTTTCCGAAAATCGACTCCGATTTTCGGGCCGATGCAGCGGTTTCACGCGCCAGCATAGCATCCGCCACGGCCAGCGCGTCCACGTTGATTGCGACATCATGGACGCGAAACAGATGCGCTCCCCTGAGCCTGAGAATGACGCTGGTCGCCGCCGTCCCGGCGGCACGGTCGGCCGCATCGCGGCCGGTGACGGTGCCGATGAAGCGTTTTCGCGAGGTGCCGGCCATCAACGGAAAGCCAAGCGCATGAAGCTCGGCAAAACGCGCCATCAGGTCGAGATTTTCCTCAGCCGTCTCCTTGGCGAAGCCGAAGCCGGGGTCAAGCACGATGCGCTCGTCCGCAACGCCGTTCCGACGGGCGATCTCCAGCGATTTCTCCAGGAAGGCGAATTGGTCGGCGATCACGTCGGGCAGTTTTTCGCGATCCCGACCGGTGTGCATGATGATGAGCCCGGCGCCGGTTTCGGCGGCGACCCGCGCAATGTCGGGCTCGCGCTGCAAACCCCAGACATCGTTGACGACATGCGCGCCGGCAGCCACCGCAAGCCGCGCGGTCTCGGCACGATAGGTGTCGACCGAAATCAGCACCTCGCCGGAACGCGCCAGCGCCTCGATCACCGGCAGGATACGCGCCTGTTCCTCGCTGGCCGATATTGCGGCACCACCCGGCCGGGTCGATTCTCCACCAACATCGATGATCCGAGCCCCTTCGCCGACCATGCGACGCGCCTGGGCCAGTGCCGCCTCGGGGACATCAAACAGGCCACCGTCGGAAAAGCTGTCGGGGGTGACATTGAGGATCCCGACAACCACGGCCTTGCGGCCAAGGTCGAGATGGCGTCCATGGGCCAGCTGCCATCGCCCCGCCGTCATTGCTCATCAACCATGGGTTCATCAATGATGTGTGATCCGCAAAGGATCAATTCCGTTGCGTTGGCAACGGCCGTAAAGCAAGGTGGTCGAAGAGGCAATATGATGAAACGAACCCTGCTCTGCGCGCTGCTGCTTGCCGTGACGACCGCCATCCCAGCGGGCGCGGCCAATCTGGTGAAGACATACAGCTATTTTTCCATTGGCGGCAGCACGCTCGAGGATATCGAGAAGCAGCTCTCCAAACATGGGCCGCAGGTCAAAAGCACGGGCTCGCGCCACCCCGGCGCCACCCAGATGGCCTTCACCACTCGTATCAGCTACGCCCGGCAGGCTGGCTCCTGCCGGATCGCCGACGCGGTCGTGACCCTCAAGGTCAAGGTAATCCTTCCGGAATGGCGCCGCCCGCGCAAGGCGGATGCCGATGTCAAGCTGTTCTGGGATACGCTGTCTGCCGACATCAAGCGCCACGAAGAACGCCATGTCGAGATCGCCAAGAATCATGCCCGCGAGTTGGAAGACGCGCTGAAGGCTACCTATCCGCAGAAGGATTGCGATGCGGCCAAGGCGAAGGCGGCTGAGATCACCGCCGCCGTCCTCGCCAGGCACGATCGCGCCCAGGTGCAGTTCGACCGCGTCGAAAGCGTCAATTTCGAAAGCCGTATCCTGCGGCTCATGCGCTATCGCATCGAGCGCATCCAGAATGGCCAGTTGCCGCCGGCCTGAATTTCGTGGGCGCACCGAGCGGCGCCGACACAAGCCAACCGGGCCGAAGCGTAGTGCCAGCTTCGAAAAATTTTCGAACGGCAGTCGAAATCGGCCTATACGGAACGACATATCACGGGTTGGCAGGGCACAACCCTTCAAGCACGGCGCACCCACCAGACAAGCCCAATCGGTGACCCGGACAGCGCGCGAGCACATGGACAAAAGACTATGGACCAGGCTGTCGACAAGCAGACCATCGCGGCTGCGGCCACGCCACTGACCGAAGCCGAAAAGAACGCCATCATCGGCGGCGTGCTTTTGTCGATGCTGCTGGCGGCGCTCGATCAGACCATCGTCGCGCCGGCCATGCCGACCATCGGGCATGCGCTTGGCCATGCGCAGTATCTGCCGTGGATCGTCACCGGCTACCTGCTGACTGCGACCGCCATGGCACCGCTCTACGGCAAGATCTCGGACGTCCATGGCCGTCGGCCAACGGTGTATGCCGCGATCCTGATCTTTCTCCTGGGATCGCTTGTCAGCGCGATGGCTCCCAACATGTTCGTGCTGGTGGTCGGGCGCGCCATCCAGGGCGCCGGCGGCGGCGGCCTGTTCGCCCTGGCGCAGACCGTGATCGGAGACCTTGTGCCGCCGCGAGAGCGGGCACGATACGCGGCCTGGATTTCGGGCACCTGGGCGGTCGCCAGCATCGCTGGGCCACTGTTGGGCGGCACCTTCGCCGAACATCTGCACTGGTCGCTGATCTTCTGGATCAACATCCCGCTCGGCATCGCCGCGATGGCCATCATCAACAAGCCGCTGAGGAAGCTGCCAGTCGCGGCAAAGCGGCATCGCATAGACGGTCTTGGCGCGCTGCTTTTGATCGTGGCCACCGCCTTAGTACTTCTGGCCTTGAATTGGGGCGGCAGCGAGTATCCGTGGCTGTCGCGCGAAATCCTCGGGCTGCTGGCGAGTTCGGCCATCATCTGGTGTGCGTTCGCGCTGCGGCTGTTGCGCGCTTCCGAGCCGCTGATCTCGCTCGAAGTGCTCTCCAATCCAATCGTTCTCGGGGGCACGCTTTCGCTGTTCCTCCTGCAGGCCTCCAATATCGGGCTGTCGGTCTATCTGCCGGTCTACCTGCAATCGGTCATCGGCTTGTCGGCGAGCGAATCCGGCACCGCCCTGCTGGGGCTGATGCTGGGCACGGTTGCCGGCGCGACATTCAGCGGGCGCACCATTCCACGCTTCGTTCACTACAAGCGGATCGCCATGATTGGGTTGGCCTTCGCCGCCGCGTGTCTCGCCATCCTCACGCTTGTGGCCGGGCACGCCTCGCTGTTGATCGTCGAGATCCTGACGACATGCATCGGCATTGGCAGCGGCACCACCTTTCCGGTCGCCACGGTGTCGGTCCAGAACGCGGTCGACCCCAAGCATCTCGGCGTCGCCACCGGCGTGATGACGTTCCTGCGCTCGCTGGGCAGCGCGCTCGGCGTGGCGATCCTCGGTGCCGTCGCGCTGGGCAACGGCCTGCCGCTGGCTGGCGAAGGCGCCCAGGCGGGCGGAGCCGTGGCTGGGACTTCGGCGTTCTGGGTGATCTTCGCCGCCGCCGTGGTTATGCTGATGCTGGCGCTTCTGACGCTCAGCCTGATGCCGGAAAAGCCGCTGCGCGGCCGGCCCGAGACTCCGGTCCTGGCGGACTAGACTGGAGCAATTCCAGGAAAGTGCGAATCGCGTTCCCCTTGGGAAATGCATTAGATCAAAGAGATAGAGCGTCTTCCCGTTTCCGCGAAACGGTGAAACGCCCTAGGAAGCGTCCACCACGCCGAGCTTCTTCTGCAGGCTCGTCGACGAGGTCGTGTACTGGAACACGATGCGTTCCCCGGGGCTGATGATGCGCTTGGCGGCCTGCGCCATTAGCGCCACTTCATGGAAGCCCGACAGGATCAGCTTCAGCTTGCCCGGATACCAGTTGATGTCGCCGACGGCGAAAATGCCGGGCACCGATGTCTGGAACTTCTCGGTGTCGACCGGAATCAGGTTCTCGTGGAGATTGAGCCCCCATTCCGCGATCGGTCCAAGCTTCATGGTCAAGCCGAAGAAGGGCAGCATGCGTGTGCATGGCACTTCGATATCGCCGTCCGGACCGCCCTTGATGGTGGCCGATGACAGCTGGCCATCGGCGCCGGAGAGGCCGGTCACCTGGCCGACCTTGAATTCCAGCTGCTTCATCTCCTCCATGGCGTACATCTTGTTGACGCTGTCGGGCGCGGCGCGGAATTCAGGCCGCCGATGGACCAGCGTCACGCTTTTCGCCACAGCCTGCAGGTTCAGCGTCCAGTCGAGCGCCGAGTCGCCGCCGCCGACAATGACGAGGTCGTGGCCGCGAAAATCCTCCATCCGGCGCACCGAATAGAAGACGCTCTTGCCTTCATAGGGCTCGATGCCCGGGATCGGCGGACGCTTCGGCTGGAACGAGCCGCCGCCCGCGGCGATGACCACCACCTTGGCCTCGAACACCTCGTTCTCGTCCGTGGTCACGCGAAAGCTGCCATCCTCCAGCTTCTCCAGGCTGGAGACCATGCGATTGTAGGTGAAGTCAGGCTTGAACGGGTGGATCTGCTCGAGCAGCTTGTCGACCAGCCCTTGCGCCGAGATCGAAGGCCAACCGGGGATGTCGTAGATCGGCTTTTCCGGATAAAGCTCCGCGCATTGGCCCCCTGGCCTGTCGAGAATGTCGATCAGGTGGCACTTCATGTCGAACAGGCCGAGTTCGAACACGGCAAACAGCCCCACGGGCCCCGCTCCGACAATGAGGACGTCTGTGCTGATGATCCCGGTCATGCGCTATGCCTCGCTGCTGGATTGGCGTGAGACTGCATGACCGCCGACCCGCTGCCAAGCGGCAGCTGGAAAAATCGGCTTTCAGCCCTGGCGCTCGGGCACCCGCACCACCAGACCGTCGAGCGCGTCGCGCACCTTGATCTGGCAGGACAGCCGCGAATTCGGCTGGACGTCGTAGGCGAAGTCAAGCATGTCCTCCTCCATCGCCTCGGGCTCGCCGACCTCCGCCGTCCATGCCTCGTCGACATAGACATGGCAGGTGGCGCAGGCACAGGCGCCGCCGCACTCGGCCTCGATCCCCGGCACGGCGTTGCGGATGGCGTTTTCCATCACCGTCGAGCCGTTTTCGGCATCCACGTCAAAATGTGTGCCGTCATGGGCGATGAAGGTCAGTTTGGTCATTTGTCACCTGAAGGGAGTTTCAGCCGAGATAATCACTCCGGCAAACAAGTCAACTGCCGCGCGAAAGCGGCGCTCGGTGACGTTTTTCCACAAACCGGGGGTCAGCGATTGATCGCGGCGATGAAATCGCGCACTTCGTCGATCAGCGTGCCAAGCCGCTTGAGCGTCTGGCTGTCTTCCGGCCGCCGCTCGATCTCGGTGGCGCAATCGGCGATGGCGAAGGCGCCGACGCCGCGAGCCGAGCCCTTCAACCCGTGAGCCAGCAAAAGCCGGTCCTTGAGATTGGCGTCGACTATTTTGTCGCGCACCGACAGCGCCTGCTGTACAAACAGCGCCAGCACCTCCTGCTCGAGAGCGCGGTCGCCCATCGTCTGCCGGGCAAGGTGTGCCAAATCGACCGGTCGGGACTGCCTGGTTCCCGATACGTCGCCCCCGGGCATTGAGAAGGCAATGCCGCTTTCGCCACGCATGAACTCGAACTCCGTTTTCTTCGGCCGCCTGAAAAACTAGGCGAATCCAATGGACAACGGGTTAATGAATGGCCCGGAAAAATGTTGCGAAAGCGGCGCCCAAATCACGCTTCCGTTAACCTTATATTTAAAGTTTTACGTATCCCGCGGAATGCATGTTTTCTTTACCCCCCTGTGTCATTACGATACGAGGGTCCATTTTCAGCCTCCTGCGCGGGGGTAAGACAAACAGAATTATATAAGCCCGCGGCAGCTAGTACAGGGTAGCGAAGGCATGGCGAAGAAACCAACGACGAACACGAGAACTCTCGACAGCGACGTGGCCAGGGAACTGGAAAAAGCGCTCGATCTCGACCTCAGCGGCGACATCGGCAGCGGCGATCTCGATATCGCGGCTTCGATGGAAGATCTGGAAGCGCAGATATCCCAGGCCGCCGACGAGCTGGCTCGCGAGGGACGCAACCAGAATCCGGCACCCGCCGCCAATCAGGCGCCCGTGGCCAATCAGGGCCCCGTGACCGATCAGGCCGCGAAGCCCGCGCCAAAGGCCAAGCCCGCTGAACTGCGCCCCGTGGAGACACGCAATGGCAATGGCACGCAGCCCACGGGCTTTGCGCCGGCCAACGACGATCGTCAGAAAGATTACAAGACCCTCCTGCACAGCCTCAACAGGCGCGCTTCCAACACCGTCTACTGGATCATCGCGTTTGTGTCGCTCGCATGGATCGCGGGCGCTGGTGCGCTCGCCAACCTGCTGTTCGGACCGGGCATCTGGCGGATCCGCACGCTCGACCAGTTCTTTGCCCGTCCCGAGCTGATTGGCCTCGCCGTCGCGGCGATCGTGCCGATCATCCTGTTCTGGGCCTTCGCGGCCATGATTCGCCGCGCCCAGGACATGCGCATCGCCGCACAGTCGATGACGGAAGTGGCCTTCCGCCTGACCGAGCCGGAAAACATGGCGCAGGATCGCGTCATGATGATCGGCCAGGCTGTTCGCCGCGAAGTGGCGGCCATGGGCGAAGGCATCGAACGCACACTTGCCCGCGCCGTGGAACTGGAAACGCTGGTCCACAGCGAAGTCAACCAGATCGAGCGCTCCTATTCGGAAAACGAAACCCGCATCCGTTCGCTGGTCGACGGGCTCGGCAGCGAGCGCGAGGCCGTCGTCACCCATGCCGAGCGGGTCCGCGCCTCGATTTCGGGCGCGCATGAGACGCTCAGGGATGAAATCGGCGCCGCCAGCGACATCATCCGCGACTCGATCCTCAACGCATCGACCAAGCTGTCGATGACGATCACCAATTCCGGCGACACGCTGATCGACCGCATCAATGAAAGCTCGATGTCGATTTTCGATTCGGTGGAAGGCCGGCTCGACAACATCACCGACAGGCTTACGACCTCTGGCGAGGCCTTCGCCAGCCTGCTCGACACGCGCATTGCCAAGCTGACGGACACGACGGACGGCCTGACCCGGTCGCTGACCGATCTGCTCGACGATCGTACCACCGGCATGGTGTCGCTGCTTGGCGGCGCCGCGCGCACCCTCAATTCGGAATTCGAAGCCAGCCTCAACGGCATCGAGCGCACGCTCGCCGAACGCGGCCAGGCGCTGATCAGCGAGTTCCAGACCCGCGCCGAAGCGCTGGACACCGGTACGCAGAAGCTCAACGCCGCGCTTGAGGCGCGAGCCCGCCAGATCAACGAGACGCTGGTCGAGCGCGCCCGCGAAATCGCCCACACTTTCGCCGAGAGCAGGGATACGCTGACCGCGATGATCGATCAGGGCAAGACCCAGATCGGCGCCGACATGGCCGACATCGTCACCTCGACATCGAGCATGCTGGAGGCCCGGGCCAGCGACTTCGCCGGGCGCATGGAAGCGGCGCGTCACGTCGTCTCGCGATCTTTCGACAGCGACATCCAGCGGCTAGCCGACGCTCGCGTCGGCATCGAGGAAGCCGTCGAAAACCACAGCCGCAAGCTTTCCGAAAGCCGCGAACGCATGGCAGCCGCCATGGAGGCGGATCTCGCGAAATTCGCCGAGGGCCGCGCCGGCATCGATGCCGCCGTGACCAACCAGGTGCAGAAGCTGGCCGAAGGCCGCAGCCTGATCGCACGCGCCCTCGAAGAGGACCTGCGCAAGGTCAACGAATCGCGCGCTGCCATCGATGCATCGCTCGGCAGCCACCTCGAGAGGCTGGAAGAAGGCCGCAACCGGCTTTCACTGGCCCTCAACGAAGACTCTGGGAAACTCGTTCAAGCTCGCACGATCATTGATGAAATGGTCGCCGGACATGTCGGAAAACTCGCCGAAGGCCGCAACATCCTGTCGCGCGCCCTGGAAGCGGATCTCGGCAAGCTGTCCGACAGCCGCGCCAGCATTGACGGGCTGGTCGCCGGCCAGGTCGAGAAGATCGCCGAAGGCCGTGCGGTGCTCGCCAAGGCGCTGGAAAACGACATCATCGGCATCAAGAACCTGATCGAGACCCATTCGGCAAAGCTGGTGGAAGACCGCACCCAGCTCGGTCGTTCGCTCGAAAACGACCTCTCGGGCATCAGGGGCCTGCTTGACGATCATTCCGGAAGGCTTGCCAACGACCGCAACCTGCTGTCGCAGACGCTCGAAGCCGACCTTGCCAAGCTGGCCGAAAGCCGCTCCAGCATCGACGGCCTGGTCGCCGGCCAGGTCGAGAAGCTGGCCGAGGGCCGCGACATTCTCAAGCGCGCGCTGGAATCGGACCTCAACACCATCAAGGGCGTCATATCCAGCCAGTCGGAAAAGCTGGCGGAGGACCGCGGACAGCTTTCGCGGGTCCTGGAAGCCGACCTGCAGAATGTGAACAGCGTCATCGCCGATCATATGAACAGGCTGGTTCAGGATCGTTCGACCTTGTCGAAGGCTCTCGAGGATGACCTCGCCAAGCTGGCCGACAGCCGCTCCAGCATCGATGGTCTGGTCGCCGGCCAGGTGGAGAAGCTGGCCGAAGGCCGTGACATTCTCAAACGCGCGCTGGAAGCCGACCTCAACACGATCAAGAACACCGTTGCCGACCAGTCGCAGAAACTGGTCGACGACCGCGCCCAGTTCGCCAAGGCGCTCGAAGCAGATCTCGAAAGCGTCAACAGCCTCGTCAACAGCCATTCCGAGCGGCTTGTCCAGGATCGCTCGACCCTGTCGAAGGCGCTGGAAGTCGACCTCGAAAGCGTCAACAGCCTCGTCAACAGCCATGCCGAGCGCCTGGTCCAGGAGCGCTCGACCCTGTCGAAGGCGCTGGAGGCCGATCTCGACAGCGTCAGCGGCCTGGTCGCGGGCCACGCCGACAGGCTTGTCCAGGAGCGCTCGACCCTGTCGAAGGCTCTCGAGGACGATCTTGCCAAGCTGGCCGAAAGCCGCTCCAGCATCGATGGCCTGGTCGCCGGCCAAGTAGAGAAGCTGGCCGAAGGCCGCGACATTCTCAAGCGTGCCCTTGAAGCTGATCTCGCCAAGCTGGCCGAAAGCCGCTCCAGCATCGATGGTCTGGTCGCCGGCCAGGTCGAGAAGCTGGCCGAAGGCCGCGATATTCTCAAGCGCGCGCTGGAATCGGACCTCAACACCATCAGGGGTGTCATATCCAGCCAGTCGGAAAAGCTGGCGGAGGATCGCGGGCAGCTTTCACGGGTCCTGGAGGCCGACCTGCAGAAGCTGACCGAGAGCCGCGGTGAGATCGACAACATCATCGCCGGCCATGTCGGCAAGCTGGCCGAAGGCCGCGACATGTTGAGCCGTGCCCTGGAAGACGATCTCGGCAAGCTCGCCGAGACCCGTAAGGACGTCGACCGCTCGCTGTCGGGTCATATCGACCAGATCGCAGCCAGGAGCACCGACATTTCGGCCGCGATCGCCGCCGATGTCGACAAGATCGAGCAGGCGTTCAGCCGTCAGACCGGCATTATCGAGGAACGCGCCGGAACCATGGAGCGTGCGCTTTCGACTGGCGTCGACAACGTTCGCAGCGTGCTCGAGAAGAGCGCGGTCTTCGTCGCCGGCGCATTGCGCGACAAGGTCCTGGAAGTCACCAGCACGCTGCATGAGCAGGCCGGTGCGGCCTTCAGTGACGCCGACCGCAAGATCGCCGAGCGCGCCGAACAGACGTCAGCCGCCCTTTTGGCGCGGGCTGAAGACATCGCCCGGACCTTCGAGGAGGCCGATCGTCGCCTCCACGCCCGTGCGGAAGATACTTCGAACGCGCTGCTTGCCCGCGCGGACGACACCTCCAGCACGCTGCTGGCGCGCGCCCATGAAACCGCCGATCAGTTGGCTGCTCGCGCCGGCGAGATCGCCGGCACCTTCGACCTGGCGGACCAGAAGCTCGCCGCCCGCGCCCAAGCAACCACCGATCAGTTGGCCGCCCGGGCTCAGGAGACCGCGGATCATCTGGCGGCCCGTGCAAGCGAGATCGCCGGCACGTTCGACGCGGCCGACCAGAAACTGGTTGCCCGCGCCGTCGAGACGGCACAGTCGCTGGCCGCCCGCGCCGGCGACATCCTGCGCAACTTCGAAAGCGCCGACCAGCGGCTCGGCATGCGCATCGGCGAATCGGCCGAGGCGCTGGCCGCCCGCGCTTCGGACCTCGGTCGCATCTTCGATGCCGCCGACCAGCAACTGGTTTCGCGCATCGCGGAAGGCTCGGACGCCCTGTCCAGCCGTGCGTCGGAAATCGGCCGCATCTTTGACGAGGCAGACCAGCGCCTGGTCTCGCGCATCGCCGACAGCTCGTCGACGATCGGCGAACATGCGCAGACCATCGTCGGTGCTTTCGCCAGCACCGAGCAGAGGGTCGCCGACCGTGCCCGCCAGACCGGCCAGGAACTGGCCGTGCATGCCCGCGAAATCGAGCAGGCGCTTGCCGGCGCCGACGAGCGTCTTGCATCGAGCGCGGCGGCGGCGGCCGCCCGTGTCGAGGAACAGATCGCGAGCGTCGAGAACCGGCTCGCCTACACCACCGAGACGATGGGCCAGAAGCTCAACGAACAGGTTTCGACCGCCGAGGCGCAACTCGTTTCACGCGCCAATGTGATCGCCGAAACCTTCACCGCTGTTGGCCAGCATATCGGCCAGAGCACCAACGACGCCGCCAAGACGATCGGCGCCAACACCCGCGAACTCAACACCATGCTCGCGGCCCGCTCGGCCGAAATGTCGAGGATCCTCGACGAAACCGCCCGGCCGTTGGTTGAGCGCTTCGCCCAGGGTGGCTCGGAACTGCAGAAGAGCATGGAAGAGGTCACCGAACGCGCGACCGAGAAGCTGCGCAGCGAAAATGCCGCCCTTGTCAACGCGCTCGCCAGCCGCACCGCCGAAACCTTGTCGGCGGTCGAAGGCGCTCGCTCGTCGCTGTCCGACAGCGTTGCCGATCTCATCGGCCGCATGACCAACTCCAGCTCGCAGCTCGGTCAGCTGATCGAGCAGGCCGCGGTCAATCTCGGCCAGGTCGACGAACGCCTGACCGGCAGCACACAGAGCTTCGCGGCGACCACCGAAAAGGCGGCGCAGACCTTCGCCAGCTCGGCGCGCCTGGTCGATTCGAACACCACAAGGCTGACGGAACTGTCGTCCTCGACCTTGCGCGAAGTGGCCTCGATCGCCACCAAGTTCGATGAACACAGCCGTCTGCTGGCCAGTGCCTCGGACCTCTTGAGCTCTGCCCAGAGCAACCTCGAGCACACGCTGGAAAGGCAGTCGTCGCTCGAGGATCTCGCCGTCGGCCTGGTCAAGAAATCGGAAGATCTCGAAAGGGTCATGCGCTCCTTCGAAAACCTCGTCGGCCAGACGCTGCAGAACGCCGAAGGCAAGACGCTGGAATCGGCCGACAAGATCCGCAACGCCATCACCGATGTCGTGGATTCGGCCACCAAGCGCTTCGCCGATGCGACCGAGGAGATGCGGCGCACCGCGGGCTCGATCAAGAGCGAACTCGACCTCACCCGCGCCGAGCTCAAGAAAGGCGTCATCGAGATGCCGGAAGAGGCGAAGGAATCGACCTCCGCCATCCGCCGCGCCGTTTCCGAGCAAATCAACGCCTTGAAGGAGCTTTCGGACATCGTTGCGAAGTCCGGTCGTGGCGGCGACACCTCGGAGCCGCGCACCTTGCGTCCGGCGCCGCAAGCGCCGGTCACCCGCGCCGCCGAGCCGCCGCGTCGCGCGCCGACACCGCAGCCGGAGCTTCGCACGCCTCAGGCGCCGCTGGGCGGCACCGCATTGCGCGGTACGCTCGATCTCGAGCGTCCGGCCGAGGCGTCACCGCGTCAGCAGCGTCCCGACGCCAACACCCGCACGCCACAGGGCGGCTGGGTGCGTGACCTCCTGACCGCGGCGTCGAACGATGCGGATCTCAGGCCGGCGGCTCCACCCTCGGCGCCCGCCGAAGCGCCGCGCGCGGCGCCTGCCCAGCGCTCGCCGCTGCATGTGGTGGAATCGCTGAACTCGCTCTCTGTCGATATTGCACGGGCCATCGACCACGACGCTTCGATCGAGCTGTGGAACCGCTATCGGCGCGGCGAGCGGGACGTGTTCACGCGCCGGCTCTACACACTGAAGGGCCAGCAGACGTTCGACGAGATCCGCCGCAAATATCAGGGAGAGGCCGAGTTCCGCGCCGCCGTCGACCGTTACTGCGACGACTTCGAGAAACTGCTGAAGGATGTCTCACGCAACGACCGCGACAACATCATGGCGCAGACCTACCTGACGTCGGACACCGGCAAGGTCTATACCATGCTGGCCCATGCCAGCGGCCGCTTGCACTGAGCCGGAATTTAACAGGCGGGGCCCCGCCCCGCCTGTGACTGCCTCAAAGCTCCGTCGCTGAAACCGTCTCGTAGCTGCGAGCCGACGCATGCGTTCGGTACGCTCGCGGCGCAAAGTCCGCTTTCCCGACGGCGCGAAGACCACGGGCTAACCCGCTGCCCTGATCCTCGATAAAAAGGGGGCCGATCGTGAAGACGGCAATCATATTCGACTGCGAGTTTCTCTGCCTTGAGGGTTCGCAGCGCAGATTCTGGTGTGCTGCCCACGATCCCGACCCGGTCATCGCGCAGATCGGCGCTGTCAGGCTTGGGCTTGAAGACGGCTTTCCGCTGCTCGGTTCACACAAGGCCTATATCAGACCGATCGACCGGTTTGGCCGGAGATACGCGCTCGACCCGTTCTTCACCAAACTGACCGGCATCACTGAGGAGAACATCGAGACCGAAGGGGTCGCGCTGGGAGAAGCCCTTGCCGACATCGATCGTTTTTCCGGTGGCGCGCGATTCTGGTCCTGGGGCAAGGACGAACTGAACATGATGGCCATCAGCTGCTATGTCGCGGGCATTCAGCCTTCCATCCCGGCCACCCGGTTTGACAATGCCGTGAAGTTGCTGATCGCGGCCGGGATGCCGATCGAGGATTTGGCGAGGACGCCGAGCAACAAGCTTGCGGACTATTTTGGTGTCGAACACCCGCCGTTACAGGGTCACGACGCGCTCGACGATGCGCTGTCAGTAACCTACACCTTGCAGCACCTGATGAAGACCGGAAAGCTGCGGCCGGAGGTCTTCGACCGCCTTTAGCCCGGAAGCGTCGGTGCATCCGGCGCCGGGCGCTCAGATCACCGAATCGGTCCAGCGGACGATCTGCTTGGCGGCATCGCCAAACGCACCGTCCAGCGCACTGACATAGGCGGAATTGCCGCTGCCCGAGACCGGTGTGGTTGCGGTGAAGCTCTTGGACGCGCGCACCTCACCGTTGCGGTCGTTGAGGATGCGTACGAACAGGTCGACTTCGGCGTGCTCGCCACCGTCGACGCGCACCTCGAACGAACGGATCTCGACGATGACCTGATAATCGATCGCCAGGCCCTCGCCCGGCTTGCCGACACCGGCAAAGCTGCCCGAGCGCTGGAATGTCTCGGCCAGCCGCGCCTGCACGATCAGCGGCAGGCGGTCGGCCCATTGCGCGCCCTTCAGATATTGGATCGAGCGGTCCGAGGGTTTGATGACGATGTTCTGGCTGTCCAGCGCCTTGAGCGCCGAGGGCTGGGCGATCAGGATTTGCTTGCGGCTATGGCCATTGGCGTCAACGGGCGGCGCCGAAAGCTCGAATGTGTCCAGCGGCGCCGGTTTGCCGCCCAGTACCGCGCAGCCGGCAAGCGATAGCGCAAGCAGCGCCGCAGCCGATGTCAACCCGCTCGTTCTCACCCAAACAGACTTCACGCGCGATCCTCGTTGTCCCCGGATCGTAAGATCAACCCGCATCTGCAGCTCATGTTCTTGGGGCGTGCGGCGGCCGAAGTCAACGCCGCGCCCTGCCATCGAACTGCCGCACCTCGCCATCGCCACCCGAAAGGATGCGCTGCGGGTTTCGGCTGAGATCGGTCACCGCCTCCTCGATGCGGGTGATCGAGCGGCGGCTGTCCTGCACCAGCGCCTCGACGTTGGTCAGACCCTGGCCCGAGAAGCGCGCCAGATTGTCGGTGATGACGCCAAGCCGCGAATTCAGCGTATCGGCAACCTGCTTGAACGACTTCAGCGTATCCCTGGCGTCGGCCATCACGCCATCGGCCTGCCCCGACCCGAGCAAGGTATCGACCTTGGCGAGGATGCCGTCGACACGCACGGAGGCGTCGTTGAGCCGCTGCGCCAGTTGCCTGGCATCCTTGATCGTCTGGTCGATGTCGTCGGCCCGGTTGGCGAACTTGTTGGTCACGACGGCGATGTCGGCGGCGGCCTTATCGGCGCTTTCGCTCGCCTTCTGGATGTTGGCGAGAGCGGTGCGCACCTGCGCCGGGTCGATGCCGTCGAGCACGCCATTGACCTTGGCCAGCGTGCCTTGCGTCTGCTTGGCGAAATCATTGACGGAGCCGACCGCGGTGTCGACATTCTTGATCACGCCGTCGAGCTGCTGCGATGTCTCCTTGAGATTCCCCGTCACCGTGTCGACATTGGCAACAATGCTCTTGATCTTGTCCTTGTCGACAGCGTTGAGAATCCCTTCGGCGGCCTTCAGCGTGCCGTCCAGCTTGCCGGAAACGCCTTTCAGCTCATCCGACAGCGCACTGACGGCGGTCAGGAACTTGTCGATGCCGTCGGAATTCTTGGCCAGTGCATCGGAGAAGGTCTGCACGTTCTTGACGGTGTCGGTCAGCGGTCCGCGGACATCCTTGGTGAAGCCTTCAAGCTCGGTCAGCACCTTGTCGGCGCGGTTGAAGATGTTCTGCGCGGTCTGCAAGAGATTGGTGACCGCCGAGGGGTTGGCGACGATCTCGGCGACCTTGCCTTCCTTTTCGGCCTGGTCGAGGAGTTTTACTTCCTTGGGGTCGGCGCCCTTGAGTTCGATATTGGCCTGCCCGGTAAGACCCGCAAGGCCGATATCGGCCTGCGTCGACTTGGTGATCGGCGTCAAGCGGTCGATCTCGGTGTCGGCGATGGCGACAGTCGGATTGTCCACGTCGATATAGACGCGCTTGACGTCACCGACCTTGACGCCGTTGAACAACACGAAACTGCCGCGGCCAAGCCCGGAAGCCGAGCCCGGAATGCGCACGCGCAGCAACGTGGTCTCGCCCTTGTCGCCGATCGCCGCCGTCCAGTACACGAAGGCGAACGCCGCCAGGATCGCGACCAGCGTGAAGATACCGACAATGACGTAGTTGGCTCTGGTTTCCATTGCTCCACTTATGGCTATGCGCGCGCCGCAAGATCAAGTTGCCGGGCGCGTTTTCCGCGGAAATAGGATTTCACCCACGGCTCCTCGCTCTTCAGCATGTCGTCGATGGTGCCTTCGACCAGCACTTTCTTGTTGCCGAGCACGGCCACGCGGTCGCAAGCGGTGAAAAGCGTGTCGAGGTCGTGTGTGACCATATAAACGGTCAGGTCCATCGTATCGCGCAGCTTGACCACCAGTTCGTCGAATTCCGCCGCGCTGATCGGATCGAGGCCGGAGGTCGGCTCGTCGAGGAAGACGATGTCGGGGTCGAGCGCCAGCGCCCGCGCCAGCGCCGCCCGTTTGATCATGCCGCCGGAGAGCTCGGAGGGGAATTTTTGCGCCGCGTCCGGCGGCAGCCCGACCAACTCGACCTTGAGCATTGCCAGTTCGTCCATCAGCTGTCGCGGCAGGTCGAGATACTCGCGCATCGGCACCTGGACGTTTTCCAGTACCGTCAGCGCCGAAAACAGCGCGCCATGCTGGAACAGTACGCCAAGCCGCATGTCGATGCGAAGGCGTTCCGCGTCGCTCGCCTTCTCGACATCGACGCCGAACAGCTTGATCGTGCCCGACCGCTTGCGCGTCAGGCCGAGAATGGTGCGCAGCAGGACCGACTTGCCGGCACCCGAAGCGCCGACAAAACCGAGAATCTCGCCGCGCCTGATGTCGAGCGACAATTTGTCGAGGATCACCTTGTCGGCGAAGGCCACGGTGATGTCGTGCGCGGAAAGCACGATATCGCCCTCGCCCGTATCGTCCGCGATCGCCTTTGTCCTGCTCCGCAGCTTCATCTCAGAACTCGATCGCTGCGTAGAAGATGGCGAAAAGCCCGTCGAGAATAATGACGACGAAAATCGATTTCACCACCGAGGCGGTCACGTGCTGTCCGAGCGATTCGGCGCTGCCGCCGACCTTCATGCCTTCGACCGAGGCGATCGTGCCAATGATCATCGCCATGAACGGTGCCTTGATCAGGCCGGAGAAGATCGTGCTGAGATCGATGGCGACGCGCAGTCGGTCGATGAAGGCGGCAGGCGCGATATCTGAATAGAGCCAGGCCGCGAGAATGCCGCCGCCGAGCGCCGCGAAATTGGCGATGATGGTCAGGCACGGCAAGGCGATCACCAGCGCCACCAGCCGCGGGAAGACCAGGACGCCGATCGGGTTGAGCCCGATCACCTTCAGCGCGTCGACTTCCTCGCGCATCTTCATCGAGCCGATCTCGGCGGTAATCGCACTTCCGGAGCGGCCGGCGATCATGATCGCCGTCATCAGCACGCCGAGCTCGCGCAGGATCAGCACGCCGACGAGGTCGACGACAAAAATGTCGGCGCCGAAATAGCTGAGCTGATAGGCCCCTTGCTGAGCAACGATGGCGCCGACGATCGCCGACATCAGCACCACCACTGGAATGGCGCCGACGCCCATGCGGTCGATCTGATTGAAGATCGCCGCAGGATTGACAGCATGGCCGCGGCCGAGCTTCATCTGCGCGCCGCGGATGGTGGCACCCAATATGTTCATCGAGGCAAGGAAGTCGTCGCGCATCTCGTAGACGCGCCGGCCGACCGCCTCCAGCGCGCGAATGATGATGTTGGGCGGCCGCACTGGACCGGATTCGGATTCGCGCCGAACCGCCTCGCCCACAGCGTCGAGCAGTATCGAAGCGATCTCGCTTTGGCCTTGCAGCTGGATTTTGACGCCCTTTTTCTCGAAAGCGCTGACCAGCCTGTCTATCAGCCAGGCGCCGGCGGTATCCATCTTCTCGATGTTAGAAAGATCGAGCGCCAAGACCTTGAAACCACTTCGTTTCTCGATCTTGCGCATATCGTCGTCGATCAATGCGACGGTGCGTGTCGTCCAGATTCCGGAGAAGGCGCAACCCAGAACGCCGTCCTCCTCGCCGATCGCCACGCGCGGTTCGTGGTCAGCCTCCCCCGCGGTCGTGCCGCTTGCGTCGCGCTTGCCGATGGTCAACATGGCGTCCTGTTTAGCCTGATGGAACCAAGCTGTCGATTTGCCGACGACGCCGTTCTCGCATAGCCGGAGCAGAAAAATATGGCGCGTGTCATTTCGGTTGAGGCCGAACGTTTCCCGATCGCCGGGACCTTCACCATTTCACGTGGTTCGAAGACCGAGGCCGAGGTCATAACCTGCACGATCAGCCAGGATGGTCATAGCGGTCGCGGCGAATGCGTTCCCTACAAACGCTACGGCGAGACCATGGACGGCGTGCACGCCGCGATAGAGGCGATGCGCGAGCGGATAGCCGGCGGCATCGACCGGACCGCCCTGCTCGGCGCAATGCCGGCGGGGGCCGCCCGCAACGCGGTCGACTGCGCCCTCTGGGACCTTGAAGCCAAGATGGGTAACAGCCCGGTTGCGCACGCAATCTGGCCAGCTCCGCCGCGTCCATTGGAAACTGCCTACACACTATCGCTCGGCGAACCCGCGGCGATGGCGGCACAGGCCCGTGCCAACGCCGGCCGGCCGCTGCTGAAGGTCAAGATCGGCGGTGACAATGACATCGCCCGGATCCAGGCGGTGAGACAGGCGGCACCCGGGAGCCGAATCATCCTTGATGCGAATGAAGGCTGGACCGACGACAACATCGTCGCGAACCTCGCCTTTGCCGCGGAGCAAGGCATTGCGCTTGTCGAGCAGCCCCTGCCCGCCGGCAGGGATGAAATCCTGCGCGATATCGCGCATCCGGTGCCGATCTGCGCCGACGAAAGCGTGCATGAGGCGAAGAACCTGGAAGCGCTTGTCGGCCTCTACGATGCCGTCAACATCAAGCTCGACAAGTCCGGCGGACTGACCGCGGCGCTCGTGTTGCGTGACCGCGCCCGCGAACTGGGTTTTGGCATCATGGTCGGCTGCATGGTCGGCACATCGCTTGCCATGGCGCCGGCGGTCCTGCTCGCCCAGGACGCCGATTTCGTGGACCTCGATGGCCCGCTTCTGCTTGCGCGCGACCGTGTGCCGGGTCTCGTCTACCAGGGTTCGCTCGTCTCACCCCCGGACCGGGCGCTTTGGGGCTGAGCGCGCGGCAAGCCCTATCAGCATGAGGCCAATGATCGCGATCGGGATCATCACCAGGAAACCATCGACGCCGAGACGGTCATAGAGCGGACCGGACGCGAGCGTAACGGCGGCCATGAAGAAGCCGTTGAAGAAATAGGCAATGCCTTGCGCGGCGCCCGTGCGCTCCTCGGAGACGGTCTCGGCGATCATCTTCTGCAGGCCGATCAGCACCATCGCGACAGACACCGAATGCAGTGACTGCACGGCGAAGAAGCCGGCGACGCCGAGTCCGAGCGGCCATACCAGTGGAAAGACGATCCAGCGCACGATCGACCCGATGCCGGCGATGACCATCACCCTGACGACGGATATGGAGGCGAAAATGCGATTGAAAAACAAAAACATGCAGACTTCGGACACCACGCCCCAAGCCCACAGCAGCCCGACGACGGAATCGCTGATGCCGATCGATTTCCAGTAGATGGAAACGAAGCCGTAGAGGAAGGCGTGGCTGGCGGTGATGATGCCGACGCCAAAGGTGAAGTAGAGGAAATAGGCATTGAACAGGCTCGGCGCCGCGTGCTGGATTTCCGCGGCCGACAGCGGCGAGGCCTTGCGCGGCCGCCCCATGCGCGGCGCCAGCAGCCCCGCGACGAGCGCCGCGCCAAGAGCGAGAAAGATGATCACCGGAACGGCTTGCGGACCGGTAGCCGCCAGGATGAAGCCGCCCGCGACATTGGCGCAGAGATAGCAGATCGAACCCCATTTGCGCATGCTTGCGTAGTTCGAACCGAAGCGGCGCACGCCCGAAAGCGCCAGCGAATCGGCGATCGGCGAATGCGGCGTCCAGACAATGGTCAGGGCAAGCGACACCGCCAGCACCATGGCGTAGGTCGGTGTCAGGAAATAACCCGCCGAGAGCAACAGGGAGGCTGCCACCAGCGAGACATAGACATCGGCGCGGTCTCGCGCCCGGTCGGCGAGCGTCGTCAGCAACGGCGTCGTCACCACGCGCAGGAACATGGGCGCCGCCAGGATGACCGCAATCTGCTCGGCGTGAAAGCCCTTGGCCTGCAGCCAGAGCGGGAAATAGGGCAGATGCGTGCCGAGCGATATGAACAGCGTGCCGAAGATAAGGCTCATGCGCAGTTCGAAATGGCGCGGCTTGACGAGCTGTTCTGGCGAAAGCGGCGGCAGGGACATGAATCGATCCAATTACGCCGCACTTGGCCGGCCGGCCAGCAACGTAGATCGATCCCTTAACATGGTGGAAAATCCGGGGAAACCGGCTGGACTAATCGATTGACGCCGAAAACCGGCGAGAATTCGGGTCAGGCCGCCTGCCCCACCCGATCTTCGATGAGCATCGGGATAAAGGGCTCGTCCGGCGCTTCGGGCAGGATTTGCGCCCAGGTCAGGATTTCCATCCGGCCGTCGAAGTGCTCAACCACGGCCGTGCAGCTTTCCACCCAGTCGCCGGTGTTGATGTAGCGCACATCGTCGAAATTCTCGATCGCGGCATGGTGGATATGGCCGCAGATGACGCCGTCGACATGCGAGCGGCGGGCTTCCTCGGTCAGCACGGTCTGGAACGAGCCGATGAAGTTGACCGCTTTCTTGACCTTGACCTTGGCCCAGGACGAGAACGACCAGTAAGGCAGGCCGAGCAATTGGCGCAACCGCGTCACCACGCGGTTAACGATCATCGCCGCGTCATAGGCATGATCGCCGAGATAGGCGAGCCAGCGCTGGTTGTGAACGACGGTGTCGAACTGATCGCCATGGATGACAAGAAGGCGCTTGCCGTCGGCTGTTTCATGGATCGCGCGGTCGGCGACGACGATGCCGCCGAAATGCACGCCCTGGAACTGGCGGGCGAACTCGTCGTGGTTGCCGGCTATATAGGTGATGCTGGCGCCCTTGCGCGCCTTGCGCAGCAATTTCTGCACGACGTCATTGTGGCTTTGCGGCCAGTGCCAGCTACGCCGCAGCCGCCAGCCATCGACGATATCGCCAACCAGATAGATGATGTCGGCGTCATGGTATCTAAGGAAATCGATCAGGAATTCGGCCTTGGCCGCCTTCGAGCCGAGATGGACGTCGGAAATGAACATGCTACGGAAAGTGCGGGGCTCTTGGCCTGACATCGCGATTTCACCCTTGCTTTCGAGCAGCCTATGCCTCGATTCATGCAACAACCGTATGACGGTTGCGATTGGTCCAGTCTAAGGACTAGCTTGCCGGCCTGATCACAGGAGAAGTCGTCATGGATCTCGGTATCCGCGGAAAGAAGGCAATCGTCTGCGCTTCGAGCAAGGGGCTTGGGAAAGGCTGCGCCATGGCGCTGGCCGAGGCCGGTTGCGACATCGTCGTCAATGGGCGCAATGCCGAACTGGTGGCCAAAACCGCTGCCGAGCTGCGCGAGCGCTATGGCGTGACGGTGACGGAGGTCGTCGGCGACGTCTCCAAGCCCGAGGTACAGAAGGCGCTGCTTGCTGCCTGCCCCGAACCCGACATTCTCGTCAACAACAATGGTGGTCCGCCGCTACGCGATTTCCGCGAGCTCGATCGCGCGAAAATCCTCGAAGGCGTCACCCAGAACATGGTGACGCCGATCGAGCTGGTGCAGGCCGTCCTCGACGGCATGGCAAAGCGCGGCTTCGGCCGCATCGTCAACATCACCTCGCTGTCGGTTTATGTCCCCATCCCCGGCCTCGACCTGTCGTCGGGCGCACGCGCCGGCCTGACCTCGTTCCTCGCCGGCGTGGCGCGAACGGTGATCGACCGCAACGTCACCATCAACAGTCTCTTGCCGGGCAAGCTCGACACCGACCGGCTGCGCGGGCCGCACGAGGCCGGCACCGTCGAGGAACCCGCCGCTGCCGCCGCGCGCAAGACCCGCATCAGCGCTGATGTGCCGGCCAAGCGGCTCGGCACGCCGGAGGAATTCGGCCAGATCTGCGCCTTCCTCTGCTCGGTCCATGCCGGCTATCTCACCGGGCAGAACATACCGGTCGACGGCGGTCTCTACGTCAGCGCCTTCTGATCGAAAGGTCCGCGACGCGGCGGGATTCATCTGGCATGAAACAGCCGTAAGAATCTGACATCTAATGATTTTTGACGCGCCGGCGTTTAAAGCTTCCGGCGCGTCAATTAGCATCGCGAAAAATCTTGGCCGCATGCTAAAAGGACTCCCAACACAGGTTTCGAGGAGCGGCCGCATGGAAGGCGAGAGCAAGAAAACGGCACGTTCGGACCTCGACGAAGCCGCCCTTTACTTCCACAAGCACCCGACACCGGGAAAGCTCGAAATCCAGGCAACCAAGCCGCTTGGCAACCAGCGCGACCTGGCGCTCGCCTACTCGCCCGGTGTCGCCGCCCCTTGCCTGGAGATCCGCGACAATCCGGCGACCGCCGCCGACTATACGGCGCGCGCTAACCTGGTCGGCGTCGTCTCCAACGGTTCGGCGGTACTCGGTCTCGGCAATATCGGCCCGCTCGCCTCCAAGCCCGTGATGGAAGGCAAGGCGGTCCTGTTCAAGAAGTTCGCCGGCATCGATGTCTTCGACATCGAGATCGATGCCCCCGAGATCGAACGCATGGTGGAGACCGTCGCCGCTCTTGAACCCACTTTCGGCGGCATCAACCTCGAGGACATCAAGGCGCCGGAATGTTTTGAAGTCGAAGAGCGGCTTAAAGCCCGCATGAGCATACCGGTGTTCCACGACGACCAGCACGGCACCGCCATCATCGTCGCCGCCGCCGTGCTCAACGGGCTGGAATTCGCCGGCAAGACCATTTCGGACATAAAGATCGTCACCTCCGGCGCGGGTGCGGCCGCCCTTGCCTGCCTCAACCTCCTGGTCTCGCTCGGCGCGCGGGTCGAAAACATCTGGGTCACCGACCGTTTCGGCGTCGCCTACAAGGGCCGCACCGACGAGATGGACCGCTGGAAAGACCCCTATGTGAAGGACACCGAGGCGCGCACGCTGGCCGATGTCATCCCGGGCGCCGACGTCTTCCTCGGCCTCTCCGCGGCCGGCGTATTGAAGCCGGAGCTGCTGCAGCACATGGCGCCGAAGCCGCTCATCCTGGCGTTGGCCAACCCCAATCCCGAGATCATGCCGGAAGTGGCGCGCGCGGCACGACCCGATGCCATGATCTGCACGGGCCGGTCCGATTTTCCCAATCAGGTCAACAACGTCCTGTGCTTCCCCTATATCTTCCGCGGCGCGCTCGACTGCGGTGCCAGCGCCATCAATGAAGAGATGAAGATGGCCGCGGTGCGGGCCATTGCCGCCCTTGCCCGCGAAGAGCCTTCGGACGTCGCCGCGCGCGCCTATTCGGGCGAGACGCCGATCTTCGGGCCTGATTTCCTTATCCCCTCGCCCTTCGATCCCAGGCTCATCCTGCGCATCGCGCCGGCCGTCGCCAAAGCAGCCTGCGACACCGGTGTGGCGACACGGCCGATCACCGATTTCACCGCCTATATCGACAAGCTCAACCGTTTCGTCTTCCGCTCCGGCCTGGTGATGAAGCCGGTATTCTCATCCGCCAAGGCGTCGAGCGCCAAGCGCGTCATCTATGCCGATGGCGAGGATGAGCGCGTGCTGCGCGCCGCCCAGGTGGTGCTGGAGGAAGGCATTGCCGAGCCGATCCTGATCGGCCGTCCGCACGTCATCGAGGTCAGGCTGAAACGCTACGGGCTGCGCATCAAGCCGGGCGTCGATTTCGGCCTGATCAACCCCGAGGACGATCCGCGCTATCGCCACTATGTCGACCTCCTGATCGAACTTGCCGGCCGGCGCGGCGTCACGACGGAGGCCGCGCGCACCATGGTGCGCACCGACAATACGGTGATCGCGGCGCTCGCCCTGAAGCGCGGCGATGCCGACGCCATGGTCTGCGGCCTCGAAGGACGCTTCGAGCGGCACCTGCGCAACGTCACACTAATCATCGGCCCACGCGCCGGCATCAAGGACTATGACCTGTCGACGCTGTCCATGCTGATCTCGCAGCGAGGCATCATCTTCCTCACCGATACGCACGTCTCCGTCGACCCGACGGCGGAGGAGATCGCCGAGATGACCGTGCTGGCGGCGGAGGAAATCCAGCGCTTCGGCATCGAGCCCAAGGCGGCACTGCTGTCGCATTCGGATTTCGGCTCGCGCGATTCGCCAAGCGCGCTGAAGATGCGGCAGGCGGCGGCGATCCTGGCGCGCATCGCGCCGGAACTTCAGTGCGACGGCGAAATGCATGCCGATTCAGCCTTGTCGGAACCTCTGCGCCAGCGCGTCTATCCGCATTCGCGCCTGAAGGGTGAAGCCAATCTGCTGGTGTTCCCGAACCTCGATTCGGCCAACATCACGCTGACGGCGCTGCGCGCGATGATGGATGCGCTGCATGTTGGGCCGATCCTGCTTGGCACCGATATGCCGGCGCACATTCTGACGCCCTCGGTGACATCGCGCGGTGTCGTCAACATGACGGCGCTCGCCGTGGTCGAGGCCGCGCACAAGGCGCAGGCTATCGCCAATCTGGACTAGGCCGGGCTCCGGCGGTTCGACCTGGCCCGCAGGAGGCTTGCCGGCGCGCGCCGGCAACCACCGCATTCCGACTCGGGGTGTTGCCGGTCGGCAACTTGCGATTGCGGAAAGCCGGTGTTGGCCGGGAGCGGATTTCGCACCGAAAGCCGACCTGATATGGTTTCGCATATGATTTGACGGTGAGGACGTCATGAAGGGTTTGTTGCTTGCATCCGCATTGCTGTCCCTGATCAGCGGACAAGCTCTGGCCGCGGACGCTATCAGTGCCGAGCCTGCAACCGTCCACGATTGGTCCGGCGTCTATATCGGCGGGCAGATTGGCTACGGTTTCGGAAGGACCGATGCGGCTTACAACTTGCCGAACACACCGACAATCCGTGGTTCTCAGAACTACGATACCGACGGTTTCCTGGGCGGCATCCAGCTCGGCTACAACTACCAGATCAATTCCACCGTTCTCGGCGTGGAGGCCGATTTTTCCGGAGCCGACATCAAGGGCCACTCCGACGAGATCAATGTCGGCGGAGGCGATACTTACGACACCAAGGTGGATTGGTTTGGAACGCTTCGCGCCAGGGCGGGCTATGCGTTCGATCGCACCCTGATCTACGGGACCGGTGGCCTGGCGTTTGGCAGCGTCGAAAACCAATATCTCGACGGTCCCTTGAACAGTTCCGAAAAGAACACCAAGGTCGGCTGGACCATCGGCGCTGGAATGGAGCAAGCGATCACGGATCATTGGTCGGCAAAGTTCGAATATCAATACGTCGATCTGCGGGACCAGACCATCGACTATGGAGCCAACTCCAACACCACCTTCGACAACACGTTCAATACGGTCAGGATCGGCATGAACTACAAGTTCTGACCGGCCGGAGCGGTCTGCCGCTAACTGTTGTTGCTCGGCCGATTGAACCCGCCTGCTGCAGCGACTTGACGGCTTTCGGCCAACCGCCGGACTGCATCCGAAATAGACGATTAACCGCGAACGGGGTAGCTTGGCGACCACAGGCAAGCGGGATTTGAGGCGGATGACAAGCGCAGGGTTGAAGCGGGCGCATACTGCCATGCTGCTTGGCCTCCTGCTGTCCGGCGCCGCCATCACCGAACCACAGGCCGCCTCGCGAGTTTGCCGTCAGTTGGAGGCAGATCTCGCCGCGGCTTCGCGCGGCGGCGGCGGCCCGGCAATGATCCGGAAATACGATGCCGCGATCGACCGGCAGCGCGAGCAGATCTCCAAGGCCCGTGGCCAGGCGGACAGCGCCGGGTGCGGATTTTCGCTGTTTTCCCGCAACGTCAATCAATGCGCCGGGCTCAACGCCACCATCGACCGCATGAACGCCAACCTCGACAGTCTCCAGGCCAAGCGCGCCCAGCTCGCCGGCGGCGGATCGCGTCGTGACCGTGGCCGCATCCTGGCCGCGCTCGACACCAATGGTTGCCGCGACGACACGGTTGCGCCGCGCCACGCTCCGCTGCAGGAAGCCGACCGTGGAGAAGGCGGCAACGCGAACCTGTTCGACCAGCTTTTCGGCAACGACAGCCAGCGGAGCGACACGCTTGACCAGCCCGACGATCCCGATGGGGAGCGCAATATCAGCAGGGTTTTGAACCAGCCCGGGGTTCCCGATTTCCCGAGTGCCGGCGGCGAGTTCCGCACGATGTGCGTACGTACCTGCGATGGCTACTTCTTCCCGATGTCGAACGCGGCCTCGGTCGGCGATTTCGAGCGCGACCAGAAGAATTGCGAATCAAGCTGCCCCGGCACCGAGATGCAGGTCTTCTATTCGCGCGGCATGGATGACGATTCCGCCGCGATGACGTCATCGGTCACCGGCAGGCCCTATAGCGAACTGCCGACCGCCTATCTCTACAAGCAGTCCAACATGCCGCGCCCACCGGCTTGCGGCTGCAATGCCGCGCAGAACTTCCAGATCATTGGCGGCAACCCGCCAAATCGGCAACCGTCGCAGCCCGAAACGGACGCGGCACCGTTCATTCCGGTCCCTGCCTCCAAGCCCGATCCGGGCGCCGACCCGGAAACCCTGGCCAATATGGAAGGCGGGCTCGACCGCGAAGCCATCAAGCGGCTTTCCGCCAAGCCGGTGACATCGCCCGTGTCCGCCTTGCCGCCGGAACAGCGCAAGGTCAGGGTCGTCGGGCCAACGTTCCTTCCCGACCCATCAGCGGCAATAAATCTGCAAGCTCCGGCCCCGAAGGCAGTCCGGTAAGCGCAAGCCTGAGCGGCATGAACAGCCCCTTGCCCTTGCGCCCGGTCGCTTCCCTGATCTTGCCTGTCCAATCCTTCCAGACTGTCCCGTTCCAGGGCTCTTCCGGCAGGACATCGAAAGCCTGACGAAGAAAATCGCGGTCGTCGGCGGAAAAATCGGACCGTTCCTGCGGACCTTCGCGCAGGATGCGCCACCAGCCCACCGCATCGGCGAGCCGGTCGAGATTGCCGCGCACCGCCAACCAGAAAGGTTCGGCCTGGTCGCCCGAGATGCCGAGCACCATCAGCCTGTCTCGGGCCTCGTCGAAGCGCATGTGGTGCAGCAGCACGCGGTTGAGCACGAACAGCTCGTCCGGATCGAACTTGGCCGATGATTTCGAAGTCGCGGCCGGGTCGAAATGGCCTGCGAGTTCAGCCAGGTCATGCGCGGCCGCGACATTCTCCGAGGTGCCGACCAGGACGGCAAGCGAAACGACGGCCATCGGCTCGATGCCGTCCTCGCGCAGGCTTTCAATGGAGAGCGCCCCGGTGCGCTTCGACAGTCCCTCGCCCGAGACGGTGGTCAAAAGATTGTGGTGACCGAAAACCGGCGGCTCGGCGCCCAGCGCCTTGAACAGGGCAATCTGCACGCCGGTATTGGTGACATGATCGTCACCACGGATGACGTGGCTGATGCCCATCTCGATGTCGTCGACGACGGACGGCAGCGTGTAGAGATAGGTGCCGTCCTCACGCACCAGCACCGGATCCGAGAGCGAAGCGAGATCGACCGTTTCCTCGCCGCGCACCAGATCGTTCCAGTGTATGTCGGTGCGTTCGGGCTGCTGCGGATCGTCCGAGAAATTGGGCAGCAGGAAACGCCAGTGCGGCCGGCGCCCGTCGGCCTGGTATTCGGCGACCTGCTCTCTGGTCAGCGCCAGGGCCTCGCGGCCATAGACCGGCGGCAGGCCGCGCGTGCGGCGCACTTTTCGCCGGAGATCGAGTTCCTCCGGCGTTTCGTAGCAGGCATAGAGAACGCCCGCCGCCTTCAGCCGTTCGACGGCCGCGTCGTAGATCTCGAAACGCCGCGACTGATATTCGGTGGCGTCCGGGAAAATGCCCAGCCAATGCAGGTCGTAGAGGATGGCGTCGGCGAACTCCTGCTTCGAGCGGGCGATGTCGGTGTCGTCGAAGCGCTGGATGAAGCGGCCCTTGTTGTTCAGGGCAAACAGCCAGTTGAAGAGAGCGGTGCGCGCATTGCCGATATGGATGCGGCCGGTCGGTGACGGGGCGAAACGAACGGTAACTGTCATGGATGGGGCGTACCGGATGCCTTTGTGATTGACAAGATGCGCCCCCGCGCTGTGCCGCAGACATAGAACATGGCGCGCGCAATGAAAAGACCGGGCAGCGCGTGCTGCGTTCGAGCGCAGCCGGCGGGCGGAGCCGACGCCGGTCGAGATTATGATGCCGTTCGGTTCCTGCCGCCTTAGGTCAACTCTTGGCGGGCCGGGACATCCGAACCGGTCGCCGAGGGTGATCAGCGGCCGAAATCATCGGAACTGAGGCGGGTCCAGCGGTCGCCCATCAAGCCACCGATGAAGATGTCGCCGGAGCGGACCGCTTCCGTGACCTCGGCGATCCGCGAGCGGACCATCGTCCCCCCGGCGTAGCGGAGGAAGACATTCTTGTAGCCGAAGAGCTGAGGCATGAACCTGCCTTGCGTTTGCCCGGTGATGCCCACGCAGCCCATATTCCTCGCGTCGGCGATCAGGCCATCCAGCGTCGCGCCCCAGTGAGATCCGGAGGCCTGGATTTGCAGCAGGTTCGCGATGCCGCCGGCTTGGCCGTAGAAAGCGTAGCAGCCGAGTATCTTGCCTGTTTCGTCGTAGGTCCCGCCGAAATGAAGGGGACCGTCGGCCCGCTTCTCGGCCGCCAGAGCGAGCAGCCGTGGCAGCTCCCCATCCTGCCAACGCGGCCGAAGCGAGTAATCGGACACCAGGGTCGGCAACCGCTCCGCAAATTGCGCGGCGTCCATCGGTTCGCGATGGACCCGGTGTGAAGAGGAGTGCTGAGCGGGCGGCTCGAATCTTTTTGTCGCAAGAGCGTCGAATGCTCTGGCGCAAGGATCGAGCGCGAAGCGAGGCAGGCCCGGCCATTTGCCGCGCGCCACGGCGGCGGCCATCGCGGCCGGCCGGAAAATGCAGGTCCATCCCAGACAATGCACCGGCAGCAGCTGATACTTCATCGGGCGCGCGAAGGCCAAGGATACCCGATTGGCCGAATTGGTCAGGTGCAGATCGAATGCGCCTTGATGCACGGCACGCAGCAGTTGCGGTCCGGCCGAGCCGTGATCGGTGCCGGGGTCGGCCATGAGCGGCCCGATGATCGCCGCGTTCAATGCCGCTCCGTTGAGTTCGTAGCGGGCTTTCAGGACCCCGAGGAAGCCTCCCAGACGGCCCTGCGGGTTGATCTGGACAAGAGCGTTGCTCTCACCGGGCTGGCCGGCAGGCTCAAGATAGATCTTTTTCATATACTCGGCCGTCTCCGCGATCGCGCGATCGAGAAGGTGATGTCGCCGCCGAAACTTCGTCAGGAAGAGTGCGGCGACACGCTCGAGATCTTCGGCTGCGAGCGGCCGAACCGTGCCGTGTTGCGTCTCCAGCACCGACGGCGCAGCCACGCTTTTCACACCGGCATTTGCGGAAACAAGATGCATCGTGAGGCCTATGGAGGTCGTCTGCCGGAGGGCGAAACCCTGCGCTGATCAATCGGGATCCCAGGAGATACGAAGATCTTCCTTGGGTTGCTTTGAGCAAAGCTATAGCAATCAATGGTTGAGACAACGTATCTCGATCGGCATCATAAACAAAATGTCTCAAGCTCAGGATCCGCAAGAGGACCTGGATATCGCTTCGCGTCACGGATTGGCTCGGCCAGCATAGGCTGGGTGACGGGGAGCCCCCGCCGATGCGTTCGCAACAGGTTCGGCCCCCCCCTGCGGTTGCGTGCACCGCCACTCCCGACCGGCCGACAGCGCCTGATAGAGGTGGCCTCCGAACGAAGCCGAAGGCCACCCCAGATCAGATGGCAAGTCCCTTGGTCAGCTCGAGCGCTTGGCGCTCGAACAGGCGTCGGTAGATGCCGCCCTTCAGCCGGATCAGTTCGTCATGCGAGCCTTCCTCGACGATGTTGCCGCGATCGAAGACCAGCAGCCTGTCGAGCGCCCGCACCGTCGAAAGCCGGTGCGCGATGACCAGCGTGGTGCGGCCGACCATCAGCCGCTCCATCGCCTGCTGGATCAGCACCTCCGATTCCGAATCCAGGCTCGATGTCGCCTCGTCCAGGATCAGGATGCGCGCATCGGCAAGGAAGGCGCGCGCGATCGCCACGCGCTGCCGCTCGCCGCCCGACAATTTCACGCCGCGCTCGCCGACCAGCGTGCCGTAACCCTTCGGCAGGTTGGCGATGAAGTCGTGCGCGCTCGCCAGCCTGGCGGCATGTTCGATCTCGGCCTGCGTCGCGCTCGGCCTGCTATAGGCAATGTTTTCGGCGAGCGACCGGTGGAACAGGATCGGCTCCTGCTGGACGATGGCGATCTGCCCGCGCAGCGACGCTTGCGCCACCTGCGAGATATCCTGGCCGTCGATCAGGATCTTGCCTGCATTCAAGTCATAGAGCCGCTGGATGAGCTTGACGAACGTCGTCTTGCCCGACCCCGAGTGCCCAACGAGCCCGACACGTTCGCCCGGAGCGATATCGACCGAAAAGTCGCGATAGAGCGGCGTCCGGTGATTGCCATAGTGAAAGGTGACGTTGTCGAAGCTGATGGCCCCTTGCGTGATCCGGATCGGCCCGGCGCCGGGCCGGTCTTCGATGCCGAGCGGCTCGGACTGGAAATCGACCAATTCCTCCATGTCGTTGATCGAACGCTGCAAATTCCGGATATGCGTGCCGATATCGCGCAAATAGCCCTGCAGCACGAAGAACGAGGTCAGCACGAAGGCGACGTCGCCGGCGCTCGCCTGCCCCCATGACCACAGCATCAGCGCCAGACCGATCACCGCGGCGCGCATGGCCAGCAGCAGCACCCCTTGGGTGGTGCCGTTGACGGTGCCGCGCACCCAGGTGCGGCGCGTGCGTCCTCGCCATTTGGCGATAACCCTGGCGAAGCGGCGCTCTTCGCGCTCCTCGGCGCCAAAACCCTTGACCACGGCGTTGCAGCTCACCGCGTCGGCCAGCGAGCCGCCCAGACGTGTATCCCACGTGTTGGCGAGCCTTGCCGCCGGCGCGACATAGCCAAGCGACAGCATTGCGGTCACCATGATGAACAGCACCGAGCCGGCGGCAACGACCGCCCCCATCAGCGGCCAGAACCAGCCGAGCAGCAGCGTCGAGCCGACAAGCATGACGACGGACGGCAGCAGCGCGATGAGGATGGTGTCGTTGAGCAGGTCGAGCGCCCACATGCCGCGCGTCACCTTGCGCACGGTCGAGCCGGCAAAGCTGTTGGCGTGCCAATCGGTGGAAAACCGCTGGACGCGATGGAAGGCATCGGCGGCGATGTCGGCCATCATCTTGAGCGTCAGTTCGACGATGCCCATGAACGCCAGGTTGCGCAGCACGACGCCGGTCAGCGCCAGCCCCATCAGAATCGAGAACGCCGTCATCGCGGCATTCCAGGCAATGGCGTCCGCGCCGGCACTGCTGGCGACGGCGTCGACCAGCCGGCCGGAATAAAGCGGCGTCAGGACATCGGCCAGCGTCGATAGCAGGAAACCGCCCATGATGAGCGAAAGCCGCCACGGCTGGCGCCGCCAGTGGGTGAGCGAGAAACCAAGAACGCTGCGAAACGCGCTCGCGCGCAAATCGATCTTAAGACGAGCCATGATGTCATTCGGGCGCAAACGAGCCCGATCCCAGTAAAGTCGAAAATTGAAGAAGCCGCGCAAGGGGCTGATGATGCCCGGAAGCGGACTGGCATATTTTGGCGTCACGCCCCTGTCAGGGCGGCGACCGGCATCGGCATAAGCCCGTGCCCAATCCGGCTTCGGCGCGAAGAGTAGATCTTCGCGGAGCGCCGGATGAGACCTAGGCTTCGCGGCCTCGCATTACCATGTGAAATACTGCCATTCGGACCTCCCGCAAATGAATCGCGGAATGGCTCTTATAGAGACGGCCCGATGCATCGCCAAGGCCAGCTCCTGACCAAAGCGTATCTGGTCCAAGGACTGAGATTATTTTGCAACAATAGCCGATAGAAGCTTTGGCCGCATGCCCGTCATTGGGGCGAGCGATCGAGGCGCATGTATCGGCCGTCCGTCGAGGCCTTGAAACCCAGTTTCTCATAGACGCCATGCGCGTCGCTGGTCGACAGGCTCCAGTGCGAGACGGTGCCGAGCTCGGGATGATCGATGAGCCCCCGCACCAGCCGCGAGCCGATGCCCTGCCCGCGATGCCGCGGCCAGACGATGATGTCGGCGAGATAGGCGAACACCGTGCGATCGGTGATCGCCCTGCCGAAACCGACCTGTTGGCAGTCTATGTAAGCGGCGGCGCAGAACGAATTGGCAAAGGCCCGGCGATGAAATTCATCGCTGCGTCCGGCCCCCCAGTAGCTCGTCATCAACAGGTCCGAGGTCGCGCGGAAGTCGATCCGCGCGAGGTCGAAACTGATCTCACAGTCTTGCATGGCTGTGTCCTCGCCTCGCGGCATCGCGCATTTTCGCCCGGTGGACGAACCGCGCCTTATCCACGATCCCTGAAACGGTTGGTGATGGGATAACGGCGGTCGCGGCCGAAATTCTTCCTGGTGATCTTCACGCCAGGCGCGGCCTGCCGACGCTTGTATTCGGCGATATAAAGCAGATGCTCGATGCGCGTCACCGTCGCCCGGTCATGGCCACGCGCCACAATGTCGTCGACGCCCATCTCGTTTTCGACCAGGCATTCGAGGATGTCGTCCAGCACCGGATAGGGCGGCAGCGAATCCTGGTCGGTCTGGTTTTCCCGCAATTCCGCCGACGGCGCCTTGTCGATGATGTTCTTCGGGATGACCTCGCCCGACGGTCCGAGCGCGCCCGGCGGCACATGGCTGTTGCGCCAGCGCGACAGCGCATAGACCTGCATCTTGTAGAGATCCTTGATCGGGTTGAAGCCGCCATTCATGTCACCATAGAGAGTGGCATAGCCGACCGACATCTCGCTCTTGTTGCCGGTGGTGACGACCATCGAGCCGAACTTGTTGGAGATCGCCATCAGGATGGTGCCACGCGCGCGGCTCTGCAGGTTTTCCTCGGTGATGCCTTCCTTGGTGCCTTCGAAAAGCTGCGTCAGCGCGTGCATGAACCCTTCGACGGGCTCAAAGATCGGTACGATGTCATAGCGGCAGCCGAGCGCGCGGGCGCAGTCCTCGGCATCCTTCAGCGAATCCTTCGACGTATAGCGGTAGGGCATCATCACCGCGCGCAGCCGCTCCTCACCGAGCGCGTCGACGGCAAGGGCAGCGCAGATCGCCGAATCGATGCCGCCCGACAGGCCCAGCACCACATTCTTGAAGCCATTCTTGTTGACGTAGTCGCGCAGGCCCAGCATGCAGGCGCGATAGTCGGCCTCCTCCCTCTCGGGGATCTTCGACATCGGCCCTTCCGAGCAGACCCAGCCCTCCTCCGTGCGTTTCCACGTGGTGACGTCGATCGCGTCCTCGAACTGGCTCATCTGGAAAGCCAATCTCTTGTCGGCACCGATGGCGAAGGACGCGCCGTCGAAGATCAGCTCGTCCTGACCGCCGAGCTGGTTGGCATAGATCATCGGCAAGCCGCATTCGATGACCTGCTTGATGACAACCTGATGGCGCACATCGATCTTGGCGCGATAATAGGGCGAGCCGTTCGGCACCAGCAGAATTTCAGCGCCGCTCTCGGCCAGTGTCTCGCACACCGCGACGTCGCCCCAGATGTCCTCGCAGATCGGGATGCCCAGCCGCACGCCGCGGAAATTGACGGGGCCCTGCAGTTCCGGCCCGGCCTGGAAGACGCGCTTTTCGTCGAACTCGCCATAGTTCGGCAGGTCAAGCTTGTAGCGTTCGGCCAGGATCTTGCCGCCATCGGCGACGATGATCGAATTGTGCGTGCCGCTCTTGCGCTTCAGCGGTGTGCCGATGATGACGCCCGGGCCGCCATCCGATGTATCGGCGGCGAACTCTTGCGCCGCCCGCTCGCATGCCTTGAGGAAGGCCGGCTTCAGCACGAGATCTTCCGGCGGATAACCGGCGAGGAAAAGCTCGGTATAGAGCACGAGATCGGCGCCCTGGCGCGCGGCATCCGCCCTCGCCTCGCGGGCTTTGGCGAGGTTGCCGGCGACATCGCCGACTGTCGGGTTGAGCTGGGCGATCGCGATGCGCAGTATGTCGGGCTTCTTGGTCATGCCTGCTGACTTAGCGCGGCGGAATTGCCCGAGCAATGGCGTTCGTTTGGACCACCCCAGACCGTGCCGATCCGAATGACCTGGGGTCATTCGCGCCCAGACCGGCGATCAGTCGTCGCCCATATATTCGCGCAACGACTGCGGGGAATGGTTGTCGCCGATCGACATCGCCAGGATGCGCGAAATGTGCCGGCGCGGCAGGCCCGTGTCCGCCACCCACTGATTGATCTGGGCCTGGATCTTGTCGAGGTCCCTCTTCGAAGTCGGGCTTTCGGCGATATCGAGGCCTGCGTCACGAAGGGCCGCCGCCATGTCGGGCGAAATGACAAAGGCGTCCCAGCCCAGCCAGCGCAGGAAATACTGGCCGGTATTGCCGCCCAGCCGGCTGCCATGCTTGCCGAGATAGGCCATCAGTCCGACCTGATCATCCGCTGGCCAGTCGGCAAGGAAATGACCGAAGCCGCCATGTTCCTTGGACACGCGTTCGACGAAGGCAGAGTTGTCGCGGACGGATTTGATCTTCTGCGGATTGCGCACGATGCGCGGGTCGGAAGCCAGATCGTGCCAAAAATCGTCAGGCTGGAACAACAGCCGCTTCGGCTCGAAACGCAGAAACGCCTCCTCGAAACCCGGCCACTTCTGTTCAATAACGCGCCAGACAAAACCGGCGGCAAAGATTCGCTCGGCCATGGTCGACAGAATGCGATCGTCCGGGATGTCGGCGACTGCGGCATTGTCGGGCACCGGCCCCAGCAGCGTTGAAAGCTCCGCTTCCCCACCCTTGCGTTTGGCTGTACGGGCGCGGATTTTGGCGAAATCTGGCATCTTGCCTCCATCTCCATGCCGCGCTTTTGAAGGTACGGCATCTTCCTATATGGAGACGAAACTGCCAAGCCAACGCTTTGGTGTGGAGACGTCCATGAACAAGACAGTGCCCGAACTGGCCAATCGATGGCTGAGGCGAAACCCAGAGAATTTGAGCGAGCTCGAGAGGCGGGTGCTGCAAAGCACTGTCGACCGCAAACCCATATCACAGGACATCAACGACAATCTTACCGGCCTTCAGGGCGCGGGCGATCGTATCGCCGATGCCATCGCGCGTGTCGGTGGTTCGTGGACGTTCATTCTGTCATCCATCGCCTTCCTGATCCTATGGATCGGTGCCAACTGGTGGCTGCTAGGACAAAAGTCGTTCGACCCCTACCCCTTCATTTTCCTCAACCTGGTGCTGTCGATGATCGCTGCCCTGCAGGCGCCGGTGATCATGATGTCGCAGAATCGCCAGGCGGCGCGCGACCGCATCGACGCTGCCCATGACTACGAGGTCAACCTCAAGGCCGAAATCGAGATCATGGCACTGCACGAAAAGCTGGACGAATTGCGCCACAGCCAGATCATCGGCATGCGCGACGAGATCGCGCAGATAGCCGAACAGCTGAAGCGGATCGACGAACGGCTCGCTCCCCAGACCCAGTCCTCATGACCGAAGCGATCCATCATTTCATCGAACAGTACGGGCTGCTCGCCGTCTTCGTCGGCTGTGTCGCCGAAGGGGAAAGTGCCGCGATCCTCGGCGGCTTCTTCGCCCACCAGCATGTTTTCGTGCTTTGGCACGCCTTTGTCGCGGCAGCGCTCGGCGCCTTCGCCGGCGATACCTTCTTCTTCATCCTGGGCAGAAGTTTCGCAGACAACCGTCATGTCGTCAGGCTGCGCAGGCGGCCCGGCTTCCGCCGCGCCTACCGCCTGCTCAACACCCATCCCAACATCTTCGTGCTGTCGAACCGCTATGTCTACGGCATGCGCCTGGTCGGCGGCATCGCGGCCGGCCTGTCGACCATAGCAGCACCCCGCTTCGTCATCCTCAACGCCATCTCATCGGTGATCTGGGCGGTGGTGTTCAGCACCATTGGCTATGTTTTTGGGCTGGGCGCCGAGCATTTCGTTGGCCAGGCCTTGCTGCGCCACGAACGACTGCTGATCGGGCTTGGCATCGGCCTCACCGTGGCCGTGCTGGCCTGGCTTGTCGCCCGCCACATCGCCAGCCGCGAGCGTAACCGTGAACAGTGATGCCGCCAGCCTCCATAGTCGGGCGGAAGGTCAGATGGGAAAGCCGGTGATCCGCTCGATGAGCGCGATGCCCCAGACGCCGGCGACGATGAATACCGAAATCAGCACGGCTAGCGAACCGCAATCCTTGGCCAGCTGGATGTCGACATTGAACTCGCGGCTGAACGCATCGCAGGCGGCCTCGATCCCGGTGTTCAGCACCTCGACCATGATCAGGAGCAGCACCGCCCCGATCAGCAAGGCGTAGCCACGCCACGAGACGGAAACGAACCACCCGGCCGGCAAGGCGAGCAGCAACAGCAGCAATTCCTGCTGGAAAGCCTTCTCGCTGGCGGCCAGCTTGCGAAACGCCCGCACCGAATTGAAAAAAGCGTCGATCAGCCGCTGCATGCCCAAACCTCTGTCCGAATTACCGGCACGAGATAAAGCAACGGCCCGATCAAGGGAATAAGGCGTCTCGTCCAAAATTCATTCGGCGACCGCTATCGAAGGCGTCGACTTTTCAAATTGGGGCAGTCCGTCGTCGATCGAATAATAGTCGCCCTTGTCGCCAACGAAGATATGACAGTCGCCCTTGAGGCCTGTCGGCTTGTCGAACGATCCCGCCATGACCGAAATGTAGCCTTGATCCCTCGGCTTCCAGAAAAGCACCGACCCACATGTCTTGCAGAAACCGCGCCTGGCGAAATCGGACGCTTCATACCAGGTGATGCTTTCGGCGCCTTCGATGACGATGTCGGCGTCGGCAACATTGGTCGCGGCATAGAAATGCCCGCTCTGCTTCCTGCATTGCGAGCAATGGCAGTAGACGACATCACGCAACGCCCCGTGCGTCCGGAAGCGGACCGCTCCGCACAGGCATGATCCCCGGTGACTGTCGCTCATTTTGGCACCCCTTGAAGAAACCTCGTCCAGCATCATTGCCAAGATTCCAGCTTTGCGGGGATTGCGCGCAAGCAAATACGACATCGATTGGCGTGGCGAATTCGAAATTCAGTTTCATTTCCAGCAGCGCGCCGCACGGATTTCGAATTCAACGCGCCAAATTGGGTCTTGTCTCGCGACCGTGATGCGAAAGTTTATGCTTCTACAGCCACAGGTAGAGAAAACTTGCGGGAATCGTGCAAATTAAGGAAACTTTAGCGCTACCGCATTTATGGTTGCGTCAAGCGAAGGTCATGGGTGGGGACAGGTCTCTTCGCAAGATGTTTTGGACTATCGGCTAGCGCTCCCCAGGGCGGCGATCAATGGAACCCGCAAATTCCGCGCCGGGATCCGAGGGGACGAGTGAACTAGACATGCAGCCGGCATCCGCCCCAACCGAACAAGGCACCGATATCGTCTCCGCCGTTGTCGCCACGATGCGTCAGCTCGGCGTGCTCGGCCTGCCGCGCAATTACGAGATCTTCTACGAGGCCCTGAGCGGCACCAATCGCGAACTTGGCCTTGCCGTGCTCTCGCTGAGCAACCGGCCGACACAGGACGAGTTGGACAAGATCGGCCGTTCTTTCTTTGCCCATAACCATGGCCCAGACATTGTCGAGCATGCGCGGGACGTCATCGCCAGGGAGCTCGAGGAAGTCGCATCGCTGTTGCGGAGCGAGCGCGGCCACATCGAAAAATACGGCAGGATTCTCGATGAGACATCGAGCGGCCTGAGTAACCGAAGCCTGCTTTCGCAGGATCTCCTGCACAAGATCGCCAACGCCATGTCGATCGCCACCAACTCGACCATTGATCATGGCCGGCAGGTCGCCTCGACGCTCAATGACAAGACGACCGAACTCGAGAGCGTCAAGTCGAAGCTCGAAGAGTACAAGCGGCTCGCCGACACCGATCCGTTGACCCATATCTGGAACCGGCGCGCCTTCGACAAGGAAATCACCCGGATCTACAACAGCAACAAGGGCATCCTGTTCAATGCCCTGATCCTTGCCGACATCGATCGGTTCAAGGATATCAATGATCGCTACGGTCACCCGGTCGGCGACAAGATCATCCAGATCATCGCCGACATTTTCCAGACCAGCATCCGCGGCGACATGTTCGTTGCCCGTACCGGTGGCGAGGAGTTCGCGCTGATCATCGAGGGCGCCAGCGAAGACGCCACCTACGAGATCGCCGAGCGCATTCGCGCCCTGATCGAACAGACGCCGTTCACCAGCAGCCAGACCGGTATGAATTACGGCACCGTGACGGTGTCGATGGGCATCTGCATGGCGTCGGAGGCCGAAGGCCCCGAGGACCTCTACACGAAAGCCGACCGTGCGCTCTATCGCTCGAAGGTCAGCGGCCGCAATCGCGTCACCAAGCATTCCACCATGGCCGGCCGCGCCGGCAAGAGCTGGCTGCTCTACAAGAAAGACTGATGTCTTTTGCCGATCGCGCCGGCTTAGGCGGGAGCGCAAACGATGAGCTGAAAAAGGAAAGGCGCCGGGTTTCCCAGGCGCCTTTTTCTTTACCGGTCAATTGGTTGGGATCAGCCGTTGGCGACCTGCTTGTGCTGCACCGGATGGCTTTTCTTCAGGAGGTCCGAGACCAGGAAGGCCAGTTCGATCGCCTGGTCGGCATTGAGGCGCGGATCGCAATGGGTGTGGTAGCGGTCCTGCAATTCCTCGGCCGTGATGGCGCGCGCGCCGCCCGTGCATTCGGTCACGTTCTTGCCTGTCATTTCGACATGGATTCCGCCCGGATGCGTGCCTTCCGCGCGGTGCACCTCGAAGAAGGTCTGCACCTCCTTCAGGATGCGGTCGAACGGCCGCGTCTTGTAGCCGGCTGCCTCGATGGTGTTGCCGTGCATCGGGTCAGACGACCAGACCACGCTGCGGCCTTCCTTCTGCACCGCGCGCACCAGCTTCGGCAGATGATCAGCGACCTTGTCCGAACCAAAGCGCGCGATCAGCGTCAACCGGCCGGGCTCGTTCTCGGGGTTGAGCAGGTCGATCAGTTCAAGCAAGCCGTCAGCGGTCAGCGATGGGCCGCATTTCAGGCCGAGCGGGTTCTTGATGCCACGGCAATATTCGACATGGGCATGGTCGGGCTGGCGCGTGCGGTCGCCAATCCAGATCATATGGCCTGACGTGGCGTACCAGTCACCGGAGGTCGAGTCGACGCGGGTCAGCGCCTCTTCATAGCCGAGCAGCAGCGCCTCGTGGCTGGTGTAGAAATCGGTCTCGCGCAGCGCGTAGTTGGTCTCCGAGGTGATGCCGACGGCCTTCATGAAGTCCATCGTCTCGGTGATGCGGTTGGCCAGCGACTCGTACTTCTCGCCTTGCGGGCTGTCGGACACGAAGCCGAGCATCCAGCGATGCACGTTCTCCAGGCTGGCATAACCGCCCTGCGCGAAAGCGCGCAGAAGGTTGAGCGTCGCCGCCGACTGGCGGTAGGCCATTTCCTGGCGGGCTGGGTCGGGAATACGCGATTTGGCATCGAATTCGATGCCATTGATGATGTCGCCGCGGTAGCTCGGCAGCGTCACCCCGCCCTTGGTCTCGTTGTCGGACGAGCGCGGCTTGGCGAACTGGCCGGCAACGCGGCCGACCTTCACCACAGGCTGTGCGCCGGCAAAAGTCAGCACGACCGACATCTGCAGGAAGACGCGGAAGAAGTCGCGGATGTTGTCCGCGCCATGTTCGGCAAAGCTCTCGGCGCAATCGCCGCCCTGGAGCAGGAAGGCTTCGCCGGCTGCGACCGCGGCGAGCTGCTTCTTCAGCTTGCGTGCCTCACCGGCAAAAACCAGCGGCGGAAAGGTGGCGAGCTGGGCTTCCGTGTTTTTCAGCGCGGCAAGATCCGGATAGGCAGGAACCTGCTTGATCGGCTTTGCTCTCCACGAATTCGGCGACCATTTCGTCATCGCTGCACCCAACGCTCTTTCCGGCGAACACCCTCGCCCGCATTTCCACCCCTATATGGGTTGGCGGCTCCATACACGAAGCCGATTTCCTATTCTAGACCGGAATTTCAGCGCTGGCGAATGGGCAGGCTGGGCTATGCCGCCTTCTCGACCAGCCTTGCCAATTGCGTCATGACCACCGCCGAGCCCGCCAGACGCTTTTCGGCCGTTGGCCAGTCGCGGGTGAAGACGACGCTGTGGTCCGGCCGGATCTTGGCCAGCGAGCCCTGCTCGCCGATGAACTTGACCAGCCCGACCGGATTGGAGAATTCGCGCTTGCGGAAATGGATGACGACGCCCTTCGGCCCGGCATCGAGCTTCTCGACATTGGCCTTGCGGCAAAGCGCCTTGATGAAGACGATCTTCAGGAGATGCTTCACCTCGTCCGGCAGCGGGCCGAACCGGTCGATGAGCTCGGCGCCAAAGGCGTCGATCTCCTCGGTGTTTTCGAGATCGCCAAGACGGCGGTAGAGCGCCAGCCTGAGCTGCAGGTCCGGCACATAGCTTTCCGGGATCATCACCGCCGTGCCGACGGCGATCTGCGGCGACCAGCCGCCATCCTGGACCTCGCCGGAATCCTTCACCTCGGCGACGGCCTCCTCCAGCATCTGCTGGTAGAGTTCGAAGCCGACCTCCTTGATGTGGCCGGACTGTTCTTCACCCAGAAGATTGCCGGCGCCCCTAATATCGAGATCGTGGCTGGCGAGCTGGAAGCCGGCGCCGAGCGTGTCGAGCGACTGCAGCACCTTCAGCCGGCGCTCGGCCGTGTCGGTCAGCTTGCGGTTGGCGGGCAGTGTGAACAGCGCATAGGCGCGCACCTTGGAACGGCCGACGCGGCCGCGCAACTGGTAGAGCTGCGACAGGCCGAACATGTCGGCGCGATGGATGATCAGCGTGTTGGCGGTCGGTATGTCGAGACCGGACTCGACGATGGTGGTCGACAAAAGCACATCATATTGCCCGTCGTAGAAGGCGTTCATGATGTCGTCGAGTTCGCCCGGCGGCATCTGGCCATGAGCCACCGCCACCTTCAATTCGGGAACAGATTCCTTCAGGAAATCATGGATTTCCGCGAGATCGCTGATGCGCGGAACGACATAGAAGGAATGCCCGCCGCGATAACGCTCGCGCAGCAGCGTCTCACGAATGACCAGCGGATCGAAGGGTGAGATGAAAGTGCGCACCGCCATGCGGTCGACCGGCGGGGTGGCGATCAGCGACAGTTCGCGTACGCCCGTCAGCGCCAGTTGCAGCGTGCGCGGGATCGGCGTCGCCGACAGCGTCAGCACATGGACATCGGTCTTCAGGTCCTTCAGCCGCTCCTTGTGCTTGACGCCGAAGTGCTGCTCCTCATCGATGATCAGCAGGCCGAGATTCTTGAACGAGATCGAGGATCCGAGCAACGCATGGGTGCCGACAACGATGTCCACCTGCCCCTCGGCCAGCGCCTTCTTCGTTTCGGCCAGCTCCTTGGCGCCGACCAGCCGCGAGGCCTGGGCGACCCGGATGGGAAGGCCGGAGAAACGCTGCGAAAACGTCTTGAAATGCTGACGCGACAACAGCGTCGTCGGCACCACCACCGCAACCTGGAACCCTTCCATGGCGGCGATGAAGGCGGCGCGCAGCGCCACTTCGGTCTTGCCGAAGCCGACATCGCCGCAGATCAGCCGGTCCATCGGCTTGCCGGCGCCAAGATCGTCGCGCACCGAATCGATCGCGCTCTGCTGGTCGTCGGTTTCCTCATAGGGGAAACGGGCTGAGAATTCGTCATAGAGGCCTTCGGCCGGCACCAACGCCGGGGCGGCGCGCATCTGCCGCTCGGCGGCGATGCGGATCAGCTGCCCGGCCATGTCGAGCAGGCGCCGCTTCAGCTTTGCCTTGCGCGACTGCCAGGCACCGCCGCCAAGCTTGTCCAGCGTCGCCTCGGCTGTATCAGAGCCATAGCGCGACAGAAGCTCGATGTTCTCCACCGGCAGGAACAGCCGGTCGTCGCCGGCATAGTGGATTTCCAGGCAGTCATGCGGCGCACCGACCGCTTCGATGGTGCGCAAGCCGATGAAGCGGCCAATGCCGTGGTCGGCGTGGACGACGATATCGCCGGCAGACAAGGCCGAGGCCTCGGCAATGAAGTCGGACGCGCGCTTCTTGCGCTTCGAACGCCGGATCAGCCGGTCGCCCAGAATATCCTGTTCGGCGACGACGACCAGTTTCTCGGTCTCGAAGCCGGATTCGAGCGGCAGCACGGCAAGAGCAGCCTGCCCCGGCTCGAGTTGTTCGGCTTCCGCCAGCGTCTCGACTTGCTTGAGATTGCCGAGATGATGCTCGGCCAGGATCTGGCCAAGCCGGTCGAGCGAGCCTTCGGTCCAGCCGGCGATGACGACACGGCGGCGCGCGGCGCGTTCGTCGGCGATGTGTCTGACGACCACATCGAACACGTTGACGTTCGGATCGGCGCGCTCCTCGACGAAGCTGCGGCCATGGCGCGAGCCGGCGTGATACACCTTTTTCGCACCGGCATCCGGAGCATCAAAGGGCGTGAAGTCGATCGCTTCGCGCGGTCCGAGCGAGGCGATCAGGTTTTCCGGCGACAGGTAGAGCAGATCGGGCGCCACTGGCTTGTAAGGCACCGCATCTTTCAGCGCAGCGTCGGCCTGCTTCTTACGCGCCTCATAGTGGTCGAGGATCAGCGTGTGGCGTTCGGCCAACGCCTCATGCGCCAGATGGTCGAAGACAACCGGCGTGTCCGGCAGATAGTCGAATACCGTCTCCAACCGTTCATAGAAGAACGGCAGCCAGTGCTCCATGCCGGCGAAGCGCCTGCCCTCGCTGACCGCCGCGTAAAGCCCGTCGTCGCGCTGCGGCGCGCCAAAGGCCTCGATGTAGGAGCGGCGGAAGCGGCTGATGGTTTCGGGCGTCAATGCCACTTCGCTCATCGCCTGCAATGCCATCGACTTGCGCTGGCCGGTGGTGCGCTGCGTGGCGGCGTCGAAGACGCGGATCGATTCCAGCGTATCGCCGAAGAAATCCAATCTGAGCGCCTCGCTCCAGCCCGGAGCGAACAGGTCGAGAATGCCGCCGCGCACCGCGAATTCGCCTATACCGCGCACCGTTGGCACGCGCTCGAAGCCTGACGTTTCCAGCCGTGATACCAGTGCGTTCATGTCGATCTGGTTGCCGGGCCTGGCGTGAAAGGTCTGTGCCTCGACAAGGTCGGCCGGCGGAATGCGCTGCAGCAACGCATTGGCGGTGGTGAGGATGACGGCGCGGTGTGGCTTCTTGGCCAGCGCGATCATCGCGGTCAGCGCATCGAGGCGCTTGGCGGCGGCATCCGAACCTGGCGAGACGCGATCGTAGGGCAGGCAATCCCAGGCCGGCAGTTCCAGCACCGGCAGGCCGGGTGCCGCGAAGGCCAACGCCTCGATGATCGCCGGCAGGCGCTGGCCGTCGCGCGCCACGAACAGCACCGGCTTGTCGGGCGCGATTTCCAGGGCCGCCTGCACCAGCGCGAAGGCTTCATAGCCATCGGCGACTCCATCGACGATGAACTGGCCGGCACGGCCTTTCGGCAGACCAATGGTGGGAATGAGGCTCATCAAATCACGGTCTTGTTTGTCGCAATTCCCGTGGGAAAACCGCTTCGCATTTTCCTGGAATTGCTTTTGTTCAGAATGTCATGGTCCGGCGGGACGCCAGGATCTTTTGCAGGACGGCGCAATCGATATCCGCCGGGATCGGCCGTTCACCGGTGATCAACGGTAGGAATTCGGTGTCGGGAATGTCGAGGAGCCTCTCATATTGGTCGATTTCCTCGTCGGTCAAGGCACTGATCTCGGCGTCGGCGAACGTGCCGAGGATCAGATCCATCTCGCGCATGCCGCGATGCCAGGAACGGAACAAGAGCTTGCGGCGGTGGGTGTCCAGCCCCTCGCTTGATCGTTTCGTTCCGGTCATTGTGCCGCATCCTCGCTTGCTGCGGCGCATATAGCGTGGATAGAAGGTGCTGTCAGCCTTGCGCTGACACCGTCGCAACATAAGCTGACATTATGCGTCCTTCCATCCTCGATCCGCTGTTCGTCCCGATCACTTCGCTTGCCGGCGTCGGGCCGAAGGTTGGCGCGCTGATCGAGAAGGTCGTCGCCGCTGATCTTGGCGATCGCGCGGCCCGCGCTGGCGACCTTCTGTTCGTGCTGCCGCATACCGTCATCGACCGCCGCAGCCGGCCGGGGATCGCAGGGTCCGCGGAAGGCCAGATCGTCACGCTCGACGTGCGCATCGACCGCCACCAGCCGCCGCCGCGCGGCAACAGGTCGGTGCCCTACAGGGTCTACGCCCATGACGATACCGGCGAAATCGGCCTGACCTTTTTCCATGCGCACGCCGCCTACCTCGAAAAGGCGATGCCTGTCGGCGAGCTTGTCGTGGTCTCGGGCCGCATGGAATGGTTCAATGGCCGCCCGACCATGGTCCACCCCGACCATATCGCGCTGGCCAGCGAGGCGGAAAACCTGCCGCTGGTCGAACCGGTCTATCCGCTGACCGCGGGGCTTTCGGGCAAGGTGCTGCGCCGGGCGATCGGCCAGGCGCTGGCGCGCTTGCCCGAATTACCGGAATGGCAGGACGGCGCCTTCATGCGCCGGCACACCTTTCCCACCTTTGCCGATGCGCTCATCCGTATCCACAATCCAGCAGACCCGATCGACGTTTCCATCGACGGCGCTGCCTGGCGGCGTCTTGCCTATGACGAGTTGCTGGCGGGCCAGGTCTCGCTGGCGCTGGTGCGGGCAAAGATCCGCCGTCTGTCTGGGCGCCCCCTGGTCGGCGACGGCCGCATCGTCGAGAAATTGCGTGCGGCCCTTCCCTATTCATTGACCACAAGCCAGGAATTCGCGCTCGGCGAAATCAATGCAGACCTTGCCGACCCCGAGCGCATGCTGCGGCTTCTGCAGGGCGATGTCGGTTCGGGCAAGACGGTGGTCGCTCTGCTTGCCATGGCGCGCGCCGTCGAGGCGGGCGGCCAGGCGGCACTGATGGCGCCGACCGAAATCCTGGCGCGCCAGCATCTGGCGACGATCGCGCCACTTGCCGCCAAGGTCGGGCTGCGCATCGCCATCCTCACCGGCCGCGAGAAGGGCCGCGAACGCACCGAAACGCTGGCTGGTCTGGCGAGCGGCGAGATCGATATCGTCGTCGGCACCCATGCGCTGTTCCAGGAGACGGTCACCTTCCACGACCTGGTCCTTGCCGTGATCGACGAACAGCATCGCTTCGGCGTTCACCAACGGCTCGCCATCACCGCCAAGGGCGATGCGCCCGACATGCTGGTGATGACCGCGACGCCTATCCCGCGCACGCTGGTACTGACCGCCTTCGGCGACATGGATGTCTCGAAGCTGACGGAAAAACCGGCCGGCCGCCAGCCGATCCGCACAGTCACGCTGCCGCTTGAGCGTCTCGACGAACTGGTCGGGCGCATGGAGGACGCGGTCGCCGGTGGCCAGAAGATCTACTGGATCTGCCCGTTGGTGGAAGAATCGGAAGAGATCAAGCTGATGTCGGCCGAGGATCGCTTCGCTTCGCTGAAGCCGCTGTTCGGCGACCGCATCGGCCTCGTCCATGGCCGCATGAAGGGCGCCGAGAAGGACGAGGCCATGCGTGCCTTCAAGGAGGGCGAGACCCGCATCCTGATCGCCACCACGGTCATCGAGGTCGGTGTCGACGTGCCGGACGCCACCGTCATGGTGATCGAGCATGCAGAACGCTTTGGCCTTGCGCAGTTGCACCAGTTGCGCGGCCGCGTCGGGCGCGGCGACAAGCCCTCCTCCTGCGTGCTGCTCTACAAGGATCCGCTCGGCGAGACCGCAAAACGCCGGCTGTCGGTGATGCGCGAGACCGAGGACGGCTTTTTGATCGCCGAGGAAGATCTGAAATTGCGCGGCGAAGGCGAGCTTTTGGGGACCCGCCAGTCCGGCACGCCGGGGTTCCAGGTGGCGCGGATAGAGGCGCATGCCGACTTGTTGGAAGCCGCCCGCGATGATGCGAGGCTGATCCTGTCGCGCGACCCTGAGCTGCAGTCCGACCGCGGCGAGGCGCTGCGCCTGCTGCTCTACTTGTTCGGCCGCGACGAGGCGGTGCGGCTCTTGCGCGCCGGATGAGGCCCTAGCGGCGGATTGGCGACCGTTCCATTGATCGGCTCGCCGTTGAGCGTCACCAATTTCGTCTTCACCTCGGGCGCCACCAGCCCGGCGGAGACGATCAGCTTGGCGCCGTCCTCGATCGTCATGTCGAGCAGCACGATGTCCGACTTCGGCACGTACATCAGGAATCCGGTTGTCGGATTCGGCGTGCAAGGCATGAACACGGCGATCAGCGGATCGCCTTCCTGGTCGAGCTTCTCATTGATCTCGGTTTCTTTTTCGCTGGCGACAAAGACCAGCGACCACACGCCCTTGCGGGGATATTCGACCAATCCGACCTGACGGAACATGTCGCCCTTGTTCGACAGCACGGTCTCGAAGATCTGCTTCAGCGAGCCATAGATACCGCGTACCAGCGGCATGCGGCCAAGCAGGCGCTCGCCGAAACCGACAATGGCGCGGCCGACAATGTTGGCGGCGAGGAAACCGATCAGCGTGATCAGGATCAGCGCGACGATCAGCCCGAATCCCGGAACAGGAAACGGCAAGTAGGTGTCGGGGCTATAACGCGCCGGAATATAAGGCTTTACCCAGGAATTGACCCAGCCGATGAACGACCAGGCGATATAGGCGGTGATCGCCAGGGGTGCGCAGACGATGAAGCCTGTGAGGAAATAGTTCCTCAGCCGGGTCATGCCGGAGGTCTTCGGAGCATCGGACATGGTTCACCGGGGCGCGGGTTGCAGCGCAACATTAGTGAACCGGACGGCCGTTTGGAACTGCGAAGTTTTTAAAGAGCGCCTGTTGAGGCCCCTACTCCACCGTGACCGATTTCGCCAGGTTGCGGGGCTGGTCGACGTCGGTGCCCATGAAGACAGCGGTGAAATAGGCCAGCATCTGGATCGGCAACGCATAGATGATCGGCGAGATGATTTCGGGCACGTCCGGCAGGATGATCGTCTCCATCGTCTTCACGCTCGCCTGTGCCGCCCCCTTGCTGTCGGTGATCAGGATGATCTTGCCGCCGCGCGCCGCCACTTCCTGCATGTTGGACACGGTCTTCTCGAAGATGCGGTCATGCGGCGCGATCACGATGACCGGCATGTTCTCGTCGATCAGCGCGATCGGCCCGTGCTTCAGCTCGCCCGCCGCATAGCCTTCGGCATGGATGTAGGAGATTTCCTTGAGCTTCAGCGCGCCTTCCATGGCCAGCGGGAAATTGGTGTCGCGGCCGAGATAGAGCACATCGGAGTAGCGTGACAGGTCCCGCGCGATGCGATCGATCTGCTCTTCGAGCTTGAGCACCTGGTTGGCATAGCGCGGCGCTTCCGAAAGCGCCCGCACCAGGGTTTTCTCCTCATCCTTCGAGATCGTGCCGCGTGCCACGCCGGCCCGCACCGCAAGCGACGCCAGCACCGAGAGCTGGCAGGTGAAGGCCTTGGTCGAGGCGACGCCGATCTCCGGTCCGGCAAGTGTCGGCAGCACGACATCGGATTCGCGCGCCATGGTCGATTCCCGAACATTGACGACGGCGCCGATCTTCATGCCGGCCTTGCGGCAATAGCGCAGCGAGGCCAGCGTGTCGGCGGTCTCGCCCGACTGCGAGATGAAGAAGGCGGCATCGTTGGCCGACAGCGGCATCTCGCGGTAGCGGAACTCCGAGGCGACATCGATGTCGACCGGCAGCCGCGCATAGCGCTCGAACCAGTATTTGCCGATCAGGCCGGCGAGATAGGCGGTGCCGCAGGCCGAGATCGCCAGCCGGCCGATCTTGGCGAAGTCGAACGGCAGGTCGAGCGGTTTGGAGACACCGGAGACGAAGTCGACATAATGCGCCAGCGTGTGCGAGATCACCTCGGGCTGCTCATGGATCTCCTTCTCCATGAAATGGCGCCGGTTGCCCTTGTCGACCATGAAGGAGGTCGACAGCGACTGCTGGCGCTTGCGCTCGACTTGTCTGCCGTCGATGTCGAAGATGGCGACGCTGTCGCGGCGCACCACCGCCCAGTCGCCGTCCTCGAGATAGGTGATCGAATTGGTGAAGGGCGCCAGCGCAATGGCGTCGGAGCCCAGGAACATCTCGCCGTCGCCATGGCCGACGGCCAGTGGCGGGCCGTTGCGGGCGCCGACGATCAGGTCTTCGTCGCCCTTGAACATGATGGCCAGCGCAAAGGCGCCTTCGAGCCGCTTCAGCGCCTGGTGCGCCGCCTCGACGGGCTTGCGCCCCCTGGCCAGTTCGCGCGCCACCAGATGTGCGACGACCTCGGTGTCGGTCTGCGAGGAGAAGGAATAGCCGTCGCGGATCAACTCATCGCGCAGCTCGGCGAAATTCTCGATGATGCCGTTGTGGACGATGGCGACACCGTCGGAAAAATGCGGATGCGCATTGGTCTCGTTGGGCACGCCATGCGTCGCCCAGCGCGTGTGGCCGATGCCGATCGTGCCGTCCAGCGGCTCGTCCTTGAGCCGGCGTTCGAGGTTGATCAGCTTGCCTTCGGCGCGCCGGCGGCCAAGTTCACCCTTCTCGATGGTGGCCACGCCGGCCGAGTCATAACCGCGATATTCGAGCCGCTTCAGCGCGTCGACGATGAGCGGCGCAACCTGCGAGTGGCCGACGATTCCAACGATACCGCACATGCAGACAGTCCCCGATTCCCCATGCAAAACCAGCGCTTATTTAGGGATGGCTGGCCCGCCGCGAAAGTCACATTGCATTTCGCCCGCTGTAACGGACGCTTGCGCACGCATGCACCATGCCAGACCGCTCTTGCAATCCGGTTACTGCAATTGATCGGATTTCAATTGCTTCAGGAAGAAACAAAGCCCGCCGACTGACCGCTAATGATCGGCGCCAGCGGCCTTCTTCTTCGCCGCCGCGGCCGAGGCAAATCGCTCGCGCAATTCCTTGCCCTTGCCGGGAATGGTCTTCTGGCGGGCGCGGCCGAAGGCCAGCGCGTCGTCGGGCACGCTTTCAGTGATGACGCTGCCCGATGCAATGTAGCCGCCCTTGCCGATCGATACCGGCGCCACCAGCGAGGAGTTCGAGCCGACAAAGGCGCCCTCGCCGATCTCGGTGAAGAATTTCGAATAGCCGTCATAGTTGCAGGTAATGGTGCCGGCGCCGATATTGGCGCCCGCGCCGACGCGGGCATCGCCGATATAGGTCAAATGGTTGACCTTGGCGCCCTCCTCGACAACAGCCTGCTTGACCTCGCAGAAATTGCCGACCTTGGCCTTCTGCCTGAGATCGGCGCCTGGCCGCAGCCGAGCGAATGGCCCGACATCGCAATTGGCCGCGATGGTGGCGCCTTCGATATGGCTGAAGGCATGGATCTTGGCGCCGCCGGCGATCTTCACGCCCGGGCCAAACCAGACGTTGGGTTCGACCAGCGTGTCGGCGCCGATCTCGGTGTCGTGCGAGAAATAGACCGTTTCCGGCGCGATCAGCGTCACGCCCGACAGCATCGCCTCCTGGCGTCGACGCTGCTGCCAGATGCCCTCCGCCTGCGCCAGTTCGGCGCGGTTGTTGATGCCGAGCGCATTCTCGAAACTGGCTTCGGTGGCGACGACATCGAAGCCTTGCGCGCCCGCGATCTCGACAATGTCGGTCAGATAATACTCGCCCTTGGCATTCTTGTTGCCGACCGCGTCGAGCAGCTTCAGCGCATGGGTGCCGGCGACCGCCATCATGCCGGCATTGCAGAAGGTGATTTTCTTCTCCGCTTCGGAACAGTCGTTCTCTTCGCGGATGGCGATCAGCTTGCCGCCTTTTTCGACCAGCCTGCCATAGCCGTTTGGATTGGGCGTTCGGAAGCCGATCACCGCGACGGCCGCGCCTTCGGCGAGTTTCATCCGCGCCAGGGTCAGAGCCTCCGCATCGATCAGCGGCGTGTCGCCGAACATCACCAGGATGTCGTCATAACCCCTTGATATCGCTTCACGGGCGGCAAGAACGGCGTGCGCCGTACCCAGGCGTTTGTCCTGCACGAAGGTCTCGGCCTTGGGTGAGAACTTCGCCACCGCCTTGCGCATCTCTTCCGCGCCATGGCCGATGACGATCGCATCGCTGCTGGCACCGGCGGCGTCGGCCGCCTTCACCACATGGGCGACCATCGGCAGGCCGGCGATCGGATGCAGCACCTTCGGCAGCGCGCTCTTCATGCGCGTGCCTTCGCCAGCGGCGAGGATGACAGACAGGCAGGATCTCTGGCTCATGGGCGGACAACCATAGGAAAAGGGTTGGGAATCAAGACAGGATAGCAGTGGCGCCATGCTGCACCAATGCGGTTAAATTCCGGTGAGATGGTCGAGCAAGTGACTTTTAATCAGTAGGTCCACTGTCCGATATTTTATGGCAAATGCCGCAGTTGCGGCCTTACCCCAGCCGCCCCAGCACCGGAAAATTCTCCAGCAGCCAATACGACACCGTCTGCACGCCGCCGGTGAGGAAAAACACGCCGGCGACCACCAGCAGCGCGCCGATCGCTTTTTCGACCCGGCCGAGATGGACGCGGAATTTGCCGAGGAAGCGCATGAAGGCGCCGGAAAACAGCGCCGCGATCAGAAAGGGTATGCCAAGCCCAAGCGAATAGGCGGCGAGCAGCAGAGCGCCCTCGCCCACCGTTTCGCGCCCGCCGGCCAACGTCAGGATCGGCCCCAGCACCGGGCCGATGCAGGGCGTCCAGCCAAAGGCGAAGGCCAGCCCCATGACATAGGCGGCGACGGCACTGGCCGGCTTGCCTTGCGACTGGAAGCGCGCCTCGCGCGACAGCAGCGGAATGCGCAATATGCCGAGGAAATTCAGGCCCATCAGGATAATCAGCACGCCGGCGGCCATCGCCAGCGGCTCCTGCCAGACGCGCAGCAGCCGGCCGATGGTCGAGGCGCCGGCGCCGAGCGCCACGAACACGGTCGAGAAGCCGAGCACGAAGGCGATCGAGGAATAAAGCAGCGCGCCACGCGTGCCTTCCCTGGCCGTCACGCCCGCATTGCCGCGAAAATCGTCGACCGACACGCCGGCCATGTAGCAGAGATACGGCGGCACCAGCGGCAGCACGCATGGCGACAGGAACGAGATAGCCCCCGCCCCGACCGCGCTGACATAGCCGATGTCCAATGCCATTCCCTGAGCTCCGACTGTTTGGCGACGATATAGCGACGCCCTGACCTGTGCGCCAATCACCAATGTGTGGCAACCGGTCGCTGTTCGGGCAATCGCAATGGCCCCGAATTCAGTAGCGCCACCCGTCTAGTACGACCGAACCGAGGGAATTGTTACTGGCAACTGCGGCCGCCAGCTGCCGATGTCCCACAAGCCTCTCGGGAAGATACCGCGATCGAAAGGCGTTGACGCTGTGAGGCCGCGATTTCCCGCGTGTCTCCAGATATCAGGGAGATTTCCATGAAAACCATAACCGTAGGGCTGGCAGCACTTTTGCTCAGCACCGCCGCATCCTTCGCCGCTGACGCGTGGAAGGAAGCAGAGGTCAATGGCACCAAGATCTACACAGACGCCATGGGCATGACGCTTTACACCTATGACAAGGACGAGAAGGGCAAGTCGAACTGCTACGACAAATGCGCCACCAACTGGCCGCCGCTGAAGGCCGAAGCCGGCGCCAAGGCCGACGACGAATGGAGCGTTGTCGACCGCACCGACGGCACCAAGATGTGGGCCTATGATGGCAAGCCCGTCTACACCTTCATCAAAGACAAGAAGGCCGGCGACGTGAATGGCGACGGCGTCGGCGAAGTCTGGCACATCGTCAAGGCCAACTGAGTCTTCGCACCCATTCCCGCTTGTTGGCGGGACAAGAACTGGCCGCCGTGTATCCTTCCAAGCAAGTCCGGCGGCCAGCACCTATCTGCCTATCACGGCATAGCCTGCGCGCGCCATCGTGCCGGCTGTTCGCGACTCGGCCGAAAAACCAAAACAGGTCGTTTCGGCCGACTCCGCACCATCATCACCTCGAGCTGAAATTCTGTGATTTTCTCCATACACTCTTAGAGTGTATTGCTGCCGGCGACCTCGCAATTTGGGCGCTTCCCCTTGACCGGATGCAAAAGCGCGGCCATGTGAGCGACAAACAGAAACGAGATTTCGTCGCGCGCAGCGGAATTCTTCTGGCGCATCACAGCAGATAAGAGACCTCATGGACGTCGTCGTCGTCGAATCGCCGGCCAAGGCTAAGACAATCAACAAATATCTGGGCAAGAACTACAAGGTTCTGGCTTCGTTCGGCCATGTCCGCGATTTGCCGGCCAAGGACGGCTCGGTGCGCCCGGATGAAGATTTCGCCATGTCCTGGGCGGTCGACACGGCATCGGGCAAGCGGCTCGCCGACATCGCCAAGGCGGTCAAGGATGCCGACGGCCTGATCCTCGCCACCGACCCTGATCGCGAAGGCGAGGCCATTTCCTGGCATGTGCTGGAAGTGCTGAAGCAGAAGCGCGCGCTGAAGGACAAGCCCGTCAGCCGCGTCGTCTTCAACGCCATCACCAAATCGTCGGTGCTGGAAGCCATGGCCAATCCGCGCCAGATCGATGCGCCGCTGGTCGATGCCTATCTCGCCCGCCGGGCGCTCGACTATCTCGTCGGCTTCACGCTGTCGCCGGTTCTATGGCGCAAATTGCCGGGCGCCCGTTCGGCGGGCCGTGTCCAGTCGGTGGCTCTGCGCCTGGTCTGCGACCGTGAATCCGAGATCGAACGCTTCATCCGCGAGGAATATTGGCAGATCGCCGCCATCCTCGGCACGCCGCGCAACGAGACTTTCGAGGCGCGCCTGACCGCCTTCGAGCGCAAGAAGCTGCAAAAGCTAGACATTGCGAACAAAGCGCAGGCCGACGACATCAAGGCGATGCTCGAGGGCGCGACCTTCAAGGCGTTGTCCGTCGAAGCCAAGCCGACAAAGCGCAACCCCGGCCCGCCCTTCACCACCTCGACGCTGCAGCAGGCCGCCTCGTCTGGCCTCGGTTTCTCGGCCACGCGCACCATGCAGGTGGCGCAGCGCCTCTATGAAGGTATGGAGATCGGCGGCGAGACCACCGGCCTGATCACCTATATGCGAACCGACGGTGTGCAGATGGCACCCGAGGCCATTTCCGGTGCTCGGGACGCCATCGCCAAGGAATTCGGCCCAAAGTACCTGCCGGAGAAGCCGCGCCAATACACCGCCAAGGCCAAGAACGCCCAGGAAGCGCACGAAGCGATCCGCCCGACCGACTTCATGCGCACCCCGGCATCGGTCAGGCAGTATCTCGATTCCGACCAGTTGCGGCTCTATGAGCTGATCTGGAAGCGCGCCATCGCCAGCCAGATGCAGCCGGCCGAAATCGAGCGCACCACCGTCGAGATCGAGGCCGTCAATGGCGCCCGCACCGCCGAGCTTCGCGCCGTCGGGTCGGTCGTCCGCTTCGACGGCTTCATCGCCGCCTACACCGACCAGAAGGACGACGACGCGGAAGACGAGGAAAACCGTCGTCTGCCGGAGATCCGCGCCGGCGAGCAGCTTGCCCGCCAGGCGATCAACGCCACCCAGCACACGACCGAGCCGCCGCCGCGCTATTCCGAGGCCTCGCTTATCAAGAAGCTGGAAGAGCTCGGCATCGGCCGGCCGTCGACCTACACGGCAATCCTCAAGACGCTCGAGGACCGCGACTACGTCACGATCGACAAGCGCCGGCTGGTGCCGCAGGCCAAGGGCCGTCTGTTGTCCGCCTTCCTCGAAAGTTTCTTCGAGCGCTATGTCGAATACGACTTCACCGCCTCGCTCGAGGAAAAGCTCGACGAGATCTCCGATGGCAAGCTTGCCTGGAAAGACGTGCTGCGCGATTTCTGGAAGGATTTTTCGGGCGCGGTCGCCGACATAAAGGAACTGCGCGTCACCGACGTGCTCGACGCGCTCAACGAGGAACTGGCGCCGCTGGTCTTCCCTACCCGCGAGGACGGCTCGAACCCGCGCATCTGCCCGAAATGCGGCACTGGTAATCTGTCGCTGAAGCTCGGCAAGTTCGGCGCCTTCGTCGGTTGCTCGAACTATCCCGAATGCTCATTCACCCGCCAGCTCGGTGACGCCGCCAATCCGAACGGCGAGAATGGCGGCGGCGAGGACGGCACCAAGGTGCTCGGCAAGGATCCCTACACGGCTGAGGAAATCACCCTGCGCTCCGGCCGCTTCGGCCCCTATATCCAGCGCGGCGACGGCAAGGAAGCCAAGCGTTCGAGCTTGCCCAAGGGCTGGACGCCCGACTCCATCGACCATGAGAAGGCGCTCGCGCTGCTAGGTCTGCCGCGGGACGTGGGAAAACATCCCGAATCCGGCAAGATGATCTCGGCCGGGCTCGGCCGTTACGGTCCGTTCGTCCTTCATGATGGCACCTACGCCAATTTGGACAGCATTGAGGACGTGTTCTCCATCGGTCTCAACCGTGCCGTCACGGTGATTGCCGAGAAGCAATCCAAGGGCAAGGGCGGCCGTAATGGCGGCACGGCGGCGGCTCTGAAGGAACTTGGCGACCATCCGGACGGCGGCGGCAAGATCGTCGTGCGCGACGGCAAGTACGGGCCTTACGTCAATTTCGGCAAGGTCAATGCCACGCTGCCCAAGGGCAAGGATCCGCAGTCGGTGACGATTGAGGACGCTCTGGCGCTGATTGCCGAGAAGGAAGCCAAGGGCGGCGGCGGCAAGAAGCCGTTCCGCAAGGCGGCAGCGGCCAAGGCACCGGCGGCCAAGAAAACAGCGGCCCAAAAGCCGGCTGCGAAGAAGCCGACCGCGAAGAAAAAAGGGTAGGACAGCGTGGCGCGCAGGATCACCGGAAGAAGCCACGGCGATCCGCGCACCGCCGACACGAGGGCCAAGGTCAAGGACGACTACAAGCCATCGCGCGATGAGATCCTGCGCTACATCGCCGAAAATCCCGACCGGGCGGGAAAACGCGACATCGCCAAGGCGTTCGCGCTGCGCGGCGACGACCGCATCTGGCTGAAAGATCTCCTGCGTGACCTGCAGGATGAGGGCGTACTCACCAAGGAGCGCAAGCGGCTGGCCCGCGTCGGCGCCCTGCCCCATGTCGCCGTGCTCGACATTTTCGGCCGCGACGGCGACGGTATCTTGCTGGCGCATCCGGCGGAGTCCGTGGGCACGGGCGAACCACCCGTCGTGTCGATCCGCGTGTCGCGCGGCGGCAACGGACCAGCGCCGGGCATCGGCGACCGCGTCCTGGCCAAGACCTTCCCGACCGATGACCCCTCAGGCCCCGCCTATACCGGACGGGTGATGAAGATCTTCGAGAAGCGCAACGATGCCGTTCTCGGCGTCTTCCGCGTGCTGCAGGACGGTACCTTCCGCATCGAACCAGTGGAACGGCGCCAGCCGGAGCTGATCGTCGACAAGGAATTCCAGAACGGGGCTGAGAATGGCGACCTGGTCGAGGTCGAGCCGGCACGCGCCTCCCGTTATGGGTTGCCGAGAGCCAAGGTGCTCAACGTGCTGGGTTCGCTGACCAGCGAAAAGGCGGTCTCGATGATCGCCATTCATGCCCACGACATTCCGCACATCTTCCCGGCCGACGTCATCGCCGAGGCGGAGGCGGTGAAGTCCGCGACGATGGCCAATCGTGAGGACTGGCGCGACCTGCCGCTGGTCACCATCGATCCGGCCGACGCCAAGGACCATGATGATGCTGTCTTCGCGACGCCTGACCTGGACGAAAAGAATCCGGGCGGCGTGATCGCCACTGTCGCGATCGCCGATGTTGCCGCCTATGTCCGGTACGGCACGGCACTCGACCGCGAGGCGCTGAAGCGTGGTAATTCGGTCTATTTCCCGGATCGCGTCGTGCCAATGCTGCCCGAGCGTATTTCCAACGACCTCTGCTCGCTGCGCGAAGGCCAGGACCGGCCGGCGCTGGCGGTGCGCATGACCTTCTCCGCCGATGGCCACAAGATCAGGCACTCCTTTCACCGCGTGATGATGAAGTCCGCGGCGAAGCTCGCCTACCCACAGGCCCAGGCGGCGATCGACGGCGCACCGGACGACAAGACCGGCCCGATCCTCGACACGGTGCTGAAGCCGCTATGGGATGCCTATGCGATCCTCAAGCGCGGTCGCGACGGCCGCCAGCCGCTCGAACTCGACCTGCCGGAGCGCAAGATCCTGCTCAAGCCGGATGGCACGGTCGATCGCGTCATCGTGCCGGAACGGCTCGATGCCCACAAGCTGATCGAAGAATTCATGATCCAGGCCAATGTCGCCGCGGCCGAGACGCTGGAGGCGAAGAAGCAGGCGCTGGTCTACCGTGTCCACGACGCGCCTTCGCTCGCCAAGCAGGAATCGCTGCGCGAATTCTTGGCAACGCTTGGACTATCGCTGGCGCGCGGGGCGCAGATGCGGCCCAGCCAGTTCAACGGCATTCTTGAGCGCGTGCATGGCGCCGACAACGAGGCACTGGTCAATGAGGTGGTGTTGCGCTCGCAGAGCCAGGCCGAATATTCACCCGGGAATATCGGCCATTTCGGCCTCAACCTCAGGCGCTACGCGCATTTCACCTCGCCGATCCGCCGCTACGCCGACTTGATCGTGCACCGCGGACTCATTGCCGCACTCGGCCTCGGTCCCGGCGGGCTGACGCAGGACGAGGAAGCGCGGCTCGAGGATGTCGCGGTGCTGATCTCCGGCACCGAACGGCGCGCCATGGCGGCCGAGCGCGACACGGTTGACAGACTGATATCAGCCTATCTCGCCGAACGCATCGACGAGCGCTTCGACGCCCGCATCTCCGGCGTCACCAAATCAGGACTATTTGTCCAATTGCCGCAATATGGCGCCGATGGTTTCATCCCCGTCTCAACTCTGGGCGGCGATTACTATACATATGACGAAACGGCCCGCTCCCTGTTCGGAGAACGCTCGGGAAAAGGCTACCAGCTCGCGGACCGCGTCGAGGTTCGGCTCGTCGAGGTGGCACCCATGGCCGGCGCGATGCGTTTCGAGATGTTGACCGACCCGAAGCCCCTACCAGGCTCCACCAGGTCGTTTCACAAGGCTAAGGGCCGCGCCCGTGCGTCGCAATCGCGACCGGGGTCGCGCGGCAGGAGACGATAATGGAACAACAGGTTTTCGGCGGCGAACATCAGTCGGGCCGCGTTGCCCGCCCATTATGGACGGCGATGAAGCGTGGCTTTTTGGGGCGCTGCCCGAACTGCGGCGAAGGCAAGCTGTTTCGCGGCTTCACCAAGACCGTCGAGACCTGCAGCGTCTGCGGCGAGGAGATCCATCACCATCGCGCCGACGATCTGCCGGCCTATCTGGTCATCGTCATCGTCGGCCACATCATTCTCGGTGCCTTCATGGGCGTGGAAGCGACGTCGACCTTGTCCACCTGGCAGCACATCCTCATCTGGGTGCCCCTGACCATCTTGCTGTCGGTAGCGCTGCTGCAACCTGTCAAAGGCGCCGTCATCGGATTGCAATGGGCGTTCTATATGCACGGCTTCGGCGGCGAAAAGGATGGGATTGAGCCTCATCCGAGAGCCTAGAGCTCCGGCTGGCGCAACATACCGACCGTGAAAGGCCACTTTCGCTTGCCAGAAGTTTCCGCTAGGTCCCTGCGCATGGAAGCAATGACCAAGGTGGACGTCGACAAGCTCGACAAGGGTCTTGCCGCACATAGCGGCCGGCCTCTGCGTCCGCGTGACGCCGCGACGCTGATCCTGCTCGACCGCAAGGGCGATGAGGTGCTGGTGCTCATGGGCCGCCGTCATGCCGGCCACGCGTTCATGCCAGGCAAGTTCGTGTTTCCCGGCGGCCGCACTGATCCGGCGGATAGCCGCGTCGCGACCGCTACCGCATTGCACCGCGATGAGGAAGCAAAGCTGCTTGCTGGTCCCGGCCGCACCAGTGCCGCGCGAGCCCGGGCTGTCGCATTGTCAGCGATTCGCGAGACCTATGAGGAAGCCGGGCTGCTGATAGGCCAGAAGGCCGCCTTTGCCACCGACAAGCGTGACTGGCAGGGTTTTGTCGAACACGGCGTAAGACCGTCACTGGAAACGCTGCGTTTCATCGCGCGCGCCATCACCCCACCCAACCGGATACGCCGCTTCGATACCCGTTTCTTCAGCGCCTGGCGCAACGATGTCGCCGTCGAACTGCCCGGCGGCGGGCCGACCAACGAACTCGAGGAACTGGTCTGGCTGCCGCTCGCCAAAGCCCGGGAAGCCGACATACCCGACATCACGCGAATGATCCTGGACGAGCTGGAAAAGCGCCTCGCCCATGATCCGCTGCTGCGTCCGGGCGGTCCAGTCCCCTTCTACCGGCTTGTCCGCAACCGCTTCACCCGCGAACTTCTGTAGGGCAATTCCAGGAAAAGTGTGACGCGGTTTTCCGCCCGGAATTGCGTAAGATCAAAGAGACAGAGTATTCAGCATCCCATGACGGTCGATACCCAACCCAAGGGCGACGAACGCGTACACTGGCTGCCGATGGTGGCGGCGATCTCGTCGATCAGCGTCGTCGGCATCGCCATTGGCCTCGGCATGCCCCTGCTCAGCGTCATCTTGGAAACGCGGGGCCACTCGGCTTCGATGATCGGCCTTAACACCGCCGTCGCCGGCCTGGCCTCGATCGCCGGTGCGCCGTTAGCCACACCGCTCGCCATGCGCTTCGGCGTCGCCTGGACCATGATTGGGATGATCGCCGCCGGCGCCCTCGCCTTCGTCGGCTTCCATTTCGCGCCCGACTTCTGGATGTGGTTTCCGCTGCGCATCGTGCTTCATATCGCGTTGACGGTGCTGTTCATCCTGTCGGAATTCTGGATCAGCACGTCGGCACCGCCGCACCGGCGCGGTCTTGTGCTTGGCATCTACGCCACCGTCCTGTCGCTCGGCTTTGCCGCCGGACCGTGGCTGTTCGCCCATCTTGGCAGCTCCGGCTTCAGGCCGTTCGGCGTCATCATCGTACTGGTGACGCTGGCCGCGATACCGGTGCTGGCCGCGCGCAATGAAAGCCCCTCCATCGTTGCCGATGGCGAGACCAGCAACTTCCTTCGCTACATCTGGCTGGTGCCATCGGCGACCGCCGCCGTGCTGGTATTCGGTGCGGTCGAAACCGGAGGCTTCGCGCTGTTTCCGATCTATGGCAACCGCATCGGCTATTCGGAAGCCGACGCCGCATTGCTGCTGACCATGATCGGTCTCGGCAATGTGCTGCTGCAGATACCGATCGGCATGATCAGCGACCGGGTCAGCGACCGCCGCTATCTGCTGCTCGCCTGCGCCACCGTCGGCCTTGCCGGCACGGTCTTCATGCCCTTCTTCGCCCAGAATTGGCACCTGATGGCCGCCCTTCTGTTCGTCTGGGGCGGCGTTGTCGCCGCCATGTACACGATCGGCCTTGCCCACCTCGGCTCGCAACTTTCCGGCCATGAACTGGCATCCGCCAACGCCGCCTTCGTGCTCTGCTATGGTGTCGGCATGGTGCTCGGCCCGCAGGCGATCGGCATCGGCATGGACGCGTTCGGTCCGTCCGGTTTCGGCTGGTCGCTCGGCCTGTTCTTTGGCGCCTACATGGCGCTGGTTGGCGTCAGGCTCGTCCGCAAGATACTCCTTTGACCCTTTGAGACAGCGACCGCTGCTGACAGAACCGTGTCAGCAGCGTCAGGTTAAAAGAGTGTCCCCCAAAAACGGAAGTTGAGGACACTCCCATGATCGACAGCGGCTTTGAAACCACATCATTGCGAATGACGCTCCTGCTGCTTGTGACCTTCCAGGCCCCGGCCGCGGATGTCGACCGCATCATGGACGCGGTCGTAGCGATCGCCCCGCTGGCCATGGGCAAATACGACCGCAACGCCTATCAGTCGGGACACGGCATCGAGCGCTACAGGCCGCTTGAAGGGGCCGCGGCCGGCGCCGAAATCGAATTGCGCCGCCGCCCGGGCACGGTCGAGGTTTCATTCGAACTGCCGGATGACCAGGCGCTGGCAAGCCGCGTCGTCGAGGCGATTTTCCAGGCCCATTCCTATCAGGAGCCGGTGATCCGCCTCCAGCCGATCCTCGCCAGCCGGTCCAAGGGGCTGGATGACCGCGCCAACCCGAATCGTTGGTGGAACACGACCGGAGACTGGAAGAAGGTTGCGGCGTCGGAGACGGAAAACGTCTGATTTACGCGTAGTGGGCTACCCGGACGGGCCGCATCAGGTCCGCCGGGCTTGACTTTCCAAGCACGTTCTTTATGTGTCGCGCCAAGTTTCCCGCGTCCGGGTGTTTTCCCCGTGCTCCAGCGGCCAAAACTCCACGAACGAACGGACTGATACCATGGCCAAAGCCGCAAACATCAAGATCAAGCTTCTATCGACCGCCGACACCGGTTTCTTCTACGTGACCAGCAAGAACAGCCGTACCAAGACCGACAAGCTGTCGTTCCGCAAGTACGATCCGGTCGCCAAGAAGCACGTCGAATTCAAGGAAACCAAGATCAAGTAATCTGGGTTTTCCCTGTAAACAAAAACGCCGCCCATCGGGCGGCGTTTTTGTTTGCAGAGCAGAGGCTGCGGTCTGGTTCCCTCAGCCCGGCTGAATTTCCTTCAGCCGATGCGATCGCCGCTTTTCGGATCGAACAGATGCAGCGACGTCGGATCGGCCGCCAACCGCACGATGTCGCCGGGCTTGACGCCGGCGCGTCCCATGGCAAAGACGCAAAGCTGCTGGCCGGCCAGCGCGACGTAGAACTGTGTCGAGAGGCCGAGCGGCTCCACGACCCCTACCTCGCCCTGTAGCGCGCCGTCATCGGCCAACCGGATATGCTCGGGCCGCAGGCCGATGGTAATGGCATCGCCGTCGCTGAGCGGCGGGCCATCCGGCAGTCTCAGCGCCTGGCCATCGGCCAGCACCGCTTCCGGTACCTCGCCCTTGCGAACCGTCGCCGGCAGGAAATTCATGCCCGGCGAGCCGATGAAACCGGCAACGAACACGTTGGCCGGACGGTCATAGAGATCGAGCGGCGCGCCAACCTGCTGGATCAGCCCGTCATGCATGACGACGATCCGGTCGGCCATGGTCATAGCCTCGATCTGGTCGTGCGTGACATAGACCGAGGTGGTCTTCAGTTGCTGGTGCAACGCCTTGATCTCGGCCCGCATATGGACGCGCAGCTTGGCATCGAGGTTGGACAGCGGCTCATCGAACAGGAAGACCTTGGGATCACGCACGATGGCGCGGCCCATGGCGACGCGCTGGCGTTGGCCGCCGGACAGCTGCCGCGGCAAGCGCTGAAGGTAGGTGTCCAGGCCCAGCCGCTTGGCCGCGCCATCCACCCTGGCATCGATCGCCGGCTTCTCGGCCTTGCGCAGCATCAGGCTGAAGCCCATGTTCTTCGACACATCCATGTGCGGATAAAGCGCATAGGATTGGAAGACCATGGCGATGTCGCGATCCTTGGGCGCCACATCGTTGACCAATCGCTCACCGATACGGATCTCGCCGCCGGAGGCTTCCTCCAGCCCGGCGATCATGCGCAGCAATGTCGATTTCCCGCAGCCGGATGGACCGACCAGAACGACAAATTCGCCGTCGGCGATTTCAAGGTCGACCGCATGCAGGACGCGGACGGCGCCGTAATCCTTGCGGACCTTTTCGAGCGTGACAGAGGCCATCGGTCTATCCTTTGACGGCGCCGGCGGTCAGGCCGGTGACGAGATAGCGTTGCAGGAAGGCGAAGAAGATACAGACAGGGATCAGCGCCAGGATCGACGCCGCCATCATCTGCCCCCAGTCGACGGCGAATTTGCCGATGAAGGTGAGCAAGCCGACGGCGAAGGTCTTCTGGTCGTCGCTGGAGATCAGCATCAGCGCGAACAAGAGCTCACTCCAGGCGGCGGTGAAGACAAAGCCGAGCGTGGCGCCCATGCCGGGCAGCGTCAGCGGCACGATCACCCGGCGCATTGCCTGCGCACGCGTACAACCGTCGATCATCGCCGCCTCTTCCAGATCCTTCGGGATGCCATCGAAGAAGGATTGCATCAGGAAGGTGGCGAAGGCGGTGTTGAAGGCGGTGTAGATGACGATCAGCCCGGTCAGGCTGTTGATCAGCCCGATCTGACCCATGACGCGGTAGATCGGCGGAATGACCATCACCAGCGGAAAAGTCTGGGTCAAAAGCAGCATCAGCGCCAGCACCGCCTTGCCGCGAAAGGTGAAACGCGACATGGCGTAACCGGCGAGCGTGGCGATCACCGTCACCAATGCCGCCGTCGACACGGAGACGATGACGCTGTTGAGGAAATAGCGCGGGAAATCGGTGGCCTCGAGCACGGTGACGAAATTCTGCAACGTCGTGCGCGACGGCCAGAAGGTGATGCCTTCGGAATAGAGCAGCCGCTCCGGCGTCACCGAGATCTTCAGCGTCCAGTAGATCGGGAACAGGGCGAAGATCACATAGGCGGCGATCGCCGCGTAGAGGCCGATACCACCAAAGAACCGTTGTGAAGCAGAGCGTCCCGCGATCATCAGACGTGCCTCACCAGGGAGCGGCGGATGGCGATCAGCGCGATTGCATAGGCGATCAACAGCACGAGCAGCAATACGGCCACCGCCGAGGCATAGCCCTTGTCCAGTGACTTGAAGGCGCTGACATAGATATAGACTGGCACTGTATTGGTCGAACCAGCCGGCCCGCCCTCGGTCATGACGAAAATCAGGTCGGCGAAGGTGGCGATCCAGATGGTGCGCAGCATCACCGTGATGGCGATGGTCGGCGCGAGGAATGGCAGCGTCACCTTGGTGAAGCGCTGCCAGGGCGAAGCGCCGTCGATCGCCGCCGCCTCGTGCATTTCGGACGGGATAGACTTCAGCGCCGCCAGAAGCGTGATGGCGAAGAACGGAATGCCGAACCAGACATTGGCGACGATCGGCCCCCACATCGCCGTGGCGGGATCGGAGAGCACATTGGTCGGCTCTGCCTTGAGCCCTAGCGCGTACAGCCAATGCGGCAGCGGCCCGATGATAGGGTTGAACAGCCAGGCCCAGGTCAGCCCGGACAGGAAGGACGGTACGGCCCAGGGCAGGAACACCAGAGCCTGCACCAACTTGCGACCCCAGAACGGCTTGTCGAGCAGCAGCGCCAGGCCAAGGCCGAGGAAAAATTGGAAGAACAGGCTGGCGATCGTCCACCACAGCGTGTTGATCAGGGCTTGCCCCAGAACCTGATCCGACAGCATTGCCTGATACTGGCCGAGCCCAACATATTCCGACTTGAAGGCCGAGAATTTGCGGAAGGAGTAGCTGATGCCGATGATCAGCGGCACCAACAGCACCACGATCAGCAGGATGATCGCCGGGCTGAGATAGAGCCAGGGCTCGATGACGGCATGCGACAGCCGCTTGCGGCGCGGCTTGCCGGCGGATCGTATTTCGGACACGGCATAGGTCATTGGGTGAGGATCGGCTCCCTGGAGCGGCGTCGGGGACAGCGTCCTTCTCCCCGTTTGCGGGGAGAAGATGCCGGCAGGCAGATGAAGGGCAGCGCCAGTCTATCGAGGCGTTGCGCCGCCCCTCATCCGTCACTTCGTGACACCTTCTCCCCGCGAACGGGGAGAAGGGAACAAAACTACTTCTTGTTCTTCGCCAGCCAGTCCTGCTGTTCCTTGGTCAGGAAGGCAGCCCATTGGTCCGCGACGTCCTTGGCGGTCTTCTGGCCAAGCAGCACTTCCTGAAAGTTCTTGATCGCGACCTGGTCGACGAAGTTGCCGAGATTTTCCAGATGCGTCGGCGGCGTCACCATTTCATATTTGGAGCTGTCGCTCAGTTCCGTGAACCAGCCCTTGAACTGCTCGGTCTTGAAATGAGGATCCTGGTCGGCGCCATTGTGGATCGGGACGACGCCGACTTCCTTGGCCCATGCCAGATTGTCCTTGGGCGAAAGCAGCGTCGCCATCAGCTTCCAGGCGTCGTCCTTGTGCTGCGAATTGGCGAACATCGCCCAGCCGGCATAGCCGAGCGTCGGATACGACTTGCCGCTCGGACCAACGGGGAGCGGCGCCACGGCGAAGTCGTCGGCGCTCATCTTGTCGGCGATGCCGAGCAGCGCGTCCGGATCCTGGTTCAGCATGGCGCAGGTGCCGGAATAGAAGCCGGTGACGGTCTCGTTGAAGCCCCAGCTCACCGCATCCTTCGGCGCCAGCCCGTCCTTGTACATGTCGGCCAGCATCTGCAGGCCCTTGACCGAGCCCTCGTCATTGATGGTCGAGGTGCCGTCCTCGTTGAAGTAGCCGCCCTTGCCTGCGGCGATGTTCATGAACATGTGCATGCCGTTGAAAGCGCCCGGCCCGCCGCGCAGGCAGTAGCCATACTTGCCCGGGATGGCGGAGATCTTCTTGGAATCGGCGACGAACTCGTCGAGCGTGGCCGGCGGACCGTCGAGGCCGGCTTCCTTGAACAGCTTCTTGTTCCAGAACAGCGCGTTCACATAGTAGCCGTAAGGGATCATGAACTGCGTGTTGTTGACCGTCGAACCGAACTGCTTGGCACGGTCGCCGAGCGTCTTGGCATCGTCCCACTTGGCCATGTAGGGGCCGAGGTCCTCGAGCTGGGCATTGTTAGCATAGAGACCCATCCAGCGTTCCGGCATCTCGACCACGTCGGGCGTATCGCCGGCCTGCACCATGGTCAGGAATTTTTCGAAGGCCTGCCCCCAGGGCAGCGAGATCAGCTCGACCTTGACGCCGGGATTGGCCGCCTCGAACTCGGCGATCTGCTTTTTCAGGAATTCGGTGCGCGGCGGGCTGGTGATGACTTCGACCATCTTCAGGGTCGAATCGGCCAGCGCGCTCCCGGCGGAAATCGCCAACCCCGCAACGGTGGCAAGCATGATGGTCAGTTTTTTCATGTTCAAGACTCCCATTTTGAACCCGCTTGTTATTTTCTGGCTTTTTCGAAGGCCTGGGCGACGTCGGCCCAGAGGTCTTCGACACTTTCCAATCCGACATTGAAGCGGATGGTTCGGGGGCTGACGCCGAAGCGCGCCATCGAATTCAGTCCCGGCGTCTGCTCCAGTGACGCCTTGGCCGGCACGACCAGGCTTTCATGCCCGCCCCAGCTGACGCCGATGCGGAAAAACTTCAGCGCATCGACAAAGACGGGGATGTCGATATCGTCCGTCACCTCGAAGGAGAACAGACCGGCATAGCCTGCCAGCGTCGCCTTGCCCGGATGGTTCGAATAAACCGGATGGTTGACGCGCTCGACATTGGCATGCGCCTTCAGCCGCTCGGCGATGGTGAGCCCGCTCTTCATATGGTGCGGCAGGCGCAGCGGCAGCGTGCGCAGGCCGCGCAGCAGCAGCCATGCTTCGAACGGCGACAGCTTGCCGCCGAGATAGGAATAGGTCTGTTCGTTGATGTGCTTGATATGCGCTGCGGAGCCGGCCACCACGCCGGCGACGGTATCGCTGTGGCCGCCGAGATATTTCGATGCTGAATGCAGCACCAGGTCGACGCCATGCATGATCGGCTTCTGGAAAACCGGCGTCGCCCAGGAGTTGTCGATAGTGGTGACGATGCCCTGTTCCTTGGCCAGCCGGGTCAGATGCGGCAGATCCTGCAGCTCGAACATCATCGAGGTCGGACTTTCCAGATAGAGCAGCTTGGCGCCGGGAAGTGCCGCCGCCACCGCATCGGGATCGGAACCGTCGACGTAATCGACCTTGATATTGAGCCGCGGCAGAAGCCGCTCGAACAGCCGGTAGGCATCGCCGTAGCAGTTCCGCACCGCAACGATACGCTCGCCCGCCCCGACAAAGGCAAGCACCGCGGCGCTGATCGCCGCCATGCCGCTGGAAAAGCCGCGCGCGGCCTCGGCGCCCTCAAGGGCGGCAACACGCGCCTCGAATTCCATTACCGTCGGATTGTCGCCACGCGAATAGATCGGCTGCCTTCGCTTGCCGGCAAAGGTGTCGGCCATCTCGGCATAATTGGCAAAGGTGAACAGCGAGGTCTGGTAGATCGGCGGCACCACCGCGCCACCGGGGAACGGTTCGTCATGCGCCAGCAGTGTCGCCGCCTCGGCAAGATAATCGTGATCGAAACCGCTCGGATGCTCGTTCATGTCTGGCTCGGAAGTTTGAGTTTGGCGGCACCGCGCTTGAGATCGTCCTCGACGGTGGCGATCAGCTTGAGTGCCTCGGCGCGGGCCCCCTGCGGGTCGCGCGCGGCGATGCGCTCATAGATGGTGCGGTGGTAGGGAAAGCTGGCGTGACCGAAATCGCGCACGCCCAGCGGATGCTCCCAGAAACGATGGAACAGCTCGTGCATGGCTGCGATGATCTGTTCGAACAGCGGATTGCCGGAGACGCGGTAGACCGCCTGGTGGAACTCCCAGTCCTCTTCAGACGACATGCCGTCGCGGGTACGGAATGCCTGCTCCATGATGTCGAGCTTGCGCTCGATCTCGGCGATGTCGGCCGGGCTCGCCCGCTCGGCGCAAAGAGCCGCGGCCTCCGCCTCCAGCGCGCGGCGGATTTCAAGCGTTTGCATCAGGCTGGTGAAGTCGTTGCCGCCCGCCAGCGTCAGCGGCATATGCAGCATGTCGGGCGACACAGCCGCCTTGAGATAGGTGCCGCTGCCTTGCCGGCGCTCGACGAGACCAAGCCCTTCCCACCGCGTCAGCGCCTCGCGCACCGTGTTGCGGCTGACCTTCAGCCGCTCGGCCAGGATACGCTCGGTCGGAAGCCGCTCGCCGGGCTGCAAGGCTTCGGCGCGAACAAAGCCCACCAATGCCTTCAGCACAGCGTCATCGCGCGCCGTCGTCTGAATGGGTGGCAGGCTGTTCTGGTCCACACTTCCTCCCCGAAGCGATGCACAAGTGGTCCAATGGTCCAACCAATTTCTGCACAGACGGAGAGATGTGTCAACAGCCGAAACGAAGATGGGCCGAACGGCGCGCCGTTCGGCCCATCAGTTCAAGCGTGGCTTCGCGCCGGCGTGGCGGCTGCGCGAGTGGCGCGCCAGCGCGCGAACATGTCCTCGCGAACCCGCCTTGAACCCGCGAGCCGCTCCTTTGCTTCCGCCAGCACGGAAGGCGAAGCCTGTGCGGGCGTGCCCGATTGGAACGGAGGCGCCGGGGCATATTCGAGCGAAAGCTGCACCGTTTCGGCCTCGGCCTGACCGAGAAGCCTGGCGACAAGGGCGAGGCCGAAGTCGATCCCCGAGGTGACGCCGCCGGCGGTTATCAAGTTTCCGTCCTCGACAATTCGCTCGTCGACTGGGATGGCGCCGAACTCGGCGAGGAAATCATGCGCGTACCAATGCGTCGTCGCCCGCTTGCCTTTGAGCAGGCCGGCTGCACCCAGCACCAGGGCACCGCTGCACACCGAGGTGACGTAGCGCGCCTGAGCCGCGCGCTCCCGCACGAACTCGAGCACGGCCTGATCCTCCAGCAGCGCGTTGACGCCGCCGCCACCCGGTATGCACAGCACATCGAGAGGAGGGCAATCGTCGAAGGTCGCCGTCGGGTACAGCAACAGTCGCGTCGACGACATGACCGGATTGCGATCCTTCCAGATCAATTCCACCTCGGCGCCCTTTGCCGATGCCAGGACTTCATAAGGGCCGGTGAGGTCGAGCTGCTGGACATTGGGGAAGACGAGGATGCCGAAGCGAAGGGTCATGGAACTCTCCATAGGTTGACTCCGGCCAATCTAAGGCACCATGCTTTGGCACGATCGCCAATTATCCCTCGTTTCAAGCCAAATCGCCATGCGCCGCATCGAAATCCTTGCCTATCCCGATGTCCAGCTCCTTGATGTCAGCGGACCGCTTCAGGTCTTCGCCAGCGCCAACGACTTCAGGGCGCAGGCCGGCGAACCCGCCCCCTACGAGGTCACGGTCGTCGCCGCCTCGCCGCGGATCAGGACATCGGCCGGTCTCGCGCTGGAAGCGGCGCCGTTGCCGGCGCACGGGCCAGGGATCGACACGCTGATCGTGCCTGGCGGATGGGGCGTCAACGCGGCCTGCGAGGACCCCGGGCTGATCGATTGGGTGACCGGCCGCTCGCGCGACGCCACGCGAACAGCCTCCGTCTGCAGTGGCGCCATGCTGCTGGCGACGGCGGGCCTGCTCGACGGCAGGCGTGCCGTTACCCACTGGGGACGCTGCGCCGAATTCGCGCGGCGCTTTCCGGCGGTCCGCCTCGAACCCGATCCGATTTTCATCCGTGACGGCAATGTGTGGACGTCGGCAGGCGTGACGGCGGGAATCGATCTCGCCCTTTCCTTCGTCGAGGCCGACCTTGGCCGGCGTGTGGCGCTTGCCGTGGCGCGCGAACTGGTTGTCTTCCTGAAGCGCCCCGGTGGCCAGGCGCAGTTCAGCCAGACGCTCAAGCTGCAGCTAGGCGACGAACGCTTCGACCGGCTGCATGGCTGGATCCAGGACAATATGGACGGCGACCTTTCGCTGCCGAACCTGGCCGAGCGCGCCAATATGAGCCCGCGCAGTTTCTCCAGGCACTATCGGGAGGCAACCGGCCGCACGCCTGCGCGCGCGGTCGAGGAGATCCGCATCGAGGCGGCGCGACGGATGCTGGAACGGGGCGAGGCCGTCAACCAGACGGCCCGCCGTTGCGGCTTCGGATCGGAAGAGACGATGCGGCGCGGCTTTCTACGTGTCCTCGGCACAAACCCGCGCGACTATCGCGAACGCTTCTGACGCAAGGGCCTGTGGCACGGCGATGAGGAGGCCGCCCGCTTTGACCGTGTTGCTAACGCGCGGCGGACGGTCCGAACCAAGCGGTCAGCGCGTCGGCCAGCCCCTGTTGGGCTCCAGCCCCGACCCAGGCTACATATCCATCCGGCCGGATCAAGACGGCATCGGGCGCGGCGACCGTCCCGAGGGCCGGTAGCTCCCAGATGCCGTCATATCCAGCCTCGATCTGGCGGACCCGATCCGCCCAGGGCGTAATGTCCGGCCAGCCCGGTTCACCAACGTTGAGGAGCACCGGCCGGGCATCGTGCAGCAGGCTGAAGACCCGCGCCGGACCGCGGCCTGTGACAAGGTCGAGGTCGGGCATCCGCCGCCCAAGCAACGGGTGGCCCTCGCCGAGATCGTAGCGGATACCCAGGCCGGACATTTCCGCGGCGATCCGTTTGCGCGGCTCTTCCATGCCGAGCAACTCGGTCATCGTATCGCTCAAGGCCTTGGTGCGGTCATCCGTGCGGCGAAGCGCGACCTGCGCCATGGTGTTGCGCAACACGCGGGCGGCGACAGGATGGCGCTCGGCGTGGTAGGTGTCGAGCAGGCTTTCCGGTGAGATCCGCTTGACCACCTGGGCCAGCTTCCATCCCAGATTCACCGCGTCCTGCACGCCGATATTGAGCCCCTGCCCGCCCATCGGAGGATGAATGTGCGCGGCGTCGCCGGCCAGAAGGACACGTCTGTCGCGGTAGGCGGCGGCCTGACGTGTCATGTCGGTGAAGCGAGAGAGCCAGGTCGGGCTGTGGACCCCGAAATCGGTGCCGTAGACAGCGACAAGTGCCTCGCTGAGATCGTTCAGCGTCGGCTCGCCGCCGATGGTCAGCTGCCTCTCGGTCAGCACGACACCCACCCTGTCGCTATCCTCGATCTTGCCTATCGCATGAATGCCGTAGGCGTCGTTGCGAAAGCCCAATGCCGGTTCCCTGGACATCTCGACCTCGGCGATCATCCAGCTCATCGTCGGATCCCATCCGGCGAACTCAATGCCCGCCGCCTTGCGGATCGTGCTGCGTCCTCCGTCGCAGCCGACGAGGTATTGCGCCCTCAAGGGTTGGCCGCCGGACAAATCCAGGTGGACACCGTCATCATCCTGCGCGAAGTCAGTGACTTCCTGCCCGCGATAGATTGGCACCCCCAACTCGTCGATCCAGTCGGCCAATATCCGTTCGATATGGTTTTGTCGCAGCGCCAGCAGATAGTTGTGCCGGCTGGGAAAGTCGCTGATGTCCAAACGGATCATGTGGAACCCGACGGTCGGGAAGCGCTGCCCGCGCGAGAGAAACCGGTCGGCAATTCCGCGCTGATCGAGAACCTCGATCGTGCGTGCGTGCAGGCCGCCCGCGCGCAAGCCGGCCAGCTCCTGGGTCGGGCGCCGCTCGACGAGGGCGACATCGATACCGGCTAAAGCGAGTTCGCCGGCCAGCATCAGCCCGGTCGGACCGGCCCCGACGATGACCACAGTATGATCCCGACCGTCTCCTGACGACACAACACCCATTATCATCTCCCGTTTCCGCTGGCTTAGGCCGCGATTTTACGAAAACAGGCGGGTCTTGCCGCAAGCCCCTTGTGCGCCATATGTATGAAATAGAGAGAAGTACTCTCCCGGCCTTGGATGAACGACAGCTCAGAATGGCGGTTCGCAGTCGCGCCGCCGCAGTTGAAGCCGCGCAAGCGTTATTCAGATTTTTCCGCCCATGAAAAAAGCCCCTTTCGGGGCTTTTACGCAGTCTTGAAACAAAGGGGGCCGGTCGGCGGTTGGCAGCGGTACGAGGAGGCCACTATGTGCCAGCGCCGGCCGGCCGACCCCACGGACCCAGGAGATGCGGCGGACCTGAGCATCATGGGGTATTTCAGGGATCGAGCCGGCTATCTACCCTCGCGCCGGCTTCGTCTTCCCCTGCACATTTGCGCACGGGCTTAGGAAAATCAACAGTTTCTTAACCAAGGCTCGCGAATCGCTTGGATTAAGGTAAATAGCTAACCTTGTTGGATTGACCGAACAATCAGGCGCGCAGGGTCACGCCGCCTTGGCAACGACGCGGTTGCGGCCGCCGCTCTTGGCTTCGTAAAGCGCGAGATCGGCGCGCTTCATCAGCGCAGCCACCGTATCCACACCCTTCAGCACCGACGACACGCCAACGCTGACGGTAACCTCGATCGTCTTGCCGTCGGTACCGATGGCGAAGGGCTGCTGGGCGATTTCGGCGCGGATGCGTTCGGCCACTTTTTCGGCGACCGCACCATCAGTGTCCGGCATCACCACCACGAACTCCTCGCCACCAAAACGGCAGGCAAGGTCGATACCCCTGACATTCTTGCGCAGCCGCCGGGCGAATTCCCGCAGCACCTCGTCGCCGCCATCATGGCCGTGCGCGTCGTTGATCGACTTGAAGCGGTCGAGGTCGGTGATCATCACCGACAGCGGCCGGCGCCGCGCCACGGCGCGGTCGAACAGTGTCTGCAGATGGCTGTCGAGGTAGCGGCGGTTGTGCAGCCCGGTCAGGCCGTCCGTCACCGCCATTTCGATGGTCTGGGTGACGCTGGCGCGCAATTGGTCGTTGTAGCGCTTGCGACGCACCTGCGTGCGCAGCCGCGCCGTCAGTTCTTGCTGATCGATCGGCCGCATCAGATAGTCGTTGATGCCGAGTTCGAGGCCGCGGATGATGCGCTCCTCCTCGCCCTCCTCCGCCAGAAGGATGATTGGGACGAAACGGGTGCGGTCGAGCGAGCGCAATTGCGAGCAGAGCCGAAGCGGATCGAAATCGGCAAAGGCCGTCGAGATCATCACGCATTCATAGGGATTTTCGGCCGCCTGGAAGAACCCGGCATGCGGATCACCGGTCACGTCGAGATCGGCGCGGTCGCGCAGCATCTTCTGGATGCGCTCGACCGATGATTTGCGCTCGTCGATCAACAGCACTTTCGGCGTCGTGTCCTCGGACGCGAAATTGCGGCTGAGCAGTTCCTCGATGCCGATATTGCGCGTCGTCGAGGCCCGCAGCCGGAGCTCGTCGGTCAGCGACTTCAACCGGACCAGGCTCTTCACGCGTGTCATCAGCTGCAGGTCGTTGACCGGTTTGGTCAGGAAATCGTCCGCGCCGGCCTCCAGCCCGCGCACACGGTCGGACACCTGGTCGAGCGCGGTGATCATCACCACCGGGATGTGCGACGTCGCAGGATCGCTCTTAAGCCTGCGGCAGACCTCGAACCCGTCCATGTCGGGCATCATCACATCGAGCAGCACGACATCGACCTTGCCGTTCTCGCAGGTCTCGATCGCGTCGGGCCCGTTGCTGGCGGTCAGCACCTCGAAATATTCGGCTAGCAGCCGGACCTCCAGCAGCCTCACATTGGCAGGGATGTCGTCGACGACGAGGATCCGCGCGGTCATTTCACAAGGCTCCGGCTCGGCTGGAAGGGCACATCAGGCATCGCCCAGATAGGATTTGATGGTCTCGATGAAACGCGGCACCGAGATCGGTTTCGAAATATAGGCCTCGCAGCCGCCCTGGCGGATGCGTTCCTCATCGCCCTTCATGGCGAAGGCCGTCACCGCGATGACCGGAATGACGTGCAGATCGTCATCTTCCTTCAGCCATTTGGTCACTTCCAGCCCGGACACTTCGGGCAGCTGGATGTCCATCAGGATAAGATCGGGCCGGTGCTTGCGCGCCAGATCCAGCGCCTCCAGGCCATTGCGGGTGCGCACCGTCTCGTAGCCGCTCGCTTCTATGAGGTCCCGAAAGAGCTTCATGTTGAGCTCATTGTCCTCGACGATCATGACCTTCTTAGGCATCGACATCCCGTCCCGGCCGTCCTTCCGCTCGAAGGTGGCCGTCATGCGCCCCTGGTTGAACGCACCAAACCCTGCTTCACTATACGGCAATATGATTGACGAAACGGAAACCCTCGGGCTGCAAAACAGCGCGAATTCCACTTCGCCTCACTGCGCGTCCAAAAGGCGCGCCGCGCTGTAAAGGCTTGCCGCAAGCAATTCTTGCCATTACTGCGGAGAGACTCATTCCACATGCAGAAGGTAGTGATGGCAAACGCGGCGTCAATGCGCGAAGAGGCGGAAACCATTGCCGTGAAGGCGCTGGGCTTCGTTGCCTCCGACCCGGAGCTGTTGCCGCGTTTTCTGGCGATCACCGGAATAGAGGCGCATTCGATCCGCAAGGCCGCCGGCGAGCCGGGTTTCCTGGCCGGCGTGCTGCAATTCATTCTTGCCCACGAGCCGACGCTGATGCGCTTTGCCGAGGAAACCGGCACGCCGCCGGCGGCCGTCGGCAAGGCATTGCGCGCCCTACCGCTCGGCGACGACAACCATGAGCATTCCATATGAGCGATGATCCGGAGACCGCCCGCCAGATCGCGGAACTGGCGGCCGACGACCGGCCGCTGCTGGTGCTCGACGTCGACGACGTCGTGCTCGAATTCATCCGCCCCTTCCCGCATTTCCTGAAGTCGCGCGGCTATGGCCTGACACTGGCGTCCTTCCGGCTGACCGGCAACATAGCCGAAACGGCGAGCGGCCGGCTGATCGAACAGCCCGAGGTCACGGCACTTCTGGGCGATTTCTTCGACGCGCAAGCCGATTGGCAGAGCATCACCGACGGCGCGGCGCAAGCCCTGGCAGGACTTGGCAACCGCGCGGAAATCATACTGCTGACGGCCATGCCGCACAGGCATCGTGCGGTGCGTCGCATCCATCTCGATGCCCTGGGCCTAGACTATCCGCTGCTGACCACCGAGATGGCCAAGGGACCGGCGGTGGCCAAGCTGCGCGGCAAGAACGGCCGGCCGGTGGTCTTCGTCGACGATCAGCCGCACAATCTGGCGTCGGTACGGGAATCGGTCGCCGACGCAAATCTTTTCCACCTGATGGCCGACAATTCACTGCGTGCGTTCCTGCCGCCGGTCCCGGACGATGTCATCGTTGTCCAGGACTGGCACGAAGCCGCGCCGAAGATCGCTGGCGCGCTGGGGCTCTAGCGTTAGACCCCTTCCTGAAATTGCTTGAGGGCTGAGCCCTCAAGGATTCAGTTTCGCCCCTGACCCGCCATTGTCGCTGCCACCACTGTCGTCGCCGCCGCTATCGTCCGCACCGTCCCCATCGTCGACGCTGTCGTCCACCGCCGGATCGGCGGGCTTCAGCATGACGCCGTTGACGGTGACCGAGCCGTCGGCCTTGGTGCTGACAGCCCATTCCAGACGGCCGTCCGGCAGCGTCTTGGCAAAACCCTTGGCCATGAGAGCGACGGGCACGTATTGTCCCAGTTCCGGCTCCGCCTTCGCGGCGTCCTGCAGATGCGCCATGATCTTGTCGAAGCCGGCGACATCGACCGTAAGATTGGCGTCGGGCTTTTCACCGAAGCCTGTCATCTCGCCTTCCAGCGCGATCTCCATGTCCTTGTTCTTCACGGTGCTGTGGCCGATGACGACCTTCGGCGCCTTGGCCAGGAAGTCGGCTTTGAGCTGGTCGCCGAACTCGGGCGACAGCGGCGGCTTCTTATTGAGATCAAAGGCTTCGATCGCCTTCTTCGCCATGCTGTCGAGATCGATATTGGCACCGCCGAAATTGAGGTCGATATCGGTGGGCAGCAACGCCACGCTCCAGCTCGGCAAAAGCTGCTGCGGCACGGTCAACCCCGACGCCTTGATGCCGTAGGTGATCTTGCCGTTCTGGGAAACGCCGTCGCTGCCGAACACGGTGCTGAGCTGCGTCGCCCCGAAAGTGCCGATCGGGCTGTCGACGGCGAAATCCTTGAAGCCATAGGTGCCGTCGATGCGCTCCCACACCGGAAGCGCAGCGAGCAGAAGCGACTTCAGTTGCGCCTGGTTTGCCTTCAGCGTCGTCTCGTCCTCATTGGCCACGGCAAATGCCAGGAGGTCGAGCAGCGGCCTGGTCTGCACGCCCTTGCCGCTGGCTTCCACCGACAATTCCGGCGACTTGATGGTGACCGGGAAATTCAGCCCGCTCTCAGGATCATTGAATTTGATCACCTCGACAAAATTCGAAATTTTTTGCGACGTGGTGAAATCAACACCGCCATTGGCGGCCTTGGTGGCGGCAATGGTCGCGGTGCCGGCACCAGTGCTGGTCTCCATCTGCTGCTTGGCATCCTTCGATGCCATCGTCATGCCGGCCAACGAACTGGCGCCGCTGATGAAGGCCGCCAGATTGGGATCGTAGACGCCGGAACCCTTGCCGTCCTTGATCGAAAACTGCGTGCTTTGCAGCCCCTCGGGCCCGTTGAACTCGAAGGACCCGCTTTGCGAAAAATCCATCGAGACATCCCAGGTCCCATTGCTGCGCGGCTTGACCAGCAAAGCGTAGGGCGCGAAGTCTAGTTTCACCCTTCCTTCTGCGGGAAAGGTCGCCGCAAGCGCCTGGAGATCGAACGCGATCTTGTAGGCGTCGCCTTCGACCGAGATCTTCAGAATGCCCTTGTCGAGCGCCTGCTTGCCGACATAGCGGGACAGGTCATCGGACAATTGCTTCGCGCCCTGGCTGTCTACGGTCTGGCCGAAAGCGGGCGCGCTGAGCACAAGCGCGGTAAAGGCAACTGGCAACACACGGTTCACGGGAATTCTCCGTTTGGTCGAAAGGCAGAAATCGTTTCGTACGTCTGGTAGGGAAATACCATCACAACTGCAAGACGATGGTGGTCAGGTGCCCGGCTCCAGCACCAACCGCATCAGCGGTCGACCCGCCTTGCGCTCGACCAGCCTCTCGAACCCGGCCTTCTCGAACACTCCTGACGAGCCGACGAACAAGCCGATCGAACGCGAATCGCGCGACAGGTCGATCGGGCAGGCCTCGACAAGCCGTGCACCGTTCCTGCGAGCGAAATCGATGCCGCCTTCAACGAGGCGATGCGTGATACCCCTGCCGCGCGCTTTGGCGCGAATGAAAAAGCAGGAGATCGCCCAAACGCACGGATCTGAAGCGTCGGCGGGGTCGATCGGCGCAGAGCCCCTGCCCTTGTTGTTCCATTCGGGCACGTCGTAGCGCGGCCCGATCTGCATCCAGCCAACCGCCCTGCCGTCCTCGAAGGCCAGCAGGCCGGGCGGCGGGCCGGCTTCGATGCGTGCCTTGATATGGTCCTTGTTGCGTTCGCGGCTGCTTTCGCGCCGCGCCGCCGGCGCCAGCCTGAAATGCGTGCACCAGCAGCCGTAACAGGCGCCCTGCTTGCCAAAAAGGTCTTCGAAATCAGGCCAGAGCTCAGGCGCCAGCGGCACTATGGTCGTGCTCATGCGGTTCTCCCCAGGCCAAGCTTGTCGCTGGCCTTGCACTGTCGTACCATTGCCTCTGTTCTCTTTATGTTCGCAGTGATGGCGGCCCCTGTCAACAATCCCGATCACGGTTTTTGCCGTGACTGCCTGACGTTTCAGCGCAGTGAGACGCGCCGCTGCGAACGTTGCGGCAGCCCTCGCCTTGCCCGCCATCCCGAGCTTTACCGGCTGCATCTGGCCCATATCGATTGCGACGCCTTCTACGCGGCGATCGAAAAGCGCGACAACCCGGCGCTCAAGGACAAGCCGCTGATCATCGGCGGCGGCAAGCGCGGGGTCGTCTCCACCGCATGCTACATCGCCCGCATCCGCGGCGTGCGCTCCGCCATGCCGATGTTCAAGGCGCTCGAGGCCTGCCCCGAGGCGGTCGTGATCCCGCCCAACATGGAAAAATACGTGCGCGTCGGCCGTGAGGTGCGCGCCATGATGCAGGCGCTGACGCCGCTGGTCGAGCCTCTGTCGATCGACGAGGCGTTTCTTGACCTCGCCGGCACCGAACGCTTGCACGGCCTGCCGCCGGCCGTGGTGCTGGCGCGCTTTGCGCTGGCCGTCGAGAAGGAGATCGGCATCACCGTTTCGGCCGGCCTGTCCTACTGCAAATTCCTCGCCAAGATCGCGTCGGACTTCCGCAAGCCGCGCGGCTTTTCGGTCATCGGCGAGGCCGAGGCGGTCGGCTTCCTGGCGGCTCAGCCCGTGACGATGATCTGGGGCGTCGGCAAGGCGTTCAACGCCACGCTTGAGCGCGACGGCATCCGCACCATTGGCCAGCTTCAGAAGATGGAGCGTGGCGACCTGATGCGCCGCTATGGCGCGATGGGTGATAGACTCTACCGGCTTTCGCGCGGCGAGGACGTCCGCCGCGTCGATCCCGACCAGGACGCCAAGAGCGTATCGGCCGAAACCACCTTCGACACCGACATCGCGTCGCTGGAAGAGCTGGTCTCGGTGCTGAGGGGCCTTTCGGAAAAGGTCTCGGCGCGGCTGAAAAAGTCAGGCATTGCCGGGCGCACCGTGGTGCTGAAGCTGAAGACCCAGGATTTCAAGCTGCGCACGCGTAATCGCCAGCTCGGTGACCCGACCCGGCTCGCTGACCGCATCTTCTCGACCGGAGTGGAGCTTCTGCGCAAGGAAACGGACGGGACGAAATTTCGGTTGCTCGGCATCGGCGTCAGCGACCTCTCAGATGACGACAAGGCCGACCCGCCGGATCTGGTTGACGTCCAGTCGCGCAAACGCGCCATGGCCGAAGGCGCGATCGACGCGCTGCGCGACAAGTTCGGCCGCAAGGCGGTGGAGACCGGCTATACATTCGGCAGGGGCCGTGATGCCCACCCGCCGGAGCCGCTCGAGGAATGAGCTGTCAGGTGCGCTTCAGATCGATGCGACTGGTCACAACGTTCTTGCCGGTTTTGGGATCGCGGTCGGTGACGGTCAGTAGAATGCCATTGGCTCCCTTTTTCTGCACCGTCAGCTGCGCGCTGCGGTCGCCATTGACCAGCTTGGCCCAGCGGATGGCGAGATTGATCGCGTTGCCGGAGCGGCTGCCGTTGAGCTGAGCCGGACCGGTGCGCGATCCGACATAGACACCGCTGTATCTGGCACTGCTGGTTGTCAGATGGGCGCTGATGGCACGCGTGACCACAACGAGGCCGCGGCAGTTGCCGTCGAGCGACAGCGAGGACGCTGTCGCATCCGATTTGAAGGTGCAAGAAACGCTGACTGTCGGCGCCTGCGTCGTCACCTGGACAGTCCCGTTGCCGGCAAAACTCCCCTGGAAGGATTGGAGAAACTTGCTCTCATCGGCATGTGCCGCATTGGCCGCGACCAGCAAACAGCCGGCAAGTGCGAACCGCGCTGGTGATATCATCGAAGTTCTCCTCGTCGGGCTGACATGCAGACTTGGGTGAATACTGCAACTCAACGCCCCTTGGCGTATCAGGTTCCGTCGGCAACGCGACCGTTTGCAACGTCGCCGCGACTGGTCCAGAAGAATCAAGCGGCTAGCAATTGCGGCAGAGGCTCCCGCCTGCGAGATAGCGGCCATGAAATCCACCCCTTCGATCCCCAAGGCCGCGTTCTGGATGGCGCTGTCGGTTACCTCGTTCCTGGGGATGTCGATCGCCGGCCGCGCCACGACAGCCGAGCTCAATGTCTTCCAGGTGCTGGAACTGCGCTCGGTGATCGGCTTCCTGATTCTCCTGCCGCTGGTGCTGACAAGCGGCGGCTTTGCGGCGATGCGCACGCAACGTCCCCTCGCCCACATCGCCCGCAATGTCGTTCACTACAGCGGCCAGGCGGCATGGCTCTACGCGCTAACGCTGATTCCGCTGGCGGTGCTGATCTCGATCGAATTCACCACCCCTATCTGGACGGCGATCCTGGCGGTGACTTTTCTGGGCGAACGGTTGAGCCGGCCGAAACTGGCGGCGGTCGTGCTCGGGCTGATCGGCGTGGTGGTCATCGTGCGCCCGGGCGTCGGCTCTGTCGATCCGGGACACCTTGTCGTGCTGGGCGCCGCGGTCTGTTTCGGCATATCGTTGGTCATGGTCAAATCACTGACCCGCACGGACACCGTCGTGCGCATCATTTTCTGGATGCTGATCATCCAATCGGCGCTCGGCCTCATCCCCGCGCTCTACGTATGGCGCACCCCTTCACTCGAACTCTGGCCATGGATCGTGCTGATCGCCTTCACCGGCATGTCATCACATTTCTGCATGGCCCGTGCGCTCACCTATGCCGACGCGACTGTCATTTCGCCGATGGATTTCCTGCGGGTGCCCTTGTCCGCGCTGGCTGGCTGGCTGCTTTATCACGAGCAGATCGACGCCTTCACCGCCGGTGGCGCGCTGCTCATCCTGATGGGCAATCTGCTCAATCTGCAGCGCAAGCCAGTCGAGCCGGCTGAAGTGGCGGCGTCGTAGCCGGCATCACCTGAATATTCATGCGCCTAGTCGCCTGCGTCCGGTATGTTGAGAACATGCCCGCAGGCCTTGCAATGCACGGCGTCCGGTTCGTGCCGCTGCAGCCCGCATTGCGGACAGGGGAAGAACACTTTTGCGGGCCGGAAGATCGCCTGCGCCAGCCTGACGAACAGCGATATACCGATGATCATGGTGACGATCGCGGTCAGCTTGCCGGCCATGCCCGGCAGCACGATGTCGCCGAAACCGGTCGTGGTCACCGTGGCGACGGTGAAATAAAGCGCGTCAATGTAGTTTTCCAGCCCGGCTCCGTTGCGGAAGAAGAAGGTGTAGACGAAGCCGGTGATGACAAAAAGAAAGGTCAAAAGGTTGATGACCGCTTGGCTCGCCTCCCGCCAGGGGCGCAGGCCACGCATCTCGAAATGCCGCCAGATCGAACCGCTGCGCGACAATGACCACAGCCGCAGGATGCGCAGGAAACCGAGATTGGCGAGCGCTGTCGGCATCAGCAGGGTCAAAAGGATGAAGACATCCACCCAGGAGGTCGGCTGCCTCATCAGGCGCAGCATGTCGTTGGAGGCCAGCAACCTGGCGATCAGGTCGACGCCGACGAGCACCGCCACCGCATAATCCAGCCACAGGAACGAAGCCGATTGCTGGATGACGGGTGTCGCGATGAAGAAGGCGATGATTGCCAGATCGATGACGATTGCCGCCAGCTGGAACCGGAAAGCCGCCGGCGTGCGCCCATGGTAGAGCCTGCGCAGCGTGTCGCGCAGGCGCGCAATTGCGGAAAGATCCGGGGATGAATCCTTGTCGGGGGTCTTCATGCGGATCGCGATTGCGTGAGCGGCAGATGCCGCCCGCAGGATCGCCACCGCCTGCCAAGGGCGGCGGTCACACCAATTCCACTTCCACCACGCCGGGCACGGCGCGCATCGCGGAGGCAATCTGCGGTGAGACGCGGTAGCCGCCCTGCAAGGCGATCTCGACCTCGCCCTGCGCCTCTTCCTTGATCACGATAATGCTCACCTGGCTCTCGCCACGCTGGGTGAGTTGGGATTGGATAATTGAGGCCGGACCGTCGTTCCTGACGAAAATGCGCAGCGCCTTCTGGATGCGGCTTGCCTCGTCCTCCAGGGACTGGACCGAGTTGATGCGCAAATTGACGCCCTCGGGCCTGTCCTCCGCCGCCACAGTGATGACGACGGAGCGGCCGGCTTCCAGGAGGTCGCGATACTGTGCCAATCCTTCCGAAAACAGCACGGCCTCGTACTGGCCGGAAGTGTCGGAAAAGGCCACCACGCCCATCTTGTTGCCGGTTCGCGTCTTGCGCTCCTGCTTGCTTGTCACCGTGCCGGCCAGGCGGCCGGCAGAAGCGCCGCGCTTGACGGCGGCTGAGAACTCCGCCCAGTTCTGCACGCGCATCTTCTGCAGCGCCGCCTTGTATTCGTCGAGCGGGTGGGCAGAGAGATAGAAGCCGACAACCTGGAATTCGCGGTGCAGCCGGTCGGCGGCGAGCCACGGATCCGTCGCCGGCAGGTTGAGCGCCTGCGACTGCGCGCCGAGCGAGGCGCCGAAAATATCGGCCTGGCCGGAAACGGCATTCTGCTGCGCCAACGATGCCAGCCCCATCATTCGTTCGACACCAGCCATCATCTGCGCCCGGTCATGCCCGAAACAGTCGAGCGCGCCGGCCATGATCAGGCTTTCGAAGACACGCTTGCCGACGATCTTGGGATCGACCCGCTCACAGAAATCGGCGAGGTTCTTGAACGGCTTCTCGCCACGGACAGCAACGATGTGCTCGACCGCCGCGTCGCCGACGCCCTTGAGCGCGGCCATCGAATAGTAGATGCGGTTTTCACCGACCTCGAAAGGCCGAAAACTCGTCATTACCGACGGCGCCAGAACCTCGATGCCGAGACGCAGCGCATCCTGGCGGAAATCGGCGAGCTTGTCGGTGTTGCCCATGTCGAGCGTCATCGATGCCGCCAGGAACTCGACCGGATAGTGCGCCTTGAGATAGGCGGTCTGATACGAGACCACGGCGTAGGCGGCGGCGTGCGATTTGTTGAAACCATAATCGGCGAACTTGGCCAACAGGTCGAAAATGAAGTCAGCTTGCGGTTTGCTGACGCCACGCTCGACAGCGCCAGTGACGAAGCGCTCACGCTGCTTGTCCATCTCGGCGCGGATCTTCTTGCCCATGGCGCGGCGCAGAAGGTCGGCTTCACCGAGCGAATAGCCGGACAGCTCCTGCGCGATCTGCATCACCTGTTCCTGGTAGACGATGACGCCTTGCGTCTCCTTCACCAGATGGTCGATCTTGGGGTGGATCGAGGCCATCTCCTCCTCGCCATGCTTTCTGGCGTTGTAGGTCGGGATGTTCTCCATCGGGCCCGGCCGGTAAAGCGCGACCAGCGCGATGATGTCCTCGATGCAGTCGGGCCGCATGCCGATAAGCGCCTTACGCATGCCGGCACTTTCCACCTGGAACACGCCGACCACCTCGCCGCGCGACAGCATGGCATAGGTGTCGGGGTCGTCGAGCGGGATCGTCGCCAGATCGATGTCGATGCCACGGCGGCGGATCAGTTTTACCGCCGTCTCCAGCACGGTCAGCGTCTTCAGGCCGAGGAAGTCGAACTTCACCAAGCCGGCCTGCTCGACATATTTCATGTTGAACTGGGTGACCGGCATGTCCGAGCGCGGATCGCGGTACATCGGCACCAGCTCCGACAAAGGCCGATCGCCGATGACGATGCCGGCGGCGTGTGTCGAGGCGTGGCGATAGAGCCCTTCCAGCTTCTGCGCCATGTCGAGCAGCGTCTGGACGATCGGCTCCTTCTCCGCCTCTTCGGCAAAGCGCGGCTCATTGGCGATGGCGTCGGCGAGCTTGACCGGATTGGCCGGGTTCTGCGGCACCATCTTCGACAGCTTGTCGACCTGGCCATAGGGCATCTGCAGCACGCGGCCGACGTCGCGCAGCACGGCGCGGGCCTGCAGCGTACCGAAGGTGATGATCTGGCCGACCTGGTCGCGGCCGTATTTCTGCTGGACGTAGCGGATCACCTCTTCGCGGCGATCCTGGCAGAAGTCGATGTCGAAGTCGGGCATCGACACGCGGTCCGGATTGAGGAAGCGCTCGAACAGCAGCGAGAAACGCAGGGGATCGATGTCGGTGATGGTCGTTGAATAGGCGACCAGCGATCCGGCGCCCGAACCACGGCCCGGCCCGACCGGAATGCCTTGCGCCTTGGCCCATTTGATAAAGTCGGCAACGATCAGGAAGTAGCCGGGGAATTTCATCTTCTCGATGATGCCGAGCTCGAATTCGAGCCGCTCGCGATACTGCTCGACCGTGTAGCCCGGTGTCGGTCCGTGCAGGGCAAGCCGCGCGTCGAGCCCCTCGCGCGCCTGGCGGGCGAGCTCCGCGGCCTCGGCCTTTTCGGCCGCGTCCTTGTCGGAGGCATCGCCGCCGGTGAAGCGCGGCAGGATCGGGCTGCGGTTCTTTGGATAGTACGAGCAGCGCAGCGCGATCTCGACGGTGTTGTCGATCGCTTCCGGCAGGTCGGCGAACAGCTTTGCCATATCGGCCTGGCTGCGCAGGAAATTGTCCGGCGACAGCCGGCGTCTGTTATCGACGGCAACGACGGTGCCCTCGGCGATGGCGATCAGAGCGTCATGCGCCTCATAGTCGTCGCGCGACGAGAAAAATGCCTCGTTGGTGGCAACGAGCGGAAGTTCGTGCGCATAGGCGAGATCGATCGTCTGATGTTCGATGACCCGGTCGTAGCCCGCAACGCGATCCAATTCGACATAGAGCCGGTCGCCGAACAGCGCCTTCAGCGTCAAAAGCCGCGTCTCGGCCAGATCGCGGCGATCCTCCTTCAAGGCGTTACCGATCGGGCCGCGCGGTCCGCCGCTGAGGCAGATCAGCCCATCGCTCTGTCCAGTCAACGTCTCGGTGGTCAGATGCACCGCCTCGCCGGGCGGTGTTTCCAGGTAGACGCCGCTGACCAGCCGAACCAGATTGGAATAGCCGGCCTCGGTCGCGGCGAGCAGGACGACCGGCCGCATTTCCGGGCCTTGGCGGCGGCGATCACGCTGGCCGTCTGCGTTCTCGCCGGAAAAGGCGAGCGCGATCTGGCAGCCGATGATCGGCTGGATACCGTCCTTGACCGCCTTCTGCGCGAACTCCAGCGCACCGAACAGATTGTTGGTGTCGGTGACCGCGATGGCCGGCGCTTCGTCTTTCACGGCGTGGCCAACGATCTTGCCAAGCTGGAGCGCACCCTCGAGCAGCGAATAGGCCGAATGCACGCGCAGATGGACGAACGGCCGCGCCGGTACCTCCGGCCGCGCGGCCGCGATCGCGGCTTCGCGCTTCAGGGGGTCGCGTGGAAGTCTGTCATCCGCCATGGTTTCTCGCGCTGTCGAAGGCTTTGAGTCGGTGAGGATGTATTGTCCGGGACAGGGCGATACCAGTCCAGCACAAACGACCGACAACCACAGGCTTCCGCGCCCCTGCGCGACTTGCTCAAGCGAATTCCATGATCACCGCGTCCACAGCCAGGCTGTCGCCGGGCTTGGCGTTGAGCTTGGACACAACGAGATCGCGTTCCGCACGCAGCACGTTTTCCATCTTCATCGCCTCGACCACGGCAAGCGTCTCGCCGGCCTTGACCTCCTGGCCTTCGGTAACGGCGATCGACACGACGAGGCCGGGCATCGGGCAAAGCAGCAGGTTCGACGTGTCCGGCGCCACCTTCTCCGGCATCAGCCGTTCCAGCTCGGCGGTGCGCGGCAGCATGGCGCGGGCGGTCACCGACATGCCTTTCCAGGCGATGCGAAGACCGTTGGCGACAGGCCGGATCTGGGCGACAACCCTGCGCTTGCCGACCGTGCCGCGCCAGATCAGGTCGCCCGGCCGCCAGTCGGACGAAACGGTCAGCGCCTTGCCGCCCTCGATCGACAGGTCGATCTCCATTGGGATCGAAATCATGCCTTCCAGGATGGACGCCTGGAGATAGTCATCGCCGATCTTCACCACCCAGTCGCGCTTGAGGGCGCCCGAATGCGGCGCCAGCCGCCCGCCCAGCCGGTCGAGCCTGTCGCGGCGCAACAATTCCGTGGCGGTGGCGATTGATGCCAGCACGGCCTCTTCCTCGCTGTTCGGCACGACAGGGGCAAAACCGTCGGGATATTCCTCGGCTATGAAGCCGGTCGAAATCGCCCCTTCCCGCCAGCGCGGATGCTGCATCAGCGCCGCCAGGAACGGGATATTGTGCTCGATGCCTTCGACCACAAAACTGTCCAGCGCTTCCGACATGGCATCGATCGCCTCGATGCGCGTCGGCGCCCAGGTACACAGCTTGGCGAGCATCGGGTCGTAGAACATCGAAATCTCCGAGCCTTCGGTGACGCCGGTGTCGTTGCGGATGACGACATCGCCAAACTGCCCCTCCTCCGGCGGCCGATAGCGGGTCAGCCGGCCGATCGACGGCAGGAAATTGCGATAGGGGTCCTCGGCATAGAGCCGGCTTTCCACCGCCCAGCCATTCAGCTTGATGTCGCCTTGCTTCAGACCAAGCTTTTCGCCTGCGGCAACGCGGATCATCTGTTCGACCAGATCGATACCGGTGACGAGCTCGGTCACCGGATGTTCGACCTGCAATCGTGTATTCATTTCAAGGAAATAAAAGTTCTTGTCCTTGTCGACGATGAACTCGACCGTGCCGGCGCTCTGATAATCGACGGCCCTGGCCAGCGCCACCGACTGCTCGCCCATGGCCTTGCGCGTCTTGGCATCGAGAAATGGTGACGGTGCCTCCTCGGCCACCTTCTGGTTGCGGCGCTGAATCGAGCATTCGCGCTCACCGAGATAGAGCGCGTTGCCATGCGCGTCGGCCAGCACCTGGATCTCGATATGGCGCGGATCGACGACGAATTTTTCGATGAACACGCGGTCATCGCCGAACGAGCTCTTGGCTTCCGATCGCGCCCGGTCGAACCCGTCGCGCACTTCCAATTGGTTCCAGGCGATGCGCATGCCCTTGCCGCCGCCGCCGGCCGAGGCCTTGATCATCACGGGATAGCCGATCTCGCCAGCGATCTTTTCAGCATGGTCGGCATTCTCGATGACGCCGAGCCAGCCGGGCACCGTCGAAACCTTGGCGGCGTTGGCGAATTTCTTCGATTCGATCTTGTCACCCATCGCCTTGATCGCTTTGGGTTTCGGGCCGATGAAGACGATGCCTTCCGCTTCCAGCGCTTCGCAGAAGGCCGCCCGTTCGGACAGGAAGCCGTAGCCTGGATGCACGGCCTGAGCCCCAGTCTCCTTGCACGCGGCGATGATCTTCTCAGGGACAAGATAGCTTTGCGCTGCGGGCGACGGCCCGATATGCACCGCCTCGTCGGCCATTTCGACATGAACCGCGTCGCGGTCGGCATCGGAATAGACGGCAACCGTGGCAATGCCCATCTTGCGCGCCGTCTTGATGACGCGACAGGCGATCTCGCCACGATTGGCGATCAGGATTTTCGTGAACATGCTGAGGTCGTTCCCCTCCGGTCGGTCGTTCCTTTTATGGCCTGTGCTTGCAGGGTCAAGCCGACCATGCAAATCACTGCCTTTCAATCGATTTGCGATTCCAATTCTTCGCTGTGGCCCAGTCTCGGCGCCAGCTTCCAGTTGATCGTGTCGATAAAACCTGAAACCTTGGAAAAAAATTCGCATTGGAGGACGCCTGATGAAGACCCGCGCCGCTGTCGCTGTCGCCGCCGGAAAGCCGCTGGAGATCATGGAGGTCGACCTCGACGGTCCGCGCGATGGCGAGGTGCTGGTCGAGATCAAGGCGACCGGTATCTGCCACACCGACGAGTTCACCTTGTCGGGCGCCGATCCGGAAGGGCTGTTTCCGGCCATCCTCGGCCATGAGGGCGCCGGTGTCGTGGTCGACGTCGGCAAGGGCGTAACCTCGGTCAAGAAGGGCGACCATGTCATCCCGCTCTATACGCCGGAATGCCGGCAGTGCCCGTCCTGCCTGTCGCGCAAGACCAACCTGTGCACGGCGATCCGCGCCACGCAGGGCCAAGGCCTGATGCCCGACGGCTCGTCGCGCTTCTCGATCGGCAAGGATAAGATCTTCCATTACATGGGCTGCTCGACCTTCTCGAACTTCACCGTGCTGCCCGAGATCGCGGTGGCCAAGGTCAACCCGGACGCTCCCTTCGACAAGATCTGCTACATCGGCTGCGGCGTGACGACAGGCATTGGTGCGGTGATCAACACCGCCAAGGTCGAGATCGGCGCGACCGCCGTGGTCTTCGGCCTCGGCGGCATCGGCTTGAACGTCATCCAGGGCCTGAAGCTGGCCGGCGCCGACATGATCATCGGCGTCGATTTGAACAACGACAAGAAAGCCTGGGGCGAGCGGTTCGGCATGACGCATTTCGTCAATCCGAAGGAGATCGACGGCGATATCGTCCCTTACCTCGTCAACATGACGAAGCGCGGTGCCGACCAGATCGGCGGCGCCGACTACACGTTCGACTGCACCGGCAACACCAAGGTGATGCGCCAGGCGCTGGAAGCCTCGCATCGCGGCTGGGGCAAGTCGGTCATCATCGGCGTCGCCGGCGCCGGCCAGGAGATTTCGACCCGACCGTTCCAGCTCGTCACCGGCCGCACCTGGATGGGCACCGCCTTCGGCGGCGCGCGCGGCCGCACCGACGTGCCGAAGATCGTCGACTGGTACATGGACGGCAAGATCCAGATCGATCCGATGATCACCCACACGCTGAAGCTCGAGGACATCAACAAGGGCTTCGACCTCATGCATGAGGGCAAGTCGATCCGAAGCGTCGTCGTTTATTGAAGCAAAGCCACACGCCGCCGACCCACCGGCCAGCGACCTCTGTGGTTCACAACTGGGAGGAGAATGGAATGGCGGAAAAACTGCACCCGAAAATCGACAATGGCCTGCCCAAGGAAAGCGCAAGCTTTGCAGGCGGCACGCTGGTCTGCGCCTGCACCAGCAAGCCGGTCAAGGTGAAGGTCAAGGGGCAGATCGCCCACAATCACGCCTGCGGCTGCACCAAATGCTGGAAGCCGGAAGGTGCTGTATTCTCGGTGGTTGCCGTCGCCGGTACCGGCGACGTCACCGTCACCGAGAACGGCGACAAGCTCAAGGTGGTCGACCCCAGCGCGTTGATCCAGCGCCACGCCTGCACCGGCTGCGGCGTCCACATGCACGGACCGGTCGAGCGCGACCATGCGTTCAAGGGGCTGTCCTTCATCCACCCCGAACGCTTCGTCGAGGACGGCTGGTCGCCGCCGGGCTTTGCCGCCTTCGTGTCCTCGATCATCGAATCCGGTGTCGACCCGAAGCGGATGGACGGTATTCGTGCGCGGCTGAGGACAATCGGGCTCGAACCCTATGACTGCCTCAACCCTGGCTTGATGGACTACATCGCCACCTGGACGGCGAAGAAGTCCGGCGCGCTGCCGGCCTGAACGCTGTAGGATTTCAGGCAGGGGCCGGACATGTTACCGGCCCCTGTCCGTTTCGGAGAAACAATGCCCGCGCCCGTCATCTACGTCGACGCCGACGCCTGTCCGGTCAAGGCCGAGGTCGAGAAAGTCGCCGAGCGCCTTGGCGTCTTCGTCACCTACGTCTCCAATGGCGGCCTGCGGCCATCGCGCGATCCGATGATCCGCAACGTCGTGGTCTCCAAGGGAGCTGACGCCGCCGACGACTGGATCGTCGAGAACGCCAAATCCAACGATGTCGTGGTGACTGCCGATATTCCGCTCGCGGCCCGCGCCGTGGCGCTCGGCGCCCACGTGCTTGGCCCCACCGGACGCCCATTCACGCCAGAAACCATCGGCATGGCCGTGGCCATGCGCGACCTCAAGCAGCATTTGCGCGAGACCGGCGAAAGCAAGGGCTACAATGCCTCCTTCGCGCCGCAAGACCGCTCGCGGTTCCTCGGCGAACTCGACCGTATCTTGCGGCGCGCCCTGAAATCGGCCACACCGAGCTAGAACAGAGCGCCATCCAGGGTCGGAACCACCATGGCTGCCGAAATTCCCGTGCAAAGACCAATGCAGCGCCACATGCTGTTCGCCATGTCCGCGTGTTTCGGGGCGCTTGCGCTGCTTGTGGCGTTGCTGCTGCACGCCCCGCTTGCCTATTCGATCGGCGCCAACGCCTTTTTCGCCGCTTATGTCATTCTTGTCGTCAGCCAGATGCCCAAGTTCACCGGCAAGTATCTAAGCAAGAATGCGCGCGCCACCGACCAGCCGGTGCTGGTCATCTTCGCCATCACGCTAGTCGTTGTCGGTGTCGCCGTTGTCTCGTTGTTCCTGCTGATCAATCAGAAGGACAGAGGCCACCCCGTCGAACTCATCTTCGCGCTGCTGTCGATCCCGCTCGGCTGGTTCACTATCCATGCCATGGCGGCACTTCATTATGCGCATGTCTACTGGATGGACGGCGACGAGGTCGACACCAAGACCAAGACAAAAATCCCGGTCGGCGGATTGCTGTTCCCAGGCGACAAGCGACCGGAGGGCTGGGATTTCCTCTACTTCTCGGCGGTCATCGGCATGACGGCGCAGACCGCCGACACGAATATTTCAACAACGCATATGCGCTGTGTCGTGCTCGTCCACTCGATCCTGTCGTTCTTCTTCAACACGGTCATCGTCGCCGCGGCCGTCAATCTCGCCGTCAGCCTTGGTGGTCCGTAATAAATCCGTGATCGGATGAAACATCGGTTTGGATCGCGACGTATCAGGAGGACAATGAACGCGCAGGCCACGCCGCGAGGCCGGGAGACGAGACAAGATGGAATCCGTTGCCAGAAGCCAATCCGCCACCGGACCGGATGCACCCGTGTCGAGTGGCAGCACACTGATCTACCGGCAGTCGCGCTGGACGCGGCTGACGCATTGGATCTGGGCCATCTCGCTGTTCTTCATGCTGCTTTCCGGCCTGCAGATCTTCAACGCCCGGCCGCAGCTCTACATCGGCAAGCAATCCGGCTTCGAATACAACAACACCATTTTCGAAATCGGCGCAGCGAACACCGATGCCGGTCCGCGCGGTTACACCGAAATCTTCGGGCACCGCTTCGACACGACGGGCGTTCTCGGCTGGTCGGGTCCGCCAGGTAACGAGACGGCGCGCGGCTTCCCGTCCTGGGCAACCATTCCCTCCTACTATGATCTCGGTACCGCCCGCGTCGTGCATTTCTTCTTCGCCTGGATCCTGACGACGACCTTGATCGTCTGGCTGGTCGCCAGCCTGATCAACGGTCATATCAGGCGCGATCTTGCCCCGCGCCTCGACGACCTCAAGCGGCTGCCACGGGACATCGTCGACCACGCCAGGCTGAAATTCCACCACACACGCGAATACAACACGCTGCAGAAGATGGCTTATGGCGGGGTGCTGTTCGTGCTGTTGCCGTTGATGATCATCACTGGCCTTGCCATGTCGCCCAGCATGAATTCGGTGCTGCCGTTCCTCAACGAGGTGCTCGGTGGCAGGCAGACGGCGCGCACCATCCATTTCACGGTCATGCTGCTGCTCGTCGGCTTCTTCATCATTCACATCCTGATGATCCTTGCCGCCGGCCCGATCAACGAACTGCGTTCGATCATCACCGGCTGGTACCGCACGGACCCTCCCTCGCATGACGACAAGACGACGACCGAAAGGAGTGCCTGAGATGGCTAAGTTCCAGATCAGCCGCAGAAAATTCCTGACCGCCGCCAGCCTCGGTACCTCCGGTATCATGCTGTCGGGATGCGACGCTTTCGACAGCCAGCTGAGCATCGGCAGCGGCCTGCGCAGCTTCCTCGAAAACGCCAATGGCCTGACATATCGCGCGCAGCGCCTGCTCGCCGGGCGTGACGCACTGGCGCCGGAATTCACCGATGCCGACATCCGCCAGCCGCAGCGGCCGAACGGAGTCACGGCCCCTGACGATGACACCTACAAGGGCCTGCTCGCGAACAATTTCGCCGACTGGCGGCTGGAAGTCTCGGGACTGGTTGAAAAGCCGCTGTCGCTTAGCCGCGAGCAGCTTCAGAACATGCCGAGCCGCACCCAGATCACCCGTCATGACTGCGTCGAAGGCTGGAGCTGCATCGCCAAATGGACCGGTACGCCGCTGTCGCTGGTGCTCGACCAGGCAGTGGTCAAGCCGCAGGCGCGCTACGTCATGTTCCACTGCCTCGATACGATCGACCGCAGCCTGTCCGGGGACATCAAATACTATGGCACGATCGACCTGATCGACGCCCGCCACCCGCAGACGATCCTGGCCTATGGCCTGAACGGCAAACCGCTCCCGGTCGAGAACGGCGCGCCGCTGCGCGTGCGCGTCGAGCGCCAGCTCGGCTACAAGATGCCGAAATATCTCTACAAGATCGAACTGGTCGACAGCTTCGCCAATGTCGGCGGCGGCCGCGGCGGCTATTGGGAAGACAATGGCTACGACTGGTACGGCGGGATTTGATGGGCCCTCGCCTGCAGGCCGAGCATGATCTTGCGGCAGCCGAGCTCCATGTCATCGAGGAGCATCTCGACGACGACAACCGGAGGCTGACCGGTCGTAACGACGACCGTGCCCTCGCCTTTGCTCTGCGGGATTACAAAGGACGCGCCGTCGGGATCGCCGCCGGCTATTCCTGGGCCGGCATCGCCGAGCTCAAGCTGATGTGGGTCGACGAGGCCTATCGAGGCCTTGGCCACGGGAGGAAGTTGCTCGATGCCTTTGTCGCGGAGGCAGCCGCGCGCGGCTCGCTGCGGATATGGGTTTCGACCCACGATTTCCAGGCACCCGGCCTGTACCAAAAAGCTGGCTTCGAGCGTATGGCCGAATTCGCTGGATGGCCCGAAGGCCATTCCAACATCATCCTTTGCAAGGCGGTGGTTCCCCGATAGGCAGCAGCCTGACGGGTTCGGCGTTCAACATGCGGACCTAATGCATGTCGCCCAGAAGTGCGCAGCGATTCTGGGACAACGACATGCCTCAAAACAAAAACTAAAAAGCGCGTCGCCTGAATCCATTTCAGAGCGGCAAGCTTTTGGCGGCGCGATCATTCGTCCGAACTATCGAAAGTGGTTTGACCCGGCTCAGGTGGCCCGCCCTGCATCTCGTCCGGATTGTCCACCCTGCAGCCGATGCCGTGGCACCCCTGATAGTTGCCGTGGGTATCGAAATTGGGATTGCCGTCCCTGTCGAATTGCGGCGTCGGGTCGATCCATTGATCGCCGCGGCGCGGCTTCGGCCTCGGATAATAATTGTCCGAATGGTGACTGTGCCTGTCGTTGTTGTCGAGGATGGCGCCAACAATGCCGCCGACGATGATCGCTGCCGCCGCATCGCCGGGAGACGGCTTGCGGGCGGAGCCGGAGCCGGAGCCGGAGCCGGAGATCAGGAATTGCGCCGAGCAACCTTTGTCCACCCAGATGCCGCCGCCATCATAGCCCCAGCTTGTGCCGAACTGGCAGCGCGACTTCGACAGCCGGTTGGTCAATTGCACGCCGCCACGCGTGTCGATCCCGCAATAAGAGTAGCGGTAGTTGGAACTTGAGCAGACCAGGCGCATCGGCGCCGCGGCCCGCGCGGCATCGGGCAGCAGTGACAGTTTCGCCGGATTGCCCAAGAGGCAGGCCAGGAACATCATCGAACCGGTAACCGCCATCCGCACCGACATTGCAAGTCTCCAATTGTGTTCGCTATCGACAGAATGGCACCTCTGTGTAAGTCTTACAACCAGACAAGCTGCAATGAGGATACATTCATGCGCGCTAATAATATGGTCGCGGCGATCATACTTATTCTTTCTGCCTGGTTGGCGTTATTGCCGGCCCGCGCGGACGACAGCCTGAAGCGCGTCATCGACCAGAAGACGCTGACGGTCGGCGTGGCGCTCAACCCGCCATGGATCCTCAAGCAGGCTGATGGCAAATTCGCTGGCTACGATGTCGACCTGACCAGCGCCCTGGCGTCCGATCTCGGCGTCGACCTGAAGCTGGTCGAAGTGCCGTGGAACGACCTGAAGGCGCGTCTGCTCAAGGGCGATTTCGATCTGATCGCCGCAGGTTATGCCAGCACGCCGGAGCGCGCCCGCGAGGTTGTGTTCTCCAACCCGACCGGCACCGCCGACGTCCGCATGGTGGCCTCGATCGCCAGCCTCGGCAAAAGGCCGGGAAAGGCGCTGGCGGCGCCGGGATATAAGATCGCCGTGCTGTCCAATTCCACGGACGAGGCAGCTGCCAAGGAAGCTTTTCCGAAGGCGAACATCCTATCCTTCGACAACACTGCCGATGTCTTTGCCGCGATCATCGGCGGCGACGCGCAGGCGATGGTCGCCACCTCGCCGACACCGCAGATGGCGGCGAGGCTCTACGACGCGAAATTCAGGCTGGTCGGCGGCCCGCTGCTGCGCACGCCGGAAGCCTTTGCCCTGCGGCCGGACGATGTGCGCCTGACCCAGTACGTCAACAACTGGATCGGCGCGCGCACCGCCGACGGCACCATCGCCGGCGTGCGCCGCTACTGGTTCGGCGGTTTCAAATGGATGTCGCGCTTCGATACCGGCACCAAGCCGGAACAGGCCAAGCCGAAGCAGTAGGCTTAGGCCACTTTCTCAAGCAGCGGCTTCAGCGCCGGGTGGATTTCCGGCGAGGCGCGCTTGATCAGCGCGAGCAGCGTGCGTTCATTATCGCGCAGCGGACGCCGGCCTCCGCCGACGCGCTCGTTCTCGTAGAGGGGACGGTTAGCCCCGATGTGCTCGGCCAACCATTTGGCTTCGCTGACATCGATCGCTTCGGCGCGGCGGGCCAAAGCCTCGGCTGCCCTGTTCTTGGCTGTAATCGGTCACCGCCTCGACGAAGAACGGTGCCCAGTCCGCGCATTTGTCCCGCGCCGTCCGGTCGAGCGCGAACAAAGCCTCGCGTCACCACGCCATCGGCGAACACATCGCGGCGCAGCATCACCACGTCCTCCGAGGCGATGCGGTTCTTCGAGGTCAGCCCCGCCACCGGCGCGCTTATGATCAATTCGCCCATTGTCGTCCCGTCCGCCCCAAAGCGTCATATCGACCTTCTCTGTCAGGAGTGTCTTGGAAAACCGGCAAACGGCGTGGTTAGCGAAGACTTGTCGGCCAATGCATGTCGCCCAAAGGTGTGCAGCGGCTTCGGGAGAACGACATGCATCAAAACAAAGATCTAAGGCGCGTCGCGCTTTAGATGTCGCAGGGAGGTGACAAGGTGTCGCCGGCGGGCTATGGATGGCGCGTCGAGGACTCGAGGTTTGAGTCCTACCTGTTTGCGGGAGAGAGCAGCAAGAGCTGCCGCCGAAGGGGAAATCGCCCGAAATCTCTCAGGCAAAAGAACCGTAGACGGGAAAGACACTCTGGAAAGTCGGGGCTTGCCCCCGCGCCGAAGGTGTAAGCGCCGCTGACAGAGTTCCGGCTGCGCGAGTCTCTCAGGCTTCAGACAGAGGGGCACGGACTGGTCGCCATTCGCGGCCGATTGCGTGCGACTCTGGAGACGACATGACGGGCGACGACTCAAGACACCTTCCCCTCGAAGATATACACACAGCCGCCGGTGCGCGCTTCGGCGCCTTCGCCGGCTGGTCGATGCCGCTGACCTACCCGGCCGGCGTCATGAAGGAACATCTGCATACCCGCGAGCATGCGGGCCTCTTCGACATCTCGCACATGAAGCTGTTCGAGGTCAGCGGACCGCAAGCGGTTGCGCTGCTCAACCGAGCCTGCCCGCTGGATGCCGGCGCGCTCGAAATCTCGCAATCCAAACTGACCTTCTTCCTCAATGAGGCGGGCGGCATCCTCGACGACCTGATCGTCACCCGCCTCGGCGCCGACCGCTTCATGGTCGTCGCCAATGCCGGCAACGCCGTCGCCGACGAAAAGCATCTGCGCGAGCTGGCCGCGAATTTTGACGTGAAGGTCGACCCGCTCGACCGCGTCTTCCTGGCCATACAGGGACCCGAAGCCTGGGCCGCGCTGTCCCGCGCCGGCATCGAGACTGGTTCGCTGCTGTTCATGCACGGTGTCGAGCCGCGAAAGAACTGGTTCATGAGCCGGTCCGGCTATACCGGCGAGGACGGTTTCGAGATCGGCCTGCCCGAGGCCGATGCGCGCGTCCTTGTAGCGAAGCTGCTCGAGGATGAACGCGTGCTGTGGATCGGCCTTGCCGCGCGCGACAGCCTGCGGCTGGAAGCGGGGCTTTGCCTGCATGGCCAGGACATCACGCCGGAGACCGACCCGGCCGCCGCCGCGCTTATGTGGGCGATCCCCAAGGACATCCGCGCGTCCGGCACCTTCATCGGTGCGGACGCCCTACGCGCCTCCGTGGAACGTGGCCCGGCGCAAAAGCGTGTCGGCCTGAAGCCGGAAGGCCGCCAGCCGGTGCGCGCCGGTGCTGCCCTGTTCGACGCCGACGGCAATCCCGCCGGCCACGTCACATCGGGCGGCTTTGGCCCCTCGGCTGGCCACCCGGTCGCCATGGGCTATGTCGCCGCATCGCTGGCAAAGCCCGGCACGCGGGTCTTCGCCGACGTGCGCGGCACGAAAATCCCTGTCGATATCAGCTCTTTGCCCTTCACCTCTCATCGCTACCGCAAAGGATAGACCGCATGACAAAGACCTATTTCACATCCGATCACGAATGGCTCCGCGTCGAAGGCGGCATCGCCACGGTCGGCATCACCGACTACGCACAGGAACAGCTCGGCGACCTCGTCTTCGTCGAACTGCCGGAAACGGGAAAGAAGCTGACCAAGGGCGATACCGCCGTCGTGGTCGAATCCGTCAAGGCGGCCTCTGACGTTTACGCGCCGGTCGACGGCGAGATCACCGAGGCCAACGGCACGCTGTCTTCCGACCCCTCGCTGGTCAACTCGGCGGCAACCGGCGCCGGCTGGCTGTGGAAGATGAAACTTGCCGACGAAAGCCAGCTCGCCGGCCTCATGGATGAGGCCGCCTACAAAGCCCATATCGGCTGATAACAGGACTTAAAACGATGAGCGCAGCACTTACCCCCTTCTCGGCCCGCCATATCGGTCCCGATGTCAGCGACGTCAGAGCCATGCTTGCGGTTATCGGCGTCCCCTCGGTCGAGACACTGATCAGCCAGGCCGTGCCGCAATCGATTCGCCTCGACCTGCCGCTGGCCTTGCCGGCGCCGGCGAGCGAAGCCGAAGCACTGGCCGAATTGTCGGCGACAATGGCAGGGAATACCGTGCTGAAGAGCTTCATCGGCGCCGGCTATCACGGCGTCCACGTGCCGCCGGTCATCCAGCGCAATTTGTTCGAGAATCCGGCCTGGTATACGGCCTATACCCCCTATCAGGCCGAGATCAGCCAGGGCCGTCTGGAAATGCTGTTCAACTTCCAGACGCTGGTCACCGAACTGACCGGCCTGCCGGTGGCGTCGGCCTCGCTGCTCGATGAGGCAACCGCCGTCGCCGAGGCGGTCGGCATAGCGTTGCGCCACCACCGCGACAAACGCACCAAGGTGGCACTTGCCGGCACGCCGCATCCGCAGACGCTGGATGTGGTACGCACCCGCGCCGAACCGCTCGGCATCGAGATCGACGGCGAGACGATCGACGACAACACGGCCGCCTTGCTCGTCTCCTGGCCCGACACCTTTGGCGTCTATGGCGACCACAAGGCCGCGATCGACAAGGCCCGCGCCACCGGTGCCATTGTCGTCTTCATCGCCGATCCGCTCGGCCTGACGCTGACCGATGCGCCGGCAAAACTCGGCGCCGACATTGCGGTCGGGCCGATGCAGCGCTTTGGCGTGCCGATGGGCTTTGGCGGCCCGCACGCCGCCTATTGCGCCGTCTCCGACAGGCTGACGCGGCTGATGCCCGGCCGCCTTGTCGGCCAGTCGACCGACAGCAAGGGCCGGCCCGGCTACCGCCTCGCCCTGCAGACGCGCGAGCAGCATATCCGTCGCGACAAGGCGACCTCCAACATCTGCACCGCGCAGGCGCTCCTCGCCAACATGGCGACGGCCTATGCCATCTGGCACGGTCCCGTCGGCCTGCAGGCGATTGCCGGACGCATCCACGCGCTGGCCAACCGTCTGGCAGGCGGTCTCAAGTCGGCAGGCGTGCCCGTGCTCGGCGCCAGCCGTTTCGACACGGTGACGGTGGAGGTAAAGGGCAAGGCCGCAGAGATCGCCGAAGCCGCCGAAAAAGCCGGCCGGCTACTGCGGGTCATCGACGCCGACCATGTCGGCATCAGCTTCGACGAGACCTCGACCGATGCCGATCTCGAGGCGATCGCGGCCATTTTCGGTGCCAAGCCCGGGCCTTCGGCCGGCAGCACTGTGCCCGGTAAGCCGCGTGGAAAAGAGTTTCTCACCCAGCCGGTCTTTCACGAGAACAAGTCGGAAACCGACATGATGCGCTTGCTGCGTCGGCTGGCCGACAAGGACCTGGCGCTCGACCGCTCCATGATCCCGCTGGGATCCTGCACCATGAAGCTCAACGCGGCGGCCGAAATGATGCCGGTGAGCTGGCCAAGCATCGCTAACCTGCATCCCTTCGCGCCGGCCAGCCATTCGGCCGGCTATCGCGCCATGATCGGCGAGCTGGAAGGCTGGCTGTCCGAGATCACCGGCTTCGATGCGGTCAGCCTGCAGCCCAATGCCGGCAGTCAGGGCGAATATGCCGGCCTGCTCGCCATCCGCGCCTATCATCGCTCGCGCGGTGAAGGCCATCGCACCATCTGCCTGATCCCCTCTTCCGCGCATGGCACCAACCCGGCAAGTGCGGCGATGGCCGGCATGAGCGTCGTTGTCGTGCGTTGCCTGGAGGACGGCAATATCGACATGGACGATATGCGGGCCAAGGCTAACGAGCATTCCAGGAATCTCGCGGCGCTGATGTTCACCTACCCCTCGACGCACGGCGTCTACGAAGAAGGCGCCCGCCACCTCAGCGCCCTCATTCACGAGCACGGCGGCCAGGTCTATTTCGACGGCGCCAACCTCAACGCGCTGGTCGCCCTTGCCCGCCCGGCCGATATCGGCGCCGATGTCTGCCATATGAACCTGCACAAGACCTTCTGCATCCCGCATGGCGGCGGTGGCCCCGGCATCGGGCCGATCGGCGTCAAGGCGCATCTGAAGCCCTATCTGCCGGGCCATGTCACCGAAGGCTCGGCGCATGCCGTGTCGGCGGCACCCTTCGGCAGCGCTTCCATCCTGCCGATCACCTGGATGTATATCCGCATGATGGGCGCCGCCGGCCTGAAGCAGGCAACGGAGACCGCCATCATCTCGGCCAACTACGTGGCGACACGACTCGCGCCGCACTTCCCCCTGCTCTACAAGGGCCGGCACGATCGTATCGCGCATGAATGCATCCTCGACACGCGTGTGCTCAAGGAGAGCGCCGGCATCAGCGTCGATGACATCGCCAAACGCCTGATCGACTACGGCTTCCACGCACCGACCATGTCGTTTCCGGTTGCCGGCACGCTGATGGTCGAACCGACGGAGTCCGAGCCCAAGCGCGAGCTCGACCGCTTCTGCGAGGCGATGATCGCCATCGCCGGCGAGGCAGCCAAGGTGGCGAAAGGCGAATGGCCGCTGACCGACAACCCGCTGGTCAACGCCCCGCACACCGCGGCAGAGGCACTGGCCGGCCAGTGGAACCATCCTTATTCGCGGATGGAAGCGGCCTACCCCGCCGGCGACGCCGACACAGCGGCAAAGTACTGGCCGCCAGTATCGCGCATCGACAATGTCGCCGGCGACCGCAACCTGGTCTGCTCCTGCCCGCCGCTGTCGGATTACCTGGGAGCAGCCGAATAGCAGTCTCTCGGCCTAAGCTGAGCGCAAGGCCGGCTCGATCGGTTCGGCCTTGTCCATCCTCTTGCGGCTGATGACGCAATTTCGGCCGGCGCGCTTGGCCGCGTAGAGCGCGGCGTCCGCCTCGGCCAGCACTTCGTCGAGGCTGCTGCCGTCGGCGCCGCCAAAGCCGATGCCACCGCTGACCGTGCTGCGCAACGGACCGAGCGGGGTGGCGACGATTTCGGTGCCGAAGGCCACGCCAATCTTGCTGGCGAGATCATAGGCCCGCTCTTCCGTCATCCGCGACATGACGACGGCAAACTCCTCGCCGCCCAGGCGAAAGGCGTCGACGCCGTTCCTGGCATATCTCCGAATGACGGCAGCGAAGCGGCACAGGACCTGATCCCCTATGGGGTGACCGTATATGTCGTTCGTCCTCTTGAAGTGATCGAGGTCGAACATGACGATCGCTACGAAGGGACCGAAGGACCGCTCGCCGTGGAGCGACGTCAATCCACGACGGTTCATCAGCCCAGTCAATGGATCGGTCATCGTCTCGGCCTTCAGCTCGATCTGTGCCTGCAGATGGTGCAGCGAGAGCGTCAAGGCGCCGAGGCCGGTCATGCAGGCCACCGCCACGACGGAATTCAGACGTTCGGCCCAATTGTCCGGCGCAACCCCGAGCGTCCATTGCGCCTTGGCCAGCAGAACCATGCCGCAAAGGGCAAACGACACCGCACAGGTGCCGCTCAGGAACGAGACCACCAGCAGGATGCGGCGATCATGACTGCCATTGACCCAGAACATCGCCCCGATCGTCGACAGCAGCACGGTCACCGTCGCGTAAGTGACGATGAAGCCGACACCGTCAAGGCCGAGGAAGGTCAAGGCCGCGCAGATTGCCATGGCGCCAAGTGTCGGCACGACCGCACGCCTGTGGTTCGCCACGCCAAGATACTGCATGGCCGAAATGCAGAGGATCAGGAAGCCCAGGCTGAGCAGCGCCAGCGCGATCTGGCAAAGCAGCGGATCCGGCTCCTTGGTGTATCGCCAGAACAGGATCACATGCGCGACGAGCACGAGAATGCCGCACGCCACCGTCGGCACGAAACGAGCCCGCGGCGCGGTGAACCAGATTGCAAACATGGTGACGGCCAGACAGGTGCCCGACAGCGCGGCCGCGAGCAGGAGCGAACTGAAATCCAGCATATCGGGCGGGGGCCTCTTCGAGCGTCGGCGGTTACGCCGCATTCTAGGTCAGCGGCAGCCCTCGATCATGGTTTTCAGCCGATCTTTCGACCGAAGCTACGGTTAGGGTTTACAAAGCGTCGATACCACCTGTCCCGAAACCGTACCCTTGGCCGGCGCGAGGACGGCCATCAGCCCTTGTTGAGCAGAGCGAGATTGGCGTTGACGACCGTGGGGTCGGCCATGCCGGCCTTTGCCTCCAGCAGCAGCGCCCTGGCCTTCTTCTTGTTGCCGCGCAGCAGTTGCGAATAGCCCATATTGTTGACGATCTGCGGCTTGCGGCCGGCGACCTTCAGGAGCTGTCCGTAGGCGCGGTCGGCAAAGTCGAAGCGACCGAGTTCGTCATAGGAGGCGGCGAGCCCCATCCAGGCCTCCGCGTTGTCGGCCTTCAGCTCGACGGCCTTGCTGAAATGCTGTTCGGCGAGGCCGTAATTCGCATCGCGAAACTGCGCCTTGCCTTGCGCCAGATCGGACGTATCGACATCCCTGGCAGCCGGCTGGATCGCGGTGGTCTTGGTCGTGTCGACGTTGTTGTTCGTCGTGCACCCGGTGATCATCAAGGCGGCCGCCATCGTGGCCACCGCCGCAAATTTCGTCTGACGCATGCCCTGCCCCGTCGCCCGATTTGTCGGGTCGTTCTTCAGGGAAAGACACTACAGCACAGCGATTAAGCTTCGGTGCCGAAATGCCCCTAAGATTTGGTTTCCGCAATACCGGCCATTAACCACGGGGCCGCAACGCCTCGAACGGGTGCGAACCGCGTTGTTATGGCGGGTCCATTGCCTTGAGCGCCGCCGGAACCGGATAGCGGCTGCCGTCATAGCGCAGCCGGTGCGTCCGGCTCACCGACTTGCCGGGATGCGACTGGCACTCGCCATCCTTGTCGGGGAACGGCTCGTCGGTATCCTGCCGCTCGACCGCGATGATGTCGTGGTAGCCGCGATGGATCTTCGGGCTCATCGCCAGGCTGACCTGGCTCGAATGAAAGGATCCCGCGCAATTGGTGTCGCCTTCGCCGCCATTGCCGGCCACGACGAGCCCGTCGAGCACCAAGCGCAGCGCATTGTTGGCGATGGCATAGAGCCGCAGGTCGGTTTCGCCAAAGGGATTGGGCTGCGAATGGTTGGCCATGTCGATGCGCAGGCCGAAGGCGGTGACACCGGGCGCCAGCCCATAGCGGCCGGTGTCGAATTCGATGCCGCGGATGGCGATGGCATCGTCGTTCATCAGCCTGGGCTGGAGCAGGCGCTGGCGTACCTGCAGGGTCCTCCTGTCGACGACCAGAAGCTCGATATCGCCAACATGCTGGCCGTCGGAGGATTGGACGCTGTCGATCAGCGGCACCGCGACCAGAAGCAGATCGTCATGGGCAGGCCAGACCTTGCAGACCAGGCCCGGCATACCATCCTGCGGGTCCGCGAGGGGGATGCTGGTATGCGGCTCGAGCGTGAACGAACGGCCGTCGGCGCTTTTCTGGACCTTGGGATAAGCCTGCCGCAACAGCGCGGCGGCATCGCCGCAATCGTCGGCCGCGGCCTGCGCCGGCCACAGGCTGGCGGCGGCGAGAGCGAGGGAGACGGCACACAACAATATTCGCATGGGATTCTCACGTCGCAGGGCCGCGTTCGGACCGGATGATGGTTGTCGGCCCCGGATCCAGAGCATCAATATTGGCTAGTGGCTACCCGTCATTTTGACGATGATGGGGATGACCGCGATCATCAGCACCACCGGCAGGATGCACACCGTCACCGGTATCGACATCTTGGCCGGCAGAGCGTGCGCTTTTTCCTCGGCCAGCGACATGCGCTTGTGGCGCATTTCGTCGGAGAAGACGCGCAGTGCGCCCGACAGGCTGGTGCCGAGCTCCTTCGACTGCTGCAGCAGCGTGGCGAAGGAACGGACCTCGTCGAGGCTGAGGCGGTCGGCGAGTGCCTTCAGCGCATCGTCGAGGCTGCGCCCGGCCCTCAGTTCCAGCGACACCAGCTGCAGGTTCTGGCTGAGCGCGGGATAGGTCTTGGCCAGTTCCTTCGAGACGCGCTCGATGCCGGCCTCCATGCTCATGCCGGCATCCGAGCAGACGATCATCAGGTCCATGAAGTCGGGAAAGCCGTTGCGGTATTCGCGCATCTTCTCCCGCACCTTCTGGGTCAGCACCAGGCCAGGCAGGAAATAGCCGGCCACGCCCGACAGGATGACGAACGCCCAACGGCTGGCCATCGTCGCGTCGGCATTGGCCAGCCATTGGTTCAGGACAAACGCGCCGATCGCGGCGCCGACCAGCACCGAGAAGCGTATGATGAAGAACGTGCCGACGGCGCGCGGCTCCATATAGCCGGCCTGGATCAGCTTCATACGCAACCGGGCGACATTTTCGGGATCGCTCTTGGCGTAGAATTCCTGCGCCCGCCTCACCGCCTTCTCGCGCACGACGTCGGCATTCTTCTTCTGCAGCGGCTCGGGTTTCGCGGCCGCGGGACCATGGTCGACCTTGAGCCGGCGCTTCACTTCGTTGCGATCGCCCTTCGCCGCCACCATCGGCCAGGCGACCGCGCCTGTGCCCAGGGCCAGCAACAGGACGGCCACCGGCATCAACGAAGTCGGAGCAAGCGAGGCGAGGAACTCGATGAAGCCCTGCATGTCAGAACCTGAAATTCGACATCTTGAACATCATCAGATTGCCCAGCATCAGCCAGGTCACCGAGCCGCCGATCAGGTACCAGGTTTTCGGCTCGTCCCAGACATCGCGGTAGAAGCCCGGCATCAGCGCCATGATGGCGGCAAACAAAAGCGCCGGTATCGCCGTCAGGATATAGGCCGACATGCGGCCCTCGGTCGAGATGGCGCGCACCTTGCGACGCAGCTTGCCGCGTTCGCGGATCGTCAGCGCCAGGCCGTCGAGAATCTCGCGCAGATTGCCGCCCGAACTGGACTGGATCGAGACGGCGGTGATGAACAGCGGCAGATCCTCATGGCCGACCCTGTCGAACAGCGAATTCAACGCCGAGACCAGATCGGAACCATAGGTCACCTCATCGGCGATGACGCCGAATTCGGTACCGATCGGATCGGGCATTTCGCGCGACACCATGGCGATGGCCACCGGCACGGGATGACCGGCCTTGAGGCCGCGCGTGATCAACTCCAGCGCCTCGGGCAGCTGCATGCCGAAGCGCTTGAGCCGGCGCTTGCGCTTGAAGCGCATCACCACCACCGGCAACAGCGGCAGCAGCACGACGAACAGGACAAGCCCCATCAAAAGCGGCAAGCCATACCAGATCGCGACCAGGGCCATGGCCAGCGCCACACCCGAGGTGATCATCAGGAATCTCGACAGCGGCATGATCATGCCCGACTGCGTGCGCAGGGCACGGAACCGGTCCGGCGAGAACAGCGAGGTGCCCGCATCAAGGCCGCGTTCCTTGCGCAGCTGGATCAGCACCTGCTCCTGGCTGATCTTGTTTTCCTGCAGCTTCATGCGCCGGTTGATGGCGGTGCGCTTGTCGCTGCGGCCGGCATAGAGGAGATAACAGGCCTCGGCGATCATGATGCCGGTGAGTGCTGCCCCGGCATAGACGACATAGATCGCGCTCAGCCCGTCGAACACCTGGTTACTCCTGCGGCCGGCCGGGTTCGAAATAGCGTCCGGGAAATTCGATGCCCATGGCGCGCAGATCCTCGAGGAAGCGCGGCCGGATGCCGGTCGCCTCGAAATAGCCGAGAATCCCGCCATCGGCATCCATGCCGGTGCGCACGAAGCGGAAAATCTCCTGCATCTGGATGACGTCGCCTTCCATGCCGGTCACCTCGGCGACGCTTGTCACCTTGCGCTTGCCGTCGGAAAGCCGGGTCAGCTGGACGATGATATCGATGGCGCTGGCGATCTGGCTGCGGATCGACTGCACCGTCATCGGCATGCCGGTCATGCCAAGCATCTGTTCGAGGCGCGAAATGGCATCGCGCGGCGTGTTGGCGTGGATGGTCGCCATCGACCCCTCATGGCCGGTGTTCATCGCCTGCAGCATGTCGAAGGCTTCCTCGCCGCGGCACTCGCCGAGGATGACCCGGTCTGGGCGCATGCGCAGCGCGTTCTTGACGAGATCGCGCTGCTTCAGTTCGCCATGGCCCTCGATATTGGCGGGGCGCGTCTCCATGCGCGCGACATGCGGCTGCTGCAGCTGAAGTTCGGCCGCGTCCTCGATGGTGATCAACCGCTCGTCCTCGGGGATGAAGGCCGACAGCGCGTTCAGCATCGTCGTCTTGCCGGTACCGGTGCCGCCGGAAATGATCGTCGTCTTGCGGGCGTGAACCGCCGCCGCCAGCACCTCAGCCATGTTCTGCGTGATGGCGCCGAATTCGACCAGCTTGTGAAGGCCGAGCTTGTTCTTGGAGAATTTGCGGATCGACACCAGCGGCCCGTCGACTCCAACCGGGCGGATGGCCGCGTTGAAGCGCGAGCCGTCGAGCATGCGCGCGTCGACCATCGGCTGCGATTCATCGACACGGCGGCCGACCGCAGCGACGATCTTGTTAATGATTCTAAGCAGATGCGCCTCATCCTTGAACGGGATATGGACCTGCTGCAGCTTGCCCTTCTTTTCGATGAAGCAGTTCTGGTGGCCGTTGATCAGGATGTCGTTGATGTCCGGATCCTTGAGCAGAGGCTCGAGCGGACCGAGGCCGACCATCTCGTCGACGATATCGTCGACCAGCGCCTCGAGTTCGACGGTGTTGATCGCCATCCGCTCCTGGCGGGTTTTTTCAGAAACGAAATCATGCACCTGCCGGCGCATCTCCTCCTTGGGCAAACGCTCCAGCGCCACGAGGTTGATCTCCTCGAGCAGCATGCGGTGAATGCGAACGCGCGCATCGAGCACCTTGTTGGCGTTCTTTGCCGGTGCGACGTCCGGCTTTGCCGGCAAGGCCTTTCGGCTGGTCGGGATGACGACCGCATGATGCGCGACCGGGGCTGCTTCTGCCGGACGCTGCGGACGCGCGTCACGGTTCTGCAGGGTTGAAAAACGGCTGCTCATCTTGCCTTCCTCTTCAAGAAGCCCTTGCCGAGACCAAACAGCGACTTCGACTTGGCTCCAGTCGCGGCTGCCTCCTCCGGAAGAATGATCCTCTTCAGGTCGTTGACGACATTGGCATTGGGGTCGATTTCGTGCAGCGGCACGCCGCGGTCGACCGCCTCGCGCACCAGCCGGTAGTTGTTGGCGATGCCGCCGACGAAATGCTCGCCAAGGATCTCCTGGACATCGGCCTGCTTGATGCCGTTGTCGAACATCTTCTGCTCGAAACGGTTGACGATGACGTTCGGCTTCACTTCCTTGCCGGCGGTCTCATAGACGGCCTGGATCAGCCTTTGCGTGTGGCGCAGGCACGGCACCGTCATCTCGGCGACGATATAGAGCTTGTTGGAGCCGAGCAGCACGGTCTCCGTCCAGGGAAACCAGGTGCGTGGCATGTCGATGACGACATTGTCGAAATAGGCCGAGACGAGGTCCAGCATGCGTACCACGACATCGGTCTTGAACGAGCGCATCTCCGCCGGGTGGGTCGGCGCGGCCAGCACGCACAGCCCGCTGGCGTGCTTGGACAGCATCACGTCGAGCAATTGCCGGTCGAGGCGTTCGGGCTGATTCTCGATCTCGGTAATGTCGAAACGTGGCTCGAGGTCGAGATATTCGGCACAGGCGCCCTGCTGGAAATTGAGATCGACCACGCAGGTCGAGGCGCCACGCGTCACCGAATGATGCAGCTGGAAGGCGGTCTGCAGCGCCAGCGTCGTTGTACCGACGCCGCCGGCGGCAGGCATGAAGGTGTAGATCTGCGACTCGGTGTTTTCCTCCCGCCCCGGCCCCTGCAACGCCCGCACGACCGAGCGCACCAGGTCGGCCGTCGTGATTGGCTTGACCAGGAAATCGGCGACCTTGAGCTGCACCAGGATACGCACAGCGGCTGCGTTGAACTCCTGGGTGACGACGACAACCGGTGTCTTGCCCTCCTGCCGGCGCATGATGCGCTGCAGCGACTCGACCTCCTCTAGCCTCGCCGCGTCCATATCGACGATGATGGCGCCGAAATCGGCCTCCTGGATCTCGCCACGCAACTCGGTGACACTCTTCTCCACCGCCGAGAGCTGGATGATTTCCGATGCGGCGAATGCGGTCCGCGTGTCCTGCACGAAGGTCCTGTCCGTCGATACCAGCAGGATTTTCCGGGTCTTGATGCCGTTTGCCATTTTATCAGCCTGTGGGCTCGATCGCCCTTTGGGGTCAGTTGCCCGTGGTCGTCTGCGATGCCTTCGAAGCGGTGGCCTGATCGGGTGTGACGGGTCCGGCATCGCCACGCTTGGCAGGCACGAGAAGCCTGGTGTTCTGGACACCGTACTTCCACGGATCGACCATCTGCATGACGGTATTGGCGGCCTGGGCGTTACCGGCGCCGGTCGTCAGCCCTTCACTGCGCACATAGTCGTCGCTGGTGCAGCCGGCGGCGAAGCCGGCCAAAAGCAAGGCAATGCTCGATCTCAGGATCAGACGCATGGCACTTCAGTCCTTCGGCAGGTCGAGGAAATGCCCGACCGTGGTGGCGGGGGTGGCTCGTGCGGCACTGCCATCAGCCAGCGCCAGCGCGCGACCGGTGTCCGATGCCTTCACTTCCTCGGTATTGTTGAGGAAATAGTCGACGTTGCTGGCCGGCTGCGTGCCGTCGGTCGGTTCGGCCATCTTCTTCGATGGATCGACCGGCTTGACCAGATAGGGCGTGACGATGATGACCAGATCGGTTTCGCGGCGCTGATAGGACTTCGACGAGAACAGCGGTCCAAGCACGGGCATCTTGCCGAGGCCGGGAATGCGCGATGTGGTGATGTCGTTTTGCGACTGCAGCAGCCCCGCGATCATGAAGCTCTGGCCATTCTTCAGGTCGACCGAGGTCTTGGCACGGCGGACGATGAAACCGGGCACGGAGATGGTGCCGATGTTATAGGAGGCCGACGCATCAATCGAGGACACTTCCGGCGCGATGTCGAGGCTGACCAGCCCGTCCTTGAGCACTGTCGGCGTGAAATCGAGGCTGACGCCGTACTTCTTGTAGCTGACGGAAATCTTGCCGTTGTCCTCGGAAACCGGGATCGGAAATTCGCCGCCGGCGAGGAAGCTCGCCGTCTCGCCGGAACGGGCAATCAGGTTCGGCTCGGCCAGCCGGCGGGCGAGGCCGCGCTCTTCCAGCGCCTTGATGGCGACATCGATCGACACGCCGTTCGACAACAGCCGGCCGATGATCTCGCCGGTGCCGGCCGCCGGCACGGTTCCCGGATCGATGGTGACGTCGCGCCCACCGATACCGTAGGCGAAATTGGCGCTGTATTTGGCGCCGAGATCCTGGCTTGCCTGGCGATTGATCTCGACAAAACGGACGTTGAGCTGGACCTGCTGCGAGGACGAGATGTTGACGGAGTTGATCACCTCTTCATTGCCGGAAAAGCGGCTGGCGATCTTGCTTGCCTTATCCGCGGCGACAGCGTCATCCGCCTCACCCGACAGCACGACACGGCCATTGGCCGAACCGACCTTGATCTTGGCGTCCGGCACGCTGGCGCGGATGGTGCTGGCCAGTTGATCCGTGTCGAGCGTCACCTCGATGTCGACGGTGCCGACAAGCTGCTTGTTCTCGTCGAACAAAGCGATGCCGGTGGTGCCGAGATTGTTGCCCAGCACATAAAAGGATTTGTCGGTCAGCGGATTGACGTTGGCGATCTCCGGATCGCCGATGACAATCTGGTAGAAAGCAGCGCTCGTCACGATCGTCTTGGGCTTCCCCTTGGCGACCTTGATCGACGCATTCCTGGTCGCCGAGACATGGACGACGTCATTGTCCGCCCTGGCCGCGCTGGGCAAGGCAAGCATCCCGCCCGCGGCCAGGGCCACCGCCATCGCCATCGCCAGGGTGCGCGCGAAACGCAACCGGCCCGCCATTCGATATAGGGTACGCATCAACATTGCCCCGTCCCGCCCGGTCCCCACCGGCCTTTACTTCTGATCCCGCGCAGGAACCTGATATTCCTCGGCCTTCGTGCCGCGCGTCACGATGACCGTCTTGAATTTCGGCTTCTCTGGCTCCTTGGTCATCGCATCGAACAAGGAGCCGGCCGCGGCCTGAGCCTTGGCCGCCACCGATCCGCCGAAGGAAGAGATGGTGGTGACGCCATTCTTGCCGTCGCCGCCTTCGCTGGCTGAGCGCAGCGACAGCGACAGCGTGCCGACGGTGCGGGCAAGCGCCACTTTCTGCGCGCCCTCGGTCGTCACCTCGATGGTCACGGAGTTGGCCACCTGCGGCGTGGTCTGGCGCTCGTCGGCGCCCTGCCCGACGCTCAGCACCTTGGCGTCCGCAACCACGATCTCGGAAGTGATGGTCGAACCGGCCGCCCCTTGCGCATTCTTGGCGACTTCCTGGATTTCGCCGGCATCGCGCGTCAGCACGACATCGACGCGGTCGCCAGGCGTGACGAAGCCGCCAACACCGGCGATCTCGTCGGTGCGGATGGTGACCGCGCGCATTCCGGGCGTCAGCATGTTGGAGAGCGTCGCGCGACCGTTTGGCCCCGACAGCTTGGTCAGCAGCACCGGTTCGTTGACCTCGATCGGCGACAGCACGACGCGGCTGCCTTCGCCAAGCAACCCATCGATGGTGGGAAAGGCGCCCTGCGGCAGGGAATCCTGCGGCCACGGGATTTCGATCAGCTTTGCACGGTCGAGTTCCATGCCGTAGCGCAACGGTGCGTTTGCCACCACGATGGTCTTGAACTCGATCCTCGGCGGAGCTGGGGCAGCGATCGACGCCGTCTTCTCCTCGGCGTCGGCCTTGGCCTGGCTTTTGACCCAGAAATCCGCGGCAAAGATCGAAATCGCGCCGAAAACGGCGGCGATGCCGATCATCGTTATGGCCTTGCCCCTCACGCCGAAACCCCTGATGCCCGTCGTTTTCTTGTTTGTTGGGCTCACGCTAGGCCGCTTTGTTAAAGAAACAGGAATCCCGGCCAGCGGCATCGGACCTATTTCCGCCCGCTTGGTTATCGAATGGTTTTAAGGTAAGAGGGGTCAAATCCCCGAACGTAACAGGAACCTCCGTCGCTTGGCGCTGAAAAGCGTGGCAGTATCGGCGAGTGATTCGCAGCACCGGACCCTATGGCAGGCATGGACGACAATAACGATCTCTTCGGCAATATGGACAAGCAGCCGCAGCCGGTTCGCACACCGGCGCGGCCGGCGGATCCCCTTGTGCAGGCGGCGGCCAAGCGCCCCGCAGCGACCAAGGACGGCAGCGAGGGCTACAGCGCCGCCGATATCGAGGTGCTCGAGGGCTTGGAGCCGGTGCGTCGCCGGCCAGGCATGTATATTGGCGGCACCGACGACAAGGCGATGCACCATCTGTTCGCCGAGGTCATCGACAATTCGATGGACGAGGCGGTTGCCGGCCATGCCACCTTCATCGATGTCGAGCTTTCGGCCGACGGGTTTCTGACCGTTACCGACAATGGCCGCGGCATCCCGGTCGATCCACATCCGAAATTCAAGAAGCCGGCGCTCGAAGTCATCATGACGACGCTGCATTCGGGCGGCAAATTCGACTCCAAGGTCTATGAAACCTCCGGCGGTCTGCATGGTGTCGGCGTTTCCGTGGTCAACGCGCTGTCGGATCATCTCGAGGTCGAGGTCGCGCGTGGCCGCCAGCTCTACCGCCAGCGCTTTTCGCGTGGCATTCCGGTAAGCGGCCTGGAGCAGCTTGGCGAGATCCACAACCGGCGCGGAACGAAAATCCGCTTCCATCCCGACGAGCAGATCTTCGGCAAGGGCGCGGCCTTCGAACCGGCGCGGCTCTACCGCATGACGCGCTCGAAAGCCTATCTGTTTGGCGGCGTGGAAATCCGCTGGACCTGCGACCCCTCACTGATCAAGGAAAAGGACCAGACGCCGGCCAAGGCGGAGTTCCATTTCCCTGGCGGCCTGAAGGACTATCTCAAGGCATCGCTCGGCGACGACTTTCAGGTCACCCGCGAAATCTTCGCGGGAAAAAGCGAAAAGCAAGGCGGCCATGGCTCGCTCGAATGGGCGGTGACGTGGTTCGGCGGCGACGGCTTCATCAATTCCTACTGCAACACCATCCCGACCGGCGAAGGCGGCACCCACGAGGCCGGCTTCCGCAACGTGCTGACCCGGGGCCTGCGCGCCCATGCCGATCTGGTCGGCAACAAGCGCGCCTCGATCGTCACCTCCGAAGACGTCATGATCTCGGCGGCGGGCATGCTGTCGGTGTTCATCCGCGAGCCTGAATTCGTCGGCCAGACCAAGGACAGGTTGGCGACGATCGAAGCCATCCGCATTGTCGAGACCGCGATCCGTGATCCATTCGACCATTGGCTGGCCGACAATCCGCAGGAAGCCTCCAAGCTCTTGGAATGGGTGATCGCGCGCGCCGACGAGCGGGTGCGCCGGCGCCAGGAAAAGGAAGTGTCGCGCAAGAGCGCGGTGCGCAAGCTGCGCCTGCCCGGCAAGCTCGCCGACTGCACGCAGAACGCTGCGGCCGGTGCCGAACTGTTCATCGTGGAAGGTGACTCGGCCGGCGGCTCGGCCAAACAGGCGCGCGACCGTGCCAGCCAGGCAGTACTGCCATTGCGCGGAAAAATCCTCAACGTCGCCAGCGCCGGCAACGACAAGCTCGCCGCCAATCAGCAGATATCGGACCTGATCCAGGCGCTCGGCTGCGGCACACGCTCAAAGTACCGCGACGAGGATTTGCGCTACGACCGCGTCATCATCATGACCGACGCCGACGTCGACGGCGCCCACATCGCCTCGCTGCTGATCACCTTCTTCTACCAGGAAATGCCGGCGCTGGTGCGTGGCGGCCATCTGTATCTGGCGGTGCCGCCGCTCTACTCGATCAGGCAAGGCGGCAAGGTTGCCTATGCCCGCGACGACGCGCACAAGGACGAGCTCCTGCGCACCGAATTCACCGGGCGCGGCAAGGTCGAGCTTGGTCGCTTCAAGGGCCTGGGCGAAATGATGGCCTCGCAGCTCAAGGAGACCACCATGGACCCGAGGAAGCGCACGCTGCTCAGGGTCGACGTGATCGACGCCGAAGCCGCGACCAAGGAAGCGGTCGACGCGCTGATGGGCACCAAGCCGGAAGCCCGCTTCCGCTTCATTCAGGAACGCGCCGAATTCGCGGAGACGGAAGTGCTGGATATCTAAGCGCCACCCGGTCCATAACACCGGCTCCAGTTGCGGAGACGATCATGTGACCCGGGCACGGCTGAAGGCCTATTTCGAGACAAGCTTGGCCGGACTGACACAGCCGACGCACTCGGACTGGATTTTCGCCCTGCGCACCGTTTCGGCCGGGCTTATCGCGCTTCTCGCCGCCTATGCGCTACAGCTCGATCACCCGCAATGGGCGATGATGACGGTATTCATTGTCGCCCAGCCTGTTGCCGGCATGGTGCTGGCGAAGGGTTTTTACCGCCTGCTCGGCACGCTCGCCGGTGGCGTCGCCGCGATCGGCATCACCACGATCTTTGGTACCGGCCCCTGGGTGCTGGTGACGGTGCTGGCCGTCTGGATCGGCATCTGCACCTTCGTCTCCTCGCTGCTGCGCAACCCGGAAGCCTATGGCGCGGCCCTGGCCGGCTACACGGCCATGATCATCGGCCTGCCCGCCTTCGGGCAACCGCACCTTGTCGTCGACCTTGCAGTCGCGCGCTGTGCCGAGATCGTACTCGGTATCGTCTGCGCCGGCCTGACCAGCCGGCTGATTCTGCCGAAACTGGCCAGCGACGCCATCATCTCGCGGCTGAAACGCTGCATTCTCGACCTCGCCATCTATGCCGGCGGTGCGTTCTCCGGCGGCGATCGGGCAACGCTCATCGGACTGCACCGCAAGCTTGTCGCCGACACCCAGACGCTTGGCGAGATGCGCGCCTATGCCAGGCTCGAGGCAGCGAGCTTCGCGCCCCGCGCCCATCCGGTCCGGCTCACCATCGGACAGCTGCTCTCGGCTCTCTCGGCGGCACGTGTGCTGTATTCGCACGCCGCTCCGAAGAACGCCGCGCTCATTCCGGTACGCTCGGAGTTGCAAGTGCTTGTCAGTGAACTGGCGGCCAAACCCGGCGCGTTGGATGATACCGCGCCCTGGGTGGCACGGCTCGACGCGATCTCGGCCAAAGCCAGGCGAATGCCCGATGCCTCGGTCGACCAGGGTGATGACAGGGTCGGCACCATCACCCGCCTCACCATCGCCGCCGATTTCGCCGAGGCGCTGAAACAGGTGCTGCGCGGTCTGGATGCCCTGCGCTCGCCAGCCACGCGCCGCCAAGGTCGCGCCAGGCGGCAACCCGCCCTCGTGGTGCATCGCGACTATCCTGGAGCGGCACGTAACGCCGTCCGCGCGGCCCTTGCCACATTGCTGGTCGCCGCATTCTGGCTGACGACGAAATGGTCGGAAGCGGCAGGCACCGTCATCCTGGTTGCCGTCGTGTCGAGCCTGTTTGCCGCTCGCCCCGACCCCGTGCAGGTATCCTGGGGCTTCTTCAAGGGCACCCTGCTCGCTTTGCCCTTTGCCTTTCTCGTCGGCCAGATCGCGCTTCCCGCCCTGCCTGGTTTTGGCTGGTTCACGCTTTTTGTCGTGCCCATATTGGTGCCGGCGGCGCTCGCCATGGCCAATCCGCGCTATGTCGGCGTGGCGACTGCCTTCGCCATCAATTTTCTCGCCTTCCTCAGTCCGCATCAGGCGATGACCTATGCTCCTGGCCCCTTCCTTGCCGGCTCGGCGTCGATCCTGGTCGGTATCCTGCTGGCGATCGGGGTCTTCGTCGTCGTGCTCCCCGCCGATCCGTGGCTCGCGGCCAGCCGCATCGTGCGGGCCATGCGCGAGGATCTGGCTCGACTTTGCCTGCACGAGCGCGTGCCGAGGCGATCGGCCTTCGAGAGCCTCGCCTATGACCGGATCAACCAGTTGATGCCGCTGGTGCAGAATTCCGGCAGGAAGGGCGAAGCGGTTCTGGGTGGTGGCGTTGCCGCAGTCACGGTCGGTCTGGAGATCCTGCGGTTGCGCAGCGCAAGCCAGAACCACGCCATCCCGTCCGAAACCGCACTTTCGGTCGCCAACTTCCTGAGGGGGCTGGCGCGCGAACTGCTTTTCCGCGCGCCCGGTGACCCGCGGACAGCAACTGTCGCCGTGGCCCGGCAATATGCGGCGGGCATAGCCCAGCGGAACGCCAACGGGGACTCGCTGCAGATCGCGGCATCACTGCGTATTATCGCTGCGGCGATGGAGGATTTCCCGGATTTCTTCGCCAGGGATAAAGGCTAGGCGGCGGCGATCGCCAGCGCATGGCCGCGTGCATTCTCGCGCAGAGCATCAAGATGGATCGACTTGACCAAAGCGGCGAGATCGCCTTCCGCGGATTGCCCGCCCAGTTCCTTGAGCATCAGCCAGCTGACTTCCTGCACGCCGGCGACGCGCTTGCCATTGGCGACTTCCCGCCAGATTTTCAGCGCACGCAGGATGATCGCATGCGTGGCGGCGGCAAGGCCGGCACCGCGGAACAGGGCCTGCAAGGCGACATCGTGCCCGCCCGCCAGCAGCGCCCTCACGCGCTGTTCAGACTGCTGGCCGAGTGCCACCAGCGTCGAGCCGAAGAAATCGACCTTGCCATGCGCGATGGTGCGGATAAGGAAGCTTGCGGTGAGATCGCCGCGCAGCCTGAGATGCTCGATCAGCGCCGCGTGTTCTTCCTGGCGTGTGCCCTCGATCAGCGTGACCGAGGCTTTGACGCAAGCGTCCCGCATGACGCGGTCGGCACGCGCGGCGCCCATCAATGCCATGACCAGTGGCGATGTCTTCAGTGTTTCGCCAAGCTTGACCAACAGCATATGCCGGCAGTCGGCAGGCAGGCGTGCATCCGATATCAGTGCCTCGCGTACCTGAGGCAGGTGCCCGTGGCGTTCCGCCATGCGGCGGAAACTGAGGGAAGCGATGTCGGCGCCACTGTTGGCCAGCAGCACCGCGCAGGCTTCCGCCTCGCCGATCTCGGCGATGGCCGCCGACAGCGCCATCGAGACGAGCGGACGGTCGGCGATCAGCTTCTGCGTTGCCTTCTGACTCGCCGCCACGCGGTTGATCAGATCGGCGTCGGTGAGCAGCGGTGAGCGCGCCAGCACGACACCAGCGACTTCAGGCTGGTCGGAAGCCAGCGCGCTGATGATCTGCAGCGGCGCGTGATGGCTCATGGAGAGCGCTTCGGCCATTGCCAGCCGCACTTTCGATGACGCATCGTCGAGCAGCAGCGTCAGCGCGGCTTCCGCGGCGCAGCGATCCTCGAACGGCAGTTCGGAATTGACATAGGCCCGGGCCAGCGCGTTGGCCGCGGCGGCACGCTCGGACACCCTGGCCGTATAGATCCACTTCAGGAAATGCGAAACAACAACCATGCCCGCCTGCTTATGCCCCTTGCCAGAAGATTTCCGGCCCCGGTGAAGACGGTAGGCAGAAATGGTTTACGAACGGTTCACCATGTTCATTAACTGGCTTGCGACTGCCGAATGCAGCGCCTATCAACCGTCAGACAGCGGAGGAAACAGCAAATGGCCGGGCTATATCTTCGAGGAATTCGTCGTCGGCCACGTCTTCCAACACACGCTGCGCAAGACCGTCACCGAGAGCGACAACATGCTGTTTTCGGTGATGACATTGAACCCGCAGCCGCTGCATATCGACTTCGACTTCGCCGCCAAGAGCGAATGGGGCAAGCCGCTGGTCAACTCGCTGTTCACGCTTGGCCTGATGATCGGCATTTCGGTCAATGACATCACGGTCGGCACGACGGTCGCCAATCTCGGCATGAAGGAAACCGTGTTTCCGCATCCGGTCTTCCACGGCGACACCATCCGTGTCGAAACCTCCGTCGTCTCGGTACGCGAGTCCAAGTCTAAGCCCGACCGCGGCATCGTCGAATTCGAGCACCGCGCCTACAATCAGCATGGCGACCTCGTCGCCAAATGCATCAGGCAAGCGATGATGCTGAAGAAGGCCGCCTGATGCGTTCGCTGCTGTTCGTTCCCGGCGATTCCGAGCGCAAGCTGGAAAAGGGGTTCGGCGCCGGCGCCGACGTGGTGATCGTCGATCTCGAGGATTCCGTGGCGCCGCGGAACAAGGCGGCGGCGCGCGCGGTCGCCGCACGCTTTATCGTCGAACGCTGGGGCCAAACCACCCCGGCCATCTATGTCAGGGTCAATGACCTCTCGACCGGATTGACGGACGACGATCTTGCCGCGCTCGTTGCGGCAAGACCGGACGGCATCATGCTGCCCAAGTCCAACAGCGGCCAGGATGTGCAGCACCTCTCGGCAAAGCTCAGGGTTCGGGAGGCGGAGAACGGCCTGCCCGACGGCTCGGTCGGGATCCTGCCGATCATCACCGAAACCCCGGCGGGAATACTCGCCGCCGCGACCTATGCCGGTGCAAGTGCGCGGCTCGCCGGTTTGACCTGGGGCGCGGAAGACCTGTCGGCGGCGATCGGCGCACGCTCCACCCGCGACGAGCAGGGTCGCTACACCGATGTGTTCCGCCACGCCCGCCTGACGACTATCCTGGCGGCCGGAGCCGCCGAGGTCGCCGCGATCGACACCGTGTTCCCGAATTTTCGCGACATGGCGGCATTCGCCGCTGAATGCGCGGAGGCCGAGCGAGACGGCTTCACCGGCAAGATGGCGATCCATCCCGACCAGGTGCCGGTCATCAACGCCGCCTTCACGCCCTCGGCCGAGGCGGTTAAACAATCGGCGGCAATCGTCGCGGCGTTCGAGGCGGCCGGAAATCCCGGCGTCGTCGGAATCGACGGCAAGATGTACGACCGCCCGCATCTGCGGCTGGCTGAAAGGCTGCTTGCACGCGCGAGGGCGGCAGGCATTTCCGCCTGACCGCTTCCCTTCTGGAAGCATTGGCCGACCGTTTCGCGAGACAGGCACTGGCTGGGGTTCAGGGCGTGCTCGACGATCCCGGCCTCGACCCACTTGGCAGTCTGAACGGCCTGCTCTCCCAGTCGCGACGGGCCAGGATCGAGACCGCGACATCAACCTGGCGGCCAGCGCGTCGTTTTCACCCTTGCTGGTCAAGATCATCCGGCAAGGTGTCGAAGACGGCACTTTCAGAACCTTCGATCCGGAGGGTGTCGCCGACATCGTCATGCAGTTCGGCTTGGCCACGCATGATGTCGTCGCCAAGGCGATCGCCGGCGGCAGCGACGCCGATATGGAGGTCGCGATCGAAGTCCTGGAGAAACGCGTCAGGCTCTACGAGATCGCTCTCGACCGCATACTCGGCCTTCCCGACGGAAGCATTCGGATCGGAGATCCCGGCTATATCAGGGCCGTCACGACAGCCCGACGGAAAATGAACCCCGTCAAGGCCCGCTGAACGGCCAGCCTGGAGCCTACTCCTTGCCCCAGCGTGGCCGGCGCATCGAAAAGACCTCATTGACGCTGGCGTAATCCATGTAACCGAGACGAGCCACATTCCCGGCCTTGGCGATGTCGAACAGGCCGTCTTTCAGGAAGGCATCGTCAATGTGCACGCCAACCACCTCGCCGGCGACCACGACAGCGCTGGTTGGCGTTCCGTCCAACGCCCTTGGACGGAAGACTTCCGTCACCCGGCATTCCAGCGCGGCAGGCGCTGCCGCCACACGGGGCGGCCTGACGAGACGCGAAGGCGCCATGGCGAGATCGGCATAGACGAACTCGTTGACGCCAGGCGGCGCGTTGACGGATGTGTAGTTCATCTTCTCCGCAAGATCGCGGCTGACAAGGTTGGCGACGAACTCGCCGGTCTCCTGGGCAAAGGAGGCGCTGTCCTTCTCTCCTTCCGACGAGAACCAGACGATGAAAGGCCGTGTCGAAACCGCATTGAAGAAGGAGTATGGCGCGAGATTGATCTCGCCCGCCTTGTTCAGCGTCGATATCCAGCCGATCGGGCGCGGCGCCACGATCGCCTTCGACGGATCGTGCGGCAGCCCATGCCCCTTGGACGGCTCGTAGAACATTCAGCCCGCCCAGGGTCCTGAGTAATCGGCGTAGAGCTTGGCCGGGTCGGGCCGTGGCCGCTCCGGCGCCCGGCCGGCATAAGAGCCGATATGGATGAAACCGACGACGCGCTCCTGCGGCGCCAGTCCGAGGATCGCCCTGCCCTCGGGCACGTCGGAATACCAGTTGCTGATCATGTTGGTGCCATAGCCCAGCGCATTGGCCGCGATTATCAGGTTCATCGCCGCCATGCCGCCGGACAGGAACATTTCCCATTGCGGGATCTTGGGATTCTCTTTCGGCACGGACACCACGCCGATCACCAGCGGCGCCCGGGAAAAGCGCGCCAGCTCCTGGTTGCGGCGGCCCTCGGGCAACGGCCCTTCCCGCTGTTCGGCGAGCTCCGCGAGCTTCCTGCCGATCTCGATACGGACATCGCCGCGATAGAGGATGAAGCGCCAGGGCTCGAGCCGGCCATGGTCGGGCACGCGCGCTGCGGCGGCGATCATCGTCGCGATATCGGCGTCACTGGGCGCCGGCTCCTTGAGGTCCGGAATCGGTGCTGAATTTCGGGTCAGCAGGAAGTCGATGATCGGCGACGCCATGGGCGCAAGTCTCCTAGACACTCTGTTTTGAGCTGAAGCGCACCATCGGGAATTCGGGCGGCTCGGGCAAAGGCGCGCGAGCGCCGGGCTGAAGAGTCGTGGATCGGACTCTTAAGCCTTGAAATTGCCACCGCCATGGGCTTCAACGCAAGGCATGTTTGAGGGGCGACTGCGTCTTTTCCTGGTTTGGCTCTGCGCCGCGCTGTTCCTGCTGCCGGTCTCCTTGGCTGCCGCGCAGGAAAAGGACGGCGTCAGCGACCTGAAACTCCCCGGGATTTCGAGCTATGCGACGCCCAGGACCGAAGCCCCGCTGGCGCTTGGCGGCGGTGGCGCCATCACTTTGTCGGCCCAGCTGACCGACAAGGGCACCGACATCACCCGTGGCCTCGTCTGGCGTGTCTTCAAGCCCGAACCCGTCAACGGCAAATTGCCGATGGTCGCCTCCGCCCATGGCGGCAGTGCCGTCTTCCAGCTCGAGCCCGGCAGCTATCTGGTCCATGCCTCCTATGGCCGCGCCGGCGCCACCAAGCGCATCACTGTCGGCAAGGAAGCCAAACGGGAAAGCCTGGTGCTCGACGCCGGTGGCCTGAAGCTCGACGCGGTTCTGTCCGGCGGCGTGCGCATTCCCCCGAAAAAACTGCGCTTCTCGATCTATGAGGGCACCGCCGAGGCCAATGGCGACCGCGCGCTGATCATTCCCGATGTCGAGCCCAATAGCGTCGTGCGGCTCAATGCCGGCATCTACCACGTCGTCTCGACCTATGGCGCGGTCAACGCGGTGATCCGCTCCGACATCCGCGTCGAGGCCGGCAAGCTGACCGAGGCCACCGTCGAGCATCACGCCGCTGAGATCACGATGAAGCTGGTGCGCGAAACGGGCGGTGAAGCGATCGCCGACACGTCCTGGTCGCTGCTCAACGAATCCGGCGATCCGATCAAGGAGACCGTCGGCGCCTTCGCCTCGATGGTGCTTGCCGAGGGCGACTACACCATCATCGCCAAGAACCGCGACCGCATCTACCAGAAGGATTTCACGGTCGTGGCCGGACAGAACCAGGAGATCGAGGTCCTGGCGACCGAGGCGGCGGCGATGGATCCGGAAGAAGGCGCGGATTAGCCTTCTACGGCCTATTCCCCGATTTCAGGCCGCCAGCTTTAGCTTTATCCGTGCCGGCAGGAAGGGAATCCGGCGGCGCGGCAGCTGTGGCGCCAGGTCGAACACGCCGCGGTAAAGACGGTCGAGCAATGCCTTGCGGTCGCGCAGCGGCTCCAGTTCACTCCAGCTCAGCACATCGCCGACGCGCACGTCGATCGCCTTGCCGGACAGTCGTGCGAATTCGCGGATGAGCAGCGACGTGCGCAATGTCAGCGAGGCCTTGCCGACGAATTTGGCCACCCGGCCGTCGCGCTCGGCCATGTTCATGGGTCCGCTGACCAGGTGGAACAGCCTGCCGTTCTGCCCGGAAAAATGCATGGGAACGACCGACGCCTTCGCTTCCTGGACGAGGCGGGCGGGAAACATCTTCCACGGCAGGTCGCGCGCCCGGCCGAACCCTTTCGGCGCGGTGGCAACGCCGCCGGCCGGGAACACCACGATGGTGACACCTTCCTTGAGCAGCCGCACCGCTTCATGGCGCACCGCCATATTGTTCTTCAGCGCTTCCTTGGTCTCGGAAAAGTCGATCGGCAGCGAATAGGGCTCCATCTCGCGAATCCTGAGCAGATCCTTGTGGATCATCACCCGGAAGGGCCGCCCGAGCTGCTCGGCCAGTGAGAGTACCGCAATGCCGTCGCCAATGCCGAAGGGATGGTTGGCAACGATCACCAGCGGCGTATCGGGCAATTGTGCGGGCGGCCATTGATCGGCGGTTCGCACGCCGACATCGATCAGGTCGAGCATGCGGCTGAACACGCGCTCGCCGGTCGGTACGACCTCTCGGCGCCAGAAATCGTAGAGTGCCGCAAAGCGATCGCGGCCGGAAAGGCCTTCGACGGAATGAATGAACCACCGCGCCAGCACCGGCTGGTGCGGATTGGCGTAGGAAAGTTCGGGAAAGGACCGTTCGCGCAATTTCAGCTTGAGCATAGGGGCTCGTTACAAGATCGGCGTGACAGGGATATGAAAATGGCGGTGGATCGCTCCACCGCCACCATCAGGGATGCTGCTCAAATCAGGCGGCGCGCTTGCGCCGGCGATCGGGCGTGATCGCTTCTTCGGTCAGCCGATCGATTGCCTGGGCAAGGCCCAGCGACTCCTGATCACGCGATCCAAGCCGGCGCATGTTGACCGTCTGCTCTTCCGCCTCGCGCTTGCCGCAGACGAGGATGACCGGAACCTTGGCCAGGCTGTGTTCGCGGACCTTGTAGTTGATCTTCTCGTTGCGCAGGTCGGCCTCGGCCGACAGCCCTGCGGCCTTGAGTTTTGCCACCACCTCGGTCGCATAGCCGTCGGCGTCGGACGTGATCGTCGCCACCACCACCTGCAGCGGCGCGAACCACAGCGGGAAGTGACCGGAATAGTTCTCGATCAGGATGCCGAGGAAGCGCTCCATCGAGCCGCAGATGGCGCGGTGCACCATGACGGGCTGCTTCTTCTCCGAATCAGAGCCGATGTAGAAGGCGCCGAAGCGTTCCGGCAGGTTGAAGTCGACCTGCGTCGTGCCGCACTGCCATTCGCGGCCGATGGCATCCTTCAGCACATATTCGAACTTCGGCCCGTAGAAGGCGCCCTCGCCCGGATTGATCGAAGTCTTGATCCGATTGCCGGATCTGGTCCTGATCGTCTCCAGCACGCTGCTCATGATCGCCTCGGCGTGGTCCCACGCCTCGTCGGTGCCGACACGCTTGTCCGGCCGCGTCGACAGCTTCACGCTGATCTCGTCGAAGCCGAAATCGGCATAGGTCGACAGGATCAGGTCGTTGATGCGCAGGCATTCCGACGCCAGTTGCTCCTCGGTGCAGAAGATGTGCGCATCGTCCTGCGTGAAGCCGCGCACGCGCATCAGCCCGTGCAGCGCCCCTGATGGTTCGTAGCGATGTACATTGCCGAATTCGGCAAGTTTTACGGGCAGATCTCGATAGGATTTCAACCCATGCTTGAAAATCTGCACATGGCCCGGACAGTTCATCGGCTTCAACGCGAAAACGCGATCGTCGTCGGTGTCATCGCCGGCAACCGTCACCTTGAACATGGCGTCACGATACCAGCCCCAGTGGCCTGACGTTTCCCACAGGCTCTTGTCGAGCACCTGCGGAGCGTTGACCTCCTGGTAGCCCTGCTCGTCGAGCCGGCGGCGCATGTAGTTGACCAGGTTCTGGAACATCTTCCAGCCCTTGGCGTGCCAGAAGACGACGCCCGGCCCTTCTTCCTGGAAATGGAACAGGTCCATCTCGCGGCCAAGCTTGCGATGGTCGCGCTTCTCGGCCTCCTCCAGCATCGTCTGGTAGGCATCAAGCTGCGCCTGGTCGGCCCAGGCCGTGCCGTAGATGCGCGTCAGCATCGGGTTGTTCGAATCGCCACGCCAATAGGCGCCGGCCACCTTCATCAACTTGAAGGCGTTGCCGATCTGGCCGGTCGAAGCCATGTGCGGACCGCGGCAGAGATCGAACCAGTCGCCCTGGGCGTAGATCTTGAGATCCTGGTCTTCGGGAATGGCGTCGATCAGTTCGAGCTTGTAGCGCTCGCCCTTGTCGGCGAACACCTTCTTGGCCCTGTCGCGCGACCAGACCTCCTTGGTGAACGGCTTGTTGCGCGCGATGATCTCGCGCATCTTCTTCTCGATCACCGGAAAATCATCCGGCGTGAACGGCTCGTTGCGGGCGAAGTCGTAATAGAATCCGTTCTCGATCACCGGCCCGATGGTCACCTGCGTTCCCGGCCACAATTCCTGCACGGCTTCCGCCAGCACATGGGCGGTGTCGTGACGGATAAGCTCAAGGGCGCGCGCATCGTCGCGAGTGATGATCTCGACCTTGCCGGATTTGCCGAGCGGGTCGCCGAGGTCGCGCACGGTGCCGTCGATGGCATAGGCGACGGCCTTCTTGGCCAGCGACTTCGAGATCGATTCGGCGAGGCCGGCACCGGTCATCGCCGCGTCGTAGTCGCGGACGGAGCCATCGGGGAATGTCAGGGAAACGGAATTCAGCATCATGTATCTCCTATCCAGTCCCGCAAACGAGCGCGGGTGGTAAAATGCAGGTCACCGGCGCCTTGCGGCTGCGACCTGCATCAGGTTGGCCGGAGGCGTCCGGCGGCGGCAGTCTTTTATGGGCAGATGCCGCCGCCGTAAAGCCCAGCCTACTTCATCAGTTGCGGCAGATCCTTGAGGAACGCAGCCCTGGTCGCCAACCCTTTCGGCATGTCAGTCCGATTGGTGTCGACAACCAGCCGGGCGAACACGATCTGGCGTCCGTCTTTCCGGGCCCAACCGACAAACCAACCGAGCGAGCGCTTGTCCTTGCCGCCCTCGCCGAGCCTCGTGCTGCCGGTCTTGCCCTGAACGGCCCAACCGCCAGCCTTGAAGCTTGGTATGATTGCGCGTGTCATCTCATGCGCCTTCGCCGATACGGGCATCTTGCCAGCGAGCAACTGCCGCAGGAAGGCAACTTGTTCAACCGGCGTGATCTTGAGCGAGGAGTTGACCCAGGAACGCGTGAGCCCGTCATCCTTGCCGGGATTGCCTGAAACGTCGGCATTGCCATAGTTGAGCTTCGATACATAGCCGGCAAATTTCTCGCCGCCCAGCCGGCGGGTGATCTCCCGGGAATACCAGATGATCGAATCGCGTTCCCAGATCACCGGGTCGACGGTCTTCTGGTCACGCTTCACCGCATTGAATTCGGGTTTGTAATCCCAGGTCGGCGTGTGCTCGTCGTTCAGGATACCAGCGTCGTAGCCGATCAGCGAAAGCGGCACCTTGAACGTCGAGGCCGGGCTGAACCGCTGGTCGCAGATCCCGTCCTGGTAAAGCGTCTTGCCGGTCGCCGCATCGGCGATCAGCGTGCAGTGCACATCCCCAAGCGGCGCCGATTGCGCGCGCATCGGGAACCCCAGCAGCCAGGCGAGCAGGAACAGGACTCCGGCCAGGATAAAGGGAAGACGGTCGATGTTACGCATTGATGCTCGCTCCAGAAGGGTGTTCGCGAGCGGGCTTAGCGAGGTCTCTTGTCTCGATTTTGTCTCAAATGCGCAGTCTTTGTGCAGGCTTGCGTTAACCCTACCGGATCGTAAACATGCGCGCCCGAGACGGCGCGGTCATGCCTTCGTTTCGGCGCGCTTGCGGCCGATCCGCCAGTACCGCCAGGGCATGAACCAGACATAACGATCCGCCAGCACTTCCGGCACCAAATCGACGCCGTGCGTGCCGAAGGGCCCGCAACGCAGCACGCGAAAAAGGCCCATCCAGCCACCGGCCCACAGGCCATGGCGGGCGATCGCCTCATGCGCGTATTCGGAACAGGTCGGCAGATGCCGGCAGGAATTGCCGACAAAGCCGGACAGCGTCAGCTGGTAGAGGCGCACGAGCGACGTGCCGAAGAGACGGCCAGGCGTCTTGCGCCACGGGCCGGGCCAGTTGCGGCCGCGTCCCGGCGGCCTGGCAGTGTGGGCATGCCCATGCGGGTCGTGCACCGCAATCTCCGTGTCGCGTTCTTCCCGCGATAGATGTGAGCTTCGCCGGGAGAACGCAATCCCCACCCGTTGTTCCACTGTGCGGTCATGGGCGGAAGCGGCGAAACGGCTGCCGGTCAACCGGAGGCACCCAGCGGTCGGGGCGGATCGGCTCCTGGCCGCACTTTGTATGCCGCCTTTCGTCACGCCATTGGAACGTCGCGATCCGCATCACATCGCCGAAGATGTCGAGGAACTGGTTCATGGTCGGTCTCCTTTGACGCGATTAGACCGCCGCTGGCCTTGGCCTTCAAACGAGTATAATTTCCACTTCGGATAATCCTGGGTTATGCGAATGAAGCGCGGACGCTTGCCGTTGACGGCATTGAGGAGTTTTGAGGCGGCGGGGCGGCATCTGAGTTTCAGCCGGGCCGCCGAGGAACTTTTCGTCTCCCAGGCGGCGATCAGCCGGCAGATCCGCGAGCTTGAGACCTTCCTGCGTCAGCCTCTGTTCGAACGCCATCATCGCCGTGTCGAACTGACCGATACCGGCCGCCGGCTGCTTGCCCAACTGGTCAGAAGCTTTGACGATATCGACCGGCTGCTGTCGGAACTGGTGGCGGTCCCGGCGCAGTCCCTGGTTCGTGTCAGTGTCGAGCCGTCGCTTGCATCCGTATGGCTGGTGCCCCGGCTCAACCGATTCCGCCAATTGCGGCCCGATATCGACGTGTCCCTGGAAGTTGATCCAAGGCTGATCGATTTCCGCGGCGATCAGCCCGAACTTGCCTTGCGCTTCAGCGCCCATGCCACCTCGTGGCCCCGCAGCCAGGCCGAGCGGCTTGCCTCGACGGTCGATTCCCCGGTTCTGTCGCCGGCGCTGCTCGCCTCAGGCCCTGCCCTCGAGAAGCCGATCGACCTTGCCCGCTACACGCTTCTGCACGAGGAAAACCGCCAGGGCTGGGCGCGCTGGTTCGAGGCCGCCGGCGTGCCCGCCGACGCCGTGCCGGCGCGAGGTCCGATGCTGGCGGATGCCTCGCTGTCAAAGCAGGCCGCGCTGCTCGGGCATGGCGTGGCACTGGGTGATCTCTTGCAGATCGGCGGGGAAGTCGCATCCGGAGCGCTGATCAAGCCGTTCGACATCGACGTCGCGTCGGGCGCCTACTGGCTGGTGGCCAGGAATCTGAGGGATCTGTCGGAGCCGGCCGCCGCATTCGCCGACTGGTTAAGAGGCGAGTTTGCAGAAAGCAGACACAAGCTGCAGGAGCAGGCCTAAGCCGCTTCTTCGGCGCGCTTCTTCTCGATCTGGCCGATGGCGTCGACCACGGCGTCGAAGGTCAGCATGGTGGAGGCATGGCGCGCCTTGTAGTCGCGCACCGGCTCCAGGTACCTCAGGTCGGCAAAGCGTCCTTGCGGCGGCTCGCCATTTTCCTTCAGCATCTTCAGCATGGTGTCGCGCACCGCGCGTAATTCCTCGGCACTCGCGCCGACGACATGCCGCGCCATGATCGAGGACGATGCCTGGCCGAGCGCGCAGGCCTTCACGTCATGGGCGAAGTCGGTGACCACGCCGCCTTCCATCTTGAGGTCGACGGTAACGGTCGAACCGCACAGTTTGGAATGCGCCTTGGCGGTCGCGTCGGGATGGTCGAGCCGCCCGATGCGTTCGATGTTTCCGGCAAAGCCGAGAATTTTCGCGTTGTAGACGTCGTTGATCATAATTTTCCAATCCGTCGCCGCCAAGCGAACAGCGATTGCCGCTGCTGCGTCTTCCTTTCGCTCGCTACGACCTTATATAATGCTGGCAGTCCGGTAACGACAAGGCGATGAGCGCCGCTGTCCTGGCCGGGGAGTTCACGCCGCTTACGGGGCTGGAAACGGGGCGAGTTTCCGACACCGAAAGGTCGTGGTCCGTTCAACTCGTTCCTCCTTGGAGAGGAACTACGGGAGACGCCTTTTATGGATGCCGTCATCAAGAAATTCATGCCCCAGTCCGCTTATATGGAAAAGCCGGTCACCGACCGGCCGAGCGAAGCCGAGGTCGAGGCCGCGGTGCGCACCTTGCTGCGTTGGACCGGCGACAATCCGGATCGCGAAGGGCTGATCGACACGCCCAAGCGCGTGGCCAAGGCCTACCGCGAGATGTTCGGTGGCTACGACATGTGCCCGGCAGAGGAACTCGGCCGCACCTTCGAGGAGGTCGCCGGTTACGACGATCTCGTCATCGTCAAGGACATCCAGTTCCATTCGCATTGCGAGCACCACATGGTGCCGATCATCGGCAAGGCCCATGTCGGTTACCTGCCGGACGGCAAGGTTGTCGGCCTGTCCAAGATCGCGCGCGTCGTCGATATCTTCGCCCATCGCCTGCAGACACAGGAAGCGCTGACCGCGCAGATCGCCGGCGTCATCCAGGACGTGCTCAACCCTCGCGGCGTCGCCGTGATGATCGAGGCCGAGCACATGTGCATGGCCATGCGCGGCATCCGCAAGCAGGGTTCTACCACACTCACCTCCACCTTCACCGGCGTCTTCAAGGATACGCCCGAAGAGCAGGTTCGTTTTGTCACCATGGTACGCGGCGGCGGGGCGTAAGCCCGGCACCGGCATAGCCCAACCATGATCTCGGAAAACCGGTTTTCGCGGACAAACGAAAACGTTTGTCCAGAGATCATGGTCAAACAGGAAAATGCACCGGCGATGTCGGCACTGGAATTTCCCGAAGCTCCGTCAGACAAGAAGGCTCTCGAAGAAGGCGCGGTCTTCTCGCCGCGCTTCGACGCGGCCGGTCTTCTCACGGTGGTCGTCACCGATGCCGAAGACGGCATGCTGCTGATGGTCGCCCATATGAATGCGCAAGCGCTCGCGCTGACATTGGAAACGGGGATCGCCCATTACTGGTCGCGCTCGCGTAACGCGCTTTGGAAGAAGGGCGAAACCTCGGGCAATTTCCAGCATGTCGTCGAGATGCGCACCGATTGCGATCAGGATGCATTGTGGCTGCACGTGAAAGTGTTGGGCCACGACGCAACCTGTCACACCGGCCGGCGTTCATGCTTTTATCGGACGGTGGGGTTGGTCGACGGCAAGGGGACGCTTGTCGACGACGGCAGCAAACCGCTGTTCGATGCGGAAAAGACGTATCGGAAGCCTATGTGAACCATTCCATATTCACAAACCACTCATGTTCACTATTCTCAAACATCCTTCTGATACAAAGGATGTGGGACAAGGGAGATCATGATGCTCGAGTGGGCGTCATTGCGTAACAGATCAGACGTTCGAGAAGCCAACGGCCTCTCCTCGTCCGGCGGCGCACCCCAACCAAAACCCGAAAAGAAGACAGGCATCTCGCTGGCATTGGGTGGCGGCTGCGCCCGTGGCTGGGCCCATATCGGCGTGCTGCGTGCACTCGACGAAGCCGGTATCGAAGTTTCGATGATAGCCGGCACATCCATCGGCGCACTGGTTGGCGGCTGTTATCTCGCCGGCAAACTGGACGAGCTGGAAGAGTTCGCACGCAGCCTGACCAAGCGTCGCATCTTTGGGCTGCTCGATCTCAATCTGCGTGGCAGCGGCCTGTTCGGCGGCATGAAGCTCGACGCCCGCCTGCGTGAGCATGTGGCGGGCGTTCGTTTCGAGGATCTGCCCAAGCCATTCGTCTGCGTCGCGTCGGAAATCCGCACCGGCCACGAAATCTGGGTGTCGAGCGGCTCGTTGATCACGGCCATGCGCGCGTCCTACGCACTGCCTGGCGTGTTCGAGCCGGTGAATTGCAACGGCCGGGTGCTGGTCGACGGCGCGCTGGTCAATCCGGTTCCGGTGTCGGTCTGCCGCGCCTACGAACAGCCCCTCGTCGTGGCGGTCAATCTTCACTACGACCTGTTCGGCCGCGCCGCGGTGATAAAGCACAGCGCCGGCGAACTGGTTGTCGAAAAGGACGCGCCGCGCGCCGGTCACTCGGACCCCGACCACCCGTCGCATCAGACGCGCCTCGGCATCACTGGCGTCATGGTCGAAGCCTTCAACATCATCCAGGACCGCATCTCGCGCGCCAGGCTTGCCGGCGATCCGCCTGACATGTCTCTGCAGCCCAAGCTCAGCCATATCGGCCTGACCGAGTTCCATCGTGCCGACGAGGCGATCCAGCTCGGCTACCAGGCGACGATGGCGCAGATCGGCGAACTGAGCCGGCTGCAGACGGTGTTAGCGTAAATCCATTCGCCCAAGACGTTATTGACGTGTTCCGTTGCAACAACGGAATTATGCCTCGCCTTGCCTCGTCAGGAGGCCCAAGCTACGTCACCTTGCCCATAGTAGCTTTCGATGATTTGGTGAGCGAGCCTTTGAGGGAGGAAAGTTTTGCCAGAAGTCACAAACGGCTGGGGACTTGTTGCCGCGATTATTCAGGCACTGGCCTCCCTCGGATGGCCGGCAGCAATTGCGTTTTCGGCGTACATCTTTCGCGCCGAGATATCCAGACTGCTGCCAAGTCTTCACATAAAACATGGAGAGTCAGAGTTTAGCTTTCGCCGGGTTGAACAGCTGGTCGAGCAAGTTCAAATCCACGAACTAACCCAACAGCTCCATGCCAAGGAACTGCCCCCGCCATCGACATCTACTTCCGATCTGTCAGCTCTCACGAACCATGAGTTGCGGCTCCGGGTCGAAGACGTCGCACTCCAGATGAGAGAAATGGAAAACAGATTTAAGTCTGAGGACTCGGAAATAGTGATGCGAAGAATGTCTGACCGGGAGAGCTGGGAGACACAAACGAAAGAACTGCTCGCTAGGTCAGATCGTCACCGCCACGAATGGCAAACAAAACTTTTACCTGATGCCGTAGCGCTTCGAGACGAGATCATTCGGCGACTTGGAAACGGAATACAAGTAGACACTAGGAGAGGCGATTTCGTTTTTGACGGTATGCTTGCAGGGCCGTATCCTCTCAATGAGGGTGCGCTTACCCTTGAGCGTCTGGCTAGAAACCTCACAGGACCGACAGGCACTTCTCCGACCTTGGTTCAATAGACCAGTCTCACGGCCCACTTTCCATCGGATCCCAAAAACATGAGCCACCTGATTGGACCTTATGAAGCATTTGGACGGCTATCGACCGATCGGACGAGGACATCGCATTGGCGGTGCCCGAAACAGAATTACATGCACCCGGTCGTGGTCGGCGGCGGCAAGCCGTACTTCCAGTCCGGCCCGTCGCTGACACTGAAACCGCTTGGCAGGGAAAGCCTGCCCCAAGGCGTGACGCTGCTGCGTTTTGCGCCAGCGAGTTGAGTTCCACGGCTCTGGCGCGGCTAAGCCCGCGCCGCGTCGATGATGCGGAACTGCACGGTGCGGTTGCCATTCCAGTAATTGCCCGACAGCGAGCCGGCGACATGCACCGTCTTGCCCCGGTTCTTTAACAGGAATTCGCCAAGTGCGGTGTCGACCGCGCGAAAGGCGATCCCCTGGATTCGGCCGCCGCTCTCCGACTGCAATTCGGCGCGGATATGGTTGGTGCCGACCGGCCGGGCGTCGGCCAGCCGATGGCGTGGCAGCGCGAAAACCGGTGCGACATGGCCGGCGCCGAAGGGGCCGGCCTTTTCCAGCGCGTCGAGCAGGCTGAGCGTCGCGCCTTCGGCGGCAAGCGCGCCGTCGATTGCCAGGCTTTCCTCGTCCTGCAGCCGAAACACGTCGGCGGCCGCGCGCTCCTCGAAAAACGCCCTGAGTTCGCCGAGCCTGGCGCGCTCCACGGTGATACCGGCCGCCATGCCATGGCCGCCGCCCTTGACGATCAGCCCGGCGTCGGCGGCTTCACGCACCAGCCGGCCGAGGTCGAAGCCCGACACCGAACGGCCCGAACCGGTACCAATGCCCACAGCGTTGAATGCGATGGCGAAAGCCGGCCGCCGGGCATGATCCTTCAGTCTTGAAGCGAGCAAGCCGACAATGCCGGGATGCCAGTTGTTGCTGGCGGTGACGACGATGGCCGGGCCATTGCCGCCGGCAAGCTCGGCATCGGCTTCGGCGCGGGCTGCCGCAAGCATCTCCTGCTCCATCAGTTGCCGCTCCTGGTTCAACCGGTCCAGCGTCTCGGCGATGGTTCGCGCCTCGACCGGATCGTCTGTCGCAAGCAGCCGGCTGCCAAGGGCCGCATCGCCGATGCGTCCGCCGGCGTTGATGCGCGGCCCGATCAGATAGGCAAGATGAAAGGTGCCGATCGGTTCGCCGATGCGAGAAACCCGTGCCAATGCGGCAAGCCCTTCATTCTTCTGCTGGCGCGCCACTTGCAGCCCTTTGACGACGAAGGCACGGTTGACCCCGGTCAGCGGCACCACGTCGCACACGGTGGCCAATGCAACGAGATCGAGCATGGAAAGCAGATCCGGTGGCGTGGTCTCGGTCAAGCCACGCAGGACCTTTGCCGTCTGCACCAGGGCAAGGAACACGACACCAGCGGCGCAGAGATGACCCTGACCGGAAAGATCGTCGTCGCGGTTTGGATTGACGACGGCAATCGCGGCCGGCAAGGCGCCACCCACCTGATGGTGGTCGAGCACGACGACATCGGCTCCGGCGGCATTGGCCGCGTCGACGGAAATGGCACTGTTGGTGCCGCAATCGACGGTGACGATCAGCGTGGCGCCGCGCGAGACGAGTTCGCGCATGGCATCGGGATTGGGGCCGTAACCCTCGAAAATACGGTCCGGAATATAGATTTCCGATGGCACCGAGAAATGTGTCAGAAACCGCTTCAGCAAGGCTGACGAGGCCGCGCCGTCGACATCGTAGTCGCCGAAGATCGCCACCTTTTCCCTCGCCATCACCGCCGCCGCGATGCGGGTGGCGGCCTTGTCCATGTCGGTCAGCGAGGCCGGATTCGGCAACAGGTCGCGGATCGTCGGATCGAGGAACCGCTCGGTTTGCTCGGCGGTAACACCGCGTCCGGCAAGGACACGTGCGACGATGTCGGGCACGCCATGGCCTTGCGCGATGGCAAGCGCGATCATGTCCTGTCGCTCGGTCAGCCGATGCTCCCAGGAGAGACCGGTAGCCGACTGCCTGACATCGAGGAAGAGGCGCCTGTCGCCCATCATGCGCTTTGCCAACTCATAATTGGCCGCAGGATAATGCATGTCGCCCAAAAGTGTGCAGCGGTTTTGGGATGACGACATGCACAAACAACGGCCTAAGGAGCGTCGCGTGAACGCGACGGGCTTTAAGGCCAAAGGCGGGCAAAGCCATGCGGTTCGTGGCGGTAGGCGTCGCGGGAGAATTCAAGAATAACTACGCTTTCCGCTTTTCAGCCTGGCGTCGGACCCATTCCTCGGCTGCATCCCCCATTGTCTTTTCCCGATCGTTCTTGAGCCAGGCCATGAAAGGCCGATCGAACCTGAACGTATCGCCGCATTCGCGGATGAAAAAGCGGCGCACATTCTGGGTGTTGCGGTAGGACTTCGTGATGGGCGTGGCACGCGAAATCGGATCCCCGTGCCAGTCGAACGCTTTCATCGTCGGTCCTTGCGTGGCCAGGGTTCGGATGCAGCCAATGGCTAACAACTGCGATCCGCCCTCGCAAGCTGGTCTAGAACTTATCCAGATCCTGGTGCCGGGCCTTGATCTCCCGCACGGTTCGCGACGACGAGCGCAAGACGATCGTATGCGTGGTGATGTATGTGCCGCCGAACTTGACGCCGGCCAGCATATTGCCGTCGGTCACGCCGGTGGCCGCGAACAGCACATCGCCGCGCGCCATGTCTTCGGCATGGTAGATCCGCTTCGGATCGGAAATGCCCATCTTCGCCGCACGGGCGACCTTCTCCGGAGTATCGAGGATCAGCCGGCCCTGCATCTGGCCGCCGGTGCAGCGCAGTGCGGCCGCTGCCAGCACGCCCTCGGGCGCGCCCCCCGTGCCGAGATAGATATCGATACCGGTTTCGTCCGGATCAGTGGTGTGGATGACACCGGCGACATCGCCGTCACCGATCAGCCGGATCGCGGCACCCGTGGCCCGCACGGCATCGATCAGCTTGGCGTGGCGCGGCCGGTCGAGGATGCAGGTGGTGATGTCGGACACCGCGACGCCCTTGGCCCGGGCCAGGTTGGCGATGTTTTCGGCCGGCGATGCATCGAGGTCGATGACGCCTTCGGCATAACCCGGACCAATGGCGATCTTGTCCATATAGACGTCGGGCGCGAACAGCAGACTACCCTTCTCGGCGATCGCGATGACGGCAAGCGCGTTCGGAAGGTTCTTGGCGCAGATCGTCGTACCCTCAAGCGGATCAAGGGCGATATCGACGGCCGGGCCTTTGCCGGTACCGACCTCCTCGCCGATATAGAGCATCGGCGCCTCGTCCCGTTCTCCCTCGCCGATTACTACAGTGCCCTTGATGGCAAGACGGTTGAGCTCCTGGCGCATGGCGTCGACAGCGACCTGGTCTGCCGCCTTCTCGTCGCCGCGCCCACGCAGCCTGGCGGCCGCGACCGCGGCCCTTTCGGTGACGCGCACCAGTTCCATGGTGAGTATCCGGTCAAGTCCGGCGACAATGTTCTGGGCCACATTCATTTCGGCAGATCCTCGTTTGCATGCCACCTCCCGCCGGAGGCGGGCTTGTTTTGTCAAACGAGAATGACAACGGCAAGACCTGCCGCGAGTTTTATCGAAAGATAAGCAATATCAATCGATTGAACCTTATTCCGAACAAGATTGGGGCCCGGCTGGGAACAGCCGGGCCGCGCTTGAGGACGCAAAGAGACAACGCCGGGATCTAGAAAACCGCGAGGTATTTGAGCAGCGAAATGATGCCGATGATGATGACGATGATCTGCACGATCTGCCGCATCCGGGCATCGAGAGGCAGGCGCTGCACCAGATAAAGAACGAGGATGATGACGAGAAATGTGATCAGAATGCCGATCAGCACGGATGAAGCCATGGTGCCCTCCTAAATGATTACCTGAGAAACCGCGAAACGAACCGGCAACGTCGGCTCGATGTCGACGCGGTCAATACCAGCGGCGCGAGGTGTCGTTGTTCAACGACTGGCCGACGGCAATACCGGCCAGAAAGCCGAGCAGGCCGATCACGCCGACCAATGCGGTCGTGGTGCCAGGGTTTTCGCGCGCCACTTCCGAAACCGCCTGGGCCTGAGTGCGCAATTGCTGTGCCGTGCGCGAAGCACGCGCCGCGGCCGTCTCGTAGAAATCCGAAGCCTGCTCGCTGGCATCGTCGAGCATTTCCGCGCCTCGCGCCGAAATACTCTTGTTGATCTTGGTGATCTCCTTGCGCAGTTCGGCGATCTGCTTTTCCAGCGTTTTCTGGATGTCGTCGATGTGAGGGGTGTCGGATTTGTTGGTATCGGCCATGGAGCGGCTCCCTTGGTTGCTGACCAAGAGAACGGCGCCGGCACGGATTCGTTCCGGTTGATCGCGGCTGATCGACGGTGGGGGCGAAGCTACCCTGCCCGCTCGATGCGGATGACCTGCGGCTTGTCGGTCAGGTGACCGTCCTTGGTGATGCCGTCGACGGCCTTGCGCACGGCGGCCTCGGTGGTCTCGTGGGTGACGAGGATCACCGTCTTCTGTGCCGCAGCCTCGCCGCTGACCGCATGCTGGACGATCGATTCCAGCGAAATATCGTTGTCGGCCATGCGTTTGGCGATCGCGGCGAACACGCCGATGCGGTCATGCACGGTCAGCCGGATGAAATAGCCGCCGGCATGGCTGCGCATCTGCGCCTTCTTGTAGGGCCTCAGCTCCTTTGCCGGCCGACCGAAGACCGGGCCATGCTGGAAGCCCGGCCGGCTCTTGGCGATGTCGGCGATGTCGCCGATGACGGCCGACGCGGTGGCGTTGCCGCCGGCGCCGGGGCCTGAAAGCAGCAATTCGCCGAGGATGTCGGTCTCGATCGCCACCGCGTTGGTGACGCCATGCACCTGCGCGATGACGGAGGCGGTCGGCACCATGGTCGGATGCACGCGCTGCTCGATGCCGCTTTCGGTGCGCTGGGCAACGCCCAGCAGCTTGATCCTGTAGCCGAGGTCGCCGGCGGCACGGATGTCGGCCTGGGTGATGTTGGAGATGCCTTCCATATAGATGTCGCTGGCGGCGATCTTGGTGCCGAAGGCAAGGCTGGTCAGGATCGACAGCTTGTGCGCGGTGTCATGGCCTTCGATGTCGAAGGTCGGATCGGCCTCGGCGTAACCCAGCCGCTGCGCATCCTTCAGGCAGGCATCGAACGATATGCCCTCGGCCTCCATGCGGGTCAGGATGTAGTTGCAGGTGCCGTTAAGAATGCCGAACACGCGGGTGACCGAGTTGCCGGCCATCGCCTCGCGCATCGTCTTGATGACGGGAATGCCGCCCGCCACCGCCGCCTCGTAGTTGAGCAGCACGCCCTTCTTCTCGGCGATCTCGGCCAGCGCCACGCCATGCTTGGCGAGCAGGGCCTTGTTGGCGGTGACGACATGGCGGCCGGCTTCGAGCGCCGCCTTCACCGACAGACGTGCCGGCCCCTCGTCGCCGCCGATCAATTCGATGAACACGTCGATCTCGGCTGTCTGCGCCATCTTCACCGGATCGTCGAACCATTTTGCGGAACTGACATCGATGCCACGGTCGCGCTTCGGGTCGCGCGCCGAAACCGCTGCGACGATGATGTCGCGCCCGCATTGCCGGGTCAGTTCCGCTGCCTTGTCGCGCAGCACACGTGCCACCGATGCACCGACCGTACCGAGGCCGGCAATTCCAACACGCAGTGCTTCAGCCATGGAAGGCGACGTCCCTCAAATCAGATCGAATTTTGCTTACCGGTGGGCGGAGAGCGGCACCACGTTGTTGGGCTGCTTGGCGCTGGTCGACAGGAAGCGCTTGATGTTGCGCGCCGCCTGGCGGATCCGGTGCTCGTTCTCGACCAGCGCCACGCGCACGAAATCGTCGCCATGTTCGCCGAAGCCGATACCGGGCGCCACCGCCACGTCGGCGTGCTCGATAAGCAGCTTGGAGAATTCGAGAGAGCCGAGATGACGGAATGGCTCCGGGATCGGCGCCCAGGCGAACATCGAGGCCGCCGGGGCGGGAATATCCCAACCGGCGCGGCCGAACGCATCGACCATCACGTCACGACGCTTGTGGTAGATGTCGCGCACCTCGGCGATATCGGCGCCGTCGCCATTGAGCGCATGGGCGGCCGCCACCTGGATCGGCGTGAAGGCGCCGTAGTCCAGATAGGATTTCACCCGGGTCAGCGCCGAGATCAGCCGTTCATTGCCGACGGCAAAGCCCATGCGCCAGCCGGGCATGGAGAAGGTCTTCGACATCGAGGTGAATTCGACGCAGACGTCGATGGCGCCCGGAACCTGCAGCACCGAAGGCGGCGGATTGCCGTCGAAATAGATCTCCGAATAGGCAAGGTCGGACAGGATGATGATGTCGTTCTTCTTCGCGAACGCCACCACGTCCTTGTAGAAATCGAGCGAAGCGACCAGCGCCGTGGGGTTCGACGGATAGTTGAGGATCAAGGCCAGCGGCTTCGGGATCGAATGGCGAATGCCCCGCTCGACGGCCGGAATGAAGCCGTCATCGGGCTCGACCTGCAGCGAACGGATGACGCCGCCGGACATGATGAAGCCAAAAGCGTGGATCGGATAGGTCGGATTGGGGCACAGGATGACGTCGCCGGGCGCGGTGATCGCCTGCGCCATGTTGGCGAAGCCTTCCTTCGAGCCGAGCGTGGCAACCACTTGCGTGTCGGGATTAAGCTTCACGCCGAAGCGGCGCTGATAATAGGCGGCCTGGGCGCGGCGCAGTCCCGGAATGCCGCGCGAGGAGGAATAGCGATGCGTGCGCGGATCGCGCACGACTTCGCACAATTTGTCGACGATGGCCTTCGGCGTTGGCAGGTCCGGATTGCCCATGCCAAGGTCGATGATATCGGCGCCGCGCGAGCGCGCGCTGGCCTTGAGCCGGTTGACCTGCTCGAAAACGTAGGGCGGAAGGCGACGGACCTTGTGAAACTCTTCCATGGCGGTTCCAGACAGCAAAGGGGTATTGGGCGCGCGCTATATACTCATTTGCAGGTAGGGTCGAGGGCGGGATCGCATTTGCCTTCGATCTGCTTTAGCGTCTGGGGGCCATGCTTCTTGGCCAGATCCGTCAGCGCCGCTTGATCGGTGACGGAGCCGCCGCCGCTTTTGGCACCCTGCCCGCTCTTGTCGGCCTTGAGTTCGGCAAGCTTGGCGTTCCGCTCGGCCTCGGTGAACTGCTTGTTCGCCACTTGCGGCGGGATGTTCAGGTTCGGAAAGGTGCCTGTATCCTTCGGCCCGGCATTCTCGGCCATCGGCACCGGACCGCCGGTATTCGTGCTCGAACATCCGGCGATCCCCACAAAGAGAATCGCCACGCCGATGCGGCAAAAGCCTGCGGCACCAAAAAAAACAGTCTCGCCAATATTAATCGTCATATTGTTTCCTTGGCAGCCGAGGTAGAGCGAGATTGGACCCTGTCGGATGTCCCATGTTAATATGTCAAGAAAACGCTTCGGGAGGAACCCCGCGAACCATGTCCAAAACACCCGATTCGGGCAAAACGGAAGATGACGAGCCTTCGACCGTCGAGCAATATCTGGTGAAGGATCCGGAACGCTTCGCGTTGAACATGGCGCGCATGGTCGAGCAGGCCGGCAAGGCGGCATCCGCCTGGGCCGAGCCGCGCGAAAAAGGCGAGGTGCGCGACCACGTCGCCGAACCGGTCGTCGACATGGTCAAGACCTTCTCCAAGCTCAGCGAATACTGGCTTGCCGACCCGCAGCGCGCGCTCGAAGCGCAGACGCGGCTGTTCGCCGGCTATATGACCGTCTGGGCGAACGCCATCCAGCGTGTCAGCGCCAGCGCCGAGGGTACCGACGATGCCGTCAAGCCGGAGCGCGGCGACAAGCGCTTCCAGGATCCTGAATGGGGCCGCAACGCCTTCTTCGATTTTCTCAAGCAGGCCTATCTCGTCACCTCGCGCTGGGCGTCCGAACTGGTCGAGCACGCCGAAGGTCTGGACGAGCACACCCGCCACAAGGCGAGCTTCTACGTCAAGCAGGTGTCCAACGCCATCTCGCCGTCGAATTTCATCCTGACCAATCCGGAACTGTTTCGCGAAACCATCGCCTCCAACGGCGAGAATCTGGTGCGCGGCATGAAGATGCTTGCCGAGGACATCGCCGCCGGCAAGGGCGACCTGAAACTGCGCCAGGCCGACTATTCGCCCTTTGAGATCGGCCGCAACATCGCCACCACGCCCGGTAAGGTGGTTGGCCGCAGCGATATTGCTGAGATCATCCAGTATGATCCCGCCACCGAGATGGTGCTGAAACGGCCGCTGCTGATCTGCCCGCCCTGGATCAACAAGTTCTACATACTAGACCTCAACCCGCAGAAATCCTTCATCCGCTGGGCGATCGAGCAGGGCCATACCGTCTTCGTCATCTCCTGGATCAATCCGGACGAGCGTCACGGCGCCAAGAACTGGGAAGCCTATATAAGGGAAGGCCTGCAATACGGCCTCGACACGATCGAGAAGGCCACCGGCGAGCGCGACGTCAACGCGATCGGCTACTGCGTTGGTGGCACGCTGCTGGCGGCGGCATTGGCGCTGATGGCCAGCGAAGGCGACGACCGCATCAAGTCGGCGACCTTCTTCACCACCCAGGTCGACTTCACCTATGCCGGCGACCTGAAAGTGTTCGTCGACGAGGAACAGGTCGCGGCGGTGGAAAAGTCGATGAATGAAAAGGGCTATCTCGACGGCACCAAGATGGCGACCGCCTTTAACATGCTGCGCTCCGGTGATCTGATCTGGCCCTATGTCGTCAACAATTACATGCGCGGCAAGGATCCCCTGCCCTTCGACCTGCTCTACTGGAATGCCGATTCGACCCGCATGGCGGCGGCCAACCACTCCTTCTACCTGCGCAACTGCTATCTGGAGAACAACCTCTCGCGCGGCACGATGGAATTGGCGGGCCGCACGGTCTCGCTCGGCGATGTCACCATTCCGATCTACAACCTTGCCTCGAAGGAAGATCACATCGCGCCGGCGCTGTCCGTCTTCCTCGGTTCGAAATATTTTGGCGGCAAGGTCGACTATGTGATGGCCGGATCCGGCCACATAGCCGGTGTCGTCAATCCGCCCGCATCCAACAAGTACCAGTACTGGACCGGCGGCGCGCCGATCGGCGATTTCAACCAGTGGATAGCCACGGCTACCGACCATCCGGGATCCTGGTGGCCGCACTGGCAAAGCTGGATAGAGGCCAAGGACAACACCCGCGTGCCTGCCCGCAAACCAGGCAAGCATATGAAAACCTTGGGGGATGCTCCCGGTACCTATGTCAAGGTGCGTGTGTAACGGACTGTAATGTCTGGTGAGTTGACGGCTTGTCAAAAGCGGGCGAAATGGTGTCGTCAACCGTCGAGCGGTCGTAATTCGGCATTCGCCGCAAAAATACTTTCGAGCTTGCGGATTTGACACAGGTCTCGTTTCCGGATCGGAGACAAAGGTCACCTTGGACTGCGGCGGCCAGTGCTGCGCCAAGGATTTACCGACCGGGTATCGAGGGGGAATTTGACTTTGAAATCAGCAGGATGGAGCCTCGCAAAGGGAGAACGCCGCGCCATCGTGGCAGCGCTTTGCTCCGTGCTCCTGGCCTCCTGCACCTCCGCCGGCGACCCGACAATGTCGGTCGGAATGCCTGGCTACAATGCCTCCTCCTCGAACATCAATGCGGCCGCCACCGGCAAGCCCATCGCCACCGCCGATTCGACATCGCAGACCACGATCACCCAGACGACCGTGATGAGCGAGGGGGATACGGCGCTTCCTGAAACGGTCGCTTACGTACCGATCGCCAAGCCCGAGGCTGCCTTTCCACTGACAACGCCGGCCGGGGCTGAAACGATCGCGGGACAAACGCCGCAGGCCCTGCAGCAGCCGACCCAGACGGCGCAGCAGACCGACGCGGTCGCCCAGAAGATCGCCGCCGCCGATGCCGACGTGACGGCGCCGAAGCCTGCCGCGGCACCGGCGATGAACAATCCGGTCTATGTGACGGCGGGCGAGATGCCGCAAGCAGAAGCGCCGAAGAAACGGGGCTTCCTGGCCTCGATGTTCGGTGCCACGCCGGCTTCCGCAACCCCCGCTCCACTGGTCAACACGCGCACAGGCGAACAGCCGGCCGTGCAGGCCAAGCCCGCGCCGACACCGGCAAAGCCGATCATCACACTGGCCTCGGCCAATTCCACCGCAAAGCCGATACAGTTGGCTTCGATCGGCAACGAAGCCGGCCACATCACGGGCGGCGATGCGTTGCCCGGCGTGCGCCAGACGGCGCTGTTCGAGATCAAGCGCAAATCCGGCCTCGATGATGAAAGCGACGTCGACCTCAATGAGGACGAGGGTTCGGGCGGCAGCTATCAGGTCGCGTCCGCCGCCGGCATGGCCCGGCTCGCGCCCAACGGGCTGCTGAAGCAGAACGAAAGCGTTGACGTCGCCTGCCTGAAGCCGTCGCTGGTGCGCGTGCTGAAGACGATCGAAGGCCATTACGGCCGCAAGATGATGGTCACGTCAGGCTACCGCGACCCTGCCCGCAACCGCCGCGCCAACGGCGCCAAGAATTCGCTGCACATGTACTGCGCCGCCGCCGACATCCAGGTGCCCGGCGTCTCCAAATGGGAACTGGCGAACTACATCAGGACAATGCCCGGCCGTGGCGGCGTCGGCACCTACTGCCACACCGAATCGGTCCACGTCGACGTCGGCCCCGAGCGCGACTGGAACTGGCGCTGCCGCCGGCGCAGCGGCGGTGGCGACGGCTAAAGGGCGCGATTTGACGGGCCAGAGCGGCCAGGTCGTGCCGCAAAATATCGTTCCAGTGAACAATTCTAGACTTTCGAGATTGGCCTGAGCATCCCCAACTTCGTCATCCACGGGCGGAGCGAGAGCGAAGCTCCATCGAAGACCCGGGGATCCGTTCCGTGACCTTGGTTGAGGAGCGCAGCGGAGCTTCGCTCCTTGCTCCGCACTGGAATGACGAGCGATGGGCGTTTCCGCAAGTCACCAAGCCGTGCAGTCGTGATGAAGCCCCTTGTGTTTCCAAAAGCCGGAAAAAAGTTGTCCAGGGCGGCACTTGACGGGTTGCCGGTTGCGCGCAACGCCAGTATAAGCCGCTTCGTCTGAGCGCGCCCATCGTCTAGCGGTTAGGACACCGCCCTTTCACGGCGGTAACAGGGGTTCGATTCCCCTTGGGCGTACCAGCAACTTCAAGCACTCAACTGAAAACCTATTTTCCCGCCGAGCTTTGGCCGATACCGCCCGAGAATCGGGGCAGGCCTGCGTCCTTTGACTGCCAAGGACCTGCCGGCTGACACGCCTAACCGCCAACCAGCGGCACGGTAACGGTGGTCGCGTAGTTGATCGGGAAGGCGCTGAGGTAAGGGAAGTCAACGACGAAGGCATAGGTGGCGGTCAGATGCGCCATGCGGAAGCCGCCGCTCGCCGGGTCGATGGCGATCGTCACGTTGACATCCTTCAAACCCAGGGCCTGCAATTTCTGCGTGGCGATCGACTGGATGTCGGCCTGGGTCAGCGTGTTCTGAAGCTGCAGCGAGCGTGACGATGTCTCAAGCGTATAGCGAACGCTTGAGACCGAGTTCATCGACCAGCCCAAGGCGAAGATTCCGAACAGCAATATGATGAGGAATGGCGCGATCAGCGCGAACTCCAATCCGGCTCCACCCGATCGATCCCACTTGAAGGCGCTTGCCTTAGCGGACACGGATCACCTCCAGGTGGCCGATGACGCTGGAAGCGGAAAAAACGCCGAAGGTGAAGGGTGGCGTCCAGGTGGCCGATGCCTGGATCTGCACATAGACCGATGGAACCTTTGGCCCACTGCACAAGGTGGAAGCGTCGACCACGGTCGCCCCGCACATATAGATTCGACTTAGCGTGACACGGCCGTCCATCGGCCGCTTCTCCCAACTCGAAATCGCAACGGCCTGCGTCGCCGTGTCGTTGGTCGATCCTGCCATGATCAGGTTCGCGGCGGTCTTCACGCCGGCGCGCATCGACAGCGAACTCGTCACATAGGACCAGCCGTCGATGATGCCGAGCAGCGCCGCGCACAAGAAGGGCAGGACCATGGCGAACTCGACCGCCGCAACGCCCGAACGGTCGCCAAGGATCAGTTTTGATCCGCGTTCCACGGGAGGCTACTCGACCAGTGCCACGGACTGCGCGGCCGGAATGTCGCGCATTCCGAGGCTGGTGCAATCCTGATTGATGGTTGAACTGCCTGACCATTGGATCGTATCGGCGACGACTTGGGTGCAGCCGCCATTGCCCGAGAAATTGCCGAGATAGCTGATCTGCTGTCTCGGGAAGTAGATGGCCCCAGTCAGCAGCGAGTCGGCTGTGCCGTTGAAGGTGCTGGATGCACTGCTACCGGCCCTGTCGCCATAGAACAGAACACCGGAATAAGCGCCCGAAGTCGGCGCGCTGAGCTGCACGGAGGCGTTGCCGTTCATGCTGACCGTCGAACTGCCCGACATGAAGATGGTCACCCCGCTGCCGGTGACGGAAGCGTTGGCGTTTATCTTGAGATTGCCCTGAACGACATAGACGCCCGGCTGGAGGGTAACGCTGCCGCTAAGGCTGAGTCCGCTGCAGTAGGTGCCAGGTTTCAGCGTCGATTTGTTGGTGTTCTGGCAGGGATTTGAAGCAGCCGGGGTCGGCAGGTCGGCGAATGGATCGGCGGCAGGCAGCGCCTGGGTGATCGGGGCCGGGCAAACGGTGGTGACCGGATTGTTCAGTGAGACGCCGCCCGCCGCTATCAGGCAATCGACCTGCAGTGCCGCCGAGCCCTGGAGCTTGATGGCGTCCGAAGCGTTCGAATTGGACATCACCACGCAGCCGGTGACCTTCACGCTGGTATTGCCGGAAAACAGTACAGCCTGCGAGGCGGTCACATCGAGCGCGGTCATGCAGGACTTCGAGGCGTTGGTGATGAGGGCCACCGCCCTCGCCTGTTCGGGCACCTGGCCCTGCGTGAAGATCGAGGTGAACATCCGGTCGACGTTCTGGTGGACGATAACCTCGACTGCTTTCTTCGCCGTATTCGGCCCGGACGCTGGCGGCGTGTTGACGACGATCGTGCCCGAGCCCAACCCATTGGACGCGGCAGACTGTGTCGCGGCCGCGACGATCGTCGGCTTGTCGGACCCTGAGATCTGTTCAAGCGCGCCGGCATAGGCGGCGGCATCGGCCGTCGCCTGCAGTTTCAGGCTGTTGTAGTACCAGTAGGAGGTCTCCACGCCGAAGCCGGCGGCGCCGACGACGATCGGCAGGCTGAGGGCGAAGATAGTGGCAACATTTGCCCTGGTACTCCGGCGTATGCCGGTCGCCATGAGCCGAATTCGGGTGAAGCAGTTGGAAGCCATAACTTAAATTAGAAAGCACGCATATATGAACGAACGGCTAAGAAGTTCGGTTCATTTTTGATCAAGGCTTCGATCGGCTTCAAACAACCGGCCGTTCGCTGATCGGTGCTCGGACGACGGCGATTGCCGTCCCTGCCGGCACGGCAGCGCTCCGCGGACAAGTGACTCCACCGATTGCAGGATCACGCTGGCGGTTCCGGCGAATGGGAGCGATCCGGCTCAACCGGATGCGGTCAAATCCAGCGCGCCGCAGTTTTGGCTTCAGGCGGAAAGGACGGGCACCTGCTCTGAGGCCACTCCAGCCGACAACTCTTTCTGTACGGCCAGGAAAAATCTGCGGACTTCATCACCGGCCGTGGCTCTGTCCCTGCCCGACCCGACAACGAGGTCAAGCAGCTCCGCTGCCTTGGCCCTCCAGAACGAGACTGCGGTCTCGCCATGCAGATTGTCGAGCTTGGCCGCAACTTCTCTGACCAGGAATAGCTGACGGTCGATCGGGAACGCACGGATTTTTTCTGGAGACATCTTCCGAACCATGAGACTGACGCAACGAATCAACATTGCTGAACAAGCAATGGCGTAGCCGCGAAGGTGGAAACGGAAGCTTAACGCCGCTATTGATGGATATCCGCGACAAGAGACGGTGCACTCAAGCCGAACTGGTTATCGAGGCAAGCGAAGCTGCCCTCAAGCCTGCAGCGCCCTCGCCTCGGCGCCGCGCTTGCGCGGCGCCATCATGTCGCTGGCCATCAGTCCGGTGACGCGGCAGAATGCCATGAATGCCCGGCAGGCATCCTCGGTCTTGACCACGTCCACCGTGGCGCCAAAGCAGGCGTTGAAGGCTTTCTGATACACCGGTCCCTGCCGGCGTGCCGGCCAGTCCTGGAGAAAATCCAACGCCTGCTCGACGCTGTAAATCTCCTCGACGGGCAAGCCAGGCCCTGGCGCGATACGCACCGGCACCTCGAACTGCAATCTGTCCATCCGAAATCTCCCGAACTGGCGTCGCCCAGCAACGCCGTCCGTCGTCAAAAGTTGCTTTGACCGGTTTGTGCCACGGAAATGTGTCGTCACTGCGGAAGCGGCCGCTTCTGCTGCAAAGGGCGAGGAAAGTTCTGCCGGCACAAAGGTACCCGGCAGAACTTTCCGATCCGGCGGCGCAATTTATTGATTGGCCGGGTCGGTCTCGGCGTCGAAGGCCATGCGCACCACCATCATCAGAACATAGGCCGACGGCAAGGCGAACAGGACACCGAGCACGAGCGCTCCGGTTCCCGACAGATAGAGCGTCTCGGCGATCGCCCAGTAAACGGTTCCGATACAGATGAACGCCTGAACGGACAGAAATGAAGCAGCCGAGGCTGCACGCGACAGGCTTTTGAATGTCTTGATACGTTGTTGCATTGCAATGATCCGGAAATGACGCGCCGCGCCAACAATGCGCGGCTATGGCCGCCGCACGGATCGCGACACGAATGGCTTGGTAGGATGGCGAACGTGCGGTCTTGGACCGCTCAGGCCTGCGCGGACGGCGGCGCGCGCGGCTGATTGGTGCTCGTGCACGGAGCCGAGACCATCCCACGGCCGGCGCCAAACACTGCCGGCGACGTCGGGGCGAGCCAAAGGAAAACAGTTTCTGGAGCCGGCAATGCCGGATGGCCGCCCGCGAACTTGGCCACCAACGGCCTGACGGTGCGAGCCTCAAGGGCCTGTGCCTTGTTGGTGACACGCAGCAACGCCGCGACTTCGCCCGACCGTTCGATGCCAACGCTGGCGCTGCCCTGGGCAGGGTCAGCGAAAGTGGGGAAAACCGGCCGGCCGAGGCACAGCATCGCCAGCAACACAAGGCCCATCAGGCAGGAGCAGGCTGCCGTCAACGGCGCTTCAAGCGATCTGGCGCGCTTCAGGGCTGGACGCGATCTCCAAAACATCGTCCCGCCCTAGCGCACGATGGCCGCAAAGGAAAGCAAACCGTGCAAAACCGGCAAAAGCCCGCGCAGACGCGACGAATATCCCGCCGGTTCGGGCTGCATCAGGCAGTTCTTCCTTGAACCTTTTGCCCCCAAGTGCCAAATCTGGTGGGATTTTCACGCCAGCATCCCTGCAGCGCCCTACCTTCCATACGGACAAAATGGTCACCTATCTCGACGCCGCCACCGCACCCCTCAGAAACACCGGCCAGATCCGCCTCTATGGCGAGGACGGTTTTGCCGGCATGCGCAAGGCATGCGACCTCACCGCGCGTTGCCTGGACGAGCTGGTTCCCATGGTCGCGCCCGGCGTCACCACCGATGCCATCGACCGTTTCGTCTTCGAGTTCGGCATGGATCACGGAGCGCTGCCGGCGACGCTCAACTATCGCGGCTACACGAAGTCGTCCTGCACCTCCATCAACCATGTCGTCTGCCATGGCATTCCCGACAGCAAGCCGTTGAAGGACGGCGACATCGTCAACATCGACGTCACCTACATTCTCGATGGCTGGCACGGCGATTCCTCGCGCATGTATCCGGTCGGCACCATCAAGCGCGCCGCCGAGCGGCTGCTCGAGGTCACCCATGAATGCCTGATGCGCGGCATCGCCGCGGTCAGGCCCGGGGCTCGCACCGGCGCCATCGGTGCTGCCATCCAGACCTATGCCGAGGCGGAGCGCTGCTCGGTGGTGCGCGACTTCTGCGGCCACGGCGTCGGCCAGCTGTTCCACGACGCCCCAAATATCCTGCACTATGGCAACGTCAATGAGGGCGTGGAAATGCGGCCCGGCATGATCTTCACCATCGAGCCGATGATCAATCTCGGCCGGCCGCATGTGAAGGTGCTGTCGGACGGCTGGACAGCCGTAACCCGCGACCGCTCGCTCTCGGCGCAGTACGAGCACACGATCGGCGTGACCGACGCCGGCTGCGAGATTTTCACGCTCTCGCCCAACAAGCTTGATCGTCCCGGCCTGCCGGCCTGAGTTTTTGACCGTCGGGCGACTGCTGCGCCCGATCGATTGCCGGATGCGGGGGCGGATGGGGAAAGCCAACGACGACGACGAGCGGAGTTTCTTCTCCGAGGTACCGGTTCGGCCGGCGGCGAAGGCAAAGCCGGCTCCAGCCGAAAAACCGCATTATCTCGGCCATCGCGATCGCTTGCGCGAGCGCTTCGTCTCAGCGGGTCCGGACGCCCTGCCCGATTATGAACTTCTGGAGCTCCTGCTCTTCCGGCTGATCCCGCGCGCCGACACCAAGCCGGCCGCCAAGGCGTTGCTCACGCGCTTCGGTACATTGGCCGAGGTGCTTGGTGCGCCCGTCAACCTGCTGCAGGAAGTCAAGGGCATCGGTCCGGCGGTGGCGCTCGACCTGAAAATCGTCGCGGCGACAGCACAGCGCATGGCGCATGGCGAGGTCCATGGCCGCGAAGTCCTGTCGTCCTGGACGCAGCTTCTCGCCTATTGCCGCTCTGCCATGGCCTTCGAGGCGCGCGAACAGTTCCGCATCCTGTTCCTCGACAAGAAGAACGCGCTGATTGCCGACGAGGTGCAGCAGACCGGCACTGTCGACCATACGCCCGTCTATCCCAGGGAAGTGGTCAAGCGTGCGCTCGACCTCTCGGCCACCGCGATCATCCTGGTGCACAACCATCCATTTCGTCCTCCAAACGTCACGAGCAATCACGCTCAATCCTATTGAATCATTGATCTTTTTTGGCCTTGCGTACAGGGGGCGGAATTTGGCATAATTGGAGGCGATTTTCGGCGAGTGATCGCCTTACCGTCACCAATTAACGAGCCCATACCGCCCCCAAATCTGCACGAGTCCCAGCCATGCCCAGCCTCACTGACGGAGCCATTCGGCGAGCAATCAAACAGGTCGAGAAGTCAGGAAAGCAGGCAGACCTTGCCGATGGCGAAGGTCGCGGCACGGGTCGGCTGGTGCTGGTTCTGAAGGCTATGCCTACGCGGGTGACAGCCGAGTGGATGGCTCAGCAGTGGCGCGATGGCAAACGGACGAAAAAGAAGATCGGCTCCTATCCCTCGACCTCACTGGCAGGAGCACGTGAGCTCTTTCAGAGGGACTTCGCCAATCTTATCCAGAAGGGTCGAAGCATCAAGATCGCCACAGATACTCGACCGGGAACTGTCGGCGATCTCTTCGAGGCCTATGTCGAGAACCTCAAGGAGAACGGCAAGTCCTCCTGGAAGGAAGCCGAGAAGGGACTGGACAAGGTTGCCGACACACTCGGGCGCAATCGGCTTGCGCGCGAGATCGAACCCGATGAAATTGCCAACGTCATCCGCCCTGTCTACGAGCGCGGAGCCCGGGCGATGGCGGATCATGTCCGCAGCTACATTCGTTCCGCCTACAGCTGGGGCATGAAGTCCGAGCATGACTATCGAAACAGTTCGCCTCGCCGCTTCCGGCTTGCCTATAATCCGGCAGCGGGCATCCCAACCGAACCAAAGAATGTCGGCACCCGCTGGCTGGATGAGGACGAATATGTGCGGCTCTATCGCTGGCTCGAATGCCCCGACACTCCCGTGCATCCGCCGTACCCCCGCGCCATCCGCATCCTCATGCTGACTGGACAACGCGTCGAGGAGATTGCCCGACTCCACGTCGATCAGTGGGATGCCGCCGAAGAAATTATCGACTGGTCGAAGACGAAGAACAGCCGGCCGCACGCGATACCTGTTCCTGCGCTGGCCGCCGAGTTGATCAATTCCCTCAAGCCGAACAAATATGGATGGTTCTTTCCCTCAGCGAACGACCCGTCCGTACCGGTCAGCCACAACACCCTATACAGCTTCATCTGGAGGCAGCGGGAGCGTGGCGTCATCCCGGTTGTCACCAATCGCGATCTGCGGCGCACCTGGAAGACACTCGCTGGCAAGGCCGGTGTGACGAAGGAAATCCGCGACCGCATCCAGAACCATGCCCTCCATGATGTCAGTTCGAAGAATTACGACAGGTGGAACTACATGCCGGAAAAGCGCGCCGGCATGAAGAAGTGGGAAAGTTTCGTCACCGCGTTGCTCAGCAAGGGGCAGAACCGCAAAGCCGTCTGAACCTAACGGTGCAGCATGAAGTTGCATGTCGTGAATTTGCCGGGAGCGTCAATCGAAGAAAGGTCACGAATGGCCGCAGTTGGGCCGATGAACGAACCCACTCGGCGGGAGGATTTCTGCGGTTGCGTAAGGACAACAACGGTTGTCGCGCCCACGTTGAGTTAGGTTCGGCAGTTGCGGAGCATCACAGGCTTCTTCAACAAGAAGCCTACCATGTCCCATCCTCATCGTCCGATCAACGTCAGTCCGAACAGAACGGCCAGCCACAAGCCTGTCGCCGCAACCGCCAGCCGCGGCAAGATGCCCTCATCGGTCAATTGCATGAACAGAATGGCGATAATCGCGGCCTTACCAGCAGCGATCACCAAGTTGAGCGCGGAGTTCAAACCACCAAGGTCGAGGAATGATGAGCCGACCGTCAGACCCAGCAGGGCCAGGAGTCCGAAATAGGCGATGGTGAGTTTGCGAATGTTGCTCATCGGTTGATCAGGTAGAGAACGGGGAACAGAAACACCCAGACGATGTCGACGAAATGCCAGTAAAGGCCGATCGCCCGCACGCGGCGAAGCCGACTGGACTGCGTCGCCCTCGACCAAATCACCAGCATGCCTGCAATGACGACGATGCCACCTATGAGATGCAGTGCGTGCAATGATGTCATCGCGAAATAGAGGCCGAAAAAGAATTCTGCATGCGTGGGATCCGGTCCATCGTAGGTGAACGGCGCCCCAAGCACCGGCGCGATGCCTTCGCGGAATTCCATCGTGTATTCCGCCGCCTTGATGCCGAGGAAAACGAAACCCAGCAGTGCCGTTGCAGCGAGCGACCAAGTCGATGCGCGCCAGCGGCCGCTGCTGGCGAAGAGATGCGCAAGGGCCATGGCGAAACTGGACGAGATCAGCACGACGGTGTTCAGCGTGCCGAGTGGCAGCGACAGGCGGTGTGATGCGGCGGCGAAGGCTGGGCCGTAGCTGATCCTCGCGATCAAGAACACCAGCAGGATCGCGCCGAACAGCATCGCTTCCGAACCGATGAATATCCACATGGCGAACGTATCGGCCGCCTGTTCGCGGGCCGGCGTATCGAAGGCTACGCTTTCGGTCGGCGCGCCCATCAGGCCTCGTCCTTATGCGGACTGAACTTCTCATGTTGCAGCCCCTTCATGTCGTAATCGTAGGCAGGCCTGTTGACCGTCGGCATGACATCGAAATTGTGTGGTGGCGGCGGCGAAGCCGTCTGCCATTCGAGCCCGGTCGCACCCCAGGGATTTGCGGGTGCGCGGGCACCGCGAAACATCGACCAGCCGAGGTAGAACAACGGCATCAGGTAACCCACCGCCAGCACGACGGCGCCGGCCGACGACAGGATGTGCCAGAACTGGAATTCTGGTGGATAGGTGTGATAGCGCCTTGGCATGCCGAGGAAGCCGAGCACGAATTGCGGAAAGAACGTGAGGTTGAATCCGAGAAAGGTGACCGTGGCGGCAATACGGCCCCAGGTTTCGGAATACATGCGGCCAGTCAGCTTGGGCCACCAGAAGTGCAACCCGGCCATGTAGGCCGTCACCATGCCGCCGACCATGATGTAGTGGAAATGCGCGACGACAAAATATGTGTCGTGGACGTGAACGTCGATGGCGAGCGCTGCCAGGAACAGGCCCGCCAATCCGCCGAAGGTGAATAACGCCAGGAAGAACAGCGCGTAGAGCATCGGCGTTTCGAACGTGATCTCGCCCTTGCGCAGCGTCAGGCTCCAGTTGAAGACCTTGATCGCCGAGGGAATGGCGACGCAGAACGACAGGAACGAGAACAGCACGCCTGCATAGGCCGACTGGCCGGAGACGAACATGTGGTGCCCCCAGACCAGAAAGCCGAACACGGCGATCGCCATCGAGGACAGGGCGACGGCCTTGTAGCCGAACAGCGGGCGCCGGCTGAAGCAGGGCAGCACCTCCGAGACCACCCCCATCCCTGGCAGGATCATGATGTAGACGGCGGGGTGCGAATAGAACCAGAAGAGATGCTGGAACAGCAGCGGGTCGCCACCAAGTGCGGGATTGAAGATGCCGATGCCGAACACGCGCTCCAGCACGATCAGGATCAGCGAGGCGGCGAGCACCGGCGTCGCCAGCACCATCACCAGGGCGGTGGCATACATCGTCCATACGAAGATCGGCAACCGGAACCAGGTCAGGCCCGGTGCCCGCAGCGTGTGAATGGTGACGATGAAATTGATGCCCGTCATGATCGTCGAAAAGCCGACGATGAAGACGCCAAGGGCTGCCATCGAGACGAAGCCGTTGGCGTAGAGCGTGGAGAGCGGTGTGTAGAAGGTCCAGCCGGTATCGACGCCGCCGAAGACCACCGAAGCCAGGGCGAACAAGCTGCCGAGCATGAAGACATACCAGCTCGCCAGGTTAAGTCTTGGGAAAGCGAGGTCGCGCGCACCGATCATCAGCGGCAACAGGAAATTGCCGAGCGTGGCGGGGATGGATGGCACCAGGAAGAACCAGACCATGATGATGCCGTGCAGCGAAAACAGCCGGTTGTAGGTGTCATCCGAGACGAGGTCGCCGGCGGGCGTCGCGAGCTCGATCCGTATCAGGACGGCAAAGGCGCCGCCGAGGAAGAAAAAGGCAGTAAGTGAAATGAGATAGAGCCAAGCGACCCGCTTATGATCGGTGGTGAGCAGCCACGCGGCTGGACCGGCACCCTCCCCCAGATAGCTCGACGGCCTCAATGCCTCGGCGCTCATTGGGCTGCCTCGCTCTTGGTCGTCGCCCGGGGCGAAAGAGATTTGAGATAGGCAAGCAGCATCTGCATTTCTCCCTCATCGACCACGCCGTCGAAACTCGGCATCACCGGATCGTAACCGGCGGCGATTTCCTTTTTCGGGTTGAGGATTGAATCGCGGAGATAGCGGTCGTCAGCGATCACCGTTTGCTGATTGTCCAGCGCCACCGGCTGTCCGAAGATACCGGCCAGATCCGGTGCCCTGACCTTGCTGGCATTGCCGTGGCAGCCCGAGCAGCCAAGCGCGCGAAACAACTTTTCACCGTCGGCGGCAAGCGTGTCACCCTGCCCCTGGTCGCCAAGCCACGTAGCATAGGCTTCCGGCGGCATCACCGTCACCCAGCCGCCCATTTCCGAATGCTGGGTGCCGCAATATTGCGCACAAAACAGATGATATTGTCCCGGTTCGTTGGCGATGAACCAGACATGCGTCGTGCGCCCCGGCACGGCATCCTGCTTGACCCGGAAGGCTGGCACGAAGAACGAGTGAATGACGTCCTGCGACGCCAGCGACACGATCACGGCCTTGCCGACCGGCACATGCAGTTCGTTGATCTCGCGCTGGCCGCCGGGATGGCGAAACTCCCACATCCATTGCTTGCCCAGCCCGGAGATTTCGAGCGCGTCGATAGGCGGATGCTCGCGGCGCAGGAACAGCACGGCTCCCCAACCAAAGATAACGAAGGCAATCAACAGGCTGACGACAGTCCAGGTCACTTCCAAGGGCAGGCTGCGCGTGCGCTCGCCGGTTCGGTCCGCCGTGGAACCGGCACGGTATTTGATGGCGTAGAAGACAACGAGGCTGGCGAGGAAAGCGCCCAGCGCAAAGGTGAAAGCGAGCAAGGTGTAGAACAGCGTGTCGACGCTGCCGGCGATCGACGACGCCTCGGGCGGTGTGAAGGGGATGCCGAAGCTCAAGTCCGCCTCCGCCGCGTAAGTATGAAAAGGCTGCCTCCAAGCCCCAAAAGTGTCGCTACGCCTGCCATCTTCACGGCCGCCTCTATTGCGGACGTGTATTGCCCTTTTGACGTATCGAAGCCGGCGCAGAGCAGGAAGACATGGTCGGCGATCGAGCCCAGGCGACCGGCCGATGCCTCGACGAGAGCGAGCTTGAGATCGCGCGGCTCGAAGCTCACCGCCGGCAGCACCTGCGCGATTCGTCCCTGCGGCGTCAGCGCGATGATGGCGATCGGATGGACATACTGGGCGATCCGATCGCGCCGGTCGAAGGTGATGCCCGCTTCGGCCGCAAGCGCGGCACCGGCATCGTCAGGGCTGGTCAGGAACCGCCACGCCGCTAGCCCTTTTTCCCCGGCGGACGGCGCGACTGCCGCTCTTGCGGCGATTGCATCCTGAGCGGTCTCGGAAGGATCTATCGAAACGAAAATCGCCCGGTACGCTTTGGGATCGAGGCCTGTCTTGTTCAGGTCTGAGGCTACCGCCTGCTGAGTGACACCGCAGAGGTTGGGGCATTTGTCGTAACCGAAGACGACAAGCGCCGGACGGCCGTCGAGAATTTCGGACAGACTAATTGCCTTGCCCGAAGTATCGAGAAAGACCTTGTCGAGATCGAGTTGCGCGCCGATCTTCGGATCGAAAGTTGGGCGCTCTACAGCATCGGCCGCGTTTGACGCGAGCAGCGCAGCCAGGACCAGGAGCGATCGTATCATGGCTGGACCCCCGAGGCCGGCGCGGCATGGGCTCGCGGGCCGGTCGCCTCAACGGGCGATCCTTGACCGCCTGCCGTGTCGCATTTGCCGAGTCGTGGCGCACGGCGAACCTGCTGCTCGAGCAAAGCGCATTCCTGCCCTTCCGAAACGACCTGCCGTTTCCAATCAGGAAGTCCCTGAACGGTGATCAGTTTCATCGCGTCTTCGATCGGAATGCGTGCGATGCCGGCATTGCGATCGACCCAGCCGAGCTTGCCCAGTTCCTGATCTTCCTGCTTGCGAAATGCCGTGAGATCGGTTGCAGGCGACACCTGCAATTGTGGAGCTGCGTCTCCAGTCCCGCCACCTGCCAGCGGCCAATATGGCGTCGTGTTGAAAATCAGCTTCAGCGCTATTGCAGCCAGCGCCAAGAAGACGAGCAGACCGGCGCCAAACAGCAGAACTGCCCTTGGCTGCACGTCGCGCGTTTCGGGATGTGCAGCCCTAACCACGGACCTGCCTCCCGTGCCAGAAAGCGATCCGTTTCGGCTCGGACAGGGTCCAAAGGAACCAAGCGCACCACGCGCCGCTGGCACCGGCGACCGCCGCCAGGTCGGTCCAGGATACCGGCGCTCCGGCGGCCGACAGCGCCGGGCGGATGCGCCAGACGACATCAGTGAAATGTCCGGCCAGGACAAACGCACCAAGGCCGAGCAGACCGCGATGGCTGCGCTTGGCCGAGCGGTTGAGGAAGCCCGCGAAGGGCATGACGAATTGCAGCGCGATCAGCATCCACAGCAGGTACTGCCAACCATCCTGGCTGCGCAGGATGTACCAGTGGATTTCTTCGGGCAGGTCACCGGCCCAGATGATGAGCCACTGCATGAAGGACAGGTATGCCCAGATGAGCATGAACCCGAACAGCATGTTGGCGACGTCCTCGCCCAGCGCCACATCGTCCTCACCGGCCGGCACGGTTTCTATTGCGCGGCCCGCCGCCAGTACCGTCAGAGCCAGCGCAAACGCACCAACGACCTCGGCCGCGGCTTCCAGCATGGCATAGATGCTGGAGATGAAGTCGGGCTCGATCGAAAGCATCCAGTCGATGGCAAACACGGTCACGGCGAGACCGTGAACGATGAGCCCGATCGCATAGGGACGGCTCGTCGTGCGCCTTGACCTGTCCTTATCGGGCGCTGTCCACCCACGGATCAGCCAGGCAAGCACCAGCCAGATCAAGGCGCAGACGATGAAGCGAAGGACGAAGAATGGCAGGTTGAGATAGGCGAGTTTTTGCCGCACCGTCTCCGGCAACACAGCTGGATCAGTCCCTGCCCATGGGAAGACGAAATCAAGCCGCACGAGAACAGGCAGAAGCAACAGCAAACCCAGCGGCAAGGTCGCCACAATGGCGCGTAACGGCCCACGCAATGCCTCGCCCCAACGACCGCCCGTCAGCCCGTGCACCAACAGGATCGTCATCGCCCCAAGCGGCAATCCAAGCAGGAAGAGCGCGATTGTCAGCCAGCCGGCCAGCGTGCCCCGCGGATCGAAGAGGAGTCCGATGCTACCCAGCAGAAGCCCCACAGCGGCCAGCAAAACCGCTGGAGCAAGATACCCATCGGGCCATGCGGGACGCCTCATCGCGCGGCCTCCGCATCGAGTTTTGCACGCAGACCGTCCGGGAGCGCGCCGGCGGATGCATGACGCGAATATTGCAGAGCCCTGATGTAGGCGACGATCGCCCAGCGGTCCTTCGGCGGCACACGCCCGGCATATGGATACATAGCGCCATAGCCGTTGGTGATGACGTCGTAGAAATGACGGTCCGGCGCATTGCGCAGCGCATCCTGGTGATAGCTCGGCGGTGCCGGGAAGCCGCGCTGGACCACCATGCCGTGGCCATCTCCGGTGCGGCCATGGCAGGGCGAGCAAAAGATGTCGAAGCGTTGCTGTCCACGCTGGAGCAACTCCATGGTGATCGGATAGGGAAATTTATCCGGCGTTGCCGTGAGGTCGGCATCGCGCGTCATCGTGCCGTCGACCGGCGTCCTCGCCGACATGCCGTCGGCGAACTGTGTGCTGCTCGCGAGAGGATTGTAACGCGGCTGGTCGGCCATATCCTGCTTGCAGCCCGCGATCATCGGGAGGAGCACCAACAGGAGCGTCGCGGCTCTCATGCCTCCACCTCCTCGACCGTTTCGGCGCCAAGCCGCGTAAGCTGCCCTCGCGTGACGCCCTTGCGGTATTTTGGGTCAGCCGCTTCGACGAGCAGATAAAACTTGCCGCCGCGCGCATAGGTGAAGGTCCTGGCGTTGAAGACCGGGTGGTAGTATTGCGGCAGACCGTTTGCCCACAGCATGCCGACGAAACCGGCCAGCGCCGCGCCGAGAATGGCCCCCTCGAACGCGATCACCGTGAAAGGCGGCCAGGAGTGCAGAGGTCGGCCGCCGACATTGATGGGAAAATCCACCTCGACCGAGTAGAGGATCAACGCGTAGACCAGCACCGCGCCGGCAACAGCGCCCGCCAGCACCGCCCATGGCAGCCGCGTCTTTCGCATGCCGAGAATGTCGGCAAGGCCGTGCACCTCGAAGGGCGAGAAAGCATCCATGCGCCGGTAGCCCTTGTCGCGCATCGTCCGGGCCGCCAGCGTCAGCGCATCCGGATCGGCGAAAGCCGCGATGACGCCATAGAGGCTCATGCTGCGCCGCCCTTTTCTTCGGCCAGTTCCTCGACCTCGAAGATGGTGATCGCCGGCAAGATGCGGATGAACAGGAAGACCAGCGCGAAGAAGGTGCCGATCGAGCCGAACAAGATGCCGAAATCCAGCCAGGTCAGCGATTGTTCGCCCCACGAGGACGGCAGGTAGTCGCGGCTCGGGCCAGTGACGACGATGACATAGCGCTCCAGCCACATGCCGATATTGATGACCAGCGCGATGGAAAACAGCAGCGGCATGTTGAGCCGAACACCGCGAAACCACAGCAGCTGCAGGACGACGCAATTGCAAAACAGCATCGTCCAGAACAATGGAGCGTAAGGACCGACGGCGCGTTCGGCCATCATGGCGCGCTCATAGGGCTGACCCGAATACCAGGCAAAAAACGCTTCCGAGGCATAGCCGTAAATGACGATCATGCCGGCGGCGATCATCAGCTTGGCGGCATTCTCCATATGGCGCAGCGTGATCAGATCCTCGACCGCGAACGCCCAGCGCAACGGGATCGCGATCGTCAGCACCATGGCGAAGCCGGAAAGCAGCGCGCCGGCGACGAAATAGGGTGGGAAAATCGTCGAGTGATATCCCGGTGTGATGGCAAAGGTGAAATCGAGCGCGACGATCGAATGCACCGACACGACCAGCGGCGTCGCAAGGGCTGCCATCAGGAAATACACGGTCTGGTAGCGCGCCCAATGGAAGGCCGAACCTCGCCAGCCGAGTGCAAGGATACCGTAAAACACTTGTCCGGCACGCGACTTTGCCCGATCGCGCAGTACGCCGAGATCGGGCACCAGGCCCATGTACCAGAACAGCAAGGAGACGGTGGCGTAGGTGGAGATCGCGGCGAAATCCCAGACCAGCGGACTGCGCCATTGCGGCCAGTGCATGTGCGTGTTGGGCAGCGGCAGCAGCCAATAGAAGAACCACGGCCGGCCAAGATGCAGGATTGGGTAGAGCCCAGCCATTGCCACGGCAAACAGCGTCATCGCCTCGGCGAAACGGTTGATCGAGGCGCGCCAGGGTTGGCGCAAAAGCAGCAGCACGGCCGAGATCAGCGTGCCGGCGTGACCAATACCGATCCACCAGACGAAACTCGAGATCAGCGTGCCCCACACAACAGGGATGTTGATGCCGTAGGCGCCGACACCGACCGAAATCAGGTAGGTGATGGAAAAGAGGAACAGCAGCACAAAGGCGAAGCAGACGAAAAAGGCGGCCCAGAACAGCCGCGGCAGCTTTCCGTCCAGGACAACGGCGCTGATGCGACCGCTGATTTCCGGAAAATCGTGACGACCGCGCAGCACCGGCTGCGGGCGTGGCGATTTTCTACCTCTGGCGGCAACGGCTTCAGCCATGGCCGGTCTCCGTGCCAGGCTTGGCTTCAATCCGGTCGTTGGGATTGGTGATCTTGCCGAGATAAGTGGTGCGCGGCCGCGTGTTCAGCTCCTCGAGCAGCGCATAATTATGCGGCTCGTTCCTTTCGCGCACGACTTTTGATCCCTTCTTGGTAAGGTCACCAAAGCTGATCGCCTGTGTGGGACAGGCTTGCTGGCAAGCGGTGACCACTTCGTCAGCGGCGATCTCCCGGTTCTCGACCTGGGCGCGGATGCGTTTTTCGGAAATGCGCTGGACGCAATAGGTGCATTTTTCCATGACGCCGCGTGAGCGCACGGTGACATCGGGATTGTGCACGGCCTGTTGCGGCCCGGCAGAGTCCTTGTCGAAGTCCTGATAGCCGAAGAAATTGAAGCGCCGCACCTTGTAGGGGCAGTTCTGCGAGCAGTAGCGCGTGCCTATGCAGCGGTTGTAGACCTGCGCGTTCAGCCCGTCATGCGTATGAGTGGTGGCGTTGACGGGACAGACCACCTCGCATGGCGCCTTCTCGCAATGCATGCATGGCACCGGTTGGAAGAAGATGTCGGGATCGTCAACGGTGCCCTCGTAATAGCGGTCGATGCGCAGCCAATGCATTTCATGGCCGCGCGCCGCCTCATCGGGACCGACGGTCGGTATGTTGTTTTCAGCCTGGCACGCCGAAACGCAAGCCATGCAGCCGATACACGCCGACTGGTCGATCGCCATCCCCCAGGCTTCCTGATCGTACCTCCAATCGGGATAGAGCGACTCGGTGGGCGACGCCGGCACATTCTCCCGCACGAAATGCGGATTGTTCCTGAATGTGTCGAGCGTCGCATGGCGCACGATCGCCCTGCCCTCCATCGCCTGATGGTGTTGGGTCGTGATCACGCGCGCGGAACCATCGCGCGCGGTCAACGCGAGGTCATCGGCAAACCAGAGAGCGCCGGCGGTCCGCAACGCAAAAGCATCATAGCCACCGGCCAGCGCGGCAACCGATCCGATCTTGCGCCCAAAGCCAAGCGACAGCGTTACCGTCTCTTCCGGCTGGCCCGGTGTGATCCAGACCGGCGCATCCATATCCTTGCCACCGCGCGCCAGATTGACGATCTGCCCGTTCTCAAGTTGAAGGCGCTCCGCGGTGCCGGGCGAGACCAGAGCCGCGTTGCCCCAGACAAGCTTGCTTAGCGGCCGTGGCAGTTCCTGCAGCCAGGACGAATTGGCGTGGCGGCCGTCACGCAGCCAGGAATCGGCGACGAAGCTGACCTCAAGCCGATCTCCAACAGACGGTCTTGGCGCAACGGCGCCAATATCTGCCGGCATGGTGACGGCGATCGGGATAGCGGCACTGTTCGGGACAACGCCATCGCGCAGAGCCTTGCGCCAGGCCGGCTCATCCATGGCCTTCCATGTCGAGCGCACCAGCGCCCGTGCATCAGCGTTATAATCGCCGCTAAACGCGGCTATCAGCTGATGCAGACTCTTGCCGCCAAACAAGGGCTGGATAAGCGGCTGCACGATCGAAGCCGTGCCGTCATAGGCGCGGATATCGCTCCAACCTTCCAGTTCGTGCGCGGCGGGAATATGCCAGTGCGCTGGGAACGCCGTTTCGTCGCGATAGAGCCCCCAGTGGACAAGAAGCTTTAGCCTGGAGAAGCCCTTGCGGACATCGATGTCCGATGGCGCGGTCTGCAGGGGATTGGAACCGAGCACGACGACCGTGTCGATGGAACCACCCGCGATGGCTTGGCAGAGCATCACAAGGTCGCCATCGCTTGGCATGACATCAGGAGGTTCGATGAATTCCAGCGTGTTGCCGATGGCGCCAAGCCTGGCATTCATGGCAAATGCTGCCGCGTGGACGAACGGTGCCTGGTGCGCACCGGGCACCACGAGTGCGTTGCGCCCCGCGCTGCGAAGATCATCGACAAGCGCAGTTGTCCACATTGGTTCGAGCGGCGACGAACCGGCTGTCCCCTTGTCTCCTTCGAGAGCCGCTTTGAGCGCCTGCGCAATACCTTCGACCGCACTTGGCCTGACGGCACGACGATGATCGGCCGCCGCACCCGTGATCGTCGGCGTGGATTCGATGACGTAGAGACGGCTCATCGTGTCGGTGGATTTACGGACGCGCCGCCGGTTGGCGAAGTCGCGGGCATAGGCCAGACGACTTGGCCCTTCCCCCAGAAAGTCTGCATCCAGACTGACGATCACATCGGCGCGATCGAAATGGTAGATTGGGGTCAACGGCTTGCCGAACAGTTTCGCCGCTGCCTGCTCGCCGGAATTGGCCGCGAGCGCATTGTGTTGGAAGACGCGGAGCTTGGGATATCGGTTCTTAAGCGCTTCAATCTGAGCTTTTGCTGTCGGTGATGTCGTCGCTTCGATCAGCAGAGCCAAGCCTTGTCCGCCTGAGGCGGTCCATCCACCGGCAAGCCCGGCGATATCTTTCAGAAAGTCATCGTAGCTGGCCGGCTCGCCTTGCTTGAGCGGCGTACGCGACCGTTCTGGATCGAACAGCGACAACACCGCAGCCTGCATGACGGCATCGGTTGCACCGTGTGATGCCGGGTGATCCGGATTGCCCTCGACCTTGGTCGGCCGGCCTTCGTGGCTCTCCACCACCGCGCCAATGCCGTAGCCATCGCTGGCGAGTGTTGTCGCATAATAGAGCGGCCTGCCGGGAATAACATTCTCTGGCTGGCGCACGTAAGGCACGATGCGCTGGGCCTCACTGCAGGCCGTCAGACCGGCCAGCGACAGCGACGCGCCCATCAACTTCAGCATCGTTCGGCGATCGACAGTGAGGGGCATGCGTTCGGCAATCGCCGGAAACTCGGCTTGGACAAAGCGCTGAAATTCCGCGCTATCAGCCAGTTCATCCAAGCTTCGCCATGGTCCACGCCCCGCAGCAGCGAGCCGAATTGCTGCAAGGTCGCAGGCCGAGACCGTCTCGATGTCAGCGATGGCAGACATAGCAATCCGTCATGGTCTCGGGGTGGATATCAAGGATACTGATCAGCGACCGCCTTACCTCTTCGATGTCTTGCGGCGGCTTCCAATGCATGAGGAAAACATCCTGCGGCGGGCGAAGATTGGGAGCGGGATCGCGGTGGCAGCCGAGGCACCATTCCATCGAAAGCGAATGCGCCTTTTGCATCAGCGGCATATCGTCGACCTCGCCATGGCAGGTCTCGCAGGAGACACCCTTGGCGATGTGGATCGAATGGTTGAAGTAGACGAAATCTGGCACCGAATTGACGCGTTGCCATTGCAAAGGCTGGCCTGAGGCAAGGCTTGCGCGCACCGGGGCCAGCATGTCGGCATTGGTGAAGAGCTGCGAGTGACAGGTCATGCACACCTCGGTTGCAGGCAGGCCCGCAGAAGCCGACGTCTCGACGCCACTGTGACAGTAACGGCAGTCCAAGCCGATTTCGCCGACATGGTGCTTGTGGCTGAACGGGATGGGTTGGGCGATGGGTTGTCCGACGCCGGTGACAAAGCCTGATCGCAAAAAAGCCGTCCCGCCAATGGCGACAAAAATCGCGAAAAAACACACGCCCCACAACACAAAGCGGGCAATCCCATTGGCATTGCTGGAAAAAACCTGCGGCATCCCCTCGCCGATTTGCATGGAGCCAGATTCTGGATCGACCGCCTAACGGCGGCGATGTGGCAAAGGTTCCGCCAGTGAGAACTGCTCACAAAATGGTGACCCCTGCCCGCGGCTGAAACGCCGCCCGTGCCCGCAACCATGAGCAATGGCTGGCGTTCAAGATGATCACGAACGCTCCATACCTGGAAATCTAGCCATGACACACAGCGCCGCCAATTCGCCCACCACATATCCTAGCCGCTCCCGCTTTGCCTTCTGGTGGACCATATTCGTAGGCGTGTTGCTGTTGATACTTGGCTTGCTGATCGGCGCCGGCGGCGGCTGGCTGATCGCACTGGGCGGTTCCTGGTATTATTTACCAACCGGAATAGCACTCTTGATTTCAGGCGCTCTGCTGTTGCGCAGCAAAATTGCCGGGGTCTGGCTCTATGTCCTGACCTGGATCGCCACGCTCGCCTGGGCCTATTGGGAAGTCGGCATGGATGCTTGGGGGTTGATGCCCCGCGTGCTGGCACCCACCGTCATCCTGGTCTTTGTCCTGTTGACGCTACCCGCCTTCGGCCGTGGACGCATGAAACGGCTTGGCGCCTACGCGACCACATCCGCAGCTCTGGTTCTAACCTGCACATTCGGCTTCTACCATTTCACCATGACGGCACGGTCGCAGGAAGCACCCGCTATCGCCCCTGCTACCACGGCGGCTCCAGCGAACGACGGCACCGGACAGCCCGACACGGCGGTACATCCGGCCGGACGCGATTGGCCAGTCTATGGCGGTTCCGAGCTTGCGACCCGCTATTCCCCGGTCAAGCAGATCAATGCCGATACTGTTTCGCAACTGACCAAGGTCTGGGAATTCCACACCGGTGACATGCCCGACAAGGCGGCCAAGGATAAATATTCGCCGGAAAACACACCGCTTGAGGTGGGCGGTCACCTTTATGCCTGCTCGGCCAAAGGCATCGTCATCTCCGCCGACGCTGCCACCGGCAAGGAGGACTGGCGCTACGATCCGAAGGTCTCGGATGACGCCATCCCCTACGGCGCCAGTTGTCGCGGTGTCGCCTACTACGCCAAGCCGGGGGCCAGGGCAGAGCAGCCCTGCGGTACGCGCATCGTCTGGGGTACGCTCGACGCCAGGCTGATTGCGATTGACGCCAGGAATGGCAAGCTCTGCACCGATTTCGGCCAGCAAGGCATAGTCGACCTCACGCAAGGGCTGGGGAAAACGGTACCAGGCTGGTACTCCGTGACCGCACCGCCGACCATCGTGCGCGGCATCGCCGTGCTTGGTGCGCAGGTTCAGGACGGCCAGGCCGAGGATGCGCCATCGGGTGTCGTGCGTGGTTATGACGTGGTCTCGGGCAAACTCGTGTGGGCCTGGGATATGGGCCATCCCGACCGCACAGGCGCGCCGCCGGAAGGTGATACCTATACACGTGGGACGCCGAATATGTGGACGGTCGCGGCCGCCGATCCGCAACTCGGCTACGTCTATCTGCCGCTCGGCAATGCCGCCGTCGACTACTATGGCGTCGATCGCCAGGATTTCGAAAACCAGTTCAATTCCTCGATCGTCGCCATTGATGTCGCGACAGGCAAACCAATCTGGCATTTCCAGACCGTGCATCACGATCTTTGGGACTACGACCTCGGGTCGCAGCCGACGCTCGTCGATATTCCGGCAGGCAACGGAAAGGTGGCCGCGATCATCGTGCCGAGCAAGCAGGGCCAGATCTACGTGCTCGACCGAAAGACTGGAAAGTCGCTCTTCCCGGTCGAGGAGCGGCCGGTGCCGTCCGGCGGCGTCGAACCGGACAAGCTGTCGAAGACGCAGCCCTATTCGGGCTATGCGCATCTCGACCAACCGGTGCTGACCGAAAAGAAGATGTGGGGCATGAGCCCGCTTGATCAACTTTATTGCCGCATCCAGTTTCGGCAAGCGTTCTACCAGGGAGAGTTCACCCCACCGACGGTCGACAAGCCCTTCATAGAATATCCCGGCTACAATGGCGGTTCCGATTGGGGCAGCGTTGCGGTCGACGCCGACGACGGCATCCTGATTGCCAACTACAACGACATGCCGAACTACAACCAGTTGCTGCCGCGCGAGAAAGCCGACCAGATTGGTTTCAAGTCGATCGAACAGGGCGGCGGTTCCCAGAAATCGAAGGATATGGGCAACCCGCAGATGGGATCTCCCTACGCCATAGCAGTCAACGCCGGCTGGCGGCTATCGACCGGATTGCTTTGCTCCGAACCGCCATACGGCCACATACGCGCCATTGATCTGAAGACGGGCAGGACGCTTTGGGACGAGCCGCTTGGCAGTGCAGTCAACAACGGGCCGTGGGGCATACCGTCGATGCTGCCACTCAACATCGGCACGCCCAACAATGGCGGGCCTCTGGTGACGGCGGGCGGATTGATCTTCATCGCTGCCGCCACGGACAGCAAGCTGCGTGCCATCGACATCAAAACCGGCAAAGTCGTTTGGCAGACCGACCTTCCGGCTGGCGGGCAGACCACGCCGATGACCTATGAGGTCGACGGCAGGCAGTACGTCGTCATTGCTCCCGGTGGCCATCATTTTATGGAGACGAAGATTGGCGATGATGTCATCGCTTATGCACTGCCAAAAGGCTGACCCGAATCCTTTCGATAAGTCGAGATCTTTTGCGCAAACCTTTTCGTCTGAAATGCGCTGTTTCCTCTCCAAGCCAAGGAGACGATGATGCAGATGAAATCGGAAATAGCCGGCGAAGCGGCCAAGCAGCGCCATATCCAACGTGGTGTCGATGCCAAGGACAAATCGAAATCCAATGGCAAGCAGCAAGGCGCCATGCAGGCGGGCGCGCGTCAGTATCCCGAACTCCCCTTCCCCAAGATTTCGCGAATGAGACCTTCTGCTATTACCTTGCGCTGCTACTCCGCCTGCGAGACCGTATCCTGGCCGCTTTCTTCCGCTCTAAGAGGAATGCACGACAATCGGTGTCCCAACGCGCGGTGGAGAATCCCATCGATCGAAGGTCACTATCGATCTTGGCGAGTTCTTCTTGCTCTGCGAGAGTCAGATGCGGCTTTTTCACTCGGCGCCTGACGCGAGCGCATCAGATCTTCGGTGGGCTGGCCCGATGTGGTCTGCAGGCCGAACATGTCGCTGGTGAGAATGCCCGCATAGATAACGTTGGCGAGGAACTGAATGATCTTGATCGTCATGCTGTCTGATCCTTCCGCCCTTCATTTTGGGTAATTTCGGCAAATCCCTGTCGCCACGACGGATAGCGCGGCGACCACCCAAGCTCCCGCTTGGCCTTGGCATTCGATCCCGCGCGCGACTCCGTCATCATGACAACGATGTGCTCTCCCGCCGCCAGTCGGCCAAGCCAAGCCGGCACACGGAACGGTGGTTTTGCGCCGAGCATTGTGGCGAGATCAGGCAGCCAGTCATGCACCGGCGCGGGATCGTCATCGACGATATTGTAGATGCCGTCGCCACGCTCGACCGCGAGCGCCGTCGCTTCCGCAGCATCGGCGATATGCAGAAACGACCACCACGCCGTGCCGCCGCCGATCAGCGGCATGCGGCGCTTGCGGATCTGTTCTATCGTAGAGGGATCGAAAACGCCGGTGTCAGGGCCATAGAACCCGCCATAGCGCAAGACGACGCCAGTTATCTTCGGCGTTGTCGTAACGGCGTGCTCGAGATAGCGGATCGCATCGAACGTGCCGCGATGCTCTTGCGGCGGATTGTCGTCGAGCGGATCGTCCTCGGTTTTCACATATCCGCCGACACGCGCATAAGGCCAGCCGCAGAAGCTTTGCGCGATCATCCGTTTCACGCCGCAGTCACGCGCGGCCGCAAGCAAATGGTCGGTTCCAAGGGTGCGCAGCCGGTTGCTGCCGGCGAAGGCGCGATCGAAGTGGCGCAGGTCCGAGGCGCCTTTCAAATCCGTCAGTTCGTGCACGATCACATCCGGACGTGCGGCAATGACCGCGGCATAAACGGCTTTCTGATCGAGCGCGTCGGCAACGACAGGCTCGGCGCCGAGCTCCCGCAGGAGGCCGGTCTTAGCTGGTGTTCGCGTCAATCCGACGACGCTGTGACCTTTGCCGATCAGGAGTGGAACCAGACTGCGTCCAACGGCGCCGGTCGCGCCTGCAACGAAAATGCGCATGGCATCACCTCTTGGCTTGATAACCTACCTCAAAGTAGGTTAGTATTGTTGCCGATGGATTCAAGGGTAAGAAAGCGTCTGAGCGCCGAGGCGCGTCGGGCCAGGATCGTCGAAGCGGCTGTCTCCGCCTTTGCCCGCGACGGCTACGACGCCACGAAAATGGACAGCATCGCGACAGGCGCAGGGATCACCAAGCCGGTGCTCTACGACCATTTTCCGTCGAAGCAGGCGCTGTTCGTGGCGGTATTGGAGTCGATCCGCGACGGCCTGATCGCCAGAGGCAAGGCGATCGTGCGAGACGACGGCGACCCGGAGCAAAAATTCCGCCGCTCGGTCGACGCCTTTCTGGAATTCGTAGAGCAGGCACCGGATGCCGCACGGGTGCTGCTGACGGTTCCCGCCGGAAATCCGGTCGCGGCGAAGGTTTCGCGCGAGGTCCAGGCGGGCGCGTCCGCCGGTATCGCCGCCCTGCTGGCGGAGTTCATGCCCGGCCGTATGCCGTGGCATCGACAGGCGACGGCGGCATTTCTGAAAGAGGGTCTCCACGCGGTGGCCGTGTGGTGGCTCGATCATCCGGGTCCAAGCCGCGAGGAAATCACGGACATCGTCCTGGATGCCGCATGGCTGGGATTGCGAGGACAAGCGCGCTGACGGTGCGCAAGAAAGATCGAGCGATCCCGAGACGTGAACGGAGCCTCAGGGGGTTCCAAGGACACAGGAGCGCTTTATGATGACGTCCAGTCGACCCGATCATTATGCACTTGCCGAAACGTTGAGGCTCAGGGTTCTTGAAGGGTCAGGCGAGACCGACCCGGCGCTGCGGCAAAGGACAGCAGCACGCGCAGCAGGTGGACCGCCGATAGAAGCGCCATACGACGATCTTGCCCGCCAGATCGGCGAATCGGCATCCGGCACGACGGATGCACAGGTCGCGGATGTTCTGGCTGCCGCCCGAAGCGAGAAGGCCGCCTTCGAGCTGATCGCGGCCGCGGCGACCGGAGCGGCCCTGCTGCGCTGGGAGCGTGCGATCAAAGCTCTTGAGGAGGCTCGTCATGCGTCTGCCTGAAATCGATCGCGGTGACACGGTCACGCATCGCCTGCTCATCGGCTTCATTTCCATAGTTTCGCGAATGCGGCTGCCGGATGCCGCTCGCGTGGCGTTCTATCACAAGGAATTCTTCAGCACGCCAATGGGCGCATGGACGCACGCGGCCATGCGCGGTCCGAGCCCATGGAGCGTCGCGGAGCGTGAGCTGATGGCCGCCATGGTCGCGAAATGGAATGCGAGCGCCTTTTGCATCGGTGCCCACGGCGCCGTCGCGGCGAAGACGATGAAACGGCCATCGGTCGATGCCGTGCTCGCCGATTTCCGCTCTGCGCCGATTTCCCCGGCGCTCAAGGCAGCGCTGGTGTTCCTTGAGACCATGACGCTGCGCCCAATGGAGTTGTCGGCGGAACACGCAGCGGCGGCCCTTCGTTCGGGGGTGACGGATGACGCTCTACTTGACGCGATCGCCGTGGCGACGGTCTTCAACATCATCGCGCGCTACGCCGATGCCCTCGATTTCGCTATGCCTTCGGCGGAGGAATTCGATCGTGCCGCCACCATGCTGCTCAAGCGTGGTTATGCCGCATAGGGCTGCAAACGAAAGAGGTGATCCATGAGGGATCTTGCACTTCAGATCGCAGGCGCGTTGGCGATCTTCGTCGCCGTGGTGCATGGCGCCGTGGCCGAATTGCAGGTGTTTCCGAAGGTCCACATCGAGTCGCGCCGAAGCCAGCGCCTGCTCCGCATGGTTTGGCAGGCCAGTACGATCGATTGGATCTGCATCGGCGCACTGCTGATCGTGGCGCCTACTCTGGGATCCGAAAGCGCCCGGCGCTGGATCATCGCGGCGGCTGTCGTCGCTTACGGTTACGCAGCGATCGGCAACGCTGTCGCCAGCCGCGGCAGGCATGTCGGCTGTTACCTGATGGGCCTGGTCGTCGGGCTGTCGCTGATGGGCCTGTAGAAACCAGCGGAGGTCATGATGCGATTACTGATGCGCACCCTCAAGGCGATGATCCTCGGCCTCATCGTCTTGGGCTTTCTCATTTTCGTACCGGCCGGCACTCTGGCCTATTGGCAAGGATGGGCGTTCATCGTCGTCTTCACTCTTTCGACCAATGCGATAGGCCTCTATCTCGCCTTGACCGACCCGGCCCTGCTTGAACGCCGCATGAAGGCGGGACCTGTCGCGGAAGCCAGGCCCGCCCAGAAGATCATCATCACGATGGCTTTCATCCTCTTGTGCCTGGTGCTGGTGGCCTCGGTGCTCGACCATCGTTTCGGCTGGTCGCAGGTTCCTGCCTGGCTCTCGGTCCTCGGGAACGCACTCGTGGCGTTTGGACTGATGATCGATTTGCGTGTCTTTCGCGAAAACAGCTATGGGGCCTCGACCATCGAGAAGATGGAAGGGCAGACGGTGATCACGACCGGCCCCTACGCCATTGTCCGACACCCGATGTACTTTGGTGTCCTGATCATGGTGCTCGGAACGCCTTTGGCGCTCGGCTCCTGGTGGGGCATGATTTTCGTGATTCCCACCCTCCTGATCCTGGTGTTGCGCATCCTCGACGAGGAAACGATGCTGCGTGACGAATTGGACGGTTACGACGCGTACGCGCGCGATGTGCGCTATCGGCTATTGCCCGGCATGTGGTGAGAAAATCGCTCGTGAACCGCCCCGAGCTTTTCGTGGAAAACGTCAGCACACCATGGTTCTGGCAGCAGCGACATTTGCCATTTGACTTAGCCGCGAACAGCATCGCCGATGCCGACATCGACGAAAGGCCGTACGTCGGCTTTGTCATTCCGATTGGCCAAAACCGCTACCGCGCGGTATCCAATACTGATGGTGCGCTTGCCCGCATCCCTGGCGTTTACAGGGTCGTCCGTCTTTTGCGGACTCACCGGTTCCACATTCCCGTGCGGCAAGCGATGCGCTACCAGACTACGTTCCTGGGTGGCGATGCCACGCATGCACATTTTCCGCTGGGCGCCGGTGGCATGAGTCTCGGCATTGAAGATGCGGCATGTTTTGCCAGGCGTTTCGTCGAAGGCACGCTTGCCGGCTGCTCTGGTGAGCGATGGCTGGTAGGGCGGCACTGGATCAAACTCAGCGAGCGTGTCTTGTCGGTGGCGCAATCGGACAGTCCTGTCCTGCAGACATTCAGGAATGCGGCTTTTCAGGTGATCGGCCGCTTGCCCACACTGCAACGGCCATTTCTCGAGCGTGTCGCCGATTTGAAGGAATGGAGCGTCGGCCATAAACCTTTTCGTCTGAAATGCGTTGTTCCCTCTCCAAGCCAAGGAGACGATGATGCAGATGAAATCGGAAGTAGCCGGCGAAGCGGCCAAACAGCGCCATATCCAACGTGGTGTCGATGCCAAGGACAAATCAAAAGCCAATGGCAAGCAGCAAGGCGCCATGCAGGCCGGCGCCCGCGAGTATCCCGAGCCCCCCTTCCCCGAGCAACATCAGCCGAAACCGGGACATGAATGGGCGATTGAGCCGGCCCCTCTATACGATGCGCCGTACTATCTCGGGTCGAAAAAACTCGAAGACAAAGTAGCGCTCATCACGGGCGGCGATTCCGGCATCGGCCGTTCGGTGGCAGTTCTGTTCGCCCGTGAGGGCGCCGACATCGCGATCATCTATCTCGCGGAAGACAAGGATGCCGGAGAGACCAAATCCGCAGTGGAGAAGGAGGGACGACGCTGCATTCTGGTCAAGGGCGACGTTAGCGATCGCGATCACTGCCGCAACGCGGTGGCCGAGACCGTGAAGGAATTTGGCCGCATCGACGTGCTGGTCAACAATGCAGCCTTCCAGATCCATTCCAGCGATTTCAGCGACCTGACCGAGGAACATTTCGATACGACGCTGAAGACAAATCTCTACGGCTATTTCCATATGGCACAGGAAGCAGTGCCGCACATGAAAGCCGGTTCTGCCATCATCAACACCGGTTCGGTAACCGGCATCGACGGTTCAAAGCAACTGGTCGACTATTCCATGACCAAGGGGGGCATTCACGCCTTCACGCGCGCGCTCTCGGGCAATCTGATCGGCAAGGGAATAAGGGTAAACGCGGTTGCGCCAGGTCCGGTGTGGACACCGCTCAATCCGTCGGACAAAGAAGCAGACGACGTGTCAAAATTCGGCGCGGACACGCCAATGAAACGACCTGCGCAACCAGAAGAACTCGCGCCGGCCTATGTCTTCCTCGCTTCGCCGCATTGCTCCAGCTACATCACCGGCGAAATCTTGCCGGTGGTCGGCGGTTACTGACAGCGTGGAACGTAAGCAATCAGCGGCTTCGGGTGTCGACCCGTCTCGCTGAGATTGCTCAGCGCGGGCTGGCCGGCGTATGCCGGCCAGCCAATGGAGTTGCCTTATTCGGCCGCCTGCAGGTTGATCTTGCTTTCCGCCATTTCGGTGAGCTTGCGATCGGTCGCCTGTTCTTCTCTGAGGTTCTTGGCCAGCACGTTGGCGCAGTCAGTGCGGCCAAGCTCCTTGGCCCAGGCAATCAGCGTGCCATAGCGGGTCATTTCATAGTGCTCGACGGCCTGTGCTGATGCAATCAGCGCCGCGTCCAGAACTTCCTTATCGTCGACGTCGCCGCTCACATCATCGGCTTCCTCGAGAATGCCGTCGATTGCCGGGCAGTTGACCTCCTTGGCCTTGACGCCGTGCAACTCGAACACCTCTTCGACGCGTTCGATATGGCCCCTGGTCTGGCCGAGATGTTTTTCGAATCCGGCTTTCAATTGGCGGTCGGTTGCCTTGTCGATCATCTTCGGCAGCGCTTTCTCGATCTGCTTTTCGGCGTAGTAGATGTCGCGCAACGTGTGCACGAAGAGATCATCGAGTGTCTTGATGTCCTTCGAAAAGAAACCCATGGCCTTGCCTTTCATTACGCTCAGTGTGGATTTCGGCGGCGGGTTTGCATGCCGCCCGCAAAGGCCGGGACTATGGTCCCGGCTTGTCGGTCAACGTGCCGATACCGCATGGGTTCCTGATTTCCGGGCGGAGCCGTCACCCCCTTTTCGAAAGCCGCAATTCCTCTGATGGGGAGCCTTTGTCTCGATGACACGTTCTAACCGGAGCGCGAACCAGAACTGTAAAAGGTCGGGAGAATGTATTTCATTGCATTGGCGACGGACTATGACGGCACTTTGGCTCATGACGGCATGGTTGCCCGGAAAACGCTCTCTGCTCTCGAGCGGTTCAAGAAAAGCGGCCGCAAGCTCGTTCTGGTCACCGGCCGTGAACTGCCCGATCTCAAGCGCGTCTTTTCCGAGGTGAGTCTCTTCGACAAGGTCGTCGCCGAGAATGGCGCGCTGATCTACACACCGGCCAGCGAGGAAGAGCGGGTGATTTCACCGGCGCCCGAGCCCAAATTCGTCGCCAGGCTGAAGAAGCAGGGCGTCAAGCCGCTTTCAGTCGGGCGATCGATCGTCGCTACCTGGGAACCCCATCAGGCCACGGTGCTCGAGGTCATCAAGAAGATGGGCCTCGAACTGGAAATCATCTTCAACAAGGGCGCGGTGATGGTCCTGCCTAGCGGCATCAACAAAGCTACCGGACTGGCTGCCGCCCTTCAGGACCTTCGGCTCTCGCCACACAATGTCGTTGGTGTCGGCGATGCCGAAAACGACCACGCCTTCCTGCAGGCCTGTGGCTGTAGCGTCGCCGTCGATAATGCAATTCCTTCGGTCAAAAATACAGCCAATCTGGTCATGCGTGGCGCACGGGGCAAAGGCGTGGAGCAGCTGATCGACAAGATGATCAAGCATGATCACGCGATCGTACCGAGGCGCCACGACGGTATCGTCCTGGGATCGGCCGGTGGCGACGATATCTATCTGTCGCCGACCGACACGGTCCTCATTGCCGGCAGTTCCGGCATCGGTAAATCCACCTTGGCCACCGCGCTGACGGAGCGCTTCGTCGAGAGCAAGTTTCAGTTCTGCGTCTTCGATCCCGAGGGAGACTATGACGGCCTTGAGGGCGCCGTGCGGCTTGGTGACGGATCAAGCGCGCCGACAAAGGCGCAGGTGCTCGATCTGATCGCCAAGGCCGACAGCAATATCGTTGTCAATGGACTGGCGCTGCGCGTCAGTGAGAGGCCGGATTTCTTTGCGGACCTGCTGCCCGGCCTCGGCAGTTTTCGCCGCCGCACCGCAAGGCCGCATTGGCTCGTCATCGACGAAGCGCATCATCTCCTGCCCAAGCGGCGCGACGATACGCGGGCTGTCCTGTCACTGGAATTGCCGGGCACAATCCTGATCACTGTTCACCCCGAGGCGATCTCGACCGACGCGTTGCGCCTGGTGACGGCTATCATTGCGCTTGGCCCCAAGGCGGAGGACGTGGTGAAGGTCTTCTGCCATGAGACAGGCATTGAGGCACCGAAGGCCATCCCAACTCCCAAGGGCGCACGCGTGCTGTTCTGGCGGCCGCAGGCAGGCAAGAAAGTCAAAACGGTCAAGGTGATCGAGCCGCGCCAGTCACTCAAGCGCCACAGCCGCAAATACGCCGAAGGCCAGCTAGATGAAGCAGGCAGCTTCTATTTCCACGGCCCTGACAATGCGATGAACCTCAGAGCCCACAATCTGATGATCTTTGCCCAGATCGCTGAGGGCATCGACGACAAGACCTGGGCGTTTCATTTGCATGCCGGCGACTATTCCAAATGGTTCCGACATCAGATCAGGGACAAGGACCTCGCACGCGAAACGGCCGAGGCGGAAGAGGACAAAACATTATCGGCCGAGGAGAGCCGCAAGCGCGTGCTCGATGCCGTTCGCCGCCGTTACACGGCTCCAGCCACAGCGCCGGAATGATACGCGAGAGCCAGGGGTAACTAAGCCAGCGCTGTTGCACACGGAAAATCGATTCAATCAGGCAGCGCCGCCATCGCGACAATTTCAACAACGATGTCGGCTTGCGCAAGCGCTGCAACCCCGATCACCTCCGAGGGCGGCGGGTTGTTATAGCTGCAGTGCTTCGGGCAATGCTCGGCAAAGAACTCGTCCAGCACGTCCAGGCGAAAATTGGGAGAACTCAGAACGCCGCCATCGGGGAATGGCCCCTTGATGAAGAAGGTCAGCCGGATGAGGTAGTCGAGCGCGCTACCGAGTTCTTCCAGATCTGTTTTGATGTTCGTCAGAATGGCGCGCCACTGTGCCGCTGCATCGCCAGTGAAGCCGCCTCCCTTTTTTCCAGCTGGATCGTAATCGTCGGCGGTTGCCGTGTTTCCGCAAAGGTAGACAAATCCCTTTGCTCCGCTAACGACCGTGCCTTTTCCCCACGGCATCAACCTGCCGTTTTTGAATTTCTTATGGGTTACCAGTTCCACGTCAGTCCAGTGCCCCAAATCGTCAGTCTATCAAATCGTCGATCCTGATCGGCAGATCGCGGATACGCTTGCCGGTAGCATGGTAGACCGCACTTGCCACGGCAGCGGCTGTTCCAACGTTGCCGAGTTCGCCCAGCCCCTTGACGCCGGCAGGATTGACCTCGTGATCGACTTCCGGCACGAGGATCACGTCAACCTTTTTGATATCCGCGTTAACCGGCACCAGATAGTCCTGCAGGTCGCGGTTGACGTAGCGCGCCTGCCGCCGATCGATTTCCGTTGACTCGTGCAAAGCCTGGCCGATGCCCCAGATCATACCGCCCATCAATTGGCTGCGCGCGGTCCGCGTGTTCATGATGCGCCCGGCAGCAAAGGCACCGACGATGCGCGGCACCCTGACTTCACGGGTGTAGCGGTTGATGCGCACTTCGACGAACTCGGCGCCAAAGGCATATTTGACCGAATCCTTGTCGCCTTCCCCACCGTGAAATTCCGGCTGTCCGGCATAGAGTTTCTTGAGGGCCTCCGGCGAAGAACCCTTGGGTGCAAACTCGGCATATTCCTCGATGGCGCCGACCTGCATGGCCTTGAAGACGTCGGCCAGCTTCACCGATTTGCCAGTCTCCGTAACGACTTTCCCATCCGCCATATCCAGTTTCGCGTTGCCCGAACCGGCAAGGGGACCGTCGTTGCCCGCCGCGGCCGCGAACAGCTTGCCGCGCACTGCATCGCAGGCCATCATCACCGCGGAGCAGACGCTCGCCGTCGAGATCGAGCCGCCCGACACCGGTGCCGGCGGCAAGGCGCTGTCGCCCATCTCGACGCTGATCTTTGCGATGCCGACACCCAGCCTTTCGGCTGCCATCTGTGCTGCTATGGTGCGAACACCAGTGCCGATTTCATGCGAACCGCATTGGACCCGAACCGCGCCGTCGGCGGTGAGACGAACCCTGGCCGCGCAAGGTGCGACGGCGGTCGGGTAGATTGCCGTCGCGCACCCCATGCCTACCAGCCAGTCGCCGTCACGCATCGAGCCGGCCTTCGGCTCGCGTTTCGCCCAGCCAAAGGCCTCCGCCGCCTGATCGTAGCACTTGATGAGCGAGCGGCTGGAAAATGGCTTGCCGCCGATCGGTTCCTTGTCCGGCTCATTGATGCGGCGAAACGCGACTGGGTCCATGCCAAGCGCGACGGCCATTTCGTCCATGGCATTCTCGAGTGCATAGACGTAAGGCGTTTCTGGTGGTGACCGCATATATCCAGGCGTGTTGCGGTCGGCGTGGACCAGCGAAACATGCGTGAGGACAGAGCCGTAATTGTACATACGGGCGGTGGTGGACGTGCCGCCGACGACATAAGGGTCAGGGCGTGACGTCACCTCCCACCCCTCATGTCCGAACGCCGTGATGCGGCCGTCCTTGCCGGCGCCTATGCGGATCCGATGCCGCGTCTCGGCGCGATAAGTCTGCGTGCCGAAGGCCTGTACGCGGCTGACGACGCAGCGAACTGGACGGCCAATTCGCCGCGCGGCGACGGCGACGATGGCCGTGCGGGCCGTCATCGGCCCCTTCGAGCCGAAGGCCCCGCCGATATAGGGACTGATGATCCGAACGTTGGCCGGGTCGAGCTTCAGTTGGCGTGCCAGTTCCATCTTCCAGCCGGTCACGTTCTGCGATGGCTCATGGATCGTCAGTTGATCGCCGTGCCATATGGCCGTGGTCGAAAACAGTTCGATCGGGTTGTGATGCTGGGTCGGTGTAGAGTATCTTTCGTCGATCTTCACAGCAGCATTTGCCCAGGCGGCATCGAAGTCGCCGGCTTTGGCATCTTCCTTGAACATCGGGTTTTTGCCAGCCGCCGGCCCTACCTTCACGCCTTTGGAATCGAAGGTAGCGCTGGGTTGTTCGTCCGCATAGGCGACACGGATCAACGTCGCCGCTTCCTCCGCCGCCTCAAAGGTCTCGGCAACAACCAGAGCGACGATCTGGCCATCGTGGAAAATCGTCTTGTCATGCAATGGCCCAATAGAACTTGCGCCGGTGTTGCCGAATTTCGGCTTGTCGGTGTTGTCCATGTCGCCATAGGTGACGATGTCCAGCACACCGGGCACCGCCTTGGCATCTTCCGTCTGGAATTTGGACACCTTGCCCCGTGCGATGCTGCTGGTGGCAAGGACGCCGTAGGCAACGTTGGCCGTGGCGATGTCGGCAGGATAACTGGCCTGTCCGGTAACCTTCAGCCGGGCGTCGATCCGAACAACGGGATCGCCCTGATTGTCTTTGGGAACTGGCGCGGCTTGATTCATGGCTCAGACCTTCATGTCACGGGTTTCGAGCAGCGCCCGCACCAGCGTGTGCTTGCCGAGCGCTATCTTGAATGCGTTGTGTTCGCGCGGCTTGGCATCGGCGAAGGCGACGTCGGCGGCTGCTTGGGCCGCAGACTCATCAAGCACCTTGCCCTTGAGCGTGTCTTCCGCCGCGCTCGCCCGCCACGGCACGGTCGCTACGCCGCCGAGAGCGATACGCGCACTCCTGACCGTGTCGCCGTCCATGTCGAGCGCGACAGCCGCGGACGCCAGCGCAAACGCGTAAGATTCGCGGTCACGTATCTTCAAATAACGGGACCGGCTGCTCCACGGCGCGAGTGGCACTTCGATGGCGGTGATGAGCTCGTCGGCTGCGAGATCCGTTTCGATGTCGGGCGTTTCGCCTGGCCGCCGATGCAGCTTGGCGAAGGCAAGGGTTCGCCTTCCCCGCCTGCCCTCAATGTCGACGGTCGCGCCGAGCGCAACTAGCGCCTGCGCGAAATCGCCATGATAGGTTGCGATACAGGCATCGCTTGTGCCGAGAACGGCGTGCTGGCGATTGAACCCTTCCATCGCAGCACAGCCGGAGCCCGGCTGACGTTTGTTGCATGACCAGGAGGTTTCACGAAAATACTCGCAGCGCGTCCGCTGCAGCACATTGCCAGCAAGGCTAGCCATGTTGCGAAGCTGGCCGCTGGCGGCGAATTTCAGACTGTCGGCTAGCAGCGGACAACGGTGCCTGACATCCCGGTTGTCGGCTGCTTCACTCATGCGAACCAACGCCCCGAAGCGAATGGCGTCATCCTCTATCCTGATCTGTCGCAAGGCGGGTTCGGCCAGAGAGTTGAGATCGATCAATCGTTCCGGTTGCGCCACACCGAGCTTCATGTAGTCGGCCAGATTGGTGCCACCGGCAATAAACTGCGCGTCGGCCGCAGTCGGCGGGCTCTGCCCATCACCGGCATGCGACGCCATGGCGACCGCTGCGGAGACGCTGGTTGGGCTTTCATAAACGAAGGGGCGCATCTAGGCCCTCCTGATCTCGTCGCGGGCCTGGACGATCGCCGCAACGATGTTGGGATAGGCCGCACAGCGGCACAGATTGCCACTCATATATTCGCGAATATCATCTTCCGAGCCAGCGTGGCCTTCGTTGATGCACCCGATGGCGGACATGATCTGGCCCGGTGTGCAATAGCCGCATTGAAAGGCATCGTGATCGACAAACGCCTGCTGGACGGAATGCAGTTCGCCGTTGGTCGAAACCAGGCCTTCCACCGTGGTGATCTCGCGGCCCTGGTTCATGACGGCGAAACTCAGGCACGAGAGCACCCGTTTTCCGTCGACAAGAACGGTGCACGCACCGCACTGCCCGTGATCGCAACCTTTCTTTGTGCCGGTCAGGCCAACATGGTCGCGCAGAGCGTCTAGCAGGCTAGTGCGGTTGTCGAGCGCCAGGTTGTAGGGCTGTTTGTTGATACGCATTGAAACCGCCGACAAGTCACGCGGTTGGGCCGGCTTGGCGGACGTTGGCTGGTCAGCGCTCTTCGCGGATTGGACAAGCGGCATTGCCGCTACCGCCGAAACAGAGGCCGTCATGAACATGCGTCTGCTCAGGCCACTGGCAATTTTGGCTTCGGACATGGCTGGCTCCGGGCTGGCTGGGTCTTAAGCGGACCCAACCAACCGCAAAGAGCAAAGTTCCGTCCTCACGTGCCTGTGATCGCTTTTTTTGTTTGGCTGCATCGACGCATCTGGAACTTCAACTGCCGGCCGATAGTTGTCTTTCGTGAGCACCAAGGCAAACGATCATGAGCGATGATCGGCATGACAAGAACAGTGACGATGGGCCTGTATTCTCGGCGGAGCAGGCACGACAAGGTGAGATCATCCTGCGAACGCGCACACGTCGGATCACCTTCATAGCCGGGTTGGTCGGCAGCGTGATCCTGGCGATCGTGGTCAGGGTCTCAATCGCCTGAACCGACTTCACCAGGCGCGAAACAATTATCGGTCGTCAGGAACCTTTTGCGAGCGGCTGTCGTTGATTCGCCACTGTCGAAAACGGTTGGCATCTTCTTGAGAGTTCTCCCGTGGACGCGAAAAACGAAACCAAAGAACCCGACGAAACCAGCGACACGCGCGGCTCATCGCGCAAAGTCAAATCCGACGCCTCGCCAAAACGCAGGGACGATGCGGCTGAGGCCACCACTTCAGAGCCCAAAAGGCCCGACGGGCAGCCGGAAAAACCAAAGCCCAGCCTGCTGAGTTTCCCACGACGGCACCCCTTCATCTCCATCGCGATCCTGATCGTGTTGCTGCTCGCTGCCATCGGGCTGGTCCTGTGGTGGCTGAACGCGCGCCAGTATGAATCGACCGACGATGCATTCGTCGATGCCCGCACCGTGACGATCGGTGCCGAGATATCGGGCCGCATCACCGATGTCGCTGTTACCGACAACCAGCCGGTGAAAGCCGGCGATGTGCTCCTGCGCATCGATGACAGCGACTATCAGGCGAGCCTGGCGGAGGCCAATGCCGGCGTGGCCTCCGCGCAGGCTGACATTGTCGATGTCGAAGCACAGATCGAAGCACAAAACGCCAAGATCGATGCGGCGCAGAAGCAGGTGGCGCAAGCCCAGGCCGCGCTCGATTTCGCCAAGGCGGAGGACGAGCGCAACCGCGAACTGCTGGCCAAGGGAACCTCCACTCAACAGCAGGCGGAACAGGCCGCTTCGACCCTGCGCCAGGACCAGGCCGCCCTCGACAGTGCTGGAGCAAACGTGACTGCCGCGAAGAGCCAGGTCACTGTTCTGCAGGCGCAGGAAGAGAGCGCGCAAGCCAAACTCAATCAGGCCAAGGCGAGCCAGGAGCAGGCGCGCGCCACACTGTCACGCACCACGATAAGCGCGCCTGTTGCCGGCCGCGCTACCAGTGTTACGGTCGCCAAGGGCACCTACGCCCAGCCCGGCCAGGTGCTGATGATGTTCGTTCCAGACGAGGTCTGGGTGAAGGCCAATTTCAAGGAAACCCAACTCGACCTGATGCGGCCGGGACAGCCGGTAGAGATCGATATCGACGCCTATCCCGAAAAAACCTTCCACGGCCGCGTCGACAGCATCCAAGCGGGCAGCGGCACTGCCTTCAGCCTGCTGCCGGCCGAAAACGCCACCGGCAACTTCGTCAAGGTGGTGCAGCGCGTGCCGGTGAAGATCGTCTTCGACCAACCGCCGGGCGTGCTGCTCGGTCCGGGGCTGTCGGTGGTGCCGACAGTCAAGGTGAGATGAGCGCCGTCGAAATGGCCGGTGGCGCGAGCGAAAGCCGGTCCGCCGCCGGTGGTCGCAATCCCTGGCTCATCGCGGTCGTCGTCTCGATCGCCACCTTCATGCTGGTGCTCGACACCTCGATCGCCAACGTCGCCCTGCGCAACATCGCCGGCAGCTTGGCGGCGGGAATGGACGAAAGCACCTGGGTGATCACCACCTATCTGGTCGCCAATTCGGTGATCATTCCGGTCAGCGGCTGGCTGGCCAGCGTGATCGGCCGCAAGCGCTATTACATGCTTTGTGTAGCGACCTTCACCATCGCATCGCTGCTTTGCGGCCTAGCGCCCAACCTGGAAATGCTCATCGTCTTCAGAATCCTGCAAGGCCTCGGCGGCGGCGGCATGGCTCCAAGCGAACAGTCTATCCTTGCCGATACCTTTCCCCCGAAAAACGCTCTCAGGCGTTCGCGCTTTATGGCATCGCCGTCATCGTCGCGCCGACCGTCGGGCCGACCATCGGTGGCTGGCTGACCGACAATTTCTCCTGGCACTGGATCTTCTTCATCAACGTGCCGTTCGGCATCATGTCGCTTGCCCTGGTGCAGTGGCTGCTGGTCGAGCCCGATGTGCTCGAGCGCGAACGGCAGGAACGGTTGAAGGGCGGCCTCAGAATCGACTGGGTCGGGTTCATCCTGGTCGCCACGGCGCTTGGCTGCCTGGAAATCTTCCTTGATGAGGGTCAGCGAAACGACTGGTTCGCATCGAGTTTCATCACGGCTTTCGCTGTGGTTTCGGCGATCTCGTTCCTGCTGCTGATCCCATGGGAATTCCGCCACCGCGATCCGATCGTCGACATCCGCCTGCTGTTCAGTCGTCAGTTCGGCACGTCATTCCTGGTGATGATGGCGGTCGGCGCCGTGCTGTTCAGCACCACGCAGTTGATGCCGCAGCTGCAACAAACCGCCTTCGACTATACGGCGACCCTGTCGGGTCTCTCTATGATGCCCGGCGGCATCGCCATGCTGATGCTGATGCCGATTTCGGGATTTGCCGCAGGCATCGTTCAGCCCAAATATCTGATCATGATGGGCATGTCCGTTGTGGTGGTCGCCCTGTGGCATATGACGTCGCTTGCCCCGGACGCCAGCTTCCGTTTCTTTGCCTTTGCGCGCGTCTTCCTGATGATCGGCCTGCCGTTCCTGTTCATCCCCATTTCGACGGCGGCTTACGTCGGTCTCGCTCCGCAGAAGACCAACCAGGCGTCGGCGCTGATCAATGTAGCCCGCAACATCGGCGGCAGCATCGGCGTGTCGCTGTCCAACACGGTGATCGCCCAGAATGCGCAGCTCCACCAGGCGAACCTTGTCAGCCACACGGCACAATCGTCTCCCGCCTACCAAAAGGTGCTGCATCAAGTGACCGAGCATTTTGTTGCCCAGGGATCGACCATGCTCCAGGCCAAGCAACAGGCCGCCGGCTGGATTGGGCAGTTGATCGCGCGCCAGGCTTCGCTGCTCGCTTATGTCGACGTCTTTCGCTACTGCGCAATCGTGACGGCGTTATTTGTTCCCCTCGCCTTGCTTCTGCGGTCTCCAAAGCATGACAAGCGCTAGTTGAAATATCGTCGGCGCTGGAACCCCGTCGCTGGCTTTCCGTTCAGACCCTATCCAACAAGGGAGAAACAATCATGCCACGCGGTGACAAATCGAAATACACCGACAAACAGGAACGCAAGGCCGACCACATTGCCGAGGGCTACGAGAAGCGTGGGGTTTCCGACAAGGAAGCCGAGCGTCGCGCATGGGCGACCGTCAACAAGGATGATGGCGGCGGCAAGAAGGAAGGCGGCTCCGGACGCGGCGAGCACACAGGCAATCCGGCGGCACACAAGGGCGGTAGAATCGGCGGCAAGGCATCGGCGTCGCGCTCATCCGCAAGCCGATCGGAATCGGCTAAGAAGGCCGCAGCCACCCGCAAACGGAACGCCGAACACCGCGCGCATTGACTGGCGATGCCCGGAGCGCAGACATGAAATCACAACTCGTCAACGAGGACAGCGGACAAGGACATTCGTCGTGGTGCTGGACCCCGGTGAAGAAGCATTCGCCAAGCTTACCGCCTTCGCGGTCGAGCAGACGGTCGGCAGCGCTTCGTTGACCGCCATCGGTGCGTTCGAACGAGCCACCGTCGGGTGGTTTGACCTGAATGCTAAGACCTACCGCAAGATCCCGATCGACGAACAATGCGAAGTGCTGAGCGCGATCGGCGATATTGCGCTGGGCGACGATGGCAAGCCCAGCCTGCACGTCCATGCGGTGCTCGGATTGAGCGACGGCACCACCCGGGGTGGGCACCTGCTTGAAGGCATCGTTCGGCCAACGCTGGAAGTCACGCTGGTAGAAGCCCCAGGCCATCTGCGCCGCAGCAAGCGTCCGGAACTCGGTGTTGCGCTTATCGATCTGGACTCTTGAGCTTCAAGGACCGATCGGCAGGGCGGTTTACGTCCAGTTCGAGAGAACTGTCTCCATCTCGACTGTCTCGACCTGCTGTGCAAACCGCTGATGATAGACGGTCAGCAGCGCGTCGTGGGTTGCGTCGGAAGAGCTGCACAGCGCGTCCGTGACCAGAACCACGCGATAGCCGAAATCGATGGCCCCGAGCACCGTGGCCAGAACGCATACATCTGTTTCGCCACCCGTGATGACCAGTGTATCGATATCGCGCGCCATCAGAAGAGCTCGGAGGCTCCCTTCGAACCAGGGCGAGTATATGTGCTTGTCGATGATTGCCGCTGGCGGGCAATAAGCGGCCAATGACGGCAACAGTTCGGCCATTTCGGGTCCGATCGTCTCGATCGTCATCGAAGCCCAACGCTCGTAGTAGCGCTTCCACGTGCCGACGCCTTGCCCCACCTTTGGGGCGGGCAGGAACCGCGTAAAGACCGTCTGCGGCGCGCGTCTTTCGACCAGTCTTTCGACTTGTGGCAGAACACGGGTGATCCAGGGTGTTGCCCATTGAGACGGCTCGGCAAACAACCTCTGCATATCCACGCAGACATGCATGCATCGATCGCCAAGGGGACCATAGGCCAAGCCTGGCATCGACATCAGCGCGTCTCCGACCGGCGGTATGTGTCCACAACAGCTTCCTAGCAAAGACAGGCAACGCCACGTGCCGGGACTGGTTCCTGAGATAGCACAGGAACCGACGCGAATGAGTGGCGTTTCCGCCGAGGCGAATGGAGCTACTCGCATGAAACCACGCGACGGGGGCCGTAAATCAGCCGGGACACCACCATGGAACTGAGCGGAGGATGTCTCTGCGGCACCGTCCGCTTTCGCGTTGGAGGCAAGCCGAGAGTGCACTACTGCCATTGCGACATGTGCCGGCGAGCCACCGGCAGCGCATTCGCGGTCCTGGCCTGGGTGCCTTCTCAAAGCGTGGCCTGGATCAATGCGACGCCAACCTATCGCAGATCGTCGCCGATCGCCCAGAGGGGATTCTGCTTCAGCTGCGGATCGCCGCTCAGCCTTTCCTATGACGCATCGCCCGACGAGATCGCGCTGCATGTTGGGACGTTCGACGATCCGGCCCAACTGGAGCCGCGCTACAACTATGGGTCGGGGCAGCGACTTGCCTGGGTTTGCTGTGGAATAGAGCTGCCGCAACACGATACCGAGGAGCGATGGTGAAACCATGCCTGAAGGGGAAGCCAGATGAGCATCTTTTACCGGGCCGCCAAGATCGCTGAAGAGGTCCATGCATCGCAACGCGACAAGACCGGCCAGCCTTACATCGAGCATTGTCGGCGTGTCGTTGATGTTGTCGAAACGATGGATCAGAAGGTCGTCGCCTATCTTCATGACGTGCTGGAAAAGGGCGAAGGCTGGAACCGGACCAAGATCGAAGACGCGGGTTTCGGACCGGCGATTGCTTCGGCTGTTGACGCCATTTCACGCAGGGACGGCGAGGATTATTTCGCGTTTGTGCGACGCGCTGCATCTAACCCGCTGGCGCTGCCGGTAAAGCGCGCGGATCTGGAAGACAATATCTGGCAGGCGCGACAAGTTGGGGCATCTACTGTCAAATACGAAGAGGCACTACGCATTCTTGATGAGGAGTTTCCGCGCCGCTAACATACCCGAGGCTCAGCCCGGCTCGGTGTGCGCACGAGCGAGCTACTCCAAGACGTGGGGCGTATGCCGCTTGTCCTCCAACGGATCGACATCGATGCGCGCCTTGTCGGGGTCGAACGCGCCGTGACGCGCTATTGCCCTCGCCCCGGCCTGAGGAGTCTCATAGGCCCACATGAAATCGTCAGCCGCGCTTCCCACGGCATGGACACGCCAATAGCTGGCGGTGCCTTTCGATGGACTTTTGGTGGTGGTGTTGGTCTTTTCAAAAAGGTCGAAATAAATATCGTCGAAAGGGATGTAGAAAACAGGCTCATAGCCCTCTTCCCTAAGCACCTTACCTCGGTCCGTCGCAGCAACAATGGCGTCAGAAAATCGTACCGTCACTGTGCCGGCAAACGGCTCTATGGTCAGTTGGTGCGGGTTGTGTGTTGCAGTTGCGATTGAAGCTTGCATATCGGTTCTCCTTGCCAACAGGCGTTATGAGATCGAAGGTCATTTGCTCGGCGGCACGGTAGCTGGCTGGTCACCGCCAGTCGTAGACTTGGGCCTGGTATCCTGATCGACCGTCGGGTTCTTGTTGACAGTGTCGGTGTTGGCTTTTGTCGGCTCGGTGCTATTGTCGCAGGCAGCAAGCGCCAGACCAGCGAGCAAGATTAGCAATGGCAAGGTTTTCATTGTCGAGGCCTCCTCTGGTTGATATCGACCAACGAAGCTCAGGCGTCTTGGTTGCTTGGGTGGGTCTTCAACCGCTGCTGCTTTTCGAGCCAACTCCAACCATTGGAGCGGCCGATACGCGTTCGGCCTCCGGGCCTTCCGCCTCTATTTCCTGTACGGCCTGGTCCCAGTGTTCCTGCTCTCGTCCGGCAGGACGGCCCTCCCGCTCCCAAATTTCGTAGGCTCGCCGTTTGATGCGCGCTTCCCTGCTGTCCATGACTCGATCCTCCGATCATCAGTCTCAATTCCAGATGATATTTTTTGTTCCCTTCGGCAGTGGCTGCCGCCGGAGCCGCGATCCCGGGCAAGGCGCCGGTGGCTTGCGTGAAGGAGCAGCTTGGTAATTTCCGTACCAACATTTTTTGATGACACACCGAGGCGGGCAGATTTATCAATCCGACTATCGATGCGTGCCTGCATACCCTCTTCCGTTCCACGCCCGGCGCGCGGTGCCTCAACCCCGTCGGATTGAAAGATGTGACGGCCGTTGCTTCGAGAGCAAGGTGACGCCCATGCGGGAATTGCCGAAGGACATTGACGCCGATGTCGTCATTGAAATCAGCAAGCTGTTGGATGACAGCCCGCTTTTCGTCCCGGTGCGAGTTCATGAGCTTGCGACCAGGGTGAGGCAGCGGGTGAAGACTGGTTTGCCAAATCGTTCGATCGAAGAATTGATCGTGGAGATGGCCTCTGTGCGCCAATTGGCCATGGCCTTTGACCTGCCTGGACCGGAGAATGTCGTGCGCATCCCACTGCGTCGCCCGCGCCGCTAGTACTGCGGATTTCAATTTGCTACCGCTGTTGCGCGCCCGCCCGACTCGGCGCGGAACCTAAAGCGCGCCCGAGAATTGGATTGCAGGACAATCGACCTTCCAATTCGGGTCCCGCCATGCCTCTAAGTCCAGACTGGCAGATATCGCGGCGCGATTGGTTTTGACTGTGCTTGCCGGTCCGTTGACCGGATTGAATCGCGAAGCGCGCGGTCATTCGGCGGGCTTCAGAACGACTATCCTCGTCGGACTGGCCGCCGCCTTCAATGGTCCAGGCAAACATATTGCTGGAAGTACGCGGCAAGAATCCCGATTCATTTGCCTCGATGGATGTGTTGCGCTTTCCGCTTGGCGTGTTGACAGGCGTCGGCTTCATCGGTGGCGGCGCCATCCTTCGCCGAGGCGATCTTGTCAGTGGGATCACCACGGCCGCGACCTCGTGGGTGATGACGGCGATCGGTTTGGCATTCGGCGGTGGTCAATATGGCTTGGGAGCGGCCGGGACATTGCTAACCTTGATGACGCTTCTCGTGCTGAAATGGATCGACCTCCGCATTCTACGCGACCACCGTGCTGAGCTGGGAAGTCACGTGGAAGGATGGAAAGGCGGACGATCTGCCCGAAATCGTCAAGGCGCTCGGTTACCGGGTGCGGTTGGTCGGCCTTAAGCGTCGCACGGATCGCGACGATCCGTTATTTTCCTTCGAAACTGGCTGGACCCGGCCGGATCGTAGCGGCCCGCCAACGGAGTTGCTTGCATTGATCGAACAGCACGCGAAATCACAAAGTTCCAGTTGGTCCGCGAGCCTATGCACTGATTGACTTCGTCACACGCTCCATCCGGAGATCTGGATAAGCGACGCCTCCAACAGCCCGCTCGATCGCCGCGTCGGTGAAGACGTGGTCGTTCAACGCACCGCAGCGCGAAGCGCTGATATGAAAAGGACCAGCAACGCCAAGGCATTGAGGCCGGCGGCGACGGCGTGCGAATATTCCCACTGGCGCCGCAGCAACTCCCAGTTTTCGGGCAAAACGGTCCAGTTCCGGGTTGCCTGGTTGATCGGATAGGTCAGCGTCCAGAAGGCAAGTTGGGTGGCACCGATGCTGATGAAGGCAAGGACAACAAGGCCGAATGACCCACCTGACCTGTAGAGCAGGACTGCCAAGGCGGCTGTGGAGAACAATGCCCCTAGCACCACGATGCCGAACAGGCTCCAGCCGTCGTACGCGCGTTGCGCGGCCAAGTAGCTCGTTCCATCCAGCTTCATCTTGTTGAACATCGAGAAGAAGTGCGCACCGGCCGGGACAAAGGCCAATGCGACGAAGATGAAGCTGATAACCCTCAGACCGTAAATTGCCATCCAGGTCTCCTCTCAACATAGAGCTATCTGTTCGAGGCTTACGTCGCGTCGCTCAAGGCAGATGGAAAACCGTCCTGGAAGGAGACCGAAAAGGGCTTGAACAAGATCGCCGATTCGCTCGGTCGCAACCGCCCTGCCCGCGACATCGAGCCTGACGAGATCAGGGACCTCATTCGCCCGATCTATCAGCGAGGCAAACGGTCTATGGCCGATCATGTTCGCAGCTATATTCGATCGGCATACAGTTGGGGGCTGAAATCCGAGCATGACTACCGCACATCCTCGGTTCGTCGCTTTCGGCTCGTATACAATCCTGCTGCAGGTATTCCGACAGAACCGAAAAACGTTGGAACGCGTTGGTTGGACGAAGAGGAATTTATTCGTCTCTATCGTTGGCTCGAATATCCCGATGCGCCGGTTCACCCCCCTTACACGCGCGCCGTAAGAATTCTTATGCTGACCGGCCAGCGTGTCGAGGAGATCGCTCGGCTACACGTCGATCAATGGGATGCGGCCGAACGCATCATCGATTGGTCCAAAACTAAGAATGGAAAGCCTCACGCCATCCCGGTGCCCAAGATTGCGGCGGAGCTTATCGAGTCGATCAAAGCGAATGAATTTGGCTGGTTTTTTCCATCCGCAACCGACCCGTCCAAGCCGGTCAGCCATGGCACGCTCTATTCGTTCATGTGGCGCCAGCGCGATCGCGAGGTCATCCCCGTCGTGACAAACCGCGATCTGAGGCGAACGTGGAAGACGCTTGCCGGAAAGGCAGGGCTCTCGAAAGAGATTCGAGACCGATTGCAGAACCACACGCTACAGGACGTCAGTTCTAAGAGCTACGATCGCTGGAACTATATGCCAGAAAAGCGCGCTGCTATGGCGCGGTGGGACAAATTCGTGCGGGAGATCCTGACGAAGAAGAAGCATAAAGCCGCACTCGAGGAAGCGGCATGACTATCTGTGATCGTCGGCGTGGGTAGAGCTAGTTTCTCAGCCGGTTTTGGAAAACCAACCGATGTCGCAGCTTAGCGTATACGTTCTGCCCGTCCCTCTTCCAGAGACTCTACAAGCTCGGCGGCCAGTTTCAAATGCTTCGCAACATCAGCGCGGGTGGTGTAGCGATCAGACTGTGGTGGCGGCAAAAGGCCCGCAATAGCTTTTAGGTCGCGCACTACTGAATCGATGTGTGGCCAAGGGAAATCGGTCGGATCGCCAATATCCCGGTCCGCTCCGACGATCACCTCCAACTTGGCCAAGATACCAGCTAGCGACACAGCGGCGACCTCTGGAAGCGCATCCTGAAGTTTGAGCGCCTCGGTCACAGCCAAGACTTCGGCCTCCTGAGCCACTGCGTATTGACGGACGCTGTCCGGTGGCTTGGACTGTTCGTTGAAATCGCCGTTGGTCAATACCTGAATTCCGGTATTGCTGATAATTCTTGTCTCCAACCGCTGCTGCATCCTGCAAAGCACCAGAGAGGTATGTTGGGCACGATGCCATGCGGCCCACAGGGTGAGAACAGGGTCATGTTTTGTCGCGGTTGATGGCGTCACCTTGGGTTCCTCCAATTCGACACGGCCGGTCGTATCTGAATTTAAGATAACTGGAAATCAGATATAATTGAAGCCCTCATCTGGAACCGGATGAGGGAAATCTGTGGTGAAAACGCTCGGAACGCATCGCCACCAATCCCTGATCGCTATGCTGATTGAAAAGCGTGAGGCCAGTGGGCTTACACAGACCGAGCTTGCCGCAAGGTTAGGCGAATATCAGTCGTTTGTAGCTCGGCTGGAAAGCGGCCAACGCCGCGTCGATGTAGTCGAATTCATCGATTTAGCGAAGATTTTAGGGTTCGATCCTTCTTCCGCCATCAAGAAATTGGCCGCGGAACCTCACTGAGCCTCTAAGTCACGCTTACGGAGACGCGAGTGAGCGCGCCATCAAACGGCGCTGTAGCGAGCGAGCGACGGCTTTGCGCCTCATGCACGAACCCGCTTCGCGAGAGGGTCGCCTGATTCTGAGATGGCGCGGTATTCATAGGCCTTGAGCGGGTAGAGACCGCGATCGGGCCATGGAGTTCCCTTCAACGAGAGGAACTTGCCATGGTTACCTTGTCGATCGACACTCCGATCACACCGCTTCGCCAGCGCATGCAGCAAGACATGCTGATGCGGGGCCTGGGACCGCATACGCAGCAGGACTACGTTCGTCATGTCCGGCGCTTCGCCGCGTTCCTTGGCCGTGCTCCCGACACCGCGACGCCCGAGGACATCCGGCGCTTCCAGCTGCGTCACCTTGAGAGCGGCGTGGGCCCTGAGACGATCAACGGCGCGGTCTCGGCGCTGCGATTCCTGTTCACGGTGACGCTGAAGCGGCGCGATCTGGCGCGTGCGCTGGTGGTCACCCGGTATCCGCGCAAGCTGCCCGAGGTGCTGAGCGTTGAGGAAGCGGCGCGGCTGCTCGAAGCAGCACCTGGCATCAAGTACAAGGCCGCGCTCGGTGTTGCCTATGGCGCGGGCCTGCGCGTGTCCGAGGTCGCGCACTTCAAGGTGGATGATATCGACAGCACACGCATGCTGATCCGCGTCGAACAGGGCAAGGGACGCAAGGACCGCAACGCCATGCTCTCGCCGCAACTCTTGGAACTGCTGCGACTGTGGTGGCGCGAAGGCAAGCGGCGCGAGGTGATGCTTCCGCATGGTTGGTTGTTCCCGGGACGCAGTTGCATCGCGCCGATCTCATCGCGGCAACTGCATCGCGCGGTCCAGGAAGCAGCCGAAGTCGCCGGCATCCGCAAGCGCGTCAGCCCGCACACGCTGCGTCACAGCTTCGCCACCCACCTGCTTGAGCAGGATGTCGACATCCGCGTCATCCAGGTCCTGCTCGGGCACAGCAAGCTCGATACCACCGCGCTCTACACCAAGGTCTCGACCCGGACGATCCACGCGGTCGCAGGGCCGCTCGACCGGCTGATGGCGCTGATGGAGGATAAGTCGCCTCCCGGCTGAACCGGTCCGGGCGGACCTGGAGGTCGCCGATATCTTCCGTGCTGCCGGCCCCGGATACCGGGTCGCCCACGCAGGGCATCTGAGCCTGCAGCAGCTCAAGGTCATGTCGGCGATCGAACACTGCCGCACCGCTGCATTGGGTGGTCATGTCGAAGCCTGTGCGGACTGCGGCCAATGGCGGATCGCCTATAACAGCTGCCGCAACCGGCACTGTCCGAAGTGCCAGGGCGCGGCCGCGCGGACATGGCTCGCCGAGCGAGAGGCCGACCTGCTGCCGGTCGGCTACTTCTACGTCGTGTTCACGCTGCGCGCCGAGGTTGCCGTCATCGCGTTCCACAACAAGGCGCTGGTCTATGACCTGCTGTTCAAGGCGGCATCGGAGACGATGCTGACGATCGCGGCGGATCCCAAGCACCCCGGCGCGCGCATCGGCACCACCGCCGTGCTCCACACATGGGGCTCGGCAATGACCCACCATCCCCATATCCACATGATCGTGCCGGGCGGCGGCATCGCACCGGACGGGTCACGCTGGATATCGTCGCGGCCGGCCTTCCTTCTCCCAGTCAGAGTACTGGGCAAGCTGTTCCGCCGTCTGTTCCTGATCCGGCTGGTGGCGCTGCACGACGCCGGTCGGCTCGCCTTCTTCGGATCGGCGGCGAACCTGGTCGATCGTCGGGCCTTCCTGCGTCATCTGAAGCCTGTTCGCAGCAAGCGCTGGGTGGTCTACGCCAAGCCGCCCTTCGCCGGCCCCCAAGCGGTGCTCGCCTACCTGTCGCGCTACACTCACCGGGTCGCCATCTCGAACCGCCGCCTGATCGCCTTCGAAGAGGCTGGAGTCACCTTCCGCTACATGGACTATCGCCGCGATGGTGTCGAGCGCCAGCGCGCCATGACGCTTGCCGCCGACGAGTTCATCCGCCGCTTCCTGCTCCATGTCCTGCCGCGTGGGTTCCCCCGCATCCGTCACTATGGGCTGCTCGCCAGCTTCGCCCGCAAGGACAGCCTCGCACTCGCGCGCGAACTGCTGAACGTCGCTCTGCCGCCCAAAGACGACACTCCGGAAGAACCGGCTGACGTCCGCCCGCCTTGCCCTTGCTGCGGCGGACGCATGGTCGTCATCGAGTGGTTCGAACGGTGGTGCCAGCCTCGTGCACCGCCTGCCTCAAGAGCGCCGAACCGGGAGAACGCTCCATGACCCGGCATGGCCAAGTTGCTCTTATGACCGCGCCACGCCGGCGCCGGTCAACGGGATATTATGTGCACGTTGCCGTGGCGCTGGTCGTCACGCACACCAATCCCGTCGGAATCAACGCTACAGGCTCTGCGACCTGGCCCGGAAGCCGCTTCCACAACATGCCCACCGCATCCTATGCGGAAATTCGCGACAGGCGCTGGCACACCCCCAGGCAAATCCCCATAGGCAATCGTCTGCGGCCCGCGGGTTCCTGCATGAGAGACTTTCGTACGCCTGACGGCACCCGAAACCCTTCAGCATTTCGGTCACTGCCGCAATTCTGTCGCGTCCAAAAGTAGCCGTGCCAGTGACCCTTCGCCCCGCCAAAAGTGGCCCGGGAATTTAACCGTCCAGCCTCTCAGGGCCTGAAAGCGTCGCTGAAATCCTATGGACATCGGACATAAAATTTGTGCCCAACCCGGCTTTGTTGTCATATCAAAGAGGCCTTCGCGCTTTTGAAGGTCAGCGCATCGTGAGGATTTTGATTATGCGTTTTCTGCCAATCGTCACGGGGCTGTTTTTGATTGCGAGTCAAGCCTTCGCTTTCGGCAATGATGATCACTGGGTTTCGGGTGCAGGTCAGGGCTTCGATGAGGCCATTATTACTCATGGCCCAGGCAATGAGATAATGGTGGCGTGCAACTGCGGCGCTACCAAACCTGGCGGCAGTGGCATAACGATCAAGATCGGCGGTCAAGAAGTCGACGGGCCGCTCACCATGCTTTTTGATGGCTCCCGATCGGTAAGTCCGTACAGCGGTCTCATCACCACCGACAACCGGGCCAGCATCTCTTGGTATCAGGAGATTATGAAACAGCTGCTCAGCTCTCGTTCCGTGATGGTCGTCATACCCAACATCGCTCCAGTCGAATTCACCCTTAAGGGAGCAAGGAAAGCTATCAGCGCGCCCTGTAGGCCCGACCTATGGAGGTAGGGCGCCGCCCCAGCCCTACCTGCCGCTTGTCCTCGTCGAATGCAAAGCGTGATGCATAGCGGGCGTAAGCCGTCCGCCCGCCGGTCTGCTGTTGATATAACTGTGATCGGCATAGCCGGCCGGGTAGTAGCAAGCCGAGGGCTGGACGAAGCGGCCGACGCGACATCGAGCGGCGCTCGAAACAGCGTCCCGCGCTATAGTGAGTTAAGGCCGGTCCCCTGATCGACGACATGACCCGCCTGGAATCGAAAGCTTTCGACGACGAGCTCGTCGCCACCCCGTGCCATGGAGAGCTGATCGTCATTTTCGACCCGAGTGTGTTCTTAGGCGCTGCGCTGCGCAAGAACCTCGCCCGCGCCGAGCTGCTTTTCGCCGCCATCATCGGCCAGGATGCGCGACTGCCGTCACAGCGCCGATACGAGGCGCGGTTCAAAGAGCTTTCGCGCCGGCGTCACCATTCCGAGGCCGCTCTACGAAGAGCTGCTTACTTTGGAGAAAGTGCCCTGCAACCCGGCCACCGCGCCGGGGCCGTCGGGCTGAGCCAGCGGCGGACCTCATGTACGCCTTCTTCCGCCCTGTGCGCGACCAAATCCGGATTGCGATGGAGGATTTTTCGAACGAACACAGTCGGGCCTGCGTATCGTCATGTGGCGTCGTCTGCTTCGAACTCGATCGGCGCGAGCAGGATCGCTCCACACCAGACATCGTCCAGTCGACACTGACCGAGGAGATAAATCGGCGCGCGTCCTTCTCGAGAGCCTTGGTTAGTGGCGCGGCGTCGGGCTTGGTGGCAACCGGCGCGCTTCCAGTTGAAGGCCCGCTTTAGTATCCGCGCGGCAGAAACCTGTCCGTCCGCCTGCGGCCCCTTATAGGTCATTGGATTTGACAAAGGTGAATCTATGCCGATGGCAGCGATGTGCCTGCCGAGCGATTGCCCCTAGTCGCTATCGTTCCGCCCCGCCCCGGCGCGCCACGAAACAGGATCGGCAAATGTGCTTTCGGCAATTTTGCGATAGAGGGTTGAGCGGGACAGGCCGGTACGGTTAAGGACGGTTTTGAGACGTATGATGCGATCCGGCTCTGACATAGCTCGCTCCTTCTCGCTGGGAGTTGCTGGTATTTGCTGGGCAGACAGGACGGATCGGACTCTGGACGCAATCTGCCGCTGGCTCCCAGAACCATATGCGCTACGCGCCGTTTAACGAGAAGCGCCGTCTGGTCATCGACGATCATGGAAATACGATAATCTACGATACCGGAGATCATCGCATATCTGGTGTTTCACAGAGCCAGAGCACGGACACGACCCTGACCTTCGTCAGCCAGCACGGCGTGGTCCGCGTCTCTGATCTCCAGCGCGTCGATGCTGCTTAGGTCAGGCCTGCAATTACGCAAACAGTAACGCTCATTGGCGCACGTGCAGCGCAGTAACCGGAGGACTCCACAATGACGCAATCGCCGATGCCACCTAACCCAATGGTTGAGCAGCCTGCCAGCGAGGTTCCTCGGACCATTAACGGGGGAGAGCTCCCGCTGTCTAAATCCGGTCAGCAGCAGGCGGTGCAACCTCAGCACTCACCGAAGGCACCAAGCGGGTATCAGAACTTTCGGTGACGCCGAACGGGTCACTGCAGCGGAATTGGCTCGGCGGATTCAGGAATGGATAGTCCCAAGCGGATTGACGCGCTGATCGATTAGCGCCGCCGCCGGAACCAGTGGTCGTTGCGGCAATCACGCCAGAGGCCCAGCCTCACTACGAAAGGGGTCAAGAAGCGAACACTGGGCAGTCGAGCGCATAGGGCTAACGTTTAAGCGCAACGCGCGCTACAGACCGCGTGCCGATTTCATGTTTTCAGCATCTGTTCGAAGGTGCACTGCTTGGGATTCTTGTCGGGGCGCCATCGCAGAAATTTGGTGCCGTGCCGGAAGCGATCATTCGTGACGTGATCGAAGCGAACTTCGACCACCAATTCGGGGTGAACCGGTTCCCACTCCCCACTCCTCTCGGTGCTCCAGCGGCTTGGGCCGCCCGGAGCCTTGCCGGTAAAACCAGGAGGCGACCGCAAAGCTTCGAGTTGTCGGGTCAGCTGAGGTCGATCCTCCCGCGCGATTGTCGACGTGAACCCCACATGGTCGAGCTTGCCCTGGTTATTGTAGAGACCCAGCAGTAAGGAGCCGACCTCGCGCGCATTTGCCAGATAGCGAAAGCCTCCGACCACGCAATCGGCTGTACGCAACCGTTTGACCTTGACCATGGCGCGTTCGCCGGGCCGATATTCGTCGTCGACAAGCTTGGCGACAACGCCGTCTGTTGAACCGTAACCAGATTCGCCAAGCCATTCGGTTGCCGTTGTCAAATCCCGAGTACAAGGAGACAGTTCGATATCGGCATGACCAGCCAATTCTACGAACAGTTCCAGCGCCTGACGCCTTTCGGACAGCGGTTGATCCATCAAGCTGGAGTCCGAACTGGCCAGCATATCAAACAGGATCAGCTTGGCTGGAGTTTCGATCGACAGTTTCCGGATCCTGCTCTCCGCTGGATGCAGCCGCATCTGCAGCGCATCGAAAGACAGCGAGCCGTCAATATCGATGACGATCTCGCCATCGACCACGAAGTCTTTGGCCTTCAGTTCACGCAGAGTCGAGACGACTTCCGGGAAGTATCTGCCGAGTGGCTTGCCCGATTTTGCCCGCAACTCGACCTCATCACCGGCTTTGAAGGCGAGGCAGCGGAAGCCATCCCATTTGGGTTCGTACTGCCATTCGCCGCTGTCACCCGGCAAGGCGTCCGCAGCCTTTGCCTCCATCGGCTCGGTGTCCAATGGAACGCCGAAAGGCGGTTTTGATCCTTTCGAATTCATGCCGCGAGCTTTGCGGAACCAAGCCGTTTAATGGCAGTGCTGATCGACCTTTCGCCCTCGTCGTAGTCGGCCCAGGCAACGGTCTTCTTCAGAAGGCCCGGCACGGTTCGGACCGTATATTTTTTCGGATCGAGATCCGCCGTCACCTGAGCCCAGGTCAGTGGCATGGAGACCGTTGCACCCTCCCGCGCACGCGGTGACAGAGGTGCAACGGCCGTCGCCATGCGATCATTGCGGAGGTAGTCGAGAAAGATCCGGGAAGTCCGCAACTTCTTGGCCATGTTGACGAGGTAGAGATCCGGACGGTCCGCCGCCATTTGCACGCACACCGCCTTCGCGAAGGCCTTGGCCTCGGGCCAGTTCGTTTTGCTGCGCTGGCCTGCCAGCGGCGTCACGACGTGCAGGCCCTTGCCGCCCGTGGTCTTGCAAAAGCTGACCAGCCCCAAATCTTCGAGACGGTCGCGCATTTCCTTGGCGGCTACGACGACTTCGCCAAAGGAAACTTCCGGACCGGGATCCAGGTCGAAAACCAGCCTGCCGGGAACCTCGGGATGAGCAGGGTGGCAATTCCAGGGGTGCAGTTCAAGGCCGCCGATCTGGGCGATCGCAGCCAGGCCCTCGACGCGGCCGATCTGCAGATACGGCTTGTGGTCGCCGAAGACTTTCACCAGCTCCAGCAGATTGGACGTGCCGGGCATGGCGTGGCGCTGGAAGAACTGCTCGCCGGCGTAACCGTCCGGCGCGCGCACGAGTGAACAGGGGCGGCCCTTGAGATGCTTGATCATCCAAGGGCCAACGGCCTCAAAGTATTCCGCGAGGTCGAGCTTGGTGACTGGCTTCCCACCATCACCGGCATTCGGCCAAAGCGGCTTGTCAGGTTTCGAGATAATGACGCCCATGACGATTGGGGTTTTTCCGGTCCGGCCGGATCCTCTGGCAGGTTCGGCAATCTGCGTTTCTTGTGGGTTGGCGGGACGCTCCGCCTCTACCTCCTTTGCTGGCTTGTCTTCGCGAAGGCCCTTGAAGGCCGCCTGCCTGACATTGCCGCCGCCGGTCCAGCCGGCGAACTCGATTTCCGCAACCAGTTGCGGCTTCGTCCAAAAGACGGTTGAATCCTTTTTCGGTGCGCCATCGCCTGTAAACGGCGACTTGGCCGCCATCATCTCCTTCAGCCTCGGCAGCAGTTGCCTGACCTTTGCCTCGCTGTACCCGCTCCCGACACGGCCGATATAGGCGAAATGGTCGCCCCTGTTGACGCCGACCAGCAATGAGCGGAATTTTCCGTTGGTCGTCGACCAGCCGCCGATAACAACCTCATGCCCGGCCCGGCATTTCGACTTTGCCCAGGTGTCGGTTCTGCCCGAGACGTAGGGTGCATCAGCTTTTTTGGAGATAATGCCTTCGAGTTCAAGTCGGCAGGCAGACTGCAGCACAGCGTCACCGCCATTGGTGAAGTGCTCGACATAGCGGATGAGGTTCTCCTCACCGCGCCCAACCTCGCCGATCATCTCGCTTAGCCTTACCTTGCGTTCCGAGAGCGGCAGCTTTCGCAGATCGACACCGTCCGCAAACAGCAAATCAAATGCAAAGAAGATCAAATCCTTCGTCCGGCGCTCCGACAACGCGGCTTTGAGCGCGGCAAAATCCGGTGCGCCATTTTCGCCGAGCGCCACGATCTCACCATCCACGATAGCGTTGGGAAGGCTCTCCGCCTCTTTTGCAATGGCGCCGAACTTCTCCGTCCAGTCCAGGCCTTTTCTGGTCTTCAGCGTGGCGACGCCATCTTCGACCCGCAGCTGGACGCGATAGCCATCGAACTTGATTTCGTGAACCCAGTTTGTTCCTATAGGAGGCCGGGAGAGCGTCGCGCAAAGCTGTGGTGCGATGAAGTCGGGCATCTTGACCGCATCAGCACGAACGGCGCGTTTCGGACGTGGCGATGCTTTCGGCGACGGCTTTGGCGATACCTTTGACGACTTTGCGCGTTCCTCAGCGGCGAGGCCCCGATTGCTGTCCCACACGGCGTCCGCATCGGGCACCGATGAGCCTTGCATCACGAACGGCTTCGGGCCGGCCCCCTTCCCGGCAGCAATCTTTTCCATGCTCCGGCCCGAGGCGACGGACCGGTCCTGCGTCAGCACTGCGTCGCCATTGCCATCAGTCGCGTATTTGTCGCGGTGCTTGATCAAAAGCCAGTTGGTTCGCTTTCCGCCATTGCGGTCGTGCTTCATGCGCACGAGAACGAAACTTCCATGCAGGCGCTTGCCGTCAAGCGTGAATTTCAGATCGCCTTTCTCCAAGGCATGTTCAGGCGACATAGCGCCTTCTGGCTCCCAATATCCACGGTCCCACAGCTGGACGGTGCCGCCACCATATTGCCCTTTGGGGATCGTGCCTTCGAAGTCGCCGTAGTCCAGCGGATGGTCCTCAACCTCTACCGCAAGGCGTTTATCCTGAGGATCGAGCGACGGACCTTTCGTGACGGCCCAGGACTTGAAGACACCGTCGAGCTCAAGGCGAAGGTCGTAGTGGAGCCGTGTGGCTGCGTGTTTCTGGATTACAAACCGTAGCCGGTTTGATTTCGCGATCAAACGCTCGCCGCTGGGTTCTTTCGTTTTGGTGAAATCGCGTTTGGTCCGATAGGTAGATAGCTCGCCCTTCGTCATGGAAATGCCCCGGCTGATGACGCAACGCGACTCAACGCCTTTGGCGACATTTGGTTCGGTCCGCGGCGTTCCAGTCCGGTTTTGCCGTGTTTCTGTTGGAATTCTGGCGCCCCCTGCTTCGGAAACGGCGGCGCCGGATATTTTCGCGCACCGGCCTGCATCGCGCCGCCGAACTCGGTAATTCCGCATGAAAGCGGCGTGCTCGCCGCCACACAGGTGCTTCCCTTAGTAAACTCGGTGTAGTCAGGCCGCTTGCAGGATTAGTGCAAACGCACCCTACCCCTCGCCCGCGAGCGCGGCGAGAAATGATCGCCGCCATTCTGCTGCGTCGTTGCGCTTGATGCGCTTGAGCAGTGCGCCGTGCCTGGCAATTCGTTCATCAAGTGGCATCTTCGAGCGCTTTTGCGATGGCATCGGCAACCTCGTCAACCGCATAAGGATTCACGATCAGGGACTCCGCAAGCTCTTCCGCCGCACCTGCAAAACGAGACAATACAAGCACTCCGGGATCGGCTGGATCCTGAGCGGCTATGTATTCCTTTGCCACAAGGTTCATCCCGTCACGCAAAGGCGTGACCAAGCCGACCTGGCTAGCGCGCAACAGACCAGCTAGCCGCGAGCGTGCTACGGCTCGGTGGATGTAGCGGATCGGGGTCCAGGCCAGATCGGCGTACTTCCCGTTCACCGCGCCAGCGGTTGCCTCTAGCTGTGACCGGATGTCAGCATAGGCGCTAACCTCCTCGCGCGTGGGCGACGCAATCTGCAAATAAGTTGCCGCCCGCTCTTGTTCAGGGTGCCTTTCCAGCAGGCGAGCGAAAGCCTGCATGCGGCCGGGCAGACCTTTGGAGTAGTCCAGCCGGTCGACGCCGATGATTTGTTTCAATCCCAGAATCTGGCGGCGCATGGAATCAATCTGGACATCCTCGGCCGCGTCGTTGGCCATGCGAGAGAATGAATTGACGTCGATGCCTATTGGGAAGCACTTCGACAACACTGTCCGGCCATTTGCCTCAGCTGCGCCGTTGGTATCAAAGGTCGTGGAATTGGTGGCCTGCACCGAACGCCGAAAATTCGCCACGTCCGTTTCGGTCTGGAAACCCACAACGTCATACTGAAGCAGATCGCCGATGAGTTCTTCATGGTCGGGTGTGGCTACAAACAGGTCAGGCGGCGGGAACGGAATGTGCAGAAAAAAGCCGATCCGATTGCGGATTCCGAGCCGCCGCAACTCGGCGGCCAAGGGGATAAGATGGTAGTCGTGAATCCAGATTAGGTCGTCGTTGCCCGACAACAGTCCCACGAGCGCTTTCGCAAACCGCGCATTGATCTGCCGGTAGGCGGCTAGAAAGTCTGCCCGGTGGTTCACGAGGTCCAGCCGATAATGGAACAGCGGCCATAGCGTACTGTTTGCGTAGCCGTTGTAATATAGCGAATAATCCTCTCGCGGCAGGATGAGCGCAGCCGTCTCGATCCTACCCAAGCGTTCGAGGCGGATCAGCGGTTGGTCGCTCGCGAAAGAGTCCTGATGTTCGTCGCTTGCTCCGAGCCATAAGCCACCACGCTCGGCCAATGCATCCGCGACACCAACCGCCAGCCCGCCGGCTTGCGACAGATCGCGAATGTTACCCAACCTATTCGAGATAACAACCAGTCGGCGCGCAACGTTGGCGATTTGCCTGGGCTCGGCCAATCCGCCCTGGACATGAGTGGCACCGCCAGACCTTTGCGAGGTAGCGAGACTTTCGTTCGGTCGCTGAAACAAGGCAAATCCTGAGCTTGAAAATCGCTTGGCAACGGTCTGGGCATCCGATTGTTCCACGAAATTCGCCGTAGATTGTCTTGCTGTGCCACACAAATTTTCGGCTTCGCGCCGGCCATGCCAGAATGCGCACTCAACGACGAAAGACCTGCGCACGGCAGGGAGTTCGGCCGGAGCTAGCGTCCGCAATCCCACCCGGCGTAGTGTCTCACATTATGGCGAGATGAACTTTCAGGTCGTTGCCCGCGCAATTGTCTGCCTGGAGAGGCTCACATGGAAAACGCAAAGCAGGCCGGATGGCTCGTATCGCAAGACAACTCCGCCAGATTGCTCATTGTCGAAAACGCGCGTCAGCAATTGCGTTCCAAAGCCCTTGCGCGTTGCAGGTGTGACCGGTGGCCCTCCTGACTCACGCCATTCCAGCTTGAGGTTGCGCCCATCCTCCTCACCGGTAACTGTCCAGGCGATTGAAACTATTCCGGCTGCGTTCGAGAGCGCGCCATACTTGATGGCATTGGTCGTGAGCTCATGAAGTGCCAAAGCAAATGAAAGCGCTACAGTTGGCGGAAGCCAGACATCCTCGCCGCTGATCCGAAAACGGTCGAGCGGTGCGTGCGCGGTGATCGAGTTGGCGATCAGATCGCCGAGGTCCGCACCGCTCCAATTTTGGCGTGTCAGGGCATCGTGAGCCTTCGCCAGCGAGACGAGCCGGCTGGACAGGTTGCGTCCTGCCTCCGGCAGATCCGCGGCGTTGCGGATTGTCTGGGTGGCGATCGACTGGACAACCGCCAGCGTGTTCTTCACCCGGTGATTGAGTTCGTTGAGCAGCAGCTGACGTTGCTCTTCGCCACGCTTACGCTCCGAGATATCCAAACTGATTTGCACCGCACCAATGATGGATCCGCTCGGATCGCGGATCGGCCGTGCGCTGGAGAGCAGGGAACGGTGAGCACCCGACGGCAGAATGTATGCAAATTCCTGGTTGTCGATCGTCTCACCGCGCATCGCCCGGCTCAAAGGACGATCTTCGCGAGGGACACGCTGCCCGTCCTTGACTGCCACCGTGTCGACAACGAGATCGGGTTCGCCAAATGACTTGGACCTTACCGTCGGTAAACCCATCAACTCGGCCGCGAAGCGATTTCGGATAACCTGGCGAGCTTGAGGATCATAAGTAAACCATACGGCTGCCGGCACCGTCTCGAGCACGGTCTGCAGCTCTCGCGTGCGTTCCGTGATAGCGTGCTCTGCATTGATCATCGCCTGGGCGATCTTGGCGAACTCGGCCACCGAGGTGGACATCGGCCGAACTTCGCTGCCATTACCAAGCGACTCTGCGCGGCCGGCAAGATCAATCGTGGCTTGGGTCAGCTTTTTTCCAACGATGTAAGCGAGGGCAAGGGAGATGAGCAGCGCCGCGGCGCCAATTCCACCAATCGCTGCGAGCGAACGCCAAAGCGGCGCCTGGACTTCCGAGAGCGGCACATTGGCGGTGTAAAACCATCCAGAGTACGGAGAACGGTAGTAACCTGCCAGCAGCGTTGTCCCTTCGAAATTGCGGGCCGTGAAACTGCCATGAGGCCTGACGATTTTTTCGACGTACTCCGGCAACCCGGGCTTTCCCGTCATCTCCTCGTGTTGCTTCGACCGTGCGACGTAACTGCCGTGGCGATCGCCAATGCCCACAGTCCAGCCTCGCGGCACGGCGGGCAACATGACATCGCGAATGCGGGCAGTCGGCACGGAGACCGAAAGCAGCCACTCTTCACCGTTCGGTCCGGACACGCGCCTCTCGACCGCCGCCCGATAGTCCGTGGTGTCTTTGGCCGCGAACACATTGCTGACCGAGATGCCGCCCGATTTCAACTTTTCGCGCTCGTCGGTCGTCACAGGGTCGACGGGCGGCAATGGCTCTCCCTGTGCAATCTGCGTGTTTGCAAGTTGGCGGCCATCGAGGTCGCGCAATGCGATGATCTTATCCGTGCCCTGCGCAAGCCGACGCGCTTCATCCCCAAACGCTTTCAGATCCCCCTTTGCGAGAGACCCCGATTTTGACAACCCATCGAGGATCGTCTGCAAATTGAGGAGTTCGGCCTCGACCACCAAGGAGACCTGTTGTGCCGTCTGCAAGGCATCCTGTTCAAAGCGGCTTTGTTCATGAAGCGCATATTCTACAAGGAGGTAGGCAGCAAACAGCCAGACTGGCAAAACGGCCACCGCGATAAGACCAAGCAAATGAGCCCGAGCCGATCGACGAGGCATGCCACCCTCCGGAAATGGGCTAACCATAGAGACAAGAAAACAAACAACAAGGGTCAGCGCGGACGCATGAGAGCGCCAGCAATACCCCGCGGTTCGGTTTGCTTGATACTACCGACCGGCGGCTTTGCCACGGCTTGCTAGCTTTTCGCTCCATCAAGTTTGACGGCAAGGACAAATCTATCTGAAGGGGAGCCCGCCGCGTCCGGGGATTATTCCGACTGGGGCACGGAGAAATGGCGATCCCGCCGTGAACCGTTGCTCGGTGAGAAGGTTCTATAAGCTCATGGTTGACCTGTGGGTAGATGGGACATGTTCGACAACTTCGTGCTTGAAATGATTGATACCGAGGGCGGACCGATACGGCTTCGGCACGGCGGATCTGGGCCGCCACTGCTTCTGATCCATGGCCATCCCCGCTCGCATATGACGTGGAGCCAAGTTGCGGACTTGCTGTCAGCAGATTTCAGGATCGTGTGCCCGGATCTTCCGGGGTTCGGGCGCTCCTACATACCGGCCGACGACCCGGAGAGCAGGTTCTCGTCCAAGCGGGCAAAGGCGGCGGCGCTCGTGGAGGTCATGAAAGTGTTGGGCCACGACACTTTCTTCGTTGCCGGGCATGATCCGTGGCGCCCTGGTCGCTTTCAGAATGGCGATGGACCATTCCGATTTGATGCGAAAGTTGATTACCGTGGATGGATTGCCAGTTATCGAGCATCTGGAGCGTGCCGACTGGAAATTTGCCCGCGATTGGTACCACTGGTTCTTCTTCGCTCAACCCGAGAAGCCAGAACGGGCCATCCTGGCAGACCCAATGGCATGGCACAGCGCCTTGCGGCCAGATGAGATGGGACGTGAGGCCTATGACGAATTGGTTTCCTTCATCCACGATCCTGCTGTCGTCCATGGGATGATCGAAGACTACCGCGCAGGTCTCAGGATCGACCATCGCCACGACCGTGATGATCGAGATGCAGGCCGGAAGGTGCGCTGTCCGATGCTTTGCCTCTGGTCGCTCAACGATGATTTGGAGCAGATCTATGGCGATCCGGTCGCAATATGGAAGCACTGGGCCGACGACGTGGGAGGCTTTGGGATAAAGAGTGGGCACCATGTCGCCGAAGAAAATCCAGCCGCTCTCGCAGCAGCATTCAAGGCCTTTCTCCAAAATGATTCCAGTTGATCGATCGCCGTTGCGTGCCAGTTACCTGAACGTCTGAAGCTGGACTGACCGGTGACCGGACCTCAGCGTTCGAGCGGCACGCTGGATTGCATCGCTGCGAGCTCCTGCTCGGAGCAGCGAAGGCCCGGCCGCGCGGGGTCGGAAATGTCAAGCTTGTCCCACGGAATCCGATAAATCCCTTTGCGATTGCGCAGCCGGAAAAGGTCGAGCAGGGCCGTGCCGATTGACGAGGCGGACAGACGCTCGAACGCCGCGAAAATGCCGACATGGTACTCAGTGACGACAAGTTCATCGCCATCTGCCTCGGCGATGATCTCCTCCAAATGGCCTATGCAATGACCCTCTTTCGAGAAGACGCTCCGGCCAACCAGTCGGTCGAGATTTGCGGTTGCCATCGTCAAGCTCCCGGAATCCTTCCGACGATGTGTTCGCGCAACCAGTCCTGCCAGTCAAAAATAGCAGTCTTGCGCACATCGATATCGAACTCGATTTCGAGGCCGATGTCGCGAACCTTGCTCCATGCCACCCGATGAGGCTTGGCATGGCGTTCGCCGCCCAGCTTGGCGGCCAGAATGACCATCCAGCGTCCAGGGAGCGGTCCCAAGCGGCGCGCCAGCGCAATCGACCCGATCTCGACGGCGATGACCCTTGGGGGCTTACCTTGTCTCAACTGGGCTACTATCCCGTCCACCTTGCCGATCTTGACCTGATTGCGGTCGACAACCTGCTTGTCCAAAACGTCGCGTATCATGTGCATCAACTGCCTCCAAATATTTGCAGAGGAATGGTGACAACCGCGAGGATGAAGCCAAGCGCGATAATAAAGAGCACTGCCGCGTTTGAGATCACGCCGTTGCGATGTTCGCCCATATAAGACCGGTCATTGAGCAGGAAGAGAAATGGCACGACCGCCAGCGGTAGGCCTGCGGCCGTAAGGGCCATTGAAAAGATGGTAAGCTTCAGCGGATCAAGGCCGAGCGCAATCGGAATGGCGGCCGCGAAGATCGTGACGGTATAGACCATGGTGAAGCCTGGATCGTCGCGAGGCTTGCGGTCCTCGCCCCAATTCCACCCGAACCCCTGCGCGACGAGGTATGCCTGCTGAAGGGCGATCTCGACCGTGGCGCCGAAGCAGGCGATGCCAAGCGAGGCAACGAACAGCACAAAGCCCCAGAAACCGAACACCGGAGTCAGCATCAATGGCAATTGGTGGTAATCGTCCACCTGGGTGATGCCGTTCGCTCCAAGCACCAACGCAGCGACGATAAGCACGGCTATGGAGATGGTGCCGCCGAAACTCATGCCGAGCCCGGCAATAGCGCGATTGATACCGAGATAACTCTTGTCCCACTTGTCCTCGATCGCTCCCGCGGAATAGAACATGAAGAGATATGGCGAGATGGACGCACCCAGAATGCTGACAGCCATGAACCAGTAGGTAGCGGTGTCGTGATGCGGCAAGGAGGGCACCGAACTGACGGCGACCCGCGTCCAGTCAGGCTTGAGGATGACCGCTGCTACGACGAAGCAGAGCGTTACCAGCCCCAACAGCGAAACGCCTTTCTCAATCAGGCCGAAAGTGCCTTTCCACAGCAAGAGCCACGCAATGAAAGCTACCGGCAGCGCCCACCATTGGAAGCCGATCCCGGTGGCGAGTTCAGCAGCAATGGAGACCCCGCCGATCTCAGCAGACAGCACCAGGAAATTGACCAGCAATGTACTGACCAGAGGCCAAAGGAACGCTTTGAAGCCGAAGCGCTCGCGAATGCCGTCGGCTATCGTGTGCTTGCTGACGGCTGCGAAACGGCCAGCCATCTCCACGAGGAAAATAATGCAGATAGTCCCAAGGAGAATCGCCCAGACCAGCTGAAAGTGGAACAATGCACCTGCCTGGGCTGCAGTCGCCAACGATCCGACCTCAAGGAAGCCCCCAACGCTGGTCACCACGCCGAGCGAGATTTCCAGCAATTTTTTCATGGATTTGTCGCTCGATCTGCGGGATTTGCCACAACGAACTTGGCAATGACAGTTCGTAGCTCCTGACCGGCTTGCTCCGCTTGTGCTCTGTCGCCGCTCGTGACGGCATTTTCGGCCCGCTCGGCAGCGGCTGTGAGTTGTCGCGCCAGTCGCCTGGAGGACTCAGAACCGTCCGCCGTTTGTAGTTGCCGATCGTAGTCAGCTAACGCTTCAGCCAAAGACCGCAACGTGGCTCCCGCATAGTGGGAGGGCGTGGCACCTGCGCTCCAACTGTCGATGACCATGATCGCTGAATTGGCGGTGGACTTGGCGTTCTGCGCCTGCTTGTCTTGAGCCTCGGATGAAGAACAGGCAGCTAGGCCGGCGAGCAACACGGCCGCCAGCAGACGCGAGATGGTGGTATTAGCGAACGCTACGACGCTGCGTGACATCGGATGCGTAAAGCGTCCGGGTCGAAAAGGTTCCGCCAGCGATTGGCCTTAGGAATTACCTCCCCGCTTGTGATCGTCACGTTCGCCGCGATTTGATTGCGGGCATTGCTAACGACCGTATCCGGAGACCCGACTGTATCCTGCACGTCCTGCCGCCGAGGGTTCACTCGGCGAAGGGTCGAGAACAGCCAATTGCACGCTGTCCTCTGGCTGCCGCATTCGGGCTACACGCCCTCTTGGAGCGCGCCCGCGGCCTTTGGAACACACCGTGCGCAAGCTCGTTAGAAGCGGGCAACCTCGGACCGATATTTCATGAAACGACAAAAAAACTTAAAACCGCCGATCGACGTGGTGGGCTCGAGCGCGCTTTCAGAATCGGGTGTTCCGAACGAAGAACACGCAAAAAGATCGCGTCGTATACCAGCTGCGGCAATTGCCGCGCGGCTGGTCGAGGCCGTACGGGATGGCGGCGCGGATGACATGATATTCATCGCACGGAGCGAGAACCAGTCAGAAGAAGTCTCAATTTCCTTCGCGCAGTTTATGCCGGAAACGCAGGTGATTTTATTGCCGCCGTGGGACTGCCTGCCGTACGACCGTATCCAGCCATCGCGTCAAAGCATGGGACGACGCGCAACCGCGCTTCTCGCTTTGGCCAAGCCGGCCAACACTCGTCCTCGCGTAGTGGTCATGTCCCCAGAGGCGGCGCTGCAGCGCTTTCTTCCTGTCCATGCGATTGCAACGGCCTTCACATCCCTGGCCATCGGCGACCGCGTTGATGTTGAGGCATTTTGCGATCGCCTGCAGACTTATGGCTACCTGATGGACGATCGGGTCGACGAGCCTGGGGAATTCGCCTTGCTTGGTCAGGGCATCGAGGTGTTTCCATCAGGAGCGCCACATCCCTTTCGGGTTCTAATCGAGCGTGGGGTCGTGGACAGCATTCGTTCATACAACCCGGTGTCGCAACGCACAGATGAGAGTTTCGAGAACATCATGCTCGCGCCTTCGACGGAGTTGCTGGAAGGGAGCTCAGCCCCGGCTGAACCTACGGAAGCACCATGCATGGAAATGCAGATGGTCGGGGCCGGGTACAAGCTCAACACCATCTTCGAACTCTTGCCGCACGCCCGTATTGCCGTGGAGCCGGCTGTGGACGAACGCTTCGACGCCGCGATCGCGTTGATCGATGACGCCCGGCGGATGCGCGACAGCCAGCAAGGCCGCAAGCCGACCGCAGAACGCTTCTACCTGGATCGCCCGACCCTTGATAAGCACTTGGCGAAACGTCGGATGGAGCTTGATTTGCATGGCTTGTCGCCAACGCCCGACTTTATCGTCGAGATCAACCCTTCAAAGGCTATGGCAAACTTTATTGCCGAACAGATCCAGACCGGCCGGCGTGTCGCCCTCGCCGGCCCTATTGTGGACCTCGATCGGATGGTCAAGACGCTGCAGCGTCATCTGACGCTTGATGTCGGCCACGTCGAAAGCTGGGCATCGGCACTGGGCGTCGAGCCCGCAACCTTGGTCAGCCTCAATGTCGATATCGACGATGGCTTTGTCGATGACAAGGCCGCGCTTGCGGTCGTAACGGCCCCCGACGTCTTCGGTACACGAATAAACCTGGGAGATCATGGAGCCCCCTCGCTCGCTCAGGAGCCAGAGTTGCGAATCGGCGACGTCGTTTTGCATGAAGATCACGGCATCGCCGTTCTGCGAGACCTTGAAACCGTCGAGGTCGAGAGGATGGTCACCGATACCGTACGGCTTGAATATAATGGAGGAGCCACGCTTCTGGCGCCCGTAGAGGAATTCGGCCGCATCTGGCGTTATGGGGCCGATGAAGAGGTAGTGACGCTCGACAGGTTGAAAGGGGATGGCTGGGCCAAGCGCCGGGCACAGCTCGACTTGGAGATTGCTGAGGCGGCAGAACAGCTTGTCAGACTGGCTGCCGAGCGTGACAGAACTGGTGCCCGAGCGTTGAAACCACCGCGTATTCCTTATGCTCGTTTCGCCGGAAGGTTCCCCTATCCGGAAACCGCCGATCAGGCGGAGGCGATTGCCGCCGTCATCGACGACCTGTCATCTGGCAAGGCGATGAACAGGCTGATCTGCGGCGATGTCGGTTTTGGCAAGACGGAAGTGGCGTTGCGCGCTGCCGCCGTTGTCGCGTTGAATGGTTTCCAAGTCGCCGTCGTCGCACCGACTACAGTGCTGGCGCGCCAGCACTACGAAACATTTTCCCGCAGGTTTGAGGGCAGCGAGGTGAGTGTGGCCCTTCTTTCGCGCGTCGTCGGCGAGGCTGAGTCAAGAAAGGTCAAGTCTGGGCTCACGGATGGATCGCTTCGAATCGTCGTTGGGACGCAGGCAATCGCGGCCAAGGACGTCTTCTTTGCCGACCTCGGTCTGCTCGTTATCGACGAGGAGCACCGCTTCGGCGTGAAATTCAAGCAAACGCTTCGCGGCCTCGGCCAGAAACTGCACGTTCTGTCTATGAGTGCCACTCCCATACCGCGTACGCTTGCGGCAGCCATGGTTGGTGTCCAGGAAGCCAGCCTGCTTTCCACGCCACCGGCAAGAAGGCGTCCGGTGCGCACAGAACTTGCACCATTCGATAGAGCGTCGGTCAAGACAGCACTCATCCGCGAGCATCGACGGGCTGGCCAAAGTTTTTGCGTGGTCCCACGCATTGAGGACATCGAACCCACGCTTGCTGAACTGCGCAAATTGGTTCCCGATTTATCCGTGCTGGTGGCCCATGGCGACATGAACGCCTCCGTGATGGACGAGGCTATCGTGACCTTTGCCAACGGGGATGGCGACATCCTTCTGTCGACAAACATCATCGAGAATGGCCTGGATGTGCCACGCGCCAACACCATCGTCGTGTTTCGAGCGGACCGGTTCGGGATGGCTCAACTGCACCAGTTGCGCGGCCGTGTCGGCAGGGGGCGGGTGCAAGGTATGGCATACTTGTTAACCGAGGCTGAGAAGGACATCGCGCCGCAAACGCGCTCGCGGCTCTCGACACTGCTCGCTTTCGACCGGCTCGGGTCAGGGCTTGCTATCAGTGCCCGCGATCTCGACCTGCGCGGCGCGGGCGATCTGGTTGGAGAGGAACAAGCCGGCCACATGAAGTTGATCGGGTTGAGCCTCTATCAGCGGCTGTTGGCGCGGGCAGTCGATAAAGTGCGGGGTAATAATGCCACCTCGACCTTTGAAACCGAGATCGAACTGCAATTCTCGGGCACTCTTCCGTTCGACTATGTCCCCGAGGCGGTGGTGCGCCTCAATCTCTATTCGCGTTTGCAACGCTTTGAGACCCTCGCTGAAATCGATGCTTTTGCCGAGGAGCTTGAAGATCGGTTTGGAAAGCCGCCACTTGAGGCGACTATGCTAATCGATTTCGCACGCCTTAAGCTTGCGGCGGTGAAGGCCGGCATCTCCAAGATCGGCGCTGGCCCCGTTGCCATAGCGATCGAATTTAGGACGCCCGGTTCCAAGTCTTATGACCGCTTGATCCAGCGCCCCGACTGCGTTCGACGTCAAGGGCGGCTCATTTTTAAGATCGCCACGCAGCCTGGGCCGGAGCGGTTGGCCACTGTTCATGAACTGGTGCTAGCCGCTCTGTAACCGGCTCTCCGGCGTGATCGAAGCCTAACACGAGCTGGGTAGGTTCACGGACGGTGCCTCGTCCGACTGGCGGGACGGGCCTGCCACGGCGAGCGGCTAGGCTGATACTGGCTTGTCCGCTGGCAAATCCGTTTGTGCTTGGCCTCCTTCACTGATCGATATGATCCCGTGCTTGAAAAAGACGGCGTTTGTCTCCCGGCCGGAATGCTCGGGCTCGCTTGGCCTGACAGCCAGTTCGCAATAACCTTTTCGTGCTGCATTGGTCTACAAGGGCCGACAACACCGGGCATTCTCGCTGCTGGCACGAAATTGCCTCCCGTCAATCATAGTCACCACAAATTCAGTCGCCTTGTTCTCCCATCGTTGGTGAAATGATTACTTGGTTTCTCGGGTCGCTTGGCTTGCCAAACGGACATCCCCGAGACTTAGGATGAAGGACGATGCGCAACCCGCGCCGAAGCAGTTCGTTCCCCTGCAGCGTCGGTGATCCCCGTATGTCGCCCTTCGTGCATCACGGCGGTCGCCCCTTGAGACGCCCAGCGGCAAACAAGGAATTCAAACCATAGCACCAAGCAGGTGCGCCGAGCATCAAAGCTCGGTCATGTCTCGTGTCGCTTTTGAAGAGCTTTTCGAGGCTAAAAAGAAAATTGATCACACGTGATTTTCTGGAGGAACCTGCCGCAACCATCCGAGTTGGATTAGCACCCGAAGGGGTGATTTCAACCAAAGGAGATTGTCAGATGGCAGCCACCAAGAAAGCCAGTGCCGGCACCAAGGGCCTCGAGGATCTGTTCCTCGACGGCCTCAAGGACATATACTACGCCGAAAAGAAAATTCTCAAAGCCCTGCCTAAAATGGCCAAGGGCGCGGAGGACGCCCAGGTGTCCGCCGCTTTCGAGAAACATCTTGTCGAGACGGAGGGCCAGGTCGAGCGACTTGAGCAGGTGTTCGATATCCTTGGCGTTGCTGCGCGCGGCAAGACTTGCCCCGCCATCGACGGCATCATCGAGGAAGGATCCGAGATCCTGGAGGAATACAAGGGTTCGACCTCGATCGACGCGGGCCTTGTCGCCGCTGCGCAGGCGGTCGAGCACTATGAGATCGCGCGCTATGGCACGCTGATCGCCTGGGCGACATCGCTGGGCAAGGATGACATCGTCGAACTCCTCAACGCCACACTCGAAGAGGAGAAGGCCACCGACGAAGCCCTCACCTCCCTTGGTGAATCCGGCGTGAATGACAGAGCGGCCGAGCAGCAAAAAGCGGCCTGATTCCACGCACAGAAAGAATGGCCACGGCGACATCGTCGTGGCCCTTACCGTGTACGTCGGTCACCCGCCTATCCAACAGTTTAGAAGCTGCTCGGTGGTGGCGGTCTCGATATGCTGGCCGTAGCGATTGCTGAACAGCCCGATCATGTCATCATGGGCCTCATCCGAGGCACTGCAGACCGCATCCTGGACCACGATGGTGCGCAGGCCATAGTCTGCCGCACCCAACACAGTCGAAAGCACGCACATATCTGTTTCGCCGCCGGTGACGATAACGGTGTCGCAGCGCCGCTGCGCCAGCAGAGTGCGAAGGTTCGAGCCAAGCCAAGGAGAATACACCGGCTTATCTACAACTGGCGCTGGCGGCGTAAACGCTCGAAGTTCCGGCACCAAGTCCACCTGTCCCGGGCCAAGGCGCTCTAGTGTCATGTCTGCCCACCGTTCATAATAGCGTTTCCAAGTCCCCTGCCCGTCGCCGGGCCGCCTAGCCGGTATAAACCGCGTAAAGACCAATCCCGCCGGCTGTGTGCTGCAAAGCCCTACGATCCTGGGAAGCACACGGTCCATCCACGGCAACGACCAAGGCGACGGCTCGCGGAACATCGCCTGCATGTCGACGCAGATATGCACTGCATTGTCACCAATGGGTTCGTCGCGCAAAGTAGGGTCGGCAGCCATGTCAGCGCGACACCGAATAATCCGACGGGGATTGCAGCGCATCGAATACAACCCCGAGGCCATGAGCCACGGCGCTTGCGGCAATCATGTCGTCCAGCTCTTTTTTTGAAACCGGACTCTGTTTCATAACGGTCAGAACAGCCGCCGCTGCGTGCCTCACCGATACAACATCGTGCCGCTTCTTCCGCACCTCGACATACTGCTCGATAAGCATTTGAAGACGGCGTTGCTCTACCTCACGCGACATCTCAATCCTCCACCCAATTCGACAAAGCGCTAAGCACCGCTTGGCGGCACCCGCCGGGACATCAATTCCTGTAATTTGCGGCCCCGATCCTTGTTCCACGGCTCGGGCAGACGGCGCCAACTTCGTCACCGACTGTTGCGACAGATCGGCTTCAGCAGTGAATTTGGTAGCGGTCGGCAACGCTTTAGCGTCCCTCACGTTCAACCTGTTAGTCGGCAACCAAGGAACGCTAATGGACGAGAAAGACCTGTCCCATATTCACGGTGATCAGCCGGCCGCAGTGACGGCGGATGCGCTGCCAGACCGCAAGGAGTTGGCGGCCACAGCGTTTCAGCGAACACGTATGCCGATGGTGGTCACCGATGCCACACAGCAAGATTACCCTATAGTGCTGGCAAACGAAGCTTTCTTGAAATTAACAGGATACGACGCAGGAGAGGTTCTCGGCAAAAACTGCCGGTTCCTGCAGGGTCCGGCAACATCCAAAATCGCCGTTTCCGAAATACGAGCCGCGATTAGAGAGGAGCGCGAGGCCAGTGTCGAACTCCTCAACTACCGCAAGGATGGATCGGCCTTCTGGAACCAGCTTCACTTCAGCCCAATTCACGATGACAGCGGCCGAGTTGTGTATCACTTCGGCTCTCAAATCGACCGCACAGACTATCGCAGGATCCAGTCTCTCGAAGACTCCGAGCACCGGCTTCTTCTAGAGGTAGACCATCGCGCCAACAATGTGCTTGCGCTTGTCGACAGCATCGTGCGGCTTACTCGATCGGACGACGCTGCCTTGTATGCGGCCTCCGTGCAGCAGCGTGTGCAATCTCTGGCCCGAGCCCACACTTTGCTTTCCCGGCGCGGCTGGCATCAGATACCGCTACGGGAGGCCATTCGGACACAGATAGAGCCCTACGGTGCGACACGGGCAGTTTTGAGCGGCCCGGAGATCATGCTTGCAGCTCACGCGGTCCAACCGCTTGCGTTGTTCATTCATGAGCTCGCTGTAAACGCGGCGTCGCATGGCTCGCTCTCGCACGACACTGGCCAGGTCGCAATCAGCTGGAACGAAATTCCGCAAACCAAAGGGCTTGCGCTCGTTTGGGAAGAAACGGGAGGCCCGCCGCCTGCGGGCATCCGAAAGGCAGGCTTTGGCACTGTGATCGCTGAAGCTACGATACGGCGGCAGCTTCAAGGGTCTACCGAGCGCGAATGGTTAGATCGCGGTGTGAGAATCGTCGTCGAAGTACCTAACGTCACCAGCGAAACGTAGCAACCGTTCGCCGCACATGAGCGAGCAGTCGTAGCGGCAAAAGCTGCGTGGGGTCAGCGCCGACACGATGTCCACACCATTCGGAGCTGTGCTCTTTCAGAAATCATCACAATGAAGGGCCCCAGTCTGCGGGCCCCTCTTTTGCAAGGCTGAAGACGCGGCCTCACAGCTTGACTGCGGCTTCCCGCGCCCACAGCCGCAGACCCCTGCAACTTTCAATGAAATCCGTGGCACTCGCCTTGTCAGCCAGCGGCAGCATTCCCTCGTCAGCCCCGGGCTCGACGCCCGCTTTGGCCAGAAGCGGCACGGCGCCGGTCGTGAAGCCGATGAACTTGCAATGAGAAAAGGCATCCGCCACGAAATCGCGAGCCGCCGCTTCGCCGGCCAGCAGATTGGCACTCTCTTCGGTGAGCAGGATGGCGACCGCGTCAAACAATACCGATGGGCCGCCATCGATCATATGCTTGGCCACAATCTTGGTGCCATCGCTGGCCACCGCGCCGCCGACCTTTGCCGCGATAACTTCCATTGCGGCCCCTTCATTCTCAATGGCAGCCTGCAAGGCTTTGAAGAGACCGGCGTCCGTGCCGGTGCCGATCAGGACGCCAACCTTGCGGCCAGCAAAGCTCTCCGGACCATTTGCAATGATGCTCAGCGCTGGCGAGGGCTCGAGATCCGTGCGCGGCGATACAGCGGCGTCGGCCGGCTTCGGCATCTCGGCGATGCCGAGCTTGTCGGCGACCGAGACAGCAAGCCCCTCATCGATGTTCAGCAGGTGCGCGATCATCCGCTCGCGGATGGCCGGGGTCTCAACCTTGCTCAGTTCAAAGGTCAAGGCCTGAGCGATGTGGCGTTGCTCGGGTGGGGTCTGGCTGTTGAAGAACTGGGCGGCCTGGCTGTAGTGGTCGGCAAAACTTTCGGGCCGCAGCCGGACCTTTTGGCCCTCCTCCCCGTCAGCGAAGGACCGGTACCCACGCTCAGGGGATTCGCGCGGGCCGACGCCGAATGAATTCGGCTGGTAATTGGCCCGTCCAACCGGATTGCGCATCGCCATATGGCCGTCCTGCTGGAAATGATGGAATGGGCATTTTGGCGCGTTGATCGGCAGATGCGTGAAATTGGGGCTGCCCAGGCGTTTCAGCTGCGTGTCGAGGTAGGAGAAGTTGCGGCCCTGCAGCAGCGGATCGTTGCTGAAGTCGATCCCAGGCGGAACATTCTGGGTCATGAACGCGACCTGTTCAGTCTCGGCAAAGAAATTCTCCGGCATCCGGTCTAGAACAAGACGCCCGACAGGTATGGGCGGCAAGATCTCCTCCGGGATGATCTTGGTCGGATCCAGGATGTCGAAGTCGAAATTGTCGGCAAACTCCTGGTCGAACAATTGCAGGCACAGCTCCCATTCGGGTAAATCGCCGGATTGGATGGCATTCCAGAGGTCCCTGCGATGAAAGTCGGGATCGGCGCCGTTGATCTTGACCGCTTCGTTCCACAAGACTGATTGCATGCCAAACTTGGGCTTCCAGATGAATTTCACGAAGGTCGATTCATCGGCCGCGTTGACGAGCCGGAAGGTGTGCACGCCGAACCCTTGCATGAAGCGGAAAGAGCGCGGGATGGCGCGATCCGACATCACCCATATGATCATGTGCATCGATTCCGGCGTCAGGCTGATAAAGTCCCAGAACGTGTCGTGGGCCGACTGCGCTTGCGGGAAGTCACGGTCAGGCTCCGGCTTGACCGAATGGATTACATCGGGAAACTTGATCGCGTCCTGAATGAAGAACACCGGGATATTGTTTCCCACGATATCCCAGTTGCCCTCTTTGGTATAAAGCTTCACGGCAAATCCCCGGACGTCGCGGGCAAGGTCGAATGACCCCTTGCTGCCTGCCACCGTCGAGAACCGCACGAATGCCGGCGTTTTTTCCCCTGCTCGCTGGAAGATGTCGGCGCGCGTATATTTTGCGAGCGACTCGTAGGTTTCGAAAAAGCCGTGGGCGCCATAGCCACGCGCATGCACTACCCTCTCAGGAATGCGCTCATGGTCGAAGTGGAAAATCTTCTCGCGGAAATGAAAATCCTCGATCAGCGTGGGACCACGTGCGCCGATCTTGAGCGTGTTCTGGTCATCTGAGACCGGGCCGCCCTGGGCTGTAGTCAGGACGTCAGTGTCGCCCTCCGCAACCTGATGTAATTCCCCGCCTTGGCCTCTGACCAAGGTCAAGTCGTGGACGGTGGCTGCCGGTGCGTTGGCTTCGGCTGCTGGCTTACGCGGCATAGTGCTCTCCTTTGAAACGCTTGAGAATGACGGGCTCAAATTTCGGACTGAGGTCGTTGGTCCATCTCGGCGGCGGCGCGTTGCAAGTCGGAAAAATCGACCGTGGCGACGATGTCACCGCGACGGTCACGCGCCCTGACGGCCCAGCCCACCGGTGCTTCACCCCGAGACAGGGCGTCTTTCCACAAATCCTCCGCCGAGCGCCTGCATTCGTCGCGCACAGCGTCCAGATCGGGAAAGACCAGGCCACCCACGTCACGGATCTCCCCATTGTCATGATACTCAAGCCGATACTCATCCCCCGCATCGGCTAGCCGCTGTTCGCCAGAATTCTCTTCGTCGACACCAAATTTGGCGGCATGCAAAAGCATGATCTTGGATTTTTCGATCAGCTCCTCTGGGGATAAGACCGCCGGTTGCGCGACGGTAACGACTATGTTGTCACCACCCTCGCCGCGGAATTCCACAACGTTGTTGGCAACGACGATTTCCAGAACCTCCATACCTATGCTCCTTCACATCTGGTCGTTGTAAGGCTGTTTGGTAATCCCGACTTGCTTGGCCAACTCTGAAAACGGCGGCACGCCGGGCACGAACTGGCTCGTGTTCGCGAGTTGCAGAAGTCGCAAAGGGAAGCAGACGGCATCGCGGTTTGCCGGTGACATGTCCTCGAACAGGCGCTCGTCGCCGGTGAACGAAGCTTCCGCGGTTTTCAAGGCCCTATCGATATCATCAATGGAAAGGAGTCCCTTCCGTACCAGGGCGTTGTTGACCGCTGCGACCGCCATCAGCAGCCCCTCCAGCTGTAGGTTGGCGACGTTCATGGATTTTTCTTCATCACATACGACCGTTGGAGGGCGGGACAACGGGTCTGCTAGCTGGACGCGCCATGGCGGAATCTCCTTCGGGGACGGTGGTCAACTTTCCACTCGAGACGAGGTTCCAGCGCCGCCATGCAATCCCGAAGCGGCCGACGCGACGCTTCTCTGACGTCAGAAGCCGGTGGCAAAAGTTGAGGACAACGAAGTCAGTCCATGCGTGGAACCGTCAGGCAGATCCCAAGTTTCATATTGCCGGGAAACGCTGATTGGCCAACCTTTCGCATTGTCGATTATGTCGCAGCCAGGATGTCATCCCGTGGCCGGCGAAGGGAAGAGGTCGCGGGCCAAGTGGCGTTGCTTGGGCGTCCACGGCAAATGAGAGCGAGACCGACGGAAATCTCGCTGTCGCAAACGAGGCAGGAAATGACTTCGAGAACGAGAACAGCCACTGTCAAGCCGTATAAAGGGCCCGCCGGTGGGTGGGGCTCAGCGAAATCCGTGGGTGAGGTTCTCCTAAAAGAACATGTTCCCTTGAAGGGGAGCCGATTGCTTTCGACCCAGAACAAGCCTGAAGGATATATGTGCGTGAGCTGCGCCTGGGCAAAGCCAGCGCAGCCGCATCCGCTAGAATTTTGTGAGAACGGCGCCAAGGCGACAGCCTGGGAAACCACGTCGCGACGTGCAGGCCCGGCGTTCTTCGACAAGCACACGCTGAGAGAACTCGAGCGATGGTCGGATCACGACCTCGAAAAGGAGGGTCGGCTGACGCACCCGATGCGCTGGGACGCTGCCAGCGACAAATATGTGCCGGTCGAATGGTCCGCAGCATTCGAAGAGATCGGCAGGGAGTTGCGCGCTCTCGACCCGCATCAGGCCGATCTTTACACATCTGGGCGGGCCTCACTCGAGGCGAGCTACATGTACCAGCTGTTCGCGCGGATGTATGGCTCCAACAACATGCCCGACAGCTCGAACATGTGCCATGAAAGCTCCTCCGTTGCGCTTCCCGAGAGTATCGGCGCATCGGTCGGCACCGCCATTTTGTCCGACTTCGAGAACACGGACTGCATATTCTATATTGCCCAGAATGTCGGGACCTCCTCGCCACGCCTGCTTCACGATCTGCAGGACGCGGTCAACCGAGGCGTGAAGATTGTTACGTTCAACTTGCTGCGGGAGCGCGGCCTGGAGCGCTTCGTCAATCCGCAATCGCCCGGCCAGATGCTCACCGGCAAAGAGACACCGATTTCGTCGGAATATTATCAAGTCAACAACGGCGGCGATATCGCAGCGTTGTTCGGCGTCTGCAAGGCGCTCATCGAAGCCGACGACGCTCTGAAAGCCTCTGGTCAAAACCCTGTGGCCGGACACGATGCGACGCCAAAAGATCCGGACAATGCAGCCATGATTGCCTTTGCGGCATCGATGGTATCGGCTGCCAAGAAGCACGTTCTCGATCACGATTTCATCAAGGAACACACGACCGGCTTCGAGGAATTCGCAGCCGCTGCGCGCGCCCACCAATGGGACGAGCTTGAGCGTGTATCGGGGCTGACGCACGCCGAAATGAAAAAGGCCGCTGCCACCTATGCCAACTCAAACGCAGTCATGATGGTCTACGGCATGGGGCTCACACAACAGCTCATGGGCGTCGAGAACGTTCACATGGTCTGCAACCTCGCGCTGCTGCGCGGCAACATCGGCAAGCCCGGGGCGAATATTTGCGCCGTTCGCGGTCACTCCAACGTGCAGGGCCAACGCACCGTCGGGATCACGGAGAAGCCCGGCCTGGCGCCCCTCGACAAACTTTCCGAACTCTATGGCTTTGAGCCGCCGCAATGGACCGGCCGCTCGACGGTGGAAACATGCGAAGCGATTTTAACCGGTCAGTCCCGCGCGTTTATCAGCCTTGGCGGCAATTTCCTGAGAGCGGTGCCAGACACCGCGGCCATGGAAGAGGGATGGCGCAAATTGCGTCTAAGCGTGCAGATAGCCACCAAACTCAATCGCAGCCACGTCCTGCATGGAGAGGTCGCATATCTGTTGCCGAGCCTTGGCCGCATCGAACTCGACCAGCAGGCGAGTGGGCCGCAGGCGGTGTCCATGGAAAGCTCCATCGCTCATTTCCATGGCTCACGCGGCAAGGCCAAACCGGCAAGCTCCGCGCTACTCTCCGAACCGGCTATCATTGCCGGCATTGCCAAGGCTACGCTTGGGCAAACGAAGGTTCCGTGGGACGCCTGGGTTGGCGATTACTCCGAGATCCGCAATGCCATTGAGCGGACTTACCCCGAAACTTTCAAGGATTTCAACGAACGGCTTTTTTTGCCCGGTGGATTTGCAAGACCGCTGCCGGCGCGGGAGCGCAAATGGGTGACGAAAACGGGAAAGGCGAACTTTATCACGCCGGGCAAGCTTTTCCCCGACTTTTCAACCGCCAACACAGCAGATGTTTTGCACCTCGCCACGCTGCGCTCCAACGACCAGTTCAACACCACCATCTACGGCTACAGCGACCGCTTCCGTGGCGTTGAGGGCACGCGCCGGATTGTATTCATGAATGCACAAGACATCGCTCGCCTGGGCTTCGTCGATGGTGAAATCGTCGACATGACGACAGCAATCGATGACAACAGCGTTCGCAGCGTCGGTGGCCTCAGGATTGTCCGGTACGACATTCCCAAGGGCTGTTGTGCGGCTTATTATCCTGAGACAAATCCGCTGTTTCCCTTGGCGCATCACGATCCAAAGTCCAAGACCCCTTCGTACAAACTTTTGCCGGTGCGTTTGAGCCGATCAACCCTGTCCCAGGATGGTTGAATCCCTGTAGGCGAGATGATGAAGAGGGAGATGAGCTACTCGAATGGCGCTTTTGCGGCTGCGGCGATAACGCTCGGCATTGCCAGCGCCGCCTTGGGATGGCTTCGCGAGCCTCGAGAGCTTCGGTTGGATCCACCTGTTGCGGCTGATCTTGACGGGTTGCGATTGATGCCAAACGGCATCAGCGGAACGCCGCCCGAGAGCTATTTTGCGTTGGGCAAGCCATACGAAACGGACGCCTACAATCTTAGCCAGGGCAAGCGTCTTTACGCCTGGTTCGGCTGTCCAGCGTGCCATGGTGATGGTCGCGGCGGCGCGGGCCCGTCCTTCCTGGACGGCTGGTGGCTGTACGGGCCCGAGATCGTTTCCATCGTTGCGTCCATCCGCGACGGCCGGCCGCATGGAATGCCAGCTTTTCGCGATCGAATGACGACCGAGCAGATATGGCAGCTCGCCGGCTATGTGCAGACGATTGGCGCCTACAAGCCCAAAGTCGCGGCGCCCGGTCGCAACGATGACAAGCAGACCCGCCCCGCCGAAAATCGCGGACCGGCAATCATTCTGTTCGACCAGGGGCCGGTGGGGGTTCACCCTGACCAGGGGCCCTCCCCTTGAGAGCCGCGCGCGCCATCGCGTTGTGGATCGCTGGGCTCGCGTGCGGCTGCAGCGGAAAGCAGTCCGCGCTCGACCCCTCTGGCGCTCCCGCGATCCATGTCGGACACCTGATCGTCGGCATCGTCGCTCTGTGCGCGGTAATCTGGGTTGCTGTGATGCTCGTGCTTGCTGGCGCACTGTGGCGCAAACGGCAGCAGGACGAAACGGAAATCCGGCAACGGCGGCTGGCTGTGGTCGTGACTGCGGCAGTGGCCGCGACGGCCATTATGATTGCCGGCATGACGGTTGCCAGCTTCTACACCACCCGCAGCATCGGCCTTCCTGAAAGAGCATCCGTAACGATCACCGTGAGAGCGCAGCAATGGTGGTGGCAGGTCTTCTACGCCAGCTCCACCGTCACGCCCGGGTTTCAGACCGCCAATGAAATTCACATCCCGGTCGGTCAGGATGTTCATGTTCGGCTTGAAAGCGCCGATGTCATCCACTCGTTTTGGGTTCCCAGTCTTGCCGGCAAGCAGGATCTCGTCCCGGGGCGCTCCAACAGCCTGCTGCTGCGGGCCGAAAAGCCGGGTGTCTATCGCGGTCAGTGCGCCGAATTCTGCGGACTGCAGCACAGCCATATGGCGGTGATGGTCATCGCCGAGGCGCCAGCCGACTATGCACGCTGGATCGCGTCACAGAGTGCTGATGCAATCCCGACGACAGGTCCTGACGTAGCCGCCGGACGCGCGGCTTTCCTGGCAAAGCCGTGCTCCGCCTGCCATACCATCCGGGGCACAGCCGCCAACGGCACCACCGGACCTGACCTTACCCATGTCGGCAGTCGCCAAACAATCGCGGCCGGCCTCGTCGAGACCACGCGCGGTTCACTGGCCGCATGGATCACCGATCCGCAGACGCTGAAGCCCGGAAACAACATGCCGATGGTGCCGCTGACCAGTATCGAGCTCCAGGATATCTCCGCCTATATGGAGAGCCTGAAATGACTCGCTCGAAGGATGATGGGCTCAGGGACACGGCCTTAAGCGACAAGGAACTTAACCGGGCCCTCGCCTCGACCTGGTCAGCGCAGCCTGGCCTGTGGGAGGCCCTGTCGACGGTGGATCACAAGGTGATCGGTCGACGCTACATCGCGACAGCTGTTGTTTTCCTGGCGCTTGGAGGGGTGCTCTCGCTGCTGATGCGGCTGCAACTGTCGCAGCCTGAAGCCAGGTTCATTGGACCCGATCGCTACAACCAGATTTTCACCATGCACGGTTCGAACATGATGTTCCTGTTCGCCGTCCCCGTCATGCAGGCAATGGCCGTCTACCTCGTGCCTTTGATGGTGGGAACACGCAACATCGCCTTCCCGCGCCTCAACGCATTTTCCTACTGGATCTACCTCGCAGGCGGATTGCTCTTGTGGATTGCCTTCATCGTCGATACCGGCCCGGACGTCGGATGGTTCGCTTACGTGCCCTTGTCGGGGCCGCAATATGGCGTGGGGAAACGTGCCGATATCTGGGCCCAGATGATCACCTTCACCGAGGTTTCCGCCCTCGCCATCGCCGTCGAGATCGTTGTGACCGTGTTCAAGCAGCGCGCGCCAGGGATGTCGCTCGACAGGATTCCATTGTTCGTCTGGTCGATGCTGGTGACATCGTTTCTTGTCATTCTGGCCATGCCGGCGATCATGATCGCAAGCACCAGCCTTATCCTCGATCGCCTTGTCGGCACGCACTTCTTCAACCCTGCCGAAGGTGGCGACGTGTTGCTGTGGCAGCATTTGTTCTGGTTCTTCGGTCATCCCGAGGTCTACATAATCTTCCTGCCGGCAGTCGGCATGGTGTCGACCATTGTGGCGACGTTTACAGGTCGGCCAGTGTTTGGCTACCTGGCGATGGTCATGGCCTTGGTGGCGACGGGGGTCCTCGCCTTCGGCCTTTGGGTCCATCATATGTTCGTCGCTGGCCTCCCGCGGCTGGGAGAGAGCTTTTTCACCGCCTCCAGCATGGCGATCGCGGTCCCGGCGGGATTGCAGATTTTCTGCTGGCTTGCCACCATCTGGGCGGGAAAGCCGATCTTCAAAACGCCATTCCTGTTCGTCGTCGGCTTCATGGTGATCTTCGTGATTGGCGGTCTCACCGGCGTCATGGTGGCCTCCGTTCCGTTCGATACCCAGGTCCACGACACCTATTTCGTTGTCGCCCATTTTCATTACGTCCTAGTCGGCGGCGCGGTTTTTCCGCTCCTCGGCGCGATTTATTACTGGTTCCCGAAGCTGACGGGCAAAATGATGAGCGAGGCCCTTGGCCGCTGGATCTTCGGCCTGATCTTTGTCGGCTTCAACCTGACGTTTTTTCCCATGCACATACTGGGTCTTCAGGGCATGCCGCGTCGCATCTACACCTATCAGCCCGAGATGCCTTGGGCCGGCCTCAACATGTTCATCAGCCTTAGCGCAATTGTCCTGGCCGCTGGCTTCCTTCTGTTTTTCATCGATGCCGTCCGTAGCGCCAGGTCAGGCGCCGTCGCGAGTGCTAACCCCTGGGGAGCCTCGACGCTTGAATGGGCGACGGCGTCGCCGCCGCAACCCTACAATTTTGCCAGGCCACCCGTGGTTAGCAGCCGAGAGCCCTTGTGGGCGGAGGCGGCCGCCCTGCCCGTCGCTGCCGGCTTGCGGGTCGACCGGCGTGAACTGTTGATCACCAGCGTCGTTGAGGGCATTCCAGAAGCGCGGGAATCATCGGTCGGGAATTCGATCTGGCCGCTTTGGGCAGCGCTCGCGACCACCTTGACGCTGATATGGTCCATATTCAGCCCATGGGCGGTTGTCTGGGGTTCCATCCCGGTCGCGGTCTCACTGATAGGCTGGTTCTGGCCCAAGGGCGTGCCGGAGGACGAGTCATGAAGGAAGATATCGTGCTCGATCTGACCGAGCTCCCAGCGCATGGCCTTGGCACGGCAAGCCCGTCCTGGTGGGGAACGCTCGCTTTCATGCTCATTGAAGTGACAGGCTTTGCGCTCTCCATCGTGATCTATCTCTACCTGATGAGCCTGGCGCCGCTATGGCCATTGGGCGCCCCGCCGCCAGATCTCTTCGCCGGCACGGCCCTGACAGTCCTTCTGCTGGCAAGCCTTGTCCCCAACATCCTCGTCGCACGCTGGGCGCGCGAGCAGGATCTGCGAAAGGTTCGCATCGGGCTGATCGTCATGGCCGTGCTCGGAATAGTGCCTCTGATCCTGCGCGCGTTTGAGTTTCCCGCAATGCATATCAAGTGGGATCAAAACGCATACGGTTCGATTGTATGGGTCATGCTTGGGCTCCACACCACCCACATCCTGACCGATGTGATCGAGACGCTGGTTCTCGCCTGCCTGATGTTTTCCCGGCATGGCGACACGCCGCGCCGATTCGGAGATGTCAGCGACAATGCGATGTACTGGAACTTCGTGGTTGCGACGTGGTTGCCCATGTACGCCTGCCTTTATTGGATAGCTCGGCTTTGAGCAAAACAGGGCTGCAATGGACCGGACTTGGTGTCGCGCCGCTGGCCTGGGCGCTCAGCACCCAACTTGGCCAAATCATGCCCTACATTGACTGCCGACAGCATAGTCCATGGAGCGCCGTCCTCTGCGGGGTCCTTCTGGTTGCTTCGATCGCTGGCCTAACTGCAGCGCGTATGGCTTCACACGGGATGGCCCAGACCAGGCGCTTTATTGTTGACGCGGGATTTCTGGTCGCGCTGGCATTTGTCTTTGCCCTGTTGTTGCAGGAGGCAGCCACGATGCTGCTGGACGCATGCCAACGCTGATCTGCGCCCTGATCTGCGGTATGATAGCCTGGCCGGCCATGGCGCATGGCGACGATGCGCATGGCTTGGAGCCTGCCTGGACTTTCGATCCGTGGATGGTGGTGCCACTCGGGACGCTGGCAGTTCTGTATTGCGTGGGAGCGGCAAGGCTGGCTCGACGCACAAATCGGCCCGGTGGCATGCACCGCCCCATCTGCCTTTACAGCGCCGGGCTTCTGACCCTGGCTGGTGCGCTGCTATCCCCGCTGCACTGGCTTGGCGAACACCTCTTTACCTTTCACATGATCGAGCACGAGATCGTCATGGCTGTGTCGGCCCCTTTGATCGTGTTGGCGCGGCCGATTGGAATCCTGCTGTGGGGATTGCCTGCCAGGGTCCGTATGGCGGCGGGAATGCTGATGCGGGCGCCTATAGTGCGCGGCTTGTGGGACAGGGGCACAAACGCGACCAGCGCAACCATTTTGCATGGCGTTGCAATCTGGGCCTGGCACGTGCCGATAGTGTTCGACGCCGCCCTTACCAACCCCGCGCTGCATCGCTTCCAACATCTCAGTTTCTTCGCCACGGCGATATTGTTCTGGTGGGCGCTTGTTTGGCGAAGTGATTACGGCTCGGCTGCCTGGCATCTGTTTTTCACTATGATGCACACAAGCATTCTGGGCGCATTGATGGCCCTCGCCCCGCGCGTCTTGTACGTAGCGCAGACACAAACCGCGATGGCCTGGGGCTTGACGCCGCTTGAAGACCAACAACTGGCAGGCATGATCATGTGGATTCCCGCCGGCACCATCTATGCAGGCGCGGCACTGACGATGCTGGCGCTTTGGATCAGAGGCTCTAGCGAGAGAAAGGCACAGAATGTCTAATCCGCTCGCATCGGTCCCCGGCCGGGCCGCCTTGGCGACGGTGCTTGTTGTCGTGGCTTGCGCCGCGTTTGTCACGACCAGTGTCGTGCGTGACAAGCACACCAAAGCCTCCATCGCCAGGATGATGACCGGGGGCGATCCCGGTCGAGCGCCGACGATCTTTCGTCGCTATGGGTGCGCCGGATGTCACACGATCTCCGGGATTCCTGGGGCGGACGGCCAGGCTGGGGCGCCACTGGCGGAACTGTCGAAGCGCGTCTATATCGCGGGTGTCGTGGAAAACCGTCCCGCCAATCTTGTAGCCTGGATCGTTTCGCCGCAGCGCTTCTCCCCGCAGACGGCCATGCCGCAATCGGGGATTTCTGAACAGGAAGCGCGGGATCTTGCGGCGTATCTTTATGCCCAATGAACCTATGGGTGTGGGGTCGCGACCGGCGGAAGCGCTTTGATGTAGTGCGCGATCGCCTCGCGGTCGCCTTCAGGCAGCATGGCGGTATTCGTCACCACGTCGGCCATCGACGATCCCACCCGGCCGTGGTTGGGCGTCTTTCCGGTTCTAAGCATCGTGGTAATATCGGTCTCGGTCCAAGCCCCCAATCGTTCCTGCGTAATGTTGGGCACGAACCCGGTACCTTGCGGGTCGATGCCGCCGGCAAACAGCGTATCGGACCGGATTGCTCCAAACGCATTTCGGCTGGAGTGGCATTCCGCGCAATGAGAAACGGTTTCGACGAGGTATGCGCCACGATCAGGCAGCGTTTTGCCATCTGCATTCGCAGCCGACCGGCCCTGGCGGAAAAACATCAGCTTCCAAAATCCGACGGACCGGCGAATGCTGAACAGGATTGCTGGATCGTGCGGGGGCACACGTCCAGACACTTTTGGCAGCGTCATGAGATAGGCGTAGACATCGTTGATGTCGGCGACGGTCATGCCGGTGAAGCTGGTGTAGGGGAAAGACGGGTAATAGTGTTCGCGCCTGGGAGACACTCCACCAATCAGCGCATTTGCCAGATCGGCGGCGC